>CP059258.1:0-4685957 GCA_013693795.1 Anaerolineae bacterium | reverse complement strand
GCATCTGCTGGCAGGCGCCGGTCTGTTGGCCGAGATCGCTGGCCTGCGCGCCCGGCGTCAAGCTGCTTTGGCCACCTCGCGCGAGCGGCTGAACTTGCAGAGCGAGTACGTCTTCGTCACCCAGGGCTTGCCCACGNCCCCCGCCCGATCAACTGCACCGCGCCCACGACTACGACGCTATCCGCCTCTTCGCCCAGGCGCGCGGCGGGNNCCGGCGCGGATCGACCTGCAAGGGGAGGAGTTGGCCGCGGCGGCGCAGGTCTGCCGGGCGGTGGAGGGGATGCCGCTGGGCATCGAACTGGCCGCGGCGTGGACGCCCCTGCTCAGTTGCCGGGAGATCGCCGCCGAGATCCAGCGCGGGCTGGACTTTCTCGCCGCCAATCTGCGCGACCTGCCCGAACGCCAGCGCAGCCTGGCCGCGGTCTTCGAGCACTCCTGGCGGCTGCTGAGCGAAGAAGAGCGGGGCCGTCCTGGCCCAGCCGCGATCTTCCAGGGCGGCTTCGAGCGGGACGCGGCCGCGGCGGTGGCCGTCGCCAGCCTGCCCATCCTCCTCAACCTGGTCTCCAAGTCGCTGATCCGGCGCAGCGAAACGGCCGCCGACCTGCACGAGGCGGTGCGCCAGTATGCGTCGAAACGGCTGGAAGAGGATCGCGCCTCTTGCCACGCCGCGCGCCAGCGTCACAGCGACTATTACATGGGCTTTGCGGCGGCGCGTGAGGCGAGACTGAAGGGCGCGGCGCAGCGGAAACGATCCGCGCGGCTGACCGTCGAGGTGGACAACCTGCGCGCCGCCTGGGAGTGGGGCGTCGAAAACGGCCATTTCGAGACGGTGGGCAAAGCCGCCCGCGCCTTCGGCTGGTACTACGAGGTCACCGGTTTGATCCACGAGGGCATCGAGCAGATGGAGCTGCTGGGGCAGGCTTTGCGCGGCCTGCGCCAAACCGAGACCGACAGGCTGTTGGGGATCTGCCTGGTGCAGCAGAGCCTGCTCTATTTCCGCTCGGGCGACTTCGCCCAGGCGACCGAGCGGTACGGCGCGCCATCGCCTGCCTGCGCGCGGTCGNATGATCGGGCGCTGCTCGCCGACGCGTTGATCTTCAGCGGCACCATCCATCACCTGAGCGGCGCGTATCGCGAATCGAAGAGGCTGATCGAGGAGNGGCCTGGTCTATGCCCGCACCGTGGGCAACCCTGGTTTTCCGCCTATGGCGTTTACAACATCGGCCACGTGGACAGCATCATCGGCGACTACCAAAAGGGTTACGCGCAGATGCAGGAGGGGCTGGCGCTCTGGCGCACCCTGGGCGATCCCCACTCCATTTCGCTGGGCTTGAACTTCCTGGTCGAAACGCAGATCGCGCTGGGGCGCACCGAGGAGGCGCTGGCCGGCTTGCAGGAGAGCATCGCCCTGTGCGAACGCACCCAAAACCGCTGGGGCATGGGCACGGCGTACCGCTACCTGGGGCTGGCGATGCTGGCGGCCGGGCGCGGCCGTGAGGCGATCGGGCGAGCTCGAGAAGAGCCTCGAGACCTTCGGCGACTACTTCACAGGCTGGGACATCGCCCAGACCCGCATCTACCTGGGCGAGGCTTACCTGCAACTGGGCGAGGCCCAGCGGCGCAGAACATCCTGCTGGACGCCCTGCGCCTGGCCCGCGAGATCCTCCGCGCCGCTGATGCTGCAGGCGCTGGCGGGGCTCGCCGCCCTCGAGCGACCTGCGCCCCTCGCGGCCGGCTGGCTGTCGCTGATCCTCTCCCACCCGCGGCCACATACGCCACCAAAGAACGGGCCGCTCAGCATTTGCGGCCTGGGCCAGCCCCCGCGCCGTTGGACGAAGCAACGGCCATCGCCGCGCTGGAGACCACGGTGGATGCGGTGATCGGCGGATAAGCGCCCTGTACACGAAACGTCGCCAGGCGGCGCAGCCGACCAGTCCCCATCCAACAGACATCGAAATCGCCCCCGCTGCATTCGCGGCCGGTGTGAATGCCGGTTCGCATTGGCTAGGAAAGACTGCCACCAGGCCGGCCAGGAAAGCCGGCGACCACCTCGCAGTGCGTGTATTTGGGGATCACGTCATAGGTCAGCGTGAAGCCAGCATATGACCGGCTTTCCAGTGCATCCAAAAACCGCTCAAGGAATGGTCGTTCGTAGTCGTTGATCTCCGCCTCGCCGTAGGCCAGATACAGACAAACAGGCAGAGCGGCATGTTGCTCAGCGTACTTCTGTTCTGCATCGAGGATGAACCCATTGCCATGTGGCAGGTCAGGACTGCCCACCACATAACGCTGAAACAGTTGCGGCGTGAAACAGCGCGTACAAGGCAAATTCGCCGCCCCACGAAAACCCCATCAGGGTTCTGCCGGCGGCCTCGACCCGATATTCCGCTTCGATCCAGGGCATCAGTTCGTTCTGGATGAATTGCAGGAAATGATGGGCGCCGCCGGAAGCAACGTGATAGGAAATGGGAAAAACGTCTTGAATAAACCCTTCCGCGCCTTCATCCCGCACCGGCAGAAAGTCCCGCATTCTCAGGTGCATCACCTGAGAATGCGCTTCAGTCGCCGAACCCTGAGCGGGATACCCTACGCCGACGATAATTGCATCCGGAAATGGGTTACAAAGGGACGCGAATACTCAAGGTCACGCCATCTCCACCACCATGCCGAAGTACGTGTTGGCATCCAACACGTAGATCACCGGATAGGTCTGTTCCGGGTTCTCGGAATAGCCAAAGGGCAGGGCGACGGAGATCGAATACTCCTGGTCAACGAACGCAGATCGAAGCGTTCTGACCTCAGTGCCGGGAATGGTAGCCAGCGGATAGTTGGCCATGATTTGGCTCCTTTGCATCGTGGTTCTCAAGTGGATGGCGACAGCGGCTTGCGGGCAAAGGTCAGATACAACGCGAACGAACCCGTGGCGCTGAGCACGCCGGCTTCGATGGCCTGCAGAATGCCTGCGCTGTCGGTGGCAGCGTAGTACCAGCGGGCGTCCGCTTCCGTGCCGCCGCCCGCCAGGATCGTTTCCAGCGTCAGGTTGAACCAACGGTCATCGGGGGCAGGCGCGTGGTAGCGCTTCGATAGTTCCAGGTAATTACGCTGTTTTTCGTGGCGATAGGGTGGGAAAACGTGCATGACGCGGTCGTTCAGACGCACATCGTACACGTCCATCCCGGCCTGGGTTGCCAGGAGTGGGACACGCCCCCACCGTATCATCGCCGCGCCCCAACGCCAGCTTGCCCCTGCGGAACAACTGGCTGATGCGGTAATGCTCACGCTGCCAGGCTTCATCCCGTTTCTCCAGATGCACATTGTCATAGCTGGTGATCGCGCCGCTCTCGGTATATTCGGCCGCGAAAAGACCCCGCCCACTTTCAGCACTCGCGCCATTTCCCGCACCACTGTCGGCGCGTCGCGGACGTGGGTTAGCACGGTCTGGCATACCGCCCCGTCGAATGTGCCGTCTGCGAAGCGTAGCTGGTGGGCGTCGCCCTGTTCAAAGTGTAACCGGGATAAGCCATGACGTTCAGCGAACGCGGCCGCATCCGCCACCGGATTGGCCTCGAAGTCAACGCCGGAGATGTGCAGGTCGGGGCGCAACTCCGCCAGCAGAAAGGAGATGCCGCCGTTGCCGCAGCCGACGTCGAGGACACGGCCATTCTGCGGGAAGTCCAACAGCGGCAGAACGACCCGTTCAGAAGTGTCCATGTTCCAAAACTCTTCATCCGCAAGCGCAAAAAGCGGGCGGTTTCGTCGTCTTGCCAGGGGTTGTGGGTTGATTGGGTCATAACAGGCAATTCTTACCTCAACTTATCCAAAGCGACCTGCGTCCGGGCTGCATCCGGCGCGCGCATTACTTGGAAGGCCGCCAGCGCGGGTGAAATAGTCCNNTGCGCCTGGAAGCGGTTCGTCGGCGTCGCCAGTTCGCCCAGTTCGAACAGCGTGCGCCCCATCTGCCAGCGCGTCCCCAGATCGCTGAAAAGCGCCAGCGCCTGCTTGAAGCGTTTCAGCTTCGACGGTTTCGCCGGCCAGCCAGTGGGCCACGCCCCAGGCGCGGTGGACGATGGCCTGATAGAGCGTGTGGCCGTAGCGCAACGCCAGCTCTTCGGCCGGCGGCGCATACTGGCGAATCCCGGCTTCGTCCCGCTGCAAGACGGCGGCATCCACCAGCGTGGCGTAGATGTCGTGGTCGCTGACCCACCACGAGGCGGAGTGGAGCGACACCTCCATGTGCTGCCTGACGAGGGCGAACTCGCCCTCACCCACCAGGGCCTGGCCCAGTCAGTAGTGATGGATCGGCAGCCAGTTCGCCAATGGGACGCTGTCGGTCATCATCTGGTACGCCTCTGCCCGGCGGGCGCGCCAGCTCCGTTTCGCCGCGCCAGCCATGCACGTAGGCGCTGATCCCGCACTGAAAACACATCCGGCCAATGCGCTCACGGCCGTAGCGCGCTTCCAGCGCCAGCCGCTTCTCCTCGACNNCTGCAAGATCTCGTCCCAGCGGTCCAGCCCGAAGTAGCACTGAAGCTGCTTGTTCAAGGTATAGATCACCTGCCCCCAATCGCGCAGTTCGTCCGCCAGCCGCTCCGCCGCCAAGAGATGCGCTAACGCCTGGGCATAGTCGCCCACAGCGCACAACGCCGAACCGGCGTGGGAGAGNGATGCTGACCCGCTCGCGCGGTCCGTCAGCCGCGGATCGTTGCCGACTGCCAGCCGCTGCTGCACGATGCCGATCCCCTCGCGCAACATCCCCTGGCTGCTGTAGCTGTTTGCCAACGCCTCCAACGCCGCCGAGTATTCACCGGGCGTCCAATCGTTCCGCCATCTGCACCGCTGCGCGCGTACTGCTCGCCCTGTTTGGGCGCGCTGGCGACCTGGCCGTACGCCGAAACCTTCCCAGTAGGCGTAGTTGGCCATCGTCGTCAGCAGGCGCACGCTTTCTGGATGCGGCGGCTCGGCGGCGATTAGCTTCAGGGCGCTCTGCAAGCCGGCAGGAACAACCGCCTTGAACCGTTCGATCTCACTGCTCTGCGCCAGGCGGTTGAACGTCTCGCCCGTCTTGCGGTGCAGACGCACGGCCGTCCAACGATCACCGCCCGCCGTCTCCGCCCACAGTCGCAGGGCCTCCTGATAGCGCGATCGCCTCGGCGCGCTCGCCGTGCAGGCAGTGGACGTCGGCCAGCCCTCCAGCAGCGCCAGACGCAGGTCGTTGGCGCCGTCGGCCGGCGTCCATGCCAGCGCCGTCTGCAAATGCTGCCGCGCGACCGCATAGGCAAAGCTGCGCTGCGCCCGTTCAGCCGCCCGGCGTGCATATTCGATCGCNCCGCTGCCCTTCGCCCGCGGCGGCAAGTGATAGGCCAGCGCTTCCACCTCGTGGGGGCGTTGGCGCTCCAGCGCCATCCCCACCAGCCGGTGCAGCCGCTGGCGGCGCNNAGGCCATTCACGCTCGCGCAGAGCAAAGGGGATGAGGGCATGGGCGAAGGTGTAGACGAGCCCGGCCGGCCCGCCTTCGCTGATCAACTGCGCCTGCTCCGCNCCGCGCCAGCGCGCGCTGAGCGCGTCCTCGTCCAGATCGCTCGCGCCGCGCAGCAAGGCCAACGGAACGTCGCGGCCGATGACAGCCGCCAGCCGCAACATCTCCTGCGCCGGGGCCGGCAGCCGTTCCACCCGCGCCAGGATCGCGCCGCGCGCTGGAAGGGATGAAGATGCTTTGCATGTCGGCCCGTCGCCACACGCCNNGGCGTGGTACAGTTTGCCCTGCTCGATCAGCCCTCTACAGACTTCTTCGACGAAAAACGGGTTGCCCTCCGTTTCCTGGTACAGGCTCTCCAGGAATTCGGGCGAGATTTCGCCGCCGGTTGACAGCAAAGCGGCCAGTTGGNNGCGCGTCTGGTCGAGCGTCAGGCGCGGCAGCGCCATCGTTTCCGCCAGCCGCTCCCGGTTCAGGTCCAGCAAAACGGCGTTGAGGGGATGCGCCAGATCGGCTGCGACCTCTGTGTCACGGAAAGTCAACACCAGCAACAGCCGCGCCGGCCGCGCCCGCCGCGCCAGGTGACGCAGCAGGGCCAGTGTGCCGCTGTCGGCCCAATGCACATCCTCCACCAGCAGAAGGAGCGGGGCTGAGGCGGCCCAGATCTCGCACCAGGCGACGAAGCTGTCGAAAAGCCGCTGCTGCTCGAACTCTGGGCCAAGCGGCGGGTTGGGGGCGACATGCGGCCGGTAAGAACGCAACTGCGGGGCCAGGGTGAGCAGTTCCGCCACGATGAAATCGGGGATGGCGGGGCCGGAGCGATTTTCGAACGTCTGGCGGATGATCCCAGCCAGAGGGGCGTAGGGCGGCCCGCCTTCGGCGTGACAACCATCGACCAAAACGACGGCNCCGGCCGCCTGCGCCAGGCCGGCCAGCTCGCGCGCCAGCCGCGTCTTGCCAATGCCCGGCTCGCCGCTGATCAACAGCGCCTGACCCTCGCCGCCGGCGGCGNNCTGATACAAGGCCACGGCCGTTGCCCATTCGTGCTCCCGGCCAACCATCTGGCCGCGGGCGATCCGCCCGAACGAGGCATAGGCGGCGGTCGCGGGGACGCCGCAGCCGCAGGCGCCCGCGGCAGAGCCGATATCGCGCCAGCTTCTGCGGCTGCCTCGGGACGGCTGTCAGGCTCTTGGCGCAACAGCCAGTTCTCTTTGATCGCGGTGTAAAGCCCGGTGGTCGACGCCTGCGGCGGCAGCCCAGCTCCTGCTCCAGCAGGCGCACACAGTCGGCGTACTGGCGCAGCGCGGCCTGACGTTGGCCCGCCCAGGCGTAGAGCCGCATCAACTGGCAGTGGGCCGGCTCGTGCAGCGGGTCCAGCACCAGCCAGCGGCGGGCAAAGCGGATGGCCGTTTCATGCTCGCCGCGCTGGCCATGCCCGCGCCAATCGTTCCAACGCCGAGGCCAGTTCACGGCGCAGGGTTTCGGTTTCGAAAACTGCCAGTCATCGAAGGCGGGAGCGTCGCGCAGGGTGAAGCCGGCCAGGAAGTCGCCGCGGTAGAGGACGGCGGCCTCGGCCAGAAGCGGCAGACAGTCGGCGCAGGGGTCATCTCCGGGTGGCCGTGTTCCCGGCAGTGCGCCAGAAGCTGGCGAAAATGGGCCACGTCCAACCGGCAAGCGGGCGTCGGCGCAAGGCCAATCGTTTCGCGACTGATCGCCAGCCAGTCCCCAGACAGGGCGACATGCAGCGAGGAGAGGGTCGGCGCAGGGCGGCGCGAGCGGGTCTGGTCAGCTCCGGCCAGAACACCGTGGCCAGCACGTCGCGGCGGTGCGGCGCCGGTGACGGCCAGGTAAGCCAGCAGGGCCAGAGCTTTGTGACGCGCCAACGCCACCGGCCGGCCGTCACGTTCGACGCCGGGGATACCCAGGAAGGTCAGCGTCAGATCTGACATGGTCAACTCTCCAATTCAGCATAAATTGGTCTAATCTAGCCGCTGCGGGACGCATTCTGGGACGATGTGGGGACGGTCGTTCGCTAGAATGCGCTTTAGAAACGACGATGTGACTGGGCGAGCGAAGGATCGACCAGTCCGCAGAACCGGTTGTCCAACAGGGCAACCACCTCACTCACCAGGAGAACCGTATCATGTCTCAAAGATCCTGCAAATCAATCTCAAGTTTCGCGGCCTTTCCGCAGCGGAGTTGGAACAGGCCTGGCTGCCGGCCGCCCAGCCCATCGCCGATACGCCGGGCCTGCGCTGGAAGATCTGGCTGAAGAACGAGGCGGAACGTGCGGCCGGCGGCATCTACCTGTTCGACGATGAAGCGGCCGTGCAAGGCTTCCTGACCGGGCCGATCGTGACCGCGATGGGCGCCGACCCTACCGTCCATGACGTGAACGTGCGGATGTTCGACGTGATGGAGGCGCACACGGCCATCACCCGCGGCCCGGTGCTGGAAGGGGCGCCCGTTTGAGTCTTCGCTGAAGGTCCGCAACCGGCAATAGCGAATGTCCGACCTACACAAGGGCGGATATTCGCTATTTCTCAACGGGTACATCTGCCCGGTTGCCCCACTCGGCCCAGGAGCGGTCATATTCCCGAACCTGCGGGTATCCCAACAGTTGCGTCAGGACAAACCCGATCGATGGCGTCGCCTTGCGCCTCGCCATAATCGGCTTCATAGTCCCAGGCCACCGCGCCAGGAATATGCCCCGACGCATAGGCCTGCCATCCATAGGCAGATTGCGATCCCCAAACCACTTCGACGATACGAACTCCCGGATCGTTTAGATGTTCGGCAACCCACTGCGTGCTGACCAGGCTTTCGGGGTGGGTGTATGCGGTCATCTCAACCTCCTGCGTGAGCATCCACCTTGACCGCGACCAGCCGCCGTTCGTTCACCTGCCTGACCTGGACGAAGTCCGCCTCCGCCAGCCAGGCGCGATACTCCTCGAAACCATGCGTCGCACCGCCGCCGTTGACCCACAGCAGCAGCGACACGATGGCCGTCCATTCGGAAGGCTGCGCCGGTCATTGGCACGTCGAGCAGCAGCAGTCCGTCCGGCTTGAGCGCGGCATACGCGGCGGAAGAGGTCGCGGTTCTGCGCCGGCGTCAGGTAGTCGGTGATCTGGCCGAGCAGGCAGAGGTCGTAGCGCGACGCCGAAGTCGGTGGTCAAGAGGTCGGCGGTAACGAACTCCGCCTGCGCCAGCAGCCCCAGACGGGCGGCCAGGCGCGCGCCACGGGCAGCGCGTTCGGTGTCCACGCCGGTGATGTGCAGCGCCGGGTCGAGCTGCGCCAGCGCCAGGCTCTTGATGGCGCAGCCGCAGGCGATGTCCAGCAGGCGCCGCGGCCGGTCGGGCTGCGGCGCGACGCCGGCCGCCTGCCACATCTCCCGGCTGTTGCCGATGCGCCAATCGCTGTAGCTCTCCAGCCAGGCGTCCTGCTCGTGGTACTCCTCGAAGGGCGCCGACTCCCCGTGCGCACCGCGTGCCGCGCAGCGCCAGATCTCCGGGCCGGACCAGGCCAGGATCAGGTCGCCGGCGTAGGCGGGACGACCGCGCACCAGGAAGGTCGCCGCGCTGGGCGTCAGGGCATAGCGGCCCTCCTGACGCGTCAACATCTGCACGCCGACCAGCACGTCCAGCAGGTGCGCGATGCCTTCTTTGCTGCACCCACAGGCGCGGGCCACGGTCGCCGCGTCGGCCGGGCCGCTGGCCAGCGGCGTGAAGATATCCGCTTGCAGCGCCAGGCGGACGATCTGTGGGCGAAAGACGCCGGCGTAGAGGTCGTAGATCAGGCCGGGGTTGGGCGCTTCCGCCGCTGGGTCGGCCATCTTCGTCTCCTTTTACGATCTGTAGCCGGTCACCAACACGGCGGCCTCGCGCCAGTAGAGGTCGGGTTGGCGCAGGAGATAGCCGGGGCTGGCCGGGTCGGCAAGGTCGCGCCACTGGGCGCGGTCGGCCGCGGGCAAATCGGATGTCTCGGCGGCCTGCGCCAGCCAGGCCAGCAGTTCGGCGATCATTTGCGTCTCGGCCNNGCGCAGCGGCGGTTGACGTTCGATGAGGGTGACCGTGCGGCGGACGTGCGCAAAGCCCGCCTCGGCGGTAAAGCGGCCCAGGTGCAGCCCGCGCAGCCCGCCGCTGATCGTCATCTCGCCGNNCGCAGCCAGCACGTCGAAGAGACGCCAAAGCAGCAGCGGTGGGATGGGGTGCAGGGCAAACGCGCTGTCCTCCGTGTCCTTGACCGCCAGCAAGCCGCCGGCCTTGAGCACCCGCCGTGCTTCGCTCAGCATGGCGCAGCGCGGGTCGGGCAGATACTGGGTGACATTGGCGCTCCACACCGCGTCAAAGGAACCGTCGTCGAAAGGCAGGCGGGTCACATCCGCGATGCGCACGTCGGTCGGGCAGGGGAGCCGGCCAGAGCCGATCAGCGCCTCGACGNNCGCCACGTTTTCAGGCGCCAGGTCCACCGCGCTGAGCCGGCCATCCGGCCCCAACAGGTCACCCAGAAGCGGCAGGTAGCTCCCGCCGCCGCAGCCGGCGTCGAGCACACGCCAGCCGGCCTGAAAGCCGGCGCTGCGCAGCACGGCCTCATACTCGGGTTGGCCGGCCAGGTAGTGCGCGTCCAGCCAGGCTGCGGCCGAAAGCGCGTGACCGGTGGAGGTCGTGGTAGTCATCGGCTGCCTTGCTGCGCACCCTCCCAACCGAAAAGTCTGGCCGTGGCGACCGTCTCGAAACCCAAACGCTGGTACAGCGGATAGCCGGAGGGTGGCGAACAGGACCGCCTCCGTATACCCGGCGCGTTGGGCGGCCTGCATGGCAATGAGCGTCAAGGCCTTGCCCAGCCCGCGGCCGCGGTAGGCCGGCAGGGCCGTGACGTGGTAGACCCCGCCGCATGCCGGGCGTGCAGCAGGGTCGCGATCGCGCACGGTTCGCCGCGCCGCGCCACGAAATGCTTCAGGTCGGACTGCGCCTCGGCCAGCGAGCCGGCCAGGTACTGCCCGAAGTCGGGGCGGGCCCCTCCGGCTCCTCGAAGCCGGCCATCAGCACGGTCAGCCAGTCGGCTTGATCCTGCGCCGTGTGCGCGAACGACCTCGACGCCGTCCGGCGGCACGACGGCCGGCAGGTGGTCCAGCCGCCGCACCATGGCTGGCATGTCGAAGCACAGGAACGGCAGCCCCGTGGCGTGCAGATAGTCGGCCAGGCCCGGCGCGCCGCCCGGCGGCCAATCCACCCAGAAGAAGGGCAGGTTCTGGGTCAGAAAGGTGTCCAGGATCGGATCGGCCACGCGACGCAGCTCAGCGGGCGACGCAGCGACCGTGCGCAGGACGGCGTTGAAGCGCAGCAGGCTGCGCCGGCCGGTGGTGAACCAGGCGACCTGTTCGCTCTCGATGAAGCGACCGCCCAGGCGCCGGGCGATGCCCTTGTAATAAGCCAGGACGTTGTCTTCGACAACTGGGATAGGGTTCATGTTGGCTTTCGTTCGCCCTACCGCAGCCCGTCCCGCAATTGACTCGCGAGACTCGCCAACTCTTCCAATTCGGAACTTGCTTCGAGCGCAGACCAGATGGATGTGAGGTTCATGGTTGTTTCCTCTCGCTGGCGAATCCCGTAACGCTCGTTCAACTCGAAGCCCAGACGACGGTTCGCCGCGCCAGCGCACCTCTGCCTCGCGCGGGTTCGCGTTAAGCCGACCTGATGTTGGCTTCGACCGCCCTGGTCAGCTCCGCCAGTTGGTCCTGGCTCATGGACTTGAGAATTGCGGCGTGCGCGACCGCCGCGTGTGCAAAGGCGTCCTCTTTGACCGCGGCCGCGGTTTCGCCCGTGGCGACGTAGTCACAATCCACGCCGACATCCGCACAGGCAAAGCGCAGCGTGGTGGGCCGCGCGAGCGGCCGCGCGTGATCGCGGTCAGCGACTCGATGACGCCGAACTGCTTGATGCTGATGTTGCTGAACGCGGGGAGCCGCGCAGCATCGCCTCAAGCTGTTGGGCGAAGCCTTGCGCCGCGGCCTCGTCATCGAACAGATAGATGCCGCCGGCTTCGTGCGCCGCCTCGTTCATCGGCCAGATCTTCCAGACCAGGCCGGGTATGGCAGCGATGGGCGCAGCGTTGGGCAGGCTGGCCGCCTCATAGTCGGCCCGCGTGCCGCTGAAGTTGAAATTGACCTGCAAGAGACTTTGGGACATGGTTGACCTCCGGTTTCATAGACCGATTGTAACTGCTCAGCCAGCCGTTCAGAAACCGGGTTTTACAAAAACCCGGTTTCTCCAGGGCCAGCCTGAGTGGTTACGACCAATTAAAGCACAACACCGGTGATCGTGGGTATCGCTTTCCGATACAAAAGAGGAACTACTCAGGCCCCGTGTCCGCTAAGTTGGCAACTTGCTTCTCGGCAAACGCCAGCACATGGCCATCGGGTCCAGCGTAGGCGACGCGGTCGCCCCAATCGCGGTCTCTCGGTTCGCTCAACTCGATGGCGCCCGCTTCGAGCGCGCGGCGATGGTATTCGAGCGCATTGGCCACGCGCAGGTAGAGTTCCGCGCGGATCCCCGCCGCCTGCGCGGGATCGGGCAGGCGGCTTCCGAGCAGGCGCTTGATGCCCGCTTCGGGCATCAGTCCGAGCACGCAGGCCGCAGACAGCCTGAACTCCGTCATGCCGGGGACGTCGAGGGACGGCGCGCAGTGCGGGCGTAGAACGCCGCGCTGCGGGCCTGGTCTGCTTTGTCTATCAATTGGTTTGTCACGCGCCGTTAAGAACATGACCAGCGGCGCGACGACGGCGGCGACGGATTCAATCCCAACACGAGCAACATGTTTGCCACTCCCCAGATGCCGAAGAAACTGGCGTCGGGACGGCCCAACCATATTCCGCCCCTGTTCGCGCTCATGAAAAGATCAAGGTGCACTGAAAGAGGTAGGCAAAGAACACAGTGAGCGCCAGAGACCCCGGCTGGGTGTGGAAGACGCAGCCGAGAATGGACCAAACGGCAGGCGAAACCCGCGTGACCGACGACGAGGAGCAGGGCAATCGTCAGTTTACCACACCAACCGCGCCATCCGCAATAAATAAGGTAACAACTCTTGCGCCATCCTGACATCAAGGCAATCCCGCCTACAATGGGGATCGATTCTCCAGAGAAGGCGAGCATGGCCCAGCCTTCGAATCAGGCCCTGATTGTGCATCGTTTCTAACCTCTGCGATGTCCAAACGTTGGGGCGCACCTCAGGCCGCCCACGTCACACCAACAGCCGGATAGGATTGACCATGTACCGATTGGTCTCTTTGGCGCCATTTGTGGTTACCGGGTCCTGCGTGAAACCTCCCGCCCACAGCGGCGAGACATTCGATATCCTGGGCGCCGTCACCTTCAGCGTAGGTCTGGTGTCGCTGCTGCTCGCTCTGACGCTTGGGATTCAGCGCCTCGGCGACCCTGGCAACCCTGCGGCAGACCGGCATGGTGACCAGTTTCGCGCTGGCGCTGGCCGTGGCGGCGGCGAGCCTGCCGAGCGACGTCGTGATGAAGCTGTTCATCGGCACCAATATCACGCTCGGTTCCAAAATGATGGAGGATTTCATCATCGGTATGCAGCACGCATTCTGGGTCTCGGCCGTGCTATGTCTTGTGGCGGCCGCTTTTTCCTTCGTACGCGGCAAGGAAAACCGCAATCGGGTGTGATTCAGATCTAGAGAAACCCGGTTTTTGTCTCGCAGACCAGGATCATGGCGCGATGAAAGGCCGTTGCGCAGACGAAAACCATGCCCGCGCGAAAACCCGGTTTCTGAACGGCTGGCTGAGCAGTTACTGTCCATTCGCTTAAATTGTGCTGGCCTTTTCACAATTTGGTCAGCCTGGTGTAGACGGTTGGTGGCAGTCCGAGCAGTTCCAGAATACGGACTTGCAGGGCTGTTAGCGGTGTTACGTGATGGATCACTTGATCTGGCAGGTGGACGATGGTCAGTGTGATCTTGTCAAATGCCTGCAAGAGTCGTTCGGTGGTTGGATTGTCGATGCCTTTCTTCGGGTTGTTTGCTATGAGACCCGTGAGTTGCTCTTGATTTTGCTTAAGTTGACGGCGAACAACGAATTCGATCAAGGTCAACATGCGCACGGCAATGCTCAACAAGTTGATCAGGCCAGTGACTTGATCATCGCGTTTGACGAACAATGGATTCAGCGACAGTGGTGCGCCCTTCAAACGATGAAAGCCGCGCTCAATCAACCATTCATCTCGATAGGCAAGGATCGCTTGCTCCAGAGAAAGTTCTTCAGCCGGAGCATTGGTGACGTAGATGCGCCAACCGAGGGTTTGACGNATGGGCCCCACAGCCTCTTCACATCGATCAACGGCGGTGATCTGATAGCGCACCGCCACATCCTCGCGTTGCGGCCGGTTGGGCCCGCCACGACCGGGGCCAACGCGTTTGGTACGGCGGGTTTCTTGGCGCTCAAAGCTATAGATCAACAAGCCTTTGACCTCATGTTTCTGCAAGATAGCACAGGCAGTCGCAATCAAGGCGCTTTCCTCGCGGATCTGGCGCTTGCCGCGTCCGGGGNNAGGGGTCAAGGCCAAGATCTGCGCTGTTGCCTGATCAAGCCGCTTCTCCAGACCAGTCAACAACACCTTATGGTGCTTTTTCGAACAGACCAGCAACACCCGTTCTGTCCAGCTTTGTTTCACACGGTCTTCTTCTATTGTAACNGCGCGTTCCAATTCATATCCTTGGGCCAAAAGCTCCCGTTCACCTTTGGCGTTTTCACCATACACGCTGTGCAGATCGTGTTCATTGCCAGCAAAAGCCGCAACCCACTGCGCCAATTCACTGGTTGTGTTGCCTGCCTGTGCCAAAGGACAGAGATAATGATGGCCCAGACGTTGAATATGGNNGGTACCCAAGGCGCCCATCTTACAGTCGCCAACAAACAACAGTTCGACGCCATCGATGATCTTCAGGACTTGATCAACCGCCGGAATGTACAATGGATCGTCCGCCCGATGGCCCGCAACAACCTGCGTCGCCACCGGCAGTCCCAATGGGTCCATCGCAGCCACCATCATCTTGACTTGGCGCAAAGTCGGATCGTCCTTGCTGTGCCCAAACTGAAACAGGCTATCGTCACCGCCAGCGTGATAACCAGAAGCCGTTGACGCGTCCGCACGTATCTGTTTTGGCTTCAAGTTGTACACCCGAATAATGCTGCGACCCAAGTCCGTTTCGATCGCTTGCCACGTGCTAACCTGGCTCAACCGCCGCAACAAGAGCGTCAAACGGTCGTCGGTGAAGTCCAATTCACCCAACTCGCTCAATCCGGTGATGCCGACAATGGTCTCACGAGCTTGCCGCACCCAGCCCTGCACCGGTAGCTTGCGGTGATCACCTTGCGACAGAATGTGTGCCAGCCATATCGTCGCTATCCAGCCCCAACTCAGTCCTTCTTGCAGTCCGTGACGAGTTAGGTGCCGATCCATTATCTCTGGTAATCTCAACTGCTGCATCGTGGCAAGCAGCAGCGGAAAGTCGTCAATGCGCTCAGTGGTGATGTTGAGTTCAGGTGTCATGCCCTGAGCTTACCAGAAAATCTCCGATTTGGTCAAAAATCTAAGCGAATGGACAGCAGTTACGCCGGACATGATCGAAAAAGGCTTGACAGAGCGTTTATTCAAGCATAAAATGGGGCGCAGCGGGTATCGTTTTGCGATACCACTGCGGCACAGACACGTTCCTCAAGCCGATACCGGTGCGCACCACGCCCACGACCAGATCAGCCCGGCGGCTGCAACAGCAGGCGACCATGGATACAGTCGATTCATTTGGCTATTGGATACGGCGGCGGCGTAAGGCCCTGGATATGACCCAAGACGAGCTGGCCCAACGGGTGGGCTGCGCTCCGGTCAGCCTGCGCAAGATCGAGGCCGATGAACGGCGCCCCTCGCTGCAGATGGCGCAGCGGCTGGCGACGTGCCTGGCGCTCCCTCTGGAGGATCACGCCCGATTCATTGCCGCGGCGTTGAGGCAGCAGGCCACGGCCCGTCTGCCACGGCCTGGCTTGCCGCACCTTCGCCCGGTCACCGGCAACCTGCCGACATCCCTCACCTCCCTGATTGGCCGCAGCGCCGAGATGACGCTGATCGCGGATCGTTTGCAGAACGAAGGGGCGCCTGGTGACATTGACCGGCCCGGTCGGTGTGGGCAAAACCCGCCTGGCGCTGGAGGTGGGTTGGCGGTTGCACACCGCTTACCGCGATGGGGTCTACCTGGTGGCGCTGGCGCCCGTGCAGGATGCGGCCCTGGTGCCTTCAGCCACGGCCACGGTGCTGGGTGTACGCGAGACGCGCGACTGTGACCCCGTGCACGCGCTGTTTGGTTTCCTCAAGGCGCGTCAAACCCTGCTCATTTTCGACAACTTCGAGCACCTGCTGCCGGCCGCCCTGTTTCTAACCGAGCTGCTGGCCGCCTGTCCAACGCTGCATGTGCTGGTCACCAGCCGCGTCCAACTGCACCTCTACGGCGAGCACAATATTGTCGTGGCGCCGCTGCCCTGCCGATGCCGAACGACCCCCTCGGCGCGGCGAATACGGCGGCCGTGCGCCTCTTTGTGACCGTGCGCAGGCGCGCGCCGGTTTTCAACTGACCCCTTCGTTGACGCCGATCGTCGCCGAGATCTGCCGGCGCCTGGATGGGTTGCCGTTGGCTATCGAGTTGGCCGCGCGACTCCGGCTGCTCTCGCCGCAGGAGCTGCACCAACGCCTCGAATTCCGCCTGCCCCTGCTGAATCAGGGTATGGCCGGGCTGCCCCGCGACGCCAGGGTTTGACCGAAGCTATCGCGTGGAGTTTCGGACTTTTGTCCACCGGTGAGCGCACCCTGCTGGCCCGCCTGGCGGTTTTCGTTGGGGTTTCAGTTTTACGGCCGCCGAAGCGGTGTGCGCCCCGGCGAACGCCGACCCTGCGGCCGCGGCGAGTACAGCCGCGGTTCTGACCGCAGCAGAGGTCATTGGCGGCATTCAGGCCCTGTACGATCAGAGCCTGCTGGTGCGTCGGGGCACGGAAGCGGCGGCCAGTTTTACAGCCGCGGGCTGCTGTGGCCGCTGCCCGCTGCGCACGCTGCACGAAACGGCCGCGGCCGAGTCACGTTTTGCCATGCTGGAGATCATCCGTGAGTTCGCCCTGGCGCAGTTACGGACCAGCGGTGGCTGGGGCTTTCAGCGCCGCCATGCCCTGTACTTCGCGGATTGGGCGGCGCAGGCTGAGGCCGCGTTGAACGGACCCGACCAGGCCATCTGGCTGGCCCGCCTGGAACAGGAGGCGGACAACCTGCGCACGGCGTTGGCCTGGCTGCTGGCCAACGGGCTGCTGCCGGCGGCGGCCGGCATGGCCTGTGCTTTAGGCGCCTTTTGGCGACGTCGCGGTCATTACAGCGAAGGCCGTCACTGGTTGGAGCAGGTGCTGGCGCAGATGGCGCAAACCCCGGCGCCTGGCGCACTGCGCCCGTGTCCTGCGCACGGTGGCCAGCCTGGCCTACCGCCAGGGCGACTGGTGTACGGCGCAGGCCTGGCTAAACGAGAGCTTGGCGCTGTACCGGGCCTGCGCGGATCGGTTGGGCATGGCCTGCGTACTGTTCGACCTGGGCTGGATTGCCATGGACAATACGGCGTGGGGCGAGGCGGCGCAACGAAGAGAGCCTGGCGCTGGCCCGCGAGGCAGAAGACCTGTGTGTCATGTACCAGGCGCTCACGAACCTCGGATGGGTGCGTATGTCGGTTGGGCAGTGGAAATCCGCGGCGGCGTTGTTCGAGGAGGCGCATGCCTGGCCAACCGTGCCGGGCACATCAAGGGCATCGCCGTCTCCCTGGCCAACCTGGGTTGGGTTGCCCTGCACACGGGAGATACGGGGCGTGCGGCGGCGCTGGGGCGCGACAGCGTGCGCCTATGCCACCTGTTGGGCGAGCGGGAGGTGCTGGCTGAGTGCCTGGAAATACTGGCCGGCGCCGCGGCGGCGAGGATGACCTCGGCCGCGCGGCCGAGCTGTACGGTATGGCCGCAAGCCTGTGGAACGCGCTGCACGTCACGCATTCCCCCTGCAAATCAGCGCCAGGCTGCGCCGTCGGGTGACGGCAGCCCAACCCACGCCATCCAACGGGTCGGTCGGCGAGGCGGCCGGGCAACACGGGTGTGCGTTGAGCCTCGATGCGGTGATCGCCTACGCGCTGGACTGCGGCGGCGCGCCGGCGCACGTGAGATAGACTGGATCTGGCGCGGCGACGGGCTTCAGCGGGTTGGCCAGTGTGGTACGGGTGCAGCGGCCCCCGCTGAAGCCTCAACCCTGTGTGCGTTGAACTCAATTTGGAACGGTGGGCCGCGTCCTGCCGGCAGCGACCACGACCATCGGCAGTTGATCCAAAGCCGCGATCACCCGTTGGGCAGCAAAGAAGCCCTGTTCACGCTGAGTGATATAGACCACCTCACCGTAGTTGACGATCGACATCCAGACCGCCGCCTCGCCCTGCTGCACCGCGGCGAGCAGGGCGGTCACCCGGTCAGCGCCGGCCTCATTCTCAAGATAGGCCAGCAGCGCAAAGCTGTCCAGGACGTAACGACCAGCTTCAGCCTTCACGCGCCAACTCCTCGCGCGCTCCCTGAGCAGCGCGCCGGTCAGCGATGGGCCGTCGGCCAGCATGCCCCGCGCCTGAGCAACCGGGTCATCGAACGCCGGCGCCAGGGCCAACACGCCGCCATAGTCCACAACCATCACCCGCGCCAGCATGGAGGTCATATTTCTTGCGCAGTTCCGCCGGAATGACGACCCAGCCCTTGGAGGATACCGTTGCGATTGTCATACGTTGTCTCCTCGTCGTTATACTTGGCTGCGTCTAAGCCTGTTTTCGATACCACAACCTGTAGGGGTTGTCGGATACGATACCACAAGTTGTCGCGTAGATCATGTGAGCGAATACCGCACCTGATCTACATCTTGTGGTGCAGCGCATCAAAACCGCAAGATATCGGTCGAGAACTTGCGTCCTATGTCGAAAACAGGCCAAGTACGGCGCGACGGGCAACAGATGTCGATCAAAGCCGCTGTAGTTGGCGGCTGAGCTCTTGCCGACCACCCGGAACTTGTAGCCCAGCGGCGTGCGGAAGAGGATCAGATAGAAGGCCGCGACGACGGTGAGCGCCAGGAGGACGCCGCAGTGCGCGGCTCCCCGGGATGAGGGCGGCAACGCGCTGCCCGCCGCGGCCAGGCGCGTACGACTCTACCCCATTTCCCCAGTATTTTGAGAGTAAGTTGATAGACCACTGAGAGTTTTTTCGTGTATACTTCAGGTATAGGAAGGGTTTGGCCGGTGGTACGCCAGCACGGCTGGCTGACCCTTCTCACCTCGAGGGTAGACTGGGCACCTCTTGTTCGTTGGGGCTGTGCTCCCCGCCACAAGCCCAACGAACGGTGTACTGGTGTGCGCCGGCGAATCGCCCGGCGCCGCGGTGCATGGCCTCCTGACCCGCATGTGGGGGCCGGTCTACCCTTGTCTTCGTACAACGCCAGCGTGTGCTGCTTGTGGAGTCTTTTGACCGCCACGCTGGACCCGCGGCTGAGCTACGTCAGCGACACCTCGGGGTGACGCCCACCGTCAGTGGAGGGACGGTCACCTGGAACCTGCCGGATCTGCGCCTGTTCGATGTTCGCCAGTTCCGGCTCAACGTTCAGGCGGTGGGCGGCGATCTGGGCGATCTGTTGCCGATTAGCCTCGCGCTGTCGTCGGCCGAACCGGACTTGACCCCAGACAACAACACAGCCACGGTTCAGGTGATGCTTGCCCGAACGGTGTACTTACCCCAGATGAACAAACGCTAACCACGCCTTCCCCCTGCCCTGCGGCGCGGGCTGACAGTGCTCCGTCGACGATCGGGATTCGGTGTAACGCCTGATTTGCACGACGGGTCGCACTGTCAGCCCTTGGGGTGGGTAGGAAACACGAGTCATGTCGGACGCCTGGCCCGTAGGGCGCTTCAAGCCTGGCCGCGCATTTGCTTCTGTGGGTTTGTTGGGCTAAGATAGTCTTGTGCTCGTACTTCACCCACTTCTGTATCTCTGGAGGTTGTTGTGCTCAATCTTGCGATGTTATTGGAATCCAGCGCCAAGGCCCGCCCCGGGCACCTGGCCGTCATTTTCAATGATACCAAACTGACCTATGCCCAGGTGAATGGCGCCGCGAACCAGCTGGCCAACGGCCTGCGCAAACTGGGTGTACAGCGCGGCGACAAGGTCGCGCTCTCCTGCCCCAACCTGCCCTACTTCCCAATCGCCTACTATGCCATCCTCAAGGTTGGCGCCTCCGTCGTACCCTTCAACGTGCTCTTCNAAGCGCGCGAGATCGCCTATCACTTGCAGGACAGCGGCGCGGTGGCCATGATCGCCTTTCAAGGCACGCCCGATCTGCCCATCGCGCAGATGGCCTTCGACGGCTACCAGCAGGCGCCCGGCTGCCGCAACCTGATCGTGATTACGGTCGACCCGGCCGCGCGCCGCCGGTGGNAGGGCGAAGGGGTCACGACGATGGGCCGGGTCATGGCTGGCCAACCGCCGGTGTTCGACACGGTGCAGACCATGCCCGACGGANCCGCGGTGATTCTCTACACCTCCGGCACCACCGGCAGCCCCAAGGGCGCCGAGNCGACCCACGCTAATATGACCATGAACGCCATTGCCACGCGACNNACGGTGGGCGTCAACCCCAAAGACGTAGCGCTGGGCGTGCTGCCGCTCTTCCACTCCTTTGGTCAGACGGTGATCATGAACGCGGCCTTCGCTTCGGGCGCAACCATGACGCTGCTGCCCCGCTTCACACCCGACGCCGCGCTGGGTATCATGCAGCGCGACGGTGTGACCCTCTTTGCCGGCGTGCCGACCATGTACTGGGCGATGATGGGCTATCCCGATGCCGATAAGTTCGACCTGGCCAAGATCGTGTCCACCCTGCGCGTCGCGGTGAGCGGCGGAGCGGCCCTGCCGCTGGAGGTGATCAAGGGCTTCGAGGCCAGGTTCGGCGTGCCGATCCTGGAGGGCTACGGCCTGAGCGAGACCTCGCCGGTGGCTTCCTTCAACCACCTCGACCGGCCCCGTAAGGCCGGCTCCATCGGCCAGCCCATCTGGCTGACCGATATGCGCATCGTCAACCCGCAGGATGNNAGAATCATACCCCCTGCCCCCGGTGAAGTGGGCGAGGTAGCGATCCGCGGTCATCAACTGATGAAGGGCTACTACAAGAAGCCGCAGGCCACGGCTGAAGTGATTCGCAACGACTGGTTCCACAGCGGCGACATGGGCAAGACCGACGAGGAGGGCTACTTCTACATCGTCGACCGGCTGAAGGAGATGATTATCCGCGGCGGTTTTAACGTCTACCCGCGTGAATTGGAAGAGTACTTCATGACCCACCCCAAGGTCTCGCTGGTAGCTGTCAAGGGCGTGCCCGATTCCAAGCTGGGCGAGGAGATCAAGGCCTACATCGTGCTCAAGCCGAACGAGTCCGCGACCGTGGACGAGATGATGGAGTTTGCCAAGGTCGGCCTGGCAGCCTACAAGTACCCGCGCTATATCGAGTTCCGGACGACCCTGCCCATGACCGCAACGGGCAAGATCCTCAAGCGGGAACTGGTGGACGAATAATCGGCAACCGCCAACCCCGACGTTTCGGAGATTGAATACTGTGCTGTGATGAGCGCGGCTACCGTCAGGACGGTGGCCGCTCTGCGCCTAATACTACAACCGTACTTCGCTGGCAATGTCACGTTGAGCCGGTGTTGCGGCCAGATTTCGGCATCCCAGACCGCCAGCGAAGCGTCTCGCGCTGGTAAACCAGATGCTTCAGCCCAAACGACGGGCCTCAGCATGACAAGTACGGTTGTAGTATTAGGCAAGCAGATGGTGAATATCATGCGTCCCTACGGGACGCTCGAGAACGTGTACGTCCCGAAGCTCAAATCATGCGTCCCTACGGGACGCTCGAGAACGTGTACGTCCCGAAGCTCAAATCATGCGTCCCTACGGGACGCTCGAGAACGTGTACGTCCCGAAGCTCAAATCATGCGTCCCTACGGGACGCTCGAAACGTGTACGTCCCGAAGCTCAAATCATGCGTCCCTACGGGACGCTCGAGAACGTGTACGTCCCGAAGCTCAATTCATGCGTCCCTACGGGACGCTCGAGAACGTGTACGTCCCGAAGCTCAATTCATGCGTCCCTACGGGACGCGATGCGATGGAGAGCGAATGTCGAGCACCCTATCGGGGCGGAAGGCATAGCGCGAGATCGCGTCCCGTAGGGACGCCCGACTTTAGCCCATGCCGCGTGGGATACGCGCCCGTCCCGTAGGGACGGTTGACTCTAGTACTACAACCGTATTTCGCTGGCAATGTCACGTTGAGCCGGTGTTGCGGCCAGATTTCGGCATCCCAGACCGCCAGCGAAGCGTCTCGCGCTGGTAAACCAGATGCTTCAGCCCAAACGACGGGCCTCAGCATGACAAGTACGGTTGTAGTATTAGGCAAGCAGATGGCGAATATCATGCGTCCCTACGGGACGCTCGAGAACGTGTACGTCCCGAAGCTCAAATCATGCGTCCCTACGGGACGCGATGCGATGGAGAGCGAATGTCGAGCACCCTATCGGGGCGGAAGGCATAGCGCGAGATCGCGTCCCGTAGGGACGCCCGACTTTAGCCCATGCCGCGTGGGATACGCGCCCGTCCCGTAGGGACGGTTGACTCTAGTACTACAACCGTACTTCGCTGGCAACGTGACGTTGAGCCGGTGTTGCGGCCAGATTTCGGCATCCCAGACCGCCAGCGAAGCGTCTCGCGCTGGCAAACCAGATGCTTCGGCCCAAACGACGGGCCTCAGCATGACAAGTACGGTTGTAGTATTAGGCAAGCAGATGGCGAATATCATGCGTTCCTACGGGACACTCGAGAACGTGTACGTCCCGAAGCTCAAATCATGCGTCCCTACGGGACGCTCGAGAACGTGTACGCCCCGAAGCTCAATTTATGCGTCCCTACGGGACGCTCGAGAACGTGTACGTCCCGAAGCTCAATTTATGCGTCCCTACGGGACGCTCGAGAACGTGTACATCCCGAAGCTCAATTCATGCGTCCCTACGAGACGCTCGAGCACGTACGTCCCGAAGCTCAATTCATGCGTCCCCTACGGGACGCGATGCGATGGAGAGCGAATGTCGAGCACCCCATCGGGGCGGAAGGCATAGCGCGAGATCGCGTCCCGTAGGGACGCCCGACTTTAGCCCATGCCGCGTGGGATACGCCCGTCCCGTAGGGACGGTTGACTCTAGTACTACAACCGTACTTCGCTGGCAACGTGACGTTGAGCCGGTGTTGCGGCCAGATTTCGGCATCCCAGACCGCCAGCGAAGCGTCTCGCGCTGGCAAACCAGATGCTTCGGCCCAAACGACGGGCCTCAGCATGACAAGTACGGTTGTAGTATTAGGCAAGCAGATGGCGAATATCATGCGTCCCTACGGGACGCTCGAGAACGTGTACGTCCCGAAGCTCAATTCATGCGTCCCTACGGGACGCTCGAGAACGTGTACGTCCCGAAGCTCAAATCATGCGTCCCTACGGGACGCTCGAGAACGTGTACGTCCCGAAGCTCAAATCATGCGTCCCTACGGGACGCTCGAGAACGTGTACATCCCGAAGCTCAAATCATGCGTCCCTACGGGACGCTCGAGAACGTGTACGTCCCGAAGCTCAAATCATGCGTCCCTACGGGACGCTCGAGAACGTGTACGTCCCGAAGCTCAATTCATGCGTCCCCTACGGGACGCGATGCGATGGAGAGCGAATGTCGAGCACCCCATCGGGGCGGAAGGCATAGCGCGATCGCGTCCCGTAGGGACGCCCGACTTTAGCCCATGCCGCGTGGGATACGCGCCCGTCCCGTAGGGACGGTTGACTCTAGTACTACAACCGTATTTCGCTGGCAATGTCACGTTGAGCCGGTGTTGCGGCCAGATTTCGGCATCCCAGACCGCCAGCGAAGCGTCTCGCGCTGGTAAACCAGATGCTTCAGCCCAAACGACGGGCCTCAGCATGACAAGTACGGTTGTAGTACTAAGAGCCTATCCGAATAACCCGAAAACGCGCTACAGTGTTGGCCCGTGGCGGTTATTCGGGTAGGCTCTAAGCCAGTAAACAGGCGCGCAGCCCGGCGAACGCGGCAGGGTGGCTGGCATGGCGGCGCTACTCTCGTCCGTTGACGAGGCTGCGCAGGCGCTCGACTTGCCGCGCGGTCAGGTTGACCTCATCGGCCGCCGCGCATCAGGTCTATCCCTGGTCTTCCAATACCGTTCGCACCTCAGTCAGGGTACGGTCGAGGCTGCTGCGCGTCGCTTTGGCCTCCGCTTCGGCCTTGTCGGCGTACCTCGCCGGGCACACGGCCGAAATAATAACCGAGCACGACGCCGACCAGCCCGATCAGCAGCACCAGGATCTCCTTGGCGGCTGCCCATACCTTCTCGTTGCCCACCATGAACACGGCCAGCAGCGCGACCATGGCCGTGGCCAGGGTGGCCAGTACGATCGCGATCCCCAGGCAGCCGGCGATCGCCTCTTTGGCGGTCGCCAACTGTTTGTCCCAGATGGCCAGACGGTCCAAGACGTTTGGTGAGGGTTCGTTTTCTTTCATCGCTTTTGCTCCTTGCGGCTCCGCGGCCGCGGGGTGGGGCCGGCGCTGGCGGCGTGGTCGGCGTCGGTGCGGTGGATGCGATCTTCGCCCAGACAGCCGGGTATTTGCGTAGCATGCGCTCAGTTTCGGCCGCCAGCGCCTCCGGTTCATCGCCGGAAGCCCAATAGCCCTTGAGCGGCCAGCTCACGGGCGAATGCCTCACGATCCGCGGAGGCGGCGCTCAGCTCCGCTTCGTGGACTTCGATGTACGCGCAGTTCTTCTGAATGACATCATCGCACCAACTCCTGAACTCAAAATCCTGCCCCCTGATGACGGGACGTCGTACTCACATCAGACCGGCCGTGCGGCCCGCACTTTGGGATTGGCGTACAGGGTGTAGCTCAAATAGGTGGCGTCGCCGGCGTTTCACCGCCGCGCGCCTGGCGCATCGCTTCGGCCAGCCGGTCGCCGGCCAGGAGCCGCCGGTAGAAGGTCGCGGCGAACTGTGAGGCCAACTCATCCGTGGTCTTCCACACGGAACCGACGAAGACGCCAGCCCGGCCGCCGTCCCCCATCAGAAACGCATCCGCCCAACCGTCGGCCCGGTCAGGCCAATGCCCACGCGGCCGCTGTCACAGGCGTTCATGAAGACCAGAGGCCGGCCGAGCGAAGTTGCGGTACGCCGGCGTTAGATCGACGGGGCGCAAGACCCGATCCTCCAGCTTGACTGCGGAGCGCGCTGGTATAACGTCGTCGAAGGCGCCGTGGCAGGCAAAGTGCAGCACGTCGGCGCGGCCGTCCTGCAAGAAGGTCTCCAGCCCGCTTTGTGCCCGATCGTCTTGACCCGCGCCCGAGCATATCCCGCAAGGCGTCCACCTCCGACTGGACGAACCTGAGGTTCGAGGGCGGCGCCACCAGGGCGATTTCCAGGATCGGCAGTTTGTGGCCCGGCCCCGGCCCGGCCAGCCAACGCGCCAGGTTGAAGCGCTCGCAAAGGCCAGCCGATCGGTGTGCCACCTCCCCGACGCGTCACTCAGGGAGGCACGCAGGATCTCCCAGGGGATGTAGAACCGTCCGAGACGAGCCGCACGGTCGGCGCCGCGCGACCGGCCCTGCGCCTCGTGCTCCGAGGCCGGGTAGAGCTCGTCGCGGTAGAAACTCTTGAACCCGGGCAGATCCCCCTGCGCATTGTGGAACAGGTCCTCGTACAGGCGGTTGCCCAGTTTGATCACCTCGGCATCGAACTCCTGCGCGGTCAGGCCGCGCCGGGTCTTGGCGTTGGTTTCGTCGAAGATAGCCTGCACGTAGACCGCAGGCGGTTGGGCGAAGGTAATCCGATCGACCTCGGCCATTGCCTGGGTGCTGTCGTCGCTGGCCCGTTTGACCCTGACCGCGTAGGTCTGCCCGGCGATCTGTTCGATGAGGATGGTGAAGTCGGGGGACAGACCAGCGGCGGTCAGTTCCAGGTTGTTTTTGACCTCGGCCGGTCCGCTGTCGGCTGGCTGGGTTGGCAGAACCTCGGTGTCGAGCCACGTGGTGCCCAGGTAGGTGTTGTTCTGCTCGAAGCACGCGCACCCGCTTACGGCCGAGGCTCTGCGGGATCAGGATGAAGGTCAACGACGCAGAGTCGGCGTCGCGTGGCACCGCGAGGACGCCGCTGGTCGGGCCTCGACCAGGAAATCCTCGGGATTCACACCGACCAGCGTGGCGACCACGTGCAGCGGCCAGGCGCCGGCGGTCAGCCCCAACTCGACCTGCCCGGCGGCGCCAGTCACAGCCGCCTGACGGATGGCCACAGTCAGCGTACACGGCATGGCCAGCGCCACCTGGTCGGGGAAGTCCAACCGACCGTAGCGCTGCACCATCGCTCGTCGGGCGCACGCTACGACCCCTTGGCCCTGGTGTGTACGCGGGCAGATCGCGCATCGTAGACCCATCGTCCAGCGCAGACAGCAGCGTGCGTCGGCAGGACTGCCACAGGCGTACCGCCCGCAGCGGTCAGCACGATGCCGCTGACGCGCTCATCCCCTTGCAGCACCTCGGCGAAAAACAGCGCGACGGCGGAGAGGTCGCCCGCGTCGTGCGCCGGCAGCGACCAGAGGGTCGGCCACTCCGTCTGGAACGCGGCCAGGGTGGCCGCCGGCGGTCGGCCGTCCAGGTGTTGCCAGGTGATGCAGGCCAGGGCGCGGTCGTCCCCGGTCACGATCACGCCGTAGCGCAGCCCGCCGCGCTGCCCCACGCCCAGGCCGCTGGGCTTCGGCAACGGCCATGGCAGGGGAAAGCCGCACGAAATGATGCACCCATGAATCGTTGTTCGGCACGTAATCTCCTCCTCACAGCCAATCATCCACCAGCACGAACGGCGCCCGGTAGTAAAGGTGGACAAAGGGGCAGTCGTCCGGCCGGTATTTCTCTTCGAAACCAGCGCTGCGCCGCCAGGGCGGCCCACCACGACCGGGCCTGCGCATCCTCGCTCCCGCCCTGCCAGTAGGCGGCCAGGGCCGCGTCACGCGCCGCCTGCACGATCGCCAGGACCGCGTCGCATGGCAGNNGTGCATGAGCCAGCACTGCGCGGCCTGCAATGCCTGCGCCTTGGCCATACCCCGCGCCACNGCCCGGTAGAACTGCTCCATCAGCAGCGCGGTCGCCAGATCGTCGACGCGCCACAGGCTGACCAGCACCGACGGCGTGCCGGCGTAGATCAAGGTGCGGGTTAGGCCGATCAGCTCGTCGCCGGGCTGACGCTCGTTGACCCCGCTCTCANNCGCGCTCAGCGTCACCAGCTCGGCGTGCAGCGGCAGGCCGAAGATCTCCTCGGCGGTGAGCGTGCCCGCGTTGTCGTCCGACGCCAACAGCAGGCCGGACTTCAGGGCTTCGGTCGTGTCGAAATAGCCGTGGCAAGCGACGTGCAGCACGTCCAGGGCCTGGCGCTGCGCCTCATCGGCCAGCGCTGCAACCACCTGCGCTTTGCTGGCGGCCGGCCCCAGCAGCGGTTCACAGCCCAGCAGCTGGGCCACGCGTNNTGCGCCTCCGCGGGCAAAGGGCAGCGGTCGGTCTGGCCGCGAATCGCCCAGCACCAGCGCACCACCCNNCCGCGCTGGCTCACGCTTGGCCTGGCAGTACGGCATCACCGAGGCGCTGGGGCTGTAGCAGACCGGGTTGCGCTCGGCCAGGTAACGGTCGTCCACGCGCACGTGCAGCGGCAGGTAGTGGAGCACGTCGTGCGGCGCCAGCCAGAGGGTATCACCCTCGGCGAGCCACGGCAGAATCGGCTCGATGAACGGCGCCAGCCGGGTCTGCCATGCGTCCAGGTCCAGGTCGTGCACACCNCCGGAGGCGCCCGCGCCGAAATGGGTTCGCACGTACGCACGCAGTTCCTCCCGGGTGCCGGGGATTTCCACCACCTGTGGCTCAGCGAAGTCGGCGCGCACGATGAAGAGGAGGGTGAGCTCCTCGGTGGTGAAGTATTCGGCCAGAACTACCGGTGGTTTCGTCATGCTGTTTGCCGTGTGCGTCGTGCGTTCGCCAAGTCGAGTCATCTCTCCCGCCGGCTCAGCGGGCCCACCCGCATTGGATTTCGGCCATCGCCCAGCCCAACCGGCCCAGGGCCGCTGCACGCTGGCATCCGTGCAGCGCTTTCGCCGCTTCACTTGCCCGCCTTGCGCGGCACGCGTGCCGCGGCGGCGCGAAGCCCGCTCGCGCCGTCCGCTCAAACGGGATGCCCCGCTGTTCCAGATGCCCGAAGATGGCGCCCAGTCCAACCTCCCGGTCGGCGCGTCGCCACCATCTGGGACCAGGGAGGGTCAGGCGCTTGCCAGGCCCATAAAGCACAAACTGGTCATCGCTGTGGTCGAGCGCGACCCGCTGCACCTCCGCCCAAGACATGGCGTAGGTCGGCCACAGTGGCATAGTCAGGCTGACACGCTCTGGCCCGATCTCGGTGACCGGACTGCCGAGATAAACGAGGCAGAGGCCAGGCAAGGCGAACGCAAGAAAGAATGTCCAGGTTGAGTCGGAACTGCTGATCCCGGCAAACAGACTCAGGGCGACCCAGAAAATCACGGTGATCCAGCCGAAGGCTGCCGGCCAACGACTGATTCTGACGTGCACCATAGTCGAGGTGACATCAGCCAACCACGCGGTCGTGGCCGTGCGCTGCTCCTGGAACCAGGATAGAGAATCGAACGCATTCTCAGCCAGTGCCGCGGCTGGCGCGAAGCGCTGTAATGCCTGCCAGGCCGCGACCGAGTTCAGTTCATCGAGCATGAATTCAACACCGCCGGTCGAGCCACCGATTTGTAGAAGCGGCTTCTTGCGGTCGATCTCGATACACCGTAACGCGCACGTCTGTCCAGGAGAGATCGAACGGCTGACCATGGATTCGCCCGCGCAACCCGTAGACGTCTACTTCCAGCCGGACGCGCGGTGGTGATCACGGGCCACATGAGAAATAGGCTGCCGAGTACGCACAATACAACGAGCCTCAGGCTGCGTGACCCGTCCAGGGCCAGGGCGACGATGGCAAAGCTCCACAATAGCAGGAGCGGACCAATGCGCTCCGTAAGCCAGTATTTGGCGCTGGCACGCAGCACAACGCGCCCACTCGGCATTGGATTATCGTTCATGGCAGGAGGCTCCTTCGACCCGGTTATCGCGCCGGCCCAATGTCGTGCCTCGCGGGCAGGGCGGCCCGTCGGTCAGCGCTAATTCTAACGATCGTCGAGATAGTCCACATCCATGGCATCTCCGGCCTCGCAGCGTTGGGCCACGGCTATCGGGCAGGGCCGCGGCCTAGCGATAGACCTCGCCGTGGCTGCCGATGTCAAGCAGCGTGATCTCTCGCTCTGTGATGAACACGGTCAGCGTGATGCGGTAGTCGTGGGTCAGGCTGACGGCCTGAATACCGCGCAGCTTGCCCCCAAGATTGTGGAATTTCAGGTGTGGCTGGAAAGGATCCTGCTCCAGGACGCGCAAGACGGCGGCAAAGCTGGCGCGTAGCTCTGGATGCTGTTTTGCAAACCTCTCGGCTGAGCGCGTGAATCTGGGCGTCCAGATCAGCGTGTACATGCCTCAGTCTTCCAGGTTCAGAAGCGTGATCAGGTCTTCGGCCGTACCGCGTCACTCTGCCCGCCCGCAGATCCTCCAGCGACGCCAGGATGCGCGCCTCGTAAGCTTCGTCCTCTGCGTCGAGCAAGTCCTGGTAGCGCTGCTCTGTGAGCACGACGTACTGTGGCTGGTTGTTGCGAATGACGTAGACAGGCCCCTTGGTGATCAGGTCGTCTACAGCGGCGATGCCGCGGCGCTTGATCTCCTGGGCGGGGATGGTGTTCATGGTCCAACTCCTCTGGACACGTGATCGAGTACCTGAAAGAGTACCAGAACGAACGGATTTGGGCAAATCGCGCGGGTCGTTTCGTTACCTCCCGCCTGTTGGCTGCTACGGCGTCTCCCCCTCGACAATCCTGATCTCCTCCGCCGTCAGCCCGTAGAGCGTAGACCCGCTGGTCGATCTCCACCTCCAGCGCGGGCGTCGGCCGCAGGGTTTTCAGGCCCTGGCTGTGACGGTCGTGGCTGGCTACTGCCTTCAGGCGTTTGCGGGTATGAGATCGGGCTGCGGTCGGGCAAAGGGCGTCACCTGGATACGCTCAGCCTGCCGGTCGATCTGCGCCAGGTCGTAGTGCATCTGCAACTGCAGCCAGCCTTCCGGGGTGCGGCCGAAGGCTTTGGACAGACGCACGGCCATCTCTGGCGAGATGCCGGCATGCCCGTTGAGCAGCAACGACAGCGTCTTGCGGCTGACGCCCAGCCCGGCCGCGGCCTGGGTGACTGTCAACCCCAGCGGTTCAACATACAGGTCACGGATGATCTCACCGGGATGAGGAGGGTTCTTCATGGGCATGAGGCATCAGCTCCTAATGGTAATCGAGGTAATCCACATCCAAAGCGTCTCCATTCTCAAAGCGAAAGATGACGCGCCAATTTCCGGACACGGTCAGCGAATAGAAGCCCTGCCAATTGCCCCGTAACGGGTGCAACCGCAATCCGGGAGCGTCCATGTCGGCGAGGGTCGTCGCAGACTCGAGCAGAGCAAGGATCTGACGCAACCGTTTGACGTGCGCCTGATGCACGCCACGGGTTTCATCGTCTTGGTACAGTGTCGCAAGGCCTTTATGTCGGATGTTGCGGATCATAGAGGATTGTACCGCGTTACGTTACAGGTGTCAAGCAAGGTAGTTAAGGCAAGGCGCTTCTATCTGCCCTCGACAATCCTGATCTCCTCGGCCGTCAGCCCGTAGAGCGCGTAGACCCGCTGGTCGATCTCCGCCTCCAGCGCGGACGTCGGCCGCGGGGTTTTCGGCCTTGGCGGCGAGGATGGCCTTCACAAGTCCATCGATCATTTGGGTGTCATCGTAAGGGGGCAGAGGGAAGGCTTCCAGAGCTACGGGCTTCGCTTCATACCAATCGAACGTCGTTCAGGCGGGGGTGAAAGTTATCAATCCGTGGGTTGCATTTCGTCTTCAGCATCTCCCGTGGCTGGCATGACACGCTGAAGTGCACGAATGATCGTCGATAGGATTTGGCTGTATGGCTCGTCTGCCAGAATCGCCACACGTTTCACCATCAACGCCTGATTGGCTGTGAACAGCTTCATTGGCCGAGCGTAGCTCAACGAAGATAAGGCGCCTTTGGCAAGACTGGCTGGTGTGATCTTCACAGCTTCGGGATCGCTGTGCGGATTGCTGGTAATCTGACACAGCAACCAGTCGCCGCGCCCCGTATCGCACAACACAACGGCCGGTCGCAGTTTGGACNNTGAGAGATCGGAGAAGGGGAAATCGACTACAACGATGGAAGCTGGCTCAGGTGTGACCATGCGGCATCTTCTTCCGGCGTCAACCAATCGACGGCCAGGGCGCTTTCGCTCAACATGGCTGCTTCACGCGCTCAACTCTGGTTCTTCGTCGAGAACCGTCACCAACACCCGGCGCATAGGCGGCAGCTTGACGGGGTCGAGAAGTTGCAGCCTGCCGCTTTGGTCGATCATGCCCTCATATGTGCGTATCATCTGAATAACCTCGCCTGTGCTAGCAATTGTGGCCTGCATGCACGACCGCCTCTCATACAACCCAGCCATCATGGTCTGCGCCGCTATTGTACCTGAGATCGCCCTTCACGGCAAGCAAACCGGCCAACGGTCACTCGACTGATGCGACATTCAATCGCCGCCGAAACTCGGCCAGCGGTACGCCTCCCGTCACGCACCCGCTGGCGCGCCTCCTCCAAAAGCTGCAAGAAGCGGGGTTGTGCACCAGCAACAGGCTATCCAGGTCATCCTCCTCCTCGATGGCAATCAGCATGGCGACGGGCCGGCCGTTGCGCGTGACCACCACAGGCGACTCGCGGCTCTCGTCGATGTAGGCGCTAAAACGGTCTTTCACTTCAGCCAAGGGCACGATTTTCATAGTTCAAACTCCTCGCCACCGATCATCAACTTGTTGCCGAGTTTTCTACCCGCCGCCAAAACGATCACCAGTCGATCCTCGATGTCCACATCGTAGAATATCCTGTAGCGATTGTTCAAACCACAACGCAACTCCCATGTCGCACCCAGCAAGTTGGGAATGCGTAGGGCTTTGCGGTTGCGCGTCTTCTGATTTGGTTCATACGCCAACTGCTGTTCGATGGCGTCCAGGATCAGCGATTGGTCTTTGCGTTCGATGGCGGCAAAATGTGTCCGTACCGCATCATCGAAGATGATCTCGAACGGCGATTGTTCGCTCATGGCTAGAATTGTAGCTATTTAGTGCGTCGTGTCAAGCAAAGCGCCGGCTCGCACGTGGGGTGCGAACTCCTCAATGATCAGGTTCAGTTCGATGTTGTTGTTGGCCTCGGCCAATCCCAGCTCGCTGAGCGTGAAGTTGGAACTGCCCACGATGGCATCGGTAACGCCGCCGTTGGCGATGTGGTACATCGTTACGTTACAGGTGTCAAACACGAAGGATGAGGCCGATGACCGCCTGTATGGACCAGCCTGACCCCTATCCAGCGGTTGTCAAGAAACAGTCTTGGAAACGCTGAACCCGCCCTCTCCGGCTTGACAGGCCGGCATGCCAACCACTACACTACGCCCCCAGTTGCCTTCTCGGTTCACCTTTGCGTGCGCCGCTGACAGGTCATCTCATACCATCGCTGGCTTCCCCAGCGAACCTGCGTGGGGATACTATTGCGGGAGGCGCTTACGAGCTACTTAGGCGAACTGGCCGCGCTGCTGACCGCGGTCGCATGGGCGGTTTCATCCCTCTTTTTCACCTCCGCGCGCCGGGTCGGCTCGCTGGTGGTCAACCGGACCCGACTGGCGTTCGCGGTGCTGCTGGTGGGCGCGGCGCATTGGCTCACCTATGGGCAACCGTTCCCGTCCGACGCCGAGGGCTATCGCATCTTCTGGCTGGGGCTGTCCGCGATCGTTGGGCTGGTGATCGGCGATAGCCTGCTGTTCCAGAGCTATGTGCTGGTGGGGACCCGGATCGGAGTGCTGCTCNTTTCGCTGGGACCCATCTTCGGCGCGCTGTTGGCATGGATCTTCCTGCGCGAACGGTTGGGCCTCATCGAACTGGCCGCGATGGCGCTGATCCTGGTCGGCGTGGCCTGGGTCGTGCTGGAGCGGGCGGGTGGAGGCGTCCAGCAGCCGCGCACCCCCGACTATTTCCGGGGCATCCTCTACGGGGTCGGCGCGCAGCTGTGTCAGGCCGCGGGCCTGGTGATGGCGAAACGGGGCTGGACGGCGGTTTCCGCGCTGTCCGGCGTGATGATCCGCATGCTGGCCGCCGCGATCGTGATCTGGGCGTTGGCGGTGGTCACGGGCAAGGCCGGCGACACCATCCGCCGTGTGGCAGCGGATCGCCGCAGCGTCGCGATCATGCTGGGCGGCTCGTTTGCGGGGCCGTTCTTCGGCGTGTGGATGTCGCTGGTGGCGGTGCAGTTAGCGCNNGTGGGGATCGCGTCTACGCTCATGGCGATGNACCCCGTCGTGTCGCTGCCGCTGGTGCACTGGGTCTACAAGGAGCGAATCTCCNTGNCCGCGCTGCTGGGCACCCTGGTCGCCATGGTCGGCGTGGCCGCGCTGATCCTGTTGTAACGTCGCAACACGTTTGCATGAGCCGATGGGGTAACCCGCCAGTTCCGTATCCAGCCGCCAGGCCTCTATGCCCTGCGTGACGCGCGTAACGCTGAGCTCCCGGGGCGGCGGCATGACCTGGAACGCGGGGACGATCAAACCGGCCGGAGTCGCGCTGCCCAGATGCAGCGGCAGTCCCAGACGGCTCAGGCGCTCGGTCAGGTCGAAGCGTTCGACGCCGAGCAGCTGTGCTGCCCGACCCAGGCTGATGTCGCCAGCGAGACAGGCCGCCAGGATGCGGTTCCAGGCTGCTTGTGAATCGCCTCCGCGGCGGCTACGGCGGCTTGCACCTCAGGCTGGTCCAGCCGCGGGGCGCCAGGGCCGGGTCGTTGATTGGCGCCGGGTGGGGAGGTAGGGCATTGTCTGGCCTCAGATCAGGCTCCGGGGTGTCGACGAGCTTGTAGCCCCGTCCCCGAACCGCCAACAGGTAGCGTGGATGTTCGGGCGCCGGTTTTTACGTATGGCTGCTGATCGTCACGCGGCGGCGCGCGTGATTGCGTTTCCGGGGAATGAGATATAATTCTGCCTACCGAATTTCGGGTTTTCTTCCGCTTCGCCCGAGGTGATCGCCATGTCGCGTCTCGCAGATCGCCTGAGCGCTGCGCGCCAGCGCAGCTTCATTGGCCGGGTCGCCGAGCAGGCCCTGTTCCAATCGGCCCTCAGTGCGCCGGAGCTGCCCTTCAACGTGCTCCTGGTGCATGGCCCTGGGGGTGTGGGCAAGACCAGCTTGCTGGGCCAGTTCAGCCGCCTGGCTGAGCAGGCCGGCGCGACCGTGGCCAGCCTCGACGCGCAACTTCTGNAACCGACGCCCGAGACCTTCCAGGCCAGCCTGGCCCTGGCCCTCGGCGCCGATCCTGCTGCGCCGTCGGTCGAGGCCCTGGCTCGGCACGCCGACCGCAGTGTGGTGTTGGTGGACACCTACGAGCTGCTGGCGCCGCTGGATGACTGGCTGCGCGAGGTGTTTCTGCCCCAACTGCCCGAACATGTGCTGACCGTGCTGGCCAGCCGCCAACCCCCGCCGGCCTGGCGGGCTGATCCCGGCTGGCAGNCCCTGTTGCGCACCCTCACCCTGCGCAACCTGACCCCGGACGAGGGCCGCGCGTACCTCCTTCAGCGCCGTGTGCCGGCCGAAGACTTGCCGGCCGTGCTCGATTTCACGCACAGCTACCCCCTGGCCCTGTCGCTGGTGGCCGACCTGTACGACCAGCGCCCCGGCTTTCACTTCCAGCCGCTGGAGGCGGTGGACGTCGTCAAGCTGCTGTTGGAGCAGTTCTTGCAGCGCGNNCCAGGCCCGGCGCACCGCCNNGCGTTGGAGGCCTGCGCGCTGGTACGCGCCACCACCGAGNGGCTGCTGGCCGAGCTGTTAACCATGGACGACGCGCATGAGCTGTTCANNGAATGGCTGCGCGGGTTGTCCTTCATTCAGACCCGGCCCGGCGGGCTGTTCCCGCACGACATCGCACGCGAGGTGCTGGCCGCCGACCTGCGCTGGCGCAACCCCGGCTGGTACGGCGAGCTGCACCGCCGCGCACGCGTCCACTACACCCGGCGCCTGCACGCAACCCAGGGGCAGGAACAACAGGTGGCCCTGTTCGACTTCGTCTACCTGCACCGTGACAACCCGGCCGTACGCCCCTTCTTCGAGTGGCAGACCAGCGGCCGCACGCGGCCCGACCGCCTGCGCGAGACCGACATCGAGCGGCTGGTGGACATGGTGACGCAGCACGAGGGCGCGGCGNCAGGGGACCTGGCGCGCTTCTGGCTGACCCGCCAGCCGGAGAACGCCGTCGTGTTTAGCGATGGCACTGGCCAGCCGGCCGGCTTCCTCCTGCTGCTGGCGCTGGAGCAGGCGACCGCCCAGNACCTGATGGCCGACCCGGCTACGGCCAGGGTGTGGGCGTTCTTGCAGCGTCGTGCGCCGCTACGGCCCGGCGAGCGTGCGACCTTCTTTCGTTTCTGGCTGGCGGCCGACACCCACCAGGCCGTCTCGCCGATCCAGAGCGTGATCTTTGTCACCATGGTGCGCCACTATTTTGCGCCCGGCCTGGTGTACACCTTTTATGCCTGCGCTGACCCCGACTTCTGGCTACCGGTCTTCGCCTACGCCGACCTGGCGCGGCTGTCGGAGCTGGATTTTGCCGTAGGCGGTCGTGAGTTTGGCGTCTACGGCCATGACTGGCGGGTCATGCCGGCGTCGGCCTGGCTGNGGCTGCTGGGCCAGCGGGAGATTACCGCGTCGCCGGAGGCCATCAAGCCGCCCGCGCCGGCACTGCGGCCGGTCGCGCTCAGCCAGGACGAGTTCGTCGGCCTGGTGGAGCGTGCGCTGCGCGATTACACCCGCCCCGATGTACTGGCCGGCAGCGCGCTGTTGCGCTCGCGTATGGTGGGCGAACGGGCCGATCGCACGGCCAGCGATANNCCGCGCGTGGCCGTGTTGCGCGATCTGCTCAAGGGCGCAGCCGAACAGATGCGTGAGACGCCCAGGGAGAACAAGTACTACCGGGCCGTCTATCACACCTACATCCAGCCGGCCGCCACCCAGGAGCAGGCCGCTGAGTTGTTGGATGTGCCATTCAGCTCCTACCGCCGTCACCTCAGGTCAGGCATGGCGCGCATCGCTGAGATTCTGTGGCAGATCGAAATCAGCGCCGCAGCGGGCTGAGCACTGAGGTGCAATCGGACATGAGCAACGAATGAGCAGCTTTTGACCTGTACACCAGCGAGCACTGACCATACACTAGGCATATGACGATTACGATCATGCCACACAGCAGCAGTCAAAAACAGACCGGAGGCGTCCCGATGACCCAACCCATCCAGCAGCGCATCGCCCAACTGATCGAGGCGTGGAATTCACACGACCCGCGGTACGTCGCCGGGTACTACAGCAACGACTGCGACATTCAGGATGTGGCCATTGCCCAGCCGTTGAGTGGTCAGCAGGGCGTGCAGAGCATGTTTGCCGCCTATTACCACGCCTTTCCCGATCTGAAGATCACACCGGACGACGTGATCGTGACCGGTCAGCGTGTGGCGTTGTTCTGGACTGCGCGGNCANCGCATCAAGGCCCGATCCTGAATATCCCGGCCAGCGGTCGCCGGATCGAGGCCCGCGGCGTCAATCGCCTGGTGTTACGTGAGGATGGGCAGGTGTGCGAAACATTCACCGTCTGGGACGTCGCCGGCATGCTGCGGGGACTGGGTCTGCTGCCCGATCTGTAGAACTTCGGCTGCGCCGCCAGCCAGGGTATAACAAGAAGGAGCCGAAGACAGGCCATGGGCGTTGCCTTCGTCTCCTTCCTCTTCCATGCACGGCCACACCTGGGCTGCCAAGGGCAGCCCCGACGTAAGCAACCACTGCCCGCCCCTTCATGCTGGTCAACGGCAGCCAGATTTTTGCCAACGCCGATGCCGGGTTGAGGTCAAACCCCAGGCTGACCTGGCACTGTTTGGTTGCCACCCGCGGCGGTTTGGGCCGTGCCTGGGCAGCCGCGGGCGCTGCACAGTGCGCCCGAAGCTGCCTGAAGGCCGCAGGCAATTCAGGGACAGGGTCAGCGTAACCCAACTCCTCCCAGATCGCGATCATGCTGTTGCAAAACCAGATCGTTTCATCCGGTGACCGTCCTCAGCGTGCGCCGACCAGACGGCGACCAGGTAATCGAGCACCTGCGCCAGGGTGCGCGGGTTGAAGGAGGCGGCGTAAGCGCAAGCCTCAGCATAGTGACGCAACACCAGCTCGCTGTCTGGCTTGACTGACAAGCGCTCCAGATCCCCGCGCAGTTGGCAGATCGAAGCCTGACAGTCGGTATATTCCGCGCGCTCGGCGATTCCCCAGGCGGCATCAAGATACGTTATTGCCTGATCCCAATCCTCTCGCAGCGCGGCCAGCTTAGCCAGGCCGAGCCAGGTGAACGCCTCGATGCGGGCATCTGCCTGCTCTTGCGCTAACCTCAGCGTCTCTTGATAGGCGCCTTGGGCCTCGGCATATCTGCGCAGGGTTAGATAGAAGCCGGTCAGGTTGAACCAGGTGTGCTTCAAGCTGCGCCGGTCGCCGGCCACCTGCTTGCGCGCCAACGCATCCAGGAAGGTCGCTTCGGCTTCACGGTGCAGGCCCAGCGCTCTGTAAGCATCACCGAGACTGGTCAAAACCTGGCCTTCCAGATGAGCATCCCCGAGGTCGCGGGCCAGCGCCAACGCCTCCTCGTGGTAGGTTTGTCCCTGTTGGTAGTTCCCCAATAGCCAGGCGACGTTGCCCAGGTTGGTCAACGCCTGCACCTGTCCGTCGAGATCCCCGGCCGCCTGGAAGACCGTCAGACTGCGCTCGTAATGCTCGGCCGCGGCCGTCCATTCGCCGCGCTTCGGCGACTAATCCCTGGCTGTTGATCGTCTCGGCCACCCCGTGCGCATCGCCTGATGTTTCCTGAATGGCAGATGCGGCCGAGAAGTATTCGGCGGCCTGGGCTAGTTGGCCACGCGTCCAGGCCAGCGAACCCAGGTTGTGCAATACAGCGGCCTCGGTTTCCCGATTGCCCAGCGTTCGCGCGATCTCCAGAGCTTCGGAGAAGCGCGCATCAGCCGCCGCGAGCCGCCCTGGCCGTAGAGGGTCAAGCCCAAGCCGTTTAGGATGCCGGCATGAGTGGCCTTGTCGGTTAGCTCTTCGGCCAAAGTCAGCGCTTGTTGGTAGAGGCTGGCAACCTCTTCCAGCGGCCGATCGAGCCGGCGCAGCACGTTGGCCAGGCCATTGAGCGCCGCAACCTGTCCGATCACGGAACCCGCCGTAAGGTGCAGAGTTAGAGCACGTTGGTACATGGCAGCCGCGGCCGGCCAATCGGCCTGTTTGACCAGCAGAGTGCCTTCCAGGTAGCGAGCCAGCCCTTGTTCGCGCGGTCAGCGGCCGGCCTTTAAGCATCCGCAGCAACACGGTCGCTCGATCGAGCTGCCATCCATCACGCGCTGCCACGAACGCTGCCTGCCAGCGCGCCAACGCGCCCGGCGCCTGCGCGTCCAGCCCGGCCGCGATCGTTTCGATCTCGTAGTCGGCTTCAGGGTTCCGGTTGCGGGTCTGTTGGTTCATGCGCCATAAGATATTGCTGCGCTTGTGCGGCGTCCCCGATGATCACCCCTGCGCCGGCCCGTGGATGTGAATCTCGTATTTGGGCCCAGCCAGAGGTTCGGGCGGCCTGGNNTTGCCTGTCCGGGCCCTCCGGCTCCTGGATCCCGGCTTTCTCCGCATAGTACGCCATCAGCCGTCTGGTCAGCCGGTCGTACTCACCGGGGCTGGTGAACTTCAGCCGCTCCAGCAGCAGCTCNCGGATCTTGTCGTGGAACTTGAGACCGTAGGGGTGGCGCTCGACGAAGGAATGCCGGCGCAGCTTATCGTAGATCTTGCGCGCATCGGCGATATCCACTTCCAGGATGACCGCCACGGTCTCTGGATCGAACCAGCGCGCCACTACGCCTTTCTCCAGGAACATCTGCACTTCGGCGACCCGCCCATGCCGCAGGATACGTTCCAGCAGCCGNGTCGCGATGCGATCACGGTCAGCGCTGCTCTCCAGCGCGCCCACCTGATCCCAACCACCGGCTTCCCGGGCCAGGTGACGCACCAGCACCAGCAACAGTGGGTAGCCGCCGGTGAAACGGTAGACCTGATCGAGCGCCGCGGCATCCTGCAGACCGAAATGACGCAGATACGCTTTGGCGTCGACCTCATCCAGTTCGGGCAGAGGCTGGCTGCTGACCGCGTCGCCGTGCTCACTCCAGTCGAAGTTGACCCGGTGCAGTTCGTTGCGGCCGAGGATCACCAGTCGCNNCGCGGGCGGCAGGCCGGGAACCAGCGTCCGGCAAACCCAGTCGTCCAACCCCTCCATCTCCTCGTAGGTGTCGAGCAGCAGCGCGACCGGTCGGCGCAACTCGGCCAGGCCAGCGGCCAGCCCATCCATGAAGCTGCTCGTCAGCGCGTTCGGCCCGCGCAGGTAGCGCTCCAGGGCGAAGCGGTTGCTGACCGTGCGCTTGACCGCCTCGGTGACTGCGCTCCCCAGACCGCCCAGGATACTGCCCAGGCCGACCGGGTCTTTGACGCTGCCCACGACGTCGAAGAGCGCCGTGATCCCGCCGCCTTGCTGTAGCACTTCGTTGACGATCAGGTAGTCGCGGAGCTGGCGGTCGAAGTCGCGCAGCCCGTCTGCCAGCTTCCCACCGGCCGGAGCCGCGGTCAGTCCATCCATGAACAGGCCGAGGATGCGGTCGGGCGTCAGATCGGGCTGGATGCCGTCCACGGCCGCCACCGGGATGCCGCGTGCCTGGGCATGGCTCAGCAGTTTGCCGCCCACCACGGTCTTGCCGATGCCGCCGGGGCCATAGATCTCCAACAGACGATACGGAGTGCGGCCGGCCAGCAGGTCATCGAACAACGCGACCTCGGCCTGGCGACCGATGACGAACTCAGGTGTTAGCATTGTTTTCCTCGCTGATCACGATAGTTCATTCTGACGCTGTTTGGGGGATCAAGCCGTTGATCTCCGCGATCCCATCCTCCACCCACTCCGCCAGTTCCAGCTTCTCCCAATGCTCGATCACGTACTGGCACACGAACGCAGCGTCCGCCCACCGACCGTGTTCGATCAACTCCTCCACGTTGCCGCGGATCGCGTCCATGCTGATGCGATACCGTCGCTCATCGCCGTACTGACGGGCGAGCGCGGCGGCTGTGGCGTAGTAATTGTACGCCTGCGGCAGCCGTTCGTCCACCGCGGCGTCGCCCAGGAGCCAGGCGATGACCACCAACCAGCGCCCAGCATCGTGCACCTGCGCCAGCTCCCACGCTGGCTGCAGGATTTCAGCGAGCTGCGCCTCTTTCTGCCCTTCATCGCGCTACTACGCCGAACTTGTAGAGGGTTTCGATCTGGGCGGGAATGTCCCGCGCCTGCGTTGCAGGGTCAGCGCCTCGCTGAGCAGCGCCCGCGCCTCATCAAAGCGACCCTGCATGGAGCACAGGATACCCAGCCCGCCCAAGGCACGGTCTTGTAGACGCAGGTCGTCCAGCCGGCGGCCGGTTTCGATGGCTGACAAATACAACGCCTCGGCCTCGTCTTGCCGATCCAGCATCCGCAGCACGCCGGCCAGATTGACCTGTGCGATTCCTGCATCCAGTTCTGCACCCGCCCGGTGATAGAGGTTCAGGCTGCGTCGATGCGCGGCTAGTGCGTCCTCAGAGCGATTATCCAGGCCGTCCAACTGTCCCAGGTTGCCCCACATCAGCGCCTGGCCGCGCAGATCACCCAGGGCCTCGTGGTGGGCCAACGCCTCACGGTAACACGGCCGCGCCCGGTCGGTCCGGCCCTGCTGGTGGTAGGTGGCGCCCAAATTGCCGAGCGCCTGCGCCTGTCCGCCAAGATCATGCGCTTCCTGCGCCAGCGCCAGGCTCTGAGTGTAGTAGTCAATGGCCTGCTCGAACTGCCCCTGATTCCTGGCCAGCACACCGAGGCTGTTGAGCACCTCGGCCACCATACGCGTCTCCCGAAACGGCGCAGAGTCGTCAACGCTTCCTGGTAGGCTGCCAGTGCGGCGGCCTGATCGCCCTGCCAAACGTACAGCTGGCCCAGGTTGATCTGTGCCCGCGCCACGCCCTGCGGGTACCCCAGCCGCGTAAATCGCTCGCGCCTGCTCTAACTCAGCCAACCCGGCCGGGCGTTCACCCAGGCTGACCAGTGCCAGGCCCAGGTTATTGCGCACCATCGCGGCGTTGCCGGTTTCGCCTTCGCCGAGTGGGAGGCGCTGCAGGGATGCTCGGTAATATTCGATCGCCGCATTCAGGTCGCCGCGTGCCTGATCCAGCGTGCCCAGGTCGTTGAGCAACCGACTTACTATGAGATCGTCGCCGATCTCTTCATACAGCGCCAATGCGGCATGGAAGTCGGCTTCGGCGCGGGGTATTCCTCTTGCAGCAGCGCCAGCAGCCCTGGCAGCGCAGCACGGTGGCCCGCCCGGCGGATGACAGGTTGATCCCGCTGCTCTTGATGCCGATCAGCAATTGGCGGCACTCGTCTGCGCGGCCATTGAGCCAGGCGCCCTCAAAGCGGTGTGTCCAGCGGCGCAGGCCGTCGTCGCCGCCCACGGCCAGGGCCAGGCGATCGTATTCGACGCGGTGAGCAATGGCTGGGGCGAGCTGGGGTGAATGATCGCTCGTTGATTGCATCAGTCTGTATCACCTGCCGCCAGAAGCGCCTCAATCTGAGCTAACATCAAGGCATGGTTGTGCGCCGCCGGATCACCGTGGTCGCGCTCAAGCTCAACCGCGCGACGCATTAATGCTGCTGCCTCTCGGAAGTCACCTTCTCTCCCGTGCAGAATCCCAAGATTCTAACTGCTGACCGCCTCGGACCGCTGATCGCCTGATTGCTGCGCCAGGGTAATGGCGCGGCGGTAGCAGGACAATGCCTGCTCAGACTCACCCCGAGCCGCATAGGTGTTTCTCAACGCCCCAAGTGTCATGCTGACGGATCGTACATCCTCCATGTTGGTGAAAAGCGCCAGCGCCGCTTGCTGGTTGCGCAGGGCCTCATCGAGATCGCCAAGGCGCATGCAGGCTGCTTCCAGGTTGTTGAGGAGGCTTGCCTCTCGGCCGGGGTCAGAGAACAGTTGTGCCATTTCCAGCGCTCTGCGATACAACGTGATAGCCCGTGGCACCTCGCCCATTGCCTCGCAGGCGGTGGCCAGACCGTCCAGCAGGGCGCATTGGCCGACCCGGTCTTCGATCTTTTCAGCCAACGGCAACGCTTCCTCGTAGCAACTGCGAGCCTCCGAAACCTCCCCACGGCGGAGGTGGAAATTGCCCAGGCTTTTCAGAATCGTCTCCTGGTGCCAAACGCTGCCTGCTGGCCCTTTTGCCAACGCCAACGCCTGCTGAAAGGAAAGAAGCGCCTGATCATCCTGACCGGACATGGCTTGAAGACTTCCAAGCTCATTCAACCAGGACATCACACCGTAGACGTCTCCGATAGTTTGCGCTAATTGCAGCGCTTCTTCGGCGTACTGCTCGGCAAACGTAATCTTGCCCAGCACCCGATAGGCGCCCGCCAGGCCGCCCAGGCACGCATTCGCGCTATCGCTATCTCCGATCTGCCGGGCGATAGACAAGGCTTGCTCGTAAGTCTCAATGGCGGCACGGATGTGGCCCGCGATCCCGCGACCGCTACCAGGTTGATCAGCGCCGTCGCCTCGGCGTGCCGATCCGCCTTTTGCCGTGCGATTTGGAGCACTTCTTCAAGACGCGGACTGCCCGGTCAAGATCGCCGGCGTCCAGGTAGAGGTTGGCCAAGTTGCCGAGCGCAGAGCCGGTCAGTCCCTGGAGACCGATGGCGCGCGCCAGTTGTAGCGCCTCCTCGAAGCAAGCGGCCGCCTCCTGATTCTGGCCCAAAGTGGCATGCACCCGGCCCATGCGGTCCAGCCACTGACTTTCGTCCTTGCGATCTTCAGCCTGACGAGCGATGGTGATGGCCCTCTGCAAGTAGACCAGCGCGTTGGGGTTGACCGATTGCGGCGTCCAGCTCGCCTACGCGGCCGAGCAGTGAGCCTGTGTAGACCTGGCGCGGATGTGCCTCCGCAAGCGCCAGCGCCTTCTCGTAGATCGCCAACGCCCTCTCCCTGTCGCCTCGTAGGAAATGGGAGTAACCGAGGTTCTCCAGCAGTACACCTTCACTGAGCTTGTTGCCTGCTTGTCGCACCCAGGGTAGGCCCAGCGTAATCCAGGCGATGGCCGTCGTCCACAGTCCGAGTGGCGCCATCGAGGGCAGCGCCGCGTTGAGGTAGCCGAGATTTGTGGCCGCATCGCCCCGCCGTTGACCGGCGTTCCACGCCCGCTCGATCTGCGGCCATTCGGACTCAAACCAAGTCGGGACGCCGCGGTGAGCTTGCATGCCCGTCAAGTAGTAATCCAGATGCCTGTGCCAGGCTTCACTCATCAGCGAGAGTCTCCGTTTGGTAAGGAATGCAATTCAAACTGCTTTCAGCGTAGTGACCGGGTCTGCCTGCGACTGCGCCAGTTGACGCACCGTCGCCAACCGAAAAGCATCTTCCTCGGCATTGGGATGGCCGATAGATTGCTCATAATCAACTGTGATGGCGAACATTTCGGCGGCTTCCGCGGGTTGTCCGAGCCGCTCGTATAACAGTCCCAGGTTCCAGGCCCATGTCGCTTCACCAGAGCGAAAGCCGGCCCGGCGATGGATATCTAGCGCCTGCTCATAGCACTGCTGCGCGTACAATGTCTCCCAGGGCCTCATAAGCCAACCCAATGTTGCCCAGTCGGATGCCCTCGCCGCGCAGATTTTTGGTCTCTTTATCCAGAGCCAAAGCCTGCTCCAATAATTCGATCGCCTGGTGAACTTGACCAGTACGGCGCAAGACGTTCGCTATATTGCCCAAGGTAGCAGCTTCGCCGCGGGTCGTTGATCAGCCGCGCCAGCCCAGGCGTTGTTCGTAATAGGTCAGGCCCGTGCCTCATCGCCCAGGTCGGCGTAGGCCAGCCCCAGGTTGCCCAGCGCGTTGCTCTCGCCGCGGCGGTCGCCGATCTCGCGCAATGCACAGTTGCTGTTGATAGTACGCGATTACCTCTTGAAACTGCTCCAGCCTGTGATAGGAGATGCCCAGGTTGCCCAGCGCGTTGGCTTCCCCAACCGATCACCGATCTGCCGGAATAGCGCCAGTGCTTGCTGGTGCAGTTCAATCGCTCGCCGAACATCTCCCAGATTACGATGGGCATTCCCCAGGCTGTCCAGGGTGTTGGCTATACCGTGTTGATCGCCTGATGCTTCGGCCTGGGCCAGGCGTTGTTCATAGAACTCAATTGCGTTGTGCATCACCCAGATCTACATAGGCAAAGCCGAGCATCTGCAACCAGATTCCTTCGTTGCTGCGGTCTCCCGTGCTGCGTGCGATGGCGAGAGCACGTTGGTAATACGCGACGGCTCGACTGACCTCACCAAGGCGATGGTATACGCTGCCCAGGTTGCCCAGCGCCCTACCGATTTGAGTCTCGTCTCCCAACGCCTCCTCAATGGCCAAGCGCTGGTGTTGAAGCTCCAGGGCGCGCTTTACCTCGCCAAGAGCCGCCCAAGCAGCGCCGAGGTTGGCGAGCAGCACCGCTTCGCGACGTTTGTCTCCGTAGAAACGGACATACTCCAGCCCGATTTCTGTCCAGGCGACAATCTCTTGCCACAGACTGCGACGCTCCTGGAGATCATGAAAGGCGCCGAGATAGGCGATGATAAGTCTCTCATCCCGCTCTGCTAACACTTCGCGCCAGGCGCGCTGAATCTGAGGCCATTCGGCACTGAACCAGGCCCAGTCGTCGGGCCGTGACCGACCTCCCGCAGGTAGAACAACACGTGCTGACGCCTGGCTCGGCTCATCTCATCACAGACCCATTTGCTCCATCATCTCGGCCGCATAGTCCGCCAGCAGCGCGTGCATCCAATAGCGNCTCCCGCGACGCTCCACCAGGCCGCGCTGGATGAAGCGGGCGACGGTGGCCTCCGCCTCCTCCACCGAACATTCCCACACGTAGGCCGCGGCGTGGATCTCCCAGGTCAGCGGGTCGCCGCCGAAGACCGCGGCCATGGCGAAGCGCGCCTGGTCCGTCTTGTCCAACCGAGCGACGCTCATGCCGAGGATGGCTTGCAGCGAAACCGGCTCTTCCTCCGTCAGCCCCAAACGCCCTTCGACCTGCCGGAGCTTCAGGCGCGTCNNCCGTTGTTCGATCAGTTCGCCCAGCAGCCGAGCCATGCGCGCCGGCACGTCGGCCTCGACCGCCAGGAGCCGGCCGGCCAGGGTGAGAGCCAGCGGCAGATACTCCAGCCGCTCGCACAGCCGTAGTGCGCTGCGCACGTCGGCGGTCACGGCTTCGGGCGCCAGGCGGCGCAACAACGCCAGCGCGGCCTCCGGCTTGAGCACATCTACCCGCAGGGTGCGGTCGCGAGTGGCCAGGACGTAAGCCACCGGCNNATCTCGCGTGGTGATCAACGTGCGACAGTGCGGGCCGGCTACCATGAAGTAGCTGCCGTGCGCGGCCTCCCACACATCATCCACGATCAACAGGGCGCGTTTGCGATAGAGCACGGCTCGCAAGCGGTCGCGGCAGGCGTTCTCATCGCGCTCCGGCAATAGATCGACCCCAGCGCGGCCCCAGCCATCCAGCAGGATGCGCAGAGTCGGTNNTGGGGCGAGCGCAGCCCACAACACGCCATCGGGGAAGCGTTCGGGCATGGTTGCCAGCCGCCCTAACGCCGCAGCCAGGGTGGTCTTGCCGATGCCGCCCAACCCGCGCAAGGCGGCTGGTGGGACATCGGTCGCTTCTATATCGTTCAGTTGCAGCAGATCGAAGACGCGCGTCAGGTCGTCGTCGCGGCCCAGGATCCCCTGCGGCGGAGGCGGCGGGGCCATGAACGGCGGGGTCGCGCGCTCGTGCGGGCCGGTCGAGACCACCTGCGCGCCGTCGCCGATGGCGAGGTCGTAGACGTTTCCATGAACGGTGACCTGGTACTTGGCTGCTTCGGTCACGAATGAACCTCCTTTGCCAGGGCCATCGCTCTCTGTATCGGTGTCGGATCGTTCTACCCGTGCGCCGTCGCCGATCGCCAACCCCGACGCCTTGTCAATCTTGATGTTATACTTGCCGCTTTGCACCGCGTTGTGGTCGCCGGTGACGATCGTGCTGCCGGTGATGTTTTGGGCGGCCACGGCCCGGTCGCCGGAGGCGATGATCGTGATGCCTGCCGCCTGTGCCGCGGCCCACTGCTGCCCGATCTCGGCCGCCAGTCCATCATCCTCGGCCAGCAGCTTGCGCAGTTGCTGGCGCAGGGCCGCCTGGGCGTCGGCGTTCTGCGGTTCGGCTGCCGCGTCGGTCACGGCCTCCTGCGCGGCCGGCTTCGCTTCAACCTTTGGCCGCAGCTTGCCCCACAGCCCCTTNGCGCGCTCCCAGGCATCGCCGCCCAGCTTCTTACCGGCTTCTTCGGCGGCTTTTTCCCCGGCTTTGAGCAGGTAGGGCAAGAAGGGAGTCAGAAACAGCGTAACATCTTTGGCCAACGTTGCGATATCCATGGTGAACCTCCGTTGCATATGTTGGGCCGGTGCCTCATGTCGGTTCCAGCCAGCCTCGGATCTCCATCAACGCCCTTCGGTCGCGGGCGAGTTGGGGCAGATCATATTGCTCATCCAGCGTCACGGCCTCGGCCAGCGCGATCTCGGCCCGTCCCAGGTCATCCAGATCGGCGCACAGTAGGCCCAGGTTGTACAGCGTGCGCCTGCCCAGCGATATCTTCGATCTGCCGGCGTACCGCCAACGCGCTCGTAGTAGTCCACCGCGGCGGCCGGATCGCCCAGCGCGCTGCTGACTGCGGCCAGGTTGTTCAATGTGGCGCCGGCAGCCAGGAGGTCGTCAGTTTCGAGGCGCAGGGCCAGTGCCGCCTCCAGGTCCGCCTGTGCACCAGGCAAGTCGCCGCGGTCGAAACGGGTCGCGGCCAGGTTGCTCAAAGCAGTGGCTTCCATCTCCCGGTCCCCGACTTCGCGGGCGATGGCCAGGGCGGTCGCCAGATGCTCAGCCGCTCGGTCGATTTCACCTTGAGCGCGCAACACTGCGGCCAGATTATTCAGCAGTGTCGCCTCGCTGTCCCGGTCGCCGCTGGCCTGGACGAGCGTCAGCGCCTGCTCATAGGCGACTCTGGCCTCGGCATAGGCCTCGCGTTCCAGGTGTAACCCGCCGATGTTGGCCAGCGTCGTGGCCTGACCCGCCCGGTCGCCGGTGGCCTGATGGCGAGCCAGGGCCTCCTGGAAGTAGGCCAGCGCTCGTCGCCAGTCGCCCACCGCCTGGTAGGTCGTGCCCAGGTTATTGAGCAACGGCGCCTCTGTGCCGGTCATGCTGGCCTGACGTTGTACTGCCAGCGCATCCTCAAACAGCGCCAGCGCCCGGCGGGGTTCGCCGCGTGCCTGCGCCAACAACCCCAGGTTGTTCAGGACGGCCGCCTCATGGCCCCGGTCGCCGATCTCACGCATGAGCGCCAACGCTTGCGTCAGCGCAGTTTCCGCTTCATCCTGGCGGCTCATCTGCAAGTAGAGCTGACCCAGGTTGCTCAGGGTGCCGGCCTCGCCCATTCGGTCGCCGGCCTCCCGTTCGATGGCCAGCGCTTGCTTGAAGCGCTCGGCGGCTTCAGACCACCGGCCAATTTGCAGCAGCGTCGTTGCCAGATTATGCAGTGTGGTCCCTTCACCTGCCCGGTCTCCGGCCACCCGGCGGAGCGGCAGCGCTTGCTCATAGAAAGCGATGGCCTGGGCATACTCGCCCAGATCGTCGTGGATTAAGCCAAGGTTGTTTAGGATCACCGCCTCGCCAGCAACCGGCCCGGCCCGGCGGCGCACCGCCAGTGACTGCTCAAAGATCTCCCGGGCCTCTTTGTATCGTCCCAGATGCCGATGGCACAGCCCGATATCGTTGAGCAGTCCGCCGACCAACGCCTCGTTGCCGATGCTCTGCGCAGCGGCAAGCCCGCTCGTTCCAGGTCAGCAGTTCAGCCCATAAGCCGCGACGCTCCAGGTAGCCATCCAGGGCGTTGAGGTAGCCGAAGATCAGGTTGCCCTGTTCGTCGGCCGTCAGCCCGGCGCAACCTTCGCTCGCCACCGCCCACCCGCGCCGGATTTGTTCAGAACTGCGCGCCGTCCAGCGCCTGCCAGTCGTCTTTGTGCTGGCGGGCGTAGGTCAGGTAGTAGCGGGACATGCGGAGGTGGGCGGTGGTCACGGGTGATCGCTATCGGGCAATACGCCTCGCTGCTGTAACCCTGAAAGCCAAAGTTCCACGGACGCACGGGCCCCGGGCTGAACGCGGCGAATTCCTCGTCGGTAATGAGGCCATGTTGGCGCCAGACGACCAGGTGGCCAATGGCGCAAGCGGCTCCAGTCGTTGAAGCCGTCAGCGATCAGTTGATCCCGCTCATGGATGTGGCGGTATAGGGCCAGATAGACGCGATGGTGCTCGCCTTCCGCCGCACCAGTTATGATCGCTTGCGCCTCGTCCAGGATGTGCCGGCACAGCCGTTCCAGCGCCATCGGTTTGAGGCGGGAAAGATGTTTCCAGTCCTGTTCCGAAAAGGGCATGTCAGCCTCTTGCTTTCTTGTATCGCTTGACTAAGGAGTAAGTTGCTGCTCGATCTGCGCCATTTCAGCAGCCATCTGGCTACGCTCCGCAACCAGTTCCTGCCGGCGCTGCTGGAGCGTCAGCCTGTGCTCGCTGTCCAGGGTTCGGCCCAGGTCTGTGTCCAACGCAACGATACGCTCGGTGAAGGTGTCGTACCGGCTCTGTAGCTCGACCAACTGCTGCCGCAGATGTCGCTTCGCTGCGTCTTCGCTGAGTGGTTGCTGGCCGGGGTTCGGCCCCGGTCAGGGCTTGCAGGTTGTCCCCCACCAAACACCTGAGTCACCTGCGCTTGATCTCCGATCACCAGCCCTGTACGTTGCCGATGCTGATGTTGAACTTGCCGCTCTGCACCGTGTTGCGATCGCCCGTGACAACCACGCTGTCGCTGATGTCTTGGGCGGCGACGCTGCGTTCACCGTTGGCCTGGATGGCTGGTCGGGACGTCGCGACATCCTGGGCAGACGGGAAGCCGGCGCCGCTCAGTCCCTTGCCGCCGAGCAACAGCGCAACGGGNAAGTCCTCGGTCGCCGTGTCGAAGAAGGGGATTTGCTCTTTGCCCATGGCCTGCGCGCTGGCCGGCACTGCCTGGCCCAGGTGACTCATCAAGTTGGAGACGCGTACCGTGGTGTCGCCGGGCCGGTTACCNGCGCCCTTGAGCGCCTCGATCAGGTGGAAGGTGTAGAGACTCAGGCTGCCGTCGGGTCGCACCCATGACCTCTGTGCGCCGGTGGAAGAGCTGAAGACGGCCCGCCCAGCGCCCTGCTTCAGCGCTTCGGCCACGCCTTTGGGCAGGGCGGTCTGTGTGAAGCCTGAGGGCAACTTTACGGTCGGCAGTTCTTTGGCGGTGGCCATCCCGGCTGCGTGGCAGCTATCCACGAAGACCAGCAGCCGCCTGGCTTTGACCTGCTGCAGCGCGGCGGTGAACTGCTCAGCGGGCAAGGCGCTGCCGGTCAGATCGAACGGCTCGATGTCGTGTGGTAGGAGGTAGTACGCACCGGAGCCATCTGCCACCCAGCCATGACCGGAGTAGTAGACGATCGCCGTCGCCTCGGGGTCGGCGGCGGCATGCGCGGCCAGCCAGGCCAGGCCGTCGAGGATCGCCTGTTTGGTGGCGCCGGCATCGTGCAGCAGGCGGATGTGCGTGTCATCGTCGGGGTAGCCGCACAACGCCGGGTCGGTCAGAACTGTGCGCAGCGCCTGCATGTCTTTGACCGTAACGGGCAACGACCACTTGGGGTAGGCCGATTCACCAACGCCGATGAGCAGCGCATAACCATGATCGAACAGGCTCGACATATCTTCCTCCTGTGTTGTGCTCCACAATTACCGGACGACTGGGTTCATTCCGTCTCACCACCCTTCGCTCTCGAATTATACACCCATCACGCCTATCAGACCGTCTTAGACTTCATTGCCCCTACCGCGGGCCGGCGCTGCTTCGACCCCATCAGTTCTCCGAACGCCGCACCGCCCAGTATCAACCCGGCCCCGATGACCTGCACCACACCCAGCTTCTCACCCAGGAAAATGGCCGAAAAGACGAGGGCCGAAAGCGGCTCCAGATAGCCAATGATGGCTACACTCTGCACCGGCAGATGCCCGATGGACGAAAAATAGAAGTAGCAGCCAATGCCGGTGTTGACAACCCCNAGTATCAGAACAGGCGCCAGGTCGGCCGGCGCAATCTGGATGGCAAACCCCTGCTTCAGACCGACAAAAATCGCCACGGTGACGAAGCTGATGATCAACTGCCACATGGCATTCTCGNNGCCGGTGATGCTTCGGGCTTTCTTGTTGAAAATCACCATGAAGGCATACATCACCGCGGACATGACCCCGCAAAACAGACCCCAGGCCGTCTTACCCTCGGACAGGGCCTGCGCGTTGACGCAAAACATGCCGACCAGTACAGCCATAAAACCCAGCAGTTTGCCGGCGGTCAGCTTCTCGCGGAAGACCAACGGGGAGAGCATCATGACGATCACGGGGCCGCAGTAATAGGCCAGCGAGGCGACGCTGACCCCGATTTGGGCGTACGCTTCGTACAGGAACATCCAACTGGCGCCCATGGCCGCGCCGGAAATCACCAGGTACGCGAGATGGTTTCGGTTGCGCCCGATCTGCACGGTGGGTTTGGCAATCACGAAGATCAGGATCAGGAACAGGCTGCCGATCAGCGTTCTGGTGAAGACAATTTCGTAGCTGCTGAGGGCAATGTAGCTGGCAACAATGCCGTTGGAGCCAAACAGGAGCAGCGCGGCCAGGTATCTGAAATACGCACCCTTCATCGGTATCGTCACTCCATCCTTGTCAAGAACGCCGGACACACCCCTTTCGCCGGGGATCTCAAGCCTGGCGCGGAGTCGAGGCTTCAGCCGGGTTTGGCCAATGTCGAACGGGCGCCGCGCCCCGACTCAAGCCTCAACTCCGTGTGCGTTGAACTCAGTTTTGGAATGGCGGCCTCTTCGCCGACAGGTTGGCGCGCCAGCGGCAGGTCCATGGCGCGGCGCCAGCGCGACGACCCGGGTCAAATACGCCCGATCAGGCTCACGTAGAAACCGCACGCATCCACGATTTGGCTCAGCGGGCAGTTTTCATTGCGCATATGGGCTAACTTGTGATCGCCGGGACCAAAGCCAATCGTCGGGATGCCCATACTCACGGGNGTCACCGCATTGGTGCTGAAGTCCCAGAACTCGTAGCCGGCCGGCTCGACGCCGAACTGCGCCCGGTACGCGGCGTTGCCGGCCCGCGTCAGCGCATGATCGGCNTCGATCTGCCACGCCGGGTGGAACGGTTCGTAGGTGATATCCAGCCCCGTCCAACTGGTGCGGTGCAGCGTGCCCACACGCCACGTCGCATTCTTGCCCGCGATCAGGCCGGCCATCTCCTGCCTGATGTCGTCCGCGGTCTCGCCCGGTACGGTCCGACGGTCCAGATAGATTTCGCACGCGGATGGCACGGCGTTGAGCGAGGCGGCAACGCTGGTGATGCGCGACAGCACCAACGTGGGCCGCGGCTCGCCCCGCTGCATGAGCGCCTGGTTGGTCCGCTCGACGCGCTGGATGATCTCGGCCATTTCGTAGATGGCGTTGACCCCCTTTTCNGGCGCGGCGCCGTGCGCGGAGACGCCGTGCGTCGTGATCGTGCTCTGCACCTTGCCTTTGTGGCCCAGCGCGATTCTGTTGGCTGACGGCTCACAGATGACGACGCAGGACGGCCGTAGCTGAAGCTCCTCGAAGAGGTGCTTGAGGTTCTCCCCGTCGCAGTCCTCCTCGCAGACGCTGCACGAGACGTAGACCGTCTTATCAGCCGTCAGCCCGGCGGCTTTGGCGAGCGCGCCCGCGTAAACGGACGCAGCAAGCGCCGATTTCATGTCAACGGCGCCGCGCCCGTAGAGGCGCCCATCCACGATCGCACCGCTGAACGGGGGNACGTCCCACCGCTCCTCGTCAGCGACCGCGACGGTGTCGCTGTGCGAGTCGAACAGGAGCGACTCGGGTCCATTGCCGATTCGGCCGAGAAGGTTGCCCATCCCGTCGATGACGACCTCGTCGTAACCCAGCGCGNNCATCTTCCGTTCGATGAACCGCTGGATCTCACCCTCCTGTCCGGACAGGCTCTTGATTCTCACCAGTTGCTGTGCAAACTCGACGAGTTCACGCTGCGTGGCGGGCGGGAGGAGGAAGGGTTGCTGCATGGATACCTCTCTGGGGTGCTTGATCGTACAACTCGGCCGGCCGGTCAGAAACCCGGTTTCTGGTCGGTCAGATTGGCAGACGATTGTAGCATGGTTACAGCAGTCAGGGCAAACCATACGTCACACCGCCAGCAATTCCGGATTTGGCGCGAGGTCGCGGCTTCAGTCGGGTTTGGCCAACGTGGCGCGGGCGCCGCGACGCCGCTTTTTGCCCATCTTGTCAAGCGCCGCGGTTTACAGTAGAATGGGGCAGCCGCTGCGCTGCCCCGTAGCGCCGACGAGCACGACGACGCGCCGGAGCAGGGCTGCCGTTCGGCGACCCGCGTCCCCTGCCGCGTCCGATACCGGGCGACCATTGCTCCCAAGGGAGGTTTACGCCGATGCACGCCAACTCTACACCGTCGATCCCACGACTTCGCCTAACCCCCGACCTGGTGGTCGTGCACGCCCCGACGCCTGGCCGCCGCCCCCACGCGAACGCCCACCGTTGCGCCCACAGATCTCGCGCCGCGACCTGCTGGCCGGCCGACTGCTGTCGGGCCGTGGGCCAGGCTCCGAGCCGCTCGCCCACAGCGTCGCCGACCATCCGTTGCCCGCGCCAGGTGAGCGCACCCAGCCTGCCCCCGCTCAGCGTGATCGCCTTCAACCGTATGGGCTTTGGCCCGCGCCCCACCGACNTGGAGCATGTGGCAGGGCTGGGCGCCAACGACGAGCAGCGTTTTCAGGCTTACGTGGCCCAACAACTGGCGCCGGCCACGATCGATGACAGTGACTGCAACGCCCGGATCGCCGCGGCCAATTTTCTCACCCTCAATAAGTCGCTGCGCCAGCTCTGGCAGGATCACGTCATCGACAACGGCAACGATTACCAGTGGTACGTTCGTCCGGCCGAGGAAACCTACCACGTCACCTGGCTGCGCGCGATCTACAGCAGACGCCAACTGCTGGAGGTGCTCACCGATTTCTGGCACAACCATTTCAACGTCTACGCCTTCGACCAGGCCGCGCCCGTCTTCGTTCACTACGACCGGGATGTGATCCGCGCCCACGCCCTGGGCAACTTCCGCCAGTTCATCGAAGCGGTGGGCAGCAGCACGGCCATGCTCTTCTACCTCGACAACGCGTACAACAGCAACGCCGGCCCCAACGAAAACTACGCCCGCGAGATGCTGGAACTGCACACCATGGGCGCCGACGCCTACCTGGGCCACCTCGAACAGGATCAGGTGCCCCTCGACGCTGAAGGCTACCCCGTCGCTTACGTGGACGAAGATGTGTACGAGGCCGCGCGCCTTCNNACCGGTTGGACGGTCAACGGTACCCATTGGGACCTGCCGCCCTACGACCCCGGCCCGCCGGAGCGTTTTATCCCCGGCACCTTCCTGGCCTGGAACGATTGGCACGACCGTTTTCAGAAGCACGTACTGCGCACGCGGCTGCCCAGCAACCAGNGGCCGCTGACCGATGGCCAACGGGTCTTCGACCTGGTCGCCGCCCACCCCGCCACGGCCCGCCACATCTGCCGCAAGCTCTGCCAGCGCCTGATCGCCGACGACCCGCCGCAGCNNGCCGTCGATGCCGCGGTCGCCGTCTGGCGCGCCAACCTGAACGCGCCCGACCAGCNNCAAAAAGTGGTGCGCACGATCCTGCTCTCCAACGAGTTCAAGACGACCTGGGGCCAANAGGTCAAACGACCGCTCGAACTGGTCGCTTCGGCCCTGCGGCGCCAACGCCGTCTGGACGCCCGATTGGGACTGGGGTTTCTACNNTGGTGGGTCTCCGGCCTGGGGCAGCGGTTGTTCGAGTGGTCGGCCNCCAACGGCCACCCCGACCGCTACACCGCCTGGGTCAGCACCAGCGTCATGCTGCACCGCTGGAACGTCATCGGTGCGATGCTGCAANAACTGGATCGGCCCGGCGTGCAGGTGGACCTGCTGGCCGAAATGCCCACCGCGCTGCGCACCAGCAACGAGATCGTGAACTGGTGGGTGCAGCGCCTGCTGGGGCGCNCCCTCGACGCCGACGACCACGCCGAGGTGGTCGCCTTCATGGCGCAGGGCTTCCACCCTGACNAACCCCTGCCCGCCGATCAGATCGCCGACCGGCTGCCAAGCCTGGTGCACCTGATCTGCATGACGCCGGACTTCCAGTACCGTTGACCGGGCGTCCGAAGGAGCCACAGATGGATATCTCACGTCGCACATTCCTCATCGGCTGTTCGGGCGCCATCGCCGCCCTGGCCGGCGCACGCCTGACCGGCCTGGGCTTTGCTGACCCGGCGCTCGCCAGCCGCGACCTCTCTTCGCAGGCCGATCTGCTGGTCGTCGTCTTCCTGCGCGGCGGCATCGATGGGCTGAACCTGGTTGTGCCCATTGCCGAAGATGACTACTACACCAACCGGCCCTCANTCGCGGTGCCGCCGCCGGGCGCCGCCGCCAATGCTGCGTTCGATCTGGACGGCCAGTTCGGTTTGCACCCGGCCGCCGNNGCGCTGCACGAGCTGTACCAGGACCACAAGGTGGCCTTCGTGCACGCCGCCGGGTTGACGAGCGACACCCGTTCGCACTTCGACGCGATGGAGTTTATGGAGCGCGGTACACCCGGCGTCAAGACTACCACGACTGGCTGGCTGACGCGCCACCTGCAAACCGCCGGCGGACAGGCCGTCTTCCCGGCGCTCGGCGTGGGCGCCATCACGCCCACCGTGCTCCTGGGCAGCAACGATGCCGTCTCGATGGTCAGCGCTGAGGATTTTACGCTCTACGGCGCCTGGGAGTGGCGCAGTCAACTACGCCGGGCGCTGCGGCGCATGTACCGCGGCGACGGTTGGCTGCAACAGGCCGGCGAGCGTACCCTGAACGCCATCGATGTGATCGAGGCCGCCAACCCAGGCAACTACACCCCGGCCAATGGCGCGGTCTACGATGGGTCATTCGGCGATTCGCTCATGCTGGTTGCGCAGGTGGCCAAACTCGATCTGGGTCTGCGGGTGGCTGCGGTCGATCTGGGCGGTTGGGATACCCACGAGAGCCAGGGCCAGGCCGGCGCCGGCTACTTCGCCGAGCAGGTCGAGACGTTGGCGGTCAACCTGCGAGCGTTCTACACCGACATGCTGGACCGCGCCAACCAGCTCACCGTGGTGGTCATGAGTGAGTTTGGGCGGCGGCTGCGTGAAAACGACAACGCCGGCACCGATCATGGTCACGGCAACGCGATGATCGTTCTGGGCGGCAACGTCAACGGCGGCCATGTCTACACGGCGCCCTGGCCCGGCCTGGCGCCCGGTGCGCTCNGATGCCGGGCAGACCTGGCCATCACTACCGATTACCGGCGTATACTCAGCGAAGTCTTGATTCGCCGCCTGGGTAACNCCCATCTCGGCGCTATCTTCCCTGGCTACGCCGGCTACNACCCCCTGGGCGTCGTCAACGGCCCTGACCTGCCGCCGATCTATGGCGGCGTGCAGCGCGTCTTCCTGCCGGCGGTCTCACGCTGACGGTACAGAACTGGCATCTCTGGCTGGAGATGCCAGCCGCTCGAACGCCCGCGTCATCGCCGCCCGGTTGGCAGGTACGTTGTCGAGAAACGAACGCCGCCAGTGTGGGTCGCTGATGCGATCGGCGCGCCATGACCAGCGCTTTGGCCTCCTGCAAAACGGCGCGCAGTGTGACCGCGTCGGGCGACGCCGTATCGGCATCGGCCAGAGCCTCGAAGACGTCTGCCAGCGTCAGGTAGGTAAGCAACGCCTCCTCCACGCCCGCTGTCCCGCGCTCGCGCAAGTAGCGCCAGACCGTGTGGGCCAACTGACGGGCCTGTTCCGGGTCACCCTGTAGCAGCGCACATTGAGCCAGCAGGGCATCGCTCTCCATCACGCGCCGTCAGCGCATGAGCGTGATAGATGCGACGCGCCTCCTCCAAATACGCCCTGGCCGTGGCGCGGCGCCCAACAAAGATCCAGACGACCTAACTCCCACAGTCCGCCGGCACGCAGAGAAGCGTCATCGAGATCGTTCGCTTCGCTCAACCCTTGCTCGATTAGGCGGCGTGCGCTGCGTAAGTCACCGCTCAGCATCGAAACGCCACCCAGGTTGACCAGGATATAGGCGCGACCGTGACGATCGCCGGTCAGTGCACAGAGGGCCAGACCCTGTTCAAGAAAGGCGCGTGCTTCGTCGAACAGCCCCAGGTATTGATACGCTGCACCCAGGTTGCTCAGGGCCCGTGCCTCGAGTGCGATCCCCGTACGACGCACCAGCGTCAAGACCTCCTGCCAACAGATCGCGGCGGGCATAGTCGCCGGCATAGGCCTCGTGGAGGGCCAACATACCGGTTGCATAGGCCACGGAACCCTCATCGGCGGCGCGCCGCCCGCAGTCTACGGCGCGAGCGGCGGTCGCGCGTGCCGCCGGGTCGCTCAGGCGCGTCAGTGCTGCGGCGTGTAAACAGAGCGCTCGTGCCTCCAAGCCAGGGTCGTCAAGCGATTGCGCCAGCTGTTCGATTTCGGCAGCCAGCGGCAGCATGGCAGAATAATCAGCCAACGCATTGAGCTGTTTGAGCCGACGGAGCAGCGCCTCAGCCCGCCAGGTCATCCGACCGACCTGCTCCGCCAGGGTCAGCAGCGTCTCGATGTCAGCCTGCTCAGCGGCCCGATCGCCGAGCAGGAACAGCACGGCAGCGCGCGGCAACGGCGCGCCAGCGGCGTTCGTGATCGGCTGGATCGAGCGTCGCCAATGCACGGGTGAAGAAGACGTGCGCTTCCTGCGTGGCGCCGCGGGCGGCGGCGCGATCGCCCGCATGCAACCAAAGCTCGGCCGCCTCCATTTGCATCCCAGCCTGGGCAAAGTGGTGCGCCGCGATTTCGGGCTGTTCCTTGACCAGTTCAGGAAAACGATCTGTATAGGTTTGGGCAATACGTCGATGATGGGCCTGGCGGGTGCGCCGCGGCAGCGCTGCGTAGGCCGCTTCCTGAATCAACGCATGACGAAACATATAGCGCATCTGTCCGTCAGCCGCGGCCGGGATCAGTAAATCGGCCTCGATCAGCGTCGCCAGTTCTGTTTGCAGATGCGCCTCTGGCAGAGGTGTTGCCGCGGCCAGTAGAGCATAGGTAAAATCGCGTCCCAGCGCGGCCGCCAAACCAGCGGTCTCNCTGGCTGCCCCCACACGATCCAGGCGCGCCTGCAACAGATCGCCTAACGTGGTGGGAATCGCAGCGGTNGAGGGTTGGTTCATCGCTGGTCATCAGTAGATAGGTCGCTCTTCCACAAATAGCGGAATCCCGTTGGCCTGCATCGCCACCCGCTGGTGCAATTCATCCGGCAGGCCCGGTTCGCCCGCCATGTCGGTCGTCATCAGCGCAACCTGTTCTGTCGTCAATGGCCCCAACTCGACCTGACGCACNGCGGCGGTCCGCGGGCCTGTCTGCTTCAGGGCTGAACGCGTGGTGAGCAGCGTGAAGCACCGCATGGCACTCAGTGCAGCCAACGACGCGTCCAGCCAGGCGAGTGTCGAAGGATCAGCCCAGTGCAGATCCTCGATCACCAACACAGTCGGCCTTTGGCTGGTATAACGCNNCAGCAGCGTCATACAGGCGATTCGCATCTGCCGGCGCTGTTCCTCGTTGATCATGACCGGCGTCGTGTCGCCCGGTTCCAGGCCCAACAGGAGTGAGAGCGGATAAACGATCTCCGTCTGCGCCAGGTCGAACTGCGCCAGGAGTTGTTCGAGTTTGCTCAGTTTGCGCAGAGGGTCGGCGATTGACTCCAGTGGCAGCAGCTGTTCGAGGAGTATGATGAGCGGGTAGAGAGCGGTGTCCTGGAAATAGGGCAGACAACGGGCTTCCAACCAGTTGACGGTGGTGGCACAGCGTTGTTTCAGTTCCCATACCAGGCGAGATTTGCCGATGCCCGCCTCACCGTGCACGACCATCACGCACCCATGCCCCTCTTGCACACCAGTCAGCGCCATCAGCAACTGCTCGATTTCGGCTGTCCGTCCCGCCAGGCGGGTCAGGCGCTGCCTTTGGGCCAGCCAGGCCAAACGACTATCGCCTGCCNNAGGGGCCACATACACGGTACAGCCGCTTCTGNNGCCGGACTGACGCCCGAGCGCATATGGCCCCAGCGACTCGCATTCGAACCATCCCCACAAAAGTCGGGCGTTATCCTCGGTTACCCACACATCGCCCGGTTCGGCCAGGCGTTGACAGCTATCGGCCAAATCGGGAACGTCGCCCAATAGTTCGCCTGCCGTCGCCGTCATGATGCCGGTGTGCAAACCGCTGCGTACGNNCTGTCCGCCGCCGGCGGCTGCAATCACGTCAAGGGCGGCCTGGGCTGCGCGTCGTGCAGCGTCTTCCAGAGCCACGGGATAGCCGAAGTAGGCCAGGCAAGTCACGCCCTGCCGGGAGGGCATCCAGCCGCCGTAGCGTTCCAGGATGGCGAGGCACCGAGTGCGCCAGCGTACAAACGCCTCGACCTGTTCGTCGACGTCGGCATTGGTCTGAGCTGGGTTCCAACCACATACCAGCGCGGTGATCTGACGGCGCCCGGCGACCTCGTTGGCGGCCTCCGGGCGGATGTGCACGCCCTCCTGGGCTATGTGTGTCACGGTGGGTGCGGGTTGCCGAATCCGTTCGGCCAGTTCCTGCATGGCGGTTGGCGGTGACATGCCGAATTCGTTCTGCAACAGGCGGCAATACGTGGCGAATTGCTCCAGCGCGGCGGTTTTCTGACCGCATGCGTCCAGGGCGACCATCAATTGGAATTGCGTCTGCTCATGCCACGGGTCCAGCGTCAACAGGCGCCGGGCGTAGCGGCACACCAGGTCAGGCCGCCGACCCCGTTCATAGAAAGTCACGATGCGCGTCAATGCGTCCAGCGCCCGGAGATGGAGGCGCTCACGTTCGACAATTTGCCACTCCTCGAACGGCACGCTGTCACGCAGCGAAAAGCCGGCCAGCAAGTCGCCGCGATACAGGCCGGCCGCCTGTTGCAGCCAGCCGATGCAGGCACTGCAAGCCTCGGCGGCGGCGTGCCGGTGCTGTCGAGGCCGCGCAGCCGCTCGGTGAACTCGGCCACGTCCAGGCTGTGGTCGCTGAGGGGTTGAACTGGACCTCCTGGCGGTCGAACAGCAGGAAGGGTTGGGTCGGGCCGGGTCGGTCGTCGTGCAGGACGCGGCGCAGCCGGAGCAGGGTCTGGCTCAGGTTATGGGCCGCCTTGTGCGCGGACGACTCCGGCCACAGCAGAGCGGCCAGCTCGGCGCGGCGGTGCGGCCGGCCCGCCTCAACGGCCAGGTACGCCAGGAGCGCGCGTCTTGTCGGTTTGAATGCTGTCAGCGACTGGCCAGCCAGGGTCGCTCTGAAACCGCCGAACAGTGAGAGATGCAGGTGAGACATCGTACACTCCTGAACCACTTCGCCTACCCAGGGCGCGTTCCTGCGTAATCTCGCGTGAACAGAGCCGTTCACGCCAGGTCAGTCATTCGGTTGGGATGGCCCCAGATGATCGAGAAAGCAGCCAGGCGCTGGCGGCTCTGGCCCGCCAGGCCGGATTCCACATATTATAGCAGAATAATCGCGACCGGCGCCCACCAGAAGGGGTGGCTGTGATAATCCTGTGATTGGTTCCGCGTATACTTCAGGATATGGCCTGGATGAAGCCATAGAACAGCCGCCCGGCTGGGCGAAGCCGCTGCTGTGCGATGCCGGCTGTCCGGATGGTGCCCCGCCCGATCATAAGTACCCGGTGCAGAACGCGAGTTTGGGCGGCGACCTGTACGGGTATGTCACATCCGATGGCGGTGGTCGATGATCGCGGCAGGGAAGGAGCAGACAACGTGCAGCCCAACCCCAGCTATGTTTCGTATCTGCTTCGCCTCCGGCGGGCGCAGAGCGCCACGGCGACCCGCTGGGTCGCGTCCGTCCAGAACACGGCGACCGGCGAGATGCTGTCCTTTCCCAGCGCGGAAGCGCTGGTGCGATTCTTACTGGCGGAGTATGACCAACGTCCGGCCGACATCTGCGAGGCCGAAATGGCGGCCACATAACTTTCAGCGGAGGTATGTTCCAATGCAACCCACAGCCAGAACCCTGATAAGAACATTGTTGATGGGCGGTTTCGCTGTCCTGATCGCCCTGTTGGCGACCGGCGCTTTGTATGCTGAGCCTGGCGGCGTCAAGCCGATCGGCCTGGTCAGCGGGCCGATCACGCCGGATCTGATACCGCCCGACCAGGTCGCAGTCGCGCCAGATGGGATCTTCGACGGCAAGTACTTCAAGCTGATTCAGTTCGCCCAGATTCCCAGCGAAAGTGACCGCAAACAATGGGAAGCGGGCGGGATCTTTCTGGCGGATTACCTGCCCGTCGACACCTACTTCGCGGTCATTGAAGTGCGTTCCGATCTAAACCAGCTGGCCGGTCAGGCGTTGACCATCGTCGATGTGCCCGATGTCGTGCGGCTGGAGCCGCGGCTGGCCGCCCTGCGCCGAGGGGCAGCCGGTGGACAGGCTGGTGGTCAGCTATTACGCCACGCTGGATGCCGCCAGTGTCATGGCGGATCTGCAGGCCAGGGGCGTCGTCATCGAGGCGCAGCGCGACTACTCGCGCCAGTTGGACATCGCTATCGATCCGGCCCGGCTGGAGGAGATCATCGCGCTGCCCTACCTGCAGTTTCTGGGGCCGGAGCCGGAGGAACCGGTGCTGGAACCATACGACTACCGCAACGCCAGCGGCCGCGCCAACTACCTGAACACCGACTACAACGGCCTGAACTACAACGGCGCGGGGTGGTCGTGGGGATCGGCGAGGGCGGCACGGTGGACAACCTGGTCGATGTGGAAGGCCGGTTGACCGAGATGGTGGTCGGCGCCCCTCCGACCACAAGATCGGCGTGACACAAAACGCCGGCGGCGCGGGCAACCTGGGACCCGACCAACCGCAACAACGCCTGGGGGCCACGTTCTTGAGCATCGATGCGTACCCAGACTACGCGACCCTGTACACATCGCACAACCTGCGCTACACCAACCACTCCTACGGCGCCGGCACAATACCATCGGGCGGGTATGACTCGCTGGCCCGCGACCACGATCTGCGCATCGCCGCGTATCCCAACCATCTGGTGGTGTACTCCGCCGGCAATTCGGGCGAGCAGACGGGGTATGCGCCGTACGCCTTCCCCACGTGGGCCACCATCACCGGCGCGATGAAGATGAACAAGAATATGTTCGCCATCGGCGCTCAGCCCGGCCGATGGCCTCATCGGCTTCAGCAGCCGCGGCCCGATGCTGGACGGTCGCATCATCCCGCAATTGGTGATCGAAGGCGCCGACGGCACATCGTTCGCCGCCCAAGGTGACCGGCGAAGTGACGCAGTTGGCGCAGGTCTACAAGACCAAAAACGGCGGCAATGACCCTCCAGCCTGCTGCGGGCGATCATGCTGAACACGGCCGACGACCTGGGCAACGCCGGGCCTGATTTCAAGCATGGTTATGGCCGGCCGAACCTGCGTCGGGCGTACAATGTCATTGACAACGCCCAATTCCTCACCAGCTCGGTCTCGAACGGCGGCACGAACACCCATACGATCACGGTGCCTGCCAACACCAGACAAGTGCGGGTCATGATCGTGTGGCCGGACGTGGCTGCGGCGTTGAACGCCAATCCGGCCATCGTCAACGACCTGAACCTGGTGGTCAAAGACCCCTCGAACACCCCTACAACCCCTGGGTGTTGGACAGCAGCACGCCCTCCAGCGCGGCCAAGCTCGACACGCCGGCCGTGCGCGGGTGGACAACCTGAACACCATCGAGCAGGTGACGGTGGACAATCCGGCGGCGGGCAACTGGACGGTCGAGGTGAGCGGCGCCAACGTGCCCTCCGGTCCGCAGACCTACTACCTGACCTACGAGTTCCTGATGGATGAACTGCAGATGATGTTCCCGCTGAAGGATCACCGCTTCGTCTCCGGCTCAACCTACCACCTGAAGTGGGACAGCTACGGCGGCAGCGGGACCTTCTCCCTGGCCTATCGCTCGACGGTGGTGATTGGGTGACCATTGCCAGCGGCTACGACGCCGCCAGCCGCACCTATCAGTGGAGCGCCGGCGGTCAGCGGCATCCACACCATCAAGTTCCGCGCAGCGCGGCGCGTTGACCTCGGAGAGCGATGTAAACTATATCGGCGCCGTGCCCGAGAGCTTCCGGATCTTCAGTGTCTGCAGCGATGTGGTAATTCTGAAGTGGGGCGCCGTTTCCGGCGCTACCGCCTACAAAGTGTATCGCCTGGGTTCCATGTACATGGAAGAGGTCACTTCCAACATTACGTTCAACGGCGCCAGCGCAACCCTGACCGGGCAGAGCATCGTGGGCAGTGAATACTATGCGGTGAGCGCGGTGACCGGCTCCAACGAAGGCCAGCGCACCATGGCCGTCAAAAAGGCGCCCGGCGACTATAGCTGCGGCGGCGCCAACTGGACCGGCGCCGTCTCGACCGACTGGTTTACGGCCGGCAACTGGTCTACGAATGCCGTGCCGACCAGCGCCGATAATGTGATCATCCCCGCAGCGCCGGCCAATCAGCCACAGATCAACGCCGCGGGCGCGGTCTGCAATGGGATCACCATCGAGAGCGGCGCCTCGCTGACCATGAGCGGCGCGACCGCCTACACCCTGGCGGTAGCGGGGGACTGGATCAACGACGGAACCTTCAACCGGGGGATCGGAACGGTCGACTTCAATGGGACCAACTCCTATCAGGAGATTGCCGGCGCATCGACCACGAACTTCTACATCCTTCAGGTCGACAAGGGCGCCAAGGAGAGGATTCTCGAAGTGACATCGTTGATGACCTTGAATGCCGCCGCCAATCCGCTCGTGCTGACGTCAGGAACGTTCAAGCTGTCGAGCGCGTCGACTCTGTCGCCCTTTACATCTGCGCCATCCATCGGCGGTACCGCGGGCTTCTGGAACAACGGAGGCACGATCAATGCCGGGAACTTTAGCTGGACACTCAACGCCGGCTTGCTGCGAATTTCGGCCGGGACCGTCAACGTCGGGACAAGCTCCGGAAACAGCATCACCTACCTGAACAACGGAACCTTGATCATGGAAGGCGGGGCGCTGAATATCGCCGGCAGGTTCTCACCCAATAGCGGCACGTCAGCAGGAACCTTCACCCAATCGGGTGGCGCCGTCACGGTGAACACGGTCGGCAGCACAAGCACCACAAGAGCGCCGTTCGAATTGAATTCAGGCGTTCCCTTCACGATGAATGGTGGAACCCTTGCGATCAGGCGGGTCTCTTCCAACTCGACCGCTGACATCATCATCCTTTCCACTACCTATGATGTCACGGGTGGTGTCCTGCAAATCGGTGATGCCTTGACACCCGCAAGCCAGACGATCCGCATCAACAGCACCGCGCCCATCTACAACCTGGTGGTGAACGCCACCAACTCGCCGACGGCGCGTTTCGTCGCCAACCCCTTGACCGTGAAGAACGACGTGACCATCTCTGGCGGCACGTTGAACGCCAACGGGCTGACCATGAACGTCGGCGGCAACTGGACCAACAACGGCGCGTTCACGCACGGCAGCGGTGCAGTCCACTTCAACGGTTCCGGCGGCCAGGCCATCGGCGGCGCGTCCATCGCTCGTTCTTCGACATCTTCCTCGAGAGCGCCGGCAGCGTGACGGGGCCGGCCGGCAACATGAACGTCGCCGGCAACTGGACCCACAACGGCAACTACATCCATAACGGCGGCAGCGTCACGTTCAACGGCGCCGCCGCGCAGACCATCGGCGGCAGCGCTGATACCACCTTCAACAACGTGACGATCAACAACGTCGCCGGCGTCTCCCTCGTCCGGCCGCGCGGGTGAGCAGCCAGCTCACGCTCACCAACGGCCGGCTGACCCTGGGCAGCAACGATCTGACCCTGGGACCCTCGGCGTCAGCGATCAGTGGTGCGTTTGGCGACACCCGCATGATCGTGGCCGACGGCGCCGGCGCTGTGCAAGCAGTTTGCCGGCAACGGTTCGTACGACTACCCCATCGGCGACGCCGCCGGCACACCCGAATACTCCCCGGTGACGTCCTTCAGCGTCAGCGGCGCCAGCTACAGCAATGCCGCGGTCTGCTTCCGCGTGACAGACGCCGTTCACCCCAACAAGCCGGCCGAAGCCACCACCTATATCACACGGTATTGGACCGGCGTACAGAATGGGACCATCGGCGGCCTGTCCTACGGCGCCACGTTCGGCTTCACGGCCGGTGACGTAGTCGGCGCGGAAGCCATGAACGGCAAGAAGTGGGATGGCGGGCCGGCCTGGGCCGAGCCAGGGGCTGTCAGCGGTACGAGCTTCTCAGCCAGCGGCCAAAGCGGCTTTTCGGCCTTCACAGCCTTCAAGAGCGGCGTTCTGGCCGTGCAATTGGCCGACTTCAGCGCTGAGCAACAGGGCGACCACATCCTGGTCACCTGGGAAACCACCAGTGAACTGGATAACCGCGGCTTCAACCTCTACCGCGGTACATCACCGGACGGCCCGGACCGTCAGCCAACGCCGCACTGATCCCGTCGCAGGCGCCGGGTGGCGCGGGCGGCTTCGTCTACACCTGGCCGGACAATACCGACTTGATCCCAGGCGCGACCTACTACTACTGGCTCGAAACGGTGACCTTCCAGGGCGCTACAGCGCGCTTTGGCCCGGTCAGCGCTGTCTTCGTCGCCCCCACCGCCGTCACGCTGACCAGCATCCATGTGCAGCACGTCTGGCCCGCCTGGCTGGCGCTGATACCGCTGTTTCTGGTCGGCGCCCTGCTGGCCTACCGCCGCCGTCCACGCGCCGGCTGAAGCTACCATCGGTACAGGTGCGCAGCACGCGCACCTGTACGCGCCAACGCTGGTTTACCATCGTGTGTGGGTCGTACAAACAGCCAACCGCCGTTCACGGCCCCTCCGCCGGTGGTGTGAAACCAAACGGCCAGCGCGTGTCATCCGCGTAACGGGCGCCGGTCAAGGCGACGCCGGCCAGCTCCGCCGCGGCCAGATTGGCCCCCGCCAGATCGACGTCGGTCAAGTCGGCGGCCGTGAGGTCGGCGCCGACCAGCGTGGCGCCGCGCAGGTCGGCCGAGGTGAGGTCGGCCCCGGCCAGGTTGGCCCCACGCAGATTGGCCCCCGCAGGTCGGCCCGCGCAGGCTGGCGTCGCGCAGGTCAGCGTTGGCCAGGGTGGCGCTGATGAAGACAGAGGCGAGAAGATCGGCCTTGCCGAAGTGGGCGCCGTACAGGTTGGCGCGGCTGAAATCGACCCCACCAGTTTTTGCCCGGCCAGCTGCGCCCCGCCAGGTCAGCGGCCGCGCAGGCCGGCGGACAGGCGGCGCCCTGCGCGGACAGGCGCGGCAGGATCAGGGCCAGCGCAGCCAACAACAGCAGCACGGCCACCAACGCCAACGCCGCGGCGCACCGCCGGCCGGCGGAACCATGACAGTGCCCTACGCACGCCCGGAGGCTCAGCGGAGGTGGGTGTGACTTCTGGCGCCAACGCCGGGGCGGCGCCGGCGCCGCCCCCGGCGTTGGCGCCAGGTTGGGTGCGCCCGCCGGCGACGGAACGGTCGCCGGTATCGCGGTCGCGACCGGGGGCCGGTTCCGTCGGCGCAGCCGCAGCCGTGGAAGGAGGCGGCGGGGCCGGTGGATTCTCACCCGTCGCCGCCTTGATGATCTCACGGTGGTGGGGGATGTTGGCCAGGAACAGCGCGGGTGCGGTCATCGGCGAATTTGGCGGCGCTGTCCTGCAACTGCCGGTAGGCCGTGGCCAGGACGGTCTCGGCGTGCGTCGTCGTTGGCCCGCAGCACCTGATAGGCTGTCAGGTAGATCCACAGCGGCTCTTCGGCCCCTTGAATTCATCGCCGTTGGCGATGTCCTTCAGACCTCGTCCAGATCGTTCAATGCCTGAGCCGCATCACCTTGCAGCAGGTGGACGCGGGCCAGCCCGGTTAGCGCCTCCAACGCCGACTGATGTTCACCGCTCTGGCGGCGAAGCGTCAGCGCATTGCTGTACGACGCAGCGGCCTCCTCCAGCTGCACCAATCCGACCTGGGCGTGACCGATGCGCATCCAGGCGTGCGCTTCGCCGTAGGGCGTGCCAATGGCCCTGAAAACATCGAGCGCCTGCCCGGCGTAAGCCAGGGCCTGCGCGAAGTCTTCCTGGATGCGGCAGATCGTGCTCAGATTGACCCAAACCGCGCCCAACGACATGCGTTCGCCCACCTCGCGCGATGACAGAGGCCTGTTCGAAGTAACTGCGGCCCACCTCGATATCACCGATGCTGATCGAGAGCACACCCAAATTGTTGAGAATCATCACCTCGTTGCGCCGATCGCCAATGCTGCGCACCATCGCCAGCGCCCGGTCGTACCACTGTCTGGCCTCGACGAAACGGTGCTCACCGCGCATATTGACGGCGAGGTTGGATGCGACTTTGCTTTCGCCACGCCGATCGCCCAGCTCCTGATACAGACGCAGCGCCTCTTCCAGATTGCTGCGACCGGGCGCCAGTTCGCCCAGTTCCTGTTGGCACACCCCAACAGGCGTAGGCTTTCGGCTTGCAGCGGCTTGGAACCGCTGACCCGCGCCATCGCCAGGACGACCTGTGCCTGATCGATGACGACCGTGTACTCACCCTGCCGAAAGAGCACCCAGCCCAACTGTACCCGCGCCGCCATCTCACTGTCACCGGAATGTGCGACCTGCGCGCAGGCGATCGCCCGATCAGCCGCTGCGCGGGCCGCCGGATAGTCATGCGTCGCCTCAGCGTAGTAGACCGCTCCNAGCGCCACTTGCGCCTGGCGGGATGGATCAGCCATCTGTTCGACCAGTTGATCGAGTTCGGTCAAATCGGCAGCCTGCGCTTCACGCCGGCCGAGGAGGTGAAACGCCTCGGCGCGGCCGAGCAGCAGGGCGAAGCGCTCGTCCCGGTCTTCGATCGGCGTCAGGGCCAGGGCGCGGGTGAAAAAATCGATGGCCTCGACGTTGGCTGAGCGCTCTGCCGCCTGTTCGCCAGCCCGTCGCAGGTAGTGACGGGCCTTGCTGGTCATGCCGGCCTGCTCGAAATGCCAGGCCAGCCGGGTGGCGATTTCATCGGCCCGTTCGCCATACAGCGTCTCCAGGGTGCGGCCGATGTCCTCGTGCAGGTAGGCCCGTTCGGTGGGGCCCAGGCCCGCGTAGAGGTACTGCTGAAACAGACGGTTCTGGAACTGGTACTGCGAGAGGCGCTGCTCGCCCACGCGCTGCTGCCCCTGCGCCGTCACCAGGCGGTGGCGCTTCTCCAGCTCGCTGCTGAGTTGACGCACGAAATCGCGTNNGTTGAGCGCCCTGATCTGCGCCACGACCTCGGCCGTGAACGCGTCGCCCTGCACGCTGGCCAGCTTCAACGCCTCCAGCAGGTCTGCGCTCAGACGGCTGATGCGGGATTCGATCACCCCTTCGGCGCGGGCCGGCAGGGTGGCCCAGTTCAGCGCGGGCTTTCCGACNCAACGCCCCCGNGCATCGCGCACCAGGTCGCCCTTCTCCTCCATTTCACGCAGCAGTTCGATGGCGAACAGGGGNTTACCGCCGGTGCGCTCCAGTAGGGCGCGGCGGAAACCAGGCCCCAGGCGGTTCGGTTCGCTGTCCAGCAGCGCATCGATGAAGGCCATCCCCTCCGCTTGTGCGGCCGCGTCCAGATCGATGATGACGTCGCCGTAATAGCGTTTGACTTCGCTCATCACCCGTTCCAGGGGNTGACGTTCGCCGGCCCGGCCCAGGGCAATCTCGGCCGGGCGCAGCATCGCGATGATGAAGATACGGCTCGACTCGATACGTCGGGTGAGGTGGAAGAGCAGGTCGATGGAGGCGCTGTCGGCCCACTGCAGGTCGTCCAGCACCAACAGCAGGGGGCGTACTGCGCCAGCGCCGTCNAGAACCTTGGCGTACTGCTCGTAGATCTGGCCGGCGTCAATGGTGCGCGGCACGACCGATTTGGACTTGTCCTCCGCCGGCGCCTGGGTGAGGCGTTCCAGGATGCCGGCCCGTTTGCCGGTCTCGATGCCGATCTTGGTCAATTGTACGGCCAGCCCCGCCCCCGGCACCAACAGGCCAATCAGGTCAGGTCCGAACTCGACCAGGCAGTCGATCGACGTGCGCAGCGCGTCCTGTAGACGCCGCGCCCCTTCCTGGGTGATGGCGCCCTCGGCCACGCGCGCCTCCACGTCGCCAGTCAGCAACGCCAGCACCTCGCGGAAGATCAGGTACGGATCGCTGGCGCCGGTCTGGGGTCGCCCATAGCCNACGGCCGCGACCAGGTCGGGTTGGCGCGCCTCGGCCCGGCGGATGAACTCCAGCGCCAGGCTCGTTTTGCCCGCGCCGGCGTCACCGGTCACGAAGCAGATCTGTCCGTGCGCGGCCAACGCCTGGGTGAGGAAACGATCGAGTTGGGCCAGTTGATCGGTGCCCACAAACGCAGTCGTGATACTCATCGCAACCATCCTCTATCGCGCGACCGGGCGGCAACGCGGGGGCGGATCAGCCTGGGCGCGCGCGCCGTGGGTTCGATTACACTCGCGCGTCCCGCCGATTGGCAGCGTACGCGGCGTCTGGCCCATCACTTTGGGGTAGGGGTTGTTGGCGGTCGCGCGCACAGAAACGTCCGCCTCCAAGGGGGCGAAGGGCGGCGCGGGGTAGTCAGCGGGCGTTGGCTCAACCAGGTGTAAGCCTTGCGCATGGTGTCCTGTTCGGAGGCGCTGAGGTTGCCGCGGAAGTGCATGAGGGTGTTACGCACACGGCGCACCCGATCCAGCAACTGCATGAACAGTTCGCGCGACCCAAAGACCGGCGCGAACGCCGGCCAGATGTCGTCATCGCAGATCAGGAGCATCTGGTCACCAAACGTGAAGTAGTTCGGGTTGCGGGCGGCCAGTTCGGGGTTCTTGGGGTTGGGGCCGAAGGCGCGTTTGGCGGCCTCGTTCAGCGCCGCCGCTTCGGGGAAGGCGGCTGTGGTTTGCTCACGCAGGCGAACCTCGATCCGTTCCGCCAGAATGACCCCTCGAACAGTGAGCGAAAAAATGGGTCATGTCCTTACCGGTCAGGATGCCGACCGGTTTGTCCCCCTCCACCACCAGCGGCGCATAGACGCCCGGCTGGGCCAGGAGGTTGGCCGCACGGAAGAGGTCATCGTCCATGTGCAGGATGACCGTCGGCTCTGTGCAGTGCTGCGCTGGCAATTCCAACAGATCGACCAGGCCATCGGTGTGGTAGTAGGTGCGCAGGATAGAGCCCTGCGAGAGCATCCCCAACAGGTCGCCGTGCTCATCCACCACGGGCAGCTGACCGAAGCGGTTCTCGATCATCGTGCGCAGCGCCTCGCGCAGCGGTGCGTCCGACGTGGCGCAGACCGGTGGTTTGCGACCGCCCACAATGTCGCCCAGCGTCTGTACGTCTTCGGCCGACTCATTCACCGCCGCGGGCGCGGCAAAAAGCGTCAGTCGATTCTGCAGCCAGGTGGCTGTGCGACGCAGGACATCCATCTCGACCACGTCGGTGTGCCCGCGGAAGTGCGCCATTTCGTTGCGTACAAAGCGCGCCTGGTCCATCAACACGCGGAAATAGTCGCGGTTGCCAAAAAGCGACTCGAAACAGGGCCAGTTGTCGTCGTCGCGCACCAGGTAGGTCATATCCGTTAGCCCCATCCGCGCCCCCGCGCCGGGGTTTGGTTGGGTCGTCTTTGTCCGCGCCGAACGCGGCGATCAAGGCCTGGTTGAAAGCCTCTTCGGTGGGGAAGACCGTCCGAATGGCCGTGCTAAGCAGGCGTTCAGAACCGCTCGACCAGGAGGATGCCCTCGAACAGCGAGTGAAAAAGACCGACATATCCTTGCCGGTGAGGATGCCGATCGGCCTTTCTTCCTGTACGACCACCACCGCGTAAACCCCACGCTGGCGCAACTTATCCACGGCCGCCAGCAGGTCGTCCTGTGGGGCGAGGGTTTGGGCTGGTTCCATCCCATCCACGACTGTCAGATCGAACAGTGAGACTTTGCCGCCAGTCATGTGATAGATGCCCAGGAGGGTTTGCTGCGAGACGATTCCGAGCAGCCGGCCCGTTGCATCCACCACGGGAGCTGGCCCAGTCGGCGCTCGATGATCAGGCGAAAGGCATCGAGCATGGGTGCGTCGTGTCGTACAGTCAACAGCGGCGGTCGGTTGGTGAAGACCTGTTCAAGGGTGTAGAGCATGGGCGCCCTCCCGAATCAATCGGAATCGGTGACTGTCGTATCAGGGCATGAAGTGCAGCATCGATGGGCCAACGCGAGCAGGGTCACGGTAGTTTAGCACTTCGCGCCAGGACTGCAAATTGTACGACAAACATTTTGCCCGCACCCCCTTCAGCTATAATCTCGCCATGCACAAGAACGGCCAGATTGCACAACGGGTCATCTTCCTCTTCCTCGATGGCGTCGGCCTGGGCAGCGACGAAGGCGACGTCAACCCCTGGTACGCCCACCTGCCGGTGCTGAATCAGCTTGTGGGCGGCCAACCGTTGACCGCGACCGCCGGGCGAACGGAAACACCCACGGCCTCGATGGTCCCGATCGATGCCACGCTGGGGGTGCCCGGTCGACCGCAGAGCGCCACCGGCCAGGCTACGCTGCTCACCGGCATCAACGTACCCCAGCGGATCGGCGAGCACTACGGCCCCAAACCGAACCCGGCCGTGCAGTCGGTGGTGCGGGCCGGCACCCTGTTGAGCCAGTTACGCGACCAGCAGCGCACCTTTTCATTCGTCAACGCCTACCCGCCACGCTACTTCGCCGCCATTGATCGCGGCAAACACCTGCTCTCGGTGCTGCCGCTGGCCGCGGTGACCGCCGGGCAGTCCCTGCTGACGCACGAGGACCTGTTCGCCGGTCGCGGCTTCTCGGCTGACTTCACCAACCAGGGCTGGCGAGACCACCTGGGCTTCCCCGACGCGCCGGNNACCGCGGCCGAGGCAGGGCAGCGCCTGGCCCGCGCGGCCGGGGTCGATTTCACCCTCTTCGAGCATTGGCTGACCGACATCCACGGCCACCAGCAGGACATGCCGGCCGCCGTCGCCAATCTGGAGACTTTCGATGCCTTCCTGNGGGGCCTGCTCGCGGTGTGCGACCTCGACGACACCCTGATCATCGTCACCAGCGACCACGGCAACGTCGAAGACATGACGACGCGTACACACACGATGAACGCCGTACCCGGCCTGCTCATTGGCGCGGGGCACGCAGAACTGGCCAACCGCCTGCACAGCCTGAGCGACGTGACCCCCACCATCCAGGCGGCGCTGGCGTTGCCGACCGACGCACCAGCCCATCTCACCACAACCAAGGACGATCGACCTGTATGAACCAACCGCTGAAAGTGGGCCTCCTGGTAGGCCGTGAACGCTCCTTTCCAGATGCCCTGATCGCCGAAGTCAACCGCCGCCAGGCCGGCGTGAGCGCCGAATACCTGCAACTGGGCGGGGTCACCATCGAGGACCTGCTCGCCTACCGGGTGATCGTCGATCGTATCTCGCACGATGTGACGTTCTACCAGCCGGTGCTCAAGCTGGCGGCCCTGCAAGGGGTCTACGTCATCAATAACCCCTTCTGGCGGGTGGCCGACGACAAGTTCTTTGGCACGGCCCTCGCGCATCGCCTGGGCATTGCCGTGCCGCGTACGGTGGTGTTGCCCAACCACAGTTACCCGACCGACGTCTCGAGCGAAAGCCTGCGCAACCTGATCTATCCACTCGACTGGGCGCNNATCGTCGAGTACGTCGGGCTGCCGGCGGTGCTCAAGCCGCACTGGGGCGGCGGCTGGAAACAGGTGCACATCGTCGACAGCCTGGAGAGCCTATGGCGTGCGTACGATGGCACCGGGCGCCTGGTCATGATCCTGCAGGAGTTCATCCATTGGGAGATGTACATCCGCTGCCTGTGCATTGGCCAGGAAAACATCCTGCCGGTGCGTTGGGACCCCACCAAACCCCACTTCGAGCGTTACGTCGGCAGCCACGAGCCGCTGCCCGACGCGCTGCACGCGCGTCNNGTGGCCGATGCGCGTACAATCAACCGCGCCCTGGGGTACGACATGAACACGGTGGAGTTCGCGGTGCGTGACGGTATCCCCTACGCCATCGATTTCATGAACTCCGCGCCCGACTTCGACATCACCTCGTTGACGGTGGTCTATTTCGATTGGGTGGTCAACGCGATGGCCGACCTGGTCATCGAACGCGCCCTGGCGCCGGGCGGGCAGCCGCCGTTGCAGTGGGACGCGTGTTTGTGGGGAGTAGGGGTTGGGGGTTAGGGGTTGGGGTTGGGGGTTAGGGCTGGGGTCGGGGGTTGGGGTTGGGGGTTGGGGGTTAGGGAAGAGGGAGCAGGGAGCAGGGAGGAGGAGACGGGAGGGGGGTATGGGGGTTTTGAGGCGATCGATCGTTATCATGAGATCCTGGNNCGCGATGCGTTGGGGACGTGGGAGCAGTTTCAGGCCGCGTTACAGGCGGAGCGGTTGTATTTTGGCACGCGGCCGATCTGCAGTGTGCTGCGGCCGCATTTTCTGTCGGCCCCGGCGTATGCCTACCTGATCGAAGCGTCGCGGGTGGTGCGTGGTGCGTTGGGCAAGGTCTATGACTATCTGCTCCAGGAGGATGCACTGCGGGCGCAGATTGGGGTGAGCGCGCAGGAGGATGCACTGCTGGCCCTGGAACCGGAGCGGGGGCCGGGAGATGCCAGTGGACGCATCGACGCCTTCTACTTATCGGACCAGCCCGATGGCGGTTCGTACCCGGTGCTGAACTACGTCGAATACAACGCCGAAAGCCCGGGTGGCCTGTTGTTTGGCGAAACCCTGTCCAACATCTTCCGCGGCCTGCCGATGTTCGATGAGTTTGCCCGGCATTACCGGGTGNCACTCGTTCGCGTGCAGCCCCTGATCCTGACCCAGCTGCTCGACGGTTACCGCGCCTGGGGCGGTACGGGCCGGCCGAATATCGCCATTGTCGACTGGCGCGGCGTGCGCACCTACCGTGAGTTCGAGCTGGCCCAGGCCTATTTCCACAGCCAGGGTTTCGAGGCCGGCATCTTTGATCCAGAAGAGTTGGAACAGGACAACCAGGGACGGCTGCATGTCGGCGATTTTGCCATCGATGTGGTCTACAAACGGGTGGTGACGACTGAGCTGCTGGCGAAATACGGCACCGACNCACCCCTCATCCGCGCCGTTGGCCAGCGCACGGTGTGTATGGTCAACGGCTTTGGCGTGGTGCTGCTGTTCAACAAGGGCCTCTTTGCCCTGCTGAGCGACGAAANNCGGCCCTGCCCACGGCAGGTCCTGCCAGCCTGGCCACTCGAACGTCTGGTCATTGCCCGGCACATCCCGTGGACGCGTCTGCTGACCGAGCGGCGCACGACCTGGCAGGGTCAGACGGTCGATTTGCTCNCCTGGGTAGCCGACCACCGTGCAGACCTGGTGCTCAAACCGGCCAACGATTACGGCGGTNCAGGGGTTGTGCTGGGTTGGGAGGTTGATCAAGCGACCTGGGAGGGGGCGCTCAAGGCCGCGCTGGCGACCCCGCATATCGTGCAGCGGCGCGTACCGATTCCCGAAGCGGTCTTTCCCAGCCTCGTCGAGGGCCGGCTGGACCTCTCGCCGCGTCTGGTCGATGTCGATCCCTACGTCTGGGGCGGCGCGCAGATCGAGGGCGGCGGCGTGCGGCTGAGCACCTCGTCGCTGCTCAACGTCAGCGCGGGCGGCGGCTCGGCCGTGCCGTTGATGGTGCTGGAAGAGCCTGCATAACCCAACCTCCATCGGGTCGGCCAGCGGTACGGCATTCGTAACTCAGAATCTACAATGGGCCGATCCCCACGAACACATCATCCTCCACCTGCCGCCCGGTGTTGACCAGGCTGTAGACCCGGTACAACGTTTGGGTGCCCCAAAGGCGGGCCTGGGCCGCATCGGGCACGCCGGCCAGGGCCTGGACGATGCCCTGCACCTGGGTTTGGTGGCACGATATCGCCTTCCAGGCCGTACGCCAATGGGCCGTGGCGTCGATGCGGGTGGTGATGGCCCAATCGGGCCAGCCCGTGTGCTGCCGTTCGACGCCATCGATGATCATGCTGATACGGCCCATCGTGGCTGCAACGGTGTCGACCAGCCACTGGCTGTCGACCGTATAGTAGAACTTGGGCACGCGGTAGGGNGGCAGCCCACCGGCNGCGTCACAGTTCACGTCGGCCGCACACACCAGCGCGGCCGACGTGAACTGCGAGATGGCAACATGATCGGGNTGACCGTAGATGCCGTCGGGCGGGAAGGTCACCACCACATGCGGACGCACGCGCCGCACGTGGGCTGTGATACGTGCGCTCGCTTCACCTGGATCGGCCTGGTCGAGCTGGCCGTCGATGTAGTCGAGGAAGGCGACCTCGTGCAAGCCCAGCGTCGCCGCCGCGNNGCGCAACTCGCCCTCCCGAATCTGGCCCATACCCCGGGTCCCNGGATCGATTTCAGGCACACCATTCCAACCATACTCGCCGCGGGTCGCGGTCACCAGGGTAACCTCGACACCCTCGGCGGCGTATTTCGCCAGCATACCGCCTGTGCCCAGTGACTCGTCGTCAGGGTGGGCAAAGACGCACAGCAGGCGCAGTCTTTCGGTCATCCAACTTCTCCCACCGCACATCCGCCGTGGCGGCACAGCCCTGGTCGAAGGTCGACTCGGCCAACACGCCGGCCAGTGCCATACTGCGGATCTGCATTCGATACCTTGTCCGTACTTGCGTCACATGATGACGACAGCAGTATAGTCCAAAGTACCGGCAACGCCAAAATAACAACGCCGTGACTGCTCAGCCAGTCGTTCAGAAACCGGGTTTTTCTCGTGCGAGCATGGTTTTTGTCCGTACAACGGCCCTTCATCGCGTCATGACCCTGGTCTGCGAGATAAGAACCCGGTTTCTCTGGAGCCAGCCTGAGAAGTTACCAACGTCGATAAAATCACGCGTCCCAGCTAAGAGCCTATCCGAATAACCCGGAAAACGCGCCACAGTGTTGCCCCGTGACGGTTATTCGGATAGGCTCTAAACCGACGTACGAAGGGCGGAATGGCCTGGACCGCCTCGATCGTCTCTGTCAGCTTGCCATCGGCCGACGAAAAGTTGCCCCACCAGTTCTGGCCGCCGAACGTGAACGAGCCGGCAATCCAGGGGTGATGCTGAACAGATAGTCGGGCAGCGGCTCGCCGTTGGCCACGACGCCGCTGTGCAGCCAGAAGTGCTCAATTTGCGCTGAGTTTGGCCGCCCCGCTGGGCGCAGGGTGGGCGATCCAGCCATCTTTGGGATCGGCGCCTGACATCACTCGCACTGGCCACCAGGCCAGGCCACCTTGCGGTCGTGCGGGTCCGGTCACGGTGACGCGTGCGGTCGGACAGTTCCCGTTCGATGGTCGCATTCAGCCCCGGATCGCGGCGCAGGTTGGTGGCGTTGCGCGTGAAGACCACCTGACCTGCGGTGAATGCACTGCTGGGCGGTTTGATCTCGGCTGAGTCGCCGGCCAGGGTTCGGGCACGGTCGTTGAGCAGGCTGTGGAGCGGCTGCCAGTCGTGGCCGTGGAAGGCGTCGTCGGCTGCTCCTGATCACCGTCCCCGTTATTGAAGCCCTTCATGAAACCCCAGGGCATATAGCCGCCGGCCTGTTTCTGCTCGAGCAGCAGCCTGGCTCCCGGGCGACCCAGGCGCTGCGGTTCTGACGATTCTCGGTCGGTTTGAACCCGGCCTCTTCGATCAGCAGGGGTTTGCCGAGCGGGCCGACCAGGTCGCTGTCATCCTCGGGGCTAGGCGCCTCATTTTCCTGTTCCAGGTTGGTTTCAGGCCGATCGTCGCCGTGGTAGGAGTGGTTGGTGATGAAGTCCAGCCGGGGATGCCGTACAGCCGCAGCCGCAGGGCGGTGTTGCCGGCCATGTGCGTGGCGGGTGCTGATCATGCCGGTCGTGATCAGATGGCGGTCACCGTCGAGCTGGTGCAGCTGGCGGGCCATGGTGTGCATGAAGTCGACCAGCAGGTCAGGATGGCCGATATTGAAGGCCTCGCCGCGCGATTCGGCTTTCAATTCGTTGCCGATGTTGTACGCCATGATGCGCGGGCTGTTGCGAATGAACTCGTCCTGCACGATGGTGCGCACGAAGGGCAGGTAGTTGACCTTGAACCCCTGGCGGAACCAATCGACGCTGAGCAAATCTTTGTTGTCGCCAATCGGCCGGTGGGTGTAGAACCCGCCGCCGTTGTCCTGTTTGTCGCCGGGGATGCGAAAGTCGACGTCGCCGTACAGATTGGCCAGGGCAACGATCAGGTACATGTCGCTGAAGCGCTCTTCCATCAGCTTGAGCAGACGGATCAGCCGGCTACGGGTTTCTTCGGCCGACACCTGGGCATGGGGCAGGAAGACGCGCACGACCCGGCCCCATGTCGCGGGCCGCGGCAGCTGATCGGCCGCGTTGGCCCGCGCACCGGATCGGAGGCCCATAGTGCACCAGGCCGCGCAGGTTGACGCCGATGAAACGGAACTTGCGGCCGTTGACCGCAAAGTGCTGACCGGCGACGCTCACGAAGTCGGAACCGAGCACCTCCAGCCCACCGGTCGCCTGCTCGAGCAGGGTGGCGCTCGGTTCCAGGGTGATCGTTGGCGTCGTCACGCCGTCCAGCACCACGGCCTGCTGCACGGGCTGGTAATCGGTGGCCGCTATTTCGATGCGGTACATACCGGGCTGCAGTTCGGCGAACACCGCGCACCCGTCGTACTGGCTGAAGGCCACGCGCGTGTACTCCTCGGGATCAGCGTTGCGCGGCAGGGTGTACGTCTCCCCAGCCTGTAAGCGGCCCTGGTTGCCGGCCAGGCCCGGGTTGTGGGCGAGCATCGCGGTCTTGAACTGGGTCCAGCGCAGACCGACGACTTTGCCCTGCACGAGCTGCTGCCAGCAGCGCCAGAGGCTGCCGCGGAAACCGCGGAGCCCCGGTCCCAAACGATCGCGGGCATGCTGCCCTGTGTGTCGGCATGGGCACGGTTCTCTGGCAGGTAGTACGTCGTGTCGGCCTGCAGCCGCTCGCCCTCTCCGGTGAGTGATGGGTTGTACAGGGGAGCTTGCAGGCGGAATTCTTCCCAGGTGATGCCGGCGACGTCCGGGGCCACGTAGCGCTGCCAGGCGTTCCACAGGCTGCCGGCGTAACCGGCGACGTGGCGGGTCCAGGTGACCAGCCCGCGACGGTTGGTGACGCGCGTGGATCGGCGCCGAGGGTCGCGGCATCGCCCACCAGGCGCACCGCCGCGCCGGGCACAGGTGCGCCCTCTTGATTGACGATGCGTATGGTTATGGCGGGTGCGGTTTCCGTCGATCCCGCCGTGAGCGATGAGGCTTCCGCGACGCCCGGTGCGCTGAGCTTGCGCGTTGGCCAGGCGCCGTCCAGTACGATGCCGCCGCCCCGGCTGGAAACATGATCGGCCAGGGTGTGCAGGGCTTCCCCATCGATCTCGAACGAGGGCCAGCCCGGGTCCTTCAGCGTGTACACGGTGGCGCCCAGGACATAATCATCCTCCCCGAGCAGTGTATCGTAACTGGCCAGCAGATCGATATAGGCGCGCCGTCAACCCCTGGGCGATCCAGCCGCTGGCCTGCGGGTTACCAATGTCGTCGATGCCGGCTTCGGTGATCACCACCGGCTTACGGGCCGCGGGCGGCAGGGCGCGCTCGAACAGGCGGTAGCGGCCCCAGTCGCTGCGCGGTGTGGGGAGCGGGGTTTGGCGTACTCGTGGAAGGCGTGGGCGTCGACGGCCTGCGCGGCCTGGCTGATCAGTGGGATGATCCAGCGCAGGTGATTGTCGGTGGGGTTGCCGGTGGACCAGGAGAAGCCGGCGGCGCGCTCGCCGCGCGTGCATGAGCTGGGCGAACTCGAGGTACCAGTCGTTGAGGGCGCAGCGCGCGGTCCGCGTTGCCCTCCTCGCCGATGCCGGGTTCGTTGATGCCCTCCCAGAGGATGCCGCGGCCCTTCAATTTGTCGAGTGTGCCGCGCTCGGCTCGGCCACGAAGTCGGCCGCCGAATGGGCCTGGAAATCGTTATTGTCGGTAAAATGGCGGTAGATGACCAGCGGCCGGGCCGCGTGGCGCAGGGCGTCGATGTTCATCTCGCTGTCGTGTTCGAACACCTTGATGATGCTGGGCTGCATCCGGCCGACGGCGTCGAAGATCCCAGCGGGGTAATCGCGGAGATGGATGGACAACTTGGAGGGCATAGTGTGGCCCTGTCGGGATGTGGTGGCGTGATGACGTCAGGTCTGGGACTACAGCACTTCTGAACACGTAGGCGGTTTTGGTCGAGCCGATTTGATGGCTGCTCCTTGCTGCGTAGTGGGCGATGTTCTGCCGGGATAAACGAAACCCGCGGCATATTTTCCGGGTCGCTCACTCAGAGCCATTGGTAACCACTCAGGCTGGCTCAAGAGAAACCCGGTTTTTGTCTGGCAGACCAGCGCTATGGCGCAATGAAAGGCCGTTGTACAGACGAGAACCATGCTCGCACGAGAGAAACCAGGTTTCTGAACGGCTGGCTGAGCAGTTACATACCAGGGTTATATCATGATTCCAGATGGGCACAAAAATCATCATTTTGTGTGCGGAGTTTGAGCGCCCGAATTCACCAACGCCTTGTAAGTGCGCCATGACCGGCCCACACGGCCGGCCAGCGTCAAGTTTCATGCGGATGATGCGCGTCACTCAGCGACTCTGGCTTCACCGACCCGGCTTCGCAATTGTCGCCGGCCTGGCCTCGTATTTGAGAAAGTGGGGAGGGGCGGGTAGAATGTCAACCATGCCATCGCTGACGACGATTCCCACCTGGTTCAACATCGGCGCGGCCTGCACCGATGCGCACAACGGCAGCCCGGTTGCCGAGCGTGTGGCCATGACCGTCGAAGACGCAACGCACGGCGCGGACAGTATCACCTACGCCGGCCTGGCCACTGCCACGTCACGGTTCGCCGGATTTTTGCACGAAATCGGTCTGGCAGCCGGCGAGCGGGTCCTCATGCGCCTGCCGAACAGCCTGGCCTACCCGGTGACCTTCCTGGGCGCTCNNAAGGCCGGCGCCATTGCCGTACCGGCGTCGACCCTGCTGACGGCCGAAGAAGTGGCCTACCTGACGCGCGATGCCGGGGCAACCGTGATCGTTGCCGACAGGCCATCGTGGCCGACCCTGCGTGCGCACCTCGAACCACTGCCCACCCTGCGGCACGTCGTGTTGACGGGCCGCGGCGAGGTGCCGACCGCCGGCCGGCTGGCGGTGCACGACCTGGCAACGCTTCTGGACGCGTCCGGCATATACGCTGAACCGCACCCCACGCGGGCGGAAGACCCGGCCTACCTGGTTTACACGTCCGGAACCAGCGGCTACCCGAAAGGGGTGCTGCACGNNCACCGCGCCCTCCTGGGCCACGCGCCCGCCTGGACACACTGGTTCGATTTTCAAGCGCACGACCGTATCCTGCATTCGGGCAAATTCAATTGGACCTACGTCCTGGGTACGGGCCTGATGGACCCACTCTACCTGGGACACACCGTCATTGCTTACGAGGGCGCGGCCAGCGCTGCGCAGTGGCCACGCCTGATTGCACGTCATCAGGCGACGATCTTCATTGGCGTACCTACGATTTACCGCCAGATCTTGCAGAAGACCGCCGCCGGGGCGGCTGACGTGCCGACGCTGCGGCACTGCATGTGCGCCGGCGAACACCTGTCGGACGACGTGTTATACGGTTGGCGGCAGCGTTTCGGCCGTGACATCTACGAAGCGATTGGCATGTCCGAGTGCTCCTACTACCTGTCGCAGAGCCCCGGCNGACCGATTCGTCCTGGTGCGGCCGGTNTTCCCCAGCCTGGACACACCGTGGCCCTGCTCGATGCCGACTTACAGCTGGCGCCCACCCACGTCGAGGGTATGATCTGCATCGCCGAGGATGACCCAGNNGGCTTCTTGCGTTATTGGAACTTGCCGCGAGAAACCGCGCAGGTACGGCGCGACGGTTGGTTCTTTACCGGAGATTACGCACGGCGCGACGTCGACGGTTACATCTGGTTCCTCGGGCGCAAGGACGACATTATCAAAAGCTTCGGTTACCGCGTTTCGCCGTTCGAGGTCGAACGTGTGCTGAAGGACCTGCCCGGTGTGGCCGACTGCGCAGTGGTAGGCGAAACCGACGCGCCGCACAAGACCCTGATCGTGGCCTACGTCGTCCGCCTGCCCGATGCCGGCCNNACCGCCGACACGGTGATTGCCTACGCCGCCGAACATCTGGCCCGCTACAAGCGCCCGCACCGCGTGGTCTTCGTGGACCACCTGCCGCGTACGCCGAATGGCAAAGTGCTGCGACGGGCGTTGAGGCGGGCGGGGAAGAATTGGGTGTGGCAGATTGAACGAATGACGGCCAGCGGGTTTAGGGAAGGGTCGACTAATACTACAACCGCAGTTATGGTGACTGACCGCCCCGGATGAAGCCAGTCAGGGTGCGCAGCAGCCGCTGGCGGCGATGACTGCGCCGAGCTTGCTGCCGTTTGGCACGGCGCCAGTCCGACCAGGCGAGCTGCAACTCCCGGGAGCGNCGGGGCAACGGTAGAGCCACCTCAAGCAAGCGGCGGACTTCAGGCACTGTCAGTTCGGCCAGGAATGGTTCACAGGCCCCCTTTTTCAATNNCGCTTGGCTGCGGATCGAGGCCAACCAAGCGTGGGCCATCATCGAGAGTGTGATATGCCGGTGCCAACTATGCCAGTAACGCACCTCGTACTCATCGAGTCCCGTCTCGCGCTTGCTTTCCTTAATACACTGCTCAACGGTGTAGCGGGTGGAGGCTACCTGGGCCAGTTTAAGCACTGGGGTGTCCACTGGCGCATTCGACACATAGTAGGCGAGCCCNGTGGGGTCGCTGATCGAACGCCGCACCAGCAACCAGCCGTCCGGGCCTGGCAATTGATCGCGGCTCTCGACGATCCGCCGACAGGCCCAATCGTAGGTCAGCGGCCCTTTCTCGCCCTCGGTCACAGTCAGGCGGTGCCANGTCGCGCGCCACGCGCTCACGGCGGCCTGCACAGTGGTGGCCGTCGGCGTGCCCGCGGCCCAGCGNGGGCGGGTGCGCGGCCGACCACGCGTCTGGGGTTGCGGCGCCTCGAGCGCCGGCCGCGCCAGCCAGATTGGCTCCGTGGTGCGGACCGCCAACACATACCACCGCCCACTGCCCGCTACAACCTCACGCAGCGCGGTGGACTCGCCGTACACCTCATCACCGCAGACCCAGCGCATCGGTACCCCGTGCGCCCAGGCGGACTCGAGCATGGCGATGGCCTGCTGCGGCTTGGTCTGAAACTCCACAGCCACCGGTACTTTGGCCTGGGCGCGACGCTCGGCGTCCGCGCACCACTCCGCCGGCAGATACAGCCGCCGGTCGATAAAGACATGCCCGCCCGCACTGGCGTAGCTCAAGAAGGTCCCGATCTGGCAGTTCTCAACCTTGCCCGCAGTCCCGCAGTACTGGCGTTTCACCCCNACCGAATGGGCGCCCTTCTTGATGAACCCGCTTTCGTCAACCACGCCGATGCCATCAGCGTCACCAAACNNTTCGCGCACAAACTGCACGTACACATCGCGCACCGCATCCGCATCCCAGTGGGCCTGGTACAGCAGGCGCTCTGTCGCATCTGGGGTCTGATCCCCCATGACTTCCGCCATCTGCCAGCCGTTCTTGCGCTCGATCCGCCCCATCAAGGCTCGCAGGTACTTGGCGGCCTGCTCGCGCGGCTCGCTACGCACAAACAAATGGGCAAAGCGAGCATGAAAGGCGGCGAAGTCGTCCGCCCATTGATCCAGTTCTGCGCTTGTCATGGGCCTCCAGGGTAGTGGATTTACCATCATTATCACCGGATTGCCCGTTTTGGCAAGTGCGGTTGTAGTACTAAGAGCCTATCCGAATAACCGTCACGGGGCAACACCGTGGCGCGTTTTCGGGTTATTCGGATAGGCTCTAAGTCGAAAACAGGCTAAGGGGCGCCACGACCACCCGCGGTTGCCAGCCGGGACTCCAGCGCGTAGGACTTTCTGGTCGGTTACGGGAAAGGCATACTGCGCCAAATCGGCGACCTCGACCCAGGCCCAGGCGGCGACGTCGAGGGCCTGCGGTACGCCAGCGACCCAGCGGCATTCANNGAAGGCGTGGAGGGTGATCTTCAGGTGGGTGTAGGTGTGCGGCACCGTTGCCAGCCTGGCGCCGACTGCGATCTGAATACCCAGCTCCTCCTCGATTTCACGGGCCAGGCAGGCCTCCAGCGTTTCACCCGGTTCCTGTTTGCCGCCGGGGAACTCCCACAGCCCACCCAACATCCCGTCGGCGTGACGCTGAGCGATCAGCAGGCGCCCACGGTCATCCCAGATCACGCCGCAGGTCACGTCGTAGTGGGGCAGGGGGCGGCGTGGGCGGCGCAGCGGGCGCCGCTTGCTGNNGCCCAGTTGCTGCGCCCGACAGAGCCCCAACAACGGACAAACCAGGCACGTTGGACTCCTGGGCCGGCAGACGGTCGCGCCCAGGTCCATGAGCGCCTCGTTGAGCGCCCCCACCTGCGCATCGTGGGTCACGGCCCCCACCAGGCTTTCGCTCAGGGCCCACAGACGCCGGTCGGTGGCTGGCTCACCCAGCGGCAACGCGACGTCGAACACCCGACTCAGCACGCGTTTGACGTTGCCGTCGAGGATGGCCGCACGCTGGCCGAACGCCAGGCTCAGGATGGCGCCGGCCGTCGAACGACCGATGCCGGGCAGGCCCAGGAGGGCCGTACGTTCCGCTGGCAGCTCACCNCCGTANCGCGCGACGACCATTTGGGCTGCACGATGCAGGTTGCGCGCNCGCGCATAGTAACCCAGGCCTTCCCACGCTTTCAAGACATCGTCCAGCGGCGCGGCCGCCAGGGCGGCGATCGTTGGAAAACGCGACAACCAATGCTCAAAATAGGCAATGACCGTGTTGGCCTGCGTCTGCTGCAGCATGATTTCGCTGACCCAGACGTGGTAGGGGTTGCGGCGACCGCGGGCGTCGGTCACACGCCAGGGAAGGGCNCGCGGCTGCCCGGCTGCCCAATCCAGCGTACGATCGACGATCAACGAGAATGGCGGCGACGCGTCCGCGTCCAGCAGTGGGTGTGATGTCATGGGGTGGGTCGGGTCGGCCTCGTGACCGCCTGGGTGGTCAACGCGGCGAGAAGACCCAGAAGAGCTGCGCTGCAAACCAGACCAGGATCATGACCAGGCCAATGATCAGAATCCAATTGGAGGTGAGCTGGCGCTTCTTTTTCGGCGGCGTCGGCCTGGCCAGTTCGGTCTGGCAGCGCCAGCACGCGTTTATCGTCGGGGTTCCAGGTTCCACAACTCGAGCAGTTCGGCATGTCTCCTCCGCCGGGGTTAACGTATCTTCGAGTATACACCAGGAACCCGGCAAGTCAAGCCGGCGTGACCAGGCTCATGCAGGTGGCCCGTCCTTGGTCTGCAAGTCAAGCGCCAGGCTGCCACTAAAGCCTGGAAAACGCCGCTGCGCCCCACCATGTGGGAAGCAAAATCCACTTCACCTCGCACGCCGTCCGCAAACTTGATCGTGAAAACCTATTGACAGCCAGCCCGCGTGGGTGTATAATCGCCCTAAGCCTACAAATTGGTCATACCACCTGATGGCCTGATGGCATAATTATCGTACAATCGACACAACCTTGCACCCCAATTTTCCCCGGTATGCTCAGGAGGCGATCGAATGCCGACACGCGAACACGCTTTCCAGGCGCTGCGGCGAAAAGTTGAGCGAACAGATCAGCCGGCAGTTGTTAGCCGCCATTACGTCCGATCATTACCGCGAGGGCGACCGCCTGCCGCCGGAACGCGACCTGGCCGACATGTTCCAGGCCAGTCGGGTTGCGGTGCGCGAAGCCTTGATGTCCCTGGCTGCCAAGGGCATCTTAACGGTCGAACAGGGACGCGGTTCGACCGTCAACCCGCGCCCAGTGGAGTGTGCTCGATGCCGGCCTGTTCATGCTGCAGAACGGCGAGCTGGCTTTCGACCAGCCAATGAAGTCCGGCAGATTCTCGAACCTGAGATGGCGGCCCTCGCGGCGCGTGCCACGCCGGAGCAGCCACAGCCCTGACCGCCTGCATCACTCATCCAGCACCTGACAGCGTCGAGCAGCACGTCGAGTACGACACCAGCTTCCACCTGGCGATCGCCCAGGCAACCCATAATACCGTGCTACTGATTCTGATGTCGTCGATCACCGACTTGCTGCGCGAAAGCCGCCGTCGTACTTTTCAGGTGGAGGGAGAATTGCGCGTGCCTGGGAGTGCCACCGCGAGATCTATGCCGCCATTGCGGCACACGATCCTGAGCGTGCCCGCCAGGCGATGGCCGAACACATGGAACAGGTACGCCAGGCGACGGACCGCTTCAAGGCTAGAGAACTCGCAAACCAGCCGAGGCATCACGCCTGGCCCCCGTATTGGCAGCCAGCGCATGACGAGGTCGTTATGAATCGCTCTACGCCGCTCACCACGCCTCCCCTGCCGCGCGATACGCTGCTGGCGATGTATCGCAGCATGGCGACGATTCGCCATTTCGAGGAAACCGTGTACGACGTCTACAGCCGCGGTATCATGCCTGGATTGGCCCACCTCTACACCGGCATGGAAGCGGTGGCGGTGGGTGTATGCACCAATCTGCGGCCGGCCGACCACATCACGAGCACTCATCGCGGCCACGGCCACCTCCTGGCCAAGGGCGGCAACCCGCGACGCATGTTTGCCGAGCTGCTGGGTAAAGCCGATGGCTACAACGGCGGCAAAGGCGGCAGCATGCACATTGCCGACTTCAGCCTCGGCATCCTGNGGGCCAATGGCATCGTGGGCGGCGGTCTGGGGATCGCGACTGGTGCTGCCCTATCGACCCGAATCCAGGGCCAGGATCGGATCTCAGTGGCCTTCTTCGGCGATGGCGCCTTGAACGAGGGCATCTTCTACGAAGTGGCCAATATGGCCAGCCTCTGGCGCCTGCCCGTGGTGTACGTGCTGGAAAACAATTCATACGGCGAGTATACCTCGAGCGTGCGGTCCACGGCCGGCCGCACGGGCGACCGCGCCGAGGCGATGGATATCCCCGCCCGTGCCGTCGACGGCAACGACGTGCTGGCCGTGTACGATGGTGCGGCCTGGGCGGTGGCCAGGGCGCGCGGGCGAANNGGTCCCAGTTTCCTGGAGTGCAAAACCTACCGCTGGCGCGGACACCACATGGGCGACCAGGGCGATACCTACGGTTACCGCACCCAGAAGGAAATCGAGTCCTGGATGGAGAAATGCCCGATCCGACAACTGCGCGGCTATTTGATCGAGCACGCGGTGGTCGACAAGATCACCCTGGACGCGATCGATGCCGACGTACAGGCCACTATCGACGAGGCGATCGAGTTTGCCAAGCAGGCCGCCTATCCTGACCCGAGCGAGGTCTACACGCATGTCTACGCCTNNGAGCGCCTTGGTACCCTGCGCGAAGCGATCAACGAAGCCTTACACGAAGAGATGGCACGCGACCCACGCGTGATCGTGCTCGGTGAGGATGTCGGCCTGGCCGGCGGGGTATTCAAGATCACCAGCGGCTTGCTGCCGGCCTTTGGTNCCCTGCGCGTGCTCGACACTCCCATCTCGGAAGCGGGTATCACCGGCGTGGCGCTGGGTGCGGCCCTCACCGGTCTGCGGCCTGTGATCGAGATCATGTTCGTCGACTTCACCACCCTGGCATCCGACCAAATCGTCAACCAGGCTGCCAAACTACGCTACATGACGGCCGGGCAATGTTCAGTGCCGATGGTGATCCGCACCGCAATAGGTGCTGGACGCCGTGCCGCGGCCCAGCACAGCCAGAGCCTGCAGGCCTGGTACTGCCACATCCCCGGACTCAAGGTTGTCATGCCAGCAACCCCAGACGCCAAGGGGCTGCTCAAGAGCGCCATCCGCGATGACAACCCCGTGCTCTTTCTGGAAGACAAGATGATGTACAACCAGAAGGGACCCATCCCCGAGGGTGACTACCTCGTCCCCCTGGGCCAGGCGCGGGTTCACCGCGNNGGTCGTGATGCGACCCTGATTTGTACGTCGAGCATGCTGGCTGNNGGTCTCGAAGCCGCCTCGGCCCTGGCCGCCGACGGCATCGACGTCGAGGTCATCGATNCGCGCACCCTTTCGCCGCTCGATGACGAAACCCTGATCAAATCGGCCATCAAGACCGGCCACGTCCTGGTGGTTGACGAGGGATACCAGAGTTTTGGGGTCACGGCGGAGATCGCAGCCCGCGTCATGCAGGGCGCGTTCGACTATCTCGATGTACCGGTGCAGCGCCTGGGTGCGGCCGATGTCCCGGTGCCCTTTTCCCCGAACCTGGAGGATGCTACGATTCCCAGTGCGCGCATCATCGAGATAGTCAAGACCATGCGGAGTTGACAGGATTCCTATGGCACACGAAGTCGTCATGCCGCAGCTGGGACTTTCAATGGAAGCTGGCCGCATCGTGGCCTGGCTCAAGGCACCGGGCGACGTGGTGCACCCCGGCCAGGGCCTGATCGAAGTCGAGAGCGACAAAACCAACATCGAGGTGGAAGCGGTGGCTCACGGCATCCTCCAAATTGTGACGCCGGCCGGCCCGCATGAGATCCCGGTGGGATCGGTCATCGCCTATCTTCTGACCGAAGACGAAGCCGCGGCCGGGGCCCGGGTGCCGTACCGGCGGCCGCCGGGCTGACCACCGCTCCGGTCGTAACCACCCCTGACGACAGTGCACCGGCCGGCGCTGCGCCGCCGCGCGGTCCTTCAGCACTACCTCCATCCACCGCTCGCCGCCCACCCTCCAGCCCGGCGGCACGACGCCTGGCACGTGAGCTAGATCTCGACTGGACCCAGGCCACGGGAACGGGCGCGCGGTCGCATTCGCGAGCGCGACATCCGGCGCTTGGCGACCGCACAGGTCGGCACACTGGCCGAGGCTGCCGTCACCATTTCTCCCCTCGCCCGCCAGCTTGCCGGGCGTCTGGGCCTCGATCTCGCCATCCTGGCACGGCATTATCCCGGCCAGCGCATCGAGCGCGGACGTCGAAGCGACGGTGCGGGCGCTGCTGAGCGGGCGTTCTCAGGCAGGTGCAGTCGGGCCATCCCCGGCACCGCCCAGCGCCGTACGCCAACCGCTGAGCAGCCTGCGCCGCCTGATCGCCGAACGCATGGCCGACAGCGCACACACCGCCGCACCGGTGACCCTCATGACCGAAGTCGATGCCAGCGAACTGGTGCGGCTGCGCGAGATGCTGAAGCACGATGCCCGCGGCCCCCAGTTACAACGCCATTCTGGCCAAGATAACCGCTACCGCCCTGCTCGAACACCCCGATCTCAATGCGACTTTCGAGGATGGCGAGATTGTGACCTGGCCGTCAATTCATCTCGGCCTTGCGGTCGATACTGAGCGCGGGCTGGTGGTTCCGGTGGTGCGTCACGTCGAACAGCGCGCTGATGGCATTGGCCGGCGAGCTGGAAGAGCCGTGCTGCGCGCAGGCCGGCAGGGCGCTTCCCGACGAGCTGAATGGTGGAACGTTCACGCTGACCAGCCTCGGTGCCTATGGTGTCGACAACTTCACCCCCATCATCAACCCGCCGCAAGCCGCCATTCTGGGTGTGGGGCGGCTTGTGCGTAAGCCAGTCGTGACCGATGACGGTACAATCGGCGTGCGTACCCTGCTCGGCTTGAGTTTGACGTTCGACCATCGCCTGGTGGATGGTGCACCGGCTGCCCGTTTCCTGGCCCGTATTAAACAATTCGTCGAGAGTCCATATTTATGGCTGGTACACCACAACCTGACATCACACGCGTAGCCATCGTCACCGGCGCCGCACGCGGTATTGGCTATGAGATCAGCTGCCGCCTGGCCGAAGAGGGCGCCGCCGTGGCGGTGGTCGATATCCGTTTCGACGAGGCACGCGCGGCCGCGAACACCCTGGCGGCGCACGGTTTCCCGGCCATTGGCCTGGCGGGCGACATCAGCCAGGCCCAGGTGGTTCGCAGCATGGTGCATGCCATCATGACCCGTTGGGGCCGCATCGACGTCTTGGTCAACAATGCTGGCATCTGTCCTCTGACACCGCTGGAAGCCATCGATGAGGCGGAATGGGATAGGGTCCTGGCTGTGAACCTGAAAGGGCCTTTTCTGTGCGCCCAGGCTGTGGCACCGATCATGCAGCAGCAANAAACCGGTAAGATCATCAATATCGCCTCCAGCGCCGGCCAGATGGGTGGTCTGGCGGTGGGGTTGCACTATGCCGCATCCAAGGCTGGGATCCTGGGTCTGACCAAGTCCCTGGCGCGAATGCTGGCACCGCACATCCAGGTGAACGCTGTATCGCCGGGCACGACCGAATCAGATATGACAGCCGGTTGGGACGCAGCGACGCTGGCTGGAATTGTGTGCTCGATTCCTCTGCAGCGTCTGGGCCAGCCAGCCGATGTGGCTGCAGCCGTGCTGTTCCTGGCTTCGGACGCGGCAAACTTCATCACCGGACAGACGCTCAGCGTCAACGGTGGGTTGTGGATGGGTTGACGATGCATGTGGCACTGCCTTACGGCCAAACTCATTTGACGCTCGACCTTTCCGATGCGTGCGTCGACGTCCTCGAAGGCCGGCGTATGGCGATCGACCCCGTGCGCCTCGCGCTGGCGACGCCGATCGGCCGCGCCAGGTTGCACAAGCTGGTCTCACCGGGACAGAAAATAACCATCCTGGCCAGTGATGTGACGCGACCTTGCCCAACGGCGCGGTTGCTGGCCGCCGTTTTAGAAGAATTGGAGGCCGGCGGTGTCAAGCGTGCTGACGTTACCGTTGTGTTTGGACTGGGCACGCACCGGACTCAAACGCCCGCCGAGCAGGCCAGATTGNTTGGTGACCTCTACGGGCAGGTGCGCTGCCTCGATTCCACGTCTGCCGCGATGGTTCCGGTAGGCGTGACCGCCCGTGGTACGCCGATCGAGGTGTGCGAGCCGGTGCTGCAGGCCGATGTACGGATCGCGCTGGGCGCGGTGGAGTACCACTATTTTGCAGGTTACTCGGGCGGCGCCAAAGCACTGGTACCTGGTGTTTGCTCGGCCGCTACGATTCGACACAACCACGCGATGATGGTTGACCCTCAGGCGCNNGCTGGCATCCTCGAAGGAAACCCCGTACGTGAGGACATCGAGGAGGGTGCCGCGCTCGTTGGGATTGATTTTATCCTCAACGTCATCATGGATGAGGGACAGGTGGTGCTGGCGGCAGCTGGGCATCCCGTGCAGGCCCACCGCTGGGCCTGCCAGGCGGTAGACTACCTGAGTACCGTGCCGTTGGAATACCTGGCCGATATTGTTGTGGTCAGCGCGGGCGGCTTTCCCAAGGACATCAACCTGTACCAGGCCCAGAAGGCCTTAGAAAGCGCTGGAGCGGCCGTACGCGCAGGAGGCATCATCATCTGGGTGGCCGAGTGTCGCGAAGGATTTGGCAATACGACGTTCGAGCAGTGGATGGTCGGTGCAAGCGCCGGGTCTATTATACAACGCATTCGGCAGGAGTTCGTGATCGGCGGTCACAAGGCGGCTGCCATTGCCGCGATCCAACAACGCGCCACGATTTCTCTGGTCAGCAGCCTGCCAGCGAACCTCGTGCGTGACTGTGGTATGGAACCGTACGCCGACGTCGCGGCAGCGCTGGAGTCTGCCCGGTCGGCGTGCGGGCCACTGGCCCGTATCGCGGTGATACCCGAAGGCGCATCACTACGATACGGGTCGCTGCAGTGACACTGCCGGACTGGTTACGGTTCGCCTGATCGCTTACGAATCAAGGAAATGGGAGGATCACGATGATCACACGTACATTCGTTCGGGATCGTTTTGCCGGCAAAGTGGCTATCGTCACCGGCGGCTCGTCAGGCATCGGCCGAGCCATCGTCGAAGAGCNNCAAGGAAGGGCCAAAGTGGCCTTCAGTGGTATCAGCGACATTGGGCAGACGACGGCCAATGAGCGCACGNCAGCCGGATTCGACGTGCTTTTTGTCCAAGGTGATATGGCCGAAGAAACCTTCTGCCAAGCGGTGGTCGACGAAACTCTCGCACGCTGGGGTAAGGTCAACTACCTGGTCAACAACGCATTTTCCTTCACAGCCAAGGGCCTGGATGCCACGCGGGCAGATTGGGAGCGCATCCTCTTCGCCGGGCCGGTGGCCTATGCCACTATGGGCCAGCTCGTTTGCCAGCCGATGGCCAACCAGGGTGGAGGATCGATCGTCAACATGTCCAGTATCTCGGCATTCATTGCCCAGGTCAACCGCTGGACATACAACGCGGCGAAAGGCGCCGTCATGCAGCTGACCCGCTGTATGGCACTCGATATGGCACCCTATGGCATCCGCGTCAACAGTGTCAGCCCGGGCTGGATATGGACACGCGAGGTCTACAAAGCGGCCGCGATCGACGGGGGTGGTCGCGNNAAGTGGGACCCAGTGTGGGGCGAGTATCACATGCTGGGTCGTTGTGGTGAGCCGGTCGAATGTGCCGGTCCGACGCTGTTCCTGCTCAGTGATGATGCATCATTTATTACTGGCACTGACCTGGCAATCGACGCGGGTTACTGTGCGATGGGACCCGAGGGCCTGGGCAAGACGGCCAAATTTGCCGGCTCGGCCTGAGTCTGGGCCGATTTGTCATCCGCAAACTGACTGTGTGAAGGAGGTATACGCATGTTGCGCCTGGTTGATCTTTCTCTGGACATTTACGACAAGGCACCGACTTTCTGGCCGGACCCGAAGACGGCGATTCTACCCCACCTGACCGTGGCCAACCTGAACTACAATATCACTCAAATCATCATGAGCCCCACCTGGGAACCCATGCCGATGCGCCGTTCCACTTTTTCGACGACGGCCTGACGATCGAACAGATCGACGTGCGGCGCGGCTTGCCCAGCCGAGGTATTGGACCTGCGCTACAAGGAGCCGCAGTCCTACATCACAGTGGCGGACCTGCAGGCATTTGGGGACCGAATTCAGCCCGGATGCCGCCTGATCTTCTGGACCGATTGGGACAAACAGTTCCCACAGCCGCATTACTTCGGGGATCAGCCGCGGCTGCACGTGGAGACCTGCGAGTGGATGGTGCAGCAGGGGTACGCTGCATTGCCATGGACCTGCCCACGACCAACCCTCCGGAGTACACGCCCACGCATCATGCGCTTCTCAATGCTCAAGCCCAGGTGTTGATTGTCGAGGGCCTGCGCGGTCTCGAGCGCTTGCAGAGTCGGCAGGTGATTCTGATGGCGCTGCCGCTACGCCTGCGTGGACGTGATGAAACCAGTGTCGAGCTATGGCTATCGATGGTGACATTGGGCCGCTGGTACCGTTCTTCGATCTGCTGCAGTTCGACGCGGCGTATTGATGCAGGTGTCGGGCAGGTGGCGGGTGCGCTGATCGCGCACCAGGATTCGGCCACGCGGTGGCGTGACGCCAGAAAGTGAGGCAAGATGGGGGTGACAGGCCAATGACTGAGACGACACCGCATCCAATCCTCAAGGTCAAGGGCATTTCGATGGCCTTTGGTGGTGTGGACGTCCTGCGCCGCGTCGATTTCGACGTGCGGTCGGGTGAAATTCATGCCCTGGTCGGTGAGAACGGGGCCGGTAAATCGACCCTGGCCAAAATCATCGCGGGTATTCATCAACCACGGTCAGGTGTCATCGAGCNNCGGGGTGAGCCAACCGTGATCCCGAACCCCATANCAGCCACTGCGTTGGGCATCGCACTGATTCACCAGGAACCGCTGATCTTTCCTGACTTAGACGTCGCCGAGAACATCTTCATTGGTCACCAACTCACGCGCGGCGCCTTGCGGCAGGTCGACTGGTCGGCCATGTATCGCCAGGCGGGCACTATCTTGACTTCACTGGGTGTGGCCGACCCGCGCCAAGNNGTACGTGGCCTGTCGATTGCTATGCAGCAGATGGTCGAAATGGCCGGTGCCCTATCACAGAACGCGTNNATCTTGCTGATGGATGAGCCAACGGCGGCACTCACCNCCAGCGAAGTGGACGAGTTGTTCGCCATCGTCCGCCGCCTGCGCGATCAAGGCACGGCAATCGTTTTCATCAGCCATCGTTTCGAGGAGATTTTCGCGTTGTGCGATCGGATCACCGTACTGCGCGATGGCGAGCTGGTCGGTGAGCGCCACGTTCAAGAGACGACAGTGGACGAGATCATCCGCTTGATGGTGGGCCGACCACTCAGCGTACTGTTCGAGCACAGTGATGCACACCAGATCGGCCGACCGATGCTTGAAGTGGCAGGCCTGGCGCGCCATAAGAAGTTTGACAATATTACTCTAGAGGTACGCGCAGGTGAGATCGTTGGCCTGGCCGGCCTGGTCGGCTCGGGACGTAGCGATGTAGCGCGGGCCTTGTTTGGCACACTCGACATCGATCGTGGCCAGATCCGTATCGATGGACAAGATGTGGTTATTCGGGCGCCGCGAGATGCTATGGCGCGCGGCATGATCTACCTGCCCGAAGACCGGCAGCATCAGNGGCTGCTCATGCCCATGAGTGTCAGCGAGAATGTCACACTGGCGGTGCTGCAGCGTCTGGCCCGCCGCGGCTGGCTGCGTAACCAGGCGGAGCGAGCCGCCACCCTCACCTATGTGGGCAAATTGCAGATCACCCTGCGCGACGTCGGCCAGCCCGTGCGTGAGCTTTCAGGCGGAAACCAGCAGAAGGTCGTGTTGTCCAGGTGGTTGATGGCCGAACCCACGATCATGATCCTGGACGAGCCGACGCGCGGCATCGACATCGGCGCTAAGGCCGAAGTGCACCGCCTGATTGGTGAGCTGTCACGTCACGGGATGGCAATCTTGATGATCTCGTCGGAACTGCCCGAGATCCTGGCCATGAGCAATCGGGTGTACGTGATGCGTGAGGGCCGTATCACCGGCCACTTCAGCAAAAACGAAGCGACCGCGGAGACGATCATGGCTGCGGCGACCGGTCAGTTGGAAAGGGTATAGATCTATGNNGCAACGACGTCTACCACAATCAGCCGGCGACCCGCGAATCAGAACCTGGTCATCTGGTTGGCGCGCTTTCGTGAGCTGGGTATCGTCTTGTTCCTGATCGCCATCATGTTGCTGGTTACCGCGGTTCAGCCGCGGTTTCTCAGTCTATTCAACATACGCAGTATTCTGTTATGGATGCCGCTGCTGACAGTTGTGGCAATGGGCGAGATGATGGTCATTATCACGCGCGGCATTGATATCTCGATTGGCTCGATTTTGGGTTTTGCCGGGATCGCAGTGGGTATGATCTTTCGCGATAACCCCGGCTTCAACATCTACCTGGCGACCCTACTGGGAGTTCTGATTGGCATGGTCTTGGGTGCCTTCAACGGTGCGCTTATCGCCTGGGTCAAGGTGCCGCCGATCATCGCTACCCTTGGCACACTCAGCATGTACCGTGGCCTGACCTTTGTCCTCAGCGGCGGACGTCAGATCGACCCCAATCACGTCCCACCGGAGTTGATTCGTTGGTCACAGTCGGGGCCGGGCGGTCTCGACCTTGTGCCGTGGGTGGTGATCATTGCCCTGGTCGTTACGCTTCTGGCTTACCTGTTTCTGCGTTACACCCGGGCCGGGCGTAACGTCTACGCGTTGGGCAGCAATCCCGATGCGGCCGACCTGCGAGGTATTCCCGTCGCCTGGACCAAGCTGCTGGTCTATACGATCACTGGCGCCATGGCGGGGCTGGCTGGCATTCTTTACGCCTCGCGTTTCGGCTTCGTCAATCCCGGTCAGACCGGCGTTGGCTTTGAACTCACGGTAATCGCAGCCGTGGTGATCGGCGGCACCAATGTCTTCGGCGGCTCAGGGTCAGTTCTGGGTGTGCTGTTAGGCTGCCTGCTGCTGGGGACGATCAATGTGGCCCTGGCTGTCTTGGGTATTGCTGCCACCTGGCAGTTGGCGGTTTACGGGTTTGTCATACTGCTGGCCGTTGCTACCGATGCCATCATCCAGACTCAGCTGCGCCGGGCGACCACCGGGGAGTGAAGACTATGAGCAACGATGATGTGCCTAATGTGATTGATTCTTCATCTGCTTCCGGCCCCAACAGCGCCGCTGGCGTGCACTGCTGCGACGACCGGAAGTGGCCNCTTTCCTGCTACTGATCGTTGCATTCCTGGTTGGCGCGGNNCTTTCTCCCTACTTTCTCGATTTCAATTTCCTGTTCGACCAGACGTCGGTATACATCGAAATCGGTATCATGGCTCTGGGGTTGACGTTTGTAATCATCAGCAACAACATCGACCTGTCGGTAGCCAGTATGCTGGCCCTTGCAGGCAGTCTGTTGGGGGTCATGTTCTTCATGTTGGGCGTGCCGATGTTTCTGGCAATCCTGCTGGCGGCTGTCTTTGGCATGGTACTGGGTTGGTCCAACGGTTGGATGATCACACGGATCAACTTGCCCTCCCTGGCGGTGACCCTGGGCACCCTCGCGTTGTACCGCGGAATCGCGAATATCCTGCTGGGTGACCAATCTCTGCCGCGCATGGCCTTTCGGGACAAGGTGGGTTACCCTGAATGGTTTGTCGGGATCGACCAGGCCTACTTTCCCGGCACGCATATTCCGATGCCGTTGGTCATCTTCCTGGTCTTGGCCCTCGTACTGGGCCTGGTGCTGCACCGCACGACGTTTGGGCGCTGGGTGTACGCCATCGGCACCAACGAAACAGCCGCGCGCTATTCGGGTATCGCGGTCGATCGCATCAAGCGCTGGATATTCGCCTTGTCTGGTNTTTTGGCCGGCCTGGCTGGTATCATCATGGTCTCTCGCCTGGGCGTCTCGCGCTACGACCACGCCCGCGGTTGGNAGCTGGATGCGATCACAGCCGTCGTGTTGGGCGGCACATCGATTGCCGGCGGTCGGGGCAGCATTCTCGGGACGGTAATTGCTTTCTTTCTGATTGTGGTTCTGCGCACCGGTATGGGCGTAGCCAATGTCAAGGCAGAAAGCCAGGCAACCATCATCGGCGCGCTGCTTATCGTGGCCGTGGTGGTCAGCAACCTTCTCGCCCGAATTCGTAAATGACCGTCTCGAAGTGCCCAAGCCACGCTCGCGCTTTGTCTGGTTCAACACGACCACCAGACCAAAGCGGCAGTGGGCCGTCGCACTCCAAATTAACGCAGAAGGAGGTGGTAGCCAGTACATAGGCTTGGAAGCATGCAGGGCCGTTTCTGGCCCCAATCGGGCCGCCACATTGATGTGGTGGTAGGCGTTACACACGTTTGATTTTCGGAAGGGAGAACAGAGATGCGACGCGATCGATGGATGTTGTTACTGACGGCAGTTCTCGTACTGTCTGTCGTGCTGGCCGGTTGTACCCAGACGGCCGCGCCCACCGTAGCCTCAACTCAGGCTGCAACCGGATCGGGAGCGACCAAGATCGTCTACATCCCCAAGAACACGGGCAACCCCTATTTCGACTCGATCATCAAGGGCTTCTGAAAAGCATGTAGTGAGATCGGCTGCGAATTCACGACAACAGCGCCGGCCACCGCCGAAGCTACTTCACAGATCCCATTCGTGCGCGAGCAGATCCAGCGCGGTGTCAATGTGCTGGCCATTTCACCCAACAGCCCGGATGCCCTGAACGAAGTTTTCGACGAAGCCCGCGCCAAAGGCATCACCGTGCTGATCGTCAACTCCGACATTCCGGGCAGTGAATCGCACCGTGACGCCGCCGTGCTGCCCATGGACTTCAACATCACCGGCAGTAGCCAGGTCGGCTCATGGAAACCGCTGATTGGCTATGAAGGCGAGATCGCTGTACTCAGTGCCACAGCCGATGCACCCGATCAGAATTTTTGGATCGAGGGCATGAAGGAAGCACTGAAGGACCCCAAGTATGCCAACATGAAACTGGTCGAAGTGGTCTATGGCAATGACGATCCACAGAAGAGCCTGACCGAGTGTGAAGCTCTGCTCTCGAAGTACCCGGATCTGCGCGGGATCATTGCCCCAACGACCGTGGGCGTCGCCGCGGCCGGGCAGTGTGTGGAGTCGGCAGGCGTTTATCCAGGTGGCAAGAATGCCCGCGGCAAAGGTCTCGAAGTCACCGGGTTGGGCACGCCCAATCAGATGCGCAAGTATATCGAGAACGGCGTCGTCAAGGCGTTCGCACTATGGCNNCCCTTCGATGAGGGTTACCTGTCGGGTTACCTGGCCAGCGGTCTGGCGACCGGCAAGGTGACCGCAGCCGAAGGCAAGACCTTTACCGTGCCGAACCTGGGCGAGCGTACTTTCCTCAAAAATGCGGTTGTCATTACGGGTCCACCCACCGTGTTCAACAAAGACAACATCGCGAACTTCGACTTCTAAGGATTTCGTGCGGCGGCGACCGCCTCGACGCGGTCGCCGCTGTCAACCGGCTGTGTCGACCAGGCAGAGCCAGTGACTCTTTTGGATGAACAGGAGGCCGCATGAAACGTATCGGGTTTGTCTTCAAGGTTAAGCAGGAGAAAATCCCAGAATATAAACTGCACCACGAGAACGTCTGGCCTGAGATGCAGGACGCTCTACGACGTAACGGCTGGCACAACTATTCGCTTTTCATGCGTGATGACGGCCTACTCTTTGGATACTTCTNNGAAACGCCGATCGACTTCCAGACAGCCCTGGCCGGCATGGACCACGAAGAAGCCAACTTGCGCTGGCAGGAGTTCATGAAACCCTATTCAGAAGCGCTGGGTGGCAGCCGGCCCGATGAGGCGATGTTGGAACTGGAAGAAGTCTTTCATCTTGACTGAGTGGGGAGGAAGCTGTCATGCCCGAGACACAGGCCGGTTACACGGCCCTGGCCGATGACCTGCAACGTTGCGGCATCGATGTGGACTGTGTGAAGGCGACCCTCAAAGCACAACACATCGAGACCCCATCCTGGGGATATGGGAACAGTGGCACCCGCTTCAAGGTTTTTGCTCAGACGGGCGCGCGAACGATCGAAGAAAAGATCGCCGATGCGGCATTCATCAACCGTCTGACAGGCATTGCACGGAGTGTTGCCTTGCACATCCCCTGGGACAAAACGACCGATTGGNCCGGGTTGCGCCAGTATGCGCACGACTTGGGTATCACACTCGGCGCCATCAACCCGAATGTGTTCCAAGACGATGTCTATATGCTGGGCAGCGTCTGCCACCCCCAACCCGCTGTGCGGCAGCGCGCCGTCGCTCACATGATCGAGTGCTGCGACATTATGCGCCNNACCGGCAGCAGCATCCTCTCAGTCTGGCTGGCCGATGGCACCAACTACGCCGGCCAAGACAGCATTCGCACTCGCAGACACCGCCTGCACGAGGCGCTGGCCGAGGTGTACCAGCATCTGCCGGCCGACGGCCGTATGTTGCTGGAATACAAATTCTTCNGGCCCGCATTCTATCACACCGACCTGGCGGATTGGGGCATGTCCTATGCACTGTGCCTCAAGTTGGGGCCACAGGCCGAGGTGCTGGTCGACACGGGGCACCACGCCCCAGGGACCAACGTGGCCCACATCGTCGCGCTGCTGCTCGACGAAGGACGCCTGGGCGGATTTCACTTCAATGCGCGCCAGTACGCGGACGACGACCTGATCGTGGGCAGCACGAACCCCTGGNGGCTGTTCGTCATCTTCACTGAGCTGGTGAGCGCTGGCGATGCCGCGCGTCAGGTCGCCTATATGATCGACCAGAGCCACAATATCGGTTTCAAGCTGGAAGCGATGCTGCTCAGTATTCTCAACTGTCAGACGGCCTTGGCCAAGGCGCTGATCGTAGACTACGCTGCATTGAGTGCCGCGCAACAGGCCGGTGATGTATTAGGCAGCCACCAGATTCTGGTAGACGCTTTCCAGACCGATGTGAGGCCATTACTCCGCCAGGTGCGCAGCGAGATGGATGTCCCAACCGAGCCTATGGCGGCGTTGCGCNGGNATGCCTACGTGACCAATATCTGGGCCGAACGCGGCACCGGCAGCTCATCCAGCAGCGGGTACCCCGGTGCGTAACCGCGGCCAAACCCACGATGCCGGCGGAGCACATCGTCCTCTGCCAGGGGCATCGTACGCTCCCGCACAGCGAACTCCTCGATCACCAGACCGAGGGCTGCCGCAGTGGGTCGTAACCAGGTGGTTGGCGCCCCGGTGCCATTGAGGTGCACGTGCAACGGTGGGTTGTGGCCGACGTTCGCATACTACAACGTGTACGACTGTGGATGGAAGCGCCCCAGAAACAGGGGTCATGGACGTCTTCACGTGGATGTTGTGGCAGAAGACATGGTCGGCGCGTCAATCTGGGCCAGGCGCGCACGCGACCGTGGCCCGTGTGCGGCCATCGGAAGGGCCCGCCGGCGGCAATTTGACAGTAGTCGCAATCGCGTTATATTGACCTACAGTCATGGTTCCAACCCTTTCCATCGACGATCGGAAACGTGGTTTGAATACGTACCTGGCGATCGATCTAGGTGCCGAGAGTGGCNGCGTGATAGCGGTCCACTACGATAGCGAACGATTGACGTTGTCGCAGGTCCATCGTTTTGCCAACGAGCCAGTGCGCCTACCGCGCCATTTGTACTGGGACGTCCTGCGGTTGTGGCACGAGATCAAACAGGGTCTGACCATTGCCGCGGGCGCTNTTCCGACTATTACCAGCTTGGGTGTCGATACTTGGGGCGTCGATTTTGCGTTGTTAGCTGCCGACGATACCCTGTTGGACAACCCCGTCCACTACCGGGATAGGCGTACTCAGGGCGTGTTCGAGCGTACGCAGGCACGAGTGTCGCGTGCTGAGATCTTCGNNCGCACTGCTGTCCAGTTCATGCCGATCAACACATTGTACCAACTGGCAGCCATGGCGGAGGCCCATTCGCCCTTGCTCAGCGCGGCCGCCTCGTTTCTCACCATGCCCGATCTCTTCAACTTTTGGTTGAGTGGTCGCAAGGTCAATGAGTTCACTAATGCCACGACAACCCAGTGTTATGACCCACACCGAGGTGACTGGGCGCNNGACCTGCTGGCGGCACTGGGCATTCCAACCGCCATGTTTAGAGAAATTGTGCCGCCAGGAACTGTGTTAGGAAGCTTGCAGCCGGCGTTGGCTGCGGAGATCCAGGCGCCTGCCGTCCCAGTCATTGCACCGGCAACGCACGATACGGCTTCTGCCGTAGCTGCGGTTCCGATGTCCGGTGAACCAGCGATTTATCTCAGCNCGGGAACCTGGTCGCTGATGGGTGTGGAGGTGGCCGCGCCGGTGGTGAGTCAGGCTGCCCTGGCGCACAATTTCACCAACGAAGGCGGCGTGGACGGCACCTTTCGTTTGCTCAAGAACATTATGGGCCTCTGGTTGCTGCAAGAGTGTCGGCGTGACTGGGCTGCGTCAGGCGACGAGATGTCGTACGCCGACCTGGCCGAACTGGCGACGGCTGCACNNCCCTTCAGTGGCGTCATCCTGCCCAATGTGGCCCGTTTCCTGACGCCACGCGCCATGCCAGCAGAAGTGGCTGGCTTTCTAGCCGAGACAGCTCAACCGGCGCCGCCAGACCGGGGTACCCTCCTACGCATCATCTTGGAAAGCCTGGCCCACGAGTATCGTTGGGTCGCCGAGCGCCTGGACGAACTGACGGGACGCCAGCATCGCGTCATTCACATCATTGGCGGTGGCGCGCAGAATCGGTTGCTCAACCAGNCCACCGCCGATGCCACCGGGCGCACGGTACTGGCTGGCCCGGTGGAGGCCACCGCACTGGGGAATGCCCTGGTCCAGGCGCTGGCCCTGAGACATATCANNGGCTCTCTCGCCGAGGGACGTGCCCTCGTGAGTCACTCGTTCGCGGTGACCCGATTCGAGCCTCAGCGAGACAGCCGCTGGCAGACGGCATACGCCCGGTACCTGGACCTGCGCGACTTACGCAGAAGGATGATCATGCATGGCGTTGGATCAACCCCAACCTGATCTTGAAGAGCGCTGACGTTGATCGGCGAGGCGGGGCAAGGTAACCCATAAATCAACTTACCGTCTTGCAGGAAGCTATTCTGTTATAAGCCCCAAGCTGTCGAATCTGCGTTACGAGGAATGTATGCCAAAAATCTGTGGAATGAGGCCGACGCGCTGAATCTGGATGCATTGGACCTGCTGGTCTATCGCTCTCGCCTCCTGGGGGCCGATCGTAGTGTGTGCAACATCTACGGCGGCAACACCGGCAGTAAGGTCATGGAAAGCGATTTCCGTGGCCAACCCGTGTACACCTTGTGGGTCAAGGGCCGAGCCANNGATCTGGCAACGGTGGGACGCCAAGGTTTCGCCGGCCTGCGCCTGGATGACGTGCTACCGTTGATGGCGCGTGAATCCATGACTGACGAAGAAATGACGACCTATCTGGCACATACCCTGCTGGCACCGAACATGGTTCGCCAGTCCATCGAGACCCTGCTGCATGCGTTTGTGCCAGCACCCTATACCGATCACACCCACCCCGATGCTGTGATCAGCCTGGCCTGCGCCGCCGACGGTGAGCACCTGGCACGTGCGCTATACGGCAGCCGCCTGGTGTGGGTGCCTTATATTCGCCCCGGCTTCACACTGAGCCAATGGATCGGCCGAAAAGTGCGTGACGACCCGCAGGTAGAATGTGTGATCATGGGTAAACACGGCCTGGTGACCTGGGGCGACGATCCGGAAACGTGCTATGGTAACACGATTCGCATCATTCAAGAGGCCGAGGATTTTATCGGCCAGCGTGCCCGGGGTCGTGCTGTGTTTGGCAGCGTGCGGTGGCCAACCCTGCCGCCGGCACAGCGGCAGGTGGTGGCCGCCGCGCTGCTACCGGTGTTACGTGGGGCGACCGGGCGCTGCTTGATCGCATTCGATGATTCCGCCGATGTCCTGGACTTTGTCGGCAGTGCGCGAGCCGCCGAGGTGGCTGCCCGTGGCGCGGCCTGCCCGGATCATATCGTCCACACGAAGCGTGTACCGTTGTTTATCGACTGGCAGTCCATGGAGGGAATTGACGCGCTCAAGACGCGCCTGCGCGGCGCAGTAGCACAGTACATCGATGAGTACCGCGCCTATTTTGACGCCCATCAGGCACCCGAGGATAGACTGGGCGACCCATCACCGCGCATCGTGTTGGTTCCTGGCGTGGGAATGTTCAATACTGGTAAAGACGCGTTTGCCGCCACGGTCGCACGCGACCTGTACCATCGTGCCATTCAGGTGATGCGCGGCGCTGAGGCAATCGATCACTTCACCTCGCTTACTCCAGAAGAGTCGTATGCCATCGAGTACTGGCCGCTGNGGCTCTATAAGTTGACGCTACGCCCGCCCGACCGCGAATTGGCCCGTCGCGTGGCTTTTGTAACAGGCGGTGCGTCAGGCATCGGTCGCGCCATTGCCTACCGCCTGGCGGCTGAAGGTGCACACGTCGTCGTGGCTGATGTCGACAACGATGGTGCCCGGCGCGTTGCCGACGATATCGTGACCAGGTACGGCTACCTGCGCGCCGTTGCTGTGCCGTGTGATGTTACTGACGAAGCGCAGGTCGCGGAGGCTTTTCAAGAGACGATATTGATCTACGGCGGTGTGGATATCGTGATCAGCAATGCTGGCATTGCCGCGTCATCGCATATCACCGAAACATCGTTGGCCGAATGGCAGCGACTGTTCAACATTCTGGCCCAGGGTTATTTCCTGGTGAGCCGCGAGGCCTTCCGCCTGTGGCAGACACAGGGACTTGGGGGTAGTCTTGTCTTCATCGCCAGCAAGAATGCCATGATTGGTAGTAAGAATGCAGCCGCATATGGTGCAGCCAAGGCAGCGGAAGTCAATCTGGCGCGCTGTCTGGCCGAGGAGGGTGGCGCGCTGGGCATACGCGTCAATGTCGTCAACCCCGATGCAGTACTGCACGGTTCGGGCATCTGGGATGCTGGCTGGCGGGAGGCCGGGCGTGGCATGGGTATTGCATCAGAGGAATTGGAAGAAGCCTACCGCCAGCGCTGTACACTGAAGGTGAACATTTATCCCGAAGACGTGGCTGAGGCAGTGCTGTTCCTGGCATCAGATCGTGCTGCCAAGACGACGGGCGGTATTCTCAACGTGGACGGCGGTGTTCCCGCAGCCTACGTGCGGTAGACGCGCGTGCACGCTGCTTTCGCACCAGTAACCGGCCGCCATTCGGCCGAGCGTTCAGCAAACCCACTCTTTACCTGCCGTTCACCGCTCGTGGTGCGGTCAAGTTTCGATGCAGTAGCCGGGGATGAAATCCCCGGCGTTCGGCGTGCTAGCGCGACTCCTGTTTGGGCGGCATCGCCGCCGCAGGGCGCCCGCCGGGCGCTGAAGCCGCCCGGTGACAGGACAGCGCCCCGTGAGCGGGGCGTGTCGCGGCTCACACCGGCAGGTGCAATTCAAATTTGGGGAAGCTGCCCTTCGACAGGCTTTGCCGTTCGCCCTGAGCCTGTCGAAGGCCAAGTTAGCCCCCAACGCACCCTCACGGGCACTGAATGACCCCCTGCGCCCACAGACAGCCCCCGCAAGCCGGCGCGGCATTGGCAAAACAGTCGGTCTCGTTGGCCAGCGACATTTCGCAGCCGCCGCAGGTGGTGCACGGGGCGAAGGCGAAACTGTGCACCCGCTCGCGGTATGCGACATATTCGGGGTCGAGCCACATCGCACGCAGGCTCTGCTCATCGATCGAGCCAATGATGTGCTCGTACGACGTGCGCTCGTAGTTACGCAGACGGTGGGTGTGGGTGTACAGCAGCGGCGGACACGGCGCCACCCGCCCATCCCAGCCAACCGCCAGCGCACCGCTCTCGATGAAGGTGCACACGTCGTTGGTGACGCCCAGGTTGTTACCGGCGAACGTTACGTTGTAGCTGCTGGTCAGTGCTTTCAGCAGCACCGGGCCGGTAGTCTCATCGATGTCCATCTTGGGTAGACTGAGCCGGCGTAACCAGGGCGACGGCAGGTAGGTGATGTCGTTGAGCGTACGCTGGTACAGAATTTCATCAGCCAATGCCTCGGTATAGGGCAGCACGTTGCTGACCATGAAGCGGCTGGCGCCATGTCGTTTGGCCAGGGTCAACACCGCCGGCAGGTCGTGGATGTTGCGCCGCATGGCGACGAAGTTGATGCCAATTTCGGGCCGCGGGCGATGGGCCGGCGGACGCAGTTGGCGAAAGCGGGCCAGGTTGGTCAGCACATTCGGCGCNTCAGCGCCCAGGCGCACATCGGCGTAACTTTCCGGCGATGCACCGTCGATCGATACCCACAGGACGTCCAGGCCCGCCTTGATCAAGCCGCGGGACCGCTCCTCCGTCAGCAGGGTACCGTTGGTAATCAGCTCCACCGACATCCCCAGCGCTTTGATCTGGCGCACCATGTTTACCGTCTGGTTGTGGGCCAGCGGTTCGCCGATGCCGCCAAAGAAGACGGTCAACGGCGGCCCGGCNTCGGCCAGGCTATCGAGCACGCGTGTGAAGGTCTGTTTACGCATGCGACCCAGGGGCACATCCCATGTGTTGCGCATACAGGTGCGGCAGGCGATGTTGCAGCGGTTGGTGGGCCGNAGGTAAACTTTGGCCAGGTGGGTGACGGGGCGGTGCAGGCGGATGTCGTTAGCGCCGACGTCGAGGCGGGCNCGTGTGCCGGGCGCCAGCCCAAAATGCGCAGCCGTCTCCGGTGGCAGGATCAGACGACCCTGCGCGTCCACTTCGGCCCACAACGTGGGTTTGGCTTCCATCGACCTTTGCCTTCCATTGAATTGTGACAACGGCCCAGGGCACAGCCCATCTTCTAGCTCGCGGCAAGGGCCGTTTGGCGCTGGCGGCGGTAGGTGCGGTAACCTTCGATCCAGTAGATGGCCAGCGCCACCCATACGATACCAAAGCCGATCAGGCTGGAGTGACTGAAAGGCTCGTTGTACACGAACACACCGATGATGAATTGCATGGTTGGGGCAATGTACTGCAGCACACCCAGCGTTGTCAGCGGTACTTGACGGGCGCCCGACGCGAAAAACAACAGGGGTACGGCGGTAACCACCCCNGAAAAAGCGAGCATCAGCGTCGTCATCGTGTTTTGTGTGCCGAAGGCCACGGCATGGCTGGTCGCGCCGGCAAAGAGATAGATCAGCGCCGGTACAAANAGGATTCCCATCTCGACGGTGAGACCATGCAGGGAACCCCATGGCGCCGTCTTGCGCAGCAAACCGTAAAAGCCGAAACTAAAGGCCAGAGCAAACGCGATCCACAGCCAACCATCCGCATTGAGCACCAGGTATGCGACGCCGGCGGTCGCAATCGTCAGTGACAGCCACTGCCCGGGGCGCAGGCGCTCACGCAGGATCACCAGACCCAGGACAGCGGTGACGAGGGGGATGATGAAATACCCCAGACTGGTTTCGACGATGTGCCCGTTGTTGTTGGCCCAGATGTAGATCAGCCAATTAGTGGCCAGGAGCAGCGCTGTAACCAAAAAGTGCCCAAAAATCGCCGGACGTCGGAATCCCTCACGTAACCAACCCCAGTCCCGCATGGCGGCCATCAGGAGCACACAGAACAGCGCCGACCACACAATGCGGTGCATCAAGATTTCAGTCGCCGTGACGCTGGAAAGGGCATGCCAATAGATCGGCAGTATACCCCAAATGACGTACGCCACGGCGGCAATCAGAGATCCCTTTTTCATACGTAACCTGCTGAAGAGATGGGCGGTCAAGGCCGTCGATGCATTGTATGCAACAGTATCGCCCGTGTCAAAGCACGTGTGGTGCGAATTTGCCCGATCTCGTACGGCGCCAAGCGCGACAATCGTGCCTGACCATCCCTCACCTTGTTTGACAGTATAACACTTTCGTTTGATAATGCAATGCTGAGTTTTTTATGGCGCGTGCCATCGATGCTTTGCCCCGACGACTTACACGCCGACCGGCCCAATCAGCGATGCCCAATTGGGCGCGGCACCGAGGCTTCAGCCGGGTTTGGCCCATGAGGAACGGGTACAGCGACCCGACCAACGCTTCAACCCCCGTGTGCGTCAAGCTCAGATTGGGAAATGTTGCCAGCCCAACGTTCGCTTTCCTGAAGTTTGCACTGCGTAGAATTGGAGTCACAAATGGCCGCCCTACCTCACCTGCTTGAGTTGATATTGTTGGTGACCAGCCTGGGTACCGTGCCGACCATACCCGGGACGCTGGCGCCGGCCGCCGTGCCCCGGCGACGATTACCGCCCAGACCCCCATCACGCCCAACATCATTCTGCTCCTGGCCGACGATCTCGACCTGCGCTCGNACACAGTCGCCACCATGCCCCACCTGCGAACATTGATCGCCGACCAGGGCGTAACGCTCGACCACCTCATCGTCAATGCCTCGATCTGCTGCCCTTCACGCGCTTCGCTACTGCGCGGCCAATACGTGCACAACCACCAGGTCTATACCAACGGGCCGCCGCCCAGCGGCGGCTTCGAGGCTTTTCGGGATCAAGGTTTGGAAAATGATACGATTGCCACCCGGCTGCAGGGCGCCGGCTATCGCACCGCGCTGTTTGGCAAATATCTGAACCGCTACGCCTACTGGCCACCCAACTACATCCCACCGGGTTGGACGGAGTGGTACGCGCCGTCGCCCACCGCACCCGGCTACAACCAGTACAACTACCGGCTCAACGAAAACGGTGTGTTGGTGAACTATGGCAGCGCGCCGCAGGACTACCTGCAAGACGTGCTGACGGCGCGCCCAGAGCTTNCATCACGCACGATTGCCAGCGGCCAGCCCTTTNTCGTCTATTTTGGGTCGTTTTCACCGCACGTCCCCTCGACGCCGGCGCCGCGCCACACCGGCCTCTTCACCGATACACTGGCGCCGCGTCCACCGTCCTTCAACGAACCCGATGTCAGCGACAAGCCGCTCGGCATCCAGGCCCTGCCCCTCCTGNACGCCGGGGAGATTCAACAGATCGACGCGNGGTACCGCCTGTGGCTGCGGTCGATGCAGGCCGTGGACGACACGATCGCCGCCCTTGTCGAGACCTTGCAGGCGACGGGCCAGTTGACCAACACCTACTTGATCTTCACCAGTGACAACGGCTTCCACATGGGGCAGCACCGCCTGGCGCCGGGCAAGTACATGGGGTACGAGGAGGATGTGCGCGTACCCTTCTTCGTGCGCGCCCNNCCAGTCCCGATCAGTCAGACCCTGCCACACCTGGCGAGCATCGTCGACCTGGCGCCCACCCTGGTCGACATCGCCGGCATCCCCACACCGCCGTACATGGACGGGCGTTCCCTGCTGCCCCTGCTGCGCGAGAATCCACCCCCGCTCGCCGACTGGCGGCAGGCCACCCTGTTCCNNGAACAGTGTGGGGCCCATCTCCGGCAGCCCGACCCGCTCGGTGAGCCGCCCGACCCCTTCGACTCGTCCCAGTTCGCCAGTGTGCCGTTGTTCTACACCGGGTTGCGCACCGCCGGGCTGAAGTACATCGAGTACGATACCGGTGAGCGCGAGCTGTACGACCTGGTGAACGACCCCTATGAGTTGGAGAATCAGATCGGCAATGCCGACCCCGGGGTGTTGGCGCAATTGTCAGAGTGGTTACGCCTGCTGCACACCTGCGCAACTGACCTGTGCCGGGTCTACGAGATGCAGCCGCCACCGCCGCTCGGGGAGAGCCACTGGCCTGCACGGCGCTCGACTTCGATGGCAGCGGCAGCGTCTCCGTCATCGACATCACGCAATTGGCCGTCCATTGGGGTGAGACCGCGTCGATGCCCACATGGGTCCCACGTTTCGACCTCGATCAGAACCTGGTCATCGATGCCCGGGACCTCACGCTCATCGCCGAGCGCTGGGGCGAGGTGTGTACGCCCAACCCCGGATGATGTGACCAGTCACCAGCACCATCCACACCAGCAAGGAGCACAGCTTTTCATGCCAAAACGACACATCGCACCATTCACGGCCGCCGATCTGACGCAGGCGGGTGAGCTGTTAGCCGCGCGGCACCGGCGCGAGCGGGCTGAACTGCCCGATCTGCCGGCGCACTTCGGGGAGGCTGCCGCGGNNCACGCGGCAGTGGCGGCGGCCTGGGACCGCCCGCACTTCGGGGTGGCGGCTTTCGACGGGGAACGTATGCTGGGTTTCCTCTTCGGCGATACGGTCATCGATACGCCGCGCGGCNGANCCGCCTGGATACGTCTGGCCAGCCATGCCCTGGCGCCCTCCNAGCGACGCCGGCTCTACCGTGACCTGTACGCCGCGGCGGCGCCGACCTGGCTGGCCCAGGGCTGCTTCGACCATTTCATACTGCTGACCGCCGCCGACCCGGCGGTGCTGGCAGCCTGGTTTGCCCTCGGCTTCGGTAAGGAGCAGGCGCATGGTCTGTGCCGGCTGCCGCGCGACCGCGCTCGACTCACCGACCGACCCGCGATCCAGATCCGGCTGGCGACGGCGGCTGACAAGNCCGGTGCTGCGCGAGTTAGCCCCCTGCTCTCGCGCCACTTTGCCGCCGCACCCTGCTGGGGTCCCTCCCTGCCCGGCGCGTCGACGNAACTGCGCGGTGAGTACGAGGCCATCGTCGACGACGCCGAGGCGATCGCCTGGCTGGCCGAAAGCGATGGGCGCGTCGTCGGATTTCAGGTGTACTGGCCGCTGCCGATGACTGGGGATGACCCGCTCATTCCTGAACAGTGCGCCGTGCTGGGTGTGGCCGGCACGCGAATCGCCGCGCGTGGCCGCGGCATTAACCGCGCGCTGACCCGTCACGGCCTGACGGACCTGGCCACGCGCGGTTACCAGGTCTGCGAAACCGACTGGCGCATCACCAACCTGGAGGCTGACCGCCTCTGGCCGCGCCAGGGTTCCGACCCACCGTCTTTCGCCTGGCGTAAGGTGGATCCGCGCATTGCCTGGGCGACGGGGCCGGAGGTGTAGGGACGCCTGACGCTACCAGTCTGTCACACGCCAAGCCGCGAAGATCGCAAAACGGGAACGGCGGCCGCTTGAAGCGGCGCTCCCAGCGCCGCTTCAAACCTTCGCGCCTTCGCGTGAGCGCCTGGCAACCGCAACTGTGCGCCGTGCTTACGGCGTCAGACGGTTGAGGTCGCGCGGNAAGAGCGTGGCCAGCCGGATGTTGTCCAGCCCNAGTAGCTGCATCAAAAACCGCTCCTGGCCAATCGCAAACCCGCCATGGGGCGGCATACCGTACTTGAAGACCTCCAGGTAGGCCTCGAACGGCCCCAGGTCGCTGACGCCGTGCGCGGCCAGTGCAGCCAGGTAGTCATCGTAGCGGTGCCGCCGCTGCCCGCCGGTCACCAGCTCGGCGCCGCGGAACAGCAGGTCGAAGCTGTTGGAGAAGGACGGGTCGGCCGGGTTGGGATGGGTGTAGAACGGGCGCTTACCCATGGGGTAGCCAGTGACGAACAGGAAGTCGCTGCCGAACTGCTGGAGCGCCCACTGGCCCAGCCAGCGCTCATGCGCCGGCGCCAGGTCNGGCTCNCCACGGCAGTCCTCACCGGTGGCCTGGAAGATCAGTTCCTGCGCCGTCGGGAAATAGACCCACGGGATACCGGCCACGAAGCCGCTCTGGGCGATCGGCCGGTCCACTGCATCGGCAAACATTGGCCAACGAACCTTGAGCTGGGCCAGTTCGGCCGCGCAGGATGCCTCCAGGTGCGCCAGGATGCCGCGCAGCACCGTGCCCAGCAGCGCCATGACGTCGAAATGATCCTGGATGAAGCCGAACTCGACGTCGAGACTGACGTACTCGTTGATGTGGCGCGTCGTGTCGTGCGGTTCGGCGCGGAAGACTGGCCCCACTTCTNNGAAGACGCGCTCGAAGATGCCGACCATCGTCTGTTTGTAGAACTGCGGACTCTGCGCCAGGTAGGCCGGTCGGCCAAAATAGTCGACCTTGAAGACGTTGGCGCCGCTCTCAGTGGCCGACGCGACCAGCTTCGGGGTTTGCACCTCGGTGAAGCCCTGGGCCGTCAGGGTGGCGCGGAAACCGGCCATGACCGCGGCGCTGAGGCGGAAGATGGCCCGTTTGTTGGGGTGACGCAGACCGACCACGGCATGGTCGAGGAAGGTCGCCAGGCCGGCTTTGACNATCTTTTTGTTGATCTCGAAGGGCGGTTGCACGCTGACGCCGCTGATGACGGTCAGGGTCACATCGTGCGCTCGACCCCCTGGGGCCTGAGGTTCAGCCACCGCGACGCCGACCAGTTCCACGACGCTGCCTTCGCCGTAGCCGGCCAGGGGCGCCAGCGCTTCACCCGACAGTACGGCCTGGAACAACCCGAAACCGTCGCGCAGAACCAGGAAGTTGATTGCGCCGATCTGGCGCAGGCGGTGCACCCAGCCGGCCAGGCGAATCCGCTGGCCGACGTGGGCGGCGGCATCGATCGTGCGCACACGCGCTGGGGAGGCACGATTGGCCGGCTGGGAAACAGTGCCCGCCGGCAGACTGGCCGACAGGTGTTGCATGTCCAGGGTGGATAGTTGCTGCATGGCGGCTCCTTGTCGGGACGCATACCCGTGATATCTGGCGGACGCCCGGCAGGACCCGGTGAACCGCCAAAAAAAGCGCCCTCGTCTCCAAGGACGAGAGGCGCGGCTCGTGGTGCCACCTTGGTTCGTTTTCACCTCACGGTAAAAACCTTACGGGTCTGCTGTGACCTTCGGCGTAACGGGCGCCACCGGCGAGGCCTACTGACGGCTCGGTGGCCGTGTTGGGGCCGCGGCTCGGGAGGGTCTTTCGGCAGGCCTGGCAGGCGACCTTCGCAGCGGTTGGTCACTCTCTGGGCTGACAGCTTCCTGCGTACTCTCTCCGTCAACGCGGTGGGTGTGCGGTTGTGGGGAGTGAGGATACCATAGGGGGCGGGGGTGTCAATTTTGGGGGATGGGGGATGGGGGATGGGGGATGGGGGTTGGGGGATGGGGGATGGGGGATGGGGGTTGGGGGATGGGGGATGGGGTTGGGGGATGGGGGATGGGGGATGGGGGTTGGGGGATGGGGGATGGGGTTGGGGGATGGGGGATGGGGGATGGGGGTTGGGGGATGGGGGATGGGGCGGTGTATAATGATGGATGTGGGTTGGGCGTGAGTGGGGCGGGGTTGTGGACGGGGGTGATTGGGAGGGTAGGCAGGGGTAGGGGTTGGGGGATTTGGAGGGTGGGCAGAGCTGGGGGACGGGGGTGATTTGGAGGGTGGGCAGAGCTGGGGGACGGGGGGATTTGGAGGGTAGGCAGGGGTAGGGGTTGGGGGTGATCTGGAGGGTAGGCAGGGGTAGGGGTTGGGGGTGATTGGGAGGGTGGGCAGAGCTGGGGGACGGGGGAATTTGGAGGGTGGGCAGGGGTAGGGGTTGGGGGTGATTTGGAGGGTGGGCAGGGGTAGGGGTTGGGGGGATTTGGAGGGTAGGCAGGGGTAGGGGTTGGGGGGATTTGGAGGGCGGGCAGAGCTGGGGGACGGGGGGATTTGGAGGGTAGGCAGGGGTAGGGAACGGGGGTGATTGGGAGGACGGGTAGGCATAAGGGATGGGGGTGATTGGGAGGACGGGTAGGCATAAGGGATGGGGGTGATTGGGAGGACGGGTAGGCATAAGGGATGGGGGTGATTGGGAGGACGGGTAGGCATAAGGGATGGGGGTGATTGGGAGGACGGGTAGGCATAAGGGATGGGGGTGATTGGGAGGACGGGTAGGCATGAGGGATGGGGGTGATTGGGAGGACGGGTAGGCATAAGGGATGGGGGTGATTGGGAAGACGGGCAGGGGTAAGGGGCGGGGATAATCTGGAGGTCAGGGAGATGCGGGGACGGTGGTGCGGCTTTCGGATGGTACGGGTGCGGTGGAGCGGTATGCGGCGTTTGCGGCGCGGTCTGTGGCGCCGCGCCATGTCGATGTGTGGTGTCCGCCGGGGTACGCGGCGCACGGGGATACGCGTTACCCGGTGATTTATATGCACGATGGGCAGAACCTGTTCGACCCGGCCTGGGCCACGTATGGGATGGACTGGNGGGTCGATGAGGCGATTGCACGGTTGATGCGCGACGCCGGCCTGCCCGGTGCGATTGTGGTCGGTATCTGGTGCAGCTCGGAGAGGCGGCGGGACTACATGCCACAGAAGCCGCTGATGGCGCCCGGGGCGCAGGCAATACGTGCGGCTTTCGTGGCTGAGGCGGGCGGCGATTCGATGTCAGACGACTACCTGTTCGGCCTGACGCAGGAACTTAAACCGTTCATCGATGCGACCTACCGCACGCTGCCCGATCCACGGCATACGTTCGTCATGGGATCGAGCATGGGTGGGCTGATTTCGCTGTATGCCGTGGTGGAATACCCATCGCTGTTTGGCGGGGCCGGCTGCCTCTCGACCCATTGGCCGATTGGCGGTGATCGTTTGGTGGACGGGTTGGGCGCCGCGCTGCCGCCACCTGGCAACCATCGGCTGTACTTCGATTTCGGTACGGCGTCGCTCGATGCCGCATACGAACCGTTTCAGCGGCGTATGGATGACCACCTGCGCGNNGCGGGCTATCAATCCGGCGCCGATTGGCTGACCATGAAGTTCGACGGCGCGGAACACAACGAATCGGCCTGGCGCGNNCGGGTCGATATCCCGCTGGCGTTTCTGCTCAAGCGGTAAACCGTTCGCCCTGCGCGCTGCGCTACCGTTGGCCCTGTGCTTTTGCGCAGCCGTTCGCCCTGAGCTTGTCGAAGGACGAGTTTTCCCACGGGCTTCGACAGGCTCAGTCCGAACGAAACGAAAACCAGGGTGAACGGATTGTCGCCCGTTCGCCCTGAGCTTTTGCGCAGCCGTTCGCCCTGAGCTTGTCGAAGGGCGAGTTCCCAGGCTTCGACAGGCTCAGCCCGAACGAAACGAAAACCAGGGCGAACGGATTGCCGCCCGTTTGCCCTGTGCCTTTGCGCAGCCGTTCGCCCTGAGCTTGTCGAAGGGCGAGTTTTCCCACGGGCTTCGATAGGCTCAGCCCGAACGGAACGAAAACCAGGGTGAACGGATTGTCGTCCGTTCGCCTTGAGCTTTGCGCAGCCGTTCGCCCTGAGCTTGTCGGGGGCGAGTTTTCCCACGGGTTTCGACAGGCTCAGCCCGAACGGGATGAACAACCAGGGCGAACGGATTGTCGCCCGTTCGCCCTGTGCTTTTGCGTTATCGTTCGCCCTGAGCCTGTCGTAGGGTGCGCTCGGCCGCCGCGCCCTACTTCGGCGGCCAGTTGGGCGGCAGGCCGCGCTGTTCGCGGATGTACTGGCGCAGCATGACGTAGGCGGGACGCAGGTGTAGCTCATCGATCTTACTGGGCTTCATGATCGACCACCAGTACTGCTCCTGCGCTTCGGTCCAGTCGACGTCGGGCATGTAGACGACGGTCATGAGGCCGATCCAGGGCTGCCAGTGCACCTTGGCCCATTCANNGAAGGCCTCGATCAGGTAGCGACCCTGGGTTTCTTCGCTCACCGCGTGCCAGTGGTATGGTGAATCTGGCCGGGGATCGGTGGTCCAGCCAAACTCGAGCACCGCCACCTTCTTGCCGGCGTCGCCGTACTTCACCATGATCTTGCGCAGGTCTTCGACGCGCCGGAAGGTGAAGAAGCGCTCGCCGCCGTAACGCNNCTTGTCGGCCGCGGCCTCGTCGGGGCTGACGCTGGGGGCGGCGGCAAACCCGGCCGCATGCACGCCCAGAACATCGAAGTAGCCATTACTGCTGCCGCCCATCGCCTGGTAGAGCTGCTCCAGGAACTGGTCATCGGGAATGGCCACAGGCAACCCGCTGCCGGTGGGCGTCAAACCCGCTGAGATCACCATGGCCTGCGGGGCGCCCGCTTTGACGCCCGCGTACGCCGCCTTCAGCAGGCGCNNGTATTCGGCCGCGTTGGGTGGGCGACAACCCCACTCCCCACCGCCATCGGGGCGGTTGAGGTTGAAACCATTCCAGATCTGATACGCCTGAATCTTCCAGGTGTAGCGGCTGGCCACGGCCTGCAGAAAATCTTTGAAGTCGGCGTAATTGTCCGGCGGTCCGTTGCACGGAAAACCGCCGCCGGTCCATTTGGGCTGACTGTCGACGCGTACCAGCAGCTTCAGGTTGTGCTGCAACGCCTGTTCGACGATACGATCGGTGACCGTCCAGTCGAAATGGCCTTTGCCGGCGCCTTCGATCTCACGCCAGGGNAAGTTGACCTTGACCCAAGTGAACCCAGCGTCTTCGATTAAACCAAAATCGCGATCGGCGATTTCGGCGCGCCACCAGGGAAAGGCCTGAACACCGTAATCGGGCGACTTGAAGCCGCGCTCGAAGGCCTGCGGAGTAGTCGGTGCAGGGGTGGTGGCGACTGGTGCAGCTGTCGCCGCGGGGTAGCCGCTGTGGCGGCGGTCGTCGCCGCTGTTGGGGTGGCTGCCGGCGAAGTTGACGTCGCCGGCGCCGCCGGCTGAGTGGCGACGGGAGCCGTCGCTGTTTCGCCGGCCACGACGGTCGGCGTTTTGGTTGGTGTTGGAGTGACGGCCGGTGCAGCCTGGCCACACGCCGTGAGTGCCATGACGGCCAGCAGGGCCACCACGAGTATGTGATATGGTTTCAACACAAAACGTATCCTTGACGAAGCGCCTATCCGAACAACCGCTACATGGCGGCATTCTGGCGTGTATGCTGAGTTATTCGGACAAACTCCAAATTACCTGGCACATCTGCCCAGGCCCACGGTTGGCTGGCAGGGCAACAACTCCACCCTCCACCCCCCAACTTCCAACTTCCAACCCCAACCCCATCACTTACCCATGCCGCTAAGCGCCTGATAGGTCGGCGTGCCCCAGATGCGGAACGCGCTCTGTTCGCCGTTCTCGAAGTTCAGGTTCCAGAGGAACATCGGCCCAACCCAACCCCAGCTGCGGCCCAACTGGTAGGCGCGTACGGCCCATTCGGCCTGTTCGCCAGCCGTGTTGTCGAGTGCGTATTCGTAACCGGGGAACGGGTTGCCCGACACGGCCCAACCGAACTCGGTGGGCCAGATGCGTTTGCCGCTGTCGCCATTGGCAACCATGACGTTGCGGTAACCCTCCATGGTTCCGCGGAAACACCAGGAGTGGTGGCGGTTGTCGTACGGCCCGCGAAACACCGCGCTGCCATCGGTCACCGTGCGCCAGTCGGCGTCGGCCGGACAGTTGTAACCGCTGGGGTGGGCGCCGACCGCGTCGGAGTAACGGCGCAGCCCGGCGCGGTACATCGCCTGCAGGTACTGGATGTCGTCCATGCCCAGGGGCGGTTTGGCGCCGGTGGGGTCAACGCCGCTGACCACGATCATGCTCGGGCAGGCCGACTTGATGGCGCCGTAGGCCGCGGCCAGCAGGCGCACGTAGCGCGCCGGGTCGATCGGCTCGTTGCCCCATTCGCGGTGCAGGTTCTGTTCGTTCCACACCTCCACGGCCTGTACGCGGCCGCAGTAACGCGCCGCGAAACCGCGCACGAAGTTGGCGTACGTTCCCGGATCGGCCGGCGGCCCTTCGACGCTCAGGTCGGAATTACCGGCCCGTGCCCAGTTCGGCGCCTTGACGATGCTGGCTAACACGTTGATGCCGTTGTTGTGCATGGCGTCGACCAGGCTATCGGTGCCGCCCCAGTCGACCTGGCCCGGCTGCCCTTCCAGGTCCTTCCACGGCAGCTGGAACTTCATCCAGTTGAATTGCATCCCCTGGATGGCGCCCACCAGGAACCCTTTGTCCGCGCTGGGATCGACCTGGATGCCGTAACCGAAGAAGCCGGCGGCCCGCGTGTTGGGCGCCGGCGCAGCGGCTGCACGCGGTGCGGGTGCGGGCGGCGGCGGCGCGGCCACCACGCTGATCTGACTCAGGTCGCCGCCGGCCTTGACCAGGCTGCCGCTGATCCAACCTTCACGCGTGTCGACGCAGCAGACCCGCCACCAGCTGGCGTTGTTGTTTTTACCGGTGATGAGCAGTTTTTGGCCGCTGCGCACGCGGCCGATGATGCCGTACGTGACACCCGGCCCCGAGCGCACGTTGACGACGTTGCCCTGCACGACGGCAGTTGGTTTTTCACTTTCGGCCTGGGCCAGTTCACGTGCGGGAGATTCAGCAGCGGCGGTGGTAATGGGTAGATTGAACACGACGACGAGCGCATAACAGCGCCAGGACAGTAAGGAAAACGGTACGCGGCATCGACTTCCTCCTCGAGAATGTGGTCTGCAAAGCGGCCATGAGTTGCCAGCCTCAGTCAGGGGTGTTGTGGTGCCGAAAAAGCAACCAGAAGCCAGCACAATGGTGTGCTGGCTCCGGTATACGCCAAACAAGGGGGCGGATGGGGCAGCCTGGCCGCCCATCCGCCCGTTCGATCAGACTACTTCGGCATCGCCTTCAACGCATCGTAGGCGGGCCGCCCCAGNATGCCAAACTGAGCCAGCTCGGTACCGGGATTCGTGATGCCAAAATTCAGATTCCAGAGGAACATCGGGCCGACCCAGCCCCAANNCCGCGCAATCTGGTACGCTTCGACCAGCCAGCGCGCCTGTTCTTCGGCGGTGTTGTCGTTGGCGTAGCCGTAGGAGTTGTTNGACCGCTGGTCGATCGCCCAGCCGAATTCGGTGGGCCAGATCTTCTTGCCCCCGTCGCCGTTGGCGATCATGACGTTGCGGTAACTCTCCATCGTGCCGCGGAAACACCAGGAGTGGTGCCGGTTGTCGAACGGCCCGCGGAAGGAGGCGGTCGGGTCTTGCACCGAGCGCCAGTCGCCGTTGGCCGGGCAGTTGTAGCCGCTGGGATGGGCGCCAATGGCGTCGGCGTAGCCCTTCATCCCCGCGCGGTACATCGCCTGCAGGTATTCGACGTCGTCGATGGCCTTGCCGCCCACGTTACCGGCCGGCGTCAGCGCGCCGCTGACCACGGTCATGCTGGGGCACGCGTTTTTGATCGCCCCATAGGCCAGCTTGAGCATCGCCACGTAGCGGCCGGGATCGAGGGGTTCGTTGCCCCATTCGTAGTGCAGGTTCTGCTCGTTCCACACCTCGATGGCCTGCACCTTGCCGCAGTAGCGCGGCGTNAGGCGNCCGACAAAGTCCGCGTAATCCTGCAGGTTCTGCGGCGGGCCNTCGTCCGCGTACCCGTAGGCCGGGTTGCGCGACCAGTTGGGCGCCTTGACGATGCTGGCCAGAATCTTGGCNCCGCTGCCCGACAGGGTGTTGACGATGTAGTCCATGCCGCCCCAGCCGTAGTCACCCTTAGAGCCTTCTNNGAAGTCCTTCCACGGCGCCTGGAATTTGACCCAGTTGAAACCCATGCCGTGGGTGGCGTTGGCCACGAAACCGAGGTCGGCGCCGCCGTAGACCTGGGCCTGTACACCGTAGCCGAAGCCGGCGCTGCTGCCACGCGAGGTCCGCGGCTGGGGCCGGCGCTGGATTGCTGCTGGCTGGCGCTGACGGGGCTGCCGGTCGCGCGGTCGCAGTCGGCCGTGGCGTGGGCGTAGCCGTGGGAACTGGGGTCGGGGTGGGGCCGGCGTATAGGTGGCGACAACCATCGCCACTTCATCGGCCTGACTCACCGGCCGACCGTCTTCCACGATCGCGGCCTGCACCTTGAACGCCGCACCCGGATCATCGGGCACCTGCCAGGTGTACGTGTTGGTCGACAGCAGCGCTTCATCGCCCAGTTTGGTCNNACTGCCCGTCTGGGCCTCCACCTGCCAACTCACACCAAACTGGCTGCGGTTGGCCGACGGCTGCCCCTGCTGGAAGGAGGTCAACACACTCCAGATCTCCGGGTCCGTGATCGGTAGGGATTGAATCGTCGCGCCTTGCAGGTGGTACTGATTGACCAACTGCAGCTTGTGGCTCAGGCTCTCGGCGTTCTCCAACCAGACCGTGCGCTCGTACCCCTGGTCATCGCGGTAGCGGTAAGTGTAGGCGCCCACGTTCTCGTCGAAGACCAGTTCACTCGTCGCGCGGTCGGCAATCAGCTTGAGGTCGATGGTGGCGCCGGGGTCACCTCGGTGCTCGCCTGGNATCTGGCCAATCAGCGGGGCCAGCGCCTCGCTGTAGCTCTTGGGCAGGTAGTAGTTGCCCGACTGTTCGATGCTGGCGCCCGGCAGGAGCAACTGGATCTTGCTGCGGTCCACCTGGCCAACCGCCCAGCGCAGCAGGGCGTGAATCTGACCATCNGGCGCGTAGGCCTTGGGGTCGCTCATGGCAGGCACGCGCAGGGTATCGACCACGGCGCCCAGCTTCTGCCAGTTGTACGGGCCGGTCTCCCAGGTATCGACTGCTATCTGGCGCGGCTCTTCGACCGTTACCGAGAGCGTTTTGCCCTGGGCATGCAACCGTTCGGCCAGTTGGGTGACAAATGTGACATAATCCTGCGACAGGTTGGCATCGATACCGCGGTAGTCCAGGTTGATGCCGGCGTACAGGTTGCCGACGACCAACTGCTCGATGGCGTCGATGTGGCGCTGGCGCTGCTCATCGGTCACCAGCATATTGGCGATCAGGTCGGTGCGCACGACGCCGCTGTCTTCCCAGTTACGCAGCGTCGGCACGACGGCAAAGGCGCTGGTGGCATCGGCCGGCAGGCCCTGCAAGCCGCCCTTGATATCGCCGCCATCGCCCAGCAGCAGACCCAGCGGGTTGACTTCGACCAGGGCGCCCTTACCCTCATCCGGGAGGGGATTGGCCGCCGAAACCTGGGCGGCCGCGGGGGCNAGCATCTTGGTCTGCATCACCATGAACGCGGCCGGCAGGTAATCCAGGCGCGCTTCCATGACGTCGTCAGTCCGGATGATGTCGCTGGGCAGTTGATGCCAGGTGGCCGGCTCACCGTCGTAGGCGTACAGATCGAGCGTGTCGTACGGTTCGGAGTCGTTGGGAATCGGCACACGCAGCACGACGAGTGACGGTGTATCGTCACGGGACGTCACCTGGTAGAGGGGGCTGCGTGGAATCAGGCGGTTGGCCGGCGGCTGTGCGGCGGCGTCAACCAGGTCGCGGCCGGCTTCGCCGGCTACGAACTGTTCGCGNGGTACGCTGGACAGCTGTAAGCGCACCGTCTTGTGGGCCGCACCATTGGCGCCCTGCGAACCTTCCTGCGGAACGATGACCTGCGTACCATCAGAATCGATCACCGAGCCGCCGGTGGCCGGGATTGTGGTATACCGTCCGGTTTGCACACGCTCTATGAGACTGATGGGAGGGAGAATCAGGGCCAGGAGAATGGCNTCGACGATCAGCAAATTGACGATGATCCTGCCTGATTTGCTGTCGAACCAGCGGGTCAGGTTAGGAAACAGGTTTGGCGTGTCAGATACACCTTGCATCTAATGAACGCGCCTCCTTTCGATGACTAAAACAGCGTGTAAAACAACAAAAAACCTCGCCCAGGATTGTTCCGGTCGAGGCGTACTTGCCTCCCGGCTGCACCAGCGCACATGCCAGCCGTTTACGAAGTGGACTCTGCGCCCGATCTGCGCATGAACACCAAAACTCCACCCTGAAAACGGCCTGGGCTGCGCCCTGTATCCGGTTGAGGTGTAGGTCAGGGAATGTGCAATTCGACCTGTACCACAGTTGAGTTGTGTTGCGCCGTTACCGGGTCGGCAGTTGAATCGGTAATGGCAACCGCGCAACTGGCTTGGCGATCACGTGTGACGGCCAGCGTGCGGTCATTCTAACATGGGTTTGGGGATTTGGCAAAGGCGGGAGTGGGGGAGATGGAAGGGGGATAGGCGGGCGAAGGGTCTGGGTATTTGTTTGTGTTTGGCACGGTGTCCAAATTGTAGTATAGTTGCAGCCAGGGCGGGGTCTCAGCTGTCTGGTAAGCGCGAGGCCGACCCCTGTATCATTCGTAAACGTGTAGATGAGCTGTTCGGCCGGGCGGAACCCTGGCCCAGCGGCCGATTGCTGGATGGGTGGATGCGTAACAAACTCGATTGGGACCCTCATTGGCCTCGTCGTGGCCCTGGTTTTCCTGCTGGGGTTGGGGGCGGTGGCGTTGGTGGCCTATTTTTCTTTGAACAGTGCGGCCAATACAGCGCCGGATGTGACCTGGGCTGAGCCGTGGGACGTGATCGATGGCCAGCGCGTACCGCCCGACCTGGGCTTCTTGCCGCTGGCCGGTGACCCGGTCGACAAGGTCGTGCAGCGCGCTGGAGGCCCAGGAGTTTCACGCCGCCTATGCGCTGATCGTGCAGTCACCTGAGCTGAGCGATGCGCAGCGCGGGCTTCTGCTGCTGCTGGGCAAACAGCAGGCGGCCGCGGGCGATAAGGGCCGGCTTCGCTGGCATTCCGCCTGGCGCATGAGGTGGCGGCCCTCAGCCCGGCCTTGCCCGACATTGCGCGCCGAAACTACCCTGCAGACGGCCGATGGCTGGCTGACGTTGGACGAGCCTGAACTGGCGCGTGCCAGCCTCGACATGGTCGAAGTGCTCGCGCGACAGCGTGTATCTGCTGGACCCCAGCGAGCTGACCTGTTCAGCCGTCTGGCTACCGTCTACCTGCGGCTGGACGATCCCCGCCGGGCACGCGAGCTGCGCGACCTGGCGTCCAACCTGCCGCCGCGCACAGCCCGTGCAGCGGCAGCCGGCCCTGGCGCTGGACGCGTTGGGCGAGCCTGCCGATACCTGAAGTCATCACGGCAACCATGGAGACACGGCGGGCCGCGTTCGACAGTGTGGTCAATGGCCTGCTGGCCGGGCGTTTTCTGACCGATGAGGATGTAATGCTCCTCGAACCGACACTGGTGGCCGAGGATCAGGCGCGCACGACGTTTTACCAGGGCGTGCTGGCCACCGCGCCGAGTGCGGCCGAACGCTGCGGCGCAACTGGCGCTGACCAACTGGTTGACCCTGAAACTGCGCGTGGCCCGCCTCGATTTGCAGGCCCGCCTGGTGCCCGACTGGGAAGCGGCGCGAGACCATCCGCACCGAGCTGGCGCAGGCCAATGCCAACCTGTACGCGCTGTACCGTGACCTGGCGAGTGAGCTGCCCAACCCCGATAACGTCAGCCGGCGCGCTATGAAGTGCTGCGCAGTGAGATCCTACGCGGGCGACTCGGTTTGTACCCCGATTACCCGTTGGATGAGGGCGTGCAGCGCCTGTTGGAGGCCCAGGACGGGCTGGCCGGGGCCGAACGCGGTCCAGTCATTGCCTGGCGTGACATCAACGGGCAGCACCTGTTTACCCTACAGCCGCCCCCAGCCCCGCCTGGCCCATGATGCACACCCTGTATGTCGTCGGAACCCCTTTGGGAAACGTTGCCGACTGGTCGCCGCGGGCGCAGCAGGTGCTGGCCAGCGTTCCGGTCATTGCGGCCGAAGACACGCGTGTCACCGCACGCCTGCTGGCGGCCTGCGGTATCGGCGGCGCGGCTGATCGCCTATACCGACGCGTTTGCCCCCAAACAGGCGCAGCGCCAGGCCGAAGTGTTGACCGCCTTGCAGCATGGCGATGTGGCCCTGGTGGCCGACGCCGGCATGCCCACGATCTCCGACCCGGGCAGTGCGCTGGTGCAGGCCGCACTGGCGGCCGGCCATCGTATCGTGCCGGTGCCGGGACCGTCAGCGGTGGTGACAGCCCTGGCTGTGGCCGGACTGCCGGCCGATCGTTTCCTCTTTCTCGGCTTCCTCCCGCGACGATCGGCCGACCGCGCGACGCTCCTGCGTCAGGTGGCCGATGAGCCGGGCACGCTGGTCGCTTACGAAGTCCCCCACCGCCTGCACGCCAGCCTGGCTGACCTGCACGCGGTGCTGGGTGACCGACCGGTCATGGTCGCCCGTGAACTGACCAAGCCGCACGAGACGCTGTGGTATGGCCGCCTGGCAGAGGCTACCGGCGCGTTGGCCGAGCGCGCGGCGAATACGTACTGGTCATCGCCGGCGCCGCGGCCGCCCCGCGCCCGCGGGCGATGGCTGGCCGACGGCGCAGGTGCGTACCGCGCTGGCGATTCTGGCGGCCGAGGGGTCGACGAACGCGTGGCACAGCGGGCGGTGGCGCGGCTGGCGGGCTGGCGCAAAAAGACGTGTACCGATTATCGTTCATGGCGGAGGCAAACCAACATGATGAACCTGGATGACCTGGAAGCGGTGCGCCGTATCGATGCACGCGGTATGCTGCGTCTGGTCGATGAGCCGCCCCAGCAGGTGGCCGCGGCCTGGCAGCAGGTGGGCCGCCTGTCCCTGCCCAACGATTACCGCCGGCTCGAGCAGGTGGTGGTGGCGGGAATGGGGGCCGNNGCGATCAGCGGTGACCTGGTGGCCGGCGCGGTGAGTGATAGCTGTACGGTTCCCATCGCCGTGCTGCGCGACTACGTTCTGCCGGCCTGGGTGAATGAACGTACCCTGGTGGTGGCTTCGAGCAATTCCGGGAATACCGAAGAGACGCTGGCCGCCGCGCAGGCGGCGCATGCCCGCGGCGTGCCGCTGCTCATCCTGGCCGGTGGTGGGACACTGGCCGAGTACGGCGCAGCCTGGCAGGCGCCTGTCGTACGTTTCGACTACNGCCGCCGCGCGGCCCTGGGCTACCCGTTCACCCTCCTCCTGGGAATTCTGTTTCGCCTGGGTTTCATCCCTGACCCTTCGTCCGGACTGGAAGACGCCATCCAGGCAATGGGCGAGGTGGCAGCGGAGGCCCGCGTGGATGTGCCAATCGCTGAGAACAGCGCCAAGCGGCTGGCGCTGCGCCTGCACGACCGCCTGCCGGTCATTTATGGTGCGTCGTTCCTGGCGGCGGTGGCGCGACGTTGGAAGGGGCAGTTCAACGAAAACGCCGATACACTGGCGGCCTACGAGGAGCTGCCGGAGGCTACCCACAACGCCATCGTCGGCACCAAGGTCGCCACGGGCCTGCTCAGCCGGTCGACGGTCCTGATCCTGGCCTCGCCGCTGTGCCACCCGCGCACCCAAATACGCATCGAGCTGACGGCCGAACTGCTGGAACGGCGGCGGATTCGGGTCGAAACCATCGAAGGGCGCGGCCAGACGCGGCTGGGGCATCTGCTCTCACTGGTTCACTTCGGCGATTATGTCAGCGTCTACCTGGCCCTGCTCAACGAGATCGACCCATGGGTCGTGACGCCGATCGAATTCCTGAAGCAGCGTATGGCCGAGCGTAGCGCGGGAAACGTGCCGCGTCAGCGTGCGTGCAGGAAACGTGGGGTGGTCGTCGGCTAAATTTGCTTGACAAATAGGGGTGGGACGGGTATACTGTCACTAACGATTGGGGGAGCAAAGGCTCGCAAATGAAAACGATTGTATCGGCTCACCGCCAATTTATGCCAGGGTTTTGAGGAAGGCACTGGGCTGTGCATGGGCCAGTGCCTTTTGCTTCACTCCATGTTCAGCAGCTCAATCCCAAGGTCGGGGCCATGCCCTGACCCCATATCAGGCAAGGGGTTTCTTGATGGATTCAGGCATGATCGGCAAGATCGAAAAGGGCAAACGCTACGCCCGCGAGACTGACCGTGTCCATGTGTCGTACCTCCGTGTCAACTTTCGTGGCGAGCACGCTGACCACATCGTCGCCTACGATGAAGGCCAGTGGACCTGTGACTGCAGATCTTACCAACACCGCGGGCTGTGCAGCCACATCATTGCGCTGGAACAGATTTTTATGGGCTACGTCGCCCCAGCGCCAATGCCGTCGGCCTACCTGCCGGAAGGTATGATGGTCGGTTGAGGTCGGGGAGGTTGGGGCCTCCCGTGTGACAGGCAAGGTCCGCCGCGTTTATCGCAGTGACCTTCCTGGCTTTGTGTGTTTGGGTGTCTTGTAGCGGACGGCCCAGGCAGTACGGCTGTGGCCCGTCCGCTTACGTTGCAAAACGGTTGGGGTGACGGTTGAAACGCTGGCAGTTTTGGTTAGGTGTGACCGTAAGCGTCGTGTTCGTGGTGCTGGCCCTCCGCGGCCTCGAGNCAGGGCTGGTGTGGCGCTACCTGCGCACGGCCAACTACGNNTGGCTCATTCCTGGCATCATCATCTATNTTTTTGCCGTCTGGGCGCGCACCTGGCGCTGGCACTATCTGCTCAACCCGGTCAAGGTGATCCCGTTGCGGCGGCTGTTCCCGGTTGTGGCCATTGGCTACATGGGCAACAATATTTACCCGGTACGGGCGGGTGAGTTCATCCGCGCCTACGTGCTCAAGCGCGGCGAAGACGTACCCATGAGCGCGTCGTTGGCCACGATCTTCATCGAGCGCATCTTCGATGGTCTGGTCATGCTGCTGTTTGTCTTCGTGGCCCTGCCCTTCACGCCCATTCCGCCGGCCTTTCGCCAGCTCGTGGTGGTGTTCAGCGTCCTGTTTTTCCTCGCCCTCGGGNTTTTTATGGTGCTGGCGGCCGACCCGGCACGCCNNCGCCGCTTCTACGATTTTTTCATCAACCGTTTTCTCCCGCTCAACTGGCAGGACCGCCTCGGTGACCTGTTCGACCGTTTTCTGACGGGGCTGGGCGCCCTGCGCAGCCCACGCGATATGCTGATGGTGTTTTTGACGTCGATCGTGATCTGGCTGGCCGAGACTGTGAAGTACTGGTTCGTGATGCACGCCTTCACTTTTTCGGTGTCGTTCATGGTATTGATGCTCATGAACGGGATCGTCAACCTGGCGACGACGCTGCCCGCCGCCCCCGGTTACGTCGGCACGTTCGACCTGCCGGGCATCGAGGTGCTGAAGGCGTTTGGGGTCAACCCTGAAGTCGCAGTCGGCTACACCCTGGTGCTGCACGCCGCGCTGTGGCTGCCCATCACCCTGGTCGGCGCTTACTTCATGTGGCGTGAGCAGCTCGGCTGGCGCGACCTGGGCCGGGCCAGCGGCCCGCGGCACGAACTCGAAGCGCTCTAGCAGTTTGTCGGAGAGATCGCCCTGCATGTAGGCGCGGCGCGACATGCAGTAGCCGGCAGCGATCGTGGTACAGCATGTGGCTGCATTCATGCGAACAAGCTCTCTCCGACAAACTGCTGGCAGACATCTGACCGCTGAGAACACAGAGGGCACAGGGATCGACCGACAAGCTGTTGTTTTGATGCGCCGCGTGCGTGTTTTGTGGTCACGAGAGGTTGTCATCGATGGAAGATTTGGGGTTCAGTACTACGCAGCTGGGTAACGGGCTGCAGGTCATCATCAAAGAAATGCACCATGCGCCGGTGGCGTCGTTCTGGGTGTGGTACCGCGTGGGTAGCCGCAACGAGCGCCCCGGTATCACGGGCGCGCCGCACTGGGTCGAGCATATCTTCCGCGGCACGGNNCGCTTTCCCGGCAACGCCGTGCACAAACTGGTGTCACGCGAGGGCGGGACGCGCAACGGCTTCACCTACATCGACTACACGGCCTATTTCGAGACCCTGCCTTCCGACCGTATCGACCTGGCGCTGNCGCTCGAAGCGGACCGTATGATCAATGCGCGCTTCNGCCCCGAGGATGTCGAAGCCGAACGGACGATTATCATCTCGGAGCGCGGGGCGTNNGAGAACAGCCCCGGTTTCCTGCTGGACGAGGCCCTCAACGCGGCGGCGTTTCCGCACCACCCCTATGGGCACACCGTAATCGGTTCACGGGCCGACCTGCTGTCGATGACGCGTGACGACCTGTGGCGCCACTACCGCACCTATTACNGACCCAACAACGCGATTGCTGTGGCTATCGGCGATTTTGCCGCGGCCGAGATGCTGGACCGCATCGCCGGCTGTTTGGCCCGGCTCAACCCTCCGGGGCGCCCATTCCAGNCCGTCGATGCGCCCGCGGTCGAACAGACCGACCTGCAGCGCGTCGAGGTGACGGGCGACGGCCGCGTGACCTACGTCGAGCTGGCCTTTNCACGCCAAACGCGGCACCCCGACTTCTTCCCGCTGGTCGTGCTGGACGCGGTGTTGAGCGGCGGCAAATCCCCATCGGCATTTGGGGGCGAAGGGCTGGGGCGGAGCGCCCGCATCTACCGCCGACTGGTCGACAGCGGCCTGGCGACCAGCGCCGGCTCACTCATACGGCCCAGCATCGATCCGCACCTGTTCAGCTTTTCGGCCACCGTCAGCGCCAACCAGACGCCCGAGGTGGTTGAGGCCGCGCTGTGGGACGTGATCGATGAGGCCGCGGCCGGCGATATCACCGCCGATGAGGTGGCGCGGGCGATCAAACAGAGCCGGGCGCAGTTCGCCTACGGCCTTGAGAGCATCAGCCAGCAGGCTTACTGGTTAGGGTTTAGTTCGGTTGTCACCTCGACCGATTGGCTGGCGTCCTACCTGACGAGCATGGCGGCAGTGACGGTGGCGGATGTGCGACGGGTGGCGGCGGCATACTTGCAGCGCCGGCGCAGCATCGCCGGCTGGTACGTGCCGCGTCAGGCGAACCATTGAGCGGCGCGCCAACGATTCACGATAAAGATCACGAAGGTGCTGAGAATGACAGCGTTTTCTGAGGGTGTGGTGCGTACCGTGCTGCCGAATGGGCTGACGGTCCTGGTGAAACCGGTGGCGGCTGCGCCGGTGGCGACACTCTGGCTGTGGTACCGGGTGGGCAGCCGACACGAGGTGCCGGGCATCACGGGGGCCTCGCACTGGGTCGAGCACATGCTGTTCAAGGGGACCGCTGCCTTTCCCCCGGTGAGGCGGACCGTCGGGTGGCGCGTTGGCGGCATCCGTAACGCCATGACCTGGATCGACTTCACGACCTATTTTCACACCGTGCCGGCCGATAGCTTCGACCTGGCCCTGGCGATCGAGGCCGATCGGATGGTCAACAGCCCTTTCGACCCCGACGAATTCGAGGGGGAGCGTACCGTCATCATCTCCGAACGACAGGGCGCCGAGAATGAGCCGCCATTTTTGCTGGACGAGGAAGTGCGGTCTATGGCTTTCAAGGTCCACGGCTACCATCACAACACCATCGGCTGGTTGTGCGACCTGGAGCGGATCACGCAGTNNGACCTCTATGAACACTACCAGCGCCACTACGCGCCGGGCAACGCGATTCTGGTGGCGTGCGGCGCGTTCGACGTCGCCGACATGANNCTGCGCGTGGGTCAGTACTTCGGCCACCTGCCGGCCAGGCCCGAACCGCCCGCCGAACGCAGCGTCGAGCCGGTACAGGCCGGTGAACGCCGGCTGCTGCGCATTGGTCCGGGCGACACCAGCTACCTGCAAGTGGCCTACCACGNNCCGGCCGCGCCGCACCCCGACTATTTCCCCATGGTCGTACTGGACGCGATTCTGGGCGGGGCGCAGGCCATGAGCCTGTTTGCTGAAGCGGGACCGGGCCGCAGTGCACGGCTCTACCGGGCCCTGGTCGAAACCGGGCTGGCGGCCGATGTCACCACGCAACTCGTACCCACCGTGGCGCCGTACCTGTACGGCCTCTACGCCGTCGTCCAGGCCGACGTCGATGTCGCGACCGTCGAAACAGCGCTGCTGGCCGAAGTGCAGCGGATGCTCGACGAGCCGGTGACGGCCGCCGAACTGACGAAGGCGATCAAACAGACCCGCGCCGAGTTCATCTACGGCGCCGAGAGCGTCACCGATCAGGCCTACTGGCTCGGTNTTTGCGGGCTGGTGGCTTCCGGGGCCTGGCTCGATTCCTATCTCGACCAGGTCGCGGCAGTCACACCGGCCGACATCCAGCGCGTGGCGCACACCTACCTGCNNGCGTCCAACCGCACGGTGGGCACCTTTGTGCCCCAATCTATGAACGACGAAGGCGATTGAAATGGCAGATCAGGCACTCCGCAAACGGCAACATTCTNNGTACCCAATGCCAGTAATGTCACGCGTCACACCCTCGCCAACGGCCTCGTGATCCTGGTGCGTGAGAACCACAGCAGCCCTTCGGTGGTGGTCAGCGGCTATCTGCGCTGCGGCGCCCTGCACGAGCGGCCAGCGCAGGCCGGTTTGGCCGCCTTCGTCGCGTCGATGCTGCGTCGCGGTACGGCGTCGCGCACCTTTGCCGAAATCAACGAGACGTTGGAAGCGGTGGGCGCGGCGATTGGCCTGGGCGCCGGGCGCCACATCACCGACTTTGGCGGCAAGAGCCTGACCGAGGACCTCGACCTGATGCTGGCGGTCCTGGCCGATGTGTTACGCCAGCCGGTGTTCCCCGCCGAGCACATCGAAAGGNTACGCGGCCAGATTCTAACCGGCCTGCAGGAACGCGACAACGATACGCGCAGCATGGCATCACTCGCCTTTCGCGCCGCGCTGTACGGGTCGGATCACCCCTACGGCCGCAGCCTGGCCGGCGAGAAGGAGACGATCCAGCCCTTGCAGCGTGATGACCTGCTGGCGTTTTACCAGCAGCACTACGGCCCGGCGGGCGGCGTCATTGTGCTGGTGGGCGACGTGCAGACGGCACGCGTCATTGCCCGCATCGAANGAACTGCTGGGGATTGGGCTGCGCCGGCTGCGGCGACCCCGGCGCTGCCCCGGCCCNCGGCGCATACCACCATTGCGCGACAGACGCTGCCCATCGCCGGCAAAACCCAGAGTGATATCGTGCTGGGCTGGGTCGGCCCGACGCGTNCAGGCCCACACTACTACCCGGCCGCGGTCGGCAATACGATCCTGGGCCGTTTTGGCATGATGGGCCGCCTGGGCGAAAATGTGCGTGAGAAGCAGGGTCTGGCCTACTATGCCTACAGCGCCCTGGATGCCGGTGAAGGGNCCGGGCCGTGGATGGCAATTGCCGGAGTAAGCCCGGGCGCCGTCGAGCGTACGATCGAGAGCATCGTACATGAGATCGAGCGCCTGCGCGATGAGCCGGTAACTGAGGAGGAGTTGACCGACTCGCAGGCCTTCATGACCGGCATCGTGCCGCTGCGCCTGGAGACCAACCAGGGTGTGGCCGATACCCTGCTGGACATCGAGCGCTTCGAGCTGGGGCTTGATTATCTGGACCGCTACCCCGACCTCATCAATCAGGTCACCGCCGATCAGATTCGCGCCGCGGCAGAGCAGNTTTTGCTGCCGAATGCCTACGTGGTGGGCATCAGCGGGCCGCCCGACATGGGCGGATGAGACCACGCCTCGGTTGGGCGACCCGCTGATGCACGGTCAATGGATTCAAGCAGTTGGGGTGGACATCGTCGAAGTGGCGCGTGTGCGCCGTCTGGATGCGCCACCCGGCGCTTTCTGGCGCGTGTATTTACCGCGCAGGAGGTTGCGGACTGCGGGGCGCGCCGCCTCTTTGGCGGCCCGATGGGCTGCTAAAGAGGCGGTCAGCAAAGCTTTGGGCAGTGGTTGGGAAGGCATCTGCTGGACCGACATCGAAATCGTACGCCTGGCCGGGGACAGCCCACGGTTGTTCTGCATGGCCAGGCACTCAGCGCTGCGACGCGGTTGGGCCTGACGCAGTGGTCCCTCAGTTTGTCGCACTCGGACGCATACGCTATCGCCTTCGTCATTGCTGCCGGCACGAAACCGGAGGCCGTCCGTGAATAACCTGGATATTCTGTACCTTGCCGTCAAATCCGACTCGCAACCCCTTGTACAGGAAGCGCTCCGTGACCTGGGCGAACTCCACTGGCTGGAGGCGGCCGCGACGCCGCACCAGTGGCTGACTTTGCCGCCGGAGGGGGCGGTCCTCCTCTTGGAGGTTGGCCTGGCCGGTCTGGATATCGACTGGTTTGCCGACCTGCGCCAGGCATGCCCGACGCTACCCGTGATTCTTCTGGCTGAGCCACCACACCTGACGCTGGCGGCCCAGCTCACCCACTTCGATATCGTCGAAATCATCGTGTTACCCATTGGGGTGTCCTGCCTGCGCGACGCGGTGACGCGTGTCTTGCAGGGGCGGCGGGCCGCGCGAAATGNNGTGCGGCGCAATGCCCTGATTCCGCTCTACGAGATGAGCCGCATGTTCATGCTGCAGACCAGCCTCGACACCCTGCTCAACCGTATCCTGGAAACCGCGATGAACGAAACCGGCGCCCGACGGGCCTCACTGATGCTGGTCGACGAGATTCGCCAGGAATTGACGATTCAGGCAGCGGTGGGAATCGACGACCAGGTCGTGACGCAAACCCGGGCGTCGATGGGCGAAGGTATTGCGGGGTGGGTTGCCAAAACTGGTGAACCGTTGGTGGTCAACGGGCCAGACGACCTGCCCCTTTTTTGCGCGATGGAATGCGGCGGCGCGTTACGTTCGGCCGTTTGTCTGCCCTTGACGGTCAAAGGCCAGGTGATCGGGGTCATGAACCTGGCCAAGACGACGCTCGAAGACCCCTTTCTGCCCGGTGATGCTGAAATGCTCTCGGTGCTTGCCGGCCAGGCGGCCATTGCCATCGCCAATGCGCACCTGATCGAGCAGATGGAAGCGGCCTACNGGGGCTCGCGGCTGGATCACCTGAAGACCGAGTTCATCAACGTGGCGGCGCACGAGCTGCGTACACCGGTCAGCGTCGTCGTCGGTTATGCCAATATTCTGGCAGAAACGGCGCCGCTGTACCTCAAAAGCATGGTTCAACCGATCGTCGATGAGGCGCGACGACTACACCGCATCGTCGATGACCTCTTCAACCTCGACTACCTCCAATCACTGAAACAACTCGATCCCGACCTGGACATTCAACCGGTCGATATGGTCGAAGTGGCACGCGGCGCTGTGCGCGAGNCGCCGCCGGCCGCCGCCGCGCGCCAGCTGAGTCTGAGCCTGGACGGGCCGGCGCCGGTTATCGTGTTTGGCGACCCTCAAAGCCTGCGGCGTATCCTGCGGCATTTGCTGGACAATGCCCTGAAATTTACGCCGGCCGGCGGTCAGGTGACGGTGCGTGTGGGTGTTGGTTACGGCGAGGGACAACTGCGCGTGATCGACACCGGCCCAGGCATTCCTGACGAGGAGAGCGAGCACATCTTTGCCCCGTTTTACCAGCNNCAGCCCTCGCTGCGGCGCGTCCACGGCGGCNTTGGGGTAGGATTGAGCCTGGCGCGGCGCCTGGCGCAGGTGCAGGNNGGGCGCCTGTGGCTGGATCAGAACCCGCCGCCTGGCGCGACCTTCTGCCTGGCCCTGCCCCTGACCGATTATGGAGTGACATCCTGAAGCGCTGGGGTCTGATCGTTCTGCTCGTTGCCGGCCTGGCATGGATCTATCTGGCCCGCGCCCAGGACCCGGCCCTCCTGGTTGCGCCGGGCCAGCGCCCGCCCAGTCCGCAGGTCGGTTTTCCCGCGCCGNCGTTTGCCCTGACCAGCGTCGATGGCCAGACACGACGTTTGGCCGATCTGCGCGGCCAGCCGGTGGTGCTCAACTTCTGGGCGACCTGGTGCCCGCCGTGCCAGGCCGAGATGCCGGCGCTGCAGGCATTGGCCGACGCCTACNGCGGACGCGGGGTGGCCGTGCTGNGGGTCAACCAGGCGGAAGGGGCAGACCAGGTGCGCGGCTTTTTGCAGGCCAGGGGTATCGACTTCCCGGTGGTGCTCGACGCCGACGCGGCGGTGAGCCAGGTCTACCGGGTGCGCTCGTTGCCAACGACCTTTTTCATCGATCGGGAGGGTGTGATCGACGAGATCGTGATTGGCGGGCCATTGAACCGGGCGCTGTTGGAGAGTAAAGTGCAGTCGCTGTTGGAGCGTTGAGCCGTGTTACGGACGCTGTCGATTGCCGGCCTGAGCGTGCCGGCGAAACCAGTCCTGGTGCTGGCGGCCTTGTACGCGGGCCTGTGGCTGGCCGCGCCAGGCGCGGGCGCGGGCAGTACGGGTGATCACCTGTGGAACGCCGGCCTTCTGGCCGCCGCCGCCACCCTGATTGCGGCCCGCCTGTGGTACGTCGTGCAGTACTGGCAGATCTACGTGCAAGAGCCGTTACAAATCCTCTCGCCGCGGCCCGGCACGTTAGCCTGGACGCCGGGTATCGTCATTGGCCTGTTGGCGGGCATCGTCTACCTGCGACGGATGCGCGTACCCCTGGCGGCGGCGGCCGACTGCCTGGCGCCGGGGNTGCTGCTGGGGCTGGCAATTCTCAGCGTGGGTGATTTTCTGGCCGGCGATGCCTTCGGCGCACCGACCAGTGTACCGTGGGCGATCGACCTGTGGGGCGCACACCGCCATCCGGTGCAGCTGTATCAGGCGGCGGCCCTGCTTGCGAGCATGGGCATTGTGCTGGCCNGACCGCTCGCCGCGGATGGGCATCGAGCCTGGCTGGCGTTGTTCCTCTACGCGCTGACGCGCCTCGTGTTCGATGCCTTCCGCGGCGACAGCCTCATCCTGGCCGGCGGCTTTCGGGCTGAGCAGATGGTGGCATGGGTGGCGGTTGCCGTCGCGGGCTGGGTGTTGTGGCAACGCCAGCCGGCCGCAACCTCATCCCACGAACTCACCGACGCGTAGACGCGTAGGTCACAGCGGGAGCTGTGACCTACGATTGGGCGAACATAATGAGTTCGCTGGCCAGGACCATTTCTGTCCCGCGTTTGACCCAAACCCGAATCGAGTAGATGCCGGGGTGTTGGCCTGACCCAGGCGGACCTCGGCGCTGAACTCACGGCCATCGAGCCGTGGTTGAATGGCTTCGACGATCGTGGCGCGGCTGCGGTACGTGCCGCTGGGTACGGTTTCGGCCGTGAAGGGACCCGGCAGGGGTTGGTAAGCCAGGTTGATGAGCGGATCGAGTGCGTCGGCGAGCAGTGCGCCGCGCACCTGGAGTGTCTCCCCGCTGGCGGCTTCTACAGGCAGGGCCGGCATGTCAACCAGCCGCGTCACAAACTCCTGGGCCAGGCGCATCTCGCCACGCTGGGGATCGTAGGCGATGCCGACGCCGACGTGGGTATGGGCGGGGTCGAGGATGGTGCGGCGGTGGCCGGGCCTGCATGAGGCTGGCCTGGGCGTCACGGACCACGCGGCCAGTCTTCGATTGGCGGCGCGGCCATCCTCGTAGCGGTACCAGAAGGTATACAGGTTTTCGGCGACGGCGTCACGACCGCCGGCCAGGGCGTAACGGTGTTCGGGGCCGAGGCCTTGCAGGTTCCAGTGGCTGAAGTAGCCGTTGGCCAGCATATCCGCCGCGTGGGCCTGGCCGGCCTGCGCGGCGGTAGGATCCCAGGCGACCGGGGTCAGCCCGCGGCCGCACGATCGGCGTTGATTTCATCCAGCATCACCGCCTGCAGCGCCGCCAGGTCGAAGCCAGGCGTGGGGCTGGCCGGCACGACGGGGGTGGGTTGTGCGGATGACACTGGGGTGTGTACGGCGGTCGGCCGGGTCGTGGGCGTGGCTGGCGCGGCGCTGGTCGACGGCAGCCGATCAGCGGCTGTTGGTGTGGCGATGGGCGGTTGCGAGGTGGGCGCCGCCGTGGGCAGGTTGGCGGGTGGCGTGAGCGCCACGGTGGCCCCACGCGCTGGCTGGCGGTGGGCGCCGTGGAGGGGCGCACCCCAGCAGTATGATCGTGACACCGAGCAGCAGCGGTGCGATGTATTGTGGTAGGTAACGGTTGGTGTGCTTCTGCCGGCTCATCTTTGGTTCTCGCCCGGTTGGGTCACAGCAGCCAGGCGGGAATCGCCTGGCTGGCCAGGGGTAACAACTGCCCGGCAATCGAGCTGCTCCGCTCGCGTCCACCGGTAGGCCGGTTTGTTCGGCCGAGCCATTCACGCCGGCCGGTCGGGTGATCCGCGGCCGCGTGGCCGGTGGGAAACTCGGATAGGCCGCGCCGGCCGTGGAAGTGGTGTGAGCTGGTGAGCAGCAGTACGGAACTGCTGCGGCGCCTGGGTGATGTGCGACCCGCGTGGCGAGTCTGCCGGCCGTTGTCGCCCATGATACAATTTGATGTGGATTATGGGCGACAAGTGGGTGATTGTCAAATAGCCCGCTTTTGTCGGGTGCAATCCAGATTGAGGGCTGACTCGCCCTGAGCCTGGCGAAGGGCGAGTCAGCCCAGCGAGGGAGCCGGGCTTCGACAGGCTCAGCCCGAACGGCCCGCCCTCTCACCGCGCAACCGTTCGCCCTGAGCCTGTCGAAGGGGAGTCGCTCAGTAGTAGGTTTGCAGGAACGTCTGTCCCAGGGCGACGCAGCCGCTGCGGTTGGCGCATTGGCTGGGGTTGGTTTCCACGTAGAGATCGAAGTTGTGCGAACCTTCGTTGGGCAGTTGGGCAGCCACGCGGTAGCGTCCGGTGCCTTGCAACTCGAAGGTGTAGCGGCCGGGGACGTCACCCACTTTGCCGGCCACCACGAAGTTCTGGTCGTTGACCTGCACCGTCAGATAGCGGCCGATGTGGTTTTCGATCACCAGGTAGGCGACGTTGCTGCGGGTCGCGGGCTTTGGCGTCGATGGCGGCGCTGCGGCGGGCGGCGGCGGTGCGCTGGCGACTGGCACGTTGCGTGGGTCAACACGCAGGTCGAGGAAGGTCGTGGCCACCCAGGCCTGATCGTACCCCAACAGCTCGATCTTGACCCATGCGTAGTCCGCGCTGCGGCCGACGAGGCGGACGTTGGCGCCCTGTTTGAGAGTACTGATCACCGGGTAGGCGGTTGATGGTCCGCTGCGCACATTCAGCGTCTTTGCGGTGACCGTAGCGTCGCCGCTGCTCGTACTGCCCGCCGCCTGGCGGTCGCCGCTGCCGCCAATCCCCGGCTGCCTGGATGGGGTGAGGGTGCTGTTGAGCGACCACACGGTGACGTTGTCGAACGTGACGGCGGTGGCGTCAGAGTTGATCGACCCGGTCGTCAGCCCCCAGGCGCCCTGGGCGAAGCTGGCATCCTGGACGCTGGCCAGTTCCTGGCCATTGGCCAGCAGAGTGATCTGATCCCCCAAAGCCAACAACCCCAGGCGATTACGACTGCCGCGGCCGCTGTTCAGCGCATCGGTGGGGTCCAGCGCGCCAGGGTGGCGAAGGAATCATCGACATATTTGCCCAGGGTGAACTGACCATCGCTGCTGACGACGGCCAGGTAAAAATTCGCATCGTCCTGCAGGCGGAAGATCACGCCGAACAGGTTATCGACCGCGCCGGCCAGATGTGTGGTGTCCATCTCCAGGTAGAAGTCGCCCAGGGGTAGTCGTTCAGCGACCAGATGAGGCTGTTTGTCGTGTCGAGTTGCATCACGAGTTGGCCGCGCGATGCTGCGTGCACTCTGGGCGTCGCTACCCAATGACCAGGTGTCGTCGTTGGTGTCGAAGGTATAGGTGAGCAGTGGCGCGGTGGCGCGAATGGTCTGCACGAGGTTGGTACCGGTCCCGGCAGAACCGCTGCCGATTCCGGGCGGGCCGCCGATCTGGTGTGGAGTCGCCGCGCTGATGGCGGTCGGCAGGAGCAGAGTCAACAGTGCGCAAAGGGTCAGGGCGATCAGTTTGGGTCGGGTCATCGTAAATATCTCCTTGCGTTCCGAAGGTACCTCAAGCATAAACGACGATCGTTTGGAGATCGTTTATTGGGATGGGCCCGAAAAGGCCTTTGCGAGTCGGCATCGGTGTTCGCTGCCAGTATTTCCCAGTCTAAGCGCAACGCACACGGCGTTGAGGTTTTGGCCGGGGCGCTGCACCCGTTTCACATGGGCCAAACCCAGCCGAAGCCTCGACGCCACACCCAATTGGGAATGGCTGATCAGCCACACGGCGCATTGACGCTTGATCGAGTCCATGCGATAATAGTACCATACTGTACGTTCTATTGCATCGCGGGTTTTCCCGTACCTCTTCGTCAAGGAGATTGACCGATGAAACTGATGGAACGTCTGATCCAGAAGGTGGATCGAACCAGTTGGGCGAAGAAGCTCGCCATCGAAAAACGTTACGAACCGGTCGAGGCCCGATTAGGTTTTCCCCGTCGCGGCGCTATCGCTCCTGGATTGGTGCGCATGATACCAATACCCGCGTAATCGAGCGCGATTGGAGCAGCCTGGAGGCCTACCTGATCACCGTGGACAAGGCGATGGCCGACCCGGAATGGCAGGCCCTGGGGGCGGAACAGGCTCGAGTCGTTCTGAACAACCGGGTAGAAATCTACCGGATCGAGAGCCGAACGTGGCAGGGGCGGCGACGGTTTGCCCCGGGCTTCGTCACGCACAATTCACAGACCTGGGCCGGCCCGGCCCAGCGCGACATGGGTAATCAGGGAGAAACGAGGATGACCCAAGCAGACATCGCCCTTATCGGCCTGGCCGTTATGGGCCAAAACCTGGTGTTGAATATGGCCGACCACGGCTTCAGTGTGGCGGTCTACAACCGTACCGCTTCGGTGACCGATGCATTTGTGGAAGGCCCGGCTAAGGGCACGCGCATCATCGGTACGCATTCGCTGGCGGAGATGGTCGCCCTGCTGAAGCGGCCGCGGCGTGNNATGATGATGGTGAAGGCCGGCCAGCCGGTGGATGATTTCATCGAGAAGCTCATTCCGCTGCTGGAGCCGGGCGACATTATCATCGATGGCGGCAACTCCAATTACGAAGACAGCATCCGCCGCACGACCTACCTCGAGCCGTACGGCCTGCTGTTCGTGGGCAGCGGCGTCTCCGGCGGCGAAGAGGGCGNNCGTCATGGGCCGTCGCTCATGCCGGGCGGTTCGCCGGCCGCGTGGCCGCACATCAAACCGATCTTCCAGACGATCGCCGCGAAAGTGCCGGAGGGCGACCCGAACGGCGCGCCCTGCTGCGACTGGGTGGGCGAGAGCGGCGCGNGGCATTTCGTCAAAATGGTGCACAACGGCATCGAGTACGGTGACATGCAGATCATCGCCGAAGCGTACCAACTCATGCAAGAGGGCCTTGGCATGGGCAACGATGAAATGAGCGATGTGTTCGTTCACTGGAACCAGGGCATCCTGGAGTCCTACCTCATCGAGATTACCGGCGACATCCTGGCCTACCGCGACNGAAGAGGGCAGGCCGTGGTGGACNTCATCCTGGACAGCGCGGGGCAGAAGGGTACCGGTAAGTGGACCGTCGCCTCGGCCCTGGAGCAGGGCACGCCGTTGACCCTGGTGAGTGAGGCTGTGTTTGCCCGCTTCCTCNCGTCGCTGGTGGAGGAGCGCGCGNCGGCCAGCCAGGCGCTGCACGGTCCAACCGGCCGCGCCACCACTGATCGGGCCGCGTTCCTGGCCGATCTGGAGCGGGCCGTCTACGCGGCCAAGGTCACGTCGTACGCACAGGGTTACATGCTGATGCAGGCCGCGGCCAGGGCGTACGGCTGGAACCTGAACCTGGGTGGGATTGCGCTGATGTGGCGTGGCGGGTGCATCATCCGTTCGGCCTTTNTGGGCAAGATCAAGGAGGCGTTCGATGCTGACCCAGGGCTGGTGAATCTACTGTTGGCGCCCTACTTCCGCACGGCGATGACGGACGCGGAAGGTGCATGGCGTCGGGTGGTGGCGACTGCCGTACAGTTGGGTATTCCTGTGCCGGCACTATCCAGCGCGTTGTCATTTTATGACGGCTACCGCCGCGCACGCCTGCCCGCCAACCTGACGCAGGCCCAGCGCGACTACTTCGGCGCGCACACCTACGAGCGAATCGACCGGCCGCGCGGCCAGTTCTTCCACACGCGCTGGACCGGTCGCGGCGGAGATGTGACATCGCGGGCCTACCAGGCGTAGCGTAGCAGTGATCACATCTCTGGCCGAGGTCGCGAAAGTGCCCATACCTACGATGGCCGTGAGCCGCCAGGCGGTTAGCGGCGCAAACCGAACCTTCGAGAAGCGAGGGTCTAAGGTTGTGCCCCGAACCTGAGACCCTCGACTTGCAAGCTGAGACTCTGACTGCAGGAGCAGAGCAATGACAGAAAAATCAACGCGCATGCGTTGTCTATCGAACAGACTGTGCAGGAACTGGGCACCGATCTGGACAGAGGTCTGACCAGTGCGGAAGTGCGTGCCCGGTNNTCTGAACGCGACGGCCCTAACGAGCTGCGAGAAAAGCCGCAGCCCGGTTTCCTCAGCCTGTTGATGGACCAATTCAAGGACTTCCTGATTCTCATCCTGATTGCCGCCGCCGTGCTGTCGCTCCTGTTGGGCGAGTGGGTCGAGGCGCTTGTGATCATGGCCATTGTGATCCTCAATGCCATCATCGGCGTTGTGCAGGAATCGAAGGCCGAGGCATCGTTGGCCGCTTTGAAGAAGATGTCTGCCCCCAACGCCCGGGTCATTCGGAACGGCAAAGACATCACGATCGGGGCACGCGAACTGGTCGTTGGCGACCTGGTGCTGGTGGAGGCCGGCAACTACATCCCGGCCGACATGCGCCTCGTCGAAGCTGTCAACCTGAAGTCGGAGGAGGCCTCGCTCACCGGCGAATCGGTCCCAGTCGACAAGGACGCTAAGGTCATCCTGGAGCCTGACGCGCCGATTGGCGACCGCGACAACATGGTGTTCNGCTCGATGCTGGTCACGTACGGCCGCGGCCGCGGCATCGTCACCCAAACGGGTATGAACACGCAGCTCGGTCAGATCGCCGAGATGTTGCAGACCAGCGACGAAGGGATGACGCCGCTCCAGATCAAGCTGGAGCAGTTGGGCAAGGTGCTGGGTATGGTCTGCCTTAGCATCTGTGCCTTCATCCTCCTGTTTGGCATCATCCGTGACACGAAGCCCAGCATCATATTCACGAACGGGATGGCCGCCTACCTGGGTGAGTACGGGGATGCCATCATCGAGTTGGTCATGACCGCCGTCAGTCTGGCGATCGCGGCGGTGCCCGAAGGGTTGGCCGCGGTGGTGACCATCTGCCTGGCGCTCGGTATGCAGCGTATGGTCGCCCGGCAGGCGCTGATTCGTAAGCTGCCCGCAGTGGAAACGCTGGGTTCCTGCACGACGATCTGCTCCGACAAGACTGGCACCCTGACGCAAAACCAGATGACCGTGACGCACGGCTGGGCCGGCGGGAAGGAGTTTACCGTAAGCGGCGAGGGCTACGCCCCGGTGGGTGAGTTCTCACGGAACGGCACACCGTTGGTTGTGGCTGACGACCCCGGCACCGACCTGCTCCTGCACGGCATGATGCTGTGCAACGATGCCAAGCTGGAGCAAGAAACGGACGAGGGCGGCAAAACGGTTTGGAGGATGATCGGCGACCCGACTGAAGGTGCAATGGTGGTGGCCGCGGCCAAGGCTGGCCTGACGCTGGAGGCGGCCAAGATCGCGTACCCGCGGATTGCTGAGATTCCCTTCGACTCCGACCGTAAGATGATGACCACGATCCATGAGGCCGGCGAGCTGACCCAGCGCATCGACCGCCTGAAGAACGGTCGTGGAATGCCGCAGCCGGAACCCTACGTGGCATTCGTCAAGGGTGGGCCCGACCTCGTGCTGAGCTACTGTGATGATATTGTGTTGGGTAACGAGGTGGTACCGCTGACCCCTGAGCTGCGTCAGGAGATACTGGCGGTCAACAAGAGCATGGCCAGTGCCGCGTTGCGTGTGTTGGGCGGCGCCTTCAAGACCCTGTCCGAAGTGCCGAACGAGTCGAAGCCGGCGGAGATCGAGCGCCACATGACCTTTCTGGGCTTGCAGGGCATGATCGACCCGGCCCGGCCCGAGGTGAAGGAGGCGGTGCGCGCGCATCTGGCCGGCCTCAGAACCATCATGATCACGGGCGATTACCTGGATACCGCCGCGGCCATTGCCAGCCAGATCGGCATGTTGACCGAGGGTGGCCATGTGGTCACTGGTGCTGAGATCAACNGCTGCGCGACGNACGAGTTGGACGACATGGTGCTCCACCTGAACATCTGCGNNCGCAGCTCGCCGGAGCACAAGATGCGCATCGTGGACTCTCTTCGGCGCCGGTACCAGGTCGTTGCCATGACGGGCGACGGCGTAAACGATGCGCCGGCCCTGAAGCGCGCCGATATCGGTGTGGCGATGGGCATCACGGGCACCGATGTGACCAAACAGACCGCGGATATGGTGCTGACCAACGACAACTTTGCCAGCATCGTCTCGGCCATCGAAGAGGGTCGCATCATCTATGCCAACATTCGCAAGTTTGTTNTTTACCTGATCTCCTGCAACATTGGCGAGATTCTGATCATCTTTCTGGCCATGCTGGTCGGGTTGCCGATTCCGCTGACGCCGGTGATGCTGCTGTTCCTGAATTTAGTGTCTGACGGCGCGCCAGCGCTGGCCTTGGGCATGGAGGAAGGTGAGCCTGGCATCATGCGGCGGCCGCCGCGGCCCGTCGATGAGCCGATCATCAACCGGGAGATGTTGATCGGCATCGTGGTACAATCGGTGGTGATGACGGTCGCGATCCTCGCGTCCTATCTGCTGGCGGGCGCCCGGCCGGGCGCGCCGCTGACCGACCCAGACCTGCCCACGTGGCGGACGGTGGCATTTGGCACGTTGACCCTGTCCGAGCTGATCCGGGCGTTCACCGCCCGTTCCGAGCGCATCTCGGTCTTCAAGCTTGGTGTTNTTTCCAACAGGACCATGAACTTCGCCGTGATCTTCTCGATTCTGCTGGTGATTGCGGTGATGTACGTGCCTNTTTTGCAGACCATCTTCAACACCGTGACGATCCCGCCGATCGACTGGTTGTGGGTCATCCCGTTTGCGTTGTTGGCCTCGGTTGCCGCCGAAGTGACCAAGGTTTTCCTGCGTGCGCGCAGCGCGGATCGAGGCCGATCTGGCGGCGCAGATGGAGTTGGCGTAGTTGGGCGGGTAACTGCTCAGCCAGCCGTTCAGAAACCGGGTTTTTCTCGTGTGAGCATGGTTTTTGTCTGGGCAACGGCCTTTCATCGCGCCATGTATCTGGTCTGCGAGGCAAAAACCCGGTTTCTCTCGCGCCAATCTGAGTAGTTACGTCGGACGGTTAGTTTTGTGCGCGAGTTGTTTGTTAGATAGTTGCCCGCGTAGTGGTACGGCAGATGTCTTTGGATGGATCGGAGGGCGATCGGAGCGATTGCCAATTCCGTGCGGCGGTTCACGGCAATCGCTGTTTGCGTTTGACAAATGCCAGTAGCTGTGCCAGACCTTTCTGTTCGTACGCGCGGTGGGCGAGGCGGAAACCGTGACCGTAGATGGGGTCGTCGTTGCCCTCCAATAGCTTGAGCCGAAAAGCAGCCTCTGGCGTATTCTGCTGTTTGAGCCAAAGGTACGAGGTCAACTCACACAGCCCTCTTCGGTCACTGGGTTCAGGTCGGGAAATTCAGCCATGAACAGGTAGGTGTGGCACAGCTCGTGCGCCGCGATGGCGGCAAAGTGCTCCTGTGGTAAGCCATGCAGGATCAAGATGGCTTCCACGCTACGCTCGACCACCTGGCCATCTCGGGTTCGCGTCGTGTGGCTCGCCATACCCGAAGGTTGTTTGCTGTACGCTTTGGTAGAGCGTCGCTGCGCTCGTTTTGATCAGCCAGGCGTAATGGCGTCGCAACCGGGCCGATGTCCAGACCGAGCCCTGCCATCCATCGACGCACCTGGGCCAGTACGGGTTGGCCTTGGCCCATCGTGTCGATGGCCGTGCGTCGGCAGCGCTGACACATGCTGCGCCCATCGTTGAGCGGGACGCCGCCGCCCGTCAGGGACGGGCAGATCGGTCGGTGACAGCAGCATGTGGCCAGGCCCTGGGCGTGCGGACGGCAATAGGTGTCACCCCACCCATTGACGACGTACTCGCCTTTGAGGTATTCCCCGCCGATGGCGCAGCGTTTGCCGAACAACTGCCAGTAGTGGTCTTCGCAGTAGACCTTCCCGTCTTTCTCGAAATTACGGCGTTGGCCGATCAGCTCACCGCCGGCAGCGCAGCGCATGCCGAACAATTCATCGTAATCGTGTTTGCAGTAAGCTTTGCCATCGCGCTCATAGAACCCGTCGGCAGAAAATGGCCGCCCGCAGCGGGCGCACACGAAGTGCTCCGTATGCCAGGTCTTGCCCAGCGCGGTCGTATAGGCGCCGGTGATCGGCTGTTCGCAGCCGGCGCAGCGCGGGCTGAAGCGCTGATGGTAGCAGGATGTGTGATAGGGGCGGTCGTCACGCGTGTAAAAACTCTCCTGACCGATGGCGCGACCACAGCCGGCGCAGCGGAAGCAGTCCGCGTGCCAGGGGTGGTCAAGGGCGGTGATGTAACGGCCGGTAATGGTGCGGTTGCAACCGTGACAGGTGGGCATGGCTTTGGATCCAGTGAGCTCCTTGAGTACTCGATTGTGAAGCATCGCGGTCGTGTGTTTGTCAAAATACGGCCAAGTGGTTCCCTTGTAACCCAAATCACCGACTTACAACGGCCGCCGCTGCCATTCTTTGATCCACAACCAGACGAAGTGTGGCACGAAGGTGAGCAGCGCCAGCGGGACCATACACGCCAACATCATCTGCACCGGCTCGGCCAGGGTAAAGCGCGTGACCGTCGCGCCGGTCTGTTGGTTTTGCAGCCAAACCAGAACTCCCCAGCCTGCACGATCTGCGCACGCAAGACGATCGGCCCGATGGCAAAGGCCAGTACGACATAGGCCACACTTACATCGCGCCGCAACGCCAGAGCCGCCAGGGCCAGCCAGCCAGCCAACCCGGCGTACAGCACCAGCATCATCGCTGCCAGGGTCACCTCTGCCCAACCGCGTGCATTTCCCTGATCGACCAGTACGCGCAGCAGGCTGTAGCTGCTCCAGAAGATTACGACGGCCCGCCATTGACCCACCCAGCGCCAGTAGCGCACCAGCAACCCGATCTCGATCAGGAACAGAAACAGCAGGAGCAGCATAGACAACACGAGCATGAACTCGGACGGCGGGGTGTACTGCAGCACCAACACGATCGCGTTGCCAGCCATGAATACAACCCACAGCAGCCAGGTGAGCACACGTAGGCCCTTACGCCCATCGGACGCGCTTGTCAGTACGGTGCGATCAGCCATGCGTGTAACCTCGCTCCACAACCATTACACGATCGGCCCAGCGCATACATGCCGGTGACCATGGCCTGGCACTGTGGACAGCGTTCGGCCTGACGCCGGTCGGTCACCAGAATACGGCGCCGGCTGCGACCAACCACAGGAGACCAACCACCAACCCGAGCAGATCGGCCCGACCAACCCTGGTAGATATAGGCGAAGAAGACACGGTTGCCGATCGGCAAAACCACCAGGGCCAGGACGACCAGCAGACTGATGGTGATCAGCCAGAAGACCGCCTTGAGGCGTGCGGCCAGTCTGTACCAGCGCAATGCACGCCGTACCAGCCATACATGCACGAGCAGTGTACCCACGAGCACAGGAAGGGCAAACAGTACGTAGTACACGATTGGCATTACAATCTGCCAGTACACCGCTCATCCCAGGTGACCAGGCTGCCCATAATCGGGGTCAGCGGCACGCTTTCCACTGAAACACCCAGCCAGACGTACATCACCGTATCGATTATCTGACCCAACTGGCCCAACGCGCCGGCCAACGATGCCAGTAGATAGAGCAGCGCGTCCGCCATGTTCATGCTCAATTTGACCGCGAGGAATACGGCAACCATCGTCACCACTGTGCGCACCGGCTGTAGCGCTGCACCACCCTGACACAGGCGCGGCAGCAACCAGATGGTGAACACCGCCGTGGCCATCAACACCGGTACATAAGCGCCCGGCTGCGTGATGCGTAGAACTGTCAGGCTGCCGCGCAGAATCACGTCGAGCAGCAGCACCGCCGCGCCGGTCCAGGCGGCAACCTGCCAGGGTCTACCCAGGGCGAGTAACGGGTTATCCAGCGCGGCCTCGATCTGGGCATCTGGCGGACGAAAGGCCAGGAGCGGCAACCTCGTCAGCGCAGCCGTGAAGCGCATCCACCCCATACGCCACCACGTATGCCATGTACGCGTCGGCCGCTCCATGATCGGGGTTGGGGCCGCAGCACTGTTTGCACAGTGCTGTACAGTTGCATGGCATCGTGGACGGCGCGCTGACTGCCGAACTTCTCGGCGACCCGGGCATCAGCGTAGAATTCGCGCACGCGCAGCAGCTTACGCCAGAAGAACAGGTAGAGCACCGCGGCGCCAAAGGCAAACGGCAGGTAAGCGAGTACCAGGCGAAAAGCAAAGAAGGCCAGACTGAGGGCATTGGCCGGGTTGCCGACACGCTCGAAGGCGGCCGAGTTCTGTGCGTGCAGGCCCTCATACAGGGAAGCAGATCGATGCCGGGTGACGGCAGCAATTGCCCCAAATCACGCCAGAATTGGGGTTGTACCACTTCAGCCCGACCAGGATCATGAACGCGACGATCTGCACCGCAACCCAGGCATTGAACAGTGCGACCAGCCCGATAACCTTGATCAGACTGCGCGCGAAGCCGACCAGCTGCACGTCACGATTGATGAAATGGGCCAGTTCGTGGGCCAGAACCCCAGTCGCGCCGCGTTGCGCTGGACCCGCTACGGATGAACTGCGCCAGGCTGATACCCAGTTCGTGCCCGATAGCGATGAAGTGCCGGCGAAAAGTGCCGAAAGAAGAGATGACGTCACGCTCGCCGATCAGCAGCTGCGGCCGTGGGAGGTTGGCGGTCTCGATCAGTTCGTCGAGCGCCGCAGTCAACGGCTCGATCTCGGGAGGCGGCGGTTGCAGGCCATGCTGTCTTTTTCGCGGTCTGGCCAATGCAGAAAGTCACGCCAGGGCAGCAGCAGGAGACCAAGGACGAACGGCGGCCACCACACCTGCGAATCGGGCAACAGGCTGGACAGTGCGGCGCCGGCGACGACCACGAGAATCAGGACGAACAGGATCGCTGTGTAGCTGGGCAGCGCGAGGATACGCAGTTTGGGTGCGGCGGGAGATTGGCTTACGGCTCAGGGGGCGACGCCATGTGGTCATCCATCCGGTTTTACCCCCGGGCAGCTGCTCGATCTGATGCATCACCCAGCGCGTGTACTGTTCGGCGAACAGGCCGGCCTCGCGGCGTAACCCCAGGTCCGAGGCAGCCCGCAGCGCCAGCCGCTGCACCGTGGTTTCCAGCCGATCAGCCGCCTGCAGGCTGACCACCTGCTGCTCGGACAACTGCTGGCCCAATCTACCGGTAGTCACGAGTGTGGCGGCCAGGAAGCGTAGTGCGACCGGCGTCTCGCCCGAAAAATTGAACGCCGTCTGGGGTTGGGGTTGGGCGATCAGGCGATCGAACTGGCCCTGCCAGGTGCTGAAGAAGACCTCGGCTACGAGCGGCAGGTCGTGCAGACGCTCGCGGTGCAGCGCACCTAAAATCACCTCCGCGCCCTGCATCACGAAGGCGCGCAGCCGGTCGAAATAGGATGTCGGGGGCAGAGGCAGCGGTTCCGGCAGCTCGCCGGTTTCGATTTGCAGCAGGTCGGAGTAGAGCCGAAGCAGGTGGTGCAGCGTCGCAGATGGCGGTTGATGTCGGGAAAGGCTATGGCTACCGCAACGCCGCGCAGTTCGGCATCCACGTACGCCGGCAGTTGCTCCTCGACGGCGGCATGGTCCAGAGCATCGGGCGCCATCGACCAGGGCGGCAGCCACGCGTTCGGCGGCGCTTTCGGGGACCGTCTCGCCGGCCGCGCGGCGTTTGGCCAGGTCGTCGAGCCAGGCGCGCAGGTCGGGTTCCAGGGTTTGCCACGTGTCAGGCGTCATCGTGTGGGCCTCCTCCGTTGGAACAGGGTTGGTCGTAATCGGCAGGTGGGCTTCGTAGTGCAGCGTCGTCAGCACCAGGTCGATCAGATCGGCCCGACAGGTCGGGCAGCGGTTGATGTGAGCCAGCGTGTCGGCGTAGGCCTGCTGCACGTAGGCCTGGGGAGCATAACGCAGCAGCGCATCGGCCAGGTCGAGCAGGCCCAACTCGTGGTCGGTGCAGCCTGGCTCGGAGGGCCGGATTGGTTGGCAGTTCGTACTCTGCAGGTTGATCCAGGTAGCGTCGTCCGGTCGGCCGCGCGCTCAGCGGCCCGAACTCTACCACGAAAGCGCCAGAGCGCCAAGGCGCCGGGTGATGAGCGTAGAATCTTTGGGTTCTGGCGTACGGCTAATTTGACTGGCAGACGGGACAGCAGAGTCATCATGCTGCACCTCCAGCGGGGATGCAAGCCGGGCCTGGAGCATAGCCAGGAGCCGGGGCATTGGCGTAGCTTCTTGAGGGCATGATGGCGCAGCATGTAGATCGCGTTGGGCGTGCGATTGGCTCTTCTGTCAGTTTTGATACCTCGGCGCCGTTGAGCACCAGACTCATGAACACCAGGCTGCGGGTTTCGTGCTGCAAGCAGCGCCGAATCAGCTCGCGTAGCGATTGGTCCGTGGCGTGCCGGATCGCCGCTTCTTCAGGGGAAGGTTGAATCAGGCTGCGCATAGTTTGCCGGATGGATAGTTGGGTTGCGTCAAGGCGTTCGTCTGATTGCTGGCTCGCGGTTATGTCGCCCGATTCCTGTGAAGCCGAACTCCATCCGACGACGGGAGGTTGTCGGCCCTGCTGACGCCAGTACTGGCCCATTTCATTGCGCATGATCTTGTACGCCCACCCCAGGAAATAACCTGGTTCACGGCACTGCGCGAGTTTCTCGTAGATCTTCTTCATGCCGTTCTGCGTCACGTCTTGCGCGCCGGTGTGATCGGCCATCTTGAAGCGGACCATACGGCTGTAGCGGTTCCACAATTCCTGGTAGGCCCGCTGGCCGGCGGGGGTATCTTTGCGACTGCAGGCCGTGTAGAGGAGCCTGGCGTACTCGTACTTGGTGGCGCTGACCAGGTAACGTTCGTCAAGGATGGCGGCGCCCTCTGTGCGATGCCGGGTCTGGGCGGTGGCCAGCACCTGACCGGCGAAGGTGTCGAGGTCGACGCCGAGGTCGGGGTAGGACAGGAGCTGCCAGCCGTTTTGGGCGAGGGTCTCGGTCGCCACACATCGGGCGCGGGTGAGTTGTTCCGTTGTGTCTGTATCAAGCATGTTCGCACCGATTCCTTCCCGCAGGTCCTATCCCCAATGCCCACGCTGGCGAAGCCACCAGGCTACGATGACCAGCCCGCTGGGGAGTACGAACGCCGCGCCGCACAATTGATTCAGCGCCTCTTCGATCTGTTGTTGTACGGCTTCTTCGATCTGACGCTGCACGTCATCCAGCCATTGTGCAACCTGGCGTTCGACGGCGGCGCGTTGTTCTTCCCACCAGCGGGTGAGTTTGGTCTGCTGCTCGGCCCACCAATCACCAATGCTCCCTTGTGTATTTTGCCACCAGGACTCGACGCGCGCGCAGGTCGCGCCAGAAGGTATCCCAGGAACCACGCGAGGTAATAACCAGAAACACCGGGTTCTCATTGAGTGTTACAGTTACGGAATCGTTGCTGACTGCGAGCGGACTTCCACCGGTAGCCGAGAGGTCCAGCGCGCCGATCGGATAGAGGCGTACGGCGTCAGAATCGATGTTTCTGACAACCACATCACGGGTTGCCATGCCACCCCGTGCTTTCCAGAGCACCACGATCTGTTGATCATCCCGGACGAAACGGTACTCGTGGACGTCATCGTCGTCTGGGCGGCCGTAGTCGTCTTGCCCTTGGGACCTGACCGAGGGCTGGCTGTTGGTCAACAGGGCCGAAAGGTTTCCGCGCCCGTTGTCCGGGTACGCCCAAATCGAATGTTGGGTCTTCAAGGTTGGTTTGAGTATACCAGAACACTTTCTCCAAACCAGCTTCGGACAAAAGAGGGACAAACGTGCGAACGAGGTAAGCAGCTTCGAGCGAATCAGCGGAGACGCCTTGAGTAGCGGCCCATTGTTCGAGCCAGTTCTGTTTCCAGCCAACTTCCGTGATCCAGAGCGGTTTGGGGCCCAGCCGGTTGATGAGCCGAACACGCCTCGACCTCAGCAAGTAGACTCAGGGATGCCGTGGTTGCCTCGCATGCCTGCGTAGACAGGTTATAGCGCAGCCCCCGCTGGATGAATTCGTCCGGGGCAAAACCTTGCTCGTCGGGGCTGTTGTGATACGGGTGAATCGCCGCCACGTCGAACGCGTCCCAGGCCCCGACATCGTGCAGATCTGCCAGATACTTCTGGTAGTTGCTTCTACAGTTGGTCAGATCCCCGTAGTAGCCGGCCAGACCACCCAGGATGACTGTGTCGTTACGATCGTGCTGCTTGATGATGTCGTGGGCGATACGCAGCATGTGGGCATAAAGGATGGGGTCGGGGTCGGCCGGGATGTCACGGCCGTTGGGGTCGGTTGTTTCGGTAACCACTTTACCCCAGAACGTTCGGCTATTCATCTCGTTACCGATCTCCCAGTAGTCGATGCGGTCGCCGAATCGGTCGACGACAGCCTGAACGTAGACTTGCCAGCGGGCGAGAAGATCGCTTGGGTTGACCTGATAGCCGTGGAAGGGGTTGCCAGTGAGATAACGCGGTCCATAGTTGAGCACAGCAACGAGCTTGATGCCACGTGTATTGAGCCGCTGAGCAGCCGATCGAAGTCATGGTCGATCTCAGAGTTGAAATGGTACTGCCAACGGAATGCCTGTTGGTTGGCTTCAACCAGTTCCCAGGGGATTTCTTCGCGGCCCAACGAACGCCCATCCGCTTCTGGGCATCGAGCGCCGTAGTCAAGCCCTGTGTTCCTACCTGTATATGTGGGGACATGATGCCAAAACCGTCGATGAAGGCTTTCTGCGGAATTGGCGTGCCGGGCGTACCCGGTACGGCGCCATTCAGGCAGTCGACTGGCATATTCAGGTAGTCCAGGATAGCACGGGCAATCGCTGACGCGAAGTCGGCCCGTCGGCGGCGCAGGAGGTCGCCATCACCGTCGAGGTAACCANNGCCGATGAGCGCCGATGGCGCCTGCCACCAGTGGATGTAGAGACCGCCGAGGCGGTTGTCCGTTTCCGGTTTGCTGCCCTGGTTGGTCAGCGCCAGATCGGCGGCGACCTGATCGGCGAGGAGTGTGGCCAGGCGTTGGCTTTGGCTGTCGTCGCCACTGAGGCCATTCACGGTGTACCAGGCCTCGGTACCGCTGGCGGCTGGGTTCTCGCTCCCATTACTGTGGATCGACACGCCCAACGCCGGTTGGTAGAAGTTCACGATCTCGTCGACGTCTTCGAGGGTATGGCTGGCATCGTCGGCGGTACGAGTCAGGACAACGTTCACGGGGCAGCGTGCCAGGCGGGTACGCGCCAGGCGGGCGACGTCAAGGTTGATGTCCTTTTCGATCAGGTCGCCGCGTACGGCGCCGCTATCGATGGGGCCGCCCGTGCTGGCCGCCCAGCCGTGGCCTGGGCTGAGGATGACCAGGGGTAGGTGGGTTGGGCGGAGGCGGCGGGAGGGGCGTAAGGGTATCGCGCCAAGGGCGCAGAGGATGAAAGAAATGACAAACACAATACGGGGTTTTGCTGAGATTCGTCTATCGAGCATGGTGATGCACCAGGTTATATTCTCCCCAACCATAGTAGTGCTGTATGATCGGATTTGGTGACTGCTCAGCCAGCCGTTCAGAAACCGGGTTTTTCTCGTGTGAGTATGGTTTTTGTCTGTGCAACGGCCTTTCATCGCGCCATGTTCCTGGTCTGCGAGACAAAAACCCGGTTTCTCGCGCCAACCTGAGTAGTTGTCGGATTTGTTAGTTAAGAGCCTATCCGAATAACCGCTAAATGGCGGCATTCTGGCGTGTGCGCCGGGTTATTCGGATAGGCTCCAAGCCTCCTCGACGTAACGATAATGTTGCACGGACCAGGCACGAATGAGATCAGAACCGATTTCTGGGCCTTGTGTTTTTTGTTGCTAATACGAGGGCGTCTCCTTCGCAGTTGGGTTGCACGGGCCTTTGAATATAGTTATATTGATTCTGTGATTCACCAACCATCGCTAGACGTCGGGTCGCGCCGCCTGCTGAACAGACCATAGATGGTTCCGCCGAAGGGCCCAAGATGCCACCCAGCAACAATTCAACCGGACTGCACAGGCAGAGGTAAGGTATTCCGACCAGCAGACTAATTCCCAAGCTCGGTGCGCCCAACAGGAGTGTCAGCAGGAGGTTGGTCAAAAACGAGATCACCCACAGCGCCGCGCCACCCATTGCACCGGCAGTGACAGGTGCACGACTTACACTGGCTTCCCCATCCAATTTGGCAGCCAGAATGCCACAGCCCAGATAGACCAAGCCCAGTAGTGGTATCGAGAGGGCTGCGCCCGTGCCGGCCGTCAGAAACGTAACCCCGTTGAGGATCAACAGCCCTACTGATACAATCAGTGCGGCGCAGAGGGCCGGGGATGCCTGACCCAAAACCGCGCCGGGGCGGGTTGTCGTCGAAGTCGTAATAATTGCTCATTGGTCTGGCCTCACTGTTTTACGTAGTGTATTGGTTCCAGTACGAGTTGATGGAATCGTCGGCAGCGGTAGGTCGCCCAAGCAGTGTGTACCATGCTGCTGTGCCAGTCAGGAGCACGCATCCCAAAACCATCCACCACCCACCCGACGCCACCTGCACCCCACCCATGACAGCAATAATACGGATCAGGAAATTGTCGGTGTTTCCGATAGTATCGATGATGGGTATGCGAACCACGAGCGCGGTTAGGCCAGCTACTGCCAGCACGCCGCTGGCCATACCCAAGATGCGTCCCGAATTCGGCGCGGACGAGAGCGTCAGAAGGCTGGCGGCCAGGCTGATGATGGCCGCCAGCAGGTTCATCACGATGGCCAGCGACAACAGCGGGCTAACAGGCCACGCCAGGCGTAACAAGGCCCATGCTGAAAGTGTGTCACCCTGTTCGACCAACGTAAGGAATTCTTGAGTCTCTGGACTAGACAGGGTCTGGCGAATGGCGTCGACCGATCCGAGCGGATTGAAGCCAGCAATGGCTGTAATGCCGGCACTTCCCGTAATTGATCGAGAAGGTCCGTGTTCTGGGTTAGCCATTCGGCATTGCGCTGAAAGGTACCGGTTGGCGCCACGGTGGCCCAAGGTAAAATCAGCAAGGAACCACAGACCAGCAGGCTGCCAAGCCACCCAAGCCACGCGGGTGCGAGGTGCGTTCGATCACGGTCCTGACGTGTGCGGAGAATCATGCCCGCCAGGCTGCCCAGAAAAAGAACCGCAAACACTATGACGGCCATGGGTCCCCTGTGGTGTATTGATCTCACGCCGGCCTGGATCTCCAATCTCCACCAGGCCGCCGATGCAGAGCAAAGCAAGTCCTAGCAGTGTAAGCCACGGGCCAAGCCCGAGCCCCAGCAGGGTTGTGAGCAGGCCCAATCGACCTGGTTGTGGCCGTAGACGCCCATGGCATCCAGGTCAGGCAGCGATATTGCCAGGGCGATCAATGCAACCAGGCCAGTTGACAACATCAAAGTGCCGGCCACTTTGCACAAGCGACTGCCTGCCTGTGATGTGCCCCAGGGAAGCCAGCACAGGGATAGAATGGCAATCGCCAAAGGAACGATGGTGGCTAATCGGGTTCCCATGCCATAGAAGGGCACCAGCATCAGCTGCCATCCCTTAAGGCCGGTTGCACCCAGGATGACGCGTAATAGAGGAGAAAGGCCTTTCAGGCCCAACCGTTCGAGCACGTCGGGCGCCAGGCCAATCAGTGGTCCTCTGCCGGCCCGAAAGTACTCGATGAAACTGAATCGCAGCCAGTCTTGGAAGAAGTAGCTGCCCAGGATCAAGATCGCGGCGAGAAGGGTAATTAGGCGCGGCCTGAACCCAGTCGCAAGTACGCCGTCGATTCTGAAAACTATAATAGCGAGGCAAAGCCAAAGGATGATTAGAACCCACAAAATCATTGGCGGGAGCTTCTGTTATTCTGCTTTTTGCCCATATAGGCCAGGTAGATGACCTGGCCGCTGAGATTTGGGGAAATCGACCTGGGTCCCAACTCGTTGCAATGAAAACTACACTAGTGTATCTATTCGGTTGTGAGGTTCAAAGTCCAGTGAAACACAAGGCTAACCAGAAGACTACAAAAGGCACTACTATTATAACTGCCTTTACAAAGGAGATATTTGCCGAGTGACCACATGGAACCGGTTTACTCAAATTGGTGAAATCGAAACAATACAGATCTGGTGCTATGATAGCGATTGCTCCTAGTAGAGATAAAGTGAATATGCACAAGAAAATCATGAACTGTTGATTGGAAGAAATGGAGTCGATCCAAGGTTTTTCAGCGTTCTGAGTTAGCCGGCCTTCCTCAGCTGCACTGCCCATAAGGACACATGATACTACGAGAATACACACGATGATCAGAAAGAAATTTGTAAAGACCGGCTTTTGTTTGCGGTAAACTTGCCAGTAAATCATAATATAACTGCTGACACCCAATGCGACTGCGAAGAGCACGAATAACAACATCACACCAAACGCCGGTACAAGCAAATGACGCGCAGGATCAGGATACGCGCGGTCAGGCAGCCATGCAGTAGTGATTTGTTGGAACGTTAGCGCCAAAGGAAGTCCCAGGAGAGCCAGGATGAGATTGTCGCCGCTACTCAGGAACCGACTTAGCTGATCCGCTTGAATCCCGTGAGTAAGCCCGAAGTAATGTCGGAAATATTGTCTCATAGCTTGTGAACTCCCCATCATGAAAGCGAACTTGCCAGGCCTCTCTGGCTTATTATCGCTGAGTGTCGCTAGTCAATACCAGAAGTATTATATCGCCTCTTGAGGGCTGGTATATGTGACAGCACAAAGACCACGAAAACGCCGCAATCAGCAGCAAAGGTGGCAACGCCGCTAATAGTCGTGGTAGATGAAATACTATGGCGAGCAAGAGCATCACAAAACCCACAACCATACTAGCAAGTATCGTGAAGAAAAGAAAAGTAGGTGTTCGCACATATACTCTCCAGGTGGAAACTGAATTATATGACGGCTCCTGGGGCAGCTTCTGCTCAACAAAGACACTAAATGCCTCGCAAAAGAATCGATCTTCGCCTTCGGTAGACCATGGCAATAGACACTGACCGACTCGACTCCAAGGATCACCACGTTTTTCTCAACATCACGAAAATCAGTGTCAGTAGCATAGAAATCTTCGATTTGCTGCGCCAGTATTGTTTGTGCATTCGCTCGGGTTAGCTTGTTTCGTTTCATCAAGCCATAGGTCAGAAGCACCGACTTCTCTCTTTGCTGCAAGCCGTTCCATATTGCTTCATAGATGGCTTTGTTTCCTTGTAGAAGCTTGTTGACGAGGAACTGTCCTAAAGATTCATCGTCTTTATGTGACCCAAGACTGACTACTGCTTGATCTATTTGTCCTGGATGAGGACCGGCGGCTTGAAGAATTGCACACACTTGGTTATTGGTCGGTGGATGTGCTTGTCCACTACCTACTGCACTGCGTTGAAATGACAATCCAATAGCACACTTTGTTGCATCCTCAGTGGACAATAGACCAACCTTGAACTGCCAGCCTCTGGTTGTATAGAAAAGTGTTCGATAAGCTTCCAATCTCTGGCTCACATTGTAGCTCCTGTCGAGCAGGTTTGCCTCGGACACAAGGATCAGTAGGAGACGCTTTTGCTTCATGAGATTCTGGATCATAGTAATGGCAGGTTTTTCAATTATGGGTTTCTGTAGACTCGGATCTGCGTAATCCCTTAGCACCACCAGAACTCGTTTTCGCCGCAATTCTTTCCCAGAAGCGGTCTTAGCCTCATCTCGTGGCTCGCCTAAGTTAGCTGTGTCGTCAGCATCTTCTGCTTTTGTAGCATGTAATTCCTTTTCGTTCTCAACTTGGAGAGGCGTGTCGGGTACGAATTCGTCGTTTTGCTGAACATGCAAATTTCCTTCCCCATTCTCTGCGTGGTCTGTTGACTGAAGGCCATTTGTGAGATCACCGGCATGGGAACCATCATTACGATTCGCAGAGTAGTCGCGAAACAGAACTTGAAGTGCACCCACTAGAGATCGATTAGGGAGTTCATGATAGGTTATCCAGTCACACTTATCGGCATTCCATTCCTCCAATACAAACGGGTTGCTGAGTAGATCACTCATGAATACGCGGGTAAAATCAGACTCCCCAGACATTAATTCGTGTGCCAGACACTGGATCAGAGTTCTTTTGCCAATTCCTCTGTCGCCAAATATGTGAAGAATACCTACATCAGGATCCTTGAGGATCTTTTGCATTTTCGACTTCTTTGGCTCGCGACTGATTTGTAATGTTATAAACCCATTCGCATTGGGAACTCATTACGATTCTCCCCATGAGATTAAAAGAACATGCGGCTGGTGCGCACTGGCGGCCAGGTCTTGCGGTACATCAGAACCGTCTTGCGTCATATATATTGGCGCTGCACCCATGATTTGACAAATCCGTTGGCGAATTGATAACGTCCCTTCGACTCTATCAGTAGTCCACTTCGCACTAGTTCATTCAATATGCCAGGGATGTTAACAGAATCCCGTCCGAGTTGATCGTGTTTCGACCGCAGAGACTTATTCACAACAACTGGAATAGTAATCTCTTTGTACTCATCGCGCAAGTCCCAGACTTCAAGCAAGACAAGCTTAGCATGCATGTGAGAAAGACCGCTACAGATGATAGAACTCTTGTGAAAGCAGCTTTCAATATACTGGTCCACGAGCGGGTTTATGCCGCTATTTTGATCGGGCTGACTAATTGCTCTATGGCTGTTTCGATCTGTGGCCGCGATATATACCACCAACCGTCTTGAATGATCACAGCGACAGTCCGTTTAATGAGTTCCTTTGCAAGATCGATCTGGCTGGCAACCGCTTCTCTCAGAAATCGACCACAGCGTGCATCAATCAGGACTCCCAGTTCATTCAGACGGTCAGGGTTTTCAACAGCGAAAGCCTGATGGACAGCCTTACTCAATGCATCAAACAATATCTGTTCTTGTGTTTGTGTTGCACGGTTACTGTCGTGGTTGAGCTGATCCAAACCAAATTCATCATCTCTGCACCGACTCACATCTGGGCCGCGTCTTCCTTGTTACTAACCATAAGTTTAAAACGTCCGTGTATCGGAGGGCTTTTAGGTCCTGAGCAGTTCACAGTTACGTATATTAAGTCTGTCTCGCTCATAAGGATAGAGTTCGGCACATTAAGGTTCCACTCAATCTCTGTATGTCCGTCATTCAAGACCACTATACATCCTAACTTATTGGTGATTAATATGTAACGAGACATGTCTGTATCAGAGATGCTCAAAACATACTCTCGGTCCTGAGCTGCAACGTATCCTCCTTCGGTCTTAGTCCCATCAGCGACTTTCAAATAAATCAATATCGACTGCCTTTGCTCGTCGCTGTTCCCACCAACGGGGAACCACGAGCTTGACGCCCAGATAGCGCTCAGCTCCTGGTCACCGTTATCCTTAAGAATAGAAATCCAGTAAGACAAACATGCGTTCATGATCGCTAGTTCAGGCGACATTGGGACCTTGGTCTCAGTCAACTCCTTACTTCTCTGTATGGCCCATTCGTATACGATTGATGTGAATTCGCTCGTGCTTTCGGATGACAAATCATTCAACTCAGCCAGTATCACACGCGCTTCGGCCATGCCACGTACGTCAGCCTTATTCCCTGAGGTCGTCAACGAGAGGAATTGGGTTGCTTCAGGGTGTTGGGGGAATACAACAGAACTACCTTTATGAAATCTCTTAAGCTTGTATAAAAGGTCGGTGTAGAAAGCGAAGTGAGCCAAACATTGCGAAGCCCATCGCGACAAGTCCAATTCCCTAGTTAGCGCCTCCGAAGCAAATTGGATAACGTTCACGTTTGTTGGCTCTCGATGACTATTAACAGAGGCTCATGTCGTCCTTGCGAGCTTGGTGTTGCTTCCTCGTTCCCCAACGGAACACAGATGTACGCCGAATACCATTCACTGAGTCTGTGATCGGCTCGGATTGGAGTTGCGGTACAGCCATTGAAAAGTAGAAGTACCTGCTATATAGCTTTTGGGCTTCCTTAACTAAGTCCTTCAGTTGCGTACCACTTGTCGAATCCAGTTCTGGTGCCTTCCCACAATAGTTGAGTGCCTTCCTTCGCAACACCTCTACTTCTTCAAGATATGTAGGAGGCTTTTCGTCACCCTGCGCTCGATTGCTTTTAGCTCTGAATATCATAGTTTCAACCTCCAAGATAGGGTGGTATCAAGGTTACATTGCCTGCGGGTGCCTTGGCAGAATCGGATCAAACCCCTTATTGAGAAGATCATAATACAAATCCGCAGGTGTTGGCGTATCCTTTTTCGATGTTCCCGTTTCATGTGCAACCAAACAATCTTCGATGATACTCTTGATAGCTTGGCTAGCCCCAGCTATATAAATCGAATTATGGGGACTGTTTGGCTTCAATCCTCCTTGGATCGCGCCGAAGGCTTGGTCCCAGTCTTTCATTTTTTGCAGCGACTTTGGCGTGTGACCCAAACTTCTTCTCGAGATAGACGATAACGTCGTTGATCCCATTGTCTTCATCGGCGTTGCCGGTGGTCTGTTCGCTGAGGCCGGTCAGAGAAAGACTGTCTCGGATATTGCGAAATCCTTTTGCATATGGCCAAGTCATAATGATCAAGGGTAGCCCCAAAGCTTGATCAGCCATAATAAACTTCCTATACGGCTTTTCTGAGCGGATTGCCGACAACCAAGCCAGAATCACTACCAAACAGGCCAAAGCATAAACCCCAGTGATCCTAAGTGCCACGCCTTTGAGAAGTTGTGGATCGATAGGAAGTGAAGGACCAGCCGGAGGTTGAGGTGTGGCTGTATGCGTGGGCTGCGGCGTTGACACGGGTAGGACTGTGATTAATCGAGTAGTTGGAGAGTCCTTATCTGGGAAACTGATGCCTTGTTTGGTAATATCTCCAATCAGTCGGACCCATACCTTATAGTTGGTTTGAATACCAATAGGTTGTGGTACGGTAAAAGGAATCTCAAATTCACCTGCACGATGTTCAATTCCTATAACCGATGGGCGCATTGTATCACCATCTACATCATTCGAAAAGACCACCTGCAATTTAGGAGGACCGGTCAGCAACTGGTGATTGCCGATTTTCACTGATAAGGTTATGGTTTTGCCCGCCTCGATAGAGATGCCTTCTAAGTTCAGCCCAGTCATCGATGAAAGGTTCATCTATGATCTTGAAATCTGCACGTAACTCCTCAAGCAATACACCATCAACGACCTGACTCGGAACAATCAGAACGTACGAACCAATTGATGGGATGGTACCCGAGAACGCTACTGACCAGTATACACCTTTTTGAGCATCTGGAGCAAAATCGAGGGTTGTAGACGCGCCAAATGAGTCCGTTAACGTTCCAGTGATCTTAGTTTTCCCCAATATCTGGCCCTCGCTTCCTTCGCTAGCGAGTACTTTAATCTCGATGATCAAATCACTTTGCATTGTGACCTCAGACTGGTCGCGGGGAGGTAAGCTGCAAAGAGTATGTCTGCGGTTCAACCATAACTTGTCGTATAATGAAGGGGTTCTTATCATCTGAGCCAGTGACTCGAGCCGTCCACAGCCCTACTGGCGGATTAATCGCTCTTACGAGAGTTTGATTTTTCCGAGTAGTCACGCTCACATCTTGAGTCGTTGGTTCATCTGGGATATCAACGTCCAGCTTGTAAGGTTGTAACCCGACCACATTAATATCAACTCTACGGAGATGTTGTTCAACGTTACTGAGAATAAGCTTATCATCTGAAGTGTATCTGACTGGAATATCTTGCGATAATCCAGTTTTTGGCAACTGCCTGAAGAAGTGTGATCACAGCTTCGGGGTTATCTGGGCTTTTGGTTTCAAGATAGAAACCGCCAGTTTCATTTGACCAATCTTTCCATCGATCTTTCTCTTCATCTTGATAGACTCGCAGTTCATCGTTAGGCGGATCAAAATCGATCAGAAGGGTGTACAGCCTGACTTTATTACTTGAGCAAGACTTTACGGCGTGATCGATCTGCTCGATGAAGCGGCTGCGCGAGATTGAGCCAACAACTGGAGCGATATCGGGGTTTGCTTCGATCTTAGGTTCCCATCTGTCAACAAGATGATTGCTTTATTTTGTGCATTAGGTAGAATTGTGCAAGATGTTGCTAATGCTTTTGGAAAATCCGATCGATCATTGAAATCGACGGGACGTGCTTCAAGCGCTATTAGATCATTTTCTTCCCATAGCTTGATGTCTTTTGGAGGAACGAGCGTGACTGGGTTTTCGGAGAATCTACTGACACCCCAATAGCAGGCTGATTTTTGGCAAGTTTGTCCAACTGCTTCTTTCATGAAATAAACACTATTATAAAGACGTTCTTGGTAGCTCTGGTCAGCGCCGGTCAAGCTTCTACTTTCATCTACAAGAAAGACAATGACAGTATCGGGGTGTGAACCTTGGGCGGTCGTTCCACCCATGAGGAATGGTACCACAGCAATAATAGCCAAAACAACACTACAGTTCCATATGTTCGAGAGGTCACCTTTTAAAAATACCATTTTCGGGACGTGCTTTTGGATATTACGTAGATTCATGGTCTTACCCCAATAATACACAAGCTATGATAGAGCGATACCCGTCTCACGCCTTCCACCCCACCGGCCAATCATCCGGTGCATACGCACGCTTGAGACGTTCGCGCTGAAACTGGTCGAAACCTAACCGGCGCATATCGCGTTGGGTCTGCTCGACCGGATATTCCAACCGATGAAAGGTAACCGTGGCGGCTTCGGTGTCCAGCACGGCGTAGCTAGTTCGCCAGTCACGGTCGCGTGGCTGACCAACGCTGCCGGGATTGATCAATGTTGGCGCAGCCGGCAGTGGCTGCGGCTTACCCCAGGTGATACCTGGATAGATGATTTCAGTTTCGCCGTTGGATAAGCCTCCCAAATAACAGAAGTTGGGGATATGCGTGTGCCCACTGAGTAGACAGGCGCGGCCTGGCTGCTCGGTGCCCTCGCCTAACAGTAGGCGCAACTCGTGAATGACCAGCGTACGCAGCCAAGGTTTGACATAAAGCATCAGGTGTTCCCGAGGCCCGGCTTGGTTCCACAGGGCGCCGTGCACTAGTACGTACAGATCGCACCCAATATGTTTCCGCACTACCCAGTCGTCTGGGGTGGGAAAAGCATCGAATAACCACTGTAACAAGCCGGCGTTGCTCTATTAGGGTAGTTCGGTTGATCGCCAGTGCCTCAATCGCTCGTTCGTTGAAGCTCTTTTCGGTTAAAGCACCGACTATGCCTGCGTCATGGTTACCGGGACCGAGTTCCCTGGCGGCAGGCTTTGCCAGAACTCCAGCGCCTCGACTGGGTGAGGGCCATAGCCGATACCGTCGCCCAGGAACCAGAAGGCATCNCACCGTTTGCTGGCNGCATGCTGGCGCACCGCGTCCAACGCATACGCGTTGGCATGAATATCCGAGACAATGGCAACTCGCATAGATAGAGCCTTAGACCTGACCCTAGCCGCGCAGCCGGCCTAGCAGGCCACTGCTTCTGGCGTTCAGGAAACGCTGAACTTGCTGCTCACGCTGCACCAGATCGGGCCAGTTTGGATCGAGCTTGCGCAAATCTTGCAGAAAACGGTTGGCCTCGCTCTTGTTGATCGACGATACAGGGCGTCCCAGGACAATTTTCAGTTTTGCATCCACTTCATCGCGCCGGGTCCTCACTTGAGTGATCTGCTCCAGTTCTTTGTTCAGGTCAGAGGTTCGCGTCTCGGCAGCGCGCTGCCAGCCTTCGACCTTAGTCAGGATATCCTCGGCTGGGAAGCTGTTGGGCCAGGTCTGGGCCGGTCACGGAAGATCATCAGGGCACGCTGACCAATGGCCAGGGTGCGGTCGAACGCCTCTTGCTGCTCTTCCAGCGAACCTCGCAGCCGCTTGTCATCTACCTCCTGGTTAGCCGCGGTGAAGGTCTCTTGCTGAGGAATACAACGCTTCTCCCAGTCGGCGTAGAGACGGTAGTTCTCCTGCCGCTCACGGGCCAACTGCTCATGCTCCTCCAGGGTACGCACGTGCCCGTCCTGAAAATCGTCATAGATACCCAGGTTCTGCGACGTCTGCAACTGATAGCGATCCTCGGGGTCAATCTGACGCAGTGAACGCACGGCCTCCAACACTGTTTGGAAGGCGCGTGGATCGTCCACGTCACGCGGCCTCCTTGAGGGTATCGATCACTTGCTTGACCTGGGCGCGCTCCTCACGCACAGTCTTGGCTGCGCCTCCAGATCGGCAATGCCGGCCGCCCTTGGCAACTCACGCTTGGCATCGCGCAGCCAGCCTTCGGCGTTGGCGAGCTTCTGATCGTTGACCGGATTGTCCAACTCGTTGCGCACCTGTCGCAACAAGTTGGTCACACGGTTCAGCGTGTCGCGTTGATTGCCCAACTTGCGCGACACCTCTTCGATACGCCGCTCCCAGCGCACCCGTTCGGCGCCCATATAGGAAGTGACCACGCGAAAGTCGTTAAGCTGGCCCAGAATACGCTCGGCCTCCTGCAAGGCATCATCCGGGTCCCTGGTGTCAGGCGTGAAGCGTTCGCCCTCCTCCACAATCGATTTGACCAGAGTGGGCAGTTCGGCCTGCACCTCGGTGATACCCTCTTCAGCCTCCGGACTGTTTCCCGGCCCCACCAGTTGGATCACCTGGCTGTACAGACTGATAACCTCTACGCGGCTCAGCCCTCTGGCCTGACTCTTCTTTTCACGCGCCCGGTCGAGCAGGGCGTTCACAGCGTTGCGCTGGGTGGCGTTACGCTGTTCCAGCCATTGGGCGTGGTTGATGGTGTCAGGGAAGGCCGTCAGCACATCATCTAAAGCGCGTACGGCTGCGCTGTAACGGCCCTCGGCAAAGCCACCTGGCTGCGCGCCTTGGCCTCGCTCCATGCCTGCGCCTCACTCAGTATACGACCGGCTGTCCTGACTAGAACTGAGTCGTCCGACTCGGCGCGGCTGAGCAGACTCTGATAGTGTTGCGCGCACGAAGTCGCCGTACTGGCTGGCGTGGCGCACCAACTGGTCGAGGTACAGCGGATCGTTCTGCGCTCCTTCTGCTTCAAATGTTCATCCAGCAGATTCAAGGTCGCTGCACCATCCTTGCTCTGGGTATACTTGTCGCGCGCCTCGGCCAGAGCTTGTTCGCGCAACGCCTCACGCAGGCTCTCCTGGGCAGTCGGGTCGTCAGGCTTTATATCCAGATACGCTCGCCAGGCCGCCGCTGCCAAAGCCCAACGGCCCGCCTGGGCCTCACGCTGGCGCGCGCTGATACTCCAGCTCCGCGGCGTCTACCTTGCCCTGGTGCTCGCTGTCCAGGAGCTTGTTGGCGCGTAACTGGTCGATGATCGCTTTGGCCGCGTCGCTGTCTGGAGCGCTGGTCTTCAACCTTTCCATGAGCTGGTCGCGCCACCTGGTACGCACATCCAGCCATCGCTGTGACACATCGCTCTTCAAGGAGGAGTCCACCTGACGAGCCTTGTTCAGCTCTGCAAAGGCCTGTTCCCAATCCTGCTTCGTGATGAAGTCATCAGCGGTCTTCAGCCACTGCTGCACCTGCGCGATCTGGGCCTTCTTTTCGGCGACGCCCTGGCGATGTTGTTCGACTTCGGTTTTGAGGGTGTCATCCAGGCCGATGGCCAGTTCAAAACTCAACTCCGCGGACATGGGATCGCTATTGAGGATCGCCAGACCCTCCTGGTAATGTATCCAGCCTTGAGCGCTGGCGCAGCTTGAGGCTGCGCTCGTCGAGCTGTAGAAACCTCTGTTCAGTTTTCTCTTGATCGTCTCCTGTTCTGACGGCGGATACATTCTCCGCATCGGGTACACCCAGCTCGATCACCCCTCAAAATCGCCCTTTTCAGAGCGCTGCTGGGCGACTTGATAGACGCGATTGCCGCCGCGCCAGCACAATGCGGTTCTCCAGCACCTTGACCGCCGGCATAGCTCGCACTTCCTCAGGCAGCACAGCCAGAACCTGTTCGGCCGATTGATAATCGTGCTTTTGTAGTTGCTCGTTCACTGCTGTCGTTGCATCATCAACCAGTCGTTGCTGGCCGGCCGTCCTGGCGATATCGCTCATGAGCTGATCGATTCTGGCAAGTTCACCCTCCAGTTCGGTCGATGCGCCCCGCACCTGTTTAGCGCGCTCGCGCCTGCATGGCCTTTTGTTGCGCGTTCTCCAACTGGCCCTGGCTTAGCAACAGTTGGGCTGCGGCATAGATGTTTTTGACGTCGTGAGTGACTGCGCTGGCAGCGTCCCGCTTGGCCTCCTCGATCAACTCCTTGATGTTGAACAGCCCATCGTACTGGCTCTGGGCTTCGATATACAACCCCAGGCGTTGTTGAGGATCTGTCTCCTTGGCCGCCTGGGCCACCAGGCCCTGAGCCGTTTCCCAGCGCGTGATCTGCTCACCAACTTCGATGCGGCGCTGCTCGAGCTTCGCGCACAGAAGGATCCGCTCGGTCGAAACTGCCCCAAGCCTGATCTAACAAACGCAGCGCGGATTTGGGGAACCAGGGCAAAGAGGTTTCTGCCCGCTCGATATACTCGGCAGTCTTCTGGGTGCAGAATGAAGCATACTCTTGGTTGTATTCGCGCAGCTTGTCAGACGTCGAGATGATACTGCCATCACGATCCTCATACTCAAAACGACCTTGATTCAGAAAACCTTCTAGCCTGGCAATCGCTTCTTTCAACATGTTGGCGGCCGCAAAGGTATCGACTTCACCTGATGCGGCCTTCAAGACAGAACGTTTGTGTCGGGCTTGACCCTCCAGTTTCTCGATCTCTCGCTGCGCGACGTCGTCCAACATCGTCGAAGTGAGCAGATCGCGCGCCAGACGCAACGCTTCATCCAGATCGGAGATCGCCGGCTGGCCTTGCGGCGCAGATCGTTGAGCATCTTGCGCTGCGATTGATCGGCCGCGGCCGCGGCATATTGTTGGCTCCCTTTGCGCTTCGGTGTCATGGGGTCGATCGCCAGGAGTTCCCGCCACTTATCGGCGGCTGTCACCGAGTTGCCGCGGGCTTTGGCGGCCTGCGCCTCCCGTCGCAGTTGTTCACGACGGACGACCTCATCGACAACTGTGCTGGCATCAGGTCCAGGCGCGTCGACAGGGAGCGCAGCCTCGGCTTCCTTCGGCGCCTCCGGTGCATCTGGCCCGTCGGCCACGGCAAGCTCCAGGCCATACTGAGCGAGATCAACCGGCGTGTCTCCTGTGAAACCTCGTCGTTCCCACTCTTCCAGGGTGTCAATATCCTTCCAGACCTTGTCACCCAGATCCGGCTTGCCGTTACGATAATAGTCTTTGGCTTTTTCTTGTAGTTGCTGTTTGAGAGCTTCCAGGGAGTTATGATTGCTCATGCCAGTCTCCAAAATAGGGCCTCGCCAGGAGTTTCTGCGTTGGCAAACTCGCGCCTGAGAGATGATCTTATCAGATTTGCATGCCAACTAATCATTGGTCAGGGCATCCTCAGCTTGCGGCGGACGCCTGGTTAGGGTACAAGCGCCCACCTTTTGTCTATGCCTACGGTTCACTGCGAGCGGACGATTGCCACAGCGTCGAAGGCAGCCTGCGAAGATGCTTGACCTGCTTTGGTAGCCTGAGCCACGATCCGCAGATCGCCAGGCTTCGTGACCTCGAACAGGCCAAGGTTGATCCATTGATCGCTGTATTTCTCTTGATCAAGCCGGCGTTTTGCGTTTTGCTCTATTGGTAGGGGCGATATCTCACCATCCGCTTGTAATAATTCAACGGAATAGTCAACATCGACGTTGCTATGCTGGCTAGGAATGAAAACCAGTAGACGATATGTTCCTGTTGGCACTGATGTCACTATTGGCCAGTTATAGACTGGTGCCTCATTTCCTGTAAACGATGCCAAATCTAAGAAGTGCATCCCATCAAGCACTCCAAGAGTGTCCACGGGAGTTAGCTCAGCTTGAGGAATGCCTTCGGTGTTGAAGATGACATTCGCATCGCCATCATCCAAGATTGCCACCACGTCAGTGATCGTCACCGTGTCAGTCACTGGCGTAACATCGCTCAAAGCCAAGGCAACATTGATGTCATCCAACAGCTTTTGAATTCGAGCAATATCCCGATAGGCTGGTGGTTCCGTCACGGTTAATGTGAGTGTTTCTGTTGGCGTCACTGTGGCTGTAGGTGTGTTGGTGGGCGTGGCTGTTACGATTACTGTTACCACCACTGTTGCCCGCTCAATTCGAGGCGTTGGCGGATTTGCAGTGGCTGTACCGACTGCGGCCAACAGGCTGGGCCGGCTATTGGGCAGGAAGCCGGGCCAGAGCCAGCCAGCGACCGCGGCCAGCAGCGCCAGCAGGATCAGGCCGTTGGCCGCGGCGGCCACCGCCTTGAGCAGACGGGCGCGTCGCTCCTGGCCGCCGCTCACCAACTGCTCCTTGGCGGCTGTACCCACCTGACGCCCCAGCGCGGCCGGCTGAGGCGTCAGCGGCAGCTCTTGCAGCAGCGCGTCGATCTGGCTGCGTGAGCTATCCTTGCGGCCTTTTTGCGCCAATGCTCGCGACACAAAATCAGACACGTTGGGCAGCGGTCCCTCGGATGGCCATGGGCCACCCTGTTGCGCCCGGTCGACCAGGCGCACGACCTGGTCGGCGGCCACGGCCAGGGCCAGCGCCCGCGGCGCCTTGCTGGCGCTGCGGCCGCCGTCGGTGCTCCACGCCTGCACCGCGGCGGCGCGTTTGGTTTTAGACCAGGCCGCGAGGTCAGCCTTGGCCAGGTAGTCGGCCGGCGGCTCGCTGTGCAACACCGCGGCCAGCTTCTGGTCGAACTGTTCGTCCAATGGGTCGCTCTGCTTGACCGTCTGCGCGGCCGCCAGAAACTGGCTGCCTTGCTCGATGCGCCCGGCCAGCGCCTGCACTCGAACCATCGCTCGCCAGTCAGCCGGCAGGCCTTCCAACGCCTGGTGAGCTCGTTCCGGCTCAGCCGTGCGCCAATAGGCCTCGGCCTGTTGGTACCGTTGCAACGGCTCGCCCAACTCGTCCGTGACTGTCTCGACATAGGCCACCCGCTGGTGCAACGCCAGCGCGCCTACAGCCTGTTTGAATTCCTGCTGCGCCTGCACCGCATCGCTGTGCCCGGGGTGGATGGTCAGTAAATCCGACGCCGCAGCATTCGCTCCCGCCAGAGGCTGTCCTTGGCCGCCGCGCCGCCTGGCGTTTCGACCAGCGTTTCGGCAGCAGCAAGCCGGGTGCGTATATCATCCAGCGCCTGTTCCAGTTGCTGCGCCTCGTTGCGATGGCTCCGAACGCCCTGCTCCATCGTAAGTTTGGCCGAAACAGCGTTGATCAACTGGCTGTCCTGCAAGCTCTGCGCCTGGCCTCGCGCCACAGTCGGCTCTTTGTCCAGATCGGCAAAATCAGACTCGCTGCGCGCCGGGCCATGCGCTCATCGAACCCGGCCAGCAGCGTTTCGATGTGCGCGTCGCTCGGCGCCAGAAAGCAACTGATCCTCCAACTGCGCTAGCCGCTTTGCCAGGATCGTCAGCCCTCCGCCTGGCTGCTGCCGGCCGGTGTCAGCTTCTGCGCCTCGTCCAGGCGTATTCGTGCCTGCTCCAGGGATGTTTTGTCGCCGGCCTTCATCAGGCTCTCGATCAGGCGTTGGTCCTCCTGGAACCGGGCCTCGCGGCGCTCTTGCTGGGATTGCTCGAACTCGTCGCGGTAGGAGGCGACAGCCTCTGACCACGGGCTGGCCGCCAGCTCGCTGCTGGCCTTCAGCAAATGTTCCGCCCGCTGCAATGCCTCATGCGCCTGGTCGACTTCGCCGCTGGCCGGCGCCAACTTCAAGGCCTGGGTCAGCGGTTCAACCAGCCGCTGGGCCAGTTGCGCCTTGATAGCGTCGGAAGGCGCAGCCTCGAGGGCGATCCTGGCCTGTTCGAGCATGTCCAGGGGTGCTGCGGCAGCCTGGCTGCCACGTTGGCAGCAGCCAGCTCGGCCCAACGCTGGTCGACGGCGCGCCCAGGATGCCAGGCTGGGATCGAGTTTGGCGACGGCGGCCGGCCTGGACAGCAGATGCAGCAGCTCTGGCAGCGAGGCGGAGGCCGCAGCCGGCTCCAGGGCGGTGTCCAACGCGCTGTAGCGGGGCGGCGACGGCGCTGCGAACCTCGTCGGCCAAACCGGCCAACGGCAAGGCTATCGTCGCATCCAGGACACCCAATCCCGCGGCCCACTGGTGCTCGCCCAACAACTGGCTGCACGCGGCCACGCCCGCGGCCGCGCGCCACCAGATGCGGATGTCGGATGCATCGTCGTAGCGACTGGCCAACGCCAACAGGTCGCTGGCAACCTGTGGCTGGCCGCTGCGCAGTTGCTCCTGGCCGTAGTCCAGGCTGGCCTTCAGCAGGCGCACTTCGCCAGGCACAGCCTCCAGGCCGGCGTTCAAATCCTGTACGACGCCGAGCCAGTTGCCAGCCCGCGCCTTGTCCTCGGCGCTGCGCAGGCGGCGCGGCCTCGGCGCGGCCGCGCCGCTGGTCGACCAGCTCCCGGCCGCGCCGGGCCGGATCGCCGATCTCAGGGTCCCGCTGCAACTGCTGACGATAGTCCTCTGGCGTCACAGCCTTGAGCGCGTCGGCAGCATTCAAGAACGCTCCTTGCGCACGTTTGAAGATATTGTCGGCTTCAGGCGTGTCGTCTTGACCCTGGTCGACCAGCGCCTTGCCCTGGGTGGTCAGCCGCACCCCCTCTTGCAGCAGGCGGCGCAGCGCGCTTCGGCCGCCAGGCCGCTGAGGGCCGGAATCCCATGGCGGGTCAGGAGTTGTTCGGCGCGTTCAAACTCGTGATTGTTCAGCGCGTCGACGCCCGCGGCAACGTCGTCTTTGTAGCCCTGGTACTCGCTGGTCACCAGACCGGCCTGGGCCGCCTCACGCCAGCGCCAGGCCGCCAGATCCCAGGGGTTATCGCCCACGGCCTGCGCAAACCACTTCACAGCCTCCTGCCAGGAGCCGCCGTTGAACTGGTGCCGCCCTATCTTCAAGGCGTTTTCTTCTTCGCTCAGGCCCTTGTTGACGGTGTTCCAGAGAACGTCCAGTTGCCCCTGATCGGTCGAACTCAAGCGATCGCCCGCGTCTCACGCCTGCGCAGCACGTCCAGCATCTCCTGGGTCTGTTCAGAAGGTGGTGCGGTGGTAATCCACGACCCGTCGTTGCGCAGAAAGCAGCAGCTTGTCCGGGGCGTTCCGCCAATAGCCTTGCACCTGCTGCAAGGCTTCGACCATCTCCTGCGCCGACTGATAGCGCTGGTCAGGATAGCGGTGCAGCCCCTTGCGCAGCGCGTTCTGGCAGGCGATGCTGAGGGTTGCCCAACGCGGATGCCGCATGAAAGGGGTCACCACAATGCCGCCCTGCTCGCGGGCGTCACTGCCGGTCAGGATGTGGTAGAGATAGCGGCTGGCGCGCAACAGGTCGATCGAGACGCGATCCAATTGCCCGCGCTCGCTGAGCACGTTCCAGTCGGTAACCTTGAGCTGTCCCTCGTGCCACCACAGGTTCTCAAACTTGAAGTCGGTGTAGGTGCGTCCGATCTGTTGGTGCAAAGCTTGCAGCAGCTCGGCCAGTTGCAGCCCCAGGCTCAGTCCCTCCTCCTCGTTCAATGGCCCTCGGCCAGCAGCAAGNTCGACCACTTGACGGCCGCGCATCAGTTCCAACACCAGCGCCTCCGGCGCCTCAGGTCGCCCGGTCTCGAAGCGTTCGTAGAACATGGGCNNGGCCGCGGCCTGTGCGCTTTGCAGCTCGGCCAGATGTGTCGCTTCAGCACGGTAACGGCTGGCCTCCTGCGCGCCCAGGCCGGGCCGCATCAGCTTGACCGCGACCTGCTCCTGTTCGTCCCGGTCGTGCCAGGTGGCCGTGGCCACATAGACGCTGGCCGTCAACCCTTCGCCCAGGAATCTCTCCAGCTTATAGCGGCCGCGCTGGCCGTTGGGCCAACACCGATCAAGTCCTGTGGTGATGGCATGGAATATCCTTTCTCATGTTTAGGCTTCTCGTCAAGTTTGACCAAGATCATCCTTCAGGCGGATGCATGCGGTTTCATCTGTGCTGTTCAGAACCTGCTGAAATCGCTGGTTTGATTATAACTGGGCTCCTGGAGATGAGCCGCTTGTGTTATTTGTGTCTGGCTGGAACTCTCGTTCGCGTGGTCATAGTTCCCTCCGGGTCAACGATCCGTTCCAGACGTTTCCTGGTGATTGCAAACACCGTTGGCCCTTCGGTCGGAATATATGGATGCCAGTACTCTTGTTTGGTCAAGACTTCAAGAGCCTGAAGAGTGTTAACGGCGTGACTCTGTGCCCTTGCTTCCACATGATGCGTCTGTTCGGCGCTTGCCAGCCAATGCTCGTCTAACTCCCATACACCTAGGCTGTCATATTGCGCCTTGAGAATGTCCTCATCTTTGCTATTAGCCTGTAACAGACCCTGAATTCGCTTGCGCAGGTCGGTCAGGGTTTCGCTCTCGCGAATTGGCCGCTCCAACAGCGCCTGCAGATTGCCCAGGGGAGGACTGGACACCGTCGTGGCGTCTCTGTCTGGCCTGACGGCGCCAGGCAAAGGTCGGATACCGGGCGTGGGCTGGATCGCACCTATTGAATTTCTCCTCAGCTCCTCCAATTGCCGCATCACTTCAGGATCAGCCCCAGTGAATGCTACGCCGGTCGCGACGGCCTGGGAGATCTCGGATGGAGATGCGACCTGTCTTTGCAGCATCTGTGCATGGCCCAGCCATTTCCTGGCCTGCGCCGTATCGGAAGCTCTTCCGATCTCCTGCTCCAATGCCTCTGTCTCGACCCAATTACCTTTTCGGGCATCCCAGCACCTGACCCATCGAGGATGTTGTTTGCGCCATGTGGCGAAACCCTCCTTAACCTGTGTGGGGTCTTGATCGAAATCCTTTAGAACCTTGGCCATCTCGCTGCGATGCCGGCTAATCTCGCTTGCTCGTTGCTGTGCTCGCTCTTTGACCTGGAGAGGCCAGCCGCGGCGTCCCTCTTGATCCGTGTTCATCACTTCTTCCCACCGGCGCGGATCATCGCTGTTCAGAGCTTCCATCAACGCATCACTTGAACTTTGGGGTGCTAAGGTTGGTTCAGGTTTTGGGCCTGGGTCAGGGGGCGATAACGACAATGGCCCTGGAGTTCTTTCGCTTCTGCACCACAAGCATAAGCCATGTCGCGCCACTGCCGGGCCAACATAGCCTTCTTCTGGGGATTTGACTCCGCCGACAACAGCTTCTTGACTAATTCTATACTCTTGTGGTATGGGAAGTCCAGCGTTCGGGCAAGCGCCTCCTTGGCCTGCGTTTCATCCTGTGGTTGGGAAAGCGCCCTCTGGGGTTCGCTGTTGTAGGTCATGAGAACAGCCAGAACCGCCGGCGACAACCCGGTGTGGTTTTGCACCATTGCGTCGAGCGCTTCTCTGGTCTCGTTGTCAAGCCTGGACAAATCCTGAGCCTTTAGTTTGTCATCCAGGGCTGAGACCAACCTCGATATATCCACGTGCTTCTCCTTGACAGCGAGCACTCCCGCTTTGTCATTCTCCAGGGCTTTCTTGAGCGTGCGCTCAAACAATGTGGTATCCAGCGATTGTTCAGATGGCGCCAGGCAGCCCCATAAGTCGTTCAGAGCTTCTACAGTTTCTGTATTGCCTTGCCGAGCATCCTGAACTGCCCTCCCAGCCTGATCCATCTCACCAGCGGCATGAGGATCATTGATACTACGCAAATAGGCCGCGCGTGCGACCAGCCAGCGCAGCCGGAACGCCGGCGCACGGTCATGGTCCAGAACGGCGCCGGTGTAGAACACACGCTCGGCCAGACGATATCGCTTTGCATTCAGGCATTTCATGCCAAGCTGCAAGACAGCCTCAACTACCGCCGACTCATCGAGAAACAGGTGCAGTCGTTCCTCTGCCCGCTTAACTCCCTTTTCGAGGCCAGAAGAGGTTGATAACTGCCTGAACTCGCTAGCTTCTGTTGCAGCCTGGGCCTGCCTTTGTTTCGCTTCGACCTGCTGCGTCAGAGACTTTTTCCAGTTCTCCAGTTCTATGCCCAGGCTCTCTTGCAACGCAGCAGCATAAGCGGCGTGTCGGTTTTCTCGCATCTCGGCCAGTGCTGTGAGCGCCTTGCCCACTTGCTCCTGCTTCTCTTCGATCTGAGCGCTATCGCCTTGGGCCTGCTGTATGGCCAGGCGTACTGTCACTTCCCCTTAAACCAGCGGCAAACTGAATAGGCAGCTTCGCCAAGACTCCGTGGGCTTCTTGGAAATCTCCGGCGCCACAGTGCCCGATGGCCTCTCGCCAACGATGGTTCTCACCCACTGCCAACGCTTTGCCGGCCGCCATGGCCTCTGCCAGCTCCAGCCAGCGATGGGCAGGCAGATGGTCGGGGAACAACTGCACCGCGTCGCGCAGCTTGGCCGCCGCCGCGGAAATGAGTGCCCATTCAACAGGGTCAGGGCGGTGTTCACCATGCGCTCAGGCGAGGGCGCGTACTGCTCAGCGCGGGCCTGCAACGTGTCCAGTTGTTGCACCAGCGCAACCGGCCAGGCCTGCGACATAGCCGCGGTTTCCTGCTGCTGGCGCAGGTGCAGGATGCTTAAGGCGGCCAGAGTCTGACGCACGGTCGGCTCAATGCGGCGCAAGGTCTCCTCGTCCAGCATCGCCGCGTCCTGGCCGTACGCGATACCATCGAGCGCAGCCTCGATGTTGCGCAGGCCGCGACCCGACTCGATCAGCCAATAGCCGATCAGCAGGCTCAGCTCCTTACAGATCTCCTCGGCTGTTTTCGGCCGGCGGTTCCTGTCCATCTCCAGCATACGTTTCAGCAGAGCCTGTACACCGGCGCTGAGCTGGCTCCGCGGCTGCTGGTCCAGGCGCAGTTCCGGACGCAACGGCGCGCCGGTCAGCACACGCAGCAGCACACGTGCGCCGCGCTCCAGGTCCCAAGGAACCCTGACACCGAGATCCTTTTCGTCGCCCATCACGTTCCAGTCGGTGACCCGCAACCGCTGCGCCTCAGCCTCCCACCACAGATTCTCGAACTTGAAATCATCATAGCTGCGTCTCATGCGGTCGTGCAGGATGTGCAGCAAGCCAAAGAGCCAGGCCCAGGCGCAGCCCCAGCAACTCGGCAAACGCGCCCTGCTCTGCCAACAGCCATTCGACCTTGCGGCCAGACATCAGTTCCATGGCCACGAAAGCTGGCTGTTGATCGACGGCGGCGCAGAACTCGTAGGGCCGGGGCGGCGTGGCCGGGCTATCCTTCAGGTCATTGGGGCCTGCCGCGCCCCCTGATCAATCGCTGCAACCGACAGCGCATTCCACACGGCAACCACGTTGCGATGTTCGCTTTCAGAAGCGTTCGACGATGGACTCTTCCAGGCCTGGACGCAGCACCTTGACTGCGACCAGTTCGTCCGGGTTGTCGGCCTGCGCGCGAAAAACCTGCGCGGTCAATCCGTCGCCCAGCAGATCCAGCAGCTTGTAGGTGCGTTCGCTGTTGCCTTTCAGAACCTTTTGTTCAGATATGGCGCTATCCATCGGTCTGTTGCCTTACACGCTTATCGCTGCTCAACCAGGTTTGTTGGTCTCCACATCAATCGTTGAGCGCCGACTGTTTCTCACGTTCAGCCAGCAGCCACAGATACGCGTCCACGTCACGCATCCACGCCGGACGCTTGGTTTCCTTGTTTTCCAGTTGTTCATCGATTTCATCCCGGCGCGTCTCCAGATAGGCGTAGAGGTCGGCATAGGCTGCGCGTTGCTGATCCAGCATCGCCTGAATGGCCGCCTGGGTACGCGGCCAGTTGCTGCGACTCAGGCGATGATCCGGGCTGGCCTTGAGCCAGGTGTGGTAGGCCTGGTAAAGGATATCATAGACAGTCAGACGGTCGCCCGCAGCCAGTTCGACGGTGGTCGTCGTCCCCTGGCCTTCCAGCTTCAGACTGGCTCGATCCAGGTTGTTGGCGCGGTGGCGAATGATCAAGCCATATAGCTCAGCCAGCGCCAGCGACTGCACCAGCGCCTCGTTGTCCAACAGGCGCACGAAGCGGGTGAAAGCGATGATCGAAGCCGCGCCGGGTGCGCCAGTCCCGTTCCAGCCGGGCAGCAGCCTGCTCGGCTGGAAACACTGCGCCAGAAAGTCCGAAGCGTAGTCCAGGGACGCCAGATCGACGGCATCAAGGCTGGCGGCGGGCACTGCGTCGGTGAGACCCACCAACGCGCGCGGTAGGGATCGTCACTGGCGACAGCTTCCACCGGCGCGATGATGGCGTGATCCTTGCGGATGGCGGCTTCCACCTGTTCCCGGATCTCCGGGTCGCTGAGCGTCAACACCAGATGGCTGCTGATCGTGCCGCCCAGCTTGTTGATCGCAGTGCGGTCGAACTTGGCCAGAGGGCGCTCTCCTTTCAACAGGATCTGGGGCAGCTCGGCTGCGTTCAGCTTCTTCAAATGGTCTGCGAAGTGCTCCTCGGATAACAGAGGCAGGAAGTGTTGCGCCAGGGCCTCCAGGGCCTCACACAGCGCTGCACGTTGATCAGGGCGATAGACGGAGCGGTGCCGATCCAGTGTCCGACCTGCTATATCCGGCGGCACAACCACCAGCCGCAGCAGTATCACATCGCGGTCATCCGGGATACTGGTTTGCCAGCCGATACGCGCCATGGCCAGTTCCAGCGGTCGCAGGCCGCTGCTGCGCAGTAACTGTGGGCCTAGATAGCGCTGGTATACCTCTTCCTGGCTGGCCGGGTCGGCGTCGACCAGCGTGCGCAATGCCGGCTGGGCGCGCGCAACAGCGCGGTTTGGGTGGCCTCCAAGCCATCCAGAAACTGTTCGTAGACAGTGGCAGGCGCCTCGTCACGCTTGGCCTCGGAAGCGCGCCGCCGTCGGGTCCGGGCCGCCTCGACCTCAGAAGCAGCCGGCGCCCACCAGCGTCTGTTCCCACAGACGGGCTTCCTGCCAGGTGTTTTCGGTCGTACGCCGCCAGCCATTGATCCGGGTGACGATCTCCTGGCGCAACTCTGGCTGGCGTATCAACACCAACCGCCTGGGCACCAGGCTTTCAGCATCCTTGAGCAGGTCGGTCAGGGCAGCTAGAAACGCCAGGGTGCCGCCGAGCTTGCCGCTGCGGCTGGTGATAACGTTGCCGCTGCTGCCGTTGAGAATCAGCAGCAGTTCATCGCGCAAGGCCCAGCGAAACGCGTCATCGATCCGCCGGTCTCCCGGCTGATAGCGGGCCAGTTGCGCCTCCTCGATATTTTCACCGTCCAGGATCTGCGCTATAACGCGCATCAACGGATGACGGTTGGGGCGTCCACCTTCTTTCAGGAAGGTCATAGCTCGCTGTCGTGGCTCCAACCCATCCAGACCAGAGCGGGCCTCCAATTGATGTGCAGACACGCCCGGTTCCAGCCGGGCAATGCCTAGCGGCGCCTTTCCGTCGCTGCCGCCAAACATCAGATCCAACAAGAAGCGATATTTGGCAATGCGGCTGAGACCAGCCAGCGGGTATTGCACCACCGAACAGTTGAACGAACTGACTGTGGGCAGGCCGGTGCTGTCTTCAGTGCGTCGGGCGACCGTGGGCAGAGTGTTGACATAGTCCTGATGCCATTGTACAACGCTGGAAGAAAGCAGGGTTAACAGCCCGTCAGCTATTGCTGGATAGATGGCCTGCTGCTCTGGCAGCGCGCTGAGATCGATCTTCTCACCCACGCCGTCCACCAAATAACAGGCATCGATGGGCGTCGACTCAGTGCTGCCCACCATCCGTTTGCCACCCTCCAGCGGGTTGTACTGAAAAGCAAACGGCTCACGCAACAGGATGCGCTGCAACTCACGCACAGCAGCGTAGGTATAGCGACCGGCATCGATGTTGGCGTGAGCTGCTGCCCGTGCGCTGCAACATGAACACCGCCATGATGCGGCGGGTCCCAGTGCCCAGCTCACCAGCAGCCTCCTTGATGAAATGTGGCAAGTCAAGCGCCATGCCACTCTCAACGCCGTCGCCCAAGCCAGCAACAACATAGACCAAGGGCTGTTCTAGGCCGACCAGTCGCTTGCGCAGTGCTCGCCAGACCTGTGACTGTCCCTCGCCAAGCATCAGGTCATAGAACAAGGCCATGCGCGCCGGCACGGCTAGGATCATCAGGTGTGTGATCGCCCCACCATTGCAGGTGTGCCCAGGCCGGGTCGCCGCTCTGTAGCTGTTCTGCCACCCGCTTCAGGTTGGGCGACAGCACCAGTTGTTCATCCGATGCCAGGTCACTGCCGCCAGCCCCATATCCAGTCGACGCCTCTGGAGTAGAATGCTCCTGGCCAAGGATCGCCCGGATTGATAACAATCGGATTTGATCAGGCATGCGGTCCTGGTTCTGATCCAATAAAAGTCTGCGCAACTCGCCAAGCACAGCGCTGCCGCCTGGGCCGACGCCAACTACCAAGGCATCAGGATAATTGATAGCAGCTCGAGGACGCCCCAACCCAGAGAGTTCCTGCAAATCGTCCAGCCATGAACTAGCCGGGGCTTTCTCGCGGAAATCAAAGTCAACAGGTTGGTCGCTGTTAGTCACGATCCTCGGAATGCCCCTATTGCGCCCACGCCCGAATATGAAAAGTGGCACAAAAAGAGCAGCGGCAAAAGGCCAACAACCAAGGCGGTACAGGAGACACCAAAACCTTGGGGCCATGGGCAAGGCAAAGGTGGTTAATAGGCCTGCACAGTCAATCATGGTTATGGTTCCTTCTGTGACGGCAATGCTGTGCCAACCCAATGAACTGGCATCCAGCGTGTAGTTGAGGCTAACACCCTTGGCGCTCATTGCCGGTATTCGCCATTCGATGGCGTTCTGCGTGACCACGCCACCTACGCGTGAGACTGCAGCCGCATCAACCGAGAAATGGGCCGCGGCATAGGGCTGAACCACGTGTATGTCGGTGGCTATCGTCTGCCTGACGTTGTGAGCAAGATCGCGGAACAAACCTGCCAGCTCAGGCAGGCTGTTGACCGGGTAGTAATCACCTGGCGTATTGGCCAGGCTTTCCAACAGCCCCGGCACTGCCTCGCCCCGGGCAATGCGACCGTGATCAAAAAGACACCTTGATCTTTGAGCAGTTGAGCTTGCTGAGTCGCGGCAGCGGCATCCTGTGCCCCACCATCGGACAGAAGCACGACGACTTGAGCGGCATCGGCGCGCCTACCATCCTGGGACCGACCAAGCCTCACTCAGCCCGGCCGAGATGGCAGTGCCGCCGTCTGCTCGTACGTTCATTGCCTTCGCCCGCAGGTCGATCGAGGAGGCACCCAGCGGGGTCAGAGTTTGTGCAACATCGTTGAAGACAATCGTACCGGTTCGGTTGTTAGGGCTGGCCAGTGCCTCCGCAAAGGCAATGGCGGCATCGATAGCCTGCGCCATCGCGTCATTGCTCGCCATGCTGGAAGACTGATCGATCACCAGAAGAGCGTCAAGAGGTCGCTCCTGACTGACACAGGTAGGTAAGGCGGCGGCATCGAAGCTTGTCTTGGCTGCGAATTGGCCGTTGGCATGCGCACTCCATGGTTGTACCGATCGACTCACTGGCCCCTCGGCAATAGGTCGCGCAGATAGCCAAAAACCATACCCAGCAGGATAACTAGGGCGAGGGTGATGCTGCCTGCCACAAGCATGAGACGCCGATAGTTCATCACTAACCACCCGTATCGAGGATTGGAATCGGCGACCGCCGAGGCAGTACCGGGCGCAGGGTCAGTCCATTTGCCCGGTACTGCAAGTCTCTGTCTAGCTTCTGAAACCGCTGATCATGTCGCGCAACACCAGTTCTGCCAGATCGCCCAGGTCTCGAAATGCCTGGCCTTCACCTGGCGTCTCGCGGTCGAGCGCTTCAGCTTTCTCACGTTGCTGGACGACGAAACCCTTGGGATCCTGTGTCCTGTTCGTGATCTGGTATTCAAGACTGTCGGCCGCACCCTGAGTGCCTAATTGAGCCTGTTCGGTGTGGATTGCCTCTTGCAGCCAGTCGTAGCGGATCGGCTGCCGCATGGCCTTGCGCACGTCCTGGCCCTTGAGAAGGAACTGATTCATAACCACAAACACGTCGGTTGGTTTGTCGGGATCCGTGAGCGCAATGGCCGGGCTGTTGGAGTTTGGAATGACCAACTCGTAGTAGGGCCGCGCCGTGCGAGGGTCCCTCGCTTGACGGATAAAGCCATAAGCCCAGGCTTGAAAGAACTGACGTAGACGCATTTCATCTTCCAGCAGCATGACCACTCGCGGGTGAAACACGCGCCAGTTAGCGCAGGAGGTCCAACTTGCGNNCTCGTATTTGGCGGCAATCACCTCCGCCGGGAATGTTTGCAGGAGCATTGCCTGCTCTGGCTCATCGTGCACTAAAGTCTCGTAGGCACTTTGGCAGTCTTCCCAGGCTGTGAAATCCTCAGGGCGGATCATGTCATTGCTACGTACCATGGTCAGCTTATACGGGTCCTCGGACTCTACCAGGTTCATAGAGATACCTTTGTTAAGCCCTTTGAGACTGACCAGAGTTTCATCGAAAGTGATCTTGACTCGTTCATTGATATTGCTATGAACGCGAATGTAACAGTGTCGCTCTTCTGGCCCACTACCACGGACTGAAGTCAGAGGCTCGGCCTTAGTGTGGAGTGCAGCCGAAATACGCTTAGAGTCCGACTCGTATAGACGATCCATCTCCACTGCCACAGCCTTTTCCTGAAACCCAGGAAAACGCTCGCTGGAATAGCGCAGCAAAGTCTGCACACTGTCGCGTGCATTGGAGCGCAGATCACTCTTGCCAGCCATCTCCAATGCCGCGCCAATGGACAACGCGCCGTTCATGCGATCGACAGACCAGTGCAGCCTGCCTAACGCATCTTGCAGCAGTTCGTTGGTTACCGGCGCGCTNTCATCAGCGAGAAGCTGCTGTATGTTGCTCAAGCCCCGATCGTTTTGATGCGCCACCTCGACATCATCCAGACTCGTCTCGGCGCGGCGAAGAATAGAGTCTGGGTTCAGGGCCAGTGTAGCGATCCAACTACGTACTTCATCGCGGCGCGACGGGCAAACACGAGCNATCGTTTGGGTAGTCTCCTCGACTACTTCATGCAAGATCTCGTCCTGGCGTAGCCAGATGGCTCGCTGCTCGGCTTCCAGGTAGCGTTCCTGCGCCTCGTGGTCGCCCTTGGTAAGGGCATCGAGCAACCTCTTGCGGTTGGCACGCTGAACATAGGCTTTCTGTTTTGCCGTAACATCGGCGGCCACTCGATTGGCTAATCCGGCGTCTTCGCGAATACGCTTAACCTTGCGCATGAAAATCAAAAAGCGGTCGAGCACATTAACCAGTTCTGTGAGGAATGCATCTGCATAACCGATCTTGCCGCTCCGTGCGATCAGCGGGTCTTCTACCTGACCTTCCAGGGTGTTCAGCAGCCAGAGCCGAAGCATACGCTGGAAGACATCGTTCTGGAATCCTTTGCAGACCTCCAGGGCCTTGCCGAAGTTGCCGCGCATCGTGATCTCTTTTTCGGTCATCTCACGCACACCCACCTGATCGATCCTGAACTGCGGGATCTGGCGCTGCAAGCGCNNAATGGCCTCGACTGGTGAGTCTTTAGCGGTACGCGAGGGAGGCACAGCTACCACCAGTTTCAATTGCACGATTCGATCTACATCACCTTTTAGAGCCAGCGCTTCCGGTGAATCGCCCAATTGAGCCAGCGGCGTATCCCAGCCAACGGCGCGGTTCCTCGGNCGTGCATGGAGACTAGCTTCAGCCCACGTCTTCTGGATATCAAGCTTGACGTCCGCGTCAGCCTTCATTAGCTCGGCAATCTTGGGCATGAAGAGCGTGTTGTAGACGGTTGCCTGGCCCGCTCGTGAGAAACTCGATTGCTCCAGAAAGCTATATACCTCATCGGCTCCCGAATGGCCTGGGTTTTCCGGATTGGTATTGGGTGAAAGCTGCGTCACATGCCCGCGCTCGTCTCGTATGGGGGCCAGCACTTTGTCTAGCATCTGAAGGCTCAATTGATGAGCAAACTCCTGCTGTACATAGTACACAGGTACCTTAACCGCGTAAGTGCCTACAGTGCTGTACATTGGCTGGCCAGGATGGCGGGCGAGCGCGNNTGCTAAATTCGAGGTGACATGCTCGGTATATTTCTGACCAGCCTCTGTGTCAAGGATCGCGCTGATGGCATCCGAGATAGACGGAAAGATACCTTTCTCGGGGTTGCTACTGGCGAGTGCACCGCGTGAGTCGACAAGATAACACACGTCGTACAGACGTTTCTCGACATCGACCTGGTAGTCGCGCTCCCGTTCGTGATAGATCATTTTGCGTAAGCCCAGTTCTGGATCGACCAGCATGAAGCGATTGGCNTCACGCCAGGCTCCGAAGGTACGGGCGAACATCTCGTTTTGACGCCGGCCTTGGGGCACCGGAAAGGCCCTGGGCAATACAAAGAAGCCGCGTACGATATGATTGCCAGCCACGGCATCGCTAGCAATGCCTCTTAGTAAGAGCGCCATATCGATAAACATGCCAGCACCCGTGCCACCAGCAAACGAGCCAACGATTATCACTTCAAGTGCGGATTCGTCCGATACCGATGCCCGAACAGACTGCACAGCGCTGTACACATTGGGCCAAATCCTGCTCTCTGCAGGTTGACTTAGATCATGAAAGATTGCCAAGCGTCCAAATTGCCGAATCTGTCCAGCNCCTTCACTGAGATTGAACGCCGCAGGCGGCAAGGTGCGGATGTAGTGATCGGCGCGGAACCAAGAGCCGATGTGGGCGTGGCGACCATCGCGTACCTCCTGAGACAAGCAGAACGCATTGCCGCCTACATGGATAAATTCTCGATCCGTTTCCAGCTTCACTGAACCGACTTTGACCTCACGATCGCCACCCTGGCGTTCAGTTTCTGCCGTTGCTTGGGGCATGGTATCGAACGAGAGCAAAGCTACGTTATTGGGCAAAGTGCCTCGCCCAACCTCCAANAGATCTTTCTTGACGAAGGTGAGAACCCATTGGCCAGTACCACCCAGGCCGATGATAACTGCAGGACGCGTCATGGTAAACCTCCTTGTGGTCAATTACAACGCACAAATCCAACTCACTGTTGGATGCCTAAATCACGATGATATCGGATCTGGATGTCGCCATGCAATATTGTAGATTGGTTGTTTGCAAGCACCTCATCTGAGATAATGGGATCATTATCGCCACTCCACGCCCAAATTCTGATGGCGCTGCCATCCAGGCCTGCACCTGTGTCAAACTGGTCGGTTGTTTTGGTGCGCTCAGTGGCGTTCTTGATCTTCAACTTACTTAGGCTATCTGCAGCTTCTGGCGCCAACAAAGTACGAAGCTTGCTACCCTTGATTACAAAGGTATTCTTACCATAGCCAGAAAGCGCAAGTGTACCGTAGGAGCTTCGGCCTGTACTGCCAACTTTCTCGAATTCTAGCGTGCCGTGTACGGGGTTAATCCGAATTATTATGGCTCGTATGAGTGTAATGGCCAAGAATAACGTCAGCAGGAGTTCCATAGCAGCAATGATATACGTAAACACGATAGTGGCGTCGTAGCGTTGGATAACAATCTCGTTTGACCCAGATGAATCCAAAATAAATTCCCGCTTCAGCTGGTCGGTAAACGCCAAAGTTAAGGTATAGGTGCCTGGTGTGTTTAAGTCGCTCAAAGTGGTTTCCAATCGATATGGATCCCCTGCAACCACACTGAGTGTGACCGGCCGGCGTGCAGTAATTTGGTCAGGGCTTTGTACTTCGACGGTTACTAATTGACCTGGTTGATTACTGAGATCGCTAAGCTGTATCAACTCGTTATTGTTCTCCAGATTAACAATCTGCAAACGTACGTCGGTTGAAGTTGGCTTTCCGATAGAACTCTCGGAATCAGTGGAATCTTAGGAAATGTTCGGATAGCCTCACGAGCGCCCGCGGATGGCGACAGAACTTGCATCTGGATGCGTGAGGTATCATACACGTCAATAGCACGAGTTAATTTCGGAAAGGCTTCGACTTGGCTTCCGTTGGGTAATTGAACCAATGATGAGACCGTCAGGTTCCAAGACCCCACAATGTCTGGAATAAACTCGCCTTCATACAGACCATCGGAGACTCGATGTATTATCATAGGGTTGCTTGTTGACCCATCGGGGCGCCCTAGAATAGCCTGGATTACCCACGGATACTTGGCATCTTCCACGAAAGGTTGACCAGCACATGCCCGGACATCAACCTGAATCTGTATGCGACCATTTTCTGGTACATCACCACGAGGCGATACCAGTTCGCTGTGTAGACAATCTGCCGTGAAACTCAATGCTTCCTCGAAAACCTTGACCACCTGCTTACCAGTAATATTCAAAAACCACGTACATTGAGAAGGTACTTGCCATCGGCCACGACAGCAATTGGGCTATCAGTCACATAGCGATTTTGTCCGGACCCGGTTATAATTGGGATTGCGGTGGCTGTACCTTCGGGCGATGTGACTGTCAATTCCCAGCGGATGCGCCCCTGGGAATTGGCTCCCAGTGGAGAACCATCTGGCTTACCAAGTTCAGAATTCGAGTGGAACCTCTCGAAATGGCATCACAGCACCCTCAGGTTTCACCAGCTTGGGAACAAAACCAACGATGAATGGTAATCGTCGATTCAGGAATATCGGTACTTCCTGCCCTTCTGAGTCACGTGTTTTAGCAGAAAAACGAACAACGTATTCTCCTGGTTGGTCGAGAAGAAAGGTGTTGGTAGACCGCAATGTGCCATCACTTTCGGCTCTCATGGATAGATTTGTTTCGCGCCCATCAGGTGATACCAATGTAGCTGTCGCGTCGATCGGATAGTCTGCCAACAGTGAGGTCTTATTACCGTTTCGGTCGAGTAAATCGATTTGAACACCGGTCGTATCGAACAGCTCCTGATGTGAACTGGAAACCGCGCAGTACGGGTTGGTTGAATAGCGGATCAAACTTCACAGTGGCTGTTTCAGGAGAAGCATCAAGCTTCTGCCATCGCCAATTGCCTGGTGTAGGGCGGTCCACTACCAGTCGTTCAATAATGGTGCCGGTTTGGCTTGTCGAAACTGAAGCCGCCGAGCGGTCCAATTTCTGACCATTTGGCAGATAGAATTCGATCTGTGAATTAGGCTGTGGTTTGAAGATCGAAAAGACGGCACGATCCAAATATGGTGGCACAGTAAATTTCTCATCAATGAGACAGCTTGGTCGACCTTGTAACTCCTCATCATTCGCACACACGCCGCCAGCCATTATTGTATCAAGTACGCGTACAACAACAGCTGGTATATCAGCGTTACTTTTGCTCGACATTCGAACCACACGATCCACTCCAGAAGCTGGGTTGAGAACCTTTTCCCACCGTGCTTCTTGCTCGAGCCATGATGTGCCCGGCGACGCATTGTTTCCTTGGTCTGCGGTGGCATTTAACCCTAGTACCCAGATGTGATACCCATCAGGAGATCGTGGGCGGGTGGCAATGGCGAGATTATTGCGAATATATGTCTCGAGTTCCCGAAAATACGGAGTATAGAAATTGGAATTTGCATATCTTGGATCTTCACGCCAACCTTCGACATACGGGAACCATCGGTTAGGATAATGATACCGCGATTACGCGGCGCAGAAGCAACAGCTTGTTGGGCTGGTGGTGCTTCGTCGAACACCTGCTTGACGAAACCAAGCCCTCTCAGGACGTCCGTGTTCCCCATCGAGTCAGCCATGATTTTTGGTTCAATATCATTTTTTATACGATCACGCAACACTCTTTCCAGATCAGCGGTGGCTGGCTGACCAGATTCTGTCACCTTCAGTGGCACTAATGGCAGATCAATTCGTGCATCTGTCCCGAAACTCACGATTCCTATGCGATTTGCCGCATCTGGTCGGAAATATAAGTTGTCAATTCCTAGACTTTCAACAACCCATTTAATGGTGTTTATGCGTTGCTCATATGGATCATTGATGCGCATGCTCCCACTCTGGTCGACCAGAAATACCAGATCAAGCCCGCCATAGCTAGGGCCAGTCACAAGGTCTGGCGGATTCTCGTTTTGGGCAAATGTGGGAGAAATAAAGATGGTGAAGAAGTCCTGCGCATAAAAGACGGGCAAGTATACGCATTCTGTACGAGCCGTGAGATGTGGCATTAGGTAATTGTTTCGGGAAAAACACGTGCACTTCCTCCTCTAAAACTCGGGCTTATTGTACCCGGTTCAGTGGCAAAAGAATAGTCAATCGGACAGAACATCGATAGCTAACAATAATGCCAAAGAATGATGCTCCAAACACTGCCTACCCCCGCACCTCTACACTCCGCACCACCTCCACATACCGCACCCGCCCATCCTTCACTACCACTTTCACCGCCCCAAAGCCTCCAACTTCCACGAGACTGCGGTCGATCATGGCCACCAACTCGGCGTTCAAGATGCGCAGCGGCGTCTCCAACAACAGGCGCTGCTTGACCGGTCGACCACTCGCACCATCGAGACTTACCGTCATCCGGGCCTCCACCTTCCTCCTCTACCGGGAAACCAGCCAACCGGTTCACGCCACCGCCGGCGCCCCGGCCCCTGCTGGCGTCTTACCCGGCCACCCCACGCCCAATCAAAAGGCCGCCTCGCGCCTACATACGATAGGCACACAAAGCGACCTTCGGGAATCTCTCACCTCTGACAAGGTCACGCAGTCGTTGCGCTATGTGGAGTCTATCCGAAAATCCAGGACAGTGTTTTGTCTTCCAGGAATTCTTCGGGTTTTCGGATGAACTCGTGGTTATTTCTTATGGATCGACAGGCCGCACCCGGTCCCCTCTGCGTGGACCCGGCCAGCCAACTCAGTACCGACGATGGTGTGATCAAATGTGGGCCGCGATGCTGATGTCCAACGGGCGGACAGCACCAGCGGCAGGGCGATTTATCGGACGGGACCCGAAACGACTAACAACACAACCCAAACCTCAGGTCGCTCTCAGCCAGTAAATCTCATCCCATCGATGTGTGGCGGAATCGTTGCGCCACAATTATAAACAAACACGGCCGAATCGACAAATCAATGGTCACAGTGTGTGCCAATGGTCACAAGCCGGTAACATGACCCGTGTCATACCGCCTGGATGACTTTCTGCACATCCACACTCATCGCCACCTCGACGAACCGTACCCGCCCCTGCACCACCTTCAGCCGCACCTCACCATAGCCCCAACCCCGGCCAGATAACGGTCGAGCAATACGATCAACCCGGCGTCCAACACCTGCAACGGCTCCGCCAGCTGTAAGGTGCACCCACCTTCCTTTACCCCATTATCACTCGCCGCCATCCCTCACCTCACCCGGCCTGTCTTTGGCTACCGACGCCGTTCCCCAAACGTCATCAAGCGCTACGCCGCACGATGTGCTGACTACACCTTGGAAACAACCCACGACCCTGAAATCACCCCAACCCCCAACCCCCAACCCCTACCCCTAACCCCCGCCAACATTCCGCCCAACCCCCGCGTACGCCACCATGTCCTCCGCCGCCGAATATTCCTCCATGGCCGCCCCGTCGAGCAACAGACCCTGCTCACCCGTCAACCAACCATTCCCCGGCCCGACGATGAACCGCGCACCCTGCATCGCGGTAACCCCAAAGAACTCACGCAGCCGCGGGTCCTGCCCCGCAACCCGCATCTTACCCCATCCGCCGGCACGATCACACACACCGCCTGCCCGCGATCGATAACGCCTGCTCGAGCGTGATGTCGGGTACCAACGCCAACCCATGTACCCCCACCGCCCGCTGCACACTCAGACCAACGACCTTCACCCGCACCCCCGCTTCACGTAACGCACTGACGAAGACCGCCGCCGCCGCCTCGTCGAATCGATCTGCCCACAAAATGAATACGGTCGTCTGTACTTGTGTCATCGGGCGTGCCTGGGTTTCGTTGATTGAAGGGGTGGGTTGGCCCCACATGCGGGTCAGGGGCCATGTACCGCGACATCGGGCGAGCCGCCGCGACTTACGAATACACGGTTCGCCCGGCCTGTGCCGGGGTCACAGACCCAACGAACGAGAGGCGCCCAACCCACTTCCGAAGTGCGAAGAGCCGGCCAGCCGTGCTGGCGTGCCGCCGACCCGGCCCTTCCTGTGCACGTAGTATACGCGGGAAAAACTCTCAGTGGTCTATCAAGATACTATCAAAATACTGGGGAATCGGGGGTAGGGGTTAGGGAGTGGGGAGTGTGGCGTTGCGGGGGACTGAGTGGCTGGGGGTGCTGGCGGGGCGGACGGTTGGCGTTGGTGCATATCCGCGGAAGTTTGACCGGAGGTAGGTGGTGATGTACAATCCACCCATGATCCCAGCTCTCGAGGCCAATGCACCCCACGGCTGGCCGAGATCATTCTGCATATCGCAACTTACCGGAGTCTGTTTCGAGTAAACATTCCTGGTTAGGGAAATCGTTCTGGAATGACATACGCTGGCGAACTACCTGCAAGCCTGACCGCCGACCTTCATCGCGCCCTCGGCCAATACCACCNNATCTCACCAGCGGCCACCCCGATCGGTTACCTGCTGCTGTTCAAGTTGGCCCGCCGCAGCAGTACCAGTGACCGCCAGGCGACGAACGAAGTTCTGATTGCCGCCCTGCGCACCCTGGCCGCCCATTCCGCGCNNGAGGCCGACATCCTGCGTTGGCGCTTCCTCGATGCACACTCGATCAAGGTGGTGGCTAACCGGCTGAACCTGGCCGATGCCACGGTCCACAAAGTCCAGCAGCAGGCTATCCAACACCTGGCTGATATCGTCCGCCAATCCGAGTCGGAAGCCNGCGCGGCCCGCAACGCAGTGGTGAGCGACCGCCTGGAATTGCCCAACGACCTGCCGCTCGTCGGTATCGAAACCCATCTCGACCACCTCTTGCCGGTGGTGCAGGCCAGCACCCCCTGGCTGGTGGCCATCGAGGGCATTGGCGGCATCGGCAAAACCACCCTGGCCGATGCCCTGCTGCGCCGCGCGGCGCGANATGACCCGGTTCTGGACATCGGCTGGGTCAGCGCACGCCNNCAGACCTTCCAGTCAGCCGGCAGCATTCGCCCGGTCGCTGTACCGGCGCTGACAGCCGAGGCCCTGCTGCACGCCCTGGCCAGGCAGCTGCTGCCCGGCTNNCCCCTGCCCGCCCTGCTGGCCACGGAGCAGGTGATCGCGGCCCTGCGCAGCCACCTGCACGCCACACCGGCCCTCATCGTCATCGATAACCTCGAGACGGTCGCCGACGTCACCGCGCTGCTGCCCACCCTGCACCGCCTGGCCGATCCAGCCCGCTTCGTGCTGACTTCGCGCCGCAGCCTGTTCGACGAACGTGACATCTATCACTTCCTGGTGCCTGAACTCGACGCCGCACAGGCCCTCGCGTTGGTACGTCTGGAGGCACGCCTGCGCAACCTGCCGGAGCTGGCCGACCGCCCTGACTCCGACCTCTACCCCATCGTCGAAGCTGTCGGCGGCAACCCGCTGGCCCTGCGCCTGGTGGTTGGGCAAACCCGTATCCATGCCCTGCCCGAGGTGTTGCACGACCTGGCCGCGCGCGGCCTGCCAATCGAAAATCTCTATACCTTCATCTACCGCTGCGCCTGGGACGCGCTGGACGAAACCAGCCGCCAGACCCTTCTGGCGATGCCCTCGTCAGCGCGCGGCGGCAGCCTGGCCTACCTGGCCGAGATCAGCGGCCTGGCCCGCGCCGACCTGCGTAACGCCCTCGACCGCCTGGTGCAGCTCAACCTGGTGGACAGCCGCGGGNGTTTGAACGAGCGCCAGTTTAGTATCCATAATCTGGCGCGCACGTTCCTGCATGAACAAGTTGCGCGTTGGCAGTCTTGAAGAAGTGCGCCCAATACTCACGCAAATGCTGGTGAAACCTGATACTCGATTCCATTGGGAGCCATAACCCGTCGCGAAGCATCGAGGATTTCTAACGAGACCAGGTTGCCTGTGGCATCGTAGTCCAGGATTATACCGGGTTTGTCCTCATCGCTCTCGATGACATCAGATTCAGCCAGGATGATACTGAGGGTATCCGTCTCACGATCGTAGATGACTCTCATGGCTCAGGTCTCCAGTATTTGGTTATCTTGCTGGTACGATAGACCGTTACCACCTCGGGCGGATCGCGGTCGATATCTACAAATACGCGCAGCAGGTAGACCTTCGATGGTTCGCTCGTCTCGATGCGAGCCTGAAAGACCTCGCGTCCTTCACGGACAGATTAGATCTGCTCGCCCGCAAGAACATGAGCTACAGCCTGTTCACTGATCAGACGCCGGGCCATCTCGGGTCGTCAATGATCGGTCAAGCGGAAGTGAAGGATGGTTTGTCTCATAGCATGCGTGATTGTACTGCGAATTTCCATGGGGTGCAAAAGGCAGTTTCTTTCGGAACCAAACGATATGACCGACTATCCTAACCTCTTCCAGACCTACATCGTGCGCAGCGCGCAGGCCATGCGCGACCTGCTCGACCAACCCCGGACGCGCCTGCCGGACGAGGTGCGCGAGCAGGCGCTGCACACCCTGGGTTATGCACTGCACCTCGACGCAGCCTGGCCGGCGGCCGCTGAGGTCCTGCGCCAGCTGGCGCCGCTGATGGAAAAGGCCGGCTATCGCGAAGAATGGCTGCCCTACCTGTCGCGCGGCCTGGCGGTGAGCCTGGCGCAGCACGGCGCGGCGGCTGCGGGCTGACCTTTCAACTGGGCCTGCTCGGCTACGTGCAGGGTCTGTACGACGACGCCTACCAGCAGTTTGCCGCCAGCGCCGCGCAGTTCGCTTCCCTGGGGGATCGTTACGGTCAAGTGCGCACTCACCCGCCTGGCCGGCGCCTGCCGCCTGCATGGCCGCCCGGCCGAGGCTCAGACGTTCGTCGCGCAGGCCCTGGCCCTGCTCGGCGCGCACGACCCCGCCTTGAGCCACACCTACCTCACGCGCGGCCTCCTGGCTTATGATGCCGGCCGCTTCGCCGAGGCCGAGGAGGACCAGCGGCGCGGCATTGCCCTGGCCATGCAGGCCAGGGACCCCGCCGCGGCCTGGGGTCTCGTCAACCTGGGGGTGGCGCTGCGCCAGCAGAAGCGCGAAGACGAGACGCTCCTGGCCTACCGCCTGGCTGAACAGCTGTTCGTCGAGATCGACGACGTGGCCAACCTGGCCGCGGTGCGCATGAACATCGGCAACGTCTACCTGATGCGTGATCAGTTCCAGGAGGCGCTGCACTGGTACAACCTGGCCGAACCGACCTTTCGGCAGACCGAGGACCGCTATCGATTGTCGGACATCTATCTGAACCGGGGTATCGCCCAGCGCAGCCTGGGTCACCTGGCCGTGGCGCGGGCCGATTTCGAGCGCAGCCTGGTCTATCACCGCGCGCTCAACCGCGTCGTGGGTGTGGCGGCCATCGCCGACGCCGTGGGGGTGACCGATATGCTCGAAGGGGACTACGCCAGCGCACGCACACTTCATCGAGGCGCTGCGCTGCTCACCAGCATCGGTGCACAGGACGGGCCGCGCGGGAGCTGGTGCGGTCGCACTTGGCGGAACTGGAGGACGACTGAAGTCGTCACTACGGCGCTTGCGCAGGTAGTTGCGACTTCAGTCGCTCTGGGGACGACTGAAGTCGTCACTACGGTGCTTGCGTGGGTAGTTGCGACTTTAGTCGCTCGGGGACGACTGAAGTCGTCACTACGGTGCTTGCGCGGGTAGTTGCGACTTTAGCCGCTCTGGAGGACGACTGAAGTCGTCACTACGGTGCTTGCGCGGGTAGTTGCGACTTTGGTTGTCGGGGGACGACTGAAGTCGTCACTACGGTGCTTGCGTGGGTGTTCGCGACTTTGGTTGCTCTGGAGGACGACTGAAGTCGTCACTACGGTGCTTGCGCGGGTAGTTGCGACTCTAGCCGCTTTGGAGGACGACTGAAGTCGTCACTACGGTGCTTGCGCGGGTAGTTGCGACTTTGGTTGCTCGGGGACGACTGAAGTCGTCACTACGGTGCTTGCGTGGGTGTTCGCGACTTTGGTTGCTCTGGAGGACGACTGAAGTCGTCACTACGGTGCTTGCGCAGGTAGTTGCGACTTTGGTTGCTCTGGAGAGGACGACTGAAGTCGTCACTACGGTGCTTGCGTGGGTGTTCGCGACTTTGGTTGCTCTGGAGGACGACTGAAGTCGTCACTACGGTGCTTGCGTGGGTGTTCGCGACTTTGGTTGCTCTGGGGACGACTGAAGTCGTCACTACGCGTAGCCGGGTCGGCTGACGGCCAACTTGAGCGCCGAGCCTGAACCCTGGTGAGCCCGGGCGGGGCGGCGATCGACCACCGCCACCCCACCCTGCGTCAATCCTTACCCACACGTCGTATCATGGCACGGATCGTTTGGACCCGGCGCTACCACCTCCGCCGCCGGCGTTTGACCGGTCAGCGCACGTCCCGACAACGTCGCCAGTTGAAGGATGATGAGGGCCACCACCCCCAGGCGTACCCACTGCCGCACTGCACACATCTCGATTACCTCCCTGATATGGAGCCATCGAGTACTGGGAATCCCACCGCCAGGCGGTGCACGTGCTTTCCCCATGAGCAGGCTGGCTATACGACTTTCCGGGAACCGTCACGGCCGTGCAGACGTCGGGAGACTTGTTCGGAGGCTCTGCTGCGCATCGGTCATGCCATCCAGAACGCTGGCCGAACAACCGTTATGATGCCCAGGCCGGCGCGAATCTTTCAACGCGCCCGGTGTGATACGGGCTGTGATTTGTGGGTTTGCCCAACGTGTACGAAAATAGATGTGCAGGTTACCGGGCAGGGCGCAGCGCCCGAATCGAGGAAGGAGCGTTCGCCGAGGAGCGGCGCCATGTTCTATCACGATACGATCCGTCAACACAGCGATGATGCCGAAAAGCTCGAGNCCACGTATCAGCAGGCCGTCAAGGCCGGTGAGGCCGGCGCGTTTGCCGAAGCCCTCGAGGCCGGCTACATCGAAGATACCGACAACCTGCTCTACGCGGCCTGGCACTACCGCCTGGCCTACGCCGTGGCCAGCGCCAGACGCCGCCTCGTGGCCTGGCGCTGGGCCATTCCGCTGGCGATACTCAACGGCCTGCTGCTCTGGCTGATCTCCGACGACCAGCTTTTTGTCATACGACTGACCAACCCGCTCACCGGCCTCGATCGAAGGGCAATTCCCGTGCTGCTCCTGCTCGCCGCACCGATCAGCGCCGCGGTGCTGACCGCATTCCTGACCGGCGCGGGTAGTAAGGACTGGAACCGTGTCGTGACCGCGCTGCTGGGCCTGGTCGTCGCCGCCGGCTATGTCTGGCTGTTCTTCCCCGGTATGTGGCGCGTGTACCAGGAGCAGTACCTGGGACTGATGGTCCTGCACCTCGCGCTCTTCGCCTGGGCCACGGTTGGCCTCGTGGCCATGACCTCCCAACGCGACGTCGCCAACCGCGTCACGTTCCTGGCCAAGTCGCTGGAAGCCTTTGTGGTTGGTGGGGTGTTTGTGATCGCCGGTGGCCTCTTTACGGCCATCACCTTCGGCCTCTTCGATGCCCTGGGTATCGAGGCCGCGGCCGTCGTGCGCCTGTTCATGGCCGGCGGCGCCGGACTGATCGTGGTCATCGCAGTGGCCCTCGTCTACGACCCCACCGTTACCCCGGCGCAGCAGTCGTTCGATGAAGGCCTGAGCCGGTTGGTGACGATGCTTACCCGACTGCTGTTACCCTTGACCGTGCTCGTACTGCTGATTTACCTGGCCTTCATCCCCTTCAATTTTTGGGAACCGTTCAGAAACCGTGACGTGCTGGTCATTTTCAATGCCATGCTCTTCGCCGTCATGGCCCTGCTGGTCGGCGCCACACCCCTGCGCGAGCATGAGCCTGGCGCCNGGGCGCAGACCTGGCTGCGGCGCGGAATCTNNGCGCTGGCCATCCTGGCTCTGATCGTTGGCGTCTATGCCCTGGCTGCCATCAGCTGGCGCACGTCGATCGACCGTCTGACACCCAACCGGTTGACCTTCATTGGCTGGAATGTCATCAACATCGCGCTCCTGGGTTGGCTGTTGATCCAACAGGCGCGTGCCGGGNCGGCGCGCTGGCTGCCGGCGCTGCACAGTACCCTGGCCGCCGGCGNNGTCCTCTACGTCGCGTGGACGATCGTCGGCATCGTCGTGCTGCCCTGGCTGTTCCACGGCAGCCCCGACGATGTGGCCCACCTGCCGCCGCGCATCCAGACCATTGTCTACGAACAGGCGGAGCCAATCCTGCTCAAGTGCATCAACAGCCCTCACATCTACCGGCTGGAGGATGGGGCCAAACGCTGGATCAAGGACATCCCGACTTTCCAAGCTCAGGGTTATCGCTGGAGTGATGTGACGCACGTGCCCTGCGCCGATCTGCGCGNNGTGCCCGATGGCCCGCCGATTCCACCCGATGCCGGCCCGCCGCCGCAGCCCTGAGTGCACAGCACGCGGAATCTTCACTATCGAGAAGGCTGTGTGCAGCACGAGTCTGCACCCCCAGGTGCGAACGCCTCACCACCGAGAAGTTTCTGACAGGGCACGCAAACGTACGAAGGAGGGGACAATGAAGCGACTGATCGTATACCTGTGTGGTTTGGTCTTGCTGCTAACCGGCTGCCAGGCCGTGGTGACGGTGACGCCGCCGGCCGAACCCAGCCCGACCGTCACCCCGGCGGCGGAGATTCGACCGGCGCTGGGTGAGGATTTCTCCCTGAAAGCCGGTGAAACGGCGCGCTTCGAGGAGGTCGGCCTGCAGTTGACGTTCACCGAGGTCGTACGCGACAGCCGCTGTCCGGCCGACGTGCAGTGCGTCTGGTCGGGCATCGTCGATGTCCAGCTGACGGCCGAGTTGCCACCGCAGCCGACGGAGTCCTTCGTCGTAGGGGCACGACCGACAGGGAGGGTAACGTGCTGGAAACCAGTCGTCGAAATGAGCGGCCCCACGGAGTGGTGGTATGCCGGCTACACCGTCACGCTCAAGCAGGTCACGCCCTACCCGAAGCAGGCCAACGCGCCGATACCCCGCGAACTACGCCGTCACACTGGTCGTGGAACCGGCTAAACCCGGCGACCCCACGCCGACCTCCCCGGCGCCCACAGCCACGCCGTTCGTGAGCGATCCAGGCGGGCGACCGCTCCTGTGCCTGAGCGAGCAGGTCCTGACCGCGCGCGTTGCCGGCGCCAGCGAGGAGAGCCCCGCCCGCCTGACGCCGCCGGTCGCCAAAGCAGCCCTGGCCGACTGGCCTACAACCACGGTGATGTGCAGCGGGCTGTTTGGCGCCGATTTTCACATCGCCAGCACCACCGACCTGAGCACAACCTGGACGGAGTACCTGCCGGCCGATACGACCTACTGGGTCTGGGATGCCACCAACGGCCAGGTGGTTGCGGCGCCGTAAGGCGCTCGAACAACTGACTCGATTATTCAAAATAAGCCACGCCGCGTATAATACGCAGCACGTGGCTTATCGTTTTCGACTGCGCCCGCACGTGTGGTGATGTTCGTCGACCGCGAGCAGGAACTGGCGTTCCTCGATCGAATTCTGACCCGACAGCACCGGGTCCAGCACAATTCGTACTCCTTTATGGACGCCGCCGGGTGGGTAAGACGGCATTACTGCGGCATTCATTATCTCCCATTTGTGCGTATGAAAAAACTTATGCTATCATAAGCATAACTCTGCCACTGGCATACCCAGGACATAAAACGATGAAACGCACGACCATCATGGTAGACGAGGAGCTGCTCTATGACTTGCAGGAGATTGCGCGCCGGCAGGGGAGTCGATGTCCAGCGTGATCCGTGAGGCGCTGGCCGCGTACGTGGTCGAACGGCAGGCCATGGCGCCGGCCGAGAATCGACTGCTGGGTTTGATTGGGCTGGGTAGCAGTGCCGGGGCCATGGATCTGGCCGATGGCGTGGACGAGGCGCTGCTCGAACAAGGCGTGCATCCGATTCACGGCTGGGGTGCCGCGTATGACGGCGATCGTTGATACGAGCTTCCTGGTGTCGCTGGTCAACCCGCGCGAGCAGCATCACCCGGCATGCGTCGCGGTGGCCCGGCAGCTGCGTGAACGCCTGGTGATTCCGCAGGTGGTGCTGCCCNGGGCCACCTGCCTCGTCGCGAAGTACGTCGGCCACCCGGCCATGCGCNGATGGTGCGGCAGCTGGCCACGCCACCGTGGAACTTCTGAACCGCTGCACGACGAAGACCTGAACCGGGTAGCTGCGGTGCTCGATCAGTATCATGACCAGAGCCTCGATTTTGCCGGCGCGTGTATTGTCGCCATCGCGGAACGCCTGCGTNGCCGCGTACTGACGTTGAATCGACGCCATTTTGCCCTGATTCGGCCGCAGCACTGTGCCGCGTTCGAGATTCTACCGACATGACACGCACCACGCTCGATCAGATCGTCGCCATCACCGACGTGGCGGCCCGGCACTGGCAGCCGTTCGAGGCCACTTCGCCGGGCGGCATTCGTTTCGCGGGCTACCTCTGCCGGCAGGAGAGTGACCGGCTGGGCACGCTGGCGATCGCGTCGCTGGACGATCAGCNNCGCCTCGAGTTCATCCCGGCGATGCCCAAGATCCACTACCCCTACGTGCAGGACCGCGAGGGGCGCCTGCAGGTCAGCATCCCCGTGCCGCTCAACATCATCGACGNNCGCTTCACGGTCAAGCTCGACGGCACGGCAATCATCTTCTACCCGCTGACTGCGGCCGATGGCCACGTCCTGGAGGTGGTGGCACGTACGCGCCTGTTGCCCGTGCTGATGCCCAGCCGCTGGGGAGACTGGTTGGGCCTGCTGGCCGACGCCCTGCCCGACCGCAGCCCGGTCGAACGTGCCGTGCGTGAGCAGCACCTGGTGCTGGCTTTTGCTNCGTGGGGTTACCGCAACCCGCACCTGGTGCGTTACGCGCAGCCCNTGGCGCTGACCCTGCACACCGCGATCCGTCACCGCAAGCCAATCAGCTACCGTCGCCTGGCCGACCTGGCGCAGCGTTACGGGCTGGACCTGACGCCGACGCTGGAGGTGGCCNGCNCCGACGCGGCCGGCCTGGCTGATGCCTACCGCCGCTGGCAGGCGCAGCTCGAAGCCGAGAACCGGGCCGCCGGGCCGGACGTCTTTGTCCAGGAGGGCGCGATCCTGATGCTCTCGACGGTCGAGACGGCAGCCTACTGGAAGTGCAAACCGCCCTCGATCGAAGAGATTCACTGGCAGGCCGATCAACACATCAGCAAAGAGGTCGTGCGCCAGGCGCTGCTGAAGATGCTGGAGAACGGCTACGACTTCGCCGGTGGTCGTGCAGCCGATGTGCAGACGACGCTGGAGGCCGATTTCGACCCCAGCTGGNTGGCTGGCGAGGCCGAGNCGATCGAGCGTATGTACCTCGACTTCGTTGTGNGGCTGCAGCGCCAGGCATGGCTGCGTGGGCTGGTCGACCGCTCAGGCCTGGACCCGGCCGATCTGCCGGCCATGATGCGCTACCTCGGGCAGCACTACGNNCGCAAGGAGATGGGCTGGGTCTACGCCACGGTGAAGACGCTGTACGGCGTTGGCTGATTCGTATGGTCTTGCCAAACTGCTCGTCGCTGTTCGATATGAACCCAATCGGGCTGCCGCGGATTACCCGGCAGTTGCGGTGGATGGTTCAGGCGTTCTCTGCGTCGCGGCGGCCAGGGTGATGCCCAACTGCCCCAGCCAGTAGGTGCTCATGATGATCAGGCTGGCCAGGTCGAAGCGGGTCACGAACATGCTATAGGCCAGCACGCTGTCGCTGATCGTGAACGACAGCGGTTTCCAGCGCACCCAAAGCCCGGACAACCGGACGACGCCGGGGGCGCCGAGCCGGCTCAGGCCACGCCACAGCATGGTGGTAATGACCAGCACGTACGCGGCCACCGGGATCGTCATGGCCCCCAGGTTTCCCGCCTGGTAGAGCACGAAGAAGGCGATCACACCATAGATGTAGGCCAGAACCGCNCCAGCCCTGCTCGGCCGCCGGCAGTCCTGCATGAACGCGTAGATATACGCCAGATGACCCAGCAGGAACGATACCAGCCCCAAAATGAAGGTGCTGTCACCCATTTCCAACAGCAGATCGCCGGCCGCGCCCAGCACGAGGCCGATGATTACGGCCCACTGNGAAGCGCCCCTGCCCGGCTGTAGCGCCAGCCACAGCGCCATGCACAGGACCGGGATCGGCTTCGTAATCAGGCGCAGCGGACCGCTGGCCGCCGGCAGCATGAACAGCAGGGCGGCGGCCAGGGCGATGACGCCAATGACGATTGTACGGGTCGATAATTTGGATGAAGCATCGGTTGTCATGACGGTTTGGCTCCTTTTCGCGTTCCAATGTGCGCTCGATTTCGGTCAGGCGGCCGTGTATTTCAGTCAGATCGGCGTGCGGGCTGGTCCCGGGGCCTCGAGTCGGGCAGTCAGTGCGTCCAGCCTGGCCATCAGCACGTTGTAGTCCGCGACCTGCAGCGTTGGCTGCTGTGAACTGGTGTTGTTCTGCGCCCGGCTGTGCAGAAACCACTGGGCCATGAAGCTGGTCAAGACGCTGAAGAGCCCAACACCCACGATCATGACCAGAACGCCGACGAACCGCCCGGCATTCGTGACCGGGTACCGGTCTCCATAGCCTACAGTCGCTACCGTAACTACCGTCCACCAGATCGCGTCACTCGCCGTTTGGATGTTCGGATTGGCGGCCGGCGTCTCGGCGCGCAGGATGAGAATGGCGGCCGCCTCGAGAACCACAATGACCGCCAGGATAACCACCAAGAGCGTACTCTGGCCGTTTTTCGACGACCAGCTCGCCGACCCTGGTGAAATCGGGTCGATGCATGTTGCGCATCATCCACCAGTACCACAGCAGGCGGAACATGGCCAGGAACGGCGCCGGCAGACTGCCCAGGAACACGAGCCAACCGCGGAACTGCCCCAGGAAACGGCGCCGGTCGGGCGTTCTGTGCAGGCGATAGCCAGCGTCGATGATCAAGAAGAGGCTGATGGCTGGCGCGATGATCAAGATCACAAGCTGCTCCTGCACACGCTGTAGGACCAGCAGCAGGACGGCATTGACCAACTGCACGATCGTCAATGCCACGACGAACAGCTCGTAGTTGGCATTGACGACCATCCGCCGCTGTTCGCCCGCGGTCGCCTGGCTCAATTCCGTTGAATCGGGTAGCACTGCCACGATTGTTCAGACCCTTACTGCAGCGCGATGCCAAAACTACTCAGCAGCGCATCGAGCGTGAACTTGCTCCCGGCCAACAGCGCGGTGATGACCAGTGAACCCACGACCACGGTCAGTAGGGTCACAATGGGAAAGATCATCGTGCGCCAGCCCCGGGTTTGATGGGCGGTCGATGCCCCCATCCAGACCGCCAGGNNAAGCCCAGCACCAGGGTCAGCGTGTACGGCCGAGGCAATGGGCTGCCACAGCGTCAGCAGAGCCAGGATGTAAACCGAGTGGGCGAATCCAACCNNGCGCAGGGTTTTGGTATACGTACCGCGCCGGGTGAGCAGGTAGCCAGCAGCGTAGATCACGGCCACCATCACGAACCAAACCACAATGGCGACCACGGCATCGATCAAGATCGGGCCAGCCTGTGATTGGGTCGTGAAAACGTGCAGCAGCACGGCCGCCAGGCCGATCAGGAGCGCTGGCCCAGTCATCAAGCGGTCGCGGACAACTTCCTGGTAGGCCTGACGGTCCAAGACGATACAGCGCAGGGCGCGGCCCAGCCAGGTGCTTACCTGTCGGACACCCTGGGCCAGATTGGATGGCGCCCAGTCGCCCGGCTGCCTTTCGGCCACCACGGGCTGAGGGGTCACGGGCGCGCCACGGTGGTGATTGAGGATCGTGAAGACATCGATCGAGTTACGCGTCTCCGGTACCTCCAGGTCGGGCGGGTGGAAGATGAACGCATCGGTCTGCTCGCCGCCGATGCCACCGTGACTGCCGATCAGCTCCTCCAGCGCGGCCACGGTGCCATCGGCATAGACCGTACTGATCAGCATCAGGTCGCCGGCNGTGGGGAAGTCCATCACGCGGCGCACCTGCCAGGCCCGNTTTTGCCACGGAAGCCACACCGTAACCCTGCGCGGTGCATACATCTCGAGCGGGTCNTCGCCGGTGACCGCGTCGCTGTGCAGGTTACGCTGCCCGTTTTTGCCGATGGCCACCGGCGTACCATCATCCAGGTAACCACACACCAGGCCAATCCCTTCGTGCTGCACCAGGGCGTCGACCATACCGGGATAGGCGGCATTGAGTTCGCTGAGGGTGATCTTGCGCGGGTAGAGGTCGAAGTAGACCTGGGCCAGGTTGCCGCTGCCAAAGGCTGTGACCTGTGCCGGTTGTGTCTCCAGCTGTGCCTCCTGCGCCTTGACGCCACGGTCGATCAGCACCTGACCCTGCCTGGCCATCGAGTTGCCCATCGCGCCGCTCACACCCTGATTTTGCACGTTGCCCAGCTCGGCGCCCATCGCGGTCAACGAAGTCACACCGGTGTCACCACCCAGCGCGGCCGCGACGGCGGTGCCCGAGGGCAGGAGCTGTTCGATATACTCCTTGATCGAAACGCCGTAACGCATCTTGAACGTCGGCCCGAAAGACTGGCCGTGGTCAGAGAGCAGGATCAGGTCGTAGGGGCGGGGNGCCTTTTCTTTGATCACGCGCCGTACACGGGCAATGGTCCGGTCGTAACGTTCGATCTCCCCAAAGGCATCGCTCGTCCACGGCCCAGAGTGGTGCGCCACTTCGTCGTAGCCCGGCCACGTGACATAAATCGAAGGTGCGCCGCGCATGATGTCGAGGATCGTCAGGTTGGCAGCGATGTCACGCACCAGCACCGAGGTGCCCGCACGCACGAAGGGGTAGAAGTGGGCCATTCGGTTGAGCCGCGGCTGGATATCTTTACGCCGCTGCTGCCAGCCTTCCCACAGTTCGCGGATGACGGTACCCAGGAAAAGGGCAATCGTGTGTGTCAGAAAATAGGGGTTGAGCATCAGGAGGCGGACGTCTTCGGCCCGGCGCTTGCCTTCCTCGGGGCTGGCCGTCAGCAGATCGGCCATCGTCAGCATCGATTTTTCGGCATCGCCGTTGAGCATGTTGTCGATACTGGAACCGCCGCGCATCAGGCCGTTGCCCCTGGCGTAACGTGCGTTCAACTCGGCCGCGTCTTTGCCGGAGACGATCAATTTTTGCTGTGTTTTGTCATACCAGCGGAAGGCCGGAATGTCGTAGTTGTCACCAAACATGATGCCGGCCTGGCAGGCTGAGGTCTGTGAGGGAATGCCGCAGTCGACGTGGCTGAGGACGTAACCTTCTTCGTCCATCATCTGCGTCAGGGTGGGCATCAGGCCGTCGCTCAAAGCCTGTTTCAAGTGGTGGTAGCTCAGGCCATCGATCTCCATCATCACCAGGCCGCGGCCCGGTTCGCTGGCGCCGGCAAATGGGCTGCGTGCCGCCAGCTGCTCAGCCCGGTTCTGGTAGAGCGAACCTTCTTCGTCCACTTCCAGAATGCCGGTCAGGATCGCATTGAAGATGGCAAAGACGATACCACCGATGATCGCGCCCAGAAAGTCGACGCCAAAGCCGGGCAGCAACGCGGCCGTAATCCACAAGGCCAACGCGTTCACCAGGAAGCCAATGGCAAACAGCGCGATCCAGCCCAGCGGCCGGGCAATCAGCAGGATGAGTGGGCGAATCAGCAGGTTGACGATCGCCAGCAGCAGCGCGGCCGACAGCGCCACCACCCAGGAGGGGGTCGTGTCTACCTTCTCGAGCGTAACACCGGGCAGGATCAGGGCCGTTCCCCAGAGCGAAATGGCATCCACCAACCAAAGAATGGCAAGACGTACCAACATGCGCACAACGGTACGAATGGCATGGGTCATGAAGCAACTCCTCTTATGTACTGCGGATGGGTTACAGCGCTAAGAATACACAAAAATCACAATTTCGTGCAATTCCCCCCACTCCCCACACCCACTTCCCCCACCCCCAACCCCCACTCCCACTTCCCCCACCCCCACTTCCCCCATCCCCCACTCCCCATCCCCCACTCCCCATCCCCCACCCCCACCCCCACTCCCCATCCCCCATCCCCCATCCCCCACCCCCAACCCCATCCCCCACCCCCACTCCCACTCCCCCACTCCCCATCCCCCATCCCCCACCCCCACTCCCCATCCCCCACCCCCAACCCCCATCCCCCAACCCCATCCCCCACCCCCACTCCCACTTCCCCCACCCCCACTCCCCATCCCCCACTCCCACTTCCCCCACTCCCCACCCCCACTCCCCATCCCCCACCCCCAACCCCCAACCCCCACCCCCACTCCCACTTCCCCCACTCCCCATCCCCCATCCCCCACCCCCACTCCCCATCCCCCACCCCCATCCCCCATCCCCCACCCCCATCCCCCATCCCCCACCCCCACTTGCCCACACCGCACCAAAGTGCTATACTCTGTCACAGTTCATCGACCTGATACCATCCAACCCGGGCTCGTTGTGTCCCTAACCCTGCAAGATGTCGAACATATCGCCGAACTGGCCAGGCTGGGCCTCACCGACGATGAAAAAGCGCTCTACCGCACCCAACTCTCCTCGATCCTCGACTACGCGGCCCGCCTGCAGGCAATCGATACGGCCGATGCCGCCGCCACCGCCAGCGTGCTGCCGTTGTTCAACGTCTGGCGCGACGACGAGGTGGTCGGCTGCCTGCCAGTGGCTGATGCCCTGGCCAACGCACCGGCCGCGGAGGACGACCACTTCCGCGTTCACGCCGTGCTGGAAGAATCTTGNNACCATGGACCTATCACGTCTGACCCACCACGCGGCCCACGATCTGCTGGCAGCCGGGCGCATCACCGCGGTGCAACTTACCCAGGCGCTGCTCGACCGCATTGTCGCCCTGGACGACGACGTCAAGGCCTACCTCACGTTGCTGCCCGAACTGGCGCTCGAACAGGCCGCAGCGGCCGACGAGCGGCGGGCCGTCGGTGAGGACACACCGCTGCTTGGCATCCCGCTGGCCATCAAGGATGTGCTGTGCCTCGAAGGGGTGCGCACCACCTGCGGCTCGCGTATCCTCGAGAACTTCGTGGCGCCTTACACCGCGACCGCCGTGCGCAAGCTCGAAACGGCCGGCGCGGTCTTCCTGGGCAAAACCAACACCGACGAGTTTGCCATGAAACCGTCCACCGAAAACTCGGCCTATTTCACCACGCGCAACCCCTGGGATTTGACGCGTGNNCCGGGTGGGTCGAGCGGTGGCAGCGCGGCGGCGGTGGCGGCTGACCTGTGCCTGGGCGCCCTGGGCACCGACACCGGCGGCAGTGTACGCCTGCCGGCGGCCTTCTGCGGGGTGGTGGGCCNNAAGCCGAGTTACGGCCGCGCCAGCCGTTACGGCCTGGTGGCGTTTGCCTCGTCGCTCGATCAGATTGGGGCCTTGAGCAAGGACGTCACCGACGCGGCCATTCTGTTGGGCGCCATCGCAGGCCATGACCCGCTGGACTCGACGAGTATGCCCGCGCCGGTCCCCGATTACCNNGCCGCGCTGACCGGGGACATTCGCGGGCTGCGTGTGGGTGTGCCCAAAGAATACTTCATCGAAGGCATCCAGCCCGAAGTCGAGGCCGCGGTGCGGCGTGCGATCGAACAACTGGCCGCGCTGNGGGCCGAAATCCACGCGGTGAGCATGCCCAACACGTCGGCTGCCCTGCCGGTGTATTATCTGATTGCGCCGGCCGAAGCCTCGGCCAACCTGGCCCGCTACGACGGCGTACGCTTCGGCTACTCGGCCATGGCCGGCGACCTGTGGGAGAACTACCGCGCGACCCGCGGCAACGGCTTTGGGGCCGAAGTCAAACGGCGCATCATGCTGGGGACGTACGCCCTGAGCGCCGGCTACTACGATGCCTACTACCTGCGGGCGCAGAAGGTGCGGACGCTGATCCGGCGCGACTTCGAGCGCGCGTTCGAGCAGGTCGATGTGATCGTCAGCCCGGTATCACCCACGACTGCCTTCCGCATCGGCGAAAAGGCGGCCGACCCCTTGCAGATGTACCTGGCCGACGTCTTTACGATCTCGTTGAACCTGGCCGGCAACTGCGGACTGTCGGTGCCCTGCGGGTTCGACCAGAATGGGCTGCCGGTGGGTCTGGNNCTCCTGGGGCCGGCGTTTGGCGAAGAGACGATTTTGCGGGCGGCGCATGCCTTCGAACAGGCGACCGCATGGCATACGACGCCGCAGCTGACGCCGGCCCTCCGGCGTGATGCACCTGACGGCGCCGTCGACGCAAAGGAGCGATCATTCGTGAAGGTCATCATCCCATTGGCAGGGTTTGGCACGCGCCTGCGACCGCACACCTACACCAAACCCAAACCGCTGTTGAACGTCGCCGGCAAACCGGTGCTGGGCCACGTCCTGGACAAACTGGCCGGCGTCGATCTGGAAGAAGTGATTTTCATCGTTGGTTACCTGNGTGACCAAATCCGACACTACGTGGAAGCGCACTACNAGTTTCCGNCGCGTTACGTCGAACAGCGCGAGCTGCTCGGCCAGGCGCACGCCATCTGGCTGGCGCGGNAGGCGATCGACGGGCCGACCCTGATCATCTTCGTCGATACGATCTTCGAGGCCGACCTGCTGGAGATTCCGGCCATCGATGCCGACGGTATCCTGTACGTCAAAGAGGTCGAAGACCCGCGTCGCTTTGGCGTGGCGATGGTGGGCGAAGATGGGGTCGTGCAGCGTCTGATCGAAAAACCGGCCGGCTTCGAGCACCGCTTGGCGATCGTGNGGGTCTATTACGTGCGCGACGGCCAGTGGCTGATGCGCGCCATCGACCAGCTGATGGTCGAGAACCGGCAGACCAAGGGCGAGTACTACCTGGCCGATGCCCTGCAGGTCATGATCGAGCAGGGGGCGCGCTTCGTTGCCCGGCCGGTCAGCGTGTGGGAGGACTGTGGCAAGCCGGAAACGGTCCTGCACACCAACCGCTTCCTGCTCGAAACGGGCGGCGCTTGTGTGAGTAAGGCGCGCATCACGAACTCGGCGATCATCGAGCCGGTGTACATTGCCGACAGCGCGCGTATCAGTAACTCGATCATCGGCCCGTACGCGACGATTGCCGACAGAGCCACGGTGTGCAATTCGCTGGTGCGTGATTCGATCGTCGATGAGGGCGCCGTCATCGAAGATACCATGCTGACCGAGTCGTTGATCGGGAAGGATGCGCTGGTACGCGGCCTTTACCGTAAGCTCAACGTGGGCGACTCATCGCAGGTCGAATTTGCCAACGCCTGAGCGCCTGACCGTACGGCCAGTCACGGTACGATGGGGACCGGCCGATCAACGGCCCATGCGCAGAGACACCAATGCACAGGATGTGATCATGAAAAACCGCATTTCGGCACGTGTGAATTCGGTGCCGCCTTCCGGCATCCGTCGTTTCTTCGACATCGCGGCGACCATGCCCGACGTCATTTCCCTGGGCATCGGCGAACCCGATTTCGTGACGCCCGAGGTGGTCGGCGCGGGTATCGCTTCGTTGCAGCGCGGCGAAACGCGTTACACCTCGAATTCGGGCACGATCGAGCTGCGGCGCGCCCTGGCTGACAAACTGGCCGCGCTCTACGGCGTCAGTTACGACCCGGAAACCGAACTCCTGATCACCGTCGGCGTGTCGGAGGCCCTCTACCTGGCCATGACCGCCCTGCTCGACCCCGGCGACGAGGTGATCGTCCCGCAACCCTGTTTCGTGGCCTACACAGCCGAAGTCACGTTTGCCGGCGGCGTGCCCGTACCGATCCCCACCTTCGTCGAGACCAACTTCCAGGTAACGGCCGCGCAGATCGAAGCGGCGATCACGCCGCGCACCAAGGCGCTGCTGATCGNNAGTTACCCCAACAACCCAACCGGTGCGGTCATGGACCGCCAGCGTATGTTGGAAATTGCCGCAGTGGCCCAAAAACATGACCTGCTCGTGCTGTCGGACGAAATCTACGACCGGCTGGTTTACGGCGTTACCCACACCAACGTACCCGCATTGCCCGGTATGCGTGAGCGCACCGTGCTGCTGGGCGGACTATCCAAGAACTACGCCATGACCGGCTGGCGCATCGGCTATGCCGCCGCCCCGGCCGATATCCTGGCCGCGATGCGTAAGGTCCACCAGTACACGATCATGTCCGCGCCAACGACCGGACAGGTGGCCGGCACGGTGGCCCTGACTGACCCGGCGGCCGAGGACGCGGTGCAGGAGATGATCGCCAGCTACGACCGCCGGCGCCGCCTGATCGTCAAGGGACTGAACGAGATTGGCCTCGACTGCTTCGAGCCGCNNAGGGGCTTTTACGCCTTCCCTTCGATCAGCAAATCGGGGATGAGCGACGAGGAGTTCGCCAACGGGCTATTGAACGAGGAGCACGTCGCCGTGGTTCCGGGCAATGCCTTTGGCCTGGGCGGCGAGGGGTACGTGCGCTGCTCGTACGCCACGGCGTACGAGAAACTCGAGCAGGCGCTGGAAAAGATGTACCGCTTCATGCAGCGCCACGGCTAAAAGCCGATCCGAATAACCGCTCAAGGGCGGTGTTCTGGCATGTACATTGGGGTTACAGGCTCCAGTGATAATAGCCCCGAATCAGGCGCGGAGTCGAGGCTTCAGCCCGGTTGGGCCAACGTGGAACGGGGGCAGCGGTCCGGCGCCCTCATTCAGGCTGAGGGCGGCGGCGCCGTCCATGCCAACCCGTGCGGCGTGCGCTGGAAGCCCAGGTCTTGCAGGGCCCTGGATNNGCCGCTGCCCAGCGTGGGTACACCGTTCCAGGTGGTGATCAACAGCCAGTGCGGGGCATTCGGCCGCTGCAAGTAGGCCTCCAGGGCGCGACGAACGATCTCTGCCGGGACGTCCGGCGCCGTCGTGACCCGTTCGCCGTTGTCTGCCGCCAGCAGTGCGGCCTGCCCGCGCCACCAGACGACCGACGTCGACGGTACGCGCCCAGCGTAAAGCGCCGGGCGCCAACTCCCCAACCACGCCAACACCGGATCGGTCGCGTTGACCACAACGAGTGTGTCGTCCATCCCAGCGTTTGCCGCACGCAACTGCTCGACCGTTTCGGGCAGGGCGTACTGTATCCCCGCCAGCCCGGCGACGAAATAACCGCGCCGCACGGCGCCGCGCAGCTCCAGGCGCTGCAGNCGCGGGTAGGCCACCCCCATNAGGCCCTCACCCCCGGCCATGTCACGCGTCACGACGCCGCTGCGGCCCAGCAGGTGCAGAGCCAGCGCCTCAGCGCGTGCTTCGTCACGCAATGCTGGCCCCAGTACGGCGCTGCGCGCCACGATCGACCAGCGCCCCGGCCAGGTCGCTGCCGTTTCTTCCTTCTGCAGCCGCGCCGAGACGCGCTGCCGTGCGGCTCGCAGCTGCTGGGGGCGGCCGACGGCCCAGGGTGGATGGTGTAGGGCCGCGGCGCGGCCAGGTCGGCCTCCAGCGAGCCAAGGGGCACGCTTCTGCGGGCTGTCGGCCGTAAAATGCAGCACGGTCTCCAGCCCCGCCAGGGTGTCGTTGGTCACGGCGCCGGCCAGCGCCAACTCGAGCAACGCGTGGTGTACAGCGGAGGCTGGCTGACTCAGGCCCGCCTGTACATCGGCCGCGAACGAGGCGCCCTCTTCCTTCAAAAAGCGNTACACCGCCTGCGCCGTCGCACTCAGGCTGTCGTGTGGCGTTGGCGGCAGAAACAGGCCGCCCGTACCGCGGGGAACAGCGTGATGGCCGCGTGCTGCGGGTCGGCGCCGCGCGACCCACACCACCTCGCCGCGCTGGCACAGGGTGTCGAGCAGCGCGGGCGGAACCCATCGACGCGCCGGCAGGGCGTCGCGCAGCCACACGTTCCCCGGCAGCTCACTGCCGGCCAGCTGCTGCACGACGGCGTACGCCCTCGCTCCCCGCCAGCCGCTGTGCGGGTGCAGGTGCTGCCAGTGCAGCAGGAAACGCGCACGCNNGGCCAGCGGCACTGGCTGCACCTCCTGCCGCAGCAGTGTGATCGAACGCCGGCGGATCTGCTCCAGCACCTGACGGTCGATGACCTGTGGCGGGCCGTCTTCACCCAGGCCGGGGTCGAAATGCCCTTCGACAATGGTGCGGTCCGCGTAACGTNNGGCCAGGGCCTGCTCGGTCTGCACCGCCGGCCAGGCGTAACGGGCGGTGAGCGCCTCCCGGGTCACAGGGCCGGCATGGCGCAGGAAGCGCCGTAACACGGCCAACTGCGCCGCGGCGTCGTGGTGGACACAGGCGTCTTCGTACTGCGTGACCAATCTGAACGGCGCCCAGCGCAGCTCGGCGCCGGCGACCGTGGGCGCCCGCACCTCACCGATTCTTCCCTGGGCTGCCAGCCGTTCCAGCCAGGCGTCAGCGTCGCCCGCGCAGCGNGCGCGGACTTCGGCCGTCGTCAGGTCACCGAGGGTGGCCAGCTGCACGGCCAGTTCTTCGGCGCTGCGCGCCTGGAAACCGGGCGCCAGATGCTGGGCGGGNCCNGCGGTTTCGGCTACGGCCGCCGATTTGAGCAGGGCGCTGGGCTGGGTGTCGTGCAGCAGGGCATCCAACAGGTCGCTCTGTAAGGTCAACGCCTGGGCNTGACGTTCGGCCTTGGGCGCGTCCCATTCGTACATGTACACGCTGACGAAGTTGAAGAGCAGTTCGGCAGCAATCGGCGACGGTGTGAGCGCGGCCAGGGGTACCATCTCGATGTCACCNGCGCTGGCCCGTTCNAGGACCTCGGCCAGGTGCGGCATATCGAGCACATCGCGCAGGCACTCGCGGTAGGTCTCGACCACGATGGGGAACTCGTCGAGCCGGCGCACGATCGCCAGCAGGTCACGCGCCTTGAGCCGCTGCAGCCAGAACGGGGTACGTTTGGCNCCGCGCGCCTTGGGCAGGAGCAGNGCCCGGCTGGCGTTCATACGGAAATGGGCGCCAAACAGGGCCGAATCGGGCAGCTCGGCCAGGATGCGCTGGTACGCCTCGTCGGCTGTCAGGCTGCGCACCAGGGCCAGCAGATCGACCCCGGGCAGCGGCGGCAGGCGGAACAGGATGCCGTCGTCGTTGGCCTGCGTTTCGGGGTCGATCCCCAGGGTCTCACGTAACAGGCTGGTCAGGGCCAGCGCCCACGCGCCGTTGATGCGCCCGCCGAAGGGGGAATGGATGACCAGGCGCTGCTCGCCGATCGCGTCCTGGAAAGTCTCGACGACGATCGTGCGGTCGGTCGCGATGCAGCCCACCGCTTCGATCTGCCGGCCGATATAGGCCAGCAGGTTGCGCGCCGAGCGCTCGTCCAGGGCATAGTCATTTTGCAGCCAGGCTTCCAGCTCGCCCCACTGCGCCAGTTCGGTCGTGGCGAGGCGGGCCGCCACGTCGCGTCGGAAGCGACCGATCCGCACCCCTGCTCGNTACGGCCGCCAGGGGTAATCGCCGCGCCAGAAGGGCATACGCGGCATGGCCCCGCTGCATCGCCGNACGATCACCCGGTCGTCGGTCACCTCGAGCACACGCCAGACCGTGCTGCCCAGCAGGAACGTGTCACCGCTGCGCGTCTCGAAGACGAACTCCTCGTCCAGTTGGCCGACACGCGTCACGCCGTCGGCCAGGTAGACGTCGTAGGCGCCGCTGTCGGTGATGGCGCCGGCCCCGGTGACCGCCAGCAGGCGCNNGCCCGGGAGCGCGGCCAGCTGGTCATTGATCCGGCCCCAGGCGATGCGCCCGCAAGGCGCTGCCGCCCGGCGCGCCGCGTCAGAGTAACCCCCGCTCAGCATCGCCAGCACCGCGTGAAAGGCGCTGGCCGGCAGCNNGTGAAACGGGTAGGCCTGGCGCACCAGGTCGTAGAGCGCGGGCGCCGACCAGGTCTCACCCGCCACCATGGCCACGATCTGCTGCGCCAGGATGTCGAGCGGGTTCTGCGGCGCGTAGGTCGGCTCGACGTCACCCTCCAACATGCCGCGGGCAATGGCGGCCGCTTCGACCAGGTCTTCGCGGAACGTGGTGTAGATGTGCCCAACGCTGGTCTGCCCCACCAGGTGGCCGGCGCGACCGACCCGCTGCAGACCCTGGGCCACGCTCTTGGGCGATTGCAGGTGCACCACCAGGTCGACGGCGCCGATGTCGATGCCCAGTTCGAGTGAGCTGGTGCCCACCAGCGCCGGCAGGCGGCCGGCTTTGGCTCTTCTTCGAGCTGTTGGCGCTTCGCGGGCGATGCTGCCGTGATGGGCGCGGATCGGCCCACTGGCGCCAATCGCGAAGATNCCGCGCCCACGCATCACGCCGCCGGGNGCCAGGGCCTCGGTGCTGCCCGGTTCGATCTCCTCGCTCCGTTCGGCTTCGATCTGCGCGTTGAGGCGGTCGGCTGTACGTTCGGCCAGGCGCCGGTTGTTGGTGAAAATCAGCGTGCTGCGGTGGCTGAGGATATCGTGCAGGACCCGCGGNATGACCGATGGCCAGATCGAATCGCCGGGCAGGCTGCGAAAATCGGCAACGGGGGTGATGACGCGCAGCTCCAGCGCCTTCTTGTAGCCGGTATCGATCACCGTGACTGGCCGCGGCGCCATCTGCGGGCCGTCCTCGCCCGGGGTGACGGCGTAACCCCCNAGGAACTGGGCCACCTCGGCCAGCGGTTTGATCGTGGCCGAGAGTCCGATGCGCTGCACACGGCGGCCGGTCAGGTGTTCCAAACGTTCCAGGCTGAGCGCCAGGTGGGCGCCGCGTTTGTCGCCGCACAGGGTGTGGATTTCATCGACGATCACCGTTTCGACGGTGCGCAGGATGTTGCGCGCCTTGGGGCTGGTGAGCATCAGGTAGAGCGATTCGGGNGTGGTGATCAGGATGTGCGGGGATTTTTGACCATGCCCGCGCACGCTCTGCGGGGTGTCGCCGGTACGTACGGCCGCACGCAGCGCCGGCNNCAGCGCACTCCCAGATGCCGCCGCGGCCTGGATGCCGGCCAGCGGCGCCCGCAGGTTGCGTTCGATATCGTTGTTCAGCGCCTTGAGTGGTGAGACGTAGAGGATGCGCACGCCCGCCAGAGATGCCAACTCTTCAAGAGTTGGCATCTCTGGCAATTCCGCCCGCCCAACCTGGTCGATGCCCCACAGGAAGGCGGCCAGCGTCTTGCCCGAGCCGGTGGGGGCCAGAATGAGCGTGTGTTCGCCGCGCTGGATCGCCGGCCAGGCCGCGTGCTGCGGTGCGGTCGGTTCACCGAAGGTGGTGCGAAACCAGTACTGGACAGGCGGCGAGAAAGCATTCATCACGTTCCCCGTACAGACCACACCCTGCGGCAACGTCCCACGGCCTGACGGTCGGGGCCGTTACGCGTCACCCACACGCCCCATGCGCCTGGCCCCAAAGGCGAGTGGGGGAGGCTGACGATGGCGGTTATCACGATGGCGCCGGTGATGCCGATGAACCAGGCCATCCCCGCCCATTCGGGCCGGAAGGTGTAGGCCAGCGCCGGCAGCGCCCAGAAGCCCAGACCAATGCTGAGGTAGATGACTTCCAGAATGAAGGCAATCAGCCCACCCCAGCCCGGCTCATGCGTCGCGGGTCGTCCCAGTCGAGCCTGGCCCAGGGTACACTCAAGCCGACGCACAGCGCCATGATGCCCACGCCCAACAGCAGGGTGCCCAAGGCGCAGTAGACGAAGGTGAGTAGCCCAAACTGGCGCCAAACCGCCGCGCCGGCCAGCAAGATCAGGTTGACGATGGCGAACGGCACGTAGGCCGCGAGGAACTTGCCGCGCAGGATCTCCCACGCGCTGATGGGCGCGGCCTTGAGCAGCCACCAGACCGCCCCTCCATACTGATGCCGGTCAGCGCGATGCGCGTGAACACCAGCGCCGCGATGAACAGGATACTGCCGGCAATGCCGATTTCGGTGAGTGTGATGGGGATGCTGCCGATATCCAGGCGGTTCAGGTAGTTGAGCAGCACATCCTCGCCAGAGCGGTTGCGTGGGCCGTTGACGATGTTCAGATAGACGATCGGGATGATGATGAGCGGCGCCAGCAGCTGGGCGAAGTTGCGTAAGTCACGCGGAATGATGCGCCAATCCTTGAGGGGAATCGTCAGGCTGGCCGGGGCCGTGGCCAGGAATCCACCGCGGGCGCCGCGTTTGCGGTCGCGCCGTGCGCTGCCCGCACTCTGCATACGCGTCCAGCCGCTGGCGTAGAGGCGGTCAGCCAGCCAGACGCACAGGGCGAAAAACCGAAGGTGAGGACCAGAAACAGCAGCATCGCCAGCAGCCCACTGCCCACCGCACCATGCCCGGCCGACACCAGGCCGCGGCCCGCGGTGAAGGTGGGGATGGGCAGGTTGGCCAGGCGTTCGACGCTGTCCAGCACTGCCTGGGGTTCGTTTCCAACGACTCCAGGCGGTCGACCCACAGGCGCGTACTCTGCCCCAACAGGCTGCACGACAGGCCAAAGATGGCCGCCACAAAACCCAGGACTCACGCACACGGCGCGCCGGCGCAAACCGGGCGACCAGCATCACCGCCAGTGCTCCAATGCCGGCCGTCAGCAGGGGGCGCCGATCAACACGAACACCGTCAGCGGGTAGTACCAGAACTGGTAGCGCAGGCGCCAGCCATACAGCACCATCGCCGGCAGGGCCGTCACGGCGAGCAGGGCGTAGTACCAGAGAACGCCCTCCAGCAGTTTGGCGACCAGCACCGCGCCGGTCAACGGGTGCGGCCATCAGCAGATCCAGGTCGCTGCTGAAAAAGAGCGGCAACGCAATACCAAACGCGCTGAGCAGGAGCAGGACGGTGGCGGCCGTCAGGATCAGGCCCGGCATCAGGTGTTCCACGGCGCTGCCGCCCATGAACTCGACGAGCGCCGCGCTGCCATAGCCGATGCTGGCGCTGAATGGCGCCAGCATGAAGGCCATGAAACCTAACCCCAGGAGATAGAGCAGTTTACGGCTCAGCCGGCGGTGCCGCCAGCCGTTCCAGGTCAACTGCCAGCGCAGCTGCAAGAGCAGCCAGGTGTCGGCGATCATAACAGACCGTTGGCCAGTTCGGCGTAGTCGTCCCCGCCGGTGAGCGAGAGGAAGATGTCCTCCAGCGAGCCGCCGGTCCCGCCGNNGCGTAACTCGTCCATGGTGCCCACCGCGATGATCTCGCCCTTGTTGATGATGGCGACCCGGTCACACATGCGCTCGGCAATCTCCAGGATGTGGGTGGAAAAGAAGACGGTCGCCCCGTGATCGGCGATCTGCCGCAGCAGCGACTTGATCAGACGCGCCGATTTCGGGTCAAGGCCGACGGTGGAAACCNNGTCGAGGAACAGCACCTGCGGGTTGTGCACCAGCGCCNNGGCCAGGGCCATCTTCTGCTGCATGCCGTGGCTGTAACCTTCCAGCAGGTCTCCGGCCGCATCCTCCAGGTCGAACATCCGCAGCAGCTCGGCGGTACGCTGTTCGACCTGCGGTTTGGGCACACGGTACAGGCGGCCGATGAAGCGCAGGAACTCCCAAGCGTTGAGCTTACCGTACAGGTTGGGTGTGTCGGGCACGTAACCGATACACGCCTTGGCCTGGAGCGGCTGGGCCTGGATGTTGAAACCGCAAATGCGCGCCGTGCCAGCGGTGGGGGTCAGCAGCCCGGTCAGAATCTTGATCGTCGTCGTCTTGCCGGCGCCGTTGGGGCCGAGAAACCCCATGATCTCCCCCGCGNNCACCTGCAAGTTGACATCGTTGACCGCCACCAGCTGGCCGTAGAGCTTGCGTAGGCCGATCGCTTCGATCGTGGGCTGACCGTTGGTATGATCGTTCATTTGTATGTCGCCATTTCCATTCGCGACTCAGCGCAAGCGGTAGTAGGTGGTGCTGAGGGCCAGGCCAAGGAACAGCAAATTGGCGATGCTGAACAGCGAGAAGGAGTTTTCGATCCGAGACGCCGCCAGGCTACCCACCAGCACGCCGAGCAGGATGCCGGCGAACGCCACCGCCCACAGGTGGCGGCCACGTCGGCGCCCCACTGCGCGGCGGACGATTTCGGCCAGAAAACCACCCGCGGCCGAGCCGGCCAAAATGGCGATGATCCAGCCGAACAGGCCGAGGCGGGACAGCAGAATGCCCGAGATGGGCGCGGCGAACGCACACACGATGAAGCCCACCGCGAACGCAATCGGGTAGTCGAGTTTCTCAGCGTTGAAGTAGACCTTCTGCTGGTTGCTGATGCAGTCCTTGCAGCGGTAGCCGACGTCGGTCAGCTGCACACAGCGTGTGCACACCGGTCGGCCGCACTTGTTGCAGCGCAGCAGCGTTTCGGTGTCAGGGTGATTGACGCAGTAGAGCACTTCTTCGGTTGCCGCGGGTGGTGGGGCCGCCTGGGCACGCCGCTGCGAGCTGATCCAGCTGCTGCACGGTGCGTTGCAAAAAGGCGGGCAGGTCAGGGTCGGGCGCCGGGACAGGGTCATCGCGCCGGCGCGGCACCTGCATACGCCGCGCGAGCGCTCAAGGCCGGCGTTAGCTTCGGTATTTTCGGGGTCGACACGCAGGGCCTGCTCCAACACCGCCTTCTTGTCGTCGGGGTTGTCGATCACGCCGGCCAACCCCAACCAGGCCTCGGCGTTTTCAGGGTTCTTCTGCAGGCCTCTTCGTACAGACCGCGCCTGCAGCGCTTCGCCCACGCGAGCTGCGGCGGACGCACGTGCCATCAGGTCTTTGGTGGCTATAGATTCCATTTCAACCGTTCCATCAAGGTTCTATAAAAATAATTGCGGTTGCGCAGGCGTACAAAATGGGCCACGCTCTTGCTGGCGGTGACGACGACGGTGTCCTCACTGACCAGGTTGACCTCGAACTGACCGTCGACGGTCAGAATTGCCTGATGGTCGGTGTAGACCTGGAGGTGTACCGTTGCCCCCTGTGACAGTACCAGTGCCCGGTCGAGGCTCAGGTGTGGCGCGATCGGAACGAGCAGGATATTCTTGGCNTCGGGCGGCAGGATCGGGCCACCGGCAGCCAGCGCGTAGCCGGTGCAGCCGGTCGCCGTGGCCACGATCACCCCATCGGCCGCGTAGGTGGTGATGTACCCCTCGTCGAGTGAGGTGGCGATGCGCACCATGCGCNNCAGGTTGCCGCGACTGACGACGACGTCGTTCAAGGCTTCGTAGTGGTGGTTGTGCGGCTCGCTGCCGCGTTGTGCTGCACGACAACGTCGAGCATCATGCGCTCTTCGAGCCAGTATGCGCCCCCAGCAGCTGCGCGAGCGGGCCTGCCAGGCCTCGGGCTGGATTTCGGCCAGGAAGCCGAGCCGGCCCAACTTGACGCCGATGATGGGCAGCTTGAAACGGGCGCCCATCCGCGCCNNGCGCAGCATCGAACCGTCGCCGCCCAGGGTGATGAGCAGATCCAACTGGTGCGCCCGGCTGACGATCTCGGCCTCTTCCCAGCCGGAGACGACCCAGGGTGTGCAGCCGTGGTCCTCGAGGGCGAGGGCAATTTGTTCGGCCAGGGGCAACGATTCCGGTTTNTTGGGGTGGTAGAGGACCGCGACCTGCCGAAAAGCGGCCGGCTTGGGGCTGGCCGTTTGGTCGGCCGGTTTGGAAAAAGAGTTGATCACGCGTGTCTAGCCTCAGGCCGTATTGTATCAGACCCAAATCGTAGGGTCAAACAAACGCAACTACTCAGCCTGTTTTCGACACCACAACCTGTAGGGGTGTCGGATACGATGCCACAAGCTGCCGCGTAGATCATGTGAGCGAATACCGCGCCTGGTCTGCATCTTGTGGTGCGGGGCATCAAAACCGCAAGATATCGTATGAGAACTTGCATTCTATGTCGAAAACAGGCTCAGGCTGGCACGCGAGAAACCGGGTTTTTGTCTCGCAGACCAGGAACATGGCGCGATGAAAGGCCGTTGCACAGACAAAAACCATACTCACACGAGAAAAATCCGGTTTCTGAACGGCTGGCTGAGCAGTTACAAACAGACTTCGTGGAATGAGCGCATTTGGGGCGGAGGGTGAACGGGCAGTCTTTTCCGTTCGCCCTGAGTCTGCCGAAGGGCAGCCCGTCGGGGGCGGCTGATCGATTTACGATCCACCGCGGCCTATGGTACAATGAGCGCAGAATCCCGGTCAGTCCGGGGTTCGAGGAGCAACCATGACACTTCTGGAACAGATCACTTTCGAGATGCAGCAGGCGATGAAGGCGCACGACACCGTGCGGCGTGATACACTGCGGCTGGTGCTGGCCGCGGCCAAAAACCTGGAGAAAGAGATCGGCCACGTGCCTGATGATGCCGAAACGCTGTCGGTCATCCAACGTGAGGCCAAGCGGCATCGCGAGTCGATCGAGGAGTTCCGCCGCGGCGGGCGGCAGGACCTGGTCGATCAGGAACAGGCCGAATTGGTGATCCTGGAAACCTACCTGCCGCAGCTGATGGACCGCGCGGAGATCGAGGAGGCGGCACGCCGTCATCGCGCGGCTGGCGCGCAGGACAAAGCGCAAATGGGCCTGGTGATGCGCGACCTGATGGCGGAACTCAAGGGGCGCGCCGACGGTCGATTGGTCAATCAGGTGGTGCAGGAGTTGCTGAGCTGACCACCACCCGGGTGAGGCCGTTTCCCCAGATGCAGCCCCCGCTGAGGGGCACTGCGACCGACTTCACGAGTGAGCTGAGTGAACGATGGAAGTTCTCGAATCACACGTCAACCCCAAAGACCCGCAGTTTGCCACCTTCCAGGCGCACAACCAGGTCCTGGCGGCCGAATTACGCGAACGGTTGGCCCTGGTGCGCCGCGGCGGCGATGAGAAGGCGCAGCAGCGCCACCGCGAACAGGGCAAACTCTTTGTGCGCCAGCGCATCGACGGCCTGCTCGACCCCGGGTCACCCTTCCTGGAACTCTCCNCCCTGGCGGCCTGGGACCTCTACCACAACGAAGCGCCCGGCGCCGGTATGGTCACCGGTATTGGCCGCGTCGCCGGTCGCGAGTGCCTGATCGTCGCCAACGATGCCACCGTCAAGGGCGGCACCTACTACCCGCTGACGGTCAAAAAACACCTGCGCGCCCAAACCGTGGCCCTGGAGAACCGCCTGCCCTGCCTCTACCTGGTCGATTCGGGCGGTGCGTTCCTGCCGATGCAGGACGAGGTCTTCNCCGACGTGGACGACTTTGGCCGCATCTTCTACAACCAGGCAACGATGAGCGCCTTGGGCATTCCCCAAATCGCCGTAGTGATGGGGCCGTGTACGGCCGGCGGCGCCTATGTGCCGGCGATGAGCGACGAGACCATCATCGTCAAGGGAACCGGTACGATCTTCCTCGGCGGCCCACCCNTGGTCAAAGCGGCAACGGGCGAAGAGGTGACGGCCGAGGAGTTGGGCGGCGCCGACGTGCACACCCGCACCTCCGGCGTGGCCGATCACTACGCGGTCGACGACGCGCACGCATTGGGCTGTGCCGGGGCATCGTGGAGAGCCTCAACACGCAAAGAGGTTCGGCTCGACGTGGCCGCCGTCGAAGAACCGCTGTACGATCCCGCCGAGCTGTACGGCATCATTCCCCCACATTCAAGACGTCCTNACGATGTGCGCGAGGTCATTGCCCGCCTGGTGGACGGTAGCCGCTTCCGTGAATTCAAGGCGCTGTACGGCACGACCCTGGTGTGCGGATTTGCCCGGCTGCACGGCTACCCGATCGGCGTCCTGGCCAACAACGGTATTTTGTTCAGCGAGTCGTCCCTCAAGNGCGCGCACTTCGTCGGCTGTGCACCGCGCCAGATCCCACTGTTGTTCCTACAGAACATCACCGGTTTTATGGTGGGGCGGGCCTATGAGGCCGGCGGCATTGCCAAGGATGGCGCCAAGCTGGTCAATGCCGTGGCCAACGCCGCGGTGCCCAAACTGACGGTGATCATTGGCGGGTCGTTCGGCGCCGGCNAACTATGGCATGTGCGGGCGGGCGTACAGCCCACGGTTTTTATGGATGTGGCCCAACAGCCGCATCAGCGTGATGGGTGGTGAGCAGGCGGCCAACGTGCTGCTCACGGTCAAACAGGACCAGCTCGCGCCGCGGGCAGACGCTGATGACGCCGGCNNCGAGCAGGAGGAGTTCAAGCGGCCGACGCTGGAGAAGTACGAACGCGAGGGCAGCCCGTACTATTCGACCGCACGCCTGTGGGACGACGGCATTCTCGACCCACCCGAGGCGCGGCGCGTGCTGGGGCTGGCCCTGTCAGCCTGCCTCAACGCACCCCAGGTCGAGACGCGGTTCGGGGTGTTTCGGATGTAGGGACCAAGAGTTGCCAACTCTCAAAGAGTTGGCAACTCTGCATGAACCAGGGAANNACCACCATGTTCGACAAAGTCCTTATCGCCAACCGCGGTGAGATTGCGGTGCGCATCATTCGTACCTGCCAGGAGCTGGGCATCCGGACCGTAGCGGTCTACTCCGAGGCCGACNAAAATGCGCTGCACACCGTCCTGGCCGATGAATCAGTTTTGATCGGCNCCCCGCCGCCGGCCCAGTCCTACCTGCGCGGCGAACGCATCGTGCAGGCGGCCCTGGATCACCACTGCCAGGCGATTCACCCGGGCTACGGCTTCCTGTCCGAAAACCCCGACTTTGCCGATGCCGTGCGCCAGGCCGGGCTGGTGTTCATCGGCCCCAGCGCACAGGCCATGCNNGCGATGGGCAGCAAGACCGCGGCCCGCGCCCGGATGCAGGCGGCCGGCGTACCCACCGTGCCCGGTTACCAGGCCAGCACGGCCGATGACGACCTGCTGAACGCGGCGGCGGCCGTCGGCTACCCCCTGCTGGTCAAGGCGACGGCCGGCGGCGGCGGCAAGGGCATGCGCATCGTGCAGACGCACCAGACCTGCCCGAGGCCCTGACCTCCGCGCCGTGAAGCCCGCAACGCGTTTGGCGACGACCGCATCTACCTGGAGAAGTACCTCGACCAGCCACGACACATCGAATTCCAGGTTCTGGCCGACCAACACGGGCACGCGGTGCACCTCTTCGAGCGTGAATGTTCCATTCAGCGCCGCCACCAGAAGATCATCGAAGAAACCCCTTCACCGCTGCTGACCGCGGAGCTGCGTGCGCGGATGGGTGAAGCGGCGCTGGCCGCGGTGCGCGCCGTCGATTACGTGAATGCCGGTACGATCGAATTCCTGATCGACAGTACGGGCAGTTTTTATTTCCTGGAGATGAACACCCGCCTGCAGGTCGAACACCCCATCACCGAGATGGTTACCGGCATCGACCTGGTCAAGGCGCAGCTGGCGGTGGCGGCGGGGCTACCGCTGCCCTTTCAGCAGGGCGACTTGGGGCAGCGCGGGCACGCCATCGAGTGCCGCATCTACGCCGAAGATCCGGCGAATCATTTTTTACCGTCGATTGGTAAGGTACTGCGCGCCGTCGAGCCGGCCGGGCCAGGGNTGCGCGTCGACGCGGGAATCAGCACCGGCGCCGAAGTGATGCTGTACTATGACCCGATGGTCGCCAAGTTGATCGTCTGGGGCGAAAACCGCAGCGACGCCATCGGTAAGATGCGTTNNGGCCTGGCCCACTACATCGTACAGGGCGTAACCACCAACATTCCCTTTCTGCTGGACGTGGTCGATCACCCGCAGTTCCGCGCCGGCGTGGCCACGACGAGCTTCGTGGACACACAACTGGCGGAGTGGCAGGCCGACGGGCGGCCCATGCCCGATGGTCCTGATTGCGGCCGCGTTATCCGATCTGCTGGACAGCCAGGCGGTCACCGCCGTGGGCGCTGCCGCTGCCGCCAGCGTCGGCGACCCCTACAGCCCTGGGCGCGACGCGACGGTTTTCGCCTGGGTGGAGGTTGACATGGAGTTTCGCTACCACAAGCTCAACGCGGCCGATGACGAAAAAGTGGTCAGGGTCGAAACCGAGGGCGAACTCTACCGGGTGACGGTGGGTGAGCGCACCTACACCGTTGAGGTGCAGCAGCCCGAACATGGCCGGCTGAACATGAAGATCGATGGGCGGCGGGTGCGCGCCTATGTGGCGAGTGACGGGCTGCGCCGTTACGTCGCGTTCAACTCGCCGTGCAACTACGTCTTGCAGCAGCCGGACCGCGGGCGGCCGGACGCCGGCGCTCGGTGCAGACCCAGGCCGGCGGGCTGGAAGCCGCGATGCCGGGGCACGTGCTGGACGTCCTGGTGCGGGTGGGCGACGCCGTCGAGCGCGGGCAAACCCTCCTGCTGTTGGAAGCGATGAAGATGGAACTGCGCCTGGCCGCGCCGCGTCGGCACGGTGCGCCGTGTTCTGTGCCAGGCCGGTGACGTGGTGGACCGCGGCCAACTGCTGATCGAAGTTGAATCTGTGCCTTGACAGGAATAGGGCACGTGATACAATAGAGTCACTTTTGCAGGCTGCGATGACGCACAGTGCATGAGACAGACGACCGGGTCGATCATCTCGTACGACGCCCAGCGTAGCCATTCTGGCGGTTACAGCAGCCATCCGGCTGGTCATGGCACGCAGTGGCGCCGTACGTTTTATTTTTCCGGTGGTTTCAAGGAGGTACGAGTTAATGAGCACAATCGGTGTGCAGAGCGAACCGGCCGTGGCCGAACCCAGGTCACGCGCCGACATCGTGAATGACTTCTCGATCGTTGTCGCGACGGTGAACGGATCGGGCAGCCAGACAGCCAACGCAACGATCATTCGCGNNCTGTTCCACATGGGAATCCCGGTCAACGGCAAGAACCTGTTTCCGTCGAATATCTCCGGGCTGCCGACCTGGTACACCATTCGTGTCAGCAAAGATGGGTATATCGCACGCCGCGAGGGCACCGAAATTGTCGTGGCCTTCAATGAGAAAACGGTTGCCGATGACCTGAAAGCGCTGCCGGCCGGTGGCGTATGTATTCACCCCGCCGATTGGAAATTCGAGCGCAGCCGCACCGATGTCACCTATTATGGTGTACCGGTCAAAGAGTTCGTGAAGGCATCGGGCGCAGAAGAAAAATTCAAAACTTACGTTTCTAACATGGTGTATGTGGGGGCTGTGGCCGTGCTGTTGGGTATCGACCTGGCTGAGATCAAGGGCGCCCTGAATACCCACTTCAATTATAAGGCCAAAGCGGTCGATTTGAACTACAGCGTGGTCGAAATGGCGGCCAACTGGGTACGGGCCAACCTGGTCAAAGAGGACCCCTATCGCGTCGAGCGCATGAACGCGACTACGGGCCAGATCATGATCGAGGGTAACGTGGCATCGGCCCTGGGCGCCATTTTTGGCGGCGTCACCGTGGTGCCCTGGTACCCCATCACCCCGGCCAGCAGCCTGATCGAGGCGCTGAACGAATATTTGCCCGAACTGCGCTCCGACCCAGACACGGGCGAGCCGACCTACGCCGTACTGCAGGCCGAGGACGAAATCGCCGCGATCGGTATGGCGATCGGCGCGGGTTGGGCCGGCGCACGCAGCATGACATCGACCTCAGGCCCGGGCATCTCGCTGATGACCGAATACGCCGGCATGGGGTACTTCGCCGAAGTCCCGGTCGTCATCTGGGACGTGCAGCGTATGGGCCCCAGCACCGGTCTGCCGACACGTGTGTCACAGGGCGACGTGCTCTCGACCTACTTCCTGGGCCATGGCGATGTGCGTCATGTCGTGCTCCTGCCCGGCTCGGTGAGTGAGTGTTTCGACTTTGGCGTGGAGTCCTTCGACCTGGCCGAACGGCTGCAGACGCCGGTCTTCATCCTGAGCGACCTCGACCTGGGGATGAACCTGTGGATGAGCCCGCCGTTCAAATACCCCGAGAAGCCGATGGACCGCGGCAAGGTACTGACGGCCGAGGACTTGCAGCGGCTGGGAACGTGGGGCCGGTTTGTCGATGTGGATGGCGACGGTATCGGCTACCGCACGCTGCCGGGCACCAACGATTGGCGGGCAGCGTACTTCACACGCGGCACTGGCCACAACGCGAAGGCGATCTACAGCGAGCGCCCGGATGATTGGGAAGAGAACCTGAAACGTCTGGCGCGCAAACATGACACGGCGCGCACCCTGGTGCCGCCGCCGGTCATCGACGCGGTCCCCGGCGCCACGGTGGGAATCATCGCCTACGGCTCAGCCGACNCCGCGGTGATCGAAGCCCGCGACCGTCTGCGCAAACAGGGTATCGCGACCAGTTACCTGCGTCTGCGGGCACTGCCGCTCGAAAATACCCTGCGCGAGTTCGTGGCCGCGCATGACCACGTGTATGTGGTCNGGCTCAATTTCGATGGCCAGATGGCGCAGATTTTGCGCATGGAGCTGCCCGAGTACGCCACCCGGTTCCGCTCCATGGCCAAGTGCGATGGACTGCCGCTCACACCTCGGTATGTCACCGAAACCATCCTCGCCCAGGAGCGTTAGACATGGAAGTCACCACCAAACCGCGCACGAACGGTAACCCCAAACTGAACCTGATCGGCCTGGAACCGAAGGACTACGACGGCAACCCATCCACCCTGTGCAAAGGCTGCGGCCACGATTCGATCTCCAGCCAGATCATCAGGGTGTGCCACGAATTATCGCTGCCGCCGCACCGCATCATCAAACTCAGCGGTATTGGCTGTTCGAGCAAGTCACCGGCCTATTTCCTGAACCGCTCGCACGGCTTCAACTCGCTGCACGGCCGCATGCCGTCGATCGCAACCGGCGCCATAATGGCCAACGCCAGCCTGTTGCCCATCGGCGTCAGCGGTGACGGTGACACGGGTAGCATCGGCATTGGCCAGTTCAAGCACCTGGTGCGCCGCAACGTGCCGATGGTCTATATCATCGAAAACAACGGCGTCTACGGCCTGACCAAGGGCCAGTTTTCGGCGACCGCCGATAAGGGGCAGAAGCTCAAGCACGCCGGCGTAAACGCATTCGCCCCGGTCGACCTCTGCATGGAGGCGCTCATCCTGGGGTGTGGCTTTGTGGCCCGTTCTTTTGCCGGCGATGCCAAACAGGTGCGCGAGCTGTTGAAGGCCGCGTTCAGCTACCACGGTACCGCCGTGCTCGACATCATCAGCCCGTGCGTGACGTTCAACAACCACGAGGATTCGACCAAGAGCTACTCCTACGGCAAGGCGCACGAGGAACCGCTGCACGACATCACCTACATCCCGGAGTACGAAGAGATCAACGTCGATTACGCGCCGGGCGATACGGTCGATGTCGCAATGCACAACGGCGCGCATGTGCGGCTGAAANAACTGGACATCGATTACGACCCCACCGATTTTTACGCCGCGGTGCGGGCGCTGCGTGAAGCGGAAGAGCGGCAGGGCCTGGTCACCGGCCTGCTCTACATCAATCAGACGCAGCCGACGCTGCCGGAACTGCTGTCTCTGCCCNGGACACCGCTGGTGAGTCTGCCCGCTGATCGGCTGCGGCCAGCGCCGGCCGCGCTCGATCAGGTCATGCGGTCGATGATGTAAGCGCCTACCCGAATAACCCGGAAAACGCGCCACAGTGTCGTCCCGTGACGGTTATTCGGATAGGCCCCAAACCGATGTAGGCCAATGAAACAGAACGGGTGGCCCCAGGGGCCACCCGTTTTTCGAGTTGCGACGGCCGATTGCCCGCCTACTCCGCCACACGGGCCGCGCCAGCACACGTTCGGCCGCGGATCATCGGCATGTCGACCATGCGCCCTTCCCAAACGAAGACGCCCGCGCCNGCCGCCTGGTGGTCGGCATAGGCAGCGATGAGGCGCTGGGCGGCGTCCACCGCGGCGTCACTCGGGGTGAAAACCGCGGTGATCACCGGGACCTGCCGTGGGTGGATCGCCATCTTGCCGGCGTACCCCATCGCCAACGCCTGCTGCGACTCGCGGCGCAGACCGTCCAGATTGTCCAGGGTGATGAACACGGTGTCGATGGCCTGCAGACCAAAGGCCGCGGCGGCCGTGACGACCGCGCTGCGGGCGTAGAACACTTCCCACCCTNNCGGGGTGCGGATCGCGCCGATGTCGCCGGCCAGGTCTTCCGCGCCGAACATCAAGGCGTCCAGGCGGGGGTCGGCGGCGGCGATTTCACGCAGATTCAGCACACCGCGCGCGGTCTCGACGATGGCCAGCACACGGATGCTGCCCGGCGCCCAGCCGGCGGCCTGTTCGTGACGGGCGATAATGTCGCAGATGTACTGAATCTGGCCGGCCGCTTCGACCTTGGGGATCACGATGCCGTCGGGGTGCGCCGGTAAAACGGCGTCCAGGTCATCGACCTCGAAGGTCGAGCTGGGCGGGTTGATGCGCACCAACCGCTCGTTGCGGCCAAAATCGAGGTGCGTCAGGGCCTGGGCCACGGCCTGGCGCGCCTCAGCCTTACGGTTGAACGCCACACCATCTTCCAGATCCATGATCACACTGTCGACAGCCAGCCCGGCCGCCTTACCGATTTTGCGCAGATCATCACCGGGCATGAACAGCAACGCCCGTCGTGGTCGAACCATCAGGAAACCTCCGTGATTTGTAACTGCTCAGCCAGCCGTTCAGAAACCGGGTTTCTCCAGAACCAGCCTGAGCAGTTACCGCGATTTGAGGATGAAGCGTCAGTCGCTGTGTGGGCCAGGCTGAAGCAGGGGCGAGGGGCAACCGGCAACGCTGCCAGCCCGCGGTTCAGGCTGGTTCCCTGCGTCGCCCCGACTGCCGGACATCCAGTCAGGCCGGGCGACGCAGGAACAGCACGGTGCGCTCGACTTCGATCACGGTCACGCCCTCCTGGTTACGCCCGATGTGGCGTAGGCGTACGATGCCGCGGTCGGGCCGCGACTGCGAAGGGCGTACCTCTAAAACTTCACTCTCCACGTAGACGGTGTCGCCGTGGAAGAGCGGGTTGGGGTGCAGGACGCGCTCGTACGACAGGTTGGCCACGATCGTGCCTTCCGTCAGCCGNGGCACGGTGATACCCACGACGAGGCCGAGGGTGAAGATCCCGTTGACGATACGTCGCCCAAACTGCGTNGCNGCGGCGAAGTCTTCGTTGAGGTGCAGCGGTTGCGTGTTCATGGTCAGCGCGTTGAACAGCACGTTGTCCATCTCGGTCACGGTGCGCCCCAGGCTGTGCCGCACACGCTGCCCGACCCGCAAATCGTCGAAATACAAACCAGCCATCACACCCCTCGGATTCCGTTGGGCGGCAGACCCGCACCGCGTCAGTCCGACTCGGACAGCAGCTCATCCACCTCACGCAGCACGTCAGCCTCCGTCTGCCCCGCAGCGCCCTCGCGCCCCGGCAGTAGCACTTTGGAACCGACCGCCAGGTAGGTGTAACCGGCGTCGACCAGGGTCGAAAAATCGGAGATCATCCGCCGGCCGTCGACGATCAGGTAGGGCGGGCGCACGGTCTGTTCGATCTCGCTGCTCAGGCCGCGGAACTCTTCCCAGTCGGTCGAGATGAACAGGGCATCGCTGCCCTCCAGGGCCATCCGTGCACTCCGGTGATAGCTGATCTTCTCGTACAGTCGATTCTGCTGCGGCCGGAAGTAGCTGCGCGCTTCGTCCATGGCCAGCGGGTCGTAGGCGCGGATCGACTTGACCCCAGACCCNAGCAGGCCCTGCACCACCCGTAGCGCGGATGAGTCGCGCATGTCGTTGGTGCGCTTTTTGAAGGCCAGCCCNAGCAGGGCGACCGTCTTTTCGTTGAAATCGAAATTGGCCTCGTGCNNAGCGCGTTCGATCAGGTACGACTTTTGGTATTCGTTGATCTGGTACACCGAACGCAGCAGATCGGTCGACTTGCCGTGCCGGCTCAGCTGGTAGATGAGGGACTGGATATCCTTGCCAAAGCAGCTGCCGCCAGCGCCGTTGCTCACGAAGGAACCCCAAGTGCTGATGCGGTCATCGGCCGTGACCCCNTGCTTGAGCTGCGACATATCGATGTTGTCGAACGTTTCGGCCAGGCGTGCGCCGACGCCGTTCCAAAACGAAATGTAGGTGAGCAGCAGGGTGTTGGCCACGTACTTGATGGCTTCGGCCGTTTCGGGCGTCGTTTCGATGTAACGAATGCGCACGTGGTCGACGAACTGTGGATAAACGCGGCGCAGCAGCCGNAAGTCCTCCGGCGTGTCGGCGCCAACGACGACGCGGTCCGGTTTACGTGAGCGTTCGACGGCGCTGCCCTCCGGCAGGAACTCGGGGTTCGAGGCGACGCCGGCGTTGGGCACCCGGTGTTCGTGCAGCACCTTGAGTAACCGGCGCGCCGAACCAATGGGCACAGTGCTCTTGTTGACCAGCACGACACGCCGTTGGTTCTGACGACGGGCCAGTACCTGGGCCAGGTGGTCCACCGCTTTCATGTAGTAGCTCATGTCGGTCGCCCCGCTGCGCAGGGGCGGCGTTGGCAGGCAGAGGAAGACCACCTCGACCCCTTCGATGATCGGTTCGACTTCGGTCACGAAAAAGAGGTGCCGGTCCAGGTTTTCGGCGATGACATTCGCCAACTCCGGCTCGTTGACGTACGCCTCGATTGCCTCACGCCGGCCCGAACGGTACGCCTCGATGCGGGCGGGGTCGATATCATAGGCATAGACCTGATGACCGTATTCTGAACAAACCGCGGCATGGGTCAAACCGACGAATCCGGTGCCAACGACCAGTATCTTCATGCGTCCCTTACTCCTTGTTCATGTGCGTCAGACGTTCAGATTGTACCGGAGGATGCACAAAAACACAATTGGACCGTCCGCCGTACTCTGTCAAGGGCTGACCTGAAAAGCCTCACTATTTGTGAAAATCACCCACTTGATGTATCCTACACTCTCCTCTTCATCCGCCGACTGAGATCACCGATCGTGGCTGCGTCCCCGTAGTGCAGTACGGCAGTGTGCCGTGAGGCCGCATTTCAGTCCACTATCAAGGAGCCGTACCTTGAAGCTAACATCCATGCTGTATGTTCTGCTGGGCATCGCCATTCTCCTGGCGATGGTGGTTTTGTTGTCTTGCCAGGCAATACACCCTCTACAGTGCCGGCCGCCGGCCGCCTGGCGTTGGGTGCACAAGGACGCGAAGGGTACGTGGCTGAGCCGGGCGAAAACCCTGGTGAAGAAGGCGAGAACCTGCTGGCGCTTGGCGATTATTTCTACCACCGCGCCGCCTACCCCACGGGCAAGTTCGACTCACGCTGGGTCGTGGATGCGGCGGCCCAGGATCAGGCCATCNGAACGCGGGTGCCGGCCGGTGAGGTGACGTACAGCCCCACCGAATCCCAATCACCCCTCGCCCTGAACCCCAACCGTTTCACCTCCCTGGGGCCGCAGCCGCTGCAGAGCAACGGCTGTTTGAGCTGCTACGCCTACGGCCTGGTTTCCGGCCGCGTGAACACGATCGCCATCGACCCGGTGACGCCCAACGTGGCCTACCTGGGCGCCGATGGCGGCGGCGTGTGGAAGACGACGAACTGCTGCTCGGCGGCGACCTCCTGGACGTCAGTCACCGATGACCCCTGCTTGCAACGATCGNCCATCGGCGACCTGCACATCGATCCGAACGACCACAACGTCGTCTATGCGGGCACCGGCGACCTGCGTTTCGGCTCGTTCTCCTTCGGTGCGGCTGGCCTGCTCAAGAGCACTGATCAGGGCAACACCTGGACGATACTGGGCGCCGATGTGTTCAACCCGGCCTACCCGCAGGCGCCGAACAACTACCCACAGTATCAGGCCATCGGCAAAGTGCGGGTCGACCCAAACAACAGCAACAACGTGGTCGTGGGCACCAAAACGGGCCTCTATCTCTCCTACGACGCCGGCGCCAACTGGACCGGGCCGTGTCTGGCCAACAATTTCACCACCCAGCGCCAGGACACCACCGGCCTGATCCTGCGTGACATTGGCGCCACGACCCAGATCTACGCCTTCATCGGCGNNCGCGGCTACAGCACGACGGTGCAAAACGACCTGCACCTCAACGGCGCCAACGGTGTGTACCGGGCCATCCTGCCCGCCAGCGGCTGCCCGGTGAACTGGGAGACGCTCAGCCGGGCTGACAACGGCTGGCCGGCCGACACCGCCAGCGGCATCCCGGTCAACACCGGCAACCTGACCGGCAACCGCCTGGGCCGGATGGATGTTGCGATCGCGCCCAGCAACCCAGACGTGATCTACGTGCAGGTGCAGGCCATCCTGGCCACCGGCGNNGCGCAGCGTGGCGGCCAGCTCGGCGTGTGGCGCACAACCGACGGCGGCACGACCTGGCAACAACGCTCGGCCACCAGCGGTCTGACTGGCTGCTACGGCGACGGCACCCAGAACTGGTACGACCAGGGCATCGCGGTCGACCCCAACGACCCCGATCGGCTATATCTCGATGCCATCGACATCTACCAGTCGACCAACGGCGGCACGACCTTCGTCAATAAGACCTGCGGTTACGCGGGCGGCAACACCGTGCACGTCGACCATCACGCGCTGGCCTACGTGCCGGGATCGTCCACGGTCATGCTGGCTGGCAGCGACGGCGGCGCCTACGTGACGCTGAACGCCAACGCGGCCAGCCCGACGTTCACGCAGATCAACAGCACACTGAATACCCTCGAGTTTTACTCCGGCGACATCACGGCGAACTTCGCCAATGCCGCCCAGCCGGGCATCAACGGCGGTATGCAGGACAACGGTTCGGCGGTGTACGTGTGGAACGCCGGTAACCCGACCGCCGCCGTGTGGCAGCTGCGCAAGGGCGGCGACGGCATGTTCGCCCGCATCGAGCCGATGTTGGGGCAGCGTTGGTACCAGGAGAGCCAGAACGGCAATCTGTCGGTGAGCACCACCGGGGCCTACGGGGACNAGACGGCCGCAACGGGCGCCTGGTCGGGCGACCGGATCAGCTTCATCTTCCCGTACGAGATCCAGAAGAACGGCTGCCCCGGCACCGGCTGCACGCACATGATCGCCGGCAGCCAGCGGGTCTTCGAATCGGTCAACGGCGCAATCGGCGGCAGTACGACGACACGCTGGTACATCAACAGCGGCGACCTGACCAAAAATACGTTGGCCGACCGCTCGTTTATCAACCAGTTGAACTATGCCTGGAGTGACAACACGCNNGCCATCGTCGGCACCAACGACGGTAACGTGCAAATGGGCTTCAACCTGGGCCAGGGCGTGGCCAACAGTGCAACCTGGGTCAATGTCACGGGCGGCAACACCGTTCTGCCCAACCGGCCGATCCTGGACGTCTACCAGGACACGTTCGACCCGCTGATCGGCTACGCTGCCGTGGGTGGCTTCGATCAGAATACCCCGACGACGCCGGGCCACGTCTTCCAGGTGACCTGTACAGCCAACTGCGCGACGTTCACCTGGCTGGACAAATCGGGCAACCTGCCCAACATTCCGGCCGATTCGATCATGGTCAACCCCAACTACCGGCAGCAGGTATTTGTCGGCACCGACTGGGGCCTGTACTACACCAACGACATCGACGCTGCGACGCCGGTGTGGTACCGCTTCCAGGCCGGCCTGCCCAACGCCATGATTTGGGATATGACGGTGGACACCGGGGCTACGACGCTGGCCGTATGGACGCGCAGCCGGGGCGCCTACGTCTGGCCGCTGCCCAGCACGCCATTCCGCACCTGCCCCGACTACAACGGCAACGGCGGCATCGACGTTATCGACATCGGTTTGGTCGCCGGCGCCTGGACCACCACGACGGCCTCACCCAACTGGAACAACCGCTACGACCGCAATAACGACGGTGTGGTCGATATCATCGATATCATGCTGGTCTCTGCCCAGTTCGGGAACGCCTGTTAGGCGCTGACAGCGCGGCCGGCATTGGCCCAACCACACGTCGATGCCGGCGGTTGTGCAACGAGACGCCGGGCGGCTTTCAAGCGCCCGGCGTCCCGTTGTGGCGCGATGGGTGGGTGGACAACAGGTCTGGTGTGTGCGCCGGCAATACCCCGTCGGCGCACCTGCGGGCAGCTTGTGACGTGTAGGGGTGCAGCCGGTGGACCGCGAGGCACTGATCGAACGCAAACACCAGGTGATCGCCGACATTCGGCGTTATCAGCTGGAGCCAACCAGCTGCGGCTGCGCGATGACCGCTTGAGCCGGGGACGCGTGCAGGAGCCGAACGCCGGCTGGAGGCGTCGATGGCCGAAGAGTACCGGCTGCGTCAGGCAATCGACCGTGCACGCTGACGTCGTTCGTGGGCGCGGCGCACGAACTACCCTTCCAGCAGCAGCGCCTCCGGGTCTTCGATCAACTCCTTGACCTTCACCAGGAACTGCACCGCCTCGCGGCCGTCGACGATGCGGTGGTCGTAGCTGAGCGCCACGTACATCATCGGCCGGATGACGACCTGGCCGTCGACGGCGACCGGTCGCGGCTCGATCTTGTGCATGCCCAGGATGGCGACCTGCGGCGGGTTGAGGATGGGCGTGCTGAGCAGGGAGCCGAAGACGCCGCCGTTGGTGATGGTGAAGCTGCCGCCGCGCAGGTCTTCCAGCGTCAGCGTGTTGGCCTCGGTCTTTTGCGCGAATTCCTTGATGGCCCGCTCGATCGCGGCGAACGACATCTGGTCNGCGCCGCGCAGCACCGGCACCACCAGNCCCTCGCGGGCGCCGATGGCCACCCCGATGTCGTAGTAGCGTTTGACCACGATCTCGTCGCCCTGGATCTCGGCGTTGAGCAGCGGGAAGGCCTTCAGCGCGCCGATGCACGCCTTGACGAAGAAGGACATGAAGCCCAGGCCGATGCCGTGGCGTTCGCGGAAGCTCTCCTTGCGCCGCGCCCGGATCTCCATCACCGCACTCATGTCGATCTCGTTGAAGGTGGTCAGCATGGCCGCGGTCTGCTGCGCCTCCACCAGGCGGNNCGCGATGGTCTGGCGGCGACGCGTCATGCGGATGCGGTCTTCGGCCGGNCGAAGCCGCCCCAGCGCGGGCGTCGCCGCGCTGACGGCCGTTGGCGGTGCGACTGGCGCCGGCGTTACGGCCGCCGCGCGGTCGGCGGCGTCACGGCGGCCGGCGCGGGCTTACGGCCGGCGGCGCGCCGGCGCTTCGGCGGCCTTCTGCTGGGCCAGAAAACCTTCGACATCGCGGCGCGTGACCCGGCCGCTGGGGCCGCTGCCGACCACCTGGGTCAGATCGACCCCNTCCTCCTGGGCCATGCGACGGGCGACCGGGTGACCCGCTCCCGCGCGGCTGGCCGCGGCCGGTTCAGCGGTGGTCGGCGCCGCGGCGTCGGCCGCGTCCTCGGCCGACGCAATGATCCCCAGCACATCACCGATCTTGACATCCTGCCCGGCGCCGCGTTCGATGCGCTGCAAGGTGCCCGCCACTTCGGCCGTTACTTCCAGATCCACTTTGTCGGTCTCCAGGCGCACCAGCGCTTCACCGGCCAGCACCGCGTCACCCTCGTGCTTGAGCCACTCGGCGACCGTGGCTTCGACCACCGACTCGCCCAACATCGGCACAACCACCTGTTTGATCATGGTTTCCCTCGTTAGATCTTCTCGACCAGGGCCAGCGTGTCCTGGATACCGTCCGGTTTGAGATCGAATGCCTCTTCGATCAGCACTTTCTGACTGACGATGTGCCACGTCGTGGAGCCTTCGGCCGGGCCGAGCGCGGCGCCGGCTCAGGCGCACCAGGGCCAGCGCCCCGCAATGAGCTCACGCAGGCGCGGCTGCATATATTCCCAGGCGCCCATGTTTTCTGGTTCTTCTTGCAGCCAGATGACCTCGTGCAGGTTGGGGTACGCCTCCAGGACCGGCGCCAGGTCGGCCGCCGGGAAGGGGTAGAGCTGTTCGATGCGTACCAGGGCCACGGCCGGCGTNTGCCGTGCGCAGGGGCTGCTGATCAGATCGACATAAATCTTGCCGCTGCACAGCACCAGGCGCACGACCTGGGCGCGCTGCGGCTGCGCCCAGGCGTCGTCGATCACCGGCTGCCAGGCGTCCTCGGCCAACTCACGCAGCGGTGAAGCGGTGTGCGGGTGGCGCAGCAGGCTCTTGGGCGTCAGCACGATCAGCGGCAGGGGGTCGGTTTCCAGCAGCGCGGCCTGCCGGCGCAGGAGGTGGAAATACTGGGCGGCCGTGGTGGCGTTGGCGATGCGCATGTTGGTCTCGGCCGCGGCCTGCAGGAAGCGCTCGCGCGCGCTGGAGTGATCCGGCCCCTGCCCTTCGTAGCCGTGCGGCAGCAGCAGCACCAGTGAGGGNGTCTGGCCGAATTTGGCCCGGCCCGAGGTCAGGTATTCATCGATGATCACCTGTGCGCCGTTGACGAAGTCGCCGTACTGGGCCTCCCAGATCACCAGGCAGCGGTGGGGGTAGAGGACGTTGTAGCCGTACTCGAANGCCAANCCAGCGCCCTCGGTCAGTGGGCTGTTGTGGATCTCGAAGGCGGCGCGGGCCTGGGGCAGGACTTGCAGCGGAACGTAGCGCTGGCCGTTGGCGGCGTCGTGCAGCACGGCGTGGCGGTGACCGAAGGTGCCGCGCTCGACGTCCTCCCCGGTCAGGCGGATCGGCGTGCCATCGGCCAGGATGGAGGCCAGGGCCAACGCCTCGGCGGCCGCCCAGTCGACGCTGACTTCGTCGTCGTTGTCCGGCTCGAAGGCCTTCAGGCGGCGCTCCNNAGCACGCACCAGCTTGGGATGGACGGTAAAACCGGCCGGGACGTGCAGCAGGTCGGCATTCAAGGCCCGCAGTTGCGCGGCGGGCACGGCGGTTTGCACGTGCCGGGCGGCGCCCGGCGGCGGCGGCTTGGGCGCTTCGTCGGGGATCTGCTCCTCGGGCTTGGCCNNCTCCAGTTCGCGTTGCAGGGCATCGAGTTGATCCTGCAACTGTGCGGCGGGCCAGTCCGCGTCGACCGTACCGGCCTGCACCAGGGTCGCGGCCCACTGGGTGCGCACGCTGGGGTGCGTATCGATCGTACGGGCCATCAGGGGTTGGGTGAAGCCCGGCTCGTCCCCCTCGTTGTGGCCGTGGCGTCGGTAGCCGACCAGGTCGATCAGGAAGTCGCGGCGGAACTCCTGGCGGTAGGCCAGGGCCAGCCGCGTCACCTCCAGGCACGCCAGCGGGTCGTCGGCGTTGACGTGCACCACCGGGATCTTGAAACCCTTGGCCAGGTCGCTGACGTAGAGCGTGCCGACCACTTCACTCCTGGTCGCGGTGAAGCCGATCTGGTTGTTGGCGATGATGTGGATCGTGCCGCCGGTCGTGTAGCCGTCGAGACGGGCCAGGTTGAGCGTTTCGGCGACGATGCCCTGGCCGGGGAAGGCCGCATCCCCGTGGATCAGGATCGGCAGCGAAGCATCGGGGTAGAAGGCCGCNGCGCCGCGCCGATCGACGCCGCTGCCGGCCGCGCGGGCCATGCCTTCGACCAGGGGNTTGACGAACTCGAGGTGGCTGGGGTTGGGCGCCATCTCGGCGATCAGGCGGATCGGCTCACCATCACGCAGCGCACGCTGGGCCCTGTGGTACTTGACGTCGCCCGTCCAGCCCAGATCTTCGCGGATCGTGAAGTCCTGACCATGCACCGGGTCNCTGAATTCGGCCAGGATCTGACTGACCGGTTTGTTGAGCACGTGGGCCAGCACGTTGAGCCGCCCGCGGTGCGCCATACCGATCAGCGCGGTGCAAATCCCACGGTCCGCGGCCCCNCACAGAATCTCGTCCAGGATGGGGACGAGCATATCGAGGCCTTCGACGGAGAAGCGGGTTTTGCCCGGAAACGCCCGGTGCAGGAAGAGCCGNAACGCCTCGACCTCGGTCAGCCGTTCGAGCAGGGCGGGCNNCTCCGGCGGCGGCATGGCCGGCCGGAAACGGTACGATTCGGCCGCGTGGCGCAGCCAGNNGCGTTCCTCGGGCGAGCGCAGGTGGTCGTAATCGTAGCCGATGTGGTTGGAGTAGACGGTACGCAGCTCCTGGATGGCCTGGGCCGCGGTAGCGTTGCGTAAGGCCAGCGGTCCATGTATCAGGCTGGCCGGCAGCTGCTGCAGGTCGGCCTCGGACAGGCCGTACATGGCCAGCTCCAGGGCCGGGTCGCCCGGCGGTGCGCTGCCCAGCGGGTCGAGCTGTGCGGCGAGGTGCCCGTAGTCGCGGATGGCCTGCGCCAGGTTGACGACGCCCATGACCTTGTCGCTGTCCGCGGGGGCGCCGGCTGGGCCGGCGGCGGCGCGGTCGGCNGGCTGCCACTGGGCAAACAGCGCCCGCGCCGCCGCGTCGACCGACTGGGGGTCCTGCACGAAACGGTCGTACAACTCGAGAACGTAACCCGCGTTGGGGCCGTGAAAATCTTGCCAGAGGTCCATAGGTCACCATGTGAACGGGGGTAAACGCATGCGCACGGCGGATGCGTGGGCATCGGCGTCGGCAGTTGCACCCCAGTTTACACCAGGTGACCGTTTCGACCAAACGGGTTGAGTGGACTGTACCCACCGCCTGCGCAGAACAGGCTCACCCGTTCGCCCTGAGCCTGTCGAAGGGCGGGTAAGCCCCAATCTGAGTTGCACCGATTGTATTTGCAGGGCAGGCGAAAGGGCTGCGGCGGTAGTGGGGCCACGTTCGGCGCCAGGCGATGGCGGGGGCTTTCTGATCGTGCAGACGTATGTTACAATGGTGGTGTCGAAAACGGCCCTCGTGGGGAGGTGGCAATGGATCTGATGTGGGTATGGCTGGTGATCGCAATTCTGTTCTTTCTGGGCGAAGTGCTGACGGCCGGCTTCGTTTTGGCCGCGTTTGGCGTCGGCGCCTTGGTTGCAACAATGGCGGCCCTGCTCGGCGCGACCCTGCCGGTACAGCTGGTCGTATTCATTGTGACGTCCGGTGCTGGCGTCCTGCTGAGCCGGCGCTTCGCCGACCGGGTGACCGGTCCGCAGGCGCAGGGCGTCGGCATCGACCGTGTCATGGGTAAGCAGGCGGTTGTTCTGGAGACGATCGACCCCATGGCAGCTACCGGCCTCGTGCGCGTGGACCGTGAAGAGTGGCGCGCCGATGCGGTCGACAATGTGCCGATTCCGGCCGGTAAGGTGGTTCAAGTGGTGACGGTCGAAGGGACCCGGCTCAAAGTACGGTTGGTTCCGACTGACGAACCGGCCTGACCTGCGCGGCATAAGCCATGAGGCTGGCGGCTGGGCGAGAACGCCCGGCATCCTGCCGACCAGCCGCGTATCAGCCAGTGAGTTCTGGCGGTTTTTGTATGGGAGGCGAATCATGTTAGTGCCCGTTTTGATCCTGATTCTTCTGGCGTTTTTGTGTTCATCATGGCTGTGCTCAGCATCCGTATTGTGTCGCCCTATGAGAAAGCGGTGGTCGAGCGGCTGGGCCGTTATGTACACACAGCATCGCCCGGCCTCACTTTCATCGTGCCCTTCATCGATACCCTGCGCAAGATCGACATGCGTGAGCAGGTGGTCGATGTGCCGGCGCAAGAGGTGATCACGAAGGACAACGTCGTGGTGACCGTCGATGCGATCGTTTACTACGAGGCGACCGACCCGGTCAAGCTGGTCTACAACGTGGTTGACTTTTACCAGGCCGCGACCAAGCTGGCCCAGACGAACCTGCGTAATGTCGTCGGCGAGATGGAATTGGACCAGGCGCTGACTTCGCGTGAGGTGATCAACACCAAACTGCGCCTGGTTCTGGACGATGCCACCGACAAGTGGGGCGTGCGTGTAGTGCGCGTCGAAATCAAACGTATCGATCCGCCGGCCGATGTGACGCAGGCCATGCACCGCCAGATGAAGGCCGAACGTGAAAAGCGCGCCGAGATCTTGCAGGCCGAAGGCCAGCGCCAGTCCAAAATTCTGGCTGCCGAAGGCGAGGCCGAAGCGGTGCGCCGGGTGGCCGATGCGCAGCGCTACAAGCTAGAGGTCGAAGCGACCGGTCAGGGCAACGCCATCACGACGGTGTTCAGTGCCATTCGTAATGCGCAGCCCGACGACAAGTTGATCGCCATCCAGTACCTGGAGGCGCTCAAGGTGGTCGCCGACGGTCAATCCACCAAGCTGATCCTGCCCTACGAGGCGAGCGCGCTATTGGGCGCCGTGGCCGGCATGAAGGAGATCTGGGGTGAGGTGAACAAAAATGATGAGCGCCCGCCGTCTACCCTTCATTCAAATCATTGCCACGGGTGGCACGATTGCCATGCGCATCGACGCCGAAAGCGGGGCCCATCCCGGCGCTGGGAGGGGACGAACTGGTGGCGGCCGTGCCGGAGCTGGGCCGCATTGCGATGGTCGGGGTCGAGGATTTCGCCAACATTCCGAGTGAGCAGATGCAGCCCCACAACTGGCTGCAGCTGGCACAGCGGGTGCGTACTTTGACGCAGCCCACATCGCCCCGCGCCGGCCCATGAGGCCGCTGCCGAAACCCTCACGCCGCGCCCTACGGGGATCATCATCCTGCACGGTACCGATACGATGGAGGAGACCGCCTTTTCCTCGACATCACCGTACCCGGCAGTGCGCCCATCGTGTTTACCGGCGCGATGCGTGCGGCAACCGATCCCAACCCCGATGGGCCAACCAACATCCGGGATGCGGCGCTCGTCGCGGTTCATCCCAAATCACGTGGCCGCGGCGCCTTGATTGTGATGAACGGCGAAATTCACTCGGCCCGACGCGTGATGAAGGTCGATACGTCTGAGGTCGATGCCTTCGAGTCGATTCAACCGCCCGACCTGGGCAAGGTGCGCGGCGGGCGGGTGCATTTCAGCGATGCCTGGTCACCGCGCATCCACGTGCCGCTGCCGGCCCACCTGCCGCGTCGACATCATTCCCATGTACGCGGGCGCCGATGATATCGCCCTGCGCGCCGCCTTAGGGGCCGGCGCGGCCGGTCTGGTGATCACCGCAGTGGGCGCCGGCAACGTCAACCAGGCCCTCTACCAGGCCATCCTCGACAGCCTGCATCGGGGCATCCCCGTGGTCATCTCCAGTCGTGTGCCCTACGGCGGCGTACGGCCCATTTACGCCTACAGCGGCGGCGGCGTAACCCTACAGAAGGCCGGCGCCATCTTCGCGCGTGACCTGGCCCACAGAAAGCGCGCGTCCTCCTGATGGCCGGCCTGGGCGCCGGCATCGCACCGGCCGCGTTGGGTGCGCTGTTTGCGTGATGCGCACATGATTATTACCTTCGTGATTCTGGCGGCGACTATCGCCCTGTTCATCTGGAATCGGCTGCCGGCCGAAATCGTGGCGCTATTGGCGATGTTGGCTCTGTTTCTGACGGGGATCCTGGACCTGAGCCAGACCCTGGCCGGTTTTGCTGATCCGACAGTCATCATGGTGGCTGGGCTGTTCGTCGTCGGCGAGNGGCTGACGCGCACCGGTGTGACCGCCTGGTTTGGCCAGCAACTGCTGCGCCTGNGGGGCAGCACCGAGGCTCGCCTGCAAGGGGTGGTCATGTCGGGGACGGGCGGGCTGTCGGGTTTCCTGAGCAACACCGGTACCGTGGCGATGCTGCTGCCCGCCGTGGTGGGGGCGGCCTGGCGGGCCAAAAGTTATCCCTCACGCTTCTTGATTCCGCTGGCCTTCGCGGCCAACCTGGGCGGTCTGCTGACCCTGATCGGTACGTCGCCCAACATCGTCGTGGCCGATACGCTCACCATGGCTGGGCTGCCGACGTTCGGGTTCTTCGAGTTTGGCCTCATCGGACTACCCCTGCTCGTGGTCGCGATTGCCTTTACGGTCCTGATCGGCCGGCGGTTCCTGCCGGCGTATGAAACGGATAATCGCCCTGTGGACCTGGACGCCTCGGTGCAGGAGATGGTGACGTCGTACAGGCTGTCTGGCAAGCTGTTTCAAGCCACGATACCTGCCGGGTCGCCGCTGGTAGGACAGTCGCCGCAATCGTCGCAGGTCGGGCAGAGCTACGGTGTATCGATCCTACGGGTGCAGCGGGCTTCCAGGGCCGGGACCATCCTCTCCAAAGTACCGGCAATGACCCGGCCAGGCCAGGATCTGCGCAACTGGCTCCACCAGACCAACGTGTTTACGCCAGAGCCGACCACCATTCTGGAGGCCGGCGACGTCCTACTCCTGAAGGGCAGCGTTACAGCCATCACGCAGGCCATGCAAGCGCTGCAGCTTGATGGTGCAGCGGTCGATGCCAGCGAGCAGGACATGACACGCCTGCTCATGTCTGATGTCGTGGGTGTGGTCGAAGTGCTGCTGACCCCGCGCAGCGAATACATCGGCAGCACGCTGGTGACGAGTCAGCTGGCATCGAAATTCAACATCCAGGTCATTTCGCTCAAACGCGGCAGTCAGGTGCCGCGGCAAACCACCACCCTCGAGTTTGGAGACCAACTCCTGGTGCAGGGGACCTGGGAAGCCATCGAACNNAGCCAGAGCGAAAGCCGTAACTTCGTCGTCGTGGGTAGTCCCGAAGCGATGACCCGCCAGGTGGTCAACCTGGGTTGGCGGGCCGTCGTTGCTGTATTGGCCCTGCTCCTGATGATCGTGCTGATGCTGACCAAGGCGGTTCCAACGGCGATCGCGGTTTTGATCACCGCCCTGATGATGATCCTGATGCGCTGCCTCTCCACGAGCGCAGCTTATCGGGCCATCAACTGGCCGGCGGTCATCCTGATCGCCGCCATGCTGCCGGTTGGCACCGCCCTGCAGGTTACGGGCGGCGCCGAGTTGATTGCACACACGCTGGTGTCCACGGTGGGTGCTATTGGGCCGGTAGCCCTGCTGGCGGGGGTTTACCTGCTCACTGCGGGCCTCAGTCAGGTCATCAGTAACACCGCGACCGCCGTTTTGATGGCGCCGATCGTTATGCAGACGGCCACCAGCGCCGGGTACGAGCCTTACGCGCTGCTGATGATGGTGGCCGTGGGCGCAGCCTCGGCCTTCCTGACCNCCGTTTCATCGCCGACGAACACCCTGGTTTTTGCGCCGGGCGGCTACAAGTTTGGCGATTACAGTCGGTTGGGCTTGCCGCTGCTGCTGATCGTGCTGCTGGTCAGCCTGATTCTGGTGCCCAGGCTGTGGCCGATGTAGCGTACTCGCCGATCCCGCTCAGGCCGGGTTGCTGCGGCGTGGGCGCGACGGCCAACGGTCGGGGCGTTCAGTCGCGCGGCACTGCGATGGTGTACGTCCAACCGTACGGATCGGGCACACGGCCGTACTGGATATCGGTCAGGGCCTGGAAGAGGCGCGTGGCCACCGGGCCAGACCGCTGCTCGTTGATGGCAACGGTGTGGCTGTCGTCCATCAATTGACCGACCGGGGCAATGACGGCGGCCGTCCCCAGGCCAAACACCTCCGTGATATGGCCGGCGGCGATATCTTTGAGCACTTCGTCGATGTCCAGCCGTCCTTCGCTCACGGTGAAACCGAGGTCAGGCGCCAGTCTGATCACCGAGTCGCGCGTGACCCCGGGCAGAATGCTGCCCGAAAGGGCCGGTGTCACGATGTGCGTGCCGCCGTAAACGAAGGCGATGTTCATCGCCCCCACCTCTTCCACGTAGCGGCGTTCGACCCCGTCCAGCCAGAGGACCTGCTGGCAGCCCAGGCGCTTCGCCTGCTCGGAGACGTAGAGGCTGGCGGCGTAGTTGCCGCCGGTTTTGGCTTCGCCGATGCCCCGCGTACCGCGCACATGGTCACGCGACACGAAGACCGACACCGGATTGAAGCCGGTGGTGAAATAGGGCCGACCGCCCACGATGATGTAGTGCAGGTAGGTCTGGCTGGCCTGCACTCCCAGACCACTATCACTGGCAATCATCGTTGGCCGGATGTAAAGGGCGGCGCCGTCAGCCGCCGGCACCCAGGCGTGCTCCAGGCGCACCAGCTCGGCGATGGCCGTAAAATGCTCCTGTGGGTCGACCGGGGCCATGGCCATGCGTGTCGCCGAGCGGTTGAAGCGGGCCGCATTTTCCCACGGCCGGAAGAGGTTGATGTTGCCGTCGGGGCGGCGGTAGGCCTTGGTTCCTTCANNGAAGATGGTTTGGGCGTAATGCAGCACGATGGCGGCCGGATCGAGTGTGAAGGCGTGGTAGGGACCAATGCGGGCGTCGTGCCAACCCTGGTTGGGCGTGTAGGTCTGTGTGAACATCCGATTGGAAAAGGTGCGACCGAATACGAATTTTTCGGGTAGCGTTTTTAGCTCGTGAGCGGCTAACGGTTCGATGGTGATGGGCATGTGCGACCTCCGGTGGCATGGTTGCAGCGAGTACTCATACGCAGGTTCGGGGAGTCGTTGGTTATGCTACACCAAAACGCGAGGCACCAAATTCGCAGGGCGAGAAGCGCAGTGGGGCGTTCTACCGGCCCCGCATCGACGTAAAATCAACCCGACTTGACGAGATGTGGGATTGTAGCGATAATTTTAGCAAACAATCGACATGTCTCGCCGACCACTCAACGACCGTCGGCCGGTATCTGCCTGCTGGAAACCGGTATGGTCATTTGGTCACACAGAAACGCACAAGGAGAAGAAATGAAGCACAAACTCACTCTCGTCCTCGCGGTGCTTGTTTTGTTGAGCATGAGCGTCACGGCTTGTGTCAACATGGCGCCACAAACCCAAGAAGCACCGGCCGATGCCACCGCGGTCGCGCCGACTGACGCGACACCCTCGGCTGAGGCAACGGGTGCAGCCGCACCCGCATCCGCCCTGGCCGGTACGTCCTGGCAGTGGGCCGGCTATGTTGGTAAGGATGGCTTCACCCTGACGCCTGAGACGCCGGCCAACTACACGTTGTCTTTCATGGACGATGGCGCCATCACCGTGAAGGCTGACTGCAACTCTGGCGGCGGTACCTATGTCGAAAACGGTTCCGCACTGACCCTGACGGTCAACCAGATGACTCGTGTCGCCTGCCCACCCAAGTCGTTGGGCCATGATTTCGTCAGTGGCCTCAACGGGGCCGAGTCGTTCGTGGTCGATGGCGAGAACCTGACCATCACCCTCAAGGGGACTGCCGGTACGCTGTCCTTCACACCGGCAAGCGCAGAAGCGCCGGCTGAAGGCGGGAAGACCGGTTCGACGACAGACCTGACCGGTGTCGTGTGGGAGTGGCAGAGCACGAAGTACGCCGATGAATCGCAACAGGCGGTGCCCGACCCGACGAAGTATACGGTCGAGTTTCTGGCCGATGGCACGGTGGCGGTGCTGGCCGACTGCAACCGCGCCAGTGGAAACTTCACCGCTGACGGCAGCGCACTGACGATCGAAATCCTGATGACAACCAAGGCGGCCTGTCCACCGGATTCGCTGTCCGATAAGTTCATCCAGGAACTGAGCAATGCGGCGACCTTCGTGAGGGATGGCGGAATCCTGGTCATCAATCAGAAGATGGACGGCGGCGACATGCAATTCTCCCCGGCCGGCGCCGCCGCGGTACCCGCGGTGACCGTTGCACCGGCCGAAACGGCCGCCCCCACCAGTTCGGCAGGCCTGGCGGGCGGGGTCTGGGTCTGGTTGGAGACGAAGTACGGCGATGACACCACCCAGACCGTGGACGACCCCACGAAGTACACCGTCGAATTCATGGCCGATGGTACCGTGGCCGTGGGCGCCGACTGCAACCGCGGCAGCGGCACCTACACCACCGATGGTGCGAGTTTGACCATCAACATCATGGTGATGACGATGGCCGCCTGTCCGGAGGCCGCTGTCCGACAAATTCGTCCAGGAGCTGAACAACGCGGCCACCTACGTCATGCAGGAAGACAACCTGTTCATCAACCTCAAGTCCGGCGCGGGCAACATGAAGTTCGCGGCGACTGCGCAGTAATTCGCTGTCGCGGCACAACCCAACAGGGCCGACGCGTCGCGTCGGCCCTGTATTTCGCCTCTCCCCAGCGTCTGACTGCCATCGCACGCCTCACCCACCACGTCATCCGACCCCAAGCGGCCTGTACGATTCATTCCCCGAACCTGTTGCGAAAACGCCCATGCCACTTGACAAGTCTGGGCGGCCGTGTTAGAATCTTAGTAAGTTAATTTAACTTACTAAGACTAGGGCAGTCAGCGTGCACGCACAGCGCACCAAAGCCACCCACCAACAGACCAAAGCGTATAACAGCCAACTCGTACTGCGTACGATTTTCGACCGCGGCGAAATCAGCCGTGCGGAGGTATCACGCGTCACCGGACTGGCGCGTGTCACCGTTTCGGAAATCGTCGCCGACCTGTTGGAGCGGGGCCTGGTCGCCGAAGTGGGCCGCGGCCCTTCCACTGGCGGCAAGCCCNCANTCCTGCTCAGCGTCATCGATGATGCCCAGCACGTGATTGGGGTGGACCTGGCCAGCTATGAATTCCGCGGGNCGGTGGTCAACCTGCGGGGCCAGATTCAGCGGCGCGCAAGCNTGCCCCTGCTCGGCCGCACCGGTGACGACGCCCTGGCCTTGATCTTCGAGNCGATCGATGCGCTGCTCGCGGCCGCGGATCGCCCGATCTTGGGTATCGGAATTGGCACGCCCGGTTTGGTCGACACCCAAACCGGAGTCGTGCGGCGGGCGGTCAACCTGGAGTGGCAGGATTTGCCGCTGGGCGCGCGGCTGCAGGACCGTTACGGCCTGCCGGTGTATGTGGCGAACGATAGCCAGGTGGCGGCGCTGGCCGAGCATACTTTCGGCGCCGGGCGGTTGGACCGCAACCTGGTCGTGATCAAAGCCGGGCGTGGGATTGGCGCCGGCACGATCCTCAACGGCCAGCTGTTTCAGGGTGATCACTCGGCCGCGGGTGAGATCGGTCATGTCGTGGTTGTCGAAGATGGCCAGCCCTGCCGCTGCGGCAAACGTGGCTGCCTGGAGACGGTGGCCAGTAGCGAAGCCCTGGTGCGCGCCGCCCAGGGGTTGGCGCAGCATGACCCTACGTCCNTTTTTGGCCGTTTCGCGGCCAACCCCAACGAGATCACCAGCGGCGTTATCGCACAGGCCCTCGCCGCGNGGGATGTCGCGGCCGTTGATCTGGTTACGGCCGCGGCCGAGGCCCTGGGGCGGGCGGCGGCGTTCATTGTGGGCATGCTGAATGTACGGCGCATTTTGCTGGTGGGTACACTGACGCGCTTCGGCCCAACCTGGCTCGACGCGGTTCAGCGGGCAACTTACTGTCACACGATGGCGGCGCTGGCCACAGACACCGAAGTGTGCCTGGGCCAGCTCGACGAAAACGTGGTGACGCTCGGTGCATCGGCCCTACTGCTAACGAATGAGCTGGGGCTTGACCTGGCGCGCTGACACCGTACGCCGGTGCGCACCAGACGGGCAAATGAACCAGCCAAGGAGGGAAAACCACAAGACGTAGCGTTGAGGCCTGGATTTTCTGCTGTACGAACCGATCGAAAGAACGCACCCATCCACCGGAGGAGAATCTCATGCGTAACAGTATCAAAGTGCTGTTTCTGCTGGTCATCGCCAGCATGCTGCTGACAGCATGCGGCGGTGCCGTTGCCCCAACCCAAGCGCCGCCGGCCGAAGCAACCAAAGCGGCGGTCGAACCAACCAAGGCGGCTGAACAGCCGGCCACATGCACAACGACAACCACCCTCAAGGTGATGGTCGTCGACTACGTCAAGGATACGACCGATAAGTGGCTGGAGAACGAGATCAAGCCAGCCTTCGAGAAGGACCACCCCTGCGTCACCGTCGAGTACGTCTACGTCAACTGGGGTACGCTGGATGAGACGATTCAGGGCTACTTCACGGCCGGTGAGGGCGCCGACATCCTCAACCTCGGCTCCGAGTACGTGGCCGCCTACGGTGATCGGCTGGCGCCCATGAACCAGTACCTGGGCGAGGCTGCCTGGCCCGATATCAAGCAGTTCCTGCCCGGCACGCTCGACACAGTGACCTGGAAGGGTGAACTGCGCGGCCTGCCCTGGCTGACTGCGCCGCGTGCCTACATGTGCCGCATGGACCTGCTGAAGGAAGCCGGCGTCGACAAGATCCCGACCACCTACGCCGAAGCGATCGAAGCCGCCAAGAAGGCGACCAAGATCGAGAACAACGCGGTCATGCAGGCCGGCCTGGTCACCACCGGACGCCTGGACGACTGGCAGGAATACTTGCAGCTGATCTGGGGTCTGGGTGCTGGCCTGTACAAGGCCAATGGCGCGCCGAACTTTGACTCGCCCGAGGCCAAGGCCGCCCTGCAGTTTATGTACGACCGTCGCCGGGGCGTGTACCCGAACGAGACCGTTGCTGACCTGCCGGAAGCGACCGGCTCACGCCTGTTGGATGGCACCGCGGCCTGCCTGTGGGCTAACATGTGGGGTGCGCCGCCGNCCGCCGACCCGATCTGGGAAAAGATCGAGNCGACGGCGTCGCCGACCAACCCCGAGTTCGCGGCCAGCAAGCCGGTATCGCAGGTCTTCAACGACTGGCTGGCCGTACCGGCCTATTCCAAGAACCAGACGCTGGCAGCCGATTTCTTGAAATTCCTCGGTACGGCGGACAACATGTTCACCTACAATGAAGGCTTCGGCTCGTTCCCACCGCGCNAGGGCGCGTGGCATGGCTACGTCACTGACTCAGCGCTCATGAAGAACCTGGGCCAGCTGATGGCCGACTACGGCGTGGGCTTTGCCGATATTCGCGAGACGGCCAAGTTCCGCGAGATCCTGATCAAGGAAACCGGCGCCTTCTTCACCGACGTACAGGATATCGAAACGACGCTGCAGAACATCCAGAAGGACTACACCCAGGTCAGGATGCCAAGATGATCCAGAACTAGGTTGAACCATGGGCAGACGGGGAGTGCACCAGCCTCCTCCGTCTGTCTCCCGGAGGACAGTTATGACCAACGTGTACCTGACGACGGTACTGTGGGCCATTGGCGCCGTGATTTTTATCATTGTCTCAAGCTGGTTGGTGGCCACGGTCGCCCGGTCGGTCGTTCGGNGCCGGCACGGCTCGCGCATGCTGCAGGAGAACACCTTCGCCGGCTACCTGTTCGCCTCGCCCTGGATCGTCGGATTCGTGCTGTTTGTAGTAGTTCCCATGGCGGCTTCGTTCTACTGGAGCTTCACGAACTTTCGCCCGCCAACACCACCGGAGTGGCTGGGCCTGCAAAACTACATCCGCCTGCTCACCGAAGATCGAGATTTCCGCCAGGCATTCATCAATACAGCCTATCTGGTCATTCTCGGCGTACCCCTGCAATTGCTGTTTGCCCTGTTTCTGGCGGTGATGCTCAGCCGTAAGACGCGCGGCGAGCGCTTCTACCGCATGTCCTACTACCTGCCCGTCGTGTTGGGTTTGAATGCCGCCGTTCTGCTCTGTTGGCGCCTGATGTTCAACGCCAACAACGGCCTGGTCAATACGGTGATCCGCGGGTTGGGTAATGCTTTCCCACCTTTCAACTGGCTCACCCGCCTGTTCATCTGGATCAACGAGCCGATCAATGCCTTCGTCATTTCGCTGGGCGCCGGAAGTTTCAATTTCTTCCAGAAAACGCTGGCGGCCGGTTTTCCCGGCCCGGAACGGGTGCCGCTGTGGCTGCAANGCCCGTTGTGGACCAAGACCTCGATCGTGCTGCTGATGATCTGGACGTGCGGCGCGATGATGCTGATCTACCTGGCCGCGCTGACCAATGTGCCGCGCGACATCGACGAGGCGGCCGAAGTGGATGGGGCTACGAGCTGGCAGAAGTTCCGGCGTATCACTCTGCCGCTCATTTCGCCGGCCACCTTCTATAATCTCATGGTGGGTATTATCGCCGCTATCCAGATTTTCGAGCAGCCGTACGTGCTCTTCCGTGACACGCCGGTGGTGGGCCAATCGGCCTATACCCTGGTCTACAACCTCTGGCGCTCGACCTTCCGCTTCAACGAGATGGGCTACGGCTCGGCCATATCCTGGGTGCTCCTGGTGATCATCCTGATCATCACGCTCATCCAGCTCAAACTGCAGGACCGCTGGGTCCAGTACGACCTGCGTTAGGAGGGGACACTATGAGTCACAAGACCAAACAACGTATCAGCCGTGGTGTCCTGTACGTAGTCCTCATCCTGACCAGCATCGTGATGGCCTTTCCCCTGATCTGGATGGTGCTGACGTCGCTCAAGACCTATGCTGAAGCCAATGCCCCCAAGATCGTCTGGTTCCCGGCACAGCCCCGCNTCACGACCTACCTGGAGATCCTGAGTAAGCCGGAATTCATCCAGTCTTACTTCAACTCGACGTTCGTGGCGATCCTGGCCCTGTTTGGCACCCTGATTTCGATTGCGGCCGTGGCCTACGCCTTCAGCCGGTTGGAATGGCCGGGCCGCGACATCATCTTTGTGCTGATGTTGGGTACGCTGATGATTCCGGCGCAGGCGCTGATCGTGCCGCAGTACGTCTTCTTCAACCGGTTGGGCTGGATTGGCTCGTTCAACCCGATCGTCATCCCCGGCTATTTCGCCGGCGGCGCGGCGATGATCTTCCTGCTGCGCCAGTTCATGCTGCAGTTGCCGAAGGAGNCCGATGAGGCCGCGTTCATCGATGGCGCGGGCCATGTGACGATCTGGTGGCGGCTGATCCTGCCGCTGAGCCGGCCGGCCCTGGCGACGATTGCCACCTTCCTGTTCGTTGGCATCTGGAATTCACTACTGCAACCGGTGATCTACCTGCAGACCACCAGCCTGTACACACTGCCGGTCTACGTGGCTTCGCTGGTCAATCCCCAGCAGAGCGCCCAACCCTGGCCGACGATCATGGCCGCTTCGGTGCTGACCACGCTGCCGCTGATGGTCATCTTCCTCTTTGCCCAACGCTTCATCCTGGAGAGCAGTGTGATGACCGGGGTCAAGGGGTGATGGCAATCTGGTCCTATTCGTTCGTCATCGTTCAATTTGCCTGCCTGATGGGGTTTGCCCTGACGGGGCCGCTGCTGGCGACCCAACCTTTGCTCCTGCTGCTGGAAGTGGGCGCGCTGCTCTTTGGGTTGTGGACCCTGTGGACGATGCGCGCCAGCCGGTTTCACATCCTGCCGGATGTCCTGGCCGCGCGCAGTTGGTCGTCGATGGGCCGTACCGCTACGTGCGCCATCCGATGTACCTCACGCTGCTGTGGGGCACGCTGGCGCTGCTGCTCGATGTTACGACCCCCTGCGAACCATCTGGCTGATCCTGCTGGCCGATCTGCTGCTGAAACTCAGGTACGAGGAACGGCTGCTCAGCGCACGGTTCCCGACCTACCTGGCCTACCAGCAGACCACTCATCGGCTGCTTCCGTTTGTGTACTGAATGTGGTATACTCCTCCAGTAACCGATCGACCGTCGGCTGATGCGGAGTCATGACCCAAACCCTTCCCGTACGCAAGCGCGAGTTCACCCTCGCCCACGAATACCCCTACAACCGGACAGGCCCAGCACGCTGGATTCTGTCGCACCTGTGGCGCTACCCGTTCCTCCCACTGGCGGCCATCGCGGCGGCAACGCTGAACAACGTCTTCTACAGCTCCATCCAGGTGCTCGTCGGTATGGGCTTCGACGTGATCACCACCCCCAATTGGGCCGTACAATCGCTCGTGGTGCTGGCCCTGGCGGTCGCGGCCAGCGCCATCGGCCAGGGCCTGACGGGACTGGCACGCAACTATTCGGTCGAGTTCCTGGCGCAGCGCATCGAGCGCGATACGCGCGATGAGNCGTACGTCAGCCTGTTGGGTAAGAGCCAGACCTTTCACGGCCGCCAGCGCATCGGCGATGTGATGGCGCGCGCCACCAATGACGTGCACACGATCAACATGATGTTCAGCCCCGGTGTGATGCTGATCACCGACTCGGTCATGGCTGTGATCGTGCCAATCTTTCTGATTGCCCGTATCTCACCCACCCTGCTGGTGGTGCCGGTCGCCTTCTTGATCATGCTGGTGATCACGATTGCCGATTACAACCGGCGCCTGAAGCCCGTCAGCGTCGCCCTGCGCGACCAGTTTGGGGTGCTCAACGCCGGACTGGCCGAAGCCATCTCCGGCATCGAGGTGGTCAAGGCCAACGTGCAGGAGCACTACGAACAGGACAAGTTCCNNTGCACAACGCGCATCTTTCGCGACTACTACGTCAAACAGGGTACGATTCAGGCACTGTACCTGCCGATGCTGATGTTCAGCATTGGCTGGGCGGCGGCTTTTCTGCACGGCATCCTGGCCTGGCAGGCCGGCCTGATCTCGCTCGGTGAGGCGATCGCCTTCATTGGCCTGTTCAGCACACTACGCTTCCCGACCTTCATCTCGATCTTCAGCTTCAACCTGGTGCAGCTGGGCCTGGCCAGCGCGGNNCGCATTCTGACGATGATCAATACCGAGACTCATCTGGATGAAAACGCGGCCGGTGTCGCCCACCCCATCCAGGGCCAGGTGGTGTTCGACGATGTCACCTTCCAGTACAACGGCAAGCCCGTCCTGCAGCACGTCAGTTTCACCGCGCAGCCCGGCGAAACGATCGCGATCGTCGGCCAGACCGGTTCGGGCAAATCGACGTTGACCCGGCTGATCAACCGCATCTTCGATGCCAACGCCGGGCGCATACTCGTCGACGGCATCGACGTGCGCGACTGGAGTCTGGAGTCGTTACGCTCCCAGATCTCGACGATCGAACAGGACGTCTTCCTCTTTTCGCGCAGCATCGCCGGCAACATCGCCTTCGGCGTAAACGATGCCACACCCGCCGCCATCGAGCAGGCTGNNCGCGAGGCGCAGGCGCACGAGTTCATCACCAGCTTCAGCGCCGGTTACGACACCGAAGTGGGCGAGCGCGGTGTGACGCTCTCGGGCGGCCAGCGCCAGCGCATCGCCATTGCCCGCGCCTTTCTCACCGACNCCCGCATCCTGATCCTGGACGACAGCACCAGCGCCATCGACAGCGCCACCGAAGACCAGATCCAGCGCCNNATGCGGCGCATCAGCCGCCAACGTACCACCTTTCTAATCACCCACCGCCTGAGCCAGATCCGCTGGGCCGACCGCATCCTCGTCCTGCGCNGCCGCCAGCTGGTGGATCAAGGCACACACGAGGAGTTACTGGTACGCAGTGAGGATTATCGACGGATCTTTGCACGGTATGACTAATCCAACATCCAACATCCAGCATCCAACATCCAAATGGGCTTCATCCTAGACGGCCTCGACTCCGAGGCATACGACCGACACTACAGCGACCGGGACCTGCTCAAACGTATCGTGAGCTACTTCCGGCCCTATTCCAGGCAGATGNGTCTCATTGCCGTGGCCATCACGCTGAACTCGCTGGCCGGCAGCGGCGGCCCGGTGCTGATTGCCCGCGCGATCGACGGCCTCTCGGCCAGCTTCTCGCCGCAGTACCTGGCGCTGTTCACGGCGGGCGTCCTGCTGCTGGGCGTCAGTGCGTGGGTGTTCAACTTCATCCAGCAGCTCTTTTCGGCGCGTGTGGTGGGCAACGTCATGCTGCAACTGCGCAGCGATGTGTTCGAGGCGACGATTGCGCATGACATGTCGTTCTACGACGAACACNCCTCGGGCAAGATCGTCAGCCGGGTGACGTCAGATACGCAGGATTTCACCGATGTCGTGACCCTGACCACCAACCTGATCAGCCAGACTATGCTGGTCGTCTTTTTGTCCTTCTGGCTGCTGCGCATCGACCCGCTCTTGTTCCTGCTGCTCCTGGCGATGGCGCCGATCGCGGTGGTCATTGCGCTCAGTTTCCGGCGGGTCGCGCNNCGGGTCACGCAGCATGCTCGCCGGGTGACGGCCAAAATCAATGCCCAGATCCAGGAATCGGTCAGCGGCATCATGGTGGCGAAGAGCTTCCGCCAGGAGGCCGCCATCTACGCCACATTCACGGCGAACAATCAGCAGGCCTACCAGGTGGGTGTTCGGCGCGGGCTGACGCTCAACACGATCTTTCCGATCATGGGCATCTCGTCGGGGTTGNGGATCGCGGTGCTCTTTCTGGCCGGTGGGCTGGCCACGCACGNNGGTACGGTGACTCCCGGTGACTGGTACCTGTTCATGCAGGCGGTGAGTTTCTTCTGGTGGCCGATGATCAATATCGCCTCCTTCTGGAGCCAGTTCCAGGACGGTATGTCGGCCGCCGAACGGGTCTTTGCGCTGATCGATGCTGAGCCGAAGGTGGTGCAGCTGGCACAGGAGACGGTGCCCACGGTGAACGGTGCGATCGAGTTCCGCCGGCTGAGGTTCAGTTACAACGACACTGAGGTGGTGCTGCCCGACTTCTCACTGCACATCCGGCCGCGTGAAACCGTTGCCCTGGTGGGGCACACGGGCGCCGGCAAGAGCAGCGTGGCCAAACTCGTGGCGCGGTTTTACGAGTTCCAGGGCGGGGAACTGTTCATCGACGGCCGCGACCTGCGCCGTATCGACCTGGGCCAGTACCGGCGGCATCTGGGAATCGTGCCGCAGGAACCGTTCCTCTTTTCGAGCCNNGTGGCCGACAATATCCGTTACGGACAGGTCGGCGCGTCCGATGAACAGGTACAGTGGGCCGCCATGGGCATCAGCCAGGGCGATTGGCTGCACGACCTGCCCTACGGCCTGCAGACCGATGTGGGCGAGCGGNGGGCTAACCTCTCCATGGGCCAGCGGCAACTCGTCGCGCTGGCGCGTGTACTGCTCAAAGACCCGGCCATCTTCATTCTCGACGAGGCCACGGCCAGCGTCGACCCCTTCACCGAAACGCAGATTCAGGAGNGGCTGGACACCATCATGCGTGATCGTACGGCCATCGTCATCGCACACCGCCTGTCCACAGTGCGCCACGCCGATCGTATCATCGTGATGGCGAACGGGCGCATCATCGAAGAAGGCCGCCACACCGACCTCANNTCGCGCGGCGGCCACTACGCTGAACTGTACAACACCTACTTCCGGCACCAATCCCTGGCCTACATCGAACGCCAACCCGACCCGCGTAACGGTCGGGCCACGCCCCAACCCCCATCCCCCATCCTCACCTCTCCACCTCCAACCCCGCGGTCTGCCAGGCCAGAATGCCGCCCTGCATGTTGTGTGCGTCGAAGCCCTGTTTGCGCAACAGCTCCGTGGCCAGACCGCTGCGGTTGCCGCTGCGGCACACGGCGATGATCGTCTTGTCCTTGGGCAACTCGTTCAACCGGTTGGGCAGGTCATCCAACCGAATCCACCGGGCGCCCGGGATGTGACCGTTGTTGAACTCGAAGTCTTCGCGGACATCGAGCAGGATGACATCGTCACGACCGCGCAGGTCGTTGGCCGTCTTGACATCGATCGTTACCGGCAGCCCGGTGGGGTCGCCTTGCCGGCCGCGGCCGCGGCCGGTATGACCGCCGGCTTGCCGCAGCCGACAATCAGCAGCGCGGTCAAAACGAGCAGGGCAATGACGATCAGAGGGTAAGTTGAGTGTTGATGGAACATGGTTTCTCCCTTTCACTAATCTCAAGCAGGTTGGACGTCTCCTGGCCGCCGAAGGTTACATGCACGGCGCGGGGCGCGCCTGCGTGACGTTGGAATTGCCGATGGGTTTTCGGTTTTCGTGCTGGTATGTGGTACAATGGGCCAGGTCCTACGAATGCTCCCTCTGCACGTATCGATGGTGGCACACAGATGACAGGCTCGACATGCACCAGGTTGTCGCATAGGTTTTTGTGATGGTCCAAAATACGATCATCTGTTCTGAGCTGTTCACGGCGGGCACGGCCGGGAAACGCGCGTTGGCCGCAGACCGGGCCTACGCCGGTCGGGAAGCGCTGACGATGACGACCGAATTCGTCCACCTGCACGTACACTCCGAATACTCACTGCTCGACGGCCTGGGGCGGGTCAACCAGCTGGTGAAGCAGGCGGCCAGCCTCGGTCAACGCGCGATGGCCCTGACCGACCACGGCACCATGCACGGCATCATCGAGTTTGCCCGCGCCTGTCAGAAGGTCGGCATCAAGCCGATCGTCGGCGTCGAAGCCTACCTGACCCGCTACGACCGCCCGATGAGCGGACGCGACCCGGTGCTTGACAGGNACCGCCACCACCTCCTGCTCCTGGCTGAGAACCAGGCCGGCTACCGCAACCTGCTGCGCATTTGCACCCACGCCCAACTCGAGNGGTACTACTACCGGCCACGCATCGACAAGGCCTTCCTGGAAAAGCACGCCGAAGGCCTGATCTGCACCAGCGGCTGTCTGGCGGCCGAGGTGCCCCGGCTGCTCAACCAGGGCCGCGAGCGTGAGGCGGTCGAACGTCTGCACTGGTACCGCGATGTTTTCGGCCCGGGGCGCTTTTACCTCGAGCAGGAACACAGCATTCCCNGGCTCGACGTCGTCAACCGCCAGCTGATCGAATTCAGCCGTAAGTACGACCTACCGCTGATCGCGACCAACGACGTGCACTACGTCAGGCCCAGTGACGCCAGCCCGCACGATGTCCTGCTGTGTGTCCAGACGACCACCACGGTCGATGTCAAAGACCGCATGCGCATGAGCGATGGCAGTTACTACGTGCGTAGCGGCGAAGAGATGGCGCGGCTGTTCGGACACTACCCCGGCGCTGTCGAACACNCCTGCGTCGCGGAGATGTGCCACGTCGACGTCGAGGACAAGGACTACCACCTGCCGCCGTTCGATGTGCCGCCGGGCCACGACTACCAGTCCTACCTGCGCGTCCTCACCGAANGGGGCGTGCAGCGGCGTTATGGCGCACGCGCTGACGATCCTGAGCTGCGGCCGCGTCGANGTATGAGCCAGGTCATCCATGACATGGGCTTCGACGTCTACTTCCTGATCGTGAGTGACCTCTGCCGCTACGCACGCGAACGGGGCATCTGGTACAACGTGCGGGTCGGGGCTGGTTCGGTGGTCGCCTACGTCACCGGCATCACCAACCTCGACCCGCTGCCCAACAACCTGATCTTCGAGCGTTTCCTGAACCCGGGCCGCATCTCGATGCCCGATTTCGACCTGGATTTCCCCGACGACCAGCGCGAGGAGCTGATCCGTTACACCATCGACAAGTACGGCGAAGACCGCGTCGCGCAGATCGTGACCTTTGGGCGCATGAAGGCACNNGCGGCCGTGCGTGACGTCGGCCGGGCGATGGGCGTGCCCCTGGCCGAGGTCGACCAGGTGGCCAAACTCATCCCGGCCATTCCCGGCAAGCCGGTGAGCATCGCCGAAGCCTTGCAGCAGATTCCCGACCTCAAGCAGCGCTACGACGGTGCGCCGCACATCAAACAGCTGCTCGACACCGCCAGCGAAATCGAAGGGGTCGCGNCCGCGTCGATTCATGCCGCGGCGGTCATCGTGGCCGACAAGCCGCTGGTCAACTACACGCCGCTGATGCGCCCGCCCAAATCGGCCATCACCCGCACGATTACGCAGTACGAGTTCCCCATCCTGGAGTCGATCGGCCTGCTCAAAGTGGACTTCCTGGGCCTCTCGACCCTCAGTGTGATGCGCGAAGCGACGCGGCTGATTGCCGAACGCTACAACCAACACTACACGCTGGAGAACATCCCCCTGGACGATGCGGAGTCGTACCGGCTGTTGGCCAGCGGTGAGGTCACCGGCGTCTTCCAGGTGGAAGGGGCCGGTATGCGACGGGTGCTGATGGAGATGCAGCCGCGCGAGTTCAACCACATCGTGGCGACGATCTCGCTGTACCGCCCGGGGCCAATGGATTTCATCCCCGAGTACATCGCCTGCCTGCACGGCGCCAAACAGCCGCAGTACGTGCACCCGCNNGCCGAGCCGATCCTGGGTGAGACCTTTGGCGTCTGCATCTACCAGGAACAGATCATCCAGCTGCTGACGCACGTCGCGGGCTACACCGCGTCCGAGGCTGACCTGGTGCGCCGGGCGATCTCCAAGAAGAAGGCCGACGTCATCGAAAAAGAGCGCGAGTTTCGCCCGCGGTGTTGCCAGGACGTCCGGCTTGACACGGGTCGAGGCCGACCAGATCTGGGATGCCCTGCAGGGTTTGCCCGCTACGGCTTCAACCGTGCGCACGCGGCCGATTATGCGGTGATCTGCGTGCAGACGGCCTACCTCAAGGCGCACTATCCGCTGGAATTCATGGCCGCGCAGCNNCTCGTCGAGCGTGACAAGAGCGACAAGGTGGCCAACTTCATCACCGAGTGCCGGCGTATGGGGATCGAGGTGCTGCCGCCGGCCATCAACACCAGCGGCCTCGACTTTACGATCGAGATGCGCGCCNCCGACGCACCGCTGCCCATGGGCCAGGATCCGCACATCGGTTACCGCTTCACCATTCCCNGCGGGGCGGCGATTCGTTTTGGCCTGGGGGCGATCAAAAACGTGGGCGAGGGCCGGTCGAGACCATCATCGCCGCGCGCCACCGGTGGCCCGTTCACCTCCCTGNGGGACCTGTGCCAACGCGTCGACCTGCGCAGGGTGACGCGCCGCCCGTTGGAGTGCCTGATCAAGGCCGGCGCCCTGGACGATTTTGGCGAGCGTGCACAGCTGCTCGAAGCGATCGATGCCATGCTGGCCGAAAGCGGCGCCGCGCACGATGCGCGACGTGNNGGCCAGCTCTCGATCTTCGACCTGTTTTCGGGCGCTGGCGTGGGCGCCTCGACGATCACCATTCACCTGCCCAAAGTGGGGGCGGCCAAGGCCCGCCAGCGACTCAACTGGGAGAAGGAGCTGCTGGGCGTCTACGTCTCGTCGCACNCCCTGCATCAGGTCGCGGTCGACATCGACGACCTGGTCACCTGCGNNTGTGGCGCGGTCGATGCCACCCTGGCTGGCGCCGCGGTGACACTGATCGGTATGCTGTCCGACGTGAAGCAGATCATCACCAAAAAGGGCGACCCGATGGGCTTTGCCACGTTGGAAGACCTGGCCGGCGCCGTCGAGNCGACGATCTTCCCACGCACGTATGCTGAAGTCCGTGAACGGCTGGTCGTAGAGAAGGTCGTGATGGTGCGCGGCAAGGTGGATGCCCGCGAGGGCGGCCGCGTCAGCGTGCTGGTCGATACCATACAGGATTACGTCGACCGGGCGACCGCCGCATCGATCGGGCAGCCGGTAAAGGCCAACGGTGCGGGCAACGGTTACACCAACGGCCCACAGTACGGCCGGTCGCAGACGCCGGTGAACACCACGATGCCACCGCCCATAGTCGCTGTTGCGGCAGCCAGCCGGCCACGCGGCCCGATTGCCGGCGCCTGGTATGATTTTGGCGGCGAGGACGAAGACGACGGCCTCGATTTGGCCAGCCCACTTGAGGTGGACGAGGATACGGGCGAAAGTGCGATGCTGCCCCTGGCCATCGACCATACCCCCACCACGCACGGTGGGGCTGCCGACCGAACTGGCCCCCGCCGCCGTATCCACGTGACCCTGCGCGGGACGCAACACCGAGGACGACATCCGCCACCTCGGCCAGATCTATGCACTGATGGCCCAGCACTTCCGCGGCCCGGACGCCTTCTACCTGTACGCCACGCGTAACGGCCAGCGGGTCATGCTGGAGTTTCCCAACGACGGCACCACTTACGGCCCCGGCTGGAACGAGAACTGGTGCAGCTGGTCGGCGCGGAGAACTTGCGCATCGAGTCATCGTAGGGCGAATCGCCCTCGATACGGCGGCGCCGTTACAACTTGTGCCCCTGTGCCCATCACGCCCAGGTCCAGCACACGGCTGACGCCGGCGCTTGGCGTGGGGCAGCGCGACCGGATATCCGCCGATTGTCTGATCGTTATGCCAGGGAGGTAAAGCCGATGTATGACCTGGTCATTCGCAACGGTCTGCTCATTACCGCCAACAATGAGTTCGTCGCGGACCTGGCGATCACGGGTGAGACGATTGCCGCGCTGGGCCATGGCCTGGTGGGCCGCCAGACCCTGGATGCANCAGGGCTGTACGTCCTGCCCGGCGCGATCGATGGCCACGTTCACATGCACCTGGCGACCGCCTACGGATACACCGCGGACGACTTCTACCAGGGTTCGGTGGCCGCCGCCTTTGGTGGAGTGACCACCTTCATCGATTTTGTCGACCCACTGCCGCAGCAGTCACTCAGCGAAGCCCTCGACCGGCGGCGCGCCGAGGCCGATGACCAGGTGGTGGTCGACTACGGTTTGCACATGACCTTGAGCGGCGCATGGCTGGCGTCTCGCCCTGACTGGCGGGCGGAAGTGCCGGACGTGTACGCACGGGGTTGTTACAGCTTCAAGCTCTACATGGCGTACCCCGACTACTACCTGTCGGATGACGCCCTGTTACAGGCGCTCGAAGCCGTGGCTGAGGTGGGTGGCCTGGCGGTGGTGCACGCCGAGAACTGGCCGGTGATTCAAACTTTGACGCAGCGCTTCGTAGCGCAGGGGCAGGTCGAACCGTACTGGCACCCCATCAGCCGGCCGGCAGTCATGGAGNGGGAAGCGGTGCACCGGGTTCTGGCCATGGCACGGCTGTGTGGGGCACGGGTTCTCATCTTCCACATCTCCTGTATGGAGGCGGCACAGGAGGTCCGCTACGCCAAAGGCCTGGGGCAGGTGGCTTACGCGGAGACCTGCCCGCACTACCTGCTGCTGGACGATAGCTGTTACGTACGGCCGCGGCCAGAGGCGTTACGTTTTCTCTGCCAGCCGCCCATTCGCGAGCGGGCGCAGCAGNACCGGCTGTGGCAGGCCCTGCAGGCCGGCACGCTCGACATCGTCTCCACTGACCACTGTCCCCATCCCGACGAACAGAAGCAGCGCGGGNCCGACAATTTCAGCCTGACGGCCGGCGGAATTGCTGGCATCGAGACGCGCCTGGCCCTGCTGCACACTTTCGGCGNNTGCGCTGGCCGCCTGACACGGCCGCAGTGGGTGAACGCCTGCTGCACCCGCCCGGCGCAGATCCATGGTCTGGCGCACAAAGGACGCCTACAACCGGGCGCGGATGCCGACATCGTGCTCTTCGACCCCCAACGCCGCGTGAAGTACAGCGCGGCGCACCTGCACTCAGCAATCGACTACAGCCAGTACGAAGGCGTAGAGGTTGTGGGTGCGCCGGTGGTGACGATCAGCCGCGGTGAGGTGGTGGTCGCGGCGGGGGAACTGCGTGGTCAGGCTGGCCGGGGGCGGTTCGTGGCGCGTGCGGCCAGGCCGTTTCCGAATTGAGGCCTGGCACGTGCGGACGGCCAATTGGGCGGTCGGCGGCTGGACCGCTGCCCCAGGCTGGATAATTTCGTCGGACTCAGCGCGGAACCTTTCTCACGACCTCTCCGTCTTGCGTGTGTACCCCAAACTGAACTCGATTTCTGCCGTAATCTGGGTGTACAGCAACGAGTGTGAGAGGAGTGATTACAATGTCTCGGAATCGGAAAGCATGGATTGTGTCAGGCGCCTTACTGGCCGTCCTCCTATTGACCATCATCGCCGTCAGTGTGGCCGCCGGCTACGCCGGTGCCACCCCACTGCGACCCCAACACAGGCCACGGGCACGCTGCCCCGCACCATCACCGTCGTCGGTGAGGGTAAGGTTACGATCAAGCCCGACGTCGCACGCACTCAGATCGGCGTCGAGGTGGTCAAGCCCACCGTGCAGGAAGCCAGCAGCGAAGCGCAGAACGTCATGCAGGCGGTGCTCGACGCGCTGAAGGCCGCGGGTGTGGCGGGGAAGGATATCCAGACCAGCGGATACAACATCTGGGTCGAGCGTCGTCCCCCTGCCGAAGGTAAGACACAGGACGAAGTGCTCTACCATGTCACCAACCAGGTGCAGGTGGTGATTCGTAACCTCGATTCGGTGGCTGAGGTGCTCGATGCCACCATCGATGCCGGTGCGAACAACATCTTTGGTGTGACGTTTGGGTTGGATGATACCACCAAGGTCAAATCGGAAGCGCGGGCCAAGGCGATCGCTGATGGGCGGGCCAAAGCCGAAGAGCTGGCTACGCTCAACGGGGTCAAGCTGGGCCAGATCGCGCAGGTCAGCGAAGTGATCGGCAGCAGCGGCGGTTACTTCCTGGTTTCTCGGAGAATATGGCCGTCGCCCGCAGCGCGGGCGGCGGGCTGGCCCGATCAGCCCGGGTGAGTTGGACATGACCATGGTCTTGCAGCTGGTCTACACCTTGCAGTGAATACCGACGTGAGATCGCCCAATCGCCCATCCCTCGACTAAACTGGCAGGTGGGGAGCTTTACCCAAAGCTCCCCACCTGATTGTTACCGCCAGGGTATTGTAACCATGACTGCCGATTTCACAATTCAGTCAGGTCATATTACAATTCAGAGACAAACGAACTTGATTGAACCGCGCCGCCAACCGTGAAACGCTGGCGCACTGTGCATTATTTCAGCTACACACGAGAACCGATGACAATCTACTCCGAGTACTGAACCATCTTCAAATGACCCTGACCCCATCCGAGCCAGCACGCCGCGTGGCCGAAGCAGCCGGCTGTAATCACGTCCATCAACTGGAGATGATCTATCGCGTGACCCAGGCTGTCAGCAGCGCTCGAGCGCTGGATGATATCTACATGGCGGCTTTGCAGGGTTTGCAGAGTGCCCTGAAGGTCGATCGGGTGGCTGTACTGATTCTGGACAGTGAGCGGGTTATGCGTTTCAAGGCGTGGGTGGCGCTATCGACCGCATACCGGCGTGCTGTCGAAGGCCACAGCCCATGGGACGCGAACGAACACGACTGGCAGCCTGTCCTGATTTCTGATGTTGCGACTGACGCGGATGGCCGGTATAGGGCCGGCGGTGCTGCGCGAAGGTATTCAGGCGCTGGCCTTCATTCCCTCACGTACGAAAACCGGCTGCTCGGTAAGTTCATGATTTATTACAACACCCAGCACGTGTTTCACGATGACGAAATCTGCCTGGCGCAAACGATTGCCAACCAGGTGGCCTTTGCCATCGAGCGCAAACAGACTGAAGAGACCCTGCGCCAGGTCAATAACAAACTCACCAACTGGGTGGCACAGCTCGAGCAGCGCAATCACGAAATTTCCCTGCTCAATGAGATGGGCGACCTCTTGCAGACCTGTCTGACTCTCGACGAAGCGTACCGGGTCATTGCCCAATATGCACGCCAACTGTTCGATAACGGCCCCGGTGCGCTGTATTTGCTCAGTCGGGAGACGGATCAATTAGGCTGTTTGCAGCATNGGGGTGGTGAGTCGCCTGATATACCATCCTTCGACCGTGATGCCTGCTGGGCTTTGCGCCGCGGCCGGTGGCACGAAGTGAACTGGACCAACAGCGAACTGCTGTGCTCGCATGCGCAGTCGCGCCGTCGAAGATTCANNTTGTGTGTACCGGTGGCCGTACAAGGCGAGGTCTTTGGCCTCCTGCATCTGCGCCACGATGCCATTGGCGGGAGTCGCCACGATGACTGGGAATGCCTGNCGCGGCCCCGCCAGCGCCTGGCGGTGGCGCTGGCAGACCACGCGGCCATGGTCTTGGTCAACCTGAAGCTGCGTGAGACGCTGCGCAGCCAGGTGGTGCGCGACCCGTTGACCGGGTTGTACAACCGGCGCTACCTTGAAGAAATACTGACGCACGAAATCCTGCACGCCGAGCGCCATCAGACACCCCTGGGCATCTTGATGCTGGACCTGGACCACTTCAAACGGGTCAACGACCGTTTTGGGCACCAGGCCGGTGATGCCTACCTGCAGGCGGTGGGCGCCTTCCTGCTCAATTGGGCGCGTTCCCAAGACATCGTCTGCCGCTATGGTGGCGAAGAATTCGTTCTGATTCTACCCGACACCAACCTGGCCACAGCCGAAACAATGGGGGCTTTGCTGTGCCAGGAGATCCAGGATCTGTACGCCGAGTACCACGGTCAGGTTCTGCAATCGGTCACCGCGTCAGTCGGTGTGGCCGGCTTCCCAGAGCACGGACTCACCAGTGAAGCGCTCCTGCGTGCGGCCGACCAGGCCCTCTATCGGGCCAAAGCGTCCGGGCGCAACGAGGTCATCACGGCGTACCGAGGGTATGACTGAGATATGCAACGACTGTTACGCCTGGTTATTGGCCGGTGGCTGGCTCTGGGATTACTGCCAGCTTTGCTCCTGGCCGGGTGCGACGGCCAGACTGCACCGGCTACCGGTACACCCGCCGGTGCACCGGCCACCGTCATGGCGCTCCCAGCCACCGCCAGACCTGCGGCCACCGTCACGGCAACGGCCACACCACCGACCGCTGCCGGGCCTACAGCCACCGCCGCCGCGACCCCGTACCCCCTTCACCGACTGTCCAACCTACCGTCGAACCTGCACCAACCTTTGACCCGGATGTGGCGCGTATCGCCGTTCGACAGATCCTGTCTGGCCTCGATGACCCGGTGTTCGTCACGCATGCCGGGGACGGCAGCCAACGCCTGTTCATCGTCGAAAAACCGGGCATCATCCGCATCATGGCGGACGGCAAACTGTTACCCAGGCCGTTTCTCGACATCTCCAACCGGGTGCGCAGCAGCGGTTCCGAACAGNGGCTGTTGGGCCTGGCCTTTCCCNCCAACTTCAGTGACACCGGGTACTTTNTTGTCAACTACACCGGCCGCGATGACGGCACAGTGGTGGCACGTTTCCAGGTCAGCGCCGACCCCAACCTGGCCGATGCCAGCAGTCAATTCACTGTGCTACAGATTGCCCAGCCGGCGGCCAATCACAACGGCGGTATGTTGGCCTTTGGGCCGGACGGTCATTTGTGGATCGGCATGGGTGATGGCGGCTCAGCGAACGATCGTTTTGGGAACGGGCAGAACCCCGCCACGCTCCTGGGCAAAATGTTGCGCCTGGACGTGACCAGTGACCCGGCTCGACCTTACATTGTGCCGGCCGACAACCCGTGGGTGACCGCTGACTGGAACGGCCGTGACGTGCGTGACGAGGTGTGGGCGGTGGGCCTGCGCAACCCGTGGCGTTACAGCTTCGACCGACTCACTGGAGACCTGTGGCTGGCTGACGTGGGGCAGGACACCTTCTNNGAAGAAGTCAATTACGTGCCAGCCGAACAGAAGGGTTACCCCAACGGCGGGNCCAATTTCGGTTGGCCGATCATGGAAGGAACGCACTGCTTCCCCGCCTCGGCCAACTGCGACCGGGCTGGCCTGTTCATCCCGGTGACTGACTACACCCACGCCGAGGGCGGCTGTTCGGTTACCGGCGGCTACGTCTACCGCGGCGCACAGTTCCCCACTCTGGACGGGGTCTATNTTTTCGGCGATTACTGCAGTGGCTTCATCTGGGCGCTGCATACCACGGAGGACGGCGCCTGGCGCCCTGACCGTGTATTGCAGAGTGGCCTGGCCATCGCTNCATTTGGCGAAGACGAGGCCGGCGAACTCTACGTGACCGACCTCAGCGGCGGGCTGTATCGGCTGGTCGTTGAGTAAGAGCCTATCCGAATAACCCGGAAAACGCACCACAGTGTTGCCCCGTGACGGTTATTCGGATAGGCTCTAAGCGCGACGCCGGGCAGGCGCCTATGGAAGGATCAACTGCGCAGTGACCGTATTTCCACCTGATTTTATCTGGGGGTCCGCGACGTCGGCTTACCAGATCGAGGGCGCCTGGAACCTGGAGGGTAAGGGTGAGTCGATCTGGGATCGTTTCTCACATACGCCCGGCAAGGTTTGGCGGGGGCACACGGGTGATGTCGCATGCGACCACTATCACCGCTACCGCGCCGATGTCGAACTGATGCGCGACCTCGGCCTTCAAGCCTATCGGTTCTCGATCTCCTGGCCGCGTGTGCTTCCCACCGGGCGTGGCCAGGTCAACCCGGCCGGCCTCGACTTCTACGACCGCCTGGTCGACACTCTGCTGGCGGCCAACATCAAACCCTGGGCGACGCTCTATCACTGGGATTTACCGCAGGCCCTGCAGGACGGCGGCGGTTGGGCGCAGCGGGACCTCTGCGCGCACTTCGCCGATTACGCGGCGCTGGTCGTGCAGCGCCTGGGCGACCGCGTACAGGATTGGATGACGTTCAACGAGCCGTGGTGTACCGCGTTCCTGGGCCATGACACGGGCGAACATGCCCCCGGCCTGCGCGATCGCCGATTGGCCTTGCAGGTGGCCCATCACGTGCTGCTCAGCCATGGCCTCGCGACCCAGGCCCTGCGCGCCGTACGCGGCGATTTGCGGGTGGGTATCGTACTCAACCTGTGGCCCGTCGAAGCGGTCGTCGATGACGACGACGTGCAGGCCGAGGTCGAGCCAACGTGGCAGCGCAACTGCGCCTGGTTCCTCGATCCGTTGTACCGCGCGGCCTACCCATCGGCAGCACTGGCGGCCTATGGGCCGCTGGCGCCCACCGTGGCGGCCAACGACCTGGCCACGATCGCCGAACCGCTCGATTTGATGGGCATCAACTACTACCATCGGATCGCACTGGGCGTCGAGNGCCCGCCACCCGGGGCAGAGGTCACGGAAATGGGCTGGGAAGTATACCCGCAGNGGCTGACCCACCTCTTGCAGCGGCTACACCACGAATACCGCCTGCCGCCGCTGTACATCACCGAAAACGGCGCGGCCTATGTGGACACGGTCACGCCTGCCGGACGCGTACCCGACGCCCGGCGGCTGGAATATGTGCGCCAGCATCTACACGCGCTGCACGACGCCATGGCAGCCGGCGTCGATGTGCGCGGCTATTTCGTTTGGTCGCTGCTGGACAATTTCGAGTGGGCGCACGGCTACGGCAAACGTTTCGGCATCGTTCACGTCGACTTCGACACCCAGGTGCGTACGGTCAAAGAGAGTGGCCGCTGGTACAGCCAGGTGATCGGCCGTGGACAGGTGAGTTAGGGACGGACCGTCGACTACGCCGACGTTCGCAGTGCCAAACATCGCCAGCGGCGGATATACTGCCGCTGGTGATGTCGACCGCTGCGGCGGTCATCCCCAACGCCGCAACAGCAGCGCGGCCGCCCCACGCAGGAGGCCGGCCGCGACGAGCGCCGGGCGCAGCCCAACCCAGTGACTCAGCATCGGCCCCAGCAGTGCCCCAATCAACACGCCCAGGTTCAGTACCACGTTCTGTAATGCCATGTGCGCGGGTCGGTCGTCCTCTGGCACGCGCTCCATGAGCCGGCTCACCATGGCCCCGGAAGTCAGGCCNCAGATCACACCACCCAGAACCGAGGCGACTGCCACCAATGCCCCACTCGGCGCCAGACCGTTGAGCAGCGGATAGAGACCATAGAAAAAGGCGCCCAGATACTGCACACGGCGATTGCCCAGCCGNGCGTTACCCGCACCNAGAACACTTGAACCGACCAGCAGAGTCACGTTGAACAGCGCGCTGTTGAGACTGATGGCGCTGTCGGACAGGTGCAGCGTATTGACCCAGAACAGTGGAAACAGCGGAACCGGCATGTTCTGGGCCACGTAGAAGGCCAGAGAAGCCAGCAAAAACAGGCCAAACGGACCGCGCAGTAGGTCGAGGCGCAGCAGCGGTTTGCCCGGACGACGCACCGCCGGGCGCGGCACACCGCGCCGGGCTTACCGGAAGTACGTTGGGCCGCGGGGCGCGGCCTCCACAGGCGGCGCTGCCACTGCCGGCACGGGCGGGCGGATGTCACGAATACGCCCCAGGTGGTACGAACTCAGCGCAGCCCCCACGACGCCGACCAGAAAGACGAGNCGATAGTTGAGNGGAAACACGACGTGATCCAGGATGAAGCCGGCCGCCAATGCCGTCAACGTGGTGCTGACGGCAAACAGCATGTTGCGCCGCCCCACGACCAGGGCACGCGCATGGGGCGGTACGACGTCGGCAAACAGCGCGTTGAAGCCGATCGCCAGCAGTGTGCCGGGCAGCGACATCAGTACGACCACCACCGGCAAGACCCAGGCCTGCGCCGCGGCGGCNAGAAGCACCGGCAGGAACACAAATACCCCATACGCCGCGCGGTGCCAGACCGACGAGAGGAACGTCAGCCGGGCGACGGACTGCCCTTCCAACCAACGACCCGCCGGCAGGGAGAACGCCAGGTTGACGACGGCCGGCCCCGCAGTCAACAACCCGATCTGAAAACTGGTTGCCCCAATGCGCGCCGCATAAATCGATAGAAAGGCCACAGCACTGCCAGCGAGTAGGCCGAACCAGAAGATGTCTGCATAGAGGTGGCGAAAATGTGCGGGCGCCGGCGGCGCCGGTGTGGGTGGCAGCAGCCGCTGGTAAAAGCGACGCAGGTAGATGCTCATGGTCTGCGATTTTACCATATTGGGTGGGGATGGGAAGTTGGGGGTGGGGGTGGGGATGGGGGATGGGGGTTGGGGGATGGGGGATGGGGGATGGGGGATGGGGGTGGGGGTGGGGGATGTTGGATGTTGGGGGATGGGGGATGGGGTTGGATGTTGGGGGATGGGGGATGGGGGATGGGGGTTGGGGGATGGGGGTTGGGGGATGGGGGATGGGGTTGGATGTTGGATGTTGGGGGATGGGGGTTGGATGTTGGATGTTGGGGGATGGGGTTGGATGTTGGATGTTGGATGTTGGGGGATGGGGGTTGGATGTTGGATGTTGGATGTTGGGGGATGGGGGTTGGATGTTGGATGTTGGGGGATGGGGTTGGATGTTGGATGTTGGATGTTGGGGGATGGATGTTGGATGTTGGATGTTGGGGGTGGGGGATGGATGTTGGATGTTGGATGTTGGGGGATGGGGGATGGGGTTGGATGTTGGGGGATGGGGGTTGGGGGGATTTGACAGGGACGCGTAGGGGTTTATAATGTGTGATACGTAGCTGGTTGGCTACGAGTTGTGATAAGGGAGGGTGGTATGAAACAGCCGTGGCAGCGTAATCGATCGCTGATGATTTTGGGGATTGCTGAGTCGGTGAGTGGGGTGGGTAACTGGGTGACGATGATGGCGGTGTTTGCCCTGGTGGTCTTCCGCGGCGGGGGCAGTGTGACCCAGAGCAGCGGCATCTTCCTGGCCGGCCTGCTGCCAACCCTGTTGGTCAGCCCCTACGCCGGTTGGCTGGTCGATCGCATCGATCGTAAGCGGTTGATGATCGCCAGCGAGCTTGCTTCGGGCTTATGCATCGCGGGGATCATCTTCACCGAGCGCTTGGAACTGATCTATCTCCTGCTGGCACTGCAGGCCGTCTCGATGTCGATCATGACACCCGCACGCCAGGCGGCGGTGCCTGACATCGTGGAACGTGACCGGCTGACGCAGGCCAACGCGTTTNTGCAGCAGCTGGCCGGCCTGGTCAAGATCGGGGCGCCGATTCTGGCCGGTGCTCTGTTGACCGTGGTGAACCCGCATACCGCGATCGTGCTGGACGTGATTTCGTTCGCCATCGCCGCGGTGATCCTTTCCCGGCTGCCAGCCCTGCCGCCACACCGTGCCGCGATACCGGACGAGGCGACGCCGCAACCCACCGCCCCCGCGCTCGACCGCTGCCGCCNNGTGCTGCGTGAGTCGCCCCAACTGCGTTTGCTCTTTACCACCATGTTCTTGAGCATTTTCGTGTTCATCGGCTTCGACGTCCTGACGCCGGTCTACATCCGCGATCTACTGCACGGCGACGAGANNGTTTTTGGGCTCCTGATTGGACTGGTTGGGTTGGGCACGGTTGGCGCCACCCTCGTGCTGATGCTGCGTAAGGATCAGAGCCATCAATGGCGCGACATCTTGCTCGGCCTGACCCTGCTGGGGATCATTCCCGCCAGTCTGTGGCTGATTGTGCGACTGGGGATCCCGGACATGGCTGGGCCGTTGGTCGTGCTGGCTGCGTTCATTGGTGGCGTCGGCAATGGCCTGCTCGCCGTACAGATCGGTACTATGCTGCAACTGCTGACGCCGGCGGCGGTGCTGGGGCGTATCAGTGGTCTCTTTCAGAGCACAGTTATCGCCGGGCAGCTGGCGGGCATCGTCGTCACGCCCCTGCTCGTACCGGCAGTTCTGGACATGGGGACCTATTTTGGCCTGTCCTTCCTGGTACTCATGGGCGTGATCCTCTACGGTGGGTTGACGATCGGCCGCGCCACCCCAGTACGCCAGCATGACATCAGTGCTGGCCCACAGTCACTGACGGAGTAAGCGTATGTCAACCCATGACCTGCCCGCAACCCTGCCAGGCTGGACCGTTGGCCAGTCGATGGCCTGGGGCTCGATGCCGCGCTCAGCTTCGTTATCAGCAAGGCTGACACCAGTCAGCTGCCCGAGGATCTGGCGGCCCTGTGGTACGCCGCCGGCCGACTGGCGCGCCGACAGTGCCGCGCTGCTGGGCCTGGAACACTTCCCCATCAGCCTGATCGGCATTGCCGCGGCCTGGGCTGGGGTTCTGCACGATGATGACTATGCCCGTGTGACGTTGGCGGTACGCACGTTGACGGCCNCCCTGGCCCTGGCCGCCGTCGTGCCAGTGGCCGCGGCCTNNACGGTGAAACAACCAACGCGGCGCTTGCCCCAGCCGNAACAGCTGGTCGACCTGGCCACACGCCTCGCCGGGCGGCTCTACCAAAGCGTCGGCTTCGACGTGGGCCGCGCGAGCCCGCCGATGCGCCGCACGCAGCGCGAGTTGCAGCATGTCGTGCGCATCCTGCACGATGGCGACCTGCACGCCCNNTTCTGGCACTGGCTCGATCGTTTCTACTACGAGGTCTACCGGCCCTGGCGCGCGGNNTCGCGCCCGGCGGTGGAGCTGGCGCAGCAGCATGCCGTGCAGGCGCTGGGTGCGGCACGTGGCCTGAACCATCCGCCCGCCGTCGATTGGCTGCCGGCCCATAACCCGCTCCTGCGCTACCCGGAACTACACGCGGCCGTTGCGCAGGGCAGTTTGCAGGTATTCTTCTGGGTGGAACCTTTCGGTCTGGCCGATTACTGGGGCTTGCAGCCCGGTGTGGTCGTGCTGAGTTTTGCCGAACCGGGCGGTCTCTACGCGGGTTTGCCGCGTCGGCGACGCCTGGCCAGCCGTGTGGCCGCGCTCTCCGACCCTACGCGGCTCATCATTTTGCGCCTGATTCGCAATTTTGGCATGATCAATACCGAGGTCGCCGATTTCCTGCAACTGGCGCGGCCGACGGTGAGCATCCACGCCAAAATCCTGCGCGAGGCCGGCTTCATCCGCTCGACGCCGCGCGGCGCGGTGCGTCATGAACTGGTGTCGGGCGAGGTGCGCGCACTTTTTCAAGATCTGGCACGGTTTCTCGACCTGCCGGCGGATGAGTGAGCGTGGCCACGCGGCGCCAGCTGGCAGTGTGTCGCAGGGGTTGCCCCAGCAGTCAGCAATTCGTGGCGGGGAGTCTGTGCTTTTGTGCAAGGACTCAACCGGCAAGACACTAATCGGGCAGGGCGCTGGGCGAACTACCGTTGCCACTCAGGGATTGGATCAGTTCCTGCTTCAGATCCCACAGGCGCTGTGTGAGCGAGACGTGGTAGATGTGCGGGTTGACCAGGCGTTTGACGCCAATGTCGAGCTGTGCGACGTCCGCCACCCGCCGCTGGCGGATCGCCTCCAGATCGGGCNNCTCGTAGACCAGACGGCCGGCGCGCAGGATTTCCACGTGTAACGGCTCGATGGCCGAGATTTCNCGCGACAGCAGGTAGCGCAGCCGGGTGTGGTCCGAAGGGTGGTGCAGCACCAGGCGCCCAACGCTGCGCGANTCCTCGTCTTCCAGTGATAGCAGATCGACCGTGGCATGGCCGCGCTGATCGTAAATACGCCAGGCCAGCTTGTTACCCGGGTTGGGCGTCTTCTCCGCCGACTCCGACAGTTTGATGGCCGGCAGCCATTCGCCGTTGCGCGCAACCGCCACCAATTTGTAGACCCCGCCGAGGGCCGAGTCGCCGTGTGACGTGATCAGCCGCNNGCCCACGCCGTACACCATCCGTTTGACCAGTTGGTCGACGTCGAGGCCGTAGCGCGGCGCCTCCTGCTGCGCNTGCGTCACCACCTGCCAGATGACCGCNTCGTCCAGGTCGTTGGAAAGTACGATCGACGCATCGGGAAANCCGGCGGCGTCGAGCATACGCGCCGCTTGAATGCTCAGATACGCCAGGTCCCCNGAATCGAGACGAATGCCCATCGGCCGGTGGCCTTTGCGCNNACGAGCCTCGAACACCCGAATCGCGTTGGGCACCCCGNNCTCGAGCGTATTGACGGTATCCACGAGCAGCAGGCAGTCGTCCGGGTAGAGGTCGGCGTAGGCCCGGAAGGCGTCCAGCCGGTGCCGCCCNAATGCGATGAAGGCCTGCACCATGCTGTGCNNGTGGGTGCCCTTGGGCGGGACACCCAGGACGTGCGACATCCCCACGTTGGAAGAAAAGTCCGCGCCGCCGATCAACGCNGCGCGTGCACCGGCGCTGGCCCCACGCTCCNNTGCCCGGCGCAGACCAAATTCCATCACCATCTGACCGCCGCAGCTCTCACGGATGCGTGCGGCCTTGGTGGCAATCAGGGTCTGAAAATTCAGGTGATTGAGCAGGGACGTTTCCAGGATCTGGGCCATGGCCATGGGCCCNTGCACAACGGCCAACGGTACGTGCGGGTGCACCACNGCCCCTCTGGGATCGCGCAGACTGATACCGGAGAAATCGCCGGAGCGCTGCAGCCANGCCAGAAAATCATCACCAAAGAGCCGGCCGCCGGTCCGGCCGACCTGACTGCGCAGTAAATCGATCTCGGCCGGCCCGAAATGGGCGTGCTGCATCCAGTCGAGCAGCCATTCCAGACCGGCATTGATGCAGTAACCGGCCCGATGCATCCCGTAATTGGGGTTGTTGCGGAAGAAATGATCGAACTGAGCATTCGTTTCATGAATTCCGGCCCGGAAGTAGAGCTGCGCCATCGTCGCNTGGTACTCATCGGTAAACAGGATACCCTCGGCACGCCGGCGGTCGGTTTCTTTCATCGATCGATGCCCCCTCAGCTGCTGATTCGATTGGCTGGGGCAACGCTACGTCGCCCGCTGTCCACTGGCGGCACAATCACGCCCAGCGCGTGGCGCCAGGGTGACGTGAATCGGTGACCAGCCAATGACATCGCCATCGGCCTGGATCGGTACGTCGTCACGCGGCACGATAGTGACACTGCCGGTGAGTGGGATGATGCGCAGGGCAGGGTCATGCCGCTGCCGATCAAGGAGCGCATTGAANAAGACCCGCAGCAGGTCGAGCACGGTCGAGGCGCGCAGGATGCACAGCTCGAGTTGGCCGTCATCCAGCTGGATATCTGGCGCCCAGCGCAGGCGCTGCAGGCCGATCGTACGCGCATTGACCACCGCCACTTCCGATGCCCGTACATGCATCGGCTGCCCGTTGACCAGGAGCATGAAGCGCCGCAGCCGTACACCACTCAACTGCTGTAGGGCCGCCAGCAGATAGGCAAACATTCCGAGCTGCTGCTTATACGCGGCTGACGTTGCCCGCATCAGCTGCGAACTGATCCCGGTACTGACGTTCAGCACGTAGTACGCCCCCACCCGCATCGTATCGATCCGGCGCACGGCGTGATCGCCGCTCACCAGGCGTAGGGCCGCGTGCACATCGAGGGGAATCCCCAACTCACGCGCCAGCACATTGCCGGTGCCAGTAGGGATGATAGCCAGTGGCACCGCGGTGCACGCCAGGGCATCGGCCACCCAGGAAACGGTACCGTCCCCNCCACCNGCCACGCATACGGCGGCGCCCTGCGCCAGGGCGGCCCGTACGCCGGCCACCACCACGGCCCGGTCACTGCTCTGGCACAGTGTGACCTCCTGGCCACCGCGGTCAGATGCTGGCGGGTCAGGCCGCCCGCGCCGAATGCCGCGGCCAGANCCGGCGGTCGGATTGTGTACGACGTGCGCATGGGCGAAGCGTGGCTCAGGGTCCATCGTACAGGCCGCGACGCACGTTGCCGCGGATCTTGACCACTTCGCACACCATGGTGAACGTATCACGCAGGGGNCTGATTTTGCTGCCGCTCATGAAGTACCAGTGGATGGGCACCTCGGTCACCCGGTAGCCGCGGCGCAGCGCGATCGCCAGCACTTCGACGTCGAACGCCCAGCCCGTCATCGTCTGGCGGGCAAAAACGTCGCGNCCGCAGCGNCGGCGGAACATCTTGAAACCGCACTGTGTATCCTGCAGACCGGGAATCGCCAGGACACGCACCACAAAGTTGAAGACACGCCCCATCAAGTGCCGGTAGTAGCTCATCGAAGCGGANTGGCCCTCGCCTTCACGGCTGGCGATCACCACGTCGTAGCCGTTTTGTAACGCCGGCAGCATCTTACTGACCTCTTCGATCGGCATGGCCAGGTCGGCGTCACAGATCAGCAGGAATTGGCCGCTGCCCTCCAGCATGCCGGTCTGCACCGCACTGCCCTTGCCCTTCGCCGAATGCAGCAGGTGGACGTAGGGGTGGTTCGCCTGGAAATCTTCCACGACCGCAGTGGTGCGATCGGTGCTGCCGTTTTCGACCACGACGACTTCGGCGGTGTAGGGCTGTTGGCGCAGAAACTCGTGGATCTTCTGTAGAGTGGCCGGGAGTCGCTGCTCTTCGTTGTAGGCGGGAATGACAATCGACAGGTAGGGTTCGGCCGTCGATCGCGCCGACGGTGTGGGTTGCGTTGACTCGGATGACATCAAGGCACTTTCATTCTCACGCGGCGACGGGGCTACGCCCCCGCACCAGGTTGATCAGCGCAACGGCGACGAGCGCCTGAACGGCGAAGGCGCCACCCCACAGCAGATAGGTTGCGACCCGGCGCTGCCGGTAGAGCGCAGCACCCCACAAACCGTTGAGCACCAGGGTACCCAGGCCGATCAGGGGCAAAACGAACAGCGATGCCGGCGACCCAAAACGGTCCGGCTGCCCCTGGGCGTCGAAGTGCAGCGCCAGATTGGCGGGCAACTGCGGGTAACGAAAGCACAGATAACCAAACAGCAACAGGTTCAACAGCGCAGCCAGCCCTAACAGGGCCAAACCCAGGCGGTCACGCCAGATACCCCATTGCCAGGGCGAGGGCCAGTGTCGTTCAGGCTTCAGCAGCCGGGCCGGCCCCAGCTTGTGACGCGCCTGCAGGGCGGCAATAAATTCGTCTGGCCGACGCGGCGACAGCGCGTAGGCAGCCTGGTTAGTCATCAGCACGACCTGCGCGTCCGCCGGCTGGGTAGCCAGGCTGTAGACGTGGTCGAGGCCACCGGCCGCGCCCTCGGTCAGGTACGGGTTGGGCCATTCCCACCAGCGCCCGCGCAGACTGGCAAAGCCGCCACGCTGGATACGCGCGATCGAACCCATGGGGATGATCTCGCGCATCGGGCCCATACCACGGTGACGCCGTCGCGATCGACCCAGTACTGCATCGATAGGCTGCTCAACGTGCGAAAGCCAAGGTAGGCCAGCAGTGGGATGGCAACCAGGATCAGCACGGCCAGCACGAAGGAGAGGCCCGAAATGGGCCGGCTAGTCAGCCAGGCCAAAAGCAGGACGATCAGCAGTACGATGCCGCCACAAACGGCCGCACCCCGCCAGCCATCGACCGCCATCGCGGACTTGAAGGTCATAACTCCTCAGGGTACACCGGTGTGCACCAATGCCGATACTGGGACAGATTGCCGCGTACGGCATCGAAATAGAGTCGACGCAGTTCGCCCACCACCGGTCCCATCGTGCCGGCGCCCACCGGTCGGCGGTCCACACTGGTCACGGCAACGATCTGGACGCCGGTGCCGCAGAACATGATTTCATCGGCCACGTACAGTTCCGAGCGGTCGACGTCCCGTTCGATCACTTCCAGGCCCAGCTCNGCNCGCGCCAACTCGAAGAGCGTGCGGCGGGTGATGCCCTCGAGGATGTTGGCGGTGATGGGGGTNGAAATCAACTGGCCATCGCGCACCAGCAGGATGTTTTCGGCGCTGCCTTCCGACACATGACCATCCTGGTTGAGCACGATGGCCTCATCGAAGCCGTTGGCCATCGCCTCGGTTTTGATGAGCGCCGAATTGACGTAGGCGCCCGACAGTTTGCCGCGGGCCGGGATTGCCGTGTCATCCACCCGGCGCCAGGTCGACGTACCCGCCTGGGCGCCGGTCTCAGATTCGATGTATTTGCCGAAGGGAATGCTGAAAATCGTGACGGCGGCGTCCAGGTTGTGCAGACGCACGCCAATGGCGGCGGTCGACTTGTAGGCCAGCGGACGAATGTAACAATCTTCCCGGTACCCCTCGCGCTGCACCAGGTCGACCGTGATATTGACCAGGTCTGCCGCGGTGTAGGGCAGATCCATCAAGAGCATACGGCTGGATGCCAGGAAGCGCCGGAAGTGATCCTCGATGCGAAAGATGTAGAGGTTGGCGCGCTCCGCGTTCCAATAGCCGCGAATGCCGGCAAAACAGGCTGTCCCATAGTGCAGACCATGGGTCATCACGCTGATCTTGGCCTGTTCGATGGGCACGATCTCGCCCTGGAAGAAGGCAAACCTGGTCATGAATTCTCCTTCACGATCGCGCGTGCGATCGTCGCGTATCAGGGTTTATTGCCCTTGGATTTCACTTTGACCTTGATCGTATCTGACTTCGTCGAGTTGCCGGCCGAGTCGAACGCTTCCACGTAGATCTCATGCTCTTCGCTGTACTCGGGGTCGGTCTTGTTCGCATTGGGGTTGCGCATCACGATCGTCCATTTTCCGTTGTAGGGNGCCACCGTGCTACTGGCTATTTTGTTGCCATCGAGGTAAAAATCGACGCGGTCCATCGACCAGTTATCGCGCATCNNGGCCGTGATACTGATCCACTCGTCGTCTTCCATGATGTACACTTTGCCGTCACGCGGGTGTTCGATGGTGATGGCCGGTGGGGCATTGTCCACCGTCACCTGCACCGTGGCTGTGCGTACATTACCGCTGCCTTCGGTGACGCTGAGGCGCAGGGTATGCAGCCCATCGAGGCCGGTCGTGTCCCAAAATTCGAGCACGTCCTGCTGCTTCTGGTCGCCGTGTTCGGGGCCAATCTGTGTCCAGGCTCCAGGGNNTTGGCCTTCGCCAAATTCGACGCGGTAGTTGCGGAAATCGCCGGCGCGTGCATTGCCGAACACCTGCACGAGGCCGTGCGTATAACTGTACGGTGTGGGCGACGTGATCGCCACCTCTTCATCGATCGGCCCCGGCCCGTAGGCGGTATCGTATTCGTCAGGCGGTTGGGGCAGGCCACTTTCGACGATCCAGTCGGCCGCTTCGGCCGGCAGCGTCNNTCGTACGCGGCGTTCGACCAGCTCGGGCGGCGTGTACGGAGTCGCCAGTTTGCCCGTTTCGCGGTTGACGTCGAACGCACGCCAGACCGTGTCGTACGTTGTGGGTTTGGTCCCCGCAATGAAGATCTCGCTGCGCTTCTGTTGGCAGTCGGCCGTTGGCAGCAGGCCGGAGGGTAANCAGACGGTCTCCTTCTCGATACCGGGTGGCATGGGGAAGGTGACCTTGGGCAGGTCGCGCAGGGCGTACTTCATAACGGCATTGAAGATCGGCGCGGCGCCCGTCAGGCCGCTGATCTTTTCCATCGGCGTGTTGTCGGTATTGCCGGCCCATACACCCACCGCGATCTGCGGTGTATAACCCACCGTCCAGTTGTCGCGCCAGTTGTTCGTGGTGCCAGTCTTGGCGGCCACCTGGCGGTCGGGGATCTCCAGGTCGTTCGGCCGGCCAAATGCGGCCCAACGCGCCGCCGCGTCCGACAGCATGTTCGAGATGACGTAGGCCACCGGCGGATCTACCACCTGTTCCAACGTGGGCTGTTTGTACTCGTACATGATCTTGCCCGTCTTGTCACGCACCTGCAAGATCTTGACCGGGTCGACCTTGCGGAAGCCCTCAACCTGGCGATCGGCCGGCACCGGCTGGCCAGCCATGACACCGTTGTTTCCCAGTGTGCCAAACGCGTAGACCATGTCGAGCAACTTCACTTCGCCGCCGCCCAACGTAAGGGCCAGGCCGTAGTAGTCGTCGCGCAGGGTAGTGATGCCCATCCGGTGCGCGGTATCGATCACGTTTTTGACGCCAACCTTGCTCAGCATCCATACGGCTGGGATGTTGTACGAGCGGGCCAGGGCTTCACGCATCGACTGCGGCCCGTGGAACTTACGGTCGTAGTTTTCCGGCGCGTACGGCGCTTCCACATCGGGGAAAACGATGGGCACGTCCAGGATCATCGTCGCGGGNGTGTACCCCTCTTGTAGCGCGGTCAGGTAGGTGAACAGCTTGAATGACGGNCTCGGCTGGCGGTTGGAAATCGCCACGTTGACCTGGCCGTCGATATCTGTGTTGTTGTAATCGAGGCTGCCCACCATGGCCAGGATCTCGCCGGTGCTGGGGCGGGTTACCACGACGCTGGCGTTGTGTACGTTGNNTTTTTCTCGCGTACTTTGTCTACCTGGGCGTGCCACTTCCTCGGCCTTCTTCTGCAAGTCCAGGTCGAGGGTTGTATAGACCTGTAGACCGTTACGCCAGATGTAGTAAGGGTCTTCGGTCGTGTTGTAGCGGTCTTGCAGCTCGTTGAGGATATAGAGCGCAAAGTGCGGCGCGTCCAGGTAGGTGAAGCGTTCGGCGACACTCTCACGGACATTCAACGGTTTCCAGTCCGGGTACGCCTTGGCCGCTTCGGCCTGCGCCTTGGTGACATAACCGGCTTCGACCATGGCGTCGAGTACCTTGCGCTGCCGCCGGTAGGCGTCATCCGGCGCCTGGAAAGGGTTGAGACCGGGGTATTGGGGAAGGGCGGCCAGCATGGCGGCTTCGGCCAGGTTGACATCNGCNGCCGATTTGTTGAAATAGACCTGGGCGGCCGCTTCGACACCGTACGCGGCATTGCCGTAGAAGTTATAGTTCAGGTACCATTCCAGAATCTGATCCTTGGGGTAACGCCGGGTTACCTCGATGGCCATCAGCGCCTCTTTGACTTTNTTGTAGCTGCGCTGCACACGTTCGGCCGGCGGGATGAGCACGTTCTTCACCAGCTGTTGGGTGATCGAACTGCCGCCCTGCACCCTTTCGCCCTGCAAGTTGGAAAGGAAGGCCCGCGCCAGGCCGCGGAAGTTGACACCCGGGTTCTCGTAGAAGCTGCGGTCTTCGAGGCCGACGGTCGCCTTGACCAGCCAGGGTGAAATCTCACTCAGCGGCAGGTAGGTGCGGTCACCGCGAAACGGCCGGGGNTCGATCGACTCGTACAGCAGGTGTTGACCGGTGCGATCATAGATCTTCACCGTTCTGAAATCTACCTGTTCCGTTTCGATGGCCGCGGCATCGGGCAAATTCTGCGTAAAATAGACGTACACGCCGGCGGCGGCCGCGGCGCTGGTGAGCGCCACGCCGGCCGTGCCCAGTACCGTCACGAGGACGACGATTAGCAGGGTTTGCAGCGTCCAGCGCAGCCATTTCGGCTTGAGACGCGTACGGCGGTCACGGCGTTGCCGCCAGAGTAGGATTTGTTGTGATCTATTCATCATCGATTATCTGATCCGAATACCCCAGAACCGCGTAGGTCGTATTGGACGACCCGCAGTCTGGCAATTGGGAATTACAGCCACCCATGCACCACCGGCCCGTGCCGGCGTACAGTGTGTACGCTGCAACCGTAAAAACGGCTGACGCTGGCGTGTGGTTCCGGCCAACGCTCATGCCACCTTCTCGACAACCAACAAATGCGACAGCCCAAACGTGCGCAGCGGTGACTGCTCCAGCGCATAGGTGACGCGACGCAGCAGCCGGCCNAATTCGCGCCGGCGTGCCGTCAGGTTGTCGTAGCCGGGGAAAACCTGCGTATGCACGACGGTCGTAACGGGCAGGTCGGTGAACAGGGCGCGCAGTTCGCTGGCTCTGTAGGCACGTACGTGCGGGGCCAGCCGGTTGCGCCAGCGGTCCGGCAGCCAGTTGATCAGCGGCGTGTTGCCAAAATGATAGACGCCGCGCCAGTAATGCCCGTGCGTCTCGAACGGGTACAGGCGGTTGGGTGCAAAAATGACGGCCCGACCGCGGGGACGCAGCACACGGATCATCTCACTGGCGGCCCGACGGTCGTCATGCACATGCTCCAGGACCTCGTGGGACAGGACGACATCGAACGTGGCCGCGGGTACGGCAGGTCTCACACGCGCCCACGTGCAGCGTGGGTGACTGCGCGGCGCCCGTGTGCACCGCGCGTACTCGATGTCGACGCCCACGACCAGACTGGCCAGCGCACGCAGCTTGTGCACGTACGTTCCGATGCCACAGCCGTCCACCAACACGTGCGCCTCCAGCGGCGCCCACTGCCGGATCATGTCGAGCCGCCGGTCCTGACCAAAACGCCAGACCAGCGAAGGCACCCCTCGGTCAGCGGCCCGTTCCCAGGCCGGCGCGGTGTGCGGAGCGTAGTGGCTCACAGGGTCACTTCCTCGCGGTAGCCAAAGCCGCGTGTTGTCGATGATGCGGATCCAGTCGACGTCGATGACGAAAAAGCGACTGCGGGCCAGCGGCCCGACCAGTTCGACCGGCCCCTCGTCGTGCTGCAGCAATCCAGGGGCAACGAAGGGGCACTTGGCGCTGTACGTGACCAGTGCTTGCTCGCGCTCCGCCTCACTGCTCACGACATGCGCCATACCCTCTATCTGCAAGCCGCGTATCTTCTGCCAGTCCTGCCCATCCTGGTAAATGGCCGCCGCGACCGCCGGCTGCTGCAGCAGCGCCTGCGCGTGGTCGATTCGGGGTTCGAGATGAAATAGAGCAGCAAACGCTCGTCATCGTCGTCCAGGCTGCGCCAGACGTGCGCAAAGAACAGGGGCGTGGCCTGCGGCCCCTCCGCCGTCCAGGTCGCCAGGGTCAGGGTGGTGTGGCCCCACAGCAGTTCATCCACGCGTTGCCGAAATGAATCACCGATCATCGTCGCCCCCTGCGCGGTGCATCACATCACGGTTGGCCGGGCCCAGGCCGCGGTCTCGGTCGCCGAAGCAGCACGGCTGGCTTCCGCGTACCCTGCCAGTGGTAGTACAGCTCGTTCTCCAGGCCCATGCGGGCGAGCACCCGTCCGACCGTGCCGTCGACGATGTCGTCGACCGTTTGTGGTCGCGCGTAAAACGCTGGCATCGGCGGGAAGATGACGCAGCCCACTTCAGCCGCCTGGACCATCAGTCGCAGGTGGCCCAGGTGCAGCGGCGCCTCGCGCACGAGCAGGATCAACGGGCGTCCCTCTTTCAACTGCACATCGGCGGCGCGGGCCAACAGGTCGCCGCCGTAGGAGTGGGCAATGGCCGATAGGGACTTGATGCTGCACGGCGCCACGATCATGCCGGCCGTTTGGAATGAACCGCTGGCAATGGCTGCACCCACGTCACCGGGCGANTGGACCACGTCGGCCAACTGTTCGACGTCGCGCGGCTCCCAGCGCGTTTCCTGCGCAATGGTTAGNCGCGCCGCCGGCGACATCACGAGGTGCGTCTCGATGTCGGGCACCGTGCGCAGCACCTCCAGCAGACGAATGCCGTAAACCTGCCCGCTGGCGCCGCTCATGCCGATCACGATCCGTCGCTGGGTCATGGTCGCTGTGCTCCCCTCAGACCGTTCCCACGTGCAGCGCCACCGTATCCAGCATCAGGGTGCGGTACGACACCTGGCGCAGGCCGACCGACTCCATGATCCCGGCCAGGGCAGCCGGACGCGGAAACGACACCGTCGACTGCGGCAGGTAGGTGTACGCCTGGCGCTGGCCGCTGACCAGGCCACCAATCCGGGGCACGATGCGAAAGAAATAAAGCTGGAACAGGTTACGCCAGAGCGGCAGGGTGGGGCGGGTAATTTCCAGGCATACNGCGCGACCGCCAGGCCGCACGACGCGCCGCTGTTCGGCGAAGGCCTGGGCAACGTGGGTCACATTACGCATCATGAACCCCGAAACGGCCGCGTCGAACGTGTGATCGTCGAACGGCAGGCCCAAGGCATCAGCGCTGGCCAGGCGCAGACGCGGGCCGTACATGTCGNNATCAGCCGCGCGGTAGGCCTTGTTTTGTCCAACCTGCAGCATCTCGTAGGTAAAATCGACGCCGGTCACCGCGATGTCGGGCCGCCGGCGCAGCGCCTCGAAGCCGATGTCGCCCGTGCCGGTTGCCACGTCGAGCAGATGCCCTTCCGGCGGCAGATCGCACGCCGCCACGACCAGCTGGCGCCAGTGTTGATCCTGACCACCGGTCATGATGCGGTTCATCATATCGTAGCGGCCGGCAATCGTCGCGAACATGTGGTTCACGTAGACCGGTTTTTCGGCCAGGACGGGTAGCACACTGTCCGGCGTCGCGCGTCACCAATTCGATGTCCCTCACCTTCTGCTAGGGCTGTAACTTGCCCGGCGTACTGTACGGCGCCCGATCAACCCATCGGCGAACCGCCGCCAGACGCCGGCGCCCTCACACCGCGCGATTGTACCATCATTGACCAACCCTGCCAAGCCAGCGCACGGTGATGATTGCCCCCAGTCGGCTGTGAGTTGGGGAGGGACGACCGCGAATCTGCGCTGATTTTGTCTTTACGCTCAGCCCGAACGGAGCCACGCCCCTTTACCCGTTCGCCCTGAGCCTGTCGAAGGGCGAGCCAGCGCCCAGGGCGCACGTCGACTGACCGGTTGAGCCTGTGGGCTGAGTGGTTTGGCCAGGCTCGCCGGGGTCTCACGTGCCGGGTGCGGTGTGTCACGCCTTTCCCCGGCCGCGCTGCAAGAAGAAGGCTTCCACCAGGCCAAAGATGGCCGCGGTCGCCAACAGGATGGCCAGGTCCAGGCCAAAGAGCATCTGCAACAGCGCGGCCAGAGTGAAAAAGGCGGCAACCTCCAGGGCCTGGCGGGTCACGGCCCGCGGTGTGCCCGGTACCAACGTGGCATACGCCCATACAGCAGCCACAGCAGCAGTAGCGCCAGGCTGAACACGCCCAGAAACCACAACGGGAAAAACACCAACACCGCCCCCGTCGTGGCCGGGTAAGTCCCGATCAGGTAGCCCAGGGCACTCCAGCTGGCCACGGCCAACAAGGTGAGCGGAATCCAGAGAACGCGGGTGCTGTCTTCGACATGCCATACTCCTGATGACGGTGTAGGGCGGCTGCCCAGCAGTAGTTTATCATTGTTGATCATCCACGCCAAACCGGCTGAAGCCTCGACTCCGCGCCAGATTCGGAAATTGCTGGACCGTCACCGGTCAGCCGATCCGCGGGCCGGTGCGCTTTCCAACCCGTTTGCGACAGTTCGCAGTGCCGGCTATAATCAGGCTGTCAGCCACCAATCATTCCTGTTGCGAGGCGAACCATGCCTGTACTGCGTATTCTGCTACTCACGCTGCTGCTGCCCGTACTGCTCCTGCATGCCCAACCAGACGACCGGCACGCGGCGATCGTGGTGAATGCGTTGGGTGACGAGGCCGACCTCGACGGCAATGACTGCACCTGTATGACGGCCAACAACACCTGTACCCTACGCGCCGCTCTGCAAACGGCCAACGCCTGCCCCGGCCCGGATGTAGTCCAGTTCGCGGTGGCGGGCGCCTTCAGCCCACTCACCGCGCTGCCAGCCCTCTCCGACGCCACGGGCGGCACCCTCATCGATGGCTACAGCGCACCGGGGGCGCTGGCCAACACCGCGCCCATCACGCAGCCGGTCAATTCCCAGGTCACAGTCACGCTGTACGGCGCGAACCGGCCCTTCCATGGCTTGCGCATCACCACGCAGAATAACGTGGTGCGCGGACTGGCAATCTACGGTTTCGACAACGACGCGGTGGCCCCATACTACAGCGGTATCCTGATCGACGGCGGACGCAGCAACACCGTGGCCGGCAACCTGATCGGTTTCGACCCGAATAGCGTCATCAGCTCCTCCTTCCAGCGCTACGGTGTGCAGATTCGCGCCCTGGCCAAAGAAAACCTGATCGGTGGGGCCGCAGCCGCCGACCGCAACGTCATCAGCGGCAACACCTACGCGGCCGTGCGCATCGAGGGTAACCTGACCCTGACCAACACCGTACAGGGTAACTTCCTCGGCCCCGTCCCGCAGGGCAATGCGCTGCTGCCCGGCAACCCCAACTCTACGGCGTTAGCGTGGCCAACGTCGCCTACGACAGTCGCATCGTGCAGAACCTGATCGCGGGCAACAGCGTGGCGGGGTCGTTCTCGCCGACAGCAGTGGGGGCAGTCTGGTCGAGGGCAACACCATTGGCCCGGCGGCCGACGGCAATGGCCTGCTCCCGGGCAGTGCGCAGACTGACGGCATCTGGCTGAGCGCGGCGGCCCGGGATAACGTGGTGCGGGCCAACCTGATCAGTGGTAACGTGGCGCACGGCGTGCGCATCACCGGCGTCGGCACGACGGGCAACCGCCTGGAAAATAACCGGATTGGGCCGGCCGCGCCGGGCGGGCCGCTGAACGGGAGCCTGCAGTCAGTCGGCGTGCGCATCAGCGGCGGCGCCAGCAACAACCGCATCGGTGACCCCTGCTGGCTTCGGCGGGCAACACGGTTGCCTACAACACAACGGCCGCCGTGATCGTGCAGGACGGTACGAGTCGCTACAACCGCATCCAGGCCAATGACCTGGGCATGAACGGCCCAGCAGCCTGGCCCCAGGCATCGACCTGGGCGCCGACGGCGTCAGCCCCAACGACCCGGACGATGCTGACGAGGGCCCAACCGCCTCCAAAACCGCCCTGAAATCAGCGACATCATTCCCTGGTGAACGAAATCCAACTGCGGCTGCGCGTGGACAGCGCAGTGGCCAACGCCACCTACCCGCTGGCCATCGACCTCTTCCAGGCTGCACCCGGCGCGGTGCAGGGCCAGGTGGCTGCGGGCCAGGTTTTCCTGGGCAGGATAACCTACAACGCGGCCGATGCCGGTCTGACGGTCACGCGTCGTTTTACACCAACATCCATGCCCGAACCGGGCGACCTGATTGTGGCGACGGCCACCGATGCCCTGGGCAACACGAGTGAGTTCAGCCTGGCGATGCCCACCAATATCGCGGCTTTTCGTGTGACCGACCTGGGGGACAGCGCCGATCTGAACGGGAATGACTGCATCTGTGCTACGGCCAGCGACACGTGTACCCTGCGCGCGGCCATCCAAACCGCCAACGCCTGCCCGGGTAGCAACGCGATTGCCTTTGCCCTGGCGGGGACCATTACCCCGGCCACGCCGCTGCCGGCGCTGTCTGACCCCAGTGGTGTACTCATCGATGCCTTCACTGCGCCGGGCGCCCAGGTTAACACGCCCGATCATCAGCTCGATCGATGCCGTGCTGGTCGTGGGCCTGAATGGCCAGCAGCAGACATTTGCCGGGCTGAGCATGACCAGCGACAACAACCATGTGCGTGGCCTGGCCATCTACGGCTTTGGCGGCGGCGGCATCGTTGTCAGCGGCGGCGCCGAGAACACTATCGCCGGCAACTTCATTGGCATGGGCCTCGATGGCGTTCAGGCGCCAGGGGTCAGCCGGTTGGCATCCAACTGCAAGGGGTGCGCATGACAACGACATCGGCGCCACCTCATTGGAAGGCCGTAACCTGATCAGCGGCAACGTTGGCGCTGGCGTGATCATCACAGGTACGAATACCACGGCCAACATGCTGGTCGGCAACGTGATCGGGCCGGGTGTCGGGGGCGTCACGCTGCCGGCCGGCCCCATCCAGACCGTCGGCATCTGGCTGGGTGGGGGAACCAGCCACAACGTGATCGGGGATGTCGTCTATCAGACGCGATGGACTGGTGGCCGGGGCGCAATATCGTCAGCGCGAACGGCATGACCGGCATTTACGTAACGCAGGATGCGCACGATAACGTCATCGTCGGCAATACCATTGGCCCGCGCCCAACGGTAACGTGTCGGTCTTGAGCAGCACACAGGCGTACGGTGTATGGGTCGCGCAGGGCCAGCGGCAGCGCATTGGACGTGTCCAGCAGGGAAACCTGATCAGCGGTAACGCGCAGGTGGGCGTACGTCTGTACGGTCCCGCGACGACGGACAACGTCGTGCAAGCCAACCTGATTGGGCCGGCCAGCCGGCGCGACGATTTTGTTGGGGGCACGCAGAATGTCGGTGTCGAAATCGCCGACGGCGCCAGTCACAACGTGGTGGGCGGCGACACACCGAGCGCAGCCACATCACCGGGCAACACCCTGCGCTATAACCAACAGCATGGCATCGTGGTGGCGGATGATCAGTCACGCGACAACTGGCTGGGGGCAATCTCCTGCTCAACCTACCGGCCCTGTGATCGACCTGGGCAACGATGGCGCAACGCCGAACGACCCGGATGACGCCGACAGCGGGCCTAACCGCCTTCAGAACTACCCGGTGATCAGCGGATTCAAGGCTGACCGCACGGAATCGGCCGCCAGCACCTATCAGGTCACGCTGCGCGTCGACAGCGCCCCTGTATGCCAGTTACCCGCTGACGATCGAGGTGTTTGCGGCCGACAGCATGTATTCGGGCTGGCCCAAAATCTTCATCGGCGCGGTGCAGTACACTGCGCAGGATGCACAGGCCACGGTCACTAAGATCATGACGCCGGTCGCCAACGTTCCCTTCTATCAGCCGGTTGTGGCCACCGCCACCGATGCGGCCGGCAATACCAGCGAGGTGGGTCAGGCCTTTTGCCCGCGGCTAACCCGGACGTTAACGAATCCGGCAAAGTCGATATCGTCGATATGATGCTGGTGACACGCTTCATTGGACGATCACCGGTCAATTACGATGCCAACTGCGATGGCATCGTCAACACCCTCGACTTGATACAGCTGGCCAATGCCTGGCAGCCGTGAGCGCAGTGTCGCATTACGATCATAAACGGGTAAGAATTCGGACTTCGTTTCTGACTTGTGGTATAATGTCGGTCGCGCTGCGGGCAGTGCATGAACTCACCCTCACTTGAAGCATGTTGTGCCCCGCCGTGCCCGACCGTACGTCGATGAGGCCGTACGGGGAGCATATCCGAACGACTGATCAAGCGCTGGCCCTTTCCCGACGCCGCAGTCAGTCGGAGCCGCACATCAACGAATGATGGAGGTATCGAATGCCGGCGATCTGGTCGAACCAGTTCATTGCTCAGGACTACGCCGCCGACTTGAGTGCTGAGACGCTGTTGGCCATGTACGAAACGATGGTGCTCAGCCGCAAGCTCGACGAGCGTATGTGGATCCTCAACCGCCAGGGAAAGTACCGTTTCACANTTTCTGGCCTGGGGCACGAGGCGTGCCAGGTGGGCGCCGCCTTCGCCATGCGCCGCGGCCATGACTGGCTGCACCCCTACTATCGCGATATGGCCTTCAACCTCGCTTTGGGCGCCACCCCGACCGACTTGATGCTGNCCCTCTTCGGCAAAGCGACCGACCCCAGCAGCGGCGGCCGCCAGATGCCCGCCCATTTTGGCAATGTACGCCTGCGCATCATCAGCGGCTCCAGCCCGGTCGCGACGCAGGTACCCCAGGCCGCCGGGGTCGCCTTCGCCGCCAAGCTGCGCGGGCTGGATGAAGTGGTCGTAACCTGCCTGGGCGAGGGCAGCACCAGCCAGGGTGATTTTCACGAGGGCTTGAACTGGGCCGCGGTGCACAAGCTGCCGGTAATCTTCCTGGTGCAGAACAACCAGTACGCCATTTCGGTCNCCCTGAGCAAGCAGATGGCCATTGCCAACGTGGCTGATCGCGGGGACGCCTACGGTATGCCCGGCGTGATGTACGACGGTAACGATGTGCTGGAATCGTACAACACCGCCGCCGAAGCCCTGCTGCGCCCGGCGCGGTGATGGCCCACCCTGCTCGAAGCCAAAACCTACCGCCCGGTACCCCACTCCTCGGACGACGACGACCGCAGCTACCGCAGCCGGGCCGAAGTTGAAGAGTGGAAACAGAAAGACCCGATCCTGCGGGCCGAACGCCTGCTGCGAGAACGCGATCTGCTGACCGACGCCCAACGCGACGAAATTCAGCAGCGGGTAATGACCCAGGTCGATCAGGCGACCGACTTCGCGATCCAGGCCNCTTACCCCCGCCCCGAAGAGGCGCTGGTACCCGTATTTGGCCCGCTGGAGGTGCGCTAACATGGCTNNACCAAGACGAATATCGAAGCGCTGCGCGACACCATGGCCGAAGCGATGCGGCGCGACCCGTCTATCATTATCGTTGGTGAAGACGTCGGCNCGCGCGGCGGCGTTTTCCGGGCCACGCAGGGTCTGTACGATGAGTTTGGCCCCGACCGTGTCATCGATAGCNCCCTGGCGGAGCTGTCGATCATCGCCGTCGGCATTGGCCTGTCGCTCAACGGCATCCGCCCGATCTGTGAAATCCAGTTTGCCGATTTCATTCACCCCGCGTTCAACCAGATCGTGAACGAAGCGGCGCGCATGCGTTACCGCTCCAACGGGCAGTTCCACTGTCCCATGGTCATCCGCGNNCCGTACGGCGGCGGCATCAGCGGTGGCCTTTACCATTCGCAATCGATCGAGGCGTTTTTCGCCCATGTACCCGGGCTGTACGTCGTGGCCCCTTCGACCCCGTACGACATCACCGGCCTGCTGCGCCNNGCCCTGCGCTCACCCGACCCGGTTCTCTTCCTGGAGCACAAAAACCTACCGCCTGATCAAGGGCGAAGTCCCGAGACCGACTTCATCGTGCCCATTGGCCAGGCCGACATCAAGCGGCCCGGCAACGACCTGACCGTGTTGGCCTACGGGCTGATGCTGCACGAGGCCCTGCGCGCCGCCGACGTGCTGGCCAGCGAGGGCGTCGATGCCGAGGTGGTCGACCTGCGCACGTTGTCCCCGCTCGACAAAGAGACGATCCTGACCTCGGTGCGTAAGACCGGCAAGGTCCTGATCGTACACGAGGACAACAAGACCGGTGGTCTGGGCGGTGAGCTATCAGCCATCGTCGCCGAAGAGGCGTTCGAGTGGTTGGACGGCCCGATCACGCGTGTGCGCACCTGACGTGCCGGGGTGCCGTTCAGTCATCCTATGCAGGACTTCTTCATGCCCGATGCCGCGCATCGCCGCGGCCATGCGCCAACTGGCGGCCTACTGAGGGGGAGCACCATGACAACGACGATTCCGATGCCGCAGTTGGGTGAGAGTGTGGTCGAGGGCACGATTGGCAAGTGGCACGTCCGTGAGGGCCAGGCGGTCAAGCAGTACGACGTGTTGCTGGATGTGACCACCGACAAGGTCGATACCGAGATCACCGCGCCGGCCACCGGTACGGTACTGCGTATCCTGGTCAGCGAGGGCGAAACCGTGCACGTGGGAACGCCAATCGCCATTCTGGGCGAGGCCGACGAAGCGATGGAAGCTCCGCCAACACCCGCGGTCACGGCGCCCACCACGCCCAGCCCAAGCACCGGCGCGGCGGCTGCACGCCTGTCACCCGTTGTGGCGCGCATGGCGGCCGAGCACCAGCTCGACGTCAGCCAGATTCCCGGCACCGGCCTGGGGGCCGTGTGACCAAAAAGATGTCATGGCCTACCTTGAAAAAGGCGCTGCGGCGCCCACGCCCGTGCCTGCAGCCGAGCCTGAACTCATGCCCTGGGAAACGCCCGGTTCGGGCGATCTGTTCAAACCGGCGGAGCCGTGGCAGCCACCGGCGCCCACCCCTGCGCCCGCCGGCCGCGGCGGTGGCTGCACCCCAGCCACCCGCCGCACCGGTAACCGCACCCCAAACCGCGGCCGACGAAACGCTGGTCCCGCTGAGCAGTATGCGGCGTACGATTGCCAAACATATGGTCGCCAGCAAATTCAGCGCCCCGCACGTGACGACGGTGTTCAGAAGTGGACATGAGCCAGGTCATGGCGCACCGTAACGCACAAGGCCGAATTCGCCAGCCAGGGGTTGAAACTGACCCTGACCCCCTACCTGGTCGCGGCGACGGTCACGGCGCTCAAAGCTTACCCGCAGCTCAACGCCTCTTTCAGTGATGAGGGCATCGTCATGAAGAAGCGCATCCACATCGGCATTGCGGTCGACATCGGCGACGGGCTGATGGTACCGGTGGTGCGCGCGCGGACGAGCTCAGCCTCAAAGGCCTGGCCCGTACGATCACCGCGCTGACGGAACGGGCCGCGCGCCAGCTCAAGGCCGATGAGCGGCCGGGAGCACGTTCACGATCACCAATCACGGTGTGTCGGGCAGCCTCTTCGCCTCACCGATCATCAACCAACCCAACGTGGGTATCCTGGGTGTAGGTACGGTTCAGAAGCGCGTGGTCGTGATCAATGACGCGATCGCGATCCGGCCGATGTGCTACCTGTCGCTGACGTTCGATCACCGGGCGCTGGATGGCGCGACGGCGGATCGGTTCATGGGGGCGCTGGTGGCCGCGTTGGAGGCGGGGGTTAGGGGTTGGAGGTTGGAAGGATGGCTGGCTGTTTGGGGGTACGGCGAGGCAGTGGTTCGCCCTGGCAGTCTGTCGGAGAGACCACCTTGCAAGCAGGTGCGGCGCAACATGTAGTCGCCGACAGTGGTCGTGGCGCAGCCTGTTGAGGCTACGTTCACGCGAACAAGCTCTCTCTGGCATGCTGCTGGTTGGATGAAATAGAGTAAGGAGCCAATATGGCAGGTAAAATGTATGATGTGGTGGTGATTGGCGGCGGCCCTGGGNGGTATGTGGCGGCGATTCGGGCCGCGCAGCTGGGATTGCAGACCGCGATCGTCGAACGCGAGCAGTTGGGTGGGGTGTGCCTCAACTGGNGGTGTATTCCCTCANAGGCGTTGCTGCGCAATGCGGAGATCGTCAATCTTCTGGGGCGCGGCGGCGAATTCGGCTTCTCCTTCGACAACTTGAAGGTCGACTTTGGCGTCGCGGTCAAACGTAGCCGCCAGGTGTCGGAGCGCCTGGTCAAGGGCGTCGGCAGCCTGATGCGCAAGAACAAGATCGATGTCTTCACGGGCACGGGCAAACTGCGCACGGCGAACGAGATCGAGTTCACCCCCAACGACGGGGGCGCCGCGTCGCTCATCCAGACCCGCCACACGATCCTGGCCACCGGGGCGCGCCCGTGGGNNCTGCCCGGCATCGAGTTGGACGGTGAGCGGATCATTGGTTACCGGCAGGCGATTGTCCTGGACAAGGTCCCGCAGCGGGTGGTCATCGTCGGTGCAGGGNCTATTGGCATGGAGTTTGCCTACGTCTGGCAGGCTTACGGCACGCAGATCACCGTGGTGGAGATGCTGCCGCAGGTCTTGCCGTTGGAGGACGAGGAAGTCAGCGCCGAGGTGGCCAAAGCCTTCAAAAAGATGAAGATCAACGTGATGACCGCCACACGCACCGAAGGGGTCGAACGGACCGCCGACGGCGTGCGTGTGCGCGTCAAAAACGTGGACAGTGGCCAGGAAGAGACCCTGGAAGCCGAGTTGGTCCTGATTGCCACCGGCGTGCGGCCGAACAGCGAAAACCTGGGGTTGGAAACGGTGGGCGTCGCGACGAGCCGGCCGGGCTTCGTCGAAGTGGACGAGTACCTGCGGACGAACGTGCCCAACGTCTACGCGATCGGCGACTTGACCGGCAAGGTGCTGCTGGCGCACGTCGCTTCGGCGCAGGGCATCGTCGCGGCCGAGCACATCGCCGGCCACGACACTATGCCGCTGACGCCCGAGCGCTACACCGACATGCCGCGCTGCACCTACTGTGTGCCGCAGGTGGCCAGCATGGGGCTGACTGAGAAGCAGNCGCGCGCCGCCGGCTACGATGTGAAGGTGGGCAAGTTCCCCTTCATGGCCAACGGCAAAGCGTTGGGTCTGGCCGAGCGCGAAGGCTTCGTCAAGATCATCGCCGATAGCAAGTACGGTGAGATTTTGGGTGCACACATGGTTGGTCCGNAGNTAACCGAACTGCTGCCCGAGGTCATCCTGGCCAAGACCTGGGAGCTGACACCGGAGGAGATCGNNCGCAGCGTGCATGCGCATCCAACCCTGTCTGAGGCCATCATGGAGGCGGCACACGCGGTACTGGGCGCGGCGATTCATATCTGAGGAAGCCAACAAATGACCGAACCAACCCGCACCCCCATCGAAACCGACCCTAATCCGCCACGCCACAACTGGCATACGGAGCACCTCACCCCGGGGCGCCGTCCGGACTGGCTGCGTGTGCGTGCACCCGACAGCCCGCAGTACCAACAGCTCAAGGGTCTGTTCCGGGGCAAGACGCTGCACACGGTCTGTGAGGAGGCGGGCTGCCCGAACATCGGTGAATGCTGGAACGCCGGCACTGCCACCTTCCTGCTGTTGGGCGACACCTGCACCCGCTCCTGTGGCTTCTGCAAAATCAAGACGGGGCGTCCGCCGCTGCTGGACCTGCTCGAACCGCAGCGTGTGGCCGAATCGGTGGCGGCGATGGGGCTGCGGCNNGCGGTGCTGACGTCGGTCAACCGGGATGAGCTGCCGGACGGCGGCGCGTTCATCTTCGCTGAGACGATCGTGGAGATCCGCGNNCGCCTGCCCGAGTGCACCATCGAGGTGCTGATCCCCGACTTCCAGGGTAACCGGNAGGCCTTGCAGAAGGTCATGGATCAGCGCCCAGAGATTCTGAACCACAACGTCGAGACCGTGCCCCGCCTCTACGCCCGCGTACGGCCGCAGGCGCGTTATCCACAGTCGCTGGCGGTGCTGCGCCGGGCCAAAACAATGGACGCCGGCGCGCTCACCAAGTCGGGCATGATGGTGGGCCTGGGCGAGCGGATGGAAGAGGTGCTGCAGGTGCTGGACGACCTGCGTGCCAATGACGTCGACATCGTAACGATCGGTCAATACCTGCAGCCAAGCCGTCATCACCTGCCGATCGAGCGGTATTACACACCGGACGAATTCGCCATGTTACGCGNNGCCGCGGAAGACCGGGGTTTCGGCTGGGTCGAGTGCGGACCCNTGGTGCGTTCATCGTATCACGCCGAACGCGCCGCACAGCCGGATGCATCTGGTGCGGCGCACAGCTGGCTGATGAAATATACAAGATTGTAACAGGTAGGAAAACGAGAATGAAGATGTATCCACAAGTCAACNCCCTGGATTGGAGTACGGTGCAGCCGCACGTTGACTCCCTCCTGGCTGCCGAACTTAGCCCCAACAACGCCGATACCTGGCTGCAGTGGAACGATTTGGCCGCGGTCATCACTGAAACCACTGCCCAGGTCTACCGTGATGTTTCGGAAAATACGGCCGACACTGAGGCTGAAAAACGTTTCCTCACTCTGGTCGAAAGCACCATGCCGGAGGCCACCAAGGCCGAGCAGGCCCTGCGTGAGAAGCTGCTGGCGGTGGGTGACTACACCCCACCGCCCGATACGGTGCTGGTACTCAAACGCTTCCGCACCGAGTCCAGCCTGTTCCGTGAGGAGAATATCNCCCTGCAGACCGAACTGATGAAGCTGAGCAACGATTACGACAAGACGATTGGCGCCATGACAGTCGACTGGGACGGCGCCCAGGAAACGCTGCCGCAGGCGATGCTGCACCTGCGCGAGAAAGACCGGACGGTACGCGAGCGCGCCTGGCGCCTGGTCATGGACCGCTATCTGGCAGATCGAGACAAACTCAACAATCTCTACCTGACAATGCTGGAGCGCCGCCGGCGGGTCGCGCATAACGCCGGCTTTGCCGACTTTCGCGCCTACCAGTGGCAGGCTTTGATGCGCTTCGACTACACGCCGGCGGACGCATTCACGTTCCATGCGGCGATCGAGGAANAGGTTGTGCCGCTGGCGCGGAGACTCCACGCCCGCCAGGCCGCCAAACTCGGCCTGCTGGCCCCACGCCCCTGGGATGTCGACGTCGATCCGGAGGGCGAACCGCTGCGCCCGTTTCGGGACGTGACCGAGTTGGAAGAGGGCGGCTACCGCATCTTCCAGCGCGTCGATCCGGTGCTGGCCGGATATTTCAGCCTGATGCGTCACGGTTACCTGGACCTGGCCTCACGCCCCAATAAAGCGCCGGGTGGCTACTGCAATGGTTTTCCCGTCAGTCAGCGCCCCTACATCTTCATGAACGCCGTGGGTACGCACGATGACGTACAGACCCTGCTGCATGAGGGCGNNGGCGCGTTCCACTTCATGGAGTCGGCCAAACAACCGCTCACCTGGAACCATAACGGCCCGATGGAGTTCTGCGAAGTTGCGTCGATGGCAATGGAACTGTTGAGTATGCCGTACCTCGAACGCAGCCAGGGCGGGTTCTACGATACCGCCGATGCACGCCGCGNNTACGCCGAAAAGCTGCGCAGCATCGTGCAGTTCCTGCCGTACATGGCGGTGGTCGATGGATTTCAGCATTGGGTGTACACCGAGGCGCCGGCCGAGATCAGCGCAAGCGACCTGGATGCCAAATGGTCACAGTTGTGGGACCGTTTCATACCAGGCGTTGACTACCGCGGTTTGCAGGCCCAGAAAGAGACCGGCTGGCACCGCAAGGGGCACATCTTTACCTCACCGTTTTACTACATCGAATACGGCCTGGCAGAAATGGGGGCCTTGCAGGTGTGGCGCAACGCGCTGCACAACCAGGCGCAGGCCGTGGCCGATTACCGCCACGCCCTGGCGATCGGGGATACGCGGCCGCTGNCCCGGCTGTTCCGCGCGGCGNGCGCCCGCTTTGCCTTCGACAGCCAGACGCTGGGTGAATTGATGGACTTGATCGAACACAAGCTGGGCGAGTTGGAGGGATAGCTGGCGGCAATGGGGCTGTCAACCGCCCTGTTCGGAGTACCATGATCTCGACAGACAGCAAAGGTTACTGGCACGGTGACACGGCGCAGGACCTGGTGACGTACCTGCAGTTCACCACGGCTGGGCAGCGCACAACGATCAAACAGGCGACGTGCCGCGGATGTGGCGGCACGTCATTTCGCCTGCTGGCCGACCCGACGCTGCACGGCAACGGCGGCGCCGCGCAGCGGGTGTGCGTCAATTGTGGCCGCCGCGCCTTTCTGGCCGATAGCCAGGAACTGTGGCCATTGGCCAAACCCCGAACCGGCTCCTGTCCGGCATGCGCCGGGGAGGTCTTTACACTGGCCGTTGCCTTTGTGATGGCGGCCGATTCGGAGGGTGACGTGCAGTGGGTGCACATCGGCGCGCTGTGTCNNCAGTGCCAGCTTCTGCTCAGCCCACTCGATTGGGAGATCGAGTACCGGCCGTCAGCGTTCGTGCTGCAGCACGTGTAGCGGTGTGAGACTCACCAGGTTGGCCAATCCGCATTGAGGCCACCCTGCCACAGCACCAGCCGATAGCCATCCGGATCGGCCACGAGCAGCTCGCGCCCCCAGGGTTGGTCGGTGGGGCCGTCGAGCACCTGGCCGCCGCCCCGTTCGACGGCCGTTGCCGCCTGCGTCAGGTTGGGCACGTGCAGGTACAGCGCCGTGCCGGCCCCCTTGAGTTCGCCGTGACCGTCGGGCAGATGCAGTTCCGCGCCGTACGCGGCGAAGTCGTAGAGGTGCAGTTCGACACCCCCAGACGTAGCACCGCATAATCACCGATCGGCGTCGCCTCCACCAAATCCGCAGCACTCAGCGCATTGTGATAAAACGCGGCGCTGCGCCGCACACTCTCCACATACAACGCCACCGCCGTCAAACGTGGTACGGGCATTACTCCTCCTCCTCCGATCCCCAACCGTTAACCTCTGACTCTCCCAAACCCGCGCCCAGTTCCCTGACCCTCAAACCCCTACCCCTCTCAAAAAGCGGTTCCACTGTGCCAGGCCACCGCCTGGCCGAGCAGCTGGCGCTCGATCAAGGCCCGCACGCCGGCAATTTCAGCGTCATCCAGGTGACGACGCAGGTGTTGGGCGTAGGTGGGGCGCGCCAACCGACCGGTGACATCGAACCAGCGCGCCACGACGGCCGGCGTGATGGTAACTTCGTTGGGTTCGCTGTCCAGAATCACCTCGGCGTTGACCAGCCCGGCGGCGTGAGCCGCGGCCCGCAGGTCGGCGACGTCCCAATTCACCATTGGATCGGCGGCGTTATGGTAGATCGCCTCTTCGGCGGCCGTCAGGCGTGCAGCCAGGTCATTGCCCAGGGCCGACTGGTCGAGCAGGGCGTAGATGCGCTGCGTGTGCCGCGGCACGGTTTGGGCGACACTCAACCGCCCGCCAGGCGCCAGCAGATCAACGCATGCACGCCAGACGGTCGTCAGGGCGGCCGGCATGTCCAAGGGCACGGTTGGCCCGATGGACGCTGCAAAAAGCCGCTGAACGGANTTACGCCCCACGATGGCATCGAAGCGCACCCGAGGTCGACCTCACTCACCAGCGCGGGCAGGCGATCCNACGCCGCCGGTGAGAATTACCGGCCGTTCGATGGCTTCCAGATTTGCGGCCATCTGCTGCAAGGCCTCGGCCTCACGCGGCGTGGCGGCCAGAGCCCACACCCCGCCCACCGGTGCACGGCGTAATGCCTCCCACGTCAGCAGCCCACTGCCCGCGGCCAGGTCCAGCACCAGACTGTGCCGCTCAAGGTTCGCTGCACCGATGATGCGGTCGCGTGCNCGNGCGAGTTGGGCGCTGAGGTTACCCAGTGTACGCTGCAACCAGCGGTTCTGGGCACGCGGCCCTGGGCCGATGCGCCGCTGTCGCCGATGTCACGCCCCNGATACCGGGCTGACTTCCTCCCCTTCCAGCATGGCCGCCAGTTGCAGCTCGCGCCGGCGCTCCACCAGGGCCTTGATGTCGGCCTCATACCCCTGGCTGCCCGGCCGGTAGAACAGTTTACCCTGTAGCGCGACGGGCAGGTACTGCTGCGCCACCCAGTGATCGCGGTAAGCGTGCGGGTAGAGGTAGCCGCGACCGTGGCCCAGGTCTGTGCCATCACGGCTGGCGTCCTTCAGGTGGTTGGGCGGCTCGGCCTCCTGTTCCTGCTCGACCGTGCTCAGTGCATCGAAGAAGGCGAAAGCGCTGTTGCTTTTGGGCGCGGTAGCCAGGTAGAGGCAGGCTTCAGCCAGGTGGTAACGCCCNTCGGGCAGCCCGACGTATTCTNNGAAAGCCTGTGCAGCCGCGACGACGACGCGCAGGGCGTTGGGGTCGGCCAGGCCGACGTCTTCGCCGGCGAAGATCAGCATACGGCGAAAGATGAAGCGCGGATCCTCGCCGGCGTAGACCATCTTCGCCATCCAGTACAACGCAGCGTCGGGGTCGGAACCGCGCAGCGACTTGATGAACGCGCTGATCGTGTCGTAGTGTACGTCGCCATCCTTGTCGTAGAGCACAGCCCGGCGCTGGATCGATTCCTCGGCAACGGCGCGGGTGATGTGAATCGGGGGCGGGGTTGGGGGCTGGGGTTGGGGGTGGAGTTTCGTGCACGGACGGCGTTTCTGCCGCGCCGGGCGGCAGGGTGGGTGTGGTTTCGACGGCGGCTCGAGGGCGTTGAGTACGGCGCGGGCGTCGCCGTTGGCAACGTTGACCAGGTGATCGAGCGCGTCGTCGTCGATCTGCACGTTGAGCCGGCCGTAACCCCGTTCGGGGTCGGACAGGGCCTGGCGGGCGACGGCGCGCAGGTCGTCTTCGGTCAGCGTGCGCAGTTGNAAGATCCGGCTGCGACTGACGAGTGCCTTGTTGACCTCGAAGTAGGGGTTTTCGGTGGTCGCGCCGATGAGAATGACCGTACCGTTTTCGACCCAGGGCAGGAGCGCGTCCTGCTGCGCTTTGTTGAAGCGGTGAACCTCGTCCACGAAGAGGATCGTCTTCTGGCTGTAGAGGCCGCGGCGTTCCTGGGCCACCGCAATGGCGTCGCGAATGTCCTTGACTCCGGCGAGCACCGCGTTGATCGCGATGAAGTGGGCGCGGGTGGTGTTGGCGATGATACGCGCCAGGGTCGTTTTGCCGGAGCCGGGCGGGCCGTAGAAGATCACCGAGGAGAGTTGATCGGCCTGGATCGCGCGGCGCAGCAGGCGGCCGGGACCGATGATGTGCGCCTGGCCGACGAATTCGTCGAGCGTCCGCGGCCGCATACGGGCGGCCAGGGGGCTTCGCGTTCGGTGGCTCTGCGCGGCGGTGGTCGAACAGGTCCGATGGCATGGGGGATTATAGGGCAGGGGTGGGGCGTTGTCAATGCCAGGTGACGATCGCGTCGGGGTGTTGTTTGACAACCCGCACCTCCAGTGCTACAATCGCACCCACTATACGCCAAACGTCGATGACGGAGATGCGCAGGCCGGGCGCTGGCCCAGCGAACCGGGGAGGGTGCAAGCCCGGTCTCATCCCAACCTGCCAGCCCCTCCCGGACGCCCTGCCGAACCGCATGACCCGCAGTAGGCAGCGCCGGTAGCCCACCGTTACACGGGCCTCGAGTGGGGAGCGTTGCGGTTCGCGACCGGCGTTCCCAATAAAGGTGGTACCACGGGCAGCGGCTCGTCCTTTGCAGGACGGGCTTTTATTTGGATCGTACAGACGGCGAGACCGCGAGAGGTGCAAAATGATCAGCTTGACCAGTCGTGAGATGCGGCAAAAATTCCTGGATTTCTTCCAGGNNCGCGGCCATACCATCGTGCCGAGCCNNTCCCTGGTGCCGGCCGGCGATCCGACGTTGCTTTTCACCAACGCGNGGATGGTTCAGTTCAAGGACACTTTCCTGGGCAACGAGAAGCGGGCCTACGTGCGCGNNACCACGGCGCAGAAGGTGCTGCGCGTCTCCGGCAAACACAACGACCTGGAGAACGTTGGCCCTCCTCCCNGCCACCATACGTTCTTCGAGATGCTGGGTAACTTCTCCTTCGGCGACTATTTCAAACGCNGCGCGATCCGCTTCGCCTGGGAACTGCTGGTCGAGGAACTGCAACTCGACGTCGACCGTCTGTGGTTTACGGTCTACCGCACCGACGACGAAGCGGCGCAGCTGTGGGTTGAAACCGGCGCCTCGCCTGAGCGGGTGCTGCGCTTCGACGAAAAGGACAACTTCTGGTCGATGGGCGACACCGGGCCGTGCGGCNCCTGTTCGGAGATTCACTATTACCTGNGTGACCTGGCCGAACAGACCGCGGCCGGCGTCAATGTCGACGACCAGTATATCGAAATTTGGAACCTGGTTTTTATGCAGTTCGACCGCGACGCCGCCGGCGTGTTGACGCCCCTGCCCAAACCGAGCGTCGATACCGGCATGGGCTTCGAGCGCGCCTGCATGGTGCTACAGNGGGCCAGCAACACCTACGACACCGACCTCTTCCAGCCGATCTTCGATCACGTGCAGCAGACGNCTGGGNCCACAGCCGCGCAGCGCCTGGAACAGGTCGTGTCCTACCGGGTGATCGCCGATCACAGTCGCGCGGTCGCATTTCTGATTGGCGACGGCGTACTGCCCGGCAACGCCGGCCGCAACTACGTGCTGCGGATGCTGCTGCGCCGCGCGGTGCGTTTTGGCGTCAAACTCGGTTTCGACCAGCCCTTCCTGGCTGGTACGGTGGATGTCGTCATCGCGGCGATGGGTGACCACTATCGCGAACTGCGCGACCGGCGCGACTTCATCCTGCGCANNGTGGGCATGGAAGAGACGCGCTTCCGTCAGACGCTGGCGACCGGCGAATCGCTGCTGCAAGAGATCATGCAGCGGNTCGATGTGCAGGCCGGCGGGATCGTGCCGGGGAGGGACGCGTTCCGTTTGTACGATACGTACGGCTTCCCGATCGACCTGACGCGTGACGCCGCGCGTGAACAGGGCCTGGCGGTCGACGAGGCCGGCTACCACGCGGCGATGGCCGCGCAGAAAGAACGCCCGCAGCGCCGCCCGGTTCGTCGCGGCGGACAACCATNNGCCTTGCAGCCGTATGTCGATACGCTGCAAGCCCTGCGCGAACAGGACGTGCTGGGCTNNGAGGGTGTGGTGCACCTGTACTACGAGACGACACACGTCCCCACCAACGTGGCGGCCATCCTGGTCGATGGCCAACCGGTGACCCGCGCCCCGGCCGGCCGCACCGTGGAGGTGGTCATTCCGGAGACGCCCTTCTACGTCGAGGCCGGCGGCCAGGTCAGCGATACCGGGCGCATGCGGGCCGAATCGGAGGGCGGTGTGCGCTGGGAAATCGCCATCGACGACGTGCGGCGGCCCATCCCAGGATTGACGGTGCACCACGGGCGGGTGTTGTCCGGCGAAGTGCACGTCGATGACGCGGCCCTGGTGACGATCGACGAGGAACGGCGCATGGATATCATGCGCAACCACACCGCAACGCACCTGCTGCATGCGGCGCTGCGTCACGTGCTCGGCCCGCACGTCCACCAGGCCGGCTCGCTGGTCGCGCCCGACCGCCTGCGCTTCGACTTTTCGCACACCGCGCCGTTGAGCGACACCGAGCGCCAGCAGATCGAAGAGGAGGTCAACCAGGCCATCCTGGCCAATTTCCCCGTCCATGTAGCCTGGAAGCCGTACCAGCAGGCGGTGGCCGAGNGCGCGATGGCGTTGTTTGGTGAGAAGTATGGCGACGAAGTGCGTGNNATCACCGTGGGCGGCGACGATGAGCCGGTGGTGAGCCGTGAGCCGTGCGGCGGCACGCACCTCGACGAAACGGGCACGATCGGCCTGTTCGTACTGACCTCCGAAGGCAGTATCGGTTCTGGCGTGCGGCGTGNNGAGGCGGTGACCGGTCGCGGTGCACAGCACCTGGCCCGCCAACGTTTGGGGATCGTTCGGCAGGCGGCCGCCCTGTTGGGGGCGTCCGAGGATGAGNCTGCTGGCGCGNCGAGCGACGTGGTGCATTCCAACCAGGGCTTGCAGAAAGAGGTCGCCCGCCTGCGCCAGGTGCTGGCCCGCCGTGAAATCGACGTGATTGCCAGCCAGGCCGCGCCGATCGACAGCACGCAGGTCGTGGCGGCCCAGGTCGAGGCGGCCGATATCGATACGATGCGCCAGATGAGCGACTGGCTGCGTGACCGCCTCGGCTCGTCGGTCGTTGTACTGGGCGCGGCCATCGACGGCCGGCCCAACCTGATCGCCGCGGTGACGCCCGATCTGGTGGNNCGCGGCGTCGATGCCGGCCAGTTGATCCGCGTGATCGCGACCGTGGTGGGCGGCGGAGGTGGTGGACGGCCCACGTTGGCGCAGGCGNGGGGCAAAGACCCGTCACGCCTGCCCGAGGCGCTGGCCCAGGTCGTACCGTGGGTCAGCGGACGTTTACACGCCTGAACAGGGTTTGAAAGCATGGATCAAGTCATCGATGTGGCAGCGAACGACGGCCTGCCGGCCATTCAGGGGCGCCTGGCACAGACCCAGGCCCCACGTGTCGTGCTGGCTTTGACCGACGGCGCCCACCAGTTGGCCAATGACGTACGCCTGNGGCTGTTGCTGCGACAGGCCGCCCGCCAGGGCATCCAGTTGGCATTGGCCACACGCCACCTGGCGACGCAGGATGCGGCGCACCGGCTGGGTATGCCGGTTNTTAATACCCCGGGCAGGCGCTGGCGGCCGGGGCGTGGCTCATGCCGGCAGTCGGTCCGACCACGGTTCAACGTGAGTCGGCAGTCACCCGTCTGAACCGCCGTACACAGCGCTGGCTCGAACGTGCCCGGCGCCCCGGCACTGCGCGTCACCGCAACCGCGAAATCAAAAGACCAGCGGACGAACGTTGGACAACCGGTGGCTGCAAGCCGCCAGTCTGCTGCTATTGCTGGCCGTGGTGTCGGTTNNGTCGTGGTTGGCGGCGTGCTGCTGCTTGTGCCAGTTGGTTTGATTACGATCGTTCCCAGCCAGGAGCCGGTCATCGCCAGTGTCACGGTGCGCGCCAGCCCGGCCACGGAGGCGGTAGATTTTACCAACGATCTGGTGCCGGCGCGGCAACTGCGAGTGCTGGTCGAAGAGACGGCCCAAATCCCCACCACCGGCAAACGCGACGTACCAGACAAAGCCGCTACCGGCACGATTACCCTGGTGAACCAGCGTAGTCAGGAGATTGTCGTACCGGCTGGTACGATCGTGCGCACCTCGACCGGCAGTAATGTCCGTTTCAAGACCCTCAGCGATGTGACGGTCGCTCCCCGCACCTCGGTCCAGACGCAAATCGAGGCGGTCGACCCCGGACCGGCCGGTAACGTGCCGGCGGGGCACATCAACCGCATCGACGGTTTCGGGGTGGCACTGCGCGTACTCAACGAATCAGCCACCGGCGGTGGTACGGTGCGCCAGGGTGGAACCGTCACGGCGGCCGACAAAGAACGCCTGCACGCCACCCTGTTAGCGCAATTGCAGCAGCGCGTACACCCGCCTGGGTGAACAGCGACGGAGGGCGAATTCGTGCCGCCCGAGTCGGTCGAAACCCTGGTCATGTCGATGGTGTACGACTCGTTCACCGATGAAGCAAAGAACACCGTGGGGTTGACGATGCGCCTGCTGGCCCGTGCGATTGCAGTGGACGACCGCGGCGGCGAGGAACTGGCACTGCGCGCCTTGCAGGCGCAGATGCCGCCCGACAGCCGGCTGCTGGCGAACTCGCTGAAGTACAGCACCGGCATGTTTACAGTACAGGAAGAGAACCAGCAAAAAGTGGTTGACTTCAGCGTCTCTGCCAGCGGTACGGTCGTCGAAAACGTGGACAGCGCACGTATCCGTGCCGCGGTGGCGGGTCTGACCCCAGCCGAGGCCCAGACCGTTGTGCAGCAGACGTGGAACCTGCGACAGCCGCCGGAAGTCACGGTGACTCCGGACTGGCTGGGCCGGCTGCCGTACATCCCGTTCCGGGTCAAGGTGCACGTCGATTACGAGCGTGCGCTGGCCGGTGGTGGGGCGCCGGCCAGCCCAACTGCGCCGTGAGCCTGGTCGAAGTGCTGCCCCCGGACGTCTGTTGGCCCTGGATGTGGGCGAACGTCGCATCGGGGTGGCCGTGGGGATTCACCGGGCTGGTTGGTGCGTCCACTGACGGTGATCGAACGCACGGCACGCGCCCACGACTTTGCCCGTATCGGGCAGATTCTGGCTGAGCAGGGTGCAGTAGGCATCGTGGTCGGCTACCCGTTGAACGACGATGGGACGGCTGGGCCGCAGGCGCGGCAGACCGCCCGCTACGCCCGCCGCCTGGCACAGGCCGTGTCGGTACCGGTGATGCTGTGGGATGAACGGTTATCGACCTTCGAGGCGGATGACCTGCGCCGCGATGCACGCCGCGTGGGGCATAACCGGCGCCCGGCGGCGTCGGACGCCGTGGCCGCGGCCGTCATCTTGCAGGGGTACCTGGACGCGGTCCAGCGTGCACGTGGGGCGACGGATGCATCAGCCCTGTAGGGGTTTATTCAGTTTGGATGTGGAGTCCAGATGCGAAACGACGAACGGTTGATCAAAAAACAGAACCAGCGACGGCAGCAGCAGCTGGACGAACTGCACGCGCACCAGCATCCCAGCTGGCGACGCACCGCGCGGTGTCTTGAGCATCGGTTATCTGCTGCGTTTTGTGATTTTTGCCGCACTGGTGGCCGCGCTGGTCTTCATCGGTCGCACGGTCTATGACCATCTGCAAGGTCAGTTGTCGGCGCCGGCGCCGCTCGCCAGCACCGAATTCGTCTCTTCCGGCCAGCTGGACCTGGGGCGCGCCCTGAGCCTGGACAACCTGGAGAATACCTTCATCGGGTTCTACCTGCGCACGCGCCAGAATGACCTGCACACAGCGGCCGACGCCACCGCCCCGGCCCGTGTGCCGTTCACCGTCAACCTGGGCGAGCCGGCTGGGGTAGTGGCCGAACGCCTTCAGCAGGCCGGTTTCATCAATGATGCCAGCCTCTTCGGCCTCTATATGCGCTACAACGGTATCGATCAAAGCCTGGAGGCGGGCGATTTTGGCNTGGCGCCCTCGATGACGATGGTCGAAATTGCCGAGACGCTGCAGAAAGCACGGTTCATCGAGGTCACCGTCACGATTCCCGAAGGGTTGCGCGCCGAAGAAGTGGCAGAAATACTCTCCAAGGCCAATGTCATGGATGGTGCGGCGTTTCTTGCCGCGGTACGGGCGGGCGACCCGCAACTCCTGGGCCTGGACAAGTATCCTTTCCTGGCGGATCGGCCGCCTGGCGCCTCGCTGGAAGGCTACCTGTTCCCGGACACCTACCGCCTGCCGGCCCGCGCCAAACCGGCTGACGTGATCGGGCGTATGCTGGATAACTTTGCGGCCAAGGTCACGCCCGAGATCATCGCCGATGCACGCAGCCAGNGGCTGAATGTGCACCAGCTGGTCACTGTGGCGTCGATCGTGGAGCGTGAAACGCCGCGGCTCGACGAGCGCCCGGTCGTGGCCAGTGTCTACCTCAACCGCTTGAGCAAGAACATGCTGCTGAACGCCGACCCCACGGTGCAGTACGCCATGGGGTACCAGCCGGCCAGCGGCCAGTGGTGGAAGACGCCGGTGCAACTGGAGGAGTACCAGACGGTGCAGTCACCGTACAACACGTACCTGTACCCTGGCCTGCCGCCCGGCCCCATCGCCAGTCCCGGTCTGAGTGCGATCGCGGCGGTCGCCCAACCGGCCAAGACCGATTACCTCTACTTCGTCGCCACGGGCGATGGTGGGCATGTGTTTGCCGTGACGGCGGAGGAACATGCCGCCAACGTGCGCGTACCAGAATCGTTGAGGCAGTCGAAACCGTGCCGGTGCAGTGCGCGAACCGTAACGCCGGATGGCCCGCAGGCCGTGCCCAACGCCGCGGACGCGGTCGGCCAGGCGCAGGGCTGATGACCAGGGCCATATGGGCCGCACGTCGGCCATCACCTGCTCGCACCTACCGGCCGGCCTGTGGGTTCTCGTTATCGCGGGAATCATCCTGACGGGCTGCACTGCGACTCGCCCCACGGTGAAGATTGGCCTGGTGGCGCCTTTCGAGGGTGCACAGCGCGCCCTGGGCTATGAAGTGCTGTATGCGGTGAAGCTGGCGCTGCAGGAGCGTAATGACCAGGGTGGCGTTGGCGGCTTCGGCATCGAGTTGGTCGCCCTGAGCGACGATGGCCAGCCAGCCAACGCCGTTCGCCAGGTACAGGCCCTGGCCGTCGACCCGGGTGTGGTGGGCGTGTTGGGCCCTGGCAGACTGCCACCGCCCAGGCGGCTGCACCGGTATTCGCCCAGGCCGGGTTGCCCGTGGTGGCGCCGGCAGCGCTGCCCGACGAAACGCTGCGTCTGTCGCCCGGCGTTTATCGCCTGTACGCCGGTGACGATGCCCTGGCCCAGACTCTGGCATCGTCAGTTTCCGGTGACGCGGTCTGGACCTTCGATGGCAGCGTGCCCGGGTGGCCGGCCGCGCTGGAACGGACCGTATCCAGCGCAGAAACGGGCGCCACGGTCATTGTGCTAACGGGCGACGGCGAATCGATTGCCCGCACCCTGGTCGGTGGACGCTGCCACGACCGCACTGTGGCCTGCCTGGCTGGCCCAGCGGCGCAGGAGCCGGTGGTGGCCGCGCGCGGGTGATGCATTCACTGAATTGGTGTGGGTTTCATCCCTGCCAGCGGTCGATTGCCGGACGGGCCTGGCCGATTTCTGCCGGAGCTACACGGCCCTGGCTGGGCGCACGCCAGGTCCGTACGCGGTTCTGGCGTACGATGCGACCAACGCCCTGCTGGACGCGGTGGCTCAGGCCGCACGTACGGGACGGCCCCAGCGCCCGGCGGTCAGCGCCGCGCTAACCGATGTGCAGTGGCCTGGGTTGAGCGGTACGATCGCTTTCGATGCGACCCGTTCCTGGATGGAGGCGCCCACTTTTTGCGTCGTCTGGCTCGACCCACCCTGACGATACCGGAGAGGCGTGGTCGTGAGGGCTGCGCAGTTGTCGGGGCAGAGCGGGAGGAAACAGCCAGATATGCGTGTCCTGATGTTGTCCTGGGAGTATCCGCCCTATTTGCAGGGTGGCCTGGGTCGCCATGTCAACGAGCTTGTGCCAGTGTTGAGCCGCCAACCCAACCTGGAGGTGCACCTTGTGGTGCCGCGCCTGGCCGGCGGCGCCGCCAACGAGCGGANNGTGGCCCTCATCGTGCATCGGGTCGATGTCCCGACACCGCAGCGCGACAACTTCTACGGCGGGGTGTGGCACGTCAACAACGTGCTCGGCGCGTTCGTGGAAAGCCTCTGGCAGACTGCCGGCNCCTTCGATCTCGTGCATGGGCACGACTGGTTGGTCGGATTCATCGCCGTGGCGCTGCAACGCACGTATGCGGTGCCCCTGCTGGTTACGATTCATGCCACGGAGAAGGGGCGTGGCCGCGGCTGGTTGGGCAACGACCTGGCACACCAGATTCATCACGCGGAAAACAACCTGGCGCACGCGGCCGATCGTTTGATTACGTGCAGCCGCTCGATGCTGCACGAAGTCGAAGCCAATTTCCAGATCAACGCCGCCAAAATCGAGGTGATTCCCAACGGCATCGACCCGACGCGTTTTACGACGCAGATGACCCACGACAACCGGCTGCAGCGCGAACTGTACGCCGGCCCGAACGAGTCGTTGGTTTTTCACGTTGGGCGCCTGGTGCACGAAAAAGGTGCGCACATTCTGATCGAGGCCGTGCCGGGCGTGCTGGCGGCCTTCCCCAACACGCGTTTTGTGATCGCCGGACGCGGTCCCCTGCTCGATCGGCTGCACCAGCGTGCGGCGGCGCTGCACGTCAGCGAACGGGTGTTCTTCCCCGGTTTCATCAGCGACGAGGAGGCTGTCAGACTGTTCTGTGTGGCTGACGTGGCGGTGTTCCCATCGCTGTACNGGCCCTTTGGACTGGTGGCGCTGGAAGCCATGGCCGCACGTGTCCCGCTGGTGGTCACGAACATCGGTGGGTTTTCCGAGATCATCCAACACAAGGTGACCGGTCTGACGGTCTATCCGGACGATGTCGATTCCCTGACGTGGGGCATTTGCGAAACCCTGCGCGACCCGCGGNCCGCACAGCAGCGCACCCGGTACGCTTACGAAGTGGTGGCGGCGACTTACTCCTGGGATATCATTGCCCGCCGCACAGCGCAGTTGTACCGCGGCTGGTTGAGCCGGGGCATGTCACGCCATGAATTGTCACGGAATGCCCAATCGATTGAGTGACGCCACATGCGCAAAATCGCAATCATAGGTCTCAAAGGCGGCATTGGTAAGACGACCACCTGTGTCTCACTGGGCGCAGCGTTGGCCCTGCGCGGCCGACGTGTCTTGCTGGTCGATACCGACACACAGGCCAATGTCACCCTGGCACTCGGAGTGGACAACACAGGCAAGACGTTGGTGGAGGTCTTGACGCGCAGGGCGTCGGCGGCTGAGTGCGTGCGGCCGGCGCGGCCGAACCTTTTCGTCCTGCCCAGCAGCATCAACCTGTTCAAGGCCCAGCAGCGCATGGTGCTCGAAGNNTCGCGCGAGGAACTGTTTCTCGAATTATTTGCTGATCTGGATGATTACGACTATCATATCCTCGACTGCGCCNCTNCGGCGTCGCTATTGACCATCAATGCCGTTGCCTACGTGGATGAGGTCTACATCCCCGTCTCCATGGAGATGTTAGCGCTGGCTGGGGCACGCCAGTTCATGGTCTACCTGCGCACGATCAGTCGTATGCTGGGGCGCAGTGCAGCGATTCGGCTCATCGTGCCGACATTCTTCGATGCCCGTCGTCGGGTCAGCGGACAGGTCTACCGGGCCTTGATCGAGGACTTTGGCGACAGGGTGACTCACCCGATTCGTATCGACACGGCGCTGTCGGAGGCGCCGGGCCGCGGCAAGACCATCTTCTNNGAATACGCCCCACGCAGCCGCGGGNCCGACGACTACAGTCGCCTGGCCGATGTGGTGGAAGCACTGCCACCACTGTCCTGAGGGTGCGATCGCCAACGCCAGGGCGCGCGAATGACCAGAAGGGAGGTCGACATGGCACGTGTGATCGCGGTGGCCAATCAANAGGGCGGCGTCGGTAAGACGACGACCGTGATCAACCTTGGGACGGCGCTGGCCGAGATGCACCGGAAAACCCTGGTGATCGACCTGGACCCGCAGGGGTCGCTCGGCGTTGGCCTGGGCCNNGATCCGAGCGCCACCCCGCAGACGGTTTACGATGCGCTGCTGGACCCTGCCGTACCGGCGACGCGCATCATCTACCCGGTGCGCCCCTACCTGGACGTGATCCCGGCCGCGCCGGCGCTGGCCGGCGCCGAGATCGAACTGGTGGCGNGGCTGCGGCGTGAGCCGATCCTGAGAACGATCTTGCAGCCGCTGCATACCTGGTACGATTTCATCCTGATCGACTGCCCACCGAGCCTGGGGCTGCTGACGGCCAATGCGCTGTGTGCCAGCCGCGAAGTGCTGATTCCCTTGCAGTGCGAATACCTGGCGATGCGCGGCATCAGCCCGCTGCTCGATACGGTCGAGGTGATTCGCCGGCGTCTCAACCCGCAGCTGGAGATCCTGGGTATCCTCCCCACGATGTACTCGACCGGCACGGTTCACGCGCGACNNGTGGTCGACGAAATCAAATCCGTGTTTGGGGACAGAGTGTTCGACATTGTGGTGCGCAAGAGCATTCGCTTCGCCGAGGCTTCCGTGGCGAGCCAGGGCATCGTCGATTACGCGCACAAACACCCCGGCGCGCAAGCCTACGTGCAACTGGCCCACATCCTGGATAGCGGCCCGCGTCCTCACGCGGCCAGCGAAGCGCCGGCCGTGTGAGGGCACGCTCGGAGCAGGTGCAGTACAAGGTTGAGGGCAGCTTTCCCCAATCTGGACTGCAGCCGAACGGCCGTTAGATGATCATGTGAATGAGGGGCGGCGGCGGCACGGCCTCTGGTTGCAGGCGGATGGCTTGTTGTAAGCGGCGGCAGGCCGCTTCGCCGGCAACGGCAGTCGCGGCGTGTACCGCCGCCAAAGGCTGCCCGGCCGTGACCCAGTCGCCCAGACGCACCGCCAACTCCAGCCCAACCGCGGGATCGATCGGATCACCCTTCTTGAGACGACCACCGCCCAAATCGACGATCGTCATGCCCACCTCTTCCGTATCGATGGCTGCCACGTAACCGTCCGTGGTCGCCGGGCAGGGCAGAATGACCGGGGCCTGGGGTAACCGCTCCGGTTCGTCCACGCAGCTCAGGTCGCCGCCCTGCGCCGTGATGAAGGCGCGGAATTTCTGCCAGGCAGCGCCCGATTCCAGTNNTGCTGCACCACGCGCGTGGGCATCGTGGCCAGCGCGACCATGGGCCTCATCGTACAGCCGCACCATCGCGGCGGCCACGACCAACGCCAGCTCAGTGAAGTCGGCCGGACCCTGCCCATGCAGGGTCGCGATCGCCTCGCGCACCTCCAGGGCATTCCCCACCGCACGCCCCAAGGGTTGGTTCATGTCGCTGATCACCGCGGCCATGTGCCGGCCGAGTTCCTCGCCAATCTGGATCATCAACCGGGCCAGGGCTTCGGCTTCGGCCTCGGTCTTCATGAAGGCCCCACTGCCCGTTTTGACGTCGAGCACGATCGCGTCAGCGCCGGCGGCGATCTTCTTCGACATGATCGAGCTGGCAATCAGCGGCAAGGAGGGCACGGTGCCGGTTACGTCGCGCAGCNNGTAGAGTTTGCCGTCGGCCGGCGCCAACTGCTGCGTCTGGCCGGCGATCACCATGCCCACGGTGCGCAGCTGGGCCTTGAATTCGGCCAGGGTCAGGTTGGCGCGCCAGCCCGGGATCGATTCCAGTTTGTCGATCGTGCCGCCGGAGAAGGCCAGGCCACGCCCCGACATTTTGCCGACCGGGATGCCCAGACTGGCCACGNNAGGCCCCACCACCAGGCTGGTCTTGTCGCCCACGCCGCCCGACGAGTGTTTGTCGATGACAAAGGGCGCCGCGTCATGGATGTCCAGCGTGTCGCCGGAAAAGGCCATGGCGNNCGTCAGCCAGGCCGTCTCGCGCGGCGTCATGCCGCGCAGCATCACGGCCATGGCCCACGCCGCCGCCTGGTAGTCGGGGATCGTGCCCTGGGTGTAACCTGCGATGAAGAACTGCAGTTCGGCCTCGGTCAGCTCGTGACCGTCGCGTTTGCGAACGATGATATCAGCGGCACGCATGGTGGTCGTCTCCTGAGTCGTGAATAGTCTCTGTTTCACCGCCAGGGCGCCGAAGGCACGGGGTTCCTGGAACTCTGGCGGCCTCGATGCTTCTGTAGCCCAACGCACGCCTAACGAAACGCTGGCAACACTTCCGTGACCAGCGCNTCGAAGACCTCGGGGTCGTTGCGTGGGATGTTGACGATCAGGTGTTGTACGCCGGCCTGCAGGCCGGCGATCTGGTCGATCACCTGGGGCACGGTACCGACCAGTGCGGCGCGATCGCCCAAGTGGTGCTGATTACGCTTGTGCCGCACGCCGGCCTCCTGGCGGGCCACGATCACGTCCTGCAGGCAGGTGACTGTGATTTCGTTCACGTCACGGCCCACGGCGGCGCAGTGACGCGCGAGCACCGCGCGTTTGTGGCGGATCATCGCCGGGTCACCGAACCAGTTCACCGCGTCGGCGTGCCGCNNCGCGACGCGCAGGGTCAGCTTCTCGCCACCGCCGCCAATCAGGATGGGTGGGTGCGGCTTTTGCAGNGGCTTGGGTTCCAGGACTGCGTCCTGCACCTGGAAGTACTTGCCTTGGAAGTTGGCGCGGNNCTGTGTCCAGAGGGCTTTGATTACCTGGACCGCTTCGTGTAACTGCCCGATGCGCGTCGACGGTTTGTCCGCAAACTCGAAACCGTACTGGGCATACTCGGTACGAAACCAGCCGGCGCCGATGCCCAGGATCACGCGCCCACCGCTGATGACATCGACCGTGGCCGCCATCTTGGCCAGCAGGGCCGGGTTGCGGTAGCTGGCGGCCGTGACCAGTGTACCCAGGCGGATACGTGACGTCACCGCGGCCAGGGCGGCCAGCGTGGTCCATGCTTCGAGCAACGGCTCGTCGAGGCTGCCGAACAGCGGGATTTGCACCAGGTGGTCCATCAGCCAGAACGACGTGAACCCGGCCGCCTCGGCGNNTTGCGCCGCCGCCCGCGTGCGCTCGAACAGGTCGCCGGGTTCACTCCCCGGCCAGGTAAACGAGCAGTTTTGGTAACCAAACAGCAGTGTCATCGACCCGGATACCTCACATCGATCATTACGCTCATTGTAACATGCCTGCCCGCGTGACAATCGTGGGGTGTAGACGTGGGCATTGCCAACGAATAGGGAACGAATCAACGAATGACCGGCCCACTTCCTCTCACGCCAGCGCCACGCGACGCCGGCACGGAGGGCAAACCCAAATTAGCCATGGCCCAATTGGCCATTTCCTGCGTCAACCGCTACAATCACCCAAAATCCCAACATCCAACATCCAACATCCAACATCCAACATCCAACATTCAACATCCAACATCCAACATCCAACATCCAACATCCAACATCCAACATCCAACATCCAACATCCAACATCCAACATTCAACATTCAACATCCAACATCCAACATCCAACATCCAACATCCAACATCCAACATCCAACATTCAACATTCAACATCCAATGTCCAACATCCAACATCCAACTTCCAACCTCCAACCTCCAACCCCCAACCTCCACATCATCGGCGCCGGCCTGGCGGGTTCGGAGGCGGCGTGGCNNGCGCAGCGCGGCGTGCGCGTGGCGTTGTACGAGATGCGCCCGCACAAGATGACGCCCGCGCACGTCAGCGACCGCTTTGCTGGCNTGGTCTGTTCCAACTCTTTGGGTTCGACCCTGCCGGACCGTGCGCCGGGCATACAGAAGGCAGAACTGCTGCGCCTGGGGTCGTTGATCCTGACCTGTGCGCAGGCCACGGCGGTGCCGGCGGGCGGGTCACTGGCGGTGGGGCGCGAGGCGTTTGGCGACCTGGTGACGACGCTGGTGTCGTCGCACCCCAACATCACCGTGATTCGTGAGGAGGTAACGGCTGTACCGCGTGACGTACCGGTGATCGTGGCCAGCGGCCCGTTGACCAGTGATGCGTTGGCGGCCGACGTCGCGNCCNTGGCTGGGGAGCAGCACCTCTATTTTTACGACGCGCTCAGCCCGATTGTGGCGGCCGACTCGATCGACCTGAGCAAGGCCTTCCGGGGCGCACGCTATGACCGCTCGGCCTCCGGTGCCGGTGATTACATCAACTGCCCACTGGACCGGGAGCAGTACGAGGCGTTCGTGGACGCGTTGGCGCAGGCCGAGACGATCACCCTGCGCGAGTTCGAGGCCGAGATGTGGCGGTCGGAGAGCTTTTTCGAGGGATGTTTGCCGGTGGAGGTCTTGGCGCGTCGCGGGCGCAACGCCCTGGCCTTTGGCCCGCTGCGCCCGGTAGGCATCATCGATCCGCACACGGGACGGCGCCCCTATGCCGTGGTGCAGCTGCGGCAGGACAATCTGGCCGGTACGCTGTACAACCTGGTGGGTTTCCAGACCAACCTGAAGTGGGGCGAACAGAAACGGGTATTCGGCATGATTCCAGGGCTGGAGCAGGCCGAGTTCCTGCGCTACGGCATGATGCACCGCAACACGTTCATCAACGCCCCCAGCCTGCTCGAACCGACCCTGCAGTTCAAAACACGTCACGACCTGTTCTTCGCCGGGCAGATCACCGGCGTCGAGNGGTATGTCGGCAACGCCGGCACCGGGTTACTGGCCGGCATCAACGCAGCGCGGCTGATCCACGGTCAGTCGCCGCTGATTCTACCCNCTACGACCGTGATGGGCGCCCTGTGCTGGTACGTGACGCACTGCGCGGCCGAGGATTTTCAACCGATGAAGGCGAACCTCGGCCTGCTACCGCCACTCGATCCTCCGGTACGCCACAAGCGGGCACGCTACCAGGCTTTTGCCGCACGGGCAGCCCAGGATCTGGAGACCTTCATCGCGGAGAACGACCTCGTGCCGCAACCCGTTCCGCTGCCTGACCCATTACCTTCGCCCGTGACATGACGTCATCACAGATGTAACGGGGCTTGCGGTGCCTCCGAGCAGCACGGCAGGCCCCGGACCTGACTACGACAGACCATGTGCCGTGCGCGAGTCTTCGCATCTGCGAGTGCGGACTCCGTTGTTGGTCGGGGGATGACGGAGCAAGTGCAGTTTGATGGAACAAATAGACACTAATTGTGTGTGCTATGCGGATTTTGTACTCTATAGAAAACAGTGCTATAATACTCCATAGTTCGTTTCGGCGAAAACTTGCGAGTACTCGTGTGAGTACGACAATCGCATAGCGCAGCTTGCGCACCTCCTCCCGTTTTTACCAGAACTTTACGCTTCATCTTCGAGGGGTGGCCGGGTCCTGAAGCAGGTGTATAGGAGGGTCTATTCATTATGCACCGCAGAACACGGGTCATCACGTTCGCATTGATCCTGGTTGTGATCCTCAGCGCCGGACTCGTCTCCTCGGCTATGGCCGCCTCCAATGTCGAAGTTATCAAAAATGGTAACTTCANNGAAGGTGGGTTTGCGACCGTTGGCGGTTGTGGCGCCGTTGGCAACCATTGGCGTTGTTTCACCAATGGCGGCCGTGCGGCCTTTGGCTTCTACGACGATCAGTGGGCGAGCACTGTCTGGGATGGCAAAACCGNNCAGTTGATCGAGATCAACACCAAGCAGGACTCCTCGGCCGATCGTACGGCCGGTATCTTTCAGACCGTCGCCGTAAACAAGGGCGCCACCTATGACTTCAGCCTCCGCGGTATGATCCGGGCCGATGACAAAGACCCCGACCCCTGGCGGTACCGCGTACTGATCGGCTTCGACTACAATGGCGGTAGCGACTGGCAAGCCGTGTCCAAGTGGCAGGAACTGCCGTGGGACACCTACTATCCACGTACCGGCCCCGGTGCGTTCAGCAGTTATTCCACGAAGGTGAAAGCCACCAGCGGTAAGGTCACAGTGTTCGTGCGGGTTTTGATGAAGTGGGGCACGCCTTACCGTGAGGTCGATTTTAACCTCGACGGCATTAGCCTGTTTGGCCGGGCGCCGGCGGCGGTTCGACCGGCGACGGATCCANTTGGTAGTGGCTCGACTGGGGGCGGCTCGACTGGCGGCGGCGCCACGACACCACCGGCCACGCTGGTCTGCGCCGGCGCCAGCCTGGTAGCCAATGGCAACTTCGAGGGCGGATTCGTCAATGGTGTGGGCAAGGGCTGGGCCTCGTACACGAACGGCGGCCGTGCTGCCTTCGGTTTCTACGACGATTCCTGGCCGCCGGTGGTCTACGAGGGCAAACACTCGCAGTTGATCGAGATCAACACCCGCAACCACACGCCGGCCACCGATCCCAACCGCTACGCCGGCATCTACCAGGTGGTCAAGGGCCTGAAGAAGGGGCAAACCTACCAGTTCTCACTGGCCGGTATGCTGCGTGAGGAAAGTGCCCACCCCGACGAAGATCCGTTCCGCTACGAAATCCTATGGGGTTACAACGCCGGCTCCAACGGCGACTGGGCCAAAGCCAGCTGGCAGTTCGTGCCGGTCAGCCCGATTTACGTGCGCACAGCGCCCGGAGCGTTCAGCACCTACAGTGTGCAGTTCGTGGCGCCGAGTGACAGTATCACCCTCTTCGTGATGGCGCACAAGAAGTGGGCCACCGGTGGGCGTGAACTGGATGCCAACGTGGATGCCATCACGATTGTACCGTGCACGACGTCGGGCGGCACGCCGCCGCCGGCAGACTGCACCTACGTCGTGCGGCGGGGTGATACCCTGTCGGCCATTGCCGCGAAGTACCACACTACCGTGGCGGCGCTGGCGGCAATGAACGGTATCAAGAACCCGAACCTGATCTTTACCGGCCAGGTGCTGAAGGTGCCGTGTCCAAAGCCGGTGGGCCAGNAAGGACCCGTCGCCAGTCGTGGTCGATACGTCGGGCTTCCTCCCCAGCCAGCCTACGCAGCCGGTCACCCGATCACGTCGGCCGTGCAGGCGAGTGCGCCGGCCGCGGAAGCGGCGGCCACGGTTTACGTGGTCAAGCGTGGCGATACGCTGAGCCAGATCGCGGCCCGTCATGGCGTCACGACGGCCGCTTTGGCCAGGGAGAATGGCATTCGTAACGCCAGCCTGATCTATGCCGGGCAGAAGTTGACTGTCCCCACGCGTTAAGTCACACAGGCTTCCGTAGTCGGAGAGACTGTGGAAGCCTGGTTTCATTCCAGTAAGGACCGGTCGTCCAGAGTTGTACGATCGCCTGATCGAAGGCCGGCGCAGTTCTCTGCGCCGGCCTTCGTGTCACTGGCTGATCTTCACTGAATAAGCCGCCGTCACGGCGCCACAACTGGCGCACTGGGCTCGACGTCGGCGATTGGGAGCCTGTCCGAATAACCCGGCCCACACGCCGGAATGTCGGTCGACGGCGATGATTCAGAATAAGCGTTGCAACCACTCAGGTTGGCGCGAGAGAAACCGGGTTTTTGTCTCGCAGACCAGGAACATGGCGCGATGAAAGGCCGTTGCACAGACAGAAACCATGCTCACACGAGAAAAACCCGGTTTCTGAACGGCTGGCTGAGCAGTCACCAAACGTTTACTACTGACCGCTGACGGTGAGCTTGCCAGCGTTGGTACCCGACAAATTGGCGCGACCCACATAGACCATGTAACGTCCCTGTTCGGGCTGCGTCAGCCCAGACTCGGCGTCAGGGTGATGTCCTGATTGCCCACGTTCGTACAGACGATACTGTTGCCCTTCGGCGTCACGACCATCAGGGTGCTGAGGCCGCTGCCCGCGAAGGAAACCTGGAGTGTAGCCAGATCTGCGGTCAGGTCGAACACGAAATCAGGCGCGGTGTCGACGAAGCCGGGGCAGGGTGGGTTACCACCGGTCAGGGCGGCCGCCTGAGTGATCCCCAGCAGGTTGAGCGGGCGCTCCAGAGTGTCACCCGGCGTCTTCAGGACACCGATCTGACCCGTATAGGCCGCCAACTGGCGGGCCAGAACGTCAGCCGGTACCGGTGCCAGGGTGGGTGTTGCGGCGTCGGTCGTGGGGCCGGCTGCTGGCGTGGCTGCGCCACTGCAGGCGACGGCCAACAGTGCCACGACGGCCAGCAACAGGACGACAGAAAGCAGACGGGTAGATCTGAACATTGGCGTCACCTCAGCAAACAGGTTGGTTGGATTCCATTGGTGGTTGCGGATTACCACGACCACAGTATAACACCGATAGCCTACCTGAGCAAGCGCAACCGCAAATCCAAACATGCCCTGGGCATCCTGTGCGCCTCGGCAGTTCGGCACCCGTCAGGCCAGTGGTATCTCCATACGAAAGGGCAGAGCGGCCGCCGGTGATGTGGCCAGCTCACCTTGCATCGAGTAGGCGCTGGCCCAGGTGATGCGCACATCGACCAGCTGGCCGCGACGGTCAGCAGTATCGTCGAAAAACACCAGTTTGTTGGTGCGCGTACGACCACGCCACTTGCCCTTGTGCCGGTCCTCGACCAGCACTTCGACCGTTTCACCCAACAGCTGCCGGTTGATCCCGGCCTGCACCGTTTCTTGCAGATCCTCCAGGGCGTGCAGCCGGCGGTGTTTTTCGGCTTCGGGCACGTCGTCGGCCATGCGCCGCGCGCTGACCGTACCGGGGCGCGGNGAATAACGCGCCAGGTGCACTTTGTCCAGCTGTAGCTCGGCGAGCAGGTCGTAGGTGTCCTGGAACTGGGCCGTGGTCTCGCCGGGAAAACCGACGATGACGTCGGTGTGAATGGCGACGTGGGGGATACGCTCGCGGATGCGTGCAATCAAGGCGCGGTAATCGTCCGTGGTGTAGCCGCGCTTCATCTGCGCCAGGATCTGGTCGTTCCCCGCCTGGCACGGTACTTCGATGTGCTCGCACACCTTGGGTAGGTCACGCACAGCCTCCAGGATACGGTCGCTCATGTAGTTGGGGTGGCTGGTCAGAAAGCGGATGCGGTGCAGCCCNTCCACCTCGTGCACGGCGTACAGCAGGTCGGCCAGGTCGAGCCGGCCGCCCTCCTCGCGCCAATCGTACCCGTAGCGGTCGACGATCTGGCCGAGCAGCGTCACCTCACGTACGCCCTGTGCGACCAGGCCGCGCACTTCGTCCACGATCTCGCGCACCGGTCGGCTGCGTTCGATGCCGCGACGGAACGGGATGATGCAGAAGGTGCAGGCGTGTGAACAGCCGTAGACGATGGGCACATGGGCGGCCACGGGGGCCTCACCGTGCCACGACAGGTGCTTGACGCTCTGGATTGGCCCGGCCGTCGGCCACTCTTCGTCCTGGNNCTGGTAACGTCGGGCCAGTTGAGCCGCCTCGAGCGCGGCCAGGTCATCGGCCAGCAGACGGTTGCGCAGGTGATCGACCAGCGGTTGCGGGTCGGATGGGGGCAGGAGGACGTCGACGTGTGGAAAACGGCGCAGCAGTTCGGGCGGCGGTTTGACGCCGACCATGCACCCCATCAGGGCTACGGTCATATCGGGCCGGCGCTGCTTGAAGGGCTTGAGCGCCCACAGCTTGCCGATCGCCTTCNNTTCCGCGCTCTGGCGCACGACGCAGGTGTTGATAACGACGACATCGGCCTGGTCGGCGTCGTCGGTGGGCAGGTAACCCAGACGGTCGAGCTCGGCGGCGACGTGCCCGCTGTCGGCCACGTTCATCTGGCAGCCGAAGGTGTGAATGTGGTAAGTTTTCTCCATGGTGTCTCCCGTGTTGGCCGGTTTCATCCGGGCAGGGATGCGCATCGTGGCTCTGCCAGTATCCTGATGGGTCTGATGGTCAGGGTTCAGGGGCCAGGGCGAGATGCCGCTCGATTGTAATGGGTGAGTGGTGGATTGTCAAGATGACGGCAGGGTATGCCAGCCATCGGGCGCAGTCGGGAACGACACGGGGGTGTCGCTGGTTGGGTCGAGTAGGCGTAGCTGAGTGACGTGCGTACTGGCGTCGGGCAGCGCGTGCCAGGTGATGAACTGGCCATCCGTGACCCATTCGGAGGGGCGGAAAGCGTCGAAAGGGACGACCTCGTGCCAGGGTGCACCGTCGGCGCCGGTACCGGCGAGTTCGAGGTGGTAACCCGGCCAGGCAGCNCAGATCGGGTCGTTGGTGCGCCAGGTCAGACGCAGTTGGGGCGCACCATCGGCGTCGGCGCCGTGTACGGCCGCGACCAGGGTTAGCTGCCCGGTAAAGGCGATGGGCGTGTGGTCGGGGACGGCGGAGGTATCGGCGACCGCGCCGGCCGGCAACTCGAACACGGTCAGTGCATTGGAACCGTCGGGCGCCGCGACATGTGCGNNCACCTGCACGGCAGGGGCGATCTGCGCCAGCGCCGCCGCGTCCAGCGGTGCACTGGAACTGACCACGTACGTGGCGGGCTGGCCGGCAGGGGGCAGCGGCAGGGCCTGCCGGCCGTCGAACCAGCTCAGGCTGGGGTCCGTGTGCTGGAAATAGGTTTGTACGGTGGCGTGCTCATGCAGCAGCATGAACGTGGGGTGACGGAACAGATCGGACGAAAGGTAGACGTGACCAGGCGGTCGATTGTCACGCAGCCACTGCCAGGCGGCGGTCATGTCGCCCTCGAAGGCGTCGAACGTAGCCTGGGACGGCCCNCAGATGCGAAAATAGTCACGGCAAGTGCTGGCGGCGTGGGTCAAGAGCGCGAGCGTGATGGTCACGGCCGCCAGGGCGCGGCCCAACGGCATGACGCGGCGTGACAGCCGGCCCTGCGTCAGTTGGATGATCAGCGCGGCCACGCCCACCAGTCCGATCGCGGGGAAGAAATAGACGCCGGGAATCACACCGAGGACANNCGGCAGGGTTGGCCAGCGGTCGGTGGCCAGGAACGAAGGCACCAGCAGGGCGGGGAACCAGAACAGGAGGAAGAGGGTCGCGGCCTGTCGCCAACGCCAAAGCACGATCCCGATTCCCAACAGGGCCAGGATGGCCGTCAGCGGGTCGAAGACGGCGCGTCCCGGCAGGTTGTAAAACTGTTCAGGATCGCCCATCCCGGGTAGGAAAAACTGAGCCACGTTGGCCACGGCCGCCTGCNNGCCATGCGCCCAGGGTGACGCCGTGCCAAAGGCAGTCACTGCGCTGGCGCGCTGCGCAAAACTTCCNGCGTGCTGGACAAAGTAGGCCCAGGGGGCAAAGACCAGCGCAGCCACGCCAAAGAGCAGCACGATGCCCCCAAAATGTCGGCGCAACAGGGCACGACCACCCCGCCCGTTAACGTAAGCGACGATGAGCCGCACGATGAGAAAGCCGCCGATGAACAGTGGGAAGAACCGGCTGGCGGTGTAAAAATGTGTGGCCAGGCCCAGGAAGAACCCGCCGAGGGCGAACCAGATCGAGGGTCGGCATGCCGGTTCTGACTCACCGCAGTTGACCGCCCGCCAGAACGCGGCAAAAGCCAGGGCTCCGCACAGCGGCGTGAACACACCGCGGATGCCGAAGCGTGAGAAGTGCAGATGCCAGTAGGACGTGGCCAGGTAGAGGGCACTCACGAACGGCACCCAGCCAACCAGCACCGTGTGTATACCGTCGGTTGGCCGTTCACGCCGGTAGGCGGTCACCAACTCACGGCCCAGCCAGTACGTTGCCAGAACCGTCAGGCTGCCGGCCACGGCCGAAGGCAGGCGGATAGCCAGCGGTACCACGCCCAGCAGGCGGAACATACCGGCCACGATCCACATATGCAGCCCTTCGCGGCCGAAGTTGGCGGGGAAGAAGACGGCGCCGCGCCCCGCCAGCACATCGAGCGCATCCAGCCCATCGGTGGCCTCATCACCGAACAGGCCAGGCGGCATCCTGTCGATCTGCCACAGGCGCAAGGCCGCGGCCACGAGGACGACAAAGGCGGCTTGCAGCCAGGGATTGGTGTACCAGGGGTTGGATGGTTTCGTGGAGTGCGCCATGAGGCTTGCAGTTTACCACGCGTCGCTTTTGTTGGCAATCGCCCCTATTTGATGTACACTTTGGCCATGCGTGTCCGGGCTACCCTGAAGCAGCTCCCAATTACCCACAAGCATCTGCGCGGCATTCTGCAAATTGGTATCAGCGCGGTGTTGCTGGTATTCGTGGTACGCCAGATCAGCTGGGCGGAGCTGCGGGCGGCTCGACACATGGACCTGGCCTGGTTGGGTGTGGCCTGGGTGCTGTTTCTGCTGGGGGTCGTGGTGCGCGCCGCACGCTGGCAGGTTCTGTTGAACGATCTGGGGCTACGCCGGCCGCTGCGTGAGNCGACCCTGTGGTACTTCGTGGCTGGCTTTTTCAATGTGCTGTTGCCCACCGGTTTCGGTGGTGATGCTGTACGGGTGTTGGGCCTGGGACAGGATACGCAGCAGATGGGGCCGGTGCTGAACAGTGTGGTGGCCGATCGTTACCTGGGCTTGATGGCGCTGCTGGCCATGGGGTTGACGGCCGGCCTGCTGCGGCCTGATCTGGCGCCACCCGGGGTGGTGGGCCTGATTGGGGCCTTGCTGACGGTGGGCGTGCTGGGCGCCTGGCTTCTGAGCCGGCCGTGGTGGGCACGCTGGGCCGCACAGCCAGGCAGGATACCACAGCTTGTGCACCTGGTAGGGGTGCCCAAAGTGGCCGCGGCATTGACGCAGTACCACGCACGCACGATCGTGCATGCGCTGCTGGTCTCGCTGGTCTTCAACCTGCTGCTGATGGGTTGGAACGTCGCGTTGGGCTTGGGCTTGGGCCTGCTGCCGCTGGCGTTCTACTTTGTATTCGTGCCGTTGACCTCGGTGGCACTGCTGTTGCCTGCCTTCGGTGGGCTGNGGGTGCGTGAAGTGACGTACATCACGCTGCTGGGCAGTGCAGGCGTGGCGAACGCACCGGCGTTGGCCCTGTCGCTCGGTGTCTATACCATCACGGTGGCAACCGGCCTGCTGGGCGGGGCACTGTACCTGCTGCAAGGTATGCACCGCGCGTAGAAAGAGTTAGCATGGAACCGGAACTTTCGATTGTGATTCCGCTGTACAACGAGGCCGACAACGTGCCGCCGCTGTACGATGAACTGACGGCCGCCCTGCACGCGATCGACCGTCCCTACGAGGTCATTGTCGTCGACGACGGCAGCCGGGATGAGAGCTTCGCCCGACTGCGGGCCATTCACGAAGCCGACGCACGCTGGCGGATTGTACGTTTCCGGCGCAACTTCGGCCAGGCGGCCGGTTTTGCTGCCGGTTTTGCCGCGGCACGCGGCGCAATGATCATCACCCTCGATGCCGACTTACAGAACGACCCCAGGNATATCCCCAGGCTATTGGCCAAAATGGAAGAGNGGTACGACATCGTCAGCGGCTGGCGCGTGGAGCGTAAAGAGCCATTCTTGAGCCGCCGCTTGCCCTCGATGGCTGCCAACCGTTTGATCTCCGGCGCCACCAACGTGGTGCTGCACGACTACGGCTGTTCGCTGAAAGCCTACCGGCGTGAGGTGGTCAAAAACATCCGTCTCTACGGTGAATTACACCGCTTCATCCCCGCGCTGGCCAGCTGGATGGGTGTGACCGTTGCCGAGGTGCCGGTGAACGACCGCCAACGGCGCTTCGGCAAGAGCAAATACGGCATCAGCCGCACATTTCGGGTCTTTCTGGACCTGATTACGGTGCGCTTCTTCCTGGCCTACGCCACCCGCCCACTGCACGTCTTCGGCGGCCTGGGGCTGGTCTCGGTGGGACTGGGGATGCTGATGGGGTTGTATCTGACCTTCGTCAAGCTGGTACTGGGGCAAAACATCGGCACACGCCCGCTGCTGTTGCTGGCCGTGATGCTGGTGATCCTGGGTGTGCAGATGATCAGCATGGGCCTGCTGGGCGAGATGGTCATGCGTACGTACTACGAATCGCAGGACAAACCCATCTACGCGATTCGCGAGGTCCTGGCCCCGACCGGAGTAGCTGTGTGTGCGGCCATGACACAGATCGCACAGAGCCATTGAGTACTCTGTGCGATCTGTGTAGTCAACGTCTCAGGGATATACGCCGCGAATCATCAGCGCTTCAGCCACACGGTTGATCGCCAGGGTGTACGCAGCCATGCGGGTGGGCAGCTTCGTGCGCAGCGACTCGTGCAGCACCNNGCTTCTGAAGGCGTTCACCATCAGGCGTTCGAGTTGGCGCTTGACGTCGCTTTCGCTCCAGAAGAAGGCCTGCAAGCTCTGAACCCACTCGAAGTAGGATACAGTGACGCCGCCCGCGTTGCACAGGATATCAGGTACGATGAAGATGCCTTTGGACTGCATGATTTTGTCCGCNCGCGGGGTTGTGGGGCCGTTGGCGCCTTCGGCGACGATCCGTGCCTTGATCCGGTCGGCATTCTCTTCAGTGAGCTGGCCTTCCATTGCGGCCGGTATCAGGACGGTACACGGCATCTCCAGCAGTTCGCTGTTGGAAATGCGGTCGACGTCGGGGAAGTCGATCACGGTTCCGGTCTGTTTGACGTGTCGCTGCAGCGCCTCGGTGTCGATCCCCTTGGGGTTATAGATGCCGCCGTAGACGTCGCTCACGGCAATAACGGTGGCCCCTTCACGCTGCATACAGCGTGCAGCCACTGAGCCAACGTTGCCAAACCCCTGCACGACGCAGGTAGCACCATCGATTGGGATGTCCAGGTACTTGAGGGCTTCGCGTGCGGTGAACGTCACGCCCAGACCGGTGGCATCGAAGCGACCNTTCGACCCGCCAATCAGCACCGGCTTACCGGTCACAACAGCCGGCACCGAATAGCCGCGATGCATCGAAAACGTATCCATGATCCAGGCCATCACCTGGGCGTTGGTTCCCACGTCCGGCGCGGGAATGTCGCCTTCGGGGCTGACCATGATGGCGATCTCGGTGGCGTAGCGTCGGGTCAGGTGACGCAGCGCGTTGNNGGACAGCTTCTGTGGATCGACGACGACACCGCCCTTGGCGCCACCGTAGGGCAGGTTCATCAGCGAACACTTCCAGGTCATCCACATGGCCAGTGCCCGCGTCTCGTCGAGTGTTACATCGGGATGGTAGCGAATGCCGCCCTTCGTGGGGCCGCGCACCGTGTTATGGTGCACGCGGTAGCCGGTGAACATCTGGATGTTGCCATCGTCCATCTCCACCGGGAAATTGACGATGAGNCCACGTTTGGGAACGCGCATGAACTCGACGACGTCCGGCCGCAGGTTCATGTAGCTGACGGCTTCGTCGTACTGATCCAGCGCCACTTCGTAAGCACTGCGGCGCAGGTGGCCATTTTGTTTGCTCATTTTGGACCTCTTCTTTGAGATATTTTTTCCTGGTGTTCTGTTGAGTCAGGTTGGGTAGCGGTCTCAGCCGTAGGTGGGCGAAGGATCGCAACGGTCATCAACTCAACAGAGAGCCAGAGTATTCCGCTTTGACATGATGAGCCATATTGATTCTAGCCGAGACGGCGGTATGCGTCAAGTGACGGCCGCATCGTGGCGCTGGTGTCAGCATTGCCAGGGTGAGAACTTGCCAGACACGGCATGATGGTTTAGAATCTTGCCATCAGCACGACAACGCAAAGGCGCAGAGATGTCGACGTCTCCGCGCTTTTGTTTTTCGTACCCGCTCCGTGCCGTATATCAGCCATACGAAGAGGAAACGCAACATGTCTGAACGACGCAAGATCATCTTGGACGAGGATAGGATTCCCCAGCAGTGGTACAACATCGTTGCCGACATGCCCAACAAGCCACTGCCACCGCTGCACCCGGCCACGCNNGAACCGATTGGCCCGGACGCTCTGGCCGCAATTTTCCCCATGGGGTTGATCGCGCAGGAAGTCAGCGCCGATCCATGGGTTGAGATTCCCGACGAGGTTCGTGCGATCTACCGCATGTGGCGGCCTACGCCGCTGGTGCGCGCACGCAATCTGGAGAAGGCACTGGACACGCCGGCGCACATCTATTTCAAGTACGAAGGTGTGCCCGCCGGCTCGCACAAGCCCAATACCGCGGTGGCCCAGGCCTATTACAACAAACAAGAAGGGGTCAAGCGTATCGTCACTGAGACCGGTGCTGGTCAATGGGGCAGCGCGTTGGCCCTGGCCTGCCGCCTGTTCGGCATGGGCTGCGAAGTCTACATGGTACGTATCAGTTTCGACCAGAAACCTTACCGTAAGCTAATGATGAACACCTGGGGCGCCGAGGTCATCGCCTCTCCCAGCGATCGTACGGCGGCAGGGCGGATGATCCTGGCAGCCGATCCGGACTCGCCCGGCAGCCTGGGCATCGCGATCTCGGAAGCGATCGAGCGCGCCGTGGCTGATCCTGAGACGAAGTACTCGCTGGGCAGCGTGCTCAACCACGTTCTGCTGCACCAGACGGTCATTGGGCAGGAGGCGGTCGAACAACTGGAACTGGTCGACGACCTGCCCGATGTGGTGATTGCACCGTTCGGTGGTGGGTCGAACTTCGCCGGACTATCGTTCCCCTTCCTGCGTCTCAACCTGACCCAGGGTACGAACATTCGTTGTATTGCCGTCGAACCGACCTCTGCACCCAAGCTGACACGCGGCGTCTTCCGCTACGACTTCGGTGACACCATCGGCATGACGCCGCTGCTGCCGATGTACACCCTCGGTCACAACTTCGTCCCGGCCAGGATTCACGCCGGCGGTTTGCGCTACCACGGTGCGGGCGTCATCGTCAGCCAGCTCCTACGTGATGGGCTGATTGGCGCCGTAGCGATCGACCAGGTCGAGAGTTTCGAGGCCGGTGTGCTCTTTGCCCAGCAGGAAGGCATCATCCCAGCGCCCGAGGCCAACTACGGCATTGCACTGGCGGTGCGCGAGGCGCTGGAGGCCCGTGAAGCCGGCATGCGCAAGACCATTCTCTTCAACCTGTGCGGCCACGGACATTTCGATATGGCGGCCTACCAGGCCTTCTTTGCCGGTAACCTCCCACGGCACGAAATGACCCAAGAGGAAGTCGAGGCTGCCGTCGCGCTCATCGACACACCGGCTATTCCGGCGTAACCCGCGTGGCCGTTTCTTAGCCTGCAAAACCGGTAGGGCACACAAAGAATGGTTTGTCCTTGTGTGCCCTACCTAGAATTGGCGGTCAATAGAGTAGCTGGCGACTTTATCGACTGTCCTGCTGCAAGAACTCCTCGATGGCAGCCAACAGGCGTTCCAGGTCGACCTCTGTAACTTCGCCCATGTGCGCGATGCGGAAGGCTTTGTCTTTGTAGATGCCGTACCCGTTGCTGATTTCCATGTTACGTGTGGCCAGGAACTGGTTCAAGGCGTGTACGCTGATGCCGCGCGTATTGGTTACCGTCGTCACCGTCGGTGAGCGGTAGCCCGTTTCGGCCATCGCNTCGAAGCCCTGCGCGCTGGCCCACACCTGCATACGCTGGGCCAGGCGCTGGTGGCGCGCATACCGCGCTTCGGCGCCTTCGGCCTGGATGATGGCGAGCCGACAGCCCAGGNNGCGCATGAGGGAAATTGCCGGCGTCGCCGGCGTTGTGTTCTTCTTGAGCGATTTTTCCAAAGTCACAAAATCGAAATACCACCCGCGACCCTGGACCGCTTGGGCGTAAGTCAACAGGCGGTCACTCACNGCGCAGAAGGCCAGGCCGGGCGGTGCAGCCAGTGCCTTCTGTGAGGATGTCAGGCATAGGTCGAGGTCCCATTCGTCGAACCGAATGTCTGCCCCGGCGAATGACGACACGGCATCCACCAGCACCAGGGTGGTTGGGCTGACGNNGCGTACGGCCGCGGCAATTTCCTCGATTGGACTGATGACGCCGGTGCTGGTCTCGTTGTGCACCACCGTGATGGCCTCGACCGGCCCATCGGCCAGGGCTTCCACCAGGGCCTTGGTCACCTGCGTCGCCTTGACGGCCGTATTCCAGGGGATATCGACGCGGACAGCCGTCTTGTCGCAGCCAACCGCCACGTTGTACCAGCGTTCACTGAAAGCCCCGTTGACGAAACAGAGCACACGCCGATTCACCGCATTGCGGATCGCCGCCTCCTGCAAGCCGGAACCCGAGGCAACAACGATGTACACGCGCCGTNNGGTTTTGAACAGCTGCTGCAATTGCTGCTCACAGTACGCGAAGAGCACTTCAATNTCATCACTGCGATGGCCGATCATGGGCGCAGTTTGTGCAACCAGCACTTCCGGGCGGACGTCTGTCGGCCCGGGAATAAACAGGCGCTGAGGTGGTTTTTGTGTCGTAGACATCGCACTTTCTACTTCAGTAGTTCGATACCGAGTTGCCGGCAGCGTTCTTGCACGTCGTACCGAGCGCCAGGCTGATGAAGACGCCCTTGACATCCTTGTCGGGGTAGAGCAAACGTGCGAGCGCGATTTTATCAGCAAAATCGTCGACCTCACCAGGTTTGGCCGCGCTTTTCACCTCGAACAGGAGGTATTCACCATCGGACGCCACGATATCGACTTCTTTGGTACGGCCGCGAGGGTAGACGGCCGTCTTTGTCGAACAAGGGCTGACGCAGAAGTATGTTCTCGGGACGAATATCGGGCCGCTTGAGGGCAAAACGCAGGGCGCCGGCGATCACATCCTCCAGCTCACGGCCAGTGCGTGTCTGCAACTGCCCAACATTCAAATACATCCAATCCCGGAACCCTGATAAATCATTGTCCATTTTGTCCAACCGGCGCTCAATGTGTTCAGAAGTGCGTATCAATCTGCTCGAAGTGTGTATCGATCCGCTCGAGGTGCGCGTCAATTTGCTCGAAGCGTGCATCGACCTGCTCGAAGCGTGCATCGACCTGCTCGAAGCGTGCATCGACCTGCTCGAAGCGTGCATCGACCTGCTCGAAGCGTGCATCGACCTGCGCGACAATTTCGTCGAAGCGCGCATCGACCTGCTCGAAGCGCGCATCGACCTGCTCGAAGCGTGCATCGACCTGTCCGAAGCGTACATCGGCCTGGCTGACAATTTCGTCGAAGCGCGCATCGACCTGTCCGAAGCGTACATCGGCCTGGCTGACAATTTCGTCGAAGCGCGCATCGACCTGCGCGAAGCGTGCATCGGCCTGGCTGACAATTTCGTCAAAGCGTGCATCGACCTGTCCGAAGCGTACATCGGCCTGGCTGACAATTTCGTCGAAGCGTGCATTCATTTCCGTGCGCAGCTCGCGCAGCTCGGTCATGATGGCGGCAACTTCCTCACGCCGCGCGAACATCCTGAGCAGCACGCCGTAGATGCGCGCCTCCCATTCGGGGTGCCGCTCCAGCAGGTCTGGTAGCTGAATTTCTACCAGGTACAACAACTGTTCTTCATTCAAGACTTGTAGAGTCATCGCCTTTGCACCTCAACACCGTGAGATCCGCAGCCTGATATCCTTCTCTATTATGCCGCAGAAAAACGATTTTGTGAAGTGGAAAATTCCCCAAAAGTCCCGCGTTTGTCGCCAGATTTTCCCAACCTGTGTGTTGGATGGCATCTTCCCCGTTCAGGCGCGCGAGCATCCCTTGCAGATACTGGCCGGTGTAAGATTTGGTGACCTGCGCCACTTCCTCCGGNGTGCCTTCGGCGATCACGCGTCCGCCCTTGTTGCCACCTTCCGGCCCCATATCGATAATCCAGTCGGCCGATTTGATGACGTCTAGATTGTGCTCGATGACGAGCAGCGTGTTACCCCGGTCGGCCAGGTCGTGCAACACCTGCAGCAGCCGCTTGATGTCCTCGAAGTGCAGGCCGGTCGTGCCATCCAGAATATAGAGTGTGCGACCAGTGTCGCGCCGGCTCAGCTCCTTACTTAGTTTGATGCGCTGTGCTTCACCGCCGCTCAGCGTCGTGGCTGGCTGGCCCAGGCGAATATACCCGAGACCGACCGCTTCCAGCGTACGCAGCTTACTGCGAATGGCCGGGATGTTGGCGAAAAACTCCAGCGCTTCCTCGACGGTCATATCCAGCACGTCGGCGATCGATTTGCCTTTGTAGAGAATCTGCAGGGTCTCGCGATTGTAGCGCTTACCGTGGCACACCTCACACGGCACCCACACGTCGGGCAGGAACTGCATCTCGATGCGGATCGTACCGTCACCCTGGCAGGCCTCACAGCGACCACCTTTGACGTTGAATGAGAAGCGGCCGGGTGCGTAACCGCGCATCTTGGCCTCTGACAGACGGGCAAACAGATCGCGCAGCGGGCCAAACAGCCCGGTGTACGTGGCCGGGTTCGAGCGTGGCGTACGCCCAATTGGGCTTTGGTCGATATCGATCACTTTGTCCAGGTGTTCCAGGCCGAGAATTGCCTCGTGCCGACCCGGCCTGTCTTTGGCCCGGTACAGCGCCTGGGCCAGCCGCTTGTACAAGACTTCGATCACCAGGCTCGATTTGCCCGAACCCGACACGCCAGTGACACAGATGAATTTGCCCAACGGAAAACGCACATCGATACTCTGCAGGTTGTTTTCGGTGGCGTGTTTGACCAGCAGGCTGTGCCCATTGCCCAGGCGGCGTATATTGGGCGTATCGATACGCTTTTCGCCCCGCAGGTACTGCGCCGTCAGCGAGTTGGGGCAANNCGCAGGAAGTCCGCGCGATGCTGAACAGACAACCCGGCCCCCGTGCTCACCGGCGCCCGGTCCCAGGTCGATAATCCAATCCGCNGCGCGCATCGTCTCTTCGTCGTGCTCAACCACGAGCACCGTGTTACCCAGGTCGCGCATTGCCTGCAAGGTACGGATAAGGCGACCGTTGTCCCGCTGATGCAGGCCAATCGACGGCTCATCCAGGATGTAGAGCACGCCCATGAGGCGGGAGCCGATTTGGGTGGCCAGGCGGATACGCTGCGCTTCACCGCCGGAAAGGGTCGCCGTGGCCCGGTTCAACGTCAGGTAGTCCAGGCCCACGTCGGCCATGAAGCCGAGTCGGGCGCGAATCTCTTTCAAGATCTGACGGGCAATCGTCCACTGACGCTGCGAGAGCGGGGACCCACCCGGAACCTCGAGGGCATCAGCCACAGCCAGGCGGTGATCGGGNAGGGGTCGAGCCGTTGCTAGGTGCGGGTATCTCTGTGGTCGGGGTTTCCCTTGCAGATAACGGATCCAGGCGAGCGCGTCCAGCACCGCCATCTGTGTCACTTCGTCGATGTTCCTGGCAGCCAGGGTGACCGCCAGAGCTTCGGGGCGCAGACGCTTGCCGGCACACTCCGGGCAGGGGTGGGCACTCATGAGCGTCTCCATCTCGCTGCGCACGTAATCGGATGACGACTCGCGGTAGCGCCGCTGTAGGTGCGGGATCACCGGTTCGTACGTCGTCTCGTAGATGCGCACCATGCCAGCCGTGTTGCGATAGGAGAGCTGCACCGTTTCGGCCTGCCGGGTGCCGAAGAGGATGATCTCACGCTGTCGGCTGCTCAGCTCTTTCCATGGCGCATGGAAGGGAATGCCATGCTTGTCCGCGACCGCGNNCAGTAGCTGCCGGTAATGGTTCTCCTCATCGCGCTCCCCGGTCTTACCCCAACCAGGAACACGGATCGCACCGTTTTCCAGCGACAGGTCTTGGTTCGAGACCACCAGNCCGGGGTCGAACTCCAACTGTACACCGAGGCCGCTGCACGTTGGGCAGGCGCCATGGGGGCTGTTGAACGAAAACATGCGCGGCTCGATCTCGGGCAGGCTGATGCCGCAGTGCACGCAGGCGAAGTGCTCGGAATACAGGCGGTCGCGCAGTACGCCATCGCCGGCGGTTACGTCGCTGACNGATAATGGCCCTCCGCCCAGATGCAGGGCTGTCTCGACCGAATCAGTGAGACGCGTCACATCGGCGTCACGGGCCTGACTGTCACTGCCGTCGGCGATAACCAGCCGGTCGACCACCGCTTCGATCGTATGGTTCTTGTAGCGGTCGGCCNNGATCTCTTCGTCGACGTCGTATACCTGGCCGTCGACGCGCNNGCGCACCAGGCCAGCCTTGCGCACATCTTCAAAAATGCCCTTGTGCTCGCCTTTCCGGTCCTGAATCAGGGGCGCCAGAATCAGCACGCGGCTGCGCGCCGGCATCTCCAGGATGGCATCTACGATCTGTTGGGCGCTCTGTTGAGCAATCTCGCGGCCGCAACGAGGGCAGTGGGGCGTGCCCACACGCGCAAACAGCAAACGCAGGTAATCGTAGACCTCCGTCGTCGTGCCCACCGTCGAACGCGGGTTACGGCTGGCGCCACGCTGATCGATGGAGATGGCCGANGCCAGCCCTTCGATCTGGTCGACGTCGGGCTTTTCCATCAGGCCGAGAAACTGGCGCNNATAGGCCGACAACGACTCGACGTAGCGCCGCTGGCCTTCAGCGTAGATCGTGTCGAAGGCCAGGCTGGATTTACCCGAACCGGACAGCCCCGTGATAACCACCAGACGGTCGCGTGGAATCTCGACGTGAATATTCTTGAGATTGTGTTCGCGTGCACCACTTACGATCAGTTTATCTTGGGCCATGATCTCACCGCTCTGTCTATCATCGCTCAGATGTTCTACTGGTTCTGTAGGGTTACTTCCGCAGCGGATAGTCGGTTACTGGCGGCCAGACCAACAAAAAGACCCGGCGTGGTCGTCTCTTGCAAGAACACAACGCCGGGTGCTGGCTGGCAGGCCACGGGGCGAATTAGTTTTCCGCTCCAGCTTCCTCGCCGCGTGCCGCTTTGCCCTTGCTCACGACCTCTGGCTCGGCGGTGGTGGCGGCTTCGGCCCTCTTCGCCGCGGCCCGTGTGCGGCTCAGGCTTATGACGGTTTCGTCGGCTTCCGCCTCCAACGTCACGTTTGCTGGGATAGCCAGGTCACGCACGTGCAGGAGATGATTCTCGGCCGACAGGCCGCTGATGTCGATCGTTATGTATTCGGGAATATGTGCCGGCAAGCAGGAGACGCGCACCATTTCCAGGTTATGGATCAACACATAGTCGCCGGCCAAACCTGTCGCCAGCGCACCGACGACACGTACGGGTACTTCGATCTTGATTTCTTCGGTCATGGATACCCGGTAAAAGTCGACGTGCAGCGGGCTACGGCGGACCGCATGGCGCTGCAACTCACGCACCAATACCGCGTACTCTTTGCCTTTGCCCAGGTCCAGGGTGACCAGCTGGGTCAAGGCACCTTGCCGAATCGCCTTGTCCAACTGCACACGCTCGACCTGCACGTTCTCAGTGGTAAGGTTGCGACCATAGACCACGCCCGGTACCAGGTCGTGCCGACGCAGCTGGTTGGAGGTCATTGTTGCATCGCGTGTTTGTGCCGCTAAAATGATCTGTGCCACGATTGATTTCTATGCTCCTATGCCGCCAGCAAGGTAACTCCCGCCAGTTTGTGGGCGCCTCTGCAGGCTGGTGAATCCGAACTGGGTTGAACCGCGCAAAAACGCGCCTGAAACAGGCGCCAGGTTATTGTACTCGCGACAGGGTGATTCGTCAAGAAGAAGGGGCATGTGGTAATTGCTGGCCAATCCAGGGTGAACAGCAAGTTGAGGCAAGTTGGCGCCAACTTCCGGGCATGTGGGCGAGGGCACGGCATGGGGCGAGATCGGTCGAGGTCGCCGTGCGTGGATGGGCCACGGGAACGGAAGGGCCGGAGTTGGTGGATTCGATTTCGGGTTTGTCAGGCTTTGTGGTACGATTGCCCGGGCATGCGTACCACCGTATTGATTCTCAGCTTCGTGGCATTGCTGGGCGGCTTGTGGTTGGTGACGGCGCCGCCGTCACCCGCCGCCCCTGCTGGCCGCCCGATGCCCTGAAATTGGGCGTCAATGCCGACCTGACGGCATTGAGCGACTCACAACTGGCCGCGCTCCTGGCACGTTTGCACGGAGATGGCCTGACCGTCGTGCGCCAACGGTTCGCCTGGGAGGTGCTGGAGCCGACGCGCGGTGTCTTCGACTGGACAGCGTTGGATCGTGTGGTCGAGGCCGCAACGGTGCATGGACTCGAAATCGTAGCTGTCTTGGACGGCTCGCCAGCGTGGGCGCGGCGACCGGCGGATGCCGACAACGCGCTGGCGCCGCCGCAGGAGCGGGCCGAGTTTGGGCGGTTTGCCGCGGCCGTGGCGCAGCGCTACGCCGGCCGTGTGCAATTCTACCAGATTTGGGACNGGCCCAACATTGCGCCACACTGGGGCGCCCAGGGCGTCAACCCCACCGATTACGCCGGGTTCCTGCGTGAGGCAGCCATTCAGATCAAGGCGGTCAATCCCNGCGCTATGATCATCACCGCGGCCCTGGCGCCGACGCTGGAGGAGAATGCGGTCAACTTGAGCGATGTGGCTTTCCTGGACCAGCTCGTGTCGCACGGCGNNGCCGGCGGGTTCGATATCGTCGCCGCACAGCCGTACGGCTTCGATCAACCAGCCGATGCTGAGCCGGCCGCCGACCGCCTGAACTATCGCCGCATCGAACTGCTGCGCGGTGCTGGAACGTCACGGCCTGNNGACGCCGTGCCACTGTGGGCCACGGCTGCCGGTTGGTATGCCCCGCCGCCCGGTGAGNACTGACGGCGCAGCCCCTGGCCCGCGGTCACGCCAGCCTCCCAGGCGACATTCACCGCCGATGCCCTGGCGCAGGCGCGCCGCTGGCCGTGGTTGACCGGCTGGCTGTGGGGTGGTGCGGTGGCCACCGCACCACCGGACCCGCGGCGCGGGTTTGCCCTGTGGACCGCCACCGGTCAGCCACGCCCCGCCGCCGCAGTGCTGCGCCAGGCGGCCGTGCCACCTGAGAGCCTCGGCCCCGGTCACCATGCACCCAATGCCGCCGCCCTGCACTACGGCCCCGGCTGGCGGGTCACCGCGCTGGCCGCAGACCCTGGACGCAACCCCGACGACACGCTGCAACTGCGCTTCGACGGCCAGCGGCTCGACCTGACCGTCCAGCGTGGACCCTACTGGGCCTACTTCCAGGTGACAGTGGATGGTCAGCCGGCGAACGGCCTGCCGCGTGACGAATCGGGCAACGCCTACCTCGTGCTGTATGACCCGCTCGCCGCACCGGCGACGGTTACGGTGGCCGATCAACTAGCGCCCGGCGAACACACCGTGGTGATTCGGCCGGNNTGGGGGTGGGGCCAGTGGCCGTTGTTGGGCATCGACGTCTATGACCGCACTGGAGGTGGCACGCTGGCGGGGCAGTTGGCCGGTGTTGCCCTGATCGGTGTGGGTAGCCTCGGTCTGGTGGCCAGCGCCGCGTGGCCGCGCCCACGGCGAAGGTAACCCCATGACGATGGACGAACAGCCGACCGGCGCCTTGGGGTTGAATCCTGGTTGAAATGCCACCCGACGGTACAGCGCGTGGTGTGTGCACCGGCGCTGGTGGTATTGGCGGCCAGCGTCTTTGCACTGTCGCCCTGGCTGGCGCTCGATGTGGTGAGCGCGGCAGTTCTGGTATTGCTGCTGTTCGTGCAGCCGCGCNCGGCGCCCGCCCTGGTCACGGCAACGCTGCCGGTCTTTCTGCGGGCCAAAGGTATTCTCAGCCTGCGTTTTTCGCTGNCCCGGCTCTTCCTCTGGATGGGCCTGGCTGCGCTGATCGGCCGGGTGCTTGTCGACTGGCTGTGGTCACGCACGGCGGCGCGCGTAACACCAGGTACGGCGCCGGCATGGTGTATTCCTATCGGGCGCTTTGACCTCGATTTGCCGGTGATTCTGTTCCTGGCCGTAGCGGTTCTGGCGACCGTGCGTGCGCCATGGGTGGGGATTGCCAGCCATGAGTTGCGGGTTGTATTCCTGGATGCTGGGCTGTTCTATTTTCTGGTGAGCCGTCAGAAAGCCTCGAACGCGTCGCCGTCGACCTGGCTGTGGCCGGCGGTCGATGGCCTGGCGGTGGGGGCGGGCGTGGTGGCGGTGATTGCGCTGGGCCAGGCGGTTCTGGGCAGCGATATCATTGCCGCGGAAGGGGTCGGCCGGGTGCGGGCTNTTTATGGCTCACCCAACAACCTGGCGCTGTACCTGGAACGGGTGCTGCCGTTGCTGGTTGTGGTGGCCGTGTTGGGTGACGGGCGTCGCCGTGTAGGGTATGCTGCACTCGCGGTGATCGTACTGCCGGCCCTGCTGCTCACGTTTTCGCGTGCGNCGCTCATCTTGGGCTTACCTGCGGCACTTNCTTTTGTGGGTGTGGTGCGCGGTGGGCGTGTACTGCGTGTGACGCTGGTCGGGTTGGGCATCGGTCTGCTGGCGTTGGCGACGGCATTCAGCCAGCGGATGGCGCGTTTGGGCGACCTGTTCAACTTTCAGTCGGGAACCAGCTTCCTGCGGCTGAAGCTCTGGCGCAGCGCGTGGCAGATGGCGCTCGATCATCCCTGGTTGGGCGTGGGGCCAGACAATTTCCTGTACCTCTACCGCACACGCTACGTGCTGCGCGTGGGCCGAGCCAACCTCAGCCACCCACACAACATCGTGCTTGACTTTTGGACGCGGTTGGGGTTGGCGGGGTTGCTCAGCGGCGCCTGGCTGCTGGGCGCGACGGGCTGGCGGGGCTGGCGTCTGTACCAGAACTTGCATGAGGGCAACGTACGTTGGGCCATTCTGGGCCTGCTGGCTGGCTTGGTGGCCGGTTTGGCGCACGGTTTGGTCGATAACTCGCTCTTTCTGGTCGATCTGTCGTTCTTCTTTTTCCTGTGCGCGGGCTGTTTGCCCAGCGTGGGCCTGTGTCAGCGTAACGGCCACGGCGCGGTACGTCGCGGTTGTGCGGCTTTTTTGAGAAAGGGGTTTCTGCAATGCGTGTTCTGGTAACTGGTGGAGCGGGATTCATTGGCTCGCATCTGTGCGACCGTCTGCTGCGTGAGGGCCATGCGGTGATTGCCATGGACAACTTGATCACGGGCAGCACCGATAACATCGCACACCTGGCTGGCCGCAGCGACTTCGAGTTCATTCGGCATGACGTCACCAGGTACATCTACGTCGCGGGCGCTGTGGATGCCGTGATGCACCTGGCTTCACCGGCCAGCCCGGTCGATTTCCCACGANTCCCCATCCCAATCATGAAGGTTGGATCGCTGGGTACCCTCAATGCGTTGGGGCTGTCGCTGGCCAAGNGGNCGCGCTTTCTCCTGGCCTCGACGTCGGAAGTGTACGGCGACCCGTTGGTACACNCCCAGCCCGAAACGTACTGGGGCAACGTCAACCCCATTGGGCCACGCGGCGTGTACGATGAGGCCAAACGCTTTGCCGAAGCCCTGACCATGGCGTACCACTACTGCCACCACGTGCCGACGCGCATCGTGCGCATTTTCAACACCTACGGCCCACGTATGCGCCTGGACGATGGGCGGGTGGTGCCCAATTTTCTGACCCAGGCCCTGCGCGGTGAGCCGCTGACCGTTTACGGCGATGGCAGCCAGTCCCGTTCGTTCTGCTTTGTGAGCGATCTGGTCGATGGCATCTACCGCCTGCTGCTGTCTGATGAGGTTGGGCCGGTGAACATCGGCAACCCCACCGAATACACGATGCTGGAGTTTGCCGACATGATCAACGAACTGACCGGCAACCAGGCCGGCGTCGTCTTCCGGCCACTGCCGCAGGACGACCCCAAACAGCGTCAGCCCGACATCAGCAAAGCGCGACAGATTCTGGGTTGGGAACCGACCATACCAGTGCGCGNNGGCCTGGCACAGACCATCCACTACTTCCAACAGCGGATGCAAGGGGCGCGATGAATCGACCAGGTGAGACCTACGGCTGGCCGCCGCCTGGCCCTGGTGTTCTATATTGCCGGTCTGCAAATCTGGTTTCGGACAGTCAAAGTGCCGCTGTCGCGCAGCAGGCTATTTCCGAGACGGCATCGACCCGGTGNNAATCGCAGTTTCCCATCCCTGGAAGAGTTCGCCGCCTGGTGGCAGACGCACGNNCGTTGGCGTGCGGACCCATTCAACGGCGTACTGGACATGTTCCCCACACTGGGCCAGGCCGAACNNTGCAAGCTCAGGCGCAACGCCTGCGTGGAGGACGACTGTGACGGGCTGGCCTACGTGGCGGCCAACCAGCTGCGCGCCCACTACGGCCCGGCCAACGAGGTGTATGTGGTGACGATCATCACCGACCCCTTCTCCTGGAAGCAGGACGCGCTGGCGATGGCTGCCCATGTCATCTGCGTCTTTGGTCACCAGGACCAGTGGCGGATCGTCAGCAACGAGGCGCTCTTCCCGATACGTNGGGCCGACTTCGAGACCGCAGTGAACGATAACCCCTACACCCGCGGACACCCCGTGCTCTTCTACGAAGTGCGCACCTCTGACCTGAAATTCATACGTAGCCGCCGTTTCCCGCTACGCCACCTCAAGAGCCAACCCGTGTGACGGGTCTCGACCCGGTAGGGCCTGGCGATCAACGGTTACTTGGGTGAGTGCTACGCGGGCCGCGCGAAAAGGCCTTGACTTCTCCGCGCTGAGCTGTGACCCGCGCCGGCGGNAGGGCGGCCAGAACTTCGTGCCCATACGACTTGTGCAGCAGTCGTGAATCGAGCAGGGCGATTACNCCGCGGTCGGTTTCGCTGCGCATCAGGCGGCCGATGCCCTGTTTGAGCGCCAGGGTGGCTTCGGGTAGCATCAGGTCGCGAAACGGCACACCGCCCTCCGCACGCACCAGTTGTTCACGACCGGCCACAACCGGATCAGACGGCACGGGAAACGGCAGGCGGTCGATGATGACCAGGCTCAATGCCTCGCCCGGGATGTCGATGCCCTGCCAGAACGAGCGGGTGGCAAACAGCACCGCATTGCCGACCGTCTGGAATTGCCGAATCGCTCGGCACGCGNNGGCGTCACCCTGGCACAGCAGCGGGTAGGGCAGGTGGGGACTGGTCGTATCGTAGACGTAGCGCATCCGGCTGTAGCTCGTACAGAGGACCAGGGCACGGCCACCGCTGTAAGTCACCAGGCGGTACACTTCACGCGCGAGCCCNAGCAGGTACGCCTCTTCGGGCTGACCTCCGGCCGGCGGCACCAGGTGCGGGGCGACGTAGATCAGCACCTGGTTCGGGTAATCGAACGGGCTGGGCACGTCGAGTGTGCGACAGTCCGTTGGGGCGCCGACCTGCTGACGAAAATAGGCATAACCGCCGGCCGTGCGCAGCGTAGCCGAGGTGCACACAACCGTCGGCACTTTGTCGAACAGGTTCTTCTGCAAGAAGCCGCCCACTTCCAACGGGCGCTGGACGACCATCAGGCTGCTGAGGGTCGATCCGGATCGTTCACCTTCCGCGCTCATTTCGACAAAGCGTACGCGGCCGGGTGGTTCAGCGGCGGCCATCATTCGCAACTCGATCTGCAGCAGGTTCAGGTAGTCGACGAAATGGTGGAACTCGGCGTTCAATTCCTCGGTCGTGTAGGGCGCCTTGATGCGGTGCAGGTGGTCGGCACAGGTCTCCAGCAGGTGGGCAACCTCGGCGATGGTGGGTTGTTCACCCGGCAGTGCCCAACGTCCGACGGCGCCGGCGGGCGCGTCATGACTCAGCAGGGTGAACAGCTGGTTGTTGGCCCGCTGCGCTGGCTGCGTAACTCGCCCGGGAGANTAGAATGTCGTGTGGTGGCTGTTGAGCACACCGTTGAGCTTGGCGTAGGTCAGGGTGAGCTGCAGCGCGGTGGCCGTGTACTGCGCCAACTCGTGGGCTTCGTCGACGACGACTACACCAGGCACCGTAAAGAAGGCATTTTCACTGTTGAGGTTGAGCGCCAGCAGCGAATGGTTGATGACCGCAACATCGGCCGCCTCCATCCGGCGTTTGGCCCGCTCGTAGAAACACTGCTTGAAGAGGTTACAGTGGCTGCCCAGGCATTCGTGGCTTTCGATCGTCAGGTCAGGGCGCAAGGCGGCCGGCACCTCGAGTGCATCCAACTCTCCGTCGTCTGACCGGGCCCAGGTCAGAAAGCGCTGCGCGTTGAACCCGGCCCGCGTGTGCGCCGCACTCGGCCGTTTGGCCATCTGATCGAGCTTGCGGTTACAGATGTAATTNGCGCGCCCTTTGAGCAGGGCCGCGGTGAAGGGGCGGGGGCTNGCCTGCTGCAAGGCCGGGATGTCCTTGAGCCAGAGCTGGTCTTGCAGCAGTTTATTGGCCGTGGCCACCATGACGCGGCGCCCCGACCAGATGGCTGGCACCAGGTACGCGAACGATTTCCCGGATCCGGTGCCGGCTTCGATCAGCACCGGCTGCTTCTTCTGCATGGCATCGAGAATGGCGGCGGCCATCTCCAGTTGCCCGGGACGTTCGTGGTAGCGCCCACCGAGCAGGCGGGCAATCGGGCCGTTCGATCCCAAGACAGCCGCCAGATCGACCCGCCGTTGCGGCCCTTCCGGCCTGGCCGGTGCGGTCGGCTCGTCGATTGTAATCTGCCCCCATACGTCGAGCGGTGGACCCAAGTCCAGGTCGGCTGGGGCCGGCGGTTGCACAGGGCCAGCCGTCTGACTGTGCGCAGTGCGCGGGTATCGTCATCGGGCAGGGATGCCAGGAGTGACCGCGCCTCCGCGCAGTCGGGAACCAGGGCCAGCAGGTCGGTCAGGGTGATGTGTGCTGCTCGCCAGCGCTGGCGCCGTAGCGCACGCTGGGCCGATTGCAGGGCGGCGCCGATCGCTTTTTCACGCTGGGCCGGCGCGTCGCCAATGGCCGACGGGAGGCGTAACACGTCGGCCCGCAACGCCAGCGCATCGGCCAGCAGGATCACTTCACGCCAACAGCGCGGTGTGGCCTCTTTGAAGAGGTCGCGCCAACTGGATGAGACGCTCGGCATTGGCCTGCTCGACGGCGTCATGGAATGTCTCATCCAGCTCTTCGTGCGTCACTCGCTGCGCGAGGCCGTGCGCGGCAAACAGGACAGCCTGGCGCAGGAGCACCAGGCTGTCTTCCGCCGTACCACCGTTGGTGCGCAGCTCGGTGGCCAGGGCGATAATCTGCAACGCGTCGTCAGCCGACGAGATGGTCACCAACAGGAGCGTTCCTTAAGGCTTGTGTGATCTGCGCCAATGGTCTCTCAGTGGATCTCGAAGCCGTACTGGGCCTTTTCAGTCGTCACCGGTGTCATTGCACTGATGATGAGGTAGGCGCGGTTACCGTTGGCGCCCAGGCCCGACAGGCTGAGGCTGCCCCGACCGTCGGGGCCGACGTCCAGCCGCTGCACAGTGACCCCGTCGCGACCTGGTTGGACTACCTGAACCAGCCATTTTTGTTGCAGATGGTTGTTACTGCGAATCCAGCCGGCGCTCTCCCAGCCGCCGTCGTCCTGTTCAGAAATCGGTGCTNNGTAGCCGATCTGGGGAATCGAGATGTCGTCGATCAGCATCCCCGGTTTGTTGACGGCGTCGTCGGTGATGTACTGGAAGCGTACGATGATCTCCTGGCCGGCGTACTGGCTCAGATCGACCTGTTCTTCGACCCACTCTGGCGACAGACCGCCGCCGCTTCGGCCCGTGTAGGCAGGGCCGAAGCTGTTGCCGTTGGGGTTGGTGCTGGTTGTATGGCTACCGTTCAGCAATGCCCAGGTCTCCCCGCCATCGGTCGACACCTGCACGTAGGCGTAGTCGAAGTCCTCTTCCAGGTCGTACCAGGTCCAGAAATCGAGCGTGGCGTCGGTGACATCGCGCAGGTCGAACGTGTGCGTGAGTGTGGCCGAGCTATCGTCCCCACGATTGCTCCAGAACGCGTAATCACCGCTGTGGGCGCGGGCGTCGACCAGGCCGATCAAGGGGTTTCCGGCGAAATCGATCGTCACATCACCCTTGCCGCGCAGCTCGAAATAGTCTGCGTGCTGGGAGACCTCGCCGCCATCCTCCACCACTGGGAATCGACGGTAGCTGGCTTCCAGGTGAACCTGCTCTGGGTCGATGCTCTTGTAGCCGTAGCGCCCGTTGTCCGCCTGCTCATCATCCAGCAGATTGGCCACCAGCCAGTCGGCGAAGACGTCGTCGAAGGTCACGTTCTGACCGCTATTCTGCAGCGCCTCGTTGAAACCAGCGATGCCATTCGCCGGCGAGGCCACCATCGCCCGGGTTGCCGCTTCACCGAAGCGGTCCAGGAAGTAAGTCATGAACAGGAACGCGCCGCCGTAGTGGGGNGCATTGCTGCCCGGTTCGGCGCCCCAGGTATTGAGTTGCGTGTCGGGGTTGGCCGTGAATGCCAGATCAGCGCCGCCGGGGTCGAAGCCGTTGAGCAAGGCCGCCAGTTCTGCCAGCCCTTCATTGACCCAGGTCTCTTCGTTGCGGTCGTTGTACCAGTGGATCATGTGCTGGAATTCGTGGGCCAGGGTACCATCGTAGAAATCGTTGCCGGGCCGGTTGTTGTCGATGTTGATGTAGAACATCTCTTTNTCGTTCGAGTACGGCTGCGCCAGGCGCGAGAATTCATCGGCCGATGAATAATAGCCAGCGATGCTGTCACCCAGGTTGCGCGANTGCAGGATGTTCAGGCGTACGTCGGCATCGACCCGAGCCCATTCGCTGCCGAAGAACTCACGGTTGGTGGGGTAGGTCTTCCCCTCGAAGCGGTCAGCCGAACGCTTGAGGTCATCTTCATTGACTCGGGCGCCCTTTTCGACCCACATGTTGACGTGGGGTGTCTGATAGCGCAGTTCGGCTTCGATGTCGGAGTGTTCGTTGGTATCCACGTTGGTGACGGTAAACGTGATCACCTGCCCCAGCTGGTATTTCGGCGCCGTGGCATTCACGACTTCGGGAATTTCACCCACNCCTGGTCGTAGCTGCATGGCGAGCAGGCGCAAATCGCGCTGCGGCACATCGACCGCGTTCGCTCTTCTTCGGTCAGCACACTGCCCAGGTCGACCNGTGGCTGTGGGCGTCACGTCAGGCCGGGGCGTGGCCAGCGGCCCTGGCCGTTCACCGTTGGGGTATTGGTCACGATGGTGAACGGTGGGTTGCCGTGGCCCAGGTCGCCGATGTTGCCCATCTGCCAGAAGTAGGCGACACCGCCAATCAGGCATACGAGGCAGATGCAGCACAACAGCACGGCAATCGCGGCGACCAGCACCCAGATGAGTGTATTGTTCGGTCGTTTTGTTGGATTTTGCTCTTCGGTCACAGATATCTCCTGTTTGACACGCGTGTCTACGCCTTGTGTACGGCAGATTCACGTCATTCTAATGCGTTAGTTGTTGGCTGGCAGTGGTGTAGATTCCATGCTCACCGCTCGCCCGTCTTTCGCTTGATCGCTCACGGCCATTCCAACAAACCCTCGTCGCCCCGGTGCAGCCAGGCCTGGGCGCGGCGTACGAACTCGCTCTCGGCGGGGTAGGTCAGGAGGGTCAGGGCTTCAGCGATCGGTACCCAGGCCGGTTCTNNGAACTGGCTCGTGGGGTCACGCGGCACCTGGCGTGGGCTGCGCAGGCGGAATAGAAAGTAGAATTCCTGGCGAACAACATGTTGATTGCGGTCGATCAGGTCGAATTCCACCACCTGGACGCCGAGGCTGGTCAACATTTCCAGGTCGGCATAGCCAGATTCTTCGCGGATCTCGCGACTGGCCGCATCTTCCAGGAGTTCACGCGCCTCGACATGGCCCTTGGGCAAACGAACCTCGCTCCGGTGGGCGCGTCGCAACACGAGCACACGATCGAGGGCGTCAAGAACCACGCCGCCAGCGGCATCATAGGTAATCAGCTGTTTCACGCGCCGTGGCATGACCGCATCACTCCAGAAAACGGTACGGAGAATCAGGGAACGGTGCCGACCAGCATTCGACCGTCAGNGGCAGCACGCCGCCACCGATCGCATAGGCGCCGGTAGCGTCGAGGTCGACGTACACGTGCCGCCAGGGTACGTAAAAGAACGAGTACGCCCGCAGGCAGACCCGCCAATCGGCCCCCGTNTGGCAGGGGCAGGCCGGGGGCGTCGGCCTTGGCACGCCGCGGAGGCGGCGGACGTCCTCCAGGGCCAGGCGCTGTAGCTGCCAGTCGATACCGGTCACGGCATGGGGCGCCAGGCGTCTGGCATTGATCGCCAGGCGCTGGGCCNNACCGCGCACCGGCGGTTCGGGCGGCGAGGCGTAACGCGGCGCCAGGGCCCACAGCAGCAGGAATGTCGCCGCCAGCAGTGGCAACCGGCTACGCGTCGACTGCGGGCCGGGCGTACGATCGGCTACGATGGCATGGCCAATGGCTCCCAGTACCAACAGCAGCAGCAGATGCAGCACAAAGCTGAGCACGAGACCCGAGGGCAACAGCTGCACTCCACCGTCGCCGGTCGTGGTCATGATCGGTATCGGGTAGCCATTCCAACCTTTACACGGTGCGCTACACCCAGCCTGGTAATCGGGCACCGTGAACAACACCGCGGACACCACCGTTGCCCCGCCGGCCAGCAGCATGACCAGCACCAGGCCTTGCAGCCAGTGCGTCATGCGCTGTCGCCACCAGATGATCAGCAGCACGACCAGCAGCAGGCCAAACAGGCCGGCCAATACAATGTTCGTTTCAGACTGCAACCAGGATGGTGTCATCGTGACGAATCAGGCTCCAGCCGGCAGGCGCCGGAGCGATGAGTCAGGGCTTTGCGCACCGACCGTAGGGGCCAGCGGCAAACCCGTCGCACCTGCGCCGGCACAGGGGGCGGTTCATTGTACGTCAAACCGTGCCAGTTGCCAAACCTGGCGCTGCCGCCGCAGTGGGCGAATGGTGTGGTGGTTGGGCGGTCCGTGTCGAAGGAAATCAGACGAGGAGACCCTGGCCGGTGGTCGGCAGCCAGGTCGGTTGAGCGGGATGGGCGTAATGCGGCACGACCAGACGATCGCGCAGGCGNGCGCGACCGCGGGCAATACGTGATTTGACCGTGCCCAATGGAATACCGACGATATCACTGATTTCGTGGTAGTTGTAGCCTTCGATGTCAGACAGTACGACGACGACACGTTGATGGTAGGGCAGATCGGCGATTGCCGTTTCCAGCTCGACGCGTAGCTCGCGCCGCAGGGCGTAACTCTCAGGCCCTCGGTCGGCGCCAGCAGAAGCTCGCTCCGATCGGGCTGCTCGAACAGGTCGTCCAGTGACGTCGTCGGACGGCGCCGCAGTGCGCAGACGGTCATAGCAGGTGTTGACCACGATGCGCAGCAGCCAGGCTTTGAACGATCCNCCGCGGTACTGATCGAGTTTATGGTAGGCTTTGATGAAAGAGTCCTGGACAGCATCGGCGGCGAGATCGGGGTCGCTCAGAATGCGACGTGCAACGCCGTACGCGACCCCTTGATAGGCCTGGATGAGTTGATTGAATGCGTGTAAGTGTCCTCCACGGGCGGAGGCGATCAGTTTCTGCTCGTCGATCATATACGCTCGATCTGTCCTTACCAGGGATGTTGGGCGGACGGCACGTCTACGCCAGGCGGGCCGCAGAACCAGCCAGACGGGACCTTGCTTGGGGCAGCGATCCAGTCGTTATTTTAACCCCAGGGCCCGGCCGATACATCCGACATTACGTGCAAGTCGTCCTACGCTGTTTGGCGCACGCCAACGTAGTACACGCCGGTGCGAATTTGGCAGCGGTTCGCAGGCGGGGCTTCAGCCGGGCGGTGCAAAACTCAGCTAAAACCTCAACTTCCAGGCGGAAAGAGGCATAGATGCCGCAACAGCCCGGCTGGGTCTGGAGAAACCGGGTTTTTGCTGCAAAACGAAAGAAACCGGTTTCTGACCAATCGGCTGGACAATTATAAGATGCCAACTCTCCGAAAAGTTGGCATCTTTACCACAACCCCGACCTGCCGCCAACTGGCGCCGAACTCAGGCCGGGCGCTGCGCATGCTCGGCCAGGTCGGATGATGCACCCGTTTTGCCGGCGTATGGGCGCAAAATGACGACAGAAATCAACCTGACAGTGCACTGGGGATACCGCGCGGTCGAAATCGGGCGGCTCCCCCATGAACTGCCTGTTTGACGCTAACCCGCCCTGCCGGTATAATGATCGCGAGTGATCTGGTGACATGGCATAACCAAATATCCTGGCGCCTGGATGAGGTGTAGTTCGATGACTGTCGTCGATGAGATCAAGAGTCGCCTCGACATCGTTGAGGTCATCAATACCTACGTGCCCCTCAAGAAGGCGGGTCGCTATTACAAAGGGCTGTGCCCTTTTCACAGCGAAAAGACCCCTTCGTTCGTCGTTTTTCCCGAAAACCAGAGTTGGCATTGTTTTGGCGCGTGTGGAACGNGGGGCGATGTTTTCTCGTTCATCATGCAGAAGGAGAAGCTCGATTTCGGTGAGGCGCTGCACCTGCTGGCTGGCCGCGCGGGCGTGCCCCTGACGCCCCAGGGCGAAGAAGCTTCACCGGCCGAACAATACCGGGACAGACTGCGTCAGGCCATGACCGCCGCGACCCACTATTTTCACAGCCTGTTACGCAGCCACCCCCAGGGTCAGATGGCGCGGCACTACCTGGAGCGAAGGGGAGTCGACGAGGAGACCATTATCCGCTTTCAACTTGGTTATGCCCCCAACGAGTGGAGCGCACTGCGTGATACACTGCTGGCCCAGGGCTACCCCGCCGATGACCTCTTGGATGCGGGGTTGCTCAGCCGCAGTGAGGAACGGGGTACGGTTTTCGATCGTTTTCGGCACCGCCTGATGATCCCGATCCACGACGTGCAGNGGCGCGTCATCGGTTTGGGGCTGGGCCTCGACGACTCTCCGCCCAAGTACCTCAATTCACCGCAGACGCCGCTGTTCGACAAAGGGACCGTCCTGTATGGGNCCGATCAGGCGCGGCGGGCGATCCGAGATGCCAACCAGGTGATTATCGTCGAGGGGTACATGGACGTGCTGGCGGCCCATCAGTACGGTGTGACGAACGTCGTGGCGTCGATGGGCACGGCACTGACGGAAACACAGCTGCGTACGCTGAAACGGTACACCAACCGCTTTGTACTGGCGCTGGACGCGGACGCCGCCGGCAGCCATGCCACGGTCCGGGGCATTCAACTGGCACGCCAGGCGCTGGAGCGGNGGCTGGTGCCGGTGCCGACGGCCAGCGGGCTGGTGCGTCAGGAGTCACGGCTGGGGTCGNACGTGCGGGTCATGACCCTGCCGGTCGGACTCGACCCCGATGACCTGATCCACCGCGATGTCGATCAGTGGCGGGCCCACGTGTTGGCGGCGCAGCCCNTGGTCGAATTCCTGTTCGATACTGTGGCGCAGGAACAGGACCTGGACACGGCCAAGGGCAAGGCGGCCGCGGTGCGCGAACTGGTGCCGCTGATTCAAGAAGTGGCCGATCCCGTTGAACGCACCCACTACGTACAGCGCCTGGCCCGCCTCACACGCGTCGATGAGCGCACCGTGCAGCGTGAGCCGACCGCCAGGCCGCCTTGACTTCGGGCGGCGCCGACCGGAGGTACACGGCCGGCACCAACTACCCCCGCCAACGGCACTGGCCAGCGCCCCGGCATGGCCGAGTACATCCTGCGGGCCGTCCTGGGGCAGGCGTCGCTGTTGGCACAGGCCGATGCCACCCTGTCCGCGCTGGGGTGCGAGCCTCTGCGCGAGACCGACTTTGCGCGGCGAGNNCAGCGGGCACTGCTGCTGCACCGCCAGCAAGTGCAAAACGAAAGCTGGGAGTGGGCCTCGCTGCACGAGGATGCGCCGCCATTCTTGAAGAACTACCTGGCCACGCTGGCTACGGTGGCCGCACTGCCGTCGGTGTCGATGGAAGATGCCAGCTACGACCTGGTCAATACGATCCTGCGCCTGCGGCAATCGAACATCCAGATGCGCTTGCAGGAGCTGCGACACCTGCAGGCTGAGTCACGCGGCGCCGACACCGAAACCAACCACGCCTACCGACAGATCGTCCAGAGCAGTACCCAGGAACTGGGTAAACTGCAGACGATTCTGCGCCAGCGTGCGCGTTACATTCACTGAGCCTGGGCAGAGTCCATGACAGATAGGGATACGCACCCCAAGGTGCCCAAAGAGAATATGGAAAGGCCCACTACGCCGGAGACGAATACCGTCGTGGAAAAACCTGCACCTCGGCCTCGTGGACGAAATCGCCGCCCAACCACGGCGCGATGACGTCACACCGCCCACAGCCGAAACGACCGGCATGACCACGACGGATGGCACAGACCCGTCCCTGGCGCTTACCGAGTTGCCCGACGTATACCCGGCTGACGAACCCGAACCGGAGCATCCGACCAGCCAACAGGTCGATGAGGCGTTTGCTGAGCAGGTTGTGGCCGAGGCCGGGCGCCCGACCGACGAATTTCTCCAGTCGTGGAGGGAGGCCGGCCTGGGCAGTGATCCCGTACGCATGTACCTCAATGAGATCAGCCGGCACAATTTGCTCACGGCCGCCGAAGAGGTCACCCTGGCCGAGCAGATGCGGATCGGCAATGAGGCGGCGCGCGCCTGGAGCAGCCTGGCCTCGATGCGGNCAGAACGTACACGCCTCGCCGCCGACGTGCGCACCGGTGAAGCAGCACGTAAACGCCTGGTGCAGGCCAACCTGCGTCTGGTGGTCAGTGTGGCCAAACGTTACCTCGGCNGCGGCATGACGTTCCTCGATCTGATCCAGGAAGGTAACATCGGTTTACTGCGTGCCGTGGGTAAGTTCGACCCCACTCTCGGATTCAAGTTTAGCACCTACGCCACCTGGTGGATTCGCCAGGCGATCACACGCGCCATCGCGGACCAGCGCACGATTCGTATCCCCGTGCACGTCGTGGAGAATATCAACCGCCAGGTGCGCATCCAGCACCAGCTGCTGCAAGAGCTGGGCCGTGAGGCGACACCTGAAGAGGTCGCCCTGGCCATGGAACTGCTGGCTCCCGAAGACCGGACGACCATCGTCGAGATGCAGGCCACGGGTGAAGCGCTCGATCCGGCCCTGGAGCAGCGTTTGCGCCGGGCCGCCGTCAAAGTTCGCGAGATTACACGGGTGGCCGAAGAGCCGATGTCGCTGGAAACCCCGGTCGGTAACGATGAAAACAGCTACCTCGGCGACTTCATCGAGGACGATGTCCTGGGGCCGGCGGACGAGGCCAGCCGTCAACTCCTGCGCGAACAGATGCAGGCCGTGCTGGGACTGCTGACCGAACGCGAGCGCAAAGTTCTGGAGATGCGTTTCGGCTTCGCCGATGGCACCAGCCACACCCTGGAGGAGGTTGGCCAGGAGTTTGGCGTGACACGCGAGCGCATCCGACAGATCGAGGCCAAAGCCCTGCGCAAACTGCGCCACCCCGTGCGCAGCAGCAAGTTGCGTGACTACCTGGTATGAAGCAACCCAATCCGGAGTGCGGCAGCCCGCTGCCGCCTTGGAGTGCGGCAGCCCGCTGCCGCCTTGGAGTGCGGCAGCCCGCTGCCGCCTTGGTGCGGCAGCCCGCTGCCGCTTTCGACCCAGTACAATAGTATTACAGCGCAAGGTTGGTTGAAAGGGCAGCAAGTCTAGCCAGCTTGGACTTGCGATGGGACAAGTAGGCTTGGTGATTTCGCTTCTGGTAGTAGCGAACCCGCCGCAAAGCAGCGATAGGATCGAAAACAGGCTTGGGCAGGACGCTGGTCAAGAGTAAGCGGACCTGATAGACGGTGAGAGCAGGTGCGAGTTGTTGAAAACGAACCCGCAAGCGAACCAAGAAATGATGAGCCAAAGCCACCAACAGCATATGATGATGCCAACCGATCCAACTGCGCATTTCGTAGTGATCGAAACCGACTTCGCCTTTGGCTTCTTCTGAACATAGTTTCGATGGGCCAACGCATGCCGCTGATGCGGACCAATTCCATCAAGGGTGTGTTGGCTGGGGCATTGCTGAAGTAGAATTTGACCTCGGAAGGGTCGTCAAGGTTACGACGCAAGATCAGCCAGAGTTCAGGGCCTGGCAAGTTATCGCGCGCTTCTGTGATGCGCAGAAAGGCGAAGTCACAAACGATGGGACCTTTGCTGCCTTCTTTGATGGTTGCGGTGGTCCAGTCATCCTTGGGGACCAAGGCGACCAAATGATCGACACGGATGGGGCGGTCTGCCGGGTTACACAACCGCAAGCGAGTTGGGCGACGCCCTCGACCCTTCCACGTTGGGATATGAACGGCGGGTCGGGAACGCCAGATCAGGGTCGAGCATCTGATTTCGGTGGACTTTGACCAATGAAGTGCTGCAAACTACGCACTGTCTCGCCTCTCTCCAGGGCGATACGTTCGCTGTTCTTGCGCGAACCCTCTCCCAGCAAGCCATGCAGGTAAACCTGACCCCATCTCAACTGCTCTGCTCGCCGAAAGGCCGGTGCAAACAACTCGATATAGCTGGTCATTTCATCCGCCAACTGCTCGACATCCTGTACACTCAGGTTGCATTCTGGCGCATTCTTGTGTCTTCTCAATACATTGGGGTAAAGTCAGAAACAGGCCAACGCATACTACAACTGGTAGTATGGTCAGCGCCCAAGGGGTCTACATGCAGTAGCGAAAATCAGTTTGCCGTCAACTGTCCTCCCGATTATTGAGAAGATACTCCCTTCTTCTTGTCCGGCTTGATCTGCGGGCGCCCTTGCTCACCTTTGAGCCAGTTGACCTCGTCCCGCAACTCACCCACCTGCTTGCGCAGCGCCTGGTTCTCGGCTTGTAGCTCTTCCACCAGGTTCAGCAAGGCCCGGATCACCGTGTGGGCGCCTGCCAAGTCTTGGATCATTTCGGGGTTAAAGCCAGCTATCATCTTGCCCTTTCGTCTCCTGTCTCGTCGTGATGCTCCGATGGCAATCATTCTCGCAGCCGTGGCTAGATTTATGTTTGCGTTCCGTTAGAGCTTCGTTAATGGAAGGTCTACCCCAGAAATTGAGAAGATACACAGGTAGGGCCTAAAGCCTTGATCTTGCGCGTGCCTTTGTCAGTGACGATGATGTTCTTTACTGTGTGGCGCTTCTTCTTGCCGCTATAGTACTTCCGCTGCCGGTCGGCGTCCTTGGGCCGTTGAATGGGGCGTTCCGTACCATCAACGATGAAGGTCAAGTCGGGACAGGTGGCCAGCACTTGGGTCACGGTCGCGGGTTGTCGGGCCGGCAACTGTTGTTCATGCCCCAGAGCTTGATTCAAGAGTGGGGTCAGGTAGTGAATCCAGGTGCAGGCCTGTCCTTGGCTGATCCCAAAGAAGGAGCCTTGCGCCACTTGGGTCGGATACATGCGAAAGTAGAACAGGATGAAGACCAGCTTGTCCGCCAGGGTAGCCAACGTGGCTTTGCGGCCACCGTCCCGCTGCTGTTCGCGCCTGCGGTCGTTGCGCATCGGCGGCATCTTACGCAGCGATATCAGCCTGCTCGATTGCCGGCAACAATTGCGCAAAGGTAGCCAGCGATAAGCCGGTCAGACTCTGGAAGACACGGGGCTGACGCTCCAGTTTGGCACAATTCAACATCCGCTTCATCCTGTCAAATGAGTGATGCCGCAGTCTACACTATTCGCCGTTTTGTTTCCAATCAAGTCTATTGTACTCCCGGCCGGGGATCATCACCAGCCTGCCCGATGGATGAAGTGATCTTCAAGAATATAACCTGGAATCCAACTTTTGATAGATGACGGTGAGGACAATTGACGCTATCATACAGGCACAACGAAGGAGAATATGAAACGAAGGAGAATATGAAATAATGGAAAACAAGATTCTGGTGGCGTATGCATCGAAATACGGCTCAACCCAAGAAGTAGCCGATGTGGTGGCCACGACGCTACGTGAAAAAGGGTTGGTTGTTGATCTGCAGCCCGTGCGGAAAGTGCGTTCGCTCGCCGGGTACAAGGCGGTCGTGCTGGGAGCCGCCATCTATTACGGTCTCTGGCACAAGGAGGCGCTCAATTTCCTGGCAAGGAACGAGGCCGATCTCTCACAACGCCCGGTGGCGGTCTTCGCCCTGGGGCCGAACAGCACAGACGAGAACGAAAGGCAAGGTTCGCGAGCCNAGCTCGACAAGAATCTGGCGAAGTTCCCCTGGCTGAAACCCGTTGTCACCGAATTGTTCGGCGGCCGATTCCCGGCAAAGCTGCGTTTCCCCGACAGCCTGGTGGCAGCCCTGCCCGCCAGCCCCATGCACGGGCTGCCGGCCAACGATGTGCGAGACTGGGCAGCCATTCGCGACTGGGCAAGTAACCTGGCCCGAAAGTTATAACGGGTACTATCCCGCTGATACAGAGAAGTGGAAGTGGACATGAAAAACGCAACCAGGATATTCGTTTCAACATTCGGCGCCATCTGGGCGCTGGCCGGGATCGAGCATGGCATCGGTGAAGTGCTTCAAGGCAATGCAGCCNCGAGCGGGGTCATGTTCCCCTCCTGGCCCGATGCGACCTTCTTCCGCAGCCTGGATGGCGAACCGGCAATGACCATCTTTCCCAATCTGTTCATTACCGGCATCCTTACCCTTCTCTTTTCCCTGGCCTTACTCGTGTGGGCGATTTGGTTTGTCCAGCGCAAGCACGGCGGCCTGGTCATGATTATATTATCTATTGCTATGCTCTTGGTAGGCGGAGGCATTTTTCCTCCGATCCTAAGCATCCTGGTCGGCATTGTGGCGATCAGGATGCACGTGCCAGCATCGCCTGGGGTCCATCGATGGGATGGCTTCCGGCGTTTCCTGGCAAATCTATGGCCCTGGTCTTATGTGGCCTGCCTCATTGCCTGGCTGTCCATGTTTCCCGGCCTGGCTTTTATCGGATACTTTNTTGGCGTGGACAACCCAACGATCATCTTGGTGTTTCTGTTATTTGGCCTTGTCGCGTTTATCCTGACCGTATTCTCTGGCTTCGCATACGACAGTCAGGCGCAAGCAAGCTCATGATTTGTATCTTGACCCAATCCTCCGACTAATTCCGGCCATGATCCTCAGGTGATCAATGCTTTGTGTTTCTTACCCTGGTTCTCACTCACGTTCCAAGCTCATCCAATGTTCCCAAATTTTATCATCATCAGGTGCGGAATGTGGGATCAAGCAATTCGGGTGTGACATAGCGGGCTACCGGCCTATTAAGATGTTTCCTTCGCCGCCTTCTCCAGATTCTCATCGCTTGGCCGTGGTTAGCGTGCGGTTGTATCCAGCCGGCTGTGACCGAGGAATGTCGCCACGGTCACCGATATAATACTCGCTCAACATGATTTCCGGAATGTGTCAAGAATTGTGAGACAGTGCGAGCGATAATTTAGTGTACGAATGCTGTGTGCTGGTCGGACCCGCGCGTCGGTGGTGCGGACTGGCGGCAATCAGAGCGAGGCTTGCCACAGCGAGCTTTTCAGGTTTATCGCTTTCCTGACAGTGTAGCTGGTTGATTTGGCCGTTGTGGGCAGGGCCGGTAAGACCCTGCCCAGCTACACCGTCACCGGCGTCAGCGCTCGGGTCGCTACGTGGAGTTAGCGCTTGCAGCACACCACGCTGGCGTTGCTTGCGCTACTGCTCCAGATGGGATGAGTAGATGCCCTCGTGCCGCAACAAGGCGCCGACTTCGCCAGGACTCGCGCAGGCGTCGGCCTCCGCCAGGATGCGCAGTTTTTGCTCAGCGCTGAAAATGCGGCGCTTGGCCCGNGGCACAACTTCCGGGTTTGACTGCACTGCCGGTTAGTGGCCGTTCGGCGATCCGTTCTTGCTGACCTGGACAGATTGTTTGTGCGACATCTTCTTGACTCCTTCGGTGTATTGTACACTAAATTCGTCCCAGAAGCTGTTTCACCTATCATAGACACAAAGGGTAACCGCAAACCGGGGCTTTGTCATCTACACAAAGTTATATCCGGGGTTAGATATCAAGCCAGCCCAACTGGCGCGCCCGCGCCACCGCTTCGGTGCGGTTGGACGCATTGAGCTTGCCGAGGATATGGTTGATATGGCTCTTGACCGTCCCAACCGTGATCACAAGCCTTTCCGCGATCACCTGGTTGGAGGCCCCNTCCGCCACCAGTCGCAATACTTCAAGCTCGCGCTCGCTGAGATCTGTACCAAGGTCTGTCAGAAGGGCGGGGTCTCCCTGCCTTTTTGTCCCCGATCCATGCAGGCGGGANGCGCCAATAACAGACAAAATCTCTTCAACGTAATCGCGGTGGACGCCGCCTTTGGCGGCATCGCCAAGCAGATAGGTGAGCGTCGCACCTCCGTCAAAGATGCGCAAATAGCCTGCGGGCTGTGCGGCGGCGAGGGCACGGTCGAGCGCCTCCCGGACACGCCTGTTATTGCCTTCCGCGTGTTGGGCCAGAGCCTCCACGAGAGAAAGTTCGATCACNCGGGTTGTCAGGCCATGTGTTCTCGCCAGATCGAGCTGCCGTTCGAGATAGGGGAGAGCGGTACGCGCATTGCCAATCGTCACTTGGATGCGGCAGGCAAGGTAGGCCAGGTAGTAGGCTTCGGCAGCTCCTAANGGCCCCAGCCCCGGTAGAGGCGCACCGTCATAAGCCGAAGGNGTAAAGTCCCGGCTCCAGGCAACTGCTTCCGAGAGCACTGTCGCATCCTGCGGCGCTGCTTGCAGGGCATGCAAGACCCGAGCAGAACGTGTACAGAATGAAACATCAGGCCATGCCTCTTCCAGGCGAGTAAGGTATTCAACCGCCTCTGCCGGGCGACCCTGGATCTCGCGCAGGCGGAACAACGCCAGGCAAGCGGTCATCAGATAGTATGGGTTCATTCCCCATCCGACCAGCTCAAGACCGGCAATCAGGTTCTGCTCCGCTTCTTCGAGGTGGTTTTGCTCCAACTGTACGCAGCCTAACGCAATATCGAGACATCCTGCAACCGGCAATTCCTGATCGGAGCGGGTGAGGATGACCGAGGCCTCGGTCCGCCCTTGCAGGCAGATGTCCGCGGCGCGCTGCAACTGCCCTTGAGCGTGAGCGAGGCGCGATTGATGAAAAGCTGCCTCCACAAACCCGAAGTCGTTGTGGCAGGCCAGCGCCAGTCGACGGGCTTCTTCCATCGCCCCGAATCCGGCAGCAGCGTCGTGAAGCGCCAGGTGGGCATACCCCTTTGAAAGAGCGACGGCCGAGCGAGCCGGATCTTCATCAGATAACAGGTCCAGCGCTTTTTGGGCCAGGGGAACTGCGCGTAGGGGNTCTATGACCGGGTCTGGAGTAACTGCTTCCAGGATGGCGCGGGTGGTGGTGGCCTGTCCCAAGAGAAGGCGCCCGATCTGCTCATCCTCCTGCGCCGCCGCCGCTTGCTCCACCTGCTGCAAGCGCGCTTCGATCTTGCTGCGGTTCTGCCGGCGATAGCCGACCGCCAACGCGTTGGCCTGGAAGAGGCAGAGCGAGGGGCAGGCCCGCATCACCTCTTCTGGGAAAGCCGANGCCCACTCATAGAGGGTCGAAAATTCGCCGCGCAGCGCCAGGGCAACGCCCTGCTGCTGGACCAGATCGGCCGCGTACTGCCAATCCCGGCTCTGGATGGCGTGTTCGACGGCTTCGTGCAGAGAGCCGCGCGCAGCATGCCACTCGCTGGCGGCGCGGTGAAGCGCGGCGAGGCGATCAGGGTAGAGCTTNTGCAGCCGCGTCTGCAAGAAATCTCGGAAGAGATGGTGGTAGCGATGCCAGATGCCTTCGTCATCCAGGGGCAGCATGAATAGATTCGCCTGCTCCAGCCGGGCAATGGCTGCCTCGCTGCCCGAAGTTTGGCGCAAGAGGGCATCGCACAGGGAAGCGCAGAGTCGTTTGAGGATGGATGTGTGCAGCAGGAATGAGCGTGTCTCCTCGGACTGGCGGTCGAAGACTTCTTCGAGCAGGTAATCCACGAGGTAGCGGTTNTCCCCAGTAAAAGAAGCGACAAAACCCTCCTGATCCGGACGACCGAAAAGGGAGATGGCGGCAAGCTGCAGCCCGGCAACCCACCCCTCGGTGCGTTCTTCGAGGCTGGCAACCAAACCTGGCGGTAGATCGAGTTTCATGATCGCGTTCAGGAATTGGGCCGTTTCATCTCTAGTGAACCGGAGGTCGGCGGGACGTATCTCAATCAACTGCCCGNNCGCGCGCAGGCGCGCCAACGGGAGCGGCGGGTCGAGNCGGCTACCGATGGCAACGCGCATGTTCACCGGCAAGTGCTCCAAGAGAAAGACAACCGCGCTGTGAATTACCGGAACGCTGATGAGGTGATAGTCGTCGAGCACCAGCACGCAGTTGCGATCACTCGCAGCCACCGCGTTGATGACCGCTGGCAAAACCCTCTGCAGATCGACCTCGGGCGAAGATCGCAGGAGTTGGGCGGCATGCTCCAGCCCACCCACCGGGCCGAGGGCCTGCACCAGGCTGGCGACAAGATAGGAGCCGAAGAGGATGGATGCATCATCACTCGCGTCTAGTGAATACCAGGCAACGGCGTTCCCGTTTTGCAGCAATGCCTGAGACCACTCCGCTAACAGCGTGGTCTTACCGTAACCAGCCGGCGCGCAAACCAACGTGAGGCTTGCGCCAGTTTCGGCGGTAAGCTTTTCAACCAGGNNCGCGCGAGGTATGATGCGCGGCCGCACCGCGGGCACACGCAGCTTGGTGAAAACGAGGGTCGAAGCGTGGGTGTCCATATCATTGTTTACTAGACTTGATTGGAAATAAGCTACAGGCTGATTTAGCGCAGCATTGACCCGGCTATGCGCCAAGCAGTTAGGCAACTTGTAGCCGGAAAACGAGGCGCAAATTAGCCAAGCCGCAGGCGGCCGCCATCACCAAGTCATCATAGCCCGGGCGATGGTTGCGGTAGACGTCATGCACAATCCGAAAGACCTTGATATCGCCAGTGCTGTGTTCTACGCCGATTCGTTCGCTTGAGAGTAATTGATTCGTTTCTTTTTCGGCGGGGTGAGTTCACCGCCGCGCGGCTTCTTCTTTGGTTGGTAAATCGTCATACCAAGTGGCGCATATCCCTGGAAGCCGGTATCTTGCCAGACGCGGCTACCAGGCGGAAACAAGAAATCGGTCTCATCCATGGCCGCCTTGATGAAGACCAGCTTGTCCGCCAGGGTAGCCAACGTGGCTTTGCGGCCACCGTCCCGCTGCTGTTCGCGCCTGCGGTCGTTGCGCATCGGCGGCATCTTGCGCAGCGATATAAGCCTGCTCGATTGCCGGCAACAATTGCGCAAAGATAGCCAGCGATAAGCCGGTCAGACTCTGGAAGACACAGGGCTGACGCTCCAGTTTGGCACAATTCAACATCCGCTTCATCCTGTCAAATGAGTGATGCCGCAGTCTACACTATTCGCCGTTTTATTTCCAATCAAGTCTAATAAACCACTATCCATAAATAACTGCAATAAACCAACGGCTAGCCGCGCCGGGCTGACAGAACACAACCGTCAGGCAAAGGCGTAAGCGTCGCGTGCGCACTCCAAATTGCGCACGCGGATTTGACAACCACCCATCACGGAGTATAATCGCGCCGTGAGTTCCGTTCCTCGATAGCTCAATAGGCAGAGCAAGCGGCTGTTAACCGCTGGGTTCGTGGTTCGAGTCCACGTCGAGGAGCCTATCAATGCAGTTCAAGGATAGTGCGTAAGGCACTATCCTTTTCCTTTGTAACTGCCCAGCCAACCGTTCAGAAACCAGGTTTTTCTCGTGCGAGTATGGTTTTCGTCTGTGCAATGGCCTTTCATCGCGCCATGACCCTGGTCTGCGAGACAAAAACCCGGTTTCTCCAGGGCCAGCCTGAGCGGTTACTTCCTTTTCAGATGACACCTCGCGTGCGCAGTTCGGCAATGTCCTCTGCACGATAGCCCAGTTCGTCCAGAATCTCCGTGTTGTGCTGACCCAAAGTGGGCGCGGCCTGGCGGTAGGATACCATCCCTTCGGAAAAATGTACCGGATAGGCCAGCGACTTGACGCGCCCCACCGTGCTGTGTTCGATCTCGACGATATCGCCGCGCNNCAGAACCTGCGGGTCGTTGAGCGCCTCGGCCACATCGTAAATCGGGCCACATGGAATGCCTGCCGCGTCGAACTCGTCCAGCCATGCGGCCGCATCACGCGTGGCCAGGATTGGCTCCAGGCACTCATTGAGCGCCGGCCGGTTGACGTTACGACCGGGATTGGTGGCAAAGCGCTCGTCGACCATCAGCGTATCCTCGACGCCCAGGATCGCACAGAATTTCTGCCACAGGCGTTCACTTCCCACTGCCACGTTGAACCATTTGTCGCGCGCTTTGTAGGGCTGGTAGGGCGTAATCGTCGCATGCTGGTTGCCCAGACGTTTGGCCGGCTCGCCCGTGGCAAAGTACGCGCCGGCCACATGGCTCAACCAGGTCAGCTGTGAATCGAGCAGCGAGACATCCAGGGCCTGCCCCTGGCCAGTTTGGAGGCGGCGAATGACCGCGGCCAGGATGCCGCTGAAGGCGTAGATGCCCCCAGTCAGGTCGGCAATCGGCACGGCATAACGCATCGGCGCCCCTTCCGGCTCACCTGTGATTGACATAAGACCACACATGCCCTGGATGATGATGTCGTAGCCGGTGCGCCCGGCATAGGGNCCGGTACGCCCAAAACCGGTGAGCGAGACGTGGATCAGGCCGGGGTTGTGCTGCCAGCAGCTCTCCGGGTCGAGCTGGCGCTTGCTGAGCGATTCGGCCCGCGGGAAGTTGTTGATAAAAATGTCCGCGCCGTAGACGAGGCGACGCAGAATCTCACTGCCCTCCGCGGTGTCGAGCCGCAGGGCCAGGCTGCGCTTGTTGCGGTTGGTGCTGAGGAAGTAGGCGCTTTCGTCGTCCACGTAGGGTGGGGCCCAGCCACGCGTCATGTCCCCTTTACCCTTTTCTTCGATCTTGATGACATCGGCGCCCATATCGCCCAGATACATGGAGCAGATCGGCCCGGCAAGGGCCTGCGTCGCGTCGATGACACGCAGGCCAGAGAGTGTGAGATGGTCAGCGGTTTGCCTTGTCACAGTGGCTCCTCGGTTTGGATGTTGGAAGTTGGATATTGGAGGTTGGATGACGGGCGGCGTTGATCGCGGTCGCGGCGGTCGTCGGAGAGGGAGCGCGCCGGGCCGCCGCGAAAGACGTTGATGATCTCAGCCATGATACAGACGGCAATTTCGGCCGGNGTGTGCGCCCCGATGTCCAGGCCGATCGGCGCGTAGACACGGGTGAACTTTTCGGTCGGGATGTGCTGCTCGGTCGTGAGGAGTTGAAATACGGTGCGAACCCGCCGTTTGGAACCGATCATGCCGATGTACGCCAGCGGGGCATCCAAAACCTCCAACAGGCAGTCGATGTCGTGCTGGTGCCCNCGCGTGACCAGCACGATGTAGGTGTCGTTATCGAGCTGGCCATCGTCCAGCATGGCGCGTACCGTCGCGCGCAGCGCNGCGGCCAGCACGGTGTCCGCGGTGGGAAAGCGGNNCTGGGGTGCGTACTGCGCACGGTCGTCGAGAACGGTCACCAGAAAGCCGCACAGAGAGCCGAGCTGCGCCAGCGGAACGGCAATGTGCCCGGCGCCGACAATGACGGATGCNGCCGGCCGACGTTGCACCTCGACGAAGACCTGCAGGGCTGGCCAGCCTCACGGCTGTAGTCGAGCAGCTGGTGCTGCTTGCCCTGCAAGACACGTCGGGCATCGGCCAGCACGCGGTTCCCAGTCCGCCAGGCCCAGTTCGCTCAACGGCTCCTGGTCGACCCACACCAGCGCGTGTCGCCCCGGCTGGCGGCCCAGTGGCCCTCCGCGGACTACAGTGGCCAGGGCCACCCCACGCCGCTGCGCAAGCGATTCGGTTAGTGCTGTCAGAATGCCGCTCATNGCCGGTTCCGGACTCCAGCGCTCCACAAAGACGTTCATGATTCCGCCGCAGACCCCGAGGCTCTGCATCGAGATGTCCTGGGTCAGATCGACATGGACCACCTGCGGTTCACCGGTTTGGATCACGTCCAGGGCGGCGCGAATGACGTCAGCCTCGCCGCAGCCGCCGCCGACCGTGCCCGCGTGCTGGCCNGAGGGGTGGATGATCATTTTGGCGCCGACTTCACGCGGCACGGAACCCTTGACTTCGATGATCGTGGCCATGGCCACGGTGTCACCCTCGGCGAGCATGTCTTGTAGTTGGTGATAGATATCCATAGGCTCTCAGCAGGTCACGGCTCCTGCCGTGACCGATTTCCTTGATCATGCTGATGCGCAGATGCGCCGTGCTGCGGCGCGCACGGGGTCTCGCCGCCAAACTGCCAGGCCGCGCCGCAGGCGAGTGTGCCGTCACAGCCGGAGCTGTGACCTACGGTTGTTGGCCGAGCAGCCGTTGGTAGTCGGCCGGCGTATCCAGGTCGCCCAGGATCGAGGGGTGGCGACGGTGACATAGTCGATCTGCGCCGCATACGTGCGCCACAGGCTACGCAGGCTGTCTTGTCGGCCCAGCGTCCACACGGCCGGCCAGAGGCGCGCGGCAGGCAGATCGGGTGGCCGCGCCGCATCTGGTAACTCGGGATGACGATGCGGTCGACGACCCACTCCGCCAGGCCGTCAGCACCTGCTCGATGACCTGCCCTTCGATCTGCGCCTGATCGGCAATCGCCAACAGGGCGGCCGTCGCTTCTGGGGGCAGCGCACGCAGCCCCACCTGCACCGACGAAATCATCTCGCCCGCCGCAAAATCGGGGTTGAACACGCAGCGTACCGGGTAAGGGCGCAGGGCAGCGGCGACCCGCGCCGGCTCGTAACCGGTGACCACCACGACTTCATCGACCGACGAGGCCAGGAGCGTCGTCGCCACCTGTTCGATGATGGTGTGCGGGCCGAAGGGCAGCAGCTGTTTGAGCTGCCCCATGCGGGTCGATTGGCCGGCGGCGAGTACCAGTGCGCTGATCATGGTCGGCAATAGTATCACATACTGGCCGGTTGCGCCAAGTCCAGGGTCTCCACCGGCCCCTCGCGGCACACCAGCCAGCCGTCGCGCTCGCATGTGCCACAGATACCGATGGCGCAGCGCATCTGATTTTCCCAGCTCAACTGCGCGGGTAGGCCCAGGCTGTGCGCCAGGCCGGCCAGGGCCAGCAGCATGGCGCGGGCCGCAGGCGTAGAGCTGATCGAACGGCGCGGCCGCATGCGCCACTAAATGGCGGACACCACTCGTCACCAGACCGGGTATGCCCACGCTGCCGTCATCGGTGGTGACCACGACGGTCGCGCCCAGGGCGGCAAACCGCTCGCGAAACAGCAGGTCGGCCGCACTGCGCGCCGATGACCACGCTGACCTGGCAACCCTCGGCGCGCGGCGGCGTGCCAGGAAATGCAGCGGCGCTACACCGTAACCACCGCCCACCAACAGCAGGCGCTGACCCACCCGTGTAAAACCGTTGCCCAACGGCCCGCGCACCCACGCGGTCGCCCATGCCCAGGCCGTGCAGCGCCGTCGTGAAATCACCGACGCGCCACCGTGAAACGCAGCGGTGACCCGTCCAGCAGACTCAGCGGGCGCTCGTTCACCCCGGGCAGCCAGGCCATTACAAACTGGCCGGGTCGCGCCGTGGACAGGGTCAGGTCGAGGGTGAAGGTTTTGACGCGGTAGTTTTCATCGTCGATGCGCACGATACGGGCCAGCCGCGGCAGGTCGCCGGGGCAGGTTCCCGGCGTCGGGCGCGGTTCGCGGCTCACCTCAGCCATGGGCCTCCCTACGAGTTGCGCCACCCGTGTGTAACCCTCTTCCACCATGAACTGCGCCAGCTCCTGCCCGATTTGGCCGAGCGCATCGACGCCGCGGCGCTGCACGGCGGTGCCCACGCCGACCGCCGTGGCCCCCGCCAGCAGCAGTTCGGCCGCATCCTCACCGCAGCTGACCCCACCAATCCCCAGGATGGGGATCTTCACCGCGCGGTAACATTCGTAGATGCAGCGCACCGCCACCGGTTTGATCGCCGGCCCGCTCAGCCCNCCTCGNCGGTTGGCCAGGATCGGCCGCGCGCGGACGTCGATCACCATGCCGGCCACGGTGTTGATGGCCGCCAGTGCATCGGCGCCGGCCTCTTCCACCGCGCGGGCAATCTCCGCGATGTCGGTGACGTTTGGCGAGAGTTTGACGATCACCGGGACGTGCGCGACCCGTTTGACCGCCCGTGTAACCGCCGCGGCGCTGGCGCAACTGGCGGCAAACGGCGCCAGCTCATCGTGCACGTTGGGACAGGAGATGTTGACTTCCAACAGATCGATCGGTGATTCGTGTAGCCGTTGCGCAAGCTGCGTGTAGTCGTTGACGGTCGTGCCGAAGATCGACGCGACCAGTTTGACGCCCTGGCCGGCCGCGTCCAAACGTTCCCGNGCCGCGCGTAGGATCGTGATCTCTTCGTCGATGCCAGGATTGGCCAGCCCCACGGCGTTGATTGCCCCGTAGCCCCAGTCCAGAACGGTGGGGTTGGGGTGACCGCGCGGCAGCACGCTGCACGACTTGGCCGTGACTGCGCCGGCGCCGCCCGTCGCCACGCGCNNCAGCAGGGCCGCACTGGTGCCCAGAATGCCCGAAGCCAGCACGAGCGGCGAGGGNAGGGTCACGCCACAAAATTGGGTGGTCAGGTCAGGCGTTGGCATCGTCACCCTGCAGGTAGGCGCGGACGCTGGCGTCGCGCGGCATCGATCAAGCCCCGTTCACGCAGCACATCGAGCACCTGCGACAGGGTGCACACCGCGTGCAGGTGCAGCCCGGCGCCCGCCAGNTGCCGCACNGCGCCCTGCTCACGATCGATGAGCACCGCGACATCGTGCACGACCAGCCCNGCNGCGCGCAGCGCCTCGACCGTCTTCAACGTGCTGCCCCCGCTCGTCACCAGGTCCTCGATCACGACCACGCGCTCGCCCGGCGACCANCAGCCCTCGATCGCCCTGCCCATGCCGTAGGCTTTGGCCTCTTTGCGCGGGTAGATCAGCGGCTTGCCCGTGCGCAGGCTGAGGGCGGCGCCGATGGGCAGCGCCGCGTAGGGTACGCCGGCCAGCCGATCGTAACGCACCCCTTGCAGCAGGGTCGCGTAGGCCGTCGCCACGTAACGCAGCAGCGATGGGTCGCTGGCCAGCAGGCGCAGGTCGATGTAGAGCGGTGAGGAGCGTCCGCTGGCCAGGGTGAACTCGCCGAAACGCACCGCTCCAAGGCGAAACAGCGCCACGATCAGGTCGGCCACGGCGGGTGTGACGGGCGCGTCCACTTCGGGCACAGCATTTTGACGGTGCAGCAGGGCCTGCCGGCTGGCGATGCTGATGGTCGCGCGCAGGCTATCGGCGGCGCGNCGGTCGGCCGCCTGGGTGATGGCCCGGCTGGCGTTGATGATCACCCCTGCNCCATCGGCCCGCAGCGCCGCGGACACCGCCGCGGCCAGGTCTCCGCCCTGCGCGCCAACGCCCGGCACCAGGAACCAGGTGTACGGCGCCACAGCGCGTACCGCGGCCAGCGCGGCCGGGTAAGTGGCGCCAACGACCAGGCCAATGTTGCGCTGGGCCGACCAGGTGATGGCCTGGCGTGCGACCTGCACGTACAACGGCTCGCCGCCCGGCGGCCCGTGGTCGATCTGCAGGNNCTCCTGCAAATCGGCCGCGCCCGGATTCGAGGTGTGGCAGAGGATGAACAACCCACGGTCGGCGTAGGCCGCGAATGGCGCAATACTGTCGTGTCCCAGGTAAGGGCTGAGGGTGACCGCGTCGGCGTTCAGGTCATCGAANCAGGGNCGCGCGTACGCCGTCGCGGTCGAACCGATGTCGCCGCGTTTGGCATCGAGAATGACGGGGATGTGCGGGNNAACGGCCGCCAGGGTGGCGCGCAGGGTGGTCAGCCCATCGCCCAACGCTTCGTAGAAGGCGATATTGGGCTTGTACGCGCAGACCAGATCGGCCGTGGCGGCGATCACTGCCTGGTTCCAGGCCAGGATCGGGTTGGCCGCGTGACGGTGGGCGGCCGGCACCGCGGCGGGCGTTGGATCGGCNCCGATGCACAACCACGAATCGTTGCGCCGGGCGGCGGCGGTCATTTTTCAAAAAAGCCGGATCAGCCATCATGCTTTCCCCAATACCGCAGCCAGCAGGGCCATTCGGATGTACATACCGTTACGCATCTGACGAAAATAGGCCGCACGCGGATCGTCGTCCAGCGCGTAGGAGATCTCCCCGCGCGGCAGGGGNTGCATGACGATCATGTTCGGTTTGGCGTGTACCATCGCNTCAGTATCGACGATGTAGTGGCCTTTGACGGTGTCATATTCGGCCAGGTCGCTGAAACGCTCCTTCTGCNNGCGGGTCACGTAGAGCACGTCCACATCGCCGATGACACGCTGGAGGTCGTCACTCTCCTGGTATGGCCGACCGGCGGCCTGCATTTCACCCAGCACCTCGTCCGGCATACGCAGGATGTCGGGCGATACGAAGGTCAGATCGATGTCGTACAGGCGCAGCAGGCGGGTGAGGGAATGTACGGTGCGACCGTACTTCAGGTCCCCNACCATGGCCACCCGCAGGCCATCGATCCGACCAAGCTCCTCCTGAATCGTGAACAGGTCCAGCAGAGCCTGGGTGGGGTGCTCACCGATGCCATCGCCGGCGTTGATGATCGGCTTCGAGGCATAGCGGGCCGCCACCGCCGCCGACCCGACTTCGGGGTGGCGCAGCACGATGACGTCGGCGTAACACTCCAGGGTGCGCACCGTGTCGGGCAGCGATTCGCCTTTGCTGACCGATGAGTAATGCACCTCATTGATGCTGATGACCCGCCCGCCGAGCCGGGTCATCGCCGCGGCAAATGATGACGAGGTCCGTGTACTGGGCCGNTAGAACAGGTTGGCCAGCACGTGACCGTGCAGCAGGTCGGCTGTACCGAACTGCTCGACCATGGCGTGCATGTTGTGCGCCACATGAAAGATATACTCGAGCTGTGGGCGATTGAACTGGTTGACCGACAGAACGTCCTGGCCAAACCAGGCGTTGGTCATTGGATTCACGGTGTGTTTCCTTTTCGGCCCGGCGATGGGCCATGATCTTGAGCGTCGCTTACCCCAAATCTGTTCGTAAGGCCAATGGTCTGATGTGTTTGGCAGCGATGAGGGGTGCTGTACGCCACGCACCGCACGGGCCGTCACACGGCGGGGTTCGCACCTGGCGGCGCAGGTTCCTCACCCGGCCCCAAACAGCGCACGGCCGCAGCCGGGGACGGCCAGCACGGCGCCGTCACGGTAAATGACGCGGCCGNNCAGCGCGACCTGCCGGACGGCGCCGTACACGCGCTGGCCGGCAAAAGGCCCAGTTGCACGTAGTCTGATAACCACTGGACGGCAGCCGTACGCGGCGGTGGGATCGATTTCGACCCACGTCTGTTCACTGACCGGCACGCGGAAAATGCGCCGCGGGTTGGTGTGCAGGCGCTGAACCACATCCTCCAGCGTCAAACGGCCCTCCGCCACGGCGGTCAGTAGCAGGGGCAGCATCGTTTCCAGGCCAGGCACACCCGGCGGAGGCTGGGCGCTTGCCTTCTCGTCCAGGGTGTGCGGTGCGTGATCGGTCGCGAAACAGTCGATGATGTCCAGGTGGGCCNNCGCGGCGCGGTCGTCGGCCGTGGCCAGCGGCGGCTTCATCTGGCCCTGTGCGCCGAGACGGGGCAGGTCTTCGTCACACAGCCAGAGGTGGTGCGGCGTGACTTCACAGGTGACGGGCCAGCCCTGCGCTTTGGCGCGGCGAATCAACTCGATCTCGCTGCGCCGGCTGACGTGACACACGTGCAGGCGCTGGCCGTACAGCCGGGCCAGGGCCAGACAGGTGGCCAGCATCAGTCCCTCGGCGTGTACGGCAATCGGNGCCGGGCCCGGCCACGCCCGGAAAAAGGCCACGAGCTGCGGCAGGTCGTCCAGGCGCAGGCTGCCAAAGGTCTCACTGACGTAAATTTTGGCNCCACAGGCGTAGGGGGCGGCCCGGGCCGTGACGTTGGCGTCGGTATCACGCGTGGCACCGACAAAAACCGACATCACACACCGCAGAGGCGGCCGCGCGTCGGATTTTGTCGTGCAGGCGACCCAGGGTNNGGCGGTGGGCGGCGCTGTGTTGGGCATATCCAACACGGCGCAGATCCCGCCCGCGACGGCGGCGCGTGTGCCGTTGGCGATCGTTTCTTTGTACTCGAAGCCAGGTTCGCGCAGGTGAACGTGCACGTCCACCAACCCGGGCAGACGAATGGTGTCCACGCATCTCCTACAGCCGAGGGGGTTGGCACTGCCGTTAGCTTTGTTGCCGTAACGTCATTCTACCATTCGCATGCGCTTTTGACAAAGGTCTCAGCGCGCCGGACGCAATTCAGATCAGGGCTAACTCGCCGTGACTGCCCACCCTGCGACAGGCTCAGGGCGAACGGGTGGTAGATTCTGTTCGGGCTGAGCGTGTCGAAGCCTGTGGAGAGGCCCTCCCTTCGGCAGGCTTAGGGTGAGCGACCGCAGGGCGGCTTCCCCAGGTTGGAATCGATCCCAGCACGTCGATCGACGCACGGCGCAATTGGCCATTCGGGTTATTTGGGGTATACTATGCGCAGAATTTCACGAATGACTCTGAACAAAGGAGTATCCCATGGCAATTGCACCGAGCAAAAACCCACCCGTCAAGCCGGTGGGTGGTGTAGCACCCGGCCCCGATGGCCGGGCCATGCTGTCCGGTATGTTGGGCCTGGGCCGGCAGGATGTCGTCCAGTCTTACGTGGAAAGCTGGCGCCAGTACGGGGATGTAGTCCGCTTTGCGGTGGCATGAAGATCCACCTTTTCGTACGCCCCGAGCACGTGCGCCACATTCTGGTGCAGCACGCCGACAATTACCCGAAGGGCGCCAGCCACGACAAGCTACGTGTGGCGTTGGGTAACGGCGTTTTGACCAGTGAGGGTGATTTCTGGAAGCGGCAGCGTAAGCTCATGCAGCCGACCTACACGCCGCGCGGTCGGCCAGTTTGCCGACATCATGGTGGACACCACGCAGCAGATGATCCAGCGCTGGGAGAGCCGCGATCGTGTGGGCAAACCGATCGTGATGAACCAGGAGATGATGCGGCTGACCATGAGCGTCATCTCACGCTCGATGTTCGGGATCGATATCGGCGAGACCTTTGCCGATGCGGGGCATGCCCTGATCGAAATCCTGGAATTTACCGCGCGCGTTCGATGAGTTTCATCGATCCGCCGCTGTTCATTCCGACGCCTGGCAACCGCCAGTACAAACACGCGCTCGATACAATCGATCGTTACATCTACGGCATCATTCGCCAGCGTCAGAAGCAACCGCTGGGCGATGACCTGCTGTCGCTGCTGATGGCTGCACGCGACGAACAGACCGGCCAGGCCATGGATGAGAAGCAGCTGCGCGATGAAGTGCTGATCACCTTCTTCGCCGGGCATGAGACCACCGCCCAGACCCTGACCTGGACCTGGTACCTGTTGTCGAAGTATCCAGCAGTGGAAGAGAAACTGCACGCCGAACCGACAGTGTGCTCGGCGGCCGCTCGCCGACCCTGGACGACCTGCCCAGGCTCACCTACACGCGCATGGTGCTCGACGAGACGCTGCGCCTCTATTCACCCATCGCGCTGATGGCGCGTGACCCGCTGCTCGATGACGTCATCGACGGCTACCGGGTGCCGGCCGGCTCGCTGGTGACGATTTCGCCGTTCATCACCCACCGCCACCCCGAATTCTGGTCGAACCCCGAGGCGTTCATCCCGGAACGTTTTGCGCCAGAGCAGGTCGAACAACGCCCACGCTACGCCTATTACCCCTTCGGCGCCGGCGCGCATCTGCCTGGGCCAGCACTTTGCACTGCTGGAAGGCATGCTGGTCTTGGCCGACGTCGCGCAGCGTTACCGCTTCGAGATCGCGCCCGGCCTGCACGTCGGCCGAGTTCGTCGGTACCCTGCGACCGAGCCGTGATATGTTGATGACGGTGTACCGGCGAGGGTAGGGGATCGGGGCTGATTGCCCCTGAGGAACTTCGATCAGGTGACGCCGGGGCATTCGCCCCGGCGTCGTTCGTGGTTGGCCGTGCCGGTGACTGGCTTGTAGTGGAACGGGCTAAATCGGGTGCGACCCGCGAGGCGCAGGTCGGCCGCGGAAACGGGCCATCGCGGCCAGGACGACGCCCGGATTCTCCTCCTGCACGTTGTGACCTCCACCGGGGACGGTCACCAACTCGACGCCGGGCTGCAACTCGGGCAGGGCCTGGCCGTTGGCCAGGGCATTGATACGGTCGTTGGCCCCCAGATGGCCAGCGTTGGCGTGGTCATGCTGGCCAGGCGGGCGGGCAGGTCCCGCTGCTGGCGCGGCGTCCAGCGGACCAGGCTGCGCAGGGTCCCCAGATAACTGGCGCGCTGCGTATCGCTCCACACCCGCTCGTTGACGCGTTGGTACAGGTAAGCGCGGTCGGCTGCGGGCAGGTGATCGAAGTCGCCGTAGTACGGTTCGAGCGAACGGAACGCCGCCTGTGGATCGCGGCGCCGGCGGTTGTACAGCCATTCTCCCAGCCCGGGCACGACCATGAGGGCGGTCTGTGGGTCCACCCGCGTGACCCGGTGCACCAGCGAGCCGCCGATCAGCACCAGCCAGGCGGCCCGGGTCGGGGTATCGCGGGCGATGGCGTGCGCAATGACCGCGCCCATCGAGTGCCCGATCAACCCGACCTGCGCGAGGCCGAGGGTATCCAGCAACTCCAGGAGCGCGCATCAGGCCTGGGACGCCGAGCGGGTGGGCGGGCACGCCGCTGCGACCGCTGCCCGGCAGGTCAGGTACCAGCAGGCGGTAGTGTACGGCCAGGGCGGGCAGCACGTGACGCCATGTATCCGCCTCGCCGCCGAGGCCATGGATCAGCAGGACGGGCGCGCGCCGCGCCCATCTCGTACATGAACAGGTCGAGCTGGCTGCCGGGCAGGTGAACCAGGCGGCCGAACGGGCCAGCGCGGGCCAGGCCGTCACCGAGTTGCGGAATGGGTTCATCGTCACGACCAGTTGCCGTAGGTTGAAGATCTCCGCCCGCCGGCCGCGGGCGGCTGAGAGCCTGGCCGAACGACCCAGTCGGCACGCCACAATGTCGCCATCCAGCGATGATTCGGCCAGGCGTCCAGTGTAACACGGAGCGCACGGTGGGTCAATTCGTTCTTTGCACCTTCGGTGCTGTTCATCTACAATACAGTCCAGTTCGCCGGGCGGCCATCAGCCTCTCCCCGGCCGTGGACCATCAGATTTCATACGGGCTCAAGCAAGCATGAACGACCTATCGATTCTCCTGGGTGGCATTCCGGCATCGGAAACGGTGGCCGTCTCTGACCGTGCGAAGGTGTTGAAGGCCCAGGGCCGTGACATCATTGCCCTCGCCGGCGGCGATCCTGACTTCAAAACCCCGCAGCACATCATCGACGCGGCTGTCAAGGCCATGAACGACGGCGATACCAACTATCCACCGGCCAAGGGCAAGCCCAAGCTGCTGGAGGCGGTCGCGGCCAAACTCGAACGCGAGAACCGGGTCAAGGTCGATCCTGCCCAGGTTATCATCACGCCGGGCGGCAAATGGGCGCTCTACCTGGCCATTGCCGCCGTGGTCAACCCGGGCGATGAGGTGCTGATCCTCGAGCCCGCCTGGGTCAGCTACGACCCGATCGTACGCCTCAACGGCGCCGTGCCGGTGCACGTGAGCCTGCCCAGCCAAGACAATTTTCGCGTGAGCGAGGCGCTGCTGCGCAGCCACGTGACCNCGCGCAGCAAGGTGCTAATGGTCAACAGCCCCAGCAACCCTACCGGCCGCGTGCTCACGCGTGCGGAGATCGATGCCATCGTACGGGTGGCCACCGAGTTCGACCTGACGGTGATCAGCGATGAGATCTATGAGCACCTGCTGTTCGAGGGCGCCGTACACGATTCACTGGCCGCCGAACCCGGCATGTCCGAGCGCACCATTACGGTCAATGGGTTCAGCAAAGCCTATGCCATGACCGGCTGGCGCCTGGGCTGGTTGGCCGCGCCGCCCGCGGTGGTCAAGTTAGCGATGAAGCTGCAAACGCACAGCGTCACCTCGGCCGCCTCGTTTGCTATGGCCGCGGGCATCGCGGCCCTCAATGGCCCGCAGGACTGCATCCAGGAGATGCTGGCCGCTTACACGCGCNGTCGCCGCTTCATGCTGGATGCCCTGGAGGAGATCGACGGGATCGAGTGTGCACCGGTCGAAGGGGCATTCTACCTCTTCNCGCGCTTCACGCACACGTCCAAAAACAGCGTCGAGCTGGCCACTGCCCTTCTGGAANGGGCCGACATCGCCTGCACACCCGGCGCCGCCTTTGGCGCAGCCGGCGAAGGGCACGTGCGCTTCTCGATTGCCACCGCCATGCACGATCTGGAGCGTGCCGCCGAACGGCTGGCGCGTCATACCCAACATGTGATGCAGCCCTGGCCGCTGACTGCGGCCGTGCCGCACACCAAAACATGCAACTGGAATGGACCATCTTGGCAGAACGACCGTTGATTTTTATCACGAATGACGATGGCGTGCATTCACCCGGCCTGTTGGCGGTAGCCGCTGCCGTGCACGACCTGGGGGACGTTATCGTCGTGGCGCCCAAGGCGCAGCAGAGCGGCATGGGCCGCAGCCTGCCGGGTACCATGAACGGCGCGATCTTCGTCGAGGAACTGGCGGTCGATGGCGACCGTATTCGCGCCTATTCGGTGCCCGGTTCGCCCGCGCAGTCGGTTCTCTACGGCATCCTGGAGTTGTGCGCGGCGCGGCGCCCGACCNTGGTGATCTCGGGCATCAATTACGGGNAGAATATCGGCACCTGTGTGACCATCTCGGGCACGGTGGGCGCCGCGCTGCAGGCCGCCGATATGGGCGTTTTTGGCCTGGCGGTCTCGCTCGAGACCAATCACGCCTACCACAACGCACTGGGCTATGACGTCGATTGGCNNGCCGCGGCGCATTTCACGCGCCTGTTCACCCAGCTTGCCCTACGCCGGGAACTGCCACACGACGTCGACGTCCTCAAGATCGATGTCCCTGGGGATGCCACGCCGGCCACGCCGTGGCGAGTCACGCGGCAGTCACGCCTGCCCTATTACNGCACCGCAGCCGAGTCAGCGCACACGGCTGGAGGAGACGCTGCGCCTCCCTATTTGGTGAGCGTGCCGTCCGACCAGGTCGAACCTGATTCTGATGTGTACGTGTTTGCGATCGCACGTGCGGTGGCGGTGACGCCGCTCAGTATCGATCTGACATCACGCGTGACCCTGCCGGCGCTCGAGCAGCTGCTGCGCGGTGACCTCACCCGGAAGCGGCATGGCCAGGCGCAGGACCTCGCGCGATGTCTTGCGCCGCCTGTGGCCGGCCCAGGCGGTGGGCCGCCGCCGCATAACGCTCCAGGGTGGCGGGTTGGTCGACCAGCCACTGGCGCAAGAGATCGACCGTCGTGTGCGGCGTGCCCGCCCAGACGCCGGCCCCATGCTCGACCAGGTAGCTGACGTTGCCCGTCTCCTGACCCCAGATCGCACTGTGCAGGATGATCGGTCGACTGGCAGCCAACGCCTCACTGATCGANCAGACCCCCGCTTTGGTCAGGACCACGCTGGCCGCGTGCATCAGGTCGGGCACGTTGCGGCAGAAGCCGTACACGGTCGTNGGCCCGCGCCACAGATACGACCGCAGGCGCTGCTCCAGGCGCGGGTTGTGCCCGGCGACGATCACCAGCCGCGCGGGCAGCGCCGCCTCATCGATGGCAAAGGCGGTCTCGGCAATCAGGCCGACGCCGCCGCCGCCGCCCATCAACAGAATGACTGGTTGATCCGGCGCCCACCCCAGCTGTACGCGCAGCTGGGCGACGTCATGCGGGGGCTGAGCGAAACGGGGTCGNACCGGCACACCAGTTTGCATGATGCGGGCCGGGTCTACGCCGAGGCGCTGAGCTTTGGCGGCCACCGCATCGTTGGCCACCATCACCCGGTCATCGTACGCACAAAACCACAGTCTGTGCGCCGTTTCGCCAAACTCAGTCACCACGGTCACGTACGGCACGCGGTAACCGGCGGTTTCGCGGAGCGCATGAAACGTGTCGCCGTACATCAGATAGGTCGATACCACCACGTGCGGCTGATAATCATGCAGCAGGCGCGCCAACGCCGGACGCAGCAACAGGCGTACACCCTGCCGGATCACCGTCGACGGCAACTCGCCATCGGTGAACTCATGGTGCAGGCGGTACAACCGGGGTGTGTGGGTCACTTGATCCAGGTAGGTGCCCTCGACCCGTCGGAAAATGATCGGCGCACCCGGCGCCTGCAGCGGGTTGATGGTCTCGACGTGGCAGTCGGCCTGGGCGTGCAGGGCGGCGGCCAACGCCTGCGCCGCACTGCGGTGGCCGCTGCCGGCGTCGGATGTGAGCAGGAGAATCCTGATGGGGCTGTGTCGCGACATGCGCCCTTTATCTCACGCCCGTCGGTTTTTGTCAAATGAGGGTAGGTGCTGATTGGCCCTGCATCGGTTGGCAACCGTAAATTGGCGTGCAGTTTCGCTGGCGCGGGCGGGGACGTCATGTGTGACGTGTGGCATGGGTGGCCGGCGAGGCGAACCACACCCCTGCCATTACGCCACCCACGCCACACATAATCGCAAAGTAACTGCTCAGCCAGCCGTCTCGTGCCAACCTGAGCCTGTTTTCGACATAGAACGCAAGTGCTCGACCGAGATCTTGCGGTTTTGATGCGCTGCACCACAAGATGTAGATCAGGTGCGGTATTCGCTCACATGATCTACGCGACAACTTGTGGTATCGTATCCGACAACCCCTACAGATTGTGGTGTCGAAAACAGGCTGAGTAGTTGCATCACAAATCTGCACCACTCACGGTTGAGTGCCGGGTTTAGCGGTTGCGCCGCCGACTCCGGATGATCCCGCCAGCCGCGAGGCCGGCCCCGGTCACGCCGGCCGCGACCGCGCCATAAACTGCCAGCGGCCGGCGCTTCTTCGACTTGACACCCTTCGACATGATCGGGATGTCGGCCAGTTTGGCGGCCGCCTCGATCTGCATCTGCTTGAACTCCTCGGGTGCGCGCCAGTAGTCGGCCAGTTTGCTCTTTTCGGTGACTTCGTCGTCCGTAATGAATTTGCCGTGCGAGCGCAGGCCACCGAGTTGGTAGTCGTGCTTCTTGAACAGGCGGTAGATTTCCTTGACCCGGTCCATCGTAATGTTGCGTCCCAGGGTGTAGTCCTCGAAGCGCCCTTCCATGGCCAGCAGCGACGTTTCCGCCAGGCAGGCGTAGACCGTTTTGGGCGGCAGGCCGATGTCGTAGGTGATCTCGATGTCACCCGGGATCATGACCTCGCCCGACTCGATCACCAGCACGTCGGGGCGCAGCGCCGCTTCGGCCTCGCCGATATCGGGCGGTCGCGCAACGTCGCAGATGACCGCGCCTGGCTTGCACTTGGTGATGTCCACGATACGCTGGCCGAAGGCCGAAGTCGCCGTAATGATCAGATCACAGTCGGCCACCAGGTCGCCGGCCTTGGTCGAGATGGTCACCTCAGCGCCCGGCGTTTCTTCCTCGATGATGCGCTTGAACTCGATCAGCCGTTCGAGCCGNATGGAGACCAGCACCACCTTACCGATGGCCTGGGCGATCAAACGTGCGCAGACCGAACCGATCGACCCGGTGCCGCCGATGACCATGGCCTTGCCCTGGGTCAGGTCGGTGGCGCCCATCTTGATGACTGCCTGTTTGGCGGCTTCCAGGGTGGCAGCCACGGTCAGACTGTTGCCGCTGGTGATGGCGATGTCGCACTGGTGGGCAGTGGTGATGCCGGCATCACCCACCACGGAGGTGAAGGCGCCCAGCCCCATGATGCGTGCACCCATGCGCTCGGCGATTTTGGCCGATTCCATCAGCTTCTGGTACGTGAAGTTCTCGTCACGGCTCATCATCNNTCGCGGCGTGGCGCCCAGGGTGATGAGGTAACCTTCGATCTTCTGCCCGGTGGTGGGCGACTGGCCCCCGGTGATCTTGCCCACGTACATCGGTGGAATCTGGGCCGCCACTGGCTCGACGATGTCATCCGGCAGGTACCTGGTCCAGGCGAAGCGTTTGTCCTTGTGAATGAAGTCGACGTTGAGCGGGTGGATGACGAAGGCAAATTTGTTCAGGCCCGCCTCTTCCGGCTGCAGGTAACGAACACCGGGCGTCCAGTCCAGGTTCGCCATCAGGTCGAGGTAGGTGTCTTCGTTGAGTGGCGCGTTGGGATCGGTGCGTAAGGCTACCAGCGCGGCCTCGATGGCGGCCGCAGACCAGGGNCTGAGGTCGCCCTTGTCACCCATGGAGGGCATCATCGTCACCAGGATGCTGGCGCCGCGGGCCGTCAGGTCTTCCACGTCGGCGGGGAGCGCCCGTTCGACCACGATCGTCTTACGCTTGAGCGCCGCCGGGGCGTAGCGCCGAATGGCGCCGGCGTCACCGGCCAGGATATCGGCCCAGGCAAAGGGNGCTGAACTGCGTGTGGTTCCGGGCTGGCCAGCCTCAGGCTCGAGGCGACGGAAGGGGGCGTCACGCAGTTGGTCGAGCGTTGGGCCGGCGGCCTGCTCGAGCGTTGCTTTGCTGCCGACGCCGGGGGCCGCGGGTAGGGCGAAGAAGATCTCGGGGTCGGCGTAACGGATGTCGTCGCTGTGGCGGGCCAGGGCCTGCGAGAGGCCGGTGTGGTTCAGCCCCGGCGCCATCAGGACCCGTTTGGCGGCGAAGATGCCGGGTTGGGCGCGGTCAGCGAGAATGACGCCCCAACGCTCCAGGCCGGCGCGGATGCCACTCCCATCCACGACCGGGGTTTGGGTGGCGACGGCGAGCAGCTGCGTGCCAACCGTGTGTTCGCGGCGGGCCGGCCCNAGTTCCAGGGTGGCCGGCATACCTTCCAGGCCGATCGCGTCGACCGTCCCATCGAAGCGGCGCAGCAGTTCTTCGGCGTGCCGGTTCGCCGTGGCAACCGACCAGGTGACCTCGATCGTCTCGCCAAGGAAATGGGCGGTCGTGGTGGTTTCTCCGTCGTTGATGTGAATGACGGCAATGCGTTTCATGGTACCTTCCTTCTTTCGGCAGTTCGCTTTCGGCAGTACGCTTCACCAGGTTTGCGATACTGGTCGTTTGTTGTGAATTTGTGCTCAGTATGCCAGTTCAAGGGGTGGTTTGCACTGATTCATGTCATATGTTAGAATCATGTCACCTGCACAATGGTAACACCTTGACTTTACCCCCTGTGTACGCTGACTTCCAATGACGCCTCTCATCGAATCACTATGAGTAATGAATGTATCCTGATCGTCGAAGATGAACGTGCCGTGGCGCGTGGCCTTGAGTATGCCTTGCAGCGTGAAGGTTACACCGTCCTGTGGNCCCAGAACGGTCAACGTGGGCTGGACCTGGCACGCACCGAAGCGCCACACCTCATCCTGCTCGACATTCGCCTGCCTGACATCAACGGGTTCGACGTCTGCCGGCGCCTGCGCGAGCNNGGCCAACGTTGCCCCATCCTGATGCTCACCGNNCGTGACGAGGAGTTGGACAAAGTACTGGGCCTGGAGTTGGGCGCTGACGACTACATTGTCAAACCGTACCGCCTGCACGAACTGCTGGCCCGCATCCGCAGCNTGCGACGCGCTTACGGTGAACTGGCGACCCTGACCGCGGGTGGGCGCCTGCGTTTTGGCGAGATCCAGATCGACCTGGACCGTATGCAGACGGNNCGGCGCGGCCACACCGTCGACCTGACCCCGACCGAGTTTCGCCTGCTGCGCCAACTGATCAGTAACCCTGACCGTCCGCAGCGCCGTGAGGCGCTCATCGACGCGGTGTGGGGCTACGAGAGTGACATCGGCAGCGACCGTACGGTCGATGTCCACATGCGCCACCTGCGTGAGAAGCTGGAGGACGACCCCGCGNAACCCCGCTGGCTCGTGACTGTACGTGGGCTGGGCTACAAGTTCGCCCCATGAGGCGATCCACACCCCCAACGTTGCGATTTCTTAACCTCGAGACAACGCGGACACAACGCGGGCGGAGTACAATACAGGCAGTTGCGGCGAGATCGGCCACGGTCGGTGGAACGACCAGAACGCACGAATACGCAGAGCACAAAGCGTCGGGGCAATCACCCCTTTGTGCCCTCTGTGTTTTGCGGTTCGGGGCATGTCGTTGTGTGTCTCTGGTCAAGGCAGCCGCAGCGGGCAGCTTGAACAAACAGACGTAGGGGTCTCATTCGATGAGTAAACGAACCATTACGATCATCGCCGGCGTTGCTGTGGTATGCGTCGTGATGTTGGGCATGGCTACTGTGTTGGGAGGGTGGTGCTGCTGCGTGTGGCGCAGGCCAGCACGGTGTCGCCCGTTGCCCGGCTGGAGGCGCGGGCATCGCGCCTGGCCGATTCGCTGAACGGCATTCTGCCGGATCGCAGCACGGCGCCCGCACCGCAGACCGATGCGCCAGCCGCAGCTACAGCGGCGAGCGGGGAAGAGGGTGTGCTGGTCGCATCGGTGATGGCCGATAGCCCGGCCGCCAGGGCCGGCATCGTGCGCGGCGACATTATCCTGGCAGTGGACGGCGCCGCCGTCAACCGCGTGACCGAGTTGAGCAGCGCGCTGAGTGATCGCAAGGCTGACGACCGGGTAACGGTCACCGTACGCCACGGCGACGACACACGCAAGCTGGACGTCAAGCTGGCCGAACAGAATGGCCGTACTTATTTGGGCATCGTGCCGTGCGCTTCGGGCATGGAGACGATGCCGCAGGATCACATGACGTGGAATCAGGAATTGGGCAAGGGAGCGGTGATCGTGGGCTCGTGAAAGATGGCCCGGCACAGGCGGCCGGGCTGAAGGTCGGTGACCGCATCCTCAGCGTCGATGGTCAGGCCGTCGATGCCGACAACACCCTGCCCGCCCTGATCGGGGCGTTCCAGCCCGGTGACAAGGTGACTCTGGAAGTCGCGAGTGGAACCGCCGCTGAAACACGTGATGTCAGCGTTACGCTTGGCCAGCATCCGGACAAGGAGGGAATCGGCTACCTGGGCGTGCGCGAAGCCGCCGGCGCCGGCAAATGGCAGCGACGGTCAGGACCTGCCCTTCCACTTTGGCGTGCCGGGTGGGCAAAATGGTGATGGTAACCCCAACAACCATTCAACATGCCCGATTTGCCGCAGGACCTGCAAGACCTGTTCAGGAACGGCATGCGCAGTGATGGGGTGGTCGTGCTGCAGGTCGAGAAAGACAGCCCAGCCGCCACCGCCGGCATCACCACGGGTGACGTCATCACCGCGGTCGATGGTAAGTCGGTCAGTGATTTTGCGGCCCTGCGCGATGCCATTGCCGGTTACAAGCCGGGTGACAAGGTCACACTGACCGTGACCCGCAGCGGCGCGGACAAAGCGCAGGAAATCACCGCCACGCTGGGCAAGAACCCGGCCGACGAAACCAAGGCCTATCTCGGGATCAGCGCGTTTGGCATGTTCCGGCACGCTCAGGGTGGGCAGGACGGCCAGCCGCCCAGTATGCCCGACCTGCAAGACCTGCTGCCGAACCTGCCGTTCAATCCGCAGCCCACCAACCCGCTGGCTCCACCCAGCAACGGGAAGGACCTGTAGGCAACTTCTGATGTTCCGCTCGATCCGTTGGCGTCTGGTTGCGAGTTACGTTGCATTGACGGTCATGACCGTGGGCCTGGCCTGGCTCCTGGCCGTCTCGCTCCTCACGCGACGTGCAAGAGCAGGCCGCCGCCGACCTGGCAGTCAACGCCAGGTCGGTGGCGCGAGGCGGCCCCTACATGCAGTCGCCCCTGCGCCGTGTGGCCCTGACCCAACTGGCGCGTACGGCGTCATTCCTCGGCGACGTGCAAGTCAGGATCTTCGACGTCGACGGCCAGATATTGGCCGATTCAGGCCCACGTGACGACGTCGATGAGNCGCTGTGGCTGGCGTTGTCACCGGATGGCAGCGGCCCCGCTGGCGCCTCGAGCGCCGCTCTTCCTCTTTCCCCATGACGACTCAGCGCAGGAGTCGCTGCTGCGTGGGGATGTTTCGGCCCTGTTCGGCAATCTCCCGCAGGGNTGTCACCATCACGCGTGCGGCGCCTGTCCAGCCCGTGGGGTGATCGTTTCGTGTTCGAGACGGTGGCGCCGCGTGCGGTCGAGAATGCGCCGCCGGCCGCCCGCGATGACCGGCGCCCGGTCGNNTTGGTGCGTGTGCCGATTGGCCAGGCGGCCACGCCCCTGGGGTACGTCGAGCTGACCGGTGTGCAGGATGCCGGTTCACTGGCCCTGGAGACGATTCGCCACACCTTTGGCCTGGCCGCCGCGGTCGCCGCGGCCCTGGCCATGGTCGTGGGCCTGATCGTCAGTCGTGGGCTGACCTCGCCGCTCAATAGTCTGGCGGCCGCGGCCGAACGGATGCGGGCCGGTGATCTGTCAGCGCGTGCACCGGCGGCCGGCAAGGATGAGATCGGCGCCCTGGCCCGTCAGTTCAACCACATGGCGACCACGTTGGAGGTGAGTTTCGGCGAGCTGGCCGCCGAACGTGATGCGCTGCGCCGTTTCATCGCCGATGCCTCGCACGAGTTGCGTACACCGATCACGGCCCTCAAGAACTTCAACACCCTGCTGCTCAATCAGGCGGCGGACGACCCCGCAGCCCAGGCTGAATTCCTGGCCGAAAGCCGGGTCCAGATCGAGCGCCTGGAGTGGGTTACGCAGAACCTGCTCGACCTCTCACGTTTGGATGCGGGTCTGGTCGCCCTGGACTTCGACGACCACGATGCGGCAGAGCTGCTGGAGATGGCAACGGCCNCGTTCAAACGTACGGCGCTCGACAGANGGGTGGCTCTACGCACCGTACCGCCGCCCGACCCGCTCAGCGTGCGTTGTGACCAGGCGCGCCTGCTGCTGGCACTCTCGAACCTGGTCGACAATGCTGTCAAATTCACCCCACGTGGCGGCCAGGTCTGGGTTGGCGCCGACCGCGATCCGGCCGGCGGTGTGCAGTTGTGGATTCAAGACTCCGGCCCGGGAATCGCCGCGGTCGATCTGCCGCACATCTTCGAGCGTTTCTACCGCGGCAGCGGCACCGAGGCGGCGGGTAGTGGCCTGGGCCTGGCGATTGCCCAGAGCATCGTACAGGCGCACAATGGTCAACTGACCGTGCAGAGTACGCCGGGCAGCGGCAGCCGGTTCACCATTCGACTGTAGCGGCGCTGGCTCAATCGGGCGTCAGCACATGGGGCGGCACTACCTGGCGGGGCCGCCCGGCGGCTGCCACCACAGCCCNAGCGCTTTGCCCCCACCGCGCTGGAAATGATCGACGCGGATGGCGTGCCGGCCCGCGGTCAGCGGCGCCATGACATCGATCTGGTTGGCCGTGTCGGGCCGCAGGGACTCGCCCACCACCTGGCCATCCAACCACAGCCGCACCCCATCGTCGCCGTTGACGCTGAAGGCGTACGTGCCATCGACTGGGGCGTCCAGGTAACCGGTGAACGAACTGCTGAACGGACCCCACCACGGCTCCTGATCCTCCCACGCAAACAGCACCAAAGGTACCACCTGACTGAAGACCGGTGGCCCTGCCCAGTCTTCGTTGGCGAAGTAGCTGGCGCGCAGTCCGTGCATCGGTGGCGGCACGGCAACCAGGTTGGCCGACGGCGCCGGCATTGCCGCCTGATCGGCCAGCTGCCAGCGTAACACCGCACGGCCGGCCGCCAACGGGTCGGCCTGCGTCACCTGGAGGGCGTGCAGCCCNTTGCCCAGGAAACGCCCACCCGTCCAGGGCTGCCCATCGACGACGACCGCCAGACCCCCTCCGTGAGCAGCTCGACCTGGCCGCTGGCCTCCACCACCAGGCCGCCGGTCCACGTCACCGGCCCAGGGTCGGCGCCGTGGGGCCAGTCGGCCGGCCAGCTGAAGTCGATCTGCGTCGCGCCGGCTGACGCCGGGGTAACGCCCCTCCAGGCCGTGCAGGGCAACGATCTCCTCGCCCGGGATGGTCACGCTCAGGTAGAGCGGTTGGCACGCGGGCCGGTGNACGACGTTGGCCGTCGTACCGGGGTAATAGGCCGTGAACAACTCGACCAGGTCCTGGTAGTGAAGGTCCAGCAGAAACAGCGCGTCTTGACCGGAGAGGTCGGTCAGCGGCAGGCCATCGACCGGTTGGGCGAGGTGGTAGGGNGTTTGGCGCAGGCCACCGCCGCCCGTGGCCGGGTCCTGGTAGGTCAGGAAGCGGACCGGCGAAAAATTGTACAAACGTGGCGCCAGGTAGAGCTGATGATCCAGCTGCTTGGCGGCCACTTCGTAGGCCACGGCGGTTTCGACCGGTGAAAAGGCCTGCCACACCGTTTCAGCCTCGGCCTGTGGGCCGAAATAGGTGGTAACGTTGGCGTACCCGATGGCGGCCAGCAACGTCAGGGGAACGAGCGCCGTGACGACCGCCGACCGGCTGGACCACCACGGCTTTGCCGTGGCTGTCGTGCGCCATCCCTCCGCCAGCACACGCCAGGCCCGCACGGCCGTGTCGCCCACCAGCAGGGCAATGGCCGGTACGACGGCCAGGGTGCGGTAAGCCTGCGGNGCCTCGGCCACCGTCGACAGCACGCCCCCACCNAGCGTCGCGCCGATCCAGATCAATAGCAGCCCCCGCCGGTGATCCCGCCAGCGCCAGAACGCGTAACCCAGGCCAATCAGGAACAGTGCACCCGTGACCGGATCGAGCATCGGCGCGCCAGGCAGGTTGTGACGGGGNTTGAGNGGCCCCTGCACGGTGAACATCTCCAGGTGGCGTCGCAGGTTGTCGAGCAGCGGCTGGTAGCTGCCCGCCTGACGTACGTCATTCATGATGCTGACCTGCTGTGAACGGTTGAGAAAGGTGAACGGGTCGCGCAGATACGTGGCCGCCAGCGGCGCGAAGGTCATCACGTAGAGCAGCGCCATGAGCAGCAAACCGGGCCAGGCGCGCCGCAGAAAACCGCGCTCGACGATACAGCGGTAGAGCAGGTAGAGCACCACAGCCGCCACCACCAGGCGCGAGGCCAGGTAGGTGTACATGCCCAGGCCGAACAGCAGGCCAGCCAGGCCAAAATCGGCCCCCGTCGGCTTTTGGCCGCGCACCAGGAAGTAGGCGCCCAGCACCTGGAAGAGCGGCGGTGCAACCTCGTTCCAGCCCCAGCGGCTCATCGTCAGGTGCCAGCGGCTGACGGCCAGGACGAAGGTCGCCGCGAGGGCCGTGGGCGCCCCGAACAGCGTGCGCCCGAGGGGNTAGAGCGCCAGAACGGTCAGAATGGCGGGCAGCAGCGACGCCGCTTTGAGCGCCTCCCAGTTGATGCCGATGACCCGGAACAGGCCGAGGAGGTAGTAGGCGTACATGCTGGGGGTCTCGAACCAGCCGGTGCCGAAGGGGGAATCGGGGCGCCCTTCGTAGATGTGCAGCGCATCGAGCGCGGCGTTGGTCTCGTCGATGAAGATGCCGGGCGGGATCGAGTGCAAGCGGTAGAGGCGCAAGAAGATGGCCAGCAGCACGATGCCCAGCAGCAGGGCGACCTCCAGCCCGCGGTGTACGGCGCCCATGCCGCCGGCGCCCGCAGGGGCGGATTCCGCGTGGCCGTCGCGGTCACGCCGCTGCAGCAGCGCCAAGCCCACCACCGCCAGCAGCAGGCTCACCGCCCAGGCGAGTGTGGCCGGGCGGTCGTACACCTGCCGGTACAGGGTGAGGTTGGCCCAGGCGTTGAGGGCTACACCGCCGGCCAAGATACCGGCGCCGGTCCATCGCCAGCCGCGCATTGGCCAGCCAGCGGTGCGTGCCCGGTTCCGGGAAGAACCGCTCCGTGCTGCGCAGGGCGTAACCCCACTCACGGCCGCGGCGAGCATCCACAGCCACCCATCACCGACGGTGGCTGGATTGGTGAATGACCGCGTGCCCAGCCAGGCTAACAGCCCCGCCACACACAGGGCGATGACAAAACGCATGAACCGGCACCTTCCGTGTCTGCAATTCCAAACGTGAGCCTGACGCACACGAAATCGAGGCTGCGGCCAGGTCGCCGTACCCGTTTTACATTGGCCAGACCTGGCTGAAGCCTCGACTCCGCGCCAGATCTGGAATTGCTGCTGTCTCATAAAATCACTGGCCGGTTCTTCCCAAGAACCGGCCAGTGGCGTCGTCTATTCGTTCAGTGCGGGGAATATCATGATCCGGTGGGCGTCAGCGTCGGCCACGTAGATCTGCCCCTGGCTGTCGACGGCAATGCCGGTGGGCAGCATCATCGCGTCAGCCNNACTGCCGTACTGGCCAAATGCCGCGATGAACTTGCCCTGGTCATCGAACACCAGCACCCGGTAGTTTTCGGGGTCGGTCACGTAGACTNNCGACGACCTTCCGGCGTATCCGCCACGGCCAGGTAGGGCTTGTTGACCACCGACTGGCTCAGCCAGCCATCGACTGGCCACTGACGCAGGTACTGGAAGGTGCGATCGAACACCTGCGCGCTGGTTCCAGGTATCAGCCACGTAGATGTTGCCGTCCTGGTCGATGGCCAGGCCGACCGGCTCGTCCAGGTTGCCCTCCAGCAGGCCACCGCCACCGAACTGGTTGATGGCATTACCATCGGCGTCGAAGACCTGGATACGTTTGTTGCCCGTGTCGGTGACGAACACACGGCCCTGGTCGTCCACCGCCACCGCGCGGTCCCCAGAAGACACCCATCTGGCCCAGCAGCCCGTTGGTGATGCCGTTGGTGCCCCATTCTTTGACGAACTGACCGTCGCGCGTGAACTTCTGGATGCGGTGGTTCCACGTGTCAGCCACGTAGATCGACCCGCCNNATCGGGTGAGATGCCGATACCCCACGGTTCGTTGAACTGACCGGGCGCATTTCCCATGCTGCCCCAGGTCCGCAGGAACGTGCCGTTGGCATCAAACACCTGGATGCGGTGATTGCCTGTGTCAGCGACATAAACGGCGCCGTCGGGCGCAATGGCGACANNTTGCGGGTTGCTGAAGAGACCTGCCGTCTGGCCCTGGCTGCCACCCAGGACACGGATGGCCGTCATTGGGCGTTCACCCGCCGCGTAGGGGTCCTCTTGGGTGGGTGTCGTGGGGGCCGCGGCGACAGCNCCGTAACGCCAGATCGACTCGGCCACGTCCTTGCGCACGTACATGTAGGCGCGGTGGGCGGGGTCCCAGTCGGCCAGCGGCTGCTTGTATTTGCGGTACCAGAGCACGTCCCAGACCGTCTTCACCTGTTCAGGGTCGTGCAGCCCNTGCCAGATACGGTCCCACGTCAGGTCGAAATAGGTCTGTTTGGGCCACCACACCAGGTGGTAGGGGATGCGCACGTAGTTGTCCGCCAGGTAGGGTTTCACCGCGGCATCGTTTTTGTCGCCCACCAGGACGATCGGGGCATCGACGGCCTGCCGGCTGGGCGTGCCACCGAAGAAGGCCCGGTTGGGGTACTCGCGCAGGTACCATTCCAGCGGCCAGGTTGAGTCGTCGTCGTGCGCGACCTTGATCTGTTTGCCGCCGGTGGTGCGCTCGGAGATGGCGGCAATCTCGTTCATGATGCGTTTGATGTCGGGNGTGCCGTGGGCATAAACCAGCAGCTCGGTGGCATCGTCGAAGTTGATGAAGTTGAACGTCCAACTCACGCGTACGGTCCACAGGAAAAGCAGCAGGGTGACGGTCAGGAAGAATACGCTCAAGGTCCGNCGTACGCCCAACCCGCGCATCCAGCGCACGGCCATCCACAACAGACCGATTACGATCACCGCCGCGGCAATCCACTGCAGGGAGGTGCTCAAACCAGGTATCGACAGGTCACGGAACGGCTGCGACTGCACGATGGCCAGCAGGCCGAAGCCGATGATGGGCAGGGCCACCATCAGGTAGAAGCCGCCGTTGGCACGCAGTCGGGCCCAATCGATACGCTCGAGTACCCAACCGGCCCACCAGCCGCCCAGAATCGTCAGCGGCAGGGCGATATACACCGTCAGCCACGGCATCTTCTCACCCGCCCAGGTCAGCGCGGCCCAGGTGCCGAGCATCCACCAGATCGTGAACAGGATGAACACGGTCGCCGAACAGGCCCGGGCGCCGAAACGGTCGTTGGGCGCCGCCAGTTGCCGCCAGACGCGGGCGGCGAAGAAGGTAATGATGCCGCCGATACTCAAAAACAGGGGCAAGAACTCGTACATCGGGGTGGTCAGCAGGTAGTAGTACCAGGGCTGGCCGCCGCGCTGTACCTCCTGCTGTGCCAGCCAGTAGCCCAGCGAGCCAATCGTGCCGCTGGCGATGCCCTGACCATTGGTGAAGAACGTCGTGTACAGCAGCACGTAGATCACGTAGAAGATGGCCGCACTGGCCAACCAGCGCAAGCGTCCCCACACGAAACCCAGNGACCCCGCGCCCACCAGCATGCCGCCAAACACCAGAAGCGAGCGCACGATGCCGGTCTGGCCATAGTCGAGCGGGTCCCAGCCGAACATGCGAATCAAAAACGCCGCGAACAGCGGTGCGGCCAACGTCGCCAGCCAGATCACGATGTCGAGCGCCGGATGGGTGTGCAGGCGCTCCCCAACGCCACGCCAGGCCAGGAAAATGGCGTCGGCCAGCAGGATGAGGCCGATCAGGAAGATGATGCCCGCAATCGGCTCCGGTTGGCCCACCTTACCCTTGGTGACGATGTAAAAACTGATCAGACCACTGGCCGCACTCAACACCAGGGTGGCNAAAAAAGGAATCTTCAGCCGGTTGTTGGTCCAGGGGTCACGTGCAATGTCGAGCAGCGCATACAGCAAAAAGAACGCCATGAACAGGCCGGCAAAGATGAAGGCCACCTCCATCGCGGTGAACATCAGCGCGTAGGGGATGGTCATCACGTAGAGCCAGCGCGGCTGGCGGGTGTCGAGGTAACGGAAGATCATCAACACCAGCCAGACGAGCAGCAGCAGCATGAACGGCTCGTCCCGAATGTAGCGCGTGTAGTACAGGATCGCGGGTGAGATAGCGCACATCACCGCGGCCAGGAAGGCGCCGAGGCGCCCGATGTACGGGCGCAAGAACCAGAACAGCCCCACCGTCGCGATACCCGCCAGGGCCGCCGGCAGCCGTCCGACCGCATCACTGACACCGAAGAGCNNGTAAAAGAGCGCATTCAAGTGGAAACGCAGCGGCCCGTGCATCATGGGCTGATGAACGTACCCTTCACCGTTGAACAGCTTCCAGGAGTACAGAACGTGCAGGCTTTCGTCATGACTCATGGCCCGCACCCCCAGCATGTAGAGGTGCAAGGCCACGGTCACGGCCAGGAGGATGCCCCATGCCACTTTCTCCCAGTTCAGGGCAATCAGAGTCGGCAGGCTGTTGTCCAGGAAGTTTTGCGCTCTATAACATTCGGATTTTCCATAAATTACTCCTGATCGACGTGGACTTTGGGAGTCTCTCAATCGTTGTTGTGCAGCCAGAGAATACTCTGCACCTGTTCGGGCGGCGTCTTGGCCTCCGTATACAGCAGCCAGCGCAGCAGTTCGGAGCCGGTCAACGTGGCCGGCGTCCAGCGGTTGGTCACCACGAACGGTGCACCGGTCGTACCGGGCACTGGCGCCGGCGGGTCTTCGGTCCGGGCCGTGATCACCGCGTCGGGGCTATCGGTGCTGACGGGCGAGGTCGTCACCTGCACCTGATCGAAATGCCGCAGGTACCACTGCCACAGCTCGCGGGTCGGCCCATCGACCACTTCCAGGTGAAAACGGTGTACGTCGCCGTACTTGCGTCCCGACCGCTCCTCCAGTGTCGCCACCAGGGCGCACATCGGNGCGCTGGTCGTGCGGTACGGCTCGCTGAGGTAACGGGCCACGGTCGCGTCAAAATTGCTCGTCCACAGGCTGCGCAGCTGGACGAAGCCGGTGGTGATCAGCAGGAACAGCACGATGACACCCAGCATACTACGCCAGCCTAACCAGAAGAAACTGATTGCGAACAGCAGCACCAGCAGGCCAAACAGCACCAGTGAGCCCAGGAGCAGCGAAGCGGTCGCACCGGGCAAAAAGTCCAACGCGTGAGGTAAAGCAGCAGCGTCACCGACNAGCACCAGGCCGGTGGCCAGGATGACCCACTCTCGCNNGCCAGCCGAGCCCGTCGAGCTGCCGATGATCTGCGCCCGCAGCCAGGTGGCCAGAGTCGCCAGGGCCAGGCCAGCCAGGAAACAGAGCGGAACCACGAGCTGTGCCAGGTCACCCGGCCCGTACCCCACCACCGTCACAAGCAGGGCCACCCCGCCCACAGCATGAGGGTGCGCACCAGCCAGGAGCGAACCATGGGAACGCGTGCCAACCACAGTNACCAGAAAGATGATGGCGCCGAGCACCAGGAAGGGCCGCGCTGCNACCAGGACCAGCAGCGGCCACCACAGCGGGGTGCGTCGGCCGTTATCTGCCAGTGCNGCCACCCACTGCGCCAGGAGGTCACCGGCGGCGCCCAGGCCAGGCCAGAACAGCATCAGCCCGGTTGCGCCCAGGAGAAAGGTCAACACCGCTGGCCAGACCGCGCCGCGCCAGGTTGCGCAGCTGATCGGCCCAGCCTTCGACTTCCGCGCGCCAGAAAGGCCGCCCACGCCCAACGCCAGCAGGCCCGTCAGCGCACTCGACGCACTTGCCAGGGCCAGACCGACGCCAATCCCCGTCCAGACTGGCCAGTTGGGACGGCGGCGACTGGCGGCTGCGTCGTCGGCCGGTGACAGACTGCGTACCAAACCGACCAGGGCCAACACCACGCCCAACGCGGCCAGGCTGGCGCCGTCCACCACGCGGGCCGTCACAACCAGCAGCGGCGATGTGGCCAGGAGGAAGCTGGTGACCAGCGCAGCCCCGCGNCTGAGGTGACCACGCAGCCCGTAGGGCAGCAGCACCAGCAGCGCACCGGCGAGCGCCGGCCACAGCCGGGCCAGCGCATCCCCGCCCGTCGTCAGCCCAAAGAGCAGCCGGTTGAGCGTCAAGAGCAGCGGGCTGACATCGNNCGCCACCGTGACCGATGCACCGTGCGTCAGCTGCCAGGCCAGCCACGCCTGGTGCGCCTCGGCCGGCGCCAGCGGCTGCATGTCCAAGGCATACACGCGCAGGCCCACGGCGAGCACCGCGGCCACGATGTAGAGCGTGCGCTCGACGGTCAGCCATTCCTGCCAGGAGGCCGCGGGTGCGACATGGGGTGCGCCGCGGTTCAGCCCGATCGTGCCGTTGGAAATCGATTCGTCCATCATCGTCTTGATCATTGCCCCAATTTTGCGGAGTGCTGCACGCCTCTGTGCGGCACGGGTCAGCCATGCGGGCCGGATGCCCCATTCAGGGTGTCATCCGCCCACCCTCAGTCCGGCACACCACCCATGGGCGCCTGGAAGGTCGTGGACGTTGCTGGCGGGGTCCACCGGGCCGCGGCGCCGGTAGATTTGCACGTCGTCCTGATCGTACACCAGATCCATCACCTGGCTGAAGCGTTCGATCACCTGCGGGGTCAAGTGATAACGCTGGCGTTCGATAGGTCCAACCACCACGTAATCGACGCCCCAGCGGGCCAACAGCGCGTCCAACTCGGCCGCNGAGCCGCGGTAGATCGCCTCCAACGCTTCGGGCCGGCCGGTCACCATTTCCGTGTAACGGCGGCCGCGCCATTGGGCTTCGTGCCCGTCCCAGCCCAGCAGTGTGGGGATGCCGGTCACCATCGAGATGCGTCCGGCGCCGTCCCGGTCGTACGAACCGCCGCTCGCTTCCAAGACCACNGCGGGCCGCGCNGCGTTCTGCGCCAGCCAGGCCGCCGCGCCGTAGTCGCCCGGGCTGTACTGGCGCAGGTAGGCCAGCCCGTCGAGGGTTGGTTCATGGGCAAAGCGGCCGGCCTTGCTATAGCTGGCGGCCACCGGGTAGTACAGACCGGTCAGCGTGAGCAGCGCAATCAGCGCGAGGGCTGGCACACGCACGGCGGTCAGCACTTTGGTGCGCAGCAGGTAGGCCACGGCGTAAGCTGCCATCAGGGCCAGCAGAACCCAGCCCTGGTAATAGAACTTGAACACCGTGTTCATACGCGTACCGAAGTTGTCGCGCAGGTAGATGAATTCGGGACCAAACGTCAGCAGCAGGGCCACCAGGGCCAGCAGCAGGGCAAATACCAGACCACCCTGCCCGCTCTCCACCGCACGGTTGGCCGGTGTCGAAACGGTCTCGCCGGCCGGCGCTGGTCGGTGCACGCTGCTCAGCACCAGCCCAACCACCCAGGCAATCAGCCCAGCCATGAGCAGGAACGCCCATGGGTTGGACAGACGCAGCCGGGTGACATACGCCAGCAGTGCACCCACCGTTGGGCTGCCCAACGCCGCGCTGATCGCAGGGTTGTTGAGGTAGCCGGCAAGCACATTCTGCCCTTCGGCCGTCCGCCCGATGACCAGTAACAGTGCGAGCAGCGCCAGAATCGGCAGGCCAATCGTCCACGGCAGCCAACCCAGGGTTCGGCGCAGGACACGCCGCCCACCGGTGGCGGCCGAGGCCACCAGAAGCAGTGCCAGCAGGGCGACCAGGAAGGGNCCGAACATCAAAAANTACTGCGTCACCCGGGTGGGGAACAGCAGGTTGGGCAGAATGCCGCCAGCCTGGGACTGAAAGCCGATGTAAAACGGTATGTACAGCAGAATGCCGCTGAGTCCCAACCCGCCGCCCAAGACCAGACTGCGGCCGATGACCTGGCGGTCGACACCCNNCGCGGTTGATCGCGCTGGCGCGCCATAGGCCAGCACTGTCAGGAACAGGTAGATGGGGAAGTCCCAGGTGTTGAGAAAACTGGCNCCGCCCAGCACGACGGCGTAGAGGNNCCAAAGCCGAAAAGACCCAGGGGAAGCGCGCGATGAGCCAGCCCCGCACNNCTGGCGCAGCGGTACCGTATCCGGTTCTTCGGCCAGGGTCGCCAGCAGCAGGTTGAGCGCCAGACCAATGGCCGCGATCACGAAGGGGAGCGCCAGGACGTGCGGGTGCATGTCACCCAGAATGAAGCTGAAGTTGGGGAATTCGTCGATGACTTCGACGGTCTGGCCGGCCGGGTCGCGGTCGTGGATGACGCGTGGCGCGTGCCACCACCACCAGTTGTTGCCGATGTACCACAGGCCGCTGGGCGGCGTATCGGTCAGCTCTTTGATGTCCAGGGCGGCGATCGTCTCCTGGGGCACGACGCGGTTGTGATAGGCGTACTCGACCGCCCCCACCTGGTTGCCCAGGATCACGACGAACAGGCTGGCCAGCAGACCGATCAACAGTCCCTGCCGNGTGCGTGGCCAGGGGTGGGTCTTGGCCAGGTTGTACCCAACACTGAACGCGCCAATCGCGGCGAAGGCGAACCAGGTGGCCAGACCGACGTTGAACGCGTAGGCCGCCGTTACGCCCGTAATCTGTGCCAGCACGGCCAGCATGACGTAGCCGAAATAGTAATAACTGATGGCAAAACCGGACAGCCACGGATCCATCGGTGGAAAACGTTCGCTGCGCAGCACACCGCTCAGGAACGCCAGCCCNATCGGCTTTTCCGTGGCGGCGATGGCCGGATCGAAGGCGCGGAAGTAGGCCCAGCCGAGCAGCGCGACGAGAAAGAGCAGTTCGGTCGCAATGACCAGGGACAGGTGCTGGCGCAGCCACTGCCCGAGAGAAGGCCCGTTGCGTGTGCGCCAGCTCAGCCAGAGCGACAGCCCGGCCAGCACCAGGAGTGATAGCAGCACACCACCCGCGCTGTTGCGCAGGAAACCAAAACTGGCCCCNAGCCACAGCCCAAACGTCACCAGCAGCAAACCCAGGGGTTTGGCCAGCGCGTAACCGCGGTCGGGCAGCCAGCCCAACCAGCGCCAGGTCAGCGGCAGTGCAGCCACCGCGAACAGTTGAATCACCAGCCAGAACAAAAATACGGGTAGAATGGATGACATAGTCTACTGCATCGATGCGGCGATGCGCATCATTTCGTCGGGAGCCAGAACCTGGCTCAATAATTCCAGCATCACGTCACCTTCCTGCCAAACCAGCTCACGCACCGGCCGGTCGGCCGGCGCCCGGTGCATGACCATCAACGCCGGATGGCCGTTCACATCGACGCTGATTGACTCCGCGACCTGGTCGGAGGCAAAACGCAGGTTCTTGATCCCACCCTGCTCACCCAACGCCATACCGAACTGCCGAATCGTCAGATCGTGCTCCATGCCCTGTTCGCGGGGCCGCGGTAGTCCAGCTCGATGTAGAAGGGCGCCGGGAACCAGACCGGCATGCCTTCGTAGGAAACGGCCGCCACACTCTGCAGGGCATAATCGGCCGGCAGCACCTGCGGCGCCAGCACGGGAAGCTGACACGACGTCGCGCCGCATCCAAACTGGCCAGTGATTCGCGATAGGCGGTCGTGAAGCGTGGGCCGGCCGGGGTGGAGTCGGGCGTCACGCTGACGTCGATGTTGCCCAGGTTGAGCCGCGCGTACAGCGCGGCCAGTGCACCACGACCGGGACCGAAGGCCGTCAGCGCCACCAGCAGCACCACCGCGGCCAGCGCAGCCGCGGTCGGCCATAAACGCCGGATGGGCCATGATGTGCGGGCAGCGACCGGCGCCACCGCCAGATGCTCGACGCGGCGCACCAGCCCCAGCGAGGGCGGCGCCAGCACCTGCGCCAGGCCAGTGAAGCGCTGGGACACCGCGACCAGGCCGGCAATCTCATCGTCGGCGGGCGCATCGGGATGCATCAGCGCGGCTTCCAGGGTTTCGGCGCGCAGCCAGTCCTCCGCCGTCACCCGTTTGTCGAACACAACCGTGGGCAAAACGCTACTTCCTCATGGTTTCAGGTCGGCGCGCAGCTTGTGCAGCGCCCGGAATACGATGACCCCTACGTTGCTGGGCGTCAGACCGGTGACTTCGCCAATCTGCACGTTGCTCAGACCGGCTACGAATTTGAGCCGATGATCTCCTGCTCGCGGGCGGGCAGCTGCCGCAGGGCCGCACGACGGCCGACCACTGCTGCTGCCACTGCACCGTCTCTTCCGGCGAGAGGCCCGCGGCGGGCAGGGTGAGCAGCAGGTCGAAGTCATCGTTGGCATCCACCACCGGGCGCCGGCGGCGAAAGTGCTGCGCCAGTTCGTTGCGCGCAATACGGAACAACCAGCCCGGAAACGCCTGTGTGACGCGCAACTGGTGGCGTTTGGCAAACGCCTGCGTGAAGGTGGCCGCGGTCAACTCCTCTGCCAACCCCTCGTCACCCACGCGCAGACGCAGGTAGTTGAGCACCCGGGGTAGATACTCCCGGTACAATGCGCCGAACTGTTCATTGTCAAGCATGGATGAAACAGGCACCGCTATCAAGATGCACAGGCTGGCCAACCATTACGCAACGGGGAACCGGAATCAACGCCCCAACCCCTACTGCCTATCCCCCGCGTTCGTAAATGACGACCTCCGCATTACGGTACACCTCGCGCAACAGCCCTTGCTGGGCCATCTGTTCANNGAATTTGGCGATGCCGGCGGATGGATAGACGGTGCGTTCGAGACGTCCCAGGTAGACGTAACGAACGTCGGCTCGTCCAGCAGCTGCTGCGCGGGCGATATCGGACGTGCTGAACAGGTCGCGTGCCTGGCCGTCACGTGTGCCGACCTGGTCACCGTAGCGCTGCTCGCCCTGGTGGGCGCCCAGGAGTCCCGGCAGCCCGCTAAAGCTGGCCACGCGCATACCCCCNTCACGGTAATAATCGATGCGACCCTCGGCCACGACCGGGTTTCCCTGGACATGGCTCAGCAGCCATTGAATGGCATCGTAGTCGTATTTCAACTCGATCGTATTGGAGGCATCGGGCCAGGTGTAACTGCCCACCTGCATGAAGGCCATGCCGTCCAGCGTGCCGATGGCGGGGCGTGTCCCCGGGAAACGATCGGCCACCCGNCCGCGGGTACCCAGCACGACGAAGGCCAGCACCGACACGGTGAGGACCACGAACGCCAGGGTCCAGGTCACGCGCCACGCCCGCCCGAACCGCTCCTGCACAGTTTGCCACACCAGCGGCAGGCCCGCGGCCACACCCAGAGCCAGCAGTACCCAGACCTGGATGTAGAACTTGAACAGGGTGTTCATGCGGTAGTAATCGCCGACCTGGTTGGAGCCGGGNGCGCAGCCGCAGAGGAAATCCTTGAGGAAGACGAACTCGACACCCAGCAGCACCAGCAGGCCGGCAAAGACCAACAGCAGGGCAAACGTCCGGCCGGCGGGCACGTCGCGCCGGAACAGCAGGAGACCCGTCACCGCCACCGGCAGCGCCAGCACCGCGGGNACCCAGTAACCCGCAATGGCCAGGATGACCGCCAGCAGCAGTACGACCAGCAACAGGCCGCGTCCGACCTGAAAGAGTGGGGCCGGTTGGGTGACCAGCGTCCGCTGTAGGGAGACCAGGCGCGGGCCGCGNTCCCAGCGTTCGGTGAGCAGGCGCAGCCAGCGCACCACGGCCGGGGCACGCCGGTCGGGCTGGCCCGGCCGGTTGTGGGTGCGCAGCTCGACGATGATGAAGGTGAAGGCCAGGAACAGGAAGAAGCCCCAGATCAGCAGCCACTGACTGAGCTGTGTTTTGCCCTGGACCAGGCCAACGCCGCTGCTGCCAACGGCCGCGTAGTTCTGGAAGAACGGCAGATAGAGGAGGTAGGAAAGCGCCGCCACGGCCGCGGCAAAGAGCACAATGGGCAGCGGGCGCAGGCGCGCCCGGTAGTCGCCGACGATGAAGGCCAGTACCACGATGCCCAGGTAGGTGGGCAGGTCCCAGGTGTTGATCGCCGCCAGCGCGCCCAGCGTCAGCGGGATGAACAGGAAACGCGCCCGCGTGCCAGCCAGCCATCCTCCGCCGTANTGATCCGCCCCGGCCAGCAGGTTGAACGCGGCGGCCAGGAACAGGATGGTGAACGGTATGCCCATCATGTGGGGGTGCAGGTCGGCGAACAGGAAGCTCCAGTAGGGGAACTCGTTGATCGTAAAGGGCAGCACACGGCTGGGCNNCCACCAGTCGAACGGTGCGAGTGAACCGCCCGTCGTCGCCAGGTGCTGTACGCCGGAGGCGGCCCGCACCAGGCTTTGCAGGCCCGGGATCTGACTCTGGAACTGCGTGGTGCTCTGCTCACCCAGGCGCCGCATCACCTGCCCCATGGCGTCGAGGTTGCCGATCACGGCCACGAACAGCCCACCGATCAGACCGGCGCCGATGCCGGGCGCCCAGCGGGAGGCGCGGTCAGCCTGGACCGGCGTCAGGTTGTAGACGATGGAAAACGCGCCGCTGACGGTGGCCGCGAACAGTGTGGGCACCGCCAGGTTGAAGGCGACCGAGGCGTCGATGCCGGTCAGTTTGATGAGCAGGTTGACCAGGAAATAGCCGTAGTAGTAGTAATTGATGATGCCGCCGGCGTAGTATGGGTCGTACGGCGGCATCCAGGTGCTGCGCGTCGTGGCGTTGAGGAAGGCGAACTCCATGAACTTCTCGCCGCCCTGCCAGGGCTGCCACAGGTCGGGGTCGAGCAAACGCACCAGCACGAAGGCCAGGAAGGCGCCGGCAAAAACCGCCTCCGCGACCAGAATGGCCCACGGTGCGTGCGCCAAAGCGCGCAGCGCCGCACGCTGCCGCCAGCCGAGCCAGCCGGAGAGGGCCGCCAGGACCAACAGGGCCAGGCCAATCGTCAGCAGGTTGTTGCCGACCACCGGCAGGTGCAGGCTGGCCGTGATCCAGACCAACCAGCCGCCCACCAACCAGCCCACCAGGCGGGCGAAGGGCCAGCCGCGGTCGCGCAGTCGGCTGAACAGGGTGAACGTCAGCGGCCAGGCGATGACTTGCAGCAGCAGGAGCGCCAGCCACCACACGATCACCGCCACAACCGGCGAATTGGATGCCAGCTGATTCCAGCGCAGGTCGTACGGTGCCGGCAACTCCTCCGTCGGTCGGTCGAGAAGCAGGGTTTTGTTACGCTCGCTGGGCGGCGTGGACTGGGGGCCGAGCCAGCCCGGCCGAGCAATGGCAGGCTGTCGAGCAGTTTGTCCAGCAGCCCCGGTTCGCCCNACGTAACCCGGCCGTGCGCCCTGCCACGTACCCCCNAGCAGTTGGTCCCATTCAGCATCGCTGAGGTCACGCACTTTNTTGAAAATGATCGGCTTGGGGTGGTCGTAAACGGTGAAGCTCTCATCGGCGTTGTCGTCGACGAATTCCCATGGGCCAAGCCGCGGGCGTGAGGTAAACTCGGCGACCTGCTCGAAGCCGAGCTGGCCGCTGAACAGCAGCTCGTAGTACTTCGTGGTCATTGGGTAACGTTCGGGCAGGCGCGGGATCGATTGGTACAGGCGGTTGGTGGCCAGGGCGATGTAGTCGGCCTCGCGCAGCATCCCCTTGAGCGTCTCGAACTTGGCCGGCGTGTCCTCTTCGTAGTTGGGGATGTCGAGCACCCGGTAGTTGTGCGCCCCACGGTACGCGCCCGGCGGNGGTCTGCAGGTCCTGGGCAGGGTGTCGTCCCAGTGCTCGCCGGCCAGCACGCTGCCATCGGGCACGTTTTCGTAGATCCACTTGGAGGCGGTGATCCAGGTGTGTTCGTGGCCGTAGACCCCATTGACGAAGGCGACCGCCCACAAGGCGGTGCCGACGAGCACCACGATGGCGAGGGCCGGCGCTAACCAGGCCCAGATGGAGCGCCGCGGTCGGGCGTCCGCGCCTGTGTCGGGTGGCATAACCGGGACTGCGGCGTCCGCGAATGGGGCGTCGGTTGTGATGGTCTGCGCATCCGGGGCTGCGGTGTCCGCGTGCAATGCGTCGGTTGCGACTGGCGCCGTATCCGGGGCTGCGGCGTCCGCGTGCAATGCGTCGGTTGCGACTGGCGCCGCGTCTGAGCCTGCCGCGTCCGCGTGCAATGCCTCGGTTGCGACTGGCGCCGCGTCTGAGCCTGCCGCGTCCGCGGGCGAGGCGCCGGCCGCAGTGAGCCAGTTGGGGCCGCGCCAGAGGCGTACCAACAGGGCGGCCCCCATCAGGCTGAAAAAGGGTAGCAGCGGCAGCATGTAGCGCATGAATTTGACCATGAAGAGGCCGGTGAGTGCGAAGTAGGGCACACACCAGGCTAACATGATCCACTCCTCGCCTTTGGCCCGGCCGCGCAGGGCCCGCACGAGCACCCAGCCGAAACCGCTGAAGGCCAGCAGCCCCAGCGGCCAGCCCATGCCCCAGCGCACCTGCTGCTCGATGTTGTAGAGGTAGGGNGTCGTCCCGCGGTACTGGCGCGTGTAGGGGAAATCGGCCTGACCGCGCACCATGGCCCCCTGTTCGGTGATCACCGACTGACGGAAGGCGTCCCAGTCCAACAGGGCGAAGGGTGAGGTCACGGCGAAGGCGAGCAGCGCCATCAGGCCGGCCACGATCAGCAGGTACACGATCTGTGGCGCGGGTGGCACGCCCNNACGCGGTGAGGCCGGCGGCAGCGCCCAGGCTGGCCACGCCGGATGGCCCAATAACGCCGCGGCCGCCACCACCGGTACGGCCAGGATCGGCAGGGCGCTGAACTTCGACGAAACGGCCGCCCCAACGGCCAATCCGGCCAGCGCGGCCGCACCCCATGTGCCATCCTGCGCCATGCGGATCCCACCGTAGACGGCCAGGACGATGAAGAAGGCGGCAACCGGATCGAAGGCGTAAAAATGGCTGAGTTGGATGTGCGTCACGGTCAGGGCAACGAACGCGGCCCCCAACAGCCCGGCCCGCCAGTCGTACACTCGCCGGCCGATCAAAAAGGTCAGCAGGACCGTCGCTGTGTCGAACAAGGCCGACAGGACGCGCCCCACCAGGTTGAAGCCGTCGAAGGAGTTGGCCCGCACCAGCCACTCGACCCACTGCCCGGAGGCGCCGGCGTCCCGCAGGGCCTGCCCGACGGCGTGCAGTCCGGCCGCACTGACCGTCAGCAGGTAGAGGGGNAGGTGCCCGTAGGCAAAATGCCGCACCTGGCCCTGGGACAGGTTCCACAGCGGGTTGAACGGCGATAGGCGCGGGTCGAGGGCCTGCGCCAGGTTCGTGGGCATATGCATCTCGCCGGCCACCATGACGATCCAGCGCTCGTCGGGGTGCGCGTGCATATACTCGTCCCAGTTGTTGTTGTACAGCCGCAGCAGCAGTGCAGCGCCCAATATCGCCGCCAACGCCAGCCCAATCAGCCAACGCTGCCGCCCCGTTGGGGATGACCGCTTCTCATTTACCGTCGTCGACAACACGTTCTCCTGACGACACAGGTTACAGGCCAGTTCCGCCTGCTCTCAACGCCAACTCACCCGCCCCAATCCATGATCCACGCACGCCAGGGCACATACACGGGGCCGTTAGTCTTCGTCCAACCGCAGCACGGCCATGAAGGCAGACTGGGGAATTTCCACCTGGCCCACCATCTTCATCCGCCGCTTGCCTTCCCTCTGTTTCTCCAGCAGCTTACGCTTACGTGAAATATCGCCGCCGTAACATTTGGAGAGTACGTCCTTGCGGTACGCTTTGACGTTGGCCCGGCTGATGATCTTTTTGCCCAGGGCCGCCTGGATGGGCACTTCGTACTGCTGCCGCGGAATGTGCTCCTTCATCTTGCTCACCAGACGCTGCCCCTTGGGGTGGGCCTGGTCACGGTGTACAATGATCGACAGCGCGTCCACCGGTATTTCATTGACCAACACATCGAGACGTACCACGTCAGCCACGCGGTAGCCGTCGAAGCTGTAGTCGAGACTGGCATAACCGCGNGTNCGCGCCTTCAGGTCATTGTAAAAATCGACCAGAATCTCGGCCAGAGGGATGCGGTACGTCAGCAGAACGCGCCGCTCGTCCAGATACTCCTGATTGACGAACTCNCCGCGGCGTTTGGTCGTCAGATCCATCACCGTGCCGATGTATTCCGTCGGTGTGAAGATGGTGATCTTCATCCACGGCTCACGCACCTCGCGAATCTCGGTCTCGGGTGGCAGTTCAACCGGGTTGTCGACCACGATCTCGCTGCCGTCAGTTTTGGTGACCTGGTATTCCACCCCGGAAGCGGTGAAGAGGATGTCGAGGTCGTACTCGCGCTCCAGGCGTTCCTGGATGATCTCCATGTGGAAGAGGCCGAGAAAGCCGACGCGGAAACCAAACCCCAGGGCTGTGCTGGTCTCCGGCTGGAACGTCAGCGAGGCATCGTTGAGCTGTAACTTCTCCAGGGCATCGCGCAGCAGGCCGTAGTCTTCACCGAGTGTCGGGTACAGGCCGGCAAACACCATCGGCTTGGGCGGCGCGTAGCCGGGCAGCGGCGTCTCCGCGGACGCCTGCCAGGTCGTCAGTGTATCCCCCACCCGGCAGTCACGTACCGACTTCAGGCCGGTGGCGATGTAGCCCACCTCGCCGGCCGTCAGCTCGTTGACCGGTGTCATGCCTGGGCGAAATACGCCCAGTTCCATGGGCCCNACCCGCAGGCCGGTCGACATCACCTTGAGGTTGCTGCCCTGACGCAGGACGCCATCGAATACGCGCACGTAGGCCACAACGCCCTTGTAGGAGTCATAGTGGCTGTCGAAGATCGAGGCCCGCGCTGGCGCCGCGGGTTGCCCGNNCGGCGGTGGGACTTCACGCACCACGGCCTCCAACACCGCGGCCACATTCGTCCCCTCCTTGGCCGACACCAGGAGCACCTCCTCGGTGGGGGTGCCGAGTAGCTCTTCGATGTCGCGCGCCACCTCCTGCGTGCGCGCCGAGATCAGGTCGATCTTATTGACCACGGGGATGATTTCGAGGTCGTGCTCCAGCGCCAGGTAGAGGTTGGCCAGCGTCTGCGCCTCGATCCCCTGGCTGGCGTCGACGAGCAGGACCGCACCTTCGCACGCGGTCAGGNNGCGCGAGACCTCGTAGGCAAAGTCGACGTGGCCCGGTGTATCGATCAGGTTGATCTCGTAGGTCTCACCATCGGCCGCGGTGTAGGACATACGCACCGCCGACGCTTTGATCGTAACCCCTTTNTCGCGTTCCAGGTCCATCGAATCCAACACCTGGGCCATCATCTCGCGCTCGGCCAGCGTGCCCGTGAGCTGGATCAGCCGGTCGGCCAGGGTGCTCTTGCCGTGGTCGACGTGTGCGACGATACAAAAATTGCGAATCAGTCTCTGGTCCATGTCTATGCCTCAAGTGTTGCATTGTACATGATGATGCGAAAAACTAAAAAGGTTGAGAGGAGGGCGTGCGAAATATGGGCGCCCGGCCGCTGAGTACCCGCGCCTGTCCTTTGACCATTCACCCACTTTCGAGTACAATTTTTCGACCGGTAACACCCTGGAGTGAGCCTGGCCACCAGGCCCACTCCAGTTCATGTTGGCTGTCGACTGTGAGCCATCGCCCGCCTTCCGCCGATGGAAGGCGAGCGGTGCGGGCGTCGTTGACGGTCGAATCCGAAGGAGTTGACGGTGAGAATCCTCCTATACACGGGTAAGGGCGGCGTTGGCAAGACCAGCTTGAGCGCTGCGACGGCGCTGCACTGCGCCGAGCGCGGCCTACGCACCATCGTGCTCAGCACTGACCCGGCCCATAGCCTGGGCGACTCGTTCGACATGGCCCTGNGGCAACGGCCCGTGGCGATCACAGCGAACCTGTGGGGCCAGGAAATCGACCTGCTGCACCAGATGGACCGCCACTGGGGCACGGTGCAGAATTATATCTCGGCCCTGTTTGCCTGGCGCGGCATGGACGACCTGGTCGCCGAAGAAACCGCCGTGCTGCCCGGTATGGAAGAGNCGGCCAGCCTGATGCAGATCACCTACCTGGCTGAGTCGGGCAACTACGACGTGATCGTGGTCGACTGCGCGCCGACCGGGGCCACGCTGCAACTGTTGGCCCTGCCCGACCTGGCGCGCTGGTACCTCGACCGCATCTTCCCGTGGGAAAAGAAGGTGCTCAAAGCGGCGGTGCCGGTCATCAAGCGCATGACCGATATGCCGCTGCCGACCGATGCCCTCTATGATTCGGCCGAAGACCTGCTGCTGCAAGNNCTCGAACGGATCAGCCGCCTGCTGACCGACCCCGATNTGACCTCGGTGCGCCTGGTGCTCAACCCGGAGAAGATGGTGATCAAAGAGGCGCAGCGCGCCTACACCTACCTGAACCTGTATGGCTACGCGACCGATGCGGTCTTCTGCAACCGGATGATCCCGGCGNGGGTCTCGNATGCCTACTTTGCCTCGTGGAAGGAGGCGCAGGCCCGCTACCTGACGATGGTCCAGGAGGCGTTCGATCCGCTCCCGGTGATGACGATACCGCTGTTCGATCAGGAAGTGGTGGGGTTGGACATGCTGCGGCGCATGGCCAACGCGACATACGATGACTGCGTCGACCCCACGGCGATTNTTTACGTGGGTAAACCACAGGAAGTGACGAAAGAGGACGGCATCTATAAGTTGAGCCTGCCGCTGCCGTTGGTCGAGCGCAATCAGATCAGGCTCGCACGCAGCATGGCTGATGAGNCGATCATCCACATCGGCAACTGGAAACGCAACCTCAGCCTGCCGCGCACCCTCTCGGGCCGGCAGGTGATTGGCGCCCGCTATGAGGGTGACCGCCTGGCGGTGCTGTTCGACGGCTCAGACAACGGCCAGAGCGCGGCGGTGGCCTGACCATGACTGACATGCACGAACCAACCTGGCAGCGCTACCTGACCGACTACAACGAGGGGTTGGGTCTGGTCTACGAACGTTTTGTGCTCAACGACTTCCTGCACGAACTGTGCGACCGCTACCGGGTCACCTCGGTCCTGGAAGCGCCCCTCTACGGCATGGCCGGCGTCAGCGGCATCAACAGCGTGGCCCTCGCCCAGGCCGGCTGCCGCGTGACGCTGGTCGATGACCAACCCGTGCGCCTGGCCGGCGTGCAGCGCATCTGGCAGGAGCTCGACCTGCCGGTGACCCTCACCCTGGTACGTGATTGGGGCCACCTGCCCTTCGCCGACCGCAGTTTCGACCTGACCTGGTGCTGGGCCGCCCTGTGGTACCTGCCCAACGCCGACGCGCTGTTGCGCGNNCTGGCGCGGGTCAGCCGGCGTGTGGTCTTCGTGGCGATGCCCAACAACCTGCAGGTCGGTTACTGGATGCGTAAACTGGTGCTCGACCGTGACTTCTTCGCCACCGTGGACGAACGCTGGGTCGATATTGGCCTGGTGCGGCGCCAACTCAACGCGCAGGGTGTGCGTATCGTCGAACAGNGGGTGCTGGACGTACCCNCCTGGCCCGATACGGTGATGCCGGCCAACGAGGTGCTCAAACGCCTGGGCATTCGCTCGCGTCAGTTGGAGCGCCAGTTCAGCGGTGAGGGCTGGACCTGGTCGACGATGGCGTACTATCTGGACCAGCAGCCCGACCTGTACGACCGGGTCATGAAATACGCCTGGCTGGACCACGCCCGTCTGCCGTGGCAGGTCAAGGCAATCTGGGCGCACCACCGCTACCTGGTAGGTGAGGTATAGAACGGGTGTCAACCATCAAGCTGGCCCACGTGGGCCTGGGCCGTTGGNGCCCCAATCTGCTGCGTGCGTTTGCCTCGCTGCCCGGCTGTGCAGTGACCTGGGTGTGCGACGCCAACCCCAGGCGCTGGTCAAGGCCCAAATCCTGACCCCGACGCGACGCTGACCAGTNNGACTACACCGGGCTGCTGGCCGGCGCGAATCTGGACGCCGTCGTGTTGGCGGTGCCGGCGGTGCAGCATTTCGAGATGGCCCGTCAAGCGCTGCTGGCCGGCAAACACGTCTTCGTCGAAAAGCCGCTGACGCTCAACCTGGGCGAAGGTGAACGCCTGGTAGCGCTGGCGGCCGCGCAGCAGCGCACGCTGATGGTCGGCCACCTGCTGGAATACCACCCGGCGGTCACTTACCTGAAGTCGCTGCTCGGCGCGGCGACCTGGGCGCTGCGTTACATCTATGCACAGCGGCTCAACCTGGGCGTGGTGCGCCAGGACGAAAACGCCATGTGGAGCCTGGCGCCGCACGACATTTCGGTCATGCTCTACCTGCTGGGCTGTGAGCCGGAGATCGTGGCGGCCCACGGCGTGGCCTACCTGCGCCCCGGCGTGGAAGATGTCGTTTTTCTCACCCTGCGCTTCCCCGACAATCACATCGGGCATATTCACGTCAGCTGGCTCGACCCGCACAAGGTGCGACGGTTGACCCTGGTGGGCACTCACCGCATGGCCGAATTCGACGACATGGAGAGTTCGGAGAAGGTGCGCATCTACGACCACGGGGTCGACGCGCCCGGCTACTCCAGCTACGGCGAGGCGCTGACCCTGCGCTTCGGCGATATCGTGTCGCCGCGGCTCGACCTGCGCNGGCCCNTGCGCCTGGAGGCCGAGCATTTTGTCCACTGCCTGCAGCACGGCGTCCAACCGCGCAGCGACGGCCAGGATGGCCTGCGTGTGCTGCGGGTGCTGACGGCCGCGCAGGAGTCGCTGGCCAGCGGCGGCGTCCCGGTGGCGGTGTCGCGGTAGCGCGTTTGGAGAGGAGTCACGGTTGACAGCGGTCATTCATCCTACGGCCACCCTGGGTACAACGTACAGCTGGGCGAATTTGTGGTCATCGAAGAGGGCGTCGTGTTGGGCGCGGGTCACGCTGGGTCACCACGTCGTGATCCATGCTGGCACGGTTCTCGGCGACGATGTCTGGGTGGGCGACGGGGCGGTTCTGGGCCGTGCGCCGCGCCCGGCGCCGACCAGCGCGGTGCGCACCCCGCCCAGCCTGCCGGCCTTGCACATCGGTCCGGCCAGCATCGTCGGCGCCGGCGCCGTCATCTACCAGGGCACGACGATCGGCGACCACACCATGATTGGCGACCACGCCTTCGTGCGCGACCGCTGCCAGATCGGCAGTCACGTCATCGTCGGCAGCCACGTGACGATCGAAAACGAAGTGACGATTGGCGACTACACCAAGCTGCAGACCGGCGTGTACCTCTGCGTGGGTGACGATCGAGGACCACTGCTTCATTGCCCCGTGCGTCGTCACCACCAACGACAATTTTATGGGGCGCACCGAACGCCGCTTTACCGCCCGCGGGGTTGCACGATCCGGCACGGTGCACGTGTGGGGCTAACGTCACCCTGCTGCCCAACGTCGAGGTCGGGGCGGAGGCGTTCGTCGCCGCCGGCTCCATCGTGACGCGCGACGTCCCACCGGCCACCTTGGTGATGGGCACGCCGGCGCGCGGTCCGCGTGCCGGCGGATGAATTCGCCGAACCGGCCAGCCCCCACCCGCATGACCACGGCCAGGCGACCCCGTAAGGCGGGTGCATTTTGGATGGGTAAAGATGCCAACTTTCCGCAAAGTTGGCATCTTTGCCCGGCGCCGTAAGGTGGGCAAGTGCCGCCGAACTTACGCCGGAAACCAACCGGTTGACGGGACAGACGGGATCGATGGACGGGGTAGATGAAAGGTCGGTGATGAACCAGGCACAGAGGGCCGTACGCTACGGGTGGACATTCACCCGCACCGCGGCTTCCCGCCTCCCGCGACGCTGGCACGCGGCCAGGTCGGCCGGCCGCCCGCCTGACGCCCGGTCTGACACCATCGCCCTCGTGACCCGGCGTGACCGCCCGCGAAGTCAAGATCGGGCGCGTTGCGCCAGCGGCTGGCGCACCGTACTGCTGGCCAAAACGCCCCAGCCAACCGGGGGCGAGACCGACGCGTTCGACCAGGTGGCCGCCTTCACCGACTATGCCGACATCCTGCGTTTGTTGGACGAGGTCGGCGCTGCGGCGGTTCACCTCTTCGCCCATGGCGACAACCTGTTCTACCTGCCCCTGGGACTGCTGGCGCCCTGCCCGTTGGTCTACGACCCGTACGACGTCTGGCAGGGCATGTTCCGCACCCCACGGGCGGCGCGCTTTACCGCCTGGGCTGCGCGCCGAACGTTGGTTCTGCGAACACGCCAGCCGACTGTGCGCGTAGTCTGGAGCCTCTGCTGCTGAAGCGGCGTTTTGGCTACCGGTTGGCGCCGTCGATCTACTTCCCGGAATACTGCCTGCACCCGCCTCGGCCAGCGACGTCGCCCGGCCCGGAGATCCACATTGTCTACTGCGGCGGGGTGTGGCCGGAGGACCGTTACCCGGCGGCCACGCACGGTTACGCCCAGTACCTGGAGGTGGCGCGCCGCCTGGCCGCTCAGCAACTGCACCTGCACATCTACCCGGCCAATCGCGGGGATGGCGTGCCGTTCGCGGAGTTTTCGCCGCCTACCGGGCCGAAGCGCAGGCCAACCCCTATTTTCATTTCCACGGCCCTGCCCTATGCCGGGCTGATGGCCGCGCTGCCCACGTACGACTTCGCCATGCACATCTTCGGCCCCGGCATCGACACCCAGACCGGGCAGAACTCGCCGGACAAGCTGCGTTACTCATCGGCCAACAAGCTGTTCGACTACATCGAGGCGGGGCTGCCGGTGATCATGCACAGCGGCTTCCACCAGCGTGGGCTGGTGCGCCACTACGGCCGCGCCATCGTTATCGACACCCTCGATGGCCTGGCGGAGCGGCTGCACGTCGCAGGCCGCGCCCCGTTTCCCCGCCGCGTCGGTGACACTGGCGTACCAGGCGCCGCGCCTGGGCCGTTTTTACCGGGAGTTGTTATGCGCGTAATCATCCTGGGCGCCCGCGCCGACGGCCATGCCAGGGTCGTGCTCGACATCCTCGAGGCCTCTGGTGTCACGGTCGTTGGTTTTCTGGACGATGACCCCACCAAGTGGGGCCAGGCCATCCGCGGGCGCCCGATCCTCGGCGGCGTCGACCGGTTGGCCGCGTTGATCACGACCCACCAGCCGAGGGGGCATCGCGGCGATTGGCCACGCGCAGCGGCGCGCTGGGGCAGCACATTCGCCAGGCGGGCCTGTGGCTGGTCAACGCCATTCATCCCACGGCGCACGTGGCCAGCGACGCGCAGCTCGGCGCAGGGTGTGCCTCTGCCCCGGCGCGATCGTCATGCCCGGCGCACGCCTGGGGACTGCGTCACGCTCTACACGGCCGCGACCGTCGATCACGATTCGGTGCTCGAGGATGGGGCCAACCTGTCGCCAGGGGTGCACACCGCCGGCCGTGTGCACCTGGGCCGCGATGTGTTTGTCGGCGTCGGCGCAGTGTTCATTCCCGATGTGCGCGTCGGTGAAGGGGCGTACATCGGCGCCGGCGCGGTCGTCATCCGCGACGTCGCGCCGTACGACGTCGTCGCCGGCGTGCCGGCGCGATCGATCAAAAAACGTGAGGGAGAGGTATGAAACAGACGGTTCTGGTCACCGGCGGCGCTGGCTACGTGGGCAGCGCACTGGTGCCACAAATGCTCGACCGCGGCTATCGCGTCAAGGTGCTCGACCTGTTCATCTATGGCGAAGAGGTGTTCGATGACGTGCGCCAGCACCCGGACCTGNGGCTGGTCAGGGGCGACCTGCGCGACCAGGCGCTGCTGCGCTCGATCCTGCCAGGCTGCGACACCGTGATCCACCTGGCGTGCATCTCCAACGATCCCAGCTTCGAGCTGAACCCAGAGCTGGGCAAGTCGATCAACTTCGACGCCTTCGAGCCGCTGGTGCAGATCAGCCAGGCGGCCGGGGTGCAGCGCTTTATTTACGCGTCGTCCTCCAGCGTCTACGGAGTCAAGGATGTGCCCAACGTTACCGAGGAGATGCCGCTGGAGCCGCTGACCGACTATTCAGNNAAGTACAAGGCGCTGTGCGAAGAGGTGCTGCTGCGCTACCAGTCACCTGCCTTCACGACGGTCGTCGTCCGGCCGGCGACGGTGTGCGGTTATGCGCCGCGCCAGCGCCTCGACGTGATCGTCAACATCCTGACCAACCACGCCATCAACACCGGTCGGATCAAAATTTTCGGCGGCGACCAGCTGCGGCCCAACATCCACATCCAGGACATGGTCGATCTGTACCTGCTGCTGCTGACCGCGCCAACGGAGAAGATCGCCGGGCGGATTTTCAACGCCGGCTACGAGAACCACAAGGTGCGTGAGCTGGCCGAAATGGTGCGCAGCAACGTGGGCGGTGATGTCGTGCTGGAGACACTGCCCACCGATGACAACCGCTCGTACCAGATTTCATCGGCCAGGATCGCACGCGAGCTCGGCTTCACCCCGGCCNACACCATCGACGAAGCGGTGCGCGACCTGGTGGCTGCCTTCCGCGCCGGTAAACTGCCCAATTCGATGCAGGACNCGCGCTACTTCAACATCAAAATGATGCAAAAGATCGACCTGCAATGACTCAACCCACGGTTCCCTACGTCAACCTGGCGCAGCAGCACCAGCCGCTGAAGCCGGCGCTGCTGGCCGCCGTCAGTCGTGTGCTGGACCACGGCCAGTTCATCCTGGCCCCGAAGTGACCGAGTTCGAGCAGCGTTTTGCCGACCTGTGCGGCGTGCGCTTCGCCGTCGGGGTCAACTCCGGCACCGATGCGCTGATTCTGGCCCTGCGTGCGCTGGGGTGCGGCCCGGCGACGAAGTCATTACCGCGCCCAACTCGTTCGTCGCCTCGGCCTCGGCCATCGGTATTCTGGGCGCACGCCCGGTGTTCGTCGATGTGGGCGACGACTACAACCTCGACCCCAACCGCCTGGAAGCGGCGATCACCCCGCACACGGGCGATCCTGCCGGTCCACCTGACCGGTCGGCCGGCCGCGATGGCCGATCCTCGCGGTCGCCCGCGCCCACAACCTGGCAGTGGTCGAAGACTGCGCGCAGGCGGTGCTGGCGCGCTACGACGACCGCCCGGTGGGCAGCCTGGGCGATGCCGGTTGTTTCAGCCTGCACCCCTGAAGACGCTGAACGCGTGCGGCGATGGCGGCGTCATCACCACCCACGATGCCGGCCTGGCCCAAGAACTGCGCATCCTGCGTAACATCGGCCTGCGCTCACGCGAGGACTGCGTCGTCTGGAGCCACAACTCGCGCCTGGACACACTGCACGCCGCAATGCTGCTGGTCAAGCTCGATCATCTGGCCGATTGGACGGCGGCGCGGCGTGCGCGCGACTACCAGGCGCGCCTGGCCGACGTCGTCCGTGTACCGGTCGATCAGCCGCACGAGTACGCGGTCTACCACACGTTCGTCATTCAGGCGGAGGCGCGTGACGATCTGCAGGCCTACCTGGCGGCGCAGGGTATCGGCACCGCGGTGCATTACCCGGCGCCCATTCACGTGCAGCGCGGCCGCCGGGCTGGGCTACCAACCGGACGATTTCCCGGTCACCATGGCGCAGGCGCAGCGGATCCTCAGCCTGCCGATCTATCCCGAACTGACCGAGGCGCAGCGCGCCGCGGTGGTGACGCAAATTCGCAGCTTCTACGATCGTGACTGAGCCTGACGACAGCCTGACGCCCGCGGACGAAACCCCGACGGTCGCACCGCCAGCCCCGGTCGAGCCGATGCTGGCGGTGCGCATCCTGCGCAGCACGGCCTGGAACGTGGTGGGGGCGGTGATCAAGCAGGGCATCACCCTGCTATCGGCCATCATCGTCGCCCGCCTGCTGACGCCCAACGACTACGCGATTGCCGGCCTGGCGCTGTCGGTGATGGGGCTGTTCAACGTGCTCACTGCGCAGGGTTTCGGCCAGGCCCTGGTGCGCCGCCCGCAGTTGACGCCGCTCACGGTCCACTCCGTGTTCTGGTTCACCCTGCTGCAAGGACTGGTGTTGGCCGGTGCAGCGGTCGTGGCGGCGCCGCTGATTGCACAGTTTTACCATCAGCCCGACATGGCGCCGCTGTTGGTCTTCCTGGCGCTCACCCTGGTCATCAGTATGCTGGGGTGGTTCCCAACGCCCTCTTGCAGCGCGACATGCGCTTCCGTGACATCAATCTGATCGGCATCAGCGGCGGCCTCATCGCCGCGACCCTGGGGATTGGTGTGGCCGTCGCCGGCTTCGGTTACTGGGCGCTGATGATGCCGGGCCTGGGCATCGCCCTGGCCACGGCCGCCGGCGCCTACTGGCTGACACGCTACCGGCCGGCGTTCGCCTTTAGCTGGCAGGAGATCAAATCGGTGGCGGTTTTTGGTTTTTCGATGCTGAGCCGCAGGTTCTCACCTACTTCAGCGACAACAGCGATTACCTGATCATGGGCCGCTTCTGGGCCACCGCCAGTTTTGGCCAGTACTACTTCGCTTTCGAGCGGGCACGCCAGCCGTTCAACATCGTCGTCGCGCAACTCAGCCCGTCGTGTTTCCGGCCTTCAGCAAAATCCAGGACGATCGCGAACGCCTGCGCCGTGCCTATCTGCGGGGCACCCGCCTGGTTACGCTGATCGTGTTCCCGCTGCACGTGCTACTGGTCGGTCTGGCCGACCCGTTGGTGCCGTGGCTGTTCGGCCCGCAGTGGCAACCGGCCGTGCCGGTGTTCCAGGTGTTTGCCGCGTACGGTTTCGTGCGTGGCCTGGCCGCCCTGACGGTGCCGAGCCTGCTGGCGATCAATTACGCGCAGGCCATCTTCTTTTTCAACCTGTTCCGTGTGGCGGTGACCGTGCCAGCCCTGCTCTACCTCGGGTTCAACGGGGAGATATCCTCACCACGGCGATCGTCCTGCTGGTGATTTGGGTGGTACAGACGCCGTTCCTGATTGGTTTCCTGAACCGCAAGCTGGGACTGACCTGGCGTAGTTTCGGGGCCAGCTGGCACGTGGTGGGTCTGGCAACCGTGATAATGGGTTTGGCGTTCGCCGCAATTCATGCTATAACAACGACGGCGGGTTGGCCGGTGTGGGCGGTGGCCACCCTGAGTGCGGCCGGATCTTCGGCCCTGTTCATTCTGTTGACCCGGCGCGACCTGCGCGATCTGGTGGACCAGGTGCGCAGAGCGGTGCGGAGGTAGGAATGGGGGTTGGGGGTTGGGAAATTGGGCGGATTCGGGCCCAGAATGTGCGCACGGGCACTTGAACGTTTGGAGTTCTGTGTGTTCTGTACGGTAGATCATGGCCCAGATGCGGGATGATAAGCCACAAGGGACGATGGCGATGACCTGGAACCAGGACGTGATGCTGGCAGAGATGGAACTGCTGCAAGGGGCGGTGTTGAACAACCTCCGCATTCTGGCGCCGCACAACCGCAAGGACAGTTATTACGCGGAGCTGNATGCGCCTGGCCGAACAGCCCTATTTTTCGAGACCTACCAGGTGATCCTGTGGGCCGGCCTGCGCTTGCGGCCGCGGCGCATCCTGGAGATCGGCACGCGTAACGGCGGCAGCCTGGTGCAGCTGCTCAGCGCGTATCACCGTTTTACCGGGCTGTCGGTGGTGAGCTTCGACTTGTGGCGCGAGGTCGGTTCGCCGCGCGCGGTGCGCGNNAACCTCAAGCGGCTCAATATTCCCAGCGACTTCATCGAATTCGTCAGCGGTGACTCGACGGTGACGGTGCCGCAGTGGCAGCAGCGCCACCCCGGCGCGCAGTTCGATTACGTGCTGGTCGACGGCGGGCACACGGAGACCATCGCCCGCGCCGACCTGCGCAACGTCGCCGGCCTGGTGGCGCCTGGGGGCATCCTGATCTTCGATGACATTGGGCCGGAGAGTTACCGCCTGCTGCCGGTCTGGCGGGAGTTTCAGGCCGNNCACGAGGGCCAGTTCGACTGGTACGAAAAGCAGTGGCGCAAAGGGGTGGCGTGGGCCATCCGGCGTGGGGCGTGACGTGACCTGGTGGACACGTCTGCGCCGCCGCACGGGCCGCGCCTGGCAAACATGGCGCATTCAGTGGGCCAGCCGCGCCATCGCCCGGCACTCGGGCGTCAGCGCCGCCCGGCGCAATTCGTATCCGTCCTACGACCCTGTGGACGATTGGGCAACGCGGCGCGTGCTGATCCACCCCGGTGGGTCGCTGTCGATCGACTGCCGGCAGGGGCTGGCTTCGACTGGCGCATCGACCGCGGGTTGCTGCAAGTTCTGGATGGTACCCTCGAGATCAGTGGGCGCGTCGTGCTCGGTGAGGGCTGCCGTGTGTTCGTCAAGGACGGCGGGGTGCTGCGCTTTTTGGGCGACGCGACGGTGGCCGGGCGCAGCCAGTTTTTGCCCATCATCTGATCGAAATCGGCCACGATGCCCTGATTTCCTGGGGCGTCACGCTGCGCGACGCGGATGGGCATACGATCTACCAGGGCGGCGAAGTCGTGAACCAGGGTGAGCCGTTCGTGCGCCTGGGGCAGCACGTCTGGATCGGGCAGGGGTCGATATCCTGCCGGGCACGGAGATCGGCGACGGCGCCATCGTCGGCGCACGCAGCCTGGTCAAGGGGCAGGTGCCGGCCGGCAGCCTGGTGGCCGGGGCGCCGGTGCGTGTGCTGCGCGAGGGTGTGGAATGGCGGGCGTGAGGCAGAAGACCGTCGACGCATAGTCGTCACGCACGAACGAACTGTGGTAACGGCTCAGCCCGTCGTTCAGAAACCGGGTTTTTCTCGTGCGGGCATGGTTTTCGTCTGTACAACGGCCTTTCATCGCGCGCTGACCCTGGTCTGCGAGACAAAAACCCGGTTTCTCTGGATCCAGCCTGAACAGTGACGAATCGTGAAGTATACTTCGAGGATAGAACGAATGCGTTGTGTTGTGACCGGCGGGGCCGGATTCATTGGCAGCCACGTGGTGGATCGGCTACTGGCTGATGGGCACCAGGTGCGGGTGTTGGACAATTTTGCGACCGGGCGACCGGAGAACCTGGCGCATTTGCGGCCGGCGCCGGGTCTCACCCTGGCCCAGGTCGATGTGGCCGATTTGGCCGCGATCCAGNGGCTGTTCGACGGGATCGATTGGGTGTTTCACCTGGCCGCGCTGGCCGACATCGTGCCGTCGATTCAGCGGCCGCTCGACTACCACCGGGCCAACGTGGACGGCACGGTCAACGTGCTGGAGGCGGCGCGTCAGGCGNGGGTGAAACGCTTCGTTTACGCCGCGTCGTCGTCGTGTTACGGCATCCCCGACCTCTACCCCACGCCCGAGACGGCCCCGGTGCGGCCGCAGTACCCGTACGCGTTGAGCAAGTACCTGGGCGAGGAGATGGTGCGCCACTGGNCCCAGGTCTACCACCTGCCGGCGGTATCCCTGCGTNTTTTCAACGTCTACGGCCCGCGGGNNCGCACTTCGGGCACCTACGGGGCGGTGTTCGGTGTCTTCCTGGCGCAGAAGCTGAACGGCCTGCCCTACACCGTTGTCGGCGATGGCACACAGACGCGTGATTTTACCTTCGTCAGCGACGTGGCCGCGGCCTGCCTGGCCGCCGCCGCGCCGGACGTGGTGGGTGAGGTGTTGAACGTCGGCAGTGGCCACACCTACAGCATCAACCGGCTGGTCGAGCTGCTGGGCGGACCGGTGACCCACATCCCCAAGCGGCCCGGCGAACCCGACTGCACCTTCGCCGACATCAGCAAGATTCGGCGTATGCTGGGGTGGGAACCGCGCGTCAGCTTCGAGGACGGGGTTGCCGCCATGCTGCAGCACATCGAAAGCTGGCGCNAANCGCCGGCCTGGACGCCCGAAACGATCGCGGCGGCGACGCGGGAATGGTTTCAGTACCTTTCGTGAACTATGTCTGATACCGACCAGAAGATCAAAACCCTGGACGAATTGGCGGTCATCGTGGCCGCGGCGCAGGCGCAGGGCCAGACGGTGGTGCACTGCCATGGCGTATTCGACCTGCTGCACCCCGGCCACCTGCGTCACTTCGAGGCTGCGCGCCGTCTGGGCGACGTGCTGATCGTCACCCTGACGCGCGACGAGTTCGTCAACAAAGGCCCCGGCCGCCCGGTGTTCAACCAGCGCCTGCGCGCCGAGTCGATCGCTGCGCTGGCCGCGGTCGACTACGTGGCCATCAACGACTGGCCCACGGCCGTCGATACGATCTACAAACTGCGCCCAAACCTGTACGTCAAGGGCAGTGAGTATGCCGCACGGGACAAGGACCTCACCGGCAAGATCTACGACGAAGAGGCGGCGGTGGAGGCGGTGGGCGGCGCCCTGGCCTTCACCGATGACATCACCTTCAGCTCGACGCAGCTGCTGAATTCGTTTTTCGATGTCTTTTCGGCGCCGGCCGATGCCTTTCTGCGCGATTTTCGCACGCGCTACAGCGCCGATGCCGTGATCGGTCGACTCAAGAGCCTGCGCGACTTGCGTGTGCTCGTTGTCGGTGATGCCATCATCGACGAGTACCACTACTGCAAAGCGGTCGGCAAATCCTCCAAGTCGTCCAACCTGTCGTCACGTTTCCTGTACAGCGAGACCTACGCGGGCGCGNCGCTGGCGGTGGCCAATCACGTCGCCGGCTTCTGCCAGGACGTGCGCCTGGTCACCGTGCTCGGCGCCGCAGAGTCCTACGAAGCCTTCATTCGTGATCACCTCAAGCCCGACGTGACGCCGCACTTCGTCGTACGGCCGGACGCGCCAACCGTGCTCAAACGGCGTTTCGTCGACCCTTCCNTGATCTCCAAGATGTTCGAGGTCTGTTATCTGGACGATCGTGCGCTGCCCGCCGCCCAGCAGGCGGCCCTGCGTGACCACCTGGTGCAGGTGCTGCCCGAGGTCGATCTGGTTCTGGTGGCCGACTTTGGCCACGGCGCGCTGGACGCCGGTACGATCGATCTGCTGACGGGCCGGGCCCGCTTCCTGGCGTTGAACACGCAGACCAACAGCCTGAACCAGGGCTTCAACGTGGTCACCCACTACNCCNGCGCCGACTACGTCTGCATCGACGAGGCGGAAATGCGCCTGGCCGCGCGGCAGCGTTTTGCGCCGGTGGCCGACCTGATCNCCGCGCTGGCCGAGCAGATGCACGCCCGCGCCGTCAATGTGACCCTGGGCACGGAGGGGTCGCTGAGTTACACCGTGGCCGATGGACTGAGCGCCGTGCCGGTTNTTTCCAACGAAGTGGTCGACTCGATCGGCGCCGGCGACGCGTACCTGGCCATCACTTCACCCTGCGTCGCGGCCGGTTTTCCAGCCGACCTGGTCGGTTTCGTTGGTAACTGCGTCGGTGCACTGGCCGTGCGCATCGTCGGCAACAAGGAATCGGTGGAACCGACCGTGCTGTACAAATTCATCACCACCCTGCTCAAGTAAGGACCTGATGCACGTCGTCATGACCGTCACCAGCAACCTGGTCCACGACAACCGCGTACGGCGCGAGGCCGAGACGCTGGCCGCGCACGGTTACGATGTGACCGTCTTCAGCCACATCGCCGGCCGACGTCGACCGGCTGGGGTGGGCCGGCCGCCCGCGACTGCGAGCCGTGCCGGTCGGCCGGCCGGCCTGGCAGCGCCAACAGGGCCTGATGCGCACACGATACCATGCCGCCGACCTGNNCTGCGCTGGGNNGCGGCAGCGCCGCTATCCTGGAAGCGGCGCAGGGCGCCGNCGGCCGACGTCTACCACGCACACGACCTGGACACGTTGCCGTCCGCGGCCGCGCTGGCCCAGCGCCATGGTGGCCGATTGGTCTACGATTCGCACGAGCCGTTCGTCGACCNNAGCTCGACCTGGGGCCACGCACGCCAGTTTGCCTGGCCCAGCCGCTTGAAGCAGTGGGTCGCCCGGCAGAACTACGCCCGTCTGGAACGCGNNCTCATCAGCCGTGCCGCGGCGGTGATCGCCGTCAGTCAGGCCAGCGCCGCCGAGCTGGCCCGCCGCTACGGCATTGCCCGGCCCACGGTGCTGCTGAACACACCACCCTTCGAGGACTGGCAGGCCGGTTCGACCTGGCTGCGTGACCGGCTCGGTCTGTCGCCTGACCAACGCATCGTCCTCCTGCAGGGCGCCGTGCTGCCCGACCGTGGGCAGGTCGAGCTGGTCGAGAGTTTGGTGCACCTGCCGGCGCACGTCGTGCTGGTCTTTCTGGGCTTCAATCTGGGGACGTTCCAACCGGCCATCCGCACCGCGGCGGCGCGCCTCGGCCTGGCCGCGGGTGCACTTTTGGACGCCCTGCCGTCCAATGAGCTGCTGGCGGCCACGGCCTCGGCCGATGTGGGCATGATCCTGCTGGCCGGGCACAACAAGAACCACCGCTACACCCTGCCCAACAAGCTGTTCGAGTACATGATGGCTGGCCTGCCCTGCGTCGCCACCGACTGGCCCGAACTCGGCCGCCTGGTGCGTCTCACCGGCGCCGGCGTAACCATTCCTGACCTGACACCGCCCGCGATCGCCGCCGGCATCCTGGAAGTACTCGCCGCCGACGACCGTCGCCAGGCCCTACGCGCCGCCGGCCTGCACGCCGCGCACCGAATACNNAACTGGGAACACCAGTCCCAGAACCTGCTCACCCTCTACCAGGAGCCCAACCCCAACTTCCAACCCCAACCCCAACCCCTAACCCCCAACCCCAACCCCAACCCCTGACCCCCATGCCCAACGTCCTCATCGTCGTTCACGACTACCCACCCATCACCTCGACCGGCGCCGAGCGCATCGTCAAATTCGNNCGCTACCTGCCCGACTTCGGCTACACCCCGCTCATCCTGACGACGGGGCGCTACGGCAGCCTGGCCAGTGATGGCGCGTCCCGCGCCTACCGCGCCGGCGATGTGGTGCATACACTGTTCAGCCCGCTGCGCCGCGGCCGGGCCGAGACCGTGGCCCAGGAGGCGCAGTTCCGCGTCGCCACCGTTGCCAGCCGCAGCACCCTGGGCCGCCTGCGCGATGGACTGATGACGCCCGATACCAAAATTGGCTGGTGGTGGCCCGCGGTGCGGCGGGGCGCACAGATCGTTGCCCACGAACAGCCAGCCCTGATTTTCAGCACTTCACCACCCGAGACCGCGCACCTCGTGGCCCAGCGTATTCAGCGCCGCAGCGGGTTACCCTGGGTGGCCGACCTGCGTGACGGTTGGCTGTTCGAGCCGCCCAACCCGGCCGTGCGCGGCGCACGGCGTCATGCCCTGGAAGCCCGGTTGGAACGCGGGGTCGTGATCGCCGCGCAGGCCGTGGTGACGGCCACGGCGCCCATTGCCGACGATTTGTGCGCACGTTACCCGGCCGCGACCGAGCGCATCACCACCATCAGCAACGGCTTCGACGCGGCTGAGTTCGCCGGCCTGCGCCGCGAACGGACGCCGGACGGCGCATTTTTGCTCGTTTTCACCGGCGCGCTGGGGTCGAGCCGCCAGGGTACTTCGGCCGAAGCCTTTTTGNCCGCGCTGGCCGAGGTCGTCCGGCGCCAGCCCGCGCAGGCGCTGCGTGTGCAGATCGTGNGGCGATACCAGGCCGGCCGAGTGGGCCGCGGCCTACGCACGNGTTTGGAGAACGTCGTGACGNTTCCTGCCCCCGTTTCACGGCGACAGGCGCACCAGCACCAGCTCGATGCCGACGCCCTGCTGTTGGTGACCGCGCCGGGACAGCGCAGCGTGGCCACGCTCAAGCTGTTCGATTACATTGGCGCTGGTATTCCCATCCTCGCGCTGGCGGCCGACAACGCCGCCGCAGACATCGTCACCACGTATGACCTGGGCGTCACCGTGACACCCGATGACNCCGCTGGCCATTGCGGACGCGCCGAGGCGATGATGACGCACTGGCGGGCCGGCAGGGCCTGGCCCGGTTTTGCAGCCGCCCAGGCGCGCTTCGAGCGGCGCGCCCTGGCCGGCGCTGGCCCAGGTGTTCGACCGCCTGTTGGCCAGCGGTCGGGCCTGAGCGCTGCGGGATGGCACAGCACGGAGCAACGATGGACCTCTCGATCGTGATCGTCTCATGGAACGTGCGTGNNAGCCTGGCGCACGCTGGCCTCCTGCCGGACGCGGTGCGTGACCTGAGGTGGGAGGCCATCGTCGTCGATAACGGCTCGCGCGATGGCACGGTCGACGGCCTGGCGCCGCGTTTCCCGGCCGTGCAGTGGCTGCGCAACCTGGACAACCCGGGGTACGCGCGGNCCAACAACCAGNGGCTGGCCGCGGCCCAGGGCGAGTACCTGCTGCTGCTCAACCCCGATACCGGGCCGACGGCCGGCTCCCTCGCCACCCTGGTCACGTTCCTGGCCGATCGCCCGGCGGCTGGCATCGTCGGCCCGGCGCTGCGCTGCCCGACGNGTACGCCGCAGCCCTACGGATTTGGGGAGNATCCAACGCCGGCATACCTCCTGCGCCGTAACGCGACGNCCTTCTGCGCCTGCCCACTGCACGATTGGNGGGCGCCCGCCGCGGCAACGGTCGATTGGGTCAGCGGTGCGTGCCTGCTGCTGCGGCGCGGTCTACNNGCCCGAATCGGCGGCCTGGATGAGGCGATGTTCATGTACTTCGAGGACAACGAACTGTGTTTGCGGGCACGCCAGGCCGGCTGGCAGGTGTGGCGTGAGCCGGCCGCGGNNGTGATGCACGTTGGGGGCCAGTCGCTGCGCCAGAACCGCCAGGCGCCCGCGGCCTACTACGCCAGCCTGCGCTACTTCTACGCCAAACACTACAGCCGCTCCCGTCAGTGGGTGCTCGCCCTGCTGCTGCGGGCTATGCCCCGCCCGGCCACCGGGTAACGCGATGCCTCCCACCGTACTCCTGGACGTCCGCACGTCGACGGCCCATTTCCCGGGGATCGGGCGCTACACCTATGAGCTGGGCGCCACCNTGCCGGCCGCGGCGCCCGACTGGCAGTTCATCTTCACGCTCAATCCAGAGCAGAGAACGGAGGGTCGCTTCGACATCGCGGCCCTGGGCGAGCCGGCGAACGTGCAGTTGCGCGCGTGACCCCAGGGTGTTCTCGTGGCAGGAACAGCTGGCGCTGCCNGCCGGTTGGCGCCGGCCGACCTGGTGCACTTCCCCTACTACATCCGCCCCTACGCCGTGGCGCGTCCCACCGTGACCACCGTCTACGACATCATTTCGCACCTCTACCCCGCCTACCTGCCATCCCCCTGGCACCGCGCGATCTTCGAGNCCACCACCCGGCTTACGCTGGCTCGCTCACGACACATCCTGACCCTATCGGCTTCGGCCGCGGCCGACCTGCAGCGGGTCTACGGCGTCGCCCCCAGCNGCGTCACCGTCACCNCCGCGGCCGTCGACCCACGTTTCCGGCCCGCGTCGCCCGACGAAGTCGCCGCCCTGCGCCAACGCCTCGGCCTCCCCGCCGCCTACGTCCTCTGCGTCGGCGCCAACAAACCCCACAAANACCTATCCACCCTCATCCAGGCCTGGTCCCACCTCAAATCCACCCCCACCCCCAACCTCCACCCCCACCCCCAACCCCACCCCCAACCCCTAACCCCCACCCCCACCCCCACCCCCAACCCCCAACTCCTCCTCGCCGGCCGCGAAGACCCACGTTACACCGGCATCCGCCAGACCATCCGCGATGCCGGCCTGGCGGACGATGTGCGGGTGTTGGGCGCCGTGGCAGACNGCGACCTGCCGGCGTTGTACAGTGGGGCCACCCTGTTCGTGCTGCCGTCGCTGTACGAGGGGTTTGGCCTGCCGGTGCTGGAAGCCATGGCCTGCGGGGTGGCGGTGGCGTGCAGCAACACGTCCAGCCTGCCGGAAGTGGTGGGTGATGGGGGCGCCCTGCTGTTCGACCCGACCGATGCCAGCGACATGGCCGCGGTGATCGCACGTGCGCTGAGTGGCGGGCTGCTGAACCACCTGCGCGACCAGGCCCTGCGGCGGNCGCGCACCTTCACCTGGCAGCGCACAGCCGAACAGACCCTCGCCGCGTACGAACGGGTTTTGTAACTACCCAGGCATGGCATGAGAAACCGGGTTTTTGTCTCTTGCGCAGACGAGAACCATGTCTGCACGAGAAAAACCCGGTTTCTAAACGACTGGCTGAGCAGTTACCGGGTTTTGACGTAAATCGCCCATTCACGGATCAGCCCAATGTGATACCGCTCACCGCATTTTGTCGCGCCAACTTTGCCCTGTGGTATACTGGGCGCCAGGAGGAAACAGACGCATGACTACCCGACTTTACCTGATTCGTCATGGCGCGACCGTACTCACGGCCGAAGACCGCTTCGCCGGCGCGACCGACGTCNGGCTCTCGGATGTGGGCAGGNCCCAGGCTGAGGCCCTGGGCCGGCGGCTGGCCGACGACCACATCACAGCGGTCTATGCCAGCCCCATGAGCCGTACGCTGGCAACCGCCGCTTTCATCGCCCAGCCTCACGGGCTGACTCCCATCCGCNGCGATGAGNCGCGCGAGATCAATCATGGCCACTGGGAGGGGATGCGCCGGGCCGACGTCGAGGCTCAGTATGCCGAAGAGTACGCCACCTGGGAGGAGGACCCCTACCTCGTCGCACCGGTCGGCGGCGAGTCGGGCATCAGTGTGCTGGCCCGCTCGCTACCCATCATCCGCGAGATCGTGGTGCAGCACAGCGGGGAGAACGTGGCGGTGGTGTCGCACAAAGCCACGATTCGGCTGATTATCAGCAGCCTGTTGGGCTTCGATGCCCGCGGCTACCGCGATCGCCTGGATCAATCGCCCGCGTGCCTGAATGTGGTCGATTTCAAGNGCCCGGTCGCGCGCCTGATGGTGTTCAACGATGTGTCGCACTACATCGATCAACCACCGCGCTCCGCTGGGCGCCTGTCGAAATGGTGGGACAGGGCCAGCCGGAATAGAGGAACCTGGCACGGTCCGCGGGTGCTGGCTGGCGCACGATACGGCGAACCGTGCCGCAAACGTACTGACCTGGAGCCTATCCGAATAACCCGGCGCACACGCCAGAATGCCGCCATTTAGCGGTTATTCGGATAGGCTCTTAATGTTGCTTGGGGTGAAGGGCAGATAATACTGCCACGTCGACGGCGTCGCGGTGGGGGTCGGGGTTGGCGTCAGGGTCGGCGTAGAGGTCAGGGTCGGCGTTGGCGAAGGCGTGGGTGTCGGGGGCTGCGTAACCCGGGCGATGTAGAGGCCGGCATCACGGTTGGCCAGCAGAACCAGGTCCGCAGTGGCGGCTACGGCGGTGGCGTAGCCGGTACGCAGCACCAGTGTGCCCTGGGCAAGCGGCGCCCGGTCCCTCGACCTGAACGGCCTGTACACCACCACGGTTGCCATCGGCCACGTAGGCCGCTCATCGTGCACGGTCACACCGACGGCCCAGGTCGGGGTGTTGAACGACCCCACCACCTGGGGCGCGGCCGGGTTCGTGGCATCGACCGTGTACAGGTTGCCGCCGCCGGCGACATAGGCCCGACGGCCGACGGCCTGCACGGCGTAGGTGTAGAACAGCCCTGGCTGTGCCCAACAGACTGGGCGCCGCCGGGTTGCTGACATCGATGATCGGAAGCTCACCGCTACTGCCATCCGCAACGTACGCCCGGTTGTCCGCCACCGATATGTCCAAGGCATAACCCGGCGTATCGTACACCCCGCAGGCTGGGCGCCGCCGGGTTGCTGACGTCGATGATCTGCAGGCCGCCCGTGTACCCATCGGCAACGAAGGCCAGGTTGCCCGCCACATCCACCGCCGAGGCAAACCCCGGCGTGTCGTAGCGCCCACGCAGTGTGGGTGCGCTTGGGTTGCTGAGGTCCACGATGCTCAGGCCGGCGTAACCATCGGCCACGAAGGCCAGGTTGCCGGCCAGGGCAACCCCACGCCTCACCGATGGTGTCGTAACCGCCGAGGCGGACGGGGGCGGCCGGGTTACTCAAGTCAACCACCTGCACACCGCCCGTTCCCGCAGCTACGACCGCGTGTGCCGGTCACGGCCACATCCCAGGCTCGGCCCGGCGCCGCCCAGATACCCTGGCGCACCATCTGCGCCGGATTGGTCACGTTGATGATGCCGACTCCGCCATCTTCCTGTGCCAGGATCGCCCGGCCACCCGTCAGCGCAATGCCGGCGCTGGCGCCCGGTGCGTTGTATTCACCCAGGCGTGCCGGGTAGTTGGGGTTGTTCACCGTGGCGGCTTCCATGCCGCGGTCGGTGGCCACGTACGCCACCGTACCAACGACCTCGACCGCGCTCGCCGCACCGTAGGTGTCCAGGCGACCCAGCGTCGTGGGCATCGCCGGGTTGCTGACGTTGGCCAACTGCAAGCCGCGCTCGCCATCCGCGATGTAGGCGGTACCGCCCACCACCTGCACGCGCAGCGCCGGCCGCGGTGGCCAGCGAGCCACGCAGCACAGGCGCCAGCGGATTGCTGATATCGGCGATCTTCAGGCCACCCGGGGCGCCGGCCGCAACAAACGCTGTGCCACCCACGACGTCCACCCGCGCATCACTCGCCGGCAGGCTCAGGCTGGCCACCAGGGCTGGCGCCGCCGGGTTGTTGACGTCGATGACCAGGAGCGCGCTGTTGCTGCCGCCGTCGGCCAGGTACACCCGGCCATTACTGACGGCGAGACCGTTGGCCGTGCCCGGGGTATCCAGCATACCGCGGTACTGCGGCGCGGCCGGGTTACTGACGTCCAGAATCTGCAACCCGCCCGACTGATCGGCCGCGATGTAGGCCAGACCATTCACCACTTTCACGTCACGTACGATGTCGGGCAGAATCAGCCAATCCGAGCAGCGTGGGGTTGGCGGGGTTCGTGACGTTGAGTATGGCCAGCCGCGGCCCTACGCCCACGTAGGCGTAGCCGCCGACAACAGCCACGGCGTACGCGGGTCCGCCGATTTGACCGATCACCTGGATGTCCAGCGCATCTGGGGAGAAGGTGTGTTGGGGCAAACTCGAACCGGCAGCAGGGGTCACAAGACTGGTGACGAGCAGTGCCGCCACCAGCACCAGTAGGGGAATGGCGGTCAGGTGGGCCGTGTTTTCATCGTTTGTCTCGCTCGATTGAATTGGCTACGCCGGGGCGGCTGGCATTATAGCAGGGGAGGGCCGCGGGGCAATTTTGGATTTTACGGCGAATGCGCACGCGGCGGAGCGTGACCGCGAAGCAGCGCATGGATGCGAAAGTATGGGTCGGTGATGTGCTGGGAGGGTATGGGGGTGGGGATGTGGGGGCGGATACGAAGGGTTGGGGTGAAGCTGGGCGGAAGATGCGGTTGACAAGACGTAGCGCGTGACGGGTGGGTCGCGCTACGTCTTGTGGTCGGTCGTTGGGTTGTTTGGGCGTTGCCGGTCAGGCGCCGCTCTGAGTCAGGCCGGCTTCTCTTCGCCGGCAGCTTCGGCGTCGATCGCTTCCTGATACCAGGGTGTGTTGGCCTGAACCACTTCCGCCGCTTCGACGACCGCCGCTTGATCCGCCGGGGCGGCTGGTGCTGCGGCGGCTGGCGTTTCAGCGGTGGGGGCGGCCTCCTGAGGCTTGGCGCCCTGGCCCAACTTCTCGCTGAATTTCTCCAGGCGCACGTTGGCCTCTTTGAGGGTGGCCACCAACACATCACGCACGTCGTCGATCACTCTGCTCTGTTTGACCGTCTCGGTCGCCTTGCTCGCCGTATCGCTGACGTCGTGCCCAATCTTCGACTCCTGGCCTGCTTGAAGGCGGCATCGATCGTCTTGGTCGGCTCGTTGAACCCCGTCTCGGCTCGTCCGTGACTTCCTTGCGCTTGGGGCTGGCCCAGGCCGCCTGTACTGTGCTCACGATCTGGGTGCCCAACCGATTGAGTTCGTTCAGAATATCACCCGTCGCCGTGCGCTTGTCTTCGCCCTCGGGCGTCGGTGTCGGTGCTTCGACAGCCTGCTCTACAATCTCTGGGGTGGTTGTCTCGTCAGTCATTGTAAACTCCTTTGCGTCCATACCCTGGGCACACCAACGTGATCGCGTGCCGAATCTGTGCTATCAATACGCCGGCCAGGGCGAAAAGTTGCACCTTCGCACGCCCTCCCCGGCCATCCCCACTCCTACCTCAGTACCACATGATCCCCACGGCGCGTCCGTTGTCATCGACCACCGGTAGACGCGTGCCGTCGTCGAAGTAGAAGCCAATTTCCCAGCGGTATTCGCCCGGCGCCAGGTCGGCCGGTAGTTGCACCGGGTGCGCATCGGCCAGATATTCGCCGGGCAGCCAGCCCGTGGTTGGCTGGCGACCGCCCCGGCCGCTGTCCGCCCATGCCACGGTATTGCCAGCCGCATCCAGCAGGTGCACGAACACGTGCGCGNNGCGTGGCCACGGCTCATCCGCCTGCCAATGCAGCGTAAGCGTCACCACCTGCCCGGCTTGCAGGTCGGCGAACGATAGATCGTAACCCAGCAGGTGGGCGCTGCTGCCAAACTGTGCAGTTTGGGGNTGCGACGGCTGCGGCGGGTCCAGGCTGTGGGGCCGGGCACGCACAGCGACGGTGGTCAGATTCAGGTAGTCAGTACGCTGTCCGGCGGGCGGCAGGCGCTGCCCACTGGCACGGTCGAACAGGCCAGCAATGAGACGGTACTGGCCCGTCGCCACGGCCGCGGGAATGCGCAGGTCCAGAGGGGTATGCAGGAGGTCGCCGGGCTGCCAGACCGTGCTGGGCAGGTTGGCCAGGGGCGGCCCTTCCCACGCGGCTGCCACCTGGCCACGGCCGTCCAGCAGCTGCACGAAGGCCACCAGCTCCTGATCGGGTGTGGCAGTCACCTGCCACCCCAGGTCGACCGGGATATCGTCGCCCGGTTGCCAGCCCGGCGCGACGTTGTAACCCAGGAAACGGAGCGACGCCCCCACGGTTTGTGCACGCGGGCTGCCCATCACCAGGCGCCCGGCATCCAATGGCACTGGCGGCCGCGTGACCGTGACCTGGCCGAGCACCGCCTCGACACCCTGCGGCTGACCATCGGCATTCAGCACATCGAGCGGCCGTGCCGGGCCATCGCCCGGCTGCTGATAGACGCTCAGCGTCAGGTCGTACGTGCCGGGTGGCGTACCGGCCGGCACCCACAGTGCATGGCGGTCCGGCGCCGGTTCGCCGGGCGCCATCCGGCTGAACGGTAACTGGCCGTTGGCCGGGATACTGTCACGCTGCGCCCAGACGTGACCCCGATCATCGACGAGGGCCAGGCGGACGTGCAGCGGCGGCTCGTCGGCCGGCGGTGCGCTCACCTGCCAGGTCAATTCGACCGGCGCCGCCCCATCACCGCTGGCGACCGGATCGGCGCCTACCTGTGCGGCGGCCAGCGCAGCCCTGACCCGAACCGGGCCGTGGGCGGCCCACCAGCCCGACGGCGGCGGCACGAAAAAGGTCAGCCGCGTGCTGGGGCTGATCCAGCGGTTGAGNTACGGGAAACCGTGACGCAGGAGGCTGGCCTCCACGTCCTTNTCCAACAGNGCCCCCAGGCTCAGGTGGGCTGGGAACCAGACACGGCGCCCGGAGCCAACGCCTCGNGCCAGGAGACGGTCGGTACCCGCGTTCCCAGTTTGGGTTGGCAGGAGTAGAGCCTGCGGCCCGTTGGGCAGATAGGCGCGTACGTAACCCACCTGCCAGGGGTAGACGCTGAACACCACGTCGCTGGGCTGACCGCGCTGCGCCATCTCCTGCATGGCCGGTCGGTAATCTTCGCTGACGTAACGCGGCGTGGTGTAGTAGGCGCTCAGGGCAACGATCGTGGTGAGCACAAGAACGGCGCCGGCGCCCCGCGGCCGTCGCGGCCAGGCGCGCGGCGGCGTGGGGCGTCTCGGCGCTGGGGGCNNCAGCAGTGTGGCCAGCCACAGCCAGAACACGGGCGCCACGAAAAACAACAGGCGTTCACCGTGCACCGGCGCAAACGGAAAACGAAGGTTGAGCAGATAACCCACGAGAAACACGGCGCCCAGAACCCACAGGGCAAAGGCGCTGCCCTGGCCCCTGGGGCGCCGGCGCACGGCNCAGAACCATGAGCAGACCCAACGCGGCGAGACTACACACCGCCAGCAGGTTGGCCAANNCCAGGGCGGGTCGACGTGCCCGATCAGAAAGGCGCTGATGTGGCGCAGGACGTACGTCACCGGATCCAGCGCCATGTCGGCGTCCTGGGTGACTTTGTACGCCACATAGGCGTTGAGGCGCGGCGCGGCATAGACCAGCCACGGCACGAAGAGCAGCACAGCCGCGACCTGGGCGCCGACGAACAGGGGCACGTGGGGCNNAGCTGATCCACATGCGCGCCGCTGACGTAACCAGCGCCCCAGGGCGAACAGCGTCACCGCGGCTGGCAGCATGGCGGCGTAGTACTGCGTGTACAGCAGCGCGGTCGTAATTACGAGCAGGGCCGCGGCGCAGAGGCCGGCGGTTNNGATCTGCCGACCGGGCTGCATAAACGGTACGCTCAACCACAGGTAGGCCATGGCCAGGGTGCCCACCAGGCCATACATACGAACTTCCTGGCTGTAGTAGATGTGCAGTGGGTTGACGGCCACGACGGCCGCGGCCAGCAGGGCGGCTCGACGTTGAGCGGGGATGGGTGCTGCCGCTCACCGTTGGCGCGCGCGGCAACTGCGCACGACCAGGTAGGCGAGGGGAATGGCCGGCAGGCTGACCACGACCGAAAACAGCCGTAGAGCGACCGGTGAGGCCCCNAGCAGCCCGATCCAGCCATGCAGCAGTGCGTAATAGAGCGGAGGGTGAATGTCCTGGGCGGTGAGCAGGGCCATGGTCGTCAGGTCGTGCGTGGCAAACCACACGCTGTACCCCTCATCCCACCACAGCGGTTGGAAATCGAGCTGGAGGAGGCGCAGGAACAGGCCGGCCAATATGAGGCCGGCCAGTATCCAGCGCCGGGTCAGGGGTTCCCTGACCAGTCTGTGTAGTCGCTCAAGACCCCTGGGGTCAGCGACCGCGGTGGGCAGTGTGTGATCCACAGCCATTGCTGTGCCGGTGACGCCTGAACGGCCATGACCCGTCGCCCAAACGACCGTCCCGCCGTGCCAGCGCCTAACGGCGCACCCAGCCAAAATCACGTCGTGCGTACGATCGTTGAGGTTACCGCTGATGGGGTCGGACACCTCTTTGCCGCTGCCGTCGATGACCACGGCGCGGTACGACCCGGCAGTGCGCGGAAGTTCGACCTTGGCGTTGTAGCGGAATTCGGCCGAACCATAACCAGAGTAGGCATTCTCCCAGAAACTGCCGAATGGGGCATCGATCGTACCGGTCGGCGCGCTCACGCGTAGACGGTAACCGCCGGTGATCGGAACTTCGGCCGTGCGACCCAAACGGCCCCAGAAGGTTACCACGTTGAAATTGGTGTCGTCGGCGTCGCGTAGTTCGGCGCCGGCCTGGCTGAAGATGGTCGCCGCGGGCGGTGAGGTGGGGGTGGCGCCGGCCTGGTGGCCGGCGGTCGCGTCGGCACGGCTGCGTGTTGGGGCAGCCGTGGGCGCCGGCGGAGGCGCCACATCCGATACCACTTCGACCCCACTCGTGTTGCCCGAAATGTTGACCAGGCGGCCCACGACCCAGCCGTTCTGGCTGTTGACACAGCACACTTGCCACCAGTCGCCCGCGGCGTTACGCCCCGTGATGTCGAACGTGGTGCCGCGTGTGGCGCGGCCGGTGATGGGATAGTTGGTTCCCGGCCCACTGCGCACATTCATCGTGGCGGTGTTGACGACGGCCTTAGCGGCCGGTTCGGGTATTGGTGTGGGCGGCACTTCGCTGGGAACCGGCGTATCGGCCGGCAGGGGGCCTGCGTCTCTGGCGCCGCCGTCGGCTCAGGCGTGTTGGTGGGTTGTTCCGGGGTCGCGGTGAAGGTCGGCACCAGGGTTCGTGTGATCGCCGCCACCGGTTGCGGCGGGGCGTTGAGTGCACCACAGCCCAGAATGAACAACAACACGGCCGGTATGATCAGGAGAACCCATCGACGGTTCGCTGGCATCAGATGTCTCCTTGTCAGCACAAAAAATTGTCACAGCAGGGGTGCAATCGGCAGACATGACGCGTCACCCCCAAGGTGATATGGCCATGCCGACTGCGTACAGTCAAGCGTGACCCGCTAACGACGCCAGTATAGCACGGGCCTTGTGAGCATCGCAAATCGGACGTACCGCACAACCGCGCATCGTCCCCTCAGAAGCGTCGTCTGAACTGAACATAATACCACTTTGGCTCTGTCTCACTGGTGACCACACGTACGATCGACGACTCCCGAATGTTGCCGCCGCCGTCCACGACATAGATCTGCCAGCGTGAGTTACCCATGCGGCTCAGGCCGTTGGTGTCGAACTGCAGGTTGACGCGCCGGTAGTCGGGGCCGGCGTGCCGAGGAACAGGCGGTAGTCGATCGTCGAGTAGTACCAGTTCGAACCGGACACCTGCGGGCTGGTAAAGGATTCGCCGGTCGCTTCGTTGACCAGGCGCAGGCGATAGCCCCACAACGGAGCGCCGCCGACGGATGAGATTTCGGCCCTACCTTCAGCCAGTTGTTGTCGGGGCTTACCGGGAACTGCTCCACCAACTGGATGTCGAAGTTCACCTCTTCGGTTGGCGTCGGCGTGATGGTGGGGGTGGCGGTGGGCGGCCCCGGTGTGGGTGTGGGGGTGGCGGCGGCGCCACCTGGATGACCTGCACGTCGGTCGCATCACCCACCACGCGTACCAGGCGGCTGGTCACCAGACCTGCTGGCCGTCGACGCAGCAGATCAACCACCACGAATAATCCTGATTGCGCCCCACGATCTGATAGGTCTCGCCTTGACGGATCGTACTGGCCATCTGGTAGTCGATGCCGGGGCCCTGGCGGGTGTTGACCTCGGCCACAGGCACCTCGATCAGCGGGCCAGCTGGCGTTGGGCTGGCCGAGGCGTCGGTCGTAAACGCCGCATTGGCGGAAGGTGAGGCGGGGTATCTGTCGCCGTCGGCGTGACCGTGGGGTTGGCAGCACCGGTGTATCGGTGGGCGCCGGCACAGTTGGGGTGAAGGTAGGGTACGCGGTGACGGTCAAGAAGGCCAGCGACGGCGCGGGCGGTGTCGCGGGCGGAATCAGGCGGATGAAGCTGGTCAACGAGCAGCCCATCGTGCCCAGGGCCAACAGGCTGAACAGGAGCAGCATCACCGCAGACGCAGCGCGTGGACGGGAGGATCGGGTTGCCGGAGACAGGTCATGGTGACTGGATGGCAATTCCATTCCCTACTCCTAGCGGATGTGTCGGAAGCCGATGTAGACTTCCCGATTTGGATTGTTTGGTTCGGTCGTGAAGGTGATCAGTTCCGATACCCGGTGGCCGGCCGCGTCCGCCAAAAAGACGACATAAGTACCGGTACCCGGGTCAGGATACTGGGTGAACTCCAGGTTGAAGGCCTGGCGGTCGCCAAAACCAGGCGGCTGGCTCCACGCAAACTCATCGCGCGACAGCGCACCGGTGCTCAGATTGACCCAAGGCCCCGGTTCAGGTCGGGTGTTGGCGTCGCTGCTGCGGTAGGCGCTGGTGTCCACACACCGGTCGGCGTACGGGTTGGCGTGGGCGTCCAGAGCAGTGGTGTTGCCCCGGGCTGGTCACCCCTTCACGCCGGTAAACCATCAGTTGATATCCGGGCATGGGGTCGCCGTTGGCAAACTCGACCTTGACCCATACCTTGAGATAGGCGTTGTTGGTGGCATAAAACTGTGGACCGATGCCACGGTAGAACAGGGGCGACGGCGTGGGTGTCGTCGTGGGTGTCCAGGTCGGTGTCCAGGGTGCGGTCGGTGGCGGCGGCGGGCACCTGCTGCACCGGGGCGCCGCTGGGGTCACCGCTGACGAGCACGCTGGTCGCTTTGACCCAACTGCGCCGCCCGTTGACGCAGCAGATGAGGTACCAACCCTCGTTGGGATCGGGGCCTCGCTGCGGCCGATGATTGGGTAGGTTTCACTCGGCTGAATGCGACCGATGACCGGGTAGTCGGTTCCCGGACCTTCGCGCACCACGACATTGATCTGCGCGGTCACCATCGCTACGGGCGTGGCGGTCGGTGTCGGGCTGGCGGTCGGCGTAATCGTCGGCGTCTCGGTGGGGGCTGGTATGGGTGGGAACGGGCGTCGGCGGTACGTACGGTGTCGGCGTGAAGGTCGACAACAGGACGCGGGTGGGACCGAGGGTGGGGTTAGGGCTGGCGCTGGCCGTCGTTGCTGCGGCAGCAGGGACACGGCCCCGCCGATCGAACAGCCCACGATGCCCAGACTCAGCATCAGCATCAGCAGTGCAAAGCGCAGGCCGGCCCGGCGCGCCAATACCGCGAGACGGCGGCACAAAACGGGAACGTGCAGCTGAAATCGCCTGGTGATGAGCAGGAAGGTTTGCCTCCTGCTCGTGGGTATGATTGGTGTCAGTCGAATGGTCGTGTGTGCTGTGCACTCGTGTCAGAATGGTATTTGGGGCGAGAATGTTGTCGACGTCTGCCTGAAATGGCTGAATCCTGCGAAGTATAGCACAGGTTTCCGTGGGCGACAATTCACGGCCTGCCCGGCAATTCCAAATCCGAGCTTGACGCACACGGCGCTGAGGCTTTAGAGCCTATCCGAATAACCGTCACAGGGTAACACTGTGGCGCGTTTTCCGGGTTGTTCGGATAGGCTCTTGGCCGGGTCGCTGCATCGGTTTCACCTTGACCAACACCGGCTGAAGCCTCGACTCCGCGCCAAACGTGGAATTGCTAACGAAAGATTTGGCCAAATGCCACAGATCGGGTAAGATGACGTGCTGAAAAATGGATCATGAGCTGCGCAACCGATCGAGTCGACGGTGGCACAGGCTGTAAACTGGTGAGGAGCACAGGAAATAGACATGGAAGTGCTGTTATTGAAAGATGTCCCCAACCTGGGGCACGCCGGCGACGTCAAACATGTGGCCGGCGGGTACGCGTCCAACTACCTCATTCCGCGTGGGCTGGCGGTGGTTGTCACGGGCGGCGTGCGCCGGCAGGTGAAAGATTTGCAGGACGCGGCGGCGCGACGCCAGGCACGCGAGCGGGCGCATGCCCAGGCCCTGGCCGATCAACTGTCCGGCCTGATGCTGAACNTTCAAGGCCGCGCGGGCGAGAGCGATCGCCTGTACGGGTCGATCACCAATGCCGACATTGCCCTGGCCATCGAGCAGGCGCTGGGACGCTCGATCGACAAGCGCGACGTGCTCCTGGAACACCCGCTGCGTGAGNCCGGTACGCACCACGTGCCGGTCAAACTCCTGGGTGACATCAAGCCGCAGGTGACAGTCGTCATCCAGCGCGAGGGCGAAGCCTGAGCGTCACGCACGTTCGTGTACGTGTGGTCACCACAAGGCTGGCCGAACCGCTACCGGTTCGGCCAGCCTTTTCATGCCTGACGCATGGGTGCTCACTCCACGGCCGCCGGGGGCGTCTGCCGACAAAACAACCCCGTCGCGGCGTGGACCGCGATCTACGGTTTCGCCGGCGCCGGAATGACGATCTCAGCCAGGTTGTCGAACGAGCCATCGGTCAGAACCCGGTAGACGACCAGGGTCAGCCCGTCGACTGGCACGCCGGCCGGCAGCGGCAGGCGGTAGACTTCGGCGACCTCTTCGCCCGGCGACCAGCGGCTGGTCGGGTACTGCCCGTACACCGGGTGCTGCATATCNGAGCGGAGGGGCAACCCATCGTGCAGCACCGGCTGCCCCGCCGAGGTGGGCCGCAGTGAGAGAGACCAGTCGTGCTGCGGTGTCTGGAGCGCCTGCCAGGTAAGCGTCACGTCGAGCGCCGGACCGGCGGGAGGTACAGCGCCCCAACTGCGCCCGGGCACGGCTTCGTCGGTACGCGTCCACTCCGCGTGGGCGTCGCGTAGCGCCAGGCCATCACCCAGCGGGCGGGCCAGGCCACTGGGGCCGGCCTCGGCCGGCTGGTCCAATACCTGAAGCAGTTCCGGCGCCACCGCCCGCCAGTGGGGCGCGGCCAACACCTCTTGCATGACCAGGGGCGCCGCATGCCACGTCACGTAAACCGGCTGCNNCCGGCATCCAGGCGCGCGCGCCTGATCCGTGGTCAACAGTTCGATATCGCGGCGCACCCCGCCAATGATCCCCAGGTAACGTAGCGCGTCGGCCTCCGGTTGCGTGGCCAGAATGGCCGCGTCGGCCGGCGGGCCGGCGGTCAGGACCTGCCAACCGGGCTGCAAGCCCTGATCATCCGGGCGGTTCGACTGGTTGGCCAGGGGAAATTGTGTNATCAGGAGCAGGGCGATCGACCCCACCAGCGCGGCGACAACGAGACCCTGGACGAGCCGCCGCACGAGCTGGACTGCGCCGGCCGCCGCCCACTGCCACACCCCTGCGGCCGCGGCGCCAATGCCCAGCGTCAACAGCGCGTACACCGGCATCACCACCTGGTACCAGTTGCCCAGCCGATCGATGAAACTGACCAGCAGGTAGATCAGGCCCGTGCCCGCCAGCAGCACCCCGNNCCGGCCGAGGCGCCACCACCCCGCGAGGCCCACCAGCAGCCCCAGTGCGCCGAGCCACGTGCCCACNAGGGCCGGCCACTCGGCCGTCCACAGCGGCGTCAGCGACCAGGTCAGTTCACTGCGGCCCTGTCCCGTGCTCACAAAACTCCAGAACCACTGCCACGCGCTGGCCCATTCACCCGCGCCACGCCACTCCGGGTGTTGTGCGCCGCGCAGGTAGATGAACAGATAACTCAGGAGGGGCAGGGCCGCGGCCCCAACAGGGTCNAGTAGCCGGCGCGGCTGGCGCAGCGGCTCTGGCTGGCGACTAAGGACGAACCACGCCAGNGGNGGCAGAATGGCCAGCACCGTCACCATGTGCGCCAGGGCGATGCCGGTCAGCACGGCCATGAGGAGCAGCAGCCGATCGGCGCTCAGGCGGTGATGGGCGGTGGTCACGCCTGGCGCGGCCTGGCGTTCGTCCCAGGTCCACGCCAACCAGACGAAGAGCAGGGTTTGCAGCACGGCCGAGGTGTATTGTTCGGTGGTGACGGCATAGTACCAGAAGAAGTACGTCACGGCATAGAGCAGCGTGATCAGGCCGCTCAGCAGCCAGTTACGTCGTGTGATGGACGCCAGGAGAACAAACAGCGTCGCCAAGGCCAGCATGGCCCACAGGGTCGAATAACTCGCGAGCAGAGCCGTGGGGTTGGCCTGGGGCAGAAGGGTGCGCAGGGTGTGGAACCAGACCCAGCCGCCCAGGGTGTACGGGGTAACCGGNGCGTTGCTGGGCCGGGCCAGGGCCTGCGCGTACTGATGGGTGATCAGGTCACCGCCGGTCAGCTCACCGGGGCGCAGCCCATTGTCCAGGGTGGCCAGGTAGAGCAGCCCCGCCAGCAGCAGGACCACACACGCCGTGCCCACCCCCAGACGAATGAACGATCCGTGCGTCGAACCACCATAGGTCACGCACTCTAGCAGAGGGCCGCCAGCCTGTCAAGAACCTGGCGGCGATGTTCAGAGAAATTCAAAGAAACCGGGTTGTTCGCGAAAACCCGGTTTCTGGGTTCACCGGCCGGCTGAGCAGTTACCGTCTGGAATTGCTGCTGCGATGAATGGGGACCGCTGCCGCGGTACACCAGATGAACAGAATGTTGTGTATTTTTAATCTCAGATTAATCTTCACGTGCGATACTCCGCATAGGTGTGCACCCGCAACAGCTCACCGACTGATGCCCTGCGCCAGTGAGCGTGCCTGCGCGAGACCCCGTTCATGTCGCGTCGGCGGGCTTCTCACGGCCAGCTCTCACAACGATGTAGGCTACCGTGATCGACTCCCAGTAGAGCACACGCTGCGTTCCCAACTGGTGCGGTAAGGACACATTGCGCCCGGCGCTACACACCCGATGCAGTATGGCCGCCCATGTTTCGTCCATGCTCCATGCTAGCGCCACCACACAAGTACGACACGAAAAGGAGAAGCAAAGCCATGTTCGCATCCCGATCTCGAACGATGATGTTCTGGCGACCACTCCGTCGCCTGCCCCTGCTCCTGCTCCTTCTGGCCCTGCCAGTCAGCGGCGCCCTTTCGGCTCAATCCCGCAGACACCGTATGCCGACATCGCATCGGCCGGCCCCCTGACGCACGTCTACCTGGGCGATGAACAGAGCGCCCAGGTGGCCCACACGGGCGACGTGGACCTGGAATTCTATCCACCAGCGGTCATCCCCGGCGATGCGGGCACGTTCCTGGTCGTCAACGGCGCGCTCTACGCGCCTGACTTCGCCAACCATGGTGGTACCGCTACGGGTGGCATAGGGGTTTACACCCCTTCACACCGGTGAGCCAGTCGGCGGTGCTCGGTTCAGGCACTGCGCTCGACCCCTACCGCGTGACTACCGTGGTCGATGCGGGCACTACCGGGCTGCGTCTGGCCGCCACTGACTTCTACGTCGTGGGGCAGGAGTCCTATCGCACCGACGTGGTGATCACGAATACCACGGGCAGTGCAGTCAATGCACTCCTGTATCGCGCGGCCGACTGCTATCTGGCCGGCTCTGATTATGGCTACGGTGGGGTCGATCCGGTCACTGGCGCTGTGATGTGCGCGGCCAATCCCAACAACACGCCGCCCGGCCGCATCGAACAGTGGCTGCCCATCTCGGCCGGCGCCAATTACTACGAGGCGTCCTATTCTCAAGTCTGGTCCTGGATCGGTTCACACCAGCCATTCCCCGATACCTGCCGCTGCAATGACCTCATTGACAACGGCGCCGGTTTGGCTNGGAACCTGGCCATACCCGCGCATGGGCAAGTGACTCGGTCACACTACACGACCTTCTCGCCATTGGGTTACGTGCCCCTGACCACCCAAAAGACGGCCGATGCTGCCCAGTCGGCGCCCGGTGCAGGCAACGGCTACACGATCAGCATTCACAATACGAACTCGATTTCGGTCGTGGTCGATTCGATCATCGACACCCTGCCGGCGGGCTTCACCTACACCNCCGGCTCGACCACCGGTGTGACGACAGCCGATCCGACCGTCGCGGGTCAGGATCTCACCTGGACAGGGCCATTCACCGTGCCCAACGCCAGCTCGATCACGCTGCACTTCAATGTAACCGTGGCGACCACACCGGGCCTGTACTACAACAACGTGNCGCGAGTGCGGGTGCATTTGNTGGTCAATCCAACCGGAAACACCGCGCCCATCATGGTCGGTGCACCGTCGGATGTCTGGCACTTCCACGGCTATACGCTGCAAGGTAGCCCCAGCAGCGCCTGCACGGTCACGCCCCTGCCCGCATCCTGCACCCCCATGCCGGGGTGACGGTCGAGCTTTACGTGCGTAACGAGGGACAGCCGTGGCCAACGACACCCAAACGGGTCACGGTGAGCGATGCCTCAGGCTTCTTCTACCTGGTCGACGTCAAGTTCGATTACTACCGCGTCGTCGAGGTCGATCCGGCGGGTTACGTTTCGACCGGCGCATGGGCGGCGGCGCCCGGCGCCGTCATCGATGCCAACACCATCGAGTACAACAACCCACCCGCTGGCGTCTACCAGAGCCGCTTCTGGGATGACATCCCGACGCCAACGCCGACCGACACGCCAACGCCAACGCCGACGTTCACACCAACGCCGACGCCGATACCCACCGATACGCCAACGCCAACCCCGACACCGCAGCCTGAGTTCCATGTCTGGCTGCCGCTTATCCTGAAGTAGTACGTCCGCGATGACACGGCAGGGGCACAGCCGTACTCTTGATTTCCTTCAAGAGTACGCTGTGCCCCCTGTAACGCTCGATGATTCAGTTCGTCACTTTACCGGACACGCCATACCCCAGACCGAAGTTACCGCCCCGACATCCCAGATATCGTTGACGCCGTCGCAGCCACCGCTGGCCCGGCAATTGACGTCCGCCGCCGGTGTCAGCACGTTGCTCGTCTGGTACAGGTTCCACGCATTCGCCACCGCGGTGATGTCACCGATGTCGATCGTGGTCGAACTCACGCCGCAGGAGCAGTCGATGTCCGCCCAGAAACAGGCGGTCGGCGTGATCGTAAAGTTGACATTGGAGATATCAAAGAAAATACTCGTGGCACACCCCACCCGNCGCGCGGTGGTCGTGCTGATGTTGGGCACGGTAATATTCTCGCTGCCGTCGTTCGGCGTGCTGCCCAGCAGGGTGGTGGGGTAGGTCAGGCCGCCGTCGGTCGAAAGCAGGATACTGACGTTGGCACAACTGACCGGCGCCGCCGTGGTGTTGGCCACGTTCCAGGTGACGGTCTGCTGCGTTGCACCGTTCCACGTAACGGCCGTGTTGGGGGCGGTGACCTGGAACGGTCCGGCGGCCGTGGTGACGTTGAACGTGATGTTGGCCGAATTGACCCCACCGCCGCCCATCCGGTTGTCACGCNNGGTCAGGCGGAAGGTCATGGCGCGTGGCGTTGGGNNCAGGATTTCGCCGATCACGGTGGTATTGTTGACCAGGTTCGACAGGCGCGGGAAGAAGCGGGTGGAGCTGACCGTGGCTGGCCAGGAGCGGAAGAAGGGCGGGCCGCCGNNAATTGTTGGGCGCGCCGGCGGACCCAGGTCGAACTCCTCCCAGTTGTAGGTCAGGGCATCGTTGTCCGGGTCAGTGGCCGAGCCGGTCAGGAAGAACGGCGTCTGTGCGGGAATGGTGAAACCGCCAGTGCCGGCATTCACCGTGGGTGCACTGTTGCCGGTGTTGGTCACCACCGCACAGGTGTTACCCGGCCCGCTNGTGGTGAACGCGCTGATTTCGCTCAGGTTGATGCCGTGGAAGTAGTCGTCGCTGTGCGGCTGCAGGTCCTGCGCGCCGCAGATGCCCGCGTAGGCCATGATCGTCGAGCCGCTGCCCGGCTCGTAGGCCGTGGAGGCGTTGCGGTTGCCACCGCTGCACGAACCGGCATTGCCGTTGAACGAGTGGTTGCCGGCAAACTGGTGCCCCATCTCGTGCGCCACATAGTCGATGTCGAACGGGTCGCCCACTGGGGCCGATGATCCGGTGACGCCGCGCGCCTTCTGGTTGGTGACGCAGACAACACCCAGGCCGGCGACACCNCCGCCGCCGGTGCTGAAGACGTGCCCAATGTCGTAGTTGGCGCTGCCAATGACGGCGTCCAGGTTGCTCTGGTTTTGGCCGAGCATCACGCTGCCATTGTTATTGGTGTACGGGTCGGTACTCGGGTTGGTGTACACGATCAGGTTGTTGTTGGCGATGAGCACCATACGCACTGCGACTTCGCGTTCGTACACCCCATCCACGCGGTTGACCGAGGTGACGATTGCAGCCATAGCCAGCGGCACCGTACCGCCATGGAAGATCGTGTATTCACCGGTCGCGGCCAATGCCAGGCGGTAGGTGCGCAGCTGCGGCCCGGTGGGGACCAGGACACCCGCCTCCACCAGCGCGGACGGCTCATTTTTCAACGCATCGGTCTGCCGGGCATCGGGCAGGATTTCGCTGAACTCCTTGTTCGGACTGGGCGTGAAGTCGCGCGTGTAATAGCTGATGTAGTGTGTCGTATCGTTGCGGCTGAACGGGTCGATGTAGACCGTACCGCTGACGCCGAAGATGATGGCATGGAAGCCGTGCGGCGTCCAGTCCAAACGGGTGGTGGCGGTGGGGTCGTCGATGCCCTGTCCCGCGTAGGTGGTGATCTCGGGGAACTGCGCGGCCAGTTCGGGCGCCATCACGGGCGATTCAACGATGCGGAAGCGGCCGAAACCACCTTCGGGCAGGGGCAGCGCCAAGATGACAGCGGAGTTCTGACCGGCCGGTGTGAACTCCAACGGTGCGCTGGTCAGCAGGGCCTGCAGCGCTGGCACGTCGAGCGCCAGTGTGCGGTACTGCTGCGGCACGATCCAGCGTGGGCCGGCGACGTCGATGGTGCTTTCGGCGACGTCGGACCAGGGATTGCCGGCCTGGGCGCGGTGCGGCCTGNNCACCAACCACGGCACAGCCGCGATCAGCAGGGCGGTGATGGCAATGACGACAAACCATCGGACCATGGGGGCAGGAAAACGAGTTGGCATCACGTACCTCCTTCGCAAGAATGGGCGTATTATACCGCACCTGTGCCAGTACGCGCACATTTAGAGCCTATCCCAATAACCCGGAAAACGCGCCACAGTGTTACCCTGTGACGGTTATTCGGATAGGCTCTTAGACCAGGCTGACCGCACGCCGTTGGGGAAACCACTGCACGGTATCGAGCGTCTTACACGACGTAACCAACCTGAGCGCCGGTGTGCCACACGATGACTCGACGACTGCGCCTGCTGTTCTTGATGTTTACCCTGTGTGCGCTGCTGCCCCTGGCCAGCTGCGCGCCCGCCGCGCCCGTGCGATCAGGTACGCGTCGGCAGTCACCTGATCGGCGCGGTCGAGGCGCAGATGGCCGCCCTGCCCGGGCCAGCCCCCAAACTCTTCCTCACCAGCCGTGTGGTCGACCGCAACGGCACACCCCTGGGCGAATACTGGCACGAAGGCCGTCGCTACTGGGCGCCGCTGGCCGAGATCGCCCCAGCGGTCCGCCTGGCCACGGTAGCCACCGAAGATAAGACGTTCTACTCCAACCCGGGCGTCGACTGGTCGGCCATTGTGCNNGCGGTGACGCAGAACCAGACGGAGGGGGCGGTCGTTTCGGGCGCTTCCACCATCACCCAGCAGCTGGNNCGCAACATCGCCCTGCCCTACGAGCGCCGCATCGAACGCTCGCTCGATCGCAAATTGGAGGAGACCTCCCTGGCCCAGCAGTTGACGGGCTGTTTCTCCAAGGACGAAATTCTGGAGATGTACCTGAACGTGGTCTACTACGGCCACCTGGCCTACGGCGTCGAAGCGGCCGCACAGACCTATTTCGCCAAGTCGGCGGCCGACCTGACCCTGGCCGAGAGCGCCCTGTTGGCGGCGCTGCCGNCCGCGCCGGCCCTGCGCGACCCGCTGGTGGCCGAAAACCGGGAGACGGCCAAGACTTACCAGGGCGTTGTCCTGGCGCTCATGGCGCGCAACGGTGTGATCAGCGCCGCCGCGGCCGAGGCCGCGTTCGCCGAACCGTTGGAGTTTCGCAGCCGGGAGATCCCAGCCCTGGCTCCGCACGCCCTCGTCGCCGTACAGCAGGAGTTGGCGGCCGCCCTGGGCAGCGCAGAGGCCGTTGGCCGGGCCGGGCTGACGATCACGACGACGCTCGACCTGCGGTTACAAACCCGGGCCGAAGACCTCGTGCGCCGGCAGGTGGACGCGTCGCGCGACCGCTACCACATGGACAATGCGGCCCTGGTGGCGCTGCAGCCGGGTACAGGCGACATCCTGGCGCTTGTGGGCGGCGTCGACTTCTTCGACTCGCACGCCGGCCAGGTCAACGTTGCTAAGCAACCGCGCCAGCCCGGTTCGGCCATCAAGCCGCTGCTGTACGCGGCCGCGTTTGCCCGCGGTTATTCGCCCGCTCACCTGCTGTGGGACATCCCGGCGCAGTTTCCAGTCGGGGATGGCCAGACCTACCAGCCGGTCAACTATGACGGACGTTTCCATGGCCCGGTTCGTCTGCGGGCAGCCCTGGCCAATTCCTACAATGTGCCGGCGATCAAACTGCTCGATCAGGTCGGCCTGCCGGCGCTCGTGGAAACGGCGCAGGCGATGGGTATCACGCGCTGGAACGCCGACACTGCCGCCCGTTACGGCCTCTCGCTGACCCTGGGCGGCGGCGAGGTCAGCCTGCTGGAATTGACCGCGGCCTACGCGACGCTGGCCAGCGGCGGCGCCTATTCGCCGCCCCACCTCGTTGGACGCATCAGCGACAGCGCCGGGCGACAGGTTCTANCCCGCGGGCAGGACGCACCACGCCAGGCCATCGACNCGCGCGTGGCCTACCTGGTGACGCACACCCTGGCCGACAACGCGGCCCGGACGCCCGCCTTCGGCCCCAACAGCCAGCTCCAACTCAGCCGGCCGGCCGCCGCCAAAACCGGCACCACGACCGACTTTCGCGACAACTGGACCGTCGGCTACACACCGTACCTGGCCACCGGCGTCTGGGCCGGCAACACGGACGGTTCGCCGATGCGCAATTCGTCGGGCCTGACCGGCGCCGCACCGATCTGGCACGATTTCATGGAAGCGGTCTTTGCCGACCCCCAGTTGGACGCCAGCGTACGCCCGACCGGTGAAGCGCTCGAATTCACGCCCCCTGGCCTGCTGGACGCGCCGGTGTGCGATCTGACCGCGTTGGACGGTGGGNCCGGCCTGCCCGGTGACCGTGCTGGCTGTTCATCGACCCCACGCCCGGTAACCATCGGTGTCTCGGTGACGACCGCCGCGCTCAGCCCGGCCGTGCCGATCACGGTGGAGGTCACACCGTCGACACAAACTGCACTGGCGGATGGGGTGATCGTTCTGCCGGCGGTTGTGCTGCGCGACCCGGCGCTGATCGAGGCGTCGGTGGGTTGGTTGCCCACCGGTGAGCGCTGCACCGGCGAGGGCGGCACACCCACATTGCTCTTGCGGGCGCCCAGCGATCCTCAGGAAGCTGAGGCTGCGCAGCGCTGGGCTGACGAAGCCGGTCTGCCGGTCGAACCGCCACCCTGCGCCGGGCCGGCATTGGCTGCGCCGACCCAGGGCGACACCTACGCCGGCATGAACGCCAGCGCCAGCATCTGGTCACCCCAATCGGGGCAGGTCATCACCGGCCCGGTCGACATCGTCGGAACCGCCCTATTCGACCCGGCCGAGTTCGATTTTTACAAAGTGGAATTTGGTGAGGGGACCGCTCCAGGCACGTGGATCACCCTGGGCGATGTGCACCGCAGCCCGGTGCACGGCGACTGGCTCGAAACCTGGTACGCCGGCGCACTACCCNCCGGCCCCTACGCCCTACGCGTCGTCATCGTGCGCCCCGACGGCAACTACTACGCCAGCCCGCCGCGCATCGTACAAATCCAGCCCTGAAACCGCCAACCACGCGCATCTACGCCCTACGCGTCGTCATCGTGCGCCCCGACGGCAACTACTACGCCAGCCCGCCGCGCATCGTACAAATCCAGCCCTGAAACCGCCAACCACGCGCATCTGCGCCAATCTGTCGTACCACTGCGACAACCCCCAACCCCCAACCCCAACCCCCATCAACCCAACTCCGGCAAAAACCCGAACCCACCACGCCGGCGGCGCCGTGGGGGCCGGCTCGGGGCGGGTGCTTCGACGACGGCCGGCGCCGGTTCCTTGAACTGCATACGGTACAGGCGGGCGTACAGGCCATCCTGCACCAGCGCNTCATCGTGCGTGCCCAGCTCGACGAGCCGGCCCTCGTTGAGCACGGCGATGCGGTTGGCGTGCTGCACGGTCGAGAGGCGGTGGGCAATCACCACACTGGTACGGTTGCGCATCAGGCGGTCCAGCGCTTCCTGCACCAACCCNTCGCTTTCGCTGTCGAGCGATGACGTCGCTTCGTCGAGCAGCAGGATGCGCGGGTCCTGAGAATGGCGCGCAATGGCGATGCGCTGGCGCTGCCCGCCGCTGAGCTTGACGCCGCGCTCACCGACGACCGTATCGTAGCCATGCGGCAGCTGCATGATGAAGTCGTGCGCATTGGCCGCACGTGCGGCCTCGACGACCTCCGCCGCGCTCGCTTCGAGCCGGCCGTAGAGGATGTTCTCGCGTACGGTGCCGCCAAAGAGCAGTGTCTCCTGGGGCACGATGCCGATCTGCGAGCGCAGGCTATGGACCGTCACCNNGCGCACATCGATGCCATCGACCCGCAGGTGGCCGGCGATCGGGTCGTAGAAACGCGGGATCAGATTGACCAGGGTGGTCTTGCCGGCGCCGCTGGGGCCAACGAGGGCCAGGACTTCACCGGGCTGCACGTCCAGCGCGACCTGCTCGAGGATTGCCGTCTCGGGATGGTCCTGATAGGCGAACGACACGTTGTCCAGCGTGATGCGCCCCACAACGTCGGGCAGCGGCTGTGCGTCCGGGGCATCGGTGATGTCGGGCGCCGTGTCGAGCAGCTCGAACAGGCGGCGGGTCGCNCCNAGGGCCTCTTGCAGGCTGGCCCACAGCCCGCTGAACTGCCCCAACGAGGCGGCAATCGTGAAGGTCAGGATGAGAAACATGAAGAGCTGGCCGGCGGTCAGCGTGCCGTTCAAGACCTGGTGCCCGCCGAACCAGAAGATGGCGGCGACGGCCGAAAAACCGAGGAATGAAATCACCGGCCCGAAGGTGGCGGAGAGGCGGACACGCTTCATCGCCAGGGCCAGGGTGGCCAGGATGCCCGCCCGGTAACGACCGATCTCGTACTCCTCGCGGGTGAACGACTGCACCACGCGTACGCCGGTCAACGACTCTTCCAGCACAGTGGTCGCGCCGGCCGGCTCATCCTGCACCGAAGTGGCAATCCGCCGCAGCCGCCGCCCAAACCACACGGCAAACCCAATGACGGCCGGAATCAGAACGAACATGAACAGGGTCAGGCGCCAATCGGTAACGATGATGATAATCAGCGCGCCGATGAACGTGGCCNNCTGCGAGAGGGCGGTCGAAATGTCGGTGGTGACGACGTTGCGCACGGTAGAGACATCGTTACTCAGGCGGCTGACCAGTTCACCGGTGCGGCGCTCGTTGAAGAAACTCAGCGACAGGGTCTGCAGGTGGGTGAACAGCTTGATCCGCAGATCGGCCATCACGTGCTCGCCGATGAACGCCAGCAGGTAAGCACGGAAGAAGTAGGTGACGGCCTGCAGGGCAAAGATGACGAGCAGGATTACCGTGATCTGGTTGAGCAGCTGCGGATCGTTCTGACTGAAGACCGCGTCGATCAGAAACTGCAGAGTGAACGGCCCGGCCAGCCCGAGGATGCTGCCCAGAACGATGAACACCATCGCGGCGACGAGCCGCCAGCGGTAGGGCTTGACGAAGGCGAACAACCGTCGGAACTCCTGCACATTGCCAGGGATTTGCCCGACTGCCTCACCCGGCGAGNNGTGTTTTCGCCGCGTGGGCGACGCAAGCCGCCCCACCGACTCCGTTCATTTTTGTTGGACGACAAACTCATGCGATGCCCCTCCGGTCATTGCTCGCGGGGATATGGGCCACGACAACGGGCGCCACAGCCATCATCATGCCTGCCACGCGACTGCCTGGTGGCGACGGGTCTGCACCCCAGGCGCATCCTTCGCGTGTGGAAGGTCGCGCGGCCCATGGGTGTGCAGGGTTCCGCAGCGGCGGCTCGGGTCGAAAACGGGCCAGCCGGTCGGTAAAAAAGAGCCGGCGCAGGAATGTCGCCAGGCTAACGCTGCGGTACCGCGTCGGCTCCTGCCCCACCGTGTCGAAGCGCGTCGTTTGGCTTGCCAGGGCGGCACGGGCGGCGGTGGCTGTGACTCGATCTTCTGCTGTTCATCGTGCGCGCCGCTCACTACGCTGTCGCGTGGCATTGACGCGTGCCTGCTGTTGGTTGTGCCGCCCCTGGATGATGTTACGTTGGCGGTCGAACTGTTTCTGCCGGCCGTTTCCTTGGGCGGCAGCGTATTGGGCAGGCTGGCGCCCACCTGGGCTTCGACGCGGTGGCGCCAGCTGAGCAGATCCTGGATGCGTGAGGCGCCTATTCCGGGAACGCGCTGCAGGCGTGACGGCTCGATGTCAGCGGCGGTGCGGATGCCGGCCCGGATCAGGCGTCGGGTGAGCTTGGGACCAATGCCGGGGATGATGCTGTCGTGCAGGCTGACCTGGCGCAGCAGGTCACGCATCTGCGCCCGGCGCCACACATCCAGCCGCTCCTGGCTGCGCCGGTTGAAATCGTGGGTTGCCGCCATGATATCGTTCGAGAACCTGGTGGCCAGTTTGGCATCCTGTGCATCGATATCCTGCTTGATCGCCTGGTACTTCGTGACCGCGCGGCGGTGCTGTTTTCCAGGCGCCGCACCTGGCCCACCGCCCGTCGCCGCTGGCGCGCCAATCGTGACCGTTCGGCGATCAGGTCCGAGCGTCGTCGGAAAGCCGGCAGAGTCACGTAGTTGTAGGCCAGCAATACCGCGACAACCGCCAGGGTCGAGGCGGTCCACAGTGCGGCCCATTCCCAGATGATGAGGCTCAGACTGGCCATGTAGATGACGGCGGCGCTGGTGATCAGCTGGGCCGCGATGCCCAGGCGCTGTGGCCAGACCTGGGCGGGCAACCACTGGCTGGTCAGCAGGGCGGGCCGTGCCGGCGCCGTGGCCGCGGCCGGCATGGATGGCGGGGCTGCTGTGACCCAACTGGCGGCCGCGCCCGGCGCTGTACCGACGGGGCCGCCGTCGCGCCCGGCGCGGCCGCGGCCGGTGCGACGGTAGCCGTGGTGGCCAACGCAGGTGCGGCGGTGGCGCTCGTGGTGGCGGTGGCCGTCGCTGAGCGTGGCCGGAGGCTTTCCGACACAACCGCCGCATCGCCCGGCAGCCACCCCGGTTTGGTCGTGCGCCGCACCAGGGCGACCTCTTCGGCCACCTGCTGCGGATCGAGCGGTGGAATCTGCTGCGGGTCCATGCGCACGATGTCGGTGATGAAGCCGGCCAGGGGCGCAGCTGCACGTTGTAGCCGTTGGACAGCGCATACAGGATGCGTGAACGGCCGGGGCCTGAAGTCATCGGCATGGAACAGCAGCGCCTCTTCGTCGCGGCCAAACTGCTGCCAGAGGGTTGGGTCGAGACTCAGCGCAACCAGCGACAGGTAGATGACCCAGGCCGAGAAGTTGTCCAGGCTGGGGTCGAAGTAACGCTCACTGCGCAGGGGTGCTGGTAATTGCGATGACCGATTTCATGGCTCTCGCGGCCGCTCAGCGGGGGTACGTACATGCCGTCGTAGTCGATCAAACGCAGTTCATCGGCCGCGACCAGGACGTTGCCGTGCTGCAGGTCACCGTGGGCAATGCCATGGGTCTGCAGGTTGCGCACCAAATCGGCCCAACGTTCGGAAAGCCGGGCAATCGTATTGGGCCGGCCCAGGTTGCGCGACGTATTCATTGAGCGATTCGCCCTCGATCCATTCCATCTTCAAGATGGGGTACCAGGCGCCTTTGACCTTGATCCCCTGCGCCTGGAAGTCGAAATTGACCATGTAGGGCAGCGCCGTCTTTTTGAGATAGGTCGAGATGGCGTGGTAACGTGCTTCCTGGTCGGCGTGCAGGCGCGTGAAACACTTGACACCCCACTGCTGGCCGTTGACGAAGATACGGTAGGCCTGACCAAACGCGCCGCTGCGGCCAGGGCAGGCCAGGGATACCGCGTCCGGCGCGTAGGTTTCGGCGCGCCCGCGCGCCCGGGTCGGCAAAGCAGTAACGCGGGTGCTGAATGACTTCGTCGTACTCGTTTGGCTGTGGTGCAACGGTCAGTTCACTGGTCATTTTGACTCGACCATGGGCCGGCGCAAAACCGAAGGCGAAGGGCACGTGGGTCGCTGCGGCCACGGTTACGCCTGCTCCTCTTGCCGCGCGCGGCCGGATGTTGTCTGGCGCGAGCCATCATGCGGCCGGCGCTGTCCGGTCGCGCGTCACGACCACACGCACGAGGGTGGTGTCATCGTTGCGCATCTGGCGCGCCGCCCGTAGTTCGGTGACCCAGGCGGCAAACCCATCCGAACCATCCGTCATCGTAAACCCTCCAGGGTCTGCATCGGCTGTTCGCCCGCGGCGTGGGCTGCCAGAAACCACGCCGCGAGTGCATCGGTCATCAGCACGAACTGGTCCCCATCTTCCCATTGCCCGTGTACGGTGCGCAGGGCCTGGGCGACGCGCGTTGTGCTGGGGCTGGCTGCCCACCAAAAATGGCCGACTGGTGAAATCAGCCGCGCTGTCCATCGGGAAGCTGGCCAGCAGCGTACCCGCGCATCTGGCACACGCAGCTGTCACCCACGGCAAAGGCGCGCCAGCGCCGCGTGGCAAATCGCGCACCTCCAGGCCCAACCAGGCTGAAAACGCACCGTCGCGCACCTTCTCTTCGGCGTACCAGGGCAGTGGCCGTACCGACACCTGCCGCAGCCATTCCCCTTGCAGGGCTGGCAAATCCTGCTCGAGTTTGCTGGGTGAGAGGTGACCGGTACCGTACCCTCTACCAGCAGTTCGGCCCACAGGCGGGCAAACGAACTCTCCGTGGCCCCGTCCGCGATCGCCACACGCCAAACTACGCCGCCGCATGCGCCGGGTCATGGGCGCATGCAGCGGCGGAAACATCGCATCCTCGTAATCGTTCGCGTCGTTGCCAGCCTTGGGCAACGCAAAGCGGTGAAATGTCAGATGCATTGCCTAGCGCAGATTGCTCGGCCGCGTGCCAATATCCAGGAAGCGAATCAACGACACCATATCGGCGTTGAACACAAAGCCGCGCCTGNNATCGTCAACCTGGTACCCTTCCTCTTTGGCCACCGCCACCATGTACTCCGGCAGGTTCGACGACATCTCGAACAGCNNTTGCGCGTACGCATCGGGCATGTCATCCGCGAGGGAGGGGAACTCCAACGGTGTGACCTTCTGCGACGAGACGTGAATGTTGAACAGCAGGGCATTGCCATCCAGGGTGGCCAGACCCTTCAGCGCGTCGGCTGCCGCCACCGGGTCACCGTCGGTCGATTCACCGTCGGTGACGTGGATCACGATGGGTGGGAAGCTCGCCGGGTGTTGGTCCACCCAGGCCTGCACGATCTGCTGCGCCGCGTTCAATGTCTGAACCATCGGGGTGCCGCCGTGCGCCACCGGGTCGATCCAGATTGGGAACTTGACCTTCTGCTCGACGATGCCGCCCGCGCCGTCATCCATCTTGCGTNNGCGCTCTTCCACACGCACCGGCAGGTTGGCAATCTCGCTGATGGCCACCAGGTCGCGCCCGGCCAGCGTACCGCCCCACGCGGGNCCGACCTTGGCGCCGTATCCAATGACACCGACGTAGTAGTAATCCCGTACCCCTTCGGACTTGGCACATTTGATGACCAGGTTCTGCAAGAGGCGGTTGACCACGTCAGCCAGACCGTCGGCCTTGCGCTTTCCCCGGTCCNNGCCGAATGGGTCTGACATCGAGCCGGATTGATCGATCAANAAGAGAAACACCGACGGGTTCGTACGGCTGATTTCGGCTGTGTAAGGCATTCGTTGACTCCTTCGTAGTGGCTGCACGCAGCGTCTATGGTCCCCACACGCGGCCCTGCCTATTATACGTGAGAAGAAGGGTTTTGTTCCAATTTTATGCGACGCGTCATAGGAAAGGCGGGCGACACTCGTTATACTGGGGTCAGTGTGCGGTCGGCGCACGGATCGCTGATGGGCAGACCGGTTCGCCAACCCCATCGGGCATACGTTCCGCGCACGACCGGCAGCGCCAATGTGCGGTCAAGGAGGACCACATGGCAATCACTGCAAACTCCGCCTCAAATCCGACGATGGCGCCCTCCCGCCGGCTTGAGGTACTTGCCTTTGTCACGCGCACCAGTGGCCAGGACGTACGGCTCTGCTACCAGTGCGCAAAGTGTGCCGCGGGCTGCCCGCTCGTTTCCGCGATGGACCTCTCCCCGCCGCAGCTCATTCGTGCCCTACAGCTGGGCCAGCCGGAGCTGGCACTGGGCAGCGATGCGTTGTGGCTGTGCGTGGGCTGCCAGACCTGCGTCACCCGCTGCCCCTGTGCGATCGATCTGCCACGCATCGTGGACAGCCTGCGTGTCTGGGCCGATGCGCACGAACACGCCGGCGCCCACTCCGATATCCTGACGTTCCACCGTCTGTTCCTGAAATCGATCGAACTGACCGGGCGCATGTACGAAATTGGCCTGATGGGCGGGTACAATCTGCTGTCGCGCCGCCTGTTCAGCAACACCGACCTGGCGCTGCCGATGCTGCGCCGCGGTAAGGTGAAAGCAGTCCCACAGCGCATCCAGGCGTTGGACGAAATCCGCGGCATCTTCCAGCGCGCCGAAACCCTGCGCCGGGCGGAGGAAGTTTCCCTGCGCGGGGCAGGTCGGAGGTGACGTATGACCGCCTATGCCTACTATCCAGGGTGTACGCTGCACGGCACGGCCGCCGAGTACGGTGAGTCGACGCTGCGCGTGTGCCAGGCCCTGGACATCGAACTGCGCGCTGGCCGATNNTGGAACTGCTGCGGCGCCTCGTCGGCGCATACGATCAACCCCTGGCTGGCCCTGGGCCTGGTGGGGCGCAACCTGCGCCTGGCGCAGCAGACCGGGCTGGATCACATCGTGCTGCCCTGCGCCGCCTGTTACGCGCTTCAAGGAGGCGCAGCATACCCTGCAAGACCGCGCGACCGCGNNGCCAAGGTCGAGTACGTGGTCGGTGCAGCCATACCGACGACGTTGCAGATCGACCCCCTGCTCGGTATTCTCAGCCAGCCGCCGTACCCCGAGCGCATCCAGGCGCGCCTGGTCCATCCACTGACCGGGNCCAAGTTGGCGCCGTACTACGGCTGCTTGCTGACCCGCCCGCCGGACGTGACCCACTTCGACGACCCGGAAGACCCGCAGACGCTGGACGAGNCGCTGCGCCTGCTGGGCGCCGAAGCGGTGGCCTGGCCGGGCAAAACCAGCTGCTGCGGCGCCAGCCTGGCCATTAGCCGCAGCGACCTGGTGCTCGATTTGAGCAGCCAGCTCCTGACTTGGGCCGCCGAGGCCGGCGCCGATGCCATTGTGACGGCCTGCCCCATGTGCCACAGCAACCTGGACAGCCGCCAGGGGCAGATGCGCCGCGCCGGCCGGGGCGACCACCGTATGCCGGTGTATTACTTCACCCAACTGATCGGCCTGGCCCTCGGTTTCAGCGCACAGGCGATGGGCGTGCCGCGGCACCTGACCGAAGCCGTCTCCCTGTTCGACCGTGCGCTGGCCGGCTCAGCGGGAAAGGAGTGAACCATGGCCCGCATCGGTGTGTTCGTCTGCCACTGCGGGAGCAATATCGCCGCCACGGTGGACTGCGCAGCCGTCGCCGACGCGGCGCGCNACNTGCCGGGCGTGGTGTTTGCCACCGATTACAAGTACATGTGCTCGGAACCGGGACAGCGCCTGATTCAGGAGACGATCGCCGAACAGCACCTCGACCGCATTGTCGTGGCCTCCTGTTCGCCGCGTATGCACGAACCGACGTTCCGCCGCGCCGTGGCAGCCGCCGGGGTCAACCCGTACTGCCTGGAAATGGCCAACCTGCGCGAGCACGTTTCCTGGGTGCACAGCGATCGTTCGGTTGCTACCGCCAAGGCCATCGACGTGGTCAGCATGTTGGTCGCCAAGGTCGCGCGTGACGAGGCGCTGTACCCGGCCNGCGCCGAGCTGGCGAAGCGCCTGCTGGTCATCGGCGGAGGGATTGCCGGCATCCAGGCGGCGCTCGACGTGGCCAACGCCGGGTTCCAGGTGACGCTCGTCGAGCGCTCACCTACGATCGGCGGCAAGATGGCGATGCTCGACAAGACCTTCCCGACGCTCGACTGCTCGGCGTGCATCCTGACGCCGCTGATGGTCGATGTCGTGCAGCACCCCAACATCGAACTGCGTACCTATGCCGAGGTGGTGAAAGTCACAGGCTTCGTGGGCAACTTCGACGTCACCATTCGCCAGAAGGCGCGCTACGTCAACCACGACCTCTGCACCGGCTGTGGCACCTGCTGGAGCAAGTGCCCGGTCAGGACCTCGCCGNCGGAGTTCGACCAGGGCNTGGGCACACGGCCGGCCATTTACATCCCCTTCCCGCAGGCCATCCCCAACAAACCGGTCATCGATGCCGCAAACTGCCGCTATCTGGCCTACCGCCGGGCGCAGCTCGCGCAGGCCGAGGCGCAGGGGATCCCGGCCGAACAGGCCGGCAGCATCAAGCCGGTCGGCCCGGACGGCNAAAAGCTACCGCCGTGCCAGATCTGCCAGAAGCTGTGCCCCACCGGGGCCATTACCTGGGACCAGGCGGAAGAACTCGTCGACGCGCAGTTTGGGGCGATCATCGTGGCCAATGGCTACGACGTCTTTCAGTTGGACGGCAGCCACGAGGACGGCACGGCCTGGGCCGGGCGCCGCTTCTACGGCGAGTACGGCTATGGCCGTTACCCCGACGTCATCTCGACCTTGCAGTTGGAGCGCCTGATGAACGCCTCGCNNCCCACCAGGGGTGAGGTGGTGCGCCCGTCCGACGGCAAACACCCGCGGACGGTCGTCTTCATCGCCTGCGTCGGCTCACGCGATGAGAAGGTGGGTCGGCCCTACTGCTCACGCATCTGCTGCATGGTGACGGCCAAACAGGCCATCATGCTGAAAGAGCACGACCCCAACGTCGAAACGTACGTTNTTTACATGGATATTCGTGCGGCCGGCCGCGGCTACGACGAGTTCGTGCGCCGGGCGCAGGAGGCGTACGGTTCACGTTACCTGCGCGGCCGTGTCAGCCGCATCTACCGCNGCGGCGAGCACTACGTCGTGCAGGGATACGACAGCCTGCTCGGCCGGCCGGTGGAGATCGACGCCGACCTGGTCGTACTGGCGACCGGCGTGACCGCGGCCCAGGGGGCGGTCGACCTCATGCAGACCCTGGGCATTTCGTACGACCAGTACGGCTTCATCAACGAGGCGCACGTCAAGCTGCGGCCGGTGGAGACGAACACGGCCGGCATTTTCCTGGCCGGCTGCGNNGCCGGCCCCAAGGACATCCCCGATACGGTGGCCCAGGCCAGTGCAGCCGCGGCCAAGGTGGTGTCCCTGTTTGCCCGCCCCTACATCGAGACCGAACCGACCGTGGCCGAGGCCGATGCCCGGCGCTGCGTGGCCTGCCACCTGTGTGAGGCGGTGTGCCCGTTCAATGCCATTACGTTCGTGACGCTCAAGGATGGCCGCAGCGTGGCCCAGGTCAATCCGGCGGTCTGCAAGGGGTGCGGGTTGTGTGTGGCCGGCTGCCGCGGTAACGCCCTGATGCTGCACGGTTTCAGCGACCAGCAGCTGCTGGCCGAAGTCGACGCCCTGTTCCGCGCCCCCTGCGCCTGGTGCTGCCCGAGGCGGCGCCGGTCGAGGTGCGGTAGGTGGAGGCGATCATGACAGAACGATTCGAACCACAGATCGTGGGGTTCTTGTGCAATTGGTGCAGTTACGCCGGCGCCGACCTGGCTGGCACCAGCCGCCTCAGCTACCCCGCCAATATCCGTGTCGTGCGCGTGCCCTGCTCGGGGCGGGTCGATCCGCTGTTCGTGGCGCGGGCGCTGAAAGAAGGCGCGGATGGCGTGCTGGTCCTGGGCTGTCACCCCGGCGACTGCCACTACAGCGACGGCAACTACCACGCCCGGCGACGTTTTGCCGTCATGCAGGAGCTGCTCTTTTTCCTCGGCTATGAACGGGGACGCGTACGGCTCGACTGGGTCAGCGCCAGTGAAGGGGTTAAATTCGCACGGGTGGTCAGCGAATTCACCGAACAGGTCCGTCAGCTCGGCNCCGTGGGCGCCCACGGCCGCCGCGACCTGCACAGCACGTTGATCGGGGAGAGCCAGNACACCGCTGTTCGATCGCGGGGCACAACAGGCCCCAGCGACGCCCCGGCGGACAACCTGGCGGCGCTGACCACGCAGTTGCGGGCGCTGGCGGCGGATCTCCTGTCCGAGGGACGCGTCGACCAGGTGCTGGGCTGGGAGCAGGGGAGTGTACGCGTGCGGCCGNCTTTTGCGCGCACGGTCGAACAGGCGCAACACCTGGTGATCGACCCGGCCGCGNGGCTGAACCTCGCGACCTACCTGCGCACCCAGTTGGGCCGGCGCACGGCGGTCGTCGTGCGCCCGGTAGAGGCGCGTGCGCTCACGCTGCTGCTCGCGGAGGGTCAGGTGCGGCGTGACGACCTGTTCCTGATCGGGCTGGNNGCATGGCCGAACCGGTGAACGCCCAGGGCTGGCGTGCGATGTGCGCCTGGGCGCCCCGACTGCAACGCCTTACCCGGCGCCGGCCCGCAACTGGACGAGATGGAGCGCTGGCCGGTGGACCAGCGGGCCAGCTTCTGGCAGGCCCAGTTCACACGCTGCCTGCGCTGTTACGCCTGTCGCCAGGCCTGCCCCCTGTGTTACTGCGCCGAATGCGTCAGCGAGCAGCTTGACCCGGCCTGGCAGAGTATCGCCATCGAGACCACGGAGAAGGCGTTTTTCCACGCCATGCNNGCCTTCCACCTGGCGGGACGCTGCGTGGGCTGCGCGCGTNGCAGCGCGGCCTGCCCCGTGGGAATTCCGCTCTACCTGCTGAATCAGAAGGTGGCGCGTGAGGTGGCCCGGCTGTTCGATGGTTACGTCGCCGGCGCTGCGGCCGACACGCCCCTGCCGTTCACGACCTTCCGTAAGGACGAGACGCTGACATTGACCGCAAAACCAGCCGCGGGAAAGGAGGGGCGATCATGACCATGCAGTTCATTACCCGGCCGGACCTGGAGCAGTGGCTGCACGGCCTGCTGGCCTCGCACTCGGTGATCGCGCCGGTGCGCGACAGTGGGCAGGTCGTGTTTGCACCGATCCAAGCCGTGGAGGAGATCGCCTGGGAGGGTGGGCGTACCGACCTCCCGGCGAAGGAGTTTTTCCTGCCGGCCAGCGAGGCCATTCTGACCCTACGGGTGCAGCCTGACGGGATTCGTCTGGAGCAGGCGCACCTTACACGGCCCCAGGTCCTGTTCGGGGCGCGCCCGTGCGATGCCCAGGCGCTCGATGTGCTGGATCGGCTCTTCCTCGACGAACCGATCGATGTTTATTACGCCGAACGACGCGCGGCCACGACGTTGGTGGGCCGCGTGCAGCGGAGGGCCGTGGACCNNGGCTGTTTTTGCACCACCGTCGGCGGCGGGCCGGCCGATCGGTCGCACCTCGACGTGCTGCTGACGGNNCCGTGGAGGGGGTACGCGGTCGATGTGGTGACCGGCAAGGGCGCCGAATTGCTGACCGGGGCCAACCTGCAGCCGCTGACCGCGGCCATTGCGCCGCCGGATGAGCCGCCGGCCGTGCCGCNNTGCCGCCGCCCGACGCCTGGCGCGCAGTTCGATGCGCCGTACTGGACCGAGATGGCGACCCGCTGCCTGCNNTGCCGGGTTTGTACCTACGTCTGCCCGGTCTGCTACTGTTTCGACCTGCGCGACCGCGTCACGGCCGATGGGACTATCGAGCGGCTGCGCTGCTGGGACTCGTGCNCAGGGGCGCTCTGTTTTGCGATTGCCGGCGGGCACAACCCGCGCCCCACGGCGGCGGCGCGTCAACGCCAGCGCTACATGCACAAATTCCTGTACTATCCCGAACGTGAGGGCGCCGCGCTGTGCGTCGGCTGCGGACGCTGCGTGACGCAGTGCCCGGTCAACATCGACATACGCGAGGTGATCACGGCTGTCGCGGAGTTGGAAGCCGCGCCCGGCCCAGGAGGTACGGTCATGAACAATCCCTATCTACCACACCTGGCGGTGCTGAGCGACGTCCGGCCTCTGGCGGCGGGAATCAAGCTGTTCCGCNTGCCGTTTCCTGAGTGGGCAGGGTCTTCGTTCCACTACNACCCGGGCCAGTTCGGTTTTTTGTCGGCCTTTGGCATGGGCGAAGCGCCGTTTGGGCTGGCCATCAGCCAGGACCGCAGCCAGGGTGAAGTCGAATTTGCCGTGCAGCGCATCGGTACGGTCACGAACATGCTGCATGAAATGCAGGTGGGTGACCTGGTGGGTGTGCGGNGCNCGGTGGGCAACGGTTTTCCGTTGGACGAACTGAAGGGCCGGCGCATCATCATCCTGGGGGCGGCATTGGCCTGGCGCCGCTGCGCCCTCATCCAGGAGATGCTCGACCACCGCGCCGACTACGGCGAACTGGTGATCTTCTGCGCGGCGTGCCCCGGGCTGCTGGTGTTTCGCGAGGAGTACGCCGAATGGGCGGAAGCGCCGGACACCACGCTGCATGTCACCGTGGATCGCGGCGATGCTGCCTGGACCGGCAGCGTCGGACTGATCACGCAGGCCCTGGCGGGCGTTGCGCCTTCGCCGCAAGGGGCGGTAGCCGTGACGTGCGGGCCTCCCATCATGATCAAGTTCGTCCTGCAAGAGCTGGCGCGGCTCGGTTTTCAGCCCGAACAGGTGATCACCACGTTGGAGGCCAAAATGAAGTGCGGTTTGGGTAAGTGCGGACGCNTGCAACGTGGGGATCAGTACGTCTGCCAGGACGGGCCGGTGTTTCGTTACGATCAGATCCAGCGCTTCCTGGAGCCGTTTTAGGCCAGACCGGCGCCAGCGTGACGGCAGTTCTTCAACAATTCCAGATTTGACGCGCAGTCGAGGCTTCAGCCAGGGTTGGCCAATGTGGAACGGGCGCCGCGACCCGGCTACAGCCTCAACTCCAAACTCTGGCGCAGACCGTAAGGCACGCCGCAGCGATATCTGTGTAAGGAGGACAGAATGGAATACAGCCGTATCTTCAGCCGGGCCTGGGCAATTACGTGGCGCTGGAAGGTGTTGTGGGTGCTGGGGTTCCTGGTGAGCCTGGGGCGGGGCAACATGACCAGCAGCAACAACATGACCTACTCGTTTGGCAGTGAGTCGATGCCCAGCTGGCTGGCGGACTTGGGCAGCATCGATTGGCGTATGCTGGGCGCCGTGATTCTGGGCCTGGCCTGTTTGGGCCTGCTTCTGATGGTCATCCTGTGGGTCCTCTCGGTCATTGCCCGCGGCGGCCTGATCGCGGGCGTGAACCAGGTTGAAGAGGAGGGCAGTACTACCCTGGGACNNGCATGGGCGGTGGGCCAACGTCGCTTCTGGACGATCTTTGGCATCGGGGTGCTTGCGGTGCTGCCATTCATCATTATCACCTTGATCGNNTGGTCGCGATCGTCATCGCCGCGGTTTTGGTTACCGTTCTCGGCGGCGAGGATTTCTGGTCGGCGTTGGGCCCTCTGGATCGGCCTGGCATTGTGCCTGATACCATTGGGCTGCGTGGCCTGGATCGGCGCGCTCGTTCTCCGCCTCGTCCGCATCTACGCGGAGCGGGCCGCGATCATCGAGGACCTGGGGTGGATCGACGCCTTCAAGCGCGGCTGGGAGTTTCTCAAAGCCCACGTGGGGCCGACGATTGTGGTCGGCATCGTAGTGTTGGTGGTTTGGATTCTCTTCGTGGTGGTGGTCGCGGTTGGCATGGCATTGATTGCGGTGCCGTTTATCGCGCTGTTCGGCAATAGCGACTCCGGCTCCTGGCTCGTGCTGTTGTTGTGCGGGGCGGGGCTGTTTGCCCTGTTGGCCGGCGCCCTCGTGGGCAGCGTACTGGAGGTGTTCACTTCAGCCAGCTGGACACTGCTGTACCGTGACCTGACCGGACGTGGGGCCGCCGCCGTGCCGGCGCCGGTAACTGCACCACCGGTTGAAGCGGCCTGATCCGTGGACCGCATGCGACGTGCTCACTCGCGTGCTAACCAGGTGAAATACTCCCATGTCATCCGGCTGACGTCGGTCATGAAACCGTTGCTCAGTTCCCACTGCACCCACCCGGGCATGTAGATGTAGATCGACAAGACGTACGGCCCGGTGGGGNNCCAGACCAGGGCAACGTCGGCGTGACTGTCGTTGATGTAGCCGTGTTTGTGCGTNGCTCTNGTGTCGGGTGGCAGGCCAGCGGGAATGAGCGCTTCGAGGCGGTTCAATTTCATCGTCTCGATCATCTCTTGACATTCGGCGGGCGTGATGTCTGGCGCGTAGGCGGCCAGCAGTGTGCCGCCCCCTTCCGCGCACTGCACGATCATCTCGGCCAGGCCCATGTCTTTGGCCGTCGTCTGCATGTGCGTATCGGGATTGGTCGTTACGTCGGTGCGTGTATTGGCCGGCGTTTTGATGAAGTGCGACTGCGCTTCGACGTCGTACGGCGTGGCCATGAAGGTGTTTTTCAACCCCAGGCGGGCCATCGACGCGGTGAGAACCTCGGTGCCCCGCTGCGCACTGCCGTCCCCGATCAGGCGCAGCAGCAGGTTGGCGCTGAAATTGCCGCTCAGCCCCAGGGTTTCGGTGAGCAGCTTACGCTCTTCGATGTTGGGCGGCCGGTCGAGCTTGCGGTAGACCTCTTCCAGGATCGCGATTTTCATCGTGCTCATGCCAGCGAAGGCCACGTCGCCGTTGAAGCTGGTCTCTTCACCACGCTGGATGTCGCGCACGAAGACCGTCGCAATGCCGGGCCACGACTCGGCACGCNNCGCGATGAGCTCACCCAACACGTCGATCGTTGGCGCAGGGGGCGGCGTTTCGACCAGAACGAGGTGCGCGGCGCGGTCATGCGGTGCGGTCAGGGCAGTCACCAGGGCGGGCAGCGACTCCTGTACGGCCAGCGCCAGGCCCGGCTGCCCTTCGACGAAGGGCAGGGTGTCGGTTGGCACACGTCCTTCGACCAACGGCAGNGGCGTGGGCCGGTTCGGGGGCCGGTCGTACTGCGCGGCGATGGTGTCCAACCAGGCTGCCAGGGCGCCGGTATCGATCTCGTACTGCAGCGGCACGGTGACCGGCGGCACCGGTCGCCCAACCAGCTGGTAGACGAAGCCGCGCCAGCGCCCCAACCCTTCGGCCTTCGCCGCGGCATCGGCCAGCATGGCCTCCGTGTTGACCCGGAAGCCGATGTCGTGCGGCTGCAAAATGAGCCGTTTTTGGTCGAAATAGACGGCTACCGGCTGGCTGAAGGTGTACTGCAGCGCGGTCGATGGCCGCACGATCGCTGCTGCCCAGATCAAGGCCACCCAGCAGGACGCCGGGTGGCACCGGCCCTGGGCTTCGGCGTACCAGTAGGCCTGTGGCACGATCAAGGCGAGGGTCAGGAGGATCAGTACGGCGATCAGGATGTGACGTACCCGGCGCTTGAGGCGTGCCAGGCGCTGTTGTTTCATTCCCACTCGATCGTCCCCGGCGGCTTCGAGGTGACATCGTACACGATGCGATTGACGCCTTTGACCTCGTTGACGATCCGGCTGCTGGCCTGGGCCAATAGATCGAACGGCAGGCGTGACCAATCGGCGGTCATATAATCTTCGCTGGTGACTGCGCGCAGGGCCACGACGTTTTCGTACGTGCGCCCATCGCCCATGACGCCCACGGTGCGCACGGGCAGCAGCACGGCAAACGCCTGCGCAGTGGCCCGGTAAAGGCCAGCCCGGCGCAGCTCTTCGATGAAGATCGCATCGGCGCGGCGCAGCGTCTCCAGGCGCTCCCAGGTCACCTCACCGAGCACCCGAATGGCCAGACCCGGTCCGGGNAACGGGTGCCGCCACACAATCTCATCGGGCAGGCCGAGCGCCGTACCCACGGCACGCACCTCATCCTTGAACAGCCACTGCAGCGGCTCGACCAGTTCGAACTGCATGTCGGCCGGCAGGCCACCGACGTTGTGGTGGGTTTTGATCGTGGCCGCGCTGCGGCCAGCGCCGGCGCTCTCGATCCGGTCGGGGTAGAGGGTGCCCTGGGCCAGGAAGCGGGCCTGGTCGGTGCCCCATTCGGCGGCCAGGCGCGCGGCCTCNCGTTCGAAGATGCGCACGAAACGGTTGCCGATACGTTTGCGTTTGGTCTCCGGGTCGGTGACGCCGGCCAGGTCGGCCAGAAACTCTTCGCTGGCGTTGACTGCCACCAGGTGCACACCCAGCTCGTGGTGGAACGTTTCGACCACCTGGGTGGCCTCACCCTGGCGCAGCAGGCCGTGGTCGACGAAGATGCAGGTGAGCCGGTCGCCCACGGCGCGATGCAAAAGGGAAGCCGCCACCGCCGAATCGACGCCGCCGCTCAAGCCGCAGATGACGTGCCCGTCTGCAACCTGGGCGCGCAGTTGACCAAGGCTCTCCTCGATGAAATTGAGCGGTGTCCAGGCGCCGTGGCAACCGCACACCTCGATCAGGAAGTTGCGCAGGATGNNGCGGAGCTGGCGGGTGTGTGAGACCTCGGGGTGGAACTGCAAGCCGTAGAGGTGACGCTGTCGGTCGCCAATGGCCGCGATGGGCGAGTTGTCGGAGGTAGCGATGGCCTCGAATCCCGGCGGCAGTTCTTCGATCCGGTCGCCGTGCGACATCCAGACGGTGTGCCGGCCAGGCAGGTTTTGCATCAGCGGTGAGTCGACCGCCGTGGGTTCGATTTCAGCCGGCCCGTACTCACGGGTCGCGTGGGGCCACGCCCCCAGACGCTGGGCCAGGAGCTGCATACCGTAACAAATCCCCAGGACCGGTACTCCGCTGGTGAGGACACTGTCGGGCAGGGTGGGGGCGTCAGGGTCATACACGCTGGCCGGCCCACCGGAGAGAATGAACCCGCGTGGCTTGAGTCTGGCCACCTGTGCCGCGGGTGCGTCCCAGGGCAGCAGCCGNCAGTAGACGTGCGCTTCACGCACACGACGCGCAATCAGTTGGCTGTACTGCGAGCCAAAATCGAAGATGACGATCGCTTCCGCACTGGCACGCAACGGCTGGGCCATGAGCACAGGGTTCCTTGTTCAGTAGATACAGGTTGAATCCGTCAGCCACGACCGGCTGATGGCGGTATCGCTACCATGGTCTATTATGCCACAAAAAGCCCAAAAGGTGAAGACGAACTGCCAGGCGCTCTGTGTGGTCGAGGCTGCGCCAGATTCGGAATTGCCGGCCGCCGATTGTGCATATGGCGAATTGTGGTATAATCACCTATGTTAGGAAGACACCGTGAGTCCTGGTGCTCGGGCCAGCTTCCAGGAGTGAAGGATGCGCACAGGAGCCACAACCGGTCTTGATTCGACGCCGCCAGCCAGGGTAAGGAACCACTCGATGCTGTGTTCACACCGAACGTTCTCGCCGGCCGCGACGCACCGGCAGTTGGCTGCGCGTCATGATCGCGGTCAGCCTGGTAGCTATGCTGGCCGTGGTCATTGCCGCGCCATCACCACCGGTGCAGGCCGCCGTGTGCAGCGAAGTCATCATCAATGGCAATATGGAGGGCAGCGGTGGCTGGCAGATCAACCCCGGCCCGCCGACACCCGCCTATTCCACCGCCCAGGCCCACAGCCCCACGCAGTATGCAGCTGGGCATCCTGAGTGGCGCCAACCAGTTCAGCTTCTTCCGTGACCCAAGACTTCGTCCTGCCGCCCAGTACGGTGAGCGCCACCCTGGCTGGTGGACCTGGACTGGCTCACGGCAAGCGGCGATAACGACGCCCAGGAGCCGCTCCTGCAGGACTCCAACACGGGAAGCACCCTCTCACCCCTGTGGCGCGTACAGGAAAACAGCCAGTCCTGGAATCAACAGACGCGACCTCTCGAGCTATCGCGGGCGCAATCTGCGGCTCTTCTTCAACGTGCGCAACGACGGGGTTGGCGGTACGGCCGGCATGTACGTGGATGACGTGTCGTTGGTCGTTTGCGTGTCAGATACCCCGACCCCTGGGTCGGGCGGCCAGGTTTCGGGGCAGGTCTTCGTCGACAGCAACGGCAACGGTTTCCCGGATCGTTCTGAGTTTGGCTTCCCGGGCCTGCCGGTAACACTGACGCCGGGCACCACGCGTGACCGACGGCGCCGGCGCCTTCGATTTTGGCCCCGTTGCGGGTGGAAATTACTCGGTAAGTATTACACCGCCGCCCGGCTACGTGGCAACGACGGCGACCAGCGTGGGTATTACCGTGGCCGGTGGGCCGGTCATCGTCAACTTCGGCATCCAGCCGGCCAGCACGAGTACCCCGGTGGTGGTCACGGCAACGCCCACACCGACGTCGATCATCGTGGTCGCGACACCGACACCCACGCCGGTGGTGGTGACGGCGACACCCACGCCCACGCCCAACATCATCATCTGGACGGCTACCCCGACCCCGACACCGGGCATTATCATCGTAACGGCGACACCCACGCCGACGCCAGGTATCATCGTCGTGACGGCCACGCCCACTGCGGTTGTGGTCACGAACACCCCGACGCCCACCTCCATCGTCCAGGTCGTCACGAACACGCCCACCAACACACCGCTGCCGCCTACCCCTACGGGGACGCCGGTGCCGCCCGGCTGTAATCAGTGGGTGCAAAACTCCAGCTTCGAGGAGCCGTTGATGCTGATCGATCCAGGCTGGGTGATCTTCCGCCAGCCGCTCATGCCGGCGTGTCACAGATCCGAAACGCACCGGTACGTGGTCGGTACGCCTGGGCACCGACAGCGCCGACGCCCGGTCGTTCTCATCGGTACGCCAGGAGCTGTTGATCCCCATCAATGCCACATCAGCCCAACTGGAGCTGGTGGTGGTGGGCGCGGGTGATCCGGGAGATCGGAACGACTACCAGGAGATGCTGCTGATGACCCCTCCTGGGACCCGCACGGGCACCAGGTCATTGCCCGGCCCTGGCCGCGCAATCAGGAGGTCAGCGATGGCTGGCGGCAGGGGACGTTCGATTTGATGCCCTTCCGCGGCTTCAACATCGTGCTCTATTTCAACGTGTTCAACAATGGCGACGGTCAACGGCGCGTCATGTTCGTCGATGATGTGACGATCCAGGGCTGCGTTCCCGAACCTACCGCGACACCTGTACCGCCGACCGACACCCCGGTACCTGGCCCAGCGTCATCGGCGCCTGACGCCAACGCAACGCCGGCCTCTGACGTGGCCGAGATGGCGCCCGAGCCTGCGCCAACGACCCAGGACGCGACACCATCGGAGCCAACATTCTTCGACCGGATATGGAACCTGATCTCCAATCCCTGGTTCTTGTTGCTCATGCTCGGTGGGGTTGGTGTTGTGACCTTCCTGGCGATTCGGGGTCTAAGGAAAAACAAACCGAAAACGTAGCCCACATGGCCGCCCTCGAGAATCGAGCGGCCGGCCATAAGACCAGGGCGGGCGCCGGCAGCGATGGGCCACGCGGGTCGCGGGCAGGCCACCCTACATCACACGGGCGACGCCGGGCAGGGCCGGCAGCGCCCGTGTACGCGCCAGCGGCGCAGTGTTTACGAGACCACAACGTGGGGCCGTTCAGGTTTGGCAACTGGAACCCAAGGGGGACGAAGTCTTGAAATTGCAGATGCTGCGCACGGCCAGCGATTTCGACCAGCTGCGCGCCGAATGGAACGACCTGGCCGGACAAAGCCAGACCAACACCCTCTTCATGACCTGGGAATGGCAGACGACCTGGTGGCGGCACTGGGGCACGGATGAACTTTACCTCCTGGCCTGGCGCGGAGACGACTNNGGGCGCCTGGTAGGCCTGGCGCCGCTGTATGTGGATACGGCTGTGGACGGCACACGCCGTTTGTTGCTGGTGGGCGGTACCGAAGTGAGCGATTACCTCGACCTCCTGTGGGCGCCAGGTTACGCGGATCAGGTCTTTCAGGCGCTGACAGCCTGGCTGGCCAGCCCACTCGCGCCGGCGTGGGATCGCCTGGAACTGGTCAACGTGCCGGAGGGTTCACCCACCCTGACTCGCCTGCCAGAACTGTTGGGTCAAGGGCGGACGACGGTTACGGTCGAAGACGTCTGCCCCGTGGTCGCCCTGCCGNGGGATTGGGAGGCGTACCTGGCCCGGCTGGATAAACACCAGCGCCACGAAGTGCGGCGTAAGCTGCGCAAGATCGAGNCAGGAACCGGGGTGCGCTGGTGGATCAGCACGTCGGACAACGAGGTCGCGCGTGACATCGAGTCGTTCATCGACCTGCACCAGCTCAGCAGCGTCGACAAGGACGACTTCATGACCGAGCCGATGAAGGCCTATTTCCGCGACCTGGCGACGATGCTGCACGCCAACGGCTGGTTGGTCCTGGCTACGCTGGCAGTGAATGGTGAGCCGGCATCGGCCCTGTTCAGCATGGTGTGGCAGGGGCGCTGGCTGCTGTACAACTCCGGCTATGACCNNCGGTCAATTTTCGAGCTGAGCACCGGTATCGTGCTGCTCGCCTACTGTGTGCAGGAGGCCATTCGGCGGGACCCCGATTTTCGACTTTTGCAGGGCAATGAGGCGTACAAATACCGGCTGGGCGGGCAAGACACACGCGCCTGGCGCCTGGTGGCACAACGGTAGGCCGGCGGTGCGGGACGGCCGGCCGCGGTTGAGAAGTCATCAGGGCTGCCCAGGGATTGCCAGTTTGACCGGGTTGGGGTATGATTTGATTGTGTTCGCCAGACCTGTACCTGGATGACCGCAGGGCCAGGGCAACCTGACCAGCAGTTTGTCGGAGAGATCGCCTTGCAAGTAGGTGCGGCACGACATGTAGTAGCCGGTAGTGATCGTGGTACAGCATATTGTGGTTGCAGTCACGCGGACAAGCTCTCTGCGACAGACTACCAGACGATCGATGTACGCAAAAAAGGGAGTCGATAACCATATGACGCTGATTGAAGATATCGTTGCCCGCGAAATTCTGGACTCGCGGNGCAACCCGACGGTGGAAGTCGAAGTGATTGTGTCCGACGGTTTCGTGGGGCGGGCGGCTGTGCCCTCGGGCGCCTCCACCGGCGCCCACGAAGCGCTGGAGTTGCGTGACGGTGACAAACAACGTTACGCGGGCAAAGGCGTTCTCAAGGCGGTCGAAAACGTCAACAACATCGTGGCCGAGCAGCTGCTGGGCTGGGATGCCCTGGATCAGGAAGGGATCGACNCAGTATCCGTCGATCTCGATGGCACGCCGACCAAGAGTAACCTGGGCGCCAATGCGATTCTGGGTGTGTCGCTGGCGGTCGCCAAGGCCGCGGCGGCAGCTTCCGGGCTGCCACTGTACCGCTACCTGGGCGGAGTCAGCGCCCGTACTCTGCCCGTACCGATGATGAACATCCTCAATGGCGGCAAACATGCCGTCGATTCGACCGATTTGCAGGAATTCATGATCATGCCGGTTGGCGCGCCGACCTTCCGGGAGGCGCTGCGCTGGGGCGCGGAGACCTATCACGCGCTCAAANAAGTGCTGCACGACAAGGGGTTCAGCACGAATGTCGGCGATGAGGGCGGTTTTGCCNCTTCCCTGAGCNCCAACGCTGAAGCGATCGAGGTGATCCTGCAGGCCATCGAGAAGGCCGGCTACCGTCCCGGTGAGGATATCTGGATTGCGCTTGACCCGGCAATCAGCGAACTGTACGACGCCGAACGTAAGGTGTACGACCTGCCCAAAGAGGGTCGCCAGCTGAGCAGCGAAGAGATGGTCGAGTTCTTCGTGAACTGGGTGAACAAGTACCCGATCATTTCCCTGGAAGATGGCTGTGCTGAAGACGACTGGGACGGCTGGAAACTGCTGNATGTCCCGGTGGGCGATCGGGTACAGCTGGTGGGCGACGACCTGCTGNAGACCAACGTGCAGCGCATCGCACGGGCCATCGACGAGAAGGCCTGTAACTCGCTGCTGTGTAAGGTCAACCAGATTGGTTCACTGAGCGAGGCAATCGCCGCGGTCGAAATGAGCGTGCGCGCCGGCTGGACGGCCGTCGCCTCGCACCGCTCGGGCGAGACCGAAGACACAACCATTGCCGACCTGGCGGTGGGCCTCAACATGGGGCAGATCAAAACCGGCGCGCCCACCCGTTCCGACCGGGTGGCGAAGTACAATCAGCTGCTGCGCATCGAAGAGGAGNCCTCGTCGGCCGTCTATCCGGGCCTGAAGGCGTTCCGACAGCGGCATTGATCGGCTGATCACAGCGCAACCCAGAGGATTGGCCGCACTGACACCGCCTCTGGGCGGCATGTGCGCCAGTCGGTAAACGAGAAGGCGGGCTTACGCCCGCCTTCATGCTGCCGGCCGCCGGTTGGACTGCATGCGCTCGGTAATCCAGGCGACCGCGGCGCCCAGGTCGTCGACCACCGGGCAGATCACGTGGCTCTGTTGGTCGAGCAGCATGGCGTGCTCGGCCCCGCGGCCGGTCAGCACCAGAACCGGCTGTACGCCCACGGCCACCGCGGCTTCGAGGTCGGTGATGGCATCACCCACCAGGTACGACTGCTCGAGGTCGAGGTCGAGGTGGGCGGCCGCTTGCAGCAGCATACCGGGCTGCGGTTTGCGACAACTGCANCGCTCATCGGGGCGGTGGGGGCAGTAGTAGATGGCATCCAGCTGACCGCCGGCCGCGGCGACCAGCGTGTGCAGACGGCAATGCATCTCTTCCAGGGTGTGGCGACTCATCAGGCCCCGGTTGACCGCAGCCTGATTGGAGACAACGACCACCGCGTATGGCGTGGCCGCCAGGGTGCGCAGGGCATCCAACACGCCGGGCAGCAGGCGCAATTCCTCCCATGACTTGACATAGTCGGCGCGGTTCTCGTTGATGACACCGTCACGGTCGAGGAAAATGGCCGGGCGGCGCGCACTGCGCTGACTCACGCACGAACCTCGATGTCGGTCGTGGGTTCCAGGATGTAGTACACAGGTGCGGTCGCGCTCTCGGTGCCGTTATGGCTACCCTGGGCTGCGNGCCTGGTCGGCCATGAGCTGGCGCAGGGTCGCGGTCAGGGTGTGGCACAGGATCATGTGGGCATCTTCCACCTGCTCCATCGTGCGGCTGTCGACGTGCAGGCTGATATCGACCAGGCCGCGCAGTTGACCCCCGTCGAACCCGGTCAGGCCCACGGTGACCGCGCCGTGCTGGTGGGCGGTCTGTACGGCGTGCAGGACGTTGGGCGAGTTGCCACTGCCGCTGATGGCGATCAGCACATCGCCCGGTTCGACGAAGTTCAGGAGNCGCTCGGACAGCGCGTGTTCGTAGGCGCGATCGTTGCTCCAGGCCATCAGCAGGGCTGTGTTGTCCACCAGGCCGATGGCTCGAAAGCGGCGTTGGCCGCTGACGTTGGCCCCTTTGTTCAAGTCGTTGACGAAATGCGAAGCCGTGGCCGCACTGCCGCCATTACCACAAACGAAGACGTGGCGCCCGTGCTGGCGCGCCGTATGCAGCTCGGCGACCTGGGGGATGGCTGCATGGTCCAGGGTGGCAATCAGGTTGTGCACCCCGTGCAGATAACGCGGCATAGGTGTGCGCGGTGGTCATACTCATCGTTTTCTCCTCGTGCGGTGCCGTTTTTACGGTGTACGCGGCGTGCTGTGGTGAAGGGTACCCGGAAGCGGCAAAGGTGCCAACCCCGTCACAGGGCTGGGTCTTCCTCGAAAAACGGCAGCTGGGCCTTGGCGCGCCACCGCGCAGAATGCGCACCACCTGCAGGATCTGGATGTCCATCCAGATCGTCCAGTTGCGGATGTAATACGTGGTCAGGCGCATCTCTTCGTCGAACGTGCGCTGGCCACCGACCGCCCAAGGCCCGGTGATACCCGGTTTGACCGTGAGCAGGTTGGCCAGGGCCGGCTCGATCAGGATGTCCTGGCTGCGTGAGATCGTGCGTGGGCCGACCAGGCTCATGTTACCGTTGAATATGTTAATCAGTTGCGGCAACTTGTCAAGCCCCAGCCGCAGCATCCAGCGACTGAGCGGATGCCGCAGGGCCGCGAGGCGGCGGTCTTCCGCACTCAAGTCGGCGGCGGGCGGCTGGTGGCGGCCCAGATAGGTATGGAATTTATAGGTGTAGAACGAGCCGCCGCGTACGCCCCACACCAGGTAACGGTCCAGAATGGGGCCGGATGAGTTGAGGCGCACCAAAAATGCCAGTACGGCCACGATGGGCGCCAGAACAATGGCCGCGATCGCCCCCAGGCTGTAGTCGAGGAGCGCTTTGAGCAGGGCATCGGCGCCGGTGATGCGCATCTTGTTGATGTGCAGCAGGGGCACGAAGTCGCGGTAACTCACCTGGACGCCAGTGGTCAAGATTTCGTAATAGCCGGGCGAGAGCAGAATCTCGTAGCCGTTGGGCGCCGTCGACTGCTGCATCAGGTTCTGGAACGTCTCCCAGGCCACCGCGGTAGAGACGAGGATCACCTCTTTGACGTCGTAACGCCGCGCCAGTTCGTGGAGGGCCGTGGGCGCCCCCAGCACCCGCAGGTCGCCCACCCGCGCCCAGGGGCAAAAATCGTCCACAAAACCGACGACGTCGACACTGGCGCCGGGTGTTGTGCGAAACTGGTTGGCCAGGGCCTGACCGTGGGCGTTGGCCCCGACGATGATCACACGTGTCACAAACCGCCCCCGCCCCCGCACAACCACCAAAAAGCGGCGTACGCTGAAGCGGACCAACCCGACGTACAGGATCGTAAACAACCAGGCCAGCACCAGCCAACCCCGTGCTGGCGCCGGGCTGCCCTGACTGGTCGCCACGAACGCCAACACCAGGGCCAGCAAACCGTAGGTGCAGCCGGCGGCCACGTGGTAGTAGATGCGAATGCCCTCGCGCAGCAGCCGTACGTCGTAGAGGCGGTTCAAGCCAAAGATCACCAGCCAGAATGGGATGACGGTCAGGCTGGTATGCATATATTCTTCGACCGGNGCTGAACGGCGCGGCGGCAGCCAACCGCTTTCCATACGCACGTAAAACGCCGACAAAAAGGCCGCGGCCAGCACGATGGCATCGAGCACCAGCAGCGTGAGGATGAGGAATACCTGTTCTCGGCGCGACACGCAACCTACCCCGGTGATGCAGCCGGCGGTGCCCCAGTTGGGATGCCAGCGAGTTCAGACGCAGACCGCTGTTCATCAGCACCTGTGCGCCCGTTTGGTCGAAACGAAAATCCATCCGCTGCAAGCCCAGCTGGCTCAGCGCACTGGTCACACGATCCTGGTACTGTTCGTGGCAATAGAGCATGAGGAAACCGCCGCCGCCGGCCCCNGTAATTTTACCACCCAATGCACCCAGCTGGCAGGCGATGTGGTAANNCTCGTCGATGTGGGCATTGGAGATGCCGGGGGCAAAACGTTTNTTCTCCTGCCAGTTGTGGTGCAGGAGGTCGCCGAACCCATCCAGGTCGCCCCTGACCAGACAGGCTTTGACCTGGGCCGCCATAGCGTGAACGTTGTGCAGTGCGGCCAGGACGTGCGGGTCTTCCTGGGCACTGGCGCGGCTCTGTTTGCTCAGAATCTCGGTGGAGTGGCGGGCACTCCCCGTAAAAAACAGCAGTAAGTTACGCTGTAACGCCTGCCAGGTTTCGGTCGCAAGTGAGAGTGGCTCGACGGTCACACCACCGCGGCTGAATTCTGAACAGGTNTGGTTTCCAAAGGCCGACGCGTACTGGTCCTGTTTGCCGATCGGCATGCCGAGTTTTTCCAGCTCGATGAAACAGGCCTCGGCCGCCACTTCGGCCCGGCTCAGGGTCCAGCCACAGGCCGTGCTGACGGCCTTGACCAGGGCTACGGCAACGGCGCTGGACGGTTCCAGCCCGGTGCCAGGGGGNATCTCTGAGGCCAGGAACATCGACAGGCCGCTGTGCACGCCGTAGTGATGTAAAATTGCACGCGGCAGCGAGAGGGTTCCTTCGCTCAGTAACTCCTGATCAGGTTCGTGCCGGTAGAATGTCTGGTAGTCCGACGATGTGATCTGCAAGGAGTCATCGTCATTGACGTTCAGGATCACGTAAAAATAGCGGTTGATGGTGGTGTTGATGACGGCGCCACCGTAACGCAGGTAATAGGCTGGAAGGTCAGTGCCCCCACCGGCCAGACTGATACGAACTGGAGCACGTGCAATGAGCATACGGTTCTGTCTCGTATGGTCGCCGTGGCCGGTGGCCACGCGTAGAGTTCACGGCAGGCGGTTGGTGCCGGTTGTGATGCGACGCCAGGCCATGCGTACCACACGCAGGGCGATGGTTACCAACCGCTGCCCATGGAACCGCAAATCGGCCAGCCAACCAGCCGACGATGCCTGTTCGGGGAGAGAGTTGTGGGGGTGCGAAACGCCGGCCCAGGTCCAGGCCGATCGACCGAATGTTGCCCAACATGAGGACCTGGCCCAAGCCGAGCCAGCTCCACTCGGCGCTGCCCTCGCGTACGGCCCGCATCGGCACCTGGGCATCCATGAAGGGCGCAGCAGCCAACGTCGCACGTGCCCTGGCTGCAGGCTCTGCATCACCGGTACCGGTACCGGGCCCCATCGCTCCTGGCTGAGGTGCAGCGTGACATAAAACAGGGTTCCCGCACCGGCGCGCCGTGCAGTACGCGCCAGGTAGTCCCAATCCAACGCCTCTCCATAACCCCGCAGCAGTTCGCTGACGTCCACCAGCCAGCGCAAGCCCACGAAGCGGTGCTTGCGGATGTGAATGGTCAGGTGCAGCAGCAGGTCCTCCAGCGACAGCGTGGGCAGCGGGTGGTGGTGGACCTCCATCTGCCGGGCACGCCCACAGCGTAGCGGCGTCAAGATCGAACAGCCCCGGTTCCGCCAGGTGCCAGTGCAGTTCCAGCAGCACCGGTTGACCGTCGGCTGCGGCGCGCACGAAGGGGATATCGTAGCTGCGCGTCAATTGAAAATCGAGCCGCCGGCCCGGTTGGATCGTGTACCCGGCTCATGCAGGATGGCCTGAGCCTGGGTGAGTTGTTCATGACGCACCATGACATCGATGTCCGACGATGGACGCAGCGCCGGGTCGGGGTAGAGCAGCTCGCCCAACACCGCACCCTTGAGCAGGAGTCGATCGATGCCGGCAGCGGCCAACCGGTCCGTCACGCGCACCATCTCGGTTTCCAACAGCACGTTGCTGCTCAGGGTGTTGTAGTAGTCTTCCTCGAACTGGCGCCACACCGCCGACGGTACGCCCGCCGACGTCGAGTGTGCGCAGGTTATGAAAGACCAGGGGGCCAGGCCGTTGTGCCACGCCTGGTCCCACAGTTGGTTCCACGCGATACCGCTCTCGATAAGCCCGTGGGCGCGCGGCCTCGGCTGGGTCGAGCCGGCGCCGGCTGCACAACAGCATCGCTGCTGCGTACGCTGCCCAGACAGGTCGTCGGGTTGGGCGAGTATGGTCGAGCGCGAATCCTGCCGCTTGGCTGTCGTAATCACGTAATTGATCGCACCGTACCCAGACGTTTCATGACACGCATAGCTTCTGCGTAATAATTGGCAAATGAAGGCTGNTGCCTGGCCCAACTTACATACTGAGCGATGATTTCTGGCAAGGGCACCTCCGGCTTCCAACCGAGGGCGNNCAGCTGACTGATCTCCGAGATGATGTGTCGGGTGTCACCAAAGCGGTACTCGCCGGGTACAATGGGCGCCAGCGTTGAACCGGTGGCCTGTGCCACCTGGGCCGCGTACTCCAGCACGCTGACCGCTGCCGCCCCGCCGACGTTGAAGGCCCGGTAGTCGGCNCGCGCATCATGCAGTACCAGGTCGATGGCCCGGGCAACGTCGCCGACGTAGACGTAGTCCCGCAGTTGTTGCCCATCTTCGTAGGCCACGGGCCGGTCGTGATGCAGGAGCGCCATGGTGAAGATGCGTAGAATGCCGGAGTAGGCGTTGCGGTAGGACTGGCGCGGCCCCTGCGTAATCGAAAANCGCAGGGCCACCGAGGGGATCTGGTAGCGACGTCCCAGGTTCAGGGCGATCATCTCCTGGGTATATTTCGACATAGCGTACTGGTTGTGCGGGTTGACGACCGCTTCGTCGGTGTGGGCCACGGTCAACCGGCTGTCGCACACCGGGCACACCGGGTCCCACTGGCCGGCGCGTAGCTGTACTTCAGACCGCGGGCCGGGGTATTGCACGCCGTGCGTCGAGCAGGTGTATTTGCCTTCACCGTAGACTGCCTGCGACGAGGCCACGACGACTTTCTGGATCGGCAGGTGCTTTTCGACGATGAGCCGNTACAGCAGGGCGGTGCCCACCGTATTGACGTGGAAGAACCTGGCGAAGTCGGGGAGGTAGTCCTGGTAGGCGGCCAGATGAACCACCGCATCCACGCCGTGCAGCGCCTGTTCCAGGGTCGTACGGTTACGCACGTCGCCGATGATCGCNTCGGCGGCGGCTGGTACATACTCCGGAACCTGCTGATCGATATGCACGGGCGGCGCCAGACTGTCCAAAATACGCACCGTGTGTCCTCCGGCCAGCAGACGGTCCACGGTGTGTGAGCCGATGAAACCTGCTCCNCCTGTTACCAGTACTTTCATGATTCTACGACTACCCCACCCCGTTTTTGAACTCCAGAACCTGCAGGAAGCTCCACCGACGCAGCGGCGGCGCCAACCGCTCCAGCACCCGGTCGACGAACAGAAAGAACCGCATCGCCCACGCCTGGCGCAGCCAGTGCCGCGCCAGCAGCACCGTCAGGCAGAGCTGCGGCATGTGCACGTGCACCGTCATGCCCGACGCCCGACAGAAGGCCTCGATCTCGGCGTCGCCCAACGGCGCTTCGTCATCGGAGCCGTAACGTTGCACGCCCAGCCGCCCGATCAGATGACGCCGTGCCCACATGAGCAGCGGGTTGCGGTCGCTGTTTTCGATGAAGACGGCGCGGCCACCCGCCTTCAGAATCCGGCCGACTTCACTGCCCACCACCGCACAGTCGACGTGGTGCAGCACCTGGGCGCCAAAGACCCGGTCAACGCTGGCCGTCGCACAGCCCAGGGCGTGCCCATCCATCGCGGCCGGCCAGACACGCCCCGCCTCGTGGGCCGTTTCGGCCAGGGCACGTGCCCGTCGCAGGCCGTTCAGCGCCACGTCGATGGCCACCACCTCGCCGCCGCGCTGGGCCAATGCTACAGCATGCTGGCCGGCGCCGCAACCCAGCTCCAGAATGCGCATACCCGACGTAATGCCCAACAGGTCGAACGCGCACAGCTCGCGCTGGCTCCAACCGCCAACGACGGGTGGGCCGGGCGCGGCGGCCTGGTCGTACACCGCTTCGTAATGCAACCGCTCCCGGGCGCCGGGTGTCAGCACGTTGTCAGCGCGTGATCCGCTGGGATTCATGTCGTCACAAGCAAAAAGAACGAGAGAGTGCGTTCTCTCCCGTCCATGAACGTCGGCATCATTTTAACACATTCGTCGGCAGTTGGCATATTGTGGGGCCGTCTCTGTTCAATAGGCGCCGCGGCTGAGCAGGACGGCTGGCACGGTGCGCAGCAGAATCCACAAGTCGAACGCCAGGGAGCGGCGCTCGATATAGGCCAGGTCCAGGCGCACCCAATCGTCGAAATTACTCACACGGTTGCGCCCGCTGATCTGCCACAGGCAGGTGATGCCCGGCTTGACGCTCAGTTTGGCCCGCTGCCACGGCTCGAACTGGACGTATTCGCTACGCAGCGGTGGGCGGGGGCCGACCAGGCTCATGTCGCCGCGCAGCACACTCCACAGTTGCGGCAGCTCGTCCAGGCTGAATTTGCGCAGGAAACGGCCTACCGACGTGATGCGCGGTCCCGCTTGATCTTGAAAACCGCCCGACATCTCGTTGGCCGCCAGCAACTGCGCCTTGAGGGCATCGGCATTGACGACCATCGTGCGGAATTTGTAACCGGTGAACGGCCGGCCCCCNTCACCCACGACCTGCCAGCGGTAGAAGACAGGCCCCGGTGAGGTCAGTTTGATGGCGAGTGCAATCGCCAACCACACGGGCGCCAGGACGATCAGCGCCGCCAGGCTGAGCGCCAGGTCCATGAGCCGTTTGACGGCGTCGTACACGGACGGCGGGGCGCCAGGGGCGTGGTCGGCAGCGGCTGTGGATCACCGGTCATGCTGCGGCAACCTCCTCCGGCAGGCCATTCCCGTAACGCTGCCAGACGGCCCGCACGATGCGCCGCGGCCTGACCGTCGCCGTAGGGCNNCACGGCCTGGGCCATCGCCTGGTAAGCCTGCGGATCGTGTAGCAGGCGCTCGGCTTCGCGCACAATGGTTTCGCTGTCGGTGCCGACCAGGCGCGCCGTACCCGCGGCGATGCCCTCTGGGCGTTCGGTTTCGCGGCGCATCACCAGGACCGGCTTACCCAGNGACGGGGCCTCCTCCTGGATGCCGCCCGAATCGGTCAGGACGAGCGTGCAGTGCCGCAGCAGGTAGACCAACTCCTGGTAGGACACCGGTTCCAGCAGGTGGATGCGCGGCTGGTCGGCCAGGATGCGGTAGACCGGCNNCCGCACGTTGGGGTTGAGGTGCACGGGGTAGATCAGCTCGAGGTCGGGGTTGCGCTGTACGAGGCGCAGCAGCCCNTGGCACAACGCTCTGAACGGTGCGCCAAAGTTCTCGCGCCGGTGGGCGGTGACCAGAACCATGCGTTTCCCCGGCGCATCGACCGGCAACGCACGCAGCGCCGGTGGCGGTGTGTAGGGTCGCTCGACCATGGCGTGCAGCGCGTCGACCACAGTGTTGCCGGTGAGGTAGACGTCGCTGGCCACCACACCCTCCGCCAGCAGGGCATCGACCGCGTTCTGGGTAGGCGCGAAGTGTATCGTCGCCAGGCTGCCGACCAGGCGCCGGTTCATCTCCTCGGGAAACGGGCTGTAACGGTCGCGTGTACGCAGCCCAGCCTCGACGTGCCCCATGGGGATTTGGGCGTAGAAGCTGGCCAGCGCCGAAGCCAGTACGGTCGTGGTGTCGCCCTGCGCCAGTACGACGTGCGGTTGCAGAGCGGCCAGCGCCCCACTGATACCTTGCAGCGCGGCGGCCGTCAGCCGGGCNAGCGCCTGGTTGGGCTGCATCAGGTTCAGGTCGAGGTCAGGCTGAATGTCGAACATCGCCAGCACCTGGTCGAGCATCGCCCGGTGTTGGCCGGTGGCGCACACCAGGGCCGTGATGCCGGGGTGTGCGGCCAGCGCCTGCATCACCGGGGCCATTTTGACCGCCTCGGGCCGAGTTCCAACGATCGATAGCACGCGTAACATGGCCGGCTGCCCCGTCAATCGTCCTGGTAGAAGCGCAGCACCAGGGGCGTGCGCATGGCGGCTTCGATGGCCTGACGCTGTGCGTGGTAAGCCTGTTTGACCACCTTGTGCTCGACCAGGAAGATCAGGCAGTCCGCGCCAGTGGCCACGTCGACCAGGCTGGTGTAGGTGTGGCCAGGCACCAGGGGNTCGAAGTGCGCCACCGCATAACCGTCGNNGCGCAGCAGCGCCACCACCTCGACGGCGGGGNNCTCACGGGTATCCTCCGTGTCGGGCTTGTACGTCATACCGATGGCCACCAGGCGCGGGTTGGGCAGGTGGGCGACGGTGCGCCGAATGCGTTCGGCCACTTTATGCGGCTGCTCGTCATTCACCAGGCGGGCGGTGAAAATCAGGCGTGAGTTGGCCGGATCGACCTCTTTGATGAACCAGGGATCGAGGGGGATACAGTGACCGCCCACGCCAATGCCGGGCCGTAGAACGTGCACCCGCGGGTGTTTGTTGGCCAGACCAATCACCTCNGAGGGGTTGACGCCCAAACCTTCGGCGACCGCGGCAAACTCGTTAGCCAGGGCGATGTTGACGTCGCGGTAGGTGTTCTCCAGCAGTTTGCACAGCTCAGCCGCCACGTCGTTGGTCAGGTAGAGGTTACCCTGCACGAACGAGGCATAAACGGTGCGCGCCAGCCACAGCTGGTGNGCGTCGGCCGCGCCGATGACCCGATCGTTGTGCACGATTTCGTAAAACACGTCACCGGGCAGGATGCGCTCGGGGCAGTGCGCCAGGTAAATGTCCTGCCCCACGNNCAGGCCGGTCTTTTCCAGGAGCGGCGTAATGACTTCGCGGCAGGTGAGCGGTGGGATGGTCGATTCGATGATCACCAGGTTGCCGGCCCGCAGGTGCGGCAGGAGCGACACGACCGCATCCACGACGAACGACAGATCGGCGATNTTNTTGCGCGGATGCACCGGCGTGGGCACCGCGATAATGAAGACGTCGGCCGGGCAGGGCGTATCCTGGGCGCGCAGGTTCTGGCGCACGGCGGGGTCGTCCAGCAGTTCTTGCAGGTCTGCCTCTTTGAGGTGCAGCACCCCTTCGTTGATCGCGCGTACGATGTTCTGGTTGATATCGACCCCAACCACGCCAGCCGGNCGTGCCAACATCAGGGCCGCGGGCAGGCCGACGTAACCCGTGCCCACCACCACGATCTGGGCATCAGCGGCCATACACCGACCTCTGCCAGGCGATGGTACGCTGGATGCCCTCTTCGAGTGACACTGTGGCCCGATGGCCGGTTTCTGTGGCGGCCAGGGTGGTATCGGCGCGTTTGTCGCGGGTGTTGTGCGCTTCGTAGTCCAGGTAAGTGACGAGGCGGTCATCCTTGCCGGTGAAGCGCAGGATCATATCGGATAGACCCTTGATGTCGTGATACTCATCGCCGGCGATGTTGTAGATCGCGCCGGGCCGGAAGCGGTCGAGAATGTTGGCCAGTGTGCGCACCGTATCGTCGATGTAGGTCGAACTGCGGTGATGGTTGAGGTAGACGGTGTACGGCAGATCGTGCAGGGCGCGGTAGATGAACAGGCAGATCACGCTGCGGTAGGGTGAGTAGTGCTCACCGCCCNNGTAGGTGTTGAACAGGCGCACGCGCACCGTTTCGGTGCCGAAGCGATCGGTCGAATTCATGATCTGCTGCTCGTTGACCCATTTGCTGACGGCATAATCGTTCAGCTGGCGCACGGGAAANCGTTCGAGCACATCCTCGGACATAACGTCATCGTAATCGCCGTAGACTTCGGAACTGCTGAAGAAGATCAGGCGAAAGCCCAGGGACTCTTGTAGTCGCAGGATATTTTTGGTGCCGATCGCATTGGTCCGCCAGACTTTTTCGTAGTAGTCTTCACCATTGTTGCGGCCAAACTCAGCCGCCAGGTGATAGACGTAATCGAACGGCTGCGCGGCAAAAATCCGTTCCACCTGACGGTACTCGCCTACGTCCNNGCGCACGTAGAATGCGTCGTGATGATGGGGCAAATCGCACAACCAGACCTCGTGGCCGCGCTGGCGCAGCTCACGCACCAGGGGACTCCCCACCGCGCCCAGGCCACCTGTCACTAGAACTCGCATAACGGTATACTGTGATCCTTTCGTCGTCACTCTTCAGCCGGCCGGTCAAAAATCCGGTTTCGTAACTGCTCAGCCAGCCGTTCAGAAACCGGGTTTTTACGGCCTTTCATCGCGCCATGACCCTGGTCTGCGAGACAAAAACCCGGTTTCTCTGAACCCAGCCTGAGAGTAACCTTTCGTCTACTCAGTCCGCGCCGCGGACTTCTGCCGTACGCCTGGGCCTAAATGCCAGGCCGTTATTGCGCATAACTCCCCAGCCCATGGCCGCGGGCTTATGCGCGGCGCCTGGCGCTCAAACGCCAGGCGGGTGCACCGGCTCATAGCGCGTCAGCAGCCGATACACGTACAGCGGGGTCGTCGTCATGTACCGTTTCCACAGCCGGCCCGGTTCCTGTAGCATGCGGAAAGCCCATTCCATACCGACCATGCGGATCGGTTCCGGGGCCGCCTTGACCTTGCCGGCCATGACATCGAACAGCCCACCCACGCCGATGATCACGGGCGGTTGCAACGATGCGCTGTGGCGGGCCACCCAAAACTCCTTCATGGGTGACGGTAGTGCCACCAGGAGGATCTCTGCCCCGCTGGCGTTGATCTGCGCGACGACGTCTGCCTCGTCGGCGGTGCTGAAGTAGCCGTTACGTATGCCCGCGATCTTCAGCCCCGGCCACTGCGCCNNACGCAGCGCGGCCGTGGCCTGCACGACCTCGTCAGTAGCGCCGAACAGAAAACGCACACCGCGGGCCGCCGCCGCCGGCAGCAGTGTGTGCACGAATGGGGGTACGCCGACCTGTTCGGGTACGGGCAGGCGTAGCCACCACTTGGCGCCCCAGGCCACCGCCTTGCCGTCGGCCAGGGCCAGCTCGAAGTGCTGGATGGTTGCGCGGAACTGGGGGTTCTCATGCGCCAGAATCGTCTGTGCGGCATTGATCGGCACGATGCGCAGCTGCCGATGCTGGGCGACCGCCTCCAGGCTCAACCGCACCGCCTCGGCTTCGCTGACACAATCGACCGGCACCCCAGCACTTGCACGCAGGGGCAGCTGTGCCCCCGCCTGGGTTTGGGGGCCATCACGGGTGTCGCCATGATCGTTCTATCATTGTGCCAGAACCTCGTCGAACGCAGCCACCAGGCGTTCCAANAAGGCGCTCTCGTTGTAATGGGCCTCGATGATGGCCCGGTTGGCGCATCCCATCTGCTGCCGCAGTTCAGGGTTGCGAATCAATACCAGCAGCTGCTGCGCCAGTTCGGCCGGGGAACCGGGGTTGACGAAAAGGCAGTGCGTGCCGTGGGTCAGCATATCGGGCAAGGCCCCCGCCCGGGCCACGATCACCGGCAGCCCGGCGGCCATCGCCTCCATCACCGACAGCCCGATCGCCTCGGTGTACGACGGCAGCACAAAGATATCAGAATCGACCAGGGTTTGCAACTTTTGTTCACCCCGGATCACGCCCAAAAATGTCACGACATCGTGTAGCCCGTTTTGGACGATGATGTGTTGAATCGTATCGGAAGCATTGTCACGCTCCGGAATGAACAGGATGTTGCGTTCCTTGTTGATGAACTCGCCGGCCAGCTGTACGGAGATGCGTATATTCTGGGCGTGCAGTTCGTTCACCACCAGNGGTAACCGGATCAAATCGACGGCGCCTTTGGCGAAGGAAATGTGGCCCATGAACAGGATGCGCACCTCGCGCTGGTCATCATCCAGTGGGCGGCTGCGCGGCGGAAAGTCGGTTTGTACGCCATAGGCGGCCACGTGGTATTTTTCCGGTGCGACGAGGTCGCCAAACTGCCAGCGCAGCCGCTCACCGCCCAAAAANAGCGCATCGGTCTGTTTGAAAATCCAACGTGTATAGCGCTGGAACCAGGGCGGCTGTCGGCGGTAGAACTCGTCGAAGGAGCCGCCGTGCACCTGATAGATGACCCGCCGCGCGAAGGGGCGCGATACCAGCAGCAGCAGCGAATCGCGGAAGAAGCCGGTGCGGTTCTGGCTCAATGGCAGGTAGACCAGGTCTGGACGCAGGCGCCAACTCAGGCGTAGCATCTGCCAGAGGTGCGACAGGTTGTGGGTAATGTTGACCAGTCCCAACCGCCCGCGTTGTTCGTTGGTGATCGGTTTCTGCATGTTGCAGAAGCTGAGGTCGAAATGCTCCATCACGATGCTCGAACTGACCACCGTCTGCGTAAATGTCTCCACCCCGGCATAGGGCGGGGGCGTGGGACCGGCCACCAGCAGACGTGGGCGGTTGGGGCGGTGCGCGGTGGTCGGACGCGGTGAATCAGCCATGGCTCAGCGCGGTAGACAGTGGCAAACTGGTGGGCAAACTGCGCCGGCGAAAAACGCACCAGCGCCGACTGGCGGGCGGCCTGACCCCACTGGCGGGCACGCGTCGGGTTGGTCAGCACACGCAGCAGGGCGGTGGCCAGCGCGGCGGCATCTTCGGGGTCGACCAGCAGGCCGGTATGCTCGTGCGTGATGAGCCCGGCAGGGCGCCGCAGTTGGCAACGACGGTCGGCAGGCCGGCCAGCATCGCTTCGACCGTCGCGATGCCGAACGCCTCAGCGCTGGCTGGATTCACGTAGGCATCCAACAGGCCCAGGACCTGGCGGGCGTCTTCCGCGCACCCAGCACGTGTACCGCGTGGGAGAGGCCACGGGCCTGCACGTCGATCTCCACGTCACGCCGCAGGGGCCTCACCCATCAGCAGCAGCCGGGCTTGCGGAACCTGGACGACGACCCGTGCGAAGGCGTCCAGCAGAAACGCGCCGCCGCACTGGCATGAAGGTGCCGAAATAGCCGATCACCGGGTGATCTGGCTGTAGCCCCAGTCCGGTGCGTGTGACGCTGGACGGCGCCGCCCCGTGCCAGTCAGGGACCCCAGGGTAGATCACCCGCACCTTGCTGGCCGGGACCAGCGGCAGGTCACGCTGCACGGCACGCTGGGTTGCCCTGGAGTTGCAGACGATACCGGCCACCCGCTGGCCAAAGAAGTTGTCCCACGCGCACCGGCAGAGTGCGGTTGCGCACAATGCCGTGTTCCGTGATGATGACCGGCAGGCGTTGCCAGAGGGCGGCCAACCCGCCGTAAATGTGCGAACGCGCCAGGTGAGTCTGAACGATCATCACGCCGTGCGCACGCAGCAGGTCGGCGACCTGTTTGAGGGCGGCGGTATCGACACTGCGGGGCATGTCGAGGTAGGTCACTGGTACACCGCGTGCGCGCAGCACATCGGCCAGACTATCACCCGCCGTGTCACTTTCCAGAACGATGATCTCGGAGGGAAACTGGGCCAGGTCGAGTGCGCTCAGCAGACTGTGCAGATACTGGGTCGTCCCGCCGTGAAACGGCAGGTTCTTGATGATGTGTGCAACGCGGATGGCGGGTGCTTGATTAGCCATGGGTACCGGTGTACGTGCGGCCGCTCATACGTGCGGCTGCCAGGTGGATGAGTCGGTCGGGTGCGCTGGAGGGAGGGTACGGCGCAGGCGCCGCAGCCGCGTAATCAGCGGTCGTCCCAGGAGCGACATGCCAAAAGTACGAACGAACCGTGAATCGACGGCCAGATGTGGCGCAAAACGCACGGCCTGCCACAGGTAGGTGCGCGCCTGACCCAAGTCCTGGGCCGCGTAGTAGCACATGCCGGCACGCAGATAGGCTTCGCCCAGGGCGCGCCTGGGCGGCGCGCAGTTCAGTGGGCATGGCCGGATCGGCGAAGGCCCGCGCCACCACGCGGATGGTTTCCTCGCCCGCGCCGCACGTGACGGTTGGTCGTGCTGGCGGTATGGACCCGAAAGCGGGCCAGGGTCTGCGGCAGGTAGGCCATCGAACCATGGATGGCGAATTTGATCCACAGGTCGTGGTCCATCACGTTGCGCAGGCTCTCGTCCAGCCAGCCGACACGTGCCAGCAGCGCCCGGCGCACAAAGGTCGCCGGATCGGCGATGTAGTTCCAACCCAAAATACGCTGCCGGTCGAAAGGACCAGGCCGAATGACGTCGACCGTACGGCCCGTGGTATCGATCACCGCACAGTCCCCGTACACCGCCCCAATCTCGGGGTATGTGGTCAAAAANTCCACCACTGCGCGGACGGCGCCCGGTGTCAGACCATCATCGCTGCCGATCCACCCTAAAATCTCGCCCGACGACTGTGCAAAGCCCTGGTTGAGCGCGTGGGAGATACCGGTGTCGGGCTGGCTGACCCACACCACACGGTCTGCATAGCGCTGTACTATGGCCGGCGTACCATCGGTCGAACCGCCGTCTTTGACGATGAGTTCCAANCGCGGGTAGTCTTGCTGCAAGACCGACACGATCGCGGCGTCGAGCCAACGTTCACTGTTGAGCACAGGGATGACGATGGAAACGATCGGGGTGGTCACGCGCGGGGTCTCCGGGCGGTGGTGGATGGCACTGCCCCCTGGGGTGTACTTTGGGCGGCTGCCGTGACGGGTGGCGCCGCATCCGACTGCACGGCCGCGTGGGGCAGCAGTTGGTCGAGCGCAGCAGGACGATCAGCGCGGTGACCGGTTGAATCAGGAACGGGCCAAAAAGTCGAACACCGTGTTGTTGCCAAAACCGACCAGCAGGTTGGCGATGAAAGCGGCGAGGAAGGCCAGGGCGGCCGCGCGCGCCCATCCGCCAGCGGCCGGATGCGCCGCGGCACTGGCCGCGATGAACAGGAAGACACCCAGAAGAAACACCCCTTGCACCAACCCGACGCGGTAGAACAACCAGCTGTAGGAGCTGTGCCGAAACAGCGCCTGCGCTCGCCACTGCGTGAGAAGCTGAACAGGCCGCGGTCGCCATAACCGGCGCCGATAAAGGGGTTGGTGGTGCTGCGGGCAATGAAGCGCGGCTTGCAGGCGGGTCTCGCGGTTGGCCGCCGAACCGGACGTAGAGGCCGAGGGGTCGATGATCGATGTCGCACGTTCGGTCACGGCACTCAACAGGCCAGAACCGGTCGCGGCATCGGCCGCCAGCAGCATCGCGCCCAACATGATGGCGCCCACCACAAAGTACAGGACACGCTGCGGCTGCCGAATCCAGTGGCTGAGGCCAATGATGACGATGGCGCCCCCAGCATCCCCAGATAGAGGCCCGTACCAGGAGAACCAGCAGCGGCAACAGGGTCATGCCGGTGTAAATGAGCAGCCACGTACGCTGGTCGGCGCACCTTGCCGCTGACCAGGAAGGCGACACAGCTTCAGCCAGGAGAACATGATGAACTCCCAGCTCGTGATCAGACCATAACGGTAGTAGCGACCGGTGTTCAGCACCACCGATGCCGCCCCTTCCGTCGTGTGAATGCCCAACGCCCAGGCAATGTAGAAATAGACCACAGCCGGCGCCGTTACAATCACGATGCCGATGACCAGGGCGGGTATATCATCGGGTGTACGCAGGCTCGAACCCACGACGAGGATCAGAATGGCGTAATAGATCGGCACACGCATGTCACGCAAAATCGAGGTGACCAGGTGGTGCTGTACCAGTCCGATAATCAACGGAATCAACAGGATGCCCAGGATAATGGCCAGCAGGGCAATGCTCCGCGCCGAAAAGTGGATCGAGTTCAGCTTCAACGCCAACCGTAGGGTCCACGCCCAGCGCCATGACCATAATGACATCCAGGGGTGGATGTTGGAGCTGGCAATGGGGAGCTTGATTTGCTCAACCAGTGGGAAATAGACCGCCATGGCCACCATCAGGAAAACGTACCAGCGGGTTGGCAAAAACAATAGAGACACGCCGACGATGGCCAACAAGACGACCAGCGCCAGGGTGTCGTTGCTCAGGCCAATCACGAAGGCGAGCGCGAGACCGAGTAAACCCGCCGCGGCCGGAATAATCCACGAATTGTCGCGAGAACGAAGTGCATTCATCTCTTTATCTCATGAGCCTGGAATCGAAAACGACGGATCGAGCCGTTGGGCTTCCTGCCAGGCCGCCTGGGCTTCTTGCCGACGGCCCACGGCCTGCAGCGCGTGACCGAGCTGGTAAAACGTTACGCCCGATTCGGGGTCGAGCTGGATACTTTCCTGGTAACTGGCAATCGCTTCACTCCAGCGGCCCAGCCTGGCCAGCATGTCACCCTGGACCAGGTAGGCGTAGCCGGTGTTGGCGGCCGTCACCGCCCGCTGGGCCTCTTCCAGCGCTCGCGGCAGGTCGTTCAGGGCCGCATGCGCGCGCCTTCAGAATGTAACCGTACCCATCCGCGGGGTCAAGGGCGACGGCGACCTCCAGCTGCGCCAGTGCTGCGCCGGGCTGCTGCTGGTGATAGAGCAAAACTTCCGCCAGGCGCCGATGGGCTGGCGCCTGCTGTGGTGCATAGGCCACCGCCAGGCGGTAGGACGTACCAGCCGTGTCCCACTGCTCTTGCCCCCAGGCGTGATTGCCCCGTTGCATGAACAGGTTGGCCAGAATGGGCCAACTGCCCGCGGCCATGGTAGGGGCGGGCACTGTACACCCAGTGCATCGGCCGCCGTGTCGAACGACGCCAACGCGGCTGGATCCTGCACCAGCCGGTACATCAGCGCGCGCCTCGGCCTCACACGCCGTGCTGTGCTGCCAGGCCGCCGCCGACGGGCCGTGCGCGCCGCCAACAGAGCGGCGACGATCACCAACAAACCCAGCGTGAGCCAGCGCATCTGGCGCAGGTCAGCCATTTTTCGGCCCGAATGGCTGCACCGGGGCACGGGCACTCCAGCGTGCGGGCAGCAGCGAACGCAGCAGGTTCCAGTCGGTCTGATTGAACGCCCCAATCAGCAGCAGCAGGCCGCCGTAGGCCACCGTGTACCCCAGACCAATGGCGGTCAGCCCCAGCAGGGTCACCTGGACTGCGCTGCTGAGGATCACATACACCCCGGCCCCCAGCAGCACGACGAGGGCAACCACCCGCCAGGGTACGGTGTGCAGCATGGCCCGCAGCGACATCGGCATCACGCGGGCATAGCCGACGATGACCAGCACAGAACCGATGAGCAGGGCCATGAACGCGGCCAGCGTCACACCGCCAAAGCCCCAGGGCTGAACCAGCACCAGCGCCAGGGCCACGTTAACCACCCCTGCNACCACATGGGCCGCCATACACAGCCGCGCATGCCCCAGGGCCTGCAGGATGAGGTAAGGCGGCATGGCCACCAAACTGACGAACCAGCCCATCGTCATCAGCCGCATGACCATGCTCGCCGGCNNGTAACCGGCGCCCAGCCAGGCGTTGAGCAGCCACGGTGCGACGATGATCAACAGAAGGTAGGCCGGCAGACCAAAAATGACCACGTAACGCGCACTGCGCCGGTACACAGCCTCCACCCGCGCTCGCCCCTCGCCGGCATCCATGTGCGACACACCTGGAAACAACGGCAACAGGGCAACCGCAAACAGGTTGCGCAGCTGCGTAGTGATCCGTGTGCCCACTTCATACTGCGTGACCGAAGCCACCCCNAGGTAGCGGGTCAGGATCAACTTCGTTGCCGGATCGAAGAGCAGAGCCGCCAGNTGTGCCCCCTGAACGTTCAAACTGTACCCCAGAATCCGATGCAGGTAAGACCGATCGAACGCCGTGATTTGCAGCCGATAACCGGGCACGATGCGGTAAACCATCCACACCTGGACGGCGGCCGTGGCGATGGCCAGCACCGTACTCAGTACCAGGATACCCATCAACCCATAGCCCAGCGCCAGCACAACGACAATACCCGCGTACAGGCCGATGCTCGCCATGAACGACACCAGATTGGTCACATCCAGGCGCTGCAGGCCCTGCAGAACGGACCCAAAGGCGCCAAAGGTCAGGTTGATGGCAAAGGTCACGAAAGCCAATGCCACCATAGACAGTAGAGCCTGGCCGGCGACGGCCGATCCGTTGGGAATCAGCCCCACCAAGACTGGGCCGAGCGCGGCCAACAGCAGCGCCAGCACCAGGGCCACCGCGGTGTAAAAGAAGAATACGGTGTTGGTTGCCCGTAGCACATCGTCCCACTCGGCGCGNGCCGCGCACGCGGCCACGTACTTGGTCAGTCCCAGACCCATGCCGAAGTCGGCCAGCTGGGTGTAGGTGATGAACGTGGCCAACAACGCCCACAAGCCAAATGCCACATCACCTAACCGCCCGAGCATGAAAGGCAGGACGATGATCGGCAGCGGCAGAAGCACAACGAAACGCGCGATGCTGAACATCGAATTGCGGGCAATTCGGGTGTAGTTCTCGTTGAATTCGTTGGTCATGTACGAACCCTAAGGGCCTATCCGAATAACCGCCAAATAGCGGTATTTTGGCGTGTACGTTGGGGGTCATTCGGATAGGCGCTAAGAACCAACTGGGACTACCTCGACCCGATCGATGAGCGCGTTACGGTCCCCATCCTGGCCAGCATCGACCAGGTTCTGGTCGTAGAAGTCGTTGTCGAAAGCGATCGTCATGGTGTGAAGACCGGGTTGGGCCACCGCGATCTGGACGGTGCGCTGACCCCAGCTGCCATCGTTGTCGCTGAAGTAAACCTGTCCCGCACGTACACCGTCGATGAGTACGTTGAAGATGACAGGCCCGGGGCGATCGTGCTGGCCGTCGATGGTCACGCGGTACACACCGGTCTTGGGGAATACGACCGGTATCTCTACCAATGGACCGGTTCCCCGCGGATGACGGCTGTACGTCCGCCGTCCTCACCGACGGCGGCGCCGGCCGCGACATAGCCCTGTTCCGGGGTCCAGGCGAAACCGTCGGCCGCAAACAACGGGTTGGCGTAAAGGCGCATTGCCTGCAGGTAGACGTCCTGCTCGCCGCGGTTGCGCAGGTGCAGCGTCGTCACCCCGGCGGTCTGCTGCATGCCGATGAAGTGGGGCCACTCGTATCGCTGAACTCCAGCGTGCGGGTGGTGCTGCCCAGCGTGACATCGAGTATGCCGGTCAGCCGCTCACTGCGCCCAACGAGCCGATGGCGTAGGCGCCGTCGTCGAGGAAGGCCACCGGAACCTGCAGTTCGCTACCGGGCGCGAAACGCATGGCAAATTCGCCGTCGACACGCGTCATCGTGACTGTCGTCTCAGCGACGTCAGCCAACAGGTCGTCGAAATTGACGTCGATGACGCTGTCGTTTTTGCCCACGGCGGCCGGCACCTTGTTCAGCGTCAACCGGCGCAGCTGAACGTTGCGGTCACCATCCAGACCCTGATCGATCAAGGCACTGTCGTACACATCGTTGACAAAATCGATCGAAACGCGGTGGTAACCGGGCAGCGCCACGGTGAACAGCAGGCTTTCCTCACTCCAGCTGTCATCATCCGCCGCAAAGCTCAGTGTGCCGATCTCGACGTCATCCATCAGGACGCTGAGGTTGACCGGCCCCGGCCGGTCATTCAGACCCTCCAGGGTCAAACGGTAGCCCCCACTGGTGCCGAAGGCAAGGTCCACATCCACCACGCGTCCGTTGCCAGCGCGCTGCACCGCCGGCCCATCCGGCTGCTCAACGACCTCGGCGCCCGGCCCGAGCATGTTGATTTCCTGCGTCAGGTCGAGGCTCAGTTCCGTACCCAACGATACGATCGGCGCCTGAAGCTGCGTCACCACGAAGGATCGTACAGCGCCGTTGCGGTCGCCATCGTCATGATTGGCCACCAATGCGGCGTCGTAGAAGTCATTGATAAAATCGATACGCAGCTCGTGGTAACCCGGCGTTGCAATGGGTAACAGGATACTTTCGGTCGACCAGCTGTAATTGTTGCGGCCGTAAGTGAGGGGTTCACCGACCGGCTTACCGTCCAACTCCACCTGGAACTTGACCGGCGCCGGGCGGTCGTTCATTCCACTGACGTCGAGCGTATAGTTGCCGGCATCCTCGAACCACAGGCCAGCCCGCATCGTATTGCCGTTGCCGGCGCTGGCAGCCGCAGTTTCGGCGCCGATCTTCTGCAGTTTGGCGCCGCTGCCCAGGGTAACGATGTTGGCCGGCACGCGCAGTGGAGTGTCACCGCGCCACGTACGCCTCTTCGATCGCCAGGCTCTGCAGGCAGACCTCTTTTTCGGCCAGCGTCCCGACCGGTACGATCGAGATGCGGTGTACACCAGTCCCAGCTCGGCCAGGAAGACATCGGTGCCACTCGCGCCGGGCGTGGTCTTGATCTGGCCCAGAGACTGTTCATCCATGAGCACGTCGAGCGTAACCGATTCGCGTTCGCTGCGCGTTCGGCTCTTGATGACGTAGGTGGTCGAATCATCCACCGTTATGGGAGTTGCAAAGGGTTCAGCCGTCAGCCAGCGGCCAGGGTTGGCGCTGTCGTCGCCGCACGCCAGGTCCGCGTATTCTTCGCCCTTGGTCCCCAAATCGATCTGTACGGCCCGCGCCAGACCCAGTTTTCGCGTGCCTGCAAGCTGATATAGTCCAGATCGGCGAAACCACTCTCGACATAAGAACTGGCCGTGACACCCAGGACGAGTTCATGCAGTCCCGGTGTGTCGAAGCGCAGGGGGATCGACTGATCCTCCCAACTGCCAGCTTCTTTAGGGGAAAGGGTACCGATCGCCTGACGGTCCAGCACGACGGACCAAATCGGCGTGCCGACGCGCGCACCCAGACGTCCGTGCAGGGTCAAGAGGTAATCTCCCGGCGTGCTCAACCACAGGGGAAACCGCGAGATCGTATTGAAACTCTCTGCCCGCACCACCTGACCCCCACTGGCCTCGTCGATCGGGTAGACAAAACCGTAGCCCGTGGGGTAGCGTTCGGCTTCGATACGTGTGCCAGCCTGGTCCGGCAGGGCAGCGCCGGCCACGGTGACGAGCGTACCGCTGTAAACGTGGGTTGACGGGCCGATGACTGGGGCGAGGTCGATGCTCGAGATTTGGGTAGCGGTGATGGGTATGCGCAGGTAATCGGGGCCATCAAGCCACTGGGGTCAGCTCACCGTGCGCCTGACCGTTGATGAAGACGGCGAATTTCTGCGAGACCGTGGGATCATCGAGTGATAGGGCCAGCAGCAGGTCCTGGCCGGCGATTACGCCATGCGCGGAGTGGAAAATACCCTCTCCCGATTCCAGCCTGAAGGGTATCTTGCTGGTCATGACCGGGCTGCTGTTGACCAGGAACACCGGCACACCCGCCACAGTAGTGGGGTCAACACCGGGGAAGAGCGCTCCCATTTCTGGCATACCGCCGTACAGCGCGTGATCGACGATCCAGAGGCGATCGTGCGTATCGAAGATGGACTGGCTGCTGGGCCGAGAGTTTTTCGTACGTCAGGAAAAAATCACCGTAGTCCTGCGGGTTGACCAGTAATTTGAAATAGTACTCAAAGGGCACCGTATCGAGTTCGTGTGAGGTCATGTAGATGACCGCATCGTTTTTGTATGTGGGCCTGCACGTAGGCCACGACACTGCGCCAATTTGTGCGGTCCTCCATGCGGTAGTAGGCCAGCACCGGCTGGGCATTGACGAAGATCAGAAAAGCGGCGAGGGCCGCGACGACCAGGGCCGGCCAGGGCGCTCAGCCAGCGGGCCCACCAGCAGGTGGTGCCGCACCCAGTAAATCACCGCATAGAGGCCGATTGCCACAAAAGCCAGAAAGGGCAGTTGGACGAAGATGATGTATTTTTCCAGGAAGAAGTGCTCCGACCGCACCAGCGACACCATCAGCAGCGGTATCGCCAGCCACAGGCCGAAGAAGGCGCCGACTTGCCAGCGCCGTGCCGCGACCGTATAGATCACGCCTAACCCGGCCAGTGCCAGGTACAGCACCACACGCCAACCCTCACCCCCACCGAACAGCGCGGCCAGTTGCACCAGGGATGGCAGCGACAGCGAAAACCGTGCAGGCCCACTTCCTCGGCGCCCGCCGCCTCGGCGCCCGCCGCCTCGGCGCCCGCCGTAAACCCCGTGCTGATGGACTGTGTCGCCGAAGTTCCGGTCGCCGCACGCACGACCGGGAGGGCGACTTCTGACGTCAACAGGAGCAGAGCCAGCACTGAGATGGCTGTCCCCAGGTACAGCAGCGGCGCCCGGCGCAGCGCGGCCCAGGCGATCTGCTGCCAGTGCAGAAGCCGGCTGCGTGCGGTCGCATGGCGGGGCGGCAGCGCCCGGTGTTGGCCGCGGGCCATGTCGAGGCGCAGCCGGGCCAGCAGCCGTTGTGCCAGGACCAGGCCGGCGTACAAGGCCATGGGCGCCAGGAAGAAGATGGCGAAGAGGTGGTTCCAGACGTTCACGATGCTGAGCAGAACGAAGCTGATCCAGAACAGCGCCCGGTTCTCGGCCAGCGCCCGCCACAGTAAGTAGGCGCTCAGCGCTGACAGGAAGAACATCAAACTGTAGTACCGCGCTTCCTGTGAATAAATGATTTGAAAACTGGCTGGCCAGCAGGAACGCCAGCAGCAGCCCCACCGGCGTATTGAATACGCGTTTTCCCAGAACATAGGCCACGGCGATGGCCAGGATGCCGGCCATGAACGCCGGCAGGCGTACCAGCATGTCCTGCGGGCCGATCAGGGTGGTGAGTGAGACCAGCAGCGGCAGTGGCAATTGGTAGCCCCAGCCCAACACCAGCTCACCCCCAGGTCTTTCCCCAACTGGCGCAGGAAATTCAGGGGGCAGTGGTTCTGAGAACCGTTGCCAGACCGGCGTGGGCCAGACTGCCCGTCACTGCTTCATCACCCCAAAAGGGGCGCGTGTTGGCTGGTACATGCGCAGCCCAAACGCCCACAACAGAATGAGCAGCAGGGCCAGGTATACCCAGGCCGGTGGACGCGCCACGCGTTTAGAATTTGGACCGTAGTTCGATATCTCGGAAGCCATCGATCAATCCCGCAACCTTGGCGCGTACGGCCGCACCGCGACCACGCGCACCCTCACGGATGAATAGCCAGGGAATGCCAACAATCAACGATACACCAAACAGCACCCACTGCCACGGCCGTGCGTACGTGCGCATGAAACGGACCGCATTGACGCCAGCCATGTATTTCTCACGGGGTNNTGTAAAAACCACCGGTGCTGTTACCCCCTTGTGCCACATCACGGCCGTCGGCACGTAGCAGACGCGCCAAGCGGCCCGCTGCACCCGGAGNGCCCAGTCGGTGTCTTCGTAGTAGGAGTAATAGGCCAGATCGAGCAGTCCAACCTGCTCCAGAACCTGGCGCCGCGCTAGTATACCACATCCCGGTAGATAGTCCACATCGACAGGCGTGTCGAACTGCCCACGATCGACCTGTCCGAAGCCGCGCATTCCCGTGACGTTACCCCAGTACGTGACGACGCCGCCGGCTGACCACAGCGTACCGGGTGGGCTGGCCTGGTAGATCTTGGGGCCAGCCAGCCCAATCCGGGGNTCGGCCTCGGCCGCGGCTACCAGGTGGCGCGTCATGCCTGGGTCGAACCAGGCGTCGTTGTTGAGCAGAAGCACGTAATCGGCCGCACGCNNCAGGGCCCACGCCATGCCGACGTTGTTGCCGCCGCAGAAACCGAGGTTGGCGCCCGTTTCCAGGATGGTGAGTTCGGGGAATTCGNNGCGCAGTGCCGGTACCGAACCATCGGTCGAACCGTTGTCGACCAGCAGCACCGTCAGGGCCGCGTAGTCCTGCTGCTGTAAACTACGCAGGCAGACGNNCGTATCGGCCAGACCGTTCCAGTTCAGCACGATGGCGACGACATGCGGCAGCGATGTCATGAGTGTGTCCCTCGACGACTGGCCAACAGCTGGTGGTACACCGTGACCGTACGGGCGGCGATGTTGTCCCAGGCCAGGTGTGTCNNGCGGCCCACGCGGGCAGCCTGCCCCATACGCTGACCGCGTTCCCGGTCGCGCAGCAGGGCGCTGAGGGCATCGGCCAACGCCGCCGGGTCACGGGGGNNCACGAGCAGGCCGGTGACGCCATCGACGACGGCATCGGGCAGGCTGGCCACACGCGTGGCCACGACCGGGCGGGCAAACCCGTAGGCCAGNGAGATCACGCTGGAGGCGCTGCCATCGGTGTAGGGCAGCACGACCACGGCGGCCTGCCGAAAGAAATCGGCCACTTCATGATCATCGACGAAGCGGTTGACCCAGGTCACCGGTGCGCTGGCCGCCTCTGGCCGTTGCCGGTACGGCGTCACATCGCCCTCACCACCCACGACAAGGNNAAGCGCGTTGGGCGCCTGGGCCACCACCAGCGGCATCGCCTGCACCAGCACATCCAGGCCTTTGTACGCCTTGATACGACCGAAAAAGAGCACGGTCGGCGGATCGGCCGGCGGTGGGCTATCGACCGCCGCAAAACCGGCCGGCGTACCCATTGGGATGATGCTGATGCGTATGGCCGGAACGCCGCGCTGGGCCATCAACACCTCGGCCAGCATCGTGCCGTGCACGAAGATGTGATCGGCGTAGCGTGGCCCGGCCCACACCGACCAGCGTTTNGCGCCAGCCCCCTCACCCTGTTTGATGCCCACCTCGTGTTGCGTCACGGCCAATGGCCAGCGCGTGCAGCCAGGGCAGAGTGGCGAGCCCCAGGGGTGCGTGCTCAGGTTGGCGTGCACGATGTCGGGCCGCGCCGCCCGGATGGTGCGCAGGTAAGCGGGCAGGCGCAACGCCTGGCCCGGCAGACGCCGCAGGTCGGCCGGCCGGTTGCCCGTGGGGACGTCAACCGGGGCGAGGGTCACGGCCGGCGCAAAACCCTGCGCCGCCGGCTGGCGGGGTACGACGGCGCACACCTGGAGGTCGGGCTGACGGGCCAGGGCATTGGCCAGGGCCGCGCTGTAGTGCGCCATGCCGCCGCGGCCACAGGTTGATCAGCGTCACGCATGGGCGGCCCGACGTTGCCAGGATCCGGTCAAACAGCGCCAGGTACTGGCGGGCGATCTGCGGCCAGGTGAAGCCGGCCGCGATGACCCGCCCGCGCACCCAGTTCGGTGCGCCGCGCCGCGACGACACCAACCCAGCCAGACTGTCGGCCAGATGCACCGGGTCGGCCCACGGCACGACCAGGCCGTTGCCATCGATCGGCTCATCCACACCCCCNGTTTCGGTAACGACCACCGGCAGACCACTGGCCATCGCCTCCAGCAGCGCCATCGACATGCCCTCGTTGAACGACGGCAGGCAGAAGATGTCGGCCTGCGCGTAAACGTCGGGCATGGCCGCACGCGGCACAAAACCCAGGAACTCGACGTGGGCGGTCAGCCCGCTCTGCTGGACCTGCTGCCGCAGCTCGGCCTCGAAGTCGCCCGTGCCCGCCAGCACAATCTGAAAGTGGTCGATGCCGCGCTGCTTGAGGTGTTGCGCCGCGGCCAGCAGGTGGTGTTGACCTTTGCGCTCGATGAGACGGGCCGCGCACAGGATACGCACTGGCGCCTCGGCCGCACGCGCCGCGTGATCGATCGTCGTGTACTGGGAGAGGTCGACACCGTTGTGAATGATGTCGATCGGCCGGCCAGGCTCAGTCTGCCAGGCCAGATCCCGGTGCCGCTGGCTGATGGCCAGTACGGCCGCCGCGTGCCGCCAGACCTGACGAATGAAGGGTGTCAAAACTCGATAGACCACGCGGTAGCGCTCCTCGAAACCTGGTACGTCGGCCCTGAGAGAAACGATGTAGGGCAGACCGGCGGCAAGGCGCAGACCCAGCGCAATACCGCCGGCCGGCACACCGGCAAAGGCAAAAACCAGGTCGTAGGGTCGTTCACGTGTCAGACGGTGGGCATGCCGGAAACCGCGGGCGGCATAACGCAGAAGCTCCACATTGGTCGAGTGGTGGATGTTACGGTTGTCGACCGGCACCTTGTGCAGGCGGATGGCCGGCGTCACCTCCGCGTACTCGTAGGTGCTGCGGGTGCGGCTGGACGTCACCAGATCCACCTCGAGCGCACGGTCGCTCATCTGACTGAATTCGCTGAGCAGATGATAGTTGACCACCCCNGTGCCGCCGCCCAGGGGCGGGTATTCGTTGTCCAGCATCAACAGGCGCATACGCTACCCATCGGTCGTGGTCGGGTGCGGGATAGGGTCGAAACCCCAGCGTTCACGCACGATGTACAGCGGCCGCTGTTTGACCTCATCGAAGATGCGACCGACGTACTCACCGATGACGCCCAGGGCCAGGAGCTGAATACCGCCCAGAAACATCATGCCCACGACGATCGTCGCGAAGCCGGAGGGAAACTGCGGCAGCACCAGGCGTTTGTAGATGGTCCAAACGGCCAACACGAAGCCGGCCATCGAGACCAGCAGGCCCAGCAGCGACGCCAGGCGCAGCGGCAGGTAGGAGAAGGAAAAACCCNNATCCAGGGCCAAACGGATGAGCTTAAACAGGCTGTATTTCGGTTGGCCGGCGTAACGTGCGGCCCGGTCGTAGGGCACGCCAATCTGGCGGAAGCCGACCCAACTGCGAATGCCACGGATGAAGCGGTTACGCTCCGGCATGCTGCGCAGGACATCCGCGACCTGGCGGTCGATCGCGCAGAAATCGCCGGCGTCCAGGGGGATTTCGATACTGGCGACCTGGTGCAGAGACCGGTAGAAGAAACCGTACGCGCTGCGCTTGAGCAGCCCNTCTTTACGCTGATGCCGAATCGCGTAAACGACCTGGTAACCCTGGCGCCAGTGGGCGAGCAGGTTGGGTATCTCCTCCGGCGGATCCTGCAAGTCAGCGTCCATCACGACAATCACATCCCCCTGGGCATGGTCGATGCCCGCGCTGATCGCGGCCTGGTGGCCAAAGTTGCGCGACAGACGCACGATGCGCAGCCGCGGATCGCTGGCGTGCAGTGAGCGCAGGATGCCCAGCGAACCATCATGACTGCCGTCATCGACAAATATGACCTCGTACGTGTCACCCNNAGGCCCCAACACCGCATCCAGCCGGCGCGCCGGGNNCAGGTTGTCGCTTTCGTTGTAGACGGGCAGCACGACGGAAATATGGGGTGGGTCTGACTGCGCCGGACCCGCCGTGGGCGGTGTGCCAGCGGCCGTAGTGGGCGCAGAACGGTATGCGACGCGCACCGTGTAGCCACTGTCGGCGACGGCCGCGGTCAGCGCCGAACGCAGTGCGCCCTCGGTGGGGGCATCGATGCCCGGCGGCAACTCGATCACAATCGGTGTGCCGTTGCTGCTGCCCGGCGCAGGGGCGTGGTCGGATGGTTGGGGAACTGGCGCCACGCGAGAATCGGACATCGTGCATCCTCCAGTGCTGCTAATCGTACCACAGGCCCGTCAAGTGCCGCAAAAGCGGCTTGACACCCGTCAGACAAAACGGTAAACTTGGCCCATTCTTGCAGCCGGAGTCAGACGATGCCCAGTATTTTTACCCGCGGTGCATGCCGGTGAGCGGCTGGCGCCCATGTCCAACCACAAACCGGTCACAACCCCCATCCACCCTGGTGTCGCGTTTGTGACCAGCGACGCCGACGAGNCGGATGCTATCCTCGACCGTACCCAAGACGGGTACGTATACCGGCGTTACCAAAACCCAACCACCGATGCCTTCACGCAGGCGATGGCCGCCCTGGAGGGAGGTCGCGCANGTCTGGCCTATGCCTCGGGTATGGCGGCCATACATGNNGCGCTGCTGGCAGCCGGCGTGCGGGCGGGCAGCCAGGTCATGGCGGCCCGTGACTGCTACGGCGCCACCTACACCCTGCTCAGCCAACTGTTGCACAGCCAGGGTGTCACTACGCATTTCGTCGACATCACACAAACCGCGGCCGTGGCGGCCCAGCTGGCCGACATCCGGCCCGTGGCCCTGCTGTGCGAGACCATTTCCAACCCACTGCTCAAGGTAGCCGACGTGCCGGCCCTCACGGCCGCGCGCGCCGTCGGCGCCGCGGTGATCGTCGATTCCACGTTTACGACCNCCTACCTGTGCCAACCCATGGCATGGGGCGTCGATTTTGTCGTGCATTCGATCACCAAATACATCGGCGGGCACGATGATGTTCTCGGCGGGGTGGTGGTGATGGCGGACCGGACGCACGATCAAGCCTTCTNNGAACAGGCCAAGATGCTGGGCGCCAACCTGTCGCCCTTCNAAGCCTGGCTGGCCCTGCGCGGCCTGAAAACCCTGCCCCTGCGCATGCGCCAGCACTGCATCAACGCCAACACGGTCGCCCACTGGTTGGCCGACCACCCGGCAGTCGCCCGGGTAAATTACCCCGGCCTGCCCGATCACCCGCAACATGCCATGGCGACGCGCCTCCTGCGCGACCCCAGTGGTGCACCGGCTTACGGCGGCATGGTGAGTTTCTGAACTGCGCCGGCGCCCNAGGCCGCCGTGTTTCGTTTCCTGGAATCTCTGGNNCTGGTGCTGCCGGCTACGACCCTGGGTGACGTCTACAGCCTGGTGCTCTATCCCGCCGCAACGTCGCACCGCGCACTGACGCCGGCAGAACGTACGGCGGTTGGCATTGGCCCCGGCCTGGTACGCCTGTCAGTCGGCATCGAAGAGGCCGCCGACATCATCGCCGACCTGGATCAGGCGTTGGCGGTCAACGATTGACTTTCTGGGATGATTGTTATATAGTTGAGATGAGAACGCCCGTAGAATGAACGGCTGGCAGCCTCCGCTGCTGAATCGAGAAGGGTCGACTGACATGGCTGACAATATTCGTGTGGGAATTCCACTGAACAACGTTGACACTGCGTGGTTGCACATGGAAGACCCAACCAACCTCATGATGATTACTGGGATGTACATCTTCCGCCAGCCGTTGGATTTTGAACGAGTACGTGACACCATCAAATACCGCATGGTGGGCGCGTTCCCACGTTTCAAACACAAAATCTCCCAGCAGGGCCTGCGCGTACNNTGGGTTAGCGACCCCAAGTTCGATCTGGACGCACACCTGCATCGCATCGCCCTACCGCCGCCCGGCGATCAGGGGACCCTGCAAGACATCGTCAGTGACATCATGAGCACCCCGCTCGACTTCTCCAAGCCGTTGTGGCATCTGCACCTCATCGAAGGAGTCGGTACGGGCTGCGCGGTCATTATCCGTATTCACCACTGCATCGGCGACGGCACGGCTTTGATGTACGTTTTGATGTCACTGACCGACAGTGAAGCCGACGCACCCTGGCCCTCGACGCAGGATGTGCTGCAAGCGCTGCCGAAGCGGCGAGGTTCGGGCGGACTCCTGGGTGGGCTGCTGCGTTTCAGCCGGGCGTGTTGAGCACCACCCGGCAGATCACCGGGGCCGTGGTGCAGGAGGGCCGAGTCGATCTTCAACCCGAGTCATGCCGTGGACCTGGCCGCCGATGCGCTCAGCGCGGGCGGCGCCTTGAGCAAGATTTTGCTGTTGGCTCNNGACCCGAAGACGGTGTTCAAAGGGCCGCTGNGGGTGCGCAAACGGGCCGCGTGGTCGCACAGAATACCGGTCAGTGATGTCAAACTGATCGGTAAAGCGATGGGCGGTACCGTCAACGATGTGCTGCTGAGCGCGGTAACCGGCGCCCTACGCAGGTACATGGAGCAGCGGGGTGAATCGACGGAAGGGATCAACATCCGCGCCATGGTACCGGTAGACTTACGCCCGCCGGAAGAAGCGCGCAAGCTGGGCAATAAATTCGNNACCATCTACCTGGCGCTGCCGGTCTTCATCGAGGACCCGATCGAACGCGTCGAAGAGGTGAAGCGGCGCATGGATGACATCAAGAGTACACCCGAAGCCTTCGTTGCCTACCAGATCCTCAACGCCCTGGGCCTGACCCCACAGCAGATTTCGGAGCGTTTCGTCGATATGTTTGGCACCAAATCATCGGCCGTGATGACCAACGTGCGTGGTCCCGGCCAGGCCATCTATTTCGCGGGCGCCATGATCGATACCCTCATGTTCTGGGTCNCCCAATCGGGGCGCATGGGCTTGGGCGTGAGTATTTTTAGTTACAACAATGCCGTGATCCTGGGCATTGCCACCGATGCCGCCCTGGTACCCGACCCCGAGACGATCAACGACTGTTTCGAGCAGGAGTTCCGCGAGATGCTGGAATGGGTGCGCCCAGGCGTTGGCCAAAAGCCGGCGCCACCCAGCCTGGAAGCCCCTCGAAACCCGCGGCCGCCAAGCCCAAGGCTCACAAACGGGTGGCCGTACCTGCCAGCACGGCCAGTGCATCAACCTCGACTGCCACCACGGCTGAACCGGGCACGCCGGCGACGCCAGGCGCGGCCACCGTTGCCGCACCGACGAGCGCGGCTCCGTCCAGCAACGNGTACACAGCACTGCCAGGCAACGACCAAGGCCGGTGCACCGTGCAAAAACAAAGCCATGCTGGGTAGCCGCTTCTGCCGCGTACATCAGATGCCCGAGAGCCTATCCGAATAACCCGGAAAACGCGCCACAGTGTTGCCCTGTGAGGGTTATTCGGATAGGCTCCTGGTGCTGGCGCTGGATAACCGTGTGACTCTCCGGCCGTTGGAACCCGGCCACTGGGTCGCCGGCGTAAATCTCTCGGCAGTTTGGAGTCGAGGCTTTGGCCGGATTTTGTGCTGCAACCCGGTTGAACCCTCGGCTCTTGTGTAGTAAGAACCATTACCACACCCACATCGGCGTGTACTGGGACGCGCCAGTTTGCGGCAGCGACCCGAAGATGCGCGAAGTCACGCGTAAGGGAGGTTTTTCTGACCCATGGCAAGTTTACCGATCACCAAAATGACCCTGTACAAACACGGCGTCGGCTACTACGAGCGGCGTGGGCCGGTGGACGAAGACACCGTCAGCCTCGTCTTCATGAAGGACGAGATGAGCGACATTCTCAAGAGCCTGACCGCGTTTACGGTGGGCGGCGGCCAGGTGCTGGGCATGGACTACCAGACCCCAGAGGACAAACCGGCCCTGCTGGCACGCTCCTCGATTCAACTCTCAGCCACGGCCAGCCTGCGCGACCTGCTGCGTGACCTGCGCGGCCGGCGAGTCACAGCTGTGACGCCGAGCCAGACTCTGACCGGGGTGATGGTTGGCGTCGACCTGCCTGGCGAGCGTGAGCCGATGTCGGCCACGGTGCTCTCCATCCTGGAGTCGACCGCGGCGCAGGTGCATTCCCTGGCGCTCGACGACCTGATGGCGCTGACGCTGCTCGACACGCGCGCGGCCGAAGACCTGAACTACTTCCTCGAAACCAGCAAGGCGGCCGAGAACAAGCGCCNNCTGACCATCCGGCTGACGCCGGGTCGCACCAACCTGGTGGTGAGCTACATCGCGCCCAGCCCTACCTGGCGTGTGAGCTACCGCCTTGTCGCCGACGAAGCCGGCAGCAGTGGCCAGGCCCTCTTGCAGGGCTGGNGGCTGTTCGACAATACCTTCGACGAGNACCTGGAGAATGTGCAGCTCTCCTTTGTGGCCGGTATGCCGGTGAGCTTCGTTTATGATCTGTACACCCCGTTCACCCCGCAGCGGCCGGTCGTTACCGAAGAGGNNCGCGTCGCTGCCGCGCCGGTGGAGTTCGCGGCCAGCCTGCGCGCCATGGCCGATGAGGCCGCGCCCATGATGGCGGCGGCCNCGCCGGCCGGCAAACGAACGGCGGCCCGCCTCATGGCCGCCAATCTCGACGAATCGACGGTCGTTGCAGCCACCGGCCAGGCCCAGGGTGAGTTCTTCAGCTACGTGGTGGCCAACCCGGTGACGGTGCAGCGGGGACGTTCGGCGATGGTGCCGATCCTGCAGACGCGGTTGGGGTACCATAAGGAGCGGATCTACAACGGGCGCAAGCAGCCGATCAACCCGGTCATCACCGCACGTTTCAAAAACGAAAGCGGTTTGACCCTTGAACGCGGCCCGGTGACCGTGGTGGAGGGTGGTGAATATGCCGGCGAAGCGATGCTGCCGTTCACCGGTCCGGGCAACGATATCTTCCTGGCCTACGCCGTCGATCTGGGTGTGAAAGTCAGCGAGGCCCCGCGGCCGAGCAGGTCCNTCGTGGCGGTCCGCCTGGAACACCGGATGCTGTCGATCGAGGAGTACAACATCCAGCGTGTCGTCTATACGGTGGACAACCGCAATGAGCAGCCGGTGGAGGTCCTGATCGAACACCCACGCCTGCCGGAGTACACCCCATTCGATACGCCCGAGCCTGCCGAAACCACTGCGGACACCTACCGTTATCTGGTGCAGGTCAAGCCGCACGCGACGGCCGTGTTCAGCGCGCAACAGCGCCGCCTGGTGGCGCGCCGTGAGGAGCTGCGTAATCAGCGCGCCAGCAACTTGCAGCGCTGGCTGCGCGATCGCCTGCTGGATGCTGACGCCTACGCCGTGATCGAACGTATCCTGGCCCAGTACGACCAGATCAGCGAACACGAGGCCGAACTCAAGCGTAACGAGACGCAGCGCCAGAACATCTTCAACCAGCAGAAGCAGGTCCAGGGTAACCTGACCAGCCTGNCGCGACCAGGGGAGGAGGGTCAGCTACGTGCCCGCTACACCCGTACCCTCAACCAACTGGAAGACGAGCGCAGCAGTNTGCGCGAGCGTGATGAGGCCCTGCGCCAGGCCATTACCCAGGCCAAACAACGCATCGACGGATCCTCAACAGCCTGCCGGCGTAGCGGCATGGGTAATTCGAGGCCGCGCGGCGCCGCACCGCCAGGTTTGGCGCGGGCGCATCTGGTCGGCGCCGTTTTGCTGACGCTGCTGGGGTTGGTTGGCCTGTGGCTGAAAGGGCCGACCCCGTCGTACGCGGCATGACGCCACAGGGGACCGCCGTACCGCTGAGCTACATGGTGGCTGCATTCCCCTTTTTGGAATCCTGCTGGCCGACGGTTGGCGGTTGGCACAGCAACGGCAGTGGTGGGCGGCGACAGTTCTGGCGGTGCAGGTGCTGCTGCTGGCCATTCTGGCCGTGGCGCGGCTTGGCCTGCTGGTCCCGATCAGCGGCCACGTATTCCTGCTGGTGTTCTTCGTACTGTGGACGGCGGGGCAGGCCCCAATCCGGTGCGGCAGGCCGAATGGTGGCTGGCCTGGGTTGCACTGCTGAGTTTCCTCGGCATCAAACTGTTCGTCTGGGGCGATTGGCTGAGCGCCCTCATGGGCGCTCTGTTGGGGTTGTACTGTGGTGGGCCGGCCGGCTGCTTACGCAGTGGCCGGCCCGGGCGTCGACGCATTCATCATCACCGGTCGCCGCCGCTGGTTTCGCGCCAGCGCAGCCACAGTACGGTGACGATGCCCACGATGACGATGATCAACGGGACTCCCAAACCTACCCATAACAGATTGGGCGGAGGGGCGGTCGGAATTGTGTCGGGTGGCATGACGGTCTGCCACCCCATGCTGTTCAACCAGGTCATGTTGCCCTTACCATCCGCATACGGTGGACTTCCGCAGCCGGTGAGGCTGCGGAAGTCCGACCATCGGCTCAACTGAGACTACTGAGCCTCTCCTCCAGGTTGGCGCGCTGTTGGTTCAACTCCTCGAGGCGCNNGCGCTCACGTGCCACCACCTCGGTCGGCGCGCGTCCNACGAAGCCACGGTTGGCCAGCGTACGCTCGACGCGCTGCACGTCATTGACGACCTGGGCCAACTCCTTCTGCAGCNNGCGCGCCGCGGTCAGGTCGACCAGGTCGGCCAGCGGCAGGTAGCAGGTAACGCCGCCGACCAGTAGGGTCACTGCCTGCGTGGGCGGTGTTAGCGTTTCGGCGATTACCAGTTGCATGCCGTCCAGGCGCGCCAGTTGAATCAGGATATCGCGCTGCGCCACCCAGAAGTCGACCTGTTCGCCCGCCGCCACCAGGGCCACAAGCCGCTTCTGCGGCTCCACCTTGTATTCGGTACGTACATTGCGGATCGCGCGCACCAGCGCCTGCAGCCGCTCGAACTGCGCCTCGGCCGCCGGGTCGATGAGGCTGGGGTCNACGGACGGCCAGGGTGCGATGATCAACGCCTTTGGCCAGGTCCGGCCGTATGCCTCTACGGCGCCCTTCAGGTGCTGCCACGCNTCTTCCGTTACGAACGGGATGAAAGGGTGCAGCAGGCGCAGCGACTGGTCCAGCACGGTCACCAGGGTGTCGGCCGCGGCCTGGGCCGACCGCGCGTCGGTCAATTCGCCTTTGGCAATCTCGATGTACCAGTCGGCGTATTCACTCCACAAAAACTCGTACGTCTGGCGGCCAGCCTCGCCGTACTGGAACGTTCTGAACAGCCGTGTGGCATCATCGATCGTGCGCTGCAAGCGGCTGCGAATCCAACGCTGGGCCAGGGTCACAGGGGCGGCCTCGGTGGCCGTGAGGCTCGGCGCCTGCTTCAGGCTGGTGAGCACGAAGCGGGTTGCGTTCCAGATTTTGTTGGCAAAATTGCGGTTGCCCTTCACCCGCTCAAGGCTGAGGTTCATGTCGTTGCCGGGCGATGAGCCGGTCAGCAGGGTGAAGCGCAGGGCATCCGTGCCGTACTCATCCATGACCTCGATCGGGTCGATCACGTTGCCGGTCGTCTTCGACATCTTGCGGCCCGCNTCATCACGTACGATGCCGTGCAGGTAGACGGTCGTGAACGGCACGTCGTTGGTGAACATCAGACCCATGGTGATCATGCGGACCACCCAGAAGAACAGGATGTCGTAGCCGGTCTCCAGAACCGATGTCGGGTAGTAGCGGCGCAGGTCAGGGGTATCTTCGGGCCAGCCCAGGGTGCTAAACGGCCACAGCCCCGAGCTGAACCAGGTATCGAGCACATCCTCATCCTGCNNTTGAAACTCGACCGGTTGCCCGTAATGTTTGAGCGCCTGTATGGCTGCATCCTGCNNGGAATGCGCCGCGAACGGCGTCTCGTCCGGCCCATACCAGATCGGAATGCGATGGCCCCCCGGCTGACGGCTGATGCACCAGTCGCGCAGGTTTTCCAGCCAGTTGTAATAGACCTTGGTAAACCGTTCCGGCACGATCGTGATACGACCGGTGCGCATAGCGGCCAGGCCCATGGCCGTCATCGGCTGCATGTTGACGAACCACTGCCGGCTCACCAAAGGCTCGATGATCTCACCNCCACGCTGTGAACGGGGCACCTGTAGGGTATAGGCTTCCGTCTTGATCGTCAGGCCGGCCGCTTCCATGTCGGCCCACAGGCGACGCCGCGCCTCGAAGCGGTCCAGGCCGGCGTACGGACCACCGTTGTCGTTGACCGTCGCGTCCTTGTGCATGATGTTGATGACCTGGAGGCCGTGCCGCTGCCCGATCTCGAAGTCGTTCAGGTCATGCCCGGGCGTGATCTTGAGTGCGCCGGTGCCAAATTCACGGTCCACGTACGTGTCGTGAATCACCGGGATGGGGCGTTTGAGAATCGGCACCAGGCAGGTTGCACCGATCAGGTGTCGATAGCGCTCGTCCTCGGGGTGCACAGCTACTGCGGTGTCCCCCAGGATCGTCTCGGGACGCGTCGTCGCCACGGGGATGTAACCCTTGCCGGGACCGTCGTCCAACTCGGCGCCGGCCACGGGNTACTTGAAGTAGTACAGCGTTCCCTGTTCTTCACTGTACTCGACTTCGATGTCCGACACGGCCGTTTGCAGACCGGGCGACCAGTTGACCAGGTATTCAGCCTGATAGATGAGTCCCATGCGGTAGAGACGCACGAAGGCCTCACGCACGGCGGCGTTCAAGCGTTCGTCCAGTGTGAAGCGTTCGCGTTCCCAGTCTGGNCTGGCGCCCATGCGGCGCAGCTGGCCGACGATGCGCCCGTGGTATTTCTCCGTCCAGGCCCAGCACTCTTGCACAAAGCGTTCACGTCCGACCTCCTGCCGGCTGGCGCCCTCGTTGCGCAGTTTACGCTCGACCTGGNNCTGGGTCGCGATGCCGGCGTGGTCGGTTCCCGGGACCCACAGCGTGACCCGGCGCGCATTCGCGTAGCGGATCATCAGATCTTCGGTCGTTACGAACAGCGCGTGACCCTGGTGCAGCTCACCGGTGACGTTGGGTGGCGGCATAGAGATGACGAACGGTTCGCCGTCGGGGTCGATGGCATTCTCTGGTTTGAACCAACCGTTTTTNTCCCACCATTGGTAGAGGCGGTGCTCCACGCTGCGGAAATCATAGACTTTGGGTAGGGCGTAACCCGGTTCTGAACCTGACATAACATCCTCACATCAGTGCGGCCTGAATGGCGTGTTTACCACAGAAAGTGGAGAGAGTACAGAGATCAGTATAACACAAGGGCGCGCAGTACATCGCGTCGTATGAGTCACATTTTGGCGATAGACAGTACACAAACGGCCTCAGAGCCTATCCGAATAACCCGGAAAACGCGTCACAGTGTTGCCCCGTGATGGTTGTTCGGATAGGCTCTCAGTGCAGCCACGACTGCAGCACGGCCAATGAACCGGCGCCGGCCAGAGCCACCAGCGTGGCCTTGATGATCTTTCCCGCACCGCCGGCGATGAGAAACCACCCCACGGGAAAGCGGATCGCCCCGGCGACAATGCCGGCGATATCGAACAGGGGAGCGGAATTAGCGCCAGGGCAAAGATGACCCAACCGCCAAAGCGGCGCACGTAACGTTCGACCTGATCGTAGCGCGCATTGTCTTCGATGATCGCGCTGCCGCTGTAGCCCGCCAGGTAACCGGTCATTTCACCCAGAGTCATGCCGATACCGGCCACAACGCCCACCAACAGCGGGTTCAGCGCGCTGCCCATGGCAAAAATCACGACCAGGCCGGGCATCGGCAGGATCAGGGTCGCGTTACTCAAGAGGCTTACCAGAAAGATCCCGGATAGCCCAGCGAGGCCAGCTGTTCCATACGGTCACGCAGGGCGAAGATCGCCACACTGATGACAATCGTGAACAACAGGGCCAGGACGCGGCAACGACCGACGCCAGTCATGGCCGGCCGGACGCACGGTGTGTCTCACGACGGGTTCCGAGACGGTCTCAACCTCCATGCAGCCCCCAAGGAAACGGTGGGTGAGGCGCCGCGCCAATACGTCGACACCTCACCCACCAACCGGACATGACACCCGGCAGCTTCGCAGTGACTTCCACCTACGTCGCACGTGGCGCGCGGGTGGGCGTTTACTTCACGATGATCTCGATCTTCTGAATCACGTCCGCGGCGGTCGGCGTTGCCTCGGTTGACGTCACCATCCCCGGCCCCCGCAGTGCCTGCACGACATCCATGCCCGCGATCACCTGGCCGATGATGGTGAACTGGCCGTCCAGGTTCGGCATAGGCTGCAGCATGATGTAGAACTGGCTACCGCTGGACCCCACCTGCTCCTGTGTGTGGTACAAACCGACTGTGCCCACCGTGTGCGTGATCGATGGTGAGATCTCGAGCGGAATGCTGTAACCGACATCGCTGCTCGGCTGACCACCGGGCGAACCACCGATGAGCACCGTTGGGTCGTTGTAGGCAATCGGCATCCCGTCGTAGAAGCCCAGATCGGCCAGCACGACGAAACTGTTGACACTCTGCGGTGCGGTCGCGGCCATGAAACCGATCGTAAATTCGCCGCGGTTGGTGGTCACGACCGCGCTGTATGTTTTATCTTTGTCGATGGTGAGCGCCGGCGGAACGTTGTAGAGGCCCTCGCGCTCAGCCACCGGTACCTTGGCCAACGGGCGACCAGACGTTGGGATGGGCGGGTTGGGCGTTGGCGTCGGCGTGGGGGCACAGTGGCGGTCGGTGGTGGCAGCAGGCTCTGGGTCCCTCGCTGATTTCGACGCTGATCAACGTGTCGCCCGGCGTCGTTGGATTCTGCGACGGGTCACGTGGCGTCAACTGCTTCACGACGTCCATACCTTCGACAACCTTGCCGAAGATCGTATGCAGGCCGTTCAGCCAATCCGTGGGCACGGTGGTAATGAAGAACTGGCTGCCGTTGGTGTTTGGCCCGGAGTTGGCCATGGCCAGGTAGCCTGGCCCATCGAACTTCTTGGCCGGATCGATCTCGTCCTCGAACTCGTAGCCGGGGCCACCCATACCGGACGCGGTGGGGTCGCCGCCCTGCGCCATGAACTCGGGAATGACACGGTGGAAGGTGGTATTGTCGTAGAACCCTTCGTGCGCCAGGAAGACGAAGTTGTTTACGGTCTTAGGGGCGCTGTCGGCGTACAGCTCGACCTTGATGTCGCCCTTGTCGGTCTTCAAGGTGGCAAAATAGATCTTGGCCGGATCGATGGTCATGGCCGGCGGCGCGCTCCATTGCTGGCCAGGGTACTGGCTGTCGGGCTTGTGGCCGGCGCGGGTGTGCTGACCGCGGTGGTTCCGTTGCTCGGAACGGCGCCGTCAGGCGTGTTGGCGGCTGGGGAGGGGGCTGCGTCGTGCAGGCTGCCAGCAGCAGGCCCAGAAGGCCCACGGCCAGGATGAGCACGATGAGACCGACAATGCGATTACGTGGCAACATAGATGGTTCACCTCAACTGAAAATTCAAATGGTGATTCCCGACGTAAATCGGTGAATCGGGATGGGCTAGAGCCTGTAAGCGCCGATACACTGACAAGACAGGTGCATCATCTGACCTGGCAGAGCTCTAGAATGCCTACACACGGCCTTCGTGCGGTTCACACCGCGGGGTGGTTGGTTCGCTGCCCTCCACACCACCAGGCGGTACGACCACAATCGGCGGATCGGCCAGCGGAACGTGCTCGAGTCGCCAGATACCCCACACGCCGATGCCGGCAACGGTCGCCGCGATCAGATACGCTTCGAGCACACGCGCNGTGAGGAAGATGGCCACCAGGCCAAGCATACCGGCCAACAGGTAGATGATCAGTACGACCTCGCGCCGCGAGGCGTCGAACAAACGTGCCAACCGGTGCGAGAGGTGGTCTTTGCCCGGTGTCGTCAGTGGATTCAGCCCACGCCGAAGGCGCGAGATAAAAACCAGGGTGGTGTCGAAGATGGGAATGCCCAAGACGAGTACCGGCACCATCCAGGTGACCAGGACGATGTTGCTGGGGAAGCGCAGCTTCATCGCCNNAACGGCCAGGACAAATCCAATGAACAGCGAGCCACTGTCACCCATGAAGATGCTGGCCGGATTGAAGTTGTAGCGCAGAAAACCGATACACGCGCCCAACAACGCCGCCGCCAGGATACCGACCAGGTACTGGCCACTCAGGGCAGCCAGGAGTATGAAGAAGGCGGCCGCAATGGCGGCCAGCCCGCTGGACAGGCCATCCATGTTATCCAGCAGGTTCATCGCATTGGTAATGCCGACAACCCAAACGATGGTGATGGCAAAATTGGCCCACGGCCAGCGCAGCGCCTCGATGTAGATGCCGGACACGATCAGGATGATGGCCGCCGCGACCTGGCCGAGCAGTTTGACCCAGGGTGACATTCCCCGTTTGTCGTCGATCACGCCCAAAAAGGACATGAACGACGCCCCAACGAAAATGCCCACCAACTGGTTGATGTAAAACCGGTCACCCAGGAAGATCAACGCCAGCATGAAGGCGACGTAGATGGCCACCCCACCCAGCAGCGGTGTCGGCTTGACGTGCACCTTGCGCGCTGGGGTGNNATCGACTACGTCGAAGCGGAATGCCGCTTGACGGGCCAGCGGCGTACCCCGAGCCAAAACCAGCGCAGTCACCACGATCAACACTTCGCGTGTCATTAGGGTTGTAGTTCCTTGATGCGCTGCACGATGGTCTCCAACTGCGGTTTGTCGGCATTGCTGGCGAGTTCCAGGGCACGCTGCGCGGCTCGAGGGCCTCTGGCAGTTGTTTGGTCTGTTCGTAGAGCAGGGCCAGGTTACGCCACGCCAGCGGATCACGTGGGTTCAGCCGGATGACTTGCTCGTTGGCCGCAATGGCTTCGGGCAGTCGATCGGCCTGAACGTACAGAAAGGCCAGGGCACTCCAGGCCTGGATCAGACCNGAAACCACCTCCGTAGCTTTTTGATAGGTCGCGATCGCCCGGTCGTTCTGCCCGCGTGCGGTAAAGGTCACCAGGAAGAGGTAGGTTTGGGCGAAGACCTGATCGAGGGACAGCGACTTGTCGTACATCGCCTGCGCCTGGTCGAAATACTGATCGGCGGCCGACGCGTTACCCTCGCTCTTTTCCAGATCACCCAAGAGGTAGTCAATCAACCCCGTTTCGTTGTAAAGGTGGGCGGCGTTGGGCNNCAACGTCGTGGCCATGCGGTAAAGCTGCAGCGAGGTGAGCCACTCCTTGCGCCGCTCGTCGACGTTGTCGCTGGCGCGCGAGCGGTAGTAGCGGGCCAGGTTGGCGGTATGATCGGTGTTGAGCGGATTGAGTCGCTGCGCGGCCGTTAGCACCGCCTCGGCCTGGTCCAGCCACTCTTGCTGCCGCTTGGGATCATCGACCGATTTGGCCTTCTCCAACATCGAGCGCCCCAGGAAGAGATAATAATAGTCCTCGTACGGCGCAATTTCGATGGCCCGGTCGTAGAGGTAGATGGCCCCGTCCCACTGACCGGCCGCGTCATAGGCCTGACCCTGTTTATAGAACGTGTCGGCCCTCACCAGGGCAACGTTGACCTGGTTGATGAACAGGGCCACCACCACGCTCACCACGATGGCAGTCACCCCCGTGAGCCAGCCGCGTCCCGTCCAGGCGGTCGACCGCGCCGGCAGCAGCCGCCACAGTGACCAGGCCAGGACCAGGAGCAGGATGAACGCCACCAGGTAGTAGTCGTAGATGTAGCTGACGAGGTAGCTGCTCAGCGATTCGACCGTCACCTGGCTGCCGCCCTGCATGGCCGTGCCCAGCGCAAGCCGTGCCGCATGGATGACCGCAAAGATGAAGCCGGTGCCCAGCGCGATCCCGAGGTAGATGCCGATGCTCTGCAGCCACCAGCGGCGGTTCGGCTGGCGTTGCCCGCTGGCCACATCACTCAACGCCAACATGACACCCACGAGCAGGGTGAAAAACAGCAGCCAGAAGATGCCCAGGCTGCTGACTGGCTGACCGTCCTTCATCTTGACGGCCAGGCCATTCCAGATGATGCTGAACAGGTTGCTNGCTGCGCCCTGGTTGGCCAGGTAATCCCAGGCCATGGTGCAGACGATGATCGCCGCCACAAACGCGTACGGCAGCACGGGGGCTAAGNNAGCCGGTACGCGTGCCGATGCACGGGTCGCGGGTCGTGTTTCGGCCGCCGGCGGGCGCGCCGTTTGCGCTTCTGGGCTGGACCGCTGCGGGTTGTGGCTGCCGCCGGGGCCCGGTGCGACGGCGGCCGCGGCGACGGGCCGGGCCCTTTCAGGTCGAGCNCAGCCCAGTCCGGTCACCAGCAACACACCGGTGAGAATCCAGAAATAGGTGCGCGTGGCGGCAATGGCAATGCCGAAGTGGATTTCGACGAAATGCGCGGCAAGCGCGGCCAGTAGCGCGATCAGCAGCAGGGCCTGACCCTGAGCCACCTGCAGGCTGGCGTCGCGTCGAAAGGCGCTGATGCTCAGGTAAACGATGAAACCCAAAATGAGGCCGGCTGGGATGGCCACGCCNCAAAACCGCAGGTCTCCCAGGGCCACCAACGGCACCAGGATACCAATCGCACCACCCAACAGGGTCAGCCCCAGGAAGAGCAGCGTATCCCGCCGGTTGCGAATCCAGCCCAACCAGCGCAGAGTCCAGTAGAAGATACTGCCGAAGAGCAGGACATAAGCCAGGAACCCGAGGATGCCGGTGGTGACCAGCGCATCGAAGGTTTCGTTGTGCGAGCGGTCGGGTGAGGCATTGCGGGCTTCGTAGTGTGCCAGATCAGGCGGGTAATAGCGGTTGAAGGCCACCCACATCGCTTCTGGCCCATAACCGACGAGCGGCCGCAGGGCATTGGCCCAATCTTGGCTACCGTTGGGGTAAATCAGCGGCTCGTGCGGCAGAATCAGCTGGCTGGCNCCTTCCCAGATCAAGACGCGCACTTTGCCCGTGCCTTCGTCGGTCTCGAAGACGCGACCCAGGCGCCCGATGTACGGTGCGTCGCGCAGGCTGGCCAGTGGGCTGTTGGGCAGGTTGAAGACACCGATGAACAGCAGCCCNGCGACAGCCAGCCCGATCCAGCCGGCCCAGGCCCAACGCGCAAAGCCCGACCAGCGGGCCGCCCAGGCCGAAGTGCTGCCGCGCAGGGCGATCAGACCCACCAGCACGAAGATGTAGATGCCAGCCAACCAACCCAACCAGGGNCCGCGGCTTTGCGTGAAAATGATTGCGATGCTTTGTACAACGAGCACGAACACATAGCTGCCAACCAGGAGCGCGTCGGCCACCTCACCGCTCGGTGCGGAGAGCAGCCGACCCATGGCGCGCAGCGCACGTTCCAGGGTGAGGAAAAAGGCGATGATCAGGTAGGCCGCAATGAAGATGGCGTTGCCCATGCTGCCGGCNGCGCGCTCCTGGACATCGCCGCCCCACGGCAGTGGATCCAGGCCGTAATGCTGCAAGATGCCGTACATCGCCACCGGTAGCGAGGTGATGACGATCGCATGTAACAGCCGGTTGAGCTGGTCGCGCCGGCGCAGGTGCGAAATGACCAGGAAGAAGATCACCACGTAGGAGAGGGTGCTGTAGGTGCCTTGCAGACGCTGGTACGATCCCCACCAGCTGGTGCGCGGCGCCACGGAAAGCACCGTACTCAGGAGGTACGCCGCAACGAGCAGCAGGGTGGGAATCAACAACGGCGTCGCGCGCAGCCGGCGCCACCAGTTGCCCTGCGGTGCGTACGAGGCGCTGGCCGGCACTGGCGCGGCGATACCNCCGCCATCCACCAGCTTGATGAGCCAGGCGCCGGCCATCACGAGGGCAATCGAGCGCAGCAGGCTCAGCTTATCCGGTTCGAACACGCGACTGGAAAAGACGTTGAAGAAGAGCGGGACGATGATGAGCGCCGCCAGCCATCCGGCCTCGATCACGGCTTCGCAGTAGCGACTGATTTTGGACTGCATCTTCCAACCTGTCAACCAGGGTTACCGTCGCGCTGAACCCTCCGGGTTGGCCAGGCCCGGAGGGTCTACTGGTCCCGAAGTGCGCATGCTGCCACGGCATTCAAGCACGCTATGTTACCCGACATCACCCAAAAATCAAGTAGTCGGCCATCCATACCAGCAATACGGCCGACGCATTGTGGTGCACCTTCGGTACGCAGGGCCACAGCGAACGGTACAAGTCCTCGACCCGGGCGACCATGACCGGCAGGCTGAATTCGGCCGTGGCCCGCTGACGCGCGGCCATACCCATGGCCTGGCGCCGCGCAGGGTCGGCGAGCAGTTCTTGCAGGGCACTGGCCAGGGCCGGCGCATCGCCGGCCGGCACGACACGGCCGGTGACGCCGTCCTGGTTGACGTAAGATGTGCCGGTGCCGAGTTCTGTGCTGATGATTGGGGTGCCGCTGGCCAGCGCCTCCACCTGGACGACCCCAAAGGCCTCACTGCGCTCACAGGCCGGCAGCATAAAGAGGTCGGCCGCCGCGTAATAAGCGGGCAGCTCGGCATCCACCACGTCCCCAAGNAAGTGCACCCGGTTGGCCAGACCCAAGGTCAGCGCCTGGTTCTGCCAGGTCTGGGCCATGGGGCCAGTGCCGGCGATGAGCAGGTGCGCGGTCGGCACTTCGGTCAGGGCATCGAGCAGGTANCTGCACCCCTTGTAGTAGCGCAGGCGGCCCACGAAGAGGAGCAGCGGCTCCCCGTAGTGTTGGCGCAGCGTCGCGGCCCGGGCATCGTCGGGGTGCTGAAACCGCTGCACGTCGATACCGAGTGGAATCACGGTGACCTTGGCGCGCAACGGCCGCAGGTAGGGTGAACTCTCCACGTANCTGGGGCTGGTGGCAATGATCCGATCGACGGCGCGCAACACGCGCTGCAACCACGGCCGATAGACGCGCAGCAGTCCCCGTTGGCGCACGATGTCGCTGTGATAGGTCATGACGGTGCGCNNCGGGCGGCCCAACAGCCACTGGCTGATTTCACCCGGCGGGTAGGGGAAATGCAGGTGGGCAATGTCGGGTTGTTGGGCGTACACTAACCGGGGCAGCGCCAGACTGAGCGGCGTCGAAGCCACTGTGGCCAAACGNCCNGCGCGGATGACCCGTACGCCGTTCTCCCGATCATCGGTGGTGCGGTGTTTCGTGTGGTTCACCAGCACCGTGACATCATGCCCCTGCGCAGCCTGCGCCTCGGCCAGCCAACGGATATGGTTCTCCATACCGCCAAGGACGGGGTAGTAGTCCTTGTAGATGTGCAGAATCTTCACGCCAATCCTTCATCTTGGGTTACTGCTCAGGCTGATCCAGAGAAACCCGGTTTCTGAACGACTGGCTGAGCAGTTACTATCTTGGGCAATCAGAGCGTGCCGTACCACGCGGCGCTGGCAGCCGCGTAGACTTCACGCAGTGGGACGTTCGCCGCGGCCGCGACCCGCTGGCAGTCCTCATACTCAGGTGCAACCTTGACCTTGCCGTCGGCCAGCGAGGCAACCTTGACGCGTACGATTCCCCACGGTGTCGTCACTTCGTCAGTGTACCGCAGCAGGGCCACCCGGTTGACCCAGTGTTGGCGCAGGCCCAGGCTGGTCGTCTCGGTCAGCAGTAGTGCGGTCAGCGCCGGGCCATCGGCCGGCTGGCACAGAACGCTCAACAGCACGGCGGGGCGGCCCTTTTTCATTGCAATGGGCGTGTGCCACACGTCCAGGGCGCCGTTGTCCAGCAGGCGCTGACTGGTATAAGCGATGATTTCCGGGTTCATGTCATCGAGGTTGAAACCGATCATCAGCAGTTGTTCCACACTGTGGTGGCTGCCCGTGNNGGCCGAGTCAGCGGTGGGTTGGGCATCGCCAATGACCACCCGCAGCACATTGGCGAACGGCATGTCACGCTGACCAGCGCCCAGACCAACGCCGCGCACGGTCATGGTGGGATAGGGACCAAAGCTGTCGGCCAGCTCGGCCAGCAGCGCGGCGCCGGTTGGGGTGACCATCTCACCGCGCNNGTCCACGTCACGCACGGGGATGCCGCGCTGGGCCAGCAGCTGCACGACGGCCGGCGCCGGCACCGGCAGCAGCCCATGCGCGGCGTGGACGAAGCCGTGCCCCATGGGCAGCGGCGAGGCCTGAACGGAATCGATATCCAGCCAGTGCAAACCGGCCACCGCCCCCACGATATCCACAATGCTGTCGACGGCGCCCACCTCGTGGAAGTGTACCGCCGCGGCTGACGTACCATGCACCGCCGCTTCGGCCTCCGCCAGACGTGTGAACACGGCCGCCNNGCGGTCGCGAACGTCGGCCGGCAACTGACTGTCGTCGAGCAACTGTAGAATATCGGCCAGATGCCGGTGGGGTTGCTCGCCTGGGGCAACGTGCACCCGTACCGCGGTAGCGGCCAGCGCATTCTTCACCACGCGCTGCACCTCCAGCGTCCAACCGGTCAACGGTAACTGTTGCAGCGTCGCTTCCAGNAGCCGCGTNGGCAGCCCGGCATCCAGCAGGGCGCCGAGGGTCATATCACCGCTGATGCCGGCAAAACAGTCGAAATAGGCAACACGCATCGTTTTTCACCTCTCAGCCGACCATTGGTGGGTCGCTATGTAGACTCTTCACCCATTGCGTGAGGACCGTACGGGTGCTTTCAACGCCAGGTCCTGCGGCAGGGTGGCGGGCGTAAACCAGCGTGCGTCGCTGACGTCATCGCCGGCCGTGATCGTGTCGTCGCCGGTCAGGTGGGCGGCGTAGGTGATGACAACCCCGCCACCCTGCGGCATGGGGAAGATCCCCAGCAGGTCCGTAATCTCACCGTGCATACCGGTCTTCGTACAGCTCGCGCAGGGCCGCCGCGCTTGGCTGCTCGTCGAAATCCATGAAACCGGCCGGCAACGCCCAGGCGCCGATCCGCGGGATGACCGCACGCTGCACCAGGGCCACGCGTGCGCCGTGGGTCAGCAGTACGGCAACCGCCACCTTAGGGTTCTGAAACTGGATGAAACCACAGGCCGGGCAGTGGGCGCGGGCGCCCAAAAAGGGGCCCACGGTCAATGGCTGGGCACAGCGCGGGCAGTAGCGGTAGACAAAGTGCATGGAAACCAGGCTCGCAGTGTCTCGACGGCGGCCCGGGCNGCGCGCAGGTTCGCTTCGGGNGTGGTGATCATGCTGACGCAGCCAGTGCCCAGGATGAAGCGTTGGCCCCCGGTCTGCCGCCAGGCATCCAGCGCCTCCTCGTGCACCTGGGTCGGCGTGCCGCGCAGCAGCGTTTCGATCTGCCGGATGCCGCCGGCCACCGCACCGGGGAACATACGCTGCCCACCCGCCAACGATGGCGTCGTTTCACGGTCATGCCAGTTGATGATGTCGATGGGATAATCCACAAAGGCCTCGAAATAGATGTCCTGGCCGTGCAGGTGCAGCAGGCGTAGCCAGCCGTTGGGAACACAATCGAGAATCTGCCGGTCGTAGGGCTGGCCAAACACGGCGTATTCGGACGGCGCCAGCATGTGCGCCGAGGCATGCTGCACCGCATAGAAGATGCCACGCACACCAGTGGTGGCCAATGAGTCGATGTGGGCCACCGTATTGGCCGTCAGCTGGCGCAGCCCGGCGTGTACGGCATCGGGCTGCCGACGCAGGGCGGGGAAAAAGCCCGACCGAGCAGTTTTTGGCTGGGCCAACGGGCTGAACACGGTTTGCAGCACCGTCACGTCATCATCTACCGCCTGGGCGATCATCTCCAGGGCCGCACGTGCCACACCGTAACTGCCGGCCGTTACGTCGAGCGGGGAGGTCCGCCAGCGCGGCGGCNNTTCTGCCAGCGGATACTCCACGAGGNNTCGCGTGCCCTCCTCGTTACCTCGCCAGGCGGTGACCACCCCGTAGTCGTCCACAGCGTAGCTGCTGGCAGGTGTGACTTTGAGGAAATCGAAATCGTAGGTCACCTGCCAGCGGATGTGGGCCGCGGCCAGGTCCGGCGCACGCTGATCGTCGCCGGCAAAATGGCGCCATAAGGCTACCGGCGGCCGATCGACCGACGACCCGGCGATGGCCGCCGTCAGACGGTCACGTTTGTGCATGTTCATGGGTTTGTGCCTCGTCGCTTCTTGGAGTCGATCCGAACAACCCGGCGTATACGCCAAAACGCCGTCATCGCGCAGTGGTTCGGATGGGCTCTTGTTTGTAAGACCGCGTGACTGCTCAGGCCGGGTTTAGAGACCCGGTTTTTGTGATGAAAACGGCGATCATGGCCCCAGGCAGGGAGTCCCAGGCTCAGAAATCATTGCTCAACGCGGAAAACCCGGTGTCTGACCGGCCGGCTGAGCAGCCACAAGACGGCAAATTATAGCCGGGGACCCCCTTGGTCAAACGTTTCTGACGGGCAAAATAAAAGGGTTTCCAAGACCCGTGCTCTTGGAAACCCCAACGTCCCTCGACCGCACAATCTGTGCCCCCGGCGCCATTGCCCGACGAAAGCGGTGAGAGAAGTGCAGGATCGTCCTGTTCGAGGCTAGTGTAACAGATTTCACAAGAACACCCTATGACGCTGGTCATATCGTACTACGCTTATATCATGTAGAATGCAAACAAGTTGCAAGTGCCCCCGATCACCCGTTTTGTCTGAGGCGCGGAGGAAATTATGGCCGTGGCCACGATTTTGGTCGTTGATGATGATCCCGACTTCGTCGAGATCATGCGTACCATCCTGCAGAGTCAGGATTACCATGTCGTCACGGCGTCCAATGGCGTCGAGGCGCTCGCCCAGGTGCGCCAGCACCAACCCGATCTCATGATTCTGGATATCATGATGTCATCAGTGCTCGACGGCTACAACGTCAGCCAGTCGCTGGCTGAGGACCCAGCCCTGCGTTATCTGCCGATTATCATGGTCTCGTCGATCGCCGACACGCCGCATGCCGCTTTCTTCCCGTTGGAGGACCGGCTGCATACCGATGCCTGGCTGGCCAAACCCGTGAATCCCCACGATCTCCTGACCAAGGTGCGTGAATTGCTTGTCTGAGAGGTGACGCATGTCGTCTCCAATGGTGCTCGTTGTCGATGACGATCACGATTTCAGTGAGTACCTCCGGATCATTCTAGAGGCGCACGGCTATCGTGTGCGTTGCGAACTCGACGCCAGCCGCGGCGCAGCCGCCCTGCGCGGAACGCCCCGACCTCATCATACTCGACGCCATGATGTCCTACGATTTCCAGGGACTGGTTCTGATCAAGGAGATTCGTCAGGACCCCACCCTGGCCGCGATACCAATCATCCTCGTGTCGGCTGTGCTGCGCACGGCAGAGCACGCGCTGCTGGAAGCGCTGCCGGCCAACGCCATCGATGCTTTCCTGGTCAAACCGATCGAACCAAGCCTGGTGTTGGAACACGTCGAAAGGCTCATTGTCGGTCGTGCGCTGCCCCAGGGCATGGCCCAATGACCGCCGCAGGGCGTCATTCTCCTGCGGCGGCCGGGCCATTTGGATAGGTTTTGAACGCACCCGCGTGGTAGGCAGGATCCCTGCCAGGAGTCAGTGCCATGGGTTATTCGGACACAGTCAAACGCGGCGCACGCCTCACTGACCCAGCGCGTCAGGCGATGCTGCTGACGGCCCTGTACATTGCCCAGGAGCGCTACGGTTACCTGACGCCAACCGCGATCGAGGAGGTGTCGGTACGCCTCAATGTCCCCGCCGGTCAGGTCTACGCCACCGCTTCGTTCTACAGCCTGTTCCGCACCCAACCGGTGGGCAGGTACGTGATCCAGGTGTGTGATGGCCTTTCGTGTTACCTGAGTGACGGCGCCGACCGCATCGTCGAATACGTCAGCCGAAAACTGGGCATTCAGCCGGGCGAGACCAGCCCAGACGGGCGGTTCACCCTGGAAAAGGTGCAGTGCCTGGCTTCCTGCGGCACCGCGCCGGCGTTACGCGTCAACGACGAGCCGTACGAACATCTGACGCCGAGCAGCCTCGACGCCCTTTTGGAACGGCTGCTGGAAAGTGAGGGTGAGCCATGTGGGAGCCAATCCTGACGCGCAACGTTCACCTGCCCAATTCAGAGAAGATCACGACCTACTTCGATCACGGCGGGTACCAGGCCCTGCGCCTCGCCCTACAGCAGCGCCCTGAGGAGATCATCGAACAGGTCAAGCAGTCTCGCCTGCGTGGACGCGGCGGGGCGGGCTTTCCGACAGGGGTCAAGTGGGGTTTCATGCCCAAAGGCGTCGACGCGGTGCGCTACCTGGCGGTCAATACCGACGAGGGTGAACCGGGCACTTTCAAAGATCGGGCGATTGTCGAGCGTGACCCGCACCAGATTCTCGAGGGGTCANTCATCGCGGCCTACGCGGTGCAGGCCCNNCGGGCATTCGTCTATATTCGCGGCGAGTTCTTCCTGNGGGTCAAACGCTGGATCAAGGCCATTTCAGATGCCTACGAGTACGGGTTGTTGGGGCGAAACATTCTGCACAGCGGGTTCAACCTGGACGTATCTGTCCACCGCGGCGCCGGCGNNTACATCTGCGGTGAAGAGACCGCGATGTTGGAATCGTTGGAGGGGCAACGGGGCGAGCCGCGCCTGAAGCCGCCCTACCCGGCACAGGTGGGGCTGTGGGGGCAGCCGACGCTGGTGCAGAATGTCGAAACATTGGCCAATGTGCCGCACATCGTCGAACAGGGTGCGGAGTGGTACCGCAGCATCGGCACACCCCAGAGCACCGGGCCCAAGATCTTCTGCGTCAGCGGCCACGTCAACCGTCCTGGCGTCTACGAATTGCCCCTCGGTACCNCCCTGCGCACGATCATCGACGAATACGCCGGTGGCGTCCGTCAGGGGCACACGATCAAAGCGGTGATACCGGGTGGGGCCTCGACCAACGTGGTCCTGCCGCCGAACCTGGACGTACCGATGGCCTTCTNNGAAACCCTGGAAGCGCTCGGCACACAGCTGGGAACGGGCGGTATCGTCGTGATGGATGAGACGACCGATATCGTCGAGGTTGCGCGGCGCACCGTCAGTTTCTTCGTCCATGAGTCATGCAGCCGTTGTGTACCGTGCCGTATCGGTGGTTATCGCCTGCTGGAGACACTGANNCACAATTTGCCCAGGGGCGCGACGGTGCAGGACATGGCGAACCTGGAAGTGCTGGCCGCCGGGNTGTGTGGAATCACGTTTTGCCCAATGGGAACCGGCATGGCCGCACCCATTGGGGCGTTGTTACACCATTTCCGCGATGAATTTGAGGCACGCGTTCGCGTGACCACGTAACGACCGGTCGGCCTGACGCTAATAGACTGGAGATGCCCATGGCCAAGATTCTGGTAGTGGACGATGACCCCGATTTTGTCGAAGTGGTGCGTACCATTCTGCGCATGGACCACCATGAGGTGGTGAGCGCGGCANACAGCGCCGAAGGTATGCGCCGCCTGGCCGCGGAGCAGCCCGACCTCGTTGTGCTCGACGTCATCATGTCGACCATATTGGACGGGCTGAGTATGAGCCAACGCATGGCTGAAGACCCGGTGTTCCAACACGTACCGCTCATCATGGTCACGTCCATTGCGAACACCGACTACGCGGCGCTGTTTCCGACCGACGAGTACATTCACATCGACGCGTTTCTTTCTGNNAAACCGGTCAATCCAATCGAGCTGCGGGCTAAGGTGAGCGAACTGTTAGGCTGAGGTGATCATGGGGAGAACTAACGGGAAGATACGCATTGGCGGTATCCTCAAGAACGCGTATCTGGCACGCGTCGATGTATTGGGGGCGCCGGACCAGCCCGGTGTGGCGGCGGCCATTCTGGGCGCCCTGGGTGGCGCGCACATCAATGTCGATTTCATCGTCCAGTGTGTCGATCTGAACGAACAGGACCACTTTGTCCTGTGCATCAATCGGGACGACCTANCCCTGGCCCTGGAAGTGATCGAGGCGGTCACCCGAGACATACGGGCGCGTAACGTGGTGTTTCATAACCACATGGCGAGCATTGCCATCTTTGGGNCTGACTTTCGTGAACGGCCCGGTATTGCCGCCAATATGTTCCACGCACTGGCCCAACATGGGATCAACATCAATGCGATCAGTACATCGATCTCCACCGTGACCTGTATCATTGCCGATAACCGTCTCGCCGATGCCATCGCCGCGATTCATGAGTATTTCGACGTGCCCTAAAAGAGCCTACCCGAACAACCGCCAAATGGCGGCAGCCTGACGTGTACGCTGGGCGATTTGGATAGGTTCCTGGTGGGTCGCTTGGCATGATGAAACCGGGTTTTGGAAAGACCCGGGCAACTGCTCAGGTATGACATGAGAAACCGGGTTTTTGTCTCGCAGACCAGGGCCATGGCGCGATGAAAGGCCGTTGCACAGACGAAAACCTCGCGCACGAGAAAAACCCGGCTTCTGAACGGCTGGCTGAGGCGTTACAGACCCGGCCTCTGAACGGCGGGTTGAGCAGTTTGCCCGCAGCCCATAGAAAGATGCGACGATGTCGTCACAAGCCGATCAACCCGAACCGACGCCCAGTTCGCCGATCGTGTCGGTTCGTCAAGAACTGGGAACGCACATCGACTGGTTAATCCAGCTGCGCTGGATCGCGGTGCTGTGCACGGTGCTCATCATCCTGGTGAGCGCCTGGCAACTGCCGAATATCCTGCCGCTGGACCGTTTGCTGCTGGTCACCGGCGNNCTCGCGGCGTACAACGTTGCTTTCTGGTACTACCGCAGGTATTTTCTGCCCAGCACGCTCACGGATCTGGAGGTCGGCGCGCCCTGCGTGGTACGCCTGCAGATCACCCTCGACATGATCGCGGTCACGATCCTCTTGCAGCTGGCGGCGGCGGAGAACCCGTTTTACCTCTACTACCTCGTCCATGTGGGCCTGGCCAGCGCCCTGCTTTTCCGCCGGGACGCCTTCGTGTTTGCCGGCCTGGCGAGCGGACTCTTCACCCTGTTGGTGGTGGTGGAATACATGGGCTGGCTGCCCCACCACCATCTCTTTGGCTCATCGATGTCGAGCACTACCTCAACGTCACTTATCTGCTGGNCCCAGGTGTTTGCCCTGGTCTCGACGGCATTCTTCCAGGCGATCCTGATTTCCACGATCGTCAACCGGCTGCGCGAGCGTGATCGGGCGTTGCGGGCCAGCCATGGACGCGTGGAGCGGCGTACGCAGCGCATGAAGCAGCTCAACCGTGACTTGCGTGTGGCCAACGCTGAGTGCAAAAGCCAGCGGGATCAGCTCACGATGTTGAATGGGCAGCTGCGCACGGCCAATGCATCGTTGGAATTGCACGCCCAGGAACTGATGGAGCCAATGCGCCTGAAGGCGGCCGAAGAAGNNCGCACCCAGTTCACCCTGTTGGTGACTCACGAACTGCGTGCACCGGTCGCGGCCATACAAAGCTACATCAAACTGATCCTGGAGGGGTACGTGCCGGCCGAGCAGCAGCGCTCGATCCTGGAGCGGGCCGAANAACGCGCTTTGGATCAACTGGCCCTGATTGCCGATTTGCTCGAGCTGGGCCGGCTGCGTGAGCNNGCACGGCTGCAAATTCAGGAAACACGCCTCGACGAACAGCTGCGCCTCGTGCTCGACGCCTTCCAGGCCCAGGCGACTGAAGCCCGGGTCGGCCTGACAGTCGATGTCGGCGCCGGTTTACCGCCGCTCCTGGCCAACCCTGAACAGATCAAGAGCCTGTGGACCAACCTGATCAGCAACGCGATCAAGTACACCCCACCCGGCGGGCAGGTGGCGATCAGCCTCAACCGGGACGATGGGCACCTGGTGGGCGCCGTGGCCGATACGGGTATTGGTATCCCCCTGGAATCGCAGGCCCAAATCTTCAGTGAGTTCTACCGCGCCGATAACGCCAAAGCCCTCACCCACCACGGCACCGGCCTTGGCCTGGCCATCGTCAAACACATCGTCGAAAGTGTCGGCGGCGACATCGAATTCAAGTCGACGCCGAACGAGGGCACCACGTTCACCTTCCGCGTCCCTGTGGGGTAGGAGATGGGGAGATGGGGAGATGGGGAGATGGGGAGATGGGGAGATGGGGAGATGGGGAGATGGGGAGATGGGGAGATGGGGAGATGGGGAGATGGGGAGATGGGGAGATGGGGAGATGGGGAGATGGGGAGATGGGGAGATGGGGAGATGGGGGATTCTGTGGAGTCTCAGACCCCTAACCCCCAACCTCTAACCCCAACCTCTAACCCCAACCCCCAACCCCAACCCCTAACCCCAACCCCAACCCCAACCCCAACCCCAACCCCATCCCCTATTTCCGTTTCGGCCGCAGGTAGATGAACCAGTAGACCAGGCCAACCATGACCGCGCCGCCGATGATGTTGCCAATGGTGACCGGCAGCAGGTTGCCCACGAAGAAGTTGTACCAGCTCAGGTTGGCCACGTTTGGCGCACGTTCACCCAGCGACGCCATCCACGCCTGATCGGCAGTGATGAACAGCCCCACCGGAATGAAATACATGTTGGCCACACTGTGCTCGAAGCCCGCGGCCACGAAGGCCGCAATCGGCGGAATGATCGACAGGATTTTGTCCGTTGTCGTGCGTGCACTGAAGCAGAGCCAGACAGCCAGACAAACCAGCGCGTTGCAGAAGATGCCGAGGATGATCGCCTGCACGAACTCCAACCCCGATTTGGAGTTGGCAATATTGACCGCGGTGATGCCGATTGCCCCGTTGCCGAACTCATACTGACGGCTGAAGAACATCAGCGCCGCCGTGGCGATCGAACCCACGAAGTTGCCCACATAGACGATCACCCAGTTGCGGATAAGGGACGTTGTACTGACCCGGCCGTCGGCCCAGGCCATGACGATCAGGTTGTTGCCGGTGAACAGCTCGGCGCCGGCCACGACCACCAGGATGAGGCCCAAGGTGAACGCGAGGCCGGCCGCCAGGCGAATGATGCCGTAGGGTGCGACACCGGCCATCCCGGCGATGGTTGTGGTTGAAAANATTGCCCCCATGGCAATGAATGCCCCGGCCAGCACCGACAGGGCAAACATCGTCATCGTGTCCAGGCCCGCTTTNTTGATGCCAACCGTTTCGGCTTTGTCCGCCATTTCCGGTGGCATCCATGCATCGAATCGGATGGGGATGGGTTCATCTGCCATTGTCGTTACTCCTCCTTGAGCGTGACAATGCCTGGGATCTACCCGCTAACGTCACCTGCCCGGTACCCACCGGTTGGGTCAGAGGTTGACGGGTAGATCCCTATATCATTGGTGCGAACCATTGTGGCCGTTGGTCGGACGAACCGCCACGGCGCACGCTTTGTACTCCGGTATCTTGGCAATCGGATCGAGCACAGCGGTTGTCAGCGCGTTCGCGGGNGCTTCCGCAAAGTGAAACGTCATGAAGACGACACCCGGCGGCACGTCCTGCGTCACCCGGGCNCGGGTCTCGACGACTCCACGCCGTGAGCTCACCTGGACCATCTCCCCATGACGTACACCGGCGGTCACGGCGTCCTGCGGGTTGATGTCCACGGCGCCTTCGGGCGACTGTGTGTGCAGCCCGAGGCTGCGCCGGGTCATCGTCCCGGTGTGGTAGTGCCACAGAACACGACCAGTGGTCAGGGTCAAGGGNAATTCGCTGTCGGGCAGTTCGGCCGGCGGCACGTGGTCCACCCCATGAAANCGACCCAGGCCGCGGGTGAACTTACCGACGTGTAAGATCGGAGTGCCGGGGTGGTTGTCGTTCGGACAGGGCCACTGCAAACCACTCTCCTGCAGCCGGCGGTGATGGATACCGCCGTAACTGGGCGTCAGGGCGGCCACCTCATCCATGATATCGGCGACCGACAGGTAGTCCCACCCCGTGTGCGACCCTCGGGCGGGGCCGTATCGGGCCGGCCGGCGGTGGCCTGCATGGGCTGACCCAGGACCNAGCAGCCGCTGTGCAACGGCTGTCACGATCTCCCAGTCGGCCCAGGCCTCACCTGGCGGTGCAATCGCACGCCGCACCAGTTGGACACGCCGTTCGGTGTTGGTGAAGGTGCCGTCTTTCTCGACGAAACTGGCGGCCGGTAGGACCACATCGGCCATGGCCGCGGTTTCGCTCAGGAAGATGTCCTGCACCACCAGGAAATCGAGCGCGTGCAGGCACTTGCGCACGTGGTTGATGTCGGGGTCGGACAGTACCGGGTTCTCGCCCATGCAGTACAGCGCCCGAATCTCGCCACGTTCGGCCGCATTCATCATCTCGACGACGGTGAGGCCCGGCTTGGACACCATGGCGACGCCCCACGCCNNGCTTCTGAATTTGCGCTGGACCTCCTCGACCGCGACGTTCTGATAACCGGGGTACACGTTGGGCAGGCAGCCCATATCGCAGGCGCCCTGCACGTTGTTCTGGCCGCGCAGCGGGTTGACGCCGCCGCCCGGCACGCCCATGTTTCCCAACAGCATCTGCAGGTTGGCACAGGACATCACATTGTGCGTTCCCGTACGGTGTTGGGTGATGCCCATGGCGTAGAGCAGGGCGCCGGGCCGGTGCGCGGCCAGCAGCCGCGCCGCCTTGATGATGTCCTCCGCCGGGACACTGGTGATCTCACTCGCCACCTCGGGCGGATATTTGGCCACGGTGGCGGCCAGTTCCTCGAAGTTCTCCGTGCGTTGGGCAACGAAGTCTTTGTCGTACAGCTCCTCAGCAATCAGCACGTGCATCATGCCGTTCAACAGGGCGATGTCGGTGCCCGGTTTCTGCCGTAGGTGCAGACATGCGAAGTCGGTGAGCGGGATGGCGCGCGGATCGGCCACGATCAGCACCGCGCGCTGCTTCACCGCCTGACGCAGGCGCATTCCGATCACCGGGTGTTGCTCAGTGGTATTGGACCCGATCACGAAGCAACTCGCAGATTGTTCGGCGATGTCCGCGATCGAGTTCGTCATGGCTCCAGAGCCGAATGAAGTGGCCAGACCGGCCACGGTGGCGCTGTGTCACAACCTGGCGCAGTGGTCAACGTTGTTCGTTCCGATGACCTGCCGCGCCATTTTCTGTAACAGGTAGTTCTCTTCGTTGGTACACTTGGCCGATGCCAGGAAGGCCAGGCTGTTGGGGCCCGTCTCCTGACGAATCTTGTGCAGGCGGTTGGCCACCACGTCGAGCGCTTCGTCCCAGGTGGCCGGCTCCAGGTGCCCGTTACGTCGGATCAACGGTGTGGTCAGACGATCGGGGTGGTTGACGTAATCGTAACCGAACTGACCCTTGACGCAGGTCCAGCCCTGGTTGACCACCGCATCCCACGCCGGCCCCACCTTGACGACCTTTCCGTTTTTGACGTGCACCTCGAACTGACAGCCGACGCCGCAGTAGGCGCAGGTGGTGACCGTCTTTCAGAATTCCCAGCTGCGACCCTTGCCCAGGGCTTCCTTGGGCATCAGCGCGGCCGTTGGGCACACCGACACGCAGCTGCCGCAGAATTCACACGGGCTGTCCTGCATGCCGCCGCCGGCGCCAAAGGCGATGTGGGCATCGAAGCCTCGGTAGACTACGCTGATCGCTTCGACGCCGTTGATCACGTCGCAGGCGCGCACGCAGCGCCGGCACAGCACGCACTTGTTACGATCGACCTGGATGAACGGATTGGAGCGGTCGATCGCGTAGTGATGTTGACGCCCCACGAAGGGCTCTCCTTGNATGCCGTAACGATAGGCCAGGTCTTGCAGAAGGCAGTCACCCGCGGCATCGCACGTCATACAATCGAGCGGGTGGTCCGACAGCAGCAGGTTGAGCGCGAACCTGCGCGCGTCCGCGATGGCATCCGTTTCGGTTCGTACGACCATGCCGGGGGCGGCGGGGAACGTACACGCCGGCTGCAGGGCACGCTGCCCCTCCACCTGAACCAGGCACAGGCGGCATGCCTCGGGCGGCAGGGCCGGGTGATGACACAGCACGGGGATGTCGATTCCNGCGGTGCGTGCAGCATCGAGCACCGATGTGCCCGCTGGTACCCGCACTTCGCGATCATCGATCGTGAGTGTAATAGTTGGCATAAGCCCTCCAATCGTGCCCAGCCGCCTCAGGCGAATTCAGGCTGGGGAATGGGCAGCTTCATCCTTTCCAGCCATTCCAGATCGCAGCGCAGGCAGCGGCAGGCTTCGGCCTGCGCCGTCTCCGTGGTGAACCCGGTCTCGATCTCGGCGAATGGATCGCCGGCCAGGCGCTTGCGCACGGGGATCATCGGGATCGGCGGCCGTTGGGCATCGGCGTAATCGTCGAGGTTGACCGTTTGCGCAAAATCGTGCCGCGCNGGCTGGTAGGACGGCTTATGCGCCTGCCCCGTTTGCAGCCACGTATCGACCACGATCGCAACTTTGTTGCCCTGTGCCACTGCCCCCACCACGGTGGCGGGACCGCTCACGGCGTCGCCGCAGGCAAACACGCCGGGTCGGGTAGTCTGGAAGGCTTCGTCACACTGGAGTACACTGTCCCAATTGGTCTTGACCGACTCGTCGCCGGGTGGAATCCAGCCAAAGTCGGTGGTCTGGCCGATGGCTGGTACCAACATGTCGATCGCCAGATCAAAATCNGGCCCCTCGATGGGCCGTGGCCGACGACGTCCACCCTCGTCGAACTCGGCCAGGCGCTGGGGCCGGATACGCACGCCGGTCACCTTCTCGTCACCCAGGACCGCGACCGGGTTGGTGAGGAAGTGGAACTGGACACCTTCGGCCTCGGCCGACTCGATCTCTTCCTTGTGGGCCGGCATGTCTTCTTTTCGCGGCGGTAGATGATGTGCACTTCGCGCGCCCAGGCGCCAGGCCGAACGGGCGACGTCGATCGCCACGTCACCCCCACCGACGATTGCGACGCTGNNACCGTGTACCTCGGGTGGGCGTCCCAGAGCAATCTCGCGCAGGAACTGGACCCCGTGATACACACCGGCTTTGTCTTCGCCCGGGATCTTCAGCCGGCGGCTCTTGTGCGCNCCNAGGGCCAGGATCACCGCGTCGAAGGCGGGAATCGTACGGGGTGCCCGTTGGGCCCGTACCGTTGCCCTGGCCGGCCGGGATGTGTACCCCGTTCTTNNCTGCAGGTCGTCGAGGGTGAAATCGCGGCCCAGGGCCATGTCACACAGAATCTCGACCCCGGCCCGCTGGATGTGCTCGATCTCCGCCATGAGCGGTTCGCGCGGNAGGCGGTACGCGGGGATACCGTAGGTCATCATACCGCCGGGCTGCGGCAACTTCTCGAACATGGTGACCTGGTAACCCTGTTGGGCCAGGCGCAGCGCGGCGGTCAGCCCGCCCGGGCCGGCCCCCACCACCGCCGCGNNCTTGCGCTGCGGTGCGTGATGGATGGGCGGCTCCCAGGGTGTGGCGTATTCCTGGTCGGCCATGAACCGCTTGACCAGGCGGATGGCAATCGGCGTATCGATCTGGCCGCGGCGGCACTTGTGCTCACAGAAGGCGGGACAGACCCGACCGCAGATCAGGGCAAAGGGGTTGGCTTCGCGGTGGATCTCCAGGCCTTCGGCGTAACGCCCCTGGGCCACGAGGGCCAGGTAGGCGGGCGTATCGACCCCGGGGCAGGAGTTGACGCAGGGGGCGCACGAGGGCCTGGCAGGCCCGGCCGGACAGCGCTTCTCTTCGATGTGGGCGATGTACTCGTCCAGGAAGTAGCGCATCGTGCTCAGCACCGGTGACGGTGTGAGCTGGCCCAGACCGCACAGGGACCCGGTACGCATACCGGCGGCCAGCTCTTTGATCATCTCCAGGTCACTGGGCGTGCCTCTGCCTTCGGTGATGCGCACGAGAATCTCGAGCATGCGTTGCCCACCAACGCGGCAGGGGATGCACTTGCCACGGCTCTCGGCTGTCGAGAATTCCAGGAAGAAGCGCGAGAACTCGACCATACAGGTGTCTTCGTCGACGACGATCATGCCGCCCGAACCCATGGTCGCGCCGGCAGCCGTCAGACTGTCGTAGTCCACCGGCGTGTTGAGGTGCGTCGCCGGCAGACAGCCACCCAGTGGGCCGCCCGTCTGCACCGCTTTGAACTTCTTACCATTGGGGATACCGCCGCCAATGTCGTAGACGATCTCACCCAGCGTAATGCCCATCGGCACTTCGACCAGGCCGGTGTTGTTGACCTGGCCGGTGAGGGCGAAGACCTTGGTGCCCTTGCTCTTTTCTGTGCCGATGCTGGCGAACCACTTCGCCCCATTGACCAGGATNCGGGGGACGTTGGCCCAGGTCTCGACGTTGTTGATGTTGGTTGGTTTGCCCCACAGGCCAGAGACCGCGGGGAATGGNGGCCGCGGACGCGGTTCGCCGCGCCGCCCTTCGATCGATGCCATCAGGGCTGTTTCCTCGCCGCAAACGAAGGCGCCAGCCCCTTCCTTGAGCGTCATGTAGAAAGAAAAATCGCTGCCCAGGATGTTGGCGCCCAGCAGCCCGTACTCCGTGGCCTGGGCAATGGCCTGACGCACACGTTTGACGGCCAGCGGGTATTCGGCCCGGCAGTAAATGTAGCCGTGGGATGCGCCAATCGCATAGGCGCCAATCGCCATCCCTTCCAGCACACTGTGCGGGTCTCCCTCCAGGATCGACCGGTCCATGAAGGCGCCAGGGTCACCTTCGTCGGCGTTGCAGATCACGTACTTGATGTCACCCGGCGCCTTGTGGCAGAACTCCCACTTCATGCCGGCCAGGAAGCCGGCGCCNCCGCGGCCGCGCAGTCCACTGTCCTTGACCTCGCGGATCACGTCTTCGTCTCTCATGCTGGTGAGNGCCCTGGCCAGGGCCTCGTACCCGCCGCGGGCGATGTACTCTTCGATACTGTCGGGGTCGATCAGGCCACAGTTGCGCAGGGCAATGCGCAGTTGTTTGCCATAGAAGGGGATATTCTTGTAAAAGGGTAACGCTTCCTGGTCCTTCGGCTCGTGGTAGGTCAGGCGGGGGACGNNACGCCCCTTGAGCAGTGTCTCCTCCACCAGCTCGGCCACATCANNTCGGCCCACCTGGGTGTAGAAGATGCCCTCCGGGTAGATCATCATGATCNNGCCCATGGCGCAAAAACCACGGCAGCCGGTGGGGACGACTTCGACTTCGCGGGCCAGACCGCGCCGGGCGATTTCGGCCTGCAGTTGGTCGACGAGTTCGCCGGCGTTGGAAGCGGTGCAGCCGGTGCCGCCACACACGAGCACATTGGCGCGAAAGGTTGATTTTGCCATTTCTGTCTGTTCACTCCTCACGATCGAGAAGATGCCGGTGCCTGTCCGAACAACCCGTCAGGGGCGGCGAATCAGCCTGATTTGTCCGTGTCAGGTTGTGCGGCCTAAAAGGCCTTGTACACCGCCTTCTCGTAGGTGCTCTCGACCTGATACTTGTGCTGTTGTTCCTCAGCCGCCAGCAGTTCTGAACAGCCCCGCGCCAGCGGGTCATCCACCAGACCAGCCATGGCCCGGTAGAAATCGCAGGCAGCCTTCTCACGGTGCATTGCCACGACCAGGATGTCCTGCGCGTCCGAGTCTGGCCCTAACTGACGGGGACGCAGGGTCTCGGCCAGGTGCAGGTCGGGTATGTTACCCCGTTCGGCGCGGCTCTTACGGATCGCCCAGCGGATGTTGGTTTTCAGCAGGTCGTGCAGCTTTTGGGCGTGGTCACGCTCCTCGGCGGCCATTTCCTCCAGACGAGCCTTGACGTGCCCATCCTTGGCAACCAGGGCTGCGTTGGAATAGAGCCGACCGATTCCTCTTCGAACTGAATCGCGCGTTCGATAATCTCTTGCATAGATAATGTGTCAGCCATGGTCATCTGCCTCGTCTTTCGTTGCGCCAGGCCCGGTCGTACTAGACCGCGGCCGGTTCGACCGCCATGCGGGCCACAACCCACGGTTCTACCACGGTTCCCTGAATCAGATGCTCCTCGATCAGGCGGGGTACCATAGCCGGCAGCACGTTGCCGTACGTCACCCGGGGTGCCCGGCCTGCTGAATATCGACCAGAGGTTCGCGCACACATGCCAATGCAGCCCACGGTGACGACGTGCGCATCGATGTCGTGGCGGGCCAGTTCATTCAGAATGGCGTGCATGGTGTCACGCGCCCGCCGCAATGCCGCACGTACCCATGCCGACCGTGATCGTGGTCCCGGTGTCAGAGCGTACTCTGAGCGACTGTTGCGCCTCTTCGCGAATGCGTTTCAGGTCTTCGATCGTCTTCAACTTCGTCATATAGCCTCCACAGTCGGCAGGGCGAGTGCCGCTTCGCCTTCGTGCAAATAATCGTCCAACCACACCCGTACCGCCGGGTGGCTCAACGGCACGTCCCCCAGCGCCTGGCGCAGCACCTGGCTCTCCAGGATGAATGCCTGCTGCTCGACCCGATGGACGTAACGCAGCGCCAGGTCAGCATTTCCCAACAGAATCGCCATCAGGGTGGCCGGCAGATCACCCACGGGGGACGGTCCCAATGGCGCCACTGATAGGTCAGGGTGATACAGGTACCCTGGCCAGGCGCTGACTGGATCGCGATACCACCGCCGGCCTGTTCGGCCCCGGCTGCCGCCAGGGGCAGGCCCAACCCAACGTGACGCGTGGTTCGTGTGGTAAAGAACGGATCGGTCACCCGGGCCGCCGTCACCGCATCCATGCCGCGGCCATCGTCACGAACTTCGATGGTCAGCCGGTCATCACTGGGCGCCTCGGTGATGGTCACCTCCACGTGGCGGGCGCCGGCCTCGCTGGCGTTCTGCACCAGGTCCAACAGGTGCAATGCAAGTTCACGCACGGTAACAGCACCTCTGGCCCCAAAAGCATCCCACCCGCGATTACGGCAGGGTCTGGATACGTTTGACCATCTGGGCCGGCGTGAGCCGGCCGACCACACGTTCGTCCACGACTGCCACCGGCGCCAGACCGCACGATCCCAGACAGTACACCACTTCTNNGAACGTGACGCGCAGATCGTCGGTGGTCTTGCCGGGGTAGATCGTGAGGGTTCGCCCCAACTCGTCGATAATCTTGGCGGCGCCTTTGACGTGGCAGGCGGTGCCGTCACACACACGCACGATGTGCCGGCCACGTGGCTGCAGGTAGAACTGCGAATAGAACGTCGTCACGCCGTACACCTTGCTGACCGGCGTGCCGGTACGGTTCGCAATCGTTACCAGAACTTCCGACGGCAGGTAGCCGTAGATGTCCTGCNNGCGCTGTAAGATTGGAATCAACGCGCCGGCCTGGTCCGCGTATTCGGCCAGCACCGGCTCCAACAAGCTTAGGTCTACCGCAGGTCGTGTCATCGACCCACCTCTTTCTAGAATTCAAATCGCTGCCCCATTCTATCACGACTGGGGCAGTCACCGTATGACGTTTGTCATGTAAGGGGGCTAATTGTGCAAAAAGCACAAAGCTCACCCGACCACAACGCGGCGCTGCTCCCGGTGCGTCAGGGCCAGGCGCAGTTCAGCGATGGATGGCTCGGCGATTTCCAGACAGGTGCGGTTGATCATTTCGCTCAGACGGTGGGCATCACCGTTTTGAATGAGGTCNCACCCTTGCAGCTGGGGCCAGCGGCTGACGGCCTGCGCGATCGTTAGTCGGGCCGAGACCTCCAGGGCCAGCACGTTCAGTGTGGGNGGTACGAAACCGAGCCANGACAGCAGGCTGAACGTGGGGCGGTCGACGTGGCAGGGGATGGCGACACCGCCCAGTTCGTCGACCTGCGCCACCACCTCTTCGAGGCTGAACGCGGTCGAAGTGAGCAGTAACTGGGTGTGTTCACGGATGAAGTCGCCGGTGGCATCGACGACGAACTGTCCGCCGAAGTGGTCCGGATCGTTGCGCAGAGGGGGCAGCGCGGCATCGACCAGCGCCTGCCAGGCGGCGGCGCGTGCATTGTCATCGAACAGGCACAGCACATGAACCTCTTCGCGCGTCTGGACCTCCATGCCGGGCCAGACGACGAGGGGCGTGCCGGCCGCCGCAGCCTGCACCGCCTGAATATTGTGCGTGGCGTTGTGGTCGGTGACGGCGATCAGGCCCAGGCCCAGGGCCAGCGCCTGCCGTACGATCAGCGGTGGTATCATCTCCACTTCGGCACACGGTGAGAGCACGGTGTGCAGATGGAGGTCGACCCGAAACCGGTGCAGCGTCATGGCAGTGTGTTCACAGGCTCAGTCCGGGATCACCAACTCAGCTTCCGGGATGCCGAGCGCCGTCAATCTACCGGCGACGCGGTAAGTAGTGGTTACGGTTGCCAGTAGCGGGACCCCTTCTTCGCTGGCACGGGCAACGGTTTCGGGCGGCACCGGGCTGCCTTCGGTAATCACCACGCCGGCCAGGTTGAGCATACTGCCCACGGCGACGACGTTGGGGTGCGTTTGCAGCGTGATCCATAACGTGCCCTCGCGGGCGCGGGCCATCACGCAGCTGAGCAGGTCGGCGGCATAACCGGCCGTCACCCACCCATCGAGTGGCACGTCCGGCGTCAGTACTTGCAGTTCGAGGCTGTTGACAATGTCAGCCAGGCGCATCGTTCACTCTCCCTATTCCTGGCGGCCGCCCGTGGCCGGTCATCCGGCGTTGTTACGCCATGCCTGCGGTTGTCGCCACCATGATCAGCCCGGCTGGTGCAGGTTCACTGTCACCGGCGCGGGCCGACAGTCGGTTGTCGAAAGTACCCGCGGCCCGCGACCCTACGGCGTGGGTTCGGCCGGCTCTGGCGCACGTCGAAGCGCATGACCAGGCGAGTGCCCTGATCGGCGCCTGAATACAGGTCGACCGTATCCGCATAACGTTTGATGTTGCTCAGCCCCATGCCGGCGCCAAACCCCAGCTCGCGCACCCAGTCCGCGGCCGTGGTGAAACCGGGCGTAAACGCGGATGCAATGTCATGGATGCCGGGGCCATCGTCTTCGGCAATCAGGGTGATTTGCTGGGGNTCGATGTAGGCCCGCAGCTCGCCGCCGTGCGTGGCGTGAATCACCAGGTTGATCTCGGCCTCGTAGGCCGACACCGCTACCCGCCGCAGCAGGCCGGGGTTGGCGCCGAGGTAGTCGAGNGCGCGCTTGAGTTTGCTGGAGGCCTGTCCNCCGCGCTCGAAGTCGAGCGGCGCGACCTGGTAACGCAGCACCAGGCTGGTCTGATCGGATACGATATCTTTGAAGATGTGGCTGGCCCGATAACGGCGTATCTCTTCGCCCTGGTAACGTTGGCCCAGGGCGNNCACCAGGCCACGCGTGATATCGTTGCCGGTGACGATGCCAACCAGGTGGCCGTCGTGGCCCAGCACCGGCAGGCGACCATAGCCGTACTGGGCAAAGAGTTTGACGGCCTGGACCACCAGGTCATCGCTGCGCACGCTGACGACGTCGCGGCTCATCCGCGCCNNAACCCGATCATGGCGCTGCTGCGCATCGAGTGCCTTGATCAGGTCTTCCAGGCTGACGATGCCAACCAGGTGACCCTCGTGCAGCACGGGGACGCCGGCGATGCGTCGTTCACGCAGCAGCACCATCAGCTCGCCCATGGTGGTATCGGGCGTAACCGTGACAACGTCGGTGGTCATCACCTCGCGCACGNNCAGCTCATAGACGAGTTCGTGGGTTGGCGTCAGTTCAGTGGCATTGGTCACGCCCACCGTGGCCCCGCTGATCATGTGACCGCTGCCAGACGATTGTTGGGCAAACCAGCACCGTACAACAAGCCGCAGGCTTCATACATGCTGTACCCGCACGTCACGAGTGGTATGTCCAATTCGTCGGCCAGCTCGATCGTGACCGGCGGTGGACGTTTCCCACGGACGAAGACGATGGCCGCGATGTTAGCCATATCAGCGGTGCGTACCACTTGCTGATTGGTGGCCGCTNNCAAGAGCAGGCTGTTGCCATCGGTCGTAAATGCCAGAACGTCGCTCATGAGATCGGCGGCNGCCCCGGAGTAAATTTTAAGGTCAGGGTCATAGGCGCGGGTCAGCACGGTGCCGTGCAGCGTACTCACCACTTCGTGCAAACGCATAGATTTGCCCATTACATTTCCATGTCTGACGCGCTGGGCGTATCAACAAGATCGGGATAGGGGCGCTGTGCAACAGACGACCCGCCACACTGCCGAACACCCAACGATTGATGCCCGAACGGCCGTGGGTGGACATTACAATGAGGTCAGCGCCGACTTCGGCGACACATTCCAGAATCTCCTCGGCTGGGCTGCCGTGGCGCAGCTCGAAGGTTGTGGTCGCCCCCCGCGGTGACCTGCTCCGCCGTCTGGGCGAGGTAGGTTCGCAGGTCCCGTTCGACGCGTTCTATGTCGGCGCACGGCTGCCGTCGAATCGGGCGCGGGAAGAACGGGTAGAGATTGGCCATGCTGACCGAATAATTCTGTACGAGGGGCATGACCAACAGGAGGTGTACCTGCACAGGGTCTGTCCTGTGCGCCAGCAGGTTGTGCACATGCGGGAGGGCCTGCTCCGCGAAAGCGGATCCGTCGAGCGGCACCAGGATTTTGCGGTACATCTTGTCCTCACAGAGGAACCGGGAATTTTGGCCGATAGACAGCTGCACCGGCGCGCAGACCGATCTTCTGGCGAGGCCGGGGACATCGGCCGGTACGCTGTCAGGTCAGATGGACCATCCGGTTCTCGTTCTTAGTTGAGATTCTACTCATGGCGGGCGGGCAGTGTTATGACCAGAATCATGTGGCGCTCATCTCATCGACGCACCGTCTTCGCTGGTTGATTTTGGGGTTCGCAAAAGTATAAGTTCCCGTGTCTGACCGTGGAAACACTGGAAAAAGCCAGCCGAAAGCGGGAAGTTGTTGGTTCACAACCCTTGGTCACAATCGCGCTCATACACGGGCTGACCTCGCACACGGCCTAAACAAAACAGCGGAAGAAACAAAACACCCGGTTGCCTTCAACAACCGGGTGTCGTGTCGCGGTTCGAAACGCGGCGCCTATTTGACGCCGGCTTTTTCCAGAATGGCCAGCGCATCTTCGCCCACGACCAACCGGATGTCGATGTCGGCCTCGTTGGGNGGCGCGTTGCGCACTTCGGACGCACCGGTACCCAAGAGCGCGGCCAGCTGCGCCAGGGTGACCGGCTTGTCGTGGTAGCTGATGAGGCTGGCGTGTTGGTAATTGGAGCGCTCAGCATCGCCGATGTTGGCGACCGTGTAACCCTGCGACTCGAGCCAACTGGCGACGCGGCGGGCCAGACCCTTGGTCGTCGTGCCGTTGAGCACCAGGATGNNCGCGTTTTCTGCCCGTATACGCTGCTGTACGTCGTTGGGCGCCAGCGTGGAGGTTGCCGGCACAGTGCCTGTGATTTCCGCACTTCCGTCTACCGCGACGCTGGCGGTGACTTCGGGTAGCACCACCGGTTCAGCAAACAGGCGATCGACCACGGCGCGAATCTTGTTGCGGTCGGGGATCAAAATCCACGCGCCGGCCTCCGAATAGGTGCATTCACCCAGCGAACAGTCGATGACGGCCTGCTCGACCTGGCTGAAATCGACCTGGCGACCGACTTCGGCGAGCGTAATCAGGCGATCGAGTGGGATATCGGTTTGGATCGACTTGGACAGCGAGCGCACCAGGGCCGGCAATTTGCCGATCAGAGTGGGCAGCATGTCCTGGCTGACGATCTTGTCGCGCAGGGCGAGGATCACCTGCTGCTGGCGGCGGCCGCGTTCTNNGAAGTCGTTATCGACGTGTCGGGTCCGCNNGTACTTGAGGGCCAGGGCGCCGTCCATGTGCTGCCGCCCGGCCGGGATGAACAGCGGGTCGTAACCGTAGTTCTCGTCCGGGTAGGTGGGGTCGCTCAAGTCACGCGGCACATCGATATCGATCCCGCCCACGAGATCGATAATTTCACGGAAACCCTCGAAGTTGACGCGCAGATAGTAGTGGACCGGGTAACCGATCAGGTCGCTGACCGTCTGTTTGGCCAGCGCCGGTCCACCGCCCGGGTAGTTTTTGATTTCGCCAAAACGGTGGGCCGTGTTGATCTTATTGTAGATTTCATACGCCGGGATCTTGACCCAGGTATCGCGCGGNATCGACAGCATACCGACCTGGCCGTGCGCCGGATCGATCGTGATCAGCATCATCGTATCGGTCAGGCCGGGGATGGTTTGACTGGGGCGCTGATCCACGCCCAACAGCAGGATATTGACCCGCTCCAGTTTGGAGACATCCCAGGTTGGGGCTGGCTCGACGGCCGCGATACGGGCATTGGGGTCTGGCGTGCCGGCAGCCGGCGGTGCAGAAGACCCCAGGCCGACGACATTATCGATCGGTAGATCGTCGAAGGTGATCGCGGGTAACTGCACGACTTGGGCGACGACGTCACGCCCAATGGAAAATCAAAAACCGGCATAGATGAACGTAAAAACAAAAGCGGTCAGCAGAAGGGTCAGCAACAGGCTGGCCCACCGTGAACTCCGTACCGGCACACCCGACCGCGATCGAGCGTCATTGAGTGAATGTTGTGTCGAACTCATGCCGCCGATTATAAACATGGGCCGAATATCGTGCAAATCGGCGCGGCTCGATTTCGCCCATGCGCTCTTCGTATGCTCGCGCGGCGTAAGCACCCCAGGTGTGGTGCGCGTACACCTCACAAAAACGTCGAGATGCCAACTTTCCGGAAAGTTGGCATCTCGACGCCGCTAAAGCCTCGATCCAAACTGCGGCGAAATTTGCGCCGACGTATACCAGGGCCTGTTCCGTTGTTCAGCGCGGAATATCCATCTGGAACAGGCCGCTGCCGGTCAACGCGTAAAACTTGGCCGCGGCCTCATCGACGAACAGGCTGCGTAGGCCCTGCAACTGGCGCCCCTCAGCTTCGCGAAACTGACGTATGAACTGGCCCGATTTGTCGAGCAGGATGACACCCTGGCCACCGTCGGTCAGGTAGAGGTTGTTTGCCGCNGCGTTGCCATCGATCCCGACGAACAACGCGGTGGGACGTTCCAGGGGGCGGGCNAGGCCCCGCAGGCTGAAGGTTTCGCGTTGGCCGCTCAGGAATTTGCCCACGTTGCCGTTGGTAAACAGGAGCCAGATATTGCCGTCGACACCCATGTCCTGGACGCCAGAGAGGTCGACTGGGGTCTCGGGCGGAAAATACTGATCGGGCGCGCTGGAATACGAAAGGTCTGGCCCTGGCCGGTAGCGCAGCACCTGTTGCAGGCCGCTATCGAGCAGGTACATGTTACCGGCGTAGATCGAGGTCAGGCGTGGCCGCTGCCACATATCGCGCATGGCCACCGGGCGCACCTTCAACTCCCAGGGCGGCTGGTACTCGAAGATCGTGCCGTTGGAGTCGAGGATGAGCAGCGCAGCCTGGGTGCGGGCGCCGGCCGGTGACGCCCACATCATGTCCACCAGCTCCCCNACCACGGTGGCGCCAGCCGTTTTGCCCCGTTCGATGATGATACCGCCCTCATCGGGCTGCAGCCCATCGCCCAGGTTGTTCAGGCGATACCGTTCCACCGTGTCGCGGCCCCGATCGAGGACATAGATGTCACCGCCGTTGACGAGGACACGGCTCAGATCACGATCGGCGCCGGTGAATTCCTTGAGCGGCGCCACCAGATACAGCGGGACGACGCGGTTGACCCGGTTCAACTCGCTCTGCACGGTATCCTGGGCGCAGGGCGTTGGCNNATCGCCCGGCTTGAGGATCAGGGCTTCGTTGACGTTCTCCAGGGCGGTCGTCAGCCGGGCGCGGGCCTGGCCTTCTTCCAGACCATTGGCGGAGGCGACGGCCGCCCGCGTCTCCTCAACCAGCCCCTGGAAACGGTTCTCACGGTCGCGGCCACGCAGCAGGTACATCACGCCGACCAGACCAAGGATGATGATGGGAATNGATGATCAACGCCAGAATCATCGGCCAGCGTGAGCGGCCGGTTGGGGCGGCGTCCGGCTTTGGTCGCGGCTGGCGTACGGTCTTCTTCTGCGCCGGGGCGGGGGCAACTTTGGCGGGGGCCGCTGCGGCCGGCCCGCGCCCGGTTTGTCGGGCAGCATACCCTCGACCAGACGCCGGCTGCCCTGGAGCAAGGCAGAGCCGGCGGCAGCCAGGCCGGCGCTGGGCGCGGGACTGGTGGACTGCGCGGCTGCCGGCGCCACACCCGGTCGTGCGGTCGTATCGACCTCTTCCCACCACTGTTTGTCTTGTTCCCAGTCCGTAGCNGTCATCCACCGCCAGTGGCGCCGGCACGGGTGGGGGCGGGCCTGGCCGCGGCCACTGCTGGCGCCGTGGGCCTTGGCTGCGCCGCGCTGGCGGTCTGCGTACCGNACCGCCAGCGCGGCCAGGCGCGACTCGCTGACCAGGTCGGCCAGCAGGTCCAGCGCGGCATGAATGTCGGGTGCCGTCGTCACCCCCGCCAGTGTCTCGACGTCCGTGTAGAGCAGCCAGCCGCTCTCCAGCAGCAAAATCATGTTGTCCGGCTCGATGCGGGTATGGTAGAGGTCAACCATCGGGGCCTCGACGTCACCCAGGGCGACGGCTGGCGGCGCCGAATCGGCGGGGAACATCTCGACGGTGGTGGGATGGGTGACCAACACAAGGGCGGGACCGGCCTGCCCCAGGTACACGTGGTCCCGGTACAGCGCCACGCAGCTGATGCCGCCCCGCCAACGTTGGTTGGGCGGTTGGGCAGCGTTGGCCGCCTGGACGACGGTGTGCGCACGGGAAACGGAGTTGTGCAACACGTCGGCGATATTGCCCGGCGCCTGATAGAAGGTGGTCTGTACCTCGTTGAGCACCTGCCGATACAGGCGAGTGCGGCCGACCTCTGGCCCATTCAACTCGAGCAGGAGGTACAGGTTGCCCTTGGTGTCGCCCGGCTCGACCGCCCGGGCGTTGGGTGCGTTGGGCAGAATCTGGCCGCGGTCCACTGCCAATTGGCCGACGGTGGTGGTGAGTTCGGTCTTCATGGATCGCCTCCGGTGGACTCATCACGGGTCATGATCGAATCAGCATGCTGCAACAGGCGGGCCAGCCGCTCGGGCGCCACCTGGCGATAGATGAAGTAACGCTCCAGCGCTTCACGTGGCTGGAGGGCTTCGACGCTGCCGGTGTCGCTCGATAGCCGCAGACGGCTGGGCCGGTGTACTTCAGGCACGACGCCCGCAACGTGGAAGGCCGGCGCCAGCGCCTCGTGAATCTGGTTGTAATCGATGTGCGGCTCCAACTCGGGCGTGGTGTGAATCACCNNACGCACGATTGCGCCCTCCAGCGGCTGGTGTGACAGGGCAGCGATGACGGCCGCGGTGGGGTCGCCGCGGTCGGCTTCGACGCGCAGGTGAACGAATGGACGCGCCGCACGCGGCTGAAAGCGCCAGGTCGCCGGCGCCCCGCGCTGNACGACTTCCACCCAGACGAACCCTTTGTCTTCCCTCGCCTCGCCAAAGTCGATGCGTTCTGGGCTGCCCGCGTACACGACGGGCGGTGATTCCAGTACGCACTGATGCTTATGAATGTGCCCCAGCGCCACATAACTGACCTGCGGGTGATCGACCAGACTGCGCGGCAGGACCAGGTCGTAACCCAGCATGACGCTGCGTTCCGCGCCAAACACCGCCCCCTGCACGGTGCCGTGCGCGGTCATGATCGTTGGGATAGCCGGATCGCACTGCGCCAGCAGCTCATCGACAATGCGCTGCAAACGTTCGAGCAGCAGGGCGTTGATCTCATCCAGACTGGCACTCCGGTATTCACCACGGGCCAGCAAGGCACTGCGTGTGACCCAGGGCAGGGCTACGATTTGCAGTGGGCCATGACGCGTCGTGACCGTAAACAGGCCGGGGCGACGCGCCACGGTCACGCCTGGCACCTCGAGGGTGCGAAAGATATCCAGACTGTCGGCATGGCCTGCGGCATTGGGCACGTCATGGTTGCCCACCAGGAGAAACACCGGAATCTGTTCGACAACCGCCAGCCGGTGAATGCGACGGGCAAACTCGCGCTGATAAGTGGGGTTGGGGTCACGCGTCTTGAAGGCGTCGCCGGCGAAGAGCACCAGATCGACCGGCCCGTGCCCATCACCGGCCATGGCCTGTTCGATCACGTCATCGAAAGCCCGCAGGAAATCGNNCCGGCGCGATGAAAGGCCGGTCTCGGGGTCGAGTCGTCCGTAGTTTTCGATTCCCAGGTGCAGGTCGGCAAAGTGGAGGAGTCGAATCATGCAACAATTTTACTACAGGATACGAAAAACGTAAAGCGCGGTGCGAACTGCCAGTAGTGGCATTTGACAGGGTCGCGTGATGCGGTACAATCCCAACGAAAATCTGTTCTGATTGGATGTACGACCCAATGCCGCTCAAACTCGAGTTGATCATCGATGCGATTGCCGAAATGGCGGCGGGGCCACGATCGACCAGACGTGGGAACGGCTGCACGCGGCACGCCGCTTATGCGACGCTGGACGGTGGCCACATTCGCCAGCGGTTGGATGACCCGGAGGCCCGACCGGGCTGGCTGGTGGCTTATCCGCGGGCCGCACTGGCCGAAGCCGTCGACCTACCGGCTGTGCCGGAGGATTTTTGCGTGGTGGCCGCGGATGGCTCGTCCATCAACCCGGACCGGCACAACCCCTTACGCTTTTACTTGATCAACACGGGCTATGCGGTGTTGACCTACGGCGCACCCCGATNNGCCGAACTCGACAGCACCTGCCGCCTCTATCACCGCGACGAAGAGGTGTACATCGAGCCGCACTACCAGACCCTGCCGATCGATGGGGCGCTGCTGGCCGTGCAGATGGCTGTTGCTGAGCTGCAAGCGCTGAGCCAGGCCATCACGACCGTCAGTGAACCGGCGGTCGTCGCCCTGCGTGATGGCACCTTGATCCTGTGGNGGTTGGACAGCCCGGGGCTGAGTGAAGCGACGCGTGAGCGTTTTCCCTACCGCGCCGCACTGGAGGCGTTTCGCGAGCGACGCATACCCCTGGCCAGCTACATCAGTTTCCCCGGCGGCGACGAGTTGGTCAATGCCCTGCGCGGGTGTGTGCNNCCCGATGCGCATGTGGTGTGCAGCCGCTGTGCGACCCTGCGCCAGTTTGGCACGCCGCACTGCGGCAGCCTGGCGCCGTTGGAAGACCGCCAACTGCTGGCGGGACTGCTGCACCCTGGCCAACGCTCCGCCCTCTTCCGCAGCCAACAGCCGGTCCTGCGCTTCTACAACCCGGCGCAGCACGTGGTGTTCTTCTATGTCAACGTGGGCAGCGAGATCGGCCGCGTGGAAGTGCCGCAGTGGGTGGCCGACGATCCGGCCCTGTTGGATCGAGTGCACGCGGTGCTGGTGGACCAGTGCCAGCGCGGCAACGGCTTTCCGCCCGCACTGGTCGAAGCCCACGAACAGGCGGTGATCAACCTGGGGGATCGGCNNCTGGTGGAACGTATGCTCGCGGAGGCGCTGGCCGCGCAGGGCATCGTCTACACGCGCTCGATGAAGGACCGTACCAAACGGGAGCGGAGTATCTGACCATGGATCGATGCGGTGAAATCATTGCGACGAACACCACCCATTTCATTGCCGAGAGCTTTACGCTGCACCAGCCGCCGGCGTTGGGCAGCCTGGTGGAGGTGCAGCCCGCCGAGGGCCTGACGCTGTACGCTGTGGTCAGTTTTGGCAGCACGGGTGGGGCCGACCCGGGACGGCGGGTGGTGCGGCGGAGCACCGACGATGCGTTCGACGCCGGCATCTACCAGGCACACNCCCAACTGGTCAAAACGCTGCGCACCGAGTTCAGCGCCCAACTGGTGGGCTACCGCCGGGCAGATAGCCGCATTCGCCGCCACCTGCCGGCCCAACCGCCGCCGCTGCACTTTTCGGTGTTGGCCAGTACGTCAGCCACGACGCGTGAATTCACCGATGAACTGGTCTACCTGCGGCTGTTGCTCAACGCCCAGGGCGAACTGGCGGCCGAACAGCTGCTGGCCGCCCACATCCGTCAGACGTACGCAGCCCGCGGCGCCGACGAAGCCTGGCTGGCCCGCGCGCGCGAGGTCGCTGCGCTGTTGAAGAGCGATTACGAACGGTTGATGAATGTGTTGGCGGCGATCGATGTATGAGCGGGGGCCAGGGGATAGCGCGTGGCGGTTAGCAGGGGGTGACGGATGAGCAATTCATTTGCGCAGGAGACCGATTTTGTGTGTCCGGCGTGTGAGCACCGTTTTCACGCCGGGGTGTGGCTGATCGTCGATGCGGCGGAGCGGCCCGACCTGGTGGCGCAGGCGGTTGGTGGCCGTCTGCATACGCTGACCTGCCCACGCTGCCACCAGACGGGCGCGGTCGATGCCCCGCTGCTGCTGTACCGGCCAGGGCAGGAGCCGCTGCTGCTGTTTTCACCGCGCAGGGTAGTGACGACACACAAAATGAGGCGCACGCCGGCAACCTGCTGGGCCTGTTGAGCGAAACCCTGGGCGCTGTGGCACGACACCTGGTTGGACCAGGTGATGGTGGCGCCGCGCTCGGCGCTGGCGTCGGAACTGCGCGGCATGGGGCAGACCAGCACGACGGCCGCCAATGCCTTACGCGCCCTGCGGGCACGCGACCCGGCCGCCTACCAGCGCCTGCTGGACGATGTGCGCCAGGTGACGACCGATATGGTCGAAGCCGACCCTTTCTCGCCGCCATCCAGGCGCTCAGCGCGGCCGATTCGATGGCTGACTACCTGCGCGTGGCCCTCCACCACCCCGACCTGCTGACGACCGATGGGGCGACGCGCATCGCCGCCGGCCTGGCGGCGGCGCGCCAACGGGGCGATGACACGTTGGCCGATGTACTGCTGACGCGCTACGAACACCTGGTCGGCTCACCCAGATCGTGGCCGAGAGCGAATACACGCTGGAGCAGGCGATCGAGCTGGCCGAGGAGAGGTAGGCGGGGGCTGCCCACGCCGGGGTTTTTCATTTGAGCACCAGATACTCGCGCCCGTGCAGACGGTCCTGGATGATCGAGACCATCTCGGCCAGGTGTTGCCCATTGTTGACGTAATTCAGGTTGTCGGTTGCCACGGTCAGTAGCGGGCAGGCGGTGAAACTGGCGGCCCACTCCTCGTACAGGTCATTCAGTGCGGCCAGATAGCCGTCGGAGATGCTGCGCTCGTAGTCACGCCCACGTTGGGCGATGCGCCGCCGCAGGGTGGGCACCGAGGCCTGCAGGTAGACGATCAGGTTGGGCGGGCGTAACAGCAGCGAGAGCGACTCATAGATCGTGTGGTAGGTCTGCCAGTCGCGGTCGCTCAGGTGCCCNTGGCGGTACAGGTTACGTGCGAAGATTTCGGCATCCTCGTAGATCGTGCGGTCCTGCAAGACTGAACCCTGGTGCTGCTGCAAGAGGTAGTGCTGTTGCAAGCGGGTCGACAGGAAGAAGGTCTGCGAATGAAAGCTCCAGCGGGCCATGTCTTGATAAAAATCGGCGAGATAGGGGTTCTCGGCGGCCGGCTCGAAGAACGGGTCCCAACCGAGGGCCTGGGCCAACAGACGGGTCAGGGTCGATTTGCCAACGCCGATGTTGCCGGCGACGGCGACGAAATAGGTGGGCATGGGTGTGCTCGTTTCGGATCGTTTCACGGCAACGCACGGGTGGGCTGCCTCTGGCATGTTTGGCTGGATAGTGTACCGCAATCGGTCAGCTTGTCCACTTTGCAGGCGGCGCAGCCGCTGCGGGTCTGTGCGCTGGTTTGTGCGTGGACGCAAGCCGATGTACACTAAAAGCCTGTCCGAATGACCCAGCGCACATGCCAGAAAACCGCCCTTGAGCAGCTATTCGGACAGGCCTTGAAACGTGGGAAACGGCCGCAGACGCCGCGGGAGACACAGAACATGCCGCTTGATTTTACGGTTGACGACCATGCACGCGCGGTAGATATCGAACACATCATTCACAACGCCCTGGCCGAGGACATCGGCAGCGGGGATGTGACCGCGTCGGGCACGATTCCCGCCCACGCGGTGCTGCGCGGACAGTTCCTGGCCAAAGCGGATGGTGTGGTCGCCGGGCTGGCGGTGGTGCAACGGGTGTTTGCACTGCTGGATNCCGGGGTGGTCGTCGAACTGCTGGTCCGTGATGGCGACGCCATTCGGCGCGGGCAGGTGATTGCCACGATTNCAGGGCCGGGCCGCGCCATCCTCATGGGCGAACGCGTGGCGCTCAACCTCGTGCAGCGCATGTCGGGCATCGCAACCCTGACCCGGCAGTACGTGACGGCGGTGGCCGGCACGCGGGCGGTGATCCTGGATACACGTAAGACGGCGCCCGGGCTGCGTGTCCTGGACAAGTGGGCCGTGCGCCTGGGCGGCGGCCAGAACCACCGCTTCGGCCTCTTCGACATGGCCCTGATCAAGGACAACCACATCGCGGCCGCGGGCAGCATCCGCGCGGCCGTCGCGTTGGTGCGCGCCAGTGACCAGCAGCAGCGGCCGATCGAGGTCGAGGTCACCAACCTGTCCCAGTTGCAGGAGGCGCTGACCCTGCCGGTCGATCGCATCATGCTGGACAACATGAGCCTCGCGCAGATGGCTGAGGCCGTGCACCTGACGGGTGGACGCATCCCCCTGGAGGCGTCGGGCAACGTCAACCTGGAGACGGTAGCTGCCATCGCGGCCACCGGCGTCGATTATATCCGTCTGNGCGCGCTGACGCACTCGGTGCAGGCGCTGGACATCAGTTTGGACGTGCAGTAGGAGATGACCATGGCGGGTACTCTGAGACCAAAGACCGTACGGCGCTGTCCGTGGCGGAGATTTTTGCCGAGCGAAGGAGAAAATTGGCGAATACACGCCCGATTCTGAACTGCAGGCGCAGGCCGAGCTGGCCTACGCGGTCAACCAGNCCAAACTGCAGCGCAACGCCGTCATTTTGGGCCACAACTACATGGAACCGGCGTTGTTCCATTCGGTGCCTGACTTCGTCGGCGATTCGCTCGACCTCAGCCGCAAGGCGGCCGCTACCGACAAGGATGTGATCGTCTTCTGCGGCGTGAAGTTTATGGCCGAGACGGCCAAGATCCTCAACCCCAGCCGTACCGTGTTGCTGCCCTCGCTCGAGGCGGGCTGCTCGTTGGCGGCCAGCATCACGGCTGACGACGCGCNNCCTGCGGCGCGCCTCCCGGTGCCGGTCGTGACCTACGTCAACACCTACGCCGACGTCAAGGCCGAAAGCGACATCTGCTGCACCTCGAGCAACGCGGCCGCGGTCGTCGATTCACTCGATGCCGATACGGTCATCTTTCTGCCGGACGAGTACCTCGCACGCAACGTGGCCCAGCTCACCGGCAAACACATCATCTTCCCCACACGCCTGCCCACCGGCAACATTTTCCTCGATACCACCGTCGATGCGCAGTTCGTGGGCTGGCATGGGCGCTGCGAGGTGCACGAAAAGTTCACCGTGGACGACATCAACCGGGTGCGCAGCCAGTTCCCCGACGTCGTCATCCTGGCCCACCCCGAGTGCAGCCCGGAAGTTGTCGCGGCCTCCGACTTTTCGGGCAGCACCAACGCCATGATCCGCTACGTCGAGGGCATCGATGCGCCGCGCTACCTGCTGCTGACCGAGTGCGCGATGGGTGAGAACGTTGCAGCCGCCAACCCCGACAAGGAGATGCTGCGCCTGTGTATGGTGCGCTGCCCGTACATGAACCAGATCAGCCTGAAGATGACGCATGACGCCTTGCAGTACATGCAGTACGAGATCAACGTGCCGGAGGAGATCCGCATGCGCGCGCNNGCCGTTGAGCGCATGATTGCGATCGGCTGATGGGCGAATACCTGGAAACTGACGTTCTGATCCTGGGCAGTGGGATTGCCGGGGCGACGGCGGCGCTGGAGTTGGCCGACCGCGGGNTGCGGGTGGTGGTCGCANCGCGTGCTGCTGACCTGGCCGACACCAATACCCTCTGGGCCCAGGGTGGGATCATCTTCCGCGGTGTGGACGACTCAGCGGACGACCTGACCACCGACATCCTGCGCGCCGGCGCCGGGCCAGCTACCCCAAGGNCGGTGCAGATCCTGGCCACCGCTGGCCCACCGATTCTGCAGCGCATCCTGGCCGAACGTGTCGGCGTTCAGTTCGACCGCGAGGCCAACGGCGAGTGGTCGCTGGCCCGTGAGGGTGGGCATTCGATGCCGCGCATCGTGCACGTCGCGNACCACACCGGAAGGGCCATCGAAGCGGCCCTGGTGCGGGCCCTGCTGAGCCACCCCAACATCACCCTGCTGACCCAACATACGGCGGTGGACCTGTTGACGCCCTCGCACCATTCACTGAACCGGCTGGCGCTCTACGAACCGCGCTCGTGCGTTGGCGCGTACCTGTTCGACCAGACTGCGCGTCAGGTACGTCGCTGCCTGGCCCGCTACACCATTCTGGCGACGGGCGGCCTGGGCCAGATCTTCCTGCGGACGACGAACCCGANNTCGGCGCGCGGCGATGGCGTGGCCATGGCGCAGCGGGCACAGGCGCGTGTCATCAACCTGGAGTTTGTGCAGTTTCACCCCACAACCTTCTACCATGTCGACGCGCCCAGCCTGTTGATCTCGGAGGCGGTGCGTGGGGCGNGGGCGCGGCTGGTGGATGCCAGCGGCGAACCGTTCATGCAGCGTTACGCACCGGAGTGGAAGGACCTGGCGCCGCGTGACGTCGTCGCGCGCTCCATCCATCAGGAGATCCTGGNNCGCGGCCTGACTCACGTCTATCTCGATTTGCGCTCGTACATCCCGCGAGCCGAGATCCTCAGCCATTTCCCCACCATCCATGAGAGCCTGCTCCCCTACGGGGTTGACATTACCCAGGACCTGGTGCCGGTTGTGCCGGCCGCGCACTACGCCTGCGGCGGGGTGTGGGTGGACGAGTGGGGCCGCACCACCATCGACCGCCTGTTTGCCGTTGGCGAAGTCTCGTGCACGGGCGTGCACGGCGCCAACCGACTGGCAAGCACTTCGCTGCTGGAGNGGCTGGTGTGGGGCAGCCGTGCCGCCACCCACATCGCCGATCAGCCGCTGCCGGCGCTCACCGTACCACCGGACGATATTCCGCCCTGGCGCGACGATGGCCTCGAGGAACCCGACCCCGCGCTGATCAGCCAGGACATGACGTCGATCAAACACATCATGTGGAACTACGTGGGCCTGGNNCGCACGACCCGCCGCCTGGATCGGGCGCTGAGCGAGCTCTACCACCTCGAAACCGAAATCGAGAGTTTTTACCGCACCAGTCAGTTGACCGACGGCCTGATCGGGCTGCGCAACGCGGTGCGCACGGCGATTTTGACGACCTCGGCGGCATGGCAGAACAAGCGGAGCGTGGGCGCACATTTCAGGGAGTAGGCGCATTACTTGGCATTTGACACGCGCCATGTTATTATCACTGACCCCAAATCTATCGCTGGTGAACCATGCATGACTAACCAGGAAGCCCTGGCCCTGATTCGACAGATGTTACGTGCGCCCAACGAGGAGGAGTTGGCCAGGTTGGTGGCCAGCAGCCTGCCACACCTTGACGGCAATTTTTACTATGTTCTCAATCTCTCGGTCGAGCAGCGCAGCGAGGGCAAAGCAGGCCGCCGAAGCCTTACGGGGCCTCGGCGACAAGATGCTGCGGATGAAAACGCTGATTTGAGGCGGTCTCTCCGCCAAACTGTTAGCCGTCGATACGGAAATAGTGGGCCGCGGCGTTGAGCAGGTTACGCACACTGAACCGGGTGGGGTGCACACGCCGGTTGATCGCATAACCCTTGAACAGCTTATGGACCAGCCAGAAGGATTGGTCGATCAGCCAGTTGTGCGGCAGTTTGATCAACCGGCGGATGATCGGTTCCATCCAGGGGTATTCGACGCCAATGGCAAACCAGCGCTGCAGATGGGCCAACTGGCTCTGCTGCTGCGGGTTCTCGAAGACCAGAATCGACGAATCCCAGGCGATCGTGGGGATGTCCTCGAACGTGCCCACCATGAAGTCATTGTCCTGCGTGAACTGCCCCAGTTCGGTGCCGGGGTAGGGCTGGAACAGGAAGACGTGGGCGTAGGAGATGCGCGCCTGCGCATTGAGCCGCATGGTGGCGAGGTCATCTTCGATCGTGCTGGTGGGCAGGCCGGCGATGTTCGTCGAGGTGACGTGAATGCCGGCGTCACGGATGATGCGCCCGGCCTGGATGATATGATCCTGCGTCATGTGGCGCTTGAGCAGCTCGGTGCGAATACGGTCGTTGGCCGCTTCCACACCCATGCTCACCGTGGTACATCCGGCCTGTTTCAGCAGCGCGATCTTGTGCGGCCCGCGCACCACCAAATCGGCGCGCACGTTACAGAAAAAGGGTAGCCCAACTTCGCGGGGCCACTTTTCGGCGAACTCTTCCAGCCAATCGTCGAAGATGATGAACAGGTCGTCGATGAATACCGCATGTTCCAGTGGCCAACGCGAGCGCACCCAGTTGACTTCATCGATCATCTGGTCGACCGGCCGCTGGTAACCGCGTTTNTCACGTTTGTAAATCTGGTAGTAGGCGTGGTTGAAGCAGTAGGTGCACTGGTAGGGGCAGCCACGTGCGGCCAGGAAGTGTTTGATCGGGGCCGCGCGCAGGTAGGCGTGTTTATCGTAGATGAGCGCCCGGTCTGGCCGGGGAAGNGCGCCCAGGTCCCGTTCGAGGGGACGCACCGGATTTTTGACAATCTCACCGTCGATCTTGAACCACCAGTTGGCAATGTCGGGTTTCAGGCCNCCATTGCCCAGCGCATTGGCCAGGTCGACGATCGGCCCTTCGCCCTCGCCCACGCAGATGCCATCCACGCCGGGTTCTTCGAGCATGTCGGGGAAGAAGGTGGGGTGGGGGCCGCCAAAGGCGGTGAAGACCGGCTTACCATTGAGCGCCTGGCGGATCTGCTGGTTGAGGTCGAAGTAGTAACGCTGCGAGCCGGTCATCACGCTGTAACCAAGGATATCAGGCTCGAACTGGCGTGCCACCTGTACGGGGTCCTCCTGTGCGGCAATGGTCAGGGCAACCTCGTGGCCGGCCTGACGCAGGTTCGACGAGAGCTGCATGATGCCTTGAGGTTCGTAGTCGATCTGTTTTTCTACGAAAAGGACTCGCATGGTGCGGTGCCTCCAGTGGGTTGGGGGTTTCTCTCATGCATATCGCAAAAATATGCGACAGTATAGCGACTGCACCCACCCTTGTCAAGTGTCGATCTATCTACCAGCCATATTCATCGATCGAACTCGGGGAGCGACACATGTCACCAACAACAGCCATTGTCATGAGCGGCGGCGGGTCCAAGGGGGCTTTCCAGGTCGGCGCGCTCAAACGCATGTATGAGGTGGGAATCCGCCCACAGATCGTTTGCGGCACCTCGGTTGGCGCCCTCAATGGGGCCAAGTTGGCGGAGAACAGCGAGACGGTGATCTCCGAACTGGAGACCCTCTGGCTATCGCTGCAAGGCAATGAGGACGTGCTGGCGCTGGCCACCGGTGGGGCCTCTTGCAGGCGGTGGGACGGCTCGCCGGACGGGATGGCGCCGGCCTGGCCGACATCGACAACCTGCCGGCGGAACTCGAACGCTCGCTGCTGTGGCGTGGCATCGTGCTGGTAGCCCTCGGCCTGCTGCCCGGCCCGATTGGTGCGGCGGCGCAGATCATCCAGCTCCTGGGCTTGCGGCGGCGGGTTGTCGATGTGGTGGATGGTGCAAGCGCCGCGCTCAACGGCGCCTCCTCTTTGTCACCGACCCGCTGCGGGCCAAGATGGTGCAGTACCTGGACGTCGCCAAGGTACGCAGTTCGGGGTCGGCTGCGGGTCACGGCCGTCGATTTCCAGAGCGGCGATTTGCTGCTGATGGATCAGAACCACCCGGACCTGCTCGAAGCGGTGTTGTCTTCCGCGGTACAGCCGGTATTTATGGAGCCGCGCCACCCCATTGCCCCGCCGCCGGGGCAGCTGCCGCACCAGGTGTACGACGGTGGGGTGCGCGAGATCTCGCCCCTGCAAGCTGCGGTCGATTTGGGCGCCGAGCGGGTCTACATGATCCTGGCCGGACCGCTGACCGTGCCGCCGATTGGGCCGCTACAGGGCATCTTTCCGATCGTCAGCCGCACCATCGAGCTGTTCACCAATGAAATTGCGCGCAACGATCTGCGCATCCAGCAAGAGGTCAATCGTTTGGCCATCCTGGGGAGACGCTGCAGGCGGCGATGCCGACCACGCTGCTGCCCGACAGCCCCGCCAATCAAGCCCTGCAAGCCTTACAGGCCCAGCCGGTGCTGGGGCGGCGTCCCGTCGATTTGATCGTGATCGAGCCGACGTTCGACCCCTTCGACGGCTCGCTGGACTTCAACCCCGCGAAGATACGCCAGGCGATGGCGCACGGCTACGAGGTGGCAACGCGCATCCTGTCCGGTTGACGGCAAAACACCAGACTACCCTGGATGCCCGCGAGGGTGACCGCGGGTGGCCGGGCCGGCTACTCGCCCGTCACCCATTCAGCGTTGAGGTCAGCCAGCTGGCAGCCGCAGGCTTTTTCGGCCAGCGCCAGGAGATCTGCGCCGCGCGCGATGCGCCAGCGGTAGGTCGCCACGTAGTCTCAGAGAACCGCGAACGGGCGGGGTTTGGCCAAGGGGGAATCTGTATCACCTCATCGCCCAGTCGGAGTGGCGGACAGACCCATTCCTGGTACACGTCACGTAGCGATTTGCCGCTCATCTGCTCGGCCAGCGTAATGAAATCGTCCGGGTTGGCTTCGGCGAAACGGTAGCGGGCAACGTAGGCGCGGAGGATACGGAAGAAGGCATCGTCGCCAACCGTCTGGCGCACGGCGTGGAAGAACAGGGCCGCCTTGGCGTACACCATCGTCTCGTAAGCCCCGGGTGCGAAGGCCGTCGTCGGCTGATTCAAGGGTGCGTCCAGCCCATTGCGTCGGGCGTAGTCGACCGGTATCTGCCAGCGGGTGTGGAGCAGCGCATCGGCCGCGGCTTTGCCGTGCACAGCTTCCTGGTAGAGGTAGGTCGAATACTCGGCCAGCCCTTCGTCCAGCCAGGGGTGNCGTACCGGATCGCTGCCCACCAGGTTGTACCACCACTGGTGCGCCACTTCGTGGGCGATCAGAAACTCCAGGTCCTGCTGCCGCTGGCGGTACAGGTCGATGCCCAGCAGATCGAGACCGGGGTACTCCATGCCGCGATACTCGAGCGGCGACGCGACGATGTCCATGTGGGTATAGGGGTAGCGACCAAAGAGNGTCTGGTAGACGCGCAGCGCGGCCGCGGCGTAGGTCAGCGCCTTTTCGCCCGCCGCTTCATCACCGGGCAAAAAGTGAGAGTTGACGGTGGTGCTGTACGCCAGCGTCGAGCGTACTTGAAAATCGNNGCCCATGGTCATCATCCACTCGCGGTTGGGGCCGCCCACCCAGCGCCAGGTGCTGGTGCCGTTCGGGTTGTCGACGCGGCCGAGTGGCATGCCCGTGGCGATCATCGTGTAACTCGATGGCACGGTGGCGGTCACCTGGTAGAGTGCGGCCTGGGTAAACGCCAGGTCACCAAACGGNGCCGGTGTGTCGAGAGTCCAGGATGGCATCGTCTGCGACACCGGCGCCGTTTCATCGAACACGGCCAGCATGGGGTAAGCGACCGGCAGATTGACGATGCCGTCTTTATCACCGAACAGGACATAGCCAGTATCGGGCGTGGGGTATGTGGCCTCGAAGTCGAACTCGATGCGCACGGAGCCACCCGGCGGCAGCGGCTCGCGCAGATTGACTCGCAACGCCGAGCGGTCAGCCGCGTAGGTGTAANNGGCGTGGTCTGGCCGTTGACCGTGACTTTGGCCACGGTGATGTCTCCCTAACTGGGGCAGGTTGGGAAACAGGCGAAAGTAGACGTCATACCATAATTCGGCGCTGGGGTTACTGACCTGTGTGACCTGATGACCCTGAATGGTGTGTGCTGTCGTGTCGATGTCGAAATCGATGAAGTACTGGGTCCAGTCGCGCGCGTATCCAGCNACGTAGCGGGTATTCTCCGCCAGTACCGGACGGTAGACGGCCCACGGGTCTGGGGTACTGCGGCTCAGGAGCGTACAACCGGCCAGGCCGGCCAGCAACGCGGCGGCCAGGAGCAGGCTGAGCACCCACAAACGCCATCGGCTGAACAAGGCCGAACCGCTCACGTTCTGGGTACGCGCACGGCGCAGTACGAGACCCGCCGCGACGAGTCCCCGGCCGCGACGATTGCCATCGTCATCAGCCAGGGCTGTGGCAAAGTGGCTCCAGCCGCGGGCGGGGTGACGGGGCCAGGCGAGCCAGGGTTGGGGGCGCCGGAGATGACCGAGCAGTCGTGGTTGACCGTGTAGTTCACATAACCACCCTCGAAGAGGAAGTAGAGTGTACCGCCGCCGGCGCGGCATACCTCAGCCACATGGGCGTTGAACTGGTCCACGGTGACGCACATCCAGGGTTTGGCCGCGGTGCCTTCGCCATCGACCAGGATGGTAGCGCTGCAGTAAAAATCACCCGCGGCATGCGGCAGGTGCGAACCACAGGCACCCCATGAGCAGACAGATCAACACGATAACACGTTGCATCGAATACTCCTCCTCGGCTGGTGGTCAGGAACGCGGGTCGCACGCGTAACAACAACCCGACGATCAGCGCCAACGCCCACAAGGCCGGCAGCGAGCAGCAGCGGGCGGCAGGGAATCGCCGCCCGCGGTCGGTGGTTGTCCCGGCGTGGTCTCAGACGTCACCGAACAGCCACCGTCTGCGGCGGGCATCACGTCGTAAGTGATGAAACTGTCGCCGAGGCTGCGGTAGAGAGTACCTCCACCGTTGGTGCAGACCGTGTTGAGGATGGCCTCGAGCTGTTCATCGTCGGCACAGGTCCACGGGGAAGTGGCCGATCCGTTTCCACCCTGCGTAGCTGCCGCACTGCAGAAGTAGGTGCTGTCGGCGCTGGCCGACAGGGGAGCAGAAAAACCCGGCCAGGGCCAGAATCGCCACCGCACGCGCCAACTGCCGCGCGGCGGTATCAGGGTTGTTGAGATTCATTGGATTGACCTCCCGATGCATGCTGATCTGTTTCCGACTGTTCATAAAGGGCCAGCAACTGTGCGCGTGCCAGCCGGGTCAATTGGGCATTGTCGCTGTTGGCCGCGGCCCTTTCTGAAGGCGGTCGCCGCCTCATCGGTGCGCCCCAGGCTGCGGTAAGCCAGCCCCAGGTAGAAGGCCGCGACCGGATCGGCGGGTGTGTCCCCGGTTACCCGTGTCAGCAGCTGTACCGCCTCTGACGAGCGTCCTTGCAGCGCTGCCACCGCGCCCAGACCACGGCGAGCCGCCAGGTGCTGTGCATCCTGGGCCAGGATTGCCTGCCAGGTGGCCGCGGCCTGCGCTAAATCACCCCATTCTGAACAGAATGGCGGCCCACTGCGCGGGCATCGAGCTGCGTCGGGTCGAGTTCATAGGCCCGTTGGTAGGCGGTCAGGGCGGCGTCGAGTTGACCGACCCGGTAGTAGGCCTGGCCCAGGTTGGCAAAGGCGGTTGCCCCTCCGGGGTTCAGCGTCACCGCGGCTTGCAGGTACGGTATGGCCGCCGCCGGTTGGCGCAGGTTCAACAGGGCGGCGCCCAGGTTGTTTTGCGCCGTGGCCAGCGAGCCATCCAGGTCGACCGCCTGCGCAAAATGGACCAGTGCTTCGGCGGTGTGTCCTTCGGCAAACAGCAGAGTGCCCAGGCTGTCGTGCAGATCAGCCGAGCGTGGGTGCAGGCGCAGTGCGAAGCGCAGCCACGGCTCGGCGTGGGCCGGTTGTCCGGCATCCAGCGCCCGGTTGGCAAGCAGGCGACCGCCGGTGCTGACAAACAGCGGTGTGGCCAGCGCGCTCAGCAGGGCGACCGTCGCCACACCTGCCAGGATCCAAACCCACTGCCGCCAGTGAGACTGTATGTGCGACGGGCTGGGTGCGGATGCAGCGTCAGGCATGGCAGTCGATCCTCGATGCCCCGTACGGATCATTGGCGGCGGGGTGACGGTTTTGGCATGGTAGGTAAAATATACCACGAATTGGCCCACTGTGCAAGCATTTCCTGAGCCGGCGTCTCTGGCCGATGCTGACATCGAATGAGCGAAGGATCAGTGCCAACGAGGGCTGCAGCGACAGCTTGATTTGCTCAAGGGTAATAGCGGCGCCGAATGAGAGCCTATGATCCCGGAACATCTGCTTGCTATTCGCACGATGACAGGGATTGGGGGCTGCACGACAGGATTATCTGGAGTCTGTGCTGGTTTTTGCGTAGCGTATCATTTGTGATACACTGTTGTTATGAGCAATGAACCACGGTTGCAAGTGGCCTTTTACTGACCGCAGCAGGCAATGAGCCGGTGCGAGAGTGGCTTAAGGCGCTGCCAGCTCACGATCGCAAGATCAGCGGCTTCATGCGCTGAGAAAGGATTAATCAACAGACAATGAACGAGAAGCATTTGGGCAGCACCCTGGACGATTTTCTGGCAGAGGAAGGTCGGCTCGCTGAAGCAGAAGCTGTGGCTGCCAAGCGGGCCTTGGCTTTTCAGATTGCTCAGCTCATGGAAGAGCAACAGTTGTCCAAAGCAGAGATGGCGCGCCGGATGAGCACCAGCCGGGCGGCAGTGGACAGATTGCTCGATTATGATAGCGAGTCGGCAACACTAGTGACGCTTGAAAAGGCAGCCGCTGCATTGGGACGCAGATTGCACGTTGCATTGGTTTAGCTCTTCCTCACAGGCCTGACAGGCCAAATCATTGCCATGCGTGGACCCGCTCGCTGATCTCGAACTGGAGAAAGCAGCCGCTGCGCTGGGACGCAGATTACACGTTGCGGTCGTAATGATAGAATGCGGATCAGTTGATCCAGTTAGTATCCTGGGCGAGAAGGAGGTTCGAGTTATGTTGAATAGAGTGACCTTGGATCAGGCAATCGATACTGCTCTACAGCTACCGGCTGAACAGCAAGAGATGCTGGTAGACATTCTGCGCAGTCGCCAAATCGAGGCGCGACGACAGGAGATCGCGGCAGATGCCCGCACATCCATAGCCGCGTTTCGGGCGGGCAAACTCAAGGCGTACAGTGCCGAGGACCTTATTACAGAGTTGCACAAGACGCTTGAGGATCCTGAATGAGAGAGTTGATCCTCACGCCGAAGTTTCGACGAGCCTATCGGAAATTGGCGAAACGCGACCGGGTACTACAACGACGCCCCGATGATGTGCTCAGGCAGATGTAGATAGGCATCCAAGCAATCGCGGTGAGAATCCGTGCGTTTGACCAATGTGGAAGGTATTACAAGCCAAAATAGAGGTGTACTCCATGTTACAGGTGGAACTATCCAACCGACTGATTAGCGCTCTGAACCTGCTGGAGCCTGGCGTCGCGCCAAGACAGCAGGTGGCGCGACTCGCCGAACAGGAGTTACGTCGTCGCCTGGCCCGTTACCAGTTGAGCGACCGCCTGTTTCGTGAGAAATATGGCATGACCCTGGAGGAATTCGAGGCTGCTGACATCGTCCGGCAGCACGGCTATTCCTTCGATGTAGAGAACGATCATCAGGACTGGGACCAAGCCGTTGACGGTATCCACACCATCAATCGTCAGTTGACGGCCTTGCGAGGTGACAGGTGAGCGCTGACCTTGTCGAACGGGATGTTCGGCGTGTTGCAGCGGGTGATGGCTACCAGACGCGGATCAATGCACTGCTGCGCGCATACATGGAAGCACATCAGGCTGAGTCGGTAGGGTAATGACATCGGCAAGTGTGAAGTTCCTCGGCTATATCACCGGACGGATGCAATGAAAAGCAAGACCGTACCCCATCCCATCCCTTATCAAGGCAGCAAGCGCAATCTGGCGGCAGACATACTGCGTTACTTCCCGCCAAAGTTCACCACGCTGATCGAGCCTTTTGCAGGGTCGGCCGCCATCACCATCGCTGCGGCCGTCAACGGGCTGGGAGAGCGCTATCACATCAATGATCTCAACAAGCCGTTGATGGATCTGTGGCGGGCCATCATCGAGACGCCCGACGCGATGGCGGCCCAGTATGAGGCCCTCTGGCGCAACCAGCAGCAGGATCCCNGCGCCTTCTATGATCTGATCCGCGATGACTTCAACCGAACGGGCAAGCCGGACCTGTTTCTCTACCTGCTGGCGCGCTGTGTGAAGGGATCGGTGCGCTACAACTCGCAGGGTGAGTTCAACCAAAGCCCTGACAATCGCCGCCAAGGAATGAGGCCGGAGACGATGCGGCTGCAGATCCTGGGCGTCTCCTACTATCTCAAGGGCAAGACGGTCGTCTCATCCATGGATTATCGGGAGGTCTTAGAACGGGCCACGCCGGACGATCTGGTGTACATGGATCCGCCCTACCAGGGCGTGTGTGGCAATCGTGACTCGCGCTACTTGCAGAATGTGCAGTTCAATGAGTTCGCCCAGGTACTGGATAAGCTCAATCGACGTAACATTCGCTATCTCGTCAGCTATGACGGTCGCACGGGTGACAAAGTGCATGGTGAACGGCTGCCTGATGACTTGGATCTAACCCTGATCGAGCTGTATGCCGGGCGCTCCACACAGGCCACGTTGCTGGGCAGGGATGATGTGACCATCGAGTCGCTCTATCTGTCGCCCAGCTTGGCCGACGAACTTGCGCATGTGCCCATCGTCTATCGTTACACGCGAGGAGAACAACTCTGCCTGATGGAAGGTCGCCCAATGGCCATAAACGAGCCGCCTGCAGAGTTCATCGCCAAGTGCCAGGCGGTCACCGCCAAACGCCCCCGCACGGTGATCGACCATATCCTGACCCATGGCTACATCACCACCGAGGAGTTGAAGCAGCAATACGGCTACAACCACCCTCCGCGGGCAGNNCGCGACGTGCGGGAGCAGGGCATACCCCTGGAGACCTTCAGGGTGACCGGCAGCGATGGTCGCAAGATCGGCGCGTACCGCTTTGGCGATCCCACCCAAGCACGCTTCTCCAGGCTGCCCAGCAGAACGGCCTTTGCCAAGAAGCTGAAGGCAGCACTAATCGAGCTACAGGGCAGCCGATGCGCTATCTATCTCGAGGAGTTTGACNCCAGCCGAGCACAGATCGACCATCGGGTGCCGTATGAAGTGGCTGGCGATAGCAGTGAAGCCATGGACGATCCCAGCAATTACATGCTGTTGTCCGGCTCTGCCAACCGCGCCAAGTCCTGGTCTTGTGAACACTGCGCCAACTGGCGCGAGAGAGATCCATCCATCTGTCGGCGGTGTTATTGGGCCTATCCTGAAGACTACGATCATGTCGCTATGCGGCAAGCGCGGCGGGCCGATATCATGTGGACAGGAGAGGAAGTTGCCGTCTACGATCGTTTGAAGAAACGCACCGAGGAGTTACAGAAGGACATCCCTGCCTTCATCAAGGAGATCGTCGAACGGCACGTGTAAGTGAGAATTCTACATCTGGTGGAGGACGATACTCTGAGAACCATCGCCAGTGGTGTTGGGTGACATTGCACGCGCCAAGGGAATGGCACAGAGTGCAGACGGCACGCGTAGCAAGCAGACTGTCCCGTCGATAGGGCTGGGAGGTTGGCGCGCCCATGTCAGCGCGGTTGACCGGGCGCTGTTTTGTAGCCGGATTGATTGACATCTGCACTTGACGCAAGTGTCGTCTGGGACTGGCCAAGCGCGACCGGGGTGAGACGCATTTGTCTGTGTATCTCATTCGTGGTACACTCCCCTATGAAATAGATTGCGTAGACAACTGGAGATACTCATGAACAAGTCTGCCATGATCCGTGCCCGTGTCGATCCCCAGCTCAAGGATGAAGTCGAAGACCTCTTTGCGCAGTTGGGGCTTTCGACTACCGAAGCGATCACCCTCTTCTATCGACAGGTCAAGCTCAACCGTGGCTTGCCCTTCGATGTGCGCATCCCCAACTCCGTCACGCAGCGCACCTTTGTCGAGACAGATGCTGGTGAGAACATTGCCCGCTGCGACGATGCGCAGGACATGTTTACCCGGCTGGGGATCTGATGCGCACACCCAGCTATACTCGCCAGTTCGAGCGCGATCTGCGGCTGGCGCAGCGACGCGGGAAAGATATCGAGAAGCTCAAGACGGTCGTGACAGCGTTGGTCAACGAGGAACCCTGGCGGAGCGCTATTATGATCACCCCTGAAAGGCAACTATCGCGATGGTACAATTGCGGCCCATGTGGCCTGGCCACCATGCCGTGCACTGATAGTGAGGCGCTGACCATGACTTCTATCCTCGGCGCAGTGGGCACGATCCTCGGATTGTTCCGCGCACTGCCGCAATTGATCAAACTGCTGCGCGCCCAGGAGGCCTTTGGTGTCTCCGTGGACACCGCCGCGACCAGCGCCATCTGCAGCTTTGGCTGGGTCGTCTATGGGGTTTTGACCGATCAGTTTTACTTCAGCCTGGCCAGCAGCTTGACCGGCCTTATTTTCACCCTGATCGCTCTGTTTGCCCTGCGCTTTGGCCGCCGGATCAAGGAGATCAGAGTGGCCCCCATCTGGTTCACGGTTCTGCTGCTGGCTGGCGGCGTCGCCGGTATTCACGGATTGGGGCTGGTGCTGGCCATCAGCGTGCTGGCGGCGAACCTTCCCCAGGTGTGGCTGGCCTACAAAGAACGCGACCTGACCGACCTGTCCCTGGGAACCTGGTCGATCTCGACCATCGAGNGGCTGACCTGGTTGACCTACGCGCTTCTGCGCCAGGATATGGCCATCACAGTCTCTGCCTTCTTCCAGGCGCTGACGAGTGGGTTGATCGTGGCCCTGAAGCTGACGCGCCAGGCACGAATTCAAGGGCAGGAAGCCTGACCATCTGACGCCACCCGGAGAATTCGAGACATCATGCGAACCGTTCACCCCTTCAACGCCGATTGGCTCTATGTGGCCGATCGTGTGGCTCTGGCCGCGCCGGACGATCTTTTCGAGAAGATCACCCTGCCCCACACCAACCGGCTCTTCACCCACCGCAACGTCGACAATCTGGACTACCAGTTCATCTCGACCTACCGCAAACATTTCGACTGGACGCCCGACCCCAGCCAGCCGCAGCTCTTCCTGGACTTCGACGGCGTGATGCTGGCGGCCACGGTTTACCTGAACGGCGTCCGGCTGGTGGAGCACCTGGGCGGCTTTGCCCCCTTCTCCGTCGATCTCACGCCGGCCCTGGCGGCTGGCCCCAACACGCTCACCGTGGTCGTGGACTCGCGCGAGCGGCCCGACGTGCCCNCCTTTGGCCACCGGGTGGACTATCTGGCCTTCGGCGGCATCTACCGGGATGTTTTCCTGCGCGNNGTTCCGGCCTGCCACATCGACAACGTCTTCGTGCGGCCGCAGGCGGTGCTCAGCCAGCCGCGGCTGGAGGTCGCGGTCCGGCTCAGCCAGCCAGCGCCTGCGACGCTGCACGCCAGCCTGATCGACCCGGCCGGCGCGGTCATCGCGACGACTGAAGCGCCCGCGCCGCAGCCCAACGCCACGCTCCGTTTCGATCACCTGCCGCCGGTGGCGCTGTGGACCCTGGATCAGCCGGCGCTCTACACGGTGGAGGTGACGCTGCTGGCCGCGGGCCAGCCGACCGACGCGGTCAGCAGCCGCTTTGGCTTCCGCACGGCGGAGTTTCGCCCGGACGACGGCTTCTACCTCAACGGCCAGCGGCTCAAGCTCTTCGGCCTGAACCGCCACCAGATCTACCCCTACATCGGGGTGGCCGCGCCGGCCNGGCTGCAGCGCCAGGACGCCGAGATCCTCAAGTTCGAGCTGGGCTGCAACATCGTGCGCACCTCGCACTACCCGCAGTCGCCGCACTTCCTCAACCGCTGCGATGAGATCGGCCTGCTGGTCTTCGAGGAATTCGCCGGCTGGCAGCACATCGGCGACGCGGCGTGGCAGGAGGTGGCCCTGGCCGAGCTGCGCGCCATGATCGAGCGCGACCGCAACCATCCCTGCATCATCCTGTGGNGGGTGCGCATCAACGAGTCGGCCGACGACGACGCGTTCTACACCCGCACCAACGCGCTGGCGCGCGNNCTGGACGACACCCGACCCACCGGCGGCGTGCGCGATTTCCTGACCAGTTCCCTGCTGGAGGACGTGTTCACCTACAACGACTTCTCCAACTCGGTGGCCGAGCCGACCCGGCAGCCGCACCTGATCACCGAGTTCGCCGGCCACATGTACCCCACCAAAAGCTGGGACGGCGAGGAGCGGATGGTCGATCATGCGCTGCTGCACGCACGTCNNCACGACCGCCAGATGGGCAACCGGCGGGTGGCCGGCGCGATCGGCTGGGCCGCCTTCGACTACAACACCCACATCGAGTTCGGCTCCGGCGACCGCATCTGTCACCACGGGGTCATGGACATCTTTCGCCTGCCCAAGTGGGCGGCCTATTTCTACGAAAGCCAGCAGTCGCCGGCCCGGCGGGTGGTGCTGCGCCTGGCCGCGCACTGGGCCCTGGGCGACAGCGGGCGGCGCGGCCGACNNAGCATGCTCGTCTTCAGCAACTGCGACGAGGTGGAGGCCACGGTGGGCGAGCAGGTCGTGGGCCGTTTCCAGCCCAACCGCGCCGACTACCCCAACCTGCCCCACCCGCCCATCACCATCCGCGGGCTGAACACGGCGCTGGCCCACAATCAGTACAAGCTGGGCGACCTGCGGCTGGTGGGCTATCTGGACGGCCAGCCGGCCGCGTGCCTGGAGTTCCCCGCCGACCGCCTGCCGCGCCGCCTGCTGCTGACCNCCGACGCCGACACCCTGGCCGCCGACGGCGCCGATATGACCCGCCTGGTCATCCAACTGGTCGATCAGCTGGGCAACCCGGCGCCCTTTGCCATCAAGATCGTCACGCTGGAGGTGGAAGGGGAGGCCGAGCTGATCGGCGAAAATCCCTTCCCCGTGGTGNGCCAGCAANCGGCGCTCTACCTCAAGGCGCGCCATCAGCCGGGGCTGGTTCGGGTGACGGCCAAAACTGATGGCCTGCCCGCGGCGACCGCGACGGTGGAACTGCTGGCCCGCAGACAGGCCAGCCGTGCTGACCATCGATCTCGAGACCGCCCGCCGGTTCATCCTGGGCAAGCAGGGCTGTGGCCTGGCCGTCGCTGGCAGGGCAGCCCTGGTGTGGCGCAGGCCATGCGCGCCATGGAGTATCTGGCTCGACCCCTTGCAGATCATCGCGCAGCCAGGACATCGCGCTGCACAGCCGTGTGCTGGGCTACACCCCTGGCCTGTGGGAGGAGGCCACCTACCAGCAGCGCCAGTTCTTCGACTGGGGCGGCTGGCTGGCCGCCCGGCCGATGGATGAACTGCCGCACTGGCGCGTGGTCATGGCGCGGGAGCGCGAGCACAACGCCCGCCTGCGCAGCGTCGCCCATGAACACGCCGACGCCATCGTCGAGATGCGGGCCGTCTTGCAGGAGCGCGGCCTGGCCAGCAACCGTGACTTCAAGATGGCGACGCGCGTGCGGACGCAGAGCTACCGTGGCCGCAAGGACAGCGCGCTGGCCCTGTACTATCTGTGGCTCACCGGCGAGGTGATGACCCACCACCGCGAGAACTTCGAGCGCGTCTACGCGCTGGCCGAAGCGGTCGCGCCGGCGCATCTCATGGCGCCCAGCGACCAGGAGGAGGCGGACCGCTTCCTGATCAAAAAGGACATCAGCTTCTCTGGCCTGTCGCGGGTGGCTCGCAGCAGCGACACCTTTCACCGCGGCGCGCCGCTGGACCGCCCGGCAGATCATCGAGGGCTGCTGGCCGCCGACGAGATCGTCGAGGTACGGGTGGAGGGCTGGAAGGCGCCGCACTACGCGCTGCGCAGCGACGTCGATGCCTTGCAGCAGTTGAGCGCCGGCCGCACACCGCCGGCCTGGACGCCGCTGGCGACTGACACCACCGAGGAGGCCCTCTTCCTCGCGCCGCTGGATCACGTCAGCGCGCGGGCGGGCCAGGGTGCTGTTCGGCTTCGACTACGTGTGGGAGGTGTACAAGCCCCAGCCGCAGCGCAAGTTCGGCTACTACGCGCTGCCGGTCCTCTGGGGTGACCGGCTGGTGGCGCGCTTCGACAGCAAACTGGACCGGGCGTCCAACACCTTCGTCATCCTGGGCCTGTGGCTGGAGGATGAGGCGCTGGGCCGTGACGAGGCCTTTGCCGAAGCCTGGGCGCGGGCTGGCGCGTTTCGTCGCCTTCCTCGGCGCGGACAGGCTGGATGCCGCAGCCATCAGCCAGCCGCTGCTGCGGCTGCGGGTGGAAGCGGGAGTGTGAATGCTTGCGCTGGCGGGCCTGATTGCATGGCGGCTTCAATCGGCCTTGACACTGGCAGATGGGGGTGGTAGAATGCCGGCCAACGACCTGGAACGAGGAAAAAGAATGCAGACACGCTATCTGGTGACTGGAGGCGCGGGCTTCCTGGGTATCAATCTTGTGAGGTACCTGCTGGCCAAAGGCCAGGCGGTGACATCACTTGATGTGGCCGACTTCGATTACCCCGATGCCCGAGACAAAATACGGATCGTACGCGGCGATATTCAGAACGTCGGGGATGTGCGCAGGGCGATGGAGGGAGTCGATGTCGTCGTGCATGCGGCCGCAGCGTTGCCCCTCTACAAACCCTCCGACATCTTCTCCACAGACATCGACGGCACCCGCGTCGTGCTGGATGAGGCGGTGCGCGNNAACGTCCGGCGATTCATTCATATTTCGTCAACCGCGGTGTATGGCGTGCCTGACCATCACCCGTTGCTTGAATCGGATCAGTTGCACGGCGTTGGCNCCTATGGTGAGGCCAAGGTGGCCGCGGAGGCGCTGTGCGAGCAGTACCGCGCCAACGGTTTGTGCCTGTCCATCATCCGGCCAAAATCGTTCATTGGTCCTGAGCGCCTCGGTGTTTTTGCCATGCTCTACGAATGGGCAAGCGACGGGCGGAATTTCCCCATCTTGGGGTCGGGCAACAACCTCTACCAGTACCTCGACGTCGAAGATCTGTGCGAGGCGATTTGGCTCTGTGCGACGTTGCCCGAAGAACAGGTAAATGATACATTCAATATCGGGGCCGAACGGTACGGGACGCCCCGCACCGACTTCCAGGCCGTTCTCGACAAGGCGGGCTTTGGGAAGAGGGTTGTGTCCATTCCAGAACGGCCCGCCATCATGGCGCTGCGGCTGCTCGAAGCGCTCCACCTCTCTCCGCTTTACAAGTGGATCTACGAAACCGCCGGCAAGGAATCGTTTGTTTCCATCGAGAAGGCAAAGACGAAACTGGGGTACGCGCCGAAGTACTCGAATGTCGATGCGCTTTTGCGAAACTACCACTGGTATCTGGAACATAAGGCTGAATTTCACAGCAAAGGGNGCGTCACACATCGCACCCCCTGGGCGCAGGGTGCACTGCGGGTGTGCAAGGTGTTCTTTTAGCAGCAATCTCGGATCAACAAGAAACCGGGTTTTCTCGTTGGGCACGTTCCCGCGACAAAAACCTGGCTTTTCTGAACCCACCGGGTCAAGTGAAAGGAAGCCATGATCACCGATGCCATCAGCAACAGTCACCTGTATAGCGCCCTAAACCCCAGACTCAGCCGCGCGTTTGATTATATCCAACAAACCGACCTGCCCGCCCTGAGTGTCGGCAAGTACGTCATCGATGGCGAGGACATCTACGCCCTGGTGCAGGAGTACGACGCCAGGCCGCGGGAAGAAGGCGTATGGGAGGCGCACCGGCGGTACATCGATTTGCAGGTTGTCATCCGTGGGGTGGAGCAGTTCGGCTATGCGCATATCGGGAATCTGACGCCAGGGGACTACGACGCCGCGAAGGATTGGCTGCCGCTCTCCGGTGAGGGCGACTTCTTCCGGTTGCAGGCGGGCTATTTTGCCATCTTCATGCCAGAAGACGCCCACATGCCCGGTTTGGCGGCCGGCCCGCACACAGCCGTCAAGAAGCTGGTGGTGAAGATTTCGACGCCTTAACATGGGTGGTGGTGATGCGAGGCGGAGCACTGAAGTGGCTATCACCCAGACGAGCATCCGCCGCCCTGCTGCCACAATGTTGCCAGTGACCTCGTAGAGGCAATCGTGCTACCAAACCTCACATTGAACGATTTGAAGCGCGAGGCGCGAGATTTTGCAGAACGCGAATCATTGCATCACGAGCCTCGTCTATTCGGAGTGACCGACGGCAAAGCCATTGGAACTTACTTCGAGCATAAGTTTCGCCGCCATCTTCAGACGAAGTTTATATTTGACGAGGGATCGGCCGCTAAAGGCATCGATTTTCCGGAGCTTGGTGTTGATATGAAGGTGACCAGCTTACGCCAGCCACAGTCTTCATGCCCATTCCGTTCGGCAAGACAAAAGATCTACGGGCTGGGCTATTCACTGCTAGTTTTTGTCTACGACAAAACCGATGATGAGGCTACCAGGACAGGTACTTTGACCATTCCTCATACGATTTTCATTGACAGCACCCGCACTGCCGACTTTCAGACAACAACCGGCTTGCGTGGGATTATTGAGAATGGCGGCAACAGCGATGACATCATCGCTTTTCTACACGATCGTTTCCTGCCGGTGGACGAGATCACTGCGCAGGAACTGGCTGAGGAGATTCTGGCGACCCCACCGGAGATCGGCTATCTGACGATCTCCAATGCATTACAATGGCGGCTCCAGTATCGCCGTGTTATCGAGCAGGCAGGCCAGATCGGCGGCGTCCAACGAGTTCTGTAACACGCAGGCAGGACGATGAGCAAGCAAGCTAAGGTGATTTTCGGCGACTTTCAGACGCCTATCGCGCTCGCTCGTGATGTGGTGGATCTGGTCTTGGCCGATGACAGCGGCTTCTCTGTGGTCGTTGAACCGACCTGTGGGGTAGGTAACTTTNTGCTGGCGGTCGGTGAACGACTTGGATCCAGCGCCAGCTATTTTGGCTTTGAGATCAACTCAAGCTACATCGAAATGTGCCAGGGAATGCTTGGCAATGCTGGGGTGGAGATACAGATCCAGCGCCAGGACTTCTACGACATGGACTGGAAANGCTTTTTTGCCCAGCTTCCGGTTAGGATCCTGGTTATCGGCAATCCACCGTGGGTCACAAACAGCGCCTTGGGAGTGTTGGGCGGCGATAACCTACCGGTCAAGTCTAATTTCCAGAGGCATAACGGCTTTGCCGCCAAGACTGGCAAGGCCAACTTCGACATCTCCGAGTGGATGTTGATTCGCTTGCTGGAGAGCCTGCGTGGCCAGCCTGCCACGCTGGCCATGCTGTGCAAGACCGCCACCGCACGCAAGGCGCTGCGTCATGCCTGGCGTAACGGGTTCGATCTGGGCAAGTCTTCGCTGCACGTGATCGATGCCGCGCGGCATTTCGGCGTTTCGGTGGATGCTTGTCTGCTTCTGACGCACACTGGCTGTCCCGGCGGCGACCAGCAGTCCACGGTGTATGCAGACCTGAGCTTTGCCTGCCCGGTGCAAACTCTGGGCATGGTGGGCGGCGACCTGGTGTCGGATGTGACGACGTACCTCGAGCTTCAGGATCTGGATGGCATCGAATACCGACGTTGGCGCTCCGGCGTGAAGCATGACGCGNCGCGTATCATGGAATTGGAGCCGGTGGCGGGCGGCTACCGCAACGGTCTGGGTGAAATATGGTCATTGGAGCCTGATTTCATCTATCCGCTGCTCAAGTCGTCCGATCTGGCCAATGACCGGCTTGCACCGCGGCGTTGCGTGCTGCTGACCCAAAGCCGGATTTCAGACGACACGGCCGCGATCGAGACCCTGGCGCCGGCAACATGGGACTATCTGCACGTACATGGCGCAACTTTCGATGCGCGTGGCAGCTCCATCTATGCCAACAGGGCGCGCTTCGCTGTGTTTGGGGTTGGCNCCTACACTTTCTCGTCCTGGAAAGTTGCCATCTCGGCCCTGTACCAGACCNTGCGCTTTCAGGCTATTGGCAGCGTTGACGATAAGCCGATCGTGCTGGACGACACCTGTTACTTCTTCCCCTGCCAGTCGCGCGACGAAGCCCAGTTTTTTGCCGGTCTGCTCAATTCTGAGGTTGCCCAACGTNTTTTGCACTCATTGATCTTCTTCGACTCGAAGCGGGCTATCACCCTCGACGTGCTACGCCGCATCGACCTGTTGAAGCTGGCCGAACGTCTGGGCCAGCGCGAGCAGGCCGCAGCTTACCTGGTTGGTGCGCCGTTCGAGCAAGGCGCGCAACAGATGCTGTTGTTCAGAAGAGTGGGAGTCCTACGACACGGATTGACCAAGCATGTAGAAAGGCATTCGACCTGGATCGAACCTGCTACGAAACTATAGGCGGCCCAATTGGGCCGAAGAGGAACGGTTATGTCCCACTACCGCATCGAATCCCTGCTCTCTGCCCGCCAGTTCGTCCATCCCCAGGTGGTGGACGACCGGCTCTATTTCATCAGCGACCTGTCGGGCCGGTTGAGCCTGTATGTCATGGATGTGAACGGCAGTGTGCCAGTGCCGCTGCTGCCCCCTGACATCGCCCTGCCCAATCCGCATCATCTGGACCACAGCGTGGCCTTCCAGGTGCTGCCCCGGCTGGGCCGGATCCTGCTGATGCTGGACCACGACGGCGACGAAAACTATCAGCCCATGTTCCTGCCCATCGACGGCGGCCGGCCGGAGCCGGTATTCGGCGATCGCTTTGCCGACCAGCAGGTGTTCTGCGCCATCTGCGATGCTGACCGGCTGCTGGCCCTCTTCACCGTGGACCCGCGCACCAGCCCCACCTACACCACATTCCGCGCCGACCTGGCCACGCTGGCCACCGTGGAGCCAGCCAGCCTGTACACCAACGNNCCCGCCGGCCGTGACGCGACCATGAGCACCGTGCTGCTGGCTGACCAGTATACCTTCGGCGACACGGCGCTCTACCTGTGGCGCGAGGGAGAGGGAGAGCGGCGGCTGCTCTTCGGCAAGCCCATCCAACAGCGCCNNGCGGGCGAGCAGGTGGCGCCCAACGGCGTGGGCATCGCCCATCCCCTGGCGCAGGGCGTGCTGATCACTTCGGTGCTGTTCGATGACCGCTATGGCCTCAGCTATTTTCCCTATGAGGACCCTGGCGCGGTGCAGCCGGTGAGCATCAGCGGGTTGCAGCATCAGGGCAACGGCGAGCTGGTGGACCTGAAACACCGCACAGGCAACCGTTTCACCGTCGAATACAACATCGACGGCAGCTCCTGGGTCTATGAGGGCTGTNTCGACGAGGCCAGCCGCAGCTTTGCCGTGCAGCGGGTGCTGGTGGGCCAGGATGGTTTCAGCGGCGGCGTGCTGGAATCGCTGGACTACGACGAGGCCAGCGGCCGCTACGCCCTGGCCTTCTCCACGGCCACATCGCCGGTGCAGCTTTATCTGCTGGAGCCTGACGGCGTCCAGCGCCGCCTCACCGATGAGCGGCTGCTGGGCATTCCTCCCTCAGTCCTGGCCGCGGGCGAGGACTACCCCTACACCAGCCATGATGGCCTGCGCATCTCGGCGCGACTCTACCTGCCCGCGGCCNGGCTGGGTTTCGACGGCCCGCGGCCGGTGATTTTCTACATCCACGGCGGCCCGCAGAGCCAGGAGCGCCCCGACTTCACCTGGTTCTCCATGCCCTTGATCCAGTTCTTCACCCTCAACGGTTTTGCCGTCTGGACGCCCAACGTGCGCGGCAGCACTGGCTATGGCATCAGCTATATGAAGCGGGTCGATCATGATTGGGGCGGCCTGGATCGGCTGGATCACGTGGCGGCCTATGAGCTGCTGCGCCAGGACCCGCGGCTGGACATGGGCCGCGTCGGTGTCATGGGCCGCTCCTACGGCGGCTACATGACGCTGACCCTGCTGGGCCGGCATCCGNGGCTGTGGCAGGCGGGCGTTGACATGTTCGGGCCGTACAATCTGAGCACCTTTATCGACCGGCTGCCGGAGACCTGGAAGACCTACTTCTACCAGGCCGTGGGCCATCCTGAGAAGGACGCCGCGTTCCTGGCCGAGCGCTCGCCCAGCAGCTATCTGTCCAACCTGGCCTGCCCGCTGCTGGTGATGCAGGGCGCGCACGATCCGCGGGTCATCGAGCGCGAGTCGCGCGACGTGGTCGAGCAGATGCAAGCCCAAGGCAAGGCGGTGGACTATGTGGTCTACGCCGACGAGGGGCATGATGTGCTGAAATACGTCAACAAGGTGGACTGCTACAACCGGATCACCGACTTCTTCAAGGCGCAGCTGCGGCCGTAAGCGTGCTTGGTATTGAGTATCCGTCTCGAATCAGGCCAGGAGAGCGTATGTATTTGCCAAACGAAAAGGGCCTCCGCGCTTTCCGTGACAAGGTGTGAGAGCTACGACGGTAGTACACGTTTCTCCCTGGCACTGGTTTTCTTTGACCTATTTGCCAAAGCAGCGTATCAGCAGCTTGTTCCGTGCGTAGTCGGCGCGAATCCTGGTCTGGCGTGTGGACAAGTTCGAGGCTTCCCAGGTTATCAAGGCTTTTTATTGCAGTACCAGGTATTGCCAAGTCCGACGTGTGGCAACCCTTCATTCCTGGTATGTCTTGTGCAACTGGCGACTGACCGTTTCCAACCATTCCGTGGATGGCAACCCATACGGCCGGAACTTCTCCAGGCGGCCATCTTCCTCGTTGTAGAACAGTGCACGGTACAGACCCAGTTTGGCCGCGGCCGGCGTGTCCAGCAGATTGGTCGAATCCTCGGCGCTCATCTGGAAGGTAATGCGCTGATCGAACTCACGTAGCAGACGGCGATCAACGGTACGCATCAAGTTGGCATAGGTGTCGCACCACAGCAGGGTGTGCATGCCGACCTCTGGCCCATCACGTAGGATCACGGGGAATTGCTGGGCCGGGCTGGGCGGCGCCGAGTTCTCGCCAGGCAGATTGAAGCTGGAGAAGCCCATGTCCTCGTCTGGTCGTAGGTCACGCGCACGTTGCAGGCCCCAGATGAGAAGGTAGAGGCTTGGTTCAGATGGCAGTTCGGCTTCATCGTTAGCGAGCCGACGCGCCACCTCATCGGCGGCTCACCGATCATGGCGGGAAGCTGGCGTCGAGACCCATGTTGGACAGTGTGCGGCGCCGCCCTGGCCATGCGCGCCAGGAGACCAGCATAGGGTGCATCGATCGGGGTAAAGTCGAGAACGTAGAATCGAGCAGAGCCGACACCCTGCGGCGGATGCTGTATCATCAGGCTCAATAGCGCCGTGGATAACATGCCTGTGGCTGCTTCATCCTGTTGGCCCACGATGAGGAGATTACTGGCGCTTTGGCGGCGGAAGTAACCCGTAGTCGGCTCCTTGATGGCGACGGGGTCGCCCAGCCAGACTGATACTCGACTCGTGGGTGTTGGCCAGACTGAAGCAGCCAACAGATGACCGGCTCCTGGTTCTTCTCGACCTCAGCCGGTGCGTTGCCTTCAGAAGATAATCTGAGGCTGTGACGGCCGATAACCGTGCACTTCGGCCAAGTCGCTGATCTGTGCCAGATAGGCATCGTGCTGCTCATCCGACAGCCAGGCAACCTGGAAGCGGTTATTGCCCTCCACCAGGCCGTTGGCTGCGTTGTAGATTGCCTCACCAGGACGGGAGAGCAGGCGTGCAACCGGGTTATCGTCGGCCAGGATCAGTCGCGAGTCGGCCTCGGAACACTGCAAGGCGATGCGTACGGCCATCTGGTCGATCGTGCTGCGGGCCAGCGAGTAGGCGCCGGCCAGGGTCTGTGAACCGAGCAACACGTGGATGCCGAAGGCACGGCCCTGGCGCACCAGACGATCGAGGATCTGCGAAGCCTGCGAGGCGATGGAGTCATCGATGGTGAAAAACTCCTGGAATTCATCCACCAACAGCAGAATACGGGGTGTAACCAGGCCATTCTTCGCACGATAGTCGGCAAGGCTATCGACTCCAGCCTTGCGGAACAGGTCGCCGCGACGCTTGAGTTCGGCGTCCAGGCCTTGCAGCACGCTGAGGCCAAACTCACGTTCGCTCTCGATGGCAATGACGCGGGCGTGCGGTAGCGCGCTGGCCGCGTAGGGCTTGAACTCTATCCCCTTCTTGAAATCGATCAGGTAGAGCTGCACCTCGTCAGGGCTATAGCTGAGGGCAAGACTCGTGATGAGGGCGTGTAACAGGGTAGATTTGCCAGAGCCAGTCTTGCCGGCCACCAGTGCATGCTGGGCGGTGCCGCTGCCCAGGTCAAGCAACTGCACTTTACGCACCGGACAACCCTAGTGGTACGCGCAGCCGCGCCGACTATCACCGGACCACCATTCGTCCGGGCCAACGCAATACGCTCGAAGGGCACTTCGACTCGGCCGGCATCTCGAGCGGCCTCGCCCATGGACGCGAGGATACGGTTGAAGAGCGCAGTCTCAGGTGGTTTATCTAACTCCAACAGGCAATCCTGAAAGTCTGGGTCCTGCCAAACCCAACGTTCACCATTCCAGGCGATGACCGTGGCAGCCTGCTCCAGATCGGCCTGGGTCAGTTGCGCCGGCGAACGGTTGGCCGTGCCGCCATAAGATGGCTGGCTCGTCGCCTGGACCCGCTCTGTATCAACCAGTACGACCGTGTAAACGCCACAGCGCGGCCCGTTCTGAGCGATACTGACCAGCCGCCGAGCCGCGGCCTCGCTGAAGTTGGCCGGGAAATCGAAAACCACCAACACACGGTAGAGCCGGCCACCTCGCCAGCCTGGACGTTATAGTCCTCGATGCTGGGGTACTGGTTGCGCAGGTACTTCTGGATGACGTTCTCCATATGCTCAGTCAGATCGGCCAGGCGCTGTTCGATGTGCTGCGGCTCAGTCCAGGCGCGAGCGGTGACCAGGGCGTCGTCGTAGTCAGCCAGGTGCATGAAGGGGGCAGCGTTTTGGCCCAGGCCGATGGGGTCTAGAAAAGTAAAGCGCAGCTTGGCGGGCGGGAGGGTCGCCAGCAGGCGGAGGAGGAGGGACTGGATGGCCAGCACGCCCTCGACCTTGTCGCGGCCCGCGGCTTCGAGCACCAGGCCGCGGCTACCGATCACCGGCAGCAGGGCTGGCAGGATCAACGGCTCCCAGGGCCGACTCGCTGAGCATCCCCAGCCGTGTAGCGGCCGGCAGTCGATGATTACCCTGACTGGGGACAAAGCGTGCCCACGCCGGGTCTTGAAAATCGGCTGCACTCAGCCGGCGCTTACCAACACAGCTTGTTCGGCCTCTAACGTGTTCGCAAAACTAGCATCGTAGGACTGCAGCGCCTGGGTCATGGCTTGATCGTAAGCGACCTGGCTGTTGGAACACCGCTGGCGGTGTTCGTTCTCGGCGCTCGAAACCGTTGCCTCGTAGGTAGTCGCTGTCGCTTCCAGCGCGCCCTGGTGCTCATCCTCCAGTCTCCGCGCGGTGTGATCATGGGTGCTTTCGGCGTCGGCGATCAGACGACTCGAACGGGACCGGGTATCGCTCAAGGTCTGATCGCGCCAGGCATCGAGCTGCGTGATGCGCTCCACATGGCGGCTGTCGGCTTCGGCAAGCGTTTCTCGACAATGCGCCTGAGCAACGTCCAGCGCCTGCTGCGCCTCCTGCTCGGCCGAAGCCCGATCAGCCATCTCCTGCTCAGTCGCCCATTCCAGGAAGCGGGAGTGTATTGCGCGAGTACGGGCGATGGCAGTAATGAGAGAGGCTATGCGTGTATCGATGGCTTGAATGAGTTCGCGTTGTTGGGACATTGCACAGCTCCACGACATATTACAACTACTCAATCATGGCACTACAGCGAGACGGAACCCCACATCAGTGCCATCATGACCAGGACCTACGCTAGATCGGGCAAACACGGTTGCTGTTTCTGGACCAGAAAGCATCGATCCTCCTCGACCTACCCGATCTACATCACCTTCAACGTCTTCGCGTCCATCATCAGCCCAATAGGGGTAATCTCTGTACTTGCTGTTTGTCCATTCAAAGATATTTCCAATCATATCTAATGCACCATAGGGACTGGCTCCGTCAGGGTATGAGCCTGCCAAACTCCATGCTGTGTTCGAGTCCCTTCCGATGTTACCGAAGCGTCTGCCGCTTTCAGCTGGTATTGTGTTGCCCCAAGGGTAGGTGCGCCCATCTGTCCCTCGGGCTGCCTTCTCCCACTCCGCCTCTGTTGGTAATCGTACGTTCAATCCTGACTCATGAGATAGCCAATTGGTATAAGCAATGGCTTCATACCAGCTTACGCATGGCTGTGGCAATTTACTAACTGTGCTTTCTTGACACCTTGGACCTGAGATATTCATGGTTTGGCGATAGTCCCATCCGGCTTTGGTCCACCATGCCTGTTCATCGTAGCCTCCTGCCTCCACGAAGCGCTGATATTGCTTAACAGTCACCTCGGTCAACCCTATCCAGTAATCGTTTAGGTATACAGTATACTGGCCTCGATCACCCATCTTGAAATCGCCTGCGGGAACAAACACTAAGTCCAGATCGAAGCGCCTTTTCAGCAATGCCAACTCATCCGTAAACGCTTCAGCCGTGGCGCGGCTTTGCGCTTCGACCGTCTGTCGTGCCTGCACCTCAGCAGTCTGTTCCGCCTGCGCCTCAGCAGTCTGTCGCGCCTGTGCTTCAGTAGTCTGTCGCGCCTGTGCTTCAGCAGTCTGTCGCGCCTGTGCCTCAGCAGTCTGTCGCGCCTGCACCTCAGCAGTCCAAGTCGGCGCCATGAATGCCTCGAAAGCGATTTGCGCTTGTCGTTGTTGCTCGTTGTACCATTGGGTGTACATGTGCATCGCAAACAAAACTACCACAACCACAGCGACCGCAACTGCTGTGATGTAGCGGTTGCGCTTGACGCGCCATCGTCCCAGCTCGTTTGCCGCTCTTTCCACGTCACGCAGCTTCGTTGGCAGCTTCACTGCTCTCGGCCAGGGCGCGGGCGGGATCAAGTCGTTCCCGTTCGTCCAGTATGATGTCTCGATCCGGGGCTCGGGCAAGAGATGGCCTAGATTGACTGTCCCGAGCGAAATCGCCGGATATCGGATTGTGCGCTCGGTATTTTTCAGCAGGTCAGCCGCCTCGGCCCGGCGTTTCTGCCACTCGGCCTCGATCTCGCCACGCCGGGCCTCTAACGCGGCGTTGATGTCAGCTTCTTGAGTATTCAGACGCTCTTCAATTTGACGTTGGACTTCAGCCATCGCCTCATCAGCGGTTTGACGCCCCTGCGAATAGCCACTAGCGACTTCCGCCTCGGTGTGCTGTAACTTCTCCTGCGTTTTCCGGCGCACCCGGGCCAGTTCGGCCGCAGCCGTAGCTATCCCAGTCTGATAACGCTCGTTTGCCGCGGCTTCGGCCTGGGTGCGTTGCTGTTCGGCCTCTTGTTTAATCCTGGCCAGTTCCTGGTCAGCCTGGCGTTGCTCCGATCGAAGCCGATCGTCGGCCGCCTTCTCGGCCTCTATGCGCTGGCTCACGGCCTGGCGAAACGCGTGTAGCAGCTGGCGTTGTTGGTCGGTGAGGGTGGGTTCGGACACGGACTACCTCGCTATTTCACAGAGCGCTGCGCTTGCGCCACTACCTGCGCTAATCGCTCGGCTCTTGCTGCACGGCACGGGTCTGTTGTTCCAACGGCGTCCAGTACTCCTTCTCGAAGCTCCAGGCCACAGGGTCCTTCAAAGGGTGTGCGTTTCTTGCCAACGCTGCGAAAGAGCTTGCCAGATGTTGCGCAGGTCAGCGGCGGTGGAATGCAGGCTAGTCATCTTCCTCCTCCTCTGGGGTTCGATACTCCTCATGCTCCTCCGCCACTACAGGGTTGGGCGTATCGGTTGGCGCCGCGTACATGCTTTGCTCGTTCGGTGGTGCGGGCCGAACCAGGCTACTGAGCAATGTGTCGAACGCCGCCAGCCAGTTGTCGAAATCCTCCTGCGGGGCCGCGTAACGCGCTTCCAACAGTGCGTCATGCCAGCGAAGGAATACACTGCATTCGTGAATGACGGTCTCTTGCGCGTCGAGGCTGTTGGGAGGCAGGGGCATCGCCTGGATGATGTCGACGCGCTGTGCGGAGGCGCCCGCAACGGTGATAGAGATCGGGCCNTCAGTCTGACGGGAGAAGGCCGAGCGATAGACGGCTAACATCTCATCCGCGGCCATCCGAGCGGATTTGCCCGCGGCCGCAGTGATGCTAAGCGCGAGCGAGGTCGAATAGGTGTTAGCCCGGTTGCGGGGCCCANNAGATATGTACATCCATCTGGGTCCCCCGATGGTCTCGCGCAGCCTCCAGCCTGCCGGGTAGAGAAATGAAAAATACCCTACAGGTCCGCTCAACTCGTGACGTGTATAGCCGTTGTTGCTCATCTCTATCAGACCTCATCAAGTAACTGCTCTTTAGGGAAACCGGGTTTTCACTGCAAAAACCGCCGTTATGGCCCCAGGCATTGCCCTTCCAGGCTCAAAAATCATGACCTGACGTGAAAAGTCCGGTTTCTGAATCGCCGAGCAGTTATGCTATCAATTCTAATCATGCGTAGTCCGGCAGGTCTGGATAGAGCCGGCGNATGTGCCATTTGGCTCTCATCTCGCCTAACGCAATAATTGCACTGACCCAGTCGCACTGCCGATCGACTTCGGCGCCCTTCAACTCGTTCCAGACCGCGGCCTGAGCAGAAAAGGCGTGGTATTCCTCGTCCAGCGAGTAGCCCCGCCCTGTCCATTGTACATGCGTCCCTTCGTGGGCCAGGTGGGCGGCCAGACGTGGATTCGACGCGTCCTGCAATGCCTCGTTGAGCACAATCTCGTTGGTCGAGGGGTCAAAATGCGCGATGGCGGTCGAATCGGTCTTGCCGAACCTCACTGATGTGCCCTGGGACTGAATAGCCGTGGCAGCCGCGCGGCCGGCTATACTACTGGCCAGCTCATCCAGTGCCTGGCACAGCGTGTCAGTTTGCACCCCATTACCGGAAACCTGCCACGTTCCAGGCGGGATCCCGCTCCCACCAGCCGTCGAACCTGAGCCGATGCCGGACATTCCCGATGTCACTGAGATCGCCTGATAGGCTTGTAGGGTGACTACGCTTCTATCCAGCAATCCTGTCGCCTTAGGTAAGTCGTTCACCAGTAGGCCAGTGAGCCGCTGCGCCTGGCGTTGGTGATCGGTTGCGGCCTGCTGCACTACATGTGTCCAACGGATCACATTCTCAAGTTCAGCTTGGGCCTCTGCCAGGNNTAGGTGCGCCCGCAGCGCTTGTACCTCATAAGCGCTGCAATCGGGGCGATAAGTACGGCCAGTCTTCGGGTCGTAATGGACCTGGGCCTGGCAGCGCTGCAAGGCTGCCTGGGCCTGGTGCAGGATCTCCTCACGGCGGTGTACCTCGCGCCGCCAGTGAGCCTGACGTTCGGCTAACCAGTCTTGAACGCGCCGCAACTCCCGATCCACCGCCGCCAACGCCTGCTGCGTATCGCTGCCGAAGCGACTGAGCGCCGCGCAACTCCTCCAAGGCATGGACCGCGAGGACGTTCGCTTGAGCCATTGCAGCCTGCGCGCCTATTTGACGCGCTCGAACACGACCGGATTGCCNTCCCTCGTAAAGGTCAATCTATCGCCGGATAACTCGTAGTCGAAGGTCATTGCACCCGTGGATGCCTCGATCGTTATCTTCCCTTTGTCGGGAAAAGAGTACGAGCCGCTCATGTTCATGAAATTGGGTAACACGAACGTACCATCTTTTAGAAACTCGATTCGGTCAACAAAGGTAAAAAACGAGAGGAGACCTAGCCCNTCGGTATCGGCGGTCTGCTGCCAAGTCCCGAGAATGGCCGATTGTCGACCTCCGCAGCCGGTCAGCAGGCTGGCGCAGATCAGTATAACCATCAGGATCGTACCCAACAAAATGCGGCGTGGCATAGATAACCTCCTTCAACGCCAATTCGCAGTTAGCGCTGATTTAAATAGTCGCGAATACGCGCGGCCTTACGTTGTAGGAAAGGAATGTGCTGGTCGGCTGTGCGCATGAACTGGGCCAGGACACGCATGGCCTGTTCGTACTCCTGGGCGAACTTCTGGTGTTCCTGATCGCGCCAGGTATCGCCCAGGCGTACGAAGCGCNNGTTCATCCGGCTCATGCTGTCACCGAGTTGCGCGTTGAACTGCTTCAGATCGCGGGCAAAGCGTTCCAGCTCTTCAGGGTCGGCAATAGCTTGTGGCATAGAGGCCCTGTCTGTCAATGACTTCTTTGGAAGAATCGATGATCAGGCTGATCTACGATGTCGGCGATATATCCAAATTGCTGCTATACCTAATGGCAACAAACTGCTGCCACATGTTTCTGAAAGAAAGTTGCCTACTTGCCTTTCTAATTCTTGCTGGATCCATTCTATTACCATTGCCTGAAAGTCTTGCATTCGCTGCTCGATCTCTTGTTCTGCCAACTGACGCCATTCTTTGATCTGCTCCTCGATCGTGGCGCGCAGCCGATCTTCCAGGCCCTGTAACTGCTCGGGTAATGTGATCACTAGACCACGCGCCTGTGTGCCAAAGGGCTTACCATTCTTGGTTAGTTGGAAGCGCAGCAAGGCAAAACGCTGTTCTGGTGTCGGCAGGGTAATCTCCCAGCGCCCAGTCTCACCCGGCGCCACGGGTTGCGACAGAGCGTAAGTATCCTCGGTCGGCTCACCGCGCCCGCTGAGAAGGCTCAGGGCAAAACCCTGATCCGGAGACCAGACCACGATTCCAGTGTTGCGTAATTCGATAACAAGTCGAGCAGCCTCGTCAGGTTGAATGATATCAAAAATAGGGGCGCAGCGGGTAGTGCAGCCAGACNNCAGCGGCTTCTGGTTCCTCGGTCAGCCGGCGTGCAGTCTCNNTTGCGCCAGAGCTACTGCCGTATCGATATAAGGCGGGTGGCCTATGGCGTTATCAGCGTCTCGCTCGCCCTGATCGGCCAGCTCACGCAGACCGCGGATCGCTTCGCGCCAGTCATCACCCACGAACCAGTTCAAAGGGTTCAACAGATCCAACAAGCCTTTATTGACCGTAGCACCCACGCCATCCGCGTAGCTCCGATAGGTTTGAGCGGCTGTGAGCGCCTCAAGCATATAAGCCGCTCGAAAGGCTTCAGCCAGATGTCCGTCATAAACGTCGCTTCCTGCTTGCCTTGTACGCAGATACAGTTCGGCGCGGCCAGTACGGAACCGTATGCGTAACTCGTCGGCACGCTCGGCCACGCGGAAATTGGTGACCAAGTCGTCCAGGCCGTAAAGCAGGTTGCCCAGTGACAGTCCCACCAAAACGGATGAAGCTACACCCGCTACCAGATGACCTGTAGTGCGCTTGCCGAAAGCCTCCCAGGACTTCTGGACCCACAACTGAGCCAATTGCTCGGTTCCAAGTCGAAAGGCTGCATCCACGAGATGCTTACGCGTAAACTGTAAGATCACGTTGGCTCTCTGTGCCCAGGCAGTTTCCGCCTCCGTGCGCGCCGTGATCGCAGCGGCTATCTGGTCGGCATCTAAGACGGCTTCACCGGTGTATGGCCCAGCCTGATANGAGCCCAGCCAATTCGCACGTTCATGATTGAGCTGCGCCGCTTTAAGCAAACGAGTGCCGAGCGCAATCATTTCCAGGGCATTGAAGAATTCGATCCTGCTACCGCCGATATCCACATAAGAAGTACCCTGTTCTGTGATCGGCCGCCAATCCTTGAAGACCTGGCGGATATCCTTCTGCAGGTCGCGAATGGCGCGGTTATTGGAAAAGCGCATTGCCTCGACGGTCTCGTCGACGGCTTCCACAGCCGTACTGCCACGCCCCATAGCTTCACCAATTCCCGTCACTAATTGGTCCACGGCCTCCATTTCGAGCAGAGCCAGGCTGGCCCTCAGCGCCTCCAACACTTGCTCCGTGCGCGTTTCAATAGCCCCTTGATCCACTGCTCGATGAACCAAGGGTTGCGGGTAACTGCCTGAAGGTCCTCACGGAAACCGGGAGGAATAGCGGCCGAAGGATCGCGCCACATTGCGGTAGAGAGCATCAGCAGCCGTGTAGAGCAGAAAGACTTGACGCGCTCTTCCTCATCTGTAACCGGCGTCCCATCTCTGCGTACCAGCAGTGCGGTAATACCGCGCTGATCGAAAAACTCTGGCGTAGCCTGGAAGAAAAAGCTAGAGTTGTCCGAGTTGAAATCGCCGGCTGGCCGATATTCGACTGTATAGCGATGGCCCTGATACAGTAGGGGCGGCTTGATGACAATTACCTTGTCGGATTGAGGGAAGATGGCAGCCTCTGTTGTTGGCGCAGATGGGAATCCAGCTACCAGCAGGACTATCATAAGCAACAATCTGCCAACATTGGATCTCAAGCGGATCATTGTATGAACCTCCTCACACAGCGCACTGCACTAGTGGGTCACTTGGCTTGTTTGTAGCCATTTATCAAGTACGGTCTTGCGCCGCCGGATCGGGCGGTAAGTATAAGCGCCTGAGCCGCCGAGGGCGTAACGCCGTTGGCGACTGCGGGAGCGCCGGGCGGCGCGTTTGCCGCCCCAGATGAAAGGCGTTGGCTGGCGATTCCAGCCGCGTNNGGCGGCTTCCAGCCATTCGATGATCTCGGCTGGATTCTGCGGGTGTTGCCCTTCCAATGCCCGGCGCTCAATAATGCGCTGAATCGATTCGGCCATGTTGAGCCAAGACGCNGCCAAGGGCGTGTAGAGCGGGATGATGCCATGCTCAAACAGCCAGAGCACGAACGCCGGGGTCCGATGACCGGCCAAGTTGTCGAGGACCAAGAGTATCCGTGGGGCGACCAGTTCGGCTGGCAAGGTCGGATAACTCGTTCGCCCGGCGGTCCAGGTCGCCCAGGTCGCCTGAATGGCTTCCTGGTCGGCGCCGTGACTGGGNTCCGGCAGGGCTGACAGGATGTCGCTCAACTCCTGCTTCAGCCAACCATGCAGGACGGCATTCGTACAACTGGTGACGCCTTTCGCGCGTAGTTGACCGTCAGCGGGCCGGAACAACGTTAACAACTTGGCGGTGCCGTTACGGATGTACTCGTGCGGCTGGCGTTGGGGCTGCCCCTGGCCTGCCCAACTATGACCCGGATAGGGTACCGTCTGAAAGGGCCCGGCTTGATCGGTCGTCCAGACCGGCAGACCGAGCTTTTCGCCCGTCTGGTACGCCTGCTCGATCAGCTTTTTTGGGTTCGGTATCCGGGTCAGTCACCTCAACGACCCCGGACTTGCGTTTGCGCTTGACTTTGCCGGTCTCACACCAGGTGCGGCTGGCCTGCCAGGTGAAGCCAGCTTCGCGCAGGACCATTAAGATGGTGTAGGTGCTCACCTGCGGCAAGCCGTCCGGTGCTTGCCGCAAGGCCCGCTGCAAAGTCGTCAGCGACCAGGTGGCCGTGCCATCCTGCTCGCGATCCGGCGTGCGGCGAGCTTCCTTCAGGATTCGCTCACGTGCGGCGCTATCATAGATGGGCTGCGCACCGCCGCCGTGCCGGGGTGCAATCGCTGCCAAGCCCTCCCGGTTGAAACGGGACACCAAGTGGGCGACCGCATCTCCCGCACGCCGCCCGGCAGCCTGGGCCGCCTCTTGGTAGTTGCAACCGTCTGCTACAGCCAGTAACGCCTTGGCACGAGCGACATGGCTGGCCGGTTCGCTGGCCGAACGGCTGATTTGCGTCAACACGCCTCGCTCTTCGTCTGTCAGGGCACGGAGCGGATCGATTCTGTGGCGGGTCATCTTGCTCTCCTGGTGGCGGTATTGACCAGCAGTTTACTACGTGATGCCTACTATGGCAAGAGTCGTGCCAAGTGACCCACTAGCAGCCTGTCGGAGAGACCGCCCTGCAAGTCAATGTGCTACAACATGTAGCGGCCGGCAGCGATCGCGACACAGCACGTTGTGGTTGCATTCGCGTAGGCAGGCTCTCCTCGACAAACTGCTAGGCTGCGCAGGTACCCGACCGGTTCGCGATCCAGTCGAGATGTTGCCTTGTCTCTTTCCATCATTGGCAGAGATAGGAGAAAAGCCGCAGTTGATAAACGCCACGACAAGCAGACGAATAAACCGATAGCGTGGGGCCCATTCACCTACTTCGCATAAGGTTACCCACCCGTTGTCATCACTGAGGATTTGTACAAAAACTCCCACGTACCTTCTCGTGAAAGTGCTGGAAAGGGCCAAATGAAAGCAGGAAAATGAACTCTAAGGTTGACGCATGCTGCGCTTGAGCATCAGCCCGGAGACTATGGGTATGGCCAGGATCAGCGGGATCAAGCAAAGCATGCAGATCAAGGGCAAGAGGCTGGCGCCAAGCGCGCTCTCGTAATCTGCGAGATCGGACGTCATCAATAGCGTGGGCAAGAAAGATAGACCGGAGGCAACCAGGACGAGCAGAGTAAGAAATACCCAGAAGCCGAATAGCCTTAACAACCCAGCGGCCGTACGGCCGGCGTAGAGATAACCTATGCCTAACAGGCCAAAGTAGCCGGCCACAATCTCGATAACCATGGCCGTATTCGGATCTTTGCGGATTCAGGTTGGTTCATGAAGACTCCCTCCTCGTGTTGGGCGAAAGTGAATCTCTCGCCCGACACAGAATACTTCGTAGCTGCTCAGCCAGCCGTTCAGAAACCGGGTTTTTCTCGTCTTTGTCTGCGCAACGGCCTTTTATCGCGCCATGATCCTGGTCTGTGAGACAAAAACCCGGTTTCTCTGGAGTTGTTAGGCTGCCGCCGGCCCTTATACTGCGCATCGCCGAAGCCTAGGATTAGGAAGCCCAGACCGTTGAGCAAAAACAGTAGGATCAGGCCAAAGGCGACGCCCTTACCGAAAGACGCGGCGATATCGATGCACACAATCGCCCAGACAATGAAATTGACCACCGGAATTAACAGCAAGATCAGCCACCAGCCTGGCCGGCCAGCGGTCTTGAGCATGAGGTAGATGTTGTAGATCGGAATGATCGCGCCCCAACCAGGCTGACCGGCTTTGACGAACGTACGCCATAAACCAAGGATGAAGATGATCAGGAAGATCATAGAACAGACCAAGCCGAACCCACTCGTCAAAAAGCTGAGTAGATCGCCTTGATCACCGGTCTGCAGGACAGGTCTTGTACCAAGAGCGGCAAAAACATGAGAAATTCTCCTTTCGCAACGAAACATACGGGTAGCAGAGATACAACGGGGCGGGTGAAAAAGCCTCTCCACCTCCTTTAATCACGTATAACGTTTTTGTAACATGGGTAAGGGCCGTTAAGCGCAGTAAGACTGCATACACCAAGTCTTATATAACTATTCTAATCTAAGGTTGACTCCATTGTCAAAACCGTGCAATGGAACGATGGGGAGTAATGGGGTATTCAGCCGCGTTTTAGGCCGACAGATGTGGGTGAAGATGTTCGACCTGCTGCACGGGCGGACCTTCACCCGAACGCCTTGACCGCTACCTCGCCGTCGTGACCGGCCAGGGTCTGCCCAACCGCTGGACGTTTCCCACCTATTTCCTGTTCATCTGCCATCCCGACAGCGAGATGTTCATCAAGCCCACGCCGGTCAAACAGTTCCTGGAACTTGTGCAGAGCAACATTCGCTACGATTCTACCCCGGGCAGATACCTACCGGGACATCTTGCGGCTCGTCGCCGATGTGCGCGGCATTTGCCGACTTTGGGCCGCGTGACAACGTCGATATCCAGGGACTGATCTGGGCCTGTTACCAACACGCCCGCGCCGAAGACAATGCAATGAGCGCGCCGGCAACTGCCGAACAAGGAACAGCCAGCCAGCTGGCCCAACCATTCTCATCCATCTTCCGCACATGGGCGGAGGCGGATTGGGCATTTGACCTGTTTGCCGATGTGGCCAAACGATTGGGTGTCACGGCGGCCGACCCACGTGTTGCGTTCACCTACAGCATGAACCAACGGCGCAAAGTGCTGCGCCTGAACTTTGGCAACTGGATGGTGGCTGACGTGATCCGCAGCGATCCTGCCGAAGAAAATGGTTGACCCTTTTGTCAAGACCACGAGCCGGCGAAAATTCTGTCCAAACCATCATTCATCAGGATAGAGCGCGCTCATGATACCGCGGGTCACTCTGAACACCGCTCGACCGCTCAGCACCGCAATTGACAACCACTCCAACCTATGCTACATTCCCCGCACAACTGAACACCACACAGGCGATGATGGAGACGAGTAGGCCGGCCATCCCCTGCACAGCGAACCCGGGACGGTGTAAGCCGGGCCAGGAGAGCAGGCTGAAAATCACTCCGGAGTTGCGAGCTGAACAGTCAGCAGTAGACAGTAAACAGTCAACAGTGCTTCGGCCACTGTTCACTGCTTACTGTTCACCGTTCACTAACTAAGCGCCGCCGGGTCGTGGCCCGTTACTGCCACGGGGATGTGCTGGCATCCCACTGAGTGGGCGTCTGTCTGCCATGGGGCAGGCAGCGCCAACCGAGGTGGCACCGCGGATCTACAACGACTCTCGTCCTCATGCAGGATGAGAGTTTTTTGTTGTTTGCTTTTTGCTAATGCAGTTTTGCCATATGCGTTGCATTGTGCTAATATAGAGGTTACATGGCATATCGTCTTGTCTTCACCAAACAGGCCGACCGGACTCTTCGCAAGGCGCCGCGCAGCTTGTCGGATTTGATCCGATCCGAGCTAGGCCAGGTTGCAGCAGATCCATATGCGCACCATGGTAATGTTACCAGGTTGCAGAATCGCCCCGGTTTTCGCCTAAGGGTCGGCGATTGGCGTGTGATCTATGAGATACAAGATGATCAGCTGGTGATCCTGGTATTGAAGATTGCTCCTCGAGGAGGTGTGTATCAATGACTGTTCAGATAATCCAGAAAGACGGTATACCGGAATGGGCTGTGCTTCCGTTTGACTACTTTCAGCAGTTGCTTGCTGACTCGGAAATGTTGCAGGACATTCGTGACTACGATGAGGCAAAGCGTGCCATTGCGCAGGGTGAAGAGCCGATACCTGCCGAGGTCACCTATGCCATCCTCGATGGCGAGAATCCTGTGCGGGTCTGGCGCCAGCATCGTCGACTGGCGCAGCAGCAGTTGGCCGATGCCGCGGGTATCAGCACGCCTTATCTGTCCCAAATCGAATCGGGCAAACGCACCGGCAGCCCGGAGGTGTTGAGCGCCATCGCGGCGGCGCTCAATCTGACGCTGGACGACATCGTGAGCTAACTCAGCGACACTTACGCATTACTCGTTGCGCATTATATCTCACAGCAATACTTCATTCTACAGAAGGTATCACATGTTCCATCCCGTATCCTCCAAACCCAATTTCATCGCCCAGGAGCACGCGGTGCTCGACCTCTGGGCGCACCGACNNGCCTTTCGCACCCTGTGGGCCATGAACAAGGGCAACAGGCGCTGGTCCTTCATCGATGGCCCCATCACCGCCAACGGCCCCATGGGCGTGCACCACGCCTGGGGGCGCACCTACAAGGATGTCTACCAGCGCTTCTACGCCATGCAGGGCTACGACGAGCGCTACCAGAACGGCTTCGACTGCCAGGGCCTCTGGGTCGAGGTGCTGGTGGAGCGTGAGAAGGGCTTCACTTCCAAGCGTGACATCGAGCGCATGGGGCTGGCCGACTTTGTCAACACCTGCAAGCAGCGGGTGCTCAACTTCGCGGCTATCCAGACCGAGCAGTCGATCCGTCTGGGCTACTGGATGGACTGGAACGACCCCGCCCAGCTCCGCTGGCTGCGCGACAAGCTGGAGGAGGACCCCAGCCAGGTGGTCACCGTGGACGGCCCGCAAGGCCCTGTCACCGGCACGGTGGAGCAGATTGTCGGCCGGCTGGGCATGCCTGAGCTGGGCGGCTCCTACTTCACCTTCGCCAACGAGAACAACTACCTGATCTGGCACTTTCTCAAGCGATGCTGGGAGCGCGGCTGGCTGTACGAGGGCACCGACGTCATGCCCTGGTGCGACCGCTGCGGCACCGGCATCAGCCAGCACGAGATCGTCACCGACGGCTACGAGGAGATCACCCACACCTCGGTCTACCTGCGCTTTCCGCTGCTGGATGACGCAGGCCAGCCGCGGCTGGACGCCGCAACTGGCCTGCCCNGGGCGCTGCTGGTCTGGACCACCACCNCCTGGACGCTGACCAGCAACGTGGCCGCGGCCGTGGGGCCGGAGCTGGACTATATCAAGGTGCAGCAGGATGGCTGGGTCATCTACCTGGCCAAGGGCGCGGCCAAGCGTGCCCTGGCCGGCCGCTATACGGTGCTGNGCCGGCTCAAGGGTCAGGAGCTGCTGGGCTGGGCCTACGCCGGCNCCTTCGATGAACTGCCCGCGGTGCAGGCAGCCTTCCAGCAGGCCGGCTACAGACACACCGTCATCGCCTGGAAAGAGGTGGGCGAGGAGGAGGGCGCCGGCATCGTCCACATCGNNCCCGGCTGCGGCGCCGAGGACTTCCAGNCCAGCAAGCAGTATGGCCTGCCCGTCATCGCGCCGCTGGACGAGGCCGGCATCTACCTGGAAGGCTTCGCCTGGCTGAGCGGCCAGAACGTACACGACGTGGCCCCGGCCATCTTCGAGAACCTGCAAGGCAAGGAGCGGCTCTACCGGCTGGAGGAGTACACCCACCGCTACCCCGTCTGCTGGCGCTGCAAGACCGAGNCGATCTTCCGCCTGGTGGACGAGTGGTTCATCAGCATGGGCGAGGTCTACGACAGGCCGAGGGAGGAGCTGACGGCCGAGGAGGTCGACCGCAGCCTGCGCTACCAGATCATGGAGGTGGTCGATCAGATCCGCTGGATCCCCGCCTTCGGCCTGGAGCGCGAGCAGGACTGGCTGCGCAACATGCACGACTGGATGATCAGCAAAAAGCGTTACTGGGGCCTGGCCCTGCCCATCTGGGTGTGCGAGAACCCCGCCTGCCGCCATTTCCACGTGGTCGGCTCGGAGNCACGGCTGAAGGAGCTGGCCGTGGAGGGTTGGGAGACTTTCGAGGGCCACACGCCGCACCGTCCCTACGTGGACGCGGTTAAAATCGCCTGCCCGCAGTGCGGCGGCCGGGCTAGCCGCATCGCCGATGTGGGCAATCCCTGGCTGGACGCCGGCATCGTCACCTTCAGCACCCTGGGCTACCGCAACGACCGGGCCTTCTGGGAGAAGTGGTTCCCGGCCGACCTGATCAGCGAGAGCTTCNCCGGCCAGTTCCGCAACTGGTTCTACAGCGTGCTGGCCATGGGCACCGTGCTGGAGCGCNCGCCCNCCTTCCTGACCAACTTCAGCTACGCCACCCTGCTGGGCGAGGATGGCCGCGCCATGCACAAAAGCTGGGGCAACATGCTGGACTTCCACGACGGCGCCGAGCGCATCGGCGTCGACGTGATGCGCTGGATGTTCCTGCACCACAAGCCGGAGCAGAACCTGCTCTTCGGTTTCCACCGCGCCGACGAAACCCGTCGCCGCTTCCACATCCCGCTGTGGAATGTCTACAGCTTTNTCGTGACCTATGCCAACCTGGCGCCGGAGTGGCAGGTTGCAGGTGACGGACAGTCACCAAATCGCCCAATCACCCAGTCACCCAGTCACCCAGTCACCTTGTCATCTGATCTCCTGCTCGACCGCTGGATCGTGGCCCGTTTGCAGCAGTTGATCGAGCTGGTGACACAGCGGCTGTTGGACTACGACTCGGAGAGCGCGACGGTGGCCTGCGAGGTCTTCCTGGACGACCTGAGCAACTGGTATGTGCGGCGCAACCGCCGGCGCTTCTGGGAGGGTGACCCGGCCGCGCTGGACACACTCTACTACGTGCTGGTCACCTTCGCTCGCCTGCTGGCGCCGATGATGCCCTTTGTGACGGAGACTATCTATCAAAACCTGGTAGTTGAAGGACTGTCAGTCCTTCGGAGGACTGACAGTCCTGACGNNGCGCCTGCCAGCATCCACCACACCGGCTGGCCGGTGGCCGACCCCAGTCTGATCGATGAACAGTTGCTGGCTGACATGGACCTGGCGCGCGNNGTGGTCAGCCTGGGCCACGCCGACCGGGTGGCAGCCGAGATCAAGGTACGCCAGCCGCTGGCCGGCATTCAGGTGGTGGCGGCCGGCAAGGCCGATAGTCTTGCCCGTTTCGCCGATGTCATCGCTGACGAGNCGAACGTCAAGCGCGTCGAGCTGGCCGGCGGCGAGGCGGAGCTGGTGCAGTACCGCATCCTGCCGGTCAACAAGACGCTGGGGCCGCGCTTCGGCAAGGCCTTCCCGGCCCTGCGCCAGGCGCTGAGCGCGGCTGACCCCTACGCCGTGGCCGCGGCTGTGGCGGCCGACCAGCCGGTGACGCTGACGGTCAACGGTGAGGCGGTCGAGCTGGCCCCGGAGGACCTGCTGGTGCAGGCTGAGCCGCGGCCCGGCTTGCAGGTCACCAACGACCCGCAGCGCGGCATCGTGGTGGCACTGAACACGGTGATCACGCCGGGCTCAAGGCCGAAGGGCTGGCGCGAGGTGGTGCGCACCCTCCAGCAGATGCGCAAGGACGCTGGCTTCGAGGTCAGCGACCGCATCCACACCACCTACCAGACCGCTGACGCCGGGCTGGCCGCGGCCATTCAGCAGCACGCCGACGCCATCTGCCAGGAGACCCTCAGCCTGCGCCTGGAGGCGGCCGAGCCAGCGGCCGGCGCCCATGTGACCGCCGCCGATCTCGACGGCGCGGGTGTGACCCTGGGTGTCCGGCGCGGCGCATAGGCGCAGGTTGGTGTAAACGCAGTGTGAGAAGTATGCTACTGGCAGCCGGGGCGCCGTGCAGCAGGCGTCAGGGTAGCAAACCCCAATTTGGCGCGGAGTCGAGGCTTCAGCCGGGGCTGGTTCATGGGGAACGGATGCAGCGACCCGGTTGAAGCCTTGACTCCGCGCCCTTAAACTCAAATTCGGAATCGCTGCGTCGGGGACATCGATGTTGACGGTGGGCGCGCGGGCTATAATACGCCGATCAGCGACCGATTTTTCGACGAGGAGAAAAAGTGTGAGCAATTCTGTGGGCGGTTGGCGGCGCGCCTTGGGCAACATCCTGATCGGGGCCGGCGCGCTGATCCTGATCGTGACCGGCGCAGTCTGGCTGCAGAGTCGCCTCATGGAGCAGGACCTGGCCCAGGCGCGGTACCTTAGCGCGACGCCGGAGGTCTCCCTGGCCCTCCCGCAACTGACGCCCACGGTGACGCCCCCGCCGGTCGCGGAACCAACGGCCACGCCGCTGCCGCCGGCCGCGCCCGTGGTTCGCCTGCAAATCCGCGCCTGCAGGTCGATCGGGCGGTCATACCGATTGGTATGCGCCCGGACAAAAACGGCAGTCTGATATGGGATACCGACGCCCTGTTCGCCAACCGCAGTCGGCCCGACCTGGTGGGCCAGCTCGTTGGTTCGGCCAAGGCCAAAACGGCAACGTCATTCTGACGGGCCACAACTACAACCAGGGGCGTTACAACTGGAAAGGGGTCTTCGTCAACTTGCAGACCCTCCAGCCGGGTGACGAGATCACCGTCGATGTGCAGGGCGACGGGCAGTTTGTGTACGTGGTGGAGAGCGTGAATCAGGTGCCCTGGCGGGATAAATCGGACGCCGAGTGGGCCCAGCACGTGCAGTACCTGGGTGCATCGGGCCGCGAGCAGCTGACACTGGTGACGTGCAGTGGGGCTGCTTTTACCCCTTCCCGGCCCGGGTCTATGTGGTGGCCTACCCCGTCGCCGTAACAACCCCGTGAGGTCAGTTCCCGTGTGAAAAATTGTTCTCTCCCCTGTCTGACAGGGGAGAGAACAACCGCGGATACCGTCAGGGCCTACGGGGGTCAATGGGCATTCCGCCAGAGCGTCGAATCGGGAATAAACAGGGATTGGCCGAACTTGTCTTTGCCAAATTGACTGATTCTTTCCTGCACCGGCACGGAAATGATCCAGTCGATGAAGCTGTTGGCCAGGGTTGCGTTGATGTGGCTGCCCTTGTTTGGGTTGACCGCAATCACCCCGTACGGATTGAACAGGGCTTTGTCACCTTCGACCAGGATAACCAGGTCGAGGCCCTCCAGCGTACGGGCCAGGAAGGTTGCGCGGTCACTGAGCGAGTAGGCCTGCCGCTCATCGGCCATCGTCAGTACGGCCCCCATGCCCTGACCGGCTGATACGTACCAACTGCCCGTCGGCTCGACGCCAGCCGCTTTCCAAAGCGCTTTTTCCTTGCTGTGTGTGCCCGACTCATCGCCGCGGGAGATGAAGGTGGCCTGGCTGTCGGCGATCTTCTTCATGGCCGCGGCCGCATCGGTCATACCCTTGATACCAGCCGGGTCATCTTTGGGGCCGATGATGATGAAATCGTTGTACATCACGTCTTCGCGCCGTACACCGTGCCCAGCCTCCATGAACTTATCCTCTTTTGCACGGTCGTGCACCAGGAGGACGTCGGCATTGCCGTCTTCGCCCAGCTTGATGGCCTGACCGGTACCTACGGCCACGACATCGACCGTCGCGTTGAATTCTTTCTCGAAGTCGGGCAGGATGACGTCCAACAGGCCAGAATCTTCGGTGCTGGTCGTTGTGGCCAGGATCAGTTTGGTAGATGTGGTTGGTTGGGCCGAGGTGGGGGCGATAGTCGCCGCATCAGTCGGTCCGGCTGGTGCGGGCGCGGCCGTTGGCGCTGCCGTACACCCAAACAGGGTTAGTGCAACAACTACATACAGGGTAAATGCCATGAACTTACGCGCTGACATGATGCTGCTCGAACCTCCCGCAGGTAGAAAATGAAAACGACTCAGCCGGCCGGTCAGAAACCGGGTTGTTCTCAACCCAACCTGAGCAATCACAAAACATACTCATGAAGGCCGGGGTTGGATGTCGACTGAACTTCGGCAAACACCGGCGCTGGTATGTAACGGTACAAGTATAACAATGGACGGGGCGGTTTGTCAATATCGAGTCAGCAACTCCAAATCTGGCGCGGCGCTACGGCTTGGGCCGGGTTTGGCCAATGGGGAACCGGTGCAGCGACCCGGCCAACGCCTCAGCGCCGTGTGCGTCAAGCTCAAATCTGGAATTGCTGGTATCGAGCAGAACAACCGGGTGGGTTGGGGTCAGGCGGAAGCGACAGTTGGAGGGTAAACCGGCCCCACGCGCACGTGCGTGCCGTGACCGGGGGCGGCAGTCACTTCGAGCTGGCCGTGGATGGCGGCCATGCGCTCGCGCATGGTCACCAGGCCGAAGTGTTCCCTGAGGGCAAGCATTTCCAGACGCGTGGGTACGTTGAAGCCGCGGCCTTCGTCCCAGACCCGGNNCTCATACGTGTCATCGTCGAGCAACAGGCTGACCCAGATCTCCTTGGCCTGCGAATGGACGAGCGCATTGTTGAGTGATTCCTGGAACACCTTGAACAGGGTGATGCCCAAAGGATCGGCCAGCATAACGCCGTGGTGTGACACGTCCAGGTACACGACCACGTCGGACTTTTGCATGATGCTGTAAATTACCTGGGTCATTGCCGCATCGAGACCCATCACATCCAGGACATCCGAGCGCAGGGTACCGCAAATGTGGCGCGTGACACCCATGATGCGGTTGGCTTCTTGACGCACATTTTCCAGCGCTTGGGCCAGGGCTGGTTCGAGCACGGCCGCCTGGTCGCGGCATTCGCACAGCTGGTAACCCAAAGCCAGCAGGTCCTGCACCGGGCCGTCGTGCAAATCCCAGGCGAGCGTGCGGCGTTCTTCCTCGCGCNNGGTGAGCAGCCGCTGCTGGCTGGTTTCCAAGGCCTGCAGGGCCTCTTCCAGGTTGCTCATCAGCAGCACGTTGGACACGGCCAGCGCCGTCTGTTCGCCTAACGTGGTCAGAATTGCCATGTCCGCGGGTTCGAAGAAATCATCGTCACGCTTTTTGCCCAAAACAAGCAGGCCAACCAGGGTCTCTTCCCGCAGCAACGGCAGATACCAGGCCACGCGGCCGTCGGCATCGAGCAGACAATGNCCGGTTGTCATGACGGATTGGGGTGGTGGTGGTGATCGGCCCCAAAGANNCGACTGCACCAGGTCCAGGGTCAGCGATGCAGGTATGTCCAGGCCAAGNGCCCGCTCCAAGGCCAGGCTTCCATCGTACGCATTGAAGTACAGCGCAGCACCGCGCAGGCGTAGCCCTTCGACGATGGGCGGCACCAGGCGCTCCGCCAGCGCCTGACGTTGGGTGACACCCCCNAGAGTACGGCTGAGCTGGGCGATGGCGGTACGGTAGTCGTACCAGCCGCCATAGAATAACCGGTCGACCAAACGTTGAATCCCATTCCGTAGTGGGGTGAACAGGGTAACCAGCACCATGATCACCAGAGCGCCGATCAACGGCTCGACGGCCTTGAGGTTGGAGAGCCTGGGTCGCAACACCATCATTCCTAACCAGGTACCCACCAGAAACAGCACTGCCCATATCAGGCCCAGGGTGAAGGTCACCAGGCTACGGTTGAGGAGACGGTCCAGAGGCGACAAATCCTGCTTGACGATGACGTAGGCATGGGCGGCTGGCACCATGAGCAGGAACAGGAAACTGATCTGATAGGGCACACCCGCACCGGTTCCCCACAGAATGTCAGGCAGCAGTGAGAGTAACAGGAGCGGCATGAAGCCGAGGGCTGTACTGATGGCCAATGTGCGCNNGCGCCGGCGCAGTGAGTCTGATGGTGTCGTGAAGTACGCGCGCCATNNCACCAGCGTGAAGCCCAGAAGGACGAGGGCGACATACACCCGGATGGTGGTGCGCACCAGATTGTGCAGCTCGCCGTTAGTCGGTGTGTTCGCGCGAATGATAAAATAGACGACCGCCAGGGCCAGGCTGATGCCGAATAACGCCAACCGAATATCCCGCGGCCGGACGGTGTTGATGAGGTGCTGGGTAGACTGAAAAGAGAGCAACAGCAGGGGAATCGAGAGCAGGGTCAGGTTGAAAATGGGGCCGGCCCAGGTCACGCCCAGACCGGATAACTGGCCAGTGGCCAGAATGATCGTCACCGCCTGAGCCAACGCAAAATAGGCCGAATGGCTGCGTATGGCCGGTCGAATCGCAAAGACGACTACGGCCGACAGCCAAAACGCAAATGCCGTGGCGACTGGAATGAAGCGCCATGCGCGGTTCTCGATGTCCGGCGTGCCGGCCACGAGTTCGGTCGTAGTGACCTCGCCCTGACGCAGCAATTGTATTTGTGTTCGCTGCCCCGTCCGCTCGGGGAGGGCGAGATCAGTGGCAGGCGCGCCGTTGACTGTCAAAACGATATCGCCCGGCTCCACCCCAACATTCAACGCCGGGCCTCGACGGCCGTAATCACGACCCGGCCGTCGATCAGAGCCCACGTCAGGCCATTGGTAGGCCAGTTGATGGCCAGCGCGGCCTCGATCAGGAGCAGCAAGCTCCCAATCGAAATCAGGAAACGCGGCAAATAGAGCCGGACCGTATTGTCCGGCCAGGTTGTTCGTTCGCGTCTCAGCCAACTGCCAAGATTGGCAAGCATGGTACCCATGGGCATTGAACCACATTGGAGATTGAACAGCGTTCCCCGAACAGCCGCGGTACAGCGCCCCGAGTCTGGCCGGCGTATCTTACCAGGTGCGCACTATCTCAAGCGTCACGCCCCGTAGCTGGGATGCGCCCGCATTTCGTCCCACCAGATCGGACGGTTCGGGCCGATATCGGGCATCCAGCGTGTGTGTAGGACCTGTGGGGTCAGAGCCAGCAGCGGGCGACAACGCGCCAACAGCCGGTGTTCGGACTCGGTGAGATGGTATTCTGACAGCGCGGTGTCTGAATCTGCCGCAAACTGCGCGGAAACTCGGATCGGAAGCCAGCCGCTCCATCACAACTTCGATCTCTCGCATTGCATCCTCCGTGTCTAAAATTGGTGAACTGAATTGATATCAGTCACGCCGTTACTGGCGGCAACTGCATATTACATACGGGTAAGTATTATAATGCCGACCCGTGCGAGATGCCAAATCGGCGTACTCGACGGCAGTGACTCCGAGTTTGAACCTGACGCACACGGATCAGTGTTCGGCCGCTTCGCCGTGACGCCACGCCCACGCCACCGCTTCGGCGCGTGAACGGACATCGAGCTTCACGTAGATGCTCGTGACGTGATTCTTGACCGTGCCTTCGCTGATGTGCAGGTCAGCNGCGATACGCTGGTTGTCCCAACCGCGGGCCAACAGGCGCAGCACAGTCATTTCACGATCGGTCAGGCCGATCTGCTCGGACGGTACAGCGGCCTGACCCTGAGTGAGGCTGGCGACCTTCGGCGTTACGTCCCGGCTATACCAGACTTCGCCGCGCAGCACAGCACGAATGGCGTCGATCACGGTGTCGAGGGCTTCTTCCTTGAGCAGGTAGCCGGCGGCGCCGGCCTGCAGCATACTCTGGATATAGTGCTCGTCGGCATAAGCACTCAACGCCAAAATCCGTGTCTGCAGGCCGCGGCCATGAATCAATTGGGCCACTTTGGCGCCATCGATACCGGGCAGGCGATAGTCCATCAGGACGACGTCGGGGCGCAACTGATCGATGAGGTAGAGCGCATCGTCGCCGCGCNNCGCTTCGCCAACGACTGTGATGTCGCCGGATTTGTTCAGCGCACTACGGAGGCCCGTCCGAATCGCTGGATGATCGTCGACGATCACAACCCGAATACTCATCGCAGATGATCCCTAATACAAACCACGCTCAGGCACGCGTCCCCCGCCGGCGGTTGCCGCGCAGGTGTATGGCCGCTCGCACGACGAATCATAACACGGCCCATGCGTGGCGCCAAATAGCACGTATTCAATCAGCTAAAATGTTACCGACGTGGTATGGTTCACTCAAATGAAAATGTTACCGGGGGAACCATGTCCGAAGACGGAAGATGTTGATTGATGAGCGATACAAGTATTTACGGATGATGCAGCGTCGGTATAAGAAGGCGAACCGGCGTGAGCGGCAGGCGTTGCTGGATGAGATGGAAGCGATGACGGGATGTCATCGCAAGAGTCTGATTCGACATATGAAGGGGTGCCGAAGCGGGAGAAGCGGGGGCGACAACGCGGGCGGGTGTATGGCGCGGAAGTGGAAGATGCGCTGCGTGTGATTGCGCCCAGTTTCGACTATCTGTGTGCGGAGCGATTGCGGCCGAACCTGGAGTGGATGGCCAACCAGTTGGAGAAGCACGGGGAGTTGGAGGTGAGTGAGAGCTTACGTGCGCAGTTGCGCGAGATCAGCACAGCGACAGTGAGTCGGATTCTGGTGCGTATCGGGCAGGATGATCGGCGATTGCCACGCAAGGGTCGGCGCGGGCGAACCAGGTCAGGCGCGAGGTGCCGATGGAGCGTATCGGCTGGGATGAAACGGAGCCAGGGCACTTCGAGGTGGACACGGTTCATCACAGCGGGTCCAGTGCGAGCGGCGAGTATGTACACACCCTGCAGATGATCGATGTGGCTACGGGTTGGAGCGAGCGGGTGGCGGTGCTGGGGCGCAGTTATCGAGTCATGCAAGACAGTTTCCTGCGCATTCAGCTGCGCTTGCCCTTTCCGATCCGCGAACTGCATCCGGACAACGGGAGTGAGTTCTTCAACGACCACCTGGTAGCTTTCTGGAAGGAATTGGTGAAGGGCGTGCGCTTATCGCGCAGCCGACCCTATCACAAGAATGACAATCGTTTTGTCGAACAGAAGAATGATACGTTGGTGCGTGCCTACCTGGGCAATGAGCGCCTCGACACGGTCGCCCAGACATTAGCCATGAACCGCCTGTACAACCAAATGTGGCTCTATTACAACCTCTTCCAGCCTGTCATGCGGCTGTGCGCCAAGCAACCCGTCATGGAAGACGGCGAGCAGGTGCGCATTCGCCGACGCTACGATGAGGCCCGCACTCCCTTCGACCGTCTCTGTGCGACCAATGTACTCCTTCCGACACAACGTACACAACTCGAGCAGCTACGCGATCGTATCAACCCCCGCCAACTCCGCCAGAACATCTATGATGCCATTGACCAACTCTTTGCACTTCCCTGCGCCCAACCTGGCGTCACCGAGGATATCTTTGCCACCCTCATGGCCCAAACCGGACCGCCACCCTCGGGCAATGAGTGGTTGGCGTTGACAACTCCCCATCCAAACGACCCCAGCTCGTCTTACCTGATTCGCACACATGGCGGATCGGCTGTGGATATGTGGACAACTTTCCGTTCCACTCCAAGTTGCCCACATACCCACAGCCGCTACGACGACGTGGGGCCGTGGTCGCGGCTATCCAATCTGGCCTCCCCGCCCATGGGGCAGTAGAGTGTCCAATTCATCACCTGAAAGGAGAGGGCTGCCTGGTAACATTATCATTTGAGTGAATGACCCCGCTCGGTAACATTATCATTTGATTTGACATGTAGCATCGAGGTCTGCCGGCGCCACCACCCACTTCAGGCCGGTGTGTGGTAAACTGTTACTAATGGGGTTGGACGGAAAGGACGGTGGCATGTGAACGTGGCGTGGCTGGTGCAACGGCTCATCGATTGGCTGACTGCCCTCGCAACGTGGTACTACCAACGCAAGTACGGGGCGCTGGCCTCGCGCCTGGGGGCGGTGTGCTGCCCGGCGNATGGCCGACGTGGTTTCGTCGTGATCCAGATCGATGGCCTGGGCTACGACTACCTGACCGCCGCGCTCAACATGGGGTGCGCCCCTTACCTGAAACGGCTGATCCAGCGCGAGGGTTTTCACCTGCAACCATGGCGCTGCGGTTTGCCCAGCAGCACCCCTGCGGTGCAGGCGGGGATCATGTTTGGCAACAATTGGGACATCCCCTCGTTTCGCTGGTACGACAAAACTACCGGCCAATCGATCGTATGCAAAGTGCCGACGCAGCTGGAGCGCCTGCAAGNNCGCCTGGCGGTTGGCCGCTACGGGCTGTTGACCGGTGGTTCCAGCTATTTCAACCTGTTCGACGGTGGTGCACGGACCTCGTTCATGACCCTGTCCGCGCTGGGACGCCACCATCTGTTCAGAAATGTGCGCGGCNTCGTTCTTCTTTTGCTCTTCGTCTTAAGCCCGCGCCGGGCCTTACGCACCCTGTGGCTGGCGGCCGCGGCCTACAGCCGTGATCTGTGGCGCCGCTTACGCGCCAGACCCGAACGAACCGCGGCACTTCACCGCTGGGNNCCGCCGGCGGGTGGCCTTATCTGCACCGCTGACGACGCTGCTGGCCCCCTGCCCGCCGTGACCCTGAACATCATCTTCCGCGAAATCCAGACCTTTGCCGTCGGGCTGGACATCTACCGCGGTGTACCGGCGATCTACACCGACTATTATGGGTACGACGAGCAGTCCCACCATCACGGCCCACTGTCGCCCGAAGCGCTGCATGCACTGCGGACCATCGACGACTGCATTCGGCAGATCGATCACGTCCGCCGCCAGTTCCGTCACCGTCGCCCGTATGACCTGATCATCCTGTCGGACCACGGGATGAGCCGCTGTCGACCATTTCACCAGACTTACGGCCTGACCCTGGGCGAGTTTGTGCGCCACCACGTGGGCCGCGCGCAGGTCGATGCCAACGGTGGTTCGACGTCATGGCTGTCGCTGCAGGACCAAGGCCTGTTGCACGAACTGAAACTGGCCGAAAGCNGACGGCCCGGCACGCACACGCCCCTGGTGCGTTTGCTGCGCCGCGCTGCTCAAAGGCATCACCCACGACCCTGAGCTANNCAGCACGGTTACGACCTGGCCCGGCACAGCGATGTCGTGGTGCGGGCCGCCGGCAGCCTGGCGCACATTTACTTCAACGTCACAGCGGCACAGATGGACATTGCCGAAATCGCTCTGCTCTATCCCGCCCTGCTCGGCGCGCTGCATTCCCACCCCGGCATCGGCCTGGTGCTGGGGCGTGAGGGTGACCACGCGGTTNGCGGTGACGTCGCACGGCGTGTGCCACCTGCCTCGCCTGATCACCAGCGGCGCGCTGCCCTACCTGAAGGGCCCCAGTCGGAGATTCAGCAGCTGGAAAGGCTGGTACGTTTTCCCAGCAGCGGCGACCTGGTCGTATTGGGCGCCTGGTACGCCGACGGTTCAGTCGTTGGGTTCGAGGAACACCTGGCGAGCCACGGCGGCCTGGGTGGGCCGCAAGACTATGCGTTTTTTCTGTCCGAGCCGCAGGTGACCTGGGACCTGGGCGAGGTGAGCAATGCCACCCAACTGCACAGCTTCTTCGTCAGTTGGTACGGCGATGCCGCGTCGCGCGGCAAGCGCCAGTCCGCCGCCCGGGTACACAGATGTGTCCGGAGAAAACCGCCCTTCGACAAGTTCAGGGCGAACGGACAGCTTCGTTCACCCTGAGTCGTGAGCCTGGCGGATCGTCGAAGGGCAAATTCTCCCCAGACTAGAGTACGCCCCCACTACGCCAGCCAATTGACAACACCTTACCTCTGGGGTAAAATCGTACCCGCAGAATCACGCAGTCTGTTTCCAAGGAGTGCCACGTTGAGCAAGTTCTATTACGGCGGTCAGGCCGTCGTCGAAGGGNTCATGATGCGTGGGCGGCGTATGATGGCCGTTGCTGTGCGCAGCCCCAACGGCGACATCGTGGTGCACCAGGAGCCTCTAACGGCGAAGATCTACACCAGTTCGTGGGGACAGTGGCCGTTCGTGCGCGGTATCAGTTTGCTGTGGGACACCNTTGGGCCGGTATGCGCCCTGCTGTGGTCGGCCAATGTGGCANATGAGCACAGAAGAGAAAAAGTCGAGTTCACCGGGCCGTTGGCCTGGACGACGATCGCAGCGTCGCTGCTGCTTTCGGTCGCCATCTTTTTCCTGCTGCCTTCAGCGGTGGCCCAACTGGCCGAGCGTTGGNTTCCCGGGCAACTGGCGAGCGCCTTCATCGAGGGTGTGGTGCGCCTCGCCCTCTTCATCGCCTACCTGTGGCTGATCGGCTTCATGCCCGACATTCGACGGGTCTTCATGTATCACGGCGCCGAACACAAGACGATCAACGCGTACGAGGGAGGGGCACGCATGGTGGCCTCTGAAGTGCGCCGCTTCAGCGTTCAGCACCCGCGCTGCGGTACGAGCTTTCTGTTCATCGTGGTGGCTCTCTCGATCGTGCTGTTTGCGCCGTTTCACTTCGATCAATGGTACCTGCGCCTGGCCTCGCGCCTGCTGTTGATTCCGGTTCTGGCCGGCATTGCCTACGAGTTCATTCGCTTCAGCGCCAGCCATCTCGATAACCGTCTGGTGTGGCTGGCGATTCAGCCGNGGCTGTGGCTGCAGTCGCTCACGGCGCGTGAGCCGNAGGATACGATGCTGGAGTGCGCCATCGCGGCACTCGTGCCGACGCTGGCGGCCGATGGCATCGAGGTGGAATCGCCGGTAATGTCCATGGTACGACCAGCCGAAGTCGCCGTCGCCGTATAGGGCGCGTTCGATCAGCAACGGAGCTGGGGCGATGCGGCGTGAGACAACATTCAGGGAGTGATGAGGGCGGCCCTACCGCACTGCGCTGGGGGCAGGCCCTCGTTTTTGACGATTGCCATCGGTATAACGCAGCCACGCGGTCCCGTGCCGCGTGGCTGCCACTCAACCTCTGCAACCTGCAAGGTCAGGGTTGCCTGCAAAAGGAGTTAAGGAAAAATCATGCGTAACAAGATCACGGTTGTTGGCGCCGGCATGGTCGGCGCCAGCACGGCGCTCTGGCTGGCCGAACGTGAATTGGGCGATATCGTACTGGTGGATATTCCGCAGACCGGGGATATGCCCAAGGGCAAGGNNGCCGACTTGCTGCAAGCCGGGCCAATCGTTGGCTACGATACACGTATCACCGGCACGACCTCGTACGAGGCGACGGCGNGGCCGGATGTGGTGGTCATCACGGCCGGCATTCCACGTAAGCCGGGCATGAGCCGCGAGGACNTGGTGGGCACCAATGCCAAGATCGTGGCCAGCGTGGCACGCCAGGTGGCCGAAACCTCACCCAACGCCATTATCATCGTGGTCACCAACCCGCTCGATACGATGTGTTACGTGGCCAAAAAGGCCAGCGGCTTTCCCAAGGAGCGTGTGCTGGGCCAGGCCGGCGTGCTGGACAGTGCCCGGATGCNNGCCTTCATGGCGTTGGAGATGAACGTCAGTGTCGAAAACANNCCCGCGTTCGTGCTGGGCGGGCACGGCGATGAGATGGTGCCGCTGGTGCGCTACTGCACCATCGCCGGCGTTCCGATCAACGAACTGCTGCCGGCCGACCGGGTCGCGGCGATCGTCGAGCGCACGCGCAAGGGCGGCGGCGAAATCGTCCAGCTCATGGGCACCAGCGCCTACTACGCCCCCGGCGCCGCTTCGGCCGAGATGGTCGAGGCCATTCTGAAGGACAAAAAACTGATCCGCCCCTGCGCGGCCTACCTGGACGGCGAGTACGGCCTGACCGACATCTATTTCGGTGTGCCGGTGGTCCTGGGCAGCCGGGGCGTCGAAAAGATCATCGAAGTGAGCCTGGCCGACGATGACNGCGCCATGTTCCAGAAGTCAGCCGATCTCATTCGTAGTACGATGGCTGTACTGCCGCAGATCTGAGGCCGGTAGCGTGCGCAGCAATTTCTGATTCTCAAAGGGCCTGGCAGTCTGCCAGGCCCTTCTGGTCACGGGAAGCAGACCCGCACGTGGGCGGTGCGAACTCGCGCCTGGGCAAGGCCCGCACCCAGATGCGACGTTCTGACCCACGCACGAGCCGTTTGCTGAGACACCACAGAAGGGGGCATGGCCATGGAAATCAGGCACCGGGTGGCGTTGGTCACGGGTGGGGCGGTGCGTGNNGGCCGGGAGATCGCCCTGGGTCTGGCCCGCGCTGGCGCCGACGTCGCCGTTCTCTACCATTCGGCGGCCACGGCCGCCGGGGAGACGGTGCAGGACATCGAAGCGCTGGGGGTGCACGGGCTGGCCGTCGCGGCCGACCTGAGCGATGTGGCCCAGGTGCAGGCGGCCGCGGCTGCCGTGCAGGCGCGGTTCGGCGGGGTCGATATCGTGGTGAACGCCGCCTCGCACTTCAGTGTGACCCCGCTGCTGACGACCACCTACGACGAATGGCGGCGCGTCCTGGGCGTGCTGCTCGATGGACCCTTCTTCCTGGCGCAGGCGCTCGTTCCCGCCATGCAGGCGCNNGGCCGCGGCGTGATCATCAATATTCTGGATACCTCGATCGACACACCCTGGCCGCGCTTTCTGGCCCACGCTGCGGGCAAGATGGGGCTGCTCGCGCTGACCACCAACCTGGCGGCCNGGCTGGCGCCCACCATTCGCGTCAACGCCGTCGTGCCGGGGCCGGTGCTGCCGCCGGACGGTTATCCTCCCGCCAAGGTCGAGCGCACCGCCCGGCATACGCTCTTGCAGCGCTGGGGCACGCCGCACGACGTGGCCGACGCAGTCGAATTCCTGATCCGCGCCGACTATGCCACAGGGACGGTCCTGCACGTGGATGGCGGACAGCGCTGGGCGCGCTAAACGGCCCGACGCCCGCACCACGGGCGGCCGATTTATGCGTTTTGGTTTGACTTTTATGACGCGCTGTGCTAGACTGCGTCGGTCATACGAAACGATATAGTTTTCCTGGATGCCCGTGCGTGGGCCATCCAAGCCGTTGGGCAGCATTACGCGAAGATGGGTAGACGTTGCGGCTAGGCGCTGCGCTGGTTGTGTTTGCCCACAAGACTAGTTCAGCGAACTAGTGGGTCACTTGGCTTGTTTGTAGCCATTTATCAAGTACGGTCTTGCGCCGCCGGATCGGGCGGTAAGTATAAGCGCCTGAGCCGCCGAGGGCGTAACGCCGTTGGCGACTGCGGGAGCGCCGGGCGGCGCGTTTGCCGCCCCAGATGAAAGGCGTTGGCTGGCGATTCCAGCCGCGTGGCGGCTTCCAGCCATTCGATGATCTCGGCTGGATTCTGCGGGTGTTGCCCTTCCAATGCCCGGCGCTCAATAATGCGCTGAATCGATTCGGCCATGTTGAGCCAAGACGCGCCCAAGGGCGTGTAGAGCGGGATGATGCCATGCTCAAACAGCCAGAGCACGAACGCCGGGGTCAGATGACCGGCCAAGTTGTCGAGGACCAAGAGTATCCGTGGGGCGACCAGTTCGGCTGGCAAGGTCGGATAACTCGTTCGCCCGGCGGTCCAGGTCGCCCAGGTCGCCTGAATGGCTTCCCTGGTCGGCGCCGTGACTGGGTCGGCAGGGCTGACAGGATGTCGCTCAACTCCTGCTTCAGCCAACCATGCAGGACGGCATTCGTACAACTGGTGACGCCTTTCGCGTAGTTGACCGTCAGCGGGCCGGAACAACGTTAACAACTTGGCGGTGCCGTTACGGATGTACTCGTGCGGCTGGCGTTGGGGCTGCCCCTGGCCTGCCCAACTATGACCCGGATAGGGTACCGTCTGAAAGGCCCGGCTTGATCGGTCGTCCAGACCGGCAGACCGAGCTTTTCGCCCGTCTGGTACGCCTGCTCGATCAGCTTTTTGGGTTCGGTATCCGGGTCAGTCACCTCAACGACCCCGGACTTGCGTTTGCGCTTGACTTTGCCGGTCTCACACCAGGTGCGGCTGGCCTGCCAGGTGAAGCCAGCCGCGCAGGACCATTAAGATGGTGTAGGTGCTCACCTGCGGCAAGCCGTCCGGTGCTTGCCGCAAGGCCCGCTGCAAAGTCGTCAGCGACCAGGTGGCCGTGCCATCCTGCTCGCGATCCGGCGTGCGGCGAGCTTCCTTCAGGATTCGCTCACGTGCGGCGCTATCATAGATGGGCTGCGCACCGCCGCCGTGCCGGGGTGCAATCGCTGCCAAGCCCTCCCGGTTGAAACGGGACACCAAGTGGGCGACCGCATCTCCCGCACGCCGCCCGGCAGCCTGGGCCGCCTCTTGGTAGTTGCAACCGTCTGCTACAGCCAGTAACGCCTTGGCACGAGCGACATGGCTGGCCGGTTCGCTGGCCGAACGGCTGATTTGCGTCAACACGCCTCGCTCTTCGTCTGTCAGGGCACGGAGCGGATCGATTCTGTGGCGGGTCATCTTGCTCTCCTGGTGGCGGTATTGACCAGCAGTTTACTACGTGATGCCTACTATGGCAAGAGTCGTGCCAAGTGACCCACTAGTAGTCTGACTTTTTATTGTTTGGATATGCGGTAGTGTGGTATGATAGGCTGACACCTGAACTCCAAGGAGAAAACAATGCCCAAGGCGCTCCAACCGATCATTTTGTCGGATACTGAACAAGCAGAACTGCGAATGATCGTCAATCAAGGCACACATTCCGCCCGCACCATCAAACGGNCCCAAATTCTACTGCACAGTCATCTTGGCAGGAAGCCGGCAGAAATTGCTGACTGGCTGGATGTGGCCACAGGCACAGTCTACAACACTCGCCAACGCTACTTGGATGAAAGGCTGCCTGGCGCTCTGTACGAGAAGCCGCGGCCTGGCCAACCCGTCAAGCTCGATCTCCGTCAAGAAGCTGCAATCACGGTCTTGGCCTGCGGTGATGCGCCACCTGGACACNGCNGTTGGACCGTGCGACTGCTCACCGACCACGTTGTCAAAGCTGAGATCGTCGATAGCATCGCGCCAGAGACGATCCGGCGCTTTCTAANNAAAAACAAACTTAAGCCTTGGTTGACGGAGGAATGGTGCATCTCTAAACCCAATGGTGACTACATCGCCTGCATGGAAGATGTCCTGGATGTGTACGAACAACCGAGTGATCCCATGCGGCCGCGCATCTGCTTCGACGAACTACCCTGTCAGTTGCTGGATGAGATCATTGCTCCGATCTCCATGGAGCCGGGCAGCCCACGCAAAGAAGACTACGAATATGAACGATGTGGCACCTGCTCGCTTCTACTCGCCTATGATCTCGACCGCGGTATGCGCTACCTACAGGTTCGGGACCGCCGCACTAAAGCGGATTATGCCGATTTCTGGGACTGGCTCACCAAGACCCATTATGCTGATACGCCCATGATTCAAGTCGTTCAGGATAATCTGAACACACACACCTATGGCTCTTTCTACGAGAATCTCCCTGCGCAGCGCGCCCATCAACTCAAGCACCAACTGCAGTTTCACTTCACACCCAAGCACGGTAGTTGGCTCAATATGGCCGAAATTGAACTTTCGGTATTGGTGCGGCAATGTCTTGACCGACGCATTCCTTCGCTGCGAGTACTTGAACAGGAAGCCCTCGCTTGGCAGGATGATCGGAATCAAGCGGGTACTCAGATCAACTGGACATTCACGACGGCCAAGGCACGCGTGAAGTTGCATCGACACTACGAACGCCTGAATTCTAAGAATTAATAAGTCAGACTACTAGTCTTTTTATTGGACCTTACTACTACAACTGTACTTCGCTGGCAATGTCACGTTGAGCCGGTGTTGCGGCCAGATTTCGGCATCCCAGACCGCCAGCGAAGCGTCTCGCGCTGGCAAACCAGATGCTTCGGCCCAAACGACGGGCCTCAGCATGACAAGTACGGTTGTAGTATTAGGCAAGCAGATGGCGAATATCATGCGTCCCTACGGGACGCTCGAGAACGTGTACGTCCCGAAGCTCAAATCATGCGTCCCTACGGGACGCTCGAGAACGTGTACGTCCCGAAGCTCAAATCATGCGTCCCTACGGGACGCGATGCGATGGAGGGCGGATGTCGAGCATCCCATCGGGGCGGAAGGCATGGCGAGATTGCGTCCCGTAGGGACGCCCGACTTTAGCCCATGCCGCGTGGGATACGCGTCCGTCCCGTAGGGACGGCCGACTTTAGCCCATGCCGCGTGGGATACACGTCCGTCCCGTAGGGACGGCCGACTTTAGCGCATGCGCGTGGGATACACGTCCGTCCCGTAGGGACGGCCGACTTTAGCGCATGCCGCGTGGGATACACGTCCGTCCCGTAGGGACGGCCGACTTTAGCGCATGCCGCGTGGGATACGCGTCCGTCCCGTAGGGACGGCCGACTTTAGCCCATGCCGCGTGGGATACACGTCCGTCCCGTAGGGACGGCCGACTTTAGCGCATGCCGCGTGGGATACGCGTCCGTCCCGTAGGGACGGCCGACTTTAGCGCATGCGCGTGGGATACGCCCGTCCCGTAGGGACGGCCGACTTTAGCGCATGCCGCGTGGGATACGCGCTCGTCCCGTAGGGACGGCCGACTTTAGCCCATGCCGCGTGGGATACACGTCCGTCCCGTAGGGACGGCCGACTTTAGCGCATGCCGCGTGGGATACACGTCCGTCCCGTAGGGACGGCCGACTTTAGCGCATGCCGTGGGATACGCGTCCGTCCCGTAGGGACGGCCGACTTAGCGCATGCGCGTGGGATACACGTCCGTCCCGTAGGGACGGCCGACTTTAGCGCATGCCGTGGGATACACGTCCGTCCCGTAGGGACGGCCGACTTGCGCATGCCGTGGGATACGCGCCCGTCCCGTAGGGACGGCCGACTTTAGCCCATGCCGCGTGGGATACACGTCCGTCCCGTAGGGACGGCCGACTTTAGCGCATGCCGCGTGGGATACGCGCCCGTCCCGTAGGGACGGCCGACTTTAGCCCATGCCGCGTGGGATACACGTCCGTCCCGTAGGGACGGCCGACTTTAGCGCATGCCGCGTGGGATACGCCCGTCCCGTAGGGACGGCCGACTTTAGCGCATGCGCGTGGGATACGCGCCCGTCCCGTAGGGACGGCCGACTTTAGCGCATGCGCGTGGGATACACGTCCGTCCCGTAGGGACGGCCGACTTTAGCCCATGCCGCGTGGGATACACGTCCGTCCCGTAGGGACGGCCGACTTTAGCGCATGCCGCGTGGGATACGCGTCCGTCCCGTAGGGACGGCCGACTTTAGCGCATGCCGCGTGGGATACACGTCCGTCCCGTAGGGACGGCCGACTTTAGCGCATGCCGTGGGATACACGTCCGTCCCGTAGGGACGGCCGACTTTAGCGCATGCCGCGTGGGATACGCGCCCGTCCCGTAGGGACGGCCGACTTTAGCGCATGCCGCGTGGGATACGCGCTCGTCCCGTAGGGACGGCCGACTTTAGCCCATGCCGCGTGGGATACACGTCCGTCCCGTAGGGACGGCCGACTTTAGCGCATGCGCGTGGGATACACGTCCGTCCCGTAGGGACGGCCGACTTTAGCGCATGCGCGTGGGATACACGTCCGTCCCGTAGGGACGGCCGACTTTAGCGCATGCCGCGTGGGATACGCCCGTCCCGTAGGGACGGCCGACTTTAGCGCATGCCGCGTGGGATACACGTCCGTCCCGTAGGGACGGCCGACTTAGCGCATGCCGCGTGGGATACGCGCCCGTCCCGTAGGGACGGCCGACTTTAGCCCATGCCGCGTGGGATACACGTCCGTCCCGTAGGGACGGCCGACTTTAGCGCATGCCGCGTGGGATACGCCCGTCCCGTAGGGACGGCCGACTTTAGCGCATGCCGCGTGGGATACACGTCCGTCCCGTAGGGACGGCCGACTTTAGCGCATGCCGCGTGGGATACGCGCCCGTCCCGTAGGGACGGCCGACTTTAGCGCATGCGCGTGGGATACGCGCCCGTCCCGTAGGGACGGCCGACTTTAGCGCATGCCGCGTGGGATACGCGCTCGTCCCGTAGGGACGGCCGACTTTAGCCCATGCCGCGTGGGATACACGTCCGTCCCGTAGGGACGGCCGACTTTAGCCCATGCCGCGTGGGATACGCGCCCGTCCCGTAGGGACGGCCGACTTTAGCGCATGCCGCGTGGGATACGCGCCCGTCCCGTAGGGACGGCTGAGCAGTTACGGACTACGAAACAGGCGAGGCACGCGTTTGACCAAGGGGCAGTTGCCGTACGGCGTCGGTGATCTGTTTNTCGAATATGCCGCCCAGCAGCGGGCGCTGGAAGCGCGCCTGCGCCGCGTTNTTGCCTCCTGGGCCTACACCGAAATCATTTCACCGACCCTCGAGTATGCCGATGTCGTTTCCGGGCCGGCCGGCAGCCAGTTGGCCAGCAACATCATGCGTTTCGTCGACCGCAACGGCGAGACGCTGGCCCTGCGGCCCGACCTGACGATCCCGACGGCTCGTGCGGCGGCCAGCAAGCTGTACGACCAACCGCAGCCGCTGCGCCTGTTTTACGTCGGCAGCGTCTTCCGCTACGAAGACCCCCAGGCCGGCCGACGGCGCGAGTTCACCCAGGCCGGCTNNGAACTCATCGGCGCCGATACCGTTGCGGCCGATGCGGAGGTGTTACAGCTCGCCATCGCGGCCCTGCGCGCGCAGCTGCGCCAGTTCACGCTCACGATTGGGCACATGGGTTTCTACCGCAGCCTTCTGGCGACGCTCGATCTGCCCGCGGACGCGGTTGCCGCCCTGACCGCGGCCGTCGACCGCAAACGGCAGGGCGAGCCCGGCAACTGCNTGGCCACGCTGCCCCTGACGCCCGCGGCCCGGCGCGCCCTGTGCACCCTGCCATCGCTCAGCGGTGGGGAGGAGGTCTTTGACCGCGCCAGCGAGGTCTGCCTGACGCCGGCGATGACGGCCGCGGTTGGGCGCCTGCACCAGGTGTGGCAGCGGCTCGCTGCGTTGGCCCTGGCGGACCACGTGTTGGTCGACTTGAGTGAACTGCGCGGCATGGCCTATTACACCGGCCTGACCTTCGAGGGGTTTGCGCGGNGGGCCGGCGCCGCGTTGTGCAGCGGGGGCCGCTATGACGACCTGATCGGTTATTTCGGCAGCCCACAACCGGCCGTGGGCTGCGCTGGTGGTGGACCGCCTGCTGCATACGGCCCGTCATCAGGCGCGAACCCCCAGCAGNTCGCCCCCGACTGGTTGGTGGGCATGGCGCCCGGTGCTGACGTCCGCGCTGCAACCGTGGCTCGACGCGCGCGCGCCCACGGTCAGGTGATCGACGTCGATGTGCTGGGGCGGGACGAAACGGCATTGGCGGCGCGCGCCGGGCGCGGGATTGACCGCCTGCTCTGGTTCGCCGGGCCGGACGCGGTGACGCTGTACGATACGGACGGCGCACGGCAGTTCACTCTGGCTGAGTTTATGACCCAACCGGTCGAGACGGTACAATGAACCACAACGAAACACCGCCATGGTGACTCTGCGGCCCGAACACAGCGACCCCAACCACCTGACGATCGCCCTGCCCAAGGGGCGGATGCAGCACCAGGCATTGGCCCTGCTGCACAAGATCGGCTACGTGCGTCACGCGGCGGCCGACGCCGGGCATGACATCGCGCCGCCTGTTGATTCCGCGGCCGGCGGTCGCCTCAGCTACCTGCTGGCCAAGCCGGGCGATGTGCCGATCTATGTCGAATACGGCGTGGCCGACCTGGGTGTCGTGGGTGAGGATGTGCTGCGCGAGAGCGGGCGTGACGTTTACGAGCCGCTGCGTCTGCCTTTCGGCCACTGCCACCTGGCGGTGGCCGGACNNGCCGACCGGCCGCTGCGCCCTCTGCGCCTGGAGCCTGACCTGCGCATTGCCACCAAGTACCCCAACCTGACGCGTGACTACTTCCACCGGCGCGGTATTTCGGCCGAAATTATCACGCTGAATGGGTCGATCNGGCTGGCGCCGCTGGTGGGCCTGGCCGACCTGATCGTCGATCTGGTGGAGACCGGTTCGACGCTCCAGGCCAATGGTCTGGTCGAACTGCGTACGATCCTGCACGTGCAGGCCTGTCTGATCGCCAACCGTGCCAGCTACCGCCTGAAGGCCGCGACGATGCAGGCCTTCATTGACCAGCGGCGCGCCGCCGAAGAAACCGCGACCGCCCAAGGAGAAGCCCGATCGTGATACCGATCATCACCGACGTGTCATTGGCGCAGCAAACGATCCTGCGCCGCGCGTGGGACGCACAGCCGGCGCCGGACGCCGTACTGGAGGGCATCGCGGCGCGCTTTGGTCGCCGGCTGAACCCCGCCGAGGCCGTGGCCGAGGTCCTGAACGATGTCCGGCAGCGGGGTGATGCGGCCGTGCGCGCCTGGACAGCCCGCATCGACGGGGTGGATCTGGCCACCGTGGTGGTTCCCCAGGCCGAACAGACGGCGGCCCTGGCCCGGCTGCCGGCAGCGCTCGTACAGGCCCTGCGGCTGGCGGTGGACCGCATCACCGCCTTTCACCACAAACAACCGNGTGGGGCCTGGGTTGATGCCGGCGAGGAGGGCGTGTTGGGCCAGCTCGTACGCCCCATCGAGGCCGTCGGCATCTACGTGCCGGGGGCACGGCGCCGCCCCTCGTCCCTGCTGATGGCCGCGGTGCCGGNNCGTGTAGCCGGGGTCCGCCGCATCGTGGCCGTTACCCCGCCCGACCGCCAGAGCGGCCGTGTGCCCGATGTGACCCTGGCGGCCGCGGCCCTGGCCGGCGTCGATGCCCTGTGGGCGNGTGGGGGCGCGCAGGCGATCGGGCTGCTCACCTTCGGCAGCCAGACGTTAGCCCCGGTCGACAAGATCGTCGGCCCCGGTGGGCTCTTCGTGACCCTGGCCAAGCGCCAGGTCTACGGCCTGGTCGGCATCGATGGGATTCCCGGCCCAACCGAGACGCTGATCATTGCCGATGCACAGGCCNAACCCGGACTGGTCGCGGCCGACCTGCTGGCCCAGGCCGAACACGACATCCTGGCCTCGGCGATCCTGCTAACGCCATCGGCCGACCTGGCGACCCGTGTACAGCACGCCGTCGCGNCCAGTTGGCAGACCNTCAGCCGGGCCGCCATCATCGCACAATCGTTGGGCGACCGGGGCGGTATCGTGGTCACCGCCGACCTGGCGCACGCGCTGGACCTGGCGAACGCCTACGCCCCCGAGCATCTGTGCCTGTTGGTGCAGGACNCCTGGTCGATCGTGGGCCAGGTACGCCACGCCGGCGGCATCTTCGTGGGTGAGGCTTTCGAAGTGCTGGGTGATTACGTGGCGCNNCCCAGCCACATCATGCCCACCGAAGGTTCGGCGCGTTTTGCTTCGCCCGTCAGCGTGGCGGATTTTGTCAAGCGCATCAGCCTGGTGGGCCTGACGCCGCCGGCGGGCGCGCTCAGCGCGGCCGCGGCCCGCCTGGCCGAGGCCGAGGGGCCACGGCGCATGCGGCCGCGGCCCGCCAACGTTTGCACGGGTGACCCATGACTGAACCGACGTTTGTACCCGCCACGCCGGCCGACCGCGCCCAGGTGCTGGCCATGCATGAGGCGTTCTTTATCGAGGACGAACTCGTCGGCTTTGCCCTGGCCGATCGAACTGCCGGGCTGGACCTCCTGCTCGCTCAGCCGGGCCGCTGGGGTGCGTCTACCTCATCCGGGCGGCGGATGAAGTGGCCGGCTACCTGGTCATGACGTGGGGTTCACCGTGGAACTGGGCGGCCCCTTCGTGCTGGCTGACGAGCCTACCTGCGCCCGGCGTTCCGCGGCCAGGGTTGGGGGCGTGCGGCCCTGGCCTTCGTCGCCGAGGCGGCCCGTGCACGCGGAATGCGCGCCGTGCAGCTGGAGGTGGAGCACCACAATCGGCACGCGGCGCAGCTCTACCGGCGCATGGGTTATGCCCCCACGCCACGCGCACCACCTTTGAGCTGCGCCTGGGGGCGACCCGCGGCGGAGGGCGGCCGGTGAACAGGCCATCCGATACTGCACGGCTCGCAGGGCTGCTGCGCCCAGACCTGGCCGAGCTGGAAGAATACACGCCCATCGTCCCCTTCGAGGTCTTGAGCGCACAATTGGGTCGCCCGGCGGCCGATATCGTCAAACTGGACGCCAACGAGAACCCCTACGGCCCGGCCCCGGCGGTGCGCCAGGCGTTGGCCGCTTTCGCGTACTACCACATCTACCCCGACCCCGAACAGCGGCAGTTGCGGGCCGCCCTCGCCGATTACGTGGGCGTCGCGGCCGGGCTGATCCTGTCGGGGCACGGCGCGGACGAGCTGCTGGACCTGCTGTGCCGGCTCTTCCTGCGCNCCGGGGATGCCGTCATCAACTGCCCGCCAACCTTTGGGATGTACAGCTTCGACGCCCGCCTCAGCGGTGGTCGCGTGATCGATGCCTGGCGCCGGCCCGATTTTACCCTGGACCTGGAAGCGATCGAACACGCCGCGCCAACCGGGGCCAAACTGCTCTTCCTGACCAGCCCCAACAACCCCGATGGCGGACTTCTGACCCCGGCGGAACTGCGGCGCCTGCTGCGCTTGCCGCTGATCGTGGTTGTGGACGAGGCCTACATCGAGTTTGCTGGCCTGGAAAACTCGGTGGTGACGTGGACGGCGGAGTATGCCAACCTGGTGGTGCTGCGCACCTTCAGCAAATGGGCGGGACTGGCCGGCCTGCGCCTGGGTTACGGTGTGTTCCCGGCCTGGTTGATGCCCTACCTGTGGAAATTCAAACAGCCGTACAACGTGAATGTCGCCGCGACGGTGGCTGGCCTGGCCGCACTGGACCACCGGCAGACGCTGCAACCCCTGGTGGACGCGCTGATTGCTGAACGCGAGCGCTTGCTCGACGCCCTGGCGGTCTTCAGTTTTTTACAGCCGCTGCCCAGCCGCGNNAACTTCGTTCTGTGCCGGGTGCAGGGTGCANGCGCCGCCGCGCTGAAACAGGCCCTGGCCCAGCAGGGCGTACTTGTGCGCCACTACATGAAACCGGGCCTCGAGAACTACATTCGGGTGAGCGCCGGCCGGCCACAGGACACCGATGCCCTGCTGGCGGCGTTGGCAAGGCTGGCGCCCTGTTAGGGAAGCCGCTGCCCGGCCCGCGGGTTACCGGGCGCGACGACCGCCGTTGATCGGATACAATCGATGACTACGCTCAAACCAGGTGAACCACCGGAGTATCCAACCTGACAGGGCACTCGACCGACCGACCCTACGGACGGTCGCCAGGAACGGAGATCGAAGATGCGCCAGAGCAGAATCGAACGCAAGACCCATGAAACCGACATCGTGCTCGAACTGAACCTGGATGGCAGCGGCCAGCACGATGTGCAAACCGGCCTGGGGTTTNTGGACCACCTGCTGGACCTCTTTGCCGCGCACGGCCTGTTCGACCTGACCGTGCGTGCGCAGGGCGACCTGCATGTCGATGAGCACCATACAGTGGAAGATGTGGCCATCTGCCTGGGCAAAGCCATCGATCAGGCGCTGGGCGACCGGCGTGGCGTGGTGCGTACAGCCCACAGCTACGTGCCGATGGACGAGACGCTCGGCTTCGTCGCGCTCGACCNNTGGGGGCGCCCGTACTGGGTGATCGACGTCCATTGGCACACCGCGGCCGTGGGGCAGGTGGCGACCGACCTCGTTACCCATTTTTGCGAAACAGTCGCCATTCATGGGCGGCTCAACTTCCACGCGCNNGTGCTCTATGGGCGCAACGACCATCACCAGGCCGAGGCCCTTTTCAAAGCGTTCGGTCGGGCCNTCGATGCTGCCACTCAAATCGACCCACGCCGGTCGGGAATCCCTTCGACCAAGGGCCGTTGACCGTGTGAGCGGGACAGCAACTTTGACAAAAGGTCAGGCTGGCTGTAAGATGGGCCTATGACCGAAATGCAATTGGATCAGACGTACTCGTCACTGCCACGCTATCACGCAAACCGTCTGGCTGTTGCCGCTCTACTACCAGTCCACCCTCGCCTGGCCCGGCTGTGCTGCGCGGCGGCACTGCTGTTGAGTGTGAATGCCTGCGTAACCATCCATGAACAGGCCGATGCCAAAGCCACTGCTCAGCCAGTGGCCACGGCGGTGGTGGTCCCCGTACCCGACCTGGCACTGACCGCAGTTGAAATGATGAACAATACCGTCAACCTGCGGTCCGACCGCCTGGCACTGATGGCGGTCGTTGAAAACCAGGGCACCGGAACGGCGCGCGACATCCCCGTGCGCGTCACGGTGAGTGATGACACCCGCCAGGTTCTGTTGGAAAGTACCCAGTTCGTGGATGAGTTGCCCGCAGGGGACACGACCATCGTACGTTTCGAGCAGCTGACATCCATCCCGACCCGCAGCAGCTACGAGCGCAGGTCGAGGTGGTGCCGGACGTCGAGGAGACGGTTACCTCGAACAACGTGCGGACGTACAACGTGGCGGTCGATCTGCCGTAATCTGGGGCCTGGATAGAGGACACATCGATGGGTAACGCCGTCGAACCGGGCGTCAACCGGACGTGGTCACGCGACAAAGTTTCGGCCAACAAATACGCGTGCCTTCGACAGTTCGTGTGTTGGGGCCTATCCAAATAACCGCTCAATGACGGCATTCTGGCGTGTACGCGGGGTTGTTCGGATAGGCGCTTAGTGGGCACGACAAGGTGACCGACTTCGGCCAGTCCTTGGAGTGCCCTCTTTTGTGCCAGGTTGCGGAGATATCGTGCTCGACCACAGCCGACACTGGTTGAAACTGATGTGCCGCGCCCTCGTCTCCGTGGTGCACGGCCACCGCCGCCTGGGCATACCGATTCTGATCGGCCTGCTGGCCTGCCTTTCGTATGGGTTCGGTCCTCCCATCCTCGTTGACAGCGCCAGTCGGCCGGTACGCCTCTACCCGGATCAGGTCGCCGAAATCCAGGCTGCGCATCAGCTGCCCNCCATCGCCGCCCAAGCCGCCATCCTGGTCGACGTCGACACGGGCCAGGTGCTGCTCGAACACCATGCTCAGGACCGCCTGCCCATGGCCAGTACGACCAAAATTATGACCGCCCTGCTGGCCCTGGAACGCGGCAACCTGGATCAGGTCGTGACGGTGCCGGCGGAGGCGCTCACCGTGGGTGAGAGCCGANTGTATCTACAGGCTGGCGAGCAGATTTCGCTGCGCGATCTGCTGTACGGCTTACTCATGGTGTCGGGAAACGATGCGGCCATGACGATTGCCCTGCACATTGCGGGCAGCGAAGCGGCCTTCGTGCAGATGATGAACGAGCGGGCCTCAGCCNTGGGGTTGAACGATACGCATTTTGCCAACCCGCACGGTCTGGATGCACCGGATCACTACTCGGCGCGGCGGACCTCTACCGCCTGGCCGGCCGCGTTGGCCTATCCCGACTTTGCCCGGATCGTGTCGACGACCCAGTACACGCGGCCTGGGCACACGTTGGTCAACACAAACGAGCTGCTGTCATTGTACGACGGGGCCGATGGCGTCAAGACCGGCACGACTGACCTGGCCGGTGAATGCCTGGTTGCGTCGGTCACACGTAACGGTCACCGGTCGCTGGCGGTCATTCTGGGCAGCACACAGCGTTATACGGATGCCCGCCGCCTGTTCGATCACTACTTTGCGCATTACAGCTGGCTACCCCTGGCGCCGCCGGCCAATGCCCTCAACCGTGCGCCGGACGTGACGGGCGAATTGCGGTTTCTGCTGGCCGACGCGCCGGCCGATACCTTCGCCGCACGCTGGCAATGGCCGCTGATCCAGGCGGTGCACGACCTGGCGCCGGTCGTAGACTCTGCACCGGGCGCGCCGGCCGGCACGCTGCGCTACTGGCTGGGCGCCCACGAAGTGGCTACGCAGCCCCTGGTGTGGGCGCGACTGTGAGTCCAACCGGCCAGGCGGTTCATGGGCCCATCGCCGCATGTTCTGGGCGAGAGACATCGCCCGCGAGCCGTGCGGCACACCCCATGCCGCATTGCCCGGCACGCAGGCCCAGTCCGTCCCCGGGTCGGCTGGAAATGGCGGGCTGCCGGCACGCGCGGAGAGGCCCGGCGTTCGGCTGTCATGCGGGCGCCAATATCACAAATATGAGGCCGTGATGCCGGGCAGACTGCCTGCACCGGCGCCAGGTTACGTCCAAGGAGCACCGCAGTGGAAGAACGTCTGCAAAAAGTCATGGCGCACGCCGGCGTGGCATCGCGCCGCACCTGCGAAGAGCCGATTCTCCAGGGCCGGGTTCGCGTCAACGGGAAGGTCGTATCCGAACTGGGCAGCAAGGTCGACCCGGAACGCGACATCGTGCTCGTGGACGGCAACCCCATCACCGGCCCCGAAGCGCCGCGCTACATCGTACTGTACAAACCGCCCGGCTACCTGTCGGCTATGNGAACCGGAGGGGGACGGCCCTGCCTGGCCGACCTGCTGCAGGTGCCCCAGCGCCTCTACCCCGTTGGTCGGCTTGACCTGGAGAGCGAGGGCCTGATGCTGCTTACCAACGATGGCGAGNCCGCCCACCGTTTGACCCACCCGCGTTACCAACACCCCAAAGAGTACCTGGTGCTCATCGAAGGCCGGCCCAGCACCGTGGCCCTGCGCAAACTACGGCAGGGCGTCGATGTCGCTGACCGGCTGACGGCGCCCGCCGAGGTGACGATCATCGACGGCCCGCCCGCCTATCTGGCCCGGCCAACCGACGCGCGGCCGATCCCGACGACCTGGCTGCACATGGTGCTGCGTGAAGGGCGCAAACGCGAGATCCGGCACATGACGGCCGCCGTGGGCCACCCAACCCTGCGCTTGATCCGGGTGGGCCTCCCACTGCGCCTCGAACATGTCAGAATGGGCGCCTGGCGTGACGTCAACGCACGTGAGCTGCGCGCCCTGCGCCGGCTGTTGCGGCCGGCGGCTGGCCCAGCGCCCCGTCACCCGGATGCACGACGTGACGAGCCGTCGCGCGGCCGGGGACGCCCACCACGGGCCGGCCAGGCCGCGGATCAGGGGCACGCTCAGCCGGCGGCAAACCCTCCCGTACTCGTCCAGGACGCTCCCAACCCGGTGATCGAACCCGCCCTGGGCGCACCCAACCGGACGAACGAACCCGCCCTGGGCGCACCCAACCGGACGAACGGACCCGCCCTGGACGCACCCAACCGGACGAACGGACCCGCCCTGGGCGCACCCAACCCGACGAACGAACCCGCCCTGGGCACCCTCAAGCAGACGAACGAACCGCGCGGGGCGTCGCCAACCGGGCGCACAAGCCCGCCCGGCGGCTGCGCGACCGTCAGAACGTGGCGGCCCGCCGCCTGATCACCGTGCGCGGCCAGGACCCGCGCCGCGCGGATCGCATGGAACCCGCCGCGGGCCGGCGGGACGACCCCACGCGGCCCGTCCGCCGACGCCAGGCGGGACGACCGTCCGGCCGCGACGCGGACCGCCCACCGGGCGCGGGTACCCGGCCCACGGCGCGTAGCGGACGACCAGGGGTCGCGGGGCCGCCCAACGGGTAGCGCCGACCGCCCGTCTGGCCCGTCACGTGGGGTCGGCCATCGCATCGGTCGGGGAAGAAGCGGCCGCCGGTATGAGCCAAACGTTCCCAGCGGAGTCGGACGGGCCACCACACCTGCCGTCGACGATTGCCATCGATGGGCCGGCTGGCTCAGGCAAGAGCACGATCGGCTATCGGGTGGCGCAGCAGCTCGGATACCTCTATTTCGACACCGGCGTCGTGTACCGGGCCATTACCTGGCTCGCCCTCCAGCGGCACGTACCGCTGGACGATGAAGACCAGGTGGTTACCCTGGCGTCCACCGTCGATATCGACATCCGTGAGCCTGGAGCGGCGCAGGACGGCCGGTTGTCCACGGTGCTGNGGGGCGGCGTGGACATCACCTGGGACATCCGGCGGCCGGCGGTCGATGCATCGGTCTCACGTGTATCGGCCTATCNNCCCGCGCGCCAGGCGCTGATCGAGCAGCAGCGCCGCATCGGGCGCAGGNGCNGGGTCGTGATGGTCGGGCGTGACATTGGCACCGTCATCATGCCCAGTGCCGATCTGAAAATATACCTCGACGCCTCGGTGGAGGAACGGGCACGGCGGCGCTTTCAGCGCGTGATANATGGCCAGAGCACGACCTACGAAGCGGTTCTGCACGGCATGCAGCAGCGCGATGCCTTCGACAAAACACGGGCAACGGCGCCGCTGCGTGNNGCGACCGACGCAATTACGATCGATTCGACCGGCCTGGCAGTCGAAGAGACGCTGGCGCGGGTGCTGGCCATCATCTACGCCTGGCGACCGTTGACGGCGGTACNNACGGGTAGGCCGGTGCCGCGTTCACGGGCGCGCCGGCTCATCCGGCGCCTCCTGCGTGTCGCGGTCGGCCTGCTGGCCCGGCTGCTGTTGCGCCTCGAGGTGCATGGCCGCGAACACCTGCCGGNNCCGGAGGCCCTGATCGTGGTGGCCAATCATTTTGGCTGGCTGGAACCGGCCCTGCTGCCGATTGTGCTGCCCTACGCGCCAGAATACCTGGCCGCGGACAACATGCTGCACCACCCGGCGGTCGGTTGGATTCTGCACAGCTATGGGACCATCCCGGTCCACCGCGGTGAGGTCGACCGGNCGTGCGCTGCGGGGGCGTCGCAGGTTCTGGCGCAGGGCGGTGTTTTGGCCATATTTCCCGAGGGCGGTGTGCATAGCCGTGGTTTTCGTTCGGCGCTACTTCCACCGCGGCCGGGCACAGCCTACCTGGCGGCGCAGCACGCCGTGCCGATTCTACCGATCGGTTTTTCGGGCAGCGGGCTGAGGTCTTCGGCTNGCTGGCGTCGCCTGCGGCGTGCACCGGTCGTCGTCACGATCGGGGCGCCCTTTGGCCCACTCACCGTAGCCAGCCACGGGGCGGCCCGCCGCCTGGCGCTTGACGAGGCCAGCGAGGACATCATGTGGCGGATCGCCGCCCTGCTGTCCGAACGCGAACGTGGGCCGTACGGCGGGGCAGAGCGCTAGGGATCGGAGAACCGCCAATTTGCCCGGCGCTCTCCTTCGGGCTATAATCGACGACGTGACGGGCCCGCCCGCGGGCCGTATCGAATCCACTGGAGGTCTGCCTATCGGTCGATTGCCATCACACCTGCTGAGGAAAGAGAGCGCATGGGCTGCATGTGTGACATGCAGTTGACGAGGAAGAGGTTCTCCCCGGCGACGTGGAGCTAACCGGTTACCCACCCGGGAAAATCGAAAGATCAGCGGATGCCTCCAGGGCTATGCCACGGCCCTGTGGCCAGGTTCTCAGCCTGAGAACGGGTCAGGGTTCTTTCCTCCTGAAAATCCAACAGACGCACCGTCAAAACCTCCGGGTGACTGGAGGGACAACGCGGTCGCGCCGTGGCCCGTACGAACTACGCCATAACCCCTTCAGGAGGATTCTCATGTGTGGTATTGTTGGTTATGTTGGCCCGCGCGNNGCCACGCCGATTGTCATCGACGGGCTGCGCCGGCTGGAATACCGCGGCTACGATTCGGCCGGCCTGGCCGTGATCGATAATGGCCGCATCCAGGTGCGACGTGAAGTGGGCAAGCTGAGCGGCCTCGTCGATCTGCTCGCCCAGGAACCGGTCGATGGCCATGTCGCGATTGGTCACACACGCTGGGCTACCCATGGCAAACCCAGCCGCCGCAACGCACACCCCCACGGCAACCACAACGGCGAAGTCGTCGTCGTGCAGAACGGTATTGTCGAGAACTCCAGGGAACTGCGCCGCGACCTCGAGGCGGACGGCATCGCCTTTCGTTCCGATACCGACACCGAGGTGATCGTCCACCTGGTCAGCCGTTATCTCGATGCCGGCTGCGGCCTGGCCGAGGCCACCCGGCAGGCTTTGGGCCACCTGCGTGGCCCCAGCGCGGTCGTGGTACTCAGTAGCCGTGAGCCGGATTGCCTGATCGCCGCGCGCCTGGGCAATGCCGGCGGGGTGACGATTGGTTACGGCGCCGGGGAGATGCTCATCGCCTCCGATATGCCGGCGATCCTCNGACACACCCGGCGTATGACGTTCCTGGAGTCGTACGAGCTGGCGGTGGTGACCNGCGCCGGCGCCCAGTTCATGACCCTGGACGGCAAACCAGTCACGCCGGCCGTCCACACCGTGGCCTGGGACCCGGTGTCAGCCGTGAAGGGCGAATACCGCCACTTCATGCAGAAAGAGATCTACGAACAGGCCCAGTCGCTCACTGACACGGTACGCGGGCGAGTCGATTTTCACGCGGGTGAAGTGGACCTGGAAGACGTGACCCTGACTGCCGAGCAGGCGCGGTCACTGAGCCAGGTGATGATCGTGGCCTGCGGCACCTCGTACTATGCCGGGCTGGTGGGCCAGTTCATCTTCGAGCAGTTGGTGCAGATCCCGGTGCGGGTCGATTATGGCTCGGAGTTCCGCTACCGCAACCCCATGATCGACGCCAATACCCTCTTCATTGCCCTGACCCAATCGGGTGAGACGGTCGATACGCTGGCGGCGATGGAGGAGGCGCAGNACCAGGGGGCGCACCTGGCTTCGATCGTCAACGTCGTGAGCAGCCAGGCTGCGCGCCTGGCGAACAGCGTCGTCACGATGCATGTCGGCCCGGAGATTGGCGTGGCCTCCACCAAGGCCTTCACCGCCACCCTTATCGACCTTTACCTGCTGGCGATTCACGTGGCAACGCTGCGGGGTACACTCAGCGCCCAGGACCGTCGCCAGTTCCTGGACGACCTGGTGCACATTCCGCAGCTGGCCGGCCGCGTGTTGGACTTGCAGCAGTCGCCGCTCTACGAACGCCTGGCCCAGCACTTCCACCAGTACGACCACTTTCTCTACCTGGGACGCGGTATCAATTATCCGATTGCCCTTGAGGGTGCGCTCAAACTCAAGGAAATCAGTTACATTCATGCCGAGGGCTACCCGGCGNGGGAGATGAAGCACGGCCCGATCGCCCTGATCGACGAGCACATGCCGGTGGTGACGGTCGCCGTACAGGACAGCGTCTACGACAAGATGATCAGCCAGATCGAACAGGTGAAGGCGCGCAACGGCACCGTCATTGCCGTGGCCACCGAAGGGGACGAGTTCATCCGAACCAAGGCCGACCACGTGATCTACGTGCCAGCAACGGCCCAACTGCTGACGCCAGTCCTGACTGTGCTGCCCTTGCAACTATTAGCGTACCACATGGCGGTCTGGCGCGGCTGCGACGTCGACCAACCGCGCAACCTGGCCAAGAGTGTCACGGTCGAGTGAAGGCCGCGGCCCGGTGAACGTCGTGCTGGTGGCGCCGTTCGGCCTGGCGCCGAAGGGGACGGTCAGCCGGCGGATGCTGCCCCTGGCCAGCGCGCTGGCCAGGGGCAGCCCGTACCGGGTTACGGCGGTGGTCCCATCCTGGGACCACCCAACGGAGGCGGGACGGGTTTGGATGGATGGGGGCGTGGTACACGTACCCCTGCACGGCGGGGCGCCGGGCACGCTGGCGGCGCTGCTGCGCACGACGCTGGCCCAGCAGCCGGCCGTGGTGCACGGCTTCAAACCCAAGGGGTACTCCGGCCTGGTCCTCTGGTTCATGTGGCAGGCGCGGCGTTTGGGGCTGTGGCACGGCCGGCTGGTGATCGATACCGACGACTGGGAGACCGGCTGGAACGCGGCTNGGCCTACCCGCGCCGTTGGCCGCTTTTTTGCCTGGCAGGAAACCTGGTGTCTGCGGCAGGCCGACGGTGTGACCGCGGCCAGCCGCTGGTTGGTGCGCCTGGCCACGGAACTGCGCGACAGCAGTCAGCACGTGCGCCACGTGCCCAACGGGCTGAACGTTGGCCAGCCCGCCGGATCACCCACGTTTGTTCCCTCCCACCCACCGACAGCGCTGCTCTACACCCGGTTTGTCGAAGTGACGCCGCAGCGGGTGCACCGCACCTGGTTACGTGTGCGGCAGCTGCTGCCGACGGCCCGGCTGATCGTGGCCGGCGACAGCCTGACCGGCGGGCAGGCTGCGGAGTTGGCTGCGCGGGCCGGGCCGAGTAGCGGGCTGCACTGCCTGGGCTGGGCGCCGGCAGCGGCGCTGCCCGGCGTCTTGGCCGCGGCCGACGTGGCCTGGGCGCCCAGTGCGACGACGCCCCTGGCCCGCGCTCGCTGCTCGGTCAAGCTGCTGNGGCTGATGCACGCCGGCCTGCCCGTGGTGGCCGATGCCGAGGGTGAAGTGCTGACCTACGTGCGCCAGGGTGTCGAAGGCATACTGGTGCGGCCCGACGATGACCAGGCAACGGCGCAGGCCCTGGTCAGTTTGCTCANNCGACCGCCCGCGCGGCGGCGTACGGTCAGCACGCGGCGACGTGTGCGCCGTGAGTTCACGTGGGACCGCCTGGCGCCCCGGTCGCGCGGTTCTACCAGGAGCTGAGTCAATGACGGCCGCGCGACGGGCATGCATCCAGGCCTGGATGATGGTGATCGCCTGGATGGCGTTGATTTTCGGGCTGTCGGCGCAACCACAACTGCCCAACCTGGGCCTCGGCCCGGCCGACTTGCAGGATATCCTTGGGCACTTCCTGGTTTATGCCGGGCTGGCTTTCTGGCTGGCGTGCGCTGCGGCGTACGCCCACCGTGCGCCGGCCTCTGGCCTGGACGCTGGCCCTGGCGATGCTGTACGCGCTGAGTGATGAGCCGCACCAGGCCTTCGTGCCCAACCGTCACCCCGACCCCTTCGACATCCTGGTCGATACGCTGGGGATCGTCGCCTTCTTGGGCGTCGCTTGGGCGCTCCGCGGCGGCGGGGTGCTGAAAAGGGTCGATCGCGATCAGGCGGCGGATGAGGATGTCGCCAAAGAGGCTGTTTTGCTCCACGACGATCTGCCGACGCTTCATCAGCCCNAACACCGCCAACAGCGTGATGACGACCTCGACGCGTGAGTAGGCCAGGGCGAGCAGGTCGCCAAAACGTACCGCGCCTGACTGCGACGTGTACCGTGTGATCAGATCGATCTTGTCGTGTACTGTGAAGGGCAGCGGCGCCACGACCAGGTCGGCCGGCTGCGACGGCGGCATGGCAGACAACGCCCGCTGTACGATTTTCCACAGGTCAGCCACNATCGCCCTGCCCGGCCAGGGGCGCGGGGTCGTGGGGTGCGGCGGGCCGGCCACACGCACGTACATCATCCGGTGGTCGGCTTCGCAGTCGCGCAGGTGCTGGGCCGCCACTTTGAAGCGTTTGTATTCCTGGATCCAGGGCCANGTGTGGCGGCCGGCCTCTTCCTCTTCGGCGGCGGCGGGCGGTCGTGGCAGCAGGGACCGCGATTTGATCCAGATCAGCCTGGCGGCCATCACCAGGAAGTCGGCCAGGGCGTCGGGGTGANNATCGACTGCGTGCGCTTGCAGTTCACTGAGGTACGTCAGGTACTGCCCGGTGACCTGGGCCACCGATACTGCCGCAATCTCCAACTCCTCACGTTCGATCAGGTAGAGCAGGAGGTCAAGCGGCCCNTCGAACACCGGCAGTGCCACCGTGTAGGTGGCGGGCGCAGTCGTCACGCGTAACTGGCCGCTCATCCGAACGGAAACGGCGACCGGCGCGCGCTGCTCGTCCAGAAGGCGCTGCGTTTCAATGTAGTCTTTACCGGCAATCCGCTCCACCAGCACGCCGGCCGCGCAGCGCCTCTTCGGTGTTCGCCGGTACACCACCGGCCCCCAACGATCGTTACGAAGCGCGCAGTTTTGGCTTCAGCCAGCGAGAAGCCGACCGTTGGCGTGAAGCGTGCCACGTAACGCACCNNGCCGCGGTAGTCTGGCTCGGCCCACAGATCGNNGCCCCGCCACCAGAGGAGCAGGTAATGCTCGATGAACTTGGCCGGGGCGGTGGTGATGCCCCCTGCCAGGCCNTGGACGCGCTCGAACAGCAGCTGCTTCCACTGCTGCCCCTCCAGCCACTGGCGCCCGGGACAGGTGGTCGACTGGCCGGGCAGTTCGTCGTGCCCGACGATGCGACTGTTGGGGATCTTCAGTTCCTGGCCCAACCAGGCAACCAGGTGTTTCCGATCGAGCCGCGGCGTGGGCGGCATGTCGCTGAAATCGCCGGCAAACATGATCCCTACGCTGTTGGCATCCTGTCCGGTTGTGTGGTAGACCACGGTCTCCAGTTCGTTGGTTTGATCGATGCTGCCGTCAGCCGCGACCAGGAAGTGGCAGCCGATGCCCGGCCAGCCACGGGTGCTGACCTGGTACTGGGCCAGTTGTGCGGCATCCACGCCGGTGGGGGCCGCGGAGTGGTGGATGACCAGCTGCGTGATGGCTGAGCGGGCACGCGTCGGGTAGACGTTGCCGGCCACGGTGCTTGTGGGTAGTTGGCCCACCACGCGGTCGAACGGCGGTTTGGCGACCGCNAGTGGGGGCTGGACGCCGCCCTGGCCGGCCAGTGCATCAGCCAGGGCCTTCTGCAGGCGCTGGTTCTCCTGTTCGAGCGCCGTCACCTGGGCCTTACTCTGATCGAGGCTGGTTTGCAGACGGGCTGCACGCTGCTGCGCCTCGCTCAACTGCGCCTGGGCGACGCGCAAATCGGACTGTGCCTGTTGTACGGTGGCGTTGAGCTGCGCGATCTGTGCCCGGAGGGCGGCCAGGTCATCGCCCGGCGCCGCCTGATCGAGGACGGCCTGGGTTTGTGCGACCAACTGGTGTTTGTACGCGGCGCCCTGCAGCCACTGCNNGCCGGGCGACCCGGTAGCCGTGAGCTCGCTGGCCCCCTTGATGCGATCGATCGGGAGGTTGAAGCGCTGCATGAGCCAGGCCGCGAGGTGGGCGGCGGCGTCGAGCTGCGCGGCGGTCGGCACGGCAGCGGTGAAATTGCCGGCCAGGCAAATTTGAATGCCGAGCCAGAGCCAGGCCTGCTGGTCGGTCACCGACACGTCGAGCGGGTTGGTTTGCAGGATGCTGCCGTCGGCCTGGATGAAGTAGTGATAGGTAATGGCCGGCCAGCGTTTGCGGTGGGCTTCCGCCNNACGCTGCACGCTTACCCCGGGATCGGCGGCCGTGTGGTTGATGACCAGATACTGGATCAGGCTGAGGTCGCGCGTTTTCAGCGCGGCCGCGCGCGGCGGCTGGTCGGTTACATCGGTGATCGCGGGCTGCGCCACCTGGTCGCCGCCGGATCCGCCACTGCCGGCCAGGCGGTCGCGCAGTGTCTGATTCTCCTGACGCAGGCTGTCGACCTGGGTGCGCAGGCCGGCCGATTCACTGCGCAGGCTGTCATTCTGCGTGCGCAGCGTATCCATCTGCGTCCGCAGGTTGTTCACTTCCGGCCGCAGCTGGTCGATCTCGGTGTGCAGGTCGATGACCTGTCCGGTGGCTCGTCGATCTGATTCTGACGGGCCTGCACGTCGCTCTGCAGCGTGCTGACCTGCGCGGTCAGCTGATCTATCTGCGACTGTTTCGCGGCCAGTTCCGATTCGGNNCTGTTGCACCTGTGCGCAGCTGCGCCACATCGGCGCTGCCCGGCCGCCGCTGGCCTGCACCGCCTGAATCTTGGCCACCAGGGTATCTTTGTAACGCTGACCCGTGAGCCACTGTGCGCCCGGCGAGGCGGTTTTGGTCACTTCGCTGGCCCCCACCACGGCCTCGATGGGCAGTGACAGCTCTTGCAGCAGCCAGGCCACCAGCGCGGCCGTGGTCGTGAGCGCGTCGGTCGGAATGGTGGTGGCAAAGTTGCCCGCGATGCCGATGTGTACACCTTCGAAGATCCAGGGCCGCGTNGTCACCGCCTGATCCAGGGGGCCNGTTTGCTGTATCTCGCCGCTGCCGGTGATGAAATACTGGTAACCAATGCCGGGCCAGCGCTTGCGGTGCGCCTCGGCCACGCGGTCGGCGCCGATGTTGGACGGCACGGCGGTGTGGTTGATGACGATCTTTTTGATGTCGCGCGTGCGGGCGATCATACCCGCCGGGTCACGCGCCAGGGTGGCGCTGATATCGGTCATCGGCGGCGGTGACNNAGCCGCCCACNNCGCTGCCCCCAGCTGGTCTTCCAACTGTTTGATGCGCGCCTGCAACTGTGCCACCTGCCCCTGCAGGCGTAACGTTTCTTCGCCGATCAGTTTCAAACGAACCGTATTCTGCCACAGCTCCATGCCCACACGCTGGAAGTACTGCGTGGGCAGGTTGCTCACAGGATCGACCTGCTCATCGGTGATGGGGTAGCCGGTGACATCGAGGCCGTATTGGCGGTACCACGCCAGGAACGGTCCGCTGACCCAACGGTTGGTTTCGGGGAAAAACTGCTTGTCTGGCACGACGGTGGCCGGCTTGACGTCGACGCGCAGGGCCAACGGCGTGCTGCCCTGGTCGCGGAACCAGGTGACGCCTTCCTCCACCATGTCCAGGCGCAAGGTGTAGGTGCCGGCCTGGGGTGGCACACCAATCTTGGCGGCGAGTGACACTTCCTTGCCGGGCGCCACGTCATTCGGTAGTTCGCTGCGGAAGTCACCGGCCGGCACATTGACCGGCTTACCCTGAGTATCCAGCCAGTGATAGCCCAGGTGAACCGGGTTGGGGCCGGCCTTGAGCCAGGTCTTGCTGCCGTCATTGCGCACACGCACCTGGGCGTTGATGACGGCGTTGGCTTCCAGCGTGGCTGGCACACCGTGCGCCAGGAATTTGGCCGCGTAGGCCGGCAGTGCGGGCTGCATCTTGTCGGGCCAGGTGTAACGTTTGGGTAGGGCCGCCTTAAAATCGGCGATCACGTTTTCTTTGCCCTGGATGCCCCACTGGTCACCAGGCACCTGGGGCCAACGATAGAGGATCAGTGAGCGAATGACCTGGTTCCCCGGTTGGCTGTTCCAGCGGTTGATTTCATCGTACGCGCGTTGAATCCAGCCGCGGTTGACGTTGGTCCACGGGATGTCACCCTGATTGCTTTCGGTGATGTAGCAGGGCAAACGGCGCATATTGCTCGGCACCGCCNNCAGGAAGTCCTGGTACGCGGGAAAATGGTAGTGCAACTTCTGAAATGGCGGGTCCATCCGCGCATCGCTGGTGATCAGGGCGGGGTCGTCACCGTGGGTGTAGGTGTGCAGCGCGAAGCCGTCACAGTTTTGGGGCCCCAACGCCTGGAGGATGTCNCGAAAATACTGCACCCAGTTGCCCGAAGGGTTGCCCGGGTACTTGGTTTCGATATTCCAGGGCGCCACCGCGCCAACCAGGACCTGCGCATCGGGGGCGACGCGGTGGATGGCCTCACGGCAGCGCCGGTAGACGTCGGCGTACATGGTGGGTGTGATCACCTCGCCGCCGGGGCCGCCGGGGCGCTCGATGCCGTAATTCATCTCGTTGCCGATGATCCAGATGTGGCAGCCGCGGGCTCTGNNGACCAGATTGGCGCAGCGTTGGGCAAACGCCGCGTACTGACTGGAATGGGGAATTGTGCCGCCCGGATGATAACCGTTGTTGAGCCGAGAAATGATTCCAAACCCGCGTGCGCAGTAACTGCTGTAGTCACGGCCATCGCGGTTGTTGGGGTCGGCGCCAATCGCCTCGGTGAACAAGATCCAGCCTTTGACCCCGGCCTGTTCCATGATCCATTCGCCACCGGGGTCGTGCAGGCCGTAGATGAACTCGGACTCACAGGGATTGGTGGGCATCGATGTCGACTCCTTGGGTACCCCGACGGTGTGCCGGTGCTCGAACAGGCAGCGGCGTTCACGGGCAATGCTGCCGATTGGTGCGCGAACGATGCGGCCATTATACACCAGAAGGCAGTGGGTCACTAAATCGATGGCTGCCCCACGGCGCCGGTTCGATCGGCGCCGGGCGGTGTGTGGCGGGCAACTTCCGATTTCTCGCGAACACGAGGTGGGTGCGCCCAACGGCGACCGGAGGACGCACCCGTGCCGCATCCGGCGGGGAGGGCTGGCCGATGACGACCGTGCGTATCCTTGTCGAATCGCCGGCCCTGCCGTATAATGCGACGCCATGTTGTGGAAGGAGAGGCTTTTATGTTGAAGGATCATCGGTGTGGTGATTTACGGCTGGCCCACGTCGGTCAGACCGTGGTATTGGCGGGTTGGTTGCACCGCCGGCGCGATCACGGCGGTTTGATTTTCATCGACCTGCGCGACCGCAGCGGCATCGTTCAGGTGACGCTCAATGCCGAGCTGGCCGCGGCGGCCCACGCGGCCGCCAGCCAGGCGCGGNTGGAATACGTCCTCCAGGTACGCGGGCAGGTGGCGGCACGCCCGCCCGACCTGCGCAACCCGCAGATGCCGACGGGTGACGTGGAAGTGCTGGCCAGTGAGGTGCAGATCCTCAATACGGCCAAAACACCACCGTTCTACATCAACGAGGAGGTCCCGGTCGATGAGGTGGTACGGCTCAAGTACCGCTATCTCGACCTGCGCCGGGCCGCTTTGCAGCGTAACATCATCCTGAACGATCGGGTGGTGCGCACCATTCGGCGTTTCCTGCACGACCACGACTTTATCGAGATCGAAACGCCCATCCTCCTGAAGAGCACACCGGAAGGGGCACGCGACTACGTCGTACCGAGCCGCGTACATCCCGGTAAGTTCTATGCGCTGCCGCAGTCGCCGCAGCAGNCCAAACAACTGCTGATGGTGGCGGGCTTCGAGCGCTACTTTCAGATTGCACGCTGCTTCCGCGACGAAGACCTGCGGGCCGACCGGCAGCCCGAGTTCACCCAGCTGGACCTGGAGATGTCGTTCGTCGACCGCGAGGACGTCATGGGTCTGATCGAGGCGCTGCTCATTCACCTGGTGGGTGAGCTGGCACAGCCGGGCGAGGCGGGAATCAGTGGCAAACGAATTCAACAGGCGCCGTTTCCACGCCTGACCTACGATGAGGCCATGGCCCGCTTCGGTAACGACCGGCCTGACCTGCGCTTCGGCCTGGAACTGGTGGAACTCAGCGACCTCTTCGCCCAGACCGATTTCACCGTCTTTCGGCAGGCGTTGGCGGCCGGCGGGCAGGTCAAGGCGATCTGCGCGCCCGGCTGTGCGGGTTACTCGCGCAAGCAGATCGATGACGNNACCGAGGTGGTCAAGCGGCACGGCGCCGGTGGGCTGGCCTGGCTGGCGATACCCGAAACGGCGGGCGCGTCGCCCGATATCGCCGCGGTGCGCTCGTCGTTCGCCAGGTTTTTGTCCGAACCCGAATGGCGCGGCCTGCTCGAACGGATCGGGGCTGGGCCAGGTGACCTGGTCCTGGTCGTGGCATCGTCGCCCGGCGTGGTGGCCNCCGCTCTGAGCGCCCTGCGGCTCGAACTGGGGCGCCGTCTGGGGTTGCTGGACGACGACGTTTATGCGTTTTGTTGGGTGACCGATTTTCCCCTGCTGGAGTTCGACGACGAAGCGCAGCGCTGGACCGCCGTCCATCACCCGTTCACCTCGGCACGCGACGAGGACTGGGCGCGGTTGGAAACCGAACCGGCCACGGTTCGCGCCAAGGCGTACGACGTCATCCTCAACGGGTGGGAAATCGGCGGCGGTTCGATTCGTATTCACCGGCGCGAGCAGAATCGGCTCTTCAACCGTCTGGGAATCGACGCCGAAACGCAGCAGTCGCAGTTCGGCCAACTGCTCGATGCCTTCTNNGAATATGGGGCGCCGCCCCACGGTGGCATTGCCCTGGGCATGGCACGTCTGGTGGCCCTCTTTGCCGGTGCAGGCAACATCCGTGAAGTCATCGCGTTTCCCAAAACCGCCACCGGCAGCGATCTGCTCTTCGGTGCACCGTCCAGCATCACCGAGGCCCAACGGCGCGAGCTGCACCTGGGGGATGGGGAGAAGGGCGCGGCCGCCCTCCAATAGGGCAATTTGCACGAATCTCAACTCTATGCTAACATAGAATCACAGTACCCTGCCGTGCCCGTGATGTCATTATAGCGCTCTGAGCCAACACCTGAATCACGGGGATCGGACGTTCCAAGAGTAAGGCGGTAGCCCTCGTTCGGTAAGGCCGAGCTCCTGGGCAGACCCCCACCTGCGAGAGCAGGTTCAGGGCACCTTGACACACGGCATAGCGGGGACTCCGTTATCATCGTTTCGTTGTAAGACCATCGCAGGAAACGCGATGGTCTTTTTTGTTGGGCTTGACACGGCATCGGCTTTGTGCTATTCTCTATCCTTGAAACTAGCGGCACAGGACTGGCTGATTGTATGCAACGTGAACGTGTAGCTGACAGCATTTGGGTGTTCACCAGCGGACTGTACGCGCAGGTGACGGCCGGCGCCGTGTTTACGAGCGAGNGCGCGGTTGTCGTGGATACCCTGCCCTACCCCAGCGAGGCGCGAGATGCGNCGATTTCGTGCGGATGCGCCCAGGCGATGGGCGGCATTCGCTACGTGATTTTGACGCATTCGCATGCGGACCACATCTACGGCGCCTACCTCTACCCGGAGGCCGAGGTGATCGCCCACCNNGCCGGGCGCGACCTTATGCGGCGACATGCCGAACAGGGCCTGCGTGATGCGCGGGAGTATAACCCGGAACTGGCCGAGGTCGAGATCCGACTGCCCGGTCTGGTTTTTCAGGAGGAGATGACGCTGCGCCTGGGTGGACGGACCATCGTCCTCAACGAATCACCCGGCCACAGCTCCGACGTGATTACGATTCACGTCAAGGAAGACAAAGTCCTCTTTGCCAGCGACACGGTGATGCCGGTGCCGTACATCGTGGGTGGCGACGCACAGAGTATGATCGCCTCCTTAAAAGCCATTGCCGACCTGAGCCTCGACAACATTGTCCAGGGGCACGGTGAGGTGCTGCTGCGCGGCGAGATCGCCGAGATTCTGGCCAGCAACATCGCCTACCTGCAGAAGATCGATGCCCTGGCCCATCAGTACATCGCCGAGGACCGGCCGCGACGGGAACTGCTCAAGGTTGACATCGAAGCGTGCGGCAAATCGCGCATCCCGCTCAGCGGGCTGGTGCAACGCTTCCACCAGGCCAATCTGGCCTATCTGTTCGACCGCTACCGCGCCGAGACCCATTCCGACAGTATCCCCAGTGAGGAGCTGGAATGAGTATCGACGACGTGCTGAGTCAGATCGTGGCCCTCGGCCCGGCTGACCGGCGCCGCCTGTTTCGGCGTGCGCAGCGTATGGCCCTGCTCGATGTGCGCGACCTGGCGGACGATGCGCCGGCCGCGACGCCGGCGCCTGACCATGCGGTGGTTACGCGCCAGGGCAAAACGGGCGGCGCAAAACCCTCACCGCGCCCCGGCCACGACAACCCCCTCCTCATCGAACCGCGCCCGGCCGCACCGGCCGCCCCAGCCGCCCCACCACGTCGCGCGAGTCGCGGCGCTGGCGGCTGGCGCCGGTACTGAAGTCCGGGTGCGTGTGGTGTTCGACGGGGGCAGTAAGGGCAACCCCGGCGNNGGGTACGGAAGTTATGCCTTGCAGTGGTCAGGCCAGGCCCAGCCGGAAGTGGTACGACTGCAATTCGACGGCCGTATGACCAACAACGAGGCCGAGTATGACACGTTGATCGCGGCCCTACAAGACCTGCTGGNNCCGCGCCGCGCCGCACACGTGGTACCGTCGCAGGTCTACGTCGACATTTGGGGCGATAGTCAGCTGGTCGTCAACCAGGTCAACGGCGGGTGGAAGATCAATAAGCCGCACCTGCTGGCCCGCTGCACCCAGGTGCGCGACCTTCTGCAGCAGTTTGGTTTTGCGGCACTCAACTACCATCCTCGGGAAGAAAGTGTTGCCCTTTTGGGCCACTGAGCCTGCCCCACCAGCAATTCCAATTTGAGTGTTGCGGACACGGAGCGGAGGCTTCAGCCGGCTCGCGGCGCCCGCTCCACGTTGGCCGAACCCGGCTAGAGCCGCGACTTCGGCCAAATCTGGAATGGCTGTGCCCCACGCCCTGACCCGGACGAGCCGGAACCCGACCAAAATGAGGGTCCGCACCCCGGTGCGGACCCCTGCTGTACCATGACGTGTTGACCCATCACGCCGGCGAGTCACTGGCCCAACGGTCGATTCCGCGGCAGAACGCGCTCAAGCCAGCTCGTACGTCTCTTCCAACTGGCTCAAAACACGCTCGAAGATCACCAAACCTTCGTCGAGTTGGNNGCGTGGGATCATCAGCGGTGGGGCGAAACGCACGGTGTTTGGCCCGCAGCCGATGATCAGCAGCCCGTGGTAGTAACAGGTGTCGATCGCNTCGTTGCGCAGCTCAGGGCGCGTTTGNCGCGTGACCTTATCGTGCACCAGCTCGACGCCCACCATCAGGCCGAGGCCGCGCACGTCACCGATCGAGGGGTGATGTTGGGCCATCTGCAACAGTCGATCCTGCAGGTACGCCCCTTCGATGCGGCTGTGTTCTATATAACCGTCCTCCAACAGGTCGATCGTGGCCAGCGCCGCGGCGCAGGAGACCGGGTTGCCCCCAAACGTACTGGCGTGGGTACCGGGCGGCCAGGTCATCAACTGTCGTCTGGCCACCATGGCGCCCAGCGGCATACCACTGGCGATTCCCTTCGCCAGGCAGATGATGTCNGGNCCAACGCCGTGGTGCTCCATGCCGAACATTTTGCCCGTGCGGCCAAAGCCGGTCTGCACTTCGTCGGCCACGAGCAGGATGCCGTACTTGTTGCACAGCTGCCGCAGGGCTTCCATCCACCCCGGCGGCGGTACGACGTACCCNCCTTCACCCTGCACCGGCTCGACGAAGATCGCGGCCACTTCGAGGGGCGGTACGTTGGTGCGGAAAATCTCGGTTTCGATGCGGCGTACACACTCGAGTTCACAGGACGGATAGTGCAGGTTGATGGGACAGCGGTAGCAGTAACCAAAGTCGATGTGATCGACGCCCGGCACCATCGGGCCAAAACCCTGGCGCTGCACAAACTTCGACGCAGTCAGGGACAGTGCACCCAGGGTGCGACCATGGAAGCCGCCGCGGAACGCCAGGAAGCGGTGACGACCGGTGGCATAGCGGGCCAGTTTCATCGCCGCTTCGATCGATTCGGTGCCCGAATTGGTGAANAAGACGAGGGGCGAGTCGCTGATCGGCACGATGTCGCTCAACTTTTCAGCCAACTCGATCTGCGCCGGGTAGTAAAAATCGGTGCCGGAATAGTGCAGGAATTTGTCGGCCTGAGCTTTGATGGCTTCGACCACAGCCGGGTGCGAATGGCCGGTGGCCGTCACCGCGATGCCGGCGTTGAAGTCCAGGAAACGGTGACCATCGACGTCCCACACCTCGGCGCCGCGCCCATGCCCGATGACAAAGGGGTAGGAGCGCGTGTACGAGGGGGACATGGTGCGGTGATCACGCGCGACGTAATCGGCGCCGATGGGGCCGGGCAGGTTCTCAGCAAAGGGTGGGTGGGTGTGGTCTCCTGAATGCCGGGCGATCTTTTCCATACTGGTAGTCATTTTTGTATCCTTTCTCGGGTATCTGAATCTGGGCGTAGCATTTTTAGTGTGACGGCTGCACTGGCACATGCCCGAGAGGGACACGGTGTTTTCCGCGATGCAGTGACATCATTGGCACGGCAGTCTCCTTCCACAGCCAGGGTTGCCGCCCTGGCTGCGTCATGCATCAAGGCGTCTGTTCAGACGAGACCAAAATCTGTGTCTGCCCGGTTTCGGTATCGAGCGTGATGGTGATGAAAATCTGGTAGTTGTCTTTTGAAATACCAGGTTGACCAGTTCCGGCGACGTATATCCCGCGTCGTCCGGGCTGCTCCAACCCAGGGCCGGCAGCCGCTCCTGGAAGAACCTGACCACCTCGGCCAGCGGCTGTGCGCTGACATACGACACGAAATCACGGCTACGCAAAACCGCGTGCGCCCCGGCCGGCAAGGGGAAGGTTCCGGGTCGAACCCCAGGGGGTGGCATCGGCCACCTGCGGCGCGACGATCGTAATCGGTTGGCCAATATCGAGCAGGTCGTAGGTCAAAGCCATGGTCCCACGCCCGCGCAGCCCGTCATTCAGCTCGATGTCCTCGCCGATGGCCTGCAGCGTATAGCGGGTGAGGTAACCGCCGTGACGCGCAACCCAAAACTCACCGCTGGCGCTGTCCATGTCCCCGCGGCGAAGGCCGGCAACTGCTCCTGCACGAACGAATAATGATCACTATCGATGCCGTTGATCGTCTGCGTACCGAGCCGGCGCGCCTGCGTGGTGCTCACCAACAGGTCGGGCGCGTCGAAGATCAGACCAGCCGATGGAAATGGTGAATTGGCCTCTTCGGTCGACTCGATCCAGTTGCCGTCGCCCATGTCGTACCAGGTGGTATCCCCGATGCGTACGGTTTGCGAAGTCCGCGCGTCGCCATCCTCCGCGGTCGTGGTGTCGGTCATGACGACACGCTGGGCGCGGATCGGGGTTTCCGTGTACTCTACCAGAATATCGACGACCCCGGTCGTGAGTGTGCCAGTGACGGGCTGTTCGCCAAACTCGTACACCGTGCGTGCGGTAACTCTCCAGCGTATCCATGGCATCGATCATGGCCTGCACGTCGGGGCCAACTCGACGGCCGGCGTATCGGCCAGTGCACGAGGATCGACGGTCGGGGCCGGAGTGGGGTCGGGGTCGGACTAGGGCTTGGGCTGCCACAGGCGGCCAGCAGGCCGAGCATGGTCAGCAGCAGCGCAGGCAGGGCCCATATGGTCAAAGTGGTCGGTCGTATCATGGTCTGTCCAGTGAGTGTCGTGTCCGAACCTGGCAAGCCTGAGGGCAGCACACGGCTGGCTTACCGTTTTGTATACTGGCATCGTACCCGTCTCCCTGCCTTTTGTCAAACAGATGTACAGTAGGCTCAGGGCGAACGGGCAAGCCTCTCCGTTCGCCCTGAGCCTGTCGAAGGGCGGCTTTCCCTGGCCTGAAATGCCCCCGCCGGCGGGCGCATGATCGGTCAGTCCGTGGGCGCCAGTGACAGCGCACTGATGAAGACCTGGCCAGGGCCGGCGTCGTGCGTCAGCAGCAGCCTGACCACCGGGGCCGAGCGGTCCACACGCACCGTATACGCCGTCCAGTCTGTGCGCAGGGCAAGTTGGGCCAGGTCGGCGCCCGTTTCACTGCGTACATGCAGCGGCGTGCCGCGGCTGGGCGGTGATCGTCAGCGTCAGCGGGCGGGTTGACGATGAGCGGCTCTGCCTGCGGCGACAGGGCACGCTCGACCACCTCGCCCGCGACCTGCCGCGGCCCCAGCCTGCGCCGAGCACGGGGAACGGTTCCAGTTCGGCCGGCGGTTGCAGGTGGTACACCGTCAAGCGTTCGTCGGCGAATTCGGGTACCTGATGGCCCACCACGGCCTGCGTGATGGCGGTCGTCGGCCCGCGTTCNGCCGGGCCCGGCATCTTGTAGTTGTCGAGCACGATGTATTCCACACCCAGCCAGGCCAGGACGCTGCGCCCGACCCGCGACAGGTCATCGGTCAGCACATCNGGACCCAGGCGNCGCAGCTGCTGCAGCACGGGGACGCGCGTGGTCAGCGTGCGCGGGTCGTCGCGGCTGATGTAGCCGACGGTCAGCGGCCGGCCGTGTACGGTCTGGTAGAGGAGGTAGCCCGGGCGGTCCCAGTTCATCGGCAGGTTGAGCACCGCGCCGGCGCCGGGCGTCTGCGCCAGGGCGGTATACCAGGCCGGAGTGTCGGGCGGCGACAGCGGATAGGGCACGGGCAGGAACTCGAACAGAATGGCGCCAGCCAACAGCCAGGGGGCGGCGCGCAGNCGGCCGCCGCGCGGCCGGGTCAACAGCCANGCGAACCCCATGCCAGCCAACACAGCCAGGCCCAGCATCACCATGACGCTGAAGCGGCTGACCGAACGCGCAATGCGGATCAGGGACACGGCGTCGTAGAGCCCNGCGTAGGGCAGGCGCAGCGCGCCACCGCCGGGCAGCACCCCNGTCTGGCCGGCCACGTGCAGCACCGGCCCCAGGGCCAGTACGCAGAACGTCAGCGTGGCCGCCAACCAGAACCAACGCCCGCGTCCGCCCCGCCAGACCCCAAGATGNGCCAAAGCGAGCGCAACGAACCCCACAAAGACCGTGTATTCGGAAAAACTGCTGGTGAACGTGCGGTCTGCCCAGGCCNNCGCACGGCCACCCCACCAGGGGTGGAAGCCAGAAGGTGTGACGAAGGCCAACAGGTCGGCCGATAGGCGTNNGCTCTCGCTGGCCGGCGGCGTCATGAAGCTGAAGGCCCGCGCTTCACGCACCATCGGCACGAGCAGCGGACTGAGCACCAGCGCCAACAGCCCGAAACTCAACGCGGGCAACAGGATGACCGGCCAAACCCGCGCCGCATAGGTACGATCGCCGGCCCGCCAGGCCCGCCACAGCAGACCGCTCACCACCCACACCACCGCCAGCGCCGTCAGCAGCAGGCAGTAGAGCATGTAGTACCAGTCGCACAGCGCCACCAGCACCAGGAACAGGCCAGCTTTGGCCCCGTCGCCAGCCGCGGCCCGCCTGGGCCCGTGCAGCCCACGCCACAGGTACAGCGCGTANAAGGGGATCCACTGCAGGCTGATGAGCTGCATGTGGCCCAGGAGATGGGCCAGGTGGTACGGTGAGAAGGTGAAGATCAGGCCGGCGATGAAGGGGGCCGCCCAGGGTACCGTGCCGCGCGACGCGGACAGCACCTGATGCGTGAGCAGGTAAGTCCCCAGACCACCCGCCGCAAAGGCCAGCAGCACGGCCGCATTGTAGGCCAGGAAGAGGTTGCCCGCCAGCTGGACCGGCAGCGTAACCAGGCCGTTGAACGGATTGAGCGTATGGAACAGCAGGCTCACGCCGGTCGGGGCGTACAGCATGTCGGTCCACAGCGGGTTACGCAGCTGGTCGACCAGGCTCTGTTTGAGCCACCAGAAGTTCCAGTAGTTTTGCCAGCCGTCGAAACTGTCGCCGGGAATGACCCCGCCCACGTCACGCACCAGGGGATAGGTCATGACCACGGTCAGCAGCGCGTACAGCACCCATGCGGTCGCGCTACCGGCCAGAAAGCGACGTCGTGGCACCCACCGCCGTCCTTGTCTACACCGCGAGCAGATGCTGGTGTGCGTGGGCCACGGCCCGATCGCGCAGGGCCGCGGGCGTGCCAGCAGACCCTCGAGTTGGGCACGGGTGGCGGCCACAAACGACGCGTCCTGGATGGCGGTCAGGTTGACCTGTACGTTGAGCGCCGCACCCTGCGCAGCCGCCTCGGCCAGCAGGGCGGCGGTAATTCCGTCGGTGACTGCGTTGGGATTGCCCAGCTCGATGACCTGCAGGCACAGTTCGAGCACTTCGACAGTGGTCTCGAGCGAGCGGAGTGGCACGGCGGTGGCGCCCTGGTACGCGGCCTGAATCGCCGCCTGCCGTTCGACCTTCTGGTTTTCCGTCTCTTTGGGTAGACGAAACGCGGCGATAACGGCCGTGAAGGATTCGGCATCGGTGGTGGCCAGCGTCAGCAGCCTGCAGGCGTAGCGGGTCGGCCGCAGCGATGATCCGCTGCATATCGCGGTCGACGGCGGCGTATTTGGGTCGGCCGACCGTGAGACGTGCGACCATGGCGGTGAGTGACGCGGCCAGCGCAGCCACGATCGCGGCTGTGCTGCCGCCGCCCGGTGCTGCGCTGTCGGCGGCCAGGGCGTCAGAGAACTCGGTGAGCGAAAAATCGGAGAAAGATTTGTTCATAGTGGGCCGATTCTACACGATGTACCGCAACTTTGTCAACGATCCACACGGCCCGTTAGCGCCCATCCGAATAGCCCGGCCTGCACGCCAGAATGTCACCATCTCGTGGTGATTCGGATAGGCGCTTGGCGAAGCGCATTGGGAGCGCGGCACGTTCTGTGGTACAATCAGCCGCAGTGAGTCAATACTCAGGAGGTACTCTGTGCCATTATTTGGACGCGACCGTGGCCGCAGCAAACCCGAGGCAACCGGGGTCATCAAGAGCCTGCTGCCAGACCAGACCAAGCCATCGAGCCGGGCAGTCAGATCCCCGACGACCTACCCGTACTCCCGCTGCGGGGCGTGGTCGTGTACCCCATGATGTGGCTGCCGCTGACCGTCGGCCAGCCACGATCGATCCGCTTGATCGAAGCGACCGTAGCCGAAAGCCGTGTCATTGGGNCCGTCACCAGCCGCGACCCCGACATCGAAGAGCCGGCCTCGGATGAACTGTACGAGATTGGCACCGCGGCCGTGGTGCATCGGCTGCTGCGGGCGCCCGATGGTACCGTGCGCCTGATCGTCCAGGGCCTGGAACGGATCAAGGTGGGGCCGTATACCCAGACCGAACCGTTCCTGCGCGCACGTGNNAGTGCTGCATTGGACGAGCTGGAAGACACGGTGGAGGTCGAGGCGCTGTCGCGTAACGCGCAGGACCACTTCCGCCGCCTGATTCAGCTGGTGCCGCACCTGCCGGACGAGCTTGAGATGGCGGCCATGAATGTGGAAGATGCACGGCAGTTGGTCTACCTGATTGCGTCCAGCATGCGCCTGNGGCTGGCCGATGCCCAGATGATTCTGGAGATCGATCGGGTGCGCGATAAGCTGGTCAAACTCAACCAGCTCCTGGCTAAGGAGTTGGAAGTATTGGAACTGGGGCGCAAAATCCAGACCGAAGCCCAGTCCGAGATGGAAAAGATGCAGCGCGAGTTCTACCTGCGCGAGCAGTTGAAGGCGATTCAAAAAGAGNCGGGCGAAGACGACGAACAAACGGCCGAGGTGCGCGAGNCCGAGACCCGGATTGCGGAAGCCGGTATGCCCGAGGAGGCCAACAAGGAGGCGCTGCGCGAGTTGGACCGTCTGCGTAAGATGCCGCCGCAGGCCGCGGAGTACGGCGTCATCAAGACCTATCTCGACTGGATGGTCAGCCTGCCCTGGAACAAGACCACCGAAGACCTCCTCGACATCGCCCATGCACGCACGGTCCTGGACGAGGATCATTACGACCTGAAGGAAATCAAGGAGCGTATCCTGGAGTTCCTGGCCGTGCGCAAACTGCGCGTCGAGCGTAAGGGCCAAACCGCAGAGAACGATGACACGCCGCGCGATCAGATTCGTAAAGAACGCGAGNGGGTCATTCTCTGTTTCGTTGGGCCGCCCGGTGTGGGTAAAACCAGCCTGGGACTGTCGATCGCGCGGGCGATGGGGCGCAGGTTTGTGCGCCTGGCGCTCGGGGGCATCCACGACGAGGCCGAGATCCGTGGTTTTCGGCGGACCTATATTGGCTCGATGCCTGGGCGCATCATGCAGATGCTGCGCCGGGTCGAAACCAAAAACCCGGTCTTCATGCTTGACGAGGTCGACAAACTGGGGCGTGATTTCCGCGGCGACCCGTCGTCGGCCCTGCTCGAAGTTCTGGACCCCGAACAAAACAGCGAGTTCCGTGACCACTACCTGGACGTGCCCTTCGACCTCTCGCAGGTGATGTTCATCACGACCGCCAACTGGCTGGAGACCATTCCCGAGCCGTTGCTGGACCGCATGGAGATCTTGCAGTTGTCGGGGTACACCGAGCTGGAGAAGGTCAAGATCGCCCAAGGTTACCTGATCCCGCGCCAGATTCGCGAAAACAGTCTGCGGCCAGGTGAGGTGACGATCGAAGAGGCGGCGCTGCACAAAATCATCAGCGACTACACGCGTGAGGCCGGCGTGCGCNGCCTGGAACGTCAAATCGGCAAGATCTGCCGTAAGGTGGCAACTCAGGTGGCCGAATTGGCGAGCGGGGATGGCGCCGAGTTCAAGCCGGTAGTGGTGACGCCAGACAACCTGAGCGGATTGTTGGGGAAGGCTCGATTCTACAATGAAGTGGCGGAGCGGACCGAGCGGCCCGGTGTTGCGACCGGCCTGGCGGTGACGGCGGTTGGCGGTGACATCCTCTTCATCGAAGCGACGCGCATGAGCGGCGGCAAAGGGTTCACCGTGACCGGCCAACTGGGTGAAGTCATGAAAGAATCGGCGCAGGCCGCATTGAGCTACGTACGGTCGATGGCCAAAGACCTGCACGTGGACGAGGAGTTCTTCAGCCGCAGCGACATTCACCTGCATATTCCGGCTGGTGCGGTGCCCAAGGACGGGCCATCGGCCGGTGTCACGATGGCCACAGCCCTGGCTTCGCTCCTGACGGGACGGCTGGTGCGCGCGAACGTGGGCATGACCGGCGAGATCACTCTGCGCGGCCAGGTTTTGCCGATCGGGGGCGTCAAGGAGAAAGTGCTCGCCGCGGCCCGCCNNGGCCTCGATACCGTTATCCTGCCCAAACGTAACGAGCCAGACCTGGACGATTTGCCCGAGGAAGTACGCAGCAAAATATCGTTCGTGCTGGTCGAATCGGTTGCCGAGGTGTTCCAGCATGCCCTGTGCCCGGCCCCGGGTGATGATGACCCGGCCACCGCCGATAGTGTGCCGGTGGGTCACGTGGCTTAAGCCTGGCCATCGCAGAACTGTCCAGCCCGGCCGCTCAGAAACCAGGTTTTTCAGTGTTGCGCCCAAAACTCGGTAAAGATGCCAACTTTTCGAAAAGTTGGCATCTTTACGCCGGGGAGCCGAGGCGTGAGCCGGGTTTGGCCGATGTGGAACGGCTGTACCGACCCGGCGGAGGCCTCAACGCCGTGTGCGTGGGCTCGAATCCAGAATTGCCGCTTGACAGAATAACAATTGGACGAATGTCCAGAAATATGCTATACTTTGTCGATCCCTGAGTCGGGCGCGGAGGTTGTGAGCGTCCGCATGGGTTCAAGCTGTGAAGGAGACGTGTTTTTAGTTTGGCATCGAAGAAATCGAAGCGCCAATGGCGCCTGATGGACCTCCACCTGCACACCNCCGCGTCGGCGGACTGGCAGGAACCGNGGGTTACTTACCTGGAATGGCTACAGAAGGCCGAGGTCCGTGGCCTCGACGTGGTAGCCATTACCGATCACAACACTGTGGCTGGCGTAGCCCGGCTGCGCCAGGAGATCGAACGGCTGCACTGGCTGGAACAGAACGGCCGTCTACGACCGCAGGAAAAGAAGACGCTCGACGAATACCGACGTATTGGCAACAAACTGTTGGTGCTGCCGGGCTTTGAGTTCACGGCCACGCTCGGGTTTCACATCCTGGGCATATTTCCACCCGAAACCTCGGTCCGTGCGCTCGAACTGCTGCTGCTGCGTCTCAATGTACCGCCAGCCAAACTTGACCTGGGTTCGACCGAAGTGGGCGCCAGCGCTGATGTGCTGACAGCCTACCGGTTGATCGACGAGGCCGGTGGCCTGGCGATTGCCGCCCACGCCAATTCGACCCATGGGGTCGCGCTGCGTGATTTTCCTTTCGGCGGGCAGACCAAGATTGCCTTCACGCAGGATCCCCATTTGCACGCGCTGGAGGTTACCGACCTGGACAGCCGCAGCCGACGGTCGACGGCCAAGTTCTTCGACGGCTCCAAGCCCGAATACGCACGGCGGATGCACTGCATTCAGGGGTCGGACGCGCACCGCTTGCAGCGTCACCCCAGTGAAAAGCATCTGTTGGGTGTCGGCGACCGTGTAACCGAAATCTTCATCCCTGAGGTATCGTTCGAGGCCATTGCCGAGGTGCTCAAAGGCAACGATTTTGCCTGCACGCGGCCGTATCGCCCGAAGAAGGAACCCTACGATTACATCGCGGCCGCGCGTGACCAGGGACCCAATATCGTGCAGTCGTTTCACGAAAACNTGGGCCGGCACGGTGGGCGTATGCACGCCATTCTGTGCGACGCGGTAGCCTTCGCCAACACCAACGGCGGTACCGTGTACGTGGGCGTCAGCGCCACGCGTAAGGGGCAGCCGGTCGGCGTCGACATGCCCGACGACGCGATTGCCACGCTGCGCAACGAGGTGCAGCGCACGATCGTGCCGCCGCTCGATGTCGTGTTCGATGTCCTGGAATCGCAGGGGCGACCGGTCATACGCGCCATGGTGCCGGAAGGCAAAGAAAAGCCGTACTGCCTCGACAACAGCAAGATCTACGTGCGTCAGGAAGCTGAAACCAGCATGGCCGTGCGCGACGAAATCGTCCAGCTGGTACGTGGGACGCTGCAAGAGCAGCCCGGGCGGAAATCATGGCTGAACAGGCGGCCGCGGCCGCGCCGGCCCCGAAAGCGCCGGCCCGGCGTAGTCGGCGCACGCCGGCCGCCGCGGTAGTCGAGGCCACGCCAGAACCAGCCGCGCCGGAAGAGCCGGCCATGCCGCCGCCAGTCGCGGTTGAGGTGGTCGAGGAAAGTGAACTGGAACCTGCGGAAGACCCAACGTTGGCCAATCCGGNCGCCCAAAGTTGGTGTCGAGATTCTCAACGGTGAACAGGGTAAAGCGAAGCAGAGCCATGTCATCCGTGACCTGCGCAACGGCATGGTCATTCGTAATGTCACGCAAATCGCGCGCAAACTGTGGAGTTATGCCATTTCGCAGTACGAAACCAACCCGGTCGACGCGGAGAAGGTTCAGTGGCGCGGCGACATTGGTCTATGGCAGGCCAGTAAACGGGCGGGCAAGATCCGTTACGACCTGGTTCAGCGCACCGAGGAGGGCCTGCACGTCTACTACGGCGTGACCGAGGATGGTATGGACGGTCCCTGGCGCCAGTTTTTAGTCGAAGAGACCAGCATTAGGTCGGGCTGCCGTCGTGGTTGTACCGGGTACAGCTACGACGGCAGTACGTACAGCACGATGACCACCGCCAAGATCCACAGCGCGACATCGATCAGCAATGGCCGATCGCGCAGCAGCAGCCTCGGGTGCGCCGCCCTCCCCTTGACATGGATGAGGTACAGGTAACGGAACAGGCCATACAGCACCAACGGGATCGTCAGCATCATCGTATGGTTCTGTGGCAGATTGGGCGCGGAGAAGGTGTAGAGCGAGTATGCCATGACGATGGCCGACGCGACCAACGCGATCATTTCGTCGATGAAGCGCAGGTTGTAGTTTTCCAGGCTGGCCCGATGGCGCGAGGCTTTGCCCTCGAGCAGAATCAGCTCGTGCCGCCGTTTGCCCATCACGATGAACAGCGCCAACAGGATCATGCAGACGTACAGCCAGGGTGAAAACCGTTCGACGTCAATGACGGCTACGCCGCCGGCCACCCGCAGCACAAAACCGGTGGCAAGTACCAGCAAATCGACGATCACGACGTGCTTGAGATAGAAAGTGTACGCCAGCGTCAGCAGCAGGTAGCCCGTCAGGATCGCCCCAAAGGTTGGGCCAGCCAANAACGCCACCGGCAGACACACGACCGCAAAGACAATGGCCGCAGCGACCGCGATCCACGGGGGCAGGATGCCNGCCGCCAGNGGCCGGTTGCATTTAGTGGGGTGCTGCCGGTCTTTNTCGATGTCAACCAGGTCGTTGATGAGATAGGTGGTGCTTGAAATCAAACAGAAACAGACGAAAGCGACCGTGGTGCGCATCAACAACACCGGTTCTNNGAACAGCTTGCCATCGAACATCAGGGCGGCAAAGACGAATCCGTTTTTTGTCCACTGACGCGGCCGCATCGTTTTGAGCAGGGCCAGCCAGGGCCAGGAAGCCAGGTTTGGATGAAGTTTGAGCCAAATCGGTCATAGACGAAAATCTTACCGTAAACTGGTAGGTTCGTCAACTGGCGCAGCCTCGCTGTCAGCAATTCCAGACTTGAACTCAACGCGTACGGAGCCGAGGCTTTAGCCGGGTTGCTGCACCCGTCCTACGTTGGCCAAACCTGGCTGAAGCCTCGACCCGCGCCAGATCTGGAATTGCTGGACCTGCTGACGTAACCGAGTGGAGTTGTACCAACCGTGACATCGAAGTTTCGCCTGGACGCTTATCTGGTCGAGGCTGGCCTGGCCGCCAACCGCACGCAGGCCCACGGCCTGATTCTGGCCGGGNCGCGCGTGGATGGCGCCGTGGCTGATAAACCGGGCCGGCCGGTGGCCGCCGGCGCCGCCGTTACGGTCGAGCCAGCGGCGGAGTACGCCAGCCGGGGAGGGTACAAGCTGGCGCATGCCCTGGACACCTTCCAGATCGATGTGCATGGCCTGACTTGTGCCGACGTGGGTGCTTCGACGGGCGGCTTCACCGACTGCCTGATCCAGCGCGGCGCGGCGCACGTTTTTGCGATCGACGTGGGTTACGGCCAACTGGCCTGGGCCTTGCAGCAAAACNCCCGGGTGACCGTGCTGGACCGGACCAACGTGCGCTACCTGACCGTTTTGCCCGCTGGGGCACGCGCCGACCTGGTCACGATCGATGTGTCATTCATCGGCCTGGGCCTGATTCTGCCCGTGGTACGTCACTGGCTTACGCAGCCGGCGTGTACCGGGATCATCGCCCTGATCAAACCGCAATTCGAGGCGGGACGGCGCCAGGTCGGCAAAGGCGGCGTCGTACGCGACCNNCCTTTGCACCGCGCCATCCTGATCCGGGTGCTCACCCAGGCCATGGCCNGAGGGGCCGACGTTTTCGGCCTCACGACCTCACCCATCACCGGCCCCGCCGGCAATATCGAATTCCTGGCCTGGCTGCGTCCCGGTCCCGGCGCCGGGGACATCCTTTCCCTGGTAGACCGATGCCTTCCAACCGCCAGCCCCCAATCCCCGCCCCTGACCCCTAAAGACAGCCCGCCGAATTTGACAACATCCCCTCAACACACTATAATGTCAGCTTGCGCGTAACGCGTCTATTGTACTTGAAGAGCAGGCTGGGCACTGTGACGCAACCCATCCGTGGAGGGACTGGGTCTACAACGACTTGGACCACACGATGGGTTATTTATTGTGGGGCGGTAGCGACCGGTGGTCATTGAGTCAGTACCGCCCCGGTTCATTTGTGTGTTGAAGGAGAAGACGGCGCATGACTAACACTGTCGTGGATGCGCGGGTACACACTGGCGCCAATGGCGCGGTCCGGCGGCCCCGGGATTCAGTGGGCCTGTGGGTAGGCGGAAGAACTACGGCCGTATACCGGACGTTCACCCACTACCGGCTTTGATCCAGGTTCGCNTCGAGGCATTCGAGTGGTTCAAATCGGAGGGCCTGCGCGAGCTGTTCGAGGAAATCTCGCCCATTGTCAGCTTCAACAAACAACTCGAGTTACACTTCGGGGATTTCTGGTTTGGCGAACCCAAACATACGGAGAAGGAGTGTCGTGACCGTGACATGACCTACGCCGCGCCGCTGTGGGTCAAGGTACGCCTGATCAACAAGAGCACGNGGGAGATTCCGGAGCAGGAAGTCTTCATGGGAGACTTCCCGCTGATGACGGAAAACGGTACGTTCGTGATCAACGGCGCCGAGCGTGTGGTCGTCAGCCAGTTGATCCGTTCACCAGGCGTGTATTTTAAGGTCGACGAAGACCGCACTACCGGCCGTGAACTGTGCGCCGCCAAGCTGATCCCCAGCCGCGGGNCATGGCTCGAATTTGAAACGAGCAAACGCGACATCATTTCGGTGAAGGTGGACCGCAAACGTAAACTGCCGGTCACCGTGCTGCTGCGCCNNATCGGTTTCGGCAGCGATGAGGAGATCCTGTCGCTGTTCCAGGAAGTCGACACGGTCCCCGATCACCCCTTCATCGCCTCGACCATCGAACGTGATCCGATCTCGATGCCGAACCCATCCGATTCAGAACGCGGGGTCAAAGAGGCGTTGTTGGAGTTCTACAAGAAGCTGCGCCCCGGCGATCCACCCACCGAAGAGAACGCGTNNAACTTCCTGCAAAACCTGCTGTTCGTGCCGCNNCGGTACGATCTGGGCCGTGTGGGTCGCTACAAGCTCAATAAACGGTTGGACCTGCCGGTGCCGCTGAGCNACNGCATCCTGACCAAAGACGACCTGGTGGCCGTCATCCGACGCATGATCCAGACCAACAACGGCGTCTTTCAAGAGGATGACATCGATCATCTTGGCAACCGACGCATCAAGACTGTTGGTGAGCTGATTCAAAACCAGCTGCGCATTGGTCTGCTGCGCATGGAGCGCGCCGTGCGCGAGCGTATGAGCACGCGCGACCCGGAGCAGATCACCNCCTTGGGTTTGATCAACATCCGTCCTGTGGTGGCGGCCACGCGTGAATTCTTTGGCGGCAGCCAGCTCAGCCAGTTCATGGACCAGACCAACNCCCTGGCCGAACTGACGCACAAGCGGCGCTTGAGCGCCTTGGGTCCCGGCGGCCTGCGGCGTGAGCGGGCCGGTTTCGACGTGCGCGACGTGCATCACAGCCACTACGGCCGCATCTGCCCAATCGAAACGCCCGAGNGCCCCAACATTGGTCTCATCGGCTCGATGGCGACCTTTGCCCGGGTGAACGAGTATGGCTTCATCGAGACGCCGTACCGCCGGGTGCTCAACCAGGTGTCCAATGATGTCGAGTCGCTCTTGGGCAGCATGCTGCGTGAGCGGTTGGTCGATCCGCACACCCAGGAGGTGATCGCCGAACCTGACACGGTCATCGACGAGGATTTGGCGGCCCGGATTATCAGCTACGGCGAGGCGNTACCGCGGNTGCGCATCAAACCGCACGCCACCGAGGACGTGGTGTACCTGGCGGCCGATGAGGAAGACCGATATTCGATTGCCCAGGCCAGTGCGGCCATGAACCAGCGCGGTGAGTTCATCAATCCACGCGTCTCGGCCCGCCGTGGTAACGATTTCCTGTTCGAGACACCGGAACGCATCGAATATATGGACGTGTCGCCCAAGCAGAGCGTCAGTGTCTCGGCGGCGCTGATTCCTTTCCTGGAGCACGACGACGCCAACCGCGTTGATGGGCCCAACATGCAGCGCCAGGCGGTGCCGCTTCTGCGGCCGGAAGCGCCCATCGTGGGCACCGGCATGGAATACCAGGCCGCCATCGATTCAGGGCAGGTCGTGATCGCCCGCTATGCCGGTGAAGTTGTCAGCGTCACCGGTACTGAAATTGTCGTGCTGGAAGAAGACGGCACACGCCGCACCTACTCGATGCGCAAATACAACCGCTCCAACCAGTCGACGTCGATTGACCAGCGGCCAGTCGTACGCAAAGGGGAGTGGGTCGTGACCGGGTCGGTACTGGCTGACTCCAGTTCGACCGAGATGGGCGAACTGGCCCTGGGGCAGAACGTACTGGTGGCGTTCATGAGCTGGGAGGGTGGTAATTATGAGGACGCCATTCTGATCAGCGAACGCCTGGTGATGGAAGACAAGTACGTTTCGATCCACATCGAAAAACACGAGGTGGAGGCGCGCGACACGAAGCTGCNNCCGGAAGAAATCACACGTGATATCCCGAATGTCGGCGAAGATGCCCTGAAGGATCTGGACGAAGAGGGCGTGATTCGTATTGGCGCGGAAGTGGGTCCGGGCGACATTCTGGTCGGCAAGATCACACCTAAGGGTGAGACCGAGNCGACACCGGAAGAGAAGCTGCTGCGCGNNATCTTCGGTGAGAAGGCACGCGAAGTCAAGGACAGCTCCTTGCGCCTGCCCCACGGCGAAAAGGGCAAGGTAGTCGATATCAAGGTCTTCTCACGTGACGACTATCGCGACCTGCCGGCGGGTGTCGAGAAGATGGTGCGTGTGAGTGTCGCACAGCGGCGTAAGCTGATGGAAGGCGACAAGATGGCCGGCCGCCATGGTAACAAGGGCGTCATTTCCAAAATCGTGCCGGTGGAAGACATGCCGTACCTGGAAGATGGGCGGCCGGTCGACATCATCCTGAACCCACTCGGTGTGCCGGCCCGTATGAATATCGGGCAGGTACTGGAAACGCACCTGGGCTGGGCAGCCAACCGCCTGGGCTTCCGTGCAACGACACCGGTCTTCGATGGCGCACGCGAACGTGAGATCGAGGCCGAACTGGCACGCGCCTGGCTGATTGACCTGGCCTGGCGGCAGGCGACGGTCGAAGCGTGGGAGTGGGCGCGGGCACAGGAGCCGCCGGCCGATTCACTGGCCGATGACAGTGACGTGCGCCGCCGCTACCTGGTGAGTGTGCTGGCCCTGCGTGGTTATGACCCGGAACGGGTATACCGCGAAGAGGTCTACGCCCGCCGTGCGGTGTTGCAGGAGTGGCTGCGCCAGCACAATTATGACCCCGCGGCGCTGCTCNGTCTTGAAGACGACNCCCGGCCACGCCCGGCACGCGACGAAGCCGATGAACTGGCCATCGAGACGTGTCTGCGTGAGTGGGTGCGCTATTACCAGCAGGCCATGGCCGCTGATATCGACGATAAACCGGCCTGGGCCGCGGTCGAAGTTGATGCATTGCCGGGTACGGAGGTGCTGAGCACCGCTGAGGCCCTGAGCGCGGTTACCGGCTGGCCACTGCCCACGACCGGCAAAATGTTGGTGCACGACGGCAAGACGGGCGAACTGTTCGACCGCCCGGTGACGGTGGGCATCATCAACATGCTCAAACTGGCCCACCTGGTCGAAGATAAAGTGCACGCACGATCGACCGGCCCCTACTCACTGGTGACGCAGCAGCCCCTGGGCGGTAAGGCGCAGTTTGGCGGTCAACGCTTCGGCGAGATGGAAGTGTGGGCCTTGGAAGCCTACGGCGCCGCGCACATCCTGCAGGAAATGCTGACCGTCAAATCGGACGATGTGACCGGCCGGGTGAAAACCTACGAAGCCATCGTCAAGGGTGAACCGATTGCCGCACCCGGCGTCCCGGAATCGTTCCGGGTGCTGGTCAAGGAACTTCAATCTCTTGGGTTGGCGGTCGAGGTCATCAACGAGAAGGATGAAGTCATTCAGTTCGGCAAGGAAGACACGGACGAGCGTCTGCCGAAGCTGGGATTCAGCCTGAGCCTGCCGGCCGATGGCTGGGGCGATTAGGGATTGACGGGGGACAACGTGGAAGTCAACGATTTTGATGCGATTCTGANNATCAGTCTGGCGTCACCGGAACAGATCAGGTCCTGGTCGCATGGCGAAGTACTCAAGCCAGAAACCATCAATTACCGTACCCTGCGACCAGAACGCGATGGGCTTTTTGTGAGAAGATCTTCACCCACGAAGGACTGGGAGTGTTACTGCGGTAAATATAAGCGGGTCCGCTACAAGGGCATCAAATGCGACAAGTGCGGCGTCGAAGTGCTGCCCAGCCGTGTGCGCCGCGAACGCATGGGCCACATCGAGCTGGCTTCACCGGTCAGCCATATCTGGTATGTCAAGGGTGTGCCCAGCCGCCTGGGCTTGCTGCTGAATATTCCACCGCGTAACCTGGAGCGTGTGCTCTACTTTGCGCAGTATATCGTGACGCGGGTGGACGAGGAGGCGCGCNGCGCCATTCAGCGCCGCGACCGTGACCTGACCATGAAGCAGACGCGCTCGAGACCGAACTGCACGCCAAAATTGGTGAATATGATAANNCAAACTCACCGAAGCTCTGCTGAAGCTGGACGACGAAGAGGGTCGGCGCCTGGCCGAATTCGAGGATAGCCTGGCCGCGCGACCAACGAAGCCATGAACCTGGCCAGCAGCCTGCAGCGCGAGCTCGAAGGGCAGTCGGGCAAGCCGGCCAGTCGGGCGATTTCGCTCCCCTGGNCTGAGCGACCCCTGCTCACGGCGGGCGAGAACGTCGACCGGGCGGCGCTGACGGCACTCAACGAGTCGGTGCAGCGCCACCTGAGCCAGCTCAAAGCCGATAGCGACCAGGATAAGACCAACGCCAGCCTGCACATTGCGGCCAAACGTGACCGCCTGCGCCATGACGTGGCGGCTAAGATCGAAACGACCCAGCGTGATTACGACCGGCAGAAGGATGAACTGCGCGCAACTCACGACCGCGATATCGCCGAAATGCGCAGCATCAAGGAGCTTGAACTGCTGACCGAGACGCGCTACCGTGAGCAGCAGGAGCGCTGGAGCAACCTGTTCGATGCGGCCATGGGCGCCGAGGCCATTCGCGATGTGGTCGCGCGTATCGACTTGAACCGGATGGCTAAGGAACTGCGCTACGAGATCCGCATGACGAAGTCGAAGCAGCGGCGTAAANAGGCGGCCAAGCGCCTACGCGTGGTCGAGGCATTCCGCAAGTCGGGCAACCGGCCGGAGTGGATGATCCTGACGGTACTGCCGGTCATCTCGCCCGACCTGCGCCCAATGGTGCAGCTGGACGGTGGCCGTTTCGCCACCAGCGACTTGAACGACCTGTACCGGCGCGTGATCAACCGCAACAACCGTCTGCGCCGCCTGTTGGAACTGGGCGCACCGGATGTCATCGTACGCAACGAAAAACGTATGCTGCAAGAGGCGGTGGATAGCCTGATCGACAACGGCGCCGCGGGCGCCGTGAGCCGCAGTGGCAAACGTAAGCTGAAGAGCCTCAGCGATATGCTGAAGGGCAAACAGGGCCGCTTCCGCCGCAACCTGCTGGGTAAACGCGTCGACTACTCCGGGCGTTCGGTCATCGTCATTGGACCGACGTTGGCCCTGCACCAGTGCGGCCTGCCCAAAAAGATGGCGCTGGAGTTGTTCAAGCCGTTCGTCATGCGGCGGCTGGTGGAGTTCAACTACGCGCACAACATCAAGAGCGCCAAACGCCTGGTCGATCGTCTGAGTCCTGAGGTGTGGGACGTGCTGGAAGAGGTCACCNGTGACCGACCGGTGCTGCTCAACCGGNCCNCGACCCTGCACCGCCTGGGCATCCAGGCTTTCGAGGTCGTGCTGATCGAGGGCAACGCCATTCAGATCCACCCGTTGGTGTGCAGCGCCTTCAACGCTGACTTCGACGGCGATCAGATGGCCGTGCACGTGCCGCTCAGCACCGAGGCGGTGCGCGAGGCGCGTGAGNCGATGCTCTCCTCGCATAACTTGCTCAAGCCGGCCAGCGGTGAACCGATCGTCGGCCCGTCCAAGGATATGGTGCTGGGCGTCTACTGGCTGACCACCGAAAGGCCCGGGGCCTNNGGTGAAGGCAAAGCCTTCACGGACATGGACGAGGTGAAACTGGCCTACGAGCTGGGCAAGGTCGATCTACGGGCGCNNATCAGGCTGCGTTACACCGACTGGCTGCGCGGCATGTCGTTGGACGCGCTGCGCCTGACGACCGGGCTGCATACGGCCCTGACGGCGGCCGGCATCACCAACGCCGGCCAGCTGGTGGCAGAGTTGCAGACCAACCGATCAACCCTGGTGGCACGGCCCGGCGTTGGGGTACAGGGCCTGGAAGAGGTACGGGCCAAACTGCTGCGCCTGGGGGTAATCGCCGAACAGCCACGCGTCCACGGGGTGATCGAGACCACGGTGGGGCGGGTGTTGTTCAACATGAACCTGCCCAAAGAACTGCGTTACGTCAACAAGGTCATGGACAAGGGGTCGGTCAACAGTGTCGTGGCCGACTGTTACCAGCGTCTGGGCCTCGACGCGACCGCGGCGCTGGTGGATAAGGTCAAGNGGCTGGGCTTCCAGTATGCGACGCGCAGCGGCATGACGATCGCGGTGAGCGATATTCAGGTGCCTGACGTCAAACACCAGATCTTGCAGCAGACCACGTCCGAGGTCGAAAAGGCCGAACGTCAGTACCGACGCGGCCTGATCACCGAGGAGGAGCAGTACAACCGGGTGGTCGAACTGTGGACCNGCGCGACCGACGACATCACCGAGGCGGTCAAGAAGCAGCTCGATCCCCTGGAAGGCCTGGGGGCCATGGCGACGAGCGGCGCGACCAAGGGCGGCGTCACCCCGATCCGTCAGTTGGCCGGTATGCGCGGCCTGATGGCCGACCCATCGGGGCGCATCATTCCGCTGCCAATTCGCTCGAACTTCCGCGAAGGGCTGACCGCACTCGAGTATTTCCTGAGCACGCACGNNGGGCGTAAGGGCCTGGCTGACACCGCGCTGCGCACGGCCGACGCCGGCTACCTGACGCGGCGCCTGGTCGACGTGGCCCAGGACGTGATCATCACCGACGACGACTGCGGTACACAGTCGGGCATCTGGATTGAAGCACGCAGCAGCAAGGAGATCGGCGAAGCCTTTGGCGAACGCATCCTGGGCCGCTTTGCCGCCGGCCCCATCCTGCATCCACAAACCGGTGAAGTGATCGTCGCCCGGGGACAGATGATCGACGAGTCGGCGGTGGCCGCGATCCAAACGGCGAAGGCGCCACGGGCGTATGTGCGCTCACCGCTGGTATGCGAAACGTCGTTTGGCCTGTGCGCCACCTGTTATGGGCGCGACCTGGCGCNNGGCGGCATCATCGGCTCGGGCGAAGCGGTGGGCATCATTGCCGCGCAGTCGATCGGTGAGCCGGGCACGCAGCTGACCCTGCGCACCTTCCACACCGGCGGTGTGGCCGGCGCCGAAGATATCACTCAGGGCCTCCCGCGCGTCGAGNGGCTCTTCGAGGCGCGCAACCCCAAGGGCGAAGCGGTTATTGCCGAGATCGACGGGGTAGTGGATATCTACTGGGAGGGTGAACTGCGAATGCTCAAGGTCACCCACACCGAAGTCACCGCACGCCTGATCGCGATTCCCCGCCATTACCGGGTCACCGTCGAGTCGGGCGACCGTGTCCAGGAGGATACACCGCTCGCGGTCGTTGTCCATGAAGAAACCGGCGCGCCGCGCNCCATCACCGCCGGTATGGACGGTCACGTCTATATCGAAGAGGTAGAGGATGGTTGGCAGGCCACGGTGCGGCGGGAGGACAGCCAGGTCTGGGAACAGCCGATCCCGCCCAGCGCCCGGTTGCGTGNNGACAAGGGCGATATGGTGCAGGCGGGGCAGCAGTTGACCGAGGGGGCGAAGAACCCCAGGGAAGTGCTGCGCATCCAGGGGCGTGACGCAACCAACATGTACCTGGTCGAAGAGGTGCAGAAGGTCTATCGCTCGCAGGGTGTGAACATCCACGACAAACACATCGAAGTGGTTGTGCGTCAGATGCTGCGCAAGGTGCGTGTACGCGCCACGGGCGACAGCGAGATGCTGCCGGGCGAGCTGGTCGACCGCTTCCGCTTCGATCAATCGAACCGTCNNGCCTTGCCGAGCGCGGCCGCACGCCAGCGCGGTGAGACGGTCCTGTTGGGTGTGACCAAGGCCTCGCTCAATACCGAGAGTTTCCTGGCTGCGGCATCGTTCCAGGAGACGACGCGGGTACTGACCGAAGCGGCCGTTCGTTCGGCGCAGGATGACCTGCGGGGGCTGAAGGAAAACGTCATCATTGGCAAGCTCATCCCGGTGGGGACCGGCTTCAACCGTGAGCGGCGGCGTGACGGGCGATGGCCACATCGACGCCAGCGCCGAAGAAGCGGCCCTGGCCGAACGCGGCACCGTGGCCGAACACGGCGACGTCGAGGCCGAAGCCGACTGAGTCGACAAAGCAGGCGGGGTGCACATAGTGCACCCCGCTTTTATGCATGACTTTCGTACGGATCTTGCCCCTGCGGCATGCGCGAATCATGCCTCTTGACATAAAGCCGAAACTGTTTGGGCGGGTGTTCGGGGTCGCGCCAGAAGTGGGCGTGGCGGCAGGCCGTGTCCCAGGGCGTGTCCGTGGGCACGTGCAGCGCCAGCGGCAGACGCTGCACGCAGCAGATTTGCGTGTACAGGCTACGCGCGAGGGTGGCCAGGTCGGGCGCTGCCAGTCGCGAAGGCCCACCAGGCAGAATCACCGGGTGTAACGGTTACGATACCCCAGGCGCGACGATCGGGCAGGGCCCAGACCTGATGCGCCCGCAGGTGGGCCAACAGTTTGTCGGTTGTGAAGGGCGCACTCCCAGTCCAACGTATACCAACCACCGAGGGCGGTCAGGCTGGGGGCGCTGTCCAGGCTGGCTGTCAGGGTTGGGAAGTCGGCGGCGTCCAGCAGGTGCAGCGCTGCCGTTTGGGGCGGCGTGCCGTCATCTGACTCGGTCAGCAGGCGCAGGTAGCGTGTCTGCCCTTGAATGGTCCAACCACGGGCGTCGCACAGGTGCTGCACGGCGGTGGGGCCGGCATCGACCGTCAACAACGCCCAGGTCGAGACGCCGGCCGCGCCGCGGCCGATTCGCTCGCCTCGTGCATACGGCGGGCAATGCCCCGGCCCTGTACGTCAGGGTCGACGCGCAGCCCTGAAACCAGGCATGGCCGTCAGCGTGGATGGCGATTTTGGCCAGAGCGACCGGCCGTCCCGCCAGTTCCCCCACCAACATCGGCCCTGGCGTCTGGTGCAGCCAGATGTCGAACATTTCCTCATCGACATAATCGTTGCCGTCCCAAATGTGCTGGCAGAAGGCGACGACGGCCGCGGCATCGTTATCCCGGGCCGGGCGGACGAGTAGCTCTTCGAACGAGTCGCTAATGGACGCGGGCATCGTGTACAGTCAAGCCTCTCCAGGGCGTGTTGGGTAACGCCCAGTTCTTTCGCCTTTTATGGCTGGGCAGGGATTATTTCACGCATACCGTTCGTTGTCAAGTGTGATGGGGCGGTTTCAGGGATTCCAGTCCGTCACCGGGTCAGATTTCAGATGCGACAGCGGAAATTGCACTTGGACGGCGAACCGTACTGACCATCCACCGGAAGACGAGCAATCGGGGATTATGTTTGTGGCTGGACGCCAGTAGCCGCCGTGTGGTGTGGCGGAACACGCACCAACTTGATTTCGAGGCGACAGCCCACCGCCTCGGCATATTTTTGCAATGTAGCCAGCGAAGGCGAATGCTTCAGGCGACCACCACCAGCTTCCAAACGCGCGACTACCGAGGGCTGCGTTGCCATGCGCTCGGCCACCTCAGCTTGGGTCAGGCCGGCTTCCTTGCGGGCGCGCAGCAGTTCATCGAACAGCGCAAACTCCTGCGCCAGGCTGTCGTATTCACGCACAAACGCCGGATCCTGCATCCATGCGCGCACCATCTCATCATGCGTCTTCATCACGATCATCTCCCACTCTGTCTTCGGACTTCCGCCAGACGTTTGCGAGCGACTTCCAACTCCCGCAGCGGTATCTTCTGCGATTTCTTGATATAGGCGTGCAGGATGAGGATTTTGCGCTCCACCAGGGTGCAGAAGAAGNNGCGCCCGATGCCTTCCTTGCCCCGTGCCCGAATCTCAAATAGCCCTTGGCCCAAGCTGTCTGTAAACGGTAGGCCCAGATTGGGGCCAAAGGTGCACATGCGCTCGGTAATTCTGGCGTAGTAGGCGCGAATACCCACGGGCCATGCGTCAATCATCGCCTGGACGTCGTCACTGTAGTAATCGATTTCCCAGTCCATGGTGCGATGTTAGCATATTTGCGAAGGTCTGTCCAATTCGGGACGGCGAGCGTTACATCGGTGCGCCTAACGAAAAACGTCACCTGCGTCTGCGGCCAGACTACGTTCGCGACCCACGAACTCCCCGCCGCAGGCGTCAGAGCCTGTCCTGAGTGAAGCAGAAAATCGTCCACCCAAACCACGCGACCTTGACAGGCTGTCACGCGTGACACGACCCCCTTTACTCCTCTGCCCTGGCTGCCTCCAGCTTGATGTTGTGCTTCTCGCGCAACCGCTCGATACTGATGCCCTGCCCCNNGCGCAGGCTGCTGCGCGCCTGAGCCACCCGCGCNTGAAGCGGATCCCGCAACAGTAATTCCTCCCACCAGGCTTCGGGATCCTCAAAGCCGATCAAGACGCCGGCGGGGACGCCATGGCGGGTGATAATGACATCCTCCTTCTCGGCCACCCGCAAGTAGCGCGAAAGGTCATCCTTCACTTGACTAAGCGGAACCTGGATCATTTCATCTTTCTCCCATATTCTGCAAGCCACTTCATGGCTTCGTTNTTCTCTCGAATGACAAGTATCTCAACAACTCCACCCTCACGGGCATAGAACACATCGTAGAAAGCTCGAATGTCACCGATCCGCAGCCGATACTGCGGCCATTCAAGTCCTTCCAGGCGCTTGATACGACTCTTGCTGACTTTTTCTGGATTGTAGCGGAGATGCGTCTCGATAGCATCCAAGGCTTCGCTGCGTTCGTTTGCGCGCAAGCTTAGAGCCTATCCGAATAACCCGAAAACGCGCCACAGTGTTGCCCCGTGACGGTTATTCGGATAGGCTCTTAGCAGGTCTTCTTCGGCTTGTGGAGCAAAAACAATCTCGTAACGCAAGCTGCTGCTTCCTCCAGGGTCAAGCGAGAGTCATCAGCGAGAAATTCTGGCTATGTTGTAGCCAGAATTAGCCCTGCGTCAAATCATTGTTGGTATGCAGTGCAGTTCTTGCATCGGCGATGCCTAGCTTCTAAATAGACAGACGATCTCCGCGTCGCGCGGCAGCCGCAGGGTCGTATCGGCGCTGACGGCACGGGCGCATGCACAATCTCGTTGATGCGCCGGGGATGGACGCCGATGTCGTGGGCCAACCGATAGCTGATATTCCCGTATGGGCGTGGGCCGCATCCGTGCCGAGGGTGATGATGCGTCCAGACTTTGCGCCGCGCTTCAAATACCGGCGGAGATACTCCGCCATGAGGAGTGCATAAGCGCGCATGAACGCCAGCGAGTTGACGATCTGGTCCCAGAGGGCCTGCGCCTCGGCCTGGCGGTCGCCGAACGCCTCGTCGTGCCACGGCAACAGCACCAGGCGGTGGAGGCGGTCGCCGTGGATGACGAAGGCCTGGCGGTTCATCAGAATGCCGGGCAGCCCGTCGAGGATCACCGCCGGTTCCCCGCCCAGCTGGGTCGGCGTCCGCATGATCTGGGCGGTAATCTCGGCGGAGTAGTTGCCCAATTCCTCGGTCACGACCTGCTCGAGCGTCCGCCCATTCGCCAGCGAGGTCTCGATCGCCAGAGACACGATGCGATCGGCATCGCTTGGGTCAAAGAAGGACACGACCCACGTCCCGGCCGGCCGGTCGGGCGCATCACCGATTTGCGGCTTGAAGTTGGCCGGGTAGCGTAGACAGTAACCTGCTTCGGGGTTGGCCAACACAGAGCTGTCCATCGTCTCCGGGCCACAGGCAGCCGGCAGCCCGGTAATAGGGGTGGGCGCCGGCGCCGTGGCAGCATTCGGTGCCGGCACTACAGTCGCCGGGGCCGTTGCCACGGGTTTGGAACCGGTGGCAGTCGGTGCGGCGGCCGCGCAGGCGGCGAGTAACAGCACGGCGCCTATGAGCAGCAAAGGCAGGGTCAACCAACGATCTTGATTCATCTCTGTTCGCTCCTAATCCGGGCAGTAGCCCCAACCGTTCCGCGGCGAGTACGAGTGCGAAGTAGACTCCGTGCCGACGCGATAGAACAGGCAAAAGCCGCCGCAATCGGTCTCGTTGCGTTCATAGCCCTGGATGAACGGCCGCATAGCCGCGTCATGGAAGGCGTATCCAGTCAGATCGGCGGGATACGCCCCGATCCGGAGCCGCTCCTCGTAGGCGTGGGAGACGATGCGCGGCCTCGGCCTGCACACGGAAGAGGCGCACGGTCAGCACGGCCTGGTACGGCACGACCGCCAGCGCCAGTAGCAGCGCGGCGACCACAGCCGCCCGCCGGCTGCGCCAGGCCAGCAGGAGGACGCCGAGATTGCCGGCCACGACGATCAGACCGTACATGAGGCTGGGAATCTCGCCCAGCGTGTGGTAGGCGACGTAGGCGGAAGCTGCTTCCAGCAGGGCCAGCACGAAGATCAGCACAGCCAACAGTGCGATCAGCAGCTTCATCTCACTACGGGGAGCGGCGGCCGCGTGCTCGGTCATGGATCGCCTCAGTCCCACAGCCGCGCGTGATCAATCCGGCGGCAACCGTCGTGCCGAGAAACGCGGCCACAATCAGTGCGGCCAGCGTCACCGCCATGAGGAGCCAGTGCCACGACTTGGACCACAGCCAGGCTGCGCTCGCCAGGCCAACGACCAGCGGGGTGAGCAGCATGGCAGCGATCATCCCCGCACGATCGTAGCCTCCGGCAGGTTCTCGACAAAGTAGAGGCGCCGCAGCGCGGCCAACTGGTCGCCATCCAGCCCCAGCGGGTCGGGCAAATGGATGCTGGGGATGTCATAGCCCCATCACACGGCCACGGCTGTCCGTCAAAGACCGCCTGGCAGACCCCGTCCACCTGATTGGGGTGATCCGGCGGGTTGCGAGTCGCCTGGATCTGCAAGACCCCGCCGGCCAGGCTGCCGGTGCAGGCCGCGGGCGTAGATGTCGCCGCCGGCCGGATCATCGCACTGCAAGCGCCGCGCCGAGACGCGCACGGCCCCGGCCTCGTCTGAGAAATTGCCGATAGTGACGCCGGTGATCGTGCGGCGCTGCCAGCTCGGGAAGGATGCCCGATGCACCCAAACCCCAGTGCGAACAGCCCCAGCAGGTAGACCGTCGCCAGCCAGAAGATCGTTTTTCGCATCTTGGTGAATTCCTCGATTGTACACCGAACGCCCGGCCGCACGCTCCGGTTCCTTGTCCAGCTGTGGGATGGATCAAGGCTGGCCCCGAGTCCCAACGCAACCGCCACGGCCCCGGGACGCGCACCGCGACGCCGTCGAAGCTGACGCGGTACTCGCCCGGCGCCAGCCTTCCCGTGGCGTCCTGCACGNNGCGAAGCCCGGCGCGGGGACACAGGGACCGGCCCCCAAAATGAAGCTGCCCGCCGNNCGCTCGCCACGGCTTCGCCATTCGGCCCCGTGATGGAAACCCCGCACAGGCCGGCGACGGCTTTCTCGTCCGACACGGGCGCGTCGGCGCCCCGAGCAGCACCCACAGTTCGGCGCGCCGCTCCATCAGCGTCGCCTGCGTATAACGCACCGTCTCATCGCCCACCTGCACCGCCACGTCCACCGGCCACGGCGCGCTGACCCGCATCCCGGATGCCTGCGGGTGATCCGCCAGCACGACCTCGGCCGGCACGGTCACGACGAAGCTGCCCGAGACGAGATGGATCACCTCGATCGCCGGGAACGTCACCGTGAAGCGGCGGGCCAGCGGGTCGACCGGCGGCAGCACAAGGGTCTGGCGGCCCGCCGGCGGACTGTCGGCGCCGAACGTCGCCTCATCCTTCTGCCGCCAGCGCGTGTTCGGGCTGACAGGGTCGTACCGCCGGCCGCGGTCGTCTTCGAAGACCAGGCCGTTNCCTCTGCGCCGCGGCATCCCACAACTGCAAGCTGCCGAGCTGTACCCCGCGGGCGGGTCCTTCAGGTCGATCCGCAGTTGGGTCAGGCGGTCGGTGTGGACGGCCTCGACCAGCCAGGGTGAGACCCCGTGGCGATCGGTCGCGTCGGCCGGGNNTGCAGGGACCGGCGCGCCCGTGTCAGCCGCGCGTCCCGGAATCTGCCAGTGCATGCGCCATGGTCCGTGCAGGATCAGGCTCGCCCCGACCACCTCTACGTCGATCTCCCCGCCCGCCAGCGTCGCATCCTGCTCCAGGGCCAGGCTCACGCTCATGCGCCCCTCGCCCAGGTTCAGCGCGCCCGGCCCAGAGCCCAGGCCGGCGAAGGGGAGTCGATANCGGAAGATCGCCAGGCTCGCGTCGCCTTGAGCGGGCACGGTCGCGACGTCAAATTCGAGGACCGTCCTGTTCAGATCACCGCCCGGCCCGGCAGGGTCTCCTCGTACAGGCGCGCCGGTGATGTGAACGGGGAACCCNGCGACGTCGCGGCGGACGTCCAGCGACCAGTGATCGCCGACCTGCGCACCCGGAGGGATCGCGATGCGGAAGCTGCTCGTCGCCGGCATCTCGACCTCGATGTCCGCCAGCCCAGGGTGAGGTCGTGCGCCAGCGCCGAGAGCGGGCCAGCGCGACCTCCTGCTCGATGACCAGGCTGCGNNTGGGGCCGCCGTCGCGCCGTCCGGCGGCAGTGGAACGCTCACGACCTCCCGGACGACCGTTGAGCCGCTGGCCGGCGCGGGCGCCCAGCCGTAGACGTGGCCGGCCCCGCCGCCCGCGTCGTCGCGCAGGGCCGGCAGACGCCTCCCGCCGACCAGTCCGCGGATCTCCCACTCCCGGTCCTCCCACTCGCCGCGCAGCTTCACGACCGTCGCTTCCGGGCTGTGCGCGACATCGAGCACGCTTACGGTGATGCCGTGGTGCGTGTCGCGGGCGCCGGCCGGCTGGTAGGGCTGCGGGTAGAGCACCGCCACCAACGGGCCGGTGGCCGGCTGCAGCGCCAGCCCAACGNNCCAGCCCTCCGGCGCCNNGCCCGCGGGGAGCAGCGGCAGCCGNGGCCAGCCCAGGGTGGCGGTGAACACATCGGCCGGCAGCGCGGGGAACGTGAGCGTCCCCGCGCCCCAGCGCAGCGAGTACTTGGTGGCCAGGAGGCGCGCNCCGTCAGGCAGGCGCAGCGTGAAGGTATCGGGCGCGCTGACAGGGGCAGCGGCGCCGGCGGGCAGCAGCGCGTCTTCAGGTGGGAGGCCCTCGCTGCGGATCACCACGCGGGTCCTGTCCGGCGCCGCGATCGCTTGCTCGACGCGCAGCGTGATGCCCGTGCGCGTCATCTCGACCGGCGCGACCAGCACGCGTGTCTCGGCCAGATTCACGAAGCCGATGCCCGGCACGTAGCCTAGCAGCCGCTGTACCCCGGCCCACACCCGCTGCGGGCCGAGCGCGGCGACGGTGAGGGTCAGCACGACGAGCAGCGCCGCGGCGACGCTCGCCCAGCGCACGGCTCGCGGGGCCGCCAGCCACCTGTCCCAAACGCGCGGCGCGGGCTGTCGTGCGGGCCGGCGGCGNCGGGCCTGGGCGGCCAGGCGCTGCCCAAGCTGGGCAACGAACGCGGCTGCCGGCTCGCCCGCGGCGTAATAGCGCCGCAGCTCCCGCTCCACTACCTGCTCCGTCGGGTTGAACTGTAGATCAGCGCGCATCGTCGCCCTCCCATTCCGCGTGCAGCCGGCCCAACAGCCGGCGCACCGCCATCTTGACCGCCGCCTCACGTTTCTCCACCACCGCGCCGATCTCACGATACGTCAGACCCGCGGCGTAGCGCAGGCGGAGCAGTTCGCGTTGGTCCTCGTCCAGCGCGCGGCTGNNCCTCGAAAGCTCGGCGAAGGACTCGTGCGCCAGCGCCTGCGCCAGGGGTCCGGCTGCGGAGCTGGCGCATNNCCGCAGCGTCCTCCAGGGCTGCGCCGGCCGGCTGCGGCGGTGGTGGCCGGCGACCTTGCGCCGCGCGATGGCGAACAGCCATGCCGGAAACAGGCCGCGCTCGCGATACCGTGGCAGCGCCCGCAGCGCCTCCGCGAACACCTCGGCGGTCAGGTCCTCGGCATCGGCGCGGCTGCCGACGCGGCTGTAGATGTAGCGATGGACCGGGCCGACGTAGCGGGTATAGAGGGCGGCGAACGCCGCCGGCCGCCGCTGCGCCTCCTGCACGAGCGTGGCATCGGTTTCGTTGATCTGCGGCGGGCGCACGTCCAGCAAGGCCGTGTCAGCCATGGCTTCTCCTGGTCAGGTCGTGTGATCGGGTCTTCTACAAAGTATATCGCGCACAGAGAAAAGGTAACAGGAGCAACCACAACTTATCCGAATGGCAAGCCCGTCAAGGTGGACTCACCGCCCCCACAAGCGACAGCGAAAGTGAGGGGTTGTGGACGTGCGGCAAAGGATCGTCGCGCTTCACTCCTGCCGGCCCGCCAGCACCAGGTCTTCCGGCCCATACACGTGCTGCGCCACGAACGCATACCAGCGCCCGTCCGGCGAGGGGAGAACCTCCGCGTAGTGACCGGCGAAGTAGAGGCGGTCGGCCGGCTGATAGGTCTTCGTCAGCAGCGGCCGGACGCAGGCGCCGTTGGGACACGGGGCGCGGTACAGCCCGTCGAGCGCGCCGTCCCACGGCCGGCTGGCGCCCGTAACCAAGTCGTAGGCCATTGCCGGCCCCGGTGCACCGTCTTGCCATGCGCCCGTCCGGTCGTAGCCGCGCCGCGCCAGGTGCGGTAGACCAACGCCTGCTCGTCGGCCCAGCCCAGCGGCTCGTAGACCAGGGCCTGACCTCCGCGCCGGCTTGCAGCTGCTTGACGACACCGGCCAGCCAGCCGGGACGTTCGACCTGCCGCAGCGCTGCGCCAGGCGCAGTCTGCACGGCCGGCTGATACGCGCCGCCGCGCGCTCGGTGATGTGCAGCCGCCGCGCGATGTCACGGTTGCTCTCGCCGCGGCCCACCGCCAGCAAAATGGCGCGCTCGCGCTCGGTCAGGCTGGCCCACGGGCGCTGCGCCACAACGCGATGCGGGCAAGCGGCTGAAATACAATCTCAATAGCCATAGTGGGCCAGAGCACCATCAAATAACGAAATGAGATCGGTGTCATGCGGATACACCGGTCTCAAATTGCGCTCCAAAACGCCCAATGCGTTGGCCAGAGTCATATGGCGCCAGTTGTAAGCAACGCTTGTCTCTCTGAACCGAAACAGCACCACGCCGGAATCGGGCATTTTGGGATTCTGACGGATTTCTAGCGAGACCGTCTCTCCGTGCAGGGACAGCGACGTGCGCGCCACGGTCACCTTGGAAACCTCGTAATCGGAGAGGAAGGCACGCCCGATCAACGTATCGATGTCACCCTCGTACAACATGTATCCAGGGCCAATACCGGAAGCAATGAAATCTTCTGAATACCAGATCCACACGAACTCATGCGAACGAAATACTTCACGGCGCGGCGGCCCCAGCAACTTACTGCCATTCGGCTCAGGCCAGAGGACAAGCGGCGTGAACGTATCCAGGTCAACCCAATCTTGGAGCGAGGTCAACGGCGGCGGGGCTACTGAAGCAACGCAACCACCGCACACGCAGAGAATAAGCGATACCACGGCAAATCGCTTGAACAATCTAACCCCGTTAAATAACAGCGCCAGCACAATGAGAAGTCCCAAACTTCTTACCGATCGCATCTTGAGCCTCCATCCGCTTGAATGTACTCACCGGACTTCCAATGGCATGCACACTGTAGCACGCCGTAAGCCGCTTGTCACTGTGGAAAACACCAGTCTTTTGGAGGAATTCACGTGCCAGGCACTTCGCAAGTGCCTGGCACGTGAGTGAAGATCCCGGCCCCTCGGCGCCTCACTTCCCCGCGCAGCGCGCCGAACTCCTCGGCCGCGTAAAGCATGCGGCCCTGGCGCCGCGCCAGGCTGAACCAATCCCACTGGGTGTCGCCCAACGGGCCATCCATGAACCAGCAGAGCGCCAGCACCTGCGGCCGGCCGTTGATCTCGGCCAGCGCCGCACTCAGCCAGCCGGACGGATAGTTCTGCGCCGGNGGTGTCCGGTCATCGGGCGCGTAGGTGTTGGTCGCGGTGATGTAGGCGGGCAGGCCGCGGGTGGTGGCGTAGGCGTTGATGATCGCCAGCCAGTCACGGTAGACCCGAAAGCCGGCCTGCGCGTCGCCCCACGCCGATCGTGTCAGGTCGCGTCTCGGCTCCTGGCCGCGTTCGCCGTCCGCCAATTCGACCGCGTCGGGCCGGCCCGGCGCTTGCAGGGCGAAGCCGTCCGCCGCGGCCAGCGCGATGCCGGCCGCGGCCTTCGCCTGCGCCGCGGCATCNAGGTGGGCGACCAGGTCGCGCATGTAGTCCAGCCACGGGGCCTGNGCCGGCCGCGCCCCATCGCCGCCCTGGTCGCCGATCCACGGCCGCACCGGGCCGGCCAGGACGCGCACGCGCGCGTTCTCGGCCCGGATGGTCTGCACGGCGTTGTCCGTGTGCCGCGCATCTTCGCCGTAGCCGTTGAACAGCCGGGCATACCAGGCGGGCGTCACGGGGCGGGCGGGGGCCTGGCTATTGGCGTCCAGCGCGTTGAAGCCGCTGCCGACGATGTAGCCGTAGACGCCGGTCAGGCGGTCATCGCGCNNCAGGCGGCGCAGGTACGCCAGGTATTCCGCCAGCGCCAGCTCATCGTCCGCGGGNGGCAGGGTTTGGCCGCGATCGTAGTCCACCCGCACCAGCACGCGCTGCCCTGTNGATCTGCGCCGCATNAGACGCGCGGCCAACTGGTCCACGCCCCAGTACGGATCCTCCGGCGGCCGGGCGTAGGTCAGATCCACGATCCAACCGCTGCGGCCGTGCCAGTCGCGCNNCGGATCCGCGAAGACGACGCCGAGTTTGGTGGGCAGGCCGGCCGCCACGGGGTCCGCGGCCTGCCCGCCCGCGGCCAACCGGCCGCGCTCCCGGCAGCCGGTCGCGCAGTCGCGGTAGAAGACGATGGGGCTGCCCGGCGCCACGGCCGCGGGCACGCGCCATGTCCAGCGCCANCACGCCCCCGGCTGCGCTTGCCAGTCCACGAACGCCGCGGGCTGCCCCGCCACGGTGAGCCTGACCTCGCTCCACGGCGTGTTATCGGTGACGATCACCTGCGCCGCCCCATCGACCCCGCCCGCACCCGCGACCACGCGCATCTGCGGCCACGGCAGATCGGCCTCGCCGCCCGGCAGCACGGCGACGCGGCCGCGGATGGGCAGCAGCCAATAGCCGCCCAACAGCAGCGCGATCACCAGCAGGGGCCAGAGACGGCCCAGGAAACGCCGGGCAGTGTGCTTCACCGCGCCCCCTTCATCACGCGTCGGCCGGCAGCAAGAAGCTCATACATGTCCCCGTATCATCCCCCTCGGTCCGGCTCGCGATCTCCAGCCGGCTGTGGTGGCGCACCAACACCTCTTGCACCAACGCCAACCCCAGGCCGCTGCCCTCCAGCGCCTGGGGCGCGGCCCGGTAGAAGCGCCGGGTGAGGTGCGGCAGGTGCTGCGCCGGGATGCCGGGGCCGGTATCGCAAACCGCGCCCCGGAGGCCATCGGCCNNGCGCCGCAGCGTCACCGTGACCCGGTCGGCCGGCCGACAGTACTTCACCGCGTTGTCCAGCAGGTTCAAGAACACCTGCTTGAGCCGATCCCGGTCGCCGAAAACCAGCGGCAGCGGGGCGTCGGCCTCCATGTCCAGGCTGATGCCCCGCTCATCGGCCGCGGCCTTCACCTGCGCCAGCGCCTCCTGGGCCACCGCCAACAGCTCCACCGGCCGGCGTTCGGAGCCTGCGGCGATATCCAAACGCCCCAGTTCGAGCATCAGTTGCACCATCCGGGCCATGCGCTGCACTTCCGCCCTGAGATAGGCCAGCGATTGGGCGNNCGTCTCGGCCGGCAGGTCGGGGATGTGCTGCGCCTCGATGTGGGCTTGCAGCGTGCCGATGGGGGTGCGCAGCTCGTGCGCCAGACCACTGAGCAGCGTGCGGCTGGCCTCCGCGCTGTGCTGCTGCGCGGTGACGTCCAACAGATAGACCACGTCGTCGTTCGCCTGCGAGAATGCCCACCACGACGCAAACCGGTCCTCACTCACCCGCATCACGCGGTAGCGGCCGCCGCCGGACGGATCGCCACGGGCGGTATCCACGTCATCGAACATCTGCGCCGACCAATCGGCCACCGGGATGCGGCCGCGCTCGGCCGGCAGGCCCAACAACCGCCGGGCATAAGGATTGGCGTAGCGATAGCGATCGGTCTTGGTCAACACCAACCAGCCGAACGGCGCGCGATCCAATGCTGCACGCCCAGGCAGGCCCCCGTCACGGGCCGCACGCAGCCACCGGCCCGCCAGGGCCGCCAGCGCAGCAACGCCGATCAGCGCGACCAGGATCCCGAAGAGCGTCCAACGCAAATCAAGGAACCATGTCATGGTTTGATCCGAGAGGGATGGCGAAAAACGTTTTCAAAACAGCCCATGCCGCGGGCACGCCAGCGGAGACCGCAATACGGTCGTTCGCGTTCATCCGCGCTCATCGGCGTCCCATTCTCAGGTTGTGACGCCGGTTTCAACTCAGTTGTTCCACCAGGCAGTTCTGGGCCCTGTCTACTTGATCATGCTGAGGGTCTCGGCCCGGCGTCTGGTCATCGGCGTTCCCAGCTCTACCGCCACGGCCCTGGCACGCGCACCGCAATCCCGGCGAAGCTCACCCGGTGCTCGCCCGGCGTCAGCTTCCGCGGCGTTCTGCACGGCGAAGCCCGGTACGGGGACGCAAGGGCCGGCGCCGAAGATGGTGATACGCATCATGGTTACACCATAGCAAGAATCGTCATCCCAGGGGTCTGGTCACTGCCCAATGTGCGGTCCCAGCCACAACCACGCCAGGATAACGGCGTTGACAACGACGCCGGCCGCCGCGACCTTCCAGTCGAGGGCGGTGAGCGCCAACGAGAAGAGGGCTGCGCCCAGCAGCAGCGGGCGATACCAATCCCAGCCGGCCAACAGCGCCACCGCAGCGACGACGAAGCCGACCGCCGCCAGCGCCCAGAGCNNGCCGTAAAGCGCCATCCCGCTTGCGCCCAAATCCCAACGCCCGCCGAGCAGGGTGGTTTTGTAGACCAGCCCNTGCACCGTACCAAGTTTCGTGTACGTCACCGTGCCCATGAGATGGACGAGGCCATGCAATGTGAGCACGAACGCCACGATGATAGATAGGGTTTTCATGCGTCCTCCCGTTTTCTGTTTGATGTTGCCAGCGCTTGCTGTAATGCGGCGATGAATGACTCGCCTGAAAGTTGTTTGGAGATGAAGCCGTCCAGGCTATGCTCCGCGACCGTCTTTTCGTCCTCCGGTTTGACGCTGAGCGCTACCAGCGTCGTGACGGGACAGCAGCCGCGCAAGGTGCGAATCAGCCGCTGGGGGTGCAGACCAGGTAGGCCCCAATCGAGCAGGATGACGTCCGGTGCGTACTGGCAGACCTGGACCAACAGGCTCTCCGCCGAGCGCGCCTCGCCCACGACCTTCACCTCCGCCTGCTGCTCTATCGCCAGGCGCAGGGCGTCCAGCACATGTTTTTCGCTCTCCGCGAGCAGAATCGTTTTCATGTCGTGCTCCAAGCCTGGCATTGGCTGCCGTCTGGAGGGTGGGGCCCCAATCACGTCTGCGTGGCGGGGCCCCCTCGTTGCCCTGTCTCGCCGGGTTAGCGGCTGCACGCGACCTTGTCGATGGACCAGGCGTCGCCGGCCTTCGCCAGCTCGACCGTAAGCCTGTGGCCCGTGAAGCTCGTGGTCACCTCGACCGAGGCCCGTTCGCCGGAAACCTGGGCCGGGTGCGCGGTCACTGCGTTGGGCACGTCCTGAGCGCACAAAACCGGGTCGACCCGCCACTGGCCGTCTCGGGTGAAATCGTCCAGATGGGCGATGAACGCCGGGCTGAGCGGCTCGTTGCCCTGGTACGCTTTGTCCACCAGCGGGTTGCCCTGGTACGACACGTACCAGTCGTAGAACTGCTGGACGACCTGCTCGGGCGCCGCGGTCTTGGTTTCCCGACCTGATCCGTACAGGATGGGNGGCAGGATGACGAAGAACAGCGTGGCGGCGGCGACCGCGATCAGGATGATCAGAAACGCGACTTGATTCGTGTTCTTCATTTGCCTCTTTGCTCCTATCGCGCTGAAACATGATTTGCTTCAGTCTGGTTTCAGTTTAAAAGAAAACTCCCGGCCGCATCCGCCTGCCGGGGAGTCTTCGCTGTACCGCGGTAGGGTCTGCGCCTGGTCACTCGACCAGGTGGTGGTGCAGGGCGATGGACACCGCCTCGGTGCGGCTGGCCGCCGAGTAGCTGGCGCTTGTCATCGGAGTTATACGGCGGCCGCGACCCGCCAGCGACCAATCCGCGGCGGGGGCCGCGGCGCCGGACGCACCTGAGGAGCTGGCACGGCAGGGATTGGCCAACGGGGGCGCGCCGTGCTATCATCGGTCTGGCCGGGTATGAGACAGGCGAAACCGGACAGGTTATCTGGGCCGGATAAAGGTTTTGCTCGATAAGGGCGGTAGACTCATGGATTTACTTCTGACGGAAAGTGAGGTAAACTTTCATTCCATATGAAATCTTCAATCTATCCTCAAGGTTCAGAAACACCGAAGGCGAGCATTCACGAGGCGCGCCAGTTAGCCTTTGAAAGCCTATTACGCTTTCCGAGCGACGAAGCCAGCCTATCGATCGATGAGAGCTTTCCCGAGCAATTTGCAAGTCGCTTATCGCGAGTTGAAGCTTTCAATAAACATCTTTTTCGCCCTAACACCTATCTGCACAAGTGGTGGNCGCGGCGATGCGGCACAACTTTTCGCACAATTCTCAAGCAGTTTGTTCCCGATGATAGTCGACGAGATTATTACGCGCCCGGCGGGCTGGAAGGTAAAGTAGTCCTTGATCCGATGATGGGTGGTGGGACCACACTTCATGAGGCGATCCGCCTCGGCGCAAGCGTTATCGGCGCAGATATAGACCCTATTCCTGTCGCCCAAGCCCGTGCTTCTCTTACACAGATACCCCTGAGCCAACTACGTGACGCCTTCGATCGATTATTCAGCGCACTCCGCAATGAACTCGCACCCTATTTTCAGACCGAATGCCCAGAATGCGCGAGGCCCATCGATGCCCAATACTTCATGCACGGCCTTCGCAAANAATGCGCTTGTGGGGAAATTGTTCAGATTGATCAATATGAGTTACGACATGAGTCTGATCGAACGCTAAGCATCGACCCGCTCACCTGGGCAATCTCAGATGGAACTAAAGAATTGCCAGCACAACCGACCGAACGTCGTTTGCTGACTAAGGCCACTGGCTCATGCCCGGATTGTGGACAAAAATATCACGAGTTTTTGGACGAACCATACTACAATCGCTACGTCTGTTTTGCCATCGTGGGAACGTGTCCTGAACACGGTCTGTTCATACGCCCGCCGGGAGCGACCGACTTTGCTATGATGAGGGAGGCAGACAGCCTTCGTGCACTGCTTGATTTCGGGCCAGCAGAGGATTTTGTGGTCAGTGGCGGAGCGAAATCAGGAGATCTGGTTGCTCGCAATATTCGCTCCTATCTTGACACGTTTACCTCACGTCAGTTGCTCTACCTTCATCACGCGATCCGACTGTTACAGGATCTTTCAGGCGCCATTAAACTCAATCTCGGGCTGTTGTTTTCGACCTCGCTGGAGTTCAATTCGCTTCTGTGTGGCTATAAGGGTTGGGCCGTGAATCGGCCTGGGGCAATTCGGCATGTCTTCGCGTTGCACGCCTATTCTNTTCCCTATACTGCGCTTGAAAATAATCCGATCAATCCACAAAAATCATCCGGCAATCTACAGCAGCTTTTCAGTGACCGTATCGAGAGGGGACGCAATTGGGCAGTCGCACCGGTGGAACGACGAATCGGTTACGATGGCGCCACTCAACAGGTAAGGATTCCAGGTGAATATGATGGTGGCATCGAAGTCTTCGATCAGAGTTCTCTCGGCGCGCAACAGGCTTTCTGGCTGATTCATGGCGATTCTCGTAGCCTGCCGGTCGCTGATCATAGCGTGGATTTCGTTGTAACTGACCCGCCATACTACGATAGTGTGCAATACAGCGACTTGGCAGCATTTNTTCGGGTTTGGCTGATGCGTCTGCTCCCGGATGAAGTCAACTGGATCTACGACGAATCGCACAGTGCCGTAGCCACCAAGGCGACGGCCGAAGATACGCCGTTCATGACTGTCATCGCAGGCATTTTCCGAGAGTGCAGCAGGGTGCTGAAACGAGCGACTGGCCGCATGGTGTTTACCTTTCATAATTGGGATCCCAATGCATGGGCCGAATTGACGATTGGGTTGAAAACCGCCGGTTTCCGTCTGATAAACGCTTATGTGGTTATCTCCGAGAATCCGATCTCGGTACACATACGGAATCTGCNNGCGATCAGGCATGACACAATACTCGTGTTAGCTCTCGATGGCGAGGCTCCGGCTGGTCATTGGCCAGCTTTGACGAGTATCGACACTGATGACAGCGAAACGTTTTGCCGACAGTGTGGCTCAGCGCTGGGTTGGCTTGTAGATAGTCAACTATCGCCTGCTGAAATCCGGGCGACTTGAGCCAGTTGATTCAGGGGGATAAATGAACAGGAATTCGGGCAACTATCCCGCTGAAATATTTGGGTATCCAGTAAGCAATCGATCGGCCGAAGCAGAGGATATTCGACGACGACATTGGTGTCCGTTTACCGATAGACTTTGCAGCAAGCAGAGCCGACTGCTGGAATATCCGTTCGGTGTCTGTTCAGTACAATATCACGGCGAAGTTTGCGCGATCTGCCCGCGTCGTTTTGAAGAACGGGGGTCACTACGAAATACGCCCATCGTCCTGGAACAAGTTGCACGTCACTACTTCGGTGACGTGAACAACATTGTCGCCTTTTCCGAGGTGGGATTGCCTCATATTGGTACCATAGACTACGTCTTGGTCCTACATCCACCCATGCAGCCCGAGGTAATCGACTTCGTGACCGTGGAGTTTCAGACTGATTCCACCACCGGCACCGGCGCCATCGTGCAGGGTTTGCGTGATTTTGTAGACGGGCAGGATGTACAGGCACAAGTCTATCGATTTGGGATGAACACCTATGACACCTTCAAGCGATCGGTGACACAGTTGCTGAACAAAGGCATCGTATATGAAGCCTGGNGGGTGAAGTGTTATTGGGTGATTGGAGAATACATTCACGCAAACTTGGTCAAGCGTTATGGGTTGCAAAACGATGGTTATACTCCGGAATCGGCGTCCCGATTCGCTCTGCAAACATTGGAACCTTCCGGTGATCGTTTGACCCTGACCCCCAAGCGATATGTATCGATCAGCGTCGAAGAAATGTACAGAGCGATGCGGAACAATCCCGACTTACCCAATAAGGATCAGTTTGTCCAAGTGTTGAATGCCAAACTACGGGCCAGACTTGGTGTCAAGTTTGCTTGATGATCTTTCCGCATCCGCCTGCCAGGGAGTCTTCGCGCTGTACCGCGGTAGGGTCTGCGCCTGGTCACTCGACCAGGTGGTGGTGCAGGGCGATGGATACCGCCTCGGTGCGGCTGGCCGCGTTGAGCTTGGAGAGGATGCTGCTGACGTGGAACTTGGCGGTCGAAACGCTGACGACCAACCGTTCGGCAATCTGCTGGTTGTTCAACCCCGCGGCCATGAGGGCCAGCACTTCACGCTCGCGGGCGGTGAGATCGAAGCCCGGTTTTGCGGCCGGCGCGNNGGCGGACTGGATCAACACCTGGGCGGCCTCCGGGGCGAGGGTAGGTCGGTTCACGACCGCGCGGATGGCGNNCGCCAGCTCGTCGGCGGAGACATCCTTGAGCAGGTAGCCGATGGCGCCGGCCTGCAGCGCGCCNTCGACCAGTTCTTTCTCCTTGAAGCTGGTCAGCGCGATCACCTGAACAGTCGGCTGCCGGGCGCGAATCAGCCGCGTGGCGGTCACGCCATCCATGCCCGGCATCATCAAATCCATGAGCACGACATCGGGCTGAACCTGCTGGCACAGCGCGACGGCCCGCTCCCCGCCGGCGGCCTCGCCGACCAGTTCCAGGTCATCGTACGCCAGCAGAAAGGCGCTCAACCCACTGCGCACAACGGCGTGGTCATCCACCAGCAGCACACGGATGGCTCTTGGTTCGGTCATGTTGCCTCCTCTTGATCCAGCGCCTGCCAAATCAACTGCACGCTCGTNCCGCGCCGNGGCTGGCTCTGGATCTCCAACCGCGCCGCAATGCTGCGGGCGCGCTCCTGCATGATGCCCAGGCCAAACCCCTCATGCGCGTGCGCCGGCACGTCGAACCCGACCCCATCGTCCACGATCGTCACCGCCGCCCGACCGGGCTGGCAGTCCAGTTCCACGTGCACCTGCGTCGCTTCGGCGTGCCGGGCGATGTTGTTGAACGCTTCCTGGACGACGCGGTAGAACACCTCTTTGACCTCGACGGGCGGATTGTGTGCGCAGCGGCGTGCGAACACCACTGCGACGCGGGCGCGGGCGATGAACGCGGTGACCTGATGCCCGATCAGGTCGCCCAGGTCGGTATCGACCNNAGCGGCGGGGCGCAGCTCTACAAGCAGGGTGCGCATCTCTGAGAGCGCGCCGCGTNNCAACTGGCGCAGCTCCTCCAGCCGGCGGCGGCCCTCGTCGGGATTGCGCTCCCAGAGCCGGGGCAGCACCTCGGCGATCATGCTGGCGGAAAAGAGGGTCTGTGTCACCGCGTCGTGCAGATCGCGCNNCAGGCGGTTACGTTCGGCGGCCGCCGCGGCCTGTTCGCTTTGCGCAAAGAGCCGCNNGTTTTCGATGGCGACGCCCATCTGGTCGGCGATCGATTGGAACAGGGCCAACTGCGTCGCGGTGAAACGTCCACCCTCCGGGCCGATAATGACCAGGACGCCGGTCTTGCCCTCGCGGGTGTGGATGGGCAGCAGCGCGCCCGGTTCGAGCAGCGCATGCTCCGGGTCCGGGGCGATGTACAGGCCCTCACCGCCGGCGAGCGCCGAGCGGCAGGCAGCGATCAGGGGNGCCAGGTCGCCCGGATCGATGGGCCGCTCGGGGCGCAGCGTGTGCGGTCGTAGCTCGCCGGTCTTTTCGTCCAGCAGCATGACGCCGGCGCGGGTGGCCTGCACCAGCGAGACGACCCGATCCAGCGTTTCTTGCAGGGTCTCCGCCAGGTGCAGCGAGCGGCTGGCGGCCGCTGAAACGTCCAACAGCACCTGCAGTTCCTGGGTGCGTGCGGCGACCCGTTGTTCCAGATTCTGTCGCAGCCGCGTCTGTTCGGTGACGTCCACGGCCACGTTCAGGAGGCCGACGACTTCGCCGCTTTCGATCAGCGGAGCCAGGACGATGTCCCAGTAGGTGATGACCTCGCCCGAATCGAGCCGTACCCCATTCTCGCGCACGGTTTCGCCGGCCAGGGCACGCACGAACAGCGGCCGGACGATACTCTCCGTGCCGGGAAGGTGTTCANNGAAATAACCGACGCCCGGCGCCAACGGCGCGCCAATCAGCGGGGCGTAGCGCGTCGCAAAGTCGCCCCAGGTCGGGTTGAAGCGTTGAATGCGGTATTGGCGGTCCAGTACGGCGACGCCCATGGGCATACGCTCGAAGAGCAAATTCAAGAGATTGAACTGCCTCTCGAACTGGAGGTCAGGCATTGTGCCCGTTAGGAACCGCACACTGTTCTGTGTCATCGCGCGGGTCTGGCCTTTCACTCGGTTCGTGGTTTTGCCGGCATCGCCGCGCACACGACAGCGTCCAGCTTTTCCACGATCGCGTCAGCCATCTCGTTTTTCGCCAACGGCCGGCCAGAGCATGGCTGTTGCGCCTGGGCCGCAAATTGGGTCGGCCGGGCCGGTTGTGACCCGTCTGGCATCGATTATACCGGGATCAGGCGCGATGCAATCTGACTCGCGCGCAACTCCGCTGCAAGTTGGCATCTTTGTCGCGACGTCGCGCCAGATTTGGAATTACGGCATGAGAATACCCCTGTGCGACTGCCGACGCAACGGTCGGTTGCGTACCTGTGCGTGATTTGTCTTATTCCTGTATCTCGCTATAATAATTACGTAAGCTCAGCGTAAGTGGCCCAGAGTAAGTGGCCCAGATGCACGTGCGGTTTGGCCGCTGGCAGCTTGGACGACTCCACTCAAGACCGGCACTGCCCCTTGACGGGCATCGTCTCGCCATACCAGCTGCACGACCACACCCATGTTCTGGCGAAACCAGGAGTCTACCCGACCCCGGGTCGTCGCAGATTCCCAATTCCGGTGGCGCATGGGTAGCACTCCGCATTTGGAACCAATCGCCTGGCGCCAACCTGCACCAATCGCCAACGCCGTGCGTGCCCCGTTGGCCGAGTGCACCCTCAGTGGCACGCAGCAGGTTCAATTCTCTTTCGGAGGAGAAAGATGAAGAAAGGGTTCAGACTGTTTTCCCTGATGGCCGTTCTGGTCATCGCCGCGCTCGCCTTGGCCGCCTGCCCACAACCGCAGCCTCAAGTTGTGGAAAAGACGGTCGAGGTCGTAAAGACGGTCGAAGTCGTACAGACCGTCGAGGTCGAGAAGACCGTCGAGGTCGTCAAGGAAGTTGCGGTCGAGGACTACACCACGCCGCACCCGATCCTGAGCGATCCCAAGGTCCGTCAGGCGATTGCTTACTGCACCGACCGTGACGCGCTGATCGCCTCGGTCTATTCCTACGTGGAAGAGCCCGATACTCTGCTGATGGATTCCNCCTGGCCCAAGTCCCACTGGGTGTACAATGGCCCCTACACCGACATGCCGATGTACGATCCTGAGAAGGGTCAGGCACTGCTCGATGAGGCCGGTTGGACCCTGCCCGATGGCGCTAACGTGCGCCAGAACGCCAAGGGCGATGCCCTCGCTCTGAAGTTCACCACCACCACTGCCCAGTTCCGCCAGACCTGGTCGGCCGTCTTTGTGAAGAACATGGCGGCCTGCGGCATCCAGATTCTGCCCAACTACGTGCCCGCCTCGTGGTGGTTCGGCGATACGACAGGCCTGGCCCGCCGTGACTTCTNNGAACTGGGCGCCTTCGCCTGGGTCGGCCAGACCGAACCGGCCGGCCGCACGCTCTACGCCTGCAACCAGGTCCCGCTGCCCAGCAACAACTGGGAAGGCCAGAACTACATGGGCTGGTGCAACAAGACCGCCAGCGACGCGGTGGTGAAGGCGACCAACACCCTGCTGCGCGACGACCGCAAGGCGGCCTACGACATCGTGCAGAAGGAATTCGCCAAGGACGTGGTCTCGATCCCGGTCTTCAACCGCGCCGAGGCCGAGGCCTGGAACGCCGAGCTGGAAGGCGTCATCCCTGACGCTACCGAGTACGCCACCACCAACCTGCACGAGTGGTCGCTGCCGGGCAAGGACACCATCATCATCGGTATGACCCAGGAACCCGACAGCATGCTGGCCCTGGTCTCCTCCATGGCCGCGCAGCGCCTGGTGGACCGCCCGGCCAAGGGTGTGATCGTCTCGCAGTACAGCTACGACTTCCAGCCGGTGCTGCAGGACGGCCTCTCGACCATCGAGAGCGGCCTGGCCACCAACGAGACCGTCGAGGCCAAGGCCGGCGACAAGGTCTACAACACGGCCGGTGACACGGTCGAACTGGCCAGCGGCGTCAGCGTCTTCGACGCCGACGGCAACGTGGTCGAATACAGCGGCTCCGGCACCGTGCCGATGAAGCAGCTGGCAGTGACCTACAAGCTGAAACCCTACACCTGGAGCGACGGCCAGGCCGGCTCGGTAGGCGACATCGAGTTGGGTTACAAGTTCGACTGCGACCGCGAGTCTGGCGCCACCAGCTTCATCCTGTGCGACGCCATCCAGGACGTCAAGTTCAGTGACAAGGCCCTGGAAACCTCCGTCACTTTCGTGCCCGGTTACCAGGATCCCACCTACCATCTCTTCCCCTTCAGCCTGTATCCCAGCCATCAGAAGCTCGCCGATGGCCGCAACCTGAAGAACGTGCCGGCGGCTGAGTGGGCAACCCTGCCCGAGATCGCCGAGACGCCGCTCTCCTTCGGCGCCTACTACGTCAAGGAATGGGTCAAGGGTCAGTCCCTCACCCTGGCTGCCAACNCCCACTACTGGGGCGGCACGGTGAAGACGCCCAACGTGGTCTACATCTTCCTGGCCGACACCAACCAGGCCGTAGCCCAGCTGCTCAACGGCGACGTCGACTACCTGGACGACTCGACCCTGGGCGCCGGCGCCGAGGTGCAGACGGTGATCGACGCGGCCAAGGCCACGGGCAAGGTCAAGTACTCGATCGGTGCTTCCTCGACCTGGGAGCACATCGACATGAATCTCTTCACGAAGTAGCGTCTCCAACTATGTGCGGCGTGGGCCGGGCCTGCGCCGCACATAGTTTCCGCACCCGAGTCCGTTTGGTGATGACAACAATGGGCGGACCACGCCCAGCGGCTGGACCCCGCCCATTGTTGTAGCCTGTCCTTCTGCCGTCATGCGTAATAAGGAGTTCCGCAGCGTGTGACGCCGAGACTCTTCGCTGGCGCCTGCCGCCGCAAGAATCAGACGGCTCACCTGCCCAGGATGGCCGCGCAGATGGCGATGTTCCCACTGATCCATACCAGTCGAGGGGGGCTGATGACGAATTACCTGATCCGCCGCATCATCCAGATGATTTTCGTCGTATTTCTGGCCGCACTGTTTACCTATTTTCTGTTCACCGTTACGCCTGGTGGACCATTGGCGGGCATCCAACAGCAGCAGCGACGCATCACCCGCCAAGACCTGGCCCGACTGCNNGCCCAGTACGAGATGGACTTCTACTTTCCCTTCCGCTTCTCGCGTTGGTTGACCGGGCTGCCGGACGGGCCGATCACGATCGGGNGCCGCGAAATCCTGTCCAATCTGGCTGTCGGCTGCTACCTGCCGCGTGATCAGCAGGTGGTTGTACAGGACGGCAAAACCGTGGTCATCCCTGCTGGCTGCGATGAGTACGTCTACCTGTCCGACATCCCGCGCCTCCACCCGGCAATCAGGGCCAGCAAAGGCATCCTGCGCGGCGATTTTGGCCAATCGACCGTGATCCGCGCCGGCCGGCCGGTGTGGGACGAGATGATGTCGCGTTTGCCGGCGACGCTGGAACTGATGATCATCTCGACACTGCTCTCATTCGCGATTGGCATCCCCATCGGCATTTACAGCGCCATCAAGCAGTACTCTAAGTTCGACTACACATTCACCACCATTGCATTCATCGGTTCAGCCATGCCTACCTTCTTCTTTGGGCTGCTGCTGATCCTGTTATTCACGGTCTTTCCCAATATGCTGCAAGATCAGTTCCCCTGGCTGCCCAAGCTGCCGCCCGGCACGCGTGAAGCGGTGCGCCCCTACATGGTGGCGAGCTGGCTGCCGATGGTTGCACCAGGCACGCCAGCGGATCGTTTCCTGCACCTGATCATGCCGGTGGGCGTATTGACCTTCTTCTACATGGCGACGTGGAGTCGTTTCGTGCGCACCTCGATGCTGGAGGTGATGCGCCAGGACTACGTGCGCACAGCCCGCGCCAAGGGCCTGGTGGAGAAGACGGTGATCGTCAAACACGCCCTGCGTAATGCGCTCATTCCCTTCGTGACGGTTGCCGTGTTGACGATCCCCGGGTTCTTTGCCGGCGCCATCATTACAGAAACGGTTTTTGCCTGGCCAGGCATGGGACGCCTCTACTACGAGGCCCTCAACCGTAGCGACTGGAACATTGCCCTGGCCTTCATCTTCATCACGGCGGTGCTAACGGTGATTGCGACACTGCTGGGTGACATTCTGTATACCGTGGTCGATCCGCGCATCAAATACACGTAAAACGTGAAACTGACCTTTCTGGAGCATGACTTATGACAACAGTAGCTCAACCTGTGGCCTTACAGGGCGCAGTGGAGGAAAAACAGGAGAGTCAGTTGCAGGTGATCTGGCGCCGTTTTCGCCGGCACAGACTGGCCGTGGTCTCCTGGTCCTGATCCTTCTCATCTTTGTCGCGTCCCTACTGGCGCCTGTGATCACTCCGTTCGAGCGCGATGCCATCGACCTCTCCTCCAATATACGACCGGCGCCGCCCGGCACTGTCGATAGCCAGGGACGTGTGCACTACCTGGGGTCGACCNATCTGGGACGCGACCTGTTCACCCGCGTGCTCTATGCGNCGCGTGTGTCGATGAGCATTGCCATCCTGGTGGTGGTGATTTCTGAAACCTTCGGTGCGCTTGTGGGCGCAATCGCCGGCTATTACGGCGGAATCACCGACACGGTGATCTCGCGTATCATCGAATTCATGCTGACCATACCCACCTTACCCATCTTGCTGATTATATCGGCGATTNATGTTACAGCGTGACGTGGTGCTCCCGCTGCCGGCCTTCGTCAACCGCTTTCTCAGCGCGATGCTGCTGGCCCCGAACGCGAGGCGCAGAAGGTCGTCGTGCTGGTGTTTATCCTGGTGATCTTCGGCTGGCTGGGCGCGGCCCGCTTGATGCGCGGCATGGCGCTTTCCCTGAGCAAACAGGACTTCGTCGAGGCGTTGCGCGCGGCGNGCGCCTCCGATGCCCGGACCATCTTCCGCCACGTGATCCCTAACGGCATCGCGCCGATTCTGGTCAACGCCAGCCTGGCGCTGGGTGGCGTCATCGTCACCGAGTCGGCCCTCAGCTTCCTGGGCCTGGGCGTGCAGGACCCGACGCCGACCTGGGGCAACATGCTCGCCACTTCACAGAGCTACATGTTCCAGCACCCCTGGCTGCCGCTGGTGCCCGGTGTCTTCCTGGTGATCGTCTCCATCGGCTTCAACTTCATCGGCGACGGGCTGCGCGACGCCCTCGATCCACGCCTGAAACGGTNNAGGGAGACTATGAGCGAAACGACAACCAACGGCTCCGAGCCGAAGATCCTCTTGGACGTCAAGGGGCTGAAAACGTACTTCTTCACCGAGGACGGCGTGGTACAAGCGGTCAACGGTGTGGACTTTGCCATCCCTGAAGGCCATGTCATGGGCCTGGTGGGCGAGTCGGGCTGCGGCAAGAGCGTGACTTCACTCTCCATCATGCGCCTGCTGGCCGGATCGGGCAAGATCGTCGAAGGTGAGGTTTGGCTGCGTGGCAAGAACCTGGTCACTCTGCCCGAAGATGAGATGGTCAAACTGCGCGGCGGCGCCCTCTCCATGATCTTCCAACAGCCGACCAGTTGCCTCAACCCGATCTTCCGCGCCGGCGATCAAGTGGCAGAAGTGTTGATCCAACACCAGAGCCTGCCCAAGGATGAGGCCTGGAATCGGGCCGTGGAGATGCTGAGCAAAGTGGGTATCCCGGACGCCGGCCGCCGCGCCAAGTCTTTCCCGCACGAGATCTCCGGCGGGCAGGCGCAGCGCGTGATGATCGCGATGGCCCTCTCCTGTCTGCCCGACCTGTTGATCGCGGACGAGCCGACCACCGCCCTGGACGTGACCATCCAGGCGCAGATTCTGGACCTGATGCGCCGCATGCAGCATGAGCTGGGTACCACCATCCTGCTGATCACCCACGACCTGGGGGTGATCGCCGAGATGTGCGATCACGTGGCGGTGATGTACGCCGGCTTGATCGTGGAGTACACTGACGTCAATACGCTGTTCGAGAACCCGCTGCACCCCTATACCGAGGGCCTGATGGCCGCCATCCCGGTGCTGGGCGATGTACGCGACTCGCTGGCGGTGATCCCCGGCACCGTACCTGACTTGATCAACCTGCCGCCGGGCTGTAAATTCTCGCCGCGCTGCCCCTACGCGAAGGATATCTGTANNCGCCAGGATCCGGCATTGATCGAGGCTGAACCGGGCCACAAGGTACGCTGTTTTATCTACGACCCGACGACCAGTGCACAGTGGGCGGGCTACCAGAAGACCGACTNNGGCACTTCACGGGCGAAGAAGTCTTTGTGCATGCCGCCCCAGCCGAAGCAGGAGAGTCTCATGGCCAACAATAATCACGGCGCCACCGGCAAAGACATGATGGTAGTCGAGGACCTGAAGAAGTACTTCCCGGTGCGCTCCGGCCTCTTACAGCGGGTGTCGGCCTGGGTCAAGGCGGTGGACGGTGTCAGTTTTACCATTCGTGAGGGTGAGACGTTCGGGCTGGTAGGTGAGTCGGGCTGTGGCAAGACGACGGTTGGGCGCACGATCCTGCGCCTGNATTCCCCCACCGGCGGTTCCGTCTTTTTCGACGGCCAGGATGTGTTCGCCATGGGTCGGCGGCTCAAAAGCATGCGACGCAACATGCAGATCGTGTTTCAGGACCCGTACTCGTCGCTGGACNCCCGTATGCCGGTGGGCGAGGCCATCTCCGAGGGGATGATGATCCACGGCATCGGTACCGCCAAGGAGCGCAACGCGGCGGTCGCAGAACTGCTGCAGACCGTGGGTATGAACCCCTATCACGCCCGCCGCTATCCGCACGAGTTCTCCGGTGGGCAGCGCCAGCGGATCGGCATTGCCCGCGCCNTCGCGCTGCGCCCGCGCTTCATCGTGTGCGACGAACCGGTGTCGGCGTTGGACGTGTCGGTGCAGTCGGCAGTGTTGAACCTGCTGCGCTCCCTGCAAGGCCAACTCGGCCTGACCTACCTGTTCATCGCCCATAATCTGAGTGTGGTGGAGCACATCAGCGATCGGGTGGGGGTCATGTACCTGGGCAAGATGGTGGAGGTGGCCAGTCGCGAGGCCCTCTTCCGCAACCCCATGCACCCCTACACCCAGGCGCTGCTGTCGGCTATCCCGATGCCCGACCCTAAGTTCAAGAAGGAACGCATCGTTCTGACCGGCGACGTGCCCTCACCGCTCAACCCGCCCAGCGGCTGTCGCTTCCACCCGCGCTGCNCGCGCGTGATGGACATCTGCAAAGAGATCGACCCGCCTTTCGAGCAAAAGCACGCCGACCATTGGGTGGCCTGCCACCTCTACAGCGCCGGCGTCGCCGCGGATCCGCCGAAGATGAATTGGGAATCGACCTAGAGCCTATCCGAATAACCGTCACGGGGCAACACTGTGGCGCGTTTTCCGGGTTATTCGGATAGGCTCCTAAACGGGGCGCATGGCACGCCTACATGCCGTGCAGCGTCCGAGTGAACAGTAACGGGTAAAGATGCCAACTTCTCGAAAAGTTGGCATCTTTACTTTCTATCGGCTAACGGCGATTTCCCAAACCCGCCGCAAGCTCAGTAGCGCAACACCGCGGCGACCCGACCGTGGGCGGCCAGTGCATCGTCATCGAAGAAGAAGGTCTGGCCCCCGCCTTCNAGCACCAACTCCACCAGGTCGTCCACGGCATCTTCCATCACATCGGGACTGTCCACCTGCTCCACCAGGGTCAGCGTCATGCCATTCTCGCTGACGCGGGCCGGCTGGTGGTAATTTTCCTCGACCAACAGTGTGGCGACACGACCCNNATCTGCGTGCAGCCAGGCTTCGCCCAGGGTGGAGGCCGAGCGCTGGGCGCCGACGGCCGTATCCAGCTCGTGCAGCAGTTCCTGGCGACGTGCCTCCATTCGATCCAGCACTAGTGGCCACAGCAGCTTGCCCAGGTCGTGCGCCGAAGTTGTGTCGTAATTGCCCTGCGCGCCGGCAATCAACGCACCCTGGCTGGTTACTTCGTTGAAGAAGGAGAGGTTACGGTCCACGCCGGTCAGAAGGAGCGGCAGGGGATCGTCCTGGGCAACCGCTACGAACGCCGCATCCACCTGGCGGAAAAATTGGCGGCTGTGCTCGTCACGGTAGGCCGACTTTCGCACGCCAAAGCCACCGGGTAGCGCGGCCTCGCCTCCCGGTCCCGTATGTACCATGGGAAAGCCATAATCGGTGATCTCGACCAGCNNGTATCGCGTGCCCTCGAACAGGCGGGTCGGCTTTCCGCCCAGCGCCAGCACCCAGTAGCGTGGCGAACGGTTCATCGCCATGACCAGGTCGCGGGTGATGAAGGTGCTGTCGATGATCACCCGCTCCTTGATGGGGAAGGGCAGGTAGAACTTGCGGGCAAAGTCCTGGTTGGCATAGATGGCCAGACCGTCCAGCGCATACCGGTAGTCGATATCACGCACCACCGCCTCCAGGTTGTCCAACAGTGGCTGCACCTCGCGCCGGGCAAACTCCGCCAGCAAGCGCTCGGACGCCTCGGTGGTCAGGTTCTTGACCCGGATCGGGTCCTGCCGGTTGTCGGGCGATGTACGGTGGGTCGGCAAGAGGATGGACAGGGCGGGGTAACCCTGGATGGTTTGCAACAGCTTGATATCGCGACGATTCATTGTGTCAGTCTCCTGGTAGGGTTGGGGCACGCGGTGTCCTGCAGAAGTTATTATACCCTTTTGTGTGTACGAGACAAGGCAGGGGGCGCTAATGACGGTGGCCTCAATGGTACGGCGCACCATGTAGTCGCTCACAGGTGGGCGCGCCGTTGAGCACTGCCTGGCCGACTAAGAGCCTATCCGAAAAACCGTCACGGGGCAACACTGTGGTGCGTTTTCCAGGTTATTCGGCCAGGCTCTAAATCGCTGAACCGCGCCGCCGGTAGAACGCGAACGCCCCCGTGACCAGCCGGCCAGCCAACAACCACAGGTCGGTTATTCCACCTGGGCCGCTGGCATGATCCATCCCGCTCAGGGTCACGACCGTCGGCGTCTGCTGGTAGACGACGCTGATTGGCCCGTGCATGGTCGCCACGCCGCTCAGGCTGATGTCCTCCAGCATGTACCAGTAGGTTTGGCCGGAAGCGACGTCGAAGTCCTGGTAGCTGTAGGCCGCGCCGGACGGACTGCCGGGTGACGCCGAGGCGATGAAGCCCAGTGAGATAACCGCCCGGTTTCAGGATATTGAGATGGATGTGGTTGAAGCGTTCACCGAAGGTCACTACGCAATTCGCCGTGGCAGCGAGGCGGGCCTGTGCAAGACTACGTCGTGGTGATATAATGCGGTTGAGGCAAGATTCTTGTAGCGGAGCGCGTGGGGCGAGGCTGCCCACCGGAGGAGGCATGATGCCAGCACAACCTCGATCACAGACCAACGAAACGCCGGCGCCCAACGCAGTTCAGGCGTCGGACATCAGCCGTTATCAGCGCAACCTCGCGGCCGAGCGCAACGCCGCGCTGCTGTACACGCGCCTGGCCGAGAGCGAGACGAATACCAGCCTGGCGACCCTTTACCGCAAGCTGGCCGAGACGGAGGGTCAGCATGCGCAGTTCTGGGAAGAGCGACTGCGCGNNGCCGGCGCCCCCGTGCCCACGTTCCGACCCGACTGGCGCACGCGGGTCCTGTCGTTTCTGGCGGCGCGCTTCGGCGCGGGGTTCGTCATGCCGACGATCGCCGGCATCGAACAGCAGGCGGGGGCGGAGTACGACGGTCAGCCGGAGGCGGAAGCCGCGGGTTTGCCGCAGCACGAGCGCTCGCACGNNCGCATCTTTCGTCAGCTGTCCAAATCGACGGGCGGGCTGGAGGGCAGCGCCATCGCCCGTTTCGAGGGGCGGCACCGCGCGGCCGGCGGANACGCGCGCGCCGGCGTATTGGGCGCCAACGATGGCCTGGTCTCGGTGTTCTGCCTGGTGATGGGGGTGGCCGGCGCGGGCGTCGGCAGCCGTGAGATTCTGCTGACCGGCTTTGCGGGGCTGCTGGCCGGTGCGTTGTCGATGTCGTTGGGTGAGTGGCTGTCGGTGGAGAGCCACGCGCTCTACCAGCACCAAATCGACATCGAGCGGNGGGAGNCCGAGCAGATGCCGGAGGAGGAGAAGGCCGAACTGGCGCTGATCTATCAGGCGAAAGGGGCTGCGGCGGACACCGCCTTGCAGATGGCCGAGCGCCTGCTGGCCGACGAGACCACGGCCCTCGATACGCTGGCGCGTGAGGAGTTGGGCATCGACCCGGCCGAGGGCGGCTCTGCCTGGGAAGCGGCGGTCATGTCCTTCGTGCTCTTTGCACTGGGCGCGATCATTCCGGTGTTTCCCTACATCTTCTGGGCCGGCACGGCTGGTATCGTCGTCAGCGCCGCGGTCAGCGCCGTCGCGCTGTTCGTCATCGGCGCCGCGATCACGCTGCTGACCGGGCGCAGCGCGTGGCACTCGGGCATGCGCCAGGTGCNNTTCGGCCTGGCGGCCGCGGCGATCACGTTTGGGGTGGGGCGTTTGATTGGGGTGAACGTCACGGGTTGAGCCAGCGAATGCGGGGAGAGCGAGTGTTATGGCACTACGCGGCGCCGAGGGCGATGCAGGGGCAAACCATAGCCCTGGCCGAGGCATCGATCACTGCCTGCTGCGTGAAGGATCATAGTTCACCAACGGGCGTGGTGTTCCTCGGCGAAGCCGACCAGCCCGCTAATGTGGATCTCCTCGCCGTCGTCGGTCACGGCGGCGCCGTGGTAGCGGCCAAACAGCTGGTGGACCTGGCTGGCGATGACGAGCAGGTTGGTGCGTGCGACCCGCTCGACGAAGGGGGTGAACTCCAGGTCGAGTCGGCCGTCGGGCGCTACCATGCGCCAGGGCCGCCGGAAGTCACGGCGATCGTAGGTGAAATCGACCTGGCCCAGTTTGTGCACGCGGCCATTCAGGATCAACGTATTTTCGGTGGCGGCCGTGGTGTCACCAAAGCCGAAGCCCAGGTTCAGCCCAACCGTGCCGCCAGTCGGCAAGAAGCCTGANGCGCTGGCCCACACCCAGAACGAGCGGTATTTCCAGACCCCGCGGCCCCAATCGAGGTTGCCCAGGCAGGTCGTAGGTTCGATTGCGGTCCGCTGATCGCCAATCTGCAACCAACCGCTGGCCGGCAGGCAGTTCATCTTGCGGTTGTAATAAAAACGATGGCCCCGGATGGGGATCACCACGACGGTCGATTCATGTTCGGGCGCCGTGTGGAAATCGATCTCGGCCGACAGTGATTGACCNCCGAAATTGGGCCACCTGACGGCGATCGTACGCCCTTCAGGCGTGACGTCAAACGCCAGGCGGACCCGGCCGTTGTCGTAGCGGCTGGCGCCGGCTGTGCTGTCGGCCGGCAGGACGATGCCGCCACCCGGTTGGATGGTCAGCGTCTCCTCGTGGTAGTGACCCGTGGTGAAATCGATAGTGTAGACGAAGACCTGGCCGGCGTAGCCCAGGTCGGCCACGGTTGCGGAAAAGAAGCGGTCGGGCAGGGTGACGCCGTAATAATCCCAGCGTTTGACGCGCAGGCGCTGCAGAGAACGCAAGACTCGCGGGTAGAATGCGACCTGCTCGAGGTTGCAGGCCAGCAGCGGCGCCCGCGCCCAGCCAACCTGGGTCAGCCGCCCCTGCGCGTCGAGCAGGGGTGATGGTGCAACGATCTCGTGTTGGGTGAGGTCCATTGAGTGTCCTCATGGGGCCGTTTCGTCGTCCCAGAACGCATCCTCAGACATTCCTTCGCCCGCCGCAACCTGGCGGCTGGCCTTGCCCAGGATGGCGCGGAAGCGCGGTGAGTAAGCCAGTACCAGGTCCTCGGCNTCGTCCTCATCCAGGATTGGAACCAACGCCGCGACCGGCTGGCCGTTGCGCGTCACCACAACGGGNCCACGCTGGCATTCTTTCAGATACGCACTGAACTGCGCTTTCACGTCAGCCACAGAAGCAATCCTCATGACACGATCTCCTCTCCACCGATCCACAACACATTGCCACGCTTTTCACCGATTGCCAGGATGGTCACGCTGCCTTCCCGCTCATCCACGCGGTAAAAGACCCGGAATCGATTGCCTGGTCCAAACCGGACCTTCCACTCGGAACCCAGGACCGGCCGCTTCAGCGGTTGCCGGTTGCTTGTGGCCACCAACGGCTCAAAACGGAGATGAGTTTCCAACGCATCACGGATCAGTCCGTGATATTGGCGATCAATTGCTGCCAGATGNTTCCTGGTGACCGGTGCAAAAATGAAGCGATATCGCCGTGATAGTCCTATTTCGGGTCTCAATTATAGTCTTATTGTGATCCTTGTCAAACCGCGACCGTAGAACCAGCGCATTGCAGTTTGGGGGCGAGAGTTTTGCGTGTTTGATCCGGGGCCAGGTATAAACGAAGGCCAGCCCGGCGACGGTGTACCGCAAACTGGTCGACGGGGTCAAGTCACAGCGGTCTCGATCGCTCGTTGCGCCCGGTAAAACGCGAGATCCTCCCCATCAGCCGGTGCACCTCCTCCACCGGGTGCCGCGTCCAGTGGGGCGGGTTCAACCCTTTGGGGCTGGTGTTGTTGGCGTGCAGCAGGCCGATGTAGTAGTCCCAGTCGGGCGTCGCGGCGAGCTTACGCTCGGGNGCCCAGATGAAGCGTGTGTCTTCACCCACCTGGATTTCGGGGAAGGGGTTGGCCTGCCAGAACGCCCGGCGGTAGCAGAGCGTGTTGCCCGCGACGTAGCGCTGGCTNGCCCCGGCGTACTGGTAAAGCCAGGCCTTGTCGTGCACCGGGTCGTAGTAGATCTGTCGCGCGNNCGCCGCACAGGTCGGCCCCGCATCCAGCAGCGTGCGCACCTGCCGGGAGAGGCGGTGCGGCGCGCCNCAGTCGTCGTCGTCCCAGTGCGCGATGAGCCGCCCNTGCGCCAGCTCGCACGCCCGGTTACGCTTCGTCCCCAGCAGCAGCCGGGTCGACAGCCTGACGTAGCGGATGCGGNNGTCCGCCGGCGCCAGGTCGGCCACCGCTTCCTCCCCATCGTCCAGGATCAGCAGCTCCCGGTTCGGGTAGTCCTGGCGCAGGAAGTAGGCGATCGCCTGCGGCACGTAATGGCGCCGGTTGAACGTCGGCATGATGCACGATACGCGGCAGCCCTTGGGCGTTGTGTTCCGTGCCGGGTGCGTGCATGGCTGCGTAAAACGCGCGTCCGCCGCGGGGAACGGCGGCTCGGCGGTGCGTTGCCANGCCCGCGGGTCGAGGTAGCGGCCCAGAGGGAAGGACCAGGCGTTCGTCCCGTGGCGCAGGTAGACGAACTGGCCGTCGTTGGGCAGCCTGGCCAGCCGTGCGCCCATGCGCTGGGCGCGCGCNAGGAACAACGCGTCCTCGCCCAACGAGCCGTCCGGGTAACGGCCCAGCCGCTCCCACACCTGCCGGCGAAAGACCAGCGTGCCGCCGTGCACGTCGCCCACGAACAGTCGCCGGTGCAGCGCGGGCGTGCAGCGCCAGAAGGCCCACCCGTCCAGGTCGAAGAAAACCCCGCCTCCNAGCCCGGTGATGTCGGCCTGGCCGGCCAGGATCGGCGCGACCTGGTGGCTGAGCCGCGTGTCAGCATACCAGTCGTCGTCGTCCCACTGGCTGATGATCNNATCCCGCGCCTGACGGATGCCGGCGTTGCGCTTGGCGCCGATGGACGAACGCGGCGCGGCCGCCAGCGTGACGATCCGCGGATCGGCCGGCAGCGGCCGGGGCAGGTCCGCGTCCGACTCGTACACGATGACCAGCTGCGTTCGGGGNTAGTCCTGGCGCAGAAAATAGCCGATGGCCTGGCGGACGAACTCGGGCCGCNNCCGCGTGGGTATAATGCAGGAGACCAGGGGTGATAGTCCGTCACGCGCGCGTTCGTCGGCGGTAGCCGCGGGCGCTTCGTTCGACACACGCGGGCACGTCCGCCGCCGGTTCCACCGCCAGCGGCTCGATCACCGGCTCGACCGCCGGTTCNNCGGCTCGTTGACAGGTGGGCGTGGCGGCTCGAGCCAGCGCGATCAGCGCGGCGGCGCGAAATGTGCGCAGGCGTCCCCGCGACAGTGCGGCTCATACAGGTCTTTCTCCCCCGCAGCNCGCAACCCGCAGAACTTGTCCTGGTACAGCCGCTTGCTGGCCTCGAANACGCGCGGCTCTTCGCGCTGTCGCCGCGGCGTGAAGGGGGAGCGGTAGACATAAGAATCGAGCGCCCACACGCCCTTGAACCCGGCCCGCGCCNNGCGGAGGTTGTAGTCCATCTCCCAGCACGGCCCCAGCCCGTAACGCTCGTCGGCCGCGCCGATCCTCTCGACCACATCGCGGCGCACGGCATAGCAGAAGTCGGCCAGGCTGTAGAGCGGCTCGAGGTGCGCCGCTGCCCGGTGTAANCGCTGGGCGGCCAGGTGAGCCGTGGCCGCCACGTGGTCCGGCGTCCCGCCGCGCCGGGGAACAGGCGCNTGCTCGTTCCACGAGCGGTTGGTGGAGGGTCCGGCCAGCCCGTTGGCGGGGTCGGCCAGGGCGGCCAGCAGCGGTTCCAGCCAACCCGGCCCGGGGAGCGCGCCGCTCTCCAGGAGGACGTATACGTCAGCGTCGGTCGCTGCGATCAGCCGGTTGAAGCACGCGGCCGCGCCNCGCGGCTCGGCCGTCGAGCGCTGGCGGAAACCGGTCCCGCGTAAGGCGGTCGTAGTGGCCGCGTCCGGCCCATCGGGCAGCAGGATGATTTCGACCCGCGGCCCGGTGTGATCACCCAGCGCGGCCAGCGTCGCGCGCAATCGCTCCGGTTCGGCATGGACGTGGACGCCCACGACAATCGTTCTCACTAGCATCACCCCGTGTTGTCGAGTGCGGTATTCACCAGGAGCACGTCCTCTGGCCACAGCTCGATCACTTTGTATGCCGGCAGCAGATCCATGATCTGCCGCAGCGTCGCCTGTCCTTCATAGAACCGNTCGTCCGAATACTCGGTGTAGAGGTAGCGTGTACGCGCGAGGGTCTTTGCNCCACCCCGGATCATGTCCCCTTCCGCACCCTGGATGTCGGCCCAGATGAAGTCGACGCGGTCGATCCCGGCCGACTCGGTGAAAGCATCCAGGGTGGTGACATCGACCTTCACCGTGCGGCCAAAGGTGACCGGGTAGCGGTAGACGTGATTTTTGGGCTTCAGCAGCGACGAGGAATAGGTCCACTCCTGCCCCCAACCGACCTCGCTGAGGGTCAATTGCCCCGGCCCCGTATACGCGCCGACCGCCTGCCGGTGAATCTCGACGTTGGTCGGGGCCGCGAAGCGGTTACGCGGGTCGGGCCGNAACGCGTGGAGGGTGACGTTTGGGAGTTGGGCCAGCCAGGCCGTATCCTCGCCGCAGTGCGCCCAACTCAATGAAGACCTTAGGCTTGGGGTGGCTGAACGTCTGCTGCACCCACTGTCGGATTTGCGTGGTATGTTGAGTCATGGGCGTCCTGTGCCGATCGAAGTGCTGTCGAACCCGTGTCGACATCGCGTGGCACGACGGGTACGACGTGTCATGGATGGTTTCGCCGGTGATCCGGATGAACTCCAGGCTACAGCGGCGCCAACTCTCCCATGACCAGCGGTTGGGGTGGCTCTGGTGAAACGCCAGGGGAAATCGACGCTGTAGATGGGGAGGCCGCGTGACAAAGCTGTGCGGCAGCCAGTAGTCCCAGAAAGGTTGCCCCATGCTCAGAAACGAGGGGGCAGCCCGTGCACGTGCCGGCCGTGGAATAGAAAGGCGTCGATGCCGTGAGGTTCGCGGGTGGCATGGCGTGCATCCTGGTTGTAGTTGTGACGCACGATGTAGCACAGCCCATCGTCGGCGAGCCAGCGTAGCCGTTTGAGCCCCAATCTGCGGCGCGCTCGATATCGGCATTGATCAGGAGCGCTGGGACGTTGTGCGTCGCGGCCCAATCGAGCATGGCGACGATCGGGATGTAGTGGCGGCCGAAGACGGCGTCAGCCGTCTCAACGACGGGCACGAACGCGACGTCGTACAACTGCGTCAACCGCGGGATTTCCGACGGGTGGTTGAATGCGACGACCTCGAGGCCNGCGCGGCGCCACGACGCGACGGCTTGCCGTGTGCGGCCGAGGCTCTGCTCGGAAGGCGACAGAGAGGTGAGGGCAACGATGCTCCGCGTCGACGTGCCTCCGGCGATACGGCCGCTGCGGCCGTTCGGACAGACGCTNGGCCGCGTGGGTACGTCCAGCAGCAGGCCCTCATCGGGCNNGGCACCCCGCGTTGGGCCGGTCAGCCGCTCCTGCTGCGTGTAGCGGCGCACCCCGCTGAGGTGCAGATGCAAGGCTCGGATGTGACGCCCCGGGTTGTGGAGTTCCAGCCCTGCGTTCGCCGCCTCCCAGGCCAGCCGATTGTCGCAGCCGAGCAGGCCGAGGTGGAAGTCGCTGCGAAAGCGGGGGATAGGCGCGCCGAAGATCCAGGCGTCCTGGCTGCCGCCGTGGTCGAAGAAGGTTGCACCACCGTCGGGGAGCACGTCCCAGCGGGACAGGCACAACAGCTTGCCCGTCAGGTCCAGGCCATCGAGCCGAGCCAGGGTCTCATCGAAGTAGATGTCGGCGTTGGCGATAATCACCCGCCGGCCGCCGAAGTGGTCGTTCGCGTAGGCGAACAGGTCGGCGTAGCGAACGCGACGTCCATGCGGCACCAGGTGTATCTTCTCGCCGGACAGCACGGGATANCTCCTGGCGAGTGCCGGCTGGTCGACAGCGTACTCCACAAACAGGTGAAGCGCCGCGATGCGTTCGTTGGCCGCGTTGCGCCGGATGCACTCCAGGAATTCCGCCTGGCGGCGCNNGTCCTTGTCCTGGTAAAAGCCGGCGAGCAGGATCATTGTACGCCCATTCTCCAACGGCATCAGTCGTTCAGCAAGCTTGACAGCGCTTCCGCCGCCGGACGCCCCGCCGCAATCGCTTCGACAACTGGAGCGTAGCCCATCGCATCGCGCAGGGTCGTAGCGACGAGTGTGTGCAGCAGATTCGTGTCCGCCTTGGGCCATACCAGTAATAGGCCGTCGCGGTAGCGCACTTCGCCGCGCGTATGCTCCATCTCCATGCACGCGCCGAGCAGACCCGCATTGACGCGTGAAAGCCCTCGTACAGGGCGGGCCAGTGCTCCCGTGACACCTTTCGACGATACGCGACGACCATGACCAGCCGTCGTGCTGCGCTTGAGATGATAAAAAGACGCCGCTCACTTGTTTGTCTGCGAGCGTCGGACAGACGATGAGCGTGCGGTCGGGCCGGGCTGTATGTGAAACTTCCATCCCAGGTCTGCACAGATTGCCTCTAGCGCCGTTCGCCAGCTCGTTTCATCCACTGCTTTGTCTGTCCACATCCCTGACTCTTTTGACGACTCACTCCTCGTCATAGGTGACCTCCCAATCAACGACTGTCTCACGGCCCGTTGTCACCGAGAACGTCGTGCCCCCAATGGCATGCGTGGAAATGAATGCCATGACTTTCTGGTCGATTTTGGCCTGTACCGCGGCCCTTCGCATCCAACACTTCGGGATGTTTGATGTCGAGGATATCTTGCAGGCTCGAGTTCTCTGAACCGATACCGATGAACAGGTTCCGCTCATCATTGAACGCGCGNCGCTTCCTGGCCTTGATGGCGCGAACGACCGCTCGGCGCTCCACCTGCGTGGCTGGGGTGCCTTCGCGTGTCAGAATGTCGTAGCCCTGCTGTACTGTCTTGCCCGCAAAGGCGCTCCGATAGTGTGCAGCGAGGTCGCCCCACGATACGACGTGGCGCCGCGCCCACTTCGTGCCCCGCAGCGCGCAGCTGCGCCCGTGAAAATGCCCTTTTGTCCCGTGCGCGATATGCACCCGTCTGGCTCTTTCNTTCACCGATTTGCGGAAGCCAGGCCGCTCAAACGTCAAGTCGGCCGCACTGACAATCTCGTTCGGCCCGCCTTTCTTGACCTTATGCCTGGGTTTGTTCTTATCAGGGTTGACCGCACCGTGAAGATGAACGGTCTGCTCCTCGGCCCCGGAGGCATCCACCACAATCTCCAATTGCGTGAGCTTGTACCGGTTCTTGATGGCAGGCAGCCGCTTCTCGATGACAGACAGGTCTGGCTCGGCCGCGTTCAGCAGAGTATCGGCTTCGTCCGTGGCTTTGTCCAGATCGGCCTGCTTCTGTGCTGGGGTTCGCTCATCCGGCTTGCCTTTGAACAAACCCGCAAACAGCGCCTTCGCCTTCCCGATGAGGAAGTTGATTGCCGTATCCAGCGCCTTGTCCACCGTTGCGCGGACTTTGTTGATCACCCCCATGATCTTGTCCGCGACCTTACCCAGGCCCAGGAAGCCGGCGAGGAAGCTGATCGCCAGCGACAGCAGGTTCGCCAGGACGCTCTCCACCTTCTTGGCCGCCGGCTGGATGTTGCCGGCCGCAATCGCCATCAAGCCGTCGAGGAAGGCCGTCACTACCTGGATGATCTGGCGGATCTTCTGCACGAAGACCATGATCGTGTCGTAGATCGAGATCAACGCGCTGATGAAGCCCGCGCCGGGGATGAACATCGCAATCAGCTTCGGTACCGCCTTGGTGATGATGGTCTCGGTGACGAAGCTGACGATCCCGTCGACGATCTGGTCTTTGAGATTCGTCAGCTTGTCCTTGATCACGTCCCAGGCCGCGGCCGGCCCGCCCTTGACCAGCGCAACGACTACGTCGAAGGTCGTTTCGAGCGTGCGCATGATCGCTTCGCCGCCGCTGCCGATCGCCTTGACGATCTTCGCCCGGATCTGCGCCCAACTGATGCCGAACACGCTCAGCGCGAACTTGCCGAACTCGAGCAGGGTGAATGCTTGCGGAATATAGACACCGGGCAGCGACCCGGTCAGCCAGTTCAGCAGGCCGGCCTTGAGATGGGTCAGGAAGCGGTCGCGGAACATCTCGAAGCCCAGCCGGGCTGCCTTGACCAGGTTGCCCACGAAGGGCAGCGGGTTCTGGATGATCTTCCTGAACGCCGCGCCGACCTTCTTCAGGTAGGGGATCGCACCGGGCGCGACCACTTCCAGGATGATCTGCAGCAGGTTCCACATCGCGTTGCCGGCCCAACTCAGGAACTGGCCGATGAAGCCGCCGAACACGCTCGCCACCTTCAGGAACGCGCGGNNCAGCAGGACGATGTCGGTCCACTCCAGCGTCTGCAGCGCGCTGATGAACAGCTGTGGAATCTGCCGCACGAAGCCCAGCAAGCCCTGCAACGCGCCCTGGAACCAGGCCNNCACGCGCGGCACCGCCTTGGACTTCTGCAGGTTGTTCCAGATCTCTTCCTGGCCGATCAGCTTCATGAAGCCGCCGATCAGCGTCTCCGCGGCGNNCGGCGCCGCCGCGCCGGTGATGGGATCCTTGCCCAGCACCGCCTTCAGCAGGTCGTANACGCGCGTGCCTTCGGCCAGCTTCGCCAGCGGCGCCAGGATGGCGTCGCGCACCAGGCGCAGGATGGTGAGACCGAGGTTGACCGCCAGCCGGATGATACGGCCGATCGGGTCGGTGAAGATCCGTTTAGCCCGCTCCCACACGTCGCCCAGGTGGAACACATCGCTCAGACCCAGACCGTTGACGAACTCCATGAGCGCGTTGCGGATCATCGCNCCGAGNATGCCCAACGCGTTGATCTCTCGTTCCACCGCCGCGCCGGCCTTGTCGAAGACGCCGTACTTGTCGAGCGCCTGCACGATGGCTCGCCGCCCGGGATGAACTCGACCAGCGCGCAGGATGTTGGCCGCGCTGGGTTCCACCCGGCTCATGTTGATCGGGTTGGCTCGNATGATGATCGTGAACATACGGAAGCCGGGGATGAGGTTGGCCTTGTCGGCGAACCAGTCGAGCGCCTTGCTCACCACGCTGCGCTGTACCTGGCCGCCCGCGCTGGCGCACTGTCACGGCGCGTCCGCGCTGCGCTGCACGGTCGTTTCCGTGCTGCGTGCGGTGACCGCGGCGGCCCCGATTGCCGTGGGGACGCCGGCGGACTGGAGCGTAGCCGCCGCGGCGCCGGGCACGCCCTGGATCACCGCGCCCTGTTGGATCGTGTGGACCAGCTCGTGCGCCAGTAACTCCTGGCCCGCGGGNCTGTCGGGCTGGTATTCGCCCGGCGCGAAGAAGATGTCGGCGCCGACGGTGAACGTGTGCGCCCAGGTCCTTCGCCAGCTGGTTGGCCCGCGTTGNGTGTGGATGCGGACCGGCGCGAAGTTTGCGGCGAGCCGCCGTTCCATCAGCCGCCGCACCGGCTGGGCCAGCGGATCGCCCCCGCCCACCTGGCTGGTGATCCGGCTGGCGGTGGTGGGGTTCGTGGCTTCGTGGCCGGCCGGGGGCAGGGATTGCCCGAGGGTTGGTGTGACCTGGCGTTGCACGCGCAACGCCGGCGCCGCCCAGCGCCGCCGCCCGGGCGCAGCGCCGGGGTTCGGTCAGGCNGCGACGTGGGCGCCGATGGTTGCGGCCTCGCGCTCCGCCGGGTCCGCTGGCATGGAAATCTTGAGCGCGGTCTGCATCGCCCACGCCGGCAGGCCCAGGTTGGGCGAAGGTTGGATGGCGGGCGCAGTGACAATCGGGGCGGCGGGCGTGCGCCCGGGGAGGGTTTGATTGGCCGGCAGGCGCGTGGGCGGCCGCGGGCGGTCGTGCGGCGGCGTAGCGGCGGACGGGCCGTCGCCCGTTCGCCCCCGCCAACCTCTGCACGCATGACCGCGACTGCTGCTCCGCCCACGACGCTGCCTTTCCCGGTATCAGCCCAACCGAAGCCTGCTGTACAGTTCTACGTATTCCTGCCAATCGAACCTGGCAAACAGGCGCGGCATCCATTCCTTGAACCGGCGGCTCATCGGATTCTCATGTTGCTGGATGATTTCGAGAATCGCGTACTGCCAGTACAAAAACTCTTGGAGGCCAGCAGCATGGCGACATAACCTTCCATGTTCAGTTCCAGGGAAGCCGGGTCGCCTTCAGAACTGGTAGAAGTACATCGCCGGGTCGTCCCGGCCCGGCTCGTTGAGAAACGCACCGACGCACGCCTCGTCGACGAAGAAGTCGACGGGGTGAAAGCGTCGGATGCGCGTCCGGCGGGGTGAAGTCGAAGTAGACCACGCCCGGCCAGTCCTTCAACACATCCTTGACCGGCAGAATGTGCGCGGCCCCCAATACGTTGGGATCGCTCGCGTCCTTTGGCTCCCAGGCGATCTCGAGCCGTTGAGCTGCTGGTGCAGGGCGAAAACGCTTTGGGGTTTGACGTCTTTGACCTGCTCCTTCTGCCGCTTGTCGAGCGGTAAGCCCACCGTCATCCTCTGCAGCGTAATGGCTGGGTGCGCCTGGGCTCATCTTCCAGCCCTGACGCTCTCGCGTAACACATAAGGCATGTTTCACCTCTCAGGATCAGTACAACGAGACGTGACCCGCCTCGGCCAGGGCCTGCAGCCGCGCCTCGCCGATGCCCGGCACGAGGTCGGCGATCTGCCGATACGATTGCCAGCGGAAGATGTCCTGCTTCTCCCGCTGCCGCCTCACAACCACGAGGTTGTGTGCAACCGTCGGCCCGAGGAAGGCGGCGATTTCGGTTTCGGTCGACGTGCTTAAGTTGATCGGCTTGGGCTTGGGCGACGACGGAGGAAGTAGCTGTTGGGCGCCCGCTCGACCGGGTTCTCCAGCCGGCGGCTGATGATCGCGCCCTTGCGCGAACTGCCGCGCGAGGTTTCCTCGACCAGCCAGGCATTGATCTGCAATGCTGACGGAACGTGGTCTTCGGCCTCGACAATTTCCGACTTGATGCGTTGTGCGTCCAGCGTGTCCGTTCCGCGATGGATGGCGGCCAGCAGCCCGGCCTTGTCACCGCGCCGGCCGTAGACCGGCTTCACCGAGTACTCCACGCTCCCCGGCAGATCAACCGACCGTTTGATCGTCGATTCGACCTGCGTTTCGTGCTGCGTTCCCCGAACGCGAGCGGCGTGAGGTTATCCCAGTCGCCCGGCCCGCCGAGGTTCTGATTCAGCAGGTGCCCTTTGATATAATAGCTTGCCGGGCTGCCTGCCTCAGCACGGCGCTCGTTCAACGCTGCATAGACCGTNGTTATTTGCCTTGGTGGGGGCGTGCCTTCAACGTGTTTCTGCGTCAGCGGCTTCACCGACATCGACGTGGCGAATCCGCGCTGTTCAGGCCGCCCCACACCGGCTTGGCTNGAATCGGGCAATCCAGTGCCGAACAGCAGGGCTGTGTGCGGCGCGAGTTCTTCCAACAGGGCATTGACGCGCGCCGCCTTATCCGGCCCGCTGGTCGCGGCAGCGGCCGACTCGGGCCGTTTGATCTCGGCGTCGATCAAGGCCGCAATCCTGACGGCCTCCTTCTTCGCAGCCACCTTCTTCGCGTTCTTCCCCGGCTGCGCGGCCACAAAATCGCCGAACGGCATCTCATCGCTCTTCACCATCAGCCGCGCGCTCGACTCGCTGCCTGCGAACAGCAACTCATGCGGCTTGCCGTCCTCACCCCGGAACGACTTGCGCGCTCGCCACCAGTTCACGATCTTCTGCACGCCCTTCAGCGCCGCCCCCTTCACCGCCGCGTACACCTTCTTCAGCGGCATCGCGATCCAGTGCGCCAGTTTCTTCAGGACCCCGTCGACCTTACCCCGAATCTTCGCCAGCACGGCCTTGATCCGGTTCGTGATCCCGCTCAGGTGCAGGAGCTGCGCCAGGAAGCTGATCACCAGCGTCAANCCNCGCGCCAGCCCATTCTCCAACGCTTTCGCGGCCGCGCCGATGTTGCCCGCGGCGATCTCGCCGATGGGNCTCAGGAAGCTGGCGATCATCTTCATGATCTGCTTGATCTTCTGCACGAAGAATACGATCGTATCGTAGATGCCGATGATCGCCTTGATGATCCCNCCGCCCGGTATGAACAGGCTCACGACCCACTTGACCGCTTCGATGATGATTTTTCTTTGATGTAGTCCTTCACCGCGGCCTGGAACGCCGCCGAGATCTNNCGGCGGCCATGCCTTTGGCTGCTCCCACGCGGCCAGCGGCCCNTCCCGAAACAGCGTCGCAATCAGGCTGGCCCCNTTCTCCAGCCCCACCACGACCGGCTCCGTCAGCTCCTCGACCAGGAAGCGCCGCAGGTTGGCATAGGTAATCCCCACGATCTGCAGCGCCACGCCGATGATGCCCTTCAGATCCCAGGTCGCGGGTAGCTGGATGCCTTCCAACGAGCCGGTCAGCCACTCGAAGAGGGCGTTCTTCAGATGATCGAGGAAGTGGTCGCGGAACATCTCGAAGCCCAGCATCGCCGCCTTCATCAGGTTCTTCACGAACACGATCGGCTTGGTGAAGATCGCCTTCAGCACGGCGACGCCCTTGTCGATGATCGACTGGATATCCGACAGCGAGTAACCAAACTTCTCCAGCGCCCACGCGAAGAACTTTTTGGCCGCCAGCAGCAGCAGTTTGCCCAGCTTCGCCAGCGCACCCGACATGGCCTCCTTCATCTTCTCGATCTTCTCGTCGATCGCTTTGATCGCGGCCGTCTGTTTGTCCTTGAGGCTGTTCTGCAGCGCCTCCTCTTTCTGGTTGATGAACTGATCGAGGTCCGCCAGCTGCGCGTTCATTTCCGCGGCGGCCTGTTTGCCGATGCCCCTCAGCTGCGGCCCCAGCCCTTGACGTATACCTCGATCTCTTTGCGCGTTCGCCAGCTCCTCCTTGCAGCCCTGGATCACCTTCTTGTTGTCCGCGGTGATGTCTTCCACGAGTTTGTTGATCGTGTTGACGAAGGCCGTTCGGTTGCGCTCGAAAATCGCCTTCACTTCCGGCAGGTCGTCGATGCCCAGCAGCCAGTCCTTCGCACGCCGCGCCCAGCCGAACCAGCCCGAATAACGGTCTGCCTTGAACGCGTCGATCTCGCGGTTGACGTTGGCCTCGAAGTCCTTCGCCGCCTGCGCGTTCCCGTCGTCGAAGCGCTTCATCGAGGTCGTCTCGAGGTCGGCCAGCTTCTGCTTGACGCTGTTCTGCGCGCGTNNGTAGATACCGTTGATGTGTTTGGCGACCTCTTCGCGCTTCTTCTCCAGTGCGCTCTTCGTGCCCTTCTGCTTCGCCGCCGTCGCGCCCAGCCCGCCTTGCGCCGGNGCCTGCATGTCGCCACGCTGCTTCTTCTCCTCCTGACCCAGCTCTCGGCCGACGCGCGTGTTCTCTGCTGCTGCGAACTGCTGGATGGCGAGCGGCTCGGTCTTGGCCGTCTTCTCCATCCCCTTCTTTTCTCTGTTCGCCGCAGCCAGGTCGCCGCTGTCAACCATGTCGGCNTGCTCCTGCGTGACTCCCTCCTCCTTCAGTTTATCGTCGGCTCCCTGCGTGTACTGGCTGACGTCGGTGTGCTCTTTCGGCAGGGGCGCGATCGTGTTCTGGCCGAGCGCGAGGCTCGCCGTGGCAGGCGCNGTTTTCGATGGGGGCAGGGCTTGCGGGGTTTGTTCGGGCGGCGCGGGCGGAGGCGTGGCCTTGACGTCGCCGAACGTGGCCCCCACCGCGTTCGTGTCGCCCTGGACCACCTTCAGCACGTCCGCGCCGATGTGCTGCCCCTTCCTATCGCGCTTGAAGTTGTCGACGTCCTCGATCGTCTTTGGCGCGTTCTCGTGCAGCGAGGCTTGCAGCTTGCGCTTGCCCACGTCCTCATTCGGCGCNGGTGTGGGCTTTGCGACGACCGCGTCCACCTGCCCCGCACTGCTCTTCGATTGGCCTTCTTCCGGCGGGTTGACCACGGCCTTTTCGGAGTGCTGGAGCTTCTGGCCCGCGTCCTCGTGGGTNCTGCTCGTTCTGCCGTAGCTGGCGCAGCCCGGCCAGCCCCGCTGCTGCACCGGCAGCGCCTTGGCCGCCAGGTACTGCGCCACCTTGCCCGCCCCAACACGCAGTCTCGCGGGCGGCGGCGGTGGTGCACGTTTCGACCCACCAGCCCTGCGTACAGCGACTTTGACCCCACCCTTGGGCTTGACCGCGGTCTTCTTCGTCTCCTTCCTGGCCTGCTGTTTGACGTCGGGTACCGGCTGCGGCGGCGGGCCTTTGCCCAACTGGCTCTGCGCCTTGATTGCATCCGCTTCCAGCCGGGCCGCCTCCTGCACGGTCATACCTTCGGGCAGCTCGACCTCTTTGCCGTCGCGTGCGGAACGTGCGCGGACGCGTTGGGGTTGGCGCCCGGTTGCGGCGCCGTGGTGGGGTGAGACGTATCACGGGTGCGGTGTGCGAGGCGGCCAGCAGCCCGGTCGCTGGCGCGGCCGTCGCGGTGGCCGGGCTGACGCCGGGCACGCTGATGCGCGCAGGTCGTGTACGTGCTGGCACGGCCGGCGCAACGGTCGGCGCCGCCGCCGTTCGGCCTGGCGCCGATGCCGGCCCGGAGACGGTTGCCATGTCAGTTGTTCCGTAGCGGGCAGGGCGCGCCCATCTTGCGGTACTCGCGCTGCACCGCCTCGCGCAGGTGCTCGGAGGTGACGACGCCGCCGTTGCTGAGGGCCAGCAGCNNGGCGCGCAGCGCGCTGTTGCGGATCTGCCCGCCCGTCAGGATGCAGCGTGCGGTCAACTCACGCAGCAGCGCCGACTCCACGCCGTGGCCCGGCGGCAGGTGCAGCTGCCACAGCGACCAACGTTCGCTCGCCTCGGGCATCCGAAAGTCGATCACCACGTCCATGCGCCGCTGGAACGCGGCGTCGATGCGGTCGCCGGCGTTGGTCGTGACGATCACGATGCCGGTGAAACTCTCCAGCCGCTGCAAGAGGAAATTGGTCTCCAGGTTGGCGTAACGGTCGTTCGACGACTGCACGTTCGTCCGCTGGGTCAGCAGCGCGTCCCCCTCGTCGATCAGCAGGATGACGTCCGCNTCTTCGGCCCGTGACAGCAGCGCCTCCAGGTTCTTCTCCGTTTCGCCGATGTACTTGTTCACCACCGCCGACAGGTCGAGCCGGTAGGCGTCCATGTGCAGGCTGCCGGCCAGCAGTCGCGCGGCCAGCGTCTTGCCCGTGCCGCTGCCGCTGAACAGCGCGCACCCAGCCAACTGGCTGCTCAAGGTTGGGCTGACCGCCGTGAGCAGCGTCTCGCGGTGGCGGCAGCGGTTCTCCAGCATCATCGCCGCGATGACGTCGGCGTCGGCCGCCAGGATGCCCCAGTCGTCCAGCGGCGCCAGGCGCTGCGCCAGCGCGTCGAGCACCTGCCGGTTCAGCATACGCGTGGCGGCCTGCACATCGGCCACCGTGATGGCCGGCACATCGGCCACCGTGATGGCCGGCGAACGGGCGCCGTCCGCGTCGACCCGTTCGGCCNNAACAAGGCCTGCACGCGCCATCTCGGCCGTGCGGTAGATGGCCCCGGTCGTGAGCCGGAACTGCCGGACGACCGCGCCCAGGCACGCGTCGCTGACTACGGCNGGCCGCCCCATGGCCGGCCGCGGCGAACGCACGCCCAGTGCGCGGCGCTGATCGAGGTCAGGCATCTTGAGCGTGACGGTGAAAATGCGCCGGCCGCCGCGGATACCNCCAGTGCGGCCCAGCACGATGACGAGCGGCCCGGTGTACGCGGGCAGGTGGGGCGCGGCCGCGGTCTCGCCCGGCCCCAGGTCCCACGTCACGACGGGCAGCGCGTCGAGCACGGACGCCAGCGGCCCCACGATCGGCCAGCGTTCGTCGTCCCCGCGCACATCNCCGCGCACCTCCAGCAGGCCCCGCCCCTGCCCGGCTGCCAGGCCGCCGGCCAGCGTCTTACGGCCGTTGTGCTGCGGCCCCCGCACCAGCAGTGTGTCGATCTCGTCACGCCCCAGCAGTTCTGACAGGTGAGCGAGCCACGCCTGCCCGTCGGCCCCCGCCGTCACCCCGCGTCCGTCCGGGCCACGGACAGATTCGCGCCGGTCGTGAGCACGTACTGCGCCAGCGGCAGCAGATCGCCCGGCCCCGGTAGTTCAGCCAGGCCGGCAGATCCGACGAGTTGGGCCCATGCGCCCGGTCACCCGCCCCGCCACCGCGTCCCAGATCAGCGGCTGGGTGACGAAAGCCCAATCNGANCGCGGCGCGTCCGGGTTGCTGATGTGAACCAGCCCCGCCCCTTGCAACTGCTGCAGCAGCCGGCGCACGCCGTTGTCCGCGTCCGCGTCCCAGGCGGTCAGCAGGCCGAAGGTCAGGTGGTGCTGGCCGGCCGTACCGTGCAGGGCCTCGAACAGGCTGCCGAAGCGCGGGTCCTCCTCGCTCAGGCCGATGCAGAACCAGGCAATGAGCGCCGCATAACTCAGCCCGGCCGCGGCCGCGAGCGCGAGCAGCGGCAAGGTTGGCCGGCCGCCAGCCCCGTACGGTGCGGCGCGTTCCCAGGCCAACAGCGCGCGCGCNCACTCATCCTGCGCCTCCGCGGTGGTCATCCCCTCCAGCCCGCCCAGCGCCAACTCGCTGACGTAGCCGCCCAGGAACGGGAAGCGCTCGTAGACCGCCTCCTGCGAGTCGAGCGCCTGCACCAGGCGGTCCATCACGTAGAGGATTGCGCCGTAAAAATAGAGCTTGAAGTGCTCTTCCGCTTTCACTGGCACGTTGGCGAACGACAGCTTGCTCATGGCAACTCGCAATCGTCAGTCGTAATGAAAGTTGATCGCCCGGCCGGCGGCGGGCACCCAGCCCGGGCGGTCCAGGCCGGCCATGCGGACCCCGATGGCCAGGTCGCCCAGCCGCAGCACGACGTCGAGCCGGCCGGCCGTCACCCGAACACGGCCGGCGGACCAACACGACGGCGGCCAGCGCCGCGGGTCGGCGAGGGCCAGCAAAACGCGCCGCGACCCAATCGAACACCTGCCCGGCCGTCGCCTCGACCCATGCGGCCAGTGTGTGACCGCTGGGCGGCGTAAATCCGTCCGCGGCACGGTCGGCCCAGCCCACAGCGGTGTCTTCGACGCCGGTCAACCGGGCCAACAGCCCCCAAACCGGGTCCGCCGTCAGTCGATCGCCAATCAGCGCCCGACCGATCAGCGCCAGGAAGGCCCAGGGCGACAGCGCCAGCTCCCCNTGCGCCGCGGGCTGGGTGAAGTCGGCGTAAAAGCCCAGGCCCAGGGCGGCGTTGACGAGATAGNNAAGCCCGGCATAACCGGTCTGCACCTCGACGGCCGCGAGCACTGCGCCCTCCCTGGCCACGAGCGGCGGCCCAGCGGCGGTCGCGGCAGGAATCGGCGCCTCCCCGGCGTCCGTCGCGGCCCGGTGTCCCTGCCCGGTTCTTCCCTGACGCCGGGCGGTGGGTTGTTACCCCGGGCCGCCCGCCCTCGGGGTACGGCGCCTGCCCGTGGTTCGGCGGGCGCCGACGCCGGCCCCGCTTCACGGCCGGTCGCGCACCCACGCGCAGTGTCAGCGTCCCGTAGCGCGTCTTCGACGCGGTGTGCGGGCTGGCCGGTTCGTCCGGGTCTGCTCGGCGGCCAGGGCCGCGTTCGCTAGCGGCGCGGCCGGCCGCTCGAAAACATCCGCTGCCCGACCCGCGTACCACNNTGCGCGACCTGCCGTGCGTATACGTCGCCGCGCGGCGTCGGGCGCATAAACCAGCGTCAGCCCAACACCCAGCAGCATCTGTCGCGGCGCCGAGAGGCGTGCTTTCGGCCGGGACCAGCCCGCGCCACGGGGCAACGGCCCCGGCCGGGCGGGCGTCGCCGCCAGTTGGGCCGCTGTCCCTGGCCACGACGCCCTCAGCGGCCGCGCTCGGCGCCTGGGCGGGTGGCCCGCCGGCGGAGGGAGCGCCTGTGCCGGGCTGGGCCGGTGAACCCCGGCGCCACGCACGACCGCATCCAGGGCGGTCAACCGGTAGCGCTCGACCAGGCCGGTCAGCAGCTGCGCCACGTCGTCGTCATGCAGCCGCTGCAAGAATGCGACGGCCGCGTTGCGCCGGTTGAGGTGGGCCAGCGCCGTGGGCGTCGCATCCAGCGCGCTCAGCCATGCGCCGGTCACCGCGGGCGCCAGNGGCTGGTGGCGTACCAGCGCACGCCACCACCAGTGGTTGAGCAGTTGCCCCGATAGCCAATCGAGCGCCAGGCAGGCCAGCATCTCTGCCTGGTCGGCGAAGAGCACGGCCGGCGCGCCAGCGCTGACCGCCTGGTGCAGCGGTCGTTCGGCCTGGGCCGCCNNAGCGCCGAGCCGTCCACTCAGCGCGGCCTGCCAGGCACGGTCGGGCGCCAGGTGCGGCGCGTCGAGGCTGAGCCGGCCGGGCAGCGGGTCGGTCAACCGCCGGATATGCAGGATCGCGCCCGGCGGCAGGCCCGGCGGGGTGAGGTCGGTGGTCTCCAGCAGGTGGGCCGCGCAGGCGGAGCAGGAGCGGGTCCGTGCCCGCGGTCGCCCCTCGCACTCGCAGCTGCCCGATGACCACCGCCTCGCTCATCCGCTATTCTCCCAGCCGGTTACTTCTTCAGGCCCAACATCTTCAGAATCTGGCACAGGCAGCCGCAGTTGTCGTTGTCGTTACCCGCGGTTTGATCGGGTCTCGGGCATACGTGCCTCGCCCGGCTCTACCGCCTGCACCTTCACGGTCACCTTCGCGCTGCCGTTGTTGGGCACAGAGAGCAGATACAGGTTGTCCGCAATCCGGGTTGCACCGCTGAGGGCCGTCTGCCAGCCGTCGAGCGTGCCCTCGTGGTAGGCATAGATGCCAAACGAAGACTGCGCGGCCAGCACCGGTTGCTGCCTTCCATTCTCGTCCGTGATCCGCTCACCGGTGTCGTAGTAGGGGTGGATGCGCAGCGTCGGGAAGACCTGGTCCAGTTCGTCGTCGGTCAACCCAACACTGCTCAATACGTCCACCATCGTGTCCAGACGTTCTTCGCCGCGCAGCCAGCCCGCCGCCGCGGCCGAAGTTGGCGGCCACCACCGTCAGGCTGCGGTTTGCGCCGCTGGCAATGGCTGTGAGGAACTCGGCGAAGGCCGCGATCACCCGGGCAACCCTTCGGCCGGCTGGCCAGCATCGAACCAACGGCGGATCACCGCAATCGGCCCGGTCAGCTGGTCGCCGCCCACGGTCGACTCCAGCCATGCCAGCAGAGCTTCCAGAGCGGCTGCCGCCGCGTCCGCGAATGGATCGTTGGGCAGAGCCTGCAGCCACCGATTCAGTGTTGCGATGAACGCGTTCAGTTTGCTAACCTGATCCAGCCCGCTCGCCTGCAGCCAGTCAGCCAACGCGCCGAACAGCGCGGCCAACCGCTCGATTGCCGCTGGGTCGGGCTGCCCGTCCGATATTTTGACCGCATCCAGCCAACGTTCCAGCGCCGCCGTCAGCTGCTCGACCCGCTGCGCCCCTTGGGCGGGGTCGTTGTACTTCATCTGCTGCAGCGCAGCGCAGACTGTCCATGATCCGCTGCAGGGCTTCGCCTGACCCGCCGTCGGAGTCGAGCAGGATGGCGCGCTGTACGCAGTTTGGCCCCAGCGGCCCGCCCCGGTCGATCAGGGCGGCCAGGGTCGCGTTCAGGAATTGCCCCTCGTCCCGACCCGGCGTGAAAACCTGCATGTTGACCTTCTCGACCGCCAGGTAGACGTCGCGGGCTGCGCGGAGAACGGCGTCAGCCCCTTCACGCTGATCTCCGCCTCGCGGGCCAGCGTCGACGCGTGGTCGTAGTTCATGTTTTGATAGAGACTGTCGTTCAGGAAGTTCAGGCTGTTGCCGGTGAGTGTGACCAGAACGCACTGGTGCGTGCTTTTACCCGCGGCCAGGTTCATCAGCGTCGTATGACGGATCGGATTGGTGGCGGGCGGGTTCGACCCAGCCGTCAGCACCGGGATCGGGTCCTGGCTGGGCACGGGCTGCACCCCGGCACCATGTCCCACTGACCGGTCGCGAAGTTCGGATTCCACGGCTGCCCCGAGACCGGCCCCAGTTTGCAATGCGGAAGGTCGCTTCGATATCGCCCACTGGGATGGTGAAATCGGGGTCGCCCGCGTTCACGATGGCGGGCCGATAGTTGCGGGGCCGGGCGATGAAGGTGTTGTTTGCCCCGTTTTGGATCGTCGTGCCCGTACCGAGTCCGTTCTGGACCAGGACGTCGCCCCAGGTGATGGCAATGCCCCGAACGCACCCGGACCGGAGGTCAGCGCGTACTGCTCCCATGCGCTCGTCGCGGGAACGTGCCGTTGAGATTGCCGACGTTCGTCGTACCGGTCGTACGGTACTCTCCCAGAATAACGGGCGTAATTACCGGGCGCAACCTCCACCGTCGCCCGGATCAGGTACCACATGGTGAAATTAGCCCCCAGGTTCGGCCCGCCGGCGTCGATGATGTCGACCATCGCCGAGGTCACTGGGATCTTGGCTGCACTGCCCAGCGGTTGTTCGGGTCGCCCCCGTCTGCGGGGTGCAGCCACGACCGGCCCGACGTGTTGATCCATGTCGGCTGCGGATCGCCAGGGCTGGGCGTGATCAGTGTCCAGGAGGCTCCGTTGTTCGTGCTCGTCCAGAAGGACAGGCTGGCGATGCTGGCCGGTGGGTTTGCCGAAGGCGGGCCGGCGGGCGTGAAGCTGGCCCCGTGCACCTGGATGCGCGCGACCATCGCTTTGCCTCCGCTACCGGCGCGGATACCGAAGTAAACGTAGTCGTTCGCCGCGCTCAGGGCCTGCACGTAGGCGCGCGGAAGGAGAGGTAGATGGCGCCGTCGACGGCGCCGCCCGCCGCGGGGTGTTGACCTGAATGGCCTTGAACACGGCGCTCTGTGACGCGCCACCGCCGAATGTGCGCTGCGTTGCCCCACGCCAGCGGACGTCGTCCAGTGAATAGTCTGGGAGACCCCAGCCAGTCCGGCCCGCTGATGCCGGGCACACCACCCGCCGCAGGTATATTGCTTGTCATTGCGACTCCTCCTTATGTGTTCAGACAAATCATGGGATCGTTACACGGCCCGCTCAGCCGGCCGGCAACAGTTGTACGTTGTACTCTTTTGTCTGCTCGCCGGTCGCACTCTGCCGTTTGATGCGATAGACAATACCGCCAGTGGCCGTTGCACCATCCGAGGTTGCCACGCCAAACGACAGGGGGATGGTTTGGTTGGCGGTGACGGGGATGCTCATCGGGTTGGTAGGCAAATCCTGCAGATCGAAGGACCAGCCGCTCAGGGTCGTGCCGGCGTGGCCCCAGTGAGACATCGACGGTGCCCGGCTGCAAGAACGTCACCTCGAACTGCAAGATGGCCTTGCCGTGCGGTCTCAGTTGGATCGAGCTACCCACGATCTGACCGAGGCTGCTATTGGGGTTGCCCGTCTCGGCATCGGCCACGTACTGGCTTAACTGGCTTATGATGATGTTCGGATCGGGCTGCGCGACCCCGCGTTCTCGGTGAATGTCCGCGCGTCCGCGCCGATCAGCCCGCCCGCGCCGGCGGTCACGCGCAGTTGGAAGGTGGCGCCCGCGAAGCTGACCGGTACCTGGGGGATCCGCACATAGATGTTGCGGGTCTCATCTTTGCCCAGTTGCACGGTCTTGTCCGTGATCTCGCTGCCTGGCCCCATACCCCCACCCGACAGCGGCGCCTCATTCAGAAACTGGATGGAGCTGACCAGGCCCACCGGCACGGTGGTCGAAGCATTGACGATGTCGGCACTCAGGGTAAACGACGCCGGCATATTGATGGCGCTCCGCAGCGTGTAGGCAAACGTGGCCGACTGGCCGGCAGTGATGGGATTGGGGGACGGGTTCGTAGCCCCCGACGGCATATCGGACCGCCAGTTGACGATGATGCTGCCCTGCAGGTTGATCACCACCGGCATGACAACGACCGAACGAACATCGTCCGCAACGCCGTTGTTCACGCGCAGCGTGGCCGTGATGCCGGCCGCTGTTGCACCGGGCAGCGCCGGCATGAGGAACGCCAGCCGGCTGTCGGACGACCCGAGCAGCAGCTGGCTGAAGGGGACCGCGACCGTTCCGAAGTCCCCTGAAGGTGATGCGCGATTGGCCAACCGAAAAGCCGAAGCTGCGCCCCAAAACCTGGACCAACGTGCCGATGCGCAGCGGCGCGTCGGATGTGCCCGCGGGTGTCAGACCTGTGATCTGGATCCCACTCGTCTGGCCGGCTTGCAGCAAACCGTTCACGGCATCGACCATCAGGTTCCACATGTCCGCGGTGATGATGTCGCCGCGCTGCACTTTCTCGAGTAACTGGGCCATAGCGGACCTCCAATGTGCTACGCAAAGTTGCCGAAGTTCCAATGATGCACGTTGTAGCGCGCCTCGCCGCGGTAAGGCGTGTGCCCGCTGGCGAACACCAGGTAGGACTGCGCCGGCTTGCCGGTCAGTGTGAGCGCGCGCTCGCGCACCAGGTACAGCCAGACGACCACGCTGGAACCGGTGTCGATGGGTGGATAGTTGATCGCTTCCTGAACCAACGGCCGCAGTTGCGCGCCTTCGATAAAAATCGGGTCACGGTAAGCCATCCCGCTGAAGAACGTGTCATACTTGAAGCCGAGCGGCTGGCTGTCGGTCCCGATCGGCAGCAGCCCCACCGGCGGCAGAAACACGAAGCGATCACGGGCCGCGACCGTTGGCAACGGCTCGCCGTCGAGACGCATTTTCGCGATCTGGTCCTGGAACTGCAAAAACATCGCCTCGCCCTCCGCCCTCCGTCGGTCGCCGGTCAGCAGCGGGAAGGCCGCATCCGCCCCGGCGCGNACGATCCGCCGGCGCACGGCCCACATGTCCACAAACACCAACCCGTCGTCGGCCGTGAAGTAGAGCAGCGCCAGCGGCACCTCGCACTCCCTCAGCCAGGCCGCGTTCCCCAGCGCCGTGGGCAACTGCGGTCGCAGGCGGTCGATCACCCCGTACGCGCTGATCGGCGGCCCGAACGGGTTGGCAAAGAAGGCGTCGTCCACCAGACCGTCCGACCCCGCGCGGCGGCCNAGGCAGCGGTACGCCAGCCGGTTGCGCAGGAGGGCCGGCTGGTTCAGGTCCGTCGGTTCCAGCGTCAGGCGCACGAGGCGGAAGCGCACGCCCGGCGCCAGGTACCTGGTGTTGCACGACGCCTGCACGTTGCCCAGCCCGCTGACCGGCGCCAGCCCNTGCTTGCCCTCGGCCGTGCCGATCGTCAGCAGGTACAACCCNGCGCCGGCGACGTAGGCGTTCCCGCTACCGTCGCTGCAGAAGGCAAAGTCCCGGATATCGGCCGTCGGCCCGTGNTCGGTCGTGGGCAGGTCGTGCAGCGCCAGGTCGACGCGCTGGGCCAGGCTGAGCGTCTGCCCCTGGCGGTTGAGCGCCAGCCCNGCACTGACCGTGACCGCGGCCGCGACCTTGGGGTCGACCCCGTCCGTCGGCTTGACCTCCAGCCCGTACGCGATGCCCGCGCCGAGAACCTGGCCGAGGCGGCGGCGTTCCTCACGGTTCGCCGTCTGCTCCGCGCTCAGGTCCTCGGCGCTGAGCATCCGCCCGTTGAAGAAGTTCACCAGCCGTACGGCCGGGTCATAGACCGGCTGGGCCAGCGGCTGCGTCACAATTCCTGATGTTGCGGCCATAAACCACCCCCATTCGCCGATTGGCGCCTACACACCCAACGCCCACCAGCGCACTGTTAATGCCTCCAGGCCGGCGGATGGTTCGATGACCATCACCGCGATGCGGAAGGCCTTGCGGTCCGACTCGTACAAGACGGTCAACAGCGGCAGGTGTTTGGTGTCCGGATCTGGCGCGGACTTCTCGACCCCCAGCGTAATCGGCGGGTTGTCGTTCTGGTTATGCTCGATCCGGTCCGACAGCACGATCATGCCAGACTGGATGACGCCGAACTCCACGGCGCCGGTGGCGGCTCTGACCGTGCCCACCGGCCCTTGGACACCCTGGGGTCCCTGCGGTCCGACTGGCCCTGCGGCCCTATTGGGCCGGGTGCGCCATCTGCGCCTGCGGGACCCTGCGGTCCGGCTGGGCCGGGTGCGCCGTCCGCCGGCGGGTCCCTGCGGCCCGGCTGGGCCGGGTGCACCGTCCGCCGGCCGGCCCTGCGGTCCGGCTGGGCCGGGTGCGCCATCGGCGCCGGCCGGTCCCTGCGGTCCGGCTGGGCCGGGTGCGCCGTCTGCGCCGGCGGGCCCCTGCGGCCCGGCTGGACCGGGTGCACCGTCTGCGCCGGCCGGCCCTGCGGTCCGGCTGGACCGGGTGCACCGTCTGCGCCGGCCGGCCCTGCGGTCCGGCTGGACCGGGTGCGCCATCCGCGCCGGCCGGCCCCTGTGGTCCGGCTGGGCCGGGTGCGCCGTCCGCCGGCCGGTCCCTGCGGCCCGGCTAGGCCGGGTGCGCCATCGGCGCCGGCCGGTCCCTGCGGCCCCTGCGGTCCGGCTGGGCCGGGTGCACCGTCTGCGCCGGCCGGCCCCTGCGGCCCGGCTGGGCCGGGTGCCCCATCGGCGCCGGCCGTCCCCTGTGGGCCGGCTGGGCCGGGTGCGCCGTCCGCGCCGGCGGGCCTGCGGTCCGGCTGGGCCGGGTGCGCCGTCGGCGCCAGCGGGCCTGCGGTCCGGCTGGGCCGGGTGCACCGTCCGCGCCGGCGGGTCCCTGCGGCCCGGCTGGGCCGGGTGCCCCATCGGCGCCGGCCGGTCCTGTGGGCCGGCTGGGCCGGGTGCGCCGTCCGCCGGCCGGTCCTGTGGGCCGGCCGGGCCGGGTGTGCCGTCGCCGGTCATGTCGGTCACGCGCCACCCGCTGCCCGTGAACTGGAGTACCCGGCCATCGTCCAGGCCGGTCGTCGGGCGAAGCAGCGGAAAGCCCTGCAGCCCGACCACCGCGCTGGCGCTGCTCAGCCCTTCGACATCGCCGGCCAGGAACACGCTGCTCAGTTCAGGGGTGAAAGCGGCCCGCCACCGCCCCCGCTCCACCCCGTCAGCACCCACTCCTGCAGCATTCGCAGCGCGATGACGTAGGGGCGCCGTGATTCGTCCACCGTGACGGGCAGGGTGTCGCTGACCTGGAAGTTCGACGCCAACGGGATGTCGACCGCGGCCAGCAGTACGCAGGCCTCCGCCGGCGGATCCCCGGCGCACGTCTCACCCTGTCCCAGCCACAGCCCGCGCAGTTCGGTCGTCCACAGCAGGAACGCGCGACGCAGGTATTCGCCCGCGGCCGCGGCCGGGATGTAGATCCCCTCTGGCGGGCTGCCCAGCATAAAATCGGGCGGCGAGCTGGGCGGTGACTGCGGCTGGGCCGCGCCACGTAGTGCGGTCACGAAGTTGCGCAGGTTCGAGTCCGTATCCGGCAGCTCGATGACCGGGATCTGACGCAGCCAGGCGACGAAGTCACGCAGGCCGTCCTCCTGCGCTTGATCGGGCGGCGTCCANGCCAGCTCGAGCCGGTAGTCGTCCTGGAGGCGCGACGGCTGCAAGAGGTCGTCTTCCTGCCGACACGGCTCCCCTGGGATCGGCTCCGGGTCGACCGCGCAGGTCGCGTAACACAGGGTGACGTAGACGCGCGCGGGCCGGGCNGGCGAACCGACCCGCTGCAAGACCTCATCGCGGCGCCGCGTCAGCCAGGGGTTCACCTTGGCGCACTGGGCCGTCGGCAGGCGAATCAGCTGCCCGATCGGGTTGAGCGCCGCGCCGGGCGTTACCGTGATTTCCCAGGCGTCGGGCTGCCCGGGGACAGACTGCGTCCCCGTGGGCCGGGCCGTCACCTGCAGCCCGCAGATGGTCCCATAGCCGAGCAGNCCGCGCGCCTGCCACTGATCGTGGCCCGTCACGTAGGCGAAATCCTGCTTGAAATGGTCGACGCCCAGGATCATGCCCAACGTGTAGTTGATGTGCTTGAATGGATCCGGTTCAACACTGCGAACGGCTTGCGGCCCAAATGTGCTCATGGGATGCTTCTCCTGCTTGCGTACATGAGATCGTCATGGAACATGGCCGTCAGAAAACTCTCGGCCAGATAGGTCTGCCCCAGCACCAACGGCTGCATGAACTGGGGAGAACGGCCGCCGTAGTCGATCAGACTATCGATGCCCAGNCGCGCCTCCCCNAGCCGGAACATGGCCCAGTAGAAGCGGACGGCAAACGTCGTGTGCGCCGGCTTCTCCAGCTCGACGATGCGCCGCGAGGTCGGTTTGACTGGCGACCGTCTGCGTNNGAAGTCGCCGTTGGCGGACGCGCCGGCCGGCGCCGGCAATAAGACCACAAAATGGTGCGCGGCGNNCTGCATGGCCGGGACGACCGAAAAGAAGGCGTACCAGTCGAACAGCGGCGGCCCATCTGGGGGCTCGTCGGGCAGCGGGATTGCGGCGAAGGCGGTGAAGCGCCGGCTCGCCGCGGTCAGGCCCGTCAGCCCGTAGCGGTTGTTCAACGTCTCGATCGTCGCGTAGCGCCGGGCCAGGAAGTCCTGCCACCACTGAAGCTGGTTCGGCGCGAACCGATCGTCGAACGCGGGGACGAAGCCCAGCGCCTCCTGGCAGAATGCGTCCCACGCGCGGCCCGCGTCGCTCGACCCAGCCGGGCGCTGCGGGCGAAGCGGNTCCGGCAGCAGCGCGGCCAGGTCGTTCTGCTGCCGGTACACGGCGTACCGGTCTTGCAGCTGGCTGGCGCCCTGTTCCGGCCGCCACCGGGTGTTGGGGTCGACGGTCACGAGGCGCAGCCCGCGGCCGCGGTCGGGTCGCCCAGCACGACGGATNGGCGTCTGCCGTGTGCGGAACTGCTCGACGATCCGAATCGAGCCGCGCNNCTCCTGTTCCGCCAGCGGCCGGGTGAACAGGGCATCGTCGACGCAGCGGCCGAAGCCGAGNCGCAGCGCCATCAGCAGCCCGTTCAGCGTGCCGCGCTGGCTGAAGAACGTCATCGCATAGCGGATGAACAGCCGACGCCGCACCTCGTCCCACTGTGGGTCGAACGCGACGCCGAACCAGCCCGCCAACCAATCCAACGCCTCCCGCGGCGCCGAACGCGGGTCGAGCAGCGCCTGGGCCGCGGCCACCTTATCCTCGATCCCGGTCAGGAAACCCTCGAAGAGCGCCATGAAGCGCTCCAGGAAGGTGAGCGCCGCGCGATCGGCGGGGTTGCCGGCCTGGCCGCTCCCCGCCGCGCCAGACGCACCGCCCGGCTCGCGGTAGACGGCCGGCAGGTAGTGGGTCAGGTACGAGAAGCGGCCGTAGTAGGCGCGCAGGCTGCGCAGCCGGGGTNNCACCTGGCCGGTGCCCTGGAGGGTGAGCGCCAACTGCAGGTACTGACCCGTGGCGGCCTGGAACAGCAGCTCGAAGGTATCGTACCCCGCCGCGAGCGCCGTGTAGGGGCGCTCGCCTCCGGCNCGGCGGTAGAGACCCGGCTCATCCTGCCAGGGCGCGACGGCGAGCGCCTGCGGGTCGTTCGCCGCACGGCTCTGCACCCGCACCGCNGCGCCCGGCGGGATGCACGCGTCGAGGAAGAGGCGGTGCCACACGCAGTCCGGCTCCTTGCCGTCGAGCACCCAGCACGCCTCCCCGCCCGCGGCGACCGCCGGCATGGGCGAGAACAGGGTGGCCTGCACGATGAAGCGCGGCCGGCTCTGCTCGACCAGCGGCAGCCAGCGTTCCCCGACCGGGTCGCCCGCGGCGCCGTCGAAGTTGTAGCAGACCCGGTCGCCCCACGCGACGATCGCCTTGCCGCCGAACAGCCGCATCGGCAGGTAGATCGGCAGCGGCTCGTAGGTCAGTTCACCCGTGCCCACGCCATCCGCGACCCGTTCGTACACCGCGAACTGGAAAACCTGGTTGCCTTCGGCCGAAGCGACGGCCAGNCGCCCGCGCCGCACGGGGCCGTCGCTCGAGGCGACTGCGGTCGCCGCATCGGCCGGCGTGAACGCGATGTCGTGGCCCAACAGCAGTCGGGGCCGACGNTCACCGGCCACGTTCCGGCGCATGATGCAGGTCGACAGCGGCAACCCGGTCGCGTGTCCCCGCACGAAGTGGTAAATCAGCGATTCCGTCGCGGCCGGGTCCCGGTCGAGCACGAAGAACGAGCCGTCGGGCAGCCCTTCGATCGCGATGGGGTCGGTCAGCCCCAGGACGACCGCCGCATCCAGCGTGATGCCGCTGGGGATGGTCAGCGGGCGCGCGGCGGGGNNGCCGCTCACCGGCTGGAAATCGTCGGCCGCGCCGTCATCCAGCGTCCGCAGCAATTGATCGGCCGCTTCCAGGTTCAGGGTCCGGTCGAACAGCCACACCCGGCGGTGTTCCCGGTCGAGGACGAACACCCCGCCGCCGGGCCGGGGCGCCAGGTCAAACGGCGTAAACTCGAACTCGGACGGCAGCACGATCCAATCGGGCGGCGAGGGCAGCGTGTCCGGTTCGTACGGCGTCCCGTTGGGCGGTACGCGGCGCCCACCGGGCGGGCCGCCCGCCAGCAGGTCGAACACGAGCAGGCCGGCCGATCGCCCTGCAGGNGCCGTGACGCCCACCACCAGGTAGGCGTCACGCGTCACGGCCAACCCCGCCAGCGCCAGCGGCGTGACGGGCGCGGGCGCTGTGACCGGCCCAAAATCGCCGTAGCGCGCGTGCGTGCGTTCCGCNTCATCTTCCGCTGACCAGTAATGGGTGGACGTGCCGCTGCCCGACGACTGCACCATGATCTCCCGGCCGTTTCCCCCGATCCAATACCAGTTGCCGTANCGCGCCGCACCCGCGCCGCGGCGGTCCGCCAGCGATGGCNNGGCCGGCCCCGGCGCGGTCTGGAAACGAAAGACCTCGGGCCGCAGCATGATCGACGACGACGCGCTGTCCCAAACCACGTCCGCGTCCTGTTCGACGGCCGCGTGCCGCTGGGTCACGTGGTCACCGGCGGCGCCGACGGTAAAGCGGCGCCAGTCGGGCCAGCCCTGCACGAGATGGTAGCGGGTGCCGTTGGCATCCATATCAGCCTCGCCTCGCCACAATCGGTTCCATCAGCGGCACTCCTCGGGTATGAACGGAACCGGCACGAANGGCCGACGGGGCGCCGGCGCCGGTGCTGGGCCCGTGATCGACCCAAAGCCGGGGATCGCGCTGGCCGGCGGTGCATCGCCGATCGCCACCGCGATCCCGCCGAGCTTCGGCAGGTCCAGCCCGCTCAGCGCGATCGACTCCTGCTCAACCCCTTGTCGTCCAGCNAGCCGCACCCCGTTGACCAGCAGTACGCCGGGTACCCGGTTGGCCACGGCCATCGCNTCGAGCCGCAGCACCGATTTGCGCAGCGGCCACCCGGCATCGACGGCCGCGGCCGGCGGCAGGAAGAGCACCGGCGTGTCGTCACGGCGCGCTCCCGCCGGCGGCAGCGGCGACAGGAACTGTTGCACTGCCAGCTTCACCCCTCCGTTACCTGCGCAATGCTCACGCTCGACTGCCCCCNNGCTGCTGCCGACGGTGATGCCCACCGCGACCCAGATGGTGCGGTANGTTGCGCGCAGAAACACCTCGGTCGTCACGAGCCGCCGCGGGTTCAGGTAACTGCACACCGCGTCGAGGAACAGGCGGTCCGGTTCCGGCGCGTCGGGGTGGGCGGGATCGCGGCCCGGTATCAGCAGCAGCGTCACCGCGCCGGGCGCATCACCCGGCGTATTCGCCNNCAGTTCAGGCGTGTAGGCGGGCAGCACCTCGACCCGGCCCACGTCCACACCCGGCGTGCGCCGCACGATCGTGGCAAAGTCGGAGGCGGAGACGAGACGGTCGCGGTGTTGCAGGTAACGAGTGATCTGTTTTTCGCCCTCGCGCNNGGTCTCGGCCGCGGTGCCGCCCCAGGTTGGCACGGGGTTGTTGACCTTCATTCCCGCGGGCGCGGCCGCGCTGTTGATCGCCCCGGCGCCCACGTTTCCCTGTTCTCCCAGCCCCCGGTCGTAACTCGCACGCAGCGTCGCGCCGAAGGGCGGCCGGCTGCCGTGCGCGCCATCGCCGAAACGGATCACCCCTGACGTCGGGTCGAGGGTGTACACACGGCTGGGCGCGGGCGCCGGCTGGGCCGCGCCGGGCGGCAGGCGTGGGTCGCGCACGGGAATCTCCGGCCCCGCCACGTACAGGTCGTCGACCGGTTGCCACGTCTGTGGCTTGTCGCCGGGCGGTGTGACGGTCAGTTGAACGGAGCCGGGGATAACGGGCGGTTGCGACAGCGTCACCGTCTGGTCTGGCTCCCCGTCCCCACGNGGCAGCAGCTCGTTGGCGATGTGCGTGCGCTGGGTGACGAAGGTGGCATTGACGCCCACCCACAGAAAACGCGCGTCCAACGAGGCCGGCGCGCTGATGCGCAGCCAGGTCAAGAGCCGGTCCGCGACCGCTGCATCCTCCAGGCTCGGCGGGAAATCGCCGACGCCCATCTCCAGCGGGTCGACGTTGCTCCACAGCGCCAGCCGCCGNGCGGAGGGCAGCCGAAGCTGTACGATGCCCGGTTCGGCCAGCACATCGCCCGAGGCCAGCGCGGGCAGCGCCTTGTACTGGGGCACGCGCTGGCTGGCGATTTTGGGCAGCAGCCCGCCCGGCGGCAGGTCGGGGCTGGTAGCTCAGCAGGCTGCCGGTNNCTGCGGCGCCGCCTCGGCCACCGGTCCCAGCCGGCGCCCGCCCGCCTCGGTCACGACCGGCAGCAGGCCCAGGTTGAGGACGCGGTTGGCAATCGCCGCGCGCCAGCCGCTTCTGTTCCTCGGTGGCGGGCGCATCGCCCGNCGCAGCAGCAGCGCCACCCAGATACAGCGGTCGACGGTGTCGCTCAGCGCCACCCCTGACTGGCCGACGCGGCCGCGCCGCTCCCCGGCAGCGGGAAGGGCACGCTCTCGTAGATCAGCGNNCGTCGGTCGTGTTGACCGGCTGGCTGCCGATGTAGGACGCGCATGCTCGCGGTAGTACTGCTGCACGGTCGGCGCCACGTCGGGCCGGCGCTGTTTGGTGTAAACCTGCGCCTCGATCGGGAGCACGTCGAGCGCCAGGGTGGTGCGGAACGGCGCCGGGCCNGCGCGCACCTCCAGGTCGTCGTTGAGCGTGATGGTCTGCAGCGGCCCGCGCTCGTTGACGAGGGTCACCAGNCCNCGCGCCTCCTGCGCCGGCGCCAGTGGGATGCCCAGCAGGTTGAGGAACTTGATCCGGTTGCGCTCGGGGATCAGGTTGCTGCGGTAGAGCAGGCTCTCCACCAGGAACGCAAAAACCTCGACGATCGTGACGCCCGGATCGCTCTTGTTGAAGTTCGTATACTCCGGCGTGTGCACCGGGATGCGGGCCAGCGCCTCGTCCAGCAGTTGCTGGTAACGCCGGTCGTCGAGGCTGGGTATCGTTAGTGCCATGTCGTCCCTCCTGTCAGCCCGCACCCAGGGTGATGCCAAACTGCACCTGGCTGACGGCCTGCGTTGCGACGAGCCGGTAGGTGATGGTGGCAATGCCGGCCAGTGGGTCGTCCGGGTCGGGCACGACCTCGACGGTCTGCACGGCGATGCGCGGCTCCCAGCGCCGCAGCGCCTCCTCGATGCGCGCCTGCACCTGGTGCCGCGTCGTCACGGTGTTAGGCTCGAACAGGTACGCGGGCAGATTGCCCCCGTAGTCTGCCTGGTTGATGCGCTCGTTGAACTGCGTCATCAGGATCACGTAGATCGCCTCCCGGATGTTCGCCTCGCCCTCCGACCACACCATACGGCCGTCCGGCCCGATGCGCGGCGGGAAGCTGATCCCACGACCCAACAATCGTCCCACGGTCATGCATTCGCCTCCTTCGATCCGAACAGCTTCGCGGGAAACAGAGGATGAAGAACGGCAGCCAGCGGAAGATGAAGTCGAGCAGCGTCACGATGATCATCAGCAGAATCAGGGCGCAGATCGTGATGATCGGGATCGACAGGGAACAGATCATCCCCGACGGGTCGCCGCCCTCGTCGCACGCCTGCAGCGCGCCGACCGGCAGGTCGCGGTGCAGCGGCCAGGGCAGCACCGACAGCACCAGATCGGCCAGCGTGAGGCTGCCCATACGCTTCATCTGCCCACACAGCGCGTCCGAGATCATGAACGCGGTGTTGCGGTCGAACTTGCGCAGGCCCGCGGGNGTGGTGTCCATGGGCAGGTTGATGCGGATCGGCCGCGCCGGCGCTTCGGCGTCGAAGAACGCGGCCATCTGGAACGGCTGGGTCGGCGCACTCAGCAGCGGCGCCGTGATCGGGACGCAGTTCGGCCGCTCGAAGACGCAGCGGATGATGAACCAGCCCGGCTCGTTCAACTCAAGGCCCGACATGGCCGCGGCCAGCGGCAGCGGCGGCAGCATGTCGGGGTTCGGGTCGAGCGCAGCTGTCACCAGGTCGTCGAGCGTGTGCCCGGCCGACGCTTCCATCAGCGCCCGCAGATTCGTCTCGTGCAGCGGGAAGCGGAACGGCGGGAACGGCAGGGTCGCACGGACCGGCGTCGCGGGCGGCGCTGGCTCGGTGTATTCCAGCTTCGTCGCCTCCAGGCCGTCCTTGTACGGCCGAATTTCATTCAGCGCCCAGACCAGCGACCGCAGCGGGTCGCCCAGGGCCGAATCCTGGTAGGTGGCGCCGGCCAGCGCGTCGTACAGCGCACGGGCCGGCGTGCCGGTCGTCAGGCTCGACACCGCGGCCGCGCCCGTGATCACCGCCCATACCGGTTTGACATACTGGCTCAGGAAGTCACCCAGGTCGATCAGCACCAACCAGGAGAGCCAGGTCGACATACTCCTGGCCGCGGCCTGCGCTTTTGCCTGCTCACCCGCCTTGCTCCCGTCGTCGCCGGGCTGCCCCGCCGGGCTGGGGCGGCCCGCGTTCACTGCCGCCTGATCGACCGACGCGATGATCCGGCGCCACGCCTCGGTGACCGTTTTCTGCAGGTGGGCCTTGCGCGGGTCCATCAGCGGGGTTGCGCCCGCTTCCGGGCCGTCGTCCGGCCGGCCGATCGTCGCGGCCATATAGGTCTCGCGTTTGCCCACCGGGATGACGCCGCTCAGCGCACGGCGGCGGGGCAGCGGCGCGGGCGTGAGGGTTGTCAGCGCGGCGCTGCCGGCCAGCCCNGACCTCGGGCTGCGCGAATGGGCTGCGTCCGGGCCGCGCCCCGTCGTATCGGCATAGTTCACGCCGAACAGCGGGTTGACCTCTTCGCCGGCCACCAGGTCATCGGCCGACGCCTGCACCCAGTACTTGCCGTCGACGAACGCGTACTCGTCGCAGTTGTCGAGGCTGAACTCCGGAAACACCCCGTCGCCTGGACGACCGCCGCCGCGGCGGCCTTGAGCCGTNAACCGCCGGACCACGTAGCCGACCTTCTCCCCGCGCCGGGGNTCGATCCGGCGGTCGGGCAGGCCCGGCTGCCGGCACACGAGCGACGCGGTCACCAGGTAGAAGCGCATGTGGCCCGGCTGGAACAGCTTCAACCGCCCGGTCGCTGTGGGCACGGAAATGCGCGGCGGTGCTGCGCCGGTCAACGGCGAGGCCGTGGCCAGGCGCAGGCGCTCCAGCTTGCGCACCAGCGGCGGCAACTGCTCGACCGGGACGGGCGTGGCCAGCGGCGCCTGCCACTTTTCGGGCCGCGCGACCCATTCGGCCAGGCGTTCCGGCTGGTTCTCCAGTACGGACAGGTACTCGGGCATGAACGCATCGCTGGCGAAGCGCAGGAGGGCGGGCGCACGGAGGGGGCGCCGGCCGCGGCCGGAGTTGTACCGGCGCCAGCAGCGCCCTCGGAAACCGGGCCGTTCCCCGCCAACGCGCCCNCACAGTGCTGCGGGCGCCGTCCACTGAACCTGTGGTTCCATGGTCAACCGTCCCTTACCAGATATTGCCCGCGCCGGGCGTGTACGAAGCGGCAATCACGCTGGGCGTTTGCACGCAGGCCGCCACCACCACCTGCCCGCTGAAGGTGGAGGACCCGGCGTTCGCGGTGATAGTCCCCGCGCTGATGGTCACCGTGCTGGCGTTCAAGGTGGCNTGCGCCGCGGCCGTGATCGTGACTCCGCTCGCTTCCATCTTGATCGAGTTGCCGTTCNNAGAATCGAGCAGCTCGACCGTGCCCGGCCCATCCTTGAGGGTCAACTTCTGGCCGCCGGGNGTCTCCAGCACGAGCCTTTCCTGGCCGTCCTGATCGTCCAGCGTAATTTTGACCCCGTTGCGTGAGCGCACGACCTTCTTGTAGTTGCGGCCGCCGCCGTCCATGCGCTCCGGCCCGCGNTCCTGGCCGTTCCACAGCGCGCCCACCACGTACGGGCGCGGGGTCGCCCCCTCGAACGCTACCAGCACCTCGTCCCCCACATCGGGGATGAACCACGTCCCGCGATGGTTGCCGGCCATCAACACCGCCAGCCGGGCCCACACCGCGTAGTGCTGTGACCCCGTGTCGGGCGACCAGGGCAGCGTGATCTGCACCCGCCCCTGCCCATCGGGGTCGGTGATGTCAGACACCAGGGCCGGATAGACGCCGTACCACCGGCCGCCCAAACCGCCCGGCAGTCGTTCGTCAAGCACGGCGCTGAACAGCGAATCACCCATCGTGGCTCCTAAGGCCGCCCGATGCCGGCACGTTCGACCGCAAATTCCGTGCGCAGGCCCGAACCGTCGAAAATGTGCCGCACTTCGGTCACGTAGTACTTGCCGCTGAACAGCGGCCCCAGCCCNGTCAACTGCACGAATTTACCGACGTGCAGGGTGGCCTGCGGCTCGGCCCGCCCGTGTCCTGTCACAAACTGGCGGGCGCTGGTGCGGTAAAATGCTTCGGCCGTCGCCTGCGCCTCGCTGGCGTTGGTCGGCACGGTGTGGACCAACTGCTCCTGGCGCNNGCCGAGCACCTGCTGCACGATCGCCGGCCCGCTGACGTCGCCGTTGGCNTCACTCGACAGGATCGACGCGCCGGCCGCGTGTTTGATGGCCTGCTTCCCGCGNACATCCCACCCGGCCACGCTCACCTCGGTGCGCTGGTTGGCCAGGTCGGCCAGCGCCGAAAACTCCTTGAGCCGGGCGTTGTAGGCCAGCTCCAACGGCGGGTCGCCGCCGCTGGTGCGTGCGGCGCGGGTTTTGGCGTACAGCCGGCCGCCCGCCGTCCACACCTCGGCGCCGATGGCCCGCCCGCGCTGGCGCAGGAAGGCCAGGTCGCTCTGGTTCACCTGGGCCAACACCCTGTGCTGCCCGCCGGGCACGTCGACTTCGGCCGGCAGGCCGTGGTTGCTGGCGATGTCGCGCACCACCGCCTCGTCCGTCGTATCGAGCCACGTCCGGGTACGCCGCGTCATACGCAGGTCCTGGAACCGGTCTTCGGCCAGCGCGGTGATGGTCTTGTCCTCACCGGCGGGGAACTGCGCCTCCAGCGCCATGATCCGACCCTCGAAGAGCACCGCGTTGTCGTAGATCACCTGGAGCGTCTTGCCGAACTCCAGCGTCTGGCGGTCGAAGTACAGGAAATCNGAGCCGCCGGTCGCTGTGCCGTTTTTGACGTTGCCCCAGTTGCCGAACAGGGCTTCGCAGCGGTACAGCCCGGCCAACTCCTCGACCACCAGCAGCCCCAACAGCCCGCCAGTCGCNTCCTCGCGCTGGCGCCCATCGATGCTAATCGTCGGGCGAGACGGTCGGATGGCGTTTGGGTTCTCGGCCATGTCAGTACGCCGCCACCCGCAGCAGCCGCGCGCTGCCGCCGGATGATGCGCTCCACGTCCTGCACCGGCGCCGGCGCCGTCTTGGGTGCGGCGGCCTGTCCCGCTTCACCCGCGGGGTTGTTTGCCTGCCCCGTGGCCTCTTCCGGCCCCGCGTGGGCGCCAACTCGAACTCGTTGATCACGACCGGCATCGCTCCCCTCCTCGCGTGCGTTCATGTCGACCAACTGCCCCGGCGCCAGCAGCCGCGGGTTTTCGATGTTGTTGGCCGCGGCGATGGACTGCCAATCCCCGAATTTGCCCTGGCTGGAGGCCAACGATTGCAGCGAGCCCCGCNNCGGGGCCGGGGTCATCGGCCGCGTGCCGGCCGGTGCACTGCTCGGCTGCCCATTGGCNCGCGGCCGAGGCGGCCGTCGCGCCGGCGGCACGGCCGCGATCGCATAGTCGATGACCGCCTGCGACAGGCTCAGCGCCAGGCTCGCGCAGGGGCACCCCTGCGGCGAGAAGAACTCCAGCGTCTGGTCGATCCCGTCGATGATGCCATCGAACTGAAAGCTCCCNCACAGGAAACGTACGGGCGGCGGCGTCGGCGAACGGTCCGTCGCTTTGGGCGCCATCGCTCGNATGACCTTCTGCGTCAGTCGCCGGACGTCGGGCGGGCTGCCGGCCAACTGTTTGGCGGCCTGGGTCAGCTCCGCAGTCACGTCGAACCACAGCGTCACGCTCAGTTTGGTCGTGCCGCGGCCGACGAATTGGCTGGCCGCGGTGCCNCTGGCTGGCGTCGCGCGGGTGCTGCCGCTGGGCGGCTGGGTCTGGTTGGCAAAAGTCACCTTCAGCGAGTCCGGGTTGAACTGCACCGTGTAGGTCTCGAGCGCTTTTTGTTTGCGGGCATCGAGCTTCTGGATCAGCGCCTTACATGGGGTTTCCATTGGGCGCCCCCTTCTCTTTCAATTCCAAGGTTTCGTACGCCAGTTGCGCNTCCTCGATCGCCACNGCCCCCGCGGCCGCGTTGAGGGCCGGCGCCTTCAGTTTGATCGGCACACAGCGTNNCAGCAGGAAACTCATCACCGGGTCCTGGCGGTCCTTGCCGAACACCACCACCTCGGCATCGGCGCGCAACGCCGGGTCGAGCGACACCTGCCGGAACCAGTTCCACAGGTCCCAGTTGCCCGTCATNCCGCGCTTGAGCGTGAGCTGGCCGTAGGCCACCGGCCCGGTGAGCCGGTACTGCCGGTCGTTGACGCCGCCCTCGCGGATCGTCTTGACTTCCATCGTCATCTCCAGGCCGTCGCACTCGGAGAACGCCGCGTCGCACACCCGCTGCGACACCGGGTCGACNCGGATCTCGATCGCGAAGTTGAAGGTCGTGTACGGATGGGGCAACGAGTTGGCGTTCATCGTTCCTCCGTCACCACGGCCCGGTCGCCGGTCTGCACCAGGCGCACGGTGAGAAACTCCAGNGGCCGCGANGGCGCGACGCGAATCTCGACGATGAAGCGCCCCGCGTTCAGGTCTTGCGCGTTCGCCCGCACCGTAACCTGGTACGATGTCTCGGGGCTGGCCCCGGCGAACGCGCCGCGATCGAACAGCACACGCAGCACGGCCTCCACGTCGCGGCGTACCAGCCGGCGAAACGCGTCACTTACCGGCTCGAAGACGAANGCCCCCAACTGCTCGGCCGTGCGGCGCAGCAGTTGCAACAGCCGGCGCACGTTGATCTGCACCAGGTCGGGTCGCGTNGCCAGCGTGTCGGCGCTCAGCGTCAGGAAGCCGCGCGGNTCCTGCCGGATGACGTTGATCTGGGCGTCTTGCAGGTCGAGCCAGCGCCGGGGCAATGGGNNCGGCGTTAGCGCGACCACGGCGGTCAGCTCCTGATTGGCCGGGGCGACCCACGCCGCGGCNTCAGCGCGATTCGCCAGCAGCCCGCACAGGGCGCCGTCGGGCGGCGTGCGCCGCGGCGCCGCNGGCGCCGGACGTCGCGCCAGCTCGATCAACCAGGGGTGGTACACCGCGGCGTAGCTCAGGGCGCCCATCTCACCGAAACCCAGCGGCAGGTCGAGCAGCGGAGCGTCCGGGTCGAAGACCGGCTGCGCCGAAGGCGCCAGCAGCCCCACGTAATCGATGGCATCGTCTTCCCGGTAGTGTTCGGGCAGGGCCAGCACCGCCAGGAGGTCGCCGCGCNNCGCGCACATCCGCAGCAGCGCACGCTGCACCTGCAAGAGCAGGCCGCGCTGTTCGATCTCGGCCGCGGTGGGCTGACTCGGGTTGGCCCGGCGCATCGGTTTGACCACNCAGCCCGCGGGTGGCCCAACTGGCACCGCCAACCCCGCCGACCAGTCGCTGAAATTGCCCGCCGGCGGGTCGCCCGCCGCCTCCTGGCCGCGTACCCGGTAGTAGTAGACGCCCGCGCTGCGACCGTACAGGGTCAGAGCCTGCTCCGGCCCCTCGTAGATACGCCGCGCGTCCGCGAAGTCGGGCCGCGTGGCCTCTTCCACCGTGTAGATGGGCGTNGACGTCCGTCGAGCCCAGGCCAGGCGAATCGTGGCGCCGGCCGCGGGCCGGTGTTCTCCCACTGGGGCNGGCGCCATCAGGCGCAGCGTACAGGCGAGGAATTCTCCCCATGCCGGGGCGGCCAGCGGCGTGGGGCTACCTGCCGCGTCGGCCGGCGTGGGGGACGGNGGACAGCCGTGCGCACGCCACGCGATCCGCTCGGGGGTAGGCGAGGCCGGCGGCAGTTCGGGCGTTGGCGTTGCTCCAGGCGCCCACGGCCGCTGCGTTGCGTCGGGCACGGCCACCAGCGTCACCTCATCGATCGCCAGCAGCGTGGATGCCGCGCAGCGGGCGCGTTGGGCNGAGATGTAGCGGATGTCATTGGCGTGGTTCAGCAGGTCCGCGGTCAGGTTGCCGGCCAGGTCGGGATCGAGGAACAGCCCACTCCACAGCCGGCCCAGTCCGTCGCGCTCCCACGCCGGNCCGGTCCGTATGCCGGGCACGGGCCGCCCCGTCGCCGCGGCTGCTGAAGGGGGAAGCCGCCGGTCAGCGGTACGAAGGGGAAGGNNTGAAGTCGCGCCGGCCTCCCCGGCGAGCGTACCGGCCAGCGGAAACCGCGGCTCGGCGGCCGCCCGCCAGAGCGTTGCGCTGCGCACGGCGTTCGGCCCCCGGCCCCCGTTCTCCGGGTCAGGGTCGTACAATTCCGCATCGCTGGGCAGGGCGCCCCAGTACCGGTCGGACGCCGGGCCGAAGTCGAGGTCGCCCAGCCGCCACGGGTCACGGTTGCCCAGCGCCGCGGTCAACTCCAGGCGCAGCCGCTCGCTACGATCGGGCAGAGCACCGTCGGGCGCGGCCGCCAGCCGGGCCATGCCCCGGCCGCTGACGAGCACTTCGCCCGCGTCGCCCGCCGCGTCATCCTGGACCCGATCCACGAGCAGCCAGATTTCGGGCGCGGCGGTGCGCAGTTGCACCAGGCTGCCGGGGGCGGGATAGCCGCCATCTGCGGGCAGCCGGAAGTCCAGCGTGCCGTCGTCGTGCAGCGCCAGGTCGGACGTCTCGGCCGTGATCATCGCCGCGTGCGGCCCCACCAACTGGCGGTCGCGACCGCCGGCGTCTCCACGGCCAGATCTTCCGGCCGCAGCGCGCCACCAGACCGCCGGCCCCCGGCCGCGTAGNGCAACCCCGCCAGGCGGGCTGGACGGCCGCGCGACCAGCGATGCCTCCGCGACTGCCACATACCCGGCGACCCCGTCCGCGGCGAACAGCAGCCGGAGCACATCGCCGGCTGCAACCGGACTGGCGCTGCGCAGCGTGACCTGCCCGGCGTCGGCGTCCGACGACAGCGCCGTCACCGCCACCCCTTGTACGGTCAAACCCGCACCCACCTGCAGCCCGTCCGCCCAGCCCCGGCGAGCGCGCCCAGGCCGACGCCGGCTGCACATCGATGCTGCCNNGTCCGCCTGGACGATGCCCCGCAAGACGCCGGGCACGGGAAAGCGGGAGGTTTCGGCCTGCGCCGCGTCGGCCNNACGCACCACCCAGCAGCGCTGACCGCCGTTGCGCAGGAACCCGCGCACCGCCGGCCCCAACTGCCCATAGGCCCATGCCCCGCGTTCCGCGTCCCACGCCAGCGGTAAGTCGCCGGCCGCCGGCCCCNNTTGCGCCGCGTTCCCACCGAAGATCTCCGCGAAACGCCGCGGGTCCTCGACCGGGACGGGCGTGTGGAGCGGACCGGAGGCCGCGAAGCCCACGAACGCCGCCACATCCATGCGCGGCAGCACGTCGGCCGGCGGCGGGGGCTGAAACTCGAAGCGGAAGCCGGGCAGCTGCCGCCGGGCACGCCCCCATGGGCGCCAGCTGCGCCGGCGGCGGTGCGGCCGGTGCGAAGGTGACCATTAGCGTTCCACCATCTCCAGGCGCTCGTAGGAGAGCACCATCTCTTCCATCGCTACATCGTTGCCCTTGGCGTTCAGCGGGCCGTACGTGCACTTGATGATGCGGNNGCGCAGCAGCCGCCACTCCAGCACCGGCGTACGGTTTTCGCTCATCAGTACGATGGTCACGTCGCGAAACGCCTTCTGGTTGCCGTTGCGGATATCGTCGAGCCAGTCATACAGCGCCTTGGAGCCGATCACNCCGCGCTTGGCCGTCACGTCGGCCTGTTTGTTCAGGCCCGTGACCTTGCGCACGCCGTTGTCGCGATCGTTCCCATTGCGGTACTCCGACACCGTCACTTCCATGCCGATGCCGCTGATCTCCTGGAACCCGCCGCTGAACGAATTCGGGTCCAGGCCAGGCTGGCCGACGTCCATGGTGAAGTTGAACTGCACGTATGGCCGGTCTTCTCGAACAGGCATGTTGTCCCTCCCTATTCTCGTTACTGCTTGGCGTCGCCGGTCCACTGGCCGATGCGGAAGATCACGAACTCGGCTGGCCGTAGCGGCGCGACGCCGATCAGGCAGACCAGACGGCCGTTATCCAGGTCGTTCTGCGTCATGGTCGAGCGGTCGCAGCGCACGAAATAGGCCTTGTCTGGCTTTTCGCCCAGCAGCGCGCCGTTCGTCCACTCGTTGAGCAGGAAACTCTCGATCGTACGTTTGACGTTGGCCCACAGGTCCGGGCCGTTCGGCTCGAACACGGCCCATTGGGTGCCGAGGTCGATGGAACGCTCCAGGTAGGCGAAGTAACGCCGCAGGTTGACGTACTTCCACTCCGGGTCGTCCGTCGCCATGCGCGCGCCCCACAGCAGGTAACCGCGGCCCTCGAAGAAGCGGAAGCAGTTGATCCCCTCCGGGTTCAGTACCTCCTGCTGCGCCTTGTTGAGCGTCTTCTCGAAGCCCAGCGCCAGGTTCACCACCTCGTTGGCCGGCGCCTTGTAGACCGCACGCAGCGTGTCGTTGCGCNNGTAGATGCCGGTGACGAACCCACCGGGNGGCAGGTTGATCTGCCGCCGGGTGATGGGATCGAGCACGNNCACCCAAGGGTAGTAGAAGGCCGCGTACCTGGAGTTCAGTTTGGCGCGCAGGTCACGCACCTGGCTGATCGACTGCCCGTCGGCCGCGTCGAGCACCGCAATGCGGTAACGCATCTGACTGGCGTGGATGATCAACAGGTTCATGATCGTTTGTGCATCGTCGCGGTAGTCGTTCTCGTAGCCGTAGCTCGACCCCGGCGCGGCGACGATCGAGACATCCTCGACGGTCTTGAGAATCTCCAGGCCGGTGACGTGGTCGTTCACCGGGTCGACCCGACCCTCGTACTCGGTCGCGCCCGGCCGCTGGCCGTCGTTCCCGTCGTCGAGCCAGATGCGCCACGTCCGCTGCACGTCGCTCGTATCCTTACGAAACTCCCGGGCAGGATCGTGGCAACCAGGTTTTGGCTCAACAGCGGCGCTTCGTTCAGGATGAGCCGCAGCAACTCGGCCCATCGGCCCGTCGCTCGCCGTGACCACGATCGGCAGCGAGAGCGCCTGCGCGCGGTTCGGTGGGTTGGCCGCGAACAGCCTGGTCAACCCATCCTCCACCCCGTTGTTTTTGTGGTTCGGGTCGAGGGCCACTTCCCACGTCTGCGCCAGCATGTTGGGGTTCGCGGGGATGGTGGTCACGGTCAGCGTGACCTTGTGGACNTCGTCGAACGCGGGGTTCAGGTCGGACACCTCGATCGTTCGGCTGCCGGTGAACTGCCAGGTTCCATCGCTGGCCTGCCCGTAGAGGAAGAAGTCGCCGCCTTCCGCNGCCCCCGGCGGACTGTTGACGTTGTCGATCCAGACGACGTCGCCCACGGTCAGCGCACCGACGGTATTGCTGACGACGTTGTTGGCATCCTTCTGCGTGCCGAGCACGTTACCGCCCAGGCGGAAGGTGAAGTCGACCGCCATGTTGCCCGCCGCGCCGGGAAACGCGCGCAGCGTGACCTGGTTGCCGTCGGGTGGGGCCTCGGGAAAGAGCGCCGCGGCNGTAGCCGGTGTCGCTGCGCTGCGCGGCAGGAAGGCGCGTGCAATGTAGAGGCGTCGGCCACCTTCGGCGAAGAACGCGCGCACCGCATGCCACAGGTAATTGTCCATCACCTGCGGCGCGTTCCCCGCCGCGTTGTCGAAGCGCAGTTGATCGCCGGAGCCATACATGCGCTCGAACTCTTCGAGGCTGGTGATGATCTCCGGTTCGCCGTCCAGATCCACGCCCNNGTAGCAGCACGGGCCGATGAACCCCGTTGTCGTTGTGCTCACACCCTCGATGGATTTGGAGCGAAACGACACTTCCTCGACGTATACGCCGGGCGCAAGATATTCAGGCATCTGGTGATCCTCCTACGGCCCACTTGTCCGGTGTTTGTGTGTAGGCGCGACCTGGTCATGCACGCCCACCGCCTACGCGGCGGGCGTGAGCAATAAGCGCGACGACGGGTTGCCGTCGACGAGGGTTGATAAAATCAAATCCGTATTCGCCCGCAAAACGGCCGTGGTCATGGTTTGGTCAGGCGAGCGGCTTGCCCAAACCGTGGCCGAAGGGTGTTGGCTGCCCCCACGCGGCGCACAGGTCGAGAGGGCTGGCTGGCGGCCGACGCACCTGGCAGTGGGGCCCAGGCGGTCAGGTTCGCCTGCACCGCGACGGCAATCTCCAGTTCCCAGGTCTGCGACCAGGGCGATTCGCCGGCGCCCGGCGAACCGGGCGTGAAGTCGACCGGCTCCGGGTAGGGCACGACCGCCACGACGCTGCGCGCGCGTCGGCCATACCCCAACCAACCCCGCGGCCGTCGAAGCTCACGGCCAGTACTGCGCCGGCCGCCGGCCGGTCGGCCGGGAGATTCCACAGGTCGGCGCGCACGACGGCCATGCCTTCCGGCGCCACGCCGGCCGGTGCGGCGAAGAGCGGTACCGCATCGATCGCCCACGGCAGGGATGCCGGCGACGCCAGGAGGCAGTCGGGCGTGAAGAGTTGGCCGGGCCCTGTGCCCGGCGGCGGTACGGGCGCCGGCAGGGTGAAGGGCAGGAAGCGGCCGGCCGGGTCGCGCACCGCAAGTAGCACGTTGCGCGGGCCGGCAGATGGCCCCAGAACGCGTCGGTGCCCGCTGTGGCTTCCAGGTCGATCCACTCGCCCAGTGCTGTGCAGCGCGAAGATGCCGGAAGGGCCGGCGTGCAGCGGCTGCGGCCGGCGGGTGCTGCCCGGCCAGTACGTGCACCATCAGGTCGGAGACGACGCGCTGCCGCACCGGGTCGAAGAAGCGCACACCCAGCGCCGCGACGCGGGTTACGCGCTCTAACTTCACATAAGGGAGAGGGCCGGCTGGCCATGATGTCACCCTGGCCAGGTCGAGATCGCGCACCTGGACGCGCTCGCCGGTTGGCTGCTCCACGAACGATTCGAGGTGCACGACGCGGGCCACGTAACCCACGCAGACGCGGGTTGGCCTTCAGCAGTTCCCACAGGTAGGACAGGTCTTGCAGAGAGCGAGTCGGGGATCAGCGTGACGGTTTCGTCGGCGGCGAACAGGCCGGGCGCCCCGCTGTAGGCATTCAACTGGCCCGAATTGAGCGTGTTACTGTCTTCCAGGGTGCGCATCAGCCAGCCGAGCAGGCGGTGTTCGGCGAGCGCCGTCTTGGCCCATGGGGCAAACGCGTAGTAGAGGTCGACCGGCAGCGGCGGTATCCGCGGGCGACCCCGGGCGGCGTGCGCCCCGTCAGCGTGCGCGGCAGCGGGCTGACGACCGTGCGGTAGAGCAGGATGGAGATACCCATCTCGGCCGGGCGTTCCCGGGCAATATCGCTGACCTGGATGATCTCGATCGCCGGATTGCCGATCTCTCCCCGCGCGTCCATCAGGATGCCCTGCAAGGCTGTGGAGACCGCACCGATTGCGAAATAGTGTGCCACGTACCTCGAATGCCCTGGGGGTGGGGCTTGCTCAGAGCCTATCCGAATGATCCAGCGTACACGCCAGAATGCCGCGAGCAGTTTGTCGGATAGGCGCTCAGGTCTCTACGTCCATCTGCCGCAGGAACGCGGCCAGGAATTCGGCGATGTCGGACAGGCTCTGCACGTAGCGCCGCGTACCGGGGCCAGCGTCTGTGCCGATGGGTCGATCGCCCGCCCTTCCGGGGAGACGGCGACCGACGGGATGTGCGTGATGTGGCCGCGCCAGGTTGCCTTGTGTGTCGCGGTCGCCGGCTCCTCGATCCAAAGCCGGATCAAGAAGGACTGTGTATTGAGTTCCCAGACATCCGCGGTAGGCACGCTTGCCCCCGACTCCGACCGAACCGAATGTCTGACACGGTTCAATTGGACGCATACGATCCTGGCCATCTCGCGCGGCGTGAAACCCTGGTGCGGTTGGTAGACGTCAAACCGGCACGTCGGTGTGCTCGACTCCGCTAAAAATGTCAAGGTCGTGCAGTCGACGCATGAACCATGCCGAATGTTGGAATGTGAGCCGAACACGCCAGCGACCAGGCCAGGCCTGGCCGCGCTCACAGCGCCGCCACAGCGTGCATCGATGAAGATTGCCGCGCGGCTCGATTCTCGCGCAGGCCCGTACTGGCGCGTCTTCGCCGCGTCTTCTGCGCGTTGGTCGAGGTTCAGTCGTTCGTTGGGTGGGAAGAGGTGGAGGATGCCGAATCGATCAGGCCGCCAAGTTCGGCCAGTTGCCGATTCACGCGCCGCTGCAGGTGGCGGAGGGAGAGGAAGGAGGCCCGTAACGCATCAGCGGCGGGGGTGTCATTCGGGCACGGCTCGGGTGGGGCCGTGTGCCCATTGGCCATGGAGGGTGTCGGCGAACCATTGACCGGCCGGGTGCGGGTGGGTGCGCCGGTCGGTTTGCGGGCGGCCGGGCTGGCTGCGTGCGATGCGCGTAGGTCGGTCGAGCGGCGGCTGGAGCCGACGTCCAGCTCCTCCTTGAGCGCGGCGGCGCAGGCCTGGTACTGCCGCAGGGCGCCCGTGCGGTCGCCCGCCAGCCAGTGCAGCTTCATCATACGCTGGTGCGTGCGCTCGCTCGCCCGATCATACCCCAGGATCGTCTGGCCGTAGACCAGACCGGCCTCGTATTCGCCGTGCGCCGTGCTGTACGCCATCAGCTTGTCGAGCAGGGCCAGGTAGGCGCTCTGCAGGCGTTCACGCTCCAGCAGGCACCATTCGCAGTACCAGCCCTCCAGGAGGTCGCCGCGGTACAGGTCGACCACGCGGCGCACGTGATCGGCCGTTTGCGTGCTCAACGTCTCACCGGGTTGACCGACGAGCTGGCTGAACACCGTGTCCAGTTCGGCCACGTCGAGCCAGAGGGGGTAGTTGGGATTGACATAAACGGACTCGGTATCGACGACGAGTAGNCCGGTCCAGGTGGGTAACTGCGGTGGCGGAGGGGTGTCGGGGGCGGTCGGTGCGGCGACCGCGGTCAGCGTGGCCTGTAGCTGCCACAGCACCTGGCGCAGCCCNCTGCGTGACTGTTCGGCGGGCAGGTCAGGTGCGATCAGTTCGGCGAGGGTTTCGCGCGGNAAGATATGATGGCGGTGGAGCAGCAGGTAAGAGAAGCACTCTTGTAACTTGCGGGCATCGGCTCGCGTACGGGGTGGTCGGTTGACCGGGNNTTCGTCTTCGTACCCTGCATAGAACCGGCCGAACAAGCGAACATGCAAGTGTCCCATGGTACGGACCTCGACCCGCGGCGTAACCGTACACGCGCGAGGAGTTGACTGGTGGGAAATATTAACCCTACCTATTGACGGTTCGACGTGGCGGCCCGTTACTGATTGGCCACGCGGCCGGCTAGCTGAGTCATGCCCCGGCCGCTGCTGCGTCTCGCACGACATCCCACACCGCATCGGGGTGGCGAGCCGCCACCTGGAGCAGCACCCGCGCCGGACCCACCGGTGCACGCCGGCCCTGCTCCCAGTTGCGCAGGGTCTTGACGCTGATGCCCAGCAACATCGCGAATCGGGTCTGCGACAACTTGTAGCCCTCACGAATCGTCTTCACGTCCAGCAGATCGCGCTCGACGGTGAACATCCGCGANGGCGCGGCCTCCTTGCACGTGATGCGGCCGGCCTCTTCGACACTTGCCATCAACTCGGCAAACAACTCATCATTCATAGCCATATTGCCTCCACTGCTCGCTTGAGCGCCCGCAACTGGTCAGGCGAGAGATCGTCCTGCTCGTTCTTCCCGTAGATCAGCAGCATGTAGAACTGGTCGCGGCTGATCAAATGATAGTAGATGATCCGCACACCGCCGCGCTTGCCTCGCCCTTGAGCGCCCACCTGATCTTGCGCAAACCACCGCTGCCGGGGATTACGTCGCCGGCAGATGATCACGCAAGTACGCCGTTGGCGCACTCGAAGTATACGCCATTGGCGTATGATTGTCAAGAACGGCTGTCAACGAATTGGCAACGAATCAACGAATGAGCGTAGCCGCGGCGAGCGCGGATTCGCTCATTCGTTTGCTATTCGTTGACGTCTTCTCACAGCAATCCCTTCGGCGTCTTGCCCATCAGTAGATCCAGCTTGAGTCCACACGGCGTCGCAGACGGGTGGGATCGAGCTTGATGCGCACATCGACCGTCTTGCTCAGGCGCACGGTGCGGTGGCCCTGGCGGAAGGTGAGAATGGTTGCCACCGGCTGCTCGACCACGCCGCGGCTGCGGTCCGCCTCGGTGATCTCGCCCAGGACGGGCGTCCAGCGCACGGTGTAGGTCCGTAACCCGCGCAGGTGCAGCATCTGTTCGATGAGTGTTACGGCAAGGTTGGCCGGGTGTCGCTTGAGCTGCATAACTTGCGGCACGATATCTCGCCGCCGGAGTTGTGGGTCGGAGATTATACCCAGGCGTTGCAGGAGCCATGTATCGCAAGCTGGCGGCGCAGGGGATTGCCTGTGAGCTTGAAGGCAACCTGCCGGCCGCGCTGGATCGTATCCAGGCTACAGCTTTGTACCGCATCTGCCAACAAGCCTTCGATAACATACTGCAACATGCCTGTGCGCACACTGTACGCGTAACAGTGCAGAACGCGGCAGGGCAAGAACTCAGCCTGCGGATCGAGGATGACGGTTGCGGTTTTGAGTCTGCCCAGTTGCTGGCCCTGGCGCGAGACGGTCACGCTGGTGTCCTCAATATGCGCGAGCGGGCGGAGGCGTTGGGCGGCGAGTTTCTGATCGACGGCATTCCTGGCCAAGGGACGATCATCGAAGTTCGCCTGCCGCTCGCTGGGCCAACATACTCGTAAACAAGCGAGCCGTAATAGCCGGTTGCGAGATCGCTATCGCGAACACTATTTGACATAAATATTGATACAGTTTTTAGTGATAGTCGTCGTATAATCTGTCTTATGCGTTGACCCTCTCTGTGACGTGTGGTATAGTCGGCTCTCGGAAGGCGATTTTGGCCTGTTTTGAGCGGTTTTGGCTCGTTCCGGGGTCTGACCGTTTACTAAAAACTCGGCGCACAAAAATGAGCCTGCCAGGCCGCACCGAACTCCGCAACCCCCAACCCCTAACCCCTAAACGCTTGATGCATATTGGTTCCGAGACTCAATGACTCACAAGATGAGTGTCTGGAACGCCAAGTCGGGGCGGTCACAATGTCGATTGATCAGAATGCCAAGGTCATAGGCAGCTATCTTGGCGCTGATGCGAGTGAACAAACCCCAGGTTGTATGCGCCCTGGGGAAGTGTAGGCCGAAGCTCTCACACAGCCGGGCGTCCCTACGGGACGCGATCCGCGCCGTACCTTCCGCCGCGTCGGGACATTCGACATCCGCCATCGACCGCACCGTGCCCCGTAGGGGCACATGAATTTAGCCCCGATACACGTACGCTCGCGCGTCCCGTAGGGACGCCTGAATTTAGCCCCGATGCACGTGCGTTCTCACGCGTCCCGTAGGGACGCCTGAATTGCGCATCGAGGCACGCGCATTCTCGCGCCCCGTCGAGACGTTCGGCCCTAGAGTCAACCGTCTCTACGGGACGGGCGCGTATCCCGCGGCATGGGCTAAAGTCGGGCGTCCCTATGGGACGCGATCCGCGCCGCACCTTCCGCTCCGACGGAGCGCTCGACATTCGCCATCGACCGCACCGCGCCCCGTAGGGGCACATGAATTTAGCCCCGATACACGTGCGCGTTCTCACGCGTCCCGTAGGGACGCGTGAATTGCGCATCGAGGCACGCATTCTCGCGCCCCGTCGAGACGTTCGCCCCTGGAGTCAACCGTCCCTACGGGACGGGCGCGTATCCCACGTGGCATGGGCTAAAGTCGGGCGTCCCTACGGGACGCGATCCCGCGCCGTACCTTCCGCCGCGTCGGGGCGTTCGCCCCTAAAATCGGGCGTCCCTACGGGACGGGCGTATCCCACGCGGCATGGGCTAAAGTCGGGCGTCCCTATGGGACGCGATCCGCGCCGCACCTTCCGCTCCGACGGAGCGCTCGACATTCGCCATCGACCGCACCGCGCCCCGTAGGGGCACATGAATTTAGCCCCGATACACGTACGCGTTCACGCGTCCCGTAGGGACGTGAATTGCGCATCGAGGCACGCATTCGCGCCCCGTCGAGACGTTCGCCCCTGGAGTCAACCGTCCCTACGGGACGGGCGCGTATCCCACGTGGCATGGGCTAAAGTCGGGCGTCCCTACGGGACGCGATCCCGCGCCGTACCTTCCGCCGCGTCGGGGCGTTCGCCCCTAAAATCGGGCGTCCCTACGGGACGCGATCTCGCGTCGCACCTTCCGCTCCGACGGAACGTTCGACATTCGCCATCGACCGCACCGTGCCCCGTAGGGGCACATGAATTTAGCCCCGATACACGTACGTTCTCGCGTCCCGTAGGGACGCCTGAATTTAGCCCCGATGCACGTACGCGTTCTCACGCGTCCCGTAGGGACGCGGAATTGCGCATCGAGGCACGCATTCTCGCGCCCCGTCGAGACGTTCGGCCCTAGAGTCAACCGTCTCTACGGGACGGGCGCGTATCCCACGTGGCATGGGCTAAAGTCGGGCGTCCCTACGGGACGCGATCCCGCGCCGTACCTTCCGCCGCGTCGGGGCGTTCGCCCCTAAAATCGGGCGTCCCTACGGGACGCGATCTCGCGTCGCACCTTCCGCTCCGACGGAACGTTCGACATTCGCCATCGACCGCACCGTGCCCCGTAGGGGCACATGAATTTAGCCCCGATACACGTACGCGTTCGCGCGTCCCGTAGGGACGCCTGAATTTAGCCCCGATGCACGTACGCGTTCACGCGTCCCGTAGGGACGCCTGAATTGCGCATCGAGGCACGCGCATTCTCGCGCCCCGTCGAGACGTTCGCCCCTGGAGTCAACCGTCCCTACGAGACGGGCGCGTATCCCACGCGGCATGGGCTAAAGTCGGGCGTCCCTACGGGACGCGATCCCGCGCCGTACCTTCCGCCGCGTCGGGGCGTTCGCCCCTAAAATCGGGCGTCCCTACGGGACGGGCGCGTATCCCACGCGGCATGGGCTAAAGTTGGGCGTCCCTACGGGGCGCGATCTCGCGCCGCACCTTCCGCTCCGACGGAACGTTCGACATTCGCCATCGACCGCACCGCGCCCCGTAGGGGTGCATGAATTTAGCCCCGATACACGTACGCGTTCTCACGCGTCCCGTAGGGACGCCTGAATTGCGCATCGCGGCGCGCATTCTCGCACCCCGTCGAGACGTTCGGCCCTAGAGTCAACCGTCCCTACGGGACGGGCGTGTATCCCCGTGGCATGGGCTAAAGTCGGGCGTCCCTACGGGACGCGATCCGCGCCGTACCTTCCGCCGCGTCGGGGCGTTCGCCCCTAAAATCGGGCGTCCCTACGGGACGGGCGCGTATCCCACGCGGCATGGGCTAAAGTCGGGCGTCCCTATGGGACGCGATCTCGCCGCACCTTCCGCTCCGACGGAACGTTCGACATTCGCCATCGACCGCACCGCGCCCCGTAGGGGTGCATGAATTTAGCCCCGATACACGTGCGTTCTCCGCGTCCCGTAGGGACGCCTGAATTGCGCATCGAGGCACGCGCATTCTCGCACCCCGTCGAGACGTTCGCCCCTAGAGTCAACCGTCCCTACGGGACGGGCGTGTATCCCCGTGGCATGGGCTAAAGTCGGGCGTCCCTACGGGACGCGATCCGCGCCGTACCTTCCGCCGCGTCGGGGCGTTCGCCCCTAAAATCGGGCGTCCCTACGGGACGGGCGCGTATCCCACGCGGCATGGGCTAAAGTCGGGCGTCCCTACGGGACGCGATCTCGCGCCGCTCCTTCCGCCGCGTCGGGGCGTTCGCCCCTAAAATCGGGCGTCCCTACGGGACGGGCGCGTACCCGCGGCATGGGCTAAAGTCGGGCGTCTAGATCGCAGCGAACACACGGTCGAGGCCTATACCGGCGATGTGGCCGCGTTCTTCGCCTGGCTGGCGGAACGCCTGGGGAGGCCGTTGAGCTGATCGCCGTTACCTTCTTTGACGTGAAGAAATACCGGGAGTACCTGCTCGACCAGGGACGCAAGCCGGCCGGCATCAACCGGCCGCTGGCCGCGCTGCGCACGTTCTTCAACTGGGCGATCGAGGAGAAACTGGCGACGACGAACCCGGCGCTGACCCTGCAAGGGGTCAAGCAGGACCGCCGCGTACCCAAGGCGCTATCGGCGCAGGAGGTCTACCGGCTGCAGCGAACCGCGGCGGGCCAGCGGCAACTTGCGGTCGCCAGGGCTGGGGAGGTTGTCACGCCGTCCGTGATCGCCGCGCTGCGCGACGAGGCGATGCTGAACCTGCTGCTCTACACCGGTCTGCGAGTAGGGGAGGTGGCGGCGCTGCGGCTCGACGATCTGGCGCTGAATGGCAAGGCCGCGAAAGTCATCGTACGTTCGGGCAAGGGGATGAAGTATCGCGAGGTTCCGCGCCACAAGGAGGCCCGCCAGGCGTTGGCCGCGTATATACAGGTGCGGCCGGCCGACCAGGGCGACCACCTGTTCCTCGGCCAGCGCGGGCCGTTGGGCGACATCGAAGAGACGTGCTACGCCAGCCGCCGAGCGATTGGCAGATCGCACTTGCCCACGGCAACGTTCGATGCTATAATCGCGGCATTGCTGTCAACCGCCGCTGCATAGATGGGAGCGTCCCCTATGTCGATCCCCGTGGATTTCCTCGTTAATCTGGCTGCCGGCCTGGCCTATGACCTGTTGAGGACCGGCGGTCAGCTCAAGACGCTGGCTCTGGGCGAGCCGGCCCAGAGCGCGCTGCGGGCCAGCTATGAAGCCGGCTTCCGCGCCATGCTGGAGGCCGTGGCCGCCGATCTGGACCGCGAGCATCAGACCCTGCTCGATGACATTTTGCGCCAGTTTGTGGCGGAGCCGGTTGTGGCGCAGGCGCTGCTTGACATGGCGTTGGCCGGCGCGTCCCTGCCCGATCTGCCCGCGCTGGGCCAACGCTTCGACGAGCAGTTCGACAGCGAGACCTTCCCGGCAGACTTCGACCGGGCGCTGACCGCCTTTCACCGCGGCCTGACCGAGGCGCTGCTGCGCGAGGCCAGCCAGCCGGGCAGCCCGCTCTTCAACCAGGTCAACCTGGGGCGGGTCATTGCGCTGCAAACCCTGCTGCAAGACCAGACGCGTGACCTGGCCGCCATCGGCGACCGGCTGGCGCGGCTGGAGACGCAGGGCGGCGGCGCGGTCTACAACATCGTCATTGAGCGGGCCACCGGCGTGGCCATCGGCGACGGCGCAACCGTGGAGGCGGCGCTGCCCNCGGATGTGCTGCCCATGCTGGCCGAGATGTTGGCCCTGCTGCGGGAACTGCACACGGCCCGCGCTGCTCCCCGCTACAGCCAGGAAGACCTGGCCATCTACCTGCGCGCGGTGATCGAGCGCAGCGAGACCCTCGACCTGTCGGGCGCGGGCGGGCCGGTGCAGAGGCTGCCGCTGGAGCGGGTCTACAGCGCGCTCAAGGCCGACCCCTCCAGCGTGACCGAGCGCTGGGCCAACTTTCAGCAGTTGCGGGCCGACATCGCCGCGGCCTATGACGAGGCGCTGGACGCACGGCCGGAGATGGACAAGCGCGAACGCTGGAAGCTGTGGCGCGATCGCCATGAGCCGCGACCCCATGGGGCTGACGTTGGCCTTTCGCAACAGAGCCAACGCCCGGCGGGGCGACTACCTGGCCGCGGCCGCGCCGCATCGATCTNNGGGGAGCTGATTGCCCACCGGCGCTGGGTGGTGCTGTTGNGGGGCGCGGGCAAGACCACCCTGGTGCGCTGGCTGGCCATGCAGTTCGGCCGGGCCATGCTGGGCGGCCAGGAACGGGTGCTGGCGGCCGCCGACCAGGTGCGGGCCGACGAGGAGCAGACCAAGGACGAACAGCCCATCGACCTGGGGCCGGCGCGGCTGCCGGTTCCGCTGCGCCTGGCCGACTACGCGGCCGCGCGCTGGCAGAAGGATCACGACAGCGCGCTGAGCCTGTTCGACTACCTGGGCCGGCAGCCGTGGCAGGGGCAGCCGCTGCACCCCGACCCGGCCGTGGGCCAGGCCATCGTCCAGGACGCGCTGCGCCAGGGCCGGNCCCTGCTGCTGCTGGATGGCCTGGACGAGATCAGCGACCAGCACCGCCGCGGCCAGGTGGTGGAGGCCATCGTCGCCTTTCTGCGCACCTGGGTGCGCGACCCACTGACGGGACTGTGCGCGGCTGAGGAGGGGTACGCGCCCTGGCAGGAGTCAAAAGAGGCGCGACCCCAGGTCCAGNGGGGCAACCAGGTCTTGGTCACCAGCCGGCCCATCGGCTACTACCTGGCCCCGCTGCCGGCCACGCTGGCCCACTACACGGTGGAGGAGATGAGCGAGCCGGCCATCGCCCGCTTCTGCCGGGCCTGGACGCTGGCCGTGCATCAGGAGACCGGCCAGGGCGATCCGGCGGCCGACGCGGAGGCGCTGCGTCAGGCTGTGCTGGACCGCAACCGGCCCGCGCTGCNNGAGCTGGCCGGCAACCCGCTGCTGCTGACCATCCTGGCCGGGCTGTTCTACACCCTGAAGGGCAAGCTGCCGGAGCGGCGCATCNGGCTCTACGACCAGGTGGTCCAGGCCTTCACGCGCCAGCGCCACGATGCCTGGCAGNGCCCAGGGCTGAGCGACCAGCGCTTTCGTTTCGTCATGGGCTATGTGGCCTCTCGCCTGCACGCCAGCCGCGATGCCCGTTTTGCCAACAGTCTGGCGGGCGATGCCGACGTGAAGCAGTGGCTGCGCCAGGCGCTGCGCGAGATGGACGGCAGACACACACCCGCCCACCGCGAGCAGGCCGCCCTGCTCTTTGCCAGCGCCGCCGGGTTGGGCGGCTTCCTGCTGGAGCGGGGCGACGGCGCCTATGGCTTCATCCACCGCGCCTTCCAGGAGTATTTTGCTGCGCTCTATCTGGCTGACGACCCCGACCGGGCGCCGGCAGAGGTGTGCAGCCGGTTGGATGACCCGGCCTGGCGCGAGCCGCTGGTGCTGGCGGTGNGCCCAGACCGGCGCCAAGCGGAAAAAGTTTTGCCCAAACTGCTGCAGGCTATCCTTAAGGCGTCCGAGCCGGCGCCGGGACTGCTGCCGCGCAACGCTCTTTNNCTGGCCGCCTGTCTGTCCGAGATCGAAGAGCCGCCGGACGGGGTCGTGACCGAGGTCGTCAGCCAGTTGATCGCGGCCTACGCGGGCCTGGCCGGCCGACGAGACCACGCGGCCGCCGCAGGTGTTGCGGGAGGCCATCGAACGCGGCGCTGCGCGGGCAGCCGGGCAGCCAGCAGGNCGCTGGCAGTCGCGCTAACCGGGGATGATCCGGNNCCCGGCGGCTGGCGGCCGGCGAGCGATCCTGGCGTTGCAGTGGCGNAGAGCGGGCGCTGGCAGCCCCACTGCTGGCCGCGGCGCGACCGGGCCGAGCCAACAGTCACCATCCGTGAAGCGCTGTGGCAACAGATACAAAGCGTTCCCGGCGCGNCTGGACGGCCAGGACCTGCGCTGCGGGCTGTTGGCCGATGGGGCCACGGTCGAGGCGCTGGCGCGGCGGCCGGTCTGGCTGGCCAGCGTGTCGGCGCTGTATCTGCGGCCCGATTGGACAGCCGACCAGCCGTTGGCGCCGGGCGCGGTCTGCTTCGATTCCCAGCTCAGCCCGGGCTGCGCGGCTGGCAGGAGGGCTGGGACGATGAGCAGTTGCTGGAGCACCTGCTGGCGCTGGCGGCGGATGCCAGCCCTGCGCGGGCGCGACGCGGCCTGGGCGGTGGCTGTGAGCGATGACGCACGCTGGCGAACGCTGCTGGCGGCCTCCGGCGATGGGGAGGGCGTGGCGCTGCGCCACGCCCTCCCCATCGCCGGTCTGGCATGGTCCGCCCTCGACCTCGACCTCGCCCGCGACCGCCCCTCGCCCTCGCCCGCGACCTCGACCTCGCCCGCGACCTCGACCTCGCCCGCGCCCTCGCCCTCGCCCTCGCCCGCGACCTCGCCCTCGCCCGCGACCTCGCCCTCGCCTCGCCCTCGCCCTCGCCCGCGCCCTCGACCTCGACCGCGACCTCGCCCGCGCCCTCGCCCTCGCCCGCGACCTCGCCCGCGACCTCGACGAGATCGAAGGGGGTATCGCTGCTGCACGTGAGGAGTGGGCCAAACAGGGTGGGACGACGGAGCTGCGGGATGCCCTGGACTCGGCCGCGGCCAATGCGGCTCGCTTGCGCGCTGTGCTGCGTCAGCCTGCCTGGCGCGCCCTGGCCTCGGCCGCTGGGCTGCTGCCGTCGCCGGNNGCAACACAAGCAGCCAGAGCGTCGCGCGTTGCCTGGAGCGCCGAACATCTGGATGACGCCGGCGCGCTGGGGCCTGAGCTGTTGGCGCGGCTGCGCCCGCCCGATTCAGCGGACGNNCCGGCCGTGCGTGCGCGCCTCTCCACCCTGGCCCGAGGCTGGCTGAACTCGCCGGACGCCAGGCGGCGCAGCTATGCCGGGCTGTTGTCGGTCGAGCTGGGGAGCTGACGCCCGACAGCCTGCACGCTGCTGCCGCTGCTGGCCGGCGCCGACGACCTGCTGCGCCGGCGCGCCGCGCCGCCTTACAGCAGGAGCNGGCCGGCCAGCGTCTATGGCCAGGAAGCGCTGTGGGCGCTCGCGCAACGTGCGGGGAATGAGCCGGAGACGCCAGTATCGGGGGCGGCGGGCGACGACGGCGGCGCCTGGCTGATCTCTGCCTACTGCTCCTGGACTCTCATCGCAGTGATCCACGATCAGCCAGAGTGGCTGGCGGACTGGGCGGCCGCCGCGGACGAGCAGCCGTCAGGGCCGGCCGCCAGGCTCCTGAGCCATATCCATCGCCTGGATAAGCGCTGTTGGCCGGCCTTCCTCGACCTGCTGCAAAGATCTGGCCCGCGGGCCAGGNAGGCGCTGCTGGACTCCACGAGCTGGCTGTTGCGCCTGGGGCAGGTCCCGGACGGCCAGGCTGCCGCGCTGGGCGACCTGCTGTGCATGCTGGCGCAGTCCGCCCACGACGAAGTGGCCCGGTCTGCGGCCTTCGCGCTGGGCTGTTTTCGCCAGCCGCCGCCGGCCGTGGTCGCGGCGCTGTTGGCCGCGGTTGAGNGAAGGACCAGCGACCGACGGCCCGTGGCCCTGGCCCAGGTCTGGACTGCGCTGGCGCGGCTGGCCNCGCGCCTGGGCGAGCGCCAGCGGGACAGGGCAACGCGGCTGCTGGCCGCGGCGCCGGCGTCGCCCGAGGTGGATGGGGCGCTGGCGCGCTGGCTGATCGGCCGGTTGAAGAACTTCGATGCCCAGACGGCTGTGCGTGAGCTGGCAGCCCTGCGGTCCGACCCGACCGCGCAGTTGCGCCCTGCTGGCGGCGGCGCGGACGACGACGTGTGGGATGACGATTATCACGAACGAATCGCCCTGAGCGTGCGTGCGTTGCTGGATCAACATGCAGAGNCGTGGNCCCTGCTGACGAAAGAGCTGCGCGCGGCCTGGGCGGCCGGCCGTTGGCCGCGCCACCGCATCGCCCTGGCCTGCCTGGCGCGGGGCCGAGGCCNNATGCCGGCCCAGTTCAACCGCGCGGCCGCGNACCTGACGCCGCTGCTGCTGCGGGCAACCAGGGACGTGGACAGCTTCAGCGCCCGCCGCTTTGCCATCAGCGCGCTCTCCTATCTGCGGGTGATCACCCCTGAGGTGTTGGCGGCCCTGCTGCGTTTGGCCGGCGACACGGAGATCGTCCAGGAGGACGCCCTGGCCGCCGCGGCGCGCTTCAACCGGCTGGATCCATCGTTGGGCGAGGCGCTGCCGGACGAGTTGACGNCGNCGTTGAGCGGGCCGAGCGTGTTGCGGGNNCGCACGGCCACGCGGCTGTTGGAGGCGCTGGGCACGTCACAGGCCACACAATCAACCNCCGGCCTGCGCCAGCAGATCGTGCACGCCCTGGCGGCCGCGCTGCAAGACCCCGGCAGCCGGCGACCGGTGTGGATCTCCACGACGGAGACAGATGGCACGCTGGACCAGGACCTGTATCGGGCGCTGTTGCGGGCGGCCGGGTTCTAGGCGCGCTGCAAGGCTATCCTGCCCACACGTCAAGTCAGTCATTGGCACGTGCAGCTTGTTTGGACGTCAAACAGGACTGCCAGTCCTTGAGAATGGAGCGAGATCATGGAACCAATCAGCATCATCATGGCAGCCTTGGCGGCCGGCGTCCAGGTGGGCGCAGAACGGGCCAGCGGTACGGGAACCATCTCGACGCGCAGGTCCGGATCGCCCAACTCCCCAGCGGTTCGAGCTGGGTAAAGTCCACCAACGCCCGCACCTCGCGCAGCCGTTCGGCCAGAACCACCTGCGAGATCAGCGCGGCGTAAGGCTGCCAGGTTGGCGTCTGTGTGTGCGCCGGCAGTGATGCAGTCAAGAAAGGCTTGGGTGTTGTCGCTCACGCGGATGCCTCAGGGTGATATCACGCCGAGTTGTCGGTCGGCCTGGACCATGTCTTTTGCTACCTGTTCCCTCTCTGCAACTAGCTCTTGCCGACGCTCTTGAAGCGTCACCTTACGTTCGCTGTCTAATTCACGACCCAGATCCTTGTCTAACGCCGCAATGCGGTTGGACAGCGTTTCATAGCGCCCCTGCAATTCGACCAACTGCTGCCGCAGGTGCCGCTTCGCTGCGTCTCCGCTGAGTGGTTGCTGCTGGCCGGGGTTCGGCCCCGGTCAGGACTTGCAGGTTGTCCCCCATCAAACACCTGAGTCACCTGCGCCTTGTCGCTGATCACCAGCCCTGTACGTGGCCGATGCTGATGTTGAACTTGCTGCCGCTCTGCACCGTGTTGTGATCGCCCGTGACAGTCGTACTGTCGCTGATGCTCCCGGCGGCGACGCTGCATTCACCGTTGGTCTGGATGGCTGGTCGGGACGCCGCGATATCCTGGGCAGGCGAGAAGCCGGCGCCGCTCAGTCCCTTGCCCCGAGCAACAGCGCCACGGGAAGTCCTCGGTCGCCGTGTCGAAGAAGGGAGTTTGCTCTTTACCCATGGCCTGCGCGCTGGCCGGCACTGCCTTTCCCAGGTAGTTCATCAGGTCAGAGACGCGCACTGTGGTGTCGCCGGGCCGGTTACCGCGCCCTTGAGCGCCTCGATCAGGTGGAAGGTGTAGAGGCTCAGACTGCCGTCGGGTCGCACCCATGACTGCTGTGCGCCGGTGGAGGAGCTGAAGACCGCCCGCCCAGCGCCCTGCTTCAGCGCTTCGGCCACGCCTTTTGGCAGGGCGGTCTGTGTGAAGCCTGAGGGCAACTTCACGATCGGCAGTTCTTTGGCGGTGGCCATCCCGGCTGCGTGGCAGCTATCCACGAAGACCAGCAGCCGCCTGGCCTTGACCTGCCGCAGCGCGGCGGTGAACTGCTCAGCGGGCAAGGCGCTGCCGGTCAGATCGAACGGCTCGACGTCGTGCGGCAGGAGGTAGTACGCACCGGAGCCATCTGCCACCCAGCCATGACCGGAGTAGTAGACGATCGCCGTCGCCTCGGGGTCGGCGGCGGCACGCGGCCAGCCAGGCCAGGCCGTCGAGGATCGCCTGTTTGGTGGCGCCGGCATCGTGCAGCAGGCGGATGTGCGCATCATCGTCAGGGTAGCCGCACAACGCCGGGTTGGTCAGAACTGCGCGCAGCGCCTGCATGTCTTTGACCGTCACGGGCAGCGACCACTTCGGGTAGGCGGACTCACCGACGCCGATCAACAGAGCGTAACCGTGTGCAAATAAATCGGCCATAGCACCCTCTCGAGATGCGATCAAAAACCAGCGGACAGGGACAAAGGCAACTCTCGTCTACTCCAGCTTTTCCACCGCCCGGATCATATCCGCCTCGCCGGGCTGCGTGTGAATCTGCGTCGTGGCGATGCTGGCGTGACCCATCAGCGACGCCACCGTGACGAGATCGGCGCCGGCCTCACGCAGCAGACGGGTCGCGAAGGTGTGGCGCAGCATGTGGGGCGTCACTTCGACGCCGGCAACTTTGCCCAGGGCGGCCAACTGCATCTGGATGCCACGGCTGCCCAACGGCCCGCGCTGGCCGAGGAACAGGTGGTCCCCTTGATCGGCCGGTCGCGCCTGCAAATACGCCGTCAGCGCCTGACGGGCTTCCTTGTGCAACGGGAGCACGCGGTACTTCAGTCCCTTGCCAGAACGTACGAGGACCTTCGCGATTTTGCCATTCAGCGCCAGATCGTCGAGCCGCAACGCCGCCGCTTCGCCCACCCGCAGGCCGGTGTAAAGCAGCAGGTTGAGCACCGCCTCATCGCGCAGCGCGGCGACCACCGATGGGGTGGTGACCGCGCCAGCTTTGGCGACCGCAAGTTGGCGCTGGCCGGCCGCGGTCCGCTGCAGCCGGTAGATCTCCTGGCTGGAGAGCGCCTTGGGCACGCGGCGGTCCTGTTTGACCCCTGCAAGGTCTGCGCCGGGTTCGTCGTCGTCAGCTTCTTCTTCGATCGCCCAGTTGAAGAACNNGCGCAGCGCGGCCAGCCTGCGGTTGATGCCGGCCGGCTTACGGCCCGCGCCAATCAGGTGTTGCCGGTACTTTTGCACGTCGAAGGTGGTCACCGCCACCGGCTCGATGTTCTGACCCAGGCGTTCGGTCAGCCAGGCGAAGAATGCCGCTACGTCGCCGGCATAGGCCACGACGGTGTGTTCGCTGCGGTCGGTGTCCCGCAGGTGGTCAGTAAACCGGTTCAAGTAGGCGCTCATGGATGTGCTCTCATCCGACGATGTGTTATGCGATGGGTTTCGGAGAGGTTCGCCGACCTGAAGCTCGTCGAACCCGACTCAAAACCGTCTTTCAAGAGCCAATTCTACCACCTTTCACGCGAGCGATCAACGGATAATGATTCTTATGCGACGAGTACCCTCATCGCCCGATTCCCAATCGCTTCTCTAGATCGGCGATCCGGTTCCTGACCCTGCGCTCATCTTTGATCAGTTGCAGCGGGATATCGGTCTCCTGGACGAATTGCGACTTGCGCTCTTCGATCAGGTGCAGGTTCTCGCGCAACTCGGCCAACTGGCGCTCCAGAGAGGCTCGCTCCTGCGCGGCGGCCGCCGCGCGCCCGCCGGCTGGCCGCCGGCAGCGGGGGCGTCCCCGGTTTCCGCTCAACTTCATTTCGACCTCTGCCAGCTCGGCCATGACCTGGTCGCGCTCCGCCGCCAGATCGGACCGGCGTTCCTGGAGCACCAGCTTGCGCTCCGAGTCCAGCTCGCGGCCGATATCGGTGTCCAGCGCGGCGATACGCTTCGATAGCGTCTCGTACCGGTTTTGCAGCTCGGTCAACTGCAGGTGGGCGTGGTCGCGCCACTGCTGGGAGGAAGAGCGCCAGTTGCCCGGCCGGCGAGGGCGCTTCCTGGATCCGCCGTGACCTGCGGCGCACTACCACGCGGCCACGGGTAGCGCGGGCGCTCGCGGGCGCAGTATTCGACCAGGCGCGCCGCCGCGCCTGACGAGATGGGCGATCGCCGCGCGCCTTCCCCTCCTTGCCCTGCCCGCCCAGGTTTTCATAATCTACCCCCAGGTCGCCGCACAGGGTGATCAGCTCCTCCAGACTGAAGGCGCCGGTGATGCCTTGCCGCAGGGCGGCGAGATAGGATGGTGCGGGTTGGGTCATCTCTGTGCTCTCTCCGCAATGCCTATCCACTTGAATGGCTCAAGTCTCTTGGCTGCGCCCCGCCGGCGCCGATTCGCTCCCCATGCGCCGGCGCCGCCCGCCAGCCCGCGCAGCCGGAACAGCGTCTGCGGGCCGAGCTGCCGGGCGAAGACGACCTCCCACCGCAGGCCGCGGGCGTGGACCTCCGTGCCGGGGAGCAGCCCGCTCATAGCCACTCCCACTCCGTGCAGATCTCGATGATGTGGCCGGCTATTCCGGACAGGGTGTTTGTGTCGAAGATAGGCGGGCGGAACAACCTGGTCTCGCCGCAAAACGAGAGTAACTTCGCCCGTTCCAGGTATCTCAGGTTGCTCCAAAGGTGCTGCGTTGTAGCTAAACGAGTTTCTCTCAGAGGGCCCTTCGTCCTGAACCCGGCGTGCCAGCGCGGCCAGCGCCGCGGCCCGATAGCGCTCATTCTGGATAGCCCAGGCGACGGCCAGGGCTTGGGCGAGGTGATCTCCTGGCAGATGGGGCGCCAGCGCGGCGCCGCCGGAGCCGTAGAAGGGATCCAGGACGATGTCGTCCGGCTGGGTGTGATGTGCGACCGGTTGCCAACCGGCGTTACGGCTGCTGCCCGCGCTCGACGGTGCGATAGCGCAGGTTTGGGTCGGTGGACGCGGCGCCGACGCGTTCCAGCAGACCTTGCACCAGCAGCGGGCGCAGGTAGTACCGCAGGACATGATCCGGCTTGCACTGGACTTCGGCCGCCAGCGCGCGCGGTCCGAGGCTGGACGCGGCACAGGGCCAGGATGGCCGCGCGCATCTGTTCGGCAGGCGGGCCAGCAGATAAACTCGCCCCGGCAGGGCGTTGTTCAAGCCGGGGATGTCAAGCTCCGGTGACGGCTCTGGTGATAGCTCGGGTGACAGCTCTGGTGATAGCGTGTAATACGTCCACCGTCGCGCCGTGCTGCTGGAGCAGGCCACGGTGGACCAGGTCGAGCAGATCACGGGTCGCCTCCGTCGAGTCAACGCCGGGGTTCAAGCGGCGGTAGTCCGCCCGCGTCAGGCGGCCCTCGCGACGGACGAATGCCAAACAGCGGCCAACACACCCGCCGTGGGTTCAGCGCCCGCAGCGGGTGCGAGAACGGGCACACTCTCTCACACGCAATCCGACAAAAGTCGTAGTAATCCGCGCCCCAGGGGTGATATGCTGGCGCCATGATCGTAACATCACGCGCGGGATAACGCTGCTGATGAACCCGACAGCGGGATGTTTCACTCAGGCTTCGAGACCTTGCAGACTGCCAGTATCACCGGCTCAGCATGACATAAGCAGGAGTTCGTTGCCTCGGCGCATCCCGCCGCGTGGGATAGACCACACAGGAGAAATCGACGTGTCGCAAACCACANACCATGCCCCCGCTTTTTTCCCGAACGTGGCCGGCCAGGCCGTCTTCGACGCGGCCGGTCCGCNNCCGCAGTTCTTGGTGGACAGTGCCAGGCTGACCGTGGTGGTGGCTGGCCTGGAGCCAGGCCAGCAGATCCCATCCCACCCGGAGGCTTTGGCCGTGTATCATTTCCTGGCTGGCGAGGGCGTGATGACCGTCGACGACGCGGCGTTCGCCGTCACGGCCGGCGCCACCGTGATCGCCCCGCCCGGCGCGGCACGCGCCNTGCGCGCCGGCAGCCGACTGATCTTTCTGGCCGCCAAGGCCGGCGCTTGAGGAGGACACCGTCTCATGCTCAACCCCTTTTGTTGATGGCAGCCTTCTACCTGGTCGTGGCCATCGTCGCTGTGCTGGATGCTGTGCTGACCAGCTTCACCCTGATCCCATGGTTCGTCGGCCTGCCCTGGCTGCGCGTCCACTTTATTACCCTTGGCGTGCTGACCGAGGCGGCTTTTGGCGTGCTGCCGGCCTTTGTGGCCGACCGGCGCGGCGCACAGGCCCCGGCCACGCGCTGGGACATCTGGCTGTTGCTCAACAGCGGGCTGGTGGTGCTGCTGGCCGGCATGCCCAGCGTCAACACGACCCTGATCATCGCTGGCGGCACGCTGATCTTCATCGCTGTCACCCTGCTGATCCTGCACCTGCGCGGCATCGGCGGCGGGCAGCAGAGTCAGGGCAGCGGCAGCCTGAAGTTCTACCTGATGGGGCTGGTTTACCTGCTGGTAGGCATCATTGTCGGCACCGGTCTGTGGGTAGGCTGGAGCGAGCCGCTGCGCATTGGCGTGCCCAAGGAGGTTCACATCCACGCCAACAGTTGGGGCTTTGCGTCGCTGGTCTTCGCCGGCCTGCTGGTGGACCTGCTGCCGGCGCTGACCGGCCGGCCGCTGGCCAGCCGTCGCACCGTCAGCGCCATCTTCTGGGCGATGGCGCTGGGCGCGCTGGGGCTGGTGCTCGGGCCGTGGCTCAGCGGCAACCTGTTCGTGACCGTGCCGGGGCTGGTGCTGCACATCGGCGCCACGGTCGCGCTCTTGATCCTGTTGGCGCGCACCCTGCGCGGCGCCGGACTGTATGCCCGCGCCGGTGCGTGGCACCTTTCCCTCTCCTACCTGTGGATTCTCCTGCCGGTGATGATGGCGCCCCTGATCATCCTGAAGGTGGCCAACGTACCCGGCGCGGAGATCGAAGCGACCGCGCCGCAGGCCCTGATCTACGGCTGGATGGGACAGTTTCTGTACGCAGTGGCGCCCTACTTCGCCGCGCGCTGGCTGCTGCGCAACCCGCAGGCCCGGCTGNGGGGCAACTGGCTCAGCCTGGCAACCGTCAACCTGGGCGCCGCGCTGATCTGGGTCAGCATCTTTCTGCCAGGCGTGCGCGGCCCGGTGCATGCCGCCGCGTACATTGCCCTGGGTGTCTCGCTGGTCGCAGCCGCCTGGGAGACCGGGGTCATCACGCTGACGGCGTTGCGCCGGGCGGAGCAGGCCGCACCGCAGCCGGTGTGAGCGACTCGATACGCGGCGCGTTCTCTGAGATGGTTCTACCGTCTGGCAACGTTGTGGCAACATCTGTACACCTTGTCAAGGACTGGGCTGCCTGACAAGGCAATCGTATCAAGGAGCAAGTTGGCATGAACATCATTCTGTGGGTCTTACAAATCGTCTTTGGGCTGTTCTTCCTCTTCATCGGCGTGCAGCATTTCCTGCTGCCGCCCAATCTCCCGGCCATGTTGGGCTGGATGTACGAACTCTCCCCGGCCNTGCACACGATCAGCGGAATCCTCGAGATCCTGGGAGGGCTGGGCCTGATCCTGCCCGGCCTCTTCCGCATCCAGACCCGCCTGACGCCGCTGGCCGCGCTGGGCCTGGTCTTCGTCATGCTCGGCGCCGCCGTCTGGCACATCACCCGCGGCGAGGTTCAGAACGTGGTGCAGAACCTGGTGGTCGCGGCGCTGCTCGGTTTCGTGGCCTACGGCCGCTGGAAGCTGCATCCGCTGAAGGACCGGAACGGATAGCTCATCCGCAGAGATGCCAACTTCTCCGCAAAGTTGGCATCTTGCTTCTCTGTAACGTGGCTATGGCCGGGGCGCCCAACAGCTACCTGACAAATGAACGCCAAATCGCTGCAGAGTGAAACACCTGTTACGTTTGCAGCATCGGCAACAGCAGCCCGAATAGGGTCAGACCCACGATGCCCAGTAAGAAGATCAACGCCGCGGCCAACAGCCAATCCGGACCGTTGGTTGACGTCGAAGCACTGGACGGCGGGGAGCCACGGTGGTTCCGACCCCACCGCCCAAGGCAGCGACGATCAGCAAGATCACGATCAATACGATCAGCATCCCTTCCATGTCGCCCTCCTATTCCGTGATCAGGTGGGGCGCCGGGTCTGGTTTGGCCCAGCCAGGATCCCCACGTGCGCCAGCCTGTTGGAGTCATGTTAATCGCTCGACCCGCAATATGCTGGACACCTGCACGGTAGAAAGGCGACAAGTCACCGCCGATTGGCGGTCAGACAGCAGTCATAGTGGCCGGCACGCCGGAGCAGGTCGCGCGACAACACCCGTACAAAAACGGCCCTGCCATCGGTGCTCGCAGGAGCCAAATCACGGGATATTCGTCTATCGCACTCGTGGTGAAGTGACCCTCCATCCACGGCGGCGAGATCGTCCGAGCGGGAGCGACGGGATTTGAACCCGCGATCTCCGGCTTGACAGGCCGGCATGTTGACCGCTACACCACGCCCCCGGTGTTCGTGAACGCGGCGCCATGTTACCACGCAGGCGGGCTTTCGTCAAATCGCCGCAGGTAAGCGCGGCAATCCCAAATTTGGTGCAGCTTGAACCACACTGTACCTTTTTGGCTTCTGCCTCTGTTTCGCCTATAATGAAGGCCTGGATGGAGTGGAAAGGTACAGGAGTAAACCATGACACTGGATGATCTTCTCCAGGATATTTATGCACTCGAAGACGAGATGCGTACCTATGAGCGTAAATACGGCGTTCTTTCAGAGACCTTTACGCGTCGTACGCGAAGGGTGAAGAACCTTCAGACGATGCCTGGGTACGTGATTGGACCGCCTGGGCCAGTGCATACAAAGTCTGGCTGCGACGGCGCAGCCAGTATCTGAAACAGGCATCCGGTTAACCAGTTCATTCTACGACCGGTTCAGGTGCGACTTCCGTTATCCACGCATGACGCCCGCGATGATATCCACCGCCCGCTCGACGTCCGCACGGCTGACCTGGTAATGCGTCACGGCGCGCAGGCTGCGGCCGCCGGCCGGCAGCAGACGCACCCCCGCNGCCTCCAGGGCATCCGCCAGTTGCGCGGGCGTCAGGTCGGGCCGCTGCACGTCGAAGTAGACGATGTTCGTCTGCACGCCCGCCAGATCCACGACCAGCCCAGGTATCTGCACCAGCCCCTGCGCCAGGGTTCGCGCATGGGCGTGGTCCTCGGCCAGGCGGTCGACCATCTCCTCCAGGGCGACGATGCCNGCCGCGGCCAGGATGCCGGCCTGACGCATACCGCCGCCGAGCACCTTGCGGTTGCGCCGCCGGGCAATGAACGCGTGGAGCCCACCACGACCGGCCACCGGCGCAGCCAGTCCCTTCGACAGGCAAAAACTGACCGAATCGGCCGGCGCGACCAGCTCACGCACGTCGACGCCCAGCGCGACCGCGGCGTTGAAGATACGCGCCCCGTCGATATGCAGCCGTAGCCCTGCCGGTGCGCCAGGTCGGCCNACCGCCTGCGTGTAGGCCGCGTCCAGCACGGCGCCGCCGCAGCGGTTCTGCGTATTTTCCAGGCAGATGAGACGCGTAATCGGGTAATGGTCGTCGTCGCCGCGGATAGCGGCCGCGACCTCGTGCAGGTCGAGGGCGCCGTCGGGGCGGTTGGGCACGGTGCGGGTGTGGATACCACCCACCGCGGCCGCGCCGCCCTGTTCGTTGAGGAAGGTGTGCGCGAGGTGACCCATGATGACCTCGTCGCCCCGTGCACAGTGGCTGAGCAGCGCCGCCAGGTTGCCCATCGTGCCGCTGGCCACGAAGAGGGCCGCCTCTTTGCCCAGACGGGCCGCGGCCATCTCCTGCAAGCGGTTGACAGTGGGGTCATCCCCAAACACGTCGTCGCCCACCGCGGCGTGCGCCATGGCGGCGCGCATCGCCGGCGTGGGGTGCGTGATCGTATCGGAACGGAGATCGATGATGGGCATGGCGCGGGTCAGTACTTGCGCACGATGTTGCGGTAGGTCAAGGGCTGCCGGCACTGCATCATCTGGAACTCCTCACGCGCCTGGCGCACCAGGTTGAGGTTGACCTGCGCAATGCCGTAGCCGCTGGCGTTGTCCTCCAGCCCGGTGTAACGCTCGCCGCGGCCCAAGACCATCGAATCGCCGAAGAACTGATAACTNGGAGCCTCGCCGACGCGGTTGGCCGCGGCCAGGAAGACCGAGTTCTCGCACGCCCGCGCCACGCAGTAGGCCCGCCACTCGTCCTGGTGCGGCGCCTCCCAGTTCGCGCAGCACACCAGCAGGTCGGCGCCGTCGAGCACCAGGCTGCGTGCGGCCTCGGGAAAGGCCAGGTCCCAGCCCACCAGCAGGCCCAGCAGGCCAAACTCGGTCTCGAACACGGGGTAACGGAAGCCGTTGCGGAACGCCAGCCGCTCTTCACCCTTCAGGTGAACCTTCTGGTAACTGCCGATCAGTTCACCGTCCGGCCCGATCAGCACCGCGGTGTCGTACAGCACACTCTCGACCTTGGCCTTGGAGACCATGCCAAACGCGATGTGCACGTTGAACTGCGCGGCCTCGCGGGAGAGCCGGCTGACCGTCGGGCCGGGCACCGTCTCGGCAAAATCGGTGAAGCGTACCCCACACTCATACCCGGTCGTCGCCAGTTCCGGAAAAACGATCAGGTCGACCGGCTGCTGTGTGCAGATTTCACCAATGAGTTCCGCCATGGCGTGGATGTTGTCATTGGGCCGNTTCAGTATCGGCTGTGATTGCACGACGGCAATCGTGATGTCACTCATCGCTGAATCTCCTCAAGCTCCCAGCGCCGTCGATCGACGGGGCGGGGGTGTTTACGCCGTCTCTTCGATGATGCGCTCGACGTCTGACCACGCCGGACCGGCCCAGCCGAAGCGCCGCAGGTCCACACGCTCACGCGCCGAACTCGACCCCTCGTCCTCCAGCAGGCGCGCTGCATGGCTGCGGAATGGGTCAGGCAGGAGGTCGATACATAGCCGTGGTCTGGCCCGGCCCGACCGATGACCCGGTGCCAGGGTACGATGCCGGCGGCCTCCGCCGGCGAAATACCGTGCAGCGCCCAGCCGACCGTCCCGCGCGCGGTTCGCCGAGCCAGGCCGCAACCTGTCCGTAGGTCGCCACTCGCCCCGCCGGGATCAAACGGACCAGCGCCTTGACACGCTCAAAGACCAGGGCCATGATCGCCACCCGCCTCACTCAACCAGACTTGCGCAGCGGCCCATTCAGCCGGCGTATTGACGTTCATGAACGATAGCCGCCGCGGGTCGTGCGCCTCCACGTCGGCCGCGTCCAAAAAGTGCACCTGGACATCAGGCAGGAACGAGATCATACGCCGGTCGCCCAACTCCAGATGCCGCAAGATCGCCGGCGCGCATATCGCGGGCCGGTAGATGGCGTGCAGCGGTTCGGCCTGACCGTCGATGCGCGGCACGACGGCGTCGTAACCGGCCGCCAGCCCGATCATCGCCCGCAGCAGCCCCAGGTTGAGCAGGGGCATGTCGCACGCCAGGGCCACGGCCAGGGGCGACTGGGCCGCACGCAGACCGGAATAGGCNCCACCAGCGAACCACGCCGGATAGGCATCCGCAACCAGCCGGGCGCCAAACTCGGACGCCAGGAAACGGTACACCTCCGGCGTGTTGGTGACGACGATGATCTCCGCGCAGAGCGTATGCACACGGGCCGCCGTGCGCNNAATCAACGGCTGGCCGGCGATCTCCAGCAGCGCCTTGTTGGTGCCCATGCGCTGGCTCTCACCGCCCGCCAGAATGACGGCCGCGACTTCGTGTGGTGGGTACATGGTCGATGATAGCACGGATGTTCTTATCTGTCAAAGCGCCGGCACGACAAAGCCCGCCGGACAGGCGAACCCTGGTGGCGGGCTTGTGGTTCTCGTCAATCGTAGTCGAACAACGCCGTGACGGGTGAATCAGGCGCCTTTGGATTCCAGGTAGGTCACCGCTTCGCCAACGGTGGTGATCTTCTGCGCCTCTTCGTCGCTGATTTCGCCACCGAACTCTTCCTCGAAGGCCATGATGAGTTCGACCAGATCCAACGAATCGGCTTCCAGGTCGTCACGGAAGTTCGCATCCATGGTCACCCGGCTCGGGTCGACGCCTAACTGCTCGACAATGATCACCTTGATACGCTCGAAAGTGTCAGCCACGGGAATACTTCCTCCTTGTCCCTACGGATATTGAAAGTGATGAGTTCTGGTTATTGGAAGGTCGGGGAACCCTGGGCGCTATTCTAGCAGGGAAGCAAATCACTGTCAACTCTCTGCAACCGCTCACCGGTTACCGCCGATACGATCTTGACAAGCCCCCAGGGCGCTGGTAAGATGATGGCCAAGAGTCTACCCGGCAACCCGCGGCGCCCCGCCAAACCGGGGCGTTCAGGTGGTTTTCGGACAGGCTCCAGCTCGCTGCCTGCTACGTCTTTGAACACCCGTGGACGGCGAAAGTTACGAAGGGAACTTCTACTTGACTCAACCCACCGCCGACGCACCGCACCAGGCGCGCAAGGCCGACCACATCCGCATCAATCTCGAAGAAGACGTCCGTTTCCCCAACCTGACGACCGGCCTGGAGCAGGTGCGCCTGCGCCACGTGGCGCTGCCCGAGTGCGACCTGGCCGCGGTCGACCTGCGCACGACGTTTCTGGGTAAACCGCTCGCCGCGCCGCTCTTGATTTCGTCGATGACCGGCGGCACTGNNAGCGCGGCCACGATCAACCGGCGGCTGGCCGAGGCCGCGCAGGCCCGCGGGTGGCCATGGGGCTGGAAACCGCAGCGGACCGGCCTGGAAGCGCCGTCCACTGCCGCCACGTTCCGCGTGCGCGACGTCGCGCCCGACATTCTGCTCTTTGCCAACCTGGGCGCTGTACAGCTCAACTACGGCTACACGGTCGATCACTGCCGGCGCGNNGTGGAGATGATCGAGGCCGATGCGCTGATTCTGCACCTCAACCCGCTGCAAGAGGCCCTGCAGGCCGATGGCAACTGGGACTGGTCGGGCCTGCTGGACAAGATCGCGGCTGTCACCCGCGCCCTGCCGGTGCCGGTGATTGCCAAAGAAGTGGGTTGGGGCATTTCGNGGCGCNTGGCCCGCCAGCTGCACGCGGTCGGCGTGGCGGCGGTCGATGTGGCCGGCGCGGGCGGCACCTCGTGGAGCCAGGTCGGCTCTANNCGCGCGCCCACCGAACGCCTGCGCCGCCTGGCCCAGGCCTTTGCCGATTGGGGCATCCCCACCGCTGAGGCGGTCGTCGACTGCCGCGCGCTGCCCGACCTGCCGCTGATCGCCAGCGGCGGTATCCGCAGCGGGATCGACGGCGTCAAGTGCCTGGCCCTGGGGCCAACCTCGNTCGGGATGGCCGGCCCATTCCTGAAGGCGGCCGACGCCTCGACCGCGGCCGTGGTCGAAACGATCGACACCCTGGTCGATGAGATGCGCATCGCCATGTTCTGCGCCGGTGTGGCCGACCTCGCAGCCCTGCGCGCCGGGCGTCCTGCGCCCCGTACAGGCGGGGGTACCGGTAATCCCGTGACCCTGGACCGTTTTGCCGCCTCCTACCTGCCCGCGTCGAAGCCAGCCTGCGCCCTGCTGGCCACGCCGCGCCTGACAGCCGGCACGCACTACCAGATGATGGCCTACCATCTGGGGTGGCTCGACGAGCAGTTCCAGCCGGCCCAGGCCAACTCTGGCAAAGGCGTCCGCCCGCTGCTCTGCCTGCTGAGCTGCGCGCGGCCGGCGGCGACCCGGCGTGCCGTAGCGGCCGCCGCGGCGGTGGAGATGCTGCACAACTTCTCCCTCGTCCACGATGACGTCGAAGACGCCAGCCCCATGCGTCGGCACCGGCCGACGGTCTGGCAGCACTGGGGAGAGGCGCAGGCGATCAACGTGGGCGATGGCATGTTCGCGCTGGTGTTCGAGAGCGCGCTGCGCCTGGCGCCCATGGCGCCGGCCGATGCTGTGCTGCAGGTCGTGCAGCGGCTCGTCGATGCCTGCCTGGCCCTCACCGAAGGCCAACACCTTGACTTGACTTTCGAGACCCGGCTGGACGTGACGGTCGATGAATACCTGACCATGATCCAGGGCAAAACCGCGGCCCTGCTGGCCGCGTGCACCGCGACGGGCGCCCTGCTGGGCGGCGCCAGCCCGGAGCAGGTCGCGCAGTTCCACCGCTTCGGTGAGAATCTGGGCCTGGCCTTCCAGGTGGGGGACGACATCCTCGGAATCTGGGGCGACGAGCGCCTCACCGGCAAGTCGGCCGCCAGCGACATCCTGACACGCAAGAAGTCCCTGCCCGTTTTGATCGGCCTCGCCGGGCCGCAGGGCGCCGCGCTGCGGGCACTCTACACCGCACCCGCCTTGACCGCCCAAGACGTACCGGCCGTGCTGCGCCTGCTGGAGGCCGCGGATGCCCGCGCCAATGCCACCGCCCTGGCCGAACACTACAGCCACCTGGCCGTGCAGGCCCTCACCGCCGCCCAGCCCCACGAACCCGCCGCCGGTTACCTCCAGGAGTTGGCCCTGCGCCTGTTGCAGCGCAACACGTAGGCTCGATGCACGGCGTACGCGCCTGGCTCTGCCGCGCAGCCAGCAATTCCCAATTCAGAGTAACGACTCAAGTATGGCATGCGAAACCGGATCTTTGTCTCGCAGACCAGATACATGGCGCGATGAAAGGCCGTTGCACAGACAAGAGCCATGCTCACACGAGAAAAACCCGGTTTCTGAATAGCGGGGATGAAAATGCAGTCATCCGCGTTCGTCTGCGTCCCATTTTCGGGCTAGTTACTCTGTCTCGTAGATCAAGATCATAGCGCCATGAAAGGCCGTTGCGTAGCCGAAAGCCCTCAACGCTCGTCCAGAAAACGGCCAAAGACGCGGTTGCCGATCAGGACGGCCGCGGGNGTGAGCCGGACGGCGTCGGCGGTCACTTCGAGAAGGCCGCGGGCGCAGCTCGGCCACCTGGCCGGGTAGGCATCCAGGATGTCTTGACCAAAACGGGCCTGGAAGCGCTGGCGGTTGACCCCTTCGCGCAGCAGGCGCAAGCCGACCATCATGGTTTCGCCCATGGCCAGGCGGGGGTGGCGATTNTCTTCCCCGTCGAGCGGGGTTTCGCCGGCAGCGACGCGGCCGATGTACCCNGGCCGNGCGCGCACGTTCGACCAGCGCCGGCCGGCGAGGCCGGAAAACGCGCCNCCGAAGCCGAGGTAATCGCCGTTGCGCCAGTAGGTGAGGTTGTGCTGGCACTGCCAGCGCNNGCGTGCCCAGTTGGAGATCTCGTAGTGCACGTAGCCGGCCGCGGCCAGGCGTTGTTGGGCCGCCTCGAACTGGTCGGCGGCCAGGTCTTCGTCGGGCATCACCACGCGGCCGCTGGTCACCCAGTCGGCCAGGGGGTGTGGTNNCTCGACGATCAGGCTGTAGAGGGAGAGGTGTTCGGGGCCAAGGGCCAGGGCCTGATCCAGCGTGGCATGCCAGCTGTCCAGGGTCTGGCCGGGCAGGCCGAACATAAAATCGAGGTTGATGTTGTCGAAGCCGGCGGTGCGGCGCGCAACGCAGACCGCGTCAGCGGCCGAATGGATGCGCCCCAGGAAGGCCAGCCGNGCCGGCTGGAAGCTCTGCACGCCCAGACTCAAACGGTTGACGCCCAGGCGCGCAGCGTCGTGAAACGCCTGGTCGACGGCGCCGGGGTTGGCCTCGCTGCTGATTTCGGCCGCCCCATCGATCGTGAACGCGCGGTCGCAGGCTGTGAGAATCGCNCGCGGCTGCTCGGCGCTGAGGACGGTGGGCGTGCCGCCGCCCAGAAAGATCGTATGCACCCGCGGGTGATCGTGAACCTCACCGGCGCGTTCGATCTCGCTGACGAGCGCGGCGGTCAGCGGTTGGTACAGCGCGCTGAGGCCGGCGTAGGTGTTGAAGTCGCAGTAGGGGCACTTGCGCAGGCAGAAGGGAATGTGCACATAGAGGCTGAGGCTCATACCGGCCGGTTCTCGAAGCGGAAGCCATGACCGCGTACGGTGATGACGTACTGGTAGTCGGGGTCGAGCTCGTTCAGGCGCTCACGCAGGCGGCGCACCAGGGCATCGATGGCCTGCTCGGAAACGCCGGCCTCTTCGTCTTCCAGCCAGACATAACGCGCGACATCGTCGCGTGCGACGACGCTGCCTTTGGCCGCGATCAACAGTTCGAGCAGGCGGTACTGGGCCAGGGAAAGGGGCGGCGCCAGGACACGTTCACCGATGTGGACCTGGCGCGTTTCCGGCTCCAGGCGCAGGGTCGGGGTCGCGGCCGCCTCATCGAAGATGAGGGGCGCCGTCGCGCCGGCATCGACGAAGGCCAGCTTGTAGCGCAGTGCAATCTGGATTTCGTCCCCGTCTTCCAGCCGCACCGCGCCGCTGACGTCACGACCGTTGATATGCGTGCCGTTTTTGCTGTCGAGGTCCTCGACGCAGTAGTGATCGTCCTGACGAAACACCCGTGCGTGGTGGCGCGAAACCTGCCGGTCGTCGAGCACGATGTCGCACTCGGCGCTGCGCCCGATGATGACCTGCGGCCCGTCCATCGGGTAGCGCTGGCTGGTTTGATTGCCACGCTGTAAGATCAGCATGGCATGTTCGCGCGTCGCAGTCATAGTGCGTTCCTCCATGCCATGAATTTCCGAAGGGGGACCTCAGGTGTTTGACAGTCCCCGCAAACTACGGGATAATGGGCAGCACGACATAACGACCCTGTTGTGGGTGCAACCGAACGGTTCCAATGCATGAGTAAGGTACTGGCCAACGGTACAATTCTATACGATCGTTATAAGATTGTCGAACTGGTAGGGCAGGGTGGCATGGGCGCGGTCTACCGGGCAGAGGATATGCGGCTCCGGGGGCGTACCTGCGCGATCAAAGAGGTCATACCCGATCAGGAAGACGAGGCGTTCGAGCAGACCTCGGCCCAGTTCTACCGCGAAGCCAGCACCCTGGCCCGCCTGGACCACCCCAATTTGCCCAAGGTCTCCGACTATTTCACTGAAGGCGGGCGCGAGTACCTGGTGATGGACTTCGTTCCCGGCCACGATCTGCGCGAACTGGTCAACGAGGCGCGGCGCNGGNGGCGTTTTCTGCCCGAGGCCCAGGTCCTCGACTGGATGGAACAGCTCAGTGATGCCCTGGCCTACCTGCACAACCAGGAGCCGCCCGTACTGCACCGTGATATCAAACCGTCCAACATCAAACTGACGCCCGGCGGCACGATCAAGCTCGTCGATTTTGGGCTGGTCAAACTGCTGCTGGTCGATGACATGCGCACGGTGACGGCCGTGCAGNGGCGCGGCACGGTGCAGTACACCNCCCTGGAGCAGTACGGCGGCGACACCGGCTACACCGACGTGCGGTCGGACATCTACGCCCTGGGGGCCACCCTGTACCACCTGCTGTCTGGCCAGGCGCCGGTCGACGCCAAACAACGCTTCCTCAAGCCGGGCAGCCTGGTGCCGCTGCACGAGATCAACCCGGAGGTCACGGCCCGCACCGAGCGCAGCGTGATGCAGTGTATGGCGATGCACCCCAGCGACCGCCCGGCCAATATTATGGAAGTACGCCAGTTACTGCTCGACCCGGCCCACCAGGCGCCCGAACGCACGGTCGTGCCGACCCACGTCTGGCAGCACGCCCTGCGCCAAAATCGTTGGCTGGTGGGGTTGCCATCGGTCTGGCGACCCTGGCGCTGCTCATCACCCTGCTGGCCCGCCGCTGCCGGGACCCTGAAAATGGAAGCCGGGACTGAGGGCCGACCCTCGCCCGGCATGGTTGGCTGCGGTGGGGTACACCACGATCCGTCGCGGTCGCTTCAGACCCGTGTGCGGCCCCGGCGTTTCCACACGAATACCACCAGCGGCAACAGGGCCGCGGTAAACGTCACGATGACCCCGCCCCAGGGACGCGCGGCCCACTGCAGGCGCGTCGCACCCGGCAGCCAGCCCAGGCTGTACAACACGTAGGCCGTCAAACCGCAGATCGTTACCCACGCCACCGTGCGCACGAGCACGTCCGGCTGGCGGCTGGCCGTTCCCTGCACCAGGACGATCAGACCGACCGCGCCGAGCAGGGCCATCATGGCCAGCACGAAAGTCACAAAATCGACACGTGACAGCGCCGAGGGCGTCCGCGGTGTAGCCGCGAGCGGGGGTGGATCGGTTGGTGTCGGCTCGGGTGTTTCGGTCGGTTCGGGCGTGGGGCTTGGGCTGGGGCTGGGTGTCGGGGTCGGCACCACGGTGGCAATGGTAATGGGCGAGTCACCCTGGATCGTCACAAGCAGGGTGGTCGATTCGGTGGCCGGGCCACTGCTGGCGGTGATGCGCAGTTCGCCGGTGCGCTCCAGCTTGACGTTGGTGCGCGCCACGCCGTCGACCGTGGTGACTTCCTGGCGCGGCAGTTCGAGCGCCTCGTTCGCGTAANNGAGCCGGAAGGTTACCGGCGTACCGTCGGGCACCGGGTTGCCGTTGCGGTCCGCGATGATGCCGGTCATCAACTGCAAGGTATCGCCGGCCTTCAGGGGATTGGCTCAGCCGGCTGTTCGCCCGAGAGTCNNGGTGTTGACCTGTACGATGGGGATCACCTGGGTCGGGTCGGCCTCGAGGCGGGTCTGCAGATCGTAGTTGACGCCGGGCACATTGACCGGTGAGACCCCAGTGGGCGTAAATTCACGGAACAGGNNGCGCACCGCGGCCTCCAGGGCCGGCTCGGTCTTGGAATAGACACCATACAGCGCCGTTAGTTTGCTGGTCTCGGTCGTGTCCAGGTAGTAGAGCTCTTTCAGGGCCAGGACGATGATCTTNTTATCGCGCAGGCTGTCGGAGCGCTGGCGCAGAAAGGCCTTGACGACATCCGAGGAAGGAGCTTCATCCGGGGCCACGTCGAGCATGGCAAATATCAGGTAATCAGCATCGCGAATGGCGACCTGGACCGGGGCCGATTCCACACTGCTGGCACGGCCGTCGAGCACCTTCTTGAGGTCGTCGAAGCTGTAACTCGTGACGCGCTGGGTCTGGACCTGCCCGGTCGACTGTGGGCCGTACAGGCGCAGGATGATGTTTTGAATGGCATCGACCGGGACCGCCTGGAAGGGTGAGCACGACGTGCAGTTTTTGACCTCGCGGCTGTCGGTGAACACGACCAGGTTCTCGTCGGCGAGGGGTGAGGAAGGCACGCGGTCGGCCAGTTCCTGGGGGCCGGGGTAGAGCAGGGTAATCGCCTCTTTGGCGATGTCGGTGACCTTACGCAGGTTCGACCCGGCTGCCATCTTGGTGCTGGAGGCGGTAGACAACACCCGGTCCAACGCAAACTGCCCCGTCATCTTGAGTTTGGCGGTCAGGATGCGGGTCAGGGCGGCGTCGGCGCGNGCGCGGAAGTCCGGGTCATTGTCATACTTCTCGCGGAAGAAGACGATGGTGTCCTTGATGTTGGCAACCTCTTGCGGGTAGTCGTCGGTCAAGGCAAAATGGGTGACCATCAGCAGGTCGTTGCCCGCGGTGAAGGCATCGAGCGCCACCTGGCGGTGGGGAACTTGCGCGCTCGGCNNGTCGTAGTAGCGACGCACCGCGGGCACACCGAGCGCATCGCTGACGACGGCNCCGCCGTTGTCACGCCAGGGCTTGAACTCGGGCAGGCCCAGGATGGTTTGCAGCTGCGGCGCCAGGCTGATGGGNGGCGTCAGCTGGCGCGTATTGGCCTGGAAACCGCGGTAGCGGATGTGCGATGACATCAGCGCTTCGGTGGGGGTNAAACGTGCCCTGGGGTCGATGCGCGTCGCCGCGGCAAACGGCGGCAGTTCGACCTGCTGCAAGGCGGCGAGCGGCTTCTGAACCGTGGCCACCTCGTCTTCGGGTCGGCGGTCGCTGGCGCCCTGCCCGGGGAAGTGGCGGGCGACGGTCGCNACCCGGCCCGCGCTGCCCTCGTGGACACCCCGGATATAGGCCTGGCCCATGCGGCCGACCCAGTACGAGTCGCCGCCGAAGGTGCGTACGCCGAGGTCGCCATCGCGCCCCACCCGTGGGTTGTCGAGGACGTCGAGCGACGGCCCNAGCAACAGATTCACCCCGGAGGCTGCCAGTTCACTGCCGACGATGCGCCCCACTGCTGCGGCATTCTCCGGCTTCCAGGTGGCGCCGATGGCCATCAACGAGGGCAGCGGTGTGTAGCCGTTGCTCAGCCAGGTGTAGGGATAACCATCACCCTCGTGGTCGATGGCCAGGAAGAGGAATGCGGGTNNGGTGGTACCGTCGACACCTTCGACCAGATTGCCCGGATCGAGGGTCGCGGTGAGTGGCGTGGTGATGGTGAACGGGTCGGCCGGCAGAATCTGGCCGAAAGCGAGGCCTTGCAGACGGTTCGTGAGGGTTGCGACCTGGGTAGGGGTCGGTTTGCCGGCCGGGAAGTTGTCCGGCGTCAGAATCACCCCGCCCACGTTGTAGTTGCGAATCAGGTCGGCAATCCCGGAGTCNGGCCCCGCGTTGTCGCCCACGAAACGCACCAGGAAGAGCCGCCCGATCTTCTGGGCGGTAGTCATCTGGTCGAGCAGGGCACTCACCTGCTCATCTACCGCCGGCGTCTGCGCCGCGGCGCCCGTTGTGGGCAGGAGCAGAGCCACTAAAGTGAATACAACGATCAGTTGATGCAGCACGGAGTGATATCGGCGCATTGCACGACGCAAGCCTCGTCTATGGGTCCCAGGCCGATGCCCGGTCCGTAACCCGGCAGTGACGGATGGGTCTATTGTACCTGCTGGTGGTAAGTTCGTCAATCGGGAATCCCCACCTCCCAACTTGGTTCCACGACCAGATTGGGTTATAATACCTCTACCTCTTGACCAACGTCGGTTTCGCAAGTGGCGGCGCGGGTACCACGCTGCTGAGACGAGGCGTTCATGCCGGAGTTCAAAGTCGTTTCTGATTTCAAGCCGATGGGTGATCAGCCCACGGCGATCGCGGGTCTGGTGCGCGGCCTGCGCAGTGATTACCAGCACCAGACCCTGCTGGGAGCTACGGGTACGGGTAAAACCGCGGTCATGGCCTGGGTCGTCGAGCAGGTACAGCGCCCGACCCTGGTGATGGCGCACAACAAGACGCTGGCCGCCCAGCTGTACGCTGAATTCAAGGCTCTTCCCCATAACGCGGTGGAGTACTTCGTCTCATACTACGATTATTACCAGCCCGAGGCCTACATCNCCNGCACCGACACCTACATCGAAAAGGACTCCCAGATCAACGCGGAGATCGACCGCCTGCGCCTGGCGGCCACGTCGTCGCTGCTCAGCCGGCGTGATGTGCTCATCGTGGCCTCGGTGTCAGCGATCTACGGCCTGGGCAGCCCGGAAGATTACGGCCGTGCGGTGGTCAACCTGCGCCAGGGGCAAACCATACGCCGCGACCGCATCCTGCGCGAGCTGGTCAGCATCTACTACGACCGTAACGACAGCGCCTTGCAGCGCGGTAAGTTTCGCGNNCGCGGTGATACGCTGGAGGTCTGGCCGGCCTATACCGAAACGGCCTACCGCATCGCCATGTGGGGCGACGAGATCGAACGCATCGGCGAGGTCGATCCGCTGACGGGCGAGGTGCTGGCCGACCATGCGCAGATCGACATCTTCCCGGCCAAACACTTCGTCACCCCGCAGGACAAACTCCAGGATGCCATCGCGGACATCCAGCAGGAGCTGGAGCAGCAGCTGGCCTACTTCCGCAGCCAGGACAAACTGCTCGAGGCGCAGCGCCTGGAGCAGCGTACGCGCTACGACATCGAAATGATGATCGAAGTCGGTTATTGTTCGGGCATCGAGAACTACAGCCGACCCCTCGCCCGGCGGCCGGCCGGCTCACGCCCGTGGACGCTGCTCGACTACTTCCCGTCCGACTGGCTGTTGATCATCGACGAGAGCCACATCTCGATCCCACAGATTGCCGGGATGTACCGCGGCGACCGCAGCCGCAAAGAAGTCCTGGTCGATTATGGCTTCCGCCTGCCCAGCGCGCTCGACAACCGCCCGCTGACCTTCGCCGAATTCGAGAGCCTGATCAACCAGACGATCTACACCAGCGCCACGCCCGGCNCCTACGAACGCCAGCATTCGGCCCAGATCGTGGAGCAGATCATTCGCCCCACCGGTTTGGTCGACCCGCAGGTCGTCGTGCGCCCCACGCAGGGTCAGATCGACGACCTGGTGCGTGAGATCCGCCTGCGCACCGGCCGCGGCGAACGGGCGCTGGTGACGACGCTGACCAAACGTATGGCCGAGNACCTGGCCGACTACCTGGCCGAGATCAACATCAAGGTGCACTACCTGCACTCCGACATCGAGACCCTGGAGCGGGTCGAGATTCTACGTGACCTGCGCCTGGGTGTGTACGATGTGGTGGTGGGCATCAACCTGTTGCGTGAAGGTCTCGACCTGCCGGAGGTATCGCTGGTGGCGATCCTCGACGCGGACAAGGAGGGCTTTCTGCGCTCCGAGTCGTCGCTCATCCAGACGATTGCCNGCGCGGCGCGCCACGTCAATGGCACCGCAATCTTCTACGCCGACGTGGTGACCCACTCGATGCAGCGCGNNATCGATGAGACCAACCGCCGCCGTCAAATTCAGGTTGAGTACAACCAGAAGCACGGTATCGAGCCGACGAGCATCGTCAAGTCGGTGCGCGACCTGACGCAGCGGGTGTCGTCCCTGCGGGCAGTGGCCGAAGAGCGGCCGGTGTACGTCGTGGGCACGGGCGATGGCGGCGCGGCGATACCGTCCCTCGCCAGCCTACCCAAGGATGAAGTGGCGCGCTTGATTCGCCAACTGGAAAAGGAGATGAAGGCAGCCGCGCAGGCGCTCGAGTTCGAGAAGGCAGCCATGCTGCGTGATCAGATCATCGAACTGCGGCGCTTCGAGGAAGAGTGATAAAACTCCCATCTGGGAGAAGGTCCGCCGGGCCTGAACGTCGCCGGCCCGCTGCCCGTAATGACTATCGAGTAAGGAGGGGAAGTGGCGCAAGCAACCGCAAGCAGGTTCAACGTCGGTGCAATCTTTCGTTCANNTTGTTAGTTCCAGCGCTAGCACTCGTGCTCGCGCTCCTGGTCGGGGCTGTCATCATGCTGATCTTTGGCGACAACCCGATCCAGGCCTACAAAGGGTTGTTCGAGNGGGCGTTCGGCTCGGCCCGCGCCTGGGATCGGACGCTGTTGAAGATGACCNCCGCCCTGTTGGCGGGCCTCTCGGTCGCCGTGGCCTTCAAGGCTGGCCTGTTCAACATCGGCGCTTCGGGCCAATTCCTGATGGGGTCGGTCTTTTCAGTCGCCGTGGGGATCAACTTCGAGNGGCTGCCGCCCCTCGTTCACGTCACACTGGCCCTGTTGGCCGGCGTTTTGGGCGGCGTGCTGTGGGGCGCGATACCCGGCATCCTCAAGGTCTTCACCGGTGCGCACGAAGTGATCACCACGATCATGCTCAACTATATCGCCAGTCTGTTTGCCGGCTGGACTGTGTACGCCGGCGGCACGCAGGGCCAGATCCCCGGCNCCNTGTGGGACCGTACGGCTGGCGCGATCTCCGAGACGCCCGATATCTTCCCGGCGNCGCAGCTGCCGACGATCTTCGACGAGCCGTACCGGGTGCATTGGGGTGTAGTGATTGCACTTGTCGCTGCCGGCGTGATGTGGTGGCTCCTGTACAAGACGACCATTGGCTTCGAGATTCGGACCGTGGGCCTGAACGCCAAGGCGGCCAAGTACGCCGGCATTCGGGTGGGCTGGACCATCATCTTCACCATGATGCTGGCCGGCGGCCTGGCCGGGCTGGCCGGCGGCATCGAGACGCTGGGCCTCAACCATAAGTTTGCACCCGAATTCGGCGGCGGCGTCGGTTTCGACGGCATTACGGTGGCGCTGTTGGGGCAGACGAACCCCATTGGCGTCGCCGGGGCGGCGCTGCTCTTTGGCGCGATGGACGCGNGGTCGGCCACCATGCAGTTCCAGTCGGGGGTCGCGGCCGACATCATCCAGGTGATTCAGGCGATCATCCTCGCATTCGTGGCGGCGCCGGCCATCATTCGCACGATCTTCCGTATACGTGCCCTGGACAAAGAGGCGGCCGGCCAGACCCTCAGCACAGGCTGGGGCAAGACTTAGGACCGGGAGGCTGATATGTCAAGCTTGAATATGCGTCGTTCTGCGATCATCGCCGGCGTCCTGGTCTTGGGCATTACGATCATGGCCATCCTCGTCAACGCCACGCCGATCGGCGACAACAAATGGCTGCGCGTCCTGCTGGGCATTAGCGCGCTCAACTTCACGCTGCGCGCCAGCATTCCGCTCATCCTCGGTGCGCTCAGCGGCATCCTGTGCGAACGCACCGGCATCATCAACATCGGTATCGAGGGTATGATGCTGGCGNGGGCCTTCTTTGCCTTTATAGCCAAGGTCGCCACCAACCGCTGGCCCCTGCTGCTCAGCCTGCTGTTTGGCGTACTGATTGCCCTGCTGACCGGCGCCCTGCTCGGGCTGCTGCACGGTTCGTTTTCGATCAAGTTCAAGATGAATCAAATCATCTCCGGGACGGTCATCATCATGCTGGCCTCCGGCTTTACGGCCTACCTGTTCGACCGTAACGCTATTGCCCAGGGTAAGTTCGGCGCGGTTCCGATCCCGCTGCTGTCCGATATCCCGGTGCTGGGCCGGNTGCTTTTCCGCAACCCGCCCATCACCTACCTGACCCTGATCCTGGTGGTGGTGGTGCACCTGGGCTTGTTTCGCTCACGCTGGGGACTGCGCTCACGCGCGTGCGGCGAACACNCGCGCGCGGCCGATACGGTCGGCATCAACGTCAACCGCTACCGCTACGTCAATACCATGCTGGGCGGCATGTTGGCCGNNCTGGCCGGCGCATTCCTCGTGCTCGAAGCGGTGGGCCAGTTCCAGGAAGGTATGACGGCCGGGCGTGGCTTCATTGCCCTGGCCGCGATGATCTTCGGCAACTGGAACCCCTTCGGGGCCATGGCCGCGGCCCTGCTGTTCGGTTATACCCAGGCGTTGCAGAACGAGCCGCTGCTGGCCGGCGTGACGACCGTGCCGCGCCAGTTCGTCAGTATGATTCCTTACCTCGTGACCATCATCGCCGTCGCAGGCCTGGTGGGGCGCGTGCGGCCACCCGCGGCCGAAGGCAAGGTCTATGAGACGGAAGGAGGTTCCGAATGAGCGAAGGGCAGGCCGCACGCACGCCCGTCCTGGAGACGCGCGGAATCACCAAGGTTTTTCCCGGGNTCGTCGCCAACAACAATATCAACTTCACGCTGTACGACGGCGAGATTCTGGGCCTGTTGNGGGAAAACGGGGCCGGTAAAACGACCCTGATGAACATCATCTACGGACTGTACCACCCGACCGAGGGCGAAATCTTGGTCGACGGCAACGTGGTGCGGATGAACAATCCCAAGGACGCGATTGCCCTGGGCATTGGCATGGTCNACCAGCACTTCCAGCTCGTACCGGTCATGACCGTTGCCGAAAACATCATGCTGGGCAGTGAAACGACCAGGAACGGTTTCCTGGATTTCAACGAGACCACCCGCCGCATTCGGNGGCTGTCGCAGCGCTACAACCTGGAAGTCGACCCGTCGGCCATCGTCGAAGACCTGCCGGTGGGCGTACGTCAACGGGTGGAGATCGTCAAGGCGCTCTACCGTAACGCCAAGATTCTCATTCTGGACGAACCGACGGCCGTCTTGACCNCCCAGGAGATCGAAGGCCTCTTCGAGGTCATGNGGCTGCTGCGCAAGCAGGGCAAGTCGATCATCTTCATTACCCACAAGCTCAAAGAAGTGCTGCGCATCGCTGACCGCATCACTGTGCTGCGCGACGGCAAGACGGTCGGTGAGGCCGACCCCAAGACGGCAACGCAGGCCAGTTTGGCCGCGATGATGGTGGGGCGTGAGGTGATCCTGGTGGTCGATAAGGAGGCCGCACAGCCGGGCGACGTGGTGCTCGATGTGCAGGCCCTGTCCGCGCACAGCGACTTTGGCGGCATGTCGCTGCACGAGGTCAGCTTCGACGTCCATGCCGGCGAGATCGTCGGGGTGGCCGGCGTGCAGGGCAACGGCCAAACGGAGCTGGTCGAAGTGCTGACCGGGCTGCGGCCGCCGAAAGCGGGCCGGGTGCTGATTGGCGACAACGACATGACCCATGCCGCGCCCCGCCGCATCACCGACGAGGGCCAGGTGAGTCACGTGCCCGAAGACCGCCACGCCTACGGCATGGTCGACTCCTACAGCGTCGCCGATAACCTGGTGCTCAACTCTTACTTCCGGCCGCCCTACGCACGTTGGATCAACATCAACCAGGCCGCGATCTATCACCACGCCGATGAGTTGATCCAGAAGTTCGACGTACGGACGCCGAGCGCGGCCACCAGCGCCGGCAGCCTGTCGGGCGGCAACCAGCAGAAGATGGTCGTGGCGCGTGAATTCAGCCGGCCACTGCAACTGCTGATCGCCGCCCAGCCAACCCGCGGCATCGACGTCGGCTCGATCGAGTTCATTCACAACCAGATCGTGGCCAAACGCGATGAAGGCGCGGCCGTCCTGCTGGTCAGCNCCGAGCTGGACGAGATCATGGCCCTCTCGGACCGCATCGTGGTCATGTACAAAGGTTCGGTCATCGACACGGTCGACCGCGCCGCGGCTGCGCGANGCCTGGGCCTGTTGATGGCCGGCGTCAAGGACTGACGGACAGGGGTACGGCGCCGCCTGTGTAGACTCGAGAAACCGCTTGCCCTTATGCCGGGCTTGGTTTATAATGAAACCGTGCTTCGGCACAGTCACCCCGGTGTGATGAGACCCCCAGTGGGGACGACCCGCCAGCGTCAAGCCTGACGGGTCGGGATTGGCCAGAATGTACTGGCTCAAGGAGGAGAACACAAATGCGTGCGATACGAGTAGTGAGTCTGTTGATCGTGGTGATCATGCTGGCGTCGATGCTGGCAGCGTGCGGTGGGGTCAGCCGACGCCGACGACGGCGCCGGAAGCGACGACGGCGCCGGCTGAGGCGACGGTGGCGCCGGAGAAGCCGGCTGGCAAGGTGCATAAGATTGGTTTGGTGACCGACGTGGGGCGGGTGAACGACCGCAGCTTCAACCAGTCGGCGTGGGAAGGGGCGCAGCAGGCGGCGAAGGCTTTGGGGCTTGCGGATGCGGATGTGAAGTACATCGAGACGCAGGATGCCAAGGACTATGCGGACAACATCCAGCAGTTCATCGACAACGGTTTTGACACGATCATCACGGTGGGGTTTGCGTTGGGTGATGCGACGCTGAAGGCGGCGAAGGCGAACCCGAAGACCAACTTCATTGGGGTAGACCAGTTCCAGGGTGAGGCGATACCGAACCTGACGGGGTTGATCTTCCATGAGGATCAGGCGGGCTACCTGGCGGGGGCGCTGGCGGCGTCGCTGACGGAGAGTGGGAAGATTGCGGCGGTATTGGGGACCGATCTGGTGCCGCCGGTGGTGGCGTTCAAGGAGGGGTACGAGAGCGGGGCGAAGGCGACGAAGCCGGGTATCCAGGTGATCTCGACCTTCCATCCGGGTGAGATTTCGCAGGCGTTCGTGGACCCGGAGTGGGGTGCGGCGACGGCGAAACAGGCGCTGGATCAGGGTGCGGACGTGGTGTTTGCCGCTGGTGGGCAGACGGGTAACGGCGCCTTGCAGGAAGTGGCGGTAGCGGCGCAGGGGGCAAGCNGTGCCTTCTGCATCGGTGTGGACAGTGACCAGTGGGAGACGGTACCGGCGGCGCACCCGTGTCTGGTATCGAGTGCGATGAAGCTGATCACGCCAGGCGTGGTTGAGCTGGTGACGATGGCGAACGAGGGCAAGTTCCGGNGCGGCAACCACTTTGGTGCGACGGGGCTGGCGCCGTTCCACGATTTCGCGAGCAAGGTTCCGGCCGATGTGCAGAAGATGCTGGAGAAGCTGGCGGCTGACCTGAAGTCGGGCGCCGTGCAGACCGGCTACGGCGCCGGCTCCACCGAAGAACCGGCCGTCAGTGACATCGGGACCGAAGCCAACCCGATCAAGGTCTTCTTCGTCCCCTCCGTCGAGGCCGGCGTCATCACGACCGGCGGCGAAGTCATGGCACAGGCCCTGGAAAAGGCAACGGGCCTCAAGTTCAAGGTCGTGATCCCGACGTCATACGCCGCCACGATCGAAGAGATGTGCGCTTCACCCACCGACAGCATGGGTTTCATCCCTGGCCTGGGGTATGTGCTGGCCAATGCCCGCTGCGGCGTCGACGTGGCCTTCAAGGCGGTGCGTTTTGGCAATGACTGGTACGCGGCGCAGTATGTCGTCGGTCGCGACAGCGGCATCAACAAACTGGCCGACCTCAACGGCAAAAAGTGGGCCTACCCCGATGCCGGATCGACCTCGGGCTACCTCTATCCGGTCTACCAGCTCACCGCCGCGGGCGTCAAACCGAGTGAATCCTTTGCCGCCGGCGGCCATCCTCAGGCCATCCAGGCCGTGTACGATGGTAAGGCCGATTTTGCGACCACCTTCTACAGCCCGCCGCTGAAACCGGAAGGCGAGGCAGCCTGGAAGTGGGGCGGCGCGCCCGATATCCCCGACGCACTGGTCCCCGATTGCCAGGTGACGGCCGATGGCAAAAAGCTCATGTGTGGGCAATGGCGCGTGATGGATGNNCGCGCCAACGTACGCACACAGGCGCCTGACGTGGTGCAGAAGGTCAAAATTCTCGACCTGACGGCACAAATCCCCAACGACACGCTGAGCTTCAGCCCTGAATTCCCGGCCGCACTGCGCNCAGCGATCTCCGACGCGCTGTTGGCCTTTGCCAAGACCGATGATTGGGCGAAGTCGATCGGCTCGGCCGATTTTTACGCCTGGTCGAGCATCACCCCAGCCACCGATCCGGAGTACGACCCGATCCGTAAAGCGGTCGAAGCAACTTCGTTCTCACTGGACGACCTGCCGCAGTAAGCGTGATGGTTCGCACACCGCTCTCTGGTGGCTTCTGAAGATGTCAAGTATGTAGGCCAATTGGGCAGAGGGCCTTCCCTCTGCCCAATTTTGCAGGTCATCGCTGCCACCACCATACGCTGGCAAATTAACCGCGTCGTGCAACCGCGTCGCGCCCCACCCAAGCTGTGAGGGAGCCATCAGTGCTCGAAATTCGTAATCTGAGCAAGACCTACGACAACAAGGTGCTTGCGCTGCATGACGTCAGTTTTGTGGTGCCTGACGGCCAGTTTCTGGCGGTCATTGGGNCCAGCGGCTCGNGGAAATCGACGCTGCTGCGCTGTATCAACCGTCTGGTCGAACCGACGAGCGGGCAGATCATCTGGAATGGTGTGGACATTACGGCGGCGCCGCCGGAGGACCTGCGCCATATTCGACGGCGGATCGGCATGGTGTTCCAACACTTCAACCTGGTGAGCCGCTCCAGCGTCCTGACCAACGTGCTGGCCGGCCGCCTGGGGTACATCAACCCCGCGTTCAGCCTGCTCAACCGTTTCCCGGCCGCCGATGTAGCCAAGGCGCGCGCCCGCCTGCAGCGCGTCGGCATTTTGGACAAGGCGGCGGACCGGGCCGATGAGCTGAGCGGTGGCCAGCAGCAGCGCGTGGGGATTGCCCGTGCGTTGATGCAGGACCCGGAGCTGATCCTGGCCGACGAGCCGGTCGCCAGCCTGGACCCGGTGCTCGCGCACAGCATCATGGGACACCTCGAGCAGATCAACCGCGGACGCGTTACGGTCATCTGCAGCCTGCACTTTNTGGGCCTCGTACAGCGCTATGCGGATCATGTCGTGGCCCTGAATCAGGGCCGCCTGGTCTTCCAGGGCACAGCGCAGGAGATCGACGACCGGCGCTTCAAGGAAATCTACGGCGAAGAGGCGGAACGCGTCGGGGACTACCGACGATGAAACAGTTCAAAGGCAGCCGCTTCTGGCACGCCACCCGCAGCGCACTCATCGTCATTGGCCTGATCCTCATCATTTCCTACGGTTTTGCCGTCACCCAGGTCAATTTCAGCGAGATCGGCAAAGAGCAGCGGCAGACGCAGCTCGTGCGCATTATCNCCGCGCTGGCGCGGCCCGACCTCTTCACCTTCGAGCAGCAGTCGATCAAGATCCAGGCGCCGATCCTCGTGCCTTGCCCGGCCGTCCCGCCCGAGCTGCCGCCCCCGGCCAGCGGCCCGACGCTGACGCTCTCGGTGACGTGCGCCGCCGCGCAGGACCAGATTACCGTCACCGGCGAGCACCTGCTGCCCAACACCGAAGCGACGGTGCGCTTTCGCCCGACGAGCGGCGCCACGTTGCCCGCCATCCGGGTAATGACCAACGACGCCGGGGTTTCAGCACGCAGTTTACCATCCCCGCAACNNCGTGAGTCACCCGATCCACAGGCGATCGAGGCTGAAACCNGGGTCAACGTGGGATGGCCACGCCTCTCGTTCACGGCCAGGGAAACGATCTTCCTGATGATCGAGACGATCTTCATGGCCCTGCTGGCGACGGCCCTTGGTACGCTGTTGGCCTTTCCCCTGAGTTTTCTGGCGGCGGGTAATCTGATGCGCCCGATTACCGCACCCTTTGCCTCGATCATGCTGACCCTGCTGACCCTGCCGTTTGGTTTGGGCCTGGGGCTGGCGGCTGGCCGCTATCTCGGCGACCTGGGTTGGCAGGCGGCCAGCCTGGGGTTCTGGCCGGTCGTGGGGTTGATGGTGGTTGGCGTGGGCCTGATGCTGTTGGTGCTGCGCCTGGCCATGGGTCAGGTGGAGGAGACGGCCGCGNGGCCGGCGGAGACGCACCGTATCCGTCGGCTGGTGGGCCTGAGCCTGGCCGGCGTGCTGCTGCTGATCAATCTCGGTCTGGTGGCGGTGGTGNGGGAGGCCGTTGGTCTGGCCGCGGCCCGTCGCCTGCCGACGTTCAGCTTCTTGGGCGAGTTTCTCGTCAATCTGGGGGCCATCCTGCACATGCTGGCGCCCCTCGTCGGCGCGGTGCTCGGCGCGTACGCCCTGCATGCACTGACCGCCCCGTTCATCCGGCGGGTACTGCCCCAGCTGACGGTCGGTGCACGGCGGGTCGCATCGGTCACGCTGGCCGTTGCCGTTGGCATCGTCTACGCCCTGCTGATCGGCGCCTTTTTGAACTGGCTCTACCTGATCGACGATCCGACCAAAACCGTGCTGCTACCGGCAGTAATCGGCGGCATTCTGGGCCTGGTCGCCGGCCTGCGCCAGCCCACCGAAGCACCCACGCCGATTGGGTCTTGGGTGTACACCCTGGTGCGCACGGTCCTCAACGTCCTGCGGGCCATCGAACCGCTGATCATGGTGATCGTGTTTGCCGTCTGGGTGGGAATTGGCCCGTTTGCCGGCGTCCTGGCCCTGTCGCTGCATACGATTGCCTCGCTGGGTAAGCTCTACTCGGAGCAGGTCGAGTCGATTTTGCCCGGCCCGTTGGAGGCGATCACCGCCACCGGCGCCAACCGACTGCAGACGATCGTCTACGCCGTAATCCCACAGATCATCNCCNCCTACATCTCGTTCACGCTCTACCGCTGGGACATCAACGTGCGCATGAGCACCGTCATCGGCTTTGCCGGCGGCGGCGGCATCGGCTTCCTCTTGCAGCAGAACATCAACCTCCTGCAGTACCGCCAGGCCGCCGTGCAGATCCTGGCGATTGCCCTCGTCGTCGCCACCCTGGACTACATCAGCGCCTACGTGCGTGAACGGGTCGTATAAGCGGCACCCGCGGGCAATGTGGGGTCCGTATCACCAGATACGGACCCCACACCACCCGCTCGCCCCCCAACCCCGTTCTCCTCCCAGCCCCGTTCGCCCTGAGCCTGTCGAAGGGCGAGTTTGCCCACCCTGCGCTCGTTCGCCCTGAGCCTGTCGAAGGGCGGACCCACCCCGAAATACGCCGGTGGCCGTCTGGTGGATTGACAAAGCGACAGGTCGATGGTAGCATACAGTGATTCTTGGTTCATGCCGTGATGCTGAAAATGCACCACGACCCTGCCCATCCCTTGCCCGCGGGCCTTGTGCCTGGCCGGAGGGTTTCCACTGCATGCCGCCACCACGTCTGCCTGAGACGCTCGAACAGACCGTAAAGGCCGAGTTCCGCACGGCCCTGGCCGATGAGCCATTCGCCGTGGCCGAACTCGGGACGCACGCTGAACCGCCTCGCGCCCCCAACTGGACGCTGGAATGGTCGCTCCCGGGCTGGTTGGGCGCTACGCTGGGCTGGGCCCGCGACGGTCGCCAGCCTGACCCTGGCCAACGTCTATGGGCTGACCACGATCAAGCTGCATGACGACCTGCTCGACGGCGAGGTTGTTGCAGACGACCAACCGGTCGCACCGCTGTTGGCCGCGGCCCTGCATCGGAAATGGCTCCTCACCTATGCCCGGCTGCTGCCGGGCGAGTCCCTATTCTGGGACCATTTCGGCCTACATGGTCCAGTGGACACAGGCAATGTGGGCCAGTCGCCGGGGTGGTCGACGCCATTCGCCGACTGGGGCGACGCGGAGCTGCTTCGTCTGGCCCACCGTGGCGCACCCCTGAAGAGCGTGCGGCGGCGGCCTGCCTGTTGGCCCACCAGGGTGGCCGGCTGGCGCAGTTCGAGACCGCGCTCGACCGTCTGCTGGCCGGCGCCGTCCTGCTGGACCATGCCGTGGACTGGTCCGACGACCTGGAAGGGGGCCATTTTAATGCCTTCGTTGCGTACTGCTCGTCACTGCCCCAAAGCCCGCTGCACCGGGCCGCCAATCGGCGCCGTGCTGGCAGAACTGGCGGCCGGCAATGCCGGGCGGCCCTACTTTCGTTGGTTACGGCATGAGCTACGAACGGCACAGGTCATGACGCGTGCGGCCGGCTGTGGCCCCTCGCCCGCTACCTGACCTGGCTGCTCGCTGCCGCACAGTCGTACCGCCAAGGTCTCGTTGTAACTACCCGTGCTCAGCTGCCGTCAAACCGTGGGGCAGCGGTTTGAGGCCAACGGGGCAGCGTGTGGCCATCACCCGGCCAGAGAATCTACAAGGCTTCCAGATCACGGTGTCTGCGTGACCAACACCGCGGATCACCCGAACCACGATGTTAGCAACCCATTATTGTTGTGCCAGGGAGGTACATGATGGCAACCCGCTCAGATGGATCGTTTAGTCGGCAGGGCATTGTTCAACGATGAATTTCGCGGCTGTTGTTGACGGACCCGGAAAAGCCGCGCACGCTCAGGTATAAGCTGACCGACGCGCAACTGGCGCGTATTCGCCGGTTGAACCGCGAGGAACTGGAGAAGTTGAGCACGGCCTTTGCCGATGCGGTCGATCTCTACCAGCACCAGGGCCTCGGCTTTTGGTGAGAGCCGCCGCACCGCATGCGCCTTCGACGTCACCCGATGGGTACCGTCGGACGCCGTCCGGCCTGATGTGGTGGCACGGCTCTGTGCATCAGCGGATCCCGAACAGCGGAAAGATGTAGTTTTGTATGAGCCGGTTGAGCAGGAAGTAGATCAACGGACTGGTTGCAACCAGCGCCGCGCGAAAGATCGAGCCGATGCTGCGAAACGGCCAGCTTGGCGCGCTGAGAACCAGTTTGCGAAATGCCACCAAAACTTCGGTGCGTTGTGACAGTGCCTGCAGCTGTGCGGTATCCTGGTTGGCCACGCTGAGCAGTGACTGTTGGACCGCCATCAGGTCGTTGCACACGGTCCAACACTTTGGCGCGCGTCGATGATCTGGCGGTGTACGCCCCACAGCGGCACGAACAGCGCCAGGAGACACAGAACCGACAGCGCAATCACGAACCAGCCCCCACCCTGGCGCGATGGCGGCCCGATGATGACGAGTGGGATCAGAAACACGCCGACGAACGTCAGACTGAGGGTGAGGCTCAACCGCCCGAACGGTAGGAGTGGTTCGGGGTCGAACACATTGACAGCCAGGGGTTGTCGGGCGAGCCGGCTGAGCGTGCGACTGCTGCGAATACCAAAATACACCAGCGACAGCAGCAGCCAGAAGAGAATCGTGTAAAACAGGGCGGCCACGATACTGCCCACGGCGCCCACAGGTCCGAAGGAGGCCATCTCCCGGAGTTGATTGGGCGGCAGCACGAGGAAAATCACCACCAGCAGCAGGGCAACTCCCAGCAGCCCCACCTCGACGCGACCGTCGGCGGCCACCAGACGGCGGGCAAAACCCGCGTACTGCGCATCGTCGATCATGACCGTGGGTCTGAAGCGCTCGAGGCCGTTGCGACGTGCGCCTGAGCGCGTAGCGCAAACAGGATGTAGGCGGCGATCACGATTCCCACCACGCCGAAGGCCATCTGCGCCCCGGCCAGACCCCTGCGCGGCGTAGTGCAGGGCCACGTCGAACGCCAGACTGGCGATCCCCAGGAGCGTCACGATCAGCACGGTCCCGCGGTAGGGCAATCGTCCGCGCCGAGGGCCGTCACTGGCCACGCCATCCACTGCGCCTCGTCGGCGCCTGCTTCGATGGTGGGATCGTCGGGCATGGTAGTCACCTGCATTGGAGAATCGCGCCCACGGTGGGTCAAGATGCATACAGCGCCGCCGGAACAACCGTGCGGGTCAATTATAGCCACGAAGCGGGTCACGTGCAAGCGCACCTAGTTGCGACTTTAGTCGCTCTGGAGGACGACTGAGGTCGTCACTACGGTAGTTGCGCCGGTAGTTGCGACTTCAGTCGCTCTGGAGGACGACTGAAGTCGTCACTACGGTAGTTGCGCCGGTAGTTGCTCTGGAGGACGACTGAAGTCGTCACTACGGTAGTTGCGTCGGTAGTTGCGACTTCAGTCGCTCTGAAGGACGACTGAAGTCGTCACTACGGTAGTTGCGCCGGTAGTTGCGACTTCAGTCGCTCTGGAGGACGACTGAAGTCGTCACTACGGTAGTTGCGTCGGTAGTTGCTCTGGAGGACGACTGAAGTCGTCACTACGGTAGTTGCGTCGGTAGTTGCTCTGGAGGACGACTGAAGTCGTCACTACGGTAGTTGCGTCGGTAGTTGCGACTTTAGTTGCTCTGGAGGACGACTGAAGTCGTCACTACGGTAGTTGCGACTTCAGTCGCTCTGGAGGACGACTGAAGTCGTCACTACGGTAGTTGCGACTTCAGTCGCTCTGGAGGACGACTGAGAGCCTACCCGAATAACCCAGCGGACATGCCAGAAAACCACCCTTGGGCGGTTATTCGGATAGGCTTTGACTTGCCCGAAGTTGCGTCTTGTGCTACACTCACACTGACGCGTGGAACCTGGGGATTCCAAGTTCACTTTGACCGTTCCCGAGCGAACGGGCGGCCCGTCCACTGCGGGACGGCGATGCAAGTGAATGGCCCATCAGGTGGCAGTGTAGCCCGACAACCGATGATGCCGTATCCCCGTTTGTATTTTCCACCGTTGGGTCCACCGACCAGATAGCCGGTTTTTGCCAACTTAGAGCCTATCCGAATAACCGTCACGGGGCAACACTGTGGCGCGTTTTCGGGTTATTCGGATAGGCTCTTACAGCCCATACCACCCGCCATCCGGCCAACACAGCGCTAAACGTGCGGTCTCGGACCTTCCGGCTATCATCGTTCCATGGCGCGTTTGTCGTAGCATTTGCTCCAGCGCGTCGCACAGCACGGTTCTTGCTGCCGTCACCCCGATCCATTCCAGGCGACGGAGGGCAGCGCCTGCCTGACGACCGCTGACCACCCACGAATCTGCGAACAGGGATGTCCCAACCCACCGACACCTCCGTGCCAACCGGCGCCTTAGCCGGGGTACGGCTGTATATCGACCGCCAGGCGCACAGCCTGGGGCGCTACCTTCTCGAACAGACACTCTACCTGCTGGTTGGCTGGGTACCGACGGTGCTGGGGATTGCCCTGCGTGCCCTGCTGTACCGGCTCATCCTGTCCATGGAAGGGGTCGCGGCCATCGAAAACGGCGTACGCCTGCGTTTTGCCGACCAGATTCGCCTGGGGCGTAACGTCTACCTGGACCAGGGTGTGTACCTGCACGCCTGCCCACGCGGCATCACGATCGGCGCCAACACCTTCATCATGCACGGCGCTGTGCTGCACGTCTACAACTTCCGCAACCTGCCCCACGCCTTCATTCAGATCGGCCGCGATAGCCTGATCGGCGAGTTGAACGTGCTGCGTGGCCAGGGCGGGATCACGATTGGCGACCGGGTGTATACCGCGCCGTTGGTGCAGATGCTGGCGGTCAATCACGTCTATCAAGACCCCACACGCCCGATCATCGAACAGGGGATCACGGCGCAGGGGATCGTGATCGAGGATGATGTGTGGATTGGCGNNCTGGCGCGATCATTACTGACGGCGTGCGTGGGACGCGGGGCAGTGGTGGCGGCCGGCGCGGTCGTGACCCGGGATGTGCCCGCCCATACGGTGGTGGCCGGGGCGCCGGCGCGGGTGGTGAAGACGATCGNNAGGGTGGGGGAGTGTGGGGGAGAGGTTTATTAGGGGATGGGGGATGGGGGATGGGGAGTGGGGAGTGGGGGAGTGGGGGATGGGGAGTAGGGAGTAGGAAATAGGAAGTAGGAAATAGGAAATAGGAAATAGGGAGTAGGAAATAGGGAGTAGGAGATGTGGGGAGGAGGGAACGTGAGGGAACGGCAGAATGGTAGGGAGGCGCCGGGGTTGTCGGTGGTGATCCCGGCGTTGAATGAAGAGGATGGGATTCAGGAGGTGCTGGGCCGCGTGTTGGCGGCGGCGNCCGGGCTGCACGAGGTGGGCTTTGGGCGGCTCGAGNCGATTGTGGTCGATGATGGGTCGACCGATCGGACGNCCGGAGTTGGTGGCCGCGACGCCGGGGTGAAGCTGATTCGGCACGCGGTCAACGGTGGGTATGGGGCGGCGCTCAAGACGGGGTTTGCCGCGGCCAGCGGCGAGTGGATCGGCTTTCTGGACGCCGACGGGACCTACCCGCCCGAGTATTTCCCGCAACTGTGCCAGGCCGCCCTGGCGCAGGACGCGGACATCGTCATCGGCTCACGCATGGCCGGGGCCGACAGCCAGATGCCGCNNGTGCGGCGTATTGGCAACATCCTGTTCGCCAACCTGGTGAGCCTGGTCAGCAACCAGCGTATTACCGACTCGGCCAGCGGTATGCGCATCTTCAAGAAGTCGGTGCTGGCCCGCCTCTATCCGCTGCCCGATGGCCTCAACCTGACGCCGGTGATGAGCACGCGCGCTGNNCACGAACATCTGCGCATGGTCGAGGTGCCCATCCCCTACAGCGAGCGGCGCGGGCGCTCCAAGCTGAGCGTGATGCGTGACGGGGTCGTGTTTGGGCAGTCGATCGTCTGGACGGCGCTGACCTACAACCCGGTGCGGCAGTTGGGGATCATTGCCCTGGTCGCGCTGGGCATTGCCCTGGCCATTGCCCTGTGGATCGTGGCCCTGCGCATGCAGGGTGTGACCACGCTTGGCCCCTGGGGGATGTTCGCCCTGTTTAGCGCGGTGGTGCTGGCGGTGGCCGGAGTATCGATCTTTACCCTCGGCGCGACCTTCAACTACCTGGTGGCCATCTTCTACAAACAGCCGATCNCGCCAGGGCCTGTTTGGCAAACCGATCTTCAACCCCCGCTCGACCGCCAGTTCTGGTGGATGGGGCTGGCGGCGATCGCGGCCGGTCTGCTGACCGGTGTGATCACCCTGCTGCTGAGCCTCAGCGGCTGGCCGGTGGACCGCGTCTGGCTGTGGCAGCTGCTCGCCGCGATGGCGACCCTGGTGGGCCTGCAGTTGCTCATCAGCTGGTTCATCATGCGCCNNCTGGAGGAGCTGAGCCAGCGTGAGGCCCGCGTGGCGAGGGATTTGAGACGGGAGGTTTGAGATGTGGAATGTGGAATGTGGGATGTGGAATGTGGAATGTGGGATGGGGAATGGGGGATGTGGAATGGGGGATGGGGAATGGGGGATGGGGAATGGGGAATGGGGAATGGGGAATGGGGAATGGGGAATGGGGAATGTGGGATGGGGAATGGGGAATGGGGAATGGGGGATGGGGAATGGGGGATGGGGAATGGGGGATGGGGAATGGGGGATGGGGAATGGGGGATGGGGAATGGGGGATGGGGAATGGGGGATGGGGAATGGGGGATGGGGAATGGGGAATGGGGAATGGGGAATGGGGAATGGGGGATGGGGGATGGGGGATGGGGAATGTGGGATGTGGGATGGGGGATGGGGGATGGGGGATGGGGGATGGGGAATGGGGAATGGGGAATGGGGAATGTGAGGAGGGGGAGGTGAGGGATGACTGATCGAGCGGAGATGGAGCTGAGGACCAGGCGGTTTGGGCTGCGGGTGTTGCGCTTTGTGGCCGGGTTTCCGGCGAATCGGGCGGCCGATGTGGTGGGATACCAACTGGCTAAAGCGGGTACGTCGGTCGGCGCGAACTACCGGGAGGCAGGTCGGGGAGAGTCACGCGCGGATTTCATCCACAAGATGAGCATCGTCGAGAAAGAAGCCAGCGAGACGCAGTACTGGCTGGAGCTGTGCGTGGAGGTCCCGATCGGCTCGCCGTCCGAGGCCGCGGCCCTCCTCGACGAAGCCACCCAGCTCCTGGCGATCGTCACCGCCTCCAATAGAACCGCCCGCCGCAACGCCAGACCAAACAAATAAACATTGCACATTGCACATTGCACATCGCACATCGCACATTTGACATTACACATTACACATCACACATTACACATCCCACAAAGGTGCCACTGTGACCGAACCATCCTCTGACATCCGGGCCAACCTGANNACGCGGCGCGTACCACCGCTGCCAGCGGCCAAATTCCCCGATGCCGGCGCGGCCGTGCAGACCCTGACCTCGTCCACCCGGCCGACCGGCAGCGTCGATATCATGCTGGTCAACNCCNCCTCGCCCGACGGCGGCATCTGGATCCGCAGCCAGCACCGGGTGGGCCGGCGCAGCCGTGAGAACATGATCTGGCCGCAGGTCAGCCTGGCCCAACTGGCCGCCCTGCTCGTGCCCGACTACACGGTCGAGGTGGTCGACTGCATCGCGTTGCGTATGGGCTGGCCTGAGTTCGAGAAGCTGCTCGACGAAAAGCGCCCCAAGTACTACCTGACGCAGGTGACCGCGCCGACGCTGCGCAACGATATGTTCGGCGTCTTCATCGCCAAGTCGGTCGGCGCAAAGACCATGGCCTTCGGCACGCACGTCACGCCGATGACGCTGGAGACGCTGCGGCCCTTCNCCGCGCTCGACTTCGTCCTGCGCGGCGAGCCGGAGATGACGCTGCGCNGGCTGTTGGACAGCCTCGAAGGCANNAAACAGCCAGCGACCCGCGTGGCCCGGATGCTGCAAGCCACGAGTGCACCCCCTCGCGCTCAACNNCTCGGCCGCATTCAGGTGCAGGAACCCGCGCCGGGTGACGGCGCCGTGGCGCCTGCGACCCTGGCCCTGACCACCGCGGTCGATGCCGCCAACCCGCTCGCACACATCCGCGGCCTGGCCTGGCGCGACGGCGACGAAATCCGCATCAACCCCGACCGGCCGTTCATCCCCAACCTGGATGACCTGCCGATGCCCCTGCACGAGCGCCTGCCGTTGCACAAGCAGCACATGCCGATGATCAAAGGCCCCTTCACCTTCATCGTCACCAGCCGCGGCTGTCCGGCCGGCTGCAAATACTGCATCAAACACGTCAGCTACCAGAACAGCGTCCGCCTGCGCTCGCCGCAGAACATCTTCGCGGAGATCCAGCACCTGGCGNGGCTCGGTATTCACAACGTACACATGTACGCCGACCTGTTTACCGTCAGCCGCGAGCAGGTCGTTGAAGCGTGCCGGCTGATCATCGACAGCGGCTTGCAGGTGCGCTGGACGTGCAACAGCCGCGTCGACTACGTGGATGAAGAGATGCTGCGCCTGATGGGCCAGGCCGGCTGCTGGTACATCTCGTGGGGCATCGAGAGCGCCAACGAGGAGATCCTCAAACGGGCGCGCAAGGGGTACCGCAAGGAACAGGCCTTCAAGGCGCTCAAGTGGTCCCNNAAGGCGGCCGGCATCAATAACTGGGGTTACTTCATCATCGGCCTGCCCGGCGAAACCGAGGAGACGATCCAGGAGACGATCGCCTACGCCAAGGAACTGCCGCTCGACATCGCGCTGTTCCACATCGCCGCGCCCTACCCAGGCACGCCCTTCTTCTACGAGGTGGTCGAAAACAACTGGTTCCGCCCCGGCACGAAGTGGGAAGAGGTCGATATGGACCAGTCGACCGTGCTCGACTACGCCGGACTGTCGGCCGAGCGCCTGGAGTACTGGCAGAGGCGCGCCACGCGCGAGTGGTCGCTGCGCCCCGGCCCCATCCTGACCTTCGTCAAGNGGGCCAACACGTGGGAGGGGTTCAAGAGCGCGGTGAGCGTGGGGTGGCAGATGTTGAAGTTTGTGCGGGTAGGGGATGGGGGTTGGGGGATAGGGGTTGGGGGATAGGGGTTAGGGGTTGGGGTTGGGTTGCGAGAAGGGGGATGGGGCGTGGGGAGGGAAACACGACTCCAGCCGAGGGTGCCAAGTTGGGGGTTGGGTTGCGAGAAGGGGGATGGGGCGTGGGGAGGGAAACACGACTCCAGCCGAGGGTGCCAAGTTGGGGGTTGGGTTGCGAGAAGGGGGATGGGGCGTGGGGAGGGAAACACGACTCCAGCCGAGGGTGCCAAGTTGGGGGTTGGGTTGCGAGAAGGGGGATGGGGCGTGGGGAGATCAGGAGTTATCGGGATTTGCGGGTGTGGCAGACTGGAATGNGGCTGGCGGAGGCGGTGTATCGGGTGACGAAGGGCTTCNCGGCGAGTGAGTTGTATGGGTTGAACAGCCAGTTGCGCCGGGCCGCGGTGTCGATTCCCTCGAATATTGCCGAGGGACACACCCGTGAATCACGCAAGGAGTACCTGCACCATGTCTCGGTGGCGCACGGTTCCCTGGCAGAGGTCGAAACCCAACTTGAGATTGCGCGACGCCTGGGATACGTGAGCGATCAGGACCACCGGGCGCTCATGGAGACCACCGTGATACTGGGCAAACAGCTTTTTGCCCTCCGCAACGCCCTGCAACGCCAAACGGACTCCCTTCTACGCGATCAGGACATCGAATCGGCCTACACGACCAGCACCACCGCGCCATGAAACCATCCCTCTTGGCAACACCAACCCACCCCCAACTCCCACCCCCAACTTCCATCCCCCACCCCCATCCCCCATCCCCCACCCCCATCCCCCAACCCCCATCCCCCATCCCCCACCCCCACCCCCACCCCCATCCCCCACGCCCACCCTCGCCGCGGCCTTCCTCGCCACGCTCGCGGTCGGCGTGTGGGCCGCCTACGACCCCGCGGCCGCCTGGGGACGCGCTGGCCTGCTGGCCGGGGGCGTCCTGCTGCTGCTGGGCATGGCCTGGCTGGGGCGGCGCTGGGGCGATGCGGCGCTGGGGTGGCTGGCGCTGGGCGCGGCCTGGTTGGCGGGGGCGGTGGCGCTCTACTGCTTGCAGGCTACCGACTGGGCCACGGTTGGCCTGGACAGCGGACTGCTGCGCCGGCTGGCGTTGGGGCTGCAGNGGGTGCGGCCGACCCTGGTGTTGCCCGACACGGTCAACCTGAACGTGGCCGGGGCCGCGTTGGCCGTCCTCCTGCCCATCGGCGGCGCTGGTGTGGTGTGGGGTGTACGTCAGGCGCGTACGGGGCGGCGGGCTGTGGCCCTGCTGTCGGCCCTGCCCGTGGGAGTGGCGGGCGCGACGCTGATTCTCACGGAGTCCGCGGCGTGGTTGGGTTTGGCGGCGGGGTTGGCGGCGGCGCTGCTCGGCTGGNCTGGCCCTGCGCGCGACGCGGCCGGCAGCCGCGGCCGACGTCGGCTGGCGATCGTTGTGCTGACCCTGTTCGGACTGTTGAGCGCCGCGGCGTTCGCCATCGCAGTGGCCCAGCCGCAGATGGCGCGCTGGCTGGGCAACGTGTCCGGCGCGAGCCGGCCCGAACTGTGGCGGGACATGCTGGCGCTGGTGCGCGACTACCCCTGGACCGGCAGCGGGTTGGGCAGCACGCTGATGGTCGATGCCACCTACGTGCGCCTGCTGCACGTCGGTTTCATTTATCACGCGCACAACCTGTTCCTGCAAGTGGCCATCGAGCAGGGTCTGCCGGGGTTGGTGACCTTCATGGCCATCCTGGCGCTGGCCGCGTACCGCCTGCTGGTGCGGGCGACGCCAGGCGTATTGGCCCTGGGCGCCCTGGCTGCCCTGGTAGTGTTGGTGGTCAATGGCCTGGTCGACGCCGGCCTGTACGCCAGCCGCCTGGCGCCTCTGCTGTTCGTGGCGCCTGGATTTGCGCTGGCGGTGGCGGCGGCGCAGGGACCCCTGCCTGCAGCCCAGGGTGAGGGGGCGCCGGCGCCGCGCTGGTGGTTGTGGCGCCGCGGCGGCGCTGCTTGTGGTGNNGCCGTGCTGCTCGTCCTGCCCGGGTCACGGGCGACTGGGCAGGCCAACCTGGGGGCGGTGGCGCAGAGCCGGGCCGAGTTGGCGGTGTATCGCTGGCCAGACGTGGGGATCCAGGATGAGCTGCGGCGGCTGGAGATGGTCGACCTGGCGCCGGCGATCGGGTATTACCAGGCGGCGCTGGCGCTGGGCCCCAACAACGTCACCGCCAACCGGCGGCTGGGGCAGATCGAGCTCGCGCGGGAGCTGGCGGCGGCGCGGGTGCACCTGGAGCGGGCGTATGCCGTGGCGCCGGGTGAGCGGGCCANNCGCCAGCTGCTGGCCGAAGTGTACGCCGTGACGGGCGAGGTGGACCNNGCACGTGTTCTGTGGGACTCGGTCGATACCGGCCAGGGGCAACTCGACGGCCGCATCTGGTGGTACGAGCACCAGGGAATGCCGAGGCGAGTCAACGGTTGCAGTCGTTGCGGCATTGACGGCCCTGTTCGATTATGCTACACTAACAGCTTGTCGGAGAGACCGTCTTAATGAAAGTTGAAAACGGGCTAACGTATGCCAGATACATTTTTCAGCCCCGTTCACGGGGCGTCGTGATGTAGCCGGGCGACTTCATCGCCCGGCGGGTCCGCAAGAGGGATGACTCGCCGTCAACGGCTATTGCCGGATTATTTTTCAACCCTCATAAAACGGGCTAACGTATGCCAGATACATTTTTCAGCCCCGTTCACGGGGCGCCGTGATGTAGCCGGGCGAATTCATCGCCCGGCGGGTCCGCAAGAGGGACGACTCGCCGTCAATGGCTATTGCCGGATTGTTTTTCAACCCTCATCAAGCCGGTGCGGCGTAACCTGTAGTGGCCGACAGTAGAGATCTGAAACAATGGCGATAGATTCTGTTGCACCTCCCAGTTCCGGAGAATTCACACCCCCACCGGTCGTCGTCATCCAGGCGACGCGCGGCTGGNCGGCGCTGCTGCGGGCACTGTGGGAGTACCGCGAGCTGCTCTACTTCCTGGTGTGGCGCGACGTCAAGGTGCGTTACAAACAGACCGCCCTGGGGGTGGCGTGGATCGTTTTGCAGCCGGTGGTGAGCACGGTCATCTTCACCTTCATCTTTGGCGGCCTGCTCAACGTACCCTCCAACGGGCTGCCGTACGCGGTCTTCGCCTACGCCGGCCTGCTGCCCTGGCAGTACTTCGCCGGCGCCCTGACGCGCACCTCGACCAACCTGGTCGATAACGCCAACCTGATCAGCAAGGTCTACTTCCCGCGGCTCGTCGTCCCCCTGAGCGGCGTCGTGTCGAGCCTGGTCGATTTTGCGGTGGGGCTGGTGATTCTGTTCGTGCTGCTTCTCATCTACCGGCTGNCCCCTGGTTTCACGGTTCTGCTGCTGCCGCTCTTTCTGCTGCTGGCCCTGATCACCGCGCTCGGTTTTGGCCTGTGGCTGTCGGCGCTCAACGTGCGCTACCGTGACATCAAGCAGCTGATCCCGTTCATCGTGCAGGTCTGGATGTACCTGACGCCGGTGATCTACCCGGTGGACCTGCTGCCGGCCCGCNTGCGCCCGCTGCTGGCGCTCAACCCGATGACCGGGGTGGTGAGCGGCTTCCGCTGGGCGGTGCTGGGCGACGCGGCGACCGCGACCGGCCTGGAGGCGCCGGGGTTGCTCTTTGCCCTGTCGGTCGTGATGGCGGTGGTGGTGCTGGTGGGCGGCCTCTTCTATTTCCGCAGCACGGAGCGTACGTTTGCCGACATCATCTAGCAGAATGACGCCAATCCGTAAATTTTGAGGCCCATTTGCCGGCGGACGCCATCCACAAATGCGCCGGGGTAATGTCACGTTGATCATTCCAAATTCACACGAGGGCGACATCGGCATCGGTCTGCCGACGCGACGTTACGCCGGGCCGCCGTACCCCGAGAGGAACGGTTGCCAGAACCTGATCGCGAAGCGTTGCCCGGAGCGGCTATGCACTGTTTCGTAACCGGCTGCGCCGGCTTCATCGGTTCGCACCTGGTGGATCACCTCCTGGCCGGCGGCCATTACGTCACCGGCATCGACAGCTTCACCGATTACTACGACCGCCGACAGAAGAAAGCCAATCTGACGGCGGCGCGGCGCCNNACGCACTTCCACCTGATCGAGGCCGACCTGCTGCACGTCGACCTGGCCGCGCGGCTGGGCGACGTCGACCTGGTGTTCCACCTGGCCGGGCAGCCGGGGTGCGCGGCAGGGGGCCGCNAGTTCGGGCGCTACGTCGACAACAACATTCTCGTCACGCAGCGTCTACTCGAAGCCGCACTGGCGGCCGGCCGGACGCCGCTGGTGTATGCTTCGTCCTCCTCGGTCTACGGCAATTTACCGGACATGCCGCTGCGTGAGGACATGACCCCGGCGCCGGTCAGCNCCTACGGCGTGACCAAACTGGCAGCCGAACACCTGTGCCGGCTGTACAGCACCGTGCATGACTTGCCGACGGTTGCGCTGCGCCTCTTCACCGTCTATGGCCCTCGCCAGCGGCCCGACATGGCGTTTCAGCGCTTTCTGAGTCGGGTGCGGGACGGGCAGGCGATCACCGTCTACGGCGACGGCCGCCAGACGCGTGACTTCACCTACGTCAGCGACGTCGTGCGGGCCTTCGAGCTGGCCGGCCGGCGCTGCCGGGCGGGTGAACTGAGCGGGCAGGTCTTCAACATCGCCGGCGGCACGCGTCGCCCTGCGCACAGTGNNATCGACCTGCTCCCCGTGACCGGGCGGGCGGTGGCGCTGGACTTCCGGCCGGCGCAGCCCGGCGACATGGTCGACACCTGGGCCGACACCACGCGCAGCACAGAGCGCTTGGGCTTCTCCNCCAGCGTGGCCCTCCTGGAGGGCTTGCAAGCCCAATGGGCGTCCGTCTGAACGCCGCCGCGCGGCCGAACGCTGAACGCCGGGCGGCAGCGCCCTGCTTGTTAGATATCACGGGGACTTACCACTGCATATGACCACGAACCTTGCCTGGCCTCCCTTCGACTGGCGCGACAAGACCGTCATCGTCACTGGCGGCGCCGGCTTCCTCGGACGAAACGTCGTGGCCGCCCTGGCTGCCCGCGGCCTGGCCGCTGACGGCATCGTCGTCCGCGCCGCCGACTACGACCTGCGCCGCTGGGACGCCATCCAACGGCTCTTCGCCGACGTTCGCCGCAACCGCCCACCGTCGCGGGACAATGGCCAGTGGGTCGTCATCCACCTGGCCGGCAACGTCGGCGGCATCGGCTACAACCGCGCCCACCCCGGCGAGCTGTTCTACGACAACGCGGTCATGGGCATCCAGCTCATGGAGGCCGCGCGGCAGTGGNGGGTGGCCAAATTCGTGGTGGCCGGCACCATCTGCGCCTACCCCAAGTGGACGCCCACGCCCTTCCGCGAGGAAGAGNCGTGGAACGGCTACCCGGAGGAGACCAACGCGCCCTACGGCCTGGCTAAANAGATGCTGCTGGTGCAGGCCCAGGCCTACCGCGAGCAGTACGGCTTCGACGCCATCTACCTGCTGCCGGTCAACCTCTACGGGCCGCTCGACAACTTCGACCCCGCCTCGTCGCACGTCATCNCCGCGCTGATCCGGAAGTTCGTCGAGGCCNGGCGAGCAGGGCTGGACGAGGTGGTGGTGTGGGGCGACGGTTCGCCGACCCGTGAGTTCCTGTACGTGGAGGACGCGGCCGCGGGCATCCTGCTGGCGACCGAACGTTACGACGGGCCGGAACCGGTCAACCTGGGCAGCAGCTTCGAGATCAGCATCAAAGAGCTGGCCGAGACCATCGCCCGCCTGACCGATTTCCAGGGCCGGCTGGTGTGGGACACCAGCAAACCGAACGGCCAGCCGCGGCGTAAACTGGACACCAGCCGGGCCGCACGGCTGTTCGGCTTCCGAGCGACGACCCGCTTCGATGAGGGCTTGCAGCGCACTATCGCCTGGTATCGAACTCAATCTGGGGCTGACGCACGATGGACAAGCTCAACCCGATGACCGGCGTGGTGGACGGCTTCCGCTGCGCGCTGCTGGACGCGGCCGCGCCGAGTCCTGGTCGCGAATTGCGCGAATTCTATGCCATTTTGGGCGAACGGATTATCCACGAAGAGATCGTTCAGGAAACAAAAACTGGCTCTCCCTGGGGACCGATTCTCACCGTTCGATGACGGAATAGTACCGACTTACATCGGAACAGCCGATCCAGGACTTATGTTTCAGTTTGAATCGATCATAGGCTACCCAACAGTCTCTGTCAAATGTTGCGGAGTGAAAATATCCATGGTTCTGCCCATGTCCGACATCGCCATTCGCGTCGAGGACTTATGAAAGCTTTACCACATATGGGCGCGCTACAGCTTTCACGAATTAGAGAGAGGAGATTCGTCTAATTCGAGTAATTCGTAGCCAAAACCGGCGAACCTCTGGGCGCCCAAAGACGTCTCCTTCAATTGACGTCAGGCTGTACACGGGGCAGGATGGGCGTGCTGGAAGGGTCAACCGATCCAAGAAACTGCCCCCGGCCTCTCCCATATCACGGAGCTGATGGCCGGCCACGTGATGATCCTTGCCGATTTGGCGCTCGGCAGCGTATAATGGGGGCGGCGTGAGCCGACACGAGGAGGACTGAGATGTTATACGAGCAAGAACTGGAAGTCCGGCAGGGCATCTGGATTGATAAGGAATGGCTCAAGAACGCCGGTTTGAGCGGGCGGCTTAGCGTGTTGGTGCAACCCGGCGAGATCCGCATTCTGCCAGCCAGGGAGGCGTCTCAGCCGGTCGGTACCGCTGCTGGTTGGGCCGTCTTTCAAGCCCTGGGCGACGATGCTGCCCCGGTCAATTGTCCAATGCGGCCGTAGAACATGATCGATACCTGTACGGCAAGCTGCCATGAGGCAGGTCTTTGTAGATACGAGCGCATGGGACGCGCTGGCCGATAGCCATGACGCGCATCACGAACTTGCCCTGTTGTTTCGGCAAGAGATAACCGGACGCGNNCAATTGGTCTGCACGAACTACGTCTTGGATGAGTTGTACACGTTGCTACTTCTCAATATTGGCTACCAGGCCACTATCAAGTTCAAGACCAAGCTCGACATTCTCATCCAGGAGCGAGTGCTGTCCGTCGTGTGGGTCACTGAAGCCATCGCCCAGGAAGCCTGGCAGGTGTTCACACAGTTCAATGTGGACAAGAACTGGTCATTTACAGACTGTGTTTCTTATGTGATCATGAGACACCGTAGAATCGTAGAGGCCTTCGCCTTCGATCATCACTTCGAGCAGATGGGCTTCACCAAACTCCCATAACAAATATTCCAACGCGCCCCATGATTGACATCGCCACCGCGTCGACCACCTATCCAAGCTCTGCCTCGCGCGGTCGCTTAGGGCGGGCCGCCTGGACGCCCACCACCAGCGCGCCGACACTCCTTCGGCTGCATGAAGGGCAAGCTCTGAGGGTCGCCGAAGTACCCAGCGCGGCGAGGCGGGGGACGTGGCGCTTCAGTAGAAGCGCTGATCATGGTAGAATGTGGATGGACTGGCGTCTGGCAAGTCAGGCGCTTGACGTCTACCCTGTTGTGTGAGGAGATCAACACCATGGAAAAACTTGAGCATCGGTTGACTATGACACCAACCACACCGTTTGATGCAGCCTTGGATGTGATTGATCGATTACCCCTTGACGATCAAGAGGCTATCATCGAGATCGTACGCAAGAGAATTATCGATCGTCGGCGCCGCGAGATCGCTGATAATGCACAAGCAACGTTGCAAGCGTTCCGGGAAGGTCGCGCCGCTCTGGGGCAGTAGATGATCTGCGCCGAGAGTTGGAAGCATGAGAAAGCTGGTTTGGGACAACAGCTTTCGCCGTGCCTTCAAAGGGCGCACTCGCAACGATCGAAATCTACAAGACCGGATATTTGACACCCTGGACGAGCTTGTTGCTGATCCGTTTCAACCGAAGCTGAAGACACACAAGCTCAAGGGGCGCCTCGATGGACTCTGGGCATGTTCAGTGGACTATGATTGCCGGATCATCTTTTTCTTTGCCTCGGATCCTCAAGAAGACGAAGACGCCATTGTGTTGGTAGATATTGGCTCGCACGATGAAGTTTATTGACGACTTTGGCCATCTGCTCATAACCGACATCGCCATCCGCGTCGACAACCTATCCAAGCTCTACCACCTGGGCGTTGCAGCAGCGCCACGACACGCTGCGCGACGCTGACCGGCATCTTCCGCCGCGTCCGCCCCTCCCCCTCCCTTTGCCAACGATCTCTGGGCCCTGAAGGATGTCTCCTTCGAGGTCAAGCGCGGCGAGGTGGTGGGGATCATCGGGCGCAACGGCGCGGGAAGTCGACGCTGCTGAAGATCCTCGCGCATCACCGGCCCACCAGCGGCCGGGCGGAGATCCACGGCCGGGTGGGCCCTGCTGGAGGTGGGCACCGGCTTCCACCCGGCTCGAGCGGCCGCGAGAACATCTACCTGAACGGCGCGATCCTGGGCATGAAGCGGGCCGAGATCGACCGCCAGTTCGACGCCATCGTGGCCTTTGCCGAGATCGAGCGCTTCCTGGACACCCCGGTGAAGCGCTACAGCAGCGGCATGGACGTGCGCCTGGCCTTCGCGGTGGCCGCCCACCTGGGGCCGGAGATCCTGCTGGTGGATGAGGTACTGGCGGTGGGGGATGGGGCGTTTCAGTGAAAGCGCTGTCTATGGTAAAATGTCGGAGTGCTTGCGGCTGCTATGCCGTGCAGTATCACCGCCGACGGCGTCAGCCATGGCCCTGCAAACCGTTGAGGCAAATGTGACATCTCAGCCTGTTTTCGACATAGAATGCAAGTTCTCGACCGATATCTTGCGGTTTTGATGCGCTGCACCACAAGATGTAGATCAGGTGCGGTATTCGCTCACATGATCTGCGCGACAACTTGTGGTATCGTATCCGACAACCCCTACAGGTTGTGGTGTCGAAAACAGGCTCAGATACACGCGTTGCGAACAAGGTGTGAGCGATGACCACGACATTGTCAATCTCGGAAGCTGCTGCCGTCTACGGCACTGCCGTCGCGGATTTACAACAGCCACTGATTCTGCAACAAAAGGGGCAACCACTGGCGGTCATGGTTTCCTTCGAGGAATACCAACATTGGCGCGCATTGGCGGCCGACGAGGCTCAACGCCGCCTGGCAGGCTGGAGAGCACTGGAAGAGTTGTTGGAGGAAGTTCACCGGCGACCCAGCGACTACACAGCCGAACAGATCGAGGCTGAAATCAGTGCGGCGCGCGGAGGTCAGAGAGGTACGCAATGACCATCGTCGTGGTCATTGCGTACCAGCGTTTGGGTCTCAGCATTCTTGAACCCGGAAGGCTTCCTGCGCTTGATCCACGCCGGCAAGACTGGCAGCTTCTCGATCATTAGCTCGTTGCCGATGCTGAAAGAGTTGCATGAGGTCCTGCTGAGATCCCGGATCATGAAGATACGCCGTTCCACAGAGACAGAGGTAGACGTTTACCTGGCGGGCGTTGCCGCTGTGGTGCAACTGGTTCCGATCTCAGGAGAACTCAGGCTCTGCCGAGATCCTAACGACGACATCATTCTGGAAACGGCGATTCAAGGCAAGGCAGCGTATGTAGTCAGTCGTGACGAGGACATGACCCGTGATTTGGACCTGATAGCTGCTCTTCGTGAGAGGGACATTGAAACGATCACTGTTCAACATCTGATCGATCGTCTACGGCTGGATACTTCCAGGGCTGGGCGCCATGTCTGACATCGCCATCCGCGTCGACAACCTATCCAAGCTCTACCACCTGGGCGTTGCAGCAGCGCCACGACACGCTGCGCGCGCGCTGACGGGCATCTTCCGCCGCGTCCGGCCCTCTCCCCTCCCTCTGCCGACGATCTCTGCCCTGAAGGATGTCTCCTTCGAGGTCAAGCGCGGCGAGGTGACGGGCACATCTACACTTGCATCAGGTTGCATTTTGCTGTAAGCTGGATAGAAACACCAACATCGGCGCGTGTTGGCTGCTGACGCCATCCGTGCTGGCGAACTCATCCAAAGTACGAGGAGAGCAATTCCATGAACGGCCAGCAGTCTGAGTTCTATGTGGTTATTGAGCGGGATGAGGATGGACTCTACGTGGGCGAAGTTCCTCAGCTGCGCGCCTGTTATAGCCAGGGCCGCACGATCGATGAGCGATGACGAACATGCGAGATGTCATAGCGCTTTGTCTGGAGGAGGAGCCGGAGTACAATCCCACGGAGTTTGTGGGCGTTCAGCGAATATTGGCCGGATGAGCATTCTACCGATGCTGACAGCGCGCCGCCTCCTTCGTGCGCTGGAAAAGGCGGGCTTTGAGGTGCAGCGACAGACAGGAAGCCATGTTCGTCTGAAACACCCCGACGGGAGAGTAGTCACGGTGCCGGTGCATGGCAGCCAGGACATCGGACGCGGACTATTGCGCAAGATCCTGAGAGACGCTGAGATGACGCCTACCGAGCTACTGGTGTTGCTGGACTGAACATTCCATGACCGACATCGCCATCCGCGTCGACAACCTATCCAATCTCTACCCCGCGGTCGCTTAGGGCGGGCCACTTGGGCGTTGCAGCAGCGCCACGACACCCTGCGGCGCGCTGACGGGGATCAGGCCGCGAATTGCGCGAATTTCGCGAAGATCAGAAGATGATTCGCCTGATTCGCGAAATTCGCGGCAAGCCTCCGGCTCCGACGAGCTCAGCCCTGAAGGATGTCTCCTTCAAGATCAAAGGCGACTCCATTGAGGAACGAATTATGACCGAAACACCGTCGATATCAGAGGCCGCCGTCGCCTATGGCACTGCGGTCGCCGACTTGCAACAGCCTCTTATCTTGCAGCAGCAAGGCCAGCCGCTGGCGGTTATGGTCTCTTTTGAGGAATACCAGCATTGGCGCGTTGGCTGCTGACGAGGCGCAGCGTCGATCCGCAGGCTGGAGATCACTTGAGGAGTTACTCACAGAACTGCATCGACGTCCCAGCGACTACACAGCCGAGCAAATCGAGGCGGAAATCAGCGCGAGCGGGGATCGAAACCATCACAGTGCAACGCTTGATCGATCGCCTGCAATTGGATGTTGCCTAGACAAGACCCCATGACCGACATCGCCATCCGCGTCGACAACCTATCCAAGCTCTACCACCTGGGCGCGTTCCAGCAGCGCCACGACACGCTGNCGCGCGCGCTGACCGGCATCTTCCGCCGCGTCCGCCCCTCTCCCCCTCCCCCTCTCTCCCCTCCCCCTCCCTCTGCCAACGATCTCTGGGCCCTGAAGGATGTCTCCTTCGAGGTCAAGCGCGGCGAGGTGGTGGGGATCATCGGCCGCAACGGCGCGNGGAAGTCGACCCTGCTGAAGATCNTCTCGCGCATCACCNGGCCCACCAGCGGCCGGGCGGAGATCCACGGCCGGGTGNGGCCGCTGCTGGAGGTGGGTACCGGCTTCCACNCCGGGCTGACCGGCCGCGAGAACATCTACCTGAACGGCGCGATCCTGGGCATGAAGCGGGCCGAGATCGACCGCCAGTTCGACGCCATCGTGGCCTTTGCCGAGATCGAGCGTTTCCTGGACACCCCGGTCAAGCGCTACAGCAGCGGCATGTACGTGCGCCTGGCCTTCGCGGTGGCCGCCCACCTGGAGCCGGAGATCCTGCTGGTGGATGAGGTGCTGGCGGTGGGGGATGCGCAGTTCCAGAAGAAGTGTTTGGGCAAAATGGGGGATGTGGCGCAGCAAGGGCGGACGGTGTTGTTTGTGAGCCACAATCTGATCGCGCTGCGCAGCCTCTGCCCCCAGGCCATCTGGCTCCATGCCGGCGAGATGCAGCAGGATGGCCCGTCAGCCGGCGTGGTGGCCGATTATCTCAAGCTGCAGGCCACCAAGATGTATGAACAACGGTGGGGCGATCCGGCCACCGCGCCCGGCAATGAGACGGTGCGCCTGCATCGGGTGTGGGTCGAACCAGAGGATGACTGTGGCGTTGTCGATATGCCGCGCGAGACACCGCTTACGATTGGCGTGGAGTATTGGCATCTCGACCCATCTGTCCAGCTTCATATTACTCTGCACGTACAGGTGGAACAACAGGTGGTTGCATTTACGACAGGATCTTCTCAAGACCCGAGCTGGCAGGAGATCGCTCAACGCGGCGGGCTGTTGCGCAGCACCTGCCACATTCCGGCGCATTTCCTCAACACCGGACAGCATCGCGTCAACATTCTGGTAGTGCGGGACCGCAGCCGGGCAGTCTACACCCTGGAAGAGGCGCTAAGCTTTGAGGTGGTGGAAACGACCGAACGCACCGGCGGCTGGTTTGGCAAAGAGCCAGGCGTAGTGCGGCCTGAGTTGCCATGGATCAACGAGTATCTGGGCAATGGCGCAGTTCCCACTGCTACGAAAGAGAGCCGATGAACCAATTACATCCCGCAATCAACGTCACCAAAACCTATCTGCCGCCGCTGGAGGAGTATGTCCGCAGCAACGACGCTACGAAACAAAAAATCGGGCATGGTTCAAACACGACGGCTTCTTGGCGATTTCACCTTCACACTCTTCACAAGAGATAGGTACTAGCTTAAGCGCAAATCAGACGGAACAGCATTGAAAAGCGTGCATTTTAGCCAGAATCTGGGAAATATGCCGCATTTCAGGCATCAGCCGATAGAACAAAGTATAAGGATGATTTTGACCCCAAAATGAACTATGCCAAAAATCGTGAAAAAATGCCCCATAAACTGACTAGGAAGCCTTTGCACGTATTAGTTTTTCCAGGAGGCACAGAAATCGGCCTTGAAATCAACAAGGCTCTTGGCTGGTGCAAAGAAATTCGGCTGTTTTCTGCTAGCGAAGGCGTTTCAAATCATGCCCCATATGTCTTCTACAAGCACTTTGAAATACCAAATGTAGATGATTCGGCCTTTGTTGAAGAACTAAACCGGATAATTTGCGAACAAAATATCGATTATGTCTATCCAGCGCATGATGATGTCGTTGTTGCATTAGCTCAAAATGCTACCAACGTAAAGGCTGGTATCGTGACTTCTCCGTTGGAAACCTGCCTGATCGCCCGTTCAGNNAAGTCTGCAACATACCGGGTGTTGGCAGATGATATACCTGTGCCCAGGTTATTTACGAATCTTCAGCAAGTTGAGCAATTTCCGGTTTTCGTTAAGCCTGATAAAGGTCAAGGGTCACAACATGCTCAGGTCGTACATGATGTCGCTCAATTACGGCAGGTGTTAGAGGAATGCAGAGAACCCATTATTTTAGAATATCTGCCTGGTGAAGAATTCACCGTAGATTGTTTTTCAGATCGACATAGAGGCCTTTTGTTCTGCGGCGGCAGGCAAAGAATCCGTACCCGAAGCGGCATTTCAATGGATAGTGAACCTATCCATGACCGGATATTCGTCGACTATGCTCGACTAATTTCGGAAAGATTGCAATTCCATGGGGCTTGGTTCTTTCAAGTAAAGAGAGATCATCAAGGTGTCTTTAAGCTTCTGGAGATTGCCNCCCGAATTGCTGGTACAATGGCATTGTATCGTGTTNCTGGTGTGAACTTCNCCCTGTTAAGTATATACGAACAGGAAGGGGTTCCAATTGAAATCAAAGCTAGTATGGTACATGTACGAATCGATAGAGCGCTGATAAATCGGTATTGCCACAATTTGGTCTATCAAGTCGTCTATGTTGATTTGGACGATACCCTGATCGTGAATGGTAGGATAAATACAGAGTTAATCCGTTTCCTCTACCAATGCGTCAATGCTAAAAAACGGATTGTGTTGTTGACGAAGCATGCGNGGAACCTTACTCAAACACTGCAAGCAAATAGACTAGAAAGTCTATTCGATCAGGTAATTCACCTGGATCAAGCAGCAAGTAAGGCAGACTATATCCACGAACCTAACGCAATCATGATTGATGATAGTTTTGGTGAGAGAAAGCAGGTAAACGACAAACTTGGGATACTCACTTTTGATTGCAGTATGCTTGAGATGTTGTTTGACGATCGAGTTTGAAGAAATGACAATACAGAAAATCTGGTTCTAGTGGATTCTGTGGGCGGTTCGGAAACCGGCGTAGGATAACGATATGCAGAAAATTGTACCAAGCATGATGGATGAACACCATTTGAGTACGATCCGCTCAAATGTGGTGAGTTTTATGGAGCACGTTGCCGCAAAGTATGCCGTTAGGCCAGGACGTCTCCTCGATATTGCACCTCAGGATCACGAGNGGGCCAAGCCATTTTTCCGGGAGTGGGTCCGAATTGACACTTTTGATATTGATCCCAATTCTGGTTGTACTTATATCGGTGATATCTGTCAGCATAATAGCTTTCTTACTGACGATTCGTTTGACTATGTGGTTTGTACGGAAGTGTTGGAGCATACCCTACATCCATGGGATGCAGTAACAGAGATTTGGAGAATTCTTAAGCCTGAGGGCCTTCTCTTTCTCAGTGTTCCTTTCAATTTCAGAATTCACGGTCCGCTACCTGATTGTTGGCGCTTTACGGAGCATGGTTTGCGGGCTCTGCTTAGCGATAGGTATTCTATACTGTGTCTTGATGCACTCGAAACACCCAACAGGCCACTTATGCCTATTCATTATACTGTAGTGGCGCAGAAAAGATGCCTGAACAAGGGAACAACGACACTATGAAGGTTTTTGTGAATGACCTGGCGAGTTTTGGAGGAACTCAAGCCTTCTCTGAACCTCTCCACGTTGGTCGTCCCAACATCGGCGACCGCGCTACATTGCTCGNNCGTATCGAAAAAATGCTCGACCGGCGCTGGCTGACCAACAACGGGCCGCTGGTGCAGGAGTTCGAGCGCCGCGTGGCCGGCNTGCTGGGCGTCAGGCACTGTATCGCCATGTGCAACGCCACGGTGGCGCTGGAGATCGCCATCCGCGCCCTGGGGCTGCACGGCGAGGTGATCGTCCCCTCCTTCACCTTTGTCGCCACGGCCCATGCCCTCCAATGGCAGGAGATCACCCCGGTCTTCTGCGATGTGGACCCGGCCACCCACAACCTGGACCCGGCCCGGGTGGAGGCGCTGATCANNCCCCGCACCAGCGGCCTCATCGGCGTCCACGTCTGGGGGCGACCCTGCGCGGTCGAGGCCTTGCAGGAGATCGCCCAGCGCCGCGGCCTCAAATTGATGTTCGACGCGGCCCACGCCTTTGGCAACTCGCATCAGGGGCGCATGATCGGCAACTTCGGCCAAGCCGAGGTCTTCAGCTTCCACGCCACCAAGTTCTTCAACACCTTCGAGNGGGGCGCGGTGGTCACCAACGACGACGACCTGGCGGCCAAGATCCGCCTGATGACCAATTTCGGCTTCGCCGGCTACGACCGCGTGATCTACGTGGGCACCAACGGCAAGATGAGCGAGGTGTCAGCCGCCATGGGACTGACCGGGCTGGAGTCGCTGAACGAGTTCATCGCGGTCAACCGGCGCAACTACGCGGCCTACCGATCCGGTCTGGCGGGCATCCCGGGCCTCCGGCTGATGGCCTACGATGAAGCTGAGTGCAACAACTACCAGTACGTGGTGGTCGAGGTCGACGAGACGGCGGCCGGCATCGGCCGCGATGAGNCAGTGCGCGTGCTGCACGCCGAAAATGTGCTGGCCCGGCGCTATTTCTATCCCGGCTGTCACGAGATGGAGCCTTACCGCTCCTATTTTCCCCACGCCAGGCTGCTGCTGCCACAGACCGAGCGGCTGACGCAGCGGGTCATGTCGCTGCCCACAGGGACGGCGGTCGGCCCGGACGAGATCGAGACCGTCTGCGACATCATTCGTCTGGCGGTCGCCAACGGCGGAGAACTTCGCAGCATGTTGCATGCACACGAGGGGAAGTCATGAGCATCCATGATCCGGCCGGTTCAGAGGTCAAGGTCAGCGTCTGCATGATCACCTACAACCACGAGGCCTATATCGCCCAGGCCATCGAGGGTGTGCTGATGCAGGAGACTGATTTCGCGGTGGAACTGGTCATCGGCGAAGATTGCTCAACGGACAACACGCGCGATNCGTGCGTGACTATGGCGCGCCACCCGGAGCGCATCCGCCTGCTCCTGCCCGAGCGCAACCAGGGCGCACACGCCAACTTTCGTGCGACCTATGAGGCCTGCCGCGGCCAATACATCGCCCTGTGCGAAGGGGACGACTACTGGACCGATCCGCACAAGCTGCAGAAGCAGGTGGAGTTCCTGGAGGCGCATCCGGAGTGCGTTGNNTGCTTTCATGATGTGATGATTGTAGATGAAACTCAGGATATCGAGCCGCGGTGCTATCCAAACCTTGATCCCGGCAAGCAGTACAGACTCGAAGATCTATTACGACAGGACTTCATCCCAACTTGCTCGACGATGTACCGGCAAGGGACCTCACACGAGTTGCCGCCGTGGTTCTATTCGCTTCCTATGGGTGACTGGCCGCTGCACATCTTAAACGCTGAACATGGGACGCTCGGCTATCTACCGGCTACGATGGGCGTATACCGGATTCATCCGGGCGGTATCTGGTCCGGGCGCTCGCTTGTCCGCCGTATTGAAGGACACATTTTGATGTACCGCGCGGTGAATCGGCATCTTCAACTACGCTACACTCGAATTATTAGTCATGAGATCTCTTTCAACTATTACTGGCTGGCCGCCGAGTATCTAGCTCAAGGAGATCGAGGGTATGCGATTAAAAACCTTATTCGATCAGTAGTCGCAGCGCCGTTGCAACCGGCCCTTATCCACTCCTAGTGCGCATGATGCTGAAGGCGTTGCTAAACAGACACTATCGCTTTTTCGAGCGATCAAACATGGGCGCAACGCTCTGCAAGAATCTATCCATGATGTGCAGGGGTGCCTTTAGTGAACACCAAGCCCATCGGCATTTCTTGGACTCGACTGTGCCGCAGGCGACGCGTCTGCCGTTCAGTCAAGATCGTAGCAATCTGGGCTATCGCCTTCGTCTGCCTTTCGTTGGTCACCAGCGCTGATGCTCAGACGGAGCAACCTACATGGGACACACCATTCAACGTCTCTAATTCTCCTAATTCGTCGTGACCCCAGCGATCGCCTGTGATGCCTTTGGGCTTGTGCATGTGTTTTGGTCCGAAAGAACACAAGGAGAACCCAGCGAATTCCCTGGGCGTGACACGGGCGATAGCATCTTCTATCGCCAACTACGCGATGGTGAATGGTCTCCTGCGATCGATGTGGCATTTGCTGATGAGGGAGAAAGCTTTCTGCTGCAACCGGTCGCGGGCACAGACAGCGACGGAACTGTTTACTTGGTCTGGTCGGGTTACCGGGGCATCTATTTCAGCTATGCCCCGATTGTATCGGCCACGATGGCTGCTGCGTGGAGTCCGCCGGTCTTAGTGGTGCCCGTCAACCCCATTGCCGACTTTTCCGGGCCGGTGAAGCGTCCACGTCTGGTTGTGGATGAAGTGCATCACTCGCTCCATGTCATCTATAGCCTGTATGGCACCAACGGCAATCTTTTCTATTTGCGCTCTCCCGACATGGGCCAGACCTGGGATGAGCCACGCCCCTTGACCGACGTCACTCAGGCCAGAGCTGCGGACGAAGTCAATGCCAATGGGAGAATCATCCTGGATCAGGCTGGCAATCTGCACGTGATCTGGGATTATGTCGTGAAGCAAGATGAGGACTGGCTCGGACAAGTGATCAAACATGTGACGTCCACAGACAACGGTGAAACATGGAGCACCCCAAGCGATGTTGCCGTAGCGTGGCAAGGGGCAAGATGGTGGGGTGTCCCCGATATCGTGGCAACTTCAGACAAATTGCACATCGTATTTGCCTGCGGCGATCGGCCCAGGAGATGTTACACCTATTCACGTGACGGAGGCCAGACGTGGGAACGGCCTCAGCCACTGTTCGGTGATTTCATGTCGTTGGCAGGCTGGGACTCCATGACTGTAGATATGAACGACACCGTGCATCTGATCGCCCAGTTGCGCGACCTAGAAAGCCAGACGTATGTGTGGCACGCGGCGTTGGGAGACGATAGATGGCCGGCTGAGCCATTTCGCACACCCTTGGAAATGTGGATGGCAGATCACTTTCCGGAAAGCTGTACCTCTTTGGGCAATGGCTGCACTTCGTGATGGCCCAGGAACAACAAGGGGAGGTTTGGCACCTGGCAGGTCAGGTCTATCCGCAGGGAGTGGCGGCACTGACCCTTCCGGTTCTGAGCAAAGCGCCCACGGTAGTACCCGCGACAAGTAGACCAGCAGTTACTAGTACAGCAATTGCGACACCTGTTAGTATCCGGCCCTCACTACCCGCGGCTAGTGAACCCATGGTCAGTCGAGATTCCTCCGCCTCGACCGTTGTTATCGGTGTGTTGCCAGCGTTATTTCTCGTGTCCGGAGTGATTGTATACAAACTGAGAAGAAAAAGATGAAGCTCGCTATCTTTCATAACCTGCCATCAGGGNGAGCGAAAAGGGGACTGCATGGCTTCACCGAGCTTGCACTGCGCGGGCATCAATTGAGTGAGATCCGGCTCTCCACAGCCGATAGTGCCTTCCTTCCGCTGGCCCCGTTCGTCACCGCGGCCCAGGTCATCCAGTTTGATCCACGGAATCATTTTCCAAAACGCATTCCGATTCTTGGATCCTACCTGGATGCCATCACAGCAGCACACACTCTACATCGTCTCAATCGTGTATCACGTGAGATGGCCAACCAGATCGATGCGCAGGACTACGATGCAGTTTTTGCACATGATTGTGTCATTGCCCTCAACCCCCAANTCCTAAAATACCTGACTGTGCCCACGACGTTCTATTGCNCATCACGCACGCCGTGGGCAGTATTACGCCTCCCTCCTCAGAAGNCCGATTCTCAGCAGAATGGTTTAATCACGTTTACGTCTATACGTACACGTGTGTATCAATTTGCGTGGAAGATTTACTGGGCTTATTTCTCAGCACTTGAGACGGCAAGTATCAGGTCGGCAAATCACCGAATCACAAACTCGACGTTTTCTTCTAAAATGCTGTACCAAGATTTCAAAGTGTCATCCGAAGTCATTCATTATGGCATTGATTCGGTCGCATTTTCACCGGCAAACGTTGATGAGGGTAATTTTGTTCTGGCTGTAGGTGCCCTGACGCCCCAGAAGGGCTATAGGTTCCTGGTACGCGCCATAGCTGCAGTCCCTCCAGAAGCCCGTCCACCCCTCATAATTCTTTCAAATGTTAAGAATACAGCCGAAGAACAAGCGCTTCGGGTATTGGCAGCGCAGCTCTCGGTAGAGTTGAACGTCCAGTCGGCCCTGGATCAAGCCACGCTCTTGCGGTACTATAGAGAAGCCAAGGTTTTCGTTTATACTCCATTCATGGAGGCCTACGGACTGGCTCCCTTGGAGGCCATGGCATGCGGGAAACCAGTAGTAGCTATCCAGGAAGGTGGCGTACGTGAGTCGGTAATTCATGGAACGACCGGGTATCTGGTTGAAAGAAACGAGAATACCTTCGCGGAGGCGCTCTGTCGCTTATTGAACAACGCGCAATTGCGTCGTAGCATGGGGGATGCTGGCCGACAACAGGTTCTGCAAGAGTGGTCTTGGACAAAGTCGGGTGACAAACTTGATGCTGCTTTGCAGAATATCGCGAACCGAAGCATGGATGGATAAAATGAAAAACAAAATGCGAAATCCAGTTAGTATCCGAGGTCATATTCGCCTCAGAACCGCACCCGCTATGTGATCAGGCGGATACTTTCCTTGATACCAGGATGGCAAGAGCGCGAGAAACTACATTACGAGCTTCACTTCTGGCTAGACTCGTGGAATGCCCGGTTGCTTAGTGGCCAGTTCTGGAACGAAGACATCGAAGCCTTGTTACGCCCGTTGGGAGAGTGGCCATCGGACATCAAAGATGGTCACACAGACTACACCACAATCCGACAATTGGAGGCCCGCGCTCATGGCCTGCGTATCCTCAAAGAGGCACAGATCGAGAGCTGACTTTTTGCCGGCAAGATAGTCATGGATATCGGCCCAGGTGCGGTCTGCTTTTGGAGGCTAGCGGCGCCAGGGTTGGGATTGCTATTGAACCACTCGCGCGAGTTCGCTGCGCATGATCTGCTGATTCCCAGTGATCACGTGATCTACCTACCGGTAGACGCCGAAGACCTACCGCTCGTGGACAAGTCTGTGGATATCGTGGTATCGCGCAACAACCTGGATCACGTTTCTGTCCCGGCAGTCGTCGTCCGGGAGGTTTATCGAGTTCTTCGCCCTGGTGGTTTCTTTATTTTGATCGTTCACTTAGAGCCGGAAGCGTCCATCACAGAGCCTCATGCGTTTTCTGCCGATGATATCCGCCTACTGATGCGTCAGTTCTCAACCGTAAACGAAGCGATCTATCACGGTGGACGCACCGAAGCAGCCGATACGCTGGCTGGCCTATATCAGAAACCAGAGTAGAGATGCCTCAAGTTAGCGTCTGCATGCCTGTATATAACCCTGGCTCTTTTCTGAAGGCAGCCATCGACAGTGTGTTGGCGCAATCCTTCGACGACTTCTGAATTGCTGATCGTGGATGACGCATCTACCCAGCCCGTCGATGCTGTTGTAGCCGGTTACGACGACGCGCGTCTCCGTTTTGTACAGAATCCCAGCAATCTGGGGCTTGTCGGCAACTGGAATCGCTGTATTGAATTGGCACAGGGCAGATATATCACCATTTTTCATCAAGATGACGTGATGCATCCGGACAATCTGGCCTTGAAGCAGGCCGTTCTGGACGACAATCCGAGTGTAGGTTTTGTTTACTCGAATATCGAACGTATCAACGAATTGGGAGAAGTCTTCTCAGGTCATTGGATCACTCAACCGGCAGATGACGTCACCCTTATGGGGTGTGAGATATTTCGCATGGTGGCCGAAACAGGCAACCCCATTTCATGCCCCTCCGTCATGGTTCGTAGTACCTGCTATCGCCAGCTTGGATATTTCGATAACCGGTTGCCTTTCACGGCGGACATAGAGATGTGGTTGCGCATCGCCTCTGGTTCTGACGTGGGATACATCCATAGGCCTCTGATTCGCCAACGGGTCCACACAAACCAGGAAACCAATCGCTTCAGCGGCACGGGCCGTGATTATCAGGATGTGCTACACGCGCTCAGTATTGCATTTGGCCGAGCGATTTCCCCGGACTGCGCCAGTCATCAACGGCAAGCCTTCAGAACTTTGGCCCGGCAATCCCGAGCGATGGCGCGCTGGAAATTGCGACAAGGGAAAGTGCGCGTCAGTTTTCGATATCTTGGCGTTATGCGCGCTGTTGGCAACTGGCAAGCCAGAGCAGTAAACAGTGAAGATACTTTTCATCACCAACTACTATCCGCCCTATGAAATCGGCGACTATGAATAGCTCTGCCGCGACATGTCAATATGCTACAAGACTACTGACAGAAAGCTGTCAACTTGCTCTGAACAACTAACGTGCGATTCCTTTTTATAATTGACAGCTATCCGCCGCTAGACAAAGGTGGATACGCTCAACTATGCTATGATCTGGCGCATGAGATTCGAGAACGCGGACATTCGGTCACGGTTTTGTGCGCTGGCCCACTGCCTTCACAACCCGACACTGAGTCGGTGGTGCGACATCTGACGATACCTGTGGGTTGGGGAGATCGCTGGCCTGTCGTTGTGCAACAAGCGTGCTTGATGACACGTCGGTCCCGCCACAATCTGTGGGTATTCGACAGGCTGGTCACGGAGATCAAGCCGGATGCAATTCTGCTGTGGCCCACGGGATACGTCGATCAGCGAGTCATGGCCGCTGCTGAAGCTTTGTCTGGTCCAATTACGGCCTACTATCTTGCTGGTGTCTCTCCAACCGATCCCACCATCATCGAACAATACTGGGCCAACCCTGGCTATTCTGCATCTGCGAGAATCGGCAAACGATTGCTACGCCCAGTCCTTAGCCATTACGAACGCGATAGAGTGCCGCTGCGCTTGCAGCATGTGATGTGCGTCAGCGATTACGAGCGTAGGCGTGTCGTAGCTGCAGGAGTTCAGGAGGATAACACTTGGGTCGTTCATAATGGCATTGACCCGATGCAGTTTCCATTCTTGGGCCTTCCATCCAACCGAAGAGCCTGGCACTCCTNNCTCAAGGTCCTTTATGCCGGACGCCTGGTAGAAGATAAAGGAGCTCATACACTTGTGGACGCAATAGCAGCCCTTTATCAGAAAAACGCAGAAGCAACAGTAACCGCTACTTTGCTAGGTACAGGGCCAGAAGAATACATTCGACACATAGATTCGACCATTGCCAGCTATAGCTTGACAGGCGTCGTGCAGCGCTACGAATGGGTTAATCGCTCTGATATGCCTGCTTTCCTGGCAAATCATGATATATTGGTATTACCGACAATCCGGCCAGAGGCTCTTTCACGTGCAGTCCAGGAAGCTATGGCTACAGGGTTAGTTGTCACTGCCACTCCTACTGGAGGTACACCAGAGATCATTCGCGATGGTATTACGGGACTTATCTTTCCTCCGGGTGATGCGACGGCTCTCGCTCGCCACCTGATGAAATTGAGAGATGATATTGAACTCTGCGACCACTTGGCTATAGCTGGTCGTGAACTGGTGCTGCAATCTTTTACGATGTCCAGGATGGCAGATACAGTACTGGAACACTTCGCTGGTTGGCTTGGAAAGGCGAACGCGTCGTTGTAATATGAGCGTAGCACCACCGCCAAACACGATCTTCTCTCGGCTGCCTCCGCCTATGAAGACAGTGTTATCGAAAGCCTATTGGCTGGCATACGACACGCGTGATTTCCTGGCGGAGACAGCCGGCTGGCTACCCGCTAACCGGCTGCGCTGCCTTCTGTGGCGCNGGCTTGGGGCCAGAATCGGGCGACGCACCAGCATCCACCGCAATTGCCGCTTCTACCGGCCAAGCCATGTCGAGGTCGGTGACCACTGCGTTATTCTCCGTGATGTACTGTTGGATGGGCGGCGCAATTTGACCCTTGGCGACAATGTGAATATTTCAGAGNGGGTTCTCATCTTCTCGCTGCATCACGATATGAGCAGCCCGACATTTGAGGCTGTCGGCGGTCCGGTAGTCATTGGAGATCATGTCTTTGTTGGGNCTCGCGCCATCCTCTTGCCTGGCGTAACAGTTGGCCGCGGTGCAGTGGTGGCAGCCGGAGCGATCGTCACCAAAGACGTAGACCCGTTCGCCATCGTTGGTGGTGTGCCGGCCCGACAAATGGGGACCCGTCCTGATGTGCTTTCTTATACTCTTGATTATCGCAAATTCCTTGGCTAACTCTGGAGCTACACCACATGAGAGTATTGGTTGTCTCAGAATGGTTCCCATACCCGCCGGTAGCGGGAGCAAAAATAAGGGCTTACAGTCTAATCTGCCAGTTGGCGCGGTTGGCGGAGGTAGATCTCATCGCCCAAGTCAACACGCTCACATCTGAACAGGTGGCAACAGGGACAGAACATCTTAAACAATTTTGCGGTTCCGTAGAAAGCGTACCGGCAATTCTCTACCGCCGAAGTCTGGGCAAAGCTCTACGTTTGCTGGTTGACCCGTTGCCGGCCACGGTGCGGCACCGGCGTAATTTAGCGATGGAGCAACTGCTTGCAGCACGCCTGGCAGCCGTGCCTTACGATGCAGTGATTGCCACCATCTCAGGCGCCCCGGCGNCGATATTGCACAGTCTGATCGAACTCGGAGCACGCCCCATTATCGCTGACTCGCTTGAGTTGGGTGTATTGCGACCCAGTCCGACTGCCCCGCTCGTACGACGTGCGCGCAGTGAGTTCATCTGGGGCCATCTACGTCGTTATACGCGGCGAATGTTGGAGGACATAGCTTTGGTAACCGTAACCTCCGACAATGAGCGTATCCTGTTTGCCGATCTGCTACAACGGCCCGATCAATGTCTCGTGGTACCGAATGTCCTTGATGTACGTGAGTACGTCGGAGATTTCGGGCCGCGTGACTATAACAGCTTGCTTTATGCTGGATCATTCAGTTACNGCGCGAATTACGATGCCGTTAAGTGGTTTGCACAACAAGTATTTGAGCGTATCGCCGATCGTGAGTATCTGAAGGTACGAGTCACTGGCAACACAGCCGGGCGTGATCTGACGCCGCTACAGCAGGCTTGTCCGCAGATCGAATTCACAGGTTTTGTGGACGATATTCGCCCATACTTTGCACAGAGCGGAATCTGCATCGTGCCAATTCTGGCCGGCGGTTCGACACGATTGAAGATCATCGAAGCAATGGCATGGGGAACCCCAGTAGTCAGTACGCGGATCGGCGCCGAGGGCCTGGATGTAACCCACAATCAAGATATTCTCCTGGCAGACACACCTGACGAGTTTGCCACCTGCATCGAGAGACTGCTTCATGAGCGAGTGTTGTGGCAGCAGCTCTCCGTCGCGGGGCGAGCGTTGGTTGCCGAGCGATATTCGGCTGAAACCATGTCGTGCCACTATCAAGCGATCTTGTCACGCATCACCAGTGGCGTGTAGGTGATTGGAATAGAGTTCTAAGCATGAGACCTGACACTATCGAAGCACTTGCAGGTGGTTTTAACGGCGCCACCGTTCTTGTTACCGGAGGGTGCGGTTTCATTGGCTCACATCTTGTGGAAACATTGGTTAGTGTTGAAACCNATGTGTGGGTGTTGGACAACTTGCAGGCCAGCACCCTGGCTAACCTGGCCGCCGTTAGCGATACGGTACAGATCGAAATTGGTGATGTTCGTGACCTGAGTTGTGTAAAACGAGTCATAGAGCAGTGCCGTCCTGATGTGGTCTTTCATTTGGCTGCTAACGCTTCAGTGCCGAGATCAGTCGAGGATCCCCTGTACGACTTCGAGACCAATAGCGCGNGGACTTTCAATGTGCTGAGTGCTTTGCAGATCACGAACTCGAACACGAAGGCCGTTCTTGCATCATCAGGTGCAGTGTACGGCCAGCCAGATATCTTCCCGATCACAGAGCAGACTTTCATCGCCCCTATCTCCCCTTATGGGGCCAGCAAGGCCNGGGCTGAATTGACATCCCGGATGTTTTCTCAGGTCTTTGGGATTCCTGTCGTGATCGCCCGCGTTTTCAATACGTATGGCCCTCGTATGGCCCGCTTTGTCGTCCTGGACTTTCTGCGCAAACTGCGACAGAATCCGGCAGTGCTTGAGGTATTGGGAGATGGACAACAAAAGCGCGACTTTACATTCGTGACCGATACTGTACGGGGTTTGTTACTTCTGGCGNCGCGAGGTGAGGGGGCCGAGGCATACAACGTCTCTTCCGGATACAGTGTCTCAGTCACAGAGATCGCACACAAACTCATTGCTGCGTTGGGGCTAACAGACCAAACCCACATCACCTACACCGGCAGAAGTTGGCTCGGTGACGCTCAACGCTGGGAAGTGTCGATCGATAAGCTCACGCAACTCGGATATGTGCCTATGGTGGACCTTGATGATGGTTTAAGGCAGACCATTCAGTGGTTTCAAGCAGGACCATGATCTTCTCCTGACCTGGTGATGCTTAGCTTCTTCGTTCTAGCTCCTTCTAGGTACACCGGTAATGGCCACGGCCAAGGCGCGGAAGGGCTGGAGGTGGCCGACGGCGAGCACCTGCTGCTGGCCGACGACCCGCAACAGTTCGCCCAGCAAACCATCCGGCTGCTGAGCGACCACGACCTGCGTCGCCGCCTGGCCGCCAACGCCCGCCGCCTGGTCGAGCAGCAGTACGACTGGCGACAGATCGGACAACGCTTTGCCACTTTGGTAGAGGAAAATGTCAGTCGGACGACGAGGGACGCCCATGAATGACGCTTCAAGAACCGCGAGTCACTGGGATGACGATCCTTGGAACACGGGCGAGACCCGCTTTTGGTTGCAATTGCCCAGCGTCCAACGCCGGCAGGCGATCAAGGAAAGTGGACGCCCGGACGGTGACTGGATTGATCATACACTGCAAACTCATCTGGCCGGACGCTTGCCCCTGACGCGCTGTCTGAGCCTGGGTTGCGGACGAGGCCGGGTCGAGCGGTCATGGGCGGAGCGCCAGGCGTTCCTGGCCTGTGATGCCTACGATATCTCTCCTGCCTCGATCGCCGATGCAGCTCAAGAGGCCAGCCAGGCCGGCTTCAGCACGATCCATTACGCTGTTGCGGACATCTATCAGATCGAGNCGCCAGCGCGACATTATGATGTTGTCTGGGCAGTTTCGTCGCTCNATCACTTTGCGCGCCTGGAACACGTTTTTGCTCAGGTGGCCAGCGCGCTCAAGCCCGACGGCCTCTTCATCCTCCACGAGTACGTCGGCCCCAACCGCTTCCAATTCCCGGCCTATCAGCGTCAGGTCATCCAGGCCTGCCTCGACCTGCTGCCGCCGGCCTATCGCCAANTTGTCGTCAAGCGTGGCGCAGGCCAGGCTGTCAGGCGGGGGGACGCCGCAGGTGCTGCCGCGCGACCTGCCACAACGCCTGCTGGACAAATGGCGCGATGGCGATCTGCTGGCGGCCGTGGGCCGGCGGCTGCGTCTGCTGAGGGCGGCCCGCACCGGCGCGGCCCTGGAAAGACTACGGCCAACCTGCCCACCGAGCGTTCCGTCATCGCCGTGGACNCCCCCGAGGCCGTGCGCTCGGCCGAGATCGTGCCGGTCTTGCAGCAATACTTCGACCTCGTGGAGTACAGGCCTCTGGGCGGAACCATCCTGCAGTTTCTGCTGGCCGACATCGCCGGCAACTTCCAGCAGGACGAGGCTGGAGCGCAGTTGTTGGAGATGCTCTTCGCCATCGAGGATGCGCTGATGGCTGCAGGCCATTTAGACAGCGACTTCGCCTGCATCGTGGCCGCACCCAGGCACTGAGCAACGCCTGCCTCTCCCCAATCCGCCCAATTCGCGAAATTCGCGGCAAAAACAAGACGCCATCGGCGCCGCGGAATTGCATTTGTGTACCGTATATGGTACAGTGGTTGGTGATGAACAACGAACCTATCCTGCGTGTCATCTTCTTCCGCACTGAACTGGGCCGCGAACCTGTGCGTGAGTGGCTCAAAGCTCTGGATCAAGACGACCGCAAGGTCATCGGTGAGGACATCAAGTATGAATCAATACACCGGCAGCAACTTCGACGACTTCTTGGCCGAAGAAGGCATCCTGGAGGACGTAACCGCCAGGGCGCACAAGCGCCTCCTGGCGCTCCAGTTGCAAGACGCCATGGACGAGGTGCAGATCAGCAAGAGCGAGTTGGCCGGACGTCTGCAAACCAGCCGCTCCCAGATCGACCGCTTGCTCGATCCCGACAACACCGCCGTCACGCTGGACTCGTTGGAACGGCTGGCGCGTGCTGTTGGCAAGCAGTTGCTCGTCCGCCTGGCTTAGCGCAGGACGCCCTCCCAATTCGCCCAATTCGTGTCATTCGCGACAAAAGACAGGAAGCTATGCTGACCTCTCTCCGCAACCGCGCCCAACAGCATAACCCGACCGCCGCCCTGGTTGTCGCGGCCGTCCTGGGGCTGGCCTTCCTGGTGGGGCTGCACGCCTCCCCCTCTNGGCTGGGTCTGCTGACGGCCGGCGTCGGTGGGCTGCTCCTGCTGGTCCGCCCCAGCCTGGGCCTCTTTGCCCTGGTCGCCGCGGCCCTGGTCGCGCCCCTGGAGTTCGGCACCGGCACCGATGTCAGCCTCAACCCGGCCGCGCTGCTGGTCNCCGCGCTGGGCGCCCTCTGGCTGCTGGACCAGGTGCGCCGGGGCCAGATCCGGATAGTGGCCACGCGGGCCAGCTGGCCGCTGCTCCTCTTCCTGCTGGCCAGCCTGCTCTCCCTGCTCATCGGTCGGGCCACCTGGGACCCCCTCGTCCCGGTCAAGGGCAACTTCCTGCTGGTGCAGCTCGCGCAGTGGGCCATCTTTGCCTTTTCTGCCCTGGCCTTCTGGCTGACTGCCAACCTGGTGACGGATCAGCGCACCCTCTGGCGGCTGACCGCGTTCTTCCTGCTGCTGGGCGGCGGTGTGGCCATCCTGCGCGTCCTGCCCGGCCTGNGCCGGGCCGCTGGACCGTTTCACCACCGCGGCCTTCATCCGCGCCCCTTCTGGGTGCTGCTGGCCGCGCTGGCCGGCGGGCAGCTGCTCTGGAACCGGCGGCTCTCCCCGGTCTGGCGCGGCTTCCTGATCGCGGCGCTGCTGGCCGCCCTGGTCTACGCCCTGGTGGACCAGCAGGAGGCGGCCTCCAACTGGGTGGGCATCGGCGCGGCATTGGGGGTGCTGGTCTNNGGCTGCGCTTCCCCGTCTGCGCGGGCCGCTGTTGGCGCTGCTGCTGCTGGTCGCGCTCTCTGCGCGCTCTTCCCCACCCTCTACAACTTCGCCGGCGGCGATGCCGAGTGGCAGGAGAGCGGCGGCTCACGTCTGGTGCTGANNTCCAGCGTGGTCGACGTGGCCCTGCGTAACCCGATCACCGGCCTGGGCGGCCTATCGACCCTATGCCGCGATGAACCCCCTGCCATACCGNCGGCGTTCTGGGTCCTGCCGCAGGTCAACTCGCACAACAACTATGTCGATCTCTTTGCTCACGGCGGTCTCCTGGGGCTGGCGCTCTTTGGCTGGTTCGTGTTCGAGATGGCCCGCCTGGGCGGCCGCCTGCACCGCCGCTACCGTGAGGGTTTTGCCGCGGCCTACGTCAACGGCATGTTGGCCGCCGGTGTTGGCGCCCTGGTGATCATGGCGCTGGCCGACTGGATCCTGCCCTTCGTCTACAACATCGGCTTCCAAGGCTTCCAGGCCAGTGTACTGGTCTGGCTCTTTCTCGGAGGATTGGTCGCGTTGGAAAACATACCACAAGTCGAGAGGCAAGTCGAGAGTGGATGAAGTAGCCCTCTCGATCGTCATCGTCAACTGGAACACGCGCGAGCTGCTGGCAGGGTGCCTGGAGTCGGTAAACGGTGATCAGACACCGGTCACCGATCACCGATCACTGATCACCGAAACCATCGTCGTCGACAACGCCAGCGCCGACGGCAGCGCGGCCATGGTGCGGGAGCGCTTTCCCTGGGTACAGTTGATCGAGAATGGGGAGAACGTGGGTTTTGCCCGGGCCAACAACCAGGCCATCNGGTCACAGCCGGGGCGCTATGTGCTGCTGCTCAACAGCGACACAGTGGTGCATCCGGGCGCGCTCGACAGGCTGATGGCGTTCATGGACGCGCCTCCGCAGGCTGGCGNNTGCGGGCCGCGGCTGCTCAACGGCGACGGTTCCCTCCAGCCCTCGGCCCAGCCCATGCTCACCCCAGGCCGCGAGTTCTGGCGGTTGGCCTTTCTGGATCGTCTCTGGCCGCGCGCCACCTATCGCCAGGAGCGGTGGGACGTCAGCACGCCCCGGCCGGTGGAGGTGATCAAGGGCGCCTGTCTGTTGCTGCGCGCGGCGCTGGACCAGGTGGGGTTGCTGGACGACCAGTATTTCATGTACACCGAGGAGGTGGATCTGTGCTACCGGCTGGCGCAGGCCGGCTGGCAGTTGTGGTACGTGCCGCAGGCTGTGGTGACTCACTTCGGCGAGGCCAGCAGCAAGCAGGTGCGCGAGGCGATGTATCTCCAGTTGTACCGCAGCAAGCTCCAGTTCTTCCGCAAGTTCGGCGGCGNNCCGACCGCCCGGCAGGCCAAGGCGCTGCTGGCGCTGGTCTATGCGCCGCGGGTGGTCTTTGCCTCGANNCCGCTGCACTGGTCGCACCCGCCTGGCGGCCCCCGCCCGCACCTGGCGGCGGCTGCTCACCCAATTACCGACGATGTAACCGCATCGTCTTCTATCACAACGAGGACAACTCCATGGACACTACCACCCGTATTGACCTCGAGCGATTGGCACGAGTCTGAAGATTTTGCGTGACGAAAGCTCACTGATCGTTGGCGTGTATGCCTCAGGCGTGTTCGATGAAGCGGAGGCATATCACCTTGCCGCCCTGGGTGACGTGCGCAATCAAGACATCCTGGACTACGGCTGTGGTACGGGCGGTACAACTGTCAAACTGCTGGAACGCGGCGCGTNNGTCACCGGCTTCGACATTTCGCTGGCCCGGCTGCACGATGCACGTCGGGCCGCGCCCCAGGCTGGTTTGCTGGCCTGCGCGGCCGAGGCGCTCCCCTTCCCCGACGGCGCGTTCGATGCGGTGCTGGGCAAGCAGATCCTGCATCACCTGGACCTGACCGTCGCCATCCCTGAGATCGNNCGCGTGCTGCGCCCCGGCGGCCGTGCGGTCTTCCTGGAGCCGTTGATTCACAACCCGATCCTGGAGGGCTATCGCCGCCTCACGCCACACCTGCGCAGCCCCACGGAACGGGNNCTGAGCATGCAGCAGTTGGCCTGGATGGGCAGCCACTTCAGCGCCTGGAGCCATCGTGAGTTCATTCTCTTCTCCATTCTGCCCGTGTTGGCCGCCACGGCGCTGGCCGGCTGGCAGCAGCGCCTCCAGCGCGTCGACCGCGTCCTGCNNTGGACGCCCTCCCCGCTGGGCCGCTACTGCTGGGAGACGGTGATCGTGCTGCAACGCTGAGCGCGCAGGACTGACCGTGTTGGTGACAGATTGGAGCAGTCCACGCGCGGCAGCACGGTCAGCCCTCAGCCCGACCCGCGGCCCTACCCCTTGCCAAGCCTTGCCGTGGCCGGTATAATAAGCCCACAGGAAACTGAACAGCCGTTGCGCCACGCAGGTGTGTTGAAGGAGAACAGCATGTTGCAAACAAGATACAGCTCAGAGACAATGCCCAGGACAGGCGAAGAACTCAGACAAGCGTTGCGCCAGGCGCTTGATCAGGCCGCGCCGCTGGACGATTTGGTGCATTTGATCAGAGACCTGACGCAGTACGAGATGCGCTACGGCATGAGCCCAGCAGCTTTCTGGCTCGGTTTGAAACCGGGGAGTTGGGTGATGACATTGACCTGATCCGGTGGGCTAATAAGGTCGATATCTACGAGGAAACGAAGTATCGGAGAAACTAAACATGAGTTCAATCAAAGTACGCGATTTTACTACTCTGGCCGAACCCTCCGAGTCGGTCGTGTTGGTCTATTTTGAGGAGTCGGGTGGGATTGTGCATATCTATCGAGATGGTACGGTGGTGCTGTCATCGCCTCAGGGCAGCACGGTTACACGGCTGCCACAACCCGGCGGGCAAGTCTGGCGCGCAGAAGGGTTTCTAGCGCTGTTGGCCCGTCTCGGCGCCACCGATCATGAGTTGATGCGTGCAGCAGAGATTGCCACAGAGCGTGAACACGCCTTGACGCAGATGGGGTTCAAAGCGGCCGTGGACCACGCCCTCGCCGAGTCACGTGTCCGCTACGACGCCTGGGCTTCCAATCAGTCGCCGGGCATTGCCGGCATGGACGGACACAGGCGGACGAATGGCTGGCTGCCAGGGTTGAGGATCTGCGAGCCAGCCATGATTAAGTCGGTCAATGACACCAACGTCTGGGTGGCTGGCATCCATTAAGATCATTGCCTGTGCGCTCGAAGGCCTCGTTGACTATATCGTATCTGAAGATAAAGACCTACGCAGGCTGGGGCAGTACCAGACGATACGCGTTGTCGATAAGCAAGCCTTTCTCACAATCCTGGAAACAGATTGAAAAACACTGTTATGCAGAAAGAACGCCTGACCTTTTCTAACGACTACACTCAGCGCGCCGCGTACAGCGCACCGATTGCACCCTGCTGAACGCCCTCCGCGCTGGGCCGCTGCCGGGAGACGGTCGTTGCCTTGCAACGCTGAGCGCAGGACTGACCGTGCTGGCGACAGATTGGGGCAGTCCACGCGCCGCGTACAGCGCACCGATTGCACCCTGCTGAACGCCCTCCCGCGCTGGGCCGCTGCCGGGAGACGGTCGTTGCCTTGCAACGCTGAGCGCAGGACTGACCGTGCTGGCGACAGATTGGGGCAGTCCACGCGTGTTGGCCCGTCTACACGTCTTGGCAGCACGGCCAGTTACGTGCCATGCGCGAATTTCTGGAGATAGCCGGAATCCAACCATGACCAGGCAATTGACTTACAAGGGCTATTCAGCAACGGTTGAGTTTGACGCAGAGGACTGCTTGTTCTTTGGCCGTGTGAATGGCATCACCGATATTGTCACCTTTCATGGTGAGAGTGCCAATGAGTTGGTGCAGGCTTTCGAGCAGGCAGTGGACGGCTATTTGGCGCCGTTATAATACTCTGGGTCGTCGAAATCCAATCCGATGAGCAGTCGTCCAGTGAGTGAAACACCCATGACGCGACAATTATCAGCAGAGGAGATGCGGCGATACAGACATTCGGCAGAAATGCGCTATCTGGCAGATCAGGCACAGCGCGATCTTCGCTGTCAGCGTGCCTGGCAACTGGCAAGACAGGCCGCCGCGCTCTTGAAGGCTCAGTACGGCGTCAGTCGGGTAGTAGCCTTTGGTTCCCTGACGCATCCGGGGCGGTTCACACGCTGGTCGGATCTGGACCTGGCGGCGCGGGGACTGACCGCCGGCAACTGGCTGCGCGCCATGAGCGCTGTTCGCGCGCTGTCTGACGAGATCGACATCAACCTTGTGGACGTAGCGTGCTGTTCGCCTGAGTTGGCCACTTCTATCTTGCGTGACGGGGTGACGTTATGATCCCACGTTATCGCTTGTTAGCAGAACGGATGAGGACAGAGCTTCAGGCGCTGGAAACAGTCGTCCAGCGGGCCGAGGGCGCCTTAATTCGCGCACTGCACCAGCCGGCAGACCAGGACTACTTTTTGTCTGCCGCAGCGCTGGATTTGCATAGCTTCTATACAGGGTAGAACGCCTGTTTGAGTTGGTTGCATCTGATATCGACGAGAGCCGGCCCGCGACCCGTCATTGGCATCGCGCTCTGCTGGCACAGATGACTTTGGAGATCAGCGACCTGCGACCGGCGGTCTTGCGGACGGAAAGTCAGTATCCCGCCCCATGCGCCTGATCTATCTGCTCCTCTCTCCCACCTTCGGCATGCACCAGTACACGGCCGACCTGGCCAACCGCCTGGCGGCCGAGCCAGGGGCGGACGTTCACCTGGTTACCACCACCACCCTGCCGCGCGACCGCTACAGCCCGGCCGTGCACATCCACACCCCCGTCGTCACCCACAGCACCGGCTTCGCGCGAGGGCTTAACCCGGCCGCGCTGCGCCGCACCCTGCACACCATCGACCAAATCGCAGCCCTCCCCCTCCCCCTCCCCCTCTTCTCCCCTGTCCCTCTCCCCCTCTCCCCCTCTCCCCCTCCCCTCCTCTCCCCCTCTCCCCCTCTCCCCCTCCCTCCCCCTCCTCCCTCCTCCACCTCACCGGCGTCCACCTCTGGAACCTGGCCCTGCTCCCCGCGCTGCGCCGCCGCGGCTACCGGGTGATCCACACCCTGCACGACCTGGACCCCACGCGGGGTGCGCTTCCCGCGCTGATCCGCCTCTGGAACCGGCTGATCGTGCGCGGGCCGATCGGCTGCTGGTGCATGGCGAGACCTACCGCCAACGCCTGTTGGCCCAGGGGTCGCGCCGCGCGTCGTCGCCCTCCCCTGCTGCACGGCTTTCTCAGTTACGCGGCCAGCGGTCTACCGGCCGCGCTGAACGATCGGGCGGTGCGCTGCGAGCCGTGGGCGCTCTTTTTGGTCGGCTGGAGCGCTACAAGGGGTGACGACCCTGCTGGAGGCTGCCCAAATGGCCCAGCAGTCCGGCGGCCCGCCGTTGCCGGTGACGCTGGCCGGTCAGGGAGGCTGCGCGAGCTCTGGCCGGGGCCGCTGCCGGCCGGCGTAGAACTGCGTCAACGCCGCATCGACGACCTGGAGGCCATCGAACTCTTCCGGCGCTGCGGCCTGCTGGTCCTTCCCTACCTGGACGCCACCCAGTCCGCGCTGGCGGCTGCGGCCTACAGCTTTGGCAAGCCGGTGATCGTCAGCCGCAGCGGCGCTGCCCGAATACGTGCAGGAGGGTCACCGGCTGGGTCGTGCCGCCCGGCGACGCGGCCAGCCTGGCCCAGGCCCTGCAGGCCGGTCTGGCCGACCCGGCCCGGTTGGCCGCCATGGGGCAGGCCGGCCGGCAGTGGGTTGAAGCGCAGCGCGTGCGCGAATATCAGGGCTGCTGGCTCTACCGTAGTTGACAGTTGCCAACTTTTCCGAAAGTTGGCAACTGTCAGTTACGCCAGCGTCTCTTCGTCGAGCTGGTACAGACTCAAGCCGGGGATGCGGCGAAAGTCCCTTTGGTTCAGTGTGACGAGTCGGCTGCTGGCCGACGGCTGTGGCGGCGATGATCGCGTCGGGCACGCTCAAGGTCTGGCCGGCCCGCCGGCCGTCAGCGATCATGTCTCCTGCCCGATCGGCGGTCTCTCGGTCCAGGTCGATGGTGACCAGCCGCGCCAGCAGCTTCTGGGTAGCGCCGCGCTCTCGGGCTGCATGCCGGCGTGCACCTCCAGCCGCGTGACACTGGCAATAGCCAAGCGGCTTTCTTTGCCCAGACCGCGCAACAACTGCACTGTGCGGCGCTGCCCGCGCAGATGGCGCAGCACCAATCCGGTGTCAAGCAGATAGGTCGCCATGCTCTACAGCCCAGGAGTTACCCAGGATTGGCGCAGCTCGGTCAGCCAGCGATCGATGGCCGCGTCATCGTGCAGTTCCGGATAGCGCTCGTCCGGCCAGGCGCCGGCGCTTTCCTCCAGGGCCAACAGTTGTTCTTCCAGCGCCAACCGCTCGGCCAGGGTTTCCGAGATGAAGCGGCTGCGCTGGCGGGCCGGAATCGCTCGTCCATGCGCTGCAAGATCAGCTTGGGCAAGGTGATCGTGACTTTTGCGTCTCGGCGTTAGCCGTCTTGATGGCCATAGTGGATACCTCCAGGTTCTACTGCTCCAGTATACCGCCGCACAGACTCCGCGTCAAGTGATCGGCGACGCTGACAGTTGCCAACTTTTCCGAAAGTTGGCAACTGTCAGCTGCGCCAGCGTCTCTTCGTCGAGCTGGTACAGACTCAAGCCAGGGATATGGCGAAAGTCCCCCTCTCCCCGATCCAGGCCCAGGATTGGCGCAACTCGGTCAGCCAGCGATCGATGGCCGCGTCATCGTGCAGTTCCGGATAGCGCTCGTCCGGCCAGGCGCCGGCGCTTTCCTCCAGGGCTAACTGTTGTTCTTCCAGCGCCAACCGCTCGGCCAGGGTTTCCGAGATGAAGCGGCTGCGCTGGCGGGCCGGAATCGCTCGTCCATGCGCTGCAAGATCAGCTTGGGCAAGGTGATCGTGACTTTTTGCGTCTCGGCGTTAGCCGTCTTGATGGGCATGTTGTATACCTCCAGCATCTACCGCTTGAGTATTTCGTTGCGCGAACGCTGCATCGCTGACAGATGCCAACTTCGAGAAAGTTGGCATCTGCGCCGTTGACCATTGCCGGCTTTTTGGCAAATTGCCCACTGTGCGGTACATTCTACCTATGACGACCAGACACGACCGCCTCATCCTGCTGGCCATCATCGCGCTCTCGGTGCTGCTGCGCGTCGCGGTGGCCCTTTACCTGGGCGACAGCACGCCGCCAGCCAAGGACGAAACCTCCTATTCGCAGTTGGCCATGCGCGTGGCTGACGGCTACGGCTTCAGCTTCGGCCAGGCCTGGTATCCCTTTGCCCCGGNNCCGGCGCCCACCGCCCACTGGTCCTTTCTCTACACCGCTTTCGTGGCCGCGATCTACAGCCTGGCCGGCCCACACCCGCTGGCCGCGCGCCTGGGCGCGATTCTGGCCGGTGTTCTCNTTCCCCTGCTCCTCTACCGCCTCTCGCGCCGGGTTTTGCCCTCACCCCCTCTCCCCCTCTCCCCCTCCCNNTCCTTCACCATCCACCACCTGGCCGCGCTTCTCGGCGCGGTCTACGCCTACTTCATCCTCTACAGCGCTATGGTGCAGACCGAGGCCCTGTTCATCTGCGCGCTGCTTTGGTCGTTGGAACGCGCTGACCGTGGAACAGGGGCTGCGGACCGGCCAGCCGCTGCGGCCGGCGCTGGTGATCACGCTGGGGTCAGCCTGGGGCTGGCCAGCCTGCTGCGCCAGTCGATCCTGCCCTGGGTGGCGGTGATGGGCCTCTATTTGCTGTGGGTCGGTTATCGCCAGCATCGGCTTGGCCCGGCCGTCGCTGCCCTGGCCGCCGCGGCGGCGATCACGCTGCTCTTCATCCTGCCCTTCACCGCACGCAACTACCTGGTCTACGGCGAGTTTCTACTGCTCAACTCCAACGCGGGTTACGCCATGTACTCGGCCCAGCACCCGCTGCACGGCAGCAACTTCCAGGAGTACGCAGCGCCCCTGCCCGCAGACCTGGTCGGCCTGGGTTTGAACGAGGCGCAGTGGGACAAGGCGCTGATGGCCCGCGGCATCGGCTTTGTACTGGCCGAGCCGGGGCGCTACCTGCTGCTCTCCCTCAGCCGCGTGCNNGACTACATCGAGTTCTGGCCCACTGCCGACTCGTCCCTGCTCTTCAACGTGGGGCGGCTGCTCTCCATCACCCTTTTCCTGCCCTTCATGCTCTATGGCATCTACCTCTCCCTGCGCCCGCGCGTTTAACCGTTGCCCATTCCTCGTTCACCGCGCCGTTTCCTGCTACTCTACCTCTTCGTCGCCGTCTACAGCCTGCTGCACATCTTCACCTGGGCCATGTCGCGCTACCGCCTGCCGGTGGACGCGGTATTGCTGCTCTTCGCCGCGCTGAGCATCACAGAAATCGTTGCGCCGCGCCGCCAGGGATACTTCGCCGGCCGCAGCATGACAGGGTTTCCTCCAGATTCCGAATTCTTCCGCGCGGGCCGAGGCTGGCAAACTCACCACCTTCCCCGTGGACATCAAGCCCTTGGAAGCCCTGGACCCGCATTTTAAAGCGCGTGGTAACCACTCAGCCTGTTTTCGACACCACAACCTGTAGGGGTGTCGGATACGATGCCACAAGCTGCCGCGTAGATCATGTGAGCGAATACCGCGCCTGGTCTGCATCTTGTGGTGCGGGGCATCAAAACCGCAAGATATCGTAGGAGAACTTGCATTCTATGTCGAAAACAGGCTCAGGCTGGCTCAAAGAAACCCGGTTTTTGTCTCGCAGACCAGGAACATGGCGCGCTGAAAGGCCGTTGCACAGACAAAAACCATGCTCACACGAGAAAAACCCGGTTTCTGAACGGCTGGCTGAGCAGTTACGCGTGTGCGGGAAACCAGCGATGCGTCAGATCACTACCGAGCGCCATTGATTTGGACTTCTGCTGCCGCCGTGCTACAATCCAACCCCGGTGTACAACCATAATTCTGATTCTGCGGCCGGTGGATTCAACCCTCTCGCAACCCGATCCCGCAACGACTGTTCGCCCGCTTTTGCGCCGCGCCCGCCGTTGCCTCCCGCGTGGGCTGGCGGCCCGGGTCGCAGCCCTGTGCGTGGGGTAGAGGCCGGGGCGCTGAACCGCCGCCACAGACCGGTCTGGCACGCAGGAGCGAAAAGGGCGCCTCTATGACAACCGCTGGTCCCCACGATTCGCACGTCCACGATGACTTCATGCGGCGTACCACGAAACATACGCCGCGCTGGTCGCCCGGGCACTGGCTGATCGGCCGCCCCCTCTCGACGGCCGACGCCNCCCACCAAACCATCGGTAAAGCCGTCGGGCTGGCGGTCTTCTCCTCCGATGCCATGTCCTCGGTCGCCTATGGCCCGCAGGAGATGCTCCTGATCCTGGCGGTGGCGGGGTCGGCCGCGATGGGCATGGCCTTCCCGATCGCGCTGGCCATCGTGGGGCTGCTGATCATTCTAACCCTCTCCTACGAGCAGACGATCCACGCCTACCCCGGCGGCGGTGGTTCGTACATCGTCTCACGCGACAACCTGGGCGAACTGCCGGGATTGATCACTGGCGCGGCGCTGCTGATGGACTATGTGCTGACCGTCTCGGTCTCGATCTCGTCCGGCGTGGCGCAGATCGTTTCGGCCTACCCGGCGTTGTTCGACTACCGGGCGCCGCTGGCCGTGGTGCTGGTACTGTTCATCATGCTGATCAACCTGCGGNGGNTCAAAGAGTCGGGCGCAGCCTTCGCCGTTCCCACCTACTTCTTCCTGGTGATGATGTTCATCACCGTCGGGTTTGGCCTGCTCCGCTATCTGACGGGCGGGCCGGTGTGGTGGTCGACCCGCCCCCTCGAAGTGGACCTGCTGAAACCGATCTCACTCTTCCTCATCCTGCGCGCCTTCTCCAACGGTACGACGTCGTTGACCGGGGTGGAAGCGATCTCGAACGGCATCACCGCCTTCCGCGAGCCGCGCAGCCATAACGCCGGCGCCACCCTGATGTGGATGTCGGGCATTCTGGCCACGCTGCTGCTGGGGATCACTTTCCTGGCGGTTCACATCCAGGTGGTCNCCTCCGAGTCTGAAACCGTGATCTCGCAGCTGGTGCGCACCGTCTATGGTGGGCGCAACCTGATCTACACGGTGACCATCATCGTCACCACGCTGATCCTGGTCATGGCGGCCAACACCGCCTTTGCCGGCTTCCGCGCCTCGGCGCTGGTGGCCGAGGATGGCTTCCTGCCCCGCCAACTGGCCTTCAAGGGCAGCCGCCTCGTCTACTCCTACGGCATCGTCGCACTGGCGGCGATCGCGTCGATCCTGATCCTGCTGTTCAATGCCAGTGTCACGGCCCTGATCCCCCTCTACGCGATCGGCGTCTTCCTCTCCTTCACCCTGTCGCAGATGGGCATGGCCCACCGCTGGTGGAAGTCGGGCAAACTGCAGGCCGGCCAGGAGGTCGAGGAGCGCGGCTCGAAGCTGCACTACGACCGCCGTTGGCTCCTCAAGATGGTGATCAACGGTGTGGGCGCGGTGGCGACCGGCATGGTGGCGCTGATTTTTGCGGTGACCAAGTTCACCGAGNGCGCGTGGATCATCCTGGTGATTACGCCCATCCTGGTCGCGATGTTCCTGGTCATCCGCCGCCACTACCGCCATCTGGCCCAGCGCCTCTCCCTGGATGCCTTCGCCGGCTCGGCCCCGCACGCCGCCCGTCACCGGGTCATCATGCCCATCAGTGGCGTGCACCAGGGTACGCTGCAGGCCCTGCGTTATGCCCGTATGCTGTCGAACGACGTCACCGCGGTCCACGTCTCGATCGACCCCGAACAGACCGAGCGGATGCAGAAGAAGTGGGACATGTGGGGCGACGGTGTACGCCTGTACATCCTCGACTCCNCCTACCGCCTGTTCATCGAGCCGCTCTTGCAGTACATCGATGAGATCGTCGCGCAGCGCCAGCCCGATGAGGTCATCACCGTCGTCGTGCCGCAGTTTGTGGTCTCCAGCCCACTGATGAGCATGCTGCACATGAACACGGCCGAGGTGCTGCGCCGGGAGCTGCTGGCCACGCCCGGCGTCGTCATCACCGACGTGCCCTACCAGGTTTCCGAAACCGAGGAATAGACCGCCGGTTTAGAGCCTATCCGAACAACCCGGCGCACACGCCGGAATGCCGCCTTTGGCGGCTATTCGGCCAGGCTTTCAGCCTACCCTGGCCCCCGCGGCCGCGCATCAGCCGGCCGCCTTCTGATCCTGCCTCTTCACTCCCTCCCCGTTCGTCGGTCGTGACGGCCGCATTGGTGTCGTGGCAATGCCCAACACCAACACGGGCGTCAACTTTCTCTGGGCCAATCACTATCTACGACCCACACTTCACGACAGTGCGCCAGCAGTTTGTCGGAGAGAGCCTGTTCGCGTCTGTACCGCGATCACTGCTGGCTACTGCATGTCGTGTCGCGCCTGCTTGCAAGGTGATCTCTCCGACAAACTGCCAGCCGCGCACGGCGTCTCCGACCAGGACCTGAGCCCGCCGTTACATTCCGCTCACACCTGGTGCGTCATTGGGGAGAGTAGTTCACGACCAGGACGCGGCATACAGCAAGATGGACGACGAATCATCTTCCACATTTGCTGTTTTCGGTTTTCATGTTGGTGGTCATGTTAGTGACGCCTCTCGCCAACGCCTACGCGGCGGCGCCTGCCGCTGCGTCTTTTGACACGTCTGCCGCGTCGTTGTTCAGCACCGGCGGTAACGACACGCCCGAAAACCAGTTCTACAGCCTGACCACTAACAACTTCAGCAACCTCGAGGTTGTTAGTTCAAAGAATATTTTTGGCGCGGATCATTTCGCCAACAAAGGCAACGTCATCGATGCGAACCTCGGCAATGCTGCCACTTGGGGGTATCTGGTCGGTGGCACCGCCTGGATCGAAGTCAGGGCCAATAGCGCCACTGGCGGGAATGCCTTTCAGCCGGGCACCTATGCCGGCTTCGTGCTTGGTGACACCAACATAGGCGTCGGCAGCCAGATACGCGTCACCACCTATCTCGGCGATACCCAACAGGAGTCCCAGATTGTGTCCGGCAGCCTCCTGGTCGATCTCGGCGGAGGCAAGTACAAGGGCGGCTTCTGGGCCGCTCAGCCCTTCAACCGTGTGCGCCTCACCGCTACCGGCATCCTTGGCGTCGGCACCGTGTCGGTTTACTACGCCGAAGTGTTCAAACCCAAGGCAGGCCCGGAACCGGCGTGCAACGTCTATACCAACCTGAACCAGCCCACCTATGGCGCGCTTATCGGCCTCGCGCACGGGCATCTCGGGCGTTGGCCTGGGCATCGTCTCCAATACCGATAACGTTGTCGACAGCAATCCTGACAACTCTGCCACCTTGTCTCTGAACGTGGGCGTCCTCGCTAATGCCAGCATCTCGGTTGCCAGTCGGGGCGATGTCTTCCCGGCCGGCTATTTCGCCGGCTTTGAGATCAGCAGCGGCTCGCTGGCTCAGGTCTCCTTGCTGGGCAACAGCATGGTGCGCACTTATCTGAATGGCGCGTTGCGTGAGACGGTCAGCGCCAACAATCTCTTCATTGGCGCACCTGTTCTACAATCCTCAGGGCGCATCGTCGTCGGCTTCAAGACCACCCAGAGCTTCAACGAAATCCGCTACACCATCAGTCAACCCGTGGGGGTCGATGTCGGTGCGACCCAGGTCTACAATGCCGTGGTCATGAAGTTCTGCGGGGCCTGAACTCCAGTGCAACACCCCCACCAGCATGACCATGCCCACCTACCCCGTCATCATCGACGGCACCAAGACCGGTCTCGACGGCGTGGCCTGCGTGGGCTGCAACATCCAGAACACCGAGAATATCGTCAACGAAAACCTGAACGACTACGCCAGCATCACCTTGTTGGCGGGCATCGCTTCGACGGCCCACATCGCTGTCCAGGATGTGCTGACCGACTATCCGGCAGGTACCTTTGCAGGCTTCGACATCGAACATCCGAAACTGATCGACGTCAATGTGCTCAGCAACATTACGGTCAGAACCTATCTCAACAACGTGCTGCAAGAAACCCGAACTGGCACGGGGCAATTGATCTTTGCCAACACCTCTCTTCTCGGGGATGACGGACGGCGGACTGTAGGCTTCATCGCCTCGTTGCCGTTTGACACCGTTCGTATCAGCGTCACCTCGTTTGCGGGAGCCGACGTGGGTGTTATCAAGGTTTACCGGGCTGTCTTCCAGCGTTTCTGCGAGGTCAACCTCGTGTGTAACCAGACCTATTGGCTGGTCAACCCCACCTTCCCGGTCGTCATCGACGGCCCTCGCACGGGCCTCAGGCGTAGCCTGTGTCGGTTGTTCGGTGAACAATGTACCGGCCGTGATTACACCCAGCCAGGCGGATTTCGCCACCATCACCATGGTAGCGGGCGTCCTGTCACAAGGGTCCATCGCGGTTCAGGACGGCATCACCACCTACCCTGCCGGCAGCACGGTCGGCTTCGCCATCCAAGACCTGAACACGTTGGCTCAGGTTGATCTATTCAGAAACCATCACTGTCAAGACATATCTGGACGGCGCACTCCGGGAGAGCAAATCCGGCGGCGCCCTGCTCGACCTGGCCGCTCTGGTTAACTGGATTGGCATCGGTCCCGGCCGCTACAATATCGGCTTCAAGACCTCGCTGTCTTTCGATGAGGTTCAGATCAGCGTCGGATCGCTGGCCAGCGCCCTCAATATCGTCCGGGTGTACGCGGCCTACGTGGACACGCGCGATTCTGCTATCTGCCAGGGCGGCCCGGTTACCGATCTCAGCGTCGTCAAGACGGCCAGCATCAACCGTATCCAGCGTGGCGTTCCTTTCACCTATTCCGTGGCTGTGTTCAACGCCGGCCCCAATATCGGGCAGAATGTCCTGCTCACCGATGCGATCCCTGCCGTGTTGAATATCAACGGCACACCCACTATCGGTTGCTCTCAGGAAGCAGTGCATCGGTTAACGTCAGCGGCCACAACCTTAGCGCCTCTATGTCGACGATGAATGTCGGTGAGACCTGCACCGTACTCATCAACGTGACATACCCGTGACGCACGGACTGATGTGTAGTGCTTTGTAATGTGCATAACGATGCGTTGCCAGGGTATGCATAAGGGATATGGAGGAATGACCTGATGAAACGACACAGAAACATTCTGCTATCGGGGTTGTTGCTGTTGTTGGTTTCCTTCCTGTGGGGAGGCGCCTTGACGGCCTCCGCCCAAGAGACCATTACTAACACGGCAGTGATCACAGCAGATAACGATACAAACCCTGCCAATAATACGGCGTCCGTTACGTTGGGACAGTGCGTTGCCATCGCGAACACAGCCACTGTGTCTTCGAGCAATGAGGATTCCAATAGCGCGAACAACACCAGCACTGTGCTGGTGGAGGACTGCAATTCGACCTACGCCGTTAACGACATCAACCAGACGCCGGTGAACGTGCCGGTGAGCGGCGATGTGCTGACCAACGACTTCGATCTGGAAGGCGACAACCAGACGGTGACGGGTGCGCTGGTTGACCGAAATGGCGATGGCCAGCTCAATGAGGTGCTGCCCATCGGCATGCCCACGGCCATCTACGGCGTGGACAACCAGGGAACGTGGTCCCCGCCGGGACGATCACGCTGAACGCGAATGGCACGTACACCTACATACCGGCGCTCAACTTCACGGGCACGGTACCGGTGGAGTACACCATCACCGATGACAATACGCAGCCGGCGACCGACAGTGCGACGTTGACCATCAAGGTGGTGGCCGACACGCCGGCCAACGATCCGCCGGTGGCGCAGGACGACACGGCCAGCACCGAGCAGGGTACGCCGGTGGATGGCAACGTGCTGGTCAACGACAGCGACCCGGACGGCGATCCGATCACCCTGACGCAAGTCAAGGTCGACACCGACGGCGACGGCGAGGCGGATGATGTGATACCGCTGAGCACGCCGACCCCGGTGTACGGCACGGACGAGAACGGCAACATCGTGCCAGCCGGGACGCTGACCGTCAACCCCGATGGGACGTGGGCCTTCACGCCAGAGCCTGGCTTCACAGGTCAGGTGCCGGTGGAGTACACCATCGAGGATCCGGGCCACCTGACTGACGATGCGACGCTGACCATCACCGTCGTGCCGAATGCGGGCAACCAGACCTTCGCCAACGACGACGCCAACGTGGGCAGCCAGGGTGAGACGTTGACCGGGAACATCCTGACCAACGACTTCGACCCCGAGGGCAACGACCAGGACGTGACGCTGATCGACAGCGACGGCGACGGCACCCCGATACCGCGCCGGTGGCGGGCACACCGATCACGATCGAGCAGAACGGCAGCCCCATCGGGACGCTGACGGTGGATCCGGAGACCGGAGCCTACATCTGGGTTCCTGTGCCTGGCTTCGTGGGCACGGCGGTGATCCCGTACCAGGCCTGCGACGACGGGACGCCGCAGGCGTGCGCCACGGCGACGCTCTACCTGACCAACCTGGCGCGACCGAACAGCACCTATGCGATCAACGACATCAACCAGACGCCGGTGAACGTGCCGGTGAGCGGCGATGTGCTGACCAACGACTTCGACCTGGAAGGGGATACCCAGACGGTGACGGGTGCGTTGGCCGACACCGACGGCGACGGCCTGGTGGATGACGTGCTGCCCGTCGGCGTGGCGACGGCCGTGTACGGCGTGGATCTCACGGGCGCCATCGTGCCCGCTGGGACGATCACGCTGAATGGGGATGGCAGCTACACCTACACACCGGCGCCCAACTTCACGGGCACGGTACCGGTGGAGTACACCATCACCGATGACAATGCAACGCCGGCGACCGACAGCGCGACGCTGACCATCAAGGTGGTAGCCGACACGCCGGCCAACGACCCGCCGGTGGCGCAGGACGACACGGCCAGCACCGAGCAGGGTACGCCGGTGGATGGCAACGTGCTGGTCAACGACAGCGACCCGGACGGCGATCCGATCACCCTGACGCAAGTCAAGGTCGACCTCGACGGCGACGGGCTGGCGGACGATCCGGTGACGCTGGGCACGCCGACCCCGGTGTACGGCACGGACGAGAACGGCAACATCGTGCCAGCCGGGACGCTGACCGTCAACCCCGATGGGACGTGGACCTTCACGCCAGAGCCTGGCTTCACGGGTCAGGTGCCGGTGGAGTACACCATCGAGGATCCGGGCCACCTGACTGACGATGCGACGCTGACCATCACCGTCGTGCCGAATGCGGGCAACCAGACCTTCGCCAACGACGACGCCAACGTGGGCAGCCAGGGTGAGACGTTGACCGGGAACATCCTGACCAACGACTTCGACCCCGAGGGCAACGACCAGGACGTGACGCTGATCGACAGCGATGGCGATGGCACGCCTGACACTGCGCCGGTGGCCGGTGTTCCGGTTACGATCAAGCAGAACGGCAGCCCCATCGGGACGCTGACGGTGGATCCGGAGACCGGAGCCTACATCTGGGTTCCTGTGCCTGGCTTCGTGGGCACGGCGGTGATCCCGTACACGATCAAGGACGACGGGTCGCCGATGGCAACGGCTACGGCCACGCTCTACCTGACGCATGTGCCGACGCCGCCGACGCTGGTACCTGACTTGACGCCCATCATTATGGCCGTACCGAACGTGATGTCCGGAGTCACCGAGTATGAGATCTATGTCAGGGCCATCGAAATCAAGGGAGCGAACACGTCAGGCACCATCACCCTGCGTATTCCCAAAGACCCGCGTTGGACGATGTACAATGGCTGGAATGGCAGCTTTACTCAACTACCGGTCAGCGGGATACCAGTTCAGAACTCCCTGTGGACCCACACCGAAGATGCGAGTGCCCACATCTTCACGACGACTGCGACGGTACTTGGGCTTAGCGAGGCGACCTTTGGGTTCGAGGCCCGGTGGGACGCTGGACAGACCCATGGCAGCTACACCCTCAGTGTAGCGATCGTACCGGGAAGCGGCGGTGAAGACCGGGACGACAACAACAACGACGCCGAAAGGCTTGACTACGGTTTTTAGTAGAGCAGAAGACTTGTGAGGATGCCGGTCAGCCGTGTGCTTCTCGCACGGCTGACCGGACATCCAAATCAATGATTATGAAAGGATGAAACAAACACTATGCGCAACATACACCTGAGAGTGCCGTTCGCCGTCGTCGTGATGGTGTTGCTCCTGGCACTGGCGCCGATGGGCGTATTCGCCCAAACAGGGCCCCTTGCNCAGAGACGCATCCGGAAGCGAACTATGATCCGTTCGTGGCCTATGCGATCATCGGACCAGCCNCCNTACTTCCCATGGAGTTCAACGGCACGGGCGTGTTCAGGTTCGCGGCGGGCACCAATGGACAGACTCCACTTCCGTATCCTAACCCGAATAACCCCAATGATGTCATGACGGTTNGTTGTGTCGTTGGCCAACGGTGTGCCAAACGTCAATAATCCCAACGACCCGCTTGATGCGTTGAACGCGCTTGGTGGACCTGGGAAGGACCTCTGGGCTGGCAGTACAATGTGACATTCAAGACTTTCACGGGCACGCAAAGACAAACGATCCCAGGCTACACGTACCCTGAGGTTACTATTCAGTACAGAGTGGCGAGAAATACCTTCATCACCAATGCCTTCAACGGAGCGAATGTCAACATTCAGCCCCCAGGCTATACTAACCCACAGCCACTTGACAACGGCGCGGCCGCTNCGTACACCTACGTTCAGGCGCTCGACTATGGCGATGCACCTAACAGCTATGGCGCGGCGAAGCACGAGATCGATCTGGCCACCAGAAACATTAACTCGGGGCTATTGACGAAATTCTTCTACCTCGGCCCACATCGATGCCGAGACCAGTCAGCAGTTCTCTAACGATGCTAAGGGCGACGATAATAATACGGCCAACGGCCTGAACGGCGTGGCCGCCGATGACGAAGATGGCGTCACGTTCCCCAACTTGCTGACGCCGGGCCAGCAGGCCACCATAGCGGTGCAGTGGACCTATGGCTCTGGGTCGGCAACGACCACAACCCAGAGGGCTTGGGCCTACTTGACCGCGTGGATCGACTGGAACGGCGACGGCGTCTTCGACGACAGCGACGGCAGCAACGAGGTGATCTCCCATGTGTGGGACCCGGACGAGGGGAATGGACGCCGCNAGTACCGGAGTCGTACTGACGGCACTAAGAACGTGACGGTGACCGTCCCCAACGATGCCGTCACCGATCGGCCCATCTTCGCGCGTTTCCGCCTCGCGTCCGCAGAGAAGCTGACGCCGGATGAGCCGTGGACCGACGGCGAGGTCGAGGACTACCAGATCAATGTGCAGCCGCTGTCTGTCTTACTGGCCGATTTCAGCGCGCAGGCCCAGTCCGATCATGTCCAGGTCGCCTGGGAGACGGTGAGCGAGGCTGACAATGCCGGCTTCAACCTGTATCGCAGCCTGACGGCTGACGGCGAGTACACACTGCTGGGTTACATCCCCTCGGCATCGCCCGGCAGTCCGTCCGGCGCGGCCTACAGCTACCAGGACTTCGATGTCCAGACTGGCCAGACCTACTGGTACAAGCTGGAGGACATTAACCTGGCTGGCGTGGCGACCATGCACGGACCGCTCAGTGTCGTCTTCGGACAGACGCCGACGGCCGTGACCCTGGGCAGCCTGGGCGCCAACAACCCTCAGACCGACCTGATGACCTTTGGGCTGCTGGCTGGCCTGTTGGTCATGGTCGCATTCGTACTCTACCGGCGGCGTCACGGGATGACTGCCTAACCGGTCCCGCCCTGTCAAACGGCGCCGCCTACGCCGCGCGGCGTAGGCGGCGCCAGCCGATAATCTCAGCCACGGAACGGCAAGGAACACGCCGTTCCGTGGCTATCCACCTTGATGTCCTCGCTATGCGGCGCGCTGGACCATGTGGCATCTGGTAGCGCGTTCGGACAGGTCGTGCCCATGCCGGGATACAATGGGGCACGGTGCAGTGGCGTAGGCTCACGCCTGACCTGACCAATCTGTAAGTTATTTGTAATGCAATATCCACTGCGATGTGGTATAATGAAGGCAGCTTTCCGCACCAATCCGTGGTGCCTTTCACACCCGCAACGTGGCGGCCATAGTTCGTGCGTATGCTGTGCGACTGCCTGAACTCTGAAACGGCCGGTTTGACCACCCGATGTAGCCCATCACCCGTATCCTGATTTGGCCAGCTGCCATCTGTACCAGGTTACCAACCAGAAACCGGCCAAAAACCCGGTTTCTCTTGAGCCGCGGCGATGGGTCAGGTCAACCGGCCAACCAGAAACCCGGTTTTTCTCGGTTTCTCTGAACTACGGCGATGGGCCAGGGATGCGGATACCCCGACCCTGCCTTGCCACCAGCCGCCGGGTGGCGCTGCCGAACCGCGCGGCCACCCTTGGATCTGGAGGCGTTGGCTTCCACCTTGTAGTACGCCTTGGCCGACCCCGTTGCCTCATGTGTGTGGGCATGGCTGGCCAGGTCTGGTACGACGATCAGCGGTTGCCAGAGTGGCAGTCGTTGATTGGAATGCGTCGTGCATTGTGGTTTCAGTCTGAGTAGAGGACATTCGTTGCCCGTGACCCAAGGAGATCGTTCGTATGACCGAAGAGCTTCCCCATGTTCGATTCGGCGCGCCGTGTGCCGCCCCTGGCCAAGACCGCGCCCCGCACCGCCCGCGTCAAATCACCTTCTACCTCAATCCCTCCGAACGGAAGATTGTGTTGGCGGTCGTCGACATCCTGTTGTTGTGCGGCGCGCTAATCGTCGCGATTACTGCGCGCACCGATTGGCTCCCATCGCTGGCGGCCGGATTGGCGCTGTACAAATGGTGGGTTACCCTGGCCCTGGTCTGGCTGCCGCTGGCCACCCTGCTGGAGGCTTACGACCTGCNNCGCACGGCGAGCGCACCCAACAGTATCCTGAGCGCAGCCGCGGCGNCGGTGCTGACGTTCCTGGTTTATTCCATCATTCCCTGGCTCACGCCACCCCTGGCGTCACGTGGTTTGCTTTTCTGGAGCATTGTGATCGCGGTGGGTCTGATTGCCCTGTGGCGCGGCCTGTATGCGGTGTTGTTCGTACAACCGACATTCCACGAACAAGCCGTGGTGGTGNGGNCGGGCTGGGCCGGCTCGTACCTGGCCCAGGCGCTGCAGGCCGTGCCGGCCTTTGGTAACCGTTTCAATGGCACCGGCTACCGTATCCTTGGCTTCTTCGATGATGATCCAGATAGACAGCGCGAGGCATCGATCGCCGGTTTGCCGGTCTTGGGAGGCTGTCAGGCGTTACCCGAGATGGTGCGCCAGTTGGGGGCTAACGAGGTAGTGCTGGCCATTACCCACCGGCACACCATGGCGTCGACCACTTTCGACGCCCTGATGGCCTGCCGCGAACAGGGTGTCCGCATCACCACCATGCCGGCACTCTATGAACGGCTTTTGGGACGGGTGTCGGTGGAGCACATCGGACGCGATTTGGGGGCGGTCTTACCCATCGATGCCGGCCCAATCGATCGACTCTACCAGGTCAGTAAACGGCTGGCCGACGTGCTGCTGAGCACCCTGGGCTTGATCGTGCTGGCCCTGCTGATACCGCTCATTGCGCTGGGCAATCGTCTGAGCGGCNCCGGCNCCCTGTTCTACCAGCAAGAACGGGTTGGCAAAGGTGGCCGACCGTTCCAGGTGATCAAGTTCCGCACGATGATCCCTGATGCCGAACAGAACACCGGCATGGTCTGGGCGATGGAGAAGGATCCGCGAATTACACCCCTGGGACGTTGGCTGCGCCGGACGCGCATCGATGAACTGCCGCAACTGGTCAACGTCATTCGCGGGNAAATGAGCCTCGTTGGACCCNGGCCGGAGCGGCCGGCATTCGTCGATCGACTCGCGCAGGAAATCCCGTTCTACCGTACGCGCCACGCTGTGCGTCCGGGCCTGACCGGGTGGGNNCAGGTGCGATACCACTATGGCGGCTCGGTCGAGGATGCGCGAGTCAAGCTCGAGTACGATCTCTATTACGTGCGGCATGCCAGTTTCTATCTGGACGCCTTGATTCTGCTCAAGACATTGGCCGCCACTCTGCGGCTGCAGGGCCGTTAGGTAACCGCCCGTGGCCCAGGTTTTGTTCTTGTGTCAGATCTTGCCCTACCCGTTGGATGCGGGCCCAAGGTGCGCGTACTACATGCTGCGCCACCTCAGCCAACGGCACGCGGTGACACTCGTGGCCTTCGTGCGGCCGGACGATCCGCCCGAGGCGGTAGCGCACCTGCGGTCCATCTGCGCGGACGTCCACACGGCGCCGATGCAGCGCTCTGCACTGCGCAACGTGCGCGCCGGACTGCGGGGACTCTGGTCGGGGTTGCCTATCGTGATCGTGCGCGACGAAATCACGGCCATGCAGGCCCTGCTGCGTCGTCTGGCGCAGACCGTCGCATTCGATGTCGTGCATGCCGATCAGTTGGCAATGGCCGGCTATGGTGTGCAGGTGGTGNCGGACGGCGCCGGGCGCCGTCCGGCCAGCGTGTTGGATGAACATAACGCCTTGTACCTGCTGGTCGAACGGATTGCGGCCAACGAACCCAACCCGCTGCGCCGGCGTATTGCCGAGCGGGAAGCGCGCACTNGGCGCNGGTACGAGGCGGAAATGGGACGCGTGGTCGACGCCATGTTGACGGTAACGCACGAAGACCAGGAGCGGCTGCTGACCCTCTATCCCGCGCATGAGCGGGCGGGCGTGGCTGCCAAACTCACCACCGTGCCGATCTGTGTCGATCCGGACCGTATGCCGGTGGTGCCGTACCAACCCGCGGCGCACCCGACGATCGTGCATCTGGGTACCATGTTCTGGCCACCCAACATCAGCGGCGTGATGTGGTTTGCCNCGGAAGTGCTGCCGCTGATCTGGCAGCAGGCGCCCGAAACGCGCTTTGTGGTGGTCGGCAAANACCCGCCTCCCGAGGTGGTAGCGCTCGGCGCCGACCCCGCANTCGAGGTGACCGGCTACGTGGCTGACCCCACTCCGTACCTGGCGGCGGCCGATGCCTTCATCGTGCCGCTGCACGCCGGCGGCGGAATGCGCGTCAAAATCCTCGACGCCTGGATGTGGGGCCTACCGGTGGTCTCGACCGCGATTGGGGCCGAGGGCATTCAACTGCACGCGGGCGAGAACATCCTGATCGCCTCGACGGCCGAAGCGTTTGCCGCAGCCACGCTGCGCATTCTACGCGACCCGGCGCTCAACCGGCAGTTGCGCACGGCAGGTCGGGCCTGGGTCACGGCCACCTACGGCTGGCGTAATGTCTACCAGGCGGTCGACGGGGTGTACGAGGGGTTGCTGACGCGGCGAGGGTGACCGGGATGTATGACCTCGCCGCACCCGCGGCGGCCGCCGTACGGGCTGCCGCCGCCGGCGCCGAACTGCCCGCCTTCAGCGCCGCGGTGTGGGAGCAGATCGTGGCGGACCTGGCCGGGCACGATGTGGCGCCTTTTCTTTACAGTCAGGTGCGCACGACAGCGCAGTGGCCAACCCTACCGGGTATGGTGCAATCTGCCTGGGGACAGGCTTTCCAGATCCACGGCGTGCGCAGCCATCTGATGGAAAATGAGCGCACCAGATCGTAGCGGCGCTGCAGGCCGCCGGTGTGCCGGTGATGCTGCTCAAAGGGGCGGCCCTGGGGCGGCTCGTCTACGGTAGTCCAGCCGAACGACCGGTCAACGACCTGGATCTGCTGGTGCCGGCGGATGCGATCGACGCCGCGGAAAGTCTTGAGCGGACGGGATTACCTCCCCAGGGCCTGTTCTGGTTGGGCCGCTGGCAGCGACGCTACCGCGCCGAACTACCGATGGTGTGTCAGGCGGCCGACCGCCGGCGCCTGTTGGTTGAGCTGCATTGGTCGCTGCTCGAGTTGCCGTACTACATCGCGCGTATACCCATTGCTGAAATCTGGCAGTTGGCCCGGCCGGCGCCGGGCATGCCCGATGCCAGTGTCCCAGACAGCACCACTCTCCTGCTGCATGGCTGTGCCCATCAGATGATGCACCATCACCACGAGCGGCGGTTGCTCTGGCTGCTCGACATCGATCGCCTGGTGCGCCTGGGCGATCTCGATTGGGACACGGTCCTGCGCCGTGGGCAGCGCTGGGGTTGCTGCTGACACTCCGGACGATGTTGACAGAGGCCGTAGCGTTGCTGGAAACGCCGGTGCCCACGCCTGTGCTGACCGCGTTGGCCAATTGCCCCACCGAAGCGGTCGAACGCACCATGTGGGGTGGGCGACGAACGCTGGGGCGGGCCTGGCGGCGTGCACGGGCTACGGCGGTCGCCTTCGATGGGGGACAGCGCCTGGCGTACCTCGGCTGGTTGGCGTTGCGCGGCGTGTCGTGGTTGCCCGAATCGATCCAACGTACAGCCCAGCGTGCCGCCGACGCCCGGCCTACCACGGCGGACCGGGCCGCTATCACCCGTCGGATCGGGTCTGTTCGTGAGCCAAGCCTTTGCGTTGGACCTGGCCGGTGTGACCGTGACGGTCGAGGTGGGTGAGTCAGACTGGTGCGCGGACCTGGTGAAGCGTTATGCCGCGTTCCTGACCACCGGTGCGACCTCCTGGTCGGTCCGCCTGGATTGGGACCCGACGCTGGTGACCACAGACTGGCCGATGGTCGAACACACGGGGATATGACCCATTTCCGTGTGATGTCATACCGCGGTTGGGTCGATCTGGCCCGCTGCCGGGCCGCAGTCTATGCCCCGCGGCCGAGCGGGCGGCCTCGGCCATCGAGCGGGTGTTGGTGTACATCCTGATGCAGGTACTGCCGCGTGAGCACAACGGGCTGCTGCTGCACGGCGTGGGTGTTGTGTGGCGCAACGCAGGATACCTCTTTTTCGGCCCGTCGGGGCCGGCAAGACGACACTGGCCCAGCGCACGGGGCCATGCGCAGGTCTTGTGTGACGAGAACGTCGTGGTAATGGTCGGTGCGCAGGGGCCTGTCATCTGCAGCACCCCGTTCTGGGGCAAAGCACACCGCCCGGCTTGATCGAGCGGGTCAATCGGCAGGCCCCACTGCGGGCGCTGTATGCACTCGAGCAGACCCACGACTTTTCGTTGCAGCGGTTGTCACCTGGGTCGGCCGTGGTGGCCCTGGCGCTGACCGAAAAGGTGGCGGCGGAACGTACAAGCAGCGCGGCGGCCTGGCTGGCCGTCGCGGACCGCCTGGTACAGCAGGCGCCCACCTACCGCCTGGGGGTGTCGTTGCAACCGGGGCTGTGGGAGTTTTTGCGCACGAGGGGTGGCGAAACGGGATGACAGTTGACATAGACTACGAATACAGATACAATAGGCGGCGTCCTGCACGACTGATTGTGCGGGTAAGATTGCATGTCTGGCAATCGCGCTATCCAACAGCACCCAACCCATGGCCGCCTGAGTGCTGGATAGCACAATCCATCATTGTCGGAGACTTCCAGTGATGAATCCAACTCAGATCGTACCCCTGCATCACCCGCGTGGCGGCCGGGTGTACAGTGGAGAGGCGGTAATTCTCAGCCCCGCCGAGAACATGGTCTGCATGTTGAACCCGGTGGGTTCACGGATTTGGGAGTTAGTGGACGGTGTGCGTACTGTAGACGAGATCGCGCTGGCCTTGACGGCCGAGTTCGATGTGGAATACGCGCAGGCCAGGCACAGCACCCAAGAATTCCTCGACACCCTGGCCGTCAAGGGGCTGGTGACCTGGACGGAGACCGGTTTGTTTCCGAGGAGAGTCACGTGACTGATCGCCTGACTCCCTCGCCCGGCGCACTGGTCGTCGATGCCCTCGATCGTGGGTTCGATGCCTGTGGCGTCGACGGTGACGGGCGTGACCTGTACGCGCTGTTCCTGAGCCGCCTGCAGCGTGAGCACGTTCCCTACAGCATCACATGGGAGCTGACGCACATCTGCAACTTGCACTGCGTCATGTGTTTTAACGTCCAACGGCAGCAGCCCGAGCTGTCGACGGCCGAATGCCTCGACCTGCTCGAGCAGATGGCGCAGGCCGGTACACTACGGCTGACGTTGACCGGCGGCGAAATCCTGGCGCGACGCGACTTTTTCACGATCGCGCAGNCGCGGGACCTCAGCTTTGCCCTGTACCTGAAGACGAACGCCACGCTGTTGACCGCGGAGACGGCGGACCGCCTGGCGGCCCTGGACCCGGTGCAGGTCGATGTCAGTCTGTTGGGGGCGACCAATGAAACGTTCGATGCCGTGGCCGGCAGCCGGAACACACTGACCCGGGTGCTACACGGCGTGCGGCTCTTGCTGGNNCGCGGGATACGCGTCAAATTGAACACGCTGCTGCTGGACCTCAACGTCGCCGAGCAGCAGCAGATGGCGGAGCTGGCCGCCGAATTGGGCGTGCGTTATGAGCAGGTCATCAAGATCTCGCAGAACGATGACGGCGTTGCGCGGGCAATGGACCACCAACTCACGCGTACGCAGATGACTCAGGTCCTGCTGAGCGACGGCAGCCCGTTCGTGCCCCAGGCGCCCTCATCATCCAGTCGCACCTGCAAAGTCGGCCTGGCTGCGTGTGTGATCAGTCCATACGGCGAGGTATTTCCGTGCATCGAACTGCGCATCCCCGCCGGCAACGTGCGTGAACAGCCCTTTGGTGAGATCTGGCGTGAGGCGCCGATCTTCCGCAACCTGCGCCGGCGCCACATCTACGCCAATCTGCCCGAATGCCGGGTATGCCCCATCAATGCCTACTGTGAAGGGCGCTGTGCGGGGTTGGCGTGGAAGGAGAGCGGCGACCTGTTTGCGGCCAACACCCTGGCCTGTACGCAGGCCCAGGCCCGGTTTGCGCAGCACCCGGGCGAACCCATCCCGCAGACGCCGCTGCAAATGAAGCAGGCGGCGCAGAGTCGCCCTGTGGTTGAACGAACGCCGCAGCGGCAATCGATTCCGTTGCTCGATCTGGCGTAACGCCAGCGATCAAGAACCGTTACGCATGTTGCCATGGGAATCTCGCGACGGCCGACCGTGGTTGTCCGGTGACCCCACACTCACCATCATTCAGGAGGAAGTCATGGAGATGTCAGCGATCGATCGGAACGTGCAGGAACAGCCTGCCGCGCAAGCTGTGGGAAGCCCCAGCCATCGTATTGGAACGGCCGTTGGAAACGCAGGCGCAGGGTATCGCGCCGCCGTCATCGCCCGATGTGGCGCCGCTGATTGGCCCGTTTGGTGTATCAGGTGGCACTTGCTACTGAGCATGAGGAGGCAGCGGTTTGCCTCATTCATGCATTGTGGTTAGCCAGAGAGTGACGCGATGAAGGGTCGCCAGGGTTGATATGATGTTCAAACTGCACGAAGCCATACGCGGGCCGGGTGGCGCGGTGTATGTGCCGTTATGCTTGGTTTTCTGCTGATCGGTGTGACGCCGGTCGCTCCAACCGCTGGAGCGACGGCCGGCGACGTGGAGGATATCCAACTGCGCGTCCAGACTCCGACCTACGAGCTGGACGCGCAGGGTCTGCGTGCCGGGGTATGGCTTCAATGACACACCCGGCGCACCCCTGCTGCCGGTGTGGAGCACAACAGTAGAACTGCCCGCGACGGGAAACTGGCAGATCACCAGTTCTGAACCAGGATCACGTGATTCAGGTCCCAGCGACCCTTCCGTCCGTCCCCGTTCCCAACATGCCCCCGGCGCCGGTGGAGGGTTGGAACGCAGAAAATAGCCCTCGGCCGTGCCGGTCATCCAACGGCCCGATACCGCGATCTACGGGTCCAACGTATTCTATCCGGCAACGTCTGTCGTGAGCGGCAGTGAACAGTGGCAGCGCGACCGCCGCCTGCTGGCGGTGCGCGTGTTTCCCTTTCAGTATAACCCGGTGACGGGCGTGCTGCGCTACCACCCCGATGTTCACATCACGATCCACCTCACGCCGGGCGAGGCCGGGGCGCCCACTGACCCACGCCCGACGGGGTCTCCGCGGTGCCCGCGGGCGTCAGCGGCGCTGCGCCTGCGCACCAGCGCGTGGCATGTATCGTCTGACGTACGGTGATCTGTTGGCGGCCGGCGTTCCGGTCGCGACAACCAACCCCGCCACCTTTGCCATGACCTACCTGGGTCAGCCGATCGCGATCGAAGTGACGGGGAGGATGACGGGCGGTTCGGCCCGGGCGATCTCGTGGTCTTTTACGCCGAACCCTATCAGGGCCGCTTCATGAACCAGAATGTCTACTGGTTTACCTACGGCGGCAGCCCTGGCCCACGCATGACACACGCGGTGACCCCGCCGGCGGTGAACCGGTGGTGACAATCATTACGCAAACGCTGCACGTCGAGGTCGATGTCGATTATCGCTCGCTGTACAACCGGCCGGCGACGGCCGACCATTGGTTCGATACCGCGCTCTACCCGACCAACCCCACGCCGGTCGTGCGCACCTACAACCTGGCGCTGGACGATTTCGACCCCAGCAGCAGTTCGGCAATCGTGCGTACGGTGGTCTTTGGCGGCCAGAACCAGGCGGCCAACCCGGACCAGTCGATGGTGGTGCGCCTGAATAGCCACACGGTGGGCGCCTTCCAGTGGGAGGAGCACCGAAAAAGCGACCACCTCGACCGTGCCGGCGGCCTGGCTGGACGGTGCGCCCAATCAGATCAGCCTGGAGGCGGCCCTCGCCCAACTGCCCGGCCTTACCTATTACTGGATTTCACCGGATTGGGTCGAGCTGACGTACCAGGCGTTCGCCGACGCTGAAAATGACCGCCTGTACGTCGAAGCGATGACGCCGGGCGCCAATGAGGTAGTTGCCACCGGTTTTACCGCGCCGGACGTCGGCGTCTATGACTTGCGCGACCCCGCAACCCGGTCAGGCTGACCACGACCGTGGCCGAACCGGCCGGCGGCGGTTATACGCTGCATTTCTGGGATGCCAACCTGCCCGGCCCCACCTACTACCTGAGCGCCGTCAGTGGCTTACTGGCCCCGGCTTCGATCACGCTGGATACGCCGTCGAACTGGCGCTCGCCCAACCATACCGCCGATTACATCGCCATCGTCCATTCGTCCCTGGCGAACGCGGTTCAGCCGCTGCTGGATCACGCGCGGCGCAGAACCTGGCCGTCGCCAAAGTGGATATCCAGGATATCTACGACGAATTCAGCGCAGGGCGCGTCGACCCAGAGGCCATTCGCAGTTTCCTGCGCTACGCCTATGACAACTGGAACGCTGGGCAGGAACCGCCCACCTACGTGCTGTTGGTGGGCGATGGGCATTACGACTTCACCGGCGTCTCCGGCACGACTCTGCTGAATTTGATCCCACCGTTTTTAGTGCGTATCGATCCCTGGCTGGGTGAAACGGCCGCCGACAACCGTTTCGTCAGCCTGGATGGCCCCAACGACTTCCTGCCCGAGATGCACATCGGCCGCATCCCCGCCCAGACGCCGGCCGACGTGACCGCCGTCGTGAACAAGATTCTGGCCTATGAATCGGACACCGCGCCGGCCGAGTGGCAGCGACGCGTCGTGTTCGTGGCTGATAACTGGGCCGACCCGGCCGGCAATTTTCATGCCCTGAGTAACGATATCCGGTTCAACTACCTGCCGGCGGAATACGATGACCCGACGATCTACTACAACGGCGATTATTTCACGGCCAACGACATGCGTCTGGCTATCCGGGCCGCGTTCGATCAGGGCGGTTTGATGCTGCAGTGGTTCGGGCATGCCTCGCGGTTCCGCTGGGGATCGGTGAGCATGTTCAATATCTTCGATATTCCGGTGTTAGCCAGCCATCCGAACGATACGAAGTGGCCGATAACGGTCTCTTACTCCTGCTGGGCTGGCTATTTCATTAATCTGGACGGTGGTAACCAAACGCTCGGCGAGACGTTCCTCCTGGCGCCGCAGCGGGGATCGATCGTCGACCTGTCGCCCAGCGGCCTGCACGTCGGTTGGGACCTCAACAAACTCAACCAGGCGCTGGTGCGGGCCACGCTCCAGGATCGGATCGAGCGCGCCGGCGAAGCCTTCGACCAGGCCAAAGCCTACTACTTTGCCGGCGCCAGCGGCTCTTTGACGTGATCGATTCACAGGTGTTCTTCGGCGACCCGGCGCTCAAATTGCATCTGCCAGCGGCCGATCTCAGCGCCTCGACGCTGGCGGTCAACACACCGACGGCCCAACCGGGCGATACCCTCTCCTACACGGTGACGCTGGCCAACAGCAGCCCGTTCACCGTCACCAATGCCACCGTGGCGGTCGATTACGACGAGCCGCACGGGCAGGTCACCGCGACCCAGGAACCGGGCGGGGTGGCGCCCCCAGCAATACGGGGGCACTCTGACCTGGACGGTGCCCACGCTGGCCCTGGCAGTATGCAGTTGCGGTTCGATCTGTTGCTGAATGCCGCCTTCCCCAGCGGTGTGACGCAGATCAACGCCCCTACCACGATCTCGGCCCTATTGCGCCGGCGGTGAACCTGGACGTTGCGACGGCGGTGACCGGCCCAGCCTTCCAGTTCGGCGCGGCGTTGAACGCCAGTCGCGCCTGGGCGCCGCCCGGCAGGGCAGTGACCTATACATTGACGCTGGCGAGCAATGCCGGCACGGCCGCCCTCGCCCAGACGGGAGTGACGTTGACCCTGCCATCGGCGCTGGGCAACCCAACGGCCCTGGGAGGTAGCCTGACGCCGCCCCAGTTCGACCCGTTGACGCGGCGTGTAACCTGGAATGGCCCGGTGTATTTCCAGCAGCCGGTCACACTCACCGTGACCACGGTAGTGGCGCCGGACCCACGTCCTGCGCGCAGGTCGTGCTGCCCGGCAGCGTGCGTGATGGTGCGGGCAGTGCGCACCCCGTCGCTCGAGCATCGACCTCGCCGTACCCGACGTCAACTGTAGCGGGTCGGTGAATATCGTCGATATCCAGACGGTGGCCGGGCATTTTGCCCAGGTATTGGGCGATCCGAACTATCATCCACGCTACGATCTGGATGGCGACGATGCGATCGGCGTGACCGACATCATTTTGGTTGCCCAATCGTGGCAATGAACACCTGGATCACCCTGATTCCCTAAACAGCCCAGCCCTGGTAGCCTCTCCGTGTGAGCGGCAGGGCTGGGCAGTGTTGGAAGGACTCTTTCGTGGAACTGAAGCAATACGTACAACCCTTGCGCAAGTGGTGGTGGCTGATTCTGCTGGCCACCCTGATCGCAACCGGGGCCAGCTACCTGGCGGCGCGTCAACAGCTGCCGATCTACCGCGCGCGACGGTGCTGGTGGGCAACACGATCGACAACCCGAACCCGTCTGGTTACGAGGTCTACCTGGCGCAGCAGCTGGCCAACACCTATGCTGACATCGCCACGCGAANNAACGTACGTAATGGTGTGATGGCCGCGCTCGACCTGTCGTGGCTGCCGGAATACACGGCACGCGCGGTCGCCAATACGCAGCTGATCGAACTTTCGGTGACCGACACTGACCCTGCACGGGCGCAGGCGGTGGCCAATGAACTGGCCCACCAGCTGATCCGTATCAGCCCAACCGACCCAAACGCGCAGGACCAGGTCAGGCAGGACTTCATCAACCAGCAGTTGAACGAGCTGGAAGCCGGTATCCGTGAAACCAGCAGCGAGATCAGCAGTAAGCAGCAGACGTTGGCGGGACTGACCAGCGCCCGCCAGATTGCCGACACCCAGACGACGATCCGCGGCCTGCAGGACAAACAAGCCATTTTACAGGCCAACTACGCCGCCATGCTGGCCAACACGCAGCGTGGGGCGATCAATGCGATCAGCGTGATCGAACCGGCCGTGTTACCCATTATTCCCATTGGGCCAAACAAACCAGCCACCATTCTCCTGGCAGCTATGATTGGCTGTGCCTTGGCCGTAGCTGCGGCCTACCTGTTGGAATACCTGGATGATACCGTGCATACGCCCGAAGAGGTGCAGGCATCGCTTAATCTAACAACGATCGGTATCATCCCTCAGGTGAACGACCAGAAGGCGGGCATTGTCATGCTGGGCGAAAATGGTGCATCACCGGTGCNNGCGAGCTACCGTGTCCTGCGCACCAACCTGCAGTTTGCCGCGGTCGACCGCCCACTCAACGTGCTGCTCGTCACCAGCGCGGTGCCCAGCGAGGGCAAATCGATGACCACGGCCAATCTGGGCGCCGCGATGGCCCAGGCGGGCCACCGGGTCATTNTGGTCGACGCCGACTTGCACCGCCCACGCCAGCACCGCCTTTTCAAAGTGCGCAACAGTGTCGGGGTGACCACCGGCCTGCTCGAAGATCAACCGAACGTCGATGACATTCTGCAAGAGACCCCGATTCCCGGCCTGCGTGTACTGACCTCTGGCCCGCTGCCGCCCAACCCGGCGNGGCTGCTCGGCTCGGCCCGCATGCGTGGCCTGCTGGCGGCCCTCAAGGCTGAGGCCGATGTGGTCCTGCTCGACAGCNCCNCCGTCTCGGCGCTCTCGGATGCCGCCGTCCTGGCGACCCAGGTCGACGGTGTCGTCCTGGTGCTTGAAGCCGGCAAGACGCGGCGCCAGCTCGCTGAACGGGCGCTCCAGGCCCTCAACCGCGTCAATGCGCACGTGGTGGGCGCCGTGCTGAACCGCGTGCCCACCCGTGGCTCAGGCTATTACTACTACTCCTATTACCACCGCCGGTACGACACCTCCCAGACACGGTCGCGTGACGATCACCGCGACGATGGCCGCCCCCAGGGCGACGGTACCGCGCGGCTGGCTGCGTCGCCGCCGTACGCCAACACCTCCTGCGCCGCAACCGGTTAGCCCGGCCGTCAGTGAACAACCGTGATGAGGGATAGGGATCATACTGCGGCATGAGATTACTGGAACAATGAATTATCAAACTGAACTGATCGAGAAGATCAACACACGCCGGGCCNGGGTGGCCGTCATTGGCCTGGGTTACGTCGGCCTGCCCCTGGCCCTGGTTTTGGCCGACGCCGGCTNNGCGGTGATCGGCATCGATATCGACCCACGCAAAGTTGATGCGATCAACCGGGGCGTTTCCTACATCGAGGATATCGCCTCGACGACGCTGGCCCGCTACACGACGCCGGCCAACGGCGAACGGAGGCTGCAGGCCACCGATGACTTCTCGGCGCTGGCGTCCTGCGATGCCGTCAGCATCTGCGTGCCCACGCCGTTGGGTAAAACTGGCGACCCTGACATCTCGTTCATCATCAGCGCCGCGGACGAGGTCGCACGCCACTTACGGCCCGGTATGCTGGTGGTGCTGGAGAGTACGACCTACCCCGGGACGACGACCGAGGTGATCCTGCCCCGGCTGGCCGGCAACGGCGCCGGATTGCAGGCCGGCAGCGACTTCTTTCTCTGTTTTTCACCCGAACGCGTCGATCCCGGGCGCAAGGACTGGACCACCCACAACACGCCGAAAGTGCTGGGCGGCATTACGCCGGCCTGCCAGATGGTGGGGCAGGCCCTCTGGCNNTCGGCCATCCAGACGATCGTACCGGTGTCATCCACCGAAGCGGCCGAAATGGTCAAACTGCTGGAGAACACTTTCCGTGCGGTCAATATCGGGCTGGTCAACGAAGTGCTGCTGATGTGCGACAAGCTCGGCCTCGACGCCTGGGAGGTGATCGAAGCCGCGGCCACCAAACCGTTTGGCTTCATGAAGTTTACGCCCGGCCCCGGTTTGGGCGGGCATTGTATCCCGATCGACCCCCTCTACCTCTCGTGGAAACTGAAGACTTTGGACTACANNAGGCGCTTCATCGAGCTGGCGAGTGAGATCAACACCGCCATGCCGCGCTACTGGGTGCAGAAGGTGCAGGGCGCGCTCAACGAGGTCGGCAAACCGGTCAAAGGCAGCCACATTCTGGTGCTGGGCGTTGCCTACAAACGTGACGTCAGCGACCTGCGCGAATCGCCCGCCCTGGACATCATCCACCTGCTGGAGGAGAAGNGGGCCCACGTCTGCTATCACGACCCCTACGTGCCCTCATTCCAGGTCGAGAGCATCGAGATGGTGGGCATTTCCGACCTGACCGCCGGGCTGGAGGCCGCGGACTGCGTCGTCATTGCCACCGATCATGCCGGCTATGACTGGCCCACGGTCCAACGCCGGGCCNGTTTGCTGGTCGATACGCGCCATGCGCTGCCGGTGGCCGCGAGCTTACGCGACCCCATAGCCCGTTGAGGGTGGGGGAAGCGTAAAGGTGGGTATGGCGTGGATCTACTGAGCTTTGCCTCGGCGATGCGGCTGGGCCTCTACCAGTGTGGCCAGGTGGCGCAGGCCTTGCAGGGTCGGGTGGCGCGTGAAGACAAGGCGCCCGATTCGGTGCACCAGATCAGTACAGCCGTCTCGCTGACCGACCGCCTGTGCCAGGAGATCCTGCTGCTGCGCGCGGGTCGCCCCGAGCTGGAAATTCAGAGCGAGGAGCTGGCCGACTGTCCCGCCCCCATTGCCGCCCTGTTTGCACGCAACCGACACCGTTACGTACTCGTCCTGGGCCCGGTCGATGGTTCGGGCGACTACCTGGAGGGTAAGGACACCTACGCGCATATGCTGGGCCTGCTCGACCAGGAGACGGGCCGCATGGACTGCGGCATGGTCTATTTCCCGGCGCAGCAGCAGTTGTACGCGGGGTGCGCTATGGGCGCGTTTGCTGCGCAGGGATTCTGGGGCCCTGGCGCCCCCTCACGACCGCGCCGCCGCCACGCACGGTCGAACATGTCAAACGCCTGCTGCCGACTGACTTTGCCGCGTTCGCTGCCGCGGGATTCACGGTCGTGCCGCCGGCCAGCGGTTCGGCCGCCTTTGAGTTGCTGCGCGTCCCGGGGAGCTGGGCGATGGTCATGCGCCAGTTCCACGGCCACGACAGCGCGATCAACAGTGTGCTGATCGAAGCGTTGGGCGGCGCGGTGTTGACCGCCCCGGCCAGCCGGCGATGTACGACAAGTCGATGGCGCGTATGCCGCTGGTGGTGTTGTCACTGTCGACGCAGTACGCCGCCGACCTGACGGCGCGTTTGTAAGAGGATCGGGCCATGCCACGGGAGCCAAGACCAGTCGTTTTGGTACGACGNCGCGCATCAACCACGACGCTTCGACCTATTACGGCTCAAAACTCTACACCGGTTTGGGGGTGGTCGGCGCGAGCCAGCCGGCGCCCGACAACCCATTCCCAGCCGCGTACGCCAACCAGCTCATCCTGGGCAGCCNNGAGCAGATGCGGGAGATTCCGGACAACTCCCTGCACCTGATGGTGACGTCGCCCNCCTACAACGTCAGCAAAGAGTACGATGCCGACCTGTCGCTCGACGCCTACCTGGACCTGCTGCGCCGGGTGTTCGCCGAGACCTACCGCGTGTTGGTTCATGGTGGGCGGGCCTGCATCAACGTGGCCAACCTCGGCCGCCGGCCTTACATCCCCCTGTCCGACCACATCTCACACATCATGCTGCAGATCGGCTACCAGATGCGCGGTGAGATCATTTGGGACAAAGGCGCGGGCGCCGGCGTCTCCATGGCCTGGGGCAGCTGGCGGTCGGCCGCCAATCCGGTGCTGCGCGATACGCACGAGTACATCCTGGTCTTCTCGAAGGGGTCATTTGCGCAAAAGGGTGAAGGCCAGGCCAACACCATCACGCGTGATCAGTTCATGGCCTGGGCCCGGTCGGTGTGGACGTTTAGCCCGGAATCGGCCCGGAAGGTGGGCCACCCGGCCCCGTTTCCCGTGGAACTGCCGTACCGTTTGATCCAACTCTACACATTCAGCGGCGATGTGGTGCTCGACCCCTTCATGGGCAGCGGTTCGACGGCCATGGCTGCCGTCAAGGCGGGCCGCACCTATGTCGGTTACGACACGGACGCCGCATACATCCGGTTGGCTGAGGAAAGACTCGCCAACTCCGGAATCAAACAGGAGTGAAAACACGTTGTTGACGCAAAAACTGAACAGTTGATCAGCCCTACGGCGGTCGGCTGATAGATTTACAAGTTCCGGCGGACGCTTTGGCCGACGTCAAAGCCTACGCGCACGGGCTGCCGTCGATTCAGGTGTCCGAACGGGTCGCGTGCGACCTGGAACTGCTGGCCAACGGCGCCTTCTCGCCGTTGGACCGTTTCATGGGCCAGGCCGACTTCCAGCGTGTGTTGGATGAGATGCGCCTGGCCGACGGCACGCTGTTTCCCATCCCGATCACGCTGCCCGTGNGGCCGNGCCCGGCCATTCAACTGGGCCAGGACATCGCCCTGCGCAACGNNAAAAACGAAATCCTCGCGGTGATGACGATCGAGNGGCTCTATGCCTGGGACCGGGCCGAGGTGGCACAGAAGGTGTTTGGCGCCCTCGATCTGCGTCACNCCCTGGTGGCGGAGATGCACCGCTGGGGCTTGCAGATCTCCGGGCGGTTGCAGGTGGTGCAGCTGCCGGTGCACTACGACTTCCAGGAGCTGCGCCTGACCCCGACGCAAACCCGGGCCATCCTCGCCGCCCACGGACACCCGAACGTGGTGGCGTTTCAANCGCGCAACCCGTTGCACCGTGTGCACGAAGAACTCACCAAACGGGCGGTCCAGGAAGTGGACGGCGTGCTGTTACTGCACCCGGTCGTCGGCATGACCAAACCGGGGACGTCGACCACTTCGCGTGTGCGCACCTACAAGGCGCTGGCCCAGCACTACTACGACCAGGATCGCATTCTGCTCGCCCTCCTGCCGTTGGCGATGCGTATGGCCGGCCCGCGCGAGGCCCTGTGGCGCGCGATCATCCGGCGTAACCACGGCGCCAACCACCTGATCGTCGGCCGTGACCACGCCGGGCCGGGCAGCGACTCGACGGGTAAGCCGTTCTACGGCCCGTACGGCGCGCAGGCGCTGGTCAGCCAGTACAGCGCTGAGATCGGCGTCAAGATGGTGCCGTTCCGCCAGTTGGTCTACCTGCCCGACGAAGACCGCTACGAAGAGGTCAACCGCATCCCGGCCGCTACACGCACGGCCGACATCTCCGGCACCCAGGTGCGCACCGAGTACCTCAACAATGGACGCACGCTGCCGGAATGGTTCACGCGGCCCGAAGTGGCGGAGATCCTGGCCGAAAGTTACCCGCCGCGCCACAAGCAGNGGGTCTGCATCTGGTTTACCGGCCTCAGCGGCGCCGGTAAATCGACGACCGCCGAGGTGCTGACGCAGCTGCTGCTCGAAAACGGTCGCCAGGTCACCCTGTTGGATGGCGACGTCGTGCGCACGCACCTCTCCAAAGGGCTGGGATTCAGCAAGGCCGACCGCGACACCAACATTCGCCGCATCGGGTTTGTGGCGGCCGAGCTGGTGCGCCACGGCGGAACCGTGGTCTGCGCCGCGGTCAGCCCCTACCGGGCGACGCGCAACGACGTGCGTAACCTGGTGGGCAGCGAGCACTTCGTCGAAGTGTTCGTTGATACGCCGCTGGCCGTATGCGAGGAACGCGACGTCAAGGGTATGTATGCCAAGGCCCGCCGCGGCGAGATCAAGGAATTCACCGGCATCGATGACCCCTACGAAGCGCCCTTGCACGCCGAGATCACCCTCGACACGGTGGCCAATTCGGCCGAACAGAACGCCCGCGCCATCGTCGATTACCTCATGTCCCAGGGGTTGATCCGGCCCGAACGCCCGGCCGTCGCGGTGGGCAACGGCTACATCGGGGTGTAGGGGGCAGCATGGGCCTGTTCGATCCATCCTCTCACGCGGGGGCCAGCCCCAAGGTCAGAAGCGACCGACCAGCCGGTGATCGTCGTCTCCGGGCTGCCGCGTTCGGGTACATCCATGATGATGAAGGCACTGGAGGCCGGCGGCATCACCATGCTGACCGACAACCTGCGCCAGGCCGACGTGGACAACCCCAAGGGCTATTACGAGTTCGAGCGGGTGAAGAAGCTGCCCCAGGGTGATACCGCCTGGCTGGCCGAGGCGNCGGGCAAGGGCGTCAAGGTGATTGCCGCCCTGTTGGAGCACCTGCCGCCCGACTACACCTACCGCATCCTGTTCATGCAGCGCACCCTGCCCGAAATCCTGGCCTCGCAGAAGAAGATGCTCGCGCGGCGCNGCCAGGGCCCGGACAAAGTGAGCGATGAAGAGATGGCGCGCCTCTTCACCCAGCACGTCAGGCAGGTGAAAGCCTGGCTGGCGCGCCAACCACACATGGCCGTACTCGACGTTGACTACAACCAAATGCTGGCCGCGCCANCGCCGCACCTGGCGGCCGTCAACCATTTCCTGGGCAACGTGCTCGACATCGACCGGATGGTGGCCGTAGTCGACCAGGATCTCTACCGCAACCGCGCCGCCCCCTGAGACGCACCCACGGCGCCGGTCACGCAATAGAACGCGGGCCGGCGCCACCCCAACCCCAACCCCAACCCCATCCCCCAACCCCAACCCCCATCCCCCATCCCCCACCCCCATCCCCCAACCCCAACCCCCATCCCCCACGCCAAAATCCCTCCTCCAAAATCGTTAACCCAATAGCGCACAACATCCCACGCCACATGACACAATCGAGGAGGAGCAGCCATGAGCTTCGACCATTTCCCGCAAAGCCTGATGCGCCGACCAGCCGCCATCATCTGCCTGGCCATCGTGTGGGGTTGGTGTGGGGCTAATCGCAATTGGCCCGCGCAGGCCAGGCCAGCCGTGAGCACCACCGTCGTCATCAGCGAATTCCGCACCCGCGGCGCCGGCGGCAACGACGAGTTTGTCGAACTGTTCAACCTGTCACCCAATGCCATCGACATTAGCGGCTGGAAGATAAACGGCTCCAATGGCACCGGCACGACATCGACCCGCCTCACTATTTCTGGCAGCACGGTCNTGCCGAGTGGCTGCCGCTTCCTGGCCACGAACAGCACCAGCGGCGGCTATTCTGGCAGTATGCCCGGTGACCAGAGCTATACGGTCGGTATCACCGACAACGGCGGCGTAGCACTGCTCATGCCTGACGACACGGTCGTGGACGCGGTCGGCATGAGCCTGGGCAGCACCTATCGTGAAGGCACACCGTTGACGCCCCTTGCCGGCACGGCCGACCAGAGCTATGAACGACTGCCCAACACCGGCCCATCTGCCAATCGTAACCGTACAGACCACGACGACAACGCCGCCGATTTCGTGCTCAATCCATCATCGAGTAACNCCCAGAACCGGGCCAGCGTATGCACCCCTTGGCAGTGACCCTGGCTGACTTCTACGCCTCCCCAGCGACCGGGTACGTCCTGGTCGGCTGGGAAACGGCCAGCGAAATTGGCAACACCGGCTTCAACCTGTGGCGCGGCACGTCACCCAACGCCGACTATCCAGCTCAATGATACCCTGATCCCCTCGCAGGCGCCCGGCAGTCCGCAGGGTTTCGCGTACGAATGGATCGACGACTTCGGCTGGTCAGCGGGACCACTTACTACTACTGGCTGGATGACGTCAACCTCAGTGGCACGGCCACGCGCCACGGCCCGGTCAGTGCGCTGTACAACACGCCTTCCGCCCTGCGCCTGGAGAATTTCAGGGCCACACCGCTGCCGTCGGTACCCTGGGCGGCGGGGCTGAGTATTGCCTGGCCGTGGGCTGTGGTTGGCTGTGGCGTCGCCGACGTTAGCCGCTGACCGCTCAGCGGCACGGACGGCCTGTGCGCCTGACGCACCTGACGATCGCCTGGTTGGCCGGCATTGCCCTGGCCGGTCTGCTGTGGGAACGGGGCTGGCTGGCCTGTCAGAGCCCGCCGGCCTGGCTGTGGCTGGCAGCTGCGTTGGGACTGGGCGCTGCGGCCTGGGTTCTGCGCCACCCGGCCCCAGTCGTGGCGCGCCTGGCCATGGTCTTGCTCATGCTGGTCCTGGCCCTGGCGCGTTACCAGGCCCNNACCCCTGACCCCTGCGTCGGGCCGGGCGACCTGGCCTTCTACAACGGCGCGGAGAACGCGGGACGGTCGACGACCCTGGTCGGGGTGATCGACGGCTACCCCAGCAGACCGCCCAGGGGCCGCTACCGCCTGCGGGCGCACGNNGTGGAGGTGGATGGGACAGCCGTTCCGGTCGTAGGGCTGGCGTTGGTGCAGGCTCCACGCTACCCGGTGTACGCGTACGGCGACCTGATCGAGGTGACCGGCCAGCTACTGACGCCGCCCCAGTTGGAGGATTTCGATTACCGGGCCTACCTGGCCCGCCAGGGGTGTTCTCCCTCGTGCGGCGCGCGTGTCAGCCTGTTGGAACATGGCCAGGGGAACCCGCTGTGGGCCGCGCTGTACACCCTGCGCCCGCGGGTGGCCGTGTTGGGCCAGCTGCTGCCCGAGCCGGCGGCCGGCCTGGCGCAGGGTATCCTGCTGGGGGTCGATGATGGGATCGAGCAGGGGTTGTACGACCTGTTCAACCTCACCGGCACGTCGCACGTGATTGTCATCTCGGGTTCGAACATCAGCCTGGTGGCCGGCCTGCTGGCGGCCGCGGNNCGCGTGGTGGGCAAACGTTACGCGCTGTATATCGTGCTCACCGGGTTGGCCGGGTACGTGTGCCTGGTGGGCGCCGACCCGGCGGTGGTGCGTGCGGGGTTGATGGGCGCCCTGGCTGTGCTGGCCGTGCACCTGGGGCGTCAGAACCAGGCGCTCACCTCGCTGGCTGCGGCGGTGTTCATCATGACCCTGATCAACCCGCTCGACCTGGGCAATGTCGGCTTCCAGCTCAGCGCACTCGCCACCCTGGGGTTGATCCTGTTTGCCCCGCCGCTGCAGGCGGCCGCGGCCGCCCGCCTGGAGAACCGTCTGTCGGCGCCGCGGGCGCCTGNNGCGCTCGGTCTGCTCAACGACGCCGTGCTCATCACCCTGGCCGCCAACCTGATTACCCTGCCGCTGATCGTCTACACCTTCCACCGCCTGCCGCTGGTTTCGCTGCTGGCCAATATGCTGATCCTGCCGGCGCAGCCGCCGATCATGCTGTGGGGTGGGGCGGCGCTGTTGGTCGGCCTGATTCCGCCGCTGCTGCCGGCGGCGCGGCTGGTTGCGCTCGTGCCCTGGCTCTGCCTGACCTACACGGTGGCCGTGGTGCGCTGGGCCAGCGCACTGCCAGGCGCATCGCTGGAACTGCCGCCCCTGGGCAGCGAGTGGCTGGTGGCCGCCTATGGTCTGATCTTCGGCCTGTTTTGGTGGATGCAGCGACCGCGCGGGCAGCGGCGACGCTGGGTCTATGCCATCACCGAACGCCTGCCGGCCAAGGCGCTGGTGTTGGGACTGCTGGCCGCCACCTTTTTGACCTGGCTGGCCGTGGCGCAGCTGCCCGACGGCCGCCTGCACGTGGCCTTCCTCGATGTGGGACAGGGGGACGCCATCCTGATCCAGACGCCGCAGGGCAACCAGGTGCTGATCGATGGCGGGCCAGATCCGNGGGTACTGCTGGCCAGGCTGGGCGCCGCGCTGCCATTTTGGGACCACGACCTCGACCTGGTGGTCAACACGCACACCGATGCCGATCACCTGGCGGGGTTGGCGCCGCTGCTCGAGCGCTACCGCACCGGGCGCGTCCTGGTCAACGGCTTCGCGGCCACCTCGGCGGTCTACAGCCAGTGGCAGGCCAACCTGGCGCAGAGCGGCGTGCCCGTGATCCGTGCACAGACCGGGGGCGGATTCGGCTGGACGAGGGTGTGGCTGGACATTCTGTCGCCGGATGCGCAGCTCTTCAGCGGCACCGCGGCCGACAGCAACAACAACTCGGTGGTGTTACGCCTGAGTTACGGCCGCTTTTCGGTGCTGCTGACGGGTGATGTGGAGGCGGACGTCGAGGAGGTGCTGCAACGTGAGGGGCGCTGGTTGTCGGCTACGGTGCTCAAAGTGCCGCACCACGGCAGCCTCACCTCATCGACCGCTCGCTTCATCGCCGCCGTGCACNCCCAGCTGGCGGTGATCGAGGTGNGCGCGGACAACGAGTTTGGCCACCCCAAACCCGAGGTTCTGGCCCGCTACCGTGAGCTGGGCATTCCCGTCCTGCGCACCGACCAGCACGGCACGATCACCCTGACCAGCGACGGGACGCGTNTTTGGATCGGGGTGGAACGGTGAGGGAGTGGTGTAGATCCGGGTCTGGGTTTCAAAACTTGGAGATAGGCTTGCTGCCGGGTACAATAGCGGTTGCGGAGGTGATGGGATGCATACCTTGACAATCGAGTACCCGAGTGAGGTGCTGTGGGCGCTGCACCAGGAACCGGCAGAATTTGAATCCGAGGCACGCCTGCTGCTGGCCCTGAAGTTGTACGAAACGGGCAAACTTACGACAGGTTTGGCCGCACAAGTAGCCGGCGTCCCGAGGGTGGCATTTCTGTTCTTACTGGGCCAGTACGGGCTGTCGCCATTTGGTGAGACACCAGAGGAACTGGAGGACGACCTGATCAATGCCCGAGCAGCCAGTCATTAGCAACAATACGCCGCTTGTTGCCTTGTGGGTTCTCAACCGGCTGGACTTAATGGGTACCATATTCGGTGAAGTGCTGATACCTCAAATGCTATTTACGCGTCAATAGCGCTAAACTGATCGTTTTGTACACCAGCTTCGCCACGACAAAATCGGCCGCGTGATAGCCGGGCAGCGGCGCCAGCCCNACACAGTCGCAGCCCACGATGTGACCGGCCCGGGCCACGGTGCGTACCACGTCCAGGGTCTGCCCNCAGCTCAGCCCGCCCGGTTCCGGGGTGCCGGTGGCTGGCACCAGTGACGGGTCGATGCCATCGACGTCGATCGTCAGGAAAACACGCTGCCCACGTACCCGTTCAGCCAGCCGGCCAGGTAGGCCGGGCGGNGCGTGCACCTCTTCGGCAAANAAGACCCGTACACGTTCGGGGTTCGCCGCGATGTAGTCGACCTCTTCGCGGCACACCGAGCGGATGCCGACCTGGATCACCGGCCCCAGTTCGTTCAAGTGCCGTGCGACGCAGGCGTGGCTGTAGATCGAATCCTCGTAGCTGGCGCGCAGGTCGCTGTGCGCGTCGATCTGCACGGTGACCAGCGGCGCGCCGTCGGCGCAGAACACCTGCGCCAGTCCGCGGCCGACGCCGACACTGACCGTGTGCTCGCCGCCCAGGCCGACGACGAACTTGCCGACCCGCGCCTGCTCGGCCACCGCCTCGGTGATCGCATCGACCATGGCCTGTGGGCCATCCATGCGCGGNGCCAGGGCGGGCAGGGTGTGAATGCCCAACTGCTCAGCCGGCTCGCTGTCGAACTCCCGATCGTACAGTTCGACCTGGGTCGAAGCCTGCAGGATGGCGCGTGGGCCGTTGCGTGTGCCGCCGCTGTAGCTGACCGTGGCTTCGTAGGGGATGGGTAACACGACGACCCGGCTCGTGGCATAGGCGCTGATCTCCCCGTCGAGGCCGAGGAAGTTGTCGGGCGGCAGGAAACTGTAACTGCTCATGGCCGGCGCCTCAGATCTGCTCGGAATCGTCGGGCCGGTTAGCGGCGTAGGCGTCGGCCAGCTGCTGCACGAGCGCGTCACGCCGGTCGTACAGGCGCTTGTGGGGACGGCGCGTGGCGCGCNNCAGGGCGTACGCCGTCATGATGGGCAGCGCCAGCGTCGAATCGGTGTAGCAGACGATGCTGTCGGGCAACTGATCGGGATCGACTTTGCCCCAGGTGACCGCTTCGGAGGGTGTGGCGCCGCTGAGGCCGCCGGTGTCGGGGCGTGCATCGGTAATTTGGACGAAGTAGTCGTGCCCCTTTTCGTCGATGCCCATGATTTCCTGAATCTGCGGCTCGGTCTGCAGGATGAAGTTNTTGGGGCTGCCGCCGCCGAAGATCAGTACTGCGCTCTTACCACCGCTGGCCTTCGCGCCGTAGACCAGCGCGGTGGTCTCGTTGACGTCCAGCTCAGGGTCGAAGCCGATGGCCGCGCCAGCCAGGCGCAGAGCGGCCACGTTCATGCCGATCGTCGAATCGCCGGGNGCCGAGGTGTAGACCGGTACGCCAGCCTCGTAGGCCGCACCCAGGACCGAGCGGTGGTGCAGGGCCAGGTGCTGCTCACGCNNGCGCACGTATTTGCCCAGGCGGAAGTGCAGCCGNGCCGTGCTCAGCCGTTTCTGGAACTCAGGCGCGGCCAATACCTGGCGCAGGAAGGCGTCTGACTTCAGCAGCACCTCCTGGTCGAACACGATGTCGTAGATGCGGATGATCTTCTGCTCGCGCAGGGCGACGTCATCGGTGAAGGGCGACGTCTGGTACAGTTCANNGAAGCCCAGGGAGCGGTGCAGGTCGTGGTACAGATTGGCGCCGGTGGCCACTATCCAGTCGATCAGACCGGCATCGATCAGGGGCACCAGGGCGGCGTAACCCAGGCCGGTTGGTGTGAGGGCGCCCGACAGTGTGAGACCAACGGTGACGTCGGGCCGNAGCATTTTGGTGGTGAAGAGACGGCAGGCCTCGCGCAGGCGGGCCGCGTTGTAGGCCAGAAAATAGTCATCGACCAGGTCGGCCACGCTGAGGTTGCCGGGAATCGGGTTGGGGTCCAGTTTGCGGCCGTAGGCCATCAGGTCATCTCCATCGTATTACGGCGTATTACGGATCGCGCAGGCCAGCTACTGCTGGGTCACGCTGCGCTTGAGAATGGCGTAGTTCTCCAGGGCTTTGCCGGCGCCGATGGCCACACAGGCGATGGGGTTCTCGGCGACGTAACAGGGCACGCCCGTCTCTTTGGTGAGCAGCTTGTCGACATTGCGCAGCAACGCGCCGCCGCCGGTCAGAACCATGCCACGGTCGATGATGTCGGCCGCCAACTCGGGCGGCGTCTTCTCCAACGTGGCCTTGACCGTGCCGACGATGGCCTGCATCGGCTCGCTGATTGCCTCCGTGACCTCCTCCGAGGTGATGACGATCGTCTTGGGCAGGCCGGCGACCTGGTCACGCCCGCGCACTTCCATCGACATCGCTTCGGGCATCAGCAGGGCGCTGCCGATGGTGACCTTGATCTCCTCGGCCGTCTGATCACCGATCAGCAGGTTGTACTTNTTGCGCACGTAGTTGACGATGGCGTCGTCGATGCGGTTGCCGCCGATACGGATGGTGCTCCACACCACAATGTCGTACATCGACACGACGGCCGCCTCGGTGGTGCCGCCGCCGAGGTCCACGACCATGTTGCCGGTGGGCGTATCGATGGGCAGACCGGCGCCGTAGGCCGCGGCCAGNGGTTCCGGAATCAGGTAGGCTTCGCGCNNGCCGGCCTCGATGGTGGCATCGTGCACGGCGCGGCTCTCCACGCTGGTGACNCCTTTGGGTGTACTGACCATGACCTTGGGCTTGAAGAGGGGNTTGCGCCCACAGGTGGTGCGGATGAAGTGGCGCAGCATCGCTTCAGTGACGACGTAGTCCGCGATGACGCCATCGCGCATGGGGCGGGCCACCTCGATGCTCTCCGGGGTACGGCCCAGCATGTCGGCCGCCTCCTGACCGACGGCGACGATCTTGTTGTCACGGATGGCGATGGCCACCACGGAAGGTTCTTGCAGAACGATGCCTTTGCCCTTCATGTACACGAGCAAATTGACTGTACCCAGATCGATTCCTAAGAGCTTCTCTAGCATTCCACCCTCGACTTTGACTCAGACTGGTTGACCACAGCGATTATACGGGAAACCAGAACGCTGCGCAAGTTACCCCGCCGACGGTTGCAGGTTCCATGTGTAGACAAAACAAGACTTCCGAAGTCTCCAAGACTTCGGAAGTCTGTGCACTTCATGACAGTGTGGAGCCACCACTCGGAATCGAACCGAGGACCGAGTCATTACGAATGACTTGCTCTACCGGCTGAGCTATGGTGGCCTGTAAACTGGCGCCATTATACCAAAATCCAGGGTAGCTGCCAAATCCTACCCGTCAGATTCGGAGTCTATCGGATCTGCTGTGTCAGGCTGGTGAAAATAGAAGGCGGGACCGCCGGGTGTTGTAACCCGGCGGTCCCGTCCGCATGGGGTCCACAGCCTTTAGACGATCACCACCGAATCGGTGCTGCCGAAGGGGTTGTCGGCGTAGGCGTCGGCGGCCGGATCGTTGATCCAGGCGCCTTCGTCGGTTAGGTAGCGGAAGCGGTACTCGCGGCCGGCTTGCAGGCTCACGGTTGCGTACAGGGTGCCATCCCTGCGGCGTTTGAGAGGGGTGGCGGTATTGTCCCAGTTGTTGAAGTCGCCCAAGAGGGCGCCCTTCGCGACGGCAGAGTCNGGCCGCGCNTCGAAAGTCACCTTGGCCGTCTTGTTGTTTTTGGCGTACTGTTTACTGATCATGGGTAGTTTTGTCTCCGTGTTCTCTTGCATCACCCAGCGATGGCTGAATCACGTAAACTGGGCCAGCCGGTACTCAGGCTAATGCCCAGTTGCGGCAAGTGTACCCAAAAATCCAGAATATGTCAAATGTCAGGCCGGGCCGGCAAAGAGCACCTGGCTGCCGTCACGGTCGGTGCGGTATTCGTACCGTTGATCGCCGATGGCAAGGATGACCCGGTAACCCGGCTTGAGTGCATCGGTGCACATCACCCCGGGCGGTCGAGTTCCAGACAGCCATTCCGCCAATCCACCGCGTCATAACTTACCACCGTCACCGCGGACGGGGAACCCCAGTCGTGCGCCGCCGTCGCACGCCGCTTCGACGGCGGTCGGGTAGAGTGTGGCGCCCACCGTAGTGGGCGTGGCCGTTGGTGATGGCAGGACAGGGCTGTGGGGGTGACGGCAGGTTCGCCGGTTGGCACTGACACGGTTGTCGTGGGCGCCGCCGGGCCGGTGGGTTGCGGCGCCGCGCTGGGGTGCAGGCACTCAACATCACAACGATACCCAGACAGAGGAGTTGTGCGATCCTGGTCATGATGCACCTCTTGTAGTTTGGCAAATAAAACTCGAAGCTTGCTGCGCTGCCGGCGCAACACGCTTCGATCGAATCGATTGTAGCAGAAAGCCCACCGGCGCACATCCGATGCACGGCGGGAATCGCCCTACGCCAAATGGCGAAAGAAGCGGCGCCACACCTACGCCAATTCGCCGAACCGGGGCAACCTGGCTGGTTCATAGCCAGCAATTCCAGATTGAGCGCGGAGTCGAGGCTTCAGCCGGGTTTGGCCAGTGTGGAACGCGTGTGGCGGCCTGGCTTGCAGTATGTGACCCACTGGAGTGTACCACAAACATCGGTTGTTGACCACTCATCCGATTTCAGCTATAATGGCGCCAGACTCATTGGGCGCCTCGCACCGATCGGCAGTGCGCCGGTGCACCCGGTCGTGGTTACACGCTGGGTTGGGGCATATGAACTATTGGAAGGCGATCCGGTGATACATGTAGTCATGGTGTCCAAGGCCCTCGTCAATGGGGCCTACCAGCGTAAACTCGAGGAGATGGTGCAGCTGCCTGGAATTCGGCTGACCGCGCTGGTGCCACCTTACTGGCGTGACAGTCGCGGTATCACCNCCTTACAGCGGTCGTACACCCGTGGTTACCGGCTGATCGAAACGCCGCTGGCCTGGAATGGGCACTTTCATCTGCATTTTTACCCCCAGTTGGGGCATTGGCTGCGCACATTACAGCCCGATTTGCTGCATATGGACGAAGAACCGCTCAACGTCGCCACCTGCCATGGCGTCTGGCTCGCCAGGCGCATGAGAATCCCCGTCTGTTTTTATACGTGGCAAAACCTGCACCGGCGCTACCCACCGCCCTTCAACACCATGGAGCAGTACACCTACCGTCATGCGGTGCACGCCCTGGCCGGCAGTGAGGAGGCCATCCGTGTGCTGCGGGCCAAGGGCTACCGCGGGCCGGCGTCGTTGGTGCCCCAGTTTGGGGTCGATCCGGACCATTTTACGCCCCGCCCGGCCGACCCGCCGGCCGCGNACGGGGCGGGGATGGTCATTGGTTACGCGGGCGGGCTGGTGCCAGAGAAGGGCCNNGATCTTCTGCTGCGGGCGGCCGCGCACCTGCCCAACTGCCCCGTTCGCCTGGTGGGTGAGGGCCGTGAACGGCCGGCCCTGGCCCGTCTGGCAGCCGAATTGGGGATGGCCGACCGTGTCGAGTTTGTGACGCGCCTGCCTTCCACAGCGATGCCGCAGTTCTACCAGGGCCNNGATGTGCTTGTGCTGCCCTCGCGCCATGNNACGAACTGGAAAGAACAGTTTGGGCGGGTTTTGATCGAGGCCATGGCCTCCGGTGTCCCGGTAATCGGCGCCAACAGCGGCGAGATTCCCCAGGTGATCGGCCCGGCCGGCCTGACGTTTCCGNAGGGTGACGTCGAGGCCCTGCGCGGGCAGTTGCTGCGACTGTTGGAAGATGGCGCCCTGTGGCGTCAACTGGCGGCCGAAGGACGGGCCTNNGTGCTGGCGCATTACACCCAGGCGCGGATCGCGGCCCTCACCGTTGCGGCCTACCGGGCAGCGGTACCGACCACCACGGCGTACCGGGGGACTCGGCCGGCTGCCGCTGAGGGGATGAAACCCGCCGAACTGTCCGCTCGCCGCGGCCGGGACGTCCGCGCCGGGCCGGCGAGGTGGGGAACGGTCATGGATCGATAGCGAGGCGTATGAAACGGCAGCTGGGTATCAATGCGCTGCTGCTGGCGGTGGACGATACCTACCGCAGCGCGNGGGTGTCTACCTACATCGGTCAACTGCTGCACCAGCCGCCGGCCGTGGCAACCGATTTCGGCTCGACGGCCTTCGTCAATCGCCAGTTGGGCCAGACCTGGGCCGGGTTGACACTGAGGCNNGCCCCCTGGTCGACCAACCGCCCGTGGGNNCGCATCGTGTGGGAGCAGACAGGCCTGGTCAGGATGGCCCGGCAGGCGCGGCTCGACCTGCTGCACGGGACGGTTTATGCCAACCCGCTGCTGGCGCCGTGCCCTACGGTGGTGACGGTGCATGACCTGTCGTTCGTGCACTACCCGGCGATGGTGCGGCGTTTCAACCGGCTGTACCTGCGCCTGGTGACGCGTCTCACGGCACGGCNNGCGGCCCGGGTGATCGCCGATTCGGAGAGCACCCGGCGCGAACTGCTGGCCTGGCTCGCGTTGCCGGCCGAACGTGTCGTGGCGGTGCCGATTGCGGCCGATGAACGGTTCATGCCGGTGCCGGCCGCGGCAGTCGAGGTCTTTCGCCGCGAACGCGGGTTGCCGCCACGTTTTATGCTGTTCGTGGGTACTTTGGAACCGCGTAAGAACCTGGTACGCCTGGTGGATGCCTACGCCGCCTGCCAGGCCCAGCAGGCAGACGCACCGCCGCTGGTGATTGCCGGGNGTCGTGGGTGGTATTACGACGGATCTTTGCCCGGGCACGCGCATGGCTTACAGAATCGTGTGCTCTTTCCCGGTTTTGTACCGGCCGCCGAACTGCCCTGGTGGTACCGGGCGGCCGAGGTCTTTGTGTATCCGTCGGTCTATGAGGGGTTTGGACTGCCCGTCGTGGAAGCTATGGCAAGTGGAACAGCCGTCATCACATCGAATACATCTTCACTGCCCGAGGTCGCGGGCGATGCCGCCATTCTGGTCGATCCATACGATGTGGAGGCCCTGGCCGGCGCCATGGCGCAGCTGTCGAACGACCCTGACCTGNCGGCGCGTNTGAGTGCCGCGGGTGTGCGTCAGGCGGCGAAGTTCTCCTGGCGCCGCGCGGCGGAGACCGTGGAGGTGTACCGTGCGGCGTTGGGTCTGGCCGGCCAACCGGCGGAGGGGCCGCCATGACCCGGCAGTTGCGCCGGCGCATGGCGCTCATCCTGATCGTGGCCGACGTTATCCTGATCAATGCCGCGTTTGCCGTCGCCTACTGGCTGCGCTACGATCAGCAGTGGTTCCGTGCCCTCGATCCATCCACCTATTACAGCTTCGACGCCTACGTACCGTTCACCCTGGCGATGACGGTCTTGCTCATTTTTGCCTATCGCCTCGACGGCGCGTATGACATTCGTCGCGGCAGCAGCTTGCTCGAAGAAGCCTACCGGATCACGACCGGCACCGCCACCGCGATCGTCATCATGGTGGCTTTTTCCTTTNTTGCCCGCCCTAACCTCAATTCGCGACTCATTTTCGTTTACGCCGCGATCCTGATCCCCACCTTTTTGGTTCTATCGCGTATCGTATTCCGCGCCTACCTGGCCAGTTTGCGCCGCCGCGGCATTGGCGTCGATCGTATCGTCATTGTCGGCGCGNGTGAGGTGGGGCGCATGGTGATGCGTAACGTAGCCGCCCAGCCTGAGTTGGGGTATCACATTCTGGGCTTCCTCGACGACAACCCTGACCGCGGTACTACCGACATTGGCCGCTTTCGCGCCCTGGGGCCGATCGATCAGTTGACGCAGGTCTTGCAACAGATGCCGGTCGATGAAGTGATCGTTGCCCTGCCCTGGCAGGCCCATCAGAAGATCGTAAAAGTGGTGGGCGAGACCCAGCTGGCCGGCGCACGCNCGCGCATCGTACCCGACGTGTTTGCCATGACGTTGGGCCAGGTCNCGCTCGACCAGCTCAACGGTGTGCCGCTCATCGGTTTGCAGCCGGTGGCCATCACCGGTTTCAACCTGACCATCAAACGCCTGGTGGACGTTGTCGCCGCCCTGCTGATGCTGCTCATCACCACACCCATTTGGGCCATCGTGCCGGTACTGATCAGGCTGGATTCACCCGGGCCGGTATTTTTCAACCAGGTGCGGATTGGCCGCAAGGGCGAACCCTTCGTGGTGCATAAGTTCCGTTCGATGGTGGCCAATGCCGATGCGCAAAAGGGCGAACTGATGTCGCGCAACGAGGCCAATGGGCCGATGTTCAAGATGCGTAACGACCCCCGCATGACGCGTCNNGGACGCCTGCTGCGGCGGACCAGCCTGGATGAGTTGCCGCAGGTCTGGAACGTGCTCAAAGGCGACATGAGCCTCGTCGGGCCACGCCCGGCGCTGCCCGAAGAGGTGGCCCAGTACGAAGAGTGGCACAAACGCCGCCTCGATGCCTCACCCGGCATGACCGGCCTGTGGCAGGTCTCGGGACGCAGTACTCTGGGCTTCGACGAAATGGTTTTGCTCGATACTTTCTATTGCGAGAACTGGTCCNTTTGGATTGGATCTAAAATTCTCTTGAAGACGATCCCCGCGNTCGTGTTTGGGGAGGGTGCGTATTGACCACGCGCAAGGTTTTGATTGCTATGTCGGACACGGGCGGCGGACACCGCAGTGCTGCCGAGGCCCTCGCAACAGTCATCAGCAACACGTACGGTGACACGTACCAGGTCACCACGGTTGACCTGATTTCGGACTACACCTTCTGGCCGCTCAGCCAGATCCGCCACGCCTACGCCCCGGCCGTACACCGGGCGGAGCCGCTGTACCGGTTTGCCTATTGGTTGCCCCACGCGCGTGCGTTGGCAACTGATGTGCCACACGATCACACCCCTGGTACGCGATCGTATGGGGCAGTTCNNTTGCAGCAGGCTGAGCCTGACCTTTTCATCACGGTGCACGGTCTGTTGACCGATATCCCCTACGAGCTGCTGCGTAGGGCAGGCAACCACTGCCCGATCGCCGTCGTCGTCACCGACCTGGGCAGCGGCCATCCGACCTGGTTCAGCCCACGCGCCGACCTGATTACGCTGGGCAGTCAGGCGCTGTACGACGTCGCGCACGCGNGCATTCCAGCCGAACGGCTCAGACTGTTGGGCCTGCCGGTTAGCCCACGGTTCACGGTGCCAAACCAGGAACAGACCGTGGTACGCCACTCACTGGGCCTGGACCCAGACCGGCCGTTGGCCCTGTTGATCGGCGGCGGCGAGGGCATGGGGCCATTGCGTGAGATCGCGCNNGCCCTGGCCGGTGCACTGCACACTGTCAACGGTCAGCTGGCGATTATCTGCGGGCGCAACGAACGGCTACGTGCCNGGTTGCAGGCCGAGGACTGGCCGGTGCCGGTCGCCGTGCAGGGGTTTGTGCGCAACATGTCGGAGTGGATGGTGGCCAGCGATTGTGTGGTCACCAAAGCCGGCCCGGGCACGATCGTCGAGGCTTGCATCGTGGGCCGCCCGATCATGTTGAGCAGCTATGTCGTGGGACAGGAAGCGGGCAACGTGGCCTACGTGGTGAAAAACGGCATTGGCGCCTACAACCCAGACCCGCACGAAATCGGGCGCATTGTGGCCGATTGGTTGNCGCCCAGCAACCCAGAACTGGCTAGAATGGCGGCGCGGGCCAAAGCGATCTCCAAACCCAACGCGACGAATGAAATCGTCGAGGCGGTGCTGAGCCTGATCAACTGAAGTGTGAGCGTAACACACCCGCAAAACTCAAAGTTGGAATTGCTGCTTGCCTGTGCGCGGTGTGTGCCGGGTGGTTGAAGCTGTGCAGAACTTGCACCAATAGAACAAACGTGCTATCATAGGAACCATGGCTACCGGCTCGAAATCCAAGAACAAAACCGTCTTCATCTGCCAGCAGTGCGGCAACACCACACCCAAGTGGATGGGCCGCTGTCCGGACTGCGGTGAGTGGAACAGTCTGGTCGAGACTGCGGCGGAACCCGATACCGCCGCGACGCGGCGCGGTGGGCTGGCGCCGGCGGGTGCAGTGCCCCAGCCCTTGCCCGACATCCCCGCTGACGGCTACGNNCGCATCCCGGTGACGATTGGGGAGCTGAGCCGTGTGCTGNGGGGCGGTATCGTGCCCGGGTCGGCCGTGCTCATTGGCGGTGACNCCGGGATTGGCAAGAGCACCCTGCTCTTGCAGATGTGTTCGACGCTGGCGCAGCATGCCGGCCGGGTGCTGTACGTCTCGGGCGAAGAGTCGGCCGCCCAGATCAAGCTGCGCGCCTCACGCCTGGGAATTGACGACCCCACCCTGCTGGTTCTGGCCGATATCCACGTCGAAAGTATCGCCCACCACATCGCCACGGTGCAGCCAGCCCTCGTTGTGGTCGACTCGATCCAGGCCATCTACACCGACAATATCACGTCGGCCGCCGGCAGTGTCAGCCAGGTACGTGAAAGCGCGGCCATTCTCCTGCGTCTGGCCAAGGCGCAGAACATACCACTCTTCCTGGTGGGACACGTGACCAAAGAAGGGGCGATTGCCGGCCCGCGTGTCCTGGAGCACATGGTCGATGTGGTTCTCTATCTCGAGGGCGAGCGATTCCATACCTTCCGCCTGCTGCGGGCGGTCAAAAACCGCTTTGGCGCCACGGATGAGGTGGGCGTCTTCGAGATGGGCGCCGCCGGCCTGGCCGAAGTCAGTAACNCCTCCGAGGTCTTTCTGGCCGAACGTCTGCCCAACACGGCCGGTTCGGCCATCGCGGTCACGATGGAGGGCACACGCCCGCTGCTAGTGGAGGTGCAGGCCCTGGCCAGCACGACCAGTTTTTCGATGCCGCGACGCACCACCAATGGGATCGATTTCAACCGCCTGCTGCTGCTGGCCGCGGTGTTGAGCAAGCGGGTCGGCTTTAGCCTGGCCGACCAGGATATCTTTGTCAATGTCGTGGGCGGCTTACGCGTCGAGNAGCCGGCGGCTGACCTGCCGGTGGCCCTGGCGATCGCGTCCAGTTACAAGGACATCCCGGTGGCGGCCGACCTGGCGGTCGTCGGCGAGATTGGCCTCTCCGGTGAACTGCGGGCCGTCAGCCAGGTCGCGCGGCGGTTGAACGAGGCGGCCAAACTCGGGTTCAAACGTGTGCTGGTACCCCGTGGCTCGCAGCGCAAACTGGACGGCGTACCGGCCGGCATCGAAATCATCGGCGTACGCACGCTCAATGAAGCGGTTGCGGCCGCGTTGGTGCACTAGGGTTCAGGACTCAGGGCTGGGGGCATACGCGTGCGGATGTTGGCCAAACGGTCCTGGAAGGCGATGCTGCTGACCACCGCCAGCAGGCCGGGCAGCACGAGCACAAGCAGAATGGGAAACAGCACGCTGAGCGTGGCAAAGATGCCTAACATCGCCAGCAGAGTCAGCGTGTACAGCGGACTGGCAAACGCGATCAGCAGCGCGTTACGAAACAGAATGCCCAGCGTTACCTTTTGCTCCACCAGAACTGGAAACAGGTAGAGCTGCATGGCCAGCCAGGCCAGCAAGAGGTATAACATCACGACCGTCAGCAGGGTGAACAATGCCGGGAACTGTGGCGGCGGGTTGAGGTAGAACAGGAGGCCGGTCACTACAACAAACAGCAGCACGACCGAGATCAAACCGACCAGCAGGCTGCGCCAGAAATAGGTCAAGAACCCCTCTTTGAACACATCGAAACCGATGTGTTCCCCTTTGGCCAGGCGGTTCCCCACGAGATACAGGCCGGCGGTGGCCGGTGGGCCTGGAATGATGAACAGCATACAGACCCACCAGACAAAGCTCAACAGACCCAGCATGAGTAGTTCATCCCATGTGGCCCGGATACCTTGCCAAAATATCTTCAACGGCCTGATCACGATAGCCCACCTGCGAACTTGATTGAATACCGCCCCACACCAGCCCGAGCACGCCGCGTGGGAGGGTGCGGTTGTTATCGGGCATTATAGCATGGGTGGACAATAGACAGCAAGGCCGCGTTGCGCTATAATCACCAGGTTCTGGTTAAGACTATCATGGTGAGCGTTGATTACAAACCACAAATGACGAATTCGATTCATCCACTGCTGCAAATTGATCAAACGATACTCGACAATGGCCTCCAGGTGTGGTGCAAACCGCGACCCGGTACCAGTTCAGTCGTTATGCGCCTGCTGGTGCGGGTGGGTGCACGTTATGAGGTGGATGGGCAGAACGGTATTGCCCATTTTCTTGAGCATTTGATCTTCGACGGTACCCGCNGCTGGTCCGAACAGGACATCCGCCACGTGATCGAGCGGGTCGGCGGCAGCTTCAACGGCTGGACCGGCCATGAGGGCACGGTGTACGAGGCTGAAGTGCTGGCCGATCACCTCGATGTGGCCCTCGACTGGCTGGCCGAGATTGTCTTTCGCTCTACGCTGTCCGCAGACCAGGTCGAAAAGGAACGCGGTGTGATCTTCCGCGAGCNNGGGGGACGTCTGGGCGCCTTCCTGAGCATTCTGGAGGACCTGGCGGACCGGCTGCGCATCGATTACGACATGTACAAGAGCCTGATGCGCCAGCTCTTTCCGGGCGCCGCGCTGGAACGCGAGATCATCGGGCACGAGCAGGCGCTGCAGCACATCACCCGTGAAGATTTGTGGGAGTTCTACCACCGCTTCTACGTGCCCAACAACATGGTGCTGTTGATCGTGGGTGATGTGACGACGGAACATGCCCTGGCCGCGGCCCGGCGCTGGTTTGGCGAGTTTCAGCCCGGACCCGTACCCCCAACCCTGCCCGTGTCGGCGCGCCGCCCGGGCGTTTCGNTGCGGATCAACACGCGCTGGCCCGACTGGATCGATCGGGCCTACCTCTGGTACGGGNCGCGTACGGTCGGCGCCGGTCATCCCGACCAGGCCGCGATTACCGTGCTCAGCTGGATTGCCGGCGACCGGCTGCGCGAAGAGATGCGCGAGCGCCGCGGCCTGGTCTACTGGCTGGGCGCCTCCAACAACACCATGACCGACGTCGGTTACTTCAGCATCGAAACCGACTCGGACGGACGCCATGTGCAGGATATCCTGGACTACATCGACGTGGTGCTGNGGGAGATCAAGGCCGGCGCGCCGGCCGAAACCTTGACCTATGCCAAACAGGCGCTGCGCGGCCGCAACGCCCTGGCGATGGACAGTAACGACCGCCTGGCCGAGGTCTTCACCGGGCCGGCATTGACCCTGGCACCCGGTGAATCGGTACCCGACTTTTTGNCCGAGATCGAATCGGTCACCCTGGCCGACGTGCAGCGGGTTGCGCGCACCTACTTCACACGCGACAACAGCTACCTGGCCCTGGCCCGACCGGCCTTTACCCTACGTGATGTGGCCGTTGCGGCCGGCGGGGCCGCACTGGCCCTCGCGCCGCTGGCCTGGCGAAAATTCAGACCCAGACGCGAAAGGAACGTATGATGCAGTCGAAGAAGGGGCGCAAACTGTTGATGATTCCCGGCCCCATTGAGTTCGAGCCGGATGTGCTGGCTGCCATGGCCGAACCGACGCCCAGTCACGTCGCTCCCGATTTCATCGAGGTGTTCGGGCACGCGCTCGACCTGCTGCCAGCAGTATTTGGCGCACCCGATGGCCAACCCNTGGTCGTGGCCGGCTCAGGCACCCTGGCCATGGAACTGGCGGTGGCCAACCTGATCGAGCCGGGCGATGCCGTGTTGGTGGTCAACAGCGGTTATTTCAGCGACCGCATGGCGACCATCTGTGCGCGCTCTGGCCCAGGTGACCCATGTGCGGGCCGCGCGGTCGGCGATGCGCCGACCTTGGAGGCGGTCGCGCAGGCCCTGCAGACCGGCCCGTTCAAACTGATGACCATCACCCACGTCGACACATCGACCGGCGTCTTGCTTGACGTGGCCGGGTTGACCCGGCTCGCGCAGTCGGCCGGCGTCCTGACGGTGGTCGATGGGGTTTGTTCGGTCGCCGGGGAGGCGCTGCGGATGACCGACTGGGGCGTCGACGTCGCGCTCACAGCATCGCAGAAGGCGATCGGGGTCCCGCCTGGCCTGGCCCTGCTGGTCGCGCNNCCGCGGGCCATCGCCGCGTTCCATCAGCGGCNNACGCCGGTGGCAAGTTACTACGCCGACTGGGGCAACTGGCTGCCGATCATGGAGGCCTACCAGGCGCGGCGTGCCGCCTATTTCGGTACACCGGCCGTCAACCTGGTTCTGGCGCTGGATCTGGCTCTGGGCCGCATCGTGGCCGAGGGGCACGACCCGCGCGTCGCGCGTCACCAGCGCATGAGCGCGGCGGTCAAGGCTGGCCTGCACGCGTTGGGACTCGCCCAGNTCCCCACCGCGCCCGAACTCGCCGCCCACACCCTGACCGCAGCCTATTACCCGGAAGGCGTCGATGGGGCCGCGTTCCTGGCCGCGACCGGCGCGGCTGGCGTCATGCTGGCCGGCGGACTGCACCCCGAAATCCGAGCACGCTACTTCCGTATCGGCCATATGGGGGTGGTCAACGCGGGCGATGTGCTGGCAACTGTGGGGGCGATCGAACAGGGCCTGCAGTCCGCGGGCTACCGCTCTGAACCCGGGTCGGGTCTGGCTGCCGGCCAGCAGAGCCTGCTGGCCGCCGCGCCGTAACGGGGAAACCTACTCGTCCTCGACGCCATCGGCGCCGACGATGCGGAAACGGCGCGGCAGGGGCATGAGCGGCGTGACGTCGATCGGGCTGTGCAGCCCATGCGCGGGCCAGGCGTGTTCACCGGGGTAGAGCTGATTCGCTGGCCCTGCGGGATTGACGATAATCATCGGCTGCTGGCTGTGCACCGTCTCGCCGTCGTGGCGCGTGGGCGACACCGCGGCGGACGACGCGGCGCATCAGGTTGGCGATGAGCAGGCTGGTGGGAATGCTGGCCACGACGCCAAACACAATGCCGATCACAATCGCCATCGCCTCCGTGCTCATCCGCTGACCGATGACCAGGGCCAGAACGCCCGCGAACACGAGGAGGGCCAGCGCGAGAAGCCGGCCTATCATAGGTTCCTCCTTTCTGGCCCGGCGATCTGCCGGGCCTCCAGCCCCAACGGCGTGACCGTCGGCCGCCGTCGCGCAGCGCATCGGCCACGCGACGCAGGGTGGGTTCATTCACCCACGCCGCCTGGAAACGCACGCTCAGCCCTTGCTGATCAGTAGAAAATCGCCCGCCGCGCAGCTTTTCGGCCCCCGAGCCGGCCAGGCCGGTGGCGATTTTCGCCTCCTCTGGACTGGTGACGCTGCCCACCAGGCGCACCGGGAAATTGGCTTTCAGCATACCNCCGACCGCAGCGCTGGTCGGCTTCTGCGTGCAGCAGATGAGGTGGATGCCGGCCTCGCGTCCGCGCTGGGCCAGGCGGGTGAGCGCCTGCTCGACGGCGCGGCCGCCGGTCTGCACCAGGTCGGCCAGTTCATCTACCGCCACCACGATGCGCGGCATGTCGACGGGACGGCGCAGCTGGCGTGCGAGCGCGCCACGACGTTCCATCTCGCCTACGATGTTGGCCAANCACATGGGGAATCCGTCGATGGCCGCCACGAGCGGCTGCAGCAGGTGCGGCAGGCCCTCCAGCGGGCCGAAGCCACGCCCCTTGGGGTCGATCAACACCAGCTGCAACGCGCCCTGCCGGTTGTGCATGGCCAACGAAGCCAGGATCACGCGTGCCAGAGCGGTTTTGCCGCTGCCGGTGGTGCCAGCAATCAGCACGTGCGTCACGTCCGGCGAGGGCAGACGCAGCAGGAGCGGCGTCTGCTCTTCATCGACACCCAGTACGGCGGTNGACGGGGGATGTTGGAGAGGCGCGCACAGCGGCACCAGATCGATCGGGGCAGTTGGCGCGCGCGCGACCTCGATCTGGATCTTNTCACCCTCGCGGAAGATGCGTGGTGTGCGNCCGAGCGCCAGGGCGATCTCCTCCGCCAACGCGCTGACGCGCCCGACGNNCGTGCCCAGGGGAGTAATGAGCCGNAACCGGGTGTAGCGGGTGGTCACCGTGCCGCCCGCCACCCGTCCCGTGACTTTGTGACTGGCCAATACCGCTTCGATGCGGTCGGCCTGCATATCCAATTCTCGGCGCATAGACCCTTACCCCCTGCGACGTGTTGACAACGCCATGCGGCTGATCACGCTCCAGGGCCGGCAAGCAGGACGTACGCGCTGTGTTCGACACCAGTCATTGCCCGGGTTGTGGAAGTGACCGTATTATAACAGAACAGATGTTCTATGTCAAGCCGGCGCGGCCCCGCGATGGGGCGGCAATCGAGCGGCGCCGCGCCCGGTCGAGGGCGCCAGCGCTTCTGGAGGGCTGGCCGGCGCACCGGCGCCGGTTGCGGTGACGTCGCGTGGCGTGGCATCGACGTTGTGCCGTTGGGCACGTCTGGCATGGGCAGCCATGACCGAACCACAAATACGCCTGCCGACCAGCTCCCACGTGGCGCCAGGCGTGGTGCGCGCCACGGTTGTCATCGCGACGCCGCCCAATGCCTGGCGACTTGACGCACATGTGACTTGACACACATGCCGGGCGGTTGTATGATTTGTGCAGTTGCAGTGACCTGAACCGGGGCGGAGAGACGATTTGGACTACTGCATGCCGAGGGTGGCCATGCGTGCTGGGGTCAGTGACGAGGTGCTGCAGGCGCGCGAGCGAGTGCTGCGTTCTGTGCCCTATTTCGACGCGCTCGATAGTTGGATATTGGAGGAAGTGGCCTGCTGCGCGTGGTGTAGCACCTATGAGCCGGGTGAGATGATCTTCTTCGAGGGGGACACCTGCGCGGGCCTGTTTGTGGTCGAATCGGGCCACGTCAAAATCTTCAAACTCTCCACCGAGGGACGCGAGCACACACTGCAGGCCGCAGGGCCGGGCGTCTCCTTCAATGAGATCTCCGTCTTGGACGGCGGCCCCAACCCTACGAATGCGGTAGCGATCAGTCAGACGGTCGTCCTGCGCCTGGNNCGTGAGGACGTCATCCGGCTGGCGTCGAAGCATTCGACCCTGACCTGGGCCATGATCGAACACCTGGCCCACCGCGCGCTTTTGATCAGCGTGATCGAGGACCTGGGGCTGCGCTCGGTCAAGGCCCGACTGGCCAAGCTGCTGCTCGAGGAGGCACAGCGCAGCGCCGAGACCGATTCGGTTCACCGCAATCATCTGCTGACGCAGCAGGAGATTGCGTCACGCCTCGGTACCGTGCGCGAGATGGTCGGACGCTCCCTGCGCAGCCTGGCCCTGGACGGCGCGATTCGTATCGAACGCCACCGGATCGAGGTGATCGATCGGGCTGAACTTGAAGCCCAGGGCTCTAGAAACGTATGGGCATGGAACGTATTCTCCTGTTGGTTGGTGTCACCCTCCCGCCGCGCCCTCGATGTGTTGGGTCCTGTCGGCGAGGAGTTCGGTGTTGAGACCCCGTACGGCCCGCGCCCTTCGCCCGCCGTGATGCCACCCTCCTGGTGCCCTACTCGGGCCTGCCCGACCGTACCGACCCGCGCCACGCTGTGGGCCGCCAGGATCTGGGTGTGACACGGGTTGTGGGCTGGGATGCGGTCGTCGGCATCAACCCGCTGCTGACGGCGGGCAGCCTCGTGATCCCGGACGATTTCATCGACTGGACGCGCCGCCAACCGACGACCTATTTCGAGCGGCGCGGTCTCGGCTATTTACCCCAGTCGCCGGCCTTTTGCCCGCAGTGCCGCGCCGTCTTTGGCCAGTACCTGCCCCAGGCGGCCCCGCTCGGCACCTACCTGGGCTTCGACGGCCCGCGGCGACCCGCGCCGAAGCGCGTATGTTCCGCGCCTGGGGCGTCGATGTGCTCGGCTGCAACCTGGTGCCCGAGGTGATCCTGGCCAGGGAACTGGCTCTGCTGCACCGGCCTGACCACCGTGATCGAACCGACCGGTGAGCGCCCGGTGGGTGAAGGCGCGCGACCGAGGCGATTGGCGCGTCGGCCTGCAACAGGTTCTGGAGGCATTGCCGACGGCGTTGGCGGCGTTAGCCGCCGACCGCACGTGCACCTGCGCGCAGAGCCAGGCCGGTCGCGAGCGCGGCGCCTTGGGCGCGGACTGGAAGGCGTGGTTTTGACCGGGTCAGGGACAGGCAGGCCGTCATGACACACACACCGGGCGATGTACGCCGGCCCGGTCAGTACGTGGTGACGGGTAAGGGGCGATGGTGGACGTCAATTCGACGATCGACGCGCTGATTGATTGTGGTCGCAGTCTGGTGACGCAGGGCTGGGTGCTGGGTCGCGGGGCAATCTCAGCGCACGCGGATGACGTGGTGTATATGACCGCACGCGGCGCCGCGTTGGGACTGCTGACGGTCGCTGACTTTGTACCCGTCGAACTGGCGACGGCGCGAGCGCTGACCGATGGCCGACCATCGTCCGAGTTGCCGATGCACCTCGCAGCCTACGGAGTCAACCCTGACACCCGCGCGGTCATCCACAGCCATCCACCACACGCAATCGCCTGTGGCCTTGTGGGACTGGCCCTGCCGGCCCTGACGCCCGACTTCTGCGTTTACGTGGGCGATGAAGCGCCCCTGTTGCCCTACCTGCCACCTGGCAGCCAAACGCTGCGCGGCCGTGGCCGAGGCGCTGGCCTCGGCCAGTGTGCTGCTGCTGCAAAACCATGGTATGCTGGCCGTTGGTCGTACGGTGGCTGAAGCGTACCTGCGCACCGGCCTGACCGAGGAGGCCGCACGCATCTTTCTGATTGCGCAGGCCACCGGCCGACCCGTGCGCACCCTGAGCGCCGCCGACCGCGCCGCACTCGAGGCTATCCGCTATGCGGTTCTGAACCGCTCATGATTGTGAGGAACGTGTGATGAGTGCATTGACATCGCTACGGTGCGTCGCCTGCCGGCGTGACACCCCGCAGGCCACCGCGGCTGAGATTGCTGAATACATGCCGCAGATCCCAGACTGGCAGATCACCGAAGTCGACGGTGTGCGCCGTCTGGTGCGGGTGTTTACTTTTCCCGACTTTGTGACCGCCCTCGTGTTCACCAACCGGGTGGGCGCGCTGGCCGAACAGGAGGGCCATCACCCCGCTCTGCTGACGGAGTGGGGGCGCACGACGGTCACCTGGTGGACCCATGAGATCCGTGGGCTACACCGCAACGATTTCGTCGCCGCGGCCAGAACCGACCAGCTGCTGTAACGGATCAGCGTAAGAAAAAGAAGGCCAGCGCCACGATCGCNACAGCGCCAGCAGTTGTGCCCTCCAGCCAGTTCGACTCGCCGTCGACTGAAACGAGCGCGGCGATGACGCTGGTGGCAAAGAGCGCAATCACCTCGAAGGGGTTGAACACCAGCGTCAACTCTGGCCCAAAGAGCAGGCTGATGAAGACGAGGGCGGGGGCCACGAACAGGGCGATCTGCAGGCTGGACCCCACGGACACCCCAAGGCTCAGGTCCATCTGGTTTTTGGCGGCGACCTGCACAGCGACCAGGTGTTCGGCGATGTTGCCAACCAGGGGAATAATGATGATTCCCAGGAAAAACTCGGAGATCCCCAGGGCCTTGATGGTTGGCTCGACGGCGCCCACCAAAATTTCGCTCAACCCGGCAATGCCGACCGTGGCGATCAGCAGCACCAGCAGCGCCCGGCGCACTGACCAGGGCGTGGTTTGACTGAACACTGTGGGCGCCGGCGTACTGCTCCCCTGTCGGAAAGCGAAGACTACGCCGAGGATGTAGATGAGGATCATCACGACTGCCACGCCCATGCTCAGTGCATCGATCGAANNAGGGGTGGTGGGAGTCCGCGCTNNGATGGCGAAGAGCGACGGGATGATGAGTGCGCTGGTGGCCAGCATCAACTGGGTGGAGTTGACCCCGGCCAGGCGGCGGTCGAAACGCTGCCGTCCATGCCGCAGACCGCCCACCAGGAGGCTGNNGCCCAGGATGAGCAGCAGGTTACCGATGATCGAACCGGTGATGGAGGCCCTGACCAGGTCGAACAGGCCGGCACGCAGGGCAAAGATACCGATGATGAGCCCNGCGGCGTTGCCCAAGGTGGCGTTGAGTAGACCCCCGCGTGGGCCGGTGTGCACAACCAACTGTTCGGTACCCTCGCCGAGCAGACCAGCCAGGGGGATGACGGCCAGGGCTGAGGTGGCAAAAACAATGAGCGGGTCCCAGTGCAGCAGTTCGCCGGCGATGGCTACAGGCACGAAGATGAGCAGGTAGTACATGTACCGCATGGTGGTCACTTCCTCTTTGCGCAGTAATCGAGACCCTGGCGGGCCTGTGGGTTGTCTGGGTTGGCTCGAGCGCCTTACGTAGCCACGGCACCGCGCGCAGTCTTCCGGTTCCTTGTAGATGTAGGAGGCCCAGTTCGTAATAATACTCCGGGGTGGCGTAATTCATGGCAATGGCCCGCTCGAACAGTTCAACGGCCTTTTCGTAGTTGCGGCGGGCGTAATAGGCTACGGCCAGGTGCCCGTAGGCCGGTTTATACTCCGGGTCGATCGCAATGGCCTTTTCGAGGGTCAGAACTGCCCGGTCGGACGCGCCGGCCAGCATGTGACCCCAGCCCAGGGCGTCGTAGCCGTCGGCGCTGTTGGGGTTGACGTTGACTGCCCGCTGGAACTCGGCCAGCGCCTTCTCGTAATCGCCCCCGCCAGGTAGACGTACCCCTTGCCGATATACAGATAGCCCAGCTTGGGGTGCAGGGCGATCGCCCGGTCATAGGCCTGCAGCGCTTCGTCACGCCGTCCCTGTTGGTCCAGGACGTAACCCAGCGTGCGCCAGGCCTCGACACTGTTTTCATCCAGCTTGACCGCGGTCTGCGCCTCTTCCAGCGCCAGCGCCCAGATGCCTTTGTCCATATAGATTTCGGCCAGGTACGCATGGGCTTCCGGCAGCGTGGCATCGAGGTCGAGGGCATTGAGCGCCGTCTTCAGGGCATCGTCGTACTGCTTGTTCCAGTCCAGGGCCATGGCCAGCACGGCCAGGTTGCGCGGCTCGGTGGGGTCGATATCGACCGCCTTTTGGGCCAGGGTGACGGCGGCTGCCGTATGACCCAAGAGGGCATGCAGCCGCGCCTGCCAACGCAGCGCCTCGTCGTTATCAGGTTCCAGGGCAGCAACCCCGGCGTACGCGCCGATCGCCTCTGGAATCTGGCCATTGGCATACAGGGACTCGGCCTCAGCCAGGTAGGACAACGCGCTGCGCGCCGGGGTCGGTGTCGGCTCGGGCGGCACCAACGGGTTACGCAGCTCGATCAAATTGGCGCTCTGGTTGATGACATAGGCTGCACCAATGAGCAGTAGGCCGATGATGATGAACGGTAGGATGGATCGTCGTTTGCGCCGTCGACGGCTGATGTACATGCCTGAACCTCATGCGGCCGTTGTCGTGCATGACTCCGGCCCGTTGTTGGGCGTATTATACCATAGGTCGCCCGCCGCTGGTGATTGCCATTGTATCATGGTATAATCAGACCATCCGCGGTCTGGCATGGTGCACGTGAAACGAACCATGCCGGGAGTTCTTATTCTGATCTGGTCAAGGGAGGGCAAATCATGCCGGCTTCTCCGGTAGCGTCTGAACCATACGACAGCCATCAAGGTGTGACAGGTACGGCAACGGGCATCGAGGGCACAGCGGGCAACGGCCAGCCTGCACGGCCACCAGCCGCCAAAGATATCCTGGCCAAGTGCAAGGGCGCGTTCATGGAAGCGCGTGTGGCGATGAAGCAGGGGTACTATCCCTATTTTCTGCCACTGGCCGAAAACGAAGGCACAGAAGTCGAATACCATGGGCAGCGGCTCATTATGGCCGGCTCGAACAACTACATGGGACTCACGACCGATGAACGGGTCAAGCAGGCCGCTATCGAGGCGGTGCGCCGCTATGGCACGAGCTGCACCGGTTCGCGTTTCCTCAACGGCACCCTGGAAATGCACGAACAGCTGGAGCACGAGCTGGCTGAGTACGTCGGCAAGGAGGCCGCGCTGGTCTTCAGCACCGGCTTTCAGGTCAACTTGGGCACCATCTCAGCCCTCGTCGGCCGCGACGATTACGTCGTGATCGACCGTGATGACCATGCCAGCATCGTCGATGGCTGCCGGCTGGCGCTCGGTGAGATGAAACGGTTCCATCACAACAACGCGCACGATCTGGAGCGGGTGCTGGCCCGCCTGCCAGCCGACAAGGGTAAGCTGGTCGTGGTCGACGGTGTTTTCAGCATGGGCGGTGACATTGCCCCGCTGCCTGAGTACATCCCGATCTGCCAGGCCTACGGCGCACGGCTGATGGTCGATGATGCGCATTCGATCGGCGTCCTGGCCGGCGGGCGCGGCACGGCGGCCCACTTCGGCGTCACCAGTGATGTCGACCTGATCATGTGCACCTTCAGTAAGGCGTTTGCCTCGCTGGGTGGTTTCATCGCTGGCGACGAGGAAGTGATGCACTACATCAAACACANNGCGCGTTCGTTGATCTTCAGCGCGTCGATGCCGCCATCGAATACCGCGGCCGCCCTGGCCGCTCTACGGATCATGCGCGAGGAGCCGGAACGGGCCGACCGCGTGCTGGCCAACGCCCAACGCGTGCGCACGGGCCTGCAGGCCCTGGGCTTCGACACCGGCCAGAGTGAAACCGCCGTCGTGCCCGTGATCATCGGCGATGACATGAAGACGATTTTTGTGTGGAATGCCCTGTTCAAGGCCGGCCTCTTCGTCAACCCCGTGCTGCCGCCTGCGGTCCCTCCCAACCAGGCCCTGCTACGCACCAGCTACATGGCAACCCACACCGACGAGCAGNCCGACCGGGTTGTCGATATCTTTGCCCGCGTGGGTAAACAGTTTGGGTTGATCTAGCCGGTGATGCGTGCACTCGTCACCGGGGCAACCGGTTTCGTAGGCGCCAATGTTGTCGCCGCGCTCAATCAGGCGGGCTGGGCGGTGCGGGTTCTGCATCGCCCCCAATCGCGCCTCACGGCCCTGGCCGGACTGCACTATGAATCGGCGCTGGGCGACGTGCTCGACCCCGTCGCTCACCCCGCGCTGCACGGCTGTCAGGTAGTTTTTCACGCGGCCGGCGTGGCCGACTACTGGCGTACCGATCAGCGTCACATGTACCGCGTCAACGTCGATGGCACACGCAACGTGATGGCAGCCGCCCGTCAAGCCGGAGTAGAACGGGTGGTGCACACCTCCTCGGCGGCGGCGTTGGGCATTCCCGACAACGGCCAGGTGCTGGATGAGACCCACAACTGGAACGTGCCGCCGGCGCGGTTCCCCTATGGCCATAGCAAACATCTGGCCGAACAGGTGGTGCAGGCAGAAGTAGCCAGAGGACTCCCCGCCGTCATCGTCAACCCCACCGTGGTGCTGGGGCCGCGCGATGTGAACCTGGGTTCGGTGACGCTGATCCTGGCCCTGTACAAACGGCGCGTCCCCGTACTGCTGCCCGGCGGCCTCAACGCCATCGGCGCCGCCGACGTGGCGGCCGGGCACCTCCTGGCCGCCGAACGTGGGCGGGTGGGCGAACGCTACCTGCTGGGGTGTGAAAACCTGACGACGGCCGAGTTTGCCCGCCTCGTGGGTGAAACGATCGGCGCACCGACGCCGCGGGTCATGCTGCCACGCACCGTCATCGCGCGGCAGCCCGCGGTGGGGGTTGCCGGCCGACTCTCACCCTGGCCGCTGCCCGTGACCGATGCGCTCATCCGGCTGAGCACCGAGACGTTCTATTTCGACGCCAGTAAGGCACGTACAGTGCTCGGCCTGCCGCAGACGCCGCTGCGCCAGGTCGTGCGTGAAACGTTCGACTGGCTGCAAAGTGGCGGGTACCTTGACCGATAACCTGTTCTGGAGTGCGGCAGCCATGCTGCCGCTTCGAGAGCGGTGAACCTGATGTGACGGCTCAAAGCGCAAGCGGGCTTGCGCGCTCCAGAGCGCAAGCGGATCTGCGCACTCCAGAGAGTATGAGGCATGAGCGAACTCAGTGAAGTTGCAGAACGAATTCGGGTCTGTACCCTGTGCGACCTGTGCACCGGCCGTACGCACGCCGTGCCGGGCGAAGGGCCTGAGAACGCGCAGATCATGCTGATCGGTGAAGGTCCGGGCAACCAGGAGGACCAGCAGGGCCGCCCGTTCGTGGGTGCTTCCGGCCGATTCATGGCCGAAACGCTGGCCCAGGTGGGTATCCACCGGCAGGACGTGTTCATCACCAACGTGGTGAAGTGCCGACCGCCGGGTAACCGTGACCCACAGCCCGATGAGATCGAAACCTGCACGCAGGTTTACCTCGACCTGCAAATTGCCCTCATCCGGCCCAAGATCATCGTTACCCTCGGCCGCTTTTCGATGGCCCATTTTCTGCCACNNATTCGTCGATCACGCATTCATGGGCAGCCACAACGTATGGGTGATGTGATCATCTACCCGATGCTGCACNCCGCAGCCGCCCTGCGCCGCCCAGAGTGGAAAACAGCCTTCGTGGCTGACGTTCAGCGCATTCCCGACCTGCTCCGCGCGGCCCTGAATGACCCGCGGNCTGCCCAAGCGCCGCCACAGATCGACATAAGTGCTGAGCAGACGCCATTTCAACCATCGACCGCGGTGGCCGCCGCGCCATTTCACCCATCAACCGCGGTGGCCGCCGCGCCATCTCAACCGCCAGCTGCGGTGGCCGCCGCGCCATCTCAACCGCCAGCTGCGGTGGCCGCCGCGGACAGCGACGAACCGCAGCAGTTGTCCCTCTTTTGAAAGTTGATCAGATAGAGACGTATTCGCTGGCGGTGGAACCGCCCGTATGCGTCCGGTAAGATGGAGGATCTGACACGTGTCCGATATGATGCGCATTATTCCCCTGGGTGGTGTGNGGGAGATTGGCAAAAACATGCTGATACTCGAATACGCCGCCAACATTCTGGTGCTTGACGCCGGCTTGATGTTCCCGGAAAGTGACATGTTGGGTATCGATATCGTCATTCCCGATATCGAATACCTGATCGAGCGCCGTGCGTGGGTGCGTGGTATCGTCCTGACCCACGGACACGAAGACCACATCGGCGCCCTGCCGTACATTCTGCCCGAACTGCCGGTACCAGTGTTTGCCACGCCCCTGANNCGCGGCCTGGTGGAGGTCAAGCTCAAGGAGCACCGCCTCACCAACGCCGACCTGCGCACCGTCGCCGCCTCCGACGTGCTGACCCTCGGCCCGTTCACCGTCGAGTTCTTTCACGTGTGCCACAGCATCCCCGACTCCGTTGGGGTCGCGGTGACCACCAGCGTGGGGACAGTCGTGCTGACCAGCGACTACAAGTTCGACTCGCACCCGATCGACCATAAGCTGACCGATTTTGCCAAACTGACCGAGTTGGGCAACCGCGGCGTTTTGCTGCTGATGGGCGATTCGACGAATGCCGAGTCCGAGGGGTTCACCCCTTCGGAACGCNGGATCGGCCTGGTGTTCGACCGTATCGTGGGTGAGGCGCCCGGCCGCGTCATCGTCGCCACTTTTGCCTCCAACATTTCACGCGTCCAACAGGTCATCGAGACCGCTCGCCGCTTCGACCGGCGGGTGGGGTTCGTGGGCCGCAGTATGCTGAGCAACGTCAAGATGGCGTCCCAACTCGGCTACATCGGCACGCNNCCCGAGGAGTGGCTGACGATCGAGCAGATGAACTCGCTCCCGGCACGGCAGGTGGTGGTCATCTGCACCGGCAGCCAGGGTGAACCGACTTCGGCCCTGGTGCGAATGGCCATGCATGAGCACCGCAGCCTGGAGATTCGACGCGGCGACACGGTGATCATCTCGGCGACGCCCATTCCGGGCAACGAGGTCCTGGTCAACCGGACGGTCGATAATCTGTTCCGCCTGGGCGCCAATGTCTACTATTNNCAGAACCTGCGCGATGTGCACGTCTCTGGGCACGGCAGCCGCGAGGACTACCGCCTGATGCTCAGCCTCACCCGGCCCAAGTTCTTCGTGCCGGTCCACGGCGAATACCGCCACCTGGTGCTGCACGCCCGCCTGGCGGCCGACATGGGCGTCCCTGAAGACAATATCCGCATCATCGAAAGTGGCCAGGTGCTGGAATTGACGGCCGACAGCCTCACGGTTGGGGAGCGCGTGACCGAGGGACACGTACTGGTCGACGGCTTACAGATCGGCGAGGTCAGCGATGTCGTGATGCGTGACCGGCACCACCTGGCCAATGACGGCTTTGTGGTGGTCATCCTGGCGCTGGATACGACCGGCCGGATGATCGTCGAGCCAGAGATTCTGACGCGGTTTNCGTGGCGGTCGAAGAGAGTGAGGCTCCTGGCGCTGGCCCACAGCCGGGTGCGTGAGGCGGTGGCCAACAATGTGCCGCACGGCCTGGTCGCGGCCCGCGTCAAAGAAGCCCTGGCGGACGTGCTGTACCAGCAGACGCGACGCCGGCCGATGATCCTGCCCTACGTGGTGGAAGTCTGATCGGTTTTCCCAATTCACGCAAAATGTGATACAATGAAACGCAGGCAACGAACATTTGGTCTGTACCTGCGCCGTTGGCGTGGTGCGCCGCACGCTCGCCCTGGTGGACGGGCGTGGGCTGACGCACCTGGGATACCCGTTGCGTGCCCGGATTACCAGTATGGCCAAACAAACGAGCAAAAAACGGCAGGCAGCCGCAGTAAAAAGAACCCCGCAGGACCGGCCGGCGACCAGCAAGACCAGTGGCCGCGCGAGTTCGAGCGCGGGCAGCAAACGCACACCCCGCCCGCGGCCGGTACCAGCCTCGACATCGGCGGTTTTCTCGATCACTTCCTGGAATTCATCGTGCGCGACGACACGATTGGCGTGATCCTGATCGTCATGTCGGTGCTGACGTTCTTCAGCCTGATTTCACCCCGTGGCAGCCTGACCGAAGGCTGGATCCAGGGCCTCAGCCGCGGTGTGGGCATCATGGTGTGGCTGTTGCCGGTCCTCTTTGGGGCTGTCGGGGCGTGGTTGGTCCTGCGACGGGTGGCCAGTCATCGTGCACCGGCCGGCTACCGCATCGTTGGCCTGATCGTCCTGTTTCTGGTCAGTACCGTGCTCGCACACCTCGCCAGCAATTCAGCCGACCCGGCGACCCTGGCCAATCAGGGCCGCGGTGGGGGACGCCTCGGCTACATAATCAGCCAGTTTTTGGTGGGGCAGGTGGGTGGCCTGGGCACCGCAATCGTACTGCTGCNNTCGTCACCCTCGGCGGCCTGGCCCTGATCGTGGGGCCCGCCACCCTGCGCGGCCTGTGGGCGGTGGCGGGGCCAGGCGGAGCCAGTCGAACAACCGCCGCTGCTGATCGAACTCACGCCCGCCGCACCGGCGCCGCCTTCGCTGCTGCAACGCTCACGCCAGTGGCTGATCGCCGCATTCCCACGCNCTGGGTGGCGGTGGCGGCGCCGCTGATGCGGACGCGGCAGATCTGCTCGATCCGCGTGTCGTGGGCAGTGCTGCACAGGGCGGCGCCACCTGGTACGAGCAGGCCACCGCGCAGCGCCACCGGGTCGCCCGCCGCCACGACTGCCGCACCCGTGGCCCGACCGGGAATGCCGGTCAGTCCGACCTTTCCGCGTGGCCGGCGGGCCATCGGCCTGGCGACTGCCCTTGGTCGACGATATTCTCGACGAAGGCCCCGAACAGGAACTGGCTCGANTGACCTGGCCCGCCGTGCGCCTGATCGAGGATACGCTGCGCTCGTTCGGCGTGCCGGTGACGGTCGTCGAGGTCAACCGTGGGCCGGCCGTGACGCAGTTTGGCCTGCGCCCCGATTTTGTGAAGAAGCGCTACCGCCGCAGCGACGTTGAGGTGCGCCAGGAAGCCGCGCAGCGCCTGCGTAGCCTGACGCGCAACGAACGCGCCCGCTCGAGACCGATGCCCGTACCCGCCTCTCGCGTGCCGGCAACGATTACCCCACGCCGGAACAGCCGAAGCGCAGATGCTCGATCTGCTGGCGGGCAGTNNGTCGAGCGTTATATGGAGAAGGACGTCAAGATCAAGGTCGCGCGCATCCAGGCGCTGTCCAATGACCTGGCCCTGGCGCTGGAGGCCGCGCCGATTCGTATCGAGGCCCCGGTCCCTGGGCGTTCGATCGTTGGCCTGGAGGTGCCCAACTCGCAGACGACCCTCGTGTCGCTGCGCAGTGTGATGGAATCCGAGGCCTACCGGTCGATGAAGTCGCCGCTCAAGCTGCCGCTGGGCCAGGACGTGTCTGGCCAGCCGGCCGTGGCCGACATGGTGCGGATGCCGCACCTGCTCATTGCCGGCGCAACCGGCTCCGGCAAATCGGTCTGCGTCAACTCGTTGATTGCCAGCCTGCTCTTTAGCCACACGCCGGACACCTTGCGCTTTCTGATGGTCGACCCCAAGATGGTCGAGCTGACCACCTACAATGGCATCCCGCACCTGATTGCACCTGTGGTGACCGAGGTCGATCGTGTGGTGCCGGTGTTGGCCTGGGCCANNCGCGAGATGGACCGGCGCTACAAACTGTTCAGCCACACGNGGGCGCGCAACATCGACAGCTACAACGAGAAGATGACGGCCCGCCACGAGACGATACTGCCGTTCATCATCATTATCATCGACGAACTGGCCGACCTGATGATGGCTGCGCCGGACGAGGTGGAACGCTACATCTGCCGCCTGGCACAGATGGNNCGCGCCACCGGCATCCACCTGATTCTGGCCACGCAGCGACCCAGCGTCGACGTGGTGACCGGCCTGATCAAGGCCAATTTTCCCGCCCGGATCGCCTTTGCCGTCACCAGCCAGATTGACTCGCGCGTAATCTTGGATAACCCCGGGGCCGAGCGCCTGCTGGGGCGGGGTGACATGCTCTTCATGGAACCGACGTCGCCCAACCTGGCGCGCCTGCAGGGCTGTTTTGTGTCGGACCGCTGCACCACCTGGTGGAGCACTGGCAGCGGGCGCAGGCCGCCCAACTGCCGACTGCCGGCCCGAGGGCGGACGAGGAACCGCTGCCTGGTGATGGGCCGACCGTTGCGGCACTGGCCAGTACACCACCCCGGTCCACGCACCGGTGGCAGTTTTCCGCGCGGGCTAAGCGGCGCGTCGGCGACCGTAACATCCCCGANNCCGCGAAGATGCCGTGCCCCGTCGACCATGCCACCGCCCGGTAGCATGATCCAGCCGCCGATGTTCGAGGAGATGTTCGGCGCGCAGGCCGGCGCGGCCACGCCCGACCGTGATGCCCTGTACGATGAAGCGGTTAGCATCGTACGCGAAGTCAACCGCGCCTCGGTGTCGCTCTTGCAGCGGCGGCTGCGTGTCGGCTACACCCGGGCTGCACGCCTGATCGAGATGATGGAAGCCGACGGTATCGTCGGCCCCGATCAGGGAAACCACGCGGCCGCGACGTCGTTCCGTCGCCCGAGGATACAAACATCTGACGGTTCGCAGAAGTATGAGTTCCCGTGTCTGACCGTAAACACGCTGGAAAGAGCCAGATGAAAGCGGGAAGTTGTTGCTTTACGAACCCTGAGCGACATGCCTTTCACCCCAGTGTCCAGAGAAACCCGGTTTTTGTCCACGAGAAAAACCCGGTTTCTGAACGGCTGGCTGAGCAGTGTCTAGAGAAACCGGGTTTTTGTCTCGCAGACCAGGGTCATGGCGCGATGAAAGGCCGTTGCACAGACGAAGGCCATGCCCGCGAGAAAAACCCGGTTTCTGAACGGCTGAGAAGCTTGAAGCGGAGAGATACCTATGACGATCGGACACGTCAAGACGGTCGATATCGACCGTGAGATGCAGGTCGCGTACCTGGACTACGCGATGAGCGTAATCGTGGCGCGGGCGCTGCCCGATGTGCGCGACGGCCTCAAGCCGGTACATCGCCGCATCCTCTACGCCATGCACGACCTGGGGCTTACGCACGACAAGCCCTACCGCAAGAGCGCCCGTATCGTCGGTGAAGTTCTGGGCAAGTATCACCCGCACGGCNGCGCGGCCGTGTATGAGGCCATGGTCCGCATGGCGCAGGACTTTTCTCTGCGTTACNCCCTGGTCGATGGTCAAGGGAACTTTGGATCGATCGACGGTGACAATCCGGCAGCCATGCGCTACACCGAAGCGCGCCTGGCGCCGATTGCCCGCACCATGCTCGATGACATCCACAAGGACACGGTCGAGTTCGGCCCCAACTTCGACGAATCGCTGCGTGAACCGGCGATTCTGCCCGCCCTCCTGCCCAACCTCCTGGTCAACGGCGCCAGCGGCATCGCGGTGGGTATGGCCACCAACATCCCACCGCACAACCTGGGCGAGGTGTGTGACGCGCTCTGTTATCTGATCGACCACTACCACCGCACCGACGACGTGACGATCAGCGATTTGCTGCAGTTCATCAAGGGCCCTGATTTTCCTACCGGCGGCCTCGTGTTTCGTTACGGCCGCGGCGGGGCCGGCGAAGAGGACGACCTGATTGCCCAGAGTTACGCGGTCGGCCGCGGCCGTTATCTGGTGCAGGCCAAGGCGCACATGGAGGAGATGTCGCGCGGCCGCAGCCGTATCGTTGTGACCGAACTGCCCTACCAGACGAATAAGACCCGCCTGCTGGAGCGTATTGCTGAGCTGGTGCGTGAAGGGCGCCTCGAGGGCATCAGCGACCTGCGTGACGAGTCCGACCGTACCGGTATGCGCGTGGTGGTCGAGCTGGCGCGTACCGCTGACCCGCGTGCCGTGCTCGACGACCTGTTCCGGCTGACGCCCATGCAGCAGACCTTTGGGGTTTCACTACTGGCCCTGGTCGATGGTGAGCCGCGCCTGTTGTCACTCAAGAAGCTGCTGCTGTACTACATCGAGCACCGGCGTGAGATCGTCCGCCGACGCAGTGAGTTCGATCTAGCCCGGCNNTGCCGGGCGCACATCGTCGAGNGGCTGCTGATTGCCCTCAAGAATCTTGACGAAGTGATCGCGATCATCCGCCGCTCGCGCACGGTCGAGACGGCGCGCCAGAACCTGGAGAAACGTTTTGACCTGACCGAAATCCAGGCGCAGGCGATTCTCGACATGCCGCTCAAGCGCCTGGCCCAGCTCGAACGCAAAAAGCTGGAGGAAGAACACCGCGACCTGCTGCGGCTGATTGCCGACCTGGAAGCGCTGTTGGCTTCGCCGCAGAAGATGCTGCTCATTCAGCAGGAGCTACGGACGCTCCAGGCCACGTACGGTGACGCACGCCGCACGCTCATTGTCGATCGTCAGGGCGGTTCGCTGACCGCCCACGATCTGCTGCCCGATCAGGATGTCTGGGTGACGGTGANNGCAGCGAAGGGTCATGCGCGCCGCCGGCTGGATACCATCACCACGGCTTCGCTGAGGGGCATCGCACCCGCGGCCGATGTCGGCCTCCTGCGCGCGAATACGCGCCAGTGGCTGGCCCTGCTGACGCGTGACGGCCGCGCGATTCGCGTGGGCATCCACCAACTGAGTGAAACGAACGGCCATTGGGCCGATCTGGNNGCGGGCTGGCGACGCGACCGCGTCGTGGCCGCGGTCGTTCTCNCGCGCGAAACACCCAGCGATGGTGACTTGCACCTGGTCATGGTCACCCGCGGCGGCAAGGCCAAACGCGTCACCCTGACCGATTTTGTGGATGGGGTCAACACCGAGCCGGCGGTGGTGTTCAATGTGGACGACAAAGATGAATTGGGCTGGGCCTGGTTGGCCGGACCGGCCCAGGACACGGTGCTGCTGACCCGGCGCGGCCAGGCGATCCGTTTCAAACAGGACGAAGTACGCGCCATGGGTCTGCCGGCGGGTGGCGTCAATGCCATACGCCTGGGCGCCAAAGACCAGGTCATCGCGGCGATGCCGACCGAGGTCGGCGCCGAGTTGCTGACGATTACGCAGAATGGTTTTGTCAAACGTTCAGCGCTGAGCGACTTCCCGGTCCAGGGCCGGGCCGGAGGTGGGGTGCAGGCCCACAGCCTGAACGCACGCACCGGTTTGCTGGCGCTGGCCGCCAGCGTGAACGAACGGACGTGGGCCGCCGTACTGGCATCGTCGGGTGACGCCCAAACCGTGCGCGTGGCTGACGCCCCGTTGGCCAACCGCGCCACGCAGGGCAAAGCGCTCGTGCAGATTGGCTCCGGCATGCTGCGCACCATGGTGACCTGGACGGCGCCGCTGGGCGAGGAAACTGCACCGCCCCCACGCCGTCACCATCGCCGGCGTAAGCCAGCGGCCCTGCCGCCGCGCGCGCGCGGAATCCGCAACCGCAACTCAGGCGACTATTCCCACCCCTGCGCCGGGCGCCAAGGCCAAATCCGCGCCGAATACGAAGGCCAAGGCCACGTCGGGTACGAAGGCCAAGGCCACGTCGGGTGTAACGGCTAAGGCCACGTCGGGTGCAACGGCTAAGGCCACGCCGGACACAAGCGCCAAAACAGTGACTGCTGACGTTGTTACGACCGGGCCGGCGGCCACACGGGCGACGCCCCAACGTGCCGCGGCCCCCACGGCGGCAACTCCGCGCCGCCCGCTGGCGGTCAAGGCAAAACCCCACCCGACGCTGCGACCAGGTCGTCGCCCGTTACTGAGACGGCCGGCCCGCCGGCGCCGGCGGCCCCATCCAAACCCGGCAAACGCGCCAGCACACCGCGCCAGCCGCCGGCAAAGTGGCCAGCCCGCCAACGTCTGCCACCCCACCCAAGCCGCGCAGAGGGACCAGCGCACCCGCACCCAGCGCCGCGGCCACCCCACCGAGACGGGGCGGTCCACAACCCGGAAGGGGTCAGTCACCGCCGCGCAGTCGACGGGCGACGCGCTGCCAACCGCGCCGGCTGCGGTCGCGCAGCCGCAACTCCCGGTGCAGCGGCGACTCCGCCGCCGGCCAAAGTGACGCCGCGGGCGGTCGCGGCTCCAACGCAGGCGCCACCCGAGCCGTCAGCGACCAAAACCCGCCGCCGCACTGCCGGCGCAACGGCCGATACCACGACGGTCACACAGCCGTCGCTGCTCCCGCGGAGCCGACGGCCGCAGCGCCGGCTAGCCCGAAAAAGCGTGACCAAAACCAAACCAGGGGTGCGTCGGCCGGCAACCTGATGAACCCACCGCCAACCCGTTCGCCCTGACCCTGTCGAAGGGCGACTCCCACATTCGATCACACCCGCAAGCGTGGGCCGCGGCCAACAAGGTTTGCCGCCTCGTAGTTGCGACTTCAGTCGCTCTGGGGACGACTAAAGTCGTCACTACGGCGCTTGCGCAGGTAGTTGCGACTTCAGTCGCTCTGGGGACGACTAAAGTCGTCACTACGGTGCTTGCGCAGGTAGTTGCGACTTCAGTCGCTCTGGGGGCGACTAAAGTCGTCACTACGGTGCTTGCGTCGGTAGTTGCGACTTCAGTCGCTCTGGAGGACGACTGAAGTCGTCACTACGATGCGTGTGACTTTGCTCGCTCTGGAGGGTGACTGAAGTCGTCACTACGGCGTGTAGCACGGCGGCGATCCCCTGCGCGCGGCAGAGGCTCTACCCGGCGGTGGGCGCGACTGGGCCGAGTGGAGGAAGGATGAGCGAACCGATCCAATGGCTGCCTGCACGTGGCCGACGTGCTCAGCCGTTACCCCGCCGATCCCCGCTTCCGGGAGAGGGTTGCGGCGCTCACCGTACAGGCTGACAGCCAGGGTGCTNATACCGCCGGCTCGATGTACCAGGCGTGGAAGGGGTGGTCATTCGCCGATAAGAAACAGCCGTCCCCCTGGCTGACCTTCCTGACGCTGCGCATTCAGGCGCGGATCGGCGTTGGTTCTTGATGAAAGGCCTCAGCGTTCATCTACAGCCAGGCCCGCGTCTCAGGCGACCACACGCCGTGCGCTCGTCCGCTCAAGAGAGGGTCCAGGAACTGGCGGGCGCGCTCGAACGCTGCCGGGAGAGTGCGGTCATCCAGCCCGATATCCTGGGCCAACCGTTGATACTTCGGCGCCCAGGCCGCGGGTGGCACAGGTAGTCGCAGCGGAAGTTCCCCAGGCTCTCCGCCGCGNAAGGTCGCCTGGGCGCGGCGCAACGCGGCTGCGTTGACCGGCATGTGGGCGGAGATCAACAGCATATCCACCAGATCTTTAACACGCGTGCTTTCCCCGCTGGCGCGGNNCTTGACGTAGGCGTGGATCTTCTCGGCCAGGTGTTGGCTGATCGGGTAGCAGGGGATGGTGGCCGGGGANATGCCCGCGAACGCCAGGAGGGGCGGTGCGGTCAGGCTTTCGGCCGGCTCCAGCACCGGATCGCCCAGCCCGATATCGACGTGGAAGCCCTCGAAGGTGCGCCGATCGACCAACGCCGTAATGTAGAAACGGTGACCGCCGTCGGCCGTGGGCAGGCAGCGCCGCGAATCCGGGCCGGAGNNCACGAAGACAAACCAGTCTGCCAAATCCAGGCTGNNACCGCCTGTACGATGGCGCTGTGCACCGCCGCGCGGCAACGTCAGCAGCACATCTACGTCCTGCGTCGTGCGCGTGTTCGCNCCATCCTGAGCCAGGGCCAAGCCGCCTTTGAGCAGCCAATCGTGCGGGTAGGCCTGTGTCAAGCGGGCAAAAAAGCGGTCGAAGACGACAAGCTTGCGCAGGCGCACCAATGGGATGCCGGTCTTGGCGCTTTCAGCAACCAGCCGCGTTTCGAGNGCGCGGCGAAAGGCGGCCGCAGTCTGGTAGGTCATGGCAGCGAGACTCCGCTGAGCGCGCTGAATGAGGTGCGCAACTGCTGGGCCGCGCTGGGCTGCCGCAACCAGCAGCTGTTCAGTCGAGGCCAGGCCGCGGGCGACCGCCTCCTGGGCCGCTTGAATCACCAGATCATCGGCCAGCCCATCGCAGGCGATGTCGGCGATGGTGCGCGCCACGGTCGTCACCTGCAGCCCGCCGTAATGCGTGATCTCGGCCGGCGTAATGCGGCTGGTGTGCAGCCGGCAGCCCGGCCGGCGGCGCGAGGCGCTGCGCGGCACGGTGATGTGGATCTGCGCCGGCAGTGCATCCGACAGCTCGTAGAGCGCCAGGGCGCTGTCGTGCGAGATGACGGCGTCAGGACCGGCTACCAGCCAGGCGATGAACAGGTCTTCATGGGGGACGCGCGGNAAGGGTGTCAGTCGGTAGACCCCATGCCGGCTGTGCTCCAGTTGGCCGGCGGCCACATAGNNCGCGAGCCGGGCGCGTGCGATGCCGAGCGCCTGCGCCTGGGCGGTGGTGAAGTAGCCNCCTTGCGCTTCAGCGATCTGATAGAGCCGGTCATACGTGTCGAGATGCATCGCTCGATACCCGTGTGTGCATAATGTTGTCTATACTGTCAACTTTATGCACATATTATACCCTGGACGCCACTCCTGGCAAATCTCAGGCAGGTCCAATCGGCGCGGCGCCGCAGCCGTCGCTGTTGCCGTGAACGCACAAGTCGCCGCCGCGTAGTTGCGACATTGCTCGCTCTGGAGGACGACTGAAGTCGTCACTACGATGCGTGCGACATTGGTCGCTCTGGAGGACGACTGAAGTCGTCACTACGATGCGTGCGACATTGCTCGCTTTGGAGGACGACTGAAGTCGTCACTACGGCGCTTGCGCAGGTAGTTGCGACTTCAGTCGCTCTGGAGAGGACGACTGAAGTCGTCACTACGGTGCTTGCGTCGGTAGTTGCGACTTCAGTCGCTCTGAGAGGACGACTGAAGTCGTCACTACGCGCGGTCCTGTAGCCGGTAGCGTGTGACGCGAACCAGGTTGAAGGCAGCGTCGGCCACGGGCGTGCCATGGGACTGCAACCATTGGCGGTTGAGNGCCCTGGGGTCCCAGGTCTCGGCTTCCGATTCGATCAGCCAGACGGAGTGGGCGCCATCCAGTAGTTGGGCGAGGCGTGCATCGACTGCTGCCGGGGTCGTGCCTGAGCCTGGNGGCGGTGAAGGGCTTTCGCGCCACGGGTAATCCCAGCCGGCGTAGTAGGCATAGGCGAAACGGTTGTAAGGGTGCTGGAAGAGCACGATGTCACCCGGCGCGTGCCGCTGCNNGACGAAGGCGGCGGCCGCGCCAGTCTGCCTTGATGGGGTGTGCACCTGCCCCCATATCCCGTAAACTTGCAGGCCGACGATGATGACCGCGGCCACTACAGCCAACCCGCGGCGGCGCTGCACCAGGGCCACCAGGCCGATCGCGGCCAGGAGATAGAACGCCGGGGCGATGAAAATCAGGTAACGATCGTTGAACAGCGGCACCTGGCGCGTGATCAGGTACAGCAGGGCCGGCGGCAGCAGCAGCCAGGCCAGCAGGGCCAGCAACGCGTCGTCCAGGCCCTGCCACGTCAGGAGCAGCGCAGCAACGATCAGAAACACCCATACCGCGGTGAAACCCAGGCTGGGCAGCGGCCGGATGCCGCGCCCCAGGGCCGCCAGCAGAATGGCGCTCATACGGCCAAGGGGCACGAACTCGAACCCCGACCGGAAAGTGGGCGATGTCAATAGCCGCCACTGCCACCACACCAACGGCAGGTAGGGCAGCGTCAAACTGGCCAAGCTGAACAGGCCCNNGCCGAGGTGACGGCGTGTGCCCGGCCACCCCAACATGAACACCACGACATGCACAGGCAGCATCAGCACCAGCAACACGTGCGTGTAGAACCCCAGGCTCGTGAGCACGATGTACGCCAGCCAGCGCCCCGCCGGCCAGCGGGCCCCGGGGTCGAANGCCCACAGTAGCGCCGCCAGAGACCCCAGCCCCAGCACCACCACCAGGGCGTACATCTTGCCCTCCTGGCTGTACCAGACCAGGTAGGGTGAGAGGGCTACTCCCAGGCTGGCCAGCCAGGCGATTGTGGCGTGCCACGGGTTGACTGTGGCCGACCCATCGGGTAAAGGTACCGTGCGGTCGCAGTAACGCAACAGGCGCCGCGCGACGAGGTAGGTGAGCGGGACCGCCAGGACGCCCAGCACGACCGAGAGGTAACGCAGGGCAAACTCGCTCTGCCCATGCAGGGCCAACCAGGGACGGAGCAGCAGGTAAAAGAGCGGGCCATTTTCACCCGGCTGGCGGAAGGTCTCCAGCAGCGCGGGCAGGGCACGCGTGGCGAAGCGGATGGCATCGACCTCGTCGCGCCACAGGCTCTGCGCCGTACTGCCCCACACACGCACGGCGAACGCCAGCAGTACCGTGGCCGGCAGCAGCCAGCGCGGGCCGAGGATGGGGCGCCGTGGTTGTGGTGCGCGGGCAGGCAGCGCCGAAACCACCGCCGCCTACCGCAGTCGACTGCGCCGGCTCAGCCACAGCAGCGTGACACCGGCCAACAGCAATAGCATGATGCCGCAGCCCATCCAGACGTAGGTCAGCGCGGCCATGACGGTGCGGCCGAACACACGGGCTTCCCGGGCAGGGTCAGCCGGTTCGGGCGCGGCCGCCGATGCTTCACCCAGGTTTGGTTTGGGCAGGAGCGGCAGGGCGTCCGGCGCGCCGGGGCGCCCAGGGGGCGCTTCCAGCACGCTCGAAAGGCTGTCGGTGATGCCGTCGGGCGGTAGCGGAAATTCCACCGGGGGCAGCGATGGGTCGATGGTCGGCGCAGGGGTGACGTACAGGTTGGGATCGAAGGTCGGCGTAACCGTTGGCGATAGGTTGGGATCGAAGGTCGGTGTGGCCGTGGGCAACAGGTCCGGATCGAACGTTGGTGTGGGCGTTGCATCCAGCAGGGGTCGAAGGTCGGCGTGGCTGACGGCGTCGGCGTATCGATGGGGGATTGAAAGGCCAATGGCACAACGGCCGCATCGATACCGTTCAGGGTAACGACCAGCAGGGCAAACAGCAGGACTGATGCGACCAGCGCCCGACCGCCGGTCGTTTTAGGTTGGCTCGAGGGCATAATACGCCACGCTCGGATAGATCGGCGAATCACTGATTCTTTATCGTGCACACAACACTCCCTGGGCGGGAGCAAATGACCGTTGGCGCCGAACGGGACGGTACGTGGTCAGCTCGCTGGAATTATACCAGGCCTGGGTAGAATGAACCAATTGGGCAGCGCAGGGTACGGCTCAGGGTGCGAGCGTATACGCGCCAGGCCTGTTCAGAACTGACGGAAATCCAAACCCAGCGCGGCCATCGTCTCGCTGGGTTTGATCGTCGTACCCAGCATGCGCAGCAGAACGGGTATGCGACCAGGGTCGGTAGTATCTGCCAGGTACGAGACCATGCTGTGGGCCTCAGCCAGGGCCAGGGCGCTGCGCTGCAAGCTGCCGTAGCGGTAAGGCGGCCACAGGGACGACAGCGGCATGAGTTCACCGCTGGATGCTGCTTCATGCAGGCGGGCTTCCAACCCCGGTATGGCCGTGTTGTCGGGCAGCAGCCGATCCAGCAGCCAGTAGACGACGCCGTGCATCACCACCCAGTTGGGGCCGATGGTTGGTTCGTGGGGACTGGCGCCAATCCTGGTCCCCGATTTCTCCAGGGCCAGGCGCAGAATGATGTTATAGGCCGTTTTCTGGCTCAAGGCGATCGGCAGTTCGCCATCCTGACGCATGCCGGTGAGTTCGGGTGAGGCCAGGTGGAACTCGCCCTCGGTGATTAGCGGCGAGTCGGGCCGTGGTTCAGGGTCGATGTAGAACGTCAGGTGGGGACTGGCGCCCACGTTGAACTCCAGCGCGGCGCGACTATAGATCTCTTCGGCCCACCGGCTCAGCTTTTGCACCAGCGCTTCGTCGCGGGCGTGGTAGACAAACCGCAGGTTACGCGTCTCCAGGCTCTTTTCCTCACCCCAGAAGACCGGATCCGGGGCGGTACGTCGCCACTGGCCGTTGATGAGGTGATAAAACTGCATCCGCTGGTAGCGTATGCCGTCCTGCTCATAACCAACCGTCGCCCAGGCCACATCGTTGAGCAGCACGAAATCGGTCAACGTCAGTTCACGCGGTGTACGGGCCTCGTCGCGCCCCTCCAGCTGGTAACGTTGTACTTCCTGCCAGGACGGGTTGTCGTCTTGCAGCGCGAGGAAGATTTCTTCATCGCCCGCGCCAGGCCCGGGCTTCGGCGTTGATGACGGCCTGCAGGTCGGCGCGTGCCAGGGCCTGATTGCGCTGGGCGACGTAGTAGATGATACCGGCGCTGATCAGGGTGCCGATGAGAACCCCTAACCCCAAATAGCCCGCAGTGCGCAGCAGCCCGCCGTCCGACATGCGCCAGGCGGCGATGGTGCGCCCCTTCGGCTTGCGCTCTGGGCGGCCTGCCGGCGCTGCCTGAGGCTGTGCGTGGTGGCCGGTCCAGTCGGCGGCATCGCCCTCGTGACGCCAGCGTTCGTCTTCCGCGTCGTGCCAGTCGAATTCGATACCCATCAGTTCATCCTCGATGACCTGTCAATGCTAACCTGCCCCCGTTGGCCGGGCGGTTACATCCCCGCCCAAACCGTGTGAACCGTACCGTCCGCCGTTTGCAGCAGCAGGGCNCCGTCCGGGTTGATTCCCACGGTGCGACCGCGTAGCGTGCCGTTCGTCAACGTCACCTGCACAGGTTCACCCATACCCCACAGGCGGGCANNCGCCACGGCGGCCGGCGATTCGCCGCGCTGCATGGCCAGGTACCGCGCCTCGATGTGCAGCAGCACCCGCTCGAGCAGCGCCACGCGGTCCACGTCGTGCCCCAACTCCATGGCCAGGCTTGTGGCGGTCGCGGCCAGTTCGTCGGAGGCGGCAAACTGCACATTGACATTCAGGCCCAGCCCCAAGACCGCATAGGCCAGCCGGTCCCCATTCAGAGAGGTTTCGGTCAGCAGACCGGCGAACTTCTTGTTGGCGAGATAGAGGTCGTTGGGCCATTTGAGCTGCACCGTCAGCCCGGTCAGGGTTTCGACCGCTTCGGCCGCGCCCAAACCGACACACATGGTCAAACGCGCCGCCTGGGTGACCGGGATGGCGGGGCGGAGCAGAAGCGACAGCAGCAGACTGGACCCAAACGGCGCCAGCCAGCGGCGTCCCAAACGCCCCTTGCCCGCGTGCTGTTCGTCCGCCAGAACCACCAGCCCTTCGGCTGCGCCGGCCTGCGCGGCCGCGTGGGCCAGGCGTTGGGTTGAGTCAACCACCGCTTGATAGATGATGGGGTGCCCCACCACGCGCCGGGGTCCACGCTCGATCAGGCCGTAGCAGGGTGCTGAAAATGCTGGTCTGGTCCGCCATACGTCTTAAGATACACCCACGGGGCGGTTGTGGAAAGCAAGATTGCTTCCCTTGCACAGTAAAAGGACGACCTCCAGCGCATCGATCAGTACGCTGGAGGTCGTTCGACAGCAGGTGCGCGAATCAGTCGATCAGCGCGATGACTTCGATTTCCACCAGCGCCGGCGGGCAGCGCNNTGCGGCCTGGATGGTGGACCTGGCCGGGCGGTTGGCTGAGAAGACCGATCCGTATATCGCGTTGAATACCTTAAAATCGGCCAGGTCGGCCAGGAAGCACGTGGTCTTGATCACGTTGTCCATGCTGCTGCCGGCGGCTTCCAGGATATTGGACAGGTTCGTGAGAATCTGAGCAACCTGGGCTTCCAACCCTGCGACCAGGTCACCGGTGGTTGGGTCGATGCCCAACTGGCCGGCGGTATAGATGAAATTCCCGGCGCGTACGGCCTGGGAATACGGNTCGATGGCAGCAGGTGCGGTGGTAGTTTTGATAACCTCTCTCAACACGTTTCAACCTCACTCAAACATAGATTCCACTGGCCGCACAGGTAGGCCATGTGGATGGCGTTATTCTTCAGCCAGCTGCTGCGCCAGCAGCTGGCGGGCGATGTTTTGGTTGGCCTGGCCACGGGTGGCACGCATGACCTGGCCGATGAAGAAGTTCAACAGGTTCGTCGCGCCGCTCCGGTAGCGGGCGGCTTCGTTGGGGTGGGCTGCAATCACGTCACGTACGACGTCGGCCAGGGCCGCGGTATCGCTCACCTGGGCCAAACCCTCCGCCTCGACGATCTCGCCCGCCGGTCGACCCGTCTCCACCATGATGGCCAGGACACGTTGACCGATGTTGCGGTTGATCGCGCCGCTGTCCACCAGTTTCAGCAGCTCGGCCAGGCCCGCCGGCGTTACGTTGGCCGATTCGACGTTCAGGCCAGCGGCATACAACAGGCCAAAAACGGGNCCGGTGACCCAGTTGTTCACCTCACGCGCCGAACCACCGTAGGCTGCAACGGCCGCCTCGAAATAGTCTGCCACGGCCGGGTCGGCGGCCAGGGTGGCGGCATCGGCCGGGCCAATCCCGTACTGCTGGCCGAAGCGCACCTGTTTGGCATCGGGCAGCTCCGGCAGTGTGGTCTGAAGGGTCTCGACCATCGAACGCGTCACGTGCAGCGGGGTAGGTCGGGCCGGGAAGTAGCGGTAATCATGGGCCGATTCTTTGGTGCGCTGAACGAAGGTGCGCCCTTCGCTTTCATTCCAGCCCATCGTCACCTGCTCGACCTGCCCACCCGCTTCGATGACGCGGATGTGGCGGTTGACCTCGTATTCGATCGAACTGCGTACGGCGCGGAACGAGTTGAGGTTCTTGATCTCGACTTTGACGCCATACTCGTCGCGCNNGGCCTGTTCGGAGGTACGTACCGAGACGTTGGCTTCGCAGCGCNNGCCCTTCTCCATGTCGCCGCTACTGGCCCCAATGTAACGCAGAATCGTACGCAGTTTGGTCAGGTAGTCGTACGTCTCTTGGGCGCTGCTCAGGTCCGCCTCGGTGACGATCTCCAGCAGGGGGACGCCGGAGCGGTTGAAGTCGAGCAGGCTGTACGCTTCACCGTTGCGTGACNNGTGGACCGACTTGCCGGTGTCCTCTTCCAGGTGCGCGCGNAGGCGAATCCTCTTAGGTTGGCCATCATCGCCGGTGATGATCAGGTAACCACCGATGCACAGGGGCAGTTCGTACTGACTGATCTGATAACCCTTGGGCAGATCGGGGTAGGTGTAATTCTTGCGGGCAAAGACGGCAGTGGTTGCGACGTCACAGTGCAGGGCAAGTCCGGTGCGGATCGTCTGTTCCACCGCCAGGCGGTTGATGACCGGTAGTACACCCGGCATACCCAGGCAGACCGGGCAGACATGGCTGTTGGGCGCCNNGCCAAAGATCTGTGCGTCACAGCCGCAGAACATCTTCGAGGCGGTTTGCAGTTGGGCGTGAACTTCGATGCCAATTACGGTTTGATAATCTGTCATGATCGATCCATGGCGTATATCCGAAGCGGTTCGGCAAGTTTACGTAATGTCGCAAGCTGGGCGAACGGCTTCGCAGGGTGCACGAGCGAGAGGTATTATACCATAGAGGCCGTGCGAAGCGGGAAATCGAGACATCTAATGTATTAGCGCCGGCCAGCTTGCCAACATCGTATAAGTTGCGCTACAATAGGGAAGACTCTTGTGCGCTCGCACCTGCTCGATAGCACCCCCTCTTATCCGCCCGGCAATCAGGACCCACCTGATTGCCCACACTATCGTTCCCGGTCAGGCCACTGGCTTGCCGGCAGCAAGGAGGAATCTCACATGACAATAGCTTTTCGTTGGTTCCGAGTGTTCGTGATCGCGGCCCTGCTGGTGGGCCTGACGGGCCTGGGAAGCCCGGTATCGCGCACAACGTCATTGGGAGTGGCCAGTGCATCCGCCGCGAAGATCGGCCGCGGTCGTGCAGNNGCGCTCAAAGAGGCGCCCGATGGCCGGACGGCCGTGTTCGTCAAACTGGCCAATCAGGCCGATTTGAGCGAGGCCGCCGCCATCACCGATTGGAATGCGCGGTTGGGCGGTGTACAACGCACTGCACGACACCNNGCTGCGCGCACCCAACCGGCCGTCCTGAACCGCATTGCGCGGGCCGAAGCGGCTGGCCGGGCGAGTGACGTCCAGGCATTCTGGATCGTCAACGTGATCGCGCTGTATGCCGACGCGGCGACAGTGCTTGACCTCGCCAGTATGCCTGAAGTGAGTGCCATCCTGCCCAATCTGAAACTCGAGGAACCGGTCGTCACGCTGGATGATGCCCTCACCGCGCCCGACGCGATCGAGTGGGGCATCAACATGATCGGTGCACCCAGCGTGTGGACGACATACGGTGTGACAGGCGCCGGTGCGGTGGCGGCCAACGTCGACACGGGCGTGCAGTACGACCATCCGGCGCTGGTCAACCAGTACCGTGGCAACCTGGGCGGCAATGTGTTCGACCACAACTACAACTGGTATAACCCGGCGCCCAACGCCACCTGCCCAAATCCGAACGTCCCGTGCGATGACAACGGGCACGGCACGCACACGATGGGCACCGAGATCGGCTTCGATGGCGGCGCCAACCAGATCGGCGTCGCGCCCGGCGCCAAGTGGATTGCGGCCTACGGCTGCTGCCCTGACAACGCGGCCCTGCTCGCAGCCCAGCAGTGGATGCTGGCGCCCACCGACCTGGCGGGCAACAACCCCGACCCCAGTAAACGACCAGATGCCCTGAATCAGTCGTGGGGTGGACCGGGCGGTAGCCTGATTTTCGATGAGGTGATCGCTGCGCTGCNNGCGAGCGGTATCTTCCCCTCGTTCTCGGCCGGCAATGACGGCGCCGCTTCGGCCGATGGCTGCGGGCGGCTCGGCTCGCCGGGCGATAACCCCTCGGCCTTCAACGTTGGCGCCACCACCAACACCGACGCCATCGCCAGCTTCTCGGCGCGCGGCCCGAACCCCTTCACGGGTAAGATTGGGCCTGAAGTGTCGGCCCCAGGCAACTCTGTCCGTTCCAGTTATCCGACCAACGCCTATGCAACAGCCAGCGGTACCTCCATGGCCTCGCCGCACGTCACCGGCGCGGTGACGCTGTTGATCTCACTGGCCCAAGCTGCGCGGCCAGGTCGAGCAGCCGAGGAACTGCTGCGCAAGACCGCAGCGCCCAAGACCAGCGCACAGGCCTGCGGCGGCGTGCCCGGCAGCCAGATACCGAACAACGTCTTCGGCTGGGGGCGCATCGACGTCAAGGCCGCGGCCGACATGGTCTGGCAGTCTGGGTACATCGAGGGTACGGTGACCAGCGGCAGTACGCCCGTGGCTGGCGCCACTGTGACCTATACCCGGCTGGGTAAGACGCTCACCGTGCAGACCGACTCCAACGGCTACTACAAGGTGGTGGCTGGCGCCGGGACCTGGGCGATGACGGCCGGTGCGTACGGCTATGTGACGGCCAGTGCACCCACGGTGGCGGTGACGCAGAACAACACAACTGTCCAGAACTTCAACCTGACCGCGTTGGCCGTGTACACCGTGAGTGGGACGGTGACCGAGGTCAGCACCGGCACGGGTATCCCGGCGATCGTAATGGTGGCTAACCAGGACATGGCGGCGCCCGTCTTCGCCGCCAACAACGGCAGCTACAGCATCCAGGTGCCGGCCGGCACGTACGACCTCACCGCACAGCACCCCGGTTACCAGTCCGGGACACAAAGTGTGACGGTGTCGGGCAACACCACAGTCAACTTCACGTTGACGCCAATTGCCAACTACGCCTGTATCGATAGCCGCCAGGCCGGCGGTCCGGTGTTCAGCTGGATCGATGCGACCGATGGCACGGCCTACGCGTTGGGTGACGATGCCAGCACCGCGGCAATTACGCTGCCGGCGCCGTTCAACTACTTCGGCACGGCGTATACCACGATCCGTATCAACTCGAACGGTTATGCGTGGTTCGGCACGGGCAGCTACACCAAGGCGCACATGGTTCTGCCGTTCGAAGGCCGACCCAACGGCGATACCATGGCGTTCGGTGAAGACCTCAACCCCGAGCGGCNNACCCAGGGCATGGTTTATTCCAAGACCGTGGGCAGCAAGTTCGTCGTCGAATACTATCAGATCGAGCACTGGGCGAGCGGCAACCCCGAAACGTTCGAGATCATCTTCGACACCGCCACGGGTGAGATCCTCTATCAGTACCAGGTTGTGAGCTGGCCCGACTTCGTAACAGTGGGGTTGGAAGACATCGCCGGCGCCGTGGGTCAGACCTACTCCTATCAGAACTCGGCCGATTTGCAAGCGGGCCGTGCGGTACGCTTCACCCCGGCCACCGGCGTTGGCGTCAACTGGGGCTGTGACCACTCGCTGGCCCTGACCGTGGTGGACGATCAGGACCCCGTCAACACTGGCGATACCATCACCTACAAGATCCATTGGAACTCCATCGGTTTTGGCGCGATGCCGAATGGAACCTTGACGGCGACCGTGCCGCCGAATACGACGTTTGTTTCGGCGTCCGGCGGTATTGTGCCGAGCGGTGGCACCTTGACGTGGAACCTGGGTAACCAGCGACCGCGAGCTGAGGGCGATGCCTGGTTCAAGGTGATGGCCAACAGTGGCCCAACCGCCACGACCACGGCCACCGTCAGCGACACCAGCGGCCAAACCCGCCAGGCTAACCAGACGACCACGATCGTTGGCCAGCCAACGGCAGTCACGATCAGCTCCATCGACAGCCTGTCGACGGTGTCACTGTGGGCGCCGCTCGCGAGCCTGCTCCTGCTGGCCGGTGTGGGCGTCCTGCTGGGACGGCGTGCGCGTCAGCGCAGCCGTTAGTCGTTAAAAAGGCGCCCGGGACGCCAAAGCCCCGGGCGCCACCCGCTAACGGCGGCGCCAGCTGCCGTTGTTTTCCCGACCCTGACTGGACAAAAACGCAGACAGCATACGGAACTTCACCGTGCTGTCTGCGTTTTTCGTCGCGGGTCAGACGCGCGGCCTTATGTGCCGTACTTCGCGCTCACCACCATCACATCGACGATATCGACCACCCCGTCGTGATTCAGGTCATACAGCCGGCTGTACAGACCGCGCCACGCGCTGGCTACGAGTTGCAGGTCGAGCACATCGACCTGACCATCGCAGTTGACGTCGGCCAGCCCGCACGTGCCAGCGGTGGCGTCGATCGCTGCGATGAGCATGCGCAGCACCTCACCCGCCTGCGCGGGGTGAGTTTGTCGGGCGTATCACAGGTCTTGTGGTAACACGGGTAACTGTCGTACTCCTGCTCGATCAGCAAGACCGTGGGAATGTTGACGTCCAGGAAGGGGACGTGGTCGCTGCCCCAGGGGTAGTATGAGATGTCGACGTCCAGGGCGGTGTAGGTCTGGGCGTTGGTGTTGAGCGTCGTGACCAGGCTGACCGCACCGGGCACACTGTTGCTGCTCTCCAGGAGGACATTCAATGGGTAGGCCTGGCTCTTGTAGCCGATCATGTCCATGATGAAGACGCCCTTGATGCGGGCACGTTCGGCGGCGCTCAGCTGGCTGACGTAGTACTCCGACCCGTCGAGGCCCTGCTCCTCGCCGGAAAACGCAATGAACCGTACGGTGGCCTGCGGCGGGTAATCCGCGAGGATACGCGCCATCTCCAGGACGCCGGCGGCGCCGCTGGCGTTGTCCTCGGCGCCCGGGGCATTCGTCTGAGCCGCGGGCGATGTCGAATCGAAGTGCCCGCCGACGATGTACACGTCCTGCGGCCGTGTCCGACCGGCAATCTCACCGATGACGTTGTAGGACGCGTTTATGGGAGGGCCAGGGGGAACGACTGCAGGATGGTACTGTAACCCAGGGCGGTCAGCTGGTTGTACAGCCAATCGCGGGCCAGCAGGTTGCCCGCGGTGCCGGTGCGGCGTGTGGTGGTCGCTGGATACTGAATTGTGGCCAGCGTCGTGACGTCGGCCATCGTGCGGGTGTTGCTCACCTGATTGACCAGGTCCTGACGGCTGTGCGACGGCGCCACGACCGCCGGTTGAGCCGATCCGCCCGGCCGCCCCTGGGCCGGCAGCGGTTGGGCCGACCACGCGACAGCCGGTGCGTCAACGATCTGCTGGCGCACGGCGAATGTCGGGGCAGAACCATCGGGGCGGAAAACAAGGTCTGGGGTCTGGGGGAAAGCGGCGGGGGCGGGCATAAACCAGGACACAAGCAGAGTGATGAGCAGAACATAGCGCATTGGCGTAACTCCTTTGCCGTAGTATATACCCGAGTGTGCGTATCGATCAAATGGGGGGATGGGGGATGGGGGATGGGGGATGGGGAGATGGGGGATGGGGGATGGGGGATGGGGGATGGGGGATGGGGGATGGGGAGATGGGGAGATGGGGGATGGGGGATGGGGGATGGGGGATGGGGGATGGGGGATGGGGGATGGGTCGGTGTCAGCGGGTTGAGAGAGTGGGTTGAAGAGACCAATTCGTGTGGATTGGCGTGATTCGCGGTTGGTCCGTGTTCGTGTGGATTGGCGTGATTCGCGGTTGGTCCGTGTTCGTGTGGATTGGCGTGATTTGCGGTTGGTCCGTGTTCGTGTGGATTGGCGTGATTTGCGGTTGGTCCGTGTTCGCGCGGATTGGCGTGATTTGCGGTTGGTCCGTGTTCGCGTGGATTGGCGTGATTTGCGGTCCATCCTGATTCGTGGTTGGCTTTGACAGTCGGCGCGGGCTGTGTTATGCTGGCTGGCAGAGTGAACGCACAATATGATGGAGGCTCTGTGTCCGAATACGACTTGTTGACCCGCCGTGAGTGGCTGGAGGGGGACGAAGCGTGCGCGCTGGTATCGGTGCGCTACGCCGAGACCGATGCGATGGGGATCGTGCATCACAGCAACTACATCGTCTGGTTCGAGGAGGGCCGCAGCAGCTATATGCGCTGTCGCGGGTTCCCCTACAGCCAGGTCGAAGCGAATGGTTTGTATTTTACCGTCGCCGAAGTATTGGCCCGCTACATCGTGTCGGCGNTTNACGAGGATGTACTGCTGGTGCGTACACGTATCGGGGACCTGCGCAGCCGCGGTTTGCGCTTCGATTACCGGGTGGTGCGCGTGCGGGATAACACTACGCTCGTGACCGGCTACTCGAAGCATATTTGCATCACCCACGCCGGTCAGCCGGTACGCATTCCCGATGATATGCTGGCGGCCCTGCGCGTCCCCGGATCTGGCCAGGACTGACGTTCAGACGCGGGCCGGGTGTGCGACCTTCCAGGCCAGGCAGCGCGCCACGAGTAGCTCGAAGTTCTCATACAGCCGGGGATCGATGTCCTGGCGCATGCCGACGATGACCGGTTTGACCCAGCCNCATAGGATCTCCAGGCCGCCAAACAGGTCGAAGAAGAGGTCTTCGTCGACCAACTGGCGGTTCACGAGCACCCCGAACAGTTCCATCATGCCGCAGGTGTGGATGAAATTGTGCCACTCGCGTGAGCCAGTGGGATACTTCGCCTGAAAATCGCCGTAGTCTCTGGCCTCGAAGCTGCCGTACATCCACAGGCGCGCGCTGTGCCTCCGTGCTGTTGGCCGCTCCCACAGCTTCAGAATGATGTCCACATCGTGTGCTTCGGTCATGACTCCCCGCTTCATCCACTGGCGCGGCGACGCCCGGCACATGCCAGCGGTCGACAATATGGCGCTGCACCACCACCGTCTGCCCGTCGGCCTCGGCCACCGCAATGGCTCCCAAATCCCACCAGATCAGTTGGCCCGCGATGAGTTCCCCGCCGCGGATCTCCAGGGCAACCGGCGCCTGGTTCTCTTGCGCGTAGGCCAGTGCGGCATTCAGCGCTTTGCGTGACCAGGCATAACGCCAGGTGGCNTCTGTGGCCGGTACCTGGTAGTAGGCCGCCAGCCGGTCCAGAATGTCATCTTCGCCGATCGCCCGATAGCGCTGTTCGATCTGACGGTAGATGCCCGATGGCACACCGGTGGCCTCTTCGATCTGCCAGGGCGTGGGGCCACCNCTTGAGGCGCGCAGGTAACGGACATAATCGCCCAGGCTCATGCCGATCCCTCTTGGGCAGTGCGGTAGGTCGCAACCGCCAGTTTTTGTAAGGTGACTTCACTGCCGCCCGGCTCGCGGATGGTGATGGCGTACGGGCTGAAACCAATGACCGCGCCAGTGACCTCGCTGCCGTCGAACAGCCGGAAGCGCAGCGGTACGCCGGCTTCCTGCAGGCGGGCCAGGTACTGGTACTCGAACTCATCGACCGACTCGGGCAGGTAGGCGCGCTGGCGTTTGCCCTTGGGTCGGGGTGGGTGTTCGTCGACGATGCGTTTTTGCAGAACGGCCAGTAACTGCGAGGCCTGCCGCCGATTCATCTCGTTCAGCGGCGTTCCTGCCTCGGCTTCCAGTTCGGCCTGCTCCAGACCCAGCCGTTTGCCCAGGCTGAGCAGATGGTTGACCTGACTGGGGCGAATGGCCCGGTGTTGGCGGCACTTTTTGATCGCGTGCTGGGCGTTCACGGCGCCCCGNCTGGCCGACGGTCGCCGGTGGGGGCGTGGCGCTTCCGGGCCCCTCACGCCCGCCAGCTTGACCGCCTGGGCGATCGGTTCGTTCTGCGGGCCGGGCCCCGGTGGTCGNCGGTGGGCCGCGGCGCTGGGCGTGATCCCTGCGCCGCAGATGCGGTTCCTGCCGGCGGCGGTGGTGGTGGANTCAGACTGCAGCTTGATCTCCCAGGGCCGNACGTACAGCGCCCGGGCGAGTTTGTCCAGATCGTCGAGGCGGATCGATAACTGCCCCATCTCGTACTGGTGCAGCAAGCGCGAGGGAATCCCGGTGCGGGCACTCAACTCTCCAACCGTCATGCGTTTGCGTCTACGGATTCTCCACAGGTCGTCCATGATCTCATTTCCCGTCTTGTCAATTTGGTTGAGTGTGCCACTCTGAATTGTGCAACATCACCGGGTCATCCGTGGTGCACCGGCATCAGGTCAGTTCATTGGCCAATGGCGGCAGCGCATCCTGCGCTACCGCTGCGGTGAGTTGCGCCGGCACAGTGCGTACGTCCAGCGCAGCCACCGTTTCATCGGGCAGCGCTGGCGCNTCAGCCACCTGCGCCAGGCCGAAATACTGCAAGAACTCGAACGTCGTGCCGTACAGAATCGGGCGCCCAACCGCCTCCAGGCGTCCCTGTTCCTCGATCAGTCCACGGCTCAACAACGTGCGCAGCACTCCGTCGCAGTTTACGCCGCGCACTGCCTCCAACTGCAGGCGTGTGATGGGCTGGCGGTAGGCGATCATGGCCAGCGTCTCCAGCGCGGCCGTGGATAGCCGTGGGCTGACTTCGGCTAAAAACGTNTCGATCGCCGTTGCAGCCTCGGGCATGGTCACCAGCTGAACACGGTCCCCTTTCTGCTGCACACGGATGCCGTGCCGCTGCAAACGCTGGCTCAGCTCCGCCAGCGCCGCGCCCACCTCGGGCACTTCTACACCCAGGGCGGTCGCCAGGCGGGCCGTCGTGACCGGTTCGTCGGCCACGAACAACAGGCTCTCCACCAGCATTATCAAGGACTCTGACGTCGGGTGGGTTGGTTCCGGCAGCGGCCCCGTGATCGTCACGCAAGCCTCGCGTCGTCCGCGTAGGGGCATGGTTGATCTGCACCTGGACTTTGCCCAACCGCAGACCCATCCGTTCTTCGATCACCTCGCGTGACGGCCATGATCCGTCAGTCTTCATCGGGACGTCGATGTCCGGCGTCGTGCCGACGGTCAGCTTGACGTCCACCGTCCCGCCATGCGAGCGTACGGCGGGCTTGACGTTGACCACGTCGGGCAGCTGTTCGATGTGCCAGGCCAGGCGTTGGGTCACTGAATCGGCTGTCAGGGTGGCGCGCTCACCGCTGCCACTGCTGACACGCACGGTGGCCGGGCCGCGTCGCCGCACCTCCAACCACAGCAGCGGGAGCAGCACAACGGCCGTACCGACGACAGTCAAGAGCTGGATCAGACGGAAATGCTGGGTGTCGTCCAGGTAGCGCTGGGAAAGCGTCTCGTTCAATTGCGTCAGGCCCTGCTGTGCGAGCGACAGCATACCAAACGGCGCCACCGCCGTCAACACGACGCAGGCAAAAACACTCAGCAGGACGATTATGGCCAACAGCCGATTGAGATGATTCATATTGACCCCCATTATACCTGAGTTCGGTTGCTTCGTCCAGCACCGGGAGCACTGGCGGGGAAGCACCCGCCGGCGGTGTGGCCAGACGCAGGGTGATGCACCGCGAGCCACGGGCCAAGATTTATCGCCGGTACCAACGGGCGACCGCCAGCATTAGCACCAGGGCAGCGACTGTCACCAGGCTGATGATCATACCCCGCTGGAGGCTGTCGGGCTGGAAACGAAACTCGACCTGATGCGCCGGCCGGCANGCGGCACCGCGCAGCAACAGGTTGGCGGTCAGAACCGGCGCCGGTGCACCATCGACCCACGCACGCCAGCCAGGGTAGTTGGCATCACTCAACACCAGATAGCCCGGTGCAGACAGGGTAGTGGATATGACCACCTGTTCGGGCAGGTACGTCGTGATCTCGGCCTGACCCACCGCGGTGGACGGGCCGTGGCTGATATCAGCGCCGGGTGGTGCGGCCGATTCGATCACCGCGCGGTGACGTGGGTCGAAGGCCGGATCACGCAACGCCGCCAGCGCACTCGCACGGTCGGCCACGAACTGCACGGCCGCCGCGGGCAGCACGTAAGCCCGGTCGAGCAGGTCCAGGTTCTCGTAGATCTTGACGTCTCCCGAATGCACGCGCCGGAACNNGCGGTCCGGTGCGGTGACCAGGGCCTGGCCGGTCCCCGTGCGGGCATCGATCAGGCTGATGCCACGCAGCCTGGCTGANCCTACCGGCAGGGTCGCCGTGACGGCAATCGACTCTACCAATGCCGGCTGTGTCAGGCTGATGACGCTCAGGTAATCCTGCCCGCTGCCGTCAGGCCAGGGATGCCCAACCCGCGCCTGGCGGTGGGCCATCCCGCTCTGCCAGGCGCCTTCGGCGGTATCAGCGCCCGCGTACAGCGTGAACTGCTCGGCCGGCCCATCCGCCCGGGTCACCGCGACCCGGGCCACCGGCGTGCCATCCGCCACCCCGGCCGCACCCTGCAGATGGGTCATCAGGCCGACCGCGGTCGCGGCAAAGGGCGGCGCTGCAGACTGCTGCCAGGACGCACCGGGCGCGAGCGGTGCATCGAACTGCAGGTCGTAGTACACGTTGTCGAGCCAGACGTCATACACTTTGTCGGTGATCACGAAGCGGGTGTTGAGCAGGTTCAGCAGCTGGACGGGCGGAACACGCGTCAGTTGTTCACGCAGTCGTCCATCGGGCACGAGCGCGTCGTCGGCCACGAACAGACGCTGCACATCCACGTAACGCNNCAGGGGCAGCAGTCCGCCATCGTAGCCATCGACGCTCTCCAGCCCGTAGAAGAGGGGNAGGTTGGGCGCGATGATCTCTTTCTGCTTGGTGGCGACGATCAGGTCATACCGCGCGGCCTGGTCGAGCTGGGCGCCGAAGAGCCGGGTCAGTTCGGCCTGGTCACCGGGATCGTAACGGATGCCAGACAGGCTGAGAAACCGTCCCCGTCCCCGCGCGCTGAGCAGGAAAGCCGGCGCATTGCGCAGCGACGCGATCGCCTCCGGCGCGGTCGGATGGGTGTGCGGCAGGGTGAGGCTGGCCACCAGCAACTCGCCCGCGACCAGCAAACACAGTCCGCACACGCCCAGCCGTCGCGTCCACAGTGACCGTGGTTGGGTACGGTCGAGCCAGAACAGACTGGCCACGGTGACCCCGGCCAGGGTCAGCCAGCTCAGCCATGTCCAACGGCCGGGCGCCGCCCACCCGACGAGGCCGGCCGCGCTGAGGAACCCCGCCAGGATGAGCCAGCGCGCCGGCCAGGATGGTCGACGTACCGCCGCGGCCGGTGGGGCGGGCCGCAGCAGCGCCTCGGCGCCNCAACGCGCCAGGCCGGCGGCGCCGATGGTGTAGAGCAGCATCCAGCGCGGGGCGCGAAACAGGTCCCAGCCAGGAACGACCCGGTAGGCGACGAAGTAGAGCGGGTTGTACGCGCCCAGGGCCAGCAGGAACCCGACCACCGCCAGCACGATCAGGGCAGCCCGCCGACGCGGCCCGCGCCATACCCCCACNAGCGCCAGCACGAGGCCGCTGACGCCGATGTAGGCGACGTACTCGGCGTACGCGGGGNNAGGCAAAACGCTGCGCCAGGTCGCGCCGTAGGCTGGCAGGAGGGTGAAGGCCAGCAGCTGCGGCCGCAGTGAAAACGCGACCGCGTCACGGTAGCCCAGGCCGCCGGCGCGGNNCGACAGGGCGCTCAACTCGAAGGTGGGCAGAAGCTGCACCGCGGCCAGGCCCAGCGCCAAAACCAGGGCCGCGCCCACGACCGCCAGCGCCGGCAGGGTTGGGCGCAGCCAGCGCAGCCAAAAACGACGCACGCGGGATGACGACTGCACCAGCGGCGTGGGCTGAACGTCTCGAGCGCCCGGGCCACGCCGTAGGCCCAGCCCGACAGCACTCACGTACCAGGCCTGGGTGTGCCCCGCCAGCAGCTGTAGGGTGAAGACCAGGGCCAGCGCGGTCACCACCGGCAGCAGGGCCGCCGTGTGCCAGGCCCAGGCCAGCTTGCCCGGCGGGGCTGGCGGCCGCCGGCCGCATAACGCCCCANNATCCCACAGCCACAGCAGCGCCGGCAGCCAGATGTAGGCTTCCAGTTGGTTGACCTGGCCGACGTGNGCCCCGATGAAACCGCTCCCCACGAAGATCATCGCCCCGAGCAGGGCGGCCAGTGGGGTAAGTTGACGACCGAGGCGCAGCCACAGAAAAGTCAACAGCCCACCCAGCCAGGCGTGCAGCACGATCGTGTCGTTGATGGCCCGCCCGATATCGTCGAGCAGCACGTGGAACGGGTAAAACACCGCTGCCTGGCTGTTGGCCAGGAACGGGGCGCCCAGAAAGAGGTAGGGGTTCCACAGGGGCAGGCGACCGTGCAGGACAGCGGTCGTGGCGTAGTGCCGGTAGGGCACGAAATAGGTCCACACATCGCCACTGGCCAGGACGCGGTTGGTGAAGATCAGGCGGCCAAACAGCACGAGCACGAACGCCGTCAGACCAGCCACCGCCAGCGCGTCCCACAGCCATGCCCGATGCTTCACCGCGCCGGGCCGACGGGCGCCTGGGCTGGAGATGACGGGGTCATCAGGGTACCTCCTGCGGCCCATGCGGCGTCATGGGCCGCGACGCCGGCCAGGCTGGCGCCACCGACTCTACGGCCCACACGTAGAAGGTGGGCGTGCCATCCTTACGGTAGGTGGTGGCGCGCTGGCGCAGTTGCAGGCCGTGCGACGCCAGCGCCTGCCGCACGGGCGCCACATCCTCGGTGGCGGGTACAACCAGCAGGCGCACGTAACCGCCTGGCCCGGCGGCATCCGTGGCCAGGTCGTCAGGCGTGGCGTAATACACCTGCTGAAAGTGGGCGCCGGCCAGGTAGTAGCGCCAGTGCCAGCCCAGCGTGTGGTGGTACAGCACGCCCCATTTGTTGTCCGGCAGNGACTCGCGAATGGTGACCGCCGTGGCATCGATGCCATCGTAGGCGCCATGGTCGCCGCCAATGGGGTACGCGCCCGCCGCGGCCTGCAGCGTTGGCGGCAGCAGGNNCAGCACACGAGGAGCAGCAGCGCCGNNCGATACCGAGCCGGCGGGTGAGCTGCGCCCACCCCACCCGGCGACCAGCGCCATCAGGGGAACGAGCGGCAGCAGATAACGATCCCAGACCTGGAAACCGACCACGGTGTGCAGCGCCAGATACGCCAGCGCAAAGACAATGAGTGGGCGCAGCCCCGGCCGGGCATGGCCTCCGGTCGACTCGCGCCGGCTGGGACCGCGCGGAGGCGCCGCGAGGACTACGGCGGCGACCAGCGCGACGAACGTGGCGGGAAGGTATCCGGTCATGTACTGCGCTTGTTCCAGCCAGGCGCTGGCACGCCGTCCAGTGCTCGAAGCGACCAGGGTCAGGCCACCGTAGTTGATGGCGCTCTGTTGCCAGACATTGACCGGTCCGCCGGTTGGGCTTTGGCTCAGACGTGCGGCGTCCCAGGCCCATACGACCCCTAACGGTAATGCCAGCCCCAGCGCCACGCAGACCGGCCAGGACGCGGTCNNACGGCGCGCCAGGGCCGTCAACTGGGGTACGGCCAGAGCCAGGGGCAGCGGCGCCAGGAGCAGGGCGTGCTGTTTGGTGATCAAGGCCAGCCCCAGACAGGCCCTAACCCAGACNCAGCGCCCGTACGTGGCCGCGAGACTGGCCGCCAGGAACCACAGGACCAGCAGCGGGTCGGTGTAGAGGGTCGGCGCAAACAGGATCGTGAAGGGCGAGGCGGCAAACACAATGGCCGCCAACAGGCCGGTCCGGCGGCCGGCCAGGCGACAACCCAAGGCATAGACCAACGCTACGCTCACGAGGGTCACGCTCGTGTTGAGCAGCCGCATCGCCGGCGCCGTTTCGCCCGCCCAGGACTGCCAGCCGGCCAGCAGCCACAGGTAGAGCGGCGGCTTATCGATGGGCAGACCGCTCAGCCAGGGGTTGCCATGGCGCATGGTTATCGCCCACGAGGCATAGAGCGCCTCGTCCTCGCGCAGTCCATGATCGGCCAACGGCAGCAGGAACAGGCCCACGTCGCCGCCAGGAGCACCGTCAACGGCCAGAGGCGATAAATGGCACGATTTTTCTGGCTAAGCTGGCTGATCTGTGTTATGATAGCGGGCACAGACCACGGCCGGGGAATGGCCTCGGCCGCCAGAAGGGGAGTGAGCGTTGGCTGAGACCGGGTTGACGGAGACAAGCCCCGTCATCGAAGAAGTACGTGGCTTGACGTTTACGGATGGCTTTCAATTTGGCTGTGGATTTGCCGCAGCGACAGCCGTCGGCATTGTGATCGTACTGCTACTGATCATCCTGATCGCTTTCGTGCTGTCGCTGCTGGGCATTAGTGTGTTGAACCTGACGGGCATTTCTGGCTGACAATCAGCGCGGCGCTCAGCCTTCACCCACCTGCTGGGCCAGAATGATCGCCTCGGCCACGTCACGCATCGGCTTCCGGTTGTTCATGCTCATCTTCTGAATCTTGCGGAAAGCCTCGGCCTCCGTCAAGCCTTGGCGATCCATGAGAATGCCTTTGGCACGGTCAACCACCTTACGCGTTTCGAGGGCCTGCTGCAAGTCACCGACCTGCTGCCCCATCTCCTGAAATTCGGCGAAGCGCGCCAGCGCAACCTCGATCGCGGGCGAAAGGTCCGCCTCGCGGAATGGTTTCACGAGGTAGCCCGCCACCCCTGCTTCGCGCNNCCGTGTGACCAGCTCGCGCTGACTGTAAGCGCTGAGCAACAGCACCGGCGCGATTTGTTCTTCGGTCAAGATTCGGGCGGCCTCGATGCCGTCCAGGTCCGGCATCTTAATATCCATGATGATGATGTCGGGCCGCAGTTCACGTGCCAGGTTGACGGCACTGCGACCATCACCCACTTCACCCACAACCAGGTAACCCAGGTGGGTGAGCATCTCACGCAAATCCATCCGAATCAGGGCTTCGTCGTCTGCGATGACGATACGGGTTCGTTCCACGGTCGTTCTCTCCCTCTCGTGCGAGCGCTCTGCAACGCCAGGTCAGTGCCTCGATCGACCACGGCACCGCGGCGGATTGGCTCTGTGCCCATGGTTTGGCGTAACCGGGAGTCCTGCGGCAAAGCAGCGCCTGGGCAGCTCCTGGTCTCCCGAAACATGGGTTCAGGTCGTAAATGACTCCTCTTGGATGTCGATGAGCGGCGCCTTCGGGAAATCGACGATGGCGGAGGCGCCGCTGCCTGGCCTACTGCGCAACTGAAATGTTCCCTTGAGATTCTCCTCGACCAGGGTGCGGACGATCTGCAGCCCGAGACTGGGNGTCGACTGCATATCGAAGTCGGGCGGCAGTCCGGGGCCGTCATCGTCGACCTGCAGATGAACTGAATCACCGTCGTCCTCCAGGATCAGCACGATGTGCGCGTCATGCGGACGTTCCCCGTACCCATGCTGGATCGCGTTGGACAGCAGCTCGTTGATGGCGAGTGCGCGCGGTNNGGCCTGGCTGCCACTCAGGTACAGGTTAGGACCCATCAGGTCGATCACGATAGCCTGTTCGGGCGCCACGGCCACGCATTTCACCTGTTCGATGATGCGCTGGCTCACTTCCCGGATGTTGATCGGGTGGCCTTCGTCGCGTGACAGAAATTCGTGAATGACACCGATGCTGAGTACGCGGTTTTCGCTGTCGGCCAGCGCCTGACGAGCTTCTTCGACCGTGTTGATCCGTCGGGCCTGAATGCGCAGCAGTGACGCCACCGACTGCAGATTGTTTTTGACGCGGTGATGCACCTCTTTGATCAGGGCCGATTTGATGATCAGCTCACGTTCACGGTGGCGGTGTTCGGTCGCATCATGCACCAACAGCAGGGCGCCGGCCGGCGTCAGCGGCAGGTCACGGGTATTCAGCCAGCTGTANCGGCGTGAAGAGGGCCGACGGGCATAGCGTAACGGGATAGCTTTGCGCGTCCAGTAGCGGGCGCCGACCTCCACCTGTTCTTCCAGGCAGCGCTGGGTCTGCAGGGCTTTGGCCGCCAGCGCGTCATCGCCGGTGTGCAGCTCGGGCAGGCGTTTGCCGCGCAGCACTTCCAGGTAACCGAGCCGACGGTAGAGGTTCATGGCAATGCCGCTGACGTAACCGATGGTGCGNGTCTCATCGATGTACAGAATGCCGTCCCATTCGCCAAACGGCGAGAGCGTCTCAGCATCGCGTAAATCGCCGGTGACTGCCATGTTTTTGAGCCAACGCAGTGCACGTTGAAAGACACGGTTGCGGTGCCGCTGCCGCTCGTACTCGATCATGTTGGTCAGGATGCTGAGCGCCGCCACGGTCCGCCCTTGACCATCCAGGATCGGCCAGACCTCCTCATCGGCCGGCGCACCGTGCGGTGGCAGGAGGTCGCGCTGCTCGTGCTGCGTTCGACCCAGGCGCAGCGCCGCCATGACCAACGCCTGATCTTTGGGTTCGTAGACACGCCCGGCGGCCGGTTTNTTGTAAAGGGACGAGATCGAGTGCGGCATGGCGTGGTCGAGCACGACGAGGTGGTCATCGCGCAGCTGATAGAGCAGGACATCGGCCCGACTGACGTCCGCCGTGAGCGCCAGACCGCAGCGCACGCAGCAGCAGGTCGCTGTGTGACTCGATGGTCGCGCTGTCCAATTTCGCTGGGCTTGTACCATTACTGCTCATACGGTGGCTCTTTTGAAACACCAGTGTCGGTATCCGCATCGATACCGTTTTTTGTCGCTGATACGAGAAAGCCGATGGCTGAAGCAGCCATCGGCCCTGCTGTCAGGTCGGGGCGAGAGGATTTGAACCTCCGACCACTTGAACCCCATTCAAGTGCGCTACCGGGCTGCGCTACGCCCCGTCAGACTGTTTCGATTATAACGCAGGGCGGTAGATTTGGCAAAAGCGCGTATTCAATCAGCTAAAATGTTACCGACGTGGTATGGTTCACTCAAATGAAAATGTTACCGGGGGAACCATGTCCGAAGACGAGAAGATGTTGATTGATGAGCGATACAAGTATTTACGGATGATGCAGCGTCGGTATAAGAAGGCGAACCGGCGTGAGCGGCAGGCGTTGCTGGATGAGATGGAAGCGATGACGGGATGTCATCGCAAGAGTCTGATTCGACATATGAAGGGGTGCCGAAGCGGGAGAAGCGGGGGCGACAACGCGGGCGGGTGTATGGCGCGGAAGTGGAAGATGCGCTGCGTGTGATTGCGCCCAGTTTCGACTATCTGTGTGCGGAGCGATTGCGGCCGAACCTGGAGTGGATGGCCAACCAGTTGGAGAAGCACGGGGAGTTGGAGGTGAGTGAGAGCTTACGTGCGCAGTTGCGCGAGATCAGCACAGCGACAGTGAGTCGGATTCTGGTGCGTATCGGGCAGGATGATCGGCGATTGCCACGCAAGGGTCGGCGCGGGCGAACCAGGTCAGGCGCGAGGTGCCGATGGAGCGTATCGGCTGGGATGAAACGGAGCCAGGGCACTTCGAGGTGGACACGGTTCATCACAGCGGGTCCAGTGCGAGCGGCGAGTATGTACACACCCTGCAGATGATCGATGTGGCTACGGGTTGGAGCGAGCGGGTGGCGGTGCTGGGGCGCAGTTATCGAGTCATGCAAGACAGTTTCCTGCGCATTCAGCTGCGCTTGCCCTTTCCGATCCGCGAACTGCATCCGGACAACGGGAGTGAGTTCTTCAACGACCACCTGGTAGCTTTCTGGAAGGAATTGGTGAAGGGCGTGCGCTTATCGCGCAGCCGACCCTATCACAAGAATGACAATCGTTTTGTCGAACAGAAGAATGATACGTTGGTGCGTGCCTACCTGGGCAATGAGCGCCTCGACACGGTCGCCCAGACATTAGCCATGAACCGCCTGTACAACCAAATGTGGCTCTATTACAACCTCTTCCAGCCTGTCATGCGGCTGTGCGCCAAGCAACCCGTCATGGAAGACGGCGAGCAGGTGCGCATTCGCCGACGCTACGATGAGGCCCGCACTCCCTTCGACCGTCTCTGTGCGACCAATGTACTCCTTCCGACACAACGTACACAACTCGAGCAGCTACGCGATCGTATCAACCCCCGCCAACTCCGCCAGAACATCTATGATGCCATTGACCAACTCTTTGCACTTCCCTGCGCCCAACCTGGCGTCACCGAGGATATCTTTGCCACCCTCATGGCCCAAACCGGACCGCCACCCTCGGGCAATGAGTGGTTGGCGTTGACAACTCCCCATCCAAACGACCCCCGCTCGTCTTACCTGATTCGCACACATGGCGGATCGGCTGTGGATATGTGGACAACTTTCCGTTCCACTCCAAGTTGCCCACATACCCACAGCCGCTACGACGACGTGGGGCCGTGGTCGCGGCTATCCAATCTGGCCTCCCCGCCCATGGGGCAGTAGAGTGTCCAATTCATCACCTGAAAGGAGAGGGCTGCCTGGTAACATTATCATTTGAGTGAATGACCCCCGCTCGGTAACATTATCATTTGATTTGACATGAAGCGGAAGATCGGGGGATGGGGGATGGGGGATGGGGGATGGGGGATGGGGGATGGGGGTGGGGGATGGGGGATGGGGAGATGGGGAGATGGGGGATGGGGAGATGGGGGATGGGGAGCACGAACGTGGGCGCTGAGAGCGGCGCGTGGGTTGTAAGCTTGTCAAACAGTCGAAACCGTTCGGGAAACGTCGAAATCGTTCGCCCTTGGCCTGGGGAAACGTCGAAATCGTTCGCCCTGAGCTTGTGGGAACGTCGAGGCCGTTCGCCCTTGGCCTGTGGAAAAGCAGAAAGCGTTCGCCCTGAGCTTGTCGAAGGGAGGGTGAATTCCTCATGGGCTTCGACAGACTCAGGGCGGACAGGAGATACAACCCGTTCGCCCTGAGCTTGTCGAAGGGTGGGCGCCTCACGGGCTTCGACAGGCTCAGCCCGAACGGGACACACCCATCGGCTTAGCGGCTGCGTGTCACACCGACGCGGTCGCACCATATGGCGATCGGGCATTGGCTGCAGCGGGGCGAGATGGGGTGACAGATGTTCTGCCCCAGGCTGACCAGGTAGCCGTTGATGGGGATCCAGTACTCGGGCGGCAGGCGGTCGCGCAGGGCAAACTCGGTCTGTTCGGGNGTCTTGGTCTGCACATACCCCCAGCGGTTGGTGATACGGTGCACATGCGTGTCGACGCAGATGCCGGGCTTGTTGTAACCCAACGTAACCACCAGGTTGGCCGTCTTGCGTCCGACGCCGGGCAGGGTCAGCAATTCGTCGACCGTGTCAGGCACAGCGCCGTCGTAACGTTCCAGCAGCAGGCGCGAAACGGTCAGGATGGTCTCAGCCTTGGTGTTGTAGAAACCGACCGGGTAGATGGCCTGCGCGATGGTGGCGGCCGGCAGTTCCAGCATGGTCCGGGCGTATGCGCCAGTTCAGAACAGCCGGCGCGATGCCTTGTTGGTGGTGGCATCCTGCGTGCGCAGGCTGAGAATGGTGGTGATCAGGATCGTGTACGGCGTCGCAGCCTGCTGCGCGATCCGNTCGACGATTGGCGTCTGCCAGGCGGTCACGGCTTCACGCAGCACGGTCATAATCGGGTGAATGTCTTGTTCGTTCATGATGATCCTCGCTCGACGTATTTGTTGATTTCGCGCGGCGCGCGCAGCAGGGTTGCTTCGTCGGTGGTTGGTCGCGCCCGATGCACGACCGCGCAGCCGGCGCATCACCGCGGCCTCCTGGCCGGGCTTGAGAAAGCCGACCGCACGCAGGGCATGGGTCATCTCGCCAAACAGGCCCTCCAGGTCGCCCACGGACGCCGGGGCGCCACCGGCATGGGCGACGCTGCCAGCCGTGGGGTGGTGGCCGGCCTGGCTCACGCCCGCGCTCGGCGCCGGCGCGCCTGGCGTTTGCCCGGCCAGCCACGCNTCGTAACCCACCAGCAGCGCGGCCTGCGCCAGGTTGAGCGACGGGTAGGCCGGCGCGGTTGGGATGGTGAGCACGACGTGGCACAGGTCGAGGTCGCGGTTGCTGGCTCGTNNACGTTCAGGGCCAAAAACCAGCGCCAGTTTTCCGCAGTCGGCTTGATGCAGCAAATCGGGCGCGCGCGCGCGGCGTCGNAGGTGTCGCCTGGCCGTNGTACGCGGTCGCGCCGTCGTACCGGCGACGTAGGTTACGTCGGCCAGGGCCTGCGCCAGGGTGTGCACCACTGTCAGGCGCTGCACGATCCCCTCACTGCGGTGCGCCACATCATCCAGGCGCGCCAGATCCACTGCGCCCGGCGCCGGCCGCACCAGGCGCAGCTGCTGCAAGCCGAAGTTCAGCATGACCCGGATCACGCCGCCAACGTTGACGGCATCCTGCGGCTCGACCAGGACCACGACGATCTGTTCTGCGGGCAGCATACGACCTGCTTCAGGGGCCGGTGTAGATGGCCGGTAGTAGTTTTGACCGCTCTGGAATCGTTACGCTCTGCGGCCCCGCGCGATCGTTTCGTGTAGCGCCTGCACCAGGCCGAGAACCTCATCCTCGGTATTGTAGAAGCCGGTGGCAGCGCGCAGACAGTATGGGCGGTGGGGGATCGACCGCACCAGGTAGCCCTGATCGAACAGAGCCGTGACCAGGCCGGCCTGCGCCTGCGGTGACCAGCCCTGAACGTCGAAGTTGACCAGACCGGCCCGCTGGCCGGCCGGCGTTAGCACGGTGACGCCCGGCACACTGGCCAGGCGTTCGCACAGCAGGTTGGACAGTGTCGCCGTACGCTCGAAGATGCGCGCCATTCCCACCGCATCGTGTAGCCATGTGACGGCCGCGGCGAGGCCGGGCACGGCCGGCCGGTACCAGGTCAGGCTTTCAGAGCGCTGCGCACCCGGCGCCGGCAGGAAGTAACCCTGATCGTCGTGGCTGGCCTGCACGGTGTAACTGCCAAAAGTCGGCAGCAGGTCGTCCAGGCGGTCGGGGTGGACGTAGAGCATCCCACTGCTGTCNGGCCCGCACAGCCACTTCTGACCGGGGCCGGCGTAAAAATCGACGTCGAGGGCGGTCAGGTCGAGCGGGATGGCGCCGACGCTCTGCGCGCCATCGACCAGAACCCAGGCCCCGTGCTGGCGGGCGAGGTCGATGACCTCCTCCAGCGGAAAGAGGGCGCCGCTGGAATAGGCCACGTGCGACAGGGCAACCAGGCGTNNGCGCCGGGTGAAGGCCCGTTGTATACCGGCCAGCAGGCGGTTACGCTCACCGTAGCCGACATCGACAAAACGGACGGTGATGCCGGCGCGCTGGCGCAGGATGGCCAGGGGCTGATGGCTCGGGNNGTGTTCCAGGGAAGTGGTGATCACTTCATCGCCCGGCTGCCAGCGCAGCCCNCACAGGGCAACGTTCATGCCTTCGGTGCTGCTGTGCGTCAGGGCCAGGGTGGAAACCGGTACGTGCAGCAGGTCGGCCAAAGCCTGGCGCAGGCGTGTCGTGTGGTTGGCCTGGGCGTCGAAGGCGGCGTATGTGGCGCGCCCTTCGTGTAGTTCCTGCTGCGCCACCGCGACCATCGTATCGGCCACGACTTGGGGCAGTGGCCCATGGGTGCCGGCGTTGAAATAGGCGACCTGCTGCACCGCCGGCAGCTGGGCACGGATCTCGGAGAGGGTTAGCATGATCAGGTTATCCTCGTTGGCGAAAACGTGTTGGTTGGGGGCATTGTAACGGATAGACCACAGATTGGCAACCCGCCGACGGGCGGTGCCCCGCCTCACTTGATGGTTTGGGCGGCGCGCTGCGCAGCCGCGTCGAGCGCNCGCCTGGGCCGGCACACTTTGAACAGGGCGTCTTCGATAGCCAGTCCAATCTCGCGCGACAGCGGGGTGTATGCCGGCACGTTGGGCCGTACGACGGCAACCGCCAGCTGATCCAGGATGACCTGCGCCGGCGGTGTTTCCGCCAGGTATGCCTGGTAGTCCGCTGAGTCGATGACCGAGTGACGCAGGGGCAGGTAACCGGTGGCTTTGCTCCAGCGCAGGTTGACGGCGGGGCTGGTCATCCAACGGATGAACTCCCAGGCCGCCTGTGGGTGTTGCGTGCCGCTCAGGATGGCCAGGTTGGCGCCGCCGATGCCGGTGGCGGCCNNTGCTTCTGCGGGCAACGGCGCCACCCCNAGTCTGGCAGGCCCCAGCGCTTTCCGCAGCGCAGCCAGGCGCGCCGACGAGACCAGGGTCATTGCCACCTGCCCGCTCTCGAAGCCGTTGTCGGGCGGCGACAGCGGCAGAGAGCGGTCGGCCCTGGCCAGGTCGACCCAGTACTGCAAGGCCTCGACGCCGGCCGGCGCGTTGAACTGCAGTGTCCGGCCGTCTTCACCAAACAGGGCGCCGCCGTTCTGCCAGAGGAAGGCCAACCAGTAGTAGACGTTGCCTTCGTTGGCCTTGAGTGGAAAGGTCACCCCNCATTGTTCCGGCGTGCCGTCGCCGTTGGCGTCGATGGTCAGTTTCTGCGCCGCCATGCGCAGCTCGTCCCAGTTCGTCGGCGGCCGGTCCGGGTCGNNGCCCGCCTGCGCGAAGAGGTCGCGGTTGTAGTAGAGCACGATATCGCTCAGGGCAAACGGCATCGACCAGACCGTGCCGCGGTAAGTGGCGGTTTGCCAGGCTTTGTCCCAGATATCGGCGCGGGCAAACTCCTGGTCATTGGTCAGAAAGTCTTCGATCGGCAGCAGCGCCCCGCTGTCGGCCAGCTCCGACGACCAGAACTGGTCGATCTGCGAAATGTCGCCCGACNNCCGTCCGGCAATGGCCGCAACGAGCTTCNNGCGCATGGTGAACAGGTTTCCNCCGTAACTGGCCTCGACCTGGATGCCGGGATGGGTCTGGTTGAACTCGTCCACCAGCGCGGTGAATGTCTCGCCCAGGGCGCCGCCGTAGGCGTGCCACAGCGTCAGGCGCGTCACGGCGGGCGGCGTCGCCGCGGCGGCGCCGGTCCCCGCTGGCGCGGCCGGCACACAGCCAGCCAGCACCAGCAGCACCCCGAACCAAACGCCAGCCCGGCGTGTCGATTTTAGCAGCGACAGCATGTCAAACCTCCGTTACCGATACGATTGTGTACTCCCCAGCCAGCGCGGCGTCCCCACGTACAACACCAGCGCGGGCACAGTGGCCAGCGCGGCCGCCGCCATCAGCAGCGGCCAGTTCGTGCCCATCTCACTCTGCAAGGCCGCCAGTCCGACCGGGATCGTGTAGCGGGCGGGCGTCTGAATCACCACGAGGGGCCACAGGAAGGCCTTCCACGCCCAAATGAAGCTGAACAGGCCAACGATCGCGATCGCCGGCCGACCCAGGGGCACGAACAGGTACCACAGAACCTGCACACGCGAGCAGCCATCGATGCGCGCCGCGTCCTCCAGTTCNGCTGGAGACGCTGAGAAAAACTGCCGCAGCAGAAAGATAGCCGTTGGGTAGGCCAGGAAGGGCACGATCAACGCCTGGTAGCGGTCGATCCAGCCCAGCCAGCGCATCAGCAGGAAGGCCGGCAGCAGCGTCACCTCGTTGGGTACGAGGAGCGTGCCCAGGAAGATCAGGAACAGCGCATCACGGCCGCGGAAGTGCAGGCGGGCAAAAACGTAACCGGCCAGGACCGCTGTCGCCGCCTGCCCAAGCGCGACCGCGCTGGCGACCAACAAACTATTGACATAATAGCGCGCCAGCGGAATCGACTGCCAGGCTGCCCGGTAGTGGCGCCAGTCGGGCGGCCAAACCTGCGCCAACCGCGGCGCCAGCGTTGAATCAGCACTGCTGGACACCGAGATGAGCAGCATCCAGACGAACGGCAACAGCGCCAGGCTGGCCGCAGCCAGCAGGATGCCGTGGGCGGCCAGGTTCCCGATGGGGGCGTGCGGCCGGCCCGGGTGCGTCGTGGTCGCCCTGCGGGTCATACGCCCAGCNCCTTCACGACCCCAGCGCCGGAACTGCAGCCAGATCAGCGGGAAGAGCAGGGCAAACAACGCCCAGCCCAGGGCCGATGCGTACCCCAACTCCGAAAAGGCAAACGCGCGTTCGTACAGATAGACGACCAGGGTTGTCGTCGCGCCGGCCGGGCCNCCACCGGTCAAACCGTAGATCGCGCCAAAACCCTCGGCGGCCAGGATCATGCCGGTGATGAGCACGAAGGTGGTGGTCGGGCGCAGCAGCGGTAGGCTGATGTGCCACTGCTCGGCCAGCCAACCGGCGCCGTCGAGGCGCGCGGCCTCGTTGATTGCGGGCGGAATACGACGCAGCCCAGCCAGATAGACGATGACGAAATAACCGGTCTGCTTCCAGACCGTCATCAACACCAGGGCTGGCAGGGCNCACTGCGGATCGTCCAGCCAGGCCACGGGCGGTAGCCCCACCAGGCGTAGCAGTACGCCGAGCGGCCCGCTGTAGGGCTGAAAGAACCAGCGCCAGAAGATGGCCGCAATCACGGCGACCACCACGGTGGGCAGGAAAAGCGCCGTGCGGTAGAAGCTGCGCCCCCGTCCCACGGTGTTCAGCAGCAGGGCCAGGCCCAGCGCCAGGGGCAGCCCCAGACCGACCGCGCCCACGGCATAGGCGACAGTGACGCCCAGGGCCTGCCAGAAGTCGGGCGAGTGCAGCAGGCGGGCGTAGTTGCCCAGGCCGATGAAGACACGCCCCGGGCGCAGCAGCGGCCAGTCCCACAGGCTGACGTAGGCTGANAATGACGAGGGTACCACCACGAACAGCAGACCCACCAGGGCGGCTGGGGCCAGTCCCACGATCACGGTCCAGGCTCGTTCGCGCCGCTCAGCGCTGCGCCACATCACCGTACGCCTGATCACCCGGCCCAACCAGGCGGGGTTGCGTCTGTGTTGCCGTGATTTGCCGCCACCAGCACGCCGGTCGGTGGCTCGTGTAGAGGGCGGGTGCGGGAGTTGATGTCCCGGTTCGGTTGCCAGGTACGCGGGTCTGCATCAGCGGAACAGGTCGTTTTCTTTGGGTCGCACCAGCTCCTGCGCGCTGGCCTCGGCCGCCTGGAAGGGCACACCGCGCAGCAGCACCACCGGCCGGCCTTCGTCGGCCTGGCCCATCAGCAGTGAAGCGGCCGAAGCCATCTCATCGGCCGTGCCCACTTCGGGCTGNCGCAGGGTCATGCCAAACAGGTCGGGGTGGCCGCGCAGGTCGCTGACCGGCTTGAGGCCGGCCACGCCGATGGCCACGCCAACGGCGCCGTTGCGCCAGGCGCGGCCGTGCGTGTCGTTGATGATCACTGCCACGCGCCCCNNCGTCGACGCGTGCAGCCGGTCGCGCAGGTCGCGTGCCGAACGGTCGGCATCCTCCGGCAGCAGGGTCAGGCAGTCGTCGCTTGCACCGTCGACGTTGGAGTGATCGACGCCGGCATTCGCACAGACCCAGCCGGCGCGCTGCTCTGTGATCAGCACACCCTGGCGCACGCGCACCACCTCGTTGCTGTCGGACAGGATCGCCTGCACGTGGCCGGCCGGTTTGCCAGTTACGGCGGCCAGCGCCACGGCCTGCGGGGAAGGCGCCAGACTGCGCCAGTGCACCAGGCGGCCTTCGGCCTTGGAGACGATCTTCTGCGCGACGACGAGCACGTCGCCATCGCGCAGCGCCAGCCCGGCGCGGGCCAGGCTCTCGAGGATGAGCGCCGCCAGGTCATCGCCGGGGTGAATGAGTGGGATACCCGGTAGGGCCGTAATGACGATTTGATGCAAGATTGCCTTCCACCAATCATGGCAGGTCAAGATCCAGTGGGTCACCTGGTTTGAGCATAGCCAGCGGGTCACTGTTCAGCTGGTCGGTCAGAACCCTGGGTTTTGCGCTGGGCAGTGTGAAAAGACAATGCCTGGGGGTGTTGGCCGTCTGCGCAATCGAACCCGGTTTCTCTGAATGGCTATGGTCGGGTCAAGTGACTCACTGGCTTGACGTTCGCGCCACACCCGTCAGCCGGATGCCCGCGCCCTTGACCTTGAGTCGGATGTTGGCTCGNATCAGGACCGAGGTCAACCCTTCGATAACGCCGGCGTTCTGCAACGGGCCGGCATCGAAGGCATCCAGGCCGGCCAGGCCGGCCAGTTCGATGGCGATCTGCTTGGCCTCCCGGCTGTTGCCGGCCACCAGTACGTCGCAGTCGATTTTGTGGTCAGGGTCACCNAGGTGTTCGGCCGAGATGTTCTGGAACGCGGCCACGACCTGCACCTCTGGGCCGAGGAAATCCTGCGCCTCCTGGCTGGCCGAGCCGGCCGGCGGCAGCTGCACGACGCTGACCTTGGGCGGCTTGAGCGGCACGGTGACGTCGATCAGGACTTTGCCAGCCAGGGCGGCCTGGACGTCGCCCAGGGTCGCGCGGTGCGCGGCGTAGGGCACGGTCAGCACGACGATGTCCGCGGCCGCCGCGGCCGTGCGGTTGTCGGCGCCGGCAATGGGGTGGGGTACTGGGCCAATGCGTGCGTTGTAGTCCGCGGCGGCNCGCGGCCCTTTCTCTGCCTGGCGTGAGCCAATGATGACCGTCAGCCCGGCGGCCCAGCGCATGGCCAGCCCAGAACCTTCAGCGCCGGTGCCGCCGAGCACGGCAATCGTTCGTGCAAGAAGTGCAGTCACAAACCATCGATCCTTTCGTCAGACTTGGGCGGACAGGCCCAGAAACGCTCCCACGTGGCGGCGGCCGCCACACGNGCNTGCGCCCCGATCGCCGGCTCATCCAGGAACAGCAACTGCCGGTCGTGCATCAGCAGGCGACCGCCGACCATCGTCGTAGTGACGTGGCTGCCGTCAGCGCCGAAGAGCACGTGCCACGGCAGGTTGGCCGCGGTCAGCGGCGTAATCGGCGTGTAGTCGAGCAGGATGATGTCGGCATAAGCGCCGGGNGCTGGCTCCCCNAGCGGTTTGTCGAAGAAGAGACCGGCCAGGCGCGCGTTGTTGGTCCACGCCATCTGTGCGATTTCGCCGCCGCTGGCCACACGCGGGTCGCCGCGCCACACCTTGTGCAGCAGGTAGGCCGCCTTCATTTCGCTGAACATGTTGTTGGAAAAGCCGTCGTTGCCCAGGGCCAGGTTGACCCCGCCGCGCAGCATGGCTGGTACATCGGCGACGCCCACGGCGTTGTTCATGTTTGACCGCGGCTGGTGCGTCACCCAGGCGCCGCTGTCGCGCAGCGCCGCCATCTCCCACGCGTCGATGGCGATCGCGTGCGCCACGATCGTGCGCGGGCCGAGAATGCCGCGGCGGGCCAGGCGGTCGATCGTGCGCAACTGGTACTTGCTGGCGCTGTCGTTTTGGTCGGCCATCCCTTCGGCCGCGTGGATGTGGAAACCGCTGCCCAACGGCGCGGCCGCGGCCACGCAGTCGGCCAGGGTGGCATCGGACAGCGTCAACGAGGCGTGCAGGCCGAAGGTCGCGGCCAGGCGGGCGGCCGCGGGGTTCCCGGCGGCCCGCTCAGCCTGAATGCGCTGCAAGAAGCGCACGTTTTCGGCGATGCCAGCCTGGGCCTGGGCCGGGCCGTCGCGGTCGGTCACCTCGTAACACAGACAGGCCCGCAGCCCGGCCTGCGTCACCGCATCGGCGATGACGTCCAGCGAACCGGTGATGGCATTGGGGCTGGCGTGGTGATCGATCAGTGTCGTGGTGCCGTGGCGAATGGCATCGATCAGGCAGACCAGGGCGCTGAGCGCCACCCCTTCGGCGTCCAACGACTTGTCGAGCGTCCACCACAGCCGGCGCAGGATCTCGGGNAAGTCCCTGGGGGATCGCCGGGGATGTACAGCCCCCGCAAACGCCCCGTAAAAATGTGTGTGTGCGCAGATCTGCCCTGGCATGATCAACTGACCGCGCGCGTCCAGNGCGCGCGCGGCCGGATGCGCGGCCTCCAGCCGNGCGGCCGGCCCAACGGCGGCAATCGTGTCGTTCTCGATCAGGACCGCACCGTTATGGATGACCTGGTTCGCGGCCCCNAGGGTGATGACCGTGCCGTTGGTAATGAGTATTGTCATTGGCGTCCCCCTCAGTCGTGCCGGTCGGTATGGCCGCGCCGGGCAATCGTTCGGCCCTGGCGGCCAATCTCCCCGTCGATTCAGGCGCTGCCGCGGGCGGCCAGAAGCAGCTGATCGACCTCCGCCGCCATGGCCTGATGCTGCAGCCACCACTCCGGGTTACGCTGCGCATCCAGTTCGGCCACCGTCTTGCCCTGCTGCTCCACCCAGGTGTAGTACTTGAGGTTGTGCCAGCAGTCACGCNNGTGCGTGGTGCCCTCACGAATCCAGTCGACGCCCTGGCTGTGGAAGATCGACTCGGCGCGTACGGCTGTTTCAGCCGCGTCCAGCGCGCCGTACTTCGCGGACAGTGAAGCCATCACCGAGTGATAACGGTCGATCGCGTCGGTGCAGATGGTGACGATCGTCTCGTCGGCGCCGAACCGGTAGTGTTTGGCCGTCTTGATGGCGCCGAGCACGTTGCACACGCCGCTGATGCCAAAAATCTCCGACATCGCTGCGACCGTGGCCTCGGGGATGCCGTAGCGGGCCGTCAAGGCCTCCATGCCCACCGGGTCGGTGAGGACCNNCAGCCCCTTCTTGCACTCGATGTCATCGAGGCACATGATGGCGTCCATGTTGCCGACGTTGTGGATCCAGGTCACGTGTTTGTCGCCGATGCCCTGGATGTCGTGCGCGCCGTAGCCGTTGTTGAACAGGGTGGGGCATTGAACCGGCTCCAGCCCGATCGTGCGGTGGTCGGGCCACACCTGCTTCAGCCGGTCGCCGGCCGCAATCGTACCGGCGGACCCCATGGCTGAGCAGAAGGCGGCGATCTTGCCGTTGCCAATACCCTCCGCTTGCAGGCGGGCGGCCAGCTCGACGATGGTGTTGCCGGTCACGTAGTAGTGGAAGCGGTAGTTGCCCATCACCTCGAACTGGTTGAGCACCCGCACCTTGGGGTCGCGCCGCAACTCCCAGGTCTTGTCGTAGATCTCTTTGACGTTCGATTCGGAACCGGGGTGGCGATCGCGTGCGCCGTAGCTGCGGATGCGTTCANNGAAGCGCTCGCTGCTCATCTCGGCCGGCAGCACGACGACGCTGTCGAAACCCATGCGGCAGCCGACCCACGCCCCGCCGATACCATAGTTGCCGGTGCTGGGCCACACCAGCGTGTGCTGGCTGGGGTCGACTTCGCCCAGCAGCTGCTTTTCGATCAGCACCGAATATGCGGCCCCCACCTTGTGCNNGCCGGTGGGGAACTCCTTGCTGTACAGCACGACGATATTGGCGGCCACGCCGGTCAGCGCTGGCGGCAGCACCAGGTAGTAGGGGACGTTGTCGGCGTCTTTCCAGGTGATGTTGAACAGGTTGATCGGGTCGAGCGGATCCAGCGTTTTCATGGCCTGCGCNCTGGGCGTACGGCCGGGTCGATGCGCGGGATCGAGCATCTCGGCAAAGGTAGGACCGGTAATGATGGAACTCATAGGTGTAACACTCGTTTCACGGCGGCGAGGGAAGGTTCGATGATGGGGGCCGTACCGCTGGCCCGCATGGCGCTTTGAATGTCCTTGAGACCGTTGCCGGTCTCCAGGAGCACGACGGTTGCGTCCGGCTCGATTGTACTCTGGACAGTCCCCTTTGGCAATTGCCCGCCCGACTGGTCAGGGGTGGCCCAGCAGTCGCTGCAAGCCGGCCAGGGGGCGGCNCCGGCCGGTTCGGCAAAGACGCCGCTGCCNCGCGCCAGGCGCGGGATGGCTGCCAGGATCTCACTGTCGTCGACCCGCTGCGCACTACCCCCGGTCGCACGAATCNNGCGCAGGGCGCGCAGCCCATCACGCGGCCGGTCCGCGGCGATGCTGTCGGCGACGGTGCAGGCCGAGACCGGGGTGACGGCGTCCTGCCCGGTCGCCCAGGCGTTGTAGATGGCCGCGGAACCGCTCGACTGCACCGCGATCAANCGCGGCAGCCGGTCGATCCAGCCCAGGGCCAGCAGGTCTTGCAGGCCACGGTGGACGCCGGTGATGATGTTGCCATCACCCACGGCAACGACGATGGCGTCGGGCGTGGAATGGGGCGCGGCCGGTNNCAGCGCCGAGCGTGCACAAATCTCGAAGGCGACCGTCTTTTTGCCTTCGACGGTGTAGGGGTTGTAGCCGGTGTTGCGGCAGTACCAGCCGAACTCGTGTGACGCGGCCAGGCACAGGTCGAACGCGACATCGTAGTTGCCTTCGACCAGCAGAACCGTGGCGCCGTAGGTGAGCAGTTGCGCGACTTTGGCCGGCGGGGCAGTTTTGGGCACGAAGATCACCGTCGTTTGCCCGGTGCTGGCGGCCAGGCCGGCCAGCGCGGCCGCGGCATTGCCGGTGCTGGCCGTCGTCACCACCGCGGCGTTACGCTCCTGCGCCTTGACCAGCACCAGGGCGCTNGGCGCGGCCCTGAGCGACGCGGTGGGGTTGCGCCCGTCATCCTTGATGTACAGGTTTGGCAGGCCCAACGTTTCACCCAGGCGCNNGGCATGGTACAGCGGCGTACCGCCGACGTGCAGCGGCGGCGTATGTTTGGCCGGCGCGATCGGCAGCAGCCCGCGGTAGCGCCACATGCCCGGCTCGCGCGCAACCNNAGCGTTAGGGTCGAGCGTGCGCGCCAGGGCGTCGTAATCGTAGACCACGTCCAGAATGCCGGCGTCCCCATGGCGCGGACAGACGTAGTCGACCGCCTCGGGCGCATAACTGGCGCCGCACAGCGTGCAGCGCAGCGCGATCACTGGGGCGGTCAGTGCGTGATCCACGTGCCGGTCTCGCCGTCGAGGGCGCGCNNGATGTTTTGCGGGTTGGTGATCAGCGCCTGGCCGTGGGGGTCTTTTCGNAGGTACTCGATGATCGCTTCGATCTTGGGGCCCATGCTGCCCTGGAGGAAGTGGCCTTCCGCGTAGTAGTGTTTGGCCTCGGCGAGCGTCAGCCGGCCCAGCCACTGCTGGTTGGGTTGGTTGAAATGGATCGCCACCTTCTCGACGCCGGTCGAGACCAGGAAGAGGTCGGCCTGGNNCTCGCTAGCCAATAGACCGGTGGCCCGATCCTTGTCGATCACCGCGCCCATCGGCCCCACGCAGCCACGCAGCTCGCCCTTCTCGTTTCAGAAGACCGGAATGCCGCCGCCGCCAACCCCAATGACGACGTAGCCCAGATCGGCCAGGCTGCGGATGGTCTCCAGCTCGACAATGCGCCGCGGATGNGGCGAAGCAATGACCCGCCGCCAGCCGCGCCCCGCATCCTCGATCACAGTCCAACCCTGTTGCTCGAATTTGCGCGCCGTGGCCTCATCGGTGAAACCACCGATCCCCTTCGTGGGCTGTTTGAAACCGGGGTCGTTGGCGTCGACCACCACCTGGGTGACTACAGCAGCGACCTGACGCTGAATGTGGCGCCGGTGAAATTCATTGCCCATGGCCTGGGCCAGCATGTAGCCGATCGCGCCCTGGGTGTCGGCGCCGATCAGGTCCAGCGGCGTGGTGTGCACCTCGTGGGCGGCCAGCTCGTTACGACGCAGGATGAAGCCCACCTGCGGGCCATTACCATGGGTGACGATGAGGTTCCAGCCACGTTCGAGCATACTGGCGATATGCGTCGCGGTTTCGCGCACGGCATCCCACTGGTTTTCGACGCGCTGGTGGCGACTATCGGCGATCAAGGAGTTGCCGCCCACCGCGATGATCGCGGTCTGCGGTCGTGGGGGCGTAGACGTCGTTGTCATAGACACCTCTGGGTTGAGATTTACAAAGTTGGCAACTCTGTTAGAGTTGCCAACTTGCGCGACTCGGGACTCTCACAAAGTTGGCAACTCTGTTAGAGTTGCCAACTTTCCGGCAGGAGTTGCCAACTTTCGTAATCTGGTCCTACGCGGCGATCACCGGTAGTTCGGCGGCGTGGCTGAGCAGGCGGCAGCCATCGGGCGTGATCACCACCAGATCTTCGATGCGCACACCGCCCCAGCCGGGCAGATAGATGCCGGGTTCGACGGTGACGACGGCATTGGTGGCCAGGGTATCCTGGCTGGAAGGCGCCAACGCCGGCATCTCGTGCACCTCCAGACCGACGCCATGGCCGAGGGAGTGGCTGAAGTATTCGCCGTAGCCGGCGTTCTCGATGACCTGGCGGGCCGCTTCGTCGGCCGCGCGGCCAGCCAGCCCGGGGCGCAACGCTGCCAGGCCGGCGTGTTGCGCCGCCAGGACGGTGGCGTACACCGTGCGGAAGCGTTCGTCGGCCGGCTCACCCAGGCAGAAAGTCCGGGTCAGGTCGGAATGATAGCCGTTGGGCAGGCGGGCGCCCATATCGATGGTAATCGGCTCGCCGGCGTGCAGCAGCCGATCGGTGGGCCGGGCGTGTGGCAGGGCGCTGTTGCTNCCACTGGCCACGATGAATTCAAAGGCGACCCCNTGCGCACCGTGTTCACGCAGGTAAACTTCGAGCATCCAGGCCAACTCCTGTTCGCTCATCCCGGGNCGGGCCACGGTATAGGCGTAGGCCATGGTTTGGTCGGTTAGCTGCGCGGCCGCCTCGATCGCGGCCAGCCGNGAGGCGTCCTTCTGAGCGCGCAGCTCCTCCACCAGCCCGGTGGTAAACACCCACTCGACCTCCATAGGCTGGAACCAGCGTTGCCACTGGTCCAGGGTGATGTGCGTCGCTTCCAGGGCTACCCGCTGACCCGGTCGCATCGCTTCATTGAAGGCGGCAACTTCACTGCCGCGGGTGACGCGAACCACCGTAAAATCGGGCGCCTGCTGCCCCGCCTGCCCGGTATAACGGCCATCGGTCAGCAGGCTGGCGGCTGAAGCGCTGACGTAGAGCCAGCCGGCGGAGCCGCTGAAGCCGCTGAGGTAGCGCCGGTTNGGCCGCTGGCCCACCCAGATCGCATCGAGTTGCCGGTCGGATAGCACGGCACGCAGCCGTGCGAGACGAGTATTCATGTGCGTGTTAGCCTCTCATCTGGACTGGTGAAGCCGCGGTCAACGTGCCCTCGGCGATTTCGAGCGGCGATACTTTGCCACAGGTGATACATTTAGCGTCATGTTTGCCAGCCACGACCCGCAAGCCACCGCAGTGCGGGCACGGCCCAGGTACAGGGCGCACCCAGCTGCTGAAGTTGCACTGCGGGTAGTTGGCGCAGCCATAGAAGGTGCGTCCCCGCCGGCTGTGCCGTTCCACCAGNTCCCCGCCGCACTGCGGGCAGGCGACCCCGATTTTGGCCAGGAGTGGTTTGGTGCTTTTGCATTCGGGGTAGTTGCTGCACGCAATGAATTTGCCAAACCGGCCATGTTTGATGACCATTGGGCTGCCACACTTATCGCAGACCTCGCCGGTGGGGGTGTTGTCCACCTGCACCTGCTCCATCGTGGCCTCGGCGCGCNNCAGGTCCTGGCTGAAGGCATCCCAGAAATCGTGCAGCACCGGCACCCAGGCCTCGTCGCCGCTGGCGATACTGTCCAGGTGCTCCTCCATCCGCGCCGTAAAGCCCACGTCGATGATGTCGGGGAAATACTTCACCAGCAAATCGTTGACCACAAAACCGAGTTCGGTGGGCCACAGACGCCGTTCGCGCCGTTCGGCATACCCNCGCTGCTGAATCGTCGAGAGGATGGGCGCGTAGGTGCTGGGGCGACCAATCCCGTTTTCCTCCAGGGTGCGCACCAGGCTGGCTTCCGTGTAACGCGGCGGCGGCTGGGTGAAGTGCTGCTCGGGCAGGAGGCGGATCAGGTCCAGCCATTCCTGCTCGCTCAGGTCGGGCAGCCAGCGTTCGTCATCCTCGGCGGCCACATCTTCATCACGCTCTTCGTACACCATCAAAAAGCCAGGGAAGCGCACACGCNNGCCGGTGGCCCGCAGCAGGTACGGACGCACACCCACGGCAGGTCCCGCCTCGATGTCGACCGTGACCGTGTCGAGCACGGCCGGCTCCATCTGGCTGGTCACGAAACGTTTCCAGATGAGNCCGTACAGGCGGTANGAGCCGCGTTTGAGGTAAGGCCGTACCAGCCGNGGCGTGCGGAAGACCGAGGTGGGGCGGATCGCTTCGTGCGCTTCCTGGGCCACCTTGGCCCGCGTCTTGTACTGCGGTGGGGTCTCGGGCACGTACTGAGGCCCATACTGCGCCCGGATGTAGTCACGCGCCTGATCCTGTGCGACCCGCGCCACGTTGGTGCTGTCGGTGCGCATGTAGGTGATCAGGCCAACGCTGCCCTCGTCGCCCACATCGACCCCTTCGTAGAGGGTTTGCGCGTTGAGCATTGTCTGGCGCNNGGTGAAGCCCAGGTGGCGCGAGGCTTCCTGCTGCAGCGTACTGGTTGTGAACGGGGCGGCGGGTTTGCGCCGGCGCTCGCCCAGTTTGACTTTCACGACCTGATAGGCGGCCCGTTCGAGTTCGTCGACGATGGCCCGGGTATCGGTTTCGTTCTTCAGGTCGGCTTCGGCGCCATGGATGCGCACCAGGCGCGGTGAAGGTGGGCCGGCTCTTCGACGGNNACGTGTACCAACGGGCAGCTGCTTGGCCAACTCAGCCGCGATCGACCAGTATTCCTCCGACACAAAGGCCTGGATCTCGCGCTCGCGCTCGACGATCAGGCGCACGGCGACCGATTGTACACGGCCGGCCGAGGTGCGGCTGCGCACGCGGTCCCACAACAGCGGGCTAATCTTGTAGCCGACCAGGCGGTCCAGAATGCGGCGCGTCTGCTGTGCGTTCACCATGTCCATATCGACCNNGCGCGGCTGATTGAAGGCGTCACGCACGGCGTCCTGCGTGATTTCGTGAAAGACCACGCGGTGGGTGCGCTGGGCGTCGATACCGGCCGCTTCCATCAGGTGCCAGGCAATGGCTTCACCTTCGCGGTCCGGGTCGGTCGCCAGAAAGACCTGTGCGGCCGTCGCTGCTTCGGTTTTGATCTCTTTGACGACCTGTTTCTTTTCGTTCGGCACGCGGTATTTGGGCCGAAANTCGTGCTCGATGTCGACCGAGAGCCANGAACGCAGCAGGTCGCGCACGTGTCCCACCGAGGCGNNTACCCGGTAACCGCGCCCCAGGATGCGTTCGACGGTGCGCGCCTTGGCCGGCGACTCCACGATGACCAGGTTACCCTGGAACGCGCGCGCCGACTTCCGTTGCGCGCTAGGCCCGACCGTGCCGGCGCGGCCNTTGGCCGTGGTATTGGCAGCCGCTTTGGCCGCGGGTTTACTCGATTTACGTGGGGTAGGCGCCGTGACGGCCGGCCGTTCCAGCCCGGCGTGCTGCGGGGTTTCGCCCATACGGAACAGGGTCGTGCCGCATTCCGGGCAGACGCCNCGCGTGGCGGCCTGACCACGTGCGGTGAAGACGTACGTGGGTTGTGTCAGCGGCCGGCTGGTCCGGCACTTGAAACAGTAAGCTGTCGGTTCAGCGGGGATTGACGGTTCAACCAATGACATGCAAAGACTCCACTATGAGGCGTTGTGTGCCAGTACATAATGCATATTACCGACCTGGCGCACCCAGCCCTTCAGTTCCAGGATCGTCAGCGTACTGCTGACCAGTGCAATCGGCAGCGCCACGGCCTGCCCCACCTCATCGATGTGGCGTGGCTCGGCTGACAGCCGCCGAATGAGCAACGCTTCGGTTTCGTCGGCCGGCAGCAGGGCACGCGCCTCGGCCTGGTGCTCGACCTGGGTCAGATTCAGCTCCTGCAGGATATCGTCGGCGCTCAGGACGATGCGTGCCCCTTCACGCAGCAGACGGTTAGGCCCATCACTGCTGCGGCTCAGGATGCTGCCCGGCACCGCCAGCACATCGCGCCCCTGCTCGACGGCGAATTGCGCCGTAATCAGCGCCCCGCTGGTCTGCCCGGCCTCCACCACGACCACCCCCAGCGACAGGCCGCTGATGATGCGGTTACGCGGTGGAAAATTTCCCGCCTCCGGCTGGGTGCCCAATGGGTAATCGGAAACCAGCGCACCGGCCTGTACAATATCGGCGGCCAGGCGCCGGTGCTCGAACGGGTAGATTATATCGACGCCCGAACCCAACACCGCAATCGTTCGACCGCCCACATCGAGGGCTGCACGGTGGACTTCGGCATCGATGCCNCGCGCCAGGCCACTGACGACGGTGATACCCTGGCGCGCCAGTTCGCCGGCCAACTGACGGGCGACTTCACGGCCATAGGTCGTCGGTTTGCGTGTGCCCACCAGGGCAACCGCCCACTCATCGGCCGGCGTGAGGGCGCCCCGTATAAACAGCACCGGCGGCGGGTCATACACGGTGCGCAGCCGCGCCGGGTACGTTTCGTCGGCCCAGGTCAAAGCCTGGGCGCCGCTGTGCGCCAGCTGCTGTGTAAGTTGGTCCAGGTCGAGCTGCTGACGCGCCGTCAGCAGGTTCTGGATGGAGCGTCGATCCAGGCCCGCATCACGCAGGTCTTCCACGCTCGCATGCCAGGCCGGCTGCAGGTCGCCAAAATAGTCGATCAGCGCNGCAGCCGCGCCAATCCCGCGCACACAGTTGAAGCCGAGCCAGTAACGCAGATCGGCCATGTGGGCTTCTCCTCAGTACCTGCCGAATAGCCTGTGGATGCGCGGCGAGCCGAATCCAAACAGGGTTGACCACCAGACTTCAGCGCCGTAAAGTCGCCAAAGGATACATGAAGACCTGCGCTTTGTCAAGAGGATTTTGGTTTGAGTTGGGTTCGAGAATACGCGGTTCAGCCCGCTGTCAGCCCAGGCGGCACCGTAACAACGATCTGCCCGGCCACGAGGTCGACGCGGTGCACCACATCGGCAATGGCCGGCAGCAACAACTCGCCCTGCGGCGTACGCACGACGTAGACATCGTTGGCGCCGGTGAACAGTACCTCGTCCACCTGGCCGATGCGCTCGCCCGTTTGGGTCACGACCGCCAGGCCAACGATCTGGTAGACGAAATACTCATCTTCGGTGAGGGTGATCGCCTCATCCCTTGGAATTTTCACCCATTGACCACGCAACTGCTCAGCCGCGTTGCGTGGTNNAATTCCCCAAAGGGTCAGAATGACGCCGCCCTTGTGGGGCGCCCCTGCNACACCGACCGGCAGTGCGGTGTCACCCAGGAAGATGCGTTCCAGGCAGTTGAAGCGGTGTGCATCGTCCGTTTCCAGGGCGACCAATACCTGGCCTCTGATGCCGTGTGGTCGCACCACGCGTCCAATGACGAGGTACTCAGGTGGTTGGATGGTAGGTGAATCGGTGTGGGTCATGGTTGTACCGCAGAGAACGCACACAACACAGAGGGTCAGGGCTGGTAAGAGTATTGTTTCCTATGCCTGGCTGTAAAACTCGAGAAAGAACCAGGTGAAACGGGACGTAATCTTGTGACAAGCCCTTTAGTTCGTTCGGTGTGGCCCTGTGTGTTCTATACGCTCTCTGTGGTGGATCCCGGCGTTCAATTGATTTCCAACGAGGCGCGTTTGCCCTGGCGTACGGCGGACACGCGCAGCAGCACCCGCAGAGAGTTGACAACCCGACCATTCTTGCCGATGATGCGCCCCATGTCGTCTGGGGCGACGTGTAAATCGACGCGAATTTCTTGCGGTGTCACGCTCTCACGCACGTGAACCTGGCTGGGGTCGTCCACCAGGTTCTTCGCCATGTATTCGACCAATTCTTTCATGGGTGATGTTCCTGGCCGCGGGCCGCTCAGTTCTCCCACGGCGCGGTTTGCAGCACGCCGCTGCGGTACAACAGGCGCGCCACCGTCTCCGACGGCTGGGCGCCGACACTCAACCAGTAGCTGGCGCGTTCCTTATTGATTTCGATCGTTTCCGGTTCGGTGCGTGGGTTGAAGTAGCCCAGGTTTTCGATGAAACGACCATCGCGCGGCGAGCGCACGTCGGCTACAATGATACGGTAGGAAGGCTGCCGGCGGCCCCGCCGGCGCAGGCGAATACGAACCATGTGATGTCTTGACTCCTTTGATTAGCGAAACATTCCAAACAAATTCTGCAGACCACCGCGGCCCCGTCGGCCGCCGGTGGCNTGTTTCATCATACGCTGCATTTGACGAAATTGAATCAGCAACTCGTTGATCTGAGCTACGCTGGTTCCTGAGCCGCGCGCAATGCGCCGCTTGCGACTGCCGCCGATGATGTCGGGGTGGCGGCGCTCCTCGACGGTCATCGATTGAATGATTGCCTCGATCGTGCCAAACTGATCGTCGGTGACGTCCGACGCCAGTTCTTTGTTCATGCGTGACATGCCCGGGATCATGTCCAGCAGTTGGCTCAAGCCCCAGTTTTTGACCTCTTGCATCTGCTTGAGGAAATCCTCCAGGTCGAACTCGCCCTTCGCCAGCCGTTTGCCCATGGCTTCGGCCTGGGTGCGATCCAGCGATGACTCGGCCTTTTCGATGAGAGTCAGCACGTCACCCATGCCGAGAATACGCGAGGCCAGGCGATCGGGATAAAATGGCTCGAACGCGTCGACCTTCTCACCAGTGCCGAGGAACTTGATGGGTACGCCGGTCACTTCGCGGATCGAGAGTGCTGCGCCGCCACGCNNATCGCCGTCGATTTTCGTCAGGATCAGGCCGGTGATACCGACGCGCNNGTGAAACCCTTCGGCCACACGCACCGCTTCCTGGCCCGTCATGGCATCGACGACCAGAACGATTTCGGTGGGTTTCGTGCGCGCTTTGACCTGTTCCAGCTCAGCCATCATCGTATCGTCGATCTGTAAACGGCCGGCCGTGTCCAGGATCACGATGTTGTACGCGCCTCGNCGGGCACGCTGTACACCGTTGACACAGATCTGCGGTGGCGGCAACCGGTTGCCTTCGCTGTGCACGGGGATGTCCAACTGCTTGCCCAGAATCTCGAGCTGGGTGATGGCCGCGGGCCGATAGGTATCGGCCGCTACCAGCAGCGGGCGCTGCCCATTCTTGCGCAGGCGCAGTGCCAGTTTGGCAGCGGTGGTCGTTTTGCCCGGAGCCTGCAAGCCGACCAGCATGATGACGGTCGGAGGATTGGAAGCCATGTTGAGCTTGCCAGCTTCGCCGAGCATGGCGATCAACTCTTCGTTGACGATCTTGACCACCTGCTGGGCAGGGGTCAAGCTGCGCATCACTTCGGCGCCAATGGCCCGCTCTTTGACGCGGCCAACGAAATTTTTGACCACCTTATAGTTGACGTCGGCCTCGAGCAGGGCCAGGCGCACTTCGCGCAGCGCGCGGTCCACGTCGGCCTCGGTCAACTTGCCCTGGCTGGAAAGACGATCGAAGACGGCCTGCAGCTTTTCCGTCAGTGTTTCAAACACAACCCATCCTCACGTAGTCGTCACTCACACACAATCTTGCCTTGTCGAACAGAACCAGACGAAAAATTCTACAGGAGGTTGTGGTTTTCGTCAAGTTCCTGTATAATTCGACTAACGAATGGTAACACGCTCACCGGCTGGTATCGAGGATGGGCGACAGGTTGTGCGCCCGGTTGCGGGGAATCGGATGATCAGTGCACGTCCGCCCCGATCTGCGATGCCGAAGGTTCACGAGAAAGCAGCTGGCACTCATGATTCGCAAAGAACCATCTCCCAAGCCTGGTTTTGCACTTGTGACGTTCAGAACTGCCGGCGGGCATCTGGGCCGAGCAGGTCGCGCTGGTTGGTGAGTTCAACAATTGGGACAAAAAAGCCACTTTCTGCACCAGAACCGGGCGGACGCAACGTGGCGGATCACCCTCGAGCGCCCGTTGGCCAACGCTACCAGTTCCGTTACCTGGTCAACGGGACGGATTGGCACAACGACTGGACGGCTGACGCCTACGTGCCGAACCAGCAGGGTAGCGACAATTCGGTGGTCATCACATAGCGGTACCCGCGGGTCGCACAGCCCCGGGCGCCGCAGTGCGTCAGAGTTTCCCAGGACGGAACAACCAAACTGCACAGACGCGAGCCGGCCTGACAGTCACCGGTGGGTGGCCAGGCCGGCCTGTCATGGGTCTGACGGATGCCCACCGCATGGTCAGGCTGTCCATTGGCACTGCCTCGGGTGTTGTCGGAGACGGCTCTGGTGTCGCGGTGGGCGGCTCTGGCGTCGCAGTGGGTGGCTCTGGTGTCGCGGTGGGCGGCGCCGGAGTTGGGGTAGGCGCCTCTGGCGTGTCGCTCGGTGGCGGTTCGCTGGTGGGGTTGGTGGTTCCATCGTGGGCGTCGGCGTATCGATGGTCGCGGTAGCCAGCGGTGTGGGTGTCTGCTCAGTAGGCGTCGGGCTGACGGCGACGGTCGTGCTGTCTGGCGTGAGTGTGGCGTCGACCGCGGTTGGGGTGGCGGTGGCCGTCACGCTGAGTGGCGTGGCCGACGCGGTGGCATTCCCCGTCACGGTCGGCGTCCAGGTCGGCACTGTGGTCGGTCGGGGACCCGAGTGGCCGTTGGCCGCGGCGGGCGTGGGGCGCACAACGGGACGCCGGGTTGGCGGCACGACGATGGGTCGCCGGGTAGCAGCCGGGGTGGCCGTGGGATGCGGGGAGGCGTGAAGTTTATATCCGCAGCAGGCGCCGAAGGCTGGAGTCGGCTGGCCTGCACCGCGGATTGATCCGGGTCGATCGTACCGATGATGGTCAGGTAGACGCCCTGACGCAGATTAGCGCGGATGTCGGCCGGCAGACCGGGAGGCAGGATCACGCGTACGCCGGTGTTCAGCGACAGCGAGTATTCGTCAGCGTACACGATGAAGCCGCTCATTGTAACCGGGGCGCGGCGCCCGAGGCCCATCGCCCGCTCGACATCGGTCGCGCGTTGGTTATCGAAAACCTCCTGGTATTCACTGGCCAGCGGGGGTTCAGGGCCTTTTTGAGGTTCAGGTCGAGTGTTTCCGCGACCACTTTGGGCGGGTAGAACAGATCGCCGGGCAGGGCACTGATGCTGAGCGCAGTGATGGCGACCATGAAGGCGATGATGGTGAGTGCAGCGACACCAAATACGGTCCAACGGCTGAGGGGGCGGGTTGCCGAACCAGCGGCCGGCGAGGGGCGCGGCGTGGCGCGGTCGGCGGCGCCGGGGCGGGTCCTGTGGCCGAGGCACGAGTGATTTCACCTACGGCGCGCTGGAATTTCCGCTTACCGTAGGTCATCAACGTCGGTGGGGAAGTGGGTGTCGCGGCCATGGTCGAGAGCATCTGAACCGTGGCTAACAGCCCGCGCAGTTCATCGGCGGAGGCATGATCGCGTGGCAGGCAATCTTCCAGCGACTCTCCCTGCGCCAAACGCTCGATGCATTCATCGAACAGGGTTTCCAAATTGTCCCCGTTCCTCATAGTTCGCCTTCCATGATCCGACGCAGGGCAGCCACTGCCCGATACTGGAGCGCCTTCACCGCACCTTCACTCTTACCGATGATGTGTGCGACTTCGGCGATGCTTTTNTCTTCCAGAAAGCGCAACGTTACCACCTGGGCCTGCTCCTCGGTCAAGCGAGTCAGGGCGACACGCATCCGATCATGTGATAGCTTGAGTTCCGCGGCATCCTCCGGCCCTTGACCTCCCACCGGTGTGTCGGTTTTGGTGTCCAGATCGACATACTGTCGGCGTCCAGTTCGTCGATAATAATCGATCACCAGGTTGTGCGCAATACGGTACAACCAGCCGGAGAACGAAACTGACCAGGCATGGCCGCTGCATAGCGCCTCCAGCATGCGCAGGAAGACCTGTGCCGTCAAGTCCTCGGCCAGATTGGTATCGCCGACTCGGTGGTAGATGTAGCTGTAAATGCGCACGGCGTAGAGATCGTAGATTGCGCTCAGGGCATACGGATCCNNAGCGCGCGTGCGTTCCAGCAGTGCCGCCTCGTCGTGTGTCGCGGTCGTCGAAGTCCTGGTGTCTCTAGTCTTCAATGATGACGTCCAACGCGAAAGAAAAGCAACGGTCGATCAGAACCAGGTTCACACACCGGTGTCGATTGCGTGAAGCTACGCGGCATTGCCGCCGTAGTTTCAGCGCTTACTGCACTCAGCAGCTGCTACTCTGTCAGGCCAGAGAGGTGCCCTTTGTGCCAGTGTACAGGCGCAGACTGATGACAAAAATCAACCTGACAGAGCATTACCGTTCCGGCGGCCAGGTTGTGCGTTGCGCCAGCCCGTATACGCGCCCAGGTGAGGCCAACACGGCACTCCCGACATGGGTACAGAGCGTGCAACGCAGGCGATCAGTGCCCGTGTTCACCNCCAGTCAGGCGCCAGGCCGCGTAGATGCGCTGCAGTGCAGTGAAATTGGAAAGAATCGCCAACAACCACAACGCGACCAGCATCCAGCCACTGATCAGGCCCACGATGAGGATGAGCACGCGTTCCACCCGGGTCAACAGGCCCGACTTGATGTTCAACCCCAGACCCTCGNNCGCGCCGGTATAGCTGACCATCAGCGAGCCTACGAGCGCCACTACGGCCAGGATGGCTTCCGTCTGGATGCCCGCCTGGAAATAGCACACCAGCAGGCCCAAAAAGATCACCGACTCGGAATAGCGGTCCAGGGTCGAATCGAGGAAGGCCCCGAAACGGCTGGTGCGATTGGAAACACGGGCCAGCGTGCCATCGAAGGCATCGAAGACCGCCGCCAGAATCATCAGGACGCCGCCCAAACGCAGCTGTCCAGAAGCCAGCACGAAGGCCACGACCAGGGCAACGGCAAAGCCGATCACGGTCAACATATTTGGGGAAATATGGGTGGCCTGCAAAACGTGGGCAATAGCTTCGAGAACGCCCTGCGAGCGCTCGCGTAGCCACAACGTATACCTGCTCTGTTCACCGGGTTTTTGTTGTTGGAGTTCATCATAGTAGGCCAGAATCTGGTAGGTCACTGCTTCCCATGTATATTGTTTGGCCGCTCGACGGCCACGTTCGCCCAACGCCTGCCGCCGGGCTGGATCACGCAGCAGGCCGAGTATCGCCGTCGCAAATGCTTGCGGGCAGTTTGGCTGCACCAACAGCCCTTCCCGACAGTCGCCGATCAGGCTGCGGTAGCCGGCGATGTTGGATGCGACGACCGGACGGCCCGCGGCCATGGCTTCCAACACGACGAGACCGAAACTCTCATAGCCAATCGCCGGCGTGCACACCACACTCGCGNNCCGGTAACACGCTGGCAGCCGCGCTTCGGGCACCGGCCCCACAAAACGCACACGCCGTAGCTGCAACTGGTCCGCCAGCCGTTGGTACGGCCGACGGTCGATGGAACTGTAGGCGCCCGCCACGGTCAGCCAGGCCGGGGTTGTGNNGGCCTCCACGACGGCCCACGCGCGTAGCAGTACATCCAACCCCTTGCGCGGCTCTAACCGGCCCACGAAAAGCACTTCGTCTTCATCCGGCGCCGGCTCATTGGCCGGTTGGGCAAAGAAGGCCGGGTCGATGCCGTTGGGGATGAGCCGAAACGCCACGCCCACGTATTGATTCCAGAAGGTCGCCGTCGCGGGTGATACGGCAATGTGCCCATCCAGCAGGCGCATNACGCGCGCCCACAGGGCCCCGCCNCATGCGTAGAGATGGCTGCGTCGTTCACGGTAAGCATGGAACGTTCCAACCAGAACGGTCGATGCCACACACTGCGCCTGGACGAGCACAGCCCATGGGATGCCCGGGGCAAACGGTTCATGCACGTGGATCACATCGAAGCGGGCATGTCGCAGGCGTCGNGCCCGCGCCACCAGGCGTGGATCGACACAGACGTGCGCCACCGACCCAGAGTAGGGAAAGCGCACCACGTGCGGTGAGAGGTTGATCAGTCCATCGTGCGCTGCCAGGCTATCGCTGCCCGCGGCCCGGGGCGAGCATGGCGCCAAAACCTCGACATGATGCCCCCGATGGCGCAGCTGAGTGGCCAGGCCGGTAATGTGCTTCGTCACACCGCCCTGCACGGTGGCATCGTACGGCGAAACGAGTGCAATCCTCATTGATTGATCGAAGAATCCCATAAAGGTGTCGTCAAGACCCATTGTTCGGGCGCCGCCGTAATCATGCGCTCGAGCGTTTCGGCCAGGGCTTCCAGGCCGGACAGCCGCCTTCGCGACGTTGGCTCGCCGGGCGGCAAACACAACGGTTCGCCGACAGTCACCGTGACCTGCCCATCGGCCTGACGCCGTGAATGCACCGGAATCAGCGGCGCCGCGTACCGTTGGCCGAGGATGAGGGCGCCGACCGGCAGGCACGCCGTTGCACCGTACAGGCGAACCGGCTGACCGCTGGCCGTGGGGTCACGGTCGAGCGTCATGACGATACCGCCCCGCGGCGTAGCGCCTGGACCAACGGTCTGAGCAGCGCGTCACTGGCGATGAGGCGGTGGCCGTGCCGGCTTCGCAGGTCGCACACCCAACGATAGAAGGCCTCAGGCTGCACATGTTCGGCGGGCATGCAGGCTCTCCAACCGCGGGCCGCCATAGCCTGCAGCGCCAGTTCACCACCCGCGAAATGTCCCGTCACAACAATGACGCGCCCCGCCGCGTGTGTGACCTGCTGCAGAATAGGCTCGCCCTCGATGAGACCACCGCCTCCAACGCCTGGGCATCAAGCGCTGGCGCACGCAGCAGGTCCAGGTAGTTCAACCACAGGTGGCCGTAGGCCTGGCGTGCAGCACCAATGACCGCGGGGTCGCTCATCGGGGCCTGCATGGCGTGTGACAGGTTGTGCAGCAATCCGCGGCGCACGTGCGGGAGAGTGTGCCACAAAAACTGGCCAGGAAGTCCAGCGGGCGGCGCCTGGCGCAGAGGGGTGCGTCGGGCCGGGCCAGCCAGCATTCGCATCGTGACATACATCAACCATGATAGCGCCGCAGCACGCGGCGGTCCCTCGGCGTGGGTGATGCTCATGTCCAATAATCTTACACTGAAAACTGGACGCTGTCAAAGCCCGTGCCGGGTGCAATTTGCGGTCAACGCAAGATTGTGTTAGATTTAATATATGTGGGACGCGTTCACTCGGCGCCGGGCACGCCTGGAGCACATGGAAAACGATCAGTTGGTAAGCCGTATTCGGGCGGCCGCCGACGTCTTGCGCGCTTCGAGGCACACGATCGTACTGACCGGGGCGGGGATCAGCACACCTTCAGGCATTCCCGATTTTCGCAGTGCCGGGTCCGGTTTGTGGAGCGCGGCCGACCCGATGGAGATTGCTTCGTTGTGGAGCTTCTACCGTGCGCCTGAGCGTTTTTATGAATGGATTCGCCCCGTCGCCCAGGCACTGCTGGTCGCCCGGCCCAACCTGGCCCACGTGGCACTGGCCCAGCTCGAGGCCGGCGGTTGGGTACAGCGCATCTTCACCCAGAACATCGACGATTTGCACCAGAAGGCGGGCGCGGTCGACGTCGTGGAACTGCATGGCCATCTGCGATCGGCATCGTGCCTGGAGTGCCGCACCCACTACCCGGCTTACGACCTCTGGCCAGCCTTCTTGCAGCACGGGATACTGCCACGCTGCCCGACGTGCAGCACGATCCTCAAGCCTGACGTGATCCTGTTCGGCGAGCCGCCACCTTATCAAAATCTGCGCACGGCCCAAGAAGACGCGCTGCGCTGCGACGTGATGTTGGTGGTTGGGTCCTCACTCGAGGTGGAACCGGCCGCAGATTTGCCCTTCCTCGCACGACGTCGCGGCGCCAAAATCGTCGTGGTCAACTTCACGCCAACACCGATCGATAACCGGGCCGAAGTCGTGATCCAGGCTGACGCGGCCTACGCCCTGCCCCATCTGGTTCAACTGCTGACGGCCTGACGCCTGTATGCACCGATAAATAGACAGAGCACGCGAACCGTCAGGTCGCGTGCTCTGTGTTCGTGTGCCCTGAGTTCGGCCGTCGGCGTCGTGCCCCCGCCGACGGCCCACACCTGGTGGCATGGACCCCGCTTGAGCAGGCAGGCTACGGCTTCAGATCGCGGCCACCGCGCTGGGCCGTGCGGGTCAGGGCGTGATGAAGGGGAAGTACGCCTGGCGCAGCTGGCCCGGCGCCGTGAGCAGAATGGTGACCGCGACACCCTGGAACCGGTTGCTGGTGTTGGGACCCCGNTCAACCACGATGGTGAATGTGGTGATGCCGTTGGGTAACGGGCCAGTATTGAAACTCACCATCATGGCCGATGGGGTGGTGCCATGGTTGGGGTTCAGCGACAGCCACTCGAAGTCATCGACAGACTGTACGCCTTCACTGCCCTGATACAGCCATCCGCTTTCGGTGCGGGTGAACGCGTCTGGCTCGTTCAGGAATTTGTCCTTCCAGGCCTCCCAGGTCTCTGCCGGAATCGCACCTGCCGTCCAGTTGATCCCGGAGCCACCGCCGGCCTGTGTGATGGATACCTGCTGCGGCACGACGGTGCTGCCCTGCTCCAGAATCCAGCCGAGGCTGGGCGGGGTGACGACCATTGTCGGGGCGGTGATCGTCAGGCTGACCGGTATATCCACGGGCTGTTGCCCNACCGCCGGATCGCTGGCGGTGATGCGGATCGTGGCCGAATACGTGCCCGGTGCGGTGTTAGCCGTGGCCGCGCCCACCGTAACGACGGAGGGGGCAACCCCATTGGTGGGTATGACGGTGAGCCAGGGCGCATCTCCGACTACAAACAGACTCCACGAGNNACGATGCCCGGCGCCGCTGCTGCCCACTTGCAGCATCTGGGGCGGCGGCGCCGCCGCCGGCCGGNNGGCGACGAAACTGAGGCTGGTCGGTGATACGACCAGGCTGGGCCCGTACGACNNCAGAGTCACGGTGACATCCTTGGGACTGCCCGCGACCGGCACACCGTTCTGCGTGGCCGCAATGCGTACCGTGCCCTGGTACGTGGCGGGAGTCAACCCCGCCGGGTTCACCGTTACAGATACCGTCTGACCCGCTGGCCCGGCTGTTCCGTTGCGCGGATTGACGGTGATCCAGCTCGATCCCCGNAGAATGGACGATGTCCAGGTCAGGTTACCGGAATTGTTCCCGTTTTTGACGACGAAGGTCTTGGCCGCGGGTGGCGTCGAACCGAGGTCNAGTTTGAAGCTGAGACTGGTCGGTGTGACGACCAGNCCGGGGTTCGCGGAAACACCGCCCCCGTCGACATTGGCCAGAACGAACGATGGCCGCCAGTTACCGCTGATGTCCTGGAAACTGTCGTTGATTTCGGGCTGCGGGTAAAAACGTGCCATGGTTTGACGGAGGATCACCGGCTCGTCGCGGCCATCGCCGTCGAGGTCACCGCGGCGNATGTTGAACCAGCCTGGGCCGAGACCGGCCGGCTCGAAGGCCCGCATCGACGAGCCAGAGATGTTGCGCATCGTCATCTGCAGCACGCTGATATTATCGACCGAGCGCAGCAGGAGCACTTCGTCGTCACCGTCACCGTTGAGATCACCCGGCGCCAGGAGCGTGAAGTTGGGGTACATGGTTCTGAAATAGAGTTCCTGCATGGCATTGAACCCGTTCCAACGCCAGACATAAAACGACGGCAGCTGGAAGCTGACACCCTCGCGCGTCAGGGCGATCTCTTTGCGCGCCGTAGAGTCGCGGGTGTAATCGCCGACGCGCATGTCGGTCCAGGTGAACGAGTAGGTCTGATCGAACAGGGTGGTGAAATCGACCCCGCTCCACCAACGGATACGGCGGTCGACGTCACGCAGGATACCGAAGTCGTCGAAGCCATCGCCATTGATGTCACCGGTGGTAACCAGGCGAAATGGTGAACCAAAATTCTCGTTGAACACCTCGGTCCACGAGGTGGCAGTGGCATTGCCCCGGTAGATACGCAGGCGCATACCGGTGCCGTCCGAGTGCGTGGCCAGAATTTCGGCGCGACCGTCACCGTTGAGGTCGCCGGTCGCGATCAGTTGCCAGTTCCCCGTGGGGGCGAGCTGAAAGTTGACGGGTGTACTGCCGGCGGGGTGAAAAGGGTCGAACNNGCGGATCTGATTCCCGCGCAGGCCGATGACCTCGTCGTAACCATCGCCGTTCAGGTCACCTGCGGCCACGCGTTCCCAACCCAGGTCGGGTGATGTCCAGTTTGCCGGGGTACCGCCGGCCGGATACGGGTCGCGTATGATGATACGTCCCTGGTTGCCGGGCGTATTGGAGATCAACACCAATTCGTCGTCGGCCGCAATGGCGGCGGCCGGCCGTACTTGCGTCGGCAACCAGCCCGTCAGGGGCAGTACGACGACGATGGCCAAGAGTCGTAACAGTGTCGAGATTCGTCGATGCATGAGTAGTTCTCCTCGTTACTCCTGTCGAATGTGAAACGACTTGGCAACTGTCAAGAAGTGACATCGTGGGCCGGCACGGTCAGAAGGCCGGCCAGAGTTCCGACTTCATTCGTGGCAGTTACCCGGTGGTGCAACTGACGGGGTGGTTTTGCTGCCGCGCCATTATAGCACACGGTCAGGGCACGGCCAAGCACCTCCTTCTGTGCCGCGGCATGACAGGCATACCACGCCACTCCTCCTGGGCGTCAGTATGTCCCGCATTATACAAGACCCGCGGTGCATGGTATAATCTGGCCATGGCTTTCGAGTTCCAGATTCAGACGATCGATGCCGCTTCGGCGGCACGCACGGGCGTTTTCCACACACCGCACGGCACGATAGCCACCNCCTGTTTTGCCCCGGTTGGCACGCAGGCGACCGTCAAGACGTTGACCCCGGCCGACCTCGAGTCCCTGGGCGCCAATCTGATCCTGGCGAACACCTACCACCTTTACCTGCGACCGGGTAGTGAATTGGTAGACCGCATGGGCGGCCTCCACCGTTTCATGGCCTGGGACCGCCCCATTTTGACCGATTCGGGCGGCTATCAGGTATTCAGCCTGGCCCACCGGCGCAAAGTCGATGCCGACGGGGTGACGTTTCGCTCGCACCTGGACGGCAGCCTGCACCGCTTTACGCCCGAGAAGGTCATGCTGATCGAGGCGNCAGCAGGGNCTGATATCATCATGGTGCTGGACGAATGCCCTGACCCACTCGATCGACCGTATAACGAGGCTGCCCTGCAACGCACGCACAACTGGGCCGCCCGCTGCCAGGCGCAGCATCGCNCCGACCAGGCCCTGTTTGGTATCGTTCAAGGGGGCATTTTCGCCGACCTGCGGATGGCCAGCGCCCGTTTTCTGTCCAGCCTGGACTTTTTGGGCTACGGCATCGGTGGTTTGGCGGTTGGTGAAAGCAAAGCCGACATGTATGCCACGCTCGATATCACGATACCCTGTTTGCCCACCCACCGGCCCCGCTACCTGATGNGGGTGGGCGCGCCGGAGGACATCGTGCAGGCCGTGGCGCGCGGCGNNGGCCTCTTCGACTGCGTGCTGCCCACGCGTGCGCGCAACGGCGGCCTGATGACACACACGGGCCGCCTTAACCTGCGCAACGCGCAGTACGCAGAAGATCCGCGGCCAGTGGAGGAGGGTTGCACCTGCTACTGCTGCCGCACCTTCAGTCGCGCCTACTTGCGCCACCTGTTCAAAGCCGGTGAGATTCTGGCGCTGCGCCTCGCCACGCTGCACAACCTGCACTTCATGCTGCATCTGATGGACGACATTCGGCACGCCATCGACGGCGGGACGTTCGACACCTTTCGTGCTGCCTTTCTGGCCAATTATCAATTGAGCGACCAGACGGTGCGCCACCGACAGATGGCCCAGCGTCGACAGCGGGCACTGGGCGGGGGCGGTCAGGCGTGACCAGGGCGGGGTGTCGGGCCGGCCGCTGGTTGGGACTTGGGTTATTGGCAGTCGTGGGCTTGGGGGCATTGGNNTCGCGTGCAGCAGTGCACCGGCGCCCACCCCAGCGCCACGCCGTGCGCCTGGCGGCGCCGACCAGCACCCGGCCGATGTTACAGGCCCTGATCGCCGCCTACGAACAACAGGCACCCCGTTCCCTCCTCACCTTCGACGTACAGGCGGCCACCAGCCAGGTTGCGTTGGACGCGCTGCACAATGGCCAGGCGGACCTGGCGGTATCATCCTGGTTGACCAGCACCAATCTGCCCGGCATCTCCATTACCCCCATGGCCTGGGATGCGACGGCAGTCATCATTCATCCGCGCAACCCTTTGACCGATGTCACACTGCTGCAACTGCGCGACCTCTACCGCGGCTACACGCTCGATTGGGCCGCATTGGGCGGGCGTGCCGACGATGTGACTGTGGTCAGCCGCCAGGATGGTTCTGGCCTACGCGCCGCTTCTGAACATGCGGTGATGGGTGACCAGCCGGTTACGNCGCGGGCCGTCGTTCTGCCCAGCGATGCCGCGGTGATCGATTTCGTGCGGCAGCAGCCGACCGCCATTGGTTACGTCTCACTGCTCGGCCTGCAATCCGTCACGTCGGCCGGTGGTCGCTCCGCACAGGTAAAGACGTTGCCGGTTGAAGGTGTAGTTCCCGATTCGACCAACCTGTTACACGGCGGTTACCATCTCGTGCATCCCCTCTACCTGCTGACCCACCAGCCTGTCCCCGATGCGCTGCGGCCCTTCATTGAATTCGCCGTTAGCCCGCGGGCAGGCCATCATGGCTCAGTACACCACAGGCGCACGCGACGCATCGTGAGCGCCGCTTCTCGACCGTTCGTCAGGCTCAGGGCTCAGGGCGAACGGGTACGATCGCTCGTCAGGCTCACGGTTCAGGGCGGAGGGGTGGTTTCGTTCGCCCTGAGCTTGTCGAAGGGCAAGTTTGCCCCAAACTGAAACGCACCCGCTTTGCGCCGCATATTTGCATCACGCGATGTCTTGTGCTACAATACCGGCGAAGTTGACCTGTCACCCTGTGCAAAAGTGGGCCTATCCCCACTTTTCTTTTGTCAGGTTCAGTGCCCTGTCCGGTTGGTTGTTGCCACGATGTTGGGCAAAACGGGTATAAAATCCAACCTCACAGCGGGTTAGGAGCCTATCCGAATAACCGTCACGGGGCAACACTGTGGCGCGTTTTCCGGGTTATTCGGATAGGCTCTAAGCGGCGATGTGCTGATATTGTATGAGGAGTTTGGAGACGGCATGCGCAACGAACTTATCATGGCCGTTAACCAGATCTGCGCCGAGAAGGCGCTGCAACGCGATGTGGTGATCGAAGCGATCGAAGCCGCGTTAGTTTCGGCCTACAAGCGTAACTTTGGCGCCACCGGTAACGTTCTGGTCAAAATCGATCAGGATTCGGGGCAGCTGCGTGTCTTTGCGCAGCGCCAGGTGGTCGAAGAGGTCGCGGATAACAAAAACGAGATCACTCTGGCCGGCGCCAAAGCGATCGACAAAAAGCTGAATTGGGCGATGTGGTCAATATCGAGACGACCCCGGCCAATTTCGGACGTATTGCCGCGCAGACTGCCAAACAGGTCATCCTTCAGCGCATTCGCGAGGCCGAACGCGAGGCCACCTACAAGACCTTCGCCGACCGGGAAAACGAGATCGTCAGTGGTACGGTACAGCGCATCGACCATGCCACGGGCGACGTCACGGTGGGCCTGGAACGGGGCGAAGCCATTCTGCCCAAGATCGAACAGATTCCCAACGAGCGCTACCGCGTCAACGGTCGAATCCGGGCTTTTCTGGTAGAAGTGCATCGTGGAACGCGCGGCCCACTGCTCAAGCTGTCACGTACGCACAAGAATATGCTGCGGCGCCTGCTGGAACTGGAAGTGCCGGAAATCGCAAACGGTACGGTGGAGATCAAGAGCATCGCACGTGAGCCAGGCCAGCGTTCAAAGGTGGCTGTGGTGGCCTCGCAGTACGGCATCGATCCGGTGGGGTCGTGCGTGGGGATGCGCGGTGTGCGCATCCAGAACATCGTCAACGAACTCAACGGCGAAAAGATCGACGTTGTCGAATGGCCCTGAAGTCAGGACCTTCATCACCAACGCACTCAGCCCCGCCAAGGTCAATGATGTCTACCTGGATGACAGTGGAGATGCCAAGACTGCCGTCGTCGTCGTGCCTGATCGGCAGCTGTCATTGGCGATTGGCAAAGAGGGGCAAAACGCCCGGCTGGCCGCCAAACTGACCGGCTGGCGCATCGACATCAAGAGTGAGACCGAGGCCATTCAGGAGAATGTCGCGCAGACATTCATCGAACGGGCACGTCAGGCCGCCCTGGCGCCCGACCGTGATATCCTGGCCCTGGCCGAACAAATCTTACGCGAGCGCACCGGGCTGGTGGTCAGCGATGCGTTCCCAAGCGTCCTGGTTCCGGAACCGCCAGCGGCCGACCAGCCACCGGCGCCTGCCGCCACAGAAATGCCCGCCGTCGGTGAGGAACTGCCGACCCCGCAGGAAGTGCTGGCCAGCGACCAGGCCGATCAACCAGTCGGCGCTGTACAGGCCGATGCGGCAGCCGCTGGCGATGACGCGACCACTTCGGAAACGGTTCCGTACCGCGAGTATCTGCCAGACTATATTGGCGACAAGCCGTTCGAGTATGACGAGGCCAGCGACACTGATCGTAAGAAGAAGAAGGGTAAGAAGACCCGCTACGTGTATGATGAGACGCGGGGCGAAGTGGTCTCGGTGCGCCGCCACAAACGTGAACGGCAAGGCTGGGGTGAGTTCGAGGACGAATGACGGTGAAAGGCAAAGTGCGCCACGTCCCGCAGCGGATGTGCGTGGTCTGCCGTGAAGTGCAGGGAAAACGGGCGCTCATTCGGATCGTGCGCACCCCCACCGATGGCGTTGCCATCGATGTGACCGGCAAACGTGCGGGCCGGGGCGCCTATCTTTGTCAACGCCGAACCTGTTGGGAGCGGGCTTTGCACAGCCCGGTTCTCAACCGGGCGCTGCGTACAACGTTGACTGAAAACGAACGGACAGCATTGGCTGCGTTCGCGGCCACGCTGCCAGACAGTGATACAGCAGACCTGTGATAAGGAGTCAGGTGGAGCGGCAAACCCTACAGTGGGGCGCCGAAAAAGGTATGAATCGGCCAGGCATCCGAGAGAGCGTGCTGAAGCGCATTGGGCGTGGGGTATTACGGGTGGAGCGCGTTATGTGATCTGACACATAGAACCTATCCGAACAACCGTCACGGGACAACACGGTGGCGTGTTTTCCGGGTTATTCGGATAGGCTCATCGTCTCGTGTATTCCACCTCTGTCTGCCCCTCTTCTCGATCTGCTTCATCCCGCTTCTGAAGCCCGCTTGAGTGACAACACCGACTGCGTGTGACCGCTGACCAGCGTCACCATCCTCCGGCGCCGGGGCGCCCGCCTGGCCTGTGCACTGGCCGTCGCGCCCTCCGCCGGGTTTGGCCTGGCGTGGGTGAACAAGCCTATGGCTGACCGCCGCGTGGCCGCGCTTGCGGTCGGTGGGTAAGAGTATGGAAGTAGAATGGGCCTTTAGGGAGGCAATTATGACATCTAGTGTAAAGACAAAACCAACGCATGAACCGCAGCGTGCCCGACAAGATCAACCGACACGTAACAGTACGAATAAAGACTACCCATCGCCGGCGCGGCAGTGAACCTAAACCAGGCACGCCGGCCAACGCTCGCCCATCCGCTGACAAGAGTGGCTCCACAGCCGGTGCTGCAGGTCCGAACCGCGGCCCGACAACCGCCGTGAAACCACTCCTGCGACCGGCCAGCCGGCCGCAGCCGGTGGTCAGAATCGGCCGCGGCCGGCTGATCGGCCGGGCCAGCCACACGCTAAGGGAGGCCAGCGGCCGCGCCCGATGCCAATCGGCCAGGCGCCGCGAACCGACCGCGTGGTACCAGCCACCGACCGGCTGACAGCAGCCGTGGCGCGCACCCTACAAGCGGTGCACCCACCCGGTCACCCGCCCCGCAGCCCGCGGCCGCGGTCAAGCCGACTAAGCCGACCGAGATCGAAATTCCACCGGCGATCACGGTCNGTGACCTGGCCGGTATGCTGCAAGAGAGCCCGATCGATCTGATCAAAGTTTTGATGAATTACGGGATCATGGCCCCCATTACGCAGTCTATCGATTTCGATACGGCTGTGATCCTTGGCTCCGAATTTGGCGTCGATGTCAAGCCTGTTCCGGTGGCAGTGCCCGAAGAGACGGCGCCGTCGGCACTGGACACCTCCCCGAAGACTCTGCGCCAGCAGATCATGGAGAGCCAGCCCGCGGAGGGCCTCGTCGTGCGCCCACCGGTAGTCGCGGTTTTGGGCCATGTCGACCACGGTAAGACAACGCTGCTCGACGCGATTCGTAAGACCAACGTCGTCGAAGGTGAGGCGGGTGGCATCACCCAACGCATGGGCGCCTACCAGGTCGAGTTGGGCGGACGTAAGATCACTTTCCTCGATACGCCGGGGCACGAGGCTTTCACCGCCGCGCGTGGCGCCCAGGTCACTGATATCGTGGTCTTGGTCGTGGCAGCCGATGATGGTGTGATGCCGCAGACGAAGGAGGCGATCAGTCACGCCAAGGCGGCCCAGGTCCCCATCATCGTGGCCCTCAACAAGGTCGACAGGCCAAATGCCAACCCCGACCGCGTCAAACAGGAGTTGGCCGATGCTGACCTGTTGATCGAAGAGTGGGGCGGCGACGTGATCTGTGTCCCTGTTTCGGCCAAACTCAAGCGCGGTATCGAAGACCTGCTGGAAAACATCCTGCTGTTGGCCGAAATCAACCCGCTGCTGGTCAATGCCGATGGTCTGGCCCTGGGTACCGTGATCGAGAGCGAGCAGGACCCGCGTCGCGGCGTCATTGCCACCATGCTCGTGCAGAGCGGCACCCTGAAGGTGGGCGATATCGTCGTGATTGGCGGCCTCAGCGGCCGTGTACGCGCCATGTTCGACGACAAGGGCAACCAGGTCAACGAGGCCCCACCCAGTATGCCAGTACGCGTGATGGGCCTGCCGCAGGTGCCGACTTCGGGCGATACCTTCCGGGTCATGCCCGACACGGCGACCGCGCGTAACGAAGTGGCCGCCTGGCAAATGGCGCACGCCGTTGCGCCCAGCGAGGCGCCGGCCAAGCTGATCAGCCTGGAAGATGTCTTCCAGAAGATGCAGGCCGGCCAGGTCAAGGAGCTGAACCTGATCCTCAAGGCCGACTTCCAGGGGTCGCTGGAACCGATCGTCAATTCGCTCAACCGCCTGAACGGCGAAGAGGTCAAGATCAAGATTCTGCTGCGCGGTACGGGCAACATCAGCGAGTCGGACATCACTCTGGCATCGGCGTCACATGCCATTGTGATTGGTTTCAACGTCCAACCCGACGGCGCCGCCCAAAAGCTGGCCGATAGCCAGGGCGTCGATATCCGCACCTACGACGTGATCTACAACTTGATCGAGGACGTCGAGCTGGCCCTCAAGGGAATGCTCGAACCGGTCTACCGTGAGGCGGCGCAGGGTCAGGTGGAAGTGCGCCAGGTCTTCAAGCTCAGCAAGTACGGCAGAGTGGCTGGCTGTATGGTGCTCAGCGGCCTGGTGGNNCGCGGCTCGCTGATTCGCGCCAGACGCGGTGGTGATGTTGTGGTGACGACCCGTATGGCCTCACTCAAGCGCTTCCAGGAGGACGTGTCCGAGGTGAAAGCCGGCTTTGAATGCGGCATTCAGCTGGAGAAGTTCGACAATTATGCCGTGGGCGATATCTTGGAAGCCTATAAGATGGAAAGGGTACGTTAGGCGAGTATGACCAGCCATCGACGCGCACGGGTCAGTGGACTGTTGCGCGAAGAGTTAGCACTCATTCTCAGCGGCGAGCTGGCTGACCCGCGACTCGCCCCGGTTACGGTGTCCGACGTCGAGATCAGCGAAGACATGCGTCATTTACGCGTCTATTATTCGGTGATGGAAGATGACCCAGTCACCGAAAGGGATGCCCGACGCGCCCTGGTGCACGCCAGTGGCTACCTGCGGCGTAAGCTGGCCGAGCATGTCAACCTGCGCCTGGCGCCCGAACTGAGCTTCCATCTCGACCGTACGGCGGCACGTGCCCAGCGTATCGATCAGCTGCTGGCCGAAATTGCGGCCCTGCCGCCCGCCACTGATGCCCCGCCGGAAGAGGAAGACGGCGCGGCGCCGCGGTCTTGACCCCATGCTGATGAACGTCTCTTCAGCGGTAGAAATGGCATCCGAACTGGCCGCGCGGCTCGCGCCGGCCAGTTCGGTGCTGGTGGTTTCACACATCTCCNCCGATGGCGATTCTATCGGCGCTGCGCTCGCGATGGGCGCGGTGGTCGATCATTTTGGCCGCCCGGTGGCGGTGGGTACGGCTGACAACCTGCCCGACCTGTTTCGTTTTCTTCCCGCTTACGGGCGCATTGTACGGCAGGCGGCCGGCCCGTTCGACCTGATAATTGCGCTCGATGCCAGCGATGAACAGCGCCTGNGTGACCTCTACAGCCAGCACGCCAGCGCGGCGCACACCATCATCAACATCGATCACCACGCCACCAACGTACGCTTTGGTACGTTCAACTGGATCGACCCACGCCNNGCGGCAACGTCCGAGATGCTGTACCAGCTGGTGATCGCCCTGGCCGTTCCGTTAACGCCCGCCCTGGCCTCTTTCCTCCTCACCGGTATCGTCACCGACACACGCGGCTTTCGCACCAGCAGTACGACGGCGACGACGCTGACCGCGGCGGCTGACCTGGTGGACCACGGCGCCGTGCTGTACCAGATCATGGAGATCACTCTGGAACGGCGGTCGCTGAGCGGCCTGCGCCTGTGGGGTGACGCTGCGCNNCGCACCCAACGCCACGGGCGAGTGGTGTGGAGCCAACTGACGGCCGCCGATCGGGCACGCTGGGGCATCGGTGAAAGCACCGGGGACACGGGACTGTCGGGCTTTCTGGCGACAGCCAACGAGGCCGATGTGGCCATCCTGTTCACCGAACGCAACGGCGCGGTGGAAGTGAGCATCNGCGCCCGGCCCGGGTTCGACGTCGCCGGGGCGGCACTCGCCCTGGGCGGGGGCGGGCATCCACAGGCCGCGGGCTGCACGGTGCCCGGTCCACTGCCGCAGGCGCGCCGTCAGGTCATGGCGGCCGTCGATGCCAGCCTGGCGCAGCAGGGTTACCCGCAGCCATCGTTCGAGAACGGCGCGGTGGCCGGCGACCCCACGGAGTAGGGCGGGTGACAGAGATCTTTGGCTTACTCAACCTGCATAAACCGGTCGGGTGCACGTCACGCTGGCTGGTCGATTTCGTAAGCCGTGCCACCNGGCGTCAAAAGATCGGTCACGCCGGCACCCTCGACCCGCTGGCCAGTGGGGTTCTGGTGCTGTGCCTGNCCCGGCCACGCCTGGTCGAATACGTGCAGGCCGGGACCAAGGTCTACCAGGCGCAGGTCACGCTGGGGGTCAGTACGACATCCTATGATCGTGAGGGTGAGGTAGTCAGCACCCGGCCAGTTCCGCCGTTGGCGGCGGACGACGTGCAGGCGCTGCTCGCCCGGTACGTGGGTGACATCGTGCAGCAGCCGCCGGCATTTTCGGCGGTCAAGGTGGATGGTGTGGCAGCCTACCGCCGGGCGCGCCGTGGCCAGGTGCTGGACCTGGCCCTGCGTACCGTACACCTCAGCCAACTGCTGCAGTGGAACCCGCCACATTTCACGGTCGAGATTCACTGCTCACCGGGCACCTATGTCCGCTCGCTGGCCCACGATTGGGGTGAGGCATTGGGCTGCGGCGCCCATTTGAGTGGGCTGATCCGCCTGGCCAGTGGACACTTTCGCCTTGCAGACAGCGTTCAGCCGGAGGTCCTGGCCGAGGCGGCACGCGCCGGCGCCTGGCAGCAGTACCTCCTGGCGCCCGATGAGGCGGTGCGTGACCTGGTTGCTGTGAACTGTGACGAAACGGCCGCGTCGACCTTGCAGCATGGGAATGCCATCCATTGTCCATCGGCGCCGGCCACACTGACCGGCCGGGCCTACGACCCTCACGGGCGCTTCATTGCCCTGGTGGTCTACGATGCGGACCACCAGCAGTGGCGCCCGCACAAGGTCTTCGTCAACGATTGAACAGCACCAAGGACGTTCCGATGAATGTCTACTACGACCTGCGGCATATCCAGCTGGAGACCCCAACTTACCTGAGCATCGGCAATTTCGACGGCGTACACCGGGGACACCAGGTGCTGCTCCACCGACTAACGGAGACGGCCCACGCCGCCGGTTGCCTGGCGGGCGTTGTGACGTTCGATCCGCACNCGCGCGAGGTGCTGCGCCCCGGCCAGTCACTGCCCCCGTTGAATACGCTGGATGAGCGGTTGGCCTTGCTGCAGGCGTCAGGCCTCGATTTTGTGACCGTACAGCCCTTCACGCACGCAACCGCCCAGATGGAAGCGCAGGAGTTCGTCCGCCTCCTCGTTGATCACCTGCACCTGCGCCAGCTGTGGGTGGGGCCGGACTTTGCACTCGGCCGGCAGCGCGCCGGAACGGTACCGGTGTTACGAACCTTGGGCCGTGAGATGGGCTTCACCGTCCAGGTGCTGGACGCGCAGCGTGTGCTGGGTGAAGAGGTGCGCAGCGGGCGCATCCGTCAGCTGCTGCTGGCGGGCGATGTGGCCGCAGCCAGTCAGCTTTTGGGTCGGCCGCACTTCATTCGCGGCGAAGTTGTACGGGGCGACCGGCGCGGTAATGCGATCGGGTTTCCCACGGCCAACCTGGCCATCAGCGGCAACCGGCTGATACCGGCCAATGGTGTGTACGCAACGTGGGTTGACCTGCCCGCGGAGCGGCGGGCAGCATTGACGAACGTCGGCGTGCGGCCCACGTTTGGCGGCCAGGACCGGTCGATCGAGGCCTACATTCTCGATTTTTCCGGCGACCTGTATGGCCAGGTGGTGACGGTGCACTTCGTGGCGCGGCTGCGCGGCGAACAACGTTTTGCCAGTGTGGATGATCTGGTGGCCCAGATCCGACGTGACGTCACGGCGGGCCGGGCGATTCTGCACGAGCAGCCGANNCCGACCGGGGCATTCCCGGTGTGTTCAGAAACCGAGCATACCGCCGATTGGGCCGTACGCATCTTCGGCGCGACCCTACCTGGCNTCTACGCCCATGCCGGTCAGACCTTGTTTCACCTGATGGNNGCGTGCCGTTGGACGCCGCCAACGGTGCAGCACGACATCGTCGTCGAAGCGCACGACCTCGAAGGGCTGCTGGTGCACTGGCTGCACGAGTTGTTGTTTCGTATGGAGACGGCGGGCGAACTCTACACGCACTTCGCGGTGGCCGAAGTTGCGCCGCCGGCGGGTGACCGGCCGGCCCGGCTGCAGGCCACGGTCATGGGCCACGCGGGACGGTCCGACCTGGCGCACGTCAAGGCGGTTACCTGGCACAACCTGGCGGTGTGCCAAACGGATGCGGGTTGGGAAGCTACGGTAGTTTTCGACACGTAAGTTCGAGCGACTGCGCCTTATCTATTACCGGGTTGTTTTCTTAATCTTCATCAGTCGTTACTATTCCCGGAGAGCGACTGAAGTCGCCACTACCAACTGGTGGTAGTGTGGTAGAATGCCGTCAGTGGACGACAAGCAGTCAGACCAGCGAGGTTTTAGCATCATGACACAAGCCCAGATTGCTATTCCCCGCCGCCAGGTGGCCGACCTCTGCCAGCGCTACCAGGTGCGTCGCCTGGCGCTGTTCGGCTCGGTGCTGCGCGCTGATTTTCGCCCCGACAGCGATGTAGACGTGTTGGTGGACTTCNGCCCCCAGGCCCAGGTTGGCTTTATCACGCTGGCCCGCTTGCAGCGAGAGCTGGCCGATCTGCTGGACCGCCCGGTCGATCTGGTGCCGAGAACAGGGCTGAAACCGGTCATTCGCGATCAGGTTCTGGCCAGCGCGGAGGAGATCTATGCGGCCTGAGAAACTCCATCTGATCAATATAGTCGAGGCTGTGGATGCCATCGAACGGTTTCTAAACGGCATGGACAGCGTTTCGCCGTCGATTGGTCGATTGTCTGGGTCGCTGCCACGCAGGATGCACCCAAGCTCCGCAGTGATGTGGAGATGATCCTGGACGCCGAGTTTATCGAGACCGATGATGCAATGACGGAGAACGACTGAAGTCGTTACTACGAGACGCGCACGTTCGTAGTGACGGTTTGTAGTGACGCCTTCAGGCGCGAGCGCTTGGTAACCACTCAGGCTGGCCCTGGAGAAACCCGGTTTTTGTCCCGCAGACCAGGGTCATGGCGCGATGAAAGGCCGTTGCACAGACGAAAACCATACTCGCACGAGAAAAACCCGGCTTCTGAACGGCTGGCTGAGCAATTACAGCGCTTGAATCAATCGGCTCTGAGGGGTCTTCACCCCCAGGTGCGAACGGTGAAACGTTGGGCACGATGAACACACCTGATACGATACCGGAAATTGGCATTGGCCTGCTGGGCTACGCCTTCATGGGCCGCCCACACCAACGCGTACAANAAATTCCCTACATGATCTACNCCACCGCCTGCGCGCCGCGCCTGGTGGCCATCTGCGGCCGCGACACGGCGCACGTTGCCGCCGCACGCGNNCGGTACGGGTACGAAATCGGCTACAGCGACTGGCGTGATGTGGTGAACGACCCGCGTGTGCAGGTGTTCGACAACGGTGGGCCGAATGACGTGCACGCGGCCGCCTGCATCGCGGCCGCCGCCGCCGGCAAACATGTCATCTGCGAAAAGCCGCTGGCGCGCTCGGCCGCTGAAGCCGCACAGATGTGGGACGCGGTCGAACGGGCGGGTGTCAAACATATGACGGCGTTCAACTACCGTTTTGTGCCGGCCCTGGCCCACGCGCCGGNNCTCATCGAGCAGGGCGCCTTCGGGCGCATCTATCACTTCCGCGCGGCCTATTTGCAGGAACGGTTGCACCCGGTCTACGCTACCCCCTGGCGCTGGCGGCTCAGTCGTGAGCACGCCGGCAGCGGGNCCCTGGGCGACCTGGGTTCGCACATCATCGACCTGGCGCACTTCCTGGTCGGCGACATCGCGACCGTGGCGGCGCTGACGCGCACGTTCGTCAGTGAACGCNCCCTGGCTGACGGTAGTGGCGTGGGCAAGGTCGATGTCGATGATGCCTTCGTCGCCAGCATCGCCTTTCGCGGCGGCGCGGTGGGCACACTGGAGGCCACACGGTACGCCGTCGGCCATCGGAATTACCAGTTCATCGAGATCAACGCCGAGCACGGCAGCCTGCGTTTCAACCTGGAGCGGTTGAACGAGNCGGAGGTCTATTGGGCCGACGATACGCGCCACGCCACGGCCGGCTTTCGCAATGTGCTGGTGACCGAGAGTCAGCACCCCTGGATGGAGCACTGGTGGCCGGCGGGCCACATCATCGGCTGGGAACACACCTTTGTGCACGAGCTGGCCCATTTCCTGGACTGCGTGGCGCACGACCGCCCGGTGGCGCCGCAGGGCGCGACGTTTGAGGACGGTTATCGGGCGGCAGTGGTGGCCGATGCCATCCTGGCGTCGGCTGAACGCCGGCGCCAGGTAGACGTCAGGTATTGACTACAAATAAAGATTTCCGAAGCCTGCCAGACTTCGGAAGTCGGATCGCACAGCCTGTTTTCGACAGGTCGAAAACAGGCACAGTCGGTGGCGGTTTGGGTCACGCCCAGCGCGGCTTCCTGCTGGCGGGTGTCCTCCGCGATCAAGAACGTGTTGTAGACATCCTGAAAGACCGCCGGGCTGAGCGGGTACAGTTGGCGCAGAATCTCGTAGGCCACGGCGCGAATTTCCCACTGCGCCGCCTTGTCACAGCGCAGCCAGAGGAAGTGCCGCCAGGCACGGAAGTTCATGGAGACGATCAGCCGGGTGGTGGCGGCGTTGGGCAGAAGAAAACGGCTGTCCTCTTTGCGAATTCCCAGATCACGCAGTTCGCGGTAGGCCTCTTCCAGATCCTGCATGGCTTTGGTGAAGCGCGCGTGCGTTTCCGGGTTGGCGGCAATGGCCGGCGGCGTCACTACGACCTCATCCTCGGCCTGGATGATGCGGCTCAGATCGGTGTAGCGCTGGCTCTCCTGGCTGTAGCTGGCCAGGCGGTGCCGCACCAGCTGGTGACTAGCCGCACGCGAAATCCCCTCGATGAGAAAGGTCGCCGAACAGTGCTCGATAATGTCCTCGTGCCCTTCATGGATGCGCGCAGCGATAAAACCCGGCGCNCCTCCCTGCTTTTCGGTGGACCGGTAACAGACCCGTCCGGCAAATTCGATCAGGTGACTCGCAAACTGCTCATGGCCCTGCGCCAGAAGGAAGCGCACATCACTGCCTTCCACACTCTGCTCCGCCAGACCTGGATTCATCTGCGTATACGCAAGCAGCATCACACGCATCGCCCTACCCCTCCCGCCATCCGGCACACCTCACCCCTCCAACCTCCACCATCCAACCTCCAACCCCCAACATCCAACCCCCAACCCCACTACACCTCCCGGATATCGAAGACCTCGACCCGAATTGGCCCCATAAGGCTGCGCACCTGCTCGAGCGTCAAATCACCAACCTTGAGCATCACNCTCGTACTGACCGGCCTGGGCCCTTCCAGCATACTCAGTGAGAGGATGTTGCCGCCGTTTACGGTGATGGCACTCGTTAGCATGGCCAGTGTGCCCTTGACGTCGGGCACCAGCACGGTGGCGCGTACGCCATGGCTGCGCGCCCCCAACAGCGCGACGAAGATCTTGAACAGGTCCGATTCGGTGATGATACCCACGAGGTTCTGGTCGCTGTCGACGACGGGTAGGCCGCCGATCTTCTTGTCAGCCATGATGCGCNNGGCCTCTTCCAACGGTGTATCGGGCTGCACGGTGACGACCGGCGACGACATGATCTTTTCGACACCGAGCCGGGCCAGCAAATAACGCAGCTCGAAAATATCCAGCGAAACCGCCGGTGAAGGCGATGCCAGATAGAGGTCCTTGTCGGAGACGATGCCGACGAGCTTGCCCTGTTTGTCCACCACGGGCAAACGGCGGATGTTTTGGTCGCGCATCATACGCAGTGCGTCATCCACACCGGTTTGCCGGCCGACCGTGATCACGTTCCTGCTCATATGCTCGCTAACTAACATGTCTTCCTCCTTCGTGTGCGATCTGTGTAGGGGTGTCGGTTATTGCGGTTGCTCGTGGACGACTTGCAGGGCCACATCGGGCCGGTCAGTGATAATGCCATCCACCCCGATATCCAGCAGCCGGCGCATCGTTTCGGCGTCGTTGACCGTCCAAACGTGCACCTTCACGCCGTGATAATGGGCGGCATCGACGAAGCCAGGTGTGACGACGTGCGTATTACCCGAATACTCCGGTACCTGGAACGCATCGGCNCAGGGCCGGTAGACGGCCGAGACCCCTAGGAGCTGCGCCAGGTAGAAGGTACGAACTTCCCCCGCCCCGGCACTGGTGGCTACGCCGGGCGCGAGCNNGCGAAATCGGCTGAGAACGTCGTCGAATTCAGAAGCGACCAGGACCCGATCGTGGGCGGCGGTGCGGTCGATCACTTCTTTGACAGCTGCCTCCATGGCGGGATCGGTCTGCTTGATCTCGATATTCACGCGCAGGGCGGGAAACCTGGTCAACACCTCTTCCAGGGTGGGGATACCAATCCCCTGACCGCGGTAGGGGAAGGTCTGCCCATTGTCCGGCGTGAAGCGGTAACCGGCGTCGAGTTGACGTAACTCGGCCAGGCTGAAATCGTGCACGGCGCCCGTGGCGTCGGTCGTACGGTCGACCGTCGCATCATGAATCACGACCACTCCGCCATCGGCCGTGGTGCGTACGTCCAACTCCAACGCGTCGACCCCNAGGTCTGCCGCTTTCTGGAAAGCCACCAGTGTGTTCCGNGGCGCCAGGTCGGCCCCGCCGCGATGCGCCAACACCATTGGGCCATCACTCTGCAAGTAGGGCTGCGGCGGCCGCGGTTCGATCGTAAGCAGGCGGTAGATGACGAACAACCCCACCACGACCAAGACCATCAAGAAGGCGCGTAACACGATTCGACTGCGCGATGTTTCGCTCTTGCGTTTGCTCATCCTTCGATCCTGTAGCCAAAACGACGCAGGTAGGCATCGTCGCGGCGCCAGTGGGGCACGACTTTCACCCACAACTCCAGGTAGACCCGGGTCGACAGCATCTGTTCGATCTCCCGNCGCGCACCCTGGCCAATTCGTTTGAGCATCTTACCCGCTTCACCCAGCACGATCCCTTTTTGTGACTCGCGCTCGACGTAGATCGTGGCGGCGATGTAGGTCATGTCGGGCGACCGTTCCTTGAACTCATCCACCACGACAGCCACGGCGTGCGGGACTTCCTCGCGCAGGTGGTGCAGTACCTGTTCACGCACCAGTTCGGCAGCCACGAAGCGTTCCTGCACATTCGTGACCTGATCGGCCGGGTAGTACTGCGGGCCGAGCGGCAGGAGGCGACACAGCACTGCCAGCAGTTCGTCCAGGTGCAGCCGCTGGGTTGCCGAAAATGCCACCTCGGCTGTCGCTGGTTGTAATGCCTGGAAAGCGGCACGCCGTGCGTCGAGTGCGTCCTCGTCGACCCGGTCGATTTTGTTCAACCCCAGCACCACCGGTTGGGCAGTCTGACGTGCGGCCAGCAGTTGGGCAATCCGTTGGTCTTCCGACTGCGGCGGTTCGCTTACATCCACCAACCACAGAATGACATCGGCATCGGGCACCGCACGGACGGCCTGGTCGACCATAAAAGCGCCCAGTTTGTGTTTCGGCGTATGGATGCCAGGCGTATCGATGAATATGAGNCGGGCATCGGCCTGGGTCAGAATGCCCAACACCTGGTTGCGCGTGGTTTGCGGCTTGGGGGACGTAATCGCAATCTTCTGCTGTACGAGCGCGTTCAGCAGCGTCGATTTCCCGACATTTGGCCGGCCAATCAGCGCTACGAAACCCGACCGGTAATCGATGGGTGGCGTATTCTCCTGCACAGTCAGCACCATACCAGTGTCTCACGTCCCGTGGATACTGCTTTCGATTTTACCCTAAAACCTGTCAAATGTCCAAGAAAAGCCCATGACATCTGACGCAGGTCATACGACGTACCAACGTTTTTCTAACAGTCTGGTGCTATTGTAGCTGTTGAGTTAGAGCCTATCCGAATAACCGTCACGGGGCAACACTGTGGCGCGTTTTCCGGGTTATTCGGATCGGCTCTTAGAGCCTATCCGAATAACCGTCACAGGGCAACACTGTGGCGCGTTTTCCGGGGTATTCGGATAGGCTCTCAGGTGGATCAGAGTGGAGGATTTATGCGACTGGACAAATATACCCAAAAAGCGCAAGAGGCGTTGGCCGGCGCGCAGCGCCTGGCCGAAGACTACCATCNNACGCGCGTCGAGCCTGAGCATCTGCTGCTGGCCCTGCTCACACAGGTCGACGGTGTGGTGCCGACGATCGTGACCCAGCTGGGGCTGAACCCACAGCCGCTGGTGGCACAACTCNGGACCGAGCTGGCCGGGCGACCGAAGGCCTATGGCAGCAATATCCAGGTGNAAACCAGCCCACAGTTGGCGCGCACCCTGAACGACGCCGAAAACGAGGCCGCGGCCATGCGCGACGAGTTCGTCAGCGCCGAGCACCTGCTGCTGGCGCTGACGGGAACGGCTGGCGGCCTGGCGCAGCGCTTCTTAGCCCAGAGCGGGATCGATCGTGAGCGTATTCTGGCCGCGCTGACCGCAATCCGCGGCAGCCAGCGCGTCACCAGCCAGAACCCGGAGACCACGTACAAGGCGCTGGAGAAGTACGGGCGCAACATCACCCAGCTGGCGCGGCAAGGCAAACTCGACCCGGTCATTGGCCGCGATGAAGAGATCCGACGCACGATCCAGATCCTGAGCCGGCGCACCAAAAACAACCCGGTGCTCATCGGCGAGCCGGGTGTCGGCAAAACCGCCATCGTCGAAGGGCTGGCGCAACGCATCGTGCGCGGTGATGTGCCGGCCGGCCTGAAGGACAAGCGGGTCGTGGCCCTCGACATGGGCGCGCTCATCGCCGGCGCCAAGTATCGCGGCGAGTTCGAAGAGCGCCTCAAGGCCGTGCTCAAAGAGGTGACCGAGTCGGCCGGCCAGGTGATTCTGTTCATCGACGAANCGCACACCGTCGTCGGCGCCGGCGCGGCGGAAGGTTCGATGGATGCCAGCAACATGCTCAAGCCGATGCTGGCCCGCGGTGAGCTGCACACGATCGGCGCCACGACGCTGGATGAGTACCGTAAATACATCGAGAAGGATGCCGCACTCGAACGGCGTTTCCAGCCGGTGCTGGTCGACGAACCTTCCGTGGAAGACACGATTTCGATCCTGCGCGGTCTCAAGGAGCGTTACGAGGTGCACCACAACGTGCGCATCACCGGCGCGGCGGTCATTGCCGCAGCCACGCTGTCGCACCGCTACATCGCCGACCGTTTTCTGCCCGACAAGGCGATCGACCTGATCGACGAGGCGGCCAGCCGCCTGCGTATGGAAATCACGTCTGACCCGGCGGCCCTGGACGAGGTCAAGCGGCGCATCATGCAGCTCGAAATCGAGCGTGAAGCGCTGAAANAAGAGAGCGACGAGGCCAGCAAGGCGCGGCTGCATGACCTGGAGCAGGAGCTGGCCAGCGCACGTGAGAACGAGCGGNGTCTGCTGGCGCGCCTGACCCAGGAGCGCGAGGCCATTCAGCACGTGTCATCGCTGAAGGAAGACATCGAGCGCACGCGCCTGGAGATCGAGCAGGCCCAGCGGCGCGCCGACTATGCCCGTGCATCCGAGTTGCAGTACGGACAACTGACCAACCAGGAAGGCGCCCTGCGCGAAGCGGAGAGGCTGCTGCAAGAGATGCAGCAGCGCGGCATGATGCTCAAGGAAGAGGTGGGGGCGGAAGACATAGCGGAGGTGGTGGCGAGCNAGACCCACATTCCGGTGAGCAAACTGCTGGAAGGCGAAGTGGCCAAGCTCCTACAGATGGAAGACCGCATCCACCAGCGTGTGGTGGGCCAGGACGACGCCGTACGCGCCGTGGCCGCAGCCGTGCGCCGGGCGCGGGCCGGCCTGCAAGACCCCAATCGGCCGATTGGCAGCTTCATCTTTCTTGGCCCGACGGGTGTGGGCAAGACCGAGCTGGCCCGCGCCCTGGCCGAATTTCTGTTCGATGACGAGGCGGCCATGGTGCGTATCGACATGAGCGAGTACCAGGAACGCCACACGGTGAGCCGCCTGATCGGCGCGCCGCCCGGTTACGTCGGTTACGACGAGGGTGGCCAGCTGACGGAGGCGGTGCGACGTAAGCCCTACAGCGTCGTCCTGTTCGATGAAATCGAGAAAGCACACCGTGAGGTGTTCAATGCCCTGCTGCAAGTGCTGGACGATGGCCGGCTGACCGATGGCCACGGACGTACGGTCGATTTCAAAAACACCGTCGTCATCATGACGTCCAACATTGGTAGTCACTTCATCAGCGATCCGGCCCTGAGCGACGAACAGAAACGCGAACGCGTACTGTTGGCACTGCGCCAGGAATTCCCGCCCGAGTTCCTGAATCGCGTCGATGAGATCATCGTCTTCCACACGCTCACGCGCGGACATGGTGNNCACATCGTCGAGATTCAGCTGCGCCGGCTGGCCAGGCGGCTGGCCGAAAATGGCCTGCTGCTGGCAGTCAGCCCCAAGGCCAAAGAATACCTGGCCGAGGTCGGCTACGACCCGACCTACGGCGCGCCCGATCAAACGTGCCATTCAGCAGGCGGTACAGGACCCANNTTGGCGATGGCGCTGCTGGCCGGGCGTTTCGAGCGCGGCGATGCGGTAAACGTCGACTACCGAGACGGACGTATCGTCTTTCTGTAATTCACGCGACAGGGCAAAACACGGGGCACACACTGTGCCCCGTGTTTTGCGTTTTGCACCATGCTCCGAGTATAATTTCGCCTGTTATCCAATCATGGGTGCTGTGCTCGGACCTGGGGTGGCCCATGGATTCGTTGCGGGGAGGCTGGCATGGAGCTTATTCAACAGTTGTGGGTGCAGCTGTACAATAACCCCGTACCCCACCTGGGGCCGGCAAGCTACATCATCTTGGCGATCCTGGTGGGCGTCGAAGGCCCTTTTGCCACGCTGGCGGGCGGTGCACTGGTTGGCTCTGGCCGCATGTTGCTCCATGTCGTGGTGCTGACTACCATCGTCGCCAACTTGACGGCTGATTTGCTTTGGTACTCCCTGGGTTATGCAGGTAAAGCCGAGTGGCTCATTCCCTATGNNCGCTGGTTCGGCATCCGACCGCAGCACATCAGCCACCTGCAGGCGAGTATGTACCACCACGCACACCACATCTTGCCATTCACCAAGTTCGGGGCCGGCCTGGCAATTCCCGCCCTGATTGCCACCGGTATGGCGCACCCCCTGGNNCAGCGCTGGCTGCCTACGTTGGCCGTCGCCGAAGTCCTGCGTTCCTCACTTCTGGTGATGATCGGTTACGCCGCGGCCACAGCCCTGACCCAGGCCTCGCAGGGCATTCGATTCGCCATGGTGGCCATCAGCGTGTTACTGGTGGTTGCTTTCGTCGTCTGGTTCAATCGCTGGCGGCGCCCGTTGACCGACCTCGAAGAGGCCCAGCACGAGCAGTAGGCCAAACCCTCCCCTGCATGAATCCTGACCACTAAAACAACCGATGGTTACGCTCAAGCCCAACGACCCACTGTGGACGCGTGGGCGGCGCAGCAACCCCAAGTTTGGCGAACACCGCGAGTTGGCATTGCCGTGACCGCTGTTTTCGATTTGACAAACCCGCCACAATCGGTTATCATTACTTTGTAAATCCGATGGACTAACAAAGTAGATCGACCATGATGCCGGTGATTCACAACAAGCTGACGCAGGACCAAACCAAACGCCATAACCAGTCTCTGCTGCTGAAAGTCATCTACCAGCAGGGCACAGTCAGCCGTGCGGACATTGCACGCCNNACCGGCCTGGCGCGCACCACGGCATCGAACGCGGTGGCCGAACTGCTGGAGGCCGGCCTGATTACCGAACTGGGCCTGGGTCTGTCGGCCGGCGGCAAACCGCCGACGCTCTTGCAGGTGGTCGACGATGCCCGCCTGGTGCTGGCCATTGGCCTGACCAGTTTTGGCGTGCGGGGCGGCCTGTTCGACCTGCGCGGGCGCCAGCTGCACGATGTGGCCCAACCCCTGGCCGGTCGCCGTGGCCAGGCCGTGGTCGACGGTCTGCTGGATGTCGTGACGCAGNCGCAGGCGCGAGCAACGCGGCCGCTTCTGGGGATCGGCGTGGGTGTGCCTGGTGTGCTCGATGTGCGCCGCGGCATTGTGGCGCAGGCCGTCAATCTGGGCTGGAATGAACTGCCGCTGGTGGAGATGCTGCACACGGCCACCAATCAGCCCGTGTGGCTGGCCAACGACAGCCAGGCCATCGCCCTGGCCCATTTTGTGTTTGCCAACCCTGACCNNGCGTGCGACCTGGCCGTCGTGCATGTCGGCCGTGGGGTCAGCGCCGGCCTGGTGATCGATGGCCACCTGTACCAGGGCGGCGGGCGCTCGGGGGCCAGTGAGATTGGTCATGTCCAGGTGCCCGGTAACGACCAGCCCTGCCCCTGCGGGCACTACGGCTGCCTGGAGACCATCGCCAGCCAGACGGCGCTTGTGCATCAGGCACAGGCACTGCCCGATGGGCCGCCGGATNGGCTGGCAGTGGCCGACGTTGGTCGCGGCCTATCACCAGGCCAACCCGGCCGTGCGCGAACTGGTCACCGCGCCGCACAGCATCTGGGTTGGGCCGTGGCCAGCCTGGTGGCCATCCTGCGCATGCCCCAGGTCATCCTGGCCGGCCCTGACNCGATTTGGGGCTGGCTGGCCGAGGAAGTCCAGGCCGCTATGGCGGCCCGTGTGCTGCCCTCACTGGCTGCCCAAACGAACGTCNACGTCGCCCCATTGGGCGATGATGCGGTCNTACTGGGCGTGACGGCCCTGGTTCTGGCGCAAGAACTGGGCATCGTCTAACCGCAACGAACCATATTGAAGCAAAGGAGCTACACGATCATGACCGTATCGACCTTACCGCTGGTTGCGCCAGCGCACGTACCGCCGCTTGACGAAGCATACCGCCCCGCAGTATTGGCCAACCTGGCCTTTCGACGTGATGTCGCCGCCAGCGGCGTGGGAGTTCCCTGGTCATTGGCCTGGCGCACGCACGGCGCGCTGTCACGCTTCGAGACCATCGTCTTCCCCGAAGATCACCCTCGCGCCAGCGACAACCTGTTCTACGCCGAACGTATTGTCAAGTTCCTGCTTTGGCAGCGTGGCGGCTGGAAGGTCTACATCGGCGGCCCGCGCAGCATCGGCGAGCACATCGCGCAGACCTACAGTGCTGACGGCGCCCGCGCCTTCGACTACCACTTCATGGGCGAACAGGTTTACCAGCACCCGTTCACTGTGGTCATCTGCGACCCCGACGATGTGCCGGCGGAGCACGAGCGCGAACAGTCGCTGGGGCGCCACCTCGATGGCTGCCGTATCGGCTTCGACCTGGGCGCCTCGGACCTCAAGGTTTCCTCCGTGATCGATGGCCAGGCGATTTACAGCGATGAGATCGTCTGGGAGCCGCGCAAGCAGACCGACCCCAACTATCACTACACCCAGATCGTGAGTGCACTCAAGACCGCGCAGTCGAAGTTGCCCCGCCTGGACGCGATTGGCGGCAGCNCGGCCGGCGTCTACGTCGACAACCGCCCAATGGTGGCTTCGCTCTTCCGCGGCATTCCGGCCGCACGCTTCGACGAGATCCGCGGCATGTTTCTGCGCATTCGCGACGAGTTCGACGTACCGCTGGAAGTGGTCAACGACGGTGAAGTGACCGCCCTGGCCGGCTCGATGTCGTTGGAGGATAACGGCATTCTCGGTATCGCCCTCGGTTCCAGCGAAGCGGTTGGTTACGTAACCCTGCGCGGCAATATCACCGACTGGCTGAACGAGCTGGCCTTTGCCCCGGTCGACTACCGGCCGGATGGGCCGCGCGACGAATGGTCAGGTGACCAGGGCGTGGGCGCACTCTATTTCTCGCAGCAGTGCGTCTTCCGTCTGGCGTCGCGGGCCGGCATTACGCTGCCCACCGGTGTGACCGACGCCGAAAGGCTGAAGTTCGTGCAGAAGTACCTGGAGGCTGGCNGACACGGGGCCGTCCAGATCTGGCAGAGCATCGGCATCTACCTCGGCTATACCCTTGCCCATTACGCCATGTTCTACGACCTGAAACACGTCCTGATCCTGGGTCGGGTGACGTCTGGTGTGGGCGGCCAACTCATCCTGGACNGGGCGCGTGCCGTGCTGGCCGACGAGTTTCCTGAGCTGGCAGCCAGCGTGCAAATCCAGCTGCCCGACGAAAAGAGCCGGCGTGTTGGCCAGTCGATTGCCGCGGCCAGCCTACCGGTGTTATCCTGAGCGCGAGGTGAACCAATGCTTCTCATTACACACGCAACACTCTATACACCCGATGAGGTAATCGCCGATGGCGCTGNNTTGGTTGCCGATGGCCGGATCGCGGCGCTCGGCCCGGCTGAAACGCTGACCGCGCCCTCTGGTACGCCGGTGCTGGATGCCAGCGGGCTGAACCTGACGCCGGGCTTCATCGATATGCAGTTCAACGGTGGTTTTGGCTTCGACTTCACCGCCGATCCAACCACGATCTGGCGGGTTGCGGCGCAGTTGCCACGTTACGGTGTGACCGCGTTTTTGCCCACCGTCATCACCTCACCGCTGACGACGATGGCCGCGGCCCAGGCTGTGGTGATGCAACCGCCAGCCGGCGAACCGACGGGCGCCGTACCGCTGGGGTTGCACATCGAAGGCCCCTTCCTCAACCCGCAGAAANAAGGGGCGCATAACCCCGCCTACCTGCGGATGCCGGACGCCGCGGCGGTCGCCGATTGGTCGCCGGCCCAGGGTGTGCGCCTGGTGACGTTGGCGCCCNGGCTGCCTGGCGCCCTGGAGCTGGCCGAACTGCTGCACAGCCGCGGCATCCTGGTCAGCGCGNGCCACTCCGTGGCAACCTACGCCGAAGCCACGGCCGGGTTCGATCATGGGATTCGCTACGGTACGCACCTGTTCAACGCCATGCCGACGCTGGGCCACCGCGAACCAGGACTGCCCGGGGCGCTGCTCTGCGATGCACGTCCCGTGGTGGGTCTGATTGCCGATGGTGTGCATACCCACCCCGCGATGGTCGACCTGGCCTGGAAGGCGCTGGGTAAGCGGCGCCTGAACCTGGTGACCGATGCGATGGCCGCACTCGGCGTGNCCCCGGGCAAACAACTGCTCGGTGATTTCGAGGTGCTGGTCGATGGGGTGAGCGCACGCCTGTCTGACGGCACCCTGGCCGGCAGCATCCTCTCGTTGGATCAGGCGCTGCGCAACCTGCTGGCCTTCACCGGCTGCTCTCTGACCGACGCGCTGCCCACGATGACGAGTACACCGGCCGCGGCCCTGGGCCTGGAAGGTGAACGGGGGTCGCTGGCGGTCGGGTATCGCGCGNACCTGGTGCTGCTCGATTCAGAGCTGCACGTCGTGGCCACCATGATCGATGGCAAGGTGGTGTATACCAGTGAAACCGAGGTGCTTGTATGATGGTTCATCTACCAACGACCCATCTCTACCGCGAAATCCACGAGCAGCCCGCCGTCCTGGCGCGTCTCCTGGCCGAAGAGCGGGCAACGGCCGTCAGGCTGGCGGAGGCGATCCGGCGCGGGGTATCGAGCACGTCGTCATCGCCGCGCGGCACGAGCGACAACGCGNGCNGTTACGCGCAGTACCTGCTGGGCGCGGTCAACCGGTTGCCGGTAGGTCTGGCTGCCCCCAGCCTGTTCACGATCTATCAGTCGCCGCCGCGTTTTGGCAATGCGCTGGTGTTGGGCATCAGCCAGAGCGGTAGGCNNTCGGATATCGTCGCGGTGTTGGACGAAGCACGGCGGCAGGGCGCGCTGACGGCCACCATCACCAACGTGCCGGCGTCGCCGCTGGGCCAGGCGGCCGATTTTGTCATCGACCTGCACGCGGGCGAGGAGCGTTCGGTGGCCGCGACCAAAACCTACACCGCCGAGCTGGCCGCAGTGGCGCTGTTGAGCGCCTGTCTGGCCGGCGACGAGGCGCAGCTGTCGGCCTTGCAGCAGGTTCCAGGGCAGGTTGCACAGGCCCTGGAACTGGATAACCGCATGACGACCGTGGCCGAGCGTTACCGCTACATGGCCTCGTGCGCGGTGATCGGCCGCGGTTACAACTACGCCACCGCCTATGAAGCCGCGCTGAAGCTGAAAGAGCTGACCTACACCGTCGTCGAAGAGTACAGCAGCGCCGATTTCCTGCACGGACCGCTGGCCCTGGTCGAACCTGGTTTCCCCGTCATCGTCGTCGCACCGTCGGGGCCAATGCTGCCAGAGATTCAGTCCTTCATCCACACGCTGCGGNGCNGCGAGGCGGAGCTGATCGTGGTGAGCGATGACGTGGCAACCCTTGAACTGGCGCGCATACCGCTGGCCCTGCCGGCCGGCGTGCCGGAGTGGCTATCACCGCTGACGGCCATCGTGCCTGGTCAACTGTTTGCCATGCACCTGGCGCACAGCCGCGATTACGACCCCGATCATCCCCGGGCGATTCGTAAGGTGACTGAGACGCGCTAGGGGTGGGGTTGGGGGTTGGAGGGTGAGGTGGATTGGTCTGGTGTTTGGTAATTGGCGGGCTTTCTGATACAATCCGCTGCCGAAGCGGGGCGTTGTCCAGTACCTGGGTTACCGACAGCGGGGCGGCTTGTTAGAAGTGGCCCCCTGTTCAGGCGCCGCACCGTTTGTCTGCACACTATCCGAACGAGAGGACCCGCCTGTGTCAGAATCGTCCCAACTGATCATCTGCACCTTCGATGCGGCCGACAATGCGGCCAATGTGGAACAGTCCCTGGAGGCCCTGGACAAACAGATCGGCACGTTCAAACTGGGCAACGTCGCGATTATTCGTAAGACGGTCGACGGCAACGTCGAATTCTACGAAACGCACGACCGCATGCGTACCGTCAGCCAGACGGTAGGCGCCGTTGCCGGCACCGTGGCGTGGTTCGTGCACAGCCTGGCCGGTTCGTTCGGCGCTATGGCGGGCGAGAACGTGTCGGAGTCGACCTACACGGCGGTTCGGCGGCGCCTGCGCGACTCCGGTTTTCCCGACGACGCGCTGGAGCAGGTCGGTGAGCACCTCGACGCGGGCAAGTCGGCCCTCATCACCCTGGTCAAGCCGGAGGAAGCGGCGTCCGTCATTGCCGAAATCGAAAAGTTGGGCGGACACGTGCTGGAACAGACGCTCGAACCCGACCTGGTGGCCGAACTGCGGTACGCCGACAAGTAGCCGTCAATCCGTCAGAACCCGCTTGAGCGCCTATCCGAATAACCGCCACGCGGCAACACTGTGGCGCGTTTCCCGGGTTATTCGGATAGGCGCTTAGAACCCAAAATCGAACCCGACGCCAAATTCCTCTACCACGCTAATGAAATCCTGCGTGCTGGCGCTGCGGCCGGCGTACCGCTGGTAGTAAGTACGCAGGATCTCGAAGAACTTCGCATCGCCAACCTGAAGACGCAGAGTGTGCAGAATCGAGGCNCCGCGCTGGTAAACCGCCTGCGAGAACATGGCGGCGGGTGTGGCCGGAATCGGTGATTCTGCCCCCGCCTCCTCCAGGCGCTGGTCCCACGTTTCGATGACGCGATCGGTGGCGGCCCGTCCGGCGCTGCGTTCGGCCCACAGCAGCGCAAAGTAAGTCGCAAACCCTTCGCTGAGCCACACGTCACTCCAGGTCGCGGGNCTGACGTCATTGCCAAACCACTGGTGCGCCAGCTCGTGAAAGATAGTCCCCTCACCGGCCCCCTGCCCGCCGAACGTCGATAGGGTCTGCGTCTCCAGCGCCCAACCGACGTCTTCGTTTAGCAGCACCACGCCATAGGCCGCGAACGGGTAGGGGCCGATGAGGCTCTCCATGTAGGTGATCATCTCTGGCGTTGGGGCAAAATGGTCTTTCACCGCGTCGGGTGTGTCGACGGGGAAGAAGTTGCGGATCGGCAGACCGTGCGGCCCGGCTTGTTCCTGAACGGTGTATTCGCCGATGTGTACCGTGGCCAGGTAGCTGGCCATCGGGTCGCTCATCTCCCAGGTGTAGGTGGTGACATCGCCACGATGGCTCGTCCCGGTCAACACGCCGTTGGCGGCCACCTGGTAGGGCCTGGGCACGGTGACGTGGAAGGTGTAGGTGGCCTTGTCCGCGGGGTGGTTGTTCACCGGGTACCAGTTCATAGCGCCCGACGGCTCACTGACGACGAACAGGCCGCGCGGCTGCGGCTGCCAACCGAGTGGAACGAACGACACGCCCGGATCGTGAATCGGTTGCGGCGTGCCGGCATAATCGACGGCGACGCTGAACAGTTGCCCGGCCGCCAGCGCGGCCTGGGGCGTGATGATCAGTTTGCTGCCGGCACGCGTATACCCGGCCGGCGCCTGGTTGACCGTCACACCGCGCACCTCCAGGCCGGACAGGTCGAGGTGAAACGTCCCCAGGTCTTGCGTCGCCTGGGCGGTGATCGTGGCGGCGCCGCGGATGGTGTTGCCGGGCACGTCGACGTCGAGGTCGATCGTGTAGTGCTGGACATCGTAGCCGGCATTACCCAACTGCGGGTAGAGTGGATCACCCAGGCCGGCCAGCGCGATGGATGGGTCAGCGGTCGCGGCCGCCCTTCGCCCTGGCACGCTGCGGCACGCGACCAGCCCAACGGCCAGCAGCACCAGCAGACCCACCCGCCATAGCCGGCGGCGGTCACGTGGTGCGGGTGTTCTCATGCCGCGGTCTAACCCGAAAATGGGACGCAGACGAACGCGGATGAACGCATTTTCATCCCCGCTTGTGTCGCCCGCGACATGGGCGCTCGTCTGAATGTGGTCGGGGTGTTCGTTCATGCGCGTTGGCCGGCAACTGCCCGGCGCAGAACGACGACGGAACGGGCCTTGACCGGGTAGTCGAGACGTGTGAGCGGTGTTTCCTGGCCCGGTTCGGCGATATCCTGCGGACTGGGCAGGCTCGTATCGACCACACGCCGCCATTCCCTGGCTTTACCCTCCTGAACCGTGAATGTCAGGTCTTCCCAATAGGCATTGATCATCACGTAGAGGTCGTCGTCCTGGCAGCTGGCGCCGTGCAGGCAGTAGGCCAGGGACCGCGAATACGGCGCCAGATCGACGCGGCGCCCCGTACCGTACCAACGCACGTCACTGCGCCAGTAGCGGCTGCGCCCAATCGAGGGNTGTGCCTTGCGGAAAGCAATCATCTGTTTGAAGAAGCGGAAGATGTCACGGTTGCTCGCCAATCGATCCCAATCCAACCAGGTGGTAGGGTTGTCCTGGTTGTACGGGTTGTTGTTGCCGTACTGCGTGTTCATGAACTCGTCGCCCGCCACAAACATCGGCGTGCCGTTGGCCAGCAGCAGCAGAGTGCAGAAATTCTTGACCTGGCGGCGGCGCAGGGCCATCACCTCGGCCGGGACGTTCACATCGCCTTCCCAGCCGCAGTTCCAGCTGAGGTTGTCGTTCGTGCCGTCGTGGTTGTTGTGACCATTGGCCTCGTTGTGCTTCTCGTTGTACGCGACCAGATCGTACAGGCAGAAGCCGTCGTGCGAAGTGACGTAGTTGATGCTCTGGAATGGCCGGTAGGTGTCGGACAGGCCGTCGGGGAACAGATCATCGCTGCCGTACAGCCGCTGCATCAGGTCACCCACGCGACCGGGTTCACCGCGCACGAATGCGCGCAGGTCGTCACGAAACTTGCCGTTCCACTGCAGCCAGGCGATGCCGGGAAAGCTGCGGCCCAACTGGTACGTGCCGATGTCCCAGGCTTCCGCGATGAGCCGCACATTGTAATAGTGGCCCAGCGAACTGATTTCGGCCACGGCCGAGGGATCGTCCAGATCGACGCTGCCGTCTGTCCGGCGGGTAAAGATCGAGGCCAGGTCGAAGCGAAAACCATCGACGCGCGTTTCTTCGGTCCAGAAGTGCAGGCTTTCCATGATGAGCCCNCGCACCACGGGATGGGCGCAGCGCAGGGTATTGCCGGTGCCGGTATCATCGCGGTAGAAACGCAAATCGGGAGACAGCAGGTAGTAGCTGCGGTTGTCGATGCCACGATAGCTGTGAACCGGGCCTCGCTGNTCGCCCTCGCTGGTGTGGTTGTAGACAACGTCCAACCACACTTCGATNCCNGCGGCGTGCAGCGCTTTGACCATCGTGCGGAACTCGGCCAGGGCATCGTCGTTGGCATAAGCAGCATGGGGTGAGAAGAAGTTGAGCGTCATGTAGCCCCAGTAGTTGCCCTCCTGAGGGTCGTACTGGTGGACGGGCAAGAGCCGNACGGCCGTCACGCCCAACTCCTGCAAATAGGGGATCTTGTCGATGATGCCCAAAAANGTGCCGCGGTGATCCGGGTGGACGCCAGAGTTGGGGTGGGCCGTGAATCCCCGCACGTGCATCTCGTACACGACCGTGTCGTGCNNGTGGCGGGGGCGCTGGTCATTACCCCAGTCGAACGGCGCCTGAGATTGGGGCAATACNCCTAACGGAGCGCGGCCATCGGTGGGGCCGGGCTGTGCGGCGGCTTGACGGTCGTAGCCAGGCGGAAANAAGACGGCTGTGGCGAAGGGGTCGAGCAGAATCTTGTCCGGGTCAAAACGATGACCGGCGCGGTGATCGGTTGGGCCGTCGACGCGGTAGGCGTACAGGGTGGCGTCGCGTATGCTGTCCACCGGCACCCAGGCGTGCCAGACACGGCCCGATTTATTCCTCTGCGGGTCGAATCGCACCTGCACGACCGGGTTGACCGGGTCCTCTGTGGTGTACAGCAGGAGCGTGACGCCGGTGGCGTGACGCGAATAGAGCGCAAAGTTGTAACCCTGGTGCTCTGCGATCCACGAGACACCGAGCGGTGCGGCGGCGCCTTCGTGCATTTCCCAGTCGTTAAGCGTACGTACCGGACGACAACGTCGAGCCATATCAAGTCCTCTTCTCATTGTGTACTGATCACCAGCGGCTGGCAGCCTCCACCATTATATGCTTGACAACGAATTTGTCTAGGCTTGACAGTGCGGCGGCGACCGTGTTATAGTGCAGGGCACCGTTACCGGTCCCACGCCGGGTTGGAGGATAATCGACTGTGACACCACTACAACTGTTACCCACACCCCGTCGACTCACCCTGCTGNGGGGCAGTTTCTCATTGCCCTACACGGGCCTCATCATTCTCGACTCCGCCGATGCCCAGACGCTGCGGCTGGCCGCGGCGATCTTGCAGGTCACACTGCGCGAGCATGCCGGTGTGTCATGGGAGATTGTGGCTGGTGCGGCGCCGGCCGCACAACGACGCGTCGTCCTCAGCATCGTACCGGGCAGCATTGCCCATGACCAGGGCTACCACCTGGCGGTGACCACCGACTGCATCTACGTCACAGCCAACCAGCCGGCGGGTGTCTTTTATGCCGTGCAGACACTGTGCCAACTCTTGGCGCAGCGCGGCGGCAAACTGCCGGTCTTACAGTGCCTTGATTGGCCCGATTTCGCGCAGCNNGGCGTCATGCTCGACATCAGCCGGGACAAAGTGCCGACCATGGAGACGCTGTACGGCCTGGTCGATACGCTGGCTTCGTGGAAAATCAACCAGTTGCAGCTGTATACCGAGCATACGTTTGCCTATCGTAACCACCCGCAGGTCTGGGCCGATGCCTCGCCGTTGACCGGTGAAGAGATTCTGGCGCTGGATGCCTACTGCCGTGAACGCTTCGTTACCCTGGTGCCCAACCAAAACACCTTCGGGCACTTGCAGCGCTGGCTGATCCATCCGGGGTACCGGCATCTGGCCGAATGCCCCGATGGCTGCGACACCCGGTGGGGGCATATGGACGGGCCGTTCAGCCTGGCGCCCACTGAACCGGGCAGTCTCGATCTGGTGACCAGTATGTTGGATGAGCTGCTGCCCCATTTTGCCAGCCACCAGGTCAACGTCGGCTGTGACGAAACGGTCGATCTGGGTCAGGGGCACAGCCAGGCACNNGTGGCCGAGGTCGGCATCGGGCGGGTCTATTTGGAATTCCTCACGCAGATCTACCGCGAGGTCAAGGCGCGTAACCGCACAATGCAGTTCTGGAGCGACATCGTCATGGAGCACNCCGGGCTGGTGCCAGAGCCGCGTGATGTGATTGCCCTGGAGTGGGGCTACGAGGCCGCGCATCCCTTTGCCAGACGCTGTGCCCGCCTGGCCGCGGCCGGGATTCCATTCTACGTCTGCCCCGGCACGTCGAGCTGGCGCTCACTGGCCGGGCGCACCGACAATGCCCTGGCCAACCTGCGCAGCGCTGCCGAGGCGGGCTTGCAGCAGGGTGCGGTGGGGTACCTGGTGACCGATTGGGGCGACTTGGGGCACTGGCAGCCGCTGCCGGTGAGCTACCTGGGTTTCGCCTACGGTGCGGGCCTGGCCTGGGCTTACCAGGCGAACGTCGACCTGGACATGGCGCGTGTGCTCAGTACGTTGGTATTCCACGATGCCCAGGGACAGATGGGGCGGTTGGCCATCGAACTGGGCAACCTCTACCAGGCGCTCGGCGTGCAGGTGGAGAACAGTTCTCTGTTCTTCAACATCCTGCAGACCGCACCGGCCGATATCCCGGCCCTGCTGGCAGCCGCCGGTGACACCGAACATCTGGAAGCCAGCCTATGGGCCATTCGCTCGCAGCTGGATGGCTTCGTCACCGCGTTGGCCACGACCGGTATGCAGCGCCCAGACGCCACCCTGGTGCAGTGGGAGTACTCCTGGGTGGCACGTATGCTCAGCCATGCCTGCCGTCGCGCGGAATGGGCCCTGGCGCGGACTGCCGGGCGCGATTCGGCCGCGGCCCGCAAAGCCCTGGCGCACGAGGCCGACGGTTTGATTGCTGAGTTCCGCGTGATTTGGTACTCACGCAACCGCCCCGGCGGATTCCGCGACAGCCTGGCGCGGATGGAGAAGATGCGTGAGGAGTATGGGGATAGGGGATGGGGGATAGGGGATGGGGATAGGGGTAGGGGATGGGGATAGGGGATGGGGGATAGGGGATGGGGTGCGGAGACAATTGACTGCTGAAGTCTCAACTGACCCCCAACCCCAACCCCAACCCCTGCTCCCCAACCCCAACCCCTGCTCCCCAACCCCTGCTCCCTAGTCTCTGTTTGTTACGTTCACAAAGAAGCGAATCAGCGCTTCGATACCCCGGTACCACGTGGGCAGATGCATACGTTCGTTCGGCGAGTGGATCTGATCGCCGGGCTGCCCAAAGCCGGTGAGCAGCGAGTCGATGCCGACGTACTGGCGCAGGTGGGCCACCACCGGCACCGAGCCACCGCCGCGAATGAAGATGGGNCCGACGCCCCACACGTCGTGAAGCGCCCGGTACAGCGCCTGCACGGCCGGCAAATTGCGGTCAGTGATCACAGGGTCCCCAGACGACAGGTCTTCGATTTCCCAGCGCACTGTCGGCGGTGCATGGCTCTCCAGGTAACGAACGAACTGCTGGTGTACCTCGGCCGGGTGCTGGTCAGGTACCAGGCGCATGGAAATTTTGGCCATCGCCCAGGCCGGCAGCACCGTCTTCGACCCCTTGCCCGTGAATCCCGACAGCAGACCGTTGACCTCCAGGGTGGGTCGGGCGCCCACCCGCTCAACGGCAGTGTAACCAGCCTCACCCCACAGGTGGCTGACTCCGGCCTCCTGCTGGAAGAACGCGCCGGCGTAGGGCAGCCGCGCCATATCGGCACGTTCCGCCGCGTCGAGCGGCCGCACCGCGTCGTAGAAGCCGGGCAGGGTAACGCCCCTCGTCNNATCGTGCATACCGGCAATCAGCCGNCACAGCGCCTGCGCGGGNTTGTGAATGACGCCGCCGAACACGCCCGAATGCAGGTCGCGGGCCGGTCCGTAAACCCGCAGCTCGAAGTAGCTCAGCCCGCGTAACGCGTAGCCGATGGTCGGAATCCCATTGACCAGTCCCCCTGCGTCAGGGTTTAGTGAAAAATCGCTGACCAACAGGTCCCGGTGTTCAGCCAGAAAACTCTCCATACTCGGTGAGCCGATTTCCTCTTCGCCCTCGAGCATGAACTTGATGTTGAGCGGCACCCCGCCACTGCGCTGCAGCGACTCGATCGCGTTGAACGCCGCCATGACCTGGCCTTTCATGTCGGATGCACCGCGCNNGTAGATGTAATCGTCGCGTTCCGTGGGCGTGAACGGCGCACTCTCCCACAGTTCCAACGGATCGACCGGTTGCACGTCGTAGTGCCCGTAGACCAGAACGGTTGGGGCGTCGGGGCCNGCGTTCAGAAGGTCGCCGTAGATCATGGGGTGNCCNGGCGTGGGGATGATCTGGACGTGCTCCGCCCCTAACGCTTTGAGCTGCTCGGCCACCCAGGCCGCGGCCTGCTGCACGTCGGCCACGTGGGCCGGGTCGGTCGAGACCGATGGAATGGCGAGAAACGTTTTGTACGTCTCCAGGAAACGAGCTTGATTGGTGCGCGTAGGTCAGCGCGCGGTACACAGGTCAGACATGGCACCACCTCTCCCCGTCGGTTCAGCCCTTGAGGCTGTTCAACACTGCGCTGTCGCACAGCTTTGGCTCGCGCGCCGCGCACTTCGTCGAGGCGGCCCACCGGGGCGCGGTGGGGTGCCCCCTTCAGCGCNTCTGGTGCTTCGATGGCTTCCTGCTTGATCTCCATGAGCGTATTGACGAAGGCGTCCAACGTTTCTTTGCTTTCGGTCTCCGTCGGCTCGATCATCAGCGCTTCACGTACGATCAGCGGAAAGTAGACGGTCGGCGGGTGGATGCCGTAATCCATCAGCCGTTTGGCAATGTCCATCGTATGAATGTCAGGCGCTTCTTCGATGATGCCCTGGGCAACGAACTCGTGCATGCAGGTACGGTCGCCGTACGGGATGGGGAACACNCCTTTCAGGCCCGCCTGCAGGTAGTTGGCATTGAGCACGGCATTTTCGCTGACCGCCCGCAGCCCTTCGCCGCCCAGCATCCGGATGTAGGTGTACGCCCGCACCAGCATGGCAAAGTTGCCGGCAAAGCTCTTCAGGCGTCCGATCGTATTGTGCGGCATGTACCACACCAGGTCGATATCTTCCTCGTGCGGCCCGGTGCGCACGGCCACAACCGGCCCTGGCAGGTAGGGNGCCAACGCTTCGCTGCAGCCGACCGGACCGGCGCCGGGGCCACCACCGCCGTGGGGTGTGGTGAACGTTTTGTGCAGGTTGAAGTGCATAACATCGATACCCAACGCCNNCGGTTTGGTGATGCCGAGGATGGCGTTGAGGTTGGCGCCGTCGCCATACACCAGGCCGCCGGCGTCGTGCACCATCTGGATGATGTCCAGGACGTGCGCCTCGAACAGGCCCAGGGTGTTGGGGTTGGTCAGCATCAGCCCCACGACTTCATGGCCGTGCACGTCCAACTGTGCCTTGAGCGCGGCCAGGTCGACGTTTCCCTGCGCATCGCTCGGGATTTCGACCGCCTGCAGGCCCGCCATCGCGGTCGACGCGGGGTTGGTGCCGTGCGCCGAGTCGGGTACCAGGATCTTGTTACGCTGGGTTTCTCCGCGGTCATACAGGTAGTTGCGCATCATCAGCACGCCGGCCAACTCACCCNNTGCGCCGGCGGCCGGTTGCAGGCTGACGGCGGCGAAGCCGCTGATCTCGGCCAGGTAGACCTGGTTCAGNAAGATGAGCTGCATGGCGCCCTGCACCGTGTGGGCCGGCTGCAGCGGGTGCAGGTTGGCAAAACCGGGCAAACGCGCCGCCCGCTCGTGCACTTTCGGGTTGTACTTCATCGTACACGAACCGAGGGGNTAGAAGCCGGTGTCGATGCAGTGGTTCTTTTGCGACAGACGCACAAAGTGGCGCATGACGTCGATCTCGGCCACTTCAGGCAGCGGCAAGTCGGCCAGGTCGCGCACCNNATGTTGTCCGGTAGCGGCGTTGCCGGGACGTCGAGCGCCGGCAGGTTGACGCCAATGCGCCCGGCGGAACTGAGATCGTAGATGCTTGGCTCAGGTCGCGGTTCACAGGCTGGAACAATCATGGTATCACCTCCGCTCGATCTCGATACTCTCCATGACGCCGGGGATGGCCTCCGCCTCGTCTTCGTGCGGCGCGTGCGCCGACAGTTCCACCAGCGCCTCCACCAGGGCGTCGATATCGCCGCGCGACGGTCTCGGTGACACACAGCAGCATCGCATTACCGGCTCGGGGTAGTCGCAGGTCAGATCGTACCCACCGATGATGCCGTACTCCGCCAGTAGATGTTGGTTGACTTCGGCAATCGGACGCGGGCTGCGCACGACGAACTCTTTGAAGAAGGTTCCCCGATCCAGCACCTCGAAGGCGGTCCGTTGTGCGATCTCCTGCGCCGCGTAGTGCGCCTTGTGGTAACAGAGCCCNGCCACCTGGCGCATACCGTTNTTGCCCATCGCCGACATGTACACCGCCGCCGACAGGGCCACCAACGCCACGTTGGTGCAGATGTTGGACGTGGCCCGTTCGCGTTTGATGTGCTGCTCGCGTGTGCTGAGGGTCAACACGTAGCCGCGGTTGCCGTTGACGTCGACCGTCTCGCCGGCAATGCGACCGGCGCTGCGCCGCACATGTTCCATCTTGCAGGCAAAGAAACCCAAGAGGGGGCCGCCGAAGTTGAGAGACGAACCCAGCGCCTGCCCCTCACCGCACACGATGTCGGCCCCGTAGGTCGCCGGCGGCTGAAACAGCGCCAGGCTGATGGGGTCCGCAACGACGATGAAGAGNGCGCCGGCGGCATGGGCGGCGTCTGCCAGCTGACGCAGGCGGGTCGGGCTGTATACCTGGCCCAGGAAGTCGGGGTTCTGCACGACGACCGCGGCCGTGCCCCGGTCGATCAGCGCTTCGAGGTGGTCGAGATCGGCGCCCTCGGCATCGCCCGTGATCTCGATCTCCATGCCTTGCGTGTAGGTGCGGGTGACCGTACGGTACTGAGGATTGACATAAGGCGAGAACAGAACCTGTTTGCGCTTCAGCCGGCCGACGTTGGCGGCCATGATCACCGCCTCGGCGACGGCCGTAGCGCCGTCGTAGTGGCTGGCGTTGGAAACCTCCATCCCGGTCAGGGCGCAGATCATGCTTTGGTATTCGAAGATGGCTTGCAGTGTACCCTGGCTGATCTCGGCCTGGTAAGGCGTGTAGGCGGTATAGAACTCGCTGCGGCTGATGACCGCATCGACAATCGAGGGCACGAAGTGGTTGTAGGCGCCCGCACCCAGGAAACACGCGTAGGTGCTCGTGTCGGCCCCATCGGCGCTGAGCATCTGCTCCTGCAGAATCTCGTATTCCGAAACGGGTTCGGGCAGTTGCAGTTCCGGGAACCGATGGCTGGCGGGGACATCGTGAAAGAGATCAGCGACCGAGGCCACGCCGATCGTTTCGAGCATGGCCGCACGGTCGCCGTCGGTATTTGGGATGTAATTCATCATCTGACGCCTCCTGGCTGATGCCGCGTCCGCAGACCCTACGGGGCGGCGCAAGTCGCGGCAAAGTCCATGCCGCTCAATGCTCGCGCGTCGCGCAGTAAGCCTCGTAGGCCTCCGCATCCATCAGGCTGGCCGCCTGCGCGGTATCGGTGGGCTTGAGCTTGAGCAGCCACGCAGCACCGAAGGGGTCCTCGTTGATCGCNTCAGGTCGATCCTCCAACTCGGTGTTGACCGCGACGACCGTGCCGCCGATCGGGGCATAGATCTCCGAGGCCGCTTTGACCGATTCCACACTGGCGATCTGCTCACCTGGTCCATAGGCCTCGCCAACATCGGGCAGTTCGACGTAGACCACATCCGAGAGCGTTNNTTGCGCATAGTCACTGATGCCCACGACCGCGACATCACCCTCCAGGCGAACCCATTCATCCGAGCGGGCGTAACGTGCCTGCTTATCGAACTTGAAAGCCATCTGAGTGTTCTCCTTTCCAAAAAGACCTGATTAGTTGCACACCCCCGGCGTGCTCACCACCCCAGGTGGGTAGCACACCCCATCACCACGGGGGTGCGTTGACTGCGATTAGTTCTGCTTACGGCGGTACGCAGCCACGTAAAATGGCGTCTTGACCACACGCGCTTTNTTGGGCGTGTCACGAATCATGATATCGATCAGGCTGTCCAGCGCGGCATGGGACGCCGGCACAAAGGCCAGGCCGACGAAGCGTTCGGTCGTCGGCGATTTCATGCCAGTGGTTACGACACCCACCACCTGACCATCCACCGCGACCGGGTATTCGGCACGCGGCACACCGCGGTCGACCATCTCGAAGCCCACCAGGCGCTGGGTCGGCCCNTCGAGCTTGATCTTCAACAGGGCGTCGCGCCCCACGAAGTCGCCCTTGTTGAAGCCCACGGCCCACCCCAGTTTGGCGCTTATCGGGTCGATCGAGGCGTGGATTTCGTGCCCGTACAGGGGCAGGGCCGAAGCGCAGCGNAGTCGCGCGGCCAGTCCACAGGGCAGAATACCGTACGGTTGGCCAGTCGCCAGCAGTGCGTGCCACACCGCCACGGCTTGATCGGCCGGGAAAAAGAGTTCATAGCCGTACTCGCCCGTGTAGCCGGTGGCCCCGATCAGGGCGGGGATACCGTTCAGGTGACCTTGCCGGCAGGAGTGAAAGGGCATCTGGCTCAGGTCGATATCGACCAGCGGTTGGAGCACCGCCTCGGCCTTAGGCCCNTGGATCGCCAGCATGTAGGTTTCATCCGAGATGTCGGTCACGGTCACCCGCTGGCCATCGATGTGGCTCTGCAGCCAGGCGACATCCTTCGCGCGGTTGGATGCATTGACGATGACCCACCACTGGGTTTCAGCCAGGCGATAGACGAAGATGTCATCGACGATTGTGCCGTCGGCGTAACACATCAGGCTGTAACGGGCGCCGGCGATGGCCAACGTCGACAGGTCGTTGATCTGGATTCTCTGCAAGAAAGCCAGGGCGTCCGGCCCTTCGACCACCACCTGGCCCATATGGTCGATATCGAATAGGCCAACCGCCTCGCGCGTNCGGTGCTCCTCCAACGGACCGGCTGGGTACTGCACCGGCAGTTCCCAGCCGGCAAAATCGACCATGCGCCCCCCAGTNGCCACATGCTGCTCGTACAGCTGCGTTCGTTTCATTCCTAACCTCCTGCATCGATGTGTCGTCCCGCCACGGAAAAACAGAGGGAGCCGGACATAGCGCAATGCGCGGTGCGTCCGGCTCCCTCTGTCCTTTCACCTGAGAGATTTCTGCCAGCACAGCGGCCAGAAGATTGCCCCGTCGGTGCGACGATCGGCGCTCTGCTGGCGCTTCGTCGGCTCTCCAGAGTGCTGTCCCAGTGCGATCCCTGTGCCTGAGAGATTGCCCACCCGACCCGGTTGTCGGTGTGGGGTGCCCTTCGGCGACCCGGTCTGCACGCTGTGCAGCCGGATGCTCTCTCGCGCTGTTCATCCAGCGTAACAGTATAATTGTACGATCAATGCGATCACCTCACGAACCGGTCGTCGTGTCCGCGTGGCGGAGTGTCTTCGACCCGTAGGGTGAGGGCGCCAACTTCCTTCAAGCCGATTTCAGAAAGTCAGGCGGTGGATGCCTGGCGCCAGTGCACCCTCCGCGACAATCAGTTTGATTTCCGTATTGATCAACCAGTCGAGTGGGGACTTGTCGGCCACCTTGGTCACGGCCCGCAGGTTGCGTTTCGTCTGGATTTGCACCACGTCCTGTGACACACTACGACCATCGACCGTGAGTGGCCCCAGGCTAATGATCGTGCTGGGTGCCAGGCGATTGCGCAACGTGAACTCAAAGCCGTCGGGGCGGTTCTGCAGGCTGCCCTCGACGTATAGCCGGCGCAGCAAGGCTGGTGGAATGGCGGGCATGGTCCGATCCTGTTGGCCGAAGTGGGTTATGCGACCCATTGTCGAACAAAACTGCTCACGTTTTCGTAACCAGCACTCCCGTCACCCGGTAGAAAAATCGTGATAATACGAACCCTGGTGTGAAGTTTCCGCCTACAGTATACCAAACATGTAGATGGTTGACAAGTGCCCTGGGAGCCAGCAGTGCCGTGCACGGCGGAGGGCCATGGGGTACGGGTTGGTTTGGGCTTTTGTGGGGCTGGTGATATAATCTTCGAGCGAAAGCCGCAGAGAGGTAAATACGTGAGCATCGACAGCATGCCCGATGATGTGAACAACAGCGAAGTACGGTATGGAAAGCCGGCCGTGATCCCACGCCCGTCGGCCGGGGTTGTGATGCCGGGCGCCGTTGACCGGGCGCCGGGCGGCGAAAGGCCGCCGGCGCCCGAGGGCGGCGTGCTGGCGGCCGACCAGCGATCAGCCAACCGGGCCAGCGGGATCATGCGTGAACTCGTCGAAACGATCGTTTTGACGCTGGTTATCTTCTTCCTGGTACGCACCGTCATCCAGAACTACCGGATCGACGGCATCAGCATGGAGCCGAATTTCCACAACGGCCAGTTTCTGATCATCAACAAACTGGCCTACCACCTGGGTGAACNNCGGCGCGGCGATGTGATCGTCTTCCGTTNNACCGCGCGACCCTCGCGCGATTTCATCAAGCGGGTCGTCGGCCTGCCCGGCGATACGGTGGAGGTGCGCGGTGGCCGGGTCATCGTCAACGGTGAAGTCATCGATGAACNNCGTACGCCCAGCCCAGGCACCTATGACTCCGAACCGGTTACGCTGCCCGCGGATGAGNTCTTCGTTATGGGGGACAACCGCAATAATTCCAGCGACTCCCACNATCTGGGGGCGCTGCCGATGCAAATGNTGATCGGCAAGGCGGTCGCGTCGTACTGGCCGCCCAGCGACTGGGGCCTGGTCACCAACCAGGCCGCGGCCAACCGCTGATTCATCCGGTGCGGTGAGGAACCATGGCTGCTGGCGCGGCAATGTCGCCCCTGAACGTACACCCGGCCCGCCGCGCCCGGTTGTACAGTACGCCCGCACACTGCTCAGCGCGGCCGATGTGCAAGATCTACCCGCGGTATCGAGCTGCACCTGCCGCCCGCGACCCAGGTTACACCCCTGGCCTGGGAAGAGGCCGCCACACGCCAGATTCAGATTATCGAAGCGGCTGGTCGCGCGGAAGGGGCATCCCCAGTCACGGTACGGGGACAGCGGGCATCACGGGCCGCCTCACCGTGGCCCTGGGCGCCGACCACGGCGGTTTTGCACTCAAGCAGCAGCTGAAGGACTACCTGGCCGAGTTGGGCTACACGGTGACCGACGTCGGCTGCAACGGCCCCGAGGCGGTGGATTATCCGGATTACGCCTACGCCGCGGCCCGTTTGGTGGCCACAGGCAGCGCGGCCGCGGCCATCATCATCGACGGCGCGGGCATTGGCTCGGCGATGGTGGCCAACAAGGTTCCTGGCATTCGCGCGGCGCTCTGTTACGATGTTTCTTCGGCGCAGAACAGCCGCGAACACAACCACGCCAATGTTCTGACCCTGGGCGCCGGCCTGATTGGGCCGACCCTGGCCCGGCAGATCGTCAAAACCTGGTTGGAGACCCCTGGGCCACTGGACNGTCACGCCCGGCGTGGAGAAGATCATGCAGATCGAACAACGGTACTTGAAAGGATGACCCACGTGGTGCGCAGCCGCTCGACCAACCACGCCGAACTGATCGCCCAGGTCACGGAGCACGTCCTGCGACTGCTGAACCAGGACGTGGGGTGCGCGGCCTGCGGAGACCGGTGCGCCGGCATGTGTGTGCAGACTTGCCCAGACGACTGTCGAACTCTGGTTCACGCCGGCGCCGCCCGCTTCAGCGCGCCGCCCGGTATTCGCGGTGTCGCTCCCGACCTGGCCGGTATGATCGATCATACCCTGCTCAAACCTGAAGCCACCGCCGAGCAGATCGTGCAGCTGTGCCACGAGGCCCGCCAACACCACTTTGCTTCGGTCTGTATCAACCCTGCCTGGGTGCCCCTGGCCGCCGATGAACTGCGCGGCAGCCGGGTGATGGTGTGTACCGTGGTTGGCTTTCCCNTGGGGGCAACCCTGCCCGAGGTCAAAGCGTTCGAGACCCAGCGCTGTGTGGCCGCTGNNGCGCGTGAGATCGACATGGTGGTCAATATCGGCGCGCTTAAGTCGCGCGACTACCGCTGGGTGGCCCAGGATATCAGCGGCGTCGTACGCGTCGCACACGGCAGTGATGCCATTGTCAAGGTGATCATCGAGGCGGCGCTGCTCACCGACGAAGAGAAGGTCGAGGCCTCGGCCCTCTCCAAGGCGGCCGGCGCCGACTACGTCAAGACGTCGACCGGATTTGCCGCCAGCGGAGCCACTGCAGCCGACGTCGCGCTGATGCGGCGTGTGGTGGGGCCGGAGGTCGGCGTCAAGGCCGCCGGCGGCATCCGCTCCGCGGCTGACGCACACGCGATGATTGCCGCCGGTGCGCGCATCGGCGCCAGTGCCAGTGTCAAAATCCTGTCCGAAGCAGCCCGGTAGAGGAAAGAACGCATGCGAAGCCAAAACCTGTTGATCATCGCCGGGCACGCCTGGCAGTGCCTCGACTGTCAGAACAAGCTCCTGCGCGATCCCAGTGGAGCCGTGGCGCTGCAAAGCCTCACCGCCGAGGAACGCAGCCGTGAACAAGCTGCAGCGCCGATTTTACCACGGTGACAGCCCTGGCCAACGCGCTGCTCGACAAACACGCGCTGGACGAAATTATGAACCATCCCCGCTGCCGCCTGCGCCATTTCTGACCAGGTCGCGCCTGGCGGGGCGCCCGAATACGAGGTTACCCATGCTGATCGCCCGTGTCGTTGGCTCAGCCGTATCGACGATCAAAGATGAAAAACTTACCGGACTGAAGCTCCTGGTGGTGCGCGAAGCAACGCCGGCCAATGGCNTCATCGGTAAGCCGCTGGTGGCCATCGACGCCGTAGGCGCCGGCGAAGGCGAGCTGGTGCTGATCGCCAGCGGCAGTTCGNGGCGCCAGACGACCATCACCAACAATAAACCGGTCGACGCGGTCATCATGGCGATTCTCGACTCGCTGGAAGTCGCGGGCGAGCTGACCTACGTGAAGGGCAGGTAAGGCGCGATGGCCGCTTCCAACGAGTTCGACCTCGATCTGCAGTCGATCCAGGAGGCCCGACGGCTGGCGGTGGCCGCCCGGGAGGCGCAGCGGGCGTTCTTTCACTTCAGCCAGGCCCAGGTCGATCACATCTGCCAGGCCATGGCCGATGCGGCCTACCAGGAGGCGATGCGCCTGGGGCGTTTGGCCTACGAAGAGACCGGCTACGGCGTCCCTGCGCACAAAACGGTCAAGAACCAGTTTGGCAGCCGCACGGTGTGGGAGTCGATCAAACACCTCCCGACGGTGGGTGTTCTGCGGCGTGACGAGACGCGCCGTATCGTCGAAATTGGCTGGCCGATGNGGGTGATCGCCGCCCTGACGCCCAGCACCAACCCGACCTCCACGACGATGTTCAAAGTCCTGATCGCGGTCAAGGCGCGTAACGGTATCATCATCGCACCGCACCCCAGCGCCAAGGGCTGCTGTTACGAGACGGTGCGCATCATGGCGGCGGCCGGCGAGGCGGCAGGTATGCCCTCTGGCCTGGTGAGCTGTATGCGCCACGTCACCCTGCCCGGCTCGCAGGAGNCGATGCGCCACTACGCGGTCTCCTTGATCCTGGCCACCGGCGGTTCGGCCATGGTCAAGGCCGCGCACAGCGTCGGTAAACCGGCCCTGGGCGTGGGTCCGGGCAACGTGCCGGTGTACGTCGACCGCAGCGCTGATGTCGCCAAGGCGGCCTGGGATATTGTCAACTCCAAAGCCTTCGACTGCTCAGTCATCTGCGCGACCGAACAGGCCATCGTGGCCGACCGGCCGATTGCCGCGCAACTCACCCGCGAGCTGGAACAGCAGGGCGCCTATTTTGTCAACACAGAGCAGGCCGCGGCCCTGGCGCGTATCCTGTTCCCGTCGGGCAACCTGATCGACCCCAAAACGGTGGGCAAAACGCCGCAGCAACTGGCCGCGATGGCTCAGATCACGGTGCCCGACNACNCGCGCGTGCTGGTGGCCCGTCTGCACGCGGTCGGCCGGCAGGAACCACTGAGCGCTGAGAAACTGACGACGGTGTTGGGCTGGTACGAAGCGGATGGCTGGCACGCCGGCTGCGAACGCTGCATCGAACTGCTGAAGTACGGCGGCGATGGGCATACGCTGGTGATCCACGCANCANATGAAGAGGTCATCCTGGCCTTTGGGATCGAGAAGCCGGCGTTCCGCATTATCGTCAACACCTGGGGAACCCTGGGGGCCATTGGCGCCACGACCGGTGTGATGCCGTCGATGACCCTTGCCCCGGGCGGGATCGGCGGCGCGGTCGTGAGTGACAACATCAGCGTGTACAACCTCCTGAACGTCAAACGACTCGCCTACGAAACTCAAGCGCCGCCGCGCGGCGACAACCCTGGCGCAGGGTGTGCAGCCCATGCCCACCAGTCGGTCTGTCGTCCAGGGGAGCGGGCATCAGCGGCCGCAACGCCCACGGTTTTTCACCGGGCGCCCCCACGCGACCGGCCTCTGGCCCGCCGGCGGGGCGTGGGTCCCTGTCCAGCGCCGATATCGCCGAAATCGTTCAGCGTGCTCGACGAAATCAAGTAGATTCCGCTAACCAAGACTGTGGGCGACCTTCTAACCCGCCCGCAGTCGGACACACGATGTGCAATGAAAGGACTTGTCAGACAATGGTCAATATGCAGATGATCGCCTTGGGGATGGTGGAAACGCGTGGCCTGGTCGGCGCAATCGAAGCGGCCGACGCCATGGTCAAGGCGGCCAACGTGCGCCTGATTGGCAAAGAAACGATCGGCGGCGGTTACGTCACCGTGATGGTGCGCGGTGATGTGGGCGCCGTTAAGGCCGCGACCGATGCCGGCGCCGCCGCGGCGCAGCGTGNNGGCGAGCTGGTCAGCGTGCACGTCATCCCGCGCCCGCACAACGACGTGGAAATGATCCTGCCTAAGGGCGGCGACGTTAGAGAAGCCTGAGCACGGCGTTCATGGCGCGTCGGTTCATTACCGCGGCGGATGTACGCCGCCTGGTCAAACAAGAGGGGCAAACCGAACCGTACTGGGCGGGTGACGTGGTGACCGCCCTGGCCCAGGATACGGCGCACGACTTGGGCCTGCGCCTGGTCAACCATGACGCCGTTCCGGCCTGGTCGACCGCGGGCCGGCACGCGCGTCTGCTCAAGGGGACACCAACGCCCAAACCGGCCACACCGGCCACACCGGCTCTGCCGTCACAGCGGACCTGATTGCACAGGTGGTCGCCGAGGTGTTACGGCGGCGCAGCACTGGCGACGAACGGCTGCCCACATCCGCGGCGCCGCAGCACCTCGACGGTCGGGCGTTTGCTGCTGTCCCAGCGGACTCAGGCGCCGCTGGCTGGCAGGGGCAGGAGGTCATTGCTGCCGCCGCGGGGGCTGGCATGGCGGCCAGTTTCCGCAGTGCAGCGGCCGGCAGCTGGGTCTACACCCCGGTGGTGAACGAGGTGTATTACGTGGTGGAAGGTTTGGTCGATGTGACTTTTGGCGGCCGGGTGCAGCGGCACGCGGGTGACGTGCTGTTCATCCCGGCCGGCAGCCCGGCGACCTTCACGACCCCGTCGTGGGTCAAGGTGTTCTGTGTCACCACGGCCTCGGCGCCGCTGGGCCGGTGACCCGAGCGGCCACCAGAGATTGTGAGATGGAATAGCCCATGGCAAACGAATTTCAGTTACGCGCCTATTGTTACCTGGACCGCATGCAGCCACAGTACGCCGCGTTCGTGGGCACGATCACCCAGGGCGACCTGCCGGTGGAGGGCATGGCTTCGCTGTACGTGGAGATGGCCNCCGGCAACGAGGTGTTCCGTGTGGTTGACATCGCGGTGAAGAGCACCGATGCCAAACCAGGCGCCCAGATCGTCGAGCGCGAATTTGGCATGTTCGAGGTCCACTCGCAGGCCCAGGCTGAAGTGCAGGAGGCCGGCCGGATCGTGCTTGAACGACTGGGCCTGCGCGAAGACCGGGTCAAACCGAGCATCGCGTCGGTGCAGGTGATCACCAACGTCGACCCGTACCAGGCCCAACTCCTGAATCGCTTCCGGCGGCGCGATGCTGGTGGCCGGCGGACGATGCTGGTGCTGGAAGTGGCGCCGGCGGCCTACATCAATCTGGCGGCCAACGAGGCCGAAAAGGCCGCCACGATCAAGATCGTCCACATCTCATCGGTTGGGCGTTTTGGCCGGATGTGGCTGTCGGGCACGGAGGCGGAGGTTCTGGCGGCCAAAGCGGCGGCCATCAATTCGGTCACTGCGCTGAGCGGTGTACCGGGTAGGTCAGCGCGATGCTTCTAGGGCAGGTCGTGGGCAGTGCGGTGGCGACGCAGAAGTACCCCGGTATGCAGNGGGCCAAACTGCTGGTTGTACAGCCAGTGAATAAGCACCTGCACGCCCGTGGCTCGTTACAGGTGGCCGTCGATACCGCGGGCCTGGCGACCGGCCCCGGCGATCTGGTTTATCTGGTGCGCGCACGTGAAGCCATGCTGGCCTACACGACCAGCGAAATGCTGCCGATCGATCTGGCCGTCGTCGGGGTGGTCGAGCGTATCGACCTGATCGAGGGGGACGACTGGCCGCTGGCCGACGGGTATACGCAGTTCAGTTGAACGGTATTCCCGACGTGTACGGCCGTAACCGGCTGGCGGAAGGTTCCTGCGCGACCTGGCTGCGACCAATGGTGGGTTTGCCGGCATGACTGATCACCCTACAGGTGGTCAGACCGCGTGAGTTGGCGAAACAGCGAACGCAGCGTGGGTTGACGGCAGCCCGAACGGTGCATGTCGGGAAACTTGAGAGAGGAACACACCGATGGTGATTGCGCAGGTTGTGGGCACGCTGGTTTCCACCATCAAGCACCCCGCCTATCACGGCCGGAAATTGCTTGTCGTGCAGCCGCGCAATTTGCCGGGCGCGCCGCCCGGCCCGATTTTATCGCCATCGATCATGCCCAGGCCGGCGTGGGTGATACGGTGCTGGTCATGCGTGAAGGCAGTGGTGCGCGCAGGTGACCGGCATCGCCGACGCGCCAATCATCTCGGTCGTGGTGGGTATTCTGGACAGTATCGAGTTGTACGGCTGACGACTGACAGCCGATTTGACAAGAGAGAAAGACGCTATGATCAACCTTTGGCGTGAGCTGCGCNCCGGGCCGAACCTTCCCGACATCGTCTATACGATCGTGGAAATCNCGCGCGGCAGCCGCAACAAATACGAGTACAACAAAGAATTCGGTGTCATCAAACTGGACCGGGTGCTCTACTCCTCGCTCTATTACCCCGGTGACTATGGCCTGATCCCGCGCACCTACTACGATGACGGCGATCCACTCGACATCCTGGTGATGGTCAACGAACCGACGTTCCCGGGCTGCATCATCGAGGCGCGGCCCATTGGCGTGTTTCATATGCTCGACCGCGGCGTCGCCGACGACAAAATACTGGCGGTGCCGGCGCGCGACCCACTGTTCCAGGACTATCACGACATCACCGATATTCCGAAGCATTTCCTGGCCGAGGTTGCCCACTTCTTCGAGGTCTACAGGGACCTGGAGGGCANNCGCACCAAGCCGTTGGGTTGGGAAAACGCGACCGTCGCCAAATCCGAAATCATGCGCTCCGTTCAGCTCTACCAGGACCGCTTCGGCCTGGGAGGCCTGTAGCCATGCAACAGGTCGTACCGGGACTGTGGCTGCTCGACGAAATCGGCAGCACGGTCAACGTTTACCTGTGGCAGCGCGCCGACGGCTACACGCTCATCGACACAGGTATGCCCAACCATGCGCGGCGCATTCTGGCCGCACTGGCGGCCGCCAACCTGGAGGCGCCCGGTGTCAACCGCATCATCCTCACCCACTGCGACGTCGATCATATGGGGGCGGCCCAGATTCAGATCGTTACCCATAGCCGGATCATCGCTCACACGGCCGAGGTGCCCAACATCCAGGGTCAGCGCGCGCGTGCCTCCCGAAAACGTTCGTCGGTCATCNTGATGCGCCCGATCATGGCGGCCAGCCAGCTGATTTTTCGGGTCGATCCGGTCACTGTCGATGAGATGGTGTTGGACAAGCAGGTGTTGGCCGAGGGTTTCCAGGTGGTGCACGTGCCGGGGCACACGGCGGGCCAGATGGCGCTGTACCAACCGGCACGTAAGCTGCTCATTACCGGTGATGCCATCGCCCACNGAGGGTCAGCAGTTGGAGGGCCGCCGCCCATCTTCACACCCAACATGGCGCTGGCCAGGGAATCGATCCGCAAGCTGGCCAAACTGGACGTCGAGGTGGCCTGTTTCGGGCACGGCCCGCCGATCGTGGGCGGGGCTGGGGAGAAGATCGCGCGTTCGCGGACGCGTTGCCGTAGACCGGTGAACCCCAGAGCCGAAGACCGGCGCCGTGACCACGCAGTATACGGGGCGTACAGAAGCCATCGCAGTCGCTTCTGTACGCCCCGTAACGTTTACGGAACGAACGACCAGGTCAGGATGAACACCAGCGTATAGATCGCGCTCACCAGCAACTGGCGCAGCCCGATGCGGGTCGGCTTGACGCCGGCGGCCGGTCGCAGGGTACCGTAGATCGACTCGAACCACTGCACGGCGTAGGCCAGGGGCAGCAGGGGCGGCAGAATACGCAGCAACGACAGCAGCAGCACGGCCAGCAGGTTGAACGTGGTGTACATCAAGGCGCGACGGCCGGCGTGCAGGCGCTCGTTCAGGGGGATCGTTTTCCATGGTCGTTGTTCAAGGCGCAGCCCGGCATAGACGATCGACGCCGCGGATTGGAACCAGGTTAGCCCCCACAGCCACCACCCCATGGTATCGGTGTGCCCCAGGCCGATCCAGTAGGCGGCCGGGGCGGCCAGGGCCAGCACGCCGCTGGCGATGATTTCAACGCCCAGCTGACGCCGTTCCGCCCGACGCACCACCAGGAACAGGTACCAGGCGAAGACCGGAACCCCGGGNATGGCCAGGACCGCCACGTACGCCGCACCCTGACTCCACAGGCCCGCAAAACCGAGCAGCCCAATCACGCCATAGACGGCTATCCAGAAATACGCGGCCGGCAGATCGCGGGCGCTGCGCCGGCGGCTGTACACCTTCACCAGCACCGTAATCGGCTGGCGAACCAANAACGCGGCCAAAGCGGTGATAATGAGATAAACCGCAGCCAGGGAAAAACGCCCNCCGGCCACCAACCCGATCAGCAACGGGCTAAACAGAAATACCCACGAACCATGCTCTTGCGTCAACGCAATGTGCCGCTGCCACACTGACTTACGCGCGACCGTCGTCATATCACAAACAACCTTCCCTCACTGTAGTCACGTCGCCAACCCCCTCACGATCATCACACTGTCAACCTCCCTCACGATTGCCACACCGCCAATCACCACCCCTCCCCACAGTCACACCGCCAACCACCACCCCTCCCCACAGTCACACCGCCAACCACCACCCCTTCCCACAGTCACACCGCCAACCACCACCCCTCCCCACAGTCACACCGCCAACCACCACCCCTCCCCACAGTCACACCGCCAACCACCACCCCTCCCCACAGTCACACCGCCAACCACCACCCCTCCCCACAGTCACACCGCCAACCACCACCCCTCCCCACAGTCACACCGCCAACCACCACCCCTTCCCACAGTCACACCGCCAACCACCACCCCTCCCCACAGTCACATCGCCAACCACCACCCCTCCCCACAGTCACACCGCCAACCACCACCCCTCCCCACAGTCACACCGCTAACCACCACCCCTTCCCACAGTCACACCGCCAACCACCACCCCTTCCCACAGTCACACCGCCAACCACCACCCCTCACGATTAACACACCCCAGCATACCACCACTACCCACATTTTTCAAACCCACCTCCCCTTCCAACCCCAACCCCCATCCCCCATCCCCCATCCCCCATCCCCCACCCCCACCCCCAACCCCCACCCCCAGATTGCGCTATCTGACCAACATAGTGTAGAATACATACAAATGTGGTTGTTGACGTTGACATGGGTCAAACTCGCGTATACGATCTCGGCAATCCAGCGCTCGATGTTCAAGGAAGGAGCACCCACGCGATGATCAAACACGTGTTGCTCAGCCTGGGCCTTTTGGCCGGTCTGTTGCTGACCAGCTGCAATGCAGCGCCTCCCGCCGTTACCCTGACCGGCAGCGAGCGCGAGGCTTTTCTGGCCTACAGCGAACCCATGGTCGATAATCTGTTCCAGGGCATGAACGCGGGCGATTACGATCAGTTTGCCCGTGATTTTGATACCGCAATGGCCAAGGCAATGCCGGCGAGCAGCTTCGACCAGTTCATGGCCAGCATCGGTAGCAAGCTGGGACGGTACGAGTCACGGACGGTGAGCACCGTCGAAGCGGTGGGCGACTTCACGCGGGTTGCGTACCAGGCCCGCTTTGCCAATGACGACCCCGTGACGGTGCGGATCGCTTTCCACAAGGATACCGCCGATCACTTGATCAGCGGACTCTGGTTTGATTCGGCTAAATTACGTGGCCAATGAAACCATCGCGTTTTCTGGAGACCCTCGAGGTTGTTCAGAACCGGTGTTATTCATTCATACAAGCCCATTAGACAAGGAGAAGACATGACCGACACACCATGGATCCCCAATTATGATGCGGGAATAAAGACCACCCTGGTGCCCTACAAAGGCACCCTTCTGGACTGCCTGGCCGAGGCGGTACAGAAGAAACCAGATGGCATGGCGATCTGGTTCAAAGGCGCCGTAATGACCTGGCGCGAACTGGACCTGTACAGCGATCAGTTTGCCAACGCATTGATCGACATGGGCGTCAAGCAGGGCGATCCGGTGGCGTCGGTGATGGTCAATTCGCCGCAAGCCCTGGTCGCGCAGCTCGGCACCTGGAAAATGGGGGTGTCTNTTTCCCCGCTGAATCCGATCTACACCGAGCGCGAACTGGAGGAACTGCTGAGCAGTACGGGGTCCAGGGTGATCGTGGTGCTCAACCCCTTTNACGCGCGCATCAAAGCGCTGCAGTCGAAGACCAAACTGNCACACGTCATCGCCTCCAACATCAGCGATTTTCTGCCCAGCATCAAGCGCATCCTGTTCAAGTTGCTCATGGAAAAGAAGGCAGGACAGGGCGTCACGTTGCAGGGCCAGGACCGTATGTTCATGGACGTGATCAAGCCCTACGCGGGCAAACCGCGTCCAAAAGTTACGGTCAGTGAAAACGACCCTGCGCTGCTCCTCGGCACGGGTGGCACGACCGGTATTCCGAAGGTGGCAATTGGCAGCCACATCGGACTACGCGCCGCCGGTACGCAGATCCGTGAGTGGTTCCAGGCAGCCCTGACCGACTGGGAATCGGTCTTCTGCGTGCCGCTGCCGCTGTTCCACGTGTTTGGTAACGTCGGCGCGGTGAGCACGGCCCTGGTCGGGCATTACCCATTGGCCCTCGTACCCGACCCACGCAACATCGAAGACCTGGCGATCACGATCGACAAGACCAAACCGTCCTTCTTCTTGGGCGTGCCCACCATGTACATCGCCCTGCTCAACCATCCGCTGGTCAAAGAGGGCAAAGTCAACTTCCGCTCGATGAAGGCCTGCATTTCCGGCGCGGCGCCGATGCTGGCCGAGACACAGACCGCGTTCGAGAAGCTGACCGGGNGTCGTATCGTCGAGGGTTATTCGCTGACCGAAGCGATGATGGCCTGCTGCGTCAACCCCTACGGTGGTAAGTCCAAACTCGGCTCGGTCGGTATGCCGCTGTCCGACGTAATCATCCGCATTGCCGATGTCACCACGGGCGAAGGCAGCCTGCCAGCCAACGAAGTGGGCGAAATCCTGATGAGCGCGCCGCAGATTATGACGGGCTACTGGGGCAAGTCGGAAGCCACCGGTGAAATGGTGCAGGAGCATGACGGTGCTCGCTGGCTGCACACGGGTGACATCGGCTATCTCGACGACCAGGGTTACCTGTTCATTGTCGACCGCAAGAAGGAACTGATCAAGGCCAGTGGCTACCAGGTGTGGCCACGTGAGGTCGAAGAAGTGCTGGCGCAAAACCCCAAGGTGCTGGAGGTGGCGGTCGCTGGCGTGCCCGATGGGTACAAGGGCGAAGCCGTCGCGGCCTGGATCGTACTCAAGCCGGGCGAACAGGCCACGGTTGATGAGNCGCGGTCGTATGCTAAGGCCAACATGGCGCCGTACAAGGTTCCCAAGTACGTCCAGTTCCGCGATACGCTGCCCAAGACTATGGTGGGTAAGGTCCTGCGCCGTGCGCTGGTCGACGAGTACAAGCAGCAAAATCCGACCACGTGACCGACTCGTTCGTCGTTCGGGCCGCGCGTGCGACCGATCAGGCCACCCTCGTGCGCCTGGTGCGCNGGNCCCGGCTCGACCCCAGCGACCTGCATTGGCCCAACTTTGTCGTGGCTGAGGCCGACGGACAGATCGTGGGCTGCGGACAGGTTCGGCCAGACCCAGGCCTGCGTGAGTTGGGCAGCATGGTGGTACTCGACGCCTATCGCCACCGTGGTGTGGGTGGCGCGATCGTGCGCATGCTGCAGGCCAGCACACCACCGCCCCTGTTTCTGGAGTGCCCCGAACACCGTGTGAGTTTCTACACGCAGTTTGGATTCCAGATCGTGCCGCACCGTGCGGTGCCCTGGAAGCTGCGGCTGAAGGCAACCTTCGGCAACGCGGTGCTGCCACTTGTGCGCGGCCCGCATATCGTCACGATGTGCTGGGCCGGGGAGCAATAAAGCGGGGTCCGTATCACCAGATACGGACCCGCTTCGCGCCTGGGCGGCAAACCGGGCAAACCACCCCGGCCCTTATTCCAGATCCAGCACCATCAACCACTGGCGCTGCGCATCGTCCAGGTCCATACGCCGGCGGCTGGCCTGGTAGGAGAGCACGGGCAGGTCACCGGCTGACCAGGGCAGCGGCGGCAGTTCGCGTGCTGCACGAAACCCCAGTTTCTCCCAGAATGTACGTCCTCCCGTACCGGCGAGGCCGTAGACGATCTCCAAATCCTGTCCCGCGCCAACTTGCAGCCGCGCAGCCACGCGCGCCCAGTCGATCAGGGCGCGAACCAACTGGCTGCCAATACCGCGCCGTTGGTAGGCCTCCGGGTCGACCGCGGTGGGTTCGGAAGGTGGCATCACCAACAGGCCCGGTTGGAACGTGGCCGCACCGGTCTCGACGCACAGAATGAACAGGGTGTTGGCCGGGTCATCGGCTGCCACCGCCGGCCAGAACCAACTCTCGCGCAGGCTGGCCGATCGCTGTCCCAGCTGCAGCAGCAGCGAGCAGGGAAGAAGCGCACGACGCCAACGATCAGGCCACCGTCCCAGGCCTGGATAGCGCACGCGCCGTAGCGTCGCGTGATTTCACGCAGGAACTCACGACGCTCCACCGAGTGACCGGGCGGGCAGAACAAACCCTGCCCCAACCTGGGCGCCAGCTCATCGATCAAGCTATCGGGCCAGGGATGGGCCAGCAGGCGCGTCGACGGTCGCATCCGCCGCCGGCGTGAGCATACAGGCTGCCAGAGGGCCGTGGTGCAGACAAACATTCGTGACCAGGTCAACGTCCATGGGACGGATCTCGACCGTAGAACCGTCAGGTGACTGCATCGACTTCTCCTCTTCGCACCAGATTGTCTGCCTCCGTCCCTCATTCTGCAAGAACCAGACCGTGCTGCCTATGACGGGTGTCAGGTAAGGGCCGATTCTGGATCCATCAGGATACTGATATGCTCGACGCGCGACTGTTCGGCTGCCAGCAGGCTGGTCCACAGGGCGGCGATGTCGGGCGGCGGCTGCCGTCCCAGTTCGCGCCGGTACCAGTGGGCGTTGGCCTTGACCAGGCCCAGCAGCATTTCCAGGCGGGTTTGGGTAGTGCGCCGTGCCCGGCCATCGCGCACGAGGTGGCGCTGCATTTCGGCCTCGGACGGCGGCACGTCGTAGAGTCGCAGGAGGTGCGAGAGGTCAGCCACTTCCTCCTGGTACGCCGCAATGAGTTCGTCCATCAACGCCATGAACGCAACTTCATCGATTGCCGAATGACGCTGGTAGTACTGGCATAAAGCCAGCACGGACCGTTTGTGACTCAGGTTGTTCAGAAGGCTCTTCTGCCAGACCGTCGGCGGCGCCTCCGACGGTGATACGTCCGCTAATGATGATTCCATCCGTTCTCCGTCTGTCTCTCCTCTCATGCCAGCCCAGGGCCGATATGCCGCACCCGCGCGATGAAGCGGCGGTTGTCCTTTGCACATGTGCTCCCGGATCAGGGCGCCACCTGGACAAACTCGTTGTTCTGCACCTGGAAAATGTACACCTGCGGGTGCTGCAAGTCACCGTTGGGTAGAAACTGTAGTTCACCAATGATGCCCTTGTAGTCCAGCGTGCGGATGGCATCGGCCACCTTGGTCGCGTCGAGCGAATTTGCCTTCTTGACCCCTTCGGCCAGAACCGCCATCGCGCTGTAACCGTTGACCGAGTAGGTGTCGGGGTTGCGGTACTCGACGGCCTGGTAGGCGGAGATCCAGTCCTGGCCAGCGACGTTGGGGCTGGGGGCGAAAGCGCTGACGTACATTCCCTCCGCAGTGCCGTTCGCTTCGTCGATGGTGGCCGCCAGGNNCGCGCCGTCGCTGGCCAGCATCGGCATCTTCAGCCCGTTTTCGATCAGGTCGGCGCGCAGATACGGCGTCTCGATTTCGTAACCGGCATAGAAGATGGCATTGGGCTGGGCCGCGTTGATCTTGGCCGCCTCTTCCAGGTAGCGACTCTGCCCTTCTTTGACCTGCAGGTTCAATACCACCTTGGCCCCAAGGNNTTCTCCAGGGCGCGTGATTTCGTTGCCCAACCCGATCCCGTACGGGGTGTCGTTATGCAGGACGGCCACCCGTTTGGCGCCCAGTTGGTTGACCAGAAACGCCGCGTCCACATCGGCCTGCACGGTGTCATTGGCATTCACGCGGAAGAAATTGCGGTAACCCTGCTGCGTGATCGAGGTCTCGGACGACGTCGGGGTAATGACCACGATCGGCAGATTCTTGTACACCTCCATCGCGGCCTCGGTTTGCCCGCTGTTGAGATGACCTACGAGGCCCACCACCTTTTGGCCACTATCGATGGCCTGCTGAATCTGTCCGGCCGCGCTGACGGCGACGTCGGAGTCGGATTCGTCGTCCACTCCCACAACCTTCACCCGGTAACCGAGCAGGCCGTCCTGCCGGTTGAGTTCCTCGGCCATCAGCCGGACACCACCCAATACCGTCTGACCGCCGTTGGCCTGGAAGCCAGACAGCGGTACCGCGACGAATACCGTGACGTCACCCTTCGTGGGGCCAGTGCTGCCATTGCAGCCGCTGAGCGCCAGCAGCGCGACAAGTCCCATCACCAAGAAGATTTTGCGCATAACGAGCTCCTACCGGCCAGCCTGCTGCGACGTCCGAGCCTTGGCCGCGGCCGCGGTCGTTGGCTCCAAACTGGCGACGTCCACATTGTACACTTCATTGATCGAGCTAATCAGATCGTCCAGGGTGTGCACCTGGTCGCGNATATCGGCCTGCAGGCGCTGCGTTCGGCTGCTGTCCACGTCGCGTGCACCGATGAGCGAATCNTGGGGATAGATCGTGCCCAATGCGGCCAGCGACTGTTCCAACTGCAACTCGGCCCTTTCCATGACGTTGTCCAACCGTTCCAGGGCGGCCTCCTGGGTTTCANNCGCCGCGAGTGCGGCACGCAGCTGCTCAGCAACCGATGCATCGTTCTCACGGCGCAGCCGCTCCTGATAATTCGCGACATCGCGCGGTACCGTTTGCCGGTCGCGCTGAATCACCTTGTCCTGACGGTAGATGTCCAGTCGGCGGGCAATACGAAACATGTTGACCAGCCAGTCGTTGATTTGCGAGACCGTGCTGCCCAGCCGGTCGCGCACGATACCCGCGTCCTGACTGTCGATAACCTGCTGGATACGGCTGTAATAATCGAGGGCCTGGTCNAGCTTTTGGCGCAGCTCGCGGTCATTGATCGCCCGTGTGTCGAACTTCTGCAAGAACAGGTCAGCCACCACCTTACGGTTGGCCGCTTTGTCATTCAGACTGCTGAACACCATCCCGCCGATGCCCAATGCACCCATGGCCAGCCACCCCAGACGNGGCCAACCGGGAAAGGGTACCGGCACGAAAAAGGTCAGCAGCAGGGCGCCAGCGATGAGCAGCGCATTTTCCCAGCGCACCACCGCGTGCTCGATGATGGCTCGGCGCGCCTGTTGTTCGATCTGGTTACTCAACGATTCTTCGGGCATGTCCTTACTGCAAATCTCGAAACCAATACAGATACGTCGCGGCATCGCCAGACGGTGACGCCGCGGGCAAGAAGCTCAGTGTCACCACTCGACCGGTGGCCTGTACCGATTCTCCCTCGGCCAGCGGGCTGACTTTCCCATTCTGGACGACGAACACCTTGAGCCGCGGCGTGGTGCGAAAAACCACATCCCCGGCAGGACGTTGGTACGGGCCACCCGGTAACCCGGCCCGGCGGCGCCAGGGCCAGCACACCACCCGCCCCATCGATCGCGGCCATGAGATCGGCTACTGACACCGCCGCGACCGGGTCTGGCGCTTGCGGTAGGGCGTAACCGCTCACATTGCCCACGCTCTGCGGTTCCGTCAGGTACAAGACGTTGACGTGGGTCCATTTACCATCCGCCGTCGCCGCGTCGAACGGCAGGTAGAAGTGCCGAAATTCACCCCGGTCGATGAGCATCTCCCAGCCGTTGGTCAGCGGTTGAGTACGATCGACCTCGACGAATTCGGCCAGCTGGTTCCACGCGTCGCTCAGCGTCTGTTCCCGCAGGTTCGCCTCGATCTGCGGCGTGGGCCGCGGGTGCAGCCCGACACCAGCAGCAGCCCGAGCAGTACACAACAACCGGCCAGACCTGCGCCACGGCTTTTTGCCTTCGTCGCCTTCATGTCGGCCCAGCTAGAAATAACTTGACAGAATCTTGTACAATTGCTGGATCGTCTCCGGGCTGCCCTCGCGCACCTGGCCGCCCGATGCCTTAGCCAGCGCATTCAGGACGTCATAATCGGCATCGTTGCCGTAGGCGATCGAGAAGACGATGGTGGGAACACCGCTGGCGTTGCCCGCNGAGATCTCCTGCACGAGTTGGTCCAGGGTCACGGACGATTGATTTTCACGGCCATCGGTCATCACGACGATCGCATTGATGCGTTCCGGGTCGCTCTCGCGCTGCAGGCGACGGTAGGCCGCGCGTACCGCATCCAGCAGGGCCGTGCTGCCGCTCGCCTCCAGGTTATCGACGTAATACTGTAGATTGCCGCGGTTGGTGGCCAGTTCGTGCAACTCGACCACGTGGTTGACCTGGTCGCTGAATTCGATCAAACCAACCCGTTCGCGGTCGTTCACGATCTGGTCGAGGAAGGTTCGTAAGGCCGCCTGTGCCGCGGCCAGCTTCTCGCCGCGCATCGAGCCGGAGGTGTCGACGACCAGGTAGATGTTAGCCAGGCGTTTGGTGTAATACCAGGCGTTTTGCACCACCTCGACCACCGCCGGCGATGGAATTTGCAGTGTGGTCTGGGGTTCCTGCGGGTTGACACCGTTNGCNGCGGTCAGTGGCGAACTGGCGCTGTCCAGGGCAATACTCAGGTCGGCCGGGCGATAGCCGTTGGCCAGCACGGTCTGCTGAGCAGCGGGGCTGAGCAGGAATTCGCGCAGGGCCTGGTAGGTCCGCCGTTGGTTGTCCGTCACTCCGGGCAGCTCGAGCAGGGCCAGCGGGTGGTCAGCCCACAGCGTGCCCTCGGCCGGGTACATGGCCACCAGGCGCCTGGACTGACCATCCTCATTAAAACGCACCACCAGCTGTTCCTGAGTCACGAAGGCGTCGAGGAAGTCCGGGCCTTCCTGGCGCGCCCGTTCCATCACAGCCAGTTCGCCCTCGCCGTAATACTTGACCGTACGCTCGATGTCGCGCACGTAGTCCAGCGTTGCCTGGGCGGTGGCGTCTTCCTCCGTCAGGCCGCGGGTTTTGCCCGCGCCGGCGTAGAACTCCGCCAGGGTGGCCAGCAGGCCGCTGGCGTGGCTGGTGGCGGGGTGGTTCCATTTGAAGTTCGGGTCAGAGGCCNNGCGCTGCTGAATTGCCTGCCAGCTGACCGGCGCCGGCCAGCCCAGTTCATGGGCGACGTTCTCCCAGGCCGCAATGACGATCGGGCTGATCGCATAACGGGTCGGCTCACCGACCAGCCGCGGCGCGATCTGGCCCTCTTCCACCGTCTGTCTGGCCAGCCACTGCCGATCGATCTGGTCCAGCCATAGGCCAGAGTCTGGGGTTACCGCCTGAAACGTGGGCCGCGAGGACGGCNNACTCACCATCTCTTCCGGGTCCATTTTGATCAGCTCGACCCGCATACGCTCACCGTCAGGCGTGCGCAGGTCNTGCCGGTTGAACTGCTCGACCAGCACTTGCAGCAGGCGGGCCTTCTCCGGCGAATAGGCCACAGTCAGCCTGGCCTCGTTCGGCTTGCTGGCGCCAGGCGGTTGAAGAAGCGTTCCCGGACCGGAAGCCGCTCCACGCAAGCATGGCCAGTACCAGGCACAGGCCACAGGCAATGATCGTGCCAACGCCGCCGAACATGGCCGCCGGTTTGGCACTCCTGGATACGGTAGATCGATTGTTCGATCGGTTCTTGGCGCTCATGGAGAACCCCCGGCGCTATTCTTGCGCGACGTTCAGGTCGAACCAACGCAGGAGGGCCAGCAGAACGTCACGGCTGGGGGCACGCATCGCCGTCGTACGCGGCACCACGGCGGTGGCTCCCTGATCCTGCCAGCGGGCAAACAGGCTGTCCCCTTCAGTGACTGGCACATCGGGGTTAGCGGGACGCAGACCATAGGCCACCGCCTGCTTCTGAATGTCCGGCGACAANAGGTACTTCTGGAACTCCAACGCGGCGTTCTTTTCANNGAAGGCGGACGTTTCCGGCCCCATCCAGACCGTGAACGGGAAGTCGAACCAGGTGACGTAGTTGGGGTAGCGGATGAGCAACGGGTCCTTCCAGCGCGTCTGGATGCCGGCCATGTTGGTGAGCAGGTCGCTCTCCAGCAGCTGGCCGCCGTCACCGGCCGAATAACCGAAGAGTGCGAAGTCTTCGGCGGTGTAGGCGCTGGAACCACTCACATCGGTCAGCGCGCCCATCAGTTCTTTCAGCCACGCTTGAAACTTGGGGTTCGTGACGTCCTCGACACTGATATCGGTGCGACCGTAATACTCACCGGCAGCCGCCACCATCGCAGCCAGTCCCCCNACATTCTTGCGCGGATTGGGCACTACCAGTTTGAAGAAGCCCCAGGCGGGGTCGCCGCCCAATTCAGGCCAACCCCCNTTGGCAATGGCCGCGTCGTGAATCGTTTGCCAATCGATGCTGCCATACTTCTGCTCCAGCACCTTGGCACGGCTCTGGTAGATACCCCAGGCAAACAGGGATAGGGCCAGTGGGCGCNNCCGGTATTCACCGTCGGTCAAGAACACATCGCGACCCAGGCGTTGTTTGTAGGTGGCGTTGGCCAGCTCGACCAGGTAGCGGCTGTCGGGAATCCAGACGGTCGGGAAACGCGCCAGCACGGCCTTTTCGGTCGCCGTCAGGTTCTCGGGGCTGCGGTCGCCCAGGATGCCGAACTCATCGCGGTCCCATTTGCCCAGTGCGGTCAGGCCATCCATCGCGATCACTTCGACCTGGATGACTGAGTTGGTGCCGGGGAGTTTGTGCTGCTCCTCGTTGAAAGTTTTGGCCGCGGCACGAACCCACGGTTCGATGGGCAGGGCCGTTACAACCCGCACCGGGATGGGCCCTCCGGTTTGGTGGCCTGGGGAGCCTGTGGCTGGTTGCGCAGGTAACCGGTTTCAGGAGAGGCCGATGATGAGCACCGCCACCGCAATAATCGCGATAAAGATAATACGCGTTCGGTTCATGCTTGAATCCTTCGCCGCGGCATACAATGCCCATGTTCTGCCGCAACCCGGAGTGTTACGGCAATTGCAGGCCCAGGCAAAAGCCCGATGCCTCCAGAACATGGGGCCGAAAGACGACTACAGGTCCCGATGTTACAGTCGCCATCGGTCTGTGCCGATTGGGTTCTTCTGCGCCGGGCGCCGTTATTTCTTCCTGGCCCAGCTGTAGAGGTGCTTCCCTTCCGCTGGCAAGGCGTTGAGATCGGCCGTTTCCGGCCCGGCCACTGGTTGTAGTTTGGCGCGGGCGATGATCGCTTCCAGCAGTGCCGGCTCGTAGGGTAACCCTTCATAATGAAATTGGGGTGTAATCTCGGCCATGAACCGCAGGGCGCGTTTTCATCCTTCACCTGCAAATCGATCCCTCTGATGGTGTTCCAGGCAAAGGTGCGCCGTGGCCCCACAGACGCAGTGGGTCGACCAGTGTCAGGTCAGTGGCACTGATCAGAACTCGCCGGCTGGCCGTGTAGGCCGCGTCCCACATCAAATACAGTCCCAAGAATAGCGCGATTCCAGCAATGAGCCAGTCACGCGCCTCACTGATCATGCCGGTCAGCCAGCCAATGACGAAGCCCAGGAGCAGGGCAAAGCCGGTGGCATACTTGACGGGCAGGCTCCTATTCTGAAAGACCATGATCGCGTTGGTACTTTCCACAACATCCTCCATCTTGATGACCTGTATCCCTGATGACCTGTAGCATCGTTGTCCACATCCTCGGTGGTACGACGCCTCAGGCGCAGTTTGCACCGCCTGGCACCTGTAGATACACGGATGAACCGTGCCTGCGGCGTTCCGTGATCGTCACCTACAAATGGTATTATAACCTGAAATACAGCAAACGGCAAGGCGACCAGGGATGGTTATCGAGCCGGTTCAACCCCGCTGCCAGCGGCCTGGCTCATGCCCAGCCGGCGCTTACGCTCTTCGAGTTGCGCATCGAGGGTATTACGCTCCAGAATCTCGTCCATTTGCCGATCCAGGCGCGACGTCACGATCTCACTCTCGGCCTGGGCCTTGTCGAGACGCATACGGATCGATTCGGCCACACGCNNGATATCGGCATCGCCCGTCCCCATCAGGTCGTCCAATGAGCGCACGGCCTTGGTGCTGATCTCCTTGGATTTGGCCAACGTCAGCAGAGATTGCAACTCTTCGCGTTCCTGTTTGGTGGTCGTCAGTTTGGTTTCGAGCTTGATTCGGGCGTCCAGCAGCTTCTGGTATTCGGCCTGTTGGCGGTCGGATTGTTCCTTGTACGAATCAGCCAGGCGTTTGGTGGAGTTATATTTGCTCTGCGCGGCAACGGCCAGTTCATCCTTGCCTTCGGTGAGGAAGATGTCGATGTTGCGGTCGGCCGGTNNAGCCTTGGCCGCGAACTCCTCGTACTTGCGCCGCAGCATCCGCGCTTCGCCGCCTACGGTGGCCGCGGCGTCTTCCAGTTCATCCAGGTTATTTTCCACCTGGCGGATGTACTGATCAAAGACGGCCAGCGAGTTCGCCCGCAGTGCCTGGTCCACCATGTAATGGAGATTGGCCTGAATCAGGGTGCTGACTTTTTCGAGTAACGATGCCATGTTTACGCGCTCCTCTCTGTGCATGCCGAATTGGGTCGGGGTGTTCTGCTGACGTTCAACTTGCGCCAGTCTTGCACATCTGGCGTTTTCAAGGATAATTCCGGCTGGCGACCCTCTCAGGACGTGAGGCCGCCACCGGAACCCCGTATCAATACGCATCAACGTCCGGTTACGTTGCGTGAGGGTATTATACCACAGGGGAGCCAAAGGGCGTAGGCAGTACAGGACGTAAAAAGCACCGGCTGTCTGCGCGCGGTTGGGGCAACAGGGTGACATCGGAAAGGAGAGGGTGCATGCCATTCACCGATCAGGTGGTGATCATTACGGGCGCGTCGAGCGGGATCGGACGAGAAATCGCGCGTGTTTAGCCGGGAGGGGGCCGTGGTGGTGTTGGCGGCGCGGTCGGTCAGGGCTTTGGAGGAGCTGGCGCAGGAGTTACGCGCCCAGAGTGGGCGGGTCCTGACGGTGCCGACCGACGTCAGTCATGTCGACCAACTCCAACGCCTGGTCCACGTGACCCTCCAGGTGTTTGGGCGTATCGATGTGCTGGTCAACAATGCCGGCCAGGGGCTGGCGCTGTGGGCGCATGAGCGACCCCTGAACAAATCGAGGGTCTGTTTCGCGTCAACACGCTGTCGGCCATCAACCTGGCGCGGCTGGTGCTGCCGGGCATGATGGCGCGTCGTCAGGGGATGATCATCAATGTGTCGTCGGTGGCCGGCAAGGTGGGTGTGCCGAGCGACACGGTCTACGCGGCGACCAAGTTCGCCCTGAACGGTTTTGGCCAGGGCCTGCGGGCCGAAGTTGCGGGCTACAATATCAAGGTGCTGACGGTCTGTCCGTTTTTCACCAGCGGCACCGGCTTTGGGCAGAATGTGCCGGGGCACGCGCCGCCGCGCAACCCGCTGCGGCGCATGTCGGCGCGCCAGGTGGCCGAACAGACGGTGGCCGCCGCCGCGGCGGCCAGCACGAACTCATCTTGGGCCGGCCGGCGCGCCGGGGTCTTCCTCAATAACGTCGCGCCGGGCTGGTCGATTGGGCGCTGGCCCGTGTGGCCGGCGTGATGCGGCGCGTAGGCGTCGGGGCTGGTCAGTAGCGCTGGAGGCCAGACCCCAACAGTTGACGCATACAGCGGTGACACAAATGATCTGACGACCGCCGCGAAAGCGTTTGACGGTGACCCACGCTGATGATAGAATGACAGCCACACTGTTGCTGCAACCTTTGGATCTGGGGGCCGGAACAGGAGCGCCCATTCGATGACGCCCGATCAGCGCCTTTCCACAATCTTTCAGATCGCCCGTACCATGANNGCCGCACGCGACCTGGCGGTGATACTGCCGCAGTTTCTAGCCAGCCTGATTGATGCACTGCCGGCGGCCGACGCCGGGCTACTTCTGCTGTACGACCCGGCCATCCACTGTCTGAAGACTGTCGCGGCCCGCGGCCACGATGAAACCATCATGCAGCAGTTGTACCTGGCTGTGAACGAATCGCTCCCCGGCCAGGCCTTCCAGAGCGGCCAGATTCAGTTCTCTGCCACACCCGAAGACACGGCCCGCGCCATGGCCACGATGACACCGCACAACTACGCCCTCCTCTGCGCAGCCACCGTTGGTGTGCACGNNGCGCGCAGCGTAGTCTGCGTACCGCTCATAACCGGTCACGAGGCGGTAGGTGTGCTCGTACTGGAAAACCTGCACCAGGCGGCCAGCTTCACAACGGACGACCTGACCTTCTTGACAGCGGCGGCTGAGCTGGTTACGCTGTCGATCGAAAACAGGCGGCTGAGCCAGGCGCTGCAAACCACCCACGCTCTGGAAGAGGCCAACCGCCTCCAGGATGAACGGATCTCGACCCTGGCCCACGAAATGCGCACGCCCCTCACGTCGATCAAGGGCTACACCACGGCACTGCTCATGGAGGATGTCGCCTTCAGTCGCAACACACAGCGCGACTTTCTGCAAATCATCGACGAAGAGTGCGGCATATTACAGAATCTGATTCATGACCTGCTCGAATCGTCCATGATCGACGCTGGCCTGCTGAGGCTGGACCCACAGCCGGTGCTGCTACCGCGCCTGACGCGCGAGGTGATCACCGAATACGGCTACCAGGCCTGGAAACATCAGTTCGTCGTCGACTTCGCCGATGATTTCCCAATCGTCGATGCCGACCCGCTGCGCATCGCTCAGGTGCTGCGTAACCTGATCGACAACGCCCTCAGCTATTCACCCGACGGCGGGCTGATCGTCGTGCGCGGTGAGGCCCATTCCCACGAAGTGATCGTCAGCGTTTCCGATCAGGGCGTGGGCATTGCCCCTGAACACCTCAACCGCCTGTTCGAGAAATACTTCCGCGTCGAGTCAGGGCTGGTGCGCCACATGGTCGGCTCTGGCCTGGGTCTGTCGATTGCGCACACGATTGTGCAGAGCCACAACGGACGTATCTGGGCCGAAAGCCAGCTGGGCGCCGGCGCCACGCTCTATTTTGCCCTGCCCCGCATGGCTGACAGGCCAGCCGTCGGGCCCGGCGGGGAGGAAGACGGAGTATGAATGAGAAGATTCTCATCGTCGACGACGAACCGCGCGTATCCCGGCTGGTCAGCGAAGTTCTGACGGCGGTTGGCTATCAGGTCGTCGTTGCGGCCAGCGGCCAGACGGCAATCGAGATGGCAGCGCTGGAGCAGCCCGACCTGATCCTGCTCGACATCCTGCTGCCGCCCGTGATCGATGGCTATCAAGTGTGCGCACGCATCCGTGAGTTCTCCGACGTGCCGGTGATCATGCTCACCGCCAAAGCGCGTGACGATGATGTCCTGGCCGGTTTCGCGGCCGGCGCCGACGACTACCTGACCAAACCGTTCAACGCCAAGGAGTTGGTGGCCNGGGTCAAAGCCGTCCTGCGTCGCCGGCAGCGCCCCGAAACGGTGATCACGAGTCCCGTGACCTGCGGTGATCTGGAGATCAATTTTGCGCGCCGTACCGTGACCGTGCNNGGGAACCCGGTCGAACTGACCCGCACGGAGTTCGACCTCCTGCGCTGCCTGGCCCTGAAGCCTAACCGCGTTCTGGTCCATGAAGAACTCCTGACCGACGTCTGGGGCGCGGAATACCGGAACGACCTGGAATACCTGCGGGCCTACGTCCGCTACTTGCGCCGTAAGATCGAGATCGACCCCGCCAACCCGCAGATCATCATCAACTCGCCGGGCGTAGGGTACATGCTCATCTGTCCCAACCTCTAGCCTCTAACCTTTCACGGGATTTTCACATAACCGTACATGGTCTTTATGCGTATTTCATGCCTTATCTGGTAAAGTAAATATGCAGATCACTATCCGTTCCAACGCGAACCAGATCGGCAAGATTCATATGCAAGGCTCATTGTCCGATACAGAACCGGTCGCAATCATGAACACGGCACTGGCGCCGCTTCCGCTGTACCTGCCTGATGCCAGCAGTGCCGTCCGGGATGCGCTGGCCAGGGCATTGGAGTTTGCGGCCAGCCAGACGGCCGCCCCGACTCGACCGCTGTACTCGAAGCGCTGCGCCGCCGCGATGCAACCATGGTCCGCTACACCACCTATGGCCTGGCCACCCGATTGGCCGAAACCTTAGGTGCGCTGGACGAGACGGTCAACGCGGTTTACCTGTTCGACACCGGTGTGGCCTACGAGGACGAGTCGTGCAGTGAGCCGGCGCGTGATTTTACGCTCCACCTGATTGTGCGGGTCGAGCGCAAAACGAAGGCTTTGAGTGCGTTGATCAGTGGATTGGACCGGGCGTTGACGCAAGCAGTGGCTGCCCTGTATGCCACCCCGACCTGTGCGCACCTGCTCGATGCACAGATCGTGGACGCCGCCGAGGTCCAGCAGCGGATCGGTTATGGTGCATTTCTCAGTTCGTTGCACCAACGCCCGCTGCAGGTTTGGCAGCGATAAACCTGCGCCGATCGATACCATACGCCGCACAAAGGGACGCACATAAGGAAGTGTGCATTCCTGGTTGTATGGTACCGATGAAGGCGCGCCAGGGGATGCGAGTTCGTGCGCACTCCCAATTACAATCTAGTCGAGAGAACCGCATACTGCCAGGAGGATATCATGGGCGAACCGATTGTACCACAGCAGCTACTCGCCAGGCCCATGCCTGATTTCGTAGTGGCTGAGCCGCCCCGGCCCAACCTGTGGGCCGGAGTTCTGGCCACACTCGACGACGTTGCCCGTCGGCTCGAGTTGGATCCGGGCATTCACGCAATCCTGCGTCAACCCGAGCGCGAACTGACCGTGGCAGTGCCGGTGGTCATGAGCGACGGCCGCATCGAGGTTTTTACCGGCTACCGTGTCCAGCACTCCAGTGCCCGCGGGCCGTGTAAGGGCGGGGTGCGCTACCACCCCACCGTTGATTTGGATGAGATGCGCGNNCTGGCCGCGCTGATGACCTGGAAGTGTGCCGTTGTCGGTATCCCCTACGGCGGCGCCAAAGGCGGTGTACGCTGTGACCCCACGCAGATGACCGAGGCCGAAGTTCGTAACCTGACCCGCCGCTACACAGTCATGATTCTGCCGATTATCGGCCCCAAACGCGATATCCCCGCACCCGATGTCAACACCAACGCACAAACTATGGCCTGGATAGCTGATACGGCAACCATGCTGCGCGGTGAGTCGACGACCGAAATCGTCACCGGCAAGCCAATTGCCCTCGGGNGTTCGTTAGGCCGCAAGAATGCGACCGGTTTGGGGGTCGCATTAACTACACGCGAACTACTCGCCCGCCAGCGTCACGACCTGGCCGCGACCACGATCGCTATCCAGGGGTATGGCAATGTCGGCTCGGCTACCGCGACCGCGCTGCACGAAATGGGCTGCAAGATCGTGGCCATCAGCGATATCAGTGGCGGGCTCTACCACCCGCGTGGCCTCAACATCGCCGACATCAACCGCCACGTGACCGAGCACCCACAGCATCTGCTGGCTGGCTACANNGCGCCCGGCGTCGAGGCGATCAGCAACGATGAACTGCTCACCACCGATGTCGATGTTCTGATCCCCGCGGCGCTCGAGCAGCAGCTACGCGCCGACAACGCGTCACACGTGCAAGCGCGCATGATCGTCGAAGCAGCCAACGGCCCGACGACCCCGGAGGCGGACNGGATCCTGCACGACCGCGGCGTCCTGGTGGTGCCCGATGTTCTGGCCAATGCCGGCGGTGTGGTGGTCAGTTATTTCGAGTGGGTGCAGGACTTGCAGCGCTTTTTCTGGGACGCGGACGAGTCCGACGCANATCTGGAGCGCATCATGATCGGCAGCTTTGCCCACGTGTGGGAATTCAGTCAAGAGCGCCAGGTTCCGTTGCGTCTGGGGGCGTACATGCTGGCCGTACAGCAGGTGGCTGATGCCGTGCAGAGTCGCGGGGTATTTCCGTGACGTCGGGAGAAATGGCGTCTCCGACGCCTGACTCTTCAGTTCCATCCCCCACACCGTTAAGCTTGCGCTCGCCGTCATCACAGTTTTTGGCATGATGACGGGCGGCTGGGCCGCGTCTCCGAGAGGTCGGTGACGCCGGCACGGGCGATACGGGCGACATAGTATGTAAACAACAGGGCATCCAGCGGTTCCACTGGATGCCCTGTTATTCATAGGTTTTGGTGGTGCATCGACACCGGCAACAGTCGGCGGCGCGCCGTATCGACGTGGCCGGTATTCGTGCCCGGTTCCAGGGTATTCTAGGCTGGGAAGCACGCCGGCTTGAGCGCTACAGGTCCAGCACTTCCCCCTTCTTGATCACGCTGTGCACCAGGTTCGTGCCAAAGCGGTAGGCCAGGTGGCGGTAGTCGTCCACCTCCAGCACGAGCAGGTCAGCCTGTTTGCCCGGCTGCAGGCTGCCGATGACGTCGCCGAGGCCAATGGCGCATGCGCTGTTCAGCGTGGCCGCACAGATTGCCTCGGCCGGCGTCAGTTGCATCGTGCGGCAGGCCAGGGCGATGATGAACTGCATCGACTCACACCAGCAGGTGCCGGGGTTGAGGTCGGTGGCCAGGGCGAGTGCCCCACCCTGGTCGATGAGCGCACGGGCCGGCGTGTAGTGGGGCTTCCCNAGGCCAAACGGTGTGCCCGGGAGGGCAACCCCAATCGTCGGCGAGGCGGCCAGCAGGGCCAAATGCTCCGGTGGTGTGCACACCAGGTGATCGACCGACACGGCGCCCAAACGTACGCCCAACGGTGTACCGCCCAGCGGTGCAAATTCATCGACGTGCAGTTTGAGCGCCAGCCCGGCACTCTGCGCGGCCAGCAGGATACGCTCGCTCTGGGCGATATCGAACACACCTTCTTCACAGAACACGTCGCAAAAGCGGGCGGCCGGCACGTAGCTGGTGTACTCATCACCGCCGGGCAAGGTCTGGACGACACCGTAGTGCAGCGCGCCGATTTCGGGGATCGCTTCGTGCACCATAAAATCGACATAATCATCGGTGCGGCCGGCAAATTCGGGTGGCACGGCGTGCGCNCCNAGATAGGTCGGCACCAGGTCGATCGCGTGGTCCTCGTCGAGCAAACGGATCACGTCGAGCAGCTTCGCNTCGTCGTCCAGGTTGAGGCCGTAACCGGTCTTGACTTCGGCCGTGGTTGTGCCGTGCGCCAGCATACGGTCCAGGCGGGGGCGGGTTTCGTTCACCAGCTGGTCGAGCGATGCCNNGCGCGTGGCACGCACCGTGCTGGCGATACCNCCGCCGGCACGCATGATTTCCATGTATGTTGCACCAGCCGCGTTGTTCTGNAATTCGTGCGCACGGTCACCTGCCCACACGGCGTGGGTGTGCGGGTCAACAAACCCGGGCAGCACCNNGCGTCCGCGGGCATCCAGTGTGAGCGCCGCGCGGTACTGTGCGTTGACTTCGGCCGTGGTACCCACGGCGACGATCGTTGCGCCGTGGATGGCCACGGCGCCGTCATGGATGATGTTGAGGTCGCGCAGCGCCAGGCCACGGCGGGGACCGTTCNNCGGCAATCGTCAAAGCTGCGCCGCATGGTGAACGATGAGGTCGACGTCCATAGAGCTACCGCTAGTAACTGAGCGCTTGCATCAGGTTATTGAAGAAGAAGACCGAACTGAGCAGAATGCAGCAGCAGCAGAGCAGCACCAACACTACGGTTGCAATCAATACCCACTGCCAGTTGTTGCTCTTTTGCGCGGCTCAGTGTAGGGTGTAGTCGGGAGCGGCAGTGGCAGCGGGGTGGTTCGGAACTCGCACTTGCCTCTGGCGCCGGCGGCAGTGCGCGTCACCGATGCCATGGCGGCTGCCGCTTCGCTGCTCGTCGCAGAGGCCGTGCTCTTCGTTTCGATGGCCGTGCCCATGACCGCAGCGTGTGCCTGGGAAAGCGCCGCCGTCGTGCCTTCAACCGCGGCGGCTGTCGAATCGGCCACCGTTTCAGCGGCATCTGCAGCCGTGTCGGTCGCGGCAGCGGCGGTCTCACTGGACGCAGCGTCCACCGCAGCGGCGGTCTCACTGGCCGCAGCGTCCACCGCACCGGCCACTGTACTGCTTGCGGCAGCGCCGCCGCGCTGCCCTGGGCAATCACCTCACTGGCTGCGGCCGTGCCAGGTTCCACCAGATCTGCCACCTCGGGCATAGGTTCATGCGCGGCGCTCGAATCCTCGATACTGCCCGGCTCCGGGGGCAAGGTAGTTTCATCCGTCATGTTGCGACTCCTTCCTTTTATGGCAAATAATCGTATCTGCTCAGCCAGCCGTTCAGAAACCGGGTTTTTCTCGTGTGTGCATGGTTTTTGTCGGTACAACGGCCTTTCATCGCGCCATGTTCCTGGTCTGCGAGACAAAAACCCGGTTTCTCTCGTGCCAACCTGAGTAGTTGCACATAATCTTCAGGTCAGTGGGTTGTGCCGAAGAACACTGGGGCAAAACGAGTGTAGCACGCACCCCGTAGCCTGTCAAACATCGGCGAGCATCGGCAGCCGCATGCCGTGACGGCGTGCTGCGGCAATCGCNCTCGGGTAACCTGCATCGGCGTGGCGCACAATGCCCATGCCGGGGTCGCTCGTCAGCACACGTTGCAGGCGGCGCGCGGCCGGCGTGCCATCGGCAACAATGACCTGGCCCGCGTGCTGGCTGTAACCGATACCGACGCCACCGCCGTGGTGGAAGCTGACCCACGTGGCCCCACCCGCCGTATTGATCAGTGCGTTGAGAATGGCCCAATCGGAGATGGCATCGGAACCATCACGCATACCTTCGGTTTCACGGTTGGGCGATGCAACCGAGCCGCAGTCCAGATGGTCACGCCCAATGACGATCGGGGCACTGACCTCGCCGNNCGCCACCAGCTCGTTGAAGGCCAGACCCGCCTGCGCCCGTTCACCGTAGCCGAGCCAGCAGATACGCGGGNNCAATCCCTGGAATGCGATCTGACTTTGGGCCATGCGGATCCAACGCNNGAGGTGTTCGTTGTTCGGGAACAGCCCNAGGATCGCCTGGTCGGTGCGGTAGATGTCAGCCGGGTCACCGCTCAGTGCCACCCAGCGGAAGGGTCCCTGACCTTCACAGAACAGGGGCCGGATGTAGGCCGGCACAAACCCTGGATAGTCGAACGCATCGGTGACCCCNTGGTCGAACGCACGCTGACGCAGGTTGTTGCCATAATCGAACACGATCGCCCCGCGCTGCATCGCCAGCATCGCTTCGACATGCCTTGCCATTGCCTCCAGGGACCGTGCAGTGTAAGTTTCGGGATCCGATACGCGCAGTGCGGCGGCCGCGTCCAGCGTCAGCCCGTGCGGCACGTACATCAGTGGGTCGTGGGCTGGCGTCTGGTCGGTCACGATGTCAGGGGTGACGCCGCGCNNCACCAGCTCGGGCAGCACCGCGGCCGCGTTGCCAATCAGGCCGATCGATCGGGGTATCTGGCGTTGGATCGCCTCTTCGGCGCGGGTCATCGCCTCTTCCAGGTCATCCACGACCTCGTCCAGGTAGCGCGTCTCCAGGCGTCGTTGGNNGCGTTGCGGGTCGATCTCGACGACCAGGGCGACCCCGCCGTTCATCGTAACGGCCAAGGGTTGGGCGCCACCCATGCCGCCCAGGCCGGCCGTCAGCACGAAGCGTCCCCGCAGTGAGCCGCCAAAGTGCTGACGCGCGGCGGCCCCNAGTGTCTCGTAGGTGCCCTGTAAAATTCCCTGCGTGCCAATGTAGATCCACGAACCGGCCGTCATCTGGCCGTACATGATCAGGCCAGCCGCCTCCCAGCGGTCGAAATTGGCCTGTGTCGCCCAGGCGGGCACGATGTTCNNAGAATTGGCGAGCAGCACGCGTGGGGCGTCTTCGTGGCTGGCAAAGACCGCGACCGGTTTGCCGCTCTGGACCAGCAGGGTTTCGTCTGGTTCCATAGTTTGCAGGGTACGGAGAATGACCTCGAAGCAGTCCCAGTTGCGCNNGGCCCTGCCCCGACCGCCATAGACGATCAACTGATCGGGGTCTTCGGCGACGTCCGGATCGAGGTTATTTTGCAGCATACGGAATGGCGCTTCGAGCAGCCAGTTCTTACAGCTGGCTGGCTACCGCGGCCGAATTGTGCGTGGGTGAGACATCGTTGTCACCTTTCTGGCGGCTCCCTTGGTGTGGGGTGTGCGCCCACTTATGGCGGGCAAAGCCAGCGACCGTATGGGCGGCGCTGTCGTACACACTGATTATACAATAGGTCCATCATTTGTGCACGCCGCGACCGCAACAGGGGGCGTATTTTTGTTTGGGGGCGAACTTGCCCATCGACCGTTCGCCAGGCTCACCGCTCAGGGCGAACGAAGAAGCCTACCCGTTCGCCCTGAGCCTGTCGAAGGACAGCCTTCCCCCAACACATCTGTACACCCCCACCCCGCAGCGGCCTCAGTTGCCAAAGCACGGCAACGGTGTTACACTTCTGGCGGAATTCGACGGCTGGACCGAGACCAGGAGGCAGAATGCCCTCGCAAGCCCTCTACCGCAAATGGCGCTCACAGAACTTCGATGAAGTCGTAGGGCAGACGCACATCGTGCGCACCCTGCGTAACGCTGCGCNNGATGGACGCGTGGCCCACGCCTATCTGTTCACCGGCCCGCGAGGTACGGGCAAAACCAGCACGGCGCGCATCCTGGCTAAGGCGGTAAACTGTGAGGCGCCANGTGGGGAGCGACCGTGCAACCACTGCGCGATCTGCCGCGCCGTGAATGAAGACCGTCTGTTGGACCTCGTCGAGATCGGCGCGGCCTCGCATACGGGCGTCGATGCGATGCGTGAAACGGTGATCGACCGCATCAACTTCCGGCCGACGGAGGCCCGCTTCCGTATCTACATCATCGATGAAGTGCACATGCTGTCGACCTCGTCCTTCAACGCGCTGCTCAAGACGCTGGAAGAGCCGCCGCCGCACGTAATCTTCATCCTGGCCACGACCGACGTGCAGAAAGTGCCGGCGACCGTGATCTCGCGCTGTCAGCGCTTCGACTTTCACCGTATCGGCGCGCACGAGACGGTGCAACACCTGCAGGCGATCTGCCAGGCCGAGGGGCGCAGCGCGGAACCGGGCGCACTGACCGCCGTGGCCCGTTACGCCACCGGCAGCATGCGCGACGCCATCACCCTGCTGGATCAGCTGATGGCCTACGGCGCAGACCCCATCACGGTGGGCCAGGTGGAGGCGATGTTAGGCACCGTGTCTAGCCAGGCCATCGGACGCCTGGTCGGAGCTATCGCCGCGCACGACGCTGCGGCCGGTCTGACGATCATTGCCGACCTGGTCGACAGTGGGGTCGAGCTGCGGGGCTGGNCGCGGCAGACGATCGAGACACTGCGTCAACTGCTTCTGCTCCAGGTGGGCGGCCNNCGTTGTCGAGTTGGACGTGCCGCCAGAAACGCGCGCGAATTGGAAGCACAGGCCCGCCTTCTGGCGCGTACCCGGCTGTTGAAAGCGATTCGCCTGTTCACGCAGGCCAGCGTCGATCTGCGCAGCAATGCGCCCGGCGTGCCGCAATTGACCCTGGAGATGGCCGTGGTCGAGGCCTGCCAGGAGGAGGGTGTGCCAGCCACAACACCGACGCCGATGACTGCCGTGCCGTCAACGGCGGCGGCGGCCACCGTGGCGGGCGAACCGGCGGCCGCCGTGCGGATGTCGGCGCCCGTGCCATCGGCCGTGAGTGAGGCCAACGTGGGATATGCCGCGGTGCAGGGCATGGGCCAGGTGGAATCGCTACCGGTCGTGCCACCCGCCATGGATACACCTGCGGTACCCACGTCGCCCGCGGCGAAACCTGGGGTGGCCGGTGATCAGTTGGAACGCCTGCGTCAGGCCTGGCCGCAGGTCAAGGAGCTGCTGCAGAGCCGGCGGCGCATGATTCTCGGCGTACTGACGGGCGGCGTACGGTTTCTGGCGGTGGAAAACAACCAGGTCATCATCGGCTATGACGGGGGCAAAAGCNAGGCCCAGTACAATGCCAGCCGCCTGTTGGAACCGGCGAACAAGGTAACGTTGGAAGCGGTTTTGAGCGAAGTGTTGGGGGAGTCGTACACGATCACGGTGATTGCCGAGGATCAGTACCGGCCAACGGCCAGTTCAACCAGAGGGACACCGACCCCACAACAGGATGACCAGCGTGCCNGTATCGGCCACCCCAGTGGTCGAGCCGGGGAGGCCGCGGTGGACCCACTGATCGATTATGCGACGCGCGAACTGGGTGCGGTGGCTACGCACATCATAGCGGACGACTACAGTCCAAGTGGAGGGAATTGATGGCTAAGGGCAAACGTTACGGCTTTGTGCCGCCCCCGCCGCGTGGTGGAACGCCCAAGGGCGGCGGTGATATGATGTCGCAGATTCAGAAGCTGCAAGAGGACATGGCACGGGCCCAGGAGGCCTTGAAGTCGGAGACGGTGACCGTGACGGTGGGTGGTGAGGCAGTGACGGTGACCGCCACAGGCGACCAGCGTATCGTATCGATCCAGCTCAAGCCCGAGGTAGTCGATCCGGACGACGTGGAGATGCTGCAGGATCTGCTGGTGGCCGCGGTCAACGAGGCCTTACAGAGCCGCAAACGATGGCAAACGAGCGCATGGCCGGCTTGACGGGCGGCTTGAGCCTGCCCGGATTGTTGTAGCCCGTGGAACCATTGGCGCCAGCGGTGGCGCGGTTAGTCGAAGCGTTTGCGCGCCTGCCTGGTATTGGCCCCAAAACAGCCTCGCGCTTGACATTCTACCTGCTACGGGCGCCGGATGAGGTATCGGCCAGTCTGGCGCGGGCGTTACTGGACGTGCGCGCANGANCACGGCTGTGTGAACGTTGTTTCAACATTGCCGAGGCCAGCCCGTGTATGATCTGTACCAACCNNCGGCGCGATCAAGGTACGGTCTGTGTCGTGGAAGAGCCGTTGGACGTGGTGGCGATCGAACGGACCGGAACATACCATGGTGTCTACCATGTGCTGCACGGGACGATTTCGCCGATCGATGGCATCGGCCCGGAGGACCTGAAGATTGCTGAGTTGGTGGCGCGGGTCAAGGCCGGCGGGGTGGTCGAGGTGATACTGGCGACCAACCCAGGTCTGGAGGGCGACAACACCGCGGGCTGGATCAACCGGCGCGCAGNNCCGCTGAGTGTACGGGTTACGCGCCTGGCGCGTGGGTTGCCGGTGGGTGGTGATCTGGAGTACGCCGACGTGATGACGCTGAGTCGAGCGCTGGAGGGGCGCAGCGAACTGGTGTGAACGGCGTGTTTGTGGGATTTGACACATCGCGTGAAGCGTGGTAAATTCGGCCCTCGTTGCCGGTCGTGGATCAGTACCGGCCGACGTTCCTTGAAAAGCGAGAGTGTCAGTCCGATCTGGTATCACTGTGGCCTGGGGTGTCAGGGGCGCCGCGTGAGTTCATCGGTTCGTTAGCAGTTGCTGCTCGCGAACTAGACAGAGCAGACCTGAGGGTACGCGTGGGTCCGTGGACAAGAACAGGTTGTCTGTGATAGTGGATGTGTGATTTGACAAAGGGGGCGGGCGTGTTATAGTCCGCCGTGCAGCGGGTGAATGAATACCGCTGCCCATCAGCGCAGAGTTGTTCTTAACATCTCGATCGGTGAAACAGGGTAGCACGACAGTGTAACCATTGTCCACACTAGCTTGACAAGCTCACGCGAGCGTGATATAATCAGTTTTGCGACTGATGCCACACGGTTGTGTGGTTGGTAGGTTGACAAACCAAGGGGTAAACAAGCAGGCGGAGTCTGGCCTGCTGTTTTTCGGCCTCCTGGCCGTCAAGGCACCTTAACAGTTAAAGAGTGACAGGAAGTAATCGGGTAGTTTTAGCTTGCTTTAAATCATGGACAGGATTTTACGGAGAGTTTGATCCTGGCTCAGGATGAACGCTGGCGGCGTGCTTAACACATGCAAGTCGAACGCACCATTTCGGTGGTGAGTGGCGCACGGGTGAGTAACGCGTGGGTGACCTATCCCAAAGTGGGGGATAACTCAGGGAAACTTGAGCTAATACCGCATATGCTCCATGGTGTTAGAGGCTGTGGAGTAAAGCAGCAATGCGCTTTGGGCGGGGCCTGCGTCCGATTAGCTAGTTGGTGGGGTAATGGCCTACCAAGGCGATGATCGGTAGCTGGTCTGAGAGGACGATCAGCCACATTGGCACTGAGACACGGGCCAAACTCCTACGGGAGGCAGCAGTGAGGAATATTGGGCAATGGCCGAAAGGCTGACCCAGCAACGCCGCGTGGAGGACGAAGACCTTCGGGTTGTAAACTCCTTTTCTGGGGAAGAAAGGACGGTACCCCAGGAATAAGTCACGGCTAACTACGTGCCAGCAGCCGCGGTAAAACGTAGGTGGCAAGCGTTATCCGGATTTACTGGGCGTAAAGCGCNNGCAGGTGGTAGCGTAAGTTGGATGTGAAATCTCCNNTGGCTCAACTGGGAGGGGTCGTTCAAGACTGCGTTGCTTGAGGTCGAGAGAGGAGTGCGGAATTCCCGGTGTAGTGGTGGAATGCGTAGATATCGGGAGGAACACCAGTGGCGAAAGCGGCACTCTGGCTCGCACCTGACACTGAGGCGCGAAAGCGTGGGGAGCAAACGGGATTAGATACCCCGGTAGTCCACGCCGTAAACGATGTGAACTGGGTGTTGGTGGTTTGAACTCCATCAGTGCCGCAGCCAACGCGATAAGTTCACCGCCTGGGGAGTACGGTCGCAAGGCTAAAACTCAAAGGAATTGACGGGCCCGCACAAGCAGCGGAGCGTGTGGTTTAATTCGATGCAACACGAAGAACCTTACCTGGGCTTGACATGGTCGTAGTAGTGAACCGAAAGGGGAACGAGCCTTCGGGCAGCGATCACAGGTGCTGCATGGCTGTCGTCAGCTCGTGCCGTGAGGTGTTGGGTTAAGTCCCGCAACGAGCGCAACCCTTGTCGCCAGTTACATGTGTNNCTGGCGAGACTGCCGGTATCAAGCCGGAGGAAGGTGGGGATGACGTCAAGTCAGCATGGCCTTTATGTCCAGGGCTACACACACGCTACAATGGTCGGTACAAAGGGTCGCAGAGCCGTGAGGTGAAGCTAATCCCATAAAACCGGCCTCAGTTCAGATTGGAGGCTGCAACTCGCCTCCATGAAGTCGGAGTTGCTAGTAATCGCCGGTCAGCNNTATACGGCGGTGAATACGTTCCCGGGCCTTGTACACACCGCCCGTCACGTCATGGGAGCCGGTAACACCTGAAGTCGGTGGGCTAACCGCAAGGAGGCAGCCGCCGAGGGTGGGACTGGTGACTGGGACGAAGTCGTAACAAGGTAGCTGTACCGGAAGGTGCGGCTGGATCACCTCCTTTCTAGGGAGTCAATGGCGTGCCCGAACCAGGCGCCGCAGGCGCTGGTTTGGGAGCCGACTCTCAAGCGAGGCTACTGGATGCTTCCTGTCACTCTTTAGCAGTTAAGGTGTCATATGGGCCTTTAGCTCAGACGGTTAGAGCGTTCCTCTGATAAGGAGAGGTCCCTGGTTCGAGTCCAGGAAGGCCCACTGCCTGAAAAGGCGCTCATTGACCCGGTGTTGGTCGCCGGGTTTTTATATCGGTTGTGTGATAGCTCGTGGGTTGATGCAACAACGAGCATGAATCTACGAGCTAGCACATAACAGCTAGCGTGACGACGGTTTACCGGCGGCACGGAACTTTAACAACTGAAAAGTGTTGTTGTAAATCTTTGCGAGAACTGCATCAATTGGTTTGATTTTTGCCGTCTCGCGTGGATTAAGCTACTAAGGGCATACGGTGGATGCCTTGGCGCCAAAAGCCGAAGAAGGACGTGGATGGCTACGAAAAGCCTCGGTAAGCTGTCATCAAGCATTTCAACCGGGGNNATATCCGAATGGGGAAACCCGTCCAGGGGAATGCCTGGACACCACTACNCTGAACACATAGGGTAGCTGGGGGCACCTGGGGAACTGAAACATCTAAGTACCCAGAGGNAAGAGAGAACATTCCCTGAGTAGTGGCGAGCGAAAAGGGAAAAGCCTAAACCTGCGTTGTGAAGAAGGCTGCAGCCGTTGCAGCGTGGGGGTTGTAAGAGCCGGCCGGAGTCTCTGCAGNAGATTCCAAGAAGTTACAAATTTCGTATCTAGTCGAACTGCANNCTGGGAAGACGGAGCATAGAGGGTGATACTCCCGTAGACGAAAGGTGCGAAACTTCTGCTGGTTTCTTGAGTACCACGGGGCACGTGAAATCCTGTGGGAAGCTGGGGACCACCTCCCAAGGCTAAATACTTTTGGCGACCGATAGTGAACAAGTACCGTGAGGGAAAGGTGAAAAGGACCGGGGTGACCNNGGAGTGAAATAGAACCTGAAACCGTATGCCTACAAGCAGTCGAAGGACTATGTGTTCGCACATGTCNTGACGGCGTGCCTCTTGGAGAATGAGCCAGCGAGTTACTTTCAGTAGCGAGGTTAAGCCANNGATACAGGCGGAGCCGTAGCGAAAGCGAGTCTGAACAGGGCGTTCAGTTGCTGGGAGTAGACCCGAAACCAGGTGAGCTACTTATGGCCAGGGTGAAGCGAGGGTAACGCCTCGTGGAGGCCCGAACCCATTAATATTGCAAAATTATGGGATGAGCCGTGAGTAGGGGTGAAATGCCAAACGAACTTGGAGATAGCTGGTTCTCCCNGAAATAGCTTTAGGGCTAGCCTCGAGTGATGAATGTCGGGGGTAGACTGGATTGGCTAGGGGGCGTATAGCTTACCAAACCAAACCAAACTTCGAATACCGGCAGTTTTAGCTCGGGAGTCGGACTACGGGAGATGAGTTTCGTAGTCGAAAGGGAAACAGCCCAGATCGTCAGCTAAGGTCCCTAAGTGCAAGCTAAGTGGAAAAGGATGTGGGATTACCCGGACAGCCAGGAGGTTGGCTTAGAAGCAGCCACCCTTGAAAGAGTGCGTAATAGCCCACTGGTCTAGTGATCCTGCGCCGAAAATTCAACGCCAAGCTTGCCACCGAAGCTACGGATTCGNNTGCCTTTGGCACGAGTGGTAGGGAGCGTTCTGTACTGCGATGAAGGGTGACCGTAAGGACGCCTCGAGTGTACAGAAGTGAGAATGCTGGCATGAGTAGCGCAAAACACGTGAGAACCGTGTTCGCCGTAAGTCTAAGGTTTCCGACGGAAGGTCAATCCGCGTCGGGTTAGTCNGGTCCTAAGGTGAGGCCGCCAGGCGTAACCGATGGACAACAGGTTAATATTCCTGTACCACGTAGTACCGTTTGAGCAATGGGGTGACGCAGGGGGTAGGCCAGCCAGTTACTGGATTCTGGTGCTAANGCCTGTAGGGCGTTGATGGAGATAGGCAAATCCGTCTCCGGAGTCTGAGGGGTGATGGCGGTGTCCGAAAGGGCCGCAAGTGGCTGGCCCGTACTGCCAAGAAAAGCCTCTAGCGAGGTGCGTGACCGTACCGCANNAACCGACACTGGTAGACGGGTAGAGTATACCAAGGCGAACGGGAGAACCCTTGTTAAGGAACTAGGCAAATTAAGTCCGTAACTTCGGGATAAGGACTGCCACTGTACGTAAGGGTGACTAGCTTGCCCAAGCGAGCGGTGGTCGCAGTGAAATGGCTCTGCCGACTGTTTAACAAAAACACAGGTCTCTGCGAAAGCGAAAGCTGACGTATAGGGGCTGACGCCTGCCCAGTGCCGGAAGGTTAAGGGGAGATGTGATGAGCATTGAACCGAAGCCCCGGTGAACGGCGGCCGTAACTATAACGGTCCTAAGGTAGCGAAATTCCTTGTCGGGTAAGTTCCGACCCGCACGAATGGCGTAACGAGCAGAGCACTGTCTCAACAAGGGACCCGGCGAAATTGAAATAGCAGTGAAGATGCTGCTTACCCGCAGCAGGACAAAAAGACCCCGTGGAGCTTTACTGTAACTTGACATTGCGTTAGGGCTTTGTCTGTGTAGGATAGGTGGGAGGCTTTGAAGCTGGGGCGCTAGCCTCGGTGGAGCCGACGTTGAAATACCACCCTGATGAAGTCTTGGCCCTAACCTGTGACCCTGNATCGGGCATGGGGACAGTGTCTGGTGGGCAGTTTGACTGGGGCGGTCGCCTCCTAAAGAGTAACGGAGGCGCACAAAGGTTCCCTCAGGCTGAATGGAAACCAGCCGGAGAGTGTAAAGGCATAAGGGAGCTTGACTGCGAGACCTACAAGTCGAGCAGAGACGAAAGTCGGTCTTAGTGATCCTACGGTTCCGAGTGGAAGGGCCGTGGCTTAACGGACAAAAGCTACCCNNCGGGGATAACAGGCTGATCTCCCCAAGNAGTTCACATCGACGGGGAGGTTTGGCACCTCGATGTCGGCTCGTCGCATCCTGGGGCTGGAGTAGGTCNCAAGGGTCCGGCTGTTCGCCGGTTAAAGCGGTACGCGAGCTGGGTTCAGACCGTCGTGAGACAGGTCGGTCTCTATCCGCTGTGGGCGTAGGAGATTTGAGAGGAGCTGCCCCTAGTACGAGAGGACCGGGGTGGACAGACCGCTGGTGTACCAGTTGTCTCGCCAGAGGCATCGCTGGGTAGCTAAGTCTGGCAACGATAACCGCTGAAAGCATCTAAGTGGGAAGCGTGCCTCAAGATGAGATCTCCCACCGAGTAATCGGGTAAGTGCACCGGGAGACTACCGGTTTGATAGGCGGCAGGTGTACGCACAGCAATGTGTTCAGCCGAGCCGTACTAATGCACGAGGGCTTAATCCGCGGGGCGGGAGAAATCAAACCGTGCTGGCAAAGTAATACACAACACTTTTCAGTCGATTCACTTCGGAATAAACTCTGTTGGTGGCTCAAGCGAAGGGGTACACCCAGTCCCATCCCGAACCTGGCAGTTAAGCCCTTCAGCGCCGATGGTAGTTCACGGGCGACTGTGCGCAAGAGTAGGCCGCTGCCAACAGAGTTTTTCATTTCTCAACGGACACAGGGGGCCATACCAAGCTCCCCTTTTCTTTTGCCAGCCGGTGCTTCGTACGGCCGTCAAAATGACGATACCGCAGCCGGCAACGGCCGTAACACGCAGGTAGGTGGGCCTCGCCGACAAACTGCCAGATTGCCGAATAGATGCGCCTATGTTAGAATACGGCCACCTTGTCCGCTCAACTTCCGTTTGCGGAGTAGGGCACGGTTCAATGTCGCAACTGCGATTTTGACGATCTTTACTATCGCGCACGGCGTGAGCGCCTCCAGGTGCGGCTTGAGTGACCAAGCCCGCACGTCGGTGTGCTCGACCCCACGGCAGCTGCCGAGGTCGCACCGCCGATTCATGAACCATGCCCAGGGTAAAATTGTCGCACCGGTGGCGAACACCGGGACACCGATTGCACGCTGGAGATGGCAAGGCGTGACAGAGCCGGCCCGTTCGTTAGTCGATACCAAACCATGTCATTGGACGTACCTTCTCTTATCATTTGGGGCACCGTCGCCCTGGCCCTGGTCATCACCGCGTTTGCCGCGGCGGCCGAGATGGCGATGGCCTCCCTCAGCCGGGCCCGCCTGAGACAGATGACGGCACAGGGCTTCTCACCGCGCAGCGTATTACCGACCTGCTCACCNACCCCGGACGCTTTCTAACCACCCTGCTGCTCAAACTCCTGGCTATCGCCGCCGCGGCTACCGCGGTCACCTATTGGGCAGTACAAAGGGCTATGAACATCGGTTCGCTGGTACTCACGCAGTTCCTGCTGGCCATGATCTTCGTGCTCACGCAAACTGCCGTGCGCTCGTGGCGAACAATGCCGAGAGAATCGCCTTTTGCTCATCTTCCCCTGCACTGGCTGACCGCGTTGTTTACACCCTTCACCTGGCTCTACCTTACCGTGGCCAGCAAAGTGCGCCACAAAGGCAACGATGCCGCCGATGAGAGCATCTTCCTCAGCGAAGACGGTCTGCGCTTCCTGATGAACGTCAGCGAGGGCGAAAGCCTGATCGAAGAGGGCGAGAAGGAGATGATCGCCTCGATCTTCGAGCTAGGCGAAACGCTCGTGCGCGAGGTCATGGTGCCCCGCATCGATCTGGTGGCGCTCGACGTCGATACCGGCGTTCAGCAAGCTCTGGATGTCATCCTGGACGCCGGCCATTCGCGTATCCCAATCTACGAAGACTCGGTCGACAGTATTATCGGTGTGCTCTACGCGAAGGACTTGCTGCGCGTGTTTCGTAACGGGCAATCGCAGATCCAGTTACGCAACATCGTGCGCGAACCCTATTTCGTACCCGAATCCAAGCCGGTCGACGAACTGCTGCGCGAACTACAGCAGCGGCGCGTCCACATGGCCATTATCGTCGATGAATACGGCGGTACGGCCGGGGTGGTGACCATCGAAGACCTGTTGGAAGAGATCGTTGGCGACATTCAGGACGAGTATGACCGTGAAGAGCCCGAAGTACTCAAGTTCAGTGATGGCGATTTTCTGTTCAACGCGCGTTNNAGCCTCGACGAGGTCAACGATCTGCTCGACGTCGAGCCGCCCAGTGAAGGCGGTGATACCCTGGGCGGTTTCATCTACAGCCAGTTAGGCAAAGTACCCAGTGTAGGCGCAGAGGTGCACTTTGCTCACGTGACGATGCGTGTGCTGTCGGTGGATGGCAACCGTATCGATCAGGTCGCGCCTGGATCGAGAAGAGCCTGGAAGCACCACCAGGCGTCGAACCAGCCCAAGACCCACCCCTGATTCAACCCTTGGGCGCCAACCGACCCCATCCCGCGTCGTGATCTCTTCCGGCGCGTATGTCCCTGGAGGTATCGTGACAGAGACTACCGTTACACCTGCCGAACTGGTACACCTCGCCGCGCGGNCACGCCACAACGCTTACGCGCCATACTCCCACTACCGGGTCGGCGCCGCCGTGCTCACGGCCGATGGCCAGGTGTTTACCGGCTGCAACGTCGAAAACGCCGGGTTTGGGTTGACGGTGTGTGCTGAACGCGTGGCGGTGTGGTCCGCCGTGGCGGCCGGACACCGCAAATTCACAATGCTGGCCGTGGCAACCAGCAACGGCGGGGCACCGTGCGGCGCCTGTCGCCAGGTTCTGGTTGAGTTTGCCCCCGATATGACGGTGTTGATCGCCGATACCGAAAGCCTCTGCCGGCAGGTGACCGTACGCGCTGCTGCCCCACTTTTTTCCCAAGACCTGCCTGCGGTCGAAGTTGAACCCGCGCCCACCCCTTGACCACGTGGGTTCCACCCGCAGGACTTACCGCAATGCCTGAGCCATCCCACACCGACGAACATCGCCAGCGCCTCTACCGGACGGAAGCGGTGGTGCTACGCCGACGCGATCACGCGGAAGCCGATCGCCTTTTGACCGTTTTTACGCCCCATGCCGGCAAGGTGGTCCTGCAGGCGAAAGGTATCCGTAAGCCCACCAGCCGCAAGGCCGGCCATCTGGAGTTGTTCAGCCACACTAACCTGCTCGTAGCCCGCANNCGCACGTGGGATCTGATCACCCAGGCCGAGCTGATTCACCCCTTCCCCAACCTGCACACGGACATGTTACGCCNNAACTACGCGTACTACGTGGCAGAACTGGTCGACAAATTCACCCAGGAGCACGACGAGAACCGACCCNTCTTCGACCTGCTAGTCACGACCCTGGGCCGCCTCGACACCCAGCCCAAGCTCGACGTGAACCTGCGCTTTNTCGAAATGCGCCTCTTAGGAACCGTCGGCTACCAGCCACGCNTCTTCCGCTGCGTGCTGTGTGACGATGAGCTACAGCCGGTCGACAACTTCTNNGGAGCCGCGGGCGGCGGCGCCGTTTGCCCGCGCTGCGCTGAGGGTCAGGCCGACCTGGCGCCGCTACCGCTGCCGGTGTTCAAGCTGCTACGCTACCTGCAGACCCATGCCTACGAGGACGTCATGGCCCTGGCGCCCAGTGCCGCGNTTGAATATCAGGACCGGCTGCTGCTCCAGCACTACATCATGTTTGTGTTGGAGCGCAATTTGCAGTCGGTCGATTTTTGCGACGGATGAGGGGGTAGGGAGAGGGGGAGATGGGGGAGAGGGGGAGATGGGGGAGAGGGGGAGATGGGGGAGAGGGGAGATGGGGGAGAGGGAGATGGGGGAGAGGGGGATGAGGAGTGGAATTTGACGGTGAGGGGGAAGCGATGCGAATTCGGGAGTATCAGGCGTGGGTGCAGGCGTGGGNNGCCGGGCGCGGGTGGGACGAGGTGGCGGTGAGCCACACCCTGCTGCACGCCGTGGAGGAGTTGGGCGAGGTGGCGCGGGCGGTGCTGCGGCNNGAGGGGTACAAGCCGGATGTGCAGGACGNNCCGCCTGGCGGGCTGGCGACCGAAGAATTGTCTGACCTGTTCGTGATGCTGTTCAAGCTGGCGTACCAGTGCGACGTCGACATCGAGTCGGCGCTGGCGGCTGGCATGGCCAAGGCTGAGGCGCGCTACCCGCTCGTTACTGGTGAACCGGAGATGGCGCGCTACCTGGCTCGCCAGGCTGTGCTCCGGGCAGAGCAAGACACAGCCAGTGGCGGTATGGCCGACGATTGAAATACCCGCTTTGGAGTTCAACCGTGTTGGTGGTATAGTCAAACACTTCAAGCGGGCTATCTTCAGTCTATTGGCCCGTATGGGCCGATTTACAGCGTGCACCGGAACGGCCACAAACACTCCGGCAACGACTTCAACTTACTTTGGATTTGTACCCATACGATTTGTTGTTCATCCATCGCGACGCTGAGAATCAGGACTACCGTAAACGAATCGATGAAATCGATGCGACAGTGGCCGACGTAGCAAGTCAAAACAACGTATCTGTCGGCCATTTGTTGTTGACATACGGCAATGAACCCTGTATACTTGGCCAGACTGGCGTACGGCGGCGGAAATTTGGCGTGATCATGCGCCGTCGTTGGATGAAAGCGTGAGCCGATGCATCACACCTCATACATTTCCCGATTCTGCGGCTCCGGTCGTTGGCCGCAGAGTCATTTTAAGCCCGCCGACTGACCTGGTTGGCGACGCTGGCTCTGCGGCCTTGATCCCGAACGGTCTTTGTTTTCGGGCCAGCCGGCGCCTGTGTTGAAGATTCGACGGTGTGACGCCACGCGCCGGCTGCCCTGACCGCAGCCGGTATTTTTGTGCCACCGCCGTGACGTTATACGTAAGGAGTTCGCAGTCATGGATACCCAAGCACCCAGTTTCCAAGAAGTTATCATGCGCCTCGAGCGCTTTTGGGCCGAACACGGCTGCCTGATCTGGCAGCCCTACAGTGAAAAGGTGGGGGCCGGCACGATGAACCCGGCCACCGTACTGCGCGTCCTGGGGCCTGAACCCTGGAACGTCGGCTATGTCGAGCCTTCATTCCGCGCCGACGACGGCCGCTACGGCGAAAACCCCAACCGAATGCAGATGCACCACCAGTACCAGGTGATCCTCAAGCCGGAGCCGGGCAACNCCCAGGAGTTGTACCTGGACAGCCTGTCGGCCATCGGCATCGATCGGCGCAAACACGACATCCGTTTCGTCGAAGACAACTGGGCCAGCCCGGCCCTGGGGGCGTGGGGCCTGGGGTGGGAAGTCTGGCTGGACGGGCTTGAGATCACCCAGTTTACCTACTTCCAACAGGCCGGCGGCATGCCGCTCGAACCGGTCAGCGTCGAGTTGACCTACGGGTTGGAGCGCATCGTGATGTTCCTGCAAGACGTGCGCGAGGTCTGGAAGATCGACTGGGACGGCCGGCGCACCTACGGGGATGTCCTGCTGCGCCAGGAGATCGAACACTGCATCTACAACTTCGACGTGGCTAACGTCGATAACCTGCGCCAGCTCTACAACCTGTACGAAGCCGAAGCGCAGAACGCTCTGCGCCACAAACTGGTCATCCCGGCGCACGACAACGTGCTGCGCTGCTCGCACACTTTCAACTTGCTCGATGCACGCGGCGCGATTGGCGTCACGGAGCGGGCCAGCTACTTCGCGCGCATCNGCGATCTGGCCCGCCAGGTATCGGACGAGTACCGGGCAGCGCGAGGATATGGCTTTCCCTGGCTCAGTACACCTACCGACACANCCGCCAGCGTTACCCGACCCGCTGCCGCCCCGCGTAACCTCGATGAACCGGCCGACCTGCTGTTCGAGATCGGCACGGAGGAACTGCCGGTCGATGACGTTGTTTCCCTCATCGCCCAGGTCGAGGCGCAGGCGCGTCAGGCGCTGGGCGCGGCGCGCCTGGCCTACGCATCGCTCTCCGTCACCGGTTCGCCGCGACGCATCGTACTGCGCGTCGAGNGGCTGGCGCCTCGGCAGGCGGATGAGGAACGGGTCGTCAAAGGCCCGCCGGTCAAGGCGGCCCTCACCGCCGATGGCCAACCCACGCCGGCCGCCGAAGGCTTTGCACGCAGGCAGNGGGTGGCGGTATCCGCTTTGCAGCGGCGCAGTGAGGGCGGTGGGGAGTACCTGTTCGCCGTGCAAACGATCGCCGGTCAGCCCACGACCGCCGTGCTGCAAACCCTCTTGCCCAACCTGGTGGCCGGCCTGACATTCGGTAGGTCGATGCGCTGGAACTCGGGCGGTGTAGCCTTCTCACGGCCGATCCGCTGGCTGGTGGCCCTGCTCGGCGCCGACGTGGTGCCCTTTGCTTATGCCAACACACCCAGTGGGCGCGCGACACGCGGCCTGCGCCCCGACGACTCGCCAGCCATCGCTATCGCCCGCGCGGCCGACTACGCGACCGCCATGGCTCAGGCCGGCGTTGTCTTCGAGCGGGCCACGCGCCAGGCGCAGGTTGTGCAGCAGGTGAGCGAACTGGCCGCATCGCTGGGCGGCGTTGTGCCCGACGACCCGGCGCTGTTGGACNGGGTGACCGACCTGGTCGAGGCGCCCTTTGCCATCCTGGGCAGCTTCGACGCCGAATACCTGACCCTGCCGGCGCCGGTCCTGGTGACGGTGATGAAANAACATCAGCGTTACTTCCCGGTGCTCGACCGGCATACGCACCAACTGCTGCCCTATTTCATCACCGTGGCCAATGGCCAGCCGCGCGACCCGACGGTCGTGCGCCGCGGCAACGAAGCCGTGATCCGTGCCCGTTATGCGGACGCGGCCTTCTTCGTGCGCAGCGATCGGACCAAGCCGCTGGAGGCCTACAACCCACGCCTGGCCACGCTCACGTTCCAGGAGAAACTGGGGTCGATGCTGGATAAAGCGCAGCGGGTGGAGCAGCTGGTGAATGTGTTGAGTGCATGGCTGGGGATGCCGGATGCCGAGCGGCGGGTTGCGNGTCGCGCCGCCCACCTGTGCAAGGCCGACCTGGCGACGCACATGGTGGTCGAAATGACCTCGCTGCAAGGGGTCATGGGCCAGGTGTACGCGCTCGATTCGNGGGAGTCGCCGGCCGTGGCCCAGGCGATCNTTCAGAAGCCTATTTGCCGCCACGCCGGCGACGCCGCGCCGACCAGTATGGCCGGCCTGGTCGTAGGCCTGGCCGACCGGCTGGACAGCCTGGCCGGCCTTTTGNCTGTGGGATTGGCGCCGAGCGGCTCGGCCGACCCGTTCGGCCTGCGGCGGGCGGCGCTGGGCATCGTCAGCAACCTGATCGAGCACCGGGTCACGTTCGATGTACGTGAAGGGTTGGCCGCGGCCGCGGCCCTGCTGCCGGTCAAGGCCAGTGCAGAGGTCATCGGGGAGGCGGCCGTCTTCGTGACGCGCCGGCTGGAGCAGGTGTTGAAGGACCGGNGGTACCGTTACGATCTGATCGAGGCGGTGCTGGCCGCACGCGGCGATGACCCCTACCGGGCGCAACACACCGTTCACGCCCTGCAGTCTGCCGTCGACAGCCCGCAGTGGTTACCCGCACTCACCGCCTATGCGCGCCNNAAACGTATCGTGCGCCCGGTCAGCGAACGTTATGCCCTGGCGCCGGAGCGGTTGTCCACCCACGAGGCGCGCCAGCTGTACGAGAGTTACCTCGTGGCCCAGGCTGAAGTCAACCCGGCCAGCGACGCCGAGATGCTGGTGAACGTCCTGATCGAACTGACCGCCGCGATCAACCGCTTCTTCGACAAGGTGATGGTCATGGCCGATGATCCGGCCCAACGTGCGGCCAACCTCGGCCTCTTGCAGCGTATCGCTGGCCTGGCGGACGGGATTGCCGACCTGACGCGAGTGCAGGGTTTCTAATTCAGGATTTGCACACTCGGCTGCCAGCCGGCCGCGTCGATCATGGCGTTGAGTTCGTCGTTTGTCAGGGTGCGGCCCTTGCCGGCAATGGCGGTGAGGGCCGCTTCCATCATGTTGGTGCCAAACGAACGTCCTTCGATGCGCGGCGTGCTGGTGATGATGNNGCGTGCGCCGCGAGCGCGCAACAGCTCAACATCACTGGCCGTGGTTGTGTTGGTCACAATGACCTGGCCAGCCAGGCGCTCCGGCAGGTGTCGTTTGATGTACAGGAAATCGCCGGCCACCGCCGCGTTGCCCAGATACTGTTTCTCGAACTTGGGTACGATCTGTTCCTGGCTTTCACCGGTTGGATAGAGCACGGAGATGGGCAGGCGTACCATGAACGGCATCAGCACCCGGGCCAAACGCTTCAGGTTGTCGAGGCCGTGAATCGGCAGTGGAACCCCNACGGCGAACATCAAATCACCGAAGGTGACGTCGAAGCCGGCCGTGATGAACGACTCCGCCATGCCGTAGCGGTCCACCGCCAGGGTCATGAACGCGGTACGCGGCGCAATCGGCCGGTCGAGCAGNGGTTCGCCAAGTTGCACGACACGCCGTTCCAGTGTATGCTTAAGGCCACGCCCATCGGTCACGGGTGTCTGACGCACGTACTTGACCAACTGCAAGCCGGCACGCAGTGGGTACTCGCGGCCAGCAGTACGGATGTAAACCNNGATGCCGCCTACCCCCATGGCATCGACCTTGCCGTCCATCTCGGTGAACAGGCGCTGCGCCTGTTTTTCGTCACCATCGCAGCCGATTCGCTCGATGCGCACCTGTTCACCGAGCAACTCGAACTCGACGGTCTTGTTGCGGGTAGAACTACCCAGACTAATACTGACAGCACGTTTCATAGAGGCGCTCACTTCCATCCAACATCCAATATCCAACATCCAACGTCGAACGTCTAACGTCCAACATCCAACATCCGACCCATTATACCATGATTCCGCTCAAACTTCGTCTGTACAACTTCATGTCTTACNGGTACCGATGTTCCCCGCTCGATTTTCGTGGTATCCACCTGGCCTGCCTGGCCGGTGACAACGGCCACGGTAAGTCGGCCCTGCTCGATGCGATCACCTGGAGCCTGTGGGGGCGGGCGCGCCNNCGTTCGGACAACGGCTCGATTCGCCAGGGCGCCAGCGCGATGGAGGTGGAGTTCGAATTCGGCTCGNACCGCAACGTCTACCGTGTGTTGCGCAAACGCGAGAGCCGCGGGCGTGGCCAGAGTGTGCTCGCGCAGATCCAGGCTGACGATACCTTCCGCCCGCTGACCGAAACCAGCGTACGCGCCACCCAGGAGCGTATCAACGCGCTGCTGCGCATGGACTACGACACTTTTGTCAATTCGGCCTACATTCAGCAGGGCAAAGCCGATGCCTTCACCACCATGGCGCCGGCCGACCGCAAAGCCCTGCTCAGCCAAATCCTGGGGCTGGAGGAGTACGCGGCGTACGAAGAGCGGGCCAAGGGGCGGGTCAAAGAGACCGAGCGCCCTGGCCNNGCCGTCGAAACCCGCCTGGCCGAAGTGGCCGCTGAGCTGGCACGCCGACCCGACTACGAACTGGCCGAGCGCCGCGCGCAGGACGACGTGGTCGACCTCTCGGCGCGTGCGCGCCGCCGAAAATGCCCTGCAGGCCAGTCAGCGGCAGCAGCAGGAACTGCAGGCCGCGCAGCGCGGCTGGACGATTTGCAGCGCCGCCTGCGTCAGGTCGAGGCCGATGTGGCGGACGCCGGGCGCGACCTGGCCGCCCGTCGCAGCCGGCAGGCAGCCGACCAGGCGCTGCTCGACCAACAGGCTGACATCGAGGCCGGTTACGCGGCCTGGCAGGAGGCCCGCAGTGAGGAGGCCGCCTGGCAGGCGCGGGCCGTGCGTCATGCCCAGCTCGACACGCGCATCAGCCAGCTGGAGGCGCAGGTGACGGCCGCGCAACGAGTTGCTGGCCGATCAGCGCTTGCAGCAGACGCAGTTGGCCGAAGCNACAGGCGCGCCGCGCGGCCGCCGGGCTGCAGGAGCAACTGCGGCAGGCTCAGGCGCAGCTGGCGCAGGTCGCGGCGGCCGAAGCCGCACGCAGCGGCGCAGGACGCGCTGCGGCAGGCGGTCGAACAGCGGGCCGAACTACAGCAGGTCAACCGCCAGCTGAAAGGGGCGATGGACGAACTCAAGGCACGCCTCGATGACCTGTCGGCGGCCACGGCAACCTGCCCGCTCTGTCGCCAGCCGCTGAGCGACCACGACCACGCGNCCNTGCTGGTCGACTTCCAGCAGGAGGGACGCGCGATGGGCGACCAGTTCCGCACGAACCAGACGNGGCTGGCGCGGCTGGACGAGCGTACGCGACACCTCGAACGTGAGATTGCCAGCTTCGACCAGGCCCTGCGCCCGCGCCACCTGGCAGCGTCAGGAGGCGCAGGCCGAACAGGGCTACACGGCGCGCAGCAGGCCGCAGCCGTCGTCGTGGCGCTCCAGACCGAACTGAGCGCACGCCAGGTGCGGCTGGAGGGGCGTGACTACGCGCGAGNNCAGCAGGCCGCACTGGTCGACGTGCGCGCTGAACAGCAGGGCCTCGGTTACGACGTGACGGCTCACGCCGCGCTGCGCCAGCGACTCGCCGAGTTAGGGCATTGGGACGAGCGGCAGCGCGACCTGCGGCGTGCACTGGCGGAACAGGCGCCGCAGCAGGAGCAAATCGACGCCCTCGCCGAGCGCCTGGCACGCTGGCAGGCGACGGCTGCACAAGACCAGGCACGCCNNGCGGCGCTCCGCTCCGCCGTGGCCGAGCTGCCCGGGCTGCGCAGCGCCCTGGCCGCCCAGACCGCGGAAGTGCGTCAACTGGAGGGCCGCCTGGAACGGGCGCAGCTCGAGCTGGGCGCTGCCCGGCAGCGTATCGACACCTGCCGCCAGCTGGTTGTGCAGCAGGATAGCCTGACCGCGCAGCGCCAGCAGCTCACTGACGAGCGTACGCTGTACGAAGAACTGCGGGTGGCATTCGGCAAANAGGGCGTGCCAGCGATGATCATCGAGGCCGCGATTCCCGAAGTCGAAGAGGAGACCAACCGCCTGCTGGGGCGCATGACCAGCCAGCGTATGTCAGTGTCGTTGGAGACGCAGCGCGAAACCCGCAAGGGTGACGCCGTCGAGACGCTGGACATCAACATCAAGGACGAACTGGGCGTCCGGGCGTACGAGTTGCTCAGCGGTGGTGAGGCCTTTCGTACCGATTTTGCCATCCGTATTGCCCTGAGCAAACTGCTGGCGCGGCGCCNNGGCGCGCGTTTGCAGACGCTGATCATTGACGAAGGCTTCGGTACGCAGGATGCCTCCGGCCGCGACCGCCTGGTCGAAGCGATCACCGCGATTCAGCAGGACTTCGAGCGTATCCTGGTGGTGACGCACATCGAGGAACTGAAGGACCAGTTCCCGGTGCGGATCAACGTGACCAAGGGCCGGCCGGCTCGACGTATGCGTTTGTTTGAGGATTCAACGGAGAACTAACGACGGTGGCAGTCAAAATTGTCAGTGACAGCGGCTGTGATCTGCCCGTCGAGGTCGTCGAACAGTACGGCATTCACCTGGTGCCGTTGGTGTTACGTTTCGACCAGCGGGTGGTGTCCGACAGCGCGGCGCGTGAAGAGNCGTGGCAGCGCGTCGAGCGTGGCCTGCCGTGCGACACGTCGGGGCCGCCGGTGGAACCATACGAGGAATTGTTTGGCGCACTGGTGGCGGCCGGGCACGAGGTGGTGTGCATTACCCTGACCAGCGTCTACAGCGTGACCTACAACAGCGCCTGGCTGGCGGCGCAGGCCTACCCCGGCNGCGTCGAGGTCATCGATGGCCGGTCCGTGTCGTTGGGTTACGGCCTGCAAGTGTGGGAGGCGGCGCGGCTGGCCGCGGCCGGCGCCGACCGCCGGACGATTGTGGAGGCCGTTCACAACCTGCGCCAGCGGACCGTGGTGCGTTTCTTTTTCGAGTCGTTGGATCAGGCCAGGCGCGGCGGCCGCCTGGACGCGCTGCTGCCGGTGCTCGCCCGGCTGGGCCAGGTGCTCAACGTGCGCNGGGTTTTGACCATCACTGAGGAGGGGCGCTTTGCGCTGGTCGGCCCGGCGCGTGGGCGGNCGGGGGCCATCAAACGGGTGATCGAAGATGCGATTGCCACCGCCCCGGTGGAGCAGGTTGTCGTGGCGCACACACGTTGCCTGGACGACGCCCTGGCCGTGGCCGATGCCCTGGCGGCAGGACTTCCGTTTCCGCGCGNNCAGGTAGTGCTGATCGAGATCGGCGCGGTGCTGGTGGCGCACGCCGGTCAGGGTGTCATTGGGGTGGGGACGGTCCGCCAGCGTTGAGCCGTGCTTACGCGACGAATACTACAACCGTACTTGTCATGCTGAGGCCCGTCGTTTGGGCCGAAGCATCTGGTTTGCCAGCGCGAGACGCTTCGCTGGCGGTCTGGGATGCCGAAATCTGGCCGCAACACCGGCTCAACGTGACATTACCAGCGAAGTACGGTTGTAGTACTAGAGTCAACCGTCCCTACGGGACGGGCGCGTATCCCACGCGGCATGGGCTAAAGTCGGGCGTCCCTACGGGACGCGATCTCGCGCTATGCCTTCCGCCCCGATGGGGTGCTCGACATTCGCCCTCCATCGCATCGCGTCCCGTAGGGACGCATGAATTGAGCTTCGGGGCGTACACGTTCTCGATCGTCCCGTAGGGACGCATGAATTGAGCTTCGGGGCGTACACGTTCTCGAGCGTCCCGTAGGGACGCATGAATTGAGCTTCGGGACGTACACGTTCTCGAGCGTCCCGTAGGGACGCATGATATTCGCTATCTGCTTGCCTAATACTACAACCGTACTTGTCATGCTGAGGCCCGTCGTTTGGGCCGAAGCATCTGGTTTGCCAGCGCGAGACGCTTCGCTGGCGGTCTGGGATGCCGAAATCTGGCCGCAACACCGGCTCAACGTGACATTGCCAGCGAAGTACGGTTGTAGTACTAGAGTCAACCGTCCCTATGGGACGGCGCGTATCCGCGCGGCATGGGCTAAAGTCGGGCGTCCCTACGGGACGCGATCTCGCGCTATGCCTTCCGCCCCGATGGGGTGCTCGACATTCGCCCTCCATCGCATCGCGTCCCGTAGGGACGCATGAATTGAGCTTCGGGGCGTACACGTTCTCGATCGTCCCGTAGGGACGCATGAATTGAGCTTCGGGGCGTACACGTTCTCGAGCGTCCCGTAGGGACGCATGAATTGAGCTTCGGGACGTACACGTTCTCGAGCGTCCCGTAGGGACGCATGAATTGAGCTTCGGGACGTACACGTTCTCGAGCGTCCCGTAGGGACGCATGAATTGAGCTTCGGGACGTACACGTTCTCGAGCGTCCCGTAGGGACGCATGAATTGAGCTTCGGGACGTACACGTTCTCGAGCGTCCCGTAGGGACGCATGAATTGAGCTTCGGGGCGTACACGTTCTCGAGCGTCCCGTAGGGACGCATGAATTGAGCTTCGGGACTTGTCATGCTGAGGCCCGTCGTTTGGGCCGAAGCATCTGGTTTGCCAGCGAGACGCTTCGCTGGCGGTCTGGGGTACCGAAATCCGGCCGCAACACCGGCTCAACGTGACATTGCCAGCGAAGTATGGTTGTAGTAATAGAAAGAGGACTAAAATGCCTGAGACTGACCTGCACATCCGCTACGCGCCGATCATGCGCTTCTCGCGCGGCGAGCGGTTTTTCCCCATGGCGATGGATGACTTTCTCGCCTATACGGCACTCTACACCAAGGGCAGCCAGCGGCCAGCCGTGNCCNGCGGCCAGGTGACAGCGGACGACCTGCAGCGCCGCGGCGCGGATGAACTGTTCCTGCGCTCGGTGGAGGGCGGCCCCCTCACCGGCGCGGAGGTTGCGGACCAGTGGGGCACGACGACGCTTAAGCTGTTGTGGGAGGCGACCAGTAAACCGCTGGTTGCCTGGACCCCAACGCTGGCCGGCCTCACCTATCGCTGGTTCAGCNGAAAAACCAGCGCGGCCACGCAGCGCTTCTGGTGGAACGATCTGGTGTTCGCACAGCTCTCGCGTGCGCTGGGTACCGACCTGGGGCGCGATGACTTGCCGCGTTTTGTGCTGCCGGGCGACATGCGCCAGGCGGCCATCACGGCGTATGACGNNAGTCAGGCCGGTCGACCGCGTTTCACCTACTATTATCGCACCGTGCGCGAGGGCGATTACCTCAACCTGCAGTACTGGTTCTTTTACGCCTACAACGACTGGGGCAACGGCTACGGCGGCTTCAACGACCACGAGGGGGATTGGGAGGGGTTCCACATCTTCTTCAAGCTGGATGGCGGCCGCCCGGTCGAGCCGCCGGCGTTCGTCTGCTTCCTCGGCCACGAGTCACGGCTGACCAAGCCCTGGGATCACCCAGACGTGGAGAGAGACGGTACCCATCCGGTGATCTACGTGGCCGCCGGCTCCCATGCCAGCTACCCACAGTCCAAGCTCTACCCGCTGGTGACACTGTACAATCTGATCGACTACGCCACCGGCGATGCGCGAACCCTGGCGCACACCGATTGGGTCAACCGGATCGCATTGACCGACAGTAGCGACCTGGCCCTGTTGAATTACCGCGGTTCATGGGGCACGCGCTATTGGCTAAACCTGAATTGGCTGCAAACGAGCCTGCGCCATGTTACGGCGGCGGGCAACGTGCTGGCCTATGTGCTGCCGGGCGAAATCACCCTACCCGGCATCAGTGCGCCGCGGGCGCGCTTCGACACCGCGGGGCGTGAGCGTGAGACCTGGCGTAACCCGCTGGCATTTGCGGGCATCGCATGATCCCGGCCCGGTTGCGGCCCGCCGGCCGGGTTGGCGCCTCCGCGGCTTAGAGCCTATCCGAATGACCCGGAAAACGCGCCACAGTGTTGCCCCGTGACGTTTATTCGGATAGGCTCTTGGGTGCACCCATCTCACATTGACCCAACCCGGCCCAAGCCTCGGTTCGGCGCCGAATCTAAACGGCTGGTTCACCGGCCAGCGGTTCGATCAGGGCGCCGATCTGGGGCATGATGAAGCACTGTCAACGTGGGGCCAGGAAGAAGATGACGGCCAGGGCGACGGCGGCGATGACGAGGTACTCGATGACCACCTGGCGTCGCAGTGTGCCAGCCAGGCCTTGTTGGGACAGCCCAACCAGCAAGTAGAACAGGACGAGCAGCAGAAGGCCACCGGTGATCCCGGGCAGCTGCCAGTAGTTGAGCGCCCAGGTCGCCTCTCCCAGGACCAGGCCGCACAGCAGGCCATAGAGCACGATGAGGCGCAGCCGTGTACGGCTGCCGCTGCGCAGGATCTCCAGGGTCAACAGCGTGCCGATGATCACCGTGAGCGTGCCCGACAACAGGCTACGTGTGCGCGTCTGGTAAACGAGGAGAAACAGCACCAGGGCCGTGGCATAGGTCGCCAGATTGAGCAGCAAACGTGCCACGTGGTAGGCCGGATCGTCTTCATCGATCGTATGATAGATGGCAACGCTGACGATCGCCAACACCGCCCCGGTAGCCGCCAGGCCGGCCAGCCAGGTGAGGCGTTGGNNCGGCTCAGGCAGCAGGGTGGCGGCAGTCAAAACCAGCGCACTGGGCAGTGCCCACAGAATCCAGNNGTGTGGCGCAGCTCACCACGCAGGAAGCTGGGGTGCGCGTACGATGGCCTCCATGCCACTGGCCGCCAGGACCACCAGGGGNATGCCCAGCAGGGTGGCCGTCGTGACATCGACGGTGAGTGGTGAGCCGAAGATCGTCCACGTCAACGTGCGCGCCGGCAACCGCACGACAAATTCGACGGCCAACGCGGCCAGAATGACCCACAGATAGACACTGATGCGGTCACGGTAATCAGGTAAGTGCAACTGGCAACGAACCTCCATCACAGGCAAGGAGTGAACTCTTGATCAAGGCCATTCTATTCGATCTCGACGATACGCTGTTGGATAACAAGCCCGAACGTTTTCTGCCCNCCTATTTTCAAGCTCTGTCGGCCTACGTGGCTCACCTCGTGCCGCCACCGCGCCTGGTCGCCGCGTTGCAGCACGCGACCGGAGTCGTTTTGGCCGACCATGATCGCAGTCGCACCAATGCCGACGTCTTCTGGGAGGCCTTCGATCCCCTCATCGGCATTCCTCGGTCGNACCTCNGGCCGATCACCCTCCAGTTCTACGAGGAGCGTTTCAACGATCTGGCCCGCTTTGCGGCGCCACGGGCCGCGGCCCGCCCGGTCGTACAGGCCGCCTTCGACCAGGGTTACCGGGTGGTCATCGCGACGAACNCCCTGTTTCCCCGGCGGGCCATCGAACACCGGCTGGCCTGGGCCAATGTGCCGGTGACCGAATTCCCCTACGACCTGGTCACCACTTACGAGAACATGCACACGACCAAACCGCAGCCGGCCTACTACAACGAGATCTTGACCCGCCTGGGCCTGACGCCGGCCGAGTGCCTGATGGTGGGCGACGATCCACTGCGCGACGTGGCGCCGGCCCAGGCAATCGGCATGCCCGTGTTCTGGGTGAACGATCCGCCGGTCAGCGGGCCACCGCCTGGTGTCCCACCCACCTACGCCGGCCGCCTGGACGATGTCCGGCAGCTGCTGGAGCGCATCGGCCGCGCTGGCGGATGATGCCCCGGGCAAGCAGTTTGTCGGAGAGAGCTTGTTCGCGTGACTGCAGCCACAATATGCGGTACCACGATCACTGCCGGCTACTCCATGTCGCCGCGCCTGCTTGCGAGGCGATCTCTCCGACAAACTGCCAGGCGGCACGGTTCACGCATCGGCTGCCCACCCTGACCGGTCAAGATCGTGGACGCGCTGTTGAACCGTGCCGGCAGGGTCAATCATCGACGCGGTGCAAACTGTCTTCCGTGCGAAAGCCGTGCGGGTAGCGCCGCTGCAGCTTCGCCACGTTGTTCAGAGCCACCTCTTCCAGATCGACGTTGAGTTCGCGGGCGAGAACTGCCAGGTACCACAAGACATCGCCCAGTTCCTTGACCAAGGCGGGGTAGTCGGTTTCATGATCGTGGAAGAGGTGTTTNTTGACCATCTCGGCGGTTTCGCCCGATTCGCCGGCCAGGCCCAGCGCCCAGTGGGCCAGACGCTCCTGACGCGAGCGTTCGGGCGCGGTATTGGCGGTGCGCAGCGCGGCCTGCTGGTATTCATTGAAAGTCAAAGCGACTCCTCACCGTCGCCATTCGGCGGTTTTGCGGGTGAATCGGCAATCTGCTGCAGGCGATCGATGTAACGAAAGATGGTCGCCCGCCGCGCCTTGTGCCAGGGTGGACTGAGCGGCATCTTTCCCGACCCTGAATCAAGCGGTACAGGGCCTCCTGCAGCCGGCCACGCTCGCTCTCGGCGCTGGCGGCTGTGGCATCAGTAGGGTCAGGTAACGACGGTTGGTCATCAACTGCCACGGTGGGATCGATGCCCAGTTTGCGGAGTTCGCTGTCCGTATCGGCTCAGCGCGCTGTTTGTCTACGATCGGCACCTTGAGATTGAACAGGCGAATCTGCTCATTTAGTGCTGTCACACGGTCGGTGAAGCGCTGTCGCGCCGCGGCCCACGCCAGGGTCGCACTGTGCTGTTCTTGCTGGCAACGCACCGGGGGCAACAGCCAGCGCCCNAGCCGGCGGTCCAGATAGCGCTGCCAGGCCTGTTGCACCTGTGCGGTGATCTCCGCATGGTCCTGGCGTATCTCCTTATCCTCTTCGATCCAGGCCGGGGCATACCCTTGCTGTTTGAGCAGATGGTGCACCAGGTCCAGGTCGGGCGCGTAGGGGTTCGGTTCGAGGTCAAGGGGTTTGCCCACGTTGGCCAGGTTATCGAACTCGCCCCGCTCCTGTGCCTCACGGATTGCTTTTTCGATCGCCGATTCCCAATCGCGCACGTGCGTGTCTCCTACCGGCTGATTATAACAAATCAGCCGCGAAATCCCAATCGTCACTGTACGCGGATCGTACCCAGGGTGATGGTTTCAGAGGCTCCGCCGTTTTCGGAATAAACCGCCAGGTGCAGGGGATACTCGCCNGCNGGCAGATCGGACGGAACCGGCAGGTCNGAGCAGTCGCGCACGATCTCACCGATCTCCCACTGGCTGGAAGGGTACCCTCGACCGCCGAGTGGGCGGCGCNNTTCGATGACGCGGCCACCCGGCAGGTCACCCAGGCTCAGCAGGGCCCACAGGTCCGCCTGCGCCGGAGCCTGGTTTTGCCAGAACAGGTCGATGTGCAGCAGGTCACCCGGGTGCAGCGGAGTGTCAGGCGCATGGCCATAACGNCGCGGGTAACGGTTGAAACCCAACAGGTCGACCGATCCAAACGTGTGCGGTCGCTCGAACAGGATGGGGAAGGCGTCGCGCGTCGGCAGTTTTACCGGCCGCACCACCTGAATGGCGCCCAGCTCGATCGTATCGCTGCCCGTGGCCGTCGCCACACGGCGCCCAGTGGACCGATCGTAGAGGCCGGCGATGAGACGGTAGGTTCCCGGCGGTGTGCCGGGNGGCACGAGAAGCCCATGCCGGTCGGTGATCGACTCACCGGGACGCCAGGTGTTCGTTGGCCGACTCTCACCGACCGGTTCGGCGTCGCGCTGGGCCACCACCTGGCTGTCGGCATCGAGCAGTTGGAGGAACACTTTGTAACGCACGTCGCCGGGGTTGTCGGCCCGCCACTGCAGGCTGAGCGCAGCACATCGCCGGCCGGCACTGGCCCACTGCGCAGCGCGACCCTCCAGGTGGGCGACATCGCCCAGGGCAACGTCCAACGGCTGTTGGCGGTCGGGCAGATCCTCGAGCAGCGCGTACATGACCAGGCGCACGTTGCCGAACCAGCCGTCCTGCACTTTGAACGCGTTCTGGTCGAGCCAGGTTTCCACGACGCGCTGCGGGTCACTCTCATTGGTGGCCCAGAAGATACCGTAGACACGGCGATGATGGGCGAGCTGCTCACTGAGCGTCTGCATGGTTTTTGCCGCATCGGGCGGGCGTTCGGCCGGCAGGGCCAACACCGGCAGGCCGCCGTGGTAATAGTACTCGAAAACGTCGCGTTGGCCGGGCGCGTTCAGCAGTACGACGTCGTCAGGTGCGGCCAGCGCATCGATCGTACGGGCAATGCGGCGGTAATCGTCGCGCCAGCGCGGGTCGTTGTAATAGGCGGCCAATGCCATGGCGCTGCCGATGGTCACGCCCACCAGCCCAGCCGTCAGCCAGACCNNAACGCCGCGCTGCCTGCGGCGCGTCCGGGGCAGCCTCACGATTGGCGCCGGCGGCGGTGCGCTGTTCGCGACCAGGGCCAGGGGCAGCAGCAGCCCACGTGCCACGACCAGGGCAAAGGCGGGGACGGCGATCACCAGAAACTTCAGATAGGCTTCTTTGAACAGGTTCAACAGCAGCATCAGCACAATGGGCGTCACCAGCCAACCAACGGCCACGGCCCAGGCCGGCCAGCGTGCCTGGTGCGGCAGCAGCCGGCGGCGGAGGCCCAGGGCCAGGGGCAGGACACCGAGCAGCAGCAGCGCAACCACCGGCACGAACCAGATGTCAGGCACGGCGCGCGGCCGACCAAACGCCAGCAGTTTGAGTGCCGTGGCCAGTGCTGGCAGCCCCTGCTGGGTCACTCGGGCNGCCGGCCAGGCCCGAATCCGCTCCAGACCGATGCCCAACCAGGCCCAGTACCCCACCACGATCACCAGCTGCAAAAAGAGCCAGCGCGTAATGCGCAACCGGCGGTAGGGTGTGCGCCAGGTCACGGCCAGCCAGATGACATAAATGAGGTTGGCCAACGCCAGCATGATAGGGAAGAGGTAATGGGTGTACAGTCCCCCGATGCCGGCAATGGCANNTAGACGAAGCCCGCGGGGTGCCCAACAGGGGCAGCCGCGTGGCAGGTTCTTCATGTCGGCCATTTCATCTTGGACCATCTGCACGAAACCGAGCATGAGCAGGGCGGCCCAAAACGCCAGGAGGGCGTACATGCGCGCTTCCTGCGAATAGAAGATGTGCAGTGGCGAGATGGCCAACAAAAAGGCGGCCACCAGCCCGGCGACCTGGCCAAAGAGCCGACGACCCAGGAGGTAAACCAGCCAGACCGTGGCAACGCCCAGCACCACGGAAAGGCCGCGCACCGCCACCTCGGAAACGCCAAACAGGCGCGTCCACAGGCTCAGCAGCCAGTAGTACAGGGGCGGATGAATGTCGAGCGCGGCGGCCTGCGCGATTTCACCGAAACTGCGGCCCGCCAGCACCACGCTGTTGCCTTCATCGGCCCACAGGCTCTGCCGTGCCAGGTCATTGACGCGCAGGAACAGGGCGGCCCCAAGATCAGGTAGGGCATCCAGGGGACCAGCAGCCGATCGAGCTGGCGCAGCAGCGGCACCGGCGCGGGCCACTGCCGGCGGGCTGCGGGGGCTGTCGTCTTGGATGGGACTGGCTTCTTCTTGGTGGCCATGCGCTGATTGACTCGTCTCAAGGATGAATTGTGCGGCTTAGAGCCTGCCCGGATAACCCGCGTACATGTCAGAATGCCACATCGAGCCGTTATCCGGATCGGCCCTTATTCTACCAGGATACCATCGATTGCCAATTCTCCGTGCAGCTCGATGTCATGCACGCCAGCCCAGATTGGTCGCCAACACGAGACGGTTGGGGTCAGCCGTCCGCTGCACGTCGATCGGCCGCCCGTCGATCTGCGCCTGAACGACGGCCGATACCCCCGGTGGGTGACCAGGGTCACACGCGGCGTTGCGCCCACGCGGAAGCGCAGCGCTGGCCGGCGTCGTGCCCAGCCGGTAGTGTCCCAGGACGGACGCGGCGTCTGCAATCGTGTTCCAGCTGCCGGTGTACGCCAGCGCCCAGTGGTCTTCCTGGTGAAAACCGCGGCCCAACTGGGGCGGCTGCGCCGTATAGGCCTGCATGGCCGTGTAGACCGGCAGCGGCTCGAAGCCGGGCGTCAACAACCGGAAGTAGGCCTCCGGCTTGCGCTCCTGTTCCCATTGATCGCTGGCCCGCTTCAGGTACCAGGTGTTGGCCACGCCCAGCCACGGCCATTCCGCCTGCAGGCGCNNGTAGGCCTGCACCAGGTACGCCGCCTGTTCTTCGAGCGTCACCTGGCCGAAGCGTTTGTCGGCGATGTCATCGGGCACCGCGTTCCAGTTCATCTCGCTGATCCAAATCGGCTTGCGCGCATCGCCGTTACGCACCATCAGGTCGCGCACGAANACGGGCCGTGAGAAGTTCATCACGCGTGGGTGCATACGCCGGTCGGTTGGCCCCGACCACAGTCCGTAGCCCTGCATGGCCAGGATGTCGAAGTAGGGCGCTGCCCCGGCGTCGTACAGCCGCTGCAAGTAGGCCAGGTCGTTGAGGCCGTAGGGCGGCGTTGGAGTCGCTCGATCNGTCGAGGCCAGCGCGCCGAGGATGATCACCGCGCCGGGGTCGGCCNNGCGGGCACGGGTGGCAGCCACCTTGAGCAGCCTGGCGTACGCCTCCGGNTCGACCGCCTGCTCGCCCCATTCGGGGTAGATGTTGGGTTCGTTCCAGATTTGGTAGTACTTCACGCGACCGCGGTAGCGTGAGACCACCGCGGCGACGAAATCGCCGAAGTCGTCGTAATTGTCGGGCGGCGCGTAGGCGCCGTTGGCATTGCCGNNGCGGCGTGACCAGGCCGGCGGGTTGCTCAGGCGGACGATCAGCCCNAGGTTATATTTCTCGGCTAGATCGACGATGTGATCGTACTTGGCCCAGGCCGACTGATCGAACTTGTGGTCCCAGAAATCGCCCTTGGCGCTGATTTCGATGTCTTCCCAGGGGAATTCCTGGCGCAGCCAGTAGAAGCCAGCCGCGGCCGCCATCTGCACCGCCAGTTCGCGTTTGGCCGGCTCGACCTCCTGCTCCAGGAAGACATTGACCCCGAACGGGTTGACGCCCGCGTACTGAATCGGCGCCAGGTCGGCCGTCGCGACGGCCGGGCGCGCCCAACCGGCCATCAGATCGCTGAGGCCCTTGAGNCGTGGGAACAGGGCGGTTTCACCGGTCTGTTGGTAGAGCCAGTCGCCGATGGGGGCGCGGTTCAAGTAGAGACCCACGGCCAGCAGTACCAGCAGCGCGCCCGCCGCCGCCACCCATACCACGGGGCGGCGGACCCTGCGCGAGCCAGCCGCCCCATGGACGAATTCCTGATCAGTCACCGACGAACGTGATGCCTGTGCATTGCACGCCACCGCCAATCGTGTAGGTGAACTTATCGGACAGCGGCGTCAGGTTGCCAAAGCCGGTGGACTCGCTCTGACCACCCTCGGGAAACCGGCTGGGCACTCCACCACGAAGATTTCGACCGGCGTGCCGGACGGCGGCGCGCCAGGGCCAAAGGGTGAGAAACCCCAGACGCCGTCACCGACACCACCGCAGCCCGAGCACTTGGTCTGGCGCGGCCCGAAGAAGGCGATGTGCACGCACACCCCGTTGCGCGGCGTGTTGTTGCGGAAGCGAACGAAGCCACTGAAATAGGTCGTGCCCTCGTTCGGCGCGCATGTTTCGGTCCGCGCACGAAGGTGAAGGGGAACGTCGGCCGTGGCGGGGTCGTTGGCTGCACCGGTGGGCTGGTGGGGGTGGGCTGGGGGCGTGGTGGGGTCGTTGGCCGTACCGGTGGGGTTGTACGTCACCAACCACCGCGACGCTGCCGGTGTCCCCTTCGGCGGCGACCAGGTCGCCGGTGATCCAACCCTGTTGCCCGCCGACGCAGCAGATCTGCCACCAGCTGCCGTCGGCATTTTTACCCACGATGTCATAACGCTGGCCGCTGCTCACCCGGCCGACGATGCCGTAGGCGGTGCTGCGCACATTGGCCGTCTGCGAGCGTACGACGGCGACCGGCTGGGCGCCTGGCGTGTTGGTGGGGGTGGCGGTCGGCGTGCCCTCCGGCGTGGGGTCGCCGTTGGCTCTGGCGTGGGGTTTTGGTGGGCGCCAGGGCGGGTGTCGCGGTGGCGTCAGGCGTGGGGGTGAAGGTCGGCATGGGGGTGCGGGTGGCCACGGCGACCGGCGCAGGGCCTGCGCGCAGGCGGCCAGTACAAAGATGGCTACCAGCAGGGCTGGCACGAACTTTTTCACGATTCCTTCCATGTGTCTGTAACCTCGTGTCTGCAACTGCGAGACGTATTCTACGACCGCATCGGCGCAGGTCGGCGTTTGACATTACGACGACCGGGTCAGGGCCAGCCGGCGGCGACGCGGGGTCATTGCTGGCGGGCGGCACTGCGGTGGCACGCCGCATACAAAATGCGCCTCGCGGCGCACGTCGGCCATTGTACCATCGATCAGGCAAATCCCCAAGTACGCCGGGCGAATCGACGAACGCCACGGTGTGGGATAGGGACGTTGTGGGTGGGGGTTGGTTCCGGGTGTTGGCGTCATGTCGGCGATGAGCGGCGCTCTGGGGTGCGCGCTCGGGAGAAGATGCAAGCATGGCTTGCGTACTCGAAAGCGCAAGCATGGCTTGTGCGCCAGATGTGGCGCATCATGGGTAGGGCAGCACTCGCCGGTCTTCGCCGAGGGGCCGCGGCTTTCGCCGATGCGGTATCCCTGGGCGAGGTGCGTTTGTGTGTCGTAGATGACAAATGTGCAGGGCACGTCGGCCCGGTGTACGGGGTTGTAGCCCAGCACGGCGCCGGGGTTGATCGCCAGTGTGTCGCCGATCGCTTCGATCTTGAAGTCGTGGTTGTGCCCGTAGCAGACAATGTCGCAGGTCTGGCCGCGGGCAATGGCCAGGGCGATGTCGTCGTAGTGGTTGACAGCCAGAGACCGTCGATCGAAGGTGTCGGTGTAGAATGCGCCGTGAAGCTGCACATGGGGAAAACGGGCCGCGTTGCGGGTGATGCGCAGTAAATCGGCGTCGTTGTTGCCAAAGACGACATGGATGGGGCGCCCGGTAAACCCTTCGCCGAGCTGCGTCATGACGAAGGGCGAACACAGGTCGCCGCAGCAAATAAGCACGTCGGCCGACTGAACGGCCGACAAGACCGCAGCCAGNGCCCAGACGTTGTCGTGAATATCGGAAAGCACGGCGATTTGCATGGCGAGTCCCTCTCTGCGGCGTGCGCGGCCCTTGCCCGGGTTTTCGTAGGCCGCGACCGTGGCTTACCAGCGCGGTAGGCTGGCGCGTTCATTACGATCTCTTCGCTGCGCCGCGGGTCGNNAACACGGGTGTGCAGCCGCTCCTCCAGCGGCAGGTTGTCCTTGGCCACAGTGATCACCGTGGGCAGCTTGGCGACATAGCGGTAGTTGAGCAGCTGGAACAGCTTCTCGTTGGCCCAACTGCTGCTGCTCTCCGCCNNCAAGTCATCCAGGATCAAGAGGCCGGCCTTNTTCACCTGCTCGAAGCGCTTGTCCAACGTCTGGCTGCTCGGGGTTNNGAACGCGCGCAGAAAGTCGAGCAGGTCGGGCACGAAGACGAACAGGGGTGGTCCAGCNTGCGCAGACCGGCGCTCCAGCGCGATCGCCGCCGCCAGGTGCGTCTTGCCGCAGTGGTAGGGGCCGGTAAAGACGAGCCAACCGGTCGGACTCTCGGCGTAACGCTGTGCGGCCGCCAGGGCCCGGCGCAGGGTTTCGCGCTGCTCGGCCGGCTCGTGCGCGCGGGGNTCGAAACTGGCCAAGGTCTGGTCTTCATGCAGCGCCAGGCTGCTCAACTCGGGGTCGGTCGCATCCTTGCCGGCGCGGAAATCGGGCGCGTTGATCTCGATGACGGCGCTGATTTCGGGGTCGGTCAGGCGTGAGCGTACACGCTCGTCGATCTCATCCAGCCGGTAGTTGGTGGTGATGACGGTCGGCAGGCGGCTGTTGTAGCGGTAGTTGATGATCTGGTACAGTTTTTCCTGCCCAGGGGTCGTGCTGTGCGCGCCGAGGTCGTCGAGGATGAGCAGCGGCGCGGAGCGTACCTGGTCGAAGCGTTCGTCGAAGGTAGTTTCCGACTGCGGGCTGAAGGCGCTGCGCAGGGTGTCCAGCAGGTCGGGCACTACGAGGAACAGCACCGATTCGTTTTGCGCCAGGCGTACGTTGGCAATGGCGGCGGCCAGGTGGGTTTTACCGGTACCGACGCCGCCGTGCAGCACCAGCCAGTTTTCCGGGTGCTCGGCATAACGGCGGGCGAACTCGTAGGCGGCACGCAGACTGCGCCGCCGCTCCTCCGACAGGCCAATACCTTCGGGCAGGAAGCGCTCGAAGGTCAGCCGTTGCAGACCCATATTGCTCAGGGCGCGCAGCTGAGTGGTACGGTCGGCCGCCTGCGCCTGCAGAGTGCAGCGGCAGGGCTGCGACCGACCAAAATCGGGGTGGCCCATCGGCACGTCGTACACCACGAAGCCGGCGCCGCGGCAGATTGGGCAGACGGAGGGATCGNNCGCGTTGGGCGACGTTGCCTGTTCGGTGGTCGGGGTAGTGGGGTGGTCACGCGCCACCCGCATCATGACTTCGGCCAGACTCTTCACGGATCACCTCGGTCGGGTCTTACCAGGCGTAGGGTCGACGCGTTTGTTTTTACCGCGGCGGGTGCGTGAGCTGCGCGGCCTCCTCGACTGCATCCCGCCCCTCGGTCGCCCAACGCTCCAGAATGGCCCGGATGTAGCGCCAGGCGCGTTTGTTCTGCTCGACGGCGATGCGGAAGGCATCCTCGATCCAATCGGCCGGGTAACGCAGCTCGGCGTCACGCAGCTCGTCGGCGATGATCGGCTGTAAGAGGCCGATGTTCTGCTCGTACAGAACGAAGATGTTGGGCCGTAGCGCGCAGGCCGGTGTCGTCGGCCAGGGGATCGTCGAACTCGGGCACCTGACCGCGTTGGATGCGATCCACGGCGGCACGCCCGCGTCATCGTTGAGGAAGTACCAGGTCGCGGTTTGACCGTAGCGCTCCACCGTGACGGGCAACAGCGTGCCGCGGCCACGGCGCGCTCCAGTCCGCCGGCAATGGCACGTTCGGTCAGGCCGGCGCGCAGGCGTTCGTCGGCCAGGAACTCGCCAGTCTGCACGAAACGCAGCGTCCCCGGTTTGCCCTCGAGCAGCCAAAGCGCATGCAGCGTGACCTTCAGCTCGGCCAGATCGTCAATCAGCGGCAGCAGGTCGCTGAAGAAGAACGCCGGCAGTGCCACGCCGGGCAGGTCGCCGGCGGGAAAACCAGGGAAACCCAGCATGGTCGCGCTCATTCTGGCTCCAGGTGCTCGCGCACCACTTCCAGGTCGGTGAAGAGGGTCAGCTCTTTGCGGAAATAGAGCGACACCGTTCCCGTCGGGCCGTTGCGGTGTTTGGCCACCATGAGGTCGGCGATGTTCTTGCGTTCGGTGTTTGCGTCGTACATCTCTTCGCGATGCACGAACATCACGATATCGGCGTCCTGCTCGATAGAGTTATGCACAATGATGTTGTCGGCGACGAAGTTGTGCAACCCTGCGACGGTGAGGTCGAAAACTTCTTCCATCCCCGCCGGCTGCACCGCCACCAGCTGATCCCAATGGACATCACTTTCAGCCCGCTGGCCCGGCACGTCCGATTGCACGGCACGTGCAACCAGCCTGCTGGGCAGCGCGATAGGNTCACCAACCTGGAGTTTGTCCAACCGCTTCCAACCGTCGATGGTTAGAAAACGATGATTGGCTGTGGCGCGCACGCTGTGCCCCAGCCGTGTGCACATTCGATAAACTGGTTTGCGACCGGTGCAGAAGGCGTTGATCACCAGACCGGGATCCAGCTTCCACGTGGCAGGGTTGAGGCCCAACACGCGGNNAACCCCGCGCCCCACAAAGTCACCGATCGGGACACAGCGCTCGACGTCGGGCAGGTACACCAACGAGTCACCTGCCAGACAACCCGATTCGCGCAAATCACTGAGTACTGGCCGGTGATCGGCGCGCTGCTCGACGGCGCGTGATAGCTGGGAGAGCGCCAGTACCGGCACCTTCAGCTCACGGGCCAGCTCTTTGAGGGCACGTGAGATGTAGCTGATTTCCTGCACGCGGTTTTCGTTGCGGTTGCCGGTGCCGCGCATCAGCTGCAAATAGTCGACGACCACCAGATCCAGGCCGTGTTCGGCGTGCAGGCGACGGGCCTTGGTGCGCATCTCCAGCGCGGAGACGGCCGGCGTATCGTCGATGAAGAGCGGGGTGTTGGCCAGCACGCCGGCTGCCTCCATCAACACCGGCCACTCATCGTCGTGGATGTCCCCCAGGCGCAGGCGCTGCTGGTCGATGCCGGTCTCCGAGGCGAGCATACGCTGCACCAGCTGTTCGTTGGACATCTCCAGGCTGAAGAAGGCGACGCGCTGGTGGTATTTCTTGACGGCATTGGCCGCCAGGTTGAGCGCCAGGCTGGTTTTGCCGGCCGACGGTCGGGCGGCCAGGATGATCAGGTCAGACTTCTGCAGCCCACCCAGGATTTTGTCCAGCAGACGGAAGCCGGTGGGCACNCCTGACACCTCGCCACGGTGGCGGGCCAGGTAGTCGATGCGGTCGACGACTTCACCCATGATGTGGTGAATGGCCACCAGGTCACGGCGCACGCGGCGTTCGGAGACGCCGAAGACGACCTGCTCGGCCTGGTCGACCACCTCATCCACGTCGNNCGCCTCGTCGTAGGCCAGCTGGGCGATCTGGCCGGCCGCTGTGATCAGGCGACGCAGGGTGGCTTTGCGCTCGATGATGTGCGCGTAGTGTTCGATGTGAATGGCGGTGGGGACGGCGTTGATCAGGTCGGTGACGTAGGCGTCACCGCCGACTTCGTGCAGCTGGCCGCGGCTCGCCAGTTCTTCGCACACCGTCACAAAATCGGCCGGCNNGCGGCGCTCGTGCAGGTCGAGAATGGTTTGGTAGATCCAACCGTTCTTTTCGCTGTAAAAATCCTCGGCGCGCAGGAACGACGCCACCTTGATGATTGCGTCGGGGTCGATGAGTAACGAACCGAGGGCGGCCTCTTCCGCTTCCAGGCTGGCCGGGATGGTTTTGTCGAGTGTGCTCATGGCATAAATATCATGTTTTTCTGCCGGGGCTGTTGGACAGCAGACGGCGAGGCATCGTGCCTCGCCGTCGATGTATGCGTAGTCTCAACCCATCGAAGTTGCCACGCCGCGAATCAGGCCTCGGCAAAACCTTCCAGGTCGGCCTTCGACGAAATCCCGGAAGATCTCAAGCCCGGCATCGTCATCTTCTTTGACCTGGCGCGTGCCGCCTGTTCCGTGCCCTCTTCGCGGACGTCCTGTTCGGGCAGAATACCGGCGCGGTCCATGACGTTCTCGTCGACGTAGATGGGCACACGTGCGCACCGCGAGCGCGAGGGCATCGCTGGGCCGTGCATCGACTTCGAGCAGTTCGCCGGTCACATCGATCATAATGAGGGCGTAGAACGTTTCGTCCTGCAAGTCACTGATGATGACACGCTGCACCTGGGCGCCCAATGTGGTGATGAAGCGCATGAGCAGATCGTGGGTCATGGGGCGGGCAACCTCGACCCCTTGCAGTTGAATCGTGATCGCGTCGGCCTCGAACGGCCCAATCCAGATGGGCAGATAACGTTCGCCGTCCATTTCTTTGAGGACGACCACGCGGTGCTGCGACATCAGGCTCACGCACGCTGTCAATGGTTACCTCGATCATGTCAGGCCTCCCGTGGGATTATCGGATGAATTCGGTATGCTGTTCCGGGATGAAGACAGGGGATTATACCATAGGGGGAGGGGGACAAAAGGTTGGGGGTGGGGGATGGGGGATGGGGGATGGGGGATGGGGGATGGGGGTTGGGGGATGGGGGATGGGGGATGGGGGCTTTGCGCGAGATTTGGATTATTGGGTAATGGGTGGGGGTGGTATAATCGGGGCGCTGGTCCGAGTTGTAGGGGCGGTTGGTAGAGGCTGGAATTGTCTCACGTGCGGCTGCTGGGGCACGCCTGGGGCCGGCAGGGGGCGGATGGCGGCGTCGGTGGTGCGGGTGGGGTGGTGTGGCGGGTGTTTGGGGCGGCTTCACGGCGCGTGGCGGATGTCGGGATGGGGCGTTCGTTGGGTGGGGTGATGGTCACGGGTGGAGCAGTCATATTGCACGCCAATCCACCCACGCCTGGGGCCGGCAGGGGCGGATGGCGGCGTCGGTGGTGCGGGTGGGGTGGTGTGGCGGGTGTTTGGGGCGGCTTCACGGGCGTGGCGGATGTCGGGATGGGGCGTTCGTTGGGTGGGGTGATGGTCACGGGTGGAGCAGTCATATTGTACGCCAATCCACCCACGCCTGGGGCCGGCAGGGGCGGATGGCGGCGTCGGTGGTGCGGGTCGGGTGGTGTGGCGGGTGTTTGGGGCGACTTCACGGCGCGTGGCGGATGTCGGGATGGGGCGTTCGTTGGGTGGGGTGATGGTGGTGGGTAGGGCTATATCGCACATGCGCCTTGTTCTGGCACTGGGTTAGGCATGAACCGAGGAAAACTTCATTCACTACTGCAAACACAGCTGGAAACGGCGCCCGCGGATGCCGTCCTCCCGATCATCGTACGTTTCGATGCCACGCGGCCTGCGGCCGGCGCTGCAGCCCGGCCAGGGCGTCGTGGCGCGGCGTCACGAGNNTACCGCCTCATGCCGGCGATCGCCGTGTCGGCCACCNCCGGTCAGATTTTCTCCCTGCTCGATGATCCAGCGATCGACCGTATCTGGTACGATCTGCCGCTGCACGTCTGCCTCGATTACACCGTGCCGCTGGTGCAGGCGCCGCGCCTGTGGAATTTTGACTACACCGNNGGCGGGGTGCGGGTGGCGGTGTTGGACACCGGCATCGACCTGACCCACCCCGATTTGATGGGCCGTATCGTCGAGACGGCGGTGTTTGCCGGTGACGACGTCGTGACCGACCGGCACGGCCATGGCACGCACGTCGCGGGCATCATCGCGGGCAGCGGCAGCTTCAGCCAGGGGCGCTATACCGGTCTGGCGCCGGCCGCGCTGCTGCTGATCGGCAAGGTGCTGNGGGACGATGGCGCCGGTTGGTCGAGCGACGTGATGGCCGGCATCGATTGGGCGGTGTGGCAGCNNGCGCAGGTCATCAATCTCTCCTTGAGCAGCGAATACTACGGTGATGGCAGCGATGCCCTGTCGCTCTTCTGCGACGCCGCGGTGCAGNCAGGGGTCGTGGTGTGTGTCGCGGCCGGCAACAACGGTCCGGAGCCGCTGACGATTGGTGCGCCCGGCTGCGNNCGGCAGGTGATCACCGTTGGGGCCAGCACCGATGCCGACGGCCTGGCCGAGTTTTCGGCGCGCCCCACGGCGGACGGCCGTATCAAACCCGACCTGGTCTTTCCGGGAACCCTGATCACGGCGGCCCGCGCCGCGNGTACACACATGGGCGCCACGCACGGTGATTATTACACCGAAGCCTCGGGCACGAGCATGGCCACGGCACACTGCAGCGGCGCGGCTGCGCTGCTGCTGTCGGCCAACCCCAACCTGCTGGCGGTGGAGGTCAAGGCCGAGTTGTTGAGCGGCGCCAAGGAGTTGGGGCGTAACCCCAACCTGCAGGGCGCCGGACGGGGTGACGTGTACGCGGCCTACCGCACCACCCGGGGCGGCCCAGGTCACGCCGCACCCCGAGTATGGCATGTTCGACGAGGTGGGCGAAGCGCCGGCCGGAGTGGGCGGAGCAGAGGCCGTCAGGAGCGCGCGACGGACGGGGTGGTGGCGCGGCGTCGTGTGGGCGGCTGTGGCCATGGGCGGGTTGGCCCTGTGCGTCTGCCTCCTGATGGGTATGCTGTTTGGGCTGGACGCGGTGACGCGCGCCCTGGAGACCTCCGGGGCCACACCGACCCCACGCCGGTGCTGACGCTGCTGCTGCGCCAGGATTTCGACGTGCCCGATCCGGCCTGGCCGCAGGAGGAGAACGCGAGCGAGCAGAAGGGTTACGTTGAGGGACGCTATTACCTGGTGGCCCGTCAGCCGAACAGCATGGCGCGGCAAGCGCTACCGGGGACGTTCGACAACTTCGTGCTCGAAATGAACGCCGGCCAGGTGGACGGCCCGCTGGGCGGCGCCTATGGGCTGATCCTGCGCCAGCACGACAGCAGCAACTTCTACTATTTCGGCTTGAGTTCCGAGGGCCTGTTCAGTTTCACGCGGGTGGCCAGCGGCCAGGTGCAGGAGATCATCCCCTGGACGTCGTCGGAGGCCATTCTCAAGCTGGGTTACCTCAACCGGATACGGGTCGAGGCGCGGCGGCTGTTCACGTTCACCGTCAACGGTAAGGTCCTGGCCACGGTGGAGGATGCGACGTTTGCCGACGGCCAGGTGCTGCTGTTTGCCGCATCGTTCGACGAGGGCGGCGTGCGCGGATTTCGATGAGCGGTTGTGTGGGGCATTGGGGATTAGGGGTATCGTAGTCCATCTGCCGGCCCAGCCAGAACTGCGGCGAGTTGTCGAACTCGCGTGCGGGCGCAGGGCGGCCAACCGGTCGTCACCGGGAGAATAATCCATCTCGTACTCGGCCGACAGCATGCCGCCCGCTGGCCAGGATCTGGTGGACCAGCCATAACACGTCAGGATCGACAATCACGCGCAATCTGCCCGCAGGATGGCGTGGTCGATTGCGGGGAAAGACTGGCGCAGCTTCGTACCAGCTCACACCCACCACCGGCTGGGTGGCCTTGTCGAAACTCGGGTTGTCCCAGTAGCGTGGCCCCGCTGGCCAGCCGTGTCACCAACGCTCGATCTCCTCGATGGCCTCCGCCGTCCACCAGGGCTGGTCGGTCTTGTACCCGCCGGCCTCCACAAACCGGCGGAACTGTACGTTGGTAACGGGGTAGCGACCGATCTTGAAGTCGTAACCCAGTTTTTGCCTGGCGTCGGTGGGCACCCACGCGTCCAGGTCGGCTGGCCGCTCGCCCAGGTCGGCCGCAATCAGGCCGGCATCCAGGCACAGGCGCGGCGGCACGTCACGGTTCTGCATCAGGCTTACCAGCCGATCGAGCAGATTTTCTTTGAGCTGGCGGCCACTCGCCAGGTCGGCGGTGGGGCCAAATCCGAGCCACGCCTGGCCGGCCACCACCAGCCGGCGCCAGTCCTCGAGTGTTTGGCCCTCGCCACTGACCAGTTCGAAGATGAGCGCCTGAGTGTCGCCAAGTCGTTTGGCACGGTTGGCTCACCGCAGGCCAGCAGCACCACTTCCGCCCAGGCCTCGCTGTCGGCGCGTTCGCAAGTCAGAACCTGATGGTTCTCTTGTTCGAGCAGGCCACACGCCTCCAGGTACTCCTGGAACGAGCGGTGCGGGAAGGTGAAATGTCCCATTTCGGTTTCGATCAACAAACCGCCGCGGTCAGCCATCAGGGCCACGACGCGGCTGGCCCAGGCTTTGCGTGCATGCGGCCGCGGGTGGATTTCAGCCACACTGGCTTCGATGACGCTGGCCGGCAGGTCGGCCGTCTCCAGTAATACAGATTCCCGTGTGCTGCCCTGAAGAGGCCAGAAAAGGCCCGATGGCAGCAGGAAGTTGTGTCTTTACGAACCCCAAGTCAGGGCTGTTTTTGCAAATAGCGCGGTTGGCATGATAACATGTAGACCGCATCACCCAGTCACCTGATCGTCACCCAGGCTCGGGTCCAATGGGTGGACGCGGGCCGACCCATCGGCGCGTAGTGGCCGCTTTGGCGCATGGCGGCGCACTGAAGTGCGCATGACTCAGGGTTCGCAAAAGTATAAGTTCCCGTGTTTGGCCGGAATAACACTGGAAAAACCCGGTGCAAGCGGGAAGTTATTTCTTTTATTCTGTCGTGAACATGCTGGCAAAAGGCCGGTTGAGAACGGGAAGTTGTCTCTGGACGAACCCTAACGCGAATCGAATACGAGCCAATCGTGATGTTGAAATTACAACTGTTCGGTATCGTCTCGGCAATCGACGAGGTCGGCCAGGAGGTCCATTTCCGCGACAACAAAGTGCGCGCCCTGTTGGCCTACCTGGTGGTCGAGCGCGGGCAGGCGCAGTCGCGGGAAAAGCTGCTTGAACTGTTCTGGGGCTATGCCTCGNCAGGCACGCCCAGCACANGCCTGCGCATGGCCCTGGCCCGCCTGCGTCAGAGCCTCAGCCAGNGCCGGGCCGAGGACCTGCTGCACGTCACCCGCACGACGGCGCAGCTCGACCCAGACCCGCTGCGACTCTGGGTCGACGTGGCCGAGTTCGATGATCTGGCCGCCAACTGCCAGGTGTATGTGACGCAAGACCGGGCCAGTCATGGGTTGACCCATGCCTGGATGCAGCAGGCCGTAGCACTATACCGCGGTCGGTTTCTGTCCGGGATCAACCTGAACGATAGCCCTCCTTCTGAACATTGGCTGACGCTCACCCAAAACCGCTACGAACAGCAAACGCTCAACTTTCTTGGCCTGCTGGCCGAGTACGCGCTGGCCAGCCAACAGGGTGAACTGGCCGAACGTTATGCACGCCGCCAGCTCAGCCTGCTGCCCGGGTATGAAAACGCGCACCGCCAGTTGATGCGCGTTTTCGCAACGCNNGGCCAGCGGCAACTCGTCTGGCAGCAGTACCAGCAGTGTCTGCACGAGTTGAGAACCGAACTGGGCGCCGAACCTGAAGCGGAGACGACCGCCTTGTTCGAGCAGCTCGTACGCGGCAGCCCAGTCACTGCCACAGCCGCGTCAGCTGCCGCACCCCACGCACCGACCGGCGCACCCAACAACCTGCCTGCCGTTTTTACCNCCTTCTTCGGCCGGGAGAACGAACGTGACCGCCTGGTCAGCCTCCTGCTGGACGATACCCGGCCGCTGGTCACACTGGTTGGCGCCGGCGGTGTGGGCAAGACCCGCCTGGCGCTCGACGGCGTCCGTCACGTGCTGCATACCCCGGCCTTCCAGGATGGGGTGTGGTTCATCCCTCTGGATGGCCTGCATGCCGGCGATCAAAACCTCCAGCAGGCGATGGCCAGCGCGGTTGCCCAGGCCCTTGGGCTCGACCTGCTGCCGCAGGCCCCGCCCCACACGCAGCTGTTTGAGCAGCTCAAGCCCCGCAAGGTGTTGCTGATCCTGGACAATTTCGAACAGCTGATCACCGGCGATAAAGACGGCGTTGATTTTGTTCTCGCCCTGGTCAAACACATCCCTCACCTCAAACTGCTGGTGACTTCGCGCCGGCCACTCAACCTGCACATGGAGACGCTGATTGCACTCGACGGTTTGCCGACGCCACAAACGGCGGACGACAGCGCCTACGCCTACAGCAGTGTGNCGCTCTTCATGGCACGCGGCNGGCGCGCCAGCCCCGCCTGCACGTTCGACGACACCAACCTGCCGGCGGTAGTCGAAATCTGCCGTATTTTGGATGGTATGCCGCTCGGCCTGGAACTGGTCGCCGTACACCTGCGCGAGCTGGACTGTCAGCAGCTTTTGCTGGCCTTGACCACGAACCTCGACCTGCTCAAGGCCCAATGGCGCGACCTGGCGCCGCGTCACCGCAGTATGCACGCCGTCTTCGATTGGTCGTGGTCGCTGCTGGGGAGAACGNAACAGTACGTGCTCAGTGCACTGTCGGTGTTTCGGGGCAGCTTCACTCTGGAGGCCGCGCAGACGATTACCGGCGCGGCCAGCGAACAGGTGTATACGCTGATCGACCACTCCCTGGTCCGCNTTCAGCGGGGCCGCTACAGCCTGCACGAACTGCTGCGTCAGTTTGCCGAAGAAAAATTGGCGGTGCCGGCGCCCATCCGCCGTCGGCACCGCGACTATTACCTGGGTTTCGTGCGCCAGCGTTCCGATCGCCTCATCCGTCAAGACCTGGTACAGGCCAGCGCGGAGATCGGACAGGAATGGGAAAATATCCAACAGGCCTGGATGTGGGCCGTGGACGAGCACGATGTGCCAGGCCTGGCCGGTACTCTGGCAGGGTTGAGCCATTACCTGCGCAACAGCGGCATGACCTGGTTCGGCGAGACGCTCATCCAGGCCGCGTTGGACAACCTGCTCGCTGCCAACCGCGCATCACACCCGGGCGACAACNACCCCAACGATTCCGCGCAGTGGCAACAGACCATTGGCCAGCTGTGGCTGGAACTGGCGCGCAGCTACGTGTGGAGCGCCCAGTACGAACGCTGCACCGCCATTGCGCGCCGGGTGATCGAAATCGGGAATACGATCGCTGACCCTGACCTGATCGCGGGCGGCCACCTGGGCCGGCCGTGCGCTGTGGCGCTTGGGGGACTATCACGCCGCGCGATGTCCNTGGAACGCCGGCCGCCTCTGGCGGCCGAACGACCCTGGATAGAGACCCAGGCGGTAAGCACCTTGGGCAACATCTACTTCGCACAGGGCGCACTGCAAGAGGCCGAGCACCATTACCGGCAGGCCCTGCACATCCAGAAGCAGGCCGATATCTGGAGCAATCGCGTACAGGTGCTCAACAACCTGGCCACGGTGGCCGCCCTGCGGCAGCTTGAGCCGGCGCTGCGGCTGTTTCTGGAAGTGCTCGCCGTGTCGCGCCAGTTCAACCAACAGTACTTCCAGATCTCCATCTTCCTCAACCTGGGACTCTGTTACTGCGGGTTGGGGCAGTATACCCAGGCTGAAGTCCGTCTACAGCAGGCGTTGAGGCTGGCAAACCAGATTCGCAACCGCCAGAACACAACCGATACCCTGCTGGGCCTGGCGCAGCTCTACCGCTGTCTCGGCAAATCTGAAGTCAGTCGTGATTACCTGCAGCAGACGTTCGACCTGTGCCGGGAGAGCGGCGAAAAGAATGTCATGGCCGAAGCCCTGATGCACGCCGCGCTTCTCCACTTGGCGCAGGACGACCTGGCTGAAGCGTACGAGGCCAGCCAGGAAAGCGTCAAACTGATCCAGGAATTGGGTCCTACAGGGGTTGGGCTGGATATCACCATCACCAGCGGATACTGCTGTCTGGCTTTGGGTGATTACGCCTGTGCTCACGCGGCGTTCAGCAGCGGCCAGACGATCAGCCAGGGTGTGGGCAATCCGCTCAAGTTGATCGAAGCGCAGGCGGGGTTGGCCAACACCTGCCTCCACCAGGGCCAGCAGCCGGCGCGCGACCTTCTGGAGGGTATCTGGCGGCAAATCGAGCAGCACGCATTTGATGGGCACGGTTTTGCCCTACCGCTCTATGGGCTGATCATCCAAAGCCTGACCGAGTTGGGCGACGCCCGCGCCGACATGCTGCTCAAGCGCCCGTGCGCTGATCCAGGCTCAGGCCCAGCCCATTGCCGACCCCGTCACCCGCCAGGCTTTCATACAGCAGACGATGTGCCGGAAGATTCTCGCCTGACCACGGGCCACTGTGGACGGATTACGCCCAACACCCGGCCTCCCACCGCCCGGAACGCAGACGTCACGGGCATCGACCCCACCGCCTCCCGTACCGACGGCGCTGATCCGTATGACCACGGTCCGCTGGGCTCAGAGAGGCCAAGACTGCGCGCGGCAAATGGTGAGGGTTGACGTTCGGGTGCTGGGATGGCCGGCCTTCGCAACTGCCAACGACAATTCGCCGGCCGGCGCGCCGAGACACACACCCGCGCGCGCACGTGGGCGGCGCCCCTGGTCACAGTGACGCCGCCCACAGCTCTACGCCAATACCGCCTCTTCCTCTTCCTCGATCTCCAACACCGGCGGCTCGCCGTTGCCGCGTCGGCCGTCCAGCATCTGCATGCCGCGCAGCTGAATCTTTGGCCGGCTCTGCCGCTCCCCTTGTCGTTCNTCCCACTGATCGATACGCAGTTCCCCCTCGACGAAGACCAGGCTGCCCTTGTGCAGGTACTCCTGGCAGATCTCGCCGAGCCGGCCCCAGGCTTCGATGGTGAACCAGTCGGTCGCCTCGTTGCGTTCGCCGTCTTGCCCCTTCCAGTAGCGGTCGACTGCGAGGTTGAACTTGGTGATAGGCGTGCCTTTCGGGGTGTAACGTACCTCGGGATCCCGTCCCAGCCGCCCCATGAGCTGAACTCGATTCCAACTTGCCATGTCTCACTCCTTGCTGGTTGTGTCTGGTGCGGTCGTAAACCCCAACCGCACCACCGGGGTGCCGCGTGGGCACGCCGCTTGATCGATGGGTGCGCCTGCGCAGGTGCTGTTGTGGGAGTTAACGAATTTCGGCGGGGAAATTTCGCGCGGGGAACAGAGCTTCCGCAGCCGGTGAGACTGCGGAAGGGTGGGCGATGCGTCAGTCGCCAAACAGATCGGCGATGTCCTGGCCGAGGCCGCGCGGGCTGGTCGTTATGCCAGTCGCTTTGTCGTGGGTAACGGCCTGGTAGAAGGCTTCGTCGTAGCGTCGGGTGCGCAGCACAATCGGCATCGGTACGGCGTGGCCCAGCATCAGAATCTGCTGTTTGGTGTCCAGACTGTCCAACATCGCCTTGACGGCGCTGCGGTTGGCAACGCCGGTCAGCACCGCCTCGATGTCGCGCTCCTCGGCCAGCTTGCCGGTGACGCGCGTGCCCAGCTGTGACAGGACCTCGCTGTCGATCCCGCTGGGGCGCTGGTCGACGACCATCAGGGTGACGCGGTACTTGCGCAACTCACGCNNAATCGTGCCGAAGATCGTCTGCCGCGCGACCTGTGGGTTGAGGAACTTATGCGCCTCTTCCAGGGTGATCAGCGGGCGCGGCTGGTCACCCGCCTGCCGCGTCTCTTCGTACTTCTCCACCTTCTGCACATACAGCTCACGCACGCGGCGGGTGACGATGTTGGCTACGAGCATGTGGTCGATCGCGGCCGAGCGGCTGCCGAAATGCAGGATGACGTGCACGCCACGGTCGAGCAGGGCCACGATCTCGTCGATCGCATCCAACCCGGCCCGCGGCACGATGTACGGGCGCTGCTCGATGCGCCGCAGCTTGCGCTGGAACGCGCTCACCGCCATGAAACTGGCGTTGGCCTCTTTGCTCCACACCTCCAACTCTGCCGGTTCCATAGCCAGCACGCGTNNCAGCCAATCCTGGCGAAACGCGNNCTCGAGCAACGCAACCGTCGTCTCGGCCGTGCTGCCCAGGTCGGTTTCGTCGGCCAACAGCAGCACATCGTCCGCTTCGATCTGGTTGAGGCCGATCTTGAGCACGGCATCGGCGCGGCGCCCCGGCCGCCGGCTGGCCGCTTCGTCCAATGACCACACCTGCACCCGGCTGCCGAACAGCTCCTTCAACCCCTTGACCCACACCTTGTCCTCGGACTCTTTGCCAAAGGCGTACTCGTCGTGCATGTCGAAGATCAGGTTCACGCCCACCTTACGCTGGATGACGCCGCTCAACAGGAGGCGCACCAGGAACGATTTGCCGGTGCCCGACTGGCCAAACACCCCGTTGGAACGCTCCATCAGGCGCTCCAGATCGAGACTGATCGGGATGTCGGCGCCGACCAGCGGTGTGCCCATGGCGAAGTTCTTGCCGCCCTCCTGGCCAAACACCAGCTCGAAATCGCCCTCGTCGGCGTGGCGTAGTTGGGCGAAGTGCATCGGGATCGTGCGCACCGGCTCGGGGCGCACGGTGGGATCGATGAAGGCTAACGGGTCGTCGGACGGCCGTGCAATCATCAACATCGGCTTGACCTGCACGACGGCATAGGTCGTGGTGCCAGTGAGGGCCTCGCGAATCAGGGGCGAAGCCTCGCTGGGCGGCGCCGCCAGCAGGCGGGGNTCGGTGACGCGCAGCTGCAAATCGCTGATCGTACAGAAGAAGAGGTAACCCGACCCTTCGACGATCACGAAGCTGCCGATGTTGAGATCCTCCGTAGAGACGCCGGCGTCGAGGCGCNNGGTCAACGCGGCATTGAACGCGCCGTCGGTGATGATACCCAGTCGAAGTTGCTTGGTCATGCGGTCGTGTCTCCCTCAGGCATAACGCTGCAGTACGGCATCGACCTGCGCGCCGTAGCCCTCACCAAACAGGTTCAGGTGATTGAGCAGGTGGTACAGCTGATACAGCGCAATTCGGTCGTCGCGCCCCGGCGTCGGCGGCCAGGCGTCGTCGTACGCCTGGTAGAACGCGTGCGGGAAGCCGCCGAAGAGCCGACACATCGCCAGTTCGGCTTCGCGGTCGCCGAAATAGGCGGCCGGGTCGATCAGCGCGGGCGTTGTCGCCGGTNNGATCAGCCAGTTGCCAGCCCACAGGTCGCCGTGCAATAGGGAGGGCTGAGTGACGCCCGGGCCGATCCACTCGGACAGGCGTGCGATGACCCGCTCCAGGCGGCGGGCGCGCAAGGTGGGCATGCGACCCCGGCGTGCAGCCAACGCCAGCTGAAAGCCCAGGCGGCGCTGACCGTAGAACTCGATCCAGTCCGCGGTCCAGGTGTTGTCCTGGGGNGTGGCGCCGCAGTAGTTGTGCTGGTCCAGGCCGTACGCCGCNGCGCTTACCCGGTGCTGGCCGGCCAGCAACTGACCCAGCCGCCGCCCGGCGTGGGCNTGATCGGCCGGCTGCGCCGGCTCCAGCCATTCCAGCAGCAGGAACGCGGGNCGCTCGCCATCCGCATCGCCGAAATCCACCACCGCGGGGACCCGCAGGGCGCCGGCCGCGGCCAGTCGTTGCAGGCCGGCCGCCTCGGCGGCGAACACCGTTGGCCAGCCCGGCGGGGTTGGGGCNGGTCGTGACTGCCACTTCACCAGGTAGGTCTGGCCGCCGGCAGTGAAGCGGGCCACACAACTGATGTCACCGCCGCCGACTGCCCGCACCGCCTGGGGTGGTTCGCCCAAACGGTCACTGAGCGTCGCCGTCAGAGAGGGTGATAGGATCATACCCGGCGCCGCCCGTGTGTCTACAGTCCGCGTTCGCGGCGGATGTGGGCCAGCAAACCGCGGGATGCGCCATCGACCAGGCGATACACTGCGTCGAAATTGTTGTCGTAGTACGGATCAGGCACGTCACGCGGCCCACCCGCCGGCGCAAAGTCGAGCAGCAGGTGCAGCTTGCCGTTCAGGCGCCCGTGCCGATCAAGGCGCTGCAAGTCGCGCACGTTTTCACGGTCCATCGCTACGATATAATCGGCCGTTTGCAGGTCGGTTTGATCGACCTGGCGCGCCGTGCTGGACAGCGCAATGCCGTGCTGCTGCAAGACGCGCTGCGTACCCGGATGGGGCGGCTCACCGACGTGCCACGAACTGGTACCGGCGGAATCGACGTCGATTGTGGTGGCAAGATCAGCCTGGTTCACCAGGTGAGCAAAGACGCCCTCGGCCATCGGTGAGCGGCAGATGTTGCCCAAACAAACGAAGAGAACTCGAATCATGCTATGCTCCAGCCGCGCCGGCGCCAGATGCCCGGGCCGCGTGAAAGTTCGGGCCAGACCCACTGGCGGGTCGGTCAGAACCATCGATGGCGTTCGATCGATGGCGACCCACACGTTCTACCGGCGCGGGATTGTCGTTGGGCCATTATACCAGCCGGCAGGCATTCGACCAAAGGCAGGACGCGAAGCAGCAAAGCCATTCCACTACACCTCGATTTGCCAGACTCCGCAAAATGGTTACAATGAGCCGTACATTCCTCAGCAACACAACCTTTCTCAACATTGAGATGATGTCCGTGGGCCACCTGGCCGGAAGGGAACTTTCCGTGGCCATTTTGCCTGCTAACCTCGCCGACAACCATCGTTGGTCTGTCCTGAATGTGGAAGAAGTCAGTTTGAGCTTTGGCGGCGTCACCGCGATCTCCAAGGTCAGCCTTGACGTGCGTCAGGGTGAAATCATGGCGGTCATCGGCCCCAACGGCGCCGGCAAGACCTCGCTGCTGAACTGTATCAGCGGACTGTACCACCCGCAGNGGGGCCGCATCGTCTTCAACGATGGCAGCGGCACGCCACACGAGACGACGCGTATGCGCCCCTTCGACATTGCACGCCTCGGCATTGCCCGCACGTTTCAGAATATCGAACTCTTCCGCCACATGACCGTACTCGACAACCTGATGTTGGGCCGGCACGTGCGCATGAAAAGCGGCGTGTTGGCGTGCGGGCTGTTCTGGAAGCTGGCGCAGAAAGAGGAGATCCGTCACCGCCAGGTGGTGGAGGATATCATCGATTTCCTGGAAATCGAGCACGTGCGCAAGAAGCCGGTCGGCACCCTCTCCTACGGCTTGCAGAAGCGGGTTGAGTTGGGGCGCGCCCTGGCGTTGGAGCCAACCCTGCTGCTGCTCGATGAGCCGATGGCTGGCATGAACGTGGAAGAGAAAGAAGACATGGCGCGCTTCATCCTCGACATCAACGAGGAACGCGCCGTCACCATGATTCTGATCGAACACGATATGGGGGTGGTCATGGACATCAGCGACCGTGTGGCCGTCCTGGAGTTTGGCGTCAAACTGGCCGCCGGTACGCCCGATGAAGTCAAACGCAACCCCGAGGTGGTGCGGGCCTACCTCGGTGAAGAACACAGCAGTAAACTGCACCTCCCAATCAGTAAGTGACGTACAAAACCGAAATTTTCTGCCCTTTGTGTTTTTGTGGTGTGAATCATAATGGCTGAAACGTTTCCACAGCTCCTCCTCGAACGGGCCGCGCAGTACGGCGATCGTAAGGTCGCGCTGCGTGAGAAGGAGTTTGGCATCTGGCAGGCCACGACGTGGCGCGCCTATGCCGAACACGTGCGCCATTTCAGCTTGGGCTTGCGCAGCCTCGGTTTCCAGCCTGGCGACACGATTGCCATCATCGGCGACAATCGCCCGGAATGGCTGTACGCCGAACTCGCCGCCCAGGCCGCCGGTGGACGCAGCGTAGGCATCTACCAGGACGCAATCGTCGACGAAGTGGCCTACATCATCCTGCACGCCGACGTGCGGTTCATCGTCGTCGAAGATCAGGAGCAGGTCGATAAGATCCTGGACATGTGGGATCGTTTGCAGGGTCAGGTGAAGTACGTCGTCTACTACGACCCGCGCGGCCTGCGGCGTTACAACGAACCGTTTTTGCTCGATTTTGAGGCGGTCGAAAAACTGGGCGTCGCCTGCGGCGCCGAACACCCCGACGCGTTCTNNGAAACCGGCGTGGCCGAGGGCAACGGTGAGGACATCGCAATCCTCTGCACCACCTCGGGTACGACCAGCCAACCCAAACTGGCGATGCTGACGCACCGCAGCATGGTCAAGATGGGGCAGAACCTGATGTCGGTCGATCCACTGACCGCCGATGACGAGTTCGTCAGCTTCCTGCCGTTGGCCTGGATCGGCGAGCAGATGATGGCGATGAGTTGCGGGCTGGCGGTCGGGTTCACGATCAACTTCCCGGAAGAACCGGAAACGGTGCAGGAGAATATCCGCGAGATTGGCCCGCGGGTCATGTTCTCACCGCCACGCATCTGGGAGAACCTGCTGAGCCAGGTGCAGGTCAAGATCGAGGACAGCAGTCGGCTCAAACGCCGTGTGTACGATTNNGCCCTGCGTGCGGGCTATGCGATGGCCGATGTGCGTTTCCGTAAGGCGACGCCGACGTTGGGCCTGCGCGTGCGCTACCGCCTGGCCGACCTGCTCGTCTTTCAGATGCTCAAGGACAAACTCGGCCTGCGGCGCACACGGCGCTGTTACACCGGCGGCGCGGCGCTGNGGCCGNACGTCTTCCGCTTCTACCACGCCCTGGGCGTCAACCTCAAACAAATCTACGGTCAAACTGAAATCAACGGCATTGCGGTCGTTCACCGCGACGGGGATATCAAGTTCCAGACGGTTGGCCTGCCGATCCCCGAGACCGACGTGCGTATCCTCGACAGCGGCGAAATCATCGCCCGCAGCCCGGCCGTGGCCAACGGCTACTACAAGAACCCGGAGGCGACCGCCGAGGCCTTCCGCGATGGCTGGCTGTACACCGGTGACGCCGGCTATTTCGACGACGATGGGCACCTGGTGGTGATCGACCGGGCCAAAGATGTGATGACCCTGCACGATGGCACGAAGTTCAGCCCGCAGTTCGTCGAGAACAAGCTCAAGTTCAGCCAGTACATTAAAGAGGCGGTGGTGTTTGGCGGCGACCAGCCCTACATCAGCGCGATGATCAACATCGATTTTGCCAACGTCGGCAAATGGGCCGAGCGCCAGCAGATCGCGTATACCACTTACACCGACCTGGCGCAGAAGCCGGAGGTCTACCGTCTGATTCGTGCCCACGTCGAACATTCGAACGCGGACCTGCCGGCCTCAGCGCGTATCCAGCGTTTCCTGCTGCTACACAAGGNNCTCGACGCCGACGATGCCGAGCTGACACGCACACGCAAGGTGCGGCGAACGTTCGTGGCCCAGCGTTACGCCGATATCGTCGCCGCACTCTACAGCCCGGACGACCACCTGGACGTCGAAACCACGATCACCTACCAGGACGGGCGTACCGCTACCCTGCGGACGCGCCTGCACATCGAATCACTCGCCAACGTTGTCCAACCCGGCCGGGCTACCCTGGCGTAGCGGCGCTGTTCAGCTCGCGCTGGCCGGTGGTCCAGCGCACGACCATCACCCATCACCGTTCGACGGAGAAGGCCCGCCTATGGACAAGTTCGTTCAACTCACCTTGACTGGCCTGACGACCGGGGCGATTTACGCCCTGGTGGCGCTGGGTTTTGTCCTGATCTACAAATCGAGCGATGTCATCAACTTCGCGCAGGGCGAATTCCTGCTGGTGNGGNCGTACCTGGCGTACGGCTTGATCGCCGATGTCGGCCTGCCCTGGACGGTTGGCGTGTTGCTGACGCTGCTGNGGGCCGTACTCTTGGGGGTTCTCATCGAGCGCTTCATCCTGCGCCCACTGATCGGTGAGCCGATCATCTCGGTGATCATGGTGACGATTGGGCTGGCCAGCGTCATGCGTGCGGTGGTGTTTGCCATTTGGGGACCGNCCCCGCACAGTTTCCCCGCGTTCATCCCCACCGAGGATGTGACCATTCTGGGCGCGGTCGTGCCCAGCGACCGCCTCGTGGCGATTGGAGTGGCGACGTTACTCCTGATTGCGTTCACCCTCTTCTTCCGCCGCTCCAGCGACGGCATCGCAATGCGCGCGGTGGCCGACGATCAGCAGGCCGCGCTCAGCATGGGCATCAGCGTCAAGCGCATCTTTGCCCTGGCCTGGTCGATTGCCGGCGCCACCGCAGCGATTGCCGGCATCCTGGTCGCCAACATCGTGGGTGTCAGCCGGCCGNTGGCCGGGATTGGGCTGCGTGTGTTCCCGGTCGTTATCCTCGGCGGTTTGGATAGCATTCCCGGCGCGATCGTCGGCGGCGTGATCATCGGGCTGCTGGAGGCCTACACCGCGGGTTACCTGGGGGCTGGCCTGAGCCAGGTGATCCCCTTCATCGTCCTGGTGCTGATCCTGATGGTGCGCCCGTACGGGCTCTTCGGTGAGGAACGTATCGAGCGGGTGTGATGGGGGCCGCAAATTGGGCGCATGGGTGCGAAGGGTAGTACGGTCGAGGTAGGTTGTGGGGTGGGTACGGTGGCCGGTTTGGCGGCGGTCTGGCTAGAATGCTGAGGTGAGGGGATGGAATCAGGCGTATTTCATACGACGTACCAGCAGGATACGGGGCTGCGGCGTACGCCAGCGCAAAAGGTGCGGCTGGCCGTGTTGTTGGCGTTTCTGGTGGTATTTCCGTTTTTGNCCGACGATTATTACCTCACGTTGGCCAACCAGATTGCGATTGCGGCCGTGNGCGCGATTGGGCTGAACATCCTGACGGGGTTCACCGGGCAGATCTCCCTGGGGCAGGGGGCTTTTATGGCGGTCGGCGCCTACACGGCCGGGCTGTTGGCACTCCGTCTGGGGCTGCCGTTTTGGTTGACGCTGCCGATCGCCTCGCTCGTGACGGCGGCGGTGGGCGCGGTGTTCGGGATTCCCTCTCTGCGCCTGAAGGGGCTTTACCTGGCGATTGCCACCCTGGCGGCGCAGCAGATCATCGAGTGGGTGATCACGCACTGGGACGCGGTCACGGGCGGCGTCGAGGCGTTGGTGATCCCGACGCCGACGCTCTTCGGAATTGCGCTCGACAGCCAGTTTCGTTTCTACTGGGTGTCGGTGATCATGGCAGGATTCACGGCCCTGTTTGCCGTCAACCTCTTCCGGGCACGGGTCGGACGAGCCTTCGTGGCGATTCGGGATCAGGACATCGCGGCTGGGGTCATGNGGGTCAACGTCTTCCAGTTCAAGATGCTGGCCTTTGCCGTGTCGTCGTTTNTTGTGGGACTTTCAGGTGCGCTGACCGCGAACTACACCACGATCATCTCTTGGGAGCGCTTCACGATCGAGACCTCGATTCTGTTCCTGGCCATGATCATCATCGGCGGCCTGGGTTCGGTGTCGNGCNCGATCTATGGCGCGGCGTTCATGACCCTGCTGCCGGCCGTGATTACGAACCTGGGGCGTGGACTGGGCACGGTGGCGCCGGCCATTGGGCAGCTGATTCCGTTCGTCCAACAGGCCTTCTTCGGTCTGGTAATCATCCTGTTTCTGATTNTTCGGCTCGAAGGGCTGGCGAAAGTGTGGCGTAACGTGAAGGACTATTTCAGGTTATGGCCGTTCAGCTATTAAGAGCCTATCCGGATAACCCGGAAAACGCGCCACAGTGTTGCCCCGTAACGGTTGTTCGGATAGGCTCTGAGCCTGTGTGCGATACCCCAACCTGCGGGCTGTCGAATACAGGTTGGGCGTAACGGTGAAGCGCAAAGAGGCGCAGATCATGCAGAACGTGCGTAGGGCAATGACCCCGTACCGTGCACGGGGCAAAGTCACGTACACATTAAGGAGGAGAACCATGGACAGACTGCATAGCCGTTGGTGGACGCTGCTTGGGGTCTTGTTGACCCTAAGCCTGCTGCTGAGCGCCTGTGGAGGCGGCAACGCCGGGACGTCAACTACGGAGGGTCAGGCCCCGGTTAAGATCGGCGGCATCTTCGATCTAACCGGTGCAACGGCCGACGTAGGCGTGCCCTACNGCGGAGGGTGCGCGTACGTCGATTGGATCAACAGCCGGGGTGGTGTGGCCGGTCACAAGATCGACCTGATTTCCAATGACTACGCCTACAAGGTACCCAACGCCGAGCAGCTCTACTCACAGTATGTGACCCAGGACAAGGTCGTGGCGATCCAGGGATGGGGAACCGGTGATACCGAAGCGCTGCGCACCAAAATCGCGACCGACAAGATTCCTTTCATGTCCGCTTCGTACTCGGCCAACCTGGCGGCAATCGCCGACGCACCGTACAATTTCCTGATTGGTACCACCTATTCGGATCAGATGGTGATTGGGCTGCGCTGGGCGCTGCAGGATTGGGCGGCCAAGGGGAAGAGCGGTGCGCCGAAGGTGGCGTTCCTCTACAACGACAGCCCCTTTGGGAAATCACCCCTGGCCGATGGCCATGCGTTTGCCGAGGCCAACGGCATCGCGGTGCACGAAGTTGCCATGCCGCNNGGGGCCACCGATCTGACCGCCGAACTGACACAGGTCAAGGACTTTGCGGCCGACTACATCATCATCCAGAACACCTCCGGCCCGGGTGCACTGGCCGTCAAAAATGCCAAGACCCTGGGTATTCCGGCGCAGGTCATCTGCCTGAACTGGTGCGCTGACGAGAACCTGGTCAAACTGGCGGGTGACGCGGCCGAAGGGGTCGTGGGCACGATTCCGTTTGCTCCGCCCAACACCGGCGTTGCCGGCCTCAAGGACATTCAGGACTACGCCCAGAGCAAGGGGTCANACCTGGAGGCCAAGGGGCTGCATTACGTCCAGGGTTGGATTACGATGGCGGTCATGGCCGAGGGAATCAAGCGCCTGGCTGACGCGGGCAAGGAGATCAACGGTGAAAATATCCGCACCGCGCTGGAGTCGCTCAGCAACTTCAGCACCGGGGATATCACCGCACCGCTCTCCTTCACCGCCACCGACCACGCCGGCAGCAAAGCGCTGCGCCTCTACCAGGTCAAAAACGGCGTCTGGGCACCGATCAGCGACTTCATCGAAGCGAAATAACCGTAGGTCACAGCTCCTGCTGTGACAACTCACCCAATAAGACCGTATTCTCTGGCCCATCGGCGCCGCCACCCCCGATCGTGTGGCGGCGCCATAACCGTAGGTCACAGCTCCTGCTGTGACAACTCACCCAACAAGACCGTATTTTCTGGCCCGCCGGCCACCCAATCACAGCAGGCAGGTATATGCTAACCCTCAACAACATCGAAGTCATCTACAACGACGTTATCCTCGTGCTCAAAGGGATGTCGATGCAGGTCGCGGAAGGCCAGATCGTCGCCCTGCTCGGCTCCAACGGTGCGGGCAAGACGACCACGCTCAAGGCGGTCTCCGGCCTGCTCAAGCCCGAGGATGGCGCGGTCACCGATGGCAGCATCGAGTTTCTGGGTGAGCGTATCGATACCCGCGACGCGGCCGACATCGTGCGCCGCGGCATCTTCCAGGTGATGGAGGGGCGACGGGTGTTTCCACACCTGACCGTCGAAGAAAACCTGGTCGCCGGCGTACACGCGGCGCGACCGGCGCCAGGTCGCGCCTGACATCGAAGCGGTGTATGCGTACTTCCGCGCCTGCGCGAGCGTCGGCTCAAGACCTCCGGCTACCTGTCGGGCGGCGAACAGCAGATGCTGGCCATCGGTCGCGCTGATGGCACGCCCGCGGCTCATGCTACTGGACGAACCGAGCCTGGGCCTGGCGCCGCTGCTGGTGGAGGAGATCTTTGCGATCATCCAGCGCATCAATCGCGAGCAGCGTACGACGATTCTGCTCGTGGAGCAGAACGCCCGCCTGGCCCTGGGTGTGGCTGACCATGCCTATATCATGGAGAACGGGCGTATCGTGCTCGAAGGCTCACCGGCCACCCTGCAGGACAACGCCGACGTGCGCGAGTTCTACCTCGGTCTGTCTGACGTTGGCCAGCGTAAGAGCTACCGCGAAGTCAAACACTACAAGCGCCGCAAGCGCTGGTTGAGTTAAGAGCCTATCCGAATAACCCGGAAAACGCGCCACAGTATTGACCCGTGACGGTTATTCGGATAGACTCTAACCCATGCGCGGCCGGCGCCGGCTGCGCACCGATCGCCGCGTTTGCGGCCGTTCAGCCATCGATGGTGAACTCATGACCTGTTACAATACCAACCTGGAGTGCCTGACGCCGGCCGCGCAGGCTCGGTTCGTGTCCGAACGGCTGCGATCGACCCTGCTGCACGCCTACGCCCACGCGCCGGCCGTACGCCGCCTGCTCGCGNCGGCCGGCGTAGCGCCGGCGGATGTGCAGGGTGTGGCCGACCTCGCCGCGGTGCCGATCACACGTAAAGACGACTTGATCGACCTGCAGGCCAAAGATCCGCCGTTTGGCGGATTTGCCGGCGTACCGCTGACGCGTATGCGGCGCCTCTTCCGCTCACCGGGGCCGCTGTACGATCCCGAAGGCGACAAACCCGACTACTGGCGCTGGGCACAGGCCCTGTGGGCCGCCGGCCTGCGCGATGGGGACATCGTGCTCAACACGGTAGCGTATCAGCTAACGCCCCTCGGCTTCATGTTCGATAGCGCGCTGCGTGTTCTGGGCTGCGGCATCGTGCCGGCCGGTCCGGGAAATACCGAGGTGCAGGTGACATTCCTGCGCGATTTCCCGGTGACGGCGTACGTTGGCCTGCCCAGCTACCTGCTGGCAATTTTACATAAAGCGGAAGAGGCTGGACCGCGCCGGTTGGCGCTGAACAAGGCTTTCGTGGCGGCCGAACCCTTTCCGCCATCGCTGCGCCAGGCGCTGGCCGATTATGGCGTCANNGCGCGCCAGGGTTACGGCACGGCCGATGCGGGCAACCTGGGGTACGAGTGCGAGCGGGCCGACGGCATGCACGTCCCGCTCGATGTGGTCGTCGAGTTCGTGGACATCAACACCGGGCAGGGTGTGGCGCCGGGCGAGCCGGGTGAAGTGGTGGTGACGCTCCTGGAGGAGACCTACCCGCTGCTGCGCTTCGGTACCGGTGATCTGGCCATCTACACCGATGAGCCGTGCCCGTGCGGCCGCACCACACGGCGGATCACCGGCATCGTGGGCCGGGTCGGGCAGGCGGTCAAGGTACGCGGCATGTTCGTGCATCCACGGCAGGCTGCGGTCGCGCTGCACGATTTCGCGGAGTTGGCCCGCTGGCAGCTGGTCGTGACGCGGGCCGAACACCACGATGACATCACCCTGTACGCCGTACTCCGGCCGGGGGCAGCCGTTGGTCCCGCGTGGCAGGAAACGGTGGCTGCGCGCTGCGAACTGCGCTCAAGGTGCGTGGACGTCGCGCTCGTCGATGATGCGGCCGTGCCGGCCGATGCCGCGCCGCTGGTCGACCGGCGGGTATGGGAATGAGTAACCACTCAGGTTGGTGCGAGAGAAACCCGGTTTTTGTCTCGCAGACCAGGAACATGGCGCGATGAAAGGCCGTTGTACAGACGAGAACCATACTCGCACGAGAAAAACCCGGTTTCTGAACGGCTGGCTGAGCAGTCACTCCATCCTGGGAAATGGCGCTACGCGAGGCCGCCGCTTCCGTTTCACCGCAATTTCGAGGAAATAAACCTGCGCTTCTACGTACGGCGCCAGGCCGCCGAGGGTTGGCGGCGGGCGGTCGTGTTCGTCAAGGAGGTCGCGCCGCGGCGGCGATTGCCTGGGTGGCACCAATGTGGTACAATGCCGATTGCCAGCAATTCCAATCACGCGTCTGCCTGGCGGCGACGTTGGTGGCGCAGGCCATGGGAATTACGCCATCTTCAAACCACGCCGGCACAGTGAACAAAACGAACAAGAGGAACGCATGCAATTTAACGTCAAACAAGGTTTCGTGCAAGGCGCGGCGACCGGGCTGCTGGTCGTCAACTGTTTCGAGGATGTGACCGAGCCCAGCGGGGCGCTAAAGGCGGTGGACCAGGCGCTGAACGGCCTGATCAGCCAGGTTCTCGCGGCCGGCGACTACCAGGGTAAGCTGGGCGAGACCCTGCTGCTGTACANNGCGGCGGCGCTGCCGGCGCAACGTGTGCTGATCACCGGGCTGGGCAAGCCGGCCGACTTTGGGGTGGCGCAGGCGCGTAAGGCGAGCGCGGCCGCGGCCAGGCAGGCGCGTGACCTGGGCGTCACCCGGCTGGCCACTGTGGTGCACGGCGCCGGCCAGGGCGGCCTGGATGCCGTCGTCGCCGGCCAGGGTCTGGTCGAGGGTACGCTGCTGGGCGGCTACCGCTACCGCGGCTACAAACGCGACAGCGGCGATAACGATAAACCGGAGATCGCTGAGGTAACCGTGCTGGAGGCCGACCCTGGCAAGCTGGCGGCCGTGCAGCAGGGTGTGGTTATCGGTCAGGCGGTGGGCGAGGCGGCCAACTGGGNNCGCGACCTGGTCAATGAACCGCCCAACTACCTGACGCCGCGCGAGCGCGCCGCGTGGTCGAGCGCCGCGGCGGTGGGGCTGAAGACCCAGGTCTTGGGCGAGGCCGAGATGGCCGAGCTGGGTATGGGTTCCCTGCTGGGCATCGCGTNNGGCAGCGACGAGGAGGCGCAGTTCATCGTACTGGAACATGTTCCACAGGGCGTAGATGTGCAGGGCCTGGCGACCGTGGCGCTGGTGGGCAAGGCGATCACTTTCGACACGGGCGGCATCAGCATCAAGCCGGCCGAGAACATGTGGAAGATGAAGGACGACATGGGCGGCGGCGCCACCGCGGCGGCGTTGGTTGCCGCGGCCAGCCTCAACCTGCCGGTGCACGCCGTGGGGCTGATCGCGGCCACAGAGAACATGCCGGGCGGCGATGCGATCAAACCGAGCGACGTGGTGACGGCGTTGAACGGCAAGACGGTGGAGATCATCAGCACCGATGCCGAGGGACGTCAGGTGTTGGCCGACGCCCTGTGTTACGCCGCGCGTTACCAGCCCGACGCCGTGGTCGATATCGCCACCCTGACCGGCGCGATTGGTATTGCCCTGGGGCCGGAGTTGGGCGGCCTGTTCTGCGACGGCGCGACGCTGCGCGACCGGCTGCTGCACGCCGGTGAGTGGACGGGCGAATCGCTGTGGTCGATGCCGTTGTGGAAGCCCTACCGCCGGCTGCTCGACACCGACGCCGCCGACATGAAACACACCGGCGGCCGACTGGGTGGATCGATCACCGCTGCGCTGTTCCTGCGTGAGTTTGCCGGCGAGCAGCCCTGGGCGCACCTGGACATCGCCAGTGTAGCCTGGCAGGAGGAGAACAGCGCCTTTGCCGTGCGCGGCGCCAGCGGTTTCGGCGCGGCTGNNCTGTTCGAGCTGCTGCGGGCGTACGGCGGCGGGTGAAGTGACCCGTAATTCCAATTGAACACCTCGCCAAACCTGAAGTTCAATACAACCCGGCAGTTTGTCGGAGAGAGCTTGTTTGCGCGAACGCAGCCCCAACATGCTGTGCCACGACCGCTGTCGGCTACTACATGTTGTGCCGCGCCTGCTTGTAAGGTGGTCTCTCCGACAAACTGCCAGCATGAACCGGTGTGATATACCGTGATGCATAAGATGCGCCTGTGGCGTTCAGCGCGCCTGATTGGTGTACTCGCTGTAAGCCTGCTCCTTGCTGCCGGTTGCGCCGCACCCACGACGCCAGCTACCCCCTGGCGCCGCCTACCAACACGCCCGTGACCCACGCCGCGTCGATCGTTCCCACAGCCGCGCAGCCCACTGCGCCAGGCGCAGCGCCGTCACCCAGCGCCGTGATTCCCACCTACACCTACCGGGTCGTCGATAGTTACCCGCACGACCCGAACGCGTTTACCCAGGGCCTGATCTACGCCGATGGGGCGCTGTTCGAGGGTACCGGGCGTTACGGGCAGTCTTCCCTGCGTGCGGTCGACCTGGAGACGGGCCAGGTGTTGCACCAGATCGAGCTGCCCGAGCAGTTCTTTGGCGAGGGGATCACCCGATTCGGTGACCGCATCTACCAACTCACCTGGCAGTCGCATGAGGGTTTCGTGTACGACGCCGCGACCTTCGACCAGCTGGGCACCTTCACCTATCCCAGCGAGGGCTGGGGCCTGACGCACGACANNACGCGCCTGATCATGAGCGATGGCACCGATACCCTCCATTTCCTGGATCCACAGACTCTGCAAGAAACCGGGCGTGTTGCCGTACGCTACCGCGACACGCCCGTGGTGCGCTTGAACGAACTCGAGTACATCGATGGTGAAGTGTATGCCAATATCTGGCAAACCAACACCATCGTGCGCATCGACCCCTCANCGGGCCAGGTTGTCGGGGTGATCGACCTGACTGGCCTGCTGTCGCCGGCCGATATCACCCAGCCCGTCGATGTCCTCAACGGTATCGCCTATGGCGCGACCGGTGACCGCCTCTTCGTCACCGGCAAACTGTGGCCGAGGCTGTTCGAGATCGACCTCCTACCCACCGCTGACTGAACCCAGCACTGCCAGATTTGGTGCGGAGTCAAGGCTTCAGCCAGGTTTGGCCAACGTGGAACAGCAATTCCAGAATCTGCGCGTCAAGCCCAGATTCTGGAATTGCTGGACTGCACTGCGGGTGCTTTGGCCCTTTTGCCAACCTGTGCTACAATCACGTCCGGCCCAGTGCCGATGGGCGCTGTAGACCGCATAACCTGAGGGCGGTCCCGCACAACCCGCCGGCGAGGCTGAAGCAGAGCGCAGTACAAGACGTGAGGCTTCATTGGTGGATAGACCATTCGTGGCACGTGCTTTGACCATGGGGCGCTTGTGGTGGGAGAACTTCAAGCGCACCATGCGCATCATTGGTGATTTCCAGGCGCGCATTATTTTGACGATCATGTACGCCGTACTGGTCTTGCCCATGGGGTTGCTCCTGCGCCCTTTTCTCGACCCCCTGCACCTGCGTCGGCCGCCACAGCCTGCCTCGTACTGGCTCGACCGTGAGCCACTGGACGATACCCTGGAAGGCGCCCGCCTGCAGTCTTAGCGTTGTGAATTCTACTCACCGATCTGGATCCATTGGATGTATATTTTAGGTGTTTCGTGTTTCTATCACGACTCGGCAGCGGCGCTGCTGTGTGACGGTCAGTTGGTCGCGGCGGCTGAAGAGGAACGGTTCTCGCGGATCAAACACGATTACAGTTTCCCCACTCAGGCCATTGCCTTCTGTTTGCAGCAGGCCGGGATCACGGCCAATGACCTGGACTACGTCGCGTTTTACGAGAAGCCGCTGCCCAAGTTCANNGAACGTATCCTGCTGACGATCCTGCAGACAGTGCCGTACTCGTACACCGTCTTTCGCGAGGCGATGATTGCCTGGTTCAACGAGAAGCTGTGGGTCAAAGGCCTGCTGATCGGCAAGCTGGGCATTCCCACCGATCGGATTCTGTTCGCCGATCACCACATGTCGCACGCGGCCAGCGCTNTTTTCTGCTCGCCCTACCAGGAAGCGGCCATCATGACGGTGGATGGCGTGGGCGAATGGACAACGGCTGCCCTGGGTCACGGACGGGCGAACTGGGACGGTCAGGGTCAAAACCAGATCCTGCTCGATCAGGAAATTCGCTTCCCGCACTCCCTGGGGTTGCTCTATTCGGCATTTACCGCCTGGCTGGGTTTTCAAGTCAACGAGGGCGAATACAAGGTGATGGGGATGGCACCCTACGGCACGCCGCGCTATGTCGATCGGGTGGAGAAGCTGATCGATGTCAAGCCCGACGGCTCGTTTGCGCTCGACATGGGTTACTTCCGCTTCCACCGCTCGACCGAAAGCACCTACGGTGACCGCTTCGAGAGCCTGTTCGGCCCGGNNCGCGATCCTAACGCCCTCTTCATTACCGACCTGACACACCCAGACAGCGACTGTCCGCGTGCGGTGATCGAACGCAACCAGTACTACGCCGATGTCGCGGCCAGTGTGCAGCTGCTGACCGAGGAGACGCTGCTCAAGATGGCGCGCGNNGTGCATGCCCGCACAGGGGCGAAACACCTGTGCCTGGCGGGCGGCGTGGCCCTCAACAGCGTGGCCAACGGCCGTATCCTGCGCGAAACACCCTTCGAGTCGGTTTACATCCAGCCGGCCGCCGGCGATTCGGGCGGTGCGCTGGGGGCCGCGCTCTGGGCCTGGCATATCGTCTTGCAGCGGCCGCGCCAGTTTACCCTGGAACACTGCTACTGGGGCGCTGACTACAGTACGGCCGCCATCGCCGGCTTTTTGCAGGCGCAGGGCATTCCCCATAAGGAGATGGCCGACGATGCCCTGCGCAGTATGCTCGTCGATGACCTGCTGGCTGGCCGGGTGATTGGCTGGTACCAGGGACGGTTCAGAATGGGGACGCGCGCCTTGGGCAACCGTTCGATCCTGGCTGACCCGCGCCGCGCTGAGATGAAGGAGATCGTGAACGAGAAGATCAAGTTCCGCGAACCGTTTCGGCCCTTCGCCCCGGTGGTGTTGGAGGAAGCCACCAGCCGTTACTTCGACTTCGATGATCCAACGGTGCACTACCCCGCACGGTTTATGCTGCTGGTGGAGCCAATCCTCGACGCGCGCCAGCACGAGATTCCGGCCGTGACCCATATCGGGNGTAGTGGTCGCCTGCAAACCGTGCGCCGCAGTTGGAACCAGCGCTACTACGACCTGATCAACGATTTTGGACAGGCGACCGGCACGCCGGTGCTGCTGAACACCTCCTTCAACCTGCGGGGTGAGCCTATCGTAACCACCCCGGCCAACGCCTTCGACACCTTCAACCGCAGCGAAATCGACGTGTTGGTTTTGGGCAACCACATCGTGCGTAAAACGTGGATGGAGCGGGCGTGATGCAGCTCGTCTGGCGTGTCGTGCGTGGCGTGCTGTTGGCTGTATTGGGCGTCGTGGTCGCCCTGGTCCTGCTGGAAGTGGGCGTGCGGGCGCTCAACCTGGCCCCGCCAGCGGAGAGCGCTGGCTGGTTCTGGCAGGGGCCGGATGCCGAACTCGGCTGGACCCACATCCCAGGCGCCACGGGGCGCTGGTTCAACCCGCGGCATGAGTACGATGTCGATGTGACGATCAACAGCCAGGGACTGCGCGATGTCGAACACGGTTACGATAAACCACTCGATGTCTTTCGTATTTTGATCTTGGGTGATTCCTACGTCGAGGGCCTGCGGGTACCGCTGGAGCAGACGTTTGGCAAACGCCTGGAAGACCGGCTCAATCAGGCCGGCCTGCCGATCAAGTTCGAGGTTGTGCTGGCGGGCGTGAGCGCCTGGGGCACCGACCAGGAGTTGCTGTGGTTCCGTACCGAGGGTGTGCGTTACGCCGACCTGGTACTGCTGGCGTTTTTCCCGGGCAACGACTTCATGAACAATGCCGAGGCGCTGGAGGTGGCCAATATTGGGCGTGTGCAGAAGCCCTTCTTCCAGTTGGAGAATGGTACCCTGACGCTCAAGTATTACCCGTTCGACCCCAGCACCGTGCCGGCCACCGACACACGCCCGAAACCAGCGCCAACCGGGGAGATATCGATGTCCGCCGACGGGCAGCCGGCGCCCCTGGCCAGCCTGCGCCCCTGGCTGCAGCAGAACCTGGCGCTCTACCGCTACGCCACACCGTTGGTGCGCGACGCCGTACCCGGCCTGGCCCNNGCGCTGGTGCGGTGGGGTCTCATCGACCCGGGGCAGGAAGAGATCGACGCGGCACTGCCGCCCGATTACATTCCGGTGGCCTACGGCGTCTATCGACGTCCCCCGATCNAGGCCTGGCAGGATGCGTTCACCCTGACCAATGCGATCATTCGCCAACTCAACCGTGACGTCAATGCCCAGAGCGGCGCCCACCTCGCGGCGGTCATTCTGACCGCGCAGGAGCAAGTCTATCCCGACCTGTGGGGCAGCCTGCTCGAGCAGTACGCGCCGATGCAGCNNAGTTCAGAATGGGACCTGGAACAGCCCAACCGTATCGTCCATGGCATCCTGGATGGTGCAGCCATCCCCTACGTTGATCTGCTGCCGACGTTTCGCGCCCAGGCCCAGCAACCCGGCCCGCTGTTGCACCTCCGTTACGACGGCCACTGGACCACGGCCGGTGAGCAGCTGGCAGCCGATACCATCTATCAGTTCCTCGTGCAGAACCACCTGGTGCCCATCGCTGGTTCTGCCGCGGAACCGACTACCGCGCCGTAACACCAGAGCAGAAAACGCGTACCCTGCCTGAGGCGTCAAGAATCTCGCCCCATGTCGGACCACGACACCGTGCTGGTCGAACCGGGCGATCCAGGAGGAACCGAGTGGATATCAAACGTACATCGCGTGATGCAGGTGCACGGGTCGGTCTTGTGAGTGAAATGCTGGGGTATCTGAGCAAACGCCGGCTGTGGTTCTTGATCCCGATGATGACCGTGCTGCTGCTGTGCGGTTTGCTGATCGTGCTGGCCCAGGCAACGGCCATCGGCCCTTCATCTATACGCTCTTCTGATGCCCGACCCATCATGACAGTTTGGCCGTGCGACTCATCCATGCGTCAGTGGGCCACGCATGGCGCCTGATCAAGCGCAGCACCGGTCACCGCTGTGGCGGGATGTCTTGCACCGTTGGCTGCTGATCATCCTGTTCGTGGCCGGCGCGAGCACGATTCTGCTGATCGACATTCAGGGCGGCCGGATCAAGTTGAATGTCAATGAGATCAGCCCGATCGACGTGCGCGCCGCACGCCATCNNGTCTTCGTCAGCACCTATTTGACCGATCAGGAAAGACAGCGTGCCGAACAGGCGGTCGCACCGGTCTATGGGCCTCTCGATGCGCGTATCCGGCGTGACCAGATTGTGCAGGCCCATGAATTGTTGGCTCTGCTCGATATGCTCCGCCATGATGCGACCTCGATTCCGATCTCCGTTACTACGACCCTGGTTGCATTTGGACTCGACCCCACCGTCGTTACCACAACCCTGGACATCGGCAATACATCCTGGATGCGGGTCAAGGCCGAGGTGCCGGTTGTGCTGGACCGGGCGATGCGCGAGGAAATCCGTGAGGATCAACTGGCCAGCAAACGGAGTCAACTGGCAACCCTGTTGAACCTCGATCTCAACGATGCCGAGTCTGCCCTGACGGTCACCCTGGTACAGAACCTGCTACGGGCTAACAGCCGCTTCAACCCCGAACTGACCGCCGCGGCCAGGACCGCCGCAGCCGCGGGAGTCGTTCCGGTGACGGTGTCGATCCAGAAGGGCGAGACGATTCTCCGTGAGGGCGACCGCGTCCGCCCCGCAGACCTTGAAACCCTGGACGTCCTCGATTTGCGCCAGAGTGGATGGCACTGGTCGACTGGGTTGCGCACCGTTGGCGTTGTCGCGTTGCTGGGGCTCTCCTGGGAGCTTNACGCCACCCGGGTTGTGCCCGATTTCTGGCGGCGTCGACGGCAGGCGCCGCTCTTCCTGGCGCTCGTACTGCTGTTTACGCTGGGCGCCCAGTGGATGATCNCCGCGCATGCGGTTCAGCCGTACCTCTTTCCCGCCGCTGCCCTCACGATGCTGGTGTCGATCCTGCTAGACATGCGTCTGACAGCCGTGACCCTGCTGTACATGACCTTGCTCACGGCTTACCTGACGCAGGGCGCACTCGATCTCGTGCTGTACACCGTGTTAGGCAGCCTGGCAGGAATGTTGGTGTTGGGTCGCGGGGATCGGATCAGCCTCTTTTGCTGGNCCGGTGTGGCAGTCTCTGTGGTCAACCTGCTGGTCGTCGCGTTGTTCCACCTCCTGGATCGCTCATTGGATTGGACGGGAATCGCGCAGCTCATGATGGCGGCTATCATCAACGGCACCCTGGCCGGCAGTCTGACCTTGTTGGGCGTTTATCTGTTGNGCTCCTTCTTGGGTGTGGTCACCTCCTTGCAGCTGTCAGAGCTGGGCCGCCCCACCCATCCACTGCTGCGCGGCTGGTGCTGCGCCCCGGGCACCTACCACCACACCCTGATCGTGAGCAACCTCGCCGAACAGGCCGCCCAGGCGATCGGCGCCGATGCCAACCTGACGCGTCNNGGGGCTTACTATCACGACATCGGCAAGATGGCGCGGCCCTTCTTTTTCATCGAGAACCGCGTGAGTGACGTCAACCCGCATGACCATCTTGACCCGGCCACGAGCGCAAGTATCATCAAGAGCCATGTCCCCGATGGCATGGAGNCCGCCCGCAAATACCGCCTGCCGGCACGAATCCAGGACTTCATCCTCGAACACCACGGCACCAGTCTGGTCCTTTTCTTCTATCGGGCAGCCTGTGCGCAGGCGNACCCCGATCAACCGGTGTCCGACGCGGACTACCGCTACCCTGGGCCGCGCCCGCAGAGTCGGGAGACCGCCGTCCTGATGCTGGCCGACGTGTGCGAGGCGGCAGTGCGCAGCCAGCACCCGCGTTCGTCGGACGAACTCGAATCCTCAGTGCGTCATCTGATCGAACAGCGCGTATTGGATGGCGAACTGAATGAAAGCCAACTCACCCTGCGCGACCTGGATTTGATTGTCCAGGCGTTCGTGCGGGTTTTGCAGNGGGTCAACCACNCCCGGGTGGAGTACCCGCAAATGCCGCCGCGCGAGACGAAGAGTCTATCCGAATAACCGTCACAGGGCAACACTGTGGCGCGTTTTCCGGGTTATTCGGATAGGCTCTAATGTGTCCCCGCGGGCTAGCAGTCTGTTGGAGAGCGCTTGTTTGCATGAATGCAAGCGCAACATGCTCCACGATCGCTGCCGGCGACCGCATGTCGTGCCGCGCCTACGGGCCAAGGTGGCCTCTCCGACAAACTACCAGACTGAGGGTTCGTAAAGACCAAGTTCCCGTGTTTGGCCGGAATAACACTGGAAAAACCCGGTGCAAGCGGGAAGTCATTTCTTTACGGCCTAACCGTGACCGGAGTACTGACTATGGCAGAAGACGAACCGATCATGATCCTCATCGATGAGCCATTCGAGTCACTCGTCGATACGGCGGGGCTGCGTACGATCGTCAGCCGCGCCCTCNGTGACCGAAGGCCAGCCGGCGGGCGAGCCACCCTGGTCATTACGACTGACGAGCAGATCCGTGAAACCAACCGTACTTACCGTGGATTGGACGAACCGACCGATGTGCTGTCCTTCGCAGCGCAGGAATCGGCGCCCCATGCGGAGGACGTGACCTTTGTGGCGGCGCCAGAAGCGGCAATGTATCTGGGTGACATCGTGATTGCGTTTCCCTATGCCGCGGCCAATGCGGCGGCCCAGGGTCGCAGTGTGCACGACGAGCTGTCGTTGTTGGCGGTGCACGGTACGCTGCACCTGCTGGGCTACGATCATGGCTCTGCCGCCGAAGAAGAGGTGATGTGGGCACACCAGGCACAGATCCTGGCCGGGACGTAAGGACGAGCCACGGGCTTCTGACCGCGTTTCGCTACGCCGGGGCCGGCATCCGCACAGTCTGGCGGGCGCAGCGCAACCTGCGTATTCACGGCATCGTCGCGGTGGTGATCGCCGTGATGGGCCTGTGGTTGGGCATCGATACCGTCAGCTGGGCCGTGCTGGTGTTGGCCATGGGGTTGGTCATGGGGCTGGAGATGGCCAACAGCGCCATCGAGGCCCTGGGCGATGCGGTGACCCTCGAAGATCACNCCCTCGTGGGTCAGGCCAAGGACGTGGCGGCCGGCGCTGTTCTGCTGGGTGCAATCAGCGCGGTGATCGTCGGGTTGCTGGTGNTTGGGCCCNCACTCTGGCAGCGGTTGTTCGGCTGACCTAAGAGCCTATCCGAATAACCCGGAAAACGCGCCACAGTGTTGCCCTGTGACGGTTATTCGGATAGGCTCTAAGCCTGTTTTCGACATAAAACGCAAGTTCTCGACCGATATCTTGCGGTTTTGATGCGCTGCACCACAAGATGTAGATCAGGTGCGGTATTCGCTCACATGATCTACGCGACAACTTGTGGTATCGTATCCGACAACCCCTACAGGTTGTGGGGTCGAAAACAGGCTAAGGGTTCGTAAAAGTACAAGTTCGCGTGTTTGGCCGGAATAACACTGGAAAACCCGGTGCAAGCGGGAAGTTATTTCTTTACGAACCCTACGGGTTCGCCTGATAGGCTTCGTTCAGACCGTCGACCGCCGCCGCGGGCAGTGGCGGCATCGGCCCCCAGACCCAGGGCGATCATCCACTCACCGGCCGGCGCCAACCACACCGTCAGGGTAGGGTTTCCCCCTGGTCCGGCCGATTCGAACGCCTGATCCAGCCGGAAATCGTGCAGATCACGTAAGCCATCGGCGAATGTGGCATAGCCGGCCGATCCGGTAACCAGGGCGTATCTGTGACCAGCGCGACGAAAGTGGGACTGCCCTCTGTGGGCTGGCGGTCACTCAGCATGGCCACCGCTTCCGAGACATTGACGGTTACCGTATCGTCGCCCGGTGAATTGGCCAGGGCTGGCACGGCATACAGGTAGACCTGATAATCGAGGACACTGCCAGTTAAGGCCTCGAGCGTTGCATGGACGAGCACGGCGTTGCTCTGCGTGGCTGCCCATACCTCCTCGATCAGCCGATAGCGACCGTCACGGTCGTGGTAGGTGATGCGCCAGGTCGCACGGTCGTCCGTCGGCGGTTCGATCTGTACATCGGTGTCCTGCACCACATCGTGCACGAATGTCTGCCCATCGCTGACCAGAAAACGCAGGGACTGCAGGTTGGCCTGCGCCGGCTGCGGCCAGGCCAGCCCGTCCAGGTCTCCCTGGTCCAGCCAGAACGGCACACCGGCCGTATTCCCGGCGGCCGCAGACGGCGTGCCGTGTGGCACGGGGGTGATCATCGGTGCTGCGGCCGTCGCAACCGGGGTGGGGCGGGCCCAGCGCAGTGGGTACCGTATACGTTGGCCCGCTGGACACCGTCGGTGATGGAAGGATCAGAGCCACCCCAGGCGCTGGCGTAACGACCGGCAGAAGCGGGGTGGGTGTGGGTCCCTGGCAGGCAGCCAGCCCAAAGACCAGGAGTATCGATAGCGACCAGCGGCGCAGCGACCGGCGGCGCCGTGGCTGTGATGTGGAAAATAGGATCACGCCGAACATTCCTCGTGCTGCATCTTCTGTCACACCTTCAGGACGGCCGCGCCCTGGATCTGGCTGCGTTTCAGCCGGCGCAGGGTCTGGTTGGCCTGGTCGAACAGAGAAAACACCTCGACGTCGGTGCGGATTGGGATGGTGCTGGCCAGGGCCAGGAGTTCCTCGGCATCCTGGCGGGTGGCGTTGGCCACACTGCGGATGGTGCGTTCACCGTAGAGCAGGGGGTAGTCGATGGACGGCAGTGGGCTGCTGTGAATCCCGGCCATTGCCACAGTGCCGCCCTTGACCAACACNGCNAGCGCGGCCACTGTGACCGCACCCGAGGGTGTGAAGTTGATGGCGCCATGAACCGGGTGTGGGGGCGAACCGTCGGGTTGACCGGCCCAGGCTGCACCCAGGGCGATGGCGTGCTGGCGGTGCTCGGCGCTGCGCGTGAACACATAGACTTCGCAGCCGAGATGGCGAGCTACCTGGATGGTGATGTGTGCGCTGGCGCCGAAACCGAACAGGGCCAGGCGCTGCCCGGGGCTGACGTCGCTCAGCCGCAGTGCGCGGTAGCCAATGATGCCCGCGCACAGCAGGGGNGCCGCCATTTCATCGCTGAAACTGTCGGGCAGCCGGCATACGTAGGCGGCCTCGGCGAGCATGACGTCGGCGTAACCGCCGTTGACGTGCAAGCCGGTGAAGCGGGCGTGATCACAAAGATTCTCACGCCCCTGCAGGCAGTACTCGCAGCGGCCACACGTGGCGTAGAGCCACGGCACGCCCACCCGGTCACCCGGTACCCACCCGGTAACGTCAGGCCCACAGGCATCGATGACACCGACCACCTGGTGCCCCGGCACCAGGGGCAGCAGCGGCAGTTCCAGTTCACCTTCGACCGTGTGCAGATCGGTGTGGCAGACGCCGCAGGCCCGGATGCGGATGCGCACCTGGCCAGGGCCGGGCTGCGGGTCGGGTGACTCGGCCAGGATCAGGGGNTCTGCCTCATCTACCCGCTGCGGCGCCAACAATTCCATCGCAAACATGACTGGCCTCACACGGAAATCTGAAGCGCCACTATACCATAGCGCCCAAGCGGGGTCAACTTAGCCTGTTTTCGGCCAGCAATTTTTGCGGATATGGAGTGGAGACTTCAGCCGGGTCGCGGCGCCCGCTCCATACTGGCCAAACCTGGTTAAAGCCGCGACTTCGCGCACATTGGGCCAAATCGTAATTACTCAGGTTGGCTCTAGAGAAACCCGGTTTTTGTCTCGCAGACCAGGGTCATGGCGCGGAAAGGCCGTTGCACGGACAAAAACCATGCTCGCACGAAAAACCGGTTCCTGAACGACTGACTGAGCAGTTACCTCAAACCTGGAATTGTGGGTCCACAAGGGAGAAACCGGTGCGCGCCGCTGGGCGTGATGGGGTACGGTAGGAGGGCGGGTCGAAGGTGTACCCCGGAGGTTACCGTGACGACGATGCGGTCCGTGTGCCCGCGCGCGTGCCCGCCAGAGATAGGCAATCACACCCATGACAGAAACGGCCGATCCAAGCGCGGCCGCACCCAGCACCCAGTCACGGCGGATTTCTGGCATAGCCAGCAGCCCGGTGGAGTCGGTCAGCGGATGACTGTCAGCGCGCGCACGAGGGCCTGATGCAGTTCACCACGGTAGGCGGTACGTGGTCGCACCGGCTGCAGCGCGGCCGCAATCTCGTGCGCCAGTTGCAGGAGGGGCGCCAGTTCAGATCGCAGCCGGAAAGAGCACCAGGTAGTCCTCGGTGTGTGCTTCTCCGGAGGTCAGGCGATCGGCCTGGGCGGCCAAGATTTCAGTAATCATCTGGTGTGCCATGTCACTATCCTTCATCGGACATCATTTTGCCAACCAGCCGGTCGCTACAGCGGATAGGCCGCCACGCCCAGTGTGCCGGGGCCGAGGTTGGCCGCAATCGACGTCGCCAGGGGCGCCACAAACGAATGCTCGCACCTGAAGCGCAGTTGCGCCTGGCCCAGCACCTGANNCGCGTCTTGGGGAGCGTGCGCATGAATGACGGCCAGATTTAGCGGCCCCGTACCCNNACGCTCTTCGACCAGGTCGAGCAGACGGGCCAATGCCTGACGGCGGGTACGTCGGCGTCCGGTGACGTCCAGGCTGCCCGCCTCCAGCGTAATGATCGGCTTGAGGTCGAGCAGAGAGGCCAACACGTGCTGGATCGTGGTGACGCGTCCACTCATCTGGGCATACTTCAACGTTTTGAGCGTCAGGGCGATTTGGATATGCTCACGGATATCGCTCAGGCGAGCCAGGATATCCTCCATGGTGGCCCCAGCCTGGGCCAGGGTGTGCGCTTCCCAAACCATGAAACCCAGACCGGCCGACCCGGCCAGGCTGTCGAACACCTGGACACGTACCTGGTCTGCGACCATTTTGCGTGCCTGCTCGGCCGAATTGACCGTACCGCTCAGTTTACCGGTGATGTGCAGCGAGAGCACTTCGTCGCCCGCTGCCCCCAGCCGCCGGTAGACGTCGGCCAACACCCCGGCGGGTTGCGACGTTTTGGGTATCATACCCAGCTCGTTCACACGACGGTAAAACGTCGATTCGTCGATGGTCACNCCTTCCAGGTAGGTTTCGGTGCCAAACTGGATATTGATCGGNACCACCGTCAAGTCCAGGCGATTGCGCCACTCCTGTGGCAGGTCACAGGTGGAATCGGTGACAAGTCGAATCATGTCTCTCGTTTCTGCAAGGTGGTGGTTTGGTTCGGCAGTGTTAGCCCCCTACGGCCTGGCGGGGGCTGGTTCAGAAACCGCGGGCGGTCAGGTCTTCACGCAGGGCTACGAGCGTACGGTGGTACAGTGACTTCACGGCGCCTTCGGTGCGCCCCATGATCTGGCCAATTTCCGCGTTGGGCAACCGTTCGACGAACTTCAGCAGCATCAACTGCTGCCGATCCTCCGGCAGGCGCCGGATGGCCGCCAGCAGCGCCGCATACCGTTCGTTGTCTTCGACGTGGGCCTCCGGCCCNTGCCGTTTCGGTTCGGCGGTCTCCAGGCCATCGAGCGCAACCCATCGACGTCGGCTGCGGTCCCGGTGCCAGTTGGCCACCAGGTTGTGTGCGATACGGTAGAGCCAGGCCGAAAACGGCAGCCCGCGCTGCACATAGTTGCCGATATTGTCCAACGCACGGAAGAACGTACGAGCGGTCAGGTCCTCGGCGTCCGCATGATTGCCCGTGCGATAGTAGATATAACCGTAGATACGGTCCACGTATCGCTCGTACAGGCGGCCAAAGGCCTCAGCATCGGTCTTGGCCTGTTCGACGAGGTCGGTCTCGCTCTCGATGAATGCCATTGCTGGCTCTTCTTTCTGCTCACAAGCCCCGCCATAACGCACTGCGTGATGGCGGGATTGGTCGTGTACTAGAACACCGCAAACCGGCAAAGGTTGCGCTGGTTTCGATTGTAGCCTAACTTGCATGGACGGTCAAGATGGTCTCAGTTTGCTTCGGCCTGTTGCCTGTGTTACACTAAACCGTTTCCGGGGTGCGAACCGTGTATCTGCTGCCCGATACCAGGTTCATGTCACCCTGGCGGCGGTTGATGCGTTGTAAGATGCATACTGCGGCCGCAGTGAACAGTACTGTGTGAGGAAGAACGATCATGGCACGAATTTGGTCGGTGTCACTGGACGCTGGCTCCTGCTCTTGATACTGGTTGGCAGTTTTTGCCGGCGCCGGTGTGGCGCGTGGCAGGGCCAGGCGGTGATCAGTTCACCGCAGCCCTTTTCGACCCTGCGTGGTGTCATTTCGATCAACGGCACCGCCACTCACCCGGAGTTCCAGAGGTACCAGCTCTATTTCAAATCCGAAAGTACGCCCGACGACTGGCACTTCATGTTCGAACAGGCCAACCAGGTGACCGGCGGCCTCCTCGGTACCTGGGACACGCGCGGTGTGCCGGATGGTACGTACGCGCTGCGGTTACGCGTCGTGCGCCTGGACGGCAACTACGATGAAGCGGTGACCAATGGCCTGCTCATTGCCAACAGCCGGCCGCCCGATACCCCTACACCAACGCCCACGCCGGAGACGGGCGTGGGGCCTGACGCCACGATCATGCCGGCCGACACACCGACACCGGTGGTCGTCGAACAACCGCAGATTGCCACGCCCACCCCGCGGGTGGCCGTGACGATCACCAATACGGCGCCCATCACCCCCAGCGAGACGGTGACTGGCACCACGGGTACGGCCGGGTCGGGCAGCGGTGATAGCAGCGACGGCGGCGTTTTGGGTGGCCTCGTCGATTTGGGCCAGGTGTCCGATTCGCTCAGCCTGGGCAGCCTGGGTGACGCCTTCTTGAAGGGCCCGTATCGCCATCACCGGATTTCTGCTGTTTGGCGCTTACCTGGTACTGCGCTGGCTGTTCCGCCTCGTGCGCACGCGGCTCGACCTCTGAGTCACGATGACTGTCGGACTTGTCATGGTGGTCGGTTTGGGTAACCCCGGCGNNCGTTATGCACGTCACCGGCACAACGTCGGTTTTCAGTGCATCGACCTGTTGGCCCAGCGTCACCAGCTCAAGTTCGATCGGGTGCAGTTCCGGGCAGCCCTGGCTGTGGGTGAGGTCGTGGGCCGACGTGTGCTGCTGGCCAAGCCGCAGACTTTTATGAATCTAAGTGGCCAGGCGGTCGCTCCACTTCTGCGCTACTACAAAATCGAGACGACGGCGATGCTGGTCCTGTACGACGAGCCGGATTTACCCCTGGGGCGCTTACGGCTGCGCGNNGAGGGTGGGGCGGGTGGCCACAACGGGATGAAATCGATCATCACCCAACTGGGGACCCAGGTCTTTCCCCGCCTGCGCATTGGCATCGACCGACCACCGGGCCGTATGGCGCCGGCCGACTACGTATTGCAGGATTTCAGCGCCGAGCAGGAGATCGAGATGGGCTTCGTTCGCCCGCGGGTGGTGGAGGGTGTCGAAATCTGGCTGCGTGATGGCATTACAACCGCCATGAACCAGCCAACGCCTGAACGGAGAGACCTTCGTGCAACTGAGCGGCCTCTTGCCCCTGCTGCGCCACACGGCGGCGTACACAACGCTCGCCGCGGCCGTACGATCACGAACGGCGACGCCGCAGCCCNTTGGCNTGTTCCGGCCGCGGCGCCCGTACCTGGCCGCGGGTTTGATTGCCGACACGGCCTGGCCGTCGGTTCTGCTGACGGNNCGCGGTGATCATGCACGCCTGTGGGCCGAGCGGCTGCGTATGCTGTTGCCAGCCCCGGCGCGCGTCCTGCTCTTCGCCGATCCCGATGCCCTCNCCTATGAGCGCATCGCCTGGTCCAGAGAGACGCGTCAGCAGCGCCTGGAGGCCCTGGTGGCGCTCAGCACACCACCCCAGCCCAGCGCCGCACCCCTCGCCGCACCGGTGGTGGTGGCTTCGGCCCGGCCTCTCTTTCTACNNACCCTGCCGAAACGCGAGCTGACCCTGGCCCTGCGGCCGTTACGCGTCGGCCAGTCCGTCGATCTGACGGCCCTGGTGGCCCGTTGGCTCGGCCTGGGCTACCGGCCGGAGACGGTGGTCGAAGAACCGGGCACGTTCAGCCGGCGCGGCGGCATCATCGACGTTTGGGCGCCGAACCTGCCCTGGCCTCTGCGTCTGGAACTCTTTGGCAATGAAATCGACAGCCTGCGCGTCTTCAACCCGGCCACCCAGCGCACCCTGACGGCTGCCGAAGGTCACCCCAACGGTGGACGTGTGCAGGAGGCGCTGCTGGGTCCGGCCGCGGAAGCGCTGCCGCGATTGNCCCGGCGGNCCCAGCCGCGCCTCGCCGGCCTGGACCTTACGCCGTGCCATGCGCCGGCGCAGCACGATTTCAAGAGCGAAATCGGCCAACTGCTGGAGGGCACCGGCTTTCGCGGGGTGGAGTGGTACATTCCCTACCTGTACAGCCAGCCCGCAACCCTGCTCGATTATCTCGCGTCGCCCAGTCTGCTGCTGATCGACGATGGCGCCGAGCTGCTGGCCACCCTGGCCGATTTACAGGGCCAGGCCGAACAGTTACAGCGCGACGTTTCGGCCGCCGGTGAGCTGCCCGGCGGCGCCCGCCGCCCCTACGCCCTCCAGCCCGACCTGCGTCAGCAGCCAGCGCTGAACCCCATCCTGTTGGGCTACGGCGACCTGNATGGGCCGGCCAGCCCCCAGGCCACGGCCGTGGCGNCGGTCGTTTCTGCCGGCCCCCATTTTGGCAGCCGTGTACGGCGGGTGATCGAAGAAGCCGAAGCCTGGCGGGCGGCCGGGCAGCGCGTCGTGCTCATCAGCCGCCAGTNNGCGCGCCTGCATGACCTGCTGGTGGAGGCCGGCTACCCCGCAACGCTGGTCGACGAACTCAGCGAGCCGCCGCCCCCACGCACGACGACCCTGGTGCAGGGCACGCTCAGCGAAGGGTGGATTCTGCGCCAGGAGGAAGCGCAGGGCCTGCTGCTAACCCTCTTGACCGACGCCGAGATCTTCGAGCCAGCCGACCCGCGGCCCGACGTATCGAACGGCAGCGCCCGGCCGCCCCGAGTCTTTTTTGCCGACCTTCAGCCCGGTGATTTTGTGGTTCACATGGAGCACGGGATCGGCCAATTCCGCGGCCTGGTGACGCTGCACCTCGATGGCGTCGATCGCGAATACCTGCACATCGATTATGCGCAGCACGACCGGCTGTATGTGCCGGTGCATCAGGCCGACCGCCTCAGCCGCTACGTGCNNCCAGGCGATGCCCAGCCGGTCCTGCACCGCCTGGGGACTGCCGACTGGGAACTGGTCAAACNNAGCGCACGTAAGGCGGTCGCCGATATTGCCAACGAGCTGCTGGCCCTCTACGCCCAGCGGGAGCTGGTCGACGGTCATGCCTACGCGCCGGACACGACCTGGCAGGNNGGGCTGGAGGACTCGTTCCCCTACATCGAAACCGAGGATCAGCNNCAGGCGATTGCGGAAGTCAAACAGGACATGGAGCGCACGCAACCAATGGACCGGCTGATCTGTGGGGATGTCGGTTACGGCAAGACCGAAGTAGCCCTGCGCGCCGGCTTCAAGGCGGTCATGGATGGCAAGCAGGTGGCGGTGCTCGTGCCCACGACGGTGTTGGCCCAGCAGCACTACGCGACATTTTCGACGCGCTTGCAGTCGTACCCGGTGCACGTGGCCATGCTGAGCCGTTTTCTCACCCATGCCCAGCAGGAGGCGGTGCTCCGCGGCCTGCGTGAGGGCACGGTGGACATCGTCATCGGCACACACCGCCTGCTCAGCGCCGATATCACCTTCAGGNACCTTGGCCTGTTGATCATCGACGAGGAGCAGCGTTTTGGGGTGGGCCACAAAGAACGCCTCAAACAGCTGCGCACCGAAGTCGATGTGCTGACCTTATCGGCCACACCGATTCCGCGCACGCTGCACATGAGCCTGACCGGCGTGCGTGACTTGAGCACCATCGATACCCCGCCCGAAGAGCGGTTGCCGGTCAAAACGACGATTGGCGAGTACGACGAGCAGATCATTCGCCAGGCCATTCTGCGCGAACTGGACCGCGGCGGTCAGGTCTACTTCGTGCACAACCGTGTGCTGGGTATCGAGCAGATGGCCCAGCGCGTGCAGCACATCGTGCCCGAAGCGCGGGTCGGCATTGGACACGGCCAGATGCCGGAGCGGCAGCTGGAGCGGGTGATGCTCGACTTTGCCCACGGTGGCNTCGATGTCCTGGTGTGTACGACGATCATCGAAAGCGGCCTGGACATCCCCAACGTCAATACGATCATCATCAACCGCGCCGACCACTACGGCCTGGCGCAGCTGTACCAGCTGCGGGGACGGGTCGGGCGTAGCGCCGTGCGGGCCTACGCCTACCTGTTCTACGACCGCGGGCAANCGCTCTCCAGCGTGGCGCAGCGCCGCCTGGAAGCGATTCTCGAGGCCAGTGAGTTGGGCGCCGGTTTTCGCATCGCCATGCAGGATCTGGAGATCNGCGGCGCGGGCGAGCTGTTGGGCGCACGTCAGCACGGCCACATCGCCGCGGTCGGGTTCGACCTGTACGCCCGTCTGTTGGCCCAGGCGGTGGAAGATGCACGCGCGCGTGACACGTCGGCCGAGCGAACGGACCNNGCCGTGGACCGCGGGTTGACCGAGGCGCTGGCCCCCACGGTGACACTCGACCTGCTGCTCGATGCCCGTCTGCCAGCCGACTACGTCGCCGAGGCCGCGCTGCGCCTGCGCCTCTACCGGCGGATTGCGGCCCTGCCCGATTTGGCGGCGATCGACGACCTGCGTCAGGAGTTGACCGACCGCTTTGGGCCGCCGCCGCCAGCGGTGGACAACCTGCTCTTTCAGGTGCGCATCAAGGGCCTGGCTGTACGCGCGNGGGTGACGGCCATCAGTCGCGAGNGGGATCAGATCATCATCAAGGGCGACTGGCTGGCGCGGGCAGACGNNCGTGCCGTGCAGCAGAAACTCGCCCCTGCCGNNCGCATCATTCGCGGCCAGGTGTGGCTGCCCCTACAGGCGGCCGAATGGCCAGCCGCCCTGGTGCGTGTGCTCGAGGTGCTGGCCGAGGAAGCGGCACGCGTACGGAGCGCGGCGCCGGCCTGATTCGATGTGCCGCGACGATCGCGAACGGAGAGTGATGAGTGACCGACAGAGAGTTCTTGCAGGAGCGCCTGCGTACGCTGCACAGCCTGACCGGCGGCGCGCGGCTGAGCGGCGGCAACCCCGGTTTGCAGGGCGCCCTACAGGCCAACTGGCTGGCTGAAGAGCGCCTGCTGGCCCGTATCCTGGCTGAGCCGGGCGAGGTGCGGGTCACGCTCACCCGCTGGCAGGAGCGTACCCAGGCCTTCGTCCACCACAACCCTGACCGCCCGAGCTGGACCGACGGGCAGGGCAGTACCTGGCTGGCTGCCCAGGTCCTCGCCCTGCTGGCTGATCTGCACGCACGCCTCGAAGCGCTGGATCAGCCCGTGGAATTTGCGGACGACGAAGGCGACAACGATGAGTGAGCCACGGCGCATCTTGCTTCTGATGGCCGAGGCGGGCTTTGGCCACCGCCGCGCGGCCCAGGCCCTGGCGGCCGCGCTCCAGCAGCGCTATGGTGACCAGTGCCTGGTCGAGATTTTTAACNCCCTGGCTGACGAACGCACGATCGGCCTGATGCGCAACACCCAGACCTCCTACGACCAGTTCGTCAAGCAGCGGCCCGACCTGTACCGCGCCAGCTTCTNNGAATTCTCCGATCAGACGGTGCCCAGCGCGATGATCGACGGTGCGTACATGATCACCCTGTTCGACACACTGCGCAGCAAGTTGCGCCGCTTCATGCCCGATGCCATCGTGTCGGTCTACCAGGCCTACGCAGCGCCGCTGGGTGCGATTTATGCCCTGGAACGGCGGCACATTCCACTGATCACCGTGATCACCGACCTGGTGACGATTCACCGCCAGTGGTACCACAAGACGGCCGATATCACCGTGGTACCGACGCAGGCGGCCTATGACCTGGGCATCAAGTACAGGATAGCGCCGGAGAAACTGCGCCTGGTGGGAATACCGGTCGATCCGCAGTTTGCTGCACCGCCGCCTGACAAGGCGGCCCTGCGCGCGGCCCTGGGGTGGCGCCCCGACTTGACCACCGCCCTCGTCGCGGGCAGTGAGCGCGTGCCCAACCTGCTGGAAACGCTGCGGGCCTTGAACCACAGCCGCCTACCGTTGCAGTTGATTGTGGTGGCCGGCGGTTCGGGCGCACTGTACGAGCAACTGCAAGCGGTCACCTGGCACGCCCCGGTGCACACGTACAACTTCGTCACCAACATGGCCGACATGCTGCTGGCAAGCGACTTCATCATCTGCAAAGCGGGCGGTCTGATCACCTCCGAGGCCCTGGCGGCCGGGCTGCCGCTGGTGTTGATCTACGTGATCGAAGGGCAGGAAACCGGCAACGCCACCTACGTGGTGGAAAACGGCGCCGGCGAACAACCGCAGAAGCNNCCGCTGGAAACGCTGGAGACCGTTTTCCACTGGCTGGACGACGACGGCGCCCTCCTGGCCACGCGCACGGCCCACGCCCGTCGCCTGGGCCGGCCCCACGCCGCCCTGGAGATTGCCGGCCTCGTCTGGCACGCCGCCGCCCAAGGCCCACGTCGCCTGCGCCAACGCCCCCACAGCAACTGCTCGACATCCTCCAATGGTTCGACATCGACACCACCAACACCCCCACGAAGCCTGACTCTCCCCCACCCTCGCTCTTCGCATAGTCACCTCTACCGTCAAACAACCCCACGCTCAATCCACCCTCGAACCTCCAACCCCATCCCCCACCCCCATCCCCAACCCCCATCCCCACCCCCACATGCGATACTGTGGGATACTGTGGGATACTGTGGGTTATTTCAGGATATAGTAGGTTGCGCGTTTTTCGCCCACTTTGAACAGGATGCCCTGATCGACCAGGTCGGCCAGATCACGACGAATGGTTTCCGCGCTGACGTCGGGCGCCAGGCTCTGAAACTCGCTGTTGGTGATGCGGCCCTGCGCCGCCAGGTGCTGGAGGGCGCGCTCCTGCCGTGGGTTGAGCGCCAGCTGGCCACTCTGGACGCGGGCAAAGACCTGGTTGACCTTCACGGCAGCCGGTGAGGCGGGTTCGATCACGGTGTCATGGTAGCCACTGGTCAGGGTGACGACGAAGCCGGCCGTGGTTTCACTGAAGTGCGGCGCCGGCAGCCCGGCCGCGGTCATCGTCGCCAGCATACGATCGATGCCATACCCCAGTCGCTCGATGTAGCCCAGATCGGACAGCACCTGCACGATCGCTTCGTTGCGGCTGTAGCGTTCGGTCAGCAGGTTGTCCAGCGTCACGTGGCCGGGCAGCCGGCCGGGTGAGTAGACCTCCAGGCGGTCGGCGAACAGCAGCAGCCGGATACCCTCGCCGCGTACCGCATAGTCACGGTGGGCAACGGCGTTGACGATGGCCTCGCGCACGACCGACATCGGGTACTCCGGCTCCTCTGTGCGTGCCATGCCGCTGATGCGCGCCNNACGCCGTGCGTGCTGGCCTACGAAAGCCTCGGCCAGGCGGATCTGATCGACGAGTGTGCCCCCAGGTCCTCACGTTCCGAACACGTCACTCATTGCGGTGGTGCGGTAGCGCACGGCGGTAATCTCAGCGNNGCGCAGGAAGCGCTGGGGAGCGCGGCCGAGNAGCAGAATACCGGCATAGGTCGGCGTGAGTGTGCCGTCCTCTGCACGCCGGACACACCCNCGGTTAAGCAGCAACTCTTCCGCTGTGTCGCCGGCCGAACGCGCCACGCGGCGCAGGTAGTCCTCCACCCGAGTCCAATCGAGATCGGCGGGCGTGGCGTCGCGTACGGGCTGGGCTTCANNGAAGCCAGCGCCGNNGCCGGGTCGCTGCAGCAGCAGGCTGCGCAGCTCTTCGGTGCGCAGCGGGTGGTTCTGGTTGCCCCGACGCGCCCAGAACGTCCCCTGCACGTTGTAGACGTGCGGCAGTCCAGGCGGCACGATCACTACCAGAGCTTTGCGTGTAGTCGATTCGGCGNNCAGCGGCAGGGGCAGAATCAATGGCGGTTGGGCCAGCAGGCTTGCCTCTTCGACCAGCTCAACGGCCCGTGACCATTCGGCAGCCTGGCGTACAGCCAGTACAACCGCCCCGCCGTGCCCGTTGGCCAGGGCGACGAGCGTTTCCGCAAGGCGTCGGCTTTCGGGTAGTGATGAGTATACCGCATGATCGGCGGCCGGCTCACGGGCCAGCAGGGTGGCCTGGTCGGCGATGGGTAGTTCGGGTAGCACTGATGGTGGTGGCATGGCAGGACGTCCTTGCGTTACAGGTCGAGCGGTTCGGCCTCGAACACCCAGTCATCTGGCCGGAAGTGCTCGGGGTGTTGCGCCGCCCAGGCCTCGCGCCCCTCCGCCGCCACGAACAAAGAACCAGTCAGGCAGACGATGTCGGACGGCTGTGCCGATGCCAGGGCGTGGACCAATGCCGCACCGACGCCGGGCACGACGCTGATGGGCATCTCTGGCGCCAGAACGCGCTTTGGCCGCCAGCTCAGCGGCGGCGANGCACGCGGGTGATGGGCCTGCGTGCAGATCAGTTGGTTACACACCGGCAGGAGTGCACGGAGAATGCCCTCCACATCCTTGTCGGCTGACGTCCCGATGAGGAGCGTGAGCCGCCCGTCGGGCTGCCGGTTGTGCTGCGCGGCCAGCAAATGGGCCAGATGCCCCGCCGATTCGGCGTTATGCGCCCCGTCGGCAATGATCGTGGGGTCGGCCCTGAGCCATGGTTGGGGCGTGCCAGGAACNTCGAAGCGCGCCGGCCACCAGGCGTGCGCGAGGCCATCACGCAGGGCCGACGGCGGAATGTCCACCCCNTGCGCCAGGAGAGTCTGCATGGTGACGGCGCTGACGGCGGCATTGACCACTTGATGTTCGCCGAGCAGCCCGATTTCGAGGCCGCGCTCACTGGTCGGCAGCGCCGCCGGCGCCACCGCGCGCAGGTCGAAGCACTGATGATTCCAGTTTTGCTGCCCCACCTGACAGACCCAGTCACGCCCCAGAAGGGTCAGCGGGGCCGCCTGCGCCTGGCTGACGGCGCGGATGATGTCGAGCGCCTCGGCCGGCTGAGGCGCGCTGACGACGGGCACGCCCGGTTTGATGATGCCGGCCTTTTCGCGGGCGATCTGACCCAGCGTGCTGCCGAGAATCGAGGTATGTTCGTAGCTGAGGGAGCTGATGACACTCACGTCGGGCAGCACGACGTTGGTTGCGTCGAGCCGGCCGCCCAGGCCGACCTCCACAACCGCCCATTCGACGTGCTGTTGGGCAAAATAGGTGAACGCCAGGGCCGTGATGAGCCGNAACGTGGTGACACCGGGCGTGGCCTCCAGGGCCGGCTGGCAGGTTTCGACCAGATCGACGAGCGCCGCCCGGCTGATGAGACCGCCCTGCACCCGAATCCGTTCCCGGAACGTGTGCAGGTGGGGCGAGGTGTACAGCCCGACGCGGTAACCGGCCGCCCGTAGCACTGCCTCACTAAACGCACAGACCGATCCTTTGCCTTTACTGCCGGCAACGTGTACAATGTGGTACTGCCGGTGCGGGTTGCCCAGCCGATCCAACAGGGCGTGCATCCGCTCCAGACCGAGCGTGGCGCCGGAGAAGTCGAACCGGGGCTGGCGCTCGAAATTGACACGGCCGAAGATGGTGTTCAAAGCACGTTCGTAGGCGCTCATGGATCAGTTCCTGTGACAGATTATTTCGCAACATTTTACTCCACGACCTGCGAATGGCAAACTACCCACCGGGGCATGTGAATCTGCACCCACGACGATGGCGCAGTCACGTGGCTGTGCTGGCCGTGCTGGCCGGGTTGAGCCTGCTGCTGACATGGCCCTTGATCACACGGCTGGTTACGCACGTGCCGGGCGACGGCATCGACGACCCGGCGCTGGCCTGGAACCTGTGGTGGGTCAAAACCGCCATCGTCGACCGGCAGATCGACCCCTTCCAGATGAACTGGATGTTCTACCCGCTGGGGATCAATCTGGCCTTTTACACCCTGACGGTGTTCAACGCGTTCCTCGGCCTGCCGGTGCAGTTGACTACCTCGGTGATCCTCACCAACAACCTGCTCCTGTTCGCCTCGCTGGTCATCGGCGGTTACGGCGCCTTCCTGCTGATACTCGAAGTTCTGGGTGACNCGCACGCCGCCGCGCCGCGCGCTCTGTCGGCGCTGCTCGGGGCCGTGGTGTTCACCTTTGCCTCCAGCCGCCTGTTTTTCGTCGCCCTCGGCCAGGTCAATGTCGCCAGCGTGCACTGGGTGCCCTTCTGTGCGCTCTACCTGGTGCGCCTCGGTCGTTCACGGAGTGGCGGACCGNCCAGCCGCAACGGTGCGCTGGCCGGCCTGTTCCTGGCCATGCAACTGTGGACCGAGATGACCTATGCCAGTTTCCTGCTGCTGCTGGTCGCGCTGTTTGTGGTGTGGTGGTTGGGGCGCAGCCTGTTGGCCNCGTGGACGCACACCGCGCACGGCTGGGATGCACCGCCAGGTGAACACCGCCGGCGTCGGGTTTTGGCGCATCGTGCTGCCCGGGCTGCTGACGNNCTGGTCGCCATCGTTGTGCTGGCAGCGTTGCCGCTGCTCACCAGCATGCTGCCCGATATGCAGGCTGAGGGTGACTTCTTCACCAGCGGCGGCGGGTTTGCCGACGAATTTTCGGCCGATCTGCGCGGTTTTTGCAGCCCAACCAGCNTGCACCCATTCTTTGGCCAGCTGGCAACGAGGTTACCCTTTGCGCACGACAAGGGGCAGCACCTCTTTNGGGGGTACAGCGTGCTGGCGCTGGCGCTGTGCGGGCTATGGACGGGGCGGCGGCGGCCAGATATCCTGTTCTGGGCCGCGGTCACGGCCCTGTTCATGTGGTTGACTCTGCCCACGCTGCGCGTGAACGGGGTCGATACCGGAATCCCCGGCCCGTTTGCCCTTTTGCAGCAGCTGCCCTTCTTCAAGGGCAATCGCTACCCCAGTCGCTACAGTGTCATGGTGCTGCTGGGACTGGCGGTTCTGGCCGCGGCCGGCGTCGATGCGCTGTTGGTGAGGTGGGCCACGCNNGGTCTGGGCGGCCGTTCAGCCGGGCGGCGGCCAACGGCGACCATCGTGGCGCTGGGGTTGTTGGGCCTGGTCATCGTCGAGCACCTGGCGGCGCCGCTGCCGTTGACCGACCTGAGCGTGCCGGCGATCTATCGTCACGTCGCTGAAGAACCGGGCGACTTCACCGTACTGGAGGTGCCGCTGGGCATGCGCAACGGCGCGCGTGTTGNNGGCAAAAAGGATGTGCTGATCATGCGGCAGCAGTGGTACCAGACGGTGCACGGTAAGCGCCTGGTGGGCGGCAACACCTCACGCAACCCACCCTTCAAGTTTCAGTACTTCAGCCAGGCGCCCGTTCTCAGCACGTTGATCGGCCTCACCAACGCGGCCGACGAGCCACTGCATACCGCCCTGCGCCAACTGCTGGCCGACCCAACCGCCTGGCAAGCCCTGCTGGACCACGACNCGCCCCTGGTCGAAGCGCTGCTGCGGCAGCTCGACGTGCGTTTTGTGGTCGTGCACGAGGACTACGTGCCCGATACCGTGCGCACCTATCTGGCAACGCTCTTCCCGCTGACGCACGTGGCGACCGAGGACGGCATTAGCCTGTACCGGGTCGATCTGGCGCGTGACGCCGGGCCGTTCCCACCGGCGCNNCGGTCGAGCCACGGCGCCAACGGGGACGCTGTACCTGGCAGAGGGTTGGAGTGGCTGGGTGCAGCCGCCGCTGCTTGGCCCGGCCTGGTCGGCGACACGCCCAGCGCGGCGTGGGCCGAACGGCTGCGCGTGCGCCTGCTCTTTCCGCTGTCACCGGCGGGCGGCGAGCTAACCCNNTGGAGATGCGCGCCCGGTCCCGGTCAGCGTGTGCGCGCCGTGATCGGAGGCTGGCAGTCGGCGCCGCAGCCGGTGGGTGAAGACTGGCAGGCGGTGACGATCGCCCTGCCGGCCGGTGTCGCCCAGGCTGGTGTGAACGATATCGACCTGGTGTTCGACCGGATGTATCCGCTCGATGCCGCGTGGAACCGCGCGGTTGAACCGGCGCGGCCCATGACCCCGGCGGTTCTGGTGGAGAGCGCGGGCGAGGAGACGGGCGATTTTGGCCATATCTGGGTGAACGGGGTCGACGAAGTCGAACGCCCTGGCGAACCGGGTTACCACATCGTCGTCATCGACCCGACCAGCGGGCAGGTGACGGACCGTGGGGATTTCGACACCCTGGCCCGCGGCCNNGCTTCCGACGCGCTGGCGCGCTTCATCGCCGCGGCGCCGACCGGGCACTGGGTCGCGGTGGCTGCGGCCGACGACGCGTCGTTGGCCCTGCAGCCGGCGGCCGTCGAGGCGCTGCGCACGATCGGCGCCACGGGTGACCTGCGCGGGCGATTCCGCTGGGGGCACGCCATTCTTGGCGCGCAGGGCGCGGCCCCGGCGACGGCGCTGGAGGCGATGGGTGGCTTGCAGCCGGTCGCCGTCTTCCACGGTGGGCCGTGGCGCAGCCCGCAGGTGGCCGCCGGCCTGCGCCAGTTGAGCTGGCGGCCGACCGAATGAAGGTGATGCAATGACGAACGATAACGTACGGATTGCGCTGGTGGGGTGTGGTTACTGGNGCNCCAACCTGGCGCGCAACTTCTCCCTGGTCGAGCAGGGCGAGCTCGTGTTGTGCGCTGACCTGGACGGGAAGGCGCTGGCGCGTTTGCAGCGGCAGTACCCCAGGTGGAAATGACCACCGATGTGGCGGCCGCGCTGACGCGCAGCGACATCGACGCGGTGGCCCTGGCCACGCCGGCGCACGCACGCGGCGCTGGCCCAGCAGGCGCTGGACGCCGGCAAACACGTCTTCGTCGAAAAGCCCTGGCCATGAACGTGGCTGATGCGCAGGNCCATGGTGACGCTGGCCGCGGCCCGCCAACGTACCCTGATGGTCGGTCACATCTTCGAGTTTCACCCCGCCGTACGCTACATCAAGACCCTGCTCGAGGGTGGTGAACTGGGCAACCTCTACTACCTCTACAGCACCCGCGTCAACCTGGGGCGCGTGCAGACCGATATCAACGCCCTGTGGAGCATTGCACCGCACGACGTCTCGATCATGCTGTACCTGCTGAATCAGTTGCCGGTGCACGTTACCGCCCGGGGTCGGGCGTTCCTCAACGGCGCCGTCGAAGACGTGGTCTTTGTAACCCTCGAGTTTGCCGACGGCGCCCTGGGGCACATTCATGCCAGCTGGCTGGACCCCAGCAAGANNCGCCAGCTGACCGTCGTCGGCAGTCGCCGCATGGTGGTGTACGATGATGTGGCGTCAGAGGGTAAGGTCAAGATCTACGACAAGGGGGTCTACCGCAGGGAAGAGGCCGGTTACGGCGAATTTCAGGTCAAAGTGCACTCAGGAGACATCATGATCCCACGGCTGGAGATGACCGAGCCACTGCGTCTCGAGTGCCAACACTTCGTCGACTGCGTTCGGTCGGGCGCGCCGCCGCTGACCGACGGTCGCAACGGCCTGCGGGTCGTGCAGGTACTGCAGGCCGCGCAGGCGTCGCTGGAGTCAGGTGGAACGCAGGTGTCCCCTGTCGATGGTTGAGCGATCGGCCGCGATGCACTGCCCGATTACGGAGGCCGGGTGGTGGGGATGAGCGACGGCCGCGAATCCTCGGTCACGGGCGATGGCGACGACGGCGTCGACCTGGTGGGACCCGGCGTGGGGTGGATTTCACACCCGGTATGACCAGACGTGTGCCGACCATGATGCGGCTTGGATCACGAATCTTGTTGGCCGAGTAATGGTCGCGACCGAGACGCCGTATTTCCGTGCAATGGAAGTCAGATGAAATCCAGCGTCTGACGCGTCTGCTCGGTGCGGTGGACAGCGGCCTGACGCCCCTATCCCGAAGCCAACCTGCCGACCGATGCCTTAAAATTCGACTAAAACGCTAAATCATGGTACACAGAAGGGCGAGGTGTGGGTGTCGGTCGACGTCCCCTGCGCCCTGATTTGTGAGTCTAGAGGAGCCGTTCATGACCGTCGGTTCTGAAGATCGAGATGGTCGATCTGCACGCCCAGTACGCCGCGATCAAGCCTGAGATCGACGCGGCCATCCAGCGTGNNGTCGACAATACCAGCTTCATCATGGGGCCTGAAGTGTCCCGTTTCGAGCAGGATTTTGCCGCGTTTTCCGGCGCGGCGTTCGCGGTGGGCGTGGCTTCGGGCACCGCGGCCCTACACCTGGCGCTGCTGGCCTGTGGCGTCGGCCCCGGTGACGAAGTCATCACCTCCNCCTTCACCTTTNTTGCCACTGCCGAGGCCATTTCGCAGACCGGCGCGGNNCCGGTCTTCGTCGATATCGACCCCGACACCTACAACCTGNAACCCCGAGCGATCGCGGCCGCCATCACCCGCGCGCGCGCCATCATGCCGGTGCACCTGTACGGCCAGACCGCCGAAATGGATGACATCCTGACCATTGCCCGGCGCCATGGCCTGCGCGTGATCGAGGACGCCGCCCAGGCCCACGCTGCCGAATACCGGGGCCGCCGCGCCGGCAGCATGGGCGACCTGGCCTGCTTCAGCTTCTACCCCAGCAAGAACCTGGGCTGCTACGGCGATGGCGGCATGGTGACTGGCAGCGATCCTGACCTGATCCAGCGCGTGCGTAAGCTGCGCGATCACGGCCGCATCAGCAAATACGAGCATGACGAAGTGGGTTGGGGTTACCGCCTGGATGCCCTGCAGGCCGCGATCCTGGGCGCCAAACTGCCGCACCTCGAAGCCTGGACCGCAGCACGGCGCGCACACGCCCAACAGTACAACGGGCTGTTGCGCGATTCCGAGGTGACCACGCCGGTGGCCCTGGCGCACAACCGCCACGTCTACCACTGCTACGTCGTGCGTACGCCGCGGCGTGATGAGTTGGCCGAGCACCTCAAAGCCGCTGGCATCGGCGTCGTCATCCACTACCCGCTGCCCCTGCATCGCCAACCGGCCTACCGCGACCTGGGTTACGCACCGGGCAGCCTGCCGATCAGCGAGGCCTGCGCCGAGCACGTGATCTCGCTGCCCATGTTCCCCGAGNCGACGACGGAACAGATCGAGCGTGTAGCCACAACCGTCAAAGCGTTCGTTGGATGATTGCCTGAACCCATGGCCCTGACACGACGTTTTCCTTCCGTTTCGGTCCTGGTGCCGGCCCACAATGAGGTCGACAATGTGCCCCTGCTCGTCGAAAAAGTGGGGCGCGNNTTTGCCGCGCTGGGCATCCAGGGCCGCGCCGAGCTGGTCNTGGTCGACGACGGTTCGACCGATGGTACGGCCGACGTCGCCGCGGCGCAGGCCATCATCTACCCCTTCCTGCGCGTCGTGCGTCACCGCCGCAACCTGGGGCTGACCGCCGCGCTGCGCACGGGGTTTCGCACCGTCACGGGCGATGTCATCGTCTTCCTGCCGGCCGATCTCGAGTCGGACCCGAGGNAGGACATTCCCAAGCTGCTGGGTAAACTCGACGAGGGGTACGACGTAGTGGCCGGCTGGCGCCAGGGACGGCACGATGGCAAAGTGTTCGCCTCGCGCATCTACAACACCGTTTCGCGGCGCCTGTTTGCCGTCGATGCCCATGACATGAACTGGATCAAGGCCTTTCGCCGCGACGTGCTGCAGACTATGCCGCCCCTGCGCTCTGACTGGCACCGTTTTCTGCTCATGATTGCCGCCGAGCAGGGCTACCGGATCGGCGAAGTGCCGACCAACTACTACCCACGCCGCGCCGGCCGTTCAGNNAAGTACGGCATCGGGCGCATTCCGCTGAGCTTTCTCGACGTACTGGTGGTGAAGTTCCTGCTGACCTTCAGTCAGGCGCCGATGCGCTTCTTCGGCGGCCTGGGGCTGATCTGCCTGGGCCTCAGCGGCGTGACCTTCCTCTACCTGCTGCTGCTCTATCTGCTCACCCAGACCCAACAGCGACCCATTTTTCTCACGGCCGGCGGCGTGGCACTGGCCGGCCTGCTGCTGATTCTGGTCGGTTTTGTGGCCGAGCTGATCGTCAGCCAGGGCGACCGCCTGGCCGGCTCGAGTGGCGGGTGAGCGCGCTGATGAGCGAAGCGGGCTACCGCGTGCCCGACGTACGGGCGCCGGAGGTACCCCGTCCACCCACTTCCACGACCGAACCGACCGCGGCGCTACCCACCCCGGACGAGCCTGCCCCGTGAAGATCGGCGTCCTGACGCACAACTACCCGCGCTTCGCCGGCGACTTCAGCGGTACCTTCGTCGAGGCCCTGTGCCGCGAGCTGGTGCGCCAGGGAGAGGCGGTGACCGTGCTGGCCCCGTACGACCCGGCCTACCGCCGCACACCGGCCGACCTGGGCGGCGTCGAGCTGGTCACCTACCGCTACGCCTGGCCGGCCGGGCTACACCGTCTCGGTTACGCCCGGTCGATGCGCGCCGACCTGGCGATGAAGGGTGAAGCGTACCTGCTGGGCGCTGNNCTCTTCAGCGCTGGCCAGGCTGCGGTCAGCCGTTGGGTGGCCCGCGCACGGCCCGACGTCCTGCACGNNCACTGGGTGCTGCCCAACGGTCACCTGGCCGCGNGGCCGGCGCGGCGCCATGGCATCCCGCTCGTCGTCTCGATCCCCGGTTCGGATGCGCTGGTGGCCGGGCAGAACCCGCTTTTCCGGCGCATGGCGCGGNGGGCGTTGGCCACCGCAGGGCTGATCACGGCCAACAGCGCGACCTGCGCGACGTNNCGCCGTGCAAGAGCGGGCGGATCCGCGCGCTTCGCCATGATCATCTACGGCGTCGATGCCGATGCCATGCGGCCCGACCCGGNNCGCGGCGCTGCGCTGCGCGCCCGGCTGGGGCTGGCGCCGGGGGCAGTGGTGCTGGTGGGTGTGGGGCGCATGGTGCCCAAAAAGGGGTTCGACTGGCTGATCCGCGCCCTACCGCTGCTGGGTGATGCACCGATCGAACTCGTGCTGGTGGGCAACGGCGACTACCGGGCCGAGTGGGAGGGCTGGCGCGCCTTGGGTGTGGCCGGACGCGTGCACTTCACCGGTAACGTGCCCTACGACCAGATCGCCGACTACTACAACCTGGCCGACATCTTCGTCATGCCCTCGGCCAGCCGGCCGGCCGACGGGNCCAACGTCTGCGTGCTCGATGCGATGGCCTGCGCCAAACCAATCGTCGGTACCACCGTGGCCGGCAACCCGCTGGTCGTCACGGACGGGGACAACGGCCTGCTCGTACCCGAACGTGACCCGGCGGCCCTGGCCAGTGCGCTGGCGCGCCTGATCGACGACCCCACCGAGCGTGTCGCCATGGGCGCCCGCAGCCGGCAGCGCATCGAGCAGGAGTTCGCCTGGCCGCATCTGGCGCGGCGCTACATTGAGCATTTCGAGCGCTTACGCGGCCGGGGATAGGCATGTGGAGTGCGGCAGGCCGGGACGCCGTACCCATTCCACATTGGCCAAACCCGGCTGAGGTCGCGGCTCCGCGCCAAATTTGGGATTTGTACTGGTACGATTCGCCTTATAGTTGACAACACGCCACCCGTCTTTTATACTAAAGCCAGCCCACCTGAGTCATCGAGGCCCGAATGTCGCCCGCAGAGTCCACAACACTGACCTACCTCAACTTCGAGCTGGAGATCGGCCCCGGCGAAGGGCGCGCCTACCCGGTCGCCGTCCTGCGTTCGCCGGCGGGTGAGACACGGGCCGTGATGCAGTTCCCGTTCGATGACCTCGTCTTGCAGAACCACCTGCAGGCTTTGCAGATCGCCCTGCTCAAATCGGGTGGCCGTCGGCGGCGGGCGCCGAGCCAGGAGGAGCGGATGGTGCAGGCCTTTGGCCGTGCGCTGTTCGACGCACTGCTGGTCGACGATGTGCGCAGCCTGTACTACGAGAGTCAGCGCCTGGCCGAGCAGAAAGAGCAGGGATTACGGGTACAGCTGCGGATCGAAGCGCCAGAGTTGGCCGCGCTGCCCTGGGAATTCCTGGTCGATCCGCGCCAGGAGGAATACATCTGCTTGCAGCGCCACACGCCACTCGTGCGTTACCTCAGCGGCCCCCAGCCGCCGCGCNCGCTGCGTGTGACGCCGCCGCTGCGCATTCTGGGCATGGTGGCCGACNCCCGCGACCTGCCGCGGCTCGACGCGGACCGCGAGCGGCAGAGGATCGAGACCGCCCTTGAACCATTGCNNACGCGCGGCCTCGTTGCGCTCACCTGGCTGGAGGGGCAGACCTGGCGTGACTTGCAGCGGGCGATGCGCNGGTGGCCCTGGCACGTCTTTCATTTCATCGGCCATGGCAGCTTCGACCAGAACAGTGACGAGNGGCTGCTGATCCTGGCGGACGATGCCGGAGCCTCCGACCGGCTGCCGGCCACCCAGCTGGGGCGTGNNCTGACCAACCACCGCGCCCTGCGCCTGGCGCTGCTCAATGCCTGCGAGGGGGCGCAGAGCAGTCGCCGTGACATCTTCGCCAGCACCGCAGCCACCCTGGCCCGCCGCGGTCTGCCGGCGGTGATTGCCATGCAGTACGAGATCACCGACCGGGCCGCGCTGGAGTTTGCGCGTACGTTTTACGAGTCGCTGGCCGATGGCCTGCCGGTCGATGCCGCGGTCAGTGAAGGCCGCCTGGCGATCAGCCTGGCGGTGAACCACAGTGTCGAGTGGGGCACACCGGTGCTGATGCTGCGTGCGCCCGACGGGGTGCTGTTCGATCTGGCAGCTGCCCCGCCGCCAAATCCCGAAGACAGCCAACCGCCGCGAATACCGACCCCGCCCACAGACAGTACAGCGCCGATCGGGCCAGCACCCGCGGCCGAACCGCTCCTCACCACGGGGCAGAAGATGGCCCTGGTCAAGGCGCTGCTCGGCTGTGACGTGATGGCCAACCGCCAGTCGCGTGACACCGTGGTGGAGGACCTGCCGGAGGCGGTCAGCCAGTCGATCCGGCGCAGCGACCAGGTCCGCACCGACGTCAGCGCCATCGTCACGGCGGCGCTGCACTACCCCGACGGCCTGGCCAGCCTGATCGAANCTCGTACGCTTCTTCGAGGAAGACTCGTTCGGTATGCGCGCCGTGGACGAGGTGTTGGTGGGCCTGGGACTGGCATCACTTGTTCCGGATACGGCCGCGACACCCGCCGCCGGCGTTCCGGCGCAAGCGCCGCCGACCACGACCCCGCCACGCCGCGCAGCGGCTCCGTGACCGAAGTGAAACCCTCTCCAGTTTTGCGCCCGCCGGCCACCCCCATCCCCTTCGACTGGGTCGAGATCCCGGACGGTGAGTTCCTGATGGGGAGCGATCCACAGAAGGATAAGCAGGCGCACGGCGACGAGAAACCGCAACACCGCCTGACTCTGCCGACGTTCTGGATCACGCGTGTGCCGGTGACGGTGGCGCAGTTCAACGCGTTCGTCGAGGCCACCGGACATAAGATGTCGGGTAGAATGGACGTCAAGAACAAGGCCAATCACCCCGTGGTCAACGTGAGTTGGCGCGACGCGCAGGCCTTCTGCCGCTGGGCCGGCGTGCAGTTACCCAGTGAGGCCGAATGGGAGAAAGCCGNNCGCGGCGTCGATGGGCGCATCTACCCCTGGGGCGATTCGCCCCCGACAGGACCGCTGTNNAACTTCGACAGGAATATCGGAGACACAACCCCGGTCGGCCGGTACCCAGCCGGGGCCAGCCCGTACGGCCTGCTCGACATGGGCGGCAATGTGTGGGAGTGGACGCGCAGCCTGTGGCGTGACGGCCAGAAGACTTTCGCATATCCATACAATGCCAGCGATGGCCGGGAGAAACCAGACACCGGTCCCGACGTGTCTCGTGTGGTGCGCGGTGGGTCGTGGCTCTACTCCGCGGACCTCGTACGCTGTGCGATTCGCGACCACCTCGATCCGTGGGACTGGTCCAACTATCTGGGTTTCCGGCTCGTGGCCCCGGCCTCTGATCTGACGCCTCTGAACTCTATCTTACTACGCGCAACCGGGATTGGCCCCTCGTCCACACAACAACACGCCTGGCCGCCGGAAGCGGCCCGAATTTTCACGGAAACCGGGGTGCTGGCTGACCGGGAATCCTGAATGCAGCCAACGATTTAACTGCACAGCGCACCCAGCACGCTACGAATAGCCTGGTCCTTCGCATGCGTGCCGCGGCCCTGTAATCTAAGCCTGTTTTCGACATAGAACGCAAGTTCTCATACGATACCTTGTAGTTCGACTGCGCTGCACCACAAAACATAGATCAAGTGCGATATTCGCTCTGAGCATGCCTGACGCCTTCATGGTGAACGGACACACCCCTACCAAAAACGCAGATCAAGTGTAACTGCTCAGCCTCGGCCACGGATGACACGAATTTGACGAATGATCGCAAGCCAAATTCGTATAATTCGTGTAATTGGTGGCGAATATCCAGGCTGGCTGAGTAGTCACGATCAAGTGCGATATTCGCTCATATAATCTACACGACAGCTTGTGGTATCGCATCCGACAACCCCTATAGGTTGGGGCGCCGAAAACAGGCCGAGCAGTTACCTGTGCGGTTGGAAACGACGCCAAAGTTGGAATTGCTGGCTGGCCGCCCGCGAAGCGCGACCACGAATACGCGAAATGCCGGTCGAAAGCGCAAGCTGCGGCCAACGCCGTGTGACTCTTGGCTTGGGCCATGGCGAGGCGGCGTTCGCAGCAGCCTGCCCACCCCCACCCCCATCCCCCACCCCCATCCCCCATCCCCCACCCCCTCTTGGCATCTGCACCCCTTCGTGGTAAGATACCCCCGTCATGAGTGCGGTACCCGCCGAGCGGTCGGCAAGTCATTGGAGACGACGCTTCACCACCCTGCGCCCCTGGCTCAGCGCCGGGGTGTTCGTGTTGGCCCTGGCCTTCCTCAGCGCCCTGCTGGCCAGCCAGTGGCAGCAGCTGCGGGCCTTCGATTGGCAAGTCACGCCGGGCTGGGTCTTGCTGGCGCTGGTCATCCTCTGGCTGACCTGGNCTGCTCGGCTGAACCAGTGGCGCTTCATTCTCGGCCGCCTCGGCGGACCCCTACCCTATCGGCGGGCCGCGCAGATCTGGTTCCTGTCCAACCTCATCCGCTATATCCCCGGCAACGTCTGGCAGTTCCTGGGCATGGCCGAGATGGCCGCGGCCAACGGCGTACCGCGACTGGTAACCCTGGCCAGCATCGCCATCCACCAGGCGATCTCGACCCTGGCCGGGCTGTTGTTGGCCGCGCTCTATTTCGCCATCACTGGCGCCGTCACCTGGCTCGATACCCTGCGGCCGCTCCTCTGGCTGGCGCCGCTCGCCCTGGTCTTCCTGCACCCACGCACCTTGCAGTGGGCGCTCAACTGGGCGCTGGCCCTGGTCAAACGACCGCCGATCCAGGTGACGCTGACCCTGCGCGACCTGCTGCGCCTGTTTGCGGCCTACCTGGTGGTCTGGCTGGGCTTTGGCCTGGGGTTTGCAGCCCTGGTGCGCTTTACGCCGCTGCCGGCCGGCGCCGTGCCCTGGCTGATCGCATCCTTCGCCGCGGCCTACGTGCTCGGCTATCTGAGCATGCTGACCCCCAGCGGGCTGGGGGTGCGAGGGNTGCTGGTCCTGCTCCTGGAACCGCTCCTCNCCGCGCCGCTGCCGGTCGTCATCGCCCTGGCGNCGCGCATCTGGATGACGGTGGGTGAGCGGGGCCGCCGGCGTGGCCGGCCTGACCCTGCGACGTCGACCGGCCGCCCCAACCGGGGAGCCGCCAGCGTGACCCCACGACACTGCCCCGGTCACCCTGGCCGGTCGCCTACCCAGGATCGGCCCCAGCGGTTGGCTGCTCGTCGAGCCGCGCTGCTCTACGCGGTGGGCTTTTCTCTGCTCTCGATCCGCCCCCACCTCGCGCAGCGCACCAACATGGCCGACCTGGGCCAGCTCGACCTGGCGATCTGGAACACCAGCCAGGGCCGTTTCGTGCAGGAGGTCAAGGGCGAGACCGTCAGTACCCGCCTGACCGACCACGTCGAGCCGATCTTTCTCGCCGTGGGGCTGGTCTTCCGCCTGTGGGACGACGTGCGCGCCCTGCTGGTCGTGCAGACCCTGGCCCTGGCGCTGGGCGCGTTTCCGGTCTACTGGCTGGCGCGACCTGCTCGGCGGCTTACCCCAGGTATCACCGCGCCGCGGGGCGTACGGGCTGCTCTTCGCCTTCACCTACCTGATGTTTCCCGCGCTGCGGCCAACCTGACCGAGTTCCACGCCATTCCGCTGGCCGTGCCGCTGGTTCTGCTCGCCTTCTGGTTCCTGCACCGGCGCCAATGGCTGGCCTTCGGCGTGACGAACCTGCTGCTGCTGACGGTGAAGGAAGAGGCCGCGCTGCTGGCCTTCATGCTGGGTGTGGCCGGCCTGTGGATCGCCGGCCGTGATGCGGTTGCCCGTGCGCCACGCTNNGCGCGGCTGCGCGCCCTGGCGCACAGTCTGCTGCACCCACCGGCCGGCCTGCTCGTCATGGCCTTGAGCCTGGCCTGGTTCGTCGCCGCCACCTTCGTCATCATCCCCCACTACGCGGGACAGGCCTACGGCGTCGAGCAGTCGGTCTATTTTGCGCGCTTTGGCNCCCTGGGTGACAGCCCGCTGGCCATCGTGCGCAGCTTCTTCACCCGGCCCGACCTGGTATGGCGGATTGCCCGCAAGCGCGCGCGTGCATNNTACCTGCTGGGCCTGCTGGCCTCGGCCGGCTTCCTGAGCCTGCTGGGGCCGGAGGTCCTGCTGCTGGGTGCACCGCTGCTGCTGGTCAACCTGTTCAGCGCCTACNCCGCGCAGTACAGCGGTGAGTTTCACTACTCGGCGCCGCTCGTACCCTATTTCATCGTCGCCGCGATCGTTGGCGCCCGGCGGATCGTGATGNCTGAGCGCCCATCTGGCCAGTCGCGGACGGGGTTGGGCGTACGGCGCACGCTCTGGCTGCTGGCTGGCTGGTTACTGCTGTGGGTCGTGGTCTACCAGGTGCTGGCCGGCTGGACGCCAATTGGCCGTGAGTTCCGCTGGGATGCGGTCACGCCACACGACCGCCTGCTCGATCGTTTTGCCGCGCAGGCGCCGGCCGGCGAGCCGGGCAGCGTGACGACCGCACTCTACCCACACTTCAGCCACCGCGAGAAGCTGTACAAATTTCCCTGGTNNGGGCGACGCCACCTGGCCCTGATCGATGTCACCGGTACGACCGACGCCCACCCCGCCGTCGTGCAGGAGAAGGTGTTCGACCTGCTGCATGCCGGTTGGCGTGTGCTCGATGCCGCCGACGGCTACCTGCTGCTCTCCAGGCCCNGCCGCGGCGCGCAACCGGTCACCGGCGATGTCCTCTGCGATCGCCGCTCCGGCCCCGCGGCCTACGCCGCCTGCCACTTGCCCGATGCCTTCTTCGACTTTGCGCGCCGACCGTTCGGGTCTGCTGCCGGACGAACCGGGACGCGTCCTGCTGCCCAATGCGCCCGCGCTGCCCCTGCCGGCCCCGCCGATCACGAGCGACCTGGTTTTTCGTCAACCCTGGCGCTGCGTGGCTTCGACGTGCTCGACGATGGCAAGTGGGGCCTGACGAGCTGGCGCGGTTACTGGCGGACCAGCCAGCGCCTGCCGGCCGACGTGCAGGTGCGCCAGTTTGCCGTTACGCCCGACGGTTCCCTGGCCGACGACCCGCGCANNGCGCCGCCGGTGGCGCTGCTGTGGTACCCGCCGTGGCGTTGGGCGCCCGGGNAGACGGTGCTGGTCGAGACGCTGCCCTGGTACCTGCCCGCGCAGTGGGCGCCGGCCGTGGGGGTGTTCGAGGGTGCGGACTGGGGCGACCGCGGCCGGCGCTGGCCGGTGGCCGGTGGTGCACTCCGCTTCGACGGGAACACATGGGCCACGCTGCCGGCCTGGCAGCGCGTGGGGCGTGTCCTACGCCCACTGGAACCACCAACGGTCCACACCGCAGAACCGCTTGCCCGCTGGGCTGCACCGGCCGGCNGGCGCCTGGGGCAGCCTGTTGGGCGTCAGCCTGCCGGCAGCCCTCTGGCAGCCGGACAGCCGCTGACGCTGACGCTGACCTGGAACCTGGCCCAGCCGTCGGCGCAGGACTACGCGGTGTTCGCCCACCTGCGCGACGACGCCGGCAACACCGTGGCCCAGGCCGACGGCCAGCCAACCTGGTTCGGCGTGCGGCCGTTCACCGCGTGGGCGCCGGGCACACCCGGCGCCGATGTACGCGTCATCGAGGGCGCTGCCCTGCGGCCCGCGGCGACGTACACCCTCGTCGTGGGGTTGTACGGCGCGGTGAGCGGACAGCGCCTGGACGCCGTCGGTCAGGATGGGGCCGTGGTGGGCAATGAAGCGACGGCGGCGACGCTGACTATCGCCGGAGAGTGAGGGATGACCGATTACCTGGAAGCGTATCACAATGCACGTGTGCTGATTACCGGCGGGCTGGGGTTCATCGGCTCGAACCTGGCCATCCGCCTGGTCGAGCTCGGCGCGNCGGTCCTAATCGTCGATTCGCTGCTGCCCGATTACGGTGGCAACCGCTTCAACATCGAGCCGGTGCGTGATGCCGTGCGCGTCAACATTGCGGACGTGCGCGATCCACACGCCATGAACGCGCTGGTGCCGGGCCAGGATTTCCTCTTCAACCTGGCCGGCCAGGTGAGCCACCTCGATTCGATGACCGACCCTTTCACCGATCTCGACATCAACACGCGCAGCCAACTCAGCATCCTCGAGGCCTGCCGCCATCATAACCCCGATATCAAAATCGTCTACGCCGGCGNNCGCCAGCAGTACGGCAAACCCGACTACCTGCCGCTGGACGAGCGCCACCTCCAGCACCCCACCGACGTCAACGGCGTGAACAAACTGGCCGGTGAGTGGTACCACATCATCTACCATCAGGTCTACGGGCTGCGCACCACCTCGCTGCGCCTGACCAATACCTACGGCCCCCGCCAGCTGATGCGCCACAACCGCCAGGGTTTCATCGCCTGGTTCGTGCGCCTGGCCATGGACGGCGGGGAGATCCAGGTCTACGGCGATGGCCGGCAGCGGCGTGATCTGACCTATGTCGATGATGCCGTTGACGCGTTCCTGCGGGCCGGCGCCAGTGACGTGGCCAACGGCCAGGTCTTCAACCTGGGCGGCGACACGCCGGTGACGCTGGGCGATCTGGCCCACCTCCTGGTAACACTGACCGGACAGGGCCACGTGCGCCTGATTCCCTGGCCGACCGAACGGGCCAAGATCGACATCGGTGACGTCTTCTCCAGCTACGNNCGCATCGAGGCGGCCCTAAACTGGCGCCCACGCGTGACGCTACGCGACGGCCTGGCCCGCATGATTGCCTATTACGTGACCCAGCGTATCCACTATTGGTAAATCAGGGCACGGTTTGACAAATCCGAACCTCTGTTCCATAATTCGTGGCATACCTCGCGCACTGCCGCAATTCGACCGCGGAGGTGTTGTGTTATGCCGTTCAGCAAAGCAGAACTGCAAGAAATCAAAGTGTATATTTTCCACCAGCTACCCCTCGTCTTCGAAGAAGACCCCAGCTTCGCGACGGTGATCGAGGGTATCGTGGCGCAGAAGTTCCCGCGCGATGAATTCGCGCGCCTGCTCGACGAATTGACGGCGTTGCGCCTGGCGTCCGAACGCGTCGAAGCCAGACAGGACCAGCACGCATCAACCCAACAGGTGCTGCAGCAGGATGTGGCGGAATTACGCCACGACGTTGCGGAACTGCGCACAGGTCAGGATGAGCTGCGCACAGGTCAGGATGAGCGCGCCGGTCAGGATGAGCTGCGTGCTGGTCAGGATGAGCTGCGTGCTGGTCAGGATGAGCTGCGTCGGGATGTGACGGGCTGCGTGCTGGTCAGGATGAGCTGCGTACCGGTCAGGATGAGTTGCGTCGGGACGTGACGGAACTGCGCCAGGGTCAGACAGAATTGCGCGACGACGTTAGCGGATTGCGGACCGACGTGCAGCAGTTGCAGGAAGGTCAGAAGCGTCTGGAACGTGTGAGCGAGCACACGATTCTGCGCCTGGATGCCCTGGGCGACCGCTGGGGGCGACGCAACGAAGCCACCGTGCGTAGCACCCTGCGCGGCATGTTCGCCTCCCTGGGTTATACGGTCGAGCGCTACGAGGCGTACGACACCGAGGGCAAGGTGCACTTCCATCCGGCATCGGTGGAGATCGATATCATCATACGTGATGGCGAGCGTGGCTGGTGGAAATCAAGGGCCGCGTCGCCGGTGATGACCTGCATTTGTTCTTACGCAAGTCGCGCTTCTATGCGCAGAAAACCGATCGCCAACCCACGCGACTAATCGTGGTGGCGCCCGTCGTGGAGGAGAAGGCGCGTGTCCTGGCGCGTGAGATGGGGATCGAAGTCTACTCCTTTGTCAATGAAGTGAAGGTGCGCCCACCGCCCGCGCAAACGCGCCACCGGTACGGGATGAAGATCGCCTTCAATGACCTGGCTGCGCAGCATTTTGCGTTGGCTGCCGAGGAGGGGGCGGTCCTGCGTGTGCTGCGCCGCGGTTGGTACATCCTGNGGCCTGAAGTCGAAGCGTTCGAGGCCGAGTTTGCCGCCTGGCTGGGGTTACCCAGCGGCAACCACGCCGTGGGGGTCAATTCGGGCACCGATGCACTCCACCTGGCCCTGCGGGCGTGCGACGTTGGCCCCGGGGATGAGGTGGTCACCGTCAGCCACACCGCGGTGGCCACGGCCACGGCCGTAACGCTGACGGGGGCCNGGCCGGTGTTCGTCGATATCGACCCGGTGACCTACACCCTCGATCCCGCTCAGCTGGCCGCGCACATCACCNCGCGCACCAGGGCCATCATCCCGGTGCACCTCTACGGGCAGCCAGCCGACTTGCAGCCGATTCTCGATGTGGCCCGGGCTGCGCAGGTGCGCGTCATCGAGGACTGCGCACAGGCCCACGGTGCACAGTACCGGGGACGCCCCGTCGGCCTTTGGGGCGACCTGGGCTGTTTCAGCTTCTATCCCACANAAAATCTGGGGGCGGCAGGTGACGGCGGCATGGTGGTGGCCCCAATGCGGAGCTGGCCGCGGGTACGTTTGTTACGCGAGTACGGCTGGTCGGNNCCGGCGCGCTATGTCAGCCAGGTGCAGGGAATCAACAGCCGCCTGGATGAGTTGCAGGCGGCTGTGCTACGGGTCAAATTGGGTCATCTGGACGCCTGGAACGCCCGGCGGCAGGCCCTGGCCGCCCAGTACACCGCCCTGTTGGCCGAAGCGCCTGTCGTGACGCCCGTCGTGCGGCCTGATCGTACGCATGTCTACCACCTCTACGTGGTGCGACACCGGCAGCGCGAGACCCTGCGCCAGGCATTGGCGGCGCAAGGTTTCGCGACCCTGGTTCATTACCCGCTGCCGATCCACCAGCAGCCGGCCTACCGTTCTCTGGCCCCGGCGTCTGGCCTGCCGGTGACGGAGAGGGTGGCGCNNGAAATCGTGTCGCTGCCCCTGTATCCAGAGCTGGCCGACGCGGCGGTCACGGCGGTGGCCGCCGCCGTGACCACCGAGCGCTAATGCTGGTTGGGCAGGCCCCCGTTATGGATGAGCCACGGTAACCAGTAGTAGTAGGTTTCCGGTGTCGGTGTCTCTGTCGGCGTGGCCGTGGGCGTAGCCGTAGGGGTTTCCGTCGGCGTGGCCGTCTCCGTCGGCGTGGCCGTCTCGATTGGCGTCGGCGTCTCGGTCGGTGTGGCTGTCGCCGTCGGTGTGGGCGTAACGGTCACCGTACCGGAGGGCAGGGGGTCGGCGTGGGTGTGGGGTGTTGCCCACCGGCCCGCCGTAGGTGAGATCTTCCCGTCGTGCGTCACAGCCCAGGCGTGGCCGGAATCGACGGCGTCGACCTCCCAGATGAAACTCGTATTGGGGCTGTTGACGCGTGTCCAACTGGCGCCGCCATTACCGGTGCGGTAGATGCGGCCCTGACGATCGTTGACCCCACCCACGGCCCAGCCTTCGGACGCGTTGAGCATGTCGATGTCGTAGAAGGTGGTGTCGTAGGCGCCCGTGGGCTGGAGCGTCCACGACTGCCCGCCGTCACCCGTCCGCATGATAGCCCCGCCGGAACCGGCCACCCAGCCCGTGCTGACATTCAGGAAACTCAGCCCCAGCAAATCGGCGCCCGGCGTGAAGACGCGACCCCAGGTTGCGCCCTGATCGTAGGAGATGGCGAAGGTCGAACCGTTGCCAGCCCCATAGCAGGTGGCCCCGAAACAGGCCCATTCCCAGATGACGACATTGCCTCCCGGCCGAAACTGGTACCAGTTGTAGCCGGTGTTGGTGGAACAGAACGATTTGCCGTCGGTGCCGCCGGCCAGCAGGATGTTGGGCGTGACCCAAACCACCGAATAGAGGTAGCCCGTGTACCCGCCGGGCATATTGCGCACACGCCAGGTCTGACCACCGTCGGTGGTGTAGGAGGCCTGCCCCAGGTGCCCCACGCTCATGCACTCCAACTCCGAGCGGCAGGCGATGGCCCCTGCCAACCACCCATGGCCGGCGGCAGCGGCAGTTCCAGCCAGTCCACGCCGCCGTTGGTGGTCTTGACGATGTACGGACTGCCGGTGATTCCCCAGCTCGGCCCGCCCACCGCATAGCCTACCTGCGTGCTGAGCATCGTGATGCCGCGCAACGTGATGCCGGCCGGCGCATGGTACTGGATGGTCCACTCGGCATGGGGCGCGGCCGCGCGGGGCGCGCAGCGCCGGTTGGATCGAACGCCAGACCACTCAGGCCAACCAACAGGCTGGCGAGCAGGACAAGCGCGAGGGTTGTAGGAAGACGACGGTGCATTGGTTGCTCCTTGTACAATGGTCAAAGTCATGCCAGTCGGCACGAGGTGTTTGGAGAAGGAACGCCAGCGCTGGATTGACTTACTCACGGACTGGCGTCAGCCTCAACGGCGAAGGTTAACCCGTCAACATTAATGCCAGATGAACAACGGGCCAGCTCGATATGACGATTTCTTCAGATAACGGCCCCAGCGCCCGGCACGGCTGGGAAACCCATGAGGTTTGTGGCCATTCGGCCCCACGACCCGCGGCCAGCGGCTTGATACCGGCCGGCGGAAAGGCCCAACCCCGGGCAAAAAAACGAAGTGGGCGCCGGGACAACCGTCCGACGCCCACTTCTCTCATGTACGATCGCGTGCTGCTATTGGCTGACCTTGACCAGGTCGTCCACTTTCTGGGCCAGGGTGGCGATCTTCTTGCTCAGCTCTTCGATGTCGCCCTTGTTGGGCACGTTCAAACGCGCCAGGATCTTCTCGATCTGTTCCTCGACCACGTTGGATGCTGACTCGACGCTCTTTTCGACACGCTTCTCGGCCCCATCACGACGTGTCACGACGTCGTTCATCAACTTGCGCGTCCTTTTCGGCCAGCCGCCGCGCTCCACCAACCGGTTCAGAAAGTCCTGAACCTCATCGGTCGTCAACGCGGCCGCTTCCACACCCGCCAGCACCACCCGGCGCACCATGTTGACCAGGGGTACGCTCTTTTCCTTGCCCGTACTCGCGACATCACTCACGGCGTCGGTCACTGTTGTCAGCCCCGCCGCGACATGGTTGTTCGCTGTCTTGTTTGCTTTCTTTGCCATATCGTTTCGTCCTCCGATCGAGTAGGCCCCACGGCCACGGCCGCCCGGTTCTACTCCGTGGAATTACCGCCCGGTGCAGCACGTATATAACGCGCTGCGTCATGTCGGGATTATAACATGCGCCGTTGGGCTTGTCAAGTGGTTGCCCGGTGGGATTGCGCGCTGCGTCATCCAGTTGACGCCGAGGCAAGGTGTGTTTTATAATATGAATAGTTGTGGCACGGCGCATCATTGCAGTGTGAAGGGAGACCCACATGGAATATCTGGACAAGCCATGGTTGGCACATTACGAAGCCAACGTGCCCCATACGGTTACGTATCCAACGATTCCGCTGCACCAGATGCTGGTCGATTCGGCGGCGAAGTATGCCAATCGCCCGGCCATCAAGATGGTGCTGCGCTACCTGCCGGCGGGCATTACGATCGGCGCACAGTTGTCCTATCAGGCGTTGGACGACGCGGCCAGCCGTTTTGCTTCTGCCCTGCACAACCTGGGCGTGCGTAAGGGCGATCGGGTCGCGGTTTGGCTGCCTAACCTGCCCCAATTGGTGATTGCGTTTTACGGGGCGATGAAGCTGGGCGCGATCGTGGTCAACAACAACCCGCAGTACACCGGGCGCGAGATCAAGCACCAGTTGGCTGACTCGGCGGAGACGATCGTTCTGCTCAGCCCATTCTATCAGCGGTTGAAGGAAATCCAACAGGCCACCCCCGTCAAGCATGTGATTGTCACCGATGTGAGCGACCTGGTCGGCCTGCCCTTCCGCGTCATGGTCGATCGCCAGCTCAGTAAGAGCGGGATGAAGGTTGCCATCCCCTACGCGCCGGGCGTTTACGGCTTCAAGCAGTTGCTCGCCCACCCGCGCCAACTACCCCTGGTCGAAGTCAGCCCGGACGACCCGGCGCTGTTCCAGTACACGGGCGGTACCACTGGCATCCCAAAGGCGGCGATTCTGACCCACCACAACATGGTGGCGAACGTCGTCCAGATCAGCCATTGGCTGCCCAGCCTGGAGTGGGGCCGCGAAGTCATGATGGGGGCGATACCGTTTTTCCACGTGTATGGCATGACCGTCTCGATGTGCCTGTCGGTGTACGCCGGCGCCAAACTGGTCGTCGTACCCGACCCGCGCCACCTCAGCCAGGTCATGGAAGTCATCCAGCACGAACGGGCGACCATCTTTCCCGGGGTACCGGCCATGTACATCGGGATCATCAACCACCCCGATGTGCGGAAGTACGACCTGCAGAGCGTCAAGGCGTGCATTTCTGGCGCGGCGCCGCTGCCCATGGAAGTGCAGGAGAAGTTCGGCGAGATTACGNGGGGACGGTTGGTCGAGGGGTACGGCCTGACCGAGGCGGCGCCGGTGACGCACTGCAACCCGGTTTATGGGCTGCGTAAATCGGGCAGCATTGGCGTTCCGCTGCCCGACGTCGAGNCGCGCATCGTTACGCTCGGCCGGCGCGGACGGCGCTGTGCACAACCTCCCCGTGGGGAGGCCGGCGAGCTGATTCTGCNNGGCCCGCAGGTGATGGCCGGCTACTACAAACAGCCCGCCGAAACCGCCAAGACGCGCGATGCCGAAGGCTGGCTATACACCGGCGACATCGCCCGCATGGACGATGACGGTTACTTCTTCATCGTCGATCGTAAGAAAGACCTCATCATCGCCAGTGGTTACAATATCGTCNCCCGCGAGGTCGAAGAGGTCCTGTTCATGCACCCCAAGGTGCTGGAAGCGGTCGTGGCCGGTGTTCCCGACCCCAAACGGGGCGAAACAGTCAAGGCCTACGTGGTGCTCAAACCCGGTGAAGCGGCCACTGCGGAGGAGATCATCGGCTTTTGCCGGCAGAACCTGGCCGCGTACAAAGTCCCAACGGCCGTCGAATTTCGCAGCGAGCTGCCTAAGACGATGGTCGGCAAGTTCTTGCGGCGTGCTGCGCGAGGAGGAGATCGAGAAGCTCAACGCAACGGCGTCGGCCGGCAAGTCTTGAGGCGCAACGGCCTCACGCGCTTATGCCATGACGCGCCAGACGACGAGCGACACCAGGCAGCCAACGAGCAGCCCACTGACGACATCGGCCAGAAAGTGCACACGCAGCGCGACCCGGCTCCAGGAGGTCCAGACAGCCAGTACGACCAACAGCCAACCCCACCCTGGAAGCAGCAGCAGGCCCCAGACGGCGATCGTGCCCATACGGGTGGCGTGACCCGAAGGAAAGCTGTGCTGATCGTACTTGACCGAATAGAACCCGCCCTGCGTGTGCGGCCGTCGGCGCTGTAGGACGAACTTGGTGGAGGTGGTGATGGCGGCCGCGATCGCCATACTGATGATCCACCCCCAGGTTCCCCGCTGCTGGGCCGCGTCACCCAGCCAGAGCGCCAGTGCCGCCACCACCACCCACAGGTAGCCGTCCCCAGGTGGGCGCCTAACCAGGCCAGGCGATAGGTGACGCCGGACGGTTCGCCGAGCCATGCGGGCGCTCAGGCGGCGGTCGATATCGCCCAACGCCTGACGCACGGTGCGTGTCGTGCCTGTGGCTCCCGGCTGCTCGTTCACGCCGGTTGTGCCGTCGCCTTCTGTTCCATGATCTGTTTGACCAGGTCGTATTGGAACGGCTTGTCGACGTCCATACCAATCGTCGCGTACGGCGAGATGACAACACGGCCGCGCACCGAAAACCCGGCTGGCGACCTTTTCGGCGTCAGGGATGGTCAGGCGGTGGAAAACGAACTTGAGTAACGTACCGAAACCGAGCAGCTGAGCCTGGCGGAAGGCACTCTTGCGCCGGTCCATGGCGGCACGCACCAGTGCCTCGTTCTGATTGGCGGCCATCAGCCGCACCATAAACAGGTCGCCGCCGCAGTAACGGCCCTCGCGGAAGGGTACGTAGCTGCGTTTGGATTCCGGGAATGCCGTTTCCATCACCGACTTCTCGATGATGGCGTAATAGACATCGTGCTCGCTCTGCCGGCATGTATCGATGAACCAGTCGACCACCGGTGGGGTCAGTAGTGGAATATCGGCCGGCTGATCATGGCCATCTCGGCGTCGGGGTGCATCTGGTGCACCACCTTCAAACCGGCATAGACGTTGTCCAACATGCCGGCATGATTGAGCCGAAAATCACGGGAACGCCCAGGTCAATACCTTCATCGGGGCTGATGCCGACGACGACAATGTCACGCACCTGCTGGGCCTGGTGCAGGGCCTGCACCACATGCCAGATCATGGGTTTGCCGGCCAGGGACACCAACGCCTTACGCGGTGCACCGGTGGCTTCCGCCAACAGATCGACCTTACCCGGCTGGTAACCGGCAGTAATTACGACATCGAATTGGGATTGCATACTGGATTGCACTTTCTCCGCTGTACGGTTTGTCAGGAAACTCTGGCGTTGCACGTCATTCAGCCCGCGGCGGCGACGTGCCTCGACCGGCAATTCTGGCGATCCGTCCGTCATTGGAACCGGACCGGGCAGTCACTTGCAGTATATACCAAATGTCAGCAAGTGCCAATCGTTGGCGAGAGGGTGCGCATGGCACTTGCATATTCAACACCTTCAGCCTATAATCCGACTCTGGTCGCGCGGTCGGGTAAGCCGACGCGAACCACCTGCGGAAATCGTTGACTCACGTTTTAAGGAGCATCAAGAATGACAAAGAAATGGGTTTACCTCTTCGAAGAAGGTAACAAGGATATGCGTAACCTGCTGNGGGGCAAGGGCGCTGGATTGGCCGAGATGACCAACGCAGNNCTGCCGGTGCCCCCTGGTTTTACGGTGACGACCGAGGCCTGTAATGCGTATTTTGATGGCGGGCAGCAGTTCCCCGACGGTATGTGGGAACAGTGCCTGGCCGCGTTGAAGGTCGTGGAGCAGCAAACCGGCAAGCAGTACGGTGACCCGACCAACNCCCTGCTGGTCTCCTGCCGCTCAGGTGCGCGGGTGTCGATGCCCGGCATGATGGACACGGTGCTCAACATCGGCCTGAACCCCGACACGCTGGCAGGCATGGTGCGGCTGACGGGCAATGAGCGTTTCGCCTGGGACTCGTACCGCCGCTTGATCCAGATGTTCGGCAACACCGTCAAAGGGNTCGACCGTCAGAAGTTCGAGCACGCGCTGGAGACCATTCGCGCCCGGTACGACGCCAAAACCGACGCAGATTTGACGACCGAGCAGCTACAGGAAGTGGTCGCGGCGTTCAAGCAGATCTACCACGATGCCCTGGGTGTAGATTTTCCCGACGATCCCTACGTACAGATGCAGGAGGCGATCGCGGCCGTCTTCCACTCCTGGTTTGGCCGCCCGGCGGTCGATTACCGCAACTTCAACAAGATCCCGCACGACTGGGGGACTGCGGTCAACATCTGCACCATGGTGTTCGGGAACATGGGTGAAGACTCGGCCACCGGCGTGGCCTTTACCCGCAACCCGGCCACGGGTGACAATCACGTCTACGGCGAATACCTGATCAATGCGCAGGGCGAAGATGTGGTGGCCGGCATCCGTACACCCCACCCGATCGACGACCTGCGTGCGGAGATGCCCAAATCGTACGATGAGTTTGTCGAGATTTGCCACATGCTCGAGCGGCACTACCGCGACGTGCAGGACATGGAATTCACGGTCGAACGGGGCAAGCTGTGGATGCTGCAGACGCGTGCCGGTAAGCGCACCGCCGCCGCGGCCGTCAAGATTGCCGTAGACCTGGTCAACGAGGGGATTATCAGCCGCGAAGAGGCCGTCATGCGCGTCGAACCCGCGCAGATCGTGCAGCTGCTGCTGCCCCGTTTCGACACCAAGGATCAGGAAAAGGCCGCCAAAGAGGGACGCGTCATTGCCAGAGCCAATGCCAGCCCGGGCGCTGCCGTGGGCCACGCCATCCTGAACGCCGACCGGGCCGAAGCCCTGGCCAGCAAAGACTACCCGGTCATTCTGGTACGTCCCGAAACGAACCCCGATGACGTGCACGGTATGCTGGTAGCCAAAGGGGTGCTCACCCAGCGCGGCGGCGCCACCAGCCACGCGGCGGTGGTCGCACGTGGGCTGGGCCTGCCCTGCGTGTCGGGTAGTGAGGAACTGCACATCAACCTGGAGGGCCGCTCCTTCATGTCCCGCGGCCATACCGTCCACGAGGGCGACATCATCTCGATCGATGGTACGAACGGACAGGTCTACCTGGGCCAGATCAACACCATCCTGCCGAACTTCGACGAAGAGACCGACCTCAAGACGCTGCTCGAATGGGCCGATGAATTCAAGCGTCTGGGCGTGTGGGCCAACGCCGACTACCGCGCGATGCGACACGCCCGTCAGTACGGCGCCTCGGGCATCGGCCTGTGCCGCACCGAGCACATGTTCTTCGAGCAGGAACGCTTGCCGATTGTGCAGCGCATGATCCTGGCCGAAAGTGAGACGGAACGACAGGCGGCGCTGGACCAGCTGCTGCCCTTCCAGCGCGGTGACTTCGAGGGTATCTTCCGGGCCATGGATGGCCACCCGGTGATCATTCGCCTGATCGACCCGCCGCTGCACGAGTTCCTGCCCAGCCACGATGAGCTGTTGGTCGAGGTCACCGAGCTGCGCATACGCAACAACAACCCGCACCTCCTGGCCGAAAAGGAGCACATGCTCAAAGCGGTGGAGTCGATGCACGAAATGAACCCGATGTTGGGTCTGCGCGGCATCCGCCTTGGCATCATGTTCCCGGGTCTGATCGAAATGCAGGTGCGGGCCATTGTCGAGGCCGCGGCCAACGTTACCCAGGAGGGCAAGGTCGTACACCCCGAAATTATGATTCCGCTGGTCGGCCACGTCAATGAACTGAGGGTGGTGGAGGAGAAGCTGCGCNCCCTGGCCGAACAGGTGTTGGTCGAGAAGGGTGTCGGCCTGCAGTACAAGTTCGGCACCATGATCGAAGTCNCCNGCGCCGCGCTGACGGCCGGTGACATCGCAGGTTACGCCGAGTTCTTCAGCTTCGGCACCAATGACTTGAGCCAGACCACCTACGGTTATTCGCGCGATGACGCCGAGGGCAAGTTCCTGCTGCGCTATGTCGAGGGCCACATCCTGCCGGTCAACCCGTTCCAGGTTCTTGACCGTGATGGGGTGGGGCGCCTGATGAAGATCGCAGTCGCCNGAGGCNGCGCGGCCCGGCCCGACCTCGAGATTGGCATCTGTGGTGAACACGGCGGCGATCCGTCGTCGATCGAGTTCTGCCACATGATCGGCTTGAACTATGTGTCGTGCTCGCCGTTCCGCGTGCCCGTGGNNCGCCTGGCGGCGGCCCAGGCCGCGATCGGCACTAACATCTTCCGCGATCGTTAGGGTTCGCAAAAAGAATAAGTTCCCGTGTTGTGCCGTGAACGCGGGGAAAAGCCCCGAACTGCGGGAACTTGTTTCCATACGAATCCTTAGCTCGCTGCGCTCCGCCGGCCTCACACGAGGCCGCGGGGCGGACTGAGGTGTATCAGACGCCCGCGCGTACCTTGTCTTGTCCACGAAGAGGGGCAGGTGCCCACACCTGCCCCTCTGACTTGAGTGACCTGTTCCAGCCGCGGCCAGTACCTGGGCCGGCGCCGGGTTGTCGGCTGGCGCAGGGGTCGCTCAAGTAGAGACAGGCTGGCGCGCCGGTTGCCAGCACCGACACCAGGAGGCTGATACCCGGTGGCCGAGTCTTTTGCCCAAGTGATGCAAATCGCACCATTGCCCGATGGCTGGCGCCAACTGGCCGTGTTTGCCGGTTGTGTGCTCCTGGCGGTGGCCCTCGCCTACCTCATCCGACGCTGGGCACGCCACAGCTGGCCGGCACGTGTGCATTCACCGTGGCTGCGCAAGGCGCTGCAAATGGCCAACCGGGCCATGGTGCCCCTGTTGGTCTCGCTGTTGGGCGCACTGGCCAGCCTGTTCTTCGTGGTGCTGGAATGGGATTCTGTGATTTTCCATTGGCTGCGCACGCTGGCCAACTACTGGGTCTTTTATGCGGTCGTAGCCGCGTATTTCGACATCAACTACACGCCCGATCAGGCCCGTGTCTGGAAGCGTTATCTGCTGATCCCCCTCGGCGTGGTTATCCTGGTGCTGGACTGGTTTGGGCTGCTGGATGATGTGCTCCTGTGGGCGCCACTGCCCACGCAGCCCCTGGNNCTGACGCTGGGATCGCTGATCGTCGCTGCAATCACCACCGTGGTTGGCCTGGCGCTGGCGAACGGTCTGCGTGAATTTTTGCAAGACCGCTTTTTACCCGACAGTGGCTTCGACCCCGCCAAAGGCCGGGTGGTGGCCGTCACGACCTATTACGTCATGGCTGGCATGGTCTTCCTGGCGGCGCTGAATGCCATTGGCGTCAACTTGACCACCCTGACCGTGGTCTTGGGCGGGCTTTCGGTGGGTATCGGCCTGGGGATGCAGGAGATCATCAAAAATTTCGTGGCTGGATTAGTGCTCATCTTCGAGCATTCGGNNTTGGCCGGGGATCTCGTGCAAATTGGCGGCGACATCGGCACCGTCAAGGAAGTCGGTGTACGTGCCATGACAATTGGCCGGCGGGCCGATAACGTCGATATGGTCGTGCCCAATGCACGCTTCATGACCGATACGCTGTTCAACTATTCGCGCGNNACGCCAAAGGGCCGCATCAAGATCTCGATCGCGGTCGGTTACGACGTCGAGCCGCGTCGGGCGGCCGCGGCCCTCCTGGCTGCCGCCCAGCACCCCAAACTGCTCGCTGATCCGGCGCCCGCGGTTGCACTCGCGGGTTTCGACGACNAGCCCCTGAATTTCGACCTGACTGCCTGGGTGGCCGACCCGGCCGACCAGTGGGCGGTGGCCAGTGACCTGCGTTTTCAGGTGTGGGACGCGCTCACGACGGCGGGTATCGACGTCTCCTACCCGCAGCACGACATTCATGTGCGTTCCTGGAGTGCGGACGCCTGAGCAGCCCGCCGCGACCGCTGCCGGCGTAGACGGCGACGTTGGCGGATGAACCACACCATGAGACCCCCAACCGCCAGGAGCCCAGGCCGATCACGAGGTAAATGACCACTTCGTGGCCGCTGACGTAATCGGGCACGATGGCAAACTCAGCTACGGGGTGTGGGTGAACCAGGGTATAGCGGCCAGCGTCCGGCACGACCATCGTGTAGACCGGACGTCCGGGGATGAGGATGCTGTCCATGATGCCGAGGCCGCGGTGCACGGGATCAACCTGCACAGGTGCGCCGTCCGCGGCGACGACTTGCAGCCACGTGTTGCCGCTCGCTTCCAGCAGGGCAGACATCTCGAGCAGTTTATCGCTCGCCGTGTAGACCGCGTACCGGCCCGGTTGGGCAACCTGCCAGGTATTGTCCTTCTGTTGCAAGTCGAAAACCTGCACCTGATCGGGCTGGACCTGTTCGACCAGGCCGAGCAGGTGGGGCGGCCACAGCAGAAGGGTGCCGGCGACCTTGACGATGTCACCCAAACGACACAGCAGGACCAACAGAATGACCGCCAGGCTGATGCCCAGGGCAATACTGCGAATCTTTGGCGACGGTGGATCTCCAGGCGTCATGCGATGACCTCTTGGATAGTTCGACGTTCGTAATGGTCGTGCTACGTGCCCTGAATCACCACCATCTCCGACTGCGCCGTTCGATGACGGAGTTCCCTGGCCGGTGCATATTCGGGTGAATCGACCCAAGCCTTGGCCTGTTCGATGTTGGGAAATTCCAGGATGACCAGCGCGTCGGCGCCCAGGTGCCCTCGAGGGTCTCAGCAACCCCGCCGCGGGCCAGGTAACGACCGCCGTAGCGGGCAACGGTGGGCGGTACCAGTTGGCGATAGGTCATATAGGTGTCGGGGTCAGTCACGTTGATATCGATTACGATATAAGCAGCCACGTAGGGCATCCTTTCACGAAGGGACTCATCAATCCACGGGCAAAACGCCGCGGCCGATTATGGCACAGCTGCGTGCCGTTGTCAATCCGTTGTCACGAGGAGCAACCATGCGATCTTTTTCGACCCTGCCGGCGTAGCCATCATTGGCGCTTCGGCTGATCCGCGTAAGCTCAGCCACGGCGTACTGCGCAACATGCTCAGCCACGGCTACCGGNGGGCCGTTTACCCGGTCAACCCGAAGGCGCCCATGATTGGCGGCCTGCCGGCGTACTCCGACGTGCGTGCGGTGCCCGACCCGGTCGAGCTGGCCGTGCTGATGGTGCCCGCGCCGGACTGCCTGCCGGTCCTCGAAGCCTGCGGTCAACGGGGGATCAGGGCTGCGGTCGTCATCTCGTGCGGTTTTCGCGAAGTGGGGCCGAGGGCCAGGCGCGAAGACGCGCTGCTGGCGATTGCCCACCGCTACGGCATGCGCCTGATCGGCNCCAACTGCGTGGGCACGCTCGACGCCTACACCGGTCTCAACTGCACCTTCATCGGCGTGATGCCGCGGCCGGGCGGCATCGGGTTCATCAGCCAGTCCGGCGCGATCTGTGGGNGGATCCTGGAGTGGACGGCGGGCAAGGGCATCGGCTTCAGCCGCTTTGCCACGGTCGGTAATGCCGCCGACGTGAGTGAGACCGATTTGATCGCCGCGTTGGCCGAGGATGNNCACACACGCGTGATCGTCCTCTACATCGAGGCGATCCGCGAGGGGCAGCGCTTCATCGAGCTGGCCAGCCAGGTCACGCGTGAGAAGCCCATCCTGGTGCTCAAGGCCGGCGCCAGCCCCGCCGGCCNNAGCGCGGTGCTCTCGCATACCGGTAGCCTGGCCGGTGAGATGGCAGCCTATGACGCGGCGTTCCGACGGGCCGGCGTACAGCGGGTCGCAACGGTGGAAGAGCTGTTCAACAGCGCGCTGGCCCTGGATTACGGGCCTTTGCCGCGTGGCCGGCGTGTGGCCATCGTGACCAATGCCGGCGGGCCGGCCAGCCTGGCGGCCGATGCCCTGACCGCGGCGGGACTCACCCTGCCGCCGTCCCCGCCGGCGATCCAGGCTCAACTGGCCGCGATGCTGCCCGGCGCACAGATCAACAACCCAATCGACTTGCTGGGCGGGGCCGAGCCGGCGCACTACGAACAGGCCATGCAGGCACTGCTGTCCGGGGACGCCTTCGATGCCGTGCTGCCCATCCTGGTGCCGCNNGCGGTGGTCGATCCGGCCGCCGTGGCCGCGGCCATTGGCCGGGTAACTCAGCGCAGTGCCCGTCCGGTGGTAGCCTGTTTCATGGGCGACGATGCCATACGCGGCTCCCAGGCAACCCTGCATGCACACCGCATCGCCTCGTACCAGTTCCCGGAGCAGGCCGCGCGTGCGTTGGGTGCCTTGTGGCAGTACGCCGCGCACGTCGNNGGGCCGCAGGAAGACGACGGTCGGCAGACGGAGCAGGCGTTGGTTGCGACCGACGCGGTTGAGTGGTTGAATCACATGGCCGCGCAGCACCGCACGCAACTGGGTGAGGCTGCGCGCCCGCTGCTCGAGGCTTATCAGGTGCCCCAGCCGCGCGCCCGGCTCGCACGCACCGCCAACGAGGCGGCTGTGGCGGCCGCACAAATCGGTTTTCCGGTAGTGTTGAAGATCGTCTCACCCGACATCTTCCACAAGTCGGAAGTGGGCGGGGTCGTACTGAACGTGAACGACGCGNGCCGCTGTGCGCACACTTCGCAGATATGGCGGCGGTGCGCACTGCAGCCCCATGCGCGGATCGAAGGCGTACTGGTGAGTGAGATGGCCCCGCCGGGCTATGAACTGATTGTCGGCATGCGCCGTGACCCGCAGTTCGGGCCGTTGGTGATGTTTGGTCTGGGCGGCATCTACGTCGAGCTGCTGCGCGACGTCGCATTTCGCATCGCCCCGCTTGGCCTGGCAGAGGCCCGACGCATGATCAGTGAGACCGCGGCCGGCCGACTGCTGCATGGCCTGCGTGGTCAACCGCCAGCCGACCTCACCGCTGTGGCCAAGGCCATCGTGCGGGTGGCCAACATTGCTCTGGCACACCCGCAGATCCAGGAGATCGATATCAACCCACTGATGGCCTATGCCAGCGGCGCGTCACGCCCGGTGCTGGCGGTCGACGTACGCATGGTGTTGGTTTGAAGACAACGTGCGCGAGGTGAATTGGGTTGTTGACTACCCGCTATGAATCAGCGCGGCGGCGCCCACGACCAGTCGGCGGTTGGCCTCGCGGTAGCGGCGGATGGCTTCTGCGTCGGGCTGTACCAGGGCCGGCGTCGTATAGTCGATCCCATCGACCCGCCGGCGCTCGATTTTGTGTTTGAGCACGGCTTCGATGCGGCGCACCAGCGGCTCGTCGGCCAGGGTCACCAGCGTGTAGGCGGTGCCGGTTGCCGTGGCGCGACCGGTGCGACCGATGCGGTGCACGTAGTCGTCCGGCTGGGCCGGTACGTCATAGTTCACGACGTGCGAGATGCCCTCGACATCGATGCCGCGCNNCGCGATGTCAGTCGCCACCAGNACNCGCGTACGCCCATGACGGAAAGCCTCGAGGGCCGCGATGCGCTGATTCTGCGAGCGGTTGCCGTGGATTACGGCCGCCGGGATACCAGCACGGACCAGGGTTTTGGCCAGGCGGTCGGCGCGGTGTTTGGTGCGTNNGAAGATCAGCACGCTGTCCATCTCCGCACCGCGCAGCAGGGTTTGTACGGCCTGCACCTTCAGGTGCTCCGGCACGGTTAGCAGCGTCTGCTGAATGGCGGCCGGCGTGGTGGCCTTCGACACTTCGATGCGGACCGGCTGACGAGTCACCTCGGCCGCCAGGCCCAGGATCGGTGAGAGCGTTGCCGAAAAGAGCATCGTCTGCCGNCGCCGCGGCAGCAGGCGCACGATGCGGCGCAGGTCGGGTAAAAAGCCGACGTCAAGCATACGGTCGGCCTCGTCGATGACCAGGATCTCGATGCCATCGNNAGCCAGGCTGCGCCGTGCCGCCAGGTCGAGCAGGCGACCGGGNGTGGCGATGACCACCGCGACGCCGCGCGCCAGGCTCTGCTGCTGTGGTGACAGGGCGACGCCGCCGTACACAGCCACGCTGTGCAGGCCAGTCGCCGCGCCGAGGGCGTGCGCCTGTTCTGCGACCTGCAGGGCCAGCTCNCGCGTGGGAACCAGGATCAGAGCGCGTGGGCGCCGGGCCTGGCCGGCCGACGTCAGCAGCCGGTGCAGCAGCGGCAGCAGGTACGCGGCGGTTTTGCCGGTCCCGGTCTCCGCCGAGCCGAGGATGTCTTGCCCAGTCAGGGCGGCGGGAATCGTCGCCTGCTGGATGGGGGTGGGGTGTTCAACCCGGCCGTGCGATGCCAGGCATCAGACGGGAGCGAGGCCGAATGAATCGAAAGTCATTGTACTCCTGAATTGCGGTCAAGATTTACCAACGTGAACGACCGCTGAGACACATCGGGTGCGAGCAAACAGCATACAAAAAGGCGCCGTCCAGCCAATAACCGGACGCGCCAATGAACCGGATACTCAATGCTCAAGAACAGGACGAAGTGTACCTGGCACGGGGCATTCTGTCAAATCTGGGCCGGATAACGCCAGAGGACGGACGCGACCGGCGCCGTCACCTCGTCGAGCGAGTTTCGCCGCGTGGGTGTGGAAACCCAGGGCCAGCCGCCTCCCCAACCATCAACTGTACGCCCTGGGCCGGGTTTGGGATCATGCCTGGGCAGTGGTACAATGAACCCGTTCGCACCCATTGGCGCCCCCGCCACTGACCCACACGGGTCAGCCCCGGAAGGAGTCTATGTATGGCCGGTGATCTGCTGGCGGCTTTGGCGACCCTGTTCCCCCGATCGGCTTCTGACCCGCCCGGCTGAGGTGACGCCCTTCGAGTCCGATGGTCTCACAACCTACCGCGTGCGCCCGGCGGCGGTCGTGCTGGCCGAAACGCAGCAGGAAGTCATCGAAACGGTACGTCTCTGCCACCGTTTGCAGACACCATTTGTCGCACGTGGCTCCGGCACCAGCCTGTCGGGCGGCGCATTGCCCATCGAGCAGNGGGTGGTGATTGCCCTCAACCGCCTGAACCGCATCGTTCACCTCGACCCCAAAGAGCGCCTCGCCGTCGTCGAACCTGGTACGATCAACCTCGATGTGTCGCNNGCGGCCGCACCCTACGGACTCTACTACGCGCCCGACCCCTCTAGCCAGCCAATCTGCACCATCGGCGGCAATGTCGCCTTCAACTCCGGCGGCGCCCACTGCCTGAAGTACGGCATGACCAGCAACCACGTTTTGGGCATCAAGGCCGTACTGCCCGACGGCGAGGTGGTCTATTTGGGCGGCGATTCGCTGGAAAGCACGGGGCCGNATCTAACCGGCCTCTTCGTGGGCAATGAGGGCCTCTTCGGGGTCGCGTTGGAGATCACGGTGCGACTTCTGCCCAAGCCAGAACTCTACCGCACGGTACTGGCTGCCTACCGTACCCTGGCTGCGGCCGGCGATGCGGTGGCCAGCGTCGTCGCGTCCGGCTTGCTGCCCGGCGCCATGGAGATCATGGACAACCTGGCGATCCAGGCGGCCGAAGCGGCGGTGCATGCCGGCTACCCCCTCGATGCCCAGGGTCTGCTGATCGTCGAAACCGAAGGTGAAAAACCGAACGTCGATGCGGAGTTCGAACACCTCATGCGGGTCATCGAGGCGTCGGCGCCATACCAGGTGCGCGTGGCCNGGGACGAAACCGACCGCCAGCTGATCTGGAAGGGGCGCAAGAGCGCCTTTTCGGCCGTGGGCCGCCTCAGCCCGGACTACATCGTGCAGGACGGTGTGGTGCCGCGTGGCCGCCTGGGCGAGGCGCTGACCGAAATCGGCCGTCTGAGCGCCGAATACGGTATCCGTGTGGCCAACGTGTTTCATGCCGGCGACGGCAACCTGCACCCTTTGATCCTGTACAACGGACAAGAANCCGGGGCGTTCGAGCGGGCCGAAGAGTTGGCCTCACACATCCTGCGCCTCTGTATTCGCCTGGGCGGCTCGATCACGGGCGAGCACGGCGTGGGTGTCGAGAAGCGTGACTACCTGNCCCGGCTGTTCAACGAGACCGACCTGGCGGTCATGCAGCGCATACGGCGGGCGATCGACCCGCTGGAACTGGCCAATCGGGGTAAAGTGTTCCCCAGCGGCGCGCCGNGCGCTGCGCCAGCACGGTATGCACCCGTTGGAACGTGAAGGGAGGATCAGCCGCGAGTGAACCTGCAACCTGCCTCGATTACCGAACTGCAAGAAGCTGTGCGTGACGTGCCGGCCCTGACCGTACGCGGCGGCGGCAGCAAACCGGCCCTCTCGACACCAGTCGAGCAGGCCGCTGTCCTGTCGCTGGCCGGTTTGAGCGGAGTGCTGGAGTATGAGCCGGGCGAGTTTACCTTCACCGCCCTGGCTGGCACACCGATCACCAGCGTCCAGGTGACGTTAGCCGAGCACGGTCAATACCTGCCCTTCGATCCACCCCTGGGCGCAGNNGGAGCAACCTTGGGCGGTGTGGTGGCCGCCGGTACCAGCGGGCCGGGCCGCCTGCGTTTCGGCGGTGTCCGCGATTTCATCATCGGCGTACGTTTCGTCGATGGTCAGGGCGACCTGGTGCGCGGCGGTGGTAAAGTCGTCAAAAACGCGGCCGGCTTCGACCTGCCCAAACTGATGGTGGGCAGCCTGGGGCGCCTGGGCATCCTGGCCGGCNTGACCTTCAAAGTTTTTCCCCAGCCGGCCGCCTTCACTACCCTGCAAGCTCAGTTACGCCACGCTGNNCCCGCGGCACTCGATGCCCTGCGCTGCCTGGCGGCGGCCCCGCTTGACCTGGACGCGCTCGACCTGCTGCCGGCCGTGGCCGACGAACCGGTGACGCTCTGGGTGCGCCTGGGTGGACTGGCCGATGCACTGCCGCCGCGCGTCGTCCGCCTGCGCACCTTTCTCAATGATCGGGCGCCTGAAATGGTGGGCCTGCTGGAGTGGTCGGAAGTGGGAGCGGCCGACCTCTGGGCGGCGGCGCGTGATTTCGCCTGGGTACCGGTGGGTTGGAATCTGCTCAAGATACCCATCACCGCGGCGCGTATCCCGCTGCTGGAGGACGAATTGGCCGGCGCGCGGTCGNTACGACGGTACAGCGTGGCCGGCAACCTGGCCTGGCTGGCCTGGCCGGGCCCGGCAACCCTGCACGGTCTGTTGGCATCCCTTGGACTGAGCGCCCTGGTGCTGTGGGGTCCGCCGGGCCAGCCGCTGTTGGGCAAACGAGCGGCTGAGCCATTTGCCCGCCGCGTGAAGCAGGCCCTTGACCCGGCCAACCGTTTTGGGGAGGTGTGACGACGTGCAGCACAACGTACCTGTCGAGTCTCTGGGCANNCAGGGTGAGGTCATGGCCCAGGCTATCAGCGCCTGTGTGCACTGCGGTTTCTGCCTGCCGGTCTGCCCCACCTACCGTGTGCTGAACGAGGAAAACGACTCGCCGCGCGGCNGCATCTTCCTGATGAAGGATGCGCTGGAGGGCAGTCTTNCCCTGGACAATGCGCTGCTCTACATCGACCGTTGTCTGGGGTGCCTGGCCTGTGTACCGGCCTGCCCGTCGGGCGTGGCCTACGGTGACCTGCTGTCGTCGTTTCGGGCCTACGCCGAGCNNCGCGCGCGTTCGCCGGGCGATCGGATCATGCGCCGTTTTGTGCGTGAAACGTTGCCGTCGCCGGCCCGTCTGCGCGTCATGACCCGGCTGGGGCGGGCCGCGCGACCCCTGACACGTGTATTGCCCCGTACGCCGCGTGCGATGCTGGCCCTGCTGCCGGAGCGTTCGTCACAGCGGCTGCCGCCGCTGCCCGAGGTCNTACCCGCGGTCGGTAAGCGGCGGGCGCGCGTAGCGCTGCTGGCTGGCTGCGCCCAGCAGGTGCTGGCGCCCAATATCAACTGGGCAACCTTGCGCGTCCTGGCCGAAAATGGGGTCGAGGTGGTTGTTCCCAAAGCGCAGGTGTGCTGTGGCGCGCTGGCGCTGCACACCGGCGCGGCCGACCAGGCGCGCCAGCTGGCTGCGGCTAACCTGGCAGCCTTCCCAACCGACGTCGATGCTGTGATCACCAATGCGGCGGGCTGCGGCTCGGGCCTGCACGAGTACCCGCTGCTGTTCCGTGGTCTGCCGTTGGAGGCCGACGCCACCGCCTTTGCCGCGCNNGTGCAGGACATCAGCGTCTTCCTCGATGCGCTGGGCCTGCGTACGCCCCTGCCCCTGCCACAGCCGCTACGCCTGGTCTATCACGATGCCTGTCATCTGCTCCACGCGCAGGGCATTCGGGACGCCNCGCGCCGCCTGCTGACGAGCGTGGCCGGCGTTACCCTGGTCGAGATCCACGAGGGCGACCTGTGCTGCGGCTCGGCCGGTACGTACAATATCGAGCAGCCAGCGATTGCCGAGGTGTTGGGCATACGGAAGGCGCGCAATATCCTGCTGGCCGAAGCCGAAGCGGTCGTCACCGGCAACATCGGCTGCCTGACCCAGATCGCGNCCCACCTCGCCGCCCAGGGTCAGTCGCTGCCCGTGTACCACACGGTCGAAATCCTGGACCAGGCTTACCGCCTGGCCGCAGCCCGCGGAGGATGACGCCGGCCGGCGTTTCTGTTCGAAGTATCACCGGGCTGCCATGATTGTTACCCAAGAACCGCCCTGCGCACCCGTGGCCACACCGAAATCATCGACATCACCCCGCAGGTGAACGAAGCGGTACGCGCGAGCGGCCTGCGCGCCGGCATCGTCACCCTCTTCTGCCCTGGCTCTACCGGTGGCCTGACGACGATCGAGTACGAAAGCGGCGTCGTGACCGACCTGCGTCAGGTGTTGGACGAGATCGTGCCACCGGACCGAGACTACCAGCATCACCTGCGCTGGGGCGATGACAACGGCAGTGCGCACGTGCGCTGCCCTGGTGGCCGTCGCTGACCGTGCCCTTCGTGGCCGGGCGGCTGACCCTCGGTACCTGGCAGCAGGTCGTCTTCCTCGATTTCGACACATCACCCACGCCGGCTGGTCGCGCAGATCATGGGTGAATGAAGGCTTATCATGTCCAATCAACCACTTATCGCACATAGTCAGTTCGCTACCCGGCGCAGCAACGTGCTCGCACGGCGTGGCATGGTGGCCACCAGCCAACCGTTGGCCGCCCAGGCCGGCGACATACTCAAGGCCGGCGGTACGGCGGCCGATGCGGCTGTCGCCACCGCCGCCATGCTCAACGTGGTCGAACCCACTTCGACCGGCATCGGCGGCGATTGTTTCGCACTCTACTGGGACGCAGCCACCCGTCAGGTCAGCGCACTCAACGGCNCGGGCCGCGCCGCGGCGGCGTCGATCGCTGAACTGCAGCGGCTCGGTTGCACACGGATGCCCACCTACACGGGGCATGCCGTCAGTGTGCCCGGCGCCGTGGCCGGCTGGAGCGACCTCCTGGCGCGGCATGGCCGGATGACCCTGGCCGACGTGTTGGCGCCGGCGATTTGGACGGCCGCCAACGGGTATCCGGTCAGCGAGNCGATCGCCGCGGCCTGGCAGCGTGAAGCGCCCAAGCTTCTGCGCCAGCCCGGGTGGCTGAGCGGCGATCTGGACAACGGGCCGCCGCAGCCGAGCGGGNCACGGCTGCTCCTCGATGGCCGGGCGCCGCGGGCCGGCGAAATTGTACGGCTGCCAACCCTGGCTGACACCCTGCGCGGGATTGCGGCCCAGGGCGGCTCTTTCATCTATTCTGGCGAATTTGCCGTTCGGCTCTGCGCGCACGTCCAGCGTTACGGCGGATGGCTGACGCCGGCCGATCTCGCAGCGCACACCAGCACCTGGGACACACCGCTGCACACCACCTATCGTGACGTCACGCTCTACGAGTGCCCGCCCAACGGCCAGGGCCTGGCCGCGATCCTGGCGCTCAACCTGGCCAACGGCTTCGACCTGGCGCGGCCGGCGGCCGAACGGGTACACCTGCTCATCGAATGCATGCGCCTGGCCTTTGCCGATGCCGCCCGCTGGGTCGCCGACCCGCAGCACGTCGACCTGCCGCTGGCCGAACTCACCAGCCCCGCTTATACGGACCGTCGCCGTGCACTGATCGATCCGCACCGCGCGTNNGCCCATGTGGCGTCGGGCCTGCCGACGAGTCACGACACCGTTTACCTGAGCGTGGTCGATGGCGAAGGCAATGCGTGCAGCTTCATCAACAGCCTTCNNATGGGTACCGGCAGTGGATTGGTGGTGCCGGGGACGGGCGTCGCTTTACATAACCGTGCCTCGTTGTTCAGCCTCGACCCGGCGCAGGCCAACGTGCTGGCGCCGCGTAAACGCCCTTACCAAACGATCATTCCCGCCCTGACTACGTNNGAGGGTGAACTGCACGCCTGTTTTGGCGTGATGGGCGGGTTCATGCAACCGCAGGGGCACTTGCAGGTGTTGAGCCACCTGGTCGATNGGGGGCTTTCGCCGCAGGCCGCGCTCGACGAGCCACGCTGGCAGCTGGCCGACCCGAGTGTGGCGGTGGGCGCGGCCGATGCGGGCGGTGTGGTGCTGGTGGAGGACGCGTGGGATGCCGCGATGCTGCNNGCGCTGGCCGAGCGCGGGCACCGTTTGCAGCCCATCAGCGGCCTGGCGCGCACCGTCTTTGGCGGCGGGCAGGTGATCCTGCGCGATGCGCAGACCGGCGTGTTGATTGGCGGGAGCGATGGGCGGAAGGACGGGTGCGCAGTGGGGTGGTAATGCAGATTTGACAGCGCACCGACCCCGTGATATACTCTACCCCAGTATGGTACCCGATGGAGTAACACGATGCAGCTGAGTGATATCGAGGTACGGCAAAACCTGGAACGCCGCCTGAAGCGCATCGAGGGCCAGGTGCGCGGTGTACAGCGTATGCTGGAGGACGGCCGCGACTGCCAGGCGGTTTTGCAACAGCTGGTCGCAGTGCGTGCGGCCGTGCATCAGGCCAGCCTCGTCCTCGTGCGGGCGCATGCAACGGAGTGCCTGCGCCATCCGGCGCCCGGCCGCACGCCGGAACAGCTCGTCGAAGAGCGATGGGCACATTGGCGGGGCTGCCGCCGCAGGAAACAACTGAATGAAGTCAGTTGAGCAGCAACGTTCGATTGCTGCAAAGGTCATCATCGGTTAGATTGTGGAGGATCAATATGACTGGAAAACCAATTCACGTGTCGGATGCTGATTACGAGACGCAGGTGCTGAACTCGCCGGTACCGGTGTTGGTCGATNTTTGGGCGCCCTGGTGCGGTNCTTGCCGCATGGTGGCGCCATCTCTGGACAAGCTCGCCGCCGAGTATGATGGGCAGCTGCGCATTGCCAAGGTCAATACCGACGAAAACCCCGTCTGGGCCAGCGAGTATGGGATTCAGAGCATTCCCACGCTGCTGTTGGTGCGCAACGGGATGGCCGAGGATGCGATCATCGGCGCTTTCCCGCTGCCCTATCTGAAGCAGCGGGTGGATGAGTTCTTGGCATCGGAACCGCCAGTCCTGGACGAGACGACCCTGGTCGACGGACGTCGCTGAATTAGGCGCACAACGGGGAAGAAGACATGAGCTTTTTCAAACGTCTGCTGCGCGGCGAAACGACCCTACCCGAGGCCGGCGAGTCACCCACCGACGGCCCGACGCCGATCGAGGTAACTGACGGGAATTTCCACGACGTGGTGCTCAACGCCACCCAGCCCGTGGTCGTAGACTTCTGGGCGGTGTGGTGCGGGCCGTGCAACTACATCCGGCCGTCGGTCGAAAAACTGGCGGCGGAGTTCGAGGGTAGAGCGGTCGTGGCAAAACTCGACGTCGACGATAACCCCAAAACGCCGGGAACGCTGAGTATTCGCGGCATACCCACCCTCATCTATTTCAAGAATGGCAAAGAAGTCGATCGTGTCGTAGGCGTGCAGCCCTACCAACAGCTGGCGCCGCCTGCAAGCCCTCGTCTGAATGGCCTCTCTACACTGGGGACGAAGCGCGTGCTTCGCCCCCAGTGCGGATCAGGGCCTCGGCGCCGCCGACCCGGCCGCTGGCGGGCCAACAAAGGCCACCTTTCCGTTTTTCGACCCCGCCCACCCATCTCACGTACAAACAGATCACCCCAACTATGGGTGGCGATTGGGGCCATTCATGGTTCGACACCCGCAACGCGTCGAGCAGCAGTGGTCAATCATCACCTTTGGCGGTTGACGTCCCCCAAGTCCGGGTATAATCGATTCAGGCAGCCCAACCATCATCCGACAGTCGACGCGATCGCGGTACCCACCTGATGGGCGAACGATAGGCGACTGCGCCCGGCAGGCGCCGCAGGAGGCGTGAGTGAGTCATAAAAACCATCGTGGTGACCGGCCGGTGCATGGGGGTCGCGGGTCACCGCCGCCCTGCTGCGTCACCCGGATCTTCGCCTGGTGGGTATCGATGCCCGCGTGCCGGCCGAACCGCTGTCGGGCGTCGACTACCTGCAGGCCGATGTGCGCGACGAATCGATCGCCGAACTGTTGCGTGATATGGGCGCAGATACCGTTATACACCTGACGTTTCATGAACGGTCGCGCCGCAAAGAGTCGGTCTTCGATAGCAACGTGTTGGGCACCATGCACCTGCTGGGCTCGTGCGTCGATGCCGGAGTGCGCAAGGTGATCGTGCGCAGCAGTACAATGACCTATGGCGCCCAGGCCAGCAACCCCATGTACCTGCCCGAAGCGTGGCCGCTGCAGGCACGCTCACGGCACGCCTACGTGCGTGAACTGCTCGATATCGAAAAATCCGTGGCCGAGCTGCGGCGCGAATACCCGGAGTTGATCATCACGGTTCTGCGTTTCGCCAATGTGATTGGCCACGGTGTACATTCGGCCTTCAACAGCCTGGTGAACACGCCCGTTGTACCCAGCCTCCTGGGGTTCGACCCGCTCTTCCAGCTCATTCACCTCGACGACGCGGTCGCTGCGATCATCCATGGCGCGACGGTCGCCGATTACAATGGCGTCGTCAACGTCGCCGCCAACGGCGTGCTGCCACTCTGGCAAATCCTGGGCATCTGCGGCCGCCCCACCGTGCCGGTGGTACACCTCCTGGCCAACCCAACCGTGCGCCTCACGCAGCTCGTGGGTTTGGGCAGGCTGTTGGCCGCGGTACCGTTCGACCCAGACTATCTGCGCTACCCCTGGGTGGCCGACAACCGCAGGATGATCGAGGAGTTTGGCTTCGCGCCGATGCTGAATGCGGAGCAGGCCCTGCGCACCTACCAATACAACGGCCAACCGCTGCCCAGTACCTCGGAGACGAGTCTCACGGCAGCGCACCTACCTGAAAATGGAACGTGATGCATGACTGAACCATACGCTGAATTCGACACGCTCAGCGATCTCCCCACCGATGGCGGTGGCATGGGCGCGACGACAGTCGATCCTGAGGCCGCCGATACGGTCGCGGACGCCGTGCAGCCCGCCGAGGATCAGACGCAGGAACCGAGCGGCAGCGACACTGCCCGATGACGGCCCGACTGCCGCGTACGCCGAATTCGTGGCCGGCGCAGACCCGGTTCATCTGACCGTCGAGACGGCGACTGCACCGACTGGGCTGACCACAGCACCGGTTGAGGTCATCGACAGGCTGCACGACCGAAATTGACGATGGGTATGAAGAGTACGATNNGAAGAGTCGTTGCGCCAGGGCCTGTTCGCCGAACTGCAGGCCCTGGGTGAGCGGCTCATGGTGCTGGGACCCGCGCACGCCCATCGCCTGACGGCCTTGACCGGCAAACTGGTCGAACGCCTGCGGGGCAACTACACGGTGGACGAGTTCGGCCTCGACCCGGAGTTTCGCCAGGCGGTGATGCCGTTCTTCAACTTCATGTACGACTCCTGGTGGCGCGTGGAGATGTACGGCGCCGAGAACGTGCCGACCAGTGGGCGTGGGCTGTTGGTGGCGAACCATTCGGGTGTGCTGCCGTGGGACGGCGCCATGATCTTTACCGGGCTGCAGAAGACCATGAAGCCACCGCGCCTGACGCGGGCGCTGGTTGCGAACTGGTTCCCCACCTTACCGTTTCTATCGATCTTCCTGACCAAGACCGGCCAGGTGATGGCCAGCCACCAGAACGGTGAGCGGCTGCTGGAGTCCGACGAGTTGGTAGTGGTCTTCNCCGAGGGCTACAAAGGGGTCGGCAAACTGTACCGCGACCGCTACAACCTGGCGCGCTTTGGACGTGGCGGCTTCATCCGCATGGCGCTCAAGACCGGCGCACCGATCATACCGGTGGCCGTCACCGGTGCGGAGGAAACCTACCCCATGGTCTACAACGCCAAATGGCTGGCCAAGATGATCGGCTTCNCCTATTTCCCGGTGACGCCGACCTTCNCCTGGCTGGGCCTGCTCGGCGTCATTCCGCTCCCCTCGAAATGGCACATCGATATTGGCGAGCCAATCGTCCTGCCTGAGGTGGATGAGCGGGCGATGGCCAACCCCGTGACCGTGGCGCGGCTGACGGAACAGGTGCGCACGACGATTCAGGGTATGCTCTACGCTCGCCTGCGCCAACGTACAACCATCTTCCTGGGGTAACGGAGCCATGTTCTACCAAACGCCTGACCAACTGCGCGACGTTGCCGAAACGCTGATCGCGTATGACCCAAGATCCACGCGCCAGCGCCGACCTGTCGGGCAGCGGGATGCTGATTACGATCAACGTACGCGAACCGGGCCTGATCATCCGCCTGGACGGCCGGCACAACCCGGCGTCGGTGGCGTTTGGGCCGACCAATGAAAAGCCCAACCTGGAAATCGGTTTGAAGTCGGAAACGCTACACAAGATCTGGCTCGGCCAACTGCGGGTGCGGGACGCCTACTTTGGGGGTAAGATCTCGGCCAAAGGCAACGTCTTCAGCGCGTTGAAGCTGGCGGACATCTTTCATGAAGCGGAGCGCCTGTACCCGATCATTTTGCGCGAGAAGGGCTACACCGTGTAACGGCGGGGCTGACGAGGAGATGTTCTCCGACGGGCCGGGATGTGCAGCGTGGGCTGATGCCGCCTGCCGCCTGAGCCCGTTTTGTTAGCGCAGGTAGGCGGCAAACGTCGGCCATAGGGCGGTCGGTTGTTGGCTCTCGACGTCGAACAGGTTGCCGGTGGGAAACGTCGTATCGGCCACACTGTACCAACACCAGCGCTGGACCAGGCGGTAATCATCGGCGGGGTCGCCGAGCGCCTGATCACGTGCACGGGCAAAATAATCGAACGTGCCATTCATGAAAGCGGCCACCACCGGCGGCTCGAACCCATAGTCGGCCGGCATCAGAATGCCATACTCGCTGATGATAAGCGGTTTGGCGCCTTGACCGTGCTGTGCCATCCAGCGGCGGAAGGTGCGCACCTGCTCGGCCACCAAANNTCGACCCGCGTGGTCTTCCAGGTTCCACAACGTGCCGTCGGTCGCATCCTCCATCCCCGGCGGCAGACCGACGCCCCACGAATCCCGTTCTTCACGCAGCACGAATACGTGGGTGTTCCACACATCCACCGGCATGGGCGCGCCAAACTGCGCCGTGTAGGCTTCCAGGATCTTCTCCAGGTAACGCAGGCGCAGGGGTGTCACCTGGCTCACGGCCCCAATCGCAATCCGCGCGNNCGGGTCGGCCGCTTTGAGGGCCGTGTAGAGGGTGTGGTAGGTGGTGGCGTAGATTGCTGGGGGTATGTTGTCCTGCCAGGCGACGTCGGGTTCGTTGCCGATCAGCCACAACGCCCGGTGAGGCCTGGGCCGCGCGCGCAACGTGTTCAAGTCAGGATAGAAGCTGCTGCCCGACAGGCGTACCATCTGGGCATGTTCGGTGCCGGGGATGTTGTCCGCCTGGCTGTGTACGTGCCAATCCAGGTACCAGCCGGGTAGGGCGGCGCCCCACGGGTAGTCGGTGAATGAACCCTGGGCAACGCCGGCACAGATGCGAGAACGTAGTGCTGAGTCGTGCATGGATGTTGGCGGCGCCGTCGTGAGAGTGACGGCCGGCGTCACGGTGACCGCGTGTGGCGCTTGGGGCGACGGTGACCACCGTTGGTGTAGCCGTGGCCGGCCGGGGCGTCTGTCGCGCCGGTGGTGTCGAGGTGGGGACGACTGGGAATGCCTGCGTCGCCTGGGTGGCCACCGGGATCGATGCATTCGTTGCGGTAGCAATCACCGGGGGTCAGTCCGGCGTCACAGGCGACGAGGGCGAGTGACAACAGCAGACAGCCGGCGAACGTGCGCCAGCGTAGTGCACAGAGCATGGTATGCCCAGTCAGGGCCCGCCGTGGCCGGCGGCCGATCGGTTCATCTTGAGGTTCACGGTATGAATCAGGGACCCATCAACAAGGGTGAACCATTCAGAACCACCGTTGCCAGCGATGATCGGGCGGCCGCCGGTCGTGTTAACCCGATCCAGTGCCTCTGTCAGCCGGTCCAACGAGGTCTTCAGTTCGGCAATCGAGGCGTGAAGGTTGGCGCCGGGGGTNTCAGATTCGCCGGCCGTCTCCATGGTGATCAACGATTCGGGGTGATGGGTCTCTTCGGCGTCCTGCAGCCTCTGAATGATGCGCCGCCGGGACATCATCAGGCCGTGCCGTCCGAGGATATCCTTGTATTCCTGGTAACGGTCTCCCAGGTCGAGCGCGACCGATTTGTACCCGTGTTCGGCCACCAACAACCGGGCCGAGTAACGCATGATGTTGTAGAAGAACATCTGGTAGTCATCGCGTCGTGGCTCGATGAGGATGATATCGACGTCGGGGTGGCGCCGGCGCAGCTGCTTGATGTGGTAGTTGAGACCAGCGCCCATCATGATCCGCGTGACCTGGGAGGCAATGGCCTGCAAGCCGCGGTCACTGATGAAGGTGCCATCGGGGCCTAGCAGCGGAATGCCCTGCTTACGCGCATTATTGAGCGGCACCAGAGGGTTGATGCAGACGATTAGCTTCGCGCCGTGTTCGATGGCCAGGTCGACGCTGGCCGTGCCGCGCATACCACCATCGATGAAGTCCCGTTGTCCAATACGGACCGGCTTGTAGAGCAGGGGCACGGCCGACGAGGCGGCCACAGCCAGCGAAATCGGCACATGACTGAACTGGTCAGTGCCGAACACCGCCCGTTGTCCGGTATCGAGATCGGTCGCGATGATGTAGAGNCCACGCGTGAGGGCACGGAAGTCGTTGAAATAGCCCGGCCGGCTCAGAATGGTGCGCATGTAATCCTCGAGCGCCATGCCGTTGTACAATCCGGCCGGCAGGGCCTCGATGAGGGTCCAGATGAAGTCCCACAGGTTCATGTCGCTGACGTGGCGGGCGTAGTGCGACAGGGCATTGCGGAAGGTGCGCGGCAGCCGCCAGACACGGGTGAAGAATTCGCCGTAGTTGGGGGTGAAGAGGTCGCCAGCCCAGAGGGGGCGCACCTCCTTGTGTTCACCGGCCAGGGCGCCCATGATCTCGCCGGGCGACATACCGTTGCCCAACAGGCTACCGACGATCGAGCCGGCGCTGGTGCCCACGTAAATATCGAAGTCGTTCACGGTACGATCGACCAGCAGGTCATCGATCGCACGCAGCGCACCGATCTCGTACACGGCGCCGGTCAAGCCGCCGCCCGCCAGCACCAATGCGGTCTTGCTTGGATGAGTCATTGTCGATATCCCCCGTGTGGCCTCCACAGCCTAAGCCAGAGGCGGTCATCACGACCCATGCCGTCGGGCGCGGCTGCCCGGTCAGGTTGCGGTCGGCAGCTCCCGGCTTCGGAACCGTCCGCCGCTTTACCGTCCGACCCCGTTTGAGCCGTAACGACTTCCTGCAAGCGCTGGTTGATCGCNTCGATCTGCGCTTCGAGTTCGCGAATTTCACTTTGGGTGGGCAGGTTCAGGCGGTGTAATGCCCCTCGACCTGGTCTTCGATGATGCGTGTATCGAGCCGGAACAGTGACGTGCGCCAGCTCGGCCCGCATACGGTTGGCCTCCGGCGCGTCGATCTCACCACGTTCCACCAGTGCGTCCAACCGCCGGTTGATTTCCTGCTCCATGATGCGCAGGGCGCCGATCGATGTGTGGAAGGAGCGCCACAGGTAGTCGAGCGTATCACTACCCGTGCGAATCAGGTTGGCCAGGATCGATTTGGGGAGAAAGCCGGCGTTTTTCTCCTGCTCGAAGATGATCTGCGAGAGAGTCACTGTCGTGAGGTCTTCACCCGTTTCATGATCGACCACCGTCAACTCTTCGCCGCTTTGAATCATGTCTGCAATATGATCAAGCGTGACATAACGCTTGGCTTCTGTATCATACAGTTTACGATTCGGGTAACGCTTGATTGTGGCCATAGTTTTTCCCTCACAGGCGTCGTCTACATTTATCATTATAACTTTCTTGCCGCGATGTGTCAACAAATTTAGAAATCGTTAGCCCTCATGTTATAATGCTCGCCGTGCGGGTAAGTACTCTGGGCGCTGCCGGCGCCCGACCATGTGACGTGCCATGAATGAGCGTTCCGCGGGCCGCTGGTCTGGGCTGCTACTGGCGGTGATTCTGCTTGGTTTTCTCCTGCGCCTGACCGGCCTGGGTACCCAAAGCCTCTGGTACGACGAAGGGGTAACGGCGGCCGTCTCGCGCCAGGGGATTGTCGAACTGACGCGCTGGACAGCGGACGACATTCAGCCCCCGCTCTACTATCTGCTGCTCNAACCCTGGACACGCGTGCTGGGGACGTCGGAATGGGCCTTACGTTTCCCGTCGGTTATGGCGGGCGTTCTCGGTCTGGCGGTGCTCTATGCACTGGCGCGCCGGCTGTGGCTGGCCACGGCACGTCTGGTTCGCCCGCCGCCTGGCGTGGCCCACACTGATGTACCGCAGCCGGGCCGATCTGCCGGCACGCAGTCCGACGGCGCCGCGGCGCCAGCCAGTCGACCGGTGGCCTGGGTATCACCGGCCGTGCCCTGGCTGGCGGTCCTGCTGGCGGCCATCGCACCGCAGTGGGTCTACTACGCGCAGGAAGCGCAACNNTACACCCTGCTCACGCTGTTCGGGATGTTGTGCGGTTATTTGCTGTTGCGGGTGCTCACCACGGCGCCGCCCCGCCCGCGACGCACCCTCTGGCTGGGGGTGATCGCCGCGGCCCTGGCTGCCCTCTACACCCACTACTTTGCCCTGTTCCTGCTGCTGGCCCTCGCCCTGTTTTACGCGGTCGCCTGCCTGGTCGACNCGTACGGGCGCCGGCGGCGAATCGTCGAGGGTCTGCTGGCGGCCGCGGCCGTTGTGCTCGGCTACCTGCCCTGGCTGCCCTTTCTGCTGAACCGCTACCAGGTGGACTCCAGCTACTGGCAGGGGACGCTCAAGTTGGACGAATCCCTGCGCCACCTGGCGATCAACAGCACCCTGGGCGCACCCGAAATGTTGGCCGAGCNNCGCGCCGTGGCCCTGCTGCTCGTATGGGCGGGCGTGGCTCTGGTGGCCCTCGCCGGTATTGGGGCCGCCCTGCGCCAGCCAACCGCCCCGCGTGACGCACCCCTGCGCCTCCTGTTTGCCGTGAGCTACCTGGTGGTCCCCGTGGGCTGTGTGTTGCTGCTGGCCTACCGTGCGCCCAAGTTCAACCCACGTTACGTGATGCTGGCCACACCGGCCCTCTTCCTGCTCCTGGGATTGGGCCTGGGGCAGTCGCGACCCGCCGCGCCGCGCGTACCGTACCGGCAGCTGGCCGTGCTGGCCATCGTTGCCACTTCGGTGCTGGCCCTGGCCAACTGGTACCGGGACCCGGCCTACGCCAAGGCCGATTGGCGCGGGNTGGCGCAGTACGTGCGCACCCACGCGACCGCCGATGACGCGGTGGTGCTGGTCAGCGGCCACGCGGCGCCAGTTTGGAACTATTACGCGTCCGACCTGCCGCCGCTACGTCTGCCGGCGATCGACGTGCTCGACGTGAACCAGGTCTTGGGGTACGATGCGGCGTCGGTGTTGCAGACTGGCCTGGCCGGCAAGCGGGGCGTGTGGCTGGTCAGCTGGCAGGACGATGTGGTCGACCCCGTCGGCTTCGTGGCTGACCTGCTGGGGCGGGCTGGTCGTGAGGAGCCACTGCCGGCCGCTTTTCAGCAGGTGGGGCTGCGCTACTTTGTGCTGCCGCCAGCGCCCAACTTCAGCGCCGAACCGCCGCTGGTGTTTCGAGTGCAGGCCAACTTCGCCAACCTGGTCNGAGTGATGGGCTGGGGAATGCAGCCATGCCCCACCGCGCCGTGTCCGCTGCGTTTGGAGTGGCAGGCCCTGCAATCGGCCCTGCCCGACCTTAAGCTGGCCGGCGAAGTCGTCGATGCGCAGGGCCACGTTTGGGCGCGTGCCCNNGATCAGCGCCTGGTGAGTTACCAGTACCCCACGACCCATTGGGCCGTGCAACGGCCGGTGTTTGGGCTGCTCGACCTGCCCTGGTGGCAGGGAACTCCCNCCGGCACGTACGACCTGATCCTGCGCGTCTACGCCGAGGNNGTGACGCCGCCGCGCAGTGTGCTGGACGCGGCCGGCAACCCACAGGGCCAGTCGGTCCGCCTGCCCGGTATCGGCTCCGCGTACGGTGACGGACGGTGTCCTGGGTCCACCCCCGCCGACCGGAGCCACGGTTCAGCGCTTGAACCGCCCGATGATCTGACCGCGGGCATCGCCCTGCTCGACTATTGGTTGGCGCCAACCACGGCCGAACCGGGCCAGCCGCTCGACCTGGCCGTACGTTATCGGGTCACGCCGCCGCGTGTCGATGGCGGCTGGCAGATGCAGTGGCGGGCGCCGGACGGGACCACGACCGATCCGCAGATCACGGGGGCCGTCAGCCATGGAGACTCAGCGCAGCCGACTATCGCCCTGGCACAGCTGACGCCGCGGGCGCCGATCCGCGCCGGCCGGCGCCTGGACACTGCAACTGGCCTGGGTCGATGCCACGGGCGCCAGTGGGCCGTCCGATCGATATCCCGGTGCAGGTTCGGGCCGGCGCGCACGTTCGACCTGCCGGCCCTGAATCGACCGATCGACGCCAACTTCGGCGACGTGCTGCTGTTGGCTGGGGTGCTTCTGCCCGCAACGCCCGCGCAGCCGGGGACCGACCTGCCGGTGACGGTCGTGTGGCAGACGAGCGCCACGCCGGCGCATGACCTGACCGGTTTCGTCCAGCTGCTCGATGCCAACGGCCGCCTGGTTGCCCAGGCCGCCGACCGCCCCCGCGCGCCCGACCAGCGCCTGGTTGCCGGGCGAAGTGGTCAGCAGCACCTATACGCTCACCCTGCCGAGCGACCTGGCGCCGGGCGCCTACCGGGTGATTGGCGGCCTGTACGATGCGCAGGCCGCCGGTATGCCGCGTGCGCCTGGTCCCGGAGGGTACGGACCACGCCGTCCTGGGGAGATCGATATTCCACCGCGGTAGCGCGGTGCTTGGCCAAAACTGACCGGCTGTGGTAGACTTGCCGTGGGCGGGTGACCGCCCCATTTTGTGTGTCGAGTACAGACCACCTCTACGCTGGAGTACGATGACAAAATTTTCCTGGTCCCGGTTGTTCACAGGCCTGGGGTTCATGATTCTGCTGACTGCCGGATGCAGCAGCCTTTTCCGGCCTGTTTTGAGCAACGTTCGGGTGTCACCCAACGTCATCTCCCCCAATGCTGACGGTGTCGATGATGCAACGCNNATTCAGTATACGCTGGGGCGCAACGCCGATGTGTCGATCTCGTTCACCGACCAAAACGGGCAGGTGTTTCACTTCCGTGAAAACCGACCACGCTCGCCTGGCGACTACGAGGTGTTGTGGGGCGGCGTGATCAACCAACCGCGGGTCATCGATGGGGGTGACGGCCAACAGCAGGTTGCGACCGAATGGGTGTTGCCCGATGGTCAGTACACCTGGACGGTTGCCGCGCGTGACCAGNGGGGCAACACTTCGGCCGTGACCGGCACCATTACCCTGGAAAACGGCGACACGGCCCTACCGCTCATGAATAACTTCACCGTCATACCGCAGGAATTCCGCCCTAACCAGGACGGCCTGCGCGACGACTGGGTCTCGATTTCCTATTACCTGACCAAAGACAGCGATTCGGCCCAGGTCTACCTGGTGAACCNNCCGCAGCCGGAGGACAAATTCTACATCAGCGAGGCCGAACGTGTGATCAAGCCGGGTCAGGCCGGTTATCACGAGTACCGCTACGAGGGCGGGGTCGACNAAGGGGCTGAGCCGCCGCCGGACGGCACCTACACCCTGGTGGGCGACGCACGCGACCTGGCGGGCAACCACGTCGTCGTTTCCTCGACGCTCACCATTCTGGAGNGGGGCAAACCGCGGGCCGACATCGTACAGGGTGAAATCGACTGGCAGAATGAGCTAAACCGCATCGTGAGTGTTACCCTGGGCGACACCTGGTGCTTCACCGCCACGGTAGAGAACGAGGGCACGGTGCCAATCCGCACCGCCGGCCCGTGGCCGGGGCAGACCTACCAGTTCACCGACAACTACAATACACTCGCCCTGCAGTACAACGAANAGTCGTGGCGCCAGCAGGCGGGGGTGTGGCGTTTCGGCGTCAACAACGATACCACCGGCATCGACTTCNCCTACCGCTGGGCCATCGGCCGTCCGCAGGACCTCGAGCGCCGCGTGATCGACGGGGTCGAGCAGTACTATTTGATGCCAGGCAAGCGTGGCCTGGTCAACGGCTGCATCAAATTCAACGAAGTGCCGCCGCAGGCTACCAACTTCTGGTGGGGTGGGTTGATTCACGAACAGGTGGCGGTGACCAACAACTACGTCGACCGGATCACCGTCCAGGTCGGTTCACCCTGATGACCCGCCTCGCGATTGTCGTCGTCAGCTACAATGTGTNNGCGCTATTGCGTGGCTGCCTGCACGCGCTCATGTGCAGCACGCGCCGCGGGTGTGGACTGGNNGACATCTGGGTCATCGATAACGCCTCCGCGGACGGCAGCGCGGCGATGGTGGCGGACGAGTTTCCGGGCGTCCACTGCATCGCCAGCGAGCACAACCTGGGTTTTGCCNGGGGCAACAATACTGTTCTGCGCNCGCTCGGTTTCCACGACGGCCCGCGTACCCTGGCTGCCGATACCGCGCCCGACCTCGTGCTGCTGCTCAACCCGGATACTGCAGTGGCGCCTGATGCGGTGACGCGCATGGCCGACTTTCTGCTGGCCGAACCGACGGCCGGCGGCTGCGGCGCCCAACTCAGCTACGGGGATGGGCAGTTTCAGCACGGCGCGTTTGTTTTCCCTGGCCTATGGCAGCTGTGGTTCGATTTCTGCCCGCCCCCGGNNCGCATCCGTGAATCACGGCTCAACGGTCGTTATCCGCGGGCATGGTATGCCACGGGCCAGCCTTTTGCCGTTGATTTTGCGCTGGGGGCGGCGCTCATGGTGCGGCGGGCGGCCATCGAGGCGGCGGGCCTGTTGGACGAGGGCTACTTCATGTACTGCGAAGAGGTGGATTGGTGCTGGCGCATGCGGCNNGCGGGCTGGCCGCTGTGGTGTGTGCCTCAGGCGCGGGTCACCCATTTCGAGGGCCAAAGCACACGCCAGTTTCGTGAGCAGATGGTGCTGGCGCTGTGGCGCAGCCGCCTGCGGCTGTACACGCAGCACTACGGCCCGCTGCGCCGGTGGCTGGCACGGCGCATGGTGCGCCTGGGGGCAGAATTGGAAAGCGTTCGGGTGCGCCGGCAGGCACGCGCCGGCAACCTGGATGCGAATGAGCTGGCACAGCGCCTGGGCACCTACCAGCGTGTGGCGCAGTTGGCCAGGGCGTGACACGATGCAAAACTATGAACACTGCACTCTTGGGCGGCCACCATGTCTGTAAACCCGCGTGTGGCGGTCGTTATCCTCACTAAAAATGAAGCGCGGCACATTCAGGATGCGATTGCCAGCGCACGCTGGGCCGATCAGGTGGTGGTCTCGGATTCGTACAGCGACGACGGCACGGTGGCGCTGGCCGAGGCGGCCGGCGCGGTCGTAACCCGCGCGTTCGAGGGGTGGGCGGTACAGCGCAACGCCGCGCTGGAGACCACGGCGGCCGATTGGGTCTTTTTCCTCGACGCCGATGAACGTGTCACACCGGCGCTGGCCGCGGAGATTCGGCAGGTCATTCAGGGGTCGCAGGTCGGCTGGTGGGCGCCGCGTTACAATTACATCGTCGGTCGGCGTATCGACCATGCCGGCTGGTACCCCGACTACCAGATGCGCCTGCTCAAACGCGGCTTCACCCGTTACGATTTGACGCGGCCGGTCCATGAAGTGGTCGAATTGGACGGTGAAGCCGGGCATCTACACAACCACCTGCTGCACTACAACTACGACACGTGGTCGCAGTTTTATACCAAACAGCGCCGTTATGNNCGGTATGAGGCGACGATTCTGAAGGCGCGGNGGATCCATCCGCGCCCGCACAATTACATCCTGCAGCCGCTGCGCGAGTTTCGACGCCGCTACCTGACGTTGGTCGGCTGGCGCGATGGTTGGTATGGGCTGCGTTTGAGCGCGCTGATGGCCTACTATGCCGGGGTGACGTACCACGAGTTGGGGCAGTTGTGGCGCACCAGCCCGGGGCCACCCGAATGACCGCGTTCGGCCTCACGGCCCACGACTAAGAGCCTATCCGAATAACCTGGAAAACGCACCACAGTGTTGCCCCGTGACGGTTATTCGGATAGGCTCTAAAACGTACGGCGAAATGCAGAGTCCGCACCTTTGGGTGCGGACTCCTGGTTCATGATGGAATTGTGCGGCACGTGGGCCTGCAGCATGCCGGGCCGCCTGTCGCCAACGTGCGAGCGGCGGCCGCGTGCCGGTCAGGCCATGGCCGGGTCAGTCGGTCGCAGCCACCTCTGGCCGGGTCACACCAATCCGGCTAAAAATCTGCGCTTCACCATCGCGGATCAGCCCATCGAGTTGAGCCNNGGTCCGTTGGTACTCCGCGAGCGAGCCGCCGTAGGGGTCGGCCACGTCGTCGTGCTGGCCAACCATTTCGGTCAGCAAGAACACCTTACGCAGTGCGCTCGGCGCCAGATGAAAGATCGAGCGTCGGTGCTGTTCTTCCATCACCAACACGATACTCGCCTGGTTGAGGTCTTTGATCTCGAGCGTATGGGCGACGTGCTGGCTGATATCGATGCCGCGCTCGGCGAGGGTGATGATCGCATTGGCACTGGCTGGTTTGCCTTCGAGCGCCCACACCCCGGTCGAGCTTACGCTGATAGCCTCGTCCAACCCCAGCTCGTGCACGCGTTGGCGCATCAGGCCGGCGGCCATCGGTGAGCGACACACGTTAGCGGTGCAGACGAACAGAATGTGTTTCACCGCTAGGCCATTTCCGGCTGCAAGCCCGTAGTTGCTGTCGGCCCGCCGATAGATCACGTTGATGCGGTTGTCGTCGACGTTGAAGAAGATGAAGAAGTCGTGACCCAGCAGTTCCATTTGCTCGATGGCTTCATCCGCGTTCATNGAAACCATCGAGAAGCGTTTGACGCGCACAATGGTGCCCGGCTCCTCTTCGCTCGTTTCGGCGATAGCGGTCTCCATCAGCATCTCGCTACGTTCGGCGTCGCGGCCACGGCCGCGCCCGCGCTTGTCCTTGTAGCGGCGGATCTGGCGATGCATCTTGTCGACGACAGCATCGATGGACGTAAACATGTCACTGCTCTCTTCAGCCCGCAGGATGGCGCCGTTGCTGCGCAGGGTGACCTGCGCGACCTGACGGTCCTGGGCGCGTCTGGTGCTTTCAGTAGAGAGATCGACGNNCGCTTCCTGGATATTCGGAAGGTATCGATCCAGGCGGCCGATCTTCTTTTCGACGTACTGTCGCAGCCAATCAGTCACTTCGACGTTCTTACCGGTAATGAGCAGTTCCATAGACGGTCTCCTTCAGGTGAAAGAGAATGGGCGCTGTCAGCAGCGCGTGACTGGGATTCAGACTTGATCGTCGGCGACGAGCGACCGCTGCTGTGCCGCGTCCAGCCCGCACGGGCAATCGTTACAGCCCACACGGCAGCCGCGCCGGCAGTCTGGAGCACCGCGGCACAGGCGGCCAGTGTGGCGCCGGTTGTACAGACGTCATCGATCAAAACAAAGTGCCGGCCCACGACGCCGGCGCTGCCGGCCTGATTGGCCAGGCCAAATGCCTGCGCCACGTTACGCTGGCGCTCCTGAGCGTGCAGTGATACCTGCGGCACGGTACGCCGGGTGCGTACGACCAGATTGCTGGCAACCGGTACGTTGGCCCAACGCTGCACCTGGCGCGCCAGCAGGAGCGACTGATTGTAACCACGCTCACGCTCGCGGCTCGAGTGTAGCGGCACTGGGACCATGGCATCGACCGGGCCGGTCAGCGAGTTCCACGCTGTGGTGAGCAGGCCGGCCAACGGCTCGGCCAGCTCGCGTGCATTGTTGTACTTGAACGCATGAATGGCTGGTCGCAGGGGNCCACTGTACCAGGCCGCGGAGCGGAGCCGGTGAAAGGCAGGGCTGCGCCTGNNGCACGCCCGGCATGAGTCTGTCGTGGTCTGGGGTAGGCCACAGCGCGGGCACCACGGTGGCGCCAGGCGGGTGATTGCNGCGCGACAGTCGACACACAAACGCCCACCTTCCTGACCCTGGCGCCCACAATGGGTGCAGCGGGGCGGAAACAGCAAATCCAGAAGCGGTGCCCACAGGCCAGCCATGTCCCCTCACCCGGATCGACCCACTACCGGCTCATGCGCCTGGAAACAAGCTCTGCCAGACCGTAACAACCCAGGCACGGATATCGTCACCCATGATGAGCAGAATTGCCAGGATGACGATTGCGATCAGTGTCAGTATCAGCGCGAACTCGACGAAACTTTGTCCACGCTCCGCGCGCAGACTTCAGCCACAGGAAAAAGATTGGGTTTGTCACTGGAAATATGATCCTACTCGGCCTTGGTTCACGGAAGAAGCACGCGAGCTCCTGCTATCGTATCGTCAATCGACCACAGTTCTGGCGAAGGCATCCCGTTTGTGGGCATGAACATGTCCTGCAACTGGATTGGCCCTCGATGACGAATCAACCCGCAGAAACCGTGACCGCCCATGCACTGCAAGCTGGCGGTCGACTGCGGCGCGAGGGAAGTTCTTTCTGACGCGAACTTTGACTCTATTGTATCATTGGTCAGGCTGTGATGCAACCGGCAGCCTGTGCGGTCAATTCTGACCAGGAGCGTATTGTAACATACCTGCGGCGAGTGACCAAAGCGCCAGATGGCCAGCGTGCATCGCCAGCCACCGTTGCTTACAAAAATTGTAATGTTCTTTACGGTATTATCGCCATGTCAAATCAAATGATAATGTTACCGAGCGGGGTCATTCACTCAAATGATAATGTTACCAGGCAGCCCTCTCCTTTCAGGTGATGAATTGGACACTCTACTGCCCCATGGGCGGGGAGGCCAGATTGGATAGCCGCGACCACGGCCCACGTCGTCGTAGCGGCTGTGGGTATGTGGGCAACTTGGAGTGGAACGGAAAGTTGTCCACATATCCACAGCCGATCCGCCATGTGTGCGAATCAGGTAAGACGAGCGGGGGTCGTTTGGATGGGGAGTTGTCAACGCCAACCACTCATTGCCCGAGGGTGGCGGTCCGGTTTGGGCCATGAGGGTGGCAAAGATATCCTCGGTGACGCCAGGTTGGGCGCAGGGAAGTGCAAAGAGTTGGTCAATGGCATCATAGATGTTCTGGCGGAGTTGGCGGGGGTTGATACGATCGCGTAGCTGCTCGAGTTGTGTACGTTGTGTCGGAAGGAGTACATTGGTCGCACAGAGACGGTCGAAGGGAGTGCGGGCCTCATCGTAGCGTCGGCGAATGCGCACCTGCTCGCCGTCTTCCATGACGGGTTGCTTGGCGCACAGCCGCATGACAGGCTGGAAGAGGTTGTAATAGAGCCACATTTGGTTGTACAGGCGGTTCATGGCTAATGTCTGGGCGACCGTGTCGAGGCGCTCATTGCCCAGGTAGGCACGCACCAACGTATCATTCTTCTGTTCGACAAAACGATTGTCATTCTTGTGATAGGGTCGGCTGCGCGATAAGCGCACGCCCTTCACCAATTCCTTCCAGAAAGCTACCAGGTGGTCGTTGAAGAACTCACTCCCGTTGTCCGGATGCAGTTCGCGGATCGGAAAGGGCAAGCGCAGCTGAATGCGCAGGAAACTGTCTTGCATGACTCGATAACTGCGCCCCAGCACCGCCACCCGCTCGCTCCAACCCGTAGCCACATCGATCATCTGCAGGGTGTGTACATACTCGCCGCTCGCACTGGACCCGCTGTGATGAACCGTGTCCACCTCGAAGTGCCCTGGCTCCGTTTCATCCCAGCCGATACGCTCCATCGGCACCTCGCGCCTGACCTGGTTCGCCCGCGCCGGACCTTGCGTGGCAATCGCCGATCATCCTGCCCGATACGCACCAGAATCCGACTCACTGTCGCTGTGCTGATCTCGCGCAACTGCGCACGTAAGCTCTCACTCACCTCCAACTCCCCGTGCTTCTCCAACTGGTTGGCCATCCACTCCAGGTTCGGCCGCAATCGCTCCGCACACAGATAGTCGAAACTGGGCGCAATCACACGCAGCGCATCTTCCACTTCCGCGCCATACACCCGCCCGCGTTGTCGCCCCCGCTTCTCCCGCTTCGGCACCCCTTCATATGTCGAATCAGACTCTTGCGATGACATCCCGTCATCGCTTCCATCTCATCCAGCAACGCCTGCCGCTCACGCCGGTTCGCCTTCTTATACCGACGCTGCATCATCCGTAAATACTTGTATCGCTCATCAATCAACATCTTCTCGTCTTCGGACATGGTTCCCCCGGTAACATTTTCATTTGAGTGAACCATACCACGTCGGTAACATTTTAGCTGATTGAATACGATCGCTTGACAACACAACTTGCCGGTTCTATAATTCGGGCGCCGCGTTTGGCGGCATGATTCGTCCCGCACCATGTGACCACATAACGCATGACGACACCATCTCTTTAGAGCATGAATATCGCACACTGCGCATGTCGCGCAGATTACGGCCGCGCAACCCCACATTGTGCGATGCATATCACTGCCTGACTCGCCGTTAAGGAGGTGTAACGAGTACGGAAACGTCCACCGATAGAGCATGGTAGGTATCTTAGACAAGCAGTTCGAATGACGAAAGGAGATGCGACAGTGTCGTATCGTAGGTACAAACTCACAGCTTTTGTTCTGGTGATCGTTCTTCTAACGGTCATGGCGCCCGCGGTGGGCGCGAGCGCACCGGCCGCCCCCAGCGGCCCCACGGGTATGGCTCAGCTACGTGCGCTGGCTGGCCACGTGGCCCCGCCATCTCGCCCGACCTGCAAGTCGTGGCTTCTGGCCTCAACAACCCACGCGGCCTGAGCTTCGGCCCGGACGGCGCTCTCTACGTCGCGGAGGCGGGCATGGGTGGCCCCGGCCCCGATCTCTGCGCCCAAGGCCCCGAAGGACCGGTCTGTTACGGCACGACGGGTTCGGTAACCAAAGTTGCCAACGGCGCCCAATCGCGCATCGCCACGGGCATGGCTTCGCTGGCTGACCCGGCAAGCGGTGGTTCTTCGGCAATCGGTCCGGTAGACGTGACGGTCGATAACAATGGTCATATCTACGCGATCGTGGGCCTGGGCGCTAACCCGGACGTCCGTGACCCCAATGGGCCCTTCGGCAGCGGTGGCATGAACCTTGGTCAGTTGGTGATGCTGCACGGTGACGGCAGCCAGTCCAACATGGTCGATATATCGGCCTACGAGGCGGCGAATGACCCAGGCGGCGAAGGCGTCGACAGCAATCCCTACTCGGTCATGGCGGTCAACGATGGCTTCATGGTTGTCGATGCCGGCGGCAACGACCTCCTGGGCGTTGCGGCGGACGGCAGCATCTCGACCGCGGCCGTCTTCCNNCCGCGCCTGGTCGAATTTCCGCCGTTCAGCGGCAACTTTATGCCCATGCAGGCGGTGCCGACCTCGGTGACGATGGGCAACGACAACAACTACATGGTGGGCGAGCCGACCGGCTTCCCCTTCCCAGTCGGCGGCGCCAACGTCTACAGCGTTACGGCCGGTATCAACCCTGCGGTCTACGCCGATGGTTTCACCAACGTCGTCGATGTGGCGCATGGTAGTGACGGCAGCGTTTATGCGGTGGAAATGGTTCACGGGGGCCTGTTAGCGGCCAACCCGGCCAACCCAGATTCGTTCACCGGCGCGGTGTACCGGATTGCCACCGATGGCGCCAAGACGCTGATCGCGAGTGACGGCCTGGTAACCCCGGCGNGTGTGGCGGTTGGCCCAGATGGTGCGCTGTACGTGTCCAACTTCAGCGTCTTCGCCGGCATGGGCCACGTGGTGCGCCTACCGCTGGCCAATTCGGTTCGGGCCGATCCCGATACCGCAATTGCCGGCAGCCCAGTGACGGTGTATGCCCACAGTGAAAACCTCACTACCGCGAGCATGAATGTTCTGCACATCGTGCCGTTGGACAACAACCTGATGGCCTACGTCGATGGCAGCGCAACCGGTGGGGCATTCCCGATTGGCGTCTCAGCGGCGGAAGCGGCCCAGATCTTGAAGGAACAAGGATTGGCGGCCCTGAAGGCGACCGCCACGGCCGAAAGTGGCGTAGTGGCCGTGGCCTGGCAGGGCACGCAGGCGGCCGGTGAGGCGCTGGACTTCAGCTTCCAGGCGACCATGCTGCCCGGCGCGGCCGGCAGCGGCGCCCGCGTGGCCTTCGATTCCTACGAGGCGGGCCAGGGCGTCGCGACGGCCAGCACCCACATCGACGTGCCGGCCCTCAACCCCTACGCGGTGACCTTGCAGGACGGCCTGAACGGCTACAGCGGGACCAGCGATGCGATGATCAACGCCTGGGCGCCGAACAGTAACTATGGTTCGGCCATCGACGTGTACGTGCGTCAGCCCAACGTCAAGAGCCTGCTGGTGCAGTTCGATCTGAGCGCTATCACGAACCTGGCCCAGGTTGCCGACGCGCAGTTGGGTATCTTCGTACCCTACAGCAACCGCCCGGTCAATGTGGCCGCATACGAGATCTACAAGCCCTGGTCGGAAGCCGCCACCACCTGGAACGCGGCCAGCGCCAGCACGATGTGGGAAGCACCGGGCGCCAATGGGGCCAGCGACCGGGCCAGCACACCGGTTGATGCGGTGACCGCAGTGGGCGGTGGGCAATGGCTGTGGTTCGATGTCACCCACTTGGCTCAGGCCTGGGTTCAACACCCCAGTATGAACCACGGTGTGATTCTGGTGGGAACCGGCGGGGTCAACGGTGAGATGCAGGCCACCGCGTCCGAGTACATGGTGTCGTTCGTGCGGCCGCTGCGCCTCAACTATCTGGCGCCGTAACGCGCCAACGACGTACGCCATGCTGTGCAGCAGGTGTAGCGATTGAAAGTCAACCAGGCTGGTGGGTTACCACCAGCCTGGTTTTGGTGTATCGTTCGGGTGCAAAACCGGCGCAGCAGGTCAACCGCGCCGGGCGTGTGGCCTCGGCGAATCGCCCCTCAGAACAGCCGCATGACGATAGACTGCAGCACGCTCAGTAGCAGCAGGACGATGATCGGTGAAAAATCGGCCCGNCCTATGGGTGGAATCAGGCGCCGTGCCGGCTCCAGGATGGGATCGGTGATCGAGCGGATGATCTGCACGATGGGGTTGTCGGGGTTCAGGTTAGGAATCCAACTCATCAGAACCCGAATCAGAATCGCGATCTCGAGGGCCACGAAGAGCAGGTTGAGAAACTGCTGCACGAAGGTCATCGGTCGCTGATCTCCTGAGCAGTTTTGATTTCTGGTACGCGGCGTAGACCGCCTTGGAGATGACGGTACGCAGACCGCCCTTTTCCAGCTGGTACAGGGCTTCAGCCGATGTGCCGCCGGGTGAAGTGACCATGTTGCGCAGGGTGGCCGGGTGGCGTGCGNNCTGGTGCGCGATGGCCAGCGAGCCTTCGAGGGTTTGCAGCACCAGTTGTTCGGCCACGNNCCGCGAAAAACCGAGGTGCACGCCGGCATCGATCAGGGCCTCGATGAACAGGAAGACGTAGGCCGGCCCGGTACCGCTCAGGGCGGTGGCCATATCGAGGTAGCTCTCCTCCTCCACCCAGATCGCTTCGCCAAGGGCCAGCAGCATCTGCTCGGCCTGTTGGCGTTGCGTATCGCTGACGTGCGGGGTGCTGGTCCAGACCGTCATGCCCTTGCCGAGCTGTGAGGGTGTGTTCGGCATCNNGCGCACGATGGCCTTGTGTTGGCCGAGATCTCGCGCAATGGTGCGGCTGCGCGTCCCGGCCACGATCGATAGCACCAGGGCGTCGTGCGCGACCTGGCCACGGATCTCGTGCAGGACCTTGGGCAGCACCTGCGGTTTGATGCTTAGCACGACGATTTGGCCGGCGGCGGCCGCGTTTTGNTTGTCAGCCGTGCTGTGGATGCCATAACGCTCCGTCAAGGCGTAGCCGCGTTCGGCGCGTGGGCCGGCCGCGACGATGCGGTCGGGGGCGATCAAGCCACGGTCCAGAATACCCTTGATCATGGCCTCGGCCATGACCCCGGAACCAATGAACGATGCGGTGGTGTTGTCGAACATGATCTTTATCTCTCACCAAAAATAGCCCGGCCGATGCGGACCAGGGTTGCACCTTCTTCGATGGCCACTTCGAAATCGTCGGTCATGCCCATCGACAAATGGCGCCAGTTAGCGGCGGGGTACTGCGCATGCAGTGCGGCGCGCAGGGCGTACAAGCGCTGGAAGACTGGCCGCGCCAGTTCCGCGTGCGCCACGATGGGCGCGATCGTCATCAGGCCGGCCAGGGACAGACCGGGCAACCCGGCCACCGCCGGTACGGCCTGGCCCACAGCGTCCCAGGTGAACCCGTACTTGCTGGGTTCCGCGGCCGCGTTGACCTCCAACAGGATTGGCACACTCAAAGCCGCCTGCCCGGCCAACTGGGACAGTTTGTACACGATCTTGACCCGATCGACGCTGTGAATCAGGGCAAACGGCCCAACGGCCCGGCCGGCTTTGCGGCTCTGCAGGTGCCCCACCAGATGCCAGCGTATCGGGTCGGCCGCCGCGCTGTGGGCGGCCAGCCAGTCTGTGACGTCTGCGATCTTGGGCAGCGCCTCCTCGAGGTAACTCTCGCCAAAGTCGCGCACCCCAGCGNNATAGGCGGCCTGGATCGCGGCCGCCGGTTGGCCTTTACTGACCGCCACCAGGGTGACGTCGGCCGGGTCACGCCGCGCGGTGGCGGCGGCAGCCATGCGGCGCTGCACCTGCGCCAGGTTGTCTGCCAGCATCAGCGGGTCGATCATCACTGACCTGCCCCGTTACTGAGGGCCAGCACGGCGCCAAAGTGACCGCATTGGCCCTGCTCCGCCCGGTGTGAATAGAACCAGTCGCGCTGGCAGGCCGTGCACAGCCCGGCCACCTCGATGGTGCGCACACCACAGGCAGACAACTGCTGCGCGTTGGCGGTCCAGAGGTCGAAGTGCGGATGACCGTTCACCTGCGGCAACAGCGTCTCCGCANNTCGGCCAGGTGCGTGCACCTGAGAGACCACTTCATCGCCCACGGCATAGCAGCAGCCCNNAATGGCCGGCCCAATCGCGGCCACGAGGTCCGCCGGGCGTGAACCAAATTCCTGCACCAGGGCCGTTACGGTGGCGGCCGTAATGCCGGCCACGGTGCCGCGCCAGCCGGCATGCGCCAGGCCAATCGCGTGGCGTCGCGGGTCGTAGAGCAGCACCGGCGTGCAGTCGGCAAAGCGCAGCATGAGGGGGACGTCGGGGGCGTCGGTGATCAGGGCGTCGCACTGCGCCTGCTGCTGCCCGCACTGCGCGGTATCCACGACAGCCACCCGTCGGCCATGCACCTGGAACGCGGTGACCACCGCCTCCGGCGCCACCCGCAGCNNGCGACACAAGCGGCGGTGATTCTCAGCCACGTGTGCAGGGTCGTCACCCTTCGTATGGCTCAGGTTTAGCGTGGCCCACGGTGGCCGGCTGACCCCGCCGCGCCGTGTGGAGATGCCATGCACCACCGGGTACTCACTCAGTGTTTGAAAACGAAACAGCGGTAGTTCACCCGCCGTCACAATCGGCACAACCGTCTCTCCCTCAGCGCACGCCGGTCGAACCGGTTCACAATCGTCCGGCCGACCGTTTCCCGAATCGGCAGGCCACAGTCTGTGCGCTACAGCAATACAATCGGTGTCTTCAGCACACCCTCGCTGGTGTAGACGCCGGTCTTTTTCACTGGCTGGCCATCGGTATAACGAAACGCCCAGGCCTCATCGCACGCCTGACAGGTCAGGCAGCCGGCCGAATCGGGCGGGCAGTGCGTGCCGATGGCGCCGCGTTCGGCCAGCCGCCATTCGTACTGGAAGAAGTTGTCGCTGACGCCGCTTTCGACGATGCGCCACGGGAGGGGCGATCGTGCGGAATGGCGCCCAGGAATTCGGCCGCCTCGGCCGCAGCTGGCCAGGGCATCGTGGAAGGAGCGGATCGTCAGCCCGCCACGCTGTACGACTTCGAGCAGTACGCCGGCCAGACGCCGGTCGCCGCGTGCCAGTACGCCCTGCACCTGCGCCCACTGTGGGCTTTCGGCGCGTACGGCCACCTGGTGCGGCCGCAGCAGCCTGTCGATGAACTGCTGGCGGCGCCGCAGCGTGGCTTCATCGGCCATGGCCATCCACTGGAAGGGNGTATGGGCCTTGGGCACGAAGGGCGTGGCGTTGATGGCCAGGCGCCGCCTGAAGCGCCGANNCGCGTCGCGCGTAAACTCGACCAGCGCCTCGATGTCGGCCTCGGTTTCACCGGGGTGGCCGATCATGAAGTAGAGTTTGAGCTGCGGGAATTTTAATGCCTCGGCCAGCTCCACGGCCGCCATCAGGTCGTCCGTGCCCTGCGTCTTGTTGATCACGTTGCGCAGGCGTTGACTGCCGGCCTCCGGAGCGATCGTCAACGTCTGCGTGCCGCTCTCGGCCATCGCGNNCACCAGGGCCGCTCAGGGGTCGGTGCGCATCGACGAGACTGACAGACGGGCACCGAGTTGACGTAACGCGATGGCCAGTTCATCGATTTCGGTGTGGTCGGAGACGGCCGCGCTGACCAGCCCGATGCGGTTGCTGTGCTGCAAGCCCTGGCGCGCCCATTCCAGGAGCTGGGGCAGGGGCTGTTCGCGTGCCGGCCGGTAGACGTACCCGGCCAGGCAGAAGCGGCAGCCGCGTCCGCAGCCGCGCNNAATCTCCATCAGGTGCAGCTGTGCGAACTCGGTCTCCGGCGTGTACAGGACCGACGCGGTGCGGTAGCTGGCCAGGTCGCGCACCCACAGGCGGCGAACCGTGCGGGGCTGCGCATACCGCACCTGCTCAGCGACCGGCGACACCAGGAGCGGCACATAGACTCCGGGCAGGCGGTCGAGGATGTCCAGCAACTCCCGGCGCGGGCCATGCCCATGCTCGCGCAGCACATCGGCCAACTGGGGGATGATTTCTTCACCCTCACCAATCACGATCGCGTCACAGAAGGGCGCCATCGGTTCCGGGTTCATGGTGACGCCCGGCCCGCCGGCAATTACCAGGGCCAGCCGGGCCGTCGGGNNCGTCGCATCGTCGACGCGATCGGCCGCCCAGGGTGGGATGCCGGCCTGCAACAGCATCTCCACGACGTTGAAGTAGTCCATCTCGAAGGAAATCGTGAACGCCAACAGGTCGAAGTCGTCGACAGGGCGCTGCGATTCGAGTGAGATCAGCGAGCGCCCGGCCTGCTGGCCACCCTTGTCCCAGAACACGCGCTCGCAGACGATGTCCGGGCGTGCATTGAAGGTCTGGTAGATGATCTGCAGCGCCAGGCTGGACATGCCGACGTAATAGGTGTTGGGAAATGCCAGGGCCACACGCTGACGCCCACCCCAATCCTTGAAGATGGCGCCCGTCTCACGTTCCAGAAGCGACCTGGCCTGGGCGATCTGATCCCACTTCATTCTCAGAACTCGACTTCGCACGTACCCGCCATGCAGGCCAGTTCCTGGGCGGCCGTGGTCAGATCCTGCTCTTCGTAACGGTAGAGTTTGGAGAAGTCGACCTCGGGGAACTGGGCGGCCAGCTGCTCGTACCGCTCCGCCGAGATCTCCTCGTAGGGCATCTGATCGTACTGGGCATCGTAGGCGGGCAAAAACGCCATGCCGCCCACCATCTCCTGGTGCTCCCACACCCATTTGATCAGATCCAGCACCTCGTCATCGTGGTAGGTGATCGTGGTCGACGGGTTGTGCTCGGTGTAGTGCAGTTTGTTCTGCAGCCAGTAGTTGCACTGGGCCAGCGCCGAACGGTTCTGTCGGGTGATCGCGCCGTCCGGTGCTTTCACCGGGAAGTGTACGACCCAGGTGTCGGCGTTCTGCGGTGTCTGCCCGTTTTCGGGATTCATCGGTGCGCTGGCGTCACGCAGAACCTTGAACACGGGCGAGTGGGTGCTGACGCGCACGTTACGCACGTAGTACGGCGCCCAGCGCNNGTGCAGCCCAGAGGCGCAGTCCACCAGCTGCGAGGTGTTGCCGCTCGGTTTGACGCAGGTGACGCTGGCCGACGGATTGATACCGAGTATCTCGGCAATCTGGCGGTTGGTCTGTACGGCGATCTGCTTCATCTGCGCCATGACGNNCGCGTCCTGGGCGACCGGGCTGTCGAGCTGACCGGTCACGTCGACGCCCAGCAGCCGCTCCTGTTCGCAGTTCTGGCGCCACAGCGGGCGCAGCCCCGGAAATCGATCNGCCATCGACTGGATCGTGCCGATGATGGTGGCCACTTCGATCTTGTTGCGCAGGCTCTCGAAGTCGTCGTCCNNGCGTGCGACCGCCGCCGTCAGGTTGCAGAACTCCCATGGCCGCAGGTTGATCTCACCGCAGGGGTTGGTGCCAAATTCGGCGGCCTGGCGTCGTTCGGGGCGCATGGCATTGGCCGAGCGCCGGCTGAAGACGCCCGGTTCGCCACGCCCCGACTCGACCATGTTCAGCATGAAGCGCGTGATCTCGAGTTGGGTCAGCTCGCGATCGGGCCAGACGGCTGAGTTATTGGCGTTCCAGCGCTGGCTGTTGTGGCGCTCGAAATCGCCGCTCTTGCACAGGAGCATCTCTTCGTCATCGAAATCGAAGAGNGAAATCATCGCCGTGCGGCGCATACCGCCGGAGACCGCCGCACCACCGACCGCGCACATGATGTCGTGCGCATCGAGCGGGCGCAGGAAGCTGCCCTGCCGCGAAAGGAGGCGTNNGCGCACGAAATCGAGCATACGGCGCAGAGCCAGGCCCCGATGCGCCCCCTTGGTGATCAACGGCGCGCCGGCCGGCCGCAGCAGTGACAGGTCAAACCGGATGTCGCCCCTTCTGAACCAGGTGGCCAGACCGGTGCGCAACGCCTCAGCCCAGCCTTCGGCCGAATCTTCCACGATAAAAGGCAGGGCGGTGGCGCCGGTCTGCCGTTTGATGCGGGGAAANTTCTCGACATAACGGTGTTCGACGGAGTAGCCGACGCCGCAGCCGCTCATGGAGATGATCAGGGCCTCGACGAACGAATCGATGCTCTCCACCGGCTGGTAGGAGCAGTTGTAGATCGTGATGTTGTTGCGGCGGGCGGCCGGCCCCGCCATCGCCAACAGACGCATGGAGGGCATCGCCCTCATCTCCAAAATCGCCTGGCGCAGGCGCGTGTAGGTGTCGGCCGGCAGGCGGTTCTGTGACAGTTCGGCCAGATAGGCCACCNNGCGGTCGACCGTCTCGATCCAGGTTTCGCGTCGGCCCACTTCGTAGTTGAAGCGTGAATATTTGTCGTAGAACTGAAACTTTTGCAGCTGGGTTGGGAAGTACTTATCGGACTCGGCAAAGGCCTGGCGCACCGGTTCCGGGATGGGGCGGCTTTCGCGCAGTTTGGCGTGTTCGGCACGGTAGAGGATGTAGTGTTTGGCGGCCTCGTACTCGCCGTTGGCCTGCAGCACCATCTCGACGATGTCTTGCACTTCTTCGACGGTCGGCTGTTCGTACTTCACTGCGATAATGTTGACGACCTGGTGTGCCAGATCCGGCACGGCGGCGGCGGGCATCTGACTCAGGCTGGCGAAGCAGCGCGTGNNCGCGGTCTCGATCCGCCCGACGTCGAAGGGTACCACGCGACCGTCCCGCTTGACAATCGTGGCCGGCGGTGCGATGGGGCGTTGAGCGCCCTGCGCATAGACCACGGTGGGGGCATCGGCCATGTGGTGACCACTGCCGTTGCTGCCCGCAGCGGTTGTTGCCGCGCTGGCGGGCTGGTGGTGGGAGCCATTGTTGTCTGAATTGGGCGACAGCCCGGCGGGCACTTTACCGTCTCTGAACAGGTTCGTCATGATTCATCTCCCTTACGGTGGACTCTACGGATACTGTGTGGCTATAAGATTCTATCGAGAAAAGACCGGAAAAACCCGGTTTCTGAGTCGGTCGCGAGACCGGGTATTGGCTGCGGTAGAGAAACCCGGTTTTTGCTGCCGGGTTTTTGGTGTTTTGCTGCCATAATCATCTACGGTTTTTGTAATGTATTCCAAATTCGGTAGGGATAATAAAAGCCAGATGAAACAGCCCATCATCTGGCACCGGCCTCTTAACGTACGACTTCGTACAGGAAGCGGCGACCCCACCATCGACATTTTCGATGCCCACCCGGTAGAGCAGGCCCTTACTTTCTAAATCGCGCAGGCGGTTGCTCTTCGTGCTGGGCGACAGGTCACCCGGCAGGTCCTGTGCACTGATCTGTTGCAACTGCAGGGCCTGCTGGAACGTCTCACGCAGCGCGAGCCAAAGCCCCGAGAATCTGCACTTCGCCGCCAGTGGTCACATGCACACACGCCAACCCACGACGGTTGAGCGCCACTTCGATGCTTTCGGCGACGGGGACCGAAGCGGCGCGCAATACAACGAACTTCTCGGTGACGCTGCTATCGTTCAAGGCCGCGACCGCGGCGCTGATCACCTCGTCGGCGTAAGAAAAGTCCATGAACTGCGCATGGGTGCAATCCAGGGCCAGCAGGCTGCGGCGTGGCAGGCGGTCGACTTCGGCCACCAGGCGCTGGGCCATGGTGTGGTCGCGGCCCCCAGGATCGAACCGTCCAACGGGATCACTCTCTCAAAAAGCGCCATGCACTACCAGATTTTCCTCCATCGACGAAGATGCCAGTTACCGCTCAGGCGTCGGCGAGCTGGCTGAACGACAGGCCCACCTGGGTGCCGGCAAACTGTACGACACGCAAGGCGCGGGTNCGCCTTCCCGCGGTCATTTGGACCTTGCTGTCCCCTGAACGCACCGCCAGGTGCCCTGAGTAGCGGCGCACGATGTCACGCACGCTGGAGAGACCCAGGCCCCCGTTGGCCCGACTCGACAGGCCGCTCAGTGCCTGCTCGATGGCCTGTTGATGCGTCCACGTGGCAACTTCGGGGCGCAAATGGCTCAGGCTGGAACGAATCCCCACGCCCAGGTCGGCGATGCCAATCGACACGTACCGCCGGCCTGTCCGATCACGGTACAGCTGAACGGCCGCCAGTCCCCAATCCTCGCTGTGATCCTTGATATTGCTGCACAGTTCCGACACGATCTTAGCGCTATCAGCCAGGTCACCCGGCTTGAACCCCAGAGCGTTGCGTGCCAGGGTGAGAAAACGGCCAATGACGGCGTTGACGTCGGTGCCGGTCTGAATCGGTGTGACACCGAGACCCCAGAAATCGGCGCGACCGGCATTGACCGTACGGCTCAGGTTGCGCAACTCGCCATACAATGCCATCTGTTCGAGCGCACCCATCGCCGACATGAACCGTTGGGTGTCTTCATCATTGGGCAGAACATACGCGACCTGANNCGGGCGGGCGAAAACAGGCTGGGCCAGCAGGGTCAGACAGACGGTGCCGTACGGGTCAATAAAACGGGCACGCCCCAAATCGATCACCAGATCACGGTCCAGTGCTGGCGAGCGGCGTGCCATTCCCGCCAGCAAACGGTCGAACGCGATACTGTTGAAGCTGTCGTCGCTGCTCAGGGCGAACCGGATTTCATTCATGCGCCCAGCCCGGTTACCCACAAGCCTGGTCTAGGCCCGTCGATCAACGCCCACTGGCCGATGTCAGGAGTTTGTCGATCTCGTGACGGACCGCATTGAGGTCCTTGAGTTCCAGATAAACGGTGGCAAAACGTATGTAAGCCACCAGATCGATGTCCTTCAACTCACGCAGAACCGCCTCACCGATGATGTCGCTGCGAACTTCCGAGCGGCCCATACTCATGACCTGCTCCTCCACACGGTCCACCAGGCGATCGACGTCGGCCATGGCAATTGGGCGTTTGGCGCAGGCAATCCGGATCCCGTTGAGGAGCTTCTGGCGGTCATACTGCTCCCGACGTCCATCACTCTTGACGATCATCAACGTGGCGGCAATCTGCTCGTAGGTCGTGAAGCGGCTATTGCATTGGTGACATTCGCGACGCCGACGAATTCCATCCCCTACACTGCGCGTGTCAACGACGCGATGGTTGGTGCTTTGGCAATGTGGACAGTACATACCCACCTGGCATCTGCAGGCCGCTCGCGCGGTGCACGAAATGGACGGCAATGATTGTTTATGATGACGGGGTCGTGCCGAGGCCGCACGGTTATGCGAATTTCCCGTTTACACTACATGTAGTAGTCTCAGCTGGTATAAACACAACATCTAGTGGCATGGTGACCTGGACATGATTCTACCACAGAAGCGTGGACTATGCAAATGCCCCGGATGGCGCACGGCGGGGAGGTTTTGACGGTCCATACGCACCCTGCTACAATGCGTTGCCATGACGCCCGTCACCGCAGTGCCCTATCTTGTTCTAGCCTCTGGCTCGCCCCGTCGGCGCATGCTGCTGGCCCGCCTGGGTTTGCCGTTCACCATCGTCACAGCTGACACACCCGAGACCCACAACCGGGTGAGGCGCCGCGCGACCTGGCCCAGCGCCTGAGCCAAACCAAAGCCCGCGCCGTTGCCGCGCGTTGCCGGGTGCGATCGTCCTGGGCTGTGACACCGTGGTCGCGTTGGACGCGGCCATCATGGGCAAACCGACGGATGCGGACGACGCGGTGGCCATGTTGCGTCAGTTACGCGGCCGGCGGCATCAGGTGCTGACGTCCGTCACCTCGCTCAGCACCGTGGAGCAGCGTGAATTCACCACGTGCAGCGTGACCGACGTCTGGATGCGCAACTACAGCGATGCCGAAATCGCCGCCTACGTGGCCAGCGGCGACCCGCTGGACAAGGCCGGTGCGTACGCGATCCAGCACCCTGGCTTCGACCCGGTGGCGGAACTGAATGGCTGCTACAGCGGTGTGATGGGCTTTCCCCTGGCGCACGTCATCCAGGCGTTGCACGCCCAGGGCTGACGATCCCCGTCGCAGCCCATAGCGTGTGCGATGGTTGGCGGGGGCGCTGCTGTGCGCCACCATCCGAAGGACTCTCGTCCCCATGACCGATATCCTGACCGGGCTGAACCCGGAACAACGCGCGGCCGTCACAACGACCGAAGGGCCGCTGCTGGTACTGGCCGGGCCGGGGCCGGGCAAAACGCGTCNNCTCACCCATCGGATCGCGCAGATCGTGCAGTTGCAGTTGGCGGCGCCCTGGCAGATCATGGCGGTGACGTTTACTAACAAGGCCGCGTNNGAGATGCGTGAGCGTACCGAACGCCTGCTGNGGGCCGACCTGATGGGCCTCAGCATCGGTACGTTCCACGCGCNNTGTGTGCGCCTCCTGCGACGTGAGGCCGAGCACCTGAACTACACTGCGAGTTTTGTGATCTACGACAGCAACGATCAACTGGCCCTCGTGCGCCTGATCCTCAAGGAAATGAACCTGGATGAAAAGGTCTACTCACCCTGGGCGGTGTTGAGCGTGATCTCGCGGGCCAAAAATGGCNTCATCGGCTCGGACGACTACCTCCCACGGACCTACCGCGAGGAGGCGATCGGCCGCATCTACCAGCGTTACCAGCAGCTGCTCCTCATGCAGAACGCGCTCGATTTCGATGATCTGTTGATGGTGCCGGTGCAGCTGTTCCGCGCCAACGATGCGGTGCGGCGCAAATACCAGGAACGTTACCAATACCTGCTGGTCGACGAGTTCCAGGACACCAACGGCGCCCAGTACGAACTCACGCGTCTGCTGGTGGGCGNNCGGCGCAACATCTTCGTGGTCGGCGACCCCGACCAGTCGATCTACCGCTTCCGCGGCGCGGACTACCGCAACATCCAGCGTTTTCGCGAGGACTACCCCGACGCACGGGTGATCAGCCTGAATCGTAACTACCGCTCCACGCAGACGATCCTCGATTCGGCCAACGCGATCATTGCGCGCAACCCGCACCGCAAACCGGTGAGCATGGTCACCGATAAGGGACAGGGCCAGCAGATCTACCTGTATGAAGCGTACGACGAGACCGAAGAGGCCAATTTTGTCGTCGATACGATTGCCAGCCTGGTGCTGGAGGGGCGCCGCCCCGGCGACGTGGCCGTGATGTACCGCACCAACGCGCAGTCGCGTGCCCTGGAAGAGGCCTTCATCCAGCGTAATCTGCCGTACCGCCTGGTGGGCGCCACGCGCTTCTATGACCGCAAGGAGGTGCGCGACGTGCTGGGTTACCTGCGGGCCATCCACAACCCGTCCGATTGGGTCAGTTTGAGCCGCATCATCAACGTGCCACCGCGCAGCATTGGCGGTAAGACCCTGGGGGCGCTGGAGCAGTGGGCGCNNGCGCGCGGCGTCATGCCGTTCGAGGCCCTGGCGCTGCTGTTGGACAACCCGCCGGTGTCGCCGGCCGCCGACGCCGCCCCCGACCACCCGTTCAACGCCCGGGCCCGGCATGCCCTGGAAGTGTTCTACCGGCTGCTGGTCGGCTGGCGTGAGGCCCGCCTGACCCTCACCGTCAGCCAGCTGTTGGACCGCGTGCTGCGCGAGGCTGGTTACGAACCGTTCGTGCGCGATGGCACCACCGAGGGGGAAGACCGCTGGGCCAACGTCCTGGAACTGCGCGCCGTCGCCACCAAGTACGACACCGTCGCAACCGACGATGCCCTGGCGCTCTTTCTGGAGGAGATCTCCCTGGTCTCGGACAGCGACGCCCTGCCCGAGCAGGCCAGTGCGCCCACGCTGCTGACCCTGCACACGGCCAAGGGCCTCGAGTTTCCCGTGGTGTTCATGGTGGGCATGGAAGAAGGCCTGCTGCCCCACGNNCGCAGCGTCGATGACCCGGAGGAGATGCAGGAGGAGCGCCGCCTGACCTACGTGGGTATCACCCGGGCCAGGNACCGCCTGTATTTGACGCACGCATTCCGGCGGACGCGCTGGGGCAGTGACGATGTCAGCCTGCCTTCACGCTTTTTGCAAGACATACCGCCGACCCTGGTCGAGGGCAAATCGTTACGTCACCGCGTCGACGCCACCGCGCGGNCCGCCCGCGCGACTGAGCGCTGGCGCAGCGCCGATGACGAGTGGGATAGCGGCGGCCGGCCCAAACCGCGTCCCATCCCACCGCGCACGACCAGCAGCGCCGCGCAGCCCGCCGGGGCCGCCGGGCCGACCCCTCGCCCGACCACGCCGCCCAAGGCCGCCACCCAGTACCGGATTGGCGATCGGGTCAGTCACGGCCTGTTTGGCGAAGGCACGGTGATCAGCAGCGAGGTGCGCGGTGATGATGAGGAAGTCACGGTGGCTTTTCGGAGCAAGGGGATCAAGCGGCTCCTGGCCTCCATGGCCAACCTGCGCAAGTTGGGCTGACCGTCCCACGCCCGGTACGGCGCGGGTCGCCTGCCCCGCCCCGGCGATCGTGCGCACGGGGATCGCCGCGTGGATATTTCGTTTGGAAAAACCCGGTTTCTGACCGGCCGGCTGGACAGCTATCATGAAGGACTGAGGACAGGACATGACCGCGATGTTATCGTCGAGCGCCCAGAAGGTGCAGGAAGCACTGNCGGGCGCGGGGTTCGATTATCAGGTGATCGAGTTTACGCAGACGACACGCACCTCGGCCGAAGCGGCCGCCGCGGTTGGCTGCGACGTCGGGCAGATCGCCAAGTCGATCGTCTTCCGCGGCAAACGCTCGCAGCAGCCGATCCTGGTGATCGCCAGCGGCGCCAATCGCATCAACGAAAAGCGGGTGCGCGACCTGGTGNGGGAGCCGGTGGAAAAGCCGGACGCCGACTACGTGCGGGCGCAGACCGGCTACGCGATCGGCGGTGTACCGCCGCTCGGTCACAGCCAGCCCTGCACGNTGCTGATCGATCAGGACCTCTTGCAGTACACGGAGATCTGGGCCGCGGCCGGCACGTCGAACGCGGTGTTCCGTCTGGCGGCCGCCGACCTGGAAGCGATCAGCGGTGGACGCGTCGCCCAGGTCACCTGATGGACGATCGTTGGGTGACGTTCACGGATATCGCGNCCGCGGCCAACCGGATCGACGGCGCGGTGCGGCGTACGCCGGTTTTGACTTCGCGCCTGCTGGATGCAGCCTGCGACAATCGGCTCTTCTTGAAGGCGGAGAACCTGCAGCGCGTCGGCGCCTTCAAGTTCCGCGGCGCTTACAACGCCATCAGCCAGCTGNGACGGGCCGCCCGGCGCNGCGGCGTCATCACCCATTCGTCGGGCAACCATGCCCAGGCGGCGGCGCGGTGTGCCAGANTGCTCGGCATCAGGGCGGTGATTGTGATGCCCCACAACGCGCCGGCGCTCAAGCTGGCCGCCACCCGCGNNTACGGCGCGGAAGTGGTGCTGTACGACCCGGCCCAGGCCACGCGCGAGGCGATCTCGCACGCGCTGGCGGCCGAACATGGCTACACGTTGATCCCACCCTACGACCACCCGCACATCGTTGCCGGCCAGGGCACCGCCGCGNCTGGGCTGATCGCCGACGCACCGCTCGATTACCTGTTCGTGCCGTGCGGTGGGGCCGGCCTGCTGAGCGGCTGCGCCATTGCCAGCAAACACCTGTCGCCGGCCTGCCGGGTGATCGGCGTCGAGCCGNCCGCCGGCGATGACGCTACCCGTTCCTTCTACAGCGGCGTACGCCATACCGTGCACAACNCCCAGACCATCGCCGACGGCGCCCGTACACCGTCCCTGGGCGAGGTGACTNTTCCCCTGGTGCGAGAGTACGTGGACGACATGCTGACCGTCGACGACGATGATCTCATTGCCACGATGTATTTCGTCTGGACGCGCCTGAAGACGATCGTCGAACCGACGGGGGTCCTGGGGCTGGCGGCGGTTTTCAACCACCGTTACCCGCTGCACGGACAACGGGTGGGCGTGATCCTGAGCGGCGGCAACGTCGACCTCCAGGACGCGGCCGGCTGGTTTGCCCGGCTGGAGGGGCACCCATGACCAGAAGCCCGCTGCGTATTGCGCTCTGTTTCCACTTCAACCAAAACCTGAACCAGTTCAGCGCGGTGGCCAGCCGCGCCTGTTACCGGGGCCTGCTCAGCGTGCTGCGCCGGCACGCACGGCTGCCCTTCATGCTGCACATCTCGGGCACGCTGCTGCACGCTGCAGTGGCTCGATCCGGAACCGCTGGCTGATTGCCGATGGGGTGGCCGCGGGCAGTTCACCCTGCTGGGCAGCACCTACGCACAGAATGTACCCTACGCCAGCGACGACTGGGACAACATGCTGCAGATTGCCCTGCACCGCGACGTGCTGCAGCGCAGTTTTGGCGTCAGCCCGCAGATCTTCTGGAACTCCGAACGCTGCTGGCGTCAGTCGCTCGTGCCGGTGATTGCCGACAGCGGCTATACGCATACCCTGGTGGAGGGCGGTTTCCTGCGGGCGGCCGGCTGCGCACAGCCGCATGCGGTATGGCGCAGCGGTCTGGACGGCCGGGCGCTGACCCTCTTCAACGACGACGAAGGCTTAAAGAACGCGATCAACTACGCCATCTGGACCGGCCAGCCGCAGCGCGCCCTGGCCTACCTCGAACGCCTGGCGGCCGCGCCCGACCACGAGACCTACTACGTCTGTTACGCGGAGGATGCCGAGGCCAGCGGGTTGTGGGGTTACAGCCGGGGATCCTGCCGCAAGCGGCGTGGGCCAATCTGGACCAGTTTCTGACCCTGCTCGAGCAGCAGCCATGGGTGGCGGTGACGGCGCCGGCCCAGGCGCCAGCGCCCCAGGGTGAAATCACCGTCATCCCCGACGGCCAGGCTTCGTGGATGGCGGCCTCACTACGGCGCCACGGGGCGCCGTACCACGAGGACGGCTTTGTAGACTGGTTCGATTTTAATGCCCGCTCCGCGAAACTGCAGCACTTCCGTGGCGTGCAGGCGCAGATTCGTACGCGCTTGCAGGCGAGTCAGGCCGCCCCGCCGGCCAGCCCGGCGGTTGGACGCCTCATTGCCCAGGCTCACCTGGCTTACGCGGCGCACCAGTACGAGTTTGGCTGCATCGGTGTCGGTGGGGTGGGCGACCGCCAGTGGGAAATGATGCGCGCCGCCCTGGTCAGCCTGCGGGCCGCTGAACTGGCCGCCGGGGCGGCGTCAAAACCGGTGTGGCGCGAAGACGTCAACCACGACGGCGTCGAGGAAGTGCTGCTGGCCAGCCGCGATCAGTTCGTTGTGCTGACGCCGCTGGGTGGTCGGGTGCTGTACGCGTACGACCTGGCCGCCGGTGTGGCGTGGGTGGGCAACGAGAACGCGATGACCGCGGCGCCCTACACCAACGACGCGGCCTACCCCGTGAATCAGCGCACGTTTCCCGCCCGCTGGCTGCCCGAGTCCTTCACCGCGACCGTGGAGGGATTTTCTCCCAGGGAGGCCGACCCACGTCTCGTGTGGGGGCGCTACCTGCCCGACGATTGGTGGGACGGTGAGCCAGCCACACGGCCCACCTACTTCGCGCCCGACCTGCCCGCCACGGCCGCGTGGGCGCCGGCGCCGGCGCAGACACGCGCACAATGATCGGCTGTGGGTCGATGGCGCGCCGCGGCTGGCGCCGGAGAACAACCAGCGCTGGGACGTACGCCTGGAAGATCGGCAGGTGGTTTTTACCCTGCACCAGGGGTCGTTCACGGTCAGCAAAGCGTTTCAACTGTACGAGGGGGCCTGGAGGCGACCTACCGGATCACGGTCGCTGCGGACCAACCGGCCCACGTGCGCCTGGAGATCGAAAACGAACTCTGCCCATCGTACGTCGACCTCATCGATGCCGGGCGCCCGGCCGTTGCGTACTGGAGTCGGCAGGGCTGCCCACGGCGGAGGCGGATGATGACGCGTGGTGTGGTCAACCGGGCAGTGGGTTATCTGGCGGTATTCCAGACGCACCCTCCGCCGGTGAGCGTACGTGGCCAGGAGGGCCTGTTGGCCTTGACCGTCGTTCCGACGTTCGCGTGGACGCTGGCGCCCGGCACGGCGGCCGTGCTTGGTCTGCGCTGGCGGGCGATGACGATCGAAACCATCTGAGTAAGGAGAGGATTACGGTATGTCCGACCAATTGATTACGACCGAGCACCGAGGCTCGATCTTCGAAATCGTACTCAACCGACCCGAGAAGCGTAACGCCCTGAATTGGGAGATGCTCAAAGCCNTGCCGGAGGCGGTGGGCAAGGCGCGGCGCCAGCGGGTACGCGCCATCGTGGTACGCGGCGCCGGTAAGNGGTTTTCGGCCGGTATCGATCCCAATACCTTTTTCGGCNTCCCCAACCTGTATGGCCCGCAGTGGCGGACGCACATGCGTCAGGTGACCGAAGATTTTCAGGCGATGCTCTCCAGCCTGGCGCAGATCGAGCTCCCCACCATTGCGCTGCTGCACGGCTTCGCCCTGGGCCTGGGGCTGGAGCTGGCCCTGGCGTGTGACCTGCGCCTGGCGGCCGAGGATACGCTGCTCGGCCTGCCCGAGACGCGCCTCGGCCTGGTGCCCGACGTGGGTGGATCGACGCGCCTGGCTCAACTGGTGGGGCTGGCCCGGGCCAAAGAGNCGATCTTCACCGGCCGGCAGGTCAACGCCAGCCTGGCCGAGCGCTGGGGCCTGGTCAACCGGGTGACGCCGGCCGAGCAGCTGGAGGCTGAGGTGCACGGCNTGGTGCACGAGATCGAGCAGGCGGCGCCGCTGGCGGTGGGCATGGCCAAACGGGTGCTCAACGGCCTGGTAGACACACCGCGCGGCCTGGCCCTGGAAGGCTGGGCGCAGAGCCAGCTCATCACAAGCGCGGACTTCAGCGAGGGCGTGCAGGCGATGCTGCAGAAGCGCAAGGCGACGTGGCGGGGATGTAGGGGTGCTGGGGCACAGCGCGAAGGTTACTCGGCCAGTTGAGAAGAGCATCGAGCAGGCCGATGCCCGTGTTGCCGGTGTGGAGCCTGTGCAGGAGTGTGAGCGTTTCCTCTTCGACGCGCCGGCGCACGGCTTCGCGTTCGTCCTCGGAGGGTGCGCAGACCAGTTCCAACGCGTTGTCCCACACACCGTCGCGCCAGCGCACGATGAGNCGTGCAACCACGTGCTCATCAAGCGGACCGAGGGCCAGGTCGACCATACGCATTTCCGGGAGGTATTCGTCGACGACCTGGTCTTGCACCGCGTCGATGCTGGCGGCCAGGATGGTGTTGACCAGGTCGTGGTCGGCGCGGCGCAGGGTAAGCTGTTCTGGCGCCAGATAGGCCGCCTCCGGCCCCAGCAGGTCGCCAATGGCCAGCACAAGATCGTAGTTGATGTGGGCGTTGACGCCAAAGAGCAGGTTATGGATGGCCGACACCGTCGGATCCCGCNNCCAATCGAACGTCTGACGCCACACGGTCGGCGCGGCGGCGACGTCCCGCTCGTAGACCTCCAGGGCCTGAAAATAGTAACTGGCGAAGTGCTCCAGCAGATAGCCCATCCACACCGGGTCATGAAAACGACCTTCGGCGATGGCCCGCTGCATGTTGTGCGTCATGATGGCATAACAACGCAGAAATATCGCCCGCCGGTCCTCGGTGGCGGACCAGCCCTGAATCTGATCGACCATGCGCGCCAGCGCCCGGCGCGGTCACTGGTTCAGTTCCCAGATCAGGCGTAGGCCGGCCAGGGTCAGCCAGGGGTCTATCACGGTCAGCACCGTAGTGTACTGCGCAATGGCCTCGCCCAGGCCGCCGGTGGCAATGACCTTCATCTCGGGGCCGAGGCGCTCACGGAAACGGGCCACCAGGCCTTCGATGAGACCGACGTAGCCGAGAAAGAGTCCAGACTGCAGGGCCTGCACGGTGTTCTTGCCAATGACATCGGGGGCGGTAAGTTCGACGCGAAGAGCTGCGNNCGCGCGTTGACCCAAGGCATCGGCCGCGATGGCGGCTTCGGGNGCGATGGCGCCGCCGAGGTAGTCGCCCTCCGCCGAGACGGCGTCGAACGTAGTGGCGGTGCCGAAATCGACCACGAGCGCCGGCCCNCCGTAGAGCCGGTGCGCGGCCGCGGTGTTGACGACGCGATCGGCGCCCACCTCGCGTGGATTGTCGACGCGCAGGCGCACCCCTGTGCGGATGCCGGCGCTCACGACCAGCGTCGGGCAGCGCAGGTACTCCTCGGCCAGCTCGGTGAACGAACTGGTTAGCGACGGGACGACGCTGGCGATGATGGCGCCGGTGACACTGCCCGGCACGTTGTAGCCGGCGCGCTCCATCAGGCCGAGCACCAGTACAGCGTATTCGTCGGTCGTTTTGCCATTGACGGTGCTGATGCGCCAGTGACCGCGCAACTCCTGGCCGTCGTACAGGCCAAGCGTGACGTTCGTGTTACCAATATCGATGGTCAAAAGCATAGGATGCCTGCTCCTCGGTTGGAACGGTAGCGGCCAGCCGCGGCCCCGCAGACGAGGCCTGGCCGGGTTGTTGGTTGCGAGCGCTCGTTCAGCGCCCGCGGCGCCATGGACGCCCTGTCAAGTTGATTCATACCACGAATCGCCCGGCAATCACCCGGCCGGGCTGAGCACCAGGTTGTCGATCAAACGCGTGCGGCCGATACGCACCGCCATCGAGAGCAGCACGGCCCCGTCGGTGGGTGCGTCGGCTCGNTGCAGCGTCGTGGCGTCGGCCGCGCTCGCATACTCGACCTGGGCCAGGGGTTCAGCCGCCAGCACAGCCTCCATGACCGCGCGCAGCCGCTGAGGGTCCCGCTCTCCGCGCTGCCATGCGTCCTGCGCGGCGGTGAGGGCGCGGTACAGAACCGGCGCGGCCTGACGTTGCGCCACCGTCAGGTAGCTGTTGCGGCTGCTGAGCGCCAACCCATCGGCCTCACGCACGGTGGGGCAGACGACCACCTCGAGATCGAAGTTGGCNTCACGCGCCATGGTCTGGATGACCCGCACCTGCTGGGCATCCTTCTGACCAAAGTAGGCGCGTGTCGGTCGTGTGAGGTTGAACAGTTTGGCGACGACGGTGGCGACGCCGCGAAAGTGGCCGGGCCGCCGTTCGCCCTCCAGCGGTTGGCCGATCTGTTCGACCGTGACGAAGGTCTGGTAACCCGGCGGATAGATCTCATCGGTGTTCGGGGTGAAGACAAAGTCACAGCCGGCCTTCGCCAGCTGCGCCAGGTCACCGGCCATGTCGCGCGGGTAGGCGGCGAAATCTTCGTTGGGGCCGAACTGGGTAGGGTTGACGAAAATCGTAGCGATGACGTGGTCATTTTCGGCGCGCCGCGTGACCAGCGCCATGTGCGCGGCGTGGAGGTAACCCATCGTGGGTACCAGCCCCACGCTGCCCACCAGTTGGCGGCGCAGCGTGTGCATCTCGTGAATGGTGTCGACCTGGCGCATATTCAGCGTGGCCGCCGGCCGCCGTCGCCGTAGAGCGCGGCGGGAATCTCGGCATCGCCGTGGTCGGTCGAGCTGTTATTGGTCGCGTTCTCGGCCCCGCCGAGTTCGGCCGCCAACGTCGCCAGCGTGTCGCCGTCCATGTGCACGCTGTGGGCTTCGGTGGNNGGAAGGTCCCCGCCTGCACCTCGATCACGTACGCGGCCAGTGCGGCGCGCCGCCTTGCCCAGCTCGCCAAAACGCCGCGTGTTTGGGTACGAAGTCCTCGAAGAGTCCCAGCATATCGTGCCACACCTGGACCTGCCCATCACAGCCGACGCCGGCGCCGATGCCGATCGTGGGAACGTGCAGACGCTGCGACGTGAGTTGCGCCAGCTCGGCCGGCACCAGTTCCAGCACGATGGAAAACGCGCCGGCCGTTTCCAGGGCCAGGGCATCCTCGACCAACTGGCGCGCCGCCTCTAGGGTGCGTCCCTGCACGCGGTAGCCGCCAAACTGGTTCACCGACTGCGGGGTCAACCCGATGTGCCCCATGACCGGGATGCCGTTCTCAGTCAGGCGGCGCACGGTTTCGGCCATGCGAACGCCGCCCTCGATCTTGACGGCCTGCGCGCCGGTTTCTTGCAGCACTCGCCCACAGTTGGTCAGGGCCTGTTCAGGGCTGACGTGGTAGGTCATGAACGGCATGTCGACGACGACCAGCGCGTTCTGGCTGCCGCGCACCACCGCTTTGGCGTGGTGGATCATGTCGTCCAGGGTCACCGGAATCGTCGACNNGCGGCCCAGCATGACCATGCCCAAGGAATCGCCGACGAGCAGAATGGGAATGCCCGCCGCTTCGGCGAGGCGGGCGCTGGTGTAATCGTACGCGGTCACCATGGGGATCCGCTCACTGCGCTCTTTCATCTGTTGAAAGTGACGGATGGTCTTACGCATGATTCGTCTCCTTGTCGCCTTATGAGCGGGTGCGCCGTTCCAGCAGATCGTCGATCTGTTGGGCATGGCCGGCATCGAGCTGGCGGGCCAGGGGTACGGTGCGGCGCGCCAGGTGCAGATAGAGCTGGGCCACCGGCGGCGTAGTCCACCAGGGCCTCCAGGTGACGGGTGACGGTCGCGGCGTCGCCGCGGCGGATGGGGCCGGTCAGCGCGGTGGGCAGGCCGACCGTTTCCAGGTTGTGGACAGCGCCGCGGGTCAGGGGCAGCAGGGCTTCCTGCGCCTCGTCGGCGCCGAAGCCGGCCTCCTGCATGAGGTCGCGGCGACGGCGAAGAGGTAACCAGATAGTTGCTGGCGAACACGGCCGCAGCGTGGTAGAGCGCGCGCCCCGGGCGCAGCCACTGGTATGAGCCGTTCAACGATTCGACCAGGGCCGGCAGCCAGGTGCGCAGCGCGCCCTCGCCTTCCAGGGCAAAAACTACCGGGCAGAATTGCCATGGCCGCTTCGGTGGTGGCAAAGGCCTGCAAAGGGTGGAAGCCGCCGATGCACGCCGGCCCACGCGGCCGGCGCCAACGCGCCCACCTCGACGGCGCCCGAGCAGTGTACGACCCCTGGTTGACTCGCCAGCCCCGGCCTGCGCCACCTGCGCAGCCACGTCGGGTATGGTCTGATCGGGTACGCAGAGCAGAACCAGGTCGCGTACTGCGCTGCTGTGCGGTATCCCAGGCTGCACAGCCCACCTGGTTGGCCAGGTACTGCGCGGAGGCGGCCTGTCGGCTCCACACACCGGCCACGGGCCAGCCGCGCGGCCAGCAGGCGGGCGAGGGCGCTGCCCACACGTCCCGCGCCCGCGATGCCCAGCCGCGGGCGAGCGTTTCGGCTGATGATTGCAGTTGGCGGTATTTGCGCCATGGTTCCTCGTTTCGCAGCGAGTTCAGGTTGGGTTGGGCACGATGTCGGCGAAGCGGGTGTTGGCTTTTTCTTCGCCGGCAACTTCGACGATGCGGTTGGCCTGGTCGACGAACACGACGGTTGGCGTCCACGGCTGGGGGATGGGTTCGGCGACCTGCGCGTAGGACATGATGATCACCCGGTCACCGGGGACACCAGGCGGGCGGCCGCGCCGTTCAAGCAGACCGCACCGCTGCCTGGCGCACCGGCGATCGCGTAAGTTTCCAGGCGGGCGCCGTTGTCGACGTCCACGACCTGAACCTTTTCGTACTCCAGCAGGTCGGCCGCGCATCAGGTTGGCATCGATTGTGATGCTGCCGATGTAGTGCAGATTGGCTTCGGTAACGACAGCCCGGTGAATCTTACTCTTGAACAGTGTGCGGATCATGCACCTCACTCCTTTGGCGCCTCTCCGAATGACCACTCAAAAACGGCAGGCCGACAAACTGCCGGGTCATTCGGACAGGTTCTGGGTTATCTTGCGCTGCCCTGGAACGCCTGGCCGCACCGATGTCTACACGCGTCGGGAATGAAAAAACCTCCCGCACGCGAGGTTCCGGAAATCACACATCCCTGTGTTGTCCGCCGTCTCGGTCGTCGAGCGATCCAAGCGACTATCGTTGTCAAGCGTCCAGACTTGCCGTGCTGACTGCCGCGGATGGGTCAATCGCACTGCGTCATAAGTATATCAGGAAGCGTCCAGAACGCAAGTAGCAAGACTTACAAATGGCAACGTCCGATACATGGTCTGGCGGTTCAGGTGCGCCGCCTCAGCGATGCGCCCCACGCCGCCGTGCGCCTCGGCCACATTGCGGAGGGCGATCAGGCCTTGGTTACCGTTTGCGCAAGTGGCGGATGGTGTAGGCGCCCCAGAAGATGGCCCAGGCGGCGAACAGGATGCCGGCGAGACCGAGGCGGGTGACGTTGACGTAAGGCTCGACGACCACGTCGTTGTCAGAGATACGCACCACGCCGGCCGGGTCGGCCCGGATGCCCCCACCGTAACCACCCCCTTCGCCCGAACTGGCCGGATGAGCACTGTCTTCGCCGCTTCCGCCGCTTCCAAAACCGGCGCCGAAGCCGTACGTCAGCCGGGCCAGGGGGATGATCGTCACTTCGCCCTCTTTGTAGAACCACCGAAGACGGTGCGCCAGCTGGCGCTGTCCAGGAGTTTCTCGATTTGATCGAACAAGCGGTTGAGTTCCATGAGGTCTCCTCGAATCGTCGTACTGTCGACCTTGGGCGGTGCACGGTAAACCGGGCTACCAACAGACTCAGCACAGGAAGCAGAGCAGCGCCGACCAGCATGGCCAACAGGGCCTCGGCGCCAGGTCGGGAATGGGCGCCGTACGTTCGCCCTGCTCCTCTAGCACACGCACGGCAACGGGTGTGGCGACAACCAGCATGAACCCTCGCGCCCGACTGATCCGCGCTGGCGATACGCTTCAGCCAATGCAGCTGCACGACACGCACGCGGGGTCAGTTGCACGACCGACGATGACCGGGTCACCGTCCTGGGTGGAAACATCGATCGGACCCAATCGTGGCATCGTTTGCCCTCCTCACGCAAAGACGCTGGCCAGAACCTCTGGCGCGTAGCGGCGGACGATCTCGGGCGTCAGCGCGTTGGCCTGACAGATGTCGGCATAGGCGCCGGCGCTGCGCCGTGGTGTGCGGGTCTGGGTGGCGGGGTCGAGCTGGAACAGGCCAAAACGCAGCTTCCAGCCCTCGGCCCATCTGAAATTGTCGACCAGCGTCCAGTGGAAGAAACCCTGAATGGGCATACCCATCTGGAGGGCGTCGTGCACGGCGGCAATGTGCGTGATCAGAAACCGCGGCCGTTGATCGTCATCATCGTCGGGCAAACCGCACTCCGTCACGAAGATTGGCTTGCCGTAGCCGACCACCCGCTGCAAAGCATCGATCAGGCCGGGNGGATAGTTTTCACCGTAGGGTATCCCCTCCCTGGTCAAATCGCTGGTCTCGCCATCAGGGTGGAAAAAACGGTGGCTGAAGAGCCANCCGGGTCGGCGGGTATCGAAGCGCACCAGTTCACGGGTGTAGTAATTGGCNCCAATGAAATCGAACGAATCGATCAACTGCCCCACCTGACGGCCATAACCGAGGGGCGGGGCCAGCACGCCGTTTTCCAGCGCCTTCAGCACCGCGCCGTTGAACAGGTAGTCGAGCAGGGCGGCAACCGTACGGTCTGCACGCGACGTCGGCTGCGCGGGTACGAAGGGCCGCACGTTGACCACCAGGCCGACGCGGGCATGCCCGTCGAGCCGGTGAATCGTACGGTAGGCGGCGGCATGGGCGAGCAGCATGTTGCGCAGGACGGCGTACGCCTGCTGCGGGTTGTGGCGGCCGGGTGGAAACTGGCCGACGAAATAACCGATCAACGCGTAGACGTTGGGCCGNTTGATCGTACACCAGTAGTGCACCAGATCACCCAGCTCGTGCACCGTACGCTCGACGAAGCGGCTGAACCGCGGCACAATGTGCCGGCTCAACCANGCCCCCTGATCGGTCAACCACAGGGGNTCGCTAAAATGGTGCAGGGTGACCATCGGCTCGATGCCNGCCCGCAGGCCGTGCAGCATCTCACGGTAGCGGGCGTAGGCCGAACTGTCGAAGAGGCCTTCCACCGGTTCGAGCCGGCTCCACTCCAGCGATAACCGGTGCGCATTCTGGTGTAGGGCGNNCGCGCGGTCGAAATCGGCCTCCGCGCCGCCGGGCGCCCACCAGTTACAGGCCAGCCCCGAGGTATGACCNCCGTAGATGCGCCGCGGTTGCTGTTCCCAGGCCCACCACTGGTTGTTGCGGTTATTGCCTTCAACCTGGTGGCTGGAGGTGGCCGCGCCCCATAGGAAATTCTCAGGGAAACGTCGTATTTGTTCGTGCATGGCGTGCAGTGTACCGCAACTACCCGCGAACCGCAAACAGACCGCAGTGGATGGCCTCGCGAGTGAAATTGCCAAAGCTCCCGTGCTGTGTTAAATTGTCCCTCACCCCGCCGATAGCCCAGGGAGAGTGTGTATGCGTGTCATCGCCGGCTCGGCCAAAGGACGAGCGCTGTTTTCAGTCCCCGGTGATTCGACGCGCCCCATTACCGACCGGGTCAAGTCGGCCCTGTTTTCGATTCTCACCTCCCAGGATGCCATCGTGGACCGGCGTTTTCTCGACCTGTTCGGCGGCACCGGCGCGGTCGGCATCGAAGCGCTCAGCCGTGGGGCAGCCCACGTAGTGTTCTGTGAGCGCAACCGGCGGGCGGTGACGACCCTGCTGCGCAACCTCGAGCACGCCGGCGTCCAGGCACGCGCCGAAATCGTACGCGGCGACGCGTTGGCGTACGTGCAGCATTACCCCGGTCCACCGTTCGACCTGATCTATGTGGCGCCGCCCCAGTATCAGGGCGTCTGGGAAAAAGTACTANCCATCGACCTCCGGCCCGACCTGCTGACGAGTGACGGTCAGGTGGTGGCCNAGATCCACCCCAAGGAGGAGCGAGACCTCACCCTGCATTCGTTGGAACTCAATGACCGCCGACAGTACGGCAGCACGCGCCTGCTCTTCTATGGGCGACGCCGTGCCACGATCGGCGCCGATAGTGCGCCGGTCGCGATCGCTGAGGGTTCGTGAAGCAGTGAGTTCCCGCCGCGACCGGTTTTTGTCGGCCGTTTCGACGGCAAAGCCGGGAACTGGCCCTCTTGCCAACCTTGAGCCTGTCGAACACCCTTCAGGTCACACCACAGCGTAAAGGAAAACCTTATGCGGGGTCGAATCAAAAAAATCGCCTTTGCCATTCTTGGCGTCGCCGTCTTCATTTTAGCTCTGGGCTGCTCAAGACGAGCGCGCGGCCTGGCCCCCTGTTTACGGNCCCTCTCGGTCGATTCGGTGCTGAATACGCTGGGTATCGGCTGGCTGATGGCCTACATCGTCCTGAGTGGGTCGCCGGTCGCGGCGGTGAGCCTGACGCTGTACAGCGGTGGAATCATCACCGATGTCCAGTCGTTCGCCATGATCACTGGCTCACGCCTGGGCGCGTCGTTCATCGTGCTCCTGGTAGGGTTCATCTCGCACCTGCGCGGACACCAGCGCGTGGCCAGTATCTCGATTGGTGTATTGGCATTTCTAGTGACGGCAACGATCTACCTGCCGGCGATGGGCCTGGGCTATGTGGCCCTGACCAACGGTTGGTTCGACCGGGTGCAGTTTGGCTCCCCACAGATGCTCAGCTCCTTCATCGATGTGTTGTATGACCCAATCGTGCGCCTGATCACCGGTGTACTGCCGGGGTGGATGGTGTTCATTGTGGGTATCGGTGTGCTCCTCCTGGCCTTCAACATCTTCGATCGCGCCCTGCCGGAAATGACCTCAGAAAGCACAGGCATCCGACGGGTATCCGACTTCGTCTACCGGCCATCGATCATGTTCGCCCTGGGCATGTTGGTGACTACGGTGACCCTTTCGGTGTCTGTATCATTGGGAATTTTGGTTCCTCTGTCAGTACGCGGGTATGTACGGCGCGAGAACCTGATCCCGTACATCATGGGCGCCAACATCACAACGTTCATCGATACGCTGTTTGCGGCCCTGCTGCTCAATANNCCCCGCGCCTTCACCATCGTCTTCGTGGAAATGACGAGTGTGGCGGTCCTATCACTGCTCGTTCTGACGCTGACCTATTCGCACTACCGCCGGACCATCGAGCGGGCACTGGGGGCGATTCTGCACGACAACCGCCGCCTGTTCCTCTTTCTGGTCGTGCTGCTCATCACGCCAATTATTCTGCTGCTCTCATAACCATGATAGGTGACAAGACACTGTGAATACCCAATCTGCCATGGAAGTACTCGTATACGTCGGTGGTCCGCACAGCAAAGCGCAGGTGCTGCGTGCACTCAACCTGATCACACAGCATTTCCCGACCCACATCACCCTGTTGGCGGCCGAGACCGCACCCACTCCGGGTCTGCCCGCCTGGAGAGCGTACGTGCCGCGTTGACGCTGACGGACGATGACCAGGTCGCCCTCGNTGGTTCAATCGGGGGCCGTGGAGGAGGTCATCCTGAGTCAGTCGCTGGCCGCGGCGTATGACCTGATCGTGGTCACGGAAGCCAACCGCTCGCGCCTGATGCGGCTCTTCCTGGGCTCCGCGTCGCGCACGTGGTACGCGAAAGCAACANCGTCGGTGCTGGTTGTGCGCCATCCCCGGACGCGANTCCGGCGTATCCTGGTCAGCGTTGGCGGAATGGCGCAGAGCCTGGACACGGTGCATCTGGCGGGGCAGTGGGGAGTGGCGTTCAAGGCATCGGTTACGATCCTGCACGTCCTCTCACAGCTGCCGTTGATGTTCCAGGGCCGAGNNACCGAGCCTGATCAGCGCTCCCTGAACAACCTCGCGGCGATCGAGCCTGAAGTCCGGCCGTTATTGCAGCAGGCGATCGACGCCCTGGAGGCAGCCGGAGTGTTCGGTGGCCTGCAACTGCGCGAGGGTTTGGTCGCCGAGCAGGTATTGGCCGAAGTGATCGAGGGTGATTACGACCTGCTCGTCATTGGTGCGCGCGGCAGTGGGGTCGATCGGCTGCTCATGGAGGATATGTGCAACCGGTTGGTGCAGAAAAGCCCCATCTCAACGCTCGTGGCCCGCTGAAGAATGAATCATCTTGGCCGTTTTGAACGTATTGGAGTAAAATAGGACGACGTTCCAATGATAACGCCTGTCAGACCGCCGAAAGCGATCGGGCCTGACCAGGGCTGCCGCGGTGCGGGGCATCGTCAGGCAGCGAACCGTACGCCGTGCCCCCGCCATGGGGTGACGCGGCAGGTTGCAGAGTTTGGAGGCAGCGTGCGCACACGACGAACCAAATTCGTTGCCATTCTGGCGATTCTTCTTCTGATTGTGCTGGCCAATCCAGTATGGGCCCAGGACAGTCGTAGCCTATACTGGGAGCGCTGGGATACCGATGCCACGATCAATACCGACGGCTCGGTGACGATCACCGAAACCCAGGAGATCGTCTTCTCCGGCGGCCCGTTCCGCTTTGGAACCCGCAACATCCCCACCGACCGGGTTTCGGCCATTCGCGATATCCAGGTAACGGCCGATGGTCAGCCGCTGACCCTGAGCGGCGCAGGCGAAACTGCGGGTACCTTCACCGTGAGCGACGCCTACAACGAAACGCGTATCAAATGGTTCTTCCCCGCGNCGGTCTCTGACGGCCGTCATGTCTACACCATCACGTACACGGCGGATGATGCGCTGCGTTATTACGACGGTGGCGATCAGTTCTGGTGGAAGGCGGTGGGGCCGGACCGTTCCTACGACGTCATGTCGGCCAAAGCGTTGGTGCACGTTCCGNCGCCGGCGGTCATCACCAATTACGACAACTATGGCGTGCGCGGCACAGCCCAACTGGTCGATGACCAGAACGTGGTCTTCACCGCGCAGGAAACCATAACGCCCGGTGCGGAGTTCGAGATTCGCGTGCAGTTCACGCACGGCGTCGTCGCCGGCGCTCCTGCGCCCTGGCAAGGGCGGNCCGACGCCGAAGCGGCCGACAAAGAGCGCCAGGCGGCCTACGATACCAATGTGCGCCCGCTGGTCGACCTCGGTACGCTGGCGTTGAGCGTTCTCCTGCTGGTGGGCGGTCCACTGCTGGTTTACCTGCTCTGGTACNACCAAGGGCGCGACAAGCCGGTGGCATTACCGACCGACTACCTGACCGAACCGCCTGACCCGGACCTGCCGGCCGGCATGGCTGGCACCCTGGTCGATGAGGATGCCGACATGGAGGACATCATTGCCACCCTGATCGACCTGGCGCGCCGCGGTGTGTTGACGATTACCGAGGGCAAGGGTGGCGATTTCACGTACAAGAAGGTTGGCAGTACGGAGAACCTGCGCAAGTACGAGAAGACCCTGGTGGACGCGGTGTTCGGCCACGGTGACGAGCGTGACCTGTCGGACCTGAAGAATAAGTTCTACACGGTGATTCCCAAGTTGAAGACGCAGTTGTACGAAGCCACCGTGCAGGAAGGGTTCTTCACGGCCCGGCCGGACAGTGTACGCAGTATGTATGCGGCCCTGGGCATTGCACTGCTGGTCCTGGCGGCCATCGTGAGCTTTTGTATCACGCCATTCCTGTTGGCGTTTACCAACCTGGCCCTGCTGCCGGGGTTTGGTTTGGGTGCGACGGCGATCGCGCTGATTATTGTGGCCCACTATATGCCGCGCAAGACCGACAAGGGCGCGGACGCGGCCGCACGTTGGCTGGCCTTCAAGCGCTACCTGCGGGAAATCGAAAAGTACACCAACCTGGAGGAGAGCCAGTCGATCTTCGAGACCTACCTGGCCTATGCGGTCGCGTTTGGCATCGATCGCAGTTGGATCAACAAATTCGCCCGTGTCGATGCACCCATACCGGCGTGGTGGATTCCCTATCCAGCCCACGGCCCCGTCATCATCGACGGTGGATCGGGCAGCTATGGCGGCGGCCTGGGGCGACCCCGGTCGCAGGTACACCGGCCGGGGGCGGCAAACCAGCCGGGGGCGGCCTGAGTGACATGTCACGCGGCCTGGGCAGCGGCCTGAGTACGATGAGCGTCGGCCTGGGTTCGATGCTGTCGTCGGCCGCGTCGACCTGACCAGCCGTCCAGCGCCGCCATCGTCGAGCGGCTCAGGCTCGCACGGTTGGTCGGGGGCAGTGGCTGGTCGGCGGCGGCTGGTCGGGTGGTGGTGGCTTCAGTGGCGGCGGCGGCGGCGGCGGCGGCGGCGGTTTTGGTTGAAATAAGGAGGAGTGCATGACAGGATCGGGACGCATCGTTGGCCTGATTCTCGTGATCATCGGTATCGCCATCTGCCTTATTGGCAGCCTGGTATCGATTACGTCGGTTCAGGCGGCCGGTGAAGGCGGCAACGTCGGGGGCATGGTGCTGGGCATTGCTTTCAGTGCATTGCCCGCCCTGCTCTTCGCCGGCGCCGGCCTCTATCTCTTTACGCGTGGCCGGGCCGAACAGCGAGAATACGCTGAAGTGGCCAAACAGAAACAGGTTCTCAACATGGTCATGACCAAGGGCCAGGTATCGATTGCCGATGTCGCCCTGGAAATGGGCATGTCGGCTGACCAGGTCAAGGCCTGGGTCTATGATCTGGTCGGTAAGGGCCTGTTCAGCGGTTACGTGAACTGGAACGACGGCATTCTCTATTCCAGGCAGGCATCACAGATTCGTGCGGGCGGCAAATGCCCCAACTGCGGCGGCCAGCTGACCCTGGCCGGCNAAGGGGTCGTCACCTGCCAGTACTGCGGCACCGACATCTTCCTGGCCCAGTAGGTGCCCATCCAACATCCAACTTCCAACTTCCAATTTCCAACTTCCAACTTCCAACTTCCAAAGGAGACATCTCATGGACTTCGTTGACAAAGCTAAAGACGGCATGGGTAAGCTCGAAAGCTTGATGTACCGGCTGCCCGGCTTGAAGGGCTACAAAGAANAAGAACTGCGCCGTGAGGCCGACAAGACGGTGCGCGACATGCTGGCGCGAGCCGGTGATCAGCACCAGCGCCTGGCCACGATCCAGATGGAGCTGGTCAACAGCGGTGGTCTGCGCTGGGTGGATGACGTCGACCGGAGTGTGACGAAGCTGCAATTGTTGACCGATCGCATCAAGACGGCCAGTTACGGTTATGCCCCGCTGTTCGATGACGTGCGCGTCAAAGAGGCCCAGCTCGACGCCCTGGCCCAGTTCGACCAGCAGATGGCCGAACAGGCAACCGAACTGAAGGACGCGGTCGATACACTGGCCGGCGCGGTGACACGCAAAGAGGGGATTGCTGAAGCCATCCCCCGTTGAACAACCTGCTCGACGAATTGAATACCACCTGGGGGCACCGTGACGAGGCAATTCTAAACGCTGGCGCCTATACGACAGGCGGAAACGAGCCGCGTTAGCGGCTGATGCACGATTACGTAAGGAGGATGATCGATCATGGCTGTAATCGATGTTGTTGAAGCCNCCAACCAGGGCGCCAATGAGCTGGTCGTACGGGTGCCGCAAGCCGGTTCCGGCGACTTCAAGATGGGTTCACAGGTCATCGTACGCGAGTCAGAATNNGCGGTGTTCTTCCGTGACGGCAAGGCGCTGGACAAGTTCGGCGCCGGTCGCCATACGATTACGACCGCCAATATTCCGCTGCTGACCGGCGCGCTGCAAGCCGTATTGACTGGTGGCCGTACCGTCTTCACCGCCGAAGTGTACTTCGTCAACCTGCGCGAATTCCTCGACCTCAAGTGGGGCACTTCGGAACCAGTGACCCTGCGTGACAAAGACCTCGGCATGGCACGGCTGCGCGNNTTCGGTAACTACTCGATCCAGGTCAGCGACCCGCAGCTGTTCGTCAACAAGATCGTCGGTACGCAGGGCATCTTCCAGACCCCGCAGATCGAGGGTCAATTGCGCGGCATCGTGGTGAGCCGCTTGACCGATGTGTTGGGGGAGGCCGGAGTGGGCCTGCTCGACCTCCCGTCGATGTTCGACGAGATCGGCGGAGCCATGCGCGNNAAGGTGCTCAACGATTTCGCCGCGCTGGGCATTGCCCTCAAACAGTTCTTCATCCAGTCGATCAGCCCCACCGAAGAGACACAGAAGGCGATCGATGACCGCGCCGCGATGGGGGCCATTGGCAACATGCAGGCCTACATGCAGTACAAGGCGGCGCAGGCCCTGGGTACGNGCCGCCGCGGCCGGCGGTGGTGAAGGCGGCAGTCTGGCCGGCGCCGGCATGGGCCTGGGCGCGGGCGTTGGCCTGGGCGGCGTGATGGCACAGATGATGGGCCAGGCAATGGCCGGTGGTCAACAGGCCGCCGGTACGCCGCCGCGGGCGCACCCGCCGCCGCGCCGGACGTGATGACGGTCACCGAAGCGGCCGCGTACCTGAAAGTGAAAGACCAGGACATCATCGCACTGATCGACGGCGGCNGTTTCAAAGCCCGCAAGATCGGCAGCGAGTACCGCATCAGCAAGAGTGCACTCGGCGCGTACCTGAACGGCTGAGATTATTCACAATCCCCGGTTCTTGGTTGCAGTGAACGCACAGGGTACACAGAAAAACACCTTTCTCTGTGCTCTGTGCGTGCTTTTTGAGCGAGAGGAGGAACACTTGGACCGGTACCTGCACTCCTTGATCGTATGGTTTGTGCTGCTGGCGCTGATCAGCGGATGCACACCCGTTACCCCACCGGCCGCCGCACCGGTGAACGAACCGACAGTCGCCGCGGCCACCGTCGTTCCGCCTGCGACCGAGGCGCCAACCCTGCGCTGGTCGATCGAAGGCATCAATGAACTGGCTTCGATCGACCCGCCAAAGGCCAGTGACTCACAGGGCATCCTGGCGGTCAATATGCTGTTTGGCGGCCTGGTGCGCCTGGATGCCAGGCTGCGCGTGATACCTGACAACGCGGCCAGTTGGACGGTGTCCGCCGATGGGCTGACCTACACGTTCATTCTGCGCCCTGGCTTGAAGTTCAGCGATGGTAACCCCGTCACGGCTGACGACTACGTCTTTTCCCTGACGCGCGCTCAACCCCGCTACCGGCGGTTGGACGGCCCGTTCTACCTGGGCAACATTGTCGGCTCGGACGAGGTGGCGGGCGGGACGAGCAGCACCCTGGCCGGCGTACGCGCCGTCGACCCGGGTACGCTGGAGATCAAGGTCAAACAGCCCTCGGCCTACTTCCTGTCGCAGCTCACCTTTGCCGGCGGCTTCGTGGTCCCCAAGGCCAAAGTCGAGGCCAACCCGGCCGGCTGGACCGACAACCCGGCCGGGACCAGGCCCTTCAAGCTCAAGGAGTGGAAACACAACCAGGCCCTGGTGTTGGAACCGAACCCCTACTACTGGGCCGGGCCGCTCCAAATCTCCGGCATGCAAATGCCATTCTTCCAGGACAGCGAAACCGCCTATCGGCTCTACCGCACGGGCGAGTTGGACATCATGGGCAGCCAGCAGAACGGCGTGCCGGCGCGCATTGCCGAGGCCAGGACCCTGCCCGGCTTCCGCCAGGCGCCATCGTTTGCTGTACGCTACGTGGGTTTCAACAACATGCTGCCGCCGTTCGACAAGGTCGAGGTGCGGCAGGCCTTCGCCCAGGCGATCGACAAGGCGACACTGGCCGAGAAAGTGCTCGATGGTACAGCGACGCCCACCGGCCGTATCCTGCCGGGTGGACTGCCCGGCTCGGGCTGGNCGATCACGCCGCTGGCCTTCGACCCAACGGCCGCCCAACAGCTGCTGGCGGCGGCCGGGTACCCCGAAGGTAAGGGCCTGCCGCCGATCGCCCTGTCCTACGGCGTCGAGGGCGACAACGAACGCGTGGCCACCTTCTTGCAGGCGCAGTGGAAGCAGCACCTGGGCATCGACGTGACGCTCGACCCGCTGGAGTTGGCGGCGTTCAGCGAGCGCCTCAACACCACCTATCAACACCCCGAACAGGGCCTGCAGATGTACTACAGCATCTGGGGCGCGGATTACCCAGACCCACAGAACTTCCTGTCGCAGCAGCTGCGCAGCGGTGTGGGCAACAACAACGGCCACTGGTCGAACGCCGAGTTCGACAGGCTGGTGGATGAGGCCGACGTCATCATCGACAACGATGCGCGGCGTATGCAGCTTTACAACCAGGCCGAGCAGCTCGCGGTGACAGAGGTGGGCTGGCTGCCGCTCTACAATCCAACGCTGAACGTTCTGGTTAGGCCCGGGCTGCAGGGTCTCTACTTCACCGGTCAGGGCATCACCGTGCCCGACTGGTCGAAGGTGACTTTCACCCCCTAGGCAAGGTTCGTCGGGTGCGGCGCCGGCCACCGCACCCGGCGTGGGGCAGACACGCGACTGTGCTCACGATTATCGGAAAACGGCTGGTCAGCCTGATCTTCGTCCTCTTCAGCATCACCCTGATCACCTTCCTGGTTGGACACCTGGCGCCAGGCGATCCGGTTTTGGTGATGATGGGCGCGCGGCGTGATCCGACCACCTACCAGCATCTCTTGCAGCAGTACGGAACCGACCGGCCGTGGTGGGAGCAGTACCTGCGTTACCTGGGCGGCCTGGTGCAGGGCAATCTGGGTCTCTCGTACCGCTACCCTGGTCGGCCGGTGATCGATCTGCTGCGCCATGGGNTTGGGGTCTCGATTGCCCTGGGCGGCGTTGCCCTCCTGGTTAGCGTGGTCATCGGCATACCGGCCGGCGTGCTGGCCGCCGTCCGGCAGAACACCGTGGCCGACCGGGTGATCCTGCTGTTCATGCTGTCCCTCTACGCCATACCGAGCTTCGTGCTGATCCCCATCCTCCGTGCGCTGGACACCTTCTTGTTCCGCGCCGGCCTGCCCTACCTGCCAGTCGCCGGGTGGGGCGCCGCGGCGCACTGGGTCTTACCGGTGGCGGTACTGGCGGCCGCGACCACCGGCAACCTGGCCCGCCTGACGCGCCNNGCGATGCTGGAGGTGCTGCGGCACGATTACGTGCGTACGGCGGTGGCCAAGGGCCTGACGCCGCGTCAGGTCACCTGGCGGCATGCGTTTCGTAACGCCGTGCTGCCGGTCGTCACGGTGCTGGGGCCGAGCCTGGCTTTCCTGGTGACGGGGGCCTTTGTCGTCGAGAACCTGTTTGCAATTCCGGGGATTGGCTTTCTGGCCATTCAGGCCATCGGCCAGCGCGATTACCCCGTGCTGCTGGGCACCACGGTCGTACTGGCGGCGGCCGTGGTCATCATGAACCTGATCACCGACCTCGTCTACGTGGCCCTCGACCCCGGGTACGCATCGCGTGAGCAGTGAGCAGAAGTCGCCGCCGCCACGGCCAGCCGTCGACTGGTCAGACGGGCCAACACCCGCTGAACGGGCGTGCACAGGCGATCAGTGCGGCCCACCTGGTCGGGAAACGGCCACGTCATCGGTCGTTCATGGACCGTTTTGTCACCAATCGGGTCGCGCTGGCCGGCTTTGTCGTGATCGTTCTGTTGATTCTCACCGCTGTGGTGGGACCGTTGGTCTGGCACGCCAGCCCGGTCGACCAGGATTACGACGCCATCAACGGCCGGCCGTCGTCCACTCACNCCCTGGGCACCGACAACCTGNGGCGCGACACGCTGGCCCGGCTGATGCGCGGCCTGGCGGTTTCGTTGACGGTGGCCCTGTTCGTGGAAACGCTGACCATCGGACTGGGGGCAACGTTTGGTCTGGTGGCCGGGCATTTCGGCGGCTGGGTCGACCAGGTGTTGAGCCGGCTGGCCGACATGCTCTTTGCCTTTCCCGGCCTGCTGCTCGCCATCCTGCTGGCTGGCGTTTTCGGCCAGGCGGTGACGCAGACCTTCGGCGGCATGGGTCGTCTGCTGCTGGTGACCGTGGCCCTCAGCCTGGTGAGCTGGCCGCTGATGGCGCGTACGGTGCGCAGCCTGACGTTGGTGCTGCGCGAGCAGGAGTTTGTCACCGCGGCGCGGGTGATCGGGGATCGTGAGCGCCGCATCATCGTGCGTCACCTGCTGCCCAACGTGATCGGCATGGTCGTGGTGACGGCCACGCTCGACGTGGCTGGCGTAGTGGTGGGTGAGGCGGTGCTCAGCCTGCTCGGCCTGGGCATTCAGCCGCCCGACCCCAGCATTGGCGGCATGATCGTGCAGGCGATCCCCTACCTGGAAACGAACTGGTTCCAGGTACTGGCGCCCAGCGCCGCGCTGATGGCCATGGTGCTGGCATTCTCCTTTNGTGGGGATGGCCTGCGCGACGCATTCGACCCGCAGAGCCTGTGAGGCCTGCGCGGTCTTTGAGAAACCGGGTTTTTCTTATGCGAGCGTGATTTTCGTCTGTACAACGGCCTTTCATCGCGCCACGACCCTGGTCTGCGAGACAAAAACCCGGTTTCTCTAGATCCAGGTTTCTCATGCTACAAATTGGGAGGACAAGCTTATGCCATTACCAACCCGCGACNGGGCGTGGGCCCTGCTGTGCCAGTGGGTTGCCTCCGACAGCCTGCGCAAACATATGCTGGCCGTCGAGGCCGCGCTGCGGGCCTACGCGGTGCACTACGGCGAGGATGAAGCGCTGTGGGGAATCACCGGGCTGGTCCACGACATGGACTTCGAGCGTTACCCCGACATGAGCGATACGCTGGTCGGCCACCCGCGCACTGCACTGNGGCTGTTCCGCGAACTCGACTGGCCGGCCGAACTGATCCACGCCGTCGCCGGGCATGCCNCTTATCTGGGCGTGCCGCGTGTGTCACGCCTGGACAAGGCGCTGATGGCCGTTGATGAGNCGACGGGGCTGATCATGGCGGTGGGCTACGTGCGGCCCAGCAAAGACCTGCGCGATGTGACGGCAGGGTCGATCAAAAAGAAGTGGAAAGACAAAGCGTTCGCCGCGGCGATCGACCGCAGGGAGATCGAGCACTACACGCAGGACTTGGGCGAACCGCTGGACGCGCACATTGGCCGGGTGCTGGCCGCGCTGCAAGGTATCGCGGGCGACCTGGGGTTGGACGGCCGGCTGGCGTCGTGAGCGCAGGTCTCTGAACGCTCCCCGGCTCTGGACGTTTCGGGGTGTCTCGACGTCAGACATCCGCAGTCTTTCAGGCTGCGGATGTCTGACGTACGTTACTCGATCGGGGCCAGCAGCCGTTCGCGGCTGGAGTGTTCGGCCGCCCAGCCATCGTATTGGTCGTTGCGCACGTGCCACCAGCGCAGGCTATTGGCATCCACCGGCCCTTCGACGAGGGTGAGTTCGACGCCGCGCGGCAGTTCGCGCAGCAGCGTCGAATCGGTGCCGGGAAACGCGCAACGCGACGCCCGTCATGGTCACCACGACCTTGTCCGACGGCCGAACCGCGCGGTCGACCGGCCGTGGATCGCCAACGTTGGGCGTCAACCAGGTGGTCTGCCGGTCGCCTTCGGCGATCCAGCCGCTACTGCCCGAACTGTCGGCCACTTTCCACCAGCGGTAGCCATCGGCCTCCACCGGGCCGTCCTCCACGGTGACCCTGACGCCGGCGCCAAAACGTCCCACACGCCGCCCCGGCGCGGCTCGCGACGAATGTTGACGCCCTGCGGGGCGACGGCGCGCCGGCTGACCGATCAGCAGGGAGGAGCCGGGTGCCGGCGTTGGGGTGAAGGTGGCCGTCGGCTCGGCCGTGACGGGCGGTGGGGCGGTGGGTGACGGGGTTAGCGTGGCCGCACGCGTCGCAGTGATGGCCGGCGTTGCCGTGGCCGGCGCCACGGTCGGCGTTGGTTGTGGCTCGAAGCGCCCACAGGCCAGCGCCGGCAGCACGACGAGCAGCAGCCACAGTCCACCGGCCAACCGCCGCAGGGCGGGACGTGATCGTTCAGCCGCCACTGTACTTCACCTTATAGCCCAGTTCGACCAGCTTTTCACCAACCCGCTCCCGGTGGTCACCCTGAATCTCAATCTCGCCCTCCTTCACCGTGCCGCCGGCGCCCACTGCTTTCTGCAAGTGCTTCAGCAGCTCACGCAGCGTGTCGGGGTTGTGCTGCAAGCCCGCGATGACGGTGACGGTTTTGCCGCGGCGGCGCTTACGGNNTCGCGAGACGACCGCCGTCTGCTGACGCGGCGGCTTACCGGGCGGGGGCGCCGGTTTTCGGGCNGCCGGCTCTGGGTCGGTGGAATAGACCAGTTTGCCCATCGCGCGGTTAGAGCGTTACCGCCTGCACCCAGTAGGTGTAGGACACTTCTTTGATCGAATCGTACAGGTCTTCCGGTATCGGCTCGTCGACGCCGACGACCATAATCGCCTCCCCACGCGGTGAACGACGCCCAACGTGCATGAATGAGATGTTGATGTCGGCGTTGCCCAGCAGGGTGCCGATGCGGCCAATGATTCCCGGCCGGTCGTGGTGCCGGGTCAGCAGAACGTGGCCCCGTGCGGGAAANTCGACCCACATGTCATCCAGGCCCACGATGTGCGGTTCACCCTGCACCAGCGCGCCGCTGACATTACGCGCCCTGNNGCCGTTGGCGACGGTCACCGTGATCAGGGTCTCGTCCTGTGACGTACCGTGCGTCTTGCGCTCGCTCACCAGCAGCCCACGCTGGCCGGCCAGGNNCGCGGCGTTGATCAGGTTGNNGCGCACGTCGATCACACGCTCCAGCATACCCTTGATCACGGCCGCGGTGACTGACGACAGGTCATGCTCCACCAGCGCGCCGCTGTAGGTGATGTCGACCGCTTCCAGGTTCGCGCCGCCCAACTGCACGGCCAGGCGGCCCAGACGCTCACCCAGGTCGATGTAGGGCGTCAGGAAGGGTAGATCGTGCGGGGCCAGCAGGGGNGCGTTGACCGCGCGCGCCGGCCGCCCCGCCAGGACGTCGACCACCTGTTCGGCCACGTCGATGGCGACCTGATCCTGCGCCTCGACCGTCGATCCTGCGATGTGCGGCGTGACAATGATGCGCGGATGGGTCAGCAGGGGNCTGTCGGCCGGCAGCGGTTCCTGGTCGAAGACGTCGAGCGCCGCGCCGGCGACCTGCCCGCTGTCCAGCGCGGCCAGCAGGGCNCGCTCGTTCACGATCCCGCCGCGCGCANNGTTGACGATGCGCACACCCGGTTTGGTCATGGCCAACGTCTCGGCGTCGAGCAGGCCGGCCGTGCCGTCGGTCTTGGGCAGGTGGACTGTGATGAAGTCGGCCTGGCTGAGCGCCGTCTCGAACGAAACCAGGTCGACGCGCAGGTGGCCGGCGTATTCGGCCGATATGTAGGGATCGTAGGCGATGACCTGCATGTCCAGGCCCTGCNNGCGGCGGGCAACTTCGCGCCCGATGCGGCCCAGCCCCAGACAGCTCAGTGTTTTACCGCGCACCTCCACACCCATGAAACGGCTGCGCTTCCATTCACCGACGTGCAGTGAATCGTGCGCCTGGGGGATGTGGCGGGCCAGCGCCAGGATCATGGCAATGGTGTGCTCGGCCGCGGAAACGGTATTGCCCCCGGGNGCGTTGACCACCATGATGCCNGAGCAGGTCGCGGCGTCCAGGTCAATGTTATCGACGCCGACGCCGGCGCGGGCGACCACTTTGAGTTGACTGCCGGCGGCCAGCACTTCGGCCGTCACTTTGGTTTCACTGCGCACGATCAGGGCATCGTACGCCGGAATGACTTCGATCAGGGTCTGCCGGTCGAGACCGGTGTTGACGTCGACCTGCAGCCCATGGTTTTGTAGCATCTCGATACCCACGGCCGCAGTCGGGTCCGCAACCAGGACCCGTGGCCGTGCGCTTGTCAATGTGTCCACGAATGACCTCGAACGTTGTGCGCAGGGCTACATCTGTTCCGGCGCTGACATGCCCATCAGGTGCAGCGTCCGGGCCAGAGTCAGGCGGCAGGCATCCACCAGNCGCAGCCGGGCACGGCTCAGCGGCAGCTGCGCGGGATCGGTATCGACAACCCGACAGTCGCGGTAGAATGCGTGGAAGGCGCCGGCGGCTCCCTGCGCGTAGTGTGTCAGGTGATGGGGNGCCAGGAACTGCGCCGCGAGCAGGATCACTTCGGGCAGCTCCAGCATCTTGCGCAGCAGCGCCATTTCGGCCGGGTGGTGCAGCAGGACGAGGTCCGCCCCATCAGCGGCCAGCAGGCCANNTCGACGTCCAGCGCGGNNCCGCAGCAAATTTATCGCGCGTGGCGCACAATGCTGCTGATGCGCGTGCGCATACTGCACATAAAACACGGGATTTTCGTTGTTCTGCTCGGTCGCCAGTTGCAGGTCGAACTCCATTTCGCTCTCTGCCGCCCGGGTGAGCAGCATGAAACGGACGGCATCGGCGCCAACCTCGTCGATGACGTCGGCCATCGTGACGATGTCGCCGGCCCGTTTGGAGAGCTTGACCTCTTCACCGCCACGTTTGAGCTTGACCAAGGCATAGAGGGCGATGTCCAGGCGTTTGGGGTCCAGGCCAAAGGCCGCCATCACGGCGTGCATCCGTGGCACGTGCCCCTGATGGTCGATGGCCCAAACGTCGACGACGCGGGCGAAGCCGCGCCGCACAAACTTGTCATAATGGTAAGCCATGTCGGACGCCAGATAGGTCGGTTCACCGCTGCGCCGGACGACGACTTCGTCCTTTTCGTTCCCCGGAAACTGGCTGGCCGCGAACCAGATCGCGCCGTCACGTTCGAAAAGCAGACCGGCATCCTCCAGGATGCGGTAGATCAGGGTGAAGGTGTTATCGTCGTAGAGCGATTTTTCGGAGAACCAGCGGTCGAAATGCACGTTCAGGCGCGCCAGGTCGGACCTGGCCAAATCGAGGGCCATGTTCAACGCGATGTCCGTCAAGGCGGTGACGGCTTCGTCACCCGACATCTCCAGATAGGTCCGACCGTACCGCTGGGCCAGGTCACGCCCCCAATCGGCCAGGTAGTTGCCCTGGTACCCACCCTCGGGCACTTCCATCGGTTCACCCAGCGCCTGCGCATAACGCGCCAACAGGGACGCCCCAAATTTACGGATTTGACTGCCGGCATCGTTGACATAAAACTCGCGTTGCACGGTGTAACCGACCGCTTGCAGCACGTTGGCCAGTGTGTCGCCGTAGACGGCGTTGCGCGCAGTGCCGAAGTGGATGGGACCGGTGGGGTTGGCGCTGACGAACTCCACTTGCAGGGCTGGTGGCCGCCCACGTCCAACGTGGCCCACGCCTCACCCGCGGCGGATGGCCGTAATCTGGCTGACCAGCCAGGCGTGCGCCAGGGTGAAGTTCACGAAGCCTGGCGGGGCAGCCGTAACGTGCGCCAGGAGCGGCGACGCCTGGGATACAATCTGATTTGCGATGGCCTGGGCGATCTGCAAGGGCGCCAGTTTGGGCTGGCCGGTCGCCAGGCGCACCTCGTTGACTGCGCGCACCGCCGACAAAGCCCACGGCGTGGCCCAGTCGCCCTGGTCTGCCCGCTTAGGACGTTCGACGGTGATCTCGGGCATGGCAAACAGCGGTAGTTCGCCGGCCCGTTGCGCGGCCAGCACGGCCGCGTGGATGGCCCTTCAGTTGTTCGGCGACGAGTTTCATGAACCAACCTGTCTTCAGTACGTTTCCATATCGAGCCAGTTTTGCCCCACTTCCACTTCGACCAGGAGTGGGATCGACAGCGTGTACGCGCTGGACATCACGTCACGCACGAGCGGCACGACGACATCGACCTCGTCGGCTGGCGCTTCCAGCACCCGCTCATCGTGCACCTGCATGATCATGCGGCTGGCCAGCCCNTGCTCGGCGAGACGGGCGGCCAGGCGGATCATGGCAATTTTGATGATGTCGGCCGGNCTGCCCTGGATCGGCGCGTTGATGGCGGCCCGCTCCAACGCCTGGCGCATGTTGTACGGCGTCTGCGCCGGCCGCNNCAGCTCAGGAAAATAGCGCCGACGCCCCAGCAGCGTCTCGACGTAACCCTGCTCAGCCGCCTGGCGACGCAGCCCGTCCAGGTACGATTTGACCTGCGGGTAGATGGCAAAATAGCGGTTGATGAATTCACCCGCTTCGCTCTGACTCATACCGGTCTGCTGCGCCAGACCAAAGGCCNNCTGACCGTACACCAGGCCAAAGTTCACCGTCTTGGCGCGCNNCCGCTGCGCCTTGGTCACCTCCGCCAACGGTACGCCGTACACCGCGGCCGCCGTGCTGGCGTGCACATCCTCGCCGCGTTCTNNGAAGGCGCCCACCAGGTTGGTATCCTGGCTGGAGTGCGCCACGATGCGTAACTCGACCTGCGAGTAGTCGGCCGAGATCAACTGCCAACCGGGTGGGGCGATGAACGCGCGTCGCACCTGGCGGCCGACCTCGGTGCGAATCGGGATATTTTGCAGATTGGGGTTGGGNCTCGAGATGCGGCCCGTTTCCGCGCCGGCCTGGTTGAAGCTGGTGTGGACGCGTCCCGTGCGCGGGTTCACCAGGCTGGGCAGGGCCTGCACGTAGGTCGATTGCAGTTTGCCCAGTTGCCGCTGCTCCAGGATCAGGTCGATGATCGGGTGGCGACCGCTCATCCCTTCCAACACGCCGGCCGCCAGGCTGATCTTGCCTGTGCCGGTGCGCGGCAGACCCTGGGACGGAATGGCCAGTTTGCCGAACAGCACGTCGGCCAGCTGCTGCGTCGAATTGATGTTGAATGGGTACCCGGCCAGGGCATGGATTTCCGTTTCCAGCGCCGTCAGCCGGGCCAACAGAGTCTTCTCCATCTCTTTGAGGAACGGCAGGTCGAGCAGAACGCCCGCGNNCTCCATGGAGACCAAAACCGGCACCAACGGCATCTCCACCTCGTGGAAGAGCCGCGTCTGGTTCTTCTGCGCCAACTCGGCCTCGATCAGCGGCTGAATCTGCAGCGTCATATCGACGTCGGCCGCCGCGTAGTCGACCACCCGTTCGACCGGCACCTGGTCCATGGTGATTTGGGCCTTGCCTTTGCCGATCAACTCGGTGATTTCGGTCATCTGCACGCCGAGGCGGGTGAAGGCCACCGCCTTGAGGCCCAGGCTGTGGCTGCCGGGGTTACATAACCATTCGCCCAGGAAGGTGTCGAACTGCAGGCCGTTTACCGACAGGCCGGCCTCGCACAGTACGGTCAGGTCGTACGAGGCGTTGTGCGCCACTTTGGGCGGCGTATCGTCGGCCAGCAGCGGGCCAAGGATGCGTTGCACCACGTTGAGCGGCAGCCCGGGTTGGGCAGAGNNGCCGCGCCCGTGCTGGCCGGCATGTCGGCAAACAGGGGCAGCCCCGTCAGCCCGCGCCGGGCGCTGGTATTGGCGCCGCATCGGCGTTGAGCTGCACCGGCACGTAGGCGGCGGCGCCCGGCCCCAGGCCAGCGCCACCCCGACCAGGCGGGCCTGCATCGGATCGGTGCTGGTCGCTTCGACGTCGACCGCAATCAGCGGCGCGGCCCGGCACAGGTCAACGATGGCGTGCAGGTCGGCTGCGGTGGCCACGAGGCGGTAACGCGTGGCGGGACTGGCGGCTGGCGCGGTCGGCGTGGGTTCGGCCGCCGCCGGCAGGCGATCGACCAGGCTCTTGAACTCGAGNCCACGAAACAGGGCCAGGACNCGCGCCCGGTCGTAGTCGCGCGTGTGGCAGCGCGCCAGGTCGAGGGTCACCGGCAGGTCGGTGACGATCGTGGCCAGCTGTTTGTTGGCTGAATCTGCGCGGTGCGCGGCCACCGCCGCCTGCACACGCGCGGGCTTCAGTTCGGCGCTGTGGCTCAACAGGTTTTCGATCGAGCCGTAGGTGTTGATGAGCGATGCCGCCGTTTTGTCGCCCACCCCGGGTACGCCGGGGATGTTGTCCGAGGTATCGCCGGTCAGGGCCTTGAAATCGGGCAGTTGTGCCGGCTGGACGCCAAAACGTGCGACCACAGCCTCGGCGTCGTACAGAATGGTTTTGGGCCGCGGGCCGCCCGCCGTGTAGCGCACCCGAACCCCGGCGCGNATCGGCTGGAACAGGTCACGGTCACCGCTCACCAGCACGCTATCGACCCCNTGCTGCTGCGCCTGCCGCGCCAGTGAGCCAATCAGGTCGTCGGCCTCGTAACCTTCGATTTCANNGAAGATGGGTATGTTGAGCGCTTCGATCAGCTGGCGGATACGGGGAACCTGTACCCGCATCTCTTCGGGCATTTTGGCGCGGGTGCTCTTGTACTCGCTGAACTGGTCGTGGCGGAAAGTGCGACCAACGTCGAAGGCCACGGCAATATAATCGGGTTTTTCTTCGGCAATGACGTTGAGCAGCATCGATGCAAAGCCGTACACGGCGTTCGTCAGCTCACCGCTGCTGGTGGTGAAATCTGGCGGCAGGCCATAAAACGCGCGGAAGGCTTGCGAATAACCATCGATCAAAACGAGCTTGGGCATGACGGTCTCCGCGTGGGGCGGTTACAGCTTCTCCCAGGTCAGCACACCCTCGTCGATCAGGGCTTTGACTTGTGGGTAATCGAGCACCGTCGCCACGAACTTCATGCTGCGGTGCGCGTCCAGGCGGTAGGTCCCGGTGTTCATGTGCACGTGCACGTTTTGGTCCGACTGGTTGTGCAGGTAGATAATCTTGGGCGGCATCCAGGCTGGGCCATGGATTGTTGGTGTCATGTTTTTCGCTCCCAAACGGCGCGTGGGGTTGACGGCCCACGATCATGGCGCACGGTAAAGCTGGTTGTTCAGAATGGGCCAACCGCGCACGATCTTGTGACGCGGTACGTCAGACGTGGAGTCATTGTACCGGTTTTGAGCGGGTTGGTCAAACGCGCCCTGGTATTTGACAGCCGTGGCAACGTTGGGTAAATTTGTCCCTGGACGACTTACATGTACAGGAAGATGCCATGATTATCGATTCGGTGGAAGTGGGTGCACTCCAGGTCAACTGTTACGTGCTGGGCTGCGAAGAGACGCGTGAGGCGGTCATCATCGGCNCCGGGGACGAAGCGCCACGCATCCTCGACCTTGTGCGGCGGCACGACCTGCGACCGGTCAAGATCATCAATACGCATGCCCACTTCGATCACATCCTCGCCGTGCGCGNNCTGCAAGCGGCCATCGGTGTGTCGTTCTGCCTGCACCCCGCCGAACAACCGGTCCTCGNNAGTACGCGTAACGCCGTGCGCGCCTGGATGGGTTACGACCCCGGTGAGCCGCCGGTGGTCGATGTCTGGCTGAATGTCAGTGAGCCGGTGCATTTTGGGCGCCAGACGCTGGAGATGCGCTGGACGCCGGGCCATTCACCGGGCAGCATCACCTTCGTCGACCACGCCGGCCGACGCGCTTTCGTCGGCGATGCCCTCTTCCGCGGCTCGATCGGGCGCACCGACCTGCCCGGCGGCAACCTGCGCCAGCTACTCGGCAGCATCCGTAGCCAAATCTTCACGCTCCCCGACGACACGGCCGTCTTCCCCGGCCACGGCCCCGCCACCACGGTCGGGTTCGAGAAACTCACCAACCCCTTCTTCAAGACGAAACCGACTAGCCACTATCCCTCGACTCCCATCCAACTCCCAACCTCCAACCCCCTCACAAGCACTCCCCATCACTCCACATCTGCGCCAGCCGCGTCAGGTCAGCCACGTCGATGTCCTGGTCATGGTCGCGGTCGAAGCGTGCATCGAACCCGGGCGTCGTGCTCGTCCACCCCCACTGGGCCGCGGCCGCCACCAGGTCGGCCAGCGCCACCGGGCTGCACGCCGCGGGCGGCAGGTAGCCGATGTGCAGGCGCGGCGCCAGCGTCGGGCTGTAATCGATCGCGTAAAAGTCGAGGTAATCGTTGTTGGCCAGATTGCTGGCGTCGCTTTCGACCAGCAGAGCCAGGGCATTGCCGGGCGTCCAGCCGGGTCGGTCGATTACCGCCTGCACCACGGGCGCCAGGCCGTCGATCGTCGTCCAGGCCGGGTAGCTCAGGCTCGCGGGTTGCCAGGTGCGCACGGCGTTAGTGCGTGGGCGCAGATCGGCGCGCCTGTTCGTCGGCAAAACTGGCGGCATCATCCGTGGCCTCGGCCGTGAAGTGAAGTTTGGGCAGGCCACGGTGCCACAGGGTGAACCCTTCGAGGGTGGCGCTGACCACTGTCGAACCCTGTGGGATGGCCACATTCGCCGCACGTAAACCGCCGAAATACTGCCCACCCAGGCGCACCCGGATATCGTTCGCGTAGTTCGTGCCGCTCGCCGGTTTGACGTACGTATCATCGGGTGAAGCCAGAACCTGGAGCGTGACCACGGTTGGCTGGGCTGCCGCGGCAGTGGGGTGGCCGTGGGGGTTCGGGTCGGCGTACGGGTCGCGGTTGGGCTGGCGGTTGGCGTCGCCGTGGGGTAGGGGTCCGGGTTGGCGTTGGCGTCGCGGTGGCCGTGGGTGGCGCCGTCGGCGTGACCGTGGGTGTGCCACTGCCGCCGGCCGGCAGCGCGTAGTGCAGGATACTGCCATCTTCGGCAACGGCCCAGCCCTCGTTGGCGTTGATGAACGACAGGCTGCGAATGGTGGCGGCGATCGGGCTGATCTGATTCGACCACGTGCTGCCGCCGTTCGTCGTATGGATAATGCGGCCGTTGGCGCCAGCCGCCCACCCGGTCGCGTTCACCATGGCGATGGCCATCGCTCATCGTTGATGGGCGTACTCTGCACACCCCATGAGACGCCGCCATCGGTCGTGCGCATGATCTTACCGCCCGAACCGGCCGCCCAGCCGGTCATCCGTCGACGAACGCGAGGGCATTGATGCGGTCGGCATAGGTCAGTGCACTGACCTGCCAGGTAGCGCCCTGGTCAGTGCTGCGCGTCAGGGTTTGCCCACCGTTGATCACCCACACCCGGTTACCCCGGGCCTCGATGTCCCACATGGCCGTTGAGGCCCTACACTGCGCTCCTGCCACAGGCCGCCCGAGTCAGTCGTGCGCCAGACTTTACCCTGAGAACCGCCGAACCAGCCTTCCAGTTCGTTGAGCATCTTGATGCTGTACAGGAACTGCCAGTAGGGTGACGTCTTGGGCTGCACAGACCACGAGCCGCCACCGTCGCTCGATGCCATCACCGTGCCGAACCGTCCGACCAGCCAGCCGGCCTGGGGCGACACGAAGTCGACGTCGTGAATGAACCCGGCGGCGTTGGTATCGGCCGGCTGCCAGCTGACGCCGCCGTCGGTGGTGCGCAGCAACAGGCCTGGACAGTCAGGGTTGGGGCAGTTCTGTACCCACCAGCGTCCACCGCCGGCCCAACCGTGCCGGCGGTCAACGAAATCGACCGCCAGGAGTGGTTGGCTGGCGACCGTCTGCTGTTCCCACAGGCCCTCGGCCGCCGGGCCGGCGGGCGTCGGTGTGGCGGTTGGGGTCGCAGTGGGCGTGGGCAGCGGTGTGTGCGTGGGCGTTGGCGTGATCGTGGGCGTTGTATTGGGCGTTGGGCCGGGGTCGGGGTCGGCAGCAGGCCGACGCCGGGGATCACCTCGACGAAGTGGATCCAGGTGTCGCTGTTGCCCAGGGTTTCGATGACCAGGTCGCTGCCGCCGGCCAGGCTGTTCATGAAACGGGCGTTGGTAACGACGAAATCGGCCCGCCGCCAGGTCTGCGTATTCTGTTTCTGCACGAATGGCCCACTGCCGCCAACGGGTGTGACCGCGGTCGCCGCCCCGCCCGGCCCATCCACCAGCAGCCGCCAGCGGTCGGTACCGACGTCAGCGTAGGTCACTGAGATCGTGATGGGGTGGGAGGCCGTGGCGAACAGGTAGGCGTCGTTAACTTTGAAGTACATGGCCGGGTTGCCGGTAGCGCGGTCGGTGCGCCGCGTGACCCAGCCCTCCTTGCCCTCGGGGATGTTCGCGTTATAGGCCGCTGTGTTGCACGGTGGACGCCCGGCCGCCGGGGGCACCAGCCCAGGCCGGTCGTCACCGATGCGTCGTTGGTTTCGGCCACGGTATGCCCCCGGCACCGCATCGTCCTGCTCCATGAGATAGTCGAAATTGCCCAATTGGGGGTACCACGAGGGTTCGGTCATCAGGCCGCCGCAGTAGTTGAGCGGCACGCGGTGCTCACGCATCGCCACCCAGGCGCTGGGCGTTCTGCGTTGTCGCGCCGATGTGGCGGCGGAAACGGTTGAAGATGGCGATGTTTTGCGTCTTGTCGTATAGCCAGTTGCCGTTCGGATCGGACTGAAAGAAGAGGGTGTGGTCCAGGCGGAAGAAGTCGACCCGCTTGTCCAGGCCGTTCAACACGCCCCAGTAGACCGACGCTTCATCGCACAGCATGTAATGGTAGGTTTCAACGCGATCGGTACCTGGCTGTTCCAGTTGACGATGTGATCGTGCTGGCCGCAGTAGGGACAGTTGGACTGATTGCCCACGATGGAATAGTTGGAGTCGGGGTAGAGGCCGTTGTTCGAGAAACCGACCCCCTTGGGTCCAACGTAGTCGGCCAGGATACGCCGCTCGTCCTCGCGGAAGGTGAACGAGGCGTTCTGCACCAGCAGGTTCTTTTGAGCTGGCCGTTTTCCGAACGCGTCGATGTACCAGTCGGTGATCGCTTTGGTCGTCGAGAGCCATAGGCTGCTCGTCAGGCCGGCATTGCCAATGGCCGTGCGGTCGTACCAGCCGTAGTAGGGTTTGTCGACGTCGGTCGCGTGGAACTCGCCAAAGGTGCCCAGGCCAATGGCGACCCATTCGATGCGGGTCGTTACGGTAACGCGCCAAAGGCCTGAATGAAGGCCCGGTAAGGCACGAGGTAGTCGTCGTGCCAGTAACGTGGAATCTGCCAGGCCGTACACGAGCCGCCCAGGTAGTTACAGACGTTGAACAGTGAATTGGGGCGCTGCGCGCACCCAGTTCGGCACACGCTGCCCGCCGCAGCAGCGGCCATCGTAGGTGGTGATGCCAATGGCCGCGGCTTTGCCCTGCGAGGCGACGGTCGCCAGCCAGTTGTCGAAGGTGTCCCACTTGAAATTCCCGCTGCTGTCGTAGAAGCCGCTCCAGGTGTAGGTTACCAGGCTGCCTGTCAGGCCGTAACGTTGGGGGTCGATGAGACCGGTGTAATCGGCCGCCACGTAGATGCCGGGGCGCGTGGCGGGTCGGGAGGGGTAGAGCGGCGGCCGCGGTCTGCCCTTCGACAGGCTCAGGGCGAACGGAGGGTGGCATTCCGTTCGGGCTGAGCTGGGTCGAAGCCCGGGTTTCGTCGGGTGGCCAGGCCCGCCCTTCGACAGGCTCAGGGCGAACGGTGGGGGCTGTGGGGTTTGCCCTTGGGCGGCGCCTGGGGCGAACAGGGAGAGCGCTACAAACAGGGCGATGCCCAGTAACAGGCTGACGACATGCCAGGGGGCAATGAAACCTTGCGATGAGAGTTTCATGAATGACCTCGTGGTAAGGCGTTGTTTCATGCCGGTCGAGACACGTGACGTTCAGCGGGCAAGTATACCATAGGGTGGGGCGTTGGGGCTAGTTTGGGGGTTGGGGGTTGGAGGGTGGGGTTGGGGGTTGGGGGTTGGGGGTTGGAGGGTGGGGGTTGGGGGTTGGAGGGTGGGGGTTGGAGGGTGGGGTTGGGGGTTGGAGGGTGGGGTTGGAGGGTGGGGGTTGGGGTTGGAGGTTGGAGGGTGGGAGGGGGAATTTGGATTTGCGGTTTTGGATTGGCCGATGGTATAGTGAATACAGTTTGTTTCACCGGTGACCCGCGGCCGGCGTGAAAATTCGATGAGGGTGAGGTGACTATGAGCAACGCTGCCGTGTCGGGTGCTGCGAACGATGAACTACGGGTGCTGTTCGATGTCGACCAACAGACGCCGCGCCTCGATGGCAGCCAGGGCCGTNACATCAACTTCGACAATGCGGCCTCGACGCCGCCGCTGCNNGCGGTGACCCAGGCGCTCGAACGTTTTATGCCCTGGTACGCCTCGGTGCACCGGGGCCNNGGGTTCAAGAGCCAGCTGGCGACCCACGCCTACGAGGCGGCCNGCGCGGCCACCCTCGCGTTTGTGGACGCCGACCCGGCCACCCACGTCTGCATCTTTGGCAAGAACACCACCGAAGCGGTCAACAAACTGGCGCGCCGCTTTCCCTTCACGGCTGAGCGCGACGTCGTGCTGGTCACGATGATGGAGCACCACTCCAACGACCTCCCCTACCGGGCCGCGGCCCACGTCGTACACGTGGCGGTGCACCCGGACGGTATGCTCGATGAGGACGATTTCGACCGCCAGTTGGCCCGGTACGCCGGCCGGGTCGCCCTGGTCGCGGTGACCGGCGCCAGCAATGTGACCGGCTACATCAACCCGGTGCACCGCCTGGCCGAAAAAGCCCACGCCGCCGGCGCGCACATCCTGGTCGACACGGCCCAACTGGCGCCGCACCGGGCGGTGACGATGGGCGCGCTGGACGACCCCAGCCACTTCGATTACGTCACCCTCTCCGCGCACAAAATGTACGCGCCCTACGGCACCGGCGCCCTGGTCGGCCGACGTGACCTGTTCGCGCGGCGGCCCGACCTGCGCGGCGGTGGTACGGTCGAGATCGTCACCCCCGACAGTGTGTGGTGGGCAGAACCGCCCGACCGCGACGAGGCCGGCAGCCCCAACGTGCCCGGGGCCGTGGCGTTGGCCGCGGCGATCAAGCAGTTGCAGGCGGTGGGTATGGCGCAGGTCGCGGCGCACGAGGCCGAACTCACCGCGTACGCCCTGACGGAGCTGCCGAAGGTGCCGGGCGTCACGATCTTCGGCGACCGTGACCCGGCCGGGCCGGCGCGCCTGGGCGTCATCCCGTTCAACCTGGATTCGTTGCCGCACTTCCTGGTCGCCGCCATTCTTGGTTACGAGTTCGGCATTGGCGTACGCAACGGCTGTTTCTGCGNNCACCCCTACATCCTGCATCTGCTGGGGCTGCGTGACAGCGAGGTGGAACGTGTGCGCGACNGGATGCTGGCGCACGACCGCAGCCGGATGCCCGGCCTGGTCNGGGTCAGCTTCGGCCTCTACAACACCCTGGCCGAGGTAGACGCGCTGGTCGATGCCTTACAGCGCGTTGTGCGCGGCGAGTACCGCGGGCGCTATACCCAGGACCGGGCGTCGGGCGATTATGTGCCCGAGGGCTGGGCGCCCGACTTTGACCTCTGTTTTCGACTGTAGAGGGATGGGTTTGTGACGGCCATGCTGGAACGCCGACAGATACTGAACCGTATTCGACCCCTCGTTGGTGACAACCTGGCGGCTGGCCTGGTGCACGACACGGTCGCCTTCTGCATCGCGGATGGGGCGCCGCTGACCGATTACGCCGCCCGGCGCGCCTACGAACACGCCGGCCACGTCCACGATCGCGCCTTCATCTTCGACCCGCAGGTGCCGTGGGAGTTCCGGCCCGATGGTGAACTGCGCCACTTTTCCGTAGGCGCCATCCTGTGGCGCATCTACGCCGGTGAGCCGCGCTACTGCCTGCTGCGCCGCACCACCTACCCGGTCGGTTACTACACGATTCCGGCCGGGCATGTCGATACCGGCGAGGAACCGCTGACCGCTGTGCTGCGCGAGACGTACGAAGAAACTGGCCTGGCCGTGGTGCGGGCTGAGTTACTCTACGCGCAGGAAGAGATCGCCGACGCCTGCCGCCGCGGCGCCAACTACCACAGCTGGCACCTCTACCTGTGCGAGTGCCTGGGCGAACCGCGCCTCAGCGACGAAGGCGACGTGATCGGTTGGTATACACGCCGCGAGATTCTGGAAGATTTGCCGCTTACCCGGCCCGCGACCCACTTTCTGGGGCGCTATTTCGATGCCGCACCGCGCCGGGTTTACGCGGGTGATGCCACCACGGCTGGCATCTGGAGTCCGTGAGGGTGAGGAGTTGCACCCTGGCGCCCCCATGGACGATTTTGGTTTGGGAGAACTCGCCCTTCGACAGGCTCAGGGCGAGCGGGGGTGGGGCAGGAACGGCGTAGCCCATGAACGGCGTAGCCCATGGGCGGGGAACGTATTGCTGGAGGAGACAATGATGTCTGATTCGCCGTCGATGATGATTATCGACGCCTGGGNNCAACCGGCGAACAAAGAATCACTGCACGCCGTACCAGAGATTGCCCGCTTGTTTACCCAATCGGGCGCCAGCGCAGTGCTCGAAACTGGCATTGCGCCCGAGACGATCGTAACGCTGATGGGCCGGGCCGGTATCCAAACGGCCCTGCTCACCGCCTGGCACCGCNCGGGGCGCTGGGTCTTTTCCAACGACGATGTGGCCGCGATCGTGCGTCAGTTCCCGGGACGCTTCGTGGGCGTGGCCGCGGTCGACCTGGAGAGGCCGCTGGCCGCCGTGCACGAGTTGGAGCGTGCGGTGCACNGGCTGGGCTTCAAGGCCCTGCGGATGCTGCCCTGGCTGTGGAACCGGCCGCCTAACGACCGCTTTTATTTCCCCCTGTTCGTCAAGTGTATCGNNGTCGGTATCCCGTTCTGCACCCAGGCCGGCCACACCGGCCCGCTGATGCCGTCCGAACCGGGCCGGCCAATTCCATACCTGGATGAGGTCGCGCTGATCTTCCCCGAGNCCAAGATCGTCGCCGGCCACATCGGCTACNCCTGGACCGACNGGATGATCGCGCTGGCCTGGAAACACGCCAACGTCTACATCGATACGTCGGCCTATTTGCCGCGCTACTATCCCCCGCAGCTGGTCCAGTTCATGAAAACGAACGGGCAGGACAAGGTGCTGTTTGCCACCAATTTTCCCATGCTGGCCTTCGAGAAGTGCACCGCGCAGGCGCTGGCCCTCGACCTGCCGCCGTCGGTGCAGGCGAAATTCCTGGCCGGCAATGCCCGCGACGTTTTCGGACTGTGAAGAAACCGGGTTTGTGTCTCGCAGACCAGGGTCATGGCGCGCTGAAAGGCCGTTGTACAGGCGAAAACCTTGCTCGCACGAGAAAAACCCGGTTTCTGAACGGCTGGCTGACTGACTCACTCCTGCGCTGACCTGACCCGTACCGGGTGCGCAGCGGGACGCTGGGCCTGTGCCCACAGCCGATATCACCTGCCGGCCCTGCCGCAGGGAGGAAGAAATGCGATGATTCCGGTGGAGACGCGCCAGGGCGTGCCGCAGCTCACCCTGGCCCACTACGAAGAAGATTACGCCGATCGGCACCTGCTGCATCAGGTGGTCACCGGTGGGCGCGCATCAAGCCGACGGCGTTGGCGTTGATCAACGCCGATACCAAGGCCGAGATCACCTGGGAACAGTTCGACCGCAGCACAACGGCCCTCGCTATGCAGCTTTGGCAAATGGGGTTCCGCAAGGGCGATTATTTTGCCACCTCGCTGCCCTACCTGACGGAACACATCTTCCTGGAGTACGCCTGTTTCAAGATCGGCGTCATTCACGCCCCGCTCGATCTGCGACTCAAGGGGCCTGAAGTCATTCGTAGCCTGAGCCTGATTCAGGCCAAGGGCTATGCCTTCCTCGGCCAAACACCGCTGGCCGACTTCCGTGCTGGGCAGGNNGCCGTCATGGCGCACTGCCCATTCGTCCAGCATTTCGTACAGTTCTCCCCGCCCGACCAGGTGATCGAGGGGCGCAATCGGCCTTCACGCTGGCGGCCCAGGCCCAGGCTCTGGCCACCGCTGCCATGCAGGACCCGGCCCATTCGCCCGCTGCGCGACTACATGGCGGCCGCCGGCGCGGTCACCGAAAATGACGGCGCCCAGGTCATTTTCACCACCGGCTCGACCGGTTACCCCAAGCCAGCCCTCCTGTCGCACCGCAACATTACCTGCCAGAACATGTGCCTGGGCATCGCCTTCGCCATGACCGAGGACACACGTATGCTCGTCAACCTGCCGCCCTCGCACGTCGGCGGCCAGGCTGAGCAGTTGATGACCACCCTGTTTTTCGGCGGCACCGCGGTCGTGCTACACCTGTTCGACCCGGCCAAATCGCTGCAAGCGATCCAGGATTACCGCGTGACGGTCCTGGGCCAGATCCNNCCGCTCTTCAACCTGGAGTGGCGGCTGCCCAACTACCACGAGTACGACCTGTCGAGCCTGCGCACTGCCATTTGCGCCGGGCAGCAGGTGCCGCGTCAGCTCCTGGAACGCGTGGCCACGATGGCTGCACAGACCCCCACCGGGCTGGGCCTGACCGAAACGGGCGGGTTCTGCACCTACACGCCGTTGGACGCCAGCGTCGACTACCTGACCAGCGGCCTGGGCCACGACATGCCGGNNTGTACGCTGTCGGTGCGCGCCGCCATGGACGCGGACGGCCACGCCGGCGCCGTGCTGGCCGATGGCGAGATCGGGCACATCTGTTTTTCTGGCCCACAGACCTTCCTCGGCTACGTGNGGGGCGCTGAGGCGACCCAGCGCACCATCTCGCGCGACGGCGTCCTCTACACGGGCGACTTGGGCTACCGTGACGAACNNGGCCTGCATTTTGCCGGGCGGGCCAAATGGGTGATCAAACCGAAGGGCTATCAGGTCTTCCCGCGCNAGGTCGAAGACTTCATCTGCGAACTGCGTGACAAGGTCGCGACCTGTGCCGTGGTGGGCGTCGAACACGATGTTTTCGTGGAAGGGATCGTCGCGTTCGTCGAGAAANAACCTGACGTCGGGCTGACGGCCGATGAGCTGACCCACTATGCGGTCGGCATCGCCTCCTACATGCGGCCGCTGCACTACGTCATCCTCGAACCGGGCCAGATGCCGCTCAACCGGGTGGCCAAGACCGACTACGTGCAGATCGCCGAGCTGGCGAAGCAGGAGGTGGCGCAGCTGCGCGCACGGTGGGTGGGATCGTTAGCCTGCGTTGTGCATGGCGATGCCCAGCGGGGTGACGAACAGCGGGTTGCCGGGCACCGTGCGGATGCCGGTGTACTCCTCGATCACCCGATCCATGCCGGGAAAGGCGCACGTCCCGCCCACCAGGTAGATCGTCTCGACCGGGTGGCCGGCCACGTGGCGGCGGATGATGCTGCCGACTTTTTGCATGACCGGCAGGAGGGCCGGGAAGAGGCGATCCTGCTGCGCGGGGTCTGTTTTGGCCGCTTCAGCCTGCTCGAACGTCAGGCGGCGGCCGCCCGCGATGACCAGTGTAAAATGGGTACCACCGGTCGGTTCATCGGCCGTGTAGACCACCTGACCGTCACGCACGATGGCCACACCGGTGGTGCCACCNCCGACGTCGACGATCGCGCCANNTTCTGCGCGCAGCACGTGGTTGGCGGCCGTCGGTTCGTCCACCAGGCCGGTGCAGTGCAGGCCGGCCGCTTCCAGCACATTGCCCGTGGCGCGNACCTCGGCCAGCGGTACGCCCGGCGGATACCCGGATGCGGCCGATGTNCGGATCCCCAGGCGGGCTTCGACCTGGCGCTTCATCCGGCTCAGCAGTTCGACCGCGCCGAAGAAGTCGACCACCAGCCCGTCGCGCACCACCTGGGCAAACTGGTAAGCGCCGGCCAGCGGCTGGCGCTGCGCATCGAGCACGACGAGCACCGTGTAGGCCGTACCCAAATCGACGCCCGCAAATACCGGACCGCCGATGGGGTTTGGCGTGCGCCAATCCGCACGCGGCGTCCCCGCACTGTTCAGCATCACCGCCTCGGTGCGCGCCAGCAGTTCGTGCAGCTGCGGGTTGAGCGGGTTTGAAGGGTCGGTTCCTTGTCGGCTCAAAGATCTGTCACCTTTCGTGATTCGTGCATGCACGGATGGCCTGCACGCCGCACGCCCGCGCCGCATTCACAGGCGACTCCCTCACGTCACCTGAGCTTGCGCCCTGGAGTGTGCAAGCCACGCTTGCGCCTCGGAGTGCACAAGCCACGCTTGCGCTTTTGCTCGCCTGCGCAGTTCTCCTCTGCCAAAAGCGGCTGCATGGACGATTGAGGCTTCTTCCAACCGGCCCCGCCCATCGCCCCGGGCTGCCGCACTCCAGAGACCGATTATAGACGTTTGTCCGGAAGGTGTCAACGGTGCTTTGCCAAATCTGAAGTCTCCCACTCCCCCTCCCGTTTGCCGATCAGCCCCCAATGTTATCATACCCGCCGGCATGCGCGTCTTGCGGCAGCCAGGAGGCAAACAATCTATCATGCCCGACGACGACCAACCGTTGGTCAGTCGGCGCCGATTCCTCACCCTGATGGCCGCGCTCTCTGCCGCCGCGGCCCTACAAGCGTGTGGTGTGCGCCGTACCCCAACATCCACCCCGGTACCGCTACAACCGACCGACCAGACATTCATCCGACCACCCCTCAACCCGACCGCCACCTCCACGGCCACCGCGACGGCCACGGCGACCAGTGAGCCGCCCACCGCAACGCCGACTCCCCGCCCGACCCCGTTCCCGCCTGGCCCGCCCACCAAACTGGGTGTGGTGGTGACGCGCAACGTGATCTTCACCCTGGCGGCCACACGTAATCTGGCGCTGATCAAAACGCTGGAGCACGACGTCAACTTCGTGTCCGAGCCAAGCGGCTGTCGCCCGACACACTGATCGTTGGCCGGCCGCCGTTCCCCGACCAGCTCGACCTGGAGCACCTGGACCCGTTGCCTGCGGCGTTTCGTGGAGCTGCTGCCCCTGGCCAGCGACCCACAGCGCATGGCGGCCTATGCCGGTTGGGAGGCGGCCAATGAGCCGGTGGCCGTGACCCCGCCCAGATGCAGCGCCTGGCTGACTTCAGAAGCGGAACGCGCGCCTGCTGGCGGCCCAGGGTATCCGCTCGGTCGTGGGCAATTTTGGTACGGGGCACCGGACCTGGCGTTGTGGCCGCACTTCTACCCGGCCCTGGCCGCTGTCGCAGCGACCGGCGGGTACCTGGGCCTGCACGAATACTCGGCGCCAGAAATGTGGTTTGGCACCGGCAAGAGTCAACTTGCCGCCGGCGCGGATGAGGGTGATGAGGGGTGGCTGACCCTGCGTTACCGCAAGCTGTACCGTAACTACCTGCAACCGGCCGGGTTGGCGGTGCCGTTACTCATGACCGAGTGCGGCGTCGATGGCCTGGTGCAGGACCGTCCGGCCCACCGGGGCGCGGTTGGCGGGACTTTGTCGACTATTGGGCCAAAACGCTACGCGTGAGGCCCAATGGCGCCGGGTATTACATCGAGCAGTTGGCCTGGTACGGCGCGCAGCTGCGCGCCGACGACTACGTGCACGGGGCGGCGATCTATGCCCTGGCCGCGTCGGGCGGTTGGGAGAGTTACGAACTGCTTGGCGAGGCGCTGGAGATCTTCAGCCAGTACGCCGCCGTCCATCCCCTGCGCGGGTAGATGGGGTCACCCACAGAACGTCACGACCGTGGAAGGAGTCACGAACCGCCATCGACCGCCAGTGGCCGGACGAGTGAGACCTGCACGAATGGCCAGCCCTGCTCCACCTTCAGCTCGCCCAGCACCTGAACCCAGGCGCCGTCAGCGATGCCCTGGCCCACGTCAGGGGTGGCGTTGCGCACCCACAGCGCAGCGCCGCTGGCGTCGCGCACCCACTGGCCCAGGCGCGGCGCATCCGGCGGCAGGTCGGGCGGCAGCGTGGCGGCGAAGTACTCGCCTTCCAGCACAACTTCCAGGCCGGCAAACGCGGCCGGTGTGGCCCGTACATCGGCCAGGCGGGGGCGTCGTAGTACGGTATGCCTGTGAGTATGCCCACGATCTGCCACTGCCCGTCCTCAGCGCTGCCAGTACAGGTGACTGCTGTCGACGTCGCCGGGCGCCGAGCGGCGTACCAGCAGCGCTGCCTCACCCGGCGGGCTGAAGTTGGGCAGTTCCAGCACCTGGCGTTCGGGTTCGGTGCGCACATCCGCGCGGAAGGCTGCGACGAGGGTCATGAGCGCATCGGTCGTCGATGTCGTGGTGCTGCACGTTTGGGGGTAGGTGCAGTACGTGAACGTACCCGGAGTGAGCCAGCGTGTCAGGGCCGGCCACTGTTGTTTGGCCAACGCCTGGCCGACGGCCCGCGTCGCCGCGTCGAAGTTGCTGCCATCGGCGGCCTGATCGGTCGCCGGCATGGGCGACGACCAGCCCACCACGTGCAGCCCGCCGGCCGGTGTGTCCTCCAGCCCATCGATCGTCACGGGCAGGCTGATGCCATCCGATGGGCGCAGCAGCGTCACCCGCTGGCCCTGGCCAGTCTCGGCCGGCTGACTGAGGACGATCCAGCTCTGCAGCGGCGTGGTTACCGAGGGTGACCACGCCAGGAGCGCGGTCGGGCTGCCGGCAAATTCGCTGAGCAGCTGCGGTGTACCGACGCTGAAGGCGAGCAGGCGCACGTTGCTGCGGGCCGCCGGGCTACCGCTGGCGGTCGTCAGGGTGTAGGCGACGAGGTTCTCGTCGTCCGCCAGGACGTAACTGTCGATCGGCAGGGTGGCCGAGAGCGCCACGGTCTGGCTGCCGTCGCGCAGGCTCTGGCGCACGGACCGAGCCGCGGTTTGGCTGGTCAGCCAGATAGTACACCCAACGGCCGCGCGGCCCCAGCGTGGCCTGGCGCAGACGCCAGCTGGGCGCCGCGGCGTAACTGTAGGGCTGGACGAGCGGTTCCTGACCCGCGCGAGGATCTGAATCTGCCCACTGGAATCGGTCTCTTCATCCGCACTCAGCAGGATCACCACCTGCTGGCTGTTGGCGTCCCAACCCAGCAGCCGTGGATAACCGCGCTCGAAGCCAAACGATTCGATGGGTAGGCCGGCCTGCAAACGAACCGTCGATACCTGATACGAACCGTCCGGCCGGCGGAGGGCCATGGCCAGGGCGGTGCTGTCGGGCGCCCACGCCAGGGCGCGTACCTCGCCGCGCAGGTCGTCGGGCGTCACCAGGGTAATGGCCGCATCACCGTTGTTGGGCAGCAGTGTCACACCGTTGCTCGCGACGGCCGTCCACTGGCCGTCCGGGCTAACCTGTGGCGCCGCGGTCGACCCTGCCACCAGGGCGGGTGAGCGACTGGCCTGGGCGCCGTTGGCCGCGCCGTAAGCAGTTCCATCCCCGAGGGCCGGGCGACCGCGTAATTCACCCAGGGCAAGGTATCGGTCAGCGCATGGCCCGGCAGAGAAGTGACGGGTGTCAGCGGTGTGGTCGTTGTGATGCCCACCGTCACCGATGCCGTTTGTGTGGGTGTGATGGAGGGCTGCACCGTACCACTGACGCCAGCCACCTCGGCGAGAGGGGTTGCGGTGTAGGCGGCCGTTTCCTGGGGAAGCCCTGCAGGCGAATGGCGCTCAGGAAAGCGAACAGCAGGACGGCAGCGACCGCCACGAATGCCAGCCGGCCGACAACCGCTGGTACCACGGGCGTGGCGCTTGCTGCCGGGCAATCTCATCGGTCAGGTGGTGATACAAGCGCGTGGTGGGTGCGCGACTGGGCAGGGTGCGTAACGCCAGGTTTTGCTGCTGGTACGCGCGCACGGTTCGGCAGTCCGCGCAGCCGGCCAGGTGAGCTTCGACATGCGCACGCTCGCTGTCAGTCGAGCCCCGGTAGTGGGCCAAAAGCAGCCGAATCTGTTGGTGGTCTGCCGGGTTCATGACAAACCCTCCTCGCCGCCCGCGTACACCTGACGAAAACGTTCACGGGCACGGAACAGGCGTGTTTTGACCGCACCGCGTGAACAGCCCATGATTTCGGCAATCTCTTCGGTGGAAAAATGGTCACAAACATAAAGCAGCAGGCTACTGCGTTGATCGGCCGGCAGGCGTTGCAGGGCGGTCTGTACGGCCAGGGCGTCGGGGTGTGCNCGGGCCGGGTCATCGAAATCACTGGCGCGGTCGTTTTCGAAGAAGGGCAGCCACTGAATCAACCGCCGCCGGCGGAGCACGTCGTACGATGCATTGGTGGCGATGCGGTACAACCAGGCCCGGTGGTTGGCATCGGCCGGCAGGCGGCCCAGGGCGTTGTAAGCCTTGAGGAAGACCTCCTGCGTCAGGTCCTCGGCCTGTTCCCAGTTGCCCACCAGGCGATAGATATAGTTGTACAATGGACGGTTGTACGTCGCGTACAGACGCTCGAACAGATCGTCCAGGGCACGTAGTTCTGCCGTGGTGGGCCGCACCTGGCCTAACATCACCGCCTCATACGTCACGTTGCGGTTGCTCTCCCTCGTCATGATGGGCCGGTCGACCCGTTGGGCCGTTTCCCGGCATTCTCCATGCATGTAACGAGTGAAGCGCCGCAGATGTTACACGATTATCCACTGACATGCACCTGCACGGTGCACTCACCGTAATTGCCTGTCACATCGACCGTGCGCAGGTACAAGGTATAAGCGCCGGCGGGCAATCCACCCACATTCCAGGTGCCCAGTGGGCCATCGACGACGGGCTGTGTGCGTGAAAGAATGAAGGTTGGGTCGCCGGGTGTGCCCACGGCCTTGAATTCCAGCTTGTAATAGGCGAACTGATCGGTCGCCGCGGTGCCGATGACGGTGATGCTGCCCGATACGGTTTGATTGACGCCGGGCTGAACCAGACGTGCACGTCCGTCGGGGCAACTGGGCGCCACAACGACCGGGGCACGGGTCACGACCGGCGCCGGGGTCGGCGTGGGGCGGGGTGGGCGCCTTGGTGGGCGCCAGGGTCGGCGATGGTGTGGCGGTGACCGGCGCCGGGGTGGGGGTGGCGGTGGGCAGCACCAGCGGCGTGGGCGAAGGCGACACCACAGCCTCGACCAGGGCCGACGGCCGTCGCANATCCAGGTGGTCGTAAAATATACCGCACCCATGACGACCAGCAATACCAACGCCACGCTAAATGCCTGGTAAGTCCGGTTGAGCGCTGCCTCGCGTTCCAGCGTGAACGCCGCCTGGCGACGCTGACGGCGGGCGATGATCGCGATGCGCAGGTACCACAGGGCCACCAGGCCGCACGCCGCATATAGCCAGGGGGCGTAGTCGGTGATCAGTTTGACAACAATCGCCATGCGACGCCTTCAGGCCCCAGGAACGACCGGCGCCGGCGGCAGGTTGCCGAGAATACCGCGCAGGAGGGTCGTCAGGCGAGGTACGATGGTTTTGCCCGCTTCGAGCACTTCCTCGTGCGTCGTCTCACTGCTCGTCTCGGTCGAGTCGATGGCAATGTTGGCGATGGCCGAAATCGCCAGTACGCGCAGTCCACCGTGGNNCGCGACGATCGCTTCGGGCACCGTGGACATACCTACGGCGTCCGCGCCGATGGCCCGCAGGAACCGAATGTCGGCGGGCGTCTCGAACATGGGGCCGGCCACGTTGGCGTAAACACCCTGGCGCAGCGGCAGGTCCAGACGGGCCGCCACTTCCAGCGCACAGCGGCGCAGTTCACGGTCGTACACTTTGGTCATGCTGGGGAAACGCGGGCCAAACGCCGGTTCATTGGCCCAACAGGGGTTGTGCCCGGCCAGGCCCACGAAGTTGATGTGATCGGTCAGCAGCATGAGGTCGCCGGCGTGCCAATGCGCATGGATGCCCCCNGCCGCGTTGGTCAGGATGACGGTGTGCATACCCAGCAGCTGCATGACCCGAATCGGCAGGGTGATCTGCTGCATGGAATAGCCTTCGTAGTAGTGCACCCGCCCTTGCAGCGCCAGTACGGCCTGGCCCTCCAGCCAACCGCTCACCAGGGTGCCACTGTGCCCCTCCACGGTACTGACCGGGAAGTGTGGAATGTCGTGAAACGGGATGCGGTCGGCGTCGGTAATGGTGTCGGGGNNGCTGAGACCCGAGCCGAGTACGGCCCCNACCTGCGGCGTATGTCGGGTATGCGTGCGTACGAACTGGGCCGCATTTTCAATCTGTGTACGTGTCAACCAGGATGAGTCGGTCATATGCCACCCTCTCCGCCCGAAGCTTCGGCGGGCACCAGCATCGTGTAGACCTGGGTCGTCGAGCGGCTGGCGTGCCCCAAGGTGCGCTGCACCTCCTGCACGTTGGCCTCGCCGCTGGCCAGCTTGTGCGCGGCAAACGAATGCCGCAGCGTATGCGGNGTTACCTCGTCGGTGATGCCCATCTGTTCGGCGTAGTGCTTGACGATCAGCCAGAGGCCCTGACGCGTCAGGCGTTGACCGCGGTGGTTGACGAACAGCGCGGGCCGTTGGGCCTGACGGGCGACAGCNAGGTAACTGCGACCGTCCAGCAGGTAGTCATCCAGGGCCGCGACCGATGGCTGGGTGATGCGAATGACACGCGGCCGGCGCTTGCGACCGTCACACGTGATCATGCCAGCACCGATGTCGACGTCCGCAACATCGAGCGCCACCACCTCGCTGACGCGCATACCGGTGGCATAGAGCAGTTCCAGCAGGGCTTTGTCACGCAGCGCTTTGGGGTTGTGCTGCTGGGACGGTTCGGCCAATAAACGCTCGACCTTCTCACGTTCAATGGTGTGGGGAAGATGCCTCTCTACCCGTGGGGCAGAGACCTCAGCCGCCGGGTTGTGGGTGATCAGGCCACGTGCCAGGAGGTAGGCAAANAACGACTTCAGGGCGGCTACCTTGCGCGCCACGCTGGCCNNGGCGTATTCGCGCGCTTTCAGATCGACCACGTAGGCCGCCACGTCGCCCGGGGTGACGGCGTCCCAGCTGGTATACGCACGCGCCAGACGGTTTTGCTGGAGAAAACCAAGGAACTGGCTCAGATCGTTGTGGTAGGCTGCCACTGTGTGTTCGGAGCTTTCCACTCGTGTATGATCGATGAAGGCATCGATTGCATCCCGCATGTTGTCGTCCATTACCACACCCACCTCACGTCGCATCTTGGTCGTCACCGGGCCGGTCGTGTGCCAATTCAGCCATGAATGCGCGCATTGCCGACCCACGCCACACGTTGATCGCCTGTTTGTGCCGGCACGCGTGATGCCCACGGCCGCGCAGACGCCCGCTATTCTACCACAGCTTTGCATAAATCAAAATCGGTCGGCGGAGTTGATCTCAGGAAATAAATGCTGTTTTCACAGAATCAGCATCGCATCGCCAAAAGAGAAGAAACGGTATTCGTGCCGCAGAGCCTCGGCGTGCGCGTATTCGGTGAGCGCTTTGCCCGCAAAGGCACTCACCAGCATGAGCAGGCTGGAGCGCGGCAGGTGAAAGTTGGTGATGAGGGCATCGGTGATGCGAAAGTCGAAACCGGGTGTGATGAANAGGTCGGTCCACCCCTGGAACGGGGGTAGGGGTGGTCCGCCGTCGCCGCGCGGCGCTNNTTCCAGCACGCGCACCGCCGTGGTGCCCACCGCAATGCAGCGACCACCGGCCGCGCGCGCGCGGATACGCTGTGCGCTGCCCGCATCCAGCACCGCCCATTCACGGTGCATGTGGTGCTCGTCCAGCGCTTCGACCTGGATGGGGCGAAAGGTGTCCAGGCCAATGTGCAGGGTGACGAACTCGAACCCAACGCCCATTTGACCGAGCTGGGCGAGCAGGTGCGGCGTAAAATGCAGGCCGGCGGTGGGCGCAGCGGCCGAACCCTGCNNACGCGCGTACACGGTCTGGTAACGTTCACGGTCACGCAATGGCGTATGGATGTAGGGCGGGAGCGGGATTTCACCGAACTGTTCGGCTCGGCCAATGGCGGANCGGTTGAACTCCAGCGTACGCGTGCCGTCAGGGTGCAGCGCTGTGACCGTGGCCGTCAGGCTGGCCGACTGCGGCGCCGACCGGGCCACGCACTCGATCACGGTCCCGGGGCGCAGCCGTTTGCCCCTGACCAGCGCTTCCCACAACGTCGCGGACAGCGGCTTGAGCAGCAGGACCTCGACTTTGCCGCCGGTGGTTTTGTGACCCACGAGGCGGGCGGGCAGTACCCGGCTGTCATTGCCCACGAGGACATCGCCGGCCCGGACAAAGGCCGGCAGGTCGGCAAACACCCGGTGTTCCAATTCGCCCGTCTGCCGGTGTACGATCAGCAGGCGCGGCGTCACGTGGCTCGATGGGGGTTTGTGCGATGCGCGAGGGGGCAGCTCGTAGTCGAAGTCTGACGTTCGCAGGGGCATGCGTTATTCGTCGTTCACGTTGTTGGCGAACAGGGTGGTTTGGGCGGCGCGCCTGGGTGGCGGGCGGTGGGGAGACCCAGGTGCACGTAGGCGTGAAGTGACCATGCGCCGCGCGGTGCGTTCCAGAAAACCGAGCTGCAACAGGTAGGGCCCNACCACGTCCATGATCGTATCGGACTCTTCCGACACCGAAGCGCTGATGGTTTCCAGGCCCACAGGCCCACCGTTGAATTTGTCGATGATCGCGTGCAGCACATGCCGGTCCAGGTCATCCAGCCCAAGCTCGTCGACATCGAGCAGGCGCAGGGCGGCATCGGTCACGGCGGCGTCGATCTGGCCATCGGCCCGCACTTGCGCGTAGTCACGCACGCGGCGCAGCAGGCGTAGGGCCNNGCGTGGCGTACCGCGTGAGCGCCGGGCGATCTCCCGCGCCATCGAGGGTNNGATCGGCACGTTGAGCAGGCCGGCCGCACGCAGTACGATGCGCTCCAGCGCGTCTTGCGTATAAAAATCGAAGCGGTAAACCGCACCAAAGCGGGCGCGTAGGGGTGCGGTGAGCAGGGCCAGGCGTGTCGTGGCGCCGATGATGCTGAAACGCGGCAGCTTCAGGCGGATCGAGCGGGCGCTGGGGCCTTTGCCGATGACGATGTCCAGGGCAAAATCCTCCATGGCCGGGTACAGAATCTCCTCGACGCGNCGCCCCAGGCGGTGCACTTCGTCGATGAAGAGTATGTCGCCGCCGCTCAGGTTGGTCAGAATGGCGGCCAGGTCGCCGGCGCGCTCGATGGCCGGGCCGGCCGTGACCTTCAGGTTGGCGCCCATTTCATTGGCCAGCACGTTGGCCAGCGTGGTCTTGCCCAGCCCAGGCGGCCCATAGAACAGGATGTGGTCGAGCGTTTCGCGTCGCTGCTGCGCCGCGTCGATCAGAATGCGCAGATTGTCGCGCAGGCGGTCCTGGCCCTCCATGTCGGCCAGGGTGCGCGGGCGCAGGGCTGCATCGAAGACCACTTCGTCAGGTTTCTTTTGCCGGAGACGGTACGTTCATCCATTGCCAGGCTCACACGATACGAACTGTTGTTCGTGCCATTATACCAGAGGGCAGACCATGTTTCAAAACCAACCGCAATTCCAAATTCGACCCTGGCGCGCCAGATTCGGGATTGCTGCAAAAACCACGTAACCTGTTGACTTATCGTTCGTTTCGTGGTATAACGGTGCCGCAAAAAGCGGTTGTGACAGCTGGCACGATCACTGTGTATCAAACAGAAGGAGTAGCCGCAGCCATGAGTCAGAAGCCAGATGAGTACATGGGCCGAGAACGAGACCAGCCGAACGCGAAAAGTCGAAATCGAGGCCAAAATTCAGCATTTGCGTGAATGGTTGAAGGGCGAGGTTGATATCGATGCGGAAGAGGGTGATCCCGACCTGTTCGAGCGTGAGAAGCACCTGGCGCTGCTGACGACTCTGGAGCGCCGCCTGGATCAAACGGAGACCGCGCTGCGGGCGATCGACAAGGGCTGTACGGGATTTGTGAACGTTGCGGCAAACCGATCGACCCAGAACGGCTGGAAGTCAAACCCGATGCGACGATGTGCCTGCCCTGTCAGCAGGAGGTAGAGCGCCTGATACGCCGCGGCCTGGCAGCGCCACAGGCCGGCTGGGAAAGGTGAACCATGGCCCAAGTCTTCGTCTCCACTCATCCACTCATCCAACACAAGCTGACGCTCCTGCGTGATCTCAACACGGAACCGAAAAAGTTCCGTGAGTTGATCCGTGAACTGGCCATTCTGCTGGCCTACGAAGCCACGGCCGACCTGGCGTGGGAAGTGACCAACATCACCACGCCAATGGGTGTGGCCGAAGGCNGTGGTCTCGCCGAANAAATCGGCCTCGTGCCCATCTTACGCCNNGGATTGGGCATGGTGGAAGGTGTATGGGAGATGATGCCCGGCGCTGAAGTGTGGCACCTGGGCGTCTATCGCGACGAAAAGACGCTACGCCCGGTCCAGTATTACAACAAGCTGCCCGTGGCCCCCACGGTGCAGGTCTGCCTGGTGCTTGACCCGATGCTGGCTACCGGCGGTTCGGCGGTGGCCTGCGTCGACATTCTCAAACGGTGGGGCGCCAAACGCATCAAATTCGTGGGCATCATCGCCGCGCCGGAAGGGATCAGCGCCCTACAACAGGCGCACCCCGATGTGCCGATCCACCTGGCTGTGATCGACTCTCACCTCAATGAGATCGGTTATATCGTGCCTGGCCTGGGCGACGCCGGCGACCGCCAGTTTGGTACGGGGTGAATCGAACCATGCCGCAGGCTGGAAGGCCGCCGTGGGATCAGTATTTCATGAGCATCACCCAGCAGGTGGCCACGCGCAGCACGTGTGACCGCGCCCAGGTCGGCGCCATTATCGTCAAAGACCGCCGTATTCTGACGACCGGCTACAACGGTGCACCGGCCGGGCTGCCGCACTGCGATGAAGTTGGCCATCTCATGATCGACGGTCACTGCGTGCGCACCTTGCACGCGGAACAAAACGCGATCTTGCAGGCAGCCTTACACGGGGTGTCGGTGGCCGGCGGCACGGTCTATGTCACCCACCAGCCCTGCCTGACCTGTGCCAAAATGATCATCAACGCCGGCCTGGTACGTGTGGTGTACGCCGGCACCTATCCCGACGCCAACGCCCGTGCATTTTTGTCGCAGGCCGGTGTGGCGCTGGTACACATCGACCTGTCCGTTTCCCAATCGGCGCCCGTTCCGGCCCTCGACGCGTGAAGTGGACGGCGCCGGGTCAGAGCGACGGTGATGCAAACCCTCATGACACCCAACTGCGACCCTTGCCCGCCACCGACCGACCGTAGCCCGCGTGCGGCCCACCGCGACCGGCTTGCCCGCCCGCGGCGTGTCATGATCGTGGCCTGGCTGGTGCTGCTGGCACTGGCAGGTTGCCGTACGCTTACACCCACGCCGACAGTGACCCAGGACACCGTCGCGATTACCTGGACCGTTACGCTGCCACCCGGCACCCCGGCCGACGAAGAGATCTATTTGAGTGGCAATTGGAACAACTGGGCTGCCGCCGATCCCGCCACGCAACTGGTGCGCACTCAGGACTGGGCATCGGTCACGGTGCCGTTTGCGAAAGGAACAACGGTGGAATACACGTTTACCCGTGGCTCGTGGACTCGCCGCGAAGCCGATGCCGCGGGCAGCCAANTACCCAACCATGCGCTGCTCGTCGACGGTCCGCAGACGATCGAGATGCCCATCGCCGGCTGGAGTGACCTCCAGGATGACGGTTCTGGCCCGACACCTACACCAAACCCGGCCCTGGTCAACCCGTACGATGCGCGTCCAGCGCGCNAGCACCTGAGCCGTGCCCTGGGCATTCCCAAGATGTTCTTCATTTATGTGCCGAACACCCCGAAGAACNGGTACCCCGTGTTGTTTCTCTTCCGCGGCCATGAGCGTGAGTGGATCAACCCGACCGAGGACTCGCGCGGTGACCGGAACGTCATCGATGTCTACGAGNACCTGCTGGCGCAGGGCAAAATCGGCCCCATGGTGCTGGTCTTTCCGGGCATCGCCAGCAGCGACAATGTCTACAGCGGTATGCTGATCAACATGCTCGAACCCGAGCGCACGCACGGTGCACGTGGCATTGGCAGCGGTCGCTTCGAGGACTACTTCCTGCAGNACCTGATCCCGTTCATCAATGCCAACTATCCGGTCCTGCCCGGTGCGGCCCACCGCGGGGTGGATGGTTTTTCACTGGGCGGCTTCATGGCCGTCAAAATAGCCGNNCAGCACCCCGATTGGTTCAATTCGGTGGGCGCCTATGATGGCCTGTTCTTTTATGCCGCCAGCATCACCAGCACCGTCACCACCACGGCCGGCCTGACCAGCGAGGTTCCAGTCTCCACGACCGCACCCCTCACCGCGTCGGCGCCGCTCAGTATGCCGCGTGGGATCAGCCTGACCGACCGTGCCTTTCAGAATGCGCTGTTCGATCCGGTGTTTGGCCTGCCGCGCAACCTGCCGTTTTCGGCCGATCAGAACCCGGCCAACCTTCTTTTGTCCACTTCACCGGGGGCATACCGTCATTTACGCTGGTTCATCGAGTATGGCCCAGAGTCCCGTGAACCGCACGACTCTAACTTCTACCGCGGCCAATACCTGGTCGGCATCCTGACCCGCCTCGGCCTGGTCAACGACGGTGGCGCGATTGCCAACGGGCGTCACAACTGGGCGATGGCCGATCAACACATGGCGCGCACGCTGCCCAAACATTACGCCGCCCTTCAGCCGTAACGCCTCTGTGCGCTGCGGCACAAACTGATTCGTGTCATATTCAGCGCGGTGCGGCCGTGTTACACTGACCCCAACTGATGCCACGGGGACGCCTCCTACTGCTTGCATCACATCTTCCTGCCTCCGCAGACGGGTACGGGTCGTCTGCCAGGGGAGGCCAAATGCTTCCACTAAACGAACGCCTGCGCCAGGGCGACGTGATCATCCTGGATGGTGCAACCGGCACTGAACTACAGCGTCGTCACTTTCCCACACCGCTTCCGCTGTGGTCGGCCGCGCCCCTGCTGTCGCACCCCGATGGGGTGCGCNCAGTCCACCTCGACTACCTCGCCGCGGGCGCCGACATTCTCACAGCCAACACCTTCCGCACACACCAGCGCACCCTGGCCCAGGCCGGCATGGCTGACCGGGCGCAGACCCTGACCTATCGCGCGGTGACCCTGGCCNCTGCAGGCGGCGCGATGCCGGGCTCGCGCAGCGTGCTCGTGGCCGGTTCGATCGGTCCGCTCGAAGACAGCCAACACCCCGAACGGGTGCCTTCGGCGGCGGAGTGCGCCAGCGAGCACCGCGTCATGGCAACCGACCTGGCAGCCGCAGGCGTCGATCTACTGCTCGTGGAGACGATGAATGTGGTGTACGAGGCGGTGGCGGCCAGTGAAGCGGCCAAACTGACGGGTCTGCCGTTCATCGTCAGCTTCGTCTNNGCACGCGACGGCAATTTGCTGGGCGGTGAGTCGTTGATGGACGCGGTGNCGNCGGTCGAACCTCTACGACCGGCCGCCATCATGATCAACTGTGTGCTGGTGCCCACTGTGCTGCCGCTGTTGACCATACTGCGTGCGCAGACCGCATTGCCGGTGGGCGCGTACGCCAATATCGGCCATGCCAGCGAATCGTGGGGTTGGCATTTTACCGAGGACATCTCACCCCAGACGTATGCCCGGCACGTACGGNGCTGGCTGGGCGCCGGGGCACAGATCGTCGGCGGTTGCTGTGGCACCACACCGGCCCATATTGCCCTTCTGGCCGACGTGGCCTACGATGCCACCCAGGCCGGCCACCGCCGCACGTCAGGCTCCGTGGCGATCGTGTGACGTGCCGAAGTTTTCTTCGAACAGCGCCGCCAGACGCTGCGTGACTGGGCGGGTCGANCCGTGACCCAATGGCTGGCCGTCGATGCGCACGAGCGGCATGACATGACGGCTCGTGCTGGTCAGGAATGCCTCATCCCACTGGCCGATCTCGTTCACCGGTAGGTCCTGCACGGCAATCGGAATCCCGTTTTCCCGCGCCAGCGCCACCACCACGTCCGCGGTGACGCCGGCCAGCACTTCGTGCGGCGGCGGTACGAGGATACGACCATCGCGCACCACGAACAGGTTGGGNCTCGACCCCTCCTTGACCGTGCCGCGGCTGACCAACAGTCCCTCGTGTTCACCCGCGTGCTGGGCCTTACGCCGCGCCAGGAAACTGACCAGGGTATTGAGCGATTTGGCCTGGGGCAGGGCNCGCTCGCCCTCGTAGGTCACTGCGCCGGCCCCNTGTTCGTAGAGGAGCGCCGGATAGACGGGCAAGGCCTGCGGCCAGATGAAAGCCTCGGCCGGCGAACTGCCGTTGGCCCCNAGGACGAACAGGCGCAGCAGGCAGTTATCGCTCTGCACCGCCCGCAGGAGCGCAATGATCCACTGCGTCATCGCGCGGNNGCTGGCTGGCAGCGCCATCTCCAGAAACGCCGCCGATGCTGCCAACCGCGCCAGATGATCGTCCAGGTGAAAAGCGACCCCGCGCACCTCGATCGATTCGTAGACGCCGTAGGCGCCGTACAACGCGGGNTGGAACACCGATACCTGGGCCTCGGCGCCTGGCACGAGCCGCCCATTGTGGCACACAAGCGGAGCTTTGGGAAAGGTCATGGTCTCTCTCACGCACGGCAAGGCTGCCGCAGCCTCCAGGTCCCCGACCGCCTGGATCAAGCCCATCACGACAGCCGGGCACGAGGGGCGAACAACGGGATCGCGTCCCCGGTCTACCTCCCAGGGATAAACGATCCAGTTGCGTGTCAGCGCCGCATAATAGGTGGGCGCGCGGGCGAAGAACGATTGCCCCACCTTGTAATGCAAAACAGCCGTCTCGACCTCGCCGCCGGCCGCCTCGATGCGCCCCCGGACGGTCATGATCGTGCGGCCACTGTCCCAAATGTCGTCCACGACCAAAATCGACTGGTTGCGCAACTGGGAGTCATTCGGGAACTGGTGAAAGGTGGGCCAGGCCAGTTTTTGCTGGTGCGCCGGCAGAAACTCAACCGCAGCCGTCAAGATGTACCGCATGTCGAGCGCTTCGGCAATCAGGCCACCCGGGATGATGCCGCCGCGTGTAATCAGCACCAGCGCATCGTACGCGCCGAAANNCTGCGGAATCAGATGGTCGATCAATTGATCAATGTCGTGCCAGGTCAAATACTCGCGCTCGCTCGCGGTCGACTCTTTCATGGCTGATGGAGCCCTTCAGGCTGTCACCGGTCAGTTTGTAACCACTCAGGCTGGCTCTAGAGAAACCGGGTTTTTGTCTCGCAGACCAGGGTCATGGCGCGATGAAAGGCCGTTGTACAAACGAGAACCATGCTCGCACGCGAAAAACCCGGTTTCTGAACGGCTGGCTGAGAGCAGTTACGTCAGTGTCGTCTCACCAGTCAGGAATTGTACTCAAGGAAGCGCGGAACCCCAAACAGGCGGCACGGGCCGATTGATTCGTTGTTGACAAACAAAACCAGCAATGATAGAATGGCTTTGGCTGACCAGCCCACTGTCTGCGTAAAGCAGCACCAAAATAGCTGCCCATCCCGGCAAACGGTTCGGTTTGTCGGGTCGAACACAATCCACATCACAAGGAGAGATGTATGAAGAAGACATTTATGCTGCTGGCGTTTTTGTTGATCGCCAGCCTGGCCCTGGCGGCCTGCGGTGGTGGGGCTGCACCCACCACGGCGCCCGCCGAGCAGCCGACCACAGCGCCCGCCGAGCAGCCGACCACGGCGCCCGCTGAGCAGCCCACTACGGCGCCCGCCGAGCAGCCCACCGCCGCGACCGGTGGCGCATGCAGCGGCACCCCGACCAAGATCACGATCTGGCACGGCTGGGCCGGCGACTACCTGAAGGCCATCGAGACGGTCTTCGCGGATTACACCGCCAAGGTCGATCCCTGCGTCACCATCGAACTGTCCAAGGTCGACAACCTGAGCGACGCGCTGGCTGTGGCCGTGCCGGCCGGTGAAGGCCCCGACATCCTGGCCTGGGCCAACGACCAGATCGGCAAGAATGCGCTCAGCGGCAACATCGTGGCGCTGAACGACGAGGGCATTACCGAAGACTTCCTCAAGGCCACCTATGAGCCGGCCGCGGTTCAGGGCATGATCTGGCAGAACGAAATCTGGGGCCTGCCCGAAGCGCAGGAAGGTATCACCCTGATTCTGAACAAGAAGGTCGCCACCGCGGCCGACTTCCCCAGTAACCCGACCGACTTTGCTGGCCTGCTGGCCGCTGCCAAGAAGTTCGCCGACGCCAACCCTGGCAAGGCCCTCTTCTGCAACCAGGGCCTGGGCAATCCTGACGCCTACCACGCCGGCACCGTGTACTTCAGCTTCGGTATGCCCGGCTACGTCGATGACCAGGGTAAGGTCTACATGGACACCCCTGAGGGCATTGCGGCCGCGACCTGGATGAAGGAAGCCAGCGCCTACCTGCCCAAGGAAACCAGCCATGACATCTGCAAGACTGGCCTGATCGATGGCAAGTACGGCGCCTGGTGGACCGGCCCATGGGCCATCGCCGACCTCGAGGCAGCCGGCGTCGACTATGAACTGCTGACCTTCGGCAAGCCGTTCGTGGGTATCAAGACCCTGATGCTGACCCCGAACGCCGTCGATCGCGGCAACGGGCCAGCGGCCGTGGCTGTCATGAAGTACTACACCAGCGCCGACGTGCAGAAGGGCCTGGCCCTGATCAATAAGACGGTGCCAGCCGCCAGCGCCGCGCTACAGTCACCCGAACTGCAGGCCGAGCCGATCATTCAGGGCTTCTCCAAGGTGCTGAACATGGGTGTGCCAATGGCCAACACGCCATACGCCGATGCACAGTGGNGGCCGGTTGGCGATGCCACGACCGCCGTCTGGACCGGCGCCCAAACGCCGGAAGAGGCGATGAAGGCCGCGCAGGCAGCCATCGAGAAAAACATCGCAACGATGAAGTAAGGTAGTGACAAAGGGCGGCACAGAGTGGTATGTGCCGCCCTTTGTTTTGTCTCGTTACACCGTCCAGCGTCCCGATACAGACCGGCTGCCCGTCTGACCGGCCCGGTATCTGGACCGGATGCAGCCTCGCCCGGACGCCCCATGCGGGCGAGTGACTTGCCCACTGCATCCGTTCAGCAATCATCCGTCGAGAATGACCGTTAGCATGCCCCTCAGATTTCTCGCACAACGTCCGGATGTTGTTCTCTGACGGATGTCTCAAGCCCGCGCAAGGAGAGTCGTTCATGATTGGTTGGTCTGGCCCGCGCAAGTTCTTCACTGTACTTCTCTTTATCTTGCCTACGATGCTGGGGGTAGCGATCGTCAGCCTCTACCCGATGATCTACAACCTCTACATCTCGTTCACCAACCGCAACCGCTTTCACCCCGTTCCCGACTGCACAGACCGGTTGACCGGTATCCTCGACCCGACGTGTTGGACCTTGACGAGCAGCACGTTCAAACCGCGCGGTTCATCCTACGAAACCAACAGCCCGATCTGGAAGAACTATCAAGACCTGCTGGGTGGCNTGTTTTCGGTCAATTCCCTGGTGTCGATGCTGCTGATTGCGGCGACTTTCATCCCACTCATCATTGCGATTGTGGTGGCGCGGCGCTTCAGTCGGCGTACGAGCGNNCCGGCCACCTGGCCGATCTGGTTAGCCGGCATTGTGGGTACGGTCGTCCTGTGGTTTGCGCTGGGCACAACGGCGCGCATCTCCGAGNCGATGGCAACCGGCNCCTTCATCTATGTCATGACGACGACGGTCGCCTACGTCATCGCCTGTATACCCCTGTTCTTCGTGATGGGTCTGGCGATCGCACTGGTCTTGAACGAGGAAGGTCTCCGCGGACGCGGCGTTTGGCGTATGCTGCTCATTGTACCCTGGGCGGTGCCGAGTTATATCACTGCACTGATCTGGCAGTTCTTCTTCCGTGAACAAGGTACGATCAATCAGGTACTGGCGCTTTTTGGCATCGACGGGCCGGCCTGGCTCAACAACCCCCTGACCGCGTTTGCCGCGGTGGTGATCATCAACCTTTGGCTGAGTTACCCGTTCTTCATGGTCGTGATTTTGGGCGCCTTGCAATCGATCCCGCAGGACATGTACGAGGCGGCCGATGTCGACGGGGCCAACTATTTCCAGAAACTCTTTAGCCTGACGCTGCCCATGCTGCGCCCGGCGGTGCTGCCGGCGGTCGTGCTCAGCTCGATCACTACCTTCCAGATGTTCAACACCGTGTATCTCGTCACGCGGNGTGGACCCATCAAAGGCGCGGGTATTCCCGGCGCAACCGAGTTCGTGATGGTCTACGCCTATAAACAGGTGTTCAACAACGGCGCCTACGGCCTGGCCGGCGCCTTTGCCGTCATCGTGTTTATTATGCTGTTCATCGCCACCCTCTACAGCCTGCGCGTCNCACGCCTCACGCAAGGAGCAAACGCATGAAACACCGCAGCCGGCTCGCGACCGCTTCTCTCTACGTCATCCTGGGGCTGGCAGCCCTGTTTGCCGTCTATCCGGTCTACTTCGCTTTCCTGGCCTCGCTGCGGCCGGGCAACAGCCTCTATTCGACCGACCTGGCCAGCATGTTTTTGCCCACCCAGATTACGCTGGAAAACTACCGCGTGATGNTCTTCGACAAACCGTTCTTCGCCTGGGTGGGTAACAGCCTGTTCGTCTCGCTGTTTACGGTGGTGGCCTGTTTGACCCTGGCGACTTCGGCCGCTTTCGCCTTTTCACGTTTCAAGTTCCGGGGCCGCTCGTTTGGCCTGATCCTGTTCCTGGCCATCCAGGCCTTCCCCGGCGTGTTGGCGCTCGTGCCGATCGCCCAAATCCTGAGTGCTTTGGGCCTCTACAAAAACCTGTGGGGCCTGGTGCTGGCCTACGCTTCGGGCACCCTGGTGTTTTGCACCTGGAACCTCAAGGGCTACTTCGATACGATTCCCGTCGAAATGGAAGAAGCGGCCCAAATCGACGGCGCCGGCCCGGTGCAAAGCTTCATTCGTATCGCTCTGCCCCTGGCACGGCCGGCCATCGCGGTGACGGCCCTCTTCGGTTTTCTGGCCGGTTGGGGTGAATACGTGCTGGCCTCCGTCATCATTCCCGCCGAGACGGCCAAAACGCTGCCGGTGGGCCTGTACAACCTGGCGAGCGATATCAACGTGCCCTGGGGCCAGTTCGCCGCAGGCGCCATGATGGTCAGCATCCCAGTGCTGATCGTATTCCTGTACTTGCAGACGTACCTGGAATCCGGGTTGACCGTGGGCGGTGTCAAGGGTTAGCGGGTACTACGCAGTTCGTTCGCGCACACCGGTGTGCGCTCGCGCGGCGCCGTCGCTGGACGGCTTCAGGTATCACGGGTGTCGCCGGTGGGCGCGGTTTCCCAAGGAACCGCTCTGTCATGCAAGATATCATCTTCGGCACCCTGGCCAGTGACGAACTCAAAGTCGCCAACCTGCGGTCACGGGCCCAGGGTATCCAGCACCTCCACCGGGTCACGCCGGCCGACCCCAGCCTGGGCGCGTTCACGCTGACCGTCACGACCGGGCCAGACCTGCCGCTGACGCACGTTGCCTGTTATTTCACTACCGACGGTTCCACACCGCGGCACGCGGGTGTGGCCCAACACGGTGAGGTTCAGCCCTTCCTACGACAGCATGCCACCTGGGATAACCTGGCCTGGGGCTACGTTCAGTACTGGCAGGTGACACTGCCCGCCCAGCCGGCCAACACCCTGCTGCGCTACCGGATTGGCGGCTGGGCGGAACATGACCCGGTCGATTACTGGGCCGATTGGCCCAACGTGCAGGCGGCCAGTGAAGCGGCCGCCGCAGCTTTTCGCCGGTCGACCGGTGGAGGGTGCAGTTGCCCAGGCGCGTACCACAGCCCGCGACNNTGCCAGCCCGACACGTTCGCGGTGCGTGTCGACGACCTGACATCGCCAGCCTGGGCACGTGGGGCCTTCGTGTACCAGGTATTTCTCGACCGCTTCTACCCTGGCGATGGCCAGCCCTGGCTGGCGCCAACCCAGGCCGACGGCGCCCGGACCTTGGTGGATNTTTGGGGCGGTACCCTGCGCGGTGTACGCGACAGACTCGATTACCTGGCCAGCCTCGGTATCGACTGTCTGTGGCTGTCACCACTGTTCGTCAGTCCGTCGCACCACGGCTACGATGCCGTCGATTTTTACGCCGTCGAACCGCGCCTGGGCACAGCCGACGATTTGCACGAACTCGTGACGGCCGCGCGCGNNCGCGGGATGCGAGTGCTGCTCGATTACGCCACCAACCACCTGTCGGCCGCACACNCCCTGTTCCGGGCCGCTCAGCGCGACCCACAGANNAGCCCGTACCGCGACTGGTTCTTCTTCGATGATTCCCCCATTGGCTACCGCACTTTCTTCAACGTGCCGGGTATGCCGCAGATCAATACCGACCACCCGGCGGCACGACGCTATTTGATCGACATCGCGACCTATTGGCTGCGCGAATTCGATATCGATGGCTACCGCCTCGACTTTGCACACGGCCCCGCACGCAGCTTCTGGTCGNATTTCTGGCCGGCCTGCAAGGCAGTCAAACCCGACTGTTGGTGTTTTGGCGAAGTCATCGAACCACCCGATTTGCAGCTGACCTTCGCTGGACGGCTGGATGGGCTGCTCGACTTTCAGCTCAATGAGCGCCTGCGCCGCCTGTTTGCCCAGCAGCACGGCGACCTCGACCAGCTCGACCAGTTCCTGACGGCCCATGCGTCGTTTNTCCCCGCCGATTTTACGCGGCCCAGCTTTGTCGATAACCACGACATGGACCGCTTCTTGTACCTGGCCGGTGGTGATGTGCGGCGTCTGCGGCTGGCCGCGCTCTGCCTGGCCACCCTGCCGCAGCCCTGGATCATCTACGCCGGCACCGAACTGGCCGTGATGCAGGATGCCGGCCGTGACGCCTNNGGGGCCGAGGCCAACCGCGTACCCATGCCGTGGGCCGAACTCGACCACCCCACCCGTGCCACGACCCTGGCCTACTTGCGGGCCTTGGGTCACCTGCGCCGCCGTTTTGCCGAACTGATTGGCGGCACACGGCAGACCGTTCACCTCGATGCGGGGTGCGGCACCTATGCCTACGTTTGTCATGCGGGCAGCAACCGCGCCCTGCTGGTGGCTTTCAACCTGGGGCATGACCCCAAACCTTCGATGTCGCCCATCACCAGATTCGCGCCATCTCCGTCGAGCCGGCGCCCGATTTGGCCAGCGCGGCCGCAGCCGTCGTTCAGGCAGAATCAATTCGCGTATTGCTGCCCGCGCTGTGCGGTGGGGCATGGATTGTGACGCGTTCCGCTTGATACCGTCACGCGATGCGCCGTTCAGGCTCGACGAACCAACGGCTACGTGCAACTCAACCAAGGAGGTAGATTAGCAATGCGAGCTTTTCGGGTTCTCTCTCTCATCATCATCATCGTGACGATGTTGGCCGGGGTGTTGCCCAATGTGGCCGCGTCTCCTATCAGTACCCGCCCGAACGTCATTACCGTGAATTCAGCCAGGCTCCCGCGCCAGCGGCCGACCTGTTGGTCACCTTCCCTGGCGGCTATGTCGAGGCGGCGGGCCTGGGCAACAACTGGGATCGGGTAACCTCAACACACAGGCCAACGACGCCAACGGGGACCAGGTCTGGAAGTTCACCACCAGTGCCATTCCGGCTGGCACGTACGAGTTCAAGGCGNACGGTCGGCGGCACGTGGGATGAACTACGGCGTCAACGGCGTCCCCGGCGGTCCCAACGTTCAGTNTCACCACGGTCGGTAACGAGACGGTGCACTTTTATTATGACCGCCGTGACGGAAACATGGTGGCCAGCCGACCCAACTACCGCATTCCGGTTTTGGTCGGCAACTTGATGAGCGTGGTGGGCGGCTCCAACTGGTCGCCCGACAACCTGGTCGGCTGGATGAAGGACCGCGACGGTGATGGCTGGTACACCACCTCGTTCGACTTCCCGCCCGGCTCATACGAGTATAAAGTCGCACTCAACGAGTCGTGGGACGAAAACTACGGCCAGAACGGTGTGCCGGGTGGGCAACATTCCGCTCNNGTCGTTCCGGCTTCGACTGAGGCGCCGACTACGGTTGTAACCTTCCGCTACAACGATACCACCCACCAGATCCAGGACAGCATCAATAACCCGCCGGCGCCGCAGGTCGGTGATAACAACATCTGGTGGGACGGCCTGGGGCACAACAGCCGCATGGACCTGTTCCGCCAGCCCTTCGGCGCGGTCGAACAGAACAGCACCATCACCCTACGCTTCCGTACCTACGCCAACGACGTGCAGCGTGTCAAGGTGCGGGTGTGGAATACCGTGCTGCAAGGCCAGACGATTTACAACCTGACGCCGGTGGCGACCGATACCGCCGCGCCCCCGTTCGGCTACCAGTATTGGGAAACCAGCTTCGGCGCGGGGCCAGACCTGAGCATCCTGTACTACCGCTTCATCATCGAGGATGGCACGGCCGTCGCCTACTACGAGGAGACGTCAGCACGGGCCGGCGGCTGGGGTCAGGCCTACAGCCAGTCTCCCGACCTCGGCTACAACATCTACGTTTACAAAACCGGTTTCACGACCNCCGAATGGGTCAAAAGCGCGGTAATTTACCAGATCTTTCCCGACCGCTTCCGCAACGGTGGCGCGACCAACGACCCCACGGCGTCCGACTGGTTCTACCCGGCCNGGCGCGGGCACCGCTTCCCGATTGCACCGTGGAACACGATCGTGCCTGACCCCGAGCCGAACATTCCGAGCAACCCGTGGTACATGACCTACAGCAGCACCGCCTACGGCGGCGACCTGGGTATCATCGACAAACTCGACTACCTGCAAGGTTTGGGCGTCACCACGATCTACCTGAACCCGATCTTCGATTCGCCGTCGAACCACAAGTACGACGGCCGCAATTACAAACGCATCGACCCCACCATGGGCGTGTTGAACGACGATGGGGCCACCCTGGCGCTGTATCAGACGCTGGCCAGCGCACTGCACAGCCGGGGTATGCACCTCATCCTGGACGCGGTACCCAACCATGTCTCATCGGACAGCNCCTTCTTCGACCGCTTCAACCGCCATCCCGAAGTGGGCGCCTGTGAGAGCGTCGATAGCNCCTACCGCACCTGGTTCTTCTTCCAACCAGCCAGCCCGCCCGGTACGGGTGTCTGTGCCGGCGATGCCAACTACACGGCCTGGTTTGGCGTGGCGACCCTGCCACAAATCAACACGAACCATCCCGACGTGCTGAATTACTGGTTTGGCCCGCAGGGTGCGGCCAACTACTGGCTCAACCTGGAAGCGGATGGCTGGCGGGTCGATGTGGTGCCCGACGTCGTCGGTGTCAACCCGACCTTCTTCGAGACCTGGCGCCAGGTGACGAAGGCTGCCAACCCCAATTCGATGATGTTCTCCGAGACCTGGGGCGAGGGGGATGCACAGTTCCGCCTCCTGGGCGATGAGTTCGACTCGACGATGAACTACCGCTTTCGCAAGAACCTGCTCGGTTTCCTGCGCGATACGCCCTGGGAGGATAACGACAACAACGGTGACAACCGCATCGCGCCGCTCTCACCCAGCCAGTTCGAGGCCGAGATGCGCGCCATTCAGGAAGACTATCCCGAGCCAGCCTTTGCCACCGCCATGAACCTGGTCGACAGCCACGATACCAACCGTGCCGTGCGCGTGCTCGATCATTTTGGCATCAACAACGGCCAGCCGGTGGACGGCTTCGCCGATGGCCGCGACCGCCTCAAGCTGCTGGCCATCGTCCAGATGACGCTGCCCGGTGCGCCGACTATCTACTACGGCGACGAAGTGGGCCTGGTGGGCTTCGGCAGTGACATCCCACGCGACGACCCGTACAACCGCCAGCCCTACCCCTGGTCCGACGAGGCCGGTTACAACGGCCTGCCGGCCTGGCGCCAGGCCTTCCCCGACCTGCTCAGCCACTACGAGACGCTGACCAGTTTACGTAACAGCAAGAGTTTCCTGCGCACCGGCACCTGGGATACCCTGTTGACCGACGATGCCCACAAGGTACTCGCCTACGGTCGGCGTGATGGTACCGGCGTCGCGGTCGTGGCGATCAACCGCGACACCGTCGCACACCAGGTGGTGGTGGACGTCGATGGCTATGTGCCCGAAGGCGCGACGTTGGATGACGCCCTGGCCAGCAGCACCAGTCTGACGATCGGCGCCAGCCGCACGATGACCTTTACCGTGGCCCCGATGTGGGGCCGTGTCTGGGTCAGCCAGCCGGGCACCGACATGAGTCGGCCCGGTACGCCGCGCAACCTGGACGCCACCGAAGGGAACGGCCAGGTCAGCCTGACCTGGCAGCCGCCGGCTGAGATGGCGCCGCTGGGCGGGTACGTTGTCTATCGCAGCCTGGTGAACGGTGGTTTCAGAACCGATCAGCGACGTGCTGGCCAACCCGCGTTCGTCGATGATGGCGTGACCAACGGCAGCACCTACTTCTACCAGGTACGCGNNGTCACGACGACCGGGCCTCCAGTGGCCTCCAACACCGTCAGCGCCCTGCCGCACTACGTCATCGACTGGGCCAACCTGCAGTGGCCACCCGAGATCACGCATATCGTCAGCATCATCACCCCGACGGTCAACATCTACGGCCAGGTTTGGATCAATGGCGTTACAGGCCAGACGGGTGCAACCCCTAGCCTGCAGGCCGAGGTGGGCTACGGCCCGCGTGGCAGTGATCCCGCCGTCGCGGCTGGCTGGTCCTGGGAGGCGATGGCCTTCAACACCGATGCCGGCAATAACGACGAGTTCAAGGGTAACCTGCTGCCGCACCCGGTGGGCGAGTACGACTACGCGGTGCGCTACACCACGACCAACGGCCGTGACTGGCTCTACGCCGACCTGGACGGCACCGGCAACGGGTATGACCCGAACCAGGCCGGCCGGCTGCACGTGGTGTCTTCGGGTGATACGACCCCACCTTCGGTGCCGCAGAACCTGCGCGAACAGTCACGTTCCGCCGGAGCCATTGTAATCGAATGGGACGCCTCACCCGAAGTGGATACCCACNGTNACGGCGTCTACCGTGAGCGGGTTGGACTGCATGGTGCGCCCACGGCGCCGATGTTGTTAGCCCTGGTGCTGGCACCCACGACCGAATACACCGACAACGCAGTGGTCACGGGCGCCACCTACCGCTACACCGTGACCGCCATCGATACCAGCTACAACGAATCGGCGCCCTCCAACGCGGTGGACATCACCGCCGAGCAGCGCCTCGTCAGCATCACCTGGAACGTGACGACGCCGGGCTTCACCCCGCCGGGCGACACCATCTACATCGCCGGTGACAACGGCAATGTGTTTGGCGCCTCGTGGAATCCCAGCTTCCAGCCGTTGACGCAGNAACGGCCCCACAGCTGGAGTATCACCCTGCAGGCGCCGGAAAGCACGCAGCGCAGTACAAGTTCACGCGGCGCCTGGGACAAAGTCGAGTGGTGGGGTACGCTGGTGGGGCTGGCCAACCGCCAGCTGAGTGTGGTATGGAGCACGGGCGGCAACCAGGTGGTCAATATCACCGACCTGGCCAACTGGCGTGACCTGTTGGTGGCCCAGACTGGTTTCAGTACCCAAACCGAGGTGCTCAACCCCGTCACCGCGATCTGGGCCACCATGAACCGCCCGGTAGACCCGGCGACGACCGCAGTCGATACGATCACGGTGGTGCAGCAGGGCGGCGGCGCCGTGGCCGGCGTCACGGCCTACGACCCGCGACCTNGGACCTTCACCTTCACGCCCAGCCTACCGCTCAGCCCCGGCAGTTACACGGTCACCGTTAACCCTGGCAACCTGCGCGGCACCGATAACGACAGCACCGGCATGCTGGCGCCGTACAGCTGGGTGGTGATCAGCACACCGACCGCCGTGCGCGTCGCCCAGTTTGGCTCATCCCACGTGCCACCGGCGTTGCCGGCGGCCCTGCTCATCGTCCTGGCCAGCCTTGCCCTCCTGGGCATCGCCGCCAGCCGCCGCCGCGTCACATAAACTGACCCAAAACCCACCCCCTCGGCGCCGGTTGGGCCGGCGCCGAGGCCCCACCCTCCACCCTCCACCCCCAACCCCCAACTCCCAACCCCACCCTCCACCCCCAACCCCCAACTCCCAACCCCACCCTCCACCCCCAACTCCCAACCCCACCCCCACCTTCCAACTTCCACCCCCAACCCCCAACTTCCGACCCCCACCCCCACCCCCAACCCCCAACGCCCCAATTTCCCTCCCCAACATCCTCATGGTACAATCACCCCAGCCAGGCCCGTGCCTCACACCAACCGTTCAGGAGCACACGCCCTATGCTATCACCCAACCACTTTTTCGACCTGTCCGCTTTTGCTCACCGCTCAATCTTCAAAGGAATGACATCGGTATGGGAGGTCATCCCACACATCGGCCCCTACATCCGCGCCCAACTCGGCGGAGCCTATGCCCCAGGCCTGTTCGGCGAGGTGGCTGAGGGCCTACNNCTGGTGCACCGCGAGTCGATTTACCTCGGCGAAGGTTCGACGATCGAACCGGGCGCCTATGTGGCTGGGCCGTGTATCATCGGCCGCAACTGTGTCATTCGCCACGGCGCCTACCTGCGCGGTGATGTGATCCTTGGTGATGACTGTATCATCGGCCACGCCAGCGAAGCGAAAAACTCGTTGTTCCTGGATGGGGCGCACGCACCACATTTTGCCTACGTCGGCGATTCGGTGCTGGNNGGGCGTACTAACCTGGGGGCTGGTACCAAACTGAGCAATGTGGCGTTGACCAGCCTGAAAGACCCGGCCACCGGCAAGCGCACCTCGATCAAGGTCGAGGTCAATGGGCAGGTGGTCGACACCGGCCTGGCCAAGATGGGGGCGATTTTGGGTGATGATGTACAGGTCGGGTGCAACGCGGTGCTCAACCCCGGCTGCATCGTTGGCCCACGCTGCATCGTCTATGCCAGCATCAGCCTGCGCAAAGGCTATTACCTGCCCGGCACCATCATCAAATTGGAACAGGGCCTTAGCCATCTGCCGCGTATGTGAGGCCGTATGTGCGGACGCTTCGTACTGTTTGCTTCGCCGGAGATGTTACAGGCCNGAATTCAACCTGGCTGCCGTACCCCGAATCTGACACCGCGCTACAACATCGCGCCGACGCAGCCGGTGGCCGTCATCCCCAACCGGGCCGAGCGTACACTGGAGATGTTCACCTGGGGGCTGATACCTTCCTGGGCCAAGGATCCCGCCATCGGCAGCCGCATGATCAATGCACGCGCCGAGACGTTGGCCGAAAAGCCAGCGTTTCGCGCGGCCTTTCGTAAGCGCCGCTGCCTGATCGTGGCCGATGGGTTTTATGAATGGAAAAAGGAGAACGGCCGGAAGACGCCGATGTTCATCCGCCTCGCGTCACACCGGCCGTTGGCCTTTGCCGGCCTGTGGGAGATCTGGCAGCCGCCGGGCGCGGAACCAGTGCTGTCGTGCACGATCGTGACCACGGCAGCTAACNCCCTGATCGCACCCATTCACGACCGTATGCCGGCGATCCTGCCGCCGGCCGCGTACGACCTGTGGCTCGACNCCGCGCCGCATGACCCGGGTGAACTGATGGCTCTGCTGCACCCCTTCACCGCTGAGCCGATGGAAGCGGTCGCGGTGTCGCGCCTGGTCAACTCGCCGGCCAACGAAGGGGCGGCGCTGATCGAGGCGGAGTAGGTTGGAGGGTGGGGGTTGGAGGGGAGGTTAGAGGAGGGCGGCGGCGGGGGCGTCGAGGAACCAGGTGATGGCGGGGCGGCGGATGTGGCTGGTGGGGAGCGTGGTGAGGGCCGGGCAGCCNAGCGCGGCTTGTACGGCGCTTTGTTTGTTGGCGCCAGCGACCAGGTAAAATACGGCGCGCGTGGTCGATTACGGGGCGGTGAGCGTCAAACGGTCCAGGGTGGCGTAGGTCGATGGCGCCACGACGTTGACCACCNNCAGCGTCGGCGGGCGCAGGGCCGGGTTACCGGGAAAGAGCGATGCCGTGTGCCCATCCTCACCCAGCCCCAGGAGCACCAGGTCGAAGCGTGGGAACGGGTTCTGCCCTGCGTCGAATACACGGCGCAGGGTTTTTCGNTACTGGCGTGCGCCGGCCGGCGGCGGTTCGACCTCACCGGGCATGCGCAAGATCTGGTCGGCCGCGATCGGCGCCCGGCTGATCAGGGCTTCCATGGCCATGCGGTAGTTACTCTGCGGATGGTCGGCCGGCACGCAGCGTTCATCACCCCAGAAGAGGCGAACCGCGGCCCAGGGCATACGTTGGGCAAAACTCGACGCCAGGTCTTCGTACAACTGGCGCGGCGTATTGCCACCGGCCAACACCAGGTCGAAGTGGCCACGCTGCTGCACGGCCGCGTTGGCCATCTGTACAACCGCCGCCGCGGCGCGCTCAGCTGTGTTGAATCGGGAAACACGCGCACCGTAGCGGCGCCCGACGGGCTGTTCGGTGGATCGGTCGTCATCGTCTACCCGGCGCTTTCTGGCGCGGTCGGCAGTGAAGTGGCGGATGCCGCGCACGCCGGCCACGATGACGTCGGTGGCCAGGCCGACGAACAACCCATGCTCCACAATCCCNGCGCGGGCGGCCAACTGCCTGGCCAGCGCCCGGCTGGCTGATGGNGCAAAGTGACAGTCGAGGATGAAATTCCCNTGGTCGGTGGTGTACGGCGCCTGCCCCTGACCCTCACGCAGAACGGCCCGCCCGCCCAACGTTGCGATGTACGCGGCCTGCGCACGCCAGCCAAACGGGATCACCTCCACCGGCAGCGGCCAGTGCATTCCGATCTGAGGTGACAGCTTGCCCTCGTCGATGACGATGACCTCGCGACGGCTGGCCTGCGCCACCATCTTTCCTTGAGCAGCGCCGCCACCCCCTTGATCAGATCGAAACTGCGACCGCGGCGCGACCTCGTCGGCGCCGTCGATGGTGATATCGACCGTGGGGTGATCGTTGAGCGTGGCCAGGGGNATTCCCAGGCGCCGCGCCTCCTGCTCGACCGCGTTGGCGCATGGGATCCCCACGATGTTGTCCAGCGTGCCCTCGGCCAGCAGCTGGGCCAGCCGGCGCACGGCAAAAATAGCCGTGCTGCCGACACCCAAGCCCACAATCATGCCAGAGGTGATAAAGCCCACCGCGTGTTCGGCGGCCGCCTGTTTGAAGGCCGCGATTTGGTTCAGAGGTCCATCCATCGGTTCAGAGACCCGTCGTTACGGAGATGCCGGGCGTCGAGTGTTCGGCACAGCCTGAGCGCCAGGTGTGACCCTCGCGCCAGTAGCGCATCGCTGGCGTCGGCCCCACGTGTTGGGCGTACAGGTGCAGGTCCGGCGCCTGCTGAGTGTCCCACGTATTCACGATGGGGTCGATGAGTTTCCAGGCCTGTACGATTTCATCGCTGCGCGTGAACAGCGAGGCATCCCCATTCAGAGCGTCCAACAGCAGTCGCTCGTACGCGTCGGGCAGTTGCTGATTGGTGAACGCCGAGCGGAAGTGGAACTCCATGTTGACCAGCTGCATCTCCTGGGTCGAATCGGGCACCTTGGCCACGAAGCGCAGGTGGATACCTTCATCGGGTTGGACGCAGATCGACAGAATGTTGGAGTGGATACGGCTGCCCGGCGGCAGGTTGAACATGACGTGCGGNGGCCGCTGGAACTGCACGATGATTTCGGTGCTCTTGCTCACCAGCGCCTTACCTGAGCGCAGGTAGAACGGCACCCCNTGCCAACGCCAGTTGTCGATGAAGAGGCGGATGGCTCCAAAGGTGGCCGTGGTCGAATCGGGGGCCACACGTTCGGCCGCCCGGTAGCCGGTGTACTGACCGCGCACCGTGTCAGTGGCGACGGTGTCTGCCGTGAAGGGGCGCACCGCGGCCAACACCTTGACCTTCTCGTTGCGCACCGCGTCGGCGCTGAATGAGGCCGGCGGTTCCATCGCCACCAGGGTCAGCAACTGCAAGAGGTGGTTCTGGAACATGTCGCGTAGCACCCCGACCTGGTCGTAGTACCCCGCCCGGTGCCCAATGTCCACCTGCTCGGCCACGGTGATCTGTATGTTATCGACATAATTACGATTCCACAATGGCTCGAAGATGGTGTTGGCAAAGCGGAAGAACATGATGTTCTGCGCGGTCTCTTTGCCCAGGTAGTGGTCGATGCGATAGACCTGATGTTCCTCGAAAACGGCATGCACGGCACGGTTCAGCGCCTGAGCCGAAGCCAGGTCGTGCCCGAACGGCTTCTCGATCACCAGCCGGCTCCAGCCCGCACCCTCCGCGGCCGTTACGTACGCCCCGAGGTTCTCGACGATCGTGACATAATACTCGGGTGCGACGGCCAGATAGTAGAGGCGATTGGCGGGCCCGCCTTCCAGGTCGTGCATGCGACTGTGCAGCTGGGCGTAGTCAGGTGCGCTGGCCAGGTCGCCGCGCNNGTAGAAGAGGATCTGGACAAAGCGGTCCCANATCGCCCGCATCGTAGCCGAGGGGGCATGGGCCAACATACCCTCGTGCAGGTGAGCGCGGAAACCGGCATCGTCCCACGGGCGGCGGGCAAAACCCATGATGCGCACACCGGCGGGTAAGCGCCCCTTGCGGAACTGGCTAAACAGGGCGGGAATGAGTTTGCGCTGCGTCAGGTCGCCTGACGCGCCGAGAACTACAATGGTGGTTGTGGATGTTTGTTCCATGGTGTCTTGGTATCGGTGGTTGCTTCAGTTAGCCATGTCGCGTACTATGTCGGTCGTCGAAAGGACACCAACGGGCCGGCGGCCCCGTTCGTCTTCCTCGACGACGATCAGGCGATGGATGCGCCGTTTGGTCAACTCCTGGCTGGCCTGGCGGACAGAAGTGCTGAAACCGTCGTGATGACGTTGCGAATCATGACGTGCCGCGCCTGCATGGCTTGCCAGTATTCGTCATATGCCCGCAGAACAACCAGGTCGGTACGTGTGATCAGACCGGCCAGGTAACCGTCTTCATCGATCACGATGATGGCGCTGACGTTGTGTCGCGACATGGCGGCCGCAACGTCTGGGATGGGGGTGTCTTTGCTGCAGCTAACGATCGTGGTGCTCATCAAATCGCGAACCCAGTCGTGCATGGTTACCTCCTTTGGTACGGTTAGACGGTGTCGTCGGCCTCCCACATGAGAGTTTTCAGTTCGGTGATGCTGGCTACGATCCAGTCGGGGGCGGATGGCTCATGGCGAATGTTTCGACGGACGTGGCCCCGGTCAGCACGGCCGCGGTGCGCAGCCCTGCCCGTTGAGCGCCAACGATATCGGTTTCGTAGCGGTCGCCCACCATCACCGTATCTGCCGCGGCTGTGTAGGGCCTGCAGAGCCTGGTCGAACATCGTGCGTGACGGCTTGCCGATGATGGCTTGGGGGCCACACCGGCCGTGACGCGCAGCAGGTTGACCAGCGCGCCGCTCCCGGGCAGGGCGCCATCCTCCGATGGCAGGGTCAGGTCGTCGTTTGTGGCCACGAAATGTGCCCCGTGTTGGATGGCCAGGGCAGCATCGGCCAGCGTGCGCCACGTTGCCCGCCGATCCAACGCGGCCACGACCCACGCCGCGGCCCGCCAGTCGTCCACCAGCTGCAGACCGGCCTCGACAAGGGCCGTGCGCAGGCCGTCCTCTCCAATGACCAACACCGCCGCGCCGGGTGAAGCCTGTGCACGTAACCAGGCCGCAGTGGCCAGCGCTGGTCCAGAAATGGGCCGGTGTGACCTGCACGCCCATGCGCGCCAGCCTGTGTGCGTACTCCGTGGGCGTCAGGGTCGAGTTGTTCGAAAGGAACATGAACGGAACGGCGTGCCGCTGCAAGTCTGCAATGAATTCGACCGCACCGGGAATCGGCGTCTCACCCAGGTACACGACGCCATCCAGGTCGATGAGCAGGGCGCGAATCGGGTCGTTACGCTGCGGGGTGTCATCACGCGCTTGCGCCTCTGCCACATCGCGCTCGACGTCGACCGCAGCCATCGTGATGGCCCAACTGACCAGGAACCAGGAGCCAGCCGAAATGAGCAGCGCCAGGACAACGGACGTCGGCTTGAGGGGGACGTTGCCCAGGGCAATACCGATGACGGCCAGAATCACGGCCAGCGTGCCAAATACGAGTCCTACTTTGACCGGCAGGCTGCGCCGCTGCCACCAGGACGCGCGTTTTTCACTCGTGGATACCACAGTAACCTCTCGGTGCATACAGGCAGAAAAATACAGGTACAATCGTAGCACGAGCACGCGTTCGGGTCAAGTTTGGACGGGGTCGGCCGGCAATGCACAACCATCGGTATCGGCCCAGCCAAATTCCTCCCACAGAGCCGGCGGGAGCAAGCGGTCGATGCGGTCGAGCGTGTAAGTCGGCCTACCCTCTGCTGGCCAGCCAGCCAGCAGAGCGGGCGTCGTCTCACCGGTGAAGACCAGCGCCGTGTCCATGCCCGCGTCGATGCCCATCCTGATATCGGTGTACAGCCGATCACCCGTGACGATGCAGTCACGGACGCCCAATTGCATGACGTTCATGATGGTTTCGAGCATTACCGANGCCGGTTTACCGCAGTTGACCGCCAGCCTGCAACCGGTGCTGTTTTCGATCGCGGCGATAACGGCCCCCGCATCGACCTCACCGTGGCCGTCTGGGAAGGGGCAGAAATGATCCGCATTCGTGCAGATGAGCCGNGCGCGCCGGTGAACGTAGATCGCCTCGAAGGCGATCTGCAACTTACGGTACACCAGCGTGCGGTCATAGCTGGCAATCACGAGGTCGATTTTTTGNGGATCTTCCGAGATCCGGATGCCGTGCTGGCGCAGGGAACGGATCAGCGGTTCTTCCGCGATTGGGTAGACCACCGCGTGCGGTGCATTCTGCAAGAGCCACTGCGTGGTGGTGAAGACGGTGGTGACGATCGCTGCGGCTGGCGTGGGCAGGCCCAGCCGCTCCAGTTTCTGCGCATGCATCGCGACGTCACGCGTGGGGTTGTTGGACAGGAAAACCACGCGTTTGCCCAGTTGACGGAGGGCAGTGATCAGGCGGCTGACGCCGGGCAGCAGGGTGTTGCCCAGGTAGATGGTGCCGTCGAGGTCAAAAATGTAGCCCGCGTAAAGCCGATCCGGGACCGCTACGTGGTGGGTGGCCGTGGTTGCACTGGTCTGAACGGGCACAGTCAATCTCCTCTGCCTTGGTGATCGTCGACGGCCGCACGAACGTGCAATTCAGGCTGGGGTTAACTCGCCTTCAACCGTTCGCCCTGAGCCTGTCGAAGGGCGGGATCCCCGACCTGACCTACCCGGTCGTCCTGAGCCTGTCGAAGGGCAGCTTCCCCACGACTCAGATCGTATCTGCCGCGTCGCGTGTGCACCCCTGCCGATGTGCCCTTGCGCGAGGGGCCAGAATCACGCCGGCCAGGCGAACGTGGTGAGCAGTGGGAAATGATCCGAGGCCGCACGAACCAGGGCGCCAAGCGCCGCGGACGCATCACCGATGCGCTGACAGGCGACGAGCGCATGCGCCAGTGGGCCGGCGGCGAAGCAGTAGTCGATGCGCGCCCTTTCGTCATCGGTGGCGAACGTGGGCGCCGCGCCGACGCCGGCCTGGGCAAAACAGTCGGTGTACCCGGCTTTGAGGAGCCGCGGCAGCACCTGCAGGCCCTCATCGACCAGGCGGGCCATGGCGGGGTGGTTCGCCAACTGCGCCAGTCCGGCTGGGTTACCGTCGAAGTCGGCCGGCGCCACCGAGTTGAAGTCCCCCATGAGGAGATGGGCGCGGCCGCGGTCACGTACGGTCCACTGTAAGAGCGCCTGCACCTGGCCGGCGCGCACCGTCTCACGTTTGTGATCGAGGTGTGTGCCGTATACGGTCAGCACCTGCCCGTCGGGCAGGAGTAAGCGGGCTTCANNGAACAGGCCACGCGGCTCGTGCGCCGGCGGGGTGGTCAGGCGGTGGTTGGCGTAGGCCAGAATCGGCAGACGGGTTAAGAGGGCGTTGCCGTACGCCGTACTGGGCTGGTCGAATGGGCCAGGGTGGATGGTGGGGGTGAAGATGAAGTTCATATCCAACTGGGCGGCCAGCAGGGGCAGTGCCGTCAGGGTGTGACCTGGCATGTCGAGCGGGTGCAGCACCTCGTTCAGGGTGACGATGTCGGCCGTACTGCTCTGGATGATATGCGCCGTGCGCAACGTCGATTTGNNTCCGTCATGGCCGCGCCAGCGGTGGATATTGTAAGTTAGTGTACGTAACACGGCGCGAGTCCCATTCCAGAAGCAGGGGTAGGTGGTCGATGCCAGGCGGGTGAGGGTGTGTTNNGATTACTTCGGCATGCATCAGGCGCCCCGCCCAGCGTGACGGCACGAAGGCGTAGTCGATGCGAAAGATCGGAAACGGTGCGGGGAAAGTGGCCCCACTGCCGCGCCCTACAGCCTCGAACACGTCGACATAACCGGCATTACGCAGTTGGCCGATGGTGTTTGGCACCCAGCGCCGCTGCAAGGGCGTGTGGGTGTTGAAATCGCCCACGATCAGGTGTGGGTACNNGCCAGGTCGCGTGCGTGTCAACACACTACGAATCTGCAGTAACCGGATCGGTTCCAGCGCATGATCCAAATGCGTCGAGCAGAACGTCAAGGGGTGTTCCAGGCCGGCCACGTCGAGGTGCGCCACCAGGAAGGCACGCTGCTGGGTACCGGGCAGTCGTGGGTACATGTGGTTGGCCACATCGACGACGTTCAACCGACTCAGGATGGCATTGCCCAGGGTACCGCGGAAGTCGTTGATTTCGATGTGGCGCCCACTGGTGCCGAAGGCCCACACCATGCCAACCAGGTCTGCCAGGTCGCGCAGCGGCAGCCGNATCTGCCCACGCCGGCGGACGGGGTGAATGACTTCGTTCAGTGAGACCACGTCGGCGTCGCTCTGCCGGATGACCTCTGCCAGGCGTTCGATGTCCGTGCGCCCGTCGCGGCCGCTCCACCGGTGGATGTTATACGTGAGGATTTTCATCCTGTTTACGGGTCACCTGCGTTTGCGGGATGAGTTGGGTCGCCGTCGACCTTCGCTCTTGTCCTTTGGCTCGTCGTCCGGCTGGCGGGGCGCGTCGGGTTGGTTCGGCTGTGAGGCCTTGCGGAACTCGGTCAGGCTCTTACCAATCGCGCCACCCAATTCAGGAAGTTTGCCGACGCCAAAGAAGATCACCACAATGACCAGAACGATCAGTAGTTCGCCGACACCAAACTGCGGCATTGTATGCGCTCCTGCGGACAGGGTCCGCCCTGTAGGTATTTAGACGCCATGGGTGCAGCGTCCGTTAGTCAGCCGGCCGAATTATAGCACACGACCGGCATTCCCACAAGGCGGCTCACCGTCACGCCCCACCCTCCTGGGAGCAGCCGCCAGCCCGTAGCCCGCAGGTCCGGCTATCAGTCAGACAAGCCACCAGACGAAACAACATTCCCCATCCCCGCAGAGATGCCACGTCGGCTCTGCCCTGTCCCACCAATTCCCACCGTCACACGCAGATGTCACGCTGACGCTGGCCTGCATCCCAGCACCGTGGGCAAGCGCCGGGCAGGCCGTAACGGCCGCCGCCGCCAACAGCAACGGATGCTAATTGTATCGCTTGTCGCCAGGGCCGACGACCTGTCAGGCAAGCTACACGAAACCGGGTTGGCCTCTGCGGAGCCGGCCCGGTTTCGTCTTCTGGCCACAACGCCACGCGGTAATCAGAAACCGGCGAGTGCTCCGCCCCATCCAGTGGCCAATCTGGAAGTCGGACGTTGAGATTGGCGCGAAAACACATTGGAATCCGCACTACACACCGGGACATTATTTGGGGTACGCTCTCCGAAGTTGCTGCTGTGTTGCAGACTGAGTTGTACGATTCTGGTAGTCAAAGGAGAGTTTGACAATGCTATTTCACATAACGATGACTCATACCGAAGACAACTGCCCCGCTTACGACGCTGGCGCGATGGCCGAATTCATCGCAGCGGCGGACACGCTGGAAGCCAAGGCCGCAGAACTTGGCATTCGAGTGCACCACATCCTCTGGGGCGCCCCGGAGCACGTGGCCTACGCGCTGGTCGAAGCCGACAATATCGGAGCGGTCGCTCGCTTTGTGTTTGTATTTCCCTTCAGGCAGGACTACAAGGTCACGCCTGTCCAACACGTGCAGTCGCTGGTGGCGACGGCCAAGGCTATCGTGGCTGATCGGGCTGAGCGCGGTTTAGCACTGTTCCCAACATACGTTCTGCCCCTGGCTGTGAGCACCGCGAGCGGCTGACAGCAGCGTCTTGAGGGTAAACGAAACCGGGTTCTACCTCACTGTGGGGCAGAACTCGGTTCTTGTTTTAGGTAACCCGATCTTGCCGCTCAGGCAAGCGACCGCCGACCTGCCAGCGTCCGCCCACGATCCGCGTATGATCGGTTAGGCCCATACCGGTTGGCCCTTGCACAATAAGCACGGGCTTTCCTGCCACGAACTTCACGAAGATGGCAGGGGCAATTCGTATGATTCGTGCAATTCGTGGCTGCGTGGTATACTCCTGCCGGAGCAAAAAGTCATGCGGACACCGATCACTTTTCGCGAACGGTCGCGACAGGTACTGCGTCAGCCGGCGCAGACGGCGGCGCTGTTGCATACCAGCGACGTGCTGTGCGGCGCGTCTGGCGTACGCGGTCCAGTGCCGNACTGGNACGCGGTCCAAACGGCGGCGCGTGCCATCCGGCTGCGCACGCTGGACAACCTGGCTGGTCACCTGGAAGCCCTCGAAGGGGTGATTGCCGCGCGGGGTAAGGTCATCTGGGCACGCGACGGCCACGCGGCGGCGCAGTACATCGCCGAGATCGCGCAGGCGCGCCGCGTCACGCAGGCGGTCCACAGTCAAACGCCACTGGTGCTTGAGATCGACCTGGCCACAGCCCTGCGCCGGGTGAACGTCCGCCTGCAGCCCACGAACGTGGGCGACTACCTGGCCGACCTGGCGGGCCACCGGCCAGCGCATCCCCTCGCCAGTGTAGCCAACCGGCATATCGATGATGTGGTCAAAACGGTGCAGGATCAGCCCAGGTGCCTGTGCCTATGCACGCACCAGCCATTGTCGACGTCGTACGCACGCGTCCGCCAGGCAGTGCTGCATAGTGGACTCAGCATCCACGGCGCTGACTTCGCCATTGCCGAGACGGGCACCTTGGTGACATTGGACGCACAGGCCGATGTCCGGCTGGCCATGGCGCATGTGCCGGTGCAGATTGTACTGCTGGGCATCGAACAAGTCGTACCGACGGTCGACGATTGGTTGACACTGCAGCGTGCGGTTCTGGGCAGTGCGTATGGCCAGACGCACCTGGCCCACGTCGATCTGTTGTCGGGCAGCAGCCACCCCGCTGACGACACCGAATTCCACCTGATCCTGCTGGACAATGGCCGCAGCACGCTGCTCGCCAGCCCGGCACGCGAGGTGTTGACGTGCATCCGCTGCGGGGCCTGCCAGACGGCCTGCCCGATCAGTCGACGCGTGGGCAGTGAACCGTACGCCTGGAGTTATCCCGGCCCCGTGGGGGCAGTGATCGCGGCCTGGCTGCTGCCCCCGCTTACCGCGATGCCGTCGCGGCCAGCACCCTGTGCGGCGCATGCCGCGGTCTGCCCGGTCGATATCGACCTGCCCACGCTATTGGCGCAGGCCAGGCAGCCGCGTGTGTTCCAGGGCGCGCCGCCGCCGCCAGGCCTACGGCAGATCGTCAGCCGGTTTCACACCCCGGCGGGTCGCGCCTCCCTGGCGCGCTGGCTGACCGCCGGTCGCCTGTTGGCCNGGTCCACACGCACAGCGCCCCTGGCTGGCCCCTGGCTGTTGCGTTGGACGTCGAGCCGTGACCTCCCACCGCTGCCCGATACTCCTTTCCACCTGCGCTGGGCGCAGCGTGCGGTCCGGCAGGCCGATGACTGACGCGCGCCCAAATCCTGGCACACCTGCCGCCCCACAGCCTGAGGTGCAGCTCCCGCCGGCCACACCGGCGTTTGACTTACCCAATGCAGCCGACCAGGCGTCCCAGTTCCTGCAATCTGCCCTGGCGAACGGTTTTACCGCTGATCGGGTAGTTGGGGTTGGCGCCAGCCGCCTGGCCGTTCTGGCCACGTTGCGCCAGGCAGCCATCGATCGGGTCTACGCGTCACCGTTGGTCGATGTCGCGGTGCCGGGTTTACTCGACGCCATGGGTATGATTGGAATCGAGGTAGTCGCCCTGGACCGCGACCCACTGCGCATCGACCAGACGATCGCGCAGCCCAAGCCGGTGGGTATGGGGTTATTGGTGGCTATCGCAGCCTGGGCTGACTCCGGCGCCGTCGTGCTGCAATTTCCTGTACGACGCAGTGCCCTGGCTTACGTCTGGCCACCACGAACACTGGTCCTGCTCCCGCGCGCATCTGTTTGTATCGCCGCGCCTGGTTGGACGATCTGCGAAGCACGGGACGGCTACTCGACACCTTTCAAACCGACCTCTCGCTGGTCAGTGGACTCTCGGCGACGCAGGACGTCGCATCGATACCGGTCGCCGGTGTGTACGGGGCCGGCGCGATTCAGATTCTTCTTATCGAGCCGGAAGCATCGCTATGAATATTTTTGGCATTGGCCCGTTGGAGTTGCTGGTTGTACTGGCCGTCGCACTGATTTTCCTTGGGCCGGAAAAACTCCCGGAGATGGCGCGTGCCCTGGGCAAGGCCGTTTACCAGTTCCAGCAAATGATCGAACCGTTCCGCGCGGAGATCAACCGTGCGATCGAGCCGGTGGAAGAGGTGCAGCGCGAAATGAAGCAGACGCTGCACAGCGCGCCGCCAGCAATTGGTGTGCCGACAACCCAGAGCGCCGCACCGCCCGCAACCCTCGATCGGGCTGTGGCCGCGAGCACCGGTGAGCCGGCGGCCGATGATCAGACGCTTGCCGAGTCGCACACCATCGCCCCGCCCGATGTGCCAACTACGGAGGAGTCAGCGAATGACGCAGGGTGATAGTCGGGGACGGGTGATGCCAATCACGGGGCATCTGATCGAATTGCGCGGACGGCTCATCAAGGTGGTGGCCGCAGTGATCGCGGGTACGCTGTTGGGCCTCGTATTTGCCCGTCCCTTTCTCGAACTGTTGATTGCCCCCATGGGCGATGCACGTCCACAGTCACTGCGACCGACCGAAAACATCATCGTCTTCTTCAAGGTCGCACTGATTTTGGGCCTGGTGTTGGCGATGCCGGTGATTCTGTACCAGATTTTCGCGTTTATCATTCCCGGATTGACCCACAAGGAGAAACGGNGCCTGGCGGTCGTGGTGCCGGCCGCGACCGGTCTGTTTGCGCTGGGCGTCGCGTTTTCGGCGTTTATCATGCTGCCATTTTCGGTGGCGTACCTGAGTTCGTTCTTGAGCGATCTGATCGAGCCGCAGTACTCGATCGATTACTACATCAGCTTCGTCTTCAACTTTGTACTGTGGATCGGCCTGAGTTTCGAGATGCCGCTGGTGGTGGCGTTCCTGGCGTATGTGGGGGTGTTGTCACCGCAGATGCTGACCAAACAGCGACGTTACGCGATTGTGGTCATCGCGCTGCTGGCCGCGCTGATCACGCCAACGCCTGACCCGTTCAATATGCTCGTGGTCATGCTTCCACTGCTGCTGCTGTACGAGTTTGGCATCATTCTGGCGCGTTTCACCTACCGGCCACGGTTGTTGCACTCGGCCCCCAGTACGGGCTGAACGCGGTCCCGAAAAAGCTGCCTGCGGATTCGCAGGCAGCTTTTTGCATCTTTGGTCAGTACCCCGGGGCGACTCGAACGCCCGCACACGGCTCCGGAGGCCGCTGCTCTATCCTCTGAGCTACGGGGGCATCCGGTAGCGCTTAGTTTAGCACAGACCCCATGCTTTGCCAAAAACCATCGCGCCTCAGTCCAGATAATCGCGCAGGATGCGGCTGCGNGCAGGGTGGCGCAGCCGATTCAGCGCCTGCGCTTCGATCTGCCGAATCCGCTCACGGGTCAGGCCGAACTTCTGACCGACCTCCTCCAGGGTATAGGTGTGACCGTTTTGCAGACCGTAGCGCAAGGCCAGCNNACGCGCCTCACGCGGGGTGAGGGTTGTCAGCACCTGTTCCAAACGCTCACGCAGCAGGGTAGTGGACGCGACTTCGGGTGGCGCGGCCAGGTCCGGGTCTTCGATCAAGGCGCCGAGTTCCCGCTCTTCGTCCTCACCGATCGGCTGCTCCAACGAGGCCGGGTGGNNCGCGATGCGCATCATCCAGNNCACGCGGTCCGGTGTAGTGCGCAGCATGACGGCCAGTTCTTCCGGTGTACCGCTGCGGCCCAGCTCTTGCTCCATCGTCTGCGATGCCCGGTACAGCTCGCGGATTTTGTCGCCCATGTGAACCGGCAGGCGGATCGTACGCCCCTGATCCGCCACCGCACGGCTGATCGCCTGGCGGATCCACCAGGTGGCGTAGGTGCTGAACTTGTAACCCCGGTGGTGATCGAACTTATCGACCGCGNNCATCAACCCCATGTTCCCTTCCTGGATCAAGTCCAGAAACGGGACGCCCTGGCCAACATAACGTTTGGCAATGCTGATGACCAGGCGAGTGTTGGCCCGAATCAGGTGGGCCCGTGCCTTCTGTCCNTCTTCGACCCGCCGGCGCAGCAGGTTGACACGGGCGGGGTTGGCGCGTGTGGTGCGCTGCAAACGTTGTGCGGCCAGGCGACCGGCTTCCATNCGNCGCGCCAGCCTCAACTCTTCGTCCGGCGAAAGGAGCGGTTCCTGACTCATTTCACGGAAATAGAGATCGGTGATGTCACCCAGGGCGGCGAGCAGAGGGTGTGACTCATCGTGCCCGTCGTTTTTGCCGTTGCGTTCGGCCACCCGTTCGAGCGCTTCCAACATGTCGTCTTCGGTCGGGTAGACTGGCAGGTTCTCTTCTTCCAAAGCAGTGTACAATGCTTCCAGACGGCCGATGTTGTGTTCGACCGCGGGCAGAGCACGGAGAATATCGTCGTGCAACAAAAAACCCTGTCGNCCGGCTCTGCGCACCAATGCCGAAAGCGCTTCGTCAACCTGATTCTCACGGTTGTTCATGCGATACCCTCACAACGTATGAAACCATATTCTGCCGGGATTTAGGTTTGCGAGTCGATCTAACGCTTGAGTGACCCTCGGTTTCGCCAGAATATGAGTCTAGTTGTCACGGCCGGGAAACGAGTCCAGACGGTATACGTGTACACAAACATGGGTGGTTCAGGGCCGTGACGGCTTCCGGTGGTTTGTCGGCCGTTGCTTCTGGTTCGATGATCGTATCGGGTGGCGGTGTCGGCTTGCGCCGCCGGCGCCGATGGATGGGTTTGCGACCATCCGGTGCTTGTTTTGCCATGAGGCTCCCCTGTCAATCCACTGGGTACGACGACCTGGCATCCATGACGTTACAGCGTTTGGCCCTCTGCTGCGGGCGATGGTGTGGGGATGTCTGCGATGGACGAAGGTTCGTTCTCTGAGTCGATGTCCCGGCGGTCGGTGCTGGCCGGTTCGCTCGTGGGCGCTACCAACCATTGCGGCGCCTGTTTGAGACTCAACGAAATTCGTCCGTGTTCATGGTCGATTTCAAGGACGCGGGCCGTGTATTCTTGCCCACGCTGCACGACCTGCCGCGGGTGATCGATGTAGTCATCGCTCAATTCGGAAATGTGAATGAGACCCTCGACCCCCGGTTCGATCTGCGCAAAGGCGCCGAAGCTCACCATGTTCGTGATCTGGACGGTGACCAGCTGCCCCGGCCAGTAGTGTTGTTCGATCTGATCCCACGGATTGGCCAATGCCCGTTTGCGGCTCAAAGCAATTCGGCCGCGTTCCGGTTCGCGCGAATGACTTCGACCAGGATTTCCTCACCGACCGCAACCACTTCCTGGGGCCGCTTGACCCGATGCCAGCTCAGCTCGCTGAGGTGGATCAACCCATCGGCGCCGCCAAGGTCAATGAAAACGCCGAAGTTGGTAATGCTGCGCACGCGTCCGGCAATCCGGTCCCCGACCTGCAAGTGGCTGATGAGGTCGTGGCGCTGTTGTTCTCGCCAGCCGCGTTCGGCCAAACGTTCGGAGAGCAGGAGCCGGCGCCGTTTGCGCTGCACCTCGAGGGCGCGTACCGGGATGGTCTTGTTGACGGCCCGCTGAGTATCTGCTGCTGCTGTTCGGCCGTCGCGTTGCGGGGCACCATGCTCAGGTGCGAGTTGGGTACAAAACCACGCAGCCGCCCAAAAGCCACCGTCAGACCGCCCTGATTGTACCCGGTGACACGGGTTTCCAGGATTTCCTGCGATTCCAGCAGTGCCTGGCTCGATTCCAATCATCGTTCAGGGCGGCCGAACCAGCGGTCGGTTTGTCGCCGGTCGAGTCTCTGGGGGTCAGGGCAGGGGACGCCAGGGCAACGGCGATGCCGGCGCTGAGATCGATGTCTTCGATGGTGAGTTGGGCCAGGTCCCAGTGTGTGACGGCCCTGAGGGTTCGGCCGGCGCACCGTTGTGAGAAGTGGAGGCGCGGCCACCGCGGTCTGGTCAACTGCGGCTGGTATATCCCCAGCGGCGAGCACAGCCTGATCATTGGGCGTCACCAGGGACGTCATGACTTCCGGTGCTGGCAGTGAGCCGCCAGCGGTAGTTTCAGGGACATCCGGGTCGATTGTGTCATCAAATGTCATTCCTGACCTCAGCTCCTACGGTATCGGGCAGTGTCGGATCAACCATATTCAATGCCGCAAGCCCGGCCCCAAGATATCGATTGGATGGGCAGAGTGGTGTGCTGCTGGATGCATGGCAGGAACAACCAACGCCGACACCGGGGTTAAGCCTGGCGGCCATGCCGGCTTCACGCACGCCAGACTTTGGCTGTTTTGCATTGCTGGTCTATTTTACCATGGCTCACAAAAAATGTCAAGATTCTGTGCTTAAGATTCGTTATATATTGGTGGAGAATGGCGACTCGGACGGACGGTTTGACGTCGGCGTCGGATGTACGACCGAATCTGGCCGTACACGACATTGCACGATCGTTCGTTTTGTTGTATGATGCAAGTGATCGACGGGTTGGGGATCGAACACGAGGAGGGTCACTATGGAGACTTTCACGACCACCGCCGGTACACTTATCACCATCCGTCAGCTGCAACCAACTGACCGTGCGCAGCTGCTTGATTTTGGCGAGCGTCTCTCGCCCGATGCGCTATCAGCGCTTCCATACACTGCTCAGCATGGCCGACAGCGAACAGGTGCAGCGTTTGCTGACGCAGCTCCTGGACGTCGACCAGGTCGATCGTATTGCCCTGGTGGCGACGGCGACGGACGATGCCGGGCGTGAGTCTTTGTGGCCGTGGCACGTGCGCACCGCGCACCGGGCGAAGAAGAAGCGGAAGCCGCGGTAGTCGTGCGTGATGATTTCCAGAATCAGGGGTTGGGTATGCACATGCTGCGCTGCCTGGTCGAAGCTGCACAGCGCCGGTTTCGCCCGCCTGCGCGGTTACATTCAGCCCAATAATATCCACATGTTTCACCTGCTGCAGAAAATTGGCCTGCGTCACGAGACCCACCTGGGCTATGGCGAGGCTACCGTCATCGTATTCCTGCAGCCAGAACCAGTGCCGGCGTAAGTATGGGCCGCTGTGTTGCCGCCCGGTGATCAGTAGAGAGGGGTCGTTACGAATGATCGAACAGCGTATCGTGTTGATTGGATTTGGCACTGTGGGCCAGNGGCTGGTGGAAATCTTGCTCACGCGAGCCTCGGAACTCAGTACGCGCTTCGGCGTGCGTTTTGTGATTGTCGCGGTGAGCGACCTGCTCAAGGGCAGCGTGTACGNNCCCGATGGCTTGGACGGGCAACGCCTGTTGCAACTGGCGCGCACTGNNGCCGGCCCTGTCCGATTATCCACCGGGCAAGGACGTGGTCACCNNGGGTGGGACAGTATGCATACCATCCGCCATGCCCGCGCTGACACGGTGGTCGAAGTGAGCTGGACCGACGTCAAGACCGGACAGCCGGCCATCGATCACTGTCTGGCGGCGTTTGCCAGCGGTAAACATGCGGTGCTCACCAACAAGNGGCCGGTTGCCCTGGCCTACCGCCAGCTGCACGACGCCGCCGCGGCGGCTGGACGCCAGTTTCTCTTCGAAGGTACGGTCATGAGCGGCACGCCAGCCATTCGCCTGGCTCACCAGGCCCTTGCCGGCTGCCGCATCACCGAGGTCCAGGGCATTCTCAACGGCACGACCAACTACATCCTGACCCGGATGGAGGCCGGCGACTCCTATGCGGCGGCCCTGGCCGAAGCTCAGCGCCTCGGTTATGCCGAGGCCGACCCCACGGCCGATGTCGAAGGGTTCGACACCCTGGCCAAGGTCGTCATCCTGGCCAACGTACTGTTGGACGCCAACCTGGCCGTGACGGCCGTGCCACGGCAGGGCATCAGCGCACTGACTCCCGCCGATATCGCGGCCGCGCAGGCGCNNGGTGAGCGCTGGAAACTGCTCGGGCAGGTCAGCCTGACCGCCGACGGCGCCATCAGCGCCCGCGTACAGCCGCAGGCCTTGCCCCTGACCCACNCCCTGGCCAGTGTGGGCGGCGTGACCAACGCGGTGACCTACACCACGGACCTTCTGNGGCCCGTGACGCTGATCGGCCCCGGCGCGGGTCGGCTCGAAACTGGCTTTGCCGTGCTCAGCGACCTGCTGGCCATTGCCGGCATGTCTCACACCACAAATATGGTTTTGTAGGAGGCTTGATCAACGATGATCATCAAGACGATTGAACGCTACGTCCTGGAGGAGCAGCAGTTCCACCCCGAAGCAACCGGTGTGTTGACCGGTATTTTGTACGACATGGCGCTGGCCGGTAAGGTCATCGCCAGCCAGACGACGCGTGCCGGGCCAGCGNAAATTCTTGGCGCGGCCGGCTCGGAAAACGTGCAGGGTGAAGAGCAGCAGAAGCTGGATGTGATCGCCCAGCGCACCATCTACCGCCTGACCGACCACACGGGCCGTCTGGCGGTTATGGCTTCCGAGGAAGAACCAGAAATCATCCCAATTCCCGATCGTTTCCCCAAGGGAAAGTACGTTCTGCTCTTCGACCCACTCGATGGATCGTCGAATATCGACGTCAATGTCAGTGTGGGTACGATCTTTGGCATCTTTCGCCGGCGTTCGCCCGAAGGTACTCCCGGCACCCTGGAGGATGTGTTGCAGCCGGGGCGCGACCTGGCCGCGGCCGGTTACATCATCTATGGTTCCAGCACGATGATGGTCTACACCACCGGCCAGGGCGTGCATGGATTTACCCTTGACCCAAGCATCGGCGAGTTCCTGCTCTCGCACCCCAACATTCGCCTGCCCAAANAACCCAAGTATTACAGCGTGAACCAGAGCAACCAGCGCTACTGGTCGACCGGTGTACAGCGGTTTACGAACTACGTACAGGGTATGGATGAGGGCTACCAGNGGTTGTCGGCCCGCTACATCGGCTCCATGGTTGCCGATTTCCACCGCAACCTGCTACAGGGTGGCATTTTCTACTACCCAGCCGATACCAAGGACCCCAAGAAGCCGGGCGGCAAACTGCGCCTGCTGTACGAATGTGCACCCCTGGCCTTCATTGTCGAACAAGCGGGCGGCCGTGCATCCGACGGTCATCGACGTATTCTCGATATCGAACCGAACAAACTGCACCAACGGACGCCGCTGTTCATCGGCAACAGCGAATTGGTCGATGCGGCTGAAGATTTCATTCACCGCTTCGATGGTTAGGGCCTGGAGGCACTGTGCACCCACATTTTCAAACGATCATCGAACCCTTCCGTATCAAAACGGTCGAACCGATTCAATTCACCACCCACGAGCAGCGCNGCCTGGCCCTGTCCGACGCCGGCTACAACCTCTTTCTGCTGCGGGCTGAGGATGTGCTGATCGACCTGCTGACCGATTCAGGCACCGGCGCGATGTCATCCGCGCAGTGGGCCGGCATGATGCAGGGTGACNGGAGTTACGCCGGTGCGCGCTCCTTCTTCCGCTTCGAGGAAGCCGTGCGCCGGATTACCGGCTTCCGGCACGTCATCCCGACCCATCAGGGGCGGGCGGCCGAACGAATCCTCTTCGGTAACGTGTGCGAACCGGGTAATGTGGTGCCGAACAACACCCATTTCGACACGACCCGGGCCAACGTCGAATACCGTGGCGCCCAGGCCTTGGATCTACCGTGTGCCGAGGCACGGCAGCCGGCCCTGGTGGCGCCGTTCAAAGGGAACATGGACGTCGACGCCTTGCAGCGTACGCTGGAAGGGGCGCCGCCCGGCACCGTGCCGGTAGTGATGCTGACCATCACCAACAACTCGGGCGGCGGTCAGCCGGTCAGCATGGCCAACCTGCGCGCCGTCAGCGCACTGTGCCACGCCTACGGCGTGCCGCTGTTTCTCGATGCCTGCCGGTTTGCCGAAAATGCTTTTTCATCAAGGCGCGAACCGGGCTACGCCGGTAAGTCGATCCTTGAAATTGCACAGGAGATCTTCAGTTACGCGGATGGCTGCACGATGAGCGCCAAANAGGATGGCCTGGCCAACATCGGCGGCTTCCTGGCGCTCAACGACGACGACCTCGCCCAGCGCTGCAAAAATACGCTGATTCTGACCGAAGGTTACCCCACGTACGGCGGCCTGGCCGGTTATGACCTGGAGGCGATCGCAGTGGGCCTGAACGAGGTGCTGCACGAGGACTACCTGCGTTACCGTGCCCGCTCCATCGCCTATCTGGGTGAAAAACTGGACGCTGCCGGTGTGCCCTACGTCAAACCGACGGGCGGCCACGCGCTGTATATCGATGCCGCCAGCCTGCTGCCGCACATCCCCGCGCACTACCCGGCCCAAGCCCTGGCCGTGGCGCTGTACCAGGAGGGCGGAATCCGCTCGGTCGAGATCGGCAGCGTCATGTTCGGGCGTGAACTGGCCGATGGGAGAGAAGAGCCGGCCGCGCTCNGGCTGGTGCGCCTGGCCTTCNCGCGCNGCGTCTATACGCAGAGCCACGTCGACTACGTGGCCGAAGTCATCACCTACGTGGCTGGACTGAAGGAGACGCTGCGGNGTTACCGCATCACCTGGCAGCCGCCGGTGCTGCGCCACTTCTCGGCGCGCTTTGCCCCGCTGTAGATTGGGGGATCATGGCCGGACGCGGATGGTCATGGCGCCGTTGTCGATCTGGACGTCTTCGACGTAGTAGCCGGTGGTGCGCGATTCGAGCAGGCGAGTAAGAATCCCGGGAATGGCGGCCGTGACCAGGTTGTTGGGCCGTATGCGTGACTTCCAGACGCGGCCGTCCATCCACTGCGGTCACGGTGCCTTCAAGGGTGAGGTTGTCGACGACCAGCGGGCCATAGACCAGGCGATCGGCCGTGGCCCGATTACGCCGTCGTCGAAAGTCACCGCCAGATTGTCGACGGTGAACTGCTGGGCAGCGGCCGGCTGCGCGACCAGGGCTTCGATGTCGTCCTCGTGTACGACAATGGCCAGGGCATCGTCGGTTGGTACGGCCGGGCTGTTCTGCGGCGTCACCACCGGCAGTAGAGCGATCGTGGGCGGCGGCGCGATCGTGGGCGTCGGCGGCGGCGGGGTGGTCGTGGATGGCGGGCCGAACAACCCTCCTACCTGACAGGCCATCGTGGTGAGCAGCACCAGTAAGCTGGCGGACAGCAGTGTGAAACGTCGTGACATGAATGATTTCCCCAATCGGTGGTTCGTTGGCCGGCCCAGTCGCGACAAGACCGCGTGGGGTGTAACGGCCCAACTGAACGGTTGGTTCCCGTTTACGCTGGAATGCCAGGTTCGCAGCCGTGGAGTCCGCATCCACGGCACGGAGACGCGCAGCGCATGCCCGACCCGCGACCGTGGCTTTCGTGCCCCGGCCACGGCACACCACACCGTGAGGCACGCGACGATGAGCCTGACCGGGCAACTGCGATCCACGGCGAAGGCTATGGGTTTTACTCTGGTAGGCATTGCCCCGGCCGGGCCGACCCGCCGGGGCGATGCTTACCTCCGCTGGTTGGGGCACGGCTATCACGGGGAGATGGGTTACCTGGCACGGGCCGACGCGGTGGAGCAGCGCGTCGACGTGCAGCGCCGCCTGCCCGAGGCGCGCTCGGTGATCGTCCTGGGCGTTAGTTACGCGTTGACTACACCGCCGTCGCAGCTGCGCGACCCGGCGTACGGGCGCTTTGCCAGTTATGCCTGGGGCTTCGACTACCACGATATCCTCAAGCCGCAGTTGTACGCGCTTGATGGCTGGCTGCGCCCAAACCGGCGCGCCACTCGGGGACGGGTCAGTGTCGACTCGGCGCCGGTACTGGGCGCGCCTNGGGCCGAAACGGCTGGCCTCGGTTTCATCGGCAAAAACACCTGCCTGATCCACNCCCGCGGTGGATCGTGGCTCTTCCTGGCCACGCTGTTGGTACCCGAAGAACTCGACTACGACCCACCGGCAACGGCGTCGACCGGCGCCACGCCGCTGCCGCTGTTGGAGGATGTCGCGGGCAGCGACCAGCTGGCGCCGGTGGGAACCCATCGTGCGTCGCGTGGCCCGATCTGGCGGGTTGCCACAGGTGAGGCCGGTGGCTGCGGTGGCTGCANNCGCTGCCTGGTGGCCTGCCCAACCCAGGCGTTTACCGGCCCCTACGTGCTGGACGCACGCCGCTGCATCTCTTACCTGACGATCGAGCGCGGTAGCATCCCGCACGAGCTGCGGCCGGCGCTGGGCAACTGGGTGTTCGGGTGCGATATCTGCCAGGACGTGTGCCCTTGGAACGGGCGCCATGCACAGGTCGACAGCCAACGGGCCGTAGCGTGGTTTCAGCCCGACCTGACGCGCTGCGCTGNNCCCCTGCTCGACCTGCTGACCCTCGATGACGCGGCGTTTCGTCACCGTTTCCGCGGCAGCCCGGTGAAACGGGCGGGCCGCGTGCAACTGGTGCGCAACGCCTGCGTGGCGGCCGGCAACTGGGCCGATCCGCAGGCTGTGCCAGCCCTGCTACGCTGCCTGCACGATGATGCACCCNTCGTCCGGGCGCACGCGGCCTGGGCATTGGGGCGCATCGACAGCCGGTCGGCCCACCATGGGCTGGAGCTGGCGCGGACGACCGAAACGGACGACGGCGTGCTGGCGGAACTGGAACAGACGCTTACCGCGTAAGCGCGTGATCGCGTAACTGCGTAACTGTGCAACATGGAAGGGGAAACGATGCTGATTCGGGCAGGGGTATTGACGGTGAGCGACCGCGCGGCCCGCGGTGAAACCGAGGATGCGAGCGGCCCGCTGCTGGAAGCGCTGCTGCGCGAGCACCTGCGGGCGATGGTCGTGGTGACGTCGATTGTGCCAGACGAGCGCCACGTGATCGAAGAAATACTGCGGCGCTGGGCCGATGAGGCCGACATCGACCTGATCCTGACGACCGGCGGCACCGGTTTTGCCNCCCGTGACGTCACGCCGGAAGCGACACGCCNNGTCATTGAGCGGGATGCACCCGGTTTTGCCGAAGCGATGCGCGCCGCCAGCCTGACGGTGACACCGCACGCCCTGTTGAGCCGCAGCGTGGCCGGGATTCGCGGTCGCACCCTGATCGTCAACCTGCCCGGCAGCCCCAAAGGCGTACGCGAGAACCTGGAGACGATCCTGCCCGCCCTGCCCCACGCCGTCGAACTCTTGCAGGCCGATCTGCCACCAGCCGCCTACCAGTTTGCCCGGTCGGGGAGCACGCACGGCCCGCACCGCTGACCGAGCCGGCCGAACCGCCGCCCCCTGGGCCGCGGACCTCGAGCAGTACCTCGACGGCCACAGAACTTGAGTGAAGTAGCACGGATGATCTAGGAAACCAATCTAATTTGAACCTTTCGTCTTATGGTGGTATGATTTAGCCTGTCAGGTGCAACGATCACCAGTTAAGAGCCGTCAAGAAACAACTTCCCGCTTTCACCCGGTCTCTTCCAGTGTTTTCGCGACTAAACACGGGAACCTACTCTTTGACGAACCCTAAATCCAACATTCTTCATGATTCTGTTGCAGCTTGAACCGTCAACAGAGAAAGTCGCTTAGCCCTATGTCCGAAGTATTCAAGACCGAACTTGGAAGTATCCAAGAATGCGACTCTCTCGTGTACATGCGAGAGCGTATTGCGAATGACTCAATCGACCTCGTTGTCACCAGCCCACCCTTTGCGCTTCTCCGCAAGAAGGACTATGGCAATGTGGCAGAACACGAGTATGTCGCATGGTTTGAGGACTTTGGGAGAGAGTTCTACCGCATCCTGAAGCCATCAGGTTCGGTGGTGATCGACATTGGTGGTTCATGGATACCCGAACAACCCACGCGTTCGTTGTATCACTTTGAGCTGCTGATCATGCTTTGCCGGAAGGTAGGCTTCCACCTGGCACAGGAGTTCTATTGGTGGGNNCCCAGCAAACTGCCGACCCCTGCCGAATGGGTCAACGTACGGCGAATCAGAGTGAAAGATGCCGTAAACAGCGTCTACTGGCTCTCTAAAACCNCCTGGCCTAAGGCCAGTAATCGAAGGATTCTGGTACCGTACAGTCCATCGATGCGAGTCTTGCTTGAGAATGGGTATGACGCAAAGCTGAGGCCTTCCGGCCATGACATCAGTGAGAAGTTCGCGATCGACAACAAGGCTGCTATTCCACCTAACCTTCTAGCTATCCCCAACACCGAGTCCAATTCCTACTATATCCGTTATTGTCGGGCAAACAACCTGGTGGTTCACCCGGCCCGGTTTCCATCGACCCTGCCGGAGTTTTTCATCAGGATGCTCACGGATGAACACGACCTTGTTCTGGATCCGTGGGCAGGATCAAGCGTCGTTGGGGCTGTGTGTGAACGGTTGAGGCGTAAATGGATTTGCTGTGAAATGGAACACGAGTACAATCTCGGCGCACTTGGACGATTCGACAAGGAAGCCATGCGTGAATCGCATCAGCTCTCCAATCTGTTCTATAAAATCAACCATCCCGCCTGTTTGTGGGCAGTCAATGACAATTCGCCGCTCTCGCCTGATGGAGGCAGGCAAAGGTCCATCAGGCCGACACCTATGAACCATGATTTCGATACGGTCGTAATGCCCAATGACGAAGTCGGCGATGCCGCATGTGAAGAACGTACATGAAAAGCTCTTTTCCCAATTCATCCCAATTTTCGCCCACACAGACTCCGCTGCCGGATCTTCTTGTCTTGGTGCGACAGAACCAGCCTGATCGCGGAAGGGTCAAAGCGGCCATAGCGGGACGGTTCTTTGCCAAGGNNCCGGATCCCGATATTGCAGATAACACCATTTACGCGTTGTCTGAATACCAACTGCTTGACAAGCCTAAAGACAACACCTCCTACGCCGCCCTTACCACGTTTGGCGAAGAGCGGCAACTCACGCAGAGGGAGGACTTTGTCCTGATATATCAGGAGTTTGGCAGGCACATCCTTCTGAACCTGCACGGGCTGGACTTGGTTCAGTGTATTCAGGATCTTGCGCAAGGCGAGACGAAACTGACCAAAAGAACTATTGCCAAGGAGCTGGCTCATCGTGGCTTCTATATTCCTCCCAACGGAACCCACCTTAACGGTATGCGGCAGTGGCTTGAGTTGGCCGGTGTGGTAGACCATGGTAGGTGGCAGATCAACACGTCAAGACTGAAGCACCTTCTGGGCGAGGTGGATAGTGCGGAGCTTGAGTCATACGCTCAACTCACTTCCGAACAGAGGGCGTTCGCTATGGCTTTCGCCCGACTTGACCTGGAGGTGGCCCAGTCAAACAAAGTCGCCTCGTACGCGTCGGCACTGTATGGCGTTGAGTTTCCGGAGGGAGGACTGCCGCAATCCACGCTATTTGCACTGCAGGATGCCGGCCTCATCACATGCGAGAAGACAACCGGTGGACAGGGCGCAAAGCCGTATCTGGTAAGGCCAACAGCAAAGCTCCGTAACGAGTTTCTTGAACCGATATTTCGCGCAATCGAGGTTTCTGCAGGAAATCAATATAGGAAACTGATCAGAATGTCTCTATCGGATATTCTGACAAGGCTCGAAGCCCCATCCACGCACGTAAAAGGTGAAGCTCTTGAGGCGTTAGCCTTCTATATCAGCAGGCTCATCGGACTTCAGTTTGTGAAATGGCGTCTACGAAGCGCAGAGACCGGCGGGGCAGAAACCGATGTAATCATGGAGGGTGCCAATCTGCTCTTTAGCCGTTGGCAGATTCAGTGTAAGAACTCACCCAAGGTAGCTTTGGAGGATATCGCCAAGGAGATCGGGTTGGCGACAATCATCAAGAGCAACGCAATCATGATTGTGACCACCGGGACGATTGGGCCGAAAGCAAGAGATTTCGTGGCGCAGGTCATGCGCGAAACCAACTACCAGATCATACTCCTGCAAAATGAACATCTGAAGAGGGTGAAAGCCGATCCAGCCGAGATAGCCGATATTCTGCGCAGTCAGTCCGAAAAGGCTATGACGCTCAAGCGTGGTCAGCTGGACGTTGTGGATTAGCTTCAACCCTCGGTCGACATTAACGCCTGCCAATCTCCCGCCTTCTCCAGAACTTGAGCCTAGAGATCGATAGGTGTGTTCCTCAGAAACTCGCGCACAACTCCGGTAGCATGACGTTGATGCGCATCCCCGAACCGAGCCGNAAGCCGGCGCTGCGACTCAAACGCGGCACGATGGTGAGGTACCAGTGCATATAGTCGTGCCATGGTTCCTTGAGCGGCGTGTTACGGATCATGTAGTTGTAATCGGGGTCGCGTAGCCCGTAGTACAGCTTCCGCAGCACGATATGCAGCAGCGTACCCACGCCTTGGATCGTTGCGCTGGACGCGTCGAGAAAGGTCGGGTTATGCTGCCGCGGTAGAATCCAGGTGTGAAAGGGCGTCGAAGCCGCGTAAGGTACAAAGGCGACCGCCTGCTCGTTTTCGGCAACGACGCGACCTGATCCCGCNAGTTCCTCGGCCAGCATACTGCAAAACACGCAGCGACCGAACTCATCGTGGTAGCGTTGGGCCTCTGCCATGCGCCCNCGCGTGTGCTGGGGTACGATCGGCAGGCCGATGATCTGGGTGTGGGGGTGGATGATCGCNGCGCCGGCCGCCGGACCGTGGTTCTTGAAGTAGAGCACTTGCTCGATGCGCNNATCCTGGCTGATCTCGTGCCCGCGGCGCCACATCGCCAGCAGCGTCTGTGCCACCTCGTCGACCGGTTGCAGCGCCGCGGTGGTGTTGTGCAGGGGCGATTCGACGATCACCTCATGATAACCCACCGCGGTGATGCTGCGGTACACGCCCTGAGACTCGCGCTGTGCATCGCCCTGCGGGGATACGGCGGGGTAACGATTGCGCAGTAGTCGCAACTGCCACGGTCCCGTCGCCGGCTCGCGCCACACCTCGAATTCGGCCTCTTCGTTACCTGGGCAGAAAGGGCAGCGCGGGTCAAGGGGNGCGGCTCCTCGGTCAGCGGGCGTGCGGTGCTGATGAACTGCTCGGGCCGCTGTGCGTTCGGTCGCGATGATGACCCACTCATTGGTCGCCAGGTTCTGGCGTAACATTGCCATCAGCCGTCAACCATGCCTCAGGTGTACTTGTCGGTGCGGAAGCGGTAGAGGGTGACCGGTTCGTGGTCACCGATGCCGGCCTTACGCCGTGCCAGCATCACCTGGTCGGCCGCTGTGGTAATCGATGGAATGCCCGGGAGCAGCAACCCNCGACGGCCATCGCGCGGCCGCACGACGATCACGCCGTAGCGTGTTGGATCCAGCTGCTCGAGCGATTCAACCGGTTCAGGCGGGCTGAGGACCGATACTTCGACCTGGGCNTCGGCCACTTCCGACGGGTGCAGCGGTGGAAACCGTGGATCGCGGGTGGCTGCCGCAATGCTCTCGGCAGCCACCTCGTCCGCCAGGGTCTCTTGGGTTGCCGTCACCGTGCCGATGCAGCCCCGCAGTTCACCGTTGGGTCGGCGCAGGGTGACAAAGACGGGCGCCGGGTCGGGATACTGCGCGCAGTTCAGCGGAGGGGACGAACGGCCGCCCTCACCCAGCTGCACCTCGAGCGCTTGCCGCGCCAGTTCGACCAACGGGTGGCTCACGGTGTCGCCTACTCCTCCAAGATGCGCCGTGCAATCACCAGGCGCTGAATCTCGCTGGTGCCTTCGCCAATCTCCATCAAACGGTTGTCACGGTAGATGCGCTCGACCGGGAATTCGCGCGAGTACCCGTAACCGCCGTGAATCTGGATGGCGCGGTAACAGACGCGCTCGGCCATTTCGGTGGCAAAGAGTTTGGCCTGGGCCGCTTCCTTGATGTACGGACGCCCCTGGTCCCTGAACCAGGCCGCTTTGTAAACGAGCAGGCGGGCCGCCTCCAACTCGGTCGCGCTGTCAGCCAGCATCCACTGAATCGCCTGGTGCTGGGCAATCGCGGTCCCAAAAGCCTGGCGGGTTTTGGCGTATTTCAGCGCGGCCTCGTACGCGGCCTGGGCCAGGCCGACGCTCAGGGCGCCAATTCCGACGCGCCCGCCGTCCAGCACCATCAGAGTCTGCTGCAAACCGCGGCCCTCAACGCCCAGCAGGTTCTCGGCCGGCACGCGCACGTCCTCGATCGTGACCGCATAGGTGTGACTGCCGTGCAACCCCATCTTCTCCTCGGGTTTGCCGGGTTGAAAACCGGGCGTGGCCGTGGGTACGATGATGTGGCTCAGGCTACGGCTGCTTTGCCGGCGGTCGGTGCGCACCAGGAGCACCGCGGTTTTGGCTTCCGCGCCGTTGGTCAACCACATCTTACTGCCGTTGATCTCCCAGTGATCGCCGGCGCGTTCGGCGAAGGTGCGCACGCCACCCTGCAGGTCGGAACCGGCGCCCGGTTCGGTGAGCCAAACAGCCGATGGCTTCACCGCNGCGAGTGGGACCAGGTATTCGAGTTTTTGCTCATGTGTGCCAAAGAGGTTGATCGCGGCCGCACTCAGGCCGAGGTGGGCGGCCACGACGAGGGCGGTGGAGCCGCAGCCGCGGCCCAGTTCCTCGATCAGGATGGCGGCGCTGGCTGGTCGGCGCCAGCCCCCGTAGGCTTCGGGGATNGTNTGGCCCAACAGGCCCAGGGGCGCCATGCGCCGCAGTACTTCCCAGGGAAATTCGCCTGACTCATCGATGTGGCGCGCGNNTGGCGCCACTTCATTGTCCACAAAGTCACGCACCNNAGCGCGCAGCGCTCGATGCTCATCGTTGAGATCAAAAAACATACAAGTATGCTCCTGGAGGAAAAGAAAGGTGCGACACGTGTTGTATTCATTCTACCATCAATCACCGCCAAAATAAAGCCAGCCGGGTGGGGTGGGACGTATTTTGGTTTGCGGGTGAACTCGCAGGACGGATGATCGAAGCCCAGCGCTCCCAACCTGGAATACGACCGGGCGGGGTGGAGCAATGTCGAAGCTGGCGCGGGGTTTCGGATCGGTTCAAAGATGCCAACTTTCTGAAAAGTTGGCATCTTTGAACCTGGCGGTCGAGTCATGGCCAGTATGGAACGGGGGCGCCGGCGCGGCTGAAGCCTTGACTTCAGACCGTTGCCGAATGTGCGCCGACGTTAGCTGGCAGTTTGTCGGAGAATTCACCCTGCAAGTGGGCGGTTCGGCATGTCGTCGTCGACAGCGGTCGTGGCACAGCATATTGGGGCTGCGTTCACACGAACAGGCTCTCTCCGATAGACTGCTAGAACCGTACGGCGGCGGTGATTTCGCTGCGGTTGTGGAAGAGCTGGCGTGCACCGATCACGCTGTAGGCCTCGCTCAGGAGCGCCAGGGCGGCTACGGCCACCGTGGCGAAGCGGTATTCGGGCAGTTTGAGGGTGACGATGCCGAACCCGCCCGGTTGCAGCCAATCGTGGATGCGGTTCATGAACTGCGCGGCCTCGAAGCGTCCATCCGCATGTCGTTAGTGATCAGGGCAAACCGCTGGATGCCGGGGTTGAACTTCTGCGTGCGCGCACGTGCCGGATTTCGGGGACGCCCACCAGGCGCGGGTCGAGCCGGCCGGGTCGACCGCGACGGCGCGCAGGCGCGCGTGCAGCACACGCGTCCAACCACCGGGCGCGGCGCCCAGGTCGAGGGCGACGCCGCGCGGGCAGTGTGAGATCGAAGACGGCCAGGGCCTCCAGCAGCTTGAACTCGCTGCGGCTGATCTGGCCCGGCGCGGGCGAAACGCATCTGGCCACCCGCCCAGGCGCTGAGGTTGAGACGCACCGGCGAAACGCCCAGGTAGGCCCGTTCGGCCGTGGCAGTCAGCGACAGCACCTGCTGCGGCTGGGGCACGTCGAGGGGCGCGGCTGTGCGCGGCCAGGAGCGTGGCCAGGCGCTCGTTCATGTCGAAGCGCGTCTGCGGCCACGGTCCCTCACCCACCAGGCGCGACTGTACGGCAAATGGCTGCGCCGGGTCGAGCAGGGCGGCCAGTGGTTCGGCGGCTGCGACCAGCCGCGCCAAACCCGATTCTCCCGGCAGCAGGGGAGGCTGACCTGTACCGGGTGCACGTGACGCACCCAAATCGGCGGCTGCGCCTCCCACGCTGGCAGCAGGGTGTCCAGGGGATCGGCCACCGCGACCAACAGCGTGCCAACTTCGAGCCGTCGCACGACCTCCGCGGTCGGCGCGGCTCGCCGCTCTTCGACGGCCGCCGCCTCAGCCGCCGGCGCGCGATGATGACGTGGCTCACACGGCATTCCGGATGGCGTCCACCGTGGCCGGGTTCTCCAGCGACGAGGTGTCGCCCGTATCCTGGCCCAGGTATGCGGCGCGAATGATCCGATGCATGACCTTGGCATTGCGNTTTTGNGGCAGCGCCGTGACGAACTTGATCTCTTTCGGCTGCAAGGCTTTGCCCATGTCGGCGATCACCATCTCTTGCAGCGCGTGGCGCAGCGTTTCGCTCACCTCGCGGCCCGGCGCCAGTACGCAGAAGCAGACCACTTCCTGGCCCTTGATCGCATGCGGTACGCCGATGACGGCCGCCTCGGTCACCGCCGGGTGCCGCACCAGGATCGACTCGATTTCGGCCGGTCCCAAACGTTTGCCAGCCACTTTGATCGTATCGTCCGAACGGCCCAGGATGTACCACAGTCCGTCATCGTCGATCGCCGCCCAGTCGCCGTGCACCCAGATGCCGGGAAANCGTGACCAGTACGTATCGACATAACGTTGCGGGTCCTGCCAGAAGCCACGCGTCATGCCGATCCACGGCTGGCGAATAACCAGCTCGCCCACCTGGTTACGCACCGTATGCCCCGCTTCGTCGACGACGTCGGCATCCATGCCGGGCACCGGCCCGCTGAACNNGCAGGGCTTGAGTGGGGTGAGGACGTTGCCCATAACAATACCGCCGGCAATCTCGGTGCCGCCGGAGTAGTTGATGATCGGTTTGGCGCCATCGAGCACGGTGTGGAAGAACCACAGCCACGATTCGGGATCCCACGGTGAACCGGTCGAGCCGGCCAGGCGCAGCGTGGAGAGGTCGTGCTTCTTGACCGGCGCGTCGCCGTTCGGTTTGAGGNNGCGGATCAGGGTGGGCGAAACGCCCAGGGCTGTCACACCGTGCTGCGCCACCTGCGCCCAGGTGCGGTCGACGTCGGGGTAGTCNGGCGCGCCGTCGTACAGCATCATTGTGGCGCCCAACAGCAGCGTGCCAAACACCAGCCANGGCCCCATCATCCAGCCCATGTCGGTCATCCAGTAGACGGTGTCGTAGGTGTGGATGTCCAACCCAAAGGCCATGTCTTGCGCGCTTTTGATCGGGAAGCCGCAGTGGGTATGCACGGCCCCCTTGGGCCGCCCGGTGGTGCCCGAAGTGTAGATCAGCATGACCACGTCTTCGGCGTTGGTCGGCGTCGTCGGGGCGGTGATGGCCTGCCCGGCGACGAGCGANTGCCACCAGCGGTCACGCCCCTCGCTCCAGGGAATCTCGTTGCCGGCACGCTGCACCACGATGACGTGCGCCACGCTCGGCGCCTGGTCCAGCGCTTCGTCGGCCACCGGCTTCAGGCTGACCAGCCGGCCACGGCGGAAGAACCCGTCGGCCGTGAGCAGGGCGCGTGCCCCGGCATCGGACAGACGGCTGGCCACGGCCCCGGCGCCGTAGCCGGAGAACAGCGGTAGGATGATGCCGCCGATTTTGGCGATGGCCAGCAGGCCGATGACGATCTCGGGCACCATCGGCATGAAGAGNCCGATCGGGTCGCCCTGACCCAGGCCCAGGCTGCGCAACCCATTGGCCAGGCGGTTGACCTCCCGGTACAAGTCGCCGTAGGTCAGCNNACGCACCTGACCCTCTTCGCCTTCCCAGCGCAGCGCGGCCCGGTTGCGCGTGGGGGTTGACTGCCACTTGTCCAGGCAGTTGTGTACGATATTCATCACCCCGCCGACGCACCAGGTCGGCCAGGCGGGGCCGCGGCTGAGGTCGACGATGGTTTGGTAGGGTTCATAGAACTCGATCCCCAGCTCGGCCAGTACCTCATTCCAGAACCAGGCGATGTCGTCCGTGGACCGCTGCATGAGGGTGTCGTAATCGGGGATGCCGCGGCGCTGCATGAATTGCTGGATACGGCTCGCGCACAAGGTCTGGNNCGTGGGGCGCCACACGATTTCGCCGCCAAAGGTGAACTCTTCGGTCATGGTGATTACTCCTGTGCTGTCGAACGAGGTAGGCGCACAGTCTGACCTACTCGAGCATGATGAGGCCCATCCGAAGCATCGTCACGGGCGATATTGCGGCACGTGGGCCGTATCGTACGGATAGGCGTCAAATCACAGTATACGTTTGCCCACCAGTGAACAGATCAACCGNACCGCCAGTTCCGCGGTACGGTTGCCGTGGTCCAGAATTGGGTTGATTTCGACGACGTCGGCGGCCGCGACGCGGCCCGATTCGGCGATCAGTTCCATCAGCAGGTGAGCTTCACGGTAGCTCAGACCGCCGGGCACTGGGGTACCGACGCCGGGTGCAAAGTCAGGGTCCAGGGCGTCCATGTCCAGACTGACGTGCAGGCGCGGATAATCGGCCAGGCACGCGAGNGCCCGCCGGGCTACGGCCGCAATGCCCTGTTCGTCCAGGTCACGCATGGTAAAAACGTTCACGCCGCTTTGCCGAAGTTCCAGTTGTTCCTGGCGGTCGAGGTCGCGGATGCCGATCATCACCACCTGCTGCGGCGTGAGTTGGCTGAGCCGACCGATCGCCGTCAATTCGGGCGCACCGCGGCCCAGCAGGGCGGCAACGGGCATACCGTGCACGTTGCCCGAGGGTNNCGTCTCGGGCGTGTTGAAATCGGCGTGAGCGTCGATCCACAGGAGCCCGCTGGGGTCTGGNCTGGTGCTCCCGGATACGCTGCCGATGGCAATCGAATGATCGCCGCCGAGACAGATCATCATGGTGTTNGTCGCGGCCGCGGTNCGCGCCCGCGTGTGTAGTTCTTGAGCGACATGGGCAATCGCCGGCAGGTGGCGCAGGCCGTCCGGCACACCGTCGACCGCGACCGATGCTTCTGGTACGGGCACATTGAGGTTGCCCGAATCCTCGACGTGGTACCCGAGCGTTTTCAGATGGTGCTGCAGGCCGGCGTAGCGGATGGCGCTCGGCCCCATGTCGACGCCACGCCGCTGCTGGCCCAGGTCGATGGGAACCCCAGGATGCGGATGGTGCGATCACTCTTGTTAGCAGGCGCGTGGGACATCGGTCGATTCTCGTTCAGCGGACAAAACGGCGGTCCAGAATATCTTTGAGCGTGGGCTGACCAATGACTTGCAGCTCGTAATTCACACGCTGCGTCGGTTGGTGAATGGGCACCAGGCGCGTCAGGTCGATGGGTGTAGCCACGATCACCAAATCGCACGGCACACGGCTGATTGTCTGTTCCAGATCGGCAATTTGGGCAACGCCGTAACCCATCGCCGGCAGCACGGGGCCGGTGTTCGGGTAACGGGCGTACGTGTCATGAATCGAGGCGACGGCGTACGGGCGCGGGTCGACGATCTCTTTGGCGCCAAAGCGGCGTGCGGCCACCACGCCAGCGCCGTAGGCCATATCCCCGTGGGTCAGAGTTGGGCCATCCTCGATCACGAGGACCCGCTTACCCTGGATCGCGCCAGGGTCGGGCACGGTGATCGGCGATGCTGCCTCGATGATAGTCGCGTCGGGGTTCACCTGGCGCACGGCATCGCGTACACGGCTGATCGGTTCCAGATCGGCGGTGTCGACCTTATTGATGATGACGACGTCGGCCATGCGCAGGTTGGTCTCACCGGGGTGGTAGGTCGTTTCGTGCCCTGCGCGGTGCGGGTCGGCCACGACGATCATCAGGTCGGGCTGATAGAAGGGCATGTCGTTGTTGCCGCCGTCCCATATGATGATGTCGGCCTCGGCCTGGGCGGCTTGCAGGATCTCGCCGTAGTCCACACCGGCGTACACGATGATTCCCCGGTCGATGTGCGGCTCGTACTCCTCACGCTCCTCGATGGTGCAACGGTACGCGTCGAGGTCGGCATACGTTGCGAAACGCTGACAGCGCTGTTGCACCAGGTTGCCGTAGGGCATGGGATGGCGCACGGCAACGGCGCGCTGTCCCTGNTGCGCAAAATGTCGCACACGCCGCGTCGTCTGGCTTTTGCCCGCGCCGGTGCGCACCGCACAGACGGCAACGACCGGCTTCTGGGCCTTGAGCATGGTGTGGTTGGGGCCGAGCAGGCGAAAATCGGCGCCAGCCGCCATGACCTGCGACGCCTTGTGCATCACATACTCGTGCGAGACGTCGCTGTAGGCGAAGACCACCTGATCGACGGCCAGGTCGCGGATCAGCTCATCCAGGGCCGATTCAGGAAAGATCGGGATACCTTCGGGGTAGGCGGGGCCGGCCAGTTCGGGCGGGTAGCGCCGGCCGTCGATGTTGGGAATCTGCGTCGCGGTGAAGGCCACGACGGTCTGGGTATCGTTCGCGCGGAAGAAGACGTTGAAATTGTGAAAATCACGCCCCGCCGCGCCCATAATCAGAATTCGTTGTTTCGTCATCGAAAAAGCACCTCAGATTGATGTGTTGACCGCGCCACGCTGCGCGGACGGCGCCGACGCTGGAGCCTGTACGGTCGAACTCATGCCGAGCCGATCCGAACACGCCAGCCTCCGGCTGAATTCTGTCCCACCGCGGTTATCGGGGTTGGCCCTTGGGCGCCCGCACCGGCCGGCGGGACCCTCCGGTATCGATGGCACTGCCCAAAACGCCGTTGACAAAGCGCGGGCTGCTATCGCTGCCAAACGCCTTGGGCTCCACCGCCTCGTTGATCACCACCTTGACGGGGGCATCCTGGGTCACCCGCAACTCGCACAGGGCAATCCGGAGGATATTACGGTCGACGATGGACACCTGCTCGAGCGGCCACTCTGGCGCGTACTGGCGGATGATTGCGTCCAGCATGTCCTTGTGATCGATGACGTGCGAAAAGAGCCGACGTGCAAAACGCTCCGTTTCCTCATCGACCGGCTCATCCATGAGCCGGTTGTCGATCACCGTCACCGGTTCGTGATGAACCGTATCGGTCTCATAAAGGGCTTGCAGCACGAGCGCGCGCGTGCGTTCGAGATTTCACCGCGTTCTCCTCCTGGTACGGCGATCGGGAGACTCTGCCCTGGGAGGAAGCGCCTGCTCCAACGGGCTTGCAGCACGCCCGGCAGGCGTGCGTGGGCCTATTTGTGCTGGCCTTTCGCCTTTGCGGGCGACGGGTTGGGCGCCGGCCTCATCACTGGACGACAACTCGACATCATCGATATGCACGTTGACCCCGTGCACCTTCATCTCGACCATATGCTCGATGGCCCGTGTCACCAGGTTCTGCAACGCGTGCGCCATTTCGACCATGTTGACCCCCGCCGTGACGATGATCCGCAGGTCGACCGTAACCCCATTCTGCTCATCGACCGCGATGCGGGCCCCGTCACTGGTGGCGATCTGGCCGCGACCGGCCTTACGTCGGCCACCGACCCGGCCGGACAACCGGGCCACCCCAGGCTCACTCGACACGACCTGACGCACAATCGTGACCAGGACTTCGGGCGCCACAAAAATCTGCCCGAGGGCTGCGGCCGGTGTATGCTCCGTGGGGTCGGCGCTTGCTCCTGGCGCGACGCCAGGCGATTTGTAGGTCATGTTTGCGCTACCTTTGGTGGCTACTGCATCGCCAGGCCACCGTCTACGCTCAGCACCTGACCGGTGATGAAGTTGGCGGCACTGGAGGCGAAAAAGGCAACGGCTTCGGCCACCTCCTCCGGTGTGCCCATCCGCCCCAGCGGCGTGTTGGCAATGCCCTGGGCACGCATTTCATCGGGCAGCACATCGGTCAGGGCGGTGGGAACGAAGCCGGGGGCGACGGCGTTGACGGTGACGTTGCGTGGCCCCACCTCTTTGGCGAGACTCTTGGTGAAACCGATGATGCCCGCCTTGGACGCGGCGTAGTTCGTCTGTCCCGCCTGACCGGCGAGTCCGACCACCGAGGTGATGTTGATGATGCGCCCGGCGCGCTGTTTGAGCATGGGCCGCAGCGCGGCCTTACTGCACGCGTAAACGCTTTTCAGATTGGTGGTGATGACCTCATCCCAATCGGACTCTTTCATCATCATCAGCAGGTTATCACGCGTCGTGCCGGCGTTGTTGACCAGGATGTCGAGTCGGCCAAACTCACTGATCGCGAACTTGATCAGGGCCTGGGCCTGGTCGAGATGACTGACATCGGCCTGGAAGGCGCGCNNTTCACCGCCGGCGGCGGTGATGGTGGCCGCGACGGCCTCGGCGCCGTCCGGGCTGGCGCGGTGATTGATCACGNNACTTTGGCCCCACGCGGCCAGGAGCTGCGCAATCGCGGCGCCGATGCCGCGCGAGGCGCCGGTGACGATGGCCACTTGACCGTCCAGTCTATGCATGGACACTTGCCTCTTTNNCATGAAATTCCCCAACTGCACGATGCCGGCCGGGTCGCCCACATTGAGCCGGGCCGGCGTCGGCGCGATACGTTTGACGAGGGCGGTCAGCACGGCGCCGGAACCAAACTCCACGAAGGCGGTGACGCCGGCCTGCGCCATGGTGCGTACCGACTGATCCCAGCGTACGCCCGCGGTCAACTGTTCGACGAANCCGTGGCGAATATCGGCCGCGTGCTGCAGCGGCTGGGCGGTGATGTTACTGATCACAGGCACCTGCGGTTCGGCTACGGTGACTTCGGCCAGGGCCGCGGCCATCGCCCGGGCGGCCGGCGCCATCAGCGCCGAATGCGCGGCGATGCTGATCGGTAGCCGCACCACCTTACGCGCGCCCGGNGCACTGGCCAGTTCCATCGCCACCCCAAGCGTTTGCAGGTCACCGGAGATGACCACCTGGCCGGGGCTGTTGTAGTTGGCCACCTGCACCACGCCGCCGGTCTGCGCACCGGCATCGGCCACGATCTGCTCGACCGTTGTGTTGTCCAGCGCCAGGATGGCCGCCATCCCACCGGGCTGCGAGTCGTCGGCCTGGCCCATCAGNCCACCGCGTCGGCGCACGAGGCGTACGGCGTCGGCAAACGCCAGCNNGCCGGCGGCGACCAGGGCACTGTATTCACCCAGGCTGTGGCCGNNCGCGCAGCGGGCCAATGGCAGTTCACCCAGCTCCGCGGCGGCTGCCCGCCAGGCGGCAATACTGGTGACCAGCAGCGCCGGCTGGGTATTGATCGTCGTATTCAGCGCCTCTTCACCCATAGAAGCANNGAGGTCCGACAGTGCAAAACCGAGTACGTCGTCAGCTTCGGCGAACGTGGCCGCGGCAACCGGGTAGGCCGTGGCAAGCGCCTGGCCCATACCGACCACCTGCGAACCCTGACCGGGAAACAGATAGGCAAACTGGTGCATGACCGTTTAGGATTTCTTCTTCGTGTCCTTGTCCTGTTCGACGACTTCGACACCCTTGTAGTAGCCACAGTTCGGGCAGACCTGGTGTGAGAGGCGCGGGGTTTTGCACTGCGGGCACTCCACCAGGTTGGGTAGGGTCAGCGCATCGTGCGCGGCGGCGATGCGTGCGACCATGTGAAAATTTGCGTTTGGGCAGCGGTGGCATATGAACTTGACTCCTTTTATGACACTTCTTTGTCTTCGTTGTGTAACAGACTACGTAAGGCGGCCCAGCGCGTATCGACTTCATCGTCGTGGCAGCTACACGGGCCTGTGTTGAGATCTTGACCGCAGGTCGGGCACAACCCGCGACAATCGGGCCGGCACAGCGGCGCCAGGCCCTGCGACAACCACAACTCCTGGCGTACCACTTCCGTCAGGTCGAGAATATGCTGCGCATCGATCAGCAGCGCCGGGTCTCATCGGGGTCGACCGCGATCGGCGCGCCGGTCAACACCTCGACGGTCGCGATGAACTCTTCTTCCAGCTCGAATTCGATGCGCTGCTGCACGGGGGTCAGGCAGCGCACAATCGGTGACGAACCCCGTCCGCAGACGCCCGGTGACGAGAACCCCTCCGGCGTATGCAGGAACTGCACCTTACCGGCCAGGGGGCGTTCATGTGCAACTCGCTGACGAGCGCCTGGATATCTTCCTCGATCGCGTAACGACGAACCGAACCAACGGGTTCTTTCAATAACTGCGCAACGTTGAACTGCACGGCACACACCTGCTCACTGAAAGTTCGCCGGGCCTGGAGCGCAGGCAAAGCAAAACGGCATTATAGGCCAGACCGCACGGCACGTCAAGAACGTGGTGGCGCGTGTGGCGGTTCGCTGTGGGCGGCGCGCAGGGCGGTGATTCCGTTCCGCACCTGGGCCATCGATTGTTCCAGCTGGCTGCCCAGGTCTTGCAATACGCTCACCGCATAGGCATCGGCCTCACCGCGCATCTGCTGCGCCGTCTGCTCAGCCTCGGTCAGTACCTGCGTCGCACGCGTCTGGGCCTGGTGCACAATGTCGTGCTCTTCGAGCAGCTCGGCTGCCCGTTCGCGGGCACGCGCCACGATACGTTCTGGCTCTTCTTTGGCTTGGGCCAGGATCCGGTCGCGCTCCTGCAGCGTGCGCTGCGCCTGCCTGATGACATCGGGCACCGTGGCGCGCATCTGCTCGATCAGGCGTTGGCATTCTGGCGCGTTGACCAACACCCGATCGGTGCCCGGAATGTGCAGGCTCGCGGCCAACATGCCCTCGAGCGATCGACGAGTTGCATAATTTCCATGGTACGCTCCTATCCTTCCTACACGGCACCGGGTTGGGCGAGTCTCCGACAGGCTTTAGAGATGATCGGCGTGGGCACGCAGCCGCTCATGCAGCGCCGCTTCGACGTGGGGTGGAACCAGGTCGCTGAACGCCCCGTTGAGCAGGGCGACTTCCTTCAAAATGGTAGAAACCAGGAACAGAAAGGCCTGGCTGGTCATGAAGCCGATCGTCTCGATGGTGGGGGCCATCCGCTTATTAGTCAGGGCCAATTGAAACTCGAATTCANNGAAGTCGGAGATCGCACGCAGGCCGCGCACGATGACGTTGGCNCCTGGCTGCTGCGCCAGGTCNACGGTGAGGCCCGCGTAACGGGTTACCCGGACGTTGGGGATATGCCGCAGGGCCAGGGCGGCCATCTCCATCCGTTCCTCGGTTGTGAACAGCAGCTTCTTCGATGGTCGATCGTACACCCCGACCACGGTTTCGTCGAACACACCGGCCGCNCGGGTGGCAATATCGATATGACCGTTGTGGATCGGGTCGAATGTTCCAGGATAAAGTGCAATGCCCATGTCAGTTCACGTCCCCGGCTCCGCGCCAAAATGCTTCGAGTTTACCGGCCAGTGCCCGATTTTCGGGCGTACTCAGAGTTGGATCAGCGTCCAGCAGGCGTTGGGCCTCCTGTCTGGTTTTCTCCAGCAGTTTCAGATCGGCAAAACTGGCCAGTGAGACCGGGGGCAGGCCGCTCTGCCGGGTGCCGAAGAAATCGCCCGGCCCGCGCTGCAGGTCGATCTCGGCCAGCTTGAACCCGTCCTGCGTCTCGGCCATTGCGCGCAGGCGTTCATCCTCGGTCTGATCGGCCCGTTCGACGAGCAGCAGGCAGGCGGAGGCATGTTCACCCCGGCCGACCCGGCCGCGGAACTGGTGCAGTTGCGCCAGCCCGAAGTGATTGGCNCCTTCCACCAGCATCACCGTTGCGTTGGGGACATCGATACCCACCTCGACCACCGACGTCGACACGAGGATCTGCACGTCGTTCTGCGCGAACTGGTGCATGACGGCCTCTTTTTCGTCGGCGCGCAGGCGCCCGTGCAGCATGCCTAANCTTGAAGCGGGGAACACCGTGTTTTGCAACCGCTCGTGTTCGGCCACCGCGGCACGCGCGTCCGACTGTTCCGATTCCTCGACGAGCGGGCACACGATGTAAGCCTGACGACCGGCCTCCACCTGACGTTCGATGTAGCTGTAGGCCCGTTCACGTTCCAGGGGTGCNACCACGTAGGTTCGGATCGACTGGCGCCCTGGCGGCGGCTCGTCGATGACCGACACGTCGAGGTCACCGTAGAGGGTCAGTGCCAGGCTGCGTGGAATCGGTGTCGCACTCATGACGAGCAGGTGCGGCGTANNATGACCTCCGCGCCCGCAACCTGACGCTGTTTGAGCGCGGCGCTGCTCGACGCCGAAGCGGTGCTGTTCGTCGACGATTGCCAGCCCCAGGCGGGCAAAACGTACCTCCTCCTGAATCAGCGCATGGGTACCGACCACCAGATCGATCTCCCCNGCGGCTAACTGCTGGCGAATCTGCTCCTTTTCACTCTCTTTGAGACTGCCGGTGAGCAGCGCAATGGTGAGGCGCGGTNNCGGTCACTGGCCGGCCGCCGCGGACCAAGGCACGAACAGCTGACAGAGGCTGCGAAAGTGCTGCTCGGCCAGAATCTCAGTGGGAACCATGAGCGCGGCCTGACTTCCCGCCATGGCCGCGACCCACATCGCGGCCGCCGCCACCGCCGTCTTGCCAGAGCCGACGTCACCTTGCAGCAGGCGAGACATCGGCAGCGTTTGCTGCATATCGTGCAGCACCTCGTTCAAGGTACGCGTCTGGGCGTCGGTCAGCGTAAAGGGCAGCGTATTCAAAAATGTGGTCACGTCGGCCACCAGCGGCTGGGCCGCATGGCTGCACCACTGTCGGCGCTGGCGCTGCATACCCAACTGCAAGAGCAGCATATCGTTGAATGCCATGCGCCGCCGGGCCTGTTCCAGCTGTTCGGCATTTTCGGGAAAATGGATCAACTGCAAGGCGCGGNNCAGCGGCATGAGACGGGCCGAGTTCACGGTCCGCTCGGGCAGAAAATCGACCACGCGGTTCGCCCAGGCATCGACCGCCTGTTTGATGCGCTGCCTGAGCCAGCGTTGGCTCAAATCTTTGGTCAGGGGGTAGACGGGAACCAGGCGCCCCGTGTGCACCAGCTCCTGATCGAGCGGTTCCCATTCGGGGTTGTTCAGGACGAAGCGCCCCATGTACAGATCGACACGCCCGCTCAGCGCAATCAGACGGTCGCGTTTGAGTTGTTTGAGCACATAGGGGTTGTACCAGATCGCCTGCAACGTGCCACTGCCATCGGCCACGATGGCCATAGCGGCCATCTGACCGCTGCGCATCCGGCGCTCGCTCACCTCCCAGACCGTGGCCAGAACCGTAACGTCATCGCCCTGGCGCAGGTTGCTGATCGGCTGGAGGTGGCTGTAGTCGACATAACGTCGAGGGAGCAGCCACAGCATATCCTCGACGGTNGTGAACCCCAGGCGCGCCAGTAGTTCGGCGTAGTGCGGCCCGATGCTTGGCAGTGAGGTCACTGGCGTCTGCAGACCCAGTTCGGCCTCCGCCACCGATAGGGGTTTGGCCTTGCGGCGGGTGGGTCGGCGCTCGCGAACCGCCGGTTCGCCCGCCGCCTCGGCGGGGGCGGCTTGGGCGGGGCTGGTTCTGGTCGGGCAGTCGATTTCGGTTTGGCCGGTCGGGCGGTCGGTGGTGATTTTGCTGGGGGTCGCGACGGCTCGCCTGCCGGGGTCGTGACGTCTGGCCTGCCGGGGTCGAGCGTGGGGCTGCCGGCGTGCCACGCGGGCCGCTGGCCGTGCCGGGGCTGAGTGGGGCGCCGGCGCGGCCGTGGATTCTGCAGCGGGCGGCAGACTGAGCCGTGACAGAATATCATTGATCCGGCGNGCCCGTGTCTCCTGGTCGGGTATCGCCGGATAGCTGGACAGCAGGCCCACAATCGCCGTGATGTTGGCGGCCTGGCCCGGTACCTCCCGGNNCGCATCCTGCTCCCAGCGTATGGCGAACTTGTCCAGTCCGCCGATGACCGCTTTGTTGCGGTAGGCCTGGCGTTTCTCCAGTGCCAGAATCTTCTTCAGGCGCTCGAAGGCGTCACTCGTGGTTTGGTTGGCAGTCATATCAATAGCGACCTTCGTACACCATCACCCCAATGGCGCTGGGACCCAGGTGTGCGGCCAGCGATGGGCTGTAGGTGTACACGGGAAACTGGCGGCCGGGCACGATATCCGCCATGTGTTTGATGAGCGTTGCCGCCTCCGCGTCGAAGTTGTGCTGGACGATGGCCATACGTTCGATGGTCGAAAACTCGCCGACAAACTCGATCAGCTTCTCGACGGCACGCTCGCGCGTGTGCACCTTCTCCAGCGGAATGATTTCGCCGTCCTCGATGTTCAACAGCGGTTTGATCCCCAGCATCGTGCCGAGAACGGCCTGGGCCTTGCTGATTCGCCTGCCGCGCCGAGGTAATCCAGGGTTTCGACGAAAAACACACCGTACAGGTGGGGCACCATACCGCGCACAAGGCGTACGATGTCGTCCAGGCGTGCGCCCGAGGCCGCCGCCGCGACGGCAGTCTCGACGAGAATGCCCAAACCAACCGAGACCGTCTGTGAATCGATCACCGTGATCTGGCAGCGCCCCAGCAGGTTCGCGGCTGCCGCACGCGCGACCGCACAAGTATCATTCACCTGGGTCGAGACATGCAGCGAGACGATCTGGTCGGTCTGGCGATGCAGGCGGTTGTACACCTCGTCGAAATCAGCCTGTGCCGGCGGCAGGTCGATCGGTAGTGTACTGCTCCCGGCCACTTTGCGAAAATAGCTTTGGGCCGTCAGGTCGACCCCTCTCGGTAGATACGTTTACCAATCTGGATCCGATGCGGCACAATTTGCGCACCCAGGCGTTTCGCCGTGTCTGGCGGCAGGTGTGCATTGCTGTCGGTCACGATCATGACGTTGGACACAGAACAACTCCATTTTTGCGGCCTGGCAGAAGTGCAGCAGTGGCCGGTGCATCATTCAGCGGAAAGAATGTAGTGGTAATGTGGCTGGCCTCCGGCTACCAGCTCGAACTCTTGCCCGGGATAGGCGGCGCGCAGGCCGGCGATCAGCGCTTCGGCCGCGGCGGCGCTTACGGACTGTCCATAGAAGATCGTAATGATTTCGTGTTCCTCGACGTGCATCTGCAGGAGCGTGCGCACGACGCCCTCGGCATCGNNTGGCCGCGCGGTCAGCGTGTCGTTGAGCAGGCCAATCACGTCACCGACTTGCACCTGGATACCGTCGAAAGTCGCCNNGCGCACGGCGACGGTGACTTCACCCGTCTGCGTGCGTGGCAGCCCTGCGGTCATGGTGCGCACGTTCGTTTCCAGGTCAGCCAGGGGATTGAACGCGATCAGCGCGCTGATGCCCTGGGGAATCGTCTTGCTGGGCACGATACGCACCTGTTTTGGCGAAAGGGTCTGTGCCTGCTGGGCAGTCAGCAGGATGTTGCTGTTGTTGGGCAGGACAATCACACTGGGGGCCGGGGCGGCCTCGATGGCGGCCAGCAGCTCTTGTGTACTGGGGTTCATCGTTTGCCCACCCGTCACGATCTGTGCACAGCCCAGGCTGGCAAACACCTGCTGCAAGCCGTTGCCCGATACCACCGCCACGGTGGCGATCGACGCNGGTCGGCGTCGTGTCGGGCAGTTCAGCGTTATGGCCAGCCGCCGGGCCATCCCCGTCCCTTCGCCATGGACGAACTCGGCAAACTGCGCGTCCATGTTCTCTATGATGATGTGGCTCAAGCGCCCGGTACGTGCGCCGTAGTTGAGNGCGTGGCCCGGTTCAGGTGCATGCAGGTGCACCTTGACGGCCCGCTCGTCTCCCACCACCAGCACAGAGTCACCCATGCCGGTGATCGTATGCCGGATCTCGGCGACGTCGAGGTCGGCGCCTTCGATGATGAATTGGATATCGAACCCATATTCGCCGCCCAAGGCCTCGGCGTGCCCGCGAAGNGCGCCACTGTTGACCACCGTGGTATCCACCAGTTCACCATGCAGTACGCGTGACATGCCGTCCAGTATGAAGTACAATCCCTTGCCCCCGGCATCGACCACCCCNGCCTGGGCCAGGACGGGCAGCAGCGACGGTGTCTTTTGTACCGCATCATCGGCCGCGTGGACCAGTCGGCGCAGGAAGAAGCGCAGATCATTGTCGAGATGGGCCGCGTTTTCGGCCGCATCGGCGCACAGGCGAATGACCGTCAGGATGGTGCCCTCGACCGGTTTGACCACCCCTTTGTAAGCGGTATCGGCGGCCGACCGTAAGGCCCGTGCCATCTGGTCAGCGTCGCACGTACTGGCCGCTTCCAGGCTGCGCGCCAGGCCGCGCAGAATCTGTGACAGGATGACCCCNGAATTGCCGCGGGCGCCCATCAGCGCACCGTGGGCTGCGGCGTGCAGCACTCGGCCCACGTGATCCGATGGCGCATGTGCCATCTCCTCGATACTGGACTGCAGCGTCAACAGCATGTTGGTACCGGTATCACCGTCTGGCACGGGGAACACATTCAACGCGTTGACGCTCTCGTGATGATGGCCGAGCCAGGCATAGGCCCTTGCNAGCATTTCGCGCAGATCGGCGCCGTTGATGATTGGCACCGATGCGCCGGGTGGAAATCGTTCACGCAGGGGTTGCTCAGGTACAGGCTCTGTTTGCCGTGTGGGGTAGTACTCATCAAACCCGGAGTCTCCTGACAGTTGAATTGACCGGCCGCGGATGTCACCGAGGGCCTACTCGTCACCGGTACGCAGTCCCTGGACATGGACATTGACCGCCTTGACTGGCATACCCAGGGTTTGTTCGACCGAAAACTTCACGCGCTGCATGACGCCATGCGCCACCTCAGAGATGCGTNNGCCGTACTGCACGATGATATACAGATCAATGACGATGTGATCTGGTGTAATCTGCACGACGACGCCACGCCGCGCGCGATCGCCTTGCAGCAAGTCGCTGATCCCATTGATCAAGCTCTTGCTGGTCATACCCACCACGCCGTAGGATTGCAGCACGGCATCGCTGGCCAGCGTGGCAATCGCNGTAGGGGAGATTTCGATACGACCACGATCCGTTGTCTCCATGGGTGATCTCGACTCCATAGTTTGGCAAAATGCCTATTCTGTGCTATGATCGGCCCAACAAACATTGCTGACCTCACCCTGGCCCTGCAATTGTGCGGGGCCTTTGTTTTGCCCCAAGGTCGCCCAGAATTCATCTGTGTGGCCATGCTGCGTCATACCACGACTTGGGCGAAGCCGCCAAGCCGTAGGGGTATGAGATGGCCAAGTGCGAGATCTGTGGCAACCACAATTCGGCAACCGTGTAAGCTTTTCGATGCGCCACACCCGGCACATGTGGAAGGCCAACGTTCAGCGCAAGACGATCTGGGCCAATGGCAAGTCACGAACCGTGTATGCCTGCGCCAAATGCCTGAAGACGATGCAGAAAAATGCCTGATGCGGCCTTGCGTCCGCACTTCTGCCAAAAATGCCGGTCGCGTCACTGACGCCCGGCATTTTGTTGCCCATCACCCGTCATACGACGCCTGCCAGGTGCTGGACCTGCTGGCGCAGNCGACCACAGCCCGCGTTGATTTCCAGCCCACGCCGCAGCCGCAGCGTGGCCGGAATGCCCNNGCGGCGCAGCACCGCGACGAACACCTGGGTATCGAGGCGGGTCGAGGGTTGAAACGGTGACCCGGCGACCGGGTTGAGCGGAATCAGATTCACATGGCACAGCAGCCCTTTCAGTAGCTGTGCAAGACCCTCCGCGTGCCGCCGCTGATCGTTGATACCCTGCATCAGGGCATACTCGAAGGTGATCCGCCGATGGGTGCGTGCGACGTACCGGCGACACGCACCCAACAGGGCGCCCAGCGGGTAGCGCCGGTTGATGGGCACCAGCTGGTTGCGCAGCTCGTCGAACGGTGCATGCAGGCTGACCGCCAGGTTGACCTGTGGCCCNTCGGCCATACGGTCGATCATCGGTACCAGGCCCACGGTCGACAGCGTGAAGTGGCGGGCGCCGAGACCAAAACCACGCCCGTCCGTCAGCACACTCAGCGCCTGCCACACCGGCCCGTAGTTGGCCAGCGGCTCACCCATGCCCATCAATACCACGTTGGTCACCTGACTTGGGAGTGTGAGCGGGAGTGGGTGACCCTCGACCCCGGTGGGCTGACGCAGCCAACGTGCAAAATAGAGCACCTGGCTGGTGATTTCGCCGCTCGTCAGGTTACGCGCCAGGCCTCCCAGCCCCGTTGCGCAGAATGTGCAGCCCATCCCACACCCGGCCTGCGTCGAGATGCACAGCGTGCGCCGCTCATCGTACAGCATCAGCACCGACTCGATGGTCTGGCCATCCAGCAGTCGAAACAGGACTTTATGGGCCAACCGGTCGCGTGATGCCGTCGCAACGGCCGGCTGCAGCAGCCCGACCGTTGTTTCAGCCGCCAGGCGTGAACGCAGGCCCTGGGGCAGGTCCGTCATCTCCTCCGGCCCCGTCGCCTGCCGGGCATACAGCCATTTCCACACCTGACCNGCGCGGAACGCCGGCTCGTCCCAGGAAACCAGGAGCGCTTGTAGCTCATCAAATGTCAGGTCCAACAGTCGTTGCATGTCCCATAACCGTGGCCTCAGCCGATTCAGGCCGCGCCACATCTCGCGATTTTCTGGTCTATACAAAAGGCGAGTATACCGCACGCCAAAACGGAAGTCAAAAAGAAATCGCGCCAGGGGTGCAATTCGGACTGGCTGGCGCACGCCGGGGTGCGCTTCACGTATCGTGGCCTTCGTGCTATAATAGCGCCGGTGAAGCAAACAACCGTCATACCCACAATCGACTATCAAAAGAAGTGGTGGATTCTGGTATGATCTTCATTTCACCCAACAACAGTGCGATCATCGGGGTGGTCCCGCGGACGCGGCTGGGCATCGCCTCAGGTTTGATGGGGTTGACCCGCCTGCTCGGTCAGACTGTCGGTGTGGCGACGCTGGGCGCCCTGTGGGTGGCCCAGACCATGGCCGCGGCCGGCGGTTCCCCGACGATGGATGTGGCCGCAGCGTCGCCGGCGGCCATGGTAGCTGGTTTACACGACGTTCTGCTGATCAGCGCGGCGATTACCGGTGCGGCGTTGTGCCTGGCAGTCATGGCAGTGTGGCTGGAACGGCGCCAGCTACCCGCCAGTGGCGCCTTGGCACAGGGCACAGAGGTGGTGACGGTGCACGGCCCGCTGGCGCTGAGCGAAAAACGGTGCCGACAGTGCACCTGCCGGGAGAATAGCCGATGGGAACGCTCAACCCGAGCCTGCTCTCACCTGAAATGGACAAAGCCCTCAATGCCGCGGCGCAGATACGCCGACGGTTTGGCAAAGAGGTGCTGACGCCCGAGATTCTGCTGTACCTGTTTTTGACCAACCCTGAGTTTGGTGCGTCACGCCTGATTCAGCGCCTGGTCACCGAGCGTGGCTTCAAGCTCGACGAGTTCACCCGCACGGTACAGACCATGGCCGAAATGCGCGATGGCCGTAACGCCAACCTCGATTTTATGGCCAGCGACAGCCGGCCCGTGCCGCTCTCCGACGACATGGTGGTGGTGCTCGACGAGGGGCATGCCATTGCACAGGCCGCGGGCGAGATCTACGTCAGCAGCGAACACGCGCTGGCGGCAATGAGCCAGCGCGGCGTAACCACGTCTGGCGTCTTGCAGCGTTTCGGCATCACACCCACGAACCTGACCGATATCCTGGCCAGTCAGGCCATTGGCCGCCGCTACACCAGCCTCGACTGGGTGGCGCAGGCCCGGGCCGGTGAACTGGACCCCGTGTACCAGCGCACGGATCTGCTGCGCGAGCTGCTCAGCCTGCTGGCACTCAGCCAGAATCGGCACATCATCCTGGTGGGGCCGGCGGGTGTCGGCAAGCGCTCATTGATGCAGAGCCTGGCCCTGCTGATGGCCGAAGGCCAGGGCCCGCCGAATTTGACCTCGCTGGTGACCGTCCTGGAGACGGCCCTGCTGGACGATGCCGGTAAAGCGGTGCAGGCGGCGGCGCGCCAGGCGGAAAAGGGTATCCTGTTCCTGCCCAACGTACACCGTTTCCTCGGCGGACCCCTTGATGCCGAGTATCCGAAGGCGACGACGGCGGTGCGGCGTGTGTTCCTCGACGAACAGGCCGTGCTCGTGACCACCACCTCGCCGGCCGACTACCAGGCTCGCATCGCCAGAGACGCGCTGATCACCGAACGTAGTTACGTGCTGGCGGTGGCTGAACCGTCCCTGCCTGAAACCATCACGATCCTGGGGCTGCACAAGCCGCGCATCGCGCAGGAGTACCAGATCACCATCGCCGACTCGGCACTCAAGAGCGCGGCCAACATGGCCAAACGTTACCTCGGTGAGACCCCGCTGCCGGCCGCTGCCGTGCAGCTGCTGCACNGCGCGGCGGCTGTTGTGCGCCTGGGGCTGCAGAGCCACCTCGCCCTACACCCCGAGAATTCACGCGATACCGTCCTGGACGACGAAGACGTACTGGTGGCGACGAGCATGATGAGCGGCGTGCCGGTGGCCAAGCTGTCCACCGACGACCGCGCCCGTTACGCCAACATGGTCGATTTTCTGCATCGCNGCATCATTGGCCAGGATGAAGCGGTGCTGGCCCTCAGCCGCGCCGTCAAGACCGCGTGTCGAGCCAGGGACCCAACCCGGCCAATCGGCTCATTTCTTTTTCTGGGTCCCACCGGTGTTGGCAAAACCGAGCTGGCCAAGACCCTGGCCGAGTTCATGTTCGACGACGAGAACGCGATGGTTGTGCTCGACATGAGTGAGTACCAGCAGGAGCACACGGTCAACCGCCTGATCGGCGCCCCGCCCGGGTATGTAGGCTACGAGAGTGGTGGCCAACTCACGGACCGTGTGCGCCAGCGGCCCTACACCGTGGTGCTCTTCGATGAAGTGGAAAAGGCGCATGCACGTGTGCTGGATGTGCTTTTGCAGGTCATGGAGGAGGGCCGGCTGACCGATGGTCAGGGGCGGGTGGCCTCGTTTAGCGACACGGTTCTGATCATGACCAGCAACCTCGGTTCCGAGTTCATGGACCAGCCGCAGTTTTCGGACGCCANNCGTGACCTGGTGATGCTGGCGGTCAAACAGTTCTTCCGCCCTGAATTCTTGAACCGCCTGGACGAGATCATCCTCTTTACGCCGCTCACCCCCGACCAGCTGCGGCAGATCCTCGGCCTGATGATCAAANAAGAGAACAAACTCCTGGCCGAGCAGGGCCTGCATGTGGAGGTGAGCGAGGCTGCGTTGACGTGGCTGCTGGCGCAGAACGACCACCCCGAATGGGGGCGCCCACTGCGGCGCATCATTCGGCGTTACCTGCGCGAGCCATTGGCCGATTATCTGCTCAGTACCAGCCCGCCGCTCGGCACGGTGGTGCGCGTCGACGCCACCCGCGCAGGGCTGACGTTTGCGCCGGCGGGTCGCTGATCGATGGCGATCGCGCGTCCTGCTCTTCCGCCTGGCGTCGTGGCTGGCCTACGGCGCGCTGACGCCACTGTACGAGTGGGTGGCCCAGCTCTATTCGGACGGCGAATGGCACACCTGGCGCCGGGGGCTGGCAGCGGTGCAGGAAGCCGTACGGGGACCGCCGCAGGGCGCCGGCCACGCGTACTGGAAGTGGGCTGTGGTACCGGCGCGCTGCTGGTGGAGCTGGCACAGCTGCCGTGTACGGTGCTGGGCGTGGATCGGTCATCCCCAATGCTGGCTGCGGCGCGGCGGCGCAGCGCGGCCGCGTCGCCCTGTTGCAAGGCCGCGCTGAGGCTCTGCCCCTGCCCGCCGGCAGCGTGGATGCCGTCGTGTTGACCTTTCCCACCGAATACGCCTACGCCGCGGCCACGTGGCAGGAGTTCGCCCGTGTGCTCATTCCGGGCGGCCAGGTCATCTGGATCGATGCCGGCGAACTGCGCGACCCTGGTTGGCTGGTGCGCACGCTGCAAACGCTGCTGCCAGGCGCCGAACTCGCCAGTCTGATGGATGGGATCATCCCCGGCTCAACGAGCCGGCTTCACCGCCGAGTGGCGGGTGGTCGAACTGCCCCGCAGCCGGGTACACGTGCTGCGGGCACGTTCGGCTGGCAGTACCTAACGCGCGGTTGAGTCCACGTCTTCGTCTTCTTCGATCTGATGGCGGTTACGTAGGGCGCCCAACAGAATGACCACCCCAATCACAATCAGGGCCAATGGCCACAGGTTGAAAATCTGCGCCAACACAGGTAGTTCACCGCCGATGAGGAACAGACCAATCAGCGCCAGTACCCCGGCCGGTATCAACGCCCACCAGAACTCGTGGTGCAGGCCGCGCACCAGGCCCTGCAGGTAGACGGCNCCAAAGGTGACGCCCATACCCAGCATGAAGATGCCGGGGTGAAAGCCGCCCGGCAGGAGAAAAGGCAAGCCCAGGCTGGCCAGTACACCGCCCGGTATCAGCGCCCACCAGTTCTCGACCGGCTGCGTCAGGTAAATGATCAGAAACGCCAGGGCAATTGCGCCAAACAGGACGGCCGGCACCCAATCGCCCTCCAACGGCCCGCTGGACAGGAAAATAATGCCGCCGATGCCGATCAACGTCATGCCGGGGATGATCGGCCACCACTGGGCACGGTTGCTCAGGTACACGACCAGGAACGCCACCCCGCCGCCAATGAACAGCAGGGCCCAAAGCGTATCTCCCAGCGGGCCGATGGCTCGNAAGTTAAGCAGCAGAACCAAGACGCCCGCGATCAGCAGCAGAACGCCCACCAGAATACTCATCCGTTGTGACATCATGGTCTTTTTCTCCCCACACCGCGACTGGGCGGCCAGACCGACGCGATCCGAGCTCCGCTTGACTTCGACGATCAAGGCTGCGTTTCGTGTCGGCGCGCCAATACCACACCGCTTGCCCGGCCAGGAGCAGCCCAACGACGCTCCAGGCCACGCTTTGCCAGGTTGATCCACTGACCAGGGCCATGCCGATACAGAACAATGCCCAGCCAGCGCATAGCGGACTCAACACCAGCGGGGTAACCAGCAGTACGCGGCGGCGGATCTGGCGGCTGTGAGCCTGCCAGTCGGCGTAACTCCACACGGCCAGAACAATCGCCAGGCCCAGAATCCAGACGGCATGCCGCGCAATGAAGGCCCAATGGATGGTGTTCATAGACATCCTCGTGGCGCAAAGGTGGGTCAGCCAATAGCTCGATACTCTATCATTATACCACTACCCGGCAATAATATCGAAGCCCGCAGCAAAACGGTTCGCTGCGGGCCAGGAAGACACCGGAGTGAGGAAGCCTCGCGTCGGGCGACGACGCGGCATATCAGCCGGGTGACAAGAGCAACACGCCTGTTGCGACCATCGCCACAAACGGCAGGGGCCAAAAACACCCACGTGTAGAGCCGCGGCTCGAACTTCAGGTGCATGTAATACATGACCACGATGGCCAGCTTGGCCAGGGCAAACGTCGTGAGAATAAGGATGATGCCGGCTCGTCCAATGGGCATGAAGATCACGGCCAGTTCCATCGCAGTCAGCACGACGAGCGACAGATAGACGTAGAGATAGTTCGGGTGCGGTGCGGCGGTGGCAGGTGCAGCCGTCACATCAGTTTCGTTGGGTGCGTGCGTTGGCATAGTGATTCCTCCACAGGTGGCCGGGCGCCTGGTCAAATCAGATAAACAATTACGAAGAGCAAAATCCACACGATGTCCACGAAGTGCCAGTACAGGCCGAAAATCTCGACAGGCATATTGCGTCGGGCATCGAACCGCCCACGCAGCCCTTGGATGATGATGGCCAGCAGCCAGCACAGGCCGATGATGACGTGGGCGCCGTGGAAGCCGGTGAGCGTGAAGAAGGCGGTACCAAACAGACTGCTGCTGATCGTCAGTCCACCGTGAATCAGTTCACGGTATTCCATGATTTGGGCACTGATGAAGAAGGTGCCCAAAAGCAGAGAAAGGATCATCCACAGCCGGAACTTCCTCTGGTCGCCACGCTGGATGGCACTCAGACCCTGCACCACGGTCATGCTGCTGGTCAACAGAATGAACGTGTTGATTGCCGTTAGCGGAATGTTGAGGACTTCGCTGGGTACGACCCCGCTGCGGAACCGGAACAACAAGAACATGGCAATCAGCACGGAGAAGACCATCACCTCCGACGCGAGGAACATCCACATCCCCAGTTTGGGTGTGTTTACCGATTCTTGACTGTGGGCTGGTACCGTGGCTTCGACCATGCGCGCAATCTCCTGGCTGACAAATGTGATTTACGGCAAACGATTGGGTGACCGGCTTGTGGTGCAGACAAGTGCGCAACACGGCAGTGCCGCGCACCATCATCATACGCCCAATCGGGTTTCTTGTCAAACTGAAAGTGGCAATAATTACTATTCATCGCAGCACGGGCATTTTGACAAGCCGCATTGTCTATGATAACATGTAGCTTGAATTCCAAAGGTGCTGTGGAATCTCGTCCACCCCATCATCCCGTCTCGACGCAAAAACAACCGCTTTTTGGGGAGTAGCCATTGATATGACCGACAGCTATCGGATGCATGCTGCCTACCTCTACTTCGCGCGACCCACGCCGATCGTGGCCGACCAATGGGCGCGCCAGGTGTTGCAAGATGTCTATCCCACGGCGGACCTGGCCCGGGTGCGGATTGCCGCACGGTTGACTGCGGCCCTGCCCACCACGGCGCAGGTCGAGAGTGACCTGACCCAGGAAGGGTACGCGCCGCCCGAATACCGTTGGAGCACGCGCGAGCTGACCGATTCTTCCGGCAACCCATTTACGCTGGTGGAGGTGTTGCGACTCGTGGTGCCGGCCGACGAAGGGCACGATGTGCCTGGCATTCACACGCCGACGCCCTTCACCCGCCGCGATCTGACGGCGGGCGCCCTTGCCGGCATTGGCGGTGGGCTGGCGATGGGTTTGCTGGCCATGGGGGTGGCGTTTTTGTGCCAGGGGCGAAAGCAGTATCTGGGTACCGCTCAATCAAATTGCCAGCACAATCCTGGGACCTGGCGCACTGGGGCCGAATTTTAACCTCTCCGCCGCACTCATTGGCCTGCTCGTTCACATTGTGGTCGCCGCCGCGTTAGGCGCTGGGTTTGCCCTGATCTATCACGGGCTGCTGAAACTGCCGCGCCGGACTGGCGCGCCGATCGTAGCGGGCGCCGTGTATGGGTTGCTGATCGGGATTGTGGCCAGTGTACTGCTGCCCCTCATTGCCCCGCGATGGCCTTTGCCGCGGCCAGGTTTCATTGTGGGCCAGCTGGTGTTCGGTATCATCACCGGGCTGATCTATGCGCACCTGCGCCTGAATCTGGCTGGCGTACTGGTGACGATCGCCGCACTGCTGTTTCTGGGCGCCGGTGTCGTCATCACGTCGTTCAACCTGTTCATGCCAATTCCCGCTTCAGCCGAGGCGGCGGCGGTCGATACACTGTTCAATATCATGCTGGGCCTTTCGACGGTGATCTTCCTCATCGTGGAAGTTGGCTTGCTCTACGCGGCCCTGCGTTACGNNCGCAAGAAGGGCGACAATTCCGATGGGCCGCCGCTGCATGGCAACAACACCCTCGAAATCGTTTGGACTGCCGTACCGGCGATTATTGTCTTGTTCCTGGCGATTGCCAGTTATCAGGTGTTCATCGCCCAACGTACGCCGAGCGGCGACGATCTGACCATCGAGGTCACCGGCCAGCAGTTCCAGTGGTCCTTCTACTACCCGGATGCCGACGTACGAATCAGCAACCCCGACGAAGCGTTGGTCGTGCCCACTGGACGTAAGGTGCAGTACCGGCTGATGTCCAAGGATGTCANNTCCGCGTTCTGGGTTCCCAATTTCCGCATCAAACGTGACGTCATGCCGGGCCAGATGACCGATACGTTCGCTACGGCGACGCTGCCCGGTGAGTACCCGATCGTTTGTGCCGAGNCGTGTGGCGCCGGGCATGCCACGATGCGCAACACGATTCGTGTCGTATCGCCGGATGAGTTCAACACCTGGATTGAGGACAAACAAGCGCACGTCGTGGACACCAGCGACCCCATTGCCTTCGGGCGCAGCCTCTTCCAGCAGTTTGCCTGCACCGGCTGCCATACCCTCGCCGATGCCGGTGGTGCGGGTATGGTTGGCCCCAACCTCAACCACATCGGTACGGTGGCCGCGCGCNGTGTACCGGGCCAATCGGCCGAACAGTACATCCTGGATTCGATTGTCAAGCCGGGCGACTTTCTTGCCCCAGATTGCCCCAGCGGCGCCTGCCCGCCAGGGGTCATGCCGGGCACTTTTGGGCAGCAAATGTCCGAACAGGAACTCCAGGCCCTCGTAACCTATCTGGCCAGCCAGAAGTAACGGAAGACGAAAAGCAGAGGATTCAGACCTATGGCTCACGCTCCGACCATCCCACAGACCGGACACAGCACCCATCACGAAGGTTTGGTGATGCACGGCGCCTGGAAGTGGTGGCATTACCTGACTTTCAACACCGATCACAAGGTGATTGGTATCCAATACCTGGTTACGACATTCTTCTTCTTTCTGTTCGGTGGTGTGTTAGCCCTGCTGGTGCGCACCGAGNCGATGCCGGGCATCGACTTCATGAACGGTACGGAATACAACCGCACCTTCACGATGCACGCTTCTTTTATGATCTTCCTGTTCGTGATTCCGGTATTTAGCGGGTTTGCCAACTACATCATTCCGCTGCAGATCGGCGCTGAGGATATGGCGTTCCCCAAACTCAACGCGGTCAGCTATTGGATGCTACTCATCGGCAGCATCATGCTGGTCTCCTCCTACCTGTGGGGCGCTCCGGAGGCCGGCTGGACGGCCTACCCACCGCTCTCCTTGCAGAGCGCGGGTGGCCAAACCATGTGGGCGTTCGCGGTCATTGTGCTGGGCTTTTCCTCGATCTTTGGCGCGATCAACTTTCTGGTGACGGTTGTCCGCATGCGGATGCCCGGCCTGGGCTGGTTCCAACTGCCGCTCTTCACCTGGGCAATGATGGCCACCGCCATCATCCAGGTGCTGGCCACACCGGTACTGGCGACCGGGCTTTTCCTGCTGGCGCTGGAGCGCATCCTGGGCGCGAACTTCTTCAACGTCGCCCAGGGCGGTGACCTGATGATGTGGCAGCATGTCTTCTGGTTCTACTCCCACCCGGCCGTCTATGTGATGGTTCTGCCGGCGATGGGGATTGTTTCCGAAGTGCTGCCGGTCTTCAGCCGTAAGCCCATCTTTGGCTACAAAGCGATCGCTTTTTCCAGCCTGGCGATCTGTTTCCTGGGGTTCACGGTGTGGGCACACCACATGTTCACCTCAGGCATGAACCCGCTCACCACGATTCCCTTCATGGTTACCTCGATGATTATCGCCGTACCCACGGGTATCAAGATCTTCAGCTGGATGGCCACGATGTGGTTCGGTAAATTGCGTTTCAGCTCGGCAATGCTGTTTGCGATCGGTTTCGTATCCCTGTTCGTCATTGGCGGCCTGAGCGGTGTGATGGTGGCATCGATCCCGGTCGACATCCATGTGCATGACAGCTACTTCGTAGTGGCGCACCTGCACTTCGTCCTGTTCGGCGGCAGCGTGTCGGCCATCTATGCGGCGTTCTATTTCTGGTTCCCCAAGATGACCGGCCGCCTGATGAATGAGCGCCTGGGCAAGCTGCACTTCTGGCTCAACTACGTCGGCTTCCTGATGACGTTCATGATCATGCACCTCAGCGGCCTGATGGGTATGCCACGCCGCGTGTTCGAGTACGNNCCCGAATTTGCCACCTACAACGCGATCTCTACGATCGGCTCGTTCCTGCTGGGAATCTCGACGATCCCCTTCCTGATCAACGTCTTCCTCAGCCTGCGCCGCGGCGCCGTGGCGGGCGACAACCCCTGGGACTCGAAGACGCTGGAATGGCAGACCAGCTCACCACCGTCGATCTTCAACTGGGACGAGGATCACCAGCCGAAGATCACCAGTGGCCCTTACGATTATGGCTTGCATGTTGAGCAGGGCGTGGCGTCGGCGATGGCTCAGGCGCACACCTACGATTCGTGATCCAAACAACAACCGCAGGTCGAAGATGTCTACGCGCTTGCCTTGTGCCTCAGGCCGGCGTATAATGCCCTCATGACAGGACGCAGCCGGTCAGGCCTCCTGTCATGAGGCGCTTTTTTGCAGCTGTTCAGCCGGCCGGCCAGAACAAACCCGGTTTCTCCACACCCAGCCTGAGCAGTTGCCCTTGTTTGAGAAGGAACATGCCAACTCAGTTGCTTCACACCGTCACACACCCCGACGTAACGCTCGTCGTCTGCCCATGCGCATCGGGTGGGCGCGCCACTGGCGCCTGATCGGGTTGCTGTTGGTTGCACTGGCGCTGGTGGCTTGTGGGCCAGCCAGCGCGACGGTTTCCCCACGGCCGNGTTTGCCCGTTCTGTGGCCCGCACCATCATTCCGACTGACCGATCAGGACGGACAGCCGCAGGAGGCCTCGGCCCTGGCTGGCAAGGTGTGGCTGGCCAATTTCATCTTTACGAACTGCCCCGATGCCTGTCCCACCGACCTGATCCCCAAGATGCAGCAGGTGCAGAGGGCCGTCCTGGCCGACCCGNCGCTCAAGGACAGTGTACACCTGATCTCGATCAGCGTCGACCCACCGCGTGATACGCCCGAGGTACTGCACCAGTATGCCAAACTCGCGGGCGCCGAGCCATCCGTGTGGCAGTTCCTGGTTGGCACGCCCGACGAAACGGTCGACCTGCTGCAGCACGGATTCAAGGTGGGCGTCGCGCTGCGTGAAGTGCCAGCCGGTACGCCCGAGTCCGACCACGCACACCATGGCGACAGTTACACGGTCAACCATTCGACCCGTTTCGTGCTGGTGGACCGTCACGGCAACGTACGCGCCACACCCCTGTCCAGCGATACCAGCGCCGAACAACTGGTCGCCGACCTCAGACAGCTGGTGGGTGAGCCGTGATCGCCTGGGCCTGGCCGCGGCCCCGTGACCGGCGTCTCTGGCACGACCGGCGCGTCGGCGTGGTTGATCGTTCTGGCGCTGGTTCTGACCGCCTGTGGCCGGCCGGCGGCCAGCGGCAGCGACCTGCGGCTCGACTTACAGGTGCAGCCTTCACCGGCACAGGTTGGACCAACGACCCTGCTGGTTACGCTGCGCGACGCGGATGGCGGCGCGGTCAACGACGCGGTGGTCGAAGTCGAGGGCAACATGACCCATCCGGGCATGGCGCCGCTGACCGCGCGTCGAAGGCGGCGAAAATGGTCTCTACCGGCTGCCCTTCACCTGGTCGATGGGCGGCGATTGGGTATTGACCGTGGTAGCCCGTCTGCCCGATGGCCGACAGATCCAGGCCGATGTTCCGGTTGCCGTGGAGGGCCGTTGACATGGCAGTACCGACCCGGCCTACCGCGGCGGGCCGCGCCCGCCGCCCGTTCGATCTACTGCGGCTGCCGGTACTGGGTCGCTTTCTGCGCTGGCGACACAGCCGGACGGCGCTCCAGACCCTGATGCTGGCGGCTGCCCTGGTGATGCTGGGGGATGGCTTCTGGGGGCCGCAGTTGGCGCCCAAGAATGTGGCAGCTGTCACCGGTTGGGTTCATTACCGCGGTTTTCTGGTGCTGGCTTTGCTGGTGGTGGGCAACCTGTTCTGTTTTGCCTGCCCCTTCATGCTGCCGCGCCGGGCAGGTAAGTGGCTGCAATCACGCCTGTTCCACGGCCCGCGTCCCCTACCGCGTGTGTTGCGCACCAAGTGGCTGGCGGCAGTGCTGCTCTTTGCCTTCTTCTTTGCCTACGAACGGTGGGACTTGTGGGCCAGCNCCTGGCTCACCGCCTGGCTGATCCTGGGCTACTTTCTGACAGCCTTCGTCGTTGATCTGATCTTCCCCGGTGCTACGTTCTGCAAGGCCGTGTGCCCGGTTGGCCAGTTCAACTTTTTGGCTNCACTCATCAGTCCCACCGAAATCAAGGTGCGTGACCTCGACGTCTGCGCCCGCTGTACGACCAAGGATTGTATCCGTGGCCAGGCCTTGGCGCCCTCCCCGCGANCCGGTTTGCCGGCCGTGCAGCCCGTACGCCCCCGTGGCAGCACACCCATCACCCTGATCGACCGGGTTCAGAGTGGCTGCGAGCTGCACCTGTTTCAGCCACTCAAAGTGGGCAATGCGGACTGCACCTTCTGTCTGGACTGTGTGCACGCCTGCCCGTACGACAACGTCGGTTGGCTGGCGCGTGCCGACCAGCGANGCCTGTGGCATGACCCCTGGCGCAGCGGGATTGGCCGCTTCAGCCAGCGTTACGACCTGCTGGCCCTGTTGGTCTTGCTGGTCTTCGGCGGTTTCATGAACGCGTTCGGCATGATTCGCCCGGTCTATGGGGTCATCCGCTGGATTGCCGAGTTGCCTGGTCTGGGCAGTAGTACGGTGGCGATCTTTCTGCTGTTTGCCACCGGGTTGATCATCATCCCCACGGTCGCACTCAGCCTGACCGGCCTGTTTAGCCGGGCGTTGAGCGGGGTCACCCTGCCACTCCACGGCGTGATTGCACGTTACGTGCCGGCGCTCGTGCCGGTCGGCTTTGGCATGTGGTTGGCCCACTACAGTTTCCACTTTCTGACCGGCGGCCTGACGATTGTGCCGGTGCTCGAGAGTTTTCTGCTGCGCCTGGGTCTGGTCAGGGTTGAGCCGGCCTGGCAGTTGCNNCCGCTGGTCTGGCCTGACCTGCTCTTTCCCATCGAGGTGGTGCTGCTTTACCTGGGTGTGACCGGCTCACTGCTGGTGGCGTGGCAGATTGCGCAGCGGCAGCACCAGGCGTTGGCCACCGCACTGAGGGCATTTCTACCGTGGGCCACGTTATGCCTGCTGCTGGTGGCGGCCGGCATTTGGATCCTGGCGCAGCCGATGGAGATGCGTGGCACCCTGAACCTTCTGGGCAGCTCATGAAAAAGGCGAAGAATGAACATGTGTTACCGGTGTGTCGAAACATGCCCCTGGCCGACCCGACGCTGGCTGATGAGTGTCGCGCTCTTGATCGTGTTTGTCTTTGGTTACGCCGTGGTCGATGCCGCCGGCCCAGGTACTGGCGGCAGCCGAATCTTCGTTGCTGACAAGACGGTGGGTCCGTACGTGCTGTTGGTGTGGGCCGGTCCCTCGCCGGCACAGGTGGGGCGCTACACCGTGTACGCCCGCGTCAACGATGCCGCATCCGGCCGCCAACTGCGTGAAGGCATTCAGGTGACGGTGCAGGCGGTCGAAGAAGCGACCGGCGAGGCCATGGAAGCTGAGGCCAACCACACCAATGCCGGGAATTCTCTCGATTACGCGGCGCATTTTGAGCCGCGGACGGGCAACTATACGTATGCCGTAACGGTCGCTGGCCCAGCGGGCCAGGCCAAGGTTGATTTCCGCGATCGGGTGGTGCCGACGATCACCTTTGGCGTGATTTCGGCCATCGCCGGTCCGTTCATCGTGGTGATCGGGGCGGTCGTGTGGTACATGTTGGCCCGCCGAGCCGAGAAGCGGTGACCAGGTTCAAATTCACTGATTCGACACAAACACCGCACAGCAAGCCCTGCCCGCCCTGTCACACGCCCCAGCCGGCATGCGCCACCACCCAACCATCATACATCTCATTGACGGAGATGGGTGTAATTGCGGTCAACCCCGCGCTGCGTGGAGTATGACATTTATCATTGTGCAAAAGCCCTTCTCGGATTACAAAGGAAGCACTTGCCACTGCGCGGCGTAGCGGCCGGCTGATCTCATGTTGTGGAGGAACCGGGGATTTCATTCGCAGCAGGCTGTCGTTGAACGCCAGGTTCCGATGGAGCATGAGTAAAGGTGATTGCCACAGCGCATCATCAGCAACAGCGCGTCGCATCGCGCTGGCAAAGTCCGATTCGAGGTTCGATATGCGCGAGATTGAAACGATTGACGGGAACGAGGCTGCCGCCTATATTGCCCACAACGTCAGCGAAGTCATCGCCATTTACCCGATTACGCCATCCAGTGCAATGGGCGAACTGGCAGACTCCTGGTCGGCGGCTGGTCAGAAGAACATCTGGGGCACAGTCCCACTCGTGGTGGAGATGCAGAGCGAGGGCGGCGCCGCCGGGGCGGCCCACGGATCGTTGCAGACCGGCTCCCTGACGACCACCTTCACCGCTTCGCAGNGGCTGCTGCTCATGATCCCTAACATGTACAAGATCGCCGGTGAACTCACATCGACGGTGTTCCACGTGGCCGCCCGTAGTCTGGCCGCCCAGGCACTGTCGATCTTCGGCGATCACAGCGACGTGATGGCGGCGCGGNCANCGGGCTGGGCCTTGCTGTGCAGCGGCTCGGTGCAGGAAGTTATGGACATGGCGCTGATTGCCTATGCCTCCACACTCGAAGCTCGGGTGCCGTTCATCCACTTTNTTGACGGTTTCCGCACCAGCCATGAGGTGACCAAGATCGAAAAACTCGCCCTCGACGACATTCGGGCGATGATCGATGATAACCTCGTGCTGGCGCACCGGGCACGGGCCTTGGNNCCGGACAACCCGTTCGTGCGCGGTACAGCCCAGAACCCCGATGTCTATTTCCAGGGGCGTGAAACGGTCAACCCGTTCTACCAGGCGACGCCTGGTATCGTACAGAAGAACATGGACCGGCTGGCCCAGATGGTGGGCCGGCAGTACCATCTGTTCGATTATGAGGGCGCCCCCGATGCTGAGCGGGTCATCGTCATGATGAGCNCGGGCGCCGAGATGACGCATGAGGCCGTGGATTATCTCAATGGCCACGGCGAAAAGGTCGGTGTGGTGAAGGTTCGGCTGTTCCGCCCGTTTAGCGCCGAGCACTTCGTGGCTGCACTGCCGCCCACGGTCAAAACCATCGCGGTCCTGGACCGTACCAAGGAGCCGGGCAGCGCGGGTGAGCCGCTGTACCAGGATGTGATCACCGCCCTGTTCGAGACCGGCCGTCTGGTCAAGGTCATCGGTGGGCGTTATGGCCTGGGCAGCAAGGAGTTCACCGGGGCGATGGTCCATGCCGTCTTCGACGAGATGCTCAAGCCCAACCCCAAGAACCACTTCACGATCGGTATCACCGACGATGTTTCGGGTACCAGCCTGGAGTTCGACCCCTCGGACGACATGGAACCGAGCGGGGTGGTACGCTGCCTGTTTTACGGCCTGGGCGCCGATGGCACGGTGGGGGCCAATCACAACAGCATCAAGATCATTGGCACCGAAACCGACAACTACGCGCAGGGTTACTTCGTCTACGACTCCAAANAATCGGGCGCGGTGACGGTTTCGCACCTGCGGTTTGGCAAACGCCCCATTCGGCACAGCTGCCAGATTGCGTCGGCCAACTTTGTGGCCTGCCATCAGTTCAACTTCCTGGAACGGTACGACATGCTGGCCAAGGCGGTGCCCGGTGCAACCTTCCTGCTCAACAGCNCCTTCGGACCGGAAGAGGTTTGGGACAATATCCCACGGTCGGTCCAGCAGGCAATCGTGGAAAAGAAGCTGCATTTTTACGTGATCGATGCCTACAAAGTGGCACGTGATACCGGGATGGGTGGCCGCATCAATACGGTCATGCAGACCTGCTTCTTCGCCATCTCAGGGGTGTTGCCCAAAGACGAAGCGATCGATGCGATCAAACGCTCGATTCGGGAAACCTACCAGAAGAAGGGTGAAGCGGTGGTGCAGCGGAACTTCGCCGCGGTCGATCACACCCTGTCGCACCTGTACGAAGTCAACGTACCCGATGAAGTGACCAGCACGATCGAGCGCCCACCCACCGTGGCGGCTGAGGCGCCGGCCTTTGTGCAGNGGCTGACGGCCACGATCATGGCTGGCATGGGCGACACGATCCCCGTCTCCATGATGCCGATCGATGGCACATACCCCAGTGGCACCTCCCAGTGGGAGAAACGCAACATCGCCCTGGAAATCCCCATTTGGGACCCTGACATCTGCATCCAGTGTGGCAAGTGCGCCATCGTCTGCCCGCACGCCACGATCCGCATGAAGTTCTTCCCTGAGACGGCGCTGGTCGATGCGCCCGACTCCTTCCAGACGCACCCCGCCATCGGTAAGGAGTTTGCCGGGTACCTCTGTTCGGTTCAGGTGGCGCCCGAGGACTGCACCGGCTGTGGCGCCTGCGTTTACATCTGCCCGGCCAAAAACAAGCGTGAGCCGCGCTTCAAGGCGATCAATATGGAGCCACAGGCGCCGCACCGCGAACGGGAGCGTGCCAACTGGGACTACTTCCTTACCCTGCCCGACATCGACCGCAGCCTGGTCAAGATCAATACGGTCAAGGGATCACAGCTGCTGGAACCACTGTTCGAGTTTTCGGGCGCCTGCGCGGGCTGTGGTGAGACGCCGTACATCAAACTGCTCACGCAGCTGTTTGGCGATCGTGCGGTCATTGCCAACGCCACCGGCTGCTCATCGATCTATGGCGCTAACCTCCCGACGACGCCCTACACCGTCAACGCCGAAGGGCGCGGCCCCGCCTGGTCCAACAGCCTGTTCGAGGACAACGCCGAATTTGGCCTCGGCATGCGCCTCTCGTTGGACAAGCAGATGGAGTTTGCCCGCNGAGCCGTGGCTCAACTGCGTGACGTGTTGGGCGACAAGCTGACGCAGGCCCTGCTCGACACGGAACAGACCGTCGAACACGAGATCAATGCCCAACGGGCCCACGTGGCACAGCTGAAGGCCATCCTGCACAACGTCGACCGGCCCGAAGCGCGGATGCTGCTCGGTGTGGCCGATGCACTGGTCAAACGCTCACTGTGGATCGTGGGCGGCGATGGCTGGGCCTACGACATCGGTTATGGCGGCTTGGACCACGTGCTGGCCACCGGCCGTAACGTGAATGTTCTGGTGCTGGATACTGAGGTGTACTCGAATACGGGCGGTCAGAGCNCGAAGGCCACGCGCGCGGCGGTTGCCAAGTTCGCCGCGGCGGGTAAACGTATGCCCAAANAAGACCTGGCCATGATGGCGATGAATTACGGGTACGTGTACGTCGCCAAGGTGTCCATGGGCGCGAACGATGCCCAGACGGTGCNNGCGTTCCTCGAGGCTGAAGCCTACGATGGGCCCAGCCTGATCATCGCCTACAGCCACTGCATTGCACACGGCTTCGATCTACGGGTCGGCACCGATCAGCAGAAGGCCGCGGTCGAGAGCGGATACTGGCCCCTGTTCCGTTTCAACCCGGAGAATGCCGACAAGGGTGAGAACCCCTTGCACCTCGATTCCAAGGCGCCCAAGATCTCCTTCGAGGACTACGCGTACAAAGAAACTCGCTACAACATGTTGGCCGCCACCAAGCCGGCGCTGGCGCGAGCACTGTTGCAGGAGGCCGAAGAAGACGTGAAACGGCGCTGGCGCCTCTACGAACAAATGGCAGCGATCAAGTACACTGAGGCTTGATTGTAGACGAAAGGAGATCGTTTCATGGACTTGTCGACGACCTACATGGGCTTGAAACTGAAGAACCCCATCGTGCCATCCGCCTCGCCGTTGTCCCGGCACGTGGACAACGTCAAGCGGATGGAAGACTCANGCGCTGCGGCCGTCGTGTTGTACTCACTCNTTGAAGAGCAGATCGTACATGACAGCCTGGCCTTGGATCATTTCATCTCCCACAACGAAAACTCTTACGCGGAAGCGCTCAGCTATTTTCCCACGTTGAACGAGTTCAACCTGGGACCCAACGAATACCTCGAGCACATCTTTCGCGTCAAGCAGGCGGTGGATATCCCCGTTATTGCCAGCCTGAACGGCGTCAGCCTGGGTGGGTGGATCGAATATGCCAAGTGGATGGAGCAGGCGGGGGCCGATGGTCTGNGTTTCAACCTGTACTTCATCGTGACCAACCCCGACCTGACGTCACCGGCCGTCGAGCAGGACTACGTCGACGTGCTGACGGCCGTCAAACAGGCGGTCAACATTCCTGTGGCCATGAAGCTGGCTNCGTTCTTCAGTTCACTGCCCAACCTGGCGCGGCGTCTGGACCAGGTGGGCGCCGATGCCCTGGTGATGTTCAACCGCTTCTACCAGCCGGCGTTGGACATCGAAGCCCTGGAAGTGGTGCCGCACCTGGTGCTGAGCACGCCCGAGGAGTCGAAGCTGCCCATCCGCTGGGTGGCGATTCTCTACGGCCGGGTGGCGGCCTCGATGGCGGTGACCAGCGGCATTCACACGCCCGAAAACGTGGTCCAGGCGATCATGGCCGGCGCCGACGTCACCAACGTCTGCTCCATGCTGCTGAAATCGAACGTGGCCAAGATGGACTGGCTCATTCGCAGCGTCGCCTGGTGGATGGAGGAGCATGAGTACAACTCCATCAGCGAGATGAAGGGCTGCCTGAGCCAGAAATCGTGCGCTGAACCGGGCGCCTTCTNNGAACGCGCCAACTACATGAAGGCCCTCAACGAGTTCCGCGTCTGAAATGAACAGGGGATAGGGGGGGCCAACCCTTCGCGGCCCCAACCCCTATCCCCTATTCAGCAGCCGTTGGCTCATCGCCGTGTGCCGGCGGACCAGGTCGGGCAGATCCAGGCCCACGATGGCGCCGTCGCGGCGCACGACCCCGTTGATGACGCTCAGATCGACCTGCTGCGGGGCGCAGAACACGACTGCCGCCAGGGGGTCGTGGCGGGCGCCGCTGTAGGTAACCTGGGCCAGGTTGATACCGATGAAATCGGCCGCCATACCCGGCGCCAGGGCGCCGATGTCATCACGCCCCAGCACCGCCGCACCGCCCAACGTTGCAATCTCCAGCGCTTCCATGGCGCTCAGCCCGGCGGGNTTACCCAATACGCGCTGCAACAGCATCGCCTGCCGCGCCTCGGCCAGCAGATGACCACTGTCGTTGCTGGCGCTGCCATCCACACCCAGCCCCACCGGCGCACCCCGGTCCAGCAGGCGACGCACCGGCGCAATACCGCTCGCCAGGCGCATGTTGCTGCTGGGGCAGTGGGCCGTTCCCGTGCCGGTNCGCGCAAACAGGCCGATTTCGTCGTCGTTGAGGTGCACGCAGTGCGCATGCCAGACATCCTGGCCCGTCCAACCGAGACCAGCCACGTAATCGACCGGCCGTTGGCCAAACATCTGCTGGCAGAATTCCTCTTCGTCTTGGGTCTCGGCCAGGTGGGTGTGCAGGCGCACACCGTAGCTGCGGGCGCTGTGCGCTNNCGCGCGCATCAGGTCGGGCGTGACGGAAAAGGGCGAGCAGGGNGCCACGACGACGCGCACCATACCAAAACGCGCCGCCTGGTGGTACGTTTCGATTGCCCGCCGGCAGTCGGCCAGAATAGCGGCTTCGGTCTCGACCACGGTATCGGGCGGCAGGCCGCCGGCGCTTTCCCCNAACGACATCGAACCGCGACTGGCGTGAAAGCGGATGCCCAGTTCGACGGCGGCCTCGATCTGGTCGTCGATGCGGCTGCCGTTGGGCCACAGGTAGTGATGGTCGCTGCTGGTCGTGCAGCCGCTGAGCATTAGCTCTGCCAGTCCCAATTTGGTACCCAGGTAGACCGCCTCCGGCGTCAGGCCCGCCCAAATGGGGTAGAGGGTCTTCAGCCAGTCGAACAGCACCGCATTTTGTGCAATGCAGCGGGTGAGTGACTGGTAGAGGTGGTGATGGGTGTTGACCAGCCCGGGCAGGATCACCAGCCCACGGGCATCCAGCACGGTGTCGGCTGCCGCTGGCGCNTCATGGGTCGCGCCGATCTGTACGATGGCCTGGTCGCGTACGAAGATCGCGCCATCGGCGATCTGACGACGCTGACGATCCATCGTGATCAGCAGATCGGCGTGTTTGACGAGCAAGGTGGACATCATCGTCTACCGCGGTTAGAATTCCAGTTTCTTGAAGCGAATCGCGATACTCTGTACGAGGCCGATACCGACCAGAAAAACCAGGAGAGAACTGCCTCCGTAACTGATCAGGGGNAGTGGTTTGCCTGTGACTGGCAGCAGGTTGAGGTTCATGCCGATGTTGACGGTCATCTGGAAAAANATCAGCGACGTAATGCCAATCACGATCAGACGGCCAAAGGCATCGCGCNNCAGGTCGGCAATGCGCAGCAGGCGCAGCAGCAGCACCAGGAACAGCAGTAGCACGAACATGGCGCCAATGAACCCCAGCTCCTCAGCCACCACCGAAAAAATGAAGTCAGTGTGGCGCACGCGCAAGAAGTGCAGCTGGCTTTGGCTGCCGTGAAACAGCCCCCGGCCCAGAATGCCCCCATTCCCAATGCTGATCAGCGCCTGATTGACGTTGTAGAAGTCATCCGGGTTGGCCGAGGGGTTGAGGAAGAGCAGGATGCGGTCGCGCATGTAGCCTTCCATGCTGAGCCAGACGACCGGTGCGGCCAGCAGCGCCACCACGCCGCTCAACACGACATAAACCATGGGCAGGCCGGCCACGAGCAGCATCACCACGCCGGCAAATGCGATGGCCAGGGCGGTGCCCAAATCGGGCTGTAAGTAGATCAACACAACCGGTATCGCCAGCAGCAGGACCGCACCCAGGTAAGTCGTCAGGCGACGCATGTGGTTTTCCCGGTCGGCCAGGAAGCGGGCCAGGGTGATGACCACCACGAGCTTGGCCAGTTCAGACGGTTGGATCGGCAGGCCGATCTCCAGCCAACGCTGAGCGCCACCCTGGGTGAGGCCAATCGCGCTGACCAGAGCCAGCACACCCAGCGTCAGCACGTACAGCACACGGGCGGCCGTACCAAACAGGTGGTATTCGACCGCGGCGGTTACGAAGAGCAGCACGAACCCCACGACGGCAACGGTGATCTGACGCTGGACCAGGTCCTCCAGGCCAGGGGTGTTGATGGTGGCGCTCCGCACCATTACAATACCAAAAGCAACGGCCACTACCGTCACTGCCAACAACAGCCAGTCGAAATTACGCCAGTAGCGTCGCATCGTTACATCCCTGTGGGGCATCCATATCCGGTCGCCACAACCGATCAATCACCGGGCTGCGCGCCGGTAGGGGTCGCCGGGTGGCATAGGAACGCCAAAGAAGTAGTGCAGGATTTCTGAGGCCACCGGGACAGCAACCGCCGAACCCTCACCACCGTTGTATATAAATACCACCAGAGCGATCTGAGGGTTGTCGTAGGGCGCANNCGCGGTGAACCAGGCATGCGTGGGCAAGCGCCCCTTGGCATCATAACCAATCGCCGGGTCCCAGAATTCGGCCGTGCCAGTTTTGCCGGCCACGGTAATGCCCGCCACCCGTGCGCCAGGTGCGGTACCCTGGCCCCAGTTGACCGCGCCGAACATGCCTTCGCGCACGACCGCCAGGTTGACCGGGGAGATAGGAATCTGCCGGATGACGTCCGGCTCCAACTGTTCGACCACGTTACCGTCACTGTCGGTGACGGTCTGCACCAGCTGCGGGCGGTAGAGCGTGCCGCCGTTGGCGATCGCGGCCGTCGCGTTCACCACCTGCAAGGGNGTGGCCAATACGAAGCCCTGGCCAATGGCCATGTTGTACGTGTCGCCGGTGAACCAACCTTCACCGTAGGTCAAACGCTTCCACTGATCGGACGGGATCAGGCCGCCGTGCTCCCCGGGCAGGTTGATGCCGGTGGGCCGNCCGTAACCGAACAGGCGGGCGTATTCGGCCAGACGATCGACATCGAGGCCCTGAAAGTCACGCAGCCCGCCGGCGACTTGATAAAAGAAGACGTCGCAGGATTCGGCCAAGGCTTGCGTGACGTTGATCGAGCCATGGCCGCGCCCGTACGCCTGGATCCAGCAGTAGAAGGGTTGAGCCTTGGTCATGTCGGTGGGGTAGTACTTGTTGGGCAGCCACAGGATGCCGTTGTCCTGCAAGTAGGTGCGCGGCGTGATGACCGCTTCCTGCAGTCCACCTGAAGCCGTCACCATCTTGAAGGTGGAACCAGGGGGATAGATACCGCTGATCGCGTGGTTCAGAAGNGGCCGGTTGGCGTCCTCGCTTAGCACGGTGTATTCTTTTTCGGTGATACCGTCGGCAAACAGGTTGTTGTCATACGTGGGGAGGCTCACCATGCCGAGCACAGCGCCATTCTGTGGATTGAGCGCAATGGCCACCCCAGAGGACGAACCCGACACAGATAGGCCCCGGCGCAGGGCGGCCTCCATCTCCTGTTGCAGCCCGACATCGAGCGTGAGATGCAGATTGTGGCCCGGTACCGGCGGTCGCGGCTGGCCCACCGTGCTGATTTCACGACCGGCGACGTCCACCTGGATCTGACGGTAACCGACCTGCCCGCGCAGCGTCTGTTCGTAGGAGTTCTCGAGGCCCGCGTAACCCACCCAATCCTGCGGGCCATAGCCTTCGGCGGCGTATACGTCGGCCTGCTCTGCCGGAATCGGCCCCAAATACCCGACCATGTCGGCCGTCAATGCGCCAATCGGGTACTCGCGCACCGCGTCGATCTGCACCTGGATGCCGCGCAGGGTGTAGCCAACCTCCTTGACGAGGAACGCCAGGTCTTGTGGCACCTGATTGACGATCACAATGGGGCGGAAGGCGCTTCCCAGACGGGCCTTCAGCACCGCGTCACGAATCAGCGAGGCGATCNNGTCGTCCGCGGCAGGGATTGTAGTTGGTCGAAAGCGAGCGGCAAACGCGCGGCCAAAACAGGCGCCGGCGGTGTGACCGTGACCGATACGGTCGCGGTCGGCGTGGGCAGCCGGCCGGCCGGGCGCCGGGTCGGTGTTGCGGTCGCCGTAGGGGTCATGGTTGCGGTCGGGGCGATGACCGGTTCGACCGGCGTCAACAGCAGGNGTCAGGAGTTGGTCGATGGCCTGATCGAGCGGCTCCTCGTCATCGGGCAGGTCGGCCGGTACGACGGCGATGGAAAACGTGGGCCGGTTGCGAGCCAGAATCTGCCCGCCGCGGTCGTAGATGACGCCCCGTGCGGCCGGTTCGATGATCTCACGAAAGCGGTTCAGAATCGGCCANGCGCGCAAACCCTGCCCCTGGCCAATTTGCAGGCGCCACAGTTGTACCCCAAGTACCACCAGGATGACGATGATGACGACGCGGTACAGGAACGTACGAATGACCGCGACCTGAGTAGGGGCGTTCACGTTGGACCTGTCAGTCTTCGGCTAGATTTGTACTTGCCGGCCATTCACCACACCCCCGACCCAACGCACCACGGGATAAAGTAGCGGCAGCAAGACTGCGTCGTACACGGCGTTGGGCAAAATCACCCCGACGATTGCCGTCAGCCACTGGGTTTGGCGACCGAGCAGGGTCAGGATAGCCACCATGATGAGGCCGTACAGCACGCCGGCCAGCAGCCCGCCCAGGGCGACAACCAGGACGTGGCCGCGGAAGAGGTTGGCCGACATCAGCCCAATGACGGCGACGGTGATCAACAGGGCAATGGCTGAGGCCCCGAAGGGTGTCCCCGCCAGCAAGTCGAGCCACAACCCGCCGATGAACGCCCAGATGAGGCCCGCTGGCTGCCGTACTCCATGGTGTACCCCACCACAACCAGCAGTACCAGGTTGGGTACCGCGTTGAACACCTGGAGCGCGGGTACGAGCGTCGTCTGCAGCAGCGCTGCCAGGCCTAACAACAGGATTAGCAAATAGTAGTTCATGCACCGGTGCCGCCGCGTCGGGCTAGTTCCCTTCGTCCGACGGCAGCGTGATGCTGTCGATCGGCCGGAAATTGGTGATTACCAGAACCGTCTCCAAGCGGTTGAAGTCGACCGTTGGTCGCACCTCGGCATACTGGAACATTTCATAGTCATGACGCACAGCATCAACCACCTGGCCGATGACCAGACCCTTGGGGAAGTTTCCCGCCAGGCCCGAAGTCAGCACGATATCGCCCGGGCTGATCGTGGCGTCCTGGGGCAGGAAATTCAGGTGCGGATAGCCGGCATCCACCCCGTTGATGACGCCGATCAGGCGCGATCCCTGGATAATGGCGTTCACTGAACTGTTGGGGTCGGTGATCAACAGCACGCGGGCTGATGTCGCGTTGACATCGGTGATCCGACCCACAAGCCCCACATCGCTGACGACCGGCATACCCGGAGCGATCCCGTGGTCGCTGCCGAGGTCGATCTGCAAATAGCGCAGGACCGTGGGGTCACGGCCGACGATGCGTCCGATGATCTGTCCNCCGCGTACGTCCAACCCTGGGTTGGCCTGGCGAAACCGTAACAGCCGCCGCAGACGTGCGTTCTCGACCTCGACGTCCTTCAAGCGTACATTCTCGATCGTCAGGCGACCCACCAGCTCTTGCAGGTTTTCGTTCTGCTGGCGCATGGTCGATAGTTCACGCGCGGTGTTTACCACGGTTTGAATTCCGTACGTCACCGAGGCCATGCCAGACTGTAATGGCAAAATTGGCCGTAGCACCAGGGCCTTGACCGAGTTCAACACGCCCAGCTGGTTGAGCACTAACAGGCCGACGCTCACCGCGAGGAGAATGAGCAGGCGAACGTTGGCTGCCCGCGGGTAGTTGTGCGGTATCCGGATCATCTGCCCAGGGTGTCCACATCAATGAATCGTGCTGCCACGCTGCATGCTGGTCAGCACCTTGCGCATGTCGTCCAGCGATTCCAGGATCTTCTCGGCCCCAATCGCCACACAGGCCAGCGGCTCGTTAGCCACATAGACCCTCATTTTGGTCTCTTCGCTGATTCGTTGGGTGAGGCCGCGCAGCAATGCACCACCACCAGCCAACACGATGCCATCCGCCATCAGGTCGGCCACCAGCCAGNNTGGTGTATCGTCGAGCGTGTTTTTGATCGCTTCGACGATGATCCCGACCGAGTTGCGCAGCGCCTCGCGCACCTCGATACTGCTGACGTCGACGGCTTCTGGTAAACCGGTGATCAGGTTGCGCCCACGCAGGGTGTAAACGATCTCCTGCTCCAGAGGGTAGGCCGAGCCAGCTTCGATTTTGGCCTGTTCGGCGGTGCGGTCGCCGATCAGCAGGTTGTACTTCTGGCGTGCGTAGGCGATGATGTCTTCGTCCATCTCATCGCCGGCCACACGAATAGAACGTGCCACTACAATGCCGCCCAGTGCGATGACGGCCACTTCGGTGGTGCCGCCGCCGATATCGACGATCATCGGCCCNTTGGCCTCGGTCACCTTCAAGTCGGCCCCGATCGCCGCGGCCATTGGTTCTTCGACCAGGTAGGCTTCGCGCGCCCCNGCACTGACGGCCGCATCGTGCACGGCGCGTTTNTCCACTTCGGTAACCCCACTGGGAATGCCCACCACGNNACGCGGCCGGGGAATCCGCAGAATCATGCGATCGTGCACCTTGCGGATGAAGTGGTGCAGCATCTGTTCGGTAACGTCAAAATCGGAGATGACCCCATCACGCAGTGGACGAACCGCCACGATGTTGCCTGGGGTACGCCCCACCATTTCCTTGGCTTCGGCGCCGATGGCCAGGACCTGTTTTGTTTTCTTTTCGATCGCAACCACCGACGGCTCGTCGATGACAACGCCTCGATTACGGACGCAGACGAGTGTATTGGCGGTGCCTAGATCAATACCGATATCCAAGGAAAACAGACCTAGCAGCCAATTCAGCGGATTGAACAACGCGAACTCTCCTCCACAACGTACCGATGACGAAAAACCGGCCTGGCAGATGTGTGTCAGGCCGTATGAACCGTTTGCCCGGTCGCGCGCATGTCATGCGACGGCGACGGCGGCATTATACCATCGAAAACATAATCCGTAAAACGTGACAAATGAGCGGGATGTAGACCGAGCGCCATCCCCGCTGCACCTGGCACTACCGGCCGGCCATGCACACCAACCGCTTTCAACTAAAACGCCCCAGTGCCCGCTACGGTTACGTGTCGGCGGCTCTTGGCTTTCGATTCCTTCAGTGTTACAATACGCGGTATGGACGTGCTGGCTGTCGTCACCGCTGCGATTCACGCGCATAGCCTGTTTGCGCCGGACACACCGTTGGTGGTGGGCGTATCGGGTGGCGCCGATTCTCTGTGCCTGCTGCACGTGCTGCGGCATTTACCACCTGGCNTGGCGCCGCGGCTGCATGTTGCACACCTCAACCACGGGCTGCGCGGCGCCGACGCCGATGCCGACGCGGCTTTCGTGGCCGAACTGGCCGCGGCGTGGGATTTACCCTGCACCATTGGCCATGCCGACCTGAGCACCCACCCCGGTTTATCGCTGGAAGAAGCCGCGCNNCGTGCCCGCTACGCCTTTTTGAGCGCCGTGGCGTACGCCAACGGGNCCAGCACAGTCGCCGTGGCCCACAACGCCGATGATCAGGTCGAGACGGTTCTGATGCATTTTCTGCGCGGCAGTGGTCTGTCGGGGCTGCGGGATGCGGCCATGCAGCCCCTGCCGCGTGCCCCATGGGGCCGTGCCGTCGTCGAGGATGACCTCCTGGCGCCGACCGTACCGGCGCCCGGCGCCCGGCAGACGCTCATCCGCCCCCTGCTGNGATGTCCCNGCGCAGACATCGAGGCCTACTGTNCGCTGCACGGCCTGGCGCCACGCATCGACTCGACCAACGCTGACCGCAGTTTCTACCGCAACCGCCTGCGCCACGAGCTGCTGCCGCAGTTGGAGAGCTACAACCCGGCGGTACGCAGCGCCCTGCGGCGAACGGCCGCGGTGCTGACGGATGNNAACACCATCTGCTGCGCCTCCTCCTGGCGGAAGCCTGGCCGCAGGTGGTGCAGCGCCGACGCCGCGTCCATCACGCTGCGGCTGGCGCCGTGGCGGGCGCTGCACGTGGCCTTGCAGCGCAGCGTGCTGCGCGAGGCGATCCATCACCTGCGCCCCGGCCTGCGTGATGTTGGCTTCGACCACGTAGAAACCGNNCGCCGACTGCTGCTGGACCCCACGTGCACCACGGGTCAACAGGTGACGCTGCCGCGTGGGCTGCTGCTCGCGGTGGGCTATACCACGGTCACGATCGCCNGGCCCGATGCCGTACCCCCTTCGGCCGCCGGGCCACAGCTCGCGACAACGCCCCTGGCCCTTCAGGTCCCCGGCGTGACGCCCCTGCCCGATGGCTCCTGGTGCGTACGCCTCGATGTCCGCTCCTCGGCGGACCTGCCGGCCGACTGGCAGAACAACCGTGACCCCTGGCGCGCCTGCCTCGACGCCGATGTGGTCGGTTTACAGCCGTTTCTGCGGGTGCGTCAGCCGCGCGACTGGTTCCAACCCCTCGGCCTGGGCGGCCACCGCAGTGCGGTACATGCGTTCATGATCAACCACAAGCTGCCGGNNCGGCGCTGCGCGCGTTGGCCGCTCATGCAGGGGCAACACGGCCTGGTCTGGCTTGTTGGCCTGCGCATCGATGAACGGGGCGTGNTGCGCCCCCAAACAGAACGTGTGCTGGTCGTGCACTTCNGACGACCGGCTGGAGATGGATGATGCGACCACTGATCTACTGGGCCGTGACCATCACGCCACGCTGCGCATGGGCGAACGAACACCCGACCAGGTTTCGGGCCAGGCCATGATCGACGCGGGCGGTGCCCTTCCGCTTCGACCTGCGCACCTTCCGGCTGATTCTGGGCGAAGGTGAAGACCAACGGTCGATTCAGCCAACGAGTACGGTTGGGAGATTTGATGGTTCAGGCACGCAACGATAGCCACACCACACGACCGCGGGTCGTGCTGAAGCCGGGCAAAGAAAAGCCTGTGCTGAATCGCCACCCCTGGGTCTTTTCGGGCGCCGTGGCCCACATCGGCGGCACAACCGACCCCGGCGCCCCCGGCAGTAGTGCGGCTAAGCCAGCCCCCGTCGCGCCCGACCTGGTCGATGTGTACGACGCGCACGGCCGGTGGCTGGCGTGCGGTTATCTCAATCGACGCTCGCAAATCATCGTGCGGCTGCTGAGCTGGCAGGCCGGCGAAGCGATCGATGACGATTTTTGGCGCCGGCGTCTCCAGCGCGCCATCGCCGGCCGGGAGGCCCTGGCCCGCAGCCGGCACACCAACGCCTACCGCCTGGTCAACGCTGAAAACGATGGTTTACCGGGTCTGGTGGTCGATCGTTACGCCGACTGGATCGTTGTGCAGTGCCTGACGCTGGGCATCGNNCGCCGCCGTGACACGATCGTGCAGGCGTTGCAGGATCTGACCGCACCCGCGGGAATCTTCGAGCGCTCCGATGTCGATGTGCGCAGCCATGAGGGGTTGCCCGCGGAGACGGGGGTACTGGCCGGGGCCGCACCGCCGCCGGTGGTTTGGGTGCAGGAGAACGGCCACATCTTCGCGGTGAATCTGGCTTCCGGGCAGAAGACCGGTTTCTACCTGGACCAGCGTGACAATCGAGCGCGCACCGCGGCCGCGTTGGCCACTATGCNNCGGGCGCGGGTGCTGAACTGTTTCGCTTACAGCGGCGCGTTTGCCGTCTACGCATCGACGGACGGCGCCGCCGACCACGTCACCAACCTCGATAGTTCACTCGACGCCCTCGAGCTGGCCGAACAGAACCTGGCACACAACGGTATAGACCCCGACGCACGGGCGGAGGGCCTGCTGGGCGACGTCTTCACCGTTCTGCGCGACCTGCGCACCGGGCGGCAGTCGTACGACGCCGTGATCCTCGACCCGCCCAAGTTCGCCCACAGTCAGGGCCAACTGCTGGCCGCGACGCGCGGTTACAAGGACATCAACCTGTTGGCGGCCCAGTTGGTGCGCCCCGGCGGCCTGCTCATCACCTTCTCGTGTTCGGGCCTGGTGAGCGCCGACCTGTTCCAGAAAGTCGTCTTTGGAGCGGGGATCGACGCGCGCGAGTTGCAGGTGCTGGCGCGCCTGGGGCATGGGTCGGATCACCCCATTCTGCTCAGCTTCCCAGAGGGTGAATACCTGAAGGGCCNNATCTGCCGCGTGTGGTGATGGTGGGCTTCACGCCACCACAGTGATGTCGGCATCGCCTTCGCGGCGCCAGGCGTGCGTCATGCGCAGTGTGTTGAAGGCGGCGCCGATCTGGCCGGCGCGGTCGAGCAGGATGAGTCCAGCCTCACTGTGGGTACGCTCGGCCAGGTAGTGCAGCGCGGCCTCGGCTGCGGCCTGCGGCGTCAGCCCTGGGCCAGGCCGTCCACCGCGGTGGGCCAGCAGGCTGCGGGCGATGGCCTCACCCACGCCCGTCGTGGAACAACCGCCCACGCGGCTGTCCGCGTAATAGCCGCAGCCCGGCAGGGGTGAATCACCCACACGGCCCGGCGCCTTCAGGGCCATTCCACCGGTCGAGCAGGCGGCCGCGATATTGCCCATACGATCCAAGGCCACCGCGCCCACGGTGTCGCCAGGCGCCGCGTGTGGCGCATGCTCCAACTCAGCGTCCAGCGCTGCCTGACTGAGCCGGGCGAACTCGGCACGTGCGCGCTCGGTGATCAGGGCCGAGTTTGGCACCACCGGCGCCCCATGAGCGTGGGCAAAATCGTCGGCGCCCTGACCGGAGAAGAAGATGTGGATGCTGTGATCGAGGATCAGGCGGCAGACGGCAATCGGGTTGGCCACCTGACGAATGGTCGCGACGGCGCCAATGCGCAGGTTGGCGCCATCCATCAATCCGGCGTCCATTTCGACCGTACCGGCTCTGGTCAGGCATGAGCCATGGCCGGCGTTGAAGGCTGGCAGGTCTTCCAGGCACATGACCGCTTCCTGCGCGGCATCGAGCGCCGTTTTGCCCGCGGCCAACGCCGCGTAACCCACAGCGGCGGCCCGGCGGATACCCGCCGCGTGGCCAGCCCGCGTCNNTTCGGGGATGTTGCCGGCCCCGCCGTGTACGATGATCGTAAACGCCATTCTTGCACCTACCTTTATAGAAACCGGGTTTTCGAGTTGGCAAAAACCCGGTTTCTCTACAACGATAAAAAACGGCGTGGAACAGGTCATTCCACGCCGTTGGCTATTGCAGTCTCTTCGATCAGGCCGGCTGGCGGTGTTGGCGCAGCGTCCGGTTGATGATATCTTCCTGCTCGTCGCGGTAACCGTGGCTGTCACGGCGGGCGCTTGGCGCTGCGTTTGTCGTTGCCACCGATCTCGTCGACATCGCTCCCCAGAGCCGCCTGGAGTGCCAGGGCCATGGCTGTGGCCCATGTCTTCATCGTCGGCCTTGTATTCGTACCATTCTTCGCGTTCACCGCCACGCCCGCGCTGACGGCTTTTGCCGCGACGGTCACGACGGTCGCGCGAACGGTTGTCGCCACCCTCTTCCGCATACGCACCGTCCTGCCGGTCACGGCTGCGCGGCCGTTCGCGAACGGGGCGTTCTTCCTCGGCCTCGATGACTGGCGGGGCAGTTTCGTACACCGGTTCAGGCACCAGGCCTTTGACGCTCAGGTCGATGCGCTGGCGCCGTCGATCAAGACCGACGATGCGCACCTCGACATCATCACCGATGTTGACAACATCCTCGACGCGTTTGACGTAACCTTCGGCCATTTCACGGATATGGAGCATACCATCACGGCCCACGCCAATATCCACGAACGCGGCATAGGGCACGATCCGCGTCACCTTGCCGGTGACGACATCGCCCTCCTGCAGATCACGCAGCGTTTTGGTCCCCGGCGCCACCATGGTGAGGCTGATGCGGTTACGGTCGCGATCGCTCCTTGATCCAGACCGTCACCTGGTCGCCGCTCTTGAGGAGGTCACTGGCCTTGGTGACACGCCGTCGACATTTCGGACACGTGAATCAGGCCATCGGTACCCACACCGATGTCGACGAACGCCCCAAAATCTGCCACGCGGCGTACGACGCCGGGCACTTCCATGCCCACGCTGAGGACTTTGACAACCTTCTTCGGCGGAATCACCCGAATCGGTGCCCCGCTGTGACTGCCGCCCTTGCGTGCGGCGTGCACCCTGGCCACCATGTTTGCCGTCTGCCCCGGACGGTTTGCCAGCCGGTTTTTCGGCCACAGCCGCCATTTCGGCGGCAGCCTCTTCGGCGGCTGGCATCTCGGCGGCAGCCTCTTCGGCGGCTGGCAGCTCAGCGACGACGTCTTCGGCGGCTGGCAGCTCGGCGGTAGCCTCTTCGACCAGCACGGCCTGGGGGCAGACTCTGACGTCACTAACGACGGGGTGGGTGTTTCATCAGGGGAACTGCTATCCGATGCCGGTTCGACCGGCGCGGCCTCGTGGAGCATGTCATCCATGGTCTCGGCAGAGGCCGCCAGGGTATCGGACATACCCTGGGTATCTATCAAATTAGCGGTTTCTTGACTGTTCTCGTGCACTGTGCTTCCTCAAATGACTTCCTTCCAGGCGAAGCGAAGATGTCCCAACGACCTGCTTTGGTCGAAATCAGACCAACCCCGGCCGACCTTTCGGGTTCAACCGATGGAACGGTCGGACATCCCAAGATCAACCTGCGCATTATACCGATGGCAGCGGGACCTGTCAAAATGGCGTATTCAATCAGCTAAAATGTTACCGACGTGGTATGGTTCACTCAAATGAAAATGTTACCGGGGGAACCATGTCCGAAGACGAGAAGATGTTGATTGATGAGCGATACAAGTATTTACGGATGATGCAGCGTCGGTATAAGAAGGCGAACCGGCGTGAGCGGCAGGCGTTGCTGGATGAGATGGAAGCGATGACGGGATGTCATCGCAAGAGTCTGATTCGACATATGAAGGGGTGCCGAAGCGGGAGAAGCGGGGGCGACAACGCGGGCGGGTGTATGGCGCGGAAGTGGAAGATGCGCTGCGTGTGATTGCGCCCAGTTTCGACTATCTGTGTGCGGAGCGATTGCGGCCGAACCTGGAGTGGATGGCCAACCAGTTGGAGAAGCACGGGGAGTTGGAGGTGAGTGAGAGCTTACGTGCGCAGTTGCGCGAGATCAGCACAGCGACAGTGAGTCGGATTCTGGTGCGTATCGGGCAGGATGATCGGCGATTGCCACGCAAGGGTCCGCGCGGGCGAACCAGGTCAGGCGCGAGGTGCCGATGGAGCGTATCGGCTGGGATGAAACGGAGCCAGGGCACTTCGAGGTGGACACGGTTCATCACAGCGGGTCCAGTGCGAGCGGCGAGTATGTACACACCCTGCAGATGATCGATGTGGCTACGGGTTGGAGCGAGCGGGTGGCGGTGCTGGGGCGCAGTTATCGAGTCATGCAAGACAGTTTCCTGCGCATTCAGCTGCGCTTGCCCTTTCCGATCCGCGAACTGCATCCGGACAACGGGAGTGAGTTCTTCAACGACCACCTGGTAGCTTTCTGGAAGGAATTGGTGAAGGGCGTGCGCTTATCGCGCAGCCGACCCTATCACAAGAATGACAATCGTTTTGTCGAACAGAAGAATGATACGTTGGTGCGTGCCTACCTGGGCAATGAGCGCCTCGACACGGTCGCCCAGACATTAGCCATGAACCGCCTGTACAACCAAATGTGGCTCTATTACAACCTCTTCCAGCCTGTCATGCGGCTGTGCGCCAAGCAACCCGTCATGGAAGACGGCGAGCAGGTGCGCATTCGCCGACGCTACGATGAGGCCCGCACTCCCTTCGACCGTCTCTGTGCGACCAATGTACTCCTTCCGACACAACGTACACAACTCGAGCAGCTACGCGATCGTATCAACCCCCGCCAACTCCGCCAGAACATCTATGATGCCATTGACCAACTCTTTGCACTTCCCTGCGCCCAACCTGGCGTCACCGAGGATATCTTTGCCACCCTCATGGCCCAAACCGGACCGCCACCCTCGGGCAATGAGTGGTTGGCGTTGACAACTCCCCATCCAAACGACCCCGCTCGTCTTACCTGATTCGCACACATGGCGGATCGGCTGTGGATATGTGGACAACTTTCCGTTCCACTCCAAGTTGCCCACATACCCACAGCCGCTACGACGACGTGGGGCCGTGGTCGCGGCTATCCAATCTGGCCTCCCCGCCCATGGGGCAGTAGAGTGTCCAATTCATCACCTGAAAGGAGAGGGCTGCCTGGTAACATTATCATTTGAGTGAATGACCCCCGCTCGGTAACATTATCATTTGATTTGACATGAATGGGACGTGTAGCAAAATCTCCGCTGGCTTACGGCCGGAAAGCGGCCACGTTTCAGGCCGCCGGCGTAGGGGTGGGGTGACTTAGAGCCTATCCGAATAACCCGGAAAACGCGCCAAAGTGATGCCCCGTGACGGTTATTCGGATAGGCTCTTAGGTGCCCGCTGCAACCGCACGACAAAGACGATCAAGGCGGCAAGGCCCGCGGCCAAGGCCGTGATCTGGCCAATGGTCAGCCCCAGCGCAAAGGGCGTACCCAGACGGATGAACTCCACCAGGAACCGTCCGAGCGGGTAGAAGACCAGGTACAGGTTGAACAGCGAGCCGTCCGGCCAGCGGTCAGCGTAGCGGCGGGCCAGAAACAGCAGTACAAACCCGACGAAAAAATTCCACAATGACTCATACAAGAAGGTTGGATGAAAACGGGCCGCCTCGGTGAAGTTGCCTTGTGGTGGGCAATAATAGGGCNNTGCGCGGTGAGCACAGTCGATCGCGATGCCCCACGGCAGATTGGTCGGGCCGCCGTACAGTTCCTGGTTGAAGAAATTGCCCCAACGGCCGATTGCCTGCGCAAAGGGCAGACCCACAATGATGATATCGGCCCAGCGCCAGAAACTCAAGTGGGCGCGGCGAGTGTAGAGCACCAGCGCCAGGGTACCGCCGATAATCGCGCCGAAGATGCCGACCCCACCCTCCCAGGTGGCGATGATTTTGAGCGGGTTGTGCAGGTAGTCCTGGAGATAGGCGGCGTTTTCGATCGAGGAACTGATCACGTATTGCAGGCGGGCGCCGACGATACCCCCGATCAGCAGCCAGATGAACGCTGACCAGACGTGATCCGGGTCCTCGCCGCGCCGTTTGGCCTCGCGGCTGGCAACGAAAGCGGCCACCACCGCACCGAAAACGATCAGGATGCCATACCAGCGCACCGTCAGTGGCCCGATTTGCAGGGCAATTGGGTTCACGCCATACCTCCAGGGAGAAATGTATCCACGAGCGGCGTGCATTGTAACGTCTGCCTGTTCGCTTGTCAAAGATACTGCGGATCGTTCGTTGCAGTCTTGCGCGTTGGTCGAATTCGCGACTTTCGTGTATACTTGTGACTGCCCCGCAAATCTGGCTTGCGCCAGTTGATGGATGATTACGGACTGACTGCTAAGGATCGGCGCGACGGTGTCACCTCTGGAAACCCTGTTCATCATCGTACAACTCATATTCCTCGAAGGCATTCTGTCGATCGACAACGCGGCGGTGCTCGGGGCTATGGTGTCGCACCTGCCGGACGATCAACCCGTGCCCTGGCCGGCGGGATGGCGTCAGATTGGCCATGCTTTGCAGCCGATATTGGGCAATCAGCGGGCGGCTGCACTGAAAGTAGGCCTGCTCGGCGCGTACCTGGGACGCGNNCTGATGCTGCTGATGGCCACCCTCGTGATCTCCAACCCGTGGCTGCGCCTGCTCGGTGCGTTGTATCTGGTCAAGATTGCCGTTGACCACCTCGGACGCCTGCCCAACCAGACCCAGGGCGAACACCACGCGGCGGGAGCCTCAGCCGGACTTGCCCAANAAACATTCTGGTCCACCGTCGTACTGGTCGAGTTGGCGGACCTGGCGTTCAGCCTCGACAATGTGGTGGCGGCCGTGTCGCTCTCCTCAGAACTGTGGGTGGTCATGATCGGTGTCGCGCTGGGTATCATCACCATGCGGTTCGCGGCAACGTTGTTCACTGTACTGATCAGTCACGAACCGGTACTGGTCGATGCCGCTTTTCTCCTGATCCTCAATATCGGTATAGAGACGATTGTGGCCGAAATCTTCCACGTTGAGATCGGGCCGTTGTACAAGTTTGGCATCTCTGTGCTGACTCTCGTACTGGCAGTGGCGTATGCTCGCTGGCGCCCACTCCACATTCTGCATCCCCTGATCCAGCTCATGCGTATCGCCTGCTATCGCGTGAACCAAGGCTTCAGCCTCATGCTCAAACCGGTCACGTTGGCCTGGGCCGGTACTGTTTCGGTTCTCACCGTGATGCGCAGCGGGCGCTAACCGCCGTTGCCCACTCCCCGACCGCCAAGCCTGCCCGTGAGCCGGGATCAAGAGTGGTTTGGTTATCTCGTGACCCTGTGGTAGAATCGGCTTCCTGTCCGAGTTTACATTGGCGCCCAAACTGAGCGCCAATGTTTGTTATTGGAGGCAATGCACCGTATGCATCGAGTCAACCTGATCGCAATTGCACTGTTGGGCGTGCTGATGCTCCTGGGGATCAGCGGCGTGATCGACGCCCTGGCCCCCGCGCACGGCTTCTGCTGCACCCGCGGCGCCCGGCTGGACTGTCCAGTACCAGGCGCCGGAAGGCATCACGTTGCGTGGCTTGAAAATGCTGAATTCCCAGCTGGGCTATGCCGTTGGCGGGCCAGACTGGGGCGGCCAGGGCAACCCGTACATTCTCAAAACGACCGACGGCGGCGCTCATTGGACCCGGCTCACCCTCCCCGATTTCGTCCAGGGCTGGCAGGGCGGCATCGACTGCCTCTCCACCCTGCACTGCTTGAGCGTTGGAACCACCGGTCAGGCCATCCGCACGACGGACGGCGGCCTCACCTGGGCCAACAGCGGTATGGCCAATGGCTACGGCGGTTACCTCTACACTGCGTACTGGGCCAACAGCCGACGGCCCTGGCCGGCGGCACCAACGGTCACTCCTTTCGTTCGACCAACGGTGGTGTCACCTGGAGTGAGTTCCTACCGGGCGGCTATGTTGTGATTTGGGAGTTCCAGTGTTTTGGCGCAACCTGTTACGGCGCTGGGAATGGGGCCTCGTTTGCCTATTCCTACAACACGGGTGCGTCCTGGTCCCGGCGCTTTGCACCGCAGTTCGACCTCCTGGGCCAGCTTTCTGAATGCGAACACCGGCTGGGTATCCGCAGCGCACGGCGAGATATACTATACGACCAACGCCGGCCAGTCGTGGGTCTCGCGCACGGCCGGCATCAATGCGAACGAGAAGTACTACACCAACTTCTACGACATCGAGATGCTCAATGCCCAGGAAGGCTGGGTGGCCGGCGGCGTCAATGACGTCAGCGGCCGGATTTACCATACCACGAACGGCGGCGTGACATGGGCGGCACAGACCATACCGGGCAGCGGTTTTGTCTGGGAAGTCGATTTTGTCGATGCCACGCATGGCTGGGCGGTGACCCATGACGGCAAGATCCTGGCTTACAGTGAACCACAGGGTCCCACGCCGACCTACACCCCCACCAACACAGCCACCCCCACGGCCACGGTCACAGAAACACCCACGGCTACACCTACGGCTACCCCCACGACAGTTCCCACGGCTACGCCCTCACCGCTGCCCGGGCTGGGTCACCTGGCGGGCACGGTCTTTCACGACCAAAACAGCAATGGACAGCGCGACGACGGCGAACCTGGGCTGGCTGGGGCTAACATCAGTATACGTTTGGACGGTACGCCGGTCGTGACCACGGTCACCGATAGCGGCGGCGCCTATGTCGCGCGTGACCTGGCGCCCCAGACGTACGAGGCCTCGGTCAGTGGACCGCTCGGTTTCGTCTCCCTGCCCGGCACGAATCCGGCCCTGGTCACAGTCCTGGCCGGGCAAACCAGCCTGCGCGATTTTCCCATGGTCCTGCCGACCCCTACGCCGACGCCGACAGCTACCCCGACGCCCCTCGTGTCGACGGTTCAGCGGCAGGTGACGGCGGGGCTGGATGACACCTACCAGCGCGTGACTACCGGTTTCAACGACCTCGCGGCGCCCAATGTGCGTATCGGCCTGAGCAGCGGTTATCAACTGCTCAGCGGCTTCCGCTTTACCGATGTCCAGATTCCTGCGCATGTGCGAATCAGCGGCGCCTACCTGACGCTCAACCGTACCTACCATGCCGGTTCCAACCCGGTGCGCGGCAGTACGCGGCGTTGCTCAGGACAACCCGCCGAATTTCCAGGCGCAGCCGCCGCTGAACGCCCCGACGACGCAGGCATCCGCGACCTGGGTGATCAGCAGTACGCTGCCCACCGGTTGGTTGACATCGCCCAATCTGGCCGGGCTGGTGCAGGAGGTGGTGGGCCGTCCGGGTGGCAGGCGGGCAACGCCCTGGCGCTGCTGTTGGCCAACGACCCAAACAACAGCGGTTACATCGACACCATCAGCTACGATGGCAATGCGGCCAACGCGGCCCGTTTGCAGATCGACTACGCCGCCTGTCTGGGCCGACGTCGACTGTAGCTGTGACGTGGCGGTCAGGGATGTGCAGTTGGTGGCCGCCCATTGGGGACTCACCAGCGCCAGCCCCCAATGGCGTCCCGTCTATGACCTGGTGCCGGACGGCATGATCGATGCGGCCGATATCACCGCGGCCGCGTCGGCCTGGGGCCAGCGGGGTTGCTGAGGCATGATCCTCCCCACCGGCAAGCTGNCCGCCCGAGCTTTGGACGAACTGCTGCGGCGTTACGCGACGCCTGATCCCCGGCTGCATGTGGGGCCACGGAGCGGCGAAGACGCCGCGGTCATCGATNTTCTGCTGGGGGCAGGGCCGGACGGCCGTTTACTGGTCGCCAAAACCGATCCCATCACCTTCGCCACGGACGAGATCGGCTGGTATGTGGTCAACGTCAATGCCAATGATGTGGCCACTATGNGGGCGCAGCCGCGCTGGTTCATGGCCACCGTGCTCCTGCCGGCCGGCCGTACGACGCCGGCGCTGGTCGAGCAGATCTTTGCACAGATGCATGCCGCGTGTACCCAGCTCGGCATCAGCATGGCCGGCGGCCATACCGAAGTGACCTATGGTCTGGAGCGACCCATGGTCTGCGGCACGCTGCTGGGCGAGGTCGCGCCGGCCGACCTGGTGACGACGGCCGGCGCTCAGATTGGCGATCGGGTCTACTTCCTGCGCACGGCGCCGATCGAAGGCATCGCCTTGATCGCGTGAAAAGAGGCGGACCTGGTGCAGCGCGGGNTGGGCGCGGCGGTGATCCGGCGGGCGCAGGGATTCCTGCATACACCCGGCATCAGTATCGTCGCGACGGCACGTGTGGTGTGTGCGGCACTGCATCCCCATTGTATGCACGATCCGACCGAAGGCGGGGTGGTCACGGGCCTGTGGGAAATCGCGCGTGCGGCCGGCGTTGGCATGCGCGTCGACCTGCGGCAGGTTCCCATACCGGAGGAGGGACGCCTGCTGTGTGATCTCTACGAAACCGACCCGCTCGGCGCCATTGCCAGCGGTGGCCTCCTGTTGACGGTCGCGGCGGCAGATGAAGCGCAGCTGATCACAGCATGCCAGCGTGAGGACATTCCCGCCACGTGCCTGGGCCACACCGTCGCAGCCGCTGATGGGATCATGGAGACCGGCGAAGGGGGATCTGGCGGCNCACTGCGTACCTTCGCTACCGACGAGATCACGCGCCTGTTTGCCTGATCGCCGCCGGGCCGTACCCGGTACGAATGTGATGGCACGGGGCTTTGGCAGGTGGCGCGAAAAACCGACCCCGATTTCGTTAACCTTCATAGAAAGTGCCCGGTTCGTTGTGGTGGCGGGTGGTGCGCGAATGAGAACGATCGTCGACGGACCGGGCGCTCGACCTTCCAGGTCTCGTCCAGAAACAACTTCCCGCAGTTTGGCGGCTTTTCCCAGTGTTTTTCACGGCACAACACGGGAACTTGTTCATTTTTGAACCCTTAGCCTGTTTTCGACACCCCAACTGATAGGGGCTGTCGGATACGCTACCACAAGCTGTTCGTATGAGAACCTGCGTTCTCTGTCGAAAACAGGCTAAGAGCCTATCCGAATAACCGTCACAGGGCAACACTGTGGCGCGTTTTCCGGGTTATTCGGATAGGCTCTAAGCTATTCACAAACGACCGGGCTTCACCTTGAAGCCCGGTCGTGATCGTGTTATGACGTGGGGCGCGGAGCCGCTACTGCGGCGGCTCATCGTCAACTGTACGCGCATCCGCGTCTGCGGCCAGATCGTCCAGCAGGTCGGCGGGCATGTCCTGGTACCACGGCGTAGACGGGCCGGGGGCGGCGCCGGCGGCGGGGTTGGACGGTGCAACTGAGCTTGGCGGCAGAAGGGCCATGCTCGCCGGGCCAGTCTGTTGGCCGGTCGGCGGACGACCAGACAATGCCAGCACCACCGACCCCAAACCCAGCGACGAAATCACGAACCAGAACAGCCAACCAATACAGGGAACGACCCGCCAGAGCAGCGTGATGAGCACAACGCCCACGATAGCTTCCAGCAGCGGGCTGGGATTTTTCAGATTGAGGGCCTGCAGCAGCCGCTGCCCGACCAGCCAGCCGGCGGCAATCCAGCCCGCCAGCCAGGCCAGTGCCGCCATGGCCAGGAGCAGCACCGCCAGCGGCGCCAGACAGATGGTGATGGCCAGGATCACCACCAGCCCTGTGATTACCAGCCAGGTCAGTATGCCAGCGGCCAGGGCGATGGCCGGCCGTGCGACCAACACCTGGGCCACGCGCTCGATTTGTTTGGGCAGAAGAACCACTGCCAGTACACCGAGAGTGGCCAGCACCAACGAGATGCCCACCGCACCCAGCGTGCTCATGAGTGCATCGAACAGGAAGCGCAGGGGGCGTGGACGACGCCGGCGGTACGACCAATGGTGCGGTGGGGCCACGGAACAGCTCGGACGGCCCTGGGTCTCGCGCACCGTGCCGCCAATGGTCGCGCCGGGCGCGGCGCAGCGATCCCCCAACACGGCGACATCGCCCGAGACGTGGGCCGTGTCAGGCAGGTCGACACTGCCGCCGAAAGTGACTACGTCACCGATGACCTGGCCAGCGACGCGCAACGACCCGCCAAAAACCACAATGTCACCCGTCAGGGTCGCATCTTCTTCGATATCGACGCTGCCACCCATCACGGCCAGATTGCCGCGCAGGTGTTCGCCAGCGTTCAGTCTAAAACTCTGGCCGATGATTACCCTATCGCCGTCGGCGCCATCCTGCGCCAGGGCGGGTGCCGCACTCAGCAGCAGGGTAAGACCAACCAGCAGTACGACAAGTACCCGTTTTTGCATAGCGTATTTATTGGGTCAGGCGCCGCAGCCGGTACTGTTCGTGAGCGCCTACCATTTCCCCTTTCGCCGCAGATTTCGTAACGGTTCAGCCGGCCGGTCAGCAACCAGGTTTGTCCGCGTTGGGCGATGCTTTCTGAGCCTGGAAAGGCATGCCTGGGGCCATGATCGCGGGTCGACAGCCAAAACCCGGTCTCTCTAACGCCAGCCTGTGCAGTCACCAGATATCTATGGTTGACTGGCGTGGGCTGAAGCACGGCGATCGTACAGTACGAGCTGTCCCCAGGCGGTCGAGGCGACGAGTAGGACGGCACTGATGATGACCAGCACGATTTGCACGGGGGCGTGCCGCACGCTGTTCAACAGCGCCTCCAGCAGGCTGGCGAGTGGCGCCGCCGTCTGTGCCAGGTGCACGGCCAGGGATACCAGGGTACTGGCGGCTGCCGTATCGACCGTCAACCAGGTGAGCAGCGACACGAACGCCCCCAGCGCCACCAGACTCCACAGGGTAACGGAGCCGGCCAGGAGGACCGTGCCGCCCAATGCACCGCGTCGCAAACTGGCCCGCCGGGCCAGACGCGTCTCGACACGCCGGGCAAAACCGGCCGGTGGGGCGACCAGCGGTGTATGCTGAAAGCGGGCGGCGATGTTCTGCCACAGTTCCCATTCACGTCGGCAGCTGGCACAACTGCCCAGGTGCTGGTGCATTGCCTCCAGATCACCGGTTGGCAGCCGCTGGTCCAACGCCAACGAGAACTGTTCTGTGGGAATGTGTATCGTCATAGTGACCCCTCTGCAACATTATAATACCTGCATTATGCCGGGCTGTGATGGCGCGTGCCAGCCGCACAGTCTCACGCTGCGCCATGGCGTCCGCCATCTGATGACGGGCCCGGTGGAGGCGAGATTTGACCGCGGCTTCGGTGATGCCCATGGTTGCGGCGATTTCTTCATACGAGAGATCGTGCCAGTAGCGTAAGATCAGCGGCAGGCGGTAGGGCGGATCCAGGCGGTCCAGCAGATCGCGCACCTCATCGCCCGCCTCGGTACGCAGCGCCGACTCTTCCGGCCGACCGTGGTCCGTGGTCAACCAGGCCAGCATGGGGTTATCATCCATCGATAGCCAGGTGAACCGCCGGCGGCGCAGCCGATCGATGCAGTGGTGCGAGGCGATCGACAGCAGCCAGGTCGAGAACTTGCGCGTCTGGTCGTAAGTCCGCAGATGCGTGTACGCCTTGAGAAACGTCTCCTGCGCGGCCTCCTCGGCTTCGCCGGCGTTGCCCAACAGACGGTAAGCCAGGTTGTAGACCGGCGTTTGGTAGGCGTCGACCAATTTGCCAAAAGCGGACGTGTCGCCCGCCAATGCCTGTTTGAGCCAGACTTGCTCTTGTTCTGGGTTGCTCACAGTTCTGTCCTGAGATACTGCGCCACACGTCGCCAAATGCCTTGGTACGTTGCCATTACTTACGAACCAGGGCGGCCGAAGGTTTCACACCCCTTGACATTCACCCGGACGCGGTATGCTGATTGAAAATGGTCACGATCAAGCCCTGGCCCCACGGGGCATGGCGTACGGCGCCGATGTGCCCCGTGGCCGGCGGGCCGGGTGTGGGAGGTACGGGATGCCGCAAGAGATCGCTTACCGGCCGTTGCCGGGTTGTTTTATCCGNCGTCGGCTGCCGCACTGGACAGCACGCTGCGCCAGCTGCTCGATGCCGCGCCCGATCGAACACTGCCCAACCTGCGCGTTGNNATTGTGCCTCACGCCGGCTATCGTTACTCCGGCCCCGTTGCCGCCGTCGCCTTCAAACTGCTGCACACCACGCCAGCGTCGTACGGCACTGTGCTGTTGTTGGGTCCAGCGCACCGGGTCTGGGTGAACGGCGTCGCGGTGGGCGGGTTCGACGCGATGGAGACACCGCTGGGCATTGTCCCGGTCGATCGCCGCGCCACAGCCTGGCTTCTGAGCCGCGGGCAGCCGTTCCTGCGCTACGATGCCGCACACCAACCGGAGCACTGCCTGGAGGTTGAACNNCCATTTCTCCAGTGTACGGTTCCTGGGGTGCACGTGGTCCCACTGTTGTTTGGCGATGCGGAGCCAGCGCTGGTCGCCGGGCATTTGCTCGACCTGCTGCGCAGCCGAACGGACGACCTGGTCATCGTCGGCTCTGATCTCAGCCACTATCACCCCTACGACGAGGCGGTGCGCCGCGATCGATCCCTGTTGCAGGCACTGCTGGCCGGCGACCGCTCGGCGGTGGCCAGGGGGCAGGCGTGTGGGCTGCTGCCCATTTTGACCCTGATGACGCTGGCGCACGAGCTGGGCTGGCAGCCGCACCTTCTCGATTATCGCAATTCGGGTGACACAGGGNGTGGCAGAGATGCCGTGGTGGGGTATGCGGCGGTAGCCTTTACGGCGCCGGCCGTTCAGTGAGGCGTGACGAACGTTCAACGTCGGCGTTGGTAACCTTTCAGACGTCGTCCGATGCGGGTGGCGCAGTTTGCGCAGGGCNCGCATCTCCAACTGGCGTACGCGTTCGCGTGTGACGCCCATCTGTTCGCCGACCTCTTTGAGGGTATGTACGCGTTCGCCCTGCAAACCGTAACGCAGGCGCAGCACCTCGGCCTCGCGCGGCTTGAGGTCGGCGAGCACCGCGGCCACGTCATCACGCAGCAGCCGCTGGGCCGCCATGTCGGCCGGCGCCAGGCTGTTTTCGTCCTCGATCAGGTCGGCCAGGCTGCTGCCATCGGCCTCGCCTTCGCGGATCGGCTGGTCGAGCGAAACCGCCTGCTGCCCCATATTCTGCAGGCGCTGCACCTGACGCGGCGTCAGCTGAGTTCGGTCNGCCAGCTCATTGACGGTCGGTGTACGGCCCAACGTTTGCTGTAGCTCCTGGGCGACCTTGCGCAGTTTGCGCTCGCGTTCGCCGGCATGAATGGGCACGCGTATGGTGCGACTCAGGTTAGCCACGGCGCGTATGATCGACTGGCGAATCCACCACATCGCATAGGTCGATAGTCGGTTGCCTTTGCCGGGATCGAAGCGCTCGACGGCCCGCATCAGCCCGAGGTTGCCCTCCTGGATCAGATCAAGAAAAGGGACACCCAGACCACGGTAGCGTTTGGCAACACTGATGACCAGACGCTGATTGGCCTTGATCAGTGCGTCGCGGGCTGCTTCGGCTTCCTGAATTTCACCTTTGAGTTGCCAGCGACGNGTCGGGGAGAGATGCCCACGTGCCAGCTCCTGCTGCAGCAGTGGGATGTGCGCGGCTTGCCGGGCATAGGCGATTTCTTGATCGGCGGTGAGCAGGGGCGTGCGGCCCATCTCGCGCAGGTANGAGCGCCAGGGGTCCGAACTGACACCTCCCACGACCGTCGAGGTGGCCGCTTCGTTGCCCTCCACCTCGACGTCGCTATCGGCGTCGGCCTCGGCCTGCTCTGCCAGCGTGATGCCGGCCGCGGTCAGCGCACCCAGGACCTTTTCCCATTCGTCGGGGTCCTTGTTCGCGTTGGGAAAGGCGCGCAAGACATCATCCAGCTGCACCTGTCCCTGTTTCACGAGGGCGGTCAACGAGGCTGGGATTGGCAGGCGACTGGCCTCCCCAGGGCTTAGGCATGGATACCGGCCTTTCATAGCGATTGAACGATGGATCGGGCAACATTCACTATTCTACCACAAGGTCACGTCGGGTTGGTAAAGGCACTACCTCGTCGCGGACGGGCCTGGTCATCGGTATCCAACCAGATCGTCACGGGGCCGTCGTTGATCAGTTCGACGGCCATGGACGCACCAAAAACACCACTGGCCACCACCAACCCCTGCGCACGCAGGGCTGCGCAGAAAGCTGTCACCAAGAGCCGGCCACCTCAGGGCGGGCGGCCGCGGTAAAACTGGGACGCCGACCTTTACGCGTGTCGGCATAGAGTGTGAACTGCGACACCACCAGGCAAGCCCCACCGATGTCGCGCACACTGCGGTCGAAGCGACCGGCGTCGTCACTGAATACACGCAGGTGAGCGATCTTCTCCGCCAGCAGGTTGGCCTGCGTAACTGTATCGTCCGCGTGAATGCCCAGCAGGACCACGAGACCCTGCTTGATCGCGCCGGTCACCTGCTTGCCAACACGAACCTCGGCCTGGCTGACTCGCTGAATGAGCGCGCATGGTAGTGAACAAAGATTCCTGGAGGATGGATAGCCGGGCGATTGCAGCGTGGCCGGACTTCGTCGTCGAAGCGGCCCCGTGGCCTGCGGTCAACCGGCCAGGCAACTGCCCTGCTCTGGATGGGCTTGCGATTTTGCACATCGTGGTCTATAATTGACTCAAGTGTGCCCATTGACCCAATCTACCCGAAGACGGCTTTGCTGTCAAATCACATGGGAGGAGTACATCTATGCGTTTGAACCGTCAATTCTGGATGGGAGCGGTGATCGTCGTGCAGTCGGTCGTTATCGTCCTGCTGTTGACGACCGGCCTGGCCATGGCCTCACCGCCCGCGCAGGATGGTGTTTCGGCGCTCATGGTTGCCGTCCAGCAGGCACAGTCGGCGGCTTCGCTGGCCACCATTCTGGCTATCATTGCTCTGGTGATCTCTCTGGCCGCGATTCTCGCCCTGGCCGCTGTATCGTTCAACCCGCGTAAGGAAAACTAGGCGATACTCGCCAGGAGGATCGATGCTCAAGCTGGCCGACGAGTTGATGGTTGCCAGGGTAATGGCAGCGGAACTACCAGACTATTTGTTGGGTGACCGGCTCTTTCGACAGATTGTGGCTAAAACGCCGTCCGGTACCCAGCAACCCAAGATGACACTGGGGAGCCTTCTGGGCCGGTATCGGCTCTTGCAGCACTTTGCGGGGATATGGACGCCACCCAACACCAGCAACTGTCAGCCATCGACGCAGCCATCGCCGAGAACCGACGAATCTACCGCGCAGTGGATCGATTACATCCAGAAAGAGTTGAAGAGTTATCTGGCATCCTGGCGCTGGTACATCGATGAATGCATCCGCCGCGGCGGTTGTGCCAGCACCTATTCGGGCGAGGTCTGGATCCGTACCCGTCTTGCCCTTCTGGTGGAAGAGGCCGCCGCGCTGAACGTGCCCGTCTTGGCCGAACAGGGCCAGCTGCGGCGCCTCGACAGCCAACTGCGCAGCGTTTGGCAGGAGGGCCATTCCTGCTGGCCGACACGCCGCGCGATCTCTACCCGCAGGATCGTTATTGGTGGCTCTACGGTCTGCCGACCGGCACCGAGCACGACCGCTGAGTTTACCGCGGCGCCCGACTTTTTGCTGCCTAACGCCCCACCTGCCCAGGTGGGGCGTTTATAAGCCGCCGAACTGCGGTTCTAGAGAAACCCGGTTTTTGTCTCGCAGACCAGGGTCATGGCGCGATGAAAGGCCGTTACACGGACGAGAATCATGCGCACACGAGAAAAACCCGGTTTCTGAGTCGATAGATCAATCGGCTGGCGCGCCGTGGTCGCCAGCGGAATTCGGCCGCGACCATGCCGGCCAGGATCAGACCACAGCCCAGCAGGGCACGTGGGGTCAGCTGTTCTCCAATCAGCCAAAAACTGAACAGGGCGGCAAACGCCGGTTCGGTGGCAAAGATCAGTGCGGTGTGCGTGGGTGAGGTGAACCGCTGGGCCAACGTCTGTGCCCCGAATGCGAACGCGGTGGCCAGAAGGCCAGTAAAAATCGCGGCAAACCAGACTGTTGGGCTTGGCCAGGGGACACCATCGCCCACTAGCAGCCCCATTCCCAAGGCCAGGCTGGCGACGGTGATGATCTGCCCGGTGGCCAGGTCCAGCGGCNNCAAGCGCGGCGCAAAATGACCCACCAAGAGCACATGGACGGCAAAAGCGACCGCGCAGCCCAGCACCAACAGGTCACCGAAGGCGATGCGCAGGTCGGCGTTGAGGGTCAGCAGGCCGNNGCCCACGGTGGCCAGGCCAACGCCCNNAACCAGGCCGCGTGGCGGCCGCTGACGCAGGAAGAGCGCCGAACCGATGGGCACCATCACGACCGACAAACCGGTGATGAATCCGGCCTTCGCGGGTGTTGTCCAGCGTAAGCCGTAGGTTTGAAACGCGTAACCGACAAACAGCATCAACCCGATCAGCAGCCCGGGCAGCAGCGCCGCGGCACGGGTCGCCCAGCCTGCGCCCTGCGGGTGAACGGTGTGGGGCCGGCGCCGGGCCAGCAGGGGCAGGAACACCAGGCTGGCCAGGCCGAAGCGCAGCGCCAGGAAAGTCAACACAGGGTACACGGCGACGGCGTCTTGTACCATCACAAAAGTGCCGCCCCAGATCGCAGCGACCGTCAAGAGCAGCAGGTCGGCCGGCCAGATCGCTGCCAACCAGGTCTCGAGTTTACTGATCACGAATTTGCCATGCTTGCAAAAAATCAGCCGCACCATTTGCCCGGTACCACGTCGTATCTGCCGCTGGACGCACGGCTGGCACAAAAAACAGGGATGGGATGCTCTTGCCAGCCTACCCATCCCTGTCGTGATTGCCGTGAGCGTCAGCCAGTGCGACGGTGATCAGTGCCGATCACGCACCGTGTCAACGATGCACTACCACCGGCGTGCCAACCGCNGCGAAGTTGTAGAACCACTTGGCATCCGATGGCCGCAGGTTGACGCAGCCGTGGCTCATGGGGTGACCGAAGTTGTTATGCCAGTAGGCGCCATGCACGGCATAACCCTTGTAGTAGTACATGGTATAGGGAACGTTGGGCAAATCATACCCCGGACCGGTCATACGGGTCGAACGCAGCTTAACATAAACGCGGAAACGCCCCAGAATCGTGGGGTAACGAGCAATGCCGGTGCTGGCCGGCACACTGTAGACGGCGCGATTGCCCTCGTACGCGGTCACACGCTGGGTCGTNACGTTGACGTCAATCCACCGGCCAGACGATGCCGGCTTGACAGCCGGGGCGGTCGTGGAGCCGGATGATCCACTGGCCACCGCGCCGCGACCTGGAATCACCAACCGCTGCCCCACATAGATGATACTGGGGTTGGAGATGCGGTTGGCCTGCGCCAGGGCAGCAATCGAGGTCCCGTAGCGTGCTGCGATCGTGCCCAGACTGTCACCGCGACGCACGACGTAGACACCGCTGCTGGCTGGGGCCGGCGCGGCGGGCGCGGTGGTTGTGCTGGCGGATCCCCGCCCGGGGATGGTCAGGCGCTGCCCGGCATAGATGAGGTTTGGGTTGCTGATACCGTTGGCCCGGGCCAGGGCACTGGTGCTCACGCCGAAGCGCGCCGCAATAGCACTCAGGCTATCACCACGACGGACAACATAAATGGTGCCGCTGGCCTGATCGGCGGCCGCAGAGGGTTGGTCAGCACTGCTTGCGAGTGCCGCCTGTGTGCCCAGTAACATGACAAACGCCAGGGTGATGACACCGATTGTTACGCGCAGCCTGTGGTTCATGGTATGATTTCCTCTCCAAGAAAGCGATTATCCCGCAGGTATCCCGAGCTGCGACGATTGATAGTTGAACCGCGGGTGGGTCAATGTCTCATGGGGGAGATTGGGGTCTTGCCTGAATCGGCACACCGGTGCGCACATTATAACACAATATTTAAGAATGTCAATGAACAGCAGTATCTCCTAGTAGTCTGACTTATTAATTCTTAGAATTCAGGCGTTCGTAGTGTCGATGCAACTTCACGCGTGCCTTGGCCGTCGTGAATGTCCAGTTGATCTGAGTACCCGCTTGATTCCGATCATCCTGCCAAGCGAGGGCTTCCTGTTCAAGTACTCGCAGCGAAGGAATGCGTCGGTCAAGACATTGCCGCACCAATACCGAAAGTTCAATTTCGGCCATATTGAGCCAACTACCGTGCTTGGGTGTGAAGTGAAACTGCAGTTGGTGCTTGAGTTGATGGGCGCTGCGCAGGAGATTCTCGTAGAAAGAGCCATAGGTGTGTGTGTTCAGATTATCCTGAACGACTTGAATCATGGGCGTATCAGCATAATGGGTCTTGGTGAGCCAGTCCCAGAAATCGGCATAATCCGCTTTAGTGCGGCGGTCCCGAACCTGTAGGTAGCGCATACCGCGGTCGAGATCATAGGCGAGTAGAAGCGAGCAGGTGCCACATCGTTCATATTCGTAGTCTTCTTTGCGTGGGCTGCCCGGCTCCATGGAGATCGGAGCAATGATCTCATCCAGCAACTGACAGGGTAGTTCGTCGAAGCAGATGCGCGGCCGCATGGGATCACTCGGTTGTTCGTACACATCCAGGACATCTTCCATGCAGGCGATGTAGTCACCATTGGGTTTAGAGATGCACCATTCCTCCGTCAACCAAGGCTTAAGTTTGTTTTTAGAAAGCGCCGGATCGTCTCTGGCGCGATGCTATCGACGATCTCAGCTTTGACAACGTGGTCGGTGAGCAGTCGCACGGTCCCAACGCGTGTCCAGGTGGCGCATCACTGCAGGCCAAGACCGTGATTGCAGCTTCTTGACGGAGATCGAGCTTGACGGGTTGGCCAGGCCGCGGCTTCTCGTACAGAGCGCCAGGCAGCCTTTCATCCAAGTAGCGTTGGCGAGTGTTGTAGACTGTGCCTGTGGCCACATCCAGCCAGTCAGCAATTTCTGCCGGCTTCCTGCCAAGATGACTGTGCAGTAGAATTTGGGCGTTTGATGGTGCGGGCGGAATGTGTGCCTTGATTGACGATCATTCGCAGTTCTGCTTGTTCAGTATCCGACAAAATGATCGGTTGGAGCGCCTTGGGCATTGTTTTCTCCTTGGAGTTCAGGTGTCAGCCTATCATACCACACTACCGCATATCCAAACAATAAAAAGTCAGACTACTAGTGGTTTGTTTAGCTCTTAGACTATCCCAATAACCTTCAGAAGGTGTGGTTGGCATCTGTGCCATGGTATGGTACAATGGGCCGCATGAAAAGCCGCATGTTGATGATCTTTTTCACCGCTGTGATTTGCGTGGCGTTTGGGGCAACCCACACCCAGGCGCAAACCCCGTAACACCCGAACAGATCAATGATGTCGCCAAGGCGCTCTGGTGCCCCCTGTGTAATGGGGTGCGGCTGGACACATGCGAACTCAAGGCGTGCGAGCAGATGCGCGAAGTCATCGGGGTCAAGCTGGCGCAGGGCGAATCCCTGGACCAGATTCGCGACTATTTCATTGCGCAGTATGGCCCACAGGTGCTGGGAGAACCCNCGCGCCAGGGGATCAGCTGGCTGGCCTGGATCCTGCCCTTCCTGGCGCTCGTGGCGGCCGGGGTCTGGGTGTTCTGGCTGTTGCGGCGCTGGACGCACCAGAAACCGGCGCCGGCCGCGTCGCCGCCGGCCGCGTCACCCAGCCTCAGTGACGACCAGCTGTCACGGCTGGACGAGGAGTTGAAGAAGATTGACTGACGTAACCCGTTCAGCCGAACCGACCCAACCGCGACGCCGCCTGGCAGCCAGCCAAATCGCAGTGATTGCGGTTGTCCTGTTTCTCATCGGGCTGTTTGCCTATGGGCTGCTGCTGCGCAAAGAGGCGCCGCGGCCTTCCAGCGGGGTGGCGCCCGATTTTGCGCTGACACTCTTCCCTGATTACCAGTCCACGTATGGCGACCAGATCAACCTGGCCGATCTGCGCGGTAAGGTCGTGGTGCTCAATTTCTGGGCCAGCTGGTGCGACCCCTGCAAAGAGGAGGCGGCCCTCCTCCAGAACATGTCGGAGGCGTACGCCGAGCGGGGTGTTGTTTTCGTGGGCGCCGACTACCTGGATCAAGAACCGGCGGCGCGACGCTATTTGCAGGAGTTTGGGATCACGTACCCCAACGNNGGCGATTTGGCCAGCCAGATTGCCCGCCGTTACCGCATCCAGGGTGTGCCCGAAACTTACTTCATCACCCCCGCAGGCACGGTCGATTGGTTCAAAATTGGCCCGCTTTCAGCCACCGAGCAGGGCTGCCTGGACAAGCTACTGAACGGAGAGAGCTGCAAATAACACCGGCAGGAGTCGGCTATGATTTATGACCTGGGGTACCCTGCCCTGGCCCTGGCCTTGGGCATTGCGATAGGTGGAATCTTCTTTTCGGTCGAGGCGCGCCGCGGGCGCGNNGACATTGTGGCCGCGGGCCGCAACGCGGTGTACGTGGTGGGCGCACTGGTGCTCTTTGCTGCGGTCTTGCTGTGGATGGCGCTGTTGACCAGCCAGTTTCAGTTCGAGTACGTCGCCAGCCATACGGAGCGCAGCCTGCCCCTTTTCTACAAGTTCTCGTCGTTATGGGGTGGACAGGCCGGCTCACTGCTGTTCTGGACGCTGCTGCTGTCGGGATACTCGGCGTTGGCCATGTTCGGCTTTCGTAACCAACACCGCCAGCTCATGCCCTACGTGGCCGCAACCCTGCTCTTGACGAGCGCCTTTTTCCTGTTTGTCCTGCTGTTCGCCGCCAACCCCTTCACCAAACTCGGCTTCACCCCGGCCGATGGCACCGGGTTGAACCCACTGTTGCAGAATTATTGGATGGTCATCCACCCAGTGNGGCTCTACCTCGGTTTTGTTGGTTTTACGGTACCGTTTGCCTTTGCCGTGGCCGCACTCGTCACACGCCAGCTGGGCAATCAATGGATACGCTCCATCCGACGCTGGACGCTGGTGCCCTGGCTTTTCCTCTCGATTGGCATCCTGATGGGCAGCCAGTGGGCCTATATCNGGCTCGGCTGGGGCGGCTACTGGGCGTGGGGCGCGGTCGAAAATGCCTCTNTTTTGCCCTGGCTGACCGCCACCGCCTTTCTGCATTCGATCGTCATTCAGGAACGGCNNGGGATGCTCAAGGTCTGGAATATGGTTCTCATCTTCCTGACCTACGAACTGGTGCTGATCGGTACCTTCATCACACGCAGCGGCATCATCGAGTCGGTACATTCGTTCGCGCTGAGTAACGTGGGACCTGTGTTCCTGACGTTCATCACGCTGACCACCCTGGGCTATTTGTGGCTCCTCTTCAGCCGACTGCCGCTCTTGCGCAGTGACAACGAGTTGGACTCGATGCTCAGCCGCGAATCAGGGTTCCTGTTCAATAATGTGGTGTTTGTGGGCATCGCCTTTGCAACTNTTTTTGGCACCACCTTCCCCATGTTCTCCGAAATGGTGACCGGCAGCAAAATTTCGGTGGCCGCGCCCTGGTTCAACAAGGTCACCGGGCCGTTGTTTGTAGTGCTGCTGGTCCTGATGNGGGTGGGGCCGCTGCTGGGGTGGCGGCGCTCCTCGTGGGCCACGCTGCGCGCCAACCTCATGTGGCCAGTAATAACCGGTCTGCTGGTGCCATTGCTGATGTTCCTGCTGGGTGTGCACGATTTTCTGCCGCTCATAGGTTTTGGGTTGTGTAGTTTTGTCGTTGCGGGCATTGTCCAGGAGTTCGCGCGTGCGCGCGTGNCCCGCCGCCGCTCTACCGGCGAAGGCTGGGCGCNNGCCCTGTGGAACCTGACGCAGAAGAACCAACGCCGCTATGGCGGTTACATCGTGCACCTGGGGATTGTCATGATTGCCCTCGGCATCATTGGCAACACCTTCTTTCAGACCGAAGCCCAGGGCACGCTGGCCGCGGGCGAGACGCTCCGCATCGAAAAATATGTGCTGACCTTCGCGGGGCTGCGTGAGGGCCCCAGAACACACNACACCGAAGTGGTGGCAGAAGTGGCCATCACGCAACGGCGCGCGGCGGGTTATGTCTGGCCGCGCAAGAATCTGTACTTCAAGAACCCGGATCAGCCTACCACAGAGGTGGGCTTGCGCATCTTCCCGACCGAGGACCTGTACGTAGTGTTGGCCGGCTGGCAGGACGGCGGGCGAACGGCCTCGTTGAAAGTCTATGTCAACCCCATGATGTCTTTCATGTGGCTGGGCGGACTGACGCTGATCCTGGGCACGCTCATCGCCATGTGGCCGCACGTCACCCAACCGGCGGCGCGCACCGTTGCGGCGCCGACGCGCCCGGCCGTCAGGGCCTGAGTCATGGACCTTCTGCAGGTGGTTCTCGTTGTCCTGCTGGCCGCACTGGCTATCGGGGTTGTCATCTGGCCGATTGTGCGCCCCACACGGAACGCGGTTTCCTCCAAGCCGGCCGGCGATCAAGCCCTGAGCGAGCTGATCGCCAAGCGGCGCGGCCCTGCGCGCCGTCAAAGATCTCGAGTTCGACTATCAGACCGGCAAGGTGTCGCGCGACGATTTTCCGGCTTATGAACAGACCCTCAAGCAACAGGCTATTGCCGCCATTCAGGCCGTGGATGACTACCAGGGCCGACAGCGCCAGCTCGCCGCGACGCGCGAGGCAGAACTCGACGCCGCGCTGGAGGCGCAGATTGCGGCCCTGCGCCGTACCTCAGCCGCGACGCCGCACGTGGTGAACTCGAACGGCCACCCCACGACCACGGGGTCAACTGTGGATGCTGCCGCTGCGCCGCAAGGGGCGCCGGCGCCTCACTTTTGCCCACAGTGTGGTCACGCCGCGGCGACTGATGACCGGTTTTGTGCCCGCTGTGGCACGTCGCTGGCGCCAGTGATGCCGGCCGGTTGAGCCAGCCCTGAATGCGGCGTGAATGCGGCCACCAAAATCGACGGGGACAACCAGAAACTGGTTGTCCCCGTCGATTTTGGTGATTGTTCGCCAAAGCAAATGCCCAGCGTCCCCCAAACGCTGGGCATTCACCGAAAGGAGGTACCGATGAACAGACAGGTGCCTAACCAACCATCTCAGCCAGATGTAACACCGCAAATAACCACACAGCCAACGGGATCGTACTTAAGACTGAGAGCCCCCACTCCTGATCTGACACTTCCGCTACGATCCATCACCGAACTTGATCTGGTCGGTTAGCCCTTCAACTCACTGGCATGTGAATCATATCACAAGCTGTCGGGTTTGTCAAGCCCCGTATTCAATCAGCTAAAATGTTACCGACGTGGTATGGTTCACTCAAATGAAAATGTTACCGGGGGAACCATGTCCGAAGACGAGAAGATGTTGATTGATGAGCGATACAAGTATTTACGGATGATGCAGCGTCGGTATAAGAAGGCGAACCGGCGTGAGCGGCAGGCGTTGCTGGATGAGATGGAAGCGATGACGGGATGTCATCGCAAGAGTCTGATTCGACATATGAAGGGGTGCCGAAGCGGGAGAAGCGGGGGCGACAACGCGGGCGGGTGTATGGCGCGGAAGTGGAAGATGCGCTGCGTGTGATTGCGCCCAGTTTCGACTATCTGTGTGCGGAGCGATTGCGGCCGAACCTGGAGTGGATGGCCAACCAGTTGGAGAAGCACGGGGAGTTGGAGGTGAGTGAGAGCTTACGTGCGCAGTTGCGCGAGATCAGCACAGCGACAGTGAGTCGGATTCTGGTGCGTATCGGGCAGGATGATCGGCGATTGCCACGCAAGGGTCGGCGCGGGCGAACCAGGTCAGGCGCGAGGTGCCGATGGAGCGTATCGGCTGGGATGAAACGGAGCCAGGGCACTTCGAGGTGGACACGGTTCATCACAGCGGGTCCAGTGCGAGCGGCGAGTATGTACACACCCTGCAGATGATCGATGTGGCTACGGGTTGGAGCGAGCGGGTGGCGGTGCTGGGGCGCAGTTATCGAGTCATGCAAGACAGTTTCCTGCGCATTCAGCTGCGCTTGCCCTTTCCGATCCGCGAACTGCATCCGGACAACGGGAGTGAGTTCTTCAACGACCACCTGGTAGCTTTCTGGAAGGAATTGGTGAAGGGCGTGCGCTTATCGCGCAGCCGACCCTATCACAAGAATGACAATCGTTTTGTCGAACAGAAGAATGATACGTTGGTGCGTGCCTACCTGGGCAATGAGCGCCTCGACACGGTCGCCCAGACATTAGCCATGAACCGCCTGTACAACCAAATGTGGCTCTATTACAACCTCTTCCAGCCTGTCATGCGGCTGTGCGCCAAGCAACCCGTCATGGAAGACGGCGAGCAGGTGCGCATTCGCCGACGCTACGATGAGGCCCGCACTCCCTTCGACCGTCTCTGTGCGACCAATGTACTCCTTCCGACACAACGTACACAACTCGAGCAGCTACGCGATCGTATCAACCCCCGCCAACTCCGCCAGAACATCTATGATGCCATTGACCAACTCTTTGCACTTCCCTGCGCCCAACCTGGCGTCACCGAGGATATCTTTGCCACCCTCATGGCCCAAACCGGACCGCCACCCTCGGGCAATGAGTGGTTGGCGTTGACAACTCCCCATCCAAACGACCCCTGCTCGTCTTACCTGATTCGCACACATGGCGGATCGGCTGTGGATATGTGGACAACTTTCCGTTCCACTCCAAGTTGCCCACATACCCACAGCCGCTACGACGACGTGGGGCCGTGGTCGCGGCTATCCAATCTGGCCTCCCCGCCCATGGGGCAGTAGAGTGTCCAATTCATCACCTGAAAGGAGAGGGCTGCCTGGTAACATTATCATTTGAGTGAATGACCCCGCTCGGTAACATTATCATTTGATTTGACATGGCCCCCAATCACCACTTCTCGGCGACCAGGCGCAGTTCTGCCACATTGGTCAACACGGCGCGGCCGCGGTGGGTGGTGATGAGGCCTTGGCGGCGCAGTTTGCTCATGACGCGAATGGCACTCTCGACCGTGGTGCCGGTCATATCCGCCACGTCCTGGCGGGTGAGTGGGATGTCGATGGTAAGGCCCTCTGGGGTAGGCCGGCCGGTGGCGTTGGCCAGTTTGAGAAGCACCCGTGCGATGCGCTGTTCGACACGGTCGACAGCCAGGCTGCGCACCAGGTCGGTTGCACCGCGCAGGCGGCGGCTCAACTCGTTGATGACGGCCATGGATAGGCTGGGGTAGCGCTGAATCAGATCGTAGAAATCGCGGCGGGCAATCGATACTACGGCCGTATCTTCCAGGCACTGCACTGTGGTGTCGTAGGGGATACCATCGAGGACGGCCATTTCACCGAACATATGACCGGGGCCGATCACGTCGAGCACGACATCGCGCCCCTGTTCGGAATGGCGCAGCAGTTTCACCTGCCCAATCCATACGACGTACAGAGCTTCGGGCGGGTCGCCCTCGAAACAGATGTAGGCATCCTTCGGATAACAGTGGCCGTTGAGAAGTTCGGCGACAGATTCCCAGTCTGACGGTGTCAGTGAGCGNAAGAGTGGCACAGTGCGTACCACTTGCACCATGTTGAACTGGAGTTTATCCATGTTATGCCTACCCGTCCCCGGCAACGATCATGGCAGACGCCTACTCCGCCGTATGCCGGTGCATTATACCACGGCCCCAAAGTGTCGGCAAGCCGCGCTGCGTTATACCAGCAATTCCAAATCTGGCGCGGAGTCGAGGCTTTAGCCGGGTTTGGCCAACGTGGAGCGGGCGCCGCGACCCGGCTAGAGCCTTGACTCCGTGTGCGTTGCGCTCAAACCCAGAAGGCCCAGAGCACACTCCAGCACAGCGATGCCGCGCAGGTACTCGGCGATGACGATATGCTCTTCCGGGGTGTGATCGAGCCGTGAGTCGCCCGGTCCATAGGCCAGGATTGGACAATCCCACAGGGGTCCCACAACGTTCATATCGCTGGTTCCCGTCTTGAGCAGAAATGCCGGCTGACCGTCATGCTGGCGAATGGCCGCCAGGAACNNGCGCACGAGTGCATTATTTTTGGGCGCGACGAAGGCCGGCTCAAAGGCGCTGCACACCAGGTCGGCCTGCGCCGGGGCGTCANNCGACGCGGTCGATCAGTGCCCGCAAAGATGGTTCCAGCCCTGCCTGTACCAGCCCCGGGGCAGCCGCAGGCCGACGCGCAGCTCAGCCCACTCGACCAGCCCGTCCGAACCACTCTGCAGGCTGCGCAGGCTGGGCAAAAGCTGTTGAAACGGCCCGGCGTGGGCAGCGTTCACCGCCCGCGCAGTGTCCATCACGCCGTTCCACCAGGCCACCGCCTGCTCGTTGACGCCGGAGCGCTCACCCGCACTGTGGCCACACGCCCCNTCGATGCGCAGATCGGCCAACAAGCGCCCCTTGTACCCCAGAGTGATGCGGTCCCAGCGGCTGGGTTCACCGATCACGCAGGCGGCGGGCGCCCCTCGGCGCAGAAACGCTGGCCAATGGCCCGCCCCTCGGCTTGTCGCCGCCTCCTCTTCCACCGCCCCGACGACCACGTAGCGTGTGCCGTGTCGAACCCCNAGCCGCGCCACCGCCACTACGAAGGCGGCCAACGGCCCNCTGGCGTCCACGCTGCCGCGCCCGAACAGGCACCCGTCACGACTCCCAACCGGGATGCGCCCGGGCACCGTGTCCTGATGACCCAACAGCACCACNCGTGCTGGGCGCGTCGCAGTCCCCATTTCACCGACCGCATTGCCCGCGGCGTCCACGTAGCGCGTGTGTAGCCCNAGATGCGCCATCTGCTCGACCAGATAGGCCGCGTGGGCGCCCTCATGGCCGGATAGGCTCTCGATGCGCAGCATGTGCTGCAAGAGGTCGACCGCTGCCTGATCGGTGATACGACCAGCTCTCGGTGAGTCTGANGGTCGGCCTCATCGAAGCACCTCCGCCACACAGTCGATCAGGCCGTCCAACTCGGTCTGGGTGATGATCAGGGGCGGGAGCAGGCGCAGCACGGTTGGGCCGGCGGGTAGCGCCAGAATGCCCCGGTCTTGCAGCTGCTGCAANAACGGGGTGACACGCCCCTTGAGTTCGATGCCAACCATGAGGCCGGCNCCACGCACGGCCCGTACCTGCGGCCGGTCGTGCAATCGGGTGTACAGGTGTTGCCGCAGGTAATCCCCCTTGACGGACGCCTGGGCGGGCAAATCGAGGGCGGTGAGCACCTCCAGCGTGGCCAGCCCNGCGGCGCAGGCCAACGGATTGCCGCCGAACGTCGAGCCATGGCTACGCGGGGCAGGGGCCAAANNGCGCTCGTGGAGCAGGGTGGCGCCGATTGGCATACCCCCNGCCAACCCCTTACCCAACACCAGGATATCCGGCGCCACCCCGTCGGCCTGGCAGGCAAACCAGCGCCCGGTGCGCCCGCAGCCGGTCTGTACTTCGTCGATGATGAGGAGGGCGCCCTGCTGCTGACATAACGCGTGTGCACGGGCCACAAACCCGGGCGTCGCGGGACGCACGCCNCCTTCGCCCTGAACCACTTCCAGAATCACCGCAGCCACCGAGTCGTCCAGTGCCTGTTCGAGCGCCGTGAGGTTGTCGAAAGGCACGTGGCGGAACCCCGGCACCAGCGGCTCGAAGGGTTTGCGGTAGGCCGCTTCCCAGGTGGCGCTCAGGCTGCCGAACGTGCGCCCGTGAAAGCCGCGCTGCATGGCCACCACCATCGGACGCCCCGTGAGCAGGCGGGCGAATTTGAGCGCCGCTTCGACCGCTTCGCTGCCCGAATTACTCAAGAAGNNGCGCGTCAAGCCCGGCGGGGCCAGGTTGGTCAACCGGTTCAAGAACGCGGCGCGGCGATCGTTGTAGAAGATCTCCGGGCAGCTGATCAGAGTGGTCGCCTGCCGGGCCAGGGCGGCGGCCAGCGTCGGGTGGGCGTGGCCGATGAGGGCTACACCCTGGCCACTGGTGGCGTCCAGATAGCGGCGGCCGGCCTGGTCCCACACCCAGACGCCCTCACCGCGCACCAGGGCCAACGGGCGTTTGGGGTAGCAGCCGCTGGTATGCTGCGATTCCTGATCGATGATGCCCGGTTCAGGATGCATGGTTCACCTGTGTCTGCGCCATGGCGCTGCTTTGGAGGATGTGGGTGCCGTTTCCCGCCATGGCGGCCTGTAGGGGCTGGCTGGCGCGTCCATCGCCGATGATCACGTGGGCGACGCCGCCGTGGATAGCTTCCTGCGCCGCCAGCACTTTGCGTTTCATTTTCCCCTTCGCATAGTCGAATGCTATTAAAAACTGGTTTGCGGTCAGGGAGGGCAGAAGTGACGTTTCGTCGGGGAAGGCGCGCAGCAGGCCCGGCGCGCTGGTCAGCAGCAGCAGGGTGTCGGCGCCGAGGGCGGTGGCCACCGCGGCGGCGGCGCGNTCCCCGTCCACGTTGATGGCCTCGCCCTGGTAACTGAGGGCAGGGGGCGTCAGAACCGGGAGATAACCGGCCGCGAGCAGCAGGTGCAGCAGGCGGGTGTTGACCTGCTCGACCTTACCGGTGAAGTCGTCACGTAGCACACGCNNACGCCCATCCTCGACCACGCGTAGGGTGTCCTTGCGCGGGCCGCGCAGCAGTGCGCCGTCCAGCCCACTCAACCCCACCGCGTCGACGCCCAGGCGCTGCAGGCGCTCGACCAGCCCTTTGTTGATCTGCCCGCAGTAGGCCATCTCGAAGATCTCCAGTGTGCGGCGGTCCGTGCGCCGGCTGACATGGCCGGAGGGTGAGGTGACGTACTGCGCCGGATGGCCCAGCGCCGCGGCCAACTCGTCGGTTGTTTCGGCCCCGCCATGCACCAGAATCGTACGTTCGCCGGCCGAGTGACGCCGTGCAATCTCGCGGCACAGGCCATCCAGGTTCAGGTCCGGNCCGCCGCCAATTTTGATTACCATCATTGCCCGTGTTTGCTCCTTCGATTCTGCATCCCAGCCCAACGCCGCCGGAACAGACGCGCCCCCGTTCCACCCTGGCCAGCCCCGGCTGATGAACGGTTAAAATAATACTCCGGTGATAGAACAGGGCGCATGCGACCCGCCGGGGGTGAAGTCCCCGGATACAGGACGGCGCCCGGTCAACCGGGCTTCGATCGTTCGGTAAGCTCGCGGCGCGGCCCGAACGGGACATGCCAACCCGCTCACGCCCCTTCAAGCGTTCGCCCTGGGCCGCGACAAGCCCCGTGGACGGTGCGTCGCCTCGTAGTTGCGACTTCAGTCGCTCTGGAGGACGACTGAAGTCGTCACTACGGTACTTGCTCTGGAGGACGACTGAAGTCGTCACTACGAATCTGGGTTGCATCCGCAAGCGTGTAGTTGGGCGCTTTGGCGCCTGGCGGGCGCCCGACGCCCGTGACGCCACCCAGTCGTTTCAGATCGGGTGCAACCCCGAAAACGTCAGGCCGCAGGTTTCGTCCCAACCGCACATGATATTCAAACACTGCACCGCACTGCCGGCGGCGCCCTTCATCAGGTTGTCGATGGCGCACAGGGCAACGACGCGCCCGCAGGCCGGGTCGAGTTCAAAACCGACGTCGGCGTAGTTGCTGCCGGCGAGGATCTTGGGCCGGGGNTAGCGGTAGAGGCCCTGGCGTTCCTTGACGATGCGCACGAACGGTTCGGACGTGTAAGCGGCGCGGTAGGCGGCCCACAGGTCTTTTTCGGTCAANCTGGGGTCGCGCAGGAAGATGTGCGCGGTCGCCAGGGCGCCGCGCACCAGTTCAACGGCCGTCACGGAAAGGTGCAGTGGGGGCACCGGGCCGGTGAGCGCCAGGGCCTGCACGACTTCGCCCGTGTGGCGGTGACCGGTGGGGGCGAAGCTGCGCACCACCCCGCTGCGTTCGGGGTGGTGTGTGGCCGGGCTGGCGGCCGCCCCTCCTTCGCTGGAACCGACCTTGACCTCGACGATCACGTCACGTGGGNNGTCGGCCAGTCCGGCCTGAAACAGTGGCCACAGGGCGAGGATGGTGGCGGTGGCATTGCAGCCCACGCCGCTGACGAACTGGGCGGTGNNTAGCGCGTCCCGGTGCAGTTCTGGCAGGCCGTACACGAACCGCGCCAGCCATTGGGGGCGNGCATGGGGTTGTCCGTACCATTTCGCATAGTCACTTTGACTATTCAACTGAACAGCCGTTTGGCTATCCAGTTGGCTGTTCAGGCGGAAATCGGCGCTCAGGTCGATCAGGCGCGGGGCAATTGTGGCCAGGTGATCGATCTGCTGCTGGGCTGCGCCGTGCGGCAGGCAGGCGAACAGTACGTCGGCCGGGCGCAGGTCGTCCGCCCGGCTGAATTTCAGCCAGGTCCGGCCGCGCAGGTTGGGGTGCATCGAGTACACGAACCGCCCNGCGTGCTGTTCGGAAGTGGCCTGCACGACTTCGACCTGGGGGTGATCGAGTAACAACCGCAGCAGCTCACCGCCCGTGTAGCCGGAGGCGCCGAGAATGGCCACGCGCCGCCGCGCACTCAAAGGCTACCCCCATCGCCCCGTCGCCCCAGCGCCAGCGGCGCCGCGGCGATGGGTGCGCTGCCAGCCGTTGGCCGCCTCCCACCCGTCGGCGGCGACGCGTAGGGCGAAGTCGACGATGTGGCCGGGGATATCGACCCCCGTCGGTGCGATCGAGTTGCGGAACTCCATGGTGTAGTTGACTTCGTTGATCAACAGCCCNCGCACGGGGTCCTCGAACAGGTCGAGCGCCACAACCCCGCCACCTACTGCGGGCCGCCTGGACGCACAGCGTTCNAGCTCCGGGGTGACCGGGCACACCTCGGCCTGCCCGCCGCGCNNGGTGTTGGTGATCCAGTGCGGCGAGCTGCGGTAGATGGCGCAGATGGTCTCCGGCCCCACGACGAAGGCCCGGATATCGCGGCCCGGTTTGTGCACGTACTCCTGGATGTAGAAGATGGAGTGGTGGTAGGTGCCCAGCACTTCTTTGTGCTCGAGGATGGCTTCGGCCGCCTCACGGTCGTTGATCTTGCTCAGCAGGCGGCCCCACGAACCCACCGCCGGCTTGAGCACAACCGGGTAACCGAGCTGTTCGATGGCCTCCAGCGCCGATTCCGGCGTGAAGGCGACCAACGTCCGCGGCGAGGGTAGCCCTGCCGACAGNAGGGCGCTGGTGGTCAGCAGCTTGTTGCCGCAGGTGTCCGCCACCTCGTAGGTGTTGACGGTCGGAATGCCCGCATCATTGAGGATGCGCAGCGCGTACAGGGCACGGCTGTGGTTGATGCAGCGTTCGATGACCACGTCGTAAGCNGAAGCCGTTGCGGCCCGCTCGAAAATCACGCTGCGGTCGTCGATGACGGCGAAGTCGACCCCGCGCCTCCAGGGCGGCNNAAAGATCAGCTTCTCTTCGGCGCGAATACGGGAACAGAGGACCCGGCGCGCATAAGCTACTCTCCCCAGTCTTCTTCAACTTCGGGGCGAGCGCCACGATCGGAGGGTCGAGGCTGATGACCTCGAGTTCCACGCCGCAGTCGGGGCACTGCAAGATCTCGCCGGTTAGCATACCGCTGAGGTCGATCGTTGCGGCGCATTCGGGACAGGTGGTGTTCATGAAATTGCTCCTTTTTGGAAAAACCCGGTTTCTGATTGGCCGGTTGACAGTGATTTGAGACAACCCGGAGAAACCGGGTTTTTGTGGTGCTGGTTGGTCGGTTGGCAGTTGGCCGAGAAAAACCCGGTTTCTGATTGGCCGGTTGACAGTGATTTGAGACAATCCGGAGAAACCGGGTTTTTGTGATGTCCAGGTTTTTTGACATGGGCAGGCCTAGTCGAGATTGGCGATGACGGCCTGGCTCACCTCCCGGGTGGTGGCATGCCCGCCCAGGTCGGGGGTGTACGGGCCGGCGCGCAGCACCCGTTCGACGGCCGCCTCGATGCGCTGGCCCGCTGTGACTTCGCCCAGCCCGCGCAGCAGCAGGGCGGCCGCGCGGATCGCGGCCAAGGGGTTGGCGATCCCGCGCCCGGCGATATCGGGCGCCGTACCGTGCACCGGCTCCGCCAGTACGAAGTTGTCGCCCAGGTTGACCGGCGCGGCCAGGCCCATGCCGCCGGTCAGGCCGGCCGCAACATCGCTGAGGATGTCACCGAAGAGGTTCGTGGTGAGCACTACGTCGAAGCAGCTGGCATCACGCACCAGGTGGTAGGCCATACTGTCGATGAGCCTTTCGTCCACCTGCACGTCGGGGTAGTCGGCGGCGACGCCCAGCACAACCTCGCGGAAGCCCNNGTCGCTGATGCGCAGCACGTTCGCCTTGTGGACCAGCGTCAGGTGCTGACGCCGCGCGGCTTGTTCGCAGGCCACACGGGCAATCCCNGCCGACGCGCTGCGCGTCACCACGCGTTCGGCGATGGCCATATCCGCGTCGCGCCGCTCACGGCCGGCGTACAACCCTTCCGTGTTCTCACGAACGATCAACAGGTCGATGTTGGCGTGGCTCCCGCCGACCGGTGCGCTGCGGCAGGGGCGCAGGTTGGCGTACAAATCCAGCCACCGACGCAGCTCGATGATGGGGCTGCGGTAGTCGGGCGGGGTANNGGACGGGCTGCCCACGGCGCCAAACAGCGCACCATCGACCTGCTGCAGCGCATCTGTGGTCTCTTCGGGCAGGGCGCTGCCGGTGCGTTCAGAACAGGCCCAGCCGGCCTCCAACTCCTGGAACTCGATTGTCAGCCCGCTGGCCGCCAGGACTTCGGCCGCCGCAGGCGTCACTTCCAGACCGACCCCATCACCCGCAATCAGGGCCACACGCCAGATTTGGCTCATGCGTCACCGCCGGCCGCGCAGCCGCGCCTGCACGTAAGGGATCAGCCCGCCGGCGGCGACGATGCCCTGCACCGAGGGCGACAAGGCGGGAAAACTGAACTCGGTCTGCGCACTGCGGATCGTGTGCCGTTCCAAATCGACCTCGACGGTATCGCCGGTGCGCAGCGTCGCCACGGCCGCCGCACAGGAAATGGCGGGCAAGCCGTTGTTGACCGCGTTACGGTAGTAGATNCGCGCAAAGCTGAGTGCAATGACGGCCCCCACGCCCGCGTATTTCAGGGCGGTNGGCCCCTGTTCACGGCTGCTGCCGCAGCCCCAGTTGCGTCCGGCGACAATGACGTCACCGGGTTGGACCGCCGCGGCGAACTGGGAATCGAGGTCCTCCAAAGCATGGCGGGCGATCTGCTGCGGGTCGGTCAGGGTGTAGGTGTATTTGCCGGGAAAAATGACGTCGGTATTGATATTGTCGCCGTACTTCCAGACCCGGCCACGAATAACGGTCATTGGGCTGTTCTCCTTCTCGTCGTGATCAGTGCCGGGTGCACGATGCGGCCGGCAATGGCGCTGGCGGCCACCACGGCCGCCGCCAGGTAAATCTCGCTGTCCGCGGTGCCCATGCGCCCGCGGAAGTTGCGGTTGGCGCTGCTGATGCAAACTTCACCCGGCGCCAGGATACCGAGGTGGTTGCCCATACACGGACCGCAGCCCGGCGGGCCGATGACCGCCCCGGCGTCCAACAGGGTCTCTACGTGACCGGCGCGCAGGGCCGCCCGGTAGACCTCGCTCGATGCCGGTACGACCAGCAGACGCGTTCCGGGCGCAACACGTAACCCGGCAACGACCCTCGCAGCGGCGGCCAGGTCCTCGAGGCGGCCGTTGGTGCAGGCGCCAATGAAGGCCTGGTCGATGGGGACGTGCCCCAGGGATGAGACCGGCGTCACCCGATCGACCGTGTGCGGACAGGCCACCAACGGCTCGGCGTGACTGGCGTCGAAGGTAAAGCGGGCCTGGTAGGTCGCGTCGGGGTCAGGGTAGAGGGCGCAGGCCTGGACGGCCTGCCGCACTTCTGCCATACGCACGGGGTCGGCCGCGTCGCTGCGACGCCAGCGGCGCTCTGCCAGCCAGTCGAATACGGCGTCATCCGGCGGGAGGTACGCGTTTTTGACCCCACACTCGGCCATCATGTTGGGCAGCACCATGCGGCTTTCCAGGCTCATGCGGGTGACCGCGGGTCCGCTCAGCTCGAGTGAGGCGTAAAGCCCGCCATCGGCGCCGAGTTGACCGATGATGTGCAGCGCCAGGTCNCTGGCCGTCGTCCAGTCGTTCAAACAGCCGTCGAGCTGAACCTGAATACTCTCCGGCACGCGCAGCCAGAGCCGCCCNGTGGCCCAGATCGCGGCCATTTCGCTGCGCCCCACGCCGGCCCCGAACGCGCCCAGCCAGCCAAAGTGCGGCGTGTGCGAATCGGCGCCCAGAATGGTTTGGCCAGGCAGGACCAGCGCCTCTTCGCTGAGCACCTGGTGGCAGACGCCGCGTCCCACCTCGAAGAAGTGATGAATGCCCTGTTCGGCCACGAAACGACGGACCTCGGCATGGTTTGCGGCGTGTTTCGTCGTCGGCGCTGGCGCGGCGTGGTCCAACGTGATCGCGACGCGGTCGGCGTCCCACACCCGGTCGATGCCCAATTGGCGGAAGGTGTGCAGAATCGCCGCCGAGTTGTCATGGCTCAACGCCCAGTCCGCGNNCGCATCGACGATCTGACCCGGCGTCACGGCCGGCAGCCCGGCCGCGCGGGCCAACGCTTTTTCAGCGAAGGTTTTCCCCGTTGCATTCATCGTACGATCCCCCATCTAGAACCCACAATCGGCCAGCTCGCCGTGCAGCCAGAGGTAGGCCAGGCCGCACACCAGTACACGGTCCCGGATGGTGCCGTCAGCCACGGCCCGCTTCAGCCAGGCGACGTCGACCCAGTGGTTGCTCACGAACTCGGCCGGGTCACGGGCCGTAAGCCCGGTGGGCCGCAGGTTACGACCCAGGAAGAGGTGATTGACCGCGTTGCCCATGGCCGGGTTGTCCCAGAAGCTGCCCAGGTACTCGAGGGTCTCAGCCGCGTAGCCGGTCTCTTCACGCAGTTCGCGCGGCGCACGCGCGGTCTTCGCCCGGACTGGTCAGCCCACCGGGCGCCTGCCAGATCACCTGGTTGACCGGGTGCCGGTACTCACGCTGCAAGAGCACCTGGCCCGCCGCGTTGAACCCCAGCACGCCAACACCCTCCACCTCGCGGCGGATCGTGGTGTACTCGTAGGTCTGGCCGTTGGGCAGGCGCACCGTGTCCAGCGTAACGTGCAGCCAGCGGTTGTGGAACGCCGCGACCGAGCTGACTTGACCCCACGGGGCGAGGTCGCTGGCGGCGTCGGGTTCGATTAGATGGTTATCGTCCATGGTCATACACTTTCCGAGACGGGCGCACGTAACCGGCTGACTCGTGCACGTCAGGCCGCGATCGCCTGGGCGTGGGGTGGCGCCAGGCGCGCAGGATCGCATCGACATCATCGAGGGCCAGTGGTTTTTCGTCGGCCAGCGCCTTGATGTGGGTCGTGGCTTCTTTGACATCGTCATCGCTCAAGTCGAGCCTGGCTGTTCGGCGCGCCTTGATCGCGTTCCACCCCGTCAGTCGGTGGGCGACGTGGATGTAGCGGCTGGCNCCGAAATCGGCCGGATCGAGAATTTCGTAGGTCGAAGGGTTGTTGAGAATGGCTTTGGCGTGGATGCCGGCCTTGTGCGTAAATGCGGCAAAGCCGGTGATGTAATTGTTGAACGGCACATCGACGCCAACCACATCGGCCACCAGGTTTTCGACGTCACGCAGCAGGGGCAGGTTGTATTTCTGCACGAGGCGCCGGTCGGTGGCGTACAGGCGGGCGATCAGGCCGCCCAGCGGGGTGATGCCGTTACGCTCGCCGATGCCGAGCACGGTGGTATCGACGTGCGTGGCGCCGGCTTCCAGGGCGCTGTAGGCGTTGGCGATGGCGCAGCCCGAGTCGTTGTGGCCGTGGAACTCGATGTCACAGTTGACCAACCGCCGCAGCGTGCTCACCAGATCATAGACCTGACGCGGCGTGGCGACGCCCACGGTATCGGCGATGCCCACGCGGTGCACGCCGCTGCGGTCGACGGCGCGGTAGACGGTGAGCAAGTCGACCAGGTCGGACCGGAACGAATCTTCGGTGCTGAAGCGCACCTCCAGCCCNTGGCCCTTGATAAATTCGACCACACGAATGGCGTTTTCGATGATGTAGGGGATGTCTTTGCCGTGGCTGAACTCACGCAGGACGGACGAGGTCCCAATGACGACGTCGATGCCATCGACGCCGCTATCGATGGCAACACGTGCATCGTCCAGGTGGCAGCGCGTGTGCGTCAGGATGCGTGTGCGGCGCGGCAGGCGGGCGATCGTTCGGCAGTCCTCCAGGCTCTGCGGGGATGCCATGGGTGAAGTCAGCCCNAGGTACTCGACGCCGAACGCGCCGAGCGCCTGCGCGATCTCCACCTTCTGCCCGGTCGTGAAAAATGCGTTGGCGAACTGCTCACCCTCGCGCAGCGTCGATTCGATGATGGCAAAGTCGTTCAGTGACATGCTGACTCTCCCGTTCAGGCCTGGCCTGAGCGTACAAAGTGTTTCTGCCATGAAAAAACCGGCAGCGCAGAACAGCGTCTGAGGGCCGGTCAACAAAAAGCCGGCGCCCAGGTGATCTGGAAGCCGGCTGCGCCTTCGTCTATGAACTGGGCAAGCACAAACTACCAGACGCGGTGGTCCGGCTTCTTGCACTTGATCTGCTTAGCGATGGCCTGATGGGTCACGAATCGAATCGTCACGGCAAGATGCCCCAGTTTGGATGGCCGCAAGTCTAGCACGGCCGGCGGAATGTGTCAATTTCGTGGTTCGCCCAACGTCGACGCCCGCGGCGCCAGCCTGGTTGTGACGTGCCTCATGCCTCACGGAAGCGCCGCGGCAGTGGCCGCATCAGCGGTTTAAAGCCCTCACCCAACACCTCAGTGCTGGGGTTGAGCACCATGAAGGCGTGGGGGTCGATCTGGCTGACCAGGTTACGCAGGCGGCTGGCCTCGCGGCGGTTGATGACGGTGAACAGGAGCGTGCGCGGCGTGCCGGTGTAACCCCCNTCGCCCGGCAGAATCGTCACGCCACGGTCGAGCCCNCGCAGAATCGTGTCGCGCACCGCCTCCACCTGATCGGTCACGATGAACGCGCTGAGGCTGGCGTTGAAGCCCACATCGACCAGGTCGATCATACGCGCCATGATCCAGGCGACGATCAGGGCGTAGAGGGCCGGCTCCAGACCAAAGAAGGCCGCGGCCAGGCCCAGAATCAGAACGTCCATCATCAGCAGCGACTGCGACATACGGACGTGGAAAAAATGTTCGAGCAGCTTGGCGGGCGTTTCAGTGCCGCCGGTGGTGGCGTTGGCCCGGAAGACCAGGCCTTGACCGAGGCCAAACAGCAGACCGCCATACGCCACGTACAACAGTGGGTCTCCCTGGATCACCGGGACATGCCCGCGCCAGAAGTCGATGCTGAGTGAGAGCAGGACCGTGGCCAGAATCGTCTTGGGGCCAAACNNGCGGCCCAACAGCAATGTACCGGCAATCAGAAATGGCGCGTTGAGCACCAGCAGGGTGATGCCGATCGACCAACCCCACAGCCGGTTGGCAAAAATCGCCAGCGCCGTGAAGCCGCCGGGCACCACGTTGTTGGGATCGAGAAAGATGTCGACCGCCAGGGCCATCATGGTGACGCCGGCCGTGATCAAGATCAAGTCGTACAAATAGCGCCGGATGCGGCGGGGTGGAATCATGGATGCTCCTTCCAGTGGCGGCGTGAAGCCCAAAACGTGGTGCGGACGATCACCAAATGGAGAGACTTCCGAAGCCCTGGGGCTTCGGAAGTCTCCGTACGCCGGGCGTGCGAGCGGCCCCGGCAGTGGCGTAGGTGGTGGGCCTGGCAGGCGCTGCGGGGCCAGAAACTGGCAGACCCACAAGACCCACGTGCGATTAGCCTATTGGAGTCCCTGGTTCGGGCAGGCCGCACCCCACATCGACGCCGCGGTCTGCACATCGACGATGTCGATCACGTTGTCACAGCCCCGGCCGCGCGACAACTGATATCGGCCGCCTGCGAGTAGGTGCCGCTCTGGTTGTAGAGAGCCCAGGCGTTGGCCACCACGGTCAGGTCATAGATGTCGATGGTGGTCGAGCCGCCGGTGACGCAGGAGCAGTTGACGTCTGGCCACCAGCAGGCCTGGGGGATACACGCCTGGACTGCGACGTCATCGATGTACCAGCCCTCCGTGCCTACGCCGGAGTCTGTCCCCAGGCGCCAGCGGAACTGCACCGTTTGCCCGGCGTAAGGCGCCAGGTTGACGATCGAGTTGAGCCAGTCCTGCGGCGAGCCGCACCAGGCNGTTGACCGTGCCCAGGGGTTACCGCCGCCAAACGGCCCATCGTAGGGGTCGGTCAACAGCCCACTCGTGATCTGCGTCCATGTGCTGCCGGCGTTGGTCGATACCTCCAGGATGCCGCCGTCGTAACAGCCACCCGCCCGGCTCTCCATCATCTGATAGTTCCAGAAACGCAGGTTGACCGGCGTCTGCCCGCTGGGTACCGTGATCGACGGCGACACCAGGCGCTGGTCGCTGGTCGTGGCCGGGGCGGTGGCACGCCAGGCCTTGACCCCGCTGTGGGTGCGGGTCCCGACGAGNGCCCACGAGTCACCGCTGCCGCTGTGCGTCCAGCCGGTGGAGTTGGTCTCGAAGTCGTTGCTGTAGGCGATGNNTTGGTGAGTGAACCGATCGTGCACGCCGGGCATCAGCGGCAGCACGAAGTTCAGGGGCGTGATGTTACCATCGCTGATGCTGACGTTGTTGATGGTGACCGAGTTGTGATCGGCGGCCGTGGCGACGACGCTATAGACGCCGGCCGGTGCGGTGCGGTTGAACATACCGGTTTGNGGCGTTCGTGTTGGTCGCGATATTGGGCCCAGAACCGTCACCGTGGCGGCCAGCGGGCGCCCGCTGCCCTGTTCGATCACGCTGCCGGCGACGGAACCCTCGTTGCCGGTGGCGATGTACAGGAAGGCGGCGCTNGATCGCCCCCAACTGTTGGCCGCGTCCCTGGCCCGCACGAAGACCATGTGGCGGCCGCCCGTCAGGCCCGTGGTGTTGATCGTGGCCACCACACCCTCGATAGTGCTATTGAAGGCGCCGTCGGCGGCGGCCATGGCATGGGCCACGGCGCCGACCTGCCAGGGCGGGACGTCGATGTAGTATTCGGCGGCCGCGATCGCCTGGGTCGGTTCCGTGCCGTTGCTGTTGTTGAAACGGGTATCATTGGCGGTCGCGCTCAGGTTCACTGGATCACCGGCGGTGACCAGGACCGGCGCCACGGCCACGTTCAATGTATCTGGCCCGGCCGGCGTCAGGTAGGGNGTGCGGGGCACCTTGGCTGCGTAGAGCAGGGCCGACATGTTGCTGGGCAAAATCGTGTTCTCGAAAACCGAGCAGCTCTGGAAAAAGTCGGTGCCCAGCTCGAAAGTGTAGGCGGCCACACCCAGATCGCCGTAGGCAAAATCGTCGGTGGTGCCGTCGGTGATGTACAGGTCGACCGACTGTTCAGGGGTGTAACCGTTGAAGTAGGCGAATTTGCGGCCCAGCGTCTGCATGGCGACGCCGTTGGGCGCCACGGTGGTGGTATAGCCCCAGGGCCACAGCACGAGCTGGCTGTAGCTGTGAACGTCCAGATAGAGGCCGGTGGCATCGGCCGGCGCTGGCGAGGTCGGCGGATCGGCCCGCTGGTCGGGNAAGATCGCCCGCATGTAGTTCTGCACCGCCTGCACTTCGAGCCGNGATGCCGCACTGGCNCCGCGGAAGGTTTCACTGCACTGACTACCGCTCGATCCATTGCAGCAGCCCCACTGGAACGCGAAGTTGCGGTTGAGGTCGGCNCCGCGATTCTGGCTGGTCGGCCCGCAGTAGTTCTGGTTGGTGTTCTTACGCCACGACAGACCAGTTTCGGCCTGTTTGCGGCCATCGGGGTTGGTGTGCAGCATCAGGTGAATTTCGTGGTTGTCCAGAATCCAGGTCACGTCGGGGTCGATACCGTAACGCGTCACCAGGTATTCGGCGAAGCGGGTCACCAGTTCGGCGGTCGTATATTCGCGGGCGTGGATCGCCGCGGTGACGAAGAACTTCGGTTTGGGGCCTGGGGTGGCCGAGTTGGTCAAGACCAGGACGTTCATGTCGTAACCGCCGAGGCCCACCGACTTCTGCCACGAATTACCGACATCGACGAAGGTGGCCAACTGGGGGTAATTGGTGACGATGTTTTGCGCCGAGGCGAAGGTCTCTTCGACGGTGCGGTAACAGGGNAAGCCCGGAATGCCGTTGGTCTGCTCGGGCCGGACGTCAGGCGCTTTGTTGAACGCGGCCGTCTCTTTGGCATCGACCTCGACGCGGAAACCGAGCTGCTGCAAGGCTGCCAGACCCATGGCGTCAACCGCCGCCAGAACGTACTGCTCGTCCCGGTTGTTGAATTCAGAAGACGTCGAAGTCGACCAGCTGGGTCAGCTGCGCGGGTCGTCATAGTAGACGCGCACGACGACAGGCGCGGAGGGCGTCGGCGGCGAGGTTGAGGTGGACACGGGGGCGGCACTGGCAGTGGGTAGAACGAGGGACAGCAAAACAAGCGCAATCAGAAGGCGAGTGACGGTTGAACGTACCATGCGACAGCTCCTCTTGGTTCTTGGCAAGTCTACGAACGCGATCGGCAACCCGGCAGTTTGGCGACGAGATCACCTGACAGGCAAGTACGGCACGGCATCCGGCAGCCCACGGCGCGGCTGTCGACCAGCACGCGGTGGCGGTACTCACGCACGTGCAGGCGCTCTCCGGCAAACTGTTGGACGATGGAGGCGGGGATCAGTGCACAATTTTAGCACGCTCACCGATTCTCTACCAATCAAGGCATCGCCCAATTTGGCCCGCCTGGACCCCGGCAGTGTGGCACGGGTGCACCGACCCGGCTAAACCTCGGCAGGGTGTAGGTCGGGCCAGATCAGGAATTGCTCGGTCCGCACAGAACAATCTGACAAGCCGCGTCATAACCGCACGAGACAATTTGACAAACCGCGTCATGGCCGCTACAATCCCCGCACTTGCCCGCACAAACATTGGTTCTGGCGAATCGAGGTAGCCGTGACGGCCTTAGCCCTGTCTCTTGTTGCCATTATTAGTAGCGGCTCCTCGCCGTGGTCATTCGGCGATCGGGGCCAGACCCTGTTGGGAGGCGAGTGCGGTAGGACTGAACCTACCTTGCAAGGCGGCAACGAACCTTCCCAGCGGGAAGGTTTTTGTTACCTGCGATCGCCACAACCGACGCTCACCTGCCCGGTGAGCACTGCTCACAGCGCCTTGTGAGCGACCAAGAAGGATACGCTGCAGCGCCGCCGGCGGTCCTCCAGGCACTGCAGCCACTGTACGCAACGAAGCCCTTACTGCGATGACGTTTGTTCGTCGCGGTCAGGGCTTTTTCAACCAGTTTTCAGCCGTAACCGCATAAGGAGGACAACACTATGCAACTGACTGGCGCACAAATCGTGTGGGAAGTCATCGTGCGCGAGGGCGTCGATCTGGTCTTTGGTTACCCCGGTGGGGCCAATTTGCCCATCTACGACGCGATGGTGCAGTACCCGGTACGCCACATCCTGGTACGGCACGAGCAGTGCGCGGCCCACATGGCCGACGGGTACGCCCGGGCGACCGGCAAGGTGGGCGTGTGTATGTCCACCTCCGGCCCCGGCGCCACGAACCTCGTCACCGGCCTGGCCACCGCGCTGTTGGACTCGGTGCCGCTTGTCGCCGTGACCGGCCAGGTGCCGACCCACCTGCTCGGCGGCGACGCCTTTCAGGAGACCGACGTCGCCGGCGTGACGATGCCGGTGACCAAACACAACTACCTGGTCACCGACGTACGTGAATTGGCACAGGTGATGCGGGAAGCCTTCTACATCGCGCGTGAAGGCCGCCCCGGCCCGGTGCTGGTCGATATCTGCAAGGACGTGCAGAACGCCAGGACCGAATTCGTCTACCCCGAANAAATCGTGCTGCCCAGCATGTCACGACCCCGGCCGGCCGTGAGCCAGGCCGTTCGTCAGGCGGCGGAGATCATCAATCGGGCGGAACGGCCGTTGATATTCGCCGGCCACGGGGTGCAGATGGGGCAGGCCGAAGCGGAACTGTTGACCCTGATCGAAAAGGCCGAAATCCCCACGGTGACAACGCTGCTCGGCATTGGCGACCTGCCCGAAGCTCACCCCTTGTGCCTGGGCATGGGCGGCATGCACGGCGAGGCGGCCACCAATCACGCCGTACAGNAGCGTGATGTGCTGATTGCCATCGGTATGCGCTTCGACGACCGCATCACCGGGCGGGTGGACCGTTTTGCCCGCCAGGCCAAGATCGTCCACTTCGAACTCGACCCCTCCGAGGTTGGCAAAAACGTCAAGCCCGACGTGGCCGTGCTCGGCAACTGTCGGGAGACGCTGACCGCGCTGCTGTCGCTCATCGAGCCGCGGCGCCACCAGGCCTGGCTGCAGACGATCCGCTCCTGGCAGGATGACACCCAGGNNCGCGACATCGTGCAGGCCGAGGTGGACGACCTGATCCCACCCTACGTGATCCGCCAGTTGTGGCACGTGACCAAGGGCGCCGGTTACGTGGTGACCGACGTGGGCCAACACCAGATGTGGGAGGCCCAGTACTACATCCACGAGCGCGCCCGCCAACTCCTGACCTCCGGCGGCCTGGGCACGATGGGCTTTGCCCTGCCGGCCGCGATGGGCGCGAAACTGGCCTACCCCGAGCAGCCGGTGTGGGCGGTCGTCGGCGACGGCGGTTTCCAGATGACCCTGCAAGAGCTGGGCACGATCGTGCAGGAGAACATCCCGGTCAAAATCGCCATCATGAACAACGGCTTCCTGGGCATGGTGCGCCAGTGGCAGCAGTTCTTCTACGAGAAACGTTACGCGGCCACGCCCATCCTCAGCCCGGACTACGTCAAGCTGGCCGGCGCGTACGGCATCCCCGCGCAGGTCGTAGAGCGCAAGGAAGATGTGGTCGAGGCCATTCGTACCGCGATGGAGACCGACGGCCCTTACCTGATCGATTTCCGCGTCAAGGAAGAGGTCAACGTCTATCCCATGGTGGTGCCGGGTACGGCGGTGGATGAGATGATTCGCCGGCCGCGCGNNGTGGTGCAGGAGTTCAGCGGCGTACAGCCGAGCTGGTGAGCCGTAGCGCAGGGGGAGAATTCGCAATGAAACACACTGTGGTTGCCTGGATGGAAGACAAACCGGGTGTCCTGAACCGGGTGGCCGGCATGTTCCGGCGCCGAAATTTCAACATCGAAAGCCTGACCGTGGGGCACAGCGAGACGAAGGGGATCTCGCGCATGACCTTCGTGGTCGACGGCGACGAGCGTATGGTCGACCAGTCGGTCAAGCAGCTGGAAAAGATCATCAACGTCTACCGCGCCGAAAACATCACCGACAAACCGGCCGTCTTCCGTGAGCTGGCGCTGGTACGCGTGCGCCNNGAAGGCGGCACCCGCTCCGAGATCGTTCAACTCGCCGACATCTTCCGTGGCCGCATCGTCGACGTCGCCCTCGATTCGATCGTGGTGGAGATCACCGGCCCGGAAAATCGGGTCAACAGCTTCCTCGACCTGATGCGCAACTTCGGCATTCTCGAGATGGTGCGCACCGGCCGCGTTGCGATGGCCCGCGGCAGCGGCAGCGTGACGCGCGACGTGGAAGTGACCCCGGGTTGGAATGGCAACGGCAACGGTTTTTACCACGGCCCCGATTACGATAGCGCAGGAGACTAGCATGGCAACGATCTATTACGACAGCGACGCCGACCTGACCAGGCTGGCCCACCGCAAGATTGCCGTTATCGGTTATGGCAGCCAGGGCCACGCCCATGCGCTCAACCTGCGTGACAGCGGCTGCGATGTGTGCGTGGGCCNNTACGCCGGCAGCCGGAGCTGGCCCAAGGTGGAGGCGGCCGGCCTGACGGCGTACACCGTCGAGCAGGCCGCGGCCGCCGCCGACATCATCATGATCCTGCTGCCCGATACGGTGCAGGCGCGTCTACAAACAGAGCATCGGCCCACCNTGACGCCGGGCAAAACCCTGATGTTCGCGCACGGCTTCAACATCCGCTTCGGGCAGATCATCCCGCCGGCGTACGTCGACGTGACGATGGTCGCCNCANAGGCGCCCGGCCACCGCGCGCGAGGTCTTCGAGGAGGGGGCGGCACGCCGTGCCTGGTCGCCGTCTACCAGGACGCCAGCGGTCATGCCCTGGCCGATGCGCTGGCGTACGCCAAGGGCATTGGCGNNGCACGCGCCGGCGTCATCCTGACGACCTTTGCCGAAGAGACGGAGACCGACCTCTTCGGCGAGCAGGCGGTGCTGTGCGGCGGCGTCAGCGCGCTGGTCAAAGCCGGCTTCGATACGCTGGTGGAGGCCGGGTACCAGCCCGAGGTCGCGTACTTCNAATGCCTGCACGAACTGAAGCTGATCGTCGATCTGTTCTACCGCGGCGGCCTCAGCTTCATGCGCTACTCGGTGTCGGACACCGCCGAGCACGGCGACTACACGGGCGGCCCCAAGATCATTACCGAGCAGACGCACCAGACGATGCGTCAGATGCTGGCTGATATCCAGTCGGGCGCCTACGCTGAAGGCTGGATCGAGGAGAACGCGCAGGGCCGGCCGTGGTTCAACGCGGTGCGCGAGCGCGAGCGCAGCAGCCAGATCGAGCAGGTCGGCCGTGACCTGCGACGTATGATGCCGTGGATCAACNCGCGCGAGGTGACTCCCGGCGAGGGGGTGCATAATGGAGCCACACGTACCCAGCGCCAGCAACGCACGGGACGTCGTCCTGTTTTTCGACACCACCCTGCGTGACGGGGAGCAGTCCCCGGGCGCAACCCTGAACACGCAGGAGAAGCTGGAGATTGCCCGCCAACTGGCCCGCCTGGGCGTCGATATCATCGAGGCCGGCTTCCCGGCCGCGTCCGCGGGCGACCTCGACGCCGTACGTCAGATCGCGCAGACCGTGGGCAACGAACCGCGCACCGACAAGTTCGGTCACAGCGCACCGCCGCCCATCATCGCCGGCCTGGCGCGGGCCAACCAGAGCGACATCGACGCCGCCTGGGAGGCGGTGCGCCCGGCGCAGCGCCCGCGCATCCACACCTTCCTGGCCACTTCGGCGGTTCACATGGAGTACAAGCTCAAGATGACGCCGGATGAGGTGGTCGCACGGGTGCGCGAGATGGTGGCCGCGCGCCGCCTGTGCCCGGACGTCGAGTTCAGCCCGGAGGACGCCGGCCGCTCCGACCCGCGCTTCCTCTACACCGTGCTGGCGGCCGCCATCGAGAGTGGGGCGACGACCCTGAACATCCCCGACACGGTCGGTTACACCACGCCCCAGGAGTACGGCAAACTGATCTGTGATATCCGTGAGCACACGCCGGGCGCTACAAACGTGGTCCTGTCGGTGCACTGCCACAACGACCTCGGCCTGGCCACGGCCAACACCCTCGCCGGCATCGAAAACGGCGCCCGTCAGGTCGAGGTGACGGTCAACGGCATCGGTGAGCGTGCCGGCAACACCTCGCTGGAAGAGGTGGCAATGGCCCTCTACACCCGTCACCAGGTCTACGAGATCGACTCCAATATCGTCACGCAGGAGATCCACCGTGCGTCGGACATGGTGAGCCGCTACACCGGCATGGTCGTGCAGCCCAACAAGGCCATCGTGGGCGCCAACGCCTTTGCGCACGAGGCCGGCATCCACCAGGACGGTATGCTCAAGCACAAGCGCACCTACGAGATCATGGATGCCGACACGATTGGCCTCAGCCGCAGCCGGCTGGTCCTGGGCAAACATTCGGGCCGCCACGCCCTGCGCATGAAGCTGGAGGAGATGGGGTATCGGCTGGGCGACGACGACCTGAGCGAGGTCTTCTTCCGCTTCAAAGACCTGGCCGACAAGAAGAAGTTCGTCACCGACAACGACATCCAGGCCCTGGTGGCGGATGAACTGTACCAGCCGCCCGAGACCTGGGTGATCGAAGCGGTGCAGGTGCAGTGCGGCACCAATGTGATGCCCACCGCGGTCGTGCGCCTGCGCAACGGGCTGGGCGNNGCTACGCGTACCGAGGCCGGCTTTGGCACGNGGCCGGTCGATGCGGTCTACCAGGGCATCAACCGCATCGTGGAGGTACCGAACAAGCTGGTGGAGTTCAGCATCCAGGCGATCGACGAGNGGCTGGACGCAGTGGCCGACGTGACCCTGCGCATCGAGGCGCGGGAAGCGGTGGGGCCGCGGATGACGCCGGAGACCGGCGCCGGCCGGCGCATCTTTCTGGGCCGGGGCATCGACACCGACATCGTCGTGGCCAGCGCCCGCGCCTACGTACAGGCCCTCAACAAACTGTTGGCGGCCCGCGAAGAGCCGGTAGCGGCGGTGGCCGTGCCGGCGTGAGGTGGGGCGGCCGGCGTACATCCGCGTCTGAAGCCGATCACGATAGGAGACCAGTACCATGTCCGACAGCGCAAGCAGCCTGCGTGGCCCGCGCCACGATCACCCTCGACTTCCGGCGCCTGCCCCACGCCGGCGGCGGGAGGCGATGCTGCCGAATGGCATTGACATAAGCCAATCGTTGTACAACCCACAGTTCGAGCACGACGCCTGCGGCATCGGCTTCGTCGCGCAAAAATCGNGCGCGGCCAGCCATGAGATTCTGCGGATGGCGCTGACCGCCCTGGGCAACCACGCCCACCGCGGCGCGGTGGCGGCCGACGGTAAGAGCGGCGACGGCGCGNGGGTCTTGACCCAACTGCCGTACGGCTCATCGCGCGTGGCTCATCCGCCAGGAGAAACGAACGCCGGCGCGCGAGACCTCGCGGTGGGCATGGTCTTCCTGCCGCGCTACAACCTGGTGCACCGCGAGCGGGCACGTGTGCTCCTGCAAGAGACGGTGCGTGAGTATGGCCTCGACCTGCTCACCTGGCGCGACGTGCCGGTGGATGGCGACGCGCTGGGGCAGTGGGCGCAGCAGCTGCGCCCCTACATCGAGCAGATCCTGGTGACACGCCCGGCGACCGTGCCCCCGCAGGAGTTCGAGCGCCGTCTGTACCTGGTGCGCAAACGGGCCACGCAGCGCGTGTGGGCGGAGAGCATCAGCAACTGCTACATTGTTTCCCTGTCAGCGCACACGATTGTCTACAAAGGGCTGTTCGTTGCCCCACAACTGCCGCGCTTCTACCGTGACCTCAACGACCCCGACTACCGCACGGCGATTGCGGTCTTCCACCAGCGCTACAGCACGAACACCTTCCCGACGTGGGAGTACGCGCAGCCCTTCCGCCTGATGTGCCACAACGGCGAGATCAACACGCTGCAAGGCAACACCAGGTGGATGCGGGCGCGAGGCCGACCTGNNGCGCAGTCGCCCCTGTGGGGCGCCGACGCGGCCGTGCTGGCGCCGGTCATTGCGCCCTACGGCAGCGATTCGGCGATGGCCGATAATGCGCTCGACCTCCTCGTCCAGTCTGGCCGTGACATCCGGCATGCCCTGATGATGATGGCGCCCAAGGCCTGGGAACACACGCGTGACGTCACGCCGGAGCAGCGCGCGTTCTACCACTACCACAGCTGCTTACAGGAGCCGTGGGATGGGCCGGCCGCCATCAGCTTCACCGACGGCACGATCGTGGGCAGCGTGTTGGACCGTAACGGCCTGCGCCCGGCGCGTTTCACCATCATGGACGATGGCCTGGTGATCATGTCGTCCGAGGCCGGCGCCGTGGCCCTCGACGACGCCCGCGTCGTGCAGCACGGCCGCCTGCGCCCCGGCGAGATGCTGGCCGTCGATACGGCCAACGGGCTGATCGAAAACGACGCGCAGATTGTGCGCCGCTTCGTGGCCCGGCAGCCGTACGGCGAGTGGCTGGCGCAGAACCTGGTCACCCTGGACGACGTGCGGCTGCGGGTGTGGAATGGTCACACGCCGGCGGCGAACGGCAAACGGGCCGCGTTGGGTGGTCGGGATGAGGCGCGGCGCTGCNCCCTGACCACACTGCAGGCCGCGTTCGGCTACACCCGTGAAGAGNCGCTCGTCGTGCTGCGGCCGATGTGGCGGGCCGGCAACGAGCCGATCGGCTCGATGGGCGACGATACCCCGGCCGCCGTCATGTCACACGTGCCGCGGCCGCTGTTCCACTATTTCAAACAGCGTTTTGCCGAGGTCACGAACCCACCGATCGATTCGCTGCGCGAGGCCCTGGTCATGTCGTTGTCGCAGCGCCTGGGGCATCGGGCGAGCCTGCTGAGCGAAACGCCCAGCGCCGCTCGCCTCCTGNGGCTGCCCAGCCCGATTCTGACCAACAGCGACCTGGCCGCGCTGCGGGCCTATGCCGCGGGTCGGGCCAAGCCCGCGCACGCCGAGCCGGTCGTGCGCACACGGACCCTGGACTGCACCTGGCCAGTGGCCGAGGGCGCCGCCGGGCTGCAAACCGCGGTCGCGCGCCTCTGCGTTGAGGCCGAAGCCGCAGCTCGCCNNGGCGATTCTCTGCTCATTCTCAGCGACCGCGCGGTCGCGGCCGATCGACTGCCGATGCCGGCACTGCTGGCGGTCAGCGCGGTGCACCACCACCTGATCACGGCTGGCGAGCGGATGCATACCAGCCTGATCGTCGAGTCGGGCGAACCGCGCGAGGTGCATCACTTTGCCGTGCTGCTGGGTTACGGCGCGAATGCGATCAACCCCTGGCTGGCCTTGCAGTCGATCGCCGGGATGCTCGAAGAGGGCGGCCGCCACGCCGCCGGTTTGACCNTACCCCAGGCCGAAGCCAATTACATCAAGTCGCTCGAAAAAGGCATCCTGAAGATCATGTCCAAAATGGGCATCGCGACCCTGGATGCCTACTGCGGCGCGCAGATTTTCANNGAAGCCTTTGGGCTGAGCAGCGAACTGGTGCAGGCCGCGTTTGCCGGCACGCCCAACTTCCGCATCGGCGGCGCCACCTTTACGGACCTGGCGGCGATCGTGCTGGCCTGGCACGCCAACGCGTTCCCCGAAAGCAGCGCCGCCAACGGCGTGCAACTGGACAGCTACGGCTTCTACAAATCACGCCGCGGCGGCGAGTACCACGCCTTCAACCCGGAAGTAATCCGCGCCCTGCAAGAGGCGGTCGGCCTGGCGCCGGCGCGCAAACGGCCGGCCGACCACGGCGAGGACGCTGCGCCCACGGCCTACCAGCGTTACGCGGCCCTGGTCNGAGCAGCGGCCGTGACCGAGCTGCGCGACCTGCTGCAAATCGGGCGGCATGACCGCACACCGGTGGCTATCGCCGATGTCGAGCCGGTCGACGCGATCCTGCGCCGTTTTTCGACCGCGGCGATGTCGCACGGCTCGCTCAGTGCGGAGGCGCACGAAACGCTGGCCGTCGCCATGAACCGTCTGGGCGGCGCCAGTAACAGCGGCGAGGGCGGTGAGGCCNCCGAACGCTTCGGCGACGAGCGCAACAGCCGGATCAAGCAGGTGGCTTCGGGCCGTTTTGGCGTGACGCCGGCCTACCTGATGTCGGCGTCCGAGNCGCAGATCAAGATGGCGCAGNGGCCGAAACCGGGCGAGGGCGGTCAGCTGCCCGGCCACAAGGTCAGCGCCGAAATTGCGCGCATCCGCCATACGACACCGGGCGTGGCCCTGATCTCACCGCCGCCGCACCACGACATCTACAGCATCGAGGACCTGGCGCAGCTCATCTTCGACCTGAAACAGGTCAACCCCGAGGCGCTGGTGTCGGTCAAGCTGGTGGCCGAGGCCGGCGTGGGCACGGTGGCGGCCGGCGTGGCCAAGGGGCACGCCGACATCATTCAGATCAGCGGCAACAACGGCGGCACCGGCGCCTCACCGCTCAGCTCGATCAAAAACACCGGCGCGGCGTGGNAGNCAGGGCTGGCCGAGACCCAACAGACGCTGCTGATCAACAACCTGCGCGGCCGCGTGNCGCGCGTCGATGGCGGCTTCAAGACCGGGCGCGACGTCATCATCGCGGCCCTGCTGGGCGCCGACGAGTTCAGCTTTGGCACGGCCGCGCTGGTCGCCGAGGGATGCCTGATGGCCCGCCAGTGCCACACCAACACCTGCCCCGTGGGCATCACCACCCAGCGCGCCGACCTGCGCGCCAAGTTCCCCGGCAAACCCGAAACGGTCATGGCCTTCATGACCCAGGTTGCTGAGGAGGTGCGCATCATCCTGGCCAGCCTGGGCGCGTACAGCCTGGACGAGATCATCGGCCACACCGAACTGCTGGAACAGATTCCGGCCGATACGACGGGGCCGGCGCTGGACCTGCTGCCGCTGCTGTGGGCGCCCGATACCGGCCGCCCGCGGCGCAACACCGAACCGCGCAACCCGCTGCGGCNNGCGGCGGACCTGGACGACCACCTGGCGGCCGACGCGTGGGCCGCGCTGGTGGAACGGGGCGCAGCCGCGGTCGAGTTGACCTACCCGATCCGCAACACCGACCGCACGGTGGGCGCCCNNGCCTCGGGCCAGCTGGTGCGCCGTTACGGCCCGGAGGGCGTTACACCGGGCACCGTTACCGCGCNNTTCGTGGGCACGGCCGGCCAGAGTTTCGGCGCGTTCGGCCTGCGCGGCCTCACGCTGGACCTGACCGGGCAGGCCAACGACTACGTCGGCAAGGGCCTGNGGGGCGCCACGATCGTCATCCGCCCGCCGGCGGCTGCGCAGTTCGTCTGGCACCACAACGTCATCCTCGGCAACACGGCGCTCTACGGGGCGACGAGCGGTGAGCTGTACGCCGNNGCGGGCGCCGGCGAACGTTTTGCCGTGCGCAATTCCGGGGCGCGGGCCGTGGTCGAAGGGGTGGGCGACCACGGCTGTGAGTACATGACCGGCGGCGTGGTCGCGGTGCTGGGCAAGACGGGACGCAACTTCGCCGCGGGCATGACCGGCGGCACGGCGTACGTCTACGACCCCTACGGCCGGCAGCCTGAGCGCACCAACCAGGAACTGGTGCNNGTGCAGCGTGTGGCGCAGGCGGAGCACGCGGCCGAACTGCGGGCGCTGCTCGGCGCGCACCNNTGGCGCACACCGGCAGCGCGCGCCATCGTGCAGAACTGGGAAGCCGAGCTGGCACACTTCTGGCGCATTGCCCCGTTGGAGCAGGTCGCCGCGATCGAGGCCTCCAACGAAGGGGTCGTCGATGAGGAAGAGGAGCAGCCGGCGCGTGTAAGGGCCTTGGCCGAATAACCCGGAAAACGGGCCACCTTGTTTTCGCGGCCAGACACGGGAACGGATGCTCTGACGAGCCTTCACGTGAGCGCCGCCTGCCCACCGCCCCCGTACGCACTGGATGACGCCTGTCATGGTGGGCCGACACGAATTGGAGTAAGTATGCCACAGACCTTGTTCGATAAGATCTGGGACGCCCATGTGGTGACCCAAGACGCCGGTGCGCCGCCGGTGCTGTACATCGATGCGCACCTGATTCACGAGGTGACTTCGCCGCAGGCCTTTACGATGCTGCGGGAGCGTAACCTGCCGGTGCACCGGCCCGACCGGACATTTGCGACTATGGACCATGCCATCNCCGCGCGCCAGCTCGATATCCAGCTCTGGCCGGCCGACGCGGCCAACCAGGTGCGCACGCTGCGTCAGAACTGCGCCGATTTCGGATTGACGCTGTTCGACATCGAGGGCGACGCGCAGGGCATCGTGCACGTCATCGGCCCGGAGCTTGGCATTACCCAGCCGGGTATGACGATCGTGTGCGGTGACAGCCACACCTCGACGCACGGCGCGTTTGGGGCGTTGGCCTTTGGCATCGGCACCAGCGAGGTAGGGCACGTGTTGGCGACGCAGTGCCTGCTGATGGGCAAGCCCCAGACGTTCGCGGTCAATGTGGAGNGAGAACTGGGACCCGGCGTCACGGCCAAGGACGTTATCCTGGCCATCATCCGGCGCATCGGCGTGGGCGGCGGCGCCGGGCACGTGATCGAGTACCGAAACNCACTTATCCGCAGCCTCTCCATGGAACAGCGCATGACCATCTGCAACATGAGCATCGAGGGCGGCGCGCGGNCCGGACTGATCGCCCCGGACGACACGACGTTCGCCTATCTGGCCGGCCGGCGTTACGCGCCGCCGGGTGCGGCGTTCGATGCCGCGGTGGCCCGTTGGCGCACGCTGGCGAGCGACGACGGTGCACGGTTCGACCGTGAAGTGACCCTGAACGGCCACGAACTGGCGCCGATGGTCACCTACGGCACCAACCCCGGCATGGGCGTGGGCATCGATGAGCGCATCCCCGACCCGGATGAACTGCCCGACGCCGATGACCGGCGCAACCTGCACAAAGCCCTGGCCTACATGGGGCTGCAGCCCAACCAGCCGATCCGTGGCCAGGCGGTGGACTACGTCTTCATCGGCAGCTGCACCAACTCGCGCCTCGAAGACCTGCAGGCTGCGGCGGCCGTGGTGCGGNGTCGACGGGTGTCCGACAGTGTACGGGCCNTGGTCGTTCCCGGCTCCAAGGCAGTCAAGCGGGCGGCTGAAGCCCAGNGGCTGGACCGCATCTTCCAGGAGGCGGGTTTCGAGTGGCGGGGCGCCGGCTGCAGCATGTGCCTGGCGATGAACGAGGACAAGGTGCCGGCCGGCAAGTACTGCGCCAGCACCAGCAACCGTAACTTCGAGGGGCGGCAGGGCAAGGGGGCGCACCTTCNNCTCATGAGCCCGATCATGGCCGCGGCCGCCGCGCTGTACGGCCAGATCGTCGACGTGCGCCAGCTGCTGTAGCGGCTGAGTCAGAGCGAGAAAGGGGTTGGCATGAACAAATTCGTGACACTCACCGCGACGGCGCTGCCGCTGCGCGCAGAGAACGTCGATACCGACCAGATCATCCCCGCGCTACCTGACGACGGTGGCGCGCAGCGGCCTGGGGCCGGCCTGTTCGCCGACTGGCGCGTGACGACCGACGGCGCCCCGCGACCTGAGTTCCCCATGAACCAGCCGCAGTACGCCGGCGCGCAGATCCTGCTGGCCGGGCGCAATTTCGGCTGCGGCAGCTCGCGCGAACACGCACCGTGGGCGATTCTCGACGCCGGCCTGCATGTCGTCGTATCGTCCCACTTTGCCGATATTTTCTACAACAACAGCCTGAAGAACGGCCTGCTGCTGGTGACCCTCGCGCCCGACGAACTGGGAGACCTGTTCGACCTGGTCGAGCGCGCCCGACACCGCGCTGACCGTCGATCTGCCGGCGCAGTCGCTGCGGCCGGCCGTGACTACACATTCGATATCGACCCGTACCGTAAACTATGCCTGGTGGAGGGCTGGACGATTTGAGCTACCTCCTACGCCAGGCGCCAGCCATTCGCGCGTTCAGAACGCAACACGGGTAGTGCCCACCCGTGACCATTTTCAGGGAGAAGATGAGACATGCTACCTTTGGGAGTGACGACATTGAACGCCTGTTCCAGGCAGGACAGTTGGTGCTATGGCCCGGAGATCGCCAACGGCCACTTCCCGGCCGATTTCGATCAGGGTATGGCGCACTGGTTCGTCGATGACCGCGATGTGGAACTGATGTACGAGGATGACCCGGCCGTCGAAGACATCACGCAGCTACAATGATTGAGCCGTACGCCAAAATCGCGGTTCTGGCCGGTGACGGTATCGGGCCGGAGGTGGTGGCCCAGGCGCAGCGGGTGCTGAACGCGGTCGCCGAACGCTTTGCCTATCACTTCACGTTCGAGCCGGCGCTGATTGGCGGCTGCGCGATCGACGCCAGCGGAACCGCTCTGCCCGACGNNGACCCTGCGCGTGGCGCGGCCGACGCGGTGCTGTTGGGCGCGGTGGGCGGCNCCCGGTGGGACAACCCGACCGCGGCCGTGCGCCCCGAACAGNGGCTGCTGGGCATTCGCCAGGCGCTGGGGCTGTTCGCCAACCTGCGCCCGGTGCGCGCGCCCNGGCTCATCGACGCCAGCACGCTCAAACCGGAAGTGCTGGCCGGCGTTGACCTGCTGGTGGTGCGTGAGNCGACGGGCGGCGCCTATTTCGGCCCACGTCAGGAGGCAACCGCGGCGGCGGACGGTGTAGAGACCGCCTTCGACACGATGATCTACACCCGGCCCGAGATCGAACGGGTCGTGCGGGTCGCGGCCGAGGCGGCGCGCAAGCGTCGCGGCCGCCTGACGTCGGTCGACAAGGCCAACGTGCTGGGCTCACGCCTGTGGCGACGCGTAGCCAGCGCAGTACTGGCGGCCGAGTTTCCAGACGTGCAGGTGGAACATCTGCTGGTCGATGCCGTGGCGATGCACCTGATCCGTCGGCCGGCCAGTTTCGACGTCATTGTCACCGAAAATCTCTTCGGTGACATCCTGACCGACGAAGCGTCGATGCTGGCCGGCTCGATGGGTATGCTGCCCTCGGCCTCTCTGGGTGAAACCTGCAATNCATACCGGCCACCGCGCGGCCTGTACGAACCGATCCACGGCTCGGCCNCCGACATCGCCGGCCAGGGCATCGCCAACCCGCTGGCCGCGATTCTCAGCGCGGCCATGCTGCTGCGCCACTCGTTGGGCCTGACGGCGGCGGCCACGGCGGTCGAGGACGCGGTGGCGCAGGTGTTGGCCGCCGGTTATCGCACGCCGGACCTGGCCACGCCGGCCGATAAGCGGGTGGGCACCGAGGCGATGGGCGCCCTGGTGGTCGACGCGTTGGCGCTTCCGTAGGGAGGACCGATGGCATCATCGCTGCTGAACCGGGCTGCCGGCCTGCTGATCGACCTGGATGGCACCGTGTACCAGGGTGAGCAACTGATCCCTGGCGTCGGCGAAACGCTGGCCTGGCTGCGCACGGCGGGCATCCCTTTTCGTTTTGTGACCAACACCACCATGCGCAGCCGCGCGACCCTCGCGCAGCGGCTGCAGCGCATGGGTGTGGACGCGAGCGAGGCGGATATTCTCAACCCCGCCACCGTTACGGCCCGCTTCTTGCGCACGGAGGCGGTCCCCGCCCACGTTCTGGTGCTGGACGATGCGCTGCGCGATTTCGATGGCGTGGCCCTGGACGAGCACCACCCCAGGTACGTCGTGGTGNGGGACCTGGGCGATGGCTGGACGTTCGACATCCTCAACCGGGCGTTCCGCCTGGTGCTCGAGCACGGCGCCACGCTGATTGCGCTGGGCCGCAGCCGCTACTGGCGCGCCGCCGACGGTCTGCGGCTCGATTCAGGCNCCTTCGTGGCCGCCCTCGAATACGCCACCGGGCAGACCGCCATCGTGATGGGCAAACCGGAGCGCCTTNTTGCGCAGGCCGTGGCCTCCATGGGGCTGCCGGCCGACCGGTTGGCCATGGTGGGCGATGACATCGAAACCGACGTCGCGGGCGGTCAGCGGGCCGGCCTGATCGGCGNNTTGGTGCAGACGGGCAAGTTCAAACCCGACGACCTGACGCGCGGCGTCTGGCCCGATTTTGTGCTCGGCTCGCTGGCCGAGCTACGGAGCTGATTGATTCATGCGTTCATGCACTGGCTGGGTTGTCAGCCAACGCGAGGTTCTTTCGGGCGCACAGCCGGGCTGCCAGGCCACGGCCGGCGCCCCTTCCATCCGCCAGATCAGGTGACCCGAAGTCTTGCTGTAGCACCGCCGGCGCCGGCCCTGTGGGTCGCGCCCCACAACCTGATCCGACGGAGACGATGATCATGCCGAACGTAGTATCCATCTACGACACCACCCTGCGCGACGGCACGCAGGGCGAAGGGGTCAACTTTTCGTGGAACGATAAGCTGCGTGGCGCGCAAACTGGACGAGCGGGCGTCGATATCATCGAGGGCGGCTGGCCCGGCTCGAACCCCAAGGACATCGAGTTCTTCCAGCGCGCACAGCAAGAACTTCATCTCAAACACGCCCGCCTGGCGGCCTTCGGCAGCACCTGCAAGGCCGACACGGCCGCGACTGACGATCCACAAATTCAACTGCTGCTCGCCGCCGGCACGCCGGTGGTGACGATCTTTGGCAAAACCTGGGACNTACACGTGCACGAAGTGCTGCGCACGACCCTGGCCGAAAACGTACGCATGATCGGTGACAGCGTTGCGTTCCTCAAATCGCGCGGCAAGACGGTCATCTACGACGCGGAGCACTTCTTCGATGGCTTCGGCGCGAACCCCGAATACGCCCTGTGTACACTGGAGGCGGCGTTGAACGCCGGCGCCGCGGCCCTCGTGCTGTGCGACACCAACGGCGGCCGCATGCCGTGGGAGATCGAGGGAGCGGTTGCGGCCGTGCGTGGGCGGCTGGCGGCCCTGGGCCGCGGCTGTGAGTTGGGCATCCACGNNCACAACGACAGCGGCGTGGGCGTGGCCAATTCACTGGCCGCGGTGCGCGNNGGGTGCACACACGTCCAGGGTACGATCAACGGCTACGGCGAGCGCTGCGGCAACGCCAACCTGGTCTCGATCCTGCCCGATTTGGAACTCAAAATGGGCTACACCTGCCTGCCGGCTGGCCACCTGCGTATGTTGACCGAGGTCAGCAACTTCGTCAGCGAGCTGGCCAACCTGGTACCCGATCACCGCCAGCCGTTCGTCGGGNCCAGCGCTTTTGCCCACAAGGGCGGCACCCACGTCAACGCGGTCGTCAAGTGCGAACAGAGCTACCAACACATCGAACCGGGGCTGGTGGGCAACCAGAAGCGCATCCTGGTGAGTGAGCTGAGCGGCAAGGACAACATCGCGGTCAAGCGCGTTGAGTTTGGTCTGCACGGGTTGGACCGTGAGCAGGAACGGCACGTCCTGGCGCGGATCAAAGAGATGGAGAACNCAGGGTACAGCTTCGAGNGGGCTGAAGGCTCGGTCGAGCTGCTGCTGCGGCGCACCCAACCCGGCTACCAGCCACCCTTTGCCCTGGAACGCTACAAAGTGGTCGTCGAGCACCGTCAGGCCACGCCAGCGGCCCAGCCTCGCGAAACCAACGGCCGCGTTACCGGGAACGGCGCCCACCACGACCTGCCGCTCGCGCCCGACCTGGTTGCTGAAGCGACGCTCAAGGTGCGTGNNGGCGCACACGTGCTGCACACCGCGGCCGAGGGCAACGGTCCGGTCAACGCGCTCGACCAGGCACTGCGTAAGGCGCTGCTGCCGCTCTATCCGCAGCTGGCGCATGTGCACCTGACCGACTACAAGGTGCGCATTCTGGACAGCGAGTCGGCCACCGGGGCAGNNGTGCGCGTTCAAATCGACTCCAGCGATGGCCAGCGTACCTGGAGCACCGTCGGCGCCGACTGTAACATCATCGAGGCCAGCTGGCGCGCCNTGGCCGATTCAGTGGAATATGCGCTGACGAGCGTGGAGGGTTGCGGCTGAGGGCTGGGGCGCCGCGCCCGCAGAGGCGTGACGGAAGCAGGCCGGGCCAGCGGCCAAGCCAACCGTGAGTCGTCACTGAGCCCGCGGCGGGCGGCTGGCTCGTGTATCACGACCAGCCGCCCGAGCTTTGACCCTCGATTGGCGCCTGAGAATTGGAGGTGGCCTGTTAGCGCCTGCCCGAATCACCCGGCGTACACGCAGAATACCGCCATTGAGCGGCTATCCGGATAGGCTTTCAGCCCTGCACCGGTTGGGGCTGGCCGACAACGTCCACCTGTGAGAGCAGCAGGGAGTCTGGTGCCCATCGTCGAGCACAACCCAGACGTGTGATACTTCGGCGCGCACCACCTTCCCGGTTTTCCCAGCCAGTGGATGATCGGCACGCACCCGGATAATCGCCCCGGGAGAGATCTCTCTGAAATTCATGGTTTGTCTCCAGTGCGGCCAGCGAACTGGCCGTAGTTGATGTGGCGTGACGCATCGCGTCATCTGGATTATACCGTCATCGATACAAATATGCAAAAACGTGGGGAGTGCACAAAAATGCCAGCGACGTACAGGCAACCCAACGGCCGCCAGGGGTTGGCGGCCAGACCGCAGAGCGCCGGGCCATGCGCTCGGATATGATCAAGCTGGGCTTCGAGCGGGCGCCGCACCGCTCGCTGCTCAAAGCGACCGGTGTGACCGACGCCGACATGGGGAAGCCGTTCATCGCCATCGCCAATTCCTACGTCGACATCGTCCCCGGGCACGTACACCTGCAGGCATTCGGTGAAGTGGTGCGCGNNGCCATTCGGGAGGCGGGCGGCGTGCCGTTCATGTTCAACACCATCGGCGTAGACGACGGCATCGCCATGGGGCACATCGGCATGAAGTACAGCCTGCCCAGCCGTGAAGTGATCGCCGACAGCGTCGAGACGATGGTGGCCGCGCACTGGTTCGACGGCATGATCTGCATTCCCAACTGCGACAAGATCACACCGGGCATGCTGATGGCCGCGATGCGCCTGAACGTCCCCACGATTTTTGTCAGCGGCGGGCCAATGAAGGCCGGCGTCACCCGCAGCGGCAAAGTGGTCGACCTGATCAGCGTGTTCGAGNGGGTGGGCGCCTACAAAGCGGGTAAAATCGGCNGCGGCCGGCTGAAANGAGCGGAAGATTACGGCTGTCCCACCTGCGGCTCGTGCAGCGGTATGTTTACCGCCAACTCGATGAACTGCCTGTGCGAGGCGCTGGGCATGGCCCTGCCGGGCAACGGTACGATCCTGGCGGTAGACCCGCGCCGGGAGGAGCTGGCCCGCCNNGCGGCACGCCAACTCATGACCCTGATCGACCTGGACCTCAAGCCGCGCGACATCGTGACCGCCGAGGCGATCGACAACGCGATCGCGCTGGACGTGGCCATGNGAAACNCGACCAACACGGTGCTGCACGTGCTGGCATTGGCGCACGAGGCCGGGGTGGATTACCCCATTGCACGCCTGAACGAGGTCTCCGCGCGTATCCCGACGCTGTGCAAGGTCAGCCCCAGCAGCCACTACCACGTCGAGGACGTCGATCGCGCCGGCGGCGTCAGCGCCATCCTGCACGAGCTGAGCCGCAAGCTGGGCGCGCTGCATTTGGGCGCGATCACCGTGACCGGGCGTACGNTTGGGGAGAACGTGGCGCAGGCCGTGAGCCTCGACACCGACTGTGTACGCNCCCTGGACAACCCCTACAGCGCCACCGGCGGCCTGGCCGTGCTGTTTGGCAACCTGGCGCGAGGATCAGTCGTCAAGGCGGCCGGCGTACTGCCCGAGATGCTGGTGCACCGTGGGCCGGCTATCTGTTTCGATTCGCAGGAAGAGGCGGTGAGTGGCATTCTGGGCGGGCAGGTCCAGCCGGGGCACGTGGTCGTCATCCGCTATGAGGGTCCCAAGGGCGGGCCGGGTATGCAGGAGATGCTGNGCCCCACCAGTCAGATCATGGGCATGGGGTTGGGCAGCAGCGTCGCGCTGATCACCGATGGCCGGTTCAGCGGCGGCACACGCGGCGNNTGCGTGGGTCACGTCAGCCCGGAGGCGGCCGCCGGCGGCCCGATTGGCCTGGTGCGCGACGGGGACATCATCACCGTCGACATCCCCGGCCGGCGGCTCAACGTCGAACTGACCGACGCCGAATTGGCCGCCCGCGCGCGGNCCTGGCGCCCGGTCGTCCGCCGCGACCTGCCCAAGTACCTGCGCAAGTACGCCAGCATGGTGACGTCGGGGAGCCAGGGCGCGGTGCTGGAGTGGGAGTAAGGGTCACTTCAGCTGGCGCAGGCCCGCGTTGACAATGTCCATGTCGAACGCGGCAGGGTCGAAGTCACCGCCCACCCATTCCAGGTATGACTCGTGTTCTTCGTGCGTTGGGTCCTGNATCGCCTCGAGGAAGTCGGCGTAGCCCCACACGCCGCCGACATCCTCGGGCGGGCAGGCCCGCCGGCCAGCGATACAGATGGGGTATTTCACCCCTTTTTCGGCTGGAAAGACCTTCTCCACCAGGACCTCGTGTTCCCAGCTGTCACCGAAGTCGTACTCATAGCGGAACTTGCGCGTCCCGAATGCCGCGACTCGGCTCAGCAGCAGGCGCCGCTCATCTTTGACCGGCTCGAAATCGCCGGGNTGCGGGATGCTGTAGTATTCGCCGTCGATCGTGAACTGGTGCAGATGACTATCCGTCCAGCCCATGGCAATCTGGATCACCCAATGCAGCTTATGCAGATTGAACTTGCCTGGCACCAGCACGCGTCGCCAAATAGGNGGTTTACTCTCGCGCAGCGTGATCTTGAGTTGATAGATCAGTTCCGGTGGTTTGTCTGGCATATTCGAGTCTTTCCCTTTAGTATTGCTCAATCGTGCTGACTGACGACCTTCTACCGTATGCGTCTTGATGTGATCAGGATCTGCCACCGCCTTCAACGTGTGCCCGGCTGACCCGGTTGACCACCACTACGTTTGCCGCTCGATTGACGCAAACTGCGATGACGAGGCTTTTTCAAGCCGTCACTGGAAGGCGGTTTCCCACTGTTGCTGCTGTTTTTGGCCAGCAGATCACAGATCATAGCGGAAGATACTCGATTCGATCTCGATACTCATCGGGACCTGAGGCATCCCAAATCAGATGCAAATCATCGATTACTTGGCCCCACGTATAACGGCGGCATATTCTCATCGAGAAGAAAGCGCAGCCGTGTCAATAGAGGGCGCCCCATTTCCGGATTGTTGCCGTTTGATTCGCTTGAGCCGTTTTATCACGTCAGATGGACGTCGTTCGTGCTCCAGCGCTGCCTGGTCGGAATAATCACGCCATGCTTATAGATATCCGTCGATCTGTCTCTGGTTGCGCCAGTAATAGGTGATAGTGGCGTAAACCTGTTCTAATGTGAGACTGCGATAGCGTGCGGCAATATCTTCAGGGCTGGAACCTTCGTGATAATCCTCCAAGACTGTTTCGATGCCCACACGGGTGCCGCGGATCCGGATATCGTCTTCGCTAAGAAACTCAAAGTAGTTCTCCAATTGCATTCTGACACCTCAAACTGACGCCGAAGCCCGATCTCTTTGTGTACTGGCAGTTTAGCACCACTGGCCAAATCGAGCAATCAGCTGAAAACTGGAAAGGTGTTTGACGGGCACAGAGAGAATCAAGCTAGGGAGGTTCTCCAGATCAGCGAGATCCTTGAGCCGCCCGCTCGCCTGCTTGTTTTGCTTCAAATGAGCTAATCCTATGATGTTGACCCTCACTCCATCGAGTGTATCAACAACTCGCTCCGCATAACACTGTTCGAACGCTACCCCAGAGATACTGGTGGTAACTTCAATACGCATGGGNGGATAGCCCATGCGCACGATGCTTGGAACCTTCAGGAATAGCTCAGCGGAAATCTCGGCAAGACTGAAGCCGAATTCGTGCAGTACGGCTACCATGCGGGTTGCATTATCCGGATGGACGGCAATCCAGACATCGATGTCGTTCGTGGCACGCGGATACCCGTGATAACTAACTGCATAACCACCGATGAGCAGGTATTCGACACGATGGTTATTCAGCAAGTTCAAGAACTCTTTGAAGTCGGCCGGTAGCTTGATCTCCATAGTTTATCCTGCGAAGCACTTCTACATGGCGCAAGCGTTCGTATGGTGTGCGCGACAGCCAATAGTTCTTTCGTTCCTCGTCGTCGAACTCAGTGGAGACCAGGAACACCTGCCGATCTATCTTGAGTTCGTCCAGCATGGTTTCACTGGTTTGAGTGGTGTTTTGCTCCATTTCGATCACCTATCGATCCGAAGTCAGACGTCTTATCAGCCTGGCCGCCAGCGCCAGCACTTCCGCGCCAGCCGCTCCTTGCGGGCAGGCGGTGGATCAGACCAAACTCAGGCCATCCCTACCAACACCGGCCAGTATACGCAGGGCAGGGTGATCTGCCAAATCGGCGCAGCTTCTGGCGGCAACGGCCTCCGCGTCGGCGCCAGCATTCGCCTCGCAAAACGACCAGAGATCGCCGTAGGCGCGACTGAGGCAATGAACCACGCCGTTGAACCCTCGATGACCTGCGTATCCCCACGCTGCGTCTTCACGAGCTCAAAGGGGATCGCAAAGGCAGGTGGTCAGTTACCGTGCCGGCAAACTGGCGCATTACCTTTCGTTTTTACCGCAGGTGATGTCGAGGTCGTGGATTATGAGGATTATCACTGAGGACTGAACGATGATGAAGTGGAGAATAGGAAGATGGCCCGCTTTCTAGTCTGGAGAAAAAGAACTGAAGAATGTTAGGTGCTGATCACACCTGATCTGCTTAACGTGGCGTCACCTATCACGGGGTAGGGCGCAGTGGTTTTGGGTTTTGGGCGTGTCTCACGTACAATAACGTCAGAGGTTGGACGAATGACGACACGAGAACCCGCTATCCTTGACCTGTACTTCCAGGGCATGCCGCACGGCATCGCCAGCTACATCCTGCGTGGGCAACGAGGTGNNGTGATGATCGAGACCGGCCCCGGCTCGACCGTGGNNGCCACCTGGCGCGGTCTGGCGGGCCTGGGTCTGCGCCCGACCGATGTGACGCACGTCCTGCTGACGCACATTCACCTCGATCACGCCGGCGCGGCGGGCTGGATGGCGCAGCAGGNNGGCCAGGTCTACGTGCACCACGTCGGTGAGCGTCACCTGATCGACCCCTCGCGCCTGTGGGCCAGCGCCAGTCGCATCTACGGCGACCAGATGGCGCCGCTGTGGGGCGAGATGTTGCCCATCCCGCCGACGCAGNCGCACGCGCTGCACGATGGCGATACGCTGCACCTGGCCGGCCGCGAAATCGTCGCCCTGGACACACCGGGCCATGCGTCACACCACATGGCCTACTGGATCGACGGCCTCTGCTTCACCGGCGACCTGGCCGCGGCCCGCATCCCGCACCGGCGGCACGTGCGGGTGCCCACACCGCCCCCAGACATCGACGTGCCGCTCTGGCACCGCAGTATCGAACGCGTGCGCCAGCTGCGGCCACAACGGCTCTACCTCACCCATTTTGGCCCAATCGACGACGTCCTGCCGCACCTGGCGCAGGTCGATGCCAATCTGGATGCCATGGCCGCCTACATCCGGCAGGCGATGCAGACGGGCGCCGACCGGGCGAGCCTGATCACCGCCTTTGCCCAATGGCTGGAGCAGCAGGCGCTGGCCGACGATGGGACGACCGCCGACGCCGCGCTGTACGAAATGGTGACCCCGACGTACATGGCGGTGGATGGACTGCGCTTCTGGCGACAGCAGGAGAAGGAGACGCCGCCGCGCCCGTAGCGTGGCACGTGGCTTGGGAAACAGGGTCAATCGCCGATCGACCGTCACGGTGGTTCTGGCCATTTTGCCTGACACCGGTGGGTTTGGTAGAATTCGTGGCGTGTCTTGGGCAGTCTTGGTAGAGTTCGTGGCGTGTCTTGGGCAGTTGATGAATGCCCCCGTAGCTCAGTGGATAGAGCAGCTGTCTTCTAAACAGCGGGTCGCAGGTTCGATCCCTGCCGGGGTACTGACAAATTCGGGTGGTCCCGTCATCTTCTTCACGTGTTGTGCGCGCTGTGATCGAATGCCAATAACCACGATTGACCCGTACCGATGGCCGGCCCGCCCGTGCTGGCACCCACCATCACCCGCGCTGCCTACCGCCCCAACTCCTGAAGACCGTTGTGTGACCAATAATGGCAAGCCGCCTGCCGTGTGGTATAATGGCGGCCCGTTACGCGTCGGCCCATTCACACACAGGAGCAGGCACCGACCTTGACCGGGCAGCTATCGACACCGCCGCATGACACCGCCTCTTCGACCCCGGCGTCGCCGTCGGTGGGGCAACCGCTGTTTTATGCCACCTTTCAGCCGGTGATGCCCTGGCTGCGCATTGGCCCGGCCTGGGCAGTGATCGCCGGTGCGCTCAGCCTGCCTGTGGGCGAGTGGGATGGCGCCGTGGTGCTGCGCGTGCTTGCGGCGCTGCTGCTGGCCGACCCGATTTGGGGAACGTTCTGGCATAGCCCGGCACTGACCGCGCCGGCCGCGACACCGCCGGCCACGCGGGACGCCCAACGGGGACCCCTACCGTTCACTGCAGCGGACTCGCCGGCGGCACGCCTCACCGCCTGGCTGCAGCGTGAGCCAACCGGGGCGGTGGCCGGTTGGCCGGTTGCGCTGCTGTTGGCCCTCGTGTTATCGCTGGCGCTGGGACCGCCGGCGCTGGGGTTGACGGTGGTCGTCATCGGGCTGGGCCTGCTACGGCTGGTGTGGACGCACCATGGCCGGCCAGCCCCGGCCCTGCTGGATGCCAGCCTGGCGGTCGGCCTACCCTGGTTGGTGGGCGTGACGGTTGTGGTCCCTTTGTCGCCGCCCGCGGTACTGCTGGCGGCCGCTTTTGCCCTGTTGATGTGGGGCGTTCTACGGTTCGCGCAGGGCCGGCCGCACGCCCGCGCGGGCATCATTCTGGGACAGGCTGCGCTGTTGGCGTTGCTGGTGGGGCAGGGACGGCCGCTGGCCGCAGGGCTGGTGGCCGCCTGCTGCCTGGCGCCGTGGTGGCTATTGGCCTGGTCACCCGGCACGCCGGCCGGGTCACGCGCCCTGCGCGCGATCCAGCCGTGGCTCCTGGCGGCGCTGCTGCTCAGCGCAGGCATTCGCAGCTGAGGTGCAGGCCGTTGCGGCCATGGCGCTTTGGATGCGGGGCCATTCGATTGGATGAGGAAACCATACGATGCGTTTAGTGCGTTATTCCTGGGAGGGTAAAATCGGCTTTGGCNGAGCGCGCGACGGCCGGGTCTGGCCGNTGGACCGGTTCGCCACTGACTGGGGTACGGCTGCCCGTGATCGCCAGCCTATCGCAGCTGCGGCGCTGACGCTGCTCGTTCCGTGCGAACCGACGAAAGTCATCGGCATTGGTCGGAATTACGCGGAACACGCCGCAGAACATGCCGTCGCGGTACCGACCGCACCGCTGATCTTTCTCAAGGCGCCGAGCAGTTTGCTGGACCCTGGCCAGCCCATTGTCCTGCCACCCCTGTCGCAGCAGGTCGAACACGAAGCTGAGCTGGCGATTGTCATCGGCCGGCGTTGTCATCACGTGGCGCCGGATGACGCGGCCAGCGTGATCTTGGGCTACACCTGCGCCAACGACGTGACCGNNCGTGACTTGCAGCGTCAGGATGGGCAGTGGGCGCGAGGCAAGAGCTTCGATACCTTCTGCCCACTGNGGCCGTGGATCGAAACGGAGCCGACGTNNGCGGGCCTGGAAGTCACCTGCCACGTCCAGAACGAGCTGCGCCAGCGGGGTAACACGGCCGATATGGTGTTCCCACCGGCTTACCTCGTCAGTTACGTCAGCCGCATGATGACCCTGGGCTCGNGTGACCTGATCCTGACGGGAACCCCGGCCGGGGTTGGGCCGTTACACCCTGGCGATACGGTGACGGTGCGTGTTGCCGGCATTGGCGAACTGCACAACCCGGTAGTGGCTGGCGTCTGAGGCGGGTACGTTTGCCGGAAAGAGTCGGAGTGCGGAGCGTCCGTGCGTGGTGAATGAGCGAGTGCCATCTTCAGTCGTTTCACAATCGAAAGTGCAATCGACGTTTTGCTGGTTGCACTGGTCTTCTTTGGCCTGATGCGGGTGTTCCGCGGCACGGCGGCGGTCCAGTTGCTGCGCGGCTTCCTGGTGATCATCCTGACCGTCGTCCTGGTCGCCCAAATGGTGCGGCTCACCGGGTTCACCTGGCTGGTCTCCAACTCATTGAGCCTGATCCTGGTATCGATTCCGGTCATTTTTCAACCCGAACTGCGGCGTGCCCTGGAACGGCTGGGGCGTACGGCGCCGCTGTTCAACCGCCCGGTTCAGGTGGCCAAGCCCGAACGCCTGGTCAACGACCTGGTCNGTACCAGTGAGATCCTTTCGCTGCAGAAGGTGGGCGCACTGATCGTTTTGGCCGGCGCCACCGGCCTGGATGAGTACATCGAAACCGGCACCCAGCTCGATGCCATCGTGTCGAGTGGCNTGCTGCTGACGCTGTTTNTTCCGAACACGGCCCTGCACGATGGGGCGGCAATCATCCGCGGTGACCGCATCGTCAGCGCGGGCACGATTTTGCCCCTGACCCAACGTCAGCTGGCCGATAGCCAAATGGGCACCCGGCACCGGGCGGCGCTGGGTATCACCGAGCAGAGCGACGCCCTGGCGATCGTCGTGTCGGAAGAGACCGGCAGCATCTCGGTGGCACGGTTTGGCCGTATCGTGCGGCGACTTGACGATAAACGTCTGCGCAAGATTCTACAGGCTTTCTATGAGCCGGGCCGGACGAGGGACCATGCGACATCGTAGGGTTTCCGACTTTCTCAATACGTTGGGGTCACTGCTGNNCTCTCCCTGGTGCTCGCGCTGATTGTGTGGGTAGTCGCCACTCAGCAGTTGGACCCGCTGCAAGAGCGGTGTACGACCGGCCGATTCCCATTACGCATCGGCCCCGACACGGGCGTTGTGCCTTTCGGTGGGTTGCTCGAACGTGTGACCATCCGCATTCGGGCGCCGCAGTCGAGCCTGAATACCCTGNGGCTGTCGAATTTTTCGGCCCAGCTCGATTTGCGTGGGCTGCAGCCCGGGGCGCACGATGTGCCGGTCAAGGTGACCAGCAGCAACCCGAGCGTGACGATCCTGAACGTCGAACCTGAAACCGTCACCGTTGTGCTCGAACCTTACGTGACCCGCGAAATGCCGGTCAGTGTCACGATCTCCGAGCAGCCGCCCTTCGGCTACTACCTGCCGCCGACCGTAGTGACGCCGACGGTGGTGAGCGTCGGTGGGGCCGAACAGGTAGTCAACCAGGTCGCGTCAGCCACGGCCCAGCTGTCGCTGGGCAACGTGACGGCGCCGGTGGCGGTGCGCCGCCCAGTGCTGCTATTCGACTTGCAGGGCGACGAGATTCGCACAGGCCTGACGGTTGATCCACCCTCGGTCGTGATCTCGGCCACGGTGACGCAGCGCCCCGGTTTCCGCGCCCTGCCGGTGCTGCCCAACCGTACCGGCAAGCCGGCCGACGGTTACCGGGTTACCAGTGTGACGGTCGACCCACCGCAGGTCGTGATCGTGGGCACACCGGCGATGATCGACACGCTGCCAGGTTACCTGCAGACGACGCCGGTGTCGATCGAAGGCGCCACCGATACGGTGGTCGAGCGTGTTGCGCTGNGGCTGCCGGAAAACGTGTCACTGGCCAGTGGCATGCAGAGCGTTACCGTGCGCGTCGATATCAAACCGCTGGAGGACAGCATCACGGTCAGTCGGCCGCCGGTGCTGTTGGGCGTCGGCGAGNGGTTGACGGCCACGAGCACGTTGACCAGCGTCGAAGTGGTGGTCGCCGGGCCAGTACCGCAACTGAGCACCCTGAAGCCGGAGGATGTCCGAGTGATTCTGAATGCTGTGGGCCTCGAGCCTGGGGTGCACAACATCGAAATCGAGGTGGTGGTGCCTGAAGGGTTGACTGTCGAGAGCGTTGTGCCGCGCGCAATTCCGGTGGAAATCCGCATCTTGGCGGTACCCACTACGACCGTGACGGTAACGACAACCCCTTCGCCGCCCCCACGTCCCACACCATCCGTGACACCCCGCCCGGGTGGACGTTAAGCGCCAACGGTGGCCTCCCTGTTGCCAGGCACGTCGGAACTCCGACGGGGATGCCACTGGGCCAAAGTAGAGATTTAGCATGTCAAACCCAATCGTCGCGCTGGTCGGGCGACCCAACGTCGGTAAATCGACCCTGTTCAATCGCCTGGTTGGCCATCGCGTAGCCATTATCGAAGACATACCCGGCACCACGCGGNACCGCATCTACGCCGAANGCGGGTGGACCAGCGTCCCGTTCACCGTGGTCGATACCGGCGGCCTGGGCTGCTCGATCGCCCACTGGCCGNGCACGACCGGTCAGACACAACCGCTGGCCACGGCTTCGGTCGATTTCGTGCAAGAGATCCGCGAGCAGGCCATGGTCGCCATCGAGGAGGCCGATGTGGTCGTCTTCGTGGTGGACAGCCGGGAAGGCGTAACGTCGGGCGACCGCGATGTGGCCGATGTGCTGCGGCGGGCCGCCAAANAGGTGGTGCTGGCGGCCAACAAGGCTGAAAACGTAGAGCGGCGCCAGGCTGCGGTCGAGTTCTGGGAACTGGGCCTGGGCGAACCGCTGCCGATATCGGCCCTGCATGGCACGGGCACCGGCGACCTGCTGGATGCGATCGTCGAACACCTGCCGCCGCGTCCGCCGGTCGAGCCTGACGATTCGCTGAAGATCGCTATCGTGGGCCGGCCCAACGTGGGCAAATCGTCGCTGCTCAACGCGCTGCTCGGGCAGGAACGGGCGATCGTCAGCGAAATACCCGGCACCACACGTGACGTGATCGACACGCAACTGACCTACGAGGGGCGGCTGGTGACCCTGATCGATACGGCGGGTATTCGTCGGCGCGGCAAGATCGGCGCCGGTATCGAGAAGTACAGCGTACTGCGTGCGCTCAAGGCGGTCGATCGGGCCGACGTGGTCCTGCTCCTGCTCGATGCGTTGGAGATGATCACCGCCCAAGACACGCACGTGGCGGGTTACGTGCTGGAGAAGGACAAAAGCATCATCGTTGTCGTCAACAAGTGGGACCTGGTCGAGAAGGACACCTACACGATGAACGCCTACCGCGACCAGGTACGCAGCAGTCTCAAGTTCCTGGACTACGTGCCGGTGCTGTTCATCAGTGCCTTTACGCGCCAGCGCGTCAACACGGTGCTGCCGACCGCACTGCGCATCGCGCAGGAGCGCAGGGCACGTATCCCCACGGGTGAAACCAACCGCCTGTTGCGTACGGCCGTAGATAACAACCAGCCGCGCTTCAAGNGGGGTAAACGTCTACGCTTCTACTTTGCTACGCAGGCCGAGATCGACCCGCCGACGATCGTGATGTTCGTCAACGACCCTGAGCTGCTGCATTTTTCGTACCAACGCTATCTGGAGAACCAGATTCGGCCCACTACCNCCTTCGAGGGCACACCGCTGCGGCTGGTCTTCCGCCGGCGCAGCGGCCGCGATGGGCGTAGGACGGGGTGCATGACCATGCGCATGGTGCGTTTTCTGCAAGTGGGCCTGCTCGCAGTGCTGTTGGCGGCCCTGGTGTTCTGGGGCTACGTTGGTTACGAGATGATCCCCAAACCGACGCCGACGCCCATCCGCGCAATACGTTCGACGGGCCTCGCCTTCGAGGCTGTGCAGGCGCAGATGAACCTTGGCCCACGGCCGACGGGCAGTGAGGCGAACCTTGAGACGGCCAGCCTGATCGAAGAAACCCTGCNNGCGCTGGGTTGGCAGGTCGATGTGCAGGGGTTCGACGATCAGGGGCTGCCGGCGCGCAATATCCTCGCCCGGATGTCGCCCCAGCCGCCGGGTGGCCGCGCGCNNGGCAGCGCGAGTAAACCCGCCGTCGTGCTGCTCGGCACCCACTATGACANNCGCCCCCTGGCGGACAACGACCCGGATGAGGCCAAACGCCGTGAGCCGGCGCCGGGCGCCAACGATGGCGCCAGCGGGGTCGCGGTACTGCTCGAACTGGCGCGCAGCCTCGACCCCGCGGTGCTGCATGACGAAGTCTGGCTGGCCTTCTTCGGCGCGGCGGACGGCGGCCGTATCGACGGGNCGCGGCTCAACGCCGGCTCGACGCACATGGCGCACGNNCTGAGCCGCCAGCCCAACATCGTGGTCGTGCTCGACATGGTGGGTGATGCCGACCAGCAGTTCTACCTGGAGGGCAACTCGACGCCCCACTATCAGCGCCAACTGTGGTACGTTGCCCAACAACTGGGGTACGAAGCTAACTTCATCCCCGAAACCAAGTGGACGATCAGCGACGACCACCTGCCGTTCCGGCAGGCCGGCGTGTCGGCCGTGGCGATCGTCGATTTCGACTACCCCTATTGGCACACCACCTCCGATACCATCGACAAGATCAGCCCAACCAGCCTGGAACGGGTTGGGCGTGTTCTGGAATACTGGCTCGAAGAAACAAGAGAGTGAACGAACAACGTATGCAGCCCGCTAAACGACTTGCCCAATTTCCACCGTACGTTTTTGCACGACTCGAGACCCGCATCAAGGACTTGCAGGCGCAGGGCATCGATATCATTCGCCTGGACATCGGCAGCCCCGACCTGCCGCCGCCCGCCGCGATCATCGAGGCCCTGGCCCACGCGGCCCATCAGCCGGGCAACCACGGTTACCCGGCGTTCAACGGCGCGGCGCTGCGCCGGGCGATCGCCGAATACTACNGCNGGCGCTTCGCGGTCGACCTCGACCCGGACCGGGAGGTGCTGCCCCTGATCGGGTCCAAAGAGGGCATCGCACACCTGGCCCTGGCCTGGCTCGGCGCGGGCGACGTGGCCCTGACGCCGGACCCGGGGTACCCGGTGTATGGCATGAGCGCACGCATCGCCGGGGCTGAACCTTACCCGGTGCCCCTGTTGGTCGGGGACGGCTACTTACCCGATTTCGCGGCGATTCCGGCCGCGGTCGTGCAGCGCCGCGTGTTATGGCTCAACTATCCCAACAACCCCACCGGGGCCACGGCAACCCTGGAGTTTNTCGAGCGGGCCGTGGCCTTTGCCCGCCACCACGACCTGCTGCTGTGCCATGATGCACCCTACTGCGACCTGGGTTTCGACGGCTACCNNGGCCCCTCGGTGCTGCAAGTCCCCGGCGCCCGGGAAGTGGCCGTCGAATTCAATTCGCTGAGCAAATCACACAACATGGCCGGCTGGCGCATCGGCATGGCCGTGGGCCATGCCNCCGCGTTGGCGGCCCTGCTGCAGGTCAAGAGCAACATCGACTCCGGTATCTTCCAGGCGGTGCAGGCGGCCGCAGTTACCGCGCTGAGCGGTGACCAGTCCTGGATCGGCGAGCGGAATGCCGTTTACCAGGNNCGGCGCGACCTGGTGCTGGAGGGCCTGTACCGGGCCGGCATACACGCCNGCNAACCCCGCGCGGGGCTGTACGTGTGGGCGGTCACGCCGGCCGGCATGACGTCGGCCGCGTTTGCCGAGCGGCTGCTGCTGCGGGCCGGCGTCAGCGTCACACCGGGCAGCGCCTTTGGCGCCCACGGCGAGGGCTACTTCCGCATCTCCTTGGGCACCGCCACGGCGCGTTTGACGGAAGCAATGGGGAGGCTGCACCATTCCAGCACAGATGATTGAACCCGGTAAACCGCGCGACACAGCGGTATTGGTGNGGGTAGAACTGCCCGGGGCAGACACCTTGTGGTCCCTGCACGATTCGATGGCGGAGCTGGCGCAGCTTGCCCGCACGGTGGATGTCGAAGTGGTGGCCGAGCTGACGCAGACGCTGCGCGAGGTCAACCCGGCCACCCTGATCGGCAAGGGCAAGGTGGAAGAACTGGTCGCCCTGCGCACGGCGAGCGGCGCCAACGTGGTGATCTTCGACGAGGAGCTGTCGCCGCGCCAGCAGCGTGAACTGGAGAAAGCCCTGGGCAACGACGTCAAACTGCTCGACCGCACGGCCCTCATCCTGGACATCTTTGCCCAGCATGCGCGCGCGTGAAGGGCCTTGCAGGTCGAGCTGGCGCAGTACGAGTACCGCCTGCCGCGCCTGACGCGGCAGTGGACGCACCTGGTGCGCCAGGCAGNNGGGGCGGCGGGGGGCGGCGGCAACGCCGGGGTTGGCCTGCGCGGTCCGGGTGAGATGCAGCTCGAAGTCGATCGCCGGGAGATCAGCCGGCGCATCACGGCACTCAAACGCGAGCTGGAGGAAGTGCGCCAGCACCGTTCGCGCTACCGTCTGCGGCGGCGACAGGCCGCTGTGCCGGTTGTTGCCCTGGTAGGCTACACGAATGCCGGCAAATCGACGCTGCTCAACGCTCTGACGGGGGCCGATGTCTACACGGCCGACCAACTGTTTGCCACGCTCGACCCGACGACGCGCCGCATGGAGCTGCCCGGCGGACGAACGGTGCTGTTCACCGACACCGTCGGTTTCATCCAGAAGCTGCCCACAGACCTGGTGGCCGCGTTCCGGGCGACCCTGGAAGAGGTGGCGGAGAGCGACCTTNTACTACACGTAGTGGACATCACACAGCCCAACGCGGCGGCGCAGACGGCCACGGTCGCCGAAGTGCTTGACGAAATCGGCGCCGCGGACAAGCCGATCGTGACGGCGCTCAACAAGATCGATCTCCTCGGGCCGGAGGCGGCGCGCGCCCACGAGGTGGCGGGGCAGTTCGCCCGAGCGTTGGCGTTTCGGCGTACGGGCGCGGGGCTGGACCAGCTGTTGGCGCTGATCGAGGAGACGCTCAACGTCAACCTGGTGCGTATCCAGGTGCGTATCCCGTACCGTGAGGGGCTGGTGGCGCTGTTCCACCAGCGGGGCCTGATCGAACGAGAGGAGCACGACCAGACCGGCACGATCCTCAGCGGGCGGATCCCGAAGGCGATCGCGCCGCTGTTCGAGTCCTATGTGGTGGCCGGGCTGCGGGGCGGGGGAAGTGACTGGAAAGTGACTGACGCCATGACTGGTCGAGGGCATCAGTGCTTCTGGATGTGTTGTGCGCGATCCAGGCGCCGGCCACTTTCTATGAACTTCACATAACGCATCGATCACAAACCTGCCAGCCCCGATAGGGTGGGTGGTCGCGCCACGAACGCGTCGCACCCGTGGTGCACTGTGCAGTACACGCCTGAATGTAGACAGCATCCCAGCGACGCCATCTGCGGCCTCACGCGGGAGCGTATTGGCGCCGCCGAGTGACGCCGTGACCCAGGCCGTGGACACGGCCAGCGTCGGCGCACTTGCGGGTGCGTACAGCGCCGCCGCGTACAGACCGAATCGCACGCCCTCTGCGCCCAAAACCGCCCCGTAAGACCCGTTTATGGCCTACCGGTCGCGCTTTCGGCTGTAAACCTGTTTCTTCGGATAATGCTAATTATGCGAAGCATAAATTAAGGGTTGGGAATCAGACAATGGGAGTTGGAGAACCATCCTCCAACCTCCAACTTCCACTGCTCCGTCCAAGTTGGCGTCAGTTACCTTGTGTGCTACAATGCGCTGACCGTTGCCGGTCAGCCGACCGGCGCCGGTCCATCATTCGCGCCTGGACACATACCGCATGTCGCCATTACCCAACCCACCGACCTCACCGTGGCGGTCCCGTCAACTGCTCAGCGGCTTCTTCGTCCTGGGCGCGCTGCTGCTGCTGGCGTTCGCCGCGGGCTTTGGCGCCCAATGGCTGATCGCGCACCGCCGCGGCCACGGCCGAGGCGCCGTCGTACCAGCTGCTGCATGAGGCGCAGGGTATCCTGGAGAACAACTTCCTGGGCCAAACCNCCAACGCCCAAACCCAGGTGTACGGCGCCATCCACGGCATGGTCGAAACCTACCATGACCCCTACACGGTTTTCATCGAACCGCAGNCCCGCGCCCGCGAGCGCGACCAGCTGCGGGGACGCTTCGGCGGCATCGGCGCAGATCACCATCNNAGCACAACCGGCCAGGTTTTCCTGCAACCCCTGCCCGACAAGCCGGCCGCCAGGGCGGGCATCGAACTGAACGATGAACTGCTGGCCGTCGATGGCGTCGACATCGCCGGCAAGAGCGCGGACGAGATCGTGGACCTGGTGCGCGGCGAGGTGGGCACGCGGGTCACCCTGCGCCTGCGCCGCCNNGGCGTGGACGCGCCGTTCGATGTCGCCATCACCCGCGAGGAGATCGAAAACCCGTCGGTCGAATGGCGCCTGCTCGAACAGGACCCCACCACCGGCTACATCGCCCTGCACATTTTCGGCGAACGCACCGCCGCCGAGCTGCGTACGGCCCTCGAAGACCTGCACGCAGGCGCGCAACGCCTGATCCTCGACCTGCGGCACAACCCCGGCGGCCTGCTCGAGGCCGCGGTCGATGTGGCCAGCCAGTTCCTGAAGGGCGGCCTCGTGCTGAGCGAACAGAAGGCCAACGACGAAACCAAAACCTACCCGGTGCGCGGTGGAGGACTGGCCACGGACATCNCCCTGGCGGTGCTAACCGACGAGGCCACCGCCAGCGCGGCCGAAATCGTGGCCGGGGCGCTGCAGGACGCAGGCCGCGCCNCCCTGATCGGCCGCAAGACGTTCGGCAAACCGGTGCGGCTCGTCTTCGACCTCACGGACGGCTCATCGATCCACGTCACGGTGGCCCGCTGGCTGACCNCCGGCAACCACCAGATCGATGGCACGGGGCTGACGCCCGACGTGCCCGTGGCGACCGAGAATGCGCCGGCGGGCAGCGACCCCGACATCGCTGCGGCCCTCGCCTGGTGGGCCAACCAGCCGGCGGCCGGCCAGTAGACGCGAAATCGACGATTGCCGCGCCGGCGCGTCGCGGACGCACCCGACGGCGGCGTTACAGGGTGAACTCGACATGAAACCAAACGGGCAACGTTTCCTCACCTTCGGCCTGGCCGGCTGCCTGGTCGCGGTCATGATTACGGTCGCGTTCGTGGCCGGCGCCGCGGTCGGCCTTGGGCTGGGCCGCTGGGCGACCCCGGCCGCCGTGGCCGCGCCGGACNGACGCCGCGGCCGGCATGGCGCCATCGAGCGCCGACTTCCCAGCGCCGTCGAGCGCCGATCAGGCGGCGTCAGCCAGCAGCCCGGCCACGGCCGGCACGCAAGCCCCGCGGGTCAGGACCGCAGCCTGAACCTGTTCTGGGAGGTCGTGGACCATCTGCGCGAAGACTTCTACGGCGAGACGCCCAGCGACGCGGATTTGGAGTACGCCGCGATCCGGGGCGTCGTCAATTCTCTGGGCGATGACTTCACCTCCTTCATGACGCCGTCCGAGGCCCAGTCCTTCACCGAAATGATGGACGGCAGTTTTGAGGGCATCGGCGCCCTGGTCGACAAAGACGAAGCCACCGGCGGGGTGCGCATCGTCGACGTGTACGAGAACCAGCCGGCGGACAGGGCTGGCATTCGCCGCAATGACGTCATCGTGCGGGTCGATGGCCAGGACATCACCGCCCTCTCGCTCAACGAGGCGATCGCCCGCGTGCGGNGCNCGCGCGGCACCCAGGTGACCCTCACCCTGCTGCGACCGACGGCGGACCAGCCGCTCGAGGTCGTCGTGACGCGCCAGCGCATCGAGCTGCCGCTCGTCACGCGTAAGCGCCTGGCCGATGGCATCGCTTATGTCAAGCTCGATGAGTTCAGCGCGGCCGCGGCCCGCATGCGGGAGGCCCTGACCGCCCTGCTGCGTGACCAACCCAAGGGGCTGATCCTCGACCTGCGCGGCAACCCGGGCGGCCTGCTCGATGTGGCGGTCGAGATTGGCAGCCAGTTCGTGGGCGAAGGCGACATTCTGATCGAACGCTTCGCGGACGGTACGGAGCGGCACTACGCGGCCCAACCGGGCGGCCTGGCGACGGCGATCCCCCTCGTGGTGCTGGTGGACGAAGGCAGCGCCAGCGCGAGCGAAATCGTCGCCGGCGCCATTCAGGATGCGCNNCGCGGGCCGTTGATCGGTGCACAGACCTTTGGCAAGNGGCCGGTTCAGCTGCCCATCACCCTGAGCGACGGCTCGATGCTGCGTCNNACCCAGGCCCGCTGGTTTACACCCCAGGGACGCGCCATCCACGGCGTCGGCCTCNACCCCACCATCGCCGTCGAGCGCAGCGACGCCGACCGCACGGCCGGCCGCGACCCGCAGCTAGACCGGGCTGTGCAGTACCTGCGCTGCCTCGACCCTGCGGCCAAGTGTCCGGGGCCGCGCGAAGAATAGCAGGAACACAGACCCATGGTGAGCAAAACCAACAACTCGGGTAAGACGCTGGCGTCCAACCGCAAAGCCTACCACGATTACATCATCGAAGAGACGTTCGAGGCCGGCATTGCCCTGACCGGAACCGAAATCAAGGCGATCCGGGCCGGCCGGGCGAACCTGAAAGACGGCTACGCGGCCATTCGTGACGGCGAGGTGTGGCTGCTCAACGTGCACATCTCGCCCTGGGAGNGGGGCAACCGCGAGAACCACGACCCCCTGCGCCNNCGGCGCCTGCTCCTGCACCGCCGCGAGATCAACCGCATGGCGCAGCGCATCGCGGAAAAGGGCTGGACCCTGGTTCCCCTGCGCATCTACCTCAAAAATAACCGCGCCAAGGTCGAACTGGGCCTGGCGCGGCAAAAACAGTACGACAAACGCGAAGCCATCGCCCAACGCGACAGCGACCGCGAACTACGGCGGGCGGTGAAGGAGTATGCCAGGGAGTAGGGGATGGGGGTTAGGGAGTAGGGGTTGGGGGTTGGGGGTTGGGGGTTGGGGAGTAGGGGTTAGTATTTTGCCGATTGGGTGCTTGCGTGAGAAGGATGGGCTTTTTGCCGCGAATTGCGCGAATTACGCGAAGGTCACCACGGCAATTCCTGTAGTTCGCGTAACCGCTCAGGCTGGCATAGAGAAACCGGGTTTTTGTCTCGCAGACCAGGGTCATGGCGTGATGAAAGGCTGTTGTACAGACGAAAACCATGCTCGCACGAGAAAAACCCGTCGCACGAGAAAAACCCGGTTTCTGAACGACCCCTAATTCGCTCAATTCGCGCAATTCGCGGCCGCGCCGTTTCTCTCGGGTTTCCAGCGCCCCCAACCCCTGCTCTCTGCCCCCATCCCCTACTCCCCATCCCCTATCCCCCATCCCCTACTCCCCATCCCCCATCCCCTACTCCCCATCCCCTACTCCCCATCCCCCATCCCCCATCCCCCATCCCCTACTCCCCATCCCCACAAATCACCGCGTCGTCAGCAGCCGATCCACCGCCGTAATCAGGCTGGCCATGTTGTTGACTTCAGAANNGATGAGGCTGCAGAGCGGAACGTAGTGCAGCATGTCGCTGTCGCCGGTGCCCCACATCAGGGGCGATTCGGGGTTGAGCCAGACGATGCGTTTGCAGCGCTTGCGGATCGCGTCCAGGAGGCCAGTTCGGGGNTCGTTGTGGTTGTTACGCCCGTCGCCCACGATGATAACGGTCGTGCGGTGATCGACCGCGTCCAGGTGGTCGCGGCAGAAGTGCAGCAGGCTCAGGCCCAGGTCGGTGTTGTAATAGCCGGGCTGTAACCGTTCGAGCACACGGTCGAGCGCGACGTTGGGCCGGAAGGCGACGAAGTCGGCCGTAATTTCGTGGACGTCGTCGATGAAGGCAAACGAGCGCGTNTGNGCTACCTGGTCTTGCAGCTCGTAGATCAGGCGCAGCATGAACTCCACCACGGGCCGCATCGAAGTCGAAACGTCGCAGATCAGCACGAGTTTGGGCTTGAGCTGGCGCTGGCGGTACTTGAGCCCNAGCGGTACGCCGCCGTACTTGAGGTTGGTGCGCAGGGTACGTTTGACGTCGAGGGCGCCGGCTTTGCCGCGCTGCTGGCGGAGGGCCGCGCGGCTGCGCAGCTGAGCGGCCAGGCGGTGCACCTGTTTGCGCAGCTCCTCGGCCTCACGCTCGCTCAGCGACTGGAACGGGCGCTGCATCAGATCGTCGGCGGGGATGGCCTGCCGCGGCTCANNCGCGGCGTTACGCGCAATTGCGCTGCCCACGTGCTGGCTGACCTGCTCACGCAGCGCGTTCTGATTGGCCCGCACCAGATCACGCAGCCGGTCGATCGACTGTTTGTCCATGCCCAGGCGATCCAGGNNAGCCCACAGCTCGCCCAGCGCCCGCTGCACGTCGTCGGCCCCAGCGCGCAGCATCCGGTTGGTCAGCCACGGTTGTTGGTAGGGGTGGTTGATGCGGTTGAGGCCCACCAGCTTACCGGCNTCCTCCAGCTGTTCCTGGCTCAGCTGCTCCCCNTGCAACAAACGCTCCAGCAGGTCGCGTATTTTACCCGTGAACTGGCGAATGGCCTCAGCCAGGAGGCTGACCTCGTCGGGCGTCAGGTCGTCCAGGGCATTGAGCATCGGCGGGCCGCCCAGGCCAAAGTAGAGCGGAAAGAGGCGCTCGAATGCCGCGACGTCCTGGGGTTCTTTGATCAGCGTCGTCAGCAGCGCCACGCGGAACTGCGCGCGGTCACGGATGCCCAGCGCCTGAACCGCCGCGAAGGCGTCCGCGCTCTCCGCGACGGAGATCCGTACGCCGGCGGAACGCAGACCGGCGATGAATTCGACCAGTCGGTCTTCCATGGTGATGGCCCTCCCGTGGTACGTGCGGTGGGCTAATTATCCCATTCGCCGCGGTAGCGTTTTTGTTCGGCCGCGGGCGGAACTCATCCAGGGTGTCGCTGCCGGCGGCGGCAGGCCGCGCTGCACGCAGCATGTCCGATTCGTGTTTGAGCAGAACGGTCAGGGTCGAGTCCAGGGTCGTCTGATCGATCTGTTTGGCGTTCAACAAGACGAGGGCCTTGGCCCAGTCGAGGGTTTCGCTGATGCTGGGTCGCTTTTTGAGATCGAGTTGGCGGATCTGCTGCACCATCTCCACCGCCTGGCGGGCCAGCTGCGGCGCCAGGTCGGGCACCTTGAGGCGGACGATCGCCAGTTCCCCCTCCAGGGAGGGGTAGGTCAGGAACAGGTAGAGGCAGCGCCGTTTGAGTGCTTCGCTCAGCTCACGCGTATTGTTGCTGGTGAGCACCACCAGCGGCATGTGGCGTGCTTTGACCGTGCCCAACTCGGGGACGCTGACCTGGAAGTCGCTGAGGACCTCTAGCAGAAAGGCTTCTNNGAACGCGGCATCGGCGCGGTCGATTTCGTCGATCAGCAGCACCACCGGTTCGGTCGCGGTGAGGGCTTGCAGCAGCGGCCGCGGCAGCAGGAAGCGCTCGGAGAAGAAGACGTCGTCCTCGGTGGCCAGGCGGTCGGCCGCTTCGACGAGGGAAGTGGCGTCGGCCAGCAGGTGGGCCAGTTTGTCGCGCAGCAGTTGCGTATAGAGCATCTGCTTGGCGTATTCCCACTCGTAGAGGGCCTTGGTTTCGTCGAGACCCTCGTAACACTGCAAGCGGATCAGGCGCCGACCGCTGGCCGCGGCCCAGGCCTTGGCCAGCTCAGTCTTGCCGACCCCGGCAGGACCTTCGGTCAGGATCGGTTTCTCCAACCGCTCAGCCAGGTACAGCACCGTCGAAAGGTCATCGGAGGCGATGTAACGCTGCGCTTGCAGGCGAACGCGAACGTCCGCCGGGTCCCTGAACATGGTTCACCTGTCCTGTGAGATGGCGGCTGTCGCAGCACAGTCTCGGGGCCAACTGCACTGTTGGTGGAAGGCCGTGTGCGCCGCGTCGGAACGAGCTAACGGATAGACCTGACCTTACGCCGGATAGAGGGTCGAATCAGTGAGGTGACTCACGATTCTTTTACGGCCGAGATCACCGGGATTGCAGAGAATCGGCAGGGTCGCATCGCAGTCATCCGCTGGATTCGCGAGTTTGGCGGAGTGTGGGGTCGGAGCGGCCGGTTGGGTTGGCCGGCCACTCCGACCGCAGTCGGTTAACGCAGGGTGGCGCGACGGCGAGCCACGACGGCCAGGGCCAGCAGGCCCACGATGCTGGCAATGGCCAGGGCGGCCCAAGAGGCCCACGCGACGGGCTGGACCGCGACGTTGCTCACGGTCACGGCGGTTGGCGCCTGCTGCACGGCCGCCAGGACATTGATGGCGCCGTAACCGAAGGTGTTGTTCGGTACACTGCTGCCAGGCACGCCGCCGCATTCCTGGGTGGTCGTGNNCGGGGTGGCCGAAGTGTTGAACAACGCCTCGGTGGCATCGATGTTGCCAACCAGGTTGGGGTGCGCCGACCAGAGCAGCGCCACCGCGCCGGCCACGTGNGGCCCGGCCATCGATGTGCCGCTCATGCTGCCGTAGCCGGCCGGCGGTACGCTGGAGCGCACGCTGACGCCCGGCGCGGAGATATCAGGCTTGAGCAGATTCGTGAAGGCGGACGGNTCGCGGCTGCTGAAGCTGGCGATATTGCCCGTCGAGGCCGACAGGCCCNNCACCGAGTATGCTCCATCGTAGATCGCGATCGGCGTGTTGACCGTTCCGCAGCCGGGGCCGTCATTGCCGGCCGAGGCCACGACCATGATGCCCGCGGCCCGGGTCGCGTTGACTTCGTTGACCAGGTCGTTGGCCGGGTCGTTGCAGTCTTCGCCGCCCGCGGTATCGGGGCAGCCCCACGAGTTGTTGATCACGTCGGGCGACATGGCGGGGTTGGGGTTCGTGCCGCCCAGGTTGGTCGGCGCAATGAAGAACTGGAAGCAGTCGGCGTACCAGGCCCCGTCCCCAGCCCTGNNGTCGTTCAGGTTGCGGCAGGCCACCCATTTGGCGCCCGGCGCCACGCCGATCTGGTTCGATCCGCCGTCGTCGCCGACCATCGTACCCACGGTGTGCGTGCCGTGGCCGTGGGGGTCGGTGGGAACGTTGGGCGAAGCGCAGGGGTGCCCGGCGGCATGAACNGAACTGAAGGCGCAGGTACCGTCGTGCCAGTTGTAGTTGTGGTCAGCCGAGGAGCCGTTCCAGCCGCGGTATTTGCCCTTGATGGCCGGATGATCCCACGCCACGCCGGTGTCGGCGCCGGCGACGACCATGCCCTGGCCGGTGAAACCCAGCGCCCACACTGCCGGCGCCTGAATGTAGTTGACCCCGGTTCGATGGCATTCGGGGAATTGTGATCCACCGGCCTCCAGGGTGGGCATCGCGGACTTGTACCAGGTATTGACCTCGACGCTCGCCACGTCACTGCGGGCCGCCAATTCATTGGCCAGGTTCTGGTCACCGCGNACCAGGATCATGTTACGCACGAAGTAGGACTTGTAAGGGATGCCGCGTGCATCGAGCAGGCGCGCNAGGCCGGCCTGCGTACGTGTGGCGGTGGCATTGGCTGGTCGAACNACGAACTGCCCTTTGGCGGCTTTGGTGCCCAACTGCGCCGCACCGCTGAGGTCGGCCTGGTCGCGCAGAACGACAAAAAGGCCGTCGACCGTAGCGGTGAATTGGGCGCGCAGATCGGACGCGATCTTGTCCTGGCCGACTGGCCGATCATTGGCCGTACCGGCCAGGGCCAGCGAGGGCACCAGGATCGCGATGATGAGCGCGGCGGTGAGAAGAAGGCGGGTCAAGCGAGCAGCAGACATAGCGTTCCTCCTTGAGTGATTGTCCAACATCGATGGTGGGGGATGTTGAACAGGGTTGGTTGTCAACGGAACATGGTCGATAGATTCGGGGAACGGATCACGCGGATGGCTGTCAACGAATCAGACCACGGATCGAAGGGGTTCGATAGAATGGGTTGGAGCCTCCTTTCTCGGTGCGCATCATCCGTCCCCCAGGGGCGGATGATGCGCACGTTTGGGTCGGCGTACGGCGCAGCTTGCCCTCAGCTGCGCGGCTTGGTATTGCGCGCCTTGGCCCAGGTGCTGCGAAAATGCACCCACAGCCCGCTCGGTTGCCCCGCCGGCTGCGCCTGCGCCAGGCTCGCGGAAACTGGCGGCATTGTCGGCAAAGGGCGGCAGCAGCAGGTAGCCGTTCCCCACCTCATCGGCGGTGTGGGCATCGCTGCCGGCTGTCATCAGTTTGCCGTAGCGCTTGGCCAGCGCCTTGGCGCTGTCGTTGTCATCACTCACCAGGCAGCGGGCGTTGAACACCTCGAGCGCATCGACCTGATCGATGTACTTGAGGGTGGCGGCTTCGCCCAGCGCTGAGCGACGCCACGAGTCCACCGGGTGCGGGATGCTGATCACGGCGCCCTGGGCGTGCAGGCGCTCCAGCGTCTCTTCCGGCGAGAGCCTTTGGGCACCTCATCCGTGACGAAGTAGGCGATGAACTCACCCGCGGTGGTCTTGATCTCTTCACCAACGATGAACAGGTCGGGCGCATACTGTTTGAGGAAGCGCGCCGGCCAGATTGTTGTGCTCTGTGATCGCCACTTTGTTCAGACCCAGGGCCAGCGCCCGGTCGACGACCGTCCGCAGGTCCATCAGGCAGTCACGTGAATACCAGGTGTGGCAGTGCAGATCGACTTTCCACAAATCAGGCATAGGCCCCCTTTTTGTCAAGCGGTCGGACGACTGCTGAACCGTCGTGCTGCCAGCCCACCGGCCAGCAGCGCTAATCCAGCCAGGCCAATGGCGGCGACGGCTGTGGTGCGCGGCTCGATACCCGGCATGACCACCTTGCCGTCGCCGTAGTGTTTGAACATCTGGCCCCATTTGGTTTCCAGCGCGGCCGCAACCCGCGGCCGGCCCACGAAGGGGTACCAGTAGACGTTGTGGTAAAAATTGGAGGCAAANAACGACCACGGCACCAGGGGTGAGCGCAGCAGCGCGTTCTCGAACGGCTTGAGCGCGCCGTGGTAGATCAGCTTCTGACCCTTGCTGGCAAAGGTATCTTCCTGCACGAAATGCCAGTCCTCGGCCGCAATGTCGTAACCGACGATCTCGATCTCGCGCGGGTCGGCCACGCCCAGGCCCATTTCGTGCGCCATGCGCAGGAAGGGGATTTCCATAGGGTTGAAGCCCTGCAGTTTGGCCGAGATGGCATCGATCGCCACCTGGTCGGCCGAGGCGAGGATGATGTCCTTCTCGTGCCAGCGCATCGCCCGCGGCCCGGGNCCATCGCCGGCGAAGGTGCCGTCCATGACCGCAAAAATGCCACTGTGAATCTCGTGCTGAATCGTCAGCAGGTCGACGAGGGTCTCATGAATGACGCCGTGTGTCCAGTGGCGCTTTTCGGTCAGCAGACCGCCGAAGGCGTTCTTCATCGCCCCGGTGATCGTCGTGAAGACGTGGGTCTTGACCGTGGGCAGGTGCACGATGTTGCGGTCGATGAACATCTCGGGGATCAGGATGCCATCGGGGAAGATCTTGTCCAGCACCAGCATCGGGGCGNNCGGTTCGTAGCGAATCCACCGGTTCTCCGGCTCGTACAGGTGCACGTTGCGCACGCCGTAGGCGTCGACCACGACCTTCTGTTTGTTGTTGCGTTCACCCACGTACGCGTCGACGACGACTGTCTGGTTGTGGGCGCCGATCAGGTTCTCGTAACCGGCGCGCTGTAAGGTGCGAATCACCCCTTCCAGCTGCCACGGCTCGGTTGAACAGGCCGGATACCAGGTTTGCCAGGAGATGTTGATCTTCAGGATCGTGTCGGCAGTCTTGGGTAGGGCCGCTTCAGAACCGGCCAGCGCCATGACCTGAGCGTAGTCCTCAAGCACCGTTTGTGGTACGGTCTTGAGTACAGCCACTTTGCCGCGGCCTGCAAAGTTCTTCGGTATCATGGACGTTTACTCCTTTTCGGCTTCCCGCTTCGCTTCGGCGATGATTCCTTCCGCGATGTTGGAAGGCACCACTTCGTAGTGCGAGAACTCCATGCGGAAGATGCCGCGCCCCTGGGTGATCGAGCGCAGACCGGTGCCGTAACGCTGCATTTCCGACAGGGGTACCTGGGCCGTGACGATGCTGTGCCCGCGTTCCTGTTCCATTTTCTGGACACGCNNGCGTTTCGTATTGATGTCACCGAGTACGTCACCCATGTACTCATCGGGCACGATGATATCGACGTTCATGATCGGCTCGAGCAGCACGGGGCTGGCCTGCTGCATGGCCAACTTGAAGGCCTCGCGTCCCGCGACCTGGAAGGCGATGTCCTTCGAGTCGACCGGGTGCATTTTACCATCATACACTTCCGCACGCACATCGACGACCGGGTAACCGGCAATCACGCCCCCNTCCAGTACCGATTTGATGCCCTTTTCGATCGAGGGAAANAACGAACCCGCGATCACACCACCAAAAACACGGTCGGTGCTGTACTCGAACCCGCTGCCACGCGGCAGTGGTTTGACTTCCAGGTGCACTTCACCAAACTGACCCGCGCCGCCCGTCTGTTTCTTGTGACGGTACATGGCGCTGGCAGCCTTCTGGATCGTCTCGCGGTAGGGCACTTTGGGCACGGCCGTGTCGATACCCACGCCGAACTTGGATTCCATACGGCGGATCGCGATATCGATGTGTGTATCGCCCATGCCTTCGAGGATCGTCTGTTTGGTGCTGGCCTCTTGACGCCAGCGCAGGGTGGGGTCTTCTTCGGCCAGGCGGGTGAGGGCGGGGCCCAACTTGGCCGAGTCGGCCTTGGTCTTNGAAGCCACGGCCACCGCGTAGGTCGGCGCCGGGTACATGGGGCGCGGCAGCGTCGCGTTCAACGCCTTATCGCACAGCGTGTCAGCCGTCACCGTATCGGTCAGTTTGGCGACTGCCCCAATATCGCCCGCCACGACCACATCGACGTTCAGGTGTTCCTCGCCGCGCGGGTTGAAGAGCTGGGCAATACGCTCATCGTCACCGCTGCGCGGGTTGAACGCGTGGGAGTTCGACTGCATGGTGCCGGAAAAGACACGGAAGAAGGTGACACGTCCCACATAGGGGTCGGCCACGGTCTTAAAAACCAGTGCGGCCAGTGGTCCTGACGAGTCGGCCGTCAGGGTGATGGTCTCCTCGCTGCCCTGACGGGTCGCGTGCACCGGCGGCATATCGGACGGGCAGGGCGCCAGTTGGACGAGCAGGTTGAGCAGTGACTGGACGCCCAGGTTGGCGGTGGCCCCGCCGCACATCACCGGAATGACGGCGCCGTTGCGGATACCGATCCCCAACCCCTCGACGATCTCCTCTACGGTGAGCTCCTCACCGTCCAGGTACTTCATGATGAGGTCGTCCGTGCCCTCGGCGGCCGCCTCGACGAGNCGGATACGGGCCGTTTCAGCGTCAGCGAGCAGGTTGGCCGGGATGTCCTTCTCCTCGCCCTTCGACCCGACGAACGCCTTCATCCGAATGAGGTCGATGACACCCTGGAAGCCGTGCTCTTTGCCCACCGGGATTTGCACCGGTACGATGCTCGCCCCCGGGAACGCATCCCGCACCGACGCGAGGGCGTTCTCGAAGTTGGCGTTTTCGCGGTCCATCTTGTTGATGAAAATGAAGCGCGGCGGCTGACGCTCATTGAGGTAACCCCAGGTCAGCTGGGTGCCCACTTCGACCCCNGCCACCGCGTCGAGTACGACGATGCCGGCATCGGCGACGGCCACACCGGCCACGACATCGCCGGCAAAATCGGCGTAACCGGGCGTGTCGAGCACGTTGATCTTGACACCCTTCCACTCACAGGGCACCACCGAGGTGTTGATGGAGACCTTCCGTCGGCGCTCTTCATCGTCCCAGTCCGCCACGGTGCTGCCGTCATCCACGCGTCCCAAGCGGGTAGCGGCGCCGGTATCGAAAAACATGGCCTCGGTCAGTGACGTCTTGCCNTGGCTCCCATGCCCCACCAGGACCACATTTCGGATATTTTTGGTTGCAAAGCTACTCATCAAGCCTCCACAGAGATCTGCATGCAGTTGTACGGGCCGACCTGTAGAGGTGTATGTTCCTACTCACTGCCGACCGCGCCGTTGTTCGTTCAATGCTGCGCATGATTCGCCGCCAGCCTGTGTGGACTGGCGGCAATTGGGCCATTTTATCGCATAAGATGAAAACTGTCAATCAAAATGACAGCGTGCTCCGGGCCGGTCGGCCGGCTTTTCGTTACGCGGCCCGGCCCACGCCGCGTGGCCGGAGCAGGGCAACCGCCCCGATGATGAATGCACTGCCGATCGGCTGTGGTACGGCCAGCCGCTCGTCGAACAGGAAAAACGCCAACACCATCGCGACCACCGGTTCCAGGGTCGCCACGATGCTGGCGATGCTGACCGGAATCCAGCGCACGCCCAGCGCATACGCGAGCGCGCCGCCCAGGGTTGGCCCCAGGGCCATGGCCAGCAGCCAGGGCCAGGCCACGACCATCTCCTCCCAGGACACACGTTGCCCCGCCGGTACGATCAACAGCAGGGTCGCGGCGCCAATCAGCAGGGCGTAGGTCTGCACGGTCCATGCGCTGTAACGCTGCACGGCCACCTTGTTGAACACGCTCCACAGGGCGTACCCCAGACCGGCGCCCAGCCCGGCCAGCACGCCCAGGGCGTTGACCTGCAGGCTGCTCACGTCGTACAGGCCGGCCACCAGCACGGAGCCGACGAGCGTCATGAGCAGGGCGGCCACGACCGCGCGTGCNATCGCTTCGCCCAACCAGCGCCAGGCAATCAACCCCACCCAGGCCGGCGCCGTGTAGAGCAGGACGGCCGCCACCGCCACGCCGGTCAGCGCAACGGCATAGGCGTACACCACGAAAAAGCCGGCAATGCCGATGGTGCCGTAGGCCAGCAGCAGGGGAAGGTCGCGCGGGTGAATCCGCAGCAGCCGCCGTCGAACAATGACGATGACGGCGCATAAGATCAAGCCGCCCCACAGGCTGCGCATCGACGCAACACCCAGGGGCGTCATCTGGTAACGCTCGATCAGGACTTTGTAGAAAATCCCCATCGAGCCCCACAGGGCTGCGGCCACCAGGATCAGGGTGTACCCCTTGGCGCTGGCTGGTCGTGAGTCCGGCATCGGGTGGTTAACGGTCTACCAGCACGACGTGGATCTCCCCGGCCCGTGCACGCCGATGACCAGGTTTAGCTCGATGTCGGCTGTCCGGCTCGGCCCGGTGATCACCACGATATTTGCGGCGCGCAGCATCCGGTCGGCGTCCTGCAGCCAACCCGCCAGATCGGGGTAGATGTCACCCACGCGCACGCGTAGAGCACGGGGGACCAGCGAAGCGCTGCGCAGCCGCCCCGGGCCAGATACCACCAGAATGCTGCCGGTGTCGGCCAGCCCTGCCAACGTACCCGTGACGCCGGCCGTGAATTCGTCCGCGTCGGCCAGGGCGCGTGTCGTCCAATCTGGCGAGTGGGTAACGGCCGCGATGCCGGCCGCGGCCAGGTGCTGGAGCAGATCAGGCACGGGCAGCGCGGCATCGTCCCAGGCCAAAATACGCCGCACTGCGCACGGAGCAGCGCGACCATCTGGTCGCGGGCGGTCGCCGGCGCCCACGGTCCGTGCACATGCCCGGCCAGGGCCTCGAATTCACGGCGCCATGTGGCCAACCGCTCCTCCGCTGCGGGTGCATCCACCGCGGGCATTGGCGGCAGCGCCGTGCGCCGGTCCGCCGCCAACAGCGGGTTCTGCACCGCCGTGCGCAGCCGGCGCATCATCTGATCACGCGCCGCCCCATCAGTCGCCTGGCTCACAAGCATTCACCTCCCCCACTGCGTCACTGGCCATCGGCGTCCCCTCCAGCCGGCGAGCCACGCCCCGCCGGGTTGACTGGCCGCCGTTCGCCCCTATCACACCGTTCGATCGGCCCGCGCTTGCTCGCGGCGTGCCCAGCGCGCCTGGAAGGTTTCCTCGGCAAACGCGGGAAATCGCGCCCGTGCGTCCAGGCGGCCAGGGGGCCGGGCAGGCGGTGCAGCCACCCGTTGCGCGCCAGGAGGCGGGCGCCCAGCGCCGCCATACGCCCNCCGAGGCGGTACAGCCGCGGCCGCGTGACCCCCGCGTACAGGCGCATGCCCCAGGTCAGCCAGCCCGGCGCCTGCTCGGCCTGCACCGTGTCGTGCCGCAGTTTGAGCAGCAGCCCCGGCAGGTCGATGCCCACCGGGCACACCTCGCGGCAGGCGCCGCACAGCGATGACGCGTGCGGCAGGTCCCCGTAGGATTCGGCNCCAGGAAGNAGCGGCGTCAACACGCTGCCCATCGGCCCNGGNTAGGTCGCGCCGTAGGCATGACCGCCGATGCTGTTGTACACCGGGCAGGCGTTCAGGCAGGCGCCGCAGCGAATACAGGTCAGCATCTCCGCCAGGTCGCTCACCAGGATATCGCTGCGTCCATTGTCGACCAGCACCAGGTGCAGCTGTTCGCCCNNATCTTCGTCGTGCGCCCGGCGCGGCCCGGTGATCATGGAGGTGTAGACGCTCAGCTTCTGCCCGGTAGCGTTGCGCGCCAGGAGCGCNAGCACCGGCGCCAGGTCGGCCGGCGTCGGCACGATCCGTTCGATGCCCATGAGCGCGACGTGAATACGTGGCAGCGAGGTCGTCATGCGCCCGTTACCTTCGTTGGTGACCAGCGTCAACGTGCCGGTGCTTGCCACCGCAAAGTTGACCCCGCTGATGCCCATGTCGGCTTCCAGAAAGGCCTGGCGCAGCGCCACGCGGGCGATGCCGGCCAACACCTGCGGGTCATCCGTGTAGGCCACGCCCAGTTTGTCCTGAAAGAGGCGGCCGATCTCCTGGCGCGTCTTGTGCAGGACGGGGGCCAGGATGTGGCTGGGCGGCTCGTGGTCCAGTTGCGCAATGTATTCGCCCAGGTCGGTCTCGATGACCTGCAGGCCGGCCGCTTCCAACGTTGCGTTGAGGTGGATCTCCTCNGAGACCATCGACTTGGACTTGATGATCTTGCGCACCCCGTTCTGCTGGGCGATCTCCACCACAATCCGCCGGGCTGCCTCGCCATCGGCGGCCCAGTGCACCGTACCGCCCAGCCGGGTGATGTTGGCGACCAGCATCTCGATGTAGCGGTCCAGGTTGGCAATCGTGTGCCGGCGCACCCGCGCCCGTTCGCTCACCGCCGCGGCATCGGGCAGCGTCGCCAGGGCGGTGCGGCGGTGGGTCAGGAAACGGTCCGTGGCCCGGCCCAGCGCGCGCATCGTCTCGTTGTGGAGGCCAATTGTGGCGCGTTCGTGGAAATCANNATCGGCGCTGACGGCATGGGCGCCTCCTGCCGGGTCGGTTTGGGCCAGAATCTCCGCGATATGCACGGCGTGGGGNCGTCTTCCCGCGCGGTGCAGCCCGCCGTTGATGTGCAGCAGGCACGAGAGGTCGCAGCCGACCACCCGATCGGCCTGGGTGGCGGCGATGTTGGCCAGCTTATTGGCCAGCATATCCTCAGAAATGAGCGGGAACTTGATGCTGAACAGTCCGCCAAACCCGCAGCANCTCATCGGCCGGGGCAGCGGCGTCACCTCGGCGCCGGCGACGTGGGCCAGCAGCGCCTCGGGCTGCGACCGGATGCCCAGGCCGCGCTGCAAGTGGCAGGAGGAATGGTAGGTCAGGCGGCCGNNGCGTAGTGCGCCCACGTCGGTGACACCCAACACATCGACCAGAAACTGGCTGAACTCGTAGACGTGCGCCGCTACCTGGTCGACGCGGGCCTGCCAGCGGGGTTCGTCCTGAAACAGCCGCGGNTAGTGGTGCACGATCATGTCGCAGCACGAGCCGGAGGGAACGACAATTGGAACCGGGCCGACCAGCCCACGCGGGTAGAGCGCCCGCTCCAGGATCTCGACCGTGTGGGCCGCCATGCGACGGGCGTCGTCCCAGAAACCGCCGTTGAACGCCGGCTGCCCGCAGCAGGTCTGGCCCGCGGGCACGAGGACGTGNCAGCCCTGGCGTTCCAACACCGTCACGACAGCCTCCGCCGCGGCCGGCGCAAAGTGATCGATCAGGCAGGTCACGAACAGGTTGACGTGCGTGGGTTTTGTACCCATAGCCATCGGCGCCCCAGTCAAGCCGCGGGTTCGTGGAAGATCTTCTCGCCGGCGCGAATGGCCACCTTGAGCCGATTCTCCCACGGTGTCAGCGGGCACGACCAGGCCTCGTTGTACNNGCAGTAAGGGTTATAGGCGTAGTTGAAGTCAACGAGAAACTGCCCCTTGTCGAGCAGTTCCGGTTCCAGGTAGCGGCCCGCGCCGTACGTCTCCTTGCCGGCCAGGGCATCGACGAAGGGTAGGAAGTAGCCGTGTTCCCCGCGNTAGATTGTCGCTCGNGCCTCCTGCTCGTCGACCGTGAACTTGAAGCGGCCGTAACGTTCGTAGACCTGGACATCGCCGCCGGTGGTTTGCATCTCGATGGTTGTGTGCTCGGCAAACCGCTCAACCGTCACCACCAGGCGCAGGGCCGGATTATCGTCGAAGTACTCCAAGCCGCGAAATGTTCGCTTTTGGGCCGGGGTCAATGGGCTATCCGCGTAAATGCGGAAGAACTCGTTCTTCTCCGCACGAAAGCGCTCGAGGTCGTTCATGGTACTCACCTGCACAGCACGAATTATGGGTTCATCACCCGGTTGCCATTCAAGTATACACGAGTCGTCACGAATCGCCAACAATCCCGAATCAAGGGCTGTAATCCAGGTTGGGGGTGATTCACCCCTACCCCGTTCGCTCTGAGTTTGGCGAAGGGCGGGCCTCCCAAACCCAAATACGCGCCGAATCGGCGCGCCCCGAAGTTGACATCGATTGCCGGATCACGATAATCGTGCCGCACTGGGAGCCTATCCGAATAACCCGAAAACGCGCCACAGGGTTGCCCTGTGACGGTTATTCGGATAGGCTCTAATCACCCTTGTGCCACTGTCAGGCGCGCCATCGCTCGCGTGACCCACCTGACAGGGCACGACCCTTGCGGAGTAACCATGCGCTTTTTGACGCCCACTGCGATACGGTCATGCGTGCCCTGGACAGCGACCTCGATTTTGTGCGCGGCGGACCGGCCCACAGCGATTTGCCGCGCCTGCGCTCCGCCGGCGCCTGTGCGCGCNTCTTTGCCGTCTTCGTCGTCGAGACCAATTTGCCCGACCGTGACCTGTACGCCTATGCCGATTACGTGATTTCGGTGATTCTGGGTTGGCTGGCCCAGGCCGATGGGGCGATGCGCCTGGCGCGCACGGCCGACGACCTGCGCGCCGTGGGCCACGACGCCACGCTCTACGCACTGCTCGGGCTGGAGGGCGCCGACCCGCTGCTCGGTGACGCCGAAAATCTGCTCCACTTTTTCGACCTCGGCGTGCGCAGTGTGACGCCAGCCTGGGACGACAATGCCTTTGCCGGGACTCCGTTCGGCAACAACACTGGGCTGACCGCGGAGGGTTTCAAGTTGGTCGAAGTGGCTGAGGCGCTGCGCGTGATGGTCGATGTGTCGCACCTCTCCGATAGGGCCTTCTGGCAGGTGTGTGAGACGGCCCGGCGCCCGTTCATTGCCAGTCACTCGAACTGCCGTGTGTTGTGCCCCAGTCCACGTAACCTGTCGGACGACATGCTGCGCGCCGTTGCCCAGCGCGGCGGCGTCGTCGGCATTAACCTGTCACCCGATTACCTGGAACCGGCGTACCAGGCCGCGTGGGATGCCGTTGCCTACCCGACGCGCGGCGATGAACGACGAAGACGACCTGGGCTGCGTGAGCACCTGCGTCACCAGGCCATCCAGCGTCTGCGCAATCTGCCGCGGCCCGGCATCGACTGGGTGGTGCACCACATCCGGCACGCCATCCAGGTGGGCGGCGAGGACTGCGTGGGCCTGGGCGGCGACCTCGATGGCATCTGGTTCCTGCCCNGAGGGATGACCGGCATCGAGAGTTACCCCCAACTGGCGGAGGCGCTGCACCGGGCCGGCCTGACCACTCGTCAGGTGGAAAAAGTGTGCTGGCGCAACATGGNNCGCGTCTTTGGTGAAGTACTGCCCTGAGGCGCCGGCCCTTCGACAAGCTCAGGGCGAACGGGGCCGATAGAGCGCCCAGGACGAACGGAGAAACTTCTCCGTTCGGGTTGAGCTCGCCCCCTATGCGCCCGCCGGTAGATGCTGACTTGTGGGAATCTACGAAATGTGCGATAATTTGTACAGCAGCCTGTCCAATGGTTTGCCCCATGCCGTTTGTCAGGCTCAGCGCACCGTGTGGTCAGGTTCACATACAGACTCATGACAGAATACAACAGCTTCTGGGAACTTCTCGGATACGTCCTGATTGGGGTGTTGGTAGTGCTGGGGATTCTGGCCATCATCGAGCCAGGCCCTGCGGCGCCGCTCACGTAACCGGCGTGGGCAGCGCCCCCTGCGACCGACCAAGAGGCGCCACAAGAGCCAAACTGATCGATCAGCAGCCGTTACTTATGTCAAAGACCTTCACCGCCAGCAACAAAATGCTCGAATACGTCCAGGCTGCTGAACAGGCCATCGGCGTACCATTTGCCGATAAGACGCTGCTTCAGCGCGCACTGACCCACCGTTCGTATTTGAACGAGTTTCCCGACTTCCCACAAACCGACAACGAACGCCTGGAGTTCCTGGGTGATGCCGTTCTGGGATTTTTGGTGGCGGCATACCTCTACCACCGCTTCCCCGAACAGCAGGAGGGCTTCCTGACGGCGCTGCGTTCCGTGGTGGTGCGGCGCGACACCCTGGCCGACCTCGCCCAGCAGTTGAATCTCGGCCACTATCTGCTCATGGGGCACGGTGAAGTCGAATCTGGCGGGCGCGAGCGGGCCGCCACTTTGAGTGCGGCATTCGAGGCGCTCATCGGCGCCCTGTACCTGGACCAGGGCCTGCCAGCGGTCGAATACCTGCTCCGGCCGCTCGTCGATACGGTCTTGGAACAAATCCAGGGCCAATCGCACTACAAAGATCCCAAGAGTCGGCTGCAAGAGGCGGCGCAGAGCCGTNTCCAGGTCACGCCCCACTATCAGACCGTGAACGCCGAAGGGCCCGATCACAAAAAGGTTTTCACCGTCCAGGTGCTGCTGGGGGAGNAGGTGTATGGCGCCGGTGTGGGCCACAGCAAACGTAAGGCCGAGCAGCTGGCGGCCGAAAATGCGCTCGCGCGTCTGGAGGCTGAGTACCGCCAACGGCTACGCGAAAACCAGGCGGATGACCTCACCCATGAGCCGCCGACCGCCTGACACGCCCCCGCTTCACTCGTCGACCTTGCTCGTCACCGGTGTTTCCGGCTACCTGGGCCAGGCCATTGCCCGTCACCCCGCCCGCCGCCAGTTCACGTACACGTACGGCGCCTATTTGTCCCAGCCTTTGCCAGCCGCGGGTTGGGAGGTACGCCAGCTCGATATCACCGATCCGGCCGCGGTCGCGCAGCTGTGGGACGACGTGCGCCCCTCCTGTGTCATCCACACCGCCGCCAATTTCCGCCAGCCACACGCCCTGGTCGACAGCATCACGCGCGCGCGTGCCGTGGTAGACGCCTGCACCGCCCATGGCGCACGGCTATTGCACCTCTCGAGCGACATGGTGTTCGACGGTGAACACGCCCCGTACCGCGAAACCGCTGCGGTGGGGCCACTCACCNCCTATGCACGGGCCAAGGTCGAGGCGGAAGAACTGATCCGCGGGTCATCCCTGCCGTCGTGGGTGATCGTGCGCACCTCGCTCATCACCGGCCTGGCGCCCNCTNCGACGCGCACACAGTGGGTGATCGACAGTGTCCGCGACCAACAACCGATCGTGCTGTTCACGGACGAATTTCGCTGCCCGGTGTGGGTGGATGACCTGGCCGCGGCCCTGCTGGAGTTGGCCGGGCACGACTACTGCGGGGTATTGCACATTACGGGGCCGCAACGGCTCAGCCGTTATGCGCTCGGGGTACGGATCTGCCGCTGGGCCGGCCTCGACCCGGCCCGTATTACGGCCAGTACAGTCGCCGCCAGCGGCCTGATTCGTCCACGCGACTGTACGCTGGACATCACACTTGCCCAGCACCTGTTGCGGACACGTTTGCGCAGTATCGATGAAGGTTTGGAGGAATAGAAAAACCCCGGTTTCTCTTCTAAAGCAGATACAGAACCACGAACAACGGCAGCCACATCACGCCGAGGAAGTGCCACACGACTACCGCCGTTGGCGCCTCACGCGTCCGCGGCTGCGAAGGGTCTGGCGCGGCAGGCGCCCAATTCAGCATTCCGGTGAGCAGGAGCAGCCCAACGACGATGTGCGCCGCGTGAAAGCCGGCGAGCGTGAAGAATACGCCGCCGTAAATGCCCGACTGAATCGTCATGCCCGATGTGGCGAACTGCATGATCTGCCCCGCCAGAAACAGCAGGCCCAACGCAATCGTGAGGTACGTGCCGCGTGCGAACAGGGGTGATTGCCCCGCTGCCTGGCCCGGTCGGCCAGGTACAGCACGGCACTGCTCGCCAGCAGAATGCAGGTGACGAGCAGGCCAACCGGCAGTGACAGGTGGGGCGCACCGGGGGCGGCCAGTCCAGACTGTTGCTGCGCAGGATCATGACCACCATCACCAGGGTGGCGAACACAATCGCGTAGGATGCCAGGAAAATGTACAGGCCCAGACGGCCTGTCGACAGGGCTGGGCGGGGTGATGCGAGTGTCTCTTCAGATCCGGGTGATCCTGCCAATGGTTCCTCCTCCGGGCGTAGCCGAGCGCAGCGGCGTTGTGATCAGGGCGACGTAGTGCAGCGCACATCATGCACTAAGCGGCGGCCCACTATCGGTGAGCAATCTTTCCATTGGCCGCCAACTTGTTCGCCAACTTTCAGACCTCAGGTTGGCGGCAGCAATTCCCCATTCGAGCCTGACGCACACGAGGTCGAGGCTTTCGCCGGCCGCGACATTCGTCCCATGTTGCCCAAACCCGGCTGAAGCCTCGACTCCGCGCCAGATTTGGATTTACCGGGTGGGATATGGGGGTAACGGGTCCCGGTGCGGAGGAACGGCGCTTACGGGCGTTTACCGGTGGATGTGGTACAATGGGCGGCCATGATCTTCAGATTTGCAACCGCAACACGCATCATTTTTGGGCCGGACAGCGCCCGGCAGTTGGGCAAAGTGGCGGAGGGTTTGGGCCGCCGTGCCCTGGTGGTCACCGGGCAAGCGCCGGTGCGCGTCCAACCCCTGCTCGATCTGCTCACCGTGCACGGGCTGGCGGTGGTGAGTTTTGCCACCGCGCCCGAACCCTCGCTCGAAACGGCGNCGTGCGGGGTGGCCCTCGCCCGGGCGCACGACTGTGACCTGGTGGTGGCGATGGGTGGTGGCAGTGCGATCGACGTGGCCAAGGCGATTGCCGCACTCATCACCAACGGCGGCGACCCGCTCGACTACCTGGAGGTGATCGGCGCCGGGCAGCCGATTGGGCTGGCGCCGCTGCCGCTGATCGCCCTGCCGACCACTGCCGGTACGGGTTCCGAGGTTANNCGCAACGCGGTGCTGGAATCGCCGAAGCACCAGGTCAAGGTGAGCATGCGCAGCCCGCTGATGCTGCCACGCGTGGCGATCGTCGACNCCGCCCTGACCCTGTCGCTGCCGCCGGCCGTGACGGCCAGCACCGGGNACGCGCTCACCCAACTGATCGAGCCGTACGTCTCACTGCGCGCCAACCCCATGACCGATGCCCTGGCCCAGGCAGGCATCGTCCGTGTGGCCGGCGCCCTGCGTCGCGCGTACGAACACGGCCACGACCTGGCTGCGCGCACCGACATGGCCCTGGCCTCGCTGTGGGGCGGCATGGCGCTGGCCAATGCCGGTCTGGGCGCCGTGCACGGGCTGGCCGCACCGATCGGCGGCATGTACCGCGCGGCGCACGGGGCAGTCTGTGCAGCCCTGCTGCCCCACGTGATGGCGGTCAATGCCCAGGCGCTGCGGATGCGCNGCGCGGCCAGCCCAGCCGCGGCCCGCTACGTGGACGTGGCGCGCTGGCTCACCGGCGATGCCGCGGCCACCGCCGCGGACGGCGCCGCCTGGGTTGCGGCGCTGGTTGCCGATCTGCGGATCCCCGCCNTGGCGGAATACGGGATCGGTCCACACGATTTTGCCCGCATCATCNCCCGCGCCCGTGTGGCCAGCAGCATGGCCGCCAATCCTCTCNCCCTGACCGATCAGGAACTGACCACGATTCTCGCGTGCCCTATGAACCTAACACCCAAACCCCAGCCCCCAAAATACTACGACCTCTCGCGCTCGCTCACCCCGGCCACCGCCGTCTTTCCCGGCGATACGCCGGTGACGATCAGCCCGGTCATGCGTATGGCTGACGGCGACGNNTGTAACGTCAGCAGCATCACCCTGAGCGTTCACGCGGGGACGCACATCGATGCCNCGCGCCACTTCGCCGACGGTGCGCCGGGAGTGGATGAGCCGCCGCTGGAGGTATTGATCGGGCCGNCGCGCGTGATCAGCGTTTCGGCCCAGNCCCTGACGCCGGAGATGCTCGAACGCTTTGACCTGGCTGGCGTCGTGCGGCTGCTGCTACACAGCGCAGCCAGTTCCGTGCCGGATGATGTGTGGGAGGGCGAGTTCCTGGCGNATCACGCGGCCGCGGCCTGGTTGGGACAGCACGGCTTACGGCTGCTCGGCACCGATGCCCCATCGGTCGACCCGGCCGCGAGCCAGGACCTGCCCACACACAAGGCGCTGCTGCACTACGGCGTGGTCATCGTGGAGAACCTGTGCCTGCATGGGGTGCCGGACGGAGATTACGAGCTGATCGCCCTGCCGGTGCGCATCGCGGGCTGCGACGCGGCGCCGGCACGGGTGTTGTTACGCGAGGTCGCGCCGTAAGGCCTGGCTGACGGCCTGCACGCGCCAACTCCTGCTGCACGGCCGGCACGCGCCGTCTCGGCGGCCCAGGGCGCCAGGGCGGCTTGCAGCGATGTGGCCGCGGTCGCCAGGTTAGCCACCGTCTGCGCTGGCCCTGCAAGCCGTTCAGCTGGGCCAACAGCGCGTCGGCCTGCGCCACCAGCGGCGCGTTCGCCTGGCTGGCCAGGACAGACCTGGCCTGTTGGATGCGCACAGTGAGGGCCGCGGCCTGTGACTGCATGCGCGTCGCCTCAGCCGCGGCGGCCTGCACGCTGGCCAGGGGCGCCCTGATTTGATCGACCTGTGCTGCCGCCTGGCGCAGCTGGGCATCCACGCCCGCCAGCCGGGCTTCGGCTGCGGCCCGCGCTGGCGCAGGGCCGCCCTGTCATCGGCCAGGGGTGGAGGTTCGTCCCGCAGTCGCGCCACCCGCGAGAGGATGGTGATGGGCTGCTGGTTGTTGTCTTTCCCCAAGTGCCGGAACGTGATCCAACGCCCACCGCCGTGCCCCACTTCGTAGAGACAGGCGCCCACCACATAGTCGTCGCGGCACGCTCGGTGTTGTACCAGTGCAGCGACTCCCAGTACTGATCCTGGGGAATCGAGTCGGCCGGGTAGAGCCACCCCACATCGTCCGATGCGCCACGGTATTTGTACATGCGCGCCAGCCCGCTTCAGTGATCACCGCTTTGAGCGGTCGGTTCAGGCTGCTGCGCAGTTTCTCCATGACGGGACGGTACAGCAGGGCGCCGGTTTCGGTGCCGGCCTGCGGCATGAGCGTCGGCCAGCCGTACTCGTGGAACCCGAGGTAGGTGTGGGACTGCAGGGTGCGCGGAAACCAATCGCTGTAGTGTTCCGGGCGTGTGTAGTTGCCGGCGCCGAAGTTGAAGGCTACAGCCTCCAGGTTCTGGGTCTGCAGGCGTTGGCGGAACGCTTCCTGGAACTTGTCCAGGGCCTCGGGCGCCGCCGGAAAAGGGCATCGACCTGCTCGTTGGGAAAACTGGCCGGCCCGCGTAACGGCTCGTTCAGGCTCATCCAGGCATCGATCAGGAGGCGCCCATCGACACGCTCCGTCGCGTAGCCAAAGTCATAGCCCAATATCTGATCGGCCAGCTGGCGGCCGGCCGCCGCCGGATCGCTGCTGTCCAACATCGCGTCCTGGGCCGAGATGTCGAGCGGCCAGCGGCCGATGATGAACGAATTGGGCGAGAGGCCGCGCCGAATCTCTTGCAGCAGCCCGCGGTCGCCCCGATGGAACAGAATCACCGGCGGTTTGACCTCGGCCAACGCGTCGCGCAGGAACTCAACCGTCGAAACTTCGATGTAGAAGCCTAGTTTGTTCATGTCACTTCTTTGTTTTGCGTGTGCGTTCCTGTTGGCGCGCCTTCATCCCACTGCCCAGGGTGGCCACCTTCGCCGGTGCCGGCAGGTCAGGTGTCTCACTGCTGGTTGCAGGCGACGCCGCCGGGGATGGTTCAACCACTACCACGGCTGACCAGGGGGACACGGATTCACCCACTTCGACGATCGCGGGGACGTGATCCCCCACGCCGTCGCGCGTTGCTTCGGCCGCTGACACCGCGACGGTTACCTCCTCCATGCCCGGTACCAGGATGGCGTCAAGTTCGGATGTGTCGGCGGCGGCGAAGGTTGTGCCTGACAGGCCCGGTTCAGCGAACGGGGCGGCCGTCAGCGGGGTTGTCGTGGGTGGCGGGGCCACGACTGACCAATCGTCCGGCACGGTCACTCGTCCGTGCGCGGCGCGGTCTCGGCGGCCTCTTCGACGGAGAGCGACGTTGGAATGAGGCCGGCCGTCGTCATCGGCGGCGCGCCGGGCCATGGCGTGTTCTGCGTAATCAGCGCCATCAGCTTGGCTTTGGTGTCGGCCTCGTCCACGCCGGCCAGGCGGTGGACGACGCAGCCCGCGGCTTGCAGGCGTGCCGCGTCGGCCGCAGAGACGCCCGGCTCGCCGCCGATGATCGTCACGTGTTCGGCGTGCAGGGCGTCGTCGACCGCAAAACCGTTCGTGGGACGGAAATGGGCGATGTAGTCCTGGGCGTTACGGTAGTCATCACGTGCCCAGTCCGTACCGTGGTCCCAGAAGAGCACGTAATGCATCAGCGGTTTGCTGGCGCCAGCGGTGACCCTTCCAGAACCGCGCTGACCTGGGTTTGCAGCGCCGTCTTCCACTTGGCTCCAGTCAGCCACTGATCGCCCGGGCAGGCTGTGGCGCCGACCCACACGTCGCGGTGCCCCATGACTTTTTCGAGCGGAACGTTGTGCCTGGTCATCAACCAGGCCACCAGCTGCGCCGTGCTGCGCAGTTGCGGCGCGGTGGGCAACTGGTCTTCGGGCGGCGCCGGTTTGCCTTGCAGGTCGGTCTTCATGAAACGACCAATGAGGCTGACCCCACCCCGTAGTTGTTGGGCCCCCACCCACGTGGTTCGACTTGGTCTCTTCGCGCTGGCACTGGAAGATGGCGCCGTCTGCGCCGACCAGGAAATGGTAGCCGATGCCCGGCCACGGTTCCTTGATGACCTTGCCCTCGCTGTTTTTGCGCTCGCCAAACACATGGTAGTGGGCGATTTGTTGGGGTGTGAACGTTTTGGGCGTGTCGGTGTGGTGGATCACGATCAGCGAGATCGGTTTGGTACGTTTCGGATACGGCGGCAGGGTGGGGTGCTTTTCGAGCGATCGACGATGTCGCGTATCGGGGGCCGTGACGCCGCCGCCGGTCGTGCCCTGGAGGCGCGCAATCTCGGCCTGCAGCTGTCGAATCTCGGCCTCACGCTGCGCAATCGTCGCGGTCAGCGTAGCCACCTGGGCCTGCAACGCGGTCGCCGCGTCAGCCAGGGGCGCAGGCGCGCAGCTCGGCGTCGCGCTGACTCACGCTGTTGCGCAGATCTTGCACCTGCTGGGCCAGGGCGGTTGCCTGATCGGCCAGTGACTGCAGGCGGGCCACCGTCGCTTCCAACTCACGCACACGGGCCTGCAACTGCTCCACATCGGTACCGCCCGGGGTTCCACTTCGATGGCCGCGTCGAGAATGGCCTGCACCTGCCGCACGAGGGTGGCCTTATAATTTGCGCCCTGCATCCACTGTTTGCCCGGTGAGCCGTGCGACGTCTCGATCTCCTTGCGGCCCACCAGTGCGTCGATTGGCAGGTGCAACGAGTACAAGAGCCAGGCAATCAGGGCGGCGGCGCTGGCCAGCTGCTCGGCCGGCGGCGCCTGGTCGGTGAAGTTGCCCGCCAACGCCACGCCAACGCTCTGTTCGTTGGTCACGGATCCAGCATCTGCCCGACGACCGTCTCCAGGGCTGCGTCCAGTAGATCGTGCCATCGGCCGTGATCAGAAAGTGGTAGGTGATGCCCGCTTTGCCCTGGGCGACCTGAACCTGGGCAATGCGCTCGGGCAGGATGTCGCCGCGTGACGGTATGGTGCACCACCACACGGCGTATCGCGCTCAGGTCGCGGGTGGGGTAGCGGATCGTGGCGTGTACCGGTAGCTGGCCGCGTACGTCCTGCATGGGCGGCTGCGACACCCTCCCGAACCGGGCGGCAGGCCCTCCAGGGTTGGCGCCGCAGCCGCGATGGCGGTCAGCGCCTGCTGTGCCGCGGAGAGTTGCGCGGCACGGGCCGTCAGACTATCGACCGTGGGCTGTAGACCGGCCGCCGCGCGACCCGCGGCGGCCACCCGTCCCACGTCAGCCAAGAGCTGGGTGACGGCTGATTCCAGGTCAGCCACGCGCTGATTTAGTGGGGTGGTTTGGGTGCTGGCTGCAACCGGCACAGGTGGAGTATCATCGGCATCGAAAAGCGGTGGCGGCATGGTGATGTTCTCCTGCGGGCATAGGACAAGGGCGACCGTGTGTGCACCCGCGCGCGTGCCGCGCTGGCCCATTGTACCACTATCAACGCATTTTACGCTATTTTTGCGGACCGCCAGTTCGTCAGGCTCACCATTCGGGATCACTGGCAATTGACCGGGATGACGCTCGGTGTTATACTCCTGCCGCCGATCGCGCGGCGGGCCCACGGCGCCCCTGCGCACGGCCGACCGGCCACAGTGCCGCGAACTCGACCGCCTATTCGACACTATGCGTCTCAAAGAACTCGAACTACACGGCTACAAATCATTCGCCAACCGCACCAGCTTCAGCTTCCCACCAGGTATCACGGCTGTGGTCGGCNCANACGGCTCCGGCAAATCCAACATCGCCGATGGTATTCGTTGGGTTCTCGGTGAACAGAGCTTCAACCTGCTGCGCGGCAAANAANCCGAAGATATGATCTTTTCGGGCAGCGACCAGCGCGCCCGCCTGGGTATGGCCCAGGTCACCCTGACGCTGGACAACCAGGATGGCGCCCTGCCCCTCGATTTCGCCGAGGTGACGATCACACGCCGGGCCTACCGTTCGGGTGAAAACGAGTACCTGCTCAACGGCAACCGGGTACGCCTCAAAGACATCGCGNGGCTGCTCGGACGGTCGGGCCTCAGCCGCCGCACGTACACCGTCATTGGCCAGGGCCTGGTCGACCAGGTGCTGGCACAGCGCCCGGAAGAGCGCCGCGTGCTGTTCANNGAAGAAGCGGCAGGCATCACCGGCTACCAGGCCAAACGTGACGAGACCCTGCGCCGTCTGGACGAGACCCGCTCCAACCTGCAGCGGGTTCACGATGTGATTCAGGAGCTGGCCNCGCGCCTGCGACACCTCAAACAGGCGGCGGAGCGGGCCGCCCAAGCCAACCAGCCAGGCTGACCTGCGGGCCTGCTCGAGGTCTGGTACGGTTACCAGTGGCACAGTACGCTGCGCGNNGTGGCGCTGGCGCAGGAGACGCACCAGCGCGCCCAGGTGCAGCAAGCGGAGGAACTGCAGCGGCTCAACGGGCTGGAAGCCGTCCTCGAACAGCAGCGGCTACGGCAGGCCACCCTGCGCCGCCAGTTGGGCGAATGGCACCGCACGAGCAGCGGCTACCATCGCCAGGCCGAGACGGTGCAGCGCGAGCTGGCTGTGGCTGAAGAACGGGCACGGCTGCTCGGCGCACACCACCACGAGGCTCTGCTGGAACACGACCGCCTGCGCGAAATCGAATCCGACACCGCGCAGCGTGGCGCCCTGATCTCGCAGGGGCTGAACACGGCGCGCCAGCAGCTCGAGANNCACAGTCGACCCAGGTTGCCGCGGCCGAAGCGGCCCTGGCGGCGGCGTGCGGCCCGCCTGGCCCAGCAGGAAGCCCTCGAACAGGCGCAGCGCCAGCTGACTGCCCTGCAGGCTGGAGTTCAGGAGATTCGGCTGCGCCTGGCCCAACTGACCGACCGCGCGGCGGTGCTGGCTGAGGAGCGTGTCACCCACCGGGCTGCCATTGCCCGTGCCACCGGCGATAGCCAGGCGGTCAGCCAGCAGCTGCACGCCCAGCAGACCGCAGCCGATGGCATCAGCGCCGAAATTGCCCGCCTGGCCACCGCACGCGCGGAACAGACGACCCTGGCCGCCGCGGCTGAGACGGAACGTCGCCGCGTCAACGAGCAACTGCACGCGACGCAGCGCACGTTGGACCGTATGCAGGCCCGTTTCGACCTGTTGAACCGCCTGCGTCAAGAGGGCGCCGGTTACGCGCTGGGGCCGCGGGCCGTCTTGCAGGAAGCGCAGCACCCCACCCGCTCGAACCCTCTGCGTGTCCTGGGCACCGTGGCCTCCCTGCTGCACGTGCCGCCCGAGCTGGAAAGTGCGATCGAGTCGGCCTTGGGTGGTCAGCTGCAAGACATCGTCGTCGACACCTGGGACGATGCCGAAGCGGCGATCGAGTTCCTCAAGCGCAGCAACNGCGGGCGGGCCACGTTTTTACCCCTCGACACGATCCGGCCAGCCGCGCCGCTGCGCATCCCTTCGCTGCCGGGCGTACTCGGCACGGCGGCCACGCTGGTGGGTGCAGAAACCCATCAGCGGCGATTGGTCGAGTACCTGCTCAACCGGGTGGTGGTCACGACCGACCTGGCAGTGGCGCGCCGGCTGCGCCAGGCCATGGCCGGGCAGCCGCAGCCCACACTGGTTAGCCTCGAAGGCGACCTGGTGCGCCCGGGCGGCAGCATCAGCGGTGGCAGCCGGGCAGCGGCCCGCCAGGAGGGTTCGGTTCTGACGCGCGAGNCGCGAATGGCGTGAGCGCCGGCACAGATCGCCCAGGCCCAGGCCGAAAGCCAGGGCCGAAAACCAGATTCAGAGCATCGAGNNCAGCGCCGCCAGGCCAGCCTCACCGAACAGCGCCGACTCTCAGATGCTGAAGCCGGGCTGACCAGCCGCCACCGCGGGCTGCACGACCGGATGGGTGAGCGCAGCGTGAGCGGACCGGCACCAGCAGGCGGGGCCTGGCAGGCCGGGCTACTGGCGCAGGTCGAGGCGGAATTGGCCCAGCAGGCGCAGCGCCGCCAGCACCTGGAGAATGAACTGGCCGACCAGGAAGCGGCCGCCGTACAGCAAGCCGACGTCGTTGCGGCCGCGCAGGCCGCCCAAACGGCCGCCACCCTGGAGGATGTCGACGCGCTGAGCCAGGCGCGGGCGGCATGGAGCGCCGTTCAAGCGGAAGTGGCGGCGCAGCAGTTGGCCCTGAATCAGGCGCAGCGTGACCATGCGCAGGTGGGACAGCAGATGCGCGACAAAATGGCCCGCATCACATCGCTGGAGCGGGCGTCTGCCGAAGTGGCCGCGCAAATCGTCACGCTCCAGGAGCAGCACACCACGCTGGCGGCGCACATCCGGGTCTTTCAAGAGCAGATCGACCCGGCCGAGACTGAGCTGGCCGCCATCGAAGCCGCACGCTCGAGCNAGGAAGAGCACGCCGCCCACCAACGGCCCNAATTACGCGTGGCGGAAGCCCGCTTGAGCCAGGCGCAGTTGCTGCTGGAACGTACCCAAGACAGCCTGAACCGCCTGCGACATGACATCGCGCACGATTTCGGATTGGTGGTACTGGAGCAGGGCGAACAACTCCCCGACCAGCCACCCCTGCCCCTGGGCACACTCGTTCACACCCTGCCCGTAGTAGAAATTCTGCCGGACGGCCTCGAGGCCGACATCCAGCGCCTGCGCCAGCAGCTACGGCGTTTGGGCAACATCAACCCCGAAGCGCCCGCCGAATACGCGGAAGCTGCGGCTCGGCACTCTNTTTTGACTGAACAGGTTGTTGATTTGGAAAATGGTAGTCTGTCACTACACGAAGTTATTGCAGAACTGGAAAAAGTCATGGACCATGAGTTCCGCAAAACCTTCCGGGCCGTGTCGGAGCGCTTCAAAGAAAACTTCAGCGTGCTGTTCGGCGGCGNNGCAGCGCGCTTGACCCTGGTCGACCCCGAAAACCCCGCCGCCAGTGGCATCGACATCACGGCACGCCCACCCGGTAAGCGACCGCAAAACATGGCCCTACTCTCGGGCGGCGAGCGCGCCNTCACCGCGGTTGCGTTGATCTTCAGTATCCTGNGGGTCAACCCGCCCCCGTTCTGCGTGCTGGACGAGGTCGACGCGGCACTGGACGAGGCCAACGTGGGACGTTTTCGCGCAGCCCTGCAAGAACTGGCCGGCGAGACCCAGTTCATCATCGTCACCCACAACCGGGGCACGGTCGAGGCGGCCAGTACAATCTACGGCGTCTCCATGGGCGCCGACAACGCGCCGCAGGTCATCTCGTTGCGCGTCGAGGAGGTCGACGCCGTGACCACCAACGGCGCACACCCGCCTGGAACGTCCAACCGTGGGAATGGTCAACCATGATCTGCCCCACCTGCAGTGCTGCGGTTCAACCCGGTAGTGACGAGTGCCCCACCTGCGGACAACTGCTCTGCCCCGCGTGTGGCGCGGCCACCGCGGACGATGCCACGCGCTGTCCGGCCTGCGGCGCCGAGTTCAGATGGGTTTGCCCCCGCTGCCAGGGCGATATCGAACCTGAATCGACGCGCTGTCCCCACTGTGGGCTGATGCTGGTGTTCGCCTGCCCGCAGTGCCAGGCGTCGGTCAATTGGGGCAGCGACTATTGTCCACGCTGCGATGCCGACCTGTGCTGGAACTGCGGGGCGCTGCTGCACGAAGCCGATGTCCGCTGCTCCAACTGCGGCGTCGAGTTTGTCGTGACCTGCGCGGCCTGTGGCGGATCGGCGCCCGCCGTCGCGGCCCATTGCCCACACTGCGGCGCATCCCTCATCGAGGATGCCCCCATCCCGGCCACGGCGGGTGATGCGACAGCGCCGGCCGTGGCCTGCCCACGCTGCGGCGCGACCGCATACCTCGACGATGGCCTGTGCCCGCACTGCGGCCAGACACTGTGCCCGCAGTGCGGCGTCGCCGTCGACAGCACCGACCGCCAGTGCCCATCCTGCGGGTTGGCCCTGGAATTCGATTGCCCCACGTGCAGGTTCAGTTTGTTAGCCCAGGCCACAGAGTGCCCCAACTGCGGGCGCCCCTTCATCCGCGCCTGCCCGCGCTGCCGCGCGTACCTTTGGCGCCGCGCTCGAATGCGCACACTGTGGTCAGCCGTTCGACCTGGCCGGCCGTCATAGCGGTGATGTGACGTTGGTCGGGGGATCCTGCCGATGGTGCGCTGCCCCGCATGCCAGGCCCGTTTCCCGCTGGCGTGGCATCTGCACGGAGTGCGGCAGCCGACTGTGTACGCTGTGCACTGTTGCTGACGGCCGATGAGACAATCTGCCCCCGCTGTGGTCAGGCCGCCTCCCCACATCGACCACGGCGTATGCCTGCCCGGCTGTGGCGTTATGTTGAGTGGGCAGCACAGTCAATGCCCGGTGTGTGCGGTGCACCTGTGTCCAGCCTGCCACCGTCGCGTGGACGCCGACGCCCCGTCGTGCACGGCGTGCGGCGCACAGTTCACGCTGACGTGCGATGTCTGCGGCGGAGTGGTGGCGGCGGACGATGCGCGGTGCCCGCACTGCGGTGAGGTTTTTACCGAAGAAACGGAGGCCTGGGAAGAGGTTTTGGAGTGCGACGCCTGCGGCGGTCTGGTCGACGAAGCCGATGCCGTCTGCCCCCACTGTGGCGCCCGCTTCGATTGAGCGTGGGGTCGTTCGCCAAACCGGCTGACGGCAAACCGTTCCGCGCCCTACGGTCGCGCTGGCCGCGCCGGCCGGGACACTGCCATCAGCAGGCTGCCCAGCGTGGCCAACAGGGTGGCCAGCACGATCGTGGCCAGTGCCACGATGACGGCCAGCAGCAGCATACCGGCCGTGCTGAAAACCGTCTGTGGCGTCAGACCCAGGGCTTCGACCAGGCTCGATACCTCCACCGGCAGCTGGCTGATGATCGCCCGGCTGCCGCCGGTCATCGCCAGGGCCAGGGGCACGGTGAGCAGACCAACGATCGCGTCGATCAGGCCGGTCAGCAGGCCGGCCAAAAATCCGACCTGGGCAACCCCTGCGCAGGGTGCGCGGCCGCCGGCGCAGGTGCAGCACCGCGGCCAGGATACCGGCGCCGAAATAGACGAGCAGGCTCACCGGCATGGTCAGGCAGCCAAAGAAGGGGATGAGGCTCAGCAGGGAGAGCAGGGCCGCCAGCAGGCCACCCAGCAAGCCGGCGCGGGCGCCCGGACTGTGCAGCAGTCGGCCGAAATCATTGCGCATTAGTCATTGTACCAAAAGGGATCAACATGTCCGTCACAGCCCAATCGGGCGACCTGGTATTGCTCTTGACGCAGGACGACAACCGTTACCTCGTGCGTCTGCGGCCCGGCGCGGTCTGGCATTCTGAACCTGGGGCGCATTCCGCACGACCGCTCATCGGCCAGTCGTTTGGCCAAACCGTGCAGACCCTCACCGGCCGCCCCATCCTGATGCTCGAACCGTCGACGCACGACCTGATCAGCCTGCTCAAACGTGTGTCACAAATCATCTTCCCCAAGGACGTCGCCTACATTCTCCTGCGCCTGAACCTGTTCCCCGGCCGCGTTGTGCTGGAGGCCGGTTCGGGCAGCGGCGGGCTGACGCTGGCCCTGGCGCGGGCCGTGATGCCGGGCGGGCGCGTCTACAGTTATGAAGTTCGCCCCGAAGCCCACACCCTGACGCGGCGCAATCTGGAANGAGCCGGGCTGTTGCCCTACGTCACCCTATACGAGCAGGATGCCGCGGCCGGTTTCCACGAGACCGGGGTCGACGCGTGTTTCCTCGATCTGCGCGNNCCGTGGGACATTTTACCACAGGCGGCGGCAGCGCTGAAACTGGGTGGCTTCTTTGGTTGCCTGGTGCCGACCACCAACCAGGTCGAGACGATGCTGTATGGGCTGGACGAACACGGTTTCAGCGACGTCAGCGTGGAAGAACTGCTGCTGCGCNCCTACAAACCGATCCCCGGGCGTTTACGGCCGGCCGATCGTATGGTGGCGCACACGGGGTACCTGCTGTTTGCCCGTAAGCTGGCGGCGGGTGAGGCGGAACGCTGGCGGCCACGCGAGCGCAAACGGCACGCGGGACGACTGGCAATGGAAGGCGCCGAAGGCGGCGAGGCGTCATAACATCGGCAGGTCGAGGAGGAACGGTATTCGATGACGGAACGGTTGTATCAGACGGATAGTTACCGACGGGTGATGGATGCGGTCGTGACGGCGGTGGACGNNACCGCGGTGGCGCTGGATCGCACCGTGTTCTACCCGGGCGGCGGCGGCCAGCCGCATGACGTAGGGTGGCTGCGGGCCGGTGAACAGGTGTGGCCGGTGCTGAGCGTCAAACAAAGCGACGGCCTGGTCTGGCACACGGTCGAGGGTCAACCGCCGGCCGTTGGGACGCCCGTCACGGGGAAANTCGACTGGGTGCGCCGCTACGCCCTCATGCGCACGCATACGGCCATGCACATCCTGTGCGGCGTCGTCTGGCGTGACTACGGCGCACAGGTGACAGGCGGCAACATGGACCCCGGCGAAGGACGGATGGATTTCGAGTTCGAANACCTGAGCAAAGACCTGGTAGGCGAGATCGAAGCGCGGGTCAACGCCGAAGTTGCCGCAGCCCACCCCGTGGTCGTGCGCATCCTGCCGCGTGACGAAGCGTTTCAGATCCCCGACCTGATCCGCACCAAGATCAACCTGCTGCCGCCGGGCATTGCCGTCGTACGCACGGTCGAATTGGTCGGGNCCGACCTGCAGGCCGATGGCGGGACCCACGTCGCCAACACGTCCGAGGTGGGCCGTATCCAGGTGCCGGAGTACAAGTCGAAGGGGAAGATCAACAAGCGGATTTATGTAAGGTTAGAGTAAAAGGAGAGACCATTATGGCTGATCATACACCGGGGCTTATCNGCGACCTGGTGATCTACGAAGTGTACGTGCGTAACCATGGGCCGCAAGGCACGTTTGCTGAGGTCGAGGCCGACCTGCCGCGGCTGGCCGCACTGGGGGTGGATGTGGTGTGGTTCATGCCCATTCATCCGATCGGCAAAGTTGCGCGTAAGGGAACGTTAGGTTCGCCCTACTCGATTGTGGACTACCGCGGCATCAACCCCGAGTACGGCACGCGTGAGGACTTCGCGCGACTCATCGNNCACGCCCACGAGTTAGGGCTGAAGGTGATGATCGACGTCGTCTACAACCACACCGCCCATGACTCACTGCTGGTGGCCCAACACCCGGAGTGGTTCCATCAGGACGCGGCCGGGCGCCCCGTCACGACGGTGCCCGAATGGAGCGACGTCATCGACCTCAAACACCCGAACCCCGATCTCAGTGCGTACCTGATCGAAACGCTTCAGGGTTGGGCGCAGTTTGGCGTCGATGGTTTTCGCTGCGATGTGGCGTCTATCGTACCGCTGTCATTCTGGCTGGAAGCACGCNGGNCCGTGGCGGCGGTCAAGCCGGACGTCATCTGGCTGGCAGAGTCGGTGCACGCCGCCTTCGTCGAACACCGGCGGCGCGCTGGCCTCAGCGGCCACTCGGATTGCGAAGTGTACCAGGCGTTCGACCTGACCTACGACTATGACATCTGGCCCTTGTGGCACGCCGCGGTCACCGGGAAAGTGCCGGTCAGCCGCTACATCGAAATGCTGCGCTTCCAGGATGCCATCTACCCGGCCAGTTATGTCAAAATGCGCTGCGTGGAGAACCATGATCAGCGGCGCATCATGGCCCTGGCGCCCACGCGCCCGCAGGCCCTGGCCTGGACCGCGTTCCAGGCCTTCAACCGTGGGGCGTTCCTGATCTACGGCGGCCAGGAAGCCGCGGCCACCCACACGCCATCGCTGTTCGACGCGGACAAAGTCGCCTGGNGGGATTACACACTGCAACCTTTCCTCACGACCCTGGCGCGCCTGAAGAAGCACCCGGCCATGGTCGAGGGGCAGTTTACCCTGNATCGACGGCGGCCCGCCATCCAGGCGGCCTGGCAGCGGCCGGCCGACGGCCTGTATGGCGTATTCAACGTCAACGCGCTCCACGGCCCAGTCGCCACCCATCTGCCTGACGGTGTCTACAGCGATCTGCTCGGCGGCGCGCCGGTCGAGGTATCCAAGGGCCAGATCACCCTGCCCGCCGACGCGTGCATCCTGGCCTACGAAGCCCCGCTGCCGGCGTTGCCTCTGGCGCGGTCGGTGCTGCTCGATTTCTGAGGGGATTGGGGGCCACTGGCCCCAATCCCTTACCGCAAAACACCCGTTCGGGATCGACCACGTCGCGCAGGATGCGCAGGTCTTCAGGAGTAGGCGGGGCAGTTTCGACGGCCGCACTGATGTCGATGGGGAAACCGGTGTCATCGGCGACGGCCTGGGCGGTAAGGCCGGGGTGATAACTTCCCAGGACCATCTGTTTACTGACAGGGTGGAAGCGCAGGACCGCCTTCGTCGTCACGACCACGCTGGGCCCACCCCAACGCAGCCCGGCGCGCTGACGGCTGTCGCCCCCNTCCAGCCAACCGGGGCTGGTAATGTAATCGACGCGCGGCAGGCGGCGCTTCTCGTGCTGGGCAATCACCACCGTGCGCCGCGCGAGGCATGCGATGTCGGCCGCACCGCCGCTGCCGGGAAAACGCACCTGGGGATGGCGCGGGTCCGGCCCGATCGAGGTGCTGTTGATGTTGCCATACTGGTCGATCTGCGCGCCGCTGATGAAACCGACGTCGACGCGTCCGGCCTGCAGGGTGTAGGCGAAGATCTCGCTCAGGCCGGCGACCGTTGCCGCACCGTGAATGGTGCGGGGATCCCCNACGGACATGGGCAGGTGCGCGAGTTGGCTGGCCATGGCCCCGGCCTCGAAAATGATACAGCAGCCCGGCGCATGCGTATGTTGGGCCAACATCGCGCTCAGCATCGGCAGCCCGGTGCCGGCAAAAACCACTTCGCCGTCGTTGATTTCACGCNNCGCAGCGACGGCCATCAACTCCGTCAGCGAATATTCCGTCATGGCTCCAACCTCCGGCGGGGCAAATCGGGGCGGTACCCGTAGGCGGGATCGGCCGTCAGCCGAGCGAGGCGTGCCCGGCCACCGATCGCTTCCAGGTATCCAGCGTGATCACTGACGCCGTAAACGAAGCGGTCCAGGTAGGCCTGAAACGTNGCGCGTCGCGCGCTGTCATGGTACAGCTTCAACTGCCAGGGGTCGTAGTCGTAGTAGTGGAACACGGCGAAGGGGTGGGCGCCGTACGGCACGTGGCAGACGTGGTCGACCGCGATGTAGGGCAGCCGGTTGCGGTCCGCGTCCTCGCGCAGCGCATCCTCAGACACGATCTCTTCCGCAGTCACGATCAAAACATCCCCACACAGCGCCTGCTGAAAGTCGGCGAAGACCTGGCCCTCGATGCGTACGACCCCGCTGGGCGTGGCCTTCTGCACGTGAATCACCGCGAACTCGGTGTGGATTGCTGGCACCAGGGCCACCCGGTCGCCCGGATCGAACGGCGATTCGATCACCGCCAGCTTTTGTACGGTCGTGCGCGGGTCGGCTGCGCGCTGCTCCGGCGTCAACCCCGCCTGGTTGAGCACGTCGCTGCCAAACAGGCTGCGGATGGGCATGAAGGGGATGCCCATCGCGCCAGCCGTAAAGCGCGCGACCATGGCGAAGTTGCTGTAATCTTCCCATTCGATTTGCCCGTTCTCGACCGCCCGCCGCCAGCAGGGTGCGACCGTGCCAAACGCTTCGTCAGCCACGTAAGCCATTTCGACCCGCTTCACGCAGCCGGCCCCGATCAGGATGTCCCAATCGCTGCCGGCTGAATGGCCAAACAGGTACAAATTGCGGCGTCGCAGGCGAATCAACTCGTACACCAGAGCCATTGGGTGCCGCTCTACGGTGAATCCGCCCAACGATAGCGTCGCCCCGTCCGGGATCAGTGCGGTTGCACTGGCCAGGTCGGTTAGTTTGTTCTCCACGTGTCACCTCCTGTGTGCATCATCGTCACGCAACAGTCTGCGCAACCCGTGATTCGTTCACCGTTGTCCTTCGTGCCCCTGCCACCTCCTTGCACACATCCCGCCCAATCAACCAGGCCGCTTCCCGCGAACTGCCCTGGCCCCCGCCGTCACACGCTCATCCTCAGTAGTCCAAACAGGGCCCGCCCACAATCAGCCACGTCGTGTTGACTTTGAAACGGAACAAGAGCACGGCTGCGACGGCCGCTGCGAGCAGCGAATAGAGATCGACGAACGTCGATCGGCTGAGAACCCAGGCCACGACCGCCATCAGACTGAGTGAAGCCACGGCCACACCGTCCAGCAGGGCGCCCAACCACCGCGACTGCCGCATCCGCGGGATGAACGGGTGCGTCAGGGCAACAAAAATAAAGGACGGCAGAAAAATGCCGAGCGTCGCGACCAGGGCGGCGGGCACACCGCCCAGCAGGTAGCCCACGAAGGTCGCAGTCGTAAAGACCGGGCCAGGNGTTACCAGGCCGATAGCGATTGCATCGATGAGTTGCGCGTCGGTCAGCCAGTGCAGCCGGCTGACGAAGTCGTTGCGCATGAAAGCCAGCAGGACGTAACCGCTGCCGTACAGCAGAGACCCGATCTTCAAGAAAGTCAGGAACAACTGCGACAGACTGAACGGCGCCATCTCCTGCCACAGGCCCCAACCGGCCAGGGGGAAAAGCAGGGCGCCGATATGCGATTGGCGCAAACGCCCGGCATTTCTGAACAGCATCACCAGCACACCGCCCACTGCCAGAACCATGATTTCGTTGACACTCAATGCGGCCAGCACCAGGGTAAGCGCGCCCACCAGTGCCAGCAGCCAGCCGCGCACCGCCCTGCGTCCCAGAGACCACAACGCCTGCGCCACGACGACGATGATCACCGGCTTGACCCCGTACAACACCCAGGCCGCCTGCGGTGTGGCGCCATAGGCCACGTACATGGCCGCCAGCAGCAGAACGATCACGACGGCCGGCAGGATGAAACAGGCCCCACCCACAATGAGGCCCGGCCAGCCGGCGCGTGTGTAGCCGATGTGGATGGCCATTTCGGTCGAGTTGGGGCCNGGAATCAGGTTGGTGGCCCCNAGCAGGTCGAGGAACTCCTGGTCATCGAGCCATTTACGGCGCTTGACCAACTCCTCGTGGAACAGACCGATATGGGCCGCTGGACCGCCAAAGCCGATAATGCCAAATCTCAGGAATACGAGCGCCACTTCACGCAGGTGTGAACGGTCGGTTTGGGTCATGCGGTGGTGTTCCCGATAGAGTAGCGAGTCCAAGGCGCCACGAGTACCAGGCCCGTTTTCGACACAGAGCGCAGGTTCTCATACAATGTCATGTGGTATCGCGCAGCAGAACCACATGGTGCAGCTCAGATGCGGTCTTCGCGCACATGATCTACACGACAGCTTGCGGTAGCGTATCCAACAGACCCCATCAGTCAGGGTGTCGAAAACAGGCCAGGGCGAGTTATGCGTTGAGCTGGGCCAGCACGGCCTGTAAATCGGGCGGCAGCGGGGCAAAGAACTCGACAAATTGGCCCGTTGCCGGCAGTTGAAAGCCGAGGCGCTGCGCGTGCAGGAACTGACGTGGACAGGCCAGTCTCTGCTTGCGATGGCCGTAGACCCGGTCGCCGACCAGNGGAAAGCCGATGTATTGGAAATGGACGCGGATCTGGTGCGTGCGCCCGGTCAGCGGTTCCGCCTCGACCAGCGTGTAAGCGCTGAAGTAGGTCTGTACCTGGTAGCGGGTGGTGGCGGGCCGTGCGTGCTGGCTGCCAGGTTGCAGCAGGACGGCCATACGTTGGCGCTGCCGCGGGTCACGCCCAAGCGGGGCATCGATCGTTCCCTGGCGCGGCGTCAGAACCCCNTCCAACAGCGCCACATAGACCTTGTGTACGGTACGCGCTTTAAACTGCTGCTGCAAGGCGCGGTGCGTGCGGTCGTTTTTAGCCACCAACAGCAGGCCCGAGGTGTCCTTGTCCAGGCGGTGCACGATGCCGGGGCGTAGTTCACCGCCCACCCCAGCCAGGTCGGGGACGTGATGCAGGACCGCGTTCACCACCGTGCCGCCACGGTGCCCAGGCGCCGGATGCACCACCTGCCCGGCGGCCTTGTCGATGACCAGGAGGTCATCGTCTTCATACACGATCGCTAATGGAATGTCTTCAGCGTCGACGGCGGTCGCGATGGGTGTTGGAATATCGATGGTGATCTGCTCGTGGCGTTGCACGCGATAGCTGGCCTTTACGACCACGCCGTTGGCTGTCACCGCGCATCCTTGATCCAACGTTGGATTTCGGCGCGAGCGGTCGGGCAGTTGCCGGGCAAGCCAACGGTCAAGGCGTTCCCCGGCTTGATCAACGGCGAGGTGGAGTAATCGGTCGGTTGGGTGAAAAAATCGTTCACGCGCTGAATTCGGGGTGGAGTAAATCGTAGCCGCCGCGCATACGGTGACGGGTTGGCACAATCAATGCTCGACGAAGGTCTGGCAGCGAATGCACAGGGTGGCGTAGGGCAGCGCCTTCAGGCGAGCGAAGTCGATCGCCTCGCCACAGCGTTCGCAGTAGCCATACGTGTCGGCGTCCATACGTGCCAGTGCCCTTTCGATCTCGTTCAAGGTACGCTTGCGCTGTTCGTTCAACGCCAGCGCCTTGGCCTGCTCAAACGCCTCCGTACCATCGTCGGCCATGTGATTACCCAGGCCAGGGTTGTGGCTCGAGGCCGTCACCTGATAGCGCGATTTCATCGGCCAGCGCCTGTTGCTCATTTTCAAGGTAGCGCCGCAAACGTGCGTCGTCGCGCGTCATCCATGCCTCCAACTGACTCTGATGTCGGGGATTACTGCACGCAAAGATTATCAGATTCTACACGCATTGTCGGGCGATGTCAAAGTGCGCTCGACCCGTGGGCGGTCGTTACCGGCTGGCGGTGTTGGGGCTGGGTGTGCGCCAGGCGGCCATGAGGAGGGCCGCGAGCAGCGACAGCAGGGCGCCAAAGAGAAACGGCGCCGCCGGGCCGAAACCGTGCCAGCTTCCGATCCCTTCCCAGAGCAGGCCGGCGATCACCGACGCGGGNATGTCCAAAAANCCAAGCACTGCGTGATAGGTGCCAAACGCGGCGCCGCGCACGGCNAGGGTGACCAGGTCAGCCACCATCGCTTTTGCCGTGCCGTAACTCAAGCCGTAGTACAGGCCGTACACGGCGTACAGCACCCACACCTGCAGGCCCGTCCGCGCCAGGCCAAACCCGCAGTAGATCGCGGCATAGATCAACCAGCCCGCGACCAGGAGGCGTCGGCGCCCGATACGGTCGGACAGCGCACCGGCCGGCGTCGAGACCAGGGTGTAGATCAGGTTGAAGGCAATCAGCATCGTCAGGATACCTGTGACGCTGATCCCACGTTCTTGGGCACGCAGAATCAGGAAGGCATCGGAGGAGTTCCCCAGGTCGAACAGGCCCACGATCAACAGGAAGATCAGAAATGGCCGGCCGAGCGCCCGTAGCCCCAGGCGCGGTGCGGCGGCCGGGCCACTGGCCGGCGTCTCACGCGTACCCACGATCAGCACCAGCACCGCCAGAAATGCCGGGACCAGGCTCAGCAGCACCAGGCTCTGGAACGTCGATGCCAGCAGCAGCACGCTGCCCCGCTGGAGCAGCCACACCACGGCCAGGGCAAGCATGAGGCCCAACATCGCACCGGCCGTATCGGCTGCACGGTGGAAGCCAAAGGCCAGGCCACGTTGCGCGAAGGGGGTCGAATCGGCGACCAGCGCATCGCGCGGTGCGGTACGAATACCCTTACCAGCCCGGTCGCCCCAGCGCGCCACCGCCACACGGGCCCACGTCTGGGCGCCCCANAAGAGCGGTTTGGCGAGCGCTGATATCGTGTAACCGGCCACAGCCAGCCACTTGCGTGAACCCAGCCGGTCGGACAGCCAGCCCGACGCCAGTTTGAGCAGGCTGGCCGTGGCCTCGGCGACGCCTTCGATGAGACCAATGACGCTGGTGCGTACGCCCAGAATATTGGTCAAAAANAGCGGCAGCAGGTTCAGGATCATTTCGCTGGAGACGTCGGCCAGAAAGCTCGTGAGGCTGACGGCCCAGACGTTGCGCGGCAGGCTGCGCACACCGGCCACCGCCGATGCGTCCGGTCGTTCGGGTTTCAAGTCAGGTGGTGGCATGGGTGTTTCCGGTGGTAGTTGCGACATATGTTTACATCATGCACCCAATATCGAACGGCGTCAAGTCCGCTCTGGGGTGCTGTAGCGTGCGCCCGTGCCGCGGTGCACGGCGATTTTGCCAAGACAGAACACTCGTGCTATCATTGACCCTACACCACCCGCCGCCGTTCTCGAATCACGCACCGCGAGATGCACATGGATGCAAGTTTTCCACGATGAGCGCTGGCAAGAGTCTCACGGCAATTGTGCTGGCGCGGGATGGCTACCGTTGCCTGGCCTGCGCCGCACCCGGCCGTACGGCAGCGACCGACGTCCACCCACTGCTGCTCGATCAGGCGCCCTCGCCGCCCTCACCGGCGGATTATGTCACCCTGTGCCCATCGTGCGCACAGAGACATCTGCAGCAGACCCACCCACCCGGTTCACAGGGTCTGTTCGAGCGCGCTCTACGTCGCCTGGCACTCTACCTGGATCGCNGGCCTGGAGTTGCCACCGAGCCTGGCNGCGTGAGCACTGGCCTGCGCCTGCTGGGCGCCTCGCGGCTGCGCGCCGGGCAGTTTGCGGTGGTGCTGGCCGCGCTGNCGNGGCAGTCGGTGCTCATGGTCAGCCCAACCGGGTCGGGCAAGACGCTCTGTTTCCAACTGCCCACACTGGTTCAGGACCGCGGCGCATTTGTGATTTCACCGCTCAAGGCGCTGATGAGCGAGCAGACGCACGATTTGCAGGCACGCCGCATCCCCAGCACCTTCATTCACGGCGATGTGACGCCGGCGGAGAAGTACCGGCGCTATGGCTGGCTGGCCGATCAGGCAGTGAAGTTCTTCTACTGCACCCCTGAACGTTTCGACGATACGCGCGTGCGGCCGGCTGAGGTGGATCGACTACTGGCCGCACGGCCGCGCTTCCTGATCATCGACGAGGCCCACTGCATCGATCGTTGGGGTGACGACTTCCGCCCAAGTTACAGCCGGTTGGGTGAGGTGCGCGCAAAGCTGGGCAACCCCACGGTGCTCGCCTTCACCGCAACGGCCGGCTACAAAACCCAGCAGCGCATCGTGCAGTCGCTGGGTATCCCCGATGCGCAGGTGGTGGTCACCGGCGTCGATCGGCCCAACATCGCCCTGCTGCGCCTGTCGATCGAGCACGACGAGCGCGTTTCGNACGCCATTACGACGCTGCTCAACCTCCTGCCCGCCGGGCGGGCCATGATCTTTGTGCCGACCATCAGAGTCGGCGAGCGCATCCAGGCCGGCCTGCGGACACGTGGCTTCGACATTCCCTTCTATCACTCGAAAATCCAGGAGGCCGAAGTACGGGCCGAACTGCTGGACCGCTTCATGGGTCGGCGTGGGCCGACCACCGGGNCCATTCTGTGCACCAGTGCGTTTGGCATGGGCATCGACGTCGCCGACGTACGCCTGGTCATCCACTGGCAGCACCCGGCCTCGGTGGAGGATTACCTGCAGGAGTTTGGACGTGCCGGGCGCGACCGTCGGCAGGCGTTGGCGGTGCTGTTTCGTGGGGCGAACGACGTAAGTTTGTTACGATTCATGGCCACCAAAACCGTGGACAACGCCGACCTCGAACCCGCCGCGCGTTCCCTGGCGCTGCAGGCCAAACTCGCAACGATCGATGACATGCACCAACTGGCCAACCAGCGCCACGGCTGCATGCGGGCCGGCATTCTGCGCTACTTCACCGGCGATGCTCCCCGCCGCNGCAAATCGGTCGGCCTGCGGATACTGGAATGGCTATACGAACAACCGCGACCAACGGCCCGCACCACCTACTGCTGCGACGACTGCGACCGCGTCGCCCTGCACAACTACCCGGCCTGGGTGCGCACCGTCTTCCGGCGCGTCTGAGGTTCGCTGGCGGCGCCGGCGCCGTCAGCTTCGTGAACTGCGCGGTGGGCAAGTCCGTGCTTTTGTGCCGGGGCTACACCGGAAAGGTATCAAAAAGGGCGCATAGCACACACGAATGGCGTCGTGTGCGCTATGCGCCCATCACGCGGTAGGGCTACTGATCAGTTCTCAGGCCCGTGCGTACGTTTGAAGCCGGTAAGCGTGTTCTGCAGCAGCATTGCAATCGTCATCGGCCCCACACCGCCGGGGACCGGGGTAATCGCGCTGGCCACCTGCCGCGCTTCCTCGAAGGCCACATCACCGACCAGGCGTGAACCGGTGGGTGACTGTGCGTCCTCGATACGGTTGATCCCGACGTCGATGACGACCGCGCCCGGCCGAATCCAGTCGCCGCGGATCATTTCGGGGCGGCCGATGGCGGCCACCACGATGTCGGCGCGGCGCACTTTCTCCGGCAGGTCGCGCGTGCGGCTGTGACACACCGTCACCGTCGCATCGCGGTTGCGCAGCAGGGCCGCGACCGGGATGCCCACAATGTTGCTGCGCCCGATCACGACGGCATCGGCCCCGCTGATCGTTACCCCGTCGCGCCGNAGCATTTCGATCACGCCGGCCGGCGTGCACGGCACGAACAGCGGCGGACGCCCCTTCATGTTGAGCCGACCAATATTGATGGGGTGGAAACCGTCGACGTCCTTGTCGATGTGAATCGTACTGAGGACGCCCTCTTCGTCCAACCCTTTGGGCAGGGGTAGTTGTACCAGAATTCCATCCACCTCCGGGTTGGCATTAAGATCCTCGACCAGCGCTTCCACCTCGGCCTGGCTGGTGGTTGCGGGCAGTTCGTAGGCGAAGGACTGGATCCCCGCCTGATTGCAGGCCTTGTGCTTCGACCGCACGTAGGTCTGCGATGCCGGGTCGGTGCCCACCAGAACGGTTGCCAGGCCCGGTGCGCGTCCCAGGCGGGCGTGAAGGTCGGTGACTTCACTGGCAATATTGGCCCGGATGCGCGCAGCCAGGGCCTTACCATCGATGATTTGTGCTGTCATGATCGTTCTTTCTTCGTCAAGGTCACGGGTTGGGGCTGAAATACCACATCCAGCGCGAGCCGCGCATGTCACGCACGATATCGGTGGTCGACAGAACCCCACCGGGACCAGCAGTCCCTTCTCATTGCGGTCGCTGACGACGAGGCGGTGGATGTGGCGCGTGACCATGAGCCGCATAGCCTCTTCCACAGTGGCATCCAGCGGCACAGTGATCACATCCCTGGTCATAATATCCGCCGCGGTCTTACCCTCTAGCTCCTTGTTGTACAACGGGATGACGTCCATGTGCGATATGATGCCGGCCAATTCGCCGGACGGTCCAGTGACGACAACGCCGTGTACCTCGGTATCGGCCAACACACGCACGACTTCGGCCACAGCCGTAATCGGGTGACAGGCGATGACGCCCTTGTGCATGATGTCCCTGACACGCTTTTCAGACATGATCTCCCCACTGAAGTTTTGCTGCTGGTTCTGAAGCACGCGAACAGGCGCACCCACGGTCGATGTGAATGTAACAGACGCGGCGCGGCTTTCCCATGATTCACATCATGAAATTGCACCGTCATTCACAATCGGCGTACGTCGCTGCGATCGAGATAGGTCAGCATATACCGCGTCCGCCCGGCCGGCACCGATTCGTAGAACACCGCGCTATCCAATTCCACTTCCAGCTCGAATGGCTGCCGGGCCACGACTTCGATCAGGATGCCCGCGCCGGTATCGGCGAGGGCCGTGAGCGTGACGGCCTGGTCTCCCATTGAATACCCTCCACGCGTGTGGGCCATTGGCCGAGACGCCACACCAGGCGGTTCTCGGCGGGAACGAAGGACACCGCGCTGTCAGCCATGCTGTTTCCTTCCAGGCGGCGCTGGGTGGACCGCCAACTAATTTTCAGTATAGCCGTGGCCGGTTGGCCCGTCAAACCACGGGTTCGGCGCGACGATCAACGCCCGCCCGCCTGCGCGCCGAACAATTGCGTAGTGCAGGTTTTTCTGTTATAATCGGCGTGATGTGCGCAACGCCGGAAGGGGGCCACCACCGCATGATTTCGACCTGGGCTGACATCTCGCTGGTTTTCCTCATCAGTTTATCCATTCTGCTGTCGCTGGTTCCGTTGGCCGCGCTCTACTTCGCCTGGCGCGGATGCGCGTCGTCAACCGTGCCCTGCCCACGAAGATGCCCAAGGTACAGTCGGTCATGTGGCAGGTGAACGATGCCGTCGCCCAAGGATCTTCACAGGTGACCAAACCAGTAATTCGCATCAACGCAGAATGGGTACGCGCGCACCACCGTGCGCGCAGTACTCGGCCTACCGCGGCAGCGCCCCCGTCGTCGGCCAACAACCAACCCACATGAACCGTCCACAGAGAGGATGGATATCAACGGTATGACACCTATACAGAAGCGGCTTATCTTTGGAGTCGTGGTCGGCGCAGCTGCCGGCGGTGTGCTCGCCTGGCTCGCCTCGGGCCAGGAGCAGCGATCGGGCTCGTTTGCTGTGTCCAACATCGCGGCAGGCGACTGGATCAAATTGGGTGTTGGTTTCTTCACGATCGCACGCACCTTGACCGAGGTCATCGAGCGCGTGACTCGCGCGTGCGCGGCACTTTTTGCCCAGTCAACGTCTTATTGATCAGATCGAAGGTTCGTAGCGCAATACCTTCCCGTGGTCATCTGACTTCTCTCACCTCCCCGCGGTCAGGCACGGGAACCTATTCATTCAGGAACCTCGATCGGCGCGGCCGGCGATTCTGTGCCGTGCAGCACGGTTTGCCATGCAGCTTGATTGCAGAGGGGGAAACATGAGACACTCATTACGTTGGTTGGGCGCGATCGCGCTGGCACTGTTGGTGGTATTCACGCCCTTAGCCGCACTGGCCGCACCGGTCGATGCCGCCGGCCGCCGCATCCTGCACCTACTACCGGGTGCGGGCTGGCGACACCATGTTCGGCATCAGTGCCCGCTTCGGCGTCGACCCTGGGTCATTGCCCGCGCCAATCGTATTACCAATTTGAACCGCATCTACGTGGGTCAGGTTCTGTGCATTCCTACGGGAGGCACCCCGCCGCCACCCGCCCAATGCCCGATTCACCACACGGTGCGACGCGGCGAAACCTTGACCAGCATCGCGGCCCGGTACGGTGTCAGCGTGGCGGCAATTGCCAACGCGAACCATATCACCAACATCAACCGTATTTACGTGGGTCAACGCCTGGTCATTCCCTGCCGCGGGACGCCGCCGATCCCACCGCCAACCCCGCCCCCGCCAGCGGGCCCTGGGCTGGCAAATACTTCAACAATACCGATCTGACCGGCAGCCCCGTGCTGACGCGTAACGACAAGGCTATCAACTTCAACTGGGGTTTGGTTCGCCCGACGCGCAGGTGGTGACGTCCGATTTCTTCTCCGCGCACTGGAGCCGCACGGCAAACTTCAGCGCTGGTCTGTACCGCTTCTTTGCCCGCAGCGATGACGGTATCCGGGTCTGGGTCGATGGGCAGATCATCATCGACGAATGGCGCGCTCAGGCCGTCACGGGGTTCTACCATGACGTGGTGCTCAACGCCGGGAATCACACGATCGTGGTGGAATACTTCTGAAGACACCGGCCGCGCCGAAGTGCAGGTGTGGTGGGAAAAGCGCTGACGCCCACCGACCCTACACGGGCGGCGGAGGCTGATACCAGAGGGGGCGCCGATGGAGTCCATCGGCGCCCCCTCTGCATCCAGACCTCAGCGCAATACCTGTTGCAGGAGCGGCATGGGATCGACCGGTGTCGTCCCAATACGCGCCTCCCAGTGCAGGTGCCAGCCGGTCGACAGTCCGGTGGTGCCGACTTCGCCCAGCTGATCGCCTGGGCGCACCATTTGCCCGGGTTGCACGTCGATCTTCGACAGGTGCCAATAGCCGGTGTGCAACCCCGCGCCGTGGTCGATGATCACCGCATTCCCGCGCACCGCCAGTTCCTCAGCCAACACGACCCGTCCCGGCGCTGGCGCCAAAACCGCGATGCCCTCNGGTGCGCCAAAATCCTGCCCTTCATGGTAACTCGAGACCCCNCCGTTGTAGCTGCGACGCGTGCCGAAGGGGGACGTCACGGGAATTCCAGTGCCAGCGGGCGTAAAGACGCCGGTCCACTGGGGCGCCAGACTTGCCTGTGGCCAGATTGCGTTCAGTTTGGCGCGTTCGGCCGCCAGGCGTTCCGGCTGCAAGAGNCCGCCCTTACTCGGTGGCAGCACAATGTGCTGCGTGATGTACGCACCGGGTGTGACCACCAGGGGTACGCGTAGCCGCAACCAACCCTGTTCAACGGCCGCTGCCAGACCGCGCGGAACGGCTGCCGCGGCAACGTCGACGTTCAACCAGGCAGTTCCAGGCGGCGTCAGGGGATGCACCCCAAAGAGGCCCCAGCGCGCCCGTCTTCGTACACCATCGCCAGGCTGGCCGNNTGTCGTAGGACGCCCGTACGGTACCGGTGGCCGGCACGCAGGTCCAACCNNGGCCAGCCTGTCCCTGACCACGGCCAGCGCGGCGAGGCCCAGATCGGCCAGCGCCGCCCGACTCCGGGCCTGAGTCAGTGGGACCAGCACCTCCTGTCCCGGTATGAGCCGCTGATGGGTACGCGACAGACTGTTCGCGCGGCGCAGGGTCTCTGTGTCCAACTGCCAACGGTGGGCAATGCCCGCCAGCGTGTCGCCCGGTNNTCGACGACGTAACGTAGCAGCGGTGACAGGTNNCGGGGCGACCACGTTTGGCCGCGTGAGGGCGCCGGGAATGAGCAGGCGTTGGCCAATGGCCAGTTGATCGGGGTTGGCCAACTGGTTGGCGCTCACCAGGTCCGCCACGGTGACACCGTAACGGGCCGCGATGGCCGATAGCGTGTCACCCTCCTGCACGATNGTAAACCGGGGATCGGCCGGCTGGGCGGCCACGGGCGGTGGCCGTAGCCCCAACCAGGCCCCGCACAACAGCGCCAGGCCAATGAGTAAGCCCATGCCGGTACGTCCGGCGAGTCGGTGGGTCATGGTGTCAGGTAACATTCCGGCTTCAGCACTCCCACGAACGCCAGGTTGCGGTAGTGTTCGTTGAAATCGGTNTCATAACCGACCACGAATTCGTTAGGGACCACAAACCCCACGTAATCCACCGTTACGTCAGCTTCGCGACGGTCTTTNTTGTCCAACAGCGCGCAGATGCACAGGGAAGCCGGGTTACGTGCGAGGAGGAGGCGCCGCAGGTAGGCCAGTGTATGCCCGCTGTCGATGATATCTTCGACGATCAGCACATGCCGCCCCTCGATGCTCTCCTCGAGGTCCTTCAGGATTTGCACTACCCCGCTGGACTGGGTTGCCATACCATAACTCGACGTGGCCATAAAATCGATGCTGTGCGGGATCGTAATTTGCCGCATCAGGTCGGCCATGAACACGATACTGCCCTTGAGCACTGAGATCAGAAACAGGTCTTGCCCGGCATAATCCTGGCTGATCTGCNNGCCCAGTTCGCGGACGCGCTGCGCCAGCTGCTGTTCGGTGATCATGATGCGTTCGATCTGATCGATCATTGCCATGGTCGCGTCTTCTCCTTCTTTGCCGTGACAGCCAGCCCCACCCGCCTACTCGACACCGAGGTCGATGTTGCGGTCACGCCCGCCGTACGACAGCGGCGGCGGTTCAACCACCGTGACCTGGTCGAGCGGGCCGGCGCGCGTACCAGGCGTGCGATAACCCAACCGCTGCGCTGCGGGCCGACACAGCACACCTGCCACCAATCGGCCGTCGCCGTTTTACCGGTGATCGCCAATATCTGCCCGGCGCACCTGGTCCAGCACGGTGTAGTTCGTACCGGCCCCGGCGGACATTGAGCACCGCGGTTTGTACACTCAACTGTGGGCTGGAGGGCGTCGGTGCGGGCGTTGGCGTCGGTAAGGGCGGTGCAGGGCTGGCGCCGGCGCACTGCTGGCCGCCGCGGGGCGCCCTCCCCGGCCTTGTAGCGCCACCCAGTCGCGGGTCAGGTCGAGGTAGCGCCCGCCATACGCCTGGCTGGGTTCGATGTAGGTGCCCTCTGGCCACTCGTTCCACGATGTGATGATCACCCAATCGGCGCCGCTGGCCAACGCNGCCGACCAGGTGCGGGCGTAATAGGCCCCGTCGTCACGCGGGCGGATGAACGCGCCACGGCGGCCCGTGCGGGTATCGTTGTAACCGGGCATGACGGTGGCCACCCACAGCTTGCGCCCCCACTTCTGGCTGGCCTGCCGTACGCGCTGACCCCATTTCACCAANCTGGGGCCCGGATCGGCTGACCAGGCCACCGAATAGAGGTGATGACCGTCGAATGCCTGCTGGAACTGGATATCGACCCCNTCGGCCACCCAGATCGCCCGGTGCTCCGGATCGACCTGATCGCGGATCGCCTGCCAGGTTCCGACGTTGAAGCGCTGTTGGCGCCAGAAGAAGATGACCGGCCGGCCATCGACGCGCAGGTAAGCCGGGTGGTTGGCGTGCGTCGCCAGCAGAGTGCGCAGGGCCGCAATAACGTCCTGCGTGCCGCCGAAGAAGGGACCGGCCGTTTCAAGNTCGACCGCCAGGCGGAAACCACGTGCAGCCGCCTCATCCAGCATCACCCGGAAGTTCGTCTCGGTCTGGTTATTTTCGGTGCGTGGCCCATACCANGCCACCACAAAGGCATCGATGCCGGCGCCTTTGGCTTCGTCGATGTGGCGCCCCATGACTGCGCGGTCACGCGAGGCGTAAAGCGAGACGGGAAAGTCAGGCACCTTACTGGCCCGCCAGGTGTTTTCGTCGAACCAGNNCCAGTAGAATGCCAGCACCAGGCGCTCGTTGCCCAACGTGGTGGGCCGCGGCGCCGGTGCGGCCGCTGCCAACAGAGGGACTGCACAGATCGATAGGCCCAGCAGTAAGGCTGGCACCCAACCGATGCGGTACGGGCGGGAAAGTTGCGGCTTTTTCAATGCATCCAATCTTTCATGTCTGAAATAGTGTCAGCCCATGGGACACGGGATCAACCGACAGGCTGATTCTACCAAACGGAAGGCAAAGGCCAAAATCGCCAATTTGAGAATTCATACACTCCTTGTTATAATACGCAGGAAGCGCCAACTCTGCCACTTCTGAACCGGTCTGAAGTACGGGTTGACACTGCGCCTGGCATGTCTCCAACTCGATTTCCCTGCATGGGTGCGCCGCTTCTGCTTTTCCTTGATTCAAAGCCAGACATTCAGTTCATATTCATGGGGGCAAATTACGAATGCATCTATCACATCCTGGTCGGATGGCCATCCTGCTGCTCACTCTCTCCATGCTTGTCCTGACAGTAGTCGCCCCTCGCGGCTTTTCACCTGCCGCCACAGTTGCGGCGGCGCCCACCTCGATCACAGTCACTTTCCAGGATGGCGTGGATGGATACGCAGGTACCGTTGACACGACGCTGGTGCGCGATGGCGGCCTGCCGGCCGGCACCGATGCTACGCTCCAGTTGTCATGGCAGGCCATAGGCCAGGATGCGGCACGACCGCTGCTCGCGTTCGACCTGACGAGCGTACCTGTGACGGCCACCATCATCAGCGCCGTGCTCGATCTGTCCGTGGTGACGCCTGACCCGCAGCCGATTACGGTCACGGTGCAGCCGCTGTTGCGCCTGTGGAACGAGCCGTACGCCACCTGGCTCGATGCCTACATCGGCGCCCCATGGATAGAGCCGGGCGCGGGGCCATCGGTGTCGACCGCGTCCCGCCCTGGAACCGCCCCTGGTGCTGCCGGGCGGCAGCACCGCACTGCACGCGACCTCACCGGCCTGGTCGGTGCGTGGGTGGCCAACCCGAACGACAATTTTGGCGTACTACTGCAAGCGCAGGGAGTCGCGGGTGTGGATGTCAACCTGCTGCTGGCCAGTCGCGAATCCGACAACATTGCACCGCGGCCGCGGCTCACCGTGACCTACACGGGCACACCGGACGACCCCACCCCACCGCGACCTACACCCCGCTGCCGAGTGAAACGGCAACGCCTTCACCAACGCCCAGTTCGGCCCAAACGCGTTTACCGTCAGGGCCTCGATGGTTTCCAGGGCTTCTATGACGCCACCCTGTCGAGCACTTTTCCCGACACCAACTACGGTGGGGCCAGCGACCTTTCAGCCAACTGGATCACCTACTTCTACCCGCCCCAGGTCGAAGGTAACAGCCTGCTGCGCGTCGACCTCTGGGATATACCCGCGGATGCCACCATCGACGGCGCCGAGTTGAGCCTTTTCCTGCTGGAACGATCGGCGCCCCAACAGGTCACCCTGCGTGTCTATGAACTGCTGCGCCACTGGTCGGAAGCGGAAACGACCTGGCACAGGAACTTCACCCGTCAGACCTGGTCTGTCCCCGCGCGGCCGGCAGCAACCTCGACCGCGGCCACTCCCAGCGCTGAAATCAGCCTGGACATGAGCCGCGGCTGGATCACCATCCCCCTCACCAGCCTTGTGCAGAGCGGATTACGCAGCCGGAACAAAACCACGGTATCGTTCTGGAAATTGCTTCCGTGGGTTACGACAACGTCGAGTATAAGTTTGCCAGCTCGAACAACTTCGAGCAGGGCCTGCGCCCGCAGTTGAGCATACAGTACGCTGTACCCGATCGCTGGCAAACCGCCGTATTCCAGAAGGGCCGCAGCGGCTACGCGGAGATGTTCGACGCGACCATCAACCGTTGGCAGCCCAACACGCGCCTGGGCAACAGCAGCACCCTCAATCTGAGTTGGCGCGACAATATGAACGACCCGGCGGAAGACCAGCGTGCGCTGATGCGCTTCTGGCTCAGTGGCGTCCCTGCCGAGGCCACCGTACAACAGGCCGGCTCTTCCTGTTCATCCCGCCGGCCCCGAACTCGCGCCCCGTGCAGCCAACGCCTGGCGCCTGCTGCGCCACTGGTCTGAGCAGCAGGCCACCTGGTTGAATGCCAACGACAATACGCGCTGGGCGCTGCCCGGCGGACAGCATCGGGCAGGACCGTTTGGGCCAACCCGACGCGACGACCGTCTTCGAGCAGCCGGAGGGTTGGGTGGCGCTCGATGTCACCACCCTCTTGCAGCACCAACATTCCCGCCCTGACGAGAATTTCGGCTTCCTGCTCGCCATTGGCGGCCTGAACCAGCGTTCCGCCTACTACGAGGCCCTCAGCGCCGATCATCCCGACCTCAGCTTACGCCCACTGCTGCGTGTGCGGTACGTCGTCGACCCGGCCCTACCAACCCTGACCCCAACGCCTGTGCCGACCTACACCCCTGGCAGCGGATCACCCTGCGCCAGGGTCAGTACGGCTACGCTGGGACAACCGACACCGGTATCACGCGCTGGCAGCCGACAGTCAACCGTAGCACCGCCGCCCAACTGCTCCTGGGCTGGCGTGACGAGAATATCACGCCGCGCCAGGACCAGCGGGCGCTCATGCGCTTCGACCTGGCATCAGTGCCGCCAACCGCCGTGATCTCGGAGGCGCAGCTGTCACTGTACGTGCCCTTCGCCCCCAACCCTCACCCCGTACGCCTGTCAGCCTACCGTATCATACGACCCTGGTGGGAACGCCAGGTGACCTGGAACCGTAACGCGACGAACAGCACCTGGGCGGTGCCGNGGGTCGAGGGCGTCGACGCTGACCGCCTGGCGGACCCCGACGCCACGACCACCTTCCAGCAGCCCCTGGGCTGGGTGACGCTCGATCTGACGCCGTTGGTGCAGTTTTTCGTCAATCACCCACAGGAGAACTACGGCTTCCTGTTGATGATCGACGGCCTCGATGGGCAGACCGCGTACTACAACATCTACTCCGCCAACCACTGGCAGGCCGAGCGGCGCCCCACCCTGCGCTTCACCTACACGATCGACCCGGCATTTCCCAGCCCCACCCCGACGGCAACGCACGGCGACGCCAACCCCACGGCCACGTCGACCCCGGGCATCTGGCGCACGGCGGTGTTGCAGCAGACCGCCGGTGGGTATGCCGGCACTCAGGATTCGCAGATCACCGTGTACGCGCCGACGAGCAACTTTGGCGATGACCGCAACCTCGACGTGCGCTGGACGGCCAACCGCTGGCCACCGATGAGCGACATGAAAGCGCTACTGCAGTTCGATCTGGCTNCGATCCCACCGGGCGCCGTCATCGGCGAAGCGACCCTGGACCTGTACCAGNCCGGGCGCAGCAACACGTCTCCGATGACCCTGTCGGTCTATCAATCACTGCGTTTCTGGCGCGAGATGGAAGTCACCTGGCAACGCACCGAACAGGCCACACCCAACGACCTGCTCTGGAACGTCGCGGGTGCACTGGGAGTCAACACCGACCGGCCAGCCGAGCCCTTCACGCAGACGGTACTTTCGACCGCCAGCGGCTGGGTATCCATCGACGTGCGTGACGTCGTGCAGCAGTGGGTCAACAAGCCCTACTTCAACCGCGGCCTGATCCTCGAAGGTGAGTCCGCCAACCATTTCGACACCGTGCTCTACTACTTCGCCAGCCGAAACTACACACGCGCCCGGGGCGACGTCCGCGCCTGACGGTGCGCTACAGCAGCGATCCATCGGTGCCAACATCGACACCTACCGCNNGACCCCCACGCCGACCCCGCGGGCCACCGCCACCCCACGCCGACCCCGCGGGCCACCGCCATCGTCGATCCTCAGGCAACGACGGTTGCTTTGCAGTACGGCGTGCGCCTCTACTTCGGCGCGCGACACCTGGATCGGTNNGCGGCGAACCCAACGACTACCCACCCGACTGAACCGTTCATCCGGGTTGGGCCGACCAGCCAGGGGAACGCGGCCCGCGTTTTGATCAGCTACGACCTGGCGTCGGTGCCGGCCAACGCGGAGGTACTGGGCGCGTGGCTGGAGATGCACCTCAATGGGCGCAGCAATGGCACGCCACTGACCGTCAGCGCTCACCAGATCCGGCGGCAGTGGACCGACGGCACCGCGACGTGGCATCGCGCCATGGGTAACCAGTTCTGGGAGTTTCCCGGGGCCAGCGGTGACCAGGACCGCGACGCAACAGCATTGGATGTGCAGCAGCTCGATCAGGTTGCTGGCTGGGTACGCTGGGACGTCACCAATGCCGTGCGCNGATTGGCTGGCGCACCCGCGACGAATTGGGGTCTGCTGCTGGTGGGCGAAGCGGCGCACAACGTGCAGTACCAGTTCGACAGTTCCGAACGGGTGTGGAGCGGCAGCAATCCGACGGCCGGCCGGCCACGCCTGGTCATTACGTACCGTCTGCCAACACCGTGACCGCCAAACGCGGCGGTGGCCGCGGGCGGACAGTCATTTTGCCCGTTTATTCAACACGAGAATGGTGAGGATCAAGGATGCCTGACGACGAAAATATGGACGCGCTGGCGCTCACGCTGGGCGGAGAGGGACCCCGCGCCGGCCCAATGGAGTGCGCCGCTGCGTTACCTGGCGCTTGTCGTGGTGTTGATCGGTTTTGCCCTGGTACCTGTCGCACTGGCGCCGGTACTCAATATCATTCTCGTTGGGTTCCTCACCGCGTTTCTGGTTTTCCTGCCGATCCGGCTCCTGATGCGCCACACCGGCATGCGGCAGGTTGTGGCAACGCTGATCGTCTATCTGATCTTGGTCTTGCTGTTGGCGTTGGCCGTGTACCTGCTGGCCGATCGGATGCTCGCGCTTCGACGAATTCGTTGCCACCATTCAACTGCAGGCGNNCAGGTCCTGGAACAGGAACTGACCGAGGTGACTGCATCGACCACGTTTCAGGATTTCCTGAATCTGATCGATCTGCCGCAGCTCGTGCGGGAAGGCATCACGACGTTGCGATCACTGAGCTTGAGCACGGTCAAGAGCGTGGGCGGGCTGTTGGCGACGGTGGGTGGCGGGCTGTTCTTCTCGTTTCTGCTGATGCTCAACCTGGCTTCGGCGCGTGGGCATCTGGCGAATTGGCTGGTCGAGCCACACTTTCGTGAAATTGGCCTCCTGCTGATGCGGCTGGACAACATCTGGGTCGGCTTCATCCTGGCCAACCTGGTGTTCGGTACACTTCTTGGTTTTCTGTCCTGGATCCAGTTCACCCTCATGGGTGTGCCGTTTGCCGCTGTCTTGGCCGTCATGACCGGCGTGTTGACCCTGATCCCGACCATCGGCGGGCTGTTGGCCTCGCTCATTGTCGCGGTCGTGTGCCTGATTCTGGAAACCGNNACCGTCTGGCCAGAGATGTCAAACCTGGAATTTACCCTGATCGTCACCGTGATCAACGTGCTGATCACACAGGGTTTGTACAATTTCGTTGGCCTGCCCATCACCAGTAAGTTCGTCAAACTGCCGGTCGCCGTGGTGTTGATCGGGGTTTTGACTGGCCTGGCCCAAGGCTCACTGCTACTCGCCTTTTTGACGGTGCCGATCATCAGTACGATCGTTACCGTGGGTTCCTATCTGCTGTCCAAGATCACGGTGCGCGACCCTTCCCCAATCAGAACTTACCCGCCCACCNCCGAACCGGGCTTCTTTAGCCAGTTGCTTTTTCGACCCGTGCAACCCGCGCCGCCGAAGGAAACTTGATGGCCGCGCGACCCAAATCGAGCCACGACTTTCGATAACTTTCGATGGAGGAATCAAACATGAGTACCACACCCTACAACCCCGTTCTGACTGATCAGATGCAGATGGCCGCGGTCAACATCGCCCTCATTACCGCCACCGAGCAACGCCGCGTGGATCGTGTTCCTGTTGCAGGAACTGGAGGGCCAGATCGGTACGGGGCAGCTCGACGACCTGCTCCGCAGTCTGCACGACCAGGTCAACCAGCGCCTGGCGGCCGGCGGCTGGCCGTCCCCTGCCGCCGCCTGACGCACGCCAACCAGCAGCGCCTGGCATACTGCTGCTCCCAGGGTAGATAATGCCGGCACGCGCCGGTGCAATCCACGGCGAGCCTGGCTCTGGGAGCAGCCACGTTCGAGGAGGTCATGTGATGGCAACCGCACCCCGCCGCCCGCTGGGTGTTACCCTGCTGACGGTTCTGGCGAGCCTGGCGGCGCTTGCCGCGTTCTGGCATGCCGTGCAGATGCTACACATCCTGCCGTTCACGATGGGCGTACACAGCTTCTGGGGATTCGACCCAATCGGGGCGCTGCTGTGGGGATTCCTGGGCGGGGTCTACGTGTGGCTGGTGCGTGCGCTGTGGCAGGTCGATCCCCAGGCCTGGTTCTTGCTGGCCGTGATCGCAGCTTTCAACCTGGTTGTGGACGCCATGTCGTTGATGGGCGGCTCGACGANNTCCGCGCTGTGGCCATCGCTCCTGCTGAACGGCATCATCCTGGTCTACGTGCTGCTGCCCGCCACGTAAAGCGTTCGACATCCGTTAGTGCGGCGCAAAGATGCCAACTTGTCTGGAAGTTGGCATCTTTGAGGCTCACCTCGTCAGGCCACACCCGTATGACCGTGCAACATGGCCGTGACTGACGCCCGGGCTTCTGGTCATACACCCGCCTGGCGGCCGCGACCGCGCACCCCACACAGTCAATTCCCCTCGCCCTCGCCCTCGCGGTCGTCCGCTTCGTGGACGCGGGCTACGGTCAGTTCATCCGACGGGTCGGCGATAGCGGGGTCAGTGGCCGATGCTGGCGGCACGATCGTCGCCGGCGCGGGAGTGCGGGGGCGGCGCGGCGCTCGGCAGCTCAGCGCTGGCCGGGGCCGGCGCTGGCAGCTCGCCGCCGGTGCGTTGGTAGACCGCGGACAGTACCGGCGCGGCCGCGNNCACCGCTTCCATGTGGCGCATCGGCACGGCGCTCGTTTCCCAGGTGCGCCGCAGGGCCTCCATGTCCCACTCGGCCGCGATGATGGTTTCAGTCTGGCTGGCGCCAGCCTCGACCATGATGCCCGAGTAGCGCGGCGTTAGTTCGACCGGCGCGAAGATCGCGGAGCGACCGACGAAGGGCTGATCGTCACCGGATGTAAACGGGTTATGGCCAATCAGGAAGCTGACCAGGCCGTAGAGCTGGTTTTCCTGCNNGCGGGCGTTCATCGCCAGGCGCATGCGGTGGTAGAGGGCCGGCTGGGTGCACGCGCCGACGCCAACCAGCATCTCNGACCCCTGGTAGGTCAGGATGCGCGCCGGTTCGGGGTAGAGCATGTCGGGGCCAACGAGCAGGCCCAGGCGCCCCAGCGGCGTCGAGATCGCCAGCCAGCCGCTGGCCGGCACGATGCTGCCGCCCTGTTCGGCCGAAGTGACGACACGCGCCTGCTGGCCCAGCAAATCGCCCTGCGGCCCGAAGACGCTGGCCACGTTGCGCAGTTGGCCATCCTGCCGGTCGACACCGTACAGGCTACCGGCGACGATCGTCATGCCCGACTCGAAGGCCAGGNNCGCGAACAGGCCTTCGTAGGCGTCCCACAGGGCCTGGCCGTCAGTCGCCAGCAGGCGGGCCATTTCCCGGTCGAAGTTGGTGCCCAGCAGGCCGGCGGTACCGGCGGCCAGTTTACTGGTGGCACGGGTCCAGAAGCCGGCCTGGCGTTGGCGGCCGCGGTCGGCCTGTTTGAGCAGATTCGCGCGGGCACTGCTGAGCAGCGGCGGTGCGGCCATCAGGCCGGCCAGCCGNGGAAAGACGATGAGATGGGCGCCTTTGAGGCGGGCGATACGCACGTAGCGGCGCACGTCCTGCTCGAACTCGGCCAGGTCGGCCGCCAGTCGCATACGTTGCTGCACGGCGGCGACGACAAATTTTTCCATGGATCAGGGTTGCCTCGTGTCGGTTGGATGGCCGCATTGTACCACAGGCGGCCCTGGCCTCCAATCCTCATGCCCGCCCAGCCCGCCCTGCTTGCCGGTTGCTGGCGTGCGTGGTAAGATAATGGCCTGAAGCTGCCCGTTCCTCCGCGGCGACCGATGATGCGAGGTGACAGATCGCGATGGCCCAACCACGTTACGAACGTNCCGCTGCCCAATGCCGGCCGGCCCTGCCTAAGACCGAGCTGGCGTGGCGCAAAGAGGTGGTTTTCGTCTGCCGGCTGCTGTGGGAGCGGGGTTACTGCCTTGCGACCGACGGCAACGTTTCGGTGAAGCTGGGCGCGGGGCGCTACCTGGTCACGCCGAGCGGTTTCAGTAAGGGCTTCATCGAGCCAGAGCAGCTGCTGGTCATCGACGACAGCCTCAACGTGACCGGGCCGNCGTACGCCGGCCAACGCGGGCTGCGCCCCAGTTCGGAGATGCTGCTGCACCTGGAGGCTTACCGCCAGCGGCCCGACATTGGCGCCGTCGTGCATGCGCACCCGTCGACCGCGATCGCGCTCANNGCATTGCCGGCGTTTCGCTCGCGCTGCCTGCTGCCGGAAGTGGTCATGGGCATGGGTCTGATTCCAACGACCGAATACGCCACGCCGGCCTCGGCCGAGGGTGCGGTCGTGATCCGTGATCTGATTCGCAACTACGATGCGCTGATTCTGCAGCGCCACGGTTCGGTCACCGTGGCCCAGACCCCGTTCGAGGCCTACCTCAAGCTGGAGAAGTTGGAGCAGGCCGCGCAGATCATGCGCACGGTGACGGAGTTGGGGCACGAGCAGCCCTTCGCACACGATGACATCGCCAAGCTGACGCGCTGGCGGACGGACAAGGGGTTGATGCGGCCGGGGCAGGCGGAGGACCTGTGTACCATCTGCGGCGTGTGTCACTACTAATTTTGACGACAAGCCGTGCCTCTGCTAGAATAGCGCCGTCCTGGCGGTTGTCACGCCGGTTTGCAACTGCCCCCATCGTCTAGAGGCCCAGGACATCACCCTTTCAAGGTGGAGACAGGGTTCAGAATCCCCTTGGGGGTACTTATGTGAAGTCCAGTATCGATCGATACTGGACTTCTGTTTTGGCGCGCCAGTGCTCATCACATGGTTTCGAGTTTCATCAATCAGCCGCCCTCATCTGCCAGGATCACGCCCAGATCGGTCGCCATGCCCGCTTCGGTTCTGAACCGGAAGCGCCCGCCCTGCCTACCGCCGCTCACGTCGCCAGGCCAACAGCGATAGAAGCAGGGCGAACCCAAGCAGCGCCGCAGCCATCAGGAATTCGCCGCGCNNAGCGTGGGCGATGTCAGCCGGCGCGGCGACGCTGAGGTCCGTCGGCTGGCCGGCGTAGTAGCTGAGCAGCACGGCGAAGAACGCGCCCAGTAGCGCAACCCCNATGGTCTGACCCACCGTACGCGTGATGCTCAACATGCCCGAGGCGATGCCTAGCCGATTGCGCGGCGCTGCACCCATGATCGCGCTGTTGTTNGGAGCCTGGAAAATGGCCATACCAATGCCGATGGGCAGCATGCGCAGGACGAAGCCCGCNGGAGCCGTATCGACACCCATCGTGCTGGCAATCAGGTAGCCGGCCACCAGCACGATCAGCCCAACGATGCTCACTGAACGAGTGCCGTAGCGGTCGGATATGCTGCCCGAAAGTGGCCCCAATACCGTCTGCACCAGCGGCGCGGCGCCCATCAACAGCCCCACCGCGATCACCGGCTGTCCCAAGACAAGTTGCAGGTAGAAGGGTAGGAAAAANACCACGGCCGCGATGGCAATGAACGCCAGCGCGCCGGTCGCCAGATTCAAGCTGAACTGCAGGTTGCGAAAGAGGCTCAAGTCCACCATGGGGTANACGGCTCGCTGCTCGATGAGCACAAAAAGGACCAGGGTCACGATCGCGACGCCAAACAAGGCCAGAATGCCCGGATGGCCAAAGCCGACGTTCTGGCCGACGGTCAGTGCCAGCAACAACGCCAGCAGCCCCCGNCCAACACCACCNGCGCCCGCGAAGTCGAACTTTTCGTGCGCCGCCTTGGGATGCAGCGGCGGCATGGAGCGCCACACCATAGCCAGCGTCAGCAGGCCCAGCGGTACGTTGATGAAGAAGATCCAGTGCCAACTGAGCGTGCCGATGATCAGTCCACCCAGGCTTGGACCCAGTACAATGCCCAGCGAGATCACACCGGCCGAGATACCGAGCGCCTTGCCGCGCTCGGCTGATGGCCACGTTTCGGTGACAATGGCGATACCCAGCGCCAGCAGCATGGCTGCGCCGCTGGACTGCAACAGCCGCGCCGCGATCAGGAAGTAGACGGTGGGCGATAGCCCGCACAGCGCCGAGCTGACGATGAAGATCACCAGCCCCAGCATGAAGATCCGTTTNTTGCCCATCATATCGGCCAGTCGGCCTACACTCAACAGCAGCACGCTGAGGCCCAGTAGAAAGGCCAACACTACCCACTGGATGGTGGGAAAGTCGGTGTGGAAGTTCGCCACCAGCGTCGGCAGCGCCACGTTGACGATGGTGCCGTCGATGGCGCCCATGAACAGCGCCAAGCTGACCGCGATGAGGATCAACCACTTGTCGTGGTACGGATTGTCCAAATTGTTACCTCATTTCAGATGGGCCGACCGTGTGGATATCTTCCAGCGATGGTATCCGCAGCGTTTCCATGGCTCTATTATAGCTGGTTTTGTAATTAAGGCAACCTCAGCCTGTTGTCGACACCCTAACTTGTAGGGGCTGTTGGATACGATACTACAAGCGGATCCCGGTCGAGGTGAAGTATCGCCGCCGCATCGATCCGCACGAAGACACGTGCGGGCTGCGCGCCTTCCTGGAAAAAACGGCCTGCAATGCGCCGTTTGGGCTTTTGGTTACGCGGCAAGACGATGTGCAGATCGCCGGTCCGTGGGTGATCCCGATTGCACGGTCATCGTTCTTGTGGTTGAGGTGAGGTCACGAGACCGAGGCGCGCCCTCCACTAAACCATCGGCACGGCATTGATCTCGTCACCCAGGGCCAGCAGTTCTTCGTTGGTGGGGATATCACTCATCCGGTGACCATAGTGGACGTAACGGACTACCCCGGCCTTGTCGATCAGCACCTGCGCCGGCATCCGCCCCAGCTTGAACAGGTTGACCTCCTGACCGTAGAGCTTCAGTACGCTGGCCTTCGGGTCGGGCAGGCCGATGAACGGCAGCGACTCCCGCGTGAAATAGTCGGCGAATGCTCTGGCGTCTTCGGGCNNAACCACCACCACCTCGGTGTCGCGCNNCGTGAACTGTGAATAATCCTGGCGCAACTGCGCCATGTGCGCACGGCAGAATGGTCAGGTGAAGGTGCGGTTGAAGACGAGCAAGACGTTCTTCACCCCACGGAAATCGGCCAGGCGGACCGTGTTGCCGCGATAATCGGCCAGGCTGAAGTCGGGTGCGCTCTGTTTGAGTGACACGCGTGGCACGACAGTACTCCTGACAGGTTGCTAACATCGACCCAATCGTCTCTGATCCTCCAGAGTTCGGGCTGGTATCGAGTATAGCATATCGCCTGACGCCAGACAAACGGTTTGACTGCTGGGGTGCAATCCAGGTTGAAACCACTCGCCCTTCGACCGTTCGTCAAACTCACGGCTCAGGGCGAACGGGCAGGCCTGTCCGTCCGCTCTGAGCCGTGAGCCTGGTCAATGGTCGAAAGGCAGCCTCCCAAATCAGCCCTTGGTCAAGATGCCCCATCGGCCGGCTTGAACTGTAAAGCGGCCGAGTTGATACAGTAACGCTGGCCGGTGGGCCGTGGGCCATCGTCGAACAGGTGCCCCAGGTGACCACCGCACCGGCTGCATACCACCTCGGTGCGCTCCATGAAGTGACTTAGATCGCGGTGCGTCTCCACGGCATCGGGCGTCATCGGTTGCCAGTAGCTGGGCCAGCCGGAACCCGACTCGTACTTGGCCTCCGAACTGAACAGCGCCTGCCCGCAGGCCGCACACAGGTAGGCGCCGGCCGCCTGGTTGTGGTAGTACTCGCCGGTGAAGGCACGCTCCGTGCCCTTTTCGCGTAGAATCCGGTACTGATCGGGNGTCAGTTCACTGCGCCACTCCGCCTCACTCTTGATCATTCTGGCTTCTGCCATCTCGAAGTTCTCCTTTCCTGCGCCGGCTTCTTAGTCAGTCGGCCGGACTGGATGGTACCACCAACGCCCACGGCTGACTATAAGCCAGCTGACAAATCGCGGCCCTCAGCCCTTCGCCGGTCCGAATGTGGACGGTGGCGCGTGCACCGCTCTCAGCCCCCAGCCCGGTCTTCAGTCACGGGCCGCGGTACACGGTGGAGTTCGCCATAGGCCACCAGCAGCACCGCCAGCAGAATGAGTCCACCGCCCAGCAGGGCGATGGGCATCAGCGTTTCGTGCAGCCACCAGCTCGCCAGCAGCACCGTCACCACCGGCTCCAGCACCGAAAATATCGCCGTCGTGGTCGGCCCCACCCGCTCCAGTCCGGCGAGGAAGGTCACCACCGGCAGCACGGTCGCGGCCAGTACGATGGCGATGATCGTCGCCCATCCACTGCCCGTGGCCGGCGGCTGCACCCCTGTCAGCAGCATCAGCAGACCGGCGCTCAGCCCGGCAGACATGAAGATCACCACCGCCGACTGCACGGCCGACACCTGCCGCATGACATGCGCCCCCATAATGATGTAGACCGCGTAGATGACTGCCCCGCTAATGGCCAGCAGGATGCCCAGCGCCTGCCCGCTCAATGGGCCGACCGTCAGGAGCACACCGGCCAGCGCCAGGCCCAGGGCCAACCCCTTGATGCCCGTGAAGGGCCGNTGCAGCAGCAGTACGGCCAGCAGGGTGACGAAGATCGGGTAGAGATAGAGCAGCAGCGCCACCAGTCCCGCCGAGGCGTACTTCAACGCCAACAGGTAGGCCATGGCCTGGCCGACGTAGCCCACCGCCCCCATCGCAATCAGGCGCAGCAGCACCGGGCCGNNCGGCAGCGCTTCGCGCCGCGCCCGCAGCAGCGCCAACATCAACACCGCCGCCAGTGAAAAGCGCAAGAACAGGATCGACTGCGCGTTCATGCCGTCGGCATAGGCAAACCGTCCCAAGACGGCGAGCGTCCCAAAGCCCGCGGCCGATATCATCACAAGGCCGAACCCGATGATACGACTTGTCGGCAGTTGCTGCCCCAGCATAGCCCGTCTCCCCTTCGCTTGTCCGTCGTTCAGAATTTGCGTCAAGTGTAGCATATCACAAGAGGAGAGACAAACCGCCCCTTTTTAGTCGCCTCCCGTTACGGCGTATTCCCCACTCACGACAACAGGCCAGCTCGAGCGAGCTGGCCTGTTGCACAAAATCAAGACCGTCCCGCAGGTCAACTCACGTCACGCTTCCGCTGCACTCTCTTCCAGCACATCGAAGCGCAGCCGTCGCGCCGGCGGCGAGCAGCGCGCNCGCTGGCGCTGGATCCACAGCACTGGATTGCCCTGCGTGTCGCGCNNCAATTGCCAACGCCGCTCCAACTCGATGCCGTTGCTGGGGACCGCCAGNGGTGCGATCTGGTGCCGCTGGCCATCCGCGGCCGGCTGCAGCACCTCCGCCTCGGGNGCGGGCATCGCCGACGGCTTCTGACGTGAGAGGTCGATCAGGCGGCGCTGCACGAGCCGGCGCTGGCCATCCACCTCGACGATTTCATACGGGTGCCAACGCGACGTCACCCCNTGCGCTGGCACGTAGGCGTACTCGCGGGCCTGGCGGGCATCACCGGCGGGCTTACCTGCGTTGAAGCGTGGGTTGTCCACCGCGTCGGTCCAGTCGACGCGACGCGACTCTACCTCACGGCTGTCCACCACCCGCTCCACAGCCCAAAGCAGGTTGGACTCCTCATCCAGCCCAAACTGTACACGTTCGATCGGCGCGCTCTCCAGCGGCGAGCCGGCGACGTGCCACAGCAGCAGCGTTTCGGCGGGCAGCCCATCCACCTGAAAGAGCGTCCAGGCCTTGGGCGGGTGCAGTCCAGGCCACAACGGTTCGTCCAACGGCTGGCCCTGCGCATCGACCGCGATCTCCTGGCTGCTGTAGGTGCGACCAAAGGCGTCGCGCACCTCGAGGGTTGTTATCGTCACGGCGTGGCCCGCCCGGGCCGACACCGGGAACAGAAACCAGTCATCGCTGTGCGAGAAGACCAGCTCGGTGAGTAGCGCCGTGGGNGTGTGCGCACTGTCGGGCGCGTAACCGCCGATATCGACTGCGGCGTCCTCGATCTGCCACCAGCGGGTGTTGGGTGCGCCGGGATACTGCAGTGCGGTAGGAATCGCCTCCCCGCGACGGCCNTCGACGACAACAGGCGGCTCGACCGGCGATGCCTGCACCGCATGCCAATCCATGCGCCCGCCGCGATGGCGCTGAACGACCAGGCGGTGCTGGCCGGTGTCGAAGGCATTTTCGGCGCTTTGCTGATAGAGCAACGCCTCGCGGTCCCAGGCTGGTGTGCCCTCCGGTGGTGGAAGGTCCACGCCGAATGTGTCGTCGGCCAGGCCCAGCNNCGACCACGCACGCCAGACCGCCCGGCCGTCCAACGTCCCGTGGAAATGTTCGTACGGCGGCGGCGGTTTGAAGAAGAAGAGGGCCTCTTGCTCTTCCGGGTCAGCCATGGCCTGCACCGCCGCCAACACCTGCGGGTCGCCGGCCAGGCGTTTGCCGATGCGCNNACGCCGACCCAACGTCCACCAATCGTCGATTTCCGATTCGACGATCGCCTCGGCCGGGATCACCCTGGGGTCGAGGCGTGGGTCGGCGGACTGGATGGGCTGGCTGCGTGATGTGTAGTCTACCCACACCGGCGACGAGGCGTTCTCGCCCTGGTGTTCGCCCATTTGCCACTGACGGCCCAAAAACCAGGCCGGATCATGCACGGCCGCGGCAAACCCAGCCTCCAGGTTACGCTCGAACGATCGTGGTTCCAGGCGTGAATACCCGATGAAATTGATTGCCATATCTAACTCCTGCAGTCGGATGACTCGTTCACCCGTGATCAGTCGAACAGCGGCCAGGCTTCCAACCGGACACGTGGCCCCNNGGATGACTGCAACCACATCGTCGGCGTGAGCGCCTGCTCTCCCAGGTCTTCGGCGCGTGCGGTGCGGGCGTGGGCCAGCTCGCGTNNCTCGGCCACGATTTGCCACAGCAGTTCGACGTCCAGGCGCTGGCGCGGGCGGGGCGGCACAGCCAGCAGGATCGCCTGCGGCGCACGAGCGGCCGGCGCATTGAAGCCAAAGGCAGTCAGCGTGGTGCGCTGCGGCATCGGGATCGCTTCGCTGAACGCATCGATCAGCCCAACCGCGACGTCGCCACCCAGCCAGGCGTCGGCGCTGCCGTAGGCGGCGACAAACCGCGGCATCTGCAAGCCCAGCGGGGATGTCGTATCGCGGCTGACCAGGTTCGCCTCGATGNNCGCCCGCTGCCAGGGATCGCCCGGCGAGTTGCTCCAGGCCTCCAGCGGCAGGTCCAGCCCNAGTTGCAGCGCTTCGAGCCGCGCCAGNGCTGGNCGCGTCGCGGCCACCACCGTCAGCCATGCCTCGTCCAGGGCCGGCCGGGTCCCGGCGCGGCGAGCTGTGTCGCCTCGAATNAACTGCGCCGGCGACCAGCGCGCCAGAATGACCAGCTTACCCTGCGGCGCGGCCAGCGCAGCCAACGCTTGGGTCAACCGNGGAACCGTGTCGGGGCGGCCCGCACGCGGTTCAACCGCGCCTCCAGGGCCACCGCCAGCTGCTCGGCCACCTCCGTCAACGGCGCTTCCTCGTCGGTCGGTGCGACACCCCAAACCAACGCCCGGCGAATGGCGNACGCGGCGCTGATCGTCGTCGATTGCGTTGCGCAGGTCGTCGATCGCCTGTTGGACGGCCGTGCCCAGCCGCGACGCCAGGGTCTCAGCCATCGGCATGACCAACTCGGTGAGTGTGGCCGCGGCGGGCGCGGGTTGGCCGGTCAGGATCGCATAGAACGCGTCGCGTTGCCGCGCGTCGCTGGTCGGCGTGACGCCCCACAGGCAGGCCCGGCGGATGGCGGCGCGCTGCTCATCGTCGGCCGCGTCGACCAGGTCATGTACGGTTTGCCGGCCGGCGGCGTGCAGGCGCTGGTAGCGGTTNGCTGGCTCGGCGCGGATGCCCTCGTCGAGCGCCTGACCGGCGATATCCCGACCGGCGGCGGGACGGTTACCCAGGGCGGCCGTGGCNTGTTGGGCCAGTTGATGCTGGCGCGGNGGATCGGCGCGCACCTGCGGCACACCGACTGCCTGGCGCACACGGCGCTGCAAATCGGCCGGCGCCAGGGCATCCACTTCAGCCGACGTCAGGCCCAGGCGATTGGGGTCGGCCAGGCCCAACGGATCGCCCGCGTCATCCCGCACCACCCACAGGCGCGGGTCCAGCGGTGGAATCTCCTCGACGCGCATCGTCCGCGGCGCCCACCGTCGTACGCGTCCGTGCAGCGTCGTTTCGTCCAGCGTCGCCAGTGTTGCCGGCAGCAGGTTGAAACCGACCAGTGTGACCTCACCCAACACGTTGTTCTGGCCGTCTTCGGCGCGCCAGGCGCGGTTTCTTTCTTCAGCCACGAAGACCAACGGCAGACCCAGTGTGCGGCGTGCCCACTCGCGCAGCGCNTCATCGGAAAAGGCCAGCGTATCGCTCGGCGCCAGGCCCAGCGTCGCCAGATCGACGGTCCCCAGCACAGTCTCGTCATCGTCGTTGACTGCCCGCCAGATCCAGCCGCCGGCCAGTCGGCGGTCGACGAACGCGGCCACCGAGGGATCGGCCAGGCGTATCGGGTTGGCGTCGGCCGGTAGATCATCGACCGCGACGAAGGGCAGCGCCGATATCACCAGGCTCTCCAGTTGATAGCCCGAAGGTGGCGTGCGTNNGAACTCGAAGGCGGGCGGGCGGGAAAAACCGGCCGCCGCGTCCATGGTCTCGGCAGCCCGATCGACCTGACGGTTGATCACCTGCATGACGCCATCGGCCATCAACAGGTCGCCATACGTGTCCAGGGCGGCATACAGACGCTCGAGCTCCTGCAACTGTGCGTCGTTCAGCGGAAAGTCGGCGTCGCCGACGTGGTTGCCGTCTGCGTCGCGTGCCAACAGGCCCTTGAGCGCCTCGATGCCGTTGCAGACTTCGTGCGGATCCTTGCGCTCCGGTCGCATGGCATATCGGTTGCTGAGGCGCAGTTCCTTGACCGTCTGATGCACGCCAATGATGTTCTCCACATAACGACCCACGATCTCGTAGATGTGGAAGCCCATGCGCACCTCGTCGGCGATCTCCTCAGCCAGACGGGCTTTGCTGGCCGTGATGTTCATCTCCCACGGGTTGCGGCCGCCATCGTTGATGCTGGCGGCGCGCGACGCGAGGAATTTGTCGCGCAGGATCAGCGCAGCCAGAGTCTGGTTGTAGGAGGGTGTATGCAGCCGACCGGCGTCGGTTGGGCCGGGCTGGCCTCTGAACGGACCATCCACCCAACCATAGGCGCCCAGGCGCTGCGCGNNCCGCGGGCTGGCGCTGTGCTGTTTGAGCCGTTGCCAGGCAAAACCGGTGATCCAGGGATCGATGCGATGGGCTGCGCTGTCGAGCGTGGCGCGCAGGGCGCGTTCAAGCTGGCTACGCCGATCGGCCGGCATACGTAAGAGGAACGCGACTGGCTCACCGGTCTGTTCATTCTTGGCCAGATCGTGCCAGGCCGGGTTGTCCAGCATGTCGGCCAGTTCCAGCGCCATTTTCTGCTGCAACCGCAGCACGCGGCGCTCCGCGAGGCTGCCACTGGGTGAACGCCGCCACGCAAACGTGATCTGGCAGGCATAGATCAGCAGACGGATGAGCAGGCTATTGGGCAGCGCGCCGAGTTGGTATTCGCCCTGTTCGTCGAGCACCCAGAACCGCCTGAAAATCCGCTCCAGGTCATCGTCGTCAGGATTTGCCGCCGGGAAGAACTCGAACAGGAGTGATATGAATTGCGCCAGGGGCAGGCGCTCACGCATTTCACCATGCCGGTGACGGTAGATCATACGCGAGGGCTGCACGAGCGGCAGGATGCTGCGCCGCCAGTAGCCGTTGGCCAGGTAGGAGGTCACCGGCCCGTTCCCCATTCGATCGCTGGCCGCACGGTAGGCCTGCAGTACCAGGTCGTCGAACTGCTGTTGTTGTCCGGCGCCGAGTTGGTAGGGTACCGTCTGCGACCTGGCCGGCGTAAACTGACGTGTGAGGTAGCGCTGGCTGACGGCGTCCTGGCCGAGCAACTCCACGAACTGGGCGGTGGACTTGTCGACGACGGTGCGTTTGGGGTACGCGGCGTTGGCCCACTGGCCGCANGCTCGGCCAGGGCGCGCCATCGCGGCCTCGACCTGGCGCTGCGCCATGCCCTCGGCGTCCAAGGCCGCGGCCGGCTCCCACTGAGCCAGCGCCGTCACTGGCAGCAGGCCGTAGGGCTGGTCACCGATGCGCAGCGGCGCCAACGGGCCTTCGGGGTAGAGGTTAGCCATCGCCCAGAAGCCGACGCGGTGGGCCGANTCGCCCACCTGCCACAGATCGCGCAGCCAATGACCCCACAGCGCCGGCCACAGGGCCTGCACCAAACGCTGGCTTTCGCCGGTCTCGTCGGCCCAGTCCGCGCCGGGGAAAAGNGGCAGCGTCGCGGCGCTGAGGTGTTGTTGCACGCCGCGCCCGGCATCCAGCGCCACCGGCTGCTGCGGATCGAGCCGTTGCCGTAGACGCGCCTGGGCCACCGCGCCAATCAGCCCCCATGCTGGCCGCGGTCGCGCGCGCACGGTGTTGGTGGGCGCACCCAAACGCAACACACTCAGCTCNCCGGCGTCGACCTGCGCCTTGAAGTGTGCGTCGGGCGCCTCGTCGCCGATGCCCACGACGTAGAGCGCCGTGATGTTTTCGGGCGTCATACCGGCCGGCAACAGCCACTCGCCCCCNAGCCCGACCGCTTTGGCTGTATCCCACGAAGCCCACCAACGTTCCCGATCCCCGGTTCGTCGGGGTTCNACGGGCGCCTGGCCGGGCAGCGGCAGGGTCAGCGCAGCCTGGTCGATCTGCTGATCCTCCGCCATCGGCAGCCGGCCAATGGGGTGCACGCGGCCTTCGATGGGGGCAGCGGTCACGGCAAANACGCGCAGCTCGGGCGGCAAACCGCCGACACGGTTGGGCTGCGCTGTGGCGGGCATGTCCACGGGAAGGGTCACGCTCACCCCTTCGCCGTCGAACTGTGGCACGAGGGTGGGCACCAGCCAAGCTNNGCGGGCCGGGGTCACACGGTCGGCCAGCTGCTGCCAGGCAATGCCGGCGACGTCGCCCTCCAGCCAGCTCGTGCAGGTCNNACCCGGCTGCTTGATCGCCTGCCAGAACGCGGTCAGGGCCTTGACCTCGCCGTCGCTCACGTGGGGATCGTCGCGGCAGATCGACGCTTCGTCGGGCGTGACGCGCAGCAGGAGCCGCCACTGGGTGGGACTGGCATCGAAGCGCGAGCCGGGCGCATCGAAGAGCGTTTCCAGGCGCAGCGGCAGGAGCACACCCACGTCATCGAAGGGGTAACGCGTCTCGGCCGGTTGGCCCAGCCAGAGGCGGTGTCCCGTGTGCACCAATTCGGTGAAGACGGTCGCGTCGCCATCGACGGCCNNGCGCACCTGGTCCAGATAGTCGGGTGGCGGGCCGCCGGGACCGTGCGGCAGATCCTCAACGGCCGCGGCCTGCACCGCGGTCAGCCGCGGCGCAAGTCCCAGCGCGGCCAGCGCNGGATCGCCCTCAACTTGCATCAGCAGCGTCAAGCGGATTGGCCACAACATGTCCACGGCCGCGGCCAGGTAGGTTTGGTCGGTGACGGTCCAGTCGTCGGTTTGCAGCGCAGCCTGCTCGGCTTGCAGCGCCACAACCAGCGCCTGTTGGGCCTCACTCAGTTCGGGCAGGGCGGCCAGGGCATCCAATGCCTCGGTCAAACGTTGGCGTCGCAGGTCACGGTAGGTATAGCTGTTCATGGGTTGTTGGCCTGTCGTTCGAGTTCGGCGCCGCTCCATGCCACACGCGTGGGCACGTCGAGCGTCGATTGCGCAAAGGTAGCGCTGTTGGTGGTNGGCGCGGGCCTGTCGTTGCGGAAGCGCAGCCGNGCCGGCGGCTCGTCCAGCATCAGCCAGTATTCGTCCAGCCTGCTGGGCGTGACATCGAAGGCAAAGAAGGTAATTTCCGGCGTGAGCGTGCCGACGAAACTGGGCCCAATGTGTTTGCGGCTCGTACGCCAGGCGTCCATCTCTGCTTTCCAGGCGTCGCTGTCCACCGGATTGGCCGATGGCGGCATGTCGAGCTGGGGCGGCGATTTCAGCAGGATATTGAGCGGCGTGTTTTTATCGTGCGGCGGCTCATCGGTGTCCACGTTGGGGTCCGGCTTGACCAGATAGACCAACGTCGCCGGGTAGCGGCGAAAGAGGTCGGTGCGAAAGGCGATCACCAGGCGGCCGCCGCTAGCATTCTGCGCATCGTTGGGCTGTATGCTCTGGTGGGTCAGGTCGCCGATGGGTTTCTCGGGCGCTTTGGCCCACTCACCCAGCGGCTGGATGTCGGCCTGGCGCTTTTGGGTGGCGTAGTTGACCTGGCCCCAGAACATGCGCAGCGGAGTGGATGTGCGATCGACCGCCAGGTCGCGCCAGCGCATCTCGCTCATGAACTGGGTGTTGATGCCGACCATGTAGGCGTCGATGAACGCCGGGTTGGTCTGCAGGGCCGTGATCGAGTCCTTCTCCAGCGCGCTGGCCCCGGGNAGGAGCCACTCCTTGTCGTACTGCCTGAGCAGGTCCCAGGTCGGGTAGTCGAGGCCGATGGGAAACTCCGGCGGGATCAGGCGTGAGCAGTCGATGCCGACCAGGCGGCTGCACAAACGCACGCGGGCCGCGCGTCGNGGCCGCCGCGGGTCGAGCGCGGTGACCAGCACATCGGACAGGCGGTCCAGGTTGATGGCTTGCTGCTCTGGCCGCGGCTCGGCTGGCAGCGCGTCGAGCAGGTCGTCGCAGAAGGCAGTTGGATCGGGCACGTCGATGTGGCCAAGCCGCTCTTCGCAGACGCGCCGGGCCATGCAGCGGCGTACNGCGCGTCGCAGGGCCGCGTAAAACGCGCGTTGAGCGTCATCGTCCTCGAGCACTCGTATGTAGTACTGCAAAATCCCACCGGGGACTGCATCGCCGATCATCTGCATGATCTGGCGACCCTCGCAGGGCAGGTCGCGTTCCGGCAGTCGGTCCTGCAAACGTTGGCCGGCTTCGCCCAGCAGCAGTTCGACGAACTCCTGCTGCAAGGCAGGGATCTCGTCCGGGCGGCCGGCCTGCAGCAGCTCAGCGCGTCGTTCGCGATATTTGTCGCCGATGATCTGCACGATCTCGAAGATCCGTCGNACGACGTCGTCGATCCAGGCATCATCCAGGCCGAACAGTTTCGCGAGCGGTTCCAGCCCCATCGCTTCGGCAACGCTATCGAAGTGGGGCAAGCCGATTGGGGCGCGNCCGGTTGGTCTNTCCGGCTGATTGGCGGCATCCAACGCTGCGCGGCGGTCGATGCCACCGTTGGCGCCGGCGACGTAACGGGTCTGCGCACTGCGGTCGCGCAGGATGCGTTGCGCGGCGCTGGAGAAGATGGCCGGAGTGAGCGGGCTACGGCCGGAGGTGACGCGGTCCAGCACCAGACCGCCGTTGGCCGCGACCATGCGTCCCATCAGTGGTCCCAGGATGCGCAGCCGCTCGTTTTTGTCGGCGGGCAGGCGGCGGTCCCACAGCCGGCCGGCGGCCCACAGGCCCAGGGCCAGGTGGCCGATGCGCTGGCCGGCCTCGNNCAGCGCGCCGGCCTGTTTGACGGCAGCGTCCATCAGCGACTCCTGCGCCTCGACGCCCATCCACGTTCCCAGTCCGCTGACGCCGCGCNNACGCGGGTCGTCGGTCAGATCGTGGGGCCAGCCGGCCGCAAAATCGTCCGGGTTGGGCAGCCAGGGTCGGCCGTAGTGCGGCATTCCGATGGCGCCCTCGACGTCATCGTTGAGGTGGTCGAGGTCGGTGATCACCTGCTGCAAGACGGCCGGGTCGGGTTCGACAGGCGCCTGCAGCGAGGTGATGGCGCCGCGCACCTCCATCGTCAGGTCCAGATCGATGCCATCGGCGGGGACACGGCGGCGGTAGTGCAGCCTGGCCTTGCCCGCATCGCCGGCGGGAGGTATGTGCAGCGCCGCGGCCAGGGTCTCGAAGTCGCCGGCCTCGGCGGTCCAGAAGCGCCAGAAATGGAAGGCCGGGAGCGCACCTTTACTGCCGAACCTGCGCTGCACGGCATTGCCCGCCACCGTCCACATCTCCTGGCCGTCCTGGTTGAAAGCCGGCACGAGCACGGCGACGTATTCCGACTGCGCCTGCAAGCTGGCAAGGCGAAAGGATCGCGCGATCGTCGTGTGTCCNATCCACTGCGTGTGCGCCCAAAGATGTGAGTCCTTCAGGTCGTGGGCGATCAACACGCTGTCCTTGACGTTGGCAATGCCGCCCGCGACCTGAATTTCCTCGCCTGTGCCCACCAGCAACACCAGCCAGGGCCGCAACTGGGCCGTTNNGACCTGTGGCGTATAGCGCCAGGGCAGGTCCTTTTCCCAAAGGTCGATGTGGACGAACTTGGTCGTCTCGGCATCGCGCNNAAAGGGCGCCGGCGCCATGTGTTTGATCGCACCCGGCTTCAGGCCAGCGACGTCACCGGCCGCCAGCAGCGTAAACGACGCGTCGCCCTGGGCCTGTTGGCCCGTCTTGGTATCGGTCAAGGTGAGGGCCAGGCTGCTGCCCAGGCGAGCGCCCTGTGGGGCCGCGCGGTCGAACAGCTGGGAGCGTTCCCAGGCCGTAAAAGTGAGTGTGTCAGGCATGGTCAAAAACCCCTGTGAGGTCCAGCGCCGTGGCGGTGGCCGGCAGGGCGATGCCGCCGGCCTGTTTGGCCTGGACGAAGGCTTGCACGGCGTTGAGGGCATCCGTGTTCTGTACCTGGCCGTTGGTCGCGTGGGTGTTCCACGCCTCCTGGCGCACCGCCACCTGGGCGGGACCAGGATCCAACTGTGCGCCGCCCCCGCGCGCNAGCACGCTGACCAGGCCGGCGTTGGCGTACTGGGCGCTGAAGATATCGCCGAAGAACCTGAAGCGTTTGGGCAGCTTCACCAATTCGATCTCGATGGCCTTGTCCTGCTGCGCGCCCTGGCGCATGCTGCCGGCGCCGATGCGCAGGCCCGACTGCTGCTGGGCAAAACGGGCGTTGTTGAGCGCTTCACCGTCGGGCAGCTTGAGGAAGGTGCCCACGCCGAACCAATCCTCTTCCCGTCCTTCGCTCGCCAGGCCGGCCGTAATCGCCAGTCTGTGCCAGCCGCCCAGTTCCACGCCCTCGACCTTTTCGATATCCAGGTTGAGGGGTGCGCGCTTCTGCTCCCAGATCAACTCGCCGACCGGGGCAAAACACTTGCCGCCGGTGACCTGCGGCCCAAAGACCACGCTGCGGTCTTCGCCCTCGACGCGCAGGTTATCAGGGTTGTTCAGTTCGCCCTTGAGGTGTTCGGGCAAATTGGGGATGGGGATCACGNNCTCCGGCGGGTTGCTGCTCAGCTCGACCGTCACGCTGGCCGAAACCTTCACAAACAGGACACGCACGCTGGCGCGGGCCTGCAGCACCAGCGGCCCGGGGCCGCTGAGCTGGCCGACGACCTGCACGCTGCACAGCGAAACGCCGAACACCTCGACGTCGAAGCCGGCCTCGATACGCGCCACGAAGTAGAACGGCTTGAACTGGATCAACGCGTCGAAGCCGAACCAGCCGTGCGCCGCGATCGGGCCGATCTCGATCCCGGCCTCGACCCGGCCCNNCAACTGGAAGGTGTTGGAGGTGATGGCCAGGTACATCTCCTGCTTGATCCAGACGATGCCCAGCGAGACGGAGACGCCCACCCGCGCCACGNNCGGCAGCTCCATGGCGCCGGGGTTGAACGACGGGTGGAAGCCGCCCACGGTGAACAGGAAATAGCCGTTGCTGCCGTAGGCGATACGCAGCGCCACGCCGCCGGTGATGCGGAAGATACCCAACACGTGCGAGTTGACCAGCGCGGCATCGAAGAAGATCAGCGATTTGGTGAAGTCGACGCCGCCGATAAAGTCCATACGCAGGTAGACGAGTGCGAAGTCCTCCGAACCGAGAACCAGGCGCGCCGAGCCAGCGATGAAGAGTTTACGCGGGCCGGGCAGCTCGATGAAAATGCCCACATCCAGTTTGAGGATGTACAACCAGTTGATCTGCAAGGTAGGGCCAATCAGGAAGACGCCCTGCTCGTCCGGGAAGAACTGCTGCATGTCCCCCAACAGTTTGGGTGCGTTGCGCATGGGGTCGTCGTTGAACAACACGTCGCCGGCCGCACCGCTGGCCAGCCGCTCGCGCAGCAAATCGGTGTCGGCGCGGCGGTTGATGCCCACCAGGCCGCCAAAACCGGAGATGGCAAACCCAAAGCCGATCTGAATGCCCGGCAGCGGCAGACGAATGCCGATCAATGCCACGAAGGAGGGGTCGCCGCTGGGCAGGGTCTTGTAGAGGCCGTAGGCGAACGCGCCGATGCCGAGGATCTTGAGNCGCAGCGCACCGGCAAATTCATTGTTGTTGACGGCCTTGAGAAAGCCGCCGCCGCTGACTGGACCGGCCTGCAGCGTGGCNTCAATGCCCTGCGGCGGTAGCAGCCCGCCGACGCCATCGGTCCAGCGGCCAAACCAGACGCCCGCTCCATCCATCACCGCACCCAGTGGGCCGAACTGGGCGCGGGCGCCGTAGCGGAACAGCGCCCGGAAGCGTAAGCCGCTGCCATCGGGTTTGATCTCCAGCCGCGTCACCACCTGATCGACGCTGATCCCNGCGCCGCTGCCCCCGATCTTGAGGTTGAGCGGTGCGGCGAACTGCAGGCCCAGGGCTGGCAAACCACCCGCGCTGCCCTGGCCGGTCAGTCCCTTGCCCTGTACATAACCCATGTCCACGTCGGAGTCGAAGCGTAACCGCGTGGGCAGGTCGAGGCCGAAGCTGAGCAGCTTGAGGAAGTCCGGTTTGAGGGCGAAGGCGACGCGTTCCAGGCGCACGACGATGTCGAAGAGCGGGCCGGCGGCATGGAAGCGCAGCCCGAAGCGGATCGATTGGATCGCGAAGTGTGTGCCGTTGGGGTCACCCAGAAGCAGAGCCGTGCCGTTGGCGGGGCGCCTGGTCAGGAAGACGGCCAGCTCGCCCGTCGATGGCACACCCACATCGACGCCATTCGCCGAGNNCTGGATACGGTAACTCTTGGGGCCGCTGTCGTTGCTGGCAAAGCTGATCGCCCAGCCGCCGCCCAGGTCGATCGTGACGTTATTGGCCTGCTCGGCCTGGTTCAATTGCGCNTCGACCGCAAAATCGTCGAGTTTGGCCAGGTTGGCAAAGTTGTCTGGCCCCTTGAGCGCCAGGCGGCCCNNAGCGCCCGCCGCGACGGGCGGTGTGGCCTGCTGCTTGAATTCGTCGAACGTGAGCGGCAGATCGGGCGGCGGCAGCGGCAGGCTGATCGGCGAGTTGATCAAGTCGAGCAGTTGCCCCAACGTGACGCCCGGATCGCCGGCCAGCGGCAGCGCTGCGAAACCTTGATGCTCGTACTCCAGCTTGAGCAGCGGGTCGGGCGCGGTGATCAGCATCAGGCTGAGCGCCTGCAGCGCCTTGACGTCGTCCAGCTTCTGCACCCGGCTCAGCAACAGGTTGAACGCGCGGTCGCCCGGCCTGGTCAGCAGGTCGTTGGCCCATTCCAGTTGNATCGAAAAAGCGGCCGGCGTGTCACCATCCCACTCGACGCCGATGATGTCGAGCAGGGTCAGCGTTTCGGCCAGACGAGGGAAACTCATCTGCACCNNGCGCACGGCCAGCGTCTCACGCAGCCGCTGATCGGCCGCGATGGCGCGCAGTTTGCCCAGCCAGCGCTCGATCCCCTCGCCGCTGGGGTCGAGACTGACCGCCGTGAGTTCCTCCAGCCGNGCCCCCAGGCTCTGCAGGATTACCGGTGGCGGCGGATCGCCCTGCAGGCACTTCTTGAGGAGATCGGTGATAGATTCCAGAATCGCTGCCATCGTATTGTTTCCTGTTCGGTCTTAGAGTACCAGCGCACCGCACCGTCGGCCATCAGGGCAGCAGGTGCATCGACAACCGACTGCTGCGCCATTGCACGAAGTGTAGCGCTGCCGGTCTCGTTGTGTTTTCTGGGCGAGTAATGGTCCGGCGGATCGAGATCTGGCATTGATCCCGGGCATGGACGAGATGATGTTGCAGAGCGGCCAGCACGAATTGGCCGATTAAGAGCCTAGCCGAATAACCGTTACGGGGCAGCACTGTGGCGCGTTTTCCGGGTTATTCGGATAGGCTCTAACCCAGTGTCCTTACGAATAACTGTCATCGGACGGTTCTCTGGTGTGTGTGTGTCCGGTTTTGGGATTGATTCTAACAAAGTGCTACAACTGGCCGGCACACAACCACAGCATGTTATGTTTGGGTTGGTTCTTGTTCTGTAGTTCAGATTACATTATTGGGGTCTGTCCCACGCAAGCTGCCGCGCCAACGCACACCGGGCGTGCCCCATTCGCGACAACAGGCCAGCTCGAGCGGCTGGCCTGTTGCACAAAATCAAGACTGTCCCGCAGCCCGGTAGTCAGTCAGGTCGGAGCGGCGCCGGCGGGGACGACGACCGGTTGCGGGCGGGCGCGGGCCGCTCCCCGCGCCGGGCTGCGCCGCGCCATGGGCGTCGCCGGCGGTAGCGCCCGCAGCGGCGCCGGCAGCGCCTGGCGCGCCGTCTTGGGGTCGAAACCGGGCTGCGGNTAACCCACCAGGCGCATCAGGTTAGCCTGCGACTGCTGGGCCACCACCCGCTGCACCAGACGGCCGTCCCGCTCTTCGATGATCACGNNCCGTGGTTCGGGCGCCAGGCAGTGGTGCGCCCCACCCCGCCCGGAGACCATCTGCTGGTACGCCCCCACGCCGCACACGGCCAGGACTGTGCCGGCCCCCGTGTCGGGCAGCAGCAGCGGCGCTTTGCCCGGCCGGGGGTAGACGTCGTCCGAGTCACACGTCCAACGGCTGCCCAGACGTACCGCTTGCAGCGGGCGGTCCCAACCCTCCAGCGGCAGGATGACGAACTTCTGGTTCGGCACCAGCACGCTGTCGGGCGCGGCCACCATCAGGCTGCCGTTGAGCAGGTACCAGTCGGCCTCGCCCGCAACGCCGGCCTTCACCTGGCCCACCTCGAACAGAAAAACGCTGTGGTTAGCCACGGTGTAACGGCCAAACTCGCCCACCAGGTCGGGCACCGGCACGTCGTACTGCGCACACAGGGCCCGCATCTCTTCCATCAGGAGAGTCAGGAAGCCGGTGTAGTCGAACGCGAACCGCAGGCTGTAGCCGGAAGTTGGCGTACCGCCGCCATAGTTGAAGTAACGCAGCGTCGGCACGCGCTGGCGCAGTGCACAGTACTGCACAATCGATGCGCGTAACGTGGTCAGGAAGTGGTCGGCATCTTCGACCTGGCTGCCGATCATGGCGTGATACATGGTCAGCGTATGCGCGGAGCCGGCCAGACCGGCCACGACCTGCTCGATCTCGTCGGCCGTCAGCCCAAAACGGTCACTTCCCAGGTGTTGACCGTCGCGGTTGCCGGCCTCGCGCTCACGCACGCCGAACTGCAACGGCAGCTGCGTGGCCCGCAGGTAGTCGAATTCGTCGAGGTCGTCGAGCACCACCAGCAGCTCGCTAAAGCCGGCCCGCCGCAGGCGCAGGATGTTGGTCAGGTAAATGGCATCTTTCGACCCATTGCAGACCAGCAGGCGGTTGGAGTGCAGTATGCCCTCTTTCCACAGGCGGTGGGCAATCTCCACATCCGCCGCGGCCGACGTTTCGTAGTGTGCGCCGGCCGCCAGCGCCGTGCGCACCACCTCGGCGGCGTAGTTAGCCTTGGTGGCGTAGGCATAATGCAGTGTACCGCTGTAGCCGGTGGTCTGCGCGGCCTGTGCCGCCCAACCCTGCATCGCCTGCACCTGGCGGGTAATCTGTGGGAGGTACACCACCTCCAACGGCGCCCCATGGCGTGCAACCAGTGCCGACAGGTCCACCTGCCCTCCGAGGAACAGGCGGCCGCGNCGGCGGGACAGAAAATCGGTCAACGGGCCTTCCGCTGGCCGATCGAACTCATCCTGCATGAATGAAGCAAATGTCTGCAACTGAACCAGAGCCCCCTTTGTGTGCCTTCTGCGCCAGCCCAACGCCGCGCACCAACTGAGACGCCAGGCGCCCAACAGGCACCCGGCGCGTGACCGCTGCACGCGTACCACGCACAGCCGTCGGATTGATTTGCAGTTACGTTGTTAGCCGGGAAAAGACACGCCGATGGAGAATCGGAACGGAGAACGGTTCTCAGGTGGGCAAAAAAGCCCTACGCCGCGACGGCAAGGGCCAGGGGAGGTTCTGCGTGCGCAGCATGCGCACACTCAGCCACCCAACCGGCCGGCGTGGTCGTATACGGCGAGACCGTGACCCGTGTCCTTCACCCGGTATCCAGAGCAAACGTCCATATGACCTCACATAAGCTCATCCGAAGGTCGCGGGCACCAAATCTGACCCAACACGGTCGCATGGACCGTTATGAAACAGACCGTGTCATTGCACCCTAATTGGGCAACGCCGGATGAGCGGCCGACACACAGACAGGCTGGCTTCTGATCACCAGCCTGCAAGACGTAATTATCACACGAAGTGGGTTGGATGTCAAAAAGCCGCTGACTCCCTGCCAGCATTTCCCAAGGTCGCGTGGGATCGAGGCTTCAGCCAGGTTCGGTCAATGTGGGGCGGGTGTAGCACAACCCGGCTAAAGCCTCGACCCCGTGTGCGTCAAGCGCAAATCTGGCATTGCGGGCTCTGTGCGTGCTGGGGAGTCAGCGATCACGGGTGGGGAGGTCGGTCAGGCGTGCCAGCAGCCCCGGCAGCCGCGCCACGTCGGGCGCCAGGCACAACCGGTAGGCTGGCGCCGTCTCGACCAGGCGACCGAGCAGGTCCAGGTGCTGGCCGATCAGCGGCCGGTCCCAGTCCTCGATACTTTGTGGGATGAGGGTCACCAGGGCCTGCGCTGCGCTGACCGGCTCCAGATGACTGGCCAGCAGACCTGGCACCACTTCGGGAAAACAGACCGCCGTCGGCCGGGCGCTGGCCGTCCAGACGTGGGGGTAGACCTGCTCAGCGCTGAAGGTGCGTTTGCGCGCTGCGTGGCCGTGACCCGGGGTGGCGCGTGCAGGACGGCGGCCAGTTCGGGAAACCAGGCCAGGCTGTCGCCGTGCGCTGAGCAGTCCCGGGCACGCGATCAGCGTCAGACGGTCACCCTCGCCACAGAGCAGTGGGCTGTCGTTCGACAACAACGACCAGCCGGCGCAGGAGGCTGATCCCCGTGGTCGTCTTGCCGGCGCCCATTCCGCCCACCAGCAGAACCGCCTGACCGTGGCGCCGCGGCGAAGGCATGGATGGTAAACAGCCCGCGCCGACGCAGCAGCGGGGCCAGGCCAATGCGGAGCATATCCTCAAGAATGTTGGGGTCATCGAGCGCGGGAGGCGTCAGGTACGCCGTGTAGCGCCCGTGTTCCAGGTCGATGTGCAGCTGGCCCCAGGCCCAAAGTGCGCCACCAGCCGACCGCCGTCCAGGAAACAGGCCAGGCGTCCAGCCTCTTCGAGAATAGGTGTACCCTCCGGAGATGGGGGCGATTCCAGCACGCGGTGAATCGTCACTTCCAGCCCAACCGACTGCCGGTCCGTGATGGATGGCTGGAAAATCTGTGCGATGTGCCGTGTGACGCTGGCGTCCGGGCTGGTGAAACGTACCGGTACGTGGTGCAGCCGTACAGTGATCTCCATAAGCCGTTGAGTATAACCAGGCCGGGCCAACCGGCAAATTTGGTTGGCGAGACCACCCGGTATCGGGTCAGGTCGGGCGGTGTCACACAGTGCACGCCGCTCGGCGTCTGCGCCATGCAAGATTTGGCACGAACGCGCCTTTATGCTAAAATGACGCCGTATTGGACATGCCCCAGTAGCTCAGTGGATTAGAGCGTCTCCCTGCGGAGGAGAAGGCCAGGCGTTCGAGTCGCCTCTGGGGTACCTGCGAAGAAACTTCGCCAGAGCCAGCCGCCACGCTGGCTCTTTTTTATGGCGTTCGCAGAGCGCGGAACATATCACGTCTCGCCTCCGTCTTGGGTACAGCCTCACCTGGGGTTGCTGTTTGCCCCGACCAGCCCCGAAGTCATGCGGCATTTGGCCTCTGTTCAGAAAGGATACAACGCATGTCGATTTCAAACCGCTCGCGACTTGCCCTGGCGGCAATGGCGGCTACCCTGTTGCTGACCGGCCTGGTCACGCCGGCGCCGGCCTGGCAGGGCCCGGCCCGGTCACGCCTGGACCGCTGTCGGCCGTGGCGCTGACGGTCTACAACAGTGATCTTGCCCTGGTCAACGAGACACGCCCCTTGACGCTGGCGCGTGGACTCAACGAAGTTCGTTACGCCGGCGTGCCGTCGCGGATCGACCCCACGAGTGTCCACTTCGCGTCGGCCGCCGATCCCAGCGGAACGAAGGTGCTGGAGCAGAACTACGAGTACGACGTCGTCGGCTCGGAGAAACTGCTGGAGAAGTACATCGACCGGGAAATCAGCGTCGTGACCGAAGATGGCACGGCCTACACCGGTACCCTGCTCAACGGCCAGGGCGACGTGATCCTGCAAGACCAGAACGGCCGCATCACGTCGCTGCGCCGCGAGGCGATTCGCACCTACAACTTCCCCGCCCTGCCGGCCGGACTGATCANNCGCCCGACGTTAGTCTGGACCGTCGATGCGGCAACGGCTGGCCGCCAGACGGCCAATGTCAGCTACCTGACGCNNGGTATGGGCTGGTCTGCCAATTACGTGGCCTTGCTGGCTGACGACGAAAAGACGCTGGACCTGAACGGTTGGATTACCCTCGACAACCAGAGCGGCGCCAGTTTTGCCGATGCCCGGCTCAAGCTGGTGGCGGGTGATGTCAACACCGTGCAGNCCCGGCCTCAAGTTGAGTACTACATGGCGGCCCGCGGGGACGTTGTCGCCGCCGCAACGCCGGCGGTCGTTCAGCGCCCGTTCTTCGAGTACCACCTGTATCAGGTCGAACGCCCGGTTACGGTCAGCAACAACCAGACCAAACAGATCGAGTTCGTCTCCGGAACCAAGATCCCCACGACCAAGTTCTTCGTCTATGAGGCCGGAACGACGTTTTATTCTGGCGGCGGCCCAATCTTCGACCAGGGCTATGGCATTGGCGGCAACACCGACGTCAAGACCATGGTCGAGTTCCGTACCGGCAAAGACTCGGGCCTCGATGCACCGCTGCCGGCCGGCGTCATCCGCCTCTCCAAACAAGACGTCGACGGCAGCGCCCTGCTCATCGGTGAGGACCGCATCGCGCACACCCCATCGNATGAAACCGTGCGGCTCTTCGTGGGCGATGCCTTCGATATCAAGGGCGAGCGTACGCAGACGAAGTTCAGCCGCATCAGTGACAAGGTCGTCGAAGAGAGCTTTCGTATCGTGGTGCGCAACCACAAGGAGAGCGACGTCGAAGTGCGGGTCGTCGAGCATCTCTACCGCTGGTCCGATTGGAAGATCGTGAAGGCCAGCAACGAGAACTTCACCCAGCTCGATGCGCAGACGATCGAATGGCGCCTGCCGGTCAAGGCCGGCGGTGAAGCGGAGATCACGTACACCGTGCGCTATTCGTTCTAGGCTGGCTCAGGCGCCGGCAATTCCCGACCCGGCGCGGGCAGGCGCTATCCAAACCGACAGTGGCCCCAGAGAAACCGGGTTTTCAAGAAAAACCCGGTTTCTGAACGCCAGCTGGCATCGTTGAGCCGAGGCATCGAGGCTTCAACCAAGTTTGACCCATGTGCAACGGGTGCACCGACCCGACGACCCAGTGGAGTGCTCACTGTTCAAGGACAGTGGGCACTCTTGTTTCATCCCGGAGGTCAGGCGTAATCTACCCCCTTTTGGAATCATTGCTACAGTGCTTTCTGTCGCGGAAGGTATAATTTTTCTCATATCGATCATAATAATTAGTGCACGCCTACGGCGTGGTGTCGCACGATGATCGCGAGGGAGAAAGTGAGTACGCCCATGAGACTGTATGCAGAGCAGATTGCCCAATCGCCGCTGCTCGATGCCCATCACGAGCGGGTGTTGGCGCAGCACCTGCGGGCGGGACAAGCGGCCCGCCAGCATCTACGCAGTGCGGCTTCGGTCAGCGAGACCGAGCGCTCAGAACTGGGCTGAAGCAGGAGCTGGGTGACAGTGCACGCGAAACCCTCATCTTGGCCAACCTGCGGCTGGTATTCAGCGTGGCCCGTCGTTATCAACGTTTGGGACTGCCGATAGAAGACCTGGTCCAGGAGGGCATGGCCGGCCTCTTGCAGGCTGTGGAGAAGTACGACTGGCATAAGGGCACCAAGTTCAGCACCTATGCCGTGTGGTGGATTCGCCAGGCGATTACCCGCGCCCTTTCCAACCACAGCCGCACCATTCGCCTCCCGTCGTACCGCGTCGAACAGTTGAGTAAGATCTATCAGACCCGTGACCGCCTGGCGCAGCGTTTGGGTCGCGAGCCGAGCGCCGCCGAAATTGCCGAAAGCCTGGAGTGGGATGCCGGGCAGGTGGCCAACACCCTGCGCCTGGGCGACATGGAGGCCGCATCGCTCAATGCGCCGGTGTTTCCCGACGACAGCGACAATGCCGAGCGCACCCTGCTCAACCGGCTGCGCGACGATCAGAGCATCGACCCGGCCGAGGAGGCCTACCAGACCGTTCTGCTCGATGCCTTGCAGCGCGAACTCAGCCAGCTCGACCCACGCGAGGCGGAGGTCCTGCGCCTGCGTTTTGGCCTGGGTGGCGGCCAACCGCATACGCTGGCTGAAATTGGCCAGCACTTTGGCCTGACCCGCGAACGAGTGCGCCAGATCCAGAAAGAGGCCTTGACCAAACTCTCGATGTCCAGCGACCTGCTCAGCCGCTACGAACCTGATTGACCGTCGCCGCGCACCCGTAACGCATAGAGGCAGGTGGCAGCCCAGGTTCGAAAGATGCCAACTTTTCGGAAAGTTGGCATCTTTCGTCCAATTGACGCCCACGCCCTCCACTGGTAGAATACACTTGTCACGTGCGGCGCACTGTCTCCAGGCCGCACGGCAACCCATTCGACGACCCTACCCCGCGAGTGACAAGGAGGTCTCTCCCATGGCCCAGCGCGTGGCCCTTTATCTGCAAGACAAACACGACATTCGCGAAGGCATGGCCTACGCGCAGTACGCCGAGGACCGCGGCTTCGAGGCGGTGTGGCAAGCCGAGTCACGCCTGGTGCGCGATGCGATCGTGCCGATGGCCGCCTTTGCCGCGGTCACCAAACGGATCAAAATCGGTTCCGGCGTGATCAACAACTGGACACGCAATATCGGCCTGCTGGCTGCGACCTATTTGACGCTTGACGACCTGGCCNCCGACCGCATCATCTGCGGCATCGGCGNNTGGTGGGACCCTCTGGCGCGCAATGTCGGCATCGAACGGCGTAAGCCGCTGCTTGCGATGCGCGAAACCGTCGAACTGATGCAGCGCCTGCTGGCCATGCAGAACGTCACTTTCCACGGCGAGTTCCACAACGTCACCGGCATCGAAACCGACGTCGTGCACGGGCGGCGCGAACCGCGCCACGTGCCGATCTTCATCGGCGCCACGNGGCCGNAGATGATGCGGCTCACCGGCGAGATTGCCGATGGCGTTGTGCTGAACTACTGCGTGCCGCCCGACTACAACGACGGCGCGCTCACCGCCCTGGCCGAAGGTGCGGCCCGCGTGGGGCGGACGCTCNGCGACCTCGACCGCCCGCAGCTCGTCGTCTGCTCGGTGCACGAAGACCACGACGCGGCGCTGGACGGCGCGCGCNTCTTGACGCAGTACCTGGCACAACAGCCGCACATCGCCAAAGCCAGCGGCGTCTCGCAGGACGTCGTCGCACAGATCCAGAACACGCTGGGCTGGCCGGCGACCCACGAGCAGGTGCGCGNNGCCATGCGCTTCGTGCCCGACGAACTGGTGATGCGCATCACGGCCAGCGGCACCNCCGACGAGGTACGCGCCAAGGTACGGGAGTACGTGGCCCACGGCTGCACCTGCCCAATCCTCTACCCGCTGGGAGATGTCAAGCTGATGATCGACACCTTCGCCGATGGTTATGCCTGATCGCGTGCCGCCGTTCTGGGATACCTACCTGATCCCGGCCAGCCTGGACGAGGCCCTCGAGCTGCTGGCCGTGCATAGCGACCACGCGCGTCNNATCGCCGGCGGCACCGACCTGCTGCTCGAACNNCAGCGCGGCGTGCGCCCGCAGCGCACCCTGCTCGACATTACGCGCCTGCCCGGCCTGGACGACATTACCCTCGACGCGCACGACCGCATCCACCTCGGCCCGCTGGTGACGCACAACCAGGCGGCGGCTTCGCCGCTGCTGCGCCNNCGCGCCTGGCCGTTGGTGCAGGCCTGCCGCGAGGTGGGTGCGCCGGCGATCCGCAACCGGGGCACGGTTGCCGGCAATCTGGTCACCGCCTCGCCGGCCAACGACACGATTACGCCGCTCGTCGCCCTGGATGCCTGCGTCACCCTGGCCAGCCGCCGCGGCCAGCGCACAGTGTCGCTGACCGATTTTATGCTGGGCGTGCGCCGAACGGCCCTGGCCGCAGACGAACTGCTGCTCGACATCAATTTTCCAGCCCTGCCGGCGACGGCGCGCGGCGTGTTCGTCAAGTTCGGTCTGCGCGCGCAGGCGATCGCGCTGGTCAACCTGGCGCTGGTGCTGGACTGGGACGGCGCGACCGCGCACCGGGTCCGTCTGGCGTTGGGCGCCGTGGCCNCCACGATCATCCGCGCCGCCGCGGCCGAAGCCGCGCTGGAGGGTCACCNNCTCGACGACGCCGCCCTGGAGACCGCGGCTCACCTGGCCGCCCAGGCAACTGCACCGATCGATGATGTACGCGCCAGCGCGGCCTACCGCCGGGCGCTCGTGGCCGTGCTCGTGCGCCGCGGTGCGGCAGTTGCGCGACCAGGGACCCGGTGCAGACTTCCCCGANACCCACCGTCACCCTGGGCCCAGCGCCTGGCCGGCGCCCAGCCGCNNACCAGCCTCCGCTACACCGCCGCCAGCCCGCTGACGTTCACCCTCAACGGCCAGGCGGTCACGATCGACCGTGCGGCCGACCAGATGCTGCTCGACGTGCTGCGCCGCCCCACGTTCGACGGGGGCGCCGGCGCAACCGGCGTCAAAGAGGGCTGCGCCGAAGGGGAGTGCGGCGCCTGCACGGTGCTGCTCAACGGCGCGGCCGTGCTGAGTTGCCTGACGCCGGCCGCGGCCGCGGCTGGCGGTACGGTCGTCACCGTAGAGGGCCTGGCGGCTTACGCGCGCGCCGGACCTGCACGCCGCGCAGCGNCCTTCGTCGCGGCTGGCGCGGTGCAGTGCGGCTACTGCACACCAGGCCTGCTGGTGGCGACGGCCCGCCTGCTGGCCGAAACGCCCCACCCCGACCGTGCGGCCGTCGAAACGGCCCTGGCCGGCAACCTGTGCCGCTGTACCGGTTACGCGCATCGTCGACGCCGTGGTTCACGCGACCGCGGGCGACGCCAGCGAAGAGGAATGGTGCGATGAGAGCCGTTGGCAGCAGTCAACCCCGCGGCGACGCCTGGTCCAGAGTCACCGGCGNNGCCCAGTTTCCGGGCGACATCGACCTGCCCGACCAGCTGTGGATGAAGGTCCTCTTTGCCGGCCGGCCGCACGCGCATCCGGCGGCTNCGATACGCGCCGCCGCCGCGGCGCCGGGCGTGGTCGCCGTTTTTACCGCCCGCGACGTGCCGCATAATGCGTACGGCCTGAACATCCCCGACCAGCCTGTACTGTGCGGCCCGCTCGACGACGTCAACACGCAGGTGGGCAGTAATATCGTGCGCTTCGTCGGCGATCAGGTGGCGCTGGTGGTGGCCGAATCCGCGGCCGCGGCGCGCGCGCTGCCGCTGATCGAGGTCGAGTACGAAGACCTGCCGCTGATCATCGATCCGCTGGCGGCGATGATGCCCGCCAGTCCCCTGGTGCACCCGGCAAAGGGCAGCAACATCCTGCACAGCTACCACATCCGACGCGGCGACGTCGCCCGTGCGCTGAGCGAGGCCGACGTCGTGGTCTCGCGCACCTACACCACGCACGCGCAGGAGCACGCCTACCTCCAGCCGGAAGCCGGCGTGGCCCTGGTCGACGAGGCGGGCGTCATCACCGTGATCGTGGCCGGCCAGTGGGCGCACGAGNACCAGGCCGAGATCGCCCACGCCCTGGGTCTACCGCGCGCAGGTGCGTGATCTACCCCGCGATTGGGGGCCTTCGGCGGACGCGAAGACATGTCAGTCCAAATCATCCTGGCCCTGGCGGCGTGGCGCCTGCACCAGCGCGGCATCCACCGGCCGGTGAAGATCGTTTGGAGCCGTGAGGAGTCGATCATCGGGCACCACAAACGCCACCCGATGGTGATGCAGGCCACCTGGGGCGCCAACCTCGATGGGCGCATCGTGGCCGCGGTGGTGGATGTGACGTCCGACGCCGGCGNNTACGCCTACACCAGCACCAAAGTGCTGGGCAACGTCACGCTGATGTGTCTGGGGCCTTACGACATCCCCAATGTGCGGGTCGACGCGCGCACCGTCTACACCAACAACCTGCCGAATGGGGCGTTTCGTGGTTTCGGCGCCCCGCAGGGTCACTTCGCCGCGGAGATGCAGATGAGTCACCTGGCGGCCGCCCTGGGGATCGACCCGGTCGAGCTGCGCATGCGCAATGTGCTGCGCGAGGGCAGCCGCCTGGCAACGGGCAGCCGCGTGCCGCCCGGCTGTACCGCGCACGACGTGCTCGCAGCCTGCGCCGTTGCCGCCGGTTGGATCGAAACCCCGACGGTTGGCAGGCGCCCACGGCCCGGCACAACCTGACCCCGACCGCCTCCCGCCTGTCCACCGCGCTCGATGCGTTGCCCGCGGCGCCGACGCGGCCTGGGCATCGCCCTGTCCTACAAAAACGTCGGTTTCAGCCTGGGCTTCGTCGACGAATGTTACGCCACGGTCGAGCTGCACGGGGCCGGCGAGATCGAACGTGTCGTCGTGCGCCATGCCGGCGCGGACGTGGGGCAGGGCGCCCACAACGCCATGCGCCAGTTTGCCGCGGCAACGCTCGGTGTACCCCTCGCCCGCGCCGAACTGGTCGCGTCCGACACGGCCCTGACCGATAACAGCGGCAGCACCTCGGCCAGTCGCCTGACCTTCATGGCCGGCAACGCCATCGTCGCCGCGGCTGAGATGGCCCTGGCCCGCTGGCAGGCCGAGGAGGAACGCCCCGTCGTCGTCCGCCACCGTTACGTGCCGCGCCCGACCAGCGGTTACGACCGGGAGACCGGCGCCAGTGACCCCAACATCACCTACGGCTACTGCGCCCAGGCCGCTGACGTCGACGTCGACGTCGAGACCGGACAGGTGCACGTCCGCCGGTTGATCTCGGTCAACGACGTGGGCCGTGCGATCAACCCGCAGCAGGTGCAGGGTCAGATCGAGGGTGCGGTGGCGCAGGCCGTGGGCTGGACGTTGACCGAAGAGTTCAAGCAGGTCGACGGCCACGTCCTCACCGACCGCCTCAGCACCTACCTGATTCCCACCATTGCCGATGTGCCCGACACGGTCGACCCCATCATCCTAGAAATCCCCGACCNNCCAGGGCCGTTGGGCGCACGTGGTATGGCGGAGATGCCGTTCATTCCCACGNCGCCGGCGCTGGCCGCGGCCATCCACGACGCCACCGGCGCCTGGTTCGACGATCTGCCGCTGACGCCGGAAAGGGTGTGGCGGGGCTTGCAGCGGGCCGCGGCCGAATGCGACGACTGATGACGGCGCGACCGTTGGTACTGATCAAGGCGCGGGCGACCTGGCCTCTGGCGTGGCGTTCCGTCTGGTACGCTGTGGTTTTCCGGTGGTCATGACCGAGCTGGCCCAACCGTTGGCGGTGCGCCGGGCGGTCAGTTTTGCCGAAGCAGTTTACGCGGGCGCCACTGAAGTCGAGGGCCCACGCCGTCCGCGCCGCGACGGTGGCCGACGTGCACGCTGCGTTGGCAAGCGGCCGCATCCCGGTCCTCGTCCAACCCGGCGGAGGGGTGATCGCCAGCCTGGCGCCCGGCGTGGTCATCGATGCCATCATGGCCAAGACCAATACGGGGACGTCGCTGGGCGATGCGCCCTGGTCATTGCGCTTGGCCCCGGCTTCGAGGCTGGCCGTGACTGCCACGCGGTGATCGAAACCCACCGTGGCCACACCCTCGGTCGCGTCATCTGGCACGGCCGGGCCCTGCCCGACACCGGCGGGCCTGTCGCGGGCCATACGGTCGCGCGTGTACTACGCGCCGACGACCGGCTACGTCACCCCATTGATCGATATCGGCCAGATGGTTGCCGCGGGAACGGCCCTCGCCGTGATCGCGACCAACCCCACGGGCCGGACGGTGCGCCGCTGGTTGCCCCTTTTGCCGGCGTACTGCGCGGCCTGGTTCACCCCACCCTGCACGTGCCGGCCGGCCTGAAGGTCGGTGACCTCGACCCGCGCGGAGCGCAGCCACTGTTTCACCATTTCTGAAAAGTCGCTGGCGGTGGCGGGCGGGGTGCTCGAGGCCTTGCTGACTTGCGACAGCACCCACGGCGCGGGGCAGCCCGGAGCGCGCCGCAGCCAACGTGACGACGCGGCCTGGCCCTGCACAAATCGACGATTCCCAGGGTCTGTGGTATACTTCCCGCTGGCGCACCACCGACCGGTCGCGTAGCGCCGGCAGCAGTCCACTGGATCAATACACGAACGGGTCAGGCCGTGCAGCTATCCCATGCTCTGCGTGTTGGCGCGGGCGACGTCATTAGTTTCACCGGCGGTGGTGGAAAAACGACCGCCATGTTCCGACTGGCGTCGGAACTGACCACGCGGNCTGGCGTGATCACCACGACGAGCACGCGCATCTTCTGCGCTCAGACAGTTTTGGCGCCCCATCACCTCGCAACCGATGGCGTCACCCTGCCCGACCCGGCGCGCTTGCAGGCGCTGCTGGCCGAGTGGGGCCAGGTGCTGGTGACTGGGCCAGTCACGGCTGGTACAGGCAAAGCCGCGGGTGTCAGCATGGCCGTCATCGAAGCGATGCGTCAGCTGCCGGGCGTCGATGTGGTGCTGGTGGAGGCCGATGGTTCGCGTATGCGACCGTTCAAGGCGCCAGCGGCGCACGAACCAATGGTGCCGCCCGGCACGACGATCCTGGTGCCGGTGGTGGGCCTCGATGTACTGGGCAGTTGGCTGGACGAAGCGCACGTGCACCGCGCGGACCGGGTGAGTGCGCTCAGCGGGAAACCGCCCGGTGCGCGGATCGACAGCGAGATGGTTGCCGATCTGGTGGCCCATGCCGAGGGGGCCAAAGGCNCGCCCGCCCGGNCGCGCCTGGCGCCCCTGCTGAACAAATTGGATCTGCTGGCCCCCGTTGAACCAGGGCAGCTCCGGNGAATCGTACAAACCCTGGTCGATCGCCTGCTCACCTACGACGTCATCGACCAGGTCATGGTCGGAGCTGTACGCAACCTTGACCCAGTGGCCCAGGTGANNTCGGGCGTGGCGGGCGTCATCCTGGCGGCCGGGTCCGCGCAGCGCTTCGGCAGCTTGAAGCAGCTGGCGCCCTGGCAGGGCCGGCCGCTGGTGCAGCACGTGGCGGCGACGGCGCTCNGCCAGCCGGGCCTCGACCCGGTGGTTCTGGTGCTGGGGTGTGGCGCACACGAAGTGGCAGCGGCGGTTCAATCGTTGGACAGTCGGCTGCGTGTCGTGTACAATGACGCGTGGGCTGCGGGCCAATCCACTTCGCTGCACGCGGCCCTGCGCATGATCGAACAGGACCATCGCCCGGTGTCGGCCGCCCTCNTTTTGCTCGCCGATCAACCGGGGGTATCAACGACCGTTGTCGCCGGCCTCGTGGAGGCCTACCGGCAAACAGGTGCAGACCTTGTTGTGCCCGTCTATCAGGGTCAGCGGGGCAATCCGGTGCTGTTCGACCGCAACACATTCCCGGCACTGTGCACCCTGCGGGGCGATACCGGGNGGCGGCCGTTGTTGAACGACCCCGCCTGGGCGAAGGTGGCGGTCGCGTTCGACCAACCACCGCCGCACGACATCGATACACCCGCAGACTTGAACGACCCATGAGAATAGGCCTGCTGGTCGACGCGTACAAACCGGTGATCAACGGTGTCATCAACTTCGTCAGCCTGCACAAACGTGCGCTGGCGGCCGCCGGTCACGAACCGTGGGTGATCACGTTTGGGCAGACGCGCGATCACGACGACGAACCTAATGTCCTGCGCTCACCCGGGCTACCGCTCGGTTCGACCGGTTATTATGCCAGTGCTGGCTACAACCGGGCTGTGCAGCGGCTACTGCCAACCCTGGACATCCTACATGTGCATCACCCGTTTGTAAGTGGTACCCTGGCGACGCGGCTGAGTCAGCGTCACCGCATACCGATGGTCTTTACGAACCATACGCGTTACGACCTGTACACCACCGAGCACCTGCGGCATCTGCCGCCCGGGCCGGTCGATACCGTGTTAGCGTCGTTCTTCGATTGGTACACGCGCTACTGCCAGGTCGTGATTGCCCCCTCAGCTGGCATTCGTTCGGTTTTGGAGAAGTGGGGCATGCGGTGCCCGGTGGAAGTGATTCCCAATGGGATCGAGTTGGCGCACTTCGATAACCNNCACCCTGGCAATCGACACGCGGCGGAGGGCATACCCGAAGACGCCGTCGTGGCTATTTTCATTGGGCGGATGGCCCCGGAGAAGAACGTCGAGTTTCTGCTGCGGGCCTNNTTGCCGGCCCGGCAGGAAGCGCCGGAGGCTTTCCTGCTCATCGTGGGCGGTGGGCCTGAGCTGCGCCGTTACCAGGCCCTCGCGGAAGCGCTGGGTATTGCCGACCGCGTCCGCTTCACCGGCGCCATGCCGTACACACGCGTGCCCGGCTATCTGGCGTTGGCTGACTTTTTCGTCACGGCCAGTGTCACCGAGGTTCACCCACTGACCGTGCTGGAAGCCATGGCGGCCGGTCGCCCGGTGCTGGGGATCGATTCGCCCGGCATCAGCGACACCATCATCGAAGACGTCAACGGCTTCGTGGTGAGCAACAACCTGCCCGCGCTGGCTGGTAACATGGTGCGCCTGTTCCACGATCGTNGTGCTGCGTACCCGCCTGGCGGAAGGCGCGGCGCACACCGCGCCGGTATGACATCCAACACACCTTGCAGCGGCATTNTGACCCTGTACGAACAGGTCTTGAACGACTACCGCGTCCCGCGTGACCATCGGCTTGACATGTGGGACGCGGCAGCGCACGACTCCGGGAGATGGCGGTCGCACGTCTCTCGTTACGCAGTGCGTCACAAACTACGTACAATCGGGGCGCATAATATGATCTAACGCATACTGTCTGGCAGTACGACAGCATATAATCACGCCATTGTGATTTTGTGCACAAAATATGCACGCGTGTACGCTGACACAATACAGACTGCATTATTCCTGAAGGAGGACCTTTTCGATGGCCGGACTTGACAATGAAACCCTCACGATGATCCTATCGACCCTGCAGAAATTCGCTGATCGCGCATTGAAGCCGGAGTATTTGCTGGAACTGGACCACAAGGATGAGTTCCCCACCAAGGTGCTGGAAGACCTCTATGGCCCGCAGTTTGGGCTGCACCTGCTCTTCATCCCTGAGGAGTTTGGCGGTATGGGCGGCGGCGCGCATGATATCTACCGCGTCTCCGAGTCCATGGCGGCGATCGACCTGGGCGTGGCCACCGGTGTACTGGCAACCTTCCTCGGCACCGATCCGATCACCGTCGGTGCGACGCCTGAGCAGAAAGAGTACTGGATGGGCCGCATCGCCGAAGAGGGACTGCTCGTTGCGTACGGCGCCACCGAGCCGCAGGCCGGCAGTGACCTGGGCGCGCTCAAGACCAAGGCCGACCCGGTCGTCGAAGATGGGAAGGTCACTGGCTACAGAATCACCGGGCGCAAGCAGTGGATTAGCAACGGCGGCGTGGCCGCGATCTACACGATCCTGGCCAACGCGCCCGGCGGCCCGTCCTGGTTCGTCGTCGAACATGACGCCGAAGGGTTCACCAAGGGCAAACCCGAAGACAAACACGGCATTCGCGCCAGCAACACGGCCGCCCTCTTCCTGGAGGACGTTTACGTGCCAGCCGACCGCCTGGTGGGCCTGGTCGAAGGCCAGGGCCTGATCCAGGCCCAGGCCGTGTTTGGTTACACCCGCCTGATGGTGGCTGCGTTCGGCATGGGCGCCGGTTGGGCGGCCCTGAAGCGCGCCATCCCCTACTCGCAGGTGCGCATCCAGGGCGGCGCCNCCCTCTCACAGAAGCAGGGCTACACGCACAAGCTCATCGTGCCCAATGCCGTGCGTCTGGAGGCGTCACGCGCCTACATCGAATGGACCGCGGAGCGCATCGATGGCGGCGGCTCGNACCTGGCGACGGAAGGCGCTGTTGCCAAGTATCTGGGCACCGAGGCCGGCAACAAGGCGGCCGAAGATGCCATCCAGGCCCTCGGCGGCTACGGCTACACCAAAGAATACATGGTGGAAAAGATCAAACGCGATGTGCGCATCACCACCATTTACGAAGGCACGTCCGAGATCATGGAATGGACGATCGCCCGCGACCGCTGGCAGCTGCACCTCAAGACACGCGGCGCCTACTACAACGATTGGGCGGCCCGTCTGGAAAAACTCCAGCGCAGCGAGCCGAACAACGGCGCCGGCGCCGCCGCCCTCGCGCTGCGCGCCCTGGCCGTCGTGCTGGAGCGCTGCCGTGTCGACCGCCTGACACGCAACCAGCATGTGCTGTTCCGCCTGGGTGAGNCGATCGCGTACGCCGAGACGGCCGCGATCTTCGCCGAGCGTGTGGTCAGTCACCCCACACGGGCCATTGCGCTCGACGTGCCGACACGCCAGGCCATGGCGCGTATCCATGCCCGCGAGGCCGCGCTCAAGGTGGGCGCCGAAGGCCTGCGTTGGGCCATGGGGGCCGGGCAGACCGACCCCAACCTCGCCGGCTCCCTGAACCTGCCGGCCATTTACCAGGCGCAGACCGGCCTGATCGAAGATATGGATCTGGTGGCGGCCAGGCTCAACGCTGCCTTCCCGGCCGAGTAGTACGCGCCGCGGTGGTGGATGGTCAACTGCGCCAGCCACCACCGCCCGCCAACCAGCGAAAGGAGACCAAACTATGAGCGATACTGCCGACCGGGCGGTTGCCGTGGTGGGTGTGGGCGCGATCTTTCCCGATGCCCTGAACGCCGCCACCTATTGGAACAATATCCGCACCAAACGCTACAGCATCACCGACGTGCCACCGGGCCGCTGGAGCGTTGCCGACTACTACGATCCCGACCCCTCCGTACCGGACAAGACCTACACCAAAATCGGGNGTTGGGTGCGCGACTTCGAGTTCGACTGGAAGACCTTCCGCATACCCCCGCNNGTGGCGGGCGCCATGGACGAAGGCCAGCAGTGGGCGACGGCGATTGCCGCGGAGGTCCTGGCTGATTACGGCTACCCCAAGCGGCCACTCGATACCGAGCGCACGGGCGTCATCGTTGGCACTGCGATGGGCGGTGAACTGCACTACATCACCGGCCTGCGCATCTTTNTCCCGAATTTGCGCACGCTGGCCGAGGCTGGCGAGTTCCGCCGCCTGNCCCCACGACATACGCGGACGATTCTGGCCGAATGGCGCGAGCGGCTCAACGAGCACATCCCCGACATTACCGAAGACAGCATGCCTGGCGAGCCGCCCAACATCGTCGCCGGGCGCATCGCTAACGTCTTCAACCTGCGGGGCGNNAGCTTCATCACCGACGCCGCCTGTGCGTCCAGTTTTGCCGCCATCGAAGCGGCCATCGCCAACCTGATGAACCACCGCTGCGATGCCGTGCTGACGGGCGGCGTCGACCGCAACATGNGCCCCAGCACTTTCGTTAAGTTCTGCAAAATTGGCGCCCTGAGCGCCACCGGCAGCCGGCCCTTTGGCGACGGCGCCGACGGCTTCGTCATGGGCGAAGGCGCGGCCCTCTTCCTGCTCAGACGCCTGGCCGATGCCGAACGTGACGGCGACAAGATTTACGCGGTCATCCGTGGGATCGGCGGCGCCAGTGACGGTAAGGGCAAGGGCATCACGGCCNCCAACCCGATCGGCCAGATTCTGGCCACCGAACGGGCCTGGGAGAACGCCGGTCTCGACCCCGCCACTGCCACCCTGATCGAGGCGCACGGAACCAGCACCAAGGTGGGTGACGTGGTCGAAGTCGAATCGCTGTCCAAGATCTTCGNNGCGGCGCTGCGTGGCACCATTGCCCTGGGTTCAGCGAAGAGCAACATCGGCCACCTCAAGGCGGGCGCCGGCGCTGCCGGGCTGCTCAAGGCGGTGATGTCGGTGTACGACAAGGTACTGCCGCCCACGCTGAACGCGGAANAACCCAACCCGAACATCCACTTCGCCAACACGCCCTTCTACATCAACCACAACCTTCAGGAGTGGAAGCGGCCGTCCAGCACCCCACGCCGTATGGGCGTCAGCGCCTACGGCTTCGGTGGTACGAACTTCCACGTCGTGCTCGAAGAGCACGTGCCGGGCATGCTGACCAGCAGCCGGCCACAGTACACCGGCGTGGATGTGCCCCAGTCACCGCCCAGCCCGCCACAGCCCAGCCAGAAACCGCCGTTGCGCGGCATCCTCACGCTCAGCGCCAACACGCCGTTCGAGCTGAAGGACAAGCTCGATGCCGCCGTCGNNCGCATCGAAGGCGGTTGGACGCCGCCCGTGGGGCCGCCGCCGGTCGCTGACCTGACCGCGCCGGAACGCCTGGTGGTCGACTTTGGTAATCCGGAAGAGCTGCTGGACCGCCTCAGCCGGGCGCGTAAGGCGCTGGGCTTCGATACCGTTCAAGCGTGGCGTCCTTTGCAGGCCCAGGGCGTCTTCCGCGGCAGTGGACCCAAGCCGGGCAAGGTCGCCTTCCTCTTCCCCGGCCAGGGCAGCCAGTACCTCAACATGGGCCGACAGCTGGCCGCGGTCGATCAACAGGTGGCCGACGTCTTCGTCGAAGCCAACCGGGTCATGAAGCCGATCCTGGGCAAACCGTTGACCGACTTCATCTTCATCGATCAAAGTGATGCCAACGCCATGAAACGCCNNGGCGGCCTGATGCAGACCGAAATCACGCAGCCGGCGATGTTGACCATCGATACCGCCATTTTCATGCTGCTCGGCGAGTACGGCATGCACCCCGACATGGTCATGGGCCACTCCCTCGGCGAATACGCGGCGCTGATTGCCGCCGGCATCATGCCCTTCGCCGATGCGCTGGAGGCCTCAGCCGCACGTGGCGCCGAGATGGCCAAGGTGGAGGTCGCCGACAAGGGCTGGATGGCGGCGGTCATGGCGCCGTACGAGGTAATCAAACGCACCGTCGAAAGCATCGACGGCTACGTCGTCATGGCCAACATCAACAGCCCAACCNAGTGCGTTATCGGCGGCGCCAGCGCGGCGGTCGAAAAGGCCATCGCCATCTTCCAGCAGGCCGGCTACCAGGCCATTCGCCTGCCGGTGAGCCACGCCTTCCATACCCAGATCGTCGCGCCGGCCANNGCGCCGCTGCGCCAGGTCTTGAACCGCCTGCACATCACACCACCGCACCTGCCGTTGGTGGGCAACGTGCGCGGCGACTTCTACCCCAACGACGTCGAAGGCATCAAGGATCTGCTGGAACTGCAGATCGCCTCGCCCGTGCAGTGGGTGAAGGGTCTGGAGACGCTGTACGCGGCCGGCGTGCGCACCTTCGTGGAAGTGGGTGCGAAGAAGGCGCTCAAGGGCTTCGTCGATGACGTCCTGGGCAGCAAGCCTGACGTCGTCTCCCTGTTTACCAACCATCCCAAGACCGGCGAGATCGCCAGTTTCAATCAGGCGCTGTGCGGTCTCTACGCGGCCGGCTATGGGCTGGGCAACGGCCGCCGTCCGGCCGAGCCGGCCATCGTCTCCCAGCCGGCCGTGGCCGTGCCAGCACCGGCGGCCCCGTCGCCGGCGCCGGCGGCGGTCAGCCAACCTGCGGCGGTTCAGCCGGCCCCCAGCCAACCGCCTCCGCGCGAACAGGAAGTACTTATGTCAGGTACCACATCTCTTGCCAACCCATCCTTTGCCGCTATGGGTCAGATGTTCGCCCAGATGCTGCAACAGATCGCGACCGCGGCCGGCCCCGCCGCCGCGTCTCGCGCCTACGACCGCAACGATCCACCCCAGGGTTCCATCATCGTCACCGGCACCGGCCTCGGTCTGCCGGGCCGCGATAAACGGCTGATGGACCCCGACAATGCCATGCGTATTCTGCGCGGCGAGCAGTTCGTCGACCTGATCCCCGAACGTTTCCGCCGTGCGATTGCCGAAAAGCACGTCACCCGCGTCGTCAAGGCGGCTGACGGCAGCGGCAGTTTCGAGACCATCACCGATTCGGCCGACGTCATCAAACTGGCCGCCCGCAGCGGCCCCTTCGACCTGAGCGAAGAGTACGGCGTGCCTGAAAAACTGGTGGAAGCCCTCGACATCACGACGCAGCTCGCGATGGCGGCTGGCCTCGATGCCCTGCGCGAGGCTGGCATCCCGCTGGTGCAGACCTGGCGCCCCACCAGTACCGGCAAACATCTGCCCGACCGCTGGCTGCTGCCCGAAGCGCTGCGTGACGAAACGGGTGTTGTCTTCGCCANNGCGTTCCCCGGCGGCGATCGCATGGCCGACGAGTTCGAACGTTACTTCATCTGGCAGGACCGCAAGCACAGCCTGGAGATGTTGGAAGACCTGCGGCGCTACGCCAACGAACCGGTCGTCCAACTGGAGATCGACCGCCGCATCACTGAGNCGCGCGAGACTCTGACCCGTGAGCCGTACAGCTTCGACCGGCGTTTCCTCTTCCGTATTCTGGCCATGGGCCACAGCCAGTTTGCCGAGTACGTCGGCGNNCGCGGCCCCAATACGCAAGTCAATGCCGCCTGCGCCAGCACGGCCCAGGGGATCGCCATCGCTGAAGACTGGATTCGCACCGGCCGCTGCCGCCGCGTGATCGTCGTGGGCGCCGATGACGTCACCAGCGATCACCTGCTCGAATGGGTCGGTGCTGGCTTCCTGGCCACCGGCGCGGCCGCCACCGACGACAAGGTCGAAGAAGCAGCCCTGCCCTTCGACCGCCGCCGCCACGGAATGCTCCTGGGCATGGGCGCCTGCGCCCTGGTCGTGGAGAGCGAGGACGCGNCGCGTGAGCGCGGGATGCGCGGCATCGTCGAGCTGCTCNCCGAAACCAGCAACAGCGCCTTCCACGCCACCCGCCTCGACGTCGAGCACATCTCGCTGGTCATGAATAACCTGGTGACCGCCGCGGAACGCCGCTATGGCATCGACCGGCGGGCGGTTGCCGCACAAACCGTCTTCGTCTCACACGAAACCTACACCCCGCGCGGCGGCAGCGCCTCGGCCGAGGTCATGGCCCTGCGCCACACCTTCGGCGACGCGGCCAGTGAGATCGTGATGTCCAACACCAAGGGCTTCACCGGCCACCCGATGGGCGTCGGCGTCGAGGACGTGATTGCCGTCAAGATTCTGGAGCACGGCATCGTGCCGCCGGTGCCCAACTTCAAGGAAGTCGACNCGGAACTTGGCATGTTGACGCTGAGCCGTGGGNGTCGCTACCCGGTGCAGTACGCCATTCACCTGGCGGCCGGTTTTGGCTCACAGGTGGCCATGACCTTCCTGCGGCGTATCCCCGGCGCCCTCGACCGTATCGACAACAAACCGCTGTACCACCGCTGGCTCGATGATATCAGCGGCTACGACGACGCGCAGATCGAAGTGGTGAAGCGCAACCTGCGTGTGGTGAGCACCCATGCGCCGCAGCGTAAGCCGGCCGGCAGCCTGTGGCGTTATGGCTTCGGCCCAACCCAGCGGGCGATCGCCCCTGGACCGGCCGATGCCGCCACCGTGACCCATCCCCTGCCGATGGTTACGCCGGGTGACGGGCGCCCGGTCGCGGCGCCGCCGGTTGTGGCAGTCCCCGTGGCCGCCCGCGACCGCACCCACTGCGCCGCCCGCGGCCCCAGTTGCACCAGCCCCGGCGCCGGTCGCGGTTGCGCCGGCCACCGTTGCGCCGCCCGCGACCCCAGCCGCGCCGGCCGCGCCGCCCGCGGTTCCAGCTGCGCCCGCCGCGCCGGCGGTTGACCCCGTGATCAGCCAGGTGATGGGCTGGTGGCCGCAACGACCGGCTACCCCAGCGACATGCTCGACCTGGAGTTGGACATGGAGGCCGACCTGGGCATCGACACCGTCAAACAGGCCGAGACCTTCGCCGCCATTCGCGAGGCCTTCGATATCCCGCGGCAGGACGACCTCAAGCTGCGCGATTACCCGACCCTGGGCCACGTGGTCAACTACGTGCGTCAGAACCGGCCGGACCTGGTCGCGGCCCCGATCGCCGCGCCGGCCCCGGTTGCCGCGCCGACGCCAGCGCCAACCCCGGCGCCCAGCGCATCCCCGGCCAAGGATACCGTGGCGGCGCGTGTTCTGGAGATCGTGGCCGAAAAGACCGGCTACCCCAGCGACATGCTCGACCCCGACCTGGACATGGAGGCCGACCTGGGCATCGACACCGTCAAACAGGCCGAGACCTTCGCCGCCATCCGTGAAGCCTTCGAGATTGCACGCCAGGACGACATGAAGCTGCGCGACTACCCAACCCTGGGCAATGTCATCGACTACGTGCGCAAGAACCGGCCCGATCTGGCGGTGGTGGCCGTCCCACCCACGCCGGTCCCAGTCGCGGCCCCGGCCGCGCCAGTCGCGCCGGCCGCAACGCCGGCGGGCGATGTGGTCATCAACCAGGTGCTGGCCATCGTGGCTGACAAGACCGGCTACCCACAGGACATGCTCGACCTCGACCTCGATATGGAGGCCGACCTGGGCATCGACACCGTCAAACAGGCCGAAACCTTCGCCGCGATTCGTGAGGCCTTCGACATCCCACGACGCGACGACCTGCGTCTGCGTGACTACCCGACCCTGGGCAACGTCATCGACTACGTGCGCCAGAACCGACCCGATCTGGCCANNGCGCCGCGATACCGGCGCGCCGCCGCCGCCGCCGCCCGCCCCCACCCCGGTCGCGGCCCCGGCGCCCGCGGCCCCGACCGCGCCCNNGACGCGGACGCCGTCACAGGCCGGGTGTTGGCCATCGTCGCCGACCGCACTGGCTACCCCGAGGACATGCTCGACCTCGACCTCGACATGGAGGCCGACCTGGGCATCGACACCGTCAAACAGGCCGAGACCTTCGCCGCGATCCGCGAGGCCTTCGACATCNCGCGGCGCGACGACCTCAAGCTGCGTGACTACCCGACCCTGGCCAGCGTCATCGGCTTCGTGCGTGACAACCGGCCCGACCTGGCGGTCACANGCGGCGCCCGCCCCCGCCCCGGTTGCAGCCCCGGCGCCCGCGGCCCGGCCGCACCCGGCGAAGACCCGGTGACCGGCAAGGTGCTGGCCATCGTCGCCGATCGCACCGGCTACCCCGAGGATATGCTCGACCTCGACCTGGACATGGAGGCCGACCTGGGCATCGATACCGTCAAACAGGCCGAGACCTTCGCCGCCATCCGTGAAGCCTTCGACATCCCGCGGCGCGACGATCTCAAGCTGCGTGACTACCCGACCCTGGCCAGCGTCATCGGCTTCGTGCGTGACAACCGGCCCGACCTGGCGGCCACGGCGGNNCCCCCGCCCGCGGCGGCGCCAGCGCCAGCGGTCCCGGCCGCGCCCGGCGAAGACGTCGTCACCGGCAAGGTGCTGGCGATCGTCGCCGACCGCACCGGCTACCCCGAGGATATGCTCGACCTCGACCTGGACATGGAGGCCGACCTGGGCATCGATACCGTCAAGCAGGCCGAGACCTTCGCCGCCATCCGTGAAGCCTTCGACATCCCACGGCGCGACGACCTCAAGCTGCGCGACTACCCGACCCTGGCCAGCGTCATCGGCTTCGTGCGTGACAACCGGCCCGACCTGGCGGCAGGTGCANGCGCCCGCCCCGCGGCCGCGCCGGCCCCGACGGTCGCGACCGCCCCGCCCAAACCGAAGGTCGAGGTCAAGACGTTCGGCAGCCTCGAGGAGTCCGAGAAGGCGCCGCGCCGCGTCGTTGTGCCGGTGCTGCGCCCCACGCTTGAGTTCTGCAAGGCCACCGGCGTCACCCTGGACGACAGCAGCCGCGTCGTCGTGGTCATGGACCGCGGCGGCGTGGGCAAGGCGCTGGTGGGCCGCCTGAACAAGCGCGGCGTCACCACGCTGGTCATCGAGGAAGCGCCCGACACCGACGCGCTCGAAACGCAGCTCAAGGCCTGGCTGGCCGCCGGCCCCATCCAGGGCGTCTACTGGCTGCCCGCCCTCGACGTCGAACCGGGCATCGAGGAAATGGACCTGGCGACCTGGCGTGAGGCCAACCGCATCCGCACCAAGAACCTGTACACGACGATGCGCGCCNTCTTCGACAGCGTCAGCGGGCCCAACAACTTCCTGATTGCCGGCGTCCGTCTGGGCGGCCTGCACGGCTACGGCCCCGACGGCGCTCATGCCCCGTTGGGCGGCGGCGTCGTCGGCTTCAGCAAGGCCTTCAAACGTGAGCGTGACCAGGTGCTGGTCAAGGCGGTCGACTTCGAGCCGGGCCGCAAGACGGTCGAACCGGCCGAGGCGCTGATCGCCGAGACGCTGGCCGACCCCGGCGCGGTCGAAATCGGCTACAAGGACGGGCTGCGTTACGCCATCAGCATGCAGGTGCTGCCGGCGTNNGACGGCACGGCAGGGCTGTCGCTCAACGCCGAGACCGTCTTCGTCGTGACCGGCGCCGCGGGCGGCATCACCAGCGCCATCACGACCGATCTGGCCGTCGCCAGCGGGGGTATCTTCTACCTGCTGGACGTCGTCCCGGCGCCGGTACGTGACGATGCCGACATTGCCCTGTTCCGTCGCGACAAGGACGCGCTGAAACGGACGCTCATCGAGCGGGNNGCCGCCGGCGAGAAGCCGACCCCGGTGCAGATCGACCGCCAGATCATGGGCATCGAGCGCAGCGAAGCGGCGCTACGGGCCATCGAGGCGGTCGAGGCTGCGGGCGGCACCGTGCACTACCACGCCATCAACCTGCTCGACGAAGCCTCGGTCAAGGCAGTCATCGACGACGTGCGGGCCNGCTACGGGCGCATCGACGTCATCCTGCACGCCGGCGGTCTGCTCATCGACCGGCCGTTGCCGGAGAAAGAAGCCCNNAACCAGTTCGCGCTCGTCTACGACGTCAAGGCCGACGGCTTCTTCAACCTGCTGCGCAGCGCACGCGGCATGCCGATCGGCGCGACGGTGTCGTTCAGTTCGGTGGCCGGCCGCTTCGGCAACGCCGCGCAGAGCGACTACAGCGCGGCCAACGACCTGCTGTGCAAGATCAGCAGCAGCATGCGCAGCTGGCGGCCCAACACCCGCGGCATCGCCCTGGACTGGACCGCCTGGGGCAGCATCGGTATGGCCACCCGCGGCTCGGTACCCAAGATCATGGAGATGCTGGGCATCGACATGCTGCCGCCCGAAGTGGGCGTACCGACGATTCGTCGGGAGTTGACCTATAGCGCCTTCCGCGGCGAGATCGTCGTGGGCCAGCGTCTGGGTGCGCTGATGAGCGAGTGGGACCCGACCGGCGGCCTGGACACCGACAAGGTCAAGGCCTGGCTGGCCAGCCGTGAGCGCCCACTGCCCATGATCGGCGAGGTCAAGTCGGTGCAGCTCTACGGTGGGGCCGAGGTCGAAACGACCCTCGACCCAACGCAGCAGCCGTTCCTCTACGACCACCAGATCGACGGGGTGCCGGTGCTGCCCGGCGTGATGGGCACGGAGAGTTTTGCCGAACTGGCGACGCTGTTCGCCCCCGGCCACCACGTGGCGGCGATCCGCGGCGAGCAGTTCCTGGCGCCGTTCAAGTTCTACCGCCACCAGCCGCGTACGCTCTATCTGCAAGCGGTGATCGGACCAAACGAGGCGGGTGAACTCGTAGCCCACGCCGTGCTCTCGTCGGTGACCATGCCGCCCAAGCCGGGGCTGCCACCGCAGGTCAAGGAGCACTTCGTCGCCGAGGTGGTCCTGACCGCGGCGCCGCCCGCAGCCGAGACGGTGACGCTGAGCGAGGCCGAGCGGACGCCCGCCGGCGCGACGGTGCACGCCGCCGACATCTACAAGATCTACTTCCACGGCCCGGCCTACCAGGTCCTGGATCAAGTCTACATGGCCGATGGGCGGGTCGTTGGACTCATGGCGCATGGTCTGCCGCCGAACACCTCACCGGCCGAAGCCGAGACCCTCATGGCCNCGCGGCTAATCGAGTTCTGCTTCCAGACCGCGGGCATCTGGGAAATGGCCAGTACCGGTGTGATGGCCCTGCCAACCGCCATCGGTTCGGTGACGACCTACCGCCAGCCTGAGAGCGCCGGCGGTCAGCGTCTGCTGGCCCTGGTGACCCCGATCGACGGCGGCGACTCGTTCGACGCCACGGTGGTCGACGAGAGCGGCAACGTCTACGTGCAGCTGCACGGCTACCGCACGGTGCGGCTGCCCGGCAGCGTCGACGACGGGCTGGTCCGGCCGCTGCGGGCCATTCTCTAGTTGGAAGGCGGCTGTCAGCCGCGACGGCGCCGGCGCACGCCCTCTTTGCGGGGTGTGCGCCGGCGGAGTGCGGCTGACAGTCGCCGTTGGTTGTGCCTGGTATGATCCTGTGGCTTGTTCAGTCGACCGCCGACCACATCGATCTGGCGCATGGGCGTGTACCGCCGGGGCTGCTGGGCCCGCAGGAGGCGTTGCGCCTGGCCGGTCTGCGCACCCCAAGCGTCGGCACGACTGGCTGCTGGGACGCTGGACGGCCAAACAGTTGGTTCGACGTTATGTCGAGCGAACGACGGCTGTGGACGTCGAGCTGGCAGCCATCGAGATCGTGAACGACGACGACGGCGTACCGGCCGTTGTGCTGGGTCCAGCCGCCGCGGCCGCGTCAGGGCTGACGGCGGGGAGCGTGTCGCTGTCGATCAGCCACTGCGAGGAGTTGGCGTTGTGCGCTGCGGGTCGTGGCCGCCGGCGCGGGCCTGGCCGGCCCCCACCGCTGGGCCGCCCCCGGTCGGGGCGGACATCGAGCGCATCCGGCCGCGCATCCGCCGTTTTGTGACCGACTACTTCACGGCGGTAGAGATCGACCAGCCGCGGACGCGGCCGCGGGGCAGTACGATACGTTGGTGACCGCGATCTGGAGCGCCAAAGAGGCGGCGCTCAAAGCGCTGCACCTGGGCCTGACGGTCGACACCCGCCGGGTGGAGTGTCGGATGGCCTCGACGCTGCCCGACCCCACGCGCTGGCAGCCGTTGGCTGTGACCTACCGGCCCTACGCGGTGGGCGATGAAACCCCGCCCGACCGCGTCCTGCCGGGCTGGTGGCGCACGTGGGGGCGTATGTGCTGACGATCGTCACTGATGGGGGCCGGGACGGGAGCCGACCCCACTGTGAAGACCGCCTGGGCGTCGGGGCGGTGTGAATGCCGGGCCATACGGCGCCTGTGTGTAGTTCCCGATGAGCCTGTTCGGAGACAACGTCATACCTGGAGGTTGATCTGCTGTGGAATCCTATATTCGTAAACTTCGTGAACGCAAAACGATCGCGGCCGGCTCGGCCAAAGAGGACGAGCGACAACACGCCAAAGGGCGGTTGACCGCCCGTGAACGTATCGACATCCTGTTCGACCCCAACACCTTCACCGAGATCGATACCCTGATGCTGCCGCGCAGTGAGACCTACCTGGACGGCCGCGCCTCGCGTNTTGGCGACGGCGTGATCACCGGTTTTGGTCTGATCAACGGCCGGCACGCGTACGCCGCGTCGCAGAATGCCGCGGTGATGGGCGGTTCGCTGGGTGAGATGCACGCCAACAAGATCGTCAAGGTCATGGACATGGCCCTGCGCGATGGCTGCCCCTTCATCGCCATCAACGATTCCGGCGGCGNNCGCATCCAGGAGGGCGTGGACAGCCTGGGGGCTACGCGCATCTTCAACGCCAACTGCGAAGCCTCGGGCGTGATTCCACAGATCTCGGTCATCATGNGGCCTGCGCCGGCGGCGGTCTATTCGCCGGCGCTGACCGACTTCATCTTCATGACCGAAAACAGTTACATGTTCATCACCGGGCCGACGTCGTGCGCGGTGATGAACGAAGATGTCTCGTTCGAGGAACTGGGCGGCGGTCTGATCCACAGTCAGGAGAGCGGCGTCAGCCATTTCCTGGCCCGTGACGACCGGGAGTGCCTGNCAAAGGTGCGCGACCTGCTGTCGTACCTGCCGTCCAACAACCAGAACGACCCGCCGTACATGCCGCCGGTGGACGACCCCAACCGGCTCTGCCCTGAGCTGGAGCAGGTCGTGCCGGTCGACCCGCACAAGGGCTACGACGTGCGCCAGGTGATTGCCAGCATCTTCGACGATGGCCGTTTCCTGGAGGTGCACGAGCTGTGGGCACAGAACATGGTCGTCGGTTTCGCCCGCCTCAACGGTTGGGTGGTCGGCATCGTGGCCAACCAGCCCGACGTGCTGGCCGGCACGATCGACATCAAGGCTTCGATCAAGGCTGCGCGCTTCATCCGGCTGTGTGGCGCGTACAACGTCCCGGTCATCACCCTGCAGGACGTCCCCGGTTTCCTGCCCGGCACGCACCAGGAGTATGGCGGCATCATCCGCAACGGCGCACGCATGATCTACGCCTACAGCGAGGCCACCGTGCCCAAACTGATGGTGATCCTGCGCAAGAGTTACGGCGGCGCGTACTGCGTGATGAGCAGCAAGGGCCTGCGCGGCGACCTGCTCTACGCCTGGCCCAACGCCGAGATCGCGGTCATGGGGGCCGACGGCGCGGTCAACATCCTCTTCCGCAACGACGTGAAANACGCGCCCGACCCCGAGGCCAAGCGCCAGGAATTGGTGGCGATGTACGAAGAGAAGTTCAACAACCCCTACGTGGCGGCGGNNCGTGGCATGATCGATGATGTCATCGAGCCGCGCGACACGCGTCGCATCCTGGTGCGCTCCCTCGAAGTGAAGCTGTCCAAACAGGAACGCCACGTGCCCAAGAAGCACGGCGTATCGCCGATGTAGACTGTTGGCCGGGCCGGTCGGCCCAGCGATGGCGGCCGGACTCACCTGGCCAACAGCCCCAAAGGAGCTGGGAATGTTCAAAAAGATTCTCATTGCCAACCGCGGCGAGATTGCCGTACGCGTCATTCGCGCCTGCCGCGACCTTGGGATCGAAACTGTCGCCCTCTACGAGGGCAGCGACATCGGCTCGCTGCACGTGCGCCTGGCCAGTGAGGCGGTGCGCCTGACGTCGAGCCTGGGGTACATGGACTCGGAGCAGGTGCTCAAGATCGCGCTCGAATCGGGCGCCGAGGCCATCCACCCCGGCTACGGCTTCCTGGCCGAAGAGCACGAATTCGTGCGCGCCTGCGAGGCGGCCGGCATCGTCTTCATCGGCCCGCCGAGCGATGTCGTCGCGGCGACGCGCGACAGCATCGNNGCGCTCGATCGCGTCCGGGCGGCCGGGTTCCCCACGCCGCGCTACCTGCCGCAGTCCTACGGCCCGGCCGACATCGACGCCGCCCGCGCAGNNGCCGAGGCGCTCGGTTACCCCATCATCATCAAAGCCGCGCGGCGGNCCGTGGCGGCGCGTTTCGTCACCGAGGCCAACAAACTGGAACACGCCATTCGCCAGGCGCAGGCCGAGGCCAAGGCGGTGTACGGCGATGACCGCGTCTACCTGGAGCAGGCCATTGTGCCCGCCCGCCAGATCGAGGTACAGATCCTGGGCGATCACGCCGGCAACCTGATTCACCTGGGCGACCGTGACGGCTCGATTCAACGTCACAGCCAGAAGCTGATTGCCGAGGCGCCGGTGTTCGGCCTGACGCCCGAGCAGCACGCGCTCTGGCAGATGGGGCCGACANTTGCCCGGCTGTTCCAGTTCCGCAGCGCGGGCAGCGTGGAGTTCGTCGTCGATCAGGCCGGGCGTTTTTACTTCACCGAGGTCAAGGCGCGTATCCGCCNNGAACACCCCGTGGCCGAAAAGGTCACCCAGGTCGACATCGTGCGCGAGCAGATCCGCATCGCGGCCGGGAGACCCNTCTCGCTGCGCCAGGATCAGGTGCAGATCCACGGCTGCGCCATGCAGTGCCGCATCAACGCCGAGGACCCCTGGAACCACTTCATGCCCAGCCCGGGGCGGCTCGACCGTTTCCGCATCCCCGGCGGACCCAACGTACGCGTCGACACCTACGCCTACGCCGGCTGTGACATCCCCGTGGGCTACGACCCAATCCTGGCCAAGCTGATCGTGTGGGGCGAAACGCGCCNNGAGTGTATCGAGCGGATGCAGCGCGCCCTGCAAGAGTTCACCATCCGCGGGNTGCGCACAACCCTGCCGCTCTACCAGCGCGTGCTGCAAGACCCCGAATTCATTGCCGGCGGTTGCACGACCGATNTTTCTCGAGCACCCGCTGTACCAACCCGGCTGAACGAGGTGGAGCTGCGCGACATGGCCATCGCGGTCGCCGTGGCCTACGCGACGCGCAACCTGGTCGTGCGACCGGTGACGCCGGAACGCCTGCAGTCGGGCTGGCATCGCGGCAGCCGGCGGCTGCCCAGCTAGTCCCAACGCCAATGCGATGATCTGCCACAACGGACAAGGAGAACAACAGCCATGCATAAAGTCGGCGTAACCATTGGCGGGCGGACGTACGCCATCGACCTGAAGATCAACCCACTGTCAGATACCGGTTTCGTCGCCGAAGTCGATGGGCAACTGTACCCCGTCACCGTGCGCAGCTTGAGCAATCCCGAAAGCCTGGACTGGATCCTGGTGGGCAACCGCTCGTACGAAGTGGTGCTGGACCGCGACTTGCGCTGGATCGAGGGCATCGGTCGCCTGTACCAGGTGACGGCGCAAGACCTGGAGTCCAACGTCACACGCCCGGTCAGCGGCGACACGCGCATCAAGGCGCCGATCCCTGGCGTCATCACCCGCCTGCTGGTGGCCGTGGGTGACAAGGTGCAGAGCGGGCAGCCGGTCATGATTCTGGAAGCGATGAAGATGGAGAACGAGGTGCGCCCCCGGCCGGGTCGCGTCACGCAGCCGCGGTGAACGTAGGCCAGATCGTGGGATTGGGAGAGCTGCTGGCCGAAGTGGAGTGAGGGTGGGGGTGGGGGTGGGGTTGGGGGTTAGGGGTTGGGGTTGGGGGTTGGGGATGTTGCGTGCTCGGCCGGCGGGGTGATGGATTTGGCGGCTTACCGCGGGGAGGGGTTATTGAGCGTGCTGTTCGAGCGCGGTGAGGCGGGCGATTTGGGTGAGGTTCCAGGGGCTTTGGGCCTCACCTTCGTCGATGGGGGTGCTGAACCAGGCGTCGAGGATTTCACGGGCGACCGCATCTGAGGTGGCGCGCAGGCTGAGGGCCAGGACATTGGCGTGATTCCAGATGCGGGCGCCGCGCNNGGTTTCGGCGTCGTGCACCAGGGCGGCGCGAACGCCGGGAACCTTGTTGGCCGCGATGCTGGCGCCGGTGCCGGTCCAGCAGAAGACGATGCCCTGGTCGGCCGCGCCCTGCGCCACGGCGGCCGCCACCCGACTGCTGACCACGGGCCAATCGCTGTCCGGGTCGCCCTCGGCCAGCGGGCCCATGAGCACGACGGTGTGCCCGCGGCGCTGCACCTCCGCCGCCACGTAATCGGTCAGGCCGGTCTTCTCATCGCTGCCAATGGCGATCTTCATGCTTTCCTCCGCACAATTCGATCTCTCGCATGAGCACGACGGTGTGCCCGCGGCGCTGCACCTCCGCCGCCACGTAATCGGTCAGGCCGGTCTTCTCATCGCTGCCAATGGCGATCTTCATGCTTTCCTCCGCACAATTCGATCTCTCGCATGAGCACGGCGGTGTGCCCGCGGCGCTGCACCTCCGCCGCCACGTAATCGGTCAGGCCGGTCTTCTCATCGCTGCCAATGGCGATCTTCATGCTTTCCTCCGCACAATTCGATCTCTCGCATGAGCACGGCGGTGTGCCCGCGGCGCTGCACCTCCGCCGCCACGTAATCGGTCAGGCCGGTCTTCTCATCGCTGCCAATGGCGATCTTCATGCTTTCCTCCGCACAATTCGATCTCTCGTAAGTCAACTGGAAAGATGCCAACTTTCAGAAAGCTGGCATCTTTGCCCGGTTCTGAAGCCGGGGCGTCAGAACCGGATCAACGGCAGGGCCTGGCGGTAGGTGTGGTCCCCACGCGTTGAGCGTACAGGTCGAAGCTGTCAGGGTCGTTGCGGTTGTCCTGCCAGCCCACGATCAGCCCGAACTGGCCGTCGCTCACCGCGGCCAGGTTCTTCTGGTCGCCCGTGCTGGTCGCCACCGCCACGCCATGGCCCGCCCACCACAGACTGCCATCGGCGCCCAGGTGCTGCGCCCAGACATCGATATCCGAACCCAGGTCGGTCCAGGCCACGTGCGCCGCCCAGGCCATCCGCCACACCGACGGCGTCCAGTTGACGGCCCGACCAGGGGTCAGGTTCAGGGGCGTACTGCCCCACAGCGGCTGCCCATTCGGCCCACCCGCTGGGCCAAGACGTCCGCGTCCAGCGTGACCCCAGACGTCGTTTTGGCCAGGACGATGACGCCCCCGCTGCCGTCGCTCAAGAGCGCCGTGGCCGCCGCGTCGAGGTTGGGGTCGGCCACGATGGCGCGGTCGTCGTCCCACTCCCGTTGGCCGGTCGCAGAGAGGCGCTGCATGTAGACGTCGCTGCGCGGCGCGTACAGGCGAAAGTCCTGCCACACCACCCACGCGCCGCCCGCGCCATCGGCCGCCAGCCGGGCCGGCGGGCTCTGCCGGCCGGAATCGACGCTGACGGGTACGCCGTCCGTGGCCCACAGGGCAACGCCGTTGGCCGTGATGCGCTGGGCGTACACGTTGGGGGCCGACGGCTGGCGCAGGTCGCCCCAGGTCACGATCACCCCGCCGCTGCCGTCGGCCGCGGCCTGCGGGCCGTACTGTTCGCCCGCGGCCGCGGTGACCGTCACCGGCATCGACCAATACCGCGCCGTCGCCGGCCAGGCGCTGGGCAAAGAGGTCGGTATCCACGGCGTCGTTGGCCCTGGCCTGTTCCCACAGCACGAATGCGCCGCCGGCGCCGTCGGCTACCAGGGCGCCCAGCACCCGGTCGCCCACCCCGGCGGTGACGGTCAAACCACCGCTGGCCCACAACACGCTGCCCGCCATCGTCACATGCTGGGCGAATACCGCGGCGTCGGCCCCACTGCGATCATCGGTCCAGGCCACCAGCGCGCCGCCCACGCCATCGCTGACGATCAGCGGGTCGACCTGGTCGCCGGGCGCGTGGCTCAGGGCGACGCCATTGGCCGCCCACTGCACCTGGCCGGCGGCGGAGATGCGTTGGGCGAAAACGTCACAGCCGGTCGCCTCCTGGCAGTCGCTCCAGGCCAGAATGGCGCCGGCCGCGCCGTCGGTGGTGATGGCGGGTGTGCCCAAGACGCCGCCCGCGCCGCTGATCAACACCCCGTTCGGTTGCCAGTAGTTTTCACCGCCGGTCGTCCGCGTCTGGGCCAGGTCAGCCTGGGGAACGGCGCCGGTCAGGTTGGGCCGCGCGTCCAGCGCCGAGGTCGCGACCGGCAGGCCGCTGAGCGCGGCGCACAGGCTGACCAGGACGACCGCGACGCGCGTGACCCGGTTCATACCGCATCCGCGGCGGGCTGATCGTGGGCGTCGGTCTGCTCGCCGGCGCCGTGCGTGCGCTGGTACCACGTCTCCGGCGGCTGCCAGGTGCGGTGGCGCAGGTAGAGGCCCAGCAGGCCGACGATCAGCATGGTCAGGGCGAACAGCTGCGCCGCCGGGAAGGGGCCGATCAGCCAGGCGTCGGGGCGCAGAATCTCGATCCACAGGCGGCCGGCGGCGTAATAGATCAGGTAGAGGAAGGTGACGTCCCCGTCGCGCAGGCGATCGGCGTAACGTCGGCCCACCCACATCAGCAGCCCGAAACCGATGAGGTTCCAGATCGACTCGTACAGGAACGTCGGGTGGAAGCGGGTCTCGATTGGGTAACGGTTCAGGTCGATGTAGCAAAGCGGTGGGCCCGTCGATCTGAATGCCNNCCAGGGCAGGGTGGTGGGCGGGCCGTACAATTCCTGGTTGATGTAGTTACCCCAACGGCCAATCGCCTGCGCCAGCAGAGCGCCCGGGGCGATAATGTCGGTCCAGCGCAAAAGATCAGGCGGCTGAAGCGTGTAGAGGAAAATGGCCAGAACGCCGCCCAGCAGCGCACCGAAGATGCCCAGCCCGCGGAAGCCGCTCTTCCAAAAGGCGATGATTTCGATCGGGTTGGCGCGGTAGTAGCTCCAGCCGGGAAACCGNCCGGCCGGCGATGAGATCACGTGGTACAGGCGGGCGCCAATGATGCCGAGCAGCAGAACCCAGGCGACCAGGTTCCAGACATGTTCGGGGTTTTCGCCGCGACGTCTGGCCTCGACCCAGGAAATCCCCGCGGCGACGACGGCGCCGATGACAATGAGCAGACCGTACCAGTAGATGGTGATCGGTCCAAGACGTAGGGCAACCGGATCCACGACTGAGATACCTCCATAATTCAGGGTTCACAGGGCCGACAACGCCCCGATTTTAGCACAATGAATGGAGATAACCAAACGAATCGCAAGGCGCCCCGTTCGTCCGAAGTACAAATGTCATCTCACTTCACGCCAGACGCCGCATCTCGCCGGCTCTTCGGGCATAATGAGCAATCCCCAACCCCTACCCCCATCCCCCAACCCCTACCCCCATCCCCCAATCCCTATCCCCCATCCCCCAACCCCTACCCCCATCCCCCATCCCCCAACCCCTATCCCCCATCCCCTACCCCCATTCGCCACCCCTCCCGCCCCGCGGCCGCGCCCGGCCCTGCGCAATCGCGCCGCTGCCGCTCAGCGTGGCCTGGTAGGTGACGCCGGACGCCGGCGCGGTCGGCCAGCCCTCCTTGGACGCCCCCGCCCGCCGGCGAGCAGGGCCACGGGAAGTCCTCGGTCGCGGTGTCGAAAAATGGGGTCTGTTCCGCCTGGCAGAGGGGCGTGCACTGGCCGGCACCGCCTGGCCGAGGTGGTTCATCAGGTGCGAGAGGCGCACGACGGTATCGCCCGGCCGGTTGCCGGCGCCGGCCAGCGCCTCCAGCAGGTGGAAGGTGTAGAGGCTGAGCGTGCCATCGGGGCGCACCCACGACTTCTGTGCGCCGCGCGCCGAGGTGAAGACCGCGCGGCCGGCGCCCTGCTTGAGCGTTTCGCGCAGCCCTTGGGCAGCGGCGTGGCCGAGAAGCCGCTGGGCAGCCTGGGGGTGGGCAGGTCCTGGCGGTCGCCATGCCCTCGGCGTGGCAGCTATCGACGATCACCAACAGCCGGCGGGCCGGCACGGTGTGCAGGGCGGCCGCGAAGTCGCTGGCCGGCAGGGTCGAACCGGCCAGGTCGAACGGCTCGACGTCGTGGGGGATCAGGTAGTAGCGTTGGGTCGATTCGTCGAGCCAGCCGTGGCCCGGTAGTAGACGACCGCGGTAGCATCGGGGTCGGCGGCGGCGCGCTCCCGCAGCCAGGCCAGGCCGTCGAGGATGTGCGCGTGTGGCCCCTTCGTCGTGCAGCAGGCGCAGGTGGTTGGCATCGTCGGGGTAGCCGCACCGCGCCGGGTCGGCCAGGGTCGTGCGCAGGGCCTGCGCGTCGTGCACCGTCACCGGCAGGGACCACCGCGTAGGACGAACGGCCCACGCCGATCAACAGCGCGTAACCATGCTCGAAAGACTGGTGCATCGCGGCTCCTCCTGCGTGTCTATTCCCGCCCGCTGTCCGCCATCTCCTCGCCGCCGTATGGGCTGGGGGCCGTCGGGAAACAACCGGCAACCGATATTCGACATCACCCTACCCACTGCAGGCAGTAAACTGCTCGGGTATTCCCACGTCAAGATCGCCAGATAGAGTCGGTATCCTTGCTGGCCGCGTCCCGACGTTTGGGTCTGTGCCGGCCCGGCGCCGTGGTCCGGGTAGGGCACAGACCCGTTGCGCTATTCGCCCGGCCAGCGGGTTACCCCGTCGGCGCGGCCAGGAACCAGCTGCACCGGCCTCCATNTCTCGCGGCGCAAGCCTTGACCGGCGCCGTCTANNCCGGCGTCCCCATCAGGCGGACGGGAGGTCGTGGGCCACGAGCCGGAAACCCAGATTGTTGTTCCAGTTCCTCGGATCGTTGTGGTTGCGATACGCACAGCGCACGTTGTCCGCGGAGTTGTTCCACGACCCACCGCGCAACACACGACGCACCAGCCGGTCCCCTTTTCTTCGTGCACGGGGCACGAGCCAAGCCCTTGTTTCAACTCACTTTCTGCCAACCGCCCAGCAGCCGACCCAACTCAGCAATCATACGGCTGGCGTGTTCGTACTGTCCATCGTTGAGCCACTGCCAGCGATGGGCCAGGCGCAGGTACAGGCGCACCTTCGAGAGGTGCCCATCGGCCAGGGCCAGGCGCTGGCGGCGCGTCGTCGCGCAGGCTGTTGGCCTCGAGCAGGCTCTCCTGCAGGTCGAGCGCGGCGTCGAGCAGCCGGCGTGATGGTATGGCGATGCAGGCGAGGGAAGTGGTTGCTCACCCACCTGGACAAGGGCGTGGTGCACGACCCGGTCGCGAAAGGGCGCGGCGCTGATGATGCGCTGTTTGGGCCGCGAATCTTGAAGTTGACGTAGGGGCCGGGGCGGTAGTTGCCGCCGGCCAGGTCGTCGTGCAGGTGTATCAGGTTTTCTTCCAGGCGGAACTCGAAGGCCGCGGCCGGCGGGTGACTGCGTTTACCGCGCGGCTTTGCGGTAAGCCAGGACCAGGTTGGGCCAGGCGTAAACGTCGGCGTAAGTACCGGTGACGTGGCTCATCATGATCGTATCCACCCCGTTTTTCAAAATTTCGGCCGCCTCCGGCGGCCAGGCCCCGCTTTGTTTCATGGACGAGGCCGCTGGCCTCGGCTGCGCATAGTAAAAAGAGTTCAGAGGCGTCAGAGATCAGAGGCCGGGGCCACGAGCCGGAAACCCAGACCGTTGACCCAGACCCCGGACCGGGGTGGACGCGAAACGCACAGCGCACGTTGACCGCGGAGTCGTCCCACGACCCACCGCGCAACACACGACGCACGCCGTCCCCGGCGTCGAGCTTCTCCCGACCATCATTCGCATCGTATGGATATGCGAAAGCAGACTCCTCCCAGCCTTCACCCCACAAACTGCGTGTCCACTCCCACACGTTGCCCGCCATCTCCTCGACGCCGTATGGGCTGGCGCCGGCCGGGAAACAGCCCACGGCCGATGTGCTATCAATGCCGGTCTTAGCGTAGTTGGCCAATTCGACTGTGATTTCGACATCCTCCCACGGGTACACCCGGCGCGGCGCCGGATTGGGCTGTCGGCTGAACTCGCCAGGCAGCAAGCCCTCACCCAATGCACGAATCACCGGTTCGGTCGGGACTTCCTCCCCGCCGCGCNNCGCCTTCTCCCACTCCGGCTCGTTCGGCAGGCGAAATTCCCGTCCCACCTTCTCGCTCAGCCAGCGGCTGAAGGCTAGCGCCTCGTACCANGCCACCGCCACCACCGGGTGGTTGGGCAGGTCGAACGGTTCACCAAATGCGGCCGACGCCCGACGCGGCGCATTTTCCCATTGGTTATAGTAGCCCTGTGCAACCTGCCAGTAACCGGCCGCTTCGGCTTCTGGCCAGTAGGCCGCATCGTCATACCCACCCGCCTGCACGAACTCGGCAAACTGTGCATTCGTCACCGGGTAGCGGCCAATCCAGCAGGCTGGCAGCTCGAGTGGATGCCGGGGTCGTTCATCGTCGTATCCTTCCCCGTCACCCGACCCCATCCAGAATCGCCCCGCCGGCACGTAACAAAACTCCATGCCCTCGACCGTCATCACCTCTGGCCGGTCATCCCCNAGCCGGCATAACACGACACCAGCGTCCGCCCGCTCGACCGGCGTCAGGTTGCTGCGCAGAAGCATCTTCAGGCGGGGAAGCAAGCGCCCCAGGTAGGCCTCGCCGCCGTCGGGGCTGCCGGTATCACGGGCCACCTCCTCACGCCCCACCATGGCAGCCATGTAGCCCGACCAGAGCCACGCGCGATGGTCCTGAGTCGAGCGCGGCGCCTGGACGGGGCACAGGCGGTAGGCCAGGTCGAGCAGGCCAATCGGGTTTTGCCGGTTGAACCACAACTCTTCCGCACCCAGCCGCGCGGCCAGGCCAAAGTAGTCCCCTTCGGCCGCGTGCGCATAGTAGACCCGGTCGACGCCGCGCAGCCCCACCAGATAGCCGCCGGCCAGGTACTCTTGAAAGGTNCGGTGCGGAAAACTGTAGGTGGCTGGTTTGCCTTCTTCACCGCCGCGTCCGACCAGCAGCCCGGCGCGCTGGTCGACGTAATCGAGAAACTCGTGCGCCAGGCCGGCGCCGTCCAGGTAGTCGGCCTTCTCCAGCAGCGCCAGCACGTCGCCGCGTGGCAAGTCNGACCGCCTTGCCACGTTCGCGCGCAGCGCCTCGTAGGCCAGGCGCTCGACGGCCCTGCGCAAGCGCAGGTCATCGGCCAGAAAATGCGCGAGTTCCGGTGAGGGCGTCAGACTCTCACCCACCTTGCGCTTCTGCCAGCGTCGCAGCAGCACGTCGACCGCCAGGCTGTACAGCCGTACCCGCTCGCGCGGCAGGCCGATCTCCTTCTGGTGGATGATGGCCATCGTCGTCAGCAGCATCGGGTTCTCGGCCAGCTCGCGCAGGTCGGCGCCCAGGGCTTTTTCGGCCAGGTCGGCGGCCCGCGCCTCGGCCTGGCCGGCGGTGAAGCGGCCCGGCTCTTTTTGCGCGTTGTACCAGGCGGCAGCAAAACGGCTAATCTTCCTTTCGTCGAACGGCGCCAGGGTGTGCTCCTGAAAGCCGGGCAGGGTCAGGCCAGCCGTGTAGGAGCGCACCCGGCAGGTGACGATGGTGCGTTTGGGCCGGTGGCGCGTCGAAACGGCGGCCACCGCTTCACGCACCAGGGCNCGCAGATCGTACGGCGCCTCGTCCAGGCCATCCAAAATCAGCAGGCACTGCCCATCGTAGAACGCCTGGCGTAGCTCAGCGGCAAAGTCAGCGCACTCCATGCCATCCAGGTCGGCCAGGGCCTGGTCACGCACCAGGTCGGCCAGTTGCTGCTGTCGTTGGTTTGCGGACAGGTGGTTCAGCTGTACGGCGCCCAGCGCGGCCGCCAGATCACGCAGCACGATCACGATGGGCAGGAGCTGGCGGTCGAACCCCGGCGGCGGATCGATTGCCGGGTTCGCGTTGGCCGCGGCCTGCCAGCCGGCCAGTTTACGCACGAAGGTGCTTTTGCCCGCGCCGGGATCGCCCAGCAACACCAGGCGTNNGGCCTGGCTAGCCGCTTCGATCGCGGTCAGCGGTCGAGTATCCATCTCCCGGCCCGGCATGGCCTCCGAGCGGCGCTGGCGCTCCGTCTTTTCTGCTTCGGTCAGCGACGTCGGGGTACGGGTATCGAAACCGATGTAAATCTGGTCGAGGGTCAGGTCGGCCTCGCTGCCCTCCTCACCACCCAGGGCCGCCAGGGGCAGCGTCGCGCAGTGCCGGCGCAGGCGCTCCAGGTAACGCAGGCGCAGGCTGGGCAGCTCAGGCCTGGGCGGTTCGGGTCGCGCTGGTTCACGATGAACTTGTTGATGGTGAGGTGCACGATCCGCTGCACATCGCCGCCTACGGCAATGCCGCCGGCCCCTGCGGCCACCGCATGGTCGCCCTGGGCGAGACCACCGGCGCCAGTCAGGTTGGCGCTCAGCTTGCCAACCAGCGCGCGTGGGAACCGCCAGATTCTGCGCTTGCAGTGCACGCTGCACGTCGCGCCGCTGGCGCAGGGCGCTATAGCGCTCCAGGATGGGACCCCAGTCGGCGTCCTGCGTCAGCACATTTTCGAGGTTCTCGAAAAAGCGCCGCAGGTCGTCGCGCTGCGCGGGCAGGCGGTCGCCGAAGCCGGCAGCCAGCGCGGCCAGATCGAGCTCCAGGGTTGGGTCGAGCAAGGCGCTGACGACCTCTTCCTGGAACGGGGCATGGGCCAGCAGGGGCAGCAGCGCTGCCACGTTCGACTGCTGTGCGGCCGTATTGACCAGATCGCGCAGTTGATTACAATCCGCCTGTGTGACCTGGCGCTTAATCTTCTCCGCGGCGTCGCGGAACCCAACTTCGGCAATCAGGCTCAGGCCGGCCTCGAGGGCAGCGCCGAACAGTAGTTCCAGGGTCATCACTCCTCCTGCGGCCAACACGGTACCATTCCTATTGAGCCAATTTGAACGCCGATCTTGTCCACAGACGGCTCCCTCAAGCGACTGGGTCATAGTTCGGCCGCAAAGCCAGCGAGGTCGCACTAAGAGCGTTTGCAGATCGACCAGCAAACCGCCGAGGTCCAGCAGGCTGCGGCCGGGATCCATGTCGACGAGGAGATCGACGTCGCTGTCAGGACCCGCTTCGCCGCGCGACCGAGCCGAAGATACGCACGTTGGACGCGCCATGGTGTCGGGCAATCTACAAGATCTCGCTGCGCCGGGTTTGTAGAAGGGTACGCGTGTCCATGGGGTCAATTATACCTGTGCGTTCGGTATGCGCAACTTGGGCCCACTTCCCCGGCGCCGCCACCCCGCCACTCAACATCCGCGGCTAACGTCCGTCGTCCGCGATCCAGGCGCCGGTCCCCTCCCATCCCTGCCTGATTTGCCTGGCCCTGCCACGATTCAGCCCGCTGCCCCTATCCCATATTTCCTACCTCTTATCTCCCATCCTCCACCCGCACCTTGCGATCTGTGCGTTTTGCGTGGTTGAAGCTGCGCCAGATTTGGAAATATTCCGCCCGGGCGCATGTGGTTGCCAGGTAACCCATTGTCAAGGATATGCGTCTGAACTCTTGCAGGAACTCTCGTTTGACGGTAAAATGCCCTCAGCTACGTCATCGAGTAAATTGCAGAGAGTGAAAAAACCATGCGCGCCTACAGCATCGAGAAGGTTGTATCTGACAGCGGCACTGTGCAGTTGGAGGCGTTACCTTTTTCGCCCGGAGAGTTCGTTGAGATCATCGTGCTCGCCCGCAAAGCCCCACCCGCAATTGCGGATAGACTACTTCTCAAAGACAGCGTCGTCAAATACGACCTGCCATTCGAGTCAGTTGCAACTGAATCTTGGGGACGCTGCAGTGATCATCCTTGACACCCATGTCTGGGTCTGGTGGGTCAATGAAAGTGCGGAGTTGACCGCGCCCATGCAACAAACGATCGAGAACTACCGATCGGAAGGGCTGGGTGTCAGCATCATCTCCTGCTGGGAAGTTGCTAAGCTGGTAGAGCTGGGACGGTTGCAGTTGACCATACCAGTAGATCTCTGGATTAAGCAGGCGTTGATTGTGCCAAATGTTGAGTTACTTGATTTGACACCAAGAATCGTTGTAGAGTCTACCCAATTACCTGGTGAGTTTCACCGCGACCCGGCCGATCAGATGATTGTCGCGACTGCCAGAGTATACGATATCCCCCTGCTCACTGCAGACAGTAAACTGCTCGGGTATTCTCACGTCAAGATCGCCAGATAGAGTCGGTATCCTTGCTGGCCGCGGCCCCGACGTTTAGTACTACAACCGTACTTCACTGGCAATGTCACGTTGAGCCGGTGTTGCGGCCAGATTTCGGCATCCCAGACCGCCAGCGAAGCGTCTCGCGCTGGCAAACCAGATGCTTCGGCCCAAACGACGGGCCTCAGCATGACAAGTACGGTTGTAGTATTAGGTCTGGCCATGGCCGGCTTCGAGCGCCTGCTCTGCCACAAGATTGGCGTCGATTTCCTGACGATGCGCGTGGTAGAACGCCAGGGCTTCGCGCACCTGAGCCTCGTTGATCCCGTATTCGTCCGCCACCTGGGCCGGCGTCATGCCCCACCGCGTCGTGGCCAGTATGACTGCCTGTACCCGCAAGCCCGTTCCACGCAACACGGGGACCGGTTGGCCGGCGGCGCCGCGACGGTAGGCGATGAGTGGAAACGTGGGGTCTGGGTATCGTGCCATGGTTTGGGCCTCCCCAGGTAAGTTCGTCGTGCGTTTCGTAACTGTTCAGCCGGTCGTTCAGAAACCGGGTTTTCCTGTGCGGGGCATAAACCGCGTTTCTCGGATCTACACATCGTATACGATGTCATATTCGATGTATCAGGTGTTGTCAAGCTGCGACAGCGGCCGCACCCCGGCCTTTTGACCTTTGCCCGCGCCATGTTACAATCTCCCCGGAAGGACACGCGTGACCGATGCTGGAATACGACCGCTTTGCCCGCTTTTACGATGCTGAGTATGCCGACTTCCGGGACGACCTGCCGCTGCTGCGCCACTACGCCGAACGTCNNGACGGGCCGCTGCTCGACCTGGCCTGCGGCTCGGGCCGCGTGCTGCTGCCGCTGGCCCAGGCCGGCTTCCACCTGACTGGCGTCGATACCTCGCAGGAGATGCTGGCCCNNGCCCGCCGGCGGGTGGCGGCGGCCGGCGTCGGCGGGCGGGTCACCCTGGTGGACCACGACATCGCCAGCGTGCCGCTGGACCGCACCTTTGGCCTGGCCTTCATCCAGGTCAACAGCTTCATGCACCTGAACACCCCACAGCGTCAGCGCCAGGCCTTGCAGTGCTGGCGCGGTTATCTGCGCCCCGGCGCTACACTGCTGATCGATCTGTTCAACCCCGACCTGCTGACCCTGATCGAGGCCGATGGCCGCCTCCTGGTCGACCAGCAGTGGCGCGACGATGACAGCGGCGCCACGGTCGTCAAACAGATCACCCGGCGCATCGATCTCAGCACCCAGCTGCAAGAAACGATCTTCGTCTACGACGAGGTCTTCCCCGACGGCCAGTCCCGCCGCACGATCATCCCGTTCACGCTGCGTTTTTGTGGCGCGGAGGCGGAGCTGCTCTTGGAACTGTGCGGCTACCGGCTGGAGAGGGTGTACGGCGGCTATGACATGCACACGTACGGCGCGGAGGCCNCACGCATGATTCTGGCGGCGCGGCGTCTGCCGTGATGAAAGGATGGGACCTATGCCTGTGATCGCCCGATCGACCACGCCCCTGCGCCTGGCTGTCATGGTCGCGGCGCTCTGCCTGTTGTTCGCGTGCAGTCGCCAGCCGACCCCCATGGCGACCGAGCCGCCGCCAACGGCGCCGCAGCCACGACGCAGGTCTCGATCCCCAACGTCAGCAGCGGCGGGTCGGCCGGCAGCCAGGGCCAGGGCCGGCGCCACAGCCGGGCCTCTCGCCCACCCAGGGACAGTCGGGTGTGCCGGCGCCCGGACCGGCAGTCCCGGCCGGCGCAGTGCAGCCGGTCGACATCGTGACGGCCGATGGTGTGACGCTGGCGGGCACGTTTTATGCGCCGGCGAAACCGAACAGCCCGCCCTGATCATGCTGCACATGCTCGATCGGCAACGCGGCGATTGGGATACGCTGGCGCGCACCATGCAGGCCGCGGGCTATGGGGTGCTGACGATCGACCTGCGCGGGCATGGGGCCAGCGGCGGCGATCGTGAGTGGCTGAAGATGGTGGACGATACCGCCGACGCCTACGCCTGGCTGGCCAACCGGCCAGAGATCGACCCGCGCGCATCGGTGTAGTCGGGGCCAGCGTTGGGGCCAATCTGGCGCTCAACTTCGCAGCCCGTGGCGCGGTCAAGACCGTGATCCTGCTATCGGCGGGGTTGAACTTCCGTGGGCTTGCCGCCGAACCCGCGATGAAAGCCTACGGCGCGACCGGTGATGCTGGCGGCGAGCGCCCAGGACCGTGCGGCCGCGGCCGTCATGGACCGTTTACAGAAGCTGGCCCAGGGCCGGCAATCGGTCCTGCTGCTGCAGAACCAGGGCCACGGCACGAACATGCTGGGGCGGGAGAACGGCCTGGAGGAGGCCATTCTGAAGTGGCTGCAAGAAACGCTGTAGCCTGGCGGCTGACATCAACCCAGGATGCTGCCGTCAAACCCGCGCTGGCCGCGCAAAGGCCAGTGCGTCGGTGGCCCGTTTGCCCTCCACCTGCACCTCCTGCAAGATCAGGCGACCTGTCCCGCACGCTACGCTGACCCCGGCATCGCTGACCTGTACGGCGCCGGGAACGCCTGAATTGCCCGCCGCGGCGTAGGCCCGGTGGATCTTGAACAATCGGCCCTGCCAGCCGGTGAAGGCGCCGGGCCACGGCTGGTAAGCCTGAACCTGGCGCNNGATCTGGGCCGCCGCCAGACGCCAGTCGATGCGGCCGTCCCCCTTCTGCACGAGCCGGGTATAGGTGGCCCGGCTGTGGTCCTGCGGCTGCGGCGTGAGCTGGCCAGCCAGCCAGCGCGGCAGTGTGTCGACCAGCAGGNNCGCGCCCTGCTCGGCCAGGCGCACCGTCAGGTCGCCGGCCGTCTCGCCCGACTCGATCACCAGACTGGCCTGGGTCAGGATGGGGCCGGTGTCCATGCCGGCGTCCATCAGCATGATCGTGCTGCCGGTCACGTCATCGCCCGCCAGCAGTGCGCCCGTCACCGGCGAGGCGCCCCGGTGGTACGGCAGCAGCGAGGCGTGTACGTTGAGGCAGCCGTGGGGCGGCAGGTCCAGCACAGCCTGGGGNAGAATCAGGCCGTACGCGGCGACCACGATCACGTCGGGCTGCCAGGCCGCGAGGTCAGCCTGCGGCGCGGGTTGGCGCAGGCTGGTTGGCTGTTGCACCGGGATGTGGTGTTGCACGGCAAATTCCTTCACCGGCGATACCGCCAGCTGCTGGCCGCCCNNAACCGGTTTGTCGGGCCGCGTCAACACGCCAACGACTTCCCAATCACGCCCGCGGCCGCCCACNGCGGCCAGCACCCGTTGCGCAAACAACGGGGTCCCCATGAACACGAGTCGGGTCATGCCTTCTCTCCTCTCCGAAATCAACCAGGCGGTCTGGCGCAGTGGCCACACAATCCGGCCTGCCAGGGCGTCAGTGTAACATACTCGCCCCTAAACCCATTGGTTACAAGTTAAGGGCCGGACGCATTTGTCAAATCGAGCAAGGTCAACGGCGAAGGTGGCCGTGGGCGCTTGCGCTTCAGAATCCCGGCCAGTCGNGCGTTTTGCGCCAGGTAGGCAACTGGGTCGGTAGCTTCACCCCGGTGATACGCCTGGGTGAAGAAGTAGAGGCTGCGATAGACCATTTCCAACGAAAGGGCGGCAAAAGGCCGGTTGAGGGTCTCAGCGACGGCGTCCGTCAGATCGACCAAGATGGCGTACAACAGCCAAGTGGCCCACAATTGCAGGGCCACGCCGTTCTGGGCGCCCACCCAGAAGTAGGCCAGGCCCAGCAAACGCTTTACAATGGCATAGGCGTCTTCGATCCGCCAGCGCTGCCAATACAAGGCGACGGCGTACGGCGCCGGGAGCCGTTCCGTGTCCAGTTCATTGGTCAGGTAGCGGTACCATGTGCCTTGATACAGGACGCTGATCAGACGCACTAACTGGCGTTCAGCGCCTTGCCCGATCCAGACCAACGACTCGTGCACCGCCGCAGTACGCTGCAAGTGACGTTCAACTTCGTAGGCCAGGTTGCTCTTGGCCCGGGTCAGCCAGGTCACTTGGGCGGCGGCGAGTTGCGCAAACACCCTGAAATTGGTGTAGCCCAGGTCGAAGATCACCAAACTACCCGCCGTGAGCGCCGCCAGCAACTGCGGCCAGCAGCGTTGATCGTGGGCCTGGGCGTCTTCTTCATACCAGACCTGGCGCGGCAGCCGCGAGGCCAGGTCGAGCAGTGCCGTCATGCGGCCAGCCAAAGGTGACGTCTCTGCTTCACGCAGTAGACCCACCTTGCGCAGCAAGGCATCCAGTGTGGAGCCATCGTGGATCAGCACTTGGCGATACTGGCGCTGCGCCCAGGCAATCTCGGGCGGCAAGGGCCGCTGCCGCACCTGCCAGCGCTCCTGCAACTGGGGCAGGATCGCCAACAACAGGCGTTGAAACAATTCGGCGGGTAAGGTGCGCAGCCGTGCGGACACGGCCTGTTGGCTGACCGGCTGCGCCGTGGCCCAGAGCAGGCCTTCATCACGCAGCAGGCGCACTAAGTCGCTGACGCCCGCAATCTGGCGCCAGATCATGCTCAGCACCAGCGCCACCATCACGGGCAGGTTCAGCACCCGTTCCCGTAACCCCAGGTCATGATAGTGCGCAGCCTGGGCGAGCGTAGCGGGATGGACAATCTCGGTCAGCCGCTGACTGATCTCTGCATCAGGTGGCGCCGCCAGCGGTCGCTTACTGCGATCCCGCTGGATGGCGCGGTATGCCGTACTGAACTCGTTTTCTTGGCTGGTTTGGTGGTCGTTGTCTCTGTCATGCCCCTATCATGCGGCAAAACAGCAGATAGGCCAAATTTGACAATCGCCTTTTTCGCCTAATTTGTAACCAATGCCCTAAACCAGTAAATCTCCGGGCAGCAGTAACTGCTCAGCCAGCCGTTCAGAAACCGGATTTTTCTCGTGTCGTGTACAGTCCACTGGCGGCCGCCCGCCGTGCATGAAACCATCCGCGACGCACGGCGTATAGCAGTCCAGAATCGTCATTCACTTTCAGATTCAGGAGGAATCGTACCATGACCGAGCCATTGCACACCAGCGATGAGTCAACGCCAGCGTCCGGCAGTGAAGGAACCGTCACACCCCTGAGCGAAACGCTCGCAGACGTGGCAGCCACCGTGGAATCGGCCAGCGCCGACACGGCTACCGCGCTCGACGACATGCAGGCCGCGACCGGTGAGGCAAGCCGCGCCGCGGTCGCCAGCGTCGAGGAAGTCGCCAGTGCGCCAGCCGCGGCCGCCGAAGAAACGGCCCAAGCTGCGGTCGCCACGGCGGCCGCCACCACCGACGCGGCGGTTGCCGCGGCCGAGGACACCCTCGCATCGACGATCACGGCTGGCAGCGGGGCAGCGGCCGCCGCCGCCAATGTCGGCGAGTCCCTGGCCCTGTCCACCGACGACCTGCGTGCGACCGTCGACGAATTGGTCACACCCAGCGCCGCCGCGCCAGCCCGAGGCGGCGCTGCTGCCGCGCCGGTCACCGAAGCCGCCACGGCCACGGCTGCCGGCGATGTCACCTCGGACGACCGCCTGCTCGCGGCGCTCACGTGGCTGGGCCTGCTGCTCTTGCAGCTGCCCATCGTCAGCGTCGTGATCCTGCTGGTCGAGGGCAACAAGGACCGCCCCTTCCAGCGCCACCACGCCATCCAGAGCATCGGCTTCTGGGTCGGCGCCATCATCTACGAGATCGTGGCCGCGATTGTCTTCACCGTGAAACCGATCGTGACGTTGGGCCTGGGGGCGCTGTGCCTGTGGGTGATCTTCTTCGTGCCCCACGTGCTGTCCATCGTTTATGCCTGGCAGGCCTCGCAGGGCAAGGAGATCGACATCCCGCTGATCAGCAAGTTCATGCGGCAGCAGGGCTGGCTGGCCTGAACCGCGTCGATCCGTTGCGGCCCACGTTTGACGCGTGGGCCGTTTTTATTGGTCCGGCCCCGGTTCGATGTTGGTCTCAAAGGCCGATCCATGCTAGAATGGCGGCATGACATCGACTCTGACGCCCCACCACAAACGCTGGCGTGCTGCCGCCGCCGCCGCCCGAATACCTGGCGCGCTTTCCGGAACTCGGCCCCGTCCTGGGGCAGATCCTGTACCACCGTGGCCCACGATGGCCCNGGCCATCGAGGCGTTCCTGCGCGGGACGACGCGGGTCAGAAACCCGTACACGCTCAAGGGCCTGCCGGAGGCCGCGTATCCGACATGGGCTGCGCCGGGCAGAGAAGATGGCGGTGTACGGCGACTTCGACGCCGATGGCGTGACATCGACGACGTTGCTGGTGCAGGCGCTGCGCGGCGGCGCGCAGGTCGAGCCGTACATCCCGCACCGCGTGGACGAGGGTTACGGCCTGAACAACCACGCCCTCACCCACCTGCGCGAGCGCGGCTGCACGCTGGTCATCACCGTCGACTGCGGCATTCGTTCGCTGCACGAGGCGGAACACGCGCNNCAGATCGGCATCGACCTGATCATCACCGATCACCACCACCCCGGCCCGCAGCTGCCGGCGGCCTATGCGATCATCAACCCGCGTCAGCCGAACTGCCGCTACGGCTACACCGGGCTGGCGGGCGTCGGCGTGGCCTACCGCCTGGCGCAGGGTGTGCTGCNNGCGGTGGGCTACGGCGAGCGCCGCAGCACCAATGACCTCGAGGAGAGTGACCTGCTGGACCTGGTGGCCCTGGGCACGGTGGCCGACATCGTACCGCTGACCGCGGAGAACCGCGACCTGGTGCGCCAGNGGCTGAGCCAGCTGCAAGCGACACGGCGGGTTGGGCTGCGGGCGCTCATGGAGAGCGCGGGCGTGATGCCCGACCAGGTCGATACGACCGCCATCGGCTTTCGCCTGGCGCCGCGCCTCAATGCGGCCGGCCGGCTGAAGTCGGCCATGCTCGCCTACCAGCTGCTCTCCAGCCAGGAGGTGGCCGAGGCGCAGCAGTTGGCCGCGCAGCAGNCGCTCAACCAACAGCGCCAAACCCTGACCGAACAGACGGTCATGCAGGCGCGGCGGCAGATCGAAGCCGACCCGGGCAACGGCTACTTGCTGATGGCCGAGGGGGATACTTTCCTGCACGGCGTCGTCGGCCTGGCGGCCGGCAAACTGGCCGACGAGTACTACCGTCCGGTCGTGGTGATCGAACGCGGGCCGCAGTTCAGCCATGGTTCGGCGCGCAGCATCCCCGAGTTTCACGTGACCGCAGCCCTGGACCAGGTGGCGCACCTGCTGGAGCGTCACGGCGGGCACGCGGCCGCGGCCGGCTTGACCGTGCGCACCGACCGTCTCNCCGCGCTGCGATCCGCCCTGCAAGAGGTCGCGGCTGCGGCCCTGGCCGATCAGGCGCTGCAGCCGACGCTGCAGATCGACGCCGAGGTCCGCCTGAGCGATGTGGACTGGGGCCTGCACGGCCTGCTGCAGCTCGAACCGTGCGGCGAAGAGAACCCGGCCCCGACGTTGCNNTCGCGCAACTGTCAGGTCGTCGAGGCCCGCACCGTGGGCAGCGACGGCGCCCACCTCAAACTCAAGCTGAGCGACGGCTGGGCGCGCGAGGCCATCGCGTTCCGCCAGGGCGCCTGGCTGTCGCGCCTGCGTAACCGCATCGATATCGCCTTCAACCTGGAAGTCAACACCTACAACGGCAACCGGTCGTTGCGAGCCAACGTGCTCGATCTGGCGGTGGCCAGCGACGCCCACCCCACATACCAGCCCTCGCTGCTCCCTGATCACTCCGCCTGACACCGAAACCCGCCCCCTTTCGCCCGCTCGCCCAGGCGCCCCAAACCGGCCGCCAGGGGTTCACCTTGCAGCGGCTCCCCGCTTCTGTCTGCTCTTACCGGCGTCTCTCCGGCCCAACGGGGCCGAACTGCCGTTTTGGCCGACCACAATCCACGTCAGTTGGCGCTCGGCGCCAAATTCATGCGCAATTATCGTCTGCAGGGCTTGACAAACCCTACGGCAGATGTTATAATCGCCATGACGCAACGCGTCACAGACAACATACTGCGAACTTCACAGCACGGCTGCGGGGTATCCGGTTCGAACATACAGGAGATAAGATCATGTCAGACGTCAAGATTCTGGAAAACACGAAGAAGATGACCGAAACGGCCTACACCGACGTCAAGAGCGGTGGCCACAAGGTCGTGCTGGTCGGGTTGGGCACCATGGGTATGGCCCAGGACACGCTGCAAGACCTCTACAAGCGCACGTCCAGCTGGTACGAAAAATCGTACGAACGCGGCGCCGATATCGAGAAGCGCTTCCGCCACGGCGCGGACGGATGTGGGCTGAAGGCCGCAAGCGGTTCGAGTGCGGAGAGCGACCTGGAAGCCCAGGTCAAGAAGGTCGTCGATCGGCTCAAGGTGCCGTCTCAGGAAGACCTCAGGGGTCTCACCAAAAATCTGGACGATATCGAAGGGCGCGTCGAGGGTTTCGTCCGGAACGTCCTGAAGCTCGAGACCAAGAAGGTGGCCGATGTGGTAGCCACGGTCGAAACCAAGGTGGAGGAAGCGGTCGAAGCGGTAATCGTGCCGCCCTTCGAGGGTTACGCCGACCTGACGGCCAAGGAAGTCAACCAGCGCCTGGGGGACATGTCGCTCAGCGAAATGCGCCGGGTGCTCGACTTCGAAGCTGCGCATGACAACCGCGTCACGATCGTGCGCGAGATCAACCGCCGCCTCGAAGCCATGCCGATTGGCAACTACGACGACCTGACGGTCGATGCCATCACGCACAAGCTCGATGACTTCGACGAGGCCCAGTTGACGGTGATTGCACAGTATGAGCGGCCCACAGCGCGTGTCGGCGTGCTGGACTACATCGAGAAGCGGCTGCGCAAGCTGGAGCTGATGGGCGCGTAACCCTCACGTACAGGGTCAGCGACTCGATGGGATGTAATGGGAGTGTGGGCGCCGTGGCGTCCGCGCTCCCATTTTGTTTTGACACGTACCACGCCCTATGCTATACTCACGCCCGGTTGGGTCCATAGCTCAATTGGTAGAGCAGCTGACTTTTAATCAGCGGGTCGCAGGTTCGATTCCTGCTGGACTCACTCACCATCGAGGATAGACGGGTGGTCGCGACCACCCGTTTGCCTTATCAGGGTCGGAGACAGAATCTTTTGGTCGGTTCATGAGCCGGCGCAGCCATCCCAAGCTTCGTCGCGGGGCCGGGGTTGCAAGTCAGGTTTGGTCAATCATGATGTTTCACCGAACCCCAAGCGGAGGTACCTGATTGGAAGTTTGGATTGCCCAACACGTTGTTCCCCTCCTGGAGAGGCTGTTCGACACGATCGGTTGGTTTGGCGTCGTGGTGATCATGGCCCTGGAAAGCGCCAATATCCCGATTCCCAGTGAAGTGACGATGCCGTTGGCCGGCTGGCTGCTGGTGCCAGACGGTACGACGTGGGTCCAGGCGGCACTCATCACCGGATTCTACGGCGCCCTGGGCTGCACGATCGGCTCAGTCCTATCCTATGCCCTGGGTTACTGGGGTGGTCGGCCGCTGGTCGAACGCTACGGTAAGTACATCCTGGTCGACGCCGAAGACATCGACCGTTTCGACCATTGGTTCCAGCGGTGGGGCGATTACGTTTCTTNNTTCTCGCGCCTGCTGCCCGTTGTACGCACCTTCGTTTCGTTCCCGGCCGGGGTCTTCAAGATCAATTTTGCCAAGTTCACAATCCTGACCTTCGTCGGCTCGTTCATCTGGTGCGCCGCCCTCGGGCTGGTCGGTTTCTTCTGGGGCGACCACTGGGAGCAGATCCTGGGCATCATGGGGCCCTTCAAGTACCCGATCGTGCTCATCGGCGTCGTTGGCNTCGTCTGGTACGTCTGGCATCACCTCACCGGGCCAAGTCGCCGGGCCGCGCCGCCTCAAGGTGGCCGAATCGGCCGAGGAATAGAGGCGGCACACCGTGCCGTCGGGCCGCAGTCAACCGGCGCCCCACACAGCATCGACTTCCACGTCACGCGATAAAGATGCCAACTTTCCAAAAAGTTGGCATCTTTACATGGTCGCGACCCCGGTGCGCCGGCGGCTGTCGCCGGACTACGCGGGTCTGTCCTGGCGGTTCAGGTCAGTTTCACGGGCCGCCCGCTGCCCCAGGCGCAGGCTCAGATAGCCAAACAGGCCGCCGTCGATGATGAAGAGCCCAGCAGGGTCAGGGTAAAGAGCGCACCGCCGGTCATCAACAGGATGCTGTTGGTATCGATCGCCGGCGCAGCCAGCAGGGTGGCCAGCCCCGCCGCCCCATTCCAGATGCCTTGTAAGGCGACGGCCAGTCCAAAGNNTAGGCCCAAAGGCGCCACCGGCGTGCCCGACATCCAACCGTACCACCCCAGCCCGAGCAGCCCGCCCGTGAGCGTTTGCACCAGCGCGGTACCCACCCGCAGCGTGATCGGCCCGCCCCAGTTGGGCAGGGCCGCCAGGCTGCTGATCATGTTGCCGGTGATCGCGAAGCCGGCGCCGGCGGCGACACCCCACAGAAAGGCCTCCATACGCCGCCGCCGGCGGGCTGTTCCCACCAGGATCAGGGAGATCCCCTTGCTGGCCGCCTCGACCAGCGGTGTGCCGACGGTGAGGGCCGCACCAGCCGCCACCAGGATGACGGGCGAGCTGAACAGGGTCTGCGCCACGGCCGGGTCTTGCAGCATCTCGGGCGAGCGCAAATTGCCAAACAGCGTTCCGATACGCTCCAGACCCCCNGGCGCCAGCGACAGTAGGACGCTTACGAACGCCAGCAGCCCCGCCAGCAGCATGAACTCGATCGCCACCGAGAGGGCCGTTGCCACCAGCATACCCCCAGCCACCTGCCCTACCAGGTCCTGCAGTGGCAGCGGCGGGCGCCGCCGGTCGATCAGATAGGCCGCCAGCAGCACAAAAACNAGGGGCGGCACGGTTGCCGCGGCCACGTGCAGCGGGGGAACAGCCAGNGGCGCCAGGCCAAGCCCCAATACGAACAGGCCGCTGGCCAGCAACCCCGCAAAGGCCACGATCAGCCACACGGGGTGCGGCGGCCGCATACGCGGCGAGGGACGCCCGCGNTAACCACTCCAACCGACCCACGCTAACAGCAGGCCACCGCCCCCGTGNATGGCCATCAGCGACGCCGCGACGGTGTTGACCTGCAGCAGGTCGTACTGGGCTTCACCCATTACCACCGGCAGTCCCAGGTAGAACAGCCCGGCCAACACGCCAAACACGGCGAATCCCAGCCCGAGCATGATGAACACGATGTTCAGTATCCGTCGCATGCGGTGCGCCTCCCGATGCGCTATGTTAGCGTATGCCGTTGCGACTGTCAATTGACAGCAAGGGACTTGGGGCAGACCGTGAAACCACAGCACGTTGCCGTTCGTTTAGGGAGTGTGGGCGCCTGCGTCGCGTCATTGGCAGTTTGTCGGAAAGTCCAGCGTGCAAGTGGGCGTGGTACACATGAGTAGTCAACAGCGGTCGTGGCACAGCATGCTGGGGCTGCGTTCACACGAACAGACGCTCTCCGACAACCGCTAGTCGCGCAGGAAACAGAGGATGGCGTTGCTGATGCCCCAGGCCAGGCGGTCCTGCTGGCCCGTCAAGACCGAACGATCACCGCCCAGGAAGCCCAGTTCAAGGATGACGGCCGGGGTGCGCCGGTCGATGCGGTTGAACGCATAGTACTGGGTCATGTCGTGCGTCACGGTGGTGAGGTGCTGTGATAGACCGCTGGCCCGTCCGTATTCCTGGTAGACGCAGCGCAGGTATTTGTCCTCGGTCAGCGGTTGATCGCTGGCCAGGGCGNNTGCAGCCTTGAAACCGCTCAGATCGATACACGAATCGGCGTGGATCGACAGCAGAGCATCGGCCCGGTAACCGTCGAGGCGGGCATTCTTTTCGCCAATCAGGTCGACCTGGGCGCCGGCGGCCTGTAAACGGGCGACGACACGGTGCGCCACGGCCTGGGTGACCTGTGTTTCCTGCAGGCCGTCCGGGCACACGGCGCCGCTGTCGTAGTCCATATGTCCTGCCAGGATACCGATGACTTTACCCTGCGCGGCCGGGTCGGGCAATTGCGGCGGCACGACGTCGGCCCGAGGACGGGCAAATGCAGCCCATCCGAGCCAGCGTCTGCCAGGCGAGCCAGAGGCTGCCGGCCACGACGAGGACGATCAGCAGCAGCGTGGCGCGCTCGAGGCGATAGACGGTACGGCGTCGCATAGGTTCCTATCATAACGGAGCAAGCGGTTTCCGTCAACTTGCCCATTTCCTGTAGTATGCAGTATTTGACAAACCCCGCACGCCAAGGGTATATTGGCACCGAGGGAGCGAGACGGCCATCACATGACAGGTACGGTAGAATTAGGGCAGTGGTTGCGCAGTGCCCGTGAAGCCAAAAACCTGAGCCTGGTTCAAGTTGAAGCGGCGGCGCGCATCCGCCAGAAGTATCTGGCCGCGCTGGAATCGGGTGACTGGGAAGAACTGCCGGGCGACGTGGCTGGGCGCGGTTTCCTGCGCAATTACGTGACCTTCTTGGGGTTGGACCCGCAGGACGCGTTCGCGTTTGGGCCAGCCCGAGGCAGAAGCGAACGACCCGACACGCACGAGCGACGCCATGGGCGGGCCGCGCCGTCGATTNACCGCCCCATGGACCTGGATCTGTGGGAAGATCGTACGCGTGGTGTACGCTGGGTAGGTATTGGGCTGGTTGTGGGTATCGTCCTGATTTTGAGCCTGGCCGGTTGGTGGTTATGGGCCAACAACCCGCAGGTTTTGCCAATCTGCTGCCCGCCCAACCGCTGCCAGCCACGGCGACCAGCCCGGCGGTTGTCGAGCCACACGGCACGGCCACCGCGGCCGCCGCACCAACTACGGCCTTCCGCATCACAGCCACCCCCACTTCACCCATTTTTACGCTGCCCACACCCACACCGACGGCCACACGTGTGGCGCCGCGCCCGGCGACGGCCACCCCCACGGGCATGCCGCAGCAAATCGAACTGATCGCTGATGCGCGGCAGCGCGTGGATGCGCGTCACCGCCGATGGCCAGGTGATCTACGAGCGGGTGATGGAGGCCGGCGGCCAGGAGACGTGGCAGGCGCAGCAGGTCATGGTCGTACGTACGGGTAACGCGGGCGGCGTCGAGGTCACGGTCAACGGTGAAGCGCAGGGTTCGCTGGGAACTACCGGATCGATTGAGGAATGCACCTGGACGTTGGTCGAAAACCAGGTGACGCGGACGTGCATGAGTGATGCGGCCCAAACCCCGGCGGCCACGACGCCTGCGCTGCGTTCACCCGCGCCCACCGCCACACCCACCCCAACCCGCGAACCGCAAACCTGATGCCCAAACCACCCCAGGCGCTGGCGAACAGACCGGCGTACAGCTACTATCTTCTGACACTGGGCTGCCCAAAGAACCAGGTGGACAGCGAAGGCATGGCCATGCTGCTGACCCAACGTGGTTACGGCTCCACGGCCACGCCCGAAGAGGCCGATGTGCTGATCGTCAACACCTGCGGCTTCCTGGAGGCCGCCAAGGAAGAGTCGATCGCGGTGCTCAAAACCGGCCGGCACAAACGGCGTGGCCAGGTTCTGATCGCGGCCGGCTGTCTGGCGCAGCGTAACGGTGCGGAAATCGTGCGCCGGGTGCCACGCGTCGACGGCCTCCTGGGCACGCGGCGCTGGATGGAGGTGGTACAACTGGTGGAGGGCCTGCGCGGCGGTCGTCCGGCCCGCCAGACCGGCCGTTATGCCCTGCTTGGCGATCCGGAGGTCGAACAGCCGCGAGCGACGCCCCGCNCCNCCGTGATTGCCGGCAGCGCCTACCTCAAGATCAGCGATGGCTGCAATGCGCCGTGCGCCTTCTGCTCGATTCCGTCCTTCAAAGGCAAACTGCGCAGCCGCGTTCGCCNNGGTATCGTCGATGAGGCGGCCAACCTGACGGCGCAGGGCGCCCATGAGCTGATCCTCGTCGCGCAGGACACGACCGACTACGGCCGTGACGTCGGTGAACCCGACAGCCTGCCCCGCCTGCTGCAAGCCATCAGCCAGCGCGCAGCGGGCCTGCACTGGCTGCGCCTGATGTACGCCTACCCCGGCCACGTCAGCGATGAACTGATCGAGGTGATGGCCAGTACGCCGCAGATCGTCCGCTACCTTGACATGCCCCTGCAGCACGGCCACCCGCAGACGCTGCGCCGTATGCGACGGCCCAGCAGCCACGAATGGGTCACGCGGACGATCGCGAAACTGCGCGCCGCCATGCCTGACATTGCCCTGCGCTCCACCTTCATCGTCGGCTTTCCGGGCGAAACCGAAGCGGAGTTTGCCGGCCTGCTCGAGTTCATCCAGGCGATGCAGTTCGACAAAGTTGGCGTATTCCCCTTCAGCCCTGAACCAGGCACCCCCGCCGCCGATATGCCCCAGCAGATCGACGAAGAGACCAAGGAGGAACGCCGCGCCNGGGTCATGGCCCTACAGCAGCAGATCTCGCTCGCCCGCAATCAGGCGCAGGTGGGAAAGGTTTTGGATGTGCTGGTGGAGGGAAACGACAACGGCTATACCACCGGTCGCAGTTACCGCGACGCGCCTGAAGTCGACGGTCTGGTCGTGTTCCCCGGTCATCACCGCGTGGGAGACATGGTGCGGGTGCGCATCAACGGGGCGATGGAGTACGATCTGGTGGGTGATGCGGTGGGCGAGCTCGAGCGCGACTGGCCTAATCGCCGAGCAGGCGGGCCCAGAACCCTTTTGCCCGGTCGACACTTTGTTTGGCTGGACGGCTCCTGGACGCATCCGGGCCTGTAAACGCTGCTGGTCCAGCAGGGTGTTGACGGCCGCCTCGACCGCCTGCAGGCGCCTCCACGGCTTCGCGGCGTGCCTCATCCCGGCGCCGCAGCTCGGTCAGGTCACGTTCCAGGGCCAGCATACGGTCACGCAGTTTGTGGTTTTCCGCCTTCAGATTGAAGTTATCTTGAATGATAACCCCGATCAGGTCACGGTTGGCCTGCTGGCTGTTGAGAATGGCGCGCGCGCGTCGGCCAGGGTTTGCAGCCAGGCCGCGCGGTCATCCGTCAGTCACCGCCATGTCAGGCATCACCAAAGACAGCGCCGCGGGCGGTTCGCCAGGGTCATCCGCGGCGCCGGCCGGCAGAGTCACTTCCAGATCGGACATGTCAATCCTTGAAGCGGTACGTGGCATCGACGACATTACCGTTGCCCTGCATAGGCGCCCGGTGCGGGGTACCGTCTGCAGCACCGGACGCGACCGGCTCGGTCTCTTCTTGATTACGGTATTGGGCCACAACATCCTTGGGNGCCAGCATCACAAACAGCCGGACCGCCACCAGTATGACGGCCAGATCGTCCAGCTGACCCAATCCTGGGATAAAATCGGGCAGCAGGTCGACCGGAAAGACCACGTAGGCCAGTACCAGCAGCGGCAGCAGCAGCTTGTTCAGCGTGGGTACGCGGCCATCCAAAAACAGGCGTGCGGCCAGACCAAACTGCTCGAACAGCTGGCTCAGCAGCCCGGCTTGTTCCGGCGTAGGGTTCGTTTCGTTCATTGTGTGCTCCTCATCAACCAGCCCTGACTGATCGCAGTCAAGCGATATTGTAATGCCAATTGCGGCTTACGCCATGCAACCTGCCATACATTCTGATACGCAATATTGCCCAAGTCGTTTCAGCGGCACACCACCCAAACCATTCTGCCGCCCGCACGCACAGCCACAGGTTCATTCGTTATGTTGACTCTGCAACAGATGCTGCTCGACTACCCCATGGCTTTGCTGCGCGCCATCGCCNGGCGTGCGNCGGTGAACCTGACGGCGGGCACGCAGCCGGAGATGGTGGAAGAGCTGGCGGTTGCTCTGGCCGATCCGGCGAACATCGTCGAGGCGNGTCGAAACCTGTGCCCCCACGTACAAGATGTGCTCCGGCAGCTGCTGGCCGCCGATGGACGCATGAACGCGCCGGCCTTTNTTCGCCTGGCGGGCGAAGTGCGACAGGGCGGCCCCAACTGGCTGGCACGTGCCCAGCCCTGGCTGGCGCCCGACAGCCCGGCCGAGGAACTGTGGTACCGCGGCCTGATTGGCCGGACTTTTGCTGTGGTTGGGNGTGACCTGGCTGAATTCGTCTTTGTGCCGCTCGACGTGCTGCCCTGGCTACCGGCGGGCGGCGGGCCGACCAGTCTGCAACTCGCGCCGACCCACGAACCGTCCACCGTACATCCCGCCGCGTGCACGCAGGTTGCTGACATGGTCAGCCTGCTCGCCTTCATCGCCAACACGCCAGTGACCAGCGACAGCAGTGGACAGTGGCNNCGCGCAGCGCGCGCGCTCAATCAACAGCTGCTGACGCCTGAAACCGGGCCCGGCCTGGCACAGGCGGGGTACGCCGATAGTGGCGTCCGGCTGAGTCTGCTGCTCAGCCTGAGCGCGTCGTTGGCGTGGGTCGCGCNNCGAAGGGGGCATCTGCGCCTCGATGCCCCCGCCGTACGGGCCTGGTTGGAGAGTACCGGGGCGCAGCAACAGCACCAGCTATGGCAGGGCTGGCTGACCTCGAACGATTGGAACGACCTGCGGCGGACACCGACGCTGCGCTGTGAGGGCAGCAGCTGGCATAACGACGCCGTGGGCGCCCGTCAGCGCCTGCTGCACGATCTCACGGCGGCGGCGCCGNGGGTGTGGTACGCGGTGGCCGACGTGCTCGATGCGCTGCACGACTACGACCCGGACTTCCAGCGGGCCGATGGGATTTACACCACGTGGTACATCCGGCGGGCCGAAGAAGCGCACTNNACCTCCTGGGCTGAACACTGGCACGACGTCGAAGGGTCGCTGATTACCTACCTCCTGGCTGGCCCCATGCACTGGCTGGGGGCGATCGATCTGGGAGACCCGACGGTCGGCCCGGCGGCGCGTGCCGTGCGCCTCACCGNNCGGCCGGCTGGGCATGGATCCACGACCGGCCGGCGCCGCCGCCCCACACCGCCGGTACGGGTGGCGAGCGACTACCGCATCTACCTGGCGCNNACGACTGCGGCCATGGACCGCTTTCGCGTGGCGCGTTTCACCCACTGGGAGGCCAGCCAGCCCGAGTTCTGTTACCGCATCACGCAAACCTCTTTGCGCCGCGCGGCCGAGACCGGCGTCACCCGCCCACGGATCCTCGAGTTCTTGCAGCGCGCGACGCACCACCAGCTGCCGGGCAACGTGGCCCGCGCTCTGGAGCGGCGCTAATGCACGCCGGGGCAAATTGCACAGCGGTTTCGAGTCGTGGCTTCAGCTGGACGAAGCCTCGATTCCGCGCCAGATTCGGAACTGCTGAGGGATAGGCACGAAGTCGCAGGGGTGTGTTATAATATGGCCCGGTGGGCGCCTGACCTGACGGCGGCCGTGCCCAACATCCGTGCCGCAGCGGCGACCGCGCGACGTGCGAGGATGCCGCCCATTCTGCCATCCCGGAAGGAACCGATGGTTTTTATCCAATTTGTCCCGTTCATCGTTCTCCTGCTGCTGGCCAACCTGGCCGAACGTAGCCGTGAACCATTTCGTATCCTGACCTATGGGCTGCTGACGCTCATGAACCTCGCGTCGATGTTTCTGGGTATGCTGTCCCTGCTGGCCGAGCCGATGTTGGCCGCATTGCCCGGAATCNCCCTGGCCGCAATGCCCATCCAGCCGCAGTGGACCCAGATGGGGTTCTGGTTCATCGCCACCGGTTTGGCGGGGTTCGTCCCGTTCATCGGGCCTGTCCGACGGGCCATTGCGCGTTCTGCCGNNATTGTGCCCGACTCGATGGTCAACGTCGTGGCGCTCGTTTTTGCGGTTTACCTTCTGGGCATGGTGCCGGCGCAGGTGGCGTTGCTGGGCAATCTGGAGAACCTGAGCGATTTCGAGAACCTCCTGGGGTCGAGCGAACTGTGGCAGCAAAGCGCGGCTTTCATCCTGATGGGCCTCCTGGGCGTCGGTTTGTGGATTCGTCGGCCGGCCGATGCCGTGGCCGACCGCCTGGGGCTGATCTGGCCATCGCGCCGTCAGTGGGCGGCGGTACTGGGCATTGCCATCGGGTTCGTGTTGCTCGATATGATCCTGGCGTTCGCCTGGCTGCAGTTCGACCCCGCCGGCTACGAGCGCATCGGGCGTATCACCGAAGCGATGTTCGGCGGCCTGATGTCANCCCCTGGGNCGCTGACGATTGGCCTGGCGGCCGGCCTGGGCGAAGAGATCGTCTTCCGCGGCGCCTTGCAGCCGCGTTTTGGCTTGTGGCTGACGACGTTCCTGTTTGCGGTGTCGCACCTGCAGTATGGGCTGTCACCGGCGTTCGTGCAGGTCTTCCTGTTGGGCCTGGCGTTGGACTGGGTACGCATTCGGGGTAACCTGACAATGAGCATCGCCATCCACACGCTCTACAACACGACGCTGGTCGCGTTGGCGCTGTTAGGCGCGTCGGCGACCTGAACCATGTCGGACCTGGCGGAGAAACTGGCACGTCTCAGGGGATCAGCGGCCTGGTACGCGGCACAGCAGCGTTGGACGAGCAGCCAACCGACAAACCAGTGGCCCGCAGGCGGCGCGCGCGGCGTCGAGGTGCTGGTGGACGGCCAGGTGGTCGATACACCGCACGGCGTGCTTCGTGCGCGAGGTGGCCTATGCGGGCGAAACGGTGCGCAGCCGCTATGCCTTGCGCGACTGTTTGACGCAGCGCGTGGATGAGCGCGGCTCTACCCCGATGCGCACCTCGACCGGTTCGACTTCGCCCGCGCCGTCTTCCTGGACACCGAAACGAGCGGCCTGGCCGGTGGGGCTGGCGCCTATGCATTCATGGTCGGGGTTGGCGCCTTCGAGGATCGGCCACGTTCCGGTGCGCCATCCACCGGTGATTGGCCGACCGAAGCCGCCCCGCCCGCCNACCCCGCGCAGCCGGCCGAGTCGCATTTTGTCGTGCGTCAGTTCTTCATGCGCCACGAGGGCGAAGAGGGCCTGCTGCATGCCCTGGCCGAGGTGTTGGACCGGCACAGCGGCGTGGTCACCTTCAACGGCCGCGCCTTCGACCTGCCGCTGCTGAGCAACCGCTTCATCATGCAGCGCCAACCGCCGCGCCTGACCGATGCACCGCACCTGGACCTGCTGCACCCGGCACGACGTTTGTGGCGCNGGCTCCCCTCGTGTGCGTTGGGCAACCTGGAGATCGAGATCCTGGGCTTGCAGCGCGACCAGGCCGACGTACCGGGCTGGCTGATTCCCAACCTGTACTTCCGATATCTGCAGACCGGCGATGCCAGCGACCTGGTGGGTGTGTTTTACCACAACCATGAAGACATCCTCTCGATGGTGACGCTGGCCACGCATCTGGCGCATCTCTTTGCCGATCCCTGGCGCGAGGAAACGCTCTACGCGCTCGATGTCGCCGCCCTGGCCTGGAGTTACGATCGGGCCGGGCGCCTGGCCGACGCCGAACGCGCCTACCAGCACGCGCTGTCGCACACCCTGCCCGATGACATCGCCCGCCTGACCTACAGCCGTTATGCGCAGTTCCTGAAGCGCCAGGACCGCTTCGCCGAGGCCGCGGCGGTCTGGCAGGCCTGGATTACCGGCGTCGGTGGGGCCGTGGTCGAACCGTACGTCGAGCTGGCCAAGTATTACGAGTGGCACACGTCCGACCTGGAAGCTGCCCTGATGTGGACACGCTGGGCGGAGCATGAAGTGCAGTCCTGGCGACCCTCGCCGGCCCGCCGCACCGCTCTGGCCGAGCTGCAACACCGCGCGCGCGCATCGAGCGTAAGCTGGCCGGGTCAGCCGGATGACGGTCGTCTTCTTTTACCGCTTTCGTAGTTTTGCCCACCCCTTCAAACCATGTTAGAATAAAGCCATATCGCATTGCGTCATCTGGCAGTTTGTCGGAGAGGCCACCTTGTTAGTCGGTGCGGCACGGCATGTAGTCGCCGGCAGCGATCGTGGTACGGCATGTTGCGACGGCACGCACGCGAACAAGCTCTCTCCGACAAACTGCCAGTGGTCACTCGGCTTGAGCAATGCCAGCGATGACGTTCGATCAATGGCTGCAGTGGCGACAGGTGACCACTGGCGCATCATGTTTCGCAGAAACCAACCAAGGAGGGTTCACACGACGATGTCCTACATGTTTGCCAGCGAAGAATGGATCAACGACTTCCAGCAACAGATCAACAGCAGCGCCGACTACGCCGAGGCCGCCTCGACGTGGGAGGGCGATTTTTATTTTGTCGTCGAAGCGGGGGTGGTATGCCCGCCGAATCGGTCATGTACCTGGACCTGTGGCACGGCAAGTGCCGCCACGTCGAGGTCGTCACGGACCGGTCTGCACGTACGCCGGAGTTCGTCATTTCGGCGCCCCTGCCCGCCTGGAAACAGGTCATCGGCAAAAAGTCGACCCGATTCAAGCCCTGGTCACGCGCAAGCTTAAACTACAGGGCAACATGCTCAAGATTATGAAGTCGGTCAAAGCGGCGCAGGAACTGGTCAAGTGCGCCACTTACGTACCGACGATCTATCCGGACGACAAGCCGGCCTGAGACTTCGGCTGGCGGGAAGGGTATTATGTGGTTCTTCAAGGCGCCCGAAATCGTCTACGGTGAAGAGGCATTGACCTACCTGGCGCAGATCCAGGGTCAACGCGNNTTCATCGTGACCGACGCGGTGCTGCACAAACTGGGCTTTGTCGACCTGGTGACTGCCCAACTGCAAGAGGCGGGAATCGACTGGGCGGTGTTTGCCGAAGTCGAACCGGAGCCATCGATCCAGACCGTACGCCGCGGCGCCGCGCGGATGGAAGAGTACGAACCCGACTGGATCATCGGCCTGGGAGGCGGCAGCGCGATGGACGCGGCCAAGGCGATGTGGATTCTGTACGAGTGCCCCGGCATCGACCCGGGTGAGATCAACCCCATCGTTCCGCTCGGTTTGCGCGGCAAAGCACGCCTGATTGCGATTCCTACGACGAGTGGCACCGGTTCTGAAGCAACGTGGGCCACCGTCCTGACCGATACCGAGGAGCGGCGTAAGCTGGGCCTCGCATCACGCGGATCCNTGCCCGACATCGCCATCGTGGACCCGGCCCTGCCGGCCAACCTGCCACCGCGCATCACGGCCGACACCGGTATCGACGTGCTGACCCATGCGATCGAAGCCTACACCAGCACCTGGCACAACGATTATTCGGATGGGCTGGCCCTCAAGGCAATCGACCTAGTCTTTCGTTACCTGCCGCGCNCGTCAAACATGGCGCCGGTGACCCCGAAGCGCGAGAAGATGCACAACGCGGCCACGATCGCGGGCATTGCCTTTGGCAACTCACAGACCGCGCTGGCGCATGCGTTTGGGCACACCCTGGGCGCGGCTTTCCACGTGCCCCACGGGCGCGNNGTGGGGTTGTTCCTGCCGTTCACCCTCGAATACTGCGCGCGGNATCAGACCTGACGCGCCGGCGAAATCGCGCAGTTCATGGGACTGCCGGCCGGCAGCGACCTGGAGNGCGCGACCAGTCTGGTGGCCGCGATTCGCAGCCTGCAGACCGAGATTGGCCTGCCGCTCTCCGTAGCTGAGGTCGGGATCGATGCCGACCAGTACGAGGCCGAAATCGNNCGTATGGTGATGGTCGTCGAGGGTGATACCTCCGTGATCACGGCCACGCGTATCCCGAATCGGGCCGACACCGAGCAGATACTGCGCTACGCGTACNGCGGGAAGTCGATCGACTTCTAATACTACAACCGTACTTGTCATGCTGAGGCCCGTCGTTTAGGCCGAAGCATCTGGTTTGCCAGCGCGAGACGCTTCGCTGGCGGTCTGGGATGCCGAATCTGGCCGCAACACCGGCTCAACGTGACATTGCCAGCGAAGTACGGTTGTAGTACTAAGAGCCTATCCGAATAACCCGAAAACGCGCCACAGTGTTGCCCCGTGACGGTTATTCGGATAGGCTCTAAACGGGATCAGAAACCGGGTTTTTGTCTCGCAGACCAGGGTCATGGCGCGATGAAAGGCCGTTGCACAGACGAAAACCATGCTCGCACGCCAAAAACCCGGTTTCTGTGACGAAGTCGTCCGCACCGCGGGTGCGGACCCTCACCGACCGGTGAGTGCCTTGGCAGAACACGCAGATCGAAGGGCGCCAGGATCGTACAGATCAGAAGGCGCGTAGAGGGTTGAATGATGAGCACACTGTCGGGTTACATGGGCCAGATTCTGCGGGTGGACCTGACGGAGGGCCGCATCTGGTCGGAACCGCTCGATGCTGATTACGCCAGGCGGTTCATCGGCGGCAGCGGCCTGGGGGCGTTACCTTTGGGACTTCATCACCCCAGACACCGACCCCTCGGCCCAGAGAATCCGCTGATCTTCATGACCGGGCCGTTCGTCGGCACTTCTACCCCGGCGGCGGGGCGCTTCAGCGTCGTCACGCGCTCGCCGCAGACTGGGCTGACCGGTGAAGGCAACAGCGGCGGCTACTTTGGCCCAGCCCTGCGTCAGGCCGGCTACGACGGCATTATCATTACCGGCCAGGCCAGTTCTCCCGTCTACCTGAGCATCCTGCACGGCATCGCGCAGCTGCACGATGCCACCCACCTGTGGGGCCTCGACAGCTACGAGGTGCAGGAGCGCGTCAAGGCCGAGATCGAGCAGCCCAAGGCGCGGGTGGCCTGCATCGGCGTCGCCGGCGAAAAGCTGGTCAAATACGCGGCGATCATGAATGACCGCGGCCGCTGCGCGNCGCGTACCGGCCTGGGCGCAGTGATGGGCAGCAAACGACTCAAAGCCATTGCCGCCTTTGGCCGCGCCGAGATTCCACTGGCCAGTGCCGCCGGTTTCAAGCCGGTGCTCAAGGCCACCATGAACTTCGTCATCGATGACCTGTTCACGCAGGCCCTGCGCCTGNGGGGCACGGTCCTCAGCCTGGACGTGGGCTTCATGTACGGTGATGTGCCGCGGCGTTACTTCACGGCCGGCGAGTCGACCGTGATCGAAGAAAACGTCAACATGGGGGTGATGGCCGATACGATGCTCACCCGTCACCTGGCCTGTTTCCGCTGCCCCATCGCCTGCAACCGCGAGGTGCACCTGGATACCTACAATGAGCCGGTGGTGGATGGTNCGGAGTACGAGACGATGGCCGGCTTCAGCAGCAACCTCGATTCGTCCGATATGCAGGCGGCCGCGATGGCCGGCCACCGGTGTAACCAACATGGCCTCGATACGATTTCCGCATCCAACGTGATCGGCCTGTTGTACTACCTCTACAACGAGNGGCTGGTTACAGCCGAGCAGATCGGCATGGAACTGCCGTGGGGTGACCCGGCGCCGGCCATTCGCCTGATCGACCTGATTGCCCAACGTGCCGGTATCGGCGATCTGGCGGCCGAAGGGGCACGCGCCGTGGCCGCACACTTCGGCGTGCNNTGGCTGGCGGTGCAGGTCAAAAACCTGGAAATGGCTTACCACGACCCGCGGGCGTTCATCGCGCAGGGCCTGATCTACGCGACGGCCAGCCGCGGCGCCGATCATATGGCGGGTGACTGCTACGAGGTCGGCCGCGGCCGTATCATCCCTGAGTTGGGCCTGGGCCTGATCGACCGCCACGAAATCTCCATGGAGCAGGCCGCACAGGCGGNNCGCGTCATGGATTTCCGCAGTTTCACCAACAGCGCGATCATGTGCCACTTCGAAGACCCACAGATCGACAACATGGTGGGGCTGCTGCAAACGGTGGCCGGCATCGACGCCGACTACGCCTGGATTGCCCGCACCGGCGAGCGCATCACCAACCTCAAACGCGNNCTCAACAACCGTCTCGGCGCATCGCGGGCCGATGACACGTTACCCAAACTGGTGCAACAGGCCCTCACCCACAGCAACACGGAAGGTATGACGCCAGCCTTGGACGAACTGCTTCCCCTGTACTACGCGCGCGGCTGGGACTGGGAAACCGGCAAGCCGTGCCCCGAGCGCCTGCTGGCCCTGGATCTGCCAGAGGCGGTAGCGGCGCTTTGGGGATCGGACTCGGGGCAGGATGAAGCATAGCGGCTGCATCGTATGACAAACTGGCGATCGAAAAACGGGTGGGCCTGGTTCTGGGCGGGGGCGTGGCCCGTGGGTTGGTGCATNGCGGCGTCTTGCAGGTGCTCGATGGGNCAGGGGTGCCGATCGATCTCGTGGTGGGGACCAGTGCGGGTGCCCTGGCGGGCGCGATCTACTGCGCGGGTATGCACGGCGATGCGTTAGAGGCTGTGGTGCGCCGGCTGCGCTGGCGCGGGCTGGCATCCCCCTGCCGTTCTGGCNATGGCCAGGTCGGCATCAGCTTTCAGCGCCTCGAGGCGTGGGTCAATGAAGTCACCGGCGTCCAGACTTTCGCAGACCTGCAGGTGCCCCTGGCCGTGGTCACTACCGACCTGCTGACCGGTGAGGCGGTGGTGTACCGTGAAGGGCCACTGGCAATTGCCGTCCACGCCAGTTCGGCCGTACCCGGCAGTGTGGCGCCGGTACACTACGATGGGCGAGTGCTGGTCGACGGCGGCCTCTCCAACAACCTGCCGATTTCGGTGGCGCGGGAGATGGGCGCCGACGTGGTCATTGCGGTCAACTGTTTCCCGCCGCCGACTCATGCACCGATAGGGGTTGCCCAACAGGCCACGACCGCCCTGAGCTGGCTACTGCTACGGGCCGGCGATCCACCGCAGTCGGCCGATGTGCTGGTCGAACCTCCGCTCGAAGGGGTGAGCCTGTTTGCCCTGCAACGGGAACGCCTGGTTNCGGCGGGGGCCGTGGCGATGGTGGCCCAGTTGCCCCGGCTGCGCGCCTGCCTCGAGTTGTAACCTCTGCAAGTCTGGCTGGCGGCGTGGACGCACCACGCCGCCAGCCTGTCTCCAATTGGGCCATGCGAGCACGCGACGGCCCTTCGACAAGCCCAGGGCAAACGCGCAGATGTGTTGGGTAAAGCAGCGCTAAATTTGGAACCACTGGCGCCACGGGCCGTGACTTGCCGCGCATGGCGGACGATGGTACAATAGGCGCCTATCTCACCCAAGATTGCCAGCCAGCGGCGCGGAGGTTTGCGCCTCATGGGTCGGTGGCTGGTCGCAGAGGATCTTCCGCCTATGCCAGCACCTGTTCCAGCCGGGTTTACGCGGGCCGCTGATTGCCACCGGTGGACGCGAGGCCATCGACGATAACAGCCGCATCTTGCAGTACACCTGGCAACTTGCCGGGAGCTTCGGCGCACGCATTGCGATCATTCCCACCGCCAGCCGTGACTTCGGCGAGGCCGAGGCGGTGCGTGCCCTGTTTGCCCGCTGGGGTGTCGATTGGGCCGACCTGCTGCCGGTGCGCACCCGCGCCGATGCACAGAATACGGCCACCCTGGCGGCTGTGCAGCATGCCACCGCCTTCTTCTTCACCAACGGCAACNCCCTGCGCCTCTCGACCGTGCTGGGCGGCACCCCCTGGCCCAGGCGATTCGCCGCGGGCACGCGGGGCAAAATTGCGGCGGGCAGTGGCGCGGCGGCCGCGTTTTGGCCGAGCACANTGATCGTCCATGCCCAGGAGGGCCAACCCCGGTCCNGCGGTTCGGTGCGTTTTGCCCCGGGCCTGGGCTTGAGCAACCGCTTACTGGTGGTAGCGGATTACAGTGATGACCACTGGTACGGCCCGCTGAGCATCGCGGTTACGGCTAACCCCTTCCTGCTGGGGGTGGGCGTGCATGCCAATGCCGCGATCGTACTGCATCCCGGGAACCTGCTGGAAGCGGTGGGGGCCGAGCCGGCCACGCTGGCCGATGGGCGGCAAATTACGCGCACCGACCTGTACGACGTAGGGTTTGGTCAGGCGGTGTACATCGAGGGGTTGCGGGTTACTACCCTGCCCCAGGAGTTCTGGTACAACATCGACCACCGCCGCGTGCGCCCCTGAGAATCCGCTGTTGGCGCCGCAGCGCAGTTCGTTCTGACAAAGGACCACCCGCGCATGTCACCTGCACCTATACCGCATGGCGGCCAACGCGGTCGTCTGTTTGCCATCGGTGGCGCCGAAGACACCACCGGCGCCCAACGTATCCTCCAGCACTTCTGGAATCTGGCGGCGNCCGCCGCCCGGATTGCCATCATCCCCACCGCGTCGGCCGAAGACCNNGCCCATGCCGGTCAACAGCACTACCAGCTGTTCCGCGCCCTGGGTCCGGCAGAGGTTGAAATCCTGCCCGTGTTCGACCGTCAGGATGGCCACGACACCGGCCTGATGGCACGCCTGCAAGAGGCGACCGCCATCTTCCTGGTTGGCGGTAACCAGTTACGCTTTTCGGCGGTGCTGGGCGGGACACCCCTGGCGCAGGCGATACGGCGCCTGCACGCACNNGGGGTGCTTGTGGGTGGAACAAGCGCGNGCGCGGCGGTGTTGTGCGAGCATATGATCGCCTTCGGTGAACAGGGCAGTATGCCCCAGCAGCGCATGATGAATTTTGCGCCGGGGCTGGGGCTGATCAACCGCCTGATCATCGATCAGCACTTCAGTCAGCGGATGCGCACCGGCCGACTGCTGGCGGCCACGGCCTACAACCCATTCCTGCTGGGCGTGGGGGTCGATGAAGATACCGCCATCGTCGTCGATGCCGCGAACCGTTTCGAGGTCATCGGGCAGCACAGCGTCGTCGTCATCGATGCCAGCTCGATGGTGTACACCGACATCCACAAGATCGAAGAGATCAAGCCTGTGGCCCTGTTGGGCGTCACCCTGCACGTCCTGATCGACGGCTACGGCTACGACATCGACAAGCGCCAGCCGATCATTCCGCCCTGATACGCAGGTTCGTCAGTCCCCCAAGAGCCGCAGCGCCCGCCGCCGACCAGGTCATCCTCCGGCGCCCCCATGATGCCGGCCATCTCGTCCGGCAGCGTGCTGCGCTGCTGCAAGTACCGCTCGGTGACCTCGTACGCGGCAGCAATGAGCGCCTGGCGGCGGGCTTCGGTCATGGCAAATTCGGTAACACCGTAAGACCGCGCCGGTAAACGAACGACCAGTTGCTCGAACGCATCGATCGCGGCCCGGTCATGGGCCTGCATCGCGGTATTGATCAGGCGCGAGNNTCGTTGCACCGTTGCCAGATCCGCCAGCACTGCGGGTAACATGTCCGGCGAGGCCGGTTCGACGCCGGGCACCGGCAGCGTCTCATCGATCAGGAAGCCAATCACCGCCCCCGATTGTTTCGGCCCCATCACCGCGGTGACTTGAGGGTCGCCCGACATGAGAAGTTCGATGGGGAAATTGGACAACAGCCCGCCGTCCACCACCGCATGGCCGGTGATGTTACGGTCACGGTAGGCGCCCCACTCGGCCTGCCAGACCACTTCCTGCCACAGCAGGGGCACGCTCATCGACATGCGCNNGGCATAGACAACGGGGCAGTTGGGGGCGGTACGGTGGTTCAACACGAGCATCCGGCCGTCGGTGATATCGGCGGCGACGAGCGTGGCNTCACGCCCGGTCGCGGCAAAGAACTCGGCCAGGGTCAGCCCGCTGTAACGTCGCGGCTGTCCACCATCGTTACCCCGGTCGAGATAGCGCTGCAGCCAGGTGATGAAGTTGTCGGCCGCATACCAGCCACCGTGATCAACGAATGAAAGGAGGTTACGCAGACCGGGCGTTTCGGCCATCTTACGCACCAGCCAATCGTCGACGCGTTTCCAGGTTGTTGGGCAAAAGGGNATATCGAGATCGGCCAGCAGGTGGCGCATGGCGCCGTTCTGCAGGTCGCCCGGTGTNTGGGCTGCCGGGGTCACCAGGAAGGTCGCAAAAACCGGGCGACCATCGATGCGCTCGGTCAGCGCCTCTCCCATCTCCTGTGTACCGTAGCCGGCAGCCAGCGAGGTGGCCATAATGGCCCCGGCCGAAGTCCCCAAGATTCGGCCCGCGGTATGTTGGGCCGTTTCCAGTGCGTGCAGTGCGCCGACGAAGGCCATGCCTTTCGCGCCGCCCCCNTCGAAGACGAGATCGAATTGCATACGCTTGACTCCTTGTGAGATACCAATATTATGCCAAGTCAACTGACTCCTTGTCAAGCCAGCCATTCCAAATTCAGCAATTCAGATCTGGCGCGGAGTCGAAGCTTCAGCCGGGTCTGGCCAATATGAAACGCAACTACTCAGCCTGTTTTCGACACCCCAACCTATGGGGGCTGTCGGATACGATACCACAGATTGTCGCGTAGATCACATGAGCGAATACCGCACTCGATCTATACCTTGTGGCGCAGCGCAGCGAAACCGCAAGATATTGTGTAAAAACCTGCGTTCTATGTCGAAAACAGGCTCAGGTTGGCGCGAGAGAAACCGGGTTTTTGTCTCGCAGACCAGGAACATGGCGTTGAAAGGCCGTTGCACAGACAAAAACCATGCGCATACGAGAAAAACCCGGTTTCTGAACGGCTGGCTGAGCAGTTACTATGAAACGGGTACGGCGCGCCGCATGACATTCATCATATCATGGTAATCGGACCGGCGTTATAATTCGCCCATGTTGTTGGCGCCGGTTGCTGGCGCCACACAACAAATCAATCCTATCCCCTATCCAAACATCAGGAGGTCCTGACCAGTGAAGTTCATCGATCTCACCATCCCCCTGGGTATCGGCACACCAGCCTGGCCGACGTACGAACCGCTGCAAGTCAAGTACTTCAAGCGCCTGGCGCCAAACGGCGCGAACGGGCAGATCGTCACTCACTCCAACCATCTCGGTACCCACCTCGATGGCGAAATTCATTTTTACACCNCCGGCAAAGACATCGCCAGCCTGACCCTCGATTTCCTGACCGGCCCCGCCGCGGTGGTCGACCTGTCGGACGTGGCGGGTGATTACGATATCTACACCTCGCGTATGATCGAAGAGCGGGTCGAGGTGCGGGAGGGTGACATTCTGATCATCCACACCGGCTATCACCGCTACGGCTGGGATCAGCCATTGGCCGATGAAATCCGCTACATGGTCAAACACCCCAGGCCGNACCGCGAGTTTGCCGAATGGTGCAAGGCCAAANAACTCAAGTGGCTGGCCGTGGACTGTGGCAGCGCTGATCACCCCATGAATACCATCATCCGCCAGTGGATGCCGCGCCAGGCCAAGGAGGCTGACGTTCACTTCCAGAGCAAATACGGTCAGCCGCTGGCCGATGTGTTCAGCGACGACAAATACCAGCTGATGCACATCGAGATGTTCCCCTACGGCATCATTCACGCTGAATGTGTGGGCGGCGACATCGACCTGCTGCTCAACCAGCGCGTGGAGATTGGCTGTNTTCCCTGGCGTTTTGTGGATGGTGAAGCCTCACTCTGCCGCATCGTGGCGTATGTGGACGACGACCGCTACGCTGAACTGATGGCCAAANAGGCCGCGCTGCCGAAGACGAAGTTCGGCGATTGTTTGTGCCCGTGCGGGCAGGTGTAGAAACCAGGTAACTGCACGCCGCCCGCGATGGATTGCCGGTGAGTCATCGGGAAGGGTCTCAACCGGTTCATCGGGCGTGTGGATATAAATAACGTGCCACGAAAGGAGGGCGAAACCATTTTGTGATAGGGCCGGGCGCACAGTTGGAGGAGGGCCGGCCCAGGGGCAGTTTGTACAACGTACCAGACGCTGTATTCGCAAAGGAGGATTGTCTCGATGGGAGCAGTAGTTTCGCCAAAGAAGGCAATCGGCTATCTGCCGCAGGATCGGCCGCCGATTGGGGCGATGATATCGCTCGGTTTTCAACAAGTTCTTACGATGTTCCCCGCAACGGTGCTGGTAGCCGTACTGACCAAGTTCGACGTAGGGNTGACCCTGTTCGCCAGCGGTTTGGGCACGATTGTGGCCCTGCTGGTTTCCGGGCGGCGCATCCCACTGTACTATGGGTCGAGTTTTAGCTACATCACGGTCATTATCGTTGTCATGTCGCAGTTCGCTGGTGAGTGTTTCAGCGATCCGCTCCAACGTTACTGCGCCGAAGGCGTACGGATTGCTCAGGTCGGTATTCTTGGTACGGCGCTGGTGGAGATTCTGGTGGGTCTGCTCATCATGCGCATGGGTAAAGCCGCACTAGACAAGGTCTTGCCACCCATCGTTACCGGCACTGTGGCCATCGTCATCGGTATTGCGCTTTCGGGCGCGGCCTTGAATATGGCATCGGCCCACTGGCTGATCGCATCGATCACCCTGCTGGTCACGATCGCCTTTTCGGTGTATTTGCAGGGCCGTGGGCTGTTGGGAATGTTGCCCATCTTGTTAGGCGCGATTGTTGGCTACATCGTCGCCGCCGCCATGGGCCTGGTGAGCTTCGACGCCGTGATGGCCGCAGATTGGTTCGAGGTTCCCAAGTTCACCTTCCCAGCCTTCGAGAATCCGGCGGCCTGGGGTATCGTGCTGAGCGTTGCCTTGATTGCCATCGCGACGATTCCCGAATCGACGGCCCATCTGTACCAGATGAGCCTGTACATCGACCAGCTGGCCAAAGAGCTGGGCCGTAAGCCATTGGAAATCAAGAACCTGATCGGCCTCAATCTGGTGGCCGACGGCGCCGATGACATAGTGGTCGGTTTCCTGGGTGGCGCCGCGGGCACGAACTACGGCGAAAACAACAGCCTGATGGCCATCACGCGCAACTACTCGATACCGGTGCTGATCGCGGCCGGCCTCATTGCCATGTCTCTGGGCTTCATCGGCAAACTGGCGGCGTTGGTCAACACCCTTCCCGTAGCAGTCACCGGCGGGTTGAGCATCTACCTGTTTGGTGTCATCGGTATGCAAGGCGTCGCCCTTTTGCAGTCAGAGAAGGTCAACCTGTTCGACCCACGTAACCTGGCAATCGGCGCGGTGATCCTGATCTTCGGTATTGGCGGCAACCTGGCCCTCCCCAATGGGTTGTTCCCGTTCCCAATTCCGGTGCTGTTCCCCGACGGGATTCCGGCCATTGTATTCTCAGCCATCGTGGGTATCTTGCTGAACCTGCTCTTTGTTTTGGTCCCCCAGTCGTTTGGGTGCAACCGAGCGCACATACAACCCGGCCGATGAATAACCATTGGCCGGAGTTCCGTCATGCTTGACGAGACTGCCGGTGGGTGTCGTTTCTTCCGACACCCGCGGTGACAGTCACGGGTGTGTGGCAGGCAGGAACATCCGTTCACCTGCCGCACACCCACTATTTTCGGAGGGATTCCGTTGGAACCATTTGATTATGTTAAGCCATCAACCTATGCGGAAGCCAGCGCCATTCTGGTCGCGCGTGGGAACACGGCGCGTATCCTTCAGGGTGGCACCGATCTGATCATCCGCATTCGTGGCGAGTTCGTGCGCCCGCGGTGGNTCGTCGACCTGAAGGGCCTGCCCGGCATGCGCACGCTGGCCTTCGATGCCGAGAAGGGCCTCACGATCGGCGCGGCCGTCACCATGAACGAAGTCGCCAACGACCCAGACGTCGACACCTTCTACCGGATGCTGGCCGAGGCCTGCGCGACCGTTGGGTCGTACCAACTGCGCAATCGGGCCACGGTTGGCGGCAACGTGTGCAATGCCAGCCCGGCCGGTGACAGCATCCCGGCCCTGCTCTGCTATCAGGCCGTGGCGGTCATCTACAGCCCGGTGCAGGACGGGGCACGCCGCCTGCCGCTGGCCGACTTTTTCAAGGGGCCCGGCAAGACCGATCTACAGCCCGGCGAGTTCCTGCTGGCTCTGNGGCTGCCGATACCGCCGGCCGGCGCCGTTGGCTATTACAACAAACTAGGCCGTACACGGGTGGGCGATATTGCCGTGCTGGGGGTGGCCGCGTTGGGCTGGCCTGAGTTGAGCAACCCGTCGGAAACTGCATGGCGCATTGCGCTGGCTTCCGTGGGACCGACACCCNTGCTGGCGCCCGAGGCGGCAACGATCCTGGCCGACAACATCGACGAGGACGCGATCGAAGCCGCGGCGACGGCGGTAATGAACGCCAGTCGGCCGATCGATGACGTACGTTCCAGCGCCGCCTACCGCCGGGCGATGGTACGCGTATTGGCCCGCCGCGCCATCGAGAGTGTTGTTGTGGCCCTGCCCATCTGATGGTAAGCGCATGACACAGGATGATAAAGGTTTGACTATGGAAAACAAGATTGCTTTTACGGTCAACGGCGAGCACTATCAGATGCAGGTACTACCCTATTACACGCTGCTGCGCCTGCTGCGTGATGTGCTGGTTCTCACCGGCACCAAAAACGGCTGCTCGGCCGGCGAATGCGGTGCATGTACCGTGCTCTTGAACGGCCAGCCGGTCAATTCCTGCCTGGTGCTGGCGCCAGAAATCGACGGTTGTGAGATCATCACCGTCGAGGGCCTGGCGCAAGATACCCAACTTGACCCTATCCAGGAGACGATGATCGAGTCAGGTGGCACACAGTGCGGTTTCTGCACATCTGGTGTGCTGATCGCGGCCNGCGCGCTGCTCAACCGTGACGCCAACCCTTCCGAAGAAGAAATCCGTCTGGCGCTCGTGGGTAACCTCTGCCGCTGCACCGGCTACACACGCATCGTCGATGCGGTGCGTGAGGCCGCACGGCGTGAGTTCGTCAGTCACAGCACCTGGGCCGGAGGTGACATATGAGCATCAAGAAGACGTCCATCGTCGGCGCCAGTTTNNTCCCGCGTCGAGAGCCGTTCCAAAGTGACCGGCGCGGCGCAGTACGTGGACGATATGCAGTTTGGCCCCAGCCTGCTCTTCGGCCAACTCAAGCGCAGCACCCGCCCCCACGCACGGATTACACGCCTCGACATCAGCAAGGCTCGCGCCCTGCCCGGCGTGCGTGTCGTTGTCACCGGTGAAGACTTCCCCGGTTTGGCGGGGCTCTACCTGTCGGACCGGCCCATGTTTGCCATCGACCGCGTGCGCTTCGTGNGGCGGCCCATTGCCGGCGTTGCGGCCGACACCTTGGAGATCGCCGAAGAGGCCGTACGTCTGATCGAAGTTGACTACGAGGACTTACCCGGCGTCTTCGACCCCGAATTCGGGGCCAGCCCTGAGGCGCCGCTCCTGCACCCCGACCTGATCGATTATGTCTACGCACCGTTCATCTTCCCGCAAAAGGATACGAACATCTCCAACTGGTTCAAGGTGCGCAAGGGCGATATCGAGCAGGCGTTTGCTGAAGTGACGGCTGCCGGCGGTGCGATTGTCGAACACAAATACCAGGTGCCGCACGTGCAGCACGTACCCCTGGAGACCCACGCGACGGTCGCGCAGGTCGACGGCAACGGCAAAATCACGTTGTGGGCCTCCAGCCAGTCGCCATTTGCCCAGCGCAACCTGATTGCCAAGGCGCTGGGGATCAGCCATGCGCGCCTGCGCGTCATCGTGCCGTTTGTGGGTGGTGGGTTTGGCGCCAAAGCCGGCGTTTCGATGGAAGGGCCTGCGNTGGCGATGGCGCTCAAGGCGCGCGGCCGGCCCGTGAAGCTGGTGATGACCCGCGAAGAGGAGTTCTACACCACCTTCGTGCGCCAGGGCTTGATTGCTCACATCAAATTGGGCATGCTGCCCGATGGGCGCATCCTGGCCATGAAGAACACCTACTACTGGGATGGCGGCGCCTACACCGAATACGGCGTCAACATCANNCGCGCGGCTGGCTACAGTTCCACCGGCNCCTACTACGTGCCCAATGTCTGGGCCGATTCGTACTGCGTCTACACCAATCACCCCATCGGCGGTGCGATGCGTGGTTTTGGTATGCCTGAGATTCACTGGGCGATCGAACAGCACATCGACCGCGCCGCGCGCGTTGGGCCTGGACNNCCCGTGCAGGTACGGCTCATCAACTGCATCAAAGAGGGCCAGGAAACGGTCACCGGCATGATCATGCACCCAACCGGCCTCAGTGAGTGCATCCAGAAGGCGGCCGAGGTGGTCAACTGGGGCCGGCCGCGTGCCGCGAGTGGGCAACAAACGCCGGGGGTGGGCATCGCCTGTATGTGGAAGGCCCCCGCCATGCCGCNNCCAAGGCCGGCCTCGACGATTCGCTTCAATGAGGATGGCACGGCGCTCGTCAACGTCGGGGGCGTCGACATGGGGCAGGGCACCCTGACGATTGCCGCGCAGCTGGCGGCCGAGGGGTTGGGTATCCCCATCAGCGACGTGCGGGTCAACACCGTCGATACCGACTACAGCCCCTACGAGTGGCAGACCGTGGCCAGCCGCCTGACGTGGAGCATGGGCAACGCCATTCTCAACGCCGCGCAGGAAGCCAAGATGCAGATCTTGCAGATGGTGGCCGAGGCCTGGAACGAGAATGTGCAGGACCTGGATATCATCGACGGGCAGGTGGTCAGTTACGCCACCGAAGAGTCGATTTCACTGAAGAACATCGTCGTTTACGGGATGCAGCGGCCCGATGGCACCTGGATCGGTGGGCCGGTCGTAGGCAAAGGGCGCTTCATGCCGACCTACGTCACCCCGCTCAGCCCGGATACCGGCCAGNGGACCNGCGCGGTCGTGCACTTCACGACAGGCGCGCAGGCGATCGAAGTCGATGTAGACACCGAAACCGGCGAAGTCGAGGTGCACCGGATCGTCGCTGCGTTCGACGTAGGGCGGGCCATCAACCCCGACATGGTGCGCACACAGATGGAAGGTGGCGCCGTACAGGGTCTGAGTACAGCCCTGCTGGAGGAGATTAAGCTGGTCAACGGCAAACCGCTCAACCCCAACTTCACCGATTACCGGATTGCCACCAGCATCGGCGCGCCGGCCAACATCGAGGCTATCATCATCGAAGTGCCGCAGGACGATGGGCCTACGGCGCGCGGCATCGGTGAACATGCGATGGTGCCGACGGCGCCGGCGATCGCCAATGCCGTGTTTGATGCCGTCGGTGTGCGCATCGACCGTATGCCGATCACCGCCGAGCGGGTGTGGGCTGCGCTGCAAGCCCAAGCCGCTGGCGCCGATTGAATTTGCCATCCTCACGCGAAGCCGCGAATCGTGCAGCTGACCCGCAGTCTACGCGGCTTCGCGTGAGGTCAACCCAGGAGGCGGCCATCGTCCCGCCCGCCCCACGATCGGTGACCCTTACCCCGGCTCCTGGCCCTCTGTCACGCGCAGTGCGCCCGCGCAGGCCCTCGACGCTGACCAGAATCGTTCCCACCAGAATCAACCCCGCACCCAGCAGCTGCACGGGCGCCAGGCTCTCGCCGAAAAAGGATACACTCAGGACCAAGGTCACGACCGGCATGAAGGCCTCCAGCAGTGAGGCGTTGGTCACCGTCGTTTGGGCCAGGCCGCGGTAGTAGAGGGAAAAGCTGAAGACGGTCAAGACGATCAACAGGGCCAGAACCAGCCAGGCGGCTACAGGCACCCGCGCAGCTGCACACCCCCGGNNCAGCATCAGTGGCGCCGCCAGCAGNGCCGCCACCAGCTGGCGCCCAGCGGCAACGTGGTTGGCCGGCAGGTCGGTGATCAGCTTCTTGCTGGCAATCGAACTGCTGCCCCAGGCCAGAGCAATGACCAGCGCGATCACGATGCCCAGGGTCGGGCCACCTTCAGCGACCATCATCGGCCCGGTGAGCAAATAAAGTCCGGCCAACGCACTGATCATGCCAATGATGTGCTGCGGCTGCGGCCGTTCGCCGAGGATCAGGATCGCCAACAGGATGGAGAAGGCGGGATAACTGTTGGTGATGAAGGTGAGCGTCGGCACGGGGATCCACTGCAACGCGTGCGCATAGAGCACCTGCGGCACGGCCGAACCGAGGAGTCCCAAGAGCACAAACAGGCGCAGGTGCTGGCGCAACGAGCGGCCAAAGGCCCGAAAGCCGATGGGCACGACCAGCAGCAGGCCGGCGGCAACCATGCGCACGGTGGTCAGNCCGGCCGGCGGCATACTGGCGACGACGAATTCGATGGCGAAGGGCATCGCGCCCCACAGCAGGACTGATCCCATGATGAGGAGCAGCCCGGTTTGTGACGCCCGATCAGTGCGGGCGCCCGATGGAAGATTCATGCGTTACTGGCCCTGGGCAAGATGGGGCAAGGATACCATGGATAAGGGGAAACAGGAAAGCCTGGGGGATTGGTACGCCTGCCTTTGACGCATTGGTCTGCCTGGCCTATAATGTCCCTACGTTGTAGCCATATTCGAGAGCATGCCCATGTCAAAAACAGTTGGGATTCGTGAACTGAAACAGGACGTGTCGCACATCCTGCAGACCGTGCGCGAAGAATCGGTTGAATATGTAGTGACCTACCATGGAAAACCGGTAGCTGTGATCCGACCTTTTACTGACGAGGATGCTGCACTCCAGCAAGAGGCCACGACTGAGGATGAACTGTGGGCGCTGCAGCGCCTGGGGCAAGAAATCGCCGCGGCCTGGGTTTCACCCAAAGGCGCCGTCGAGCTAGTCGATGAACAAAGGCGGTGGTAATGGCTGTCATCGACACGAGTGTCTACCTGGCCATTCTCAATCCCAACGAGCCAGGTCACCAGGCAAGCTGGGCGTGGTATGCACGCACGGTTCAGAATGGGNAGAGCCCCATTGTCGCGCCAGTCATTCTGCTGGCCGAAGCGGCCGCGGCGCTCAGTCGCGGTGTCGGTGACGCGGCCCTGGCTCACCGAGTCGTTCGCCAGCTTCTGCGAAGTAAGACCATTGAATTGGTGCCGGTAACGGTGGTTCTTGCCCAACAGGCCGCAGGTATCGCCGCCGACCAGCGCCTCCGCGGTTGCGATGCCGTTTTCGTAGCCCTCGCACAGCAGCNNGCGGATGCCCTCTTCACGCTGGATCGGCAGCAGNCCGAACGCGGTGCAGCTGTGGTGACTACGCGCCAGCCAGTCTAGCCCCGCCAGGGTGACTCGATAACCCTACTCAGGCATTTTTGAGTGCGCTCTGGACCACGCGCAACGTGGCTGCATCGAAGCAGACGATTGTTACGCGTGAGCGCCGTGTCGGTCTGCAAAAACGCTTGATCGTATCGATGGCGATGGGTGCGGCGCGCTCGACTGGAAAACCGTACGCGCCCGTGCTGATCGATGGAAACGCAATGGTCTTGACGCCGTGCGCCACGGCCAGTGCCAGGCTTTGCCGGTAACAACTGGCCAGGAGNCCGTCCTCGTTGGCCTGGCCGCCGTGCCACACCGGACCCACGGTGTGAATCACGTACCTGGCGGGTAACCGGTAACCACGTGTAATCTTGGCCTGGCCGGTGGCGCAGCCGCCCAGCGTCTGGCATTCGGCCCGCAGTTCCGGCCCCGCCNNGCGGTGAATCGCCCCATCGACGCCGCCCCCGCCCAGTAACGGNCTGTTCGCAGCGTTGACGATCGCATCGACGTGCTGCTCGGTAATATCTCCCTGAATCACTGCGATTCGTTGGCGCATCGTTCCCTCCCGCGTCCGAAGGCTTGTTCAGCGCACAGAGTGTTCCGCAATTCTCTGTGCCCGACGTAGCGCCGCCCTACTTCTTCATACTCAGGCTGATCCGGCCACGCTCACGGTCGATCTTGGTCACTTTGACTTCGACGACGTCACCGACCCTGACGACGTCGTGCGGGTTATGGACGTAACGTTCACCCATCTGACTGACGTGCACCAGGCCGTCGTGTTTGACGCCGATATCGACGAACGCGCCGAAATCGACGACGTTGCGCACGGTGCCGCGCAGCCGCATCCCCTCGTGCAAATCGTCGATGCTCAAGACGTCGTGACGCAGCAGGGGCGGCGGCAGATCATCGCGCGGNTCACGCCCCGGTTTGACCAGCGCATCGAGGATATCGGTCAGCGTCGGCACACCCACCTTCAACGCGCCGGCCAGGTCCTCCAGCGGGTGCTGCTGGCGAAAGCGGTTGACCAGGCCAGGAAGGTCGCGCGCCTTGATCCCCACGCCCATCAATTCGAGCAGGTCGCGCACGACGGTGTACGATTCGGGATGGATGGCGGTGTTGTCCAGCGGGTTTTTGCCCTCGGGCNNGCGCAGGAAGCCGGCCGCCTGCTCGAACGCCTTGGGGCCGAGACCCTTGACCTTTTGNATATCGGCGCGGCTCTGGAATGGCCCGTGCTGGTCACGGTACTCGACGATGTTCTGCGCCAGTTTTTGNCCAATACCGGCGACGTACTGCAAGAGCGCCGACGAGGCGGTGTTGGCGTCGACGCCCACCAGGTTCACCGCATCTTCGACCACGGCATCCAGCGACGCCTGTAGCTTCTTCTGGTCGACGTCGTGCTGGTAGAGGCCGACGCCGATGCTCTGGGCATCGATCTTGACCAGTTCGGACAGCGGATCTTGCAAGCGGCGGGCAATGCTGACTGCACCCCGCACCGATACGTCCAGGTCGGGGAATTCGGCCCGCGCCAGGGTNGAGGCCGAATAGACCGAGGCGCCGGCCTCGTTCACCAGGGCATAGGCCACTTCGCCCCGGGTTTTGGCATCCGCCAGCTCGCCGATGACCTCGGCCACCAACTGCTCANNCTCGCGGCTGGCGGTGCCGTTGCCGATGGCAATGACGTCGATGTGTGCGCCGCTGATCGCCGACGCCAGCAGCCGTTTGGCCTCACCCCACTGGCGCTGCGGTTCGTGGGGAAAGATCGTGAAGTGGGCCAGGTATTTGCCCATTTCGTCGACGATGGCCACCTTGCAGCCGGTGCGGAAGCCGGGATCGATGCCCATCACGCGCTTGCGGCGCAGGGGCGGCAGGAGCAGGCTGCGCAAATTGGTGGTGAAGGTCGCGATGGCGTGGTCGTCCGAGGCCTCGGTCAGGGCGCCGCGCAGCTCACGTTCGATGGCGGGCTGGATGAGGCGCGCGTAACCGTCGTCGATGGCCGCCGCGACCTGCGCGGCCGCCGCTGAGCGGCGGTTGGGGACGAAGCGCCGCCCGATGTCGGCCACGATCTGTTCGTCCGGCCCGTCGATGCGCACCTTGAGTACGCCCTCTTTTTCGCCGCGGTTGATGGCCAGCAGTTGGTGGGCCGGTAAGTCCTTGAGCAGGGCCGCGAAGTCGTGGTACATCTCGTACTTTTTCCCNGGATCGGCATCAACCGCGGCCAACTTAACGGTGACCAGCCCGTGGTTGAGGGTCTTGGTCCGCACNGAGGCCCGCACCTGGGCGTCCTCGCTGACCACCTCGGCTACGATGTCGCGCNNGCCAGCGAGGGCGGCCTCCGCGTCCGGCACGTCGTCGCCAATGAACGTGGCCGCCAGGGTGTACAGATCACCGCGCAGTGCGCTGGGATCGAGCAGCACGTGGGCCAGCGGTTCCAGGCCACGTTCGCGTGCAATCATGNNGCGCGTGCGTCGTTTGGGCTTATACGGCAGGTAGAGGTCTTCCACCTGCTGGAGGGTCGTGGCCGCGGTGATGCTGGCTTGCAGCTCAGGGGTCAGCTTGCCCTGTTCGGCAATACTCTTGAGTACGGTGGTTTTGCGCTCGGTCAGGCGTCGCAGGTACTCCAGGCGCTGCTGAATCTGACGCAGCTGCACTTCGTCCAGACCGCCGGTCACTTCTTTGCGGTAGCGGGCGATGAAGGGGATCGTATTGCCTTCGTCGAGCAGGTCGATGGTATCGGCGACCTGGCGGGGAGTGATGGTAAGCTCGCGGGCAATGGTATTGACGATCAGTGTGTCGGGCATGGGTGAATGGGTTTCCGATCTACAGGCGTTCGCCCGGCGCTGGGAGCGTCAGGCACACCGCTCGCATCCGCTCGAGCGGGCCGCCAACAGGTTCAGTCGGGCAGGAACTCGGTGACGGGCACGCTGAAGCCGGGCAGGATCTCTTCGCCGTCCAGGGCGCCATGGCTATCGATGACGTGCATCTCACGGGGTGAGCGATAGACGCTGACGCTGCGGTTGGAGGGGTCAACCAGCCACACCCGCACGACGCCGATGGCAAAATATTCGTTGAGCTTACGCTGCACTTCCATCCAGCGATCGTCCGGTGAGAGCACTTCCACGACGAGCCGGCGCGACGTCGAGGAAGCTGGCCGATTTCACCTGCGCCAGGCGCGCATGGCTGATGAAGATCACATCGGCGCCGCGAACCGTGTCAGGGTTACGGCCGGTGTAGATGCCAACCTCACCCACCAAAACCTTGCCCAAGTTGCGGCCGTCAACAAATCGCTTGAGAGCATAACCAGCCTGGAGTTCAAATCTCCATGACGCCAGCCTGTCGGGCCAACATGATGATCTCCCCTTCCACCAGTTCGCAGCGCCCGATGTTGCCCATCTCCGCCAATTCCTCACCTGTCACCCGAGCGCGGCGGTCTGAATTGCTGGTTGTTCCAGAACCTGCAACATAATCCACCTCCTGCATGCCGGTTGCCGGCTGGCCATTGCTGGCCGGCACTCAGATCATAGCACATTTTTCTTGCCTGACAACCCCGCGTGAGTGGAGGCAGCAATTTGATCTAGGCCCGTGCGGGCGGGTATAATCTGCCCATGGTCCCAGCCTGCCAACTCGAAGCCGTCGATTCATCCGCACCGCGTGTAGATCTTCAGATACCGGCCGCGCCAGGCAGCTACGTGCTGGTGTTGGCCGCGCCGCAGTCGCTCCGCCTCGAAGTGGGACGTCTGGGTTGGGTAACCTTGACGCCTGGGTATTATGTCTACTTTGGCAGCGCCATGGGACCGGGTGGGCTGCGGCGCGCCTTGGCCGGCACCTGCGGCCGGACAAGACGCGACGCTGGCACATCGACTATCTGACGCAGCATACATGGCCGGTTGCGGTCCATTGGCGGCTGGAACCACCCGGCGTGGGGCCGGTGCATCTGGAATGTCTGTGGTGCCAACAGGTCGTCCAGCACGCGGGTGTCACCGCGCCGGTTCGTCATTTTGGCAGTAGTGACTGCCGCGCCGGCTGCCCGGCCCACCTGCTACGTCTGCCCACTGACCTGACGATCACACAGCTGTTGGGAGAACTGATATGAGCCAAACCACTCTCGATTCTTTACTGGCCGCTATCCATGCTAACGACGACGAAGCTGCCGAGCAGGTTGTGACCCAGTACACTGCAGAATCGGCCCCGGTGCTCGATGACATTCTGTCACTGCTCGACGCCGATGATGCCGACCGGCGCTGGTGGGCTGTGCGCACTGCCGCCGCTGTGGCGCCGCTGACGGAGGGTAGCATGGCGCGCCTGGAAGGGCCGTTACGTCAACGCCTGTACGACGCCGACCCGCGGTGCGCTGTGCGGCCGCGCTGGCAGTCGGTCACCTGGCTCACCGGGCTGGTCGATGAGCCGGCCTCTGCCCTGAGCGATGAGAGCGGTTGGGTACGCAGCAGCGCGGCCGATGCGCTGGCGTTGCTGGGCGAACCGGCCGTGCCGGCGCTGCTGCGTGCTGGCCGGCACAGCGCAGGGCGCACGCACCGCGCCGCCTATGCATTGAGCAAGATCCACACCATGGAAGTGGCTAACGCCTTCTACCACTGTCTGCAGGACGAAAATCGGCTGGTGCAGACCTACGCCTACGATACGCTCGAACAGATGGGGTTGCTGCAGACCATTCTGGTGATGTAAGGAAACTAACCCATGATTCTCACCCGCACCCAATTGGAAGCGCGCGAGCGCCAGACACTCGCCCCCTACGGCATGAAGAGCGGCGATAGTCGCGGCCGACGCGTGCCCGAAGAAGAACCCGCATACCGTTCGGTGTTCCAGCGCGACCGCGATCGGATCATTCATGCGGCGGCGTTCCGACGCCTGGCGTACAAAACACAGGTTTTTGTGAATACGGAAGGGGATCACTACCGTACCCGCCTGACACACACCATCGAGGTGGCCCAGATCGGGCGCAGTCTGGCGCGCTACCTCGGCGCGAACGAGGACCTGGCTGAAGTGATTTGCCTGGCGCACGACCTCGGGCACCCGCCCTTTGGTCACACCGGCGAGTACGTGCTGAACNGGGCCATGGCGGGGCACGGCGGCTTTGACCATCAGCGCCAGACCATGCGAATCCTCGAGAAACTGGAGCAGCGTTACGCGGCGTTCGATGGCCTCAACCTGACGTACGAAGTGCGCGAGNGGCTGGTCAAACACGACACCGACTACGATGTCACCGACGCGACCGGTTATGAACCGGAACTGGCCGGAACCCTGGAATGCCAGNCCGCCAACCTGGCCGACGAGATCGCCTACAACACCAGCGACCTGGATGATGGGCTACGTGCCCGACTCTTCGACTTGAGCGAAGTGCGTGAGCTGGATGTGTGGCGTGAGGCGATGCACAGTTTGGATGAGCCGATCGACCACCCGGTCGACGACCTGCTGCGTCACCGTGTGATCCGCCGCCTGGTCGGCCGCCTGGTCAACGACGTTGCCGACGCGACGGCCCAGGCCCTCGACGCGCAGGCGATCGATTCGGTCGATGCCCTACGTGCCGTGGGGCACAACCTGGCCGGATATTCGCCCGCCATCGCCGGCAAGACCCGCGAGCTGAAATCGTTCCTGCTCGAACGTTTCTACCACCACTATCGGGTGATGCGCATGGCCAGCAAAGCGCAACGGGTTTTGACCGACCTGTTCGAGGCGTATCAGGCAGAGCCTGGCCAACTGCCCACAGGCATCCAGGCTAAAATCACTCACGAGGCGGAGGGCGTTTTGCGTGTAATCTGCGACTACATCGCCGGTATGACGGACCGTTACGCGCTGGAGGAACATGCCAGGCTGTTCGATCCAACGGTGCGGGTTTGAGCGCTCAGCCGCCGCTGAGCTGCGAGTGAAACGATCAGCCGTACGTGCGCGACAGGGTGTCCCACACCACGGTCATGCGCGGCGTCACCGTCAGTTCGACGCGCAGGGTCTTGAAGGTCGATTTGGCTGGCCCGGGCCCTTCGGCATAGGCCAGATCGGCGATGCGTCCCTCCAGGTCGAGCGTCTTATGCTGGATGCGGAAAATCTGACCGGGAGCGGCCAGGATGACGTCCCCTTTGTCACGCAATCGCTCACGCAGGCTGGCGTTACCGAAGGCAAAATCGCTCAACAGCACGGTGGTCATCGTACGCACGTCGCCTTTGTCGAACAACCAGACATCCATCGCGGTCGGCTTGGTCAGGTCGTTGTCCAAGCCCTCGGCAACTCCCATGCCGCATTCGCCACGGTAGCCTGAGCCTGTTGCGCCCTCGATCATGAAGTTCTCGTCGTAGTCAGCGTCACCCTGCCGGTAGAGGGCGGTAAATCTGGTTGCAGGGCCGGCGGGCGCCGCCGCGCGGCGCGGCGACCGGTACAGGTGCAACAGCGGCCGGCGGGGCAGCACTGGCCACGGAAGGCGGCGGGAGGTCGAACACATCATCCTCGTAAGGGCTGGGCGCCGGCGGCCGCTGCTGGTGGCTCCTCCTCAGCGTACCATGGCGGCCCAAGCAGATCATCGTCCATGCCACCGAAGCCATCATCGTCGCGGTACGCGGTTGCGGCCGCGGGCTGTGGCGGCGCCGAGGCCGTTACGGCTGACCGTCGGTTCGTCCAGAAATAGACCAGANATCCCTACGCCGACACCCAAGGCCATGACGCCACCCAAGAGCAGCAGCACGGCCCAAACGCTGGGTGAAGGCGTGGTCGTCGCGGGCGGGGTTGTGGGTTGTGTACCGGGCGTCAGGGTTGTCGTCAGGGCCGCGGCCAGCGTCTGCAGGTTTTGGGCCTGGGTAGCCCTGCCCGCCTCGGCAAAGGCCGCGGCGGCGGCATTCAAATCATCGACCGCCTCCTGTGGTTTCCACTGCTGCAGACGTTCACCCACCAGGCCCAGGTCGCCGTTGATCAGGTACGATTCTGCCACGAGCGAGAGGTACTGATAGCGCTGTTCCTGCCGCAAATCGTGCATGTTGGCGTTGGTCCAGTTCACCGGGAACAGCCACCAGCCCAGCACAATCCAACCAATCAGCAGCCCCACGAAAAAGCGGCCGCCAGCCACAACCAGTTGGTGCTGCCTGTACGCCTTTGCATACCTAATCCTCCTCCGTCAGTGCCAGGTGCCGGCGCGCACGGTCACATCGTCAACGCCATCACAGCCTTCTGCACATGCATCCGGTTTTCGGCCTCATCATAAACGACACTCTGCGGCCCATCGATGACACTGTCGGTGACTTCGATGTTACGGTCGGCCGGCAGGCAGTGCATGTAAATGGCGTCGTCTTTGGCCAGGGCCATACGCCGGTCGTCGGTAATCCAATCGGTGTAGTTGCGGGCAATCTCCGCGGCCGCGTGGCCATCTTCGGTGGTCAGCAGGCAGCCCTGNCTCTTCGGGTAGACCACGTCGGCGCCGCGGAACGCTTCGTCCATATCGTGCGTCAGGCTGAAGCGTCCNCCGTAGCGTTTGGCGTTGTCCTGCGCCTCTTGCATGATGTCGGGCATCAGGCGGTATTCGGGCGGGTGGGCCAGCACGACATCCATGCCAAAGCGGGTGAGCTGGATGATCAACGACTGGGGCACCGAAATCGGCTTGACGTAGCTCTTGGCATACGCCCAGGAGACGGCAATACGTTTGCCGCGCAGGTCCTGGCCCTTCTTTTCGATGATCGTCATCAGGTCGGCCAGAATCTGGAAGGGATGGTAGACGTCGCACTGCATATTGAGGACGGGCGCCCGGCTGGCTGCGGCCACTTCACGGATGTAGCGGTTGCCGAAATCCCAGTCGCACTGACGAATGGCGAGGCCATCGAAGTAACGGCCGTAGATTTCGCCGATCTCTTTGGCGGTGTCACCGTGCGCGATCTGGGTCGTCTGTGATTCGATGAACGCGGCGTGCCCGCCCAGTTGGGCCATGCCGGCCTCGAACGAGCCGCGTGTACGCGTGCTGGTGAAGAAGAAGAGCATCGCCAGGACTTTGTCCCGCAGGTAGGCGTGCGGTTCGCCCAGGGCGCGCTTGCGCTTCAGGTCGAAAGCCACATCGAGTGCCGTCTCGATTTCCTCTCGGGTCCAATCGGTATCCCCGATGAAGTCGCGTCCGCGTAGAGAAGTTTGCATAGTGTATCCTCGGTCGTCGAAAGAATCAGTCGAGCTGGCCCACCAGCGCAGGCAACAGGGCGTAAAACTCCGTAGCCTTGACCACCTCAGCCAGCGAGTTACGGTCCATCACGGTGTGCGCCACCTCCTCTTCGCCGGGGCCGAAGCCGATGCTGGGGATGCCGGCCTTGCCCGTCCAGTAGGTGCCGTTGGTGCTGAAGTCCCACTTGCCCGGCTCGACCGCCGGCAGGCCGATCGCCTGGCGTGTGGCCTGGCTGGCCTGCACCAGGGGNTGGTCGGGTTCGAGNGCCCACGCCGGGTAATATTTGTCCACCGGAAAGACAAAGCCGGTGTAACTGGGGACGTCGTAGTACAGCATCTCGACTGTAATGTCGCCGGCCGCCTGGTTGGCCGGCGGAATCAGGCGGCGCACCTGCTCGATGGCATCTTCCATCGTTTCGCCGAACGTCAGGCGGCGGTCGATGTAGATCGTGCATTCGTCGGGTACGGCGTTGAGGCTGGCGGTCTGCGCCTTGATGTCAGAGACGGTGATCTTGCCATGGCCCAGGAAGGGGTGATCGCCCAGCTGGGGTTCCAGGTCCCGGATCGCGGCAATAACCGGCAGCATCTTGTAGACAGCGTTATCGCCCAACTGGTTGGATGCCGCGTGTGCGCTGCGCCCCTTGGCCACCACCTTCAGTTCGACGCGACCCTTGTGGCCGCGGTAGGTCTGGAGGCGGGTCGGTTCGCCAATGACGACGAACGTGNNGGGCGGATGCCCGTCGACCTCGACGAAGGTGTTGGGCGCAATGCCGTCGCAGTCCTCCTCCATGTTGCCGAAGACGTACGCGGTGTAGCCCTCCAGCAAGCCCAGGGCGTGGGCGATGGCCAGGCCGTACACCATACCCGGGGCCGAACCTTTTTCGTCACCGGCGCCGCGCNNGTAGAGGTAACTGTCCTCGATTTTGCCCTCGAACGGGCCCCACTGCCAGGCCTCCGGGTCAGCGATGCCCACCGTGTCGATGTGCGTATCATAGACGAAGACGCGTGGGCCGTGGCCGATACGCCCCATGATGTTACCCATCTTGTCGAAACGTACGTCCTCGAAACCAAGGCGGCGCATCTCGGCCGCCATACGCTCACCGACCGGCCCAATCTGCCCGGCCATGCTGGGAATCNNGCACTGCTCACGGAAGAAGGTGACAATCTCATCCTTCTGCGCGGCCACTCGCTCCTGGATTGCGGCCACCAGGTCGGTTGATACAGGTGGTGTCATCATTGTCTCCACTTAGAGCCTATCCGAATGACCGTCACGGGGCAACACTTTGGCGTTTTCCGGGTTATTCGGATAGGCTCTTATAGGCTCGTTTTTGCGCACACGGCAATAAACGTAAGGTAAACATAGTTACGTCTGCATTGTAACACGAAGCGGGTAGACGGTCAAAGATTGGGGCTTGCGTTTGCGGTTGATCAGCAACAAAAAGGGCTCTGCTTTACAGATGAAAACCTTGCTCGCACGAGAAAAACCCGGTTTCTGAACGGCTGGCTGAGCAGTTACAACGTGAGAGCAAAAGCGGCCTGAGAAGTCAAAAAGAGCCAGACGAATATCGTCTGGCCCTTTTTGGCGGGGAGGGCGGGATTTGAACCCGCGATACCCTTACGGGTATACCCACTTAGCAGGCGGGCGCACTAGACCGGGCTATGCGACCTCCCCACGGGATGCGCTTGTCTGGCGGAGGGAGAGGGATTCTGAACCCCGGTGACGCGGAGCGCCACAACGGTTTTCAAGACCGCCGCCATCAACCACTCGGCCATCCCTCCACGCGACCGCCGCGAGTATACCACTGGGGGAAGGGCTGTCAAACCCGAATCACCTCTACGCCCGCCATATACGGTCGCAGCACTTCAGGCACAACCACCGAACCGTCAGGCTGCTGGTAGTTCTCCAGCACCGCGATGATCNNACGCGGCAGGGCCAGGCCGGAGCCGTTGAGGGTATAAACGAAGCGCGGTTTGGCGTTGGCCTCGGGCCGGTAACGAATATTGGCCCGACGGGCTTGAAAATCGGCAAAGAGTGAGCAGGAGCTGACCTCCAGCCATTCACCGACCCCGGGCGCCCACAGCTCGACGTCCAGCTTGTTGGCGGCCGAGAAGGCCAGATCGCCGGTGCACATCTGTACGATGCGGTGGGGGATCTGCAAGCGGCGCGCCATATCGGCCGCGTTGTCGACCAGGCTGGCCAGCTCAGCCTCGCCCTGCTCCGGTTCGACGAACTTGACCATCTCCACCTTATCGAACTGGTGCCCACGTTTGATGCCGCGCACGTCACGGCCGGCGCTCATCTTCTCGCGCCGGAAGCACGGCGTGTAGGCCACGTGGTAGATCGGCAGTGTGCCTGGCGCTAGAATTTCATCGCGGTACAGGTTCGTCACCGGCACTTCGGCCGTCGGGATCAACCAGAGGTCGTCCTCCAGGTCACGGTACAGGTTGTCTTGNAACTTGGGCAGGTTGCCCGTGCCGACGAGCATCTCCGCCTTGACCACGTAGGGTGGGTAGATCTCCGTGTAGCCGTGCTCCAGAATGTGCACGTCGAGCATCCAGGTGATCAGCGCGCTGCANGCCGCCCCCAGGCCCTTGAGCACGTAGAAGCGCGAGCCAGCCAGTTTGACGCCCCGCTCGAAGTCGAGGATGCCCAGGTTCTCACCGATCTCCCAGTGTGGCCGCGGNGTAAAATCGAACGTGCGCGGCTCACCCGCCACGGAGATGACCACGTTTTCGCTGTCATCCTTGCCCACCGGTACCACCGGCAGGGGCAGGTTGGGGATGCGCAGCAGGGTGTCCTGCAGGGCCGGCTCCACCAGGCGCAGGCGCTCCTCTAGCTCCCTGATCCGTTCCGGCAACGTACCCAGCTCGGCCTTCAAGGCTTCGGCCGCGGCCGGTTGACCCTCGCGCAGGAGTTGACCGATGCGCTTGCTGTCGGTGTTGCGTNNCGCGCGCAGGTTTTCCAGTTCCAGCAGAATCTGCCGGCGTTCGTCGTCCAGGGCCAGGGCGCGGTCGACGGGCGCATCGAGCGCCTGCAGGTCGATCATCGCCTGGCGAACGGTGTGCAGGTTGTCCCGGATAAATTTGATGTCCAACATACGGATGCCTCACTCTGCAATAATAACGCCTCTCGCTGGTCAAACCAGGACGAGAGCGCGCTCGTGGTGCCACCTGGGTTCGCTGCGTATGCCATACGCAGCCTCACTGCGCCGGGTCATGATCCCCGACGTCAGCCCGCTAACGAGGGCCAGACCGCCCGCACATACTCTGGCCGGAGGGCCATTTCCGCCGGGGCTCAGGAGGCTCTTCACCTGGTGTGGGCTACCGGCTCACAGCACGGGTTCGTTGTACGAACCACAACCGCCGGCTCTCTGCAAGTCACGGCCAGGCTACTCGTCTCCGTCATCGCCTGCTCTGCGACCCGCCGTCATGCGCGGCAGGTATGATCATTCTATCAAGAACGGGTCACTCTGTCAAACACGGGCCGTTTTGCCAGGGTAACTGCTCAGCCAGCCGTTCAGAAACCCGATTTTTCGCGTGATGGTTTTCGCCTGTGCAACGGCCTTTCATCGCGCCATGACCGTGGTCTGCGAGACAAAAACCGGCTTCGCTCGCAGTTTGTCGGAGAGACCGCCCTGCAAGCAGGCGCGGCACAACATGTAGTAGCCGACAGCGGTCGTGGCACAGCATGTTGGGCTGCGTTTACGCAAACAAGCTCTCTCCGACAAACTGCCAGATCCACTGCGTTTGGCCGCCTCGTGTGATCGCTGCCGCGGGCCGCCCACCCAGCCCGAGATGGCCGGTTATGGCCCTGAGCCGTTGACCATCATGCGCGATTCGGTAAGCCAGATTCAGATTGCCCCCATATTTTACGGAAAAATTTGCCAGCATGTCTTTGATGCTGTATGATCAATCTCTATTCGCTTCGGCCTATCCGTACTGCCACGGAGCCGAAAGAGGTCGACCATGGACAACCGATCACGTTACTTCCCGCATGTTTTGCCGGTGCGTTGGGCAGCTCTGCCTTCGACCCGACTCCTCATCGCCGCCGTCGCGGCTGCCGTGCTCCTCGCCGGTTGGCACCTGACTGCCCCAGCCACCCACGCCGACGATCCCTCCTACGACAACCCCGTCACCTACGGCGCTGCGCAGGACAAAATCACCGGTATCACAGTGGGAGACATCGACGCCGATGGCGACCTCGATCTGATTGCCGTCAAGGACGGCCAGCAGAGCGCGGCCTACCTGAACGATGGGCAGGGCCATTTCTTCGATGGTGTGATCGACGATTGTGCCGCCCAGGCCAGTGTCCTGCGCTGTTTCGGCGCACCAGACGACCACTTCACCGCCGTAACCCTCGCTGACGTGGATTCGGACGGTGACCTCGACGGGGTTGCCCTGGCCGGCAGCGGGCAGAGCCGCATTTTCGTGAACGATGGCCGGGGAAGTTCATCGCCAGCCGCGTTCGGGTTCAGCCTCAGCGCTGGCCGTAGCCTGGCGGCCGGCGACCTGAACGGTGACGGTAGCCCCGATCTGGTGGTCGGCGACCGGGCGCAGAATGTGGTATTCTTCAACGACGGTCGGGGCAACTTCTACAGCGGCCGGCTGGATAGCTGTGACACGCCCCCTGCCGGAGTCGCGTGCGTGGGGGCAAGGGCGCACCGGCCCTCGCGTTGGCCGACATGGACGGCGATGGGTGGCTGGACATTGCCGTCGCCAGCAGTTCCGACAGTGAACCACAGAGTGCCCTTTACCTGAACGATGGCCGTGGGGATTTGCCACGCTACCGCCCGCGTTGTGTGCCGACACCGCGGGCAGAACCGGCTGCGCTGCCTGGGCGGCGGGTCGGCTGCCGACGCCATCCGCCACTTCGCCGCGGGCGACGTCGACCGCAACGGCACGTACGATCTGGTGGCCGCGCTGGTCAGCGGCCAAAACCGGGTCTTGTACAACGACGGTTCCGGCCATTTCAGCGCCAGGCGTGATTTTGGCGGTGAACAGACGGCCATTCTCCCCGTCTCGCCGGAAGAGGGCGCGCCCGACCAGCCGACCGCAGTGCCGGGTGGGCCGATGAGCACTCAGCGTTTTGTCACCCTGGCTGATCTGAACGGCGACGGCGCCCTCGATGCGATCTTCGGCAACTATTTCTTGCAAAACCTGCTGTATCTCAATGATGGTCGCGGCAACTTCGATCAGCCGGCTTCCGCCCACCCCTTTGGTAGCGGGACCGACACCACCACTGGCCTGGCTGCTGCCGACCTTGACCTGGACGGCGACATCGACCTGGCGGTGGGCAACTCGACCAACNGCAGCGTCATTTACCTCGGCGACGGCGCCGGGGTCTTCCCAACGCCGGAGCCGNTTGGCNCGGACAATCAGCCGACCTACAGCCTTGCGTTGGGTGACGTCGACGGCAATGGCCGCCTGGACATTGTCGCCGGTAACCGATTTACCCCCAACCGCATCTACCTGGCCGACCTGGCGGGCCGATTTGCGCTGAGCCAGACGTTTGGTACCGGCACAACCCTGAGTGTTGCCGTGGGTGACGTGGATGGCGACCTGGACCTCGACATCGTGACCGGCAACAGCGGCCAANAGCGCCCGGCTGTACCTCAACGATGGGGATGGTACGTGGGACGACAACCGCCGCGACTTCGGGCTAACCAACGCCTGGGCGGTGGCTCTGGGCGATGTCGANCGGCGATCGTGACCTGGATATCGTGGCCGCGTACGATGACCGACAGTTCGGTCGCCAAACACGTGCACTTCAATGACGGGCAGGGCCACTTCAACCGCGCGAAAAGGAGGTCATCATCGGCCGCGNGCCTGAGCACCCAGAGTCTGGCGCTCGGTGACCTGGACGGCGACGGCGACCTCGATATCGTCACCGGCAATAACGGCGCCACGACTGGCGAATTCAACTACGTCTACTTCAACGACGGCGCCGGCCATTTCGGTGGTGAAGGCCNNGTGAGCCGGTTACCCGGCGACCCTGGCAACACCCGCAGTATTGCCGTCGGTGATTTGGATGGCGACGGTGACCTGGATATCGTTACGGGCAGTTTCGGGCTGGCGGGTCGCCAGGATTTCATTTATCTCAACGACGGCGACGGTCGATTCTCGACGATGCATCGTTGGGGCGACGGTCGGTCGGGCACGCTCCAGCTGGCGCTGGCCGATATGGATGGCGACCTGGACCTCGACATCGTTGCCGGGCACGCCCTGGGCGGCAACACGGTGCACGTCAACGACGGGCGGGGCGGGTTCGTCATACTGCGCGACTTCGGCAAAGGGTCCGCCCNNGCGCTGGCCGTCGGCGACCTCGACTTCGATGGTGATCCAGACATCGTGACCGNNGGGTCTCAGTCAGACACTGGCGCTGACGCGTAACCAGTGGCGACAGCCGCAGGGCCTCGTCAACCATCCGGGCAGCGCGCCCTCCAGCGGCCCGATGGCTCGGCTGATGCCACCGGCTATGCCAGCACTGTGGTGTTGGAAAACCAGCAGATTCCCATTACCTACACCCTCTTCGATGCCGAGAGCGACCCGGTGGGCCGCGTGGAGGTAGAGTACTCGGCCGACGGTGGGGGTATCTGGCGGCCAGCGGTCGCTACGACCGCGACAATCACAACTCACCTGGCCACCAGCCCCTACCCCACGGTCACTCTCTCCAACACCCATGTCTACGTCTGGGACACCTTTGCCAGCGGCTTCTTCTNNGAACAGTCGGACAACGTGCGGTTACGCCTGCGTGTTTACCCTGGCGCAACGTCCGGCCGGAGCGGCGTGCCGCAGCCCGCGGCATGGCCCTATGCGACGACGACCAGCGAGCCGTTGCGCNGCGGCACGCAGGTGCAGGTCTTCCAAGAGGCGATCACGACCACCAACGCCGTCTCCACTGCGCTCGTCTACCGCATTCCAGCCGGTCAGGCGACAGGCGGTTACTTGATGGGGAACCGTGAGACCAACGAGCCTTTCCGCACCAACACCGGCGGCTACCTGGTCGGCGGCGGCGAAATGGCCNCTGGCGACCGGCTGGTCGCGCTGCTACCGGTTGCTGCCGGGCCGGGAATCACGCTCTACCACACCAGCGCCCGCCCCACCGCGACTGGTCTCGACGCACAAACGGTGATCACACCGGGCGTCCAGCAGCTGGTTGTATCGGCCGACAATCCGTTGTACCTGTTCGATATGGACATTTCGTTGGAATGGGACGCGCAACGATGGGACTTTCCTCGATGAGCGGAGGCCGGCATCAAACGCTCGTCCGAGCTGCTGTACGACGTCAGCAACGGGCAGATGGCGTTGGGTGACGTTTGGGTGCATTATGCCAGGGACTACTGGAACAGCGCCGACGTCGTGATCTATGCCAACAACTCGGTGCGGCGCGCGNCCAGCATTGGCGGACTGGTGGGGCAAAACGTCGATGATGTGCGGCCTGACGGTACCGTCCTCAAGGCTGCCTACCAACCAGGCCAGATTCGTATGGGGCCGCTGTGGGACCCCTTCGGCCAGAACCGGGCTGAGTTGACCCAGGACTGGTATCAGGCCCTGGCGCACGAGTATGGGCATTATCTGCTCTTCCTGCCCGATGACTACCTCGGTTACGCGGACGACGGTTCACTGTCAGTCGAGGACTGTAAGGGCAGCATGATGACGACGGCCTACGACGATGACTACAGCGAGTATCTGACCGATACGCAGTGGTTCACCCAAACCTGGCGCAGTTGCCGTGATACGATCGCGTCCTACCTGACCGGGCGTTCCGACTGGGGCACGGTCAAGAAGTTCTACCCCGCAGTGAAGATCGTGGGGATANACCCTGGCCCGGCGGCGCTGCCCATCGACGTCACGCAGGTGTGGTTCGTCGAGCCGGGCAGGCCGGCCACAACTCTGCCGGCCCGTAACCTGGACCTGCGGCTGAAGGAAAACGGCAGTCGCCTGGTGGTCGACCAGGGGCAGGGCTACCTGTTCCAGACCCAGAACACACCCAACCTGCGTGACGACCGGCTGATCAGCCTGGGCAGTACCGGCCGCAGCGACCGCATCAAAGTGCACGGCGCGGCCCCGGGTGATCGCATTTGTGTCCTCGAAAGTGCCCGCACACCAGCCCGCGCCGGCTGCCTGAATTACCTGACCGAGTTGGATGCGTCGATCTACCTGCAAGACGTGCCCGACTGGCAGCCCAATGCCCAGGTTCAGCCAATCGTCGTGCCCTCGCGCACAGTGACGGTGACCCGCCCTCACCACGGCCGCCACGGGACCGCTCAGCACCCCGCCAGCCGTCGCACCCACCCTGGCGCCTTCAGCGACCCTGACGACAACGCCGGCCGTATCGCAGGCGTTGACCCTGTACAAACCAGCGTTGGCCGTAACGGTGACGTTGGGGCCCTGTGGACCGATCAGCCAACGCCCAGATCTTCTCGTCGGCGAGCGCACCGGCGCCCAACTNGGCCGGAGGTCGCACCGTGGGCCACTCTACGGCCGGTCGACCCTGCGAACCCCATCACGTTCACGCAGACGATCACCCTGGACTATCCGGTGTTCGCCGGGCTGGTGCACGTGTGGGTGAGCCAGACGCATGCGTCCGCGGTCGGCAGCGGCCTGCGCACCGCCGTCAGCGAGTTTTCGGTCACGCCAGACTNNGTGATGCAGCCCAAACCGGCGTCTGGTGTGCCAGCAGTTGGATCACGGGCACTGAATTCAGCCGGTTAGGGTCGACCAGCGCGGCGGCGTCGACTTGCGCAGTATGGGAGGAGTGGATCAACGCGGCGGCGTCAACCAGCGCGGGGCGTCAACCAGCGCGGAGGCGTGGATCAGCGCGGCGGCGTCAACCAGCGCGGGGCGTGGATCAACGCGGCGGCGTCAACCAGCGCGGCGGCGTGGATCAACGCGGCGGCGTCAACCAGCGCGGGGCGTGGATCAACGCGGCGGCGTCAACCAGCGCGGGGCGTGGATCAACGCGGCGGGGTGAACCAGCGGCGGGGCCGACCTGCGCGGCTGGAATGCCAGTCGGCGGGCGGCGCGCCGATTGCCTCGTCCAACGGTCAGGTCTCCATCTTCAATGCGCGTGATTTCCTGGCTGAGGCGGGAACCGCTTCGTTGGAGGCGCTGTCCCGGGTGCCCAACCTGCCGCGCTGGCTCGCTCAGGTCGGTCAAGGGTACCGCTTCGTGGCCAGCCGACCGGTCATCCGAACGATTGCGTTCGACTACTTGCAGCGCGAGGCGCCCGACGGCTACGAGCATACGCTGCGCCTCTACTACTCACCCGACGAAGGCCGTACCTGGCAGCGGCTGCCGACGCGTTTGGATACACAGGAGAACATGGCTACCGGCCCGGCCAATGAGTCTGGGCTGTACGTGCTGGCGGCGACGATCGNNATATTCCCTGAAGCCCCGGGCTGGAACCTGTTCGCATACCCGCTGCCGGTGACTCGCACAGTGACCGACAGCCTGCAATCGATCGCCACGGCGTATGTCACGCTGGTCGGCTTCGACCGCAATCATCCGGCCGACCCCTGGCAGGTGTACGACCCGGCGGTCCCCGCTTGGGTAAACGACCTCGATCACCTGACCTTTGGCAATGGGTATTGGATCAACGTGACGGCCCATTACCCTCTCTTTGCCGNNATACCGGAACGGGTCACTGGCGATGCCGCCGGCAATACGATACCGCAGCTGAGTTCGGCGATCACACTGAGCACACGCACACCACCGGCCGTCTACTATGGTACGATCACGAACCCCTCGATTCCCCTCGGCGCCGTGCTCGAGGCTTATGTCAAGGACAGCTTGTGCGGGCAGGGAACGACGATGGCAGGCGCGCGGCCGGGTGAGCTGCGTTATCGGGTCAAGGTGTTGGCGGCCGACAGCGCCCACCCCAACTGCGGCACGCCGGGGCAGCCGGTGCGTTTCATCGTGCATTCGCTTGCGGTGGGGGCGCCGGCCGCATGGGACAACAGCCGTCCGGTGCAGTGGGATTTGGCGTCACGCTGAGCACAGGGCGGAGTGGTGGCCTATGCGGAGCGTGCTTCGTGCTTGCGGGCCAGGGCAAGGTTGAAGGGCACGTTGTCGAGATACTTCTGGCGCAGGTTGGTATCATCGATTTGGGCAGCCCGCTGCATCAGCAGCGCGTAGCCCAGGTCGAGGGCGCTGGGCGAGCGCCGGCGTGTCTGCGAAACGCCGGCCGAGCGCCTGTGCAATCTCAACGCAGATCAAGCAGACCTGGACGGGGTACTCCACCTGGTTTGGATTATGGCTCTCCATCCAGGTCAGCGCGGCGATGACACCGCGGTAGGCTTCGGCGGGCCGATCGTCGGCCAGGGCCACCTGGGCCAGGCCGGCAATTGCATCGACGGCCGGCCCGCTGTGCGGTTGCAGTTTGTCACGGATGGCCAGCGCTTGCCCGAAGGCACTGGCCGCGCCGGTCAGGTCACCCGCTGCGGTCAGTGCATAGCCGAGGTGAGTCAACGTATAGGCCAGGCCGCGCCGGTTGCCGATCTGTTCGTGGATCGCCTGGGCACGGGTCAGCAAATCCTGGGCGGCGGCCGGCTCCTGGCGGTGCAGGGCAACCAGCCCCAAGGTGTCGAGGGCAACGGCCTCCCCTCGCGATCCCCAGCTCGTGGCACAGTGCATACGCCTGAGTGTAGTCGACGTGGGCGGCGGCGTAATCGCCCAGGTCGAACAACAGGCCCCCAGGTTACCTAACACAAACGCCTCACTGTGCCGCCAGCCGCTGAGTTGGCTCAGCGCCAGTGCCTCCTGCATCGTCGCCAGCGCGGCAGTGAGCCGGCCGGCCAGATGATGCACCGTCGCCGTCATGCGCAGGCACTGAATGACCCCGCGGCGGTTGGCCGCCTCAGCGAACAGGCCGCGCGTGGTCGAAATGGGCCTGTGCGCCGAGTTGATCCTGGTGGTAGTCGGTCAAGCCCAGGTCGAATTCGATCTGCGCACGCAAGTCGGGCCGACTGCTGTCAGCCACTGCCAGCAGCGCCAGCTCGAGGGCTTCCGCAGCCTCGGCATAGGCCCCACGGTGGATCAGGACACGGCCGTACAGGTTGTAGGCCTGCGCCTCCAGCACTGGGTTTTTGGCTGCATGGGCCAGGGCCTGCTCGACCAGGGCCAATGCCCGCTCGTAGTCGCCCGTCAGGCGCGCCAGTTGGGCCTGGCGCAGCTCGATCTCGGCCAGGCGTGTCGGGTCACCAGTGTGCGCAGCCAGTTCAGCCAGCGTGTGCAGGTCCTGGGCCTCCGCCGCGTGCTCACCCATCCAGTCATACACGACGGCGCGTTCGAGCAGAATATCGTAACGCAGCGCTGACGCGTCCTGCGGGATCAGTTCGAGGGCGCGGGTCAGGTGATGAGCCGCCTCGGCATGGGCGAACTGCCGGCTGGCCAACTGGCCGGCCCGCCGATAATAGGCCGTGGCCTTCTCGGCCAGCCCCGCCGCGTCGAAATGCCACGCCAACTGCACCGCGACATCGTCGAGGCGGGATCGGTACAACTCCTCTAGCGCATTGCCAAAATCCTCGTGCAGGTAGGTGTGCTGCACATCATCCAGTTCTTCATACAGGCGCTGCTGTAACAGCTTGTGCACAAAACTGTAGCGCGACACCCGCCGGTTGTCGATGCGCTCGACGGTGCCAGACCCAATCAAGTGTTGTTTTTGCCCACCTCCTCACTCAGGCGCAGCACCAGCCCGCGTTCGTCCACATTGCGCAGGTGTGCCACGATCTCCGCCGTGAAGCGCTCACCTTCCACGCTGGCGACGCGCAGCGTGTCGCGCAGGTCTTGGTCCAGGCGACCAATCCGTTCATCCAGGACGCCCTCGATCCGCGCGGGCAGGATCGACCAGTTCACACGGGCGGTCGCCCGCCAGGCGCCCATCGGATCCTGCGCGATGTCACCACGGTCCGCCAGGGCTTGCAGCAGCTCGGCCATGAACAGCGGGTTGGCGGCGGTGTGGCGCAGGAACGCGGCACGGAATGCTGGATCAAAACTATTGGGCAGGGCATCGAGATAGGCATCGACGAGTTCTGCCGCGGCGGCCGCATCTTGCCCATCCAGTGAGACTGTCACCGCGCCGTAGTAACGCTGGAACTCGGCCAGGATCTTCTCCAAGGGGTGGCGCTGGCCCTCGCGCCTGGGCCACCTCGTCGGGGCGATAGCAGCCCACCACGAGGATGGGCGCACGATCGATCCGCCGGCCGAGGTGAAACAGCAGGCTCAACGAAGAGTTGTCGGCCCATTGTAAGTCATCGATGGCCAGAATAAGCGGCTGGCTGGCGGCCAGGGTACAGAGAAATTTGGTGCACTGCTCGAACATGCTTTCGCGTTCGATGGCATCGGCTGGCAGCTCAGTTTTCGCTGATCGCGCCGTCGCCAGTTTCTCCAGCTCCGCATCCAGCCCACTGTGTTTGGTGGCTGAGCGGCCCAGGGTCGTGATCAGTTTGCCCCCTGGAACCAGCGTATCGACCAACTGGTAACCGACGTCCAGCAGAATCATGCTCGATTTGACCAATACCTGCTGCAAGCGGTGGGCGTTTTCACCGGTAATCACGCCTTGGGCCAGTTTGTTCCCCAGGTCACCCGTCAACAGGCCCAGAATCTCACGAAACGGTAGGAAGGCTTCGCCGACGCCGCTCTGTGCGTTGCAGTCGCCGATAGTGACGAGCAGCGCCGGGTACTGCGCCTGGGCGCGCCGGGCAAACTCATGCACCAGCGCCGTTTTGCCGGCCCCGGCTTCGCCGGCCACGAAGGCCACACGTCCCTGTCCAGCCAGGGTCTTCTCCAGCATGTCATCGAGTTGGGCCAGCTCGCGCGGCCGACAAACTGTTCGTGAATCATGGAGTCATCCGTCAGGGCTGGCCTGTCGGAAGCATCCAGCCAAAGCAACTGCTGACCATCTGCACATCTACCACATCGATGACCCCGTTCTGATCGACGTCAGCGGCTGGCAGGTAACAGGGCTGGGCGGTGGTACAGCCCCACACGCTGGCCGCTGGGCCGATGTCATTGGCCACATCGACCTGGTTGTCGTGGTTGAGGTCCATCGCGCAGAAGTACTGCGTCTGCAGCGTCTTGTGCACGGGGTTGTCCAGGTACGAACGGGCCGTCTGGCCAACCGGGCCGTTGGCCGGGGGTAGGATCACCCCTCCCAGGGTAATGCGCAGAATGCCCGTGGGGTTCTGAATGACCGTGCCAGATTCACCGTACGGCCCACCGTGCCGGTCTGGTTGGGGTCGCCATCGGTGCAGTTGCCGGTGGCGCTGTTGTCCCGGTAGTAGTGACTGGGCACGCCGTCGCCGGCCGTGAGGTTATTCAGGGCCACGATGGTTCCCTGGTTGCCGCTGTACTGGGTCTGCGCGGCGCACCAGTGATGCTGGCCGGCACACCATCGATGACGTCGGTGCTGCCAGCGGAATCGTAGTACTGCGCGCCGAGGTAACCACTGGCCGTTGGGTTGCGCAGGTCGAACGTGGCGTGCATGTAGGTGACGTCGCAGACATTGGGATCGGACGTGAGCACATTCAGGTCGTTTCCAGCCTGTACGTAGAGGCTGTCGCGGTAGACGTGGGTGGGGTAATCGGGCTACCGCCGGTGATGCGTACCGGCCCATCGATCGTCGGCTGCAGGTCGAAATCGGGCGGCAGATATTGACCCAGGCCGGTCTCGCACAGGTATTGCGCCGGCAGGCAGAACCCTAACACGTGGCCGGATCCCGATGCGGATGTGGGTGCGGTCCAGGATGTCGGTGGGGGTGGGCACATGGTTTTTGATTAGCAGGCTGTCCAGGCCAGGATGCCAGCCCGTAGCGCCCGGGTTCAGGGGTGAGAGGCCGGCGCTGTACGCCGGTGAATCGAAGCTGTGGTTGAGGGCGTTGAAATTGATGTAGTCGGTCGTGGTGATTACCAGTGAATCCTGGGTGCGAAAGACGTAAACCCAGCCTTCATCGGACGGGTTCAGTGGGTCGGTAACCTTCACGGCCACACGCGGTTGGCTGGTGCGGTCGGTCAGGCTCAACCACGCGGCCGGCGGCGCCGGCCCTCCCAGGTCGCGCACCATCAGGACTGGCTCGTCGTTGCTGTCGAAGGTGGGGATTTCGTCGGTCACCGTGTAGTTACCGGACGCGTCGACCTGGTCGATCTGGAAAGGGATGCTCTGCCAGGTCTGGTTCGTCGGCTGATAGGCATAGGCGAAGAGGTCACCGGGTCGGCGCCGAGCAAGCCCGTGAGCTGGCTGCCGGTCAGGGTCACTGGCTCCCACGATCCAGGGTCGATGCGGTCAGTGCTGGGCGCGGCAACGGCCACGCTCCAGCCCAGGAGGAGCAGGAAAAGAGGGATCGCGGCGGCGGTCAGAACGCGGTGCATTTGGTTCTTCCTTTCGTTCTATGGGCGTCCGGCACAGGGTGCATCCTGTGGTCTCCTGGCGAGTATGGGGTTACGCGCGCCCGGTGGCTGCCGCGCGGCTCTATTATAGCGCGGTGAGATAAGAAAGTCTATTGACCATGATCCGTGCCGATCTTGGTGTCAGAAACCGGGTTTTTCTGAACGACTGTGAGCCGTGCCGATTTTTGTTTTCGGCCACATCCAGATACAATGAATGAGATGAGAACCCTGCAACAGTTGCCTGCCCAACTCCCGATCGACCGACAATCCCCCTGGTACGTGCGCTGCGACCCCAGGTGAGGCCCAGGTGCGTGCAAGGTAGTGAGCCTGCTGTGCATTGCCATGCTGGTCGCTGGCTGCGGCCAGGTCATTACCCGACCGACGGCTACCCCCGTTCCGCCCACCCCCACCCTGGACGTTACGGCGGCAGTCACGCCGCGCCCCACCGCCACGCCGGCGCCCTACACACCCGAGCCAACCTTCACACCGACCGTAACACCCACGCCGGTGATCTATGCCATCCGCCGCGGCGATACGCTGGGTGTTGTAGCCGNNCGGTTTGGCGTCACGGTAGCCGCACTGCAAGAGGTCAACGGCATCGCTGACCCACGCAGCCTGCGCGCCGGCCAGGAATTGATCATCCCCTCCGCGGCCGGGCCGACCGACCCGGCCGTCACGCCGACGCTGACCCCCATCCCGGTCACCTACACGGTAGAAAACCTGTACTTCGCCGACCTGCCGCAGGGTGGGCTGTACGTGCTGGGTGAGGTGTACAATCCGGGGATCAGCCNNCTGGAACAGGTGGAAATCAGCATCACGCTGCGCAGCGCCAACAACGAGGCGCTGGCTACGACGCAGGGTGGCATCGTGACCGACTACATCGAGGCTGGCGCACGCGCCNCGTGGNCCCTGATTTTCACCAACGCACCACGATCATTCGCCAATTATGTGGTGCAGCCGGTGCGCGGTATGCCGGGCTATCTGGGCAACTACTACCGCGACCTGGAGGTCCGCGACGCGGCCGGTAGCCATGAGCAGATGGGATCGTACGTCGTTTCCGGCCAGGTCGCGAACGTCGGCCCGGAAGATGCTGTGGAGGTGTCGCTGGTCGTTGTGCTGTACGACGGCCTCGGACGAGTGATCGGCGTCCGCCGCGCCGAACCCGACCATAACGTGATTCCCCGCGGTGGCCAGACCAACTTTTCCATTGCCCTGCTGCCAGCCACCGACCCGGTGGCACGTTTTGTCGTGATTCCACAGGCCCGCCGGATATTGGTGACCCGTACGCCGTGACATGAACGGTCCCGTTCAGCGTAATGCGCCAACCGGCCCAGTAGTTTGTCGGAGAGTCCACCTTGCAGGTGGGCGCGGTTCGACATGTAGTCGTCAACAGCGGTCGTGGCACAGCATGTCGGGGCAGCGTTCACACGAACAAGCTCTCTCCGACAGACTGTCAGGTGACAGCGAAACATTGCGAGTGTTCAATGTCCACACAAACTAACGGTCAGACCGGTTTTGTCTATCGTCTCGTGCATGGTGCCGTGCGCATCCTCCTCCACCTGCTCGCGCACTGGCACGTCGAAGGTGAACAATACCTGCCCCGCAGTGGGGCGGCCATTCTGGTGACCAACCATCTCCACCGCTTCGATGCCGTAGTGGTGGCGGCGATGGTGCCGCGGCAAGTCACGACGTTTGCCGCCGACAAGTATCAACACGACCTGTTGTTCGGTACGTTGCTGCGCCTCGCGGGCAACCCGATTTGGGTGGCACGCGGTGGCNCCGACCGCCACGCGCTGAAGGAAGCGCTCGCCGCCCTGGAACGTGCGCGTTGCNTGGGCATTGCCCCCGAAGGTACGCGCAGCCGTACCGGCGCCCTGCAGCAGGGTCACGACGGCGCGGCTTACCTGGCGGCCCGCACCGGAGTGCCGCTGGTGCCGATGGTGGTGTGGGGACAAGAACAGGCGCTGCGCCACTGGCGTCGCCTGCGCCGGCCGCATGTCTACGCAATCGTTGGCCCGCCAATCACCCTGCCGCCCGAAGCCCAACGGGCACGCGNNGCCCAACTGACCGCTTACACCGAGCAGATCATGCGTACGATGGCGGCTATGATGCCCGAGGCCTACCGGGGTGTCTACCGCTGATTACGATCGCTGGGTCGTGCTTTCAGGCCACCGTCAGCAGCGCCTGGGTGAGCCGCCCCCATTCCTCCAACGTTAACGTCTCGGCGCGTCGCCGGCCGTCGATGTCGGCCTGGGCTAAGGCCCGACCCACGACGGCGGCTGGCTGACCAAGACCTCCCGCCAGACTGTTGCGCAGCTGTTTGCGTTTCTGCCCAAAACCGGCCCGCACCACGCTAAAGAAGCGCGCCACCTCGTCGGGTGTCAGCGGCACAGCCAGGGCTGGTCGACGGTGCAGGCGCAGGATCGCCGATTCGACCTGCGGCGGCGGGTAGAATGCCCCGGCCGGAATGCGCCCTACGATCTCGGCCTGCGCGTACAACTGCACACTCACCGCCAGCAGGCTCATATCCGGTGGGTGCGCCACCACGCGCTCGGCCACTTCACGCTGTACGGTGACGACCATCAACTCCGGCGGGCACGCGGCTTCCAGGAGATGGCGCAGCACGGCGGAGGTGATGTAGTAGGGGAGATTGGCGACGGTTTTGTAGGGGGTGGGAGTTGGGGGTGGGGGTTGGGGGAGGAGGGGGAGAGGGTGCAGGGGTCGAAGTGGAGGATGTCGGCGTGGATGNAGGTGGACGTTGGTGTGGTGGGAAAGGCGGGTGCGGAGGAAGTCGACCAGGTGAGGGTCGGCTTCGACGGCGATGACGTGGGCGGCGTGGGCGGCGAGGCGTTCGGTGAGCGGGCCGGGGCCGGGGCCGACCTCAAGAACGACGTCCTGGGCCGTCAGTTCGGCGGCGGCCACGATGCGCNNGAGGTGGGATTCGTCCAGGAGAAAATGTTGCCCCAGGCTCTTGCGTGGCGCCAGGCCGGCGCGCGCAGTTCCGTCAGCCAATCGGGCATGGTCAGCGCCGCCGGTCAGGGTAACGTGGCCAGTCGGGTAGCAGCCAGCGGATCTGGTATTTGGGCGGCGGTGGCCACAGCAGGTAGACGTCGGTCCACCAGTGCCATGACTGGTACTCACCCGCGGAATACCCGAGATCGATGAATTTGCCAATGACCCCGCCCCCGGTGTCGCCGGCCAGCCCCTTCCCATAACCGGGGACGTACACCCACGACCGCAGTGGCACGACGGTGGGATCGACCGCCACGATACCGGTACGCAGCGGCAAGCCGATACGCGTGCGCCCATAGGCAGGGTGCGTGGGTGGGCGTCCGGCGCTGGCTGCCGTGTACGCGGTGGTATACATGCGAATCTTACGCCAGTAGGTGATCTCGCCGTCCGGCGTCTGTAACGTCTTCGGTTCGATCAAGCGGCCATAGGCCAGCACACGGGTGATCGGTTCCTGCGCCGTCCAGCTGATGTCCAGAGTGCGGCTCATGACCTGGTTGTCCGCAAAAGCGCGGTAGCGGCGCCGGGTGATACCGGCCTGCCCCTGGGTTTTTACCGCCCGCTGATCGATGGGCAGATTGTCATCGGCCACCCATACGGTGCTGAAGGGCACGACGTCCTGCTCGATCTCGACCTGCTCACGCATCCGCACAACCTGGACCGTCATGTTGGGTTCGAGCGCAGTGTCCAGCGCCGGTTCGACCCGGTCCAGGCCGGCGATCAGGATGCCCTGCTCGGCCAACGCCGCGCCAACGGTGGTGCTGCGCGCGCGTGCGNNCTGCGTTTCACCGTCGAACCGGAAGACAACCGGTATGGAGCGTTCGATGAACACGTGCTGGCCGGCCCGTACGGCGGCGCCCAGCGCGGGCACAATCCGGTCGCCCAGGTAGAGTGTGAAGTGCTCACGGTTCAGGGCCTCACCGATNGTCGGGGCCGTCGTACGGAAACTGACCGTGACGGCGCCATCGTGGACCGTCAGGGGCACGGCGCGCCGCAGGGAGAGGGTCAGGGGGCGTACGCTGCGCTCGTCCCAGGATCGCGTACCCNNCAGAAGCGGGGGCTATTGTTGGCCACTTCGACCCGTGCGGGTAGGGTCGTCGTCAACGCCACGCACGCCGTCCAGGTAAATCTCGTCGGCATCGTCAAGCCGTAGTTCAGCCTGCGCAAGCACCTCGTCCACCGTCGTCGCGTGCGACCGTAAGGCGACTTCCTGCCCGTCCGCCACAATCCACAGCGGCGCGCGCTGCACCGTGATGGCCGCGCCCGGCAGCAGCCGCCGCGGGCCGGCTTCACCCAGTCTTCAGGCGCCAGGGTGGCCGAGTTCGCGCAGTGCACCATCGACGGTGGGTTGGTGGGTCGAGATACGGGTGTGGTAGCCGTCAACCCGCACATCCAGCGGTGTGGCCGTCGTGCCGTGATACCACAATGCTGCGGCCGCAACAACCGTAACCACCAGCAGCAGGCCAACACGCGGCCAGCCTAGAGCCAGACGAGAACGGGAGAGGGCGGTGGAGTGCTCCATAGGATGGATTATACATGTGGAGGGCGGAAAACCAAAACCGCGCGACTACTCCGCCTGTTTTCGACACCACAACCTGTAGGGGTTGTCGGATACGATACCACAAGTTGTCGCGCAGATCATGTGAGCGAATACCGCACCTGATCTACATCTTGTGGTGCAGCGCATCAAAACCGCAAGATATCGGTCGAGAACTTGCGTTCTATGTCGAAAACAGGCTCAGGTTGGCACGAGACGGCTGGCTGAGCAGTTACAACCGCGTGAATTCATGCGGTCAACGGATATAGGGTCGCGGCTTGAGCCGGGTTTGGCCAGCGTGGGTGGGGCGCCCTGCTCCGACTGAAACCTCGGCTCCGCGCCAGGTGGGTGATTGCGGCTCGCCAACCGTGCCAATTCGCGCTTTTGCTCAGATCGTGTATAATGCAACGGTCATGCCCGGGTCATCTCACAAGGAGTCAGTGGATCGTGACAATTCGTATTCGCCGTGTTGTGCTTTTTGTTGTCTTCACAGCCGTGCTTCTAAGCGTAGCCTGGTCGGCAGGCAGTGCAGCGCCCATCCACCAGGGTACGGGTGACTGCCAAACCACCGTCTCACCGCGCCGCGGCGACGGTTGGTTGAGCATTGCCACACGTTATGGTGTCAGCGTCGCGGCGCTGAAAGCGGCCAATCCCCAGGCGGTCCGGCGTAATGACCAGTTGTGGCTGAGCGATCGCCTGTGTATTCCGGGAGTGCCGGCCACCACCGCGACCGCCGTTCCCACGGCGACGGCCGCGGCCCCGCCAACCACATCGCCCACCATCACGACCTCGCCGTCCACTCCAAGCGAAGCCACCTACTACACCGTACGCGGGTGACGGGTGGTATGCCATTGCCCAACGCCTGGGCGTGCCTTTTTCGACCCTGTGGAATGCCAATCCCACCTTACAGCGGCCTGGGCGTATGCTGTTTGCCGGTGAACGTATGCTGGTTCCCGGTCCCAACACGGCAACGCCTGTTCCACCGGCGCCGATCACCGTAGCGCCGGCCGAGACCGCCGCCCCCACAGCCACCACCACAACGCTCGTCGAACCGACCAGGACGGCTGTCCCCACGGCGCGCCCCATCAGTCCGACCGCCACGCCCAGCGCGGTCGCGCGTACGACCCAGGTTCCAGTGGCCGGTCTGCCAGCCTGCCCCGCGAATCTGGCCGATTATCGCGCCGCGGTCGAGCAGGTTCTGCGCGTCGATGCCAGTAAGCTGGCACGCTGGCTGAACGGTTGTTCCGGTGACAAGAGCGGCGCGGGGCCTCGATATCGATGGCGATGGGCAGCGCGACATGATCGTGATCGTGGCCGATGCATCGTCGCCGGCTGCCACGCCACCCAGCAATCTGCTCATCTTCCACGGAACCGCAGACCCCACAGTGTGGGATCTGCGCTACCAGGCCGCGGCCAGCGGCGCTTTGAGCCTCCTGGAAACGGGCGATTTGAACGCTGACGGCAAGCCAGACATCGCCTGGACCGACACCACCTGCGGGGCGCACACCTGTTTTGCCCGCGTGCGCATCGTCTCGTGGGACGCGGCCGCCGATAAATACATCGACATGATTGGCCCCAACGCCACCATGGCAACGCCGCAGGTCCGCTTCGCTGACATCAACCGCGGCAGCGGCAAAGAGCTGATCATGCACGGCGGTGAGATCGGTTCGGTCGGCGCGCCCCAGCGCGTGGACCGAAATCTGGGCCTCGCTCGATGGCCAGCCCTACGTACTGGTCGATCGCACCTTCGATCCGTCGACCTGCCTGTACCACCACGTGCTGGATGCCAACGACCTGCTGTCCAAGGCGCGTACGCCGACGCGGCCCTGGCGTATGAGAAGATCGTCGGCGATTCGACGCTCAAAGCGTGCGGTAATCGGCCAAACGAATTGAACGAGCTGCGTGAATTTGCCTGGTTCCGCTGGGCGCTGGCGCAGGCGTATGCCGGCAATCAGGCGGCCGCCGGCAGCACCGTCGCGGCGTTGAACAAAGCGTTGCCGCAGGGACTCTACGCCCCGGTCGCCAACATCTGGTGGTCCGCCTACGGCACAGCCAGGGATGCCACCGCAGCCTGCGCCGCGGTGCGGGCCTACGCGCAGTCCAAGCCGGAGGTGTGGAAGATCCTGTCCGACTTCGGCTATGCGAACCCCACGTTCAACGCCAGTGACGTCTGCATTGCACCGAAACGCTGAAGCGGCGACGCTGCACGGGCGTTGGGCCCGTCGGTGTAAGTGGAGTGCAGTTTCGGTTACAGTCTGATAGGCAAGGCCCGCCGCAGGTATACGGCGGGGCCTTGGATTTGAGAAGGTCTGGAACGACGTCCCGGCTATCGTCGGGTTGTGGCGACGTTCCCCGCGGCCGGCCCGACGGCCCCGCCGCTAATGCCGGAAGTGGCGTATCCCGGTGAAGCACATCGCCAGTCCCAGGCGGTTGGCGGCCGCGATCACCTCATCATCACGTACCGACCCNCCGGGCTGAACGACCGCGGTACAGCCGGCGGCAGCCGCCGCCTCGACCCCATCGGGAAAGGGGAAAAANGCGTCTGATCCGACCGCCGCGCGCGCCCGCTCGCCCGCCTTACGCGCGGCCAGATGCACCGAATCGGCGCGGCTCATCTGCCCGGCGCCCACGCCAACCACTTCGTTGGCCGTCGCAAACACGATCGCGTTCGACTTGACGTGTTTGGCCACTTTCCAGGCAAAGATCAATGCCGGCCATTCCGCCGCGTTCGGCGCACGCTGCGTCACGACCTGCCACGCGGTCGGGTCCTCCACGGTATCGTCCAGGGTCTGCACCAGCAGGCCACCGTGCACGCTGCGCATGGCCCAGGGCTGGGTCGGCTCACCCTGAAGCTCCAGCACCCGCAGGTTCTTCTTACGCNNTTGAGCGTGCAGGGCATCGGCTGTGAAGGCCGGTGCGGCCAACACTTCTACGAACAGTGAACCAATCGCTTCCACCGTTGCCAGATCCAACGTCTGGTTGACTGCAATCACACTGCCAAAGGCGCTCACGGGGTCGGCGGCCAGCGCCAGGCGAAAGGCCTCGGCCAGTGTATCGGCGCTGGCCAGACCACAGGGGTTGGTGTGTTTGATGATGGTTACCGTCGGCGCCGTGAATTCCTGCGCCATCGCCCACGCCGCGTCCAGGTCGACGTAGTTGTTGTAGCTCATCTCTTTTTCGCCGCTCAGCTGCTGCAAGGTGAGCGGCGTGCCCTGCCAGCGGTAGAAGGCCGCCCGCTGATGCGGATTTTCACCGTAGCGCAGACTCTGCACCAGGTCAGCCGTCAGGGTGAGCACTGCCGGAAACGCTTCAGCCGGCCCCAGCGATTGACTCAAGTACCCGGCAATCGCCGCGTCGTAAATCGCGGTGTGGCGAAACGCCTTCAGTGCCAGGCGGCGCCGCACTTCGATCGGTACCATCCGGCCCGCCGCCAGATAGTCCCANACGGTCACGTAATCGACCGGGTCGACGACGACCGTCACCGATTCANNGAAGTTTTTGGCCGCGCGCAGCAGGGTCACNCCGCCGATGTCGATCTCCTCGATCGCTTCCAGTTCGCTGATATCGGGGCGTGCGACAGTTTGCGCAAACGGGTATAAATTGCAGACGACCAGGTCGATCGGGCGCAGGCCATACTTCGCCAGGTCTGCCAGGTGCTCCGGGGTTCGGCGGGCCAGGATGCCGCCATGAATGGCGGGGTGCAGGGTCTTGACCCGGCCATCCAGCATCTCGGGGTAATCGGTCACGGCCTCCACCGGCGTGCAGGGCAGGCCAGCCGCGGTCAGGGCGCGCNNCGTGCCGCCACTGGCGATGAGCCAACCTGGTGCTCGACCAGCACCNCGCGCCAGGTCGATGAGACCCGATTTATCGTAGACACTGAGTAGGGCACGTTGGATTTGCATCAGTTCACTCTCCTCGGTATTGCACACGCGATAGGCCCACCAGCCAATTCGACGGGCTGGTGTCGTCTCCCGGCTGACGCACCAGCCGTGCGATGGCGTGCACCAGAACACGGTGTTCGCACTCGTGCATCCGCGCCTCGAAGTCGTCGGGCTGATCGGTGGGCAAGATTGGAACAATGGCACTCTCGATAACGGGGCCAGCATCGACCTCCGCCACAACGTGATGCACCATCACCCCGCTGTGTTCGATCTCTCCCCGTTGGAAGGCCGCAAAGGCCCGCTCGATGGCATGCGTGCCGGCAAACGTGCCGGGCAGCGCCGGGTGCAAATTGATGAGCCGCCCTGGGAAACGATCGATGAACGCTGGCGAGAACACGTGCATCCAACCCGCCAGCACCACGAGGTCGGCTCGTAGCTGGCGACGGATCCGCCAGGTCCCGATCGTAATCGCGCGTGGGCGACCACTCTCGCTGTAGGGTTTGAGCGGTCGGTACAATCCCGGCACACCCGCGTTCGGCACGGGTCAGCCCATACGCGGTGCGCCGGTTGGCAATGACCGCGACCACCTGGGCCGGCAGTTCGCGGCGCACGCGTCGAGCACCGCCTGCAGGTTGGTACCGCTGCCCGAAATCAGAACGACCAGTCGAAACCCTGCTGCACTCTGTGGTGGCATATGCACCTTCTCCACCGCACCGGGCCGTAAATTAGTCCGCATAACTCAGCGTACACGCCAGAATGCCGCCGTTGAGCGATTATCCGGATAGGCTCCTGGTGGGTCACAGTGACCCACTAATGGATACGCACACGCGGTGCGTCGGGCAGGGTCGGCACGGCGCGACCCACCAGGCGGGCGTCGGGCGCCAGTGCGGCCAGCGTGGTCGGCACATCCGCCGCTGCGACGGCCAGCACCATACCCAGGCCCATGTTGAACGCGTGGAACATGTCGCTGTCCGGCACCTGCCCCACACGCTGGATCAGGCTAAAGATCGGCGGTACTGTCCAGGCGCCCCGGTCGAAATCGGCCCCCAGGCCGGCCGGCAGGCTGCGCGGCACATTATCGATCAGCCCGCCGCCGGTGATGTGGGCCATGGCCTTGAGCGTGACGCCGGCCTGCCATACCCGCTGCACGTCGGCCAGGTAACAGCGGTGCACGGCCAGCAGCGCGTCGCCGATGGGCTGTGCGTCCGCCAAATCAGCGCACGGCGCGCCAGTCGGCCCGGCCAGAACACGGCGGGCCAACGAATAACCGTTGGTATGCAAGCCGCTGCTGGGTAAACCAATCAACGCATCGCCGGCCGTGACGGCGCGGCCATCGACGATCTGTGCACGCTCGACGACCCCAACAATTGTGCCGGCGACATCGAACTCGCCCGCGGCGTAAACCCCNGGCATCTCGGCCGTCTCCCCGCCGAGCAGAACGCAGCCCAACGCCTGGCAGGCCTGCGCAATCCCCGTCACCACGGCCGCGACCTGCTCGGGAATCAGCCGGCTGGCCGCGATGTAGTCGAGGAAAAAGAGCGGTCGGGCGCCCTGCACCAAAATATCGTTGACGCAGTGGTTGACCAGGTCAGCGCCAATGGTGTCGAACTGGCCCAACTGCGCGGCAACCTTGACCTTGGTGCCGACGCCGTCGGTCGATGCCACCAGCACGGGGGCCTGCATCGTGTGCAGCAGCCCGGCGTCGAACAGGCCGCCGAACGCACCCACCCCCGCCAGCACGGCCGGCGTATACGTTGCCTGGATCGCCGCTTTCATNCGCTCGACGGCGCGGTTGCCGGCCGCGATATCGACCCCGGCCTCGCGGTAGGTCGTCATGGCGGCGCCTGCCACCCGGCCTGACGGNCCGATGTCGCGCCGGTAGTGCATACCCGTGAAGTGGATCTGCTGCACCCCGGCGTAGGCGCAGGCCAGGGCCGCGGCGAGATCGGCGCCAACGCCGGTTACCGCCAGCACCCGCCCGCCGTCGGTCACGACATCTGCCTGATGACGGCGCGTACCGGCGTGGAAGACGGTCACTCCGGGCACACTGTCCGCCTCCTCCAGCCCGCGGATGGGCAGGCCCTTGGCGTAATTGCCGGGGTAACCGGCAGATGCGGCAACCACGGTGACCGCCGCGCCCGGCGTCCAGCGCACATCCACCTCCGCCAGGCGCCCATCGATGCACGCGTCGATGATCTCCAGCAGGTCGGTCTCCAGCAGCGGCAGGATGACCTGGGTTTCGGGNTCGCCGAAGCGGGCGTTGAACTCCAACACCCGCAGGCCGGCCGGCGTCAGCATCAGCCCGGCGTACAACACGCCGACGTAGGGTGTGCCCTGTGCGGCCATGCCATCGACCGCCGGCTGCATGACGGTGCGCAATGCCTCGTCGAGCAGCGCGGGCGTGACACGTGGGGTTGGGGCGAATGCCCCCATCCCACCGGTGTTCGGCCCNTGGTCGCCGTCGAAGACCCGCTTGTGGTCCTGCGCAGTCACCATCGGCAGCACGGTTCGTCCATCGGTGAACGCCAGGAGCGACACCTCGGGGCCGGTGAGCCGTTCTTCGACGATCACAACGTCGCCGGCCGCACCGAAGGCGCCCGCCTGCATGATATCGAACAGCGCCTGTTCGGCCTGGGCCAGGTCGTCACACACCACGACCCCTTTACCGGCCGCCAACCCACTCGCCTTGACCACCAGGGGCGCGGTCTGGCGCACATAATCGAGGGCCGCCGCGTAGTCGGTGAATACCGCATAACCGGCGGTGGGGATGCCGGCCTGGCGCATGAAATCCTTGGCAAAGGCCTTCGAGGTCTCGAGCCGGGCGGCGGCCTGCGTGGGGCCGAACACACGTAACCCCGCCGCGTGCAGCCGGTCCACGATACCCAGGGCCAGCGGCACTTCCGGCCCTACCACAACCAGATCGACCCCGGCGTGCCGGGCGGCATCCAGCAAGCCGACCACATCGTCGGCCGCCGCCGGGATATTGCGGATGGGCGTACCCGGTGCACCATCGGTGCCGCCGTTGCCCGGCGCGACCAGGACTTGCCCCACCTGCGCGGACTGTACCAGTTTCCACGCCAGGGCGTGTTCGCGCCCGCCGGCGCCGATGATCATGAGCGAACGTTTTGGCATGATGGTCAACCGTCCCACACCCCTTCTNNGAACGCCAGCTTCTCACGGCTGGCGCTGACCCACCAATCCTCCAGGCGCACCGGGTAACGGCCGTCGAAGCAAGCCGTGCAGTAGCCACCGTTACCGGTCTGCCCGACCTGCACGGCGTGCAGCATGCCAGCATGGGAGAGGTACACCAGGCTGTCGGCCCCGATCGTTTCACGGATCTCTTCGACGGTCCGTTGGGCGCCGATGAGCGANTCACGTGTCGACATGTCGATGCCCATGAAACAGGGGTACTGCACCGGCGGCGAAGACNNGCGCACGTGCACCTCCGCGGCGCCGCCCCGGCGCAGGAGNCGCACCAGCGGCCCGGCGGTGTTGCCGCGCACGATGGAGTCGTCCACCATCACCACCCGTTTACCCTCGAGGTTGGCCGGCAGGGGNTTGTATTTCAAGGCGATGCCCGCTTTGCGCAGGCGGTCGTCTGGCTGGATGAACGTGCGGCCAATGTAACGGTTTTTGGTGAACCCTTCACTGAACGGTACGCCCAGTTCGGTGGCGTAACCGATGGCGGCCGGCGTCGAGGAGTCGGGTACGCCGACCACGACGTCGGCATCGCGAACCGGGGCTTCACGGGCCAGCTGTCGGCCCAGCCGCTGCCGCACCTGGTGCACGGTCTGCCCGTCGAGGTGCGAGTCGGGGCGGGCGAAATAGACGAACTCGAAGATGCAGAACGCGCGCCGCNNCGGTGGTCGTCCCTGGGTCGCGGTCAACCCCTGCGCATCGAGGCGCACGATCTCACCGGGGGCCACGTCGCGCACATAGGTGGCGCCAATCGTGCCAAACACGCACGACTCCGAAGCCGCCACCCAGCCGGTACGCCCACCCTCCAGGTTGAGCCGTCCCAAGGCCAACGGCCGGAAGCCCACGGGNTCGCGCACGGCAAAGACCGCCTCGCGCGTCAGGATTGCCAGCGAATAGGCCCTTCGGCGCTGCATGAAGGCGGCGATACGCTCCTCCCAGGTGCCATGCGGCATCACGCGGGCGAATGGGCTGCCCACACCGTGCGGTGAGGGTGCGGCCAGGAGCTGCGTGATGACTTCGCTATCGCTGCTCGAGGTGAGGCCGACGCCCCGTTCGAGCAGGTCCTGACGTAGAACCAGGGCATTGGTCAGATTACCGTTGTGCGCAACCCCCAGCGGCCCGTGCAACGTCTCGATCAGGTAGGGTTGTGCGTTGCGCAGGTGTGAGCTGCCCGTGGTGGAGTAGCGGTTGTGGCCGATGGCCAGGTGACCGGTCAACGGGGCCAGGCTCGGCTCGTCGAAGACCTGCGAGACCAGGCCCATGCCCTTGTGAACGTGCGCCCGNCGGCCGTCGGACGTGGCAATGCCCGCGCTCTCCTGGCCACGGTGCTGCAAGGCGTAGAGGCCAAANAACGCCAGGCGCGCCACGTCCGCGCCGGGCGCAGATGGCGATGATACCGCAGGCATCGTGAAACTTGTCGTCGGCAATCGGGTCGAACTCGTCATTCATTGTGCTTCACCCCGACCTCGAGCGTGTGCACGGCGGGCTGGCCTGTACCACGGGGCGAGCCGCGTCCCCGTGGGCCCTTCACCCACACGCGAAATCTCCTGGCTGTCCACTACGCCGCCTCGCGCGGCAGCGCCGTCGTCTTGGACGATCTGTTCACGCAGCGCGGTTTGGAATGCCACCACCCGTGCGTGCAGTTCGGGGTCGTTGAGCGCCAGAATTTTGGCGGCCAGCAGGGCGGCCGCGTCCGGTTCGAGCACGGTGGCCGGCGCGACCCCGCCCGGCATACGCAAACTGGANAAGATGTCGGCCCCACCGTAGCGTTCACCGTACGGCGGGCAGGCAATCACCGGTGCGGCGACGTTGGCATCGACGAAACCGCTCAGCNNGTTGGAGCGGCCGGCAATGGTGATGTATACCTTGGGCCGGGGNTCGGCGTTGTAGCGCGCCAGGATGGCGAGCACGTGCTGCGGCGCCTTGTGTGCCGAACCGATGCGGATCTCGTGGGCGATGCCAAACTGCGCCAACGCCCGTGCAATGGCCTGACCGTAGCTCAGATCGGCCTTACTGCCCATCAGAATGGGGACCAGGGCTGGGGTCATGNNTGCTGGCTCCTTTCAGGCAAAACGCCCGGTCATCACGGCGNNACGGCCTGGTATTTCTCCAGGAGGTCGGCCAGGNCCACGGTCGGTGACGGTTTGCATGTCACGGTAGATCTGTTTGTCCAGCATCTGGTCCTTCTGTCCGCCGGGCCACAGGCGCCAGGAGTCGTTGTCGATGACGTCGGCCACGACGGANCCGCCGGCGTCCCCGGTCAGCCGGCCAAACTCGATCTTGAGATCGACCAGTTGCACCCCTGGCTGGCCCAGNGCCGCTTCCAGCAGCTCGAAGACCTGCCGGCCGGTGTCGGCCAGATGCTCCACTTCGGCCGCGCTGGCCAGGTCCTGCTCGACGATCTCCGTCTCGCTGATCTGCGGGTCGTGCCGGGCATCGTCCTTCAGGAAGAATTCGACCAGTACCGGCTCGAAGCGCTGGCCTTCAGATGTGCCGGGGTGGCGGCGCAGGTACGAGCCGGTGGCGATGCGGCGCATGACCACCTCGATGGGGATCATCGCGCAGCGCCGGACGATAGTCACGTCATCGTCTGGCGCCTCGACGACGTGGGTGGCGACGCCGTGCCGACTGAGGTAGGCAAACACGTTGGCCGTGGTGCGACCGGCGACCCGGCCCTTGCCCTCGATGACATTGCGGCGCGCCCCATCGCCCGCGCTGATGCTGTCCTTGTGCACCATCACCGCCAGGTTGGGATCGGTGGCGTGTGCGTAGATGATCTTGGTTTTCCTTCGGCTAACACTGGTCCGTATGGCATAGTCGTTCCTCGTTTCTGGTGGGGTGCAGGGGCGCCATGCGACCCCCCGCGCGGTTCAATGATCGATCCCCGTTGTCTCACGCCGGATTGCCGCCGCCAGGCCGCGCCCGCGTCGGGGCATCACCGATGTAGCCGGCGGCATCGAGCAGGGTTNNCAGAATGCGCATCTCGGGCAACAGGGCAGTCAGGCGCGGATCAGCGGCCAGGTCGCGCGCCAGGGGNTTGGCCTCACCCCGCTGGACCGCCGACCAGGCGGCGAGGCTGTGTTCGCGGATGACTTCGTGCAGTGCCTGGCGGTCACCGCCCGCCTTGACGGCCTCCATGAGCAGGCGTTCGCTGGCTGCGAAGACGCCGTAAACCGCCAGGTTGCGGGCAATGGCCGCCTCGTTGATCATCAGCCCNTGCATCAGCCGCACGAAGCTGCGCAGCATTTCATCGACCGCCAGGAATGCCTCGGTCAGCACGATGCGCCGGTTGGCCGAGTCGTCGAGCGTGCGCTCCAGCAGGCTGTGAGCGGCGTTGTCCCACGCCNNACGCGGCAGACTGGCTACGAAACGGGCCAGGCTGTCGATCTTTTCGGCCGTGATCGGGTTGCGTTTGAACGGCATGGCCGAAGAACCCACCTGCTGACGGCCAAACGGCTCGCTCCACTCGCCCAGCGGCGGTGACTGCAAGAGCCGCAGGTCGAAGCTGAATTTGTACAGGGTGCCGGCCAACCCAGCCAGGGCGTTCAGCGCCAGCCAGTCCTGCTTGCGCGGGTACGTCTGCGTCACCACCGCGAATTCGGGCAGGCCGAGTTCGGCCATCACCTGGGCGGACAGTTCCGCCGGCGTCACACCCGTCCCCTGCAACAGTTGCTCGTAGGAGGCGGCCGTGCCCACGGCGCCCCGCAGGCCCTTGCCCCGTATGCCTGCCCGCACCCGCACCAGTTCCTGCCAGTCGGTCAGCAGGTCCTGACCTGTCTGTGCCAGGCGGTAGCCGACGGTCGTGGGTTCGGCCGGTTGCAGGTGGGTGAAGGCCATGGCCGGCATATCGGCCGTGCGTTCGATCCGTTCGGCCAGGCTCAGCAGCCCGTACGCNAGGGCGCGCAGCACCAGGTCCAGCGCCTGCCGCAGGCGCAGCGCATCGACGTTGTCCAGTACATCCATGCTCGTTGCGCCGAGGTGGATGATGCTGCCGCCCACCGTGCACTGCTCGGCAAAGACGCGTACCTCGGCCATCAGGTCGTGCTGGATTTCGGCCTCGATCGCAGTTGCCCGGTCGATGTCGATCTCGTCCTGGTGCGCCACCAGGTCGGCGAGCTGGGCCGGCGTTACCAGGCCGGCCGTCGCCTGTGCGNNGGCCAGGGCCACCCAGGCCTGGCGCAGCAGGCGCCGCTTGTGCACTTCCGACCAGAGGNNGCGCATCGCGTCGCTGCCATAGCGCCAGGTAAAGGGCGAAATGTAGGTATCATGGGCAAACGAATCGGTCATGACCCGGGCCTCACGCGTGATCTGCGGCCGTAACCCGGAAGATCTTTCACGTTCCGAAACCACCGAAACCCAGCCAATCGGCACGCCGGCCAGGGTTTGGATGCGCTTCAGGTAGGCCTGCGCGTTCGGCGGCAGGTCCGACCAGGCGCGGCAGTCGCCGGTCGATCTTTGCCAGCCGGGCCAGGTTTCGTAGATCGGCTCGGCCGCTAACAGGCGGGGNGTATCGGGCACGTGGGTGAACACCTCCTCGCCGATACGGTAGCCGGTACAGATCTTGAGCCGGGCNAGGGTATCCAGGACGTCGAGTTTGGTAATGGCCAGCTCGGTCAGCCCGTTCAACCAGGCGGCATGGGCGATCGCCACCCCATCGAACCAGCCACAGCGCCGCGGCCGGCCAGTGGTGGCGCCGTACTCGCGCCCGATTTCGCGGATCGTTTGGCCGGTGTCATCGTGCAGTTCCACCGGAAACGGCCCCGCCCCCACGCAGGTCGAATAGGCCTTGACGACGCCGATGATCTGGTCGATGGCGGTTGGGGGCAGACCGCTGCCCACGGCGGCAAAAGCGGCCGAGGGGTTGGAGGACGTCACGTAGGGGTAAATGCCCCAGTCGATGTCGCGCATGATGCCGAGCTGCCCCTCCAGCAGGACAAACTGCTTGCGCTCGAGTGTGGAGCGCAGCAGCGGCACGGTATCGACGATGCGGCCATGCAGGGCCTCGGCCCATTCCATACACATGTCGTAGAGTGTGTCGACATCCCAGGTGGTCTGGCCAAAGTGCTGGAGGAGGTAATTTTTGGCCGGCAACACCTGTGCCAGGCGCTCACGCAGCCAGGTGCGCTGGGTCAGATCACCCAAACGCAGCCCNCAGCGCGCGGCCTTGTCCGCGTAGGCTGGCCCAATACCCCGTTTGGTCGTTCCGATGGCCGAGCCGNNCCGCGCCAACTCTTCGAGACCGTCGAGCTGGATGTGGTAGGGCATCAACATCNNTGCGCGTTCCGAAAGCCAGAGGTTGGAGAGGTCGACGCCGGCCGCGGTCAGGGTGTGCATCTCCTCGAGCAGGCTCGGCGGGTTGACGACCGTGCCGGTGCCGATGATGTTGCACGTCCGGGGNTTGAAGATTCCTGATGGCACCAGGTGTAAACGAAACGTACCGTAATGGTTGATAACGGTGTGACCGGCGTTGTCGCCCCCNTGGAAACGCACGACACAGTCGGCATTCTGGGCCAGGAAATCGACCACCCGACCTTTCCCTTCGTCGCCCCATTGAGCGCCGACCACCGCGATGACTGGCATATGACACCTTCTTTCAGGCTAACGGAGTCTTGGGGGCTGCGTCAGTCCTACGCCGGCATGGCTCACGGTCGATTGAACCGTGTCCGTCCTTCTAAGAGCCTATCCGAATAACCTGGAAAACGCACCACAGTGTTGCCCCGTGACGGTTGTTCGGATAGGCTCTAAAGCTGTGCAGCGTAGTGCACACCACGCTCGAACAGCACCAGGCCAAACCGTTCCGCATGACCGCGGGCGGCCTGTGGGTGTTGGGCGTGCCACAGGTGATCTTCGGGATGAGGCATCAGCCCTAAAATGGTCCCCGTCGGGTCACAGACGCCGGCGATGTCGGCCAGTGAGCCGTTCGGGTTGGTTGGGTACGCACCGTGGGCCGGCTGGCCCAGGGCATCGACGTAGGTCAGCGCGACCTGTCCGGTCGCGTGCAGCGTGCAGACGCTGCCGGTCGGCCAGCAAAAACGCCCCTCACCGTGCGCCACCGGGCAGTCGATCAGTTCGGTCAACCCCTGCGTAAAGACACAGGGGCTGGCGGGGTTGGGCCGCAGGTGCACCCAGCGGCACTCGAAACGCGCCGGCGCGTTGCGCGTCAGGGTCGCNGGTTTGGGCCCGCCCACCGCGGTCATCGGCCGCGTCCGCGCGTCGCCGGGCAGGAAACCGCTCTTGACCAGGGCCTGGAAACCGTTACAGATGCCCAGGATCGGCTTACGCTGCCCATGAAAATGGGCCAGGGCTTCGCTGAAGCGGAAACGTAGATCGAGCGACCACACCTTGCCCGCGCCCAGGTCGTCGCCGTAGGAAAAGCCCCCNGGCAACACCAGCATCTGAAACTCGTTCAGGNNCGTCGCGGCGCTGGCCAGGAATTCGACCGGCATGATCGTTGGCACAGCGCCAGCCTGCTGGCAGGCCAACGCCGCTTCACGGTCGCGGTTGGTGCCTGGCGCATGTAGGATCAAGACGCGAACGGCTGTCACAGAGAGTCCTTTCTTTACGGCTGCGCGGGGCAGCGTAAGTCACCCATGACCTGCGGCCTGGTGGCCTGGACGAGCTGCACGGGGACGCCACCGTTGGCATCGACCCAGTACAGGCCGCCGTCGGCCGTGGTATACACCAAAACCCGGCTGTCACCAGTCCAGCACACGTTGTCGACGACGTGTGCCGGCGGCGTCACCGGCAGCCAGGTGGTGGCGCTGATCGGCCGTTGCCACAGCAGGCGGCTCGCCGGCTCACCCACGCGGGCAATGACCGCGGTCACCTGCTGGCCGTCGGGCGACCACAGCAGGCGGGTGCCATCGGCCGCCAGAACACCCGCATCCGCCAGCAGTGGGTCGGGCAACCCCCGTCGGCGGCCGGCGACACGACGTTGGCCTCGACCTGCTCCGGTGGCGCCGGCCAGGAAGTCCAGGTGAAGGCAATTGCCCGCCCGTCTGGCTGCCAGGCCGACCAACGCACCAAAGGCGTGTCCCGGCGACGGCCGCACACGGTCTTCTGAAATATTCGGTGCGGTTGACCACTTCGACACCGCCGACATCGGTCACGAACAGGTCCTGGCGCTGATCGCCGCCGTTCGGGTGGTCCAGGCCACGTTGCGCAAAGGCCAGATGCGTGCTGTCGGGTGACCAGGAGACGGCGCCAATCCAATCGCCCTCCGCCAGCTGAATGGGTCCCGCACTACCGGTGACATCCAGGCTGTACAGCGCGGCCGCATTCGCGGTACGGGTCACGTAGGCCAGGTGTTGGCTGTCGGGCGCCCACACCAGCTCAGCCAGGTCGGGCAGCCCATCGACCGTCGTGAGCAGCCCCGGCGTCCGCAGGTCCAGGATATCCAGGGTCGCGGTGAGAACCAGCGCCAGCCGGTCGCCGTTGGGCGAGAGGTCGACGCGTGATGGGCAGGGTCGGTGAGATGAGGATCGGCACGGCCGGGCTGATGGCGGTGCTGGTGTAGACCTGCCCACTCTGGTCTGCAAACACGCAGGTCTGTATGCCGCGGTCGTTGCAGTCCCAGCGGCCCGGCAGCAGCGCATCGGTCAGCGGTGTGAAGCCTTCGGTCGCCAGGCGCCACAGCACCTGCTCGTTGCCCACGCCGGCGCCGCTCCCCTGTGCTGAAAATCAGCGCGCCCTGCGTGGTGGTGGGCGGCAGATAGCTGGCCGTCACCAGCGTCAGGTAACTCGGCGTCGGCGTGGGGTTGGCGTCAGCGTCGGCGTTGCCGTCGGGGTGTTGGTTGGCACGGGCGTAGGGAAGATCGGCGGTACCTGGCAGGCCAACAACAGAAGCGTCACCAGCAGCAGGGCCAGCGTCACGGTCAGGCAGAGTAGAGAAATCCGGCGCACACCCATCTCGCTAATTTTCGTCCGGTTTCCAGGCGGCCAGCAGCTCATCCAGGCCGATATCCCACAGCACGCGCCGCGGCCCGCACACGCAGCCGCGGTTGCGCCTCGACCTGGCCCACCACGGCAAACGCCGCCTGCCCGGTCAGGCGTGCGGCGACCGCCGGCCAATCGGCTGGGCGCACTTCCAGCAGGAAGCGCCCCAACGATTCGGCGAACAGGCGGGTGCTTGGTTTCAGGTCATCCCCTTCCGCGGCCACTGGCACCCGCGCCACATCCAGGTCGAGGCCGAGCCGGCCAGCCATCGCCATTTCGGCCGCGGCAACGGCCAAACCGCCTTCGGAGCAGTCGTGACAGGCCTGCACCAGGCCGGCGCGAATCAGCGCGTGCAGGGCCCGCAGGCGCTCCAGCGGCTGGCTGGGCGGCTGCGGCGGTCGTGTGCCCAGCTCGTTGTGCAGCGCGTAGTACAGGCTGCCCCCNAACTCGTCGGCGGTAGCGCCCAGTATGACCAACAGGTTGCCGGCCTGTTTGAGGTCCATGGTCACGGTACGCCCGGCGGCCGGCACGATGCCCAGGGCCGAGATGAGCAGCGTACCGGGGATGGCGTGTTTGCGCCCATCCNNGCCCAGGTACTCGTTGTTCAGGCTGTCCTTGCCCGAGATGAAGGGTGTGCCATACGCCAACGCGGCATCGTAACAGCCCAACGCACAGCGCACCAGGCTGCCCAGGCGATCGGGCAGGTTGGGGTTGCCCCAGCAAAAGTTGTCGAGAATCGCCACCTGATCGGGGTCCGCACCCACGGCGGTGACGTTGCGCAGCGCCTCATCCACGGCCGCCCAGGCCATGGCGTACGGGTCGAGCAGACCCATCGTCGGGTTGATGCCCACCCCCAGCGCCACCGCCGGCAGTGCTGCGACGTCGCCGGGTGGCGGCGCAGTCAGCAGCGTATCCAGCGGCAGCAGAACGGCCGCGTCGCCCGGCCCGTCGGCCTGTGCGCCCACGAACGGTTTGACGAGGGTGCCGCCCTGGATTTCGTGGTCGTAGCGGCGCACCACCGGCTCTTTGCTGGCGACGTTGGGGTGGGCCAGCAGGCGCAACAGCCACTGCGCCAGTTCAGCGCCGGCTGGCTCCGGAATTTCCGGTTCAACCGTGGCCGGCGGCGCCCAGGCCGCGGTCAGATGGCGGCGCGGAATCCCGTCGTGCAGGAAATGCGTGTCGAGACGGGCCACGGGCGCCGCGNNGAAACGTACCGTCAACTGGCCATCACCGGTGAAACGTCCCAGGGCGGTGGCCTCCACCTGGTGCAGGGCGCATAGGGCCTGCACGNNCGACCACCGGTCGTCGGGCACCGCCAGGACCATCCGCTCCTGCGCTTCACTCAGCCAGATCTCCCACGGGCGCAGGCCATCGTACTTCAGCGGCACATCGGCCAGCTCCACGTCGGCGCCCAGCCGGCCGCCNATCTCCCCNACCGCCGATGACAGCCCGCCGGCGCCGCAGTCGGTCACCGCGCTGTACAGGCCCTCGTCGCGTGCGGCCAGCAGAACCTCCAGCACCTGTTTCTCGTGGATCGGGTGCCCGATCTGCACCGCGGCCCCCGCCACCTGGCCCGTCTCGTGCGTCATCTCCATCGACGAGAAGGTGGCGCCGCGCAGGCCGTCACGCCCGGTGCGCCCGCCAATCACCACGATCAGGTCGCCGGGCCGCGCCTCGTGCAGGCTGCGGTGGGCGCCGTGCGGTAAGATGCCCAGGCAGCCGCAGTAGACCAGCGGGTTGGCGGTGTACGCGGGTCGNAACAGAATGGCGCCGTTGACCGTGGGCACGCCCATTTTGTTGCCGTAGTCCTCGATGCCATGCACCACCCCCGTCGCAACACGCTGTGGGTGAAGCACCCCGGCCGGCAGCTGCTCCCAGGGCAGATCGGCCGGGCCAAAACAGAGCACGTCGGTGTTGGCAATCGGTCGCGCCGACACCCCCAGAATGTCACGCATGACGCCGCCCACACCGGTGTTGGCGCCGCCAAACGGTTCCAGGGCCGAGGGGTGGTTGTGCGTTTCGACCTTGAAGGCCAGATCGAAACGCTCATCGAAGCGTACGATGCCGGCGTTGTCGACGAATGCCGAGACGACCCAGGGTTTGGCCAGGGCCTCGGTGGCCGCGCGGATGGTCGTCTTGAGCAGGCCGTCGATCNNGTCTGGGGCGTCGGCAAATCGGGCGTGGTAGTCGATGAGCGCCTTGAACGTCTTGTGCACGCAGTGCTCTGACCAGGTCTGGGCGAGCATTTCGGCNTCGACGTCGCTCGGCTCGCGGCCCTGGGCCTGGAAGTAGGCCTGGATCGCGCGCATCTCCGCCAGGTCCAGGGCCAGGCGGCGCTCACGGCTGATTGCCAGGAGTTCATCGTCGCGGGCGGCGCGCAGTTCGATCTGCTCAACCGTGTCGTCGGCCTGGCCGCCCACGAACGGCGGCGTAATCGCCCGGTCGATGACGGAGGTTTGGATCGTAGCGTTGGCCAGCAGTTCCCGGGCAACCTGCTCGGCGCGGCGGGCCNNGACCTGGCCGAGGAAGGTGTAGCGCTGCGCGGTCGCGACCTGCTCCAGGCCGTGCACCCCNAACAACTGCGCGGCCTGCCACACCGTCTCCGCGACGCTGTCGGTCACACCGGGATGGAGCGCCACTTCGACCACGTGTCGCCCGTGCACCGGTTGGTCTGCGTCCCCAGCCGCGGCGGTCAGGGTTGTGATGTCGTACGCCTCGATGACCGGGTCGTGCAGCAGGACCTGGGCCAGGCGATGGACCGTGGGCAGGTCCAGGCTGCCGCGCAGGAAATAGAGGTCAGAGACGCGCACGCCCTCGAGTGTAGTCATGCCGAGGGCGGCCGTGCTGTGTTGCACGGCCTGTCCACGGCCATCATCGTCTGGTTCACGGGCGCTGACTTCGAGTCGGTACAGGTGGGTCATACTATCGTGGCTGCGCCTGGTAATTGGGCGCTTCCTTGGTGATCATGATGCTGTGCGGGTGGCTTTCGATGTAACCAGCGCTGGTGATGCGCACGAAGCGCGCCTTGGTACGCAGTTCGGCCAGGTCGGCGGCGCCGACGTAGCCCATGCCGCTGCGCAGGCCCCCNATGAGCTGGAACAGGAAGTCGGACAGTTTGCCCTTGAAAGGGACCTGCCCTTCGATGCCTTCGGGCACCAGTTTGCCCCCNACGTCGGGCGAGGCGCCCTCGCCCATCTGCGCCGACTGGTAGCGGTCGCTGGCCCGGCCCTTCATAGCGCCCAGCGGTCCNATGCCGCGGTATTCCTTGAAGCGACGGCCCTCCCAGATGATCAGCTCACCCGGCGACTCCTCCAGGCCGGCGAACAGGCTACCCAACATCACGGCCGACGCACCGCAGGCCATCGACTTGACGATGTCGCCGCTGTAGCGGATGCCGCCGTCCGCGACGATGGTTACATTGCGGCGGGCGGCCGCGGCTGCGCACTCGGCGATCGCGCTGATCTGCGGCACACCGGCGCCGGCGACGATGCGTGTCGTGCAGATGCTACCGGCGCCCACCCCCACCTTGATGACGTCGGCGCCGGCATCGATCAGGGCCAGGGTGCCATCAGCCGTCACCACGTTGCCGGCCAACACCGGCAGCTCCGGCCAGCGCTGTTTGACGGCACGTATCGTCTCCAGCACGCCGCGANNGTGACCATGCGCCGTATCGATGGCCAGCGCATCGACGCCCGCGGCCACCAGNGCNGCGGCCCGCTGCACGGCCTGTTCGCCCACGCCGATGGCCGCAGCCACCAGCAGGCGGCCCTGGTCATCGGTCGCCGCGTGGGGAAAGTCCTCGCGCTTCAAGATGTCTTTGTAGGTAATCAGGCCCTTCAGGTTGAAGTGTTCATCCACCAGGGGCAGTTTTTCGATGCGGTGGCGGTGCAGGATGACCTTGGCCTCCTCCAGGGTCGTCCCCAGGGGCGCCGTGATCAGGTTTTCGTGGGTCATATAATCGCGGATCGGCCGCGAAAANTCGGTGGCAAAACGAATATCGCGGTTGCTCAGAATCCCCACGAGCCGCCCACCATCGCCGGCTGCCACGATGGGCACGCCGCTGATGTGGTAACGGCGCATGATCGCCTCCGCCTCGGCCAGCGGCCGATCGGGCGACAGGGTGATGGGATTGACGATCATCCCTGACTCGGAGCGTTTCACCCGGTCGACTTCCTCGGCCTGTTGTTCCGGGGTCAGGTTACGGTGGATGACGCCCAGCCCACCCTGGCGGGCCAGGGCAATCGCCAGCGGCGCTTCGGTCACCGTGTCCATCGCGGCCGACAACACCGGGATCGCAAGCTGCAGCCGGGGNTGCAGGTTGACCCGAACATCGACATCGGCCGGCAGGACTTCGGTGTAGCCAGGCACCAGCAGGACATCGTCGAACGTCAGGGCATCGAGCGCCTCGTGCAGTCTGCCGTTCAGCGGCGGGCTGGTCGGAAAACGGGGTGCAGTCAACTCTGCAGCATCCAGAATACGGTCCAACGCCATGGGCAGATACCTCCTGAAATAACAACGGCGGCGCCGTTTACGGCCGTCGTCTCTATTTTACCACAGTTTGTGAAAACAGTGTCTATCAACGCCCGGTGTATCACACAACCGGTCCTCTGGTGCGGCGCGGGCCGCGCCTCCCGCCGGTCAGGGCGCGGCCTGACGTGCCGCGGCCCGCCGGGCCAGCTCGGCCTCCACGTCAGCCCACGTCAGGCCGCGCGGCCAGGAGGACCAGGCTGTGGTAGACCAGATCGGCCAGCTCGTACACCAGGCGGTCGTTACCCTCGCCTTTGGCCGCGACGATCACCTCCACGACCTCCTCGCCCAGCTTCTTGAGGATCTCGTTCTCACCTTTGGCGTAGAGGTAGGCCGTGTATGAGCCGGCCGGCGCCTCGCCCCGGCGTGCCTGGACCACGGCGAACAGGTCATCGATCACGTTTCCCATCGGTAGTCTCCGTCGAAGGATTGCCGGTCATCATGGCGCCGGGTACAGCGTGCGATAGAAACAGCTGCGCGCCCCGGTGTGGCAGGCCGGCCCGGCCGGCGCGCGGTAGAGCAGCGTGTCGCCGTCACAGTCAAGGCAGATTTCACTGACGCGCTGGACGTGGCCCGAGGTCGCGCCCTTGTGCCACAGTTCACGGCGGCTACGGCTCCAAAACCACGCCTCACCGGTGTCCAGGTGCGCTGCAGCGCCTCGGGGTTGGCGTAGGCCAGCATCAAGACATCACCGGTGGTGGCGTCCTGCACGATCACCGGAACCAGGCCGCCCATCCCACGCAATGGCCGGCGGCGTGAGATCCAAGGTTCGTTCGTCTGTCAGCGTATTCATCGACCGTTCCCCGTCGCCCCGTCAGGCCAGCTCATGGGCCAGCCGCACCGGGACACCGTGCGCGGCCAGGTACTGTTTGACCTGGGCAATGCTGAGCACCTTGTAATGAAACAGCGATGCGGCCAGGGCCGCGTCGGCGCCACCGGTGGTCAGGGCTTCGGCAAAATGGGCAAGGGCGCCGGCGCCGCCGGAGGCAATGACGGGAATCGAGACGGCCGCGGTCACCGCCTGGGTCATGGCCAGGTCGAAACCGGCGCGGGTCCCGTCAGCGTCCATCGAGGTGAGCAGAATCTCACCCGCGCCGCGGTCCTCCACCTCACGCGCCCAGGCCAGCAGGTCCAGGCCGGTGNNGGCGCGGCCGCCGTTGACAACCACTTCCCAGTGCTGCCCGTGCGCGTCGGGTGTACGCACGCGCGCGCCGATCGCCACGACCATACACTGGCGGCCAAAGCGGCGGGCGCCTTCGCTGATCAGGGTCGGGTGACGCACGGCCGCCGAGTTGATGGCCGTTTTGTCAGCGCCGGCCAGCAGCATGGCGCGCAGGTCATCGACGCAACGCAGGCCGCCGCCCACGGTCAGCGGGATGAAGACCGAGTCGGCCACCNNGCGCACCACGTGGTGCATGATATCACGCCCCTCGTGCGTCGCCGTGATGTCGAGCAGCACCAGTTCGTCGGCCCCCTCGGCGTCGTAGATCTGGGCCTGCGCTACCGGATCGCCGGCGTCCAGCAGGTTCACGAAATTGATCCCCTTGACCACCCGGCCATCCTTGATATCCAAACATGGGATGATGCGTTTGGCCAGCACAGCCTACCCCGTTGCCAGCGCGTCCTGGACCAGCGCCAACGCGGCCGGCAGGTGCAGCGCGCCGCTGTACAGGGCCTGGCCGGCAATGACGCCCGCCACGCCGTCGGCGCGCCCGGCCAACAGCGCACGGATATCTTCCAGGTCCCGCAGACCTCCGCTGGCGATCACCGCCAGGCCGCTGGCACGCGCCAGCGCAGCGGCGCCAGCCGCATCGACGCCGCTCAGCATGCCGTCGCGCGATGTTGGTGTAGGCGATGGTGCGGACCCCAATTCGGCCATGCGCCGGGCCAGATCGTGGGCGGTGGCCGGTTTCGTTTCCAACCAGCCATGGGTCGCAACCCACCCGTCGCGGGCATCGATACCGACGACGATGCGTGGGNNGCCAAAGTGTAGCAGCGCGGCCCTGACCACCTCGGGGTTCTGCAGCGCGGCGGTGCCCAGGACGACACGCGCCGCACCCAGCTCGAAGGCCAAGGCCACGTCCTCGATCGTACGCAGGCCACCGCCGAACTGCACCGGCAGATCGACCGCCTGGCAGATCTCCACCAGGNNCGCTGTAAGTTGAGCGGCAGCGCCGCGATCGTCGGGGGTCAGGGCATGGCGATCGGCCGCCAATGCACCGTCCAGGTTCACGACGTGCAACCAGGAGGCGCCTTGCTCGGCCCAGCGGCGGGCTACCGCCGCCGGGTCATCGTCGAAGACCGTTTCGGCATTCGGGTCACCCTGGCGGAGGCGGACGCAGCGGCCACGTCGCAAATCGATGGCGGGGAAGATGGTAAAAGGGTTCATAGTCCGTCCTCGACCATATTCACAAAGTTGCGCAGGATACGCAGGCCTACGGCCTGGCTCTTTCCGGGTGAAACTGGATGCCCACGACGCGTCCGCGCCCGCAGATCGAGGCATAATCGATGCCGTAATCGGTGGTCGCAAGGATCAGGTCGGGGTCGGCCGGTGCGCAGTAGTAGGAGTGCACGAAGTAGGCGTAACTGCCGCTCGGCACGCCGGCCAGCAGCGGATGGCTTGCCGGGTGATGGACCTGGTTCCAGCCGATTTGGGGCACTTTGAGTCGTTGGGCCGCCTGGGCCGGCCGGGCGGCCTCCGCCGGCCCGCGGTCACGGCTGGCCGCGCCGGCACGGTCATACCATCGGCAAAACGCCGCACCACCCCAGGGAAGATGCCCAGGCCGTGATGACGCCCCATTTCTTCACTTTCGTCGAACAGCAGCTGCAAGCCCACGCAGATGCCCAACAGGGGTATGCCGTCGGCCACTGCCGCCCGCACAGGGTCCTCGAAACCGGCGCGGCGCAAATGCGCAGCCGCATCACCGAACGCGCCCACACCGGGCAGAACGATCGCCCGTGCACCGGCCAGTTCACCCGGTGCGCGGATCACACGTACCGGCGCCGCGACATGCTCGAACGCTTTGGCCACGCTAGACAGGTTGCCCACGCCATAATCGATCAGCGCAATCATGCGGTCCCCATCGCCAGCAGCACCTTGGCCACCCCGGCTGCGCGGCAAACGCCAATGCCTCCACACCCGCGCCAGGGGAACGTCGCCTCCACCAGCGGTCGGGGGTCGACCAGGCCAGCCTGCAGGAGGCGCAGGGCGGCCGGGAATGGGCCGCAGCGCGAACCGACGAGGCGGATTTCATCGACCACCAGCCGGCTCATGTCGGTGGTCAGTGGCTCGGCATAGGTGCTCTTGAGCACGATGGTTCCGCGNCGCACCAGGTCCACGGCAGCCGCGAAGCCGGCGGGTGANCCGGTGCATTCGACCACCACATCGGCGTACTCATCGGTCGGCCACTCAGCGACCAGCCCACAGCGCAGGCCTGACGCCCTGGCCCGCGCCAGNCGAAGCGCGCGTCGCCCCAGCACGTGCAGNCCACAGCCGGTCAGGCGCAACACCTGGGCCACCAGCAACCCCAAACGTCCNCCGCCCAAAACCACGACCCGGTCGCTGGGGGCAATGGGCGCGAGCTGCGTCACCTGGCAGGCCGCCGCCAGCGGCTCGACGAACACCGCCTGCGTGTCGCTGATGTCATCCGGTACGACATGCAGCAGGTCGACCGGCGCCGCAACCAGTTCGGCAAACAGGCCGGGGCGTTGGCGGATACCCAACACGGCGCGCTGGCGGCAGTGTGAGGGCAGGCCGGCGCGGCACATCGGGCACTGGCCACAGCTCAGGTTGATTTCACTGACGACGCGCTGCCCGACCAGGTCGGGGCGCGGCGCAGGCCACGACGGTAGCCACCCCTCATGCCCGGGGATACCACAGAAGCCGGCGTAACCGCGCAGGATCTCGATGTCGGTGGCGCAGATGCCGGCCAGGCGCGGGGCGAGCAGCGCCTCGTTCGGTCCCGGNCTGGGGTCCGGGAAATCGGGCCGCAACGACAGCTGCCGCCCGTCGAAGTACAAAGCCTGCATGGTTGATCTCCCACACCAAAGAAAAACGGAGCGTAGCCAGGCTCCGCTCCGTTACAGGACACCATCACACCAATCGGCGCGCGGCCGCAATCACGTCGTCGCGGCCGAACGCCGGCCAAACAGGCGGCGGAAGAACTGGCCCACCTCGCCGTTCTCCCAGACGACCAGAATGGGCGCTGCGTTGAAAATCGACGAGTAGGTCCCCAGGAGAATACCAATCAGCAGTGTGGCCACGAAGTGCTGGATCGTCGCGCCGCCCAGCAGCAGCAGCGCCGTCAGTGTGAACAGCACCGTGAGCTGGGTGTTGAGCGAACGGGTCAGCGTCTCGATGATACTGCGGTTGACGATGGTTTCTNNGAACCGCTGCCCACGATAGCGCACGATATTCTCGCGCACCCGGTCGAAGACAACGATCGTGTCGTGCACCGAGAAGCCGATCACAGTCATCAGTGCGGTCAGGAACAGCGCGTCCACCTCGAGGCCCAGGAAGTGGCCGGCCAGTGAGGCCAGGCCGAGCACAGCCAGGGCATCGTGGATCAGGGAAATGACGGCGGCTGTACCGTAGCGGAACGGGCTGGGCACGTGACGGAAGGCGAAGGTGATGTAGAGCAGGATGGCCGCGGCCGCCAGGATGACCGCGAGGGTCGCGCGCTGCGCCACCTCCTGCCCAACCGCCGGCCCAACCGAATCGAAGCGTTGCTCGACCATCTCCCCANNCCAAACTTCGCCTTCGCCGGCCGTCAGGGCCGCCTTGTCCTCGGGCGTGACCTGTTTGGCCCGAATGATGAGCGTATCATCCGGTTTCGTGGTGGTCGAGGTTTGCACCAAAGCATCGGTGTAGCCGCGTTCGGTGAACAGCAGTTTGGCTTCGGCCGGTTGAATCGGGCTCTCGATGGCCGGAAACTGAACCTGCCACAGCGTGCCACCGGTGAAATCGATACCCAGGGGCAGCCCCAGATGAGCNAGCGAGATCAACCCGGGAACGATGATGATCAGAGAAATCGTAAAGTACCAGTAACGTTTGCCAACGATATCGAGCATGGGTCAGACTCCAAACCACCAGTGATTCTGGGCCAGTTTCGTATCCATCACGAAATGCAGGAAAGTACGGGTCACGACGATCGCGGTGAAGAGGCTGACCAACACGCCGACCGCCAGCGTCAGGGCGAAACCCTTGACAATCGTCGCGCCAAAGGTCGAACCAAACCAGAACAAAATCACACAGGTGATCAAAGTGGAAACGTTCGAGTCGCGAATCGAGTTCCACGCCCGTGAGAAACCGGCGTCCACGGCCGCATGCAGCGGCTTGCCATGGCGCATCTCCTCCTTCATACGCTCGAAGATCAACACGTTGGCGTCAACCGCCATGCCGATGCTGAGGATGAAGCCGGCAATACCGGGGAGTGTCAGCGTGACCGGAATGAGCTTGAAGAGCGCCAGCACAATCGCCGTGTAGATCAGCAGCGCCAGGTCAGCAACAACGCCGGGCAGCCGATAGTACAGCAGCATATACACGATGACGACCAACATGCCGATGATGCCAGCGATCAGGCTCTCACGGATCGAGTCCTGACCCAGGGTAGGACCCACGGCGCGGCTTTCGGCCACCTTCAAGGCGACAGGCAGCGCACCGAACTGCATCTGGATGGCCAGATTTTTGGCCTCGTCCAGCGTGAACTGGCCNAGTGATCTCGCCCTGCCCCCGGTGATGGCGGTGTTGATCCGCGGCGAGGAGATGATCGTTTTGTCCATGGCGATGGACAGGTATTTACCGACGTTGTTTCGGGTGTGCTCAGCAAATTTGGTTGCACCCTCGTCGGTCAGCTTGAAGGTGATCAGGGGTGCATTGGTCCGCTGATCGAACGCGACCTGGGCCGATTGCAGGTCTTTTCCCGTCAGCACGGTATTGTAGACCGTGCCGGTGATCGGCTGCGTACCCGTTACCGCGCTGCCGCTGCCGAAGGTTGTCTGTACCACCGTGCCAATTGGCAGGCTAACATTGCCCGTATCGACGAATTCGAGCAAACCGGTTCCCTGGATCATATCGATCGCCTGTTCGGTGTTGGCCAGGCCGGGGACTTCGACGACGATGCGGTTGTTGCCCTGAAGCTGGACAATGGCTTCCGAGACACCGAGGCCATTGACGCGGTTTTCGATGACGCGCTTGGCGCCTTCCATGGCATCGCGGGTGATCTCTTCGCCCGCCGCCGCGCCGGCAATCAGAAGAACCTGAACGCCGCCGCGCAGGTCAAGGCCCAACTTGGTATTCAAATCACGCGTCGATTGTGGCTGCCAGAAAGGGATATTCGTCATCCACGGCGGGTGGCCGATGGGCAATGCAATCACAAAAGCCACGACTGTGATGATCAGAATCGTGACCAAAGCCCAGATCGATCGTTTACGCATACCGAACTCTCTCCTCACGTGCGATGATTGCAGACTGCCTGGCGTGCCGCTGCAGGTTGCGTTGGTGGGGGCTTGGGCAGATGATCCCCTGGAGGCGCAAGCGTTGACCGACCACGGCAAACAGAGCGATTATAGTGCACAGGGTTTTACCTGTCAAAGTTCGTGCAGGGGTTCCTCATTTGGGGATTGCCGGCAGGGGTTGAAAACTAGCGATCAGGAGACTGGGCGCCGGAAGTGCGGTTTTGCAGAAAGGCGAGGGCGGCGGCCAGTACCTCCTCCGGTGTCGCTCATCGGTGGCCAGGTAGAGGTCGCAGTGTTGGCGGGCATGGGCCAGGCGCAGCCGCTGTTCGGCCACCCAGGCTTCGACCGGCTCCGCCGTACGGCGTCGTTGGGCGATGGTATCGGCGCGGGCATCGAGGTAGATCAGAATGTCGGCCGGATGCCGTCGACGCCAGAGGTCGGGCACGTACGAGTGTTCCTGGGCACAGGGGTAAACCGTGTAACCGTATGGGTGCAGCGCATAACCCAGGGTGCTCTTGCCGGAAGCACACACCCCACGATCTTGACCGAGACAGGGCGCTGGGTGGTCATGGTCAGAGGGAAACGTCACGCTCAACCGCCGCGCCTGGTGTCGCTCGGTGCTGGGCACGATTTGCAGCACCAGGACACTCATGTCGTCGGCCGGCCGTCCNTGGTCCAGGCGCACGGCCGCGTCCAGGATGGTGTCGGCCAGCCGCTGTGCACTGCCCGCCCCGGGCGTTTGCTGTACGTGCTGTCGCACCAGGTCGACCACGTCGAGCGCCTGGCCGTACCGTTCACCGGCGGCCCAGATGCCGTCGGTAAACCCAACCAGGGTCAAGCCGTCAGCCAAAGGGGTCTGATGGATGATCGGTTTGGTGTTGGGATAAATGCCAATCACTTCACTGGCCTGGTCGAGCAGGGTGATTTCCGCGTTCTGGGCCAGGATGGCGGGATTACGGCTGTTGCGCGAAACGACCAGCGTGCGGCTGACCAGGTCGACCGAAACGATGAACAACTCCGCGGTCACCTGGCCACGGCGATGGGTACGCAGGTAGTCGTGTGCGGCGTGCCGCCACGCCGTCACGCGCCCCTCGGCCAGCAGGGTGATGGCTTTACGCGCCACCAGGTTGCTGATCAGCTTGGCGCTGCTGCCGCTGCGCTGGCCGTCAACCATCACCAGNGAGAGGCCGCCGTGCGGCCGTTCTGCCATCTCGACCGTATCGCCANNCTCGGGTACCGCGTATTTTCCAATCTTGGCCACTGCAATCTGCAGTCCATCGGCGTTTCGTTACTCGCTGAGGGTGATTGGTGCGCAGGGTCGCGCCGTCATTGTACGGTCACGACGATCTGCACACTGCTGGCCTGGCCGGGGTCGCTGGTCGACAGGACCTGTAACTGCAAGGCGCCCGATGTACCCGCGGCGGTGCCACCCGGCACGGCGACGCGAATCTGGGCATTTTTGACCATGCCGGCGCCAAACGAAATTTCGGCCACGTTGTCGGTGTAACACACGTTATCGACGCACAAGAGCAGCGAGCCACCGCCCGGCACGCTGCCGCTCAGTGTCAGGCGGAGGGTATCCACCGTGTTGCCCGCATTCTGCACACCGTACGCCGTGATCTCGTGCTGATTACCATCCGCGGCCACTTGCAGCGAACGATTTTCGCCGTTGATGTGAACACCGTACTGGGGTGGCGGCGTGGGTGTGGCGGTTGGCACACTGGTCGGGGTGAAGGTCGGCGTCCAGTAGGGTGTCGGCGTGAACGTGGGGTCACCGTGGGTGTGGGTGTGCCGCGCACCTGGACGGTAGCCACCCATTCCTGGACCGACAGATCACGCAGCACGACGCGTAGAATGTAATCGGTCGTCACCGTTGGGCACACCTGCTGCGAGCCGCTGCCAGTCACACCCGTTTCGATGCCATCGACGGTCAGATAGATGGCTTCGACGCCGACGGCGCTCCAGCGCAGCGTGGCGCAGCTACCGATCAGGATCGTCTGAGGTGCGGCGGTGAAACTGATGATCGGCACCGCCGGCTGGGTCGCGGTCGGTGTCCAGGTGGCCTGGAACGTCCCGTCGGGCGTGGGGGTGGCGTAAAAGCCGGGCTGACCGGTGGGCGTGGGGGTGTCGAGCGGCGGGATAACGGTACCATCGTCCGGAAATGGCCGGCGCGCCGGTGTTGGCCGCGGTGTGAGTGAGAAGGGGTACGGCGGCTGTACACCGCCCGCCTGGGCGATGGCCGTCACCGTCGCCACAGCCGCGGCGACCTGCGGATCGAGCGTGTTGGTCGGCTCAGGTGTGGGTGGGGCCGGGGTGGGCGTTGCCGTGGGCACGATGATGGCCGGCGCGGCAACAACCGGCGTCGGCTCCGTATTGCGCGTCCGGTCGGACCACAGGCGGAGAACGACCACGCTGCCCAACAGCGCCAGACACAGCACGGTGATCGCGACCACACCGCCCGCACCCATGATAAATGGCAGCCAGCGACTGCGGGCCTCCGGTTCGTCGATCGAGGCGCTCTCCCAGGTATCATCCGCCTCCACCCAGGTCGGCGTGGACGCGGCATACGTCGGGGCAGGATGCACGACCACCGGCGCCCCTTCGGTCGCCAACACATAGCGCGGCAGCTGCCGTACTGCCCGCCCAGGCAGAAGAACTGCTGCTGGGCAAGGGGTACAGCCTCGCTCTGACCAGTGGCATAACAGCGGTTTTCAAAACTGGGGTAATTGAGATGGACTCCCTGTTCGCTGAGAGAGCCCAACAGGGGGCAAGCCTGGCCGTTCATGGGCAAATTAACCACGTATTTCGTTGATTGGTCTGTCGTTTGGCGTCCGGCCAACCGTTGAGTCGTAAGGAAACAGGCGGTTTACGGCTACAAACGCCGGACGCTCCGGCAGTGGTGGTTGACGAATTGTGACCAAGCTCCTTGCCTCGCACACACAGGCCGATTATAGCATCAGGCGTAGATCATGTCAATGTGGCTGCGGCGGGGGCATTTCACGCCGGCGCAAAAACTGCCCTTCGACGGTTTCAGGGCGAACGGACGCGGGGAAAGGGGCCGCCCTTCGACGAGGTCAGGGCGAACGGACACAGGGCGAACGGGCGGGTTAGGTCGCAGGGCGAATCCGTTCAACGGGGTTGGGCGAACGAAGGCCCAGGCCTCGGCCAGGGTCTGCACGGCGCCGGCGGCCTGTTCTTCCTGTAAGGCGGCGAGGTACGCCCCAACGGCCGGCCCCGGTTCGAGNCCNAGGGCAGCCATCAGCGTCGTGCCATCGAGCAGCGGCGCCGGTGCAACCACCTGGTCGTACTGCCGGAAGTAGGTGTCCAGCAGCTGGAATACCAGGCGCACCCGGCTGCGCCAGCGTTGGGGGCGCAGGTTNGGCCCNCAGGCGGCCAGGTGATCGGCCAGGCTCAACAGGGCGGTTTCGACGCCCACCGGGTCGGTGCGTTTGAAGTAAAGAAACCGNGCCCGCCGATCGACTGCTGCGTCGCTGGCGCGGGCCAGCCCGGGCTGGTCATGCGTCGCACAGACCCGCACCACGCGGTGGATGGCCGTACGGCTGAAACGCAGGCGCTGCAGCACCGCCTGCGCCAGCACCGATCCGGCCGCTTCGTGCCCGCGAACTGGCTGCTGCCATCGGGCTGAACCTGGCGCGCGGGGTTTGCCGATATCGTGCAGCAGGGCGGCCCAGGGCAGCAGGTCATCGCGGGTGTAGCCCTGTTCGGCCGACACACGCAGGTAGGCGATGAGGTCGGCCGCGAAGGGCGTCAGCGCTTCATCGAAACCAGCGCGGGCGGTCGCAAGTTGTTCAGCGGAGCTGTCCGGTNNAGCGGGCTGGCGGCCTCATGGTGCGAGGTTCGATCAGGCCCCGGCGCCAGGTGCGCGCAGCGTGTGCCGCCAGTCCATGACGGCCAGGGTGTGATCGTACACGTCGAGCCGGTGCGGCGGATACTGCGTGACGCCTTGCAGTGCTTTGACCTCGGGCAGCAGCACCGCCAGGGCGCCCAGGTCGTCGGCNTGTCGTACACCCTGGCTGGCACTTGCGCCGCTGAGAAGGCGCATCAACTCGTCACGGATGCGCTCGCCGGAGATGGTCGTCAGGTTCGGCGCCGCCAGGCGCGTGAATGCNGCGTGGCCGGCTCCCAGGTCAACTGAAATTGGGTGGCCAGGCGCCCCACGCACGATACGCAGGGCGTCGTCCACAAANGCCTGGGGGCTGGCCGCACGTAACTGGCCGGCCAGCAGGTCGGCCTGCCCGCCCGTTGGGTCGATGAGCGCCAGATCGGGGTCGTGTACATCGCAGGCCATGGCGTTGATCGAAAAATCACGCGCCCAGAGGTCGGCTTCCAGGGTCGGCCCGCGCAGGCGTGCCACATCGATTACAAAGTTCGGATCGTGGGCCATACGCACGACAACCCGCCCCACGTCGCGCGCGNNGTCCAGGGGAAAATAAGCTGCGCCTAGCGCATCGGCGAGTGCCTGGGCCAGGCGCAGTCCTCCTGCGGGCACAGCCAGGTCGATATCATGAATCGGCCGGCCCAACAGACGATCACGCACCGTACCACCCACCAGCCAGGCCGGTTCCCGCCAGGAACGCAGGTGTGCAACGACCTGCTGGAGGGTGGAATTTGCATCAAGCGGCGGAATCAACCCTCAATGACTCAGTTTCTCCGCCACCAATCCGGCAATTGCCAGCGGGGTGGCGGCCACCGGTACGCCGGCNGCGGCCAAGCGCGGCGATTTTTCCGCGGCGGTGCCGGTGCCNCCGGAGATGATGGCGCCGGCATGGCCCATACGTTTGCCCGGCGGCGCCGTCTGCCCGGCGATGAAGCCGACCACTGGCTTGCTCATGCGCTGGGCGATGAACTCGGCNGCGCGCTCCTCATCGGTGCCGCCGATTTCGCCGATCATCACCACCAGCTCGGTCTGGTCGTCTTCCTCGAACAGCTGCAACACATCGATGAACGTCGAGCCGATGATGGGGTCGCCGCCGATGCCCACGGCGGTCGACTGGCCGATACCCCGCTCGGTCAGCGCGTAGACGACCTCATAGGTCAGCGTGCCGCTACGCGAAACCACACCCACCGGGCCAGGGGTATGGATGTGCCCGGGCATAATGCCGACTTTGGCCTCGCCGGGNGTGATCACGCCGGGGCAGTTGCCCNNAATCAGGCGCACGTCGGTCTGATCGAGAAAAGCGCGCACCCGGATCATGTCCAGGGTGGGCACGCCCTCGGTGATGCACACCACGACGCTGATGCCGCTGTCGGCCGCTTCTNNGAAGATGGCGTCCGGCGCAAACCGGGCCGGCACATAAATGATGGTGGTATTGGCGCCGGTGGCGTTGACCGCCTCACGCACCGTATCGAACACCGGCACACCCAATGTCCACTCGCCGCCCTTGCCCGGGGTGACACCNCCAACCACGGGCGTGCCGTAATCGATCATCTGTTTGGTGTGGAACGCGCCTTCACGCCCGGTAATCCCTTGCACGATCAGGCGTGTGTCTTTGTTGACGATGATGCTCATGCAGAGTCCTCCCTGACTCTAGTCGAAGTTCGGCGTACGCGGCGCGCGCGCGGCCCCCAGGGCAGGTCAACCGCCAAGGTTCGCGCGGATGACCGCGGCCAGGGCGCCCAGTTCGGCGGCCTCGGCCCGGCTGCGGTTATCTGGCACGGGAATGCCGTCATTGCGGTAGCGTGGCAGTAGATGCATGTGGAAATGAAAGACCATCTGCCCGGCCGGCCGTTCGCTCGATTGCCAGACGTTCATGCCGTCCGCCCCGGTGGCATCGCGCAGCGCGGGCGCGAGGCGGGCCGCCAGAGCCATCGCCTGGGCGGCCAGCCGGGGTGTGTCGTACAGGTTGCGCGTATGCACGCGGCACGATCAGCAGGTGCCCCCAACTGGCGGGGAAAATATCCATGAAAGCCATCAGGTTGTCGTCGGCGTAGACGATCTCAGCGGGCGCTTCACCGGCGACGATTTTGCAGAAAATACAGTCTTCCATTTTAGAATGTAATCTCTCCCCGCCGCCTGTACCGCCTTCTGCGCGGCCTCATCCAGCGTCGCCGCGGTGCCCATGTGCGCGTCCGCCAGAATGGCGCGGCCCTCGGCTTCGTTGGTTCCTACCAGGCGGGCCACCATAGGCACGTTCGTGGGCACCTCTTCGAGGGCGACCAGGATGCCGCGGGCCACTTCATCGCAGCGCGTGATGCCGCCGAAGATGTTGAACAGCACGGCCTTGACGTTTTTGTCGGACAGAATGATGCGCAGCGCGGCCGCCACTTTGTCGGCCTGCGCGCCGCCGCCCACATCGAGGAAGTTGGCGGGCGAGCCGCCGTAGTGCTGAATAATGTCCATCGTCGCCATGGCCAGACCGGCGCCGTTGACCATACAGCCAATTTCGCCATCGAGCTTGACGTAGCTCAGGCCAAAGCGNCGCGCTTCGGCCTCNGTAGGGGCCTCTTCGTCGACATCGCGCATCTCGTCCAGGTCGAGGTGGCGGAAGAGGGCGTTGTCGTCGATCGACATCTTGCCGTCCACGCCCAGCAGTTTGCCGTCCTTGGTGATGACCAGGGGNTTGATCTCGGCCAGNGAGGCGTCGCTCTGGATGAACGCGGCGTAGAGGGCACGCGCGATCTTGATGAAATCGTTGGTCAGCTCGCGGCTCACCCCCATGCCGAGGGCCAGCTCACGCGCCTGGTAATCTTTCAAGCCCAGGAAGGGATCGATCGCGACCTTGATGATCTTTTCGGGNGCCGTCGCCGCGACCTCTTCGATGTCGACGCCCCCTTCGCTCGGCCCCATCATCACGACGCGCCGCAGTGCGCGGTCGATGACCATGCCCAGGTAGGCNTCGGTGTCGATGGCGGCCGCCTCGTCTACCAGNACCTTACGCACTTTGAGGCCCTTGATCTCCATACCCAGGATCTTGTCGGCAATGAAACCGGCGTCGTCGGGTGTATCGGCCAACTTGATGCCGCCGGCTTTTCCGCGGCCGCCCACCAACACCTGGGACTTGATGACGACACGCGTGTTGAGGCGTCGGGCGACGTCGCGTGCGGCGGTGGCCGTCGTCGCGACCTCCCCACGTGGGATCGGCACGCCATACTTGGCAAAAATGCGCTTGGCTTGATACTCTTGCAGGTTCAAGTTGCAACTCCTTCGTTGATCGACGCCAGACCAGACGATGGCCCGCGCCGGTTGACCTGTACGCTCGCTTGTTCACGGCTTTGCAGTGCAATTGCGGAATTTGTAACAACTCTCTGCATTTTACCATGAGGGTGGGGAAAGGGCAAGGGGTGGGGGTTGGGGGTGGGGGTTGGGGGATGGGGACGCGTGGGGGTGGGTGTGGTATAATAGGGCATGAATCGGGACGCTGAATGGGTCGAGAATGGGCGTCGGTGGTTGGTGAGGCTGGGGTGGTTGGCTCGCTGGACTCGGTTGGGGGTCGCGGGGGCCAGGAGGTGGAACAGTGGCGACGGAGTCCGAAGTAGAGGAAGCGGGTTCGATCGATCGAGGGCCGTTGGAACTCAGGCGCGGACAGTGGTCGTGTTCGACTGGCTCGGAGGAAGCGGGTTGGATCGATCGAGAGCCGTTGGAACTCAGGCGCGGACAGTGGTCGTGTTCGACTGGCTCGGAGGAAGCGGGTTCGATCGATCGAGGGCCGTTGGAACTCAGGCGCGGACAGTGGTCGTGTTCGACTGGCTCGGAGGAAGCGGGTTGGATCGATCGAGAGCCGTTGGAACTCAGGCGCGGACAGTGGTCGCGTTCGACCGGCTCGGAGGAAGCGGGTTCGATCGATCGAGAGCCGTTGGAACCGGACGGGTCGGGCGTGGTCGAGGTTTTTGTCGCCGGCAGTGACGATGCGTTGGCCGGTGAAGCGGCGCCGCCGGGTGGTCAGCTGTCGCGTCCGCTGGCACGGGGCTGCGTGGTTGCCGCATCGCTGACGTTGATCATCGCGATGATTGCCGTCGCGGTGACCGGGTTCACCAGCAGCACATGGACCTACAGCCGCCACACGATGGACCGAGAAGCGTCGGCACGTTTGGCCAACCTGGCCGATGCAATGGCCGCGGCGGGTGCACCACGGGCGGCAGTCGTGCATGCGCGGCGGCGCAGCCCGGTATCAACCGCGGCGCGGCGCTCGAGGCGCTGGGCACGGCTGTGCAGATTCTGGCCGAGACGGGGACGACCCCACCTGGTGCCCCTGCGTCGCCAGTTGCATCGCGTCTTCCTCGAAATCTACGAAAAGAGTACGGCACGCCGCCCACTCCCGAGCAGCGGCCGACCGTACCGAGTTTCGAGGCATAGAACCATGACGGATTGGCGAACACGGATTCTGGACCGCGCATCGTCACGTTGGGGCCGTGTGGGCGCGGGCCTCAGCGGACCATTCTTCTGTTGGTGTTCGGCTACGCACTGGTGTACGCACGGCCCACCGTCACCCCGCCACCACCAACCCAAATCGTTGCCGACTGGAACTGGCCGCTGGCCTGGCCCAGCGCAACCCCGGTGGGTGATCGCGCATCGGGTACCCGGCCGTCGTCCCCGTACCGCCGCCGGCCCCACCACCGTTTTACTGGGTGACGACGACACATGAAGCGCATGCCAGCCGCGGTCCCGCCCAACCTGCCCGACCTGAGCGTGCAGTGGATCGCCCGCACGCCGCGCTACCCGCGCTACTGCCTCGACTACAGCCGCGGGCTGCCTGAACTGTGTCCCGGTACGGCCAACACGCGCCATTTCCCCCTGCCCGGCGAGGCCGTAACGTTCACGGCGCAGATCGTGAACCAGGGCCNNGTGGCCACGCCGGCGGTCAGTGCGCTCTGGCAGATCGTGCCGGCCGCGGCGGCCGGCGAAAACACCTCGGCGGCCGCGCGGCAGGACATCGTCACTCTACCGCCCCTCGCCCCCGGCGCCACGGCCACCCTGACCCTGCCCTGGTCGTGGGCGACGGCCCGCTACACTGTCAGCCTGCTGCTGNGACCCTCCGCCACCCTGAACGAAACGACGCGCAACAACAACACGCGGGCCGACGCCAGCGACGCGCTCTACCTCGATGTGCTCGTCCACCCCCTGATCGACGCGGCCTTTGCCCGCCGGTCCAACCTGGTTGGCTCCTGGAGTTTCGCCGACTGGCTGCAGGCGCAGTTTGCGGCCATGAACCGTAACCTGGCGGCCTCGACGTACCCGGCCGAACCTGCCGGCGCGCTGGATCGCGNNCGCGTCGACGTGATCACGGTGACCGAGCAGGTGGGCGGGGATCTGGTCAGTGGGGCGCTGGCCTTCGACGGCCGTTGGACCTTCCGCGTAACGCCCGACGACCCCGACACACCCGAAGACGAAGCCGCGCAGTCGGCCGAACAGTACGCACAGACCTTCGCCGGCGCCATCGACTGGNGGTTGGTCCATGAGCCGACCCATCAACTGGGCATGATCGACCTTTACTGGCTGAACGTGGCGGGCAGCTATCAAAACGCGGCGCCAGACATCGACGGTCGGCCGTTGCTCACAGGTTTTCAGTGGCCACGCCCCGGCCTGATGGGCGGCGGCAACCTGGGCAACCACAGCTGGCCGTTGTACAGTGATCACACCGTGGGGGCGCTCAACCGCAACCAGGGCTACCGGCGCGGCTACTTCGGTGAGTACCTGTTCGATATCCCCAACCAAAATACGCTGCGTGTTCTGGACAACCGTGGACAACCGCTGCCTGCGGTTCCGGTTGCCATCTACCAGACTGTGGCCGGTTCCGTGCCGGCCACGCCGGTCATCACCGGTGTCACCGATGACAACGGGCGCTTCACGCTGCCAGCCCGCCCCCTGCCGCAGGGGGCATTANCGACGGCCACCGGGCACACCCTGGCGCCCAACCCGTTCGGCGCTATCGACGTGGTAGGTTGGAACGGCCAACTGCTGGTGGCAGTGGGGGCCGGCGACCAGCGCTTCTACGTCTGGTGGCCGATCACCGACTTCAACCTGGCATCCTGGAACTTCGGGCCAAACACCTATGAACGCACGATCAGTACGCACCTGCCACCCGCAGGGGCGCCGGTTCCGCCGGTCAGCCTGGACGGCCGGGTCGATGGCGGACAGGTCAGCCTGTTCTGGTCGAGCAGCCCGATACCCAATTTGGCCGCCTATCGAGTGTACCGCGGCCTGGAACCGGACTACTACCCCTTCCGGCTGATTGCGACCACCACCCTGCCCAGTCTGGTCGATACCGCGTACGCCACCGCACGTTACGCCGTCACCGTGGTCGATACGGCCGGCCGTGAGAGCGGCTTCAGCCCGATCTTCCGCGCAGNNCAGACGATCCTGCCGGCCGCATCGGTGGTCGAGCCGGCCAGCGGGGTGCGTACCGTGCTCGATGCCCATACCGGCGCGCTGCTCACCCAACTGCCGGACGACCGTTGGTTGGGTCGCCAGGGTTCTGTCCACCTCGGCTTGAGCGGCGCCTACGCACTGGCCCGTAACGCCGAAGGCCNNAGCCTCTCGGCCGTGTCCCGCGAGAACCAGGTCAAGGTTCTGGACTCACAGCTCAACCTGGTGAACTGGTTCGGCCGGCAGGGCTTCGTCACCAGTACGCTGCAGTGGCCGACCGGCATCGCCCAGGTTGGCGCACCCTTCACCGTAACCGAACAGCCCACGGCCGACGGCGACACTCTGGGCCTGGCCCATTTCGACACCGACTTGCGCCTGAGCGGCGACCTGCCACTCCTGGCCAGCGGTGTGACGCAGGCGCCCGGACGCTTCGGTCAGGGCATCGACATGTCCAACAACGGCCGCCTGCTCTACCGCGCGCAGGGGCGCCTCGCCGGCGGCGGGCAGCCTCCAGTTGTGGGTGCGGCCGGCGTGGGCCTGGGACGACGGGCAGGAGCACGTCTTCATCGAAGCGCTGCAAGTCAACGACGGTCGGACAGAGACGAGCAACCCCACGCGTGAACCGTTCGACGGCTACCGCCTGCGCATGGCCAAGGCCGGCTGGAACGGCCTCTACGCCTGGCTAACCGACGGTCAGCTCGGGAAGCACGATATTGCGCTCTACGCCGACATCGGCCAGTGGCAGCCGGGGCAGTGGCACCACCTGGCCGTGGTGTGGCAACCGGTCGATCCGGGCACGAGCCACCACCGCTTGACGCTGTGGGTGGACGGGGTGCAGCAGGACAGCCAGGTTCTGCGTCGCCCACTGGTAGGTCAACCCGATGTGCTGAGCGTCGGCAACAGCTTTGCCGGCGACGCCCCGGCCCAGTCCGTGCTGGACGAGCCGCACATCAGCCGTGTAGCGCGCGTCGGCAACAGCCAGGCCACCCGCCTGCTGGTCAGCCAGGGTGAGGGCCACCGGATCGACGTGACCGACTGGCTGGGCAACCTGGTCAGCCAGTACGGCCGGCGCGGCGCCGGTCCCGGTCAGTGGGCGTTTCCCAGAGCCTGATCATCTCCCCAACATGGCCCGCTCCGCCCAACCCAGACTCGATCCCCTCCACCCTGTCCGCCCCCGGTTCGACTAACCGGTACCCATTGACTACACGAAGCGCAAAGGCTGAACTCCCGCTGGCGCAGGTGCTGGTCGCTGACCGTGACAACGCGCGTATCCAGGTGCTCGACTTCGACGGGCAGCGGCTGATCTGGCGGGCCAACTGGAACGCCGGCCTGGTGCAGCCCCAGGGACTGGCCTGGCTGCCGGGTGGTCAGGTACTGGTAAGCGACCGGGGTGACCAGAAGGTCAAGCTGCTGGGGGCGGATGGACGCCTGCTCTTCGCCTGGAGCACGCCGAACGATGGGCACACCGGCACGTTCTATTTGCCCATGGGCGTCACGTACCTGCCCAGCGGTGACGTACTGGTCACCGATATGGGCAACCGCCGCGTGGTACGCATTGCCCGTGTGCGTGCCACCTGCTATGACTTCAACCACAGCGGCAGCATCGATGTCGCCGACATTCAGGCCATCGCCGCACACTGGTCGCAGCCCTACGACCCGTTTTTTGACGTCGCGCCGGACGGCGTGATCGATATCGTCGACATCATGCGTGGCTGCGCTGGGAGGAGGCGTGCTGAAGCGAGGGGTTGGCGCTTAGCACGTAGAGGCCAGAGTAAGGAGGCTGGGGGTGGAGCAGTCGGGACTTGTAGCGCCACGGGCAATCTGGGAGGCGATCGTGGCGCACGCACGGGAGGGGTTGCCGGAGGAGGTGTGTGGGCTTCTACACGGGCGCGATGGGGTCGTCACGGGGCTGGTGCGGGCGCACAATGTGGCCGAGGCGCGAGACCCACTACCTGGTCGATCCACAGACGCTGCTCAGGCAGTTCGAGTTCGAGGATGCCGGGGAAGAGATGATCGGCATCTACCACTCGCACCCCACCGCGCGGCCTACCCTTCGGCCAGCGACGCACGGTGGGCCACGTACCCCGACGCGGTGTACGTGATCTGCTCGTTGGTCAACCCGGCGGCGCCAGTGCTGCGCGGTTACCGCCTGCGGCCGGCCCGTTTCACGGGTGATGCGCTGGATTACCCATTGACGCCCGTGCACGGCCAACCCGATTTCCTGGCCTACCACCGGCCGCCACCGGGGGCATTTTTGTGCTTCAGCTGGGGTCGGGCCGCGGCACAACCATCACGCGTGTCGATGTACACGAGGTGGATCTCGTGCGCCAGGAGTCTACGAGCGGGTAACTGCCAGTTTGGCGGCCAATGGCTACACAAGGGCGTACTGCAAGTTGATTGACACACCCTGGGCCCTATGGTATACTGCCCAACCACCATGCGCATCCTGGCCGTTGCCGATGAAGTCGACCGTTCGCTGTACAGCTCGGCCCTTACGCCGGGTGGGGCACATCGATGCCATCGTGAGCTGCGGCGACCTGCCGTTTTATTATCTCGAGTACCTGGCCGGCGTGCTCAACGCCCCGACCTATTTTGTTTTTGGCAATCACGGGTTCTGAACTCGAGCACCGCGCCGATGAAGCAGCCATTGCCCAGCCGCGTGGGCACCAACCTGGATCGTAAGGTCGTCGACGAGGGGGTGTGCTGCTGGCCGGGTTGGAGGGTGTATGCGCTACAACAGTGCATCCCGTTTCCAATACACAGAACGTGAGATGCGGCTGCGGGTGGGTGCACTGCTGCCGCACCTGTTGCTCAACCGGTTGCGGCACGGACGCTACCTGGACGTACTGGCGGTGCATGCGCCGCCCTACGGCATCCACGACCTGCCCGACCGCTGCCACTCTGGCTTCAAGAGCTATTTGTGGCTGATGCAGCACTTCCGCCCGCGGTATCTGCTGCACGGGCACGTACACGCGTACAACCCGCGCCAGGTGGTGGCCACGCGCTACGGACAAACGAACGTCGTCAACGTCTATCCCTACCGCGTGATCGACATCGAACCCGCAGCGGCGCGTCAACCCAACCATCGCCGGTTCCGCCGCCACCGCGGCCTGCGCCACGGGCGCACGGCGGAGTCTATCGATCGCCAGACGGTGCAAATTCTCTGATGAGTCATGCCTGGATCGTGCATAACCCACGGGCGGCACACCCATCCCCTCGCCGCCCCCTGACAGCCGGCTAACGGCTGTGCAGGGGGCCGTCACCGCACACTGTAAGGCCCTGGCGGTTGGCGTGTCGCCCCGCCGACCCGTCTGTACCTGAACGATTCACCACCTGGGCTTGAGAAACCGGTTTTTGTCTCGCAGACCACGGTCATGGCGCGATGAAAGGCCGTTGTACAGACGAGAACCATGCTCGCCCGAGAAAAACCCGGTTTCTGAACGGCTGGCTGAGCAGTTACAAAGCGTCCGCTTGTTCGTTGAATTGGAGTTGAAGCGATGTCTGATGAGCGAAAATTACGTCGCGCAGTGAGGATTATGNNCGCTGGTATACGGATGTCGTGCAGCGCACCGACCTGGCCGATTATTCGCCGGTCAAGGGCTGCATGGTGATCAAGCCGTACGGTTATGCCCTCTGGGAGGCGGTACGCGATGGGCTGGACTGGCGTTTCAAAGCCACCGGCCATCAGAACGCCTACTTCCCCCTGTTCATCCCGATGAGCTTTCTACAGAAAGAGGCTGAACACGTCGAGGGTTTTGCGCCCNGGCTGGCCGTCGTGACCCACGGCGGTGGTAAGGNNCTCGAAGAGCCGTTGGTCGTCCGCCCGACATCAGAAACGATCATCGGGCACATGTACGCGCAGTGGATTCGCTCCTACCGCGACCTGCCGGTGCTGATCAACCAGTGGGCCAACGTCGTGCGCTGGGAAATGCGTACCCGTCTCTTCCTGCGCACCACCGAATTTCTGTGGCAGGAAGGCCACACCGCCCATGCCACCTACGAAGAGGCCGAAGCTGAGACACGGCAGATGCTCGACGTCTATGCCGACTTCGCCATCAATGATGCGGCGATTCCGGTGATTCGTGGCATCAAGAGCGAACGCGAGAAGTTCGCTGGGGCCGACAAATCGTACACGATCGAAGCGATGATGGGCGACAAGAAGGCGCTGCAGTCGGGCACCTCGCACAACCTGGGCCAGAATTTCGCCAAAGCCTTCGACATTCAATACCTGGATCGGAACAACACTTTACAGTACTGCTGGACCACCTCGTGGNGGTTGAGCACCCGCATGGTGGGCGCGGTGATCATGGTGCACGGTGATGATCAGGGCCTGGTGCTGCCGCCCAAACTGGCGCCCTACCAGGTGGTGATCGTGCCGATCTGGCGCAAGGACACGGAGCAGGTGCTGGTCCTGGAAGCTGCGCAGGGGCCGAGCGTGAGCTGCGCGGCCGGCGTTCGGGTCAAGCTCGATCTGCGTGACCACTATTCGCCCGGCTTCAAATTCAATGACTGGGAGATGCGCGGGNTGCCGTTGCGCATCGAGTTGGGGCCGCGTGACGTACAAAATGCACAGATCGTGCTGGCACGCCGTGATGTGCCGGGCCGCGAGGGAAGACCGCCATTGCGCGACGGCGCCATCGAGCGGGTGAAGCAGGTGTTAACCTCGATCCAGGACAATCTGCTGGCGCGTGCGACCGCCTTCAGGGATGCTAATACCTACGACGTGCGCACCTACCAGGAGATGATCGACGTCCTGGATGGGCCGGGTGGTTTCTGCCGCGTCTTCTGGGATGGCACGGCTGCCGATGAAGACCGCATCAAGGAAGAGACCAAAGCGACGATCCGCTGCTTCCCGCTGGCCGACCAGGAAGGCGCTCACGGCGCCTGCTTCTACACCGGCCGTCCGGCGNACGCGNTGGCCATCTTCGGGCGTGCGTACTGACATCCCCGGCCAGGTTCAGTGTTCGGTCGTGCAGTCCATGCTTGAGGCGTGTCGAAGGTCTCTAAAGCGTCGCACCCCAGGTTGCCCGGCCTGGGGTGCTCATCAAAAGGAGGAGAAGAAAGAAGAGATATGCGTTTCCTGTCTGTGCTGCGAGTATAGCACCACCCGTAATCCCCTGCTCGACGCAAACCCTACGCTTTCCCTACGTTCGCAGTGTGACCGAATCAGCGTCCAGAAGCCTCGACGGCCAGCGCCCCAGGCGCCGCGTGGCTGCGGGCAATCAAAAAGGCCCATCAACAGTGAGATCGCTGTGCGATGAGCCTCTTCATGAGTCTCCGAGGGCCTGAAGCAGTTCGGTGTTGAACACCAGCGCTGCCCCAGAACCGTCAGACGCCGTTGTCTCCTCGGAGTATGTAATTCTGTGTGCTGCCCGGCCCGCCGCGTGGGCTGTCGTAAGCCGGTATGGCCATCATGCGCGTTACTGGTCTTGAACAAATGCGGTGCGAGTGTACAACAATGTGGCACAATCGTCAAGTGAGCAATCCTCCCATTACACCATTTGACAATCCAGAACATTCGTGCTAAAGTGAACCATCGTCTCGATGCGCACATGACATTGCTTGAAGGAGAAACGAACGATGGCCAAACGAGAGTCGAGTAACGTAGATGGCAAGGCCAAAGCCCTGGAAACCACCCTGGCCAACCTGACCAAACGATTCGGCGAAGGCGCCGTCATGAAGATGGGCGAAGCCACGGAACTGCGGGTTGATGCCATTCCGACCGGTTCGCTGTCACTGGACCTGGCCCTGGGCATTGGTGGTGTGCCACGCGGCCGGGTCATCGAAATCTACGGGCCTGAGTCATCGGGCAAAACCACCATCTGCCAACACATCATCGCCGAAGCCCAGCGGCGCGGCGGCCTCTGCGCCTTCATCGACGTCGAGCACGNNTTGGATCCCAAGTATGCCGAACGCTGCGGCGTGAATGTCGACCAGCTCTATGTGTCGCAGCCCGACACGGGTGAGCAGGCCCTGGAAATTGCCGAAGCCCTGGTCCGTTCCGGCGCGATCGACGTCGTAGTCATCGACTCCGTGGCCGCGCTCGTGCCCCGGGCCGAAATCGAAGGCGAAATGGGCGACAGTCACGTCGGTCTGCAGGCCCGGCTCATGAGCCAGGCGCTGCGCAAGCTCTCGGGCGCCATCAAACAGTCGAATACCGTGATGATCTTCACCAACCAGCTGCGGCAGAAGATTGGTGTCATGTTTGGCAACCCCGAAACGACCTCCGGCGGCATGGCCCTCAAGTTCTACGCCTCGGTGCGCATGGATATTCGCCGGATCGAGACCCTCAAAACCGGGGGCGACATCACCGGTAGTCGTACACGTGTCACGATCAAAAAGAACAAAGTCGCCCCACCCTTCCGCGTCGCTGAGTTCGACATCATGTACAACCAGGGCATCGCGCGAGNNGGCGATGTCCTGGACCTGGCGGTTTCCATGGGCATCGTGGACAAGCGGNGGAGCTACTTCACGTACCAGGATGTACGCCTCGGCCAGGGGCGAGAATGTAAAGACCNNTACCTGGCCGAACACCGCGATGTCTTGGAGCAGCTGGACGGCGAGATTCGTCGCCGCGCCGGCCTCACCACCCACACCTTCACGCCCACGGACACGGCCAAAGTCGTGCCATTTGCCAGCCGTGAGGATGACTACGACCAGGAAGACGCCGCAGACCTCGCCGCCTGATGGCGTGACGTAGCCACACTGAACGCACAGGGCGCAACGAACGGCTTCACCGTGCCCTGTGCGTTCTTGTATCGATCGGACATCCACGTTACTTTCATGATCGTGGCGGCGTCATGGTATTCAGCATCGGTAACTGCTCAGCCAGCCGTTCAGAAACCGGGTTTTTCTCGTGCGAGCATGGTTTTCATCTGTGCAACGGCCTTTCATCGCGCCATGACCCTGGTCTGCGAGACAAAAACCCGGTTTCTCTAGAGCCAGCCTGAGCCTGTTTTCGACATAGAACGCAAGTTCTCGTACGATATCTTGCGGTTTTGATGCGCTGCACCACAAGATGTAGATCAGGTGCAGTATTCGCTCACATGATCTACGCGACAACTTGTGGTATCGTATCCGACAACCCCTACAGGTTGTGGTGTCGAAAACAGGCTGAGTGGTTACCAGCATCGGCGATCTTGCCGTACGTGCCGGCGTACGCGCAGTGGACTCGCGACCGGTTATGGTTGTTGCCCCAACATCAACGAGGCAGCCGGTAGGCCTGTCCATCGCCGAAACGTCCAAAATATGCCGTAGCTGATCGAGAAGGAGCGCAACCATGCGTACGCGTTTCTGGTGGCTTACCGCCATCGTGGTTGTCGTGCTGGCCGTTGGCCTCAGCGCCAGCGCAGGAGAGCGTTGTCGAAGGGCTGGAGGGGTCGTTTGCCGCCGAGCAGGCAACCCCGGCGATCGGGCAGGTCGCGTGGCTGGAGGCAGCGCCGCTGCCCACCCAGGAGCAGTTGATCCAGATTGCCGATGGGACCAACGCCAACCGGCCAGGGCCGGAGATCGACCGGAGTGGCGATACGACGGGGCAAGCCGATACTGCCGACGCAGTCCCGGGTATGGTGGGTCAGGATCTGGCCGAGGTGACTGCCGCGGCACCGGCCGCGCCGGGTGATGCGCGGCTGTACCGTAAAACTACCTTCGGGGTGCAATCCCGAATGGGTATAAATCCAACGTGATGGGCAGCAGTGCGGCGCAAAACGGCAAGTCCGCCTTTTCAGCGGAAACTGGTTTGCCGCCCGCTCAACCGACGGGGGTCTCATGGCAGTACCTGAACTCCTTCGACGGTTTTGCTGACTTCTGCTGCAACCAGGTGATGCTGTACAACAGCGCCTACAACATGCTCCTGTGGTACCGGCAAGGTATGTCAAACGCCAGTGGCGTCAATCGTTTCCTGCTCAGCGTCTCCACCGACGGTGGTGACACCTTCTGCACGTACCAGACTTTCCCCACCAACACCAACGCCAGCTGGACCAACCAGTGGTGGGACTACCCCCGCCTGCAGGTCGGGGCCGATTACCTGTACATCACCTCGAACCTGTTCAATGCCGCCAACCATTGGACCCGCACGGTCATGCTGCGCTGGCCGCTCGATAAGCTGGCGGCCTGCTCTGGGTTCGGCTACAATTTCACCAGTACCACGACCTGGTTCACCTGGGCGCCGGTGCAGAATGCCGATCATACCATGTACTTCGCGTCCAATAACCCCACGTCGTCACCCTACAACCGGTTGCGCATCTGGACCTGGCGCGAAGACTCGGCTGCGGTCAATTCCAACACCACACTGACCATCCCGGCGTGGGCCTACACCAACCGCGGCCAGGCGGTCTGTGGTAGCAGCACGAACAACTGGGCCGCGCGCGGACGATCGGGTATTGACCGGCGCTCGTTACCTGCTGCACACGACGAACGTCACCCTGCCGGGCCGCACCGTCCTTGGCTGGTGGTGGAATGTGAAGGCCGGGTCAGGTTTTGCTCAGCCACACGTGGATGGTGTGGCGGTGTACGAAAACACGTTGAGCCTGTTGCCGGGTGCGCAGGCACGGCCGACCCTGTATGACAGCGGCAGCTGCACCCTCTTTCCCAGTGTGGCGGCCAATGCCCGTGGTGACCTCGGCGCGGTGCTGAATATCAGCGCCGGGCGACAAGGTCCCGCGGTCGCCTTCCTGATGCAGGACGACTACTCGACCGCCCTGCCGCGCGGCGCCTATTACACCGTGCAGATCAGCGGCGCCCGGCCTTCCGACCGCCGTTGGGGTGACTTCAACTCCGTTCAGCCCATGTCCCCGGTTCAAACCACCTGGGTCGGTGCGGGTCACTACCTACCGGGCACGTCCCCGTGCAGCGCATGTGCGGCGCCCGTCTTTTTCAACTTCGGCCGGGCGCGGGATAACATGGCCTGGAACTACTGGCAGGACAAGTAGCAGAAATCAACGCCAACCACTGCGGCCGGTCGGCCATGCTGCTGGCAGATAGCTGACCGGCCAATTTGGTCTTTCTTTCAATCCATGCTATAATGGCGCCCGTCTGAAACAATAAACCTGCGGCCCGGTGGCACGTGCCTCCGGGTTGCGCTTGTTAAAGAGGCCAAGGCGTTATGACGAATCCACTCATGTTATCGGTCGAGCAGGAGCAGTTGCGTAAAGACCTGCCCCTATTGCGGGTTGGCGATACGGTACGCGTGCACCAGCGCATTGTCGAAGGCAACCGCGAGCGGGTGCAGGTGTTCCAGGGCGTCATCATGCGCCTGCGCGGCGGGCCGGGTATCAACGGCAATTTTACGGTGCGGCGTATCGCTTCGCACGGCATCGGCGTTGAGCGCACTTTCCTGATCAACTCGCCCCGTCTGGACAAAATCGAAGTGCTGCGCCATGGCCGTGTACGCCGGGCACAGCTCTATTACCTGCGCGGTCGGCACGGTAAGGCCGCGGCTGCGCGAAGAACGTATACCCTGAGCGGCCTGTCGGGAGCACCGTACTGACCCAGTCAGCACGTGTGAACACCGGGAGTTCATCTACTGTCCCGCCACCGCGGCAGTTTGTTGGGGAGACCACTTTGTTGGCAGGCACGACACGACATGCAGTCGCTTGCCGCGATCGTGGTACAGCAGGCACGAATCCTCTCCAACAGACTGCCAGCCTTGCGGTCGTGTGAAGCAACCCAGGTTGAGATGGCCTAAGCGTAGGGACTGCCCTGCGCTTTCTTTTTACCATTTTTGCGCTGGGCAACGCTCGCGCTATTCTGCACAGACTGTCATGTGAACCGGGGCAAACGCCGTGGAATCGTTCGACCACTCTGCGCATGCGCCGATAGCACTGCCGCCCGCACCACGTACCGTACCGATTTGCGCGAAGAACTGCGCTCTGGCACGCCGGGTTCAGGTGTATTGCCGGCATCGACGAGGTGGGACGCGGCNCCNTGGCCGGGCCCGTGGTCGCCGCGGCGGTTGTCCTGCCGCCGCCCGCCCAGCTACCGCCGGGGATGTGGGCGATCGACGATTCCAAGCAGGTGCCGCCGGCCCGCCGTGAGCAGCTGTGCGGCCTGATCTGCGACGTTGCCCTGGCCACCGGTGTCGGCCATGTGAGTGCTGCGGACATTGATCACATGGGAATTGCCGCGGCGACACGCCAGGCCATGCAGCAGGCCGTTATGGCCATCCAGCGCCGCGGCCACCATGTGGATTTTCTGTTGATCGATNTTTTGACCCTGAGTCTGCCGCTGCCCCAAAAAGGCATCGTCAAGGGGACCGTCACTNCGCTGTCGATTGCGGCGGCCTCGATCGTGGCCAAAGTCACACGTGATCGCCTGATGGTCGAACTGGCGGACACCTACCCAGGCTACGGCTTCGCGCAGCACAAAGGGTACGGCACCGCGGCCCATCGCCAGGCGCTCGAGCAACTCGGCCCGTGCGCCGAACACCGGCGCAGCTTTAGCCCCATCAGCCAGCCACCGCTGTGGGGTGTCACCGTATGAGCGATCGGCGGCAGTTGGGCCAGCTGGGCGNAAGCGCTGGCCGCGGCCGAACTGCAACGGCGTGGTTATACCATTGTGGACCGCAACTGGCGCTGCACCTACGGCGAGCTTGACCTTGTTACGCGTGACGGTGACACGTTGGCGGTGATCGAGGTGCGTACGCGGCGCGGCCATGCCTACGGTACGCCTGAAGAATCGCTGACGGCCGCCAAACAGACGCGCCTGGCCGCCGCGGCCCGCACGTACGTCCAGACGGTGGGTTGGGACGGCCCTGGCNGTATCGACGTCGTCGCCATCGTGCTCGGTCGCGCGAACGGGTCGAACGGCTGACGGTGATCCCCAACGCGGTGGGGGTTGAATGGTCGCACTGCGGCCGCTGCTGGTGATCGTGNGGCCCACCGCTGTTGGCAAGACGGCCCTGTCAGTGCGTCTGGCCGAGGCCCTGGGCGGCGAAATTGTGTCGGCCGATTCGCGGCAGGTCTACGCGGGCATGGACATTGGCACCGCCAAACCGACCGCCGAGGAGCGGGCACACGTGCCGCACCATTTGCTCGACGTGGTGACACCCGACCAGACCCTGTCGGTGGCCGAGTACCAGGCTCTGGCGTACGCGGCGATCGCTGCGGTCCACGGGCGCCGGCGTGTGCCCCTGCTGGTGGGCGGCAGTGGCCAGTACGTGCGTGCCGTGCTGGAGNGGTGGCGCGTGCCGGCGGTCGCGCCCGATTGGGGGCTGCGCGCCAGGCTGGCCGCCGAAGCCGAAGCGGACGGCGTGCTGGCGCTGCACAACCGTTTACAGGCCATCGATCCGGAGGCCGCAGCCCGCATCGATGCGCGCAACGTACGCCGTGTCATTCGGGCCTTGGAAGTGCACGCGGTCACCGGTCAGCCGATCAGTCNNAGCCAGGCGCGTCATCCTCCGCCCTACTGTATCCTCCAGGTTGGGCTGACCCTGCCGGCCGACGAGTTGTACCGGCGCGTCGATGAGCGCATCGTAGCGATGCTGCACGCGGGTTTGGTGGAGGAAGTGCGAGGTCTGTTGGCGGCCGGCTATAGCCCCGACCTGCCCGCCATGAGTGGGCTGGGGTACCGGGAAATCGGCCGTTTCGTGCGCGGCGAGCAGACCCTGGACGACGCGGTGATCGACCTCAAACGGTCCACCCGTCGTTTGGTTCGGCAGCAGCGGAACTGGTTCCCGTTGCACGATGACCGGATCAGGTGGTTCATGGCCCAGCCAGACCCCGGCGCGATCATCCTGGAGATGGTCGAGACCTGGTTGTACGCAGCCCAACCGTCGAACGGTGATGATGGAGATCGTATCCATCCATGAGAAAGGACCGAAATAGTTCATGATTGCTCCACAGCGCGTTTCTGTGGCCTGCCCTTACTGCCGCACGCCGGTCACCGCCGAGCTTTACAGCATCGTCGATGTGACCGAAGATCCGGCTCAAACGCCGCTTTCTGTCCGGCCGTTTGAACGCGGCTTCATGCCCCAACTGCCAGCAGACGTTCCAGATCGGCGGCGTTGATGTACCATGACGGCAACAAGGACCTGCTGACCGTGTTTTTGCCGCCCCAGGCGAACATCACGAACCAGGAGCGCCAGCGGATCATCGAGACCTGACGCGCCGTACGATGGACGGTTTGCGGCCGGAGCAGCGGCGTGCATACCTCTTCCAGCCCAAGGAGTTTTTGACCCTCAATGGCATGGTCGAAGCGATTCTGGCCGCGGATGGTATCACTCCGGAAATGATGCGGGCGCAGCAGGAGTTGGCGCAGCTGGTCAACGTGATTGTACGCAGCGCAACCAGCGAAGAGGCGCTGCGCGCTACAGCCAAGGCGTACGATGCCCAACTCGACTATGACTTTTTGTGATGCTGTCCACCCTGGCCGAGCAGGCGGCGGCGGCTGGCGACCAACGCGCGGCTATGGCCTACGCGGGCCTACACGATCAACTGCTCAGCATGACGACCTTCGGCCAACGTATGCTGGCACGACAGGCGGCCGCCGACAGCATCACGCCGCAGACGACACGCGAAGAGTTGCTGGAAAAGGTGATCGCCGCGTCCGAAGATGAGCGATTGCCTACATCACTTATGGGCGCCCGCTGATCGACTACGTCTTTTACCAGCAGCTGGCCGCACGCATCGAAAGCGCCGAAAAGCAGCACGATCAAGCCACCGCGCAACACCTGACCGCGGTGCGTGCGCGGTGCTCGAGCGACGCAGCAGTTTGACGCGGCTGACCGGGCCATGGCCGAAGAAGCCAGCGGCTCTTGCAGGAACTGCTCGCCGCACCGGATCCGGTGGCGGCGTTGGAGGCCAATTGGGATCGGGTCAACAGCGCGTTCATCGACGTACTGGCGCTCAATCTGGCTGCAGCCGACCAGCAGGGCGCAACCGCCACGGCGGCCAAGCTCGAGCAGTTGATGGCGGCGATCGATCGGGCCGCGCGGGCCAGCCACCCGAGATTCAGCTCATCAATGATCTGTTACGGGCCGATTACCCGTCAGGAACGCAGGCTGCTGGGCGAGCGCCGGCAGGAGATTACACCGGACGTTTTGGACATCATGGAGAGCCTGGCCCAGACGCTTGACGGACAGGGCCAACCGGAAATGAGCAAACGCTTGCGCGACATTCGTGGGCAGGCAATGCTGCTCGCGTAATGTCCCGCGGCTTGTCAACTGAAAGTGAAGACTCGCAAACCCGTGCGAAGAGAGTGATATGGCGAACAACAAAGAAGTCTATCTGACTCCTGAAGGTATTCAAAAACTGCAGGACGAAACCGACCACCTGATCTCGGTGCGCCGCCCGGAAGTGGCCCGGCACATCCACGAAGCCAAGATGGACGGCGACGTTTCGGAAAATGCCGGTTACGAAGAGGCCAAAAACGAACAAGCCTTCGTCGAAGGCCGCATCAAGACCCTGGAGCACCTGATCGCCAGCGCCGTGGTCATTCAGGACACTGAGCACAACACCCACGTCGCCCTGGGCGCCCGTGTGACGGTGCGCGACCTGGACTTCGACGAGGTCGAGACCTACACGATCGTCGGGTACGCCGAAGCCGATCCGACCCAGGGCCGTATTTCCAACGAATCACCGATGGGTCGCGCCCTGATCGGTTGTACGGCCGGCGACCGCGTGCAGGTCAATACCCCGAGTGGCGTACTCCACTTCGAGATTGTCGAGATCAGCTAAACCATGATGTTCGACGACTTGACCGATCAAGAGCAGGCCCGTTTCGATAAGCTGGCGCGTCTCGCGGCGTTGGAGATTCCGCGTACCGCGCGTGNNCAGCGCGACCATACGGCCGCGCAGGCGATCGCGGCCCTGGCGGCTGCTGAGGCGGACGGCCAACCCNGGTCGCTGGTGCAGATTGCCGGCCGGCTGGTTTCGCTGCGCATCATGGGCAAGGCCACGTTTGCCCATCTCGAGGATGGCAGCGGGCGCATCCAGGTGTTCATCCGGCAGGACGACGTAGGGGTCGAAACCTACGATACCCTCGTGCGCAAACTGCTGGACCTGGGTGACTTTGTCGAGGCGGCCGGCCCCATGGTGCGGACGCGCATGGGTGAGCCGAGCTGCCAGGCCCAGCACCTGCGCCTGCTGAGCAAGACCCTGCACCCCNTGCCCGATAAATGGCACGGCCTCAAAGACGTCGAAACGCGTTACCGTCAACGTTATGTCGATCTGTTGGCCAACCCGGAGACCCGTCAGGTCTTCNGTCACCGGNCACGGCTGATCCGTGCGCTGCGTGACTACCTGGATCAGAACGGCTTCCTGGAGGTCGAGACGCCGGTGCTGCAGCCGATCTACGGCGGCGCCGCGGNNCGGCCCTTCACGACCTTCCACAACCAGCTCAAACAGGAACTCTACCTGCGAATTTCGTTCNGGCTCTACCTCAAACGGCTGCTGGTCGGTGGTTATGAACGCGTCTACGAAATCGGCNGCGACTTCCGGAACGAGGGGATCAGCTTCAAGCACAACCCCGAGTTCACGCAGCTCGAGTTCTACGAAGCCTACGCCGACTATCACGCCGTGATGCGTCGCGTCGAGGAGATGATTGCCTTCGTCGCCATGGCCCTCAACGNNGGCACACGCCTCGAGTACCAGGGCAGCGAGATCGACCTGACACCGCCCTGGCGCCGCGTAACGCTGCGTCAGGCCATCATCGATGCCACCNGAGCCGACTTTGCCCGGTACCCCGATGCGCCGGGCCTGGCTGCGGCCATGCAGCAACTGGGCCACGCGCCCGAACCCAAGTCGAACCGGGGCAAACTCATCGACTCGCTCTTTGCCACGCACGTGGGCCCACNNCTGGTGCAGCCCACGTTCGTGATGGACTACCCCATCGAAATCTCGCCGCTGGCCAAAAAGAAAACGGACGACCCCACGCTGGTCGAACGGTTCGAGTACTTCATCGGCGGCATGGAGATGGGCAACGCCTTCAGCGAACTGAACGACCCGCTGGATCAACTGCAGCGCTTTCTCGNNCTATGGGGCGCCCTGGCCGAAGGTGACGAAGAGGCCAATCCGTTGGACGAAGACTACGTCACCGCGCTCAGTTATGGCCTGCCTCCGACCGGTGGATTTGGTATGNGGGTCGATCGTTTGACCATGCTGTTCACCGACAAGCCGACGATTCGCGAGGTTATTCTCTTCCCGCACCTGCGCCCGCGATTGATCGGGGCGATTCCTCCCCGCACAGAGGACCCATGCGATTTCCGCTCTCCGTAGCCTTCGTCTGGCACATGCATCAACCCTACTACCGGGTGCCGGGGCACGATGAGGCGGTGCTGCCCTGGGTGCGCCTGCATGCCGCCAAAGACTATTTGCACATGCTTGACGTCCTTGCCGGCTACCCGCGTGTGCACGCCACCTTCAACCTGGCGCCATCGCTCAACGAACAGTTGATCGACTACGGCGCGGGTCGGTTGTACGATCGGGTAATGACCCTGGCTCAACGCCCAACCTGGACGGCCGACGAGCGCGTACNNCTGCTCGACCTCTGTTTCAGCATCAACTGGAACAACATCGCCCGGCGCTACNCCCGCTACAACGAACTCATCGAGCGCCGGGGTGCGGCGGGATCGTTCAACGACCAGGAACTGCGTGACTTGCTCACCTGGTTCAACCTGGGATGGACCGACCCGAACGTCCTGGAGACCGACCCTGCACTGNCGNCGCTGGTGCACAAGGGGCGTGACTTCGACCTGGCCGACACCCGCACGGTGCTGCAGAAGCACGTGGCCCTGTGCGCGGACGTCATGGGCCGCTACCGTGCACTGGAGGCGGCCGGTCAAATCGAAATCACCACCTCACCCTATTACCACCCAATCCTGCCCCTGTTGATCGACAACCGGCTGGCGCGCNGTGCCACGCCGGGCATTCCACTGCCGCCGCCCGCGTACAATTTCAGCGCCGCGGAGGACGCCGAGCGGCAGATTCGGCTGGCGGTGGCGCAGCACGCGGCTCTTTGGCCGCNNGCGCGTGGGATGTGGCCGTCCGAGGGGGCAGTGGCCCCGAAATCCTCCCCCATTCAGGCCGCCGGCCTGCAGTGGCTGGCGTCAGACGAAGAGATTCTGGCGCGCAGCCTGGGGGTACCGATCGCACGTGACCACGAGAAGCTGCTCATCAACCCGGCCCTGTTTTACCAACCCTACCGCCTGCTCATCGATGGTCAGCCTGGCCCGGCAATCATCTTCCGTGATCATGAAATATCCGATCGTATCGGCTTCCTCTACCAGAGCATCCACGGCGTGCAGGCGGCCGATGAGCTGGTGANNCGCCTGCAGTGGCTGCACTGGCGCCTGGGCAACGAACAGCCCTACCTGGTGCCCATCATCCTCGACGGCGAAAACTGCTGGGAGTGGTACGAGCACAACGGTGACGTCTTCCTGCACCACCTGTACGCGCGGCTCGATCAGCACGCCGAACTGCGTGCCGTGACGGTCAGTGAGTACCTCGACGNNCGCACCCCCGCAGGCCNNACCCTGTCCCACCTGGCGACTGGCTCGTGGATTCGCGGCGACCTGACGACCTGGATCGGCGATCCCGAACATACACGGGCGTGGAGCGCCCTGGCCCGTACACGCGCCGACCTGGAACAGTGGCAACGCACCGCCCGCCCAGCTGACCCGCAACGCCTGGCCCGCGCCTGGCAGGCGATCGACATCAGCGAGGGCAGTGACTGGTTCTGGTGGTACTCCAGAAACAATTCGTCCGACCAGGATCGGCTGTTCGACGAAACCTTCCGCGNNCACCTGGCCGTCGTCTACGACTGTATGGGTCAACCGCTGCCGGATTGGGTCAGCCGCCCGATTGTCACGGCCGGCGCCGTTCTGGCCGCGCTGGGGCAGCCCACGGCGCGTATTTCGCCCAGCCTGCACGCCGGTCNNGACGCGAGTCCCGAGTGGAACGGCGCCGCGGTCATTCGTTCACTATCGGCCACGGGGACCATGCAGCGGGCGGACACCATACCCAGCCCCCTGCACATCGTGCGGGTCGGCTGTGACCAGACACGGCTGTACGTCCGCTTCGAGACCGCCGGCAGCGCGGCCACTCTGCACCTGGGTTGCAGCCTGCGCATCGAGCACGAACGGACGGTTCCCCAGCGTTGGGTCGTGCGCCGGTTTGCCGGCACACCGGCGGCGCAGCTGTACCGGCTGTTGGAGGCGGGCGACTGGCAGTTGATCGGTGACATCACCACGGCGGTCNAAAGGCGCGTGTGTGAAATCGCCGTTCCACTGGAACAATTGGCCCTGTCGCCCGCCAGCACGTTGGCCGTCCAGGCCGAGGTGATGACCAGCGGTGGGCAGGTGCACCAGCTGCCGGCTGAAGGCCCGCACCTCATGCGCTGCAGCAATCTCTGATCCATTTGCCTCTCCGGGCCGGCTGTGGTAGAATAGCGCCCAGCCTGCGGGTGTGGCGCAGTGGTAGCGCAACTGCTTCCCAAGCAGTGAGTCGTGGGTTGAATCCCATCACCCGCTTTCGTGCCAACTCCAGTTGCCAGCGCAATTGGAGTTTTTGTGAGGCAGACGATTCGTGACGCGCCGAACTCTGACCATCTTTGCCAGTCTGGCCCTGTTTACCGGCCTGGCCTTGCGCCTGCATCACCTCGGGGTGCAAAGCCTGTGGTACGACGAAACGGTCACCACCTACCTGGCGCAGCAGTCAATCCCCGACCTCCTGGCCCACACCGCACGCGACATCCACCCGCCGGCCTACTACCTGCTCATGCACGCCTGGCTGCACCTGGTCCCCACACAGCCGGGTTTCGAGTTTCTGGCGGCATGGCCGTCGCTGNGTCTGGGGATGCTGCTCCTACCGCTGACCTACGCGGTCGGTCGTCGGGCTGGCCTGGGGCGCTCGGTCAGTCTGGGCGCCATGTGGCTGGCAGCCATCGCACCCTTCCACATCTGGTACAGCCAGGAAGTACGCATGTACACGCTGGGCGCCGCGCTGGGTATGACCTGCATCTGGAGCGTGCTGGCGCTTCTGNCCGTCGCCGGCCGACGCTAAGGCGCCGCTGGCCCGCCCGCCCCGTGGCTGGCCTACGTACTGGCCGCCGCGNCCGGCCTGTACACCCTGTACTATTTCGGCTTTCTGCTGCTGGCGCTCAACGTGCTGGTGCTGTTGCGGCTANCTGCTCCCGGCCAGGCCGGGGCGGCGATCGCAGCGCGACGTCCGTTCATCGGGCGCTGGTTGGTTGCCCAGTTCGTGGTTCTGTTGCTGTTTCTGCCCTGGCTGCCGACCGCCATCCGGCAGATCACCAACCCGCCCGTACCTCCCTGGCGCACGGCAACGGGCGCGGGCACGATGCTGGTCGAGAGCCTGACTGCGCTCGGTTTTGGGCAGTCACTGCCCACGGCCGCGGCGGGTTTGGCGGTATTCGTCATCACGGCGCTGCTGTTGCTGGCCCTGCTGCGCCCATGGTCACGCCGGGCCGCGGGCAGGTACCACCCTGGGCGCCCTGGTTCCTGCTCGGCTNGCACGCTGCTGCCGCTGCTGGGCATTGCATCGATCACGCTCTGGGTCACGCCGCTGTACCACGTCCGTTATGTCTTCACCTACGCGCCGACCTTCAGCCTGCTCCTGGCGCTGGGCCTGCACGAGCTGTGGCCTGCGGGCGCCTNNGTGCTGGGCGTTGGTCTGGTGGTCATCCTGGTTCTCCTCAGCGGCTGGTCTATGCAGCAGTTGTGGACGAACCCCGCGCTGGCCGCGGACGACCACCGCGGGGCGGTGCAGTTCCTGGCCAAGCGCTGGCGCCCCGGCGATGTGATTCTGGTCAATGCCGGTTACNCCTATACCGCGTTGCTGACGTACTGGAAGCTGGNNCTGGGGCGGTTGTCCGACTTCACGCCAGCCGTGGCCGCGCAGTTGGCCGATGCGCCCGGCGCCGTCATCGTGCAGGCGGGCAGTGTCGATGGCGACCCTGCACTCGGCTGGGGCTNNTGCGGAGAGTGCGCGCTCAGCGCGGCCACAGCACGCCAGCGCCTCGACGAAATGCGCGCCAGCCAACGCCGACTCTGGCAGTACCGCATCTACGACACGGTGACCGACCCCGCGNGTGTGATACGTGACAGCCTGCACGTGTGGCCCTGTTCGAGGACCAGGTCTTCAGCGGCGAAGCCAATCTGCGGGTACAGGGCTTTTGGGGTGACGCGGCCAGCGAAGGTTGGGGGCTGCGGCCCAACGCGTAACAGTGGGCGAGGGTTGACCCTGGAAACGCCGCTCAGCGCGACGCAGTCGGTGGTGGCGGGTGACGTCCTGAATATCCCGCTGCTGTGGCGCCGCCTGCCGGGTTCACCCGGCCCGGTTCTGGCCACCTCACTGCGTCTGGTCGATGACCAGTGTACGGTCNTGGCCCAGTACGATGAGGCGGTGGGCGGCAGCCAGCGCGACCTGCGCCAGGCCAGCGCCGTCTATCAGCCGCTCCAGCTGGCCGTACCCGCGGGTACCGCACCGGGCGCCTACCGCCTCGTGCTCGTGCCCTACGACCCGACCAGCGGGCAGCCGCTGCTCGTTGCCGCGGCCGGCGCTGACGGCAGTGAAGCGTGGGAGATGGCCCAGGTCGAAGTGCTGCGTCCGGAAGCGGTCGCGCGGCAGCCGGCCCTGGCCATGTTCGGTGACCAAATCGCCCTCGTGGCGGCCCACAGCCCGCTACCCTCATCAGCGCCGNGTGATACCATCGCCCTGNGGCTCACATGGCAGGCACAACCGGGGTACCGGGCCGAAGACATGATCGTGGTTATGCAGCTGCTGGACGCACACGGCCAGGTGGTCGCCAACGCCGAAGCGCCGTCGCTCGACGGGCGCTACGGTACCGGGGTCTGGCAGGCGGGGAGCNTGGTGCGCGATCGTCATACCCTGACGACGCCGGCCACGCTGGCGCCGGGCGCCTACCGGTTGGTGGTGGGACTCGACCGGGCCGCCAGCGGTGAACGCCTGACGGTCCCCTGCNGGGCTGGGTGGGCCGCGCGCTGCCTGACGTTCGATATTCAACCGGTCATCGTCAGGTAAAAACAAACGAGCCAGCCCAGTGAATCGCCAGGCTGGCCCGTTGGATGATATCTGGTCGTGCACCCTTCTTCAGAATTGTTACCCGGGCTTGCTGGTACCAGCTTGCTCAGGCCAGGCGACCCCGTGGCACCTGAGGAAACTGCTTAGTGCTGCTACCTCTCGGTCCTGACACGGTTCACAGGCCCCCGCCGCACAGGACCCAACCATCAACGCCGCTCCGCCCCACAGTCTCCGGGCAAACGAACCCTCGGAAGGGAATTCGACCCCGCATGTAGCGGATTTCGGGTGCAGGGCACCGCTAGCGCCCCGTCTAGCACGACCGGGTGCATGATACCTGAAGTGGGACGCTTTGTCAAAGAAGGGAAATGGCGGAGAGGGAGGGATTTGAACCCTCGAGGGCCATGAAGACCCTACGCGCTCTCCAGGCGCGCACTCGACCAGGCTATGCGACCTCTCCGCAGCGCCGGTGATTATAGCATTCGGGTGGCGTTTGGCCAAATTGCCCGGAATGTTCGATCGTGTTATACTGACCCGAGCCATCTTGAGTGAGAGGATGCATCGAACTGATATGACTTCAGGCCCGTCCACGATCGCACGGCCTGCCTGCCCCTATCTAGGCACCACTTACGACGCCACTGTGCACTGTGGGTACGCAACCCGGGAGAATGTCTGTTACGCCACCGCGCCGGCAGACGATCAGCCTGGAGTTTCAGGAATCGTACTGTCTGGGTGGGCCGTACGAGGACTGTGTGCGCTATCATGCGGCACAGACCGGTGCGACGGCCAGTCAGCCAGTTGAGACGGTCGCCTCGTTCGACGAACCGGACGCGCGGGTGGTATACCCTGGCGCCCGCTGGGATTCGGCATTGCCGGCGTGGTCCTTCTCACTGTTCTGGCTTTGCTGCTGTTACGCCCTGGCGCTGCGCCCGCCTCGCCCAGTGCCCCAGTGACCAGTGCAACGGTCGCACCCGTCACACCAACGACGCTGGCGTTGGCCCTGGTTGAAGCGACGGCTGCACCTACGGCGGCCCACACCAGCACTCCCGCCCCCACGGCCCGCGTCCGCAGCTACCCACGGCTACGCCAACCCGGCCACCGACGTTCACACCCACGTGGACCGCCACCGCGGCTGCGCCAACTGTGACCGTACCGGCGGCTACGATCACCCCGACTATCGCGCTCACGGGTCCGTATTTGATTACGGCCAATGTGGTCAACGCGCGAAGGTCCCGGTCTGACGTACAGGGTGCTCGGTGTGCTGCAACTTGGGCAGCAGTGGCCCGTTCGGGGCCGGAACGCGGCCGGTGACTGGGTACAGGGGTGCTGCATGGCCGGGATTCCAGGCTGGATCACCACACAGTTCGTCACAGTCAGCGTGCCGATCGCTGATCTGCCGATCGTCAGCGTCCCCGTGACAGTCACGGTTGGCATCACCGCCACCGCTACGATCACCCCTGAACGTAAAACGGCGCCCATTTCTGGGCACCGTTGGAGGCGGAGAGGGAGGGATTTGAACCCTCGAGGGTGATAAGCCCTACGCGTTTTCGAGACGCGCACTCAGCCGAACTATGCGACCTCTCCTCAGCTGGACGAATCCGCCCGCATTATAGCACAGGGTTCCCTGGCTGCAAAAACCTGTTCGTCAGAGGAAGTTGTGCAAACTCGTACGGCCAGCCAACACGTCGCCGCCCCCGACCCAAGCCTGAGCACCGGTGGACCCACGCCGGGTCACGTGTCAGGCGTGTGGCCGGCCGTGTCACTTGGCCGGCCGGTCGCATGCCTGGCACAGTCTGGAACGGTGCATCTCTCGTTGCTCAGCCAGCACCGCCGGGTTGTCAACCTGATGACGCCGCAGGGCGACCTGGTGGCCATCGTCGATGGCACGGTTGGCCCCGGCNCCTTCAACGTAGTCCTTGCAGCCGGGAGTCGTTTCGGCGCGTTGGCTGTTTGGGCCGGCCACGGCTGTCTGGATGCTGAGCGGTTGGTGCTTGGTTCGCAGGTCATTGCGCTGGACCAGGCGGCGCTGTGGAACCCTGAACCGGACTGGTCGGCATTGGCCCAAGCACCGGCCCTGGCTGACGGCCTGTACCATCTGGCGGTCTGGTTTGGTCAACAGCGCTTGCCGGCCACCGGGCCGCTGGAACGTCGGGCTGTTGCGGCCGCGCAGCAGGCCATCGCTCAGGTTGTCACGCCGGCTGATGCTCACGACCGCCTTGCGGGCCTGATCTGCCTGTTGGGCCTGGGGCCGGGCCTGACGCCGCTGGGGGACGACTGGCTGTCCGGCTGGCTGTTGCGGCGCCGTCTGCGGACCGCGGGCGATGCCCCTCCTGCCGATTTGCCAGGCCATCATTCTGCCGATATGATTACAGTATGCCTGATCGAACAGGCCGTTGTTCGTACGACTCGACTCAGTCAGGCCTGGCTGCGCGCCGCGGCTGCGGGTTGGGTTGACGCAGGCTGGCTTCAGTTGCTGCATGAGCTGGCCNGGGGCAGAGCCAACGGCATCACAGGCGCTGCGGCGCACGTTCTGTCTCACGGTGCAACCTCGGGCTATACAATGTTAGCCGGTTTTTACAGGAGAGATTGGTGTGAGCCATTCACCAAAGCCCCCGCCCCTCGTTCGTACGCACCCTCTACAGCCTCTTGTTCTGGCTGCTGGTCTACCTGATCGGTATGGGTGCCGGGAGCACGATCGCCTGGCTGGCCGGGGCCGACGTCAATCTGCAGATGCTCCTTGGCCTGGCGACCGGTTTTTGTTTGTCATTATCGTCAACCATTGGGTACGCAAACAGCGCAGTTGAGCGCCGAAATCGCCCCCTCTGCGCATTGCGATGATCTGCAATGGTGGCTGCCTGATTCATCCAGACAATCATGCTGTACGACAGGAGATAGTCAATGGTGACCCAAACGCAGGTGCGTAAATCGGACTACTTCGATTCGGTTACCCTGATGTTGGTGGCCAAGGAGCTGCTCGATCTGCCCGGTGTAGATGATGCAGCGGTCGTGATGGCCACACCGGCCAACAAAGAGATCCTGGCTGCCGCCGACCTGCTGACGCCCGACGCGCTGGCAGCCAGCCCGGACGACCTGGTCATTGCGGTGCGCGCAAGACGACGACGGTGCGCAGCACGCCCTACAGCGCGGGCGGCTGCTGGTGGCCAGCCGCCAGCGCCGCAGCGCAGTGGCGACAGCACCCGCCGTCACCGCAGCCTGGCGATGACGCTGCACGATTACCCCACCGCCAACCTCGTGGTCATCTCGGTGGCCGGTGCGTTCGCCGCTACCGAAGCCCGCACCGCACTGGAGAACGGCCGCCACGTCATGCTCTTCAGCGATAACGTGCCCCTGGCCGACGAAATCGCGCTCAAGCGCCTGGCGGCCGATCGTGGTCTGCTGTGCATGGGGCCGGACGCGGGCACCGCAATCATCAACGGCGTGGGGCTGGGGTTTGCCAACGCCGTACNNCGCGCCGTGGGCATCGTGGGTGCGGCCGGCACCGGCATCCAAGGCGTCACGAGCGCCCTGGCCCGCCTGGGCGCCGGTATTTCGCAAGCTATCGGTACCGGCGGGCGCGACCTGAAGTACGAAGTGNGGGGAATCACGATGCAGCAGGCACTGCACGCGCTGCAAGACGATCCGCAGACGTCGGTCATCGTGCTGATTTCAGAAGCCCCCGACCCCGACGTCTCCACGCGTGTGTTGCACGCCATCGACCGCAGTTCAGAGCCGGTTGTCGTCTGCATGTTGGGCGGTGATGCCAGCCTGATCGAAGCCGAAGGTGGCATTGCGGCCGCAACGCTGGAGGAGGCCGCGCAGGTTGCCGCTGCGCTGGTGGCCGGCGAACCGGCCNAGCCGCCCAGGGGCGACTGCACCGTGAGCCGCAAGGGCTGGCCACGCTGGCCGCGGGCGAACGCGCGGCGCAGCGGTCGCTGGGTCCGTGGGCTGTTCAGCGGCGGCACCTTCTGCTATGAAGCGCAGATGCTGCTGACCCCCTGCTCGNGCGCGGTCTATTCCAACGCGCCGTTCCCCAGTGCANCGGCCCTGGCCAGTACGCTCGTCAGCCAGGAACACACCTGCGTCGACATGGGCGAGGACGAGTTCACCCAGGGCCGTCTGCACCCGATGCTGGACCCCACCCTGCGTAACCGGCGCCTCTTGCAGGAGGCGGCCGACCCGACCGTGGGCGTCATCCTGTTCGACGTGGTGTTGGGCTACGGCGCTCACCCCGACCCGGCCGGCGCCATTGTGCCGGCCATCCAACAGGCCCAGGCCACGGCCGCGGCCGCCGGTCGTCACGTGAGTTTCGTCGCCTCGGTCTGTGGCACAGACCATGACCCGCAAAACCTGGCCCATCAGGCCGCGCAGCTACGGGCTGCCGATGTGTTGGTGGTACCGAGTAACGCCGCCGCAGCCACCCTGGCCGGTCTGNATCGCCCGCACAACCGTCGTTTGNACCCGGGTGCACGCCGACACTGGATGAGAGGAATCTGTTCATGGATAAGATACTGGCTGTTTGCCCAGCCCTTGCAGCCCGTCAACGTGGGCCTGGAGGTGTTCAAGACAAGCCTGGAAGAACAGGGGATCGTCCCGCTGGAGGTCGATTGGCGGCCACCGGTGGCCGGTTACCAGCCGCTGACGCACACACAGGACGGGGCGTCGATCGACGCCGCCAATGCTGAGGCGGTTCGCCGCATCAACGCCGGTCGTCCGATGTTGGTGGGCATGGNNGCACGCGGCACGATTCCGGGCTACCACGAACGCCTGATCTGCCACTCCGGGCCGCCGATCACCTGGGAGCGCATGAGCGGCCCCACCCGCGGCGCCGTGATGGGCGCCATTCTGTACGAGGGCTGGGCTGCCGACGCAGAGCGCGCCGCCACGTTGGCGGCATCGGGTGAAATCGAGTTTGCACCCTGTCACCACTACCACGCCACCGGGCCGATGGCCGGCATCATCAGCCCATCGATGCCGGTCTTCATCGTCACCAACGCGGAGTACGGCACGACGGCCTACGCCACGCAGAACGAAGGCCTGGGCAAAGTGCTGCGCTACGGGGCTTACGGACCCGACGTGCTCGCGCGCCTGCACTGGATGGCCGATACGCTCCACCCGGCCCTGCAACGGGCCNTGGACCAGCGCGGGCCGATCGACCTGCGCAGTATGGTGGCCCAGGCCCTGCACATGGGCGATGAGTGTCACAACCGCAACAAGGCCGGCACCTCGCTCTTCCTGCGCGCCATCGCGCCGGCGTTGGCCGAGACGTCGGACGCGGCTACCGCGGCTGAAGTGATGCGCTTCATCGACAGTAACGACCACTTCTTCCTGAACCTGTCGATGCCCGCCATGAAGGCGATGCTCATGCCCGCCGAGAACATTCCCGGCTGTACGGTCGTCACGACCATGGCGCGCAACGGCACCGATTTCGGCATCCGCGTCAGCGCGACCGGCGAGCGCTGGTTCACCTGTGAGTCGGGCGACCCGATCGGCCTGTTTNTCCCCGGCTTCACGCAGGCCGACGCCAACAAGGACATCGGCGACAGCACGATCACCGAGACGGGCGGCATCGGCGCCTTTGCCCTGGCCGGCGCCCCGGCCATTGTGCAGTTCGTCGGCGGCACACCGGCCGACGCCACGAACGCTACCCTCGAGATGTACGAAATCACGGCCGGCGAACACAGCGCGTTTACCATCCCTGCGCTCAATTTCCGCGGCACCCCGGTCGGCATCGACGTGCGCAAAGTACTGGCCACCGGCATCACGCCGCGCATCAACACCGGCATTGCCCACAAGGAACCGNGGGTTGGCATGGTGGGCGCTGGCCTGCTCAGTGCACCACTCGGCTGTTTCAAAGACGCGTTCGCGGCCCTGCTGGCCATGTGATCAGGTTCTGCCCGTGACACGGCCCGGTTCGCCGGTGCGGCGTGCGGCACGCGGGAAGCGTCCCCGCCTGGGGGTACGGTTTCTTGTGGCGTTTTTCTTGCGCAAACTTCGTAAACTGTGGTACACTGATGACGCGAGGCGTCACAGATTCAGCGCACGGGCTGAGACTCTCTCCACCCATCGATCGGCTCCTGGCCACCCGGTATCCACGATGGCGTGCGCCTGACACAGTTTTGGAGGATTGAACATGATCGATTTTACCCTGACTGACGAACAGCGCATGCTGCGCGATCTGGCCCACGATTTCGCAGTCAAAGAAATCCTGCCCATGGCCGAACATTACGATCGCAGCGGCGAGTACCCCTGGCCGATCATCCACAAAGCACGCGAGGTTGGCCTGGTCAACCTGAACGTGCCGGAGGCCTATGGCGGGCCGGGCATCTCCGTACTGGACGAGTGCATCGTAGGTGAGGAGCTCGCCTGGGCCTGTTCCGGCATCCAGACGGCCATGATGCTCAACCAACTGGCCTGCCTGCCCATCATCATCGGCGCCAGTGAAGAGCAGAAGNAAAAATATCTGGGCGAGTATGTGATGGACGGCAACAAGATGCCGGCCTACTGCGTCACCGAACCGNGGGCTGGCTCGGACGTTGCCGGCATCAAAACGACCGCCCTGGGCAAGGGCGATGGTTATGTGCTGAATGGCTCCAAAACCTGGATCACGAACGGTCCAGTGGCCGACCTGTTTGTGGTTCTGGCCAAGGTGGACCCGTCGGGTGGGCATAAGGGTCTCAACTTCTTCATCGTCGAGCGCGAGTGGGGCGTCAAGACCAGCAAACCGATCGAGAAGATGGGCCAGCACGCCAGCTGGGCCAGTGAGGTGATCTTCGAGGATGTGGAAGTGCCGGCGGCCAACCGCATCGCCGAGGCCGGGTTCCGTGTGGCCATGGGCGTATTCGACAAGTCGCGCCCACCGGTGGCGNCGGGCGCCATCGGGGTCGCACGGCGGGCCATGGAAGAGGCGATCAAGTACGCCAGCGAGCGCAAGGCCTTTGGCCAGCCCATCGCCGCCTTCCAGGGTATCAGCTTCATGATCGCCGATATGGCCATGAACGTTGCGGCTGGCCGCCTGTTGGCCTGGCACGCCGCGACCCTGGTCGATCACGGCNAAAAGAACACGGCTGAGGCCGCCTACGCCAAGGCCTTCTGTGCCGATATGGCGATGAAAACGACGACCGACGCCGTGCAGGTCTTTGGTGGTTACGGTTACAGCGCCGAGTATCCGGTCGAGAAGCTGATGCGCGATGCCAAGATCTACCAGATCTACGAGGGTACTTCCCAGATCCAGCGCACGATCATCGCCCGCGAACTCTTCCGCAGCTAGGAGCCAATCATGCGCGATGTGTTCATCGTCTCGGCCGTGCGCACACCGGTCGGTCGCAAAAGTGGCACGTTGAGCNGGGCCAACCCGGTGGCCCTGGCCTCGATACCACTCATGGAAGTGGTACGGCGCGTCGACCTCGATCCGGCACTCGTCGAAGACGTGGTCATGGGCTGTGTGACGCCGATCGGCGAGCAGGGTGGCAATATCGGGCGGCTAGCGGTGCTCAACGCTGGCTGGCCAGTTCGGGTTCCGGCCGTCACCCTCAACCGCATGTGCGGTTCCAGCCAGCAGGCTATCCATTTTGCGGCCCAGGCGATTGCCGCGGGTGACATGGAGATTGCGGTTGGCGCCGGCATCGAAAGCATGAGCCGCGTGCTGATGGGGTCGGACTACCCGGAGCAGTTTTACGAGGGGATCCCCTACGACCTGATTCCGCAGGGCCTCTCCGCCGAGNCGATTGCCGACAAATGGAACCTGAGCCGCGCGGCGCTGGATCGTTTCAGTTATGAGAGCCACCTGAAAGCCGCCGCGGCAACGCAGGCCGGGCACTTCCGCGCCGAGATCGTACCGGTCACCGTAATGAAGAACGGCGCCACCGTGACGCTCGACTACGATGAAGGCTTTCGGGCCAACGTCGAGNCGAGCAAGATCGGCATGCTGCGCCCGGTCTTCAAAGAGGGCGGCAAGATCACCGCCGGCAGCAGCAGCCAGATCAGCGACGGCGCGTCGGCCGTGCTGCTGGCCAGCGCGGACGCGGTCAAACGTTACAATCTGCGGCCGCGTGCCCGGCTGGTGGCTGGGNTCGTGGTCGGCAGCGACCCGGTGCTGATGCTGGATGGACCGATTCCGGCCACCCGCCTGATTCTCGAACGTACCGGTTTGAGCATCGATGACATGGACAGCATCGAGATCAACGAGGCCTTTGCCTCGGTCGTGCTGGCCTGGATGGCCGAAATCGAGCCGGNNACCCGGCGTGTCAACCCCAGCGGCGGCGCGATTGCCCTCGGCCACCCCTTGGGCGCCACGGGCGCCAAGCTCATGACCACCCTTCTGCACCGGCTGGAGCGAACGGGTGGCCGCTACGGCCTGCAGACGATGTGCATCGGGCACGGCATGGCCACGGCCACGATCATCGAACGCGTATGACGCTCCGGCGAAGCCCGCCGCCTGGCGGCCGGCTTCGCCGGTTTCTCCCGTTCAAGCCAGTGCACGACGGCGCGAACGTCGCAATGGTTCTTGCATACAGGGGTCGAGGCTTTCGCCGGGTCGCAGCGTAAAACCTGGCTGAAGCCTCGACGCCAAACCGCCGAGGGACTGACGCCAGCATGTACGAGGCGCTGCGCCTGATTTCTGCGCAGAAGTTGGGCGCAGTATTTTTGTCATCGAGAAGGTATCGCACCGCATGTCCGCACTGCAAGGCATCCGGATATTGGATCTCTCAAGGTACCTGCCGGGTGCCTTTGCGACAATGTGGCTGGCCGACCTGGGCGCCGACGTCATCAAGGTCGAGTCACCCGGCCTGGGTGACCCGCACGNNCCTGATGGGCGAGAAGGACGGCAATGGGCTGGGCCCTATTTTGCGACGATCAACCGCGGCAAACGCAGCATCGTCCTCAACCTGCGCACCGCGGAGGACCAGGATCGCCTCTTGCAGTTGGTCACAACGGCCGACGTACTGGTCGAAAGTTACCGGCCCGGCGTATTGGCCCAGGTTGGGCTGGACTACCCACGCCTGGCCGCCATCAATCCGCGTCTGATCTACTGCGCGATCACCGCGTACGGGCAGGAAGGCCGGCGCCGTGACCACCCAGGTCATGACCTCAACTTCGTGGCCGAGAGCGGTATGCTCAGCGTTGGCCTCCAGCCGCGCGCCCATGCCCTTTNNCCCGTGCAGATTGCCGACATCGGCGGGGGCGCCATGCCCGCGATGACGGCCATTCTCGCCGCCCTGCTGGCCCGCACGCACACCGGCCGCGGCCAGTTCCTGGACGTGCCGCTCATGGCGGGTGCGCTGGCCTGGATGGCCTACCTGCTGCCGCTCCAGACGCTCGAACCGGGCAACCCGGCCGGTATGGGCCTGCTCACCGGTTCGAGCCTGTGCTACAACGTCTNNGCGTGCGCCGACGACCGCTACCTGGCCGTCGGCGCACTCNGGCCGAAGTTCTGGCTGCGCGTGTGCCAGCGTATCGACCGTAAGGACCTGCGTTTTTACGGTTTCAACCCGGAACCGGGCGCGGCGCGCCTGGCGGAGCTACGCGCCTATTTTCGCACTCAACCCCTGGCCTACTGGCTGGAGCGCCTGGGTGACGATGTGTGCTGCACCGCGGTGCGTACGATCCAGGAAGTACTCGGAGACCCCGCACGCGCTGACGGCCTGATCATCGATGAGCCGGCCAGCGGCCTGCCCNGAGGTGGTTTTCCTGTTCGCCTCTCCGATACGCCGGCCGACAGTAGTCGCCCGGCGCCGCGTCTGGGCGAACATGATGCTGAAGTGTTGCTGGACAGGGGATAGGGGTTGCGGGCCACAGGTCTGGCAACCAGATTCATAGAAAGGGTACTGTGATGTCTTCTGCGATTCGGATCGGTGTCATTGGTGGTAGCGGCGTGTACCAGATGGAGGCGCTGCGTGACGTGCGTGAGGTCGAGGTCGCGACGCCCTTCGGCGCGCCTTCGGACGCCTACGTGACCGGTGTGTTGGACGGTGTGCCGGTGGTATTTCTGGCGCGCCACGGACGCGGTCACCGCATTTCACCCACGCAGCTCAACTACCGGGCCAACATCTGGNGGTTCAAAACTCTCGGCGTCGAATACCTGATTTCGATCTCGGCCTGCGGCAGCCTCAAGGAGGAACTGNGCCCCGGGCATATTGTGATCCCCGACCAGGTCGTCGACCGCACGCGGCTGCGCAAGCTGTCGTTCTTCGATGACNCCGAGGCCGGCACAGGCGGGCTGGTCGTTCACATCTCGCTGGCCGACGCGTTCTGCCCCGCCCTGAGTCAGGTTTGTTACGCCGCCGTCGCCGCCACCGGCAATCCGGTGCATGATGGGGGCAGCCTGGTCGTCATCGAGNGGCCGCGTTTCAGTACCAAGGCCGAGAGCCGCATCTTCCGCCAGTGGGGCTGTGACATCATCGGCATGACCGCCGTGCCCGAAGCCCAACTGGCGCGTGAGGCCAGCATGAGTTACGCGGCCATGGTGCACGTCACCGACTACGACGTGTGGCACGACAGCGCCGACCCGGTGACCGTCGAGGCCGTGATCCGCGNNCTGCAGCACAATGCCGAGGTGGCCAAGACCGCGGTGCGTAACGCGGTGCGGGCACTGGCCGATGCCGGCCCCAGCCCGCAGGCCAATGCCCTGCAAGATGCGATCATCACAGACCGGGCGCATATCCNNCCATGCGCACACGCGCAACTCGACCTGCTGATTGGCAAATACCTGACCTGAACCGGCCCTCGGCTCAGGTCTCCAGTGCGACGTACTCGCCCCGGCGCATGGCGGTCGGATCGACCTGGAAGAGCCGCAGCATCTCCCCGATCGCTCTNGCCTTCTTCTCAGCATCGGCGCGCGACCAGGTACCGCTTTTGATCTCCAGGAACGGCGTGTCGATGGCCGGTTTGCTGAGGCGATCGAAATTGAGGGCAAACTCCTCGCCCCGGTAACGCACACGGTACCGTGTGCGCCACTTGACGATCTCGCGTACGGCGTCGGGTTGGAAATATTCCCGAAAGAAGCGCAAGGAGTGATTGGCATTGGCCAGGTAGCGTGAACGGGACAGGATCACCGAATCGCTGTATTCGCGCTCTTTGGTCTCACCGATCAGGGTCAGGTAGTAGTGCGGTTCGATGGCCGGGCCGGTGCCGGAGACCGGTCGGCCGGCCGGCTGATCGATCACCTTGTTGTCCTCGCGGTAGCGGACGTAGGCGCCCATCTTGCCGCTCTCGAACAGCAGGTAGGTATCGAACTGCTGGCGCACGCTGCGTTTGACGATCTCGAAGGGCGGCCGCCCCAGCATGGCTTCGATNCGGCGCGGGTCGTCGATCGCGGCCTTGACCTGTACCTCGAACGATTCCTGGCGCCCCTCCTGCACGCTGATGTCGCTGATCGCCAGGAGCTTGTCGAGCAGGCTCAATTCGCGCTGGGTGATGAATTGGTTGATGCGCGTCGCCAGGCGGNNCGCGCCTCGCGTCACCTCGGCGATGTCGATCGTCTGAAAGGCGCCGTCGCGCAGCAGCCAGCGGCCGTCCACCATGACGTGCCGCACATCGCTGGCTTTGGCCGAGTAGACCAGGTGTGAATAGATGTTACTGAGCGTTGCGTCGTAGCGCGGCACCAGATGCGGCGCCTCCAGGCTGATGACCGCCAGGTCGGCGCGTTTGTTCGTCTCCAAAGAGCCGATGAGATGGTCGAGGTGCAGCGCGCGCCCCTCGATCGTCGCCATCGCGAAGACTTCGNNCGCCGGCAGCAGGGTTGGGTCACCCAGTGTGCCTTTGGGCAGCAGCGCGGCCAGGCGCATTTCTTCCAGGAGGTCCTGGTCGTTGTTGCTGGCCTGCCCGTCGGTGCCAATGCCCACCGGCACCCCAAGCGCCCGCATACGCACCACCGGCGCCACCCCACTGGCCAGTTTCAGGTTGCTGGTCGGGTTGTGCGCCACCCCGGCCTGCGCGTTGGCCAGAATACGCATTTCACCCTCGTCGACGTGCACGCAGTGTGCGGCGATCACTTTGGCCTGGAAGAGGCCGGCTGGTTGNACGTAGGCCACCGGCGGCTGGCCGTGGGTGCGCCGGCTGTCGAGTACCTCCAGAGCGGTCTCTGAGAGGTGAATGTGCAGGGGCACGTTATACTCGACCGCCATGGCAATGCAGGCCTCGATCAACTCGGGCGTGGAGGTGTACGGGGCATGCGGCGCCACCGACGGCACGATTCTGGGGTGTTGGCGCCAGCGTTCGATGAATTGGCGGCAGTAGGCCAGGCTTTCGTCGTAGCTGGCCGCATCGGGCGATGGGAATTTGAGAATGGTCTGGCCGAGAATCGCCCGCATACCGGACACATCCACCGCCTGCGCCACGGCATCTTCTNNGAAGTAGTACATATCGTTGAAGCAGGTCACACCGGCGTGGATCATTTCGGCGCACGAAAGCAGCGTGCCCCAGTGGCAGAAGTCCTCGCCCACGAACTCCTTCTCCACCGGCATCATGTACCCCAAGAGCCAGACGTCGAGACGTAAGTCGTCGGCCAGCCCGCGCAGCAGGCTCATCGGTACGTGGGTGTGCGCATTGATAAGGCCCGGAATCACGACGTAGCCGGTGCAGTCCACCAGCTCCGCCGCCTCGACGCGTGCCAGGACCGTCGCCGATGGCCCCACCGCTACGATTTGACCGCCACGCACGGCTATCGCGCCGTCGGGCCAGATATCCTCTTTCGTATTCATGGTGACGACCAGGCCACCATGGAGCACGGTATCGGCAATCACTGTAGCCACAATCAGCCTCGCTCGGTCAAGACAGTTCGCGGTAAGCCAGAATGCCCGAAATCGCCATAATGGCGGTCATGACCAGAAAAGACGCCAGACACCACGGGCAGAGCGCCTCGATCACAAAAAATTCGAGATAGGTGAGGTACAACGAGTACAGGAATCCAAACAACGAGATACCGAAGATGCCGACCGGGGTCAGGTCGGCATTGGCGCGTTCCGGGTTGCGTCCCCACCACCAGAGGGCCAGAATCGCCAGATAGGCGAGCAGTCCCAGCAGGGCGATCGGAATCCCGAAGATCACCGCATAGGGCTATTTTGCACCGTTTCACACTCGCCCAGCCCCAGGCAGACGGTCGTCGTATTGCTGAACTTGGTGTAGGTCAGATAGCCCGAAATACCCACCCGAGCAGGGCTAATACCAGAATCAGCAGTTCCGGCCAGTTGGGTTTACTCGTGGTGGGGGTGGGTACGGTCGATGCAGATTTGGCCATTACAGGTCCTTTCCGAATATGCGCTGATGCGGCCATCCGTCACCGCGCGAGACCAGCGATGTGGCGCCGGCGGCCGGCAGAGTGGCTCACCGCCCGGCTCTGTGCACTACTGCGTGGCAGACAGAGCCGCTTCGATGGCGGCCTTGATGGCGTTATAGTCCTGGCTGGCTTCGACCTTCGTGCCATTCACGAAGATGGTCGGTGTGGCCGTCACGCCCAGGTTGTTACCGTCCTGCACGTCGCGGTAGACCAGTTCCTGGTACTTGTTGCTGTCCACACAGGCGTTGAAGCGGCCGGTGTCCAGTCCCGTGATCTGCGCTCCCAGGCGTTTCAGGTTGCTGGGGCTGACCGTGTCGCGCCCTGCAGGCCCTGTTGGGCAAACAGCAGGTCATGGTACGGCCAGAAGAGGCCCTGTTCGGCTGCGCACTCCGACGCGTTCGCCGCGTATTCCGACTCTTTGCTGATCACCAGGAAGTGTTTGTAGTCGAGCCGGACTTTGCCGGTGTCTACGAATTCGGCGCGCAGCCGTGGTTCGATGTTCTCATACCACGATTTGCAGTGCGGGCATTGGAAGTCAGAAAAGTCGAGCACAACCACCTTGGCGTCGGGGAGCCAGCCACCGATCCCGTATCGCCAGCGGCGGCGGTGGCGGTCGTGGTGCGGGTGCTGCTGGCCAGGCTGAGTTGCTGGACTACCAGCACCAGTGCAAAAGCCAGGATGACGCCCGCCACGATCAGGATGATGGCGTTGCGTGACAGACCGCCCTTTTTGTCAGCGGCGCCACTGGGGCTGCCAGCCTTGTCTTTGGCGGTTGTGGACTGCTTGCCGATCGAAGCCGGTTTTTGGCCATGATTCCTCTTTCTCTCCATCGGATAGGGATACTGTCGAATGTGCGGCGAAGTATACCGGGAAATCGTCAGTTCGTCAATGCCGCATCCCGCAAGAAGCACCCAACACATCTACGCCGGTTACTGCTCAGCCAGCCGTTCAGAAACCGGGTTTTTCTCGCACGGGTATGAGGTTTTTGTCTGCGCAACGGCCTTTCATCGCGCCATGTTCCTGGTCTGCGAGACAAAAACCCGGTTTCTCATGCCTTGACAAAACCCCGGTTTGTTTTACAATCGATAGGCCATGTCACTCGAGAGCACGCAACAATTCGCCCGCTGGCGCCCACGGGTCGGGTGGGGAATCGCCCTGATCCTCCTCGCCGTGGCCCTGACCCGCGCCCCACTGAGCCTGCTGCTGCCGGCGGTGAGCGGTGCGGCCCTGGCGCTGCTCATCCTGCTGCGGCCACAGNTGAAACCGTTCNTACTGGCCGCGGTAATTCCCTTCGCCACGGTTGGCGAANCAGCCCTGCTGGGCGCCACGGTTGGCCCGGCCGAGGCGCTGTTGGCCTGGACCCTGGGCAGCTGGCTGCTGCTGCGGCTGGCCTCGGGTCGGGTACTGCTGCCGGCGCCGGTGCGTACGGCCGGCGTGCCGGCCAACGTCCCGGTCGCGCCGCTCTTCCTGCCCCTGGTGCTGGTAATGGCGACCGCCGGCCTCTCGTTACTGCCGGCAACTTCCCTGCGCGATGCGCTGCCCGAGTTGCTCAAATGGGGCGAGGTTCTGGTTCTGTATTTGATCGCCGTCGACCTGCTTTGGTCACCGCCATACGCCAACCGCTCTAACCCGCTGCGGTCGGCCCGTTGGTTGGTTGCGGCCATGCTCATCGGCGCCAGCGTACAGGCGCTCATCGGTCTCTACCAGTTCGTCTTTCAGGTTGGCCCACCCGCCTTTCAGATCTTGGGGCGTTTCCTGCGCGCCTACGGCACCTTCCGTCAGCCCAACCCTTACGCCGGCTACCTGGGCCTGGTACTGCCGCTGGCACTGTCCGTCTTCTACTGGTCGCTGGGCCAGTGGTGGCGTGGGCGGCACGGGCACCAGCACCAACCGGCGGTCTGCCTATCCCTGGTGGGCAGCGGTCTCGCCACCGCGCTGATTGCCGCGGGTGTCGTCGCCAGTTGGTCCCGCGGCGCCTGGTTGGGTATCCTGGCCGCGGTGCTCGTGGTGACCACGCTGCGCAGCCGGCGCACATTCCTGCTCAGCCTGGCCGTGGCGGGACTTCTGGCGCTGCTGCTGCTGCGCGGCGGGCTGAGCACCGGTGCGCTGGGCGCACGTCTGGCCGACACCCAGCAGTACCTCGGCGGCTTCGATGTGCGCACGATCGAAGTCAACGACGACAACTTCGCCGTCGTGGAGCGGGTGGCCCATTGGGACGCGGCCCGTCAGATGATCGAACGTGCACCCTGGCTGGGTATCGGCCTGGGTAACTACGCCACGATCTATCCCCAGGTCGCGCTCNCCCGCTGGTCGGATCCACTGGGCCACGCGCACAACATCTACCTGAACACCTGGGCGGAAACGNGGCTGCTGGGACTGGCGAGTTATCTCCTGCTGTGGCTGGTCGCGATTGGGCAGGCCTGGCGTGTCGGCCACGACCGCCGCCTCAGCTCGTGGCAACGGGCCGTGGCCCTGGGCGTTTTGGGCATCATCGTGCACCTCAGTGTGCACAACCTGTTCGACAATTTACTCGTGCAACGTATGTACCTGCACCTGGCCCTGGTGCTGGCCCTGCTGAGCGTACCCGTTGCGGCGTCACACCGCGTAGTGACGACTTCAGTCGTCCTCCAAAGTTGAGTTCAACCGCGTAGTGACGACTTCAGTCGTCCTCCAGAGCTGAGTTCACCCGCGTAGTGACGACTTCAGTCGTCCTCCAGAGCTGAGTTCAGCCGCGTAGTGACGACTTCAGTCGTCCTCCAGAGCTGAGTTCACCCGCGTAGTGACGACTTCAGTCGTCCTCCAGAGCGACTGAAGTCGCAACTACGAGGCGACGCCCCGTGAACGGGGCTTGCTGTGGCGTAGGGCGAACCGGTACGGGTTTCTCCGTTCGTCCTCAGGCCTGGCTTTGACAGATGACGCGGTGCTCACTATACTTACCCGTCGAGAATAGTCGAGGTAAACAGAGGCCTGAAAGCACGCATGACCCGTGTCGCCGCAGTCATTCAACAGGCGGATCGCAAAGAAGTCGCCCGTTTTTTCAAGTTCGCGGTGGTGGGCACGATCGGCGCCATCGTCGATTTTGCCGTACTCAACTTCCTGGTGTTGGTGGTCGGTCTGACGCCACTGCAGGCGAACCCGATTAGTTTCACCTGCGCGGTGCTGAGTAATTTCACCTGGAACCGCCTGTGGACCTTCNCCGAGAGCCGCAAATTCAAGAAGCGATCGCAGCTGCCAAAGTTCTTTGCCGTGAACCTGATTGGGNCCATCATCAACCAGGTCGTGCTGGCGGTGACCTTGATGATCCTGCAGCCGTTCGTGGCCCACCCATGGGACTACAACCTGGCCAAGGCCGTGGCTATTTGTATCGTGCTCTTCTGGAACTTCGGCGTCAACCGGTTGTGGACCTACCGGGGTATCTGACCATGGCGCCAGCTGCCGACCGTCAGATCACGCCTGAACGCCTGGGTTCAGCAGTTCATGCGGATTGCCATTGATTACACACCGGCGCTGCGCCAGGGGGCGGGCATTGGCCGTTACACCCGCGGCCTGGTCGACGGCCTGCGCGCATTGTCCCCAGCCGACAGCATCACCCTGCTGGTGGCGGCCGACGCGGCGGGTCAGGGCCGCAGCGGCGCCCCCTTTTCAATCCGCCGCATCCCGCTGACCGGCCGACAGCAGGCGGTTCTGTGGCACCGCCTGCACCTGCCCCTGCCGGCCGACTGGTTCGCCGGCGACGTCGATATCTACCACTCACCCGATTTTGTACTGCCCCCTGCGNCCGCGCGCGGCGTGATGACGGTCCACGACCTCTCGTTCCTGCGGGCGCCGGAGTGCGCCGACCCTGGCCTGCGCCGCTACCTCGAACGGGCCGTACNNCCCGCGTTGCGCCGGGCCGCCCGTATCCTGGCCGATTCGTCGAGTACACGGCACGATCTGCTGACCCTGCTGGGCATCGACGCGGNNCGCATCGATGTCGTTTACCCCGGTGTGGGACCCGCATACCAACCGGTGACCGACACGGCCCAGCGCCAGACGGTGCGCCAGCGCTATGGGTTGGACAGGCCCTTCATTCTCAGCGTCGGTACGCTGGAGCCACGCAAAAATTATGAGCGCCTCATTCAGGCTTACGCGGCCGCACAGGCCGCGGCGNCGTCTCCCCATCAACTGGTGATTGCCGGCGGTCGAGGTTGGCTGTACCAGTCGATCTTCGATACGGTCGAGCAGTCAGGCCTGGGCAGCAGTGTGCGCTTTCTGGGCTATGTCGCTGAAACCGACCTGCCCACCCTGTACAGCCTGGCCGACATCTTCGTCTTTCCCAGCCGCTACGAGGGCTTTGGTATTCCGGTCATCGAGTCGATGGCCTGTGGCGCTCCGGTCATCGCCGCGAACAACTCGTCGCTGCCCGAAGCGGCCGGCGATGCGGCCCTGCTGGTGGCCGCCGAAGACGTCGACGGGCTGGCGCACGCGCTGCTGCGCCTGCTGGCGGATGACGCGCTGCGCACGACCCTGCGCCAACGCGGTTTCAGCCAGGCCNGCNGCTTCACCTGGGCCAGCGCCGCCCAGTCGCTGCTGCACGCCTACGCACGCACTCTGGAGGATGCATGACGACAACCTTTGCCAGCAAACCGCCCAGCGCCAGCCACACGGTGCTGAGCCAGTTCATGATGCCCGAACACGCGAACACCCACGGTAACGTGCACGGCGGTTGGATCATGAAGCTGGTCGACGAAGTCGCGGCCATTGCCGCCGTGCGCCACTCGCGCTGCTCCAGCGTCACGGTGGCGATCGATTCGATGACGTTCAACGCGCCGGTCNTGGTCGGTGAGCTGGTGACCCTGGAAGCGACACTGACCTTCGTGGGGCGTACCAGCATGGAAGTGATGGTGCGCGTCTACTCGGAAAACCTGATGACCGGCAAGTCGGTGCTGACCAACACCGCGTACGTGGTGTACGTTGCCCTGGACGCCAACCGCCAGCCAACCACCGTACCGGGCTTGCAGCCGNAAACCGCAGAAGAACGCCTGCGCTTCGAGCAGGGGCGCGAACGTCAACGCCTGCGTCTGGAGCGGGCGCAGCGTGAGCTGCGATGAGCAGCCCACACTCCACGGCCGTCAACCAGGAGCCGGGTGCACTGGCGAATCCGCTGACGGCCGACCCCATTGCCTGGCGGTGGCACGTGCGCCCGCGTCCGCCCTGCTCAGCATTGGCCTGATCTTCATGGCCGCCGCGGTGTGGGGCGCCTGGGTCGTCCATCCCAGCCCGGGGTTGACGCTGCTGGGCCTTGACTTGCCGGAATATGTCAAGTTCCTGCCGGCGGTGCGCAGCGGTCAGGTACCGCTGCTGCGTGAGGTGTTCTACTGGCCGCTGGTCGTGCTGGCGGGGGGTGAACATCCTGGCGCTGATCACGCGGTGAGTGGCCGCGTGGGCTGCGCCGGCCTGGCGCTGGGCAGTGTTCCCTGTGCCCTGGCCCTGCTGCCGCCGGCCTGGTCACCGGCGACGTTCAGCCAACCCGAATACCGCTTGCAGGTCGTGACCATGGCGGCCCTGCTGTTGTTGAGCGCCGTAACGCTGCTGGCGGTGTGGCGGCAGGACGCCACTCTGGGTGCGGCCNCCAGACTGCGGGTGGTGAGCGGCGCCCTGTTGGTGATTGGGGCGCTGCTGGCGGCGGTTCCCCTGCTCAGTTGGCAGCAGGTTCAACCGGAGGTCGCGGTGGTCTACCACCACACGCTGCGCCTGGGTTGGGGTGGTTGGGCCNTGGTGATCGGCGCCCTCTACCTGGCGCTGGGAGGTATCCTGCTTGTTGGCCGAAAGTAGCACGCCCCGCGTCGCCCCTGGATCACCGGCGCCAGGTTCAAATTGGCGTCACCATGGCCCTCATTGCCAGTGTCATGCTGGCGTCCAATTCGATCTTCGCGAAGTACGCCTATGCGGCCGGCATCGATCCGAACACCTTCACCATGCTGCGCCTGTCGGTGGCAGCCCTGGTGTTGTGGGGCGTTTTTCTTCTGTTTGGCCGCCAGTTCATCCGTATCCCGCGGGCCGTGGTGNGGGGCTGCGCCCTGATGGCCACGGCCAACACGGCCGCACAATTGAGTTACTATNTGGGGTTGACCCGTCTGCCGGCCGGTGTGGCCACGCTCCTGCTCTACATGTACCCGCGGTGGNTGATTCTGCTCCTGCGGCTGCGCGGCGAGCCGTTGACCCGCCGGCGCCTGCTGCGCCTGGTCATTGCTTTGACGGGCGTGGCCCTGCTGGTCGACCCAACCAGCGGGTCGGCCCAGGTCATCGGGGTATTTCTGGTGGCGATTGCCGTCGTCACCTATGCCCTGTACCTGGTGCTGGGACAGATCGTTATACACAACGTCGACNCGCGCTCGGTCGCCCTCTACGTGATCAGTATCATGGCCGTGATGGCAACCGGGGTGCGGNTTGGTTGTGGGCGGAGTGCGCCACCCACCACATGGGCGGGGTGGTGGCCGGTGTTGGGCATTGCGCTGCTCGGCACGGTGGTGACGCGCCTGACGATGTTTACATCGATCAAATACATCGGCAGCACACAGATGGCGTTGATTGGGGTTGTCGAGCCGTTGATGACGGTGTTGCTGGCACGCGTGTTTCTGGGCGAGGTGATGGCTCCGATACAGTGGCTGGGCGGGCTCCTGATTGTGGCCAGCCTGCTGCTGCTCGACCCGCCGCTGGCGCGGCCGGCCGCCGGTGCGCCGCCCGACCTGGCCAGTCAGGACAGCGTTGACTTGTGAGCTGATACCACACGGGCCGGTTCGGGCCCTGCGGTTACACCAGGTTGCCCAGCGCCAGCGACAAATCGGGGTCACGCCGGCGGCTGCCCTGGACTGGAATGTGGATGGCCAGGAGCCTGGCCTGGCCATCCACATCGATCTGCACTGTGCGACTGACCCGCTGCACCTCACTGGACGTGGCCTGGAGGCCAAAGCGCGCCATACGGCCGGCCAGGTCATAGACGATGACGTCGCTGGCGGGTAGCGCCGAATCGGGCGGCAGGGTGGGCAGGCCCACCAGGCGCTGGCCCAGGTGCACGTGTTTGTTGTCGATCAAGGTCACACTGGCGAGACGTCCGTGCGCGTCGATCTCGACAATACCCTCAGCGTGCAGCCGCGTCACCACGGCACGCGGCCGGCGGCCGCTGCCCAGACGCAGCACGATCGAATGGCTGTGGGCGTCGTAACTGACGCGCAGCGGTATCAGATAGGTCGTAGTCGCCATGGCATCCAGTGATCAGTTCTCGGGTGGTGGACTGGTCGTTGGTGTAGTGGTGGGCGTCGGGGTTGCCGTGACTCGCGGCTTCGTCCGGCACCCGGCCGCGGGCTGCGCAACCGTGTCACGCAGGGGTGCGACCGTGAAGATATTGTCGACCGCCTGGGTGATTTCCGGTATTTTGGGCAGGAGCACGGCGCCACCCCCGGCNGTGGTGTAGGGTGTCACCAGACGGTAATCGATCACCACGCCGTGCACATCCTTCATATCCATCTGCAGCAGCCCAAACGTGGTGAGGTCGAGCACCTCTTTCAGCGTCAAATCGGTCTGAAAGGCGTCGTGGAACGTCACCCACAGCTCAGGCACTTTGGTAATCATGTTNGAGCGCAGGGCCTGTTCACGGATCGCCATCAGCACCTGCTGCTGGCGCCGCGCGTCCCAATCACCGGTGTAGTAGCGGTAGGACGCGTAGAGCCGCGCCTCCCGCCCGTCGAAGTGGTGCGGGCCGACGTCGTAGTAGACTTCGACCAGCTTGTCGGGGTTGTGCGGATCGGGTGTCGCTTCAAGCAGCGGGCACTCGATGTTGACCGTCACCCCGCCGATGGTGTCGATGGCCCGCTCGAAAGCGGTCAGGTTCATACGGATGTAACGCTGGACAGGGATGCCAAACGTGTCCGAGATCACCCGCTGTAAGAGCGCCGGCCCACCGCCGGGGTATTTGACTTCGTACTCACCGACAAAATCGGCCATATTGATGCGCGATTTGCCGTAACCGGGGATGTCCAGCCACAAATCACGCGGCAGGCTGACCAGGCCGATCCGTTTGTTGGGAAAATCCACCGCGGCGATCATGATCGTATCGGTACGCCAGGCATGCTCACCGGGGCGCTGATCCGAACCCAACAGCAGAATATTGAAGGTTTGGTCGAGCGGGCGCGGCGTTCGGGTCGCGTGGGCGCCGCCGTTGGCGTGATGGGCGCGGTCGTCGTCACCGCGGTCGTCGCGGCAACCGTTGACGGCGGCGGCGTGGCGCTGAATGGCTCTGCGGTCGCCGTGGGTGTGGTGGTAGGGCGTGCCGTGGCCGGCGCCGATGTGGGTGTGCCGGTTGGGGATGGTTCGCTGGTCGGAGTTGCCGGCGCCGTGGTCGCCGTCGCGACGGCGACCGGGGCCGGCTGAGGCACGGCTGGGGCGCCACAGCTGGCCAGCAGCGTGATCACGATGAACAGCAAGAAAAGGCGCCCCGTAGGGCGCGGTAGCGCCCCATGGGGCGCGAATGGCGCCCATGCGGGCGCAGCGGTAATACGGTTGGTTTCATGAAGATTAGATTACCTCGATCAGAAAACGAGTACCGGCAACCCCGGTTACAGCTTCGACGTCTCGTTCTCTTCATTGCGGTTGGCCCTCACCACAATGGCAGGGCCTCATCCGCCGCCCAAGAGTACCACAACAGCCGCCCACGCGCCAATTTCGACGCCAGGCCGGCCATGGGTAGGGCCGGGTGTGCCCGCCGGGCCGTTGGCCCTCGACCCGACCCTACGGCCCAGGCCGCCACACGTCATGGGCAGCGCTGCGATCGGTCGGTCGACGTGATGACATCGGGCGCGTCCCAGATCGTATCGAACGCCTGGCGGATGGCCGGCTGGTTGGGCAGCAGGACCGAGGCGCCGCCCGGAGTGCGGTAAGGGCGGGCCATGGTAAAGTCGAATACCCGGCTGTGGATGTCGCTCGCCTCCAACTCGACGCCGAGGCGCGCCAGAGAGACCACGTCAAGCAGGCTCAAGTCAGTGTCGACGTTGCTGCGTAGTGCGTTGAACAGGGCCGGCACCTGCGGCAGCAGGTTCGTCTCTTCGGCGCGGTTCTTCAAGCCCATCAGCACCCGCTGCTGGCGCCGCCCGCGGTCCAGGTCGTTCCCCTGCCGTCGTGTGCGTACGTACCACATCGCCGTGCGCCCATCCATGTGATGATCACCCGCGTCGAAATCGAGCCGTACGGCGCCGCCCGGTGCGGCCGGATCACGCCAGGTTTCGTGCAGTGGGCAGTCGACCGTGACCGTTATGCCACCCAAGGCATCGATCACCTGGATGAAGCCCTCGAAATCGATACGCACGTACTTGTCGATCGGGATGCCCAGGTTCTGTTCGATCGTCTGTTTGACGAGGAGGATGCCGCTGCCCGGCTGCCTGAGTTCGCCGTAGACGTCCGCCGTGTTGATGCGCTCCTGGCCAACCCCGGGAATGTTCACGTAGAGGTCGCGCGGCAGGCTCACGACACCGACGCGCCGGTTGGTGTGATCCACCGCGATCACGATCATGACGTCGGTGCGGCCGGTACCCGTGCCCCGCCGGTCGGAGCCGAGCACAAGAATATTGGTTGTGCCCTGCAAAGGCCGTGGCGTCGGCCCCACGGTCGGCGTGAAAGTCGGCAGGAACGGGCGTGGGGGTGGCCGTGGGCGTCTCAGCCGGCCGTACCGTCGCGGTGGCCGTCGCCGCTGGTGGGGGCGAACTGACCGGGGTTACGATCAGCGGCTGGGTGCAGCTCGCCAGGGTGAGAATCAGCAGGACAGCCGCAATTCTGCGTATGTGTAGAAGCCAGGTCGTCATCGGTTCACTGTGGGCAGGTCGTTGAGCGGTCGTTGGATTCCAGCAACGACTTGACATTCGGCGAAAGCAGGTTGCCCGTAGCCTCATGGATGGCGTCCCAGTCCGGTTTCAACACCTCTGCCCCTTCCTCGGTCGTGTAGAATTCGGTCATGTTGGCATCGATCACGAAACCCTTGAGTTTACTCATGTCCATCGACATGCCAAAACGCGCCAGGCTCAGGAGTTGGAACGGGTTGAGGTCGGTTTGGGCCAACTGCAGGGCTGCCGGTATCAGCGATGGCAGTCGCGGCAGCAGGTCGGTGGAGACCGCACGGTCGCGCACCGCCATCAACACACGCTGCTGGCGCCGCGCACGGTCGAAATCGCCGCCCTGGCGCCGCGTGCGCACGTAGGCCAGTGCGGTTTGCCCATCCATGTGCTGTAACCCGGCTTCGATACGTGGCCGGCCAATGGCCACCTCGAGGAAGTAGTCCTCCAGTGGACAGTCCACCTGCACGTCGATGCCGCCGAGGGCATTGATCACCTGGCGGAAACCGGTGAAGTCCAGTCGAATGTAATTGTCGATCTGGATACCCATGTCACGTCGAATGATGTCGGCGATCGTACGTGCGCCGGCCGCCATATCCTCACCGCCATTGCTGCCGAAATAGTCCGCCGTATTCATGCGCCCGAAGCCACGGTTGGGTATGTCGACGTACAGGTCACGGGATGCTGATCACACCGGCCGAGCCGGTCGCCCGGTCGATGGCCACGATCATCATGACGTCGGTGCGCCAGTTGGGCGTGTCGGCCCGCCGGTCCGGCCCAGCACCAGGATGTTCTGGGTGTTGGTCAGGTAGGGTGTGGCGTGCAGGTAAGTACCGACGCCGTTATCGGTGGAAGCCTGGTTCGCTTGCACTGCTTTGACGCCAACCTGCGGCGGCGCCAGCAGGGCGCGCGCTGCCGACGATCATGAAGAAACCAAGAACCACCAGGATGGGCGCCAGAAGCAGGCCATAGCGCTGCAACGCCGACGTCGGTGTCAGCCGGGACGCCGGCAGGGCTGTGCCGTCTGATAGCGTCGCACCGGTGCTCGGGTACGACCCGCCGGCTGGCGCGGGCGGGGCTTTGGAAGAAGGATTTGGCGACATAGGACCTCTCTTCGCCACTACGGTTGATCGGTAGACGCTGAAGGTCTACATTTCAGCCTGTAGGATGACACGTCGCAACCAGTCGAGGACGCGNGTTCCCGGCCAACGCTGCGTGACCTCGCCAGTTCCACCCAGATCGTACCGCCGAGTGAGCCGACCACCGGCATAGGCCAGTGCACAGACCGAGCGGCCGCGGTCTCCTGTGTACAGTGTCTCGTGTGCTTCCAAAGAGCCCAGAACGACCAGTGCGAAGTCGGCGCCGCTCTGGGCATACAAGGCATCGGCCGCGGCCAGGGCAAGATTGTCGTCTGGCCACTCAACTTCGCACCAGGCTGCGGGCAGTCCCAACAGCTCGACGAGCGCACAACCCTGGTCGACCACGTGCGCGGCCAGCACCACGCTGCCGTACGGTGTGGCCTGTAAGCGGTGGGCCATATCGCCCGCCGTGTTGGTCTCGATCAGCGCCACGGTCAGCTGGCGTTCGGCCAACAGGCGTGCAACCACCTCTTCCAGGGTCTGCTGATCGACGCCGTAGATGGCATGGCCGAGCCGGCGCCGGACTTCCTGTTCGACGGGNGTGATCAGCGCATCGGCCGCGGCCCCGTTGGCCGCTTTGGCCGTGATGCGGATGTCGGTCTGCCCCGCATGGGCCGCCAGGCCCACCGTAGGGTTGCTGCCCGTCTCCAGGTCGGCGATCAGCGTATCGATGACACTCTCGCCAATCGTGCAGGTACGCAACACGCGTGATTTGATGATCGCCGGCTGACCGCCCAGCTGCTGGCGCAAGAAGGGCACCAGCGCGACTTCGGTCAGGTGCTTCATTTCGCGNGGTACGCCGGGCAGCGAGAAGATCGCGCTGCTGGCCGTGACGACGATGAAGGCGGGCGCCGTGCCCACCGGGTTGGGTACCAGGATGCTGCCCGCGGGCAGCATCGCCTGGCGGCGGTTGTTTTCGTCGGGCGGGCGCCCCCAGCGGGTGAACATCCCCTGAATCTGTTCCCAGGCGGCGGGGTACAGCCAGAGTGCGCCCNNCGTAGCCTGGGCGATCCCTTCGCGGGTGACGTCGTCAACCGTCGGCCCCAGCCCACCACTGGTAATGACGACGTCGCTGCGGGCCAACGCCTGGGCAATCACCCCGGCAATGCGCTCGATATTGTCGCCAACCGTGGTCTTGTAGTAGAGATCGATGCCGTTAGCCGCCAGCTGCTGCGCCAGGTACGCGGCGTTGGTATCGACGATGTGCCCGAGCAGCAGTTCCGTACCAATGGTGATGACCTCAGCCTTCATGGCAACGATTTTACCACAACATGCCAAAAATGTGTAAAATAACCGGGCATGGTGGGGCGCCACACGCCGTGACGAGACAAAAGTCATTGCCGCACCCCGCCCTGACATGTTACCATGAGGCGCACCTATGGCCATACGCGAGCAGTGCTTTTTACGACCGTCTGGCGGCCGTCTATGACGTGATGAACGACTGGCCGGCCCGGCTGGCTNTTCGGCTGCCCTGGCTGGAGCAGACGCTGGCGGCTCAGAGTACGCAGCGCGTCCTGGACGTCGCCTGCGGGACCGGTCAACACGTCATTACCCTCGCCCGGCACGGTTACACGACCGCCGGCGCCGATGCCAGCCCGGCCATGATCGCCGAGGCGCAGCGCAACGCGGTCGCGGCCGGCGTGTCGGCCACCTTTGCCGTGAGCAACCTGCTCGATCTGGACGCGCACATCGCCGGGGTGTTCGATGCCGTGCTCTGTCTGGGCAACTCCCTGCCGCACCTGCTGGCGCAGGAGCAACTGGTGGCCGCGTTGCGGCAGATGCACCGGCGGCTGGTTGATCGTGGGCTGCTGATCCTGCACAATCTCAACTATGACCTGCGTATGCAGACACGGCCACGCTTCTTCGCCGCCGGTGGTGACGCCCACACCCTGGTGTGGCGTTTCGCCGACTACGACACCGCCGGTATCGTATTTCACACGGCGCTGTTTCAGTGGACCGGTTCCGCCTGGACCGTCGCGGTCGACAGTACGCGGNCAGCGCCCCTGCTGGTCGCTGACCTGCGTGAGGCCCTGCATCAGGCCGGATTTGGCGCGACCGCCCTCTACGGTGCACTGGACGGTCGGCCGTTCGACGTGACAGCCTCTGGCGACCTGGTTATCGTGGCGCACGCACAGTAGGCCGGTTGGCAACCCGCCCTCAGAAGGAGGATCGTATGAACAATGGGCAAAACACCGAATACAACATGGAAATTGCAGGGCTGGCCCCGCACCCGGTCGAGGAGTGGGAGCGCATGCTGCGCTTCGTCGCGCTGACGTCGGAGGAGCGGCGAGCCATGCTCGGCACGGTCGAGCCACTGCTGCGCATTGGCCCCAAGCTGGTCGAAGACACCTACAACTACCTGCAGCAGTTCCCGGAAACGGCCGCCATTCTCGGTTGGGAAGACGGGTTCGACGAGACGCACCTGCAGGAGCGTCGCCGCTTTNTTGCCATTTGGGTCGCGCGCACGGTCGGCATGGACATGAGTAGTGACCTGGCCATGTACCTCTTCCNNGCCGGCAAGTATCACGCGGCGCATGGGCCACGTGCCATTCACGTACCGGAGATCTACGTCACTGGCTCGATCGGTCTGGTGCAAGCAACTTTTGCCAGTGCGATTGCCGCCGAGGTGCGCGATGCTGCGGTCGCCGCACGGGCCCTGNGGGGTTGGGCCAAGTACCTCTCCGTTCAGCTCAACCAGATGACGCTGGGCTACCGTGTGGCACGCGCCCTGGACAGCGGTGAGGTGGCGGTCAAGCTGAACCTGTTTGGACGTTTACGCCCGCTGGTGGGGCAGCAAGAACTCACCGTGCACACCGCCGAGCAGACCACCGCCGCCGAGGTGCTACGCAAGTTCTTCGACTACCTGCCACAGACACGCAGCGAGGCCCTCGACCGCATCTGGCGCGAGGCGCCGCCGCACCATCCCGATTCGTTGTGGTCGGAAGTGGTGCCGGTCTACGTGCCCAAATACGCCTGGCGCGTCCTGCTCAACGGACGTGACCTGCGGTACCACGGCGGCTTCCACGCCCCAGTGCATACGGGCGATGCCATGGCCATCTTCCCACCGGGGCGGTAGCGATGTCCGGCAACCTGCCCGAAAGTGAAGCTGAACGATACCCGGCGGCCGGACAATGGCAGTGGTGAGCGCAGATCGCCCTGAGCGGATGACATCCCCACCCGCCTGGTACGAAGCAGTGGGTAACATCCACATGCACACCGTACACTCGGACGGCACAGGAACCTATGCTGACCTGGTGACCGCGGCGCGCGCCAACCGGCTCGATTTTCTGATCGTAACCGATCACAACCAGCTCGTCACGGGAAAAGAGGGCTGGTACGACGACCTGCTGCTGTTGGTGGGGCAAGAAGTGCACGACGTGCACCGGGTTCCGNAGGGCAACCACCTGCTGATCCTGGGTGGCCAGCATGATCTGACACCCCACGCGGGCGCACCACAGGCCCTGCTCGGCGCGGCGCAGGCCGAGGGTGCGCTCACCTTTTTGNCCCACCCGGTCGAGCGTGCCACCGAACTGATCCCCCACCAGTACCCCTGGTGGAACTGGGAGGTCAGCGGCTTCACCGGTATCGAGCTGTGGAACTTCATGTCGGAGTTCCGCGGTTACGCGCACAACAAAGCGCGGGCCGTGCTGTTGAGCCACCGACCCGACTGGTTCAGCACCGGGCCGNTGGCTGAGGCGCTGGCCCTCTGGGATGAGCTGTTGATCACACGTGCCCGGCCGGTCGTCGCCATCGGCGGCTCTGGCGCGCGCGCACNNCTCTTCGTGATCGGCCCACTACGCCGTCACTTCCTGCCCTACCGTACCTGCTTCGCCGCGGTCAACACGCACGTTCTGCTGCCCGCGGCGATGACGGGCGACCTGGCGCAGGATCGGGACGCCATCTACCGCGCCCTGCGCCACGGTCACTGCTGGATCGGCTACGACCGTATCGGCCGCACGGCTGGCTTTCGCTTCAGCGCCGACGATGGTACCCGTCACGCCATCATGGGCGATTCGGTGACACCGGGCGCTTCCCCTGGCGCTTCGAGGTTCGCGTGCCCGACCGCGCGGCTGCGCCTTCTACGCAACGGTCAGCCGGTCACCGAGGCCGTTGGCCGCACACTGCACTTCGCCACCCACGCCCCGGGCGTTTATCGCGTCGAAGCGTGGCGCCGCCACCGCGGCANNAAGCGCGGCTGGATCTTCAGCAACCCGATCTATGTGAAGTAGTGCTGTTTTCAGCGCTGACGGCGCCAGAGCAGGCCCCCAATGCCGGCCGCGCCACTCAAGCTAACCAGACCGACCGGCAGCAGCAGGCTGTGCTGTTGATCGATCAAGGCGCTGAACACTACGGGCGGTGGGGTCGGTGTGGCGGTCGGACGCGGCGGGCGTGTGGCGGTGGCGGTCGCCGTCGGCGTCGGTGATGCGGTGGGTGACGGTGTTGGGGTAGGCGTTGCGGTCGGCGGCGGCGTGGGTGATGGGGTGACCGTCGGTGTGGCGGTGGCCGTCGGCGTCGCGCTGGGTGCGGCCACGCGCCGCTGGACCACTGACGTCGGACGGGTGGGCGTGGCCGGAGGCGGGGCAGCCGTCGGCGGCGTGAGGTCGACGATGGGCTGACTGGTATCCTGGGTCAACTCCAGAGCGTCGACGAAGATCATGTTGACGCCGGTGCTGTAGTTGTGGTCGGTCAGGAAAAAGACGGTGATCGTCGAACCTCGGCCACGGCGCGCACGTCGATATTCGGGTCGCCCGGCCGAATAATTGCCAAAGCGCCCGGGCCAACGTGCCCCGGCCCCACACCACGGTCGGTGCGTTCGGATCGGCGCCGCCGGTGGGGTCGATGCCGAGTCGACGAATGAAGGCATCCGGTTCGTTGGGCGCTGACCAGCCAACCGACGCCTGGTAGGTGGCGCCCGGTACGACGTTGGGCACCTGCTGGTAGATGCCGGCCTTGAATGTGCCGCCGTCCGACCAGATCTGCAGGGATGGCGCGCCGAAATAGGTGTCGGTGGCCTCGGTAAAACTGGCGCTGCCCGATAGGATGAAGGGCGTCCAGCCGCTCGGCACTGAGCCGAACGGTGTGGAGACGAAGTTGTTGAAATCGCAGTTGTAGAGAATGTTGGCGGCAGTGCAACCATGTTGGGCGGCCACTGGCAGAACGGTCCAGCCCAGGGCTGAGACCAGCAGAAGGAGAGCCGCGGCCAGGCGGCGTGTCGTCGATCGCATGGGGTGTACTATAGTGGAGCCATTACTAATTGTCAAATGCGTATAAAATAGGGTTGGCACGTTTTGGTTTGGGTGAGAACCGCCCTTCGACCAGCTCAGAGCGAATGGGTGGGCGTTCTCATGCGCCCAATAAGGGTTGGGTAGCTTGACAATCCGCTGATCGGCATGGTATAAGAGCCTATCCGAATAACCGTCACGGGGCAACACTGTGGCGCGTTTTCCGGGTTATTCGGATAGGCTCTAAGGACTGCGAACATGGGGTCATGGTTCCATGAGCGCCCTGGCCTGAGGATACCTACGAGCGATGCACGAGTTACCGGTGACGGAGGGTATTTTGCAGGTTGTGCTGGACGCCGCCCGGCAGGCCGGCAACCGGCGCGTCACGGCCATCGACCTGGTGATCGGCGACCTCAGCAGCTTCGTCGACGATTCCGTACAGTTCTACTTCGACATCCTCAGCCGCGAGACGCTGGCCGCGGGGCGGTACTCCGCTTCCAACGTGCCCGGTACGGTGACGTGCGCCGACTGCGGGCAGCGCTTCGATGCCCAACTCCCCTGGACCCCAATGCATCGCCTGCGGCAGCGTGCACATCCACGTCACCGGCGGCCAACAGATGCGTGTGGCAAGCATCGAAGTGGCTTGAAATCGCACGCGGGCGGAAAACCACCCGCCTGCCAACCTGAGGGGACGGTAACCGTGAAGATCACAGTCGAACGACAGATTCTGAATGCCAACGACCAGGTCGCCCTGGAAAACCAGGCTGCCTTCACCGCGGCCGGCCTGTTCGTAGTCAACCTCATGGCCTCTCCCGGCGCGGGCAAGACCAGCCTGATCCTGGCGACGGCGTCACGCCTGCCGGCCGATGTGCGCCCCGGGGTCATCGAGGGTGACCTGGCCTCGCGCATCGACGCCGACAGGATCGCGGCCGCGGGCATCCCGGTGGTGCAGATCAACACGGGCGGCGGCTGTCACCTGGACGCGCCCATGGTACGCGNNGCGCTGCCCGACCTGCCGCTCGACGCGATCGACATCCTCTTCATCGAAAACGTCGGCAACCTGGTCTGCCCGGCCAACTTCGCCCTCGGGTCCGACATCGACGTGGTCGTGGCCAGCGTGCCTGAGNGGCACGACAAGCCCTACAAGTACCCGGGGATGTTCGCCAGCGCCGACGCGGTAGTGCTCAACAAGGTCGACGTGCTGGAGGTGTTCGATTTCGACGTCGATTACTTCCGTCGCGGCCTGACCATGGTAAACCCAGACGCGCCGCTCTTCGCCGTCTCGTGCCGCACGGGCGCGGGGATGGCCGAATGGACCGCATGGCTCTTGCAGCGCCTGGTGTGACCCCAACGGTTGGCAGGCGGCGTCTGCGCGTCGAGATCCGCGGGGCCGTGCAGNGGGTGGGCTTTCGCCCCTTTGTCTACCGCCTGGCCAGTGAACTGGGCCTCGCCGGCTGGGTGATCAACAATGCGCAGGGCGTGATCGTGGAGGCCGAAGGGTCGGCCGCGGTTCTGGAAACGTTCCTGGCCCGCCTGCGCCGCCGCCGCCGCGCGCCCAGGTTGACGCGCTGGCGTCGGCCTGGTTCGNATCCAGTCGGGCTGACGGGGTTCGAGATCCGCCACAGCGACGCCCACGGCGCCAAAACCACCCTGATCCTGCCCGACGTGGCGACGTGTGACGACTGCTGGCGCGAGGTTTGCAGCGCACACGACCGGCGTTACCACTACCCGTTTACCAACTGCACCAACTGCGGGCCGCGCTTCACGATCATCGAGGCCCTGCCCTACGACCGACCCAACACCACCATGGCCGGCTTCACCCTGTGCGCCGCGTGCGGCCGAATACCGCGACCGCGCGACCGGCGCTTCCACGCACAACCCACGGCCTGCCCGGAATGCGGCCCCATCTGGCCTGGTGGGAAAACCGGTCGTCCAGCGCGGCGTGTGAGCCAGCGCCCGCGGCGTACGCGGAGGCTGCCCTCGAGCGCGCCGCGGCTGCGCGCCGGCCGGATCGTGGCGGTGAAGGGGCTGGGTGGGTTCCTGCTCCTGGCGGCGGCCACCGACGATGCGGCCGTAGTCCGGCTGCGGCAGCGCAAACAACGCCCGGCCAAACCGCTCGCCCTGATGGTGCGTGACCTGGCGCAGGCCGACAGCCTGTGCGAAGTTTCACCCGCGGCCGCGGCGCTGCTCACGTCGCCGGCCGCCCCCATTGTGCTTCTGCCGCGGCGGCCCGACGCCCCCATCGCCGCGGGCGTCGCACCCGGCAACCCGTACCTGGGCCTCATGCTGCCGTACACCCCGCTGCACCACCTGCTGCTCGGCGCGCTCGATTTCCCGGTGGTCGCGACCAGCGGCAACCTCAGCGATGGCNCCATCTGCATCGACNGAGCGGAGGCCGTGGCGCGCCTCGGCCAGATCGCGGACGACTTCCTGGTGCACAACCGGCCCATCGNNCGCCACGCCGACGATAGTCTGGCCTGGATCATCGATGNNGGCCGCGTGCTGCGGCGCGCGGGCTACGCACCGCTGCCGATCCGCGTGCGGGACGACCTCCCGGTGATCCTGGCCACCGGCGCGCACCTCAAGAACACGGCGGCGCTCAGCGTGGGCCGACAGGTCTTCATCAGCCAGCACATCGGCAACCTGGACACGCCCCAGGCCATGGCCGCCTTCGAGCGCGTCATCGCCGATTTCCAGCGCCTCTTCGAAGTCGAGCCGACGCTGATCGCCCACGACCTGCACCCAGACTACGCCTCGACGCGCTGGGCGCAACAGGCGGCTGATGCGCTGAATCACGCCGCCGCGGCTGGGGATCCCAACGTCACGCTGCCGCGTCGGCCAGTTGGCCTGCTGGCGGTGCAACACCACCACGCGCACCTGGCGGCCTGCCTGGCCGACAACCACCACNCCGGTCCGGCGTTGGGCGTCACCTGGGACGGCACCGGTTACGGCCCCGATGGGACCGTATGGNGGNGTGAGTTTCTGCTGGGCGACGCGGCATCGTTCGTGCGCGTCGCCCACCTGCGCCCGTTTTGCCTGCCGGGCGGTGAAGCGGCCATCCACGAGCCGGCGCGCATCGCCCTGGCGCTGCTGTGGGATCTGTTCGGCCNNCCCGCGCTGGAGATGACCGACCTGCCGCCCGTACACGCGTTCCGCCCCGCCCAGCGTCACCTGTTCGGTCAGATGCTGTCCAAANCAGCCAACTCGCCGGCCACGACCAGCGCGGGCCGCCTGTTCGATGGCGTCGCTGCCCTGATCGGCCTGCCGCCGCGGGTCAGTTTCGAGGGTGAGGCGGCCATGCTGCTCGAATTCAGCGCCAGCGTCGGCGACCACGGCGCGTACCCGCTGGATGTGGTGGCCGACGTCTCTGACCCGGAGGCGGGGCAGCCCCCGCGGCCTGGGNTGCTCGACTGGCGGCCGCTGGTCGAAGCCATCATTGCCGATTTGCGGCGCGGCGTCGATCGGGGTATCATGGCCGCACGTTTCCATCGAAGCCTGGTGGAAGGCATCACCACGGTGGCCCGCTGGGTGGGGCAGCCCCAGGTGGCCCTGACCGGGNGCTGTTTCCAGAACCGCCGGTTGACCGTTGACTCAGCCGACCACCTGCGCCGCGCGGGGTTCGAGGTGTTGCTCCACCGGCAGGTTCCGCCGAACGATGGCGGCATCAGCCTGGGTCAGGTGGCGGTGGCTGCCGCCCGCATGGTGCGCCGCACCTGACCGCAACCGCACAGAGGTGAACGATGTGCCTTGGTGTTCCTGGTAGAATTACATCAATTCAGCCCGACCCCTGGGCATGCCCATGGGCAAAGTGAATTTTGCCGGTATCAGCAAAGAGGTCTGTCTGGCGTACGTGCCCGAGGCCCAGGTGGGCGACTACGTCGTGGTGCACGTGGGCTTTGCGATCAGCACGATCGACGAGGCCGAAGCCAACCAGGTGTTCGCCTACCTCGCCGAGATGGGCGAACTCGCGGAACTGGCTGTGCCGCAGCCGGAATAAACCGTACCGCGCGACACCGCTCATCTGGCCCGAGAACGGACACGCCGCGTCGCACGCAAGGGAGCGTTGTATGCGTTTCATCGATGAATACCACAACGAGGCCGACGCGCAGAAGTTCGTGCAGGCGATCCACCGCGTCACCCGATCACCCTGGACGCTGATGGAGATCTGCGGCGGCCAGACCCACACCCTGATCAAGTCTGGCATCGACCGCCTGCTGCCCGATAAGATCACGCTGGTGCACGGCNCCGGCTGCCCGGTGTGCGTCACGCCGCTGGAAAAGATCGATCAAGCGATCGCCATTGCCAGCCGGCCAGAGGTCATCTTCACCTCTTTTGGTGACATGCTGCGCGTGCCCGGTTCGACCACCGACCTGCTCAGCGTCAAGGCGCGCGGCGGTGACGTGCGCATGGTGTACTCACCGCTCGACGCCGTGAAGCTCGCACAGAAGAACCCGGAGCGGCAGGTGGTCTTTNTTGCCGTCGGCTTCAGAACGACGGCGCCGGCCAACGCGATGGCGGTATGGCGGGCGCACCAACTGGGCCTGCACAATTTCACCATTCTGTGTTCGCACGTCCTGGTGCCGCCAGCCATGGAAGCGATTCTGAGTTCGCCGCACAACCTGGTGCAGGGTTTCCTGGCCGCGGGCCACGTCTGCGCCGTCATGGGGACCTGGGAATACGGGCCGATCGCCGAACGCTACCGGGTGCCGATCGTGGTAACCGGCTTCGAGCCGCTCGACCTGCTCCACGGCATTTACCTGACCGTGGCCGCCCTCGAGGAGGGGCGCTGGGGCCTGGAGAATCAGTACGCGCGCGGTGCGCCCCGAGGGAACGTGCCGGCGCAGGCGTTGATCCAACAGGTGTTCGAGGTGAGTGATCGGACCTGGCGCGGCATCGGTTCGATCCCGCAGAGCGGGTACCAGCTGCGCCCGGAGTTTGCGGACTTCGACGCCGCACAGCGCTTCGACGCCGGGCACGTGACGACTCACGAATCGGCGCTGTGCATCGCCGGGCAGATCATGCAGGGGTTGAAGAAGCCGGTGCAGTGCCGCGCCTTCGGCGTCCAGTGCACCCCGGAGCACCCGCTCGGCGCGCCGATGGTCTCGTCCGAGNGCGCGTGCGCCGCCTATTACCAGTACGGCCGCGGCGTGGCCTGACCGCACGCGATGTACGCCATGCGGCATGTTTCCACCCCGGCATTCCAGCCGAAGCGGCGCCCCATGTGGAATTGCGGGTATTCACCAGATAACCGACAGGACAGCCGATGACTCACAACCAGCCTTTCGATCCCATGGGTGGGCCGCAGTGCCCCATTCCGATCAGTGACTATCCGCAGGTACTCCTGGCCCACGGCGGCGGCGGGCGCCTGACGCAGATGCTGATCGAGCGCCTGTTCGTGCCAACGTTTGCCCATGCGTCGACGGCAACGCTGCACGATGGCGCGCTGCTCGAGGTCGGGNGTGCACGCATCGCCTTCTCCAGCGATTCGTTCGTCATCAGCCCGCGCCAGTTTCCGGGCGGCGACATCGGTTCGTTGGCGGTGCACGGCACGGTCAATGACCTGGCGATGTGCGGCGCTCAGCCGCTGGCCCTCGCGGCCGGGTTCATCCTCGAAGAGGGCCTGCCCATGGCCGAACTGTGGGCGATCGTGCAGTCGATGCAGCACGCCGCCCGCGCCGTCGGCGTGCCGGTGGTGACCGGCGATACCAAAGTGGTCGATCGCGGCAAAGGGGACGGGGTGTACATCAACACCACCGGCATTGGCCTCGTTCCGCCCGGCGTATNNCGATTGCCCCCACGCGCCCGGCCCGGCGATGTCGTCCTGGTCAGCGGGGCCATCGCCGTACACGGCATCGCCATCATGTCGGTGCGTGAGNGGCTGGAGTTCGAGACCACCCTCGTCAGCGATTCGGCGCCGCTGCACGACCTGGTGGCCCAACTGCTGGCCGTCGGCGGCGAGCATGTGCACGTCCTGCGTGACCCGACACGCGGCGGCGTCGCCAGCGCGCTCAACGAGATCGCCCAGGCGGCGCGTGGGCATTCGTTTGAGGAGGCCAGCATCCCCGTGTGGGATGACGTGCGCCNNGCGTGCGAGATTCTCGGCCTGGACCCGTTGTACGTGGCCAACGAAGGCAAATGCCTGGCGATCGTGGCCCCGGAAGTGGCCGAGAGCCTGCTGGCCACGCTGCGCCCACCCGCTGGGGCGNAAGCCGCCATCATCGGGCAGGTCGTGGCCGATTTCCCCGGCCGCGTCTACCAGCGCAGCCGGATCGGCGGGCTGCGGGTGGTGGACATGCTGAGCGGTGAGCAGCTACCGCGCATCTGTTGAACCGGTCGCCGAATGGCTCCGTCAACCGACGCGCGCCGCCGGGAGCATCACGCTGCCGGGCGCGACAACTCCACCAGGCGACTCTTTAGCCTTCGACAGAAAATTCAGTCATCAAACCTGTTCTAACTCATATGCAACGGGCGGCACATTGGGTAGAATGTGCGTGAATTTGTTCACGTGCAGCTTGCCGCAGGCTCTTCCCCGGTGGGGCAGGCTGGAAACCTGGTTCATGCAGCGTCTATCCAGGAACCCTGTCTTCGTCCTGGCGCAAACGGCCCAGTCGAGGTTCGCCGGATAGACTGCAAGGAGACAAAGATGTCGTCCAACGGGAAACCGAGCAGCGCTGTGCCGCGAGTCAACGGCGTGATCATCGACGGCCAGGAAGTGCACGCCCACGCCGGTCAATCGATCCTCGACGTGGCGCGTGCCAATGGAATTCATATCCCCACATTATGTCACCTGGACGGGCTGGTCGATGTGGGTGCGTGCCGCCTGTGTATGGTCGAAGTCAAGGGAACGCAGAAACTCCTGCCAGCCTGTGTGACGCCGGTCATGGCTGGGATCNGGCTCATCACCGATTCACCCACCCTCGTCGAGTACCGCAAGATGGTGTTGGAACTGCTGTTTTCCGAGCGTAACCACATCTGCTCGGTGTGCGTGTCCAACGGTCACTGCGAACTGCAGAGTGCGGCCCAGTACTGCGATGTGGACCACGTCAGCTACGCCTACGCCTGCCCACCGCTGCCGGTCGACCTTTCGCACCCCCGCTTCGGCCTCGATCACAACCGCTGTATTCTGTGCACGCGCTGCGTGCGGGTGTGCGCCGATGTCGAAGGCGCCAGCACCTGGGCCATGCAGGCACGCGGCACGCACACCCTGCTGATTGCCGACCTGGCCCAGCCCTGGGGTATGTCGACGACCTGTACCAGCTGCGGGAAGTGTGTGCAGGTGTGCCCGACCGGTGCGTTGTTCANNGAAAAGGGCAAGGCGGTCGGTGAAATGACCAAACGCCCCGAACTCATCTCGGAACTGATCTTGAAACGACAGGAGAGAATGCCATGAGCAAGCCAACCTTCGCGACGGTGTGGCTGGACGGCTGCTCCGGCTGCCACATGTCGTTCCTGGACATCGACGAGCGCCTGATCGACCTGGTCGGCCTGGTCGACATCGTCTACAGCNCCCTGGTTGACTTGAAGGTCTACCCGGCGCACGTGGACATTGCCCTGATCGAGGGCGCGGTGAGCAGCGAGGAAGACCTGGAGAAGATCAAACATATCCGGANNCATACGACAACCCTGATTACGCTGGGAGACTGCGCGGTCAACTCCAACGTGCCTTCGATGCGCAACCCGTGGGGCGCCGATGCCGTCCTGCGCCGCGCATACGTGGAGAATGCCGCGTTCAATCAACAAATCCCCAATCAGGTCATCCCGCGTCTGCTGCCCAAGGTCCTGCCGGTGCATCACGTGGTCGATGTGGACGTTTTCATTCCTGGCTGCNCCCCTTCGGCCGATACGATTNTTTACGTACTGACCGAGCTGCTGGCCGGACGTACGCCCGATGTATCGTCCAAGACCCGGTTTGGCGCCTGAGTCGAGTGGGTCATACAAGGAGATCCTGATGGGACAGCTACTGATGATCGATCCAGTGACCCGTATCGAGGGGCACTCCAAGATTACGATTCAACTCGACGACGCCGGGGCCGTGCAGGACGCACNNTTCCACGTGACGCAGATGCGTGGATTCGAAAAATTCGTAGAGGGGCGGCCGTTCTACGAGATGCCCAGCCTGATGGCCCGCATCTGCGGCATCTGCCCGGTCAGCCACCTGATGGCCTCGGCCAAGGCGTGCGACGCGCTGATGGCGGTGCGCATTCCGCCCACGGCGGCCAGCCTGCGGCGGATCGTCAACCTGGGTCAGCTCATTCAATCGCACGCGCTCAGTTTCTTTCACCTGTCGTCGCCCGACTTCATCCTGGGCATGGATGCTGACCCGGCGATTCGTAACGTCGTCGGCCTGGTGCAGGCCAACCCGGCCATGGCGCGACNNGGGGTGCGCCTGCGCCAGTTTGGCCAGCAAGTCATCGAATGGGTGGCCGGCAAACGGATCCATCCGGCGGGGATCGTACCGGGCGGGATGAGTGCGCCGCTAACGGTCGAGGTGCGCGAGCGGATTCTGGCGCAGATTCCGGAGGCGTTGGCCATCACCGAGCGGGCTTTGCGCGNNTTCAAGCCGATGTTCGCCCAATTCCGTGACGAGATCGAGGTCTTTGCCAATTTCCCAACGATGTTCATGGGCCTGGTCACCGCTGACGGGGCCATCGAGCACTACGACGGCTGGCTGCGGTTCATCGACGCTCAGGGGAACCTGGTCGCCGATCGGGTGGCCGCGTCGGATTACGCCGATTATATCGCCGAAGCGGTCNGGCCCTTCTCGTACCTGAAGTCGCCCTACTTCCGACCGCTCAGTTACCCCGACGGCATCTACCGCGTCGGCCCACTGGCGCGTCTCAACCTGGCCGACCGCTGCGGTACCCCGCNNGCCGACCAGGAGCTGGCCGAGTTCCGCGCCCTGCAGGCCGGCCCCGTCATGGCTNCGTTCTACTTCCACTACGCCCGACTGATCGAGATTCTGCACGGGTTGGAGCGCATCNGGCTGCTGCTGCATGAACCGGACATCCTCAGCCCGCACGTGCGTGCGGTGGNNGGACCAAACGCGCATGAAGGCGTCGGCATCTCGGAAGCGCCGCNNGGCACGCTCATTCACCACTACCGCATCGATGACCAGNGGTTGATGACCTGGGCCAACCTGATCATCGCGACCGGGCACAACAACCTGGCGATGAACCGCGGCGTTCTGCAGGTCGCTAAACGTTTTGTCGATGGGCAGAAGCTGACGGAGGGGATGCTGAACCGGGTCGAGGCGGTGATCCGCGCCTACGACCCCTGCCTCAGCTGCTCGACGCACGNNCTCGACCACATGGCGCTGCACGTGCAGCTGGTTGGCCCCAACGGCGCCCTGCTGGACGAGCGGTGCGAGACTGAGCGGCCCATGCCGGCCCTGGTGATTGGTTACGGCAACCCACTGCGCCNNGACGACGGCGTGGGGTGGGTTGCCGCGCAGCAGTTGGCCGGGGAGTTGCCCGACGTGCGCGTGCAGGTCCTGGCCTGCCACCAGTTGACGCCCGACCTGGCCGAGCCGTTGAGTCGAGCGTCGTGTGCCATCTTCATCGACGCCCNNGCGCGCGGAACACCCGGACAGATTGATTGGCAGGTGATTACCACCCCGGCCGACAGCGCCCCCACGAGTACGCACCACCTGACGCCGGCCGCCGTGCTGGCCTATGCCCGTCACCTCTACCAACGCACGCCGACGAGCACCATCGTGGTGACCGTGAGCGGGGCCTCGTTCGATTACAGGGACAGCCTGTCACCGGCGGTGGCCGCCGTGCTGCCCCAACTGACCGGTCTGGTCAAAGACCTGCTGACCCGATGCCCAGCCGCAGACACGTGACCTGCCCACGCGGCCCCACGCCTGCCGATGCTGCACTACAACTGCTCGCCAGTCGTTGCACTGCACCCAACAAAAGGGCGCCCGGACCGCAGTATCCACGGTCCGGGCGCCCCGGAGGTTACAGGCCCTTGCGCAGTTAGAAGTTGTGGTACAGCAGCGCCTTCTTGACTTCGCCGATCGCGCGGTGACGTTGATCTCGCGGGCAGGCCTGGACGCAGTTAAAAATCGTGCGGCAGCGCCAGACGCCCTCGCGCTGACCGAGCACCTGCAAGCGCTGTTCGGTACCCTGGTCACGGTCGTCGAAGATGAAGCGGTGCGCCTGGACGATGGCCGCCGGGCCAACGTAGTCCTCGTCGGCCCAGAAGCTGGGGCACGAGGTCGTGCATGCCGCACAGGATGCACTTGGTCGTATCATCGAACCGCTCGCGCCTCGATGCTCTGCAGCCGTTCTCTTTCGGGTGCAATCCCGTCGACGATGAAGTAAGGCAACACGGCGCGGTACTTGGCAAAAACGGCTCCATGTCGACCACCAGGTCTTTGATCACCGGCAGTCCGCGGATCGGCTCGATCGTAATCTTGGCGCCGGTGTGTTTGACCAGCGTCTTGCAGGCCAACCGGTTGTGGCCATTGATCAGCATCGCGTCCGAGCCACAGATACCGTGCGCACACGAGCGCCGCAGCGTAAGCGTACCGTCCTCGTACCACTTGATATGATGGAGTACGTCCAGGATCTGATTGAACGGTTCAGCCTCGACGGTATAGGTCTCCCAGTGCTGCTTTTTGTCCACTTCCGGGTTGAAGCGCAGAATTTTCACCGAAACTTGCATAATTGGCCTCCCAACAGTGATGCACGCCGCGTGGCGTCATCCCTGATCAATAGACACGCTCTTTGCCGTACTTGGTGATCACCACCGGCTTATAATCCAGCCGTACATTACCATCCGGCTCCAGCCAAACCAGGCTGTGTTTGAGCCAGTTGACGTCGTCGCGCTTCGGGTAATCATCGCGGGCATGGCCGCCGCGGCTCTCGGTGCGCNNCAGGGCGCTGACACAGGTCGCCTCGGCCAGATCGAGCAGGCAGCCCAACTCGAACGCCTCTAGCAGCTCGGTGTTGAACCGAACACCCTTGTCCTGGATGGCAATGTGCGTGTAACGCTCTTTGAGCGCGAATCTTCTTGAGCGCGCCCCGACCAGTTCCGCAGTACGGAAGACACCGACGTTGGTCATCATGATCTCCTGCATTTCGTGCCGCAGGGTGGCCACTTTTTCGTTGCCCTGGTTGTTGCGAATGCCTTCGAGCACCGCTCTGATTTCGGCGTCGGCATTCTCCGGCAGCGGTGTGAACTCGGTCTGCCTGGCGTACTCGACCGCCTTCAGGCCGGCCACCTTACCAAACACCACCAGGTCGACCAGTGAGTTGGTGCCGAGGCGGTTGGCGCCGTGCACCGATACGCAGGCGCATTCGCCCGCGGCGTAAAAACCGGGGAGCACCGTGTTGTTGGCGTCGATCACCACTTCGGCATGGATGTTCGTGGGAATGCCGCCCATTGCGTAGTGGGCCGTCGGTTGGATTGGCATCGGCTGTTTGACCGGATCGACGTCGAGGTAAGTGCGGCAGAAGTCGGCGATGTCGGGCAGTTTGCTTTCGACATACGCGGCGTCGACGTTGACCGGTTTGCCGTCGGCCGTCTTACGCCCATCGATGGCGGCGTACTTGTTGATCGTCTCCGGTCGGGCGTCGAGATACACGTAATTTTTGCCGTCGATGCCGTTACCGGCCATGATCTCCAGGTAGATGGCCCGCGATACGACGTCGCGCGAGGCCAGGTCCTTCACGGTGGGCGCGTACTTCTCCATGAAGCGCTCACCCTTGCTGTTGAGCAGGATGCCACCTTCGCCGCGCACCGCCTCGGTGATGAGGATGCCCATCTTGTAGATACCGGTGGGGTGGAACTGGAAGAACTCCATATCTTCCTGCGGAATACCGCGGCGCAGGGCGATGGCGTTGCCGTCGCCGGTCAGGGCATGGGCGTTGCTCGTAATCTGCCAGACGCGGCCAAACCCGCCGGTGGCAAAACAAACGGCCTTGGCGTGAAAAACGTGGTACTCGCCGGTATCGATCTGCAAGGCGACGATGCCGTTGACCTTACCGTCGGTGACGATCAGGTCCACCACATGAAACTCGTCGAAAAAGGTGACGTGGTTCTTGATGCACTGCTGGTAGAGGGTTTGCAGGATCATGTGGCCCGTGCGGTCGGCCGCGTGGCAGGCCCGACGCACCGGTTTNTTGGTGTTGTTGTTGGTATGTCCACCAAAGGGGCGTTGCGAGATACGGCCGTCGGGCGTGCGGTCGAACGGCAGCCCCATATGTTCCAACTCATAGACCACCGGCACCGCCTCGCGGCACATGAAGTCGATCGCATCCTGATCGCCCAGGTAGTCGCTGCCTTTGACCGTATCGAACGCATGCCATTCCCAGTGATCCTCTTCCAGGTTGGCCAGCGCGGCGCCGATACCGCCCTGCGCGGCGCCCGTGTGTGAACGTGTGGGGTACAGCTTGCTCACCACGCACGTTCTGGCCNNCCGTGACGCATAGAGGGCGGCCATCAGACCGGCGCCGCCAGCGCCGACAATCACGACATCGTATTGATGGGTAGGCATAGTATTTCTCTCCCTCTCACATTACGCCGGCTTGGAAACGAAGGATCGTTTGTATGCCGATGATCAGCATGATGAACACGAACAGATAGAGCACAACTTTGAGGGTGGTGTTCCAGGCGGGCGGTCGAATATAGTCATCGATCACCCAGCGTGCACCGTTGGCGCCGTGCAGCAGCGCCAGAAAGAGCATCGTGATGTCGTACAGGCTCCAGAACCAGCCCAACGGACCAGACCAGCGGTCGACGATCGTTCGGAAGGTGATGTTCTCGACGCGAATCACGATGTGCATGTACAACAGGTGGAACACGACCAGGAAGATCAACAGCAGGGCTGAGACACGCATGAAGAACCAGGAGAAGGTCTCGAAGTTGCCGCTCTTGACTGGGGTGAGACTACGGGTTGTCATGGTTGTTTACCCCCTAGGCCGGTGTATGGAAGAATGTACTCAGGGTGATGACAGCCGTTGGTACAAACGCGATCAGCGTCAGGACCATCGCCACGCGGAACATCAGCCGTTCGTGCACCGTCGTTGCCGGCCAGAAGTCGATAATGATGATGCGAATGCCGTTGATGGCATGGAACAGCACACCAAAGATCAGAGCGACTTCCATCACTTTGAACACCGGTGCTGTGTAGAGAATAAGAAATTTGGAGAAAATATCTTCGCCGAGGTTCATCAAATAGATGTCGAAGACGTGGAGGAAAAGAAAGGCCAGAATTCCAATACCGCCCACTCGATGAAGCAGCCAGGCCCACTGGCCATCACCCCCGGTAGGTAATTCCCCGCCAGATCGATGCGATTGCATGCCCCATAACTATTCACCTCCTTGTGAAGCCGCGCTCACGGCTCGTTCGCGAAGTCTATCCAAAAACCTCAAGGTGCGTGCACGAGGGACTTGTCCGTGGGCTTTCGGATAGGCTCTGACCGTCAGTTCATTGTGGCCGATGTGTCATGGTTTGCGTATGACGCAGCGCAGGTCACACCGGCCAATGTGGTATGTACGATGAATCCGCGCACATTATATCCCGCCCGCGCATTGGTCAACGAACGCCCGCCGGTTCGGCGCCGGCTGAAGCCTCGACTCCGCGCCGCAGTAGGAATTGCTGCCGCCGGTGTTCCGAATGGACACGGCCGGCCCACGGCGCCCTGGCTCCGGCCCGTACGCGGGCTAACGCACCTTCTGGAAAACCACCCGCCACGAAAAGTGCCCACTGCACAGATCACGGCTCAACTCGCTCTGACACGAAGCTTCGTCCTGGCAGTAACCGCCGGCAATCAGCATCGGAATCGGGATTTCGTGGGGATTGGTTGTGGTGGGAATGCTGACCTGGCTGGTCGCGCCGGAGCCATCAGGGTTGCGCACCACGCAGCACGTCCCCACTCCCCAGGTAACGAATTCCGCACGCCCCTCACCCTTGCTGCCTGTGGCCTGGGGGTTATCCATGCCGTACTGGCCGGCAACGACGGCGCCGCTGATCGGCGAATTGGCACGGTCAACCACCAGGACGTACGCCACATGGTTGTACCCACAGTGTACGGAGGTTCCATCCAGGGAACCGCCGTTTTCTGTGACACTCAGCGGCCGTTGTTCGATGATCACGTACTGTGGCCCACCGCTGGACGGTGGGGGTGGCGCCGTGGTGGGGGCGGGCCTACGCGGGTGGCCGTCGGCGGCGCGGCGGTCGGCGGCGGCGGGATATCGGTCGCCACAGCCACGGCCCCAAGGGGTCCACTGGCCGTCACCACGCTGGCGGCCACCCAGCCCTGCCGTTGGTCCACACAACACACCTGCCACCAATCGCCCGCCGGATTGCGGCCGATGATCGTGACCATTTGCGCGGGCGCCAGACTGCCAATGACCGGGTAGGCGGTGCCCGGCCCACTGCGCACATTGACCGCACGCGCGGCCTGCGCGGAAGGCGCTGCCGGGACGGTCGCGGTCGGCTCGACCGTGGGCGCGGTCGTCGGCGGGGTCGTTGGCGCGACGGTAGGGGTCAGGGGCGCCGTGGCGGTGTCGGTTGGCGCAGCGGTGGGTGTGTCCAGCGGCCGCGACGTGGGCGTAAACGTTGGCAACAGCGTTGCGGTTGGCGCGCTCGTTGGCAACGGCGCTGCCGCGGTGACCGGCAGTGTACCATCCAGCGGTACGCCGCACGCCGTCAGGCTGCTCACCAGCAGTAGAATGCTCAACCCAAACCCAACAACCCGCATGGCCAAATGCCTCCGTGATCGATCGAAACCTGGTACAGTGCTCGCTCCTCCCAGGTGTGTGCGATCGCACACCTGGGAGGAGGGCATCACGCTCGACGCACGTCATGCCGGCCGCGGCGGCCGGCATGACGCCGTGTTCTCAAAGATTGGCGATCACCGCGGAGGCAAACTCGGACGTTTTGACCTCGGTTGCGCCCTGCATCTGGCGGGCGAAGTCGTAGGTCACGATCTTCTGCTCCACCGTGCGGATATAGGCGTCGATGATCGCCTTGCCGGCCTCTTTCCAGCCGATGTAGTCCAGCATCATGACGCCCGACAGCAGCAGCGAACCGGGATTGACCTTGTCCAGGTTGGCGTACTTGGGCGCGGTGCCGTGGGTTGCTTCTNNGAAGACGGCCATGTAGTCACCGATATTGCTGCCCGGTGCAATACCCACCCCCACTTCGGCGGCGACTGCATCGGAGAGGTAATCGCCATTGAGGTTTGGCGTGGCAATGACGTCGAATTCGTCGGGNCGCAGCAGCATCATCTGGAACATGATGTCGGCAATGCGGTCCTTCACCACGATTTTGCCCGGCGGGACTCGGCCGTTGTGCGGCTCTTTCCACAGCGCGTCCTCGGTGATGGTGAAGTCAGCGAACTCCTGCGCCGCCACCTCATAGCCCCAGTTGCGGAACGCCCCNTCGGTGAACTTCTGGATATTGCCCTTGTGCACGAAGGTGACGCTCTTGCGCTGGTTGTCGATGGCGTACTGGATGGCTTTACGAACCAGGCGTTTGGTGCCAAACGCGCTGATCGGCTTGATGCCCAGGCCCGCGCCTTCTNNGAAGAAGCGCCCCATCTCTTCACGCAAGAAGCGGGCCAGCTTTTCGTTCTCCGGCGTGCCCGCCATGTATTCGATGCCCGCGTAGACGTCTTCGGTGTTTTCGCGGAAGATCACGACATCGACCTTCTCCGGCNNGCGCAGTGGGCTGGGAACATTGGGGAACCAACGCACGGGCCGCACGCACGTACAGGTCGGCTCCTGGCGCAGCGCGACGTTCAGGCTGCGGAAGCCGCCGCCCACCGGCGTCGTCAGCGGCCCCTTGATGCCCACGTAGAATTCACGAATCGCGTCCAGGGTTTCATCCGGGAAGTAGGTGCCGTACAGGGCGTTGGCCTTTTCGCCGGCGTAGATCTCCGCCCAGGCCACCTTACGCTGGCCGCCGTACGCCTTCTGCACGGCGGCGTCCCAAATCCGCATCGAGGCATGCGTGATGTCCGGGCCAATACCATCCCCTTCGACGTACAGCAGAATCGGGTGGTCCGGCACGTGCAGGCTGCCTTCGCGCACGGTGATGCGCTCGCCGTTCTGCGGAACCACAATCTTATCGTAAGCCATCTAATCTCCTCCACTCACAAAACGGGATATGCTCATTACAGGTAACCACTCAGGCTGACTCAAAGAAACCGGGTTTTTGTCTCACAAACCAGGGTCATCGCGCGATGAAAGGCCGTTGTACAGGCGAAAACTATGCTCGCACGAGAAAAACCCGGTTTCTGAACGGCTGGCTGAGCAGTTACCATTACAGGCGAATTGTGCATGATTGTACCATCGATGCCCGCCAAACACGAAACGGTGACCCTCACTCCCGGCGGTACGGTTTGAGCAGCGCGGCCGGGTACGATGCGTTGCGCCCGGCGATGGTCAGCGCAATAATGGTGACGATGTAGGGCAGGGCTAANAAGATCTCGTACGGCAGCCGCAGCCCGGTCATCTGCAAACGCAACNNCAGGGCCGAAACGCCGCCAAAGAGCAGCGCACCCAGCAGCACCTTGACCGGCTCCCAGTTGCCAAAGATGATCAGCGCAATGCACACCCAGCCGCGACCGGCGATGATGCCGTAGGTGAACNNGCCGAGCTGCGCCAGCGACAGGAAAGCACCGGCCAGCCCCATCAGCGCCCCACCCAAGGCCAGCGCCAGGTAGCGCGTGCGAAAAACGTTGACGCCGGCCGCGTCGGCCGCCTCCGGGTTCTCGCCCACCNNGCGCATATTCAGGCCGAACCGGCTGCGGTACAGCACCCACCACACGGCCGGCACCAATAGCAGGGCGATGTACGTCNNAGCGCATACTGCTGCGTGATCGCCCAGGATCGGCAGATCGCCCAGCGGCGCCAGCACCGGCAGCGGCTTGATCGACGGCGGCACCCGCGGCTCACCAAACACCAGGCGAAAGCCAAAGAGCGACAATCCGGTCAGCAGCAGGGTGATGCCCAACCCCGACACGTGCTGGTTGACGCCCAGGCGCACCGCCAACAGCGACATGAGCAAACCGGCGGCGACGCCGGCGACCATCGCGGCCACCACGCCCAGCCACAGTGACCCGCTCACGCTGGCGACCACGAAGCCGACGAAGGCGCCGAAGAACATCGTGCCTTCGATACCCAGGTTGAGCACCCCGGCCCGCTCGCAGAACAACTCACCCAGGGTACCAAAGATCAACGGCGTGGCCACCCGCAGGGTTGCCGCCGCCAGCCCGATCAAAAAGTGTCCATCTACTCCTCCTGGGGCAGGGCGCGCACGCGACGGATACGGTAGTTCTGCAAGACCAGCATCGCCAGGGCCACCAGGAGCAGCGTAGCCTGCACGACGTCACCCAAATAGGCCGGCACGCCCAGCGCGCGGCTCACCGTTTGCGCACCGGTATCGATCAAACCAATGAACAGCGCAGCCAGCGCCACGCCGAAGGGGTTCAGACCGGCCAGCGTGGCGATGATGATCCCGGTGTAGCCGTAACCAGGCGAAATGCCGTCGATCAGGTGAAAGTGAATGCCCGCCACCTCACTGACCCCGCCAGGCCGGCAATCCCGCCACTGACCAGGGCCGCGGTGAGCATGATGCGCCGCACATCGACGCCGGCAAACCGCGCCGCATCCTGCCCGAGGCCCACGCGCGCATCTTGAGGCCCAACCCCGTGCGCGCCATCACGAACCAGACGGTGACCAGGGTAGCAATGGCCACGATGAGGCCGAAATGCACACGTGAGCGCGGGATGAGCTTGAACAGCACGGCGCTATCGGCGATCTGCGGGGATTGTGGCCAGCCCGACACGGGATCGCGCCAGGGCCGTTCAGCAGGTAGCTGACCACAAAGAGGATCACCGCGTTGAGCAGCAGGGTCGTCACCACTTCATCGACGGCCAGGCGCACTTTCAGGAGCGCCGGCACAAGCATCCACAGCGTGCCGGCCACGAATCCAGCCACCAGGATCAGGGGCACGGCCAGGAGCGGGGAACACCGCCCACCAGCGTGCCGACGCCGGCCGCCGCAATCGCGCCGGCGTACAGCTGGCCCTCGGCGCCGATGTTCCAGAAGCCGCCGGAAAAGGCAAACGCCACTGCCGTGCCGGTCAGCAGCAGCGGTGTAGCCTTGACCAACACCTCCAGTGCGCTCACCCGGTTGGAGAGGGGGCGATCAGAAAATAATAAAAGGCCTCGAACGGATTGGCGCCGGCCAGCAACACCAACGCCGAGGTCAGGATGAACGTGACCACGACGGCGAACAGGGGAATCAGGGAGCGCATCCAGGCCGGCCCTGTACGCGCTCAATCTTCAGTCCGAACATCCTGCCTCCTGCTGGCGCCCGACATGTACAGGCCGAGTGTCTCCACGTCGACGTCATGGGCGGTGAATGTGCCGACGATCTGCCCCTCGTAGATCACGGCGATACGATCGGAGAGNGCGCGGATTTCGTCCAGGTCCTCCGACAGCAGCAGGACCGCCGCNGCGCGCCGCTGCTCGAGCAACTTGCCGCGCACGTAATCGGTGGCGCCGACGTCCAGCCCACGGGTGGGTTGGGCAGCCACGACCACCTTTGGCTGGCGCGACAGCGTGCGCGCCAGGATCACTTTCTGCATATTGCCGCCCGACAGGCCACGTGTGCGGTCGCCCGGCGCGGCTTTGATCTGGTATTCGCCAATCAGGCGCTGCGCGTGCTCCTGGATGCGCCGCCGGTCGAGGATACCGCGCTGCATGAACTCGCCCAGATTTTCCAGGGCCAGGTTCTCGGCGACGCTCAGCTCGCCCACCACACCCGCGTGGCGGCCCTCCGGGATGCGTCCCACGCCCGCCGCCGTAAACTGCGCCGGGGTGGCGCCGGCCAGGCCCTGCCCGGCGACCGCAATGCGCCCCGCAGCCGGTTTGAGTGTGCCGGCGAGCACTTGCGACAGCTCGCTCTGGCCGTTGCCCGAGACGCCGGCAATCCCCAGCACCTCGCCGGCCCGCACTGTCAGTGAAATCCCCCTGAGCGCCGGCAGCCCTTTNTTGTCAGTTGCCTGGACGTTGTCGATCTGCAGCAGAACCGGCGCAGCGGGNCGCCGGCGCGGCCTGGGCAACCCGCGCGACACGCCAAACGTGGCCCGGCCAACCATCATCCCGGCCAGTTGGGCGGGTGAGGTGTCGGCTTTGGCCACCGTGCCGATCGCCTTGCCGTCGCGTAACACCGTCACCCGGTCGCACATGGCCATCACTTCGTTGAGTTTGTGGCTGATAAAGATGACCGACAACCCCTGGGTTTGCAGGCGCTGCAACGAGTCGATCAGGCTATCCACTTCCTGCGGCACCAGGNNGACCGCGGTCGGCTCATCGAGAATCAGGACGTTGGCCTTACGATAGAGCGCCTTGAAGATTTCGACGCGTTGCCGCTCGCCAACGCTGAGGTGCCGCACCAGCGCGTGCGGTTTGAGTTCCACCCCGAAACGTTCCATGGCATCGTTTACCTGGCGCGCCGCCATCCGTGGGTCGAAGCGCAGGCCGGGCACCGAGCCGAGCACCACGTTCTCGGCAACGGTCAGCGTCGGCACCAGGGTAAAGTGCTGGGTGACCATGCCAATGCCGTGCCCANNATCACGCGGCGTGTGGATGTGCACTTCGTGATCGTCGACNCGGATCTGGCCGGCGTCAGCCCGGTAGAGGCCGTACAGAATACGCATCAGCGTCGTTTTGCCGGCGCCATTTTCCCCCAACAGCGCGTGAATCTCACCGCGCAGCTCGAAGTCGATGCGATCGTTAGCGACCAGCGCGCCGAATTGTTTGGTGATTCCCTGCATCTGGACGGCATTCATGGATGGGCGTTGTCCTGGAGAAAAGAAATAGCCTGGAGCGGCGGCTGAACCGGTCGCTCCAGGCTATGCCGTCAGTTGACCGCCTGGGGCTGTGCTTCGTCGATATCGACGCGGAAGAGGCCATTCATGATCTGGGTCGTCCGCTCTTTGACTTTGGCCAGCAGATCGGCGGGNATCTTACTCTCGGTGGCATGGAACGGGGCCAGGCTGGCCCCGCCCTTGGCAGCCATGCTGAAGTCCTTGAGATCCTGCGCCGTGTAGGCGCCGCTGGCTACCTGCTTCAGAACATACTCGACCGTCGGGGTCATGTTCCACACCGGACTGGTGACGACCAGGTCCGGCGCCAGTTCATTTTGATCGCTCATGTTACCGATGGCAAAGAGGCCCTTATCCTTGGCCGCTTCGATCACGCCAAAACGTTCGGCGTAGAGCACGTCCGCGCCGGCATCGACCTGGGCCAGCGCCGCTTCTTTGGCGGCCGCCGGATCGAACCAGCTGTTGATGAAGGTCACCAGAACCTTGGCCTTGGGGTTGACCTCTTTGGCGCCCATGATGAACGCGTTGGCCAAGCGGTTGACCTCGGGCACGGGGTAGCCGCCCACGATACCAATCGTGTTGGACCTGGTCAGCCCACCGGCCAGCATACCGGAGAGATAGGCTGGCTCATGGATCCAGTTGTCGAAGACCGAAAAATTGGGGTCGGCCGGCCCCAGGCCTGAGCCAAACACGAACGCAATATTGGGGTAATCGGCCGCCACGCGGCGCACCGCCTCTTCGTTGCCAAACGCATCACCAAAGATCACGTTCGGCTTCTGCTGCTCGGCCGTTTCACGCAGGACGCGTTCCATATCGCCCGAATAGCCGATGTCTTCCGTGTAGGAATAATCGATCTTACCCTCTTGCTGGGCCTTCTGCAAGGCCGCGTGGATCACGCCGTCCCACGGCTCTTCGATCGGGGTGGCAAACGCGCCAAAGACCTTCAGTTTTGTGGAGCTTTGGGATGCGGGGCTGTGGTCGGCGTGGCCGAAGGCGCAAGCGCCCAACAGACCCAGCGTGAGCAGCATGATGAGTGCCAGTGACAGAACGGAACGTTTCGACATGTGTTCTCCTCCAGTTGTGGTGATGACAGACAGAAGCCGCGCCTCGACAAGGCTGCGGTGAAACGTTACAAGATGCGAGGAACAATAACACCATTCTACACGCACCTGCCAGTAAAGGCAAAAGCCAATGCCTAATTGCCATCCGCCCGTACTCGTGGTATATTTCACCAGCCCAAGGCCAGTTTGAGAGTTTGTTCGAAGGATAAGTTCACACATGATTCCGCCACTCGTGCTGGTTACCCATGCGCTGCCCGCTGACTGGCTGGCCCCACTGCATGGTCGCTGTGAGTGGGTCAGCGGCNCCACCGCTGGGGTTGGATTGGCCNCTGAGCTGGCGCCGCACCTGCCCACAGCCGCCGGGCTGCTCACCTCGCTGAACGTGCGCATCGATGAGGCGTTGTTGGCCCAGGCCNCTCACCTGCGCGTGGTGAGCAACTTCGCGGTGGGCGTCGACAATATCGATTTGGCGGCCTGCACCCGGCGCGGCATCCCCGTGGGCCACACGCCCGGCGTTCTGACCGATGCTACGGCCGACCTGGCCATGGCCCTGCTGCTGGCGGGCGCGTCGCCTGCCAGAGGCCGCGGCCGACGCGCGGGGCGCTGGGGCCTCTGGTCGCCCACCGACTGGCTCGGCCGCGACCTGTCTGGCGCCACCCTGGGCATCGTGGGCCTGGGTCGTATTGGCNGCGCCGTGGCCCGACGGGCGGCCGCCTTCGGCCTGCGGCTTGTCTATACGGGCCGTCAGCCCGCCGCCACACCGCCCAGTGGTGCGGTGGACGGGTTCGATGCCGCCTACCTGCCGCTGGGCGAGCTGCTGCACACGAGCGATTTTGTCAGCCTGCACGTACCGCTCACGCCGCAGACACGCGGGCTGATCGATGCGGCGGCGTTGCGTGTAATGCCGCCCCACGCCATTCTGATCAACACCGCACGCGGGCCGGTGGTGGTTACCGAAGCCCTGGTGCAGGCCCTGCGTGAAGGCTGGATCGGCGGCGCGGCCCTCGACGTCACCGACCCCGAGCCGCTGCCGCCCGACCACGCGCTCTACCAGCCGCCCAACTGCCTGGTCCTGCCCCACATCGGTTCGGCCACCCACGGCANNCGCCGGCGCATGGCCGAACTGGCGTGCACCAACCTGCTGGCCGGCCTCGCCGGCCAACGCCTGCCCCACTGCGCCAATCCGGCGGTCTATGCCTGATCCGCACACGCCAGGTCGCCGGGTGAGAGCGGTGAAAGCACCGCACGGCGTGCCCATCCGAGCGCGGCGTTCGCTGGCACGCCAAGGAGGCTTCATGGTTCGAGTTACACTGCTGATCGTGGCCGTATTCTGCCTGTTGGCCACACCGGCCGCGGCCCAGAGCGAACGGAGTTACACGGCGGAACGGTTCGACGTGACCATCGCCATTCAGGAGGACGGTTCGCTGCTGGTCACAGAAACGCTGGCGCTCGACTTCCAGGGTGGGCCGTTCACGTACGTCTTTCGTCACCTGCCCACGGCCAAGACCGACAGCGTCACCGTCCTGGAGGGCACGCTGGATGGCCTGNCGTATGCCGGGGGCATCGAGCCGGGTGAACTGGACGTGCAGGGGCGCGACCCGATCGAGGTCATCTGGCGGTTCGTGCCGACGCGTGATACACGCGCCACCTTCGGGCTGACCTACCTGGTGACCGGGGCGGTGCAGCAGACGGCGGCCGCCGACGTGCTGACCTGGCAGGCCCTGCCTGAGGCGCACGAGTACCCCATCGCCGCGACCACGATCACCGTAACCTATCCCAGCGGGGCAGGCCTGGTGGCGNCGCCGCGGGTTGAGGGCGGTGTGGCCACGATCGACCACGGCGCGGGCCAGGTGCGCATCACCGCGCACGACCTGGCGCCCAACCAGTTTCTCACCCTGAGCCTGCCCTTTGTGCCCGGCAGTATCATCCAGGAGCCGCCGCGCTGGCAGACGCAGCAGCAGCGGGTGCTGAACACCGTGCCGCAGTGGCTGGGGCTGAGTGCCCTGATCTTCGTGGCCGGATCGGTGCTTCTGCTGCTCTGGCACACCCGCCCCCGCCGCCACNCGGCCGGACACGTCAGCGTANCTGGCCTCATCACGGCCCCACCCGCCGATCTGCCGCCGGCGCTGGCCGCGNCGCTGCTGCACGGGGGCGATACACGGTCACACGCGNCTGGGGCCCTGTTCGACCTGGCCCGCCGCGAGGTGTTGTGCATTGCCGAATTGGCCGAAAAGAAGTGGTACCGGGCGTGATTCGAAATCCGTCTGCTCGAGCAGCCCGCGGACCTCCGCCCACACGAACGTGGCCTGTTAGAAGTCCTGTTCACCGGCCGGGAGGGGTGGCAGCCCGTCGTACGCCTGTCGGACCTGCGCGCCCGTCTCGACAAAGGGTGGAAACGCTTCCAAGAGCCACTGCACACTGAACTGCTGCTGGCCGGCTACCTCGACCCGGCTGGCCAGCAGCATCGGCGCCGCCTTCAGATATTGGGCACAGTGCTGTTATTGGTCGGCGCGGTGGTCTTCCTGCTGCTGGCGGTCACTACCTTCAGTGCGGGTGTGTGGCCTCCCGTCTTCGTGGCGTTGGCGCTGGCCGCGCTGGGCGTCGTCGCATTCATTCTGGCAGCCCGCACCAGCCGGCTGTCGGCGACGGGCGCGTGGCGCAGCAGGAGTNGGCAAGGGTTTTTCGCCTACCTTCGCGCGGTCATCAAGNCGCAAGGTGGAGGCGCCGCTGGCGGTTTTGAGCCGTTTCTGCCCTATACCGCGAGCTTTGGCCTGGTCGAACCGTGGGTCAAGTTTTTCAAGGAGCAGGGCGTCACGCGGGCGCCGGCCTGGTTCAAGTGCCAGCCGGCAGCGATGGCAGTGAAATTGCTGTCCTCGTCGCCCTGATAGCGGCAACCCAATCGGCCACGGACAGCGGCGCCGCCGCCGGGGCGGGTTCGGGTGCGGCCGGCGGGGGCGCCAGTGGCGCCGGTTGATCGGGGGCGGCCGTGCGCCGCGGGTAAGTCGGGGTTAGCAGGGTGGATGAATTGGGAATTGCAGGTGGGGGCATAGGTTAGGTGTTCCTGCCTCTCAGGTGTATAATCACGGCGGCGACCGTGGTCGCCACGCCGATCTATCGTTCGTAAGTAAAAACCCGGTTTCTGAACAACTGGCTGAGCAGTTACATTCGTAAGCGATTACCCGGCCCGGCGCCGGGTGCTTGACAATGGAGTTAAGGAAGGGTCATGAATGCTATTGTCGTGGGCTGTGGCCGTATGGGTGCGGAGCTGGCCGCCCGGCTGTTCGGTAGAGGGTACACCGTCACGGTGGTTGACCAGGATCCGTTAGCCTTCCAAAACCTGCCGCCCAACTTTCGCGGTCGTATGCTCGAAGGGGACGTTTTGACGACCAATATGATGCACCGCATGGGCATCGGTCAGGCCACGGCCGTCGCCGCTGTGACCAGCNCCGACTCGCTCAATGCGGTCGTGGGGCACGTGGCCAGTACCGTCTACAAGGTGCCCCACGTCGTGGTGCGCAATTATGAGCCGCGCTGGCGGCCGATGCACGAAGCCTTTGGGCTGCAGGTCGTCAATTCCAGCAGTTGGGGTGCGCAGCGCATCGAAGAACTGCTCGAACCAGGCGCCATGCCCACCGTCTTCTCGGCCGGCAACGGCGAGGTCGAGGTCTACGAAGTGCATGTCCCGGCAGCCTGGGCGGGGCGGCCCGTCCAAGACCTGGCCGAACCGCGTGAGTGTGNNATCATCTCGGTGACGCATGCGGGTCGGGCCGNNCTACCGGCGCCCGAGACGCGATTGGCGACGGGCGACATTGTGCACGTGAGTGCGACCCAGGAAGGGATCGAGGCGATCCGCAAACGGCTGCACGGAAAGTAGAGGTCAAGAAGTATGCTGGTCATTATTGCCGGAGGCGGTCGTACAGGTACCCAACTCGCCTCTCTCCTGCTTGCACAGAACCATGATGTGCACCTGATCGATGATCGTAAGGATATTCTCGCCCGTATTCACCACGAGNCGCCGACCGAGGTCATCTTCGAGGGGCAGGCGACCGAACCCAAGTTCCTCGAATTTGTAGGTATCGAGCGCGCCGACGTGATGGCCGCGGTGACGAACAACGATGCCGATAATCTGGCGCTCTGTTACCTGGCGCGTGACCGCTACAAAGTACCGCGCACCATCGCGCGGGTCAACAACCCGCGTGCGGCCTGGTTGTTCGATGAAACGTTCCACGTCGACGTGACGGTCAGTCAGGCCGACATTTTGGCCGGCCTGATCCAGGAAGAGATGTCACTGGGTGACATGACCACCCTGCTCAAGTTACGTCTCGGCACCTATGCGGTCGTCGAACAGCGTATTCAGCCACGGTCGCGTGCGCTGGGGGTCGAGATCAAAGACATGCAGCTGCCCGAGCACTGCGTCATCGCCGCGATCGTGCGCAACGGCGAAGTCATCGTGCCGCNNGGCATTACCACCTTCCAGGTCGATGACGACGTACTCGCCGTCACCGACCGCCGCGGCGCTCAGGAACTCGCCGAGCGCCTCGCCCCGCCATGATCACGCCGTTCATTCGTATGACGTTTGCCTGCCGCATGGGCCGTCACGGCGGTAAACGGTCCGCCCAGCAGTTTGTCGGAGAGACCACCTTGCAAGCAGGTGCGGCACAACATGTAGTGGCCGACAGTGGCCGTGGCACAGCATGTTGGGGCTGCGTTCACGCGAACCAGCTCTCTCCGACCGACTGCCAGGCGGCCGTGGCGCCGTAGGGCCGGGGAGTTTGTTATGCAACCTGACAGCCATCGTCGTGAGGAACCGGCTGACGCGATCCGTTACGCCGTTGCACCGTCGTACCTGGGGTGGGTCTTGGTAGCGGCCAGTGATCGGGGCATCTGCGCCATCGAACTGGGCGACAGCCGCGAGGCTCTGGTGGAGTATTTGCGGCAACGCTTCCCGCGACGGTCCTGCGGGCGGATGACGTCGCCATGGCCGACTGGATGCACGCCGTGCTGGCCTTCCTGGAGGCGCCGCAGCGGGGCCGACCTGCCGCTGGACATCCGGGGACAGCCTACCAACAGCGGGTATGGGCGGCGCTGCGCGATCCCCGCCGGCTGCACGATCAGTTACACCGAGCGGCCACGCGTCTCGGCAACCCGCGGGCCAGCCGCGCGGTGGCCAGCGCCTGCGCGGCCAATACGATCGCCGTGGCCATCCCATGCCACCGTGTCGTGGCCCGTTCAGGCCGGCTGGCCGGGTACCGCTGGGGCCTGACCCGCAAGGAAATGCTGTTGGCGCGAGGCCAGCGCCCGTGACCACGGGGCGATCGATCCCTGATGCGTTCTTTACGGGTGAGGTGTGGGTTTTGTTGGCGCCCTGCTTGACAGGCATCGCCGGCTGGCTATAATCCCTTCGCCCTGTAAGTCATCTTCAGTAAGATTACGAAAGGAGGACACACCACTCAATGGATGAGATCAAAGAGACCGTTCCATCACCTTTGAGTGCCGAGGCTGCTGAGGCGCCCCCACACGTCACGCCCACAGCTTCCGAGCCTGCTACGCCGCGTGGCAGCCGCAGTTGGACCGGTATCGCCCTGTTCCTGTTGGGTGTAGTGGCTGGCGTCTTGGGTTTTGTCATCGTGGCGCGGCTCATGACCACGCCCACGCCCACCGTCGACGCGGTAGCCATGCGTGAGGCCGCACGCCNNGGAACGCTGGACGCCATCGCGACCTTGCAGGCCGGTGGGCCGGCGGCGGCCGAGAGCGCAGCCACACCCACGCCGGCCGTGGTCGATGTCAGCAGGTTCAACCTGCGCGNNGCCAATCGGATCGGTAGCCCCGATGCCCCAGTCACGATCATCGAGTTCAGCGACTTCCAATGACCGTTCTGCGGACGTTTCGACCGGCTCGTGAAGCCGGAAATCTTCAAGCAGTACGTGGATACGGGCAAAGTCAATTTCGTGTACATGCACTCCGCCTTCCTGGGCCAGGAATCGATCTGGGCCGCCCAGGCTTCCGAATGCGCGGCTGACCAGGGCCGCTTCTGGGATTTCCACGACCTGCTGTTTGCGCGGCAGAATGGCGAAAACCAGNGCGCGTTCAACCAGGACAAGCTGCTCGACATGGCCAAGGAGNCGAAGCTGGACATGGCCAAGTTCGAACCATGCCTGACCAACAACGAGACGCTGGCCCGCGTACAGAGCGATACGCAGGAAGGCAGCGCCGCTGGCGTGACGGGCACACCCACCTTCTTCATCAATGGACAGCGGCTCGTAGGCGCCCAGCCCTTGGAAGCCTTCCAGCAGGTCATCAATCAGATCTTGCAGACGCAATAGGCTCTCGCCGGTTGAGTCCTTGCCCAAAAGCACGGCCCTGAGATGCCAACTCCCTGAAGAGTTGGCGACTCAGGGCCTTCCGAATGACCCATCGTCCCCAACCGATCTCCTGTAACATTGTCGCAGCGCGTCACGTCATTAAGTGCACAGTTGCACTACCTTCGATCAACCCCGCTTGTTCTGGTGTTGGGAAAACTTGCGTGACCTGGCAGTTTGTGGGCGATGCCACCTCCAAACTGCTTGACTGTGCTCTTCTCTGTCGAACCCTCTTCGCAATTGGCGCATAAGAGCTGATCCGAATAACCGCCAAATGGCGACATTCTGGCATGTAGGCTGGGTTATTCGGATAGGCTCAGAGTCTGCGGTTTTCCCAACCGGGTCCGACTTGTCCATGCTTGCTGCGTCTGGCGAAAGGAGGAAGCACATGTCGCGCCAAGCACCGGTTCTACGTCGCCCTGTCGTTGTTTGTCATTGCCACACTGGCCTGTATGCCAATCGCGCAGGCGATGTCCCCAGCCCAGGTGTCTGAAGAGGCACCCGCAACCCCAACCCTCCTGCCACCACCGGGTCGTAACGGGCCGGAATGGGTGGCGCCGAAAACGGTAACCCGGCGGACATACCCGTTCACATGCTGGACGGCGTCAACACGACCAACGGCAACGTCCTGCTCAGTGACGCTCACTTCCAGTTTCAGGGCGTCGGACCAACCTTCGGCCTGCAAATCGTCTATAACAGCCAGGCCGGGCCGGGCATCACTCCGCTTGGGCGCAAGTGGACACACAACCTCAACGTCTATCTGGAGCCACTCAGCCTGGGCGCCCTGCGCCTGCACAAAGGTGACGGCGAGACAATCGATTACCCCTGACCTGCCCGGTGGACGTCAACCGTTCGGGTAAACCATCGATATCGTCGACATCCAGCTAACGGCCGAACATTGGCGTACCCCACCGATCGGTGATTCGTTCTTCGACGTCTTTTTCGACGTCGACCAGGACAACGACATCGACAGCGTCGATATCGGACGGGTGACGGCCGCCTTTGATCGTTCGTGCGCCGACGTCGACCTGGCCAATTCGTGGTGGACCGGCTACAACGCCTCCGGCGTCTACAGCCGTCTGGTGCGCGACCCGGCTGGGCCACAACTGCGCATGCGTGATGGCCTGATCTACCAGTTCCGGCCACTCGATAGCCCCGTGGCGCCTGGGTTCCTGGCGCGTGAACGACCGCAGTGGCAACGGCTACCAACTCAACTACGCGCTGAACCAGGTCGCCTCGACAGCGCGCAGAGCACGTCGGGTATGCAGCTCTTGTTTGCCTACAACCCCAACGGCACAATCCAGCGCGCAGGATCATACCGGTCGCCAGGTGCTGTACACCTACGACGGGGGCAATAACCTGACCCAGGTGCAGCGCTACGGTCAGCCGTGGCATGCCTACACCTACGACCCAAGTAGCCTGCTGGTGACCGATACCGATGCCAATGGCGGATCGACCAACTACACCTACGATGGTATGTCGCGTGTGATCACACTGCAACGCCCCGCTGTCGTCACACCACAGACCTACGCCTACCTGCCCGGCGATACGTTGGTCACCGACCCGCTGGGCCGTGGCACGCAGGTGCAGTTCAACCCCACCAACAGCCAGGTGACACAGGTCACGCAGCTGGCAACCGGCATGGCGATTGCCTATGCACGCGACACCCACGGCAACCTGGCGCACCTCGGTGGCGGTGAAGGCAACGACTACGAGTACGACAGCCGCGGCAACCTGGTGCGCATCGCCAGCGCCCACCCCGACCCGGCGGTTCCCACCCGGCTGCAAACTGTCGTCACGTACGACGCCTGCAACAACCAGGTGTCGATCACCGACGCGATGGGGGCAGTCACCCAGAACGTCTACAACCCGACTACCTGCCAACTCCAGCAGTCGATCGACCCACTGGGCCAGGTGACCACCTTCGTCAACAACGCACGGGCAGCCGCTACACATCACCGATGCCCTGGGGCGTACTTCGCACAACGGGTACGACGCATTGGGTAACCTGACCCAAACCACGAACCCGGCGGGCAGTACAACCATGATGATGTACGACGGGCCAACCGCAAAGTGGGGAAATCGACCCGCTCGGCCAGGTCACGACGTTCGAGTACGACCCATTCGATCGGCAGGTGAAGATCATCGCCCGGGTAGTGCAACGACCCTCATGGTCTACGATGTCATCGGCAACCTGCTGCGTGTGACCGACCCCGACGAGGCGATGACCGAGTACACCTACGATGCGCGGGGCAACAAGACGTCGGCCAAGGATGCCATGGGCAATCTGACCACGTACCAGTACGATGGCGCCAACCGCCTCGTGCAGACGACCGACCCCGGCGGCAAGGTGACGCAGGTCACCTACGACGCACAGGACCGTGTCGTCAAGGTGCAGGCCCGCTCGGCCAGACCACCCAGATCGCGTACGACGATCCGGCCAATACGCGCACGGTGACGAATACGCTGGGTGTCACCACGACCTTCACCTTGGACCGCATCGGGCGGGTGACACAGGTGGCAACGGCCGCCGGCCCGTCTACAGTGTACGAATACGACGTGGCGGGCAACCTGCTAAGCGTTACCGATCCGCTGAGCCGCACGGAAACGTTCACATACGACGCGGCCGGCCATAAGCTCTCCGAGACCAACGCCCTCGGGCACACAACCAGCTACGGCTACGACGCCGTGGGTAACGTGGTGGCCCTGACCAACGCACGCGGCAACACGACCAGCTTCATGTACGACCACAACAACCGCATGAGCGCCGTCACCGACCCCCTGGGTGGCACGACGCAGATGTTACGCGATGCTGTGGGCCGCACCACAAGCGTGGTCAATGCCACCGGCCAGACCACGCAGTTCGTGTACGACCCTCAGGGGCGCCTGGTGGCCGTCACCAACGGCGCTGGTGAGACAACCCAGATCGAATATTCGCCGGCCGGCAAACAAACGGCGATGGTGGCGCCGAGCGGCGGGCGAATCGACCTGACGCTCGATCCACTCGGTCGCGTCTCACAGGTCCACGAAGGTCCACCGTCACCAGCTATAGCTACGACACCAGTGGTCACCGCACCAGTATGGTCGACGCCAACGGCCAGACGTGGCTCTACGCCTACGACGATCTGGGTCGCCTGAGCAGCACGACCGACCCTCTGGGGCGCGTCACCGCTTACCAGTACGACCTGTTGGGCAATCTGACGGCCAAACTGCTGCCCAACGCCACGGCCATCCAGTACACTTACGACAGTATGAACCGGATCGTACGCACCGATTACCCGGGCGGCAGTTACGACACGCAGGTGTACGACGCGGCCGGCAACGTCACCGAAGCGACGAGTCGCAGTTCCGGTGGCGCGATCATTGCCAAGACCTCCTTCACCTACGACGCGCAATCAGATCGTTCAAACCTCGATCCAGGTGGCGCCGGCGTTGAATGCGGTGATTGGCTATCAGTACGACGCGGTTGGCAACCCGGTTCAGAAGACCTACAGCCTGCCGGGTCTCTCGACGCCGGCCCAGGTCGTGCAGGTCTGGGACGCCAATAACCGTCTGAGCAAAGCGACGCGCACCGATAACGCCGGCGCCCTGGTGACCACGCAGGAAAAACCTACGATGCCGAAGGGCGTGAGACGCAATCGCTGCTGAAGAAAGGGTGACCCCGGCCGCGTTCGTCTACCACACCTACGACGCGGCGGGACGGGTCACGCAGATTCGCAACTGCGCCGACGCGGGCTGCACGAACGAGATCTCGCGTTTTGCCTACACTTACGACGTCAACGGTAACCGGCTATCGGAGCAGATCCGCGAAGGCAACGGAACCCAGCAGCAATACATCCAGTATACGTACGACAGTTTCAACCGTCTGGTACGCGACGCGTCAGCCGATCTCGCCCCCGGTCCGCCATCGTACGACTACTGGTACCAGTACGACAACGTGGGCAACCGTGCAGCGCGAAGACCGCAGCGTGGGCGGGTGTATCCCCAACGTGACCTGTCCCCGCACCGTGACCACCTACGACGGTGCGCATCAGACGGCGCAGGAAATGCACTTCGCTGCCGGCGGCGGTCCGCCATCCCAGATCGTTGCCCACATGTACGATCCCATGGGTCGACTGGTGCAGCGGCAGGCTGTGTCGGGGACGCCCCTGGGGGAGCAGTTCGCCTACACCGGCGCCGATCAGCAGGCGGTCTACACGAACGCGCTGACGTCCCAAACCCGCACCTACAGCTACGATGCGTTGGGCAACCAGGTCCTGGCCTGCGGTCCGGCGCCCGGCGCCTGCACCGGTTACCTGTACGATGGGCCGAACGTGGTGGCGGAGTACAGCAGTGCGACGTTGACGCCCGTGCTCAAAGCGACCTACCTGTTCGGTCAAGAAATCGACGCGCAGGTCGCACGCATCGACCCGACCGCCAACACGGTCCACTTCTACCTGCGCGATGCCCTGCCGACCCGCCAGATCATCGATCAGGCGAGCGCCGCGGTCAACGACTACGAATACGAGGCCTTTGGCAAGATCTTCACTCAGGTAACCGGCCTGCCGAACGACATTCTGTTCGCGGGTCGGCGGCTCGATCCCCTGAGCGGCCTGTACGAGTTTCGTACGCGCACCTACGACCCGGCCGACGGACGCTTCCTGCAAACCGACCCGATCTACCAGGGAGTGATCCTGGCGGCGTGTTCGGCCTGCTGGCAGAACCCGCTGGGCTGTGGTCGGTGATGCCGCTCTACGCCTACGTCGGCAACAACCCGGCGACCTATACCGATCCCACCGGTGAGCAGTGGTGGTTCTGGCACCCTGGTGGTGGACGACCGGCCTGTGGACGTATTACCCCTACCATTGGTGGGGCTGGTGGTACGGGCCGTGGGGCTGGTTCGGTCTGCGCTGGTGGTGGTGGCGCTGGTGGTGGCCGGCCAACCCGTGGTGGGGCGGCTGGTGGTGGTGGCAGTGGCGCTGGTGGTGGGGCGGCTATTGGTTCGGCTGGTGGGGCCACTTCGGCTGGACCTGGTGGTGGTGGAACTTCCACTGGTGGTGGTGGCCCTGGTGGTTTGGCTGGGGCTGGTGGTGGTGGCCCTGGTGGTGGGGCGGCTGGTGGTGGCCGTGGTGGTGGTTCAAATGGCGCGGCTGGTGGCACTGGTGGTGGGACTGGCCGTTCAAATGGACCTGGTGGTGCGGCTGGTGGTGGCGCTGGTGGTGGCCCTGGTGGTGGGGCGGCTTCTGGTGGCCCTGGTGGTGGGTCAGCTGGGGCGGCTGGCTGTTCCCCTGGTGGTTAGGCTGGGGCTGGTGGTGGTGGCCCTGGTGGTGGGGCGGCTTCTGGTGGCCCTGGTGGTTTAGCTGGGGCTGGTGGCCCTGGTGGGGTGGTCAGTTCTGGTGGCCCTGGTGGTGGCCCTGGCGTGCCTGGTGGTGGGGCACCTGGTGGTGGGGATCCTGGTACTGGTGGACCGGTTGGTACTGGTGGCCCTGGTGGTGGGGCGGCTGGTGGTGGCCCTGGTGGTGGCACTGCTGGTGGAGTCTGCGCCCCTGGTGGTGGGGCATCAACTGGGTCTGGTGGGGCTGGTGGCGGCCCTGGTGGCGCTGGTGGTGGTGGCGCAGTTGGTGGTGGTGGCCCTCACGCGGCTGGTGGTGGTGGCCACTGTGGAACTACGGCGGCACACCCATGGGCGACCTGGGGACGCGCCCGACTCGAGCAACCACTACGGCGTGGCCATGACGGCGTACACCGGCCCACCCACGGTGAACGCCAGTTATCCCACCGTCTACGATCCCGGCCTGGGCGCACCGTACGGACCGCTGCACCGCTACCCGTACGCCGATGCCTGGTTGGGTACGTCTGTCGCAACGGAGAGGGACGCTGACCTCCTGCCCGACGCTGACGGTTGGACAAACATCGATCCATCAAACAACTTCTCGAACCGGGACAATTACGACGACGGTGTCAATACGGGAGCGATCAACCTGGTGCACTGCACGCCAACCACGGTCACGTTCGTGGTCAACGTACAGAGCCTGGCCACGCGTACCCGTTATGTCAATATCTGGTTCGACTGGGACGCGATGGAGACTGGGGCGATACGCCCAACTGCGGCGCCAGCCTTGGCCCGGCGCCCGAATGGGCCGTGCAGAACTACGCGTTCACCCTGGGCCCGGCGTCCATACGCTGATCACTCCGGCATTCCTGGTGTACGATCCGCTCGACCGTGCCCACTGGATGCGCATCACCCTGAGTGAACAGCCAAGGCCATCCGCGGCCGGCGAGGTCCCGCTGGGGTTACCAGTACGGCGAGACCGAGGATTACGTAGTGAATTGAGCCTCGCGTGACACGTGGGGCGTGCTCGCTCGAGTACGCCCCACATCTGCATCCGATACCACCCCATGAATGGTACTTGCAAGGCGGTCTCTCCGACAGACTGCTCGCGGTTGTTCGGCTAGGCTCCAAACCCTGCATGATGCACATCAGGGACAGCGGCCCGGTTGCGCCTTACAATTGGAACAGTTCACCATCGATTCATCCGTACGCGTCGTTTACCCTGAGGAGCAATGCCATGACTCGAAGACTATGCATCGTCGTCCTGCTGTGCACGATCGGTCTGCTCACCGCCTGTACGTCCACCTCGGCCACCCCCACCAACCGCCGGCGCCAGTGTCACGGGGTCGCGCTCAATACGACCGCGGCTGGCAACGACCTGCCCTTCACGATTACGGTCACACAAACCCGCCAGCTCATCGGCATCGACCTGCGTGGCGCCCTCGCCAGTGGTCGCGCGCAGGTGCAGATCGTCGACGCGCAGGGCGGCGCGGTGTGGCAAGAGGGCATCATGGCCACGGGTCCCTTCCTGGTCAACAAGGTCATCCAGCTCGACGGGCCGGCCGATTACCGCCTGGGCCTGGCCTGGGATGGGCCGGTGCAAATGACCTACTCCCTGCGGTGGGCGCCCGGACAGGTAGAGGTACCGGCGGTCACGCCGATCGCATTACTGGGCGGAATAGGCATGGTCCTGGTAGGCATCGGTTTCATTGTGTTCGCAGCCATCCGCCGGATGGGGTGGGCTTACCTGGGTTTGGGCGCTCTGGCCTGGGTCATTGCGGTCGTGCTCAAAGTCGCGTGGGCGGCGGCCATGAATGGCCCCGTGTACAACTGGACGCGCAGCCTGCCATCTTCACTGGGCGACCCTCTGTTCTACATCTACGTCGGCCTGTTGACGGGCGTGTTCGAGGGGGCCGCGCTGTGGGTGGTGCTGCGCTACACGCGTTTGGGCAAGGCGCCATGGGCCNAAGCCCTGGCCTTTGGGATTGGTTTTGGGGCCATGGAAGCGATCGTTATTGGTCTGAGTTCTTTGGCGACCATGCTCACCGCGCTGCTCGCCCCCGCCCTGATCCCGCCCGAGGCGATGCAGCAGCTGACCGCCGCCAACGACCTGTGGCTGAACCTCATGCCGATCAGCGAGCGCTTTNTTACGATCCTGATCCACATCTTCGCCAAGGTGCTGATCTTTTACGCGGTTGCGACGCGCCAGGCCCGTTGGTTCTGGCTGTCGTTCGTGTACATGAGTCTGATCGATGCTCTGGCCGGCTGGGTCCGCNTGAGCGGTCTCACACCGTCGCACATCCTGTTCACCGAGGCCATCGTCGCACTTTGGGGCATCACCGGCTGGTNNTGGGCACCCGCTGGATCGCCGCGCTACCCAGGCCGGGAACTCGAAGCACCCACGAATACCTGAGCGCCTGAACTCACGGCGCCACCGGCAACTCGTACACCTCTACCCCGGCCGTCAGCGTCCCGATCCACAGGCGTCCGTCACGGTCACGTGCCAGCGCGCTCGCCTCGGCGCCGGAGTAGCCGNNGAACCCCCCGGTCCACGTCCGCCAGTGCGCGCCGTCGAAGCGTGTCAGCGCGCCGCCGGCGTACATCCCCTGGGCCGTGCCCAGCCAGATCACGCCCGGTTCCAGCTCGGCCAGGGTCATGACCAGGTTGTAGGGAAGACTGGAGTTGATCACCCGGTACACCTGCCAGCGGTCGCCATCCAACCGGTCGAGGCCGCCGCCCAACGTCGCGGCCCAGACCCGGCCCCGGCTGTCGACCAGGATGTCGGCCACACCATCCCACGAGAGGCCCGAGTTTTCGGCCGTGTAGGACTGCCATACGTCGCGGGCCGGGTCGAACCGGCTGATACCCTCGACCGTTGCCACCCAGACGACCTCACCCTCCGGGCCGGGCGCCGTCGCGACGGCCATGACAAAATCGTTGACCAGCCCGGAATTCGCCGTGGTGTACGCCGTCCACTGTCCGCCAGCATAGCGGGCGAGACCACCGTCGGCGCCCACCCACAGGCTGCCATCGTGGCCCCAGTCGAGGGCGCGAACCTGGCGGCCGGGCAGGTCACCATCCGCCGCCGTGAATGTCCGCCAGGTTCGGTCAGCGTAGCGACTCAGGCCGGCGTCCGTGCCAAACCACAGCGTACCGTCGGGCGCCGCCAAGACGGCGTTGACCGTATCGTGCGCCAAACCGGAGTTGGCACGATCGAACAGCATCCACGACCCCTCGCGCCTTCCCTCCGCTGGCGGTGTCCAAACCGCGGCGCCGCGGGCCGTACCCAACACCATGCCGCCATCTGGGGTTCGATCCAGGTCCCACACCGTGTCGCTGGGTAGGGGCGAATTGGCCGTGGTGTAGTGGCTCCACCCGCGGGCGTCGGTGGCCTGCTTCAGCTCATTGGCCAGTGTCGCGGCCGCCAGGAGCACCGCCACCGCGGCCAGGGCGACCCACACCGCCCGCGAGGGTCGCGGCAGCAGATCGTGCAGCGCATCCATCAGGATGGTCTGACTTTGCAGCCCTTGCCAGAGCTGCCGCAGCGTACCGGCCGCGGCCAGGCAGACCGCCGGCGTCACGGTGAGCGTATACTGCGGCCATTTGGTTGGCCACAGCAGCAGCACCAGCACGCCGGCCACCAGCCACACCACGACCCAGCGCCGCTGGCGCCACGCGTACGGCAGGCCAGCCAGCGCCAGCAGGAACATCAGCCCATCGAAGCCACGGTAGAAGAAGACTGCGGGGTGCCACTGCCCCGGCATCGACGATAACAGCCAGCGCAGCGGCTGGTACCACGGCAGCCCGGCCAGCTCGACACGGCTGCTCTGCGCGTAGGCGGTGTGGAAGAAGAGNCCAGCCCGCAGGCGCCCCAGCGGGTCGTGCCAAAGGGTCGGGTCGAGCAGTACGAAGGTGAGCAGCGCAACCAGCGCATACAGGAGAACGTCGCGCCACGGCGGTCGCATCTCCCAGAGGATGAGGTAGGCCAGGGAAACNAGGATCACCAGGTAGTTGAACTTGCCCGCGGCCGTCAGCCCGAGGGCCAGCGCGGAGAACCAGAACCAGCGGTCGCACCGCTGCCGGGAGCGCTGCATGGCCAGGACTGCGGCCAGCGCTGCCAAGGCCGGGATCGCCTCCAGGTAGGCCTGGCTGGTGTACTTGACCGCGATCGTGTGTACGGCCAGCAGTCCNCCGGCCAGGGGGTCGAACAGGGCCAGCAGCCCCACGGCCAGGGCGCCGAAGAGGGCCGAAACGGTGCGCCAGCGGGCGTAGCGTCGCCAGGCCGGCCCGTTCNNGTCGAGCGTCAGCGCGGCTGCCCCGTACATCAGTTTGACGAGCGGCGGGTGCTCGCGGTTGAGCGGGTAATCGATGATGCCCGCCCAATCTCCCGCGCATACGGTCGGCGTAGTCGGCCCGGCCTGCACGTAGACCGGCTCGTCGAAATCGGTGGGCAGCCGCGCGNNCGCCCAGAGCCGCAGGAACAGGCCAAGCGCCAGCACGAGCAGAACAGCACGCGTGGCGGTCCAGCGACCAGACATACGGTTACGTCAACTCTCGGCCGCCGGTGACGTTGATGGCCTGACCGGTGATGAACGCCGCCTCGGCAGACGCCAGCCAGGCCACCAGGTGCGCGACATCCTGCGGCGTGCCCAGGCGGCCGGCCGGGATACGGCGCACGATGTCGTCCACGACGTCGGTCAACGGGCGCTGCGTCACCACCGATTCGACCTGCATACCCCACTGTTTGAAGGCCGTGTCGATGTCGCCGGGCAACAGGGCGTTGACCGTGATGCCATAGGCGGCCACCTCCTGTGCCAGCCCTGAGTGAGCGCCACGACCGCCGCCTTGCTGGCCGCGTAGGCCGACATGTAGGGCTTGGCGCTGCGCGGCCAGGGACGACATGTTGATCACCCGCCCACCGCCCGCCGCGGATCATCGCCGGCACGGCGGCCTTGCAGCACAGGAAGACGCCGGTCGCGTTGATCTCCAGGGTGCGCCGCCAGGCCTCCTCGGCCATCTGCACGACCGGTGCGGGGCCAATCGTTGCGCCGGCGTTGTTGACCAGAATATCGAGCCGGCCAAACCTGTCGAGTGTGGCCTGGACCAGCGCCGCCACCGAATCGGCCTGCGTCACGTCACAGCGCACCGCCAGGGCCTGTCCGCCCAACTGCTGCACTTCGGCGGCAACCGCTTGCTCCTCCCACTGACCGGCCCCAGCGTTGAGCAGGTTCGAGACCGGCGCGCACAGGTCACTCACCACCACATCGGCGCCATCGGCCGCCAGACGCCGCCGCTGCGGCGCCAATGCCGCCGGCGCGTCCCGCACCGGTGATGAGGGCCACTTTGTTCTGTAAAGTTCCCATCGCTCAGTCCGTTGCCCGGTAAACCAGCGAGCCAAACTCGAGCAGTCCGGGCGGCGCCATGTTGGCTTCGATGTCCACCATGACCTGGATGACGGCCGGGCGGGCGGACGCCACGCTGCGCTGCAAGGCCGGCAGCAACTCGTCCAGAGTGGCGACGAACTCACCGTGGCAGCCAAACCCCATTGCAATCTGGTCGTAGCGCACGTCGGCGTACAGCTCAGTCTCGACGAAGTGCCCCAGCTGGGCCATCATCTGCGACGAGCGCTCCATGCCCCAGCCGCGGTCGACGGCCACGATGGCGACGAAGGCGGCGCCGTGGCGCACCGCGGTCTCCAGTTCCTGGATGTTGAAACCAAACGCGCCGTCGCCCGACACCAGATACACCGTGCGTTGNGGCGCGGCCAGCTTGGCGCCGACCGCGTAGGGCAGGCCCGTGCCGAGGTGGCCGAATTTGGCGGTGTAGAGGTAACTGCGCGGCGTGAAGATCGGGTTGTAGCTGGCGCACCACAGGCTGGTATTGCCGCCGTCCATGACGGTGATCGCATCGCGTGGGAAAAANTCACGCACGGTCTGCACCATCTGGCCGGGGTTGATGCCGCGCTGGCCCATATGCAGGGCCGCGGCGCGCGCCTGCCAGCGTGCGCGCCGCGTTNNGTAGCGTTCCACGTCGGGGTGCGGCGGGCGCGCGGTCGCGGCTGTGACCCGCGCGAGCAGGGCCTGCAACGTGGCCCGCGCGTCGCCGATGATCGCCAGATCGACGGGGCGGTTCACGCCGATCGAGACCGGGTCGCTGTCGATTTGGATCACTTTCTGGCTATCGGCCGTCCCCCACACCGGTGGGCGTCCCCAGCCGTCCACCTCGCCGAACCGCGTGCCCACCGCCAGCACGACGTCGGCTTCCGTTTGGGCCGTTTCCAGGGCGTCGCGGTCGAGGGGNTGGAAGTAGCGCGGGTGATCCTCGGGTACGACNGCGCGCGCGGCCAGGGTGGTGGTGACGCAGGCGCCGAGGTGTTCAGTCAGGGCCAGCAGCTCGTCCCACGCGCCAGACCAGGCCACGCCAGCGCCGGCATGCAGGAGTGGGCGCCGGGCAGACAGCAGCAGGTCTACGGCCTGCTGAACGAGCGCCGGGTCGCCGCTGCCCAGGTGGGTCACACGGTAGGCCGACGGCGCATATACGGCGCGTCGTCCTCATCGCCCGCGCCGCAGCAGGTCTTCGGGGATTTCCAGGTAGACCGGCCCTGGACGGCCGCTGACGGCGCGGCGGTAGGCCTGACGCACCAGCCGNGGCAGGCGCTGCCAGAGGCGCAGGCCGGTGCTCCACTTCGTCACCGGNCGNTAGAGGTCGATCAGGCTGGCGACCTGGAAGCCCCCACCGCGGTCGGGGTAGATGATATTGCGCCGACGTTGGCCACTGATCGCGATCAGTGGGCTGCCCTCGGCGTGCGCGGTGATCACGCCCGAGACCATGTTCGCGGCGCCGGGTCCGATGCCGGTAATGACAACGCCCGGTGTGCCGGTGATGCGCGCCCAGGCCTCGGCCATGTGTGCGGCGGCCGCCTCGTGGCGCGGANNGACGAAGCGCATCTGGTATTTGCTGAGCTTCGCCAGGAAGGCGTTGTGGCTGCCATCGAGCACGCCGAAGATCGTGGTGACGCCTTCTGTGTGGAGGCATTTGAGCAGCAGCTCGCCCCCGGTGATTTGTGCCATACCCACCTCTGTCTAGACTCTACGTTGTAGTGGCCGTCTCGGCAATCGCGGCCGCGGCCGCGGTCTTCGTTCACGGTCTGCAGGATCAACAGACCCACCACCAGGAACACCGCAATCGACAGGATGGCGATGCGCTGTCCCCCNTGTTCGGCCGCGGCCGCCGACTGCCCCTGTCCCTGGAAGAAGAGGGCTGCCTCGGCGGCCAGCCAGCCGTAGACGGCCGGGCCAATGAACGATGACGTGCGCCCCACCACTGAAAAGAGGCCGAAAAACTCACCGCTTTGGGTCCGCGANGCCAGGACACCCACCATCGTGCGGCTCAGCGACTGTACGCCGGCCATGGCGATGCCGGCCAGGGCGCCGATAATGAAGAACGCCACCTGGGTCTGGCTGAAGTACAGCCAGATAACGACCCCNAGCATCATGATGATCGAGCCGGTCAGCGAACGTTTGATGCCGGCCCGGTCGGCGAGGATACCGAAGCCGTAGGCGCCGAACACATTGGTGATCTGCACGATGATGACGAAGATAATCAGGCCCTGCTGCTGCATACCAAAGAGCACGGCGCCGATGATAGCCGCAAAATCGAGCGCCATGATGATGCCGTCGTCATAGATGAGCACAGCCAGCATGAAGCGCAGGAAATCACGAAAGCGCGCCGCGGCAAAGGTCTTGCGCAACTGTTTGAGCGCCATGCTCAGGTAAGTTTCACCNCGGGGCAGGACGCGGGCACGGCCGCGCTCCGGCAGCCAGAGAAAGATGGGAATGGCGGCCAGGGCGTAGAACACCGCGGTGATGACGAGCGCGAGGCGCACCATGAACGTGCCGGGGAACGCGATGATCAGCGGCAGGATGATGAGCAGACAGACCACGCCGCCCGCCGAACCGATTGCCCAGCCGGTGCCCGAAATGCGGCCCATTTCGTCCGGCGTTGCGATTTCGGTGAGCAACGCGTTGTAGAAGACCTGCGCACTGCGGTAGCCGATCTCGGCCAGGATGAAGAAGAAGATGCCCAAGAAGATGTCACCTTTTGCACAAAAANNCAGCAGCGCGGTGAACAGGACCGAGATCAGCGTGAACAAGAGCAGGAAACGTTTTTGGAGGCCNGCAAAATCGGCCACCGTGCCCAGGATCGGTGACAAAATGGCCACCACGATCATCGCCACGGCAATCGAGATGCCCCACAGACGAGACCCCTCGGCGCCGCCGACGACCTGACCCTGGAAGTAGGCCGAGTAGACGGCCAACAGCACGACGGCGGCATACGCCGAGTTGCCGAAGTCGTACAGGTACCAGGCCCACCGTTCCTTACGGGTGGAACTGGGGTGATTGCAGCAGTCATAGGCTTCCTCCTTTCGATGGTCGAACATCAACAATCAAATGCAACTTTGATCGAGCGGTGGGCGCGTTTGTCGACAGCCGCGCCGAACGCAGCCCGATAGCTGCTCAAGGGGAAACGGTGGGTGAGCAGGCGCTGCGTTGCCATGGCGCCATCGGCCATCCAGCGCATCGCCCACTCGAAAGTGGAACGTGTTTCGCCCTGCCAGGTGACGACGCTGTGCCCCACTGCGCCGCGCAGGTCGACCTCCTGATACCAAACCGGTGTCAGATCGACGGTCATACGGTGCAAATTCACGCCAACCAACACGATGGTTCCGCCGGCGCGTNNCCAACGCAGCGCATCGGTTAGCGTGCGCGAGTCACCAACGACGTCGAACACCACGTCGAAACCGCCGAGCAGCATCCGGTTGTGGCGGCGTCCCACGTAGAGGCTGGCGTCGGTCAGGGCGGCCGCCTGGGCGTAACCGTCTTCGTGCAGCATGATCACGTGGCTGGCGCCGCAGGTGCGCGCCAGTTCAGCCTGCCAACTGAACTGGGCCAGCGCCGTGATCGTGCACTCTGGTTGGGTGTGACGCAGTCCCTGGATCAACAGGAAGCCAATCGTGCCGCATCCCAGAACGAGCACCTGCTCACCCGGCTGCGGTCTGCGGCGCCAGGCGGCATGGATGGCCACGGCCAACGGTTCGGTGAAAATGGCCTGCTCATCGCTGAGGCCTGGCAGCACCGGCACCAGGGTCGCGGCCGGCGTAACGAATGTATCACCAAAGCCGCCCCCGACCGGTTCATGGACGCGTGGCTGCGACGCGNNTTGGCAGAGAACGCGGTGTCCGCGCTGGCAGGGCGGGCACCGCGCGCGGCCACGGGCCAGGCAGTCATCGCCGCGTCCCCAGCGTACGACGCGCTCGCCAACGCTGAAGCCAGCGACAGCCGGTCCGGCTTCCACGATCGTTCCGACCATCTCGTGGCCGAGGTAGATACGTTGGTGGGAGGGCAGTGCGAGCGGAGCCACATCGAGGCTGGCATCGAGAAAGATCTGGTGCAGGTCGCTGCCGCAGATGCCGCAGAGCTGATTACGCNNACGCACCCAATCGGGTGCGGGCAGGGGTGGGTCCGGGAGGTCGGCGAGGTGGAGGGGCGAGGTGGGCGCAAAGAAGGCACGCGAAGTCAACCGACCCAGCNNGCGCGCCAATACGAAGCGCAGCGCTGACATCTCGACGTACATCGTGTGCATGGGCGATGGAGTCCGTTCTACAGGGCGCCGATTCGCAGCGTACGCACGGCCGCGCAGAGCCGGAAGCTGTACCTCCCGACCAGCCAGGCATCTTCTTTACGCGGCCGGTGCGACGGTGCGCGGTGTTCTGAACAGTGTCGAGCCTGGGGTACGCCAACCCGCGGGCCGCGGCCCCAGGCTACGATTGCCAATCAGCCGAGTCGTACCTCGGCGGTGTCGCTGACGACGGCTGCGGCCTGCCCGCGACGCGCTCGTCGATCGGCACGTAGGGCTGGTATTGGGGGCCGATGTACTGCGCCCGCGGACGAATCAAGCGGTTGTCGGCGTACTGCTCGATCAGGTGAGCGGTCCAACCGACGATACGGCTCATGGCAAAGATGGTCGTAAACAGGTCGAGCGGGATGCCCGTGCAGTAGAGGACCGTCGCCGAGTAATAATCGACGTTGGGCGCCAGCTTGCGCTCGACGAAATGGGGTGTGACAACGCCCGGTTCNTCGATGCGCAGGGCCATCTCGTGCAGGTCTTCGTGTCCAGTCTCGGCGGCCAGTTCGGCCGAAGCACGGCGCAGGACACGGGCNCGCGGGTCTTCGGTCTTGTACACCCGGTGACCGATCCCCATGATGCGTTTCTGATTGGCCATCGCGTGGTCGAACCAGGCATCGACGTTGTCGATCGTACCGACCTCTTCGAGCATATCCATGACGCCCTGGTTGGCGCCGCCGTGCAGGGGGCCTTTGAGNGCCCCGAGGGCGCCGGTGATCGAGGCGTACATATCGGCCTCGGTGCCGGCAATGACGCGTGCCGTGAATGTGGAGGCGTTCAGGCCGTGGTCGGCCAGCAGAACCAGGTACAGGTCGAGGCCTTTGACCAGCACCGGGTTTGGTTTCTCGCCCGTGAGCATGTACAGAAAGTTTGCGGCGTGGCCCAGGACGGGGTCGGGCGCCACCAGCGGCAGGCCATTACGCGTGCGGTGGAACCCGGCGATGATCGACGGGATCAGGGCCGTCAGGCGTCGGGCCTTGCGCAGGTTTTGTTCTTTGCTGTTGTCCTCTTCGTCGGGGTCGGACACCGCCAGGCGGGAAACCACGGAACGCAGCATGGTCATGCCGTTGGCGTTGGCGGGAAAGAGCTTGAGCGCCGCCGCGATATCGTCGGGCAAGGTGCGCTGTTCGACCAGGTCGGCCATGAAAGCCTGCAGTTGCTCGCGTGTCGGCAGGGCGCCGTACCAGAGGAAATAGGCCACTTCTTCGTAGAAGGAATTTGCCGCCAGTTCTTCGATCGGGATACCGCGGTAGGTCAGCCGGCCGGCGGTACCGTCGATAGAGCCGATCGCGGTGGCCGCCGCAATGACGCCTTCGAGGCCTTTGGCGACGGCGAGTTGCGCAGCTGGGATTTCGGGCATAATAGAATCCTTTCAACCGGTAAAACTGCTATGTGAATTATACCTGTGCGGGTAGGGCTGTCAATTTGTTACGCCAACGAGTTTTGGGTGTGATGGTGAACAACCCATGGGGCGGGTTTGCCGCTGGCGGCACAATTTGCCGTGGTAATGGTTCGGTGGTATAATGCCGCCTGTCGGGCGAGTAGCTCAGCCGGTTAGAGCGCACGGTTCACATCCGTGAGGTCGGGGGTTCGGCCTCTTCGCCCACTGCAGGCCAAACGGGCCGGCGATTTGCCGGCCCGTTTGTTTTTGGGGCGCCTACACAGTTTGTCGGAGAGAGCTAATGCGCGTAAATGCCGCCGCAACCTGCTGTACTACGATGGCTGTCGGCGACTACATGTCGTGCCGCACCTGCTTGCCAGGTGACCCTCCGGCAGACTGCTACGGTTGGCGCTTTGTAACTGCTCAGCCAGCCGTTCAGAAACCGGTTTTTGCGTAATGGTTTTTGTCTGTGCAACGGCCTTTCATCGCGCCATGACCAGTGCATTAGAAGTGTACGGCCAGAGCCAGTCCAGCTTCAACGGCTGCCAGACATCGCCCACCGCCTGCACCACGGCTACCGCCTGGCCGTTACGTCGCGCCGCGCAGGCCATCGGCCTGAACGGCCCCTGGGTGACGGGCTGGCCGTCGGCGGTTTGTACGGCGCGGATGCCGGAGGCCAGTACAGCCTCGACTGGCTGCACCCCGGTCAATGTGCGCACGCGGCCCAGCTCGATGTAGCGCCCCGCCTCGCCGCCCGCGGTCAGTCCAACCGCCGCCAGGGCGCCGATCACGCCCATGCCATCGCCGCCCAGCTCTTGCAGGTGAATGCCGTGGCGGCGTGCGAGTGCGTAGGCTTCAGCCTGGGTGAGCAGTTCACGCTGTGCACGGACGCCAAACTCGATCACCGCGGCCGGTGCGCCACGCGCGATACACAGGCCAGGGTCACTGCCCGGCTGGAAGTCGGCCAGCATCAGGCCGCACGCGNNGGCCGCGAGGTCCGGCAGTTCACGGCCATCGATGTCGGCCAGGAGAATCGCCTTACTGCTGTTGTTCTTGGTGCAGGGTACACGCGGGTCGCGCAGTAGCTGCTGACGTACGACCCCAGCNACGGTGTAGTCCCGCGCCAGCCGNGCCGCGACCTGGCGGGCCAGGNNGCCCGTGCCGCGCGACTGCGGGGTGTCGGTATCATCGATGCCGATGATCATCATGGTTTGACAAACCTCGTCGATCGCAGTAAAATCGTTTTGAGCATATACCCAAAACTATCTGGAGGTCACTATGAGCAAGATCTTCGTCCGTGAGCGCCGTCAGATCGGCGCCGGCTCAGGTCAGCCGCGGTTCCGTATCATCGCTTCGGAAGGGCCGAACTGCGCGTCTACGTCCCGCACATGCGTCGGGCCGAACTGGAGCAACTGGCGGCCGCGACCGGCGTTGAGGTCGTCTACCTGACACGCGGCGAGCAGGAAGGCGAGCCAGCGCACGGTCGCGGTGAAGGCCGTCGTCGCCGCCGCCGCAACCACGCTGCGGACTAGGCGGCGATGCCGCGCCCGCGCAAGCGTCGCGCACTCGCCCTGCCAGCGCGTTCTCTGATCTACAAACCGGCCGGTGTGCCGCTGGACGGCCTGCGGCGCGTCAGCCTGCTGCCCGAAGAGCTGGAAGCGCTGCGCCTCGTGGACCTTGAGGACCTGAACCAGGAGGAGGCTGCGCAGCGGATGGGCGTCTCGCGCTCTACCCTGCAACGCACCGTGGCCCAGGCCCGTCGGCAGGTTGCGCTGGCGTTGGTCGAGGGCGCGGCCCTGGTCGTCGAGGGGTTACAATCGAACGCGCACCGGCCCACCGCGCCAGGCCGAACGATCGTGAGCCGCAGCCGTTCAGAAACCGGGTTTTTCTCGTTCGGCAATGATCTCTGATCACGTCTGCCGGTAGATGCGTGCCGGGGTTTTCGCCGGCCAGGACGCGTGCCAGGTTGCCCCGCTGTCGCCCGTCGATGATGAACACCTCGTGCACGCTNCGNACGCGCGCCAGGGCGGTCAGCATGGCACGCTCCACCGGCAGGTCGTTGAGGTCCCGGGCCAACAACTCGTTGACCTCGATCTCGGAATGAACTGCGCCGTCGGATCTTTTGGGGTCGGCGGTGAACAGGCCACGCTCATCCTTCACCAGGATGCAGCGCCGCGCCCCACCNACTTCCGCGGTCAANAAGGTCCCGGCGTCGGTGCGGTGCGGTGGGATACGGCCGCTTTCGGCCGGCTCTTCCCACAGGCCATAGGGCGGCATCGCGTGCATCACCGGGATCACGCCCAACGCCATGTACGCCGCCAGCTTGAGCACGTCATCGTGGCCGATCTTGACGCCGCCGTTGGGCGCCAGGAGCAGTGAGACCATCAGGGCGTTCTGCTCGCTGATGCTGTCGCCCAACTTGGCCAGCACTCCGGTCGGCATCCCCAGGTCGAGCGCGATCGCGCACACGTGNCTGCGCGTGCCGCCGCCGGTGAGCACCAGCAGTTCATGCGCCCGCGCGGCCACAATCTCCTCCAGGATCGGCAGCAGCACGGTGCGGCCACGGTCGATGATGCTTTGCCCGCCGAGCTTCAGCACATTCAGGTTCGGCAGCGGCCGGAACACCTGGCTAGTGGCCGTGCCGGCCAGCAGGGATTTGTCCATCAGCGACTCGGCCATCAGCGGCGTATCGATGTGCAGCCGGCCGGATGCGTCGTACACAAGGCTCATACGTCTCTCCCAATGCGCGCGTGCGCTGAGCGCGCGCGCTCAGCGCGTGTGCGCTCAAATTACCGTTTCCTGGCCAGTAAGGCGGGTGTCGTAACCGCCCAACTCCATGACAACACGGCGATAGTCGGCCGACCGCAGCAGGTCCACCACCGTGCTGATCGGCCAACGTTCCCGGTTGCCGGACGGCAGTACAAGGTCGTAGCGCTCACGCGCCAGCGGTACGAAGGCCAGCCCGTAGGCGCGCNNCGCGGCGAACAACCCCAGCGCGGCGTCAGCCTTGCCCTCCGCGACCGCGGCCGCCGCGGCCAGATGGGTCGGCACGAGATAATCGTAGCCAATCAGTTGGTCGGAGGCGATACCCGCCAGCCTGAGCTTGCAGNNGTCGAGCAGGGTGCGGGTACCGGAACCGATCTGGCGGTTTACGAAGCGTAAGTCGGGGTGCGCCAGGTCCGCCCAGGTGTGCAGNGTCGAGGGGTTGCCGGGGGCGACGATAAGCCCCTGTTGGCGCTCGGCCAGGGTAACCACATGCAGCGGGTGCCCGGGAAANACGCGCTGCAGGATGGGCAGGTTGTATTCACCGGTCACATCGTCCAGGATGTGCGCGCCGGCGATGTCCGCTTCGCCATGCAGCAGCCTGAGCAGGCCGTCGAGGCTGCCCACGTAACTTACGTGCACGGCCAACGCCGGGTAAGCCTGCCGTATCCGGGGCCACAGCACTTCCAGGGCCAGGTCGTGGCTGCCGGCAAAACGTAGGGTCGGCACGGTCGTGGCGTCAGCGCCCACCTGGCCAACCAGGCGCCGATGGTCGTCCGGGCCAGCCGCGGATTCGGAAGAGGTCGCCAGCCGTTGCTCACGCCACGCGGCCAGCCGNCGGCCGAGCGCGGCCTCGATCTCCTCNGATGCTATACCCTGGGCCAGGGCCTCGACCAGCGAACGCTCCACGATGCCGCGCAGCCGGCCTTCGCGCACCAGGCGCAGGTGTTCAGCATCGGCCGCGGCGCTGCGGGCAATGACGCTGCCCCGCCGGCGGTTCGTTTCGATGACGCCAGCCTGTTCCAGGGCCTGGTAGGCCCGGGCTGCCGTGCCCGGGTTGATGGTCAGCCGTTCCGCGAGGTGGCGCACCGGTTCCAGCCGGTCGCCCGGTTTGAGCTCGCCCGCNGCCACCGCCAGGCGCACCTGGTCGATGATCTGCTGGTAGACGGGCACCGTGGCAAAGGGTCGACCTGGAGGATCATCTCACGGTATCCCCTGCCAGGCCGGGTGGGGTGAATCTGCACCCATTTCGTGGGCGCGGCGTCGGCCCCGGCTGGCGATTTCAGCGGCGAACGATGAATGCATACCATGGGCTGATTATACGGGTGACCGCGACCGGTGTCAAGCGCCGGCGCGGGCGGGCATGTCTTTATTTGGGGGCGAGCCGCCCTTCGATCATTCGCCAGGCTCACGACCCAGGGCGAACGGGAAAGCCTGCCCGTTTGCCCTGGCTGTCATCTGGAATGGCTTACGTGCGGGGCTATGGAGCAGAGGGCGTGCGCCGGCCGATCACGTCGAGCAGCACAAATACGGCGAGGGCGAAGATGATCAGCAGCAGGGCCAGTGGCTGGGCGGCGGTCAGGCCATAGCCGGTGAACCACTCGTACACCAGNACCGGCACGACCTTGGGGTGGTAGGCCAGGATGACGACCGCGCCAAACTCGCTGACNCCGCGCGCCCACATCATCAGCGCCCCGGTGAGAATACCGCGTCGGGCCTGGGGCAGCGTCACGTAGCGGAAGGCCTGCCAGGGCGATGCGCCGTCGACCTGGGCTGCGGCTCGTACTGCGNNATCGATCTGGGCAAAGGCCTCACGGCCGGCATTGACCAGGAACGGTAGACCGACAAACGCCATGGCCACGGCAATGCCGGCGGCCGTGTCGGTGAACGTGATCCCAATCGGGGCGAACAGTCGCCCAAAGGCGCCCTGCCGGCCAAAAACGAGCAGCAGGGCGATACCGGCCGCGGTGTGGGGAATGACCAGGGGNAGGTTGATGATGGCGTCCACGAGCCGCCGGCCGGGGTAGGCTCGCCGCGCCGAGAGATAGGCCAACGGCACGCCGGTGAGCAGGCCAAACAGCACCGCGGCCAGCGCCGCCAGAAAGGTGAGCTGAATCGAGTTCAGCACCTCGNNGTCGCGCAGCGTTTCCCAGAAGGAGGCCGGTGTGGTGTTGACGAAGGTGCTGGCCAGCGGCGCCACCAGAAACAGCAGGAGGGCGCCGCTGGCCAGGCCGAAGAAGATCTCCAGGGCCGAGCGGCGAGTCATGGCGTCTCGGCCGGCGCCGTGAGCGCTTGCAGCGCAGAGGGCATCTGCGCATAACCGGCGGCCAACGGCGGCGCGAACATGGGATGGTAGTTTTCCTCCATCAGCGCCCGACCTTCCGGGCCGAGCAGAAAGGCGATGAACTGCTCGGCCTCCGCCGCATGCGGTGCATTCGTCGGGATCGTGATCCCGTAACCGATCTGTTCGCCGCGGAACGATGGCCGTACCGATGCGAACCGTTTGAAGTTCAAGTCGACCTGCACGGCGCTATAGCCGGCCTCATGGTCGGCCGGTTTCAGGTTGATTTCATCGGGTAGGCTGAGCATCTTCAGCCCCTGCTGGCGAATCACCGACTCGTACTCGAAGGCGTAGTCGAGATCGCCCGATTCCAGCAGTGCGATCAGTTGAATGCTCGAGCCGCGCAGCACGATGTTGGCGCCCGACCGCGTCTCCAGCACCTCGGGCACGGTCACGATCGCCCGGTCTTCGTCCAGAAACAGGGTCACCGGTTGGGTGAACTGGCCGCCGAACAGGCTATTGAAGTAGGTGTAGTTCTGCACCCGCTCTTGCTCCAGCACCGTCGCCATGAAAACCCGATAACCGGCCGCGCCGAAGCGTGGGTCAGACAGGCCCACCTTGACGCCGGGCCGGGCCAGCACCTCCGGCCAGTTGTCGATCGTCGCTCGNTCAGCGTACTTGCTGCCCGGTCTGAACGCGAGGGCCAGGCGGTTGGTCGCAAAGCGGATGTACCAATCGGCGTAGGGGCGCCCCGTTGCCGGGTCTAGCGTGGCGCTCATCAACATCGGAATCAACGAAGCATCGGCCGTCGCTACCACGTCGATCAGCTCGTGCAGCTCGGTCACGTGGCGGATCACTTGAATACTGCCGTGGTATTCATCACGCACATCGATATGCGGGTAGCGCGCCTCGAACGCGGCTTCCAGCGCATCGAACGGGACGATCAGGCTGCCCGCGGCAAAGACCACCAGCGGTACCCGCGCAGCCGGGGCTGCCGGCGTCACGGCTGGCGCGGAAGGTGCGGCCGGGGAATGGCTGGCGGCGCCGTACAGCCGAACAGCAGCGCCGCCAGCACACACACGAGGAGGCAACGGCCCGGCGCCGTGAGCCTGGCCGGAAAGACGTTGGTGTTCACTTCGCTCGATCTGGTTGATGTTCTTGACCCACAGGTTGCTGGGCATACCCGGCATGGCGAGACGGAACTCACCCGCGGCGCCGGTGAATGCAACCATGCAGTCGGCGCAACCCTGGATCGCGGTCAGNTCCGCCTCGACGGCGAAACCGTCGGCGGCGGTAAACACGATTTTGGTCGCACCGGCGGCCGGTTCGGCCTGCGCCAACAGGTCGGCCAGGCGCACCCCTTCGTAATCGGCNCGACCCGATTTCGGGTGCTCCGCAGTGATCTTCGCGACCGACATCGCGCAGATCGGCCTCCTTGGCTCGAGTGGTTTGGCCACGGCGCCCACGATCGTCAGGTCACCGCTAACCGGCGCGGCCGGCGTCGTGATCGCGACGGGGTGGCGGTCGGCGCCGCGGTCGGCNGGCAGTTCGCTCAGCAGGAGGTTGATCTCACTGATCGTGCCAACCAGCTGGTTCTTTTTAACNGGCGTGCCAACGAGGCGCAGGGGGAAATACTTTTCGGGCAGCGCGTTGTCATTGACCAACGAAGCCACCAGGACCTCGTCGTTACGCGCCAGCATCGCACTGTCGAGGGTTGCCGTGTAACCGTCCGCGGCCTTGACCTCGACCATATAGCCGGCCTCTGCCAGCGCCGCGCCGAAGGCGTCGTCCTGGTGCTTCACGTCGTCGTCCACATAGCCCATCAGTCGCCACAGCGGGACGCCGGTCCACACCTGATTCTTGTCGTCGGTCCAGGTCGCCTTGTGGCAGCCCACGCACGACTCGAAACTCGCACGGTCGATCGTAACCTGGATACCGCCGTTCAGCGCGAGGTTCCAATCGGCGACCAGCGGCTTGACTTCGATCCGGTTGACCCACTTCACCGACCAGTGGCCGTCCGTCACCTGATCGCGCTGGGCGCTCACGATCACCACACGCAGCGGCCCCTCTGAGTCGGCTGACAGCGGTTGGCCCTCGCGCCTGAAGGCCAGGATCGCCTGGAGTTTGCCGGGTGCGGTCGCNTCGTCGCCCGTGGCCGCATCGTAGGCCGTGAAGGCCCCATTTTTCAGTTGATCGTAGGAGAAAGTGATGGCGTAACCATCCTTGGCCACGGCATTGACCCCCATTTCGGGATCGAGCGGCCCGAGCAGTTCCGCCAGGGTCAACAGGCTGACACCCCGATGTATGACCGGTGGTGTGATCTTGCCTGTGCTGCTCTTGAAACCGGCTTCACCTTCGACGTCGGCCAGCCGTTCGAGGTCGACGAGGGTCAACGACTGGGAGCCGTTGGGTCCGACGACTTCGAGTATCGGTTGCGCCTCGGGCGTCGCCGTGGGTGGCACAGCCGTGGCCGTTGGTGGTTCTGGGGTGGTGGTGGGTGGCGCGGGCGTCGCGGCGCGCAGCCCGAGAACAAGAGGGTGAGACAAAGAACAACGAAAATGGCCAGCCGTTTCATGGGCGTTCCTCGGATGGTGAAATGGTAGCGCTTGTACTGGCCCGCACGGGTCAGGCCGTATTACGCGGTATGTATGCTATGCATCGATACATACCAATGAATTATACCATTCCAGCATCGCGTGTGTCAACGCGCTCTGACCAGCAACAGCAAATCCAAAATTCGGGCATGATGCACAGGCCCCGGAGATGCCAACTTTTCAGAAAGTTGGCATCTTTGCCGCGACTCGGCGCGACATTTGGAAGTGCTGGCAGTTTGTCGGAGAGAGCTTGTTCGCGTGAATGCAGCCACAACATGTTGTATCACGATCGCTGCCGGCTACTATATGTCGCCGCGCCTGCTTACAAGGCAGTCTCTCCGACAAACTGCCGGACGCGGTATTTTCTACTCTCTACGACGCCGTTTTCCGACCTGCTCGATGTAGGCCAGCGACTGGTGGCGGAAGTAGGTGTCGTAGAGGGTGGCGTAGTGGCCGCCGTGGGCCATGAGTTGATCGTGGCTGCCCTCTTCGATGATGCGGCCCTGCTCCAGCACGATGATGCGGTCGACCGCACGCACGGTCGAGAGGCGGTGGGCAATGATGATGGAGGTACTGCGGGCCAGGATCAGGTTGATGGCCTGCTGAATCTGCTGCTCAGTGAACGGGTCGATGCTGGCAGTCGCCTCGTCAAGGATGAAGATCGCCGGCGCCTGAATGAGCACGCGCATCAGGGCCACTAGCTGCCGCTGACCCATCGACAGCCGCACACCGCGCTCCCCNACCGGTGTGTGGATACCGGCGGGCAGCGTATCCAACCATTCGCCGCCGCCGATCTGCCGCGCCATGGCGATGATCCGTCGNTCGGTCGCCTCTGGCCGGGCGTAGCGTACGTTGTCGGCAACGGTGCCGTCGAACAGGAAGGGCGACTGCGTGATGATGCCCAACTGGCGACGGTAGGCGTTCAGGTCGAGGTCGCGCAGGTCGTAACCATCGACCATGATGGAGCCGTTCTGGTACTCGTAGAAGCGCGCGATCAGTTTACCCAGGCTGCTCTTACCCGCTCCGGTATGACCGACGAGAGCGATGCTCTCCCCGGCGGCGATGTGCAGGTTGAACTGGCGCAAGACCTGCTCCTGCGCGGTGTAACGAAAATCGACGTTGCTAAACTCGATCATACCATGCAGCCGGCCGGGTTGGATGTCCGCACGCTGCTGCACCGTCGGCTCGGCGTCCACCAGGGCAAAGATGCGCTCGGCAGCCGACAGCCCAGCCTGCACCTGGCTCCAGAAGGCCGACAACTGCGCCATGGGGAACCAGAAGCGGTCGACGCTGGTCACGAACAGGTACCATGCCCCCAGGCTGATCGCTCCCTGCGCGGCCGAAAGACCGCCGAAGTAGACCAAGAGGGCGGTGCCAATGCCGCCAACGATGTTCAGCACCGGGAAGACGTTCGACAGGACGAAACCGCGTCGCAGGTTCACGCCGTACGACTGCACGTTGACGTCCTCGAACTCCCGGTAGATGGTCGCCTCCTGGCGGAAGTTTTTGGCCACACTCATGCCGCTCACCGCTTCCTGGATGGCCGCATTCACCTCAGCGATCGCGCGGAAGCCACGTCGCGTGACGNNCCGCGCCAGGTTACGCATACTGTAGGCGACGAAGACGATCAGCACCGACACCAAGAGCACCGCGAGGGTCAACTGCCAGGAGATGGCGACCAGGATCACCGTGAGAATGACGAGGGAGAGCAGCTGGCTGGTGACATCGGTGATCAGGATGATCACCTGCGAGAATTCCTGCGTGTCGGTGGTGATGCGGCTGATGACGCGGCCGGCCCGCAACTGGTCGAAGAACGACAGGTCGTGGTTGATCACCGCCTCGAAGGCGTCTACGCGCAGTTCGGCCATCACCGTGCCGGTCACNCGCGCGAGCAGGCGGCGCCGTAGCCAGCTGGCCCACCAGATCAGCAGCCCGATGACGAGTGAGACCCCTACCAGACCCACGAGGAGCGTCTGACTTGGGTTCTCGTCAAGTAGATTGATACCGAACGCCACCACCAGCGACTGCACGGCCGTCGCGATGGCCAACAGAGCAATCAGCGCNGCCGCGCCGATGGCCCGCCGGCGTTCACGGCCCAGGTACTGGGCGACCCGGCGTACCAGCTCGCGGTCGCCGTAATTCCGATCGTACGCTTCACTGTCGAGACCAGCAAACATTATTCGTAACTCGCAAAAATATTACGGTAGGCTTCGGACTGTGCCAGCAGGTCCTCATGCGTACCAATGGCGGCGATCCGGCCGTTCTTGAGCACCACGATCAAGTCGGCCCAGCGAATCTGCGACAGCCGGTGGGTGATGAGAATCGTCGTGCGGTTGCGGGCGGCCTCTTCGATTGCACGCTGGATACGGTCCTCGGTGGCGCTGTCGATGGCGCTCGTCGAATCGTCGAGGATCAGGATGTGGGAATCGGTCAGAAAGGCGCGCNNCAGGGCAATGCGTTGGCGTTGGCCGCCCGAGAGGGTGGCNCCGCGCTCACCGACAATGGTGTTGTAGCCATCCTGAAAACCGAGGATGAACTCGTGCGCCTGCGCCTTACGTGCGGCCGCCTCGACNCTGCGCGGGGTCGCACCCTGACAGCCAAAAGCGATGTTGTCGGCGATGCTGCGTGAGAACAGAAACACGTCCTGCTCGATGATCGAGATCTGGCGGCGCAGGGCGGCCATGTCCCAGTCGCGCACGTCGACGCCATCGATCAGCACCCGCCCCGAGTCGACGTCATAAATCCGGTTGATCAACTTGGCCACCGTGCTCTTGCCGGCGCCGGTCTGGCCAACGATCGCCAGGGTCTGCCCCGGCTGCACCTGGAAGGTGACGTTGTACAGGGCCGGTTTGTCCTGGTAGGTGAACGTCACGTTCTCGAAGGCCAGGGCGCCGCGCATGGGCTGCGCGTAACCGCCGGTGTTTGCGTCCAGCCCGGTCGGTTCGTTGAGGATTTCGAGGATGCGGCGGGCGCTGGCGATGCCGGAGGAGACCTGCGAATAGGCAAACTGGCCCACGTTGGTGGGGAAAATGAACAGCAGCATCAACCCGTTGTAGGCGACCACATCACCCAGGTTGATCGCGCCGGCCTGGTAGAGCATCAGGCTCTGCGCCAGCGCGGCCGTCTGCACCAGGCCCAGGAGCAGCAGCTGGTAGAAACGCGCCTCGATGTCGCTCTGCCAGACGTACGCACGGCGCCAGCCATCGACCGCACGGCGGAAGCGCGTCGTTTCGCGTGCCTCCTGCGCGGGTNNCTTGACCGTTTCGATGCCGTCGATCGCCTCGGCCAGGGCGGCGTTCATCTGACCAAACTCGGCACGTACGGCGGTGGTCGTCGGCGCCAGCTGCCGCAGGTAGATCCAGGTCGAGCCGAGGTAGAGCAGCAGGTAGACGAGCGGTGCAATGAGCAGCTGGGGNTGGATNGCGGGGGCCGCCAGCAGCGGCACCAGCAGGAAGTTGGCCGAGCCGATGACCAGGTTGAGGCCCGGGTTGAACATGAGGTTGATCTCACGCACGTCGTTGGTGGCACGTGCCATCAGGTCACCGGTGGGGTGGGCATCGTGAAACGACATGCTCTTGCCAATCAGGCTGGCGTAGATTTCTTCACGCGTATCCCGCTCCATGCGCTGGCCGATGATCTCACTGCTGAAGTTGCGCACGACTTGCAGCAGACCACGCACGACCTGACTGACGACGATGACGAGCGCCGCCCACGTCAGGGCGGCGCGATCCTGGGAATTGGCCAGCAGCGCATTGAACGCCCAGCCGGCCGCCAGCGGCACCACGCCGGCCAGCAGGGCATTGCCGAACGCACCGATCAGGACACCGGCCATCCACAGGCCCTGGCGCCGCGTGCGACCAAANGCCAGCGCCGTACTGCGGCGGTCGGTGTGCCAGGCGTGTTGAACGGTGAATTCGCTGGAGAGTACAGGGTGAGTGCCGAGTATTGACGTTGATCATGTGTGCATTGTACATCATACCGGCAAATTGATCGATTCTGGGCTTGACGTTGGGCGAAACTTCGGTTACACTATGCATGTCAGATTTGTTCCTACCTTCCCGACTTGTTCACCCGTTACGAGTCTGTTAGCTGAAAATTCGCAGCATCCCTTTGTTGGCCATCAAGGCCCGTTCACCAAACAGTCTGACACGCGGTTAGCAGGCTCAAGTTCAACACAACTCAATAGAGGAGGAAACCCATGCAACCCAAGCGTATTCTGTATCTTCTAGCGCTACTGGCCCTGCTGGTACCCCTGTTGTCGGCGCCCGCGTCGGCATTCAACGCGGGCGTTTCGAGCCAGTACCGGCCGGCGATGAGCCAACGGCCGAAACCTTGCGTGAACAGGCCCTGGCGCGGGCGGCCGAACTGATGCCAGGGGCGCCCATGGGAATGCCGGCCGCTTTCTCAGGACCGGCCACAAGCCATCCGCTGTTCGTTGGCGTCGATGATTCTTCCGTGCCAGCCTACCGAATCGAACCTTCTGAACAACAACACCATTCAGGCCTTTGTCGGCGCCGAGGTGTGAAACCGGCCTACGATCCGGTCAACAACAAGGTCTATTTCAACAGCGGCTCCACGCTCTACGAATGGCCAGTCGGTGGGAGTATTGCAGCACTCGGTACCGTCACCGACCCGTCTGGCGCTGCCCAGGCCATGGTTGGCCTGGCGTTCTACAACAACGTCCTCTACGGCATCAAAAACATCGCCAACGAGGCGATCTACGCCATCGACACCACAACCGGGTGGCCACCGTCGTCATTGACTACGCGGATGGTGATTTTGACCTGGGGGTTCGCGGCTGACCCGAACACCGGTACGTTCTACGCCACCAACGACGACACCACGCCTTTCGGCTCCGGCCTCTTCCGCATGAACCCCGACGGCACCGGCACGCTCATCGCACCGTACCCGGCCGGGCAAACCGACATCGACGGCCTGGCCGTGAGCCACGATGGCAAGGCGTACCTGGTCACCGATGAGCCGGGCTTCATTTATGTTTGGGATTTTGTGGCCGGAGCGTATGCCACGCCGCTCAACAACCCGTGGACCACTTCGGAGGTCTTCTCCGCCGGCGCCTGGATCTGGGAGACGGTTACCGACCCCAACATCGACGTCAGCCCACTCTCCATGAGCGCCACGCAGGCGTCGAACACGACGACGAGCCAGACGCTGAACGTGGGCAACACCGGCACAGCGAACCTGACGTGGAACATCGATGAGGATCCGGCGCCACGGCCGGTGACAGTGCCTACGGGCGGCAGCGTCACCAAGCTGAGCGCGCCGCCCGCCGCCCAGCGCAGCGCCAAGGAACTGTATGACCTGCTGCACGCACCCAACGCCAACGTGGTGGCGGACGGCGGTTTCGAGGCCGGCACGCCCAACCCGTTCTGGACTGAGTACTCGCTCAACTTCGGCACAGTGCTGTGCGATGCCGCCAGTTGCGGCACAGGCGCCGGCACCTCCTACCCGCGCACCGGCGACTGGTGGGCCTGGTTTGGCGGCATCGCGGCCTACGAGGCCGGCAGCGTGTCGCAGAGTGTGACCATCCCTCGGGTGGGCCGGCCACCCTGACGTTCTGGGTGATGAACGGCGCCTGCTCCGGCGATGCGGCCGACTATCTGGAAGTCAACATGGACAACACGCAGCTCTGGCAGACCACCGGCGCATCACCTGAGTGCGGCGTCACGACCTACCGTCAGATCACACTGGACGTCAGCGCCTACGCCAACGGTGGCGCACACACCCTGGAGTTCAACTCCGAGGTCTTCGGCAGCGACAATACCAACTTTGCCCTCGACGATGTGTCGTTGGATGCCGAGAGCGGCCCAACCGCCTGCGTCTCGCCGGTTGATGTGCCGTGGCTGAGCGTCAGTCCGGTCAGTGGGACGACTGCGCCGGCGGCGACGACGCCGGTGACGGTGGGCTTCAACTCCACTGGTTTGGTTGCGGGCACGTACCACGCCAACCTGTGCGTTTACAGCAACGATCCGGACGCCGGTCGGGCAACGGCACCGACCTGGTCATCGTGCCGGTCGAGTTGATCGTCCAGGGGCCGACGGCGATAACGTTGGATGCCGTCGCCGCGGCGCCACTGCCGATCGACGTGCCGCTGACGGCGCTGCCGGCCGCGCTCGGCCTGGCCGCGGCCGCCGTCTACACACTACGCCGCCGGCGCTAACCCGATCACCCGATCAATGGAGGGGCAGGGCATGACCCTGCCCCAATGGTTGCCACCGGATCGAACTGTCCGGTGGCAACCGGGCGTCGGGCATCAGTGGCCATGCCACCAGTCCTTGCGTGAGCGAGGGTCCAGAAAAGTCCCACTGTCGCGAATTGCGACCCCNACGGCGTCACCACGCGCATAACCGATCGCCTGGCCGGCGTGCAGAGCCGGCAGGCGGCCACGTCCGGCAGCATTCCACTGTTCGTATAGGGCCAACAGCCGCGGCTCGATACACACATTCTGCAAATGCAGCGTGTAACCGTGCACGACGTTATCGNNGCGCGTGTACTTCAGCGTGATCCGGTCAGTCGTCGCGTACAGCACCAACACCGCATAACCNAGCCTCCGACGCGTCCCCCAGGGTGGGCTGCTACCGATCGTATAACCCGATGCGGGCACGTGCAGTGGCTCGCCGGGTGTGGTGGCGAGCTCGGCCAGCGTCACGGCCGGCGTCGACAGCGGCGCNCCGCGACAGTTGCAGGCCCAGTTCCAATCGTACACCTGATGCAGGGCACGGAAAGTGGCGGTGCGTTGGTCGGCAAACAGGCCGGCCAACTGCGGGGCGCGTGGGTCGAAGGGGCCGTTGTAGTCGATCAGGCCGAGGTAACCAGTGGTCGGGCGGTCGCCGCGCAGGGCGAGGTTGAGGTCGGCGTGCAGGGCGGCCGGGCGATTGGTGGGAGGGNNTGGGACGACAACAGCCGCATAGGCCGCGCCTGGTAGGGGTTGACATGCCGTTGTCGCCGGGGTGCGGATCAGGGGAAGGAAGCGCGGGTGCGGGAACATCTCCTGAGCCTGGGCAGGCGTGAAGATGAGGAGGACGAGGAGATGCAGGAGGGCACGGCACATGAAACACGTCCCGCCCGGAGGTCGAAGGCGCACGCCGGCCGCGCCGTGCCAGATACGCAGGTTGCGTAGGATGCGGGCAGTGGTCGTCATTTGGGTCACCTCCAGAATTCGAGCCTTACCGAGAGCCGTTGCCTGTCCAACCGTAATGCTCCAGGCTCGCGGCCGCGGCCACGGTGCAAGTATAACGACCGCACACGTCAAAGTCAAGCACAAATGTTCGTTGCAGTCGTGTCATGGCGCCGCGACTGCTTTGACACGCCGCGTAACACCTGTTATGATGAATTTAGAGCCTATCCGAATAACCCGATAAACGCGCCACAGTGTTGCCCTGTGACGGTTATTCGGATAGGCTCTTAGCCCACCCATTGCCTGACCCGGTCGCCCGCCAGCGGTTCGCCGTCGTAACCATGGCCTGGTCGCCCGGCGACGATTGTCAAATCACCTGTGTGGACCGCATAGAACGGAGGCCAGCATGGGCCACCTCGCCAACCCCGACCGCACCTACCACCTGCTGCAGCAGCGCCTCGACCGCAACGTAACCGGGGCGCCCGACTCGCCGGCGCTGCTGCAGATCCTGCACCTGCTGTTTTCGCCGGCCGAGGCCGACATCGCCCGTCAACTGCCAACCCAGTTCACGTCGCTCACCAAACTGGCGCGCCGTCTCGACATACCGGCCGCTGAACTCGGCGACCAACTCAGCGCGATGGCCGAACGCGGCCTGGTGCTCGACATCGAGCGTGACGGTAAGCGCTATGTCACGCTGTCGCCGGTCGTCATCGGCTTTTTCGAGTACACCTTCATGCGCACGCGCGACAATCTGCCCATGGCGGAACTGNGGCGCCTCTTCGAGGAGTACATGTTCCAGGATGACCGCTTCGNNCGGGCCGTTTTCGCCAGCCCCACCCAGATCGGTCGCTCACTGGTGCGCGAAGNNGCCCTGCCGGCCGACAACACGGTCGAAATCCTCGACTGGGAACGGGCCAGCCACATCGTGGAATCGGCCACCCGCATTGGCGTCTCACTGTGCGCCTGCCGCCACNCACCACGCNACCTCGGTAACGCCTGCGACCGCCCGCAGCGTACCTGCATGAGCTTCAATTATGGCGCAGAGATCCTGATCCGCAATGGGATTGCCGACCCCATCACCACCGACGCGGCCATCAGCCTGTTGGGCGAGTGCAAAGCCGCCGGCCTGGCGCAGACGGCCGACAACGTGCAACAAAACGTCAGCTACATCTGCAACTGCTGCGGCTGTTGCTGTGGGATGATGAACGCCATCCGCACGTTCGACATCCGCAACGCCATCGTGACGTCCAACTGGATCAGTGACATCGACCTGGGTCGCTGCAAGGGCTGTGGCNCGCTGCGCCGGGCCTGCCCGGTGCAGGCCATCGACATCGTCCTCGGTGAGCCGGTGGGACGCAAACACCCGCGCTGGGCGGTGCGTGACGCCGACCTCTGCCTGGGCTGCGGGGTGTGCGAAACGGTATGCAAACACGGCGCCATGCACATGATCCCGCGTGAACCGCGCGTCTACACACCCGAAACCACGTTTGACCGTATGGTGGCCATGGCCATCGAACGCGGCAAGCTGGGCGACCTGATCCTGGACAATACCGAAGGCATCGGGTTTGCCGCGCTGGGGCGGGTTTTGCAGGTGCTGGAGAAGCTGCCGCCGGTCAAAGCCGCGCTGGCGGTCAAGCCGCTGAAGTCGGTGTTTTTGAATACGCTGGTTGGCGGAGTCAAAAGCACGGCCGGCGCGTCCAAACACATTGCAGGCTGAGAAGGAGGCGCCTATGTCAATCGCTCTGCATGGTCGCCAGACCTGGCACGCTGGCGCGCCAGCGTGCCAGATGATTTCTTCNAGCCAGACGTCAACTTGCAGCACGTGCTGCAAATGTACAGCCGCGACTACGCCAGCGACGAACCGGCGCTGCGCGCCTTTGGCCAGGCCGTGGCGCAGATCATCGACNCCGCGGCCACGCTCAATGACCGGCCGCACAACCACCCGCGGCTCGAGGGTTGGGACGGCATCGGCCAGCGCACCGAAGCGATCGAGTTTCACCCGAGCTACCACGTTGCCGGTCGCCCGGCCTACGCCGCGGGCATACTGGCGCTGTTGGCTGAACCGGGGCACGTCCTGCCACAGAGTGCGCTCTTCTACCTGCTTACCCAGGCCGGCGAAATGGGCCACGCCTGCCCGATCGTCTGCACCATGGGGTTGATCNGCGCACTGCAGATCAAGGGCAGCGAATCGCTGCGGGCCATCTACCTGCCGCCCCTGCTCGACCGTGACTACGACCGCAAGCAGACCGCCGCGCAGTTCCTGACCGAGGTGCAGGGCGGGTCGGACGTGGGCGCCAATGCGGTGGAGGCCCGCCCCGTGGAGGAGGCCGGCGCCTGGCGCCTGCGCGGCGAGAAGTGGTTCTGCTCGGTGGCCAACGCCGACCAGATGCTGGTGACGGCCCGGCCGGTGGGCGCGGCCGGCGGGACCAAGGGCCTGGGCGCCTTTCTGGTACCACGTCGGCTGCCCGATGGCGCCCTGAACAACTTCCACATCCGCCGCCTGAAGACCAAGTTCGGTACGCGCACGATGGCCTCCGGTGAAATCGACTTCGAGGACGCGCTGGCGTACCAGATCGGTGACGTCGGCGAGGGGTTTAGAATCGTGGTCNGGCTCGTGCTGAACACCTCGCGCTGGGCGAATGCCTTGGGGTCGGCGNGGCTGCTGCGCCGGGCCTACGTGGAGGCGTGGACATTCGCCCGCCAGCGCCAGGCCTTTGGTAACCCGATTTTCCAGTACCCGCTGGTGCAGGAAACGCTGGCCGAAATCAAGTGCGACCTCTGGGCGATGCTGGCCTCGACCCTGCGCCTCTCCTATTTGATCGACCGCATCGACCTGGGGTTGGCAACGGCCCAGGAGCGCGCCGTTCACCGGCTGCTGGTCAACATCAACAAGTACCAGACGTCGGTCCAGGCCAGCCTGGGCATTCGACGGGCGCAGGAGATTCTGGGCGGCAACGGGGCGATCGAGGATTTTTCGATCGTGCCGCGTCTCTACCGGGATGCGGTCGTCTTCGAGAGCTGGGAGGGCAGCCACAACGTGCTGTGCCTGCAGGCGCTGCGCGACATGCAACGCTACGGCCTGCACGAGCAGCTGTTCACCTACCTGNGGGCCCTGGCGGACGGTGTGCGCGCACCGNAGTTGGCGACGGTGCAGGACCAGGTCTTGGGCTGGGTGGAGCAGGAACGCGGGCGGGTGCAGCGGCTGCTGCGCGGCGATGCGGCCTTCCAGCAGATGCACGTCCGGCGCGTGATCGACAGCCTGGCCGCGCTGACGCAGGCCGCCTGCCTCCTGGCTGAAGCGGAATGGGGGTTGGCGCACGGCCTGTCTACGCCCAAGCTGGATGTACTCCAGTTCTTCGTGCGGCGTCACCTGCCGTCGCCTTCAGCGCTCGATGACCCCGATTACCTGGCGAGGCTGCAGCGCATCGTCGACGCGCTGTGAGTTGCGGCCCGGCGTGCCGGGGTCAGACCACATTGTGCTCGCGCACCAGGTCGCCCGTGGCAAAGCGACTGCATCGCAGTTGGTGAATGTCCAGGCTGTGCGTGNNGCCGTCGAGGATCAATTCGGAGACCAGCAGGCCGGCCACCGGGCCATGCATGAAGCCGTGGCCGCTGAAACCGGCCACGATGACGAGGCCATCCGGGTCGTAGAGGCGGTCGATGACCGGGTGGGCATCGGGCGTCACCTCGTAGAGGCCGGCCCACTGGCGCAGGATACGCGCCTGCTCCAGCTGCGGAAANCGCGCGACGGCCCGTTCCAGGTGCTGGAGCGTCCACGCCGGGTCAACCGATTGATCGAACCCCGGCGTCTCGTGCGGGTTCGACTGGCCGGTCAGGATGCCCTGGCCCTCGCGGTGAAAGTAGAGACTGCGGCTGAAGTCGATGACGAAGGGGAAGTCCGGCCGTAGCCCGGGCAGCGGCGCGGTCACCACGATCTGGCGGCGCAGCGGGACGATCGGCAGATCGACGCCGGCCATGGCGGCAACCAGACCAGCCCAAGGGCCGGCGGCATCCACGACGACCGGCGCTGCGATGGCGCCGTGCGACGTGCTGACCCCGCACACCCGGCCGCCGGTCACCGTGATTGCGGCGGCGCTGACGCCGGTGTAGATTTGGGCGCCGTGGCGCCGCGCCCCGGCCGCGTAGCCCTGAACCACGCCGTTGGGGTCGGCCAGGCCATCGCCGGCATGCCAGGCCGCGCCAAGAACGTCGTTGAGCACCAGCCGNGGTACCAAACCACCGATGTCGTCAGGGGTCAGGAGCTGTGTCGGTACGCCCAGCCGGTTCTGCATCGCCACGTTGGCCCGGAACGTTGCCAGGTCGGCCGGATTGTCGAGGAGAAACAGGTACCCCGGCCAGCGCAGGTCGATATCCTGACCCAGTTCGTCGGCGAAACGTTCGAGCAGCGGCAGGCTGAGCGCNGACAGGCGCACGTTGATTTCGGTGGCGAACTGATAACGAATACCGCCCGCGCATTTGCCGGTCGCCTCGCTGCCCAAGAGGGGGCTTTTNTCCAACAGGACGACACGCACGCCGCCCCGGNNCGCCAGGTGATAGGCGGAACTGGCCCCNATGACGCCGCCGCCAATGATCACAACGTCAGCCGTTTCAGGTAGCATCGTTCAATAACCCCTCGACACTCTGGAGTATGGATAAGGTCAGTCGTGTCCGCCCAGGTAGAGGTCGATCATCTGCTTCCAGTAGGGCCAGTCGTGCGCCCAGCCGCGCCAGACGCGCAGGGCGTGCGGGATGCCCTTGTCGCGTAGGATCTTCGAGAAACGTTCGGTCGCACCGCGGCCGTTCTCGCTCGTGGTCAGGATGATGTCCATNCGCGCATTTGCGCCAGGCGCGGGGTCGTTTTCGCCACGCACGAAGTCCTCGGGGTTGTTGAAGTAGACGTTGTCGTCGTAATAACCGTTGGTCCAACTGCGGATCGTGTACAGACCGTTCATTGCCAGGACACGGCCCACCAGNCCGGGGTGGCGAAAGGCAAAATTAACGGCATGGTACGCGCCGAAGCTGGCGCCCATCACGATCAAGAACGGGTCGGGATTACGCTGCGTCAGNGGTACGACCTCGTGCTGGATATAGGCATCGTACTGGGTTTGCCGGTGGGCGCGGTCACCGGGCCAGCGGTTGCGGGCGTACCAGCTCTCGGCGTCGACGCTGTCCACGCAGTAGACCTGGATATCGCCCCGATCGATGAGCCGCCCCATCGACTCCATCATGCCCCGGTCTTCCCACTCGAAGAAGCGGCCGCGCGAGGTGGGGAAGATCAGCACGCGGGCGCCGGCGTGGCCAAATACCAGGAGTTCCATGTCACGTTGCAGATGGGGGCTGTACCAACGGTGGTATTCTCTGTTCACGAAGTTATCCCAGGTTGTGGATGTATTTCTGGCTCGCGTTGGTTGATCTTCAGATAACGATCGGGCATGATCGCCGCCATCTCGGCGTCACTCAAGCGGGTGCGCAGAATCTCCAACGCGTCCTCCGGCGACTGGCCGTAGCCGAGTTTCTGCTTGCCGTTCGTCATCTCGAACAGGTACATGTAGTGCGGGTTGCTGAAGCTGCTCATCTCAGGCCTTTACCAGCACATCTTGGTAGAGTTCGGCGCCGTACGTAGCGCTGCGCAGCCCNCGGTTGATTTCGGCGTCGTATTTGCCGGCCAGCAGGTCGCGGTAGAACTGGTAGTCGACGCCCTTGACCTTCTCGGCATCCGGGAATCGGTGGTAGTTGTCCTTGCTCATCAGGCTTTTGCCCTCGGCAATCAGCTGATAACCGAGCGCCGAACCGGGGTACGGTGCATAGAACGAGATCGAGGGCATGACGCGTTTCATGTGTTTGAGCATACGCATCGTCTTGAACGCGTCCTCGTGAGTCTCACCGGGGACACCCAGCATGATGTTGGACCAAAAGATCGGTGGTTCTTCGCCGCGCCACCGCTCGTCACCGATACGATCGAGCAGGTCGATGGTGAAATAGTTGTCCTCTTCGGTACACTCTTTGTTGAGCAGGCGCAGCACGCGATCACTGCCCGACTCGAAGCCGATCGAAATCGTGCGCCAGTTCGTCTCTCTGACCAGGGCCTCGAACAGGTCGGGCCACTGGCGCACCGTGTCGGCCCGCCCGGCCGCCCAGTAGGTCCAGCGTTTGGTCTGGCGCGGGTATTTGTCCACCCATTCCTTCAGCCAGGTCGGGTTCTGAAAGAACATCGAATCGTGGATGACCACCGAACCGACGCCGTACTTACGGTCGAGGTAGTTGGCNTCGTCGATGACCTGATCGACCGACTTACGCCCCATATTGGCGATGTAGGAGTTTTCGTTGCAGAAGGCGCACTGCCAGGGGCAGACCCGGCTGGTCAGGATCGTCGCCACCGGCCCAGCCCCAGCCGCACGCCGGCTCCATGGGCCACTTCCATTTCCAACGNNGCGCTGCATGCGCCAGCCGCGCGGTTTGGGCCACAGCTCACGATCGATCATTGGCCACTCGGCCATCGAACGCGCNCCTTGNCCGGTAAAGACCCGCGGGAACGCCTTGGGGCCNCTGACCAGGTCGACGATCACCTTCTCACCGGCGCCGATGCAGATATGGTCGAACGCGGCCACCGCTTCCATCTCATCGGGCGCGACGGTGGCATGCATACCGCCGGCCAGCACCAGCCCATGAGGGTTGACCTGCTTGAAGAGCCGNGCCGCTTTACGCCCGCTGGGGTAAGTGTAGCTGCGCACATTCATGAGCAGCATGTCGTAACCAACCAGCTGGGGCATCGCNTCATCCCACGACGTCACCGCCCGCGCCGAAGCCAGATCGGTCAGAATCCCGTTCTGATGCAAGATCGTACGCAGCAGACCGAGGCCGTGGTCCTGCCACTGCTCGTGCGGCCCACCGGGGTGGACCAGGTCACCCAGGTCGCCCAGGTCGATCCACAGGATATTGGACGTNTTNTTCTTCCCCCAAGGCATAAAACCTGCCACGGTCATGTCCTCCATACGATCATTCGCTGTACGCCGCGCGGCCGGCCGGCGTACGACGTAGGGGGAATTATACCGAAGTATCGCGGGTGCGTCAACCGCGCGAAAGGGGTTAGGAGCTGGAGATTGGTTGTGTTACAATGCCACCGCGCAGCTCAGCATTGTACTCGCAGTAGCCAGTCAGCAGGTCAGTCCCACGGCGCGCCGCTGAAGGTCGCGCGGCGCGAAGGCCACGCCGACGAGTCCCGGCCCGGTGTGCGCACCCAACACCGGCGCAATCGGGCCGGAAGGCAGAAACTCGCACGCCGCCCGGGCGCCGAGTTGNCAGCGCAGCGCTGCGGCGCCGTCGGGGTTGTGCGCATGCATGGTCTGGACACGCAGCTGGCGACCACGCGGGGTCTGTTCGGCGACCAGCTCGGCCATGCGCTGGATAGCCTTGTTGAGCGTACGCGCCTGGCCCACCTGGTGATACATGCCTGTCTCTTTATCGACTCCGATGATCGGCTTGATGTCGAGAATCGAGCCGAGCAGGCCCTTCATGTGGCTGATGCGGCCGCCGTGGACCAGGTAGCGCAGCGTGGCCACGGTGAAGAACGTGTGCGTGTTGTCACGGATGCGCGTCAACAGTTCCAGCGTCTGCTCCAGCGACCAGCCGGCNGCGCCGCGTGCCGCGGCCTCCACCAGCCACCCNTCCGCGGCCGACAGCGTCTTCGAGTCGAAGAGCGTAATGCGTGCAGTGGGGACCTGCTCGACCGCCAGGCGGGCCGAGTTGTAAGTGCCGCTGGCTGACGAGATGTGGATCGACAGGATATCGGGGTCGGTAGCGGCCAATTCCTGATAGATGGCCATCAGATCACCCACCGATGGCTGGGAAGTGGTGGGGAAGGTCTTGCTGGCTTCGAGCAGGGCGTAGAACTCGTCGGGTTGAATATCGACGCCGCTGTGGTAGGTTTGACCGTCCAGGGTCAAGAGCAGAGGNGCCAGGTGAATCTCCAGCCCGGCCATTTGTGCCGGCGACAGGTCCATGCCGCGATCACTGACAATCTTCATGTAATGCCTCACTTCATCGTTGAAATCCGGCCCATGCCAATCGCCACCTGCGCAACCGCGTGTCCGGCCATCGTACATCGGTCATCATAACACAGGGTGTGGGTATTGCCCAACCATCGTATTCAATCAGCTAAAATGTTACCGACGTGGTATGGTTCACTCAAATGAAAATGTTACCGGGGGAACCATGTCCGAAGACGAGAAGATGTTGATTGATGAGCGATACAAGTATTTACGGATGATGCAGCGTCGGTATAAGAAGGCGAACCGGCGTGAGCGGCAGGCGTTGCTGGATGAGATGGAAGCGATGACGGGATGTCATCGCAAGAGTCTGATTCGACATATGAAGNGGGTGCCGAAGCGGGAGAAGCGGGGGCGACAACGCGGGCGGGTGTATGGCGCGGAAGTGGAAGATGCGCTGCGTGTGATTGCGCCCAGTTTCGACTATCTGTGTGCGGAGCGATTGCGGCCGAACCTGGAGTGGATGGCCAACCAGTTGGAGAAGCACGGGGAGTTGGAGGTGAGTGAGAGCTTACGTGCGCAGTTGCGCGAGATCAGCACAGCGACAGTGAGTCGGATTCTGGTGCGTATCGGGCAGGATGATCGGCGATTGCCACGCAAGGGTCCGGCGCGGGCGAACCAGGTCAGGCGCGAGGTGCCGATGGAGCGTATCGGCTGGGATGAAACGGAGCCAGGGCACTTCGAGGTGGACACGGTTCATCACAGCGGGTCCAGTGCGAGCGGCGAGTATGTACACACCCTGCAGATGATCGATGTGGCTACGGGTTGGAGCGAGCGGGTGGCGGTGCTGGGGCGCAGTTATCGAGTCATGCAAGACAGTTTCCTGCGCATTCAGCTGCGCTTGCCCTTTCCGATCCGCGAACTGCATCCGGACAACGGGAGTGAGTTCTTCAACGACCACCTGGTAGCTTTCTGGAAGGAATTGGTGAAGGGCGTGCGCTTATCGCGCAGCCGACCCTATCACAAGAATGACAATCGTTTTGTCGAACAGAAGAATGATACGTTGGTGCGTGCCTACCTGGGCAATGAGCGCCTCGACACGGTCGCCCAGACATTAGCCATGAACCGCCTGTACAACCAAATGTGGCTCTATTACAACCTCTTCCAGCCTGTCATGCGGCTGTGCGCCAAGCAACCCGTCATGGAAGACGGCGAGCAGGTGCGCATTCGCCGACGCTACGATGAGGCCCGCACTCCCTTCGACCGTCTCTGTGCGACCAATGTACTCCTTCCGACACAACGTACACAACTCGAGCAGCTACGCGATCGTATCAACCCCCGCCAACTCCGCCAGAACATCTATGATGCCATTGACCAACTCTTTGCACTTCCCTGCGCCCAACCTGGCGTCACCGAGGATATCTTTGCCACCCTCATGGCCCAAACCGGACCGCCACCCTCGGGCAATGAGTGGTTGGCGTTGACAACTCCCCATCCAAACGACCCCGCTCGTCTTACCTGATTCGCACACATGGCGGATCGGCTGTGGATATGTGGACAACTTTCCGTTCCACTCCAAGTTGCCCACATACCCACAGCCGCTACGACGACGTGGGGCCGTGGTCGCGGCTATCCAATCTGGCCTCCCCGCCCATGGGGCAGTAGAGTGTCCAATTCATCACCTGAAAGGAGAGGGCTGCCTGGTAACATTATCATTTGAGTGAATGACCCCGCTCGGTAACATTATCATTTGATTTGACATGCCATCACGCGTCACACATCGAACTGTAGAAATCGTTCGCGGGGATTGGCGTGATTCATAGCCAACCCGGCGCGGGTGTGGCGAGCCTGGGGGTGAGATTGTTTCTTTGGTCAACGCCGTGCTATACTGCGCTCACGTCGTGACTTTGCCCGACCGGCGCCGGCGGCTGACGTGGCAGTGCACCCGGCTGGGCGAAGTCAGATCGATCGAACCATAGCCAACACGTGAGGCCCTTCATGACCCACCCGGAACTCAGCCCAATTTTACAGCTCTACCCACTGCCCACCGCTGAANCGGCCGCTNCGGGCGCCTACCTGGCGCATGACCTGCAGCACATGACGGCCGCGTACGACCGCCCCTTCGTGTACGCCAATTTTGTTACCAGTCTGGATGGCCGGATCGCGGTGGNNCCGACCCGGCGCGGCGGCCTGATGGTACCCAGGGAAATCGCCAACCCGCGTGACTGGCGGCTCTTCCAGGAACTGGCCGTCCAGGCCGACATCGTCATCAGTAGCGGCCGTTACCTGCGCGACTACGCGACCGGCAAGGCGCAGGAGATTCTGCGCGTGTACGACGATCCGCAGTTTGCCGACCTGCGCGATTGGCGTCAGGCCGCGGGCCTGGCGCCGCAACCGGCGATTGCCGTGATCAGTGGCAGTCTCGATTTTACGGTTCCCGCGCCGCTGACGGCCGGCGAGCGCCAGGTCATCGTGTTTACGACTGCCCAGGCCGATCCATGCCGCNGTGAGNAGCTGGAGGCGCAGGGCGTGCCCGTGGTCGTGGCCGGCGCCGACACCGTCACCGGCGACCGACTGGTGCAGGCCATGGCCGACCGGGGCTATCGTACGGTCTATTCCGCGGCCGGCCCGCAGGTGCTGCACCTGCTGTTGGCCAGCGGTGCGCTGGACCGACTCTACCTGACCCTGGCGCAGCGCCTGTTGGGCGGTGCACCATTTGCCAGCATTCTCGAGGGCCGCGTCNTCGATCCAGTAGTGGGGTTAAAACTGCACCACGCATACTTCGACCCCGCCGGTTTCGACGGCTTGGGTCAACTGTTTCTGTCCTACGACCGCGCCTGAAACGCCGATCCAGACCATCCATCACTCAAGGGGGCCACCATGCCAGACTATCACGATTTCATCCAACCATTCCGCGTTCCGCCCGGCAAGAAGATTTCCCTGAAGAAAGACTACGACCCGCACTATTCAGCGGATTATGTCAAGAAGTCTCAGGCCGGCGCGGTGCTGGCCGAGGGGGTTCAGCTGCTGGCCGCATACCAGGACAAACTCTACGCCGAGAGCACCGATGCCCTGCTCATCATCCTGCAGGCAATGGACGCGGCCGGCAAAGATGGCGCGATCAAACACGTGATGTCGANNGCCAATCCACAGGGCACCCACGTCACCAGCTTCAAGGTCCCCTCGGCCGAAGAGTTGGACCACGACTACATGTGGCGCAACTTCAAAGTGCTCCCCGAACGCGGGCGCATCGGCATCTTCAACCGCTCCTACTACGAAGAGGTGCTCGTCGTACGCGTCCATCCGCAGATCCTGGCCGGCCAACCCCTGCCGCCCGCTCTGAAGGACGACGGCATCTGGAAACGCCGCTTCCGCGAGATGAACCAGTTCGAAGAGTACCTGACCCATAACGGTATTCACGTCATCAAGTTCTTTTTGAACGTCTCCAAAGCCGAACAGAAGAAACGGTTCCTCGAGCGCATCGATCGGCCGGAGAAGAACTGGAAGTTCTCCGCGAGTGACGTGCAAGAGCGGTCCTATTGGGATGACTACATGGCGGCCTACGAGGATATGCTCAACCACACCAGCACCAAATGGGCGCCCTGGTACGTCATTCCCGCCGACAAGAAGTGGTTCACCCGTCTGGCGGTGGCGGCCGTGGTGATCGCCAAGATGCAGGAGATCGACCCGCAGTACCCGACGGTCAATGAGGCGCACAAAGCCGACCTGCTGGCGGCCAAAGCGGCCCTGGAAAATGAGGCAGCCTGAGCGGCAGTTCACACCCTTTCCCTGTGAACTTGTCAAAAGAATGCCCGTGATGTACACTCACAGTCCGTAAAAGATAACTGTTCAGCCGGCCGGCCAGAAACAGGTTTTTCGTCTGGCCGATGAATACGTTCACACCATCTACACATGACAGGGAGAATAGACCGTGACGAGTTCCGACGAACTGTTGAATTCGCAAATCATCGTTGCCGCGTTCAACGACGAGACCACCGCCGATCAGGCCATGCAAGCCTTGAAGGCGGCCAGCAAAGAGCAAGACCTGCAGATTCAGGACATCGCTGTGGTGCGCCGCGATGAGAACAACAAGGTTCATATCAAGGAAACGGGCGATATCNGGTGGGGGCAAGGGCGCTGCGTTGGGTGGAATCGTCGGCGGCATCGTCGGCCTGATCGCCGGCCCGTTGTCGATCGTTACGGCCGCGGTCGGCGGCGCCGTCGTCGGCGGCCTGGTTGCCNNAAATTTACCGATGCCGGCATCAAAAACGAGACCCTCAAGTCGCTGGGTAATGCCCTGCAGCCTGGCACCTCGGCCATCGTCGCCGTTCTGGGCAATCAACGGGTCAGCCAACTGCGCGCCATGCTCGAACGCAGCGGCGGTCACGTCATGGTTGCCGATATGACGGCCGACATTGCCAACACCATTGCCAGCGGACAAGATGTGGCCATGACCGTGGGGGCAACGAACGATACCCTCAGCGCGTCGCGCGTGGCCGCCGATGAAACGTCCGTTGAGTACCAAGGCATGGTCGCGACCGCCGAAGGGATCTACGTCGAAGGCGTGACCGCCACCCAGGAAGGCATCGTTGCCGGCGCTGCGGTCATCACCCACGCGGGCGACGTCGTCGGCGCAATTGCCGCCGCCCCGGCTGAGGCCATCAGCGCGGCCGCTGGCGAAGTGACCGCGACAGCCAACGAGACCGCTGCTACGCTCGCCGAAGGGGCCAGTGCAGCCGCCGCTACGGCCAGCGAAACCGCAAACGCGGCGGCCGAAGGGCCAGCGCAGCCGCCGAAGCCGCGGCCAGCCACGCGGCCACCACGGCAAACGAAGCAGCCGCGGCAGCCAGTGCAGCCGCAGACACCGGTACCAAAGCCTGAGGACGCAGGGACACGGGCCGCCTGAAAAGGCCATCCCGTGTCCCTTCAACCAAATCCAACATCCAACATCCAACATCCAACATCCAGCATCCAAATCCAACATCCAGCATCCAAATCCAACATCCAGCATCCAAATCCAACATCCAGCATCCAAATCCAACATCCAAATCCAACATCCAGATCCAACATCCAACATCCAACATCCATGTCCAACCATCGACTTATCGGCCTGGCCCTGGGAGGCGGCGGCGCCCGCGGGCTGGCTCACATCGGCATACTGAAAGCGCTCGACCGGGCTGACATCCCCATCAACGTCGTGGCGGGGACCAGCATGGGCGGCATCGTTGGCGCGCTCTATGCTGCGGGCATGTCGCCCAATGAGATCGAAGCGTCGATCCAGGCATCCATCGGCAGCATTACCGACCTGTTGGCACTGGTCGACCTGCGCATCTCGCGTAATGGCCTCCTCAAGGGCAACCGGGTGTACGATCTGGTCGCCGACCGGCTGGGTCCGCAGCGAACCTTTGCCTCACTGCGGCGCCCATTTGCCGTTGTGGCGGTCGATACGGTGACCGGGCGCGAGGTGGTTCTCGATCAAGGATGGGTCGCCGATGCCGTGCGTGCCACGATGTCGGTGCCGGGGATTTTCGCGCCGGTCGAGATGGGCGCCTACCGTCTGGTCGATGGCGGTCTGCTCAACAACGTGCCGGTCGACGTGACGCGTCAGCTCGGGGCCGACTTTGTGATTGCCGTCGATGTGCTGCCCAATTTTGGGGCGAACCGACCGGGGCAGCAGCCAACGGTGCCCCGCCTGANNGCGCGCTTCATGCCACGCGCCTACCGGGACCTCTGGCACATCGAAATGATCATGATCTCGGCGCTCACCGAATATCGCTTGCGCGACAATCCGCCCGATGTCCTGCTCCGGCCCNGGCTCCCGCCCGATATGGATGTGCTTGTGGGTTTCGATCGTCCCGAAGTGGCGATTGCCGCGGGCGAATTGGCCGTCGAGGCCGCGCTATCCCAAATTCGTGCCCGGCTGGAAGGCCGGCCGGAACCGATGCCTGAGGAAGATTGACATGACCATGCCCAACCGCATAATCCGTCGCCCCGACTCCACGCTCATCGTCTTTGGCGAGGCGCCGGCACAAGCCTACAAACTCAGCCAGCCCGATGTGGGGCGCGCCGAACAGCAGTACGGCCGCCCCTCGACTTCGTTGGCCAGGACGAGCTGGAGAGTGCGCTCGACGGGCTGCGCATCACTCAGCTACCGTTCGACGCGGCAGACCGGGCGGCTTTGGGTCCGACGCCGGTGAGCCAGGCCTTCGGCGCCAGCGCGCCGACCTATCCGGCCAGCCGGCCCGCGCCCGTAGTCACACCAGCCAGTCCTCTATCGACCATGCCGGCGGCTGGCGGCGCCGGCGGCGTGCCGCCGACACCGTACTACGACGATGAACCCGAGCCGAGCCGCCCCAACCGCTGGCTGCTGATCGGCGCCGCGCTGTTGACCATCGCGGCCGTGCTCATCTGCGCGCTGGTGTTTTTCAACCTGCGTGTGGGCCGCACCCGGCCGGCACGCCCACACCCGGACTGGAAGGCACCACGGTTGCCCCCACCGCTGGGCCGGCATCCCCGGGTGGTGGCCATCACCGACGCGCCGGTGTACACCGGCCCGGGGAGTGTGTATGCCACGGTGGGCACCATGTTGACCGGGCAGACCGCGGAGGTGGTCGGTCGCAGCGCCGACCACGGCTGGTGGGTCATTCGTTTCCCGGCCGCGGCCAACGGCCAGGGCTGGGTCGCCGCAACGCTTGTGCAGGCGGAGAACACCGACAACGTGCCGATCGTCGCTGTGCCACCCACGCCTAAACCCACCGGCACGCCCGCGCCGCCCACGGCGGTGATCAGTGGCCCCACGGAGGGGATGGCGGGCAGCGAACTGACGTTCAGCGGGGAAGGGTCGGCCGCCGCGCCGGGCAGCAGCGTCGTGAACTACAGTTGGGACTTCGGCAACGGCGCCACCGCCCAGGGGCGCACGGTGACGGTGATCTATCAGGCGGCGGGCAACTACCAGGTCACGCTCACAATGACCGATGACCGCGGTCTGCAGGGCCAGGTCCGGCAGGCGGTCACCATCGTGGCCCCAACCGCGACGACGGCCCCGGCCAAACCTCCGGTGGCGGCCATCAGCGCGCCAACCGAAGCGGTCGCCGGTGCGACGGTCACCTTCGACGGCAGTCGATCGAGCGGGCCGCGGCCATCGTGCGTTACACCTGGGACTTCAGCGACGGCAGCGGCGCCAACGGCATGGTCATCGATCATACCTTCCACCAGCCCGGCACGTACACGGTCATGCTGTACGTGCAGGACGCCAACGGACTCGTCGGCAGCACCAGTCAGCCGATTCAGATCGTGGCGGCCGCCACGCCGGTACCGACTCAGCCCCCACACTACACAACACCAACTGGGTGTTGGCGACCTCTGACCGGCACCAGCATCACGCTCGCCTTCCAGGCGGAGGAACTCACCGGGTTTGCCGGCTGCAACACCTATACCGGCGCCTACACCACCGACGGTGCAGACCTGCACATTAGCAACCTGCAGGTCACACAGCAGGCGTGTGCGCCGGAGACCATGGCCCAGGAACAGCTCTACCTGGCCGGACTGGCCAATGCGTTCCGTTTCAGTATTGCCGACCATCAGTTGACCATCGTCACCGGCTCACCCAGCCTGCCCGTACTGCTGACCTACAACGCCGCCCCCAACTGAGCCGTCACCCCTGGCCCGAGGTTCCCGCGTCCCAGCGCACCTCGGGCCAGGTCACTACTCGCGGCGTACGCGAGGAAGGTGACCGGCGCCGTCTATCCCCACAGCTGCGCGGTGAGTGTTTCTCACCCCGTGCGCCCAGCTGCCCGTCACCGACGAAGTGGCGCTGGGGTTGCCTGTGTCTCTGTTGCGTCAGGAATGCCCTCTGCAAGATACCCCCTTCCAAACCAGCCGCGCGGTACCACTCAAGCACCCTTGGTCGCCCCCGGAAACGTGACCACCGAGGTCACCGGACTTCCAAACCAGCCGCGCGGTACCACTCAAGCACCCTGGCCGTGACTGGCGCCTGCGTACCACACAACACCGCCGCGCGGCGGTACGCTTCCCACCAGGCCACGGCGCCGGTCACGCCGTGGATAAGTCAAGCACCCCTCTCCCCCTCTCCCTCTCCCCCATAGGCGCTAACTTAAGCATGTCAGTTAAAGCACATTAACAACAGACAAACGACAAACGAAGAGGCGGCGGGCTAATTGTTGCACTCGGTTTCGTGGCGGCTCGCAAAGGAACCGCTGCAGTTTGGGCCAGCAAGTAGGTGGTATAGTACTGGGAATAACACCGGATATAGCGTGGCGGAGTTGGTGCCAGAGCAGTGTGTGCAATCGCCAGAGACTGATGGGTCGTACAGAAGAGAAGAACCAATCTGGTTGGATGGCAGCTACATTGCCGGTGAGGGCGTCGATGAGTAGGGACGCCAAGAGCTTGCCGAGCAGGTAGGTCTGAACCAAGGCGGGATCAAAGGCGCGTAGCTCGTCGAAGTGAAACAAGCTTTTACAGCGTTTGAAGACGAGTTCGATCTGCCAGCGCAGACGGTAAAGCTCAAAGATGCTGGTGGTCTCCCAGTGTTCAGCGGGGAGATTGGTCAGAAGCAAGACGAAACCGCACGCGAACAAGGTACGTTCATCGGGTGTGCGACCTTTCTTTTGAGCATTCTTACGGACTTTAGCCCGTGCCCGCTCGGCAGCTTCGAGCGGCAGCCGGCAGGCGACCAGGCGAACGTGAAAGTCACCTTGCGGTGTCGGCAATCTCACGACTTGTTCCTGATAGCCGACTGTGGCGTCGGCAAACCGCTCTTTGAGCCAGGCGATGACGTCTAGCCGCTTGTTCTCTACAGTCCATAGCGGCAAGTTCTGCCAGTTGGTGCGCACGACCACCTGGGCGCCAGCCGCCAGCATGGGTCCTAAGCTGGCAGCATACGCATGACCGCGATCCGCAACGATGATGTCGTTTGAGGAGGCGGGAAAGCGAGCCAGATTTTCCCCACCATGCTTATCGGTTACTTCGACCCCGTCGATACACTGGTTGCCCAGATCGTAGCTCAGGTGTATCCGCCAATCGGTACCCTGACTCCCAGGCCGACTCACCACCGTGGCGTCCCGTAGGCGCAGGCGTACCCCGGTCGCCTGCTGNACTCGGATCTGACGGGCTTCGAGTTGCTGCTGAATCAATATCCCCAGCCAAGAATTGCAACCGCGCAGCCGGTTTAGGATCGCAACATCTGATATGTTGACCAATCCCATCAGCACCCCNCATCCCCCAATTGTGCGCAACGACCAGCCCAGCACGGCGTAGGCCAGCACCAGACGCAGTAGTACCGAGGCATCTGATATCCCTCGCCGTCGTATAAGCGCACCACTGGCTTTGGCGCTCGCTTCCAGGTCAGCCGGCAGCATCTTGCGTAACTGCTCCCACTGATCACCCACGATGCTCTGTCGGGCCACTTCGACATTCTGCGCACTGATCAACTCTGTGCTAGACTCTTCCATACGAAGCCTCCAGGTATTTGGTGTGGTTTGTATAACCTTATACCTCAGAGGCTTCCGTTTGTCTGTTTTTAATGTGCCCGCCCTGCGCTTAAGTTAGCGCCTATGCCCTCTCCCCTCTCCCCCTCCAATTTGACACCCCGTCCTCCACCGCGTATAATCCCCTCCGTGCGCAAACGTGTGCACTGAACGTCAACACGCCGCGTATGCGAGTGAATGCGATGCCTAACACAGTGACCTCGATCAAAGATATCGCCCGCCTGGCGGGCGTCAGCCATTCGACGGTGTCACGCCCTGGCCGGTAACCGCGTATCCCAGAGGCGACCCGGCAGCGTATTCTGGGCCTGGCCCGGGAACTGGGCTATACCCCGAGCCTGATTGCGCGCAGCCTGGTGAAACAGCAGACTTACACCCTCGGCGTCGTGGTCGCCAGCCTGACTGACCCCTACGCGGCCGAGGTCGTCGGCGGCATCGAAGCGGCGGCGCGGGCCGCCAGCTACACCGTGCTGCTGGTCAGTTCGGACGGCGAGCCGGCGCGTGAGCTGGCCGCGATCCAAACCCTGGCCGGCCAGCGCGTCGATGGCGTGATCGTGGTGTCGTCGCGTGCCGGCGACCATTACCGGGACTTCAGCGNNCACGCTGGGTTACCCCTCGTTCTGGTCAACAGCGNNCAACGCGGCAGCACGTTCTATTCGGTCGCCAGCGACAACACGCACGGGNCCAGCCTGGCGCTGGAGTACCTCATCGGCCTGGGCCACCGGCGGATTGCCCACATCAGCGGCCCGACANAGGGCAGTTCGGCGCATGAGCGGCTGGCGGGTTACCGCAGGGCGTTGAGCGGGCACGGCATCCCGTTCGACGAGGCGCTGCTGGTCAGCGGCGACGGTACGGCCNCCGCCGGTGAGCGCGGCTTCCAGCAACTGTGCAAACTGCCGGCCAACCGCCAACCGACCGCGATCTTTTGTTACAACGACCTGACCGCGATCGGCTGCCTGCACGCCGCACACCGCACGGGGTGCGCGNTGCCGGAGGCCCTGTCGCTGGTCGGTTTCGACAACATTCCGTTCAGTGGATTGACCTGGCCGCCCCTGACCACGGTCGACCAACGTAAGCAGGAGATGGGACGCCTGGCCACGCGTATGATCCTCGATTTGCGCCAGGGCGCCGAGGTGGTGGCCGATGTGCTCATGCGGGCGTCTGGTGGCGCGGGACACGTGTGCACACGTGTCCGCTAATTAGTCGTACAACGTGGGCTGGCCGATGCCAGCCTCGATCATTCATGCTCAACTGGAGACAACATGGGAGACAAAAAGGTTCGTGTGGCGATCATCGGTGCGGGCAACTGCGCCTCTTCGTTCGTGCAGGGCGTGCACTATTACCGTAACGCCCAGTCGGGTGACCTGATTCCGGGATTGATGCACGTCGATCTGNGGGGTTACCACATCAGCGATATCGAGTTCAGCCTGGCCATCGATATCGATGTCGAAAAAGTGGGTGGGNACCTCTCGCAGGCCATCTTTGCCGGGCCGAACAACACCTACAAGTTTACCGACGTACCCTACCTGAATGTGCCGGTGGTGCGCGGTATGACGCACGATGGCCTGGGCCGCTACCTGAAGGAAGTCATCCGCAAAGCGCCCGGCCCCACCGCCGATCNNGCTGAGTTGCTGCGCGAGACAAAAACCGACGTCGTGGTCAACTACCTGCCGGTGGGCAGCGAGATGGCGACCAAGTGGTACGTCGAGCACGTGCTGGAGGCGGGCTGCGCCTTCGTGAACTGCGTCCCCGTTTTCATTGGCCGCGAACCGTACTGGCAGAAGCGCTTCCAGCAGCGCAACCTGCCCGTGATCGGCGACGATATCAAGAGTCAGGTCGGGGCAACCATTACGCACCGCGTCTTGACCCGCCTGTTTGCCGAGCGTGGCGTCAAGGTCGAGCGCAGTTACCAGCTCAACTTCGGCGGCAACACCGACTTTTACAACATGCTCNGGCGCGAACGCCTGGAATCCAAGAAGATTTCCAAGACCAACGCCGTCACCTCCCAGCTGCCGTACGAGNCCGCGGCGCGTGACATTCACGTCGGCCCCAGCGATTACGTGCCGTGGCTCGACGACCGCAAGTGGTGCTATATCCGCATGGAGGGCCGCACTTTCGGCGACGTGCCGCTGAACCTGNGGCTGAAGCTCGAGGTGTGGGACAGTCCAAACTCCGCCGGCGTGGTGATCGATGCGGTGCGCTGCGCCAAGCTCGGCCTCGATCGCGGCCTGGGCGGCACCCTGGAGNGCCCCAGCGCCTACTTCATGAAGTCGCCGCCGGTCCAGTACCCCGACGATGAGGCTCATGACCTGACCGAACGTTTCATCAGCGGCAGTGACCTGCGTGCAGGCTGGCATCGACACCCCGAGGTCCACGTGCGCAGCAACGGACACCAGGTAGCCTTCGACCCCGCGATCTAGGCGGCAGCGGCGGATGACTATGACAACAGATGCCAAAGACCTGATTCGGCAACAGTTCGGTGCGACGGCCGATGCGTATGCCACGAGCAGTGTGCACGCGCAGGGGCCANGCCTGGCGCGTCTGCTGNGGCTGGTGCAACCGCAGCCCAACTGGGACGTGCTCGACGTCGCCACGGGCGCCGGGCACACAGCCCTGGCGCTGGCGCCCTTTGTCGCGCNNGTCGTGGGCATCGACCTGACGCCGCAGATGGTGCACCGCGCCCGTTCCCTGGCGAGCGAACGGGGCGTGACGAATGTGACGTTCGAGGTGGGGGATGTCGAGAAGCTGCCGGCGCGACCGGCCAGCTTCGACCTGGTCACCTGCCGGGTCGCGCTGCACCATTTCGGCAGCCCCGAACGCGCACTGGCCGAGATGGCCCGTGTGTGCAAGCCGGACGGTCTGGTGGCAGTCATCGACAATATCGTGCCGNGCCGACCCCAACGTGGCCGCGCGGTCAACAGCTTCGAGAAGATGCGTGACCCCAGCCACGCCCGCCNNCTGGCCCTGCCGGAGCTCATGGAGGTGATGCGCGGCGCCGGGTTGACGATCGTGCACAGCGAGACGCTGCGCAAACCGATCGACTTCTACGACTGGCTCGACCGGATGCAGGTTGCACCGGCGATGCGCGACTACCTGGAGGCATGGCTGCTCGACGCGCAGCGTTCGGTCTACAGCTTCTTCGAGCCGGCATTCGCCGACGACCGCCTCACCTTCATGCTCACGGAGGGGATCGTCCTCGGCAAGAAGTAACAGACCGTCGAAGTCTGTGGGACTTCGGCGGTCTCCTCCCTGGTTCACCAACAGCAGTGGCCGGCTTGCGGAGTCTTTCAGGCTTTGGAAGCCGGCCCTTGAGGTTTACGGGCAGGTGATCGGCCCGTACACAGTTGACATCCTCGACCTCCCGGCCGGCGACCAGGTCGGCAAACCAGTCACGTACACGCACGTCGGCCTCANNCGCGGTGTAGAACTCAGGCAGGGCGAGCACCNNGTGGCGCGTACCGCTTTCGACGAAGGAGTGAAACGTGGGAATCGTGCTGCGCAGCGTTGCCAGCTGGGCGTTCATGGCCGGCGCCCACTCCCGCACATCGCCGCCGGCAACACCGTAATAAACGATCTGGAACGCGTCGGCCGCCGTGGTGTAGGTGGCCAGGGGCAGCGCGGGGCGCTGCGCGGTCACCTGGTACAAGGCTGGAATGAACTGGTCGGCCGGCACGTCCGCCAGGGCCGTCTGCAGGTCGGGCGGCAGGTTCGCGTGGCTATTCCACACCACGGTCCCATCCCACCCNTCGGGCATGACGCCCACCAAACCGTCCCCAAACTGCATGACTTCGGCCGTCGGGTAGTGGTTGACGATCTCGTCGGTGAAGTAGAGCGAACCGATCACCCCNGCACTGGTGCCGATGATCACCACCCGGTCGAGCGTCGGGTAGTGGGCGTAGACCCAGTCGAGCACGGCGNNCGCGTTGATCGCGCCACGATGCCGGATCGTGAACTGGCTGCCGAACGCAGTGGTGTACGTGACGTCGGCCTGGCCCGTGTGCAGGTCGCCGGTGCAGTAAGGGATGAAGGCGAAGTCGTAGTTGGTCAGCGGGTTTCCGCTGTTGCGGAAGTCGAAGATGCCGCCGTACGTGTTCAACTCAGTCGGCTCGACGGTGCGGTCGTAGAGGATGCTGTTGGGCCGNCACGACTCGGCATCCCAGCAGACACCGCCGGTCTGGAAGTAGATCACCAGCTGGCGGTTGTTGATATTCTGCCGGGTCAGGAACTGATAGGGACTGCCATCGGCGCACAGGGTGTCACCCGCCGTGGGGTTCAACGCCCAGCCCGACGGTGGGCCGAGCAGGGCCTTGGGGTCGGGGTCGGGGTTGTTCATGCCCAACCCGAGCAATCCAATGAAGGCCAGGGCAGCCACAAAAATGCGACCTGTTGGTACAGCAATCGCACGTGGGGAAGAGGCGTGTGCGTGGCGCATGGGCGGCGAGCGGGCGCAGCCCCATCAGCATGCGTACCGGGTTGTAGGGCATGACGAAGTATTCGATCGTACCGAGGGTGATGAGCAGCGCGCTGGTCGTCAGAATCAGCGCCTCGATCCGCGGATTGATATACAGCCGCACCACGTAAAACGCCACGATCACCACCACGGGGTGATGCAGCAGGTAGAACGGCATCGCGATCTGCCCGGGATAGACCAGCGACTGAATCGGCCGGTCGAGATGGCGCTTGGCCAGGCTGAGCAGGAGCAGAACCAGGCTCCAGCTGTTCAGGGTGAAGAGCAGNGAAAAAACCGAATAGACGGTGAAGACCACCCCCAACACCCCGGGCGCCAATGCCGTTGACCGGGCCTGCACCATGACCTGCCCAATGCCTTCCGTGCCGGCCAGGTTGATGATGCCTAACGCCGCGGCAATCCCGAGGGCGAGCAGGCCCACAGTCGTTGCAATGAAGGTCCACAGCATAAGCTTACGGTCACGCTGCACGGCGACCGCAAAACGGTCGTCGGCGATGAACAGGAAACCAAAAACGAAGTAGCTGCCCCAGAAGGCAAAGTCGGCCCAGCTCTGATAGCTGCCGTAGTTGGCGCGCAGCAGGATCTGTGAAAGTACCACCGGCAGGGCCAAGACCAGCAGGCCGCCGCGCCGCAGCGCCAGCCGGGCGCACGCGTCGATCCAACGCCCGCGGGANCGCCGCAGATAGAGAAAGAGGGGCAGGGCCACGACCGAAAAGGCAAACAGGAAGACCAGGTACCAGAGGTGGTAACCATACGCCGGCCCGCTCAAATCACAACAGGTGAAACGGCTGAGACTGAAAAATATGGGCAGATAGCCGATGAACGATCCGTCGTAGACCCGGTGATGCACGGCCTCGTAGTAGGCCTGGAGCGGTGACAAGACCGCAACGAACACGAAATAGGGCACGATCAGGCGCTGCACACGCTCCCGGATGAACGTGCGTCCACTGCGCCGGCGCAGTGAGAACCAGACCGCCGCACCGGCCACCAGGAACATCAGCGGCATGGCAAACTGGTTGCCGAGCAGGGCCACCACCAGGCTGATGGGCAGAATTCGCCCCGACGTAATCAGCCAGGCGCCGCCGGTGAAGGGCAGAAAGACGTGACCAAANAAGACAGCGTAGACGACCAGGGTTCGCAGCCAGTCCAGGTAGTACAGGTGGGGCGTGGTCTGTTTGGCGCGTGGTGGTCGTGTCGGGGCGTGGAGCGCCTCCGTTGGGCGGCGGCCGGTACGGGTGGTTGGGTGCGGGCAATGTCAGTATCGGGCATGATGATCGTTGGCTATTCCTCGGTCGATACGACAGCTTGCCCATTGCTGAACCGNCTCAGGTCTTGCCGCAAGGCTGTGACATGTTCCGCNGGTAATCGCAGGTGCAGTACAACGTCAGCGGCATACTCGATGTTCAGGGTTTCCACTTCGTAGGCTGGCAGCCGGCGCTGCACCGGCTCCAACACACGGTAGGGGATCACCGCCGTCAGCCGGCAGCGTTCGACCCGTTCGGCGNNCGGCAGCTCCGCCAGGGCCGCTTTGACGCCGCCGCTGTAGGCGCGCACCAGCCCACCGGTACCCAGCTTGATGCCGCCAAAATAGCGGGTGACGACGACGGCGACATCGCCCACGCCGCAGCCGAGCAGGACTTGCAGCATCGGTTTGCCGGCCGTGCCCGCGGCCCCATCGTCGCTCAGGCCAATGTGGGCGGTCGATCCGGGCGGCCCCACGACGTAGGCCCAGCAGTTGTGCGTGGCGTCGTTGAACTCGGCGCGGATACGGTCGATGAAGGCCCGCGCCGCTTCGAGGGTCGGCGCATGATCGATCGTCGTGATGAAACGTGAGCGATCGATGACCTCGACGATGCGCACTGCGCTGGCCGGAATGGGGTAGCGGGTGGTCATGGGGCCGTTTCGAGGAGCGGTTCGCCCGCGGCGCGTCTCGGCCATCCAACCGACCTGTCCACGGTAGCGGACCTGCCACCACTGTAAGCCGTCGGCCGCCTGCGGCCCGGCGAGTACGTCGAGAATGGCGCCGCTGGGTACCGTACCGAGCACATCGTTGCCCGGTTTGTCGAGGTAGCCGGCCGAACGGCGCAGGTTGGCCCGGTTGACCTCCAGGCTGACCATGGCCCGCCCACCCACCTGGATGCCGGCAACCGTGGGGTGGAAGCGGCCTCCGCCGTGGCCGCCGCGGGGCGTCCTGCGGACGCCGGCGGCGTCCAGGCGGGGCCAGTCACGAACGACACATCGGCCTGGGTCACCAGGTAAGCCACGCCGCACGCCACCAGCATGACCAGCGCCAGTCCGACCCCAAAACCCAGCCAGAACCTTCCCCGCCCCGAGCGTGTGCGCATCATGCCTGTCATGGCTCGGCTCAGGCCGCCAGTGACAGTGCGGCAGACTGGAAGCGCGGGTCTTTCTCGAGTAGCAGGGCCAGGCCGCGTTCCAGGGGNATTTGGCTCTGATAATTCAACAGGCGCGCGGCCTTGTGCACGTCGGCCACCATGCGCGGTACGCCGCTGCTGGTCTCATCGTTGTACAGCACCTCCGTCCGTCGGCCGGTGATGCGGCTGATGACCCGAATCGCTCGTTGNATACTGACCTCGCGCCCGGCCCCGATATTGATCACCTCGCGGTTGACCTGGGGNGCCTGGCCGGCCGTGAGCAGCGCATCGACCACGTCATCGACGTACACAAAATCACGGGTCTGCCGGCCATCCCCAAAGACCACCAGCGAACCGCCGCCTAGCGCCTGTTTGAGCAGCTGCGGAACCACCGGCGCGTGCGCCGGCGGCACACGCTGCCCAGGGCCGTAGGCGTTGAAAATGCGCAGCGCCACCGTTTCGATACCGTGCAGCGCGCCGAGGGTAAACACGTAGTATTCGGCCGCGAGTTTGCTGGCCGCGTAGGGCACCTGGGGGTTGGGGCGAATCTCCTCGTGCAAGGGCTGTTCATCCTGGATTCCGTAGACGGTAGCGGACGAGGCCAGCACCACCCGCCGCACGCCGGCATCACGCATCGCCTCCATCAAGGCAACCGTTCCACCCACGTTGACGTCATTGTACTCACGCGGGTACAGCACCGACTCCGACACGAGGACACGCGCCGCCAGATGGTAGACACAGTCGACGCCTTGCAGCAGGGTCCACAGCTTGGGCACATCGCGCACGTCGCCGCGCGAAAACAGCACGCGGGCGACAGGCGTGGGATCGCCGGCGCTCAGATCATCCACGACACGCACGTGATGGCCCGACTCGACCATCCGGTTGGCCAGGGCCACGCCCAAGAAACCGGCACCGCCGGTGATCAACACCCGCATCGCTTATGACTCCTGGTGAATTCGCTGCCGCGCCAGTCCAGACGCCGGTAGCCTGATAGGACGGCTCCAGTATAGCACAAATCAGCCGTCCCTGCGATTTTGGAGGGGGTTCATTTGTACACGAGGGGTTCCGCTACGTCTGCTTTCCCGTTCGCGCAACGTCGGGTATAATCAACGCGTGAGCAAATTGCGTGTGCCGCGCCGAGACGTGCGGCGGCTGCTGATCGTCTTGGCCCTGGTGGTGATGGTGGCTGCGCCGCCGCGCCCGCTGGTGGTGTTGGGTCCCNCACAGACGGTGCATTCCATCAACCCCAAAATGGGTATGCACACACGGCTGACCGATGAGGTGGAACCGTGGAAAATCAAACGCACCTTCGAGATGGTGCGTGAGATGGGCGCCACGTGGGCGGTCGAATACTTCCCCTGGGCCTACAGCGAACCCCAACCTGGCGTTTTCGACTGGACCCACGCCGACTTGGTGATCGATCACGCCCGCACCCAGGGCCTGACCCTGATTGCCCGCCTGGGGTATGTGCCGGCCTGGGCACGGCCGAAGAATACGACCTCCCTGTACCTGGATGAGGCGCACTACGATGCGTTTGCAAATTATGTCAAACAGTTCGTGACCCGCTACCGCGGGCGTGTCCAGTACATCATCATCTGGAACGGCAACCTGGCGCTGGAGTGGGGTTACCGGCCGGTCGACCCGGAGTCGTACACGCGCCTGCTGCGGCTCAGCTATCAGGCGGCCAAGGCGGCCGATCCGACCGTGCAGGTGTTGNGGGGTGCGTTGGCGCCGACCCTGGCCCCGGCTGGCTCGCCCTACGGCATGGATGACCTGGTCTATCTGCAACGCATGTATGATGCCGGCGCGGCGGACGCGTTCGATATCCTGGCGGCGCACGCCTATGGCTGGGCCTTTGCGCCCGACGACCCGCCCGACCCGGAGGTGGTCAACCTGCGGCGCCTCGAGCTGCTGCGGGCGCTGATGGTACGCAACGGGGATGGCGCCAAANAGATCATCGTTACCGAGGCGGGCTGGAACGATCACCCGCGCTGGACAAAGGCGGTGCGGCCGGCGCAGCGCATCCGTTACACGGTGCAGGCGTTCGAGATCGTGCAAGGGTGGGACTGGCTGGAGGCGTTCTGTCCCTGGGCGTTCCGGTATCCGGCGCCGACCCACACCTACCAGGACTACTTTACCTTCGTGGCCAGCGACTTCGTGCCCAAGCCGATCTACCTGGCTGCAGCATTACGCGCGGCGAGGCTGGCCTGCCATGAAGCGTGCACTGGCGGTCCTGAGCCAGCGGCGGTGGCTGCCGGTCACCTCGGGCTGCTCCTGCTCGTCACCGTGGTCGTGGCCCTTGCCCTGGGCGCAGGACCGTTCGCTGGACACGATTCGTAATCTGGGAGTGCTGCGCGTCGGTCTCGACCCCAGCTTTCCCNCGTTCGAGTCGCTGGATGCCACGGGGCAGGTCATGGGTTACGACGTCGACCTGGCGCAGGCGCTGGCCGNNCGCTGGGGTGTGCGCCTGCAAATCGAACCGATCGGCTTCGACGGCCTGCTCGATGCGATTTGGGCGGGGCGCGTCGATATGGTGATTTCGGCCCTGCCGCTCGAACCGCGCCTCACGCGCGACCTGGCCTACTCGCAGCCCTATTTCGACGGCGGCCTCTTCCTGGTGACGCGGGGCGACGATACCGCCATCCGCCAGGCCAACGACCTGGCCGACCGCCGACTGGCCGTGGAGTGGNGGTCGGACGCCGATGCGCAGGGGCGTCAGCTGCGCACACGTTTGCCTGGGCTGCAGTTGGTCAGTTTGCAGACCCCGGCCGAAGCCCTGGCCGCGGTGCAGTCCGGTGCGGCCGATGCTGCGCTGGTCGATGGGGTGACGGCGCGCCAGTTCGTGGCGCACGACCCGGACGCCGCGCTGCGCATCGTCGAAACGCCCGTGGTCAGCGCGCCGTACGTCATCGCAATGCCGGCCAGGGCGCGGGCGCTGCAGCGGGCGGTGGATGAGGCCTTGCAGGCCATGCGCGCCGACAACTCGCTGGCGCGGCTGGAGGCCCGCTGGTTTGCCGGCCAGCCCTGACGCCCCGTGCAGTTTGGTTTTTGGCCCGTCTCGTTTGGGAGGAATCCATGCGCATCGATATCTTCACCCTGTTTCCGCGATGTTCGACGGCCCATTTGGCGACAGCATCGCGCGCCCACGCGGCGGAGTTAGTGCGCATCCAGCTGCACAACGTGCGCGATTATGCCGAGGGTAAACACCAGGTTACCGACGATTACCCCTACGGCGGCGGCGGCGGCATGGTCATGAAGCCCGAGCCGATCTTTCGCGCGGTCGAGGCGGTGTTGGGCCTGCCACCCCATCAGGCCGGCAGTTCCCAGAGCCGGAGGATGAGCCGCCACTGACCACGCCGGTGATCGAGGCGCCACTGCNCGATCGTTTTGCTCTCGCCGCAGGGGCGGACGTTCGATCAGCGCATCGCGCAGGAACTGGCCCAGCACGACCACCTGGCCCTGGTGTGCGGCCACTACGAGNGGGTGGACGAGCGTGTGCGGGCGTACCTGTGCACCGACGAGATTTCCATCGGCGACTACGTCCTCTCCGGCGGCGAGCTGGCGGCGATGGTGATCGTGGATGCGATCGTGCGTCTGTTGCCCGCGNCGCTCGGTTTTGCCGGGGCGCCGGCGCAGGACTCACATGCGACCGGTTTGCTGGAATACCCGCACTACANNCGCCCGCCGTCGTTCCGCGGCTACCATGTGCCAGAGGTGTTGCTGTCGGGGCACCATGCCCGCGTGGCGCAGTGGCGACGCGAGGAAAGCCTGCGCCGTACCCTGGCCGCCCGGCCCGACCTGCTCGCACNNGCGGTGTTGGGCAAGAAGGACCTGGCCTTCCTGCGTACGCTGGGCTGGGAACAGGGGAACCCTGTCGGGGAAAGGTCCGGCATCATCAAAACCGCACAAACCTGAGAGCCACCGGGGGCTGGAAATGATCCGTATCGTTAAGAATATCGATGGTGAGCTGGTGTCGCTCGACGCGCCCGTGCGCAATAGTTGGATGCATGTCGTCGACCCGACACCGCAGGAGATTGCTCGCCTGCAGTCCGATCTGGACATCCCCACCGAGTTCATCGTCTACTCGCTGGACGTAGACGAACGGGNNCGTACCGACCGCTCTGCGGGCGTCAAGCTGATCGTCGTCCACGTTCCCCACTACACCGGGTCGGAATCGGACATCCCGTACAAGACGGTGGCCCTCGGCATCATGGTGGTCAAGGACTACATCGTCACGATTTCCAAAGTCCACCCGGAGGTGGTCGAGCAGGTATGGCGTCAGCCGCAGCCGGTATCGACCGCCAAACGCAACCGCTTGATCCTGCACATCCTGCTGGCCACCGCGCAGCAGTACCTCAACTATTTGCGCACCATCAAGGTGGCCACCGAGTCGCTCGAAGACAAGCTGCAGCGCTCCCTACGCAATCACGAACTGCTGNGGCTGCTCAAGTATCAGAAAAGCCTGGTCTATTTCACCACGGGCCTGAAATCCAACGAACTGATGATCCAGCGCTTGCAGCGCAGTCAGATGTTCGAGGTCTACCCGGAGGACCGCGACCTGCTGGACGATGTCCTGACCGAAACGGTGCAGGCGAGTGAGATTACGCTGATCGACAGCAATATTCTGAATCAGATGATGGATGCGTTTGCGTCGATCATTTCCAATAACCAGAACTCCGTGATGAAATTCCTGGCCTCGATGACGGTCATTGTGTCCCTACCGACAGTCGTCAGCGGCCTGTTCGGGATGAACGTGCCCGTACCGTTCGCCAACGAACCCTGGGGATACTACGCGATCCTGGGTGGGGCCGCCCTGCTGGCGCTGGGCGTCGGTTTCTTTTTCTGGCGAAAGGACTGGTTATAGACCTATGGAACTTCCCGACCTGCTTGCGGTGGCCCGCGGCGACGNNCCGGCCGAGCTGATCCTGCATGACGCCCAACTGGTCAACGTTNTTTCGGGTCTGATCGAACGGACCGACATCGTGCTGGCCGGCGGGCGGGTGGCCGCCCTGNGGCCCGGCTACACGGGCCATGCCGTCATCGACCTGGCCGGGCGGTACGTCGCCCCTGGGCTGATCGATGCCCACGTGCACATCGAGAGCTCGCTCTGCACCATTCCCGAGTTCACCNGCGCCGTGCTGCCGCACGGGACGACGACCGTCGTCACCGACCCGCACGAAGTGGCCAACGTGTTTGGGTTGGAGGGCATCGGCTACATGCTGGAGACGGCCAAGTACGGCCCACTCTCAGTGTATGTCAATGTACCGTCCTGCGTGCCGGCCACCCACATGGCCACCGCCGGCGCGCNNCTGGAGGCCGAGCAGCTGGCGACCCTGCGTGACAACCCGTGGGTCATCGGCCTGGCCGAGGTCATGAACTACCCCGGCGTGATCCAGGGCGACGCCGCCGTGCTACACAAACTGCACGCCTTCCAGGGCCGCCCGATCGACGGGCATGCGCCGGGGTGCACGNGCCGCGACTTGCAGGCCTACGTCGCCGCCGGCATCGGTTCCGACCATGAGTGCACCACGGTGGCTGAGGCGGCGGAAAAGCTGCGCCTGGGCCAGTACCTGCTAATCCGCGAGGCGTCCAATGCCCACAACCTGCGCGNNCTTCTGCCGCTGGTCACGCCGGCCAACAGCCGGCGCATCTGCTTCTGCACCGATGACCGCCAGCCGTCCGACCTCCTGGATGAGGNNGGGATCGATTTTATGGTGCGCACGGCCATTCAGTTGGGCGTTCCGCCGCTCACCGCCATCCAGATGGCCACGCTCAACCCGAGCGAGTGGTTTGGCCTGCGCGACGTCGGCGCGGTGGCCNCCGGGCGACGGGCCGACCTGATCGTGTTCGATTCGCTGACCGAGTTTCAGGTGCGCCAGGTGTACCGGGCCGGTCGCCTGGTCGCGGCCGATGGGCAGATGCTGCCCTGGCCGGACAGTCACCTGCGCCGGCAGCCCCCGGTACGCGACTCGCTGAACGTCGATTGGGGCGGGTCGATTTTACGGTCCCCGCGGCCGGGCGGCGCGCGCGTCATCGGCGCGGTGCCCGATCAGATCATCACCGAACACCTGGTCATGGATGCCGNNCCGTGGTCGACGGCGGCCACGGCCGACCCGGCGCGGGACATCGCTAAGATGGCGGTCATCGAGCGGCACCACGGCAGCGGGCACGTCGGCTTGGGCTTCATCGNNCGCACGGGCTTACAGCGGGGCGCCATGGCCGGCTCGGTCGCCCACGACCACCACAACCTGGTCGTGATTGGCGCCGACGACCAGAGTATGCACACGGCGGCCCGTGCGGTCGGCGCCATGCACGGGNGGCTGGTCGTCGCGTTGGGTGAGCAGGTGCTGGCCCGTCTGCCGCTGCCGGTCATGNGGGCCATGTCGGACCGCCCGATCGACGAGGTGCGCCGGGGTTACGATGCGCTGCTGGACGCGGCCCATGCCCTGGGGGCCAGCACGCACGACCCATTCATGGCCATGAGTTTTGCCGCCCTGGAGGTGATCCCGCACCTGAAGCTCACCGATTTGGGGTTGGTGGACGTCGATCAGTTCGCAATCGTGCCGCTGTTTGTTTGAAAAACCCGGTTGCAGTATACATCTGGTATTTCAACCGGCGCACGATCAAAGCGTTTTTCCGGTGAGGGGCGGGCCGATCTTTACTGCATTGGCCAAACCCGGCCAAAGCCTCGACTCCCAGGCCCAGAGATGCCAACTTTCAGAAAGTTGGCATCTCTGGGCCAATGTCTACAGCGCATATCCGGCATGCCGGACTGCTGCGTTACCGCGTTTGCCCCCAAGAGTCCCAGGTTCCCCGCTCACGCTGGGCGCGAAAAGTCATCGGCGCGGGTACCCAAGTCGCGGAGTTGCAGGCCGCATCGGTGACCTGCCGACGGATCGGGCCATTCTTGACAGGGCAGATGACAGGTTCTACAATAGCGGCGCGTCGCAGTGAATCACTCGTCGAAGGAGTCATCTCATGGCCGACATGAACTACAGCTTCGTGGTTGTGCGTTTTCCCAGTGTCGAGCGTGCCGAACAGGGGCTACGCGACATCCAACAGCTCCAAAAGAAAGAGCGATCAAGCCCAAAGACATGGTCATCGTGTCGAAAACAGAGGATGGCAAACTCAAGCTGCATAAGACCAAGAGTGTCGGCAAATCCGCCCTCAAGGTCGGTGTGGCTGGTTTGATCGTCGGCGCCGTGGTGGGTGGGCCGGTCATCTGGGCGGCCGCGGGCGCCGTGGCCGGCGGTATGGCGCGCTGGGCGCAGGGTCCCATCAAGGACGACCTCACCAAAGAATTCGGCGAAAAACTGGAAGCCGGTCAGGCCGCACTGTGCGCCCTGGTGACGGAGTACGACATCGCCGAAGTGCGCAGCCAACTGAAAGCACAGTACCCGGACGCGGAGATGATTGCGCACGGCTCGCCCGAACCGGACGTCAATTCGCTGGATCAAGCGCTGGATTCGGGCGATCTCTACCTGGATGCCGACCTGGTGGGCCACCTTGGCGTGATGGCCGCCTGAGTGACTACCCTGGTGTCTACCCTGGAGTCGCCGGAAGGCCTGGCCCTCACGCTGGCCGATCGTTACGATCTGCACAGCGTGCTGGGTGAGCCAGCCAGTTCGTTTTTACCCGTGAGCAGCGTCGCGCTCGTCGCCGACGCATGTTACCTGGTGTTCCGTGACCGGCGGGATGTGGCGCTGCCGCGTGCAGCCACCCCACCCCGGCCGCAGCCTGCGCTGGTTCCGCCAGGCGCCCTGTNNGCGTCACCCACCGGTTATGCGGGCCTGACGTTCGACGCCGCGCAGGCCCATTTTTATGCCCTGGTGGATGCCGCGCCCCATGCCGATGGCGCCTTTTGGCCCTGCATCGATGCCTACGATGACGGTATGCGCTTCGTCGAGCGTCAGGTGCTCGATTATCCGCTGAAAGGGGACCATGCTGCTTTTGCTGGCGTCGCGTGGATCACACGTGCCGGGCAGAACTACCTGCTGGTACTCTGTGCCAGCTACAAGGGCAAGAGCCGCAAAGCGGGGCAAAAACCGGGCGGGGGCCGCATCCACGTCTTCCGTCCGGGGACGTCGCGCTGGGAGCATGTGCGCCGGATCAACCTGCCCAAGGCGGTGCAGTTCGAGGGGTTCGACAGTATCGCCTTACACGGGGACCACCTGCTGGTCGCGTCGCGTGCTTCGGCGGCAGTTTGGGTTGGCCAACTGGACGGCGCCAGCCTCGATCTGGCCGACGAGGGTGTGATCTACGAACTGCCGCGCGACGAACAGGGTGACCCGTTGGCCGGTACGATCACGGTGGCCACGTGGCTGGATCAGCGCAGCATCCTCGCGGTGAGTGACGGTCCCCGGCCGCAGCCAGGTGTATACCGTGCCGGCCTGACACGCAGCACCGTTCAACCTGTCCCCAACCATCCGTTAGCCACAATCCGTACCGCGCCGGCGGCCCATCGCCGCCCCAGCGCGCGCCCCAACCACCCCTACGCCACACGCGCCATACCCTGCGCCCCCAGCGCCATATGCGCCCGCAGCAGTTCCTGCGCATGCCCCACGATCTGCCCCGGCNNACGTCGGCCCGGCAGGTCAGCCAGCGTCAACGGGGCGGCAAACGAAACCCGTGGCGTCGGTCGGAATGTGCGCGGCAGCAGCAGCTGTTGCACGATTTGCAGCACCTCGGCCAGTTTACGCTGTTGCCAGGGCACACGCTGCATGCGTACCACGGGGCTGTAGGCCCAATGGCGTGCCATCACCCCGCTCACGATCGCCAGCACCAGTTGCGTCGCCGGCGCCGCCCGCAGCATGACCGCCGCGCTCGCATGCCACTGCGCCAACGCCTCCTCGGCGCCCGGAAGCACGTCAGGGTCGGGATCGACCAGTCCGCTGCCGGGAACCAGGAGAACACCGCCCCGCTGCAAGTGACGAATACCCTGCCGCAGGCTGCGCATTCGCCCGTACGGCTCGTCCGTCACCTCGATGATGACGTCACCCACGTGCGGCAGGGCNCGCAGCAGCGGCACACCGCTGCCGATGAGTTTGATGTCGTTGCGCGGCATACAGGCCGCCAGCAATACCAGGTCGTACGCGCCGGGGTGATTGGACACGATCAGGAGCGGGCCTGGGCCGGAAGGTGAGCCAGGCCCGCACGCGATCCCCTTGACGAAGCGCGGCAGCAGATCCCACACCGCGGCCACGATGCCGTCGCGCGCCGCCCGCACCGCCATGCGCTGCAGCAGCCCGGCCAGGAAGCGTGCCGGCAGCCACAAAAACACCGCCAGCAGGGGTCGGTACCACCCATGCGGCCGCAGCCCAAACGCAACCAGAGCCTCGTCGATGACATACCCCGTCAGGCGTGCCACCGTCGGCGCCTCCAGCGATGGCGGCGTTTGGGCGATCGTTTCGTCGTTGTGTTGTGTCATTGATCCTCATCTGCTGCCAGCTGCGCTGGCAGGCTTTGTCCGGCCTGACTGCCCGCCAGTCATGCCGTGACTCAGGCAACAGGATAGTTCAACTTGCGGCAAGTCGCAAGTGCAGGCCCGCCTCCATGCGCACGAAGACGGGCGGCACAAGAAACCGGGTTTTTCTCAAAACCCGGTTTCTGAACGTACCCGCAGTCGTTTTTCTTTACATCTTCTTGACACCCCGATTCGCGTCTTTACGTGCCCCTTACCGGTTTGGGGTTATACTCGGTCACGCGTGGAACCCGGTCAGTCGTGCCGCGGCGTACCATCACCCGGCGCTGATTTTTCCGGGCAACCACGGCGTTATCCGGGATTACAGAGGGTTGTCTGGACTGCCATGATTATCGAACACGAAAAACAACGGTTCTCCGCTGGGACAAGGTGCCCCATCCGCCGCGTTCCTGGCGTACCTGGCTGTTGGGTCGGCCCCTGTCGACGGCCGATGCGCCCCATCAGACGATTGGCAAACGGGTGGGCCTGGCGGTCTTCGCCTCGGACGCGCTGTCGTCCACGGCCTATGCCACGCAGGAGATTCTGGTCGTTCTCGCGGCGGCCGGCGCTATGGCGTTCGGTCTGGCCTTTCCGATTGCGCTCGGTATCGTGGCGCTGCTGGCCGTCGTCACCATCTCCTACGAGCAGACCATTCACGCTTACCCGGGCGGCGGTGGCGCCTACATCGTGGNNCGCGACAACCTGGGGGAGATACCAGCCCAGATTGCGGGGGCGGCGCTGTTGACCGACTACATTCTGACGGTGGCCGTTTCGGTGTCGTCCGGTGTGGCCCAGTTGGTTTCGGCCGTGCCTGGCCTGAATGCCTGGCGGGCTGAAATTGCGGTGGTCATCGTGCTCGTGGTCATGCTGATCAACCTGCGCGGCGTGAAAGAATCGGGCAACACGTTTGCCGTGCCGACCTATCTGTTCCTGGTGCTGATGTGCATCACGGTGGGGTTTGGTCTGCTGCGTTATGTCACCGGGACGTTGGGCACGGTCGTCAACCCACCGCCCATGATCGAGGTCGGTACGCTGCAGGCCGTTGGCCTGTTCCTGATCCTACACGCCTTTGCCAACGGGACGACGGCGCTCACCGGCGTCGAGGCCATTTCCAACGGCATCACGGCCTTCCGTGGCNCCAAAAGCCACAACGCCGGCATCACCCTCGTCTGGATGTCGGTCATTTTGGGCACGCTGTTTCTCGGCATCACCTTCCTGAGTGGGCAGATCGGCGCGGTGCCGTCCGAGGCGGAGACCGTTATCTCGCAGCTGACTCGCACGGCGTTTGGCGGCCAGGGCATTCTGTACCTGCTAACCATTGCGTCGACCACGTTGATCCTGGTCATGGCGGCCAACACATCGTTTGCCGACTTCCCGCGCCTCAGTGCACTGGCCGCGGCCGACGGCTTTCTGCCCCGCCAGCTGACCTTCAAGGGGAGCCGGCTGGTCTATTCCTACGGTATCGTCGCCCTGGCCGCCATTTCCTCGCTGCTGATTATCGTGTTCCAGGCCAGCGTCACGGGCCTGATTCCACTCTACGCCATCGGGGTGTTCCTGTCATTCACGCTCTCCCAGGCGGGTATGGCCCGCCGCTGGTGGAAATCCGGCCGCCTGGCGGCCGGCGAAACCATTCAGGAGCGGGCCGNNACCGTGCAGCACGACGCTCGCTGGCGGGTGAAAATGATCATCAATGGGTTGGGATGCGTCGCCACCGCCGCGGTAGTCTGTATTTTCGCCATCACCAAGTTCCATGAAGGCGCCTGGATCGTGATTTTCCTGATTCCGCTGCTCGTGAGTGTCTTCCTGGCGATTCACCACCACTATCGCGATCTGGCCGCACGCCTGTCATTGGACACCTACCTGCTGCCCCCGCNNGTACGTCGGCAGCGTGTGATCATGCCGATCAGCGGCGTGCACCGTGGTACCGTGAGCGCACTGCGCTACGCCCGCACCCTGTCCGAAGATGTCACGGCCGTACATGTGTCGATCGACCCGGCCGAAGCGGAGAGGGTACGGCACAAATGGGAGATGTGGGGCGAAGGGGTACGCCTCGTCATCCTCGACTCGCCCTACCGCCTGCTGATGGAGCCGCTCTTGCAGTACATCGACATGCTCGACGACCAACGCCAGCCGCAGGAGATCATCACCGTCGTGGTGTCTGAATTCGTGCCCAAACGCCGCTGGCACCACCTGCTGCATACCCAGGCCGCGATCACCCTGCGCCTGGCCCTACGCTCCCGCCCTGGCATCGTCGTGATGGACGTGCCGTACCAGCTGGACCAGTAAACGCGCCGGCCCGCCGGGTCAGGCGTTGCAGGTCTGTGAGGTTACGGCGGCCTACAGCTGGAACACGCCCGCGGCCGGCGCTTTGACGTGGGGCATGAATCGATCTATACTGCGGGTATGACTGTTCAGGCTCGACCAGATCCGCCGCACCGCGTGCCAGGGCGCCAGGCCGGCTGCTCATCTTCCTGGGTTACGCGCCTGGGGTGGGAAAAACAGCCGCCATGTTCGACGCGCGCGCCGGCACGGCGGTTGTCCTGCCTCTCCCCGGCGAGGCCCGCCGTTCCGCGTACGCCGGGCCACCTTCTGCGGCCGACCCCGAATCCCCACTGCACCCGTCGCTCGTGCCTGGGCCGCCGGTCGAGATGGATCTCGACACGATTCTGGCCCACGCACCACGGCTGGTGCTCGTGGACGAACTGGCGCAGCACAACCCGCCTGGCAGCCGCCACCCGCAGCGCTACCAGGACGTGGAAGAAATCCTGGCGGCCGGGATCGACGTCTACACCACGCTCAACGTCGGGCAGATGGAGAGCCTGAGCGACGTCGTGGCCGAAATCACCGGCGTTCCCGTCCCCGCAACCGTCCCCGATCGCCTGTTCGAGGCGGCCGACGAAGTGCAGATTGTCGACCAGCCGCCGGCTGCGGTCATTCAGCAGNTGGCAGAAGGGGTTGACCCCACCGCAGAATTGGGTCACGCCGCACCACGCGGGCTGGTCCGCATGGGCAACCTCATCGCCCTGCGCGAGCTGCTGCTGCGCAAGGTCGCCGATCGCCTGGACGATCAGATGCGGGCGTACATGCAGACCCGCGCCATTNCCTGGCCCTGGCCGGCCCAGGAGCGAATCCTGGTCTGTATTGGCCCCAGCCCGCAGGGGGAACGGCTGGTGCGCGCGCGTCGCCTGGCGGACCGGCTGCAAGCCGCCTGGTTTGCCGTGTACGTCGAAGCTCCGGCCCAGCACCGGTTGTCGGCCGAGGAACGGNCGCGTGTCGCAGCTACCCTCGCCCTGGCCGAGGAGTTGGGCGCCAAAGCGCTGACCCTGCCGGGGCGGTCGGTGACCGGGGCCGTGCTGGCCTACGCTCGCGCCCACAACGTGACCAAAGTCATTGCCGGCGCATCCTCCCGCCCGCGCTGGCGGGAAGGGCTGCATGGCTCCATCGTCGACCAGTTGATCCGGCAGGGTGGTTCGATCGACGTCTACGCCATCGGTCATTCCAGTCAGCCCGCCGTTGCGCCGCGGCCGGTACCGCGCAACGTCGCCGATGGGCGCCGCTATGCCCTGAGCGTGGCCCTCGTGACCGTTGCCACCGTCTTGAGCGAGTTGTTACGCGATACGTTGGCGATCGCCAACCTGTTGGTGATTTACCTGTTCGCAGTGCTGATTGCGGCCGTTTCGCTGGGCCGTGGGCCGGCGATCCTGGCCTCTGCCCTGGGCGTATTGGCTTTCGACTTTCTGCTGGTTCCGCCGCGTTACACCCTGGCCATCGACGACACCGAATACCTCCTGACCCTGTTGGGCCTGCTGGCGGTTGGCATGTTGATCAGCGAGCTGACCGCACGCCTGCGCCGACAAGCCGAAACGGCCGAGCAGCGTGCCGCTGAATCGACGACACTACACGAGCCAGCCGTGGCGGCCGGGGGCCTGGATACCATCGCCCGCGTCGTGGTCGACAACGTGGTCGATGTGTTCGGACGCCAGGTCGCGGTGCTGTTGCCTGCACAATCCTCCGACCAAACTCTCCACGTCTACGCCGCCAGCCGCAGTTGGGCGCTCGACGCGGCCGAAATGGCCGTTGCGCGCTACGCATTCGCGCGCGGCCAGGTTGCCGGCCGCGGCAGTGACACGCTGCCGACCGCCGAAGCCCGCCATCTGCCGATGAAAACCGCCCGCGGGACAGTCGGTGTTCTGGCTGTCAAGCCAATCGACCCCGCCGTACACCTCACACCCGACCAGCGACGCCTGCTGGACGCGTTCGCCAGTCTGGCCGCCCTGGCGGTGGAACGCGCCAACCTGGTCGAAGAGACGGAACNNACGCACGTCGAGGTCGAAAAGGAGCGCATGCGCAGTTCGTTGCTCTCAGTGTCACACGATCTGCGCACCCCATTGGCAGGTATCACCGGCGCGGCCAGCAGCCTGTTGGCCGAGGACCCACCGCTGGAGGCGNGGGTACGGCGCGAATTGACGCAGGGGATCTACGACGAGGCCAACCGCCTCAACCTCCTGGTGCGTAACCTGCTCGATATCACACGGCTGGAATCGNGGGCCGTTCAGGTCAACCGAGCGTGGCAGCCGATCGAGGAGGTGATCGGCGCCGCCCTGACGCGGNCGAGCCACAGCTGGTCGGGCGCGGTGACCGTCAACCTGCCGCCCGACCTTCCCNTGGTGGCGCTCGACGAAGTGTTGATCGAACAGGTACTGATCAACCTGCTGGAGAACGCCATCAAATATTCACCGGCCGGCAGCCCCATTGCCCTGTCGGCGGTGGCCGTGGAGCCAGGTACCATGGTCGAAGTGGCGGATTGTGGCCCAGGTGTGGCGCCCGGCGATCGCANNCGCATCTTCGAGAAGTTCTACCGGGCCCAATCGGTCGGCGGCGGCGTTGGCCTGGGCCTGGCCATTTGCCGGGGCATCATCGAGGCCCACGGCGGCCGCATCTGGGTCGAAAATCGACCTGGCGGTGGCGCCGCATTCCGTTTTGTGCTGCCCAGCGTGGGCGAGCCGCCGGCGCTGCCGGCTGACGTGCTGGCTGAACTCGGCACACCCATGGCCCAGTCGGCCACAGCGGAATGGCGCCGCAGGTCCGACGACCGTGCGCCCGCGACGGAAGGTGATCCAAGTGACTGACCCACAACCGTTGATCCTGATCATCGAAGACGAACTGCCGATTCGGCGATTCCTTCGCCGCGCTGACCGCCAGTCATTATCGACTGCTCGAAGCCGCGACCGCCCAGGACGGTCTACCGCTGGTTGCCCTCAACCAGCCCGATTTGGTGATTCTCGACCTGGGTTTGCCGGACCGTGATGGGCTGGACGTCATCCGCGAACTGCGCACCTGGTCGTCGGTTCCGATCATCATCCTGTCCGCGCCAGCGTGAAGGCGACAAGGTCATCGCCCTCGACACCGGTGCGGACGACTACCTGACGAAGCCATTTGGTGTCGCCGGCTCCTGGCGCGTATCCGGGTGGCTCTACGCCACGCCGCATGCGGCCACGGCCAGTGACAGCCCGCTCTTCGAGGTGGGGGCCTGCGTGTCGACCAGGCCCAGCACCAGGTCTTCGTCGAACACCGGGAAGTTCACCTGACGCCCATCGAATTTAAGCTCTTGGTGACGCTCATCCGTTACGTCGGCAAGGTGGTGACGCACCGCCAACTGCTGCGCGAGGTGTGGGGGCCGGCCTATGGCGAAGAGAGCCATTATCTGCGCGTCTACATTGGACAGCTGCGGCGTAAGCTGGAGAACGACCCGGCCCGCCCGCGTTACGTGATTACCGGCTCGGGGTCGGTTACCGATTGCGGGGCGATTTGGGAGATTCTGGCGGGAGTGCAGCGATTTGACAGAAATCTTGGGGCGTGGTAAAGTCGCTGCCTGTAGGACAAAGGCAGTATCTATTCGGTTGTTGAGTAGCCGCCAGGTCTTGGGTGGCTGCTTTTTTCCGAGGGCATGCCCGATTCATTCCTATGTCATCTCAATTCAGCAAGAAGGAACAAGAAGTACAATCATGGCGCAACGAGTTCAAGGCACCGTCAAGTGGTTCAATGCCACCAAGGGTTACGGCTTCATCTCCCAGCAGAGTGGCGATGATGTTTTCGTGCACTATTCCGCCCTGCAGCAGGACGGTTACCGCTCCCTCGCCGAGGGCCAGCGGGTCGAATTTACGGTCGAGCGTGGTCAGGGCCTGCAGGCCAGCAACGTCACCGTGATGGCCTGAGCGTTCCACCGTTCGGTCGATTGATGCAAAGGCGCCAGAGAATTCTCTGGCGCCTTTATCTTTGTTACCAGCAGTTCCAAATTTGGCGTGGCGTCGAGGCTTCAGCCGGGTTTGGCTGATGTGGAACAGGCGCCGCGACCCGGCTACAGCCTCAACTCCGTGTGCGTTGAACTCAATGCTGACGTCTGCATCTACCACCCGAGTTTCGGCCAGCCAGCGTCCGGTCTTTTCAGGGCCTACGTGGCGTGCATGATGCAGATCATATTCGGGATTCTGAATATCCGTAGAATATGCACGGTCAGCAACACACAAGTTGTCCCTGACCGCAGCGCCCCGATTCAGCTGTGCTGAGACCAACCGCCAAGGCTCAAGGAATGTCAAGGAGAAAAACCACATGCCCACCCAGGACTACCGAGACCTAGCAGTCGACAATTTCATCTTTCGGATCAAAAATGGCCTGTGGTACAGCCGCACCGGCGCCTGGGTCGCGGTAGACACGGCTGCGAGCGTGGCGCGTGTCGGCCTGAGCGACTTCTACCAGCAGTCCAGTGGCGGCATCGTGTTCGTGGAACTTCTGCCCGTCGGTACTGCGGTGGTACAGGACACCGAGTTTGCCCACCTGGAGACAACCAATGGGGATCGCGAGGTGCCTTCGCCGGCAACCGGCAGTATCCTGCGCGTCAACCCCTGCTGGCCGATGNCCCCAGAACTCATCAACCAAGACCCGTATGGGGACGGTTGGCTGGCCGACGTGCGTCTGGCCAATTGGGAGAGAGACCAGGTCAATTTGCTCGACGCCGCGGCCTGTTGCGCGGCGTTGCGGCCTGAGGCGGAGGAATTGAGCCGCCGATCGATCGGTTGACCTGACGCCGGCCAACCGATCCAGGCTCGATTGCTGCTTTGGTCAACGACCTCACGGCGTTGAGGCTGTTACCCACCTTCTACAAGGCTAACCCCTCGATTTGAAGCCAGATGCTGTCCCAGCCATCACTGGCCCAACGCCCCTGCACCAGCAGCGGCTGCCAGGGCGGCGGGGCTTTTGCNTGCCTGGTCACCCGCGCAATCACGAAGGTCTGGCCGTCCCCCAANAANAAGCCCGGCCCGCCCGTCCAGCCAGGCAGCCGTACGCCGGCAGTCAGGCTTGGTCGGCCACCCGTCACCGCTAATTCGGCGAGGGGCACGTGCGCTGGCAGCCGTCCACGCACCAAAGCCAACGGGTCGGCGAACGCGCTCACCGGTAGGCCCAGCGGCTCGTCCTCCCAGTCCCAGCGCTGGCGCGGCGTCTCGGCGGGTACGTTGGGCCGCTCGAAGGCAAACGCCAGCTGCCCCGCCCCGTGCCGGCCGATCTCCTCCGCTTCGTGCAGCAGGGCAGCCCGGCTGGTTGCCAGTCCATCCAACGCCCCACAGCGAACCAGGTGATCGACCTCTTTGGTGCGCAGGGTCACACGNCCNACGAGGTCGCGCAGGCCTTCANNGAAGGGTCGTTGCGCCCGCGCAGCCAATATCTCCGCCACCGCCGACCGCCGCAGGTCGCGCACCTGGCCCAGCCCCATGTAGAGCACCCGCCGCTCAACGAGCCTGAAGGCCGCGGCGCTGAAATTGACGTGTGGCGGCCGCACATCCAGGCCCAGGCGCACGGCCTCGGCCATGTAGATCGGGNNGTGGTGAAAACCACCGTAATCGGCCAGGCGCGCCNNGAGGAACTCGGCCGGGTAGTGCGCTTTCAGGTAGGCTGAACGGTAGCTGACGTCGGCGTAGGCGGTGGCATGCCCNTGGTTGAAGCCGTAACCGGCAAAGGGCATGACCTGCTCCCACAACGTATTGGCCTGGGACGGCGTAAAACCGGGGCCGGTCGGTGGCGGGCGCTGGCAGCCCTGCACGAATTCGTCGCGTAGTGCCGCCATTTCGTGCGCGCCAAAGTGGCTCATCCCACGCCGCAACTGGTCGGCCTGCGCCCAGCTCAGGCCAGCAATCTCGTGCGCCAGGCGCAGCACCTGCTCCTGGAAAATCAGCACCCCATCNGTAGGCCCCAGGATCGGCGCCAGGGCCGGATGGAGGTAGATCACCGGCGCTTCGCCGCGGTAGCGGCGCACGAAGGCGTTGGCCATGCCGCCCATGGCCGGTCCAGGCTTGAAGAACGCGTTGGCCACCGCCAGGTCGTGCACGGTNCGGGCNTGGAGTTTACGCAGCGTGCGCTGTGCACCGTCCGATTCACACTGGAAGACGCCGATCGTCTCACCGCGCAATNNCAACTCACCGGTGACGGGGTCGTCCAGGGGAATCGTGGCCAGGTGGAACGATGGATCGTGCACCNNACGCACGGCGTTGGCCGCGTCGGCCAGCACGGTCAGGGCGCGAATTCCCAGCAGGTCCATCTTGGGCAGGCCCAGCGCCTCCACATCGCCGTGTTCGAACTGGGTGATGAGGAAGCCTTTNGGNGCCCACTGCACCGGCAGCACGTCGGTCAGCGGTCCGGGNGTGATGACCACGCCCCCNGGATGCACACTGAGGTGGTCGGGCTGGCCCACCAGGGCATACGCCATACGCACGACCTCACGNCGCCAGGGGTCGTCGATCGTCGCCAGGACGTCGTCCATGGTGCGCCGGTCGCGCCGCCGCGGGTCGGGGTGCCAACGGTGTGGCAGCTTGTGGACCAGGCGATCGATCTGCGCGGTGGGCAGGCCGTGGGCTTTGCCCGTCTCGCGCACCGCCGACTGCGCNTGCAAGGTGCTGACCGTGCCGATGAGTGCGACGTGATCGGCGCCGTAGGTCTCACGCACGTAGTGCAGCACTTCGTCGCGGCGCCGGCTGCACAAATCGAGATCGATGTCGGGCGGGTTGGCGCGTGCCGANGAGAGAAAGCGCTCGAACAGCAGGCCGTGCGCGATCGGGTCGACCGTCGTGATGCCGGTGCAGTACGCGACCAGTGAATTGGCCACGCTGCCGCGTGCTGACCGNGGATTTCCTGTGCGGGCAAAGCGCACGATATCGGCCACCACCAGGAACAACGGGGCATAGCCATGGCGGGAAATCGCCGCAAGTTCGGCCAACAGGCGCTGCTGGGCGATGGCGCGACGCCGTGCCGGCNNAGGGTACGTCGTCTCCAACCCGGCCTGCGCCAGGTCGTTCAGCGCGTCGTCGGCCGTCTGTTCGCGCGGCAGTTTGAGCGGTGGCCAGATTGGCCGGCCGTCGGGGAGGCAGTCACCACACAGGGCAGCGATGGTGGCCGTCTGCGCCACAGCTTGGGGNAAGCGTGCAAAACGCGCCGCGACTTCGGCTGTTGACAGCCAGTGGCGCGCGAGGTCGCGCGCTGAGCGGGCGCTGGGCGGGCTGAGTCATCTCCCGACTGCCGGGCAGCAACGCCGCGTACGGTCTCGTCAGCATCCGGCTGGTGGACCGATGCCTGGTGGTCGATCACCNTCCCCAATGCGCACATTGTGGCGGATGGCAGTCAGGAGCCAGGCNTGCGGCCATTCGTCGGGCGTCAAGCAGTAGACCGGCTGCACGGCCACGGTTGCCAGGCCCAGCCGCTGGCCCAACGCCGTCACCTCCTGGAGCACTGCTTCGTCGGCCGGCGTGTGCAGTTCCAGAGCCAGGCAGGTGTACTGGTCGTAGAGGCTGGCCAGGCGNCCNGCGTATGCGTGCGCGGCGGCATGGTCACCNGCGCGCAGGCAGCGCTCGATCCACCCCTGGCGTCCGCCGCTGAGGCAGATCAGGCCCTCCCGGTGGGCCGCCAGGTCGGCCCAGGCCAGGCCGCGGGCGGCCAGTGCCTCGCGGTCGGTGCTGCCCTGGATCAGAGAAGAGAGCCGGCACAGAGACCGGTAACCGGCGGCGTTCATGGCCAGGAGGACCAGCTGGCCGGGGATAGCCGCGACGTTCGCCGCGCGTTCATCGGCCACCATCACCGTCATGCCGATGATGGGTTGAATACCAGCAGCCCGGCAGGCGCGCGAACTGTACCACGCCGTACAGCGTGGGTATCGGTCAGTGCCAGGTGGCGCAGTCCATCCGCCTGTGCGTGCCACCAGCGCCGGTACCGGGGGCGTTGCGCCGAGCAGGGTGAAGTGAGAATGAACCTCCAGGTGGGTGAAGGGCATGGCAGCATCATAGAACACCACCCACAAATTGGCAAACTCAATCGTTCACGAATCCGCTCGTGGTGGGCGCTGGCGCGCCCAAGCGCAACCCGGCGTAGTGGGCGTTAGCGCCCTCAAGCGTACTACGAATGAACACACCGCTGATGATACCTTTGACTTACACCATTCAAAGGTGTATACTCTTGATACCATAAACAGGAGGAAAACGAATGGGTGCCGGTACGCGGGAGATTCGTCGTATCAACGTGACTTTTCCGGTCGGCGTGTTGGCAGCGCTGGAACACGTCGTGCCGGCGCGCCAGCGCAACCGGTTCATCGTCGAGGCGACCGAACATGCGCTACAGCGTGCCCAGTTGGCGCAGGTTCTGGAGGAGCTGCGAGCCAGCGCCGCCTGGCATGACGACGATCATCCTGATCTGGCAACTGTCGACGACGTCGACCATTTCGTGCGCACACTGCGCGGGTTGGCTAGAGCGCACACAGGACGCAGAAGCAGCGGAACCGGCGCGAGATGGCTGACTATCTACTGGACACCCATATCCTGATCCTGGCACTGCGCCGGCACGCCCCCACGCTCGATACGATCCAGAGACTGCATCAACAAGGCCTGCTGCACATTTCCGTGGTGACTCGCGCCGAAGTGCTGTCCGGGATGCATGCCCACGAGGAAACCCGGACACTAAACCTGCTGGATTCATTGAATGGTCTGGCGGTCGACATGGCCATTGCCGATCAAGCCGGCCGCTGGGTGTATCATTATGCGCCAGGGGTTCAGTTGTCGGTGCCTGATGCCCTGATTGCCGCCACGGCACGGCGCCACAGCCTGACGTTGGTCACGACCAATGCCAAACATTTCCCGATGGGCGATATCGCGGTTCATGGTATCCTGGTGTCACCAGGATGAGGCCGCTTTCCGGCCTCGACGCGGCATTTCTCTATCTGGAGATGCCCCGTGCACCGATGCACGTCGCCGCGCTGAGCATTTTCGAGACGGGCGCCGACGGCCCACGGCTCGATTTCGCCNACCGTACGCGCACGNTCGCCGCACGTCTGCACCTGGTGCGCACCTTCCGCGAACGGCTGGTCAGGGTCCCACTCAACCTGGGCCACCCGTATTGGGTCGACGATCCCACTTTCGATCTGGACCAGCACCTGCACCATGCGCGCTTGCCCTCGCCTGGTGGGTGGCCAGCCCTACGCACCCTGATGGCCGACGTCATCAGCCGCCCACTCGACCCATCACGGCCACTGTGGGAGATGGTCTTCATCGAGNGGTTGGAGACCGTCGAGNGGGTACCGCCGGGATCGGTGGCCTTGATCGGCAAGGTCCATCACGCGGCCGGCGATGGCCTGGCCGGCGGCGCCATGCTGGGTGTCGTCCTGGACACAACACCCGACCCGCCCCCACCCGCGACCCTCATACCCTGGCAGCCGGCGCCGGTACCGGGTGACCTGGCGGTGCTGCGCCGGACTNCGCGGGATACCCTGGGCACACCGCGCAAGGTCTTCGACTTGTTCTCGGCGTCCATGCGCTCGGCCATCAGGCTGCCTTTCGCCGCGCATGCCGCCGGCATCCGGTCGCTGCCCTGGCTGTATGCCGCGCCGCATACCCGGCTGAACGTGCCGGTGAATGCCCGCCGCACGTGGGACGGCTGCACGATCTCGCTCGACCGTATCAAAGCGGTCAAAAACCAGCTGCCGGGCATGACCGTGAACGATGTCATCCTGGCGATCTCGGCCGGCGCCCTGCGTCGTTACCTGCTGGCCCACAACGACCTACCGCAAGAACCGTTGATTGTCATGGTACCGATCAACACGCGCCCGCTAGAGACGCAGTCCGCAACGGGCAACCAGGTTTCGGCCATCCTGGTCAAGCTGGCGACCGACGAGGCTGACCCTGTGCAGCGCCTGCAACACATCCACGCGGCGGCAAGGCAGAGCAAGGCCTATCACCATGCCGTCGATGCCNGGGGGCTGGTCGAAGCGACGCAGCTCATCCCCTTTGCCCTGGCCAGTGCGGCTGCCCGCCTGTACACCGGATCGCGGGTCACGGCCNGCATCAACCCGATCTTCAACTGTGTCATTACCAACGTGCCGGGTTCTCCGGTACCGCTCTACCTGCNNACGGCGCGCATGATCCGTACCCTGGGTATGACGCCGATTTACGACGGCGTGGGTCTGCTGATCACCGTCTTCAGCTATGCCGGTACGGTGACCCTGACCGCCACCTCGTGCTCCGAAATTATGCCGGACACGGACATATTCGTGGGCTATGTCCAGGAGTCGCTGGCCGAACTGGAGGCGCGTTGGGGTTAGGACTGCGGAGTATTGAGTAGGAAGTACAGAGTTTGGAGTTGGGGGTTTGCCAGGGCCGTGGTCTGGCGGTACAATATGGGACAAGCAGAGATGGCAGTTGCAGGGTGATGTCACCAGGTGCATAGATCAATGTCCACATTCGAGATTGTTGCGTTCGGCGCGGATGATACTCTCTGGGCGAACGAGCGGCTGTACATCGAGGCCCAGGCACAGTTCAGGCAGCTGCTGGCACACTACCACAGCCCAGAGTGGATCGACGCACGCCTGTATGAGACGGAGATGCGCAACCTGGCCCACTTCGGCTATGGCATCAAGGCTTTTGCCCTCTCGATGATCGAAACGGCCATCGAGNCGACCGAGGGCCGCGTCGCGGGCCGTGACGTGCAGACGATCATCGACCTGGCACGGGGTATGCTGGGGGCCGAGGTCGAACTGCTCGACTTCGTGGCCGAGACCGTGCCACAAGTCGCCGCGACGCACCCGCTCATGCTCATCACCAAGGGCGACCTGCGCGACCAGGAAGGGAAGATTGCACGCTCCGGTCTGGCCGCCTACTTTCGTCATATCGAGGTCGTCAGCGACAAACGCCGTGACGATTACGCGGCCATCCTCGCGCACTACGGCGTCGCGCCAGAGCGTTTTCTGATGGTCGGCAACTCCCTACGCTCCGACATCCTGCCTGTACTTGAAACCGGCGCGAGTGCGGTCTACGTGCCGNGCCGGCTCACCTGGGCGCATGAGACCGCCGAGCCGCCGCCGGCCAGTCAGCCCCGGTATTACCAACTCGCTCACCTCGGCCAGCTTCCCGGCCTGCTGGCGCAGCTCGAGCAGCTCTCGCCCTGACGAAGGTGTCTTCGATCGACCACAGAGGGTCTTCTGGCCAAAGACTCGCTTACATTCGATCGATATTGGCCAAACCCGTAACTGCTCAGCCAGCCGTTCAGAAACCGGGTTCTTCTCGTGCGAGTATGGTTTTCGTCTGTACAACGGCCTTTCATCGCGCTATGACCCTGGTCTGCGAGACAAAAACCCGGTTTCTCCAGGGCCAGCCTGAGTGGTTACCCAAACCCGGCCAAAGCCGTGACGCCACGCCAGATTTGGAACGACTGCCGGGTCAACGTATACCGGCAAGACAGGCGCGAATCGCGCATCAAAAAGTCACGTAGCAACCCGAAAGGTATTTATGTTCACACATCCACGGCTCGTTGTTTTGTGCGCGCTGGTCATGGGTCTGGTGTCTGGTTGGTCGTGGTGGGGTGCGGCGCCCTCCCGACACAGGCGCCCTGAGTGTTGGTCTATCTCGCGCCGCGTCCGNGGGCACAGCTGGTGTCGCCTCAGACCACGATCGCCATACGTGAAGGTTCCGGCCGATGCGCGACGCGCGCTGGCCGCGGGCTGTTCGAGGTCGTGGGGACCACGGGCGGTCGGTATGCCGGCCACCCGCGGCTGGCGGACGACGGTCGAACCGTGATCTTCGAGCCGGCCCGGCCCTTTGCCGCTGGTGAGACAGTCTCCGTCACCGTGCGCGATGGACTGCGCACCGGGCGGGTGACGCGGTTGCCGGGACGANCATTCCATTTTACGGTCGATGCCCACCCCCTGCCGATGGCCGCACCGCCGTTCGATGACTGCATGTCCAGCGTGGTAGATTCGGCCATCGACACCACCTCCGCACCGGCGCGGCCACGCGGCCGCTTTGCCGATTACGTCACCCTGCCGGCCGACTTTCCGGCCATCACCATCACCGTGCCGGCCTCCGCGACGGCCGACGGTTACATTTTTGTCACCAACTTCACCGGGCCTGGCCTGCCCACGGCCGCACCCTACGCCATGATTTTGGACAACCAGGGTGAGCCGGTGTTCTACGACAAACGGCCACCCAACCAGGCCGCCACCGATTTTCGTAAGCACCCCAACGGGCAGTTGACCTACTACGACCGCAGCACGGGCTGGTTTCGTGCGCTGGACCAGACCTACGCAACGGTCGGTTTTTACCACGCCAAATGGCACTACACCGACCACCACGACATCGAGCTGCTGCCCAACGGCAACCAGCGTTACCTCAGTTACGACCGCGCATCANTCGACATGGGCGCGATCGTGCCGGGTGGTTATCCGGCGGCGACTGTGTACGGTCTCGTGGTGCAGGAGNCCGACCCCAGCCGCAACATCGTCTTCGAGTGGCGCAGCNAGGACCACATCCCCATCACCGACAGCAACGTCAGCCTGACGACGCCGGTCATCGATTACGTGCACGGCAATACCGTGACCAGCGACTTCGACGGTAACATCCTGATCTCCAGCCGCCACCTCGACGAGATCACCAAAATCGACCGCCAGACCGGGAATGTTATCTGGCGCTGGGGCGGCAAGGGCAATCAATTCACCTTCATCGACGATGACCGTCACTTCTCGCACCAGCACGACATCCGATTGCAGCCCAACGGCCACTATACGCTGTACGACAACGGCAACGACTNNTCGTGCCGGAATACTCGCGCCCTGGAGTACGTGTTGGACCAGAACCATAAGACGGCGACGCTGGTGTGGGAATACCGCAATTCGCCCGACACCTTTGGCTGGGGCATGGGCAACGCGCAGCGCCTGCCCAACGGTAACACAATGATTGGCTGGGGCACGACTGTGCCGACCCTGACCGAGGTGACACCGGAGGGTCACAAAGCCTTCNGGCTCACGATGGACCTGGTCCATCAGAGCTACCGGGCCTACCGCTTTCCTTGGGTTGGCCGTCCCNCCTGGCCGCCGACCGTCGTCATGACCACCCGCGACGGCCAGATCAACCTCCACGTCAGCTGGAACGGGGCCACCGACGTCGCTTCGTACCAGCTGTACGGTGGCGCTACGCCGCAGACCACGAACACCCTGCTGGGCACCCAGGCCAAAACTGGCTTCGAGACGCGTNCTGGGGTCAGCGCCTTCATCGAGGATCACTGCTTCCTGCGGGTGCAGCCCATCGATGCCCAGGGAAGGGCCTTGACTTCGGCGCCGGCGTTGTTCTCTGGCAGCGCCAGCTGCCATCCCATCTTTCTGCCGTGGATGCAGGGTTAGAACCAACCAGGCATCAAGCGCCGTGACATCCATCCCGGGTGACTTTGTGCAGCAGGTGCGGAGTCGAGCCTTCAGCCGGGTTTGGCCAGCGTGGAACGGGTGCAGCGACCCGGTCAAAGCCTCAACTGCATGTGCGTTCACCAAATTCACCCGGCCTTTTCCAGTGTTTTCGCGGCCAAACACGGGAACTTACTCTTTGACGGCCTGAATGTCACAGAGCAACGAAGCCTGACCAAAGAAGGTCTCCTGTGGGACGCGGAGGAGTGGCCGGCCGACCTGGAAGCGTGTGCGCCACACGTCGATGACCAGGAGATCCTGACCATCCGCCAAACCTACACAACTGCTTGACTGGGGGTACCATGGGCGCCAGAGACTATTTGCATACGGCCGATGTGCGGGGATTGAGCCGCCTGATAGTCGATGCCACGATTGGTCTGACCAATGCGGTGGAAGTGATGCACCACAACATCATGCGCACACCGTTCATGTTCGGCGCCCCGACGCACGAGCCAGCGCCGGGCATCACCGGCTTCGTGTACGACAGCATCCGCGGGTCACGCGTGGTGGGCGGTAGCGTCGACATAGCGCTGGCGCAGCCCATGCCCCAGGAAATGGAATCGCCTTCGNCCGCCCGGCGCGAGGCTCTGCTGGCTGCACTGAACGGTGTCGTGGGTCACCACCTGGACGCCAGCGACAATCCCCTGGCAATTCGTATGCAGCTGCGCNAGCAGGGCCAGGCACTCGATGGCGCCGGAATGGACGTCATGTCCCCACTTGGGGGCAAGATCGTGCTCTTGATTCATGGCCTGGGTATGAACGACCGGCAGTGGCAGCGCCAGGGGCATGATCACGGCGCCGCCCTGGCGGCCGATCTTGGCTACACGCCGGTCTACCTGCATTACAACAGCGGCCTGCACATCTCGCAGAATGGCGAGGCGCTGGCTGGCCTGCTCGAAGGGCGGCTGGCCCACTGGCCGGTACCGGTGGAGGAGCTGGTAATCCTTGGACACAGCATGGGAGGACTGGTGGCGCGCAGCGCCTGCTATTATGGGNGCCTGGCCGGCCACGCCTGGCTGCACCATCTGCGCAAGATCGTCTTCCTCGGTACACCACACCACGGCGCACCACTGGAGCGTGGCGGCAGCTGGTTAAATATCATCCTGGGCGCCAGTCCTTACAGCGCGGCGTTGGCCCGTCTGGGGCAGGTGCGCAGTGCCGGCATCACCGATCTACGTTACGGCAGCCTGCGGCACGAGGATTGGGCTAATGGGGATCGTTTTGCGCGCTNNGGCGATCAGCGGCAGCCTGTACCTCTGCCGGAAGGGGTGCTGTGTTACGCGATTGCCGCCACCACCAGCCACCGCGTCGACGGGNCCAAGACCCAGCTGTTGGGCGATGGGNCCGTACCACTGAATAGTGCCTTGGGGTACCACAAGAATCCCGAATTGGCCCTGCCAATTCCGCCATCCCGCCAGTGGATTGGCCACACGATGGGTCACCTCGACCTGCTGCACCGGCGTGAGGTGTACGAGCAGCTGCGACTGTGGTTGGCGACGTGAGACCGTCATGCAAATGACGCGGCAGTGGCGATTGGCGACGACTGGCCGATTCTCTCACGCACGCCGGATGCGCTGCAGCAGGTGGCACAGCAGCCCGCGATGTTCCACGCGTCATCACCGCCCCGGTGATGCGTGCCTTCGAGCGGCAGGCCGAGCCGCCGCAGGGCCTCGCTCATCCCCACCTCGCGCGACCAGCCGTAACTGACCGCGGCCAGGTTCTTGACGTTGAGATGCGTCGGGCCGAATTCGATCACGGGCATGGCCGGCACATACGTTTGACTGTACGGATACGTCAACAGCTTCATGGAGAGTCCACCAGCGTGGGAGAACGAAATGTGTAGACCTCTTGAGGGTCATCCAGTACTTGTTTGATCAGCACGGGTGTGGATGGCAATCTTTTTCGNACCCGCAGGTAGAGTGCCAGCTGACTGCGATCATGATCGATGAGCCGGCCCTGGTGGATCGCCACGAACTCTCCAGGATAATGCTTCAGTAACTCGCTGTGCATTTCGATAAACGCCTGCATTTCGCGCTGCATCCTGTGCCGGGCCTCTGCGCGCAGGAACTCCCGAATCGCCTGCTCGGCAAGCTTTTGGGTGGTTGTGTCCTTGTCACGTGCGACCTGTTCCAATTGGGCCGCCGTTGTCTCATTGACGGTGAGCTGCATGATCATGAGGTCCTCCTATGCGCCGTGTCATCCACCTAGGCGCTGGTATCATGCGAGTCGAACCAGGTTGCGGCCTTTGCATCGTCCTTGAGTTCAGGCAATCTGGGCGGGTTTTTCATCCCACGAACGGCGGTAGGGTATTATGGACGCAGCTACTTGGGCGACCTGTATCGACGGTGAGATTGTAGCACGGTCGGATAGTCCGGTCAAGCAAATCGAGACCACGAGTGCTTGATTTGAAATGCCCCGGCGATCGGCGCATGCGCCGCCGGCAGGGCGCGGAAGGTGACCGGCACCGCTTCTCGTCCAGCCCTTTGCGCCGGCTCGCGAAGGCGCGCGCGGAGGTGCTAGTCACCCCGCGTGAGTATCGCCGCGCAGCGATGCAGCGGTGTTCGCCCATTGTATCGGCCCCCGGCGAGTTTGTGGTATAATTGTGACCGCTGACGTAGTTCAGGCGCAAACCCGGAGGTGTCCAATGACGCGCGTAGACTTTCTGCAAGCTGGCAAGCGCTTTGAGGAATTGATGGAACTGGCAGCCCTTGGCGAAGAGGTGATCATCGACAAGGATCGTAAGCCGTTCGTGAAGCTTGTGCCGCTGGTCGTAAAACCAAAGCAGCGCCATTTTGGCAGCGCACGAGATTTGATTGTCATCGCCGATAACTTCGATGATCCTCTATCCGATTTCACCGAGTACATGTGATGCGTATCCTGCTCGATACCCACAGCTTCTTGTGGTTCATTGCAGGTGATACCAGAATCAGTGCCACTGCCCGTTCCCTGATCGCCGATGGAGGCAACGAGGCGCTGTTGAGCATTGCCAGCCTGTGAGAGATCGCTATCAAACCGAGCCTCGGCAAACTGACATTGGCCGAGCCATTCGAGGTGATGATTCCGGCACAGTTGGCGCTAAATACCATCAGCATCGAGAACGGAGGTCCCATGCCCGTCAGTCCACCCTCAACCGCCGATTTCCGCTATGACGCTTTCATCAGCTACAGCCACCACGACCAGGCATGGGTCGCCAACGTGCTGCTGCCCCGCCTGGAAGGCGCGGGCCTGCGCATCTGCCTCGACACACGTGACTTCGAGGTCGGCGCGCCGGCCCTGACCAACATGGAAAACGCGGTCCAGCAGAGCCGCAAAACCCTGCTGGTGCTGACGCCCGACTGGGTGGCCAGCGAGTGGACGAACTTCGAGTCGCTGCTCCTGCAAACCGCCGACCCGATTGGGCGCGGCCGGCGCATCCTGCCGCTCCTGGTACGCGACTGCACCCTACCCGACCGCCTGCGTATCTTCACCTACCTCGACCTGCGCGATCCCGCCGACCTGGACCGGCAGATGGCGCGCCTGCTGGCTGCACTGCGCGCCCGCGGCCATCCCCGGCCCTGCGACCGCACCCGCTCCGCCAGCCCCCAGGCCACCCGTCCCCGGCGCTTTCGGATTTTCCTACGACCGCGGCCTGCAGGGGTTGGGCAATCTGCTCGCCAACGCCGATAGTGAGACCCGCCTCGAGTTCAGTGTGCTCGAATCGCGGTTGCGTGACAACCTGCGCAGCGAACAGCTCTACGGCTCCAGCGAAGCGATCCGCCACGAGCGCCCAGGTGGTCGAACAGCCAACCGGCTCAGCCTGGCGCAGCGGCCGCAGCTTTACCGAGCTTTGTGCGCCGCAAACGGGCTGAACCGCTGGCGATTTCAGCGCGGACAGCGTGCGAGCGCGCAGGAACCAGTACCAGAACCCGCGTCTGCCGGCCCAACGGCTGCAGTCGATGGCCCGTATGGCGCCGCCCGGCCCAAGCTCCCCATCTTGCAGCAGAACATGCGCCTGGTAGGCGCCAGGATCACGCCGAAGGCGCCAGGATCATCGCCACGACCGTGTTCGACTGGTCGTAGCAGTCCAGCGCCGTGCCGAAGGTCGGCCTGCGGTTGATACGGCTGACCTGAAACGGGTACCGCGTCTCACCCCCGCCTCCAGCCACACCGTGACCGTAGCCTCCCGGATATCGCCGTGCACCAGAGCCTCGGCCACCTTCGCACCGGTACAACTGTCGAGCGGCGTGTCGACGCTACCGGTCTGTGAGATCAGCAGCGTCGAACTCAGCGGCGGCCCCGGCTCGATGAAGACGAGCCGTAGGTGGGTGGATCATCCGCATCCCGCACCAGCAGCAGGGTGGATGTGCTGGCCTGCCTCAGGGCTGTACGCATCAATTCCGGATCATTGAGGAACAGCACCGGCGTAATCGTCTCCAGAGGAAACACGGCGCGTTGGCCAATGGTTCCGCGTGCGGTCATTCCGTTCAGCGCACGCTCATTGTCGGTCAGCTGGTAGCGGTAGGTGACCTCGATCGCCAGCTGCGGCGCGGCCGGCGTGGCCGTGGGCGTCACCTCGGGTGTCACCGTGGGGACCGTCTGACTTACACACAGCACCTGGCCGGCGTAAATGAGGTTGGGGTTCTTGATGACCGACCGGTTGAGCTGGATCAGCTCAGCGAGCGACACGTCGAAGCGGCGCAATCCGCCCCAGGGTGTCGCCGCGCACCACCGTGTACGTCACCGGGCAGCCGCCGCCGGCCGCAGCCTGGCTCACCACGCCCAGCGACAGGCCGCACAACGCGGCGAAGATTCCCAACGCGACCAGAACCCTGATTCCACGCGACTGCATCTTGCACCTCCATGCCTGACCGTCGATCTGCGTGCATCTACTGCCCTGTTAGGTTAGATCATGTACCCGTTTCACCAGTGGACAGGTCAAGCGCATGACAAAAACCAACCTGACAGGGCACTACTCATCGATCGCCACACTCGACTCACTCACCCCTGCCGGCTGGGTGGTACGCACCAATAGCCCCCACCAGCCGTGCCGGCCACCAGGTCGTTGCCGGCACGCAGCAGCGCCGTCACCAGGAGCGGTGTCGGCAGCAGGAGGCTGGTCCAACCTGGCACACCGGCCGGGGCCAGGTCGTACTCGAACGCACCGTTGGTGGTGGCCGCACCCAAACGCAGCCCCCAGGTCCACGAGCCGCAGTACACGCACTCCCCATGGCGCCACGGGCCAATTTGGGGTTCACGGCGCCCTTCAGCACGAGTGCAGTCCCCTCTTTCACCAACGTCAGCCCCACCGGCCAGACGTCGCCAGACTGCGTGGCGATGTAGAGCGTGGTGTTGGCAATGGCCTCGATGCTGGTGATCCAGTCGATCGTGGGCTGAAGCGCACCCTTTCCAGTCCGGATGGTTCACATCAGCCCACAGGATCTGGCGCGGCGTCTGTACCAGGCCGATCGTCCGCGGCTGGCCGTTTGGGTCAGGCAGGGTGACCTGCTTCAACCCTATGGCCAGCCGAGGCTTGTCGCTCTGATCCCAGGCGTTCCAGGCGTTCGCCGCACTGTCGAACTGCCAAAGCCCGCGATTGGTGCCGGCCTGTACCTTGCCGCCGGCCGTCAGCAGGCACTGCAAGCGCTCACCGTCCAGCTCAGTGGACCCCGCGTGTCGCCGATGTGCCGGCCTGGCTGTTATCCCAGCGGTACACGCCCCCTCGGTCGCGACATGAACGGGTGGCCCCGGACCGATCGCCAGGGCAACGGTTCCCGGCAGCGCACTGCCATTCGCGGTGATCGGCGTCCAGTTCGCCCACGGCTGGGTCGGGCTGGCCGATAGCCTGAGGCCCGTGTCGGTCCCCACTAACCACACCGGCTGCCCGTTGTGGTTGACCTGGTCCAGGGCCTGCACGCCGTAATCGGCCAGGATGCCGCGCGGTAAAGGCCTGGATGATCTGAGCAACGAGCAGCTTCAGCGCGGCTGCGTTCAAGTTCCACGGTGCGTTCGGCAGGATGGTGCGCGCGGCCGCAATCAACCCCTCGGCCGCCACCTCGAAGTTGCTGCTCCAGCCGTGCACCGACAGGTACGACTGCATGACCAACTGGTCGGCCAGGTCGAGCCGCCGGGCTGCGGTCTGCCCCAGTCCATTGGCGCCCGCCAGCAAACGCCGCACATCCCACAGCGCCCGCGCCCAGGCCATACTGACGTCATACACCGGTAACCCTGGGTTTTCTCCAACGGGTAGTAGTTCGGCACGGCCAGGGGCGCACCCCTTCGTCGGCCGCGGCCGCGACGCCGGGCGGGGGTTGTGGGTCGATCCCCAGGTCCCAGCGAGTCCCCCAGCCGGGTCGCGGTAGGCCGCCAACGCCCATGCCTCTTCGCCCGAATCCAGGCGCTCGATCAGTGAATGGGCCAGGTAGGTGGCGTAACCTTCGAGTAAGGCGCGACTAAAGGCACGTCGTCGTGGCGCTGCTCGAGGGGCTTGGGTTCAGCAGCCACATCAGGGCGTGCACGACCTCGTGGATGACGACGTCAGGGTCGAGGCTGGGCGTGAAGACCGGCCGCCCACCCTCACCGGTCAAACCCGTTGGCAGCGCTTGTGGATTGTGGGTCTGGAAAGTGATGCGCCCCACGGAGTCGGGCTCGTCGGCAGGAAACCGACCTCAAAGGTCGAGCCGCCGCGTCCGACCTGGACCTGGATCTGCGGTGCATTGGGGATCGTGAGCTGGCCCACGTCGCGCACGTGCCGGTAGGTCTTCCACGCATGGTACGCGATGTTGACCGCGTCGGCGTGGTGCAGCGCCATGGGCGCCGGCTGGTTGGCAAGCGTTGCGACCTGAAGGCGCCGCCGCCCTGGTCACTATGAAACTGCCAGATGAACGTCGCCGCCAGGTCCTGCACCAACGAGGTCAACCAGCCGGCGTGAACTGCGATGGCGTATTGTCGAGCAGCGCGCGAGGTGGCGAAGAATTGGGGTGCGTGCATGAGCAGGTGCTCCGGTTCGCCCAGGATGTCGCCCGTTTCGGCATCGACGAAGACGCGCCAGCCGTCGTCTTCGGTGGGTGACAACAGCCGACGCGATAGGCCAGGTGATAGTTGCCGGCAGATGGCAGGATGAAGGTCTCCGCGCCCGCGTACGGCGCCACGGCCACGCGCCACTCGGGCAGGTCGAACGCGTCCCCCACTGCTGCCACAGGCCAGCGCCACGAGCGGCAGTGCGTCGGGGTCCTGACCCGCAGGGCCAGGGCATCGAGTTGCCGCGTGAGGCCGCGCAGAAGGCCCGCAGCCTGCGTACGCTGCGTGACCAGTTCTTGCAGCGCGCGCCAGCGCCGGTTCGACCGGTGTGCGCAGAAACTCCAGGCTGGGTACGTCGAAAGGCTCGCGCGTCTGATCTTTGGGCAACCAGGGCGCCAGGGCGCTGCCGTAGTCATCGAACCCGCCGGGCGGCGGGAAGAAGATCGGCCCACCTTCCCGGAAAGTGGCCGGCGCGTTGTAGGTCGCATCGACAATGGCAGCGAGCACGCGGGCGTTTTCCGGTTGCATCTCCGCCAGGCCAGATTTGAGTTGTGCCAGGGTGTTGAGGGTGGCCAGGCGGTGTTCGCCCAGCGCCGCCAGCGTCTGCAAGGCTCTGCTCGTTTTGGATTGGCGTCTGGGTCAGGGTCACCCACCGCCTCGGCCAACAGCGCCAGGGCATCGTCGCCAGTTAGCCGTGCGGCCAGGGCCTGTTTGGCGCGGCGCACCGCTTCGGCGGCATCGATGGTGCGTGGAACGATCGATCCGGCGGAATCGGCATGTATCCGCTGCTGAAATAGCTGGGGTGACTACCGTTCGCCGTGGCCCGGCGCCCCATGTGCATCACGACCTGCCCCCGTAAACGGGTCGCTCCTGGTGCCACTGCTGGTAGCGCACGTGAATCAGCTCCGCCTTCGCTGTCTCACCAACAACCACCGGCGCCCGCAGCCGCGGCTCACGTCTTGGAACCCGAACACGGCCCGGTTGTCACGCAGATAGGCGCTGGCCGCCGCGACGGTCTGGCCGAGCTGCGCCGGATCGAACGGTTGCACGATGCCGTAGGCAAACCCGGGCAAGCCGGTGGATGAGGCCAGGTGAACGGTGAGCGGATAGGGCAGCTCAGGGTCGAATCGTTTCCGGTAATCGGGCAGTGATACCTGCGCCTGCACGATGCGCTGCACGATCGGCCCGATTTGCTGAGGGTCGGGGTAATCCCGAATGAAGCTGACGCTGGGATGGTACGCCGGCGCTGGCGGTTGCCAGGTGGGAATCGGCTCGGCGGGCACCTGGTCGGCCAGCGGGCTGTGGGGAAGCGCTGCCGGATGTTGTCGCGCCATGCGTCGATCTGTTCTTGTAGTTTGGGGTCTACGTCGGTCAGGGCAGCAGGGCCTCTTCGGACGTGTCCTCAGGGGCAAAATACGGCAGCGCCGGCTTGACGGTCAGCAGGCGAGGATTCAATGAAACAGGCATGTCGGGCTCCTTCCTGTCCACCGGAGGCGGGCCATAACGAACAGAAGTCAATCGGGCGGCCAGATCGCCCGGTACCAGGGGACCATGCCGCGACGGTAGACGCGGTTGTTGGCCAGCAGCAGCGGGAAGTCGGCCTCACTGTCGGGCGCCAGGTCGGTCCAGCACGAGTTCGGGCGCTGACGATCCAGAATGCAGCTCAACAGCAGCGACGTCCGCTGCTGGCGACTGCCGTCGGGCAGTCCACTGGTCACGACGCCTTTGTCATCGGCCAGATACCACATGAACGGCGCATGCTGGCCAAATTCCAGCGCCTGAGGAATCGAATTGGCCTGCCAGATTGGATTCGACCGCCCCCGTGTGTCGCTCACCAACCACAGGGGATCCTGCGGTTCCCCGGTCACCGCGCGCNNATCGTACACCAACGCCAAGACCTCACCATCCACTGCTGGATTTTCGACCACGAACCGGTACTTGTAACGCCCCTGCGCGTCATCGATGCGCCGCCAGCACGCGCCGCCATCACGGCTCTGGTACAGGCCATCGGCCGGTCCGGGCATCGTATTCAAGTCATCCGCGCGTCCGCTGCCGGCGTACACGGCGCCGGGGGCAAACCGCAGGGCGCCGACCATCAGACCGGCCGGCGGCGCGCCGCCCTGCGCCGCGTTGGGGCAGGTGTCCTGGCCNATCCAGCCGCTGCCACGCCTGGCCGCCATCGGTCGAGCGGTACAAACCCGCCCCCAGGGCGCGGCCAGCACCCAATCGGGCTGCGCCGGATCGACCGCCACCCGGTACAGGCGCGGCGGCAGGTCATCAGCGCCCACGCGCTGCCAGGTCGCGCCGCCGTCGTCGCTGCGCAGCAGGCCGGCCTCCCAGGTGGCGCCGTAGATGCGCGACGGCGCGGCCGGCGAGTGGGCAAAATCTGCAAAGGCCGCGGTATCGCACTGGCGGTCGAGCAGCTCGACGCGCAGGGCCGGCACGTCGATGGGCGCCCAGCTGGCGCCCTGATCGGTGCTGCGCCACAACGCCTGGCTGTCGACCGGCCGGCAGCGCGGCTCGAAGTCGGTGGCGCTGCTCACCAGCAGCACGTCGCCCGCCCTGTCCAGCTGCCAGGCCTGGTCGAACCGGGGNCCAAGCACCTGCCAGCCCAGGCGCGGCTGGAACGGCGGCGCCTGCACGAGCATCAACAGCAGCAGGATACCGCCCACCGCCGCGACCAGCCCCCAGGCCACGCGCCGCCGGTAGCGGCGCAGCCAGCGGCGCCACTGCCGCGCCAGGTCGGGCGTTCCGCTGGCCCGGCCGCGGCAGGGCGGCCGCGGCGCCGGCAGGGTGTCCTCCAGGCTGCGGGTCAACTTGCGGATGCTGGTTTCCCAGTAACGCTCCGCCGTCAGGTCGACCGCGTCGAGCGCGGCCAGCGGTTCCGGCAGGTCGCAGGGTTCGAGCAGGAGGGGGATCAGCTTACGCCGGCGTGCAGCCGGGTCGAGGGTGCGCACCAGCAGGCTTTCANNGAAGGCGTTCCATTCGCTGGCCAACCAGGCCGGGGTGAGGATGGCCAGGGTGTGTCGGCTCTCCTGCACCGCCCGCTCGATGTTTTCGAGCAGCGGCATTCCGGGCACAAAATCGCGGTACCCCACCGCCNNACGCAGCCCGGCGTTTTCCAGGCGCGGCAGCAACTGGGTGTCCACCCAATCCTGGTCAGCCCGGCTGTGGCTGATGAAGATGTCGAAGCGTGCGGGTACCGGATCGGCCATACCTGTCACCTGTGCCGCCGTTACTGGGGTTCCGCTATCTCGCAGTGTGTCGGAGAGACCACCTTACAAGCAGGCGCGGCACAACATGTAGTAGCCCGCGGCGGTCGCGGCACAGCATGTTGGGGCTGCGTTTATGCAAGCAGGCTCTCTCCGACAAACTGCCAGGCTGCCGTCATGCCCCTGCGCCGGCGCCTTGATCCATGTGGCTTCCTCCGCGGTCAGGGTTGACCCCTCCGACCTACGGTCTGCGCCCTTCGCCCCCATCGAGGACAACAGCGCTTCGTTCGTCGGGTATTGCTCGAACAGGCGCAGCAGGCCGAGCATGGCTTCGCGCGGCTTGTAGCTGGCCAGGGCGCGCCGCAGAGCGCGTATGCGCGCGGCGTCTTCGGGCGGGTAGAGTTGCTCCTCTTTGCGCGTGCCGCTGGCGCCGATGTCGATGGCCGGGTAGATGTTGGCCTGCGCCAGGGCACGGTCGAGCACGATCTCGCTGTTGCCGGTCGATTTGAACTCCTCGAAGATGACCTGGTCCATGCGCGAGCCGGTGTCCACCAGGATCGAAGCGATGATCGTCACCGAGCCGCCGTTTTCCACATTGCGCNNCAGGCCAAAGAAGCGCCGCGGCATCTCCAGCGCCCCCGCCTCCATGCCGCCCGACAGGCTGCGGCTNGCGCCGCGTGTCTCCAGGTTGGAGGCGCGCNNCAGGCGAGTCAGGCTGTCGAGCAGCACGACCACGTCGCGGCCGCACTCGGCNTCGGTGCGGATGTGCGCCAGCATCGCTCGAGCAGCGCGNATGTGCTCACGCGTCGGCTGGTCGCTGGGNCTGGCGATCACCTCGGCCGGAATGTGCCGCCGAAAGTGGGTTACNTCTTCCGGCCGCTCGTCGATCAGCAGCATGATAAGGCGGGTTTCGGGCGCCACGGCGGCAATCGTCGCGGCGATTTTGCCCAACAGGGTGGTCTTGCCAGCCTTGGGTGGCGCGACGACCAGGCCGCGTNNGCCCTTGCCAATCGGCGCCAGCAGATCGATCGCACGCATGCTGGGGTCGGTCGACGCGCCGAGANNTCGAAACGCGTGGGGATCGATGGCAATCAGGCGGTCGAAGCGCNNGCGCGCGGCAAACGCCTCCGCGGTGCGGTCGCACACTGTCGCCACGTCCGTCAGTTCCAGTACCGCGCCGCGCCGCCGTGTCGGGCCGGCCACCATCGCCCCTTCGACCAGCGCAAATGTGCGCACCAGGTTGGCGGGCACCACCGGGTCAGACCCCGAAGGGCGCAAGGATCGTGCAGGATCCAATAGAACACCGCCACGCATCGAGTTTCAGGACGCCCGCGACCCGAGGCGGGTTGAGTTCGGTCATTGGGTGTTCCAGATCTGGAGGCAGCCGGGGAGTGACGGGAAAATGGGCGTCACGCGGGTAGCCACGGCGACCGATTGGGATAATTTGGGCATCGTACCACACTCAGTTGATTGGAAAGGCCGCCACGCGATAGACGGCAAATAACAGCAACACCAGGGCGGCCGTCAGGACAAAGACTCTGACCGGCAACCAATTGAAGCGCTCGGCGATCGCCAGGAAGAAGAGCACAGCCGCCAGAATCACGGTATTGAGCACATAATCATCGCTCACCTGGTTGGCTGCCTGCCCCTTGGCGAACAAGGCCTCGGCCTGCGTCGCCAGCTGCGCGGCCTCCGTCGCAGCGGCCAGCTGGTACTCGGGCATGACAAACGGGCTGGAAGGCGCCTTGAGATTAGTACGTGGTTGAGTGATCACCCAAGCGTCGAACGCTGGTGTGAATTCAGGCCGGAAGCGCGCCCGGTAAAAAGAGGCCAGTTCCTCATCGCCCGCGGCATAGGCATTGATCCAGTTGCTGAACAGCCCCACGTCGACCGCAGTCAACTGGCCGGCGGGTGGCCGCTGCGGACGAAGCCACNNACGGGTAGAAGAGGCCTCGACGTATGCGGTGGCCTGCACCCCGCTCCAACGTGCGGCCTGATAACCGCTCCAAGCCGTACCCACCGCCACCACGGCCAGCATGATTGCCGATGCCAGCTGAAACAGACGATCCAGCCGCTGCGCCTGACGTGTCGCCTGTTCGGATACACTCGCCGCCGCTACCCCATCATCTTCGCGAGCGCCCTCCGTGCCGCTCATCTATCGATGTTTGCATAGCCCGCCCGTCATTCCGCGGCGACGGGCGTTGACGACTCGTCCCCGGTCCGCATCGGCGGGTGCAGTGACTCCACCACTCGCGGGTACGACCGGTAGTGCTTCGGACATATCGGCCGGCCGCAATTCGGGATCGGCCTCCAATGGGGTTGCCGCGACCGGTTCAGTCAGCGGGGAGGTGTTGGCGACCGGCGACGCCGGGCTGGCCGCTACCACCGTCGCAGGGCTGCCGCTGATCTGGGCCGCCGCTGGGCGGCGCAACAGCCGCCAGTGGTGGCGCATGACCACCACCTGCGAGTAGATGACCCACAGCAGTATGAGGGTCAGGGCGATGGCGGACAGGTTATAAATCAGCAGCAGGCGCGCCTGGCGTGCCGCCAGTTCATCGCGTAGGGCCTGGATGTCAGCCTGCACCTGCTGGACGTTGGCCTGGGTTTCGGCCAGGCGGTCGTCGATGCGGGTCGTTACCCCGGTGAGAACGTCCACCGCCGCCTGTGTCATACGGTCCGCCTCGGACAGCGCGGCTTCGCGCAGCGTTGTGCGCAGCTGACGGATATCGGCGGCCAGCGCGGAGAGGCGATCGAGCGCCTGATCGAGGGCGTCCAGACGCGGTGCACGTTCGTTGATGAACGGGATCGAATTGAGCAGGCTTACAACGCTGCTGATCTTCGTCAGGGCTTCATGCACCGGCGCCAAGGCCTGATTGATCTGATCGACCGTTGGACCCAGGCGAGTCTCTACGCGTTCGCTCAGCGCAGTCAGGATGGGCCGATTGGCTCGCAGGTCGTCCGCCACCGAAACGATGGTATCGGCGGTCTGTTGAACTTCGGTGCGGCCGGTCTGCACCAGCCTTTCGACCCTGCCCACGCCAGTGTCGACGACATTGACCCCGGTATTCACGATCGTGAAAGTCTGGACGGTGATGTTCGAGAGTGTCGTGTTGGCCCACCAGGCGCCGCAAATACTGGCCAGGCTGAGAATGATCACGAAAACCGCGACGATGAGGGCGAGCACGCGCGCTTTTTGTTAGCATGGATTTCTCCTATGCGATCAGATTGATTTAGAATGTGCCGGCACAGCTGACGCCAGATGGGCCAGTACGCGGTACCGCAGTTTGGGCAGGAGTTGTCGGGCAATTCTCTTTGTCATTATACGGTTTTCGCAGCAGATACACAAACCAACGACCGGCCCACGCCAGCCGTGACCTCCCAATCCGCTGGGACGTGGCCAGCGGGCTGAGCGTCGAACCATGGCGGCGGCATCTCGCGGCAGACCGCATGCGCCGCGGTTGGTGGCGCCGCGGCTTCACCGCGCCCAGCCATTCCAAATTTAGCGTAGCTGCCACCACACAGAACGCATAGATCGCAAAGCCGCGGTCGGCAAGCCAAAAATCAGCCCATTCTTTGCGCTCCGTGTGCGCTTTGCGGTCAAGATCGTTGGTCATATTTGAAACTCCTGACACAATACCAGGTGATGTTGACACACATGCAGTTTTAGCGCATAATGGGGCTGTCTCGAATCTCTGTCTCCCGCCCAATGTGACCCAATCTTTTTCATTTCCTGAGGAGGAAAGAATGTCGAAGAAGACAATCGTACTGCCGCTTTTCCTGATTCTGGCACTGCTGCTGGTTGGCTGCACGCCCCCGCGGCGACACCGGCCCAGCCGGCCCCGCTGACCAAGCCACACAGGCTCCCGCCGAACAGGCCACCCAGGCCCCTGAGGCTCCCGCCGGTGAGAAGGTCACCCTCACCATCGACAGTTGGCGTAACGACGACCTGTTGATCTGGCAGGACACCATCATTCCGGCGTTCAACAAACATTACCCCAACATCGAAGTGGTGTTTGCCCCATCTACGCCGGCCGAGTACAACGGCACGCTCAATGCCAAGCTGGAAGGGGGCACCGCGGGCGACCTCATCACCTGTCGGCCATTCGATGCGTCGTTGGCCCTGTACCAGAAGGGTTATCTGACGTCGCTGAACGACCTGCCCGGTATGGAGAACTTCAGCGACGTGGCCAAGAGCGCATGGATCACGGACGATGGGTCCAACGTATTCTGTGTGCCGATGGCATCGGTGATTCATGGGTTCTTCTACAATAAAGAAGCCTTCGACAAGCTGGGTCTCAGCGAGCCGGTCACCGAGGCTGACTTTNTTGCCGTGTTAGACAAGATCAAGGCTGACGGCACCTTCGTACCATTGGCCATGGGCACGAAGGATCAGTGGGAAGCGGCGACGATGGGCTTCCAGAATATCGGCCCCAACTTCTGGAAGGGCGAAGAGGGCCGCAAAGCTCTGATCGCCGGTACCGAAAAGTTCACCGACCCACAATACGTGAAGGTTTGGGAATCGCTGGCCCGCTGGGCGCCGTACATGTCCAAGGGCTTCGAGGCCCAGTCCTACCCCGACTCGCAGAACCTCTTTACGCTCGGCAAGGCTGCGATCTACCCCACCGGCTCATGGGAAACCTCGGTGTTCAACGAGCAGGCCAGCTTCCCCATGGGCGTCTTCAAGCCCTACCTGCCCAATGCCGGCGACAAGTGCTACATCAGCGACCATACCGACATTGCCCTGGGCCTCAATGCAGCCTCGAAGCATGCCAAGGAAGCCCGGACCTTCCTGGAGTGGATGACGACGCCCGAGTTCGCCGGGCTGTACAGCAATGCCCTGCCAGGCTTCTTCACCCTCTCCAACCACAAGGTTTCACTGACCGATCCGATCGCCCAGGAGTTCCTGAGCTGGCGCGACGAGTGTGCCTCGACGATTCGCAACTCGTACCAGATCNTCTCGCGCGGCGAGCCGAACCTGGAGAACGAGCCGTGGCGCGTCAGCGCCGCCGTCATCAACGGCACCATGACGCCGCAAGAGGCGGCGACCGAAATCCAGGCCGGCCTGGACAAGTGGTATAAGCCGCAGTAGCGGCCGGTTCTGCCCGATCATGCCACGAGGAGTGTTGCGCCCTTTGGCGCAGCACTCCTCCACCACACGCAGAGCCGGCGCCTCTCGTGCGCTGTCAGGTTAGATGATGCACCCGTTTTCCCCGTGTATGGGCGCAGAATTACGCCAGCAACCAACCTGACAGGACGCCAGTGGGTCATTCGATACGGCTGTAGCCATTGATCGAATACAATCGATCGCTATGGTCACGCCAGGTGATCCACCAGGCGCCGGCTCCTCGACCACACGACGAGGAGTCACGTCCCATGCAAGGAGCATCTGGTCGCGTTGCCGGTCGCAAGGGCTTCCCGTTTTACATCGTCGTTTTCCTGCTGCCGGCCGTGGCGGTCTACACGCTGTTCATGGTCTACCCCCTGATCAACTCACTGCGCCTCAGCCTGTACACAACCACCACGAGTGGGCAAGAGATCTTCGTCGGGCTGCAGAACTACGCCACGCTGCTGCGCGATGAATTGTGGGCGCCGCGCTTCTGGGGCGCGTTCAAAAACAACCTCATCTTTNTTGCCATTCACATGTTAGTGCAGAACCCGATTGGACTGCTGCTGGCCGCCCTGCTGGCCTCGCGCCACGGTCGCAGCGCCGGCATGTACCGCACCGTCTATTTCATGCCGACGATCCTTTCATTCGTGCTGGTCGGCTTTATCTGGCGCNTCATCCTCAGTCCCCTCTGGGGCATCGCCGAAGATATCCTGAACCTGGTCGGCCTGGGTGAATTCTTCAAACCCTGGTTGGGTCTGGAGGGTCCGGCTTTGATTGCCCTGTCACTGATTTCAGTTTGGCAGTTCATTGGGATTCCCATGATGCTGTTTTACGCGGCGCTGATCGGCATCCCTGACGAGCTCATCGAAGCCGGCCGCGTCGACGGCGCCAACGGGCGGCAGATCTTCTGGCGAATCCGGTTTCCTTTGATTCTGCCCACGGTCGGCATCGTGACGATTCTGACGTTCGTGGGCAACTTCAACGCCTTTGACCTGATCTACACCACCCAGGGCGCCCTGGCCGGCCCTAATTTTTCGACCGATATCATGGGCACGCTGTTCTACCGTACCTTCTTTGGCCAGCAGCNNCAGCTGGGCAACCCCACGATGGGCGCCACCGTCGCCACCATGATGTTCCTGATCATCCTGACCGGCGTCATGATCTACCTCTTCATCTGGCAGCGTCGCGTCCAGACCTACGAGTTTTAGGGAGTCTCAGGAAGGAAGGCCTCTCGTGCATCATTTGCGCACGTGTCAGTCACTGGTCTGGCCGTCTGGCTACAGAATTGACCCTGCTGTTGGCCGCGGCCATTGCCCTGTTCCCCATCCTGCTGGTGGTGATGAACTCGTTCAAGACGCGTCAGGCGATCTTCACCTCACCCTATATGCCTCCGCTGCCCGGGACATTCAGCCTGAAGGGTTACGAAACCCTGATCGNNCGTGCCAATTTCGATGTCTATTTTCGTAATAGTCTGATCGTCACGCTGGTCACAATGTTCCTCATCCTGTTCACGGGCAGTATGGCCGCCTATGCCTTGTCGGAGTACGACTTTCGTGGCAGCACATTGCTCGCCATTTATATGGCGATCGGGATCATGATCCCCATCCGGTTGGGCACGGTCAGCATTCTGCGCCTGGTCGTGTCATTGAAGCTGGTGAATACCCTGACCGCGCTGATCCTGGTGTACACGGCAATGGGGTTGCCGCTGACAATCTTCATTCTGAGTCAGTTCATGCGCCAGGTGCCGCGCGAACTGAAAGACGCCGCGCGTCNNGACGGCGCCAGTGAATACCGCATCTATTGGATGACCTTGCCCCTGGTGCGCNCCGCGGTGGCCACGGTGGCAGTCTTTACGATGATCCCAATCTGGAACGACCTCTGGTTCCCCCTGATCCTGGCGCCCGGTGAAAACACCAAAACCGTCACCCTCGGCGCGCAGCAGTTCCTGGGGCAGTTCGTAACCGACTGGAACGCGGTGCTCTCGTCGCTAACCCTATCGATGGTGCCGATCTTGATTCTGTACATCGTGTTCTCGCGCCAGTTGATTCGTGGGTTGACGTCGGGCGCGATCAAGTAGGGGACAGGGGTTGGGGGTGGACGTGGTGCAAGCGCGTTTGGGCAGTAGCCCTGGCGTGACGGGACGGTGGTCGTTGGGACCTGTGCAGTGGGAGCGGAGGAGTCAACCATGCGGGTAGGGATTGTGGGCGTGGGGGCGATGGGCGCGGTGCACGCCGCGGCATGGCAACAGACGCCAGCGGAGGTGNGTGGGGTTTGCCGCCACTTCCGCGGCAACGGCCGAACCGTTGGCCCACGTACGNGCGCGCGAGCTTACGACAGCCTGGACGAACTGTTGCGTGACGTGGATGTGGTGGATCTGTGCACGCCCACCCACCTCCACTACGCGCAGGCCGTGCAGGCCGCGGCCGCAGGCAAACACATCATCTGCGAGAAGCCGCTGGCCCGCAGTATTGCCCAGGCCACGGCGATGATCGCGTGCTGCCGGGCGGCCGGCGTGAAGCTGCTGGTGGCCCACGTCGTGCGCTTTTTCCCCGAATACGTGCNNGCCAAGACCGCCGTGGAGGCCGGCGAGGTCGGCCAGCTGGCCGTGTTGCGCTTCCGGCGCAACGNNTCTTCCAGCCCAAAAGGCTNNGAAGACAACTGGTTCGTCGATCAAAACAAATCGGGCGGTTTGATCCTCGACCTGATGATCCACGATTTCGACTNNGCGCGCTGGCTGGCCGGTGATGTCGTGCGCGTCATGGCCCGTAGCGTGGGCTATNCGGCAGCCGGGGCGCCGTTCGACCACGCGTTGGCAATCCTGACCCATGCCAATGGCGCCATCTCACACGTCGAAGGCTCGTGGGCTTACCCACCCNCCACCTTTCGTACCCAGTTCGAGATCGCCGGCTCGCAGGGGCTGATCCTGCACGACTCCGACACGGCCGCGGCCGTACGCACGTTCCGCCAGCCACTANCCGGCAGCCGGCACCCCGACGTTCCAGTGCCCAGCAGTCCACTGCTCGAGGACCCCTACACGACCCAGATCAAGGCCTTCTATGCGGCCCTGGTGCACGACGCGCCGCTGCCGGTGACGGCTGAAGATGGGCTGAAAGCGCTCGGATTGCGCTGGCCGCGCTGGAGTCGGCGCGGACGGGGATGTGGTGGGGTTGGGGGTTGGGGATTAGGGGTTGGGGGTTGGGGAGGAAGAGGAATGCGTATTGGTTTGTTGAGTTTTGCGCATGTTCATGCGGAGGCGTATGCGTATCACCTGGGGCTGCTGCCCGAGGTGGAGTTTGTGGGGATTGCCGATCCGGATGTGGACCGTGGTCAGGCGGCGGCGCGGCAGTATGGGGTGGCGTTCTTTCCGAGTTATGCGGCGCTGTTGNGCCGCGGGGCCGGAGGGGTGATCGTCTGTACGGAGAATGCGCGTCACCGTGAACCGGTCGAATTGGCCGCGGCGGCGGGGGTGCATGTGCTGTGCGAAAAGCCGCTGGCCACCACCCTGGCCGATGCCCGGGCCATGATCGAGGCCTGTCAGCGGGCCGGCGTCGTGCTGATGACGGCCTTCCCGATGCGCTTCAGCGCACCACTGCTCGAAGCCAAAGCCCTGCTCGAGCAGGGCGGGCTGGGGCGGGTCTACGCGTGCAGCGGGGTCAACCAGGGACAGGTGCCGCGGCGCTACCGGGAGTGGTTCGTCGACAAGACTCTGGCCGGCGGTGGTTCGGCGATGGACCACACCGTGCACCTGACCGATGTGCTGCGTTGGTTCTTGGNNGGCGAGGTAGTCGAAGTTTACGCCCAACTCAACCGCATCATTCACGGTGATACCGTCGAGGTCGAAACTGGCGGCCAGGTGATGCTCACGTTCGATGATGACACCTTCGCCACGATCGACTGCAGTTGGAGCCGGCCGGCCAACTACCCGACCTGGGGCGGACTGGCGCTCGACCTGGTGGGCGAACGCGGCGTCGTACACGCCGACGCGTTCGTGCAGAATCTGACCCTGTACAGCAATCGGCCGCAGCAGCCGGCCTGGCTGACCTGGGGTTCCGACCCCGACCAGGCCATGATCCGTGAGTTCATTGCGGCCGTTCAGGAGCGGCGGGCGCCACGCGTCAGCGGCGAGGACGGTTACCGGGCGCTGGAAGTCGCGTTGGCCGTGTACCGGTCGGCGGCGTCGGGGCGGCCTGTACGCCTGGGCTGAACCGCAGTCCCGCGTCCCGGCGTAACTGCTCAGCCAGCCGTTCAGAAACCGGGTTTTTCTCGTGCGCGCAAGGTTTTCGCCTGTACAACGACCTTTCATCGCGCGATGACCCTGGTCTGCGAGACAAAAACCTGGTTTCTTTGAGCCAGCCTGAGCGGTTACGTCCCGGCTTGCAAAAGCGTGCCCGCGTCCTTCACCAGCGCGGCGTGAGCATCTCGGGGTGTGGCTTGTGTACACCACACCCGCACGTGGGTCGGCGCGACGCCGCCGGCGGTACCAGGGTTGTGCCGGCCCAGGCGCCGTGGTCGCGTGCCTGTGGGGTGCAACATGGGCGCCGTTGTCTGGCTGTGATGGCTCGAACGATCGGCGGTGTGTCAACGCACGAAGTAGATCAGCGCGACCGCCAGGCCGATCACGACGATGACCCGGCGCAGCGTGGGGNNCGAAATGTGGCTGGCAAGACGCCCGCCCAGCGTGCCGCCGGCGATGGCGCCGAGCGCCATGACCAGGGCCGCCGGCCAGACGACCAGCCCCGAAAANAGGAAAAAGGCGGCGGCAGAAACGTTCACGACGAAGGCAATGGCCTGTTTGAGCGCATTCAGGCGCGTCAGGTTGTCATCCAGCACCAGGGCTAACACCGCCAGAATGACCACGCTCAAGCCGGCGCCAAAATAGCCACCGTAGACCGCCGCGGCAAAGACGGGCAGCACGATCCAGGCCTCGTGCCTGGTGGTCGGTGTGCCCTGCCGGGCCTGCCGCGCTTCGAGCCACGACCGCACACGCGGTTGAACCGCCAACAGCAGCGTGGCCAGCAGGATGAGGTAGGGCACCAGGGCACGGAACAGTTTTTCTTCGGTCGTCACCAACAACAGCGCGCCCACCACCCCACCGGCGATACCCGTGGGCACGAGCAGCCAGAGCCGCCGCCGCTGGCCGCGCAGGTCGGCTGCCTGGGCCACGGTAGCGCCCAGGTAACCTGGGGCCAGGGCGACCGTATTCGTGACGTTGGCTGCCACTGCCGGTACGCCGACCGCCGTCAGCGCGGGNAAGGAAATGAGCGTCCCACCGCCGGCGATGGCATTGACCATGCCAGCGGCCATCGCCGCGAGGGCCAGCACAAGCAGGCTGGTAACATCGAGTGGTTGCATAGGACGGCCATTGTCGCGTTGTTTCGACGTGTTGTCAAAACGTGATCCTGGTATCCTACCGCCCACGAACGATCGAACCCAACAGGCAGGCGCCATGGGAGGCCTGTGCATCATCCATTTGCCGATACGATCGGGTTGCACGTCGATGAGCGGCGCGCTGGATACAGCCAGTGTTCGTTATCCGTTGCGCCGGAGAAACACCACAATCCACACCACGTCGTGCATGGTGCGGTACTGTACGCGCTGGCCGATACCGGCATGGGCGCCGCGCTCTACCCTACCCTGGCCGCCAACGAAATCTGCGCAACGGTCGAAATCAAGATCAACTATTTCCGCGCCGTCNAGGAGGGAACAATCGTCTGTGAAACCGAGATGTTGAACCGTGGTCGGACGATCGCCAACCTCGAGGCGCGTCTATTCCACAACGGAACGCTGGTCGCACATGCAAACGGCAACTTCGCGATTTTTCAGGCCGCGAGCGTAACCTGACATGTCGCTGCCGGCCAATCGCCCGGGGAGGGCGTACTTCCCTGACTGGACGCACCGATGATCAACGGCAGTTACGAAGCGGTACAGTCTGGCCTGACGGTTTGGCCGCTCGCCCGGTTCTGCGCCCAACTCGATACCCCTACCCCCTGGCTGCTTGCCGTGCTGTCGGGTATCGGTCAGGCGCGCTTCGATCAGGATGTGTGGCTGTGGGTTGCGGCCTGCGCGGTGGGGTACGTTGTGGTCAGCAGCCTGTTCTGGTTCGTGCCGGCCCTGCGCCCCTGGCGCCGCGGCACGGTGTTATTTGCCGGACGCTTTTTCGGTTTCGGTATACCACCCTTCCTGGCACTGCAGGCCGGCCTGGTCACGAGTTCAGCCATGGGTTTGGCGCAGGTCGACTGGCTGCGTCCGTTTGGGGTGGGGTTGGTGGTCGCTGCCGTGCTGCTGATCATATTTGCCCTGGCCGCCTGGCACTACCGGGTATGGGCCGCAAGCGCGGGTGCGCTGTCGGCCCTGGAGATGGCGACCGCGCGCGCGATGCCGTGCCACCCTACCTGGCGCCCTTCCTGGCGGCCGCCGAACAGCTCTACTGGGCGTTGCTGCGTGGGGGCGTCGCCTTTCTGCTGATGGCCGGCGCCTCCGCCGAAATAGCCAGCTACTGGGGCGCCTGGGCCGGCTTCGGTCTGATGGCGTTGTGCTGGCTGGCCAACCCCGCCTGGCGGGCAACGGTGCGTACGCCGATCGGTGCCTATGCAGAGATGACCCGCTTCGGCATCCTGCTGGCATCGACCGTGCTCTTCCTGTTCAGCGGCAACCTGTGGCTGACGTGGGGGTACACATGGGGGCCTGGTGGCTCACGCAGTTTGCCCAGGCCCGTCTGCACCGTGCCGTGCAGCACGGCGCGCCACCGCGTGAAGTCGACCACGTCGGCGTTTGCGCCGGCGTGTGGTGGTCAGTCATGGCCCTCAAGACGGTGGGGAAGACCCGCCGCGTGGCCGAAATGGGTCAAGCGTAGTCTGCTTCTCCCGCAGTAATTTGTGAGAATCGTATGTATATTTATGTCAATGGTATCCGACTGCGTTACGAGGCGTGGGGCAACGGGCCGCCGGTGATCCTGCTGCATGGCCTGNGAGCCAGTGCTGACGATTGGGTGTTCCAACTGCCCGACCTGGGTCGGCATTTTCAGTGCATCGCGGTGGATCTGCGCGGCCACGGCCTCTCGGACAAACCGGACATGCCCTATTCGATGGCCCTGTTGGCGAGCGACGTGGCCGGGCTGATTACGGCCCTGGGGCGTGGCGCCGTGCACATCGTCGGGCTGAGCCTGGGCGGCATGGTGGCACAGCAGTTGGCGATTGCCTACCCGGGTTGGGTACGCAGCCTGGTGCTGATCAACACCCTGCCCGGGCTGTGGCNNCGCCGCCGCCGTGTACTGTCCACGCTCTGGCGGCGGGCACGCGTTGCGTGTGCAGCAGTCGCGGGTATGCAAGCCACGGCCGATCTGGTGGCCGACAGTCTGTTTCCCGAGCCGCAACAGAAGCTGTTCCGTGACATCGCCGCACGGCGCATTGTCGAAAACGACATTGCCGCATACCGCCGCAGCACCAGTGCGATTGTGCGCTTCCNNGGCCCGCGCGCGCTGCGCCGCGTTGCCTGTCCGGTGCTCGTCATTGCCGGCGAGCTGGACAACATCGTGCCCTGGGTCTACCAGGAGCGGCTGCTGCGCCGGCTGCCCCAGGCGCCTGGTCCGCATACCGAGCCACGCCACGCCAGCAACATCGACCAGCCCGAAGCGGTGAACCTGGCCATGATGGAATTCCTGTTGCAGGTCGAGCAGGGGCCGGCTACGCAACCCGCAGCGCAGCCGGCCGGCGGGCAGCCACCCGCCCCCTGGTGAACTATGACCGCGACTGAAGTCAAGCCCGACGATGGGGCGCGTCATCGAAGTGCCGGGGACGGAGCCGCGGTTGGTGATTTCCCTCGACGAACTGGCGTTTGCCTACAGCCGCAGCGGCGGCCCCGGCGGACAGCACGTCAACAAGACCGAGACCCGGGTGGGTTGCAGTTCGATGTGGCACACTCACCCAGCCTGGATGAACGGCAGCGGGCCTGCTGCTGGCCCGGTTGGGCAGCCGTATCGACAGCCAGGGTATCCTGCACGTCGTGTCGGGCAGCACGCGTAGTCAGGCCGACAACCGCGCCGCGGCCATCGAACGTTTCACGCTGCTGGTGCAGCGTGCGTTACACGAAGCTCGGCCGCGCATTGCGGCGCGGCCGAGCGCGGCCGCCAGGCGGCAGCGCCTGGAAAACAAGCGGCAGCGTGGTGAGGCCAAGCGTCGCCGTCAGCGCGTCGAGCGTACAGAGGAATAGTGAACAATTCGCGAGGTGAGGATGTGCGCGGCCCGACGCACGGTGTCATACGCCGGGCCGCGGGTGCAACCACAGGTCTGGGTTCTCGATCGTCGTGGTGACGATTGCTTACGCGCTGGCGGGCTGTAGTTCTTGCCAGCGCAGCCAGTCTTCATACAACCTGGCCCAGTTCGCGCGGTCGGGTTCCCATGACGGATCGGAAGCCTCGTCGCCGTCCATGTAAGCCTCGTAAAACTCCCGAGTCAGAATCCCGTAATGGTGCTCGTACGCGCGCAGTTCCGCTTCGAGGGCACTGAGATCTTGTCGTAAATCGGCAGGTTTCATGGTGTGCTCCTTTCTCGGTCCCGGCGCCGGTATCGTGGGTTGATGCCGTACCGCGCCGCGTTTCCAGAACGCCCCGTGACGACCGTTCGAGACCCAGGTCCTCCGTGCAGTTCTATTATAAACCAGGTGAGGGCGGTTGACAATCCCTTGCCGCTCGCCTCGTAGCGAACGGATGGGCATCTTCACCGCCCTTCGACAGGCTCAGGGCGAACGGGAAAGCCCCATTTGCGGTGTGTCAAGGATTAGGCGTATAATACGTAATGCCCGCGATTTCCGCGATAAAGGGGGATACCGAACTTGAATCTGGCCGAGTTTGCCCAGGCCGTGCAACACAACGTCGCGCAGGTGGTGATCGGCAAAGCCAACGTGGTCGAGCGATGCTGGTCGCGGTGCTGTGCGACGGCCACGTACTGATCGAGGATGTGCCCGGGATTGGCAAAACCACCCTGGCGAAGGCGCTGGCGCGCAGCATCGACTGCTCCTTTGCCCGCATCCAGTTTACGCCTGACCTGCTGCCCAGCGACGTCACCGGCATCAGCGTGTTCAACCAACAGAACCAGAGTTTCGAGTTTCGCGCCGGCCCGGTCTTCAGCCAGATCCTGCTGGGCGACGGATCAACCGCGCCACGCCGCGCACGCAGTCCAGTCTGCTGGAGGCAATGCAGGAACGCCAGGTGACAATCGACGGCGAAACCCATGCCCTGCCGCGGCCGTTCCTTGTGCTGGCAACTCAGAATCCGATTGAGTTGGAAGGCACCTTCCCCTGCCGGAAGCCCAGCTCGATCGTTTTCTGATGCAGGTCCGCCTCGGATACCCCAGCCTCGCCGAAGAGGAGGAAATGCTCCTGCGCTACACCCAGGCCGGCCCCTGGCCGATCTGCAACCGGTGGCAACCAGCGCCCAGGTGCTGCGCGCAAGACGCAGTGCGCGCGATCCACGTCAGCGCGGATGTGCGCCGTTACGTGCTGCACGTCGCGCGCGACGCGTGATCACCCCTCGGTCGAACTGGGCGTGTCACCGCGTGGTTCACTGGCCCTGTTCAAGGCGAGCCAGGCCCTGGCCGGGCTGCGCGGGCGCGATTACGTGATCCCCAGTGACGTGCAGCACCTGGCCGCGGCCGTGCTCACCCACCGCATCCACGTCAGCCCACAAACCCGCCTGCGCGGTCGGACCCCGCCCAGGTCGTGGCCGAAATTGCCGACACCGTACCGGTGCCGGTCGTCGAGTAGCCGATCGCGTCGCCATGGCCAGCGGTTCATCACGCCCCCTACGTAAATACGCCCGTTATGTCGATCTGGAAAAGGACACCCAGTTCAGCGAGGCGTGGGTCACCCTGGCGGTCATTCTGACCCTGGTGGGTGTCGTATTCAGCAATGCCTTTCTGACGACCGCCGCGCTCAGCCTGCTCGTCATTGCTGCCGTGACCTGGCTGTGGAACGAATACAGCCTCTACGGCCTGCATTACGAGCGGCGCCTGAGCGAAACCCGGGCGTTTCTGGGTGAAACCATCGAGNCGACGCTGGAGGTGCACAATCAGAAATTCCTGCCGCTCTCCTGGCTCAGCATCATCGATCGTTTCCCCAGCAGCCTGCTGGTCAACGCACAGCAGGTGGAGGTCGATACGGCGACCAATTTTGGTGAATTTCACTCGTTCTGGATGCCGGGCGCCTTCCAGCGGCTGACGCGTACCTACCGGGTGAGTTGCAACGAGCGCGGCTATTTCACCTACGGGCCGGCGGTGGTCAGCACCGGTGACGGTTTTGGCCTCTTCAGCCGCGCGACCTTCACCCAGCAGCAGCGCCTCATCGTCTACCCCCGCCTCTACACCGTCGCCGAGCTGCGCCTGCCCCATAAGAACCCGTTTGGTGAACAGCCGCACGCGGCCGTCTTCGAAGATCCGCTGCGCACGGTGGGCATTCGTGAATGGCAGCCCACTGACAGCCTGCGGCGCATCCACTGGAAAGCCACCGCCCGCCACCGTCAGGTGCTCAGTCGCGTCTATGAGCCGAGCGCCGAACCGCAGGTGCTGATCTTTCTCAACGTGGCCACGCTGGAGCGTCACTGGCACGGCTACGCCTGGCTGCNNTGGCGCGCGGTGAGCGTCGCGGCCAGCCTGGCCGCCCTGGCGGCCGAACAGAAGCGGCCGGTGGGGCTGATCGCCAATGGCGCGCTGCCCAACAGCGACCAACCGCTGCGCCTGCTGCCCGGCCGCAGCCCCAGCCAGCTCGTGCGTATCCTGNGGCTGCTGGCGGCGGTGACATTTTTCGCCACCGACCCGCTGGAAACGCTGCTGCTGCGCGAGGCCCCACGCACGCCGTGGGGTTCGACGATCGTGGTGGTCACCGGCATCGCCCATTCCGCCCTGCTGGCGGCGTTGCTCACCCTGGCCCAGGCCGGCCGACAGATTGTGCTGCTGACCCTGGCCGAGGAGCCGCCAACCGAACTGCTGCCTGGGGTGACTGTGCTGCATCTGCCGCACCTGGTGGAGGATCTCATCGTACCGCAGGAGGTCACGCGCTGATGCTGCTGACCGACCGCCGCCGCGGCTTGATCTTTGCCTGCCTGGCCGGCATGGAGATGGCCTGGTTCACACCCTTCGTGGTGCTGGTGCTGTCGATACCGACGCTGTGGATGGACGCGGCGCATCCGCCTCCGATCGCACCGCTGTTGGTGTTCGCCACGCTGTGGGCCAGCCTGCTGCTGCTGATGGTCGCCATCGAATTCCTCGACCAGCGGCAGATTGATTCGCCGCGCTACGAAATCATCCTGGTGGCCCTGGTGATCCTCACCGCGGTGGTCGCTGTGCGCCTGGTCCTGTACACGACGGCGCCGCTCAGCGATGGGCGTTGGCTGGGCAATCTGGGACAGGCGGTGTTCAATTTTCACCGTGGCCTGCGCCCGGAACTGGTTCTGGTGGGTGTAGCCCTGTTCCTGTGGTGGCGTGCAACCTATGCCACCAGCCGTGAGGTCAGCTTTTTCAGCGTTGCCTTCAGCTTCCGCCTGGGCCTGCTGCTTCTGCTGCTCGGAGGGGGTCTGTTGGCGGCCCGTCCCGGCGGCACACNNGCGGCGTTGAGCTGCCTGTGGGTGTTCCTGAGCCTGGGCCTGATCGCCGTTGCCGTGACCCGTATCGAAGATCGCGCCGCCACAGCCCACGACAGCCGCGGGGCGATGCTGCCAGCGGGGCGCCTCATGCAGGTGGTGCTGCTGATCGGCTTCACGGTGGGCAGTACCGCCCTTCTGGCCCGTCTCTACACCCCCGCCCAGTTCCTGGTATTCCTGCGCTGGTCGGCGCCGTTCTGGCGGCTGGTGGGGCAGATGGTGGTCGCGGTCGTGGACTTTGTCCTGATGCTGCTCAACCCGCTGCTGGTCTGGCTCGAAGACCTGCTGCGCCGGGTGGCCAACAACCCACAATTCGCCAGAAACCTGGCCGACATCCTGCGCAACCTGNCGGGCCCCATGGTCGGCGGCGAGCCATTGCCGGAGGCCACTGGGATCCCGGCGCCGGAATGGGTGTGGAGTGCGCTACGTTACGGATTCGTGCTGATCGTCATCGCCCTGGCGGTTGGGTTCGTGCTGTTGTTCGTCGGCCGCATTCGCGCGCGGGCGGTGGAGGACGCGGAACAGGTCGGCGGTGAAGCGGTCACGTTGGGGGCGNGCGCCGTGCGCCGGGGTTGGCAGCGGCTGCGCAACCTGGCCCGGTTGGTGCGGCGTTACGGCGTTGGTAGTCAACTGCTGGCCGCCATCTCGGTGCAGAACATTTACGCCAACGTCAGTCGGCTGGCGCGGCGGCATGGCTTCGCCCGTCGCCCGGCCCAACCGCCCGATGAATACCTGGCGGTGCTGAACGAGGCCTTCCCCGGGCAAGAGTTGCCCTTGCAGCGCCTGACCACGGCCTACATGCGGGTGCACTACGGCGACCGGGCCGTCAGTGATGAGGAGTTGAGCCAGCTGCGCGCCGATTACCGGAACCTGCACGCCGCGGTGACAAACGCAGCCCGCCCCCAACGACAGGCAAATGAGTCATGGATTCTTACACGGCAAACAACCTGGACCTGTGGAACGAGTGGGCCGAGCGCCACGCGACGTCGGCCTTTNACGACGTACCGGGCTTCAAGGCCGGCCGTTCGGGCCTGACGCCGCTGNGGCTCAGCGAGGTGGGTGATGTGACAGGTAAGGATTTGCTGCACCTGCAGTGTCACTTTGGGCTGGGGACCCTGACGTGGGCCCGCCAGGGCGCGGNNGTCACGGGCGTTGATTTTTCGGACAAGGCGATCAGCCTGGCCCGCGCCCTGAGCGCCGAACTCGCCCTGCCGGCCCGCTTCCTGTGCTGCGACATCTATGCGCTGCCCGACCTCCTGCACGGCCAGTTCGACATCATCTTCACTTCGTTTGGTGTGCTGCCCTGGTTATCCGACCTGGCGCAGTGGGGGCGTATCATTGCGCGTTATCTGCGGCCCGGCGGCTTCTTCTACATCGCGGAGTTTCACCCCATCGTGTCGGTCTTCGACGACGCCGAACATGTGGCGGACCTCCGCCTCAGCAATCCCTATTTTTTACGCNCACAGCCCACCGAATGGGAGGTGCTCGGTTCTTATGCGGTTGGGGACGTGTCGATGCAGCATACGCGTGCCTTCGAGTGGAGCCACAGCCTGAGCGAGGTTGTGATGGCGCTGCTCGACGCCGGCCTGCGGATCGATTTTCTGCGCGAGTTCAGTTTCTGCGCTGAACGGGCGCTGCCCTGCCTGGAAGAAGGGATCGACGGCTGGTGGCGTCTCAGATCGAAGGACGGCAGCCTGCCGCTCATGTTCTCGCTCAAGGCCACCCTGCCGGCAGACCCATCGTGCAGCTCCGGCATCGACATCATCTCCAAGGCGGACTCGCAACATCGTGCACCGGCCGCCGGTCTCACCCAGTAGTCGAACCAGCAGGTCAATTCACAACAAGGACAAGTCGCACGCCGTCACCGCTGAAATCGTTGTACCCAACAAGGGAGCCGAGGGCGTCATCATCGCCCAGGGCGTCAACATCGGCGGCTGGGCACTTTATGCCAAAAACAGCAGGCTGAAGTATTGTTACAACCTGGGTGGTGTGAGGCACTTTTTCGTCGAAGGGTCCACGCCACTCCCCGCCGGCGAACATCAGGTGCGCATGGAGTTCGCCTACGCCGGCGGCGGATTGGGCAAGNGGGGCAGAGTCACTCTGTTTGTCGATGGCGGCCCCGTCGCTGAAGGCGAGATCCCCATGACCCAGGCGATCATCTTCTCGACCGACGATGGCCTCGACATCGGAGAGGACAGCGGCGCCCCAGTGTCGCCGGACTACGGCCCACAGGGGAACGCTTTCAACGGCGAGGTCAGAGGCGTGCAACTCGCCATCACTGAGGTCGGGGAAGGCGTCGATCACCTGGTGAACCCGGAGGACGCGATTCGTATCGCAATGGCGCGCCAGTAAACGCTGGCCCCGGTCAGGTGGGTGGTGGTTTGCATTTGCCCCACAATCGCATTACAATGCAACCCTAACCCCAGGTGTTCATATCTCAGCTGTGAGGACGTTATCATGGCAGCAAACGAGCCGATTACTTTCTTGTGCCTGGCCAGCTATTTCAAAGGTGGTGAGTTCATGCGTGGCNTCAAACGTTTGGGCTGCCGGGTGCTGCTCATCACCCGCGACCGCTACCGCGAAGAGGCGTGGCCATGGGACAGTATCGATGAGATCTTCTACATGCCCGACATGTCACGCGAAACTGACATCGTGTATGCCGTCAGTTATCTGGCACGCACCCATACGATCGACCGCATCGTGCCGATGGACGATTACGACGTAGAGATGGCCGCCGCGCTGCGTGAGCACCTGCGGGTGCCGGGTATGGGGGACACGACGGCGCGCTATTTCCGTGACAAGCTGGCCATGCGCGTCCAGGCGCACGACAAGGGTATTCTGGTGCCTGAGTTCGTCCATGTTCTCAACTACGACCGGCTGCGCGAATTCATGGAGCAGGTGCCGCCGCCGTGGGTGTTCAAGCCGCGTTCGGAGGCGGGGTCGATCGGTATTCGTAAGATCCAGTCGACCAGCGAGTTCTGGCCATCGCTCGACGTCCTGGGTGACCGGCAGTCGTTCTACCTGCTGGAACACTTCATCCCCGGTGACGTGTTTCACGTCGATTCGCTGATCTCGGAGCGCGAGGTCGTCTTCTGCGCCATTAGCCGCTATGGCCAGGCGCCGATGAAGCTGATGCACNGAGGGGGCGTTNTTTCCACACAGACCGTCCCCCTGGACACCCCGGACGCGCAGGCGCTACAGGCCCTCAACCAAGAGGTCATCACTGCCATGGGTATGGTGCGCGGCGTGACGCACGCTGAGTTCATCAAAGCGCACGACAGCGGCGAGTTCTACTTCCTGNGGCTGGCCGGCCGGGTGGGCGGCGCTAACATCGACCGCGTGGTCGAGGCGGCCACCGGCGTGCATCTGTGGCGTGAGTGGGCGCATCGAGGTGGCCTACGCCCAGGGAGGGACTACGTGGTTCCAACGCGCNGCGCCGGTTACGCCGGGCTGGTCACCTGCCTGGCGCAGCAGGAATGGCCCGATACCTCAGCCTACAACGACCCGGAGATCGTCTGGCGGCTGCCCAAACATCATCACGTCGGCCTGCTGGTGGCCTCGGATGACGCCGCGTGTGCAGCACCTCATCGCTCGTACAGCGAGCGGCTGGCCAACGACTTTCTGGCCGTACAACCCCACCGTCACGCCCCGTGGATTGACTTCTTATCAGGGTTCGCATCTGGGGATGCGAACCCTGATAAGTCCGCATCCCCCAACGTAGGTCACCGCTCCCGCTGTGACGACCCCCTCGACCCGCCCCGCATCCCACACTCCACGAACTCCGTACCGCGTAGGTCACAGCTCCCGCTGTGACATCATCCTCGATCCGCCGATACCCTCCGAACCCCAAACGCCACCGTGCCGGCACACACCCATCGCCGACCAAAAGCGGCCGCACTCCGCACCCGCGCCCCCGCGACCTACGGGAAACCTCAGCGCCACGCACAATCACCGCATCCGCCTCGATTTCGACCAGCATCTCNGAAGCGACCAAACGCCGCACCTCGACCATTGTCGATGCCGGCCGGATCTCGCGAAAGAACTCACCGTGCGCGNNGCCGATCTCCTCCCAGTGGTCGATATTCGTCACGTAGATGCGCGCCCGAACCACATCTTCCAGGCGGGCGCCGGCGNNGCGCAGCGCCGCTTCGATGTTGGTCAGGATCTGCACCGTCTGGCCGTACGGGTCACCCACGCTGACCAGCGTCCCCTCGGCGTTCGTGGCCGTGGTGCCCGCAACGTACACGAACTGCCCCAGACGGACGGCCCGCNNGTACCCCACGAACCCTTCCCAAAGGGTATGCGTCTCGATATTCAGTCGTTCCATAACAACTCCTGTTCGCTCCCCAGGGCGATGCCGAAGTCCCGCAGCAGCACNGACGCGCACCTCCCCTCGTCGGCCAGGACCCGTTCCTCGCGCCGGGCGCCCTCGACAGTAATGAGCCGCCGGTCGCTGAGGGTGATGCGACCCTGCGGCGTGGCGNNCGAGCAGACGCGCTTGTGCGTAAAGTGCGATGCGGGCGAGGTCTGCTGGTAGTGGCACATCGGGGCAAAGTCGGCCAGCNNGCGCGGCTGGAGGGTGAAGGCGTAGTCGNNGTCTGCCAACCGTCGCCTNTCCTCGAAGGTCTGCAGCGACCAGGTCTCACCCGTCTGCTGCAAGCGATAGGTCCCGAAAGCCTGCGCTGAAACCAGGTCGGGCTGCAAGCGCAACGGCACGCGGAACGAATCGCCGAAACCAACATCGGCCAGCCAGGGCTGCTCGAGCTGCACCAACAGCACGAGGTGATCGAACTCGGGGCCGAAGCCACCATCGGCCCGCGCGACCCGCGCCGACAGCAGGGTCACTTCGAATCCCAAGGCATCCAGCAGCGCGGCAAANAGGCCGTTGAGTTCGTAACAGAAACCGCCGCGCCGGCCATCGACGATCTTCTGGTAGAGACGATCGACATCGAGGACAATCGGTCGGCCGAGGTGAATATCGAGGTTCTCGAATGGAACGTGCAGGAGGTGCGCGAGGTGCAGCCGCTGCAAGGTGTCCACCGCCGGCGTCAGGGCGTCGCGGTCACCGATGCGCGCCAGGTAAGCCGACGGCGGTACAGGTAGCATGGTCCAAAAACTGAATGGCCCGACCAGTCGCGTCGACCAGTACGGGCCATCGCACGATCAGTGGATGATCACGCTGAGGATAATCAAAAAGGCAAATACCGACCCGGCCAGGATGGCGATGCGCCGCAGGTCACTCGATACGTGACCGTATTCGGCCCTGTACTCAGCCTCGGTCAGAATCTTGGCGGCCGGCGGGGCGTTCTTACTGGTTGCCGCAGTTCGGGCGTCCGCCGGCGCGGCCGCCGTAGGGCCGCGGCGATACCCGCATAGCGGTTCATGTCTGCACTGCGGGAGGGCGCGCTTCGTTGTTTTTTGGCCATTGTCTCTCTCTTTCCGTCAACGCTCGGTCTGGTTGCTGAACGGGATTATACACCCGCCGTCTCAGTTCGTCAACCAACCAACGCTCGTTCCAGCAATTCCCCATTTGAGCACAACACACAGCGAGTTCCGGTGTGGCAACCGCGGCTTGACTGGCCGGCGCTCACCGGAATCGCTGCACCCACCGCCTCGCCATGCCGGTGATGGTTGCCGCCTCCTCGACGCGCAGCAGCCACAGCCCGCCGGCGTACACCGCCGCGCCACAGCCGACCGCCACCACCACAGTCACCGCATGACCAACGAACGATTCGGGCAGCGTGGCCACGAGCCACTGCGCGCTCAACCATAGCGCAGCCGCCATGACACCACTGGCCAAAACACTCTTCCACAGCGTGCTGCGGATGCCGTGCCCGCGCAGCGATCCCACCGCACGAATCATCAAAACCCACATCACGCAGGCATGCCCGATATGTTTGGCCGAATCGGCCAGCACCAGGCCCAGGAAGCCAAACGGTTGGATCAGCGCCAGAGCCACCACCAGGTATACGCCAACGGCCAGAATACCCACCACCGCGGGCGTGCGTGTATCCTGGCGCNNGTAGAAGGCATAGTTCAGCAGGAAATCGACCCCAGCAAAACCGAGGCCTATCAGATAAAGATGCAGCGCGCGGGCCGTCCACAGCGTATCACGCGCCATAAAATTGCCGTGCTGAAAGAGGAGCCGCACGATCGGCTCCGCCAGGATGAACAAACCGATGAGCGACGGCGCCAGCAGCACCAGNACCAGGCGCAACCCNCTGGCGAACGTCGTGCGGTAGTCCGGCCAGTTGCCGGCCGCCNNGTGCTGGGAGAGCGTGGGCAGGGCCGCCAGAGACACTGCTACCGGCACCAGACCCAGCGGAAACTGAATCAGCGTCGTGGCGTAGCGCATCCACGACGCACTCTCCGGGCCGGTGCGTGAAACCAGGTTGGCGTCGACAAGCACCTGGAACTGACCCACCAGCAGGCTGAGACTCACCGGGATGTAGAGCAGCAGAATGCGCCGCAGCGCGGGGTGGCGCCATACCAGCCGCAGCTTGACACGCGCCTGTGGAATGGCCGGCAGCAGGAGGAGGGCNTGGAACAGACTCCCCACCGTGATCCCAATCGGCAGACTGTAGATGCCCAACCTGGGCGACAGCAGCGGGGCACAGATGACGATCCCCAGATTGAACACCGAGGCCGCCAGCGCGGGAAAGGTGAACGACTTCAGCGCATAGAGCAGGCCGGTCAGGATACCGGAAAGGCCGAAGAAAAACACAGCGTCCATGATGCGCAGTGAAGTCGCCACGACGTTCAACAGGTGGTCGTCGAAGCCCCCGCCAATCAGGCGCGCCATCGGCCAGGCAAAAATCTCGAGCAACAGCATCAGGGCTGCCATGCCCAACCCGACCACGCTCAGCACAGCGCTGACCACGCGNCCACGCTCGGCCCGCCGCTCCGGGCGGGCATAGTCGCTGAACACCGGCACCAGTGCGGCGCTCAGCAGGCCGCCCACCAGGAAATCGTAGATCATGGTGGGCACACGCGCCGCCAGAATGAAGGCGCTCAACTCGCCCGAGGCCCCGAAGAAGTAGGAAATGATCGTCTCACGCAGGAGGCCCAGCGTGCGGCTGAGGATGTTGCCAATGGCCAGGATTCCCGCCGAACGCGCGACACTGCCCCCGGCAGCGGGGGTGCGGCCGGCGCCGGCTCGGCCACCGCGGTCGGCAGTTGACTGTCGTCTGGCGGCGCGATGCTGGATTCGAGGTCGGAGTGGGCGGTGTTCACGTGATGGGCCTTCGTTCGTGCTTCAGCCGGGTCTGGGCCTGGCGCCGGCGCCGCATAACGCGCCACGATCGTACGGATCAGGGCGCTGGTCGAGTGGCCGGCCAGGTAGGGCAGGTAACGAATCTCGCCCCCGTAGGCGTACGGCGCGTGCCTCAGGCGGTTCGGTGAAGGGGTGGTCGGTCGGGTCGCCAGGTCAGCCGTCGGGTCCCAATCACCCCTTTGACGAAAATGTCCGGCGCCAACGCGCACCAGGCCCTCGGCCGTCGCTCGCCGAACAGGACAACCAGGTCGACGCACGCCAGCGCGGCCAATACCGCGCGCTCGTCTTCGGGGACGAGGGCGCAGCGGCCCTTTGAGGGCACGCGCCGATCCATCGCGGTTGACGCCGACCACCAGCGCATCACCCAGCGCCCGCGCGCTGCAAATAGTCGACGTGCCCCAGGTGCAGCAGGTCGAAATGGCCGTTGGTGAACACGATGCGCTGACCACCCGCGCCATGCCGCCACGCTGCTGCGCCTCCGCCAGGTCCACAACCGCGCCCGATCGTCCGTCAGACATACGCTGTACTCCTGCCTCATGCCCCCGTCAGGGCTTCGATCAACTCGGCCGGCGTCACGACCGCGTTACCCAGCCGACGCACGACCAGCCCCGCCGCTGCCATCGCCAAACGGGCCGCGGTGTGCAAATCGATGCCGGCGCACAGGGCCAGCACCAACACGGCGCTGACCGTATCCCCNGCGCCGGTGACGTCGTACACCTCTTCGCGGTTGAAGGCCGGTAGGTGTTGGGCGGCCGCCCCGNNTTCCAGGATCGTGACCCCGGCCGCGCCCCGTGTCACCACCAGACGGCGCACCGCCAACTCCCGCTGTAAGTACTCGACCGCCCGTGCGCTGTCGGCGTCGGTCTCCAGCGGCCAACCGACCTGCGCCGCGGCCTCCAACGCGTTGCAGCGCACGAGGCCAAACCCCGCGAAGTTGCGCAGCTCGCCCTGCGAATCGACGGCCGTCAACACACCGTGAGCGNNTGCGGCCTCCTGAACCGCGGCCACCACCGATGTATGGGCCGCGCCCCGGTAGTCCGACACGAGAACTGCATCCACGGTCGGCGTTAGCTGCGCGAGGTGTTGGCGCAGCCGTTCCAGCAGTGGCTCGCCGTACGGGCGGTGGTCGAGGCGGTCGATGCGNCCAGGTGCTGCGGGAAACGCTGCGCCCTGGGCCACGATCCGGGTCTTGGTCGTCGTCGGCCGTGATGGGTCCACGACGATCCCTTCGACGCCGATACCCAGGCGCTGCTCCGTGCGCAGGGTCTCACCGGCCGCATCGTCGCCGACGATGCCAACCGTGGTCGCCTGCGACCCGAGCGTCACGATGTTGTGCGCCGGGTTGGCCGCTGCGCCGGGCACCACGCGGCGTTCGCGCCATTCGAGCACCGGCACTGGCGCCTCACGGCTGAGGCGTGTGGCCTGGCCGATCACGTACTCATCCAGGCACAGGTCGCCCACGACCAGGATACGCCGACGNGCCAGCCGGGCCACCAGAGTCACGATCTCCGCGGCAGTCAACGCTGTGTCTCCATGAACGATTCCAGTCATCGCCGAATACGCTCGCGCCAGGCCTGGCCCAACACTGCCGCAGCAAAGCGCGGCAGCGCCAGTTGGCGCCGCCAACGCCACGGCTCTTGCAGCAACCGGAACAGCCACTCCAGGTGCACGTCCTGCACCCAGCGTGGTGCACGTCGGCGCACGCCCGCGATGAAATCGAACGCGCCCCCNACCCCCATGGCCAGGGGAACGTGCAACCATTGCTGGTTACGTGCAATCCACAGGTCTTGCGCCGGTGCGCCGTACGCGACCAGCAGGATGTCCGGTCGGGCCGCTAACACCTGCGGCACGATCGTGCTTTCGTCGGCCGGGCGGGGGCTACCGGCGTAGGCGCCGGCGATGTGCAGACCTGGGTGCCGCGCCTGCAAGACCTGGGCCGCGCGTGCGGCAACCCCNGGCGCCGCGCCCAGCAGGAATAGTCGCCAGCCCGCNGCCGCCGCCAGGGCGGCCAGGCGCGGCACGCCATCCGAGCCGGTCACGCGGTCGGGCAGCCGTTGGCCCAAGAGCCGCGCTGCAACCTGCAGCCCCCAGCCATCGGCCAGCGCCAGGTCGGATCGGTTCAATACCTGGCGGAAGGTCAGGTTGCGCTGCGCGGCCATGATGAATTCCGGGTTGACGGTCACCGCGTGGTGCGGCTGCCCGCTATCCACGAAATCAGTCACGCGGGCATCGAACATCGCCCACGTCAGCGCATCGACCCGCACACCCAGAATATCGATCGACTGCACGGTTCACCCTCACCAGCGGTAGAGTACGAAGCCGAGCCGGTACGCCTCGGCCTGCGCGGCATCGAGGTCGAACTCCTGCGTCGCCCACTCTGTCAGTTCGGCGAATGCCGACGGGAACAGCTCGTCCGGCGCCAGCCAGGTGTCGGACCAGATACGGGCGGCCATCCGGTCCAGAACCGCCCGCGCCGAAGTGGTCTGCATCCCCTGCACAACCTGCACACGCCTCCCGTGTGCCCCGGTCTCGGCCAGGACCGCGGCGATCTGGTCTTCGTCGCGCGTACCGGGCCGCGACACATCGACCCCGCGCGTCAGCATCATCTGGCGCCACTTCTGCCGCAGGCGCATGTTGGCCGAGTTTGGGTCGCGCCAGTGCGTGCTGTGCACGAAGCAGCCCCGGGCACACGACCCGTGCGACCTCGCGCAGTACGGTACGCCAGGCCGGCGTCAGGTGCAGCACGTGGAATGCCAACACCACATCAACCGTCCGATCGGTAAACGGCAGATCGGCGGCGTCACCGATCACGACCGGCACCCGCCCGTAATTCTGACGTAACACATCAAGCATGGGCCGCGCCAGGTCGATGCCGGTGACGTGCAGCCCACATTGAATCAGTGGTCCGGAGATGCGCCCGGTGCCAATACCAATCTCCAGGATGCGTGAGGCCGCGGTTGCCCCCGTCTCGCGGATGAGCGCCTCGGTCAGCGCCGCGGCATCGGTGGGCGTCAGGCGCGTGTGCGGTCGTAGAAGCCGGCCGCGCGGTCGAAGGCGATACTGCCGGTCGAGTTCGTCATGTCACCTTTCTGCCAGGAGCTCGTCCAAAACGTCCGCCACCTGCTGCGCCGCCCGCTCCCAGGAGAAGCGTTGCACGTTGTTCCGGCCCTGCTGCACCAGGTGGCCGCGCAGGGCTTCATCGCGCAGCAGCCGGCGCAGGCCATCGGCGATTGCGGTCACGTTCAGTGGATCGACCAAGAGTGCGCCCTGGCCAGCCACCTCGGGGCAGGACGACGTCGATGACGTCAGCACCGGAACGTCGGCCGACTGCGCCTCCAGAATCGGGAAACCGAAGCCCTCGTACAGGGAGGGAAACGCCAACGCCGTGGCGTTGGCCAGCACGGCGGGTAAATCGGCGTCAGTCACGTAACCGGTGACGCGCAATGCGCTATCCAGGCCGGCCTGCGCGACCTCACGCAGCACCTGCTCGCTCAGCCAGCCCGACTGGCCCGCCAGCACCAGTTGCGGNGCGTGGGTCAGGCCCTCCCAGGTTGTCAGTACCTGCGCAAACGCTTGCGCCAACCGCGCCAGGTTCTTACGCGGCTGCACGGTGCCCACGGTCAATACGTACGGCCGGCAGATTGCGTAACGCCGCAGCACAGCCTCGGCCGCGCCGGCGCCGATGGGGTCATGGCGACCGTCGAAACCTGGGTAGACGACGCGAATCTTATCGCCGGGCGTGCCCAGAAGGGTTTCCAGGTCGTGCGCGGTGGCCTGCGAATCGGCCAGGATACGCGCCGCCNNACGCGCGTTCCAACGGGTCGACCAGTCCAGGTAACGCCGCTGCCGGGGCGGATGGGCGTCGGGAAAGTGCAGGTAACCGAGGTCATGCACCGTCACCAGGGTGCGGGCGGGGCGCCAGAGCGGCAGCACATGGGCTGGGACGAAGAGCGCCGCCGGTGGGCGCCGGGCCATCTCGGCACTGAGCCGGACGTGGGTCCACAGCCGCGGAAAAGGCATAACCTGCCAGGATGCCCCCGGTAACACCAGGCTGGGGTCGGGTGGTACGTCGCTGTACAAACGCAGGGTGATGGGCCGTGGGTCGCGGGCCAGGCGTTGGGCCAGGTGGCGGATCAACTGACGGGAATACCGTTCGGTCCCCGTACGCTGACTGGCGGGACGCACGGCCCGGCTGGCATCGATGCCAATCACCCGTGGCGGCATCAGTGGCCAGGTTGCGCCAGGATGCGCTGCAAGAGACCCGCGCCGAGCGCCCCCGTGCGCAGCACCGTTGGTGGGTCCGTCGTCACGTCGAGCACGGTCGACGCGGCGCCGCCGACGCAGGGNCCGCCGTCCAGCAGCAGATCGATGCGCCCCGCCAGCTGTGCCAGCACCTCAGCGGCCGTCGTCGCCTCGCGCCCCNNGGAGATGTTGGCGCTGGTGGCCGCCAGTGCCCCACCCAACGCGCGCCAGGGCGCGCCACCNGTATGGTCGGGCAGGCGCAGCGCCACCGTGGGTCCGCCGGCCGTCACCATATCGATCACCGCACGGCTGCGCCAGGCGACGAGGGTCAGGGCGCCGGGCCAGAATGCGGCGACCAGGCGCTGCGCCACCGGGGGCAGATTCACCGCCAGCCGGTCGAGGTCGCTCCCNTCACCCAGCAGCAGCGGGATCGCCTTACCCTCAGGCCGCAGCTTGGCGGCGTACAGGCTCACGGCCGCGGGGTTGGCCGCATCGGCGCCCACACCGTAGACCGTATCGGTGGGGAATGCCACCAGGCCGCCGGCGCAACACCGCCACGGCTCGATTCAAAGCCCCGGGACATCCGTACGTACCACGTCAGTCTGTCGCATCCTATCCTACAGTCATCGAATCGGCCGCGGTTGGCGCGGTTCAGGACGAACTGCTCCAGCGCAACCGCGGCCCCGTCCTCCTGCACGGATGGTGCGATCCAATCGGCCGCGGCCTTGACGTCGGGCACGGCATTGCCCATCGCGATCCCCAGGCCAGCCCAGGACACCATACTCAGGTCATTTTCCGAGTCACCGATCGCCATGACCTGCGCGCGTTCGATGCCGAACTCATGGGCCAGCCAGGCCAGCGCCTGACCCTTCGAGCTGCCATTNGGCCACCAGCCCACGAACATCTCGTGGGTGCGTAAGACCTGCAGGCGGCGGCCAAAGCGCTGGGTCAGCGTTTGGTGAATGGTGTCTGCGACGGATGATTCGGCCGTAAACAGCACTTTTTCGGGATTGTGCGTCACGGCCGCGGCCAGNTCCGGCACCAGATGGATCGGCAAACCAAACCAGCGATCGTAGAAGGCCGGTGAGTGGCGCAGGGATTCCAGGTAGACCCGGCCATCGATGTAAACCGAAATATCGGCCTGGGCGCTCTGTGCCCAGGCGATCGCCTCTTGCGCCAGGGCGAGTGACAGGGTCGTACGGTGCAGAATCTGGGCCCGCTTCACGTCATAGATGAGGCCACCCTGGTAGCAGATTTGTGGCATGGTGAAACCCAGGTCCAGCACCAGGGGCATGATCGACCGCGGCCCGCGGCCGGTGGCCAGGGTAAGCAGAACACCCGCCTCCTGCGCGGACTTGATGGTCCGGCGCAGGCGTGGCGACACCAGCATATCGGTATCGACCAGTGTACCGTCGACGTCGAGCGCAACCAAACGAATCGTCACGTGCGAATCACAACCATGCGGTCCAGGTCGGCAAAATCACGCACCAGGTGTACGTCGGCGTGCGGGAAGGTCCGTCGCGCCATCCCGGCCACGACGNNGGCCTGGTCACTGCCGATCTCGAGCAGCACCACGCCGCCCGGCCGCAGGTAGTGTGGCGCCTGGTTCAGAAGTTCGCCAATCAGCTGTACGCCGTAATAACCACCATCGAGCGCCTGGCGCGGCTCGTAGGTCGCGATCTCGGGCGCCAGCCGGTCGATGTTGGAAGTCGGTATGTACGGCAGGTTAGCCGTGATAATATCGACCGGTTCGGGAATTGGGTGGAGCAGAAAGCCCTGTACCAGACGGACCTGGTTGGCCACACCGTGTGCGTGCACGTTACGCTGGGTTACGGTCAGGGTATCGGGTGAGACATCGCTCGCCCACACCAGTACTGACGGGCAGTGTTTAGCGACGCTGATCGCAATTGCACCCGATCCGGTGCCGACATCGGCCATGGTGACCATTTCGGGCAGAGCCGCCATCTCGCCGGCCATCAGGCCTGACAACCGCTGGCCGCGCCCTTGAACTGGTCACAGCCACGCGCTGGCTCATGACGTTCACGGTGGCGATGGCCGTTTCGACCATGAGCCGGTTTCGGGTCGTGGAATGAGCACGCGTGAATCGACCGCAAAATCGGCTCGNTAGAATGTACGGCTGCCCACCAGGTAGGCCACCGGTTCGCGCCGCCGGCGACGTTCGATCAACCGTTCTGAAGCGCGTGCGNNCTCCTCCTCGCTGAGGAGCCGGTCAGTATGGGTATAGAGATAGACCCTGTCCCTGCCCAGGACATGGGCCAGTAACAGTTCGGCGTCCAGACGCGGNGTATCCACCCCACAGCCNCGCAAGCGTTGGTTGGCCGCGGTAAGGGCACGGCCAACGGTGCTGCTGGGGTCCAGCCGCCAGGCAAAAGCATAGGAAAGTTCACTCCTCTCGCCGTCCCGCCCTTGGGACGCTGCCGGTCTGCCATTGACCTGCATCACGGATAGAGTTCTCCTCTCAGTCGTAGTTGACGTCGTTTCATTCATCATCTGCCCACGCCGGGCAGTCGTCCGTTCATGGTCCACGCGGCCTGGACAGTCACGCGACGAACCTTCAGAGCCTTGCCGAATAACCGCCAGATCGCGACATTCTGGCGTGTACGCCGGGTTATTCGGAGGGCTTTCAGTGCCGTTGTTCGGAAGCGACCGCGCCCGCCTCCAATCGTTCGGCGCTCGGCTGCCGTGTTTCGACAATGAATTCGTCGAGGTCACCAGCCAGTACGGTATCGAGCCGGTAGAGTGTTTTACCGATACGGTGATCGGTCACGCGGTTTTGGGGGAAATTGTAGGTGCGGATCTTCTCGGCGCGTTCGCCCGTGCCCACCTGGCTGCGGCGACTGGCGTCGACCGCGTCCTGTTGGCGTTTGCGTTCCATGTCGTACAGGCGTGCGCGTAGGATCTGCATGCCCTTGATCTTGTTTTGCAGTTGTGACTTCTGATCCTGCGACGAGACGACCAGCCCCGTCGGCAGGTGCGTGATGCGCACGGCCGAATCGGTCGTGTTGACGCTCTGCCCCNNCGCCCCCGCCCGGAAGACGTCGATGCGCACATCCTCGGGTTTGATCTCGACCTCTACCTCGGCCATTTCGGGTAGAACGGCCACGGTTGCGGTCGACGTGTGGATGCGGCCCTGCGATTCGGTCTCGGGCACACGCTGCACGCGGTGCACGCCGCTTTCGTACTTGAGGCGGGAATAGGCGCCCCGTCCGTGTACTTCTNNGAAGATCACCTCTTTGAAGCCGCCGATGCCCGACTCATTGGCGCTGAGCAGTTCGACTGGCCAACGTTGGGCCTCGGCGTAGCGGCTGTACATACGAAACAGGTCGGCCGCAAAGAGGCCGGCCTCGTCGCCCCCTGTACCGGCGCGGATTTCGATGATGACGTCGCGCTCATCGTTGGGGCCNCTGGGCACCAGGAGCTGCTGCAAGGTGGTTTCCAGCTGATCGTGTTCGGCGGTCAGCAAATCGATCTCTTCNGCNGCGATGGTCACCAGATCGGGGTCGGTTTCAGTGGCCAGCAGCTCCTCAGCTTGCGCCAGCTGTTCGACGACGGCGGTGAAACGTTGATAGGTCTGCACCAGCTCGCCCAACTCGGCATGCTCTTGGGCAACCGCGGCCGCGTGGTGGNNATCAGCAAATAGCGCCGGGTCGGCCAGCATNCTGGTTGGCTGCGCATAACGTTCGACCACGGCGTCCAATCGATCAAACATAACGACTCATGACTCGCTTCACTAATCAGTTTACGGTTGCGATGACGCGGTTCACTGCGCGGACACGAATACCGGCAGGTTGCCGAGGGCAATCACGTCACGCCAACCCTCGTTCGTGCCCTCCGTGAAGACAGCAGCCGTAGCGACCGGCACGGCGCCGGCCCGNGCCACGATATCCTTCATGCCCTCCAGCGTGCTACCCGTACTGACGACGTCGTCGACCAGAATCGCGCGTTTGTCAGCGATGGCGTCACGGTCTTTTTCGTCCAGGAAGAGCGTCTGTGGCTGGCCGGTCGTAATCGACAGTGTATCGGCGNNCAGGGCATCGCCCATGTACAACTTGTAGGTCTTGCGCAGGACGACGTAGGGCAGGCCCATCAGGGCTGACATCTCATAGATCAGCGGGATGCTCTTCGCCTCGGCCGTGACCAACACATCCGCCTGAACCTTACGCAGGCGCAACTGCTCGGCCAGCACGGCGGCCGCGGCCTTGACCACGTTGGTGTCACCCAACATGTTGAAGACAGCAATACGCACACCGGGCGCAACCTCAAACAGTGGCAAGCGGCGGGTGAGGCCCGCAATTTCAACCGTATAGTATTCGTGCTGTTCCAACACTACGCTACCTCTCACCGATTCGTGGTCTGTAACCACTCAGGGCTGAGCAGTTACCGTGGTCTCATTGCAAACGGCGCTATTGTACCACAAACGAAGCCACCTTCCAAGGCCCTACCCGTGCTCACGTGCCCGGCCTCGCGCCTTTTTCTTCCGTTTGCCCCCGGCAGCGTCGGCTCGAAGTTCAGCTCACGAGAGAGCTTATCCACGATGACGCGCAATGTCTTGACACGGGCCCACCATTTATCGTTGCCCTCCACGATGGTCCAGGGTGCATTGATGGTGCTGGTCCTGAGGAGCATATCTCCGACGGCCGCTTCGTACTGATCCCACTTGTGGCGGTTGCGCCAGTCCTCCGCGGTCAGCTTCCAGCTCTTGTACGGTGTGTTGGCCCGCGATTCGAAGCGCCGCAACTGCTCCTCGGCCGAGATGTGCACCCAGAACTTAAAAATGATTGTGCCAAAATCGATCAATTGCCGCTCGAACTGGTTGATCTCGCGATAGGCGCGCTGCCATTCCGCTTCGCTGGCAAACCCNTCGACCCGTTCGACCAGTACGCGCCCGTACCAACTGCGGTCGAAGATGGCGATCTCACCCGCTACCGGGAGCCGACGCCAGAAGCGCCAGAGGTAGTGGTGGGTCTTGTCCTCGCCCGGGNNCGCGGCGATCGAGTGCACGGCGTAACCGCGCGGNTCGAGTTTTTCGGTAATCCGCTTGATGTTACCACCCTTGCCGGCCGCATCCCAACCCTCGAACACAATGATCACTGGCCGTTTCTGAACATACACCTGATAGCCCAGCTGGCTCAGGGCCACCTGGTGCCGGATCAACTGTTCGACGTATTCGTCTTTGCTGAGTGCCAGACTCAGATCAACCTGTGATAACGCGGAAATGGTGGCCCCTATTNNCTGTGTTGTTGTCCGACGAATGCGTGTCGTCGAGCCTGCGGTGAGTGTTTCGACCAGGTCGGCCACGTCGGCCGTCTCATACCCGGCCCGATCTTCGGTCTCCGACAGGGCTGCTGTATCGGCCGCGGTGGCCTCCGCGCCGATCGAATCTGGGTCGATGCCGCGGGCGCAGGCTTTTTCCAGCGCCGCGATGATCGTCGTGTAGGCCTTCCAGAATGTGTAGGGTTGGCTCGTCGCCGCGATGATCGTCCAGGGACCCCATTCCGTCTCGGTGTTTTCGAGCATCTCTTCGACGGCGAGCATGTATTCGTCGTACTGTTTGTGGTGATGCCAGTCTTCCGGCTGCACACGCCAGGCCGTCAGAGGGTCCTTCTCCAACGCTTTGAAACGCTTACGCTGCTCATGCTGGCTGATGTGCATCCAGAACTTGATGATAATGTGGCCGTCATCCGCGAGTGTGCGCTCGAACTCGACGATATCGCGGTAGGCCTGGCGCCATTCCGCCTCGCTGGCCAGGCCCTCGACCCGTTCGACCAGGACACGTCCGTACCAGCTACGATCGAAGATGGCAATCTGGCCACGGTTGGGCAGCTTCAACCAGAAACGCCACAGCCAGGGGCGGGCCTTTTCGTGCGTACGCGCGGCACGGATGGGCCAGACCTTGAAGCCACGCGATCCAACCGTTGCGTCGCTCGTTGATGGTCGAACCTTGCCGGCCGCATCCCACCCTTCCGACAGGATGATGACCGGCATGCCGGCCGCGAAAGTGGCCTGGCTCAAGTCGTACAGGCGGCGTTGCAGAATCGAACGCTGCTGTTTCCATTCTTTCTTCCTGAGCTTGGTTTCNAGGTCCACTTTTTCGAGCATGGGCGCCTCCGTTGGTCACGCTGCCTATGCGGGTCGATGGCATGAGGATTGTACTGTCTGCATCTAGTTTACCAGAAATACGGGCGTTGTACAAAGCGCGTCACGCCCGCGGGCATCTGTGAGTTTGGCAGTGAGCCGCCCTTCGACAGGTTCAGGGCGAACGGAGATGATGGTGTAGGCTGACCATGATGACAGGAAATTGAGGCCCGTAACGGGTTGACAATCCGCCCTGCTTGCGATAGATTATAGCCGTGCGCGGTATGGCGCATCCAAAGCCATGCTCCAACGAAACCCGCGGCTGTACAGGCGCCGCGGCGCCACATAGCCCGAGGTTTCGGTAGAGCCATGCACATCATGAGATCAAAGGGGATTTGATCATGCCAGTTCGTTCTGCTAATGCAATATGGAAGGGCACCCTCAAAGAGGGTAGCGGTACCATGGCCTTGGGCAGCGGTTCCTACGAGGGACCGTACACCTTCGCTTCACGTTTCGCGGATGCACCGGGAACCAATCCAGAAGAGTTGATCGGCGCGGCGCACGCCGGCTGTTATTCGATGTTCCTGTCGCTGCTGTTAACCAATGCTGGTTATGTGCCGACGCAAATTCATACCACCGCCAGGGTTCACATCGAGGCGGGGCCAACGATCACCCTGATCGAACTGGACACCGAAGTCGCCGCGCCCAACCTGGATGATGCGACCTTCCAGAGTATGGCGGCTGAAGCGAAAGCCAAATGCCCGGTATCGAAGGCCCTGGCCGCCGTGGACACCCAACTCAACGCGGCTGGTGAGCCGACACGCAGAGGCTGCGGGTTTTGGGGTCAACCTTGAAGAACCCGCAGCACCCCGAACTACGGCAGCGTTCGGCTGCCGTTCGGTGATGACACCCGCCGTGTTCCTCGGATCTGGTCGTCAATGCGGGGCCAGCATGGTGTAGCTGAGGATCGGCGAACCTGCGCCCGTCCAATCCGTAGCTCGTACCAATGGGGACCATGTCCGAGAAACTTCCACCGGTTGGCAGCCTGGTGCTGTACAAGAACCGGCCGGCACGTGTAGAGCGTGTGGGCGACAAACTTGAAATCCTGGTTCCTGGCGGCGAAACGGTCAAGGTCCGCCCCAAGGACGTCGTTTTGCTGCACCCTGGCCCCCTGCTGAGTCTCGGCCAGCAGCAGCCGCAGACCGGTGACGTCGTCACTGCCTGGGAACTGCTGGCGGGCCAGGTGACCACCCTGGCCGAGCTGGCCGAACTGGCCTATGGTGATTACAGCCCGGCCAGCGCCTGGGCTGCCTGGCAACTGCTGGAGGATGGGCTGTACTTCCGCGGTGAACCCGACCGGGTCACCGTCACCGCCNCCCTGGATGTGGCCGAAAAACAGGCCGCACGCGCAGCCGCGCTGGCGGAAAAACAGGCGTGGGCCGCGTTCCTGGAACGGATTCGCACACGACAGATTCAGCCGGAGGATGAACGCTACCTGACGCAGGTCGAGGCCCTGGCCCTGNGGCGCGCCAGCCAGAGTCGGGTCATGCATGCCCTGGGGCGCGAAGAANACCCCGAAGGCGCCCACGCGCTCCTGTTGNGGCTGGGCGTGTGGAATGAGGCGGTCAACCCGTACCCGCTGCGCCTGGGTCTCCCAATCCACCCGCCGCCCCAGGCCCTGCCCAACCTGCCAACCGAACCGCGCCGCGACCTCACCCACCTGTTGGCGCTGGCCATCGACGATGCCACGACGGAGACGCCGGACGACGCACTCAGCCTGGAGGGTAACACTCTGTGGGTGCACGTGGCCGACCCGGCAGCCGTGATCACACCCGACAGTGAGATCGACCTGGAGGCCCGCGCCCGTGCGGCCACGTTGCACCTGCCCGAAACGACCGTCCCCATGCTGCCGTACGCGGCCACACCGCTTCTGGGTTTGAACGATGTCTCACCGGCGCTCTCCTTTGGTCTGCACCTGGGTGAGGATGGGCGCCCGCTCGATTCTGAAATCGTACCGAGTTGGGTGCGGGTCACCCGGCTGACGTACGAAGCCGTCGCGCATCNNATCGACCAGCCGCCGTTCGATCGGCTCTACGCGATCGCCCAGCAGTACCAGAACCTGCGCCAGGCCAACGGCGCGATACTGCTCGATCTGCCCGAGGTAGACGTACGCGTGCAGGAGGGCGAGGTCATTTTGACGCCGACGCCGTCCCTGCCCAGCCGGCTGCTCGTCGAGAATGCCATGATCATGACCGGAGAGGCAGTTGNNCGCTACGCGCTGGCCCACGATATTCCCCTGCCCTACGCAACGCAGGAGGCGAGTGAGCGCAACGCTGCGCCGCACTCTCTGGCCGCTATGTACGCCCAGCGTCGCCTGATGCGGCGCAGCCAATACCGCAGTGTGCCGGCGCCCCACGCGGCCCTCGGGNCCACGGCCTATGCGCAGGCCACAAGCCCACTGCGTCGGTACCTCGACCTGGTCGTACACCAGCAGCTGCGGGCCCACGTACAGCAGGCGCGGCTGTTGACCACACAGGAGATTGTCACACGCGGGCGCGGTCGAGGCGGTGATTGGNCAGTGCGCGCCGCGGAGCAGTCCTCGAATCAACACTGGACGTTGGTCTACATGCGGCGGCACCCTGACTGGCACAGCCAGGGAGTGCTGGTGGAGAAACGGGCCTCAGCGCCACACTACTGATTCCCGAACTGGGCCTCGAAACCACTGTCCACCTGACACACGACCTGCCGTTGGACAGCGTAGTGCCACTGCGCGTCAGCCGGATCGACCTGCCCAACCTGCGGGCCAGTTTCCGCCTCGGGTGAAGCCCCAGCCATCCACGAATGGGGATCAAGAATCGCTGAATGGTGCATTTTGACGTACCCTGGCGGCCATGGTATAATCGCCACCGGTGTGCGCTGCATCAGGTGCGCATGCCGACGGAAATCGGTTGGTGAGCCGCCGCTACGCCAAACGTAGAGGAACTTCCCGACTCCCACTGGTCTCGGCAGAGACCAGAAGGTTGCCCCACGAAACAGCAAGTGGGGGCGCCGGGGTAACCCGGTGACTACAACCGCAACAGAAAGCATTCCCGCCAGGGTCTGTCGTACGGAACCTGGTCAGGGCTGAAACGGTGGGGTAGGCCCACCAGCGGGTGGCAGCAATGCCCCCGGCTGGGCGAGCGTGCAACCGGGAGCAAGGTGAGTGGGTCAGGCGGGTGGATGGTGACATCCACTGCGGTTTGATCTCATCGCAGCGGTGACGGTGAAGCCGGGTAACACCCTGGCAGGCCAGGAACCGCCACCGGAGTGACAAGGCTTCGGTGAGACAGATGGCGGCCAAACAGAATCGGGAGTATGATCCAGTCGATTTCCCAGCCCTGGCGACCGGCGGCGGGCCAGGCAGCGCCGGCGGCTTGAAGCCGACGTGGCGGAATTGGCAGACGCGACAGACTTAGGATCTGTTGCCCGTCAGGGCGTGGAGGTTCGAGTCCTCTCGTCGGCATCTGGTGGCATGGGCGTGGCCTAGCGGGAAGGCACCTCCTTTGCAAGGAGGGGATCGTCGGTTCAGAATCCGACCGGGTCCACCTGGGAGGCTACGGCCAGGGGTATGGCCCTCTCCCATCGACGAATGTTTTGCGGGCGTGGCTCAGCGGTAGAGCATCTCCTTGCCAAGGAGAGAGTCGTGGGTTCTGAATCCCATCGCCCGCTCTGGTGATAAGTACGACTGTGGTGCGGGCTGCACTCGCACCGCACCGAATGTTTTGCGGGCGTGGCTCAGCGGTAGAGCATCTCCTTGCCAAGGAGAGAGTCGTGGGTTCTGAATCCCATCGCCCGCTCTGTTTAGCCGAGGTAGCTCAGTTGGTAGAGCACGTCACTGAAAATGACGGTGTCCCCAGTTCAAGTCTGGGCCTCGGCACCTGGGTTTACCCGTCAAGATTCGGGGATCGTCTAACGGTAGGACAAGGGACTTTGGATCCCTGTATCGAGGTTCGAATCCTCGTCCCCGAGCCAAGAGCGACAGGAGGGGTGAGGCTGGTGGTTGGTTCCCAACTCACCTGGCCCTCCTGGTACCTCTGGACAGCGGTGTAAGCATCCGTGAAGCGTGGTGGCCATAGCTCAATTGGTGGAGCACCTGGTTGTGGCCCAGGAGGTTGTGGGTTCAAGCCCCACTGGTCACCCACTGCGTGGAAATGCCCGGGAATTGCACGTTGAACGCGCATCCGGGCATTTTGTTATTGACCGACGAGGTACGATCATGAACAGCGTATTGGTTCTGAATGCAACCTACGAACCGCTGAGCGTGGTCTCGGTCAAACGGGCGGTCGTGCTCCTGCTCAAGGAGAAGGCCGAGCTGGTCGAAGCGGCCGAGGCCTATTTGCGCGCCGAACATGCGCAGCTGCCGGTGCCGTTGGTGATTCGCCTGGTGACGTACGTGCGCATCCCGCGGCGGTTTGCCCTACCGCTCTCACGGCGCGCCGTGATGGNNCGCGACCACTACGTGTGCCAGTACTGCGGTGGACATTTCGCCCGCCATGACCTCACGATCGACCACGTCGTGCCGCGCAGCCGCGGGNGAACCAAGACCTGGGAAAATGTGGTCACGGCCTGCCGGTCGTGTAACCAGCGTAAAGGCAATCGCACGCCCGAGGAAGTGGGTTACCGCCTGCTGACCGTACCGCGGCGGCCGCTCTACATCGCCCTGGCTCTGCTGACCGGCCCGGCAACCCGTACCAGANACGCGTGGCACAAATACCTGTACACGCCGCTCAAGGGACACCCGGAGTAACTGCGGCGCACGATCTCACGGGTTCATGGGAAATCGAAACCGATGCCGAAATCTGGCCGCAACACCGGCTCAACGTGACATTGCCAGCGAAGTACGGTTGTAGTACTAAGCAGTTGCAAACCAAGAATAGAAAGGCCTTCCCAATTGGGAAGGCCTTTCGTTTGGGCACCGTAGCGTCTTATCGGGTGAACCGAGGTGATGCTACGGTGCCGCGTTACTACAATCGCTCATTCAGCATCACCTCCTCGTTAAAGGATGGCGAGAGGAAAGTGGATCAGGCCCATCGGCCTGCCATAAGTTGCGGCGATTATCGCACACGATCGTACAGTTGTCAAAAACTGCGCCCCTGACCGCGCGGTCGGCGATCGCCTTGGGCTGTGAGCCACAGTATTGGGGGTTTGGAGGTTGACAAACGGTCATTCCTCTGTTATCCTGGCAAACACTACTTTCTTTATTGGGATAACGAAGGAGGGAATCGTTTGGGTATTGCGGCGGACATTGCGATCATTGTCGTTGGTGGGCTGATTGGTGGGCTGATCGCACAACGGCTGCGCCAACCCCTGATCATCGGTTACATTGTCATTGGGGTGCTGTTGGGTCCCTACACCGGCGGCATCACCATCTCTGATGTACATGAGATCGAACTGTTGGCCGAGGTAGGTGTCGCGCTGCTGCTCTTTGCTCTCGGCCTGGAGTTCTCGCTGAAATCACTGCAGCCGGTACGCCGCATCGCCCTGATCGGCACACCGGTGCAGATGCTGCTCACGATGGGGTTGGGTTACGGCATCGGCCAGCTGTTGGGCTGGGAGTCGGTCCCTTCACTCTGGTTTGGCGCCCTGATTTCACTCTCCAGCACGATGGTGATTCTCAAAACGCTGGCCAGTCAGGGACGGTTGGGCACCCTCTCGAGCCGGGTCATGATCGGTATGCTCATCATCCAGGACCTGGCCGTCGTGCCGTTGATGATCATCCTGCCACAACTGAACGACCCCGAGGCCGGTCTGCCAATCCTGGGCCTGGCCGCGCTGCGTGCCGTGGCCTTTTTGGCCGCCATGTTCTTCATCGGTACACGCGTCATTCCGCGCATCATGGTGGCCGTGGCCCGTTGGAATTCACGCNGGCTCTTCCTGCTGGCGGTAACCGCCATCGGCCTGGGTATCGGTTACGCGTCCTACCTGTTTGGCCTTTCGTTCGCGTTTGGCGCATTCGTTGCCGGTATGGTGCTGAGCGAGTCGGACTACGCCCATCAGGCTCTGAGTGACATCATGCCGTTACGCGATCTGTTTGGGCTGTTGTTCTTCACCTCGGTCGGCATGCTGCTCGATCCCGCCTTCCTGTACGCCAACCTCGGGCTGGTGCTGTTGGTGGTGGCGCTGGTGAGCGTCGGTAAAATCGTCGTCTTCGGCNCCTTGACCTGGGCCTTTGGTTACCGCAATATCGTACCGATCGCGGTGGCGTTGGGGCTGTTTCAGATTGGCGAGTTCTCCTTTGTTTTGNCGCGCACGGGGCTGCGCACCGGTTCCATCGATAATGATCTCTACGCGCTGGTGCTGACGACGACGGTCATCACGATGGTCTTGACCCCTCTGGTTGCAGGGCAGGCGGAACGCCTCTACACGCTACGCAAACGTTGGTTCAAGAGCGAGCCGTTGCAAACGGTCAACCTGCCGACCGGCGGGTTGCACAACCATGTCGTCATTGCCGGCGGGNGGCGGGTTGGCCATGCAGTGGCGCAGGTTCTGCAGCGGCTGAGTTGGCCCTTCGTGGTGATCGNNGCCGACCAGCGGCGCATCGAGACGCTGAAGGACGAACAAATGCCCATCATCTATGGTGATGCCAGCCAGAGCGTCGTGCTCGAAGCGGCACAGGTGNGGGAGGCGCGCCTCTGTCTGGTTACGGTACCCACGGCCATCGATGCCGAGAGTGTCGTGGCTGCGGTGCGCCGGCTCAACCCGGCGCTGCACATCGTCGCACGCGCCGAGGGCATGGAACATCTGTACCGGCTGCACGCGATGGGTGTGCATGAGGTGGTCCAGCCCGAATTCGAGGCCGGCCTGNGGCTCACCCGCCAGACGCTGATTCACCTCGATATTTCCTCGACCGAGATTCAGCGCTTTACCGACGCCGTACGTGATGAGCTCTACGCCCCGCTGTACGACCTGCACGACGACTACCAGCTGCTAACCCGGCTGCGCGNNGCGGCGCGCCTGCTGGAGTTGGCCTGGATCAGCATTCCGGCCGACAGCCCGTTGGCCGGGCACAGCCTGGCAGAGNCCGACATTCGACGCCAGACGNGGGCCTCGGTGGTGGGCGTACTGCGCCAGGGTGCGCTGCACACCAACCCATCGGCCACGTTCAGTTTCGCCGCCGACGATGCCGCGGCCGTGATTGGCGACGCCGATCAAATCGACGCCTTACAGCGCATGGCGCTGCCGCCCGCGTCGTAGTTCACAGCAAAAACCCGGTTTCTCAGCTAAGCCTGTTTTCGACATCACAACCTGTAGGGGTTGTCGGATACGGTGCCACAAGCTGTCGCGTAGACCATGTGAGCGAATACCGCACCTGGTCTACATCTTGTGGTGCAGCGCATCAAAACCGCAAGATATCGGTCGAGAACATGCGTTCTATGTCAAAAACAGGCTGAGAAACCGGGTTTTCAGATCAATGGTGTCAAGCGACCCACTAGTGGGTCACTTGGCTTGTTTGTAGCCATTTATCAAGTACGGTCTTGCGCCGCCGGATCGGGCGGTAAGTATAAGCGCCTGAGCCGCCGAGGGCGTAACGCCGTTGGCGACTGCGGGAGCGCCGGGCGGCGCGTTTGCCGCCCCAGATGAAAGGCGTTGGCTGGCGATTCCAGCCGCGTNNGGCGGCTTCCAGCCATTCGATGATCTCGGCTGGATTCTGCGGGTGTTGCCCTTCCAATGCCCGGCGCTCAATAATGCGCTGAATCGATTCGGCCATGTTGAGCCAAGACGCGCCCAAGGGCGTGTAGAGCGGGATGATGCCATGCTCAAACAGCCAGAGCACGAACGCCGGGGTCAGATGACCGGCCAAGTTGTCGAGGACCAAGAGTATCCGTGGGGCGACCAGTTCGGCTGGCAAGGTCGGATAACTCGTTCGCCCGGCGGTCCAGGTCGCCCAGGTCGCCTGAATGGCTTCCCTGGTCGGCGCCGTGACTGGGTCCGGCAGGGCTGACAGGATGTCGCTCAACTCCTGCTTCAGCCAACCATGCAGGACGGCATTCGTACAACTGGTGACGCCTTTCGCGCGTAGTTGACCGTCAGCGGGCCGGAACAACGTTAACAACTTGGCGGTGCCGTTACGGATGTACTCGTGCGGCTGGCGTTGGGGCTGCCCCTGGCCTGCCCAACTATGACCCGGATAGGGTACCGTCTGAAANGGCCCGGCTTGATCGGTCGTCCAGACCGGCAGACCGAGCTTTTCGCCCGTCTGGTACGCCTGCTCGATCAGCTTTTTGGGTTCGGTATCCGGGTCAGTCACCTCAACGACCCCGGACTTGCGTTTGCGCTTGACTTTGCCGGTCTCACACCAGGTGCGGCTGGCCTGCCAGGTGAAGCCAGCTTCGCGCAGGACCATTAAGATGGTGTAGGTGCTCACCTGCGGCAAGCCGTCCGGTGCTTGCCGCAAGGCCCGCTGCAAAGTCGTCAGCGACCAGGTGGCCGTGCCATCCTGCTCGCGATCCGGCGTGCGGCGAGCTTCCTTCAGGATTCGCTCACGTGCGGCGCTATCATAGATGGGCTGCGCACCGCCGCCGTGCCGGGGTGCAATCGCTGCCAAGCCCTCCCGGTTGAAACGGGACACCAAGTGGGCGACCGCATCTCCCGCACGCCGCCCGGCAGCCTGGGCCGCCTCTTGGTAGTTGCAACCGTCTGCTACAGCCAGTAACGCCTTGGCACGAGCGACATGGCTGGCCGGTTCGCTGGCCGAACGGCTGATTTGCGTCAACACGCCTCGCTCTTCGTCTGTCAGGGCACGGAGCGGATCGATTCTGTGGCGGGTCATCTTGCTCTCCTGGTGGCGGTATTGACCAGCAGTTTACTACGTGATGCCTACTATGGCAAGAGTCGTGCCAAGTGACCCACTAGATCTGTTTTAGCGTCTCGGCCCATGCTTTGCGATGCTCGATGCGTGACCCTGACCGATCGAGCTCTCGACCAACTGCACGCAGAAAATCGACCCGCCCATCCTCTCCAAACAGGATAAGAATACCCAAAGAGAAGTCCGTAAAATTGGTCACATAGATGTTTTGCCCACTGACGTACTCACTGGCGATGCGGTCGGTGATCTTTGCCTTATCGCTGGCCGCGTCACCCTGCTCTGCAATGAACAGAATTTCTGAGATGTGAGCAGCACGAGCAGCATCCAGTGTCGTATCCAATTGAATCAAGGTCAAGCTGCGATCTTTGACTTCCACCAGTAAGACAACTTCGCCATGCAGTCGGCACTCGATGTCAGCAGATTGGCCGGAGAGCGAGTCCGGGGCATTCACTCTCNNGCGTCTGATATCATCGAACAGACCAAAGCGTCTGCCGATGGTTTGAAAAAGTGCTGTGCACACCGCCTCCATGCGGTCGCCGCCAGACTTTGCAGAGAGGTACTGTTGGACCAAGTAGTTCGTCTGGTCCAGGCTAACACGGTTTGGTGTTGGATAGGTTACCGCTACTGTCTCCAGCATCCGATAAATCTCATACAGTACCTGGTCAAACGTTCGTCGTACGAATTCCTCGCTCACCGCATTCTCGACCGCATCGAGCACCGCAATGAGCTTGTCCCAGTCTGTCTTGTTTTTCTGGCTACTTCGATAAGCAGATGTGACGGCCGGCACACGCAGGGGNTTGTTGACATACGGTTCCGGTGAACCGCCCAGTACTCGATGATTGGCCCGGTCGAAAGGAACAATAACATCGTGTGCTACGGTCCGTGCGTCGAAGGCGCCAGCGGTATCGTAACCGGCTTGTAGCGCGTGAACATCCAGGCTGTGATCAACACACTTTGCCAAGAGTTGGGTTGGCAGGACGTAATGGTAAGATACAGTTGCGCTATTCAGGCTGTCGCGTATCAATGGAATCAGCGAATGATCAGCCGCTAAAGGGCTTTCTGGTTCAGCCGGTCGCGCCATCTCGAACTGTTCGACGATTTCCTGCCAACGTTGATTCAGATACGTCGTAGACGCGTAGACGATCCCTGGTCTTCACGGGTCTTTCGTGGCATGATGCACGCTCTCGTTCTAATAATTCGTCCAGAGTACTTCCATCCGGTCCGTCTTTACAGAATGCGCTTTCTTTGATCCTTCTTCATGCACAACCCATCCCCCATACAGCTCGTCCATAAGGTCGCAATGGTAGCCAGAAATGGCAACTTTGCCCTTGACCCGTGATAGGGTCTCATGCAGCTCGATGTGCTCTGGGTCGGTCATTTCGTACTGGTAAGCTTTCGAGTCTCCGCGCGAGCTGTGAGGGTAAGGTGGGTCGCAGTAAAACAGGGTGCCAGGGCTATCGTAGCGTTGGATAACGTTGATGGCCGTGTCATGTTCGATCTGCACTCTCAGTAGACGACTGGCAATCCACTCCAGGCCTTCCACACTGCCCAACCAGCGCGAGACGGCCCCGGCCATCCCTGCACGGCTGGTCTGCAGGCAGTTGGCCCAGCGGCCCACCGAAGCTGTTTGCGCAAGTCCTGTGCGCACTTGCCGGGCACGAACAAANAANCGCCTGGCTCTCTCCACTGGGGANAGGTCGTAGCCGTTGCCATTGGTCGAGATAGCTTCAGAAAATTCTTCGCGCGAGAACGGGGTCATACCGATCGCATAGATAAGCTCTTCTCGATGGTCGCGCAGGACGCGGAAGAAATTCACAACCTCGCCGTCGATGTCGTTGTATGTTTCAACCGGCGCAGGCGCCCGATTGAGAAGGACNGCGGCCGATCCGCCAAACGGCTCACAGTAGTGTTGGGCCTCTGGTAGAAGGCCAAGCAGCCATTCCAGGTGGCTGAACTTTCCGCCGTACCAGCCAAATGCGATTTTCTTGCGTGCCATACGATCACTCCGCTGCAGACGAGTCCAGGAATCCATTGCAATTGGCTCGAGATGTTGAGGCTATTGTATCACAGCCTTTTAATGAAGGTAATTGTGCGCCCACCCCACGATCATCTGTTCTGTTGTATAGCGGGCGGCTGCGATCTGGCCTGCGACGCTGTGCGGGCAGAAAATGAGAATCATCACGCGTAGGACGTGTGCAGTCGTTCCCCTTAGGGATGGTCGCGGATCAAGGCCTGCTCCAGGTCCTGCATCCCCGGAAGCTACGTACGGTGTGCAGGAAGGCCGCCAGGGAATCGCGCTGCGCGCAGCTGCTCGAGCTGGGCGATCGGGTCCACGGCGCCGGGGCCGGTGGCGTAGCTGCCGTGGAAGGCAAAGTAGGCCTGGTTGAGTTTGCGGATGCTGTAGCCGTTCGCCAACAGGTGCTGGCGGCGCGCCTCCATGTAACTCTCGGCTTCATCGATGCGCCCCTCAGCCAGCAGTTGATCTACCACTTGCCGGGTTTCGCGCATGTCACGGCTGAAATCGAACTTTGGCGTCAGAGCGTCCTCGTCGGCCGTGGGGGCNGGCCGGTCGATCGCGGGTGGGGGCATCAGGTCGGGGTAGTAGCGCTGCAGCACCAGGTCACCAACCTCGTCGCCTACGATCGAGGACACCGTCTCGTTTATCGTCGTGGCATCACCGTTGTCGAAGTAGTGCCAGCCCAACGGGTAAAAGGCGAGGTAGGTGTGCACCCATTCGTGCGCCACGGTAGACAGCACCCAGCGCAGGTCGGTCGTGTCGAGCACCATGGTTGGCCAGGTGGAAAACCCGCCGATGTCGTCCACCAGTGCACGTACGCCGCGGTTCTGATCGACCGCGACGCCCGCCCGATCCACGGCCGTTTCGATCGCGTCCATCTGCACGATCGGCACGTCCGGCTGCAGGTAGCTGCCCAGNGATACGGCGAATTTGCGCGGCGACACGACGAGGTAATGCGGCAGTTCGCTGAAATGGAAACGAACCGGCGGCCACACCGCCCCCAGGGTCGTCAGACCCGCGTCGTGCAGCACGGTACGCACCTGCCATTCGATCGTCGCTTCGACCTGGGGGCGCCAGTAGGCCTGCTGGCGGCGCAGTGCTTCCAGCTCGTGGGTGGCNGGCGTGTTTCGGGGTGTCGGCGGCCCGCGCTGACCTGCTGCTCGATAAAATGTGTGCGTTCTTGAACGCGCGACGTTAGCCATATACGCACGCACCAGGGCCGCCTGCTCGGTTTCGGAGATGCCCTGCACTGGCGAACGAACGGTGTCACGCACTTTGGCCATGATCGCATCGATTTCCCAGGTGGACAGGTCGAAAGCGTAGGGGCGCACGATGCTGTTCACTTGCAGGGAAAAAGCCAGCGCGGGCATGATGAAATCGCCGCGCAGGAATAACAGCGCCAGGGCCAGCACAACTACCGCGCAGGCGGCGCCGACGTACCGGCTGCACCACTGGCGCGGTCACGACAGGCACGGGCTGCACCCGGCCGCGGCTGCGGCTGGGAAAGGAGACGGATGACATGTCTCCCCTTGTACCACGCCGCCCAAAGCCTGTCAGTAGCGCTGCCCGCTATTGGCCCACGGGCAGCCAGCTGGCCATGGTTTGCCACTCCCGCTGACAGCGCTGACGGATCGCCGACAGGCCCGCGAGCGTGACGTCGGGAAAACGTTGGTCGCTCAAAGCCAGCGCGGCCCGTAGCCGGCCTTCGAGTTTCTTGAGACGGCCCGGCGCCGTCTGTCGCTGGCGCGTGTACCAGGAGCGAGCTAACACCACGTGGCAGGCCGCAACCTCGAACTGCCCCTGGTCGGCCAGGATGTCAGCCAGCAGGATGAAGAGCCGACCCGGTAGCGCTCATCGCCCGGTATCAGCGCGGCGCGCCGCATGGCAGGCCGCGGCCCGTCCATAACCCAGCTGAAAGTCGACCCTGGCCAGCTCGTAGAGGGTCGACCAGTCGAGCGGCCGCCGCAGGTGCAGGGTGTGCAGGTCGGCCTGCGCCTGTAAGAGCCGCCCTGGCCCGCGAGCGCCCGGGCCGCCAACCGTGCAAATTCGATCGACTGCGGCCGCAGGCTCAGCGCCTGTAAGGCCAGCGCACGGGCGTGATGCCAGCGGTGCAGGTGCAGGAGCGCGCACCTTGGCCGAATACCACCGTTCGCGGGTGAAGCCCGGCGCTGCCCATCCTCGAAGGTCGACGCCCCATCGAGCTGCGCCGGTTCCAGACGGTCGCACCAGGCGTTGGCGGTATCCCACTCGGCTGGTGCAGCGCCTCCTCGACGACAGTCAGCACGATCTCCGCCACCGCGCTGCCCTGGCCGTCGCGCAGCGCTTCGTCGGCGATGGCTTCCAGGCGACGCAGGTCGTGCGGCCTGGGCCGAACTTGCCAGGGTTTCCAAGAGGCCCAGCCCAGTTCGGCCGCGCGCGGATCGGCTGGGGTTTGGCGGACAAGCCGGCGGCTGACAGTCAGCGCCGACGCGGTGTGCCCCGCCTTGCGCAGACAGGCCGCGTAACGCACCCCGCGTCAGTGTGCCCCTGGTCCCACAGGTCATGAAACAGGGCGCCGGCCTCGGCGTAGGCGCCCGCGTGATACAGCATCTCGGCTTCCACCATATAATCCACCATCCGCGCGGCTCCTTTCAACCTTCTACCAGTGGGTCACTTGGCTTGAGCATAGCCATCAGTTACCTTCAATCAGTGACCACAGTCATGCCAAGTGACCCACTAGAGACGTTAACGAAAACTGCGTTCAGAAATTTCGCGCAGCGACTGGGGCCTGAACGACGGACCCGGCCAGGCTCTGCGGGGCTAATCATTGAACCATGCCCATTTTCCCAACCACCGTTTCTGGGCTACAATACAAACAGCCTAATGACGTGGAGATGACCCAATGACGGATGATCCAACCACCAACGGTCGAACCGGCCGCACGGTCGACGCTTTCGAGCAGGCGTTTCGTGACAACCTCTACTACGCTCGCGGCGCCACTCCGCAGTCGGCCAGTGCGCTGGACGCCTATCAAACCCTCTGTCTCACCGTACGCGATTACCTGATGGAGCGCCGGCGCAAGACGACACAGGCCCATTACCAGGCTAACCCGAAGTTCGTCTACTACCTCTCGGCCGAGTTTCTCATGGGCCGGCGGCTCACCCAGAACATGCTCTACAGCGATACGTGGGAACTGGCGCAGCAAGCGGCCGAACGCAACGGCCTCAAGCTGCAAGATTTCATCGGAGCCGATCGCGAGCCGGGCCTGGGCAACGGCGGGTTGGGCCGCCTGGCCGCCTGTTTCCTCGATTCGCTGGCCACCATGGACATCCCCGCCGTCGGCTATGGGATCCGTTATGAATACGGTATCTTCCGCCAGACGTTCAAAGATGGCTGGCAGGTGGAGGGACCCGACGACTGGCTCTACTTTGGCAACCCCTGGGAATTTCCCCAGCCCGACGACATGGTCGAGGTCGGCTTTGGCGGTCACGTCGAGAATTACACGGATGAGAACGGCGTGGCGCGGNCGCGCTGGACGCCGGGCGAGACGGTGATGGGTGAGCCGAACTTCATGCTTGTGCCGGGCTATGGCACGAATACGGTCAATATTCTGCGCCTGTGGCGCCNNCGCGCCACGCGCGAGTTCGATTTCCGCNTCTTCGACATGGGCGACTACGNNAGCGCGGTGGAGCAGAAGGTCACCTCGGAGACCATCACCAAGGTGCTTTACCCCAACGATTCATCGGCGCAGGGCAAAACGCGCCTGCGCCAGCAGTACTTCTTCGTGGCCTGCTCGTTACACGACATCATTCGGCGCTATCACCTGCGCAACGATGACTGGGCGCACTTCCCTGACAAGGTCGCCATTCAACTCAACGACACCCATCCGGTCATCGGTGTCGCCGAGCTGATGCGCATCCTGGTCGATGAGGAAGCGCTGCCCTGGGCACAGGCCTGGGACATCACCCGCCGCTGCCTGGCCTACACCTGCCACACCCTGATGCCGGAAGCGCTGGAGGAGTGGCCGGTGAGTCTGTTCAGTGGCNTACTGCCGCGACACCTGCAGATCATCTACACGATCAACGCAGCCTTTCTGAAAGAGGTGGCCGCCCGTTTCCCCGGCGACATGGATCGCANNTCACGCATGTCGATCATCCGTGAACACCCCGAGCGTCACGTGCGTATGGCCCACCTGGCGTGCGTTGGCACGTTTTCGGTGAACGGCGTGGCTGCACTGCACTCGCGGCTGCTGCNNGAGTACACGCTGCGCGACTTTGCCGAGATGTACCCGGAGAAATTCAACAACAAAACCAACGGTGTCACCNCGCGCCGCTTCATGCGTCTGGCTAACCCGCGACTGTGCGAGNCGATCGACTCGCGCATCGGTGAAGGCTGGCTGACCGACCTGGGCCGACTGGCCCAACTGGAGGCATCGGCCGACGATCCGGCGTTTCGTCAGGCCTGGCGTGCGGTCAAACAGCAGAACAAACAGGCCCTGCAGGCCGTCATTCTACGGCGCACCGGTATCGAGGTCGATCCAAATACCCTGTTCGATGTCATGGTCAAGCGGTTGCACGAGTACAAGCGCCAGTTGCTCAAGGCGCTGCACATCATCACGCTCTACCAGCGGATCAAGGCAGACCCGACCGCCGATGTCCCGCCGCGCACCTTCATCTTCGGCGCCAAGGCGNCGCCCGGCTACCGTATGGCGAAGCTGATCATCAAGCTGATCAACAGCGTGGCCGAGGTGGTCAATCATGACCCCGATGTGGCCGGCCGACTCAAGGTTGTCTTCCTGCCCAACTTCAACGTCAACCTGGGCGAGCGCATCTACCCGGCGGCCGACCTCTCGGAGCAAATTTCGATGGCCGGCAAAGAGGCATCGGGCACCGGCAACATGAAGTTCGCGCTCAACGGCGCGCTGACGATCGGCACCCTGGATGGGGCCAACATCGAGATTCGTGACCTGGTGGGCGCCGAGAACTTCTTCCTGTTCGGACTGACAGCCGAGGAAGTCATGACGCTGAAAGCCCACGGTTACAACCCGCTCGAGTACTACATGCAGATTCCGGAACTCAAACGGGCCATCGATGCCATTGCCGCGGGCGTATTCGCCGGGGGCGACCGATCGATCTTTCAACCGATCGTCGCCTCGCTGATCACCAACGACGAGTTCCTGGTGCTGGCCGATTACCACGCCTACGTCGCGGCCTCTGAGCGGGCCGCGCACGCCTACTATACCGATCCCGACGGCTGGACACGGATGTCGATCCTGAACACGGCGCGCAGTGGCTTCTTCTCGTCGGATCGGGCGATGCATCAGTACTGCACCGAGATCTGGCGTGTCGAGCCGGTGCACGTAGATTGACCGCGACGCCAAAAACCCGGTTTCTGACCGGCCATCGTGGGTGGCCCGCGATCGAGTCCAGAGAAACCGGGTTTTACGGTCTCTGACCAGCCACCATGGGGTGGCCGCGTGATTTCGGCAGAGAACTGTGATGAAAACAAAAAACAGGCCAATTTCCGAAAAATTAAACCGTGTGATATACTTGCCCGCAACTTTGGGGTTCGCTGCGGGTCGGGCGCACACAAGCCGCACTCGAGTGTTTACGCCGCCCTGGATGTCAAAGATCGTATGCACGAAACTGAACTGTGCCGTGATCTTTCTGCGGGCCTTGGATGAGTTCGTCGCTGGATGTGAGGAGAGGTCCAATGCAATCAAATGGCAATGGTCATGGCCCCAGGCATGTACAACCCCTGGTTGGCATACCCAGTGCGCGCGACCGTTCGACGCGCTATTTTGGATTATCGATTTACATTCAAAACCGTATGTATGTTCAAGGTGTGACCCACGCGCAGGGTGCGCCGATTACGATCCCGCTCGAACTCGAAGAGACGACGCTGCGTACGATCTACGACAACCTGGATGCGATCTTTCTCCCCGGCGGTGAGGATATCGACCCCAGCCGCTACAACGAAGCGCCGCACGAACTGTTGGGTGCGGTCGACAAAGAGCGTGACCGTACCGAATTTCTGCTGGCCAGTTGGGCCATGGCTGAAAACAAGCCGCTGCTGGCTATCTGCCGCGGGCACAGGTCATGAACGTGGTGGCCGGCGGCTCGCTGTACCAGGACATCACGGCCCTGCGCCCCCATTCCGAAAAACACGACTACTTCCCCCAGTTCGAGCGCTTCCGGCTCAGCCATAAGGTGGAGGTCGAGGCGGGCAGCCGTCTACACGGCTCATGGGTCCGCACGGTATCGTCAACAGCATGCACCACCAGGCGGTGAAAGACCTGGCGCCCTCGCTGCGCGCCGTAGCCTGGGCGCCGGACGGGATCGTGGAAGCGGTGGAGGTGGAAAAGCATCCCTTTGCCCTCGGCATCCAATGGCACCCCGAAGAACTGGCCCGCGCAATGACCCGGGCATGATTCAGGTCTTCCGCGCCTTCATCGAGGCCGCGCGCCAGGTGCGCCTCCAACGGTGTTGAGGGGATGATCGCCGCTGCGCGGTCGAACCGCTAATGGCGATTCCGGGCGATTTGGTGCAGCCATGGCCGGTGTGATTGGACTGTTCGATTCGGGCGTGGGCGGGCTTTCGGTGTGGCGCGAGGTGGCCGACGCGCTGCCCGGCCAGGCGCTGATCTACTTTGCCGACCAGGCCTACTGCCCGTACGGCTCCCGGTCACTGACTGAAATACGGGACGCGNCGGAACGTGTGGCCCGTTTTTTGTTGCAACAGNGGGCCGACCTGCTGGTGGTGGCCTGCAACACCGCGTCCGCGGCCGCGCTGGACCACCTGCGCGCAGTCTTCCCGGTGCCGATCGTCGGCATGGAGCCGGCCCTCAAGCCGGCTATCGAACAGACGCACAGTGGCCGCGTGGCGGTCATGGCTACCCCGGCCACCTTTCAGGGTGAACCGTTTGCCCGCCTGATGGCCCGTTTCGCCCACGGCGTCGAGGTGGTGTTGCAACCCTGCCCCGGCCTGGTGGAACAGGTCGAGCAGGGCGACCTGCACGGCCCACGCACCTACGACCTGCTGCACGACTTCCTGGCCGGCCTGGCAACGGGCGGGGTAGACGAGNCCGTGCTGGGCTGCACGCACTACCCCTTCCTGCGCCCCGCGATCGAACAGGTGGTTGGACCGACCATCCAGGTCATCGACCCTGCCCCCGCCGTGGCGCGTCAGGTGCAGCGCGTCTGGCAGCGCATGACGCTGCCGGCGGTATCCGCGCCGACCACGCCCTGGCGCTTCGTCAGCAGCGGTGACCCGGCCATCTTACAGCGCCAGCTGGCTGATCTGTTGGGCATCCAGGCAGAAGTGGAGTTCGAGGCCCTGGGTGTGTTGACCTGACCGACAAATCCCAAATATTTCCCAAGCCCGCGTTTGGGATAAGTTTGGGATAAGCGGTACCGTCGAGGTCACTTCAGGACGTAGTAGGTTCCNCTTTTATCACCAACCTTGAGCAGCACACCCTTGTCGACCATGTCGGCCAGGTCGAGGCGTAGAGTTTCGGCGGAGACGTCGGGGCAGAGCCGNCGGTAGTCACGGTTGGTGATGCGGCCCGCCTGTTGGATGTACTGGATGGCGTGCGCTTGACGCTCGTTCATGTTGTCACGCCAGATGGGCATGGCGCGGGCCACCTGCACGTTCTTGAGGGTGACGGTGAAGGCGTAGGGCGTGGCCCGAAAGGCCGGCGGTGGATGCCCCGCCTTGGCCATGTCCTCGAGCATACGGTCGACGCCCAGGCCCAGTTCTTCGATGTAGCCCCACTGGAAGAGACCGTTGACCAGGCGCGGGTTACGGCTGAAGTGCTCTTCCACGATGTTGTCCAGCGTGATGTAGCCGGGCAGGCCACCGGGGCTGCTGACCTCCAGCCGGTCATCGAACATGCGTACCTCGATGCGCCGGCCGCGCAGGCGGTAATCACGGTGGCACACGGCATTGACCAGGGCCTCGCGCACAGCAAACGGCGGGTATTCCGGTTTCTCCTCACGCTGTAAGCCGCGTACCACGGCCTGCACCCGCATCTCGCTCCACACGACCTGCCACAGGCGCTCGATCATACGCGCCAGGGGGCCGTTGATTTCCTCACGGCGGCCGTAGCCCGGTAGTCCCTGCGGGCCGCGTGGCTCGGTGCCGGTGAAACGCACAAAAATAGCACCGCTCTGCGGCAGAAAAACCTGCGGCTCGCGCCCAAACAGCAGCAGGCCGACGTTGGTGGGCACACCGTTGGCGTCGAGCGCGCCAATCTGTACCAGGAGTTCATCCGGCGCGATGGTCAGAGTACGGCGCTGGCGCTCCTGCCGCTTGTCGATATATTCGGCAATCACCTCATCGTCGAGGTCGCGACGGGTAGCNCCGCCGACAGGTTCGGCCTCGAAATCGCTGCTCGATTTGGTCGCGGCCAGTTGGCGGATCTCTTCGCCGCCGAGGGGGACATTCTCCGCGCCGCTGCGCAGTACGACACGCCCGTCGGCCAGGCTATGCGGCTCGGTGCTGCGCGGAACGAAAATGCTGACAACCAAACCCTGGGGCGCGGGAAGAGCCTGCCATTCAGTCTTGACCGGCGGCCGGCAGTCGGTCAGGGCATGGCGCAGGGCGCCTTCGACCTCCTCTTCCAGCAGATTGCCCACGACGCGCCCACCCGGCGTGACCCCAATCAGCACATGGCCGCCGTCGCTGTTGGCGAAGGCCACGATCGTCTCCGTGAGGCGGTCGGTGTCGACGGCGGGCATACACTCCAACTGGTGTCCCGGTTGTCGCCCAATCAAGGTGGACAGGGTCATCTACACCGCCTCTTCTTCCGTTACCGGCGTCGTCGGTGTATCGGCGGTTGGATCGTGGGCGCCGTCCGTGGGCAAATCGGCCGCAGAGAAAGGCGTTTCCGTTCTGACTGCTGGGGCGACCGACTCCGTCGCCGGCAGGTCGGACAGGCGAGCAACCACCGCGACCGTGTCACCGGTTTTCAGTTGCACCAAACGGACGCCGCTGGTGCCGCGCCCCTGCTGCGGAATGTCCTTCACCCGCAGGCGTAGGGCAATCCCGTTCGCGGAAAAGAAGGCCACTTCGTCGGCCAATTGCACGACGCGGGCCGAAACGATCCGCCCATCNCGCGCCACACGGCTGGCCGAGAGGGTGATCACACCGCTGGTGAAACGGCCGTGCGACGGATAGTCGGCCAACGCGGTGCGTTTGCCATAACCGTGGGGCGTGACGACCAACAGGTCACCGCCCGGTTCGACCACTTCCAGAGAAACCACGCGGTCCTGGCCGCGCAGGCGAATCCCACGTACACCGGCCGCCGTCCGCCCCATCGGACGCACCTCGCTTTCGGCGAAGCGCAGCGCACGGCCCTGTTCGGTGACCAGGATCAGGTCCTGCTTACCGGTGGTGACGCGTGCCCAGCCGAGTTCGTCACCCGCCTCCAGCGGCATGGCAATGATCCCGCTGGCCCGCACGGCGCTGAACTCACGCAGCTCGACCCGCTTGATACGCCCACCGACCGTGGCGGTCGTCACATAGTCAGCATGGTCGAAGTCAGGCACGGCGGCAATGGTAGTCACCCGCTCATCGGGGCCAAGGTTGATCACGTTGACAACCGGCAGGCCCTTACCGGTGCGGCTGGCCTCGGGCAGGTTAAACGCTCGCTCCGAGTAGATGCGGCCACGGTTGGTGAAGAAGAGGATGTAGTCCAGCGTGCGGGCGCCGATGGCCTGCAAGACCTGGTCCTCATCGCGTGTGCTCATGCCCATTACGCCGCGACCGCCGCGGCCTTGGGCGCGGTAGGCGCGGGCCATGGTACGTTTGATGTAGTTGTCCTGGGTGAGGGTGACCAGGACATGTTCCTGCTGCACCAGGTCTTCGTCGGAGAAGGCGCCGTCATCGTCGGCCAGGATTTGCGTACGGCGGGCATCGGCGTATTTGGCGCGCAGTTCTTCCAGGTCGGTTTTGACCAGGAGCAGGATTTTCTCCGGGTGTTCCAAGAGGTCGCGCAGGTACGCGATGCGCAAGCGNCTCCGGTACTCGGCTTCGATCTTTTCGCGTTCCAGTGCGGCCAGGCGGCGTAACTGCAAGTCAAGGATGGCCTGCGCCTGAACCTCGCTCAACTGGAAACGGGCCATCAATTCGATGCGCNNGGCCTCGGCCGAGGCCGCAGCCCGGATCAGGGCAATGACTTCGTCCAGGAACTGGAGCGCAATGCGCAACCCCTCCAGGATGTGGNNGCGCTCCTCGGCTTTGCGCAGCTCGAAACGGGTGCGACGGGTAAGCACTTCCTGGCGGTGTTCGACATAGATCTGCAAGGCGCGGCGCAGTGAAAGCAGTCGCGGCTCACCGCCCACCAGGGCCAGCAGGTTGATGCCGAACGTACTCTGCAGGGGCGTGTATTTGAACAGCTGGTTGAGCACTTTGNNCGGCGCCGCGCCGCGTTTCAGTTCGATCACGATGCGCATACCGCGACGGTCGGACTCGTCGCGCAGGTCACTGATCTGGTCGATCCGTTCTTCGCGCACCAGTTGGGCAATTCGCTCCAGCAGGGACGACTTGTTGAGCTGGTACGGTATTTCGCTGATGATGATGCGAAAACGGTTGCCCTTCATCTCCTCGATCGTGGCCACGGCCCGCATCACGACCCGTCCCTTGCCGGTAGCGTACGCCGTGCGGATGCCCTCACTGCCGACGATGAGGCCGCCGGTGGGAAAATCGGCGCTGACGAACTGCATCAGGTCTTCGGGCGGGATTTCCTCGCGCTGTTCCCAGTGCTCGATCAGGTAAGCGATGGCGTCGATCAGTTCGCCCAGGTTGTGCGGTGGGATATTGGTGGCCATACCAACGGCGATCCCACTGGCGCCGTTGAGCAGCAGGTTGGGCAGGAGCGCCGGCATCACCAGCGGTTCTTCGAGCGAATCGTCGAAGTTTGGTCCCCAGTCGACCGTGTCCTTGTCGATATCGCCCAGCATGAAGTCAGACAGGCGCGCCAGGCGTGCCTCGGTGTAACGCATGGCCGCGGGNCTGTCGCCATCGATCGAGCCGAAGTTACCCTGCCCATCGACCAGGGGNTAGCGCATGGAAAAGTCTTGCGCCAGGCGCACCATCGCATCGTACACGGCGCTGTCACCGTGGGGNTGGTACTTGCCGAGCACTTCACCAACGATGCGCGCTNNCTTTTTGTAGGGCGTGCCGGGGCGCAGGCCCATGTCGTGCATGGCGTACAGGATGCGCCGGTGTACCGGTTTCAGTCCATCACGCGCATCGGGCAGGGCGCGTGCCACGATCACGCTCATCGCGTAATCGAGGTAAGCGTGACGCATCTCCTGGTCGATGTCGATGAGGTTGACCGTACCGATGCCGCTGCCGTTGTTGCCGTTCGCCCCGTTAGTCACTTCCAGTTCGTCAGTCAAAGTTATCTCCCACTACCAGACCCACATCGTCAATCATGGCGTCGCCGTCGGCTCGTCCGCCGGCAGCAAAGGCGCTGTCTGCATGAGCGTGGCCAGCCGAATGCGGGCCAACGCCGCCAGGTTGGCATCGACCTTCTCGGCCAACTGTGAGGCGAGATCGAACTCTGCCAGCGCCGCCTCGATTTGGTGCTGCCGTTCCAAGGCCCCGGCCAATACATAGTGCGCATGCGGCGAGTTGGGGTCGATGGCCAACGCCGCGTGCCGCCGCTTCGGCCTCGACGTACTGGCCGATCTGGTTGTACGCAAACGATTTTTCGACCTGCAAGCGCACCGGATCGGGCAGCAATTGTGCCGCCTGCTCAAAATAGGCCGCGGCGCCGCGCGGTCACCCAGCTGTTCCTTGAGAACCCCCAGCCAGATCACCGGTATCGCATCGTCGGGCGTCGCCTGCGCGGCTTCGACGTAACTCGCATAGGCAGCCTCCCACTCGTGCAGGCGCACGTAGCGCTGCCCCAACTCCATGGCACGTTGCGCGGCTGCCACGGCCGGATCGACCGGAAAAAGCAGGCGCCAGGCGATGACGATCAGGGCCAGCGCGGCGATCCCTGCGCCAGCCGCCACAAGTGTCCGACGCCGGTTGCGGCGGCGCGCGCGGCCAACGTCTGATCCAGGTACCACCAGGGGCGGTCCGGAATGGCCTGTGCCGCCTGGCGTGCGCGGTCCCAATCGGGTATGCCGCGCACCACATAACCGATCCGGTTGTTGACCGCGCTGCAGGCCTTCCCAGCGCCCGCGTTCGGGGCGCAGGTCCATGCCCTGCCCTTCGAGCGTCGCAAACAGGGCCGTTATCTCGTCCATGGCGGTCAGCAGCTCGCTGGCGGCCGCCGGATTGGTGCGTAAATCGGGCAGAAGTCGTTCGGCGCGGTCGAGCAGACGGCGCAGGGTTTCGGCCGGGGTTCCCGTATCACGTCGAATGTCATGCGCCATGCTGCCCTACGCCGATGCCTCGCTGCTGCGCCGCACCTCTTCGTACACCCGCCCGATGCCCTGTTTGATCTGTGACTCGATCTTGGCCTTGCGCCCCGCGGGTATCGGGAACCAGGTCACCAGGTCTTTGACGAGGATCGGTTTCGTCTCCTGCTTCGGCTTCCCNTGGCGGTACATGGTACGCACCTGGGCCTGGATGTAGCGGATGTATTCGATCACCCGGTCGACCGATTCGATGCCGCAGGTCGGCCCATGGCCCGGCACGATGATCTCGGGCTTGAGTTTGCGGATGTAGTTCAGGCCGTGCAGCCAATCACGCGAGTTGACCTGCGCCATGTAGGGGTGCTGATCGGTCCACACCGAATCACCGGCAAACAGCACACGTTCAACCGGCAGCCACACCACCGAGGTGGCCAGGGTGTGCCCNCCGATCCAGATCAAGCGGACTTCGCGGCCGCCGCGCAGGATGGTGAGCCGNTTTTTGAAGGTGATCTGCGGGCGGATGATCTGCAGGTCGTTGAACTGGACCTGAATTTCCGGCTCCTTCTTGAACGAATCACGCACGCGCTGTTTGAAGTTATCGGTGTAGCCGCGCATCTCCTTCCAGGCCCGCTCGTGTGCGATCACGGGGGCGGGCAGGAAATGCTGGTTGCCCAGGGCATGGCCGCGGTGATGGTCGGTGTTGATCACGTACAGGATCGGCGCGTGGCCCGAGGCCCGGTTGACCAGCGTGCGCCAGGCAATCGCCTGCGCCGGAATCATCGGTGTGTCAACCAGAATCACCCCNTCCTCGGTGATGATACAGCCAACGTTCGCATTACGATAGCCCGTCTCGACGTATACGTGTGGCGCAACCTGTTGCATGATCAACCTTTCTCGAACAACTCGTGCACAGCGTCCAGCGCGGCGGCCAGGGCCTGGCGCAGGGTTGCTCCATCCGCCGCGCCGCCCTGGGCCCATGCTCCCCGCCCGCCACCACGGGCGCCGGCCGCCGTCGCCCGCCGCATGACCGTTCCCATGTCCAGCGGCACATCGTCCGCGGCCACAAAAAGAGCTGGCCGCCGCCGGGCTGATCTCACTGGCCAGGAGGGCCACGCAGGCTGGGTGTGCAGCAGGCCAGCCAGCGCACGCACACGCTCGGGTGAACGATCGGTGTAGCAGTGCGTTACCAGCCGNCCAGGGGCGGGAACGGCCGCCGCCCACAGCCGCTGCGCTTCNGTAGCGATCGACCTCACCCTGGGCCGCGCNAGCAGGCGTTGATTGGCCTGCAACTTGTCGGCCAGCCGGTTTACGGCCGGCAGGAGGTCCTCCTCGGCGGTGCTCAGGCGGGTCATCAGACCTTGCACGGTATCCAACTTGTGCCGATAATCGNNTCCAGGGCGCTGGCCGCACACAAACTCGATGCGCGTTTCTGGCCCGCGCCGGTCGAGCTGGGTCACTTTGATCAGGCCGATTTCGCCCGTGCTGCGCACGTGGGTACCGCCGCAGGCCGACCAGTCGAACCCGGTGATCGTGACGACCCGAATGTCGGTGGTGACTTTGGGCGGGCGGCGCAGCGGCAGCGACGGCAGTTCGGCCGGCGTCACGAAGTGCGCAACAACGGGCCGGTTCTCGAACACCACCTGATTGGCCAGCGTCTCGGCCGCGACAACCAACTCTGCCGACACGTCGGCGCGATCGACGTCGATGGTGCTGCTGGTGACACCCAGGTGGAAGGCCACCGTCTCAGCNCCGGCCGCCAGGCTGAAGGCCTGTGAAAGGATGTGCTGCCCGGTGTGCTGCTGCATGTGGTCGAAGCGGCGTGCCCAATCGATGGCGCCGGCCACCGTGGTCGCAGCCAGCGGTCGGTCGAGCAGATGCCACACGGTACCGTTGTCAGCAATCACATCGAGCACCGCGGCGTCGTGCAGGGTACCCCGGTCGTTGGGCTGGCCGCCCGCGGTGGGGTAAAAGGCGGTCGCACTCAAAGCGACGGCCGGCCGCNNTCCAGGAGCGTCGTGCGCCACCACGTCGGCCTGGAAGGCGCGCAGGTAGGCGTCTTGCAGATAGAGTCGCTCATGCAGTAGCTTGTTCATACCGTTACTAACAATCGCCGCCTTCGCTCGCGCGTGCGGAGCAGTCAATGATGCCAGATTATAACACAAAAACCCAGCCTTACCAGCCTGGTACAGCAACCGGGCGCATCGCTGGTTACGGGCAAGCCCGCCCTTCGACAGGCTCAGGCCGAACGGGAAAGCCTATGGGCGTCAGAGTCCGGGCGCCATTTGGGGCGGCCCTGGCCACAGTTGCCCCTGGCCAGCCCGGTCGATCCAGTGGCGGACCGTCATCACCAGGGCCGCAAAGTGTTCGTCGGAGAGGAGGTCGATGTGGCGTGGGCGGGCGAGGGATACCGGCAGGGTCGTGATGATGCGGCCGGGNCGCGGCCCCATGACCATGACCCGGTCGGACATGAGCACAGCTTCGTTGATACTGTGGGTGACGAGGATCACGGTCGACGCGCAGNNCTGCCAGATGCGCAGCAGTTCGAGGTTCATGCGTTCACGCGCCAGCGCGTCCAGGGCGCCGAAGGGCNNCTCGTCGAGCAGGAGCAGGTGCGGGTGGTGAATGAGGGCGCGTGCCAGGGCGGCGCGCTGCTGCATCCCACCGGAGAGCTGATAGGGCAGCGCGGCCTCGAAGCCGTGCAGGCCCACCAGGTCGCTGAGGCGCTGCGCCTCACGCCGCGCCTCGACCATCGGCATGCCCTGCACTTGCAGGGGCAGGGCGATGTTGTCCAGCACGGTGCGCCACGGCATCAAATTGGCGCGCTGGAACACGAAGCCGATTTCGCGGCGCGGTGCATGCAGCGGCTCGCCATCGATGACGACCGACCCACTGTCCGGCGCCAGCAGGCCGCCCAGGATGCGCAGCAGCGTACTNTTGCCACAACCCGACGGGCCGACGATCGAGACGAATTCACCGGGCGCGACCTGGAAACTGACCTGGGCCAGGGCGCGTAGGGCCGTGCCGTTTTGTGCGAANCGTTTTTCGATGCCCGCGACCTGCACGAAGGCTTCAGCCGCCATGGTTGCCTCGCCTGTCAGTCGCCGCCCAGGACTGCGGCCGCGCAGTCCTGGGCATATTGGCTGTTTGTGTCACCGGGGATGAACTGGTTGGTGTACAGNCGTCGCGGGTCGACCCCGTGGGANATCAGGCCGGCCTGTTCCATGAATTTGGCCGCCGCGGCCCAGCGCACCGGGTCAGCCATGCCCAGGGTGTCATCGGTTTGCCAGAGCGTCAGGCTGGCATCGAAGATTGCCCGGTTGGTTTGACGGGCGGCGGCATCGGCGCCGGCCTCTGGCACCTGCTGCAAGGCGATCGCGAAGGCCGCGCCGGGCTGTTCCAATGTGTCCTGCAGGCCGTGCAGGGTGGCGCGCACGAATCGCTCGACCAGCGCCGGCTGTTCGGTCACAGTCTTGTCATTCGAGATGATGCCGTTCGAGGGCAGGTCCATGTAGTCCGCGACAAAAACNTCAGTGACCTCTTCGCCGGCCAGCCGCAATTGCACCGGCCCGTTGACCGAATAATCGACCGCAGCATCGATGATCCCATCCTTGATCGCCGCCACCTGCGTAAAGCCGATGCTCTGCAGGTTGACTTTGGTTTCATCGATGCCGGCCGCTTTGGCAAAAGCCTTCCAGCCCACGTAGCTGGCGCCAAACAGGCCGGGAATGCCCACTTTGTGCCCTTCGAGGTCGGCCGGCGTGTTGATCCCCGGCTGAGCNGCGAACACGACGACCGGAAAGCGTCGGTACCACTCCATTACATTGACCACCGGCAGGCCCTGTGAGCGCGCCAGGATGACCTGGTCGCCGCTGCCAATCAGGAATTGCAGTTCATTGCTGGCCACCAGTTTGATCAGGTCCGACTCGAAGCCGTAACGGAACTTGACANNTCGGCCCTCGTCGCGGTAGTAGCCCTTCTGCATGGCCACGTAAAACGGGGCGAACTGCACGCTGGGGATATACCCCATGGCCAGTTCGAGCGGCGTCAGCGCCGTGGCCGTTGGCCCATTCGTGGCCGGCGCGGTGGGCGCTGGCGACGCGGCCGGTACACAACCGGTCAGGGTGAGCAGCAGCAGGGCCGTCAATATCACTGATGAGCGCTTGCGGTTCATATTCTTCATGGTTTCCTCTGGAGTAATTCCCCCGGCTCACCCTTCACCACCGCTTGGGCGCCAACGCAGCAGCCGCTGCTCCAGGAGGCTGGCCAGGCCGTAGAGCAACAAGGTGAGTCCGACCAGGGTGATGATGCCGACGAACATCAGCGGTGTGTCGAGCAGGTTGCGTCCCAGGTTGATGAGATAACCGAGGCCGCGGTCGGCGCCCACGAACTCACCCACCACCGCGCCGATGACGGCCAGGGTAACGCCAACCTTGAGGCCGGTGAGCAGGAAGGGCAGCGCGGCCGGCGCTTCCAACATGGTGAACGTTTGCCAGCGGTTGGCCTGCAGCGAACGCATCAGGGCCACGAGGTCGGGCCCNACCGTGCGCAGTCCAACGACCGTGCTCATCAGAACGGGAAANAATACCGTGAGCGCGCACACCAGAACCTTGCTCGTAACGCCGAAACCGAACCAGATGATCAGGAGAGGGGCGACGGCGATGATCGGCACCGCCTGCAGTGCAACCAGGTAGGGCGACAGCACCCGGTCCAGTATGATGGAACGGGCAATGATATAACCCAGAATCACGGCCACGGCCATGCCCAACGCCAGCCCGGCCAGAACTTCCACCAGGGTCAGTGACGTGTGGTACAGCAGTGACCCGTCGGCGAGCAGGGTGATGAACTTCTGCGCGACCCGCTGCGGGCTGGGCAGGATGTAGGCCGGGTAGCCGCCCAGGCGTACCAGCAGCGCCCACAGGAGCAGGCCCACAAGCAGGGCGCCAATGCTGGCCAGAACCCGTAACGCGCAGGCTCAACGACCTGCCGCGCGGGCCGGTTTCGGCCGCACGGCTGGCCGGCGGCTCAACGTCTCCCCGTACACGTTTTTCCCCAATCATCCGTTTCCCGGGCCATTCCCCTCACGGGCCTGGCACAATGCTGCCGCGGGCAGCCACAAAACAAAAGCCTCCAAAGGCCTGTACCTTCGGAAGCCCGGCTCACTCCCCGCACTGCGCACGCCGCAGGGCTGTCATTGATTCCGACCTGGCGCTGCGCGGTTGCGTGTCGGCCTGGGTCGGACGTCGCGGGCACAAAAAGTCCCTGGCAGGTCCGACCTCCAGGGACAACGCTAACCACCGGGCACGCCATGCGCGCCAACCATGCGCCTGACACGCCGGCGACACCGCCATGCACCAAGCGGCAGTGCGGTCGGTCACGGTCGTTACCTTCTCCCATCCGGACTATACCGTCGGCTCCGGACTGGGCCTGCTGGCCGTCACCGGATCCACCGCTTACGCGGGTCACGGGCCGGGCGATACCGCATTGGCTAACGGACATCGCCCCCACCGCCGGTCGAGAATTGGCCGATCGACTTCTGGTTGCGACCAGCCTCACTCTGCCCCGAAGGTCTATTCAACTGAATCGAGTGTAACACACCGGTCGGTGAGTTGTCAAGCAACCAAGGCGACCAGGCGACCGGGACACCTCCCCCACCCGTTCGCGCCGAGCCTGCGATGCATTGGCCGTTCGCCCTAAGCCTGTCGAAGGGCGGCGAGTCAACCCAACTTACCAGCAACCCACTGCATGATGCGCTCGGCCACGGCCTGTTTGCTCAGCAGCGGCAACGGCTCCGGCGCGGCGCCCGGCGTCAGCAGTACGACCCGGTTGGTATCGACGCCGAAGCCGGCATCGGCCGCCGTCACGTCGTTGGCCACGATGAGATCCAGCCCTTTGGCCGCCAGTTTGGCNCTNGCGTGGTCCAGCAGGTTCTCCGTCTCCGCGGCAAATCCCACGGTCACCCGTGGCCATCCCAAAGCCGACTTCCGTTCGGCCACGGCGGCCAGGATATCGGGGTTACGCACCAGCGTGATCACCNNAGCCCCCGCTATCGCCCTTCTTTTGATTTTCTGATCGGCCACTTCAGCCGGGCGAAAATCGGCCACCGCGGCGGCCCCGATCAGGACGTCGGTCTCGGCCTGCACGGCCAGCACGGCCTGGCACATCTCGACGGCCGTTTCGACCGCCACGGCCGTCACAGCGGGCGGCAGCGGCACGGCCAGNGGCCCGTGCACGACCGTCACGTCAGCCCCCAGGTCGAGTGCAGCCTCCGCCAGCGCCACCCCCATCTTGCCGCTGCTGCGGTTACCGACAAAACGCACGGGGTCGATCGGCTCACGCGCGCCGCCGGCAGTGATCACGACGCGTCGCCCCGTCAGCGGCCCGCCGCGCCAGGCTACGCTGGANTGGCCGCGGATCTCCTCCGGTTCGGCCATGCGCCCGATGCCGCTGGCGCCCGATGCCAGGTGACCGTGGCCGGGGCCAACCTGCTGCGCGCCACGTGCACGCAGGGTCGCCAGGTTGGCCTGCGTGGCCGGGTGCTGCCACATGTGCTCCTCCATGGCCGGCGCCAGCAGGAGCGGAGCCGGGCAGGCCAGGGCGGTGGCGGTCAGCAGGTCATCGGCCAGGCCGTGCGCCAGGCGCGCCAGCGTATGTGCGGTCAGCGGTGCAATCACCAGCAGATCGGCCACGTGCCCCAGGTTGACGTGTACGATACGGCCGTCGGGCAGGGCGCCGAAGAGGTCATCGTAGACCGGCCGGCCCGTGACGGCGCGTAGCGTAAGCGGGGTGATGAAGCGCGCGGCATCGCGCGTCATGATCACATCGACCTGCGCCCCCGCCTGCGTCAAGCGGCTGGCCAGAAACGCGGCCTTGTAGGCGGCAATCCCACCCGTTATCCCCAGCACAATCCGTTTGTTTTCCAGAACCATGAATCCTCCCCAAAGATGAAACAGACAAGCCCTTTCGCGCCCTTCCGCGCCCAGGAGCGCCGCGGTGCGCTGCGCTTGCACCCCGGTACGGGCCGGTGCGGCGCGCCGGCCACTGGCATCAGACGCCGCTTTGTGGTACTATTACAGCCGGCCGAATACCGGCAGACAGTATCTCAGACCCAACGACCGGGAATTACATTATGTCAATGACTCCACTGCACGCACGCCACGTTGCCGCCGGGGCGAGTTTTACCACCGCCTATGACCAGGAGTTGCCCCTGACGTACGGCGACGATGCGGCCGAATACCGGGCGGCCCGCCGGGGGTCGCCCTGCTCGACCGTGCGGACGCGGGCGCCCTACGCCTGGCCGGTGATACGCGCATCGATTTCATGCAGCGCCAGACCACCAACGACGTCAAGCGGCTGACACCCGGTCAGGCCACCATCACCGTGCTGACCAACCCGCAGGCCCGTATCATCGACACCCTGACGCTCCTGGCCCGGGATAATGATCTGCTCATCCTCAACGGGCCGCNNCGCCGCGATCAGCTGGCCGCCTACCTGCGCGGTATGGTCTTCTTCATGGACCGTGTACAGGTCCACGATTTGAACCGTGATTTGCAGCAGCTCGAACTGCTGGCCCAGGCGGCCGACCTGGCGGCCAACCTGGGCAGCGACGCCACACTCGCGGACCTGCCGCTGTTCGCCTGGCGTGACGTGACGATGGCCGGCGGTCAACTCACGATCGTACGGCTGCCCGGCCCCGGCTGCGACGCCTGGCGCCTGATCGCACCCGGCGCGGCGATCGGCCCGCTGTGGGACACGCTTCATGCGGCCGGCCCAACCGCTGGGNCCGTATGGCTTACGCCGCTGCGCGCCGAAAGCGGTTTTCCGGCGCCCGGCCCCGAGCTGAACGACCGTGTAACGCCGCTGGAGGCCGGCCTGTTGGCGTACGTTTCGGGGAGCAAAGGGTGTTACACCGGCCAGGAAATTATCGCGCGACAGCTCACCTATGACAAAGTGACGCGCCACCTGCGTGGGCTGCTACTGACCCGGCTGCCCGAAGCGGACGGGGAGGCCGAAGTCGTTGCCGCTGGCCGCGTCGTGGGGCACGTCACCACCGCAGCCATGGCGCCAGCGCTGGGCGCGGCGGCCCTGGCCTACGTCAAACGTGACGTGGTCGCCGGCGCCCCGGTAGTGGTGCGCCAGGGCGACAGTACGATCGACGCGACGGTGATGGCGCTGCCGTTGGTCGCGACGGCGTGACGGCAGGTTGGGGACAACCCCAATGAATTCCGGCGCGCTGGTGGAGTGCGCCGCGGCCCGATCCGGGTAGAGAAAACGATGATCAAAGATCACTTTCCACGTACCACCTGGCGCCTGTTGATCACACCGCCGTTCGATGGCGCGACCAACATGGCGATCGACGAAGCGATGGCTGAGGCGGCCGCGGCTGGCGCGGCGCCGCCCACCCTGCGTTTCTATCAGTGGGACCCGCCCTGCCTGTCGCTCGGTCGTAACCAGCCCATCGCCGAAGTGGACCACGCCGTATGCCGTCAACTGGGCTACGATGTGGTGCGCCGTCCCACCGGTGGGCGCAGTATCCTGCATACCGATGAGCTGACCTACAGCGTGACCGGCGCGGCGACTGAACCCCGCCTGGCCGGCGGCGTGCTCGATGCGTACCTGCGCCTGGCCGAGGCGCTGGAGGTGAGCCTGCAACGGCTGGGCCTGNCCGGTGCAAAAGCGCCGGGCAGCACGCGCACCGGCNCGNACGTCAGCGCGGCCTGCTTCGAGGTGCCGTCGGCCTACGAGATCACGGTTGCCGGTAAANAACTGATCGGCAGCGCCCAGAGCCGACGCCAGGGGTGGGTGTTGCAGCACGGTTCACTGCCGCTCTACGGGGACATCGCCCGTGTGGTCGACTGCCTGAGCCTGCCGGCTGCCCCCACACGCAGCGCCTTGCGCACGACGCTCAGCGCGCACGCCACCACTCTGGCCGAGCTGCTCACCCCGCCGCCGGCCTACGCCGACGTCGTGCAGGTCATGGTCGTCGCCTTTGGCGATACGCTCAACATCGACCTGGCGCCCGGTGAGCNNCAGCCCGCCGAAGAAGCCCGCGCCGCCCGGTTGCTGGCTTCGCACTACCGCAACGCGGCCTGGACAGCCCGCGCCTAAATCCACGCATGGCAACCACGATTGGACTTCTCACTCTGGAACTGCGTCTGCCGGCCAACGGATCGCTCAAAGGCAAACGCAGCCTGCTCCAACCGCTCATCGCCCGCATTCGGCGCCAGTTCAACGTATCGGTGGCCGAAGTCGAGGCGCAGGACATCTGGCAGCGCGCCGTGTTGGGCGTGGCCTGCATCTCGGCCAGCGCCGAATACGCGCACGGGCTGCTGCAAGCGGTGGCCCAGGCGGTCGAATCGTGGCGCCTCGATGTCGAACTGGTCGATTACGATATCGAGCGATTCAGTGACGGGACGCCTGGCGTCGTACGCTGGACAGTGTGCGACGCCTCGCGGCGCCAGGCGCGCCGTGCGCCGACATCAACCCGCCAATTGTGGATCGAATGCGGCGCTGCGGTCGAAGCCCTGCCAGGCACGCNNGTAGTAGAAGGGTAGCCGGCGGCGCACCGGCGTGGCGCGCACCGCGGACGCCCATTCGGCGGTGGCGCGCNNCGCCTCCTCGAAACAACGGTGGGACAGGGCGGCGCGTTCGTCGACCGCGGTGGTTTTGGCCGCCGCGCCGCGAAACTGGGCCTCCAGTTGATCACGGGCCGCGCGGTAGATGGGCAGCCGGGTGGCATAATCGTGCAGCGTCGCGCGGTGCAGGGCCTCATGCTGCCACCACAGGGAGTGTCCGTCGTAGGCGCCGGTGGGCGTTGGGCCAAGCGGCGGCAGCCCGCTGTCGAGCCACAGCGGCTTGAAGCCNGTACATGGCGCGGACGTCCCGGTCATCCAGTGGGTGTGACCGTTTGGCGTCAGGTGTGACACCTGCGAGCCGACCGCCTGGTTGATGCGCACGGGNCCAAAGCCGGCGTGCATGCACACGTCGTTGCCCAGCAGGGCGCGCCGGNNCGACCAGTCCTCCGCCGCAGCGTGGTTGTGGTGGCGCAGGAAAGCCATCGCGCCGGCCACCGTCAGCTGGCCCTGTCGCGCCGCCAGCAGGCGGGTTGTGCACGACTGGCGGGCGCCGGCGTCGCTGAAGCGGGTGTAGACNAAAACTGGCGCTGGGCGCGGGGAAAAATCGGTGTAGGCCTGCGCAAAGTTGAACTCACCCCGCCCGTCGTACCAGCCGCGGCGNCGGGCGTACTCGACCAGGCCATCCGACGCCAGGTCCCAGGTCGCGCCGATGGTCAGGGCGTTGGAGATGCTGCGGTAGTCAGTCACGCGCTGCGCCGCCCACTGCCGGCCGACCGTTTCCAGCACCCAGGCCTCGTGAGGATCGGCCAGAATGAAGCTGTTGTGGTAGTAGAGTTTATTCTGGAAACCGCAGTTGCCGCTCTGACCGTACTGCGTGAGCAGGTCGGTAATCGTCTCGAGGGCGGTGAGTGCGGTCGCGGCGCGTTCCAGCGCCAGGCGGATCATGTCCATGCCAATCAGTCCGGGCGCTTTTTCGTAGGGCGCCCTGGTGAACACCGCCTCGTTGCCGATGACCACACCGTGTTCGTTGGCCCCCATCTCGGCGCCCCACATCCAGAACGGTTTGGCCAGCAGCACGGCGTAGGTTTCGGGCGCCTGGGGNACCTCGATATAGGTCAGTTTGACCGTACTGCCGGCTGGGTGTTGGGTACGTGGCAGTACACACAACTCATGCGCCTCGTTAGGTTCACGGTCGCTGTTTTTGCCAAAGATAACCGAACCATCGGCCGTCGCGCGGCCAAGCGCTACGAACGTGTCACACATCTCGCCCCTCCCTCAGGCCGCTGAAGTACCTCCCATCCCTGCCGCGCCACCAGTGTAACACACCACCAAGGCCTGCGCAAAGCGGGGCATTCGTGTGAGAAACCGGGTTTTTGTCTCGCAGACCAGGAACATGGCGCGATGAAAGGCCGTTGCACAGACAAAAACCATGCTCACACGAGAAAAACCCGGTTTCTGGTCCGCACAAGTGCTTGCATGAATCGCAAGATGTTGTACAATACTGTCCGTTCGCTCGAACCTTTGGGCAAATCTCGAACTGGCGCACGACGGAGCGCTCATCGTCAAGTTGACAGCCTGAAACTGGGCGATCTGATGCCTGGATAGTCACGAAGAGGATTACCAAACAGAGCATTCATTTGAAGAATCAAGCGTAAGGAGAACCTCATGCAAACAACCAGGGAACTTGAGAATCTGGCCATCAACACCATCCGTTTTCTGGCCGCGGATGCGATCGAACAGGCGAATTCGGGCCATCCGGGCCTGCCCATGGGGGCGGCGCCGATGGCCTACACCATTTGGACGCGCCACCTGCGGTTCAACCCTGCCAACCCGACCTGGGCCAACCGTGACCGCTTCGTCCTGTCGGGCGGGCATGGGTCCATGCTCCTGTACAGCCTGGCCTACCTGACCGGTTACGACCTGCCAATGGCGNGTTTGCAGCGCTTCCGTCAGCTCGGCAGTCGCACCNCCGGCCACCCCGAATTCGGCCTGACGCCGGCGGTCGATGCGACAACTGGCNCCCTGGGCCAGGGCTTTGGCAACGGCGTTGGCATGGCCATCGCCGAGGCGCACCTGGCGAAGGTTTACAACCGACCGGGGCACAACATCATCGATCACTTCACCTACGCGATCGTCACCGACGGCGATCTGATGGAGGGCGTTGGGTCTGAAGCGGCCTCGCTGGCCGGCCATCTGCGCCTGGGCAAACTCATCTACCTCTACGACGACAACCGCATTTCGATCGAAGGCTCGACCGACCTGGCCTTTACGGAAGACCGGGGCGCACGTTTTGCCGCCTACGGCTGGCACGTACAAACCGTCGCCAATGGCCTGGACGTGGAAGCCATCGACCAGGCCATCCAGGCCGCCAAACTCGATCCGCGGCCGTCGCTCATCATGGTGCGCAACATCATCGGTTACGGGATGCCGACCCGGCAGGGGACGAACAAGGCGCACGGCGAGCCGCCCGGTGAGGCAGAGCTGAGCGCCGCCAAAAAGAACCTGGGCTGGCCGCAGGAACCACGCTTCTACGTGCCTGACGAGGTGCTGAGCTTCTTCCGCCAGGCCGTTGCGCAGGGCGCGCAGCTCGAAGCCGACTGGCAGNCGCGATTTCCAGGCCTACCAGGCCGCCTACCCTGAACTGGCCGCCGAGTTGGCGCGCCGCCTCGCGGGCAACTCCCGGCGGGCTGGGCGGAAGGCCTGATCGAGTTCCCAGCCGATGCCAAGGGCCTGCCGACGCGCCTCTNNTCGGGCCAGGTGTTGAACGAAATCGCCATACGTCTGCCGGAACTCATGGGCGGCTCGGCCGACCTGGCCCCGTCCACTGCGACCTGGATGAACAACAGCCCCGCCTTTGCACCCGACTGCCACGAAGGGCGTAACCTTCACTTCGGCGTGCGCGAGCACGGCATGGGCGCCGAGGTCAACGGTTTGGCCTACCATGGCGGCATCATCCCCTTCGGCGCCACATTCCTCGTCTTCTCCGACTACATGCGCCCGGTGCTGCGCCTGGCCGCAATGTCGCACCTGGGTGCGATCTGGGTCTTCACCCATGACAGCGTCGGCGTCGGCGAGGATGGCCCGACCCATCAGCCGATCGAGCATCTGGCCGCGCTGCGCGNNGTGCCCAAGCTGGTGACGATACGGCCAGGCGACGCCAACGAGGTGCGCGAGGCGTGGCGGGTGGCCATCGACAACCGTCACCGCCCCACCGCGCTGGTGCTGACGCGGCAGCGCGTGCCGACCCTGGACCGCGCGGTGTTTGCGCCGGCGGCTGGCCTCCACCGGGGCGCGTATGTGCTGGCCGATTTGGGCAAGGGCCAGCCGCAGGTGATCCTCATGGCCAGCGGCTCTGAAGTGAGCCTGATCGTCACCGCGNGGCAGCGCCTGGCCGAACGCGGCATCCCTGTGCGCCTGGTGTCCTTCCCCAGTTGGNGGCTCTTCGCCGAGCAGGATGCCGCGTACCAGGACAGCGTACTGCTGCCGGACGTGANNGCGCGGCTGGCCGTCGAAGCGGGCGTGACGCTGGGTTGGCATCGCTGGGTAGGGTTACGCGGCCGTGTGCTGGGGATCGACCGCTACGGCATGTCCGCTCNNGGGGCGACGGCTTTCAAGGAACTTGGCCTGACGGCGGATAACGTCGAGCAGTTAGCACTCGGTTTATTATCGTTTTGACAGGAGATACTCGTGAACACATCGCAAAAGTTACACCAGGTCGGGCAGTCGATCTGGTACGACACCATTCAGCGCGGCACACTGCACAGCGGCGAGTTCGCCGGACTGGTCGCGTGAGGAGATTCGCGGCGTCACCTCCAACCCGACGATTTTTATGCATGCCATGACCAAATCGGGGATTACGACGCTGCTCTGGCGCCGCTGGCCGGGCCGGCCACTCGGCCAAGGAGATCTTCTGGCAGCTGGCCATCGAAGACATTATGACCGGCGCCGACCTGCTGCTGCCCCTGTACCGGCAGAGCGGCGGCGGCGACGGCTTCATCAGCCTGGAGGTCAGCCCTGACCTGGCCTACGACACCGAAACGACCCTGTCCGAGGCCCGGCGGCTGTGGCGGTTGGTCGACCGGCCCAACCTGATGATCAAGATCCCTGCGACGACCTCCGGTTTGCCGGCCATTGCGGCCGCGCTCGCCGATGGAATCAACATCAACATCACCCTGATCTTCTCGCGCGTTACGCGGAGGTGATGGAGGCCTACCTGAGCGGTATGGAGCAACGCCTGGCCGCGGGCAGCCGCTGGACTCGATTGCCTCGGTCGCGTCGTTCTTCGTTTCACGCGTCGATACCAAAGTCGACGGATACCTGGCGGCCCTGATCGACCGTGGCGCGCCGGCGGCAACGGCGTCTGGCCTGCTGGGCAAGGCCGGCATTGCTAACACCCGGCTGGCCTATGCCGACTACCAGAAGGTGTTCGGTTCGCAGCGTTTCCAGCGCCTGAAGGCGCATGGGGCGCGTGCAGCGCCCGCTGTGGGCCTCGACCAGCACGAAGAACCCCGGTACTCCGACGTGATGTACGTCGATAACCTGATTGGCCGTGACACGGTCAACACCGTGCCGCCGCAGACCCTGGCCGCGCTGCTCGATCACGGCCACGTGCAGCCCGACACCGTGCAGACGGACGTCGACGGGGCGCGGCGGGCGATTGCCGGCTGGAGACGCTGGGCATTTCGATGGACAAGGTCACGCAGGAACTCGAGGACGAAGGGGTCAAGTCCTTCAGCGAGGCCTTCGAGGAGGTAGTCGCAAAGATGGAGGAGCGCCGCCGCGCCGTGGTCAGTTAGGCCCTATCCGCGGTTTGCAGTCGAGGTTGAAGTGAGAGCCCACCAAATGCCGGTGGGCTCTCGTGCGTCCGGCGCCAGCCTTGAGTGGTTACGGGATTCGGCTACAAGCCCTCAGGCATCCTCCTCCAACACCAGCCGCAGCGCGTGATCGCTGGTCGCGGTGTAGGCGGTGGCCAACAGGTCGGTGAGCCGCCGGCCTTGCGCTCGAAGGGCGGTTGACCCAGCCGCTTGAGCAGACCAGCCTCCACCGCCGGGCGGGCAATGGGGAGGTGGAAACCCTCCAGCCCGTCGCCCAATTGCCAGAAACGCTCCAGCGCCGCTTCCAGCGGCTCGACAACCTCCGCGACCGGGGCGGACGCAACGCCGTAGGGGGCNGCATCTTCAGCCAGCGTCAGGTCGTCGGCGGTTCGGCGCTGGCGCAGGTCGGCCAGCAACTGCTCCTTGTCCTTGCCGCGCAGTTGGAAGATCAGGAAGGGGTCTTCGTCGAAGCGCTCGCCCAGCAGGTAGTAGACCGCGGCCACGTGTTTGCAGGGGTTGGCGTAGTCAGGGCAGGAGCAGGTGGTGGTCAGGTCGCTGCGCTGGGTGGGGAACAGGCTGACGTGCGCCGCCTGGAACGCGGTTTCCACGTCCTTGGGCATCTCGCCGGCCAGCAGCGAGGCGGCAAAGATTGCCTGTTCGGCCAGGGCATCGACCACTTTGGACCACTCGGCCGCTGTCAACGTCTTGACGGCCACGCTGACCTTGTAGGGCGTGGTGCGCGGCCCNTGCGCGTGGGTGACCACGCCGGGGCCGATGTCCAGGTTGAGCACCTGACCGCTGCGTGCGTAACTGCGGCCGCGGCGCAGCCGACCCGCATCCAGCAGCGGCGTCAACGCGCCGATCCATTTATCGGCCCACCAACTCGCACCGATTTTGCCGTGCTGGCTTTTGGCCTTGATGCCGGCCGCCGGCCTGGGTTTGCTGGGTTTGGGGTACCAGTCGTAGTCATCGTAGCTTTTACGCGGCATAACGATGTCCTTTGAAAGTTGCCAACTTTCCGAAAAGTTGGCAACTTGGTATTACCCTACGGCGCTCTTGCGCAGCGTCAACAGTTGGCGCAGGTCGTCGGTGGAGAGCCGNGTCAGCCAGCCCTCGCCGCTGCCCACCACCGCATTGGCCAGCATCTTCTTGCGTTCGATCAGATCGTCGATGGCCTCCTCCAGCGTACCGACGCAGACCAGCTTGTGCACCTGCACGTTGCGGGTCTGGCCGATGCGGAAGGCGCGGTCGGTGGCCTGGTTCTCCACGGCCGGGTTCCACCACCGATCGAAATGGAAGACATAGTTGGCCGCGGTCAGGTTCAGCCCCGTGCCGCCGGCCTTGAGCGAGAGGACGAACAGGGCCGGTCGNCGCCGGCTCTGGAAGCGCGCCACCATCTCGTCGCGTTTGGCCAACGGCGTACCGCCGTGCAGCCAGAGCACCTCCTGGCCAAAGGCCTCCTGCAACTGGCGTTTGAGCAGCTCACCCATCTCGGCAAACTGGGTGAAGATCAGCGCCCGNGCCCCCTCGGCCAACGCCTCCTCCAGCATCTCGTTCAGTCGCGCCAGTTTACCCGAACGGTGCTCCGGCCCGTCGGCGCCGGACAGTACGGCCGGGCTGCCGTCGGCCAGGAACTGGGCCGGGTGGTTGCAGACCTGCTTCAGTTTGAGCAGGGTCGCCAGCACCAGCCCGCGGCGCTCGATCCCCTCGCTCGCCTCCACCTGCTGCAATGAGTCCTGCACTACGGCCTGGTAAAGGGTGGCCTGCTCGGCCGTCAACGTGCAGTAGGTGGTCATCTCCAGCTTGTCGGGCAGGTCCTGGATCACCGTGGGGTCGGTTTTGACGCGGCGCAGGATGAAGGGCTGCGTCAACGAACGGAGCTGCTGCGCGGCGCCCTCGTCGCCGGCCTGCTCGATCGGCCTGGCGAAGCGGCTCTGGAAATCGCGCTGTGGCCCNAGGTAGCCGGGGTTGAGGAAGTGCATGATCGACCACAGTTCACTGAGCCGGTTCTCCACTGGTGTGCCGGTGAGCGCGATGCGGAACTCGGCCGGCAGTTTGCGGATGGCCTGGGTCTGCNNCGCGGCCGGGTTTTTGATGTTCTGCGCCTCGTCCAGGATCACCTCGCGCCAGTCGATGCCCAGCAGCAGCTCGGCGTCGCGGCGGGCCAGGGCATAGCTGCTGATCACCACGTCGTGCTGGCGCGGCCGCGGCNNAAACTCCTCACCGCGGCGCCGCTCGAGGCCGTGATGTACCATGACTTGCAGGGAGGGGGCAAAACGCTCGATCTCGCGCTGCCAGTTGCCGACCACCGAGGTGGGGCAGATGACCAGGGCCGGGNNTTAGCCCGGTGGACCGTCGCGTCTCCCTCTGAGCGCGTCCAGCAGGAAGGCGATGGTCTGTGCGGTCTTTCCCAGCCCCATGTCGTCGGCCAGGCAGGCGCCAAAGCCCCAGCGGCGCAGAAAGGCCAGCCAGGAGTAGCCGCGCTGCTGGTAGGGGCGCAGATGCCCGCTGAAGGCCGCCGGCTGCGGCCGCAGCGTCATTTGCCCGGCCGATGCGCGCAGCCCNTCCACCAGGTCGGCCAGCCAGCCCTCCACGCTGACCCCGGCCACGTCCAGGCTGGCGAGCTGTTCGGGCTGGCCCAGCGCCATACCCAGCGCCTCGGAGAGCGACAGCTCGTTGGGNGCTTGGCGCTGCGTCTCCCAGAACTTGATGGCCGCCTCGATCTGTTCGGGATCGAGCACGGCCCACTGGCCGCGCACCTGCACCAGCGGCTGCTTGAGGCGGGCCAGCCGCTCCAGCTCCTGGCGGGTCAACGGCTCATCGCCCAGGGCCAGCTCCCAGTCGACCGCGATGATACGCTCGAAGCTCATGCCGCCGATGCCGCCGGCCGGCGCCTTTGGGTGGGGCGCAGTTTGAGCCGTGCGCCCANNGCCGGTTGGCGGCCCGCGGCGGCCCCACCACTGCGGCGCCAGCACGCCAAAGCCGCTCTCCTCCAACAGCAGCGCCGTCTCGCGCAGGAAGGTGTAGGCCTCGCCGGTGGTCAGCGCGGCTGTTTCGGGCCGGGCGGTATGCAGGCTGGCCTCGATGGGCGTGAAGAGCCGCGCGGCCTTGCCCAGCCCCGCCAGCATCCGCTCCTGGGGCTGGTCGAAGCGTCGATCGAGGTAACGCAGCGTCTTGCCGCGCNNCCGCCACACCTGTTCGGCCGGCACCAGCAGGCTCAGGTCGTCCACCGCCTGCAAGAGGTAACGCAGCGCCCAGTCGCGCCGTCGGCCGTGCGTCGGCGGTTTCGGGNNCGCCTCCAAGCGGAAGCAGAGCCGGAANGACGCCCCCTCGGTCTGAAGCTGGGCCAGCCATTCCTGCACCTGTTGGGCCAGCGGCCCCAGGTTGCGTTCACTGTCCTCCAACTGGGCGTCGCCGCGCAACAGCGCGTTGCGCCAACGCAACTCCGGCCGTACGTTGGGGCTGACAGTCAGTTTGCGCGCCGGCGCCGTCCACTGGCGCACACTGGCGTCGGTGGCCGTGTACAGGAAGCTGGTCAGCGCCCCCTGTGCACCCAGCAGCGCGGTGGGAGCCTCGGCGCGCTGCACTGCACGGCAGACGGGCGGCATGGCGGCCGCCAGCTGGTGTAGCCGCGCCTGATCGGCCGGATCGTCCAGCCAGGGCTGCCACACGGCGCGGTAGGCAGGCGTGGGCCGGCCGCGCCGGGCCTGGCCGTTGGGCGCCGGCGCGGCCAGCAGGGTGGGCGTGAAGCGCTGGCGGGCCAGCAAACTGAGCNNTGAAAGCGCGGCCAGCCGCCAGAAGCGCAGGTCCGCGCCCAAAGCCAGGCCGGGCGGCAGGTCCCGCTCCGGCAGGTGGATCAGCCAACGCAGCGCCGGCTCGGCTGGCAGCAGAGCGCCATCGACCTGCCACNNGACGCCAGGGTGAGTTCGCCCGCCGCCGTCGTCGCCCTCCATCAGCAGCTCTGGCGAGGGCAGCGGCTGGCCGCGGCGGGTGGGCAGGGAGACCAGCAGNGGGCGTGGGGTTCCGGCCGCGCGGCCAGGCAGGCCGTGCAGAACCTCGGCCAGGGCTTCGGCGCTGGCCGCCCAGGGATGGCGGGCGACCTTGGGGCGTCGTCCCCGGCGGGGCGGCGGCGGCCGCNNGGCGTTTTCACCCCAAATCGCCAGGTCGCCGCCGGCTACCAGGGTGGAGTCAGCGGGGAGCCAGGTGGCATGAAGGACGAACATGGCAACACCATCCGATAGCGTAATGGAACGTAACAATGAATCTGAGCGTCACCCGCAGGTTCGGTCAATGCTGCGAACGGCTGGCCCAGCATTTCCAACTTCGAGCTTTACGGACACGGAGTCGAGGCTTTAGCCGGGCCGCTACACCCGTTCCGCATGGGCCAAACCCGGCTGAAGCCTCGACTCCCAGGCCCAAAGAGGTAAAGATACCAACTTTCTGAAAAGTTGGCATCTTTAGCAACGCGCGGCGCAACGCCGCGACCCGGTGTTACCGGGCAACGATCAGCCGGCGGCGGCGCGTAGTTCGGGAACGACCTCGTTGGCGAAACGCTCCAGCTGTTCGAGCGGGTCGGCATCGGGCCAGAGGATGAACGTATCGAAGCCCAGCTCCACGGCGAAGGTGGTCAACGTCTCGACCCAGTGCCGGGGCGACCCTTGCAGCAGGCCGCGTGGGGCCGTCCACGATCAGGCCGTTGACGTTGTACACGCGACGGATCGCGGCGGGGTCACGGCCGGCCGCGACCGCGGCCTCATCGATGCGCTGGGCGCTCTCGGGAACCGCGCGGCGGCACGTAGGAGAGCGAGGGCACCCACCCGTCGGCGCTGCGGCCGGTCAGCGCCAGCGCGCGGTTTGATCACACCGAGCCAGATCTCGATGGGGTGCGCCGGCATGGGGCCGGGTTGCAGGCCGCACGCGGTAGTGTTCGCCCTGTACGGTGAGCGGCCGCGTACCGCGCCAGAACGCGCGGATGATCTGCATGGCTTCGTCCAGCGCCTGTAGCGCCTGGCCGCCGGCGCAGCGGGCCGCCCATGGCTACGATGGCGTCCCAGAACGCGCCGCGCCCAGCCCTGCTCGAAGCGCCCGCCCGAGAGTACGTCGAGTGAGGCGGCCTGTTTGGCCAGCATGGCCGGGGCGCGCAGGGGCAGGTTGGCGACATTCGGAAAGAGGCGCACCCGCTGCGTGCGCGAGCAGGTCGCCGATCAGCGCCCACGTGTCGAAGAAGCGGTACTGGTAGGGGTGGTCCTGGATACCGATCAGGTCCAGGCCCAGTGTGTCAGCCCGTGCGGCCAGCGTACGCGCCAGCTCGGCCTGAGTGCTGATGGGGGTGATCGAGATGCCGAATTCAAGAGGTCGGCCATAACGTGAGTTCATGGTAGCTGCTTCCCCTGTTCAGAAGTATGATCCGGTGATGCCCACCGGCCCTGGCGCCCACGGCTGTGGGAGCAAACCGAGCGTGCGCCGCTCAGCCGGCCTGCGTGGCCGTTTTTGTTTGGCAGTCCGGGGCTTGCTGCCTGGGAAATGACGCTGCGGCAGACGGACCTACGCGGGCGCTTCCGCGGCCGCGGCCTGTTCCGCCAGCAACTGCACAATCGCGCCCGAACGCTGGGGAACTCTTGGGGCCGTTAGCCGTGACGAACTGGCCATCCACGGTGACCCTGGCCCCGTGTAGTGCGCGCCATGGTTGATGAGGGTCATCGCCTCCGTGCCCGCGACGGTCGCCTGGCGGCCGTGCAGCACGCCGGCAACGACCAGTATCACCGGCGCGAGGCAGATCGCCGCCACCACCTTGCCCTGTTGGCTCATCTCACGGGCAATGCGCCACGCCTCTGCATCGTGAAAGAGCCGTTTCGAGCCGCCGCCGCCGACAAAGACCACCGCCGCGTAGTCGGCGCAGTCAACCTGCGCCAGCGTCCGTTCGGCGGTGGTCTGACCCCGCGCGAGCCGGGACAGACGCCCAGGTGTGTACTGGCGATGACGGTTTGATGCCCAGCCCGAATCGCTCGGCCTGTGTAGCGAACAGTTCCTCGTCGCGGAAGCGTTCCGGCGCGACGATCATCAGGATCTGTGCCATTGCAGCCTCTTCCAGCCTTGCCTACCGGGCTACCGCCACACTCCACGGGTTTCAGGCATCCAGCGAACGTATAAACTGCTCGTAGGCCTCGATCAGCGTCCGTTCGATGACCGCGTGGAGCGCCGTCTTCTTCTTGAACGGGCCCTGCTGGCCAGCATCACCTGCTCGCCGCAGCGCCCGCACAGCATGTAGCCGATCAGGACGCCGGGTTTACGGTGGATGACGCGTTGAGCGACGTCGCCTCTCTGCCCTCCCATATGACCGCATCGATGGGTCGGCCACAGCCGGGGCAGGCATCGGCGGGGTAGAACCACTGGCTCTTGATCGCGTCGCCGAACTGGGCGTGGGCCAGCGCGAACATACGGTTCAGCGCGGCTTCCAGTTCACGTTGGGCGGCGCTCTCTGACGTCGGTCGGCGTGTTCTTTTTCTGTGTGATCTCATGGCCAACTCCTGCCCCGGCCAGCCTGCGTCGTGGGGCTGGATGATGCACCCGTCTTGTCAGTCTACGGGTGCAGGGTGATGATTAAGAAGCAGCCTGGCAGAGCGCTGAAGGTGGATCAGCCCGTCAGAGGCTATTTTACGCCCTTTGCGCCGGCGGTAAAATCCGGTCAGCGCACCGTACGCTGGGCGCGCCGCGCCCTGCGCCCGCTCCCACAGCATACGCCCCCGGTGGCCAACCCCACGCGGTGTGCCTGTGCAACCCTGGCCTACGCCGGAGTCGCAGCGGCGCCGGGCGTCTCACGCCAATTCGAGGCGTCATCCGCAACGCTCGCCTCCGTGGGTTCTAACACGAGGCGCGCGTGCCGCAACTGCGGTGCGTCGCTGGGAAATGGACGCTGCGATTCATCCAGGGTATAATCGAGAAACCCTTCAACTGGCCGTTCGGGCCGGCCGCCCACACACGGGTGGTGGTTCACGGGCAGAGAACAACGGTAGACCGTGCTGTCGAAAGCGTCGCAACCTAAATCGATCGACGACGCAGAAGCGCTGAACAATGACCACCGACCTGACCTTCTTCACCAACGAGCCGGATGCCGCGCTGCTGGACCGCTTCAAGGCGACGCTGCGCGAGGTGCAGTTCTTCGACGTGCTGGTGGGCTACTTCCGCACCAGCGGTTTCCACCTGCTGTACGATGCGCTGGAGGAGGTCGAGGAGATCCGCATCCTGGTGGGTCTGNGGGTGGACCGGCAGACGCTGGAGATCGTCGAGGCCAGCGGGCAGCAGCTCGAGCTGGCCTTCCGGTCGACGCGCCAGACCAAGGATCTCTTCGCCGATGAGNCGGTGGATGAGATGGATCGTTCGGCCGACAGCTACGACACCGAGCGCGGGNTGCGCACCTTCATGCAGTGGCTGCAGAGCGGCAAGCTCAAGCTGAAGGCGCATCCCAGCCGCCAGATCCACGCCAAGGTCTACATCAGCCGTTTCCCCAGCCATGACCGCGACTTCGGGCGGGTGATCACCGGCTCCAGCAACTTCAGCTATTCCGGCCTGCTGGGCAACTACGAGTTCAACGTGGAGCTGAAGGACGCGCCCGATGTGCGCTTCGCCCTGGAGCGGTTCGAGGCGCTGTGGGCCGAGGCGGTGGACATCTCCGACGCCTACGTGGACACCATCCAGCGGCGCACCTGGCTCAACGACCAGATCACCCCCTACNGGCTCTACCTCAAATTCCTCTACGAGTACTTCAAGGAGGAGATCAACGTCGACCAGGAGATCGACGTCTGGCTGCCCGAGGGTTTCCTGGACCTGGCCTACCAGAAGCAGGCAGTGACCGCGGNNCGCAAGATCCTGGACGCCTACGGCGGCGTCTTCCTGGCCGACGTGGTGGGGCTGGGCAAGACCTTCATCGCCGCGCTGCTGGCCCAGCAACTGCCCGGCCGCAAGCTGGTGATCTGCCCGCCGGTGCTGCAAAGCTACTGGCAGGAGACGCTGCGCGAGTTCGGCGTGGTTGCACGCGTCGAGTCCATGGGCAAGCTGGACCGCATCCTGGAGTCCGACTACACGCGCTACGACACCATCTTCGTGGACGAGGCGCACCGCTTCCGCAACGAGGGCACCCAGGGCTACGAGAAGCTGCACCGCATCTGCTGGGGGCGCAAGGTGGTGCTGGTGTCGGCCACGCCGCTGAACAACACCATCGGCGACGTCTTCACACAGTTGAAGCTCTTTCAGGCGCCGCGGCGCAGCACCATCCCCGGCGTCAGCGACCTGGAGAGCTTCTTCGGCAGCCGCCTGCGCTGGCTGGAGAGCTTCGAGAAGGGCCGCCGGAGCNATCTGGAGGCCGTCAAGCAGGTGGCCGGCGATGTGCGGGAGCGGGTGTTGAAGCATGTCATGGTGCGGCGCACCCGCAGCGAGATCANNCGCTTTTTCCAGGAGGACCTGGGCCGGCAGGCGCTGGCTTTTCCGNGGCTGGCTGAGCCGCGGCGCATCGTCTACCGCTTCGACGCGGCCACCGAGGCGGCCTTCGACGCCACCATCGAACGGCTGCGCGGCTTTGCCTATGCCCGCTATACGCCGCTGCTCTATCTGCGGGCCGGCCTCTCGCAGTTGGAGGAGCAGTCGCAGCGCAACGTGGGTGGGTTCATGAAAGGGCTGCTGGTCAAGCGGCTGGAGAGCAGCTTCTTCGCCTTCCAGCGCACCCTGGCCCGCTTCATCGAAAGCTACCAGCGGTTCATCGCCATGGTCGAGNGGGGCGTGGTGACCATCGGCAAAGCGGTGGACATCTACGGCNTGCTGGAGCGGGACGACGAGGCGGAGCTGCTGCGCCGGGTGGAGGAGNGGCGGCTGCGCCAGTATCCGGCCACGGCCTTCCGGCCGGACTTCCTCGATGACCTGCGCCGCGATCTGGCGCGGTTGCAGGAGATCCAGNGGCTGTGGCAGGACATCCAGCGCGACCCCAAGCTGGAGCAGTTCATCCGCGAGCTGCGCAGCGACCCGGCGCTCAAAGGCCAGCGCATCATCCTCTTCACCGAGTCCAGCGAGACGGGCGACTACCTGTATGAGCGGCTGGAGGCGGCCTTTCCCGGCAAGACGCTCTTTTACTGGAGCCAGGGCGCGCTACGACGGCGCAGCGCTGAACGGGCCGCCGCGCGCNGGCTGATCCGGCAGAACTACGACCCGCAGGCCGCGGCGCAGCGCAACGACCTGCGTATCCTGGTCACCACCGACACGCTGGCCGAAGGGGTCAACCTGCACCGCGCCAATGTGGTGATCAACTACGACCTGCCCTGGAACCCGACGCGTGTCTTGCAGCGGGTGGGCCGCGTCAACCGGGTGGGCACGGCCTTCGACCAGGTGTTCATCTACAACTTCTTCCCCACGGCCCAGTCGGACGAGCACCTGGGGCTGGAGGGCAACATCAAGGCCAAGATCCAGGCCTTCCACGACATCCTGGGAGAGGATGCCCGCTATCTGACCGAGGAGGAGGTGGTCAGCCAGCATGAGCTGTTCGGCGACCGCCTCTACGACGCGTTGAGCCGCAAGGAGAGCTACCTGGGCGAGGAGGAGGCGCGTTCGNGGCTGGAGTATCTGCACGCCATCCGCCAGGTGCGCGACCAGACGCCGCAACTGTTCGAGCGCATCAAGCGGTTGCCCAAGAAGGCACGCGCCGGCCGGGCCGCGGCCGACCTGCCCGATGACGCGGCCGGGCCGCGGTTGGTCAGCTTCTTCCGCCGCGGCCGGCTGAAGAAATTCTACACCTGCGCCGGCGATGCCCCGGTCGAGCTGACCTTCCTGGACGCGGCCGACCGGCTGCGCTGCGCGCCGGAGACGCCGCGATTGACCATTCCCGCCGGCTATTACGAGCTGCTGGCGCGCAACAAGGAGGCCTTTGCCGCGGCCACGGAGCCGGAGGCGGAACAGGCCCGCNGCGGCGGGCAGTCCAACGTGCGCTGGGTGGTCGCCTACCTGAAGGCGATCCGTCGGGCGCCGACGCTGACCGACGACGACGAGCGTTTCATCCAGGCCGTGCTGGACGCGTTCGAGGCCGGCGTGGCGCCCAGCCCGCTCAGCCAGCGGCTGAAGCGGGCGCTGGAGCGGAAACNNCACCCCCTGCGCGCCGTGGGCATCCTGCGCAGCACCGTGCCGGAAAGCCTGGTGGGTGGGTTGCGCGTCGCCGCATCGAGCGACGCGCAACCGGTGGAGGTGATTTTGTCGGAGTACGTTGTCAGCGGATAACAGCCGAGTATCATCTCTTTGTCGTTCGTCAACTCCCCGCTCCAATCGGGCGGGATCATCTACAACGGAAAGGGCGCTCCCTTGGAGCGAGATCATGAGCAGCATCACGCCGCGTTATGCCTACGCCGATGAAAGTGGGGATGCAGGATACGATTTCGATGCGAACTCATCGACCTTTTTGTAATGGGTGTTGTCTTGCCAAGACAACCAGAGCAGTTGGTCGACAGGTTGCTATCGCTACGGCGTGCTCTGCGTCGCCCAGAGACCTTCGAGTTCCATTTTCGGCAAGCGAACGCTCAAACTCGTCGCTGGCGCTCGAAGTAGTTCGCGCTGGCCCTTGATGTATTGGTCGCCGTGATTCACAAGCGATATGCACCGATTGACTTCAGACGGTTGGGTAAGCTCGGCGTCTACAGCCATGCGCTTGCCGGGCTGAGTCTTCGCGCCCTTTGCCATGTCACGATGTCGGGTTCATCTGGATGGCAGCGGCAAGCAAAAGCGTTTCCTCCAAAACCTCAAATCGAACGTGCGTTGGGCTTGTCGGGTGGCCGGCCGAGTAGAGCAGGCCCTGCTGACATCCGACTGCTCGACTCAGGGCACTCACTGATCCAATGCGCAGATATAGTGACGGGGGCTGTCGCCGAGTATGTCAATCACGGAGATGAGCGCTGGCTAAGCATCCTGCGCCCTAAACTGACAGTGTATTGGGATGAACGCTTCGATGTTCACAAATAAAAAACTCCTCCAACTAGCCTTTCGGGCAAGCCGCCTACAAGGAGGCGACGATTCGCTGGAAGAGAGAAACGGTAGACCGTTTTGTCAAAGACATTATAGCCCAGATGGATCCACGACGCAAAAACGCTGAACAGCGACCACTGATCTGGATATTGACACCGCCATGAACCAAACCGAAGCCACCCACCTGATCCGCGAGGTCTTCGAGCAGCCCTTCGACGAGGCGCGCTTCACCCGCTNNTTGTGCGCGACGCTGAACGAGATCGACGAGAGCAAGGCCACCCGGCCCAGCGCCGGCCCGTACATCCCCCTCAGCTTTCGTGACCATGTGCAGCAGTACCGCCGCCTGGCCACCTACACCGACCCCGACGGCCAGACGGTGGACATCCTGCTGGTGCAGCTCAAAAAAGCAGCGGACTGGAGCGGGCGCACGGTGCAGCGCAATTTCGTGGCCCACCACCTCAAGAAGCACGACGACAAGGACGCCGCGCTGGTGGCCTACTACTACGACGAGGACCGGGCCGACTGGCGCTTTTCCCTGGTGCGCATGGACTACCGGCTGCGGGTGGACGACGGCAGCGGCAAGGTTCGGGTGGAGGAGGATCTGACCCCGGCGCGGCGCTATTCCTTCCTGGTGGGCCAGNCACGGCCCAACCACACCGCCCAGCAGCAGCTTTTTCCCATCCTGGCCGATGACCGGCGCAATCCGACGCTGGCCGAGCTGGAGGCCGCCTTCAACATCGAGAGCGTCACGCGAGTTCTTCAGCCGCTACAAGGGCTGTTCTTGCAGGTGCGGGAGGAGGTGGAGGAGATCCTGGCCCGCCGGCCGGCGCGGGCCGAGTTTCAGCAGAAGGGGATCGACAGCGAGACCTTCGCCAAAAAGCTGTTGGGGCAGATCGTCTTCCTCTACTTCTTGCAGAAGAAGGGCTGGCTGGGCGTGGCCCCGAAGCGACCTNGGGGCAGCGGGCCGCGCGATTTTCTGCGCCAACTGTTCGACGGCCGCTGGGGCCGCGTCGACAACTTCTTCGACGACGCGCTGGAGCCGCTCTTCTACGAGGCGCTGGCCGTGGAGCGGCCCGATCACCTCTACCCGCGGCTGGGCTGCCGCATCNCCTTCCTCAACGGCGGGCTGTTCGAGCCGGTGNGGGGCTACGACTGGGAGGGCTGCCCCATCCCGCTGCGCAACGCCACGGTGCAGGCCATCTTCGACACCTTCGACCTGTACAATTTCACCGTGCGCGAGGACGAGCCGCTGGAGAAGGAAGTGGCGGTGGACCCGGAGATGCTGGGCAAGGTCTTCGAGAACCTGCTGGAGGTACGGGACCGCAAGTCCAAGGGCGCGTTCTACACCNCGCGCGAGATCGTCCACTACATGTGCCAGGAGGCGCTGATCCACTACCTGGACGCGGCGCTGAACCTGCCGGGGAAGGTCTCGNATACGGCTGCGCCTACTCGACCGGCAGAGCGCGTGCGCGCCGAGATCGAGCGCTTCATCCGCCAGGGCGAGCTGGCCGCGGAGCATGAGGCCGCGCGCGGGGCGCGGTCAGCTATGCCCGCCGGCTGCCGCAGTCCATCGCCGAGCGCGCAGGCGCTGGACGACGCGCTGGCCCGGGTCAAGGTGTGCGACCCGGCCATCGGTTCGGGCGCGTTCCCGGTGGGGGTGATGCAGGAGATCGTGCGCGGGCGGCTGGTGCTGAACGCCTACCTGGGGGACGGCGCCGGGCGCACGGCCTACGCCTTCAAACGCCACGCCATCCAGGAATCGATCTACGGCGTGGACGTGGACCCCAGCGCGGTGGACATCGCCAAGCTGCGGCTGTGGCTGTCGCTGGTGGTGGACGAGGAGGACTACCACAGCATCAAGCCGCTGCCCAACCTGGGCTACAAGATCGTCTGCGGCAACTCGCTGCTGAGCGTGCAGAAGGATTTGTTCAACCACCATCTCTTCACGCGCATCGAGGAGCTGAAGGAGCAGTACTTCGTGGAGACCAGCCGGCCGGCCAAACAGGCGCAAAGTCGCGCGATCGACAGACTGATCGGCCAGCTCACCCAGGCGGCGGGGCAGTTCGACTACGAGATCTGGTTCAGCGAGGTGTTCAGTACAAAGGGCGGCTTTGACGTGATCATCGGAAACCCACCCTATGTGAGCCATGATAGGATTGAGGGCAAGCAGCTTCTGAAAAGCCGGTTTGAGGCATATCAACCCTTTGCAGATCTGTATTGTTACTTTGCTGAGGTCGGGCTGCGCCTTCAAGGGCGTTACGGAACGTTGTGCTTCATCACCTCCAATTCATATCTGAAAGCTGATTATGGCCGACCATTGCGAAAGCTAATCGGCCAGAAGAATGTTGTCTTACAACTGATCAACGTCGAAGATTACCAGGTGTTTGATTCGGCTATTGTGAATTCAGCCATTCTGATTACACAGAAGATGCCATCTGGCTACGCTCCCGATTGCTGCGTAGTGAATTCGCCGTTCAGCGGCGCTCAGTTGTTTACCCGATTTGTGGAGTCGAATAGGTTCTACCTGCCACAAAGTGAATTTAGCGCTGGAGCGTGGACGCTTATGCCGCGGCACACGTTGTCGTTGGTCCGAAAAGTCGAAGCTCACGGACGGACATTAGAGCAACTCAAGTGCAAGATCAGATTGGGGCTGGCCACTGGCGCAAATCACGCGTTCTTGATCGATGAAGAGAAACGACGTGAATTGCTTGCCNAGGGCCCGGCCAACGCAACGATTATTAAACCAATCCTACGCGGCCGCGATATCTTTCGCTACGGTTACCAACCATCAGGTCTCTACATCTTGCTCACGAGAAATGGCATCGACGTCAAACGCGACTATCCGACAATCTATGCTCATCTCGATAGCTTTGGTGATGAATTCAAGAATCGGANNAACCGAGGACAGCACTGGACGAACCTGAGGGCATGTGCATTTTTCGATGACTTCAAACGCGAGAAGATCATCTGGATCGAGCTCACGGACAGAGGTCGCTTCGCACTTTGCACTGACGAGGTTTACCTGGTAAACTCGGCATACTTCCTGCTCCCTCCGCCGCAGTTCAACAGTCGATACTTGCTGGCACTCCTGAACTCGAATGTCATCCAGTTCTACATGAACCGGAATGCCGAAACCAGCGGAATGGGTGTGAATCGATGGATCAATCATTTTGTGAAGCGGTTTCCGATACCGCAGATTTCCAGGAGAGATCAGGCTTCAATCGCTGATAGAGTCAGCCAGATCCTCAAGTTGACCAAGAAACCAGGTTATCTTGAAGATGTTGCGGCTCAAGCACAGGTTGCGATGATGGAGAGAGTCATTGATGATCAGGTCTACGATCTGTATGGTCTCACAACGGAGGAGATCGCGCTGATTGAGGAGCAGGTTCTAGGATGAAGCGCAATCGACTTGAGTATTCAAGCTCTGCATCATTGGATCAACAATCCTACAGAGGACGGAGTTGAAATGGGGTTTCGGTCAGTTGATCTCTTCGGAGAAGTTCACGCTAAGCCGATCACCAGAGTCCATCTTTACGCAGACGAAATCAGGCCGTACACGAATGGTTTGAGCGAGAAATGGATGTATATTGGTATCCTTGCCATCCCTGATGAACAGTGGCCTCAAGCAAGCGATTGGCTCCAAGAGGATCGACAGGCAGTTGGCTATAAAAGTGAAGTCCATTTTGTTGACCTGAGGAATTACTCTTATGCCAATGTGTATAATGAGAAAACCTTGCTTGCGAAGCGATGGGTTAAGCGTGTCCTGTGGGATGCTGACAAGGTGTTTCACTTCTATTTGCTAGGACTCAACCTGAGCAACCTCCAGCTCAAGGCATTTGGTAATAGAAGCGAGCAAGACCGTAATATCTACAATCGTTTCTTCCGCGCATCGGTCTCGTATGTATTGAAGTCCTTTTTGGTTCGGCCGATGTGCAAGTCACCAGTATTTTTCACGATGTCAGTGACTTAAGAAACGATGCGCTGTTTAACTGGCATGCGATTTGGCGACTTAGTCGAGATGAAGCAGGGTTAACATTTCGTACAAACAGGATAATTTCATAAATTCCGATCACAATCAAGAGGTTGAGTATCCTGAGCATAGCCATTTCGTACAATTGTGTGATGTTTTGACAGGTGGATTAACACATTGCCTGGATGCCCGTAACAAAAAGACGGCTGCCGCGAGATTGCATGTGATCTACTTCCACTTGCAGAACGCCTCAACGATCCCAAACGCGCGAACAATCGAAATAGTCGCTATCGATATGTGAGACGAATAGCAATGAGCAACTTTCCGTCGAAGAAACTGACTCTGACAGAAATTTCCGACGATTTTCAAAGGCCCAATCGAGCTATTATAAGGGTCGTAAATTGCTTTTGGCTGACCAAATCGCTGGTCAATTGCACCTTTTTGAATTGTAGGCATACCTCGACGATGGATGGCACGTCACTAAATTGTGATAATGAGGTACCATCCATCCACATCGCACAAGAATATTTGATGACAAACCGTAGTAATCGGTAGATCCATCAGCACGAAGAAAGGAGACAAACATGGACTCTCCGCCTGAACGAAATAGGGTTGCCTTTTTGGCTCGTGTTGCACCCGTGATTGCCCTAGTGCTTGGAATACTAACATTCGTGTTTGGAATACTAACATTTGTCCTCGGGCAGGATGTGTGGTCACGATGGGTTGGAAGAGACATCATTATAGAGATAGAAAAGAGGATTAAGAAGGCGGAATTTTCCGATCAAATGCGTACTATATACATTGAGGAAGGACCGTTCTGGAGAGGCACTGCGTCCGACAAAGTGAAAGCAGTTGCTGACCACCAAAATGAGACGCCGCAGAAACAGATTTTCATCAGCGCCTTCAGAATAGATAAAACAGAAGTAACCAACGACATGTTCGCGGCATTCGTGGCCGCAACGGGTTACCAAACAGCGGCCGAGATTAATGGCTATTCCTATGTGTACAACTTAGAAGGGCAATTTCCTCAGCAAGTCTTCGGTGCAGACTGGAGGCATCCCAAAGGTCCGGACAGTGATATCTCACAACTCGGTAACCATCCTGTCGTGCATGTGGCCTGGAAGGATGCTTATGAATACTGCAGATGGGCAGGCCGGCGCTTACCCACCGAAGCAGAATGGGAAAAGGCAGCGCGGTAAGGATNNAAGCGTCTGTATCCATGGGGCGATGATGAACCGACAGATAAACATGCAAACCTGGCTGATNGCGAACTTGGCTGTAAGGTGGGCCGTCTGGATCTCAATGATGGCTTTGAACGCACCGCTCCTGTGGGAAGTTTTCCCAAGGGCAAAAGTCCTTATGGGGTCTTAGATTTGGCCGGGAATGTATCGGAATGGGTTGCAGATTGGTACGATAGTGAGTATTATCATACCTACGCTACACGTGATCCCGAGGCAGAAAACGGTCAAAACAGAATCATACGTGGAGGCGGCTGGAACAGCAGCCAGGAGCAAGCGACGACAACACGACGAATTCCTGAATCTTCATTGGCAGGGTATGATACCGTCGGATTCCGATGTGCATACTCGGTCCACTAATAGAACTATCGTCAAAAAGCCTAACCACATATGAGCTAACCGATCGAAGAAGTTCGACTTCTCTGAAAAGTTGAACTTCTGGGCAGGCTAACCGTGGCAACGGCGCCGGATGCCACGTTATCCCATGCGCGCCAGCACCGCCATCGAATGGACCGAGTCGACCTGGCGCCCGCTGGCGNGCTGCGCGGAGATCAGCCCTGGTTGTAAGCATTGCTATGCTGAGCGCATGGCGAAGCGTCTTAAGGCTATGGGCCAGCCCAACTACGCCAACGGCTTTCAGTTGACACTGCACGAGCATGTGCTGCCGGCACCGCTGGGCTGGAAGAAGCCGCAGATGATCTTCGTCAACTCCATGAGCGACCTCTTCCACCGCGATGTGCCGCTGGATTTCGTGCTCCAGGTCTTTGACATTATGCGCCAGGCCCACTGGCACACCTTCCAGGTACTCACCAAACGCTCGGAACGGCTGCTGGCGCTGGACGGCGAGATCGACTGGCCAGCCAACGTCTGGATGNGGGTTAGCGTCGAGCGGCAGGACTACACCTTTCGCATCGACCATCTGCGCGCCACCCATGCGCATATCAAGTTTCTGTCGCTGGAGCCGCTGCTGGGGCCGCTGCCGGGGCTGAACCTAGCCGGCATCGACTGGGTCATTCTGGGCGGCGAGTCGGGGCCGNGGNCGCGGCCGCTGGACGCTGCGTGGGTCACCGATGTACGCGATCAGTGCGTGGCCGCGGGCGTGCCCTTCTTCTTCAAGCATTGGGGCGGCGTGCGCAAGAAACGCGCCGGCCGATCGCTGGAAGGGCGGACATGGGATGAGATGCCGCTTTCACCCTTCAACGCCGGCCGCCAAGCGACGCCATGAGCGTTAACGCCGCCATCGCATGGACCGAGTCGACCTGGCACCCGCTGGCCGGCTGCGCAAAGATCAGCCCTGGGCGCCAGCACGGAAGAAGTTCGACTTCTCAGAGAAGTCGAACTTCTGGACGGAGGCGCATCGGTCAGGGCGCCGGATGCCCGGCACCCCATGAGCGCCAACGCCGCCATCGCATGGACCGAGTCGACCTGGAACCCGCTGGCCGGCTGCATGAAGATCAGCCCTGGGCGCCAGCACGGAAGAAGTTCGACTTCTCTGAGAAGTCGAACTTCTGGACGGAGGCGCATCGGTCAGGGCGCCGGATGCCCGTCACCCCATGAGCGCCAACGCCGCCATCGCATGGACCGAGTCGACCTGGAACCCACTGCCCGGCTTTCCGGTGCCGGGCACTTGGGCATTCACTGTGGCTGGTCGTCGCGTCGAGGATGACTTGAACGGTCAACCCAAGTGCCCGGCACCTGGAGCGCTCACCAGCGAATGGACCGAGTCGACCTGGTGTGATATAATGCGTCGAGAAACTAACCAATTCGGATGAGTTCTATGACACACAATATCAACCAACTGGGTGCGCAAGAGGCTGCCTTGTTGGCGCAGTTGTCGGCAGATGGCCACACGATCTTCACTACGGNNCCCAGGCGCAAGAGCTTAGGCGACGCAGCCTACGCGGCCAACACCCTCAGCCGGCTGGTGAAGAAGGGTTGGCTGCAGCGGCTGCAACGCGGCCTGTACCTGATCATCCCGTTGGAGGCCGGCCCGGAGCGGCTCTGGACAGAGAGCAGCCTGGTGATCGCCAGCAAACTGGTTAAGCCCTCGGCCGTAGCCTATTGGTCGNCGCTGCACTATTGGGGCATGACCGAGCAGGTGTCGCAAGTTGTCTTCGTGCAGACCACGCAACGCAAAGCAGCGCTACAAGTGTTGGGCATGCACTTCCGTTTTGTCACCTTGCCAGAAGCACGCTTCTTCGGCGCCGTGCAGCGCACAGTTGACGGCAAGTCGATCACTGTCACCGACCGCGAGAAGACCCTGCTGGATGCTGCTGCCCGCCCCGATCTTTGCGGCGGCATCATGCAGTTGGCCCAGGCGTTGTCCGGTCACTACGCTGATGTAGATTGGCTGCGTCTGGACGATTACTTGCAGCGCTGGGGCGGCGGCGCGGTGGTCAAACGCCTGGGGTATCTGATAGAGACGCTACATTTGCCCATACCGGAACAGACACAGCGGCTGGNNCGCTGGCAAGGATGGATCAGCCAGGGCATGTCGCTGCTTGAGCCTGGCGCCAGTCCTGACAGTATCTCGGCGCCGCAGTGGAATCTGCGCGTCAATGTCGCGGTGAAGGGCGCTTATGATCACCGAAGCTGAACTACGCCGGNCGNCTGCGCAATGGCGCGTCGATCCGATGGTGGTCGATCTCGACTACAGTTTGGGCTGGTTCCTGGCCGGTTTGCTGAACAGCGGCCTGCTGGGAGATAGGGTTCGTTTCAAGGGCGGCACCTGCTTGCGCAAGTGCTATTTTGCCGATTACCGTTTTTCCGAAGATATCGACTTCACGGCTACGACGTATCTCACTCCCGATCAGTTGACAGCATGGATAAACGCGGCTGCACACTGGTCACTGGATCACGATGGACCGACTTTCGACGTTACGCCGCCCCGTGTAGAGACGATCCAGGATGACTACGGCAGCGAGTCGTTTCAAGCGCGGGTCTATTGGCGCGGGCCGCTTCGCTGGGCAGGCGGGCCGCGTTCACTGCGCATCGACATTACCCGCGATGAACGATTGCTGTTGCCCTCGGCGCCCAGGCAACTGATCCATCCCTACACGGATGTCGAGCAAGTTGTGGCATCCACGATACCTTGTTACTCGCTGGAGGAGATCCTGGCGGAGAAGCTGCGTGCTGTAGGTGGTCAACGACGTTTTGCCATCTCACGTGATCTGTACGACATTCATCAGCTAGTCAAGGCCGGGGTTTCTCTGCCAACCGTTGCGCAGTTGTTGCCTGCGAAATTCAGAGCGAAGGGCTTGAAGATGAGCGCGTTCAACGCGGCCTATCTGGAAGGACGTCGTAAAGAGTTTGAACAGGACTGGAAGCTGCGACTGAGCTATCTGGTTCCGACAATGGATGTCGACTTCCCGGCTGCATGGACCAGTACCCTGGATGCGCTTGAGGCAACAGTGAGCAATCCGCCGCCGAACGCCACATGACCCCATGAGCGCCAGCACCGCCATCGCATGGAACGAGTCGACCTGGCGCCCGCTGCCCGGCTGCGCAAAGATCAGCCCCAGCACACGGTATCGACCAAGCGCGCGCGCGGTGGGGCCGGCTGGGTCTCTACACCTGCGAAGACGAGACGGTGCTCGTTGCCAGATCGACCATCACCAACTCGCCGGCTTGCGAAATTCGCCGTGGGTGTCGGTCAGCACGTCAGGAAACTGGCTGGCAGCCAGCACGCCCTGCCGAATTTGCCGGACAAATGAGGCATGATGCACCAACACCCGACTGGTCGGATGCTTGTGCGGGTTGAGGACACCCACGGGAAGCCCAAGCTCCACGCGCACGATTCTGATAGGCTCTACTTGTAAGGCGTGTCCTTGACTGCCCCATAGTACAGATTAAACCCATCGATGTATACCCAGGTTCCCATGCGTATTCTTCGTTACATATGCAGAGACCGTACTCTGTGAGTACGGTCTCGCGGCCTGCTCCCAAAGGGACAGGGGGTTTGATAGTCATATTATATTGGAGTTCCAGCGCGAAGTCAAGTCCAATTTCCAGACGATGCCATGCGCGCCAGCACCGCCAGCGCATGGACCGAGTCGACCTGGAACCCGCTGCCCGGCTGCGCGAAGATCAATCCTGGGCTACATCCGGCGCCGGCATCCATCGGAGATCTCACCTTTGACCCACAAGCTCTTCTGTTACGTCGATGAAACCGGTCAAGATACCCAGGGCCGATTATTCGGTGTCTCACGGCCATGTGAACNNTATCTGGAAGAGACAGTGCGGGCGATTACTGAATCACTTCGCCTCGTGGAGAGCAGTGAATTTCAGGCCGCCGTCTTGATCGACGGCTTGCCGCACCGCGAAGAACGCGAGGTCGGACTACGGCTACGTCGTTTGGGCGTTCCCGTGAAGAAGGTGAGGGGTGCAAGAGATGAGACTGATGTTCTGATCCGTTTGGCTGATGCCGTGTGTGGTTTCGTCCGCGCTGCCCTGGAAGGCCAACCTGACATGCGCAGCCTGCTGGAGGAGCAACTGCGCCTGGGTGTGGTGCGTGGAGTGGCCGAGAAATGAAAATGCCCCCGTGGATAGGGGGCACGGCCTAGCCCTGCATCAGGGCATCCACCCGACGGGCAGTATTCGGCCGCTCTTTTCAGTGACAGTTTACAGCATTTCGACGGTTTGATCAAGTGCGATTCTGGCGCCAACCAAAAATCACCCCACGTGCTGACATATCGGTTACACCACAGTATCTTTGATCGGAGGATGTTCTTATGGCTGGCAGATCGACAAAGGCCCTACAACCACAAGGCCTCCAGGGGCTGATCCCTTGGAGGCCTTGTGCTTATCGACGGCGGCCGGTGCGGCTGTGTCCGTGGAAACGTCTAGATCCCCAGATAGGTCGCGCGTACCGCCTCGTTCTGCTCCACCTGGCGAGGGGCCGTGCAGTTCCATCTTGCCCTCGCTGAGCACGAAGGCGTAGTCGCTGACCTTGAGGGCCATGCGCACGTTCTGCTCCACCAGCAGGATGGTGATGCCCTCGTTGCGCAGCTTGCGCAGCGACTGAAACAGGTCCAGCGTCAGCACAGGGGCCAGGCCCAACGACAGCTCGTCGATCATCAGCACCTTGAGCCGGACATGATGCCGCGCCACGGCCAGCATCTGCTGCTCGCCGCCGCTCATGGTGCCAGCCTTTTGCGCCGCGCGCTCCTTGAGCCGGGGAAGAGCGTGAAGACGCGCCATGTTCTGCCCCATCCTGGCCCGGCCNACGCTTGGGGTGGCGCCCATCTCCAGGTTCTCGCGCACCGTCATATCGGTGAAGAGCTGGCGACCCTCTGGCACCAGGATCAGGCCCATCTCCGCCTTTTTGTAGGAGGGCAACCGGCTCACATCCTGGCCGTCGAACAACACCTGACCGCGCCAGGGCTTGATCTGGCCAACCACCGTGCGCAGCAACGTGGTCTTGCCCACGCCGTTGGAGCCTACCAGCGCCGTCAGCTGGCCCTGCTCGACCTGTAAACTGACGCCCCAGATGATCTGCAACTCGCCGTAGCCCGAGGACACATCGCGTATTTCGAGAAGAGCCATATCATCCACGCTCCATTTCCAGCAACTGCTCGGCCAGTTCGGGGTCACCAGGTAGGCCTGGATGACCAACTCGTTCTGCGACACCTCTGCCGGCGTGCCCTCGGCAATCAGTTCGCCGTAGTTCAGCACGATCACACGGTCGGAGAGGTTCATGATCGCGTGCATGATGTGCTCGATCATGATGATCGTGATGCCCTGGTCACGGATCTGGCGGATGGTCTCCACCATGCTGCTGACCTCGGTGGGGTTCAGGCCGGCCAGCACCTCGTCCAGCAGCAGGAGGTAGGGCTGGGCCGCCAGGGCGCGCNNCATCTCCAGCCGCTTCTTCTGCGCGACGTTCAAGCTGCTGGCCAGCATGGACGCGCGGGCCAGCCCACGAAGGCCAACACGTCGTCGGCGATGCGGGCTGCGTCGGCCAGGTGGTGGTTGTGACGGCCAAAGCAGNGCGCCCGTCATGACGTTCTCGCGCACCGTCGCTCGNTTGAGCGGCCGCACGATCTGGTGGGTGCGCGCCAGGCCCAGGTGAGCGACCTTGTAGGTGGGCAGGCCGTTGATCACCTGACCGCGAAAGGTGACGGTCCCCTTGGTGGCCGGGTACACGCTGTTGATACAGTTGAACAGCGTGGTTTTACCCNNGCCGTTGGGGCCGATCAGCCCCAGGATCTGCCCTTCCGGCAGGTCGAAGCTGACATTGCTGACCGCCGTCAGCCCGCCAAAAGTTTTGGTCACGCCTTTGACTTGCAGGATCATTCGAGCACCCTCCGCAAGAAGCTCGACCGGCGGCGCAGCCAGCCGACGGCGCCCGTCGGGATGAACAGGATGATCAGCAGCAGCAACATGCCGGCCACGGCCAACTGGACGTCGCGAATGCGCAGGCCGAAGAGTTGCACGCTGCTGGTCAACAGGCTGACCCGCAGGATCTGATAGACGCCCGCGCCCAGGATCGGCCCCAGAACGGTGCCCGCGCCGCCCAGCATGACCATGACCAGCAGTTCGATGGACATGTGCAGGCGGAAGGCGCTGCCCGGCTCGATCACACCCTGTTTGAAGAAAAACAGCACCCCCAGCATACCGGGGAAGATGGCGGAGAGCACGTAGGCGTAGGTCTTAGCGCGCGGCGCCACCACACCCATCACCTCGGCCGCGTCCTCATCCTCGCGGATCGCCATCAGCCCCAGACCGAACTTCGATTTNTTGACGAAGAAGCTGAGCGCCACCGCCAACACCGCGATCACTGCCACCCCGGTGTAGACGATCCACAGCATCTGGCCGGGGCCGCCGTACTGGCGATAGACCTGGAAGTTGAGCCCNATGCCGGTCGGGCCGCCCAGGAACTGCAGGTTGATCACCAGCGCCTTCATCGCCTCGTTGATGCCGATGGTGGCCAGGGCAAAGTAGGCGCCGCGTAGCCGCAGGATGGCCAGGCCCAGCAGCAGGGCCAGCAGCCCCGAGGTCAGGCCGCCGACCAGCGTGGCGGGCAGCAGGTTCCACCCCGCCTCGTCGATCAGGTAGAAGCCAGCGTAACCGCCCAGGCCGAAGAAGACGATGTGACCGAAGCTGACATAGCCGGTATAGCCGAGCAGGATGTTTAAGCTGGAGGCCAGACCGATCGACAGCAATACATTGAAGATCGTTTCGCGTGCTGGCNNGCTGCCGGTGATGGCCGGGATGACCGCGATGACCAGGACTATCGCTAAGGCGATCCAGAGACCAGGGTTGCGCCACGGTTTCATTTTTCGCTCCCAGCAGCCCTTGCGGACGTACCAGCAGAATGAGCACGAAGAGCACGTACTCCAGCACCGGCACCCAGGTGGTCTTCATGAACACCGGCACCACGCCCTCGATCAGGCCCAGGATCAGGCCACCGATCAGTGCGCCCACGGGGTTGCCCAACCCGCCCAACACCACAATCACGAAGCTCTTCAGCTCATACACACCGCCGGAGAGGATCGTGAAGGGCAGGGAGATGGCGATCAGCCCGCCGGCGACCGTGGCCAGCGCGGTGCCCAGGCCGAAGCTGAAGGCCAGCACGCGGGTGGAGGGGATGCCCATCAGCCCGGCCGAGGTGCGGTTGTTGGCCACGGCGCGCACGTACTTGCCCAGGCGTGAGCGTTGCAAAAACAGGTACAGGGCGGCGACCACCAGCAGGGCAACCAGCGCCGAGAGCACACGCGTGAGCGGCACGGTGACCGAACCGATGGTGAGTGTGCCCAGGCTGAAGTCCACATTGCGGAAGGTGGTGGTGAAGATCGCCGTGCCCAGGCCGATGATGATCATATTTACCGAAAAGGTCGCCAGCAGGCTGGAGAGGTGCGGCGCGTCGATGACCCGATTGACCGCCACGAAGTAGATCATAACGCCCAACAACAGGCCCATGAGGCCCGTAGGAATGAGCGCCACGTAGGGGTTGNNGCCCAGGTTGGTGAACAGCAGGTACACCCCGAACATGCCCAAGGCAATGATTGGGCCGTGGGCCAGGTTGATGACATTCATTACGCCGAAGATCAGCGTGGCCCCNATGGCCGCGATGCCATAGACCACGCCGATCAACAGTCCATCGATCAAGGAAGCCAGCAGAGTTTCGGTCATTCAGAGACTCCTGGGATGGGTGAACGGGGGTAGGCCGACAGGCAGACAAGGTGACGCCGTAAGAGAAGCCGGGTCTTTCTGGAACAGCCCAGAAACCGTTGCCCGACGGGGAAAACCCGGCTTCTGGGAGATGGTTTCCGTGAGAGAAACCGGGTTTTCTGGAAAACCCGGTTTCTGTACCGAGTGACCCCGTTAGCGCGTGATCAGTTTGGCGCTGACCGCTTCGGCCGGCCAGACGATCTGCTTGACCAGTTTGCCATCGGCGTCCTTCTGCCACTGCACATAGACCATCTCGTGGCCCTCTTGCAGACCATGGGCATCCGGCGTCGTGTTGAACCGGAAGTGACCGAAGAAGGTCAGGATGTTGGTGGCATCCAGCGCCTGTTTGACGGCCGCAGCATCGACCGAGCCGGCACGTTCCAGCGCGTTTTGCAGGATCAGACCGGCCGCATAGCCGCCGGCNGCGTGGTAGGAGGGTTCCTCGTTGTAGGCGGCCGTGTAGGCGTCCACGAACTCCTGTACGGTCGGTCCAAAGTAGGCCAGGCCGGCCGCCTCGGCCGAGGTGGGACTGTAGGAGGCCTGAGGCTCCCACTGGCTGGGGCCGATGATGCCAACCGCGGCATCGCCCAATTCGGCAAATTTAGGCTCGGGCGGGGCGACCAGCAGCGCCACGTAAGGCACATCGATCCCCTTTTCGGAGAGCTGACGGGCGAAGGTGCTGCCGTCCTGGAAGTGGCCGCCGCCCAGAATCGCCTGGGGCGCCGCCTGCTGGATCTTGTTGATGAAGGGGGCAAAGTCGGTGGTGCCCGAGTCATAGCCTTCTNNGAACAACGCCACCTCGAAGCCCTTCGCCTCGGCGTAGTCCTTGAGCGCGGTGGAAACATCGGTGGAGAACTTGTCGTTCTCGTGTACGATGACGATCCTCTTGATGTCAGGCGCATTGGCCATCAGCATGTCGATCGCGCCGGTGAGGTAGTGGCTGGCCGGCGTGTAGGCCTGATAAACCAGCGTGTAGCCCTGCTCATAGTTGCTGTCGGAGGCGGCGCCCGTCGTAATCATCGGCTTGCCATACTGTTCGGCGATGACCGAGGCCGAGGCGGTCAAACCGCTGGAATAGGGGCTGATCAGAAAGTCCGCCTTGTCGTCGGTGGCCAGTTTGGTGTACAGCTCCTGAATGCGGTCGTTGTTCGATTCGTCGTCGTAAGACTTGGTGGAGAACTTCAGCATAGAGCCATCGGATAGCTTGATCCCGCCGGCGTCGTTGACCTGCTGAATCCACAGGTCGGCNCCGTTCTTCTGACGTACCGATTCGACCTGTAGTTTGCCCGTGTTGGAGGCGGTGTAGCCGATAACGGCCGTCCGGGTGGTGGTTGCTGCGGGCGCTTCCGCAGGTTGCTGCGTCTGCTGTGCGGCAGGCGCCTGGGGTTGCTCCGCGGCCGGGCCGCGGCCTGCTGAGGCGCATGCGGCACTCAGCAGAAGCGTCAGGACGATGATTACCATCAGAAAGAGCTTTTTCATGGTTTTCACTCCTTTACGTGGGGAAGGGCGGCAGAAATAGAAAGATCTCTGCAATCATCGTTGGCTATCGAATGGGTGGTGAAGGCTTGTGGTTACATAGATTCCTCCTGGTCTCGATCGATCCAAGGTCCGACGACGCGCGAAAACACGCGCTCACGGCTGTACGCCCACACCCACGGGTCGGTGTGCGCTCGTTGGCTCTCAGACGAAGCGCCACTGCTTCAAAACCAGATATTGGAAATCAGAAAACGGGCTGCGCCCGGGTCAATGTCGCGTGCGAAGCATTAAGGGCCTGTCCGCACCGCCGCTACATGACAGCATCCTGGCGTGTGGGCTGGATTATTCGGATAGGCTCTAAAACGAGGAGTTATGGTTTAATTATAACGAAGTTCATACATTTGCCAAATCATACCACAAGCCTCTGGCAATTCGCGCACCGCCGCGCCGCTCGTGGCCTGGTCGAATTTAGACAAGGTCATAAAAATGCGGTAGGCTATGACGCGATCAGGTCAGGGTTCGTATCAGGAGTCTGCACGTGACAGAGCCATATTTCTGGCAGGGCCAGCGTATCCGTTTGCGACCCATGCACAAAACCGACGCGGCGCGCTGGCTGGCCGAGGAACAATCGGACAGTGAGGCGGTGCGCCTGCTCAATTCCGGCATGGACCTGCCCAAGTCGGAGCAGGACGCGCTGGCCTTTGCCGACCGTTACGCCGACTTTGGCCACCGCCAGGAGCGCATCATGTTCTCCATCGAGACGCTGGAGGGCGAACTGGTGGGCGGCATCAACATCCACTCCATGGACCAGCGCAACGGCACCTTCGAGACCGGCNACGCGATCTACCATGTTTTTCGCGGTCGCGGCTACGGCTTCGAGGCCAAGCTGATCGTGCTGCGCTACGCCTTTCACNGGCTGCGCTTCCAGAAATACAACATCCGCTGCCTGGAGAGCAACCAGCCGATGATCGATCACGCCCTGCGCCTGGGCTGTCAACCGGAGGGGCGGATCCGCCGCAGCGTCTACACCGCCGGCCGCTACTACGACGACCTGCTCTTCGGGCTGACGCGCGAGGAGTTCGATGCGCTGGAGGAGCGGCTCGCCGCGGACGCGCCGCCCAACGTTACCGGGTTAGATCATGCACCTGCACTGCCCCTGTACGGGCGCAGGATTACACCACCGGCCAGGCCGGCGGCGCACCAGGCGGGCAGACCGCCTTACGATTACCCGGCGTCATGCATGGACCGTGGCCCGATGAGGGGGAGAACCCAACGATGGACACATACGACGCGCGGCACGAGATGGTCACGCTGCCCGAGGCCGCCGCCCTGGCCGCAGCCATGGGTCATCACCTGGACCGCTCCAGCCTGCTGTGTTACGCCGCGCCGGGCGGCTGCCGGCCCACAAGCGCCATGGCGTCTGGCTGACCACCCGCGCCGCGGTGCAGGCGCTGGTCCTGGAACTGACGGAAGAGGCGCCCACTCACCCGCGTACGGTCACGACGCCGTGGGCGGAGGTGACGCTGTCGCCCGAACTGGTCGCGACGCTGGCCGCGATCGACCACCTGCGCGCGGCGCTGACCCGGCCCGACCGCGGCCCCGCCGGGGATGATCGGCAGCCGCGGCCGGCGCCGGCCGCGGCGCCCCATCACGCCGACCCTCACGCGGACAACCCGCTGTCGTCGCCGGCCGCGCGGGCGCTGGTCGAAGCCTTCTGGGCCGACAGCGCCGACCCCGGGGAGACCGTCGACGCAGCGTCAGCGGCGCGGGCCGCCTCGGCGATGGGCAACACCAGCGAGGCCATGGACTGGATCGAGTACCTGGCGCGCCAGCCCGACCTCGCGATCGACCTCGACCTGCTGTGTCACATCAACCGGCTGCTGCTGGCCGGGACCGCATACGACTACTGGGCCGGCCGCGCGCGCCGCGGCGACTGGCAGCAGCCCGACGACTGGACGCGGCCGCGCGGTGTTGGCCCTGGACCGGTGTGGGCTGGGCCAGGGCATGGCGTGCGACGGGTCGTCGCTGGGGCAGTTCCCCGGACCGCGCAGTCGGACCGCTGCTCGACGAGCTGCTGGCCTGGGTCAACGGCGAGGTCGCGGCGGGGGTGCATCCAGTCATCCGCGGCCCTGTTCCACCAGCGCCTGGCGGCGATCCACCCGTTCCACGCGGGCAACGGTCGCACCGCGGGCGTTCACCCTCCTGCTGCTCTGGCGCGGGCCTGCCGCGCGGTTCTGGCCACGCCGGGCATCCTGAACCGGGGCCGTGACGCCGGCGTGGCCGCCGCGCCGCAGACCGGGGCGACGACGCACAGTGGGCGACGCGCTTCGCCCAGGCGGCGCTGACGGCGCTGCAAGCGGGCGCCGCGGCGCACCACCCCCGACCGTCAGTACGCCTGCCGCCTGAGGGTCTGTCCCCTGCACGCCGTTGGCGGCAGCACGGCCCCGTGCACGCCCACACCGCCCGCGCTGCAACAGGTGCAAGTTCGAGCCAGCGAAACAAAGTTCGATCAGATGCAGACGATCGCCGCGCGGCGCCGATGAAACTTGACATCTTCGGCAAGCGGTTGTACCGTGTTTCTGTACAACACCGGCTGAGGTGAACCGTATGACTTTCCAGACAACCTACTCCAAAGCGCGGGCGTCTTTTGCGGCCCTGTGCAATCGGGCCGAAGCCGATCGCGAGGTCATCCTGATTCAGCGCCGCGGCCGCGAGGATGTGGCGCTGATCGCGGCCAGTGAGCTTGCCAGTTTGATGGAAACGGCCCATCTGCTCCGGTCTCCGGCGAACGCGGGCGCCTCCTGGCCGCGTTCGCGCGCCCAGGCGCGTACGACCGAACCGCAATCGGTAGATGAACTGCGTCGCGAGGTGGGGCTTGGCGCCGNNAAGCCTGAGCTGTCTGAAGGCCCGCAAGGACGGATGGCAGTCTTCGAACCGGAGTTTTGCGAGGACCTGCGCTGCTGGGTCGAGACCGACCGCAAGACCGCCCTGCGCGNNCTGGCCCTCGTCGAAGCCGTCCTCCGCGACCCGTTCACCGGGATCGGCAAGCCGGAACCGTTGAAATATCTGGCGGCCGGCCTGTCCNGGAGGTTGACGATGGAACATCGCATCGTTTATCTGGTCTGCCACGACCGGAGCGTTTTTCTTCAGGCGCGCTATCACTATTGAGCCGGCGTAACCACTCAGGCTGGCTCAAGAAAAACCGGGTTTTTGTCTCGCAGACCAGGGTCATGGCACGCTGGAAGGCCGTTAGATGGACAAGAACCATGCTCGCACGAGAAAAATCCCGGTTTCTGAACGGCTGGCTGAGCAGTTACCAGATCATCCGCCCAGGCAGTCCCGATAAGTTCCACAGGAGCAACGCCCATGCCCAACGACGCCCCATCGACGCACCGCTTACCCGACGACCTGCAAGTGCGCCTGGCCGCGGCCGGCGTGACTGACCCCGCCAGCCTGGAAGCCGCCGTGCAGCGCGATCCCGCCCTGGCCGCCGACCTGCAAGCCTTCGCCGCGGCCAACGCGGAAAACCTGGCCGGCGCCACCATGGCCGCGCGGATCCAGGCATTTGCCGCAGTCGAAGATTCTGAACAGATGATGGCCTTCTGGCAGGCCGTGCCGGCGGGCTGGAAGAGCCGCTGATGACTGCCGTGGAAGCCATCATCGCACAAGCCGAGGAGTCCGGCGACAGCAACACGGTCGCGCCTGCGGCCCGGCTGGAAGGCTTCCGCCGGATCCACCAGGCCGCGCAACAAGCCGCCGAACTGCCACCGGTGATGCAGGCGGTGCTGGCTTTATAGAGGCTGAGGACGATGCGGCCGCCGAGGCGCTGTTCCTTCAGGAGAAGCACCTGCTCCAGCCCTACGAGGCGCAGCAGGTGCTGGAGGCCGTGCTGGCCCAAACGCCGGTAGATACACCGGCGGAGGTGCGCGAACGCCTGGCTGCGCGCCACGCTGCTGCGCCGCCTGCGCGGCCACGCGCCCACCTCCCCCTCCCTCCCTCCCCCATCTCCCCCTCCCCACGTCACCGGCGACCTCTATCAGGCCGGCCGCGACCAGTACCTCTTCTCCGCCCACGCCGAAACCGGGGGACGGCCACGGTGGTCAACAACCTCTTCCTCTCCAACCTGGAGCGCCGCTGGCTCAAGCCAACGCCGCCGCCCCTGGAGCGCGACGCGGTGCCGCGCTGCGGAGATGCAGGCCGTGCGGGACGAACTGGCGCGCGGCAGAGCGTGGCCATCACCGGCCAGGCTGCCAGGGCCCAGGCGCTGGCCGTGCAGGGTGCGCCCGGCGTGGGCAAGACCACCCTGGCGCACCTGCTGGCGTTGCAACTGGCGGAGGAGGGACGCTACCCCGACGGCGTGATCTGGCAGGCGCTGGGGCCGGATTTCCGCAGCCCGGAGCAGGCGCAGTCGATACTGCGGCAGTGGGCCGGCTACGCCACCGGCTTCTTCGGCCTGCCCGACAATCTGAACCAGCTCTTCGTCTTCGAGCCGGAGGCGGTGCGCAGCCTGCTGGCCGAGCACCCGCGGCTGCTGGTGGTGCTGGACAACGTCTGGTCGCAAAGCGCCATCCAACCGCTGCGCGCGGCGCTGCCGGCCGGCAGCCACCTGGTCGTCACCACCCGCCAGCGCGAGCTGGCCGGCAACCTGGGCGGCGGGCTGGTGGAGGTGGGGCTGCTGAGCGAAGATGAGGCGCTGGCCCTCTTCGAGCTGCGCCTGGGCTGGCGGCCGGCGGGGACGCGGCCGGCGACGGCTGGGCCGGCGACCTGCTGACGGCGGTCGGCCGCCACGCGCTGGGGCTGGACGTGGCGCTGGGGTGCTGCGTCGCTACGGCGACCGCGCGGCCGACTGGGCGCCGACGCGGCGGCTGATGGCCGCGCTGGGCCGGGGCGAGGTGGAGCGGCTCAACCTGGGGGCCGACGACCCGGGCCACAACGTCAAGGGGTGATCCTCTTCAGCTACGACGCGCTGCCCGACGACGAGAGCCGCCGCCGCCTGCGCAGCCTGGCCGCGTTTGCGCCGGAGGCCGAGTTCGACAGCGCTGGCCGCGGCGGCCTGGGGCTGCGACGCGGAGAGCGCCTTCGAGACGCTGACCGGCTTCGCCAACGCCGCGCTGCTGGACCGGCTGGGCGGGGGCGTGTGGCGGCAGCACGGCCTGCTGCGCCTTCGGCGCGGCGCTGCTGCGCGACGCGGGGAACGCGACGCGGCAGCCGCGGCCCACGCCCGCGCCTACCGCGACGCCATGCGGACGGCCGACGACGAGCAGCGCTACTACCAGATGCTGCCGGCGCTGCCGCAGTTGCGTCACGCCTTCGAGTGGGCGGTGGTGAACGACCTGGAGCTGGCGCTGGATATCGCGGCCAACTGCGCCAACCTGCACGCCCAGTTCGGCCTGACGCGCGAGGCCGGCGAGTGGTCAGAGCGGCTGCTGGCCGCGGCGCAGGCCGGGCGGGCCGGGCCCGCCACGCTGGCACGCCTATGGGCACCGGGCCAACCGGCTCAGCGAGATCGCCACGCTGCCGGGGAAGACCGGCGGCGCGGCTGCTGCAAGCCCTGGCCGCCTACGACGACGCCCTGCTGTACTATCGACCCGAGGTGGCGCCGCTGGACTACGCGATGACGCAGAACAACCGGGCCAACCTGCTCAGCGCGATCGCCACGCTGCCGGGGAAGACCGGCGGCGCGGCTGCTGCAAGCCCTGGCCGCCTACGACGACGCCCTGCTGTACTATCGACCCGAGGTGGCGCCGCTGGACTACGCGATGACGCAGAACAACCGGGCCAACCGGCTCAGCGCGATCGCCACGCTGCCGGGGAAGACCGGCGGCGCGGCTGCTGCAAGCCCTGGCCGCCTACGACGACGCCCTGCTGTACTATCGACCCGAGGTGGCGCCGCTGGACTACGCGATGACGCAGAACAACCGGGCCAACCGGCTCAGCGAGATCGCCACGCTGCCGGGGAAGACCGGCGGCGCGGCTGCTGCAAGCCCTGGCCGCCTACGACGACGCCCTGCTGTACAGAAGACCCGAGGTGGCGCCGCTGGACTACGCGATGACGCAGAACAACCGGGCCAACCGGCTCAGCGAGATCGCCACGCTGCCGGGGAAGACCGGCGGCGCGGCTGCTGCAAGCCCTGGCCGCCTACGACGACGCCCTGCTGTACAGAAGACCCGAGGTGGCGCCGCTGGACTACGCGATGACGCAGAACAACCGGGCCAACCGGCTCAGCGAGATCGCCACGCTGCCGGGGAAGACCGGCGGCGCGGCTGCTGCAAGCCCTGGCCGCCTACGACGACGCCCTGCTGTACTATCGACCCGAGGTGGCGCCGCTGGACTACGCGATGACGCAGAACAACCGGGCCAACCGGCTCAGCGAGATCGCCACGCTGCCGGGGAAGACCGGCGGCGCGGCTGCTGCAAGCCCTGGCCGCCTACGACGACGCCCTGCTGTACTATCGACCCGAGGTGGCGCCGCTGGACTACGCGATGACGCAGAACAACCGGGCCAACCGGCTCAGCGAGATCGCCACGCTGCCGGGGAAGACCGGCGGGGCGGCTGCTGCAAGCCCTGGTCGCCTGCGACGACGCCCTGCTGTACTATCGACCCGAGGTGGCGCCGCTGGACTACGCGAGTACGCAGAACAACCGGGCCACCCTGCTCAGCGAGATCGCCACGCTGCCGGGGAAGACCGGCGGCGCGGCTGCTGCAAGCCCTGGCCGCCTACGACGACGCCCTGCTGTACACAAGACCCGAGGTGGCGCCGCTGGACTACGCGGGTACGCAGAACAACCGGGCCAACCTGCTCAGCGAGATCGCCACGCTGCCGGGGAAGACCGGCGGCGCGGCTGCTGCAAGCCCTGGCCGCCTACGACGACGCCCTGCTGTACAGAAGACCCGAGGTGGCGCCGCTGGACTACGCGAGTACGCAGAACAACCGGGCCACCCTGCTCAGCGCGATCGCCACGCTGCCGGGGAAGACCGGCGGCGCGGCTGCTGCAAGCCCTGGCCGCCTACGACGACGCCCTGCTGTACACAAGACCCGAGGTGGCGCCGCTGGACTACGCGAGTACGCAGAACAACCGGGCCACCCTGCTCAGCGCGATCGCCACGCTGCCGGGGAAGACCGGCGGCGCGGCTGCTGCAAGCCCTGGCCGCCTACGACGACGCCCTGCTGTACAGAAGACCCGAGGTGGCGCCGCTGGACTACGCGATGACGCAGAACAACCGGGCCACCCTGCTCAGCGCGATCGCCACGCTGCCGGGGAAGACCGGCGGGCGCGGCTGCTGCAAGCCCTGGCCGCCTACGACGACGCCCTGCTGTACTATCGACCCGAGGTGGCGCCGCTGGACTACGCGGGTACGCAGAACAACCGGGCCAACCTGCTCAGCGAGATCGCCACGCTGCCGGGGAAGACCGGCGGCGCGGCTGCTGCAAGCCCTGGCCGCCTGCGACGACGCCCTGCTGTACTATCGACCCGAGGTGGCGCCGCTGGACTACGCGATGACGCAGAACAACCGGGCGGTGCTGCTCAGTGATTTGGCGAGCTTGCCGGGTGAAGATCGGGGCGGGCGTTTGACTGAAGCACTGCGCTGTGCTGCCGAAGCCGTGATGCTTTTCGAGCAGTATCAGCAAGGGCAGTATCTGGAGGTTGGAATGCAGGTAGTGCGCAGCATCCGAGACGCGTGCGGCGATGACTTTGCCGCCATGTGGGCGGAACTCGGTCTAGGCGAACTGCCCGCCTGGTTGAGCCAGGATGGTCAGGCTACGGCGATAGGTGCTCTGCTGCAAGCCTTCGTCCAGGTCCAGAACGATGAACAGATGATCGCTTTCTGGCAGGCCGTGCCGACGGAGATGGAAGGCCCTTCATCGAGGCGGTGGAAGCGTTGATTTCACAGGCCGAGGAGGTAGGCGACGCTGACACGGTCAAGTATCTGAGCAACCGGCTGGAAAGGTTCCGCCAAATTTGTCAGGGCGCGGCCCTTGCCGTTTCCGCAGGCGAGCCGTTGCTGTCGTTGTTGAAGGAGTATCAGGCCGCCTTGCAGGCCGCCGACGCCGAGCGGCCAGACGTGGCCGCCTGGCGCGGTCGTCGACCTGGGCGAGCGTCTGCTGGCCATGCAGAGCGAGGCCGCGGCATTGCTGGATTGGGATGCGCTGCGTGAGCGCGTCGCCAGCAACTACAACACCCTGGGCAACGCGCACGACAGCGCCGGCGACGCCACAGCCGCGCTGGCCGCGTTCGAGCGTGCCATCGTTTGCAGCCCGATTTTGCCATGTGGCGGCGCAACCAGGCCGGCACGCTGATCGAGCTGGGCCGGCTGGACGAGGCGGCGGCAGCCATCGAACAGGCGCGGGCGTTGGAGCCGGAGGCGCCGCGCCTGGCGCAGTTGGCGGCGCAATTGGCGGCGGCGCGTGAACGCCGGGATCGCCGGGGAATGAAGTTCCCCGGCTACAAAACAGCGCCCGTTGAAACGGGCTGGCGTGCGTGTGCGGCGACAAGCTTTGTCACAACGTCCCTTGAAACGCACACACGCTCGTCTGCCGACAAGCCCCGTTGACGGGGCGCCGTTGTGTAGCCGGGCGATTCATCGCCCAGCGGTCGTCGCCCGGCGGAGACGTTGCATGGATGAAAGGCGCGTGATCGCCGGGATCGCCGGGGAATGAAGTCCCCGGCTACAAAACAGCGCCCGTTGAAACGGGCTGGCGTGCGTGTGCGGCGACAAGCCCCGTTGACGGGGCGCCGTTGTGTAGCCGGGCGAATTCATCGCCCGGCGGTCGTCGCCTGGCGGAGACGTTGCATGGATGAAAGGCGCGTGAACGCTGGGAGGCCGATCGTTGTTTGTTTCATATTGTGTTAATTACGCAGATGTGGTATTATCATAATATGAAACGAACCGTGCTAAATCAAGCTCAGTTACAACTCCTGGAGCAGGCGTTGGCGGCGCATGGCAGCGTGGTCACCTTTGCCGATCTGGCCGCGTTGCTGCCTGGCAAAAGCGCCGCGGGCAGGCGCACCTTTGTCAAAACCCTGGTGGATGCCGGTTGGTTGGTGCGTATCAAGCGCGGTGTCTTTCAGATCGCCGACATGAGTTCATTAGGAACGTTGAGCATCTCCCGTCTGGCTGTGGCCCAAATCATTGTGCCCGATTCCTACGTCTCCTTCGAGGTGGCTCTGCAGCACTGGGGACTGCACGATCAGTTGCCCGCCACTGTGACGTCGATAGCCGTGCAGCAGCGTGGGCCGGTGGTGATCGAAGGGATCCGCTATCGCTACGTCAAGACGGTGAAAGACTACTATTTTGGATGGCAANACGATGGGCTCAGCCAGCGACAGGTGCGCGTGGCCTACCCTGAGAAGGCGCTGGTTGACCTGCTGCAGTTTCATCGCAGCCGCTCGGCCTCANGCCTGGTGGTCGAGAAGCTGACGGAGAACCATCGCCAGATCGATTTCGACCGGCTGCGCGCCTTCTTGTTGCAGGCCAACCTGACAACCCTGCGCCTTGGAGGCTATCTGCTGGATCAGGCAGGGATGGACACGACCAGGCTGCGCCAGCGATCGGAAGCATCCACCTCGGTCAGTCACGCCACGCCTGAAAGCGACGACTACGCTGCCAGGTGGCGGCTCTATGTTGATCCCGTGATGATGAGCGAGGACGCGCCTTTGCGATAGTGAGGAGGATCGGTCCATGACGATTAGCCGGCAGCAGTTGCAGGTGATCAACCGTAAACAACTGCGCTATCCCCTGGATATCGCCGAGAAGGACTATCACCTGACCCTGGCCATGCAGCGGATCGCCNAGCCCGATCTGGGTGCAGATCTGGTCTTCAAGGGCGGCACGGCGCTGCATCATTGCTACCTTTTGCAACAGCGTTTCTCGGAGGATTTGGACTTCACCTCGCTGGACCAGGCGGTGACCCTGGCCGTCGTCAGGGAGGTTCTGACCACAGGCGAGTTGTTTCAGGTCCGCAAGGAATACGAGTCGCGCGCCACCATCAAGATCGAGCGGCTCTGGTATGCCGGCGTCCTGGAACAGCCTGGGGCGATCAAGGTAGAGATCGATCGGATGCAGAACGTGGTGCTGCCACCCTGCCCCCGTCCATACGCCAACGTCTGGGGGCATGAGTTTACGGTAAATACGATGGACCTGCGCGAGATCTGCGCGGAGAAGGTGCGGGCTGCCAGCCAAAGGNCGCGCTACCGCGATTATTATGATCTGTATCTGATCCTGGATGCCTATCCCATCGATCTTGACGAGGTCTTTTCCNTGCTGCGCCACAAAGAAGTGCGTCGTCCCATCGCCNCCGCGGAAATCCAGGCGAATTGGCAGATCGCTCGCCTGGAGCGAGCGGACGACATGCGCTCGATTTACTGCGCCACAGAGGTGGAGAACGACGCAATCGCCGCCATGGTGAATGCCTTCTCGTTCGATGCGGTGCTCCCGGCATGACCAGATAGCGTGGCATGGATGAAAGGCGCGTGAACGTCGGGCAACGCCGGGGACACTTGCACCTGCGGTGCATGTGCAGGTGTGAAGTCCCCGGTTACAAAACAGCGCCCGTTGAAAACGGGCTAACATGTGCCAAGCATGTTTTTAGCCCCGTTGACGGGGCGCCGTGACGTAGCCGTTGGCGGCGGGAACTGATGGAGTTACAACCATGAGCAGCAACACCAACAAACTGCTGGCCGGCGCGCTGCTCGCCGGCATGGGCATCCTCACCGGCCAGGCCACCCTCATCGCCACGGCCGGCGGGGTCGGCGTCAACTGGCTGGCCGAGGGGCTGGCCGGGCTGTGGCCCACCCTGGGCGGACGACCCTCCGACCCGCTGGCCAAAGCCTACGCGGCCGCCATCCGCGACGCGGTCGATAAGCTGGAAGCGGACTACATCCGCACGGTGACCCACGCGCCGACCGCGCGACCTTCCGTCTGGTGGCCGCCTGCGCCGAGCAGGTCGCCGCGGCCGAGTTTCCGCGGGCGTGGCCAGCGTCGATGCCGCGCAAAGCGCGCTGGACGCCGGCCTGGCCGCGCTGCTCCACGGCCACGATGAGCGCCAGGCCGCCTGGCTGCGGGAGCGCCTGCTGGCGAGCAGCGCGGCCGCCTTCCAGCGTCGGTTGGTGCAGGACGACGCGGCCTGGCGCGTTCCACGGCCTGCTCTTGCAGGCGCTGGCCGCCAACAGCGCCGCGCTGCCGGGCAAGCTGGAGCGTTTCGCCGATGTGTTGACCGCCTGGAGCAGCCCCGAGGCCAGCCGCCCAGCTTCAGCGCATCGAGGAACAGTTGGCTGAGCTGGCCCAGCGGCCGGCCGTCGCGGCCGCGGTTCAGTTCGACAACCGCGGCATGAGGGTGGGCGGCAGCGTCTATCAGGCCGCCCGCGACCAGTACATCGGCTCCGCCCACGCTCAGTCGGGGGACAGCCACAGTCATCAACACCTTCGGCGCGCCGTCCGTGGAAGCCGCCGCTGGCCCCGCCCCGGCCGGGCCAGCGGCAGACGTCACCCTGCTCTTCCTGGCCGCCAACCCCCGGACTCGCCGCGGCTGCGCCTGGACCAGGAGGCGCGGCGCATCGACGCCGCGCTGCGTCAGGGGCGTCACGGCGCACGCTTCAGCCTGGCCCAGCACTGGGCCGTACGCAGCGAGGACCTGCTGGATACTCTGCTGCGCCGCCGGCCAGCCATCGTACACTTCGCCGGTCACGGCGACGACCAGGGCCAGCTCTGCCTGGAGGACGCGGCCGGACGTTCGACGCCCATCGCCCCGGTCGCGTTGGCCCGTCTGCTGGCCGCGCCGGGCAGCGTGCGCTGCGTGGTGCTCAACGCCTGCTGGAGCGACGCGCTGGCCGATGCGCTGTTGGCAGTGACGGCCTGCGTCGTGGGCATGACCAGCAACGTGGAGGACGCGGCCGCCATCGACTTTGCCGGCGGCCTCTACCGCGCTGGCCGACGGGGAGAGCCTCGCCGCGGCCGTGGAGGCCGGCCGCCGCAGCCCTGGCCGCGGGCCACGGGGGCGTGGCCGACGGCGTCCAATTGCGTACAGCGGACGGCGTCGACCCGGCCGCCATGTCTTTCCCTGACCGGGTGCGGTTCGTCCCGCACGGCGTAAAAACGGACCGGGGATCGGCCCGGCAGTTGTATCACGTCGGCAGTTGTTAAAAACTGCCGACGTTCTGTATAATAGGCCTCCGTGTGGCGGATACCCGGTGAAACGACTGGGACCACACGGTTTGTCACATACACTCGAACGGATCGGAATCCCTGACATGATCAAATTCGCTGCCAGAGTCCTGGCGCCGGCCCTGCTGCTGTTCCTGGCCGCCGCCTACGTGTCACCTTCGGCCCTGGTGACCCCAATTCCCGACACGACGACCCCACCGGCCCCGGCGCCGGCCGCCGTCGAGTACGACCTGGGCGAAATCACGGTGACCCAGGCGCGCTTTCCGNAGGACAGCCGCTTCCGCCACATGCCGGTGCGGCTGAACGGCCTGATTGCCGNNCCCGCGGCGGGCGAGGGTCCTTTCCCGGTTGTGGTGATCATCCATGGCACGCATCCCGGCTGCCCCGTGGACGAAATGGGTGNNTGGCCGTGCGACGCCGCGCTGGAGCAGCGCAACTACCGCGGCTTCGCCTATCTGGCCGAGGCGCTGGCGGCGCAGGGCTACGTGGCCCTGGTCCCCAACTTCAACGCTGAACACACCTTTGGCTTTGGCGAACCGACGCCCGGTGAACGGCTGACCCAGGTGCTGGATGGGCACTTGCAGGCCCTGGCCACGGCCAACGCCGGCGGCGCCAATGCGTTCGGCGTCGAGTTGGCCCAGCGCGCCGATCTGAGTCGCCTGGCGCTGCTTGGCCACTNNCGCGGCGGCGAGGCCGCGGTCGGCCTGGCCAACAGTCCCGAGTTGCTGGCTCGTCGCGGTTACGGGCCGGCGGCCGGCGTGCTGCTCATCGCCGGCGCCTCCACCTTCCTCGACCCGTGGACCAGCGTCAGCGCGCCGCTGGCAACGATCCAGTCGGCCTGCGACGGCGACGTGACCAGCCAGGACGGCCAGTTCTTCTTCGAGNGGCCGCGGCTGGCCCCCGATCAAACCCAATGGGCGACCTCGGTCTGGCTGGAGCGGGCCAACCACAACGGCTTCAACACCCTCCTGCCGCGCGACATGGTGACGCACAGCGCCAGCGACCGGCCCGACTGCCAACCGCTGCTGGACGGGGCGACGCAGCGCGCCTGGCTGGTGGACTACACCGTCGACTTCCTGACCACGCTCTTTGCTGGGGACGCTGCGGCGGTGGACGCGGCCCNNGCGCGCCTGGGGTTGGACGTGACCGCGCCGGCGCCGGACGAGCCGTACGGCCTGCCCGCGCGTGNNGCCTATCTGGCGCCGGCGGCCGATCGCCAGACCGTGCTGGTCCCGGCCACGGCCGAGGAGTTGACCACCAACCGGCTGGGCGGTGCAATCACCGCGGAGGGTGTGAGCACACATTTCTGCCCCAAGGGTTTCTACAACGCGCAGTCGCTGCCCGGCAGCNGGCCTGCCGGCGCGACGCAGACCCTACCCGGCCAGCCGGCGCACGCCGTAGTGTGGTGGGAAAAACCGGACGGGGCCTTACGCTTCACCGTGCCGGAGGGCGCCGGCGACCTCAGCGGCTACACCACCCTCAGCCTGCGCGCAGCCGTAGACCCGGCGTCGCCGTACAATGCGGCCGGCCAGGCGCAGGCCTTCAGCGTGCAGTTGACCGACCGCAGCGGCCAGCGCGCCGTACTGCACACCCGGCCCGCTGAGCCGGCACTGCGTNTTCCCCCAGGTGTCATGCGCGACGATCCCGTCTTGCCGGGCGGTCACTTCACCGGCCGCGTACCGCTGACCACCATCCGCCTGCCACTGGCTGGCTTCACCGGCGTCGACCTGCGCGACATCGCCGAGATCGCGCTGCGCTTCGATCAGACGCCCAGCGGTGCGCTCTTCCTGGCCGACCTGGAATGGGAACGCTGAGGGCCGATCCTGGCAGCCCGACAAACTGCCAGGATGCCGTACAACCCACCACTATCGGCTTCCCGTGACGTGGCCGGCGGCTGTTGTCGAATCAAACGGAGTAGTGAAATGATCAAACGAGGAATCGAGACGATCGTGGCCGGCGTTCTGGCCCTGTCGCTGCTGATGGCCTGCCAGAGCGGTGCGATCACCCCGGCAAATACAACCGCGCCGGCCACGGCAACCCGCCGCGGACAGCGCAGTCGCCACCAGCGGGGTGGCGGGCGCTGGCACAGCCGCTGCCACAGAAACGGTAGCGGTCGCCACGGCAACAGCCACCCGACCCGCGGCAGGCGACGACGCTGCGAGCGCCGACACGGATCACGGCGCTGGCGTCCCGATCGCCCTGGATGGGAATTCGGTTTCGGTTGGCGGTCAAGGCGCCAGCGCCAGCGGCAGTATCGTCACGATCGACGCGGCCGGCACTTACAACTTGCAGGGCAGTCTGACGGATGGGCAGATCATTGTCGATACCGTCGACGACGGACTGGTCCGCCTCATTCTGAACGATGTCGATATTCGCAGCCGCACCAGCGCCCCAATTTATGTTGCGCACGCGGCCGCGGTGGAAATCGTACTGGCTGACGGCACACAGAATACGCTGACCGACAGCACAATCTACGTGTTACCCGACCCGGCGTCGAAAGAGCCGAATGCCGCCCTCTTCAGCAAGGCTGACATGACGATTACGGGCGCCGGTGCGCTGACCGTGCACGGTCATTACAACGACGGCATTGCCAGCAAGGACGGCCTGGTCATCGCCGGCGGCGCGATCACGGTCGACGCGGTCGATGATGGCATCCGCGGCAAGGATTACGTGGTCATCCAGGATGGCAACCTCACCGTGACCGCCGGGGGCGATGGGGTGAAGTCGGACAACGACGATGCGGGCAGCCTGGGGTACATCACGGTCGAGCAGGGTACGGTCACGGTTGCAGCCGGCGGCGATGGCCTCGCGGCCGAGGGTGACGTGCGGATTGCCGCCGGCAACTTCGTCATCACTTCGGGCGGCGGCAGCGCCAACATCCTGGATGGTGACACGTCGGCCAAGGGCATCAAGGGCCAGGCCAGAGTCACCTTCGACGGCGGCGCTTTCACCATCGACGCGGCCGACGACGCGATCCACAGCNAACGGGTCGATCGAAATCAACGGGGGACGTTCACCATCGCCACGGGCGACGACGGCATCCACGCCGACGGTACGCTGACGATCACGGGCGGCGTGATCGATATCACCCGCTCGGTCGAAGGGTTGGAGAGCGCCATCATGCTCATCGAGGCGGGCGACATCCATGTCGTCTCCAGCGACGATGGCCTCAACGTGGCCGGCGACAGCGGCCTGACCCTGGACGTACATGGCGGGACGATCGTCATCGACGCCGCGGGCGACGGCGTCGACGTCAACGGCCAGATCGACATGACGGGCGGCGTCATCATCGTCCATGGCCCAACGGAACAGATGAACGGCGCGCTCGATTTCGACGCCGGGTTCGCCATCAGCGGGNGTACGGTCATTGCGGCCGGCAGCGCCGGCATGGCCCAGGCGCCCGACGCCAGCNCCAGCCAGAACTCAGTCCTGATCTACTTCAGTACGACGCAGCCGGCCGGCTCGCTGGTGCACCTCACCAACCGCGCCGGCGAGAATGTCCTCACCTTCGCCNCANAGAAGGCGTATCAGTCGCTCGCCTTTTCGTCGCCGGCGCTGGTGCGGGGTGAAACCTACACCATCTACGTCGGCGGCCAGGCCACGGGGAGAGTGCAGGATGGGGTCTACACCGGCGGCAGTTACAGCNGGGGCACGCAGTACGCCAGCTTCACTGTCTCCAGTGCGCTGACGCAGGTCGGCAGCGGCGGGCGTATGCGCCGCCCGCGTTGAACGGCGCGGCGTTGGCCGGTGTGGGTGCACCGTAGGTCCAGCCATTCCAGATTACTGCCGTGGGTCGTCCGCTGTTGCCGGCCAACACGGCCTGTGATATACTACCCGATGGTCGCGGCAGCGTCGCCGCGGTCGATTGCGTCACTCAAAGGAGAACGATCGTTGTGAAAGCCCTACTCGAAAAACTACACATCCAACCGGTCAACCCCGGCGCCTGTTACGGCCCCGACGGCTGGCTCGATGACCCCGCCGGTNCGCGGCTGGTCTCGTATAACCCCACCACGGGCGAGCCGATCGCCTCAGTCATCCAGGCCACGGCCAGCACCTACCAGACCGTCATTGCCCGGCTGGACCGCCNNTTCAACGCCTGGCGCCAGGAGCCGGCGCCACGCCGCGGCNAGCTGGTGCGTGATCTGGGGTATGCCCTGCGCGNNTACCAGGAGCCGCTCGGCNGGCTGGTCGCCCTCGAAAACGGCAAGATCAAGGCCGAAGGCATGGGCGAAGTCCAGGAGATGATCGACATCTGCGATCTGGCGGTGGGCCAGTCGCGCCAGCTCTATGGCCTGATGATGCACTCCGAGCGGCCCGGTCACCGCATGTACGAGCAGTGGCACNCCCTGGGCATCGTCGGCGTCATCACCGCCTTCAACTTCCCGGTCGCCGTCTGGGCGTGGAACTCGGCGCTGGCCGCGATCGCCGGCGACATCACGCTCTGGAAACCCTCCTCCGACGTACCCCTGGCTGCCGTCGCCGTACAGCACATCGCCAACCAGGTGATGGCCGACCACGGCCTGGAGAGCGTCTTCAGCCTGGTCATCGGCCGCGGCAGTGAAGTGGGCGAGCTGATGCTCAACGACCCCAGCGTGCCCCTGATCTCCTTCACCGGCTCAACCAAAATGGGCCGCCACGTGGCGGAGGCCGTCGGCCGGCGCTTCGGGCGCACGATCCTGGAGCTGGGCGGCAACAACGCGATCATCGTCACCCCCAACGCCGACCTGGCCATGGCTACCCGCGGCATCCTTTTTGGCGCGGTCGGCACTGCCGGCCAGCGCTGCACCTCCACGCGGCGCATCATCGTGCACCGGTCGGTGGCGCAGGAGCTGGTCGATCGCCTGGTCAAGGCCTACGGCCAGGTACGCATCGGTGACCCGCTCGATCCGACCACCCTCATGNGGCCGCTGATCAACCGTGAGGCGATCGACGATATGCTGGCCGCGCTGGNNTGCGGGCGCGCCGACGGCGGCGTCGTCGTCACCGGCGGCAACAGCCTGCCCGACAAGGGAGGCTTCTTCGTCGAGCCGACGATCGTGCGCATGCCGGGCCAGACCCAGATCGTGCAGGAGGAGACGTTCGCGCCCATTCTGTACATCCTCGAATACGACACCTTCGAGGAAGCCATCGCCCTGCACAACGGCGTCCCGCAGGGCCTGTCGAGCGCGATCTTCACGACCAACCTGCTGGAGGCCGAGCAGTTCCTCTCGGTGGCCGGTTCCGACTGCGGCATCGCCAACGTGAACATCGGCACCGGGNCGGAGATCGGCGGCGCCTTTGGCGGTGAAAAAGAGACCGGCGGCGGCCGCGAGTCGGGCCNNGATGTCTGGAAACTGTACATGCGCCGCCAGACCAACACCATCAACTGGTCCCGCCACCTGCCGTTGGCGCAGGGTATCACATTCGGGGACGAGTAACACACAACGCCGTATGCGCCCGCGGCATGGGGGATGAGCGGCGTCCAGCGGTGCTACACATGGGTGTACTGTGCGGGGTGAGGGACAGGTCTGTCCCTCACCCGCGCCGCTTACGCCGCACCCCTCGGCGCCGCGTAAAATGACCGTACTGCGGGGGTAACTGCCCGTCTACCGTTCGCCCTGAGCCTGTCCTTCAACCGTTCGCCCTGAGCCTGTCGAAGGGCGGTTTCGGTGTTGTGACGAAATCCGGGCTGCGACCGTTCGCCCTGAGCCTGTCCTTCTACCGTTCGCCCTGAGCCTGTCGAAGGGTGAATGGTCGAGGGTGAACGGGCCAAGGGCGAGCCAGCCCCCGGCCCGAATTGCACCCCTGGGGCGCTTTTTCGAGAAACGAGCGACCGTGATCGATTTATCTGACCTGTTGGCCGCCACCGCCGGCCAGATCCACGGCCCGCGACGCGCTGAACAATTCAGCGAGTTCGCCTTCGACACGCGCACCCTGGCGGCGACTCTGCCCGACGGCCCGTTATTCCTGGCCGTCAAGACCGACACCGGCGACGGGCATGACTACATCGTCGAAGCGGTCCGCCGCGGGNCAACCGGCGTGCTGTGCGAGCGCCCGCCCGTACCGGCGGTCGAGGTCACCTGCATCGTCGTGCCCGATACGCGGCAGGCCCTCACCGAGTGGGCCGCCTACACCCTGCGTCAGCGCCAGATCGAAGTAGTGGCGGTGACCGGCTCCAGCGGCAAGACGACCACCAAAGAGCGATTGCCAGTGTACTGGCGAATGCTTCAGGTACGACGGCCGGGGAAGAACCGGGCGCGCGTCTTCCGCAGCCCCGGCAGCTACAACGGCCGTTACGGCCTGGCGATCGCCCTGGGGCGCCTGGCCGCGACGCACCGCATGGCCGTGCTGNGGCTGGCGGCCGATTCGTTCGGTGAAATCGCCGAGCTGGCCGCGCTCACCCGGCCGCGGGTCGGTGTGATCACGGCGGTGCTGGAGAGTCACCTCGACGTCTTCGGCACGCTCGACGAGGTGGCGTACGAAAAGGGTACGCTCCTCGATGCGCTGCCGGCCGATGGGCTGGCCGTGCTCAACGCCGATGACCCGCGTGCGTNNGCGCTGGCCAGCCGCAGCCCGGCGCCGACACTGACCGTCGGTCTGGCGCGCGACGCCGACCTGCGCGCCCACCTGGTGAACTGGAACCCCACGGTGCGTGAGGTGGTGGTGCGCTTCAGCCGTCGCGCGGCAGGTCCTACCCNNGGACGCCTGCCCCCGGCAGTCACCGTCCGCCTGGGGCTGCTGGGCAAACATCAGGTGATGCACGCGCTGGCCGCGTTGGCGGTGGGGCTGTTCTACGGTTACCCTGAGCGGGCAATTACGTCTGCCCTGGCCGCATGCCAGCCTGTGCCCGGCCGCCTGTGTCAGTTGCCCGGTCAGAGCGGCGTGACCCTGCTCGACGACACGGCCAACGCCAACCCGGCCGCCATGCTGGCCGCGCTCGAAACCCTGGCCNATGTTCCCCGCCCGCACTGGGCGGTGCTGGGTGACATGGAAGACCTGGGTGAACGGGAGGTCGAGGGCCACCGGCGGGTCGGCGCCGCGGCCGTACACCTCGACCAACTGATTGCCATCGGCGACCGGGCGCGCCACCTGGCCCTGGGCGCGCNNGAGGCCGGCCTGCCGCGTGAACGCATCTTCCACACCTACAGCCAGCGTGAGGCGCTGCGCCACATCCAGNGGCTGCTGGCGACGCCGTACGCCCCTGCGCCAACGGTTCTGGTCAAAGGCGGCCNNGCGCCGCGCCTGGAGCAGCTGGTCGAGGCGCTGCTCGCGCCTGCGGCGGCCGCCCAGGCGCCCGCGCTGCTGGTGCGCCAGGATGCCGGCTGGCGCCGTGTACGCCTGGCCCGCCCCGACCGCCCCACCTGGTTGGAGGTCGACCTGGAGGCGATCGCCGGCAACGTGCGCGGTTTGCAGGAGATCGTTGGACCCCAGGTGGGCCTGGCGGCGGTGCTCAAGGCCGACGGTTACGGCCATGGCGCGGTACGCGGCNGCACCGCGCTCAACAACGGCGCGTATGCTGGCCNNGTGGCCTGCCTGGCCGAGGCCGTTACCCTGCGCCGCGCCGGCATCGATGGCCCGATCCTCATTCTGGGCTACACGCCGTCCTGGCAGGCGCGACGTGCTGNNCTGAACCAGGTCACGCCGACCGTGTTCGACCTCGATGTGGCGCGCCCTGAGCCGCGCGNNGCGGCGGCGCTGCGCCCGGTCGGCGGTGCGGTCCCGGTGCACGTCAAAGTCGACAGCGGCATGGCGCGCCTGGGCCTGGCGCCGGGCGACGTGTTACGGTTCGTGCAGGAATTGACCGCCCTGCCGGGGATCACCGTCGAAGGGATCTTTACGCACTTTTCAACCGCCGAGAACCCCGACCAGACCTATGCACACTGGCAGCTCGAGCAGTTCGGCCAGGCCCTGGCCCAACTCGAACGGGCCGGTCTGCGGCCGCCCCTGGTGCACGCGGCCAACTCGGCCGCCACGCTGACCCTGCCGGCCAGTCACTTCAACCTGGTACGCGCCGGTATTGCCATGTACGGCCTGGCGCCGGGGCTGGTGACCCTGCCCGCGACGATCCGGCCGGCCATACAGTGGAAAACGCAGATCGCGCAGGTGCGCCNNCTGCCGCCGGGCGCTTTCGTGGGCTACGGCAACACCTACCGCACCGAACNNGCGCAGTCGATCGCCACGATCCCCGTGGGCTACGCGGACGGCTTCCGCCGCGCCCCCTGCACTNGGCCCTACGTCCTGGTGCGCGGTCAGCGTGCGCCGCTCGTGGGGCGCGTCTCGATGGACCAGACGATGCTGGACGTCACCGCGGTGCCCGACGTGCGTCAGGGCGACGAGGTGGTGCTGATCGGCCGCCAGGGCGACGCCGAGATCACCGTGGACCAGGTCGCGGCCGCGCTGGGCACGATCAGCTACGAGGTGGTGAGCGAGATTTTGGCGTGTGCGCGTGTGGTGTGAGGTGGGGGATGGGGGTTGGGGTTTGGGGTTGGGGGATGGGGGTTGGGGGTTGGGAGTTGGGGGATGGGGGTTGGGGGATGGGGTCGCCGTTTGCCCTGAGCGCAGCCGAAGGGCGGGTCAGCCCTTAAATTGACGGTAATGAAAGCCCGTGCTAGAATTAGAACAAATGATCTACGCGGGTAGTCAATGCCTCCACGCTTTGTTTGCCTGCGGGTTGCCCATCTTCCCGTCCTCATCGAAGACCTGCATTCGCCTGGTTTAGTCCAACAGCCCTGTGTGATCGTGCGCGCCTGGGATGGGCGGGTGCTGGATGCCTCGCCGGCCGCCCTGGCCAGCGGCGTCGATGTTGGCGACAGCCGCGCGCGCCGAACAGCTCTGCCCGCGGGCTATTTTCCTGCCCGCGTGAGGCCCTCTACCAGGCCTGCCACGATCAGCTGCACGCTGTCCTGGCCACGTTCAGCGCGGCCGTCGAAACGGCAGGGCTGGGCGAGTTCTTCATCGAGGTTGGCGCCCTGGCGCGCACTTTCCCTCCGAGCAGGCCCTGGGCCAGGCGCTGCTTGCGCAGGCCGCGCGGCCAGCGGTCTGCCGGTCACCGTGGGCTTCGCCGCCAACAAGTTCACCGCCCAACAGGCCGCGATCACGCGGTGTGCTGCCCTGCGGGCGCTGCCCAGCCTCCCCTGCGGAACAAGCCAACGCCGGGGCGCGGCCTCCCAACGATGCCGCTTCCCAGGCCAATCCCATCTGCGTGGTGCCGCCCGGGCGGGAACGCGCCTTTCTGGCCCCATTGCCCCTCAGCGCGCTGCCGCAGCCGCCGGCCGGCTGCTGCGCCGCCTGTACCTGTTTGGCATCACGACGCTGGGCGATTTCGCCCGCCTGCCGCAGCGCCATCGCCCACCAGTTCGGCGCCAGTCAGGCCGTTTTTACGAGCTGGCGTGCGGCAACGACCCGCGCCCCCTCACACCGGCCGCCCCCACCGCTGATCACCGTTCAGCGCACGCTGCCCGAGCCGCTGGACAACCGCCAGCTGCTGCTGGCCATCCTGGAACGGCTGGCGAACGGCCTGGCGCAGCGTTTGGGCAAAGCGGGCTACCACACTATGGCCCTGGCCCTGACCCTCACCGCCATCGACGGCCAGGATCTCACCTGCGGCGCCCCGGTCAAGCCGCCGGCGTCCGACCCGGCCCTCCTGGAGCGCCTGGCCGGCCGGCTGTTGGGGCGGTTGACGCCGGCCACAGCCGTAGTGGGCCTGACCCTGACCGCCTATCCGCTGCGCGAATGGCATCTCGGCGCTCAGCAGCTCACGCTGATCGATGAGTCGACGGCCGGTAAATGGCAGCGCCTGCAGGCCGTCCTGCGCACCCTCTGGCAGCGTTTTGGCCGCGCTATAGTCCGCCTGGCCAGCACGGTGGGGCCGCCGCTGCCAATCCCCTCGACGTGCAGACCCGGCCCGATGGCGCCCCTGTCTGTACGCTGGGGCGGCTGGGGGCGCCTGGTCGACGAGGTGTACGAGTACTGGCGCGAGGAGGGCCAGTGGTGGGAGCAGGCCGTGACGCGTGAGTATTTCCAGGTCATCACCAGGCAGTTTGTCGGAGAGACCACCTTGCCAGCAGGTGCGGCGCAACATGTAGCGGCCGACAGTGGTCGCGGCGCAGCCTGTTGGGGCTACGTTCACGTGAACGGCCTCTCCGGCAAACTGCGAGGGTGATATGATTCTGACCCTGTTCCGCGACGGCAACGGGCGTTGGTTCCTGGACCGACGGCGGCTATGACCGGTTATGTCGAGCTACACGCCCACTCCTGCTACTCGCTGCTGGACGGCGTACCCTCACCGGAGCAGCTGGTGCAGCAGGCGGCCGCCTGCGCCATGCCGGCGCTGGCCCTGACCGACCACGACGCGCTGTACGGGGCGGTCCGTTTTGCGCAGGCCGCGCNNCAGGCCGGCATTCGGCCGATCTTCGGCGCCGAGNCGACCCTGGTCAACGGCGGCGGGCATCTGACGCTGCTGGCCGAAAACGACACTGGCTACACGAACCTGTGCCGCCTGATCACCCTGGCCCGGCGCGATCAGCAGAAGGGCATGGCGGCCCTGCCCTGGCGCCAGCTAACGGGGCATGCCGCGGGGTTGATTGCCCTCTCCGGCTGCCGGCGCAGCGAAATTGCGCGGGCCGTGCTGGCCCACGACCTCACCCGCGCCGGTTACGTGGCCGAACGTTTTGCCGCGATCTTTGGCTGGGGCAACTTCTACCTGGAGNCGCAACGGCACCACGAACGCGGCGACCGACGCCTCGACCTGGGCCTGGCCAGCCTGGCAGAACGGCTGGACCTGCCGCTCGTGGCCACGGGCAACGTGCACTACCTGACGCCGGCCGACGCGCCGCTGCACGATGTGCTCACCTGCATCCGTCACCGCCTGCCGTTGACCCAGGCCAACGGCCTGCTGCGCAGCAACCGCGAGTACTACTTTCGCACCNCCCAGGCCATGGCGGCCCTCTTCGCCGATCGGCCCGCCGCCCTGCGCGCCACGGTCGAAATCGCCAACCGCTGCACCGCGCAGCTGCCGACCGGGCCGCAGACGCTGCCGCACCCGCCCCTGCCGGACAACCCGCGGGTGCGCCGGCCATCGCCTACCTGCGCCGCCTGTGCACTGCCAGCCTGCCCCGCCAGATCGACCGCCCCTACGCGGAAGCCCTGGAGCGGGCTGCAAGTCATCGGGGAGCAGGGATTGGCCGACTATTTTCTGGTGGTATGGGACCTGGTGCGTTTTGCCCGGGCGCAGGGCATCCTCTGCCAGGGGCGGGGCAGCGCGGCCAACTCGCTGGTGGCCTACCTCCTCGGGATTACACCCATCGACCCACTGGCCGCGGGGCTGGTTTTCGAGCGCTTCCTGTCCCGTGAACGGGTCACCGCGCCCGACATCGACGTCGACTTCGACGCCGCGCGGCNNGAGGAGGTGATCCAGTACCTCTACCAGCGCTACGGGCACGAACACGTCGCGATGGCCTGCACAATGGTGACGTTTGCGNCGCGCCAGGCGCTGCGTGATGTGGGTATGGCGCTCGGTTTTCCCGACGAACTGCTCGACCGCATCAGCGCCAGTACCGATGCGCGCCGCGGCCGACNNCTGCCCCACTCCGCGACGCTGCGCGGCGTTGGGCGCCCGCTCGACGCCCCTGGGCAACAGCTGCTGGCCCTGGCGGCCGCGATCGATGGTTTGCCGCGCCACCTGGGCATTCACAACGGCGGCATGGTGCTGTCGGGCCCGCCGCTCGCCGCCCAGGTACCAGTCGAGCCGGCGAGTATGGAGGGACGGACGGTGGTGCAGTGGGACAAGGACGCGTTGGAAGCCGCGGGTTGGATCAAGCTCGATGTGCTGGGGTTGCGTATGCTGTCGGCGATCGCCGATGCCTGTGATTTCATCGCCGCGCGCACCGGCCGGCGCCCCGACCTCGCCGCGTTACGTTTCGACGATGACCGCGTCTATGACATGCTCTGCCGCGGCGAAACGGTCGGCGTGTTTCAGGTGGAAAGCCGGNCCCAGGCCGCGCTGATTCCCAAGTTCCAGCCGCGCTCGTTCGCCGACCTGACGGTGGAGATCGCGCTGATTCGGCCGGGGCCGGTGCAGGGCAACATGGTCCACCCCTACCTGCGGCGGCGGGCCGGGGTCGAGCCGGTGCAGTATTTGCACCCCGCACTGCGGCCGGCGCTGGCCGAAACCCTGGGCGTGATCCTCTTCCAGGAGCAGGTGCTCAAAGTAGCGCGTGACGTGGCCGGGTTTACGCCGGGCGAGGGTGGCTGCTGCGGCGCGTTGGGTCACAAACGCGCCGAGACTGAAATCGAAACCTTTCGCCAGCGTTTCCTGGCCGGGCGCGCGCCCAGGGGTGTCGACTACCGTGGCGCAGCAGATCTTTGCCCGCTCAAGGCCTTTGGCGGTTACTCGTTTTCCAAAGCGCACGCCGCGGCCTTCGCCGTGATCACCTACTGGTCGGCCTGGCTGCGCTGTTACCACCCCGTGGCCTTTNTTGCCGGCCTGCTGCGCCATCAGCCGATGGGGTTTTACCCCAAACACGTCATCGTGGCCGAAGCGCAGCGGACCGGCGTACGTTTCCTGCCCGTTGACCTGCGCTTCATGTCGGCCCACGCCACGGTGGAGGCGGACGCGATCCGGCTGGGGCTGGAGGACATACACGGCTTGGGGCCCGAGCAGGCGGCGCGGGTGTTGGAGGAACGCCAGCGCCGCCCCTTCGCCTCGCTGCGCGACCTGGTGCAGCGCACGGGTCTGGAGCGCCGCCACGTCGAGGCGCTGGTGCTGGCCGGCGCGCTGGATTATGTGGGTGAGCGCCGGCAGGTGCTGTGGGACCTGGCCGAGGCCTATCACCTGGCCCGTCGCCCGCAGCAGGCGCCGCTGAATCTATCGGCGGCCGACCTGCACGCCGACCTGGCGCCGCTGGACGAGTCGGCCCGGCTGGGCACGGCCTTTGCCTTTACGGGGGCGGCGCTCGATGCGCACCTGACCACCCTGCGACGTGATGCCTTTACCGCGCCGGCGCGCCCCAGCCGTGAACTGCGCCGCCTGAAGCACGGGCAGCCGGTCACGATCGGCGGCGTGATTGTGGCCCGCCAACGGCCGCCAACGGCCAACGGCGTCTGTTTCCTGGCCGTGGAGGACGCCGACGGCATCGTCAACGTCGTCGTGCTGCCCGACGTCTACGCGTNNGACCGGTTGGCGGCGCGTGGGGTGTTCGTCATCGTGCAGGGCGTCGTACAGTGGGATGGCGGCGCAATTCACGTCATCGCACAGGCGCTGGCAGCAGTTTGACAATCGTCATGTTTGACAGCCCTAACTATGAATGATACAATCTTGTAGCTCATATCGTAGATCATAATGTAGACTTTGAGGTAGACATGACAACCACTACCATTCGTGTCACGACAGCCATGCGTGACCTGCTGCAGCAGCTTGCCCAGGCATCGGGTGTTTCCATGCAGTCGGTCTTGGAGCAAGCCCTCGAATCGTACCGTCGTCAAACGTTATTGGAGGCTACCAATGCCGCCTATGGGGCGCTCCGAACCAATGTGGATGCCTGGAACCAACTGGAAGATGAGCGCCTGGTTTGGGAACAGACGTTGGCCGATGGTTTGGAGGAATTATAGATGCCGCCTCTACCGAACCGCGGCGAGATTTGGCTGGCAGATTTGAATCCAACACGCAGCCATGAACAAGCCGGTGCGCGACCGGTTCTGGTCATCTCAACCAACACGTTCAATCATGGGCCAGCCGGACTGGTGATCGTGATTCCGCTCACGCGCACCGACCGGCGCATCCCTGTCCATGTACCGGTAGATCCACCAGAAGGTGGCCTCTCAGCACGTAGCTACGTATTGTGCGATGCAGTTCGTTCTATCGCCAAAGAGCGGTTGGGACAAGGCCCCAGGGGCCTTGTTTCGGCCGCCACCATGCGGCGAGTCGAGGACAAGTTACGCGTTCTGATGGAGCTGTGAAATAGGTAGCCGCCAAAGTTCCCAATGCAAGAGCATCCCGCAATGAGGCATGGCACTCAACCGCCCGCGGCGCGGTCAGCGGCCAGAAAACGGGCAACAGCAGCATCACCAGCACGAAACAGATGAGCACCAGCGGCCAGCCAACCTTGAAGAAGTCTTTGAACCGGTAACCGCCCGGCCCCATCACCAGAACGTTGACCGGGTGCCCCAGGGGCGTCAGGAACGCCATCGAGCTGGCCAGGGCGACGGCCATGGCCAGGGCGCGGGGNTCGGCCCGGCCCGCGGCGCCAATGGCGATCGGCGCAACGACCGTCGCGACGGCCGCACCGTTCATGGTCTGTACCAGCGCCAACGTCAGTAAAAACACGGCCGCCAGCAGGGCCAACGGGCCGGCCGGGCCGGCCAGGCTGAGCAACCTGTCTGCCAGCCAGCCGGCGGCGCCGCTCTTCGTCATCGCCAAACCGAGCGGCAGCATGTCGGCCACCAGGAATACGCTGCGCCACTCGATCGCGCCGTACGCCTGATCCATCGTCAGAATTCCCACCAGGACCGTGAGCAGGGCCGCGGCCAGCATGATCTCACCCACAAGCAGGGTATTGAACGCCGCCAGAACCAATGCCCCCAGCAGAATGGCCGGCGCCAGCCAGCGCTTCTGAACGTGCGGTGATNNGATGGGCCGTTCCGTCTCACCTTCCGCCAGCAGGATCAAATGCGGTTCGGTGCGCAACAGGAGAATGCGTTCACGCGGCCCGTGAAGCAGGAGTGCGTCACCAAACGCCAACGGCAGGTCGCTGAGGTTCGTCCGAATGGGCTGCCCGGACCGCCAGATGCCCAGCACGTTCATACCGTACTTCNNGCGAAAGCCGGTGGTGCGCAGTGTTTGACCCAGCAGCGCCGAACGGGGNGCCAGCACCGCTTCGGCGACGGTGGCCGTCTCCGTCTGCAGCAGGCCGGCATGGTAAGACGGCGCCGGCAGAAGCTCCAGCGCTGACAGTCCANNCCGCGCGCGAAAGTCGGTCAGGTTAGCTTCGAGGAACAGCACATCGCCCTCGCACAGCGTCGTGTCCGGCGACGGCGCCGGAATGACCCGGTGATCACGTTCGAGGGTGACCACGTTGGCGCCCGAGTCACGCAGACCGCTCTGTGCCAGCGGCTTGTCTGCCAGCTGTGAGCCGGGNGGTATGCGTACCTGAAAGAGCCGCTCGCCCAGGCGGTAGACATCGATCAGGTCGGGGGTGGCGCCCCGATCTGGTAGCTGTCGGTGGGTNATCGCGGGCTGGGGCAGCAGGCGGCGGCCCCACAGCGCCATGTAGACGATGCCGGCCGCGGCGAGCGGGATGCCGACCGGGGCGAAGTCCAAAACCCCAAAACCAGGCAGGTTCTCGCCGCGCAATACGCCGCTGACGAGGATGTTCGTGGTGGTGAACAGTGTCGCCGTGCCGCCCAACACCGTGGCAAAGGCCAGGGGATGAGAAAACGCCCCGTGGATGTGTTGGCGACGGGCCAGACCCGATACGGCGGGCAGCAGGAGCGCGGCGGCCGCGATGTTGTTCATCAGCAGCGAGAGCAGNGCCCCGGCCAGCATGATGACCACGACCAGCCGCCGTTCACCCGTCCCCGCCACCCGCTCCAACAAAGCCCCGATGTGATCGGTGAGGCCAACCACGTGCAGGGCTTCGGTCAGGACGAACACCGATACAATCGTGACCACGGCCGACGTGCTAAACCCCGAGAAGGCCTCACGCGAAGTGAGAATGTCGGCCAAACCCAGCACCGCCACCACCAGCAGTGCCACCAGATCGGCCCGCAGACGTTCGCTGACGAGCAGCGCCACGGCCACGACAACGACGGCCAACGTAAACAGCGCCTCGTAGGTCATGTGGCTATTTCGTCACTGTGTCTATGCGCCATCAACTCACCTGACTCGATCAGTTGGGGTTGTTCTCGACAGTTTCTCTATTATAGTGAATATGGCAATTTCCACAATATACCGCGCCGAGCTCGCATTTGGAATTGTTACAACTTTGACAGATGCCGTGACCTATGCTAACATCACGCCATTCCGACCCGGCGCCAACAGGTTGAATCATGCGCACACTCGCCAGCCAGCCTACAGCATTACGGCACGAACACAGCGATCGTCTGGCTGTGGCATTTTGGCTGTGCGCGACCCACGCCCGTTTACCTGGCGTGGGTTTTATTTTGCCTATTATTTTGCTGGTTACGGGCGCGATAGCGCACCGCCCCACGCCACCGGGTAACGACAACGACGTTCAAACCCATACGACTGCCAAGCGTGGAGCACCTGCCCACGCTTTTTGTTGTGCGATCGCCACCATTGAGGAGGAAGCCTTGACTGTTGCCTGTAGGGGTGTCCGCGGCGCCACCACCATCGATGTGAACTCGAGCGCAGAGGTTCTGCACCGCACGCGTGAACTGTTGGCCCTGCTGATCCGGCTCAACGATATTCGACCCGAAGACGTGGCCAGCGCCATTTTCACGACCACGCGCGACGTCGATGCCGAGTTTCCGNCGCTGGCCGCACGCCAGCTTGGCTGGCTAGACGTCCCACTGCTCTGTGGCCATGAGATGAGTGTGCCGGGCAGCATGGCCCGGTGCATCCGTGTGCTACTGCACTGGAACACCGCCCTGCCGCAGAACCGTATCCAGCACGTCTACATCCGGGATGCGGTGCATTTACGCCCGGACAAGGCCGACCTGCCGCCGGTCGATTGGGACGCGCTCAACGGCTGGATCGAGCAGCAGTTGACCGTCTGGCACGAACAGCGAGGTTGAAATGATCGTCGCATTTCAGGGCGAACACGGCGCCTATTCGGAAGAGGCGATCCACCAGCATTTTGGGCCGGCCATCGATACCCTGCCCTGCCACACCTTCGAGGAAATCTTCGCGGCCGTCGAGCAGGGTCAGGCGCAGGCGGGGTCGNTACCGGTCGAGAACTCACTGGCGNGGCCGATCAACAAGACGTACGACCTGCTGCTGGAGCGTGATCTGCACGTGNGTGGGGAGATTTTCCTGCGTGTGCGGCACAACCTGCTCAGCCTGGCCAGCACACCACTGGCGGCCATCGCCCAGGTTCGTTCGCACCCGCAGGCCCTGGCCCAGTGCGAACGTTACCTCAACCAGCGCGGCTGGAGAGCGATTCCCTGGTACGATACGGCCGGCAGCGCCAAAGAGCTGGCCGCACACCCCGAACCGNGGGTGGCCGTGATTGCCAGCGCCCTGGCCGCCCACACGTACGGCCTCGCGGTCCTGGAGGAGGGTGTCGAAGATCTGGACTGGAATTTCACGCGCTTCTTCGTCATCGGCGCCCATTCGCAGGCGTCGCTGCTGGCCGAACCGGACGGTGCATCGTCCGTGCCCTGCAAGACCTCCCTGGTGTTTGCCACCCCTCACACCNCCGGTGCGCTGCACGGCTGCCTGGGTGAGTTTGCCAGCCGCGGCATCAACCTGACCAAGCTGGAGAGCCGACCACGGCGCAACCGGCCGTGGAACTACGTGTTTTACCTCGACTTCGAGGGCGACTGGCGCGCGCCCACCTGCCAGCAGGCCCTGGTCGCCGTGCTGNCGCGCGCCGCATTCGTAAAGCTGCTCGGTTCATACCCGGCCGCACGGATGCCGGAGATGAACGGTGTGGGGCAGAGTGCGCTGCTGCAAATCTAGCGTGGACTGTGCGCTCAGAACCTTTACCCCAAAGAACACAAAGGGCACAAAGGGCTTTTCATTTTGTGATGTATGCGGTCTGTGCGGTCGTCCAATGCGGAGCCGGAATTCGTTCCGGTACAGATAAGGAGCAAACGTTATGATCGTCGTCATGAAACCCAACGCCACCGCCGGCGAGATCGGCGCCGTCATCGCGTNNGTGCAGGAGCTGGGGCTGCATCCCCACCCCATCTACGGCGAAGAGCACACGGTGATCGCCATCGTCGGCAACGAGCGCAAGATCGACAAAGAGATCTTCGAGGTCATGCCCGGCGTCGAGAAGACGATGGTCGTGATGCACCCGTTCAAGCTGGCCAGCCGCACCTCCAAGCCGGACGACACCGTCATCAGCCTCAACGGCGTTAGGATCGGCGGCAAGCGCCTGACGATCATGGNNCCCTGTTCGGTCGAAAGCCGCAGCNAGCTCCTGGAAACGGCCTGGGCGGTCAAAGAGGCCGGCGCGCACATCCTGCGCGGCGGCGTTCAAACCNGCGGCTCGCCCTACAGTTTCCAGGGCCTGGGCCTCAAGGGGCTGGAGTACCTGGCCGAAGCGCGTGAGGCCACCGGGCTCTACATCGTCACCGAGGTGATGACACCGGAGGCGGTGCCGATGGTCGCCGAGTACGCCGATATCCTGCAGATCGGCGCGCGCAACATGCAGAACTACGGCCTGCTGCACGCCGTCGGCAAGATGCAGCGGCCCGTTCTGCTCAAACGCGGCATGATGTCGACGATCGAAGAGNCGCTGATGTCGGCCGAATACATCCTGAGCAACGGCAACTACCGCGTCATGCTGTGTGAACGCGGCATCCGCACCTTCGAGCAGTACACCCGCAACACGTTCGACCTCAACGCGGTGCCGGTGATCAAACGTCTCAGTCACCTGCCAGTCATCGCCGACCCCAGCCATGGCACCGGCAAATGGGAGCTGGTGGGGCCCATGGGCCGCGCCGCGATCGCGGCCGGCGCCGATGGCCTGATCATCGAAGTGCACNCCCACCCCGAAGCGGCCCTGTCCGACGGCGCGCAGAGCCTCAAACCTGAAAATTTCGCCCACCTGATGGTCGAGCTGCGACGTATCGCGGCCGCCATGGAACGTGAGCGTAGAGGAAGCACGCGATGATCATCGTCATGAAACCAGGCGCCAGTACGCGCGATATTGCCACCGTCGTCACCCGCATCGAAAATCTGGGCTACAAGGTTCACCTGAGCGCGGGTGAGGCCCGCACCATCATCGGCGTGGTCGGTGACCGCCCCATCGTCGACCGTGAAATGTTCANNGAAATGATGGAAGGGGTCGAAAAGACGGTGCGCATCCTGCAGCCGTTCAAGATCGCCGGGCGCGATTTTCACCCCGACGATACGGTCATCCAGCTCAATGGGCTGCGCATCGGCGGTCGGNGGTTGGTGCTCATGGCCGGGCCGTGCGCCGTCGAAAGCCGGGCGCAGCTGCTCGAAACGGCCTGGGCGGTCAAAGAGGCCGGCGCCCACATCCTGCGCGGCGGCGCGTTCAAGCCGCGCAGCTCGCCCTACTCCTTCCAGGGTATGGGCGAAACCGGCCTGGNNATCCTGGTCGAGGCGCGCGAGCAGACCGGCATGCCCATCGTGACCGAAGTGATGGCGCCCGAACAGGTGCCGCTGGTCGCCCAGTACGCCGATATTTTGCAAATCGGCGNNCGCAATATGCAGAACTACGCCCTGCTGCACGCCGTGGGGAGGNCCAACCGGCCCGTCTTCCTCAAGCGCGGCATGATGTCGACCATCGAGGAGTGGCTGATGTCGGCCGAATACATCCTGAGTCACGGCAACTACCAGGTGATGCTGTGCGAGCGCGGCATCCGCACTTTCTNNGAACGTTACACGCGCAACACCCTCGACATCAACGCGATCCCCGTGGTCAAGCAGCTCAGCCACCTGCCGGTCATTGGCGACCCCAGTCATGGCACCGGTAAATGGGACCTGATTGCCCCCACGGCCAAAGCCTGCATCGCCGCCGGCGNNGACGGCCTGATGATCGAAGTGCACCCCCACCCCGCTGACGCGCTGTCCGACGGCGCGCAGAGCCTCAAGCCAGACAGGTTCGCGCAGCGTGCGTGAGCCAAGCTGGTCGCGCAGGCCGTGGGCCGCGACCTGTAGGGGGCAGCCGCATGGAAGAGACCACGCACGCGCCGGCCGCTCATTTTTGCGACGGGGACAACCACGGCCCACCCTGACCCTGCCGCCGGCCGAGGCGCCCGCCCGCTTCGCCCAGCGCAACATCGCCATCGTCGGTCTTGGCCTGATGGGCGGCTCGCTGGCTTTGGCCCTGCGCGCGGCCGGCCACCGCGGTGAGCTGATCGGCATCGCCCACCGCCCCGAAACGCTGCACGCGGCCCTGGCACGCGGTGNNATCGACCGCGGCAGCTGTGACCTGGCGGACGTCGCCGGGGCCGACGTCGTCGTTCTGGCCACGCCGGTGCGCGTCATCCTGCGCCATATCGTCGAGGTCGCGCCCTGGCTCAATCCTGACGCTCTGCTGATCGACCTGGGCAGCACCAAACAGGCGATCTGCGCGGCCCTGGCCNGCACTCCCGGGCACATCGCCGTCGTGGGCGGTCACCCCATGTGTGGTAAGGAGACGTCGNGAGCCGACGAGGCCGAGGCGCCGCTCTACCACGACAAGACCTTCGTGCTCTGCCCGCTGCCGCGCAGCACTGACGCGGCGCTGGCCACCGCCCGGCCTGGTGGAGGCGGTCGGGGCGCGCCCCTGATCCTCGACCCGGCGCAGCACGACGAGCTGGTGGCCGTGGTCAGCCACGTGCCCTACCTGCTCGCCAGCGCCCTGGTCACCGCGGCCGCCGCGACGCCCGACCAGGCGGTGTGGCGCGTGGCCGCCAGCGGCTTCCGCGACGCGACGCGCCTGGCCGGCAGCGATCCCGGGATGATGCTCGACATCGTCCTGACCAACCAGGCGGCGATTTTGACCGCGCTCGACCGCGTGCGTGGCTGCCTCGACGCCTGGGCCGCCTGGCTGACCGACGGCAACGCCGCCGCCCTGCACACGGCCTTCCGCGCGGCCCAACAGCAGCGGTACGACCACCTGTCGCCGACCATCGCCCCCAGTCAACGATCAGCCGGGAAGGCACGCCAGACCCGCGGGCGGCCGTGACCCGGCGCGGAGATGCACCATGACGATTCGTGCAGTTTTGTTCGACCTTGGCGGCACCCTGCTGCACTACGTGGAGCCATACGCCGACTTCCTCACCGCCAACGTCGCCGGACTGACGGCGATGCACGGCTTCTTGCAGCGCGCCGGTTACGTATTGCCGCCCGTCGAGGCCTTCAGCGCCGCGGTCGGCCAGTTCGCGCGTGAGACCCACCACCGCCTGGAGGCTGCCGGCCGCGGCGGCTGTGTAGACATCACCTTCGCGCGGCGCTGCGCCAGATCGACCTGGAGGTTGCCGACCACGACTGGCCGGGCGCGCTGTGGTGCTACTACGGCGCCATCCAGCGTTTCGTGTACCCCATCGCCGGCGATGCACGCCGGGTGTTGCACACCCTGGACGCGGCCGGCCTCAAGTTGGGTCTCATCTCCAACACCTGGTGGAATGCGCAGCTGCACGACGCGACCTGGGGCGCTGGACTGCTCGAGTTTCTGCCGCGACGTATCTATTCCTCGTCCCTCGGTTATGTCAAACCGGGGCCGGAGGTCTTCGCCGCCGGCCTGGCTGCGCTGGAGTGTGCACCGCACGAGGCCGTTTACGTCGGCGACCGGTTGTTGATTGACGTGGCGGGCGCCCAGGCGGCGGCATGCGCGGCGTGCTCGTCGGCTCGACCACCGCGCTGAACAGGCCGACCACGTGCGGGCCGACGCCCGCCTGCGCCGCCTGGAGGAGCTACCGGCCGTGATCGCCGGCTGGCAGGGGGTAGGGTCATGAGTCAGATCACCGTTCAGCGCGCTGAGTCGCTGCGTGGTCGGGTGCGCGTACCTGGCGACAAATCGATTTCACACCGCGCCGTCCTTCTGNGGGCCATCGCCCAGGGCGATAGCTGCATCCGCGGGGTGCTGCNNGGGGGCGACTGTCTGGCGACGATCGGCTGCATACGCGGGCTTGGGGTGACCGTCGATGAGCCGGACGGCGACACGCTGGTCGTGCGGGGCCGTGGCCTCGACGGTTTGCAGGAACCGTCGNAACCCCTCGACTGCCGCAGCTCCGGCACGACGATGCGCCTGCTGGCCGGCCTGGTCGCCGGCGCGGGCGTCATGGCGGTGCTCTCCGGCAGCGGCCAGCTCAACCGCCGGCCGATGGNNCGCGTGGCCGAGCCGCTGCGCCGCATGGGCGCGACCGTGCTGGGGCGCCAGGGCCGCCTGCCGCCGCTGGCCGTTCAGGGCGGCCGCCTGCACGGCATCGACTACGCCCTGCCGGTCGCCAGCGCCCAGGTCAAGTCGGCCATCGTGCTGGCCGNNGGCCTACACGCCCGAGCCACCGTCGTGCACGAGCACCCGCAGGGCATCAGCCGCGACCACACCGAACGTATGCTGCGTGCGATGGGGGCGCCGATCCACTCGCTGGGTGNNCGCGTGCTCAGTGAACGGCCGACGCACCCGCTGCAGCCGCTCGACCTGGAAATCCCGGCCGACATGTCGTCGGCGGCCTTCCTGATGGTTGCCGCCCTGCTGACGCCGGGGTCACGCGTCGAGCTGGCCGCGGTGACGCTGAACCCGACGCGTACCGGCCTGTACGACGTACTCACCGCCATGGGCGGCCAGTTGACCGTCGAAAACGCGCACGAGGTGGCCGGCGAGCCGGTGGGCGACGTGGTTGNNTGGCCCACGCCGCTGCGGGGTACGACGGCAGCGGGAGAGGCTGTGGTGCGTGGCATCGACGAGCCGCCAATCCTGGCGGTGGCTGCGACGCAGGCCCACGGTACGACCGTCGTGCGTGATGCGGCCGAACTGCGCGTCAAAGAGACCGACCGTATCGCGACGGTCGTCGAGGAGTTGCGTAAACTGGGAGCGCAGATCGAAGCCCGCCCGGATGGGTTCATCGTCGAGNGACCTACGGCGTTGCGCGGTTGTACGGTCGACAGCCACGGTGACCACCGCCTGGCGATGGCGTTGATCGTGGCCGGCCTGGTTGCCGACGGTGAGACCGTGGTGCGGGATACCGACTGCATCAGCGACTCGTTCCCCGGCTTCGAGCGGTTGCTGGTCAGGCTGGGCGGCAAGTTAGGGTAGCATATCGTGATGGTTCCTGTTGCGCCTCCGCCGCGTCTGCTGGGCGTGATTGGCTGGCCGGTCGAGCACTCGNTTGGCCCGGCGATGCACCACGCGGCCCTGGCCGCGTTGGGTCTGCCGTGGGTGTACACGCTGCTGCCGACGCCCCCGCGCTCGNTCGGTGATGCGGTGCGCGGGTTGCGCGCCNTCGGTTTTGTGGGCGCCAACGTGACGGCGCCGCACAAACAGGCGGTCATCCCATTTTTGGACCGGCTGACGCCGGCGGCCGCGGCCATCGGCGCGGTCAACACGATCACGNTGCGGCGTCACCCCACGGCCGCCAGCGCTTGACACGGCGGCGCCTGATGTGCTAAACTCGTGTGCGGACGCAACTGGGAACTTCATCGATACCCGCCCATCGCACACCCCGCATCTCACCAGGATATGAGCGTAGAACGGCCCGAGTTGGTGGGTGACAACACCGACGCGGCCGGTTTCCTGGCCGATCTGTCGGCGCATGGCATCGACGTGCGCGGGCGGCAGGCCCTGGTCATTGGGGCGGGCGGGGCCAGCCGGGCGGTGGTGTACGCGCTGGCCAGCGCCGGTTGCCGGGTGGTCATCGTCAACCGTTCCCCGGCACACGCCCACGCGGTGGCCGCGATGGTTGCGCAGGTCTGGCCGGGGCATCCCGTTGCCTGCGGGCAGTTCCCAGGCGACATTGCCCGCTGGGCCGTGGAGGTCGATCTCGTGGTCAACACCACGTCGCTCGGCATGTGGCCGACCGACGACGGGCTGCCGTGGGACCCGGCTGTGGCCTTTCGACCGGGCCAGGTGGTGTACGATCTGGTCTACACGCCGCGACCGACGGCGTTCCTGCGGCGGGCCGCGGCGGACGGCGCCCGCCCGATCGACGGGTTGGGGATGCTGGTGGAGCAGNGCGCGGCGGCGCTGGCCCAATGGACCGGCCGTGTCCCGCCGCGAACAGTTATGCGCCAGGCTGCGGTGCAGCAGTTGGATCGAAGGTTTTCTACGAGATGAACGATTCGCTGATCACGATCGTTGCCCTGTCCCTGCTCGGCTGGGGCCTGATGTGGCTCGATTACGGGCTGACGCTGCTGGTCGCCCGCCCCCTGCGGGCCGCCGGGCTGCGCTACGAGCTGAACCCGCGCTGCGCGCCGACGTCGCCGCCGGTCGCTGGTTCAGCCCGCGCGCGCTGGGCGCGGGCGTGATTCTGCTGGCCCTGCTGGCCATCGGGTGGATGGCGCAGGCCGAGCATGACAATTTCGTGTTCAACGCCACGCTGGCCGGCCTGGTAGTGACCCGCCTGCACCTCATCGGCTTGCACCTGCGTAACGGTTGGCGTCACGCGGGCCGCACGGGGCCGGTCACGACTGCCCGCCAGGCGATGTTACGCATCGCGGCCCAGCAGACCCTCCTGGCGGCGCTGTTCATCCTCCCGGCGGTGTGGCGCCTGGCGCCGCAGCTGTACGCGGTGTGGGTCGGTGCGGCTACCGGTTTTCTCCTCATGGCTGCGACCACGCTGCTGTGGTACTGGCATGAACGGCGTACCCCAACACTGCATACGGCCCGCGCCCTACCCTCGCGTTGAACCCATGCGCTTCATCCCCACTGGAATTGTGATGCCATGCTGCGATTTCTGACGGCCGGCGAGTCTCACGGCCCATCCCTGACCGCGATCCTGGAGGGTATGCCGGCCGGCATTCCCGTCACCCTGAGCGATATCGACCGTGACCTGGCGCGCCGACAGGTGGCGTACGGGGCTGGCGGCCGCATGAAGATCGAGCGCGCGGTCAGCCTGACCGCCGGCGTCGTGGCGCAGCGGACGACTGGCGCGCCGATTGCCCTGGAGATCGCGAACCTCGACTACCGCAGCTGGCAGGACAGGACGATTGCCCCCTTCACCGTGCCGCGGCCGGGCCACGCCGACTTGACCGGCGCCGTCAAGTACGGTTACCGTGACCTGCGCCTGGCCCTGGAACGCGCCAGCGCCCGCGAGACCGCGGCCCGTGTGGCGGTGGGCGCCGTGTGCAAGCGCCTGCTGGCCGAGTTCGGCATCACGATTGGCAGTTATGTCACGATGATCGGCGGGGTACACGTGGAATCGCTGGAGCGCCTGTCGTATACCGAGCGCTGCGCGACGGCCGAGAGCAACGATGTGCGCTGCCCCGATCCGCAGACGTTGGCGCTGGCACGCACGTATCTGGNNGAAACGATGCAGGCGCGTGACACGGTGGGCGGCGTCTTCGAGGTGGTCGCGCTGNGGGTTCCGCCCGGCCTCGGCAGCCACGTGCAGTGGGACCGCCGTCTGAGCGCACGTTTGGTGGGCGCGCTGGCCAGTATTCCCGCGATCAAGGGGGTCGAGATCGGCGACGCCTTCGCCAACGCTGCACGTTCCGGCACCGAGGTCCACGACGAGATCTTCCTGGCCGACGACGGCTCGGGCGACGTCGTTCGTCACAGCAACCGCGCCGGCGGCTTCGAGGGCGGGATCACCACGGGCCAGCCCATCGTGCTGCGCGNNGCCATGAAGCCGATCAGCACCACGCTCAACCCGCGGCGTTCGGTCGACCTGGCCGCGGGCGCAGAAACCGTCACCGTCTACGAGCGCTCCGACTTCAGCGCGACGCCGCGTGCGGCCATCGTGGGTGAGGCCATGGTCGCGTTCGTGCTGGCCGATGCCCTGTGCGAGAAGCTGGGCGGCGACAGCCTGGCCGAGATGCGCCCGCGCTTCGCTGCCCTGCGCCAGTCACGCCTGGCAGACCTGCCCATGGACAACGCGCCCTGGCAGTTTGGATATCAGTTGCATGAATAGGCCCACCCTCCACCTGCCCACCGCGCACATCGTGCTCAGCGGCTTCATGGGCGTCGGCAAGAGCACGGTGGCCCGTTACCTCGCCGAACGGACACGCCGCCCCTGCGTCGATATGGACCAGGTCATCGAGGCCCGCGCCGGCCAATCGATCCGCCGCATCTTCGCTGAACGGGGCGAACCGGCGTTTCGTGCGCTGGAGGCGGAGCTGGTGCGCGAACTGGCCGGCCAGGAGGGCCTGGTGATCGCCGCCGGCGGCGGCGCCCTCGTCGATCCGGCGAACCGGGCCGCCCTGGCCGAGCGCAGCATCATGGTCTGCCTGCACGCCGACGTGACCGAGCTTGCAGNNCGGCGCCTGGCCGACAGCCACGACGGGCGCNGCCCCCTGCTGGCCGATGAAGACCCGGCCCTGCGCATCCAACACCTGCTGGCCGCACGCCAGGCCGCCTACGCCGCCATTNCCCTGCAGATCGATACCACCGGCCTGGCGCCGGACGCGGTTGGCGACCGGGTCTTGGCTTTGGCGCACGGCTGGACCGAACAGGAGGCCTACGTGCTGCCGGTGCACATGGCCGACGCCAGTTACCCGGTGATCATCGGTGAAGGGGTGCTGGACTACCTGGGCGACCTCATCGCCAGTCGATTCACGGGTCGGCAGGTGGCGGTGGTCACCAACGACGTGCTGGCCGAGCTGTACGGCGAGACGGTGCTGGCCAACCTGCACCGCGCCGGGCGGCAGGCCGTGTTGGTGCGTATGCCCGAAGGTGAGCAGCACAAGACCCTGGACACGGTGCGCAGCCTGTACACGCAGTTCCTGGACGCCGGCCTGGACCGCCACAGCCCCGTCGTGGCCCTGGGCGGCGGTGTCGTGGGTGACGTCGCCGGCTTCGCCGCGGCGACCTACCTGCGCGGCGTGCGGCTGATCCAGGTCCCCACCTCGCTGCTGGCCATGGTCGATGCCAGCGTCGGCGGCAAGGTTGGCGTCGACCTGCCGGGGCCGGGCGGCGGCAAGAACCTGGTGGGGGCCTTCAAACCGCCGGCGTTCGTTCTGGCCGACCCGCTGCTGCTGGCGACATTGCCCGGCCCCGAATTCCGCGCCGGGCTGGCCGAGGTTGTCAAACACGGTATCATTGCGGCGCCTGCGCTGTTCGCCAGCCTGGAGACCTACGGGCCGTCTTCGCTGGCCGCCCTGCTCGACGATGCCGTGCGCGTCAAGGTCGACATCGTGCAGGCCGACCCGTTCGAGCGTGGCGTGCGCGCANCCNTGAACCTGGGGCACACCTTTGCCCATGCGATCGAGTCAGTTTCAGGGTACCGCGTCCGACACGGTGAAGCGGTGGCCATCGGCCTGGCGGCGGCCAGTTACCTGGCACAGGCGATAGGCCTGGCCGACCCGGCGACGCTGGCGCGTCNNGAACGCCTGCTGACGCGCCTGGGGTTACCCACCCGCGTCCCGGACGACCCGGCGCTGACGGTGGACAGGCTCGTGGCCGGCATGGGCAGTGACAAAAAACGCCGCGACGGCCGGCTGCGCTTCGTGCTGCCGCGGGCGATTGGGGATGTGACCGTCGTCGAGGATGTTGCGCCGCAGCGGGTCAGCGCCGCCTGGCGGTACATCGGGGCCTCGCCGTCGTTGGGGAATTGAAGCAGCCCGGTTCTGCTGCATACAGGGCCGCACCAGTACGCATTGGCGCCCGCGGTCAGGATTTGAGGTGGCTCGGAATGCCCAGTGCGCGGTCGAGCGGCTCATCGCGTCCGACGCGATAACTGACGATGCCGCTGGCCAGGAGTTCGTTCATGACCGGCTCGCTCGATACCGTCGGGCCGAAACTCAGCCCATCGACCACCACCGCCACGCTGTAGACACCCCGGCGCTGTAGCTCGNNCAGCGCGGCCACCCACAACGTATCGGGCGATGACGTGATCACGATCACCGTGGTGTGCCGGCTCATGGCCTGCCCTTCGGCGGTGATGACCTGGTGCAGCGGGATATTGCCGGAGGCCTCGATCACCGCCAGCGTCTCCAGAATTTTGGTCAGTTGACGCTCGCCGCGGTCGGCCTGCACCAGCTCGCGGTGTCGGGCCAGGGTGACCAGGCCCACCGACCGGTTGCGCAGCAGGTAGTGGCGGGCCAGGGACGCGGCAATCGACACCGCGTATTCCTCGGTAGTCGGTATCAAATGCAGATCACGCCGACTCTCGCGCCGCAGCACGGCCGGGCCTTCATCCTCTGCGATGGGCTGCCAGGGCGCGCTGACGTGCACGTTGCGGTCCATGTCGAGCAGCAGCCACAGGTCCGCCGTAGGGTCGAGCCGNAACTCTTTGACGATCAGCCGGTTGGTGCGCGCCGTCGATGGCCAGTGAATGCGGTTGAACCCATCCCCNGGCTCATAATCGCGCACCCCNGAGACGTTGGTCGTGACGTAGTGCGTGCGTCGGCGCATGGCATCACCGCCGGCCAGCAGGCCGATGGGTGGGCTGAAGGCTGGTAGTTCTACGGTGATTGGGTAAACCACGATGGGTGACGTTTTGGGCAGGGTGCGGGTGAAACGGAACAGCCCCAGCGGGTCACCGCTGGTGACCGCCATCGGCCCNAGGATGAAACGCCCCCGCTGTTGGCACAACGTGCGCACGATCCAGCGCTGGCGCCGTCGGCCGCCCAGCGAACTCACGACCTGGCTGGCATGGTGGCCCGGCAGCGTCGAGTAGTCACGCACCTCCAACCACAGTTTGGGCAGAATGCTCAGGTTGCGCACCTCGAACTGTTCTTCGGCCAGTTTCCCCACCTGCGAGCGGCGTGCGCGTGAACCGTCCCACCCCACCGAACGCACGTTCAGCCAGGCCCACAGCGCGCTCAGCAGGATGACCGCCGTCAGCAGGTAAAACAGGTTCCACGCCAGGTCCCGTCCGGTGTTGAGGGCGAACAGCAGGCTCAACAGCCAGACCACCACGATCGTTAACAAACGCCGCCACATGGCGATTTGGTCTCCCGAAAATCTCAGCGTTACGCGCGGCTTTGACGCGTGCCCGGAATGGGCACCGAATCGAGCACCTCGGCCACGATCGTCCGCGCATCGACGTTTTTGATGCGCGCTGAGGGNCTGATGATCAGGCGGTGCGAGAAGGTGAAGTCGGTCAGCGCCTTGACGTCGTCGGGGATGACGTAGTTGCGGCCTTCGATCGCCGCCNNCGCGCGTGCGCCCTTGAACAGGGACAGCGAGCCGCGNGGNCTGGCGCCGAGGTAGACGTCGGGGTGCTTACGCGCCGCCGTGGCGAGCAGCACGATGTACTCCTTGATCAGGTCGTTGACGTAGACCTCTTTGACCGCCTTCTGCGCGGCNAACGGCTCGTCGGCCGAGATAACCGGTTCCAGGTCTTCGATCGGGTGGTGGGTGGCCTGCGAATTCAGGATGGCGATCTCATCGGCCTGCGTCGGGTAACCCAGGCTGATGCGCATCATGAAGCGGTCGACCTGCGCCTCGGGCAGGGGGAAGGTGCCTTCGTATTCGATCGGGTTCTGGGTGGCCAGAACGAGGAACGGCCGCTTCATGGGGTGGGTCACACCGTCGACCGTCACCTGCCGCTCTTCCATGGCTTCGAGCAGGGCCGCCTGCGTTTTGGGGGTGGCGCGGTTGATCTCGTCGGCCAGCACGATCTGGGCCATGATTGGACCGGGGCGAAACTCGAACTCGTGCTCTTTTTGATTGAAGACCGGCACACCGGTCACGTCGCTGGGCAACATGTCCGGGGTGAATTGAATGCGTTTGAATGAACAGCCAATCGAGCGGGCAATCNNGCGGGCCAGCATCGTCTTGCCGACGCCGGGCACGTCCTCGATCAGCAGGTGTCCCTCGCACAGCAGTGCGACCAACGTGTTCTGCACTTCGGCATGTTTGCCGATGATGACCCGCTCGACGTTGCTGCCTACCCCTTCGGCCAGCGACTGAACTAAATTCGTCATACACACTCCCTTAAAAATGCTGTAGAGCGGGGTGGCAGCCCGTCTTACAGAGCCCTGGGGCTTCACATGGTACGGGAAGATTATACCAGTTTGTGCCGATTTCGCGTAATACCGCACTCTGTCAGCAATCCCAGATTCGAGCTCACTGCACACGGCGTTGGGGCCTGAGCCGGATGCGCCGATCCGGCCAATAATTCTGAATTTGGCGCGGAGTCGAGGCTTTGGCCGGGTTTGGCCAACGTGGAGCGGCGCCGCGGCCTGGCTGAAGCCTCCACTCCGTGTCCGCAGAACTCAAATTTGGAAGTGTTGCTGCTGGGCGCTCCATATTCCTGTTTTATCCCAGCTTATGCTATAATTGCCCCCGATGACAGAAACCAACCTGACAGGACACTATGCCTGAACGAATCCTTGTCGTCGAAGACGAACACAAGATCGCCAACCTGCTGCGGCGCGGCCTGCTGTACGAAGGTTATACGGTCGACCTGGCGGCCAACGGTGAAACGGGCCTGCAGATGGCCCGTGACAATCCGCCAGACCTGGTTATCCTGGACGTCATGCTCCCGGGCATCGACGGGNCCGAGGTGTGCCGGCGCCTGCGCGCAGCCAGCGACGTGCCGATCCTGATGCTGACCGCCAAAGACGCAATTCCCGATCGGGTGGCCGGGTTGGACAGCGGCGCCGATGGTTACATGGTCAAACCCTTCGATTTCGACGAGTTGCTGGCGCGGGTACGCGCGCTGTTGCGCCGCGTACAGACCNACAACGACGCGCGAAGAGCGCGTTTTGCCGATTTGGTCCTCAACACCGCGACGCGTGAGGTTTACCGCGGCAACCGCCGTCTCGAGNCGACCGCGCGGGAATTCGATGTGCTTTCCNTCTTCATGCAGCACCCACGTCAGGTGCTGACGCGCGACATCATCTACGAGCGGATATGGGATTACGACTTTGGCGGTGAGTCGAACATCATCGAAGTCTACGTACGCTACCTGCGCAGCAAAATGGAAGCCGACGGCGAGCCACGCCTCCTGCACACCTCCCGCGGCGTTGGCTATGTGCTGCGTGAACCCTGACCCTCAGTCACAGGAGAGTCGATCGTGTCGATCCGGCTGCGCTTGACGCTTTGGTACACCGCGCTGTTGGGCCTGACGCTGTTGGTATTCGATATGCTGCTGTACACCGGCCTGCAGAACGCCATCGTGGCCGATGTGGCCCGCAATTTGCAGCAGCAGTCGATGCGTGCGGCCGCCATCATCGAACAATCGGGCGATCNNCGCTGTCCACCTTGCAGTGGCAGCAGCAGCCCTGGTTAGCCCGCGATATTTGCATCGCAGGTCTACGCACAGGTCCTCAACCCGCGGGGTGATGTGTTGCACCGCTCGGATAACCTCCTGAAAATGGACGAGCTGCTCCCCATCAGCCCGCGCACCCTCGAGCAGAACCTGCAAGGCGTATCCGGCTACTACGTATTGAACCAACGCGATACCCCAATCTACGTGTTTTCGCGCCCATTGCGCAACAATCGCGGTGTAGTCGTCGGCATCTTGCAGGTTGGCCAGTCGCTGGCCGACATGGACACCACCCTGGNNCGCGTGCGCATTCTGTTGTCCTTCGGCAGTGTCCTGGCTATCATCGTGGCTGCGGTCGGCGGCGCGTTCCTGGCCCGCACCACCCTGCGCCCGATCGCGGAAATCACCGGTACGGCGCGCCGTATTGGCCGCACACCGCACCTGGCCGAACGGATTGCCATCGCCGACCGGGGCGACGAGGTCAGCCATCTGGCCGACACCTTCAACGAAATGCTCGAACGCCTTGACCGCCTGTTCANNGAAACCCAGCAGCGCCTCATCGCCGACGTCTCGCACGAGCTGCGCACCNCCCTGACCACCATCCGCGGCAACCTGGACCTCTTACAGCGCGGCGCCATCGATGATCCCNGGCTGCGCGATGAGGCCCTGAACGAAATCGAGTCAGAGGTCGACCGTATGAGCCGCATGGTCGGCGACCTGCTGCTGCTGGCGCAGGCCGACGCCGGCCTGAACTTGCAGCGGGTCCCGGTCNGGCTCGACACCCTGCTGCTCGACGTCTTTCGTCAGGGTCGGCTCATCGCGCGCGGCCACGTCGAACTACGGCTGGGCCACGAGGACCAGGCCCTGGTGATGGGGGATACCGACCGGCTGCACCAGCTGCTGCTCAACCTGGTCGACAATGCGATCAAGTACACCCCGGCTGGCGGCAAAGTGACCCTTTCCTCTTCTGCGATGCACAAACACCGCCGGCAACTGTCGTGCCGGCGCCCACCCGGCCCGCGTTGGGTGCGTATCGAAGTGAGCGATACCGGCATCGGCATTGCACCCGAAGACCTGCCGCTGGTGTTCGACCGCTTCTACGCGCCGACCNGCGCGCGTTCGCACCGCGTGGCTGGCAGCGGGCTGGGCTTGTCGATCGCGCAGTGGATTGCCAGGATGCATGACGGCACCCTGACCGTGGTCAGTGAACCGGGGCACGGCAGCACGTTCACCCTCTGGCTCCCCGCCTCGGAGCGCTCCGTGCCCCTGCCGGACGACGAAGAAGAGAGCGAACCGGTCAGCCGGGGTGGCTGCGCGACGGGGCCGCGCCCAGCCACCCTTCGACCAGCGCAGCCGGTTTTACGATGGAGCGGGCCGCATGAGCGAACCGGCAAACGTCCGCATTGGCCAGTATCTGCGCCGACTGGGGCTAACCGTAGCCGCCGCCGAATCGTGCACCGGCGGGCTGGTCAGCAGCCTGATCACCGACGTCGTCGGCAGCTCGGTCTACTTCCTGGGCGGTGTCGTCACCTATGCAAACTCGGCCAAAGCGCACATGCTCGACGTCGATCCCGCAATCCTGCTCAGCCGCGGCGCCGTCAGTGCGGAAGTGGCGCAGGCGATGGCCCGCGGTGTGCGCCGCCTGTTTGGGGCCGACATTGGCCTGGCGGTCACCGGCATCGCCGGCCCGCNNGGGGGCACGGCCGAGAAGCCGGTTGGCCTCACCTACACGCACCTGTCGGCGGTCGACGCCGAGTGGGGTGAACGTCATGTCTGGCAGGGTGATCGGTTGGCCAATAAACAACAGTCCGCGGCCGCGGTGTTGGCCCTGCTGCTGCGCTACGTGACGCAGCAGAGCAGCGGCGACGCGGTACGCCTGGCCGAGCTCGCACTGCCGGACACACCGTCGATTGCGGCCGGCGATCCGGTGACCGTCGAACTTCGGCTGGCGCACGGCGACCTGGCCCTGCCCAGTGCCTTCGTCTGGCGTGGCCAGCGCTACCGGGTGGCGGCCAGCGGGCGCCGGTGGCAGGAAAGCGACAGCACGACGGTCTGGCAGTGCCTGCTGGTGCAAACGGCCGAGGGTGACACGTTCGAGCTGTGCCATCGGGCAGACACCGGCGTCTGGACCGTGGTGCGGGCCTGGCTGCAGCCACACATCGTATAAAACAGAGCACGGCCACGCCTGCCGCGCTCTGCCCTGCCGCTAAACTACAGTCCCACCGACTGCGCGACCTCGCGCAGCACCATCGCCGAACGCTGCAACGCCGCCAGCCCGCGTCGGCCATCGTTGGCTCCAGTACGACCTCCACGCCGCCCCGATCGACGACGGCCGGCAGGCTGAGGCAGATGTCGTTGATCCCGAACTGCCCGGTCATCAGCGTCGAGACGGGCAGGATCGTGTTGTGGTCACGCAGAATCGCCTCGGCCACGTTGCGCACACCCAGCCCGATGGCGTAGTACGTGGCCCCCTTACGTTCGATGATCTCGTACGCCGCATGCCGCACGCTGTGTTCGATCGCGGCCCGCACCGTGTCGTCGTAGCGTACGCCNCCGCTGGCGCGNAACTCAGCCAGCGGCAGGCCGGCCACGGTCGCCTGGCTCCACAGCAGGACCTCGCTGTCGCCATGCTCACCGATCACGTAGGCGTGCACGCTGCGCGCATCGACCTGCACGTGCTGACCCACGAGCGCACGCATACGGGCCGTGTCGAGNACCGTACCAGGCCCNAGCACACGCTGCGGCCCCAGGCCCGAAATTTTCATCGTCACGTAAGTCAGGATATCGACCGGGTTAGCCACGACCAACAGAATGGCGTCGGGCGCGGCCTGGGTGATCTGTGGAACGATACTGCCGAAAATATCGGTGTTGCGTTTGACCAGTTCCAGCCGTGTTTCGCCCGGACGCTGCGCCGCGCCGGCGGTGATCACCACCAGGTCTGCACCGGCACAGTCGGCATAGTCGCCGGCCGTGACGGTCACCGGGCGCACGAAGGGTGCACCGTGCATCAGGTCCATGGCCTCGCCCTCGGCCTTGTGCCGATTGACGTCGACCAGCACGATTTCGGATGCCGTCCCCGAAATCATCATGGCGTACGCTGCGCTGGCCCCCACCNNGCCGGCGCCGATGACTGCAATCTTCATTGAATCCTCCTCCACACATGCCCGACCGTTGCGATACTGCCTTTACTCCACAGGAATTCCAGACGGACGCGTATTGTCACACGGCGGGTAGTTTTCGTCAATTGGCGGGGAACCGCTCGGCGCAAAACAGACGACCAGAAACCGGGGGTTTTATGTTGCCCAAACCCGAAGAGGAGTCCGCACCCTGCGGTGCGGACTCCTCGTTCGATTGGACTTACCGCAGTTGTATCTACTGCGCAGCGTCGCGGATCGTGAAGACCGCACCTGCGCTGCGACCCCAAACGTCGGGGAAGTACATCTGGTAACCGTTGGCCGGCAGGGCCAGGTATTCGCCTGGCAGGCTGGCGCGAATCTGGTAGCGGTAGGTGTAGGTGCCGGTCGGCATCCAACTGGCGAACAGTGCGACCTTCTCATCGCGCAGCTCGCTGTGGCTGGGCAGCCAGAAAATCCAACCTGGTTCCGGCGTCGCCGCCGGCTCGCCGCTCAGATCTGGCCCCTGCGCCAGGATGCTGGTCGTTTTCAAACTGGTGTCGATGGCCTCGGCGCCGGCCGGCAGCGGGTCCTCGACCACCACGTAGGTCAGGTTGTTGGGCACGACCAGCGTCAGCCGCACGTCGATCACGTCACCCACGGTGGCCTGGTTGGTCACCGGGCACGGGACGTCGGCGGCCCCGCAGCGCGCCAACCGGTACTCACGCTGGATCGACAGGCCACGGTTCTGGGCCAGGATCTCATCAGCCGGCAGGAAGTAGCGCAGGTAGGTCGAGTAGTACAGCCGCCCGTCGCCGGTTTGATTGCCCACCGCCGCCCGCTCGAAAACCAGGGCGTTGGCGGTATCGCGCAGCATGTTCTGAATGTCCTGTTGCAAGGTCACCGTCTGCTCCACCGTCTCCGGGTTGACCGCCCCTTCGCCCAGGCTCTGCCCGTTGAGCGTCACCCGGTAGGAGTAATCGCCCTGGNNCTCGCCGCTGGCCACCATCCAATCGGTCAGGCTCAGGACCGACCAGGCCGTTTCCTGAGTCGAGCGCCAGTGGCCCTCCNNTCGCACCGACATCAGCCAGCGCACGGTGCTCGGCGCCACCGCTTCGTTGGGCCGTAAGCGGGCAAAGGCCGACAGTACGATCGCAGTGCTGCGCGTATCCGACGTCATGTTCCAGAAGTCGATCGTACCTTCCTCCCAGTGCGCCNNGGCCGCACTCTCGATGACCGAGCCGCGCAGGTTGTCGAGCAGCGTATCGGCGCGACTGCGCAGGCTTCCGGTCACTTCGGCCGTCGCGGTGAGTGTCGTCGAAGGCGTCACACTCGATGTGGCCGTCACCGTGCTGCCAGCCGTGACGCTGGCGGTGGGGCTGGTTTCCAGCTCGGCCAGGGCCAGGGCCAGGAACGCCTGGGCGTAGTGCGCCAGACGCTCACGNCGCCGNTACGTGGCCACCGTCCGCCCCACCGAACCACGCCCCGCCTCCGCCAGCACGTAGAGGATGAAGGCCTGGCGGTTCAGTTCGTCATCGCTGAGGCTGCGTGGCGCCCGCAGCTGACGCTCGAGGTAGTCCAGCCCACGCTTGAGCACGGCCTGATCGACACTCACGCCAGCGTCGCTGGCCAGTTGCAGGCCGTAGACGACGTAGGCTGAGATGAAGGGGTTGCTCTCCTCGCCTGGCCACCAACCCCAGCCGCCGTCCACGTTCTGGTGGGTGTACAGACGCTGCAAGCCCACGTTGACCTGTTCGGCCAGTTGTGCCGCCAGCGCCGGCCGGTCGATGCCCAGTTGGTGGAAGGCGCGTGCCGTGACCACGTTGGGCAGGAAGCGGCTCAGGGTCTGCTCCGTACACTCGTAGGGGTAGTGCTCCAGGTAGGTCAACCCGCCGCGCATACCGGCCGCCAGCGACGGTTCCAGGGTCACCTGAAGCTCACCCTGATCGGGCACTGCCGACGGCGGAATGACGACCGATTCCAGGCGTGGTATGCCCAGCTCGACCTGACCCGAAGAGCCCACGACTTCGGGCGTGGTGTAGCGGTACACCGGCAGTGTCAGCTGCACCGCATCGTTGAGGGTTTCCGAGCGCGCCACCATATTGACCTGCACCTCGTCCACCGCCTGCGCGGTGACGTTCCAGGTGACCTTGGCCGCCCCGTTGGGCCGNACGTCGATCGTCTGCTGGAGCGGGTCACTGACGGCCAGGCCGGTGACCGCCATGCTCACGTTGACCTTCTGCGCCGTGTTGGTGTTATTGTTGACCACGGCCGCCACCTCAGCCCGGTCGCCGACCGTCAGGAAGCGCGGCAGCACCGGGCGCACCAGCAGNGGCCGCGTGACCTGGATGTCGCTGGTGGTTTCACCCACCTGGGTGTCGGCATTGACCGCTTTGGCCAGCATACGCCAGGTCGTGACGTTGTCGGGCAGGCGAACGCTGACCGTTGCCGTGCCGTCGGCTCCCGTCATCAGGTCGGCCCGCCAGTAGGCGTTGTCGGGGAATTCGGAGCGCACAAACATCGGCCCCATCATGCCATCCCCACCGCCGCCGCCCTTGGTCCCGGCCGCCTGCTGCTCGTTGATGCGGTCGACGTTGATCACCAACGTCAGCGCGGTGAGGATACCCAGGCCGCGTTGGCGGTAGAACGCGTCCAGAATCGGCGGCGCATTCGGATCGGCCAGGCTAAGCACCGCCTTGTCGACGAGGGCCAACGACACTTCGGTGGCCAGTGGTCGGCTCATGAAGTCGNNCGCCTGTACGGTGAAGCTGACCGTGTCACGCGGCTCCAGCACCGGTTTGCTCGGCGTCACCGTCAGGAAGACCTGGACCTGCTCGGTCGAGACCGGAACCAGGGGCGTATAGCCCAGCTTGAACGAGGGCAGGGTGCTCGTTTCACCCATACCCTGCATGAGTACGACCGAAAAGAAGACGTTGGGTGCATAAATCGGCTTGATCGGCACCTCGAGGCTGGTGCTGTTGCCGGTCAGCGTGATGACGCGGTAGTCGTACGTTCGGCCGCGTTCGCTGGTCAGCAGCGCCGTCACTTCACCCTGGAACGGTGACGGAATCAGGAGTCGCGCCGTGTCGCCGGGCTGGTAGCTCTGTTTGTCGACCACCGCCNNGATACGGTCGTTGTTTTGACGCCGCCACGAAACGTACTGGTCGGTCGAGGCGCTGACCCAGAAAACGCGGCCGCGGATCGTATTGCCCGCCGAATCGACGCCGGTCGCGCGTACCAGGTATTGGCCGCCATCCTGAGGCGTCCATTTCACCTGNGCCCGGCCCTCGCGGCCAGTGGTCACGCTGGTCGTGTAGACGACCGTCTCTTTGACCTGGCTGGTCCAGAAGTAGTGCCCACTGTCGTCGCGTTCCTGGACACTCTTCCATTCGGCCTGCGACAGCGTGACGGTCAGCGCTTTCTGCGGCAGCGGTATGCTGTCAGGGTCGACGGTGATGACGTCGAAGGCCATGGGCTGACCGACCACACCGACGTACTCCGCCGGCGCGACGCCAACGTACAGGTCGCCCTTGTGCACGATGACCCGCGCCGAGCCATACACCTCCTGGTTGTTGATGTCGGTCAGACCGACGTCGAAGGTGAAGACCTGGCTCTGCTGTTCAGCCGCGATATCGGCCGGCACCGTGATGATCAGCCGGCCGTTGGCATCGGTTTGCCCGGCGCCTTCACCGATCCGTTTACCAAACACAGTCTCCTGGCCGGTCCAGTCAGTGATGTCCTGGAAGCTGTAGTAACCCTCACCCTGGTAGTCGAAGTACGAGTTCTGGCTGAGCACCGACCAGCGGACCTGTGCGTTTTTGACCGCACCGCCAAAGAAGTAGTTGGCCTGCACCGTGACCGTAATCGTGTCGCCCTGGCGATAGGCGGGCTGCGCCGGCGTCACGGTCATTCTGAATTCGGGCTTGCGGTATTCCGCCACCTGGAAGCCGATGCTGCCGCCGTAGTCGTTGGTAAGCTGGGAATTGAGGTTGTAGAAACCGAGGCGGGCTTCCTCATCGAGCTTGAGCCGNCCGTGGAACGTACCCAACGCGTTGAGCGGCAGGGTCTCACGGTAGATCAGGTTGCCCATCGCGTCGCGAATCTCCACCGGCGCCTGCTTGAGGGTCGGCAGGCTGTAGNNCGCGTCGTTGTCGAGGCGTACGATACCTTTGAAGTAAACGATCTGTCCGGGGCGGTAGATCGGGCGATCGGTGTACAGGTAAACGTTGTACTGGGGCGCGTACGTCTCACCGTACAGGCCGAAATTCCACGCATCGGCNCCGTCGGTCCAGCGCGAGCTGGCAATGCCAAAATCGTCTTCACCCGGTGTGCCCACGAAGGCAAACAGCGGTCGGTAGACGTCACGCGCCGGGAAGGTCACCGTGTAGACGCCGCTGACATCGGTTTGCCCACTCTGTTTGAACCCCGCNTCATCTTCCAGTGACACCCCGACGTTGGCCACTGGTTGGCCGCTCTTCAGGTCCGTCACCCACACCAGCGCATCGGTCGTCGAGGCCTTGAGCGTGACGTTGTAGCGCGAGATGGCCAACACCTGGGCTTCAGGCGATGGCGACACATCGGGGTCGCTTGGGGGGACGTCAGGCGATCGCACCGTCAGGTGGTAGAGTCCCGGCGGCAGTGCGTCGCCATTCGTCTGCACCAGCGGTTCTGAANNCCAGACCTGCGAGCGGTTCTTTTCCGCCGGCGGCGTGATACGCCACTGGCGTTCGATTTTGCTGTTTTTGTTCGGCGGCGCCTGCACCTGTTCGTACGCGTTTTCGCCCGTGTAGCGCATGAACTGGGCTTTGTCCAGCCGTACCAGCGACAAATCGACGGTCCGAATGTTACGGTGCAGAATGGAGGCCTGGGTCTGGGTGTAGGCATTGTAGGTTCCGACCGGGCCAGCCACATTGAGGCTCACGAACGGGCGAAAATCGCCGGTACGGAACGACCAGACGTAATCGTCGCCCAGGGTGTTGCCGTAGATATCGCCCACAGTGCCCTTGAGGGTCACGGTGTACGTGGTGTTGGGTTCCCACGGCCAGGTGGCGTACAGGCGGTTGTCGTAAAANTTGAAGCTGGTCAGCACACGCGTACTGGTCAACACCGGCGCTACACCGATCGCGTTGGCCAGCGTCGCCTCACTGATCGTGCCGGTGAAGTAGATGTTGACGGCGCCCACCGGGTTGACGTTGTGCTCACCATCGGTCGGCGTCACCCGTATGACCTTGGGCAGCGGCACGACCTGGAACTGGGCCGGTAGNGTCTCACGCAGGGCGCCCTCGCCGCTGAAGGCCCGGGCGCTGTTCTGCACCGTCAGGGTGTAGGTCGCGCCGTAGGTCAGGTCAGCCGGGNNGCGAAAGCCCAGTTCGCTGTTGTTGGGCGCCCAGTTGAACGTACCGTGCACCGCCCCAGTGGCGTCACGCAGGCTGAACGCTNNTTCGGTACTGGCCGGCTGCATGGGTTGGCTGAAGGTCACCGAAATCGTCGCCGACGGTGCAACGCCGACCGACCCCTCACCAGGCTGGCTGCCCGTCACCAACGGCGATGCGGTGGTAAACTGCCAGGTGAAAGGCTCGGCTGCNTCACCGCCCGTCGTATCACTCAGGGGCGTGGTGACTGTCACCGAATAGGTGAGGCCGGCACCCAGCAGGGAATCGGGCTTGAAGCTGTAGACGCTGGTGTTGACCCACCGTCCCGCACCTTTCACTGCCGGCTCGAACACGAGCGGCTGCGGTAGCCCGGCCTGCGCGTCGACGCCGGTCAGCGGCACCACCGGCCGGTTGAAGACGACGGTGATGNNAGGCTGGCGGGGTCGATATCCTGGCCCGGCCGACGGCTGTACGCTGGTGACCTCGAGGTAACCGACGGTGACGAAACGGAACTCGGCCGGCGCCAGCATCGGCAGGCCCTGAGCACTCTTGGCCCCCGCCAGGCGCACGTCGTAGCGTNNCGCACGGGCCAGCGGCTTACCCGGTTTCCACAGCAGGGTATTGGCCTGCACCTCGAGNCGGCCCGGAACTTGGGGGTCGATCGAAAAGGCGGCCTTGGTGCTGTTGGGGTCCATCGGCTGGTCGAACGTCACCAGGACCGGGGCATCGATCGGCTGTTCCTCGCCGCGATTGGGGGTCATTGCGACCACCGTCGGCGGCAGCGGCGCCCGCGCGGGGGTGGGTTCGATCGTGGCTGGTGGCACACGGCTGGGCGTGGTAACCGGCGCTGTGCCCGGTATTGGCGTACCCACGATGGCCGGTGTTGGTGTGTCCGGCGCACGCGCTGAGCAGCGGCATGAGCACCAACAGGGTTAAGACCATGACATTGAAAGTTTTGAGCATCAGCTGCGAACGTCGCGTTGTACGAAACATTTCCTTCCTCCCTTGGAGCCTATCCGAATAACCCGGCGTACATGCCAGAAAACCGCCCTTGAGCGGTTGTTCGGATAGGCTTTCAACTGGTCACCACCGTAATCACGATCGGTTCACTTGTCACGTTTTGGCCATCGAGCGTCACGCCCGTGGCTTGAAAAGTATGCTGCCCCGGTTCCAGGCGCCACCACGCGCTGAGCTGCGAATCGTCACGGCTCGCCAATGGCTGATCGTTGACCAGGATCGTCAGTCGGCGCAGGGGCACATTNGCCCGCGCCGTCACCTGCACCTCCTGCGTGTCGCGCGGCTGCCCCGGCGAAATACGGTAGACCCGCGCCGCATCGGGGCTGACCAGCACCAGCGGCGCCGCGTCCAGGGTGCCCAGGGTGGCGGGTGCGGTGGTTGGCGTGTCCCCTCCGCTGGTCGATGCCCGTTGCGGCGGTGGCTGTTCGATTCCGTTGGCCGCGGCCCATGCGTGCAGGTCGGGCGGCAGTACCCAGTAGGTTTTGGTCACCCGGTACTCGGGTGGCGTCGTGGGTGTGGCCCGTTCACCGGTGCGCCTGTCCAACACCACCTGTTGGTGCATGGTGTCGGTCTGGGTTGGCTGCGTGCCGGCCAGGAACACCTCCGCACGCTGCCGTGGGCACAGCGCGGTGGCCAGCAGCCCTGAATCGGCGCAGATCCGGGCATCGACCAGGCCCGGCGGCCGGGTGAAGGCNGTGCGCGGGGTGCCTTGCAGTACGCTCTCCATAAAGTCGTGCCAGATCGGCCCGGCGCCGGTGATCCCGCTGATGCCCTGCATGGGTGTGTTGTCCGCGTTACCCACCCACACGCCCACGACCAGGTCGGGTGTGTAGCCGACGGTCCAGTTGTCCTTCCAGTCGGTCGTGGTGCCGGTCTTGACGGCGGCCGGACGGTCACCGACCAAACGCAGCAGACTGTGACTGCCGAAGGTCNNGGCATACGCGTGGTTATCGCTGAGGATACTGGTGATCAGGTAGGCCACNCTGGGGCTGAGGACCTGCGGCCGTGCGGCAGTTGCGGCGGTCCCAGCCGCGTGGTACCACACGTTGCCCGCACTGTCGGTCACCTGGCGCACCGCNGGCACGACGCGCTGGCCGCCGTTGGCCAGGGCGCCGTAGGCGGCCGTCAGTTCCAACAGGCGTACTTCACCGCCGCCCAGGGTCAGGGCCAGGCCAAAGTCATCNGTGCGTGATGAACGACGGATGCCCAGCTGCTGCGCCAGGTCGACCAGGGCCGGCACGCCGATGTACTGTAGCACCTTGACGGCCGGCACGTTGAACGAGCTGGCCAGGGCGTCGCGCAGCAGCACCGGCCCATGGAACTGCAAGTCATAGTTGAGCGGCACGTACGGGTCACCCTCCCGCGGGNNGAAAGCCGTGCGTACGTCGCTGACCAGGGTCGCCGGCGTCAACGGCGCCTTGCCCAGGGCAGCGGTACGCNNCGGGTCGAAGGCGGCGGCGTACGTCAGCGGTTTGATGGACGACCCGGGCTGGCGCAGGCTGAGGGCGGCGTTGACGTTGCCCTGAATGCGGTCATCAAAATAGTCGGGGCTGCCCAGCATGGCGAAAATCTCACCCGTTTGCGGGTGCAAGGCCACCAGCGCGGCATTGTCGACGCGGCGGTTGGGTGAAGCCTTGCGGTCCGCCCGCAGGTCATGCAGGCGGCGCTGGGCAATCGACTGCGCCAGGTTCTGCCAGTCCAGGTCGAGGGTGGTGGTCACGCGCAGGCCGCCGCGCAGCAGGGCGTCGCTGCCAAACTGCTGCTCCAGCCAGTTGTTGACGAACATGACGAAGTGCGGCGCCGCGATCGGGAAGGGGGTCGTCGCGTACTGCAGGAGCTCGCGCCGCTGCTCGGCCTGCGGCGCGCCGAGGTACCCCTGTTCGGTCATGAGCCCAAGNACGACCGCCTGGCGGTTGTGGGCCGCGGCCGGGTCGATGAGCGGGTTGTAGGTCGAAGGCGACTGCAGCAGGCCGGCCAGCAGCGCACACTGCGCCACATCCAGCTCGCGCNNCGACACGCCAAAGTAGGCCTGGCCGGCCGCGTCGATGCCCACGGCGAAGTTGCCAAAATAGGCCTGGTTCAGGTAAGCCGAANNCAGTTGATCCTTGCTGTAAGTGCGCTCCAGGCGCCAGGCCAGCCAGGCTTCGCGCAGTTTGCGCTGTAACGTCTGCGCGTAACGCTCATCGGCGTCGAGCAGCAGGTTGCGCGCCAACTGCTGCGTGATGGTCGACGCGCCGCTGACCGTCGTGCCCGCCTGGGTGTTTTGCCAGACGGCACGGCCAATGGCCAGCAGGTCGACGCCGGGGTGCTGGTAGAACAGTTTGTCCTCGGTGGCGATGACCGCCTGACGGCAGGACAGGGGAATCTGCTCCAGGGCCAGGGGTGTCTGCTTGCTGCCGTTGGGGTCGATCACCTCGTACAGCAGCCGGCCGTTGCGGTCCAGGATCTGCGTCGAAGGGCGCTGCATGCGCACGCGGCTCTGTTCTGGGCCGGGCAGATCGGCGAGCAGGTACGCGTAGAGGCCCACGCTGGCCGCCACCAGCAGAGCAAGGGCCAACAGACACAGGCGAACGAGCAGGGTACGGGTTGGTTTCATCGCTACGATTCTTGCCGCTGATCAGAGCGCCCTGGCAGTGGACGCTTCTATCAGACTAAAACGCTTCGCCGCCCGCCGCGGTTCCGCGCCCCACCGTCATGGCCGCAGGCGCGCAGCCGGTCCAACGGCAGTGCCTGAAAGACGGCCGCCATGTCGTTGTCGCGGAACATGCCGCTCGCCACCAGCGCCAGCACATACGCCACGGCGGCCAGTGTCGCCAGCACCCACGTTGCGATGCCCACCTGCTGACCCAACCCCAGGATGGCCACCATCGCCGCGCTGGCCAGCAGCGGCTGCCCCAGCACACGCAGCCACGGTACAGGCCCAACGTGGCGCTGGGTGCTGATCATGAACGGAATCAGCAGGGCCAGTTCAGAAAANATCGTGACCACCGCCGCGCCATAGATGCCGAAACGCGGCACTACGAGCAGGTTGGCCACGATGTTGAACACCACCCCAATCACGAACGCCCGCNNCAGGTAACGCTGCTGGTTGACGGCAATCAGCACATACTGCGTGACGCTGTTCGTGAAACCAAAGGGAATCGACCAGATCAGAATCTGTAGGGCCAGTGCCGACTGCGGCAGGTATTCACTGCCGCCCAGGAGGCGGATCAGCGGCGTGGCCATGAAGGTGATCAGGACTGCCAGCGGCAGGCTGATCATCAGCAGGAAACGCAGGGCCAGCACGTAGGAGCGCAGGAGCGATGACGGTCGGTCGTTGGCCTGATCGGTGCGTGCGTAACGCGCCAGCAGCGGAAAAATGGCCAGTGTGAAATAGGACGGGATCACGTTGAGGCCATCGATGTACTTGTAGGCCGCGCCGTAATATCCCACGGCCGCCGCNGCGGCCAGCGGCATGATGATCCACACGTCGATGCGAAAGAAGATGTGCGCCAGCATGTGGTTCAGCATCAGCGGCGTCGAAAGTCCCAGCATCTTGCGCTGCAGGCCGCGGTCCAGGTCATGACGCGTCGCCGGCGCCACCGGCAACTTCTGGCGCATGAGCCAGTACAGCCAGATGGCCTGCACCAGGTTCATCACCACCGAAACGGCCGCCAGCCCCACGAAGCCCCATTCCAAAGGCGGCAGCAGGACGAGGGTGCCGAGGGTAACCTTGGCCAGGGCCGTCCCCGAGGCCACCACCGCCGGAATTTCCATCTGCTCGTAGGCGTTGAAGACCGCATTGACGCCATCGCCCAGCGATGCAAAGAGCAGAGCCAGGGCAAACAGCCCAATCGCCGTTGCCTCTTCGCCCGTCATGCTGCCCCAGCGGCCAAACATGGCCATGACGAGCGCCAGGAGCGGCAGCGACAGCACCCACAGCAGCAGCCGCAGCCGCGTAACGTTGGCCAGGTAGCGCGCGNNCGCCTGGCTGCGGTCCTGCGCCACATCACGCGTCAGCAGCGTACCCAGACCAAACCGCACCAGGATCTCGAAGATGACGTAAAAACTGATGGCAAACGTGTAGCTGCCTTCGCCGGCCGGGCTGAGGATGCGCATACGCACCATGGCAAAGGCGAAGTCGATCCCCTTGTTGATCAGAGCCAGCGCGACCGGTACGACACTGTTTTTGGCCACCCGCCGCACATCGTGCGTGTCGATGGACTCACGGTAATAGCGCCCCCACAACCACCACGCCAACAGCAGGAACAGGCTGATGAAGGCCACGAAGCTGGTGAACAGGCCGAGCTGGAATGAACGCGGGGCGTATTTGAAGCGCACCGTCTGGGCGCCGCCCTCGGCCAGGAAGACGGTGCGGAAGTTACCATCGGCCCGCCACACCGTCAACGGTTTNTCGTCCCCTTCCGTGCCGCCCCGCGGNCGCACGTACGCCTTCCAGTCGGGGAAATAGGCGTCGGTCAGCACCAGCCAGCCCGGCGTGCAGNNGTCGACGTCGATCAGCACCTCGTTCGGCCGGTAGCTCGTGACCGTGACAGGGAGGTTGCGCACAGTGTCGGTTAGCGCCGCACTCAGCGCGCTGGCCGCCGGATCATCCAGCAGCACAGTCGCCCGCGGGTCGATGTCGCCCAGGCGGTCCAGCACCTGGTCTGGGGGCACGATTGCGGCCTGGGTGGCCACGAACNNGCGGGGCAGGGCATTGTCGTTGCGGTAGATCTTGACTTCGTGGTCGTAAATCAGCGTCCAGCCGGGAACGTCGAGCGGCAGCTCAGTGACGACCCAGCGCACACCCAGGAGGTGGGTGNNCGGGTCGTTGAGTGACGCCAGGTCGTAGAAGGGCGAGATGCGGTTGTACAGCAGCTGCCCCTGGGGTTCGATGGCGGCCATGTACGCCACGTACTGTCGCGGAATGATCGAGTCGTAACCACGAACGTCCTGGAGACCGTAGCGCCAGGCCAGGTTGGCGTTGAGGGTTTTGCTCGTCGCCGGCCCCTCGAAGGAGGAGACGCGCCCCAGTTCCTGGCTGGCCTGCTGCTGCAAGAAGGCGACGGCCGGCGGCGTGAAGTCGAGCAACTGCGGGTCCACGGCCGGGTTGAAATGGCCAGTCGCCAGCCACAGGTCGGCGATCACCACACCCACGGCCAGCACCCGCCAACGCGGCCCCCAGCTGCCCAGCAGTCGCTGCCCCCACGTGCGCCCCGCCGCCAGCAGTACCAGCCCGCTGCCGGCCAGCGCCAGGGCCAGTTTCGCCAGGTTGGCCGCCTGGTAGCTCCAGAAGGCCGCGCCGCCGGCAAACGTACCACGGGCCGCGACCGAGCTGGCCAGGACACGTTCACCGAGGGCCACGAACGGGGCGGGCCACACCAGGCTGAGGCCCAACAGGCCCACGAGTGCCGCACTGCCACCGAGACACAGCAGCCCCCACCGCGCCGGCCAACGCCGGCCAACCGCCGCCGGCAGCACATCCCAACCGTAGGCCGCCAGCACCGCGAGGCTCAACGTGAGGGGGAACACCCAGCGGAATGCCGAATGCAGCTGGCTGTAACCGGGCAGCCCGTAGAACAGGAGCGCGTAGAGCGGCGTGCCGAACGCGAAGGCCAGTGACAGCAGGGCCAAAACCACGAACAACCGCGGTGAAGGTNNCGGCCGTCATTCGGCGGGTCGGCGGGGTCGGCGTCCGCCAGGCCCGTCCCCGCGCAGCAGGTGCACGCCGGCAATACCAGCCAGCAGCAGCGGCAGGATGCCCACGTAGTTGGCGCCCTCGACGTAGTTCTTGATTCCCCAGAAGATGGCCGCCACGGGCTGGCCCTGGCTGTTGGTCGGCAACAGCCAGGCGCGCTGCCACAGGTCCCAGTAACCGTGGTGCGTAGGGTTGCCAAAAACATCGGGCACGACGAACGTCAGCAGCTGACGCACTGGCCAGGCCCACTGAACCACCTGCTGGTAATCCACCGAACCCTCGCGGAAGCTGCGCGTAACCAGTTCGAACAGCGGCAACAGCTGCACGGCCGCCAGGGTCAGGCCGGCGCCGCCCATGACCACGAACCAGCCGCCCAGCNNACGACGGCCGGCCGCCAGGCGCAATTGCCGCCCCAGCGCCACCAGCCGCCAGAGGCTGTAATAGGCCAGCACCATGAGCGTGTAGTAGGTGATCTCGATGTGCCCGGCCAGAACCTGGATGCCCAGAACGATCGCGCCAGCGACCACGTAGATCACCGGCCGGAAGGGNCTGCACCCCTTACTGGCCTGCTTCTGCACCACCTTCTCGACGATCGCCAACAGGAGCGGCAACCAGGCCGCCGCCGCGATGATCATCGAAAACACAACGCTGGTCACGAAGAATGCGCTGCAGGCATACGTGATGCCGCCCACCACCCCGCGGCGCGAACGACCGAGCNNACGCAGCAGCACGTACATGTTGACGCCAGCCAGTGCCAGCTGTAGGGCCGTGAACCACCCGTACGCCTGGCTCAGGGGCAGGATCAGAAACAGGAGGCTGAACGGATAGAGCGCCGAGTGCTGTCCCGCGGCCAGAAACGGCACGCCGCTGAACAGGTAGGGGTTCCACAGCGGGATCTCGCCCTGGCTGACCGCGCTGCGGGTGAATTCCTTCCACACCAGGTTCTCCAGCACCAGGTCGCTGAGGGCTCGNTTGTGCGGAACCTGCACCCCNTGGCTGGGGGCGTACGTGCGCCAGGGCCGNAAGGCGAAGAGGTTGTCTGCCGGCAGCAGGGTGCGCCCGCCAACCAGAACGGGGGCAAACCACAGCAGTGGCAGGAGGGTAAGAATCAGGATGGCCAGGCCATCCCGCACGCGGTGCCGACATAGCGCTCCCGGCTCGCGCTCAGGGTTGATCGAGCATGCCGCCGGTCAGGCTGGCGGCGGCTGAGTTGGCGGTGGCGGGGCGCTCTCGCCGGACGGCGGCAGGGTGGGGCGCACGTGTCGGTAGCGCCAACGCAAATCCCACGTGCGCCAGGTCGCCTCGAACTTGATGCTGTTGGACATCTTGGAACGGCCGATGCGCCGGTCCTCGAAGTAAATGGGCAGCCCNAGCGTGCGGTAGCCCAACCTGTGGGCCAGGTAGGCCATTTCCACCTGAAAGATGTAGCCGTTGCTGTGCACCGGGTAGGTCAGCACACTGCTCAGACAGGCACGCGTCCAGCATTTGAAGCCGGCCGTTGCGTCGTGCACGGGCAGCTGCAAGATGAGGCGGGTGTAGACCGAGTTGGCCCACCANGCCAGCAGGTAACGCCACCANGCCCAGCGCTCATCCAGCCGGCCGCCGGGAACGTACCGTGAACCGATCACGACGTCGTATTCGCCGGCATGGCGCAGGAATTCGGGGATGTAGCCCGGTGCGTGTGAAAAATCGGCGTCCATCTGAACGATGCGCTCGGCCCCNTGCTCGAGGGCGTAGGCAAACCCATCGCGGTAGGCGGCTCAGGCCGGTTTTTCCGGCCGGTGGATGACGCGCAGGTGCCGCGGGTAGGTCTGGCACAGGCGCTCCGCCACTTCACCGGTGCGATCGGGCGAGTTGTCGTCGACGATCACGATGTGCAGATTGGTGATGGGCAGGGCGAACAGTTCGGAAATCAGGCGAGGCAGATTGCTGGCTTCGTTGTAGGTGGGAATAACGACGTAAGTCGCTGGCATGAGTGCACGCAGGTGCTGAGCTATCGACCATGGCAGCCATTATACTCCGGTGCGCAAGATGACGCAAGCTGTGACCAGCAATTCCAAATTCGACGCGGCGTCAAGGCTTTAACCGCGTGACGAAAACCATACTCGCACGAGAAAAACCCGGTTTCTGAACGGCTGGCTGAGCAGTCTCACGCCGTTTTATGAGAGTTGAGAAAATAATCCGGCAATAGCCATTGACGGCGAGTCGTCCCTCATGCGGACCCGCCGGGCGATGAATTCGCCCGGCTACATCACGACGCCCCGTCAACGGGGCTGAAAACCGTGTCTGGCATACGTTAGCCCGTTTTCAACGGGCGCTGTTTTGTAGCCGGGGAACTTCATTCCCCGGCGGCAGCGCACACGGACACGTCTGCTCTATTACCGGATCAATTTCTTAACCTTCATCATTCGGCTCAGGTTTGAGCTGTTGAGCCTGTAACACGGGCAGTTCACATACGTCGGTCATAACATTGTGATCAGATCAATGATCGGGTATAATCGACTTAGCTGCCGTGTGCGTGGAGCCTTCGACATTATGAATACACTACTTCTCGTCGTCGCCAAACGCAATGAAACCGAAAACGGCATATGGAAACGTGTCGCCGCCCGTGACGTCACGGTGGTTCGCGCCAGTAGCCGGCAGAGAATCCTGAACGAAATGGCGCGGGCCACGCCCGACTTCGTGCTCTTGAGCTGCCGCTCCGAACGACTGGTCACACGGCGCCTGGTCGAACGCCTGCGCCAACTGGCCCCCAGGCCGGCCTGATCGGCCTGGTCATCGAGTCAGGCTGGGAACTGGCGCCGTTCGTGGACGATCTGTTGGTCGAACCGTTGATGTTCTCCGATCTGATGGCCTGTATGGGCCGCATCCAACAGCGTCGGGGGCGCCATTACCTCACGCATCCCCACCTCAAACTCGACCCAGTCAGCCGACGGCTGTGGGTTCACGACCACGAATTCCGTCTGACCCCAAACAGTGCGACCTGATCACCGTCTTCATGCATCACCCCAACGAGATCATCACGCGCCAAACGCTGATGGAGGTCGTCTGGGACACCAGCTACCTGGGCGATACCCGCACGCTGGATGTCCACATTCACTGGCTGCGCCAGATGTTGAGAACGGTGGACGTGCTGCCGCCCCTTCTACAGACGATACGAGGGCAGGGTTACCGGCTGAACGCCAGCGACCCGACCCCTGAAGTGCAAGCCCAGACCCAACAAAAACCCGCTGGCCTCGCGCCGCGGATTTTTATGAGTGACTGCTACAGCCAAACCGTCAAGCCGTTTGGCTGTACGCCTTGTTGTACTGATTCATCAGGCGCGACTTGTGGCGCGGCGCTGTTGTGGTGCATGACGCCCTTGGCGGCTGCCTTGTCCAGCGCGCTGATGGCGGCGCGCAGGGCGACCTGCGCATCCTGCGCGTTGCCGCTGCTGATGGCGGTGCGCGCGTTCTTGGCGTACGTGCGTGTCGACGTAATGATCAGACGGTTGCGCGTGGGCGCGGGTATTGCGGCGGATCCGCTTCAATGCTGATGGATGATTAGCCACGAATTCTGTCCTCCAAAGACACAAAAAACCGTATCATGCTCTAACCTGACAGGGCGCCAGTATAACGGATTCAGACTGTTTTGTCCAATTTGGTCGGTGCATTCTCGCCGCGTGGCACGACCTCGTCCATGGCCGCCTGCACGTGCGGGTAGGCCAGCCAGACCAGACCGATGCCAAACAGGGCGCCGGTCACGCTGCGCAGCACCCAGGTGCTTTCACGCCAGCCGGGCAACTGGCTCAGACCATCGACGGCAATTGGCAGCAGGAACAGCGTGAACACNCGGCAGCTTGAGGGCCTGATCGGCCGGCGGCGGCGCACCACCCCATACCCCAACCCCACCACCAACATACTGCCGTAGATCGCGAGGTCACGCTGGCAGAGGGCGATCTTGTAGCCGTGCGCCGGGTCACCGATGAAGTCGCGCCGTTGGAGGATCGACTCGCCAGGCAGCACGTTTTCGGCCTCCAGCTGCGCCAGGGAGTAGGTCACCTGTGGGCCGAACAGGAAGTACGAACGCTCCGGCAGCTGGTGGCACAGGCCCCTGTACACCATGTAGATCAGGCGCGCCGGGCCGGTCTTTCCCGCCTGCATAAGGATCGGCGCACTGGTCGGAACGGCAATGTACAAAAACAGGGCCACGCTGAAGACCGCCAACCAATGCCGGGCCAACCAGTACACGATCCGGTCGATGCTGCGGCTGAGGCGATCGGGCGGGTGGGGCGCACGCTCCACCAGGCTAGGTTGACCGTCCACGCAGCACCTCCCACACCGCCCCCACGTCGATGGGCGCGGTAAACACCCGACCCTGCCGGGTATCGATGACTGGAATCAGGTAGCGGTAGCGCGTAGAGGTCGGGGTCCTGCGTGATGTCGACCTCCTCCACGATCAAGGCCATTTCCTGCTCCAAGCGCTGTAGTTGCCGCCGTGTCTTTTCACACAGGTGGCAGCCCTCTTTGTGATAGAATGTGATCGTCGTCATGAGCCAGTGAGCGCGGCCAGGTTTTTCGATGACCGACGGCGTTAGAACACCCAACCAGCGGGTGTTGACCTTACCCTCTTTGTCGATGAAGTACGAGCTGGGCATCACGCACCTGGTAGGCCGGGCCACGTCACCCGCGTCGGCGGCCAGAACGAACGGAATGGCGAATTCCTGCGCGAACCCCTGGATTTGTTCGGGGTTTTCCTGGAAGTTGACCCCAATCACCACCAGCCCATCCTCACCATGCTCCTGATAGGCCCGCACCAGGTCGGGCATCTCCAGACGGCAGGGGCCGCACCAGGTCGCCCAGAAATTGAGAATCACCGGGCGGCCGCGCAGGTCACTGAGGGCCACCTGGTTGCCGTCGGCGTAGGTCAGCACCAGGTTGGGCGCCAGCTCGCCGATGGGGCGCCGGCGCCGGCCGGCACGCTGGCCNGTTGCGATGACGGAACCGGGCGTCGTGATGGTCGGTAAGGCGCCGCCGCCGGTCGTGCTCGGCGCCGCCGAACCACAGGCACTGAGCAACAGCAGCGCAACCGCGACCACTCCTATCGGCCAATACAGTCTACGTTCAACCNNATTGCGTGTGGCAAACTCCGTGAGCCAGGGCACCAGCTGCTGCAAACGGGCGGCCAGGATACCCAGCTGGCCGGTGAACAGCAGAATGCCGATGTAAATCAAAAACAGTCCACTGACAAACGAAATCAGCGGCAGATAGCGGTTGGCCCGCCGCAGGACCGGCGTCGCCGTCTCCAGGAGCAGACCAGTGATCAGGAAGGGAATGCCCAGGCCCAGGGAATAGGCCAGGAGCAGGACGATCCCCTGCGTGACCGTTTGTGTGCCGGCGGCCATGAACAGAATCGTGCTCAGAATCGGGCCGACGCAGGGCGTCCACCCGGCCGCGAAGAAGATGCCCACCAGAAACGACGACAGGTACCCCATACCCGGCGCGGTCTGCACCTGCACCCGTTTGTCGCTGTAAAGCAGGCCGTTGAGCCAGCGAATNCGGCCCAGGATCACCTTACCGAACATGCTGTCGCGCAGGCTGGGGCTGGCCTCGATGCGCTGCTCGGCGATGCGGAAGAGACCCAGCATGTGCAGGCCCATGAAGATGACGATCACCCCGCCAATCTGCTGGATCGTGTAGATGTACTCGTTCAGCAGCTGCCCGNNAGCGCTGGCTGTGGCGCCCAGCGCCACGAAGATCGCAGTAAAGCCCATCACAAANAAGAAGGCGTGCGTCAGCGTCACGTACTGGTTGCGCTGGGTGGCGCCGGCGGAGGTCACCGCGGTGCCACCCAGGTAGCCGATGTACGCCGGCACCAACGGCAGCACGCATGGTGAAGCGAACGAAATCAAACCGGCAATGAACGCCGGCAGAACGCCTAACTCCATACGAAATTCAACTCCCCAGGTAACCGCTCAGCCAGTCGTTCAGAAACCGGGTTTTTCTTGTGCGAGCGAGGTTGTCGCCCGTGCAACGGCCTTTCATCGCGCCATGACCCTGGTCTGCGAGACAAAAACCCGGTTTTTTGAGCCAGTCTGAGTGGTTACCTCCCCAGCCTGTTTTCGATACCCCGACCTATAGCTGTACCACCATCGCGGTCGGCGACTACAGGTCATGCCGCGCTCACTTACAAGGAGGTCTCTCCGACAAACTGCCGGCCGGGCGCCCAATGCCTGACAAGGTGTAGGGCACGCTACACCCCGGCCTGACGTGTACCGGCCGCGATCCGTGTTGCATCCCATTATTCCGGTTATCGGCCCCCGCGCTGTAACTGCGGCTACACAAGCCCGTGACCACCCTGGCTACGCCGGGCGCGTCACGGCCGGGCCGGCGTCGTGGTCATCGGCCGCTTCCAGGGCGGCCAGTTCCTGCGTGGCCTTACGGTAGCGGTAGACCAGGCTAACGGCCAAGCCCACAACCAGGCCTATGGCGATCAGATAGGCGGCAATCAGATAAGTCATTGGTAGCCTCAACTACTCGTCAACTGCTGACGGCGCTCCGCGATGCGGTCGCGCAGGTTTTCCAGGCGGACGCGGTGGATCAGGAGGGTGACGTACAGCAGGCTGAATACGACCATCGCGACCATCATCGTCAGCCGGATGTTCGCACCGAGGGCAAACCCGCCCTGCGCATCCGCGTTCGCCGTGTTCCCCAGCACCACCGGGTGAATCGTGCGCCACCAGCGGATCGAAAAATAGGTCATCGGCACACCGATGAAAGCCAGGATACCGTACACCGCGGCAAAACGCCCGCTNGTTCCGGGTTTTCGACCGCCGCGCAGCATCAGGTAAGCCACGTACAGCAGCCAGACGATGGCCGACGTCGTCAGGCGTGGGTCCCACGTCCAGTACGTGTTCCACGTCGGCTTGGCCCAAATCGAGCCGGTCACCAGCGTCCCGGTGGCAAACACCAGGCCCAGCTCCACGCCCGACAGGCCGATGGTGTCCCAGATCTTACGCCGGCTGAACAGGTAGATGAACCCGGCGACGAAGGTCGTCAAAAAGGCCAGGCCGGCGGCGGCATTGTTGCCCATGTGCACGTAGAAGATGCGCTGCGCGGCGCGTTCNGGCCCTGTCAGGTTGGCCGCGTCGGGCGCCCACAGCAGAGCCAGGTACAGAAACACGACCAGGGCGAGCGAGGTGATCACGTTCAAGATCGTCAGGGCCAGTTACGCGGTTGAGTCATCAGTGCACCTCCACAGGTTTGATTCGGCGCGAACAGTTCGGCCGTTACTCCTCGACCACAAAATCGAACGCCAAAAACGAGGCGGCCAGGTACAGAACATCGAACACCACCAGGAGNCGCAGCCAGTTGCTCAGCTCGCCCAACGTCTGACCATCCAGGATGCCGCCGCTGATCCGCACGCCGGCAATCAGCACCGGCACGATGACCGGCAGCAGCAGGATGGGCAGCAGCACCTCGCGCNNGCGGGTGTTGACCGACATCGCGGAAAAGACGGTGCCCGCCGCGGCAAAACCGAAGGTACCCAGCGCCACCGCCAGCAGGATCGACGGCAGCCACAGCGGCACGTTGAANAAGATGCTGCTCAGCGGGATGATGAACATCTCGACCACCACGATGAAAACCAGGTTGGCCAGCATTTTGCCCAGGTAGATCGCACCCCGATCGACCGGCGTCAGCAGCAGTCCTTCCAGGCTGCCCTTGTCCTTCTCCAGCACGAACGAGCGGTTTAGCCCCAGGATGCCGGCAAACGTGATCGAAACCCAGAGCACGCCCGGCACTACCTGCCGCACGTTATCGACCCGCAGGTCGAAGGCGAACTGGAAGATCACCACCGACAGCAGCGCAAAGACGAGCATGGCGCTGAAGATATCCTTGGTGCGGATTTCCGCGCGGACATCCTTGATCAGAACCGCCAGGACCTTGCGCAGAAACGCCATGATCGGTCAGCCGTTCACGTGCTGGCGGTACAGCGCTTCAGAAGTCGGCCAGGCCCAGCCCGGCCGTGGGCGAAGCGCACCCTGCCCTCGTGCAGGATCAGCGCGCTGCGCCCAGGCCAGCCCACGCCAGGTTGTGCGTGGTCAGCAGAACCGTCCGNTCCCCGGCGCCCATATCGCTCAGGACCTCGCGCAGCATCTCGGCCGCCGCCTGATCCAGCCCCGTATCGGGTTCGTCGAGCAGCAGAATGGGCGGGTTGTGCAGCAGGGCACGCGCAATCGCCAGGCGTTGCACCATGCCGCGTGAATAGGTGCGCACCGGCTCCAGGCGTCGCTTCCACAGGCCGACCCGCCGCAGCAGCCACTCGATCCGCCGCGGTCGNGGCACGTCGTACATCGCCCCGTAGAACCCGAGGTTCTCCAGTGCGGTCAGCGAGTCGTACAGCAGGGGGCGNTGCGTCACCACGCCGATGTAACGACGGATGTTGTCACCCGCCTTACGCGTNCTCGATCCCCCAATCCGCACGTCGCCGGCCGTCGCCTGGGCCAGCGTGGCAATGATGCGCATGAGGGTCGTTTTGCCGGCCCCGTTCGGCCCGAACAGCGCCACCGTCTCACCCTCGTCCAGCGTCAAACTCACGCCGCGCAGCACCTGGTGTGGCCCAAAGGTCTTAAAAACGTTGCGCACTTCGATCATCGGCGCGCCCGTGGTCATACGGCTGACCCGTCGGGCGTGCAGCGCCTCGGTCACGCAGCAGCTCCGCTTTCAGGCTGGCCCGCTTCGCCTGATATTCCGCCTCCGGCAGGTTGCCGGCCGCGTAGGCGTCGTCCAGGCGCGATCGTNNCAGCAGCAGACGTTGCTGTTGGCGCGTGAGGTCGTCGGCTGATGGCGGCGCTTCCTCCAGACGCAACCCGTCCTCGTCATCGCCGACTGGCCGGCGGCGCAGCGCATACACCACCGTTCCCAGCAGCACCAGGCCGCCGGCCGCGCCNAAACCGATGCCCAGCCACGGCGTATCGAGCACGCTCGCCGTGGCGTCGGTTCCCGAAGGCGCGGCGTTGGTCAGTCGCGGCAGGTTGCTGAGCGCCAGCGTGACCGTCTGGCCGGCCGCAAGGTCATTGCCGCTGTAGTTGAAATAGTTGACGCCCTCGACCTGCCGCGGTGGGTTGGCCTGCAGGCCTGACACCTGCACCTGCTGCCCGACATCGGCCGCCAGTACGTTCAAATTGCGCACCGGCACGGGCAGCGTGCGTGTCAGATCGAGGCTGGCGCCGGCCTGGTAGGGGATCGTGTAGCGCAGCAGCATCTGCCGGGACCCNTGGCCGGGCGGCAACGGCAGGGTATCGACCAGGCCGTTGGCCGTGGGCTGGAAGCGACCGCCCAGTTGGGCGCCGTCGACACTCAGGTTCTGGATGCCCGCGGGCAGCGTGTAGGTCAGGACCGCCCCCGGCGCCGTTCCCACATAGATCCTGTCGCTGTCGTTGCTCCAGAAGTAGAGCCCNGCCACCAGCAGTTGGTTCTGGTCGAATTCGACGAACCAGTGCATCCGCTCGACCGCGACCGTGCTGGAATCGTTGCTGGTCTCGTACACGGTTACCGGCACATCGCGCGTCGGCAGGTCGGCCGTCAGCGTCAGAACATCGGTGCTGTACGGCACGCCGGCATAATCCAGGCCGGCCAGATAGAACCAGCCCGGTTCGGTGCTCAGGTCCGCAAAGGCAAACGTACCGCTGAGGGAGGTCGTCGTCGTGATCTGTTGGGCCAGGGCAAACTGGTCGAACACCCGCAGCACGACCGGCAGCCCGCCGGCGGCNGCCTGGCCGGCCGTCCCGTTCAGCACCTGGCCGGAGATGATACCTGGCCCCGGCGTAAATTCACGGGCNCACGGGGGCGGCAGCGTGAAAGACCGGACGTACTCCAGCGCCGACCAGCGTTCTTCGTCGGTCAGGGCGGCCACGCTGGCGTGCGTGGTGCTGGCGGCAGCGGTCAGCGTGTCGAACCATGCCCGCTGGCTCTGGCCCGCCGTCCGGCTGAGGCTGGAGAGGTCGGGTACGGCGGCGGTCGCCTGCGGCCCGTCGCCGCGGCCCGTGTCGCCATGGCAGGCGGCGCAGTTGGCCTGGTACAGCGCCTCGCCGGCGCGCAGGTCCTCCGGCGCCACGTGCAGCGACCAGGCGTAGGCGATCACACTCCAGAGGTCGGGGTCGCTTGTGCTGTCGCCGAAGGGNGGCATGAAACGCTCGATCCGCCCCAGCTGGGTGACGCTGAACAGCGCGCTGGGCGCCAGTTCGCGCATCGTCAGCGCATCGGCAAACTGGGTCGGGGGAACGGGNAGTTGGGCCGCCTGCGGGCCGTTGCCCATACCGCTATCGCCATGGCAGGCGGCGCACTTCTGAATGTAGATCGCCTGGCCGAGCCGTGGGTCCGGCCGGTTCTCCGTACTATCCTGGGGAAGAGGGCCGCCTGAGCCGCCCTGGGGAAGTCCCCGCGGTCAGGACGACCAGCAGCAGGGCCAGCAGCGCGAGGCTGACCGCACAAGACAGGCGCCACGCTGCGCAGCGCCGGTCTGCACACGTGACCGAACGTGGTCTCGCACCCGTCCCTGTGCTGCGGGCGCCGAGTTTTCGCAAGTGCGCCAACCCGCCTTATCCCATACTCTTGACTTCTTGGGGCGCCTCTTCGTAGCGCGACGGGCACTTCAGCAGCAGCGTATCGGCCTCCAAAACACCGTCCGCGCCGAGGCGGCCCTCCACGATGGCGATCGAACCCTCGCGGTTCATGTTGTCCGGCTGCACCCCGTGGAAGTGGATGCGCAGCTTTTCGCCAGGGTTGTTCTGATCGCTGATCATGAACGACAGGTCGAAATCCTGGGCATCCCAACGGATCGACTGCGTATCGACCAGGCCACTGACGCGCAGTTTGGTTCCGGTCAACGCCGCCTGCTGGCTGGTCACCTCATGAACTTCCTTATAGTAGGCGCCCGCGCTGCCAACCGAAGAGACAATCAGGTACGCGATGACAGCGACAATCACCAGGCCACCCACAATGAACTTCCACTTCTTGTTTGCCGGCCGGGCATCGATCGGAATACGTGGTACGGCCGTCGTCTCAGCCATGTTGATTTACCTTTCTGGACCATGGTCGCGGAACCATGGCTTGATCTCATAAGCCGCGGGTAACTGCTCAGCCAGCCGTTCAGAAACCGGGTTTTCTTGAAAACCCGGTTTCTCTAGCGCCAGCCTGAGTGGTTACAGCCGCGGTATTATAACAAAGCCGCGCGAGATGTCAACGACAACCAAACCCCAGCATTTTTGAGCCTGACGCGGCATCGAGGCTTCGGCTGGGTTCGCCCGCTGTGGAACTGGCGGACTCAATCGACCGAAACCTCGACGCCGCGTGTCTTGCGCTCGAATTTGATCCTACCGCACGGTCAGGCAGCGGCCAGAGTTCGAGCGGAACGTCGGGTTCACACCTCGCACGTCGAACCGGCGCAGGCGCAGCGAATTGGTCACGACGAACACGCTGCTGAAGGCCATCGCCCCNGCGGCCAGCACCGGGTGCAGCCGAATCCCCAGCGACGGGTAGAACACCCCGGCGGCGACCGGAATGAGAATGACGTTGTAGAAGAAGGCCCAGAACAGGTTCTGCTTGATCGTGCGCATCGTGGCCCGGCTAAGGGCGATCGCCCGCGGCACGCCGCGCAGGTCGCCGCTCATCAGCGTCACGCCGGCCGCCTCCATGGCCACGTCGGCGCCGGTGCCGATCGCAATGCCGACATCGGCCTGGGCCAGGGCCGGCGCATCGTTGATGCCGTCGCCCACCATGCCGACCACCTGGTTCTGCTCTTGCAGGGCCTTGACCTGGGCCGCCTTGTCGCCCGGCAGCACTTCGGCCAGCACCTGGTCGATGCCGACCTGCTGCGCAATCGCGTAGGCGGTGCGCTGGTTGTCGCCGGTAATCATCGCCACGTGCAGGCCCAGTTTGTGCAGCTGTGCGATGGCCNNCCTTCCGGCCTCTTTGACCGTATCGGCCACGGCAATCACCCCNGCCGCGACGCCATCCACGGCCACCAGCATGGCGGTCTTGCCCTGCCCCTGCAACTCGTCCACGACGTGCGTCAGGCTCTGGGTGTCGATCCCCTCCTGGCTGAACCAGCGCGTATTGCCGACCAGCACGGCCTGTCCAGCAATGACCGCGNNCACGCCCAGGCCGGTGACCGACTCGAAGCGTTCGGTTTTGGCCAGAGACAGGTGCGCGGCTTCCGCGCGCACGATCGCCTGGCCCAGGGGNTGTTCCGAGCCGTATTCGACCGCGGCGGCCAGGCGCAGCAGTTCTTGGGCGTCCCACGCCGGCGCCGTGACCGTTGGACCGCGTGATGGCGGCCGCGCCGGCCTCCAGTGCGGCCGCCGCATGGCCGGCCAGAACCGGCTGCGCTATGGCTGTCGGNNTGCAGCCACGATGACGTCGGTCACGGCCGGCCGGCCGTTGGTGATCGTGCCGGTTTTGTCGAGTACGACCGCTTTGAGCTGGGCNCGTTCCAGCGCCTCGCTGCTGCGGAAGAGGATGCCGTTTTCGGCCCCCTTGCCCATGCCGACCATGATCGCGGTGGGCGTTGCCAGGCCCAGCNNGCAGGGGCAGGCAATGACCAGCACCGAGATCATGTAGATCAGCGATTGGGTGAAGCCGACCTGGCCGATGAAGTACCAGGCCAGGAAGGTGACGGCTGCGATGACGATGATCGCCGGCACGAAGACGGCCGATACCCGATCGGCCAGGGCCTGGATCGGCGCCCGCGACCCCTGGGCCTCCTGCACCATACGGATGATCTGCGCCAGCGCGGTTTCGCGGCCCACCTTGGTAGCCTCGAACTGCAGCAGTCCTTGCACGTTCAGGGTTGCGCCGACGACCGGGTCGCCCGGCTGTTTGTCGATGGGCAGGCTTTCACCGGTCAGCATCGATTCATCGACGGCCGAACGGCCGGCGGTGACCACGCCATCCACCGGGATCTTCTCGCCCGGCCGGACAACGACGATGTCCCCCACGAGCACCTGCTCGACCGGCACCTCGACCTCTTCCCCGCGCGCAGCACATGCGCTGCGCGCCCGCAGCCCCATCAGCGCCTTGATGGCCGAGGAGGTGCGCCCCTTGGCGCGGGCCTCGAGCACCTTACCCAGCTTGATCAGGGTGATGATCACGGCGGAGGTCTCGAAATAGACGTGATCGCCCAGGCCGGTGTAACCCAGCGTCAGGGCGATCACGACCGCCNNGCTGTAGAAGTAGGCGGCTGACGAGCCGAGCGCCACCAGCACGTCCATATTGGCCGCCCGGTTACGCAGCGACTTGTACGCGCCGACGTAAAAGCCCCAGCCGACGTAGAACTGCACCGGCGTGGCGATCAGCCACATCAGCCAGTTCGTCCACGGTTGGTGCGCCCACATCGGCAGCAGGCCGAAGTCACGCGCCATGCTGAAGAGAATGAGCGGCGTCGACAGCGCCACGCCCACCCAGAACCGGCGCGTCTGGTTGGCGATCTCCGCGTTGCGTGCGGCCTCTTCGACATCCTCGAGGACCTCGTCGCCGCTGGTCTGCACCACACCGTAGCCGGCCTTTTCGACCGCGGCGATCAGGTCGGCGCGTGACNNGGCGCCGGGGATGTAGGTGACGCTGGCCTTTTCCGTGGCCAGGTTGACGTTGGCGTCCAGCACACCCGGCACCTTACGCAGCACACGCCCCACCGTATTGGAGCAGTTCGCGCAGGTCATGCCGGTGATCGGCAGCTCGGCGTGGGCCTGCGGTACGTCGTAACCGGCGTCGCGGATGCGCTCGATCAATCGCTCCGCTTTCACCACCGCGGGGTCGAAGGTCACGCTGGCGCGTTCGCTGGCGTAGTTGACGCTGGCGTCGCTGACGCCCTCCGTCTTTTTCAGCGTGCGCGTCACCGTATTCGCGCAGTTCGCGCAGGTCATTCCGGTAACTGGAAAACTGGCTCTTGCATCGTTGACTCCCTTCCCGCGTCGGTTGTGGCCGAGCCGGGTCGGCTGGCCGCCGCGACGGGCGCTTCAGACCACTACGGCCGGATAGCCGATCTCGTCCAGCACCGCCTCGACAACCGTCAGATGGTTGGGGTCATCGACTTCGACGTGGACCGTCTTGTCGAGGTTGGCCTTCACCGCCTTGACCCCTGTCACCTCCTTGAGCGAACGCTCGATGGTGGCGACGCAGTGGCCGCACGAAATGCCCGGTACAGAATAGGTTTTGCTCGTCATACTTGGCTCCTTGTTGGCTATGGCTGGCTGTTCATCGTACACCGTCGTCGAGCGTGACCCGCAACTGACGCAGATCGCGTCACAGTTTACGTTTCGCCTCGAAGACATGCATAATTTCGCCGATCACGCGTTCACGTTCCTCGGAATCGGCGCTGCGGATTGCGGTGGTAACGCAGGTGTTGAGGTGGTTATCGAGCATGAGCGCGTTCACCTTATCCAGCGCGCTGCACCGCCTGCACCTGGCCAATGACATCGATACAGTAGGTATCGTCGTTCACCATGCGCTGGATGCCGCGCACGTGCCCTTCGATGCTCTTCAGCCGGCCGATGACATCGCCCTTAATTTGCACGTCCATCTCACCTCCCCGCACCCCATCATCCACCGCCGCGGCGCCGTGCATCGGGGTCACGCTTCCGCATTATCCCCAGGGGGAGGGGTATCGGTATTGTAGCAGCAAGGCGCCGCTTTGTCAAGCGCCAACTGGAACCAACCTCCAAATCCAAAATCGACCGGCCCTACGGGCCGGATTTCCCATTGGCCTGGCGCGGCTAATACTACAACCGTACTTGTCATGCTGAGGCCCGTCGTTTGGGTCTCAGCATCTGGTTTACCAGCGCGAGACGCTTCGCTGGCGGTCTGGGGTGCCGAAATCTGGCCGCAACACCGGCTCAACGTGACATTGCCAGCGAAGTACGGTTGTAGTACTAGAGTCAACCGTCCCTACGGGACGGCGCGTATCCCACGCGGCATGGGCTAAAGTCGGGCGTCCCTACGGGACGCGATCTCGCGCCATACATTCCACCCCGTCGCGGCGTTCGGCCCTAAAGTCGGGCGTCCCTACGGGACGTGATCTCGCGCCATACATTCCACCCCGTCGCGGCGTTCGGCCCTAAAGTCGGGCGTCCCTACGGGACGCGATCTCGCGCCATACATTCCACCCCGTCGCGGCGTTCGGCCCTAAAGTCGGGCGTCCCTACGGGACGTGATCTCGCGCCATACATTCCACCCCGTCGCGGCGTTCGGCCCTAAAGTCGGGCGTCCCTACGGGGCGCGATTGTGCGCTATGCCTTCCGCCCCGATAGGGTGCTCGACATTCGCCCTCCATCGCATCGCGTCCCGTAGGGACGCATGAATTGAGCTTCGGGACGTACACGTTCTCGAGCGTCCCGTAGGGACGCATGATATTCGCCATCTGCTTGCCTAACACTACAACCGTACTTGTCATGCTGAGGTCCGTCGTTTGGGCTGAAGCATCTGGTTTGCCAGCGCGAGACGCTTCGCTGGCGGTCTGGGATGCCGAAATCTGGCCGCAACACCGGCTCAACGTGACATTGCCAGCGAAATACGGTTGTAGTACTAGAGTCAACCGTCCCTACGGGACGGGCGCGTATCCCACGCGGCATGGGCTAAAGTCGGGCGTCCCTACGGGACGCGATCTCGCGCCATACATTCCACCCCGTCGCGGCGTTCGGCCCTAAAGTCGGGCGTCCCTACGGGACGCGATCTCGCGCCATACATTCCACCCCGTCGCGACGTTCGGCCCTAAAGTCGGGCGTCCCTACGGGCGCGATTGTGCGCTATGCCTTCCGCCCCGATAGGGTGCTCGACATTTGTCATTGTTCGGACGATAATGTACCAGGGATGTTCACCCAATATGTACCGGTCATAGTCGGCCAATGTGTACCAGGGATGTTCACCCAGAGTGTACCAGGCTGGTGGCACAACTCCTGCTAATCGGGTATCCTTCCGGTAACTTTTGCAGATACCGGGAGGGTCTATGCCAGGCAGGAGAAAGAGAACCTTGGACATCCGTGAATTGATTCTACACATCCGTCGGGAAAAGAGCGATCGAGCCGTACAGCGGAAGACACACGTCCACCGTCAGACGGTGAAACGCTATCGAGCCTGGGCGGCGGCGCAGGGGTTGCTGGAAGGGCCCTTGCCACCGTCAGCCCAGTTGGAACAACTGGTGCAACGAACTCTACCCGAAACACCACCACCGCAGAATGTATCATCGGTGGCGCCCTACCGGGCGCTGGTCAGCCAACTGCGCAAAGAAGGGGTCGAAGTGGCCGCCATCTTGCAGCGGATACGCGAACGTGGTTTCAACGGCAGCTACTCCGCCGTGCGTCGATTCGTGAACAACCTGGAATCGACTACCCCAGAGATCTACGTGCGCGTCGAGTGTGCACCCGGTGAAGAAGGACAGACCGACTTTGGCTATGCGGGTATGCTCATCGATCCACAGACCGGTACCCGCNGCCGCGCCTGGGCGTTCGTGATGACGCTGTCGTGGAGCCGACACCAGTATGTCGAATTCGTCTTCGACCAAAAGGTGGCCACCTGGTTGCTGCTACACCGGCATGCCTTCTNNGAATGGCTGGGTGGTGTACCCGAACGCATCGTGCTGGACAACCTGAAGGCCGCCATCGTCAAAGCCTGCTTCCACGACCCACTGGTCCAACAGGCTTACCGCGAATGCGCGGAGCACTATGGTTTCCTGATTGCGCCCTGTGGGCCGCGCATACCGCGGCACAAAGGGAAAGTGGAGCAAGGCGGTGTGCATTACGTGAAACGTAACTTCCTGGCCGGTCGCGAACTCACCACCATCACCCAGGCCAATCAGGATGTCCTGACATGGTGCAACACCACAGCCGGGTTACGCCTCCACGGCACCACCCACGAGAAGCCGCTCATGCGCTTCCAACAGACTGAACAAGCGCGACTCCAACCGCTGCCCGTTGCACCCTACGATCTCGCCATCTGGAAGATCGCGACCGTCAGCGCCGATGGGCACATCACCTTTGACAACGCCTACTACTCCGTGCCCTGTACCNTATGCCCGCGGCACCCAGTTGCGCGCGGCGGCGCACAGTTCGTCACCCTCTATACCCTGGATCATCAGCCAGTGGCGACCCACGACCGTGCCACACAGCCCGGTCAACGCATCACCCGCATCGAGCACCTGCCACCGCACAAGGTGCCCGGCCTGTTAGTGAGCCGTGAAGGCTGCCAGGCTGCGGCCACTGATATCGGCCCGGCGACCAGCCAGATCGTGACCGTACTCCTGGATGACCCGGTGATCGATCGCCTGCGCACCGCAGGACGGCTCCTCCGCCTGCGCGAACGGTTTGGTGACGAACGTCTGGAGGCAGCCTGTCAGCGTGCCCTCGAATTCGGTGTGGNNCCCACCTATGTCACCGTCAAGCGTATCCTGACCAACGGCCTGGATGAGCAGGCTCTACCTTTGCTGCCAGCAGCCCAGCCCCCGCACACACCTTTGCACGGACTGCGGTCGGCTGTTGGGGCACCTGTTCAGAGGTGTGACATGGAACTGACTCACCAGCTCACGCCTTACTTGACTAAGCTGCGCCTCTCGGGCGTTCTGCAGACGTTAGAAGTACGCAACCGCCAGGCCATCGATGGTCACTGGTCGTATGTCGAGTTCCTGTCACGCCTCCTGGAGGACGAGGTCGAGCGTCGTGGTCAGAAGCAGCTCACCCTGCGCCTGCGCCGCTCGGCGGTCAACAGCACCAAGACGATTGAAACCTTCGACTTCAACTTCAACCCCGCCATCAATCGCCAACAGGTCCCTGGCTGGCTGCGACTTCGTACGCCGCAAGCGCAACGTCTTGATCTACGGCCCCAGCGGCACCGGCAAGACTCATCTGGCGCAGGCGTTGGTGCACGAGGCGTGCCGCCAGGGCTTCGATGCCCTCTTCACACCCACGCACAAGATGCTGCAGTACATCCATGGTGGGCGCGGATGGCAGTCTCGATCGCCGTCTGCAGACCTTCCTGCGGCCTGATCTGCTGGTGCTGGATGACTTCGGTCTCAAGCCGCTGCAACCACCAGTCCCAGCGATCTCTACGACATCATCGATGGCCGTTACGAGAAAGGAGTATCGTCTGGACCAGTAACCGGGCACCGGCCGAGTGGCCTGACGTCTTCCTCGATCCGCTGCTGGCCTCCGCCGGACTGGATCGACTCGGCGACCATGCCGAGGTCCTGATCATCACCGGCGCCAGCTATCGCCCAGGTCAGGCTGCACACCTGAGAACCTGGCAGTCTTGTTGCCAAATGATCGCCTTCGACCACCCAACGTTGTGTCGAATGGTAGCCAATGAGTTTAGCGCTTTCGAGACAATGTAGGCCCATTAACAACGCCGGAGGCAGAACCATCGCTCTGCCTCCCCTACACCGTCTCCCTGCGTCGGCGCTCAGGTCGCTCTCCAGCGTTGCCCTATCCTCCGCGCAGGTACCTGCAGTGTAGCATGTTCAGTTGGAAATGTACAACTATCTCGCACAGGAGGTGCTCATCACCATCAATATCGCGTCGTCTGCAAGCCCAGGAGTTGTGCCTTGTGCCCTGGCACATTCAACCAACTTTTCTGGTACAGTTTGGCCGCACATTGCTGGTACAGTGACGCCCGACATTTGACAACATTCGCCCTCCATCGCATCGCGTCCCGTAGGGACGCATGAATTGAGCTTCGGGACGTACATGTTCTCGAGCGTCCCGTAGGGACGCATGATTTGAGCTTCGGGACGTACATGTTCTCGAGCGTCCCGTAGGGACGCATGATTTGAGCTTCGGGACGTACACGTTCTCGAGCGTCCCGTAGGGACGCATGATATTCGCCATCTGCTTGCCTAATACTACAACCGTACTTGTCATGCTGAGGCTCATCGTTTGGGCTGAAGCATCTGGTTTGCCAGCGCGAGACGCTTCGCTGGCGATCTGGGATGCCGAAATCTGGCCGCAACACCGACTCAACGTGACATTGCTAGCGAAGTACGGTTGTAGTACTAGAGTCAACCGTCCCTACGGGACGGGCGCGTATCCCACGCGGCATGGGCTAAAGTCGGGCGTCCCTACGGGACGCGATCTCGCGCCATACATTCCACCCCGTCGCGGCGTTCGGCCCTAAAGTCGGGCGTCCCTACGGGACGCGATCTCGCGCTATGCCTTCCGCCCCGATAGGGTGCTCGACATTCGCCCTCCATCGTATCGCGTCCCGTAGGGACGCATGAATTGAGCTTCGGGACGTACATGTTCTCGAGCGTCCCGTAGGGACGCATGATTTGAGAGCTTCGGGACGTACACGTTCTCGAGCGTCCCGTAGGGACGCATGATTTGAGCTTCGGGACGTACATGTTCTCGAGCGTCCCGTAGGGACGCATGAATTGAGCTTCGGGACGTACACGTTCTCGAGCGTCCCGTAGGGACGCATGATATTCGCCATCTGCTTGCCTAACACTACAACCGTACTTGTCATGCTGAGGTCCGTCGTTTGGGCCGAAGCATCTGGTTTGCCAGCGCGAGACGCTTCGCTGGCGGTCTGGGATGCCGAAATCTGGCCGCAACACCGGCTCAACGTGACATTGCCAGCGAAATACGGTTGTAGTACTAGAGTCAACCGTCCCTACGGGACGGGCGCGTATCCCACGCGGCATGGGCTAAAGTCGGGCGTCCCTACGGGACGCGATCTCGCGCCATACATTCCACCCCGTCGCGGCGTTCGGCCCTAAAGTCGGGCGTCCCTACGGGACGCGATCTCGCGCCATACATTCCACCCCGTCGCGACGTTCGGCCCTAAAGTCGGGCGTCCCTACGGGCGCGATTGTGCGCTATGCCTTCCGCCCCGATAGGGTGCTCGACATTCGCCCTCCATCGCATCGCGTCCCGTAGGGACGCATGAATTGAGCTTCGGGACGTACATGTTCTCGAGCGTCCCGTAGGGACGCATGATTTGAGCTTCGGGACGTACATGTTCTCGAGCGTCCCGTAGGGACGCATGATTTGAGCTTCGGGACGTACACGTTCTCGAGCGTTCCGTAGGGACGCATGATTTGAGCTTCGGGACGTATACATTCTCGAGCGTCCCGTAGGGACGCATGATTTGAGCTTCGGGACGTATACATTCTCGAGCGTCCCGTAGGGACGCATGATATTCGCCATCTGCTTGCCTAACACTACAACCGTACTTGTCATGCTGAGGCCCGTCGTTTGGGTCTCAGCATCTGGTTTGCCAGCGCGAGACGCTTCGCTGGCGGTCTGGGGTGCCGAAATCTGGCCGCAACACCGGCTCAACGTGACATTGCCAGCGAAGTACGGTTGTAGTACTAGAGTCAACCGTCCCTACGGGACGGGCGCGTATCCCACGCGGCATGGGCTAAAGTCGGGCGTCCCTACGGGACGCGATCTCGCGCCATACATTCCACCCCGTCGCGGCGTTCGGCCCTAAAGTCGGGCGTCCCTACGGGACGCGATCTCGCGCCATACATTCCACCCCGTCGCGACGTTCGGCCCTAAAGTCGGGCGTCCCTACGGGGCGCGATTGTGCGCTATGCCTTCCGCCCCGATAGGGTGCTCGACATTCGCCCTCCATCGCATCGCGTCCCGTAGGGACGCATGAATTGAGCTTCGGGACGTACACGTTCTCGAGCGTCCCGTAGGGACGCATGATATTCGCCATCTGCTTGCCTAACACTACAACCGTACTTGTCATGCTGAGGTCCGTCGTTTGGGCCGAAGCATCTGGTTTGCCAGCGCGAGACGCTTCGCTGGCGGTCTGGGATGCCGAAATCTGGCCGCAACACCGGCTCAACGTGACATTGCCAGCGAAATACGGTTGTAGTACTAAGAGCCTATCCGAATAACCCGGAAAACGTGCCACAGTGTTGCCCCGTGACGGTTATTCGGGTAGGCTCTAAGACACTGCGTGAACGTGCCATGTGGTTTGCGTTGGGCCAGAGTCCAGATTATCCAGAGTCCAGAGTCATGGATGAAGGGGACACAACCACCCGAAACGCGAAGTTGCCGTCGCGGCTGCCCGGGTTGTTGTTGTTGCGGGCGGCGCAGCGCACGTTCCTCTCATTGTTGTCGAAAGACCCGCCCCGCACCACGCGCCATCGGTCCTGCCCCACAATCAAGCGGCCTGGTCAGAGACCGCAGACTGCCGTGAAATGCGCTGCCAGCCGCCCAGCAGGCGCCCGATTTCGGTCACCATAGCGGCAGCATGTTGATACTGCCCGGAATTGATCCACTGCCACTTCAAGGCCAGCCGCAGGTAGATACGCACCTTGTCCAAGGCGGCATCAGCCTCGTTCAGCTTCTCCAGGCGTGCCGGCATACGCGCCGTGTTGGCCTCCAGAACACACTCCTGGAAATCGAGCGCGGCATCGAGCAGGCGCTTGGTCACGATGAAGCGCTGGCTGCGCGGAAAGTGGTTGGTCAGCGGCAGCAGCCAGGTCACGAAATCGAAGGTTTTGGTAAACAGCGGGGTGGGGTTCATCGGGCGTTACCTCCTCGTGGACGGTCCGGTTCAACCGCGTGGCGGCAGCAGGCGCACGCGCTTGAAAATCGCACGACGCAGGCCCACCGTGTTGCCGTAACGGACATGGTTGACCCAGCCGNNCACGCTGGCATCCACCCGTGAGAGCGTCACCTTGCGCGCGGCGTACTGCTGCGCCAACCCCTTCAACCGGTGGCGGAAGGCGATGCCCTTGCGCCGCTTGAGCCGGCGCCTCTGCGGAAAGACAATGAAGCCCAAGAAGGGGATGCCCTCGGTCACGGGCCGCACCTGCGCCGACCCGGTGTGGATCGTCAGCCGCAGCCGGGTCAGGCGTTCGATGATGGCGGCCTTCCAGTCCCAGAGCTGGCGCTTGTCGTTGCCAAACAGCAGGAAGTCATCCACGTACCTCAAGTAGGCCGGGCAGCGCAGCTCACGCAGCACGAAATGGTCGAACGGGTTCAGATAGCAGTTCGACCAGAACTGCGACGTCAGGTTGCCGATCGGCAGACCGCGGGGCCGGTTGACGGCAAACAGGTCATCGCCGGGGAAGTAGACCATCTCGTATTCTTCACTCAGCACGCCGGTGCCGCTGGCCACGATCAGCTCGATCAGGCGCATGAGGTCGGGGTCACGCACCTTGCGGTGCAGTATAGCAATCAGGATGGCGTGGTCGATGCTCGGAAAGAACTGGCGCACGTCGCACTGCAGCACATACCGGTACTCCCGCNNGTATTCCTGGCACTTGTCCAAGGCGCGATGGGTGCCTTTGCCGACGCGGTTGGCGAAGCTGTTGGCGATGAAGCTGGAGCCGAACAGCGGCTCCAGCAGGTTGCACAGCGCATGATGCACGACCCGATCAGGAAACGGCGCGGCCGAAATGAGCCGGCGCTTGGGCCGNTGGATGAAGAAGCTGGTGTAGGCGCCGGGGAGATAGGTTTTTCGTGCAGCGCCGCCTGGCTCGATGAGATGATCTTCGAGATGGTATTCGAACAGCGCGGCCGCCGCGCGNCCGCGTTTGCCNCGCGCGGCCTTGATCCAGGCCAGCCAGAGGTTGTCCCAGTCATAGAAACCGGCGTAGGTCAAGGCGGTCACCGCAAAATCACCCCTCCAAAATCCAAAATCGTCCGGCCCTCCGGGCCGGTTTCGTTTTTCTTGGGCGGCAGAGATGTTGGTTGCACATGCCATGTGGTTCGCGTTGAGCCAGAGTCCAGATTATCCAGAGTCCAGCGTCATGGATGAAGGGGACACAACCACCCGAAACGCGTGGCCGACGCTGCGGGAGTCCGGGACGTCGTCGCCGCGGGCGGCGCAGCGCACGACCCACCCAAAGAAGCCGAAAGACCCGCCCCGCACCACGCGGNNCGCAGCGCCCTCTGGGCGGTCGTCCGCTTGCGTGTTGTAGTTGCGGCGCCACTTGGTCAGACACCACTCCCATGCGTTGCCGCTCATGTCCCAGGCGCCGTAAGGACTCACCCCACGCGGNAAGATCCCCACGGCACTCGTCGCGCCAATGCCGGTTTCGGCCCAGTTGGCATGGTCGGGCGTAAGGTCCGGTCCCCACGGGTAGCGCCGCCCATCCACGCCNCGCGCCGCCTTCTCCCACTGCGCCTCCGTCGGCAGCGATACGGCAAGACCGGTCTTTGCGCTCAGCCAGCGGCAGAAGGCATACGCCTCGTACCAGCTGACCCCCACCACCGGGTGGTTGGGCAGCTCGAAGGCGCCGCCGTAGCGGTAAGGCCCACTCCAACCTTCGTCCGATCGCCACTCCCAGCCGGCGTCCGTCCAGCACTCTCGCCAGCGCTCGCTGTACCCTCCATCGTCGACAAAAGCCGCGTACTGCGCATTGGTGATGGGATAGCGGCTGATGCGGTAGGCCGCCGACAGCGATTCCTCATGGCGGGGCGCCTCGTTATCCCAGGCCAGGGAGTCGGTCTCCTCCGTGTTCCCCATCGTAAACGGCCCCGCCGGCACGTCGCACCACGCGATGTCCGGCAGCCCGTCCGGCGTCAACCCCACGCCGGGGCGGTCGTCGCCCAGGGTGGCCAGCGCATCACCGGCCGCGGCGGTCGACCGGGGANNGAGTGCGCCGTGCTCGGTGATGGCGAGCAACCACTGGCGGATTCGTTCGGCCTTGGCCTGATTGCGCGGCATGGCGCCTTCCAGAACCCCGTTCTCGATCAGGGTTTGGGCCGCCAACAGGGCTGCNCAGGCCGGCCGCCGGCGCGGCTCGGCTCCCACCTCTTGGTAACACAACGCCTCGGCCAGGTTCCACACCGCCGAACGCGTGCCGCGCNNGGCCTTGGCCCCGGCCAGCAGGGCAACCTCGCGCCAGCGCTCGCCGTCGGCCAGTACCAGGTCGGCGACGTCGTCGGGNAAGCCGTGGTCGGTCAGGTAACAGGCCGCCAGGTACTCCTGAAAGGTGCGGTGCGGGAAGGTGTAGACCTCTTCNGCGCGCGCCAGCAGACCGGCGCGGTCGGTGACGTATTCGATGACGCGTAGCGGCTTGACGTCGGGGTTGTTGGCAATGCGCACCAGGCCGGCGACCAGGCCATCCTGGGCGATGTCGGCCGTGCCCACCAGGTCGGGCTGGTCACGGTGGGCGGTGAAGGCCAGCTGCTCGAGCAGGCCGCGCACGGCGCTGCGGTCGACGCGTAGCCACTCCGAGACGCTCTCCTGTTCGACACGCGCCTTACCATCGGCCTCGCGCACGACCTTGGGCCCTTCCCACTGCTCCAGCAGCAGGTCGACGGTGTCGGCGTAGAANCGCTCACGTTTTTCGGGCAGGTTGCCGCCGCGCCAGGCGTGCAGGCTGGCCATCAGGGTCAGCAGCAGCGGGCGCGCCGCCAGCTCCCGCAGGCGCGGCCGCTGTCTGATCGCGCCCTTGAGCAGGGTGGCACGACCCTGGGCGTCGGCCAGGTTCTGGCCGCGCAGCGTGGCGACGTGGCGGTACCAGTGGTCGACGAACTGCTCGATCTGCCCCCAGCTGAAGGGCGCCAGCACGACCTCGCTGAAGCTGTCCAGCTTCCAGTCCTGGTGCTGGTAGGCGTAGGTGCGGCTGGTGACCAGGAAGCGACAGCAGGGGTAGTCGCTGGCAAAACCCTGCACCGCCTGTTTGACCTGCAAACGCCGGTTGGCCGCCTCCGGCACCTCGTCCAGGCCATCGAGCAGGATGAGGCCGCCGCGCGTACGCAGCTCGCCGTGCAGGTGCGGCGCGTACTCGGCCAGCCCGCCCTGCTCCGTGGCGATGAACTGCCAGAGGTGCGCCGCCGTGGCCGGCTGGCCGACGGGCGGCAGNGCGCGCGCGGCGAAATCACGCAGCACGATGCGCACCGGCAGCAGGGCGCCGTGGCGCCAGGGCTGCGGTTTAGGGTTNTTCCGGGCGTCTTCTTCCTTGGGCAGCGGTGTGGTGAGCAAGCGCAGGTTTATGTCGGCCGCGCCCAGCCCNTCGCCGGCCAGGCAGAGGGCTACAAAGTTGACGAAGGTCGTCTTGCCGCTGCCTGGATCGCCCAGCAGCGCCAGGCGCGGCGTGCGGTCGAGCAAGGCGAGGGCCGAGAGGCGCCCGGCATCGCGATCTGATACCCTGGCCGCACGCTGGCGGGCTGGCTCTGGTTCGATTTGCTGGGTCATCAGCGCGGTGTAGACGGCATCGAGCGACAGGCTGGCGCCGCTGGACGCTTCACGCGCAGTCTTGGGATCGACGCCGCCCAGGCGCAGGCCGTGGGTCTGCTCGACGACGCTGCAGGTAGGCCGCGCAGGCCGGCGCACCAGGCGTCGTAGACGGCATGCGCCTGCTGCAACGGTGGGTGTACGGGATATTCCTCCGTCGCGACCGCCAGCAGGCGCTCGACGTGGTGGGGCTGCGCGGCCGCTTCGAGGATTGCATCCCAGGCGTTGATCGCCTTGGGCTGCCAGGCAAGGGTGGTCGGGCCGAGGCCCGCGGCCCTGGCAATGCGGCGCGCTGGCTGCGTCGCCGTAGGCTCGGCCAGGGCTTGGGTCAGCTGGCTGAAGATGGCGGCGCGGTCAGTCATGGAGCACCTGCGTCATTCGTGATCCGTCCATTCGTTGATTCGTTGCCGGCATGTCCTGATGCTTGCGCCGGGCCGCTTCACACGTCGCGCCGCACGTCCTCGCGCACGATCGAGGGCCGGTGGTGCATGAACCAGTCCTGGCTGCTCAACGGCGGGCGCTGCGCATCGGGCGCCACGCACGTAGGTGTTGTCGGGCCGCAGCGCGCGCCTTGAGNNCGTGTCGGCCAGGCAGATGTCGAGCACCTGCTTGCGCAGGAAACTCTTGAGCGCGGGTCCNTCGACCGGGAACAACGCCTCGGCGCGGCGGTCGAGGTTGCGCTGCATCAGGTCGGCGCTGCCCAGGTAAACCAGCTCGTCGCCGCCGTTGNNCGCGTAGTAGATGCGGCTGTGCTCCAGGAAACGACCGACGATGCTGGTGACGCTGATGTTTTCGCTCACCCCGGGAATGCCGGGGCGGATCGAGCAGATGCCGCGCACGTTGAGGTCGACGCGCACGCCGGCCTGCGAGGCCCGGTAGAGGCTCTCGATCATCTGCGGGTCGAGCAGCGAGTTGAGCTTGAAGATCAGGTGTCCCTCCGCGCCAAACTGCGTCTCACGACGGATCATCTCGTACACGTGGCGGCGCAGCGAGGAGGGCGCCACCCACAACTTGCGGAATTCACGCGGGTTGGAGAAGCCGGTCAGGAAGTTGAAGATGTCCAACACGTCGGCCGTGATGTCGTCGCGGCAGGTCATCAGCCCCAGGTCGGTGTAGATGCGTGCGGTGGCGGCGTTGTAGTTGCCGGTGCCCAGGTGCACGTAACGGCGAATACCCTCACGCTCACGGCGCACGACGAGCGCCAGTTTGCAGTGCGTCTTCAGGCCCAGCACGCCGTAGACCACGTGCACGCCGGCCCGCTCCAACGCANNCGCCCAGACGATGTTGTTCTCCTCGTCGAAGCGCGCCTTAAGTTCCACCAGCACGGCGACGTGTTTGCCGTTCTGCCCGGCCTCGATCAGTGAATCGATGATCGGCGAATTGCTGCCGACGCGATACAGCGTCATTTTGATCGCCAGGACGTTGGGGTCCTCGGCNGCGCTGCGGATGAAGCCGGCCACCGGTGCAAAGGAGTCGTAGGGGTGGTGCAACAGCACGTCGTGCCGGCGCAGAACGGTGAAGATGTCCTCTTCGCCGCTCAGCGCGGCCGGTATGACCGGCTGGTACGGCGGATCTTTCAGNTCCGGCCGGTCGATGCCGTGCAGTTCCATGATGCTCGACAGGCCGAGCGGGCCACGGCTGGCGTACAGCGCGCTCTCGTCCAACAGCAGGTTGTCCAGCAGCATACGCCGCGCCTTTTCCGGCATACCGGCATCGACCTCGAGGCGTACCACCATGCCAAAGCGGTGTTCACGGATCGTGCGTTCGATCGTTATCAGCAGGTCGTCGGCCTCATCCTCCTGAATTTCGACGTCGGTGTCACGAATGATGCGGAAGGGGTAAACCGCGATCACGTCCATGCCGACAAAGAGATCGGCCAGGTTGGCCGCGATGACCTGCTCGATCCAAACGTAGGCCACGCTGCGCTGCGGGTAGGGCGCTGAGCCGTTCTGCGCGCGGTGAGCGGCNGCAATCTCGTGCAGCGGAATCAGCCGGTTCAGGCCGGGCGGCACTTTGATGCGCGCAAAACGCTCGCCGTACTCCGGGTCACGAATCAGCACGGCCAGGTTCATGCTCAGGTTGGAGNNATGCGGGAAGGGGTGCGCCGGGTCGAAGGCCAGCGGGGTGAGCACGGGGAAGATCTCGCGCTCGTAATAGCGGCGCATCGCCGCCTTCTGCGCCGGCGTCAGGTCGCTGTAGTTGAGCAGGCGAATACCCTGGGCCGCCAGTTTGGGAATGACGTCGTCGAGCAGACACTGCGTGTGCGCTTCGAGCTGCGGCGCCAGCGCTTCCTGGGTGGCGATCAGCTGCTGGGCTGGCGTCATGCCATCCGTCGTACGCAGTGTCACGCCGGCCGCGACCTGTTCACGCAGGCCGGCAATCCGAATCATGAAGAACTCATCCAGGTTGGAGGCGTAGATCGAGAGGAACTTGACCCGCTCCAACAGGGGGCGTTCNTGATCCTGGGCCTCTTCAAGCACACGCCGGTTGAATTCGAGCCAACTCAGCTCTCGGTTGATGTAGAACTTCGGGTCGCGCAGGTCGATGCCGGCGTTACGCGTAGAGCCGCTGCGTGCGGACGATTTGGCTGGGTTTTTGGGTTTAGGCATCGTCTGCCTCCTGCTGCAAAAGGGTGCTTTCAACCGCCCGCCAGATCGAGCGCGATCACCCGGCAGGCCGGGGTGTCGACCACCACCACCCGTCCGTCCGGGCCGGCGGCGACGCCGATCGGCTTCTTGAATTCGATGCCGCTGCCGACGGCGCCGAGCGACCGATCGGCGTACCGTCGAGGGCCAGGACGACGATGCGCTGGCCCTCCGGCTCGCTGATCAGCACACGCCCCCGGCGGTGGTCGCCAGGTGCGGGCCGTCCAGCGTGCTGGCCTTGCGCAACATACTGTCACGCACAATGGCGCCCTCGGCCGTGAGGTGCCACACGCGGCCGCTTTCGGCCTCCGCCGCCCACAGGTCGCCGCCCGGGCCGACGGCGACGTCGGTCGGCTGCCCTTCGCCGACGGGCGGTTGGTCACGCCCGCCGACCTGCATGGTCAGCCGGCCGGTTGGGTCGAGCTGCACCAGGCGTACGCCGCCCGTGTCGGCAACCCACAGGTAACCATCGGCGGCCACGCCCAGACCGCGGGCGGTAGAAGCTGTTTTCCGTACCGAAGAGGTCCAGGAACTCGCCGTCGGCGGTAAAACGCTGCAAGGCCTGCTGCGTGGCGTCCAGCACGACAAGCGTACCGTCGGGCGCGGCGACGAGGTCGAACGGTTCCTGGAATTCACCGCCGCTATCGCCCGGCTGGCCCCAGGCGGTCACGAATTTGCCCGCCGGATCGAGCTTGACGATGCGCCGGTTGCCGGTGTCGGCCACGTAGACGTAACCATCGGCATCGATCGCCGCCCCACGCGGTTCGCTGAACTGCCCGTCCTCTGCGCCGCAGGCCACGATCTGCCAGGCCACCGTCGCCGGCAGCGCGGGCAGGGTTCCCAGGGTCGCCGCTGCCCCGGGTGGGGCCGGCGCCGGCGTGGTCGCCTCCTCGGTCACCCTTTGGGCGGCTCCACGGTGGGCGGGGCCGGCGGCGGCGGCAGGACAAGCCCTTCGGGCGCCGCGTCCTCCGTGGGGAAGAGGTACTGCGGGGTGATGACCTCGCGTGCGCTGCCCGGCGCCTGCCACGACAACTGTAGATCGCGCGAACCACCCACCTGCCAGTACTTGAAACCGATGTCGTGGAAACCTTGTCCAGGAAGACGGCGCCCTCGCGGTATTCGGAACCGTGCGAGCCGCCGTTGTCCACCACCAGGTTGCCGTCGATGCTGAGCAGCGCACCGTCGTCGGCGCGCAGGCCAAAGATGTACTGCCCACTGACCGGTGCGGCCAGCTTGCCCCGCCACACGATGCTGAACGGCTCGGGCAGGGCATCGTTGGCCGTGATGAACAGGTCACGCTGAATACGCGAGGGCGTCCCGGTCATCTCAGGGTTACCATAATAATAACCGATCAACCCCTGATTGGCAACTTCTAATCCGTACAGCACATCTGGCCCGGCCACCCGCGCCGGCGTTTGCGGGCCACGCCAGGTCCAGCGCAGGCGGCCCGGCGCATCACCGCTGTGGTATCGCAGCTCGACCGGGTGAAAGCCGCCGGCCAGGGTCGCGGTGACGACGGTGGTGCGCACCGGCGCATCGGCCGTGAGGGCGAGGGCCACCATCCAGCAGCAGTTCTGCGGCGCCATCGGCGGTCAGTTCCATACTGTACTCGCCGTAACCGTCGGCCGCCAGGAACGCCGCGCCAGATGCCGGTGAAGGGGCCGCGATCGGCGGCGTGGTCGTCCAGTCGAAATCGATCGCGGCGTCCTGGCGCGACCAGGGTGGCCTCGCGCGGTCGCCGGTGTAATAGCGGGCAAACAGGCCGCGCGGCATCGAGCGCCGCGGCCGGCACACGAACGGAGAAGAAGAGCGGCGCCCCGTAGGGGTCGTTGTGGCTCTCGGTCACCCCGTCAGCGTAGATCTGCCGCAGCAGCGGCAGCAGCGCCTGATCGCCGACATCCAGGATGTACACCGCATCGGCCCCGCCGGGTGCGTCGCGCAGCGGTACANNTCGCGCCAGGTTCAACACTGTGTACGGCCGGTCGTCGCTGAGCAGCGTGATCGCGGAGTGACGCTCGAAGCCCGGCCCCATGTAGACCGCGGCGTTGGCCGGCAGGGTGCGCAGGTACTGACCGATGGCGGCCTCGGTGGCGCTGAACGCCCGCCAAACCGCNGGCTCTGCNGCCTGCACGCGGAAGTAAGCATCGACGTTGCGTACGCCGACGAAGACCACCAACACCACCAGGGCCACGGCAAACACGCTCGCGCGGCGCAGCAGTGCCTGCTGCGACGGGCCGACCGTGGGCAGGCGCCAGGCCCGCAGGTAGACGTCCCACGTGCGCTCGAGCACCGTGCCGGCCAGCAGGAAGATCACGGGCAGCAGGCCAATCGGTCGGCGCGCAGTGGGGGCCTCGGCCACGACCGACAGCACCGCGACGCTGCCCACCGTCACGATCCACAGCAGGTAGAGCATGGGCAGGGCNTTGTAGAAGTAGCGCAGGGCGTAGGCCAGGCCGAGCACGACCAGCGCGCCGACCGCGAGGTCGAGCAGGGGTGCGCCCGGCAGGTTGTTGAGCGCGGCCAGGTCGCCGCGCCAGTGGAACATCCACAGGACCTTGTCCAGGTTGTCACGCAGCGGCTGGAGCGAGCCGCCGGCGTTGGCGATGTCGGCAAAGATCGAGATGTGCTGCGTGCGGCTCAGGAATACCGACCAGTGCTGCGTGATGTACACGCCCAGCGGGACGATGCCCACGAACGCCGCCGACCAGGAGCGCCAGCCCTCCAGGTCACGCCGCCAGCGCNNGCGGTGCGTGAGCAACCAGTACCCGAGGAACAGGGCGATCATCACCGGCACGACCCGAAACGCGGTATAGGTGTTCAAACCAAACGCCAGCGCCAGGCCGGCCAGGGCCCAGTCGCGCCGCCGCCCGTCACGCAGGGCGNNCAGCAGGAAGAAAACCAGCACGATCTCGGCCAATGGCGCCAGGATCGCNTCGTAGACGATGCGGCTGAAGGTCAGGTGCCAGCGGCTGACGGCAAAGAGGGCCGTGCTGGCCAGCGCGATCCGCCAGCCCAGCCAGTCACGCGCCAGGAAGTAGAAGGCGACCAGGGTGAGGGTGGCGATCAGCGCCGCCAGCAGGCGCATCTGGGTCACGCCGACGCCGAACAGCTTGAAGGTCAGGGCCAGCAGGTACGTAAAGAGCGTCGCCTGGCCCTCGTTGGTTTCGGCGTAGGGCTGGTAGGGTGCACCCCGCAGCCAGTCCAGCGCGTCGATGCCATTGTTGCATTCGTCGGACTGGCAGCCGTTGGGGAAGGTATCGATGTGGTAGACGCGCAGGAACAGGCCGAATAACACGATCAGCAGCAACAGCGTCCACTCGAGCCAGCGTGAATTGGGCCGATCACCGGCCGCCGGGTCGCTCGTTGCGGCCTCCCCGCTTGGGCGACCTTCCAGCCAGGTTCCGATGACGAACAGCGGCAGGCTGGCCAGCCACAGCCAGAGCGGTAAACCGCTGAACTGGGTGGGGCTGTCCGGGCTACGCCAGAACAGGGCCGCGGCCACCGCGGCCAGAGCCACCGCCAGCAGGGTCAATCCAAAGCCGACCCGCGGCCAGGGCCGGCGTTCGGGCAGGGTGGGCCAGGGAAGCGGTGCACGCGCCGCCAGTACGAAGATCACGCCGGCGGCAATGAAGAGCAGAAGGGTGTCCAGGCGGGTCACCCTGGGGGTTTTGCAGGAACGAAATCCCCAGAGCGCGATGGCGAAGGCAAGCAGGATGGCAACAAGGCGACGCATAGGTGGTAGGATTTTAGCACAAGATTGCGAGATGGGGCAATCGGGGGACATGGGGTGGGGATATCACTCCGATTTTTGCCGCCCATCGAATTCGTGGTACGATTGCACCACCTTCCGATAATCACGCACACACGGAGCTGCGATGGATGCACCGACCCACCTCATGTTCATTCACGGCCTGATCAGCAGTGGCCAGGGCGACAAGGCCACTTTCCTGCGCACCCAACTGCCCGGCCTGCTGACGCCCGACTTCAGCGGTACGCTGGACCAGCGCATGGCGNCAGCCACGGTCATCCTGGGCGACACACCGGGCTGGACGCTGATCGGCTCCAGTTTTGGCGGCCTGATGGCCACGCTCTTTGCCTGTCAGCACNCCGCGCAGGTGCGGCAGCTCATCCTGCTGGCGCCGGCCCTCACCTGGCCCGATTTTGTGCACCGCCTGCCGNCCCCCACCGACGTGCCCGCGACCATCTATCACGGCCGGGCCGATGACGTGGTGCCCCTGGCGCCCGCGCGCNAANTCGCCGCGCGGCTGTTTACCCGCATGACGTTCCATGAAGTGGACGACGGTCACGACCTGTACGCGACCGTGCGCACGCTCGACTGGCCGGGCCTGTTGGCGGGTAACCACTCAGGCTGGCTCTAAGAAACCGGGTTTTGTCTCGCAGACCAGGGTCATGGCGCGATGAAAGGCCGTTGTCCAGACGAAAACCCGGTTTCTGAACGGCTGGCTGAGCAGTTACGTTGGAGGAATGAATCACCGTGGTAGCTTTTGGACGTGAAATCTGTGGCGTACTCGATGCCGCGCTGCGCCGCGAATGGTTGGTGACCAACGGCATCGGCGGTTTTGCGTCGGGCACGGTGTGCGGCGCGGCGCGGCGTTACCATGGCCTGCTGCTGGCCGCCCTGCGCCCCCTGGGGCGAACCCTCGTGTGCGCCAAGCTGGACGAATGGGTCGAGCACCAGGGTGTGGCCTACNCCCTGGCGTGCAACGTCTTCCAGGGCGGCGCCGTTGACCCGCGCGGGTATCATCACCTGGAGTCGTTCNGGCTGGATGGCACGATCCCGGTGTGGCGCTATGCCCTGGCCGACTGCCTGCTGGAGAAACGGGTCTTCATGGTGCACGGTCACAACACGACCTGCGTGACCTACCGCATGCTGCGTGGGGAGCAGCCGGTGCGCCTGGCGATTCTTGGGCTGTTCACGCACCGTGATTACCACGACCTGCTCGCCGCGCCGGCGTGGCCCGCACCTGGAGATCTGGGCCGCGNNGAGAGCGACGTGCCGGGGACCTACCTGGCCGACGGTGTCCTGGACGGCACGGTGCAGGTGTTCGACGATGCCACGCCGGTCTTCCTGCGCTGCCGGGTGAGCGACGGCAGCGGGCGGCTGGTCTCGACGCTGCAGTTCGAGGCGCTGGGCGAAACGTACAAGGATTTTTACTTCTCGGTCGAGCATGAGCGCGGGCAGACCGACCACGAGAACCTGCTGGCCATTGGCCGCGCGTACCTGGAGTTTGGACCTGACCAGCTGATCTCGCTGACGATTACGACCGAACGTGGTGAACCGGTCGATGCCTGGGCCGCGTTAGCGGCCGAGCAGTCACGCCAGGCCACGCTGCTGNGTCGGGCGGGGCTGCACGGCGCGCCGGCCTGGTTGCAGCAGCTGGTCCTGGCGGCCGATCAGTTCATCGTCGCGCGGCNNGAGGGCCACACCGTCATCGCCGGCTACCCCTGGTTCACCGACTGGNGGCGCGACACGATGATCAGCCTGCCCGGGCTGACGCTCAGCACCGGGCGGCCGGAAGTGGCCGCCTCGATCCTGCGCACCTTCGCCCAACACGTCAGCCAGGGCATGCTGCCCAACCGTNTTCCCGACGTCGGCGAAACCCTGGGCGACCAGGACTACAACACCGTCGACGCCACGCTGTGGTACTTCGAGGCGGTCCGGGCGACGGTGGAGGCGACCGGCGACGAGGCCCTGCTGCGCGNNCTCTACCCCACCCTCGTCGACATCATCGACTGGCACGAACGCGGGACACGCTTTCAGATCCACGTCGACCCGGCCGATGGCTTGCTGTTCGCCGGCGAGGCGGGCGTCCAGCTCACGTGGATGGATGCCAAGGTCGATGACTGGGTCGTCACGCCGCGTGAGGGCAAGGCGGTGGAGATCAACGCCCTGTGGCATCACGCGCTGCACGTCATGGCCGGCTTCGCCGAACAGTTGGGCGAGGACGCGCAGCCCTACCGTGACCGGGCCGCGCGTGCAGNNACCGCCTTTGCCCGATTCTGGAACGCGCGCNGCGGCTGCTGCTTCGACGTCATCGACGGCCCCCAGGGCAACGACCCAACCATGCGGCCGAACCAACTGCTGGCCGTCTCGCTGCCGCACAGCCCGCTGACGCCCAGCCAGCAGCGGCAGGTGGTCGACGCCTGCGCCCGTGACCTGCTGACCTCGCTGGGGCTGCGCTCCCTGGCGCCGTACGAGCCTGCTTACGTGGGCATCTACTCCGGCGACCGCACCACACGTGACGGCATCTACCACCAGGGCGCCGTCTGGGCGTGGCTCATCGGCCCGTTCGTCGAGGCCCACCTGCGTCNNTACCGCGACCCTGCCCTGGCCCGCTCCTTCCTGGAACCGTTCAGCCACTTCATCCTGGACGCCGGCCTGGGCAGCATCAGTGAGATTGCCGACGGCGACGCCCCCTTCACGCCGCNNGGCTGCCCCTGGCAGGCGTGGAGCGTCGCCGAGGTGCTGCGCGCCTGGCGTCTGTGCCAGACGTTTCAGGCAGGCGGGGGCGAACAGGGGTGAGTCCCGTTCGGGCTGAGCCGTGAGCTTGTCGAACGGTCGATGCCCGGGCTTATCTCCACAATGAGAACCGTTCGGGCTGAGCCTGTCGAAGCCTTAATCCGCCAGGTGGGTAGGCCCGCCCTTCGACAAGCTCAGGGCGAACGGTGGAGTCTATCCGTGGGCTCAGGGCGAACGGGAAAGCCCGTCCGTACACCCAGGGCGAACGGTGGCGGCGTTAGGAAAACGATGGCACGATTCCTCTTCACCTCGGCCCCGCTGATGGGCCACCTCGACTGGGGCGGCTACCTGCGCACCGCGGCAGCCCTGGTCCGCATGGGGCACGACGTCACCTGGGTCAGCGCCGCGGCCGTTGCCCCGCCGGTGNACCGCGGCGGGGTGCCGTTCACGGCCGTGGATACGACCGGCTGGCGCGTTCCATNNCCCCCTGCCGGCCGACCTCCCCGGCCGAACGTGCCCGGCAGCGCCAGGCGTGCGATCGACGGCTGGCTGGACGTGGCCGAGGTGGCGCGTGGGCTGGACGCCATGCAGCGCGTGGTCGCGTCGGCCCGGCCCGACGTCATCGTCAGTGAGCTGTTCGTCACGGCCGCGCCCCTGCTGGCCGAAAAACACGGCGTTCCACTGGTCATTGCCGGTTGGCCGGCCCAGGCGATGATCGCGGCGGGAAGTACCACGGACGCCCAGCAGGTTGCCCAGGTTGCGCAGGCCCGTCTCCAGCAGTTGTGGGACCACGCGCAGGTGAGCGGGCGTTACTGGCCCAACGGCAGTNTTCTGGCCCGTGTCCCCCATGGGCATGTCGTCTATTTCAGCCGCGACTGGTACGGCGAGACGGCCGCCCTGCTGCCGTACAACCGGTTCGTCGGCGGGCAGGCCGCCCCACCGGCAGGTTCGGCGCCGGCCTGGATGGCGGACCTGCCGGCGGACCGTCCGTTGGTGTTGATCACCCTGGGCAGCCTGTTCACGCACGACGACAGCTTCTTCGCCCGCGCCGTGCCGGCCGTGCTGTCCGGCGCGGGCTGCCCGATCGTGGCCGCGGGCAGCCCGGAGCTGGCCGTGCGCCTGCGGGCGCAGTTGCCAACCGGCGCGATCATTCAGGCCTGGGTCGCGCATGATTGGCTGCTGCCGCGCCTGAGCCTGGTCATCCACCACGGCGGCGTGGGCACGACGCACGCGGCCATCGTGCACGGCGTCCCGCAACTGATCGTGCCGCGCGCGGTGACCAGGCCAACCAGGCGCCGCGCCGCCGCGGCCGGCATCGGTCTGTCCCTGGCGCCGGCCCACGCGACGGCGGATCGGCTGGCGCTGGCGGTAAATCAGCTGCTGGACGACCCGCAGTGGCGGGCGCGCCGGGCATTGGCGGGACNNGAATTCGCCCGGCTGGGTGGCGTCGATCAGGCCGCCCACTGGCTGAGCCAGTTGTAGCCCGGCAATTCATTTGCGCGATCGGTCAACCCCGTGTATACTTCCCACGCAAACCCACATTTGCGTGCATATCGCACCCTACGCTCGCCATCCCAAATCTATCGGCGGCCATACCTCGCCCCTGCGAGCGCCAACCGCGCAAGCCTGTAACAGGAGGTGCCGCGAACCCCAAACGCTGCGTCGTGTGCGTGATCCCCATGTCAGACAACACTTTTTGGCATGGTTCAAGGGTCGTCTGCACGATCTTTGTTTTGGCAGAGGAGCCGGGCACATCCAGATGCGGGATTTGGCCCTACAAACCGCGCCGGGAGTGCTCACGCCACGCCAGACCGCAGAGACCGCACGCACGAAATTGAACTGTGCCCACTTCTTCAACCGATTAGGAGGAACCGTTATGCAACCGCGTACATTCGTTCGCGCCGGCGCCCTGTTGACCGTGCTGGCCCTGGTGCTGTCCCTCGTCGGCAGCGTCATGGCCGCACCGGTGACGGACGCGCCCCTCGCGCCAGTCACCGCCCCCTCATCGCAGGATGCCGACGCCCTGAGCCGCCTACAGGCAGCCGCGGGCGGCAACGCCACCGTTCACTTCGCCGCTCAAACCGGGGTCGCTCGCTTCTTGAGCCTCACTGACCCCTTGAGCACCCTCAATGCGACGGCCGCGCCTGACGTGCAGGCCGCCGCCTTCTTCCGCCAGTACGGCCAGGTATTCGGCGTCAGTGACGCGGCCAGCGAGCCCGCCTGGTGCGCCAGAACANCCGATACCATTGGCGCCACCCTCCTGGTCTACGCGCAGGTCTACCAGGGCCTGCCGGTCTTCGGGGGCGAACTGCGTGNNCACTTTGCCCCGGCCGGCTGGCTGCGCGTCGTCAATGGCTACTTCGTGCCTGAGATCACGGTGAACGCCATGCCGACCGTGAGCGCGGCGACCGCCAATGCCGTCGCAACCGCGCAGGTCGACAAAGCGGGCGCGACGGCCCGCACGTCAACCCTTCTCGTCTACCGCAGCGGCCTGGTGCAGGGTATCACCGGCACAAACTACCTGGCGTACCAGGTGGAAGTGGGCAACGGCAGCTCGGTGCGCGAGTTCGTCTTCGTCGATGCCCACACGGGCAAGGTGCTGGACCAGGTGTCCGGTATTCACGACGATCAGGCGCCTACCGCCCTCAACCGGGCAATCTCCGAATCGACGCTACCCAACGTCGTGTGGACCAACCCGCCCGATCCCGAACCCATTCCGCCCGCCTGGGCCGGCGGTACGGTTCAGCAGGTGATCGACTGGAACGACGAGGCGGCTGGCGCTAAAGAGTCGTACTACATCTATGCCAGTATGGCCGGTTGGGACTCCTACAACAACGGCGGCGCGACGATGCGCACAGTCAACAACGACCCCGGCATCTCCTGCCCCAACGCCAACTGGAACGGCATCAGCACCAACTACTGCACCGGTGTCACCAGCGACGACGTGGTGTCGCACGAGTGGGGCCACGCCTACACCGAATACACCAGCAACCTGATCTACCAGTGGCAGTCGNGCGCGCTCAACGAGTCGTACTCCGACATCTGGGGTGAGACGGTAGACCTGATCAATGGCCGCGGCACCGACGTACCAGGGCCGGTTCGTTCCAGCAACGTCAATGCCTGTTCGCTGTACACGACGCCGCCGGCCGTGCTGACGGTCAATGCGCCGCCGGTCATTGCCGGCAACTACCCGGCGCAGGCCGCGGCGTTTGGCCCGCCCCTGAGCACGCCGGTAACCGGAAACGTTGCCCTGGCCGATGACGGCGTGGGCCATGCTGGTCCGCCGGCCAACGGCAGCGACCCCGCCGCTACCGATGCCTGCCAGCCGCTGATCAACGGTGCACAGATCACCGGCAAGATCGCCCTGGTCTACCGTGGCAACTGTACCTTTACAATCAAGGTGGCGAATGCCCAGGCCGCCGGCGCGATCGGCGTGATCGTGGGCAATTACGTGTCAGGCGGCTTCGGTCTACCCGGGATGGGCGGCTCAGACCCCTCGATCACCATCCCCAGTCTCGGTGTCAGCTATTTCACAGCCAACGCCATCGACGGCCAGTTGGGCGGTGGGGTGAATGCGACGCTCGGTCTGCTCAGCGTAATGACCGACAACTCTTACCGTTGGCTGATGGGCGAAGACTCGGCGNCGTTTGGCGGCGCCATCCGTGACATGTGGAACCCGGTCTGTTACTCCGACCCGAGCAAGGTTACGGATCAATTCTACCAGTGTGATGCCGGCGATGGCGGCGGTGTCCACACCAATTCGGGCGTGCCCAACCACGCCTACGCGCTGATGACCGACGGCGGCACCTTCAACAGCCAGACCATCACCGGTCTTGGGCTTACCAAGGCGGCGCACATCCACTGGCGTGCCCAGTTGGCTTACCTGAGTCCGGCATCCAACTTCATGGATCATGCCGACGCCCTGGCGCAGGCCTGCCAGGACCTGATTGGGATCAACCTGCCCGCGCTGAGCACCAGCAGCGGCGCCCAGGTACCGTCTGGTCAGGTGATCTCGGCGGCCGACTGCACCCAGGTGGATAAGGTCATTGCGGCCGTCGAGTTCAACACGCCGCCGACCCAGTGCAACTTCCAGCCGCTGCTCCAGCCGAACGCCCCGCCGCTGTGCGTCGGCAGCGCACCCAGCACGATCTTCCTGGACAACTTCANNGAAGTCGGTCCCGGCCTGAACGGCTGGACCCTGACGAACCAGNGGGTCAACCCCGGTTGGACCCGCGCGNACTGGGTACGCGACACCGCACTGCCCGGCAGTCGCCNNGGCGCGGCCGCCTTCGGCATCGACCCCATGGGTGGCCAGTGCGACGGCAGCCCGGCCGACGAGTCGAGCGTGATGCGCATGNGAGGCCCGGCGATCGTCATACCGGGTGGCGCGGTCCCACGGTTGGCCTTTGATCACTACGTGGCTACCNGGCTCAACTACGACGGCGGCAACCTGGAGATCAGCATCAATGGTGGGCCGTACACCCTGGTGCCGGCCGCGGCGTACACCTTCAACCCCTACAACACCACATTCGCCAGCGCGCCGGGCAACACCAACCCGCTGGCCGGCCAGATCGCGTTCTCCGGCACCGACGGCGGTTCGGTCGGCGGCAGCTGGGGCCAGTCGCAGGTCGACCTGACCATGGCGGGCGTGGCGCCGGGCGACACCGTGCGCCTGCGCTACAACATGGGCACCGACGGTTGCGGCGGTATCGATGGCTGGTACGTGGACGACGTGCGCGTCTACACCTGCGGCGGCCCCACCGCCCTGGGCCTGACTGAACTGGGCGCCACGCACACCACGGAGACGTCGACCCTGTGGTTGGCCGTCGTGGGCGTCGCGGTCCTGGCCGCGGCAGTGGTTGTCCTGCGCCGTCGCACCCAGGCGTAACCCTGTAACGGCTGGCGCAAAGCCCAGCCCGCGTCAGTGAAGCCAGAGGTCAGGAGACTACGTTTCCCTGACCTCTAATATTGCTACTGCTCAGCCGGCCATTCAGAAACCGGGTTTTTCTCGTACGGGTTTTGTTTCCATCTGGCTCTTTGCAGCCTGTTCACGACCCAGGGCAGGGACACTGGCTGGTGCAGATTTCGAGCGTGGGGTGGTGAGTTTGATACTCGTTGTCGTAGGTGCACTGATCGGCAGTTTGGGGGCAGCGGCGTGTGGTGGGCCGTTCGTTATTTCACCGATCACGATCAAAGGCCGGCGCGCACACCAGTGACTCCGGGCGCCATTGTGATGGCCCCCGCCCATTCCCGGCCGCTCCCGGCCTGGGTCGTCTGCCTGACTCTGGCCGCGTGGGGCGCCTTCGTCGGCTGGCGCCCCGGGTTGGCCGACCGCCATCGGCGCCGGGCCGTCACCGCGGTGCTGCTCACCATCAGCCTGGTCGACCTGCGTGTGCAGCGCGTCCCCAACCTGCTGGTCCTCGTGCTGCTGGCCTGGGCGGTTGTGCAGTCCCTCTGGCTCGGCCGGCCGACTCTGGTGGAACTGGTCGTGGGCCTGTTCACAGGCGNNGGGGTCTTCCTCCTGCTGGCGCTGTTCAGCCGCGGTGCGTTGGGCGCCGGTGACGTCAAACTGGCGCGGCCAGCGGCGCTGGTGGGCTGGCCGGCGGTGCTCGTCGCCCTCTTCCTGAGCATCCTCGCCGGCGGTATCGCGGCCGGCCTGCTCCTGNGTCACACGTCGAGCCACGCGCGGGGCACTATGGCCTACGGGCCGTACCTGGCGTTGGGGTCCTGGCTGGTGTACAGCGCTTTCCTCGGCCTGTGGCGCTGAGGGAGTTCGGTGAAACTGGCGATTTACAGGTCCTGCGCCATGTACAGCCCCAGCTCAAAGCCGTGGCGGCGGTAGTAGGCGCGNGTGCCGGCGGCGGCAATGACCGCGAGGCGGCGGTAGCCATGGCGGGTAACAATCTGCGCGGCCGTCGCAATGAGNCGACCCCCNACACCCACGTGCTGCGCCTCGCCGCGACTGGCTGAACCCAACGCCAACGCCGGCCCGTACACGTGCACCTCACGGATCATCGCCGCACCNGCGATCTCCTCGATGACGTCGCTCGGGCTGAGCGGGTTGCCGTCGCCAAACGGCCGCGGCAGCGACAGGCGCAGAAAGCCGGCCAGCCGCCCTTCCGGGGTCACGGCGNNTACGAACCACTCGACGCTCGTGTCGGTGGGGTTGGACAGGGCGTCGATGCGCAGGGCAGACGCATCCACCGGCTGGCCGCGCACCTCCTGGCAGCGAATGCACTGGCACGTCAGGCCGCGCTCGGCCATCGCCCGCTGCACCACCTGGCGCAGGTTGACGGTGCGGTTGCCCGCCACGATGTTGCCCGATGGGATGTCCCGGACCACACGGTTCAGGCGGCAATCGGCGGGCACCAGCGCCTTGCATTGCACCAGCAGGTCGACCAGGGTTGCTTCAGCGTACGGCGTACTCGCNCGCGCCCAATACTCCATCAACTCCGTGCCGGCCAACAGCGAGCAGGGGTAGATCTTCAGCTCGTCGGGGCGCAGCGCCGGATCNGACCATGGCTGCTGAAAATCGGCCAGGTCGCTGGCCGGGGTTGCGCCGAGCAGGTTGGGCATCCAGTGCAGGTGCAGTTTGAACCCGGCNGCGCGCAGCAAACGTACGGCGCGACGGCTCTCAGCCACGGTGTGGCCGCGCCGGTTCAGGGCCAGGATGCGATCATCCAGGCTCTGGACACCNAGCTGCACCTTGGTCACCCCNAGTGTGCGCAGCCAACGTACCTCGCTGGGCGTGATCCAGTCGGGCCGGGTTTCGACCACCAGGCCAACGTTACGGTGGGGCGCCTGCTCATTGACCGCCTGCGCGGCGAGCAGGGTGGGCGTTTCCTGCAGGTTCATGGCGTCCAGGCAGCGGTGGACGAACCACTCCTGATAGGTGCGCGGGTAGGACGACCAGGTGCCGCCCAGAATCAGCAGTTCGATCTTGTCGGTGGCGTGGGCGATCGATTGCAGCGCGGCAATCCGGCCGGCCGTCTGCNNGTGGGGATCGAACTGCTCCAGGTAAGCGCGCGCGCCTGGTTCGTCACGCAGGTAGCTCTTGGGCATNCGCTCATCGGTGGGGCAGAAGATGCAGCGACCGGGGCAGGCGTAGGGTTTGGTCAGCACGGCTACCGGCGCCACCCCNGACAGGGTGCGGGTCGGTTTGCGCTGCAAGCGTGCCAGCGTGCGCGGGTCCGCCTCCAGCTGGCCGGCCTCGACCAGGGTACGGTAGGCGTGCACCAGGTGGTCGCGCGTGAACTGCGCCGCGACCGCCGGCCCCAGGTGGCGACGCGCCAGGCGGTCGAGGGTGCGTGGCCCCACTGGGCGGCGGCGGACACGGCGTGGAACAGCGCCAGCAGGTTTGCCGCGGGGTTCCAGATCGCGCGGTTCAGCGTGGGCGGCCCGCCAGCGCGAGCTGCTCACTGGTGGGCGAGTTCATCGGTCTGCCCGCCCGGGGTCGCGCCACGCGCGGTGATGGAAAGGTCATACTACCCGCCGAGATCGTAATGTGGGTCGCAACGCGGCCGCGGCGGCTGCGGTTACAATTGCGCCATGGACACCGCCGCCGCCCAACAACTGCTCATGCTCAATCAGCGGTTCTATCATACCTGCGCGGCCGCGTACGCGCAAACGCGCGGTCCGGCCCAGCGTGGGCTGGCGCCGATCTTGCCCTACCTGCCGCCTGCGCCCACGGTTCTGGATCTGGGGTGTGGCAACGGGCGCCTGGCGNCGCTCGCGCATCACCGCGCTGGCCTGACCTACGTCGGGGTCGACGGTTCGTCGCCCCTGTTGGCGGCCGCACACCGGGCCGTCGGGCCCCTGGGGTCANCAGCCAGCTTTGTCCAGGCCGATCTCACGCAGCCCGGCTGGACCGATGGGTTACCGGCCATGCCCTACGATGCCGTCTGCGNNCTGGCGGTCGTCCACCACCTCCCGGGCTTCGCGGCGCGTGCGTTTTTGCATGACGCGGCGCNNGGCCTGTCGGCGGCGGGTGTACTCGTCGTTTCCTACTGGCAGTTCCTGGATGACCCCGTTCAGCGCGCCAAGGTTGTGCCCTGGGAGTCGGCCGGTATCGACCCGGCCCAGGTCGACGCGGGCGATGCCCTGTTGGGCTGGGCACGCGNNGGTCGCGGGCTGCGCTACTGCCACCACGTCGACGCCGTCGAAGCGGCCGCCCTGGCCGAGGCCGCCGGCCTGCGGGTTCTCGAGACCTATGGGGCCGATGGGCGCAGCCGGCGTGCGAACCTGTTCCAGATTTGCCGGGCCGCGTGACCGCGGGCGCGCCAGTCGTCGGGCGTCACGCGCTGGTAGATGGTGAACTCGGTGNNCCGGCGTGGCCCGGGCAGTTGGGCAACGGCCCGGTATTGCATCGCAAAGCGCGGNTCCTCGTGAATCGATTGCAGCGCCCAATCGGCCGTGGGCACGTAGAGGAAATAATCGGGCTGGAAATGCCAGAAGCCCCAGGCAAAATCGCGCNNCGCGATGTGTGGTGTAATCTCAGGCGTCACCAACCCCACCAGGTCCACGATGCGGTTAGGTGTGTAGTACCCCAGGTACCCCACCTCGATATAGGCCAGACTCGCGGTCGGCGGGGCGTGTTCACCCAGCCAGCGGCTGACGGCAACCAGCGCTTTGCCCCGTTGGAAGTCGCCAGGCCCTGGGTGATGGTGTGCCAGGTGCGCCCCCTGCACGTACAGCACCAGAACCACCAGGCCCACCGCAACCACCCGGGCTGCCAGGCCCGGCAGGGGGCGTAGGCCCCCGGCTGCCATTTGCTGCGGAAGGCCCATGCGNACCACCGTCGCCAACCCCAGCCCAACGAACAGCTGCATCACGAAGATGATCGGCAACTGGTACCACCAGTAGGCGGCGACGTGCAGAAGGCTGTAGCCAGCGGTGTACAGAACCGCCCAGGCGGCCAGCGGCAGCCAGCGCCGGTACACAACCAGGGCGGCGGCCAGGCCAGTCAACACCAGAATCCACCACAGGTTGAGAAGCGGCGCCTGGGCCAGCCGGAATGGNCGCCCCCAGGCCGGCAGCCACGTTTGGCGCAGCTCATCGTACAACGTGCGCCAGAGGCCGGCCTGCCCCTGGGCCATTTTGGCCGCCAGCGTGTCCGGCAGAACACGGCCGAACGTGGCGTAGGCGTAGAGACCCCAGAGCAGGAGCGGTACGGCAAACCCCAGCAGCAGGTACAGCACGGGGTACAGCCTCCGCCAGCCGCTCAGGTTGGAGTGTCGCCAGGCCAGCCAGAGGGCAACGGCCAGCAGGAGCATAAACACCAAGGCCCCTTCGCCCCGGGTCAGAAAGAGCAGCGCCGCGGTAACCCCGGCCGCCAGATGGCGTCCGCTATACAGCCAGGAGAAACTCAACATCAGCAGGGCTGCAAAGAGGTACCCCTCCATACCCAACAGGTTAGCCCACCCACCGGCGATCACCATCAGGCCAATCAGTACGGCCTGCCAGGCCTGCACACCCCAGGCCCGGTGGAAGAGGAACAGAATCCAGGGAACCGCAATCCAGCACAGGGCGGTGAAAAACACCGCCACGTCGATGACACTCAGNCGCGGCAGCAGCGCCGCCAGGCCGCCGACAGTCAGGGTCAACAGGGGAGTCGTGGTACCCAGCGTCGCCGGCGGGTGGTTGAACACGAAACCCTGGCCGGCCGCCAGGTTCTTGGCGTAGGTCAGGGAGATCAACGTGTCGTCATTGAGGTATTTGTGGCGCTGCTTCTCGGCCGCCCATAGGCCGAAGAGCGATGCCGCCACCAGAATCACGATCAGGATGATTTGTACGTTACGTCGGTCAAGCACCTGTTTCACCATACCTCTGGGCAGTATCATCGTAAGGGGCGACTGTCGATGGCTACGGGCGCTCCCTGTGACCTGCTGGCAGTTTGTCGGCAGAGACCACCTGTATTCACGCGGTCAAGCTCACTCCGACAGACTGCTAGAACTCTATCAGATACACCTCGCCATCGGCCCAATCGACCACGTAGAGCCGCCCGTTGGCATCGCGGCCAAACGAGCGGGCAGACTCAGTCGCTGATCGGCCGGCAGCACCACGTCACGCATCAGCGTCGTGAAGGTCGTTCCCTGCTGCTGCGTGGTGTACAACCGATTACTCTGACAGAAATCAGCGAACACGTACATGCCGTAGTAGCCGCGGGGTTGGCCCGGTAGACGTAGCCGCCGCTGACTGAACACCGGCCCGACGAATGGTCGTATTCGTAGACCGGCCAGGTGAAAGTCTTGCCCTGGCAGTGGGGCAGGGCCGCGTTACCTTCTGAACGCGCGTGCGTGCCCTCGTAACAGTTCCACCCATAGTTGCGTCCGCCCGGGCCGCCGGCCGCTTCTGAAGTTCACCTCTTCCCAGTTTCGCTGTCCGACGTCGCCGATCCACATGTCGTTCGTGAGGGGATCGAAGCTGAAACGCCAGGGGTTGCGCAAGCCCAGGCTCCAGATTTCATCCAGCGGGTCACCCGGCCCGGCGAAGGGGTTGGTGGGTGGTATGGCATACGGCGTACCATGATCGATGTCGATGCGCAGGATTTTACCGAGAAGCGATGCGGCGTTCTGGCTGTTCTTGTAGGGATCGCCAGGATCGGCGCCGTCGCCGGTACTGATGTAGAGATAACCATCCGCACCAAACTGTAGCTGGCCCCCGTAGTGGTTGAACCCAGCCGGGTGGTCGATCAGCATGATCGTCTGGGCGCTGTTGGAGTTGGCCACGTCCGGGTCAGCCGACACCTGGTAGCGAACGAGGGCGACCTGGTTATTGAGGTTGACAAACGTGACGTAGAAGTAGCCGTTCTGGGCGTAGTTGGGATGAAAGGCCAGGCTCAGCAGGCCGCGCTCGCCGCAGCAGGAGACCTGGCCAGCGATGTCCAGGAAGGGGCTGGCAACCAGCCCCCGTCACGCCAGATCCGTATACGGCCGTACTGCGACACCACAAACAGGCGCGGTGTCGCCGGGAGGGGTGGTGACGTAGGTGGGCGCCTGGATACCGCTGGCGATCCGCGCCAGGCGCAGTGGCTGGCCGCCGCCCATGGTCAACAGGGGGAAGAAGAGCGTGTCGGAGGCGGCGGTTGTCGGGCCGGCCGGCGCGTCCAATGCGGCCGGCGGCGCGTAGGCCGCTGCGCTCCCCAGGGAGAGGCCCAGCAGCAGCAGGAGAGCGAGCAGGATGTGCGCGCCAGATGGCGGCGCGCGGGCAGTTGAGGTGAGTTGCACCGTGAGCCCAGGAGTTGTCAAGGAATATGATTCGCCGCGAAAGCGGCGATACGGGCACGATCGTGCGGCCCTGGAGGCGGGAGCCGTGCACAGGCCATATGCGGCGCGGGCAGCCCTGGCCGGCCGACCTTGTGCCTGAAAGTACTATACCATTGGTGAAAGAATCTGGCAATGTCGGGGAACGGCAACAATTCCAAATTGACACGGCATGTGCCCCATGTTACACTGCTAGATACCGCAACCGCGGTTGAGGAGTGCTGTGCAACGACATGAATGAACAATCCATCGCCGGTGCGCACGGACTCACAACCTCCCGTACGCCACCCGCCACACACCGCCAGATCTTCACCAGGGCCTTGCTATTTTGGGGGTGGCATCTTGGTGACACTGCCCCTCCTTCTGCCACGCGCAAGCTCTGACCCCCTGTCCGGTCTGGCTGTGATCGTCGTTTTTGGCGGCCTGCTCATCATGTTGTACGCCAGTCACCTGGCCTGTGTGGCGTGCCAGGGGCGCCAGTCGTATGCCCCTGCCACCAGACCGGGCCATGATGGGCCACCAGACCGCGCCAGTCTCCCCGACCATGCCGCACAAGACGTGGACGTGACCAGGCACACCCCGGCATGGCTGGCCCGCGTCGCGAGCCGCATCGAGGCGCCCCTCGATGGCAGGCACCCTGAGGCGAAAACGCACTGCCGGTTTGTCGATGTAGTGCAGGTTCTGGCGGTATCGCTGGTCGTCACCGCCGCCTACGTGCATGCGCTCGGCGTGGGGTTTCTGGCCGATGATTTCAACTTCCTGGGGCCTCCAGCTGGCAGCAGCTGGCGACGGGTTTTTTCCCGGTGGGTGGGCAGTCGTTTTACCGGCCACTGGAGCAGATGCTCTGGGCAGTCGACTATTACCTCTACGCGACCAACCCAGTCGGCTACCACGTGACGAACGGATTGCTGCTGACGCTGAGCGCGGCGCTCGTGTACATCCTTGCGGTGCTGATGCTGCGCCATCGTTTTGCTGCCATGATCGCGGCCCTGTTGTACGGCCTGCATCCACTGCATGTACAGGCCACCGTGTGGATTGCCGGCCGGCCCAGCCTCTTGGTGACGGTGTTTTTCGTTCTTGCGGTCATCGGTTACGTGTTCGGTCAGTCACGACCACGTATGCGGTGGCTTTCGTGGCTGGCTGCGGCGCTGGCACTGATGAGCAAAGAATCGGCTACCACCCTGCCGGCGGTCATTGCGTTGACTTACGTGGTGTGCCGCCCCCTGCCCGTCCGTGCCCACACCGCAATGCGTCACGATGCCATGAATCAAACAGAACCAACCGCTGCGCTCGCTCGGTTATCGTGGCGGTCGTGGGCTTTCGGCTTGCTGCGTGACGTTGCACCGTACCTCGGCATCGTGATCGCCTACCTGATGTTCCGCGTGGTGGTGATTGGCGAGTTGCGCCCCTACTACCAGGGCAGTTATACCGACTGGCCGGTCGTCAGCAACAACCTGGCGACAGCCATCAAGATGTTGGGTATTCCCTGGACACAACCGGACCCGGCGACGCCCTTTGTCACCCGCCAGGCCTGGGGCTGGGTGTTGGCCTTTGCTGGGCTGCTGATGCTGACCTTGGCCTGCCGCGCGCCTCGTGTTCTGGGGAATGGGTTGGTTCCTGGTCACCTATGGTCTGCTGGTCAATGTTCGATATGTGCAGGAGAGGTTTTTCGATTTGCCTCTGGTCGGGGTGGCAATCGCCGTCGCCGCAGTCCTGTTACTCCTGGGCCAGACCGTTGCCGTTCAAGACCGGTGCGTACGGACTATCACGGCTGCGTTATGTGTGTTGGCTGTTGCCAGTATCGCCACCCTGTATCTGCAGTCCGTTCGAACTCGCACGACCGTTTTTACCGCCGCGGAGTTGGTTAGCGGTCCGGCTGAACAAATCAAGCGCTGGTACCGGACCTGCCAGCGCACGCGCACATCACGATATTGGGCGTACCAACGTGGATCGGCGATTATTTCAACCTGGCCTACAGCTGGGGGTGGGGCGTCAACTGCGGAGTCTCTACCCGCCCGAGCCCACGCATCGATGTTGCCGCGCATCGTGATGTCGCCGCACTGGTCGCTTCACAGCCGCCCGGCACGGAGGACCATTTTTCGTTGTCGAACAAAATGGGCAGGTGATTGATCTGTCGCCAGATATCACGCCCCATCATATCCGGTTTGTCGAATCCCAGGACGCGCCAGGCCAACCCTCTTACCAGCGACTGTCTGCGGGTGAGTCGTTGCGCGCTCTCTTCTGCTCGATCCGGCGGTAAACGATGAGGTGTGGCTGCGCTATCGTACACGGGATGACGCGGGTTGGGCTGGGGGTACACAATTTGCGCGGCCAATGCCAGGCCGACTGGTCGAACGGGTGACACATGGACGGAACAGCGCCTGGCACTGCCCTCTACCGTCGAACAGGGAAGGCAGGTGACACTGACGCTCAGCAACCTGGGGCCCGCAGGCGTGGTGGATATCTCCGAGATCGCCCTGCAGGCCCCCGGCACTGAAGTGCCACAGTCGACGTGCGTCAGTCCATAGGCGACAGGCGTATGGTCGATGGCGGCGTATGCCGCCATCGGACTTGCAGGGTGGTCTCTCCGACAAACTGCTAGGGCGATCGAACAATCGGCAACCAGACACGGCCCGTTCCGGTCACAGAAACATAGTGACTACCGATGTCGGCCATGCCCTGATCAGCCGCGCCATCGGTGCGTGTGGTCGTCTCCTGGAGGCCCGCCTGGTGGACAGTGATGCCGGAGGCGTCGATCAGCGGGCTGTTGCTGGGCTGACCCGCCGCTACATTGCTCAAGTAAAAGGAGCCAAGCGGGCCATTCGCGTGCCGTGGATCGCCGCGCAGGTCCGATGGGCCGGCCTCGATCCCGGCATAGTCGCCCTGGTTGGCCCAGAGGCTGTTGCGTACGAGCGTCACCTGCGTGCCGCCGCTGACGCGCAGGCCAATGTGATTGTTGCGCAGCGCGTTGGCCCGGACTTCCGCGGTTGCCACGTTGTCGAGGGCAATCGCCTCCCCACCCTGGCCTACACCATTCCCGGCCAGCGTGTTGAAACGTACACGTGCCTGCATGCCGCCCACGATTACAACTCCGTTGAACGAGTTGTCAATCACCACATTGTTGTGGAGATCCGCCAGGACGGGGTCTTGAAATAACGTACCGCTGCCGTTATCAGCCTGGTTCGCGGCAACCAGGTTGTGGTGAAACTGGATTTCACCGCCGGAACTGCGTACAGCCCCCGTTGGCCGCCCGGTTGCGGACGAACTGGTTATAGCTGATCTCGGCGTTGGTGCGCGCCAGCCACAACCCGCCGCCTTCACCGTTGGTGGCCTGGTTGCGTACGATTTGGTTGCCGCGCAACAAACGACTGAATGCCATCGACCCAGGCGCCGGCGCCGCGGGGGCCTGATTGTAACTCAAGCTGCCAGCAGTAAAGGTGACATTCGCTTGACCAACGATATACATGCCGCCGCCGGCATCCGTGCTGCGGTTGTAGCGTAGTCCATTGGCCGTCAGAGTGGCCTGGCTGCCCTGAAAGTACACGCCTCCACCAGCGATGCCACGTTTTGTTCGATGTCGTTATCGCGCCACCACTGAGGGAGGTTCTCGAAGAAGAATCCGCCGCCGTTCCTGGCCTGGTTATTTCGTACGGCGTTGTTCAGCAGAACTGGCCGACTGTTGAGCTTGAACAGGGCGCCGCCGCCGCGGTCGCCACATTGGTTACCGACGAAAAGATTGCCGCGTAACTCAGGCGTGCTTTGTACTGACAGTAAACCACCGCCATCCACCCCGGCGCGGTTTGCGCGCACGATGTTGCTGGTGATCTGGCCACCTGCCTCCAATAACAGCAGGGCGCCACCCGATTCATCGGCGACGTTGCGCTCGAACGTGTTCCCCGCGATCACGGGTTGGGATCCCGCCATGACGTAGAGCGCTCCGCCGCGCCACCCCGCACGGTTGTCGCTGATCGTATTGTCACGCAGAACCGGCGACGCATAATTGAAGACCATGGCGCCGCCGGCGTTCGGCATGATTGAAGCGAATCACGTTGTTGATCAGCGTGGGGATTGACCAGTTTTCCAGGTAGAGGGCGCCACCATCGAGCGCACGGTTGTTTTGGATCGTGTTGCCACTGAGGGTAGGCGTTGCCCCATCGATGATTTTGATCGCACCAGCCGTGGCCGCGGCCTGGTTGCGCTCGAACGTTGACCTCTGCAGGTCGCCAATGGTCCCTGCATCCTGAATGGTAATGGCCGCGGCATCAATGAGCGCACGATTATCAATGAAGGCTGTCTTCGACGACGAAGTGTACGCCAGTGGTCAGGCCCAACGCGCCGCCAAAGCGGTTCGCCAGGTTGCCGCGGAACGTGCAGCGCCTGATCTCGACCTGTCCGTGCTGCATCATGCCGCCACCGCCGCTGTTGGCTATGTTGCCCTCGAACAGTGTATCCTCGATCACCGCGCGCCGACGCCCGTCAGCCGTATGCCACCGGCCTGCAGGGCTGACTGGTTATTGCGCAGGGTGCTGCGGCGCACCGTCAAAACCGCGCCGGCCTCCTGGACCACGATGGCGCCGCCTTGACCGGTCTCCGCACGGTTGTTGGCCAGCGTGGTATCCTCCACCAGCGCGGTGGAGGCCTCCAGGACTACCATGCCGCCGCCATCGCGGTTGGCCACGTTGCCCGTCACTTCCGCGTGACTCAACGTCACCGATGCGTGGCGTGCATAGATGGCGCCGCCGTACAGGCCACGATTCTCGGACAGGCGCGTGGCGTTGATCGTTCCCACGGTCGAGGGGTCGAAGAAGATCCCACCGCCGGCATTCTGCGCCGTGTTGGCATGGACGGCCCCGCCGTTCGTGGTCAATTGGGCGCCATCGGTCACCAGAATACCGGCGCCGCCAGCCGCCGTTGTGTTCGACTCGATCGCGACGTTGTTGAGTGTCAGGCGGGTGGATGACCCGACCACGATTGCACCGGCGCCCCGGTGGGCCGTGTTGTTACGCACGATGCTGTTGCTGATCACCACCTGGGCGCCGCTGCGCACCGCAACCCCACCGCCGCGGCCACCCGCGGCATCGTTGTTTTCGATGATCAGGTCCTCGAAGGCGGGTTGACCATTGCGTACCACCAGCCCCCACCGTCGGAATGGCGGCCATTACGGATCGTAAAGCCGCGCATCACGACGTTGGGTCCCAGGCCCGAAGCCTCCGCGCACAGTGGCATTGGCGCGTCCCCGTCGATGATGGTCACATCACGGCCCGCGCCGCGCAGCGTGACGCCGGCGCAGGACAATATTCTCATGGTAGGTGCCGGCGCATACTTCGATCGTATCGCCCCAGTGTGCGACCGTAATCGCGGCTTGAATCTGCTGGTAATTACCTCCGGAGGAACAAACGGTGATCACGGCGGTGGGTTCGTCGGCGGCCGCTGGCATGGCTGTCACCGCGGACAGGCAGAGCAGAAGGCACGCAACTCCGAGCACGGTCGTTTTCACGATACAGTCTCCTGTGATGCCTTCCACGCCCTGATCCGGCGGTTGGCAGCGATGGGATAGTTCCATGGGGATCGTCAGCAAGGTGGACTAACTATCTCATTATATTACAGTAACCTTACAGGCGCAAATTAGAGTCAGTAAGGGCTGCGGCGGGTTTGGGGGCGCCGAAGTCATGTATTTATCGTTTGATTCTTGTCAGGTTTTGGTTAAAATGCGTAGGAACAGCCTGGGCTAACAGCAGTTGCCTTGACAACCACTACCATCTGTGCTATGATCGGCGCGTCGGGGTTGTACGTTTATGGAACAAACAGGCCTGACCAGGCGGTTTGCTGTGGAAAACCGTAGTTCGAGTTAATCTGGCCGTCATTGCCCAACCGTCGTTACGGGTTCTCCTGGGGTGGCCAATTCAGACAACATGTCCATACCTGCGCTCCAGTCCGTTAATTGATTATTGAAAGGATGAAGCGGAAGCACACTATGGCCTACTGCCCGCCCACCGTCACTCGTGCCGAATCCTTGAAACAAGGGGTGTCCTATGGGTACACTGCTTGACGTTCGCAATCTGCACACCCATNTTTTCACCAAGGATGGCGTCGTCAAAGCGGTCAATGGTATTTCGTATACGTTGAATGAAGGTGAAACCCTGGCAATCGTCGGCGAAAGCGGTTGCGGGAAGAGCGTTGGCGTCATGTCGCTAATTCGTCTCATCCCCAGCCCGCCGGGCAAAGTGGTGGCCGGGGAAGTCCAGTTCGACGNNGGCGATCTACTCAAGTTGGACAACGATGAAATCCGGCAGGTCCGGGGTAACCGGATCGCGATGATCTTCCAAGACCCGATGACTTCGCTCAACCCGGTGCTGACAATTGGCTTCCAGATCGGTGAAGCCTTGCAGCTGCACCTGGGCATGAACAAAGAACAGGCGCGCAAGCGCAGCACCGAACTGCTGGAGATGGTCGGCATTCCCGGCGCCGCTAACCGCCTGGACGATTACNCCCACCAGTTTTCTGGTGGTATGCGCCAGCGTGNNATGATCGCCATGGGCCTCTCCTGTAATCCGCAATTATTGATCGCTGATGAGCCAACCACCGCGCTGGACGTCACCATTCAGGCCCAAATCGTCGATCTGGTCACCCACCTGAAAGAAGAGATCGGCATGGCTATCATCTGGATCACCCATGACCTGGGTGTGGTAGCAGGCATGGCCGAACGGGTGATCGTCATGTACGCTGGTTTCATCGTGGAGGAAGCGCCGGTGCGCGAGCTGTACGCCAACCCGCGCCACCCCTATACGCTTGGGCTGCTCAGCTCGCTGCCCCGCCTCGACGAAGACACACCGGTGCGCCTGCAATCGATCGAGGGCCTGCCGCCCGACCTGATCGACCTGCCCAAGGGCTGTCCCTTCGCGGCGCGCTGCACGTATCGGATCGACAAGTGCCTGGTCGAAAACCCCGCCCTCGACCCAGTCGGTCCCGGCCATAAGATTGCCTGCTGGGTGGACGTAACGACAGNNGAGGGAGCCGCTCATGAGCGACATCGTCACCCCCGGTACCAATNNGGGCAAACGGCGCACGAAGGCGCTCTGGTTCAAGTGCGCGGCCTCAAGATGCACTTCCCGATCATGAAAGGCCTCTTGCAGCGCCAGGTCGGGGCCATCAAAGCGGTCGACGGATTGACTTTCGACATCAACCAGGGCGAGACGCTCGGATTGGTCGGTGAAAGCGGCTGTGGCAAGTCTACCACCGGTCGCGCCATCCTCCAGCTGTACAAGCCGACGGCCGGCAGTGTCGTCTTTCAGGGTACCGAACTGACCAAGCTGGAGGGTGAAAAGCTGCGCCAACAGCGACGCCAGATGCAGATGATCTTCCAGGACCCCTACGCCTCGCTCAATCCCCGTATGACCGTGGGCAATATCATTGGCGAGCCGTTGGACGTCCACAAGGTGGGTGATGGTAAGGCGCGCCGGCAGCGGGTGCAAGACCTCCTGCAAATCGTCGGGCTGAACCCCTACTTCATCAACCGCTACCCGCACGAGTTTTCGGGTGGTCAACGCCAACGTATCGGCGTCGCCCGTGCCCTGGCCATCGAACCACAGTTCATTGTGTGCGATGAGCCGATTTCTGCGCTGGACGTGTCGATCCAGGCCCAGGTCGTGAACCTGCTGGAGGACCTGCAGAGCCAGTTCGGACTGACCTACCTGTTCATTGCCCACGACCTGTCGATGGTGCGTCACATCAGCAACCGTGTGGCGGTCATGTACCTGGGCAAAATTGTGGAACTGACCGATCGTAACNGAGCGTACAAGAACCCACTGCACCCCTACACGCAGGCCCTCTTGTCAGCCGTACCGATCCCGGATCCAACGGCCGGCGCGGCGTCATNNCGTATCATTCTGACCGGTGACGTACCCAGCCCGGCCAACCCACCGAGTGGCTGCTATTTTTCGACTCGCTGTCCGCGGGTGATGGATATCTGTAAACAGGTGGACCCTGAGTTCAAGGACGTGGGCGGCGGCCACTTCGTGGCCTGCCACCTGTACTGAGATCTGCCGTCTGCGGCTGCCTCTCCCACAGATCAACCTGGGAGAGCCACAGGCCTGAAGATCGCCCAACCATGAGAAAGGGGTGATGAACGCCCATCGCGGTAAACCATACTCTGAACAGTATGGCCCAATCGGCCCGGCAAGCCCAAGCCTGTCGTTGGCGTACCGTTGCAGGTTTCCCCCTACAGCGTGCGCCTGTCATTGAGTGTAACGAATCGAAGGAGATTGATATGCGTTCTACGAAGTGGATTGCCCTGCTGACCGTCGTCATGATCGGCAGCATCGTACTTTCAGCCTGCGCCGGCGGTGCTCCGGCAACGCCGCAGGTGGTCAAAGAGACTGTCGTCGTTGCGAACACGGTCGAAGTGGTCAAGGAAGCCACGGTTGTGGTGCAGGTAACGGCCACCCCGGTACCGGAAGCCAAGAAACTGCGTTTCGTTTCCGGCTCGGGCGACGTGCCCACCATGGACCCGGCCCTGGCCTCGGACACCCAGTCAGATCGCGCCATTCGCCAGATGTTCATCCCGTTGGCCCACCTGCGTAATTCAGACGCCGTGGCGGAACCGGGCATGGCATCGTGGACTGTCTCGGACGACGGTCTGGTCTATACCTTCAAGGTCCGCAATGACGTGCCGTGGGTGTACTACAATGTCAACTCAGGCAACGTCGAAAAGGTGAAGGATGCTGACGGTAACGACCGCATGGTCACTGCCGATGACTTCAAGTACGGTATCCTGCGCACCTTGGATCCGGCCACCGCGTCAGACTACGCCTACGTCTGGGCGCCGGTCATCNGCGGCGCGGCGGCGTTCAACTCGGGCGAAGTGACCGACACCAGCACGGTGGGCGTCACGGCCGTCGATCCCAGCACCCTGGTCATCACGATCACCCAGCCGGCCGCCTTCTTCACCGGCCAGATGGCTCTGATCAACGTGTCGGCCCAGCCCAGCTGGCAAATCGAAGNNAAGGGTGACCGCTGGACTGAGGGTGGCAACATGCACACCTACGGCCCGTACACCCTCAAGGAATGGGTACACGACCAGCGCTACACCCTGCTGGCCAACCCCTTCTGGCCCGGCCCTCTGGAAGGCACCACCGACCTGACCCCGGCCAAGATTGCCGAAGTTGTGGGTCTGCTGGGTATCGACACGACCGCTGAGTTCGCACTCTACGAGACCGGCGACATCGACTGGTCGGGTATTCCGCTGCAGGAAAAGGAGCGCATCAAGGCCGATGCCGACCTGTCAGCGCAGTACCACACCTACTTCTCGGGTGCGACCTACTACTACGGCTTCAACACGACCAAGCCGCCGCTGGATGACGTGCACTGCCGCCGCGNNCTGAGTTACGCCGTGGACCGCCAGTCCATCATCGACAACGTGCTCAAGGGTCCCCAGCAGCCAGCGCAGTGGTTCTCACGCCCCGGCCTGACGGCATCGCCGACGATGGAACAGTACCCCGACCTGGGTATCAAGTTCGACGTGGCCAAGGCTAAGGAAGAGTTCAACCAGTGCAAGTACAAGGATAACTGGCCGTCCACCATCCTGGCCATGAACCAGGTCGAAGGCCACATCAAGATCGGTGAAGCGATCCAGGCGATGTGGAAGGACAACCTGGGCGTCGATATCCAGATCCAGCCCACCGAGTGGCGCGTCTATCTGCAGCTGCTGAACGAAGACCCGCCGCAGATCTGGCGCCTGGGCTGGTCGATGGACTACCCGGATGCGAACAACTTCCTCAACGAAGTGTTCCGCTCCACCTCGACCAACAACCACACCATGTGGAAGAGCGAAGCCTTCGACAAGCTGGTGGATGACGCAGCCATCGAAAGCGACACTGCGAAGCGCACCGAGCTGCNNGCGCAGGCCGAGGACATCCTGGTCAAGGAAGATGCCGTGATGATCCCGATCTACTGGTACGCCGGCGAGACCCTGGTCAAGCCGTACGTGACCCCGGTCTTCCGTGCCGGTGAAGTCGACCTGTACATGTGGGACATCAACCGCTAGTCAATCGTAACGCCTGGTCGTTGCTGTAACCAGGTGAACTCGCGGGTGGGTGGGGTGAAACAATTGCCCCACCCACCCGGTGCAGTCAACCGTTTCCCCGGAATTCGCGCATGAAACGGTATCGATACCAGGAGGTTGTCAGATGGTCGAATACATCGTCAGACGTGTCATCTGGTTGTTCGTTGTACTGTTTGCGGTGTCTCTTATTACCTTCGTCCTGATGCACGCCGTACCCGGTGGCCCGTTCAGCCAGGAAAAGAAACTTCCGCAATCCATCATCGATAATCTGAACAAGAAGTACCACCTGGATGAACCGCTGTGGCGCCAGTATGTTCGCTACATGAGCGACATCCTCATCCCGCGCTACAATGCCGGGCAACTCTCCACTGACCGGCGCTCAGACTACCTGATCACCATCCCGGTGGGCGACGGCTATCTGCAGTGGATGAACTTTGGCCCGTCTTACGCCTCCAAGGCGCGTACCGTCAATGATATTTTCCGTGATAACCTGAAGGTCTCGGCGCAGCTGGGTGTATTGGCCATTATGGTGGGTTCGATCATCGGGATTCCACTGGGGATCCTGGCGNCGTTACGTCAAAATACGGTGGTCGACTACGCAGCCATGGCCATTGCCATAATCGGGGTATCGATCCCGGCCATTGTGTCGGGGCCAGTCTTCCAATGGTTATTTGCCGTGCAGTTAGGTTGGTTTCCGGTGGCTGGCTGGGGCACACCGCAACAAGCCGTTCTCCCAGCCATCGTCCTGGGCCTGGGTACCTCCGCCCTGCTGGCCCGGCTGGNNCGCGCGAGCCTGCTGCAAGTGGTGCGCGAGGACTATATCCGCACTGNNCGCGCCAAGGGTCTGCGTGAATCGACCATCACCGTTCGCCACGCGCTCAAGAACTCGCTCATCCCCGTCGTCACCGTGTACGGCNCCCTGCTGGCGGCGCTGATCACCGGTACGTTCGTGGTCGAAACGATCTTCGGCATTCCCGGTATGGGGCGCTACTTCGTCAATTCGATCTCCAACCGTGACTACACCGTCATCATGGGCACCATTCTGCTCTATTCGGTGCTGCTGGTGGTTGCCAACATGTTCGTCGACATCGTGTACGCCTTCCTGGATCCACGCATCCGTTTGACTTGAGCTAAGGAGGTCCTATGGCCGTTCAAGCACCGAGTGCACCTAGCCCCACGGCAGTCATTGTACGCAAACCGACCAACCTGTGGGCGGATGCCTGGCATCGACTGATTCGCAATCGCGCCGCCATGTTGGGCCTGGTCCTGATCATTGCGACGCTGCTCATCGCGATCTTTGCCCCGGTGATTGCACCGTACAACTTTGCCACCCAAACGCTGACCGACAGTAATGCCGTGCCCNCCTGGTTGGTGAAGGTGTTCCCGCAAATGGCGCCGTACGCCAAAATCAGCACCAAGTACCCGCTGGGCGCCGACTATCTGGGCCGCGATATTCTTAGCCGCATTATTTATGGCGCCCGCATTTCGATGTCGGTCGCGCTGATCGGCCCGTTCATCAGTCTGTTCATTGGCGTGCTCTTTGGCTCAGTGTCGGGCTACGTTGGTGGGCGTACCGATAACCTGATGATGCGTTTCGTCGACGTGATGTATGCGTTTCCCAGCCTTTTGTTCATCATTCTACTGATGACCTTCTTCCGATCGGAGCCGCCGGCCCAGATCAATACCGCCTGGGATGCCATCCGTTCCACCATGTTCCGCGTCGACCAGGCCTTCGGTGGCATGTTCTTCATCTTCATCGGCATTGGCTTTACGGCCTGGGAAACGATGGCCCGCCTGACACGTGGCCAGGTGCTGTCGGTACGCGAAAAGAGTACGTCGAAGCCGCGTACGATCGGCGCACGCCACGGGCGCATCATGCAGCGCCACATCCTGCCCAACATCCTGGGTCCCCTGATCGTCGCCGAGACGTTGGCGATCCCATCCTACATCGCAACCGAAGCCTTCCTGAGCTTCATCGGCATTGGGGTCAAGCCGCCAACGCCCAGCTGGGGCGCCATGATTTCAGACGGGGCCAAAGCCGTGCGTACGTACCCCAATCAGGTGCTCTTTCCGGCGCTGGCACTGGCCATCGTGATGTTCGCCTTCAACTTCCTGGGCGACGGTCTGCGTGACGCCCTGGACCCACGCATGAAGGGAACAAGCTGACAACTGCGGCATTCACTGGCCCCCTTCGGTCCGGCAAGCCGGAACGAAGGGGTTTTATTCTCTAGGGATAGGCACACCCTGGCGTGCGGCAGCATGGCTGCCGCCTTCACCCGGCTTGCACATTCCAAATTCGCGGCGTACAATGACAACAGAGTCCCGTGCACTGCGCCGGCCCCCGGCGCATCGAGTCTTCCGGGGTGCGGCAGCCCGTGAAATCGACGGCGAGCACCCTGCCAAACGCAGGAGGCTTCTGATGCCGACTGAACATGTACGGGATTTGCAATGGTGGGCCTACATGGTTTTGTTGCTGCTGCTGGCGAGCAGTGCGCTGATGGCGTGCACGAGCGTCGAAGATACCACAGAACCGGTCTCGTTCGCCGCCCGGCCCACCCCCACCGGTATCAGCGGCGCGGCGCTCTACGGGCAGCACTGCTCAACCTGCCACGGCGATCGTGGTCAGGGCCTGACGCCTGAATGGCGCGCCACCTGGGTTGAAGGGCATCAAAACTGTTCAGCGCCCAACTGCCATGGGCGCAACCATCCCAGCACCGGCTTCGAGATCAAGAACAACTATGCGCCAGTGCTGATCGGACCGGGCGCGCTGCACAGCTTTCCGACCGCGGCCGGCTGGGCGAATACGTGATGCAGTCGATGCCGGTCCCCAACCCACCCGATATCGAGTTTGACGCTCATTGGAAAGTGACCAACTTTTTGTTGTGGACCAATGGCTACATCGATGTACCCTATGGCGTCGATCGACAAAACGCCAGTCAACTCACGCTGGGAACGCCGGCCTACCCCCGACCGACCTTCGAGCCGGCGCCAGCACATTAGGAGCCTATCCGAATAACCGTCACGGGGCAACACTGTGGCGCGTTTTCCGGGTTATGCGGATCGGCTCCAGGAGCCTATCCGAACAACCGTTACGGGGCAACACTGTGGCGCGTTTTCTGGGTTATTCGGATAGGCTCTAGGCCGTTTTTGCCCATGGAACTCAGGCGGCGCGGCGGCACGTCTGCCGCACACCACAACTTGATCCTGCCGCACCGTCCCGGTGCGTCCATCCGCCCGACGGGTAACCGGCCGGCGCACCGGCTGCTACCATTCGTGATCGGGATAGCGCTGACCGTCGCCCTGCTCCTGGCAGGGTGTGCCGGGCAATCCACGGCGCCTCACTTCGCCGACCAGCCTCCACCCGAGGGCGACAGCGGCGCGTTGGTTTTGCCCAGCGCTGCTCCACCTGTCACGCCGACCGGGGCCAGGGGCTGACGGCCGAGTGGCGCGCCACCTGGCCCACAACCCACCAGAACTGCTCCACCTCCAAGTGCCATGGGGCCAACCACCCCGAGGACGGCTTTGCCCTACCCAACAACTATGCACCGGCCGTCATCGGACCGGAGACGTTGGGCCGCTTCAGTAATGCGCTGGCGCTGCACGCCTACGTCGCCCACGCCATGCCCTGGTCGGCGCCGGGCACGATGCCGCCGGACCAGTACTGGGCCGTCGTCAACTTCCTGCTGTGGGCCAACGGCTACATCGACGTACCCTACGGCGTCACCGCTGACAACGCGGCCAACATCTCACTCAAGACTCGGCCCTACCCGCTGCCGGCCTTCACTCCGGAGGCCGCAGGCGTCATCCCGATCGAAAAATGACCGTGCGCGACACCCCGACGCCATGAGCATCGAGGCCTGCCTGGTCGCTGCGCGACGACGCCGACTTCATGCGCCAGGTGACCGCCTGGCGCNGAGTTTGCCCGCGCCCTGGCCGCACCGTCCCCCTGCCGGCCGACCTGGATGCACGGTTGGTGCNNGCGCTGGCGCAGCGGGGCATCACTACGCTCTACACCCATCAGGGCGAGGCCTACTCTGCCGCGCGGTNNGGCGACCACCTGGTCATCGTCACCGCCACCGCGTCCGGCAAGACCTTGTGCTACAACCTGCCCGTGCTCGAGACGCTGCTGCGTGACCATCAGGCGCGGGCGCTCTACCTCTTTCCCACCAAGGCCCTCGCGCAGGACCAGTTGGCCGAAACCAACGCCCTGCTGACCGCGGCCGACGACCGGCACAGCGGCCGGCCTTCGCCGATCCTCTCCGCCGCCGCGTACGACGGCGACACCCCCAAGGGTCAGCGGCGCNGCTGCGGTCAGGCGCGCATCATTCTCAGCAACCCCGACATGCTGCACACCGGCATCCTGCCCCAGCACCCGCAGTGGGCGGCGCTGTTCAGCAACCTGCGTTATGTCATCCTCGACGAGNCGCACACCTACCGCGGCGTCTTTGGCAGCCACGTCGCCAATGTGCTGCGCCGCGTGCAGCGCATCTGCGCCTTCTACGGGGCACGGCCGCAGTTCATCTGCACCTCGGCGACGATCGCCAACCCGCAGGACCTGGCGCAGAACCTGCTCGAGGCGCCCGTCCGCCTGATCGATGACGATGGTGCACCACGCGGCGCCCGTCACATGATCCTGTACAACCCACCCCTCATCGACCGCGCCCTGGGCCTGCGTCGTTCCAGCGTTCTGGAGGCCGAACGTATCGCCGGCAGGTTCCTCGAGCACCAGGTCCAGACCATTGTTTTTGCCCGCAGCCGGCTGACCACCGAAGTACTGCTGACCTACCTGCGGCAGCGGTTGTCGCGTNACGGTGGGGCGCGTGGCGGCGTGGTCGATGTCGACACGGTGCGCGGCTACCGCGGCGGCTATCTGCCGGCGCAGCGGCGCGACATCGAAGCCGGCCTGCGTCGCGGTGAGGTGCGTGCCGTCGTGGCGACCAATGCCCTCGAACTGGGTATGGATATCGGCCAGCTCCGGGNNGCTGCGGTGCTGACCGGCTTCCCAGGGACGATTGCCAGCACCTGGCAGCAGGCCGGCCGTGCGGGGCGGCGCCAGGGTGTTGCTGTGGCTATTCTGGTGGCCACGGCCGGTGCGCTCGATCAGTACATCATTACACACCCCCAGTACCTCTTCGCACGCAGCCCGGAACACGCGTACATCGAACCCAACAACCTGGTCATCCTGAGTGGGCACGTGCAGTGCGCGGCGTTCGAGCTGCCGTTCAGCACTACCGAGACCTTCGGTCGCGTGCCGTTCACCCAGGACCTCCTACAGTTCCTGGCCGACCAGNGGGTTATACACCGCAGCGGCGATACCTGGTACTGGATGAGCCAGGCCTACCCGGCCGAAGGGGTGTCGCTGCGCACCGCCTCGGCCGACACCATCACGATTGTGGCGCAGGGTGAGTACGGCGCATGCNCGCCCCGGCGAACAGCCCCGATGACGCGCCGGAGGAGACAGTCATCGGCATCCTGGACCGCTTCAGCGCCGGCGTTACTCCACACCGGCGCCGTGTACCTGCACGAGGGCCGGAGTTACGAAGTGCTGCACCTCGATTGGGCCGGCGGTCGGGCTCNNGTCCAACCGGCGACGCTGGATTATTACACCGAAGCCAGTGGTACCACCAGCGTGACCGTTCGCGAAGCCGCTGCCGTTGACCCGGCCGGCGCCATGATCCGCGGTTACGGTGATGTCGTGGTCACCAGCCAGGTCACGACGTACCGCAAGGTCAGGCTCTACACACACGAAAACCTGGGTTGGGGTACGATCGAGCTGCCACCGCAGACGATCGATACACNNGCGTACTGGCTCAGCTTTCCCGATACGACGCTGGAGCGCCTGCGCGCGCAGGGGTTGTGGCGCAGCGACCCCATCGAGGATTACGGCCCCAACTGGGAGGTACAGCGTAGCCTGGCCCGTGCACGCGATGGTCACCGCTGCACAGTGTGCCGCGCGCCGNAGATGCCGGCCCGGCAGCACGACGTCCACCACATCGTGCCCTTCCGCTCGTTCGGCTACATACCCGGCACAAACGAGGCCTACCTGGAGGCCAACCGGCTGGAGAACCTGGTCACCCTGTGTCGGCCGTGCCACCGGCGGGCCGAGACCGCGGTACGCATCCGTTCGGGGCTGGCGGGGCTGGCCTATGCCCTGGCCAATATCGCTCCGCTGCACCTGATGTGCGACNCGCGCGACCTGGGTATGACCTACGAGGTCAAATCACTGCACAACGGTATGCCAACGGTGACGTTGTACGATCGGGTGGCGGGTGGGATTGGCTTTGCCGAACGGCTGTACGAACTGCACCGCGACCTGCTCGTGGCCACGCGCGAGCTGGTGACCGTGTGCAGCTGCTTGAACGGCTGTCCAGCGTGTGTGGGCTGAGTCTGGAGGTGGAGGAGGGGTTGAACACGCGGCGGCTGACGTTGGTACTGGTGGAGGCGGCGTTGGGGTGAAGGCCTCGCGCCCTGGCGTGCCCCTCCACGTGGGTTGCATGTCTGTTTTCCATTTGCCCTGTCCCATGCTATACTAGCAACCATTATCCGTTAGCGGAGTCACGCGTGTACGATCACTTCTATGCGGTCATTCTGGCCGGCGGTGGGGGAACCCGCCTCTGGCCACGCAGCCGCAAGACCCATCCGAAGCAGTTCCTCGACCTGGCCGGCGAGGAGACGATGCTGCAGGCCGCCTATGCCCGTATCGCGCCCATTCTGCCCCCAGCGGGTTTTGNNGTCATCACCAATGTCGAATACACCGAGACGGTGCAGCGGCAACTGCCGGCGCTCNCCGCGCACAACATCATCGGTGAACCGACCGGACGCGGTACGGCGCCGGCGATCGGCCTGGCCGCGGTTCTCCTCCAGCAGCGCGATCCGTCCGCCATCATGGCCGTGCTGACGGCCGACCATCTGATTGCCCGCCAGGAGATGTTCCGCCGTGTCCTGCTGGCCACCGCCCAAGTCGCCANNCCGCGCGGGCGCCTGGTGACACTCTCGATCACGCCAACCTTTGCCGAAACTGGCTACGGTTACGTCGAACGCGGCGCCGAGGTTGCCCGCGCCCTGGGTTTCGTCGCGTACCGGGTGCAGCGCTTCACCGAAAAGCCCAACCGCGATACCGCCGAGCGCTTCGTGGCCAGTGGGCGTTTCGGCTGGAACAGCGGCATGTTCGTCTGGCGCACCGACTCGGTTCTGGGTGAGATCGCACGCCAGATGCCGACCCTGCACGCCCACCTGGCAACGGTCGCGGCTGCGCTGGGGACAGCGGACGAGGCCGCGGTCCTGGCCGCAGTCTGGCCGCAGATCCGGCCCGAAACGATCGACTTCGGCATCATGGAGGGCGCCCGCGACGTCGTCACCCTGCCGGTCGATATCGGCTGGAACGATGTCGGTAGTTGGGCGGCCCTGGCTGATGAGCCGCCGGCCAACGAAGAGGGTAACGTTGTGCATGGCCCGCACGTCCTGATCGATACACACAACAGTTTTGTCTTCAGCGACGGCCGGCTGATTGCGACCATCGGCCTCGACAACATGATCGTGGTCGATACCGCCGACGCCCTGCTGATTTGCCCACGCACACGCCCAAGATGTCAAAAAGTGACGGAAGCCCTGCGCGCGCGGGCTGCACGCCTACCTGGAAGGCATCGTCACCAACGACGCCTAAACGTGGAGTTTGGATGGACGCGCCGTACCTTTTGCAACCAGTGAAGGCATCGACCTTTACCTCAGAACTTACTACTCGCTCCTGCGCAGCAGCGGCCCGGTGCGCGTACGCTCGCTGGAGGATTCGCACGCTGGCATGAGATCGAGCCTGCACCTGCGCGCCGAATCGCCCGAACCCGACGTCTCCGCGTTCCTGTACGCCTGGTTACGGCTGCCGCGCGAGATCATCCACACGCGCAACGTTCTGCTCGGCCAGTCCACCGACGTTNTTNTGCGGCGCGGCTATCCCAACGTCGAATCGTGGCAGCTGGTGCNNGCGCCGGCGCGTCGTCGCCGCATGTATTTCGATGGCCAGTCCACCCTCGCCGCGTTCATTGCCTCCGTATCCGACATCGACGACCTCATTCCAATCCTGGTGGCTTTCCAGATCGAATGGAACAAGATGCACCACCGGTTGGTGGCCATCGAGGCGCAGGAGCGACTGGCGGNNGCTGCTCGCCCAGGAGACCCCGCCTGACCCCACGGCACTGACCGAGCGCAGGAATGGCTGGACATCAGCCGTGACGACCTGGAGAAGCTGCATGCCACCTTCGGCGCCGATTTTCTCCCTGGTCTGTCGCTGGTGGCCCAACGCGCGATGGACCTGACGATCAACCTGCTCGCCGGCTCCCTGACCGACTACCGCCGGGCGGTACAAACCTGGTGGCAGACGGTCGTAGCCGAAGCAGAACGTCCGCGTACCGCGGGACCATCCATTCCCGATATCCGTGTGCGGCCCATCTATTTTGTTTCGAGCAATACGCACAGCATTCCCAATGCCTTGACCGGCCACGCCCTGCGTCACAAACAGACGCTGATCGACTTCGCCGAACGCTACAACCCGGAGAACCTGCGCGCGGAACTGGCGCGGNCCCAGCGATCGGCCGACCCTGGACTGCTGGCCAACCTGCTCTATTACGTGCTGCGCCTGTACCTGACCACAAATCGCANNGCGAGATGGCAGTCTACCGCCAGGCTGGAGCTGGACACCGGCATCTTGACGATTCCCACACCGGCCCAACTCGACGTCAGCGTGCACGTCATCGACATCAGCCGCCTGCGCCTGGAACAGAGCGACNCCCGCCTGCACCTGCCGGGCATGGAGAAGCTGGCCGCCAGCCGCGCGCTGATCATCAACGTCGACTATCCCCTCGGCATGGCCGCGTACCACATCCTCAGCCAGGTGACGACCGCCGTGCCTGAACTGCGCGGCGCCTACTTCATGGGCAAAGCCGCCACCCTCAACGGGCGTCNNGGCGATGTGATGATACCCAACGTGATCTACGACGAACAGTCCGAAAACACCTACCTGTTCAAGAACTGTTTCGCCGCGGCCGATGTGGCGCCCTATCTGCATTTTGGTACGGTGTTCGACAACCAAAAAGCGATCACGGTGCGCGGTACATTCCTGCAGAATCGCGAGTTCATGCACATTTTCTATCGCGAAGGTTACACCGACATCGAGATGGAGACCGGCCCGTACCTCAGTGCGCTGTACGAAGACATCTACGCCCGCCGCTATCCGGTCAACGAAATCGTCAACCTCTTCATCAATGCACCCTACGACATCGGTGTGCTGCACTACGCCTCTGACACGCCGTACAGCCGGCGCAGCGNNCTGCTGTCGAAGAGCCTGTCCTACTTTGGCGTCGATTCGACCTACGCGACGACGATTGCGATCCTGCGGCGCATCTTGCAGTCGGAGATCGCCGCGGTGGAGACGGCCCATGCGTACGAGACCATCCACGCCGCCCCGGCCTGAACCGTCGCCGGCCCCGTCCGGCGAGGCGCGGCCAGTTATGCCGCCGTCGTCGTCAATACGCCGGTCAATCGCGCCGGCGGCTACACCCCTGAGCGCGATGTTTTTACCTATACCGTTCCGCCAGCGCTGGCCGGCCGGCTGGCCGTGGGTCATCTGGTATGGGTCTCCTTCGCGGGTCGCCGCTTGCAGGGCATCGTGGTCNGGCCGACCCGCCGAACCGCCGCCGGGGTCAGTGTGCGCNCCCTGGACAGCCTGGCCTATCCGGAACCGCAGCTGACACCGGCCCAGGTTGAGCTGGCCAGGTGGATGAGCCAGCGTTACCTGGCGCCCCTGCGCGACTGCCTGCTGCTCATGCTGCCGGGAGGGGTGGCCCNNAGCGTCGACGTCGTTTTGGCCCGTCAGGGCGGCGGCCCGCTGCCCGATGACTTGAGCGAGCCGCAGCGCAGCCTGCTCGAACGCCTGACCCGCGGCGACGCCCCACAACGCCTGCTCAAACGCGAGAACCCGGCCTGGACGAGCAACGCCGTCCTGCGGCCGCTATTGGNNCGCGGTCTGCTGGCCCGCCGCAATGCGGTGACGTCACCCGTGGTGCGCCCCAAGCAGCAGACCATCGTCACCCTGACCGCCGAACCGTCCGTGATCGATGCACGGCTGCCGACCCTGGGCCGCCCGAGTAAACAGGCCGACGCGCTGGAGATGCTGGCACGCCACACACCGCCCCAGCTGCCACTCGAACAGCAAAAACTGGCCGCGTGCAGCCGCAGTCCCATCCAGGCCCTGGCAGCGGCCGGCCTGGTCAGCCTGGTTCCCGCACAGGATGCCCGGCCGGCCACCGTGACGCTCAACATCCCCCAGCGGACGCCGTTGGCCACCTCATCACCCTGCGCCACGCAGAAATACCAGCGCACCGTGACCGCGCTGCGGGCCGGTGGTGGGCATTTGCCCGTCGCGCAGCTGATGGCCGCAGCCGCGGTCGACCAGGCCACAGTGCGCGAACTGGCCGATGCCGGGCTGCTGACCCTCACGCAGGTCCAGGTCGTGCGCGACNCCCTGCATGGCCGTGCTTTCACCCCTCAGCCGGCGCCAACCCTGCTGCCCGCACAGCGTGCGGCCTGGGAGGCGATCTGTCAGGCGATGGACNAGCGATACGGGTGGCACGCCGCGCCGCGGGGGCCGTTTTTCATGCTGTACGGCGTCACGGGCAGCGGCAAGACCGAGGTCTATCTGCGGGCCATCGCCGAGGCGCTGGCCAGCGGCCGACAGGCCATCGTTTTGGTGCCCGAGATCGCCCTCACCCCGCAGACGATCGAGCGCTTTGCCCGCCGTTTTCCAGGTCAGGTGGCCATCTGGCACAGCGAGCTGTCGCCGGGCGAACGCTTCGATACCTGGCAACGGATGCGCCAGGGCGAGCTATCGATCGCCATTGGGCCACGTTCGGCCCTGTTTGCACCGTTCGACCGCCTGGGCATCATCATCATCGACGAGGAGCACGACACCAGCTACAAAGAGCACGAGCGGCCGCNNCGCGTTACCACGCGGGCCGTTGCCCTGCGCCTCAGTCAGCTCACGGGGGCGCCGGTCGTGTTGGGCAGTGCCACGCCAGCCCTGGAAACGTTCTACGCGGTGCAGCAGGGTCGCNATTCGCTCCTCAGTTTGCCCGAGCGCATCCTGGGTCACCAACCGATCGAACGTCTCGCGGCGGCAACCGCAGCCGGGCGTGAACCCCTGTCGGCAGTANCGATCGACCTGCCCGAAGTGCAGATCGTCGACCTGCGTCAGGAGCTGCGGGCCGGCAACCGCAGTCTGTTGAGCCGTGACTTGCAGGCGGCCCTGGCGCAAACGCTGGCCGAGGGTGAGCAGGCGATCCTGTTTCTCAACCGGCGGGGCAGCGCCACGACTGTTCTCTGCCGGGACTGTGGTTACGTGGCCCAATGCACCCGCTGCGAGCTGCCGCTGACCTACCATGGCCCGCTGGAACCGGACGATACACGCTTCGCGCCCTATCTGCTCTGCCATTACTGCAACCGGCGCTACCCCATCCCCGCGGTGTGCCCAACCTGTGGCAGCGTGCGCATCCGCCATCTGNGCGCGGGCACGCAGCGCATCGAGAAACTGGTGCAGGACCTCTACCCCCAGGCGCGTACCCTGCGCTGGGACCGTGACACCACCCNNAGCACAAAGGCGCACGCCGACATCATGCGTCGTTTTGCCAACCACGAGGCCAACGTGCTGATCGGCACCCAGATGATTGCCAAGGGCCTGGACCTGCCGCTGGTCACCCTCGTGGGTATCGTGAGCGCTGACATTGGCCTGTACGTGCCCGACTTCCGCGCGGCCGAACACACCTTTCAAATCCTGGCGCAGGTCGCGGGCCGGGCCNCCGCAGCGCGCGGCGGCCGTGTCATCGTGCAGACCTACAACCCGGAACATTACGCGATCCGTGCGGCCAGTCAACACGACTTCCCAGGCTTCTACGNNCACGAGCTCGCCTTTCGGCGCCAGCTCGACTACNCCCCGTTCAGCCGGTTGGTGCGCCTGGTGTACAGCCACTCCAATGCTGGCCAGGCTGAAGCCGAAACCCGGCGTGNNGCGGCCCAATTGAACCAGGAGATCCGTCGGCAGCGCCTGACCGGCCTGGGCCTGGTCGGCCCGGCGCCCTGTTTCATCACGCGCCTGCGCGGTCGTTACCGCTGGCAGATTGTGGTGCGCGGCCACAGCGGCGACGCCAGCGCGGCCGTCCGTGGCNTGAGCCTCCCTCTGGGCTGGCAAATCGACGTCGATCCGCAAAATCTGTTATAATAACGCGTGACCCAATTACCCACCGCGGCCGCATAGCACACCTGCTTCGGAATCTCACCAACGGCCCCTGAAATGTAGGATGGAGAACCGATCATGAACGATGCCGAGCCGCAGCCCGCTTTCCAACTGCTGCAGAATGCGGAACACAACCTGCTGCGTACGCTAATCGACAACATGCCTGATTTCTTTTATGTCAAAGACACTGAGGGCCGGTTTCTGCTCAACAACGCGGCGCACATCAGGCTGACCGGCGCCAAGACGCCGGACGAGATTCTCCACCGCACCGATTTCGATTTTTCCCGCACGCACTGGCGTCTCGTTACGCCGCCGACGAGCAACGGATCATGGCTACGGGTGAGCCGCTCATCAACCACGAAGAGCCGGTGGTTCACCAGGCTACCGGAGAGCAGATCTGGGCCTTGTCGACCAAAGTTCCCCTGCGTGACGATACAGGAAGAATCGTTGGGCTGGTTGGAATGAGTCGCGACATCACGTCGCGCAAAGATGCCGAAGAAGCGCTCCAGCTCAGCGAGGCCCGCTATCGGGCCATCGTCGAAGACCAGACTGACCTCGTCTGCCGCTTTCAGCCCGACGGGACGCTGACATTCGTAAACGAAGCCTACTGCCGCTGCTTTGGCCGGTCGCGTCAGGAGCTACTGAACCACAGTCTTGTGGATTTTGTGCCGGCAGATGAACGGGCAGATGTGTGGCCCACCTGGCCACGCTGGCCGGAAAATCCAACGTCGACCTACGAGCACCCGATGGTCACAGCCAACGGCGAGCCCGCTGGCAGCGTTGGACAGACCGTGTGATACTGGACGAGACCGGACAGGTATTCGAGGTGCAGTCGGTGGGTGTCGATCTGACCGATATGCGCGCCGCCGAAGCGCGCGCCGCGCGGCCGCCCGATCCGAGGCGCTCGTGCGTGGCATCGATTCTAAATGCCCGGCTCGACCTGAAAACCGTCCTGCACGCGCTCTGTGAAGAGACCGCCCGCGCCCTGAACGTACCGATCTCCCTCGTAACGCTGTACGACAGGGCGAATGATTCGATGAGGTTGGCCGCGAGCTACGGCCTGCCGCCATCCTACGCCGAGCGGCACGTGCCGATGACGCGTGAAGATCACGAACAGTGGGTTCAACGCCGGTACCCACTTCATCCTGGACGATTTGCGCGCATACGACACTACCCAGCTACGCGCTGTACCGTGAGTTCGAGATGCGCTCCTCCATCGGTGTTACGTTGTTTTTGAACGGTTCTCTGATCGGCAGCATTGCGGCTATCAGTCGTGGCGAACCACGCCAGTTCAATGACGAGGAGTATGCACTACTCAGCGGTATTGCCGATCAGGCCGCGCTGGCTATCCATAATGCCCGCCTGCACGAAGAGATTCAGCAGTCCAATGCTGAACTCGAGCAGCGAGTGGCCCGCCGTACACACGAGTTGCAGGCCGCCAACCAGCGTCTGCGCAGTGAAATTCGTGAACGCGCGGGCCGAAGAAGCGGCAGGCCAGTGAAACCAGACTGCGGTTGATTCTTGAGCAGATGCCGGTCATCGTGTGGACAACCGACACGGAGTTGCGCCTGACCTCGAGCATGGGCGGTGGTATCCTACCGGGTCGTAAGTCGGGGTTTGCCAACACGTTAGGCCGGTCGGTCGATGATGTGGCCTCCGAATACCAGACCGGAATCCTGTGCGCTGAGGCACACCGTCAAGCGTTGGGGGAAGCGTCTCGAGTATGACACGCATTTGCAGAATCAGCAGTTGCATGTGCGCCATCAGCCGCTGCGCGATGCGCACGACGCCATCGAGGGCACGCTGAACCTGGCCTTCGATATTACGGCGCGTGCAGGCCGAGGAGGAAACGCGGCGTGCCCTGGCCAAAGAACGTGAGCTGGTCGAACTGAAATCGCGTTTCGTTTCGATGACCTCGCATGAGTTTCGTACACCACTCAGCACCATTCTCGCTTCGGCCGATTTGCTCGAATTCTACATCGACCGCTGGCCCAGCGAACGCCAACTCGAGCATATCCAGCGTATTCAATCGACCGTACTGTCGATGACCCAAATGATGGATGACATCCTGGTCATTGGCCGAGCCGAAGCCAACAGGCTCGATTTTCGGCCCTCAGCAGTCGATTTGGTTCAGTTCTGTCGCGATGAAATTGATGCTGCGTATGCACGCCCGACCAGATCATACCCTTACTTTCTGAACATGACCGGCAGCAGAACGTGGTCATGGTTGATGCCCGCCTGTTGCATCATATCCTGAACAATCTGCTCTCCAATGCGATCAAATATTCGCCCCATGGCGGTGACATCCACTTGACGCTGACCCGGGGCAATGAGCAGGTCACGATCAGCGTAGCGGATCACGGGATCGGCATACCGCCCGAAGACTGGCCCCACCTCTTCGATACCTTCCACCGCGCGTAACGTGGGGGATGTGTCGGGCGCCGGACTGGGTTTGCCAATTGCCAAGGCCGCCGTCGATGCGCACCGCGGGACGATATCGTTTACCAGCGAACTGGGCCAGGGCAGCACGTTCACGGTGGTTGTACCGGTGCCAGCGGGCTGACAGCCCTCGGCCGAGGGCTGTTTACTTTACCGCTCAACCGGCCAGCAAAAACGGGGTTTCTCGCCTGTCAAAACCCGGTTTCTTGGACCCACAGAAACCGGGTTTTTCGCGTGAGCCGCCTGATCGGTCACCCCAAAGCGGCAACTTAGAGCCTATCCGAATAACCCGGAAAACGCGCCACAGTGTTGCCCCGTGACGGTTATTCGGATAGGCTCTTACACCAGCGTGACGCCACAGATGGAGACCCACGAGGTCGCGTGGTCATCGGCCGGGCACGCGTCGTAGGCCACCACCTCGCCGTGACTCGGCGCCAACAGGCGTAACATCAGGTAGATCGGAGCGACACCGCAGACATTGTTGCGGTCCTGGACCTGGCGGATTGCGCCAAAGAAGCCACCGGCATCACCGATGCACATGGTATCCATGAGCGCCTGATCGGCGGTGTGTAGACCACCACGGAACTCGGCCGGCACCGGCGCCCCGCCAAATGCCGGGCCAACGTGCGCCAGGTCGCCGGCCGCCACGACGAGGACGCGTCGGTGCTGGGCCTCCGCGGCCAGCACTTCGAGCACGTGGTTGAGTGTATCGTCCTGGTCGGGTGACGACGTGTCTTGCAGGAAAGAATGGAAGGAGCCGCAGAGCACCGGCACGATCTCCACCGGCGCCCCGTCACGTGCGTAGTGCAACCACGTCGCTGCCAGCTCGATGGAGTGCTCGCTGCGATGCCGCAGTTCACCATCGAACAGGTCGTCGCCACTCAGGCGCGCCGTCAGCGCATCGACCACATCGACCGCGGTCGGCAGTACGCCCCAAGGCGTTGCGTAGTGCTGGCGCGTCAGATTGATCAAACGGTCGCCGTAATGGTCGGTCCCAAAAATCACCACCAGGTCGGCCGCGCGCNNCGCCGCGGCTGACCGCTTCCAGATACGGGCGTACACCGGGCCGCCGCGCNNGTAGTCGATGTGCGGGCTGACTAACCCACGTTGCTCAGGTGAGCCCGGTTCGATATCGTTCGCCAACGCCTGATAGTGTGTGAACAGATCGCGCAATTCGGCCGCATCGGCCGGGTACGATGCCCCAGCCAGCGCGGGTGCGCGGTACGGCGCGGCGCGGCGGTCAACTGGGCTGCGTACACGNGCCTGAAAGTGCGGGTTGACCAGCAGGCAGGCCTGGTCCAGGGCATCGACGACCCGCTCGACCACCTCCAGGCTCACCGGCAGGCCATAACGGACCTGCAGGCTNGCGCGCAGTGCGCTCAGGTTACGCGTGCCATCGCACAGGAAGAGGAGCGGCCCCAGCCANCGCGGCAGCACAACGACCCGATCGCACAGCTGCAAGGGGTCACGCAGGTAGAGGGACGAGCGCCCGGCGTGCATCAGCGGGCGAATGTCGAGCGCACGCAGCTTGGGAAGCACAGTGCTCACTGTAACCTACTCCTGCGCGGCCAGCCAGCGGCGCAGGGTCTCCCAAAGCGCCCGATCTCGGCCACGGTGTTGTAGTGCACTGCCCCGGCGCGTACCATGCCGCCCTTCCCTTCCACGCCCAACCGTTCGGTCACCGCGAGGGCGTAATAATTGCCGTGCCAGACGAAAATGCCGGCCTGGCCCAGGCCCGCGGCAATCGAAGCCGGGTGATGCCCCTCGATCGTGAACGAAACGGTCGGCACGCGCCAGTCCAGGCGCTGCGGGTCGGTGATGCCGTGAACGGTGAGCTGCGGGATGCCCTCCAGCCGNGCCAGCAGCGCAACCGTCAGCTGGCGGTCGTAGTCGTGAATCGCCGAGAGGCCNGCGCGCAGCCGTTGGCGGCGCGTCGATGGCGGCCCACCGCGGTCGGCCGTAGCGCCCTGGTCAGGCGCCCCCAGCCCGGCCAGGTATTCGACCGCGGCCAGAGCGCCGGCAATGCCCTCGTGGTTCTGCGTCCCGGTTTCGAACTTGCCCGGCGGTTCGTTGTGAGCCGGGCGCACTTTGTAGGCGGGCAGACGGTCGAGCAGGTCGTAGCGGCCGTAGAGCACGCCGACGTGCGGGCCGTAGAACTTGTACACCGAACAGGCCAGGTAATCGCAGTCCAGGGCCTGCACGTCGATCGGCCCGTGCGGCNNGTAGTGCACGGCATCGACAAAGACGNNCGCGCCGGCAGCGTGCGCCCAGCGCGTGATCGTGGCGACATCGTTGACCGTGCCGGTCGCGTTCGAGGCCAGCCCGACGCACACCAGCCGCGTGCGCTCGTTGAGCAGGCCGCGCAGGCTGTGCATGTCGAGCGTGCAGTCTGCCGGGTGAAAATCGGCCCAACGTACGGTCACGCCACGGTCCTCGGCCATCAGCACCCAGGGTGTGATGTTGGCGTCGTGATCGAGGCGCGTGACGATGATCTCGTCGCCCGGTCGCAACGTACGCCCGATGGCGCGGCTCAGGCCGAAGGTCAGGGTCGTCATGTTGGGGCCAAAAACGATTTCGGCGGGCGACGCGGCGCCCAGCAGGTCGGCCAGGGCGGCGTGGGCTTCGTCGAGCAGGGCATCGCTGCGCTGGCTGGTNGGCAAAGGGCCACCGCGGTTGGCGTTGTCCTGGCGCAGGTAGGCCGACGACGCCTCGATCACCGCCTGCGGCACTTGCGTGCCGCCCGGATTGTCCAGGAAAACGGCCGGCTGGCTGGCGATCTGCTGCATCAGCGCGGAAATTGGGCGAATGGCCGGCGTGTCGAGAACTGGCATACGATTCTCCAGGGTCTCCACGGGTACGTGTACGCCCGCGGGTGATGCGGCTTATTGTAGCTGACGATGGCCAATCGACAAAACGGCCCGCACGGCCTGGTCTATCGGGCGGTCATGTCCTCGTAGCGGCGCACGGTACCGTCGGCCACGCGCCAGATGCCGGTCGCAAACTCCTCGATGAAGTAGCGGTCGTGTACGATGGCCAGCACGGCGCCCCGNAACGCGGCCAGCGCCTGTTCAAGNCGGCTGCGCGAGGGGATGTCCAGGTGATTGATCGGCTCGTCGAGCAGCAGGAAGTTGCACCCCAGCGCCACCAGGCGGGCCAACGCCAGGCGCNNACGTTCACCGTAACTGAGCAAATGCACCGGGGTGAACACGCTGTCACCCGCAAAGAGGAAGTAGTGCAGGAAACTGCGCNNCGCGGTCTCGTCCATCAGCGCCACGGCCCGAATCGTCGCCAGTGGGGTACTGGCGGGGTCGAGCGATTCCTGCTGTTGGGCAAAGTACCCCAGGCGCACGTGGCTGCCCAGGCGCACCCGGCCACGCGTCGGCGTCAGTTCACCGGTGATGAGCCGGGCCAGGGTCGTCTTGCCACTGCCGTTGGCCCCNACCAGGGCAATGCGGTCGCCGGCGCGCAGGGTCAGGTTGACGTCATGGAACAGCTCGACGTCGCCAAACCCCATCGCCACGTCCTCCAGGACGACGACCTCGCGCCCGCTCTCGGGCGCCGGGCCGAAGTCGAGCTTCATCTGCCAGGTGAGCGGCGGCTTGTCGATGCGCTCCTCCGATGCCAGCAGGCGCTCCAGTCGCTTGCGCTGCACAACCATACGTCGCGCAATGCCCATGGCGACCTTACGCACGGCAAAATCGATCGTACCGTGTTCGATATCCCGTGCGTAACGCTCTTTCTGCGAGATGGTCGATTCGAGCCGCTGGATGAATTCCTGCTGATCCTTGTACGCGGCCCACTGCTTCTCGCGTTCACGCACCTTGGATTCCAGGTACGCGGTGTAATTGCCNCGGGCGCGCAGCTTGTGCGTCAGAGGGTCGATCTCCAGGATCGTGTCGACCACGTTATCGAGAAAGGCCCGGTCGTGCGAGATGATCAGCGCCGCGCCGGGGTAGTGACGCAGGAACTGCTCCAGCCATTCCAGGGCTTCGATATCGAGGTGGTTGGTCGGCTCGTCGAGCAGCAGCAGGTCGGGCTGGGTCAGCAGCAGGCGCGCCAGGCCCAGGCGTGTTTTCTGCCCGCCGCTCAGAATGGCGACCGGTGTGCGGCGTTCGAGGCCGCCCAACCCAAGCCCGCTGAGCACTGCATCGATGCGCGGANNGATGCCGTAGCCGCCACGCTGCTCGAACTCGTCCAGGGTGCGCCCGTACTCGGCCAACAGCGTCGCCTGGGCCTCGCCCGTTGCCTGGCCCATGGCCGTGGCCAGCTCGTCAAGGCGCCGTTCGCTCGCCGTCAGTTCGGCCACGGCCTGCTGCAGTACGTCGTCGACGGCGGCGGCTGGTGGGTATTCCAGAGCCTGCGCCAGGTAGCCGGCGNNCGCACCGGCCCAGCCCAGGCGCACGGCGCCCTGGTCGGCCGGCAGCTGCCCCGCGATGATGCGCAGCAGCGTCGTCTTGCCGCAGCCGTTGGGACCAACCAGGCCGAAGCGGTCGCCCCGGTTCAACGTGAACGACACCGCGTCAAGCAGCGGTTCGCCGACAAAGGATTTGTGGATGTTGCTGACTTGCAGCATAATCTACCCCTGATCGCAACGAACGGATACCCAGGAAATCGCCATGTACGCCATCGACGAAGTCACCGCAGACGCCGCCGCGTTCCGCCACGCGGTGGAAACACGAACCGCCTACCGCCCGCTGTACGTCAAGATCAAATTGATGTTCGGCTGCAACCTGAAATGTGTCATGTGCAACCACTGGCGGACGACGCGTGCGCCGCCGCTGGCGATGGATCGGTTTTTCGAGACCGTGACGGAACTGGCCGACCTGGGCTGCCGCAAGATTCACCTGAGCGGGNGCGAACCCCTGCTGCGCCCGCAGGTCCCGGATCTGATCGCCCACGCCGCTGCCCTCGGCCTGCGTGTCACGATGACCACCAACGGCACCCTGGTCGACAAGGCGCTGGCGCGGCGCCTGGTGGAGGCCGGCCTGCGCGGCGTCAATGTGTCGCTCGATTCACCCGACCGGCGGGTGCACGACCGTGTGCGCGGGTGCGCGGCGCCTGGAAGCACACGGCGCGCCATCGAACACTTCGCCCGTGCACGGCCCAAGGGCAAATTGACCCTACGTGTCAATACGGTGGTCAGCCACGACAGCTACCGCAGCCTGGCGGACCTGCCTGACCTGGTGCACGCCCTGGGCGCCGACGCCCTCAACCTGATTGCGGTGGACGACCACTGCGGGGAGCGGGTCGCCCTCAGCCGCCGGCACATTGTCGAGTACAACCAGCGGGTGGCGCCCGTCCTGGCGGAGCGTGCCCTGGCGTTGGGATTGCTGCACGATGCCCGTCAGGCGTACCCCTTCGGCCGCACTGACGCCGAGATCGAACAGGCGCGCCGTGGCCAGTACGCCTTTGGCTGGTACGACCGTCACCCCTGTTTTGCGCCCTGGACGCACAGCCTGATCGACTTCGACGGTCACGTGGTCGTGTGCTGCATGACGCGTGAACAGATGACGCCCCTGGGTAGCCTGAAGACGGCATCGTTTGCCGATATATGGCACGGCNCGGGATACCAGCTGATTCGTCAGCAGATGCACCCGCCAGCCCTGGCGCCCTGCCGGCGCTGTGACGACTTCCTGGATGAGAACCGGGCCCTGCTGGCCCTGTTCGACTAACTCAAGTCGGCGAAGGCATCATCGGCGTCATCGGTGCTCCACTCACTCAGTCGGCTGAAGACCAGCAGATCGTTGGTATCGTAGGCCTGCTGAGTGGCCGGGAGGGCCACCGGCTGATCAAGCCCTGCTGGCAGGCGGCACAAAGCAAGCCTTCCGCGGTGACTGCCAGGTGATCGTCGCAATAATGGCGGCCGCAGCGCCCACAGGCGCCCAGCGCCACGTGGTCACAGCGGTGCGGCACCAGGTAGCCTATGATCATCGCACATTGTTCGGCCATGATGGCCTCCTGATTGGAATCATCGTGTAATGCACGTTGCTCTCTTGACCGAAAGATACCCGCCGGACGTCGGTGGCGTCGCCGTTTCAGCAGCCCGTCTGGTGGAGGGCCTGAGCCAGCGCGGCCATACGGTGCACGTTTTTGTGCTCAGCCAGGCCCAGCCCCGGTGTGCGGCAGCGCACAGCCGCCACGCGGNNGTCACAGTCGACCGGTTGGGGGCGCTGCCACGCCGTGATGACAGCCTGGCGCGCTGGTTCGATGACATTCTGGCCGCGCACCGACAGCGCCCCTTCGACCTCTTTCACGGCTTTTTCCTCAACCAGGCTGGCTTCGTGGCCGTGTACGCGGCCCACGCCGTACAGCGCCCGGCGGTCGTCAGTGCCCGCGGCAACGACCTGGACCGGGCGGTGTTCGACCCCGCCAAAGCGGCCCACATCCTGTACGCCTTGCAGCACGCCGACGCCATCACGGCCAACGNNCGCCACCTGGTTGCCCAAGCCCTGGCCCTGGCCCCAACCNGCCCAGTGACCCTGATTCCCAACGGCGTCGATGCCGACCTGTTCAGCNCCGCGCCGCCAAACGCCGGTCTGCGCACGGCGCTCGACCTGCCGCCCGGGCCAGTCATCGGCTTCGTGGGTGAGGCCNGGGCCAAANAGGGCCTGGCGCCGCTTTTGCTGGCCTTCGCCGCGCTATCGGCTACGCACCCGGCCACGCTGCTGTTGGTTGGCGGCGTACGCGCCGGTGACGACGCCGCGCTGTTGGCCGTTTTTCAGAAGCAGCACCCCGAACTGCCGCTGCGTGTAGTCCCGCACCTGCCTGACCACACACGACTGCCGGACTACTACAACCTGCTCGACGTCGTTATCCTGCCGTCGCTGGCCGAAGGCCTGCCCAATGCGCTGTTGGAAGCGCTGGCCTGCGGCNGGCCGGTGGTGGCTACGCCGGCGGGCGGCATTGCCGATGTGCTGCGCCACGACGACAACGGCTGGGTCGTCCCGCCGCACGACGTTGGTGCACTGACCGCGGCTCTCCAGGGTCTGCTCGACGATCCCGCCACCCGCGCCCGCCTGGGCGCCCAGGCCNGCGCCACCGTCCAGCACGATTATACGGTCGAACAGGAAGTTGACGGCAACCTCAGCCTGTACGCGGCGCTAATCGACAGCGCAGGGTGACCCCGTCATTTCTGCGCAGCATTTGCAGTCGCGCCGGTCCTCACCCAACTGTTCGATGTCGGCTGAGCAGTCTGGTTGGCACAGCCCACTTCGTCACCGCCCCAGCAGTTTCAAGCGTCCAGCCCACCCCCAACCAACCCATCGACCACGCAGCAGGCGGGCCTGCGCGCGGCGCCAGGTGAAGCGTTCCGCCGCCCGCNNTGCGCGCCCTGCCAGTCCTTCCGCCAGATCACGGTCCTGTAAGACCCGCACCAGCTGTCGCGCCAGGTCGGCCGGGTCATCCGGCGCATACAGCAGGGCTTCCACGTCCTCACGTACCAGCTCACGCACCACCGGCAGATTGGCCGCGACGATTGGCCGCGCCGCNGCCATGTACTCGATGAGCTTGATCGGGCAGCAGCCCTGGACGACGTTGCGGTCGTTGTAGACCAACGGCGCCACGCAGACGTCGGCCTGTGCGATGCGCCCCGGCACGGCGTGATGCGGCACGGCAGGTTCCAGGGTCACGGCCTCTTCGATGCCGAGCTTACGCGCCTGTTTGGCCAGCTGCTTGAGTTGACGGCCACGCCCACGGCCAACGATGACCAGGTGCACCGGCAGTTCGGCCAGCACGTGCGGCAGGGCCGTCAGCAGCCCGTCCAGACCCTGCCAGGGCGCCAGCGTCCCCACGTAGAGGATGAGGGGCGTGCGCCCCACACGTGGCGGCAGGGGCGATGGGTAGAACTCGTCGATCTGCACGCCGTTGGGAATCACCGTGATGCGCNNCCGCGGCGCACCCAGGCTGACCAGAAAGGTGCGCGTCACATCGGACGGGCAGACGATAGCGTCGCAGCTGGCCAGGATGGCCGCCTCCTGCCCGCGCATTTTGGCCAACAGNCGCCTGCCCTCGGGCGAATCGGCCAATCTGGGGTAGTGATACTTGAGCCGNATGCTGGGCAGGCCGTTGACCTCGAACAGCGTCGCGTACCCGNNCCGACGCGCCCCCTGTACCAGGTGCAGCCCATCCCAGATCGAACGGAAGTGAACGACGTCGTAGGACGGGCCGTTGAGCACATGTTCGTGCACAGCGCGGCCAAATTCGAGCGCGCGNCCAGGAAGCTGTCGGCCGCGCCGCTGGGCGGCGCCACGCGTGACCGTCGCACCCTCGTACATGCCCACATCTGGCAGCACCCCGTCGCTGGCCGTCATCAAGTGCACGGTATGTCCGGCGCCCATCAGGCCACGCACGAACTGGGTGATGTGGGTGCTGGCGCCCTTCGGGCTGGGTACGACGTCGAAGGCCGAGTAAAGAATGTGCATGTTTGGCCAATTTCGGCTAAAATTCGCGGCGGTTGCGGTTCGGCCGCCCGCCTGTATTATCCACAGGTTGGGCTGGATGCACAAAACACGGAGTCTAAATTGGCAGAATACGACCCGGTATACCTCGCGCTCGACAACAAGCCCGACGCCATCCTCGATGCCATGGCCGGCCTGGTCGCGTCGCGACCGGGTCAGCGCGCAGAGCCAGCGACGGGGGCGCCTGCCGTGGATCTTCCTGCTGGCTGGCCTGGGGTTGATTGGGCCGACTACGTGGTGCAGTTCGGCGCGTGCATCTTTGGCATCGCCGGTGTGGCCGCCCTGCTGGCCGCAGTCGTGACCTGGTTCGTCGCCCGGCGCGCATGCAGCGGCTGTCGCCGCACTACCAGACCGCACGCGATGTGATCTACACACTGCGCGACGACCTTCACCCCAAGGGTACGTTTTTGGCCAGCTGGACTCACCGGCGCCCGCCAGCCCGGCAAACTCAGCCGTGAGGGGACCAACGCCCTGGGAATGAAAGTCAACTACTACCGCGACGAGTGGTTCGGCCTGAAAGCCAAACTGTTCGACGGCAACATGCTGCGCTTCAGCGCGATCGAACACACGAAGGAACGGGTCGGGTATTACAAACGCAGCAGCAGCGGCAAACGGAAGTGGAAAGCACCCAAAATCGCCAGCGGGCAGGAGCCAAGGTTCGCGTGTCGGTGAACCCACAGGCGTACGACGTCATTTCACGGCCCGAGGTGCGCAGCGGCCTGCGCGCCGGCGTATACGATCGCAGAGCTGGACACGACCGGCGGCATCGTGACCCTGGTGGCCAGTGCGCCGGCCGGCATCATCGCACCTGGTGATGTGCTTGGGGTGCTCAAAACGGCCTACAGCTTACTGCACAGAAAGGATCTGACATGACCAGTCGGGCGTGGACCACCATTATCCTGGCCCTGGTGTTGATCGTCGTTGTGATGTTGGTCGCCTGGCTGCTGGCATCCAACGGTCCGGTGGTGCGGTTCAGCGGGACCACCGTGTGGGACCGGCCGTCGCTCGCGGCCATGGAGAGTATGCAGATCGCCGATCTGACCGGCGATGGCGTCCGTGAGTTGTTCGTTCAAAACACCAGCACCCTGGCTGTACTCGACCGTGACGGCCAGGAACAGTTTCGCATCGACACCCCTTCACCGCTGGTAACGACCCTGGGCGATGCGAACCAGGACGGCGTGGAGGACATCGTGGCCGCCATACCGCAGTTGGACGGCGGCCGGGCCGGCGTGGCCCTGGTCGCGTTCGACGGCACGGGCGAGAGCCTCAGCCGGACCCTTCTATCCGCTGTGGGTGACCCGTCGCGCGTTGCGGTGATTCGTTTCCCTTCCGGCCCGCAGATCGTCTACGGCGACACGAACGGCCAGCTGGTAGCCATCACCCCGCTGGGGCCGAGGCCTGGCGCGCAGCTCAGCCGCGGGGATTACATCCGCGGCCTGGATGATGCCCTGGTTGGCGGGCAACGCCACCTGGCGGCGGCCAACCACGATGGGCTGGTCGCGCTGTACGACGAGCGCGGCGCCGAGCAGTGGACTTACCAGTACAACGGCCCGCTGCGCCGCCTGCGCGCCTACGATCTGGATGGCGACGGCACATCGGAGCTTCTGCTGGGCGGCGACAACGGCTACCTGGTCATCCTCGACGCGGCCCGCGGCACGCCGCGCGGTGAACAGCGTCTGGGCCAGGCGATCGTCGAAATTCGCGAGGTCGAGCCGATGGCAAACCCAGCGCGTGAGTTTGTCGTGGGTGGGAAGGGTGGCGGTGTCTGGGCATTCGACGCAGCGGGGCGTGAGCCGTGGCNNTCGGTACCCGAGCGGGTGCACGGCATCGTTGGCCAGGACATCGACAATGACGGGGCCGAAGAGGCGATCGTGGGCGATGAAGCGGGCGGCGTGACGGTGTTCAGCGGCCCGGATGGCGGCCGCTACCGTGTTGCTTCGTTTNCCGCGGCCATCACACGCCTGGACGCCGGCCGCCTGAGCGGATCCGACCAAGTGGCAGTGGCGTACGGCAGCCAGGTGGCCCTGCAAGCGCTGCACAAGGCGGAGGCGCCGACCTGGTACACCCCACTGCTGGCCGGTGTCTTGTTGTCCCTGATCATTNGCGGGGTGGCCTGGTTCGTAGCCACCATGCCGCGTAAGCCGACCCTGCGCCTGACGATCGAGGACCAGAGTGCCGAGGGCCTGCAGGCGCGGCGGCGGATGCTGCACGAGAACATCGCCGATGTCGAACGCCTGAAAGCCGCGGGTGAGATCGAGCCGCAAGCCTACCTGGCACGACTCCGTGAGCTGCGCGGTGAGTTGGCCGACAATGAAGCCGCGATGCAGAAGGCCGGCGTACCGGTGCGCGTGGAGACCTTCAAGTGTCCGAACTGCGGCGGCGCCCTGCCGCTGGGTATCGACCGCTGCGACTACTGCGGGCAGGTGGTGATTACCTGAGGCCCAATCTGCACAGTGCGCCAGCCACGCGACCGGCTTCGTAATCACGAGTCACAGCGCAAGTAAGTGCAAGCGCCGTATGACGCCGGCCCACCACGTGGGTCATTCGGCGGTCACACCAGGCTCGTGCAACCCACGATAGTCAGGCGGGCGCGCCGGAAATAGAGCCGCACCAGGTCACGGTTGCCAAAAAGGTCTGCCCGGAACTGGCGGCGCTCAGTTCCCAGCCCAGTTCACCGAGAACGTCGAGATAATCGGGCAGCAGCGGCATGTCGGCCCAGTGGGCCAGCTCCTGACCATTGGCGTAGCGTGGGCGCCAGCCGCGGTAGTGCTGGAAGGTCACGACCAGGTATTCCCATTGGGGTTTGGGCGTTGTCGCCTGGGGTACCGGGCGTGATTTCGTTGCTGGGTGGGCCGGTGTGCGCGGCTGACGCTGAGGGTGGCCGTGATGGTTTCATCCGACTCTACGGGCGCTCACCGCCCAACAGGTCGGCCAGGACATCTGGGGTGTGTTTACGTGCGGTCATCGGTCATGACCCTTTCTGCCAGGGTACGGTAATCATCGGCGNNGGAGTGGCGTGCGTATTCGAAAATCGTCTGTCCGTAACCGGGCGCTTCGGACAGGCGCACGTTGTAACGAATCGGTGCACAGACCTGCGCACCGTAGTGCTCGTGCAACTGGTCAAGGATCTCAGCCGACTTACGCACGCGGCGGTCGAAGAACGTCGGTACAACGTAGTTCAGGCTCAAGCTGGGGTGGTATTTCTGGATCGCCAGCATACTCTTCTGGAATTCACGCAGCCCTTGCAGCGTCATAATCTCCAGCGACACCGGCGCCATCACTTCCTGCGCGTAAAACAGGACGTTCACCGTCAGGGCGTCCCACCCCGGTGCGGTGTCGAGGATCACGTAGTCATACGCGTTGTCCAGGGCACTCAGCGTCTCGTTGAGCACCTGTTCGCCGCCAAAGTCCTTGCGCGTAATCAGGCGTTTGAGNCCAGCCAGGGCCCGTCCACCGGCAATCAGGGCCAGATGGTCACGGGCCGGCACGATGACTTCCTCGGCGGTGGCATCGCCGTTGGCCAGGTCGGCCAACCCGCGCTCAGGTTCGATGCCCAGCGCTTTGGACACCTGGCCCTGCGTATCGACGTCGACCAGCAGGACACGACGGCCACTATGCGCCAGGCCGGCCGCCAGGTTGACGGCTGTCGTTGTTTTTCCCACCCCGCCTTTCGACAGGGCAACCGCGATTTTGCGCATGGGTCTGTCTCCCGTATTTGTGAGATATAGCACAGTATACCACAGATCGCACGGGCGTTGACAAAAGCCGGTGGGCGTGTACAATAGAACTAGATGCACCTGTGCCCGCGGTTTGGAGCCGATCATGCACCCAGACATGCGCGTAATCCCAAACGAACTCATCGCGGCACTCCGCACTGCCCGTCGAGTCACGGTTCTGACCGGCGCCGGCATTTCGGCCGAAAGCGGCGTCCCGACTTTTCGTGAAGCACAAGCGGGGCTGTGGAGTCACTACCATCCTGAAGACCGCCACCCCGACGCGTTCCAGCGCAACCCACAGTTGGTGTGGGAATGGTACGTGTGGCGGCGTCAGTTGGTCAGCGCGGCGCAGCCCAATGCGGGTCACGCGGCGCTGGCCGTCATGCAGACTTATGTGCCACAGTGGACGTTGATCACCCAGAATGTGGACGGGCTGCATCAACGTGCGGGTAGTCAGGGTGTGATCGAGCTGCACGGCAGCCTGCTGCGCTACGTTTGCAGCGCACGGCAGCATATCGTCAGCCTCGAGGCGCCGGCCATGGGAATGCCACCGGTATGCCCACGCTGCGGCAGCCTGGTCCGCCCCGATGTTGTATGGTTCGGTGAGCCGCTGCCCGTTGCGGCCATGGTAGAGGCCTTCGAGGCCGCGGCACACTGCGATGTGTTCCTGTCGATCGGTACTTCAGGCGTGGTACAGCCGGCCGCTTCCCTGCCCCTGGAGGCGCTGGCCGGCGGCGCTCTGACCGTCGAAATCAACCCGGACGAAACTCCGCTGTCGCGTCGCGTCGATCTCACACTGCGCGGCCCGGCCGGGCAGTTGCTGCCAGCCCTTGGGCGTGCAGCCTGGCCTGATGCGGACTAAGGCCCATCCGAATCACCCGAAAACGCGCCACAGTGTTGCCCCGTGACGGTTATTCGGATAGGCTCTAACGTGAGCCGTTTGTCATCTATTTCAGTCACTGGAGCAATTACTACATGACCAAAAAGTGGCAATTTGGGGTGCTTCATTCATCGCAGGTGTGATCGCCACCTACCTGCTGTTGAATTTCCTCGGTGTGCCGGATAGCCGGTATGGCATTGCCTTCTTCCTGGCAACCGCCTTGCTGTTCATGTTACTCTTCATGATCCCGATCGATCATTTCGTCAAGGGCGGGATCGTGGGTAACCCAACAGCCAAGAAGCCGCCGGCCGCACAGGCCGAAAAACCAAGTAGACCAACGCCGGGCCGGGCAGGTCCAAATCGATCGGCCCACAACCGGACGTGGCTGTCCCACGCTGGCCGGGTTGAAGCTAACACGGCATCCGGCGTCGTGAACATGCATAACGCACAAGGCACAGAGCCGCTGGTTTGGCATCTCTGTGTACCTTGTGCGTTGCGCGTGGCAGAATGTTTTGCCCGATGCCCCGTTACAGCAGGCCGAGCGCCCACCCGATGCTGCACAGCATGGCGAAGGCGGCCAGGGCCAGAAGAAGGCCGGCGACGATCAGCGCATAGCGGTCCGTTTTTTGACATGACACCCAAATCCTGCTAAGATTACGCCCAATTGTCCCTCTGTACGATACGCAGCCTGATTCTAGCATAATGGTGTAATCGCGCACAAGGCAAGTGACCGACATGAACCTGTCCACCTACGTTGACTTTGGCAGCTCACTGTTGGCCGTCGTGCGCGGTACAGTACGGCTGACGATTGCGGTGTCGTTGTTTGTCGTAGCGGCTGTGTTCGTACTCGTTCTGTACCTCGTGCCGGTCAATATCGGTGGCGCCCGTCTATCGATGTGGCCGGTCATCTTTCTCGCCCGTGCCCTGTTACCACTCTTTGGGCTAGAGGTCCACTGCCGCGACCGCGCCCGCATTCGCCAACACCGTGGTCTGATCTTCCCCAACCACATTTCCTACGCCGACATCGTCGTGCTCCTGGCGATTGCCCCGGTGCGGTTCTTGAGTAAGGCCAGCGTCCGTTCGTGGCCGATCGTTGGCCTGCTGGCCGCGGGGATCGATACCGTCTTCGTAGCGCGCAAAAACAAAGACTCACGCAAGGCCGCACGTAACAAACTGATCGAGGTGTTACAGACGCGCGNNTACCCACCGGTTGTCCTGTTTGCCGAGNGGCGGTACGGGCCCGGCCATGCGGTGTTGCCCCTGCGTTACGGCGTTCTGNAAACGGCCATCGCTGCGCAGGTTCCCTACCTGGTGTGTGCGATCACCTTCGACCAGCCGGCACTGGTCAAGTCACACAAAGAACCGATGAAACAGGCCCTCTGGCGTCTCGCCACTAACGGTTACACCGTGCATGCAACCGTCACGCCGCTCAGTACCGTTATGCCCTCCNCGGATGATGTGCCTCAGCAACTGGCCGAAACGGCCCACCAGGGCTCAGCACCGCAGTGATGCGCGGTGGTGGACTGCTGCGTTAGAGCCTATCCGAATAACCCGGAAAACGCGCCACAGTGTTGCCCCGTGACGGTTATTCGGATAGGCTCTTAGTCGCCACTGGATTGCTGATGCACCACCAACCCGTATTCCTGCTGAGCTGGCCCATCACGACCTATTCAGAACGCTTGGGAGAAGAAAAATGAACCACCGCTGCACCCTGCGCATGGCCATCGTAGCAGTCCTGGCCGTACTTACTCTGGCCGCCTGTGCACAAACGCCCACCCCAACCCCGCCGCCGGTCATCACGCAGCCGCCGGTCGCCACAGAACCGGCAACGGCGGTGACCACGCCGGTGGTGTCAGAGCAAACCACCTGGGAACGGGTGCAAAAACGGGCAAGATGGTCGTGGCCACGTCCGCCGACTACCGCCCTTTCAGATTCTACGACGACAACTTTCTGCTGGATGGGTTCGACATCGCGCTGATGCGCGAGATCGGTAAGCAGCTTGGTGTGACCATCGAGTTCAAAGACTTCGCCTTCGACGGTTTACCCGGCGCCCTGATGTTGGGGCAGGCGGATGCGGTGATCTCGGCGCTGACGATCACACCAGAACGACGTGAGGCGGTCGACTTTTCTGCCACCTACTACGTCGGTGAGGATGCCGTCTTGGCCAAGGCCGGCTCAGCCATCCCCAATCTCACCGCGGTCGGACAACTGGCCAACTACATCATTGGTGTGGAACGCGGCTCGGTCTACGAGAGCTGGATCACGACTGCGCTGGTGACCACCGGCAAGATGCCGGCCGAGAATCTGCGCGCCTATGGCAAAGTCGAACAGGCCGTGGGCGACCTGGAACAGGGCCGGGTGGAGCTCGTGGTCTTGGACCTCCTGCCAGCCCAGGAGTACGTGCAGGCTGGACGGGCCAAATTGGTCGGCCGTGGCGCCAACCGTCAACAGTTCGGTATTGCCGTGCGCAAGGGTGACAGCGACCTGCTGGCACAGATCAACAATGCCTTGACCGTACTGCAAAACAAAAACGTCATTGCCGAGCTGTCGCAGCAGTACCTCAAGCTGCAGCCGGATGAAATCATCACCCCGCCCCTGAACCAACCGCAACACCAGTACCCCCAACAGTGACGCCGCTGCCGCAGGCCACACCGACCGCCACACCCATTCCGCCCTGTATCGACGGTATGGCCTGGGTCGCCGACCTGAACCTGGACGACAAGAACATGACCGCACCGCCGATCATGCAGCCCGGCCAGCAGTTCACCAAGGGGTGGCGCATCCGCAACAGCGGCACGTGCGATTGGACGACGGCTTTCCGTTTGGTGTACGTCAGCGGCAACTCGCCAGCGGCCCAGATGGGCGGTCAACCGGTGGCCATCTCACGCGGTAGCTCCCGGCGGCACCTACGATGCGCAGGTCAATCTGGTGGCCCGTTGCAGCCTGGCACCTACCAGGGCTTCTGGCAGATGACCAATGCTCAGGGGTGGCGTTCGGTCAGAAGGTGTGGGTCGGTATCACCGTGCCAGCACCAGCCACCCCCACGCCGTTCCCCACACAGACGCCGGCGCCAAACATCCAGTTCTGGGCCGACCAGACGACGATCAACCAGGGGCAGTGTACAATGCTGCGCTGGAACGTGAGCAACGTCCAGGCCGTGTACGTCTACGCGCAGGGCGAACCGTGGGCCAACGGCGTTGCCGGCCAGGGTGAGCGCCAGGTGTGTCCGCCGACCACGACGATCTATGAGCTACGCGCCGTACGAACCGACAACACCGTGGAAATCCGCCAGGTGCGCATCGATGTCATTCCGGGCGGGGGCGGCGCGCCGGTCATCACCTACTTCAACGCACAGCCTGACTTCCAGATGCCGCTGGGTCAATGCGTGACCCTGAGCTGGAACGTCACGGGCGACGTCTTCCTGGTCAAGCTGATCGGGCGCAACATGGCGCTGTGGGACGGCGCGCCGGTCAATGCCACCTACCAGGACTGCCCGCAGCAGCCCGGCCAGATTACCTACGCGCTGGAGGCGTACGGGCCGAATGGTACGGCGCGGGCACAGAAGGTGATTACGGTGGGGCCACAGCCGAAGTAACCGGCCGGGTTGTGGCGCTGATCAGTACGATTCGAGAAAGGCGCGCAGGCGAGGGAGCGTGCGCGCCAGAATCTCTTCTTCGGCCAGGCATGACAGCACCAGGTGGGGCGTCGGCGTGTCGTAGAACCAGCCTGGGTGCAGCAAAATGCCGGTTTCCAGCAGCAGGTCGAGCGCCAGGTTCTCGTCGTTGCGCGTGACCCGGCTGACGTCGATCGACAGATAAAACCCGCCGCGCGGCGGGACGAACGAAAACCGTGCGCTGCCGGCCAGGAGTTGTTGTGCCTGCGCGGCGCGGTACGCGACCGCGGCACGGTAGGTGGTCAAAAACGGTTCGCGCTGCGCCAGCAGAGCTGGCGCAGCCAACTGGCTCAGTTCCGACGTCGCCAGGAAGGTGTCGGCAATCGTCTCGAGGGCCAGCAGTGCTTTTCCGACCAGGGCCGCCTGACCGCTCACCGCAATCCAGCCCAACTTGAACCCGGGCAGGGCCAGCAGCTTAGAAAACCCATTCAGCGTAAACACCAGCGGTGCGTCCGACTGTGCCGGGCGCACCAGGGTTGCATCGCGGAACAGGAACTCACTGAAGACCTCGTCCGCAATGATCGGCAGCGCGTGTGCCGCGGCCAATCGTGCCAACCCCGCCACTTCGTCAACGGTCGCAACCTGCCCCGTGGGGTTGTGCGGTGAAATCAGCACGATCNNGCGCGTCGCCGGTGTGATGGCGGCCGCCAGCCGCGCCAGGTCGATCCCCCAGNNGCGTGCGGGATCGAGCGTGTAGGGACGCAGGGTTACGTGGCATAGGGTTGCAATGTAGTCGAACAACGGGTAGGAGGGCTGTGGCACCAGGATCTCCTGCCCAGGATTGGCCAGGAGTTGGAACAGGTACCAGTACGATTGGCTGGTGCCCGGGGTCAGGACGAGGTGTTCGGCAGCCACGTCTACGCCGTGCGTGCGGTAGTAGTCACAGATGGCGACCCGCGCCGCACGCTGTCCCTGCGGGTCAGGTTCGTAGATGGCCGCCGGCGCGGCGACCGTGGTCATAACCTGCTGCACAACCGTCGGCGGGTATTGCAGGCCATGGCGCGTCGGGTTGCCATCGATCAGGTCGATGATGGGCAAACCGGCCGCACGCCGCCGCACCAGTGCCGCGCTGAGGCGGTTGGGACCACGCGTGAAGTCGGAAGAGATCCGCGAAAACATAACCGCAACTATAACGCGGCCAGGTCATGCGTCAAATCCAGGGGTCGAGAATCCGCGATTCTTGGCCATCCACTACTCCGCACGCAACGCCCTCATCCATAAACCCCAATTTCGCGCCGATTGACGTCGATTCGTGGTTGGCAAGGGACCTGCGGCTAATCACCACCCCTATTGTGTTGCCAGAAATGGCAAATTCGTGTATCATTGAAGCGAGGTTCGTCCGTTCGCAGAACTCCATGCGGCGTACTGTCCACAGGCGCAGGCCGAATCGATTTTCTCAGCATTCTCGTGGGGCGCGATGATTGGTTTTATTTCTGTCTCGTTGATTATTCTGTTTCTTTTATTCGTACTCGTCCACCCGGCGGCTGGTTTAGCGCGCGCCCGCACGCAGCCGCGGCGGTTTCGGACGGGCGGGAGATCATCATGAACGTCGATTTATTGTTTCGCTTCTTTGGTGCACTCGTCTTCGGCATCATTGGTTGGGAAATTGGCACCGAACTTACCGGTACCACCCAGTTAAACCCTGATTCGCTCCGCTGGCTGCTGNCCCTCACCCTGGGTGGCGCGCTCCTGGGCGCGATCGCAGCCCCGTGGATCACCACCAAACCGGCACGCTGGGCGCGACGTACAGTGCGTCAGCTGCCAGCCCAACAGATCGTGGCGGGATCGATTGGCCTCGCCCTGGGTCTGGTGATTGCGGCGCTGCTGGCCTGGCCGCTGTCGTTCCTGCCCTCGCCCTTTGGCCGTCTCCTGCCGGCCATTGGCGCCATCGTCTTTGGTTACCTGGGCACCCTGGTCATGGTTCTGCGCCAAAGGNACATTTTCGCCCTGCTCGGCTCACGCTGGATGACGACCACTACCCCAAGCGAGCCGGAAATCATCCCCCTCTTGCTCGACACCAGCGTGATCATCGACGGTCGCATTGCCGACATCTGCCAAACCGGGTTCGTACGCAGCCCGATGATGGTGCCGCGCTTCGTGCTCAACGAGTTGCAGCACATCGCCGATTCGGCCGACGCGCTGCGGCGCAACCGCGGCCGACGCGGCCTGGACATGCTCAACAAGATGCAGCGCGAATCACCGGTGCCGGTGATCATCAGCGACCTCGACGTCGAGNGGGTGCGCCAGGTGGATGAGAAGCTGGTGCAACTGGCCAAACAGCTGAGCTGCCCAATCGTCACCAACGACTTCAACCTGAGCCAGGTTGCCGGGTTGCAGNGGGTTGCCGTACTCAACATCAACGGCCTGGCCAATGCGGTCAAGTCGGTGGTGCTGCCCGGTGAAACCATGCGCATCCGCATCATTCAGGAAGGCAAAGAAGTGGGCCAGGGCGTAGGCTACCTGGACGACGGCACGATGGTCGTCGTCGAGAACGGGTACCGTTACATCAACACCGCCCAGGACGTCATCGTCACTAAGGTCCTGCAAACCAACGCGGGGCGTATGCTGTTTGCTCAGCCCCACAGCACGAACTGAACGGAATCATCGGACCATGACGCTTACTATCTACAACTCACTCACCCGCCAANAAGAGGAGTTCGTACCCCTGCACGCCAATCACGTCGGCATCTACGTCTGTGGCCCGACAGTCTATGGTGACGCGCACATCGGTCATGCCAAGAGTTATGTCAGCTTCGACGTGGTAGTGCGTTACCTGCGTTATCTGGGCTACACCGTGCGCTACGTGCAGAACATCACCGACGTCGGCCATCTGACCGACGATGCCGATGAGGGTGAGGACAAGATCGTGCGCAAGGCCCGCCTGGACCGTGTACACCCAATGGAGTTGGTCGAGCGCTATACCTATCGCTACTTCGAGGATATGGACGCGCTCAACGTCCTGCGCCCCGACATTTCGCCGCGCNCANGTGGGCATATTCCTGAGCAGATCGAACAGATCGAAGCGCTGCTGGCCACTGGGCACGCCTACGCGGTCAACGGCTCGGTCTACTTCAGCGTCGAGAGCGACCCCGACTACGGCAAACTCTCCGGTCGGCGGGCGGAGGACCAGGAAGAGNCGCGTGTCGCGGTCAATCCCGAAAAACGTAACCCCGCCGATTTCGCCCTGTGGAAACGCGCCGACGAGCAGCACATCTTGCAGTGGCCGTCACCCTGGGGGTACGGGTACNCGGGCTGGCACATCGAATGCTCAGCGATGTCGATCAAGTACCTGGGCCAACCCTTCGACATCCACGGCGGTGGTCTGGAGAACAAATTCCCCCACCACGAGGCCGAGATTGCGCAGGCCGAATGCGCCAGCGGCGGCACACCCTTTGCCCGCATCTGGATGCACAACAACATGGTGACGGTCGACGGCGTGAAGATGGGCAAATCGCTGGGCAACTTCACCACCATCAAGGACGCGTTACACCTGGTGGAGCCGTTGGCCCTGCGCTTTNTTGTCTTGAGCAGCCACTACCGTTCAGCCACCGATTTCACCACCGCGGCCCTGGAGGGGGCGCAGAAGGGCTACAGCCGGCTGATGGGCGCGGTACGCCTGGTGCAGCAGAAGTTCGACACCGCACCAGCCAACGGCCCGGTCGATNCCGGCCGTGCAGGAATTGGCCAGCGCCACGACCGCNGTTTCCGTGCGGCCATGGACGACGATTTTAACGCGGCCGGCGCGTTGGCGACACTCTTCGAGTTCAGCCGTGAGACCAACACCCGGCTCAATGCCGCGGAGCTGCCGAACCAGGCCACGATTGCGGCCATGGACGAAGTCTACCGTACCCTGGCCGGCGACGTGCTCGGCCTGCTACCCGCCGATAGCGGCACGCGTAGCGGCGCTGAGCTGGCCGCCGTCACTGACCAGATCGTCGGCGTTCTGATCGAGCTGCGGCAGGAGGCGCGCCAGGCGCGGCAGTGGGCGCAGGCCGACGCGGTTCGTGATCGTCTGAAGGCGATTGGCGTGATCCTGGAGGATGGGCCGCAGGGCACCACCTGGCGGCTGGAGCGTTGAATGCGTGAGTGGCTCTACGGCCGCCAGGCCGTGCGCGAAATGCTGCGGNCCCAGCGACGCCAGGTGCGCCAGNCGATCGTCAACCGGGGCAGTGAACAGGGCGGGGTTCTGGGCACGATCCTGGCACTGGCCGCGGAGCGCGGCGTGCCAGTCGTGGAGGCTGACCGCAACCGGCTCGATCAGTTGAGTGAGCGGGCCAACCATCAGNGGGTAATCGCCGAGGTTTCCGCCTACCCCACCGTCGAACTCGACGACATCTGGGAGCTTGCCCAGGCACGCGGAANNCCGCCGTTTGTGTTGTGCCTCGATCACCTGCAAGATCCGCAGAACCTGGGCACACTGCTGCGCACCGCGGAGGCGGTGGGTGTGCACGGCGTGTTGATTCCGGAGCGGCGCGNNGCCGGCATCACCCCGGCCGTGAGCAACGCCTCGGCCGGCGCGGTCGAACATCTGCGGGTCGCCGAAATCGTCAATGTGACGCGCACACTGGAAATTCTCAAGGCGCACGGTTTGTGGGTCGCTGGCCTGGACGCCGACGACCAGGCCACACCCTACGATCGGGCCGACCTGNGGCGGCCCCTGGCCATCGTCGTGGGCAGCGAGGGCGAAGGCCNNGCTCGCCTGGTGCGCAAACAGTGCGACTGGCTGATCAGCCTACCGATGCGTGGCCAGATCGCGTCGCTCAACGCCGCCGTAGCGGGGTCGATTGTGCTGTACGCCGCCCTGCGGACACGGGAAGGGACGAACTGACCAGAGGAATACGAGGTGCGACGATGCAAATCAAAACCACGGCCTTCGATGATGGCAGCCTGATCCCGCGGCGCTACACCTGCGAAGGCGACAACCTCTCACCGGCATTGACCTGGACCGACNCCCCGGCCGGCGCCGCCAGCTTCACCCTGATGGTTGACGATCCCGATGCCNCGCGCGGCACCTGGACACACTGGACCNTCTTCGACCTGCCGGCGGCAACGAGCGGATTGGCCGAAGGCTGGCGCGGGGCCGGCGGTACGAGTGGGCGCAACGACTTCGGCCGTACCGGCTACGGCGGCCCTGTCCACCGCGGCCATGGCCCGCACCGCTACTTCTTCCGCCTCTATGCGTTGGATGTGGCCGGACTGCACCTGCCCGAAGGTGCGGCGCGCAGAGAGATCGAACAGGCGATGGCCGGTCACGTTCTGGCCCAGGCACAGTTGATGGGCCGCTACGAGCGGAGGTAAACCATGACCCTGACCGAATACCACCGCCCCAGCGACATGGCGACGGCACGCCGTCTGCTGGNNCGCACGCGCATCATGACCGTCCCGCTGGCGGGCGGCACCCTGCTCGTCCCGGAACTGGAGGCCAGCGGCGTCGAAGCGGTCGTCGACCTGTGCGACCTGCCGCTGCACTTCATCGAGGTGCAGCGCGACGGCCTGCACGTGNGGGCGGCCACCGCCCTGGCGGCCCTGGCATCGGACGTGCAGGTGGCGGCATGGGCGGGCGGGCTGTTGGCACGGGCCGTGGCCCACGAAGGGCCAGTAAATCTGCTCAATGCGGCGACGCTGGGTGGGCTGCTGNGTGGGGGTGAGGCCGGTTCGCCGCTGCGTCTGGCCCTGCTGGCGCTCGACGCGCGGNTCGTAGTGGTCGCCGGTGAGGGTCGGCGCGGCATGTTGCGCTGCATGCCGTGGCCGACGGCCAACGTACACCTGGCCGGCCAACTGATTCTGGAAGTCATCGTGCCGGCCGGTACGGCGACGGCGTCCCATGGCCTGGCCACGGTGGGCCGCACGCCGCGTGATTTTCCGATCGTAACCGCGGCGGCGGTGGTCGGTGGTGAACCGCGGGTGGCCAGCGTGGCGTTGNGGGGTGTCACGGCCCAGCCGCTGGCGCTGAGCGGTCTGCACGATTTTATACCCGACGCGGCGGGCCTGCCGGCGGCCGTCGACGCTGCTCNNGCCACGCACGACCTGATCGACGACTTCCGCGGCAGCGCCGACTACCGGCGTGCGCTGGCCGGCGTGCTGGTGCGGCGGGCATGGGCCCAGGCGCTGGGCAGTGGGGCGTAAGGCATGGCCGACCTCAACCGCTTGTGGCAGCGCCTGCAAGGTCACACTTGCGAAAACTGCCGCTTCTCCGAGTTCTTCCGCAGCAATGGGGATGGCCAGGTGACACGCGTCCACCTCTTCTGCCGCTGCCCCACGTCACCCTATCACGACCGGCCGGCCCCGCCGGAGCGCTGGTGCACCGAATGGGCCGCGGGCGGTCGGAAGACTGCACCCGACGTGGGAAACCCCGATCTGACGATCTAGCAGTTTATCGGAGAGCGCTTATTCGTGTGAATGCAGCGGCAACAGACTGCAAAGATGCCAACTTTTCAGAAAGTTGGCATCTTTGCGTCATTACGCCGCATCTGGAATTGCGGCTAGAAGACGTGTACGGCCGGGCTGCGGCTGCCGCCGGCGGCGCTCCACTGGTAGAGCCACCAGGCGTCGTACGGGCTCAGGTTGACACAGCCGTGGCTGCGCGGGCTGCCGAAGGCATCGTGCCAATAGGCGGTGTGCAGCGCATAGCCGCTGTAGAAGTACGTCGTCCAGGTGACGTCTTCCAGGTAGTAGTACCCGCGCGGGCGACCGCCCGACATCTTGCCGGTGGGCAGGCGTAACCAGGTGCGGAAGATGCCGCGCACCGTCGGCGTGCCAGGCAGGCCGGTCGCCGCCATGCCGGCGTACACGGGAGTATCCCCGAGGTAGGCCACGAACGTCTGCTGTGCCAGCCGCACCGCCACCCAACGCTCCGTACGACCGATGCTCGCGGGACGGCTCGAGAGTGAGGCCAGACGTACGCCACCCGCGTGCAGCCACTGATCGGCGCCAATCCGGTACCAGGTGTTGCTGCCACTGCCGCTGATCTGCAGTACGTCGAACGACTGGTTGTGCGTCGCCGTACCCACCACTGGGAACGTGGTCGATGGGCCGAACGCACGTTGAGCGCCGAGACGTAGNACCCAGCCCGCCGGCAGCCGGCTGCCGCTGGCCGGGGCGGCAAATGCCTCCGCGCTGACCACCGTCGGCCCGGCCGCCGGCAGCAGCCGCACCCAGTTGCTGTGCACCCAGCGGTTGGTCCCGATACGGTACCAGACCTCACCGCCCACCAGCTGCTGTTCGTAGATGGTCACTTCGGCGCCCATGGGCAGCGTGCCGATCGGCGGGTTGCCCGCGAAGACCCCGGCCGTGCACGCACATTGAGCACCGTCGCGGTCACGACCCCACGCCGGCCCGGCGGTGGGGGTGGCGGCGGAGGCGGTGGCGGCGGGCCGCCGGCCAACTCGACCCCGCGCAAATTGGATGGTCGCATGATCGATACGGCCGCGGCCGCAATCCAGTCGCGGCCGGCGGTCTGATACCACAGGGCGCCGCCAGCCATGGCCTCGGCGTGAATCCCCAGGTAGGTACCAGGCGCCAGTGAGCGTACGACGCGCGTGCTCCCCGGTGCAGTGTAGGTTTTCGACCAGCCCATACCGGCCGTGCGTAACGGTAGGGCAACCAGAAACCAGCGGCCGCGACCTCAGGCGCATCGAAAGGCAGCGCTTCCAACGCCGCGGCCGCCTCCTCGATACTGATCACCGGTTCAGCAATCGGATCGGCAATCTCGATGGCCTCGCTGCCCAGCTCAGCCAGCCAGAAATTGTCGCCGTCCAACAGGTCGACCAACACCGCGTAGGTTCCGGGCTTGGGGAAATCGAGCGTCCATGACCCGGTCTGTTCGGCGCCGTCGCGCCCAGCCAGGGTAAAGACCTGAATGGCGCCATCGTCGACGCGTACCTGTTGGTCAGGCGCCAGCCCGGTCAGGTGCAGCGTTGCGGCGACCTGCAAGGGCGAATCGGGCTGTGGGCTGAGCGCCCAGGTCAGCGCAGGCATGGCCGACCGCGACCCTTCAGCGGCTGGTACAGTCACGGGCACGGTCAGCTCACCCCACGTCAGTTGTGCCGGATGGGGGCCATCGTCGGCATAAGTGTGCGTGACCAGTTCAACCTGGCGCTGCTCTCGCCAGGTTGTAGCTGTTGGCGCACAGAAGGCCCAGGTCCAGCACCTGCCCATCGCCCGTGTCCAGGCTGGCCGGCGCACAGATCGACACCTGGTCGGGGGCGGGGGCGGCAAAAGCCGCGATAAAACGAACGACATTGGGGTGATCACCCGGCGCGGTCAGCAGACGGATGAGGTCAGGCATGAGTATTCTCCTTCAGGTTGATGCGAAGCGTCCTACTCTTCGTTCGATGCCACATTGGGTGTGGCCGGCCGTTGGGGCTTACGCGCCCGGCGTGGTCGGCGTGGTGCGGGCGATGCGCCGGTGGCCGGCCCATCTGCATTCGCTGGCTGGACACTTTCCGTGACCAGGACGGGGCCAAGGATGGTGTGGAAGCAGCGGTCGGCGGTGCGGCTTCACCGGTCGCGGGAGAGGCGGTGCTGGCTCGGCTTCGGGCACGGCCAGGCCCAGGCGCCGCTTGCGTTCGTCCAGGCTGGCTTCACCGTGGTCGATCGGTACGGCGGGTGTTGGCGGTTGCAGGGCCGCGCGGCGGGCTTCGATCTCTTCGATCGCCTGGATCGCGGCGGCGGCGACGGTGCCACGGCCGGTATCGCTCGTGTCTTGGGTGAGCGGGCGCAGCGCAGCAATCACGTCGGCATGGCCGATGTTGCCCAAACCCTGCGCGGCGATCTGCCGCACCTGGTCATCGCGGTCGGTCAGCGCCATCGTCAGTGCTGCGATCGCGCCGGCATCGGGTCCCAGTTTGCCCAGCGACCAGGCGGCGCGCGGCGCACCAACAGGTATTCATCGTGGCGCTGCAAGCATCCGGCCAGGGGCGCCGCGGCCGTGGGTGCGCCGATGCGCCCCAGGGCCAGCGCCGCCACCTGTCGCACGCCGGGGATCAGGTCGCCCAGGGCGGCGATCAGGCCCTGCACCGCTTCACCGTCTTGCGGCGTCGCCAGACGGCCCACCGCGGCGACCGCGCTGGCGCGCACGCCGGGGTCTTCGTACTGCATGGCCGACCAGGCGGGGCAGGGAGGTGCGTTCGCCCAAGTCGGCCAGTGATTCGGCCGCGGTCGCAATACCGAGCGGGTCGCGCTGGCCAGGGTCTGCTGTAGAATGCTGATGGCGGCCTGACCGCCGATATCCTGGATCGTCAAGGATGCCTCCCAGCGCACAAAGGAGCCGCGTCGGCTAAGGCTGCGCGCAGCGTGTCAACGTCATTGCGCGGCAGCCACAGGCCGCGCAGGGCCGCGGCGGCCTGCCAACGACGACGCGCCTCGGGACTGCGCAAATCCGCCAGTTGCTGGGCCAACCAGGCCTTGGCGCCAGGTTGGCGGCGGAACTGCTGGGTGTGCCACCAGCGCTGCACCGTTCGCTGCCATTCCAGCAGACGCTGGCGCCAGCGCTGCCCGACACTGCCAGCCTGCTCGTTGATCGTCGTTGTCATCTTGCCCAGGTCATACGTGTGGTGCTCCTGCTGCGCATTTTACGGCACATGTGGGGGATGTCAAACAGTACTTCTGATCTAACTTGACAGGCCATCATCAGCTGGATAGAATGGAACAATCCAGCATAACGTGCTATGGCTTTGTGCGCAAGGAGGCCGCCAGTGTTCCCATCCAGTGTCTTCACCGAACGCCGCCAGCTATCGGACATGATCGCTGCCCTGCCGCCCGCTGTACTCAAGGACAACGCGGCAGCCCTGCTGAACCTGCTCAACGAGTTCCAACGCTCGCTGGCCCTGGGCTGCGCGTGGTCAGTTCCGTGGAGGAGCTGGACGTCAGCGACCCCGCGGGCGTGACCGCCTTCTACCGCGACTTCAAACGTTATGTCAATGATCGCACTTTCGACCTGGAACGCACGCTGCAGCCAGATTCGGCGCATCTACGACCAGCAGATCGAGGTCAGGCGACACGGTGCGGACAACTTCGACCCTTACACCGGGTATGAGCTGGGTATCGCCCTGTTCAGGGGTCGGCTGAAGCGTGACCATGCCGACTACCCCACCCTGTTGGTCTATGAGCAGCGGTTGAGTGAAAATATCCGCGCCGCCCAGTACTTCGGCGATGACCAGACCCGCCGTGCGGAGCGCAACCAGATTATCTCGTACCTCAATGACCTGGCGCTGGCCGACCTGGGTGTTACGTTCAACGACCTGTGCAACGACGCGCTGGCCGCACCCGTGGCGCTGTCGCCAGCGCAGGATCAGGCGCTACAGGCTTTGGACTACTACATAAACCGCTTCCGCCACGCCGATGATGAGTTCATCGAGTCGATGGACAGTGTCATGGACGATGCCCTGGCCGCGCTGACGCGCATCAATCAGGCGGCGGCGGCGGGCGACCTGGCAACGGCCCGTCAGGAACATGCGGCCTTCGTGGCCACCTATGAGTCGGGCTGCGGAACGCACGCGACGCTGCGGGCCATGGGTGACACCGGCAACCAGTTGATCGATCTGCTGGCCAACTGATTTCGTTCGATCCAAGGTTGTGTCCAGCCATGCCCACCATCAGTCAAACACATCTCCAGGCATTTCGCGCGGCCACCTACCGCACGTCGCCGANNCCCCGCGTGACGACGCAGGAAGACGCGATTGCCTTCGTCAACCAGCGCGGCTTCGTGCACTTCTGGCCCGTCAAGGGCGTTACCCTGCCCAGCCTATGGGTTGCCGTGGCCGGCGACCGGCCGGTGCCCAACGCGCACGACGACNCGNGGCACATCACCTGGCGGTGGAAGGACGACCTGCTCGGGGCACGGTGCTGGTACTACGCCAAGGTGCTGCGCCGGCGCGCGACCTTCATTGCCCATGCTGTCGTTCCCTATTTTTACGCCCTGTCTGAAAATTACGGCGAACCCGAACAGGATTACCTCTTGCAGTACGAGGAGGGGCGCCTGACCTGGGAGGCCAAGGCGGTGTATGAGGCGCTGCTGGCCGAAGGGCCGCTCGATTCCATTCGCCTGCGTGAGNCGGCCCACCTGGGCGGCAAAAGCGACAATACGCGTTTCAACCGTGCGTTGGAGGCCCTGCAGGTCGACTTCAAGGTACTGCCGGTCGGTGTGGCGNCCGGTGGGNCGTGGAAATACGCCTTTATATACGATCTGGTGCACCGATTCTACCCCGAACTGCCCGAGCAGGCGCGGCCCATCCGCCAGGCTGAGGCGCGCCGCCAGTTGGTCGAACACTACCTGCAATCGGTGGGCGCCGTGTCGGTGCGCGAAGTGGCCCGCNTGTTCGGCTGGTCACGCACCGACGCCGACGCGGCGCTGGCCGCGCTGGTCCAGCGTGGTGTGGCCAGTGCCGGGGTGACGATCGAGGGGCAAGCGGCGGAGGCGATCGCGCTGGCCACCCTCATCGATTGACCACCGGCACGTGCCCGCCAGCGCACCGTGGTTGGCGATCGATACCCTGGCTCCCATAGAAACCAAAAATCGGACCACAAAAACCCGGTTTCACTGAACCTGCGGAAAACGCAGCGCAACGGTCGTCCCCTGGCCTGGGGCCGAGACCAGGTGCAGCACACCGCCCAGNCGGGCGCGGGCCTGCATCGAGATCAAGCCCAGGCCGTGCGCATCGGACGCNCGTAGGCGCTGGGGATGGGTGTCCGTCGCGAAGCCAACGCCATCGTCGATCACCTCGACAAACAACTCGTGTCTGCTCCATCCAAACTGCACCGTGAGCCTTGTGGGGTGAGCGTGGGCCAGTGCGTTGTCCACCGCCTGCTGGAGGATACGGTAGACCTGGACCGCCTGCGCTTCCGGCAACTGCTGCCAGGCAACTGCCGCTTCAGCATCGATGTGCCAGGTGAGCCGCACGTGATCGCCCGTACAAGCCTGCTCCGCAAAGGCGCGGGCCGCCGCAACGACGCCCTGACGCAGGAGAATGGGCGGGCTGAGGTCGTAGACCGAGGCCCGCGTTTCCTGGGCGACGATTTCGGCCTGCGTAATCGTACGCTCGAGGATGGCCTGTACCCGGGTAGGGTCACGGTCGACCAGTTGGCTGGCCTGGTCCAGNTTCAAGGGGACGGCGCCCAGGAACTGCAGCACCGAGTCGTGCAGGTCCTGCCCGATGCGGTTACGATCGGCTTCGACGGCTGTCAGGATCTGGCCTGGCACCTGTTCCAGGTCTTCGATGTGGGTATGCACGGCCNNAGCGTGCGCCAGTTCCTGGCTGAGCAGGGTGACGAGCCGCTGGTCCTGNTCATCGACCGGTTCGGCCGTCGTGCGTGGGCCGAGCCAAATCGTCCCGAAGGGCTGATTGCGGTGCGTGATGGGCAGTGTCCCGGCCGGCGCATCGGGCAGGTGAGCCTCAGTCACGTCATCNGGCCAGCTGCCGCGGGGCGGCGCCGACTGGCCGGACTGGGCCAGCCAGAGCTGCTGGCGGCGCTGAATGCAGGACAGGGCCACCCAGGCCAGATCCAGGNNTTGTCGCACAGAAAGCGCGCGGCGCGCCAGCGTATCGTCAACACTGGTGGTGATGGCCATTTGTTGCGAGAAATGCTCCGCGATCTGGAAATCGAATTCGTGGCGCACGAACAGGCGTCGGAAAGTCCGGCGGACCGGTGAATCGACGTACCAGAACAGCGTGGTGAGCAGCACGGCGCCCCACACGGTGGCAAATTGCACGCCGCCCCAACCGCGCGGGGCCAGAAAGAAAGCATAGACCTGGGTCAGTGTGGCACTCATCATCATGACCACGAGCGCATTCAAGGCCAGCCCGCGATACGCAAAGCCCTGGAAGCGCAGCATTGCGTACGCCAGAAGGCCCGCTGCGGGAATCAACCAGAAGGCAAGCGTGCTGTTGGAGACACGCGGCAACAACCAACGGAAGCGCAAATCATGGACCAACAGGTTCATGATCGCCAGCGGGAGCATACCAATGAGGGCCAGTCGCAACCAGATCACCTGGTGCTGTGATTGAGTCGAGGGTGCATGGCGCCACATGAACAACGTTCGACCCAGGAAAGTCAGGTTTCCCAACAGGNNAACAGTGCCAGAATGAGCGCGTTGAGTCCACGATGGAGAAACAGCGAATAATCGCCCAAGCNNGGTCGGTATCAGGTATACGCCAATGCTCATCATGAAGGCAAGAGCGGCCAGTGGGTAGAGAGCCAGCCGCCACTTCTGCAGGCTTTGGCGCACGGGAGGATCGGGAAACAGGAACGCGAGATGGAACAGCAAAGCGCCCAGGAATGGTCGGCCCGACCAGACGAAGAACCAGCCGTGCAGGCGTGAGACCCACGCGGGCACACCCTGGTTGATGGCCGGCATCACGAGCATGGCGCCCAGGAATAGCAGTGCCCCGAGTGTGCGGTTACTCTCGAGCGAGGGCCGGGCCGTCAACACCAGCCAGCCCATGAACCACAGGGCCAAGCCTGGAATGAACAACGCCAATTGAAGATCGAGCAAACGCGCCACAGTCAAGCGCAGTGCGGGTACCCTCACCAGCAGAGGCTGCCCGCTGCGTGTGCCTTGCAGGGTGAGAAGCTGGCCCTCGGGCACCTCCGCAAGCAGTTGGGTCAGATAGCCATCATCATCGCTGTGTTGCACCAGGGGCGTGCCATCCAGGGTAGTGAAGCAGTCGGATGGGCGCAGCAGATCCTGGGTCACTGCGGGCCAGGAGTTGGGCATGCCGGGCCACCATGAAACAGTGATCGATGGGCGACCAGTAACCGAGCCGCCAAACCCGATCCTGTCGTGAAACACGACCATCGAGTTCAGGTGCGTCAAAACCGCAGATACCAGGGTAAGGGCGCCAAACAGCATGATGAATGCGCCGCCCTTGGCCAGTGTCGATAGTCCATAAGACTCTTCCCGTCTGAGTCATGGTGCTGAGGGTTCGCGCAAGAGTAAGTCCCTGCACATACCGGTGAAACGCCAGACCGTGCCGTGCCGCGACGGGGAGTTATTGGCTTACGAACCCTGACCGTTACGTAGTCGATGCAACAAGACCGCCAGTGTGATCAGCGCCTCGCGGCGAAACCCCTGCAATTCTCTATCGTGATCCTTCAGATGCAGGACGTCGTACACATCGTCGAGGTAATTGCGCACCGTTTTTTCACTCAACCCGAGTGCTCTGGCAATCTCTTCGGGGCGGAGCGTCGCCAGATCCGCCACCCCGTACTGCCGCGGGGTTAGCACATGGAGCCGCGCCTCAACCTGCTCGGTCGCGCGCCACGTCGGGGCGCAGGGCTTGCAAGAAGCGTGACGGCCTCCGGTACAGACCGGGCGATGGCGTTGGCCGGCAGGTACACGTCGCCAGCCAGGGCCAGGGCCACCGCGGCGTAGGGTGTCGGCGCGGCTGCCTTTGGGTACGAAGGCCAGCCCGCGGTAGCCCTCCTCGACCAGGGCCAGGATGTCGGGCAGGTGGTGCGTGTAGGCCGACCAGACCACGACCGCGGTCTGTGGGCGGGTCTGTTTGATGTAGCTCGCGAGGGTGAGGCCTCGGGCGCGCGGGCCGTGTCTTCCTCACTGCATTCGGGCAGGGACACGTCGAGGGTGGCGAGGCGAAAATCGTTGGCAGCATCGTGCAGTAAGGTCATGGCCTGGGTGTAAGTTGCAGCGGGGCTGACGGTAAAACCCAGGCCGGTCAGAAAGCTGGCGACCGCCTGCCGCATGAAAGGGTCATCTTCGACCAGGAGTGCGCGGCTATCGTAGAGTTCAGAATTGGTCATGCCGGTCGATTCCTGGGGAAAGTGTAATAGGGCACAATTGCCCCAGCAAAACGGGTGTTTTTGCTATTGTATCGCGGGTTGGCCAATTGGCATAATACGGAGTGCGACGCGGAGCCGTAGTGCTCTGTTGGGTTAGATCAGACCCGTGCTGTCGGTATTCGGCGTAGAATTGTGACAGAAGTCAACTCGACAGAACACCAGTAATGATTATCCCTCCCTGCCACACACGCCGCGCCCCTGCGCCGCGTGATTCCCCTTGGGCAACGGGTATTCGTTTGGGTGCCAACGCCGGGCGGTCAGATCGAGCATGATTGTCCCGCGTTGGCACCTGGACGGCGTTGCGCGGGGTTACGCCTCCGCAAACAGGCACTTGAGGTAGGCGCCTTCGGCAAAGCCGACGGGATGATCGATGGGGTGGCCGGTGCGCTCACGCTCGCGCAGCGGGCGGCCGACCTGGCGCGCGGCCTGGTTGACGGTGGCAAAGAAGGTGTCCGCATCGACACGACTGGAACAGGAAGACATCACCAGCATGCCACCCGGCGCCAGCACACCCAACGCCAGCGCGGTCAGCCGACGGTAGGCCAGGCGGNNCCGCGCCACTTCACTGGCCTGTTTGGCCATCGCCGGCGGATCGACGATCACCAGGTCAAAACGACGCCGCGCCCGGCGCAGGTCGGCCAGCCCAACGAAGGCATCGGCCAGCAAGACGTCGTGCTGCGCCACGGCCACGGCCGGGATGTGCCGGTTGAGGGCGAAGTTACGTTCGGCCGCAGCCAGCGCCGGCGCGCTCAGGTCGAGGCTGACGACCACCGGCGCACCGCCNCGCGCCGCGTACAGTGAAAACCCGCCGCTGTAGGCAAAGACGTTCAACGTCGTTCGATCCGCGGCCAGCTGCTCCACNCGCGCCCGGTTTTCGCGCTGGTCCAGAAAGAACCCCGTCTTCTGCCCCTGGCGCACATTGACCTCGAAACGCAGGCCATTCTCGCTGAACAACACGGCTTCAGCCGTCGCTTCACCGGCCAGGGTCATGCCGTCGACCAGACCGTACAGGTGGCCCGGTAAACCCTGCACAGCCCGACTCAGGCGCAGCACGATGGCATCCGCGGGCTGAACCTCCGCCAACGCCGCACACACATCGCGCAGCCAGGGCGCCCAGGCCACGCTGTAGAGCTTGATCACTAACGTGCCCGCATAACGGTCGATCACCAGGCCGGGCAAACCGTCATTTTCGCCGTGCACCAGGCGGTAACCGGTTGTACCCTGTGTCGGCAGATCGGCGCGCAGGGTATTGGCCTGGGCTAATTTGTCTCGCAGCCAGGCCTGGCCGATCGGCTGCGGCGTGCTGTGCTGCAAAATGCGCNNACGCAGCGGCGAGGTTGGATCGTACAGACCGATCGCCACGAACTGCCGGCGCTCGCCGAAGACCACGGCCAGGTCGCCGGGGCGACCCTCGCCGCGCTGCTGGACGATCGCCTGATCGAACAGCCAGGGTGACCCTGGCGCAGCGCGCACGGCCGCTGGCGTGACATGCAGCGCCAGCCGTTTGGCCGCCGGGGTGGGATGGCAGACAGTGGATCGACGATCGAAGGTGTCACAGTGGCTCCTGGCGTATGGTTGTAACACGGACCAACATACCCGCCCAAAAGCTGGGCCAATACCTATCCCGACGCGGCTTTCGCCGTGATGACACCCGACACGTACCAGGATTTCGTGCTCGGCGCATAGGCCCTGTCCGCCTATTCTCCGCCCCGCAGGCTGGCCAGCCCTTCTCCAACCGGTTACGCACCAGCAGCAGCGACTGATCACATTCGGCGGCCCGTTCAGAAGGCGGTCTCGGCGGCCTTGGTTTCGCCGCGTGCCAGATGGGCCGCGCCGAGGGCGAACTGCGCGAGGGCGCGCGGCGTCAGGGTGGCGGCGGCCTCGGCCAATGCCAGGGCCTGATCGCGGGCGGCCGCGGCCGCCGTGACATCACCCTGCCGGGCCAGGGCGATACCGCGCCGCACGTGCAGCATTACAGCCGCCAGTGACGCGTTTTCGGCCGGTTGGCCGGCGTAGTACTGCGCCAGCATGGGCTGGGCCGCGTCGTAGGCGGCGAGGGCCTGGGCGGCCTCGCCGCTGCGCAGGGCCAGATCACCCAACCCCACCTGGGCGTCGAAGTTGGCCGAATAGGCCGCCAACGCCTGCTCGAACGCACCACCCGCAACGAATAACCGCCCCTGCAAGACGTCGATCTGGCCGAGTGTGCTGTGAATCAGTGAAGTTACCAGGCCCGGCGGCGTGGCCGGCATCCAGAACCTGCTGGTACGTGCGAGTGGCGGCATCCAGGTCGTCGCGCCGGAGGTGATAGTCGCCCACGGCCAGGTGAGCAAAGACGTCCTCGGCCGGCGCCTGGTCGAGGTCGGCGATCAACGTGTCCGCGTCGCTGGTGCGCGCGCATCGTAGAGCGCCGCCAGGGCCTGCGATACAGGGGCGCCGCGCCGCGGCCTGCCCCATCGACTGCACGGCCGTGCTGATGCGGCACTGACGATAGGCGGCATTGGCCAGCCCAGCGTAGGCATCGGCGTTGTTCGGGTCAGTATTCAACGCCGCCTGAAAAGCGGTTTCGGCGGCTGCCAGATCACCCTGGCTGGCATAGAGTCCGCCCAGGCGAACCCGGGTCCGCCGGCGAAGGGTCGAGGGCCACGGCCCGTTGGTAGTGGCTGATGGCCTGGTCGATGTCACCCAGCTGGACGTACACGCTGGCCAATTGTTCATGCGCCAACGCGGTCTCAGTGATAGACAATGCCCTCTGGTACGCACTGACCGCGTCGGTCAGTCTGTTCTGGTGCACATAAACGCCACCCAGGCTCTGCCAGGCCAGTGCATTGCCCGGCTCCTGAGTCACGGCGGTACGGAACTGCTCGGCCGCCGCGCCGAACTGACCCAGCTGCAATTCCGCCATACCCAGGACCACGTGCGTGCTGGTATCGTCCTTCAGCGCCAACGCCGCGGTGTAAGCCTGGGCGGCCGCGTCCCACTGTTGCAGGTTGAAGTAGATGTCACCCAACAGAGACTGGCTGGCGGCGTCCTGCGGTTCCAGGCGAGCCAATGCCTGCGCGGCCGGCAGGGCCGCGGCCGCGTCGCCCGCGTGATAACGTGCGGTGGCGAGTACACGCTGGGCTTCGACCAGGTCGGGCTGGAGGTCGACGGCCCTCTGGGCCGCGGCGGCCGCGCCGGCCAGGTCGTCCTGCAAATAACGCAGGCTGCTCAGCACGTACCAGGCATCGGCGTTGTTTGGGTTGATGTCCAGCGCCGTGCTGTAAGCCGTCGCGGCCTGGGCGTAGTCATCCTGCTGGAAGTACAGCCCGCCCAACAACAGGTACGGCGCCGGGTCTGGCTCGCCAACCGGGCGGCTGTCTGCTGCGACACGATGGCGTCGTCGACCTTGCCCTGCTGCGCCTGCACCAGGCCGGTTAGCAGCGGTGCATTGGGGTCCGGGGCCAGCGTGGCCGCATGCTGGTAGGCGGCCGTGGCCTGGTCCAGATGGCCCTGCCAGTAGTAGGCGTTGCCCAGACCGCGCTGCGGTGCAGCCGCCGTGGGCTGCAAAGCCGCCGCCGCCTGGTAGGCAACGATGGCCTGGTCGTACTGGCCAGCACCAACGTAGGCATCGCCCAGGGCCAGCTGTGTGGTGTAGGCATCACCCGGTGCTGCGCTGAGCGCGGCTTGATACAGGCTCACCGCCTGCCGGCTGGCCTGGGCCGCCGCCGGCTCGTCGCCCAGCGCGTTGTACACCGCGGCCAGCGCCTGGTAGGTGACTGGGTCCTGATTATCGTGCGCCAGAGCAGTTTGCAGGGCGTTCAAAGCCTCTGTGTTGCGCTCTGCCTGCTGATACAGGCTGCCCAACAGGCGGAGCGCCGCCGCGGTCCGGCTGCAGGCGCACAGCAGTCTCGGCCTCGCGGATGGCGCGTGTCAGGGCATCGGGCACGGTGCAGGTGTTGGCGTAAAAATGGCCAGGTTGTAGTGCGCGGCAAACAGGTCGGGGTCGATAGCCACGGCCTTCTCCAGGTCGGCGGCCACCTGATCGGTCCGACCCAGGGCGTATTCGACCATGGCGCGCTGAAAGGTAACCTGCGCCAGGCCGCTCACGGCGGCGCCACTCGCCTGGGCATTGGCCAGGGCCTTGTCGTAGAGCGCGAGTGCGTCAGCGTAGCGGCCATCGGCGTACAGGCCCGTCGCCAGAACCGCTGAAACGACGTAGGTCATCTGCTCCGAGCCGTGCGCAGCGAACAGATCCAGGTCCGTGGTCTCAATGGGCCCCGTGTCAGGTGGGAGACATCGCTCATCAGGGATGGTGCGGCGTCAGAGGCGGCTTCGGCAGTCGCCGCAAGGCTGCGCGTACGAGTTGGGGCAGCCAGGCCGGCGCGGCGAAGGACGGTTGGCGCAGCAGCTCGATGTGCGGCGTGACGCCAAAATCGTCGTAAGCGCCCCAGATGACCATGCCGGCCTTGCGGCTGCGCCGGCGGACTGCGCGGCCTGGGCGTCGGCATAAGTTTCCAACGTGCGCTCGACGCTCACGGTATCACCGAGGGTCACCAGCTCACGGGTCAGCTCGGCGCCAATGCGGCCGGCAAAATCGCCCTTACGCGTGGCGTTGGCGCCATCGAAATCGGCGACGAGCACCAGGAAGCCGTGCGGCGGGCGCAGCTGGTTATACAGCGTGAATCCACCCCAGGTCAAGCCCACCAGGACAATCGTGACCAGCAGCGCGCCGGCCTGGCGCCGCCGCCGTTGTGAGGGAGTGCGCAGGAGTACACGCAGGGAGAGGAACGCGCCGCCCACCAGCAGTACCACGATCACGTAGGGCAGGTATTTGCCCAGCAGCGCTGCGGGTCGGGAGATCAGGTCGAAAGCGCCCACGATCAGCTGCAAGACCGCCAGCAGGATGCCGATGGCGCCCATCAGCGCGGCCAGGCGCGCGCCGCTCCCGGGTGTGTCCTCGACCGGTTTGGCTTCCTGGCCCACTAACGGGGCAAAGATACTGGCCACTTTGAGCAGGCCGGTCAGGATATGGTCTGCGGCAGCCGGCGTCGTGGGCGTGTGACTGGTCGGGGAAGGCGTCTCATCAGTCTGGCCCAGGCCAGTACTGGCCGTAGTTTCGGGTGTGGCTACCCCGCTCGCATCGCCCCGTGGGTTCATCGGCTCTATCGGGCGTCATCGCAGCCGCTCCGTGCCGTGGTGTACCGCGGGGCATTTGGCCACGCAGACCGGGCCGCGGCCCTGCTGTGCGGGTACTAACCAGGTATCGTGAGGTGTCTGGATAGCCAGGCAGGCATTGGGTTCCATTGGAATGCTGGCCTCCGTAAGAGCTGCGCCATCTTTTCAGCCCACGCGGCGCACTGTCAGTTCGAGCAGTACCGTGTCGGCCAAAGGCGCAGTGCTTCGTGTGCCCTAGTGTACACGAACCTGGCGCAGCCGTCTAATTTGCCGCAAGTTATCAACCTAAACGCTTGATGCATATTGGTTCCGAGACTCAATGACTCACAAGATGAATGTCTGGAACGCCAAGTCGGGGCGGTCACAATGTCGATTGATCAGAATGCCAAGGTCATAGGCAGCTATCTTGGCGCTGATGCGAGTGAACAAACCCCAGGTTGTATGCGCCCTGGGGAAGTGTAGGCCGAAGCTCTCACACAGGTTGGCGAAGGCCGTTTCGATGGCCTGCCGTAAGCTTGAGAACCATATTCTGGCGCTGTGCCGCTCGCACTCGGGCGGCGTCAGGATCGTAGCCTGGTAGTCTTGGCCCAATGCATATGCCAATCTTCACCGCTGTAGCCGAGATCAGCGACAATCGGGCAGCGGCGATTGGCGCCACAACTCTGCGTTGGTCCGATCCAATCGGTAGGCGGCTCCAGCCGCAGAGCGTCCTGTGCGTTCTCAGGGCCAGAGAGTTGCGGAACGCCAATGCGACTGCTCAGAAGGAGTTCGGTTAGCCAGTGATCCTGGATGTTGCCAGCGGCCAAGGTTCAGCCAGTGGCTACACCGCTGGAACTAACCACCAGCAACAGGTGTAGGCCATAGCTGAAAGGGCGATATTTTTCACCATACGCTGACAGTGCACACGAGACTCGTGTACACTGTCAAATTGGCTTATAAGCTCCGCGCTGCCGTCGGGTTTCAGACGGCCTGACCGTCACGCTGGCCGGTGCGGGGTAGCAAGCCGTGACTGCTGCCAGTAGGGCGACTGATCGAGCAGCCGGCGGCGGATGAGGGGTCGCAGGAGGCGAACGGCCGTGTAGCGTGGTCCCAGGACGGTGCGTACGTCGGCAATGTAATCGTCCAGGGTACGCTCTTGGAAGTTCAACACCGCCTGGCTGGCGGTCGTGTCGAGCCAGTCGGTGGCGAAGGGNGTCGTGCTGAAGGCCTCAGCGGGTAACATTCCGATGCCAACCGCATCCAGGACCCGCTCGACCACCTCGCGGTAGACGTATTGGCAGCGCGGCCCACCGCCGATCAGCCAGGTGTGACCCCAAACTTCGGGGCTGCGCACGGCATGGGTGATCGCCGTCCCTACGTCGTGCCCATGCACGTACTCGATGCGGTTGTCCAGTGGCACATCGAACAGCCCGGGNTCGACGATCAGGCGCACCGGCATCGCCGCCNNGAAGCGCAGGATGGCCCAGGAGAGCGACGACGCTTTGACCATCTCCTCACAGGCGACCTTGTGCATGGCGTAGTGTTCGATTGGCTGCACCGAATCGTGCACCGTACGCGGNGGTGGCAGGTGCTGTGTGCGCCCATAGACGTGCAGGGACGAGGCGAAGATCAGTCGGGGCGGCTGGGGGCAGGCCTGCATCGCCGCCAGAAGGTTCAGCGTGCCGCCCACGTTGACCGCATGGGCCCAGTCGGGGCGGTCTTCGGAGTTCACACCGGTCACCGACAGGCGTGGCACGACGAAGGCCAGATGAATGACCAGGTCTTGGTCCTGGACCGCGGCCGCCACGTCATCGGGGTAACGCAAGTCGCCCCAGACGATCTCGGCCTTGTTTTGCCAGCTGTTGGCCACACGACGGTTGGCCGGCGTGGCCACATCGAAACAGCGAACGGTGTGCCCGTCGGCGAGCAGCTGGGGCAGGGCATGGGTGCCGATGTTGCCAAAGGCGCCGGTCAATAGAATCCTCATACAATCGACTCCTTGTAACGTTACAGCGCGGCGCTGGTCAATTCGTTGGCGGTGCGGCAGGCGGAGGCGCATGCAGCATACCCGTCATCAGGAACAAGAGACTGTGCTCGGCCACCTGGCCCCAGTCGGTGCCAGTGGGGTCGAGCAGGCTTTGAAACAGCAGGCCCACGATCAGCGAGATGACAGCCTGAGCGCCCATCTGCGGATCGATCGGGCGCAGTGTGCCCTCTGCCACCCCGGCTTCGATCAGGTCGGCAAACAGCGCCTGGTAACGCTGGTACGGCACCATGCTGGCCTGCCAGACCACGGGGTCGTGTGCGGCCTGGCGCCAAAACTCCAGGAACATCGGCAGTTTGCCGCTGGCCTCGGCAAAGACCAGGCGCAGCAGGCCAAACATCGACCGCAGCCCNTCGGGCACCGTGGTCGCCATGACGCGTTGGCTGACCAGTTGCTCGTCCAGGCCGGTCAACCATTCATCGAGCAGGGCCAGAAAGAGGGCCTGCTTGCTGGCAAAGTGGTGATAGAACGCGCCCTTGCTCACCCCGGCCCGNCGNCAGATTTCAGCCACGCCGGTGGCGTCGTAACCCTGCTCCGCGAAGCCGGCCTGCGCGGCCTGCAAAATGTGCGAACGTGTTTCTTGACTGCGCGCCTGGGCTGCCATGGTGACCCTCCTTCCACATACAGACCGGTCGGTATGATTATAACGCAAACCGAATCAAGTGGCAAGTCACGCTTCGTCCGCGGTCGGGCTGTGGCTTTGGCGATTTGGCCAGCCTGTGGTACAAATCCACCAGTGCGCGAGGGCGCCGTGTGCCCAGGTTGATCCGGTAGCGACCGTACGTCACGTTGGGAACCACCGTCATTGGCCGGGCGTCACAGCGTCTGAGTGCGCGATGGTGGTGTTGAGTGGATGAGCACCGCCGAGCGCCAGCGTCACGACCGGTCGCCGCATTGTTGAACCAGGAGATGTACAATGGCCCCACAACCGTCACGTCGAATCACGGCCCAGACCGCCTTCGGCCTCATCTTCATTTTTTCGGTACTGTTGTTTTTGTTGCTCTACCCGCGGCCAGTCGTATTGCCATGAACCCGTCCGGACATCCCACTTCCCCGTTTGGATCGATCGAAATTGGCACGGTACTGGCCGCGGCCACGACGCTCATCACCGCAACAGCGTCGCTCATCGGGTTGATTTCGACCGTCATTCTGAGCTGGCGACGTGACGTGCGCGAAGCCCGCCAGGCCGCGCTGCAGCAGCAATTGACCGGTTTGCAGATCGAAAAGGAGCGGGCCGCGCTGAAGGGTAGCAGCCGGAAGAAGTAAAGAACACCGTACCCCCAAACTGGACAATTCACGCAAAATGCGCTGTAATTCATTCAACAACAGTCAGGAGGCAAGGGATGGACCCGTTCATGCGTGCTGCGATCGACGAAGCCCGGCAGGGCCTGGACGAGNGGGGTATTCCGATTGGTTCGGTGCTCGTACTCGACGGGCAAATCGTCGGGCGCGGGCACAACCGCCGCGTGCAGCAGGGCAGCGCCATTTTGCACGCTGAGATGGATTGTCTGGAAAATGCCGGGCGCCTACGGGCGAACGACTACCAGCGCGCCGTGCTCTACTCGACACTTTCACCGTGCGACATGTGCAGTGGCAGCGTGCTGTTGTACAAGATTCCGAAGGTCGTCATCGGTGAACACCGCACCTTCCAGGGGCCGGAGGACTACGTGCGCAGCCGCGGCGTCGAGTTGGTCATTCTCGATGACCCGGAATGCATCGCGCTCATGGAAACGTTCATTGCACAAAACCCCGTCCTGTGGAACGAAGACATCGGCGAGTGAGGCGGCGGGCCGTACGAGGCCAACGATGAGTACCAGCAATACGTTACGTCAGGTCGAGTTCGGCAGCGCCGTCACGGTCGAGTTGATCGATCAGGACGGTCACGCCGAACCGCTCGTTTTCGTTATCGTCGCCGAGCGCGGCCGACTTCGATCGCGGCCTGCTGGGGAGAACACGCCCCTGGCCCGCGCCATTCTTGGCCAGCGCGTCGGCAGCACGGTGCCCTACGTGATGGGTGATATCCGCCAGGTGCGTATCGTACAGGCACAACCCGCCGACGTCACACAAGAGGATGTGGCGGCCCGACGCGCGGCCGTGCTGGCAAAAGCGCGGAAGATGCTGCGCGCACCAACGCCGAGATGTTCGCCGCCTCGTTCAGCAGCAAATGGGGCAACTACGAATGAAGCCACAGCACCCCGCGGCCACACCCACACGTGACGTCATCGTCGTGGCCTACGACGAGCGATGGCCGCAGCAGTTCGCGGCGGAANGCCGCGTTTCGCGCCCGTTGGGTCGTGAACTGATCACGATCCACCACATCGGCAGCACCGCGATTCCCGGTATGGCGGCTAAACCGATCATCGATATGCTCCCGGTGGTCCATCAGATCGCACGCGTCGATGCGTGCAATCGGGCCATGGAGGCCCTGGGCTACGAACCGCGCGGTGAGTATGGCATCCCCAGCNGCCGCTACTTCGTCAAGGGTCAGGGCGCACAGCGCAGCCACCACGTCCACGTCTTTGCGGCGGACCACCCCGATGTCGCGCGCCACCTGAACTTCCGTGATTATCTGATCGCCCATCCCGTCGAGGCGGCCGCCTATGCCAGCCTCAAACAGGCGCTTGCCCGGCAGTATCCACACGATCTGGAGGCTTACATCGCCGGCAAGGATGCCTTGATCCAAGAGACCGATCGGCGCCGCGGCATGGCGCATCGAGTCATCTGCTGCTTGACGCCAGCTTGGGAGGTACCATGCGAACAGCCCGTTTTATGGTTGCACTTATCTTCACGCTCGTGATATTGGCGGCCTGTGTCGCGGCAGGGCGTGAGCCAACGGCCGTCCCTGTGCCGGCAACACCCGTCCCGCCGACCATCGAAATCCCCACGGCCACACCGACGGTTGAGGTCCCCACGCCCACCGTTGAGCCGACCCTGACCTACACCGATACCGAGGCCGGTTTCGCCCTGGACTACCCGGCAGCCTGGGCGATTCTGCCGGTCAGCCCCGAGGCCAAGGCGGGGAGTTTCATCTATTCGACGACGCTGATGTCGTGGCCGCCCGATGAGGCCGGCGTTGGGGGCAGCATCCCCGACGGGCAGACGAAAGTGGACGTCACCCTGATCAAATCGAACGTCACCTCGCTCGGCGCGGCCGTGGCCGAGCGCAAAACGTTGATGGGATCCGGCGAGGGAAACAATTGTGCGGGCTGAGGAAGTCGTGACGCTGCCCAGTGGGCTGCCGGCGCTGCGTTGGGAACTGGAGTCACAATTTGCCAACTCCGTCGAGTATATCGTTCCCATCAAGGGTAATATCGTGCTGTTGAGCGGCCTGGGTGATGTCAGTCGGTTCGATGGGGTGGCGCGCAGTCTACGCCCGCTCGAATAACAGATGCCATGGCCCAAAGCGCCCCTTTCATCGGCGTCGGCCCGTAGTCCCAGGCCTTTGGTGCACCGCGGCTCGGTGTATTGAATCACCCGTCACAATCCTCGAACCTGGTGGGCATTCTGGCTAACGCCCGTAACTGCTCAGCCAGTCGTTCAGAAACCGGGTTTTTCTCGTGCGAGCATGGTTTTTGTCCGTACGACGGCCTTTCATCGCGCCATGACCCTGGTCTGCGAGACAAAAACCCGGTTTCTCTGGAGCCAGCCTGAGAAGTTACTAACGCCCAATAAAATCCGCGCCTTTCAAGATCAACGCGGCAACCCCGGTTGGGTCACTCCACATGGGAACGTGGCCCCACCCTGCCGGCATGACCCACGTCGTGGCTGGCGGCAGCTGGTCGCGCCGCCTGGACCCCGCCAGCAGTAGCCAATCCTGTTGGCCAAAGGCGTATGGGCGTTCATTCCAAAGCCGGTATTTGCTGCACGGGCAGCAGCACCTCGATGCTGCGCGCCTGCCTGGGCGTACGGCGAATCAAACCGTTTTCCTCCAGGCGAATGATCATGTCATGGACGGCCGGCGGCGAAACCCGAAAATAGCGTTGCATATCTGATTCGGCGGGCGGGTAGCCATTGACCTTGGTGTAGTAGTAGATGAAGGCGAGATACTGGCCCTGTAAACGCGTATACTCTGGCATTCTGAATGTCGCAACCGAACTTTCTGGATGCTGCGTAACTTTTGCAGCAAGCCGTGCGCCCCCAGTCGGCCGGCCCATGCCGGCGCTTTTCACAGCCCAATTGTAGCCCAACACTTCCCAGCAGGCAACTCGATGGGTTACGCAAGGCATGTTAAGGCTTGGGGTGAGCTTAAAATGCGCCCGGTGTCGCGTCATGGCGTTTGGTGTGTGTCACTTGATATTTTTGGGACATGGGGACCTGTGCTACAATTGCGGGGTCATTACGCATGGAGGAACGATTTTTCATGACCCAGACTCTCGCCCGCGTGCGGTTTGCCCCCAGTCCCACCGGCTATTTGCACATTGGAGGGGCGCGTTCGGCGCTCTTCAACTGGCTGTTTGCCCGGCATACCGGCGGCCAGTTCTTGCTGCGCATCGAGGACACCGATCAGAAGCGCTACGTGGCCGACTCAGTCGCCAACCTGATAGCCAACCTGCGCTGGCTGGGGCTGGATTGGGACGAAGGACCCGATGTGGGTGGGCCGTACGGCCCATACACGCAGACCGAGCGTATGGGATTGTACCAGCACTGGGCGCACTGGCTGGTCGAACACGGCCATGCCTACCACTGTTACTGTACGCCGCAACGACTGGAGGCGATGCGCGCTGAGCAGGCCGCCAACAAGCAGCCCNCCGGTTATGACCGGCGCTGCCGTTACCTGACGGCCGACGAACGTGCGGCACNNGCGGCCGAAGGGTCGCCCTACGTCATTCGGTTTGCCACGCCGCGTGAGGGCAATACCATCGTGCAGGATGCCGTGCGCGGCGAGATGGTGTTCGCCAACCACACCCTCGATGACACCGTCCTGCTCAAGTCGGATGGGCTGCCGACCTATCATCTGGCCGTGGTCGTGGACGATCACGCGATGGCAATTACGCACGTCCTGCGCGCCGACGAATGGATCGCCTCGGCGCCGCGCCACGTGCTGCTCTACGAAGCCTTTGGCTGGGCGCAGCCGGTCTGGGTGCACCTGCCCGTGATCCTGGACCCCAGCGGCAAGGGCAAGATGAGCAAGCGTAAGGTGCAGGTGGCGGGCAAAGAGTACCCGGTCTTTGTCGAAGAGCCGCGTGAGGCCGGCTACCTGGCCGAGGCGACGTTCAACTTCCTGGCCAACGTTGGCTGGTCGATGGGTGAGGACCGCGAGGTCTTCACACGGGCGGAGGCGGTTGCGGCCTTCAGTCTGGACGGCATCAACCCGGCGCCGGCCGCCCTGCCCTACTCCAAGCTGGAGTGGCTGAACGGCCTCTACATCCGAGCGCTGACGCCGGCCNGGCTCAAAGCGCAGATCATCCCGTTCCTGGTGCGCGACCTGGGCCTGGATGCAGAGACCCTGGCCGCCAGTCCAGCCCTGGACATCCTGACGCCCGAGATCCAGGAGCGTATCAAGACCCTGAGCGAGGCATCGGCCATGCTCGACTTTGCCCTGGTGACCGAGCTGCCCGACTACGACAGCCGGCTCCTGGTCGCCAAGGGCCNNGATGCCGCCAGTTCGCACGCGGCATTGGCGCGGCGTGATGTGCTCGCCGGTTTTGCACAGTTCGATGACCCCACGGCGGTCGAGCAGGCGCTGCGTGGACTGGCCGACGCGCNNGGGATCAGCCACGGTCAGTTGTTCGGTATTCTGCGCATCGCGATCAGCGGCAAGAAGGTGACGCCGCCGCTGTTTGCCAGTATGCAAGCGTTGGGCAAGGCGACGACGCTGGCGCGCATCGAGGTCGCGCTGGGCAAATTAGCCACCCTCTGAATTTGGCGGGCCGGCCGGCCTGTGTTAAAATGCACGACCGTAGAGCTGGCTATGTGTGCGATGGGGGATCGTCTAATAGGCAGGACAGCAGACTCTGGATCTGCGTGTTGGGGTTCGAGTCCCTATCCCCCAGCTATGGTTGAAAAGCGACAGTCGCGGTGATTGTCGCTTTTTCGTTGGTTGGGAGGAAACCGGGTTTTTGGTTGGTTGGGACGATGAGGGTTGTCTTGGTATCAAAAACCCGGTTTCTTGTGACCGCTCAGCCCGCGGATCTGGAGAATGGACCGTGCGACATTGACTTCAGCCAAGCCCAGCCGCGCCGATATCCTGGCGGCGCACGGCAACACCGTATCCGACGTGATTGCGCCCGGTTTGAGGGTGCTGTTCTGCGGCATCAACNCCGGCCTCTATTCCGGTGCGACGGGGCATCACTTTGCCCGGCCGGGCAATCGCTTTTGGCCGGTGCTGCACGCCGCCGGGTTCACGACACGCCAACTGGCCNCAGCCGAGGAGCACCTCCTCCTGCTGGCGGGCTACGGCATCACCAATCTGGTGACCCGGGCCACTGCCACGGCCAACGAGCTGACGCCGGCCGAGCTGGTGGCCGGCCAACAACGCCTGGCGGCGATGGTGGCTGAGTACAGACCCCGCATCGTCGCGGTGTTGGGCATTGGAGCATACCGCACGGCCTTCGCCCGGCCGCATGCCGTTTTGGGACTGCAGAGCGAGACGTTGGCCGGATGCCCGCTGTGGCTGCTCCCCAACCCCAGCGGTCTCAATGCGCACTACCAGCTCGCCGACCTGGCCGCGGCATTCCGGNCCCTACGTGAGGCCGCCGTATAGTCGCCGCACCCACTCCTGAACACGACTACGCACGCATCCCATCGAAGAAGACCGTCACCACCAGCTCGACCGTTGCATCGGTCGTGTGGGCGCCGGAGGTGGGTGAGGTATCCAGGAACGGTGAAATCATACCCAGCAGCAGCCACACGGCCTGGTGCGTGTCCAGNGGCCGCAGCCGCCCNTGCGCCACCCCCTCGGTCAGGATGGCCTCCATCCGGCCGATGAACTTATCCCGATAGAGGTCGCCAAACTGCGCCAGGCTCACCGCGCTCAGGGTCGCCATCTCCTGACGCGCGAGGCGCACGACGNNGCGCTCGTCGGGCGATTGGGCAAAAATGCCGCGCACGATGCGCTCGACCTGCGTGCGTNNCGAACCGCCGGCCAGGCGTGCGTCACGCACGATCGCTTCCAGGCGATTCAGGCCGGCCGCCAACACGGCCATGAAGAGCGCTTCCTTGTCGCTGAAGTGGTAATAGAGCGCGGCCTTGGTCACGCCGACCGCTTCGGCAATCTCACGCATCGACATCGCATGGTAGCCGCGGGTCACAAACAGGCGCGTGGCCTCGTCGATGATGCGGTCACGCGTGACGGGCGGGGTGCTATTCGCCATGTTCGTCTCCTCGGGTTTGTTCCATGCGCGGTGCGCACGGTCTGCCAGTGCGTCGTGCTGTACGGGTGACGCCGGCCCGCCACGCGGGGCGAGTCTGCATCTGGGGGTACAGACCCGTCACCCCGCCGCGGTTTTTGCACGCTGTTGCCGGCCTACCGGCCACAACCGTTACTGCCCGCTGTGATCGATCGACGGCGCCAGATTCAGTTCGATCGTACTGTTTGCTGCCGGCGCCGTGGCCATCTGGCGCTGCGCGGTGGCCTGTTCGGCGCGCNNGGCCCTGAGACTGAACGCCAGCAGAACGAGCACCACGGTAACCCCACTGATGACCAGGTAGGTGGTGCTGTAACCGGCAACGCTGCCCCCNTGCGAGGCAATCAGCGCACCAATCGCCGCGCCGCCCACCAGTTGGCCCACACTGGCAAACAAAGTCACCGCCCCCTGGGCCGCGGTGCGGTCGGCGGTCGGCGCCTCGTTGAGCATGATGTAGCGCACCGGGGCGCCGAGCAGGGCGGACAGGCCCAACCCAATCAGGACGCCGGCCGCGATGAACAGCGCCAGGCTCGATGCGCCCAGGCCAAGCAGCGCCATGCCCAGGGCCAGGAGCGCCGTGCCGACGATCACGACCGCTCTCGAACCATAACGGTCCAGATAGCGCCCGGCCATCGGCGCGCCCACCGACAGCGCCAGAACAACGGGCATCAGCATGAAGCTGGCCGTCGAGCTGGCCAGGCCCAGGGCGGTAATCGCCAGTGCGGGCATAAAGACCAGCCCGGCTTCCCCNAGGCCAGCGCCGGCCGAGAGGGCATTGGCCAGCACCGCCTGGCGTGTACCGAACAGGCTCATGCGCAGGATCGGGTCAGCCGCACGCAGCTCGATGTGGCGAAAGGCCGGTAGCAGCAGTACGACCAGGAGCAGGAAAGGCCACACGTTGCGCGAGGTCAGGCTGGCAGTGAAGTGGGCCGTGTCGATCTGGTTGATGCCGTAGGTCAACGCGATCAACAGCAGACTGAGCACCGCCAGGCCGGCCCAGTCGAACGGCTTACGTTCGGCCGCGNNTGACGTGGGCAGCAGGCGCAGGCTCATGACGATCACGACCAGCGCGACCGGCAGGTTGATCAGGAAGAGCCACTGCCAGCCGACCATGAGCAGAACACCGCCCAGGATCGGGCCAATAATGAAGGCCAGCCCAAACACCGCGCCGATCAGGCCCAGCGCTNNGCCGCGCTTTTCGGGCGGGAAGGTGTCGCCGATCACCGCGCTGGCCACCGGGAAGATGCCGCCCGCGCCGAAGCCCTGCAGGGCGCGGCCCGCCAGCAGAATCGGAAACGTGGGCGACAGCGCCACCACCAGCGAACCGATGGCAAAGAGGACGACATCGGCCACGTAGACGGTGCGTCGGCCGAAGATGTCGGACAGTTTGGCCATCAACGGGGTGCCGATCAGGTTGAAAAGCACGTAGATGGCAAAGGTCCAGGCGAGCAGACGGTCGTTTACCCCGAAGGTGGCCTTGATCGAGTGCAGCGCCGGCCCCACAATGGCGATATCGAGCGCGCCCATCAGCACGCCGAGGAAGAGCACGAGAAGAACCCGGTTTCGGGTTCGGTTATCGGTAATGATCATAACGCCTCCACGCAATCCGCTTACTAACCGGTCGGTCAGTAAGTGGATTATAACACACGCAAAATCACCTGTCAAGGGCTGGCCCAACATTCAGCAGGTCCAACCAACCGTCTTGACGAACGCCCGGCTCACTTGTATAATCGCCACTCGATCACCCACCGATCTATACCGTCACCGAGGAGCCGTCGAGATGGACATCTGGCGCATCAATGTTCGTACCCAATCCCTGCAGCGCGAACCGACGCCCGACACCTGGCAGCGCCTGGGTGGCCGCGGCCTCGCGGCCCGCATCCTGCTGGACGAAATCGATGCCACCTGCGATCCCCTGGGGCCGCGCAACAAGCTGGTTTTTGCGCCCGGCCTGCTCGTCGGCCACATGCTTTCGAGCTGCGACCGCATCTCGGTCGGCGCCAAANGCCCGTTGACCGGCGGCATCAAGGAGAGCAACGCCGGCGGGCGCACCGGTCTGGCCCTGACCCACCTGGGAATCAAGGCGCTCATCGTGGAAGACCAACCCACGGCGGGCTGGTGGACCCTGCACCTGAGCGCGGACGGCGCCCGTTTCGAGCCGGCCGACGAGAGCGCGNGCCTGNGGGTATACGATGCCGCGCCGCGTCTGATCGAACGTTACGGGCACAAGGCCGCCATCGCCCTGATCGGCCCTGGCGGCGAGGTGGGCCTCCTGGCTTCGGGTATCCAGAATCTGGACAAGGATCGCGTCCCGTCACGCATCANNACGCGCGGCGGCCTGGGCGCCGTGATGGGCAGCAAAGGCCNNAAAGCGATTGTCATCGATGNNCCAGCGCCGGCGCGGCCGCCGATTGCCGACCTGGCCGCGTTTCGCCAGGCGCAACAGGAATTCAACCGGGCCCTGGCCGCGAGCGATGAGACCCGCTCGTACGCGGATTACGGCACGGCCGCGATGACGCTGGTGTGCAACGCATTCGGCGCGTTACCCACACGCAATTTCAGCGCCGGCGAGTTCGAGGCGGCGGAAGCGCTCAGCGGGGAAACGTTGCGCGAGCCGCTGCTGGTACGCGGCGGTGAGAGTGAGACGACTCACGCCTGCATGGCCGGCTGTACGATCCGCTGCTCGAACGTGTTTGGCGGCCCGGACGGCAAGGCCATCGTTTCACCCCTGGAATACGAGACGATCGGCCTGCTCGGCGCCAACCTGGGGATTGACGACCTTGACACAGTGGCCCGCCTGAACTGGGAGGCCAACGACCTGNAAACCGATTCGATCGAAATTGGCGCGGCGCTGGGTGTGGCCGCCGATGGCGGTGTGTGGTCGTTTGGCGACGGTGAGCGGGCGTTGGCCCTGATGGGTGAGATTCGCCGGCTGACGCCGCTGGGGCGTGTGCTGGGTAACGGCGCGGCGATTACCGGGCGGGTGCTGGGCGTCCGGCGGGTGCCCGTTGTCAAGAACCAGGCGATCTCGGCCTACGACCCGCGGGCGATCAAGGGCACCGGCGTCACCTACGCGACCTCTCCGCAGGGTGCGGACCACACGGCCGGCCTGACGATCCGCGCGCNNATCGACCATCGCGACCCGCGGNGCCAGGCCAAGGTTTCGCGCAACGTACAGGTCAACATGGCTGGCTTCGACACACTGGGCGCCTGCATTTTTGCCGGCTTTGGTTTTGGCGCCAGCCCACTGACGATCCGCGACCTGCTCAACGNNCGCTACGCGTGGCAGGTGGGCGATCACATTCTACGTGAGTTGGGGCGCGAGACCATCCTGCTGGAGCGTGAGTTCAACCGTCGGGCTGGCTTCACGTCGGCCGATGACCGCCTGCCGGAGTGGATGACCACCGAAGCGCTGCCGCCCCACGGGCCGGTGTTCGACGTACCGGATCAGGAACTGGATAGCATTTTCGACAGTTTGATGTGATTGGCATAAGTAAACATGCCCGCCCCAGCCAGCCGGTCAGTCCGAGACGAGCACCCTCGTCACGGCCGGCGCCTGCGAAGCACACAGTGCCGCCGCGCCGATGCACCCTCCACCAGGCAGCGGCGTCGGTCACTTCGCACAGGCTGTGACCTGCACACCTGCTCCCTGGCCCGTAGCGTGTAATGACATGCTTGTCAGGTAGCCAGGTCAATGATACAATCCAGCCGCGAAATCCTACGCACCCGGGAGGGTAGTATGACGCGGACACAGAGTACGCTGCAGCGCATCGAAGAGATTCTGCCGCAGTTGCCGTTGCCTCAACTGGAGATGGTTCTGGCTTTCACCGAATTTGTACGCGAGCGAATTGCCGCGGCAGGTGAAGATGACGTGCTGTGGTCATTTATCGAACGCGAAAAAGCGTACAGAACCAGGCATCCAGAAGACATACTCGAGTATGACTCAGACGAAGAGCCCTGGCGGCGCTGGATGCCTTGGCATGAGGTACAGGGTCCGGTTGAGCAAACAGATTCAGCGTCAGATGGCTCGACTGCCGGGGAATATCCGTAATCAGGTCAAGGACAGACCGCATTAGACTCGCGTCAACCAGTGGCCCTCCGTGCGCATGTTCGGTCCGTCACCATGGCAGAAGCCCCGGTTGAGCGGCACATCGTTCGCGCAGGCGCCCTTCGACTACGCACGGCGCCGCTTGCGCCGTGCTCCGCTCAGGACGCTTCCATAGCGCCCACATTCGGAATTGCCGTGACGCGGCGATATGGTATCATAGGCGCGCCAACCCATTTGAAGACGCTACCGAGGATGCCCTATGCCCACCCTCACCCNCGACCCTCGAGAGCCGTTTCGCGGACATGGCACTGCGCTGCATCGGCCGCGAGTACCCCTATCAGCCGGCCCACGTCATCACCGACCCGGACGATATCGCGACCNCGCGGGCGCTGCACCCGGCGTTCTACGGCTGTTTCGACTGGCACTCCGCCGTCCACGGCCACTGGCTGCTGGTGAGCCTCCTCCGCCNNGCGCCCGGGCTGCCCGAGGCGGCGGCGATCCGCGCGNGGCTGGCGGCCAACCTGACCGAAGCGAACCTGGCCGCGGAGGCCGCCTATTTCCGCGCCCCGGACCGCCGCGGTTTCGAGCGCACCTACGGCTGGGCGTGGCTGCTGAAACTCGCTGAGGCGCTGCTGGGCTGGGACGACCCCGACGGCCGGCGCTGGTCGGTCGCGCTCGCGCCGCTGGCCGAGACCATCGTGACGCGCTATCTCGACTTCCTGCCCAAACAGACCTACCCCATCCGCGCCGGCACGCACCCCAACACCGCGTTCGGGCTGGCCTTCGCGCTGGATTACGCCGCGGCGACCGGTCACGCGGCGTTGCGCGACCTTGTGGCGCAGCGCAGCCTGGACTACTACGCCGCGGACCGCGATTGCCCCGCCGGTTGGGAGCCGGGCGGCAACGACTTCCTGTCGCCGTGCCTGGCCGAGGCGGATCTGATGCGCCGCGTGCTGCCTGCCGGCGAGTTCCCCGGCTGGCTCGACCGCTTCCTGCCCGGCCTGGCCNGCGGGGAACCGGCGGGCCTGCTGGCGCCCGCGACCGTCACCGACCGCAGCGACGGCCAACTGGCGCACCTGGACGGCCTGAACCTGAGCCGGGCGTGGCACATGNGGGCCATCGCCGCCGCGCTGCCCTCGGGCGACCCGCGGCGCGCGACGCTAACCCGCTCGGCCGGGCGTCACCTGGAGGCGGGCCTGGTCGGCGTGGCCGGGGGCGACTACATGGGCGAGCACTGGTTGGCGTCATTTGCGCTTTGCGCGCTGGACGCCAACGGGCCGCCAAAGCGTGATGGTCGGCGGAGCGGCTATTTCGACCACATCGATGGGCCGGCCACCCCCGTCCGCGGCATCCTCACCGACTGCGGGGCATGGGTATCTCCTGGGGAGGGGGACTTGAGGAGATCACAGCCAGGGCATGAGTCACCGGGCGTCATCCATCTGTTCTGAACGGCTTCCTGGGGTGAGGCTTTGCGCTTATTTGCACTTGACGGAGGCTGAGAGAGAAGATATAATCGCAGTAATGAAGACCGCAAAGCGGTTTTTAAGGTTTACACAATCTGCATTTCAGCACAGTGGGGTATCCGCATAAAACCCCGCTATGGGGTAATATGCGGCGAGCATTCCGCATATCCCCGCCAGAGGGACAAAAAACAGAATAGCGGCGTGGTGGGATCAGACGACCGGCATTCCCGTGAATCACTAGTTGGGCGCTGGCGTCATGTTACAATTCAATAAAAACGGAAACATCTCATGAGAATCGTTGTTGACACATCAACCATTATTGCAGTGGTCGCTGGCGAAGCAGAAAAAGCAAGATTGATTGAATTAACGAAAGACGCAACTATTGTTGCTCCCNCTTCTATTGATTGGGAAGTTGGGAATGCTTTTTCGGCAATGTTAAAGCGTTCTCGTATCACTCTAGAACAAGCCATCGAAGCCATTGAGGTTTATCAAGAAATCTCGCTTGAAATTGTGGAAATAGATTTGAAGGAAGCAGTACGACTTGCAGGTAATCATAAAATCTACGCCTATGACGCATATATTCTTCGGTGTGCAATTGAACATAACTTGCCATTAATTTCACTTGACCAAAATATGATTGAAATTGCCAAGCAAGAAGGAATTCAGGTTCTTGAGGTGTTACTATGACTACTTATTCTTATGCCGAAGNNCGTGAGCGGCTTTCGGCTTTACTAGAGAGAGCATTAATGGAAGGACAAGTCAAGTTAAGAAGTCGTGATGGACGTGTATTTATTATTCGCCCAGAAAAACTTCCGAAAACTTCGCCATTTGATGTGCGAAGCATAAAACTTNCAATTTCTAAAGTTGATATTCTTGACGCAATTCGTGAAAGCAGAGCAAGGTTCTCGTAAGAAACGCGCCCAACAAAGCGTGCACCTGACGTGTGGGATTCTGCGGCATTTTGGGCTTTTTCTGGCTTCGGGCTTTTCCTGCTCTCAGAGCGAATCCACACTCCGCCCACACGCAGGTAACGCAAACCGTTCAGCCAACAAAGGTGCGTCGATGACCATGCAAACTTCAGCCACAACTGCCGAACCGAGGTACGCCATCATCATCCCCGAGGAGACCGCGACTCGCGCCGCCGATTACTTGCGGGAGTTGCAAGCCGGGGAAACANGCCCGGGCCTTTTGTACGACCGCCTCCAGGGCGCCGACCTGCAAGCGATGACGGCACACGACCTTCTGGGAAGACTGTTCGACACCAAACAACCGCAGATCTACGCCGAAAGCGCGGTCGCCGGGGATGGCTCGGATTGGACCCTGATCGAACTCGGCCTGTTGGGCGACGTCTCGATCGCCGTACCGGTGACCATCTTCGATGATGGGAACCATGGCGCTCCGAAACCACACGCGCTTCCTTTTTCAGGGGTGCTCGTGTTCACTCCGNGGNCTCTCCTGCGCAACGGGCTGGGACATACGCCCGCGGACTGGCATGAGACGGTGGCGACCGGCGGTCAACTATCCACGGAGGGGTACTACGGGCTCTACAGGCGCAGACTGCTCCCGGCCCTCCGCTACATCAACCAGCACGCAGGGAAGCCGCGGACCGCCTTGGTGACGGCGCCCGGCCTCGGATGCGGGCAATTCGCCGGCCCCTTCCAGGGTCAACTCGGCGCCCGACTGCAAGCCGTCCTGGAGAGATTGCTCTCGGACTACGGCNCCTCCTTCCCGAACCTGAAGGCCGTCTACTTCGACCCCTACAGCGAGTGTGAGAACGACCGCCGCGAGATTCACGGGATTTCGTTCATGATCCGCCCGCTTCGAGCTCCGGGGAATCAGNGGAAGTCACAACTTTGCCATCCGACCGCATATGCTGAGCAGGGTGACGACTTCTCCGGTTGTGCCCTGTACAGCCTCGTCGCCTGGGACCACGTCTCCTGGCCGGGCAACGACTTCTTCATCGGTTCGCGCGCCACCGACGATGGCGTCAAGGCTGCCGCGAGCAGTTCGATGTTCTCGCTGACCGGCGTCGAGNGGAGGTATGACCCCGCCCGCGGGAAGTACCAACCGCCCCAACCCTACGACCATTGGCAAGGGGTGGTTGACGATAGGGTGCGCNGCGGGGCCCGCCTGTGGAACCCGCTGGCCGTGTGGTCGCACGCCTGATCGAAGCAGGGTGTGACGCGCCAGATAGTTTGCTGGAGAGAATCTGTTCGTGTAAACGCAGCCCGACATGGGGAACTCTCTGTGAGTGGTGTTTCGCGGCCGCAAAGCGGCCGCGAAACACCACTTTTAGCATCCCCTCTCCCGGCCTGCGGGGAACGGCAGGGGCGCGGCGCCTTCCCAGACGCACCATCGTCCTCCACGGGCCGGGCTGCCGGCTCCGGGGCGCTTCGCGGCGCCTCGACGCCGCGCCAAATTTGGATTCGCCGGCGGCAGTTCCCGATATTTGTCACCGGCTCTGCGGCATGGTAAACTGCAATGTGCTTACAGTGTATAGACATTTGATGCTACCAGGAGTTCAACCGTATGGTGCGCAAGATTTTCAAAACCGGCAACAGCATGGTGGTCTCCCTGCCCAAAGATCTGCTCGACTCGCTCCATCTGGTCGAAGGCGCTGAGGTGGACATCGCCTTCGACCCGGAGCGCGGCGTCATCACCATTGCGCCGGTGCAGGTGGCGGTCAAGGGTGTGGACGAAGACTTCGCCCGCCAGGTCAGCGCGTTCATCGATCAGTACCGCCCTGCCCTCGAAGCCCTGGCCAAGGCATGAGCTATCTGACTGTCGAGCAGGTTCTCTTCATCCACATGCGCCTGATCGTCGAGACCGGCGGCAGTCCGGGCCTGCGCGACCTGGCGCTGCTGGCGTCGGCCGTGGCTCGGCCCCGGGCCACTTTCGGCGGTGAAGATCTTTATCCCGACATTTTCAACAAGGCGGCGGCGTTGATGGATTCCCTCATCCGCAACCAGCCCTTCGTGGATGGCAACCAGCGTTNNGGGATCACAGCCGCGGGCCTGTTCCTGCTGCGTAATGGGCAGCGTTTGACGGCCTCCAATGCCGAGCTGGAGCGCTTTACGCGGCAGGTTGCGCGCTCGGAGCTATCCATCGAGCAAATCACTGCCTGGCTGCGCAGTCATAGTGTTGCTTTCAGTACACGCACATGAGTTCACGTGTGATCTTGTCACCTGGCTGGCGGTAGTGCGCATAAGGCGTTGAAGCGCCTGCTACGAACGGCCACGTCGAACTGCTCGTTTTGGCCCAACAGCGCCTGCACGAGGACCTGGCCGAGTGGGACGGCGGCGGCTTGCAGCCTGATCTCTCCCCACTGCTGGAAGTGCTGGCCGGCGACGCCAGGCCGGTGGCGGAGCAGCGCCTCCTGTTGGATTTGACGATATGGTTGACCTGCTTTGTGACCCAGACCTGCAACCATTTTACGAGCAGGTTGGAATGAGACGCGCAAGCGGAATGTTCCTGCGCAATTACGCGGCACATCCTGCCACAGAAGGGGCCAGACGCATGGGTTTCGTGTTTCTGGGTCGGGCGGGGGAATGGGCGCAACGATTCCGCATCATCAATAGCTGATGTTGGCTGCACGAATCAGCACAATTGTCATATAGTGAACTGATGACCTCAAAGTTGCACGTCAAAGCCGTACTGCAAGCCTTGTTCGTAACTNTTTTGTGGTCAACATCCTGGGTACTGGTCAAGATTGGATTGAAATCCAGCCTGCCCCCTATTACTTTCGCAGGTTTGCGTTATTCTATTGCTTTCCTTTGCTTACTGCCATTTATACTGGCCAGCCCAACTCACCGCAAAGTACTACGCACCTTTTCGCGTGTCACATGGCAACAACTTGCTTTACTTGGGATTGTGTTCTACACACTGACACAAGGGGCGCAGTTTGTGAGCCNNTTGTTTTTACCTGCGGCTACTTTGAGTTTACTGCTCAGTTTTTCGCCAATTTTTGTTGCATTGTTGAGTGGCTTGCTTAAAGACGAATCGCCTTCGATGGTTCAATGGGGCGGTGTCATCCTATCGACAGTGGGTGCAATCGTCTATTTTCTTCCATTGAATATACCCGCAGGGCAAATTCTTGGTTTGACAATTGCGCTTATCGGCGTTCTGGCAAATTCAGGGGCGTCCTTATTGGGGAGAAGGATTAATCATCAAAGTGGTTTAGCGCCCATTCTTGTTACAGCCATAAGTATGGGCATTGGCGGTTTGCTTTTATTGATCATCGGAGCAACAACTCAAGGCTTTGGCAATCTTAACCTTATACAATGGCTAATCATAGGCTGGCTCGCGGTTGTCAATACCGCAGTTGCATTTACCCTGTGGAATCACACCCTGAAAACGCTTACTGCGGTTGAGTCGAGCATCATCAACAATACGATGTTGCCACAGATTGTAATACTGGCATGGCTGTTTCTAGACGNNGTTTTGAACCCTGGACAAATTCTTGGTATAGTTCTGGTCGGAATTGGCACGTTGATTGTTCAACTATGGCGGCATTTACCAAGTGTTACAAAATCTATATGATCCACAGTGGGTGATCGTCGCTCACCTGCAACGCCAAAGTCGGTTTGACACTCTTGTGTCCAATTACCAGCCAAGTCAAAGGCGATCCGTTTCATGCACATGACCGAACTCGTCGATACGCTCAGTGAGGTACTCGACCGAAGGGTCGGCAATCGAGGGGTCGTCATGGGGCGTATTGTCGGGGCACGGTGGCGAAGGGCCGGCTACAACAGCAGCGCCTTTCACCTGGAACGGTCGGGCGCCTCGGCGCTCACCGTGTGCGCGATGTGTGCGTTGGAAGCGAACTCGATCTCTGAGCAGCTGGCCTTCGCTGCCATGGATCTTGTTTTTGTTGAATAGGGAGTACCGTCCAGCAAACCGATGCCGCGGATCCACGGCTTGAGCCGAGAAGCAGCGCCTTGGTGCTCCCGGCCTACTGCGCCGCCCAGAGGCGCTCCGGCCGATTGCGCCAATCCGCCCACGCCTCACGCCCTTCCACGATTGCGTGCAGCACCTGCCACAGCCGGCGGTTGATGGGTGTGGCGATTCCNGCGCGTTCACCGGCCCGCGCCACCGCACCGTTGAGGTGCGTCACTTCGCTGTGCCCTTTACCGGCCTGCAGATCGAGGTACAGCGACGGCATCTTACTGCCACGCCCGGCCACGACGAAGCGCNNCATCGCACGCCGCAGCAGCGGCAGCGGCGCGCGTATCAGCGGTACCAGTGGTGGAAACGGGTAACCGCCGAGGCGTATGGCAGGGATGCCCTGCACCCGCATCACGGCCAGCGTCTCGCGCCACGCCGTAATCTCCAGCGCCGCCAGACGGGCATCGGCAAAGACCTGGTTGGGCGTCCAGCCGAGAATCGCACAGCTGGCGTTNGCTGGCTCGTTCATCAGGAGTTTGGTCCACTTCAGCGCACGGTAGTCGGGGTTACACGGCGCGCAGGCCGGCGTGCGTCAATATGTCGGCTATGGTCGTTGGCGCGATCAGGCGCCGACGCCGGACAGCGGCGCGACGACGACCTCACCCGCCTTGGCCACCTCGATCACCCCTGGCGCAGGGACCGACACCACGGTGGTAATGGCGCCGGAAAGTACACGCCCCNNTCCCAGGGCAGCCGCCAGCGTCTCCTCGTTGCCCACGCCGTTCTGCAGCGCGAGGATCGGCAGGTCAGGCGGGCCGGCGGCGGCCAGTTGCGCGGCAATGGCCGCCGTATCGTACCCCTTGACGGTCAACAGCGCCCAGTCGAAGCCGCCCGGCGGCGCCAGCGCTTCGGCCAGTGCGGTGACCACCGGCAGGTCCGTTCGTGTACGGTTGCCGGCGCTGTCCTTGAGAACCAACCCCTGCTGCTGCACCGCCGCGGCCAGGCCTGGCCGGCCCACGAGGGTAACGCTGTGCCCATCCTGCGCCAGGCGTGCGCCGACCAGACCGCCAATCGCCCCNGCGCCAATGATCAATACGCGCAATGTTTTCCCTCCGCCCCATATGGTAGACTCGCCAACCGATTGTAGCACGGCCGCGGCCGCTGCAAAAATCACCGCACCGACGCCCCGGCGGTTGGCCGCGGCAAACACCTGCAGATTCCAGTTCACCTGGTGTGTTTATCCACCCACACGGGCGGGCATATCTCCGGGCAACCGCCACATCAGCAGTCCCAAATTTGAGTTTTGCGGACACGGAGTCGAGGCTTCAGCCGGGTCGCGACGCCCGCGCCACGTTGGCCAAACCCAGCTAAAGCCTCGACTTCCAGGCCCAAAGATGCCAACTTTCTGAAAAGTTGGCATCTTTGCCGCGACGCGTGAGATCTGGAATTGCTGCCGCCACATTGGCCCAATTGGCAATCCACAGGTACAATAGCGGCCACGGAAATACCTGATGACAACCTTGATCCTGGGCATCGAAACTTCGTGCGATGAGACCGCCGCGGCCGTAGTGGCCGATGGGCGTCACATCCGGGCCAACGTGGTGGCCTCGCAGATCGACCTGCACCGCCAGTACGGCGGCGTCTTCNCTGGCNTCGCCTCGCGCCAACACGTGCTCACGATCGTACCGGTCATCGAACAGGCCATGGCCGAGGCGCGGNTGACCTGGCAGGACCTCGACGCGATCGCGGTCACCTGCGGGCCGGGGCTGGCGGGTTCGCTGCTGGTGNGGGTCAACGTGGCCAAGGGGCTGGCGTGGGCCCACAACCGGCCGCTCATTGGCATCAACCACCTCGAGNGGCACATCTACTCCAACTGGCTGGAGGTGGCGCGAACTCGCCCCGACCGTANNTTCCCCGTCCTGGTGTTGATCGTGAGCGGTGGGCATACCGAGCTGATCCTGATGCACGACCACGGCCGCTACGNNCGGCTGGGCGCGACGCTGGACGACGCCGCAGGCGAGGTGTTCGACAAAATTGCGCGGCTGTGGGGTTTGGGGTATCCGGGCGGCCCAGTCATGCAGAAAACCGCGCAAGGGGCAACGCGGGCGCATACAGCCTGCCCCGGCCCTGCGTCACGGCNNGCGGACCACCGCTTCGATTTCAGCTTCAGTGGGCTGAAGACAGCAGCCCTGCGCCTGACCCGTACCCTCGAAGCCAGCGGACAACCGCTGCCGCTGCCCGATCTGGCGGCCAGCTTCCAGGACGCCGTCGCCNGCGCGCTCGTCAGCAAGGTCCTGGCGCGGTCGAAGCGTACGNAAGTTCACCACGTCTGCGTGTGCGGCGGCGTCGCGGCCAACGCCGGCNTGCGCCGTNCAGCCAGTGCACGCCTGCCGGTTCCCCACGCGATCCCGCCGATCTGGCTCTGCACCGATAACGCGGCCATGATCGCCAGCGCCGGCCACTACCGGCTGTCGGCCGACTGCCTCAGCCGTTGGGACCTGGACGCGCTACCCAACCTCAAACTGGTCTGACCGCGAATCGAGAAGCCGGCCGAACCAAAAAGCCGGCATCCCAGGCGCCGACTGCGGCTTAGCCCCGAACTCAGCGCAGCGACCACACCAGCCTGAACCAAAAGCCAGCGCCCCAGGCGCCGGCCGGGCGGCGCAGCAACTGGCCGTGCGCCCCCATCCAAGGTTGAACCAAAAAGCCGGCGCCCCAGGCGCCGGCCGGGCGGCGCAGCAACTGGCCATGCGCCCCCATCCAAGGTTGAACCAAAAGCCGGCGCCCCAGGCGCCGGCTGGGCGGCGCAGCAACTGGCCGTGCGTCCCCATCCAAGGTTGAACCAAAAGCCGGCGCCCCAGGCGCCGACTGGGCGGCGCAGCAACTGGCCGTGCGCCCCCATCCAAGGTTGAACCAAAAGCCGGCGCCCCAGGCGCCGGCCGGGCGGCGCAGCAACTGGCCGTGCGCCCCCATCCAAGGTTGAACCAAAAGCCGGCGCCCCAGGCGCCGACCCGCTTCACCAATCCGATAAGGTATCGAGGGATCCGCATCCCCAGGTACCAACCTGCTTCACCACCCCACAACCGCGCCGCACGCCCCCTACCGCGCTCCTCGAGCACTGCGAAGCTTCCTCATCCTACCACCCAGCGGCAGCCACGCACACCCTCCCCATCCCCCATCTCCCCATCTCCCCATCCCCTAACCCCCATCCCCCATCTCCCCATCTCCCCATCCCCCATCCCCCATCCCCCATCCCCTAACCCCCATCACCCATCCCCGCGCCCGCGCCGCGCCGCAGCCCCAGGCGCAGCGCCTCCTGCTCGTTCCACGGCGTTTCGGTCGTCCCATAACACATCGACCGCTCATGCCCCTTGCCGCAGGTAATCACCACGTCACCCGGCCGCGCCAAACGGCAGGCAAAGGCAATCGCCTCGCGCCGATCGTCCACCCGCCAGAAGCTCTGACCCTCGACGCCGCCCGCTTCCTGGCAGCCACGTGCGATCTCGGCTGAAATTTCGGTGAGCGATTCGGTGCGCGGGTCNTCAGCCGTGATGATGGTGATGTCGGCCAGTTGGGCGCCCACCGCACCCATCAGGTAGCGTTTGGCCCGGTCACGCTCACCGGCTGAGCCAAACACCGTAATCAGGCGACCGCCGGGCGCGACCAGGGGNCGTACCGTCTCCAGGGCNCGCGCCAGCGAAACCGGCGAGTGGGCAAAATCGACCACGGCCAGGAAGGGCTGCCCTTCGTCGATGCGCTCCATGCGCCCCAGGACGCCCGGGAACTGCGCGACCGCCTCCTGTACATGCTCCGGCCGCACACCCAAGGCCATCGTCACGCACGCGGCGGCGAGAATGTTGTAGACATTGAAGTTGCCAATGAGCGACGTCCGAATGGGGATCTGATGCAGATCGGTCGGCAGGCCAAACTCACGTACAGCCGGGCCGAGATCGAGCACGAACGTGGTGTGGTCGGCGCATGTTCGATGCCACTCGCCTGCACGATCCCACTGTGCAAGCCGTACGTCAGCCGCAACACGTCGGNNTCGGCCCTGGTTCAGGACCGCGGTCAGCATCGGAAAGCTGGCATCGTCGGCGTTGAGCACAGCCACCTTGTCCACGCCGGGCTTGTCCGCCGCGTAGCTGAGTTCGCGGAAGAGACGGCTCTTGGCGCGNGCGTAGGCCTCCCACGAGCCGTGGTAGTCGAGGTGCTCGTGGGTGATGTTGGTCACGGCTGCCACGTCGAATTCGCAGGCGTCGACCCGACGTTGGTGCAGCCCGTGCGAGGTGGCCTCGATCACGGCAATCTCACAGCCGGCATCGACCATGCGGGCCAGGAAGCGCTGCATCTCCGGTGCATCGGGCGTCGTGACGTGCAGGCCGGTGTCGATCGTCTGGCCGTCGATGTCGGCGCTCACCGTGGTCACCATACCCACGGCATGACCGGCCGTCCGCAGAATCGCGGTAACCAGGGTGCTGGTGGTGGTCTTGCCATCGGTGCCGGTCACCCCNACCACGGTCAGGCGCCGGGCCGGGAACTGGTACCAGGCGGCGGCCAACCAGGCCAGGGCCGCACGGCTGTTTTCGACCTGGAAGTAGGGCAGGGGGTAGCGTCTGGAGNNTACGGGCAGCAGTTCAGGCGGGCGTTCACCGACCAGCGCCACGGCTCCCCGCTGCACCGCTGCGGCGATATACTCATGGCCATCGGCATGGAGGCCCGGCACGGCAACGAACAGTGTACCCGGCGCCACCCGGNNCGAATCGGCCGTGATGTCCGTGATCTCGGCTTCGTGGGGTTCACCTGCTGCACGATGCGCAGCACAGAGGCCAGGGATGTCAGTTTCATGGTGTTTCCCGCAAAACGGTAATCAGCGGCTGCTGTGTGTCCGGTCCTTGCGTCGTTTGCCGCGGCTGATCCGCCGGCCCTGCCAGCCACAGGCCGGGTTGGTGCAGGCATAACGCCGCACCGGAAGAAAAACGGCGACGATGCGGTCGCGGTGTGGCGGGGAACCCGCGTCAGCTCACCACCGCACGTGGGGCAAGCCTTGGCCGCCCAGTGCGTCGAATGGATCGCGCGATACCGGGCACGCCACACCAAAAAGACCACCGCACCCACGATCAGCACGATGCCGAGCAGGTTGAACACCGACTGGCTCATCAGGAAGTGATCCAGCCGCTGGCCGAGCGTCTGCGCGGCCGTCGCACCACTGCTAACCAGATTCTGGGCGACTGAGAACCGTGTCTTGCAGGCCGGCCCTACCACAACCAAGAACACGCCGAACAACGCCAGAACAGCAAAGATGATTTCAAGACGATAATTGTTCGTGTCGCGACGCAAGATATCTCGGAGGCCTCCAAATGTTCGTCGATCCTGCCAGCCGGGGTTGGCAGCCCGATTGTACCAGACCGGGGCGATAACTACAAAAACCGGTGCAAAAACAGGGAACCCACCCGGCAACCTGCTTACCGGGTGGGTCTCGTGTGTACAAGCCTCGCTTCGGTCTGCACCTGGTTCTGCAAGGTGCAGGGCCTCAGTGGGGAGTGACTGCCGTCCCCAGCGCGGCCTACAGCAGCGCCAGCATCGGTGCGGCGGCATCCGTGGCCCACTGGATGATCGGCCCAGGGACCAGGCCGATCAGCAGGGTCATGACCACCGCCACCACGAGGACGACCTGCACCGCACGATCGACCTTGAAGGCGGGCAGGTCTCCAGCTGGCTCGAAGAACATGTAGCGCACGACGTTCAAGTAGTAGAACGCGGCGATCACCGCATTGATCAGCGCGACCAGGGCCAGCAGGTACTGCTGCACCTGGATAGCCGAGCCGAAGACGAAGAATTTGCCAATGAAGCCGGCGGTAGGCGGTATGCCGACCAGGGAGAGCAGGAAAATCAGCATCACGAGGGTCAGGAATGGCTGGCGACGTACCAGACCCGACCAGTCTTTGAGTTCGACGCTGCCGGTCGCCTGTTCCACGGCCGCCACGGTCACGAACGCNCCNACGTTGGTGAAGATGTAGGCGAACAGATAGATCAGCACCGCGTTGATGCCGGTAAACGGGCCGCCGCTCGTGGCCGGTGTGGCCAGGCCGATGAGGATGTAGCCGGCCTGTGCGATGCTGGAATAGGCCAGCAGGCGCTTGACGTTGGTCTGGCGCAGCGCGGCCAGGTTACCGATGGTCATGCTGACCATGGCCAGCACGGCCAGGCCGTTCGTCCACTCGGGCTGCAGGCCCGGAAAGCCGATCGCCAGGGTGCGGATCAACAGCGCAAAACCGGTTGCTTTGGAGGCAGTCGAAAGAAACGCGGTAACTGGCGTTGGCGCCCCATCGTAGGCATCGGGCGCCCACTGGTGGAACGGGACCAGGCTGGCTTTGAAGCCAAAGCCGGTGATGATCAGGACGAGGGCTGGCAGGCCCAGGGCCAGGCTGACGCCGCTGTCCGGTTGGAAAACCTGCGCAAGGTCGGTCAGGTAGATACCCCCNGTGGCCCCGTAGAGCAGCGAGAAGCCGTAGAGCATCACANNCGAGGCCACCGAACCGTAGAGGAAGTATTTGATGGCCGCCTCGTTGGAGCGTACGTCATTGCGCAGGAAACCAGCCAGGATGTATGACGTGATGCTGAGGAATTCCATACCCAGGTAGATCAGCACCAGGTTGTTGGCACTGACCGCCACCATCATCGCGAGGGTCGCCGCAAGCAGGGCCGCATAAAACTCTCCCCGGTGCCGGCTGCGGGACGCGATATAGTCGCCGGCCGACAGCACCACCAGGATCATGGCGATGAGGATGGTCATCATGAAGAAGACGGACAGCCCGTCGACCACCAGCATATCGAGAACGACCTGGTTTTGCCCTAGCAGTGGCACACAGGCCACCAGGGCGGCCGTCAGGCCGGCCAGGGTCAGGCCCTGCAACAGGGCCGGCGGCGCCTCATCCCGTCGAACCAGATCGAGCACAAAGACGATCAGCCCAAAGGTAAAGAGTATGGCCAGGTGCCAGGAGCAGCAGAACATTCACAGGATCATGCTCCCTTCCGGTTTACAGCCGCTTGAGCAGTTCGGTTGACGCCAGGTTGAAGAAATTCAGCAGCGGCGTTGGGAAAATACCAAACAGCACCATGAAGGCCACCAACGGCCACATTGTGATCTTCTCGAACCGCGCCATATCGACGGGGTCGTGCGTGTCTTGCCAGGTATCGAGATCGGTCCAGTGGTCGATCCGGTGTTCATCGTACTCGCCCAGGAAGAGGTACTGCACGATCTTCCACAGGATGTACGCGGCGGTGAAGACAATGCCGATCACACCGATGGCGGCGTACACCTTGACGATGTCGACNGCGCCGCGGAATACGATGAACTCACTCCAGAAGCCGGCCAGACCCGGCAGGCCGAGCGATGCGAAGGCCGTGACGAGCATGATACCGTAGAAGTAGGGCATCTTGGCCCCAAGCCGCCAAACCGCTTGCCGCGTGTGAGAGCGTTCATAGATGATACCGACCAGGAAGAACAGACCACCCGTAATGATGCCGTGGTTGAACATTTGCAGCGCGGCGCCGTTGATGGCCATGGCCTGGCTGTCGAAGGTCCCCGCGTTCGTCATGCCGATGCCGGCGGCCGCCGCGCCAATGCCCAACATCACATAGCCCATGTGGCTCACCGACGAATAAGCGATCAGGCGTTTCAAGTCCCACTGCGCCATCGAGACCAGCGCGCCGTAGATGATGCTGATCACGCCCAGGGCCACGACGACGAGGCCCACTGCTTGNAAGGCATTGGGGAAGGTCGGCAGTACGATGCGCAGGAAACCATAGGCGCCCAGCTTCAGCAGTACACCGGCCAGAATGACCGAGCCGGCCGTGGGCGCCGCGGTGTGGGCGTCGGGCAACCAGGTGTGGAACGGGAAACTGGGCACCTTGATCGCAAACGCCAGGAAGAACGCCCAGAAGGCCAGGCTGCCCAGGACGATGTCGTTGGCAAAGGGCTTCAANCTCGGCCGNCGCACGATGTCGAACGTGCCGGTGGCGAAGTAGATGCCCAGGATGGCCAGCAGCATCGCCACTGATCCAACCAGCGTGTAGAGGAAGAACTTGATGGCGGCGTACTGGGGACGGTCGCTGGGCTGGCCCCAAATCGCAATCAGGAAATACATCGGCACCAGGCCAATCTCCCAGAAGACGTAAAAGAGCACGAAGTCCAAAGCCACGAAGACGCCGAGCATACCCATTTCGAGCAGGAGGAACAACAGGAAAAACTCACGGACTCGCACCTTGATCACCCGCATCGAGTACCAGAGACCCAGCGTGGTCAGCAATGTGGTCAGGAAGATCAAGGGTACGCTCAAGCCATCCACGCCCATGTGGTAGGAGGCCCCAGTTGCNGGAATCCAGGGAATCTGTTCCGCGAACTGGTAACCGCCGCTCGTCTGGTTGTAGGCAAACCACAGGTAAATGGACAACAGCAGGGGTACAATGCTGATTGCCACCGCCCACTGTTTGATCAGGCGCTCATTGTTCTTGGGCAGTAGTAGCACAACCACCGCTCCCAGAAGTGGCACGAACGTGATGATCGTCAATAACGGAAAAGACATGTAACCTGCCTCCTCAACAAATCAGCCAACTGCCTCATTTTCAGCGATAACGCCACCGAACAACTACCCTGCACCGGCACTGGTGCTGCGGCAATCTCACCTGTCCGTCTGTCAGGTGTACAGGTAAAAACCGAGCACCAGCAGAATGGTCAGCACGGCGAACAGCAGGTAACTCTGGCCCTGGCCCGTTTGAATACGACGCACGGCGCCACCCAGCCACCCCGTAACGACCCCCACACCGTTTACCAAACCATCGATGATCGGCTCGTCGAGGAAGGAACGCAGGGCGTTAGCGATCCAGCGCCACGCACGGCCGATCCCGTTGACAATGCCGTCGATCACACCGCGATCAAAGCGGGCGAAGAACTGGGCGATGGCCACCGCGGGGCCGATGAAGATGGCCTGGTATATTTCGTCGAAGTAGTACTTGCGGTTGAGCACAGTCCAGATGGGGCAGCGCACGNNTTTGACAGGGTCGACCTGACCCGCCGCCAGCGGGCGGCGGCCGTATACCAGCCAGGCCAGCCTGAGTCCACCCAACGACACCAGGAACGACATGGCCACGACGAACCAGGTGAACTCCGGCACAAAAGAATGGCCGAGCAGGGCGTGCTCCAGCGTACCGATCCAGTGCTCGAAGGTGTTGCCCAGCTGGCCCAGCAGCGGGAAGTCCTCGTGCACCCCGACATAACCGTTGATCAGGGCAAACACCGCGAGGATGATGAGCGGCCAGGTCATCAGACCAGCCATACGCAGACCGGAGCGCGGCAGTTTCTGTGGAATGCCCGCCAGGGCCGCGGCTTCCGAACGCGGTTTACCGGTGAAAGTCAGGAAGATCTGGCGGCCAGTATAGAAGGCCGTCAGCAGCGCGGCCACCGCCAGCGTCCAGAACACCAGTTTATTGAGGCTCCAGGCCGAGGTGAGAATCTCGTCCTTGCTCCAGAAGCCTGACGTGAAGAGCGGGAACCCCGCCAGGGCCAGGCCACCGATGAGGAACGTCCAGCCCACCCGCGGAATGCGCCCCCAGAGGCCGCCCATGTTCATCATGTCCTGCGGGTCGAACGGCGGGCCGTCGGCCTGTCCGTGGTCATGACCGTTGTGGCCGTGGGCCTCAGCCTGGTGGTTGGTCGTACCATGCGCCAGATGCGCCTCGTGTTCGCCGTGCTCTACGGCGNNTGAATGACCGCCCGGCCCGAGGAAGAGCAGCGCCTTGAAGAAGGCGTGCGTGATCAGGTGGAAGGTGGCGGCCACGTAGGCCCCCATCCCCAGCGCGGCAAACATGTAGCCGAGCTGGCTGATGGTAGAGTAGGCCAGGGCCCGCTTGATATCATTCTGCGCCACCGCGATCGTGGCAGCAAAGATGGCTGTGAACGCACCGATGAGGGCCACGAAATGCAATACCCAGGGCGCTGTCTCGGACGCCGCCTGGAACAGGGGGAACATACGGATGATCAGGTAGACGCCGGCCGACACCATCGTGGCGGCGTGGATCAGCGCGCTGACCGGGGTCGGGCCTTCCATGGCGTCGGGCAACCAGACGTGCAGGGGNAACTGGGCCGATTTGCCGATGGCGCCCCAGAAAATGAGGAAGGCAATCAGCGCGGCCCACGTGATTCCCAAACCGGGCAGCACCGTAGTGGACAGTTGGTGCATCATCTCCGGATTGCGGAAGATGTCTTCANNGAAGTTCAGGGTGCCGGCCGCCACAAACAGCAGCGCCATGCCGCTGAACATGATCACATCGCCAATGCGTNNGGTGAGAAACGCCTTGAGGCCGGCCCCTTTGGGTGTGATCTGGTTGGGGTCCCAGTACTTCTTCTCGAACCAGAACGAAATCAGCAGGTACGAGCAGAGACCCATGATTTCCCAGAATACGAAGAGCATGAACAGGTTGTTGGCCAGCACCACCCCCAACATGCCNGACGCAAACAGTGACACATAGGCAAAGAAGCGGCTGTAACGTGGGTCGAAACCCTGGAGGCTNTCATCCTGATCGGGGTATTCACGGGACGCGTCCAGGTGATGAGGCCAGGACATGTACCCACGGGCGTAGATGAAGATCATCAAACAGACCAGCGGCACCATGAACAGCATCACCGCCGTCAAGGGGTCGATCAGGATACCGAAATAGCCGAACGTCGTGTTGCCGGTTGGGATATACAGGTACGTTTCGTTGAACGTGCGTTCGGCGAAATCGTGGTAGTTAGCCAGCACGGGGATCGTGATCGTGACGAGTGAGAACAGCCAGGTAATCGCCATCGCCACGATGGCCACCGTCGAGCTCAGGAACTTGGCACGTACGGAGGCCCGCCGTTCACCGTGGTTGGTCACCAGGATGATGATGGCAAACGCCAGGAGTGGAATAACGGGTATCAGCCACGAGAGATTGAGCATGCACAACCTCGACTTCCGATGATAGCCTACTTTTGTCCCAGGCGCTGTGGACTCAAGAAGCGGGCATAGACCTGTTGGGCCAGGAGAATGCCCAGTAAAAGCGCCAGGGCCCCAATGACCAGCACCCACAAATCGTTGGGCTGCCAGATCAGCCAGACCACAGATACCACCACGAGCATGAACAGTGCTGAAACCACTGCACGAACGTCTGCGCACGTGCGCCTTCGTCGGCAATTTTGGACAGCGCGGCCGCGTCGCGAAAGCCGGGCTGCGCCGTCTCCAGAGCATGCAAAATGCGTGCGGCACGTTTGTACGCCCCTTTGTGCAGGTATCCGACTGCCTGCTCGTACAGGGTATCGTAATCAGCGGGTGTGGTAGTGGGTCTGGCCTTGGGCATCGATAGATCCTGCGACCGGTCGCACGGCTGGCGGCGCACGCCTTAGCCTTGCAGCAGGTCGACCTCCTCCAGGTTGACGGTACCGCGCAGACGGTAGATCGCAATGAACAGGGCCAGACCAACCGCCGCTTCGGCTGCGGCGACCGTAATGACAAAGATGGCAAAGATTTGCCCGGTCATTAACAACGGGTTACCGTAGCGCCAGAACGCGATAAAGTTGATGTTGGCCGCGTTGAGCATGAAACCGATACCAATCAGCACGCCCACCGCGTTGCGGCGGGCCAGGGCGCCGAACAGGCCGATGGCAAACAGCGCCGCGGACAGCATCAGGTACCAGGACAAAGGAACCATGCCACCTCCTCATTCACGCTCACGGGCAATCATGATGGAACCAACCAGCGCCACCAGCAGAAGAACCGATGCGATCTCGAAAGGCACCACGTAGGACGTCACCAGTTCGGTGCCAATGCGTGCGATGCCGTCGGCTGGCGGGTTTTCGCTGCCCGTCAACCACGTCACTCTGCCGGTAATCATTGTCAGGACCAAAAACAGGGCGAAAGCGCCAATCGCCACCGCGCTCCACTGCGCATTCAGCCGGCCGGCCTGGCTGGCAATCCCGCGGCTCAGCATGATGGCAAAGATGATCAGCGTCGCAATCGCGCCGATGTAAACCAGAATCTGGACGACCGCCAGGAATTCGGCTTCCAAAAGCGCATAGATTGCAGCAATGCCAAANAACGCCGCCGTCAAAAAGAGGGCCGAATGAAAGAGGTTGCGCAGGACGACCGCAAGCAGGCCGGTCAACAGAACGAACGTCGCCAGGCCCAGAAAGATCGCCTGAGGCACGGAAGGCAACGGGATGGGGATGCTGGGCATCAATATCCTCCTCCGCAGGTTGGATGACTCAACCGGTGGCCGGGTCAGGCAGTGCCAGGTTCATGAACGGCCGGGGCCGCGACTTGCTGCCCGCGGCCGCCGCCAGACGCAGGCTACGCCCGATTACCCCCAGACCCACCACAATCCCGGCCAGCTGCATGACCAACAAGGCCACGGACTGCACCACGGCCCGCCGGGTNAGTTTGACCGCAACGGCAACCATGAGCACGCTGAGCAGGGCCAGGGGTACCAGCACTTTCCAGGCCAGGTTCATCATCTGGTCGATGCGCAACCGTGGGAAGGTCNNGCGCACCCACATGTTGAGGTACATGATGAACAGGACTTTGATGCCGAAATATACCACACCCAGCAGCGGCACCTGGTTGACGAACGGACCCTGCCAGCCCCCNAGAAAGAGGGTGGCAGCAATACTGCTTAAGATGAAGGTGTTCAGGAAAAAGCCCAGGTAGAACCAGGCGAACTTCATGCCGCTGTATTCGACGTTATAACCCGACACGATCTCCGATTCGGCCTCCAGCAGGTCGAAGGGNGTGCGTTCGCCTTCGGCCAGGGCGGCGATGAAGTAGATCAAGAAGGTCAGCGGCATCACGAAAGCGTACCACCCAAAACCGAACAGGCTGCCCTGCTGTTTGACGATGCCGTTGAGCGACATCGTGCCCGCGCCGAGCACAACGGTCAGGATGGCCAGGATCATGGGCACTTCGTAGCTCAACAGTTGCGCCACCACGCGGAATCCACCCAACAGCGCGTACTTGTTGTTGNNGGCCCAGCCGGCCATCAGGATCGCCATGATGCCGATCGAGCCAAGGGCCACGATGTAGAGGGCGGCCACATTCAGGTCGGCGCCGACCAGACCATTGGCGAAGGGAATGACACCGAAGAGCATGATGACGGTGAACACGGCCAAAACTGGCGCCAGGTTGAAGCTCAACTTATCGGCGGTGGACGGCGTAATGTCTTCTTTACCGAGCAGCTTCATGGCGTCGGCCACCGTCTGCAAGAGGCCGTACGGCCCTGANCGGTTGGGACCCAGGCGGTCCTGGATGCGGGCCGCAACCTTCCGTTCCAGCCAAATCAAACCCAGCACCATGGTGAGGGCGAAGATCAGGATTGCGGTGGCCTCTATCGCCAAACGAATGAAGGTGGCCAGTCCCGCCGGGATACCCCACCCCACCAGGACGCCCTGCAACCACTGATTCCACTGCCCAGGATCGAGGAGAGTTTGCATGATTACTGCCACTCCAATGCTTGCTTACGCCAGGCGTAGATCAGCCCACCAAACAGAATCAGTACGAAGATGACAACTTCCAGCAGTGCGTAAAGCTCCAGGGAGCCATAAGCGACCGCCCAGGGAACAGGAACACCGCTTCGATATCGAAGATCACAAAAATCAGGGCGAACAGGTAGTACTGGGCTTTGAACTGCACCCAGGTGTCACCCATGGTTTCGATACCACACTCATACGTGGATTGTTTGATGGGGTTTGGCTTCTTGGGGCGCAAAATCCACGCCACCAGCAGGCCCACAATTGGGAATCCGATGCCAACAGCCACGAGGATACCAATAAACGCGTAGTTCTCGAGAACATTCATAGGCGCCTCACAGGGTGGGGAGTGAACGGCATGAGTGACTTTGAACGACGGCGTCACGCAGCACCGCTGACGGGTGCGGCCTTTGTGACAACTAGCGCGATTATAGCATAGGACATTTCAAATGAAAAGTCTTGCACCCACCCTGAAACGAACCCCAGGCTACTACCCCTTGATTGACAAGTCCCCGTGCTCGTGTTAAAATCTTGGTCGTGACAAACTGAACGAAGTACCCGTCTTCCGAGTCTTACGTGGCGCGCCAGCCTGTCTCTTGCACCACCATACGCCAACGAGACACAATGCAGTGTCCGCAATTACTCAGTCGGGAGGAATGAGTGTCGCTGGACTATCTACCGTTGCTTGTGCTTTTGTCGTCGCGGCCGCGTTCGCGGCGATTGCCGTGATTGTCCCCTCGGTCCTGGGGCCAAAGCGCCCAACACAAACGAAACTCTCCCCTACGAATCGGGTATCATCCCGTTCCACGATGCACGACGCCGTTATCCCGTCCAGTATTACGTGGTCGCCGTGCTCTTCATCCTGTTCGATATCGAAATCGTATTTCTCTACCCCTGGGCGGTGATCCTGGGCCAGCTGCGCGTCTTTGGCTTGATCGAGATGGGTGTCTTTCTCTTGATCTTGCTCATCGGTTATGTGTACGTGTGGAAAAAGGCGCACTGGAATGGTAGCCGGGTATTGTGTGAGGTGAGGTATGGGACTCGAGAGTACACTGCCTGAAGATTCGGTCATTACCACGACACTGGAAAAGGCCGTCAACTGGGGGCGTAGGAACTCGGTCTGGCCCTGCTGTTTGGTCTGGCCTGCTGTGCGATGGAAATGATCGACACCGGTGTGTCGCGCCACGATATCGCCCGCTTTGGCTCCGGCTCTTCCGCGCGTCACCCCGCCAGGCCGACCTGATGATCGTCTCTGGACGGGTGTCCTATAAGATGGCCCCCGTCGTCAAACGTCTCTACGACCAGATGTTGGAGCCGAAGTGGGTCATTGCGATGGGGATCTGTGCCTCGGCCGGCGGCCCGTTCAGTAATTACGCCATCGTCCAGGGCGTCGACAAAATCATCCCGGTCGATGTCTACGTCCCGGGCTGCCCACCGCGGCGAGGCCCTGCTGTTCGCCCTGACCAAACTGCAAGAAAAGATCGACCGCGCAAAATTTGCCGATTTTAAACCCCAGCCGCGCCCGGCGCGGACGAACGGGTCAAGGCCTGAGATCGGCCCAGGCGGAGCGTCATGGATGCTGTAACGACCACCCATCACGATGTCATCGAGTCGCTGCGCGACACGTTTAGCGCCGCGATACTCGACGCGACGGAACAGACACCGGGCGACCCGGCCATCACGGTTCGGCACGATCAACTGCTGGCGGTTGCGCGCACCCTGCGTGATGCGCACCAGTTCGATATGATGACCGATGTGACGGCAATCGACGGCCTGTGGCTGCACGACGAGCCGCGCTTCACCGCGATCTGGCAGCTGTACGACACGGCGCACAACCGTAAGCTGCGTCTGCGGGTCCCGGCGCCGGGCGGTGATGCCCCGCNNGTGCCCAGCCTCACCCCGCTGTGGCCGGGCGCCAACTGGCTGGAGCGCGAGACCTACGACCTGCTCGGTATCCGCTACGAGNGGCACCCCGACCTGCGCCGCATTCTCATGCCCGACGACTGGCAGGGCCACCCGCTGCGCAAGGACTACCCCATCGGCGGCGAAAACGTGCGCTTCACCGTCACCTGGAACGAACCAGAGTTTGCCAGCCTGGGAAAGCAGATCCTGCCGGCCGAATCACTGCCGCCCACGCTGCCCAAAGGCATGGATTCCTCCAAATACATGGTCCTCAACATGGGTANNCACCACCCCAGCACCCACGGTGTGCTGCGCCTGATCGTCGAACTCGACGGTGAGACGGTGGTACGCGTCGTGCCCGACGTCGGTTATCTGCACTCGGGGTTCGAANAATCGGGCGAGTCCAAGCGCTACAAAGACTTCGTCTTCTATACCGACCGCATGGACTACACGGCGTCGATGAACAACAACCTGGCGTACGTGCTGGCCGTGGAAGGTCTGCTGGGGCTGGAGATGCCCGCCCGCGTACAGGCGGTTCGGGTGATCATGGCCGAGCAGCGCATCGCCGCCCACCTCCTGGGTATGGGCACGCACGTGCTCGACCTGTCCGGCCCGAGTATGTCGTTCCTGATGTACGCTTTCCGTGAGCGCGAAATTATCCTCGACCTGTTCGAGATGACCAGCGGTGGGCGTCTGACCACGTCCTACATTCGGGTTGGTGGACTCTGGCGCGATCTGCCGCCGGCCTTCATACCCCGTGTGCGTGACTTCCTGTCGTGGATGCCTAAACGCCTCGACGAGTATGAACGTTTACTGACCGTTAGCCCGGTGTGGAAAGCCCGCACGCAGGGTGTGGGCATCCTCCCGCCCAAGGTGGCGATTGCCCTCAGTTGCACCGGTCGGTNNCTGCGCGGCAGCGGCGTTAAGTACGACGTGCGCAAGGCCCGTCCTTACTGCGGTTACGAGAATTATGACTTCGAGGTGCCAACCTCGGATTCCTGCGACAGTTACGGTCGCTTCCTGGTGCGCATTGCCGAAATGCGCCAGAGCCTGCGCATCATCCAACAGGCGGTCGACAACCTGCCTGACGGCCCTACANAAACCAACGACCGTAAAGTGGCCCTGCCGCCCCGCGAGGAACTGGACATCAGCATGGAGTCGCTCATTCACCACTTCAAGCTGGTGACCGAGGGTTTCCACGTACCCCGGNGTGAGATTTATGCGACCACCGAGTCGCCCAAGGGTGAACACGGCTATTTCATCAAATCCGACGGCGGACCCAAACCGTACCGGCTGCACATCCGCGGGCCGTCATTCGTCAACATGCAGGCGCTGGACCACATGGCACGCGGACGCATGATCGCCGACCTGGTGACGTGCGTTGGGACGTTGGACCCGGTGTTGGGGGATGTGGATCGGTGATGGGGTTCCGGGGTTAAGGGGTACGGTTGTCACGCTGGCTTGGAAGCCAGAGGGAGAGGGACGTGCTGTCAGAGAGCGCGAAGAGCGAGATCAGAGAGATCATCGCCCGTTATCCACAGGGGCGGTCGGCCCTGGTGCCGGCGCTGCACGTGGCGCAGCGTGAGGTGGGCTATTTGCCGCCCGCCGCGTTGAGCGACGTGGCAGAGTTGTTCGATATGACCGCGGCCGAGGTCAAAAAGATTGCCTCCTTCTACACGATGCTGCATCTGGAACCGGTGGGCGAGTATCACCTCGAGGTATGCACCAACGTGCCGTGTATGCTGCGCGCGCGCACCTGCGCCACGGAACTTAAGGCCAAACTGGGGATCGATTACGGCGAAACAACGGCCGACGGCAAGTTCACCCTCGATCATATGGAGTGCCTGGGGTCATGCGGCACCGCGCCCATGTTCATGGCGACCGAACGGGCCACCGGCAAGGTCGATATTTCAGAAGAGCTGGACGCACCCACCAAAATCGAGCAGGCCCTCGACCTGATCGCCTCCGGGCAGGGCTTCGAGACCTGTGAGCGCTGGCCGGTTGGCCCTACACGCNACGGCGGTATGGAGCCGCGCTACCTGCTGGCCAACGTCGATAAGCCCGACTCACACACCCTGGCCGTGTATGTGGCCGGCGGCGGTTACGGCGCGCGCACGGCGCTGACGACCAAAACCCCGATCGAGGTGTTGGAAGAGGTCAAGGCGGCCAACGTGCGCGGCCGTGGTGGCGCCGGCTTTCCTGCGGGTACGAAGTGGAGCTTCCTGCCCAAGGGCGTCTATCCGCGTTACCTGGTCGTCAACGCCGATGAGTCGGAGCCGGGCACCTTCAAAGACCGGATGATCATGGAGTACGACCCGCACCAGNCGATCGAGGGGATCATCCTGGCCAGTTACGCGATCGAATCCAAATTGGCCTTCATTTATATTCGGGGTGAGTATTACTTCGCGNCACGCNGCCTGCTCGCGGCGATTGATGAGGCCAAAGCGCAGGGGTTCCTGGGGCGTGGCATCTTTGGCACACAGAACGAACTCAACATCATCGTCCACCGCGGCGCCGGCGCCTACGAGTGCGGCGAAGAGACCGCACTGCTGACCTCGCTGGAGNGGGGACGCGGGCATCCCCGACTCAAACCACCCTTCCCCGCCGTCGAAGGCGTCTACCGCAAACCGACGATCGTCAACAACGTCGAGACGATCAGCAATGTGCCGCACATCCTGCGCCACGGGGCCGACTGGTACAAGCAGTTCGGCACCGAACGGAGCAGCGGCTTCCGCATCTTCTGCCTCAGCGGTTGGGTCAAACGGCCCGGCCTGTATGAGCTGCCGCACGGCACAACCCTGCACGAGCTGATCTACACCTACGGCGGCGGCACGCCTGACGACCGGCCCATCAAGGCGGTGGTCNCCGGGNGGCTGTCGATGAAGCTCCTCAAGGGCGACCAGCTCGATACGCCGTTGGACTACGAGAGCGTCCAGGCGGCCGGCTCGATGCTCGGTTCGGCCGGCGTCATCGTCATCGGTGAGGGGCAGTCGTTGGTCGAAGTGGCCTCGCGCACCCTGTCGTTCTACCGCGAGGAATCGTGCGGCAAGTGTACACCGTGCCGCGAGGGCACACTCTGGTTGGAAAAGATTTTGCAGCGCGTCGAGGCCGGCGACGGTACGGTCACCGATTTGGACCTGGCGCGGAGCATCACCAATTTTGTGGCCGGTGGACGGTCATTCTGCCCCTTTGGCGACGCCGCCGTGTGGGGCTTGCAGAGTCACCTGGACACCTTCCGTCCCGAGTTCGAGGCCTACATTCAAGCCAAGAACCCGGATTCGGCCCGGCCCGCCATGCCGTTGCGGCCCATCTACCGGCCATCGAAGGACCGGGCCGAGCCGACTAGGGGGATCACTGGGNCTGGAACATCGCCATCGATGCCGTTGGACCAATGGCTACGGTCATCATTGTGACCCACCAGCGATCGGTTGCCGGCAGGCCTGGAATGCTACCCTGATGGAGCGCTAGACAGGTCACGATCAGAGAGTTACAGGCAGACAGCGAACCATGACAAACGTTAACCTGACCATCGACGAGCGGCCTGTATCGGTACCCGCCGGCACCCTGGTGGTCGACGCCGCAAAAAGCGTCGGGATCGATATCCCGATTTTCTGCTCCCACTCCCGGCTTGACCCACTGGGCGCCTGCCGTATGTGCCTGGTCGAAATCGGTGACGCACGCGGGCAGCGCCTGCAGACGGCGTGCACCGTGCCCGTCGCCGAAGGCATGATCGTACGCACGCNNACCAAACAGGTCAAGGACACCCAGGAAGCAACCCTGGCCTTCCTGCTGATCAACCACNCCCTCGATTGTCCGATCTGCGACAAGNGGGGCGAGTGCCCGCTGCAAGACCAGACCTTCCAGTACGGGCCGNGCGCCAGCCAGTTCATCGAGCCGAAGCGCCGCCTCAAGAAGAATTACCCGATCAGCGACTTCATCCTGCTGGACCAGGAGCGCTGTATTCTCTGCTGGCGCTGCATCCGCTACCTGGACGAGTGGGAGGACAAGTCACAGCTCGGCCTGTTCGAGCGCCNNGGCGCGTCGGTCATCGATATTTTCCCCAACCGGCCGGTCGATGCCAAAACGTCGGGCAACATCATCGATCTGTGCCCGGTCGGTGCGCTGACCAGCCGGGTGGCACGTTTCCGCTTCCGCCCCTGGCGAATCGAACCGACCGAGACGATCTGCACACACTGCGCCGTCGGCTGCAACGTACGCGCCGACGTGCGCCACAACAGTCTGCGGCGCGTCATGGCACGCGAGAACGTCGAGGTCAACGACCAGTGGATCTGTGACAAGGGTCGTTTCGTTGTAGATTATGTCAACAGCGATGNNCGCCTGATGACGCCCCTGGTACGGCGTACACGGGGCGGTGAGTTGGCGCCGGCCACGTGGCCAGAGGCGTTGAGCCTGATCACCGAGCGCCTGAGCGCGATCNGTCGCGCCAAGGGACCGGATGCCGTGGGCGGTATCGGATCGGCCAAGCTCCCCAATGAGGCCAACTACCTGCTGCAGAAGTTCATGCGCACCATCATCGGCACGAACAACGTCGATCACCGCGACGGCGCGGCGGTGGCCGCCACCAGTCACGGTATCCCCGCGATTCGGCAAATGGCCACGGCGGACGCGATCGTGCTGTTCGGTTTCGACCCGTCCGAAGAGGCGCCGATTCTGGACCTGGACATCAAACGCGCGCGGCGACGTGGGGTCAAACTGCTGATTGCCCACCCGCGCCAGATCGAACTGACACGCTACCCGGGCAGTTACCTGGGTTACCGCCCCGGCAGCGAGGCGGCCCTGCTGCACGGCCTGATCCGCACCATCCTGGCCAACAAGTGGGCCAACGAGAGTGTGCTGCGCCGCGTGGGCAACTTTGCCCAACTGGCCGGCTGGGTCGAGGAGATGCAACCCGATGCGGTGACCGCCCTGGCCGGCGTGCGCGGACNNGACGTCAAGGCGGCCGCGCAACTGCTGGTGCAGGCCAAAAACCCGGTCATCCTGTTTGGCCCGCTGCTGACCCGTGGCCCCGACGGCGAGTCCATCCTGGCGGCGCTACAGAACCTGGTGTACACGTGCGGGCACGGCGACCGCCTGGGCTTCGTCGGCCTGGAGGCCAACAGCCAGGNNGGGCGTGACGTCGGCCTGCTGCCCAATCAGCTGCCCGGCCCCGAGCCGTTGGACNAGCGCGCGCGTGAGCGCCTCACACGCGTCTGGGGCGCAGCGCCACCCACCCAGCCGGGTCTGTCTTACGCGCAGATGGTGACCGGCGGCGTGCGGGCGCTCTACGTCATGGGCGCCGATCCGGCCGCTGAGAGCAGCGGCACGCGCGCGCTGCCGCAGCTCGACTTCCTGGTGGTGCAGGACCTGTTCCTGAGCGACACCGCCAAACTGGCCGACGTGGTTCTGCCAGCCGCGTCTTCGTTCATGGAGACCGATGGCACGTACACCAACCTGGAGGGGCGCATGCAGCGGGTGCTTCNNCCGGCGACCGCCCGCGGTGAGGCAGTGGCTGACTGGTCCATCCTGCTGCACCTGGCGCGCCTGGCCGCAGCCCGCCGTGGAAACGGCGACTGCCAAAACCAAGGGGCAGAAGGTCAAGGGTAAAGCCAGCACCCGCCGGTCGCGGTGTGGGACTACAGCGCGGCGTCCGCCGTGCTGACCGAAATCGNNCGCGTCGTGCCGGCCTACGCAGACCTGTCGTGGGATGCGCTGGGCAGTCAGGGCCAGCCGGGCAGCGTCAAACCGTCGNACCAACCGCCGCTTCCAGGCCGTCACGGTACGGACGGCCGGCCATGACGGCGCTTTCCCTTGGCCCTGGTCAGCGGCACGCGGCTCTTCGACGGCGGCGCGTTGTTACGCGCCAGCGATTCGGTGGCGCACCTGACGCCGGCGCCGTTCGTGGGGCTGCACCCGAACGACATGCAGCAGCTTGCGCTGAACGACGGCCAGACGACGACGGTCAGTTCGCCGCAGGGCCAGGTGTCGTTGGTGGTGCGCAGCGATGAATCGGTGCGGCCGGGCACGGCCTGGGTGCCGTGGGGCCAGGTGGGTGAGCCGGCCGGCGTTCTGCTCGCCGACAAAGCCACGATCAACGTCAAGGTTGGGTAGAACGGGGAGGCATGGATTGGGTTGATTTGGTCCTGATACCGGCTGTCAAAAGCCTGGTCATGATCCTGGTTCTCTTGACGGGGTTCGCCTATCTGACCTGGATGGAGCGCAAGCTGGTGGCGCGTTTTCAGGTGCGCCTGGGGCCCAACCGGGCCCTGCGGTTTGGACTGGGGCAGCCGTTGGCCGACGCGCTCAAGGCGATCTTCAAAGAAGAGATCATTCCCCTGCACGTCGAAAAATGGGTCTACGTGCTGGCGCCGGCCCTGGCATTGATCGCTGCACTCGCGGCGTTCGCCGTGGTCNCCCTGGGGCCGCCCATCACCCTGGGGGNNCGCACCATCAGCCTGTCGGTGGCGAGCGTCGACATTGGGCTGCTCTACATGCTGGCGATTGCCGGCGTGGGCACCTACGGGGTGATCCTGGCCGGTTGGTCATCGAACAACAACTACGGCATCCTCGGCGCCCTGCGTACCGGCGCGCAGATGATCAGCTACGAGCCGCCCATGGGCATTCTGCTGGCCAGCGTTCTGATCTTTACCGGCACGCTCAATTTACAGCAGATGACCGAAGCCACCCGGCCGGCCTGGCAGTACCTCTGGGCGCTGGTGGCCTTCGTCCCGTTCTTCATCACCGCCCTGGCCGAGACCAACCGCTCACCGTTCGACCTGCCCGAGACCGAAAACGAAACCGTCGCCGGCTACCAGACCGAGTACGGCGGCATCAAGTTCGCCCTCTTCTTCATGGCCGAATACATCAACATGATCACGTCCAGCGCGTTGATGGCGACGCTCTTCCTGGGCGGCTGGCGCGGTCCGTTCGTCGAGCAGATTCCGATTTTGGGTGTGTTCTACCTGTTCATCAAGATCGTCTTTCTGCTCTTCGTGTTCATCTGGGTGCGGTCGAGCGTGCCGCGTCNNCGTTTCGACCAGTTGATGGCACTCAACTGGAAGTTTCTGCTGCCGCTGTCGCTGCTTTACCTGGCGATCACGGCGGTCTTGAAGGTCTTTTTCGGATAATCGTAGCGTCTAGGACACTTGCCATGCCAACGATCAGCAGCGCCGTACAAGGCACCGTCGAAATTGCCAAAGCGATGGGTACGACCCTCAAGTATCTGTTTCAGAAACCGATCACCGTCGAGTCCCCCTACCAGGCGGTGCCGGTCTATCCACGTTTTCGGCGCGCCACTACCTGCGCCGCTATGAAAATGGGCTGGAACGCTGCATCGGCTGTGCGTTATGCGAGGCAACCTGCCCCACGGGCGCCATTCTGGTGGAGGCGGCCGAAAACACGGAGGCGGAACGCTATTCGCCCGGCGAACGTTACGCGGGTCTACGAAATCAGTTTTATGCGCTGCATCTTCTGCGGCGACTGTGAGGAAGCGTGCCCGGTCGAGGCCATTGTGTTGGGGCACGATTTTTCGATGGCGGTCTACGAGCGCCGCGGTGCGGTGCTGACCAAACAGGACCTGTTGAACCCGCCCGGCCCAACGTCGCCATCCGGCCGGATGCCTGAGCGACGGCCGTTCGAGGACTTCGGGAGTCGTCACAGTTTTACAGTAGGTGGCCTATGTCGTTTATTCTGTTCATCCCACTGGCCCTTGTCGCTACCGCCGCCGCGGTCGGTGTCGTCGTGGCGCGCAAGCCGGTGCACAACGCGCTGTTCCTGCTGCTGAACTTTGCCACCCTGGCCGTGATGTACGTCNGAGCCAATGCCCAGTTCCTGGCCGTTGTGCAGGTCATCGTTTACGCGNGGGCGATCGTGGTCCTGTTTCTGTTCGTGATCATGCTCCTGGGCTGGCGCATCAGCGACACGACCGACCCTTCGCGCCGCTGGACCCGTTACCTGGCGCTGATCGTCGGTGCAATTCTGCTGATCGAGCTGGCCTTCGTCATCGGCCAGGTGATATTCAGCACGACAGTCCCCGCCGCCAGTGGTGCGCCGGGCGGCGGCAGCGCCCAGGCCATCGGTCAGGCGCTGTTCACGTCCTACCTGCTGCCATTCGAGATCACGTCGGTGCTGCTCCTGGTGGGCATCATCGGCGCCATCGCGCTCAGCCGCCGCCCAGCGAGGTCATAACGTGATCGTTCCAACGTACTTTTACCTGATTCTGAGCGGTCTGCTGTTCGTTGTGGGCGCCGTCGGTGTGCTGGTGCGACGCAACGCCCTGATCATCTTCATGTGCGTGGAGATGATGCTCAACGCCGTCAGCCTGTCGTTCGTCGCCCTGGCCAACCAGTTTGGCCAACTGGATGGGCAGGTATTCGTCATGCTGGTCATGGCCGTCGCCGCGGCCGAGGTGGCGGTTGGCCTGGCCATCGTCATCGCCCTGACCCGGCACCGCGACACGACCAACGTCGACGAGATCAACCTGCTCAAGTGGTAACCCAAATCGCCCGCCGGCGCGATCGCCTGGGGATGGTGCTCATCCTGTGGATCGCCTGGGCGGTGTTCAGTTCGGCCCTGACCGCCGAGTCGCTGTGGCTGGACGAAGTCAGCAGTATTTTTAACGCCCAACTGCCGGCCGTGCAGGTCGTGCAGGAGGCGGCCGCGGACACGCATCCGCCGCTCTACTATCTGTTGCTGCACGTTACCATCCGGTTTTTGTCTGGCAGCCAGGCGCTGCACGGCGCCGCGGGTGAGTTCATTGCCCGCCTGCCGTCGGTGGTGGCCGGGCTGCTCAGCGTGGCCCTGATGCTGCCGCTGGCCCGGCGTGCCCTGCGCAACCTGCCCACCGGCGCCGGCAACCCATCCGGCATCATCGGGCTATCGGCGGCGCTGCTGCTCGGGCTGTCGGCGTACGCGCNNTGGTACGCCCAGGAAGCGCGCATGTACGCGCTCCTGACCCTGTGCGGCATCCTATCGACCTACCTGCTGCTGCGGGCGCTGGACCAGCGGGCCTGGCACGGGTGGTTGGTCTACGCGGCAGCGGCCGTGGCGGGGCTGTACACGCACTACTACTTTGTGCTGGTGCTGCTCTTTCAAAACCTGTTCGTGCTGGGTTGGCTGACCGTACCGCGGCGGCACGACCGGTCGGTGCGCAACACCCTGGCTGTGCGCTGGTTGGTGACGNGGGGTGTGATCGTGGCCGCGTTTGCCNCCTGGCTGCCCACCCTGTTGACCCAGGTCGGGCGCGGCGAGGGCTGTNGGATCGCCCTGGCGGTTGGCCATCCGGGCCTGGCCGATTTGGTCTACACGGCCAAGCTGTACACCGGCATCCCATCGGTGGGGCCGTCGCTGCTGAGCGGCGCCGGTTATTTGCTGGCCGGTGGGCTGGCCCTGTGGGGCCTGGGGCAGGTGCGCCGACCGGCCTGGCGGCGGGCAGTAGTTCTGGCCAGCCTGTACTTTTTCGTACCGGTTGGGGTGGCTTTCCTGGTGTCGCAGTGGCGCCCCATTTTTGCCCAGCGTTACGTCCTGCTCGCCCTACCGGGGTGGTGTCTGCTGGTGGCGTTGGGCCTGGGGGCGCTGCCGTCGGCCAGCGTACGACGGCTGGCCACAGCGGCCCTGGCGGCGTTGATGCTGGTCAACGTCACGGTGCAGGCCGTAACGCCCGAGAACCCGCCGTGGCGCGAGGTGGCGGCCTGGGTGCAGTCGCAGGCCGAACCGGGGGATTTTGCCGTGTTCATCCCGTCGTTCCATTGGCGGCCGTTCGTGTACTACGCCGGGCACACCGTCGATTTTCAGGATGAGCTGTGGCTGCCCAACGACGACCTGGACTGGCGGGCCCAGTTTGCCGATGCCGCCGCCGGCCACAGGCGTATCTGGCTCATTTGGTGGCGGGCGCACTGGGGTGATCCCAGCGGGCGTGCAGNNGCCATGCTGGCTGCACAGGGTAAACTGGTCAGCGAACGCCAGTTCCCAGGCATCGACCTGGTGCAGTTGTACGATTTGCAGGGCAATGCCTTACGACCGTGAAGGCAGTGACGTCGTGAAGTGGTTCGTTCAATCGAACCCTGGATTCATCGATGGCCGGCACGCAGTATGCCGCACGCCGCAGAACCGTGGAGTCCTATGATTACATACGCGTGGCTACTATTTCTGTTTCCCTTATTGGGCGCCGTGGTCAACCTGGTGTTGGGGCGCCGGCTGGGGCGCGGGGTCGGCTGGGTGGCGACGGTCGCAGTGGCCCTGGCGTTTGCCGTGGCGGCGGTGCTGCTGCTGACGATGCTGGGCCGGCCGCCGGAGGAGAGACAGGTTCAGCAGACCCTGTGGAGTTGGATCACGGTCGGCAATTTCCAGGTTGAGTTTGCCATGCTGATCGACCCACTCTCCATCACCATGGCCCTGGTCGTGACCGGCGTAAGCGCCGTCATTCACCTCTACTCGGTGTCCTACATGGCACACGACGAACGGATGGTGCGCTATTTCGTGTACCTGAACTTCTTCGTACTGATGATGCTCATTCTGGTGATGGCCAACAACTTCCTGATGATGTACGTCGGCTGGGAAGGGGTCGGTCTGGCCAGCTACCTGCTCATCGGCTTCTGGTTTGCCAAACCGAGTGCGGCCGATGCCGGGAACAAAGCCTTTCTCGTCAACCGGATCGGTGACGTCGGACTGGCCCTGGCCATCATGCTGATTTGGACGACGCTGGGGACCGTTAATTTCCTGCAGGTGGACGCGCAGGCGTCCGGCCTGCAGACCGTGGCCACGACGGTCGGCCTGCTGCTGCTCCTGGCGGCCACCGGTAAATCGGCCCAACTGCCGCTCTTTGTCTGGTTGCCCGACGCGATGGAAGGCCCGACCCCGGTCAGCGCCCTGATCCATGCCGCAACCATGGTGACGGCTGGCGTGTACATGATCGCCCGCAACAGTGCCATCTTTGCCCTGACCCCCAGCGCAATGGCCTGGGTGGCCTGGATTGGTGCGGCCACCGCCTTCATGGCGGCCACGATTGCCGTGACCCAGAACGACCTCAAGCGCATGCTGGCGTATTCCACGATCAGCCAGCTGGGCTTCATGTTCATGGGTGTGGGGGTTGGGGCGTACGCCGCGGCGATATTCCACCTCGTGGCCCACGCGTTTNTTAAGGCCCTGCTCTTCCTCAGCGCCGGTAGCGTGATGCACGCGCTGGACGGCGAGCTCGACATGCGCAAGATGGGTGGCCTGCGCGCGAAACTGCCCAGCACACACTGGACCTACGTCATCGGCGCCGCGGCCCTGGCCGGCGTACCCCTGATGTCGGGGTTTTTCAGCAAAGACCTGATCCTGTTCTTCGACTTTCGTTCCAGTATCTGGTTGTATCTCGTCGGTGCGACCACGGCCACGATCACGGCCTTTTATGCCTTCCGCTCGGTATTTTTGACCTTCTGGGGACAACCGCGCGACCGTAAGCTCTTCGAGAAGGCGCACGAGTCGCCGCGCCTGGTCACGGTTCCGCTGTGGATTCTGGCGTTTCTGTCGTTGTTTGGCGGCCTGCTCAATCTGCCCGTCATCGGGACGCTGGAACACTTCCTCGAGCCGGTCNTTCACCGGGGCAGCCCACGCCGATCAGACGACCCTGCTGCTCGAGCGAGCCTGGCGACGATCATGGGCATCATCGCCCTGATCGTGATCTACGTCGCGTACCACATCTACATCAAACAACCGCAGCTGGCGACGCGCACCGCCGAGCGCTTCCCTGGCNTGTACACCTTCCTGATCAACAAGTGGTACATCGATGACGCCTACATGCGCTTCATCATCGGCCCGCTGAAGCAGGTGGCCNGCGCGTTGGCCGGTTTCGACAAACAGTGGATCGATGGGGCGGTCAACGGCATTGCCGACGGCCTGGGCTGGCTGGGACGCCAAACCCGGAGCTTGCAGAGTGGCCTGGTCAGCACCTACGCACTCGCCGTGGTAATCGGCGTGGTGGCGGTGATGGGCTACCTGGCGCTGCGCTAAAAGAGTAAGCCTATGAACTTCTTACTGTCACTCATTATCTTCCTGCCTCTGGTGGGCGCGATCATCCTGCTGTTGCTGCCCAACCCGCGCAGTCAACGGGTTTGGGCGTTGATCGTCACTTCGTTTACCTTCGTCGTTTCGCTGGCCCTGCTGGTCAACTGGCAGAACGGTGAGGCGGGTATGCAGTTCGTCGAACGCTGGCCGTGGATTCCACAGTTCAACATCCAATACCTGCTGGGCGTCGATGGCATCAGCCTGTGGCTGGTGCTACTGACGACCTTCCTGGGGCCGCTGGTGATCCTGTTCTCGTGGGACAGCATCAAGGAACNNGCACGCGCCTACTATTTTGCCATGCTGGTCATGGAAACGGCGATGTTGGGCGTCTTCCTGGCCCTCGACCTGGTGTTGTTTTACGTCTTCTGGGAGATCAGCCTGGTGCCGATGTACTTCATCATCGGGCTATGGGGTGGGCCGCGGCGCATCTACGCCAGCGTCAAGTTCTTCCTGTACACGCTGGCCGGCAGCGCCCTGATGTTGGCGGCCATCCTGGTGATGTACACGGTCGGCGGCACGTTCGACGTGTTGGCCTTGCAGGGGCAGAGTCTGGCCTACAACGTGCAGATCCTCGCCTTCCTGGCCTTTGGCCTGGCCTTCGCCATCAAGGTCCCACTCTTCCCCTTCCATACCTGGTTGCCCGACGCGCACGTCGAAGCGCCCACCGCCGGCTCGGTCGTCCTGGCCGCGATCCTGCTCAAGATGGGCACCTACGGCTTCCTGCGCTTCAACCTGCCCCTGTTCCCGCAGGCGCTGCCGGTCTTTGCCCCCTGGCTCACCATCCTCGCGCTGATCGGCATCCTGTACGGCGCCCTGGTCGCGCTGCGCCAGCCCGATATCAAGAGCCTGATCGCCTTCTCCTCGGTGGCGCACCTGGGCTTCGTCGTTCTTGGCATCTTCGCCCTCAACGTGCAGGGCATGAGCGGCGCGGTCTTGCAAATGGTCAACCACGGCCTGAGCACCGGCGCGCTGTTCCTGTTGGTCGGAATGCTCTACGAACGCCTGCACACCCGGATCATGGCCGATTTCAGCGGCCTGTGGAAGCTGGTTCCGGTCTTTGGCGCGATCTTCATGGTGTCGATGCTTGCATCGGTGGGGCTGCCGGGCCTCAACGGTTTTGTCGGTGAGTTCACCATCCTGCTGGGTGCGTTCCAGGCCCAACCCTGGGCCGCCGTGCTCGGCACGACGGGGATCGTGCTGGCCGCCTGGTACCTGCTGACTGCCTACCGCCAGACGATGNCAGGTCCGGTCACCCTGCCCAAGGGCATTAGCGGACTGACCGATCTGAAGCTGCGGGAGGTCCTGATCATGGCGCCGATCGTGGCCCTGTTCGTGGTGATCGGGCTGTTCCCGAATCTGTTCTTCGACAAGATTACGCCTTCGGTCAATGCCCTGGCCCAGCAGGTCAACAACCCGCCCACCGCGTTGGTGGTGGAGAAGTAGCCAATGACAATCCAGATACCGACGCTCGACTTTTTCGCCATTTTACCGCAGATCATCCTGACGGTCGCAGCCCTGCTACTGATGATCCTCGACATCACCGTGGCGCGCAACCACAAGCCCGCGCTCGGTTGGGTGGCCCTGGTGGGTATTCTGGCCGCCCTCGGCGCCACGGCCTGGCTGTGGACGATGCCGGGGCGTTCGTTCCAGGATATGGCGGTGGCTGACACCTTCGCGTTGAGCGCCAGCCTGGTGATCCTGATCGCGGCCGGTTTGGGGGTCTTGTTGTCGATGCACTACCTGGAGCGCGTGACGCAGTCGCAGGGTGAGTACTTCGCCCTTCTGCTGTTGGCCACGACCGGTATGCTGCTGATGGTCGCCTCGACCAGCCTGATGACCGTGTTCCTCAGCCTGGAGACGCTGTCGCTGGCCCTGTATATTCTGACCGGGTTCAACCTGAATGAGCCGCGCTCCACCGAAGCGGCCCTCAAGTATTTTGTGCTGGGTGCGTTTGCCAGCAGCTTTTTCCTGTTTGGCGCGGCCCTGCTTTACGCCGCCACGCGCACCACCGTGTTTGCCCCGATGGCCGTGGCCATTGGCCAGCTGCCGCCGGCGACCCGCTGGCTATCCTGGTGCCCGTTGGTATGGGCCTGCTGCTGATCGGGTTTGGCTTCAAGGCGGCGCTGGTACCGTTTCACATGTGGGCGCCCGACGCCTACCAGGGCGCACCGACGCCGGTGACGGCGTTCATGTCGGTGGGGGCCAAGGCGGCCGCGCTGGCCGCCCTGCTGCGGGTGCTGGCCACTCTGAGCGGCGCCGAACAGCCGTGGCTGTGGGTGCTGGCGATCCTGTCGGTGCTCACGATGACCCTGGGCAACCTGGCCGCCCTGCGCCAGTCGAGCATCAAACGGATGCTGGCCTACTCCAGCATTGCGCACGCCGGTTACCTGCTGATCGCGTTGACGGCCAACAGCGATGCCGCCGTGGGCGCCGCCCTGTACTATCTCCTGGCCTACGTGTTCATGAACGTTGGGGCCTTTGCCGTCGTGTTGGTCCTGGAGCACACCGCCGACATGGACGTACTGGCCACGGAAGCCAACGGCCTGGGCCGCCGCTATCCGCTGTTGGGCGCGGCGATGATGGTGTTCATGCTATCGCTGGCCGGCATTCCGCCCCTGGCCGGCTTCTTTGGCAAACTGTACGTCTTCGGCGCCGCCGTGCAAACGGGCTGGACATGGCTGGTGGTGGTGGCGGTCCTCAACAGCGCCATCTCCGCCTACTACTACCTGCGCGTCATCGTCAACATGTACCTCGAACCGGAGACCTCCAGCAGCCCGGTCACCGTCAAGCCGGCCTGGGCGGTCGCGATTGCCCTGGCCACCGCCGGCACCGTGCTCATCGGCCTCTGGCCCACCCCTGGATCGAACTGACGCGCAGCACCCTCGTCGCACTCATTGGGGGTAGGGGATAGGGGGTAGGGGGTAGGGGATAGGGGGTAGGGGATAGGGGGTAGGGGATAGGGGATAGGGGGTAGGGGATAGGGGATAGGGATAGGCGCCAGGGATTCATCCCCCATCCCCCATCCCCCATCCCCATCCCCATCCCCCATCCCCCATCCCCCATCCCCCATCCCCCATCCCCCATCCCCATCCCCCATCCCCCATCCCCCATCCCCCATCCCTTGACATGCCGCATAGCCGGTGTTAGAATCCCTGCGTGCCAGCTTCTCTGCCTGAAAGGAGACCGAAGATGAACGCTGAGCCGCGCGAGATTTATATGGACTATGCGGCGTCGACGCCGGTGACGGCGGCGGTCGTGGAGGCCATGCTGCCCTACTTTTCCGAGATCTACGGCAACCCATCGAGCCTGCACCGGCAGGGTCGCGGCGCCGCGCGGCGGNTCGACCAGAGCCGGCAGACCATTGCCCAACTTCTGAACTGCCGGCCGAACGAGGTCGTCTTCACCAGCTGCGGCACGGAGGCCAGCAACCTGGCGCTGCGCGGTGTGGCCCNNTGGCGCAGCGTGCGTGGCCAGGGCAGTCACCTGGTCGTGTCGGCCGTCGAGCACAAGGCCGTGCTGCAAACCGCGCATGACCTGGTGGACCACTACGGTTTCACCCTGACCGAAGTGCCGGTCGATTCGTTTGGCATCGTCGCCGNNGCCGACGTCATGGCGGCCATCCGGCCCGACACGGTGGTGGTGAGCGTGATGTACGCCAACAACGAGGTCGGCAGCATCCAGCCCNTGGCCGAGATCGGCGCACAGTTGCAGGCCGCGGGCATCCCATTCCACACCGATGCCGTGCAGGCCGGCGGCGCGCTGTCGCTCGACGTCGATGACCTGCGCGTGGATATGCTGTCGCTGTCGGCGCACAAGTTCTNNACGCCCAAGGGCATCGGCCTGCTGTACGTGCGCCACGGCACGCCGCTGTGGCCGCAGATCACCGGCGGCAGTCACGAACACCAGCGGCGCGCCGGCACCGAAAATGTGCCCTACCTGGTGGGCATGGCCNGGGCGCTGGAAATTGCCCAGATGTCGCGCGTCACCACCACTGGGCACCTGTCGATCCTGCGTGACCGCCTGATCAACCGCCTGCTGCGCGAAATTCCCGGTCTGCGCCTCACCGGCCACCGCACGCACCGCCTGCCCAACCATGCCAGCTTCCTGATCGAGGGCGTCGAAGTGCAGGGCATCCTGATGGGCCTCGACATGGCCGGCATCGCCGCCTCCAGCGGGTCGGCCTGCACCAGCGCGGCCCAGGAGCCTTCCCACGTGCTCAGCGCCATGGGCGTGTCGGCGNCGACGGCCGGCCACCTGCGGCTGACCCTGGGGCACAGCAACACCGACGAAGACATCGAGGTGGTGGCCGAGACGCTGGTGCCCCTGGTGGCCAAACTGCGCAGGATGGCCGAGANNTTTATGCCTGAGACGGTTGTCGTGGCCATGAGCGGCGGCGTGGACAGCNCGCTGGCCGCCGCCCTCCTGGTCGAGCAGGGCTATCGGGTCATTGGGGTGATGATGCGCCTGTGGGCCGAATTCAGCCAGGGCGTGGCGCGCAGCAACAAGTGCTGCTCGCTGGAGGCGGTCAACGACGCGCGCGTGGCCGATGCCCTCGATATTCCCTTCTACCTGATCAACGTCGAAGAGCCGTTCAAGGCCCACGTCGTCGACCCGTTCATCGAAGGTTACGCCGCGGCCACCACCCCCAACCCCTGCCTGGCGTGCAACCGTCACATCCGCCTGGTTACCTNNCTTCGACTACGCGCGGCCCTGGGCGCCGATTACCTGGCCACGGGCCACTACGCGCGTGCGCCAGGTCGCAGAACCGGTCGGGCCCTGGTCCACTGGGAAGGTTTGACCTACCCCGTCTGGCAGTTGCTGCGCGGCGTCGATGNNCGTAAGGATCAGAGTTACGTCCTGCACATGGCCACGNCCCGCGAGCTGGCGCACCTGATGTTCCCCCTGGGCGGCTTCACCAAGGCCGAGGTACGCGCGATGGCCGCCGCACGTGGTTTGGCAGTGGCCGACAAACGTGAAAGCCAGGACCTCTGTTTCCTGGCCGACAACGATTACCGCCGCTTCTTGAGCGATTGGGCGCCAACCGCGGTGCAGCCCGGTGCGATCGTCGACCAGGCCGGGCGGGTGCTGGGGCAGCACGAGNGGCTGGCCTTCTACACCATCGGTCAACGTAAGGGCCTGGGCATCGCCGGCGCGCACCCCTACTTCGTCTTGCAGTTAGACCCGCAGCGCAACGCCGTGGTGGTGGGGCCGGCCGAGGCGCTGGGACAGTCGAGACTCACCGCCCGCCAGGTGACGTGGGGGTGGGCCGCCGNNCCGGCCACGGCCATCGACGTCACTGCGCGCATCCGCTACAAAGCGCACGACGTACCGGCCACGGTGACGCCGGCCGCCCNNGGTACCGTAACAGTGACGTTCACTACGCCCCTGCGCGACATCACGCCGGGCCAGGGTGTCGTCTTCTACGATGGTGAGGCCTGTCTGGGGGAGGGATCATTGAGCGCACTGTTTGACCTGCTCACCCACCCGCGTTCATTCTGAGCATCGTGCTGGCGCTGCTGTACGCGGCGCTCTTTCACGTCTGGCAGGGGCGCACCATGGCCGGACTGGGCTGGTTCATACTGGCATCGCTGATCGGTTTTGCGCTGGGCGCCGTGGTCGGCAGCCTGCTGCATTTCCCGACCCTGGGCCAGGTGCAGATCCTGCCGGGCACGGTCGGTTCGCTGCTGGCCCTGTTTGTTGTCAGAATGCGCAAAAGGTAGTAGAATTACTGTACAGTACGGCGAGTGAGGCGGGACGCACTCCAGCGACCCAACACCGCCCCCACCCTGCCCAAAGAAGGAGCGCACGGTTCAGTATCGCGCACACGATCGTCAGGTCGTGCCGTCGACGCATGAACCATGCCAGAAGGAGAGTTCCGTGACCTACTCACCTCCAGGATCCGGCCCGGCGAGCAGTGCGGCCGGCGGTGGCGTACCCCCACCGATGGGAGCGCCACCGCAACCGGTGCACCTTCCGCGAGCGGCGCCACTTCGAGCGCAGGAACCGCGCCAACGGGCGCGGCCAGTGCTGCACCGCGCCGGACGGCCAGCCCGCCGAGCGGCATGCTCCCGGGGTCAATCCAACCAAAAAGCAGAAGATCTGGCTGACCATCGGCGTCATCCTGGCCGTCATTCTGATCACGCTGGCCATCTATTTCCTGTTCCGGCATCCGGTTTTCACGGCCACGCTGCGCGACATCCTGATCATCGTGTTGACCTTCGAGGTGTTGGTGATCGGCTGCCTGTTGGCGGTGCTGGTATACCAGATCTACCTGCTCAGCTACTTCCTGTACACTGAGATCGGCCCCGTACTGGCGGCCACGCAGGACACGGTGGGCACCGTCAAGGGCACCGCGACCTTCGTCAGCGGCCAGGTCGTCAACCCCGCGATCCGCGCTTCAGCCACGGTGACCCGTTGGCGGCGTACGATCGAGGTCCTGCTGGGGCGTTGAAAGGAGTCTGTTCATGGCAAACAGCCGTTTTTGGGGGTTCGTATTGGGGATGGCGGCCGGTGCAGTCATCGGCGGCGCTGCAGGCGCCGCGTTCGGGCGTCGAGACGCGGGCCGAGATCAAACGCTTCTTTTCCGACTCGACCGGGCAGGCGCTGGAGCGGATGGGCCTGACCGAAGACCGGCGCCAGGCGATGCAGCACACCGTGGGCGACGTGCGGACGCAGGCGGCGAGTGGGGTCAGCACGCTCATCGACAAAACGACCGCCACGATCGATCGCACCGCGCGGCAGGTCGGTGACGCGGCCAGCGAGACACGCACCTGGGCGGCCGATACCGCTGCCACCGTGCACACCCGCGTGGGCAATCAGACCAGCGGCGCCACGTCGCCGGTGGACGACCTGACGGCGTCGATCGAGACCACCGTCGCCGACGCCACGTCCGCCGCGGATCTCGCGGGCCAGGCCAGTGACACCATCGCAGACGCGACGGGGTCGTAAAGATGCCAACTTTCTGAAAAGTTGGCATCTTTGCTTCAATTCGCCAGCATCTGCCACGCCTGGGGCAGGGCGGCGACCACATCGCCAGCCACCACACCCGCCCGAGCCACATCGACCGCAGTCAGGCTGCCGGCCAACCCGTGCAGGTAGGCGCCAACCACCGCCGCCGAAGGGCTGTAGCCCTGCGCGAGCAACGCCACGATCACGCCGGCCAGCACATCGCCCGTACCGGCGGTGGCCAGGGTCGACGTGGCGAAGGGCATCACCTGCACGCGGCCATCGGGCGCGGCCACGATGGTGTGTGGGGCNTTGAGCAGCACGACCTGGTTCCAGGCCGCGGCCCGCTCTATGGCCAGGTCCCAGCGCTGCCGGTTCACCTCGTCCGCCGTCGCCAGGCCGCACAGGCGGGCCATTTCGCCCGGGTGTGGGGTCAGGATCGAATCAGGCGGCAGCAGCGTCGGCCAGTTCTCCTGCGTGGCCAGCCAGTTGAGCGCATCAGCGTCAACGACCAGGGGCGGCAGGTCGGTGCGGGCGCTGGAGTGTTTCTCGGATGGGGCGTCGTCAGGCGTTACGCCATGGGCGCGCACGAAGCCGATCTGCGGCCGGCTGCGGGCTTTGGGTTCCTCCGGCTGGAAGAAGGTCTTGAGGAAGGCGCCCGTCTCTTTTTCGGTGCTCAGCCCCGGCCCGATGAGCAGGGCCTGGTACTGTCCCAACTTCTCGTTGAGCAGGCGCNNGGCATCGGCCGCCAACACACCCAGGTCGTGCGGCAGCGGGAGCCAGGTGACTTCGTGGAGGGTGGCAGCCAGGATGCCCTGCAAGGCNGCNGGCGTCGCCAGCGTCGCCAGGCCGACGCCGNNGCGCAGCGCGGCCGAGGCGGCCAGGGCCGCCGCGCCGGTGAAGTACACCGAGCCGGCCACGATCAGCGCGCCCNNAAAGGTGCCTTTGTGCGCGGTGCGTGGACGCGGNGGCAGGCGCACGGCCACGTCGGGCGCCATCGTCAGTTCGATGNNGGCAGGCGCGGCCAGGTCGGCCGGCACGCCGATGTCGGCCACCAGCAGGCTGCCGGTGACTTCGATGCCCTGGCCGGTGAAGTGGCCACGCTTGGGGTAGGCAAAGGTCACGGTCGTCGCCGCTGGCGCCGCGTGGGGNTCGACCGCGCCGCTGTTCAGGCCCAGGCCGCTGACGCAGTCAACCGCAATGACGTGCAGGGCTGAGCCTCACCACCCGCCTGGCTGAGCGTCGGCCACATGGGGTCGCTGAGGTTGACCAGGCCTGATCCCAGCGACGCCCCCTGATCCTCCTCCTCTAGCGAGAGGGTGATCAGGNCGCGGCTCATCGGCCAGGGAGGCGCGGGCGGCGTCGAGGATCTCGGCCAGGTCGCCGTCGATGGGGCGTGAAGCGCCGGCGCCCAGCAGCGCGTCGATCAGGACCGTCGCTTCGGCCAGCNNCAGGCGCGCAGGGTGGCGTGACGGGTCGTCGTTGGCGTGGGTGACGGGGATATCGAGGTCCAGCACGCGGTGGTAGTTGACGTCCGCCTTGCCCGGGGTGCGTTTCCACAGGTAGACGCGCACCGGCCAGCCGGCCTCCGCCAGGCCACGCGGCNNCACCAGGCCGTCGCCGCCGTTGTTGCCCGGCCCCACCAGGACCAGCACTGCACCTTCGCCGGCGTCCTCCAGGTGCGCCTGCGCGACCGCGGCCACCGCCGCGCCGGCCCGTTCCATCATGTCATCGTACGTCCAGCCGGCGGCGTCGGTCGCCTTCTCCAGCATGCGCATCTCATCGGTTGTAACAATCTTCATACGTCGTTCCCGTGGTTGTAGGGTGGTTGTAACTGCTCAGCCAGCCGTTCAGAAACCGGGTTTTTCGCGTGTGAGCATGGTTGTTGTCTGTGCAACGGTCTTTCAGCGCGCCATATTCCTGGTCTGCGAGACAAAAACCCGGTTTCTCTCGCGCCAACCTGAGTAGTTGCGCCACGAGACAAAAACCCGGTTTCTCTCGCGCCAATCTGAGTAGTTACGGGTGGTCGAATGCCAATGAGCGTCCAACGACAGCGTCGGTTGACTGCTCACCGCACCCGGATTGTACCATAGGCCACGCGCCTGGCCAATCTGACGCGGCGCCGTCGAGACAGAAGTCCACAGGGTTCGTTCGCGAAGACTCGCACAATTCGCGGCTAGCAGTTTATCGGAGAGAGCTTGTTCGTGTGAACGCAGCCCCAACATGCTGTGCCACGACCACTGTCGGCCAACACATCTTGTGCCACACCTGCTTGCAAGGTAGTCTCTCCGACAAACTGCCAGCGTGCGGCAGCCGCGCGGCCGCTTTGGCGTGCGGGTACGAACGCCGATCGCGTAGGCGCCAATGTTGCCAATTACTGGCGTTACAGGTAAACTGGAACTGATGCCTGCGTTCGAGTTCGCCACCACATCAAAGGGGGCCTCCATGCTGAAATCGCCCATTGTTCCCAGCGCCGCCGTCCCAGGCGAGTCGCACCGGTTCGTTGGCCGTGATACCGACATCCCAACCCTGGCGCGGGCCTTCGAGGCCGGCCAACACGTGGTGCTGTGGGGCATTGGCGGGATCGGCAAGACGAGCCTGGCGCTGCACATGGCGCAGCGGCAGGGCTGGCGGTTTCCTGACGGGACGGCGTTTCACTCCTGCGAAGCCAGCCCCTGCTCGATTCGTTCCTGGCTACCCTGGCGGCGCAGCTGTCGTTCGTACCGACCGGGCAGGGGCTGCCGCCGGCCGAGCGACGGCCGCGGTGAGCGCCGCCTTCCACGGCCGGGCCTGCCTGCTGATCGTCGACAACTTCGAGACCGTCAGCGAGACCGACAGTTTTCTCCAGTTCATCGACGGGCTGCCCCGGGGTACGGTGGCGCTCATCACGACGCGGGAAGCGGTGCGGGTGCGAGGCTGGCTGGTGCACGGCTGCTGCCCCTGCCGACGCCAGAGACGTTGCGCCTGCTGAGCAGTCTGCTGCCGGCCGACTTCATCGCCCAACAGAGTGAGCGCAGCATTCAGGCCTTCCTGGCGCAGGTGGGCGGCCACCCCATGGCCATCGAACTGGCCGCCGCGCTGGCCGCACGGGACCGTATGGACCTGGGCGCTGGCCGCTGCCCTGGCCGAACACCGGGCAACCTTGCAGGACGATACGCTGCGTCTGGTACCGGAACGGCTGCGTAACCTGGAGGTCTCGCTGTCCCTCTCCTTTCAGCGTTTGACGGCGCGAGCGGATCGCACTGTGTCAGGTCGCGGTATTTCACGTGCCGTTCGCGGACGCGGCCGGCCAGGCGGTGACCCAACTGCCGGCCGTGGCCTGGCGGGAGACCATGCAGGCCATTCGCCAGCGTAGCCTGCTCTACCGTGAGGGTGAACGGTGCTGGCTACATCCACTGGTGCGCGATTTTGCCCTGCACCGCCTGGCCGACGCGCCGGCCGCCCACCGGCGTGCGGCCGGCTTTCTGGAAAGCCGCTGGGCTGGCGGCGAGTCGATCACGCCGGAGGAACTGCTGAGCATCCCCGAACACTGGCTGGACGCCGGAAATTGGGCCGCGGCCGCCGACAGCGCAGGTGGACTCACCGGTGGCCGGTTGGACAGCCTGGGCTACTGGGAAGAAATCGGCGATTTACTATACAAAGTAGCGGCTTTGGCGCCGCCCGGTGAGGAGGTTCGCGCGTCGAGTCTCTACAAGGACCTCTCGGATATGCGCCGGCTCTCCGGCGACTACGCGCAAGCCGAAAAAGCCGCGCCAGGGTACCAGCTCGCCGCCGATGCACACGAGCCGTGGAGCGAGGCCAACACCCTCAAGGCCATCGGCGACGTCCAGCAATTCCAGGATGACCGCGACGCCGCCCTCCGCTCCTACAACCAGGCCCTCGACCTCTTCCGCCAGGTCGGCGCCCGCCTCGGCGAGGCCAACACCCTCAAGGCCATCGGCGACGTCCAGCAATTCCAGGATGACCGCGACGCCGCCCTCCGCTCCTACAACCAGGCCCTCGACCTCTTCCGCCAGGTCGGCGCCCGCCTCGGCGAGGCCAACACCCTCAAGGCCATCGGCGACGTCCAGCAATTCCAGGATGACCGCGACGCCGCCCTCCGCTCCTACAACCAGGCCCTCGACCTCTTCCGCCAGGTCGGCGCCCGCCTCGGCGAGGCCAACACCCTCAAGGCCATCGGCGACGTCCAGCAATTCCAGGATGACCGCGACGCCGCCCTCCGCTCCTACAACCAGGCCCTCGACCTCTTCCGCCAGGTCGGCGACCGCCTCGGCGAGGCCAACACCCTCAAGGCCATCGGCGACGTCCAGCAATTCCAGGATGACCGCGACGCCGCCCTCCGCTCCTACAACCAGGCCCTCGACCTCTTCCGCCAGGTCGGCGCCCGCCTCGGCGAGGCCAACACCCTCAAGGCCATCGGCGACGTCCAGCAATTCCAGGATGACCGCGACGCCGCCCTCCGCTCCTACAACCAGGCCCTCGACCTCTTCCGCCAGGTCGGCGCCCGCCTCGGCGAGGCCAACACCCTCAAGGCCATCGGCGACGTCCAGCAATTCCAGGATGACCGCGACGCCGCCCTCCGCTCCTACAACCAGGCCCTCGACCTCTTCCGCCAGGTCGGCGCCCGCCTCGGCGAGGCCAACACCCTCAAGGCCATCGGCGACGTCCAGCAATTCCAGGATGACCGCGACGCCGCCCTCCGCTCCTACAACCAGGCCCTCGACCTCTTCCGCCAGGTCGGCGCCCGCCTCGGCGAGGCCAACACCCTCAAGGCCATCGGCGACGTCCAGCAATTCCAGGATGACCGCGACGCCGCCCTCCGCTCCTACAACCAGGCCCTCGACCTCTTCCGCCAGGTCGGCGACCGCCTCGGCGAGGCCAACACCCTCAAGGCCATCGGCGACGTCCAGCAATTCCAGGATGACCGCGACGCCGCCCTCCGCTCCTACAACCAGGCCCTCGACCTCTTCCGCCAGGTCGGCGCCCGCCTCGGCGAGGCCAACACCCTCAAGGCCATCGGCGACGTCCAGCAATTCCAGGATGACCGCGACGCCGCCCTCCGCTCCTACAACCAGGCCCTCGACCTCTTCCGCCAGGTCGGCGCCCGCCTCGGCGAGGCCAACACCCTCAAGGCCATCGGCGACGTCCAGCAATTCCAGGATGACCGCGACGCCGCCCTCCGCTCCTACAACCAGGCCCTCGACCTCTTCCGCCAGGTCGGCGACCGCCTCGGCGAGGCCAACACCCTCAAGGCCATCGGCGACGTCCAGCAATTCCAGGATGACCGCGACGCCGCCCTCCGCTCCTACAACCAGGCCCTCGACCTCTTCCGCCAGGTCGGCGCCCGCCTCGGCGAGGCCAACACCCTCAAGGCCATCGGCGACGTCCAGCAATTCCGTAAAGAGATGGACGCCGCCCTCCGCTCCTACAACCAGGCCCTCGACCTCTTCCGCCAGGTCGGCGCCCGCCTCGGCGAGGCCAACACCCTCAAGGCCATCGGCGACGTCCAGCAATTCCAGGATGACCGCGACGCCGCCCTCCGCTCCTACAACCAGGCCCTCGACCTCTTCCGCCAGGTCGGCGCCCGCCTCGGCGAGGCCAACACCCTCAAGGCCATCGGCGACGTCCAGCAATTCCAGGATGACCGCGACGCCGCCCTCCGCTCCTACAACCAGGCCCTCGACCTCTTCCGCCAGGTCGGCGCCCGCCTCGGCGAGGCCAACACCCTCAAGGCCATCGGCGACGTCCAGCAATTCCGTAAAGAGATGGACGCCGCCCTCCGCTCCTACAACCAGGCCCTCGACCTCTTCCGCCAGGTCGGCGCCCGCCTCGGCGAGGCCAACACCCTCAAGGCCATCGGCGACGTCCAGCAATTCCAGGATGACCGCGACGCCGCCCTCCGCTCCTACAACCAGGCCCTCGACCTCTTCCGCCAGGTCGGCGCCCGCCTCGGCGAGGCCAACACCCTCAAGGCCATCGGCGACGTCCAGCAATTCCAGGATGACCGCGACGCCGCCCTCCGCTCCTACAACCAGGCCCTCGACCTCTTCCGCCAGGTCGGCGCCCGCCTCGGCGAGGCCAACACCTTAGCTGCCATCGGACAGGTTGCGTTACTGCGAGGAAATCAAACAGACGCGAATCACCTGCTGCAGCAAGCTATCGGTCTGTATGAAGCGATTGGAAGCCGCTACAGCATTGCTGCTCAAACCGGCAACTACGGTTGGACGCTGCGACGGATCGGGGAACCTGACCGGGCGCGCCCCTATTTGTTACGCGCGGCCGAACTTTTCAGCGCGATGGCCGATGACTATGCGCAGCGATCCCGCCGCGGCCGAGGCGGCTGACCCACAGGCAACCTTGTTGCAGCAGTGGCAACCAGTGATTGGACTGGTGGTAAATGCGGTTCAGGGCGACGCCGCCGCTGACAACCAGCTGCTACCGTTTCTGGATCAGCTGAGCCGTTCGGCCGACTGGCACAACCTCGCCGCAGCCTTACGGCGCGTATTGGCCGGCGAGCGCAATCTCCAAGTGCTTTCACCTGGCCTGGATGCCACTGACCAGGCCATCCTGACCGCCACGCTCGATGCCCTGCAGTCCGGTTCACCACCAGACATCGCGCCGGCCGTACACCCGGACGCCTGACCGATGCACCCGACTGTTTGCCAGAGGAGAAGCCCATGCCCCACGTGATCACACTGACGCTCGCCTCCGATGCCTCATTCACCGTACACAGCCAGGGCTGCTCGGCGGCGCCGCGGTCAGCACGCCCCAACCCCTGCCCTACGACAGCCTGACCCTGGCGGGGTTCTGGCCGCACTGGAGCCGTCACGCGACCCGTTTGCCATTTTCGCCCCCGAAGCGCACCCCGCTGCTGAACGCACTGCGCCGGGCTGGCCTGCTGCGCGGCGACGGCGCGCCCATGCCTGATCTGGCGGCGCGCCGGTCAGCGCCTGTGGCAGGCGCTGACCGACGACCGCGCCGTGGCCGGCCTGTTGACCACCGACCTGGCCAACGCCCAGGCGCAGTCAACGACTGGACATTGTCGTACAGACCAACCCCAGGGGCACCCCTGGCGCGCCTGCCGTGGGAGTTGCTGCACGATGAGCGCGGTTTCCTCTTGCAGCAGGGGGCGGTCACCCTCACCCGTCATATACAGTTCGACCGCGCAACGCCGCGCCTCAAGGTCACGGGGCCGGTGCGCGTACTGCTGATCGAAGCCCGCCCAGTGGGGTACCACCCCTGCCGACCGGCCGTGAGTATGGCCTGCTGGAGAAGGTCATCGGGTCGCTGCGCGGCCCGGAACGGGTCACCCTGGAGCGTCTCCACCCCCACCTGCGAGGCCCTCGTCAACCGCCTGGCCGATGCCGACGACGTGCACGTCATCCATTTCGACGGCCATGGCGGCTTCGACGGTCGCGGTAGTTTTCTGGTTTTCGAGAACGCCTACTGCGAGCGTGACGATGTGGACGCCGCCCGTTTCGCGCCGCGCTGGCCGGCAAGAAGGTCAAACTGGTCTACGCCAGCGCCTGCCAGACCGCGGCAACCGGCCCGGCCAGCATCTTCACCGGCCTGGGGCCGGGCCTGTTGGTGGCTGGCGTGCCGGCCATCGTTTCGATGCAGTTCAGCGTGGGGGTGAATGCGGCCGAAAAGTTCCTGGAACGCTTCTACCGCTCGGTTGGCCAGGGTAAACCCCTGGCCGACTGCCTGGCCGACGCCCGTCAACTCCTCTTCAACCCGATCTTTGGCCACGCCTGGGCTACCCCGTCCTCTACCTGCGCAACCGCGACGCGGCCGGCCGGCTGCTCGTGGTCGGTTGAGAACTTTGCGCAAACATCCGCGGGCTGGTAAACTGGTGGGCGATGGGAGAATCATCCGTGCAGCCAGACCCGTCAGCATCCACGACGGACCAACCCTACCTACCCGCCGCGCCAGGCCCGCCGCCGCGCGGTCCGCACGTTCCGCCCTGGGCGTGGGACGTGCTGGCGGTCCTGGCATTACTGCTGGCCACGGCCGGCTTCTTCTGGCGCCAGCTCAGCGGCGCCTACTTCACGCCAGCCGACGGCGGTGACCTGGTTTCCTTCCTGCTCCCCATCTACACCTTTGCCCAGGACAGCCTGCGCGCCGGGCGCCTGCCCCTGTGGAACCCGCACCTCTACCTGGGCGCGCCGCACGTGGCCGAGGTCCAGGGCGGCTGGCTCTACCCGCCCAACCTGCTGACCCTCCTGCTGACGCCGCGCCTCAGCTACCGGACGCTGNGGCTGCTCAGTATCCTGCACATCTGGTGGGCTGGCGCCGGGACCTACGTTCTGCTGCGCAGCCTGCGACGCGGCGCGGACGGCCAGCGTTTGCGCCGCTGGGCCGCGCTGGCCGCGGCGCTGGCGTTCATGTTCTCCGACCCACTGCTGATCCACTTCGGCAACTACAACCTGTTGGCCGTGGCCAGCTGGCTGCCCTGGGTGCTGTGGGCTTTCCTGCGTNACGGCCGGGCACGCCCACCCTGGCGGGCCACACTGCTGGCCGGGCTGCTCCTGGGAATCGGTACGCTGGCCGGCCACCCCCAGACCAGCCTGGCGATCGTGCTGGCGCTGGCGGTCGTGGCCGGCCTGCAGGCCTGCTTTGCGCTGACCGAGGGCAGCGGCTGGCGGGTTGCACTGACCCCTGTGGTTCGCCTGGCGCTGACGGCCCTGACCGCTGGCCTGCTGGCCGCGCCGATCCTGCTGCCGGCCGTCGCACACACGCCGTACACGGCGCGCCNNGCGCTCACCTACGGCGACGCCGCGCAGTACTCCNTCGCGCCGGCCGAATGGATCGGTATGCTGCTGCCGNGCCTTTTTGGGCGCAGCCCGGCCTTCCACTGGGGGCCGTGGGACCGCGCCGAGATGGGGTACCTCGGCATCCTGCCCCTGGCGTTGGCCCTGCTGGCCATCGTGCAGCAGCCCGGTCGACGCGNNTGGCTGTGGCTGGGCCTGGCGCTGACCGGCTTCGTGCTGGCCCTGGGGATCTACGCGCTGCCCCACGGCTGGCTGACGCTGCTGCCCGGCTTTGGGCAGACCCGCCNNCCGGCCCGCTTGCTGCTGCTCACCACGCTGGGACTGGCGGTGCTGGCCGGTTATGGGCTGGACGGGCTGCTGCGCACGTGGACTGACGGTGAGGCCCGGGCGTTCGACGCGGTCTGGCGGGTGCTCAAGTGGTTCACTGGCGTGCTGGTGGCGATCGTCCTGCCGCTGAACTACCTGACCCTGCTGCTGACCCAGGCCCGCGCCGGCCGTGTTCATGCGCGCGCGCTGCTCATCCTGGGCGCGGTGTGGCTAACGGCCTTCTGCCTGGCGACACTGGGCCTCTTCGCCGCGCGGCAGNCGGGCTGGGCGCGGCCCGCGGTCCTGGGCGCGCTGGCCTGCGGTTTGATCNTTTTCGACGTTTCGAGTATTGGCGCGTACCTGGATGGCAGCACGGAGAACCCGGCGCTGAGTCTGGCCCAGCCAGAAATCGCCGGCTACCTGGCCGGACAGCCGGGGCCTNGGCGCCTCGATGCGCGCACCGACATCGATCAGCTGTGGCAGCCCAACATCGCGCTCATGTACGGGCTGGACGACGTGTGGGGCGTGGCCAACNCCCTGGTGTTGGCCGACGTGGCCCGCTACTGGGACGGCATTGGCCCCACCGGCCGCTCGAGCCGGCTGTACGACTTCCTCAACGCGCAGTTCCTGATCGGGCGCAAAGATGTGCCGCTGGACTGGGACAAGTACGAACTGGCCTTCGACGGGGCGCCCGACCTGGCGGTCTTTCGCAACCGTTACGCGTTGCGCGCTTTCCTGGTGTACCAGGCCACGCCTGTGCCCAGCCAGGATGCCGCCTGGGAGGCCATCCATCAGGCCGACTTCGACCCCGCCCAGCGTGTGGTCGTCGAAGNNGGGGCGTCAGTCTCGAGGGGCGGCTGGCGTGGGCGAGCCGGCCGCGGTGACGGTCGCCGAGCAGGGCCCAACCAGCTCACGCTGCACGTGCAGCCGACGGCGCCCGGTTATCTGGTGCTCAGCCAGCCCTTCTACCCTGGCTGGGGGCGGTCGATCAGGCCGGCCGGGCGCTACCGATCGNTGCGGGCCAACTTCGCGTTCCAGGCGGTGCCGGTCGGCCCGGACACGCAGTCCGTCACCCTGCGCTTCCAACCGGCGGTATGGATGTGGGGTTGGGTGCTGGCCGNNGCATCGGGGGTAATCGTCGTGGTGGGCAGCGTGGCCGGTGGCCGCCGCAGGGCGCCGGCCGGTCACCAGTAATACAAACGTTACTGCTCCGAAACCGGGTTTTCCGCGTGATGGTTCTCGCCTGCGCGATGCCTTTTCATGGCGCCATAACCCTGGCCCGCGAGACAGAAACCCGGTTTCTCTAGTACTACAACCGTACTTGCCATGCTGAGGCCCGTCGTTTGGGCCGAAGCATCTGGTTTGCCAGCGCGAGACGCTTCGCTGGCGGTTTGAGATGCCGAAATCTGGCCGCAATACCGGCTCAACGTGACATTACCGGCGAAGTACGGTTGTAGTACTAGAGTCAACCGTCCCTACGGGACGGGCGTATCACACGCGGCATGGGCTAAAGTCGGGCGTCCCTACGGGACGCGATCGCGCTATGCCTTCCGCCCCAATAGGGTGCTCGACATTCGCCCTCCATCGCATCGCGTCCCATAGGGACGCATGAATTGAGCTTTGGGACGTACACGTTCTCGAGCGTCCCGTAGGGACGCATGAATTGAGCTTCGGGACGTACACGTTTTCGAGCGTCCCGTAGGGACGCATGAATTGAGCTTCGGGACGTACACGTTCTCGAGCGTCCCGTAGGGACGCATGAATTGAGCTTCGGGACGTACACGTTCTCGAGCGTCCCGTAGGGACGCATGAATTGAGCTTCGGGACGTACACTCGAGCGTCCCGTAGGGACGCATGAATTGAGCTTCGGGACGTACACGTTCTCGAGCGTCCCGTAGGGACGCATGAATTGAGCTTTGGGACGTACACGTTCTCGAGCGTCCCGTAGGGACGCATGAATTGAGCTTCGGGACGTACACGTTTCGAGCGTCCCGTAGGGACGCATGAATTGAGCTTCGGGACGTACACGTTCTCGAGCGTCCCGTAGGGACGCATGAATTGAGCTTCGGGACGTACACGTTCTCGAGCGTCCCGTAGGGACGCATGAATTGAGCTTTGGGACGTACACGTTCTCGAGCGTCCCGTAGGGACGCATGAATTGAGCTTCGGGACGTACACGTTCTCGAGCGTCCCGTAGGGACGCATGAATTGAGCTTCGGGACGTACACGTTCTCGAGCGTCCCGTAGGGACGCATGATATTCGCCACCTGCTTGCCTAATACTACAACCGTACTTGCCATGCTGAGGCCCGTCGTTTGGACCGAAGCATCTGGTTTGCCAGCGCGAGACGCTTCGCTGGCGGTCTGAGATGCCGAAATCTGGCCGCAACACTGGCTCAACGTGACATTGCCAGCGAAGTACGGTTGTAGTACTAGAGTCAACCGTCCCTACGGGACGGCGCGTATCACGCGCGGCATGGGCTAAAGTCGGGCGTCCCTACGGGACGCGATCGCGCTATGCCTTCCGCCCCAATAGGGTGCTCGACATTCGCCCTCCATCGCATCGCGCCCCGTAGGGACGCATGAATTGAGCTTCGGGACGTACACGTTCTCGAGCGTCCCGTAGGGACGCATGAATTGAGCTTCGGGACGTACACGTTCTCGAGCGTCCCGTAGGGACGCATGAATTGAGCTTCGGGACGTACACGCTCGAGCGTCCCGTAGGGACGCATGAATTGAGCTTTGGGACGTACACGTTCTCGAGCGTCCCGTAGGGACGCATGAATTGAGCTTCGGGACGTACACGTTTCGAGCGTCCCGTAGGGACGCATGAATTGAGCTTCGGGACGTACATTCTCGAGCGTCCCGTAGGGACGCATGAATTGAGCTTCGGGACGTACACGTTCTCGAGCGTCCCGTAGGGACGCATGAATTGAGCTTCGGGACGTACACGTTCTCGAGCGTCCCGTAGGGACGCATGAATTGAGCTTCGGGACGTACACGTTCTCGAGCGTCCCGTAGGGACGCATGATATTCGCCACCTGCTTGCCTACTACTACAACCGTACTTGCCATGCTGAGGCCCGTCGTTTGGGCCGAAGCATCTGGTTTGCCAGCGCGAGACGCTTCGCTGGCGGTTTGAGATGCCGAAATCTGGCCGCAATACCGGCTCAACGTGACATTACCGGCGAAGTACGGTTGTAGTACTAGAGTCAACCGTCCCTACGGGACGGGCGCGTATCACACGCGGCATGGGCTAAAGTCGGGCGTCCCTACGGGACGCGATCGCGCTATGCCTTCCGCCCCAATAGGGTGCTCGACATTCGCCCTCCATCGCATCGCGTCCCATAGGGACGCATGAATTGAGCTTTGGGACGTACACGTTTCGAGCGTCCCGTAGGGACGCATGAATTGAGCTTTGGGACGTACACGTTCTCGAGCGTCCCGTAGGGACGCATGAATTGAGCTTCGGGACGTACACGTTCTCGAGCGTCCCGTAGGGACGCATGAATTGAGCTTCGGGACGTACACGTTTCGAGCGTCCCGTAGGGACGCATGAATTGAGCTTCGGGACGTACACGTTTGAGCGTCCCGTAGGGACGCATGAATTGAGCTTCGGGACGTACACGTTCTCGAGCGTCCCGTAGGGACGCATGAATTGAGCTTCGGGACGTACACGTTTCGAGCGTCCCGTAGGGACGCATGAATTGAGCTTTGGGACGTACACGTTCGAGCGTCCCGTAGGGACGCATGAATTGAGCTTCGGGACGTACACGTTCTCGAGCGTCCCGTAGGGACGCATGAATTGAGCTTCGGGACGTACACGTTTCGAGCGTCCCGTAGGGACGCATGAATTGAGCTTCGGGACGTACACGTTCTCGAGCGTCCCGTAGGGACGCATGAATTGAGCTTCGGGACGTACACGCTCGAGCGTCCCGTAGGGACGCATGAATTGAGCTTCGGGACGTACACGTTCTCGAGCGTCCCGTAGGGACGCATGAATTGAGCTTCGGGACGTACACGTTCTCGAGCGTCCCGTAGGGACGCATGAATTGAGCTTCGGGACGTACACGTTCTCGAGCGTCCCGTAGGGACGCATGATATTCGCCACCTGCTTGCCTACTACTACAACCGTACTTGCCATGCTGAGGCCCGTCGTTTGGGCCGAAGCATCTGGTTTGCCAGCGCGAGACGCTTCGCTGGCGGTTTGAGATGCCGAAATCTGGCCGCAATACCGGCTCAACGTGACATTACCGGCGAAGTACGGTTGTAGTACTAGAGTCAACCGTCCCTACGGGACGGGCGCGTATCACGCGGCATGGGCTAAAGTCGGGCGTCCCTACGGGACGCGATCGCGCGCTATGCCTTCCGCCCCAATAGGGTGCTCGACATTCGCCCTCCATCGCATCGCGTCCCGTAGGGACGCATGAATTGAGCTTCGGGACGTACACGTTTCGAGCGTCCCGTAGGGACGCATGAATTGAGCTTCGGGACGTACACTTCGAGCGTCCCGTAGGGACGCATGAATTGAGCTTCGGGACGTACACTCGAGCGTCCCGTAGGGACGCATGAATTGAGCTTTGGGACGTACACGTTCTCGAGCGTCCCGTAGGGACGCATGAATTGAGCTTCGGGACGTACACTCGAGCGTCCCGTAGGGACGCATGAATTGAGCTTCGGGACGTACACGTTCTCGAGCGTCCCGTAGGGATGCATGAATTGAGCTTCGGGACGTACACGTTCTCGAGCGTCCCGTAGGGACGCATGAATTGAGCTTTGGGACGTACACGTTTCGAGCGTCCCGTAGGGACGCATGAATTGAGCTTTGGGACGTACACGTTCTCGAGCGTCCCGTAGGGACGCATGAATTGAGCTTTGGGACGTACACGTTCTCGAGCGTCCCGTAGGGACGCATGAATTGAGCTTCGGGACGTACACGTTTCGAGCGTCCCGTAGGGACGCATGAATTGAGCTTCGGGACGTACACGTTCTCGAGCGTCCCGTAGGGACGCATGATATTCGCCACCTGCTTGCCTAATACTACAACCGTACTTGCCATGCTGAGGCCCGTCGTTTGGACCGAAGCATCTGGTTTGCCAGCGCGAGACGCTTCGCTGGCGGTCTGAGATGCCGAAATCTGGCCGCAACACTGGCTCAACGTGACATTGCCAGCGAAGTACGGTTGTAGTACTAGAGTCAACCGTCCCTACGGGACGGGCGCGTATCACGCGGCATGGGCTAAAGTCGGGCGTCCCTACGGGACGCGATCGCGCTATGCCTTCCGCCCCAATAGGGTGCTCGACATTCGCCCTCCATCGCATCGCGTCCCGTAGGGACGCATGAATTGAGCTTCGGGACGTACACGTTTCGAGCGTCCCGTAGGGACGCATGAATTGAGCTTCGGGACGTACACGTTCTCGAGCGTCCCGTAGGGACGCATGAATTGAGCTTCGGGACGTACACGTTCTCGAGCGTCCCGTAGGGACGCATGAATTGAGCTTCGGGACGTACACGTTTCGAGCGTCCCGTAGGGACGCATGAATTGAGCTTTGGGACGTACACGTTTCGAGCGTCCCGTAGGGACGCATGAATTGAGCTTCGGGACGTACACGTTTCGAGCGTCCCGTAGGGACGCATGAATTGAGCTTCGGGACGTACACGTTTCGAGCGTCCCGTAGGGACGCATGAATTGAGCTTTGGGACGTACACGTTCTCGAGCGTCCCGTAGGGACGCATGAATTGAGCTTCGGGACGTACACGTTCGAGCGTCCCGTAGGGACGCATGAATTGAGCTTTGGGACGTACACGTTCTCGAGCGTCCCGTAGGGACGCATGAATTGAGCTTTGGGACGTACACGTTCTCGAGCGTCCCGTAGGGACGCATGAATTGAGCTTCGGGACGTACACGTTCTCGAGCGTCCCGTAGGGACGCATGATATTCGCCACCTGCTTGCCTAATACTACAACCGTACTTGCCATGCTGAGGCCCGTCGTTTGGACCGAAGCATCTGGTTTGCCAGCGCGAGACGCTTCGCTGGCGGTCTGAGATGCCGAAATCTGGCCGCAACACTGGCTCAACGTGACATTGCCAGCGAAGTACGGTTGTAGTACTAGAAACAGCCTGAGTAGTTGCAAAAACAGACAGCGCACAGAGGCGATGGCGCGTCTCTGTGCGCTGTATTGTCTCTATGGCCAATAACGGCCGTTCGCGCGACTAACGGGCGCGGGCGAAGATGATCACCGCGACCGCCAGCAGGATCAGGACGAGACCATGACCACGACCGCCCACACCGGCAGGTGGACCACGGCCCGTCGGCGCGGTGGTGGTCGGCGTTGTACCGGGCTGCGGCTGAGCCGGCGTCTCCTGCGGCAGTGTCAGCACGTAGGCGGTGACGTTGTCGACCTCTTCGGCGGTGAGCGGGCCGCCATTCCCCATCAACCAGGCCGGCATTGCGGTACCGGCGATGCCGGTGGCAATCGTGTTGCGCACCGTCAGGTCGGGGCGGATGCTGGCAAAGGCGCGTGACAGCTTGGCGCCGGCGCGGCCCTGGCCTTGATCGCCATGGCACATCGCGCAGTTCTGCGCAAATACCGCCGATCCCAGCGTGGGATCGCCCTTGACATCGGCCAACGTGGGAATGGGAGTNGATCGGCTTCAACGCGGGGTGGGAAAGTCAGCGGGACGACCACCGCTCAGCGTGATCACGAATGCGGTCAGGTCGGCCACATCCTGGGCAGTCAGGGGGCCGTTCGGTTCCTGCCAGGCTGGCATCGCGGTGCCGGCCACACCATTGGCAATGATGTTGCCGACGAACAGGTCAGGCTGAATGGACGAGAACGCCGAACTGAGCTGCGCCCCGACGCGCCCTTGNCCGTCGGGGCCATGACAGACCNNGCAGTTTTCATCGAACAGCTGTGCGCCGTGTGCCGGGTCACCGCCCTGCTGCGCCACAGCAGCCCCTGCGGCCAGGATCAAGAGCAAAACTGCAATGGCGAGCCAGGTCAGGTTCGGTAGTCTCTTCCCGTGCCCGGAGCCAGCATACGCTTTGCTTTCATACCAACTCCTCTCTGCAAGAGGTAGGCCAGCCCTATCCGCGGCGGCCTTTTTCACCTCAGCGGGCCGTTGCATCGCCGTACTCGGATAGGATCACCAGTCAACCGGGTGCTGGGCGCTGGTCAGCGCCCAACACCCGATCAAGTTATTTGAGCGTCGACAGGTAAGCCACGACATCGTCGAGTTCAGCCGGCGTCAGGGTCTGGCTGAAGGTCTTGGGCATGATATTGTCCGGGTAGCCCGCGACGACAAAGGCGCTGGGATTGACGAGGGAGGTCATCAGGTAGTCCGCGACCGCTACCCCAGGCTCCCGCGTTTCCGCCGCGGTCGCGACATGGGTCAGGTCNGGCCCCAGTGTACCCTGCGCGATCGTGCCTTCGATCTTGTGGCAGCCCACACAACCGCCCTTACCCAAGACGATCGCCTTACCGCGGGCGACCGGATCATCGGCCACCGGCGTTGGGGTCGGCAGGCCCATTTCCTGGCCCGCCGTCGCCTCGAAGTTGAGGATGAAATCGGTCAGGTTGCGGATTTGGTCTGGGCGCAGGGGCCGCCAAAGTCCTCGACCAGGGCGGCATCGGCTCGCGAACTGGTCTGGTCGCGTGGAGATGAGGCGTCCACCCGAAACGGTGGCTCTGACGTAGTCGGCCAGCGAACCCGGATAGCCCACTTCCTGCAGGCGGCCGTTGAAGAAGAAGGCGTCGTTGAGGGGTGGGCAGAGGCCAGGTGTACCCTTGGCCTGCAGGCCGTGGCAGCCTGAGCAGTACTGATTGAACAGCGCCGCCCCNTCTTCGATCGACTTGCCCTGCTGCGACATCGCCTCCCGGGTCATGCGAGAGTTTTCGTTCTGGGCTATGAACAGGATGATCACCAGGGTAAGGATGACCGCAACGATCCCGACCGTGATTTGTGCAAGTTTCATAGATAAGTCACCCCTCTAGGCTCGGCTGATCCTATTCGCCATGCTGTGAATCTGCATGGAGATAGATGGTCTTGTCGAGTGTATCCGTTTGCCCGGCGGTTGCTGCATCCCACTCGACACGCATGGTCACCTTCTTGAGGTTGTTCTGCCAGGCCGACNNAACCATGATGACATGGCCGTTGGGCAGACCCTCCGCGTACGGCCCGGTGACTGCCTGGTGCATCTCCTCGAAGATTCTGGCGAACTCGGTCCCCGATTTGGGGAACGTGTCGGGTTTCGAGCTGTCGAAAGTGCCTTCGGGCACACCCTCGTAGCCCAGTGCCCGCACCGGGCCAGTGCCCTCCATGGGGATGAATTCTTGAATCACCTCCTGGGCTGGCGTACCCGAGACGCCGTACTTGGGGGTGCCCATGTAGGAGAGCACAACCATGGCGATGGAGAAGATCACGCCCACCGTCAGGATCACCTTACGATCAGAGGCCCGGCGACTGGGGTTGAAGTCGATATAGGGCAAGACGAACAGCACACCAAAGACGATCCCTGGTATGATCACACCGTAGAGCGTCTTGTCACCCAGTTTGAGCATCCCNTGGATCCAGAGGAAGTACCACGGCGCCGTTGTATGGAAGGGCGTAATACCGGGGTCTGCGTGGTGTTCCAGGGGTGCGGTGTACAGCCAGGTGGCATACACGATAAGCGCGAGGACCGCCAGCGCCGTGAGCATGATCTCATCGACCATGACGTCGGGCAGGAAATAGACACGCCGATCGGCCGGGATACGCTTGGCCGTGTCTTGTCCAATCTCTTCCTGCGATGCCGGCAGCGAGATGGAGAAGTGTACGACCTTGTAGTAGTGGACGAAGAAGAAAATCAACAACAGCGAGGGTACGAAGAGCACGTGCAGCAGGTAGAAGCGTAACAGGCCGGCCGCCCCAATATCGGGCGCACCGCGCAACACCAGGTTGATCATGTTACCCACTGCCGGTGGAGGCACCGCTTCGGCCATACTCGTGCCGATCGTCACCGCCCAGTACGCCAGCCGGTCCCAGGGCAGAAGGTAGCCGCTGAAGCTCAGCAGCAACGTCATGAGCAGGAGAATGACCCCAGTGAACCAGGTAAACTGTCGTGGTTTNTTATACGACCCGGTGATGAAGGTGCGTGCCATGTGCAACACGACCACGACCACCATGGCTTCTGCGCCGGCCCGGTGCAAGTCACGCATCAGAGGCCCAAGGGGNACGTTGCTGAGCAGGTTGAGGATGTCCCCATAGGCAGTGGCGGGCGTTGGTGCGTAGAAGATCATCAACAGGATACCGGTGATGGTCTCGAACACGAAGAGGAAGGTGGCTAACCAGCCCAATCGGAAGGTGTAGCCAAGCCGGGTGACGCTTTCGTGGTAGAAAGAGGGCTTGATATGCAGCCAAAAGGCCTCGGAATGGAGCTGGAGGCGCGGGTTGGGGCGGCCNGGNGGATCGCCGCGCAGCATCCCACGCAGGTCGTTCCAACTCAGACCGGCCGTAAACCGGGTAATGGCCTCATCGAAGAGCGCTCCCAGCCATGCCAGCAGGCCTTTACGGCGAATATCCTGCAATACGCTCATAACGGTCTCCTTGGTAATTACGTGAGTGCAGGGTTTGGGCTTCCGAACAAACCAGCATCAGAAGCCAGGTCGAACTCCACGGCGCTCAGGTGGTCGTAATCGGCGGACCACCTGGGTACGGCGCCGGCTCTTCACCGGGCGGAATCGGTGCAACGCCAGAGCGGATGACCCGCTTGCCCGTATCGATGATGATCTTCGCCGTGCCCTGCGGTACAGGAACGGGAACCCCTGGCTCTTTCGTTTCGGCCAGCACGTTGCCGCTCGCATCCTGCGCCTGGATGACGAATTCGTCCAGCCCGCGCGGCNNCGGTCCGCGCATCAACTCGCCATCGAACCAGAAGCGCGAGCCGTGGCAGGGACACTGGAAGCGGAAGTTCAGGTTGTCCCACTCGTAGAGGCATCCCAGGTGCGTGCATACCCGGTAATGGGCCAGGATACCGGTCTCCAGGTGCGCCAGCCAGTATTTACCGGCGGTGTTGGGCTGCGGTGGTGAGTTGACGGGTGGAAGTGTTGCGGGATCGATGGTAAAGGCGCCACCGAATTCCCCCTCCTTGAAGCGGGGCAGGGCGAAGGCCACCGTCGCGATGCCAGTCCCGACAGTGAGGACGCCGAGTGAGATACCCCAGGCGTACATCAAAAACTCACGCCGTGAGACCCCTTTGGCTTCACTGGTGGCCGGCGCAGCGGATTGCTTGGGTGCTTTGGGTTCTGCCATGCCGATGCAAGCCTCCTTCTTGACAAGCGACGCATACATGCGTACTGCACAGGTATAGAAAAACGGGCGTGGTGAGGGCAAACCAGACCATTTCAGATAACGCACTGCGTTAGAAATGTGCCATGCTGAGATTATAACATGAGTCCCAGATTCTCACAAACTTGCGCCCGTGTACACAATCGCCGTGCTGGTTCAGCAATTCCACATTTGACGCAACGACTCAGTCTGTTTTCGACACCACAACCTGTAGGGGTTGTCGGATACGATACCACAAGTTGTCGCGTAGATCATGTGAGCGAATACCGCACCTGATCTGCATCTTGTGGGGCAGCGCATCAAAACCGCAAGATCTCGGTCGAGAACTTGCGTTCTATGTCGAAAACAGGCTCAGGTTGGCACGAGAGAAACCGGGTTTTTGTCTTGCAGACCAGGATCGTAGCGCGATGAAAGGCCGTTGTACAGACGAGGGCCATGCTCGCGTGAGAAAAACCCGATTTCTGAACGGCTGGCTGAGCAGTCACCATTTGACAAGTTGGAGGCCCTGTGGTACTAATGGCCCATAATCGATCGACAACAACGATGAATCGGAAGAGTAGCCGCCAAAGCGGGTTGCAGAGAGTCCCCGGGGTGTGAGTGGGACAACGGCGCCGGCGGTGAATGGGCCGAGGAGTTGCGTACCGAACAGGTCTCCCCAGTAGGCTACGCCGGCGACGCCTCCGTTACCAGGGCGCTGAGTATCTCGCGTATGGGCCGCGGTCCCGTCAATGTCGACGACAGGATGCACGGACGGCCAGGCCGCTGGTACTCGTCGAGTGAGGCTGGCCCAACGATCCCTGCGTTTCACGCAGGTTTTTTGGCCCTCAGTGGGGTGGCACCACGGGAAGGCTGTTTTCAGCCCTCGTCCCCAGCACAGACCAGACGTGCGTAGTCTTGCCGACTACGGCACAAGTCTGCCAGCGTCTGTGCCGGAGACAGGGCTTTTTGTACCGGCCGACTGAGAGCCTATCCGAATAACCGTCACGGGGCAACACTGTGGCGCGTTTTCGGGTTATTCGGATAGGCTCTGAGCAGTCACTGCCAATGTTTATGCCAACGGAAGTGAGGGCGCATGTTCAAACCGTCATTGAGCGAGTTCCAAAACCTGGCCGGGCAGGGCAACCTGGCGCCCGTCTACCGCGAACTGCCGGCCGACCTGGAGACGCCGGTCTCCGTCTACCTCAAGCTGCGCAATNGGGGGCCTTCGTTCCTGTTGGAATCGGTGGAGCGCGGCGAACAGTTGGGCCGTTATTCGTTCATCGGCGTGCATCCGCCGCTACTGATGACCGCGCACGGGGTGCAGGTGACGATCAGCAGCGCAGGAGGGGCGCCGCTCGATGTGCGCCAGGACCNNACGCGACCCCTGACGGTTGTCGCCGACTTCCTGCGCCAGCGTCAGCCCATCGAGCTGCCGGGGCTGCCGCGTNTTCACGGGGGCGCGGTCGGTNTTTTGAGCTACGACTGGGTGCGTTTTCTGGAACGGCTGCCCGCAACGGCCCCTGACCCGTTGCACGTCCCCGAATTTTGCTTCATGCTGGCCGACAATCTGGTGATTTTCGACCACGTACGCCACAAACTGATCGTCCTGGCCAACGCCCGCCTGGAGGGTAACCTGCTGGCGGCCTACGCCGACGCGGTGGCGCGCATCGATGCGGTGGTCGCACGCCTGCAGCAGCCGCTGGTCGCCCCGCCTTCGGTGCAACACCCCAGCGGCCGGCCGTGGCAGAGTAATTTCACCCAGGACGGCTTCGAGGCGGCCGTGCGCCGGGCCAAGGAGTACATCGCCGCCGGCGATATCTTCCAGGTGGTGCTCAGCCAGCGGCTGCAGCGCGATACGACGGCCGACCCGTTCACGATCTACCGGGCGCTGCGTATGCTCAACCCGTCGCCCTACATGTTCTTCCTCGAGTTCTCCGACGAGCTGCGCATCATTGGCTCGTCGCCCGAAATGCACGTTCGCCTTGAGGGCGGCAGTGCGCAGCTGCACCCTATCGCCGGCACACGCTGGCGCGGCGCCGNNCCGGCCGAGGACGCACGCCTGGCCGAGGAACTGCTGGCCGACCCCAAAGAGCGCGCCGAACACGTCATGCTGGTCGACCTGGGGCGTAACGACCTGGGCCGCGCCTGCGATTACGGCAGCGCGNTACCGGCGATGATGTCGGTCGAGCGTTACAGCCACGTCATGCACATCACGAGCGACGTGCAGGGGCGCCTGCGCCGCGAGCACGACGCCTTCAGCCTGCTGCGCGCCACCTTTCCGGCCGGCACGTTGAGTGGTGCGCCCAAAGTGCGGGCGATGGAGATCATCGAAGAGCTGGAGCCAACCCGCCGTGGGNCCTACGGCGGCTGTGTCGGCTACCTCGACTACAGCGGTACGATGGACACGTGCATCACGATCCGTACGATCGTCATGCAGGGCCACACCTGTTACCTGCAGGCCGGCGCCGGCATCGTGGCCGACAGCGACCCCACGTCCGAATGGCTGGAGTGCATGAACAAGGCCAGGNCCNTCGCCGTGGCCGTCGAACACGCCGAACATGGATTATGAACTGGTAAAGTGAGGCAGTCAATGAACAGTCAGAAACGTCAACGGGTCTTTTCTGGAATCCAGCCGTCGGGCAACATTCACCTCGGCAACTACCTCGGCGCGATCACGCAGTGGGTCGCCGAACAGGACAGGTACGACAACGTCTTCTGCATCGTCGACCTGCACGCAATCACGGTGCCCTACGAGCCGGCCACCCTGCTGGCCAAGACCCGCGAACTGGCCGGGCTCTACCTGGCGTGCGGCCTCGACCCGCAGCGCAGCGCCATTTTCGTGCAGTCGCACATCCATGAGCACAGCGAACTGGCCTGGCTGCTCAACTGTGTGACGCCGCTGGGTTGGCTGGAGCGGATGACGCAGTACAAGTCCAAAGCCCAGAAACAGGAGAGCGTCGGCACCGGCCTGCTCGATTACCCCGTGCTCATGGCCGCGGACATCCTGCTGTACGACTCCGACTTCGTGCCGGTGNGGGACGACCAACGTCAGCACGTCGAGCTCNGACGCGACATCGCCCAGCGGGTCAATTTCACCTTTGGCGACGTGCTGGTCGTGCCCGCGGTGGTGATTCGGCGCAGCGGTGCACGCATCATGGGCTTCGACAACCCGGAACAGAAGATGAGCAAGAGCGAAACCAGCCAGTTCCACGCCGTCTACCTGCTGGACGACCCCAAGCTGGTGCGCAAGACGATCATGCGCGTGACCGATTCGGGCATGGATACCCGCTTCGAGAGCGCCAGCCCAGGCGTGTTGAACCTGCTGACGATCTTCGAGATCCTGTCGGGCTGGGACCGCCCGCNNATCGAGGCCCATTTTGAGGGCAAGGGGTACGGTTTCCTGAAGAAGGAGACGGCGGAGGCGGTGATCGCCGCGCTCGAGCCGATCCAGGCCCGTTACCGCGTCTACGCCGACGACCCGGCGGAGCTCGACCGGGTGTTGAAGGTCGGCGCCGACCGTGTCCGCCCACGCCCAGGCCACCGTGCAGCGCGTCAAACAGGCCATGGGCTTCCTGCCGCCGCTGGTGGGCTGAGAGAGGGGGTCAGGTGATCGCCTTCATCGATAACTACGACAGTTTCACCTACAATCTGGTCCAGTACTGCGGCGAGATCGTGTTGCACGACAAACTGGGCGATCCTCAGGAGCTGCTGCGCGTCTGGCGCAATGACCAGGTCACGGTCGAAGAGNCCGCCGCCCTGGCGCCGACGCACATCATCGTTTCGCCCGGTCCCGGAACGCCGGAGCACGATTCTGGCATCTCCAACGCGGTCATCCGGCACTTTCACCCAACGACGCCGATCCTGNGGGTCTGCCTGGGGCACCAGTGCCTGGGGCACGTCTTTGGCGGTCAGGTCGTGCGTGCGCGCNGCCTGATGCACGGCAAGACGTCGCCCGTTTTTCACACCGGGCGCAGCATCTTCTACGGTCTGCCCAGCNCCTTCACCGCCACACGCTACCATTCGCTGATCGTGCAGGAGCCGCTGCCGCCGGTATTGGAAGTGCTGGCCTTCACGGCCGAGGGTGAAGTGATGGGGCTGCGGCACCGGCAATACCCGCACGTGATCGGCGTGCAGTTCCACCCGGAATCGATCTTGACCGAAGGGGGCAAGGCGCTGCTGCGCAGCTTTCTGACGCTGCNNGCGCGGCGTAAGGGGTTGATCATGATTCAACATGCCATCATTCGCCTGCTCGATAGACACGACCTGACAGAAGAGGAGACCGACGCCGCGATGCGCGAGATCATGCGCGGCGAAGCCACACCGGCGCAGGTCGGCGGCTTCCTGGTGGCCCTGCGCATGAAGGGCGAGACGGTCGACNGGATCGCCGGCTGTGCCNGCGCGCTGCGTGCCACCGCCGTACCGGTGCACCCGCAGCGTTACCCCGCGGCCGAACTGGTCGACACCTGCGGCACCGGCGGCGACCACGCCGGGACCTTCAACATCTCGACCACCGCGGCCTTGATTGTGGCCGGCGCCGGCGTACCGGTGGCCAAACACGGCAACCGCTCGATCTCGGCCNAATCGGGCAGCGCCGACGTCTTGAGTGCACTGGGCGTCAACCTGGAACTGACGCCTGAGCAGGTCGCGCAGTGCATCGATGAGGCGGGGATCGGCTTTNTATTCGCCGTCCGACACCACCCCGCGATGCGCCATGCGATTGGCCCGCGGCGTGAACTGGGAACGCGTACCGTGTTCAACATCCTCGGACCACTCACCAATCCGGCGCNNGGCGCGGCAGGTGGTGGGGTGTATGACCCGGCCCTGACCGAACCACTGGCCCAGGTCTTGCAGCGCCTGGGCAGCCGCGCGGCCTTTGTGGTGCACGCCTATACCGCGGATGGCCAGCCCGGGTTGGATGAGCTGAGCACCCTGGGCTGCAACCGGGTCAGCCACCTGCGCCCCGACGGCACGATCACGACCTTCGACCTGGACGTGCGCAGCCTGGGTCTGGCGCCGGCCACGCTGCACGAGCTGCGCGGGNGTGACGCGACGACCAACGCCGAAACGACGCGCGGCATTCTCGAGGGCGCATCGACGATGCCCNGGCGCACCGTCGCCCTGCTCAACGCGGCGGCGGTGCTGTGCACCGAGACCATGGACTGGCACGACGGTCTGGCCCGCGCGGACCAGCCTGGACAGCGGCGCAGCCCGCGAGGCATTGGCCCGGCTGGTTGCGGTGAGCAACCGGGTGTAGGGAGGTAGCGCAGATGCCAGCGACATCACACACGCAGCGGACCCAATACCAGGGCCAGTTCCTGGCCGAGATCATGGCGCACAAACGGGATGAGCCGCCCAGGATGATGCGCGAAGCGCCGGCGGCCGACGTACGCGCGCGGCGTCTGNTGGCCCCGCCGCCGCGCGACCTGGCGGCTGCGCTGCGCCCGCCCAACGGCCCGCCCGGCGTACGCCTGATCGCGGAGGTCAAACGCGCCTCCCCGTCCAAAGGGCTGCTGTGCCGGGATTTCGACCCCACCGCGCTGGCGGAGACGTACGCGCAGCNNGGCGCCGCGGCCGTGTCGGTGCTCACCGACGNNCACGTTTTTCAGGGCGACCTGGCCCACCTGGCGCAGGCGCGTCACCACCTCGATGCCCTGGCGCGGCGCGGGCGGCCCACCCAGCNNCTGCCGCTGCTGCGCAAGGATTTCATCTTCGACCCCTACCAGGTTGCCGCGGCCCGTGCGGCCGGCGCGGACGCGCTGCTGCTGATCGTGGCCGCACTGTCCGACCGCGGCNTGCGCCAGCTGCTGGCCGAAACGCGGCGGCTGGGCATGGAAGCCCTGGTGGAAGTGCACGCCGAACCCGAAGTCGCCCGTGCGCTGGCCGCCGNNGCGCGCATCATCGGCATCAACCACCGCGACCTGCGCACGTTCCAGGTCGATCTGGCAACCAGCGCACGCCTGCGCNCCCTGATCCCGGCCGACGTCGTCGTCGTTGCCGAAAGTGGGCTGCATACGACGGCCGATGTACAGCGTATGNCGCGACCTGGGGTCGATGCGATACTCGTCGGCGAGGCGTTCGTCAAGGCGCCGGCCGGCGAGCGTGCGGCCCGGGTGCGGAGTTTGGTGGGGGATGGGGGATGGGGGTAGGGGTTGGGGGTTAGGGGTTGGGGGTAGGGGTTGGGGATTAGGGGTTGGGGGGTGGGGGTTGGGGGTGGAAGGGGGAGAGGAGGGGTGAGTTGTGGTACGGGTGAAGATTTGTGGGTTGACGAATTGGGAGGAGGGGTGAGTTGTGGTGCGGGTGAAGATTTGTGGGTTGACGAACTGGGAGGAGGGGTGAGTTGTGGTGCGGGTGAAGATTTGTGGGTTGACGAACTGGGAGGAGGGGTGAGTTGTGGTGCGGGTGAAGATTTGTGGGTTGACGAACTGGGAGGAGGGGTGAGTTGTGGTACGGGTGAAGATTTGTGGGTTGACGAATTGGGAGGAGGGGCGAGTTGTGGTACGGGTGAAGATTTGTGGGTTGACGAACTGGGAGGAGGGGTGAGTTGTGGTGCGGGTGAAGATTTGTGGGTTGACGAACTGGGAGGAGGGGTGAGTTGTGGTGCGGGTGAAGATTTGTGGGTTGACGAACTGGGAGGAGGGGTGAGTTGTGGTACGGGTGAAGATTTGTGGGTTGACGAATTGGGAGGAGGGGTGAGTTGTGGTACGGGTGAAGATTTGTGGGTTGACGAATTGGGAGGAGGGGTGAGTTGTGGTACGGGTGAAGATTTGTGGGTTGACGAATTGGGAGGAGGGGTGAGTTGTGGTGCGGGTGAAGATTTGTGGGTTGATGAACTGGGAGGAGGGGTGAGTTGTGGTGCGGGTGAAGATTTGTGGGTTGATGAATTGGGAGGACGCGTGGGGTGCGCTGGAGGAGGGGCGAGTTGTGGTACGGGTGAAGATTTGTGGGTTGACGAATTGGGAGGACGCGTGGGGTGCGGTGGAGGCGGGGGCGGATCTGTTGGGGTTCGTTCTGTACCCGCGGTCGCCGCGTTATGTGGCGCCGGAGGTGGTGGCGGAGGTGGTGGCGGGGCTGCGCGCCCGGCCGGCAGCGCGTGGGGTGCGAACGGTGGGGGTGTTTGTGAACACCGACCCCGCGGAGATGGCTGATGTGCTGCAGCGCACCGGGTTGGACCTGGCACAGTTGAGCGGCGGTGAGCCGCCGCACAGCCTGGAACGGCTGCACGGGCGTGCGTTCAAGGCGCTGCGGCCGGGTCATGGGCCGAGGCGGAGGCCGACGCCGAGTGGTACATCGGCCTGGGGCCGGCGGAGGCCCCGATTTGCTGCTCGATACCTACCGCCCGCAGTCGTTTGGCGGCACGGGCGAAGTGGGGACTGGCAGATCGCGGCCGCCCTGGCGCCGCGCTGCCGTCTGCTGCTGGCCGGCGGCCTGACGCCGACCAACGTGGCGGCTGCCATTCAGCAGGTGCACCCCTGGGGCGTCGACGTCAGCAGCGGCGTTGAAGCCGCAGCCGGGCGCAAAGACCATCAGAAAGTGTGGGCCTTCATTCAAAATGCCAGATCAGTCAACGATACATCCAACTGATGCCGATGCACCGATTCCAGCCAAACCCAACGCCGTGGCGCAGGGCTGGCAAATCGTGCACAGCCGGTACCTGTACGAAAGTCACTGGTACAGCGTGCGACAGGACGAGATTCGCCTGCCCAACGGTGAGACCATTCACTACACCCAGATCGAGCACCCCGGATTCGTGACCATCGTGCCGGTCACCGACGAAGGGCAGATTGTGCTGATCCGCTCGTACCGCTACAGCGTCGATGAGTGGACGTGGGAGGTGCCGGCCGGCGGCCTGGGCAACAAGGCCGATCAGTCGCTGGCCGAGGCGGCCGCCGGTGAGTTGCTGGAAGAAACGGGCGCGGCGGCGCGGGACTTGCAGTTCATCGCCAGCTATTACACCGGCATCGGCTCGAGCAACATTCGCGCCCACATCTTTTTGGCCACCGGTGTGCACTTCGTGGGCAAGCAGGAGTTGGAACAGACCGAAGTGATCCAGGTGCACACCATGCCGATCCTCGATGCCCTGCAGTTTGCACGCAGCGGGCAGATGCAGGATGGGCAGAGCGTCGCGGCGCTGCTGTACTGTGAACCGCTGCTGCGCGCTGGCGACGACGGTTGGGTAGTTGCCGCCGAGTGCACAATGGCTGATGGCATGCGGTCTGGGTGCTGGGCCGACAAGGCAGGGGACGGAAAAATGAAAGTTACCACGACAGACTACGCGGCGGTGCCCGACGCGCGGGGCGGTTTGGGCCGTACGGCGGACGTTTCGTGCCGGAGACGCTGATGCCGGCGCTGGACGAGCGGAGGCGGNCCTACCTGGAGGCCCGCCAGGACCCGGCCTTTCAGGCGGCGCTGGCCGAGCTGCTGCGCAGTTATGTCGGCCGACCAACGCCGCTAACCTACGCCCGGCGCCTGAGTGAACACCTCGGCGGGGCGCAGATCTACCTCAAGCGCGGACCTGGCCCACTCCGCGCGCACAAGATCAACAATGCCCTGGGGCAGGCGCTGCTGGCCCAGCGCATGGGCAAACCGCGGCTCGTGGCCGAAACGGGGGCCGGGCAGCACGGCGTGGCAACGGCTACGGTCGCCGCGCTGCTGGGGCTGGAGTGCGTGGTGTACATGGGCGTGGTCGATGNNGCGCGCCAGCAGCCCAACGTCTTCCGTATGCGCCTGCTGGGCGCGGAGGTGCGCGGCGTTACGGCCGGCAGCCAGACGCTCAAGGATGCCATCAGCGAGGCGATCCGCGACTGGGTGACCAACGTGCGCACGACCCATTACCTGCTCGGATCGGCCCTGGGGCCCNACNCCTACCCGCGCATCGTGCGCGATTTTCAGCGGGTGATCGGCGTCGAAGCGCGGCAGCAGATGTTGGAGCAGGTGGGGCGCCTGCCCGACACGGTGGTGGCCTGCGTGGGCGGCGGCTCCAACGCCATCGGCATCTTCCACGCCTTCCTGCCCGACGAGGCGGTCATGCTGGTGGGCGTAGAGGCCGGCGGCCGCGGCATCGCCACCGGCGAACACGCGGCGCGTTTCGCTGACCCCGCGTNNGGCCGGCTGGGCGTGCTGCACGGCGCCCGCAGTTACATCCTGCAGGACGCCGACGGGCAGATTGCGCTGACCCACTCCGTGTCGGCCGGCCTCGACTATGCGGCGGTCGGGCCGGAGCACGCGTGGCTGCGCGATGAGGAGCGGGCGGGGTACAGTTACGTCACCGATGATGAGGCCCTCGCCGGCTTCCAGGCCCTGTGCCGGCTGGAGGGGATCATCCCGGCCCTGGAGAGCGCACACGCCATCGCGTACGCCATGCAGCTGGCGCCCACCCTGGCGCGTGAGCAGGTGATCCTGGTCAATTTGAGCGGCCGCGGCGACAAGGGACCTGGACACAGTGCTGCACACCCTGGGAGGTGGCCATGCCGAACCCTGAAGAGACGCCCGACGCTGTTGCCCTCCTGCGCGGCGCCGCACATCGCCGCGCGTTTTGCCCAGGCCCGCGCGCGCNGGCGGGCCGTGTTCATGCCCTACCTGGTGGTCGGTCATCCCGACCTGGAAACCTTCACACAGCTGGTGATCGAACTGGAACGGGCCGGCGCGGCGGTGNTTCGGCTGGGTATCCCCTTCTCGGGCCCCCTGGCCGATGGGCCGGTCATCCAGGCGGCAACGCAGCAGGTGTTGGCGCAGGGCATCAACGTTGCCGCGTGCCTGGCGGCGGTGCGTACGCTGCGCGACCGTGGGGTACAGGCCGCGCTCACCTTCATGAGTTATGTCAATCCACTGTTGACCTACGGGCTGCCGCGCTTCTGCGCCGATGCGGCCGCCGTCGGCCTGGATGGGNCCATTGTGCCCGACCTGCCGCCGGAGGAAAGCGACGAGTTGGCGGCGGCCTGCCGAACCCAGGGGTTGGCGCTGATCCGTTTCCTGGCGCCCACCAGTACGCCGGCGCGGGTCGAACGGGTCACGCGCGATGCCGAGGGGTTCATCTACCTGGTCAGCCTGACCGGCGTGACCGGCATACGGGACCGGCTGCCGCCCGAACTGGAGGCGTTTGTCGGCCGGGTACGGGCACGGACCGCGGCGCCGCTGGCGGTGGGCTTTGGCATCTCCAACGCCGACCAGGCGCAGACGGTCGCGCGCCTCGCCGACGGGGTGATTGTGGGCACGGCCATTGTGAAACGGGCCGGCGGGGAGAACCCGGTGGCGGCGGTTGGGGCATTGGGGCGCGAACTGGTGGCCGCGTGCGATAAGGGCGTGTAACGTCAGCAGCCGGTGGCCTGACCGATGCGGATTGCTCAGGCCGGCCCTTCGACCCAGTACGTCCCGCCAGGGCCAAACTCTTTNTTCCAGATGGGGGCGATGACCTTGAGGCGGTCGATCGCGTAGTGGCAGGCGTCGAAGGTGTCGGCGCGATGGGCGGCGGCGGTGGCAATGACGACGCTGGCCTCACCGACGTCGATGCGACCGGTGCGGTGCACGATCGCGATTGTGGTAATGGCCGGCCAGCGCTGGCGGATTTCGTCGGCGATCTGGGCAAAGACCGCCTCGGCCATTTCGGGGTAGGCTTCATACTCCAGGTAATCGGTCGTGAGGCTTCCGGTTTCGCCACGCACGACGCCCGCGAAGACCGTAACCGCCCCGTGGNNATCGGTGAACCGACCCGCGGCCACGTCATCCAATGAAATGGGGGCGCTGGTCACCTCGAACAGGCGCGCCATCCTGCCCCCACTTACNCGGGGTAGCAGGGCCAGTTCGTCGCCCTCCATCAACCGCGTGTCGGATGCCGCGTAACGCCGGTTGACAGTGATCGCCAGCCGCGACCCCTGGAGCGCCAGGTTCAACTGAGCCTCGAGCGCGCTCAGCGCATCGGCGACGGTGGCGCCGCTCGCCAGGGGCAGGTCGATGGTGGTGCGTCCCGCCGTTTCACGGAGCGAGGCAAAGAACTTGACCCGAATGTTCATACGCTGCGTTGACTTCCCTATCTCCTGCGTACGGCGACGCCGGGCGTGCATCACNGCCGGGCGCTGCCAGGTTCCGCTTTTACCGCCCTGTTTGGCCAGCAGGCGGATGTTGCCGATCGTCATGCCCTTCTCGACCGCTTTGCCCATATCGTAGATCGTTAACGCCGCGACGCTGGCCGCGGTGAGCGCTTCCATCTCGACGCCGGTCTGCCCCCGGCAGCGTACGGTCGCCTCGATGCACACCCGACTGTTGGCTTCGTCGAACGTAAACTCGAGACCCACGAAGGAGAGCGCCAGCGGGTGGCAGAGCGGGATCAACTCAGCGGTACGTTTGGCGGCCATGATGCCGGCAATGCGCGCCGTACCCAGCACATCCCCTTTGGGTAAATCGCCGGCCCGCAGCAGGCGCAGGGTCGCCGGGGACATCTGCACCTCAGCGGCGGCGACGGCTTCACGNCGNGTATCGTCCTTGGCCCCCACGTCCACCATGCGCNNGGCGCCCTGCGCATCGACGTGCGACAGGCCGGGTGAATCCACCATCCTCAGAACCCCTGCCGGCCACCGGGCAGGGCCGGCGGGGTCGTCCGGGACTTGCGCTGGCGACCCAGGGCCAGCTTCGGTTTCGGCAGCTTCTGCGTCGTCTGCGACATCCGGTTAAGCGCCTGACGGCCGAACATCTTGCCCTGTGCCAGTGCGTTGGTAGGCCGCGCGTAGGTCCTCACGCTCCAGTTTGCGCCCGTGCACCAGCCAGCGCTGCACAGCCTCACCGGTTACGTAAGTGCCGGCGTAAGCCACNGCCAACCTGGGTCTCGGCCCAATCAGCGGCACGAAGCCGACCAGCATACGGGCCACCTGCCGCCAGACGAAGCCTCCCCACGACGCCGGCCAGCTCACCCAGGACCTTCTGTACCTCCGGGGGTAACCGTACATCAGGGCCAGCTTGTAGGCCATGATCGCCTGGTTTTTGGTCAGAACCACGATGTCGGCCACGTTGAGTGGGATCGACAGGACCGGAATGATCGCGGCCGCCGCGGTTGTGGCCACGAAGACCGCGTTGTTCTGCGAGGTGTTGATGATCAGGCGTTCGGCCAGGATGTTGCGCAGGCCGGGCAGGTGACGTGCGAACGCCGTCCACTGCTCGACATCCAGCACGATCGCGACCTCGGTGGCCAATCGGCCCGGTGGCGGCCAGGTCGTCGAGGTCCACCCAGACGGTCGCGCGCCCGGCCATTCGCTGGCCTCGCCCTTGGGCAGAACCACGATGACCGGTATGGCATTGCCCCGCAGACGGTCGACCAGTTCCTGTTCGGCCAGGCGCAGGTGTTCCTGGAACGTGGGCAGAAAGATGACCAGTTCGGCGTGGGGCAGCGACTCGAGCGCCTCAGGGCCGGCCGGCCAGTTGAGCAGAGAGAGGCCCGAGGCGGTCAGCAGCTCGCCCGGCCCGGCCTGCAGGGCCGAAACCAGTCGGGCGCGTTGGGCCGAACGGCCCCAGCACNNCACCACTTGCGGCGGGGTCTCGGCCCGCCGGCGAATGTCGCTGACGTCGATCTCGGCCAGTTGACCGAGCACACTCTGGCGATCGAACACACCTGCCATGTCGTCTTACCCTCTATCCTTGAGCGGCGAGCCGGCACATCAAGCTGTGGGCCGGCGTATGCGTTCATCAAACGGCGGCCAGCAGCATGGCCGTAACCGGGCTGCCGGCCATGACGGCGGCCGTGCCGGGCGGTAGCTCGAGCAGGGCGTTGGCCCCCACCAGCGACAGCAATCGGCCCGAACTCTGCGACCCGGTGGTCGCGGCGAACAATGCCCCGTCCACCCGGCGCACGACGCGCACGTACTCCCAGCGCTGCGGGTCGTGGCGTATGTCATGTTCCAGTTGTACCGCGACGCGCGGCGCCCAGTTCCGGTCGCCCTGCATCGTACGCAGGGCCGGTCGGACGAAGAGCCGNAAGCTGACCAGGGAAGAGACTGGGAATCCAGGCAGGGCAAACACCGGTTTGCCAGCGATGGTGGCGAAGGTCAGCGGTTTGCCGGGCTTCATGTTGACCCGCCCAAAGTGCACCGTCCCGTGCATCTGCAAGAGCGGTTTGAGCAGGTCGAGCTGGCCCATCGACACCCCGCCCGACGTCACCAGGACATCGGCGCCGTGCAGGCCAGCGCTGACCCGTGCGGTCAACTCACCGGGGCGGTCANNCGCCACCCCGAGGTCGATCGTCTGACCGCCGGCCTCATGAACCGCCGCCATCAGGCTAAAGCGGTTGCTGTCGCGGATCTGCCCCGGGCCAACGGCATCGCCCGGCTCGCGCAGTTCGTCGCCCGTGGAGAGCACGGCCACCCGTGGNCGCGGGTATACCCAGGCCGCGGTATACCCCAGACTGGCCAGCAGCCCCACCTCGGCCGGCCCAAGGCACTGACCGCTGCGCAGCGCCGTCTGGCCAACCGCCAGATCACTGCCAACGGGCCGCACATCGGCGCCCGCGGTGACCGCTTCGGTGATCTGGACACGTTCGTCATGCTCCACGGTCCGTTCGATCATGACGACGGCATCGGCGCCGGCCGGCAGCGGCGCCCCGGTAGTAATCCTGACCACGGCGCCCGGCACGACGGTTACGTCGGTCACGGCGCCCGCCAGTTGTTCGCCGATCAGGCGCCGCCATCCGGCGCCGTCGGCGGCAACGACGGCGTAACCATCCTTGGCAGCCGCCGCGAAGGGCGGCAGCGCGGCGTGGGCAACGACCTCTTCGGCCAGGACGCGGCCGGCCAGCTCGCGCAGAGGGCGTTGCACCGGCGCCAACGGTGCGGCATGGGTCAACACCNNACGCAGGGCATCGGCCACCGACAGCAGCGGGTAGGGCGATTCAGGCATAGGTCGCGACCCCGTCACGCGGCCGACTCGAGCGTCTCACCTTCCGTTCCCCAATGGACCGGCTGTTCACTCTGGGTCAGCAGGAGCGGCCGTGTGCGGCGCTGAATGGTATCAGCGCTGATGACACATTTGACCACGTCGCTACGCGACGGCAGTTCATACATGACATCGAGCAGTACGTCCTCGATGATGCCGCGCAGGGCACGCGCNCCATCNTTGTGTTTGAGCGCCTCCGCCGCCACCGCCTGCAGGGCGTCCTGCGTGAACACCAGCCGNACGTTGTCCAGCGCCAGCAGGTGTTGGAACTGGCGCACCAGGGCGTTNTTGGGCCGGTCNAGAATGGCCACCATCGCCGCTTCGTCCAGCGGTTCCAGACTGGCCACGACCGGCAGGCGGCCCACGAACTCGGGAATCAGGCCGTAGCGCATCAGGTCGTCGGGGATGACCTGGCGCAGGAGGCGCGCGGGCCTGCTCACGNNCTTCAGGCTCGAATCACTGGCGCGGCCGGTGAAACCGAGCTGGCCCTTGGCGCCCACACGCTCGCCCACAACCTTCTCCAGGTCGTTGAACGCGCCGCCACAGATGAAGAGGATGTTGTGCGTGTCGAGNCGTACGAACTCCTGGTTGGGGTGCTTACGCCCGCCGTGCGGCGGGACGTTGGCCGTGGTGCCCTCGATGATCTTGAGCAGGGCCTGCTGCACCCCNTCCCCGGAGACGTCACGCGTAATCGATGGGTTGTCGCCCGACTTGCGCGCGATTTTATCAATTTCGTCGATGTACACGATGCCGAGCGCCGCCCGCTGCGGGTCCCAATCGGCCGCCTGCAGCACACTGGCCAGGATCGTTTCGACGTCCTCGCCGACGTAGCCGGCCTCGGTCAGGCTGGTGGCATCGGCGATGGTGAACGGCACGTCCAGCACACGCGCCAGGGTCTGCGCCAGCAGCGTCTTGCCTGACCCCGTAGGGCCGATCAGCAGGATATTGCTCTTCTGCAGTTCGACGCCCTGCGGGTTGGAACCGTGGGCAATGCGCTTGTAGTGGTTGTACACCGCCACCGACAGCACTTTNTTGGCCCGGTCTTGACCAATGACGTACTCGTCCAGCCGTGACACGATCTCCTTGGGCGACATGATGTGGTCGAACGACCGGTGCNNAGCCTCAGCGGCCCCCACACCCTCTTCCTGCAGGATCTCCTGACACAGCGTGACACATTCGTCACAGATGAAGATGCCCTCTGGGCCGGCAATCAGGCGTGCGACCTCGTCCTGGCTGCGGCTGCAGAAGGAGCAGCGTGAAACGCTGTCAGCCTTGCGTGCCATTCGTGCCGTTCCCCTTGATTTCGGCGCCGCCTTCGCCNNCAACACCGCATCGACCAGGCCGTAGTCGACCGCTTCGGTCGCACTCAGGTAATGGTCACGGTTGAAATCGGCTGCGATACGCTCGACCGATTGGCCGGTGTGTTTGGCGAGGATGTTGTGCAGCAGGCGCTGCATGCGCATCAGCTCGTTGAGCTGGATTTCAACGTCGGGTGCGTACCCCTGGGCGCCGCCGCCGGCCGGATGCATGTGCACCGTGGCGTGCGGCAGGGCATAACGTTTGCCCTTGCGCCCTGCGGCCAGGAGCACCGTACCCATGCTGGCCGTCCAACCCACCGCTACCGTCGATACCGGCGCGGGGATCATCTGAATCGTATCGTAAACGGCCAGNCCGGGGTAGATGTGACCGCCGGGCGAGTTGATGTAGAGCTGGATGTCGCGTTCGGGGTCTTCGCGGCTGAGAAACAGCAGCTGCGCCACGATCAGGTTAGCGACCTGGTCGTTGATCGGCGTGCCCAGGAAGATAATCCGCTCTTTCAGCAGCAGCGAGTAGATGTCATAGNNGCGCTCGCCGCGGCCTGACTGTTCGATCACCATTGGAATCAGTGACTGCGGAATCATGGTAACTGTCATCCCCTGTATCGTGTTATTCGTCGTCGCTCGCTGCGGTTTCGCCTGGGGCCGCNNGTCTGCCGGCTCGGTCAAGGCCGCGGCCATCGTCTCGGCCATCAGGTCGTTTTCGGCCGTGTCGTCGTGATGGAGCGGCGCCAGGGGTTCACCCTTGGCAATCGCCACCATCCGGTCGATCGCCAGACGGTTGGTGAGTGTCTCCATGAGGTACAACTGCCCACCCGGCGTATGCAGCATTTCCCGGTACGCATCCGCATTCGCGCCGGATGTGGTCTCGGTCAGGCGTTCGATTTCGGCTTCCAGGTCTTCTTCGTGCAGGTGTACGCCTTCAGCACGGGCCAGCTCAGTGACCACCAGTCGCTGTCGAAGGCGGCGTTCGGCCATGGGGCGCAACTGGGCGCGCAACCCTTCACGCGTCTGGTTGGTGTAACGCAGGAAGCTTTCCATGTCGATCCCCATCTCCCCGTAGTACGCTTCCTGTTCGTTTTCGATCAGGTTCGCTCGTTCTCCAGTAACGAGGGGGTACTCGACGGTGGTTGCCGCGGCCACGAAGGCATCGGCCACCGTTTGACGGTAGAGGTTCTCCGCCTGGTCTTTCCGCTCCTCATACAAGTTGGCCTGCAGATGGCTGCGCAGTGCTTCCATATTGTCAAATTCGCCCGCTTCAGCGGCCAGGGCGTCGTCACTGGGCGCGAGTTCAGCCTTGACCGTGTGCATCGTCGTGGTAAAGTTGGCCACCTTACCGGCCCACTGCGAGGTTGAATCCTCCGGGTAAGTCAGCGTGAACGATTTCTGGTCCCCAGCGGCCAGGCCAATGAAAGCCGTATCCAGGCCCGGAATCAGGGCCTCACCGGTTTCGCTCAGCCCNAGGTCCCAGTTCTCCTGTTCGATCGTGGTCTCACCGTCGACTTCACCGTGCAGGTCGACGGTAACCAGGTCGCCAAACTGGGCCGGCCGCTCGACCGGCACCCAGGTGGTGTGCTCTTGGCGCAAGTTGTCGATGAGCGCGTCCACATCTTCAGGGCTGACGGTGGCCTCGGTGTAGGGCACACGCAGTTCTCGGTAGTCGCCCAATTCCACCAACGGCCGCTGGGGCACGCGGAAGGTGAGCGATAGGGGTTCGGCGGTGAACTGATCCAGCGATGGCATACCGCCGGCCTGGATCTCACTCTGCGTCAGGGCATCTGCATAGACGGTTTCGACCAGGTCCTCCAGGGCCTCCTGGACGAGTGTCTCGCGTCCAAAACGGCGCACGATGACTTCGTACGGCGCCTTACCGGGGCGAAAGCCGGGAACCCGGACTTCACCGGCAATGCGGCGTGCGGCTTTGCGCAGCACCGGTGTTGCGACCGAATCGGGTATTTCTACCGTCAGGCGCACTTCGCGGTTTTCGAGTTGCTCAGTGGTGACGGTCAATGTGTCTGCCAACGTCAATGTACTCCTTTACTGTGCGTCACTCTTTTTATGTCAGTCACGCGTTGTGTTGCGGCTTTTGTCAAGCGGCCAAAATTATAACAACTTCGATGTCAAAACGCAAGCCAGCGTTAGAGCAGGGTAAACATCCCAACCGTTCGCCCTGAGCCTGTCGAAGGGCGGTGGGCTTCGACCCCGCTCAGCCCGAACGGCCCCCATGGGCTGTGGACGCGCGGCGGCCCAGGCCGCTAACGGCGGTTGAAGAACTTTTCCAGTTGGGCGGCGCTCAACAGCACCATGGTGGGCCGACCATGCGGGCAGGTGCGGGGGCTGGTGCACGCTTCCAGCTGGCGCACCAGCCGNCGCATCTCGATCAGCGAGAGCACCTGACCGGCCTTGATCGCCNNGCGCTTACAAATGACCCGCACCAGGCGCGCCTCGCGCGCGTCGGCCACCAGGTCTTCCTCCTCCACCAAACCCTCCAACACCTCCTGCACGGCCTGCGGGNNGTCGCTGCGGTGCAGCACGGCGGGCACCGCGCACNNCAGGCAGGTGGTACCGCCAAACGGCTCCACGCCAAAGCCCAGGCCACGCAACGTGTCGGCATACTCGGCCAGCAGGCCGGCGTACTGGGTGAGCGGTGTGAAAGCCACGGGATCCAGCAGGTGCTGACTGCCCACCTGCTGGTTTGCCTGCTCGCGCAGCAGTTTCTCATACAGGACACGCTCGTGGGCGGCGTGCTGATCGATCAGGTAGAGGCCGTCAGGCCCNTCCGCCAGGATGTACATGGCGCCCAGCTGGCCAACCACACGCAGCATCGGCAGGGCGTCACTCGCGCTGAGAGGNGGTGCGACCACGCCCCACGTGCGGCCATCGTCGGCCGCGGCGGATTCGGAAGCCGACGCCTCTGGGGCTGACGGTGTCAGGTGGAGCGGTACCTGAAGGTGCTCATCGGCTGCGACGAGGGTGGTACGCCGTTCACCCCACTGCGCCGGCTGGGCCCAGGCCGGGGTTGGCGCCTCCAGCGTGACACCCGGCACCGGCGTGCTCGTTGAGGGCCTGGCGCACCGCCTTCTGTACNNGGCACGGTAGATGGCGCGTTCGTGGCGAAAGCGCACTTCGGCCTTGGTCGGGTGCACATTGACGTCGACCAGCTCCGGGTCGAGGTCGATCAACAGAACCGCCACGGGGTAGCGGCCAATGGGCAGAAAGGTGTGGTAGGCCTCGATGACCGCGTAGGTCAACNNGCGGTCCTGGATCCACCGGCGGTTCACAAANAGGGCGATGTGCTGGCGGTTGGCGCGGTGCAGGGTGGGCAGGCCGATGTAACCGTGCACATGCAGCGGATGGCCCGCTGAACCNCCGTCGAGCCACACCTCTTCCGTCGCGGTGCTGCCGGCCGGCGCCATGGCCTGCACCACCTCCAGACCGTAGACCTTGAGCAGCGCGTCGGCCAGGCTGCCGCTGCCGGTCGACTGGAACACCAGGCGGCCATCGACCACCAGGCTGAAGCGGCGTTCGGGAAAGGCGAGCGCATAACGCCGCACGATTGCATCGATGTGGCCGGCCTCGGTGGTGGGCTGGCGCAGGAAGGCCAGACGGGCCGGCACGTTGTAAAACAGGTTCTCGACCGTAACCACCGTTCCAGGGGCGNNCGCGCCCTCGCGGGCCACCAGCTGACCGCCTTCGACCCGCACCTGGGTGCCCACCGGCTCGTCGGCGCTGCGGCTCAACAGCGTCAACTGCGAAACCGCCGCGATGCTGTTCAACGCCTCGCCGCGGAAACCGAGCGTCACGATACGCACGAGGTCGTCGGCCGTGCGTAGTTTGCTGGTGGCATGGCGCACGATGGCCAGGTCGATATCGGCGNNCGCGATACCGCTGCCATCGTCGATGACCCGCAGCAGGCGTCGGCCGCCCTCGCGGATTTCGACCCGAATCTCNGTNGCGCCCGCGTCGAGGCTGTTTTCGACCAGTTCTTTGACCGCGGAGGCCGGCCGTTCGACGACCTCGCCGGCGGCGATTTTACCGACTACGTCCGGCGCCAGAATCTGAATAGGCATGCCGCGATTGTAGCACAAGAAGTGCCCCACGCCAACATTGTAATGGTCAAAACAGTTCAATTTGACGCAGTGCGTTAAACGGTGTATCATAGTTCTAAGCCTTCCCGCGCCATCGTGTTTCGGCAACCCGTGCAAACATTCGTCTAGAAGGTGCGTAGAGCCATGATTTCGTTTGACCTGACCGAAGAGCAGCGTATGTTGACCGAAACGGTACAACGTTTCGCGATACGCAACATGCGGGCTGTCTACCGTGAGGCAGAAGATACGGGCACCTTACCGGAAGAAGTGGTCGAAAAAGGATGGGACCTCGGCCTGGTGCCCAGCAGCATTCCCGACCAATACGGCGGATTTGGCGCGCCGTCCGCCATCACCGGTGCCCTCTACGCCGAAGAACTGGGATGGGGCGATCTCGCGATCAGCCTGCATCTCCTGGCACCGGCATTGGTGGCCATCCCGATCCTGCACTGTGGTACAGAGGCCCAGAAAGAGGCCTACCTGCCGCAGTTTTGTGACGCCGGGTACTTCCCGGCAACCGCAGCCCTGGTCGAACCGCGTGTACAATTCGACCCCAACCACCTCACAACAACGGCCGTGTTGGATGGCGACGCCTACGTTCTGAACGGTGTGAAGGCGTTCGTGCCGGTGGCGGCCGGCGCCGAGTTGCTGCTGGTGTACGCCAACGAGGATGGCAAGACTCAAGCGTTTCTGGTCGATGGCCACAGCCCAGGCGTGCAGGTGGGCAACCGCGAGCAGAGCATGGGTTTCAATGCGCTGGCCACCTACCGGGTCGAACTGCACGATGTGCGTGTACCGGTGGAACAGCGTCTGGGTGGTGCGCNNGGGTGTCACTTCGGCCGCCTGCTCAGCCACACCAACGTTGCCATGTCGGCGCTGGCCGTTGGCGTCGCCCGTGCGGCCTTCGAGTACGCGTNNGACTATGCCAAACAGCGGGTTGCGTTCGGTGAACCGATTGCCGCCCGGCAGGCGATTGCCTTCATGCTGGCCAACATGGCGACCGACATCGACGCCGTGCGCCTGATGAACTGGGAAGCGGCCTGGAAGCTGGACCAGGGCGAGGACGCCACCAAAGAGGCGTACCTGGCCCGCGTCGAGGCCAACCAGATGGTGCTCAAGGTCACCGACAGCGCCGTGCAGGTGCTGGGTGGTCACGGTTACATTCGCGAATATCCGGTCGAGCTGTGGCTGCGCAACGGTCGCGGCTTCGCCAACCTGGACGGTCTGGCCATCGTCTGAGAGACTGGCAGGAGGATGATCATGCCTATCGATTTTTCACTTCCGGTTGAGGTGGTTCAGCAAACCAAGCTGGCGCAGATGGCCGCGACGCAGGTCATGCGCAAGCTGTCACGTTATTACGACGAGCACGAACACGAACGACCGGTCGAGTACATCCAGTTTATCTGGCCGTTCATGCAGCAGATGGAGCGCAGCGCCCTACCGCGAACGCCACGCCCCACAACCAACGGCAACGGCAGCGAGGCGAAAGCGGGAGACAAGCCCAAGAAGCCGTCCTTCAAAAATATCCAGATGATCCACATGATCGAGGCGCTGTCGTGGGGTGATGCCGGCATCTACCTGTGCACCCCGTCGAGCGCGTTGGGTGGCGCGGCGATCAACGCCGTTGGCACGCCCGAGCAGAAGGAACGCTTCATGCGCCGGTTCACCGAGGGCACACCCAAATGGGGCGCCATGGCGATGACCGAACCGCAGGCCGGTTCCGACACCTCCAACATTCAGACGACCGCCCGCCTGGACGAAGCGACCAACGAGTGGGTTCTGAATGGCGAANAGATCTTCTGCACCAGCGGCGCGCTGGCGACCGAAGNNAGCAACGGTCTGGTCGTCGTGTGGGCCACCATCGATCGCGCCAGCGGCNGCGCCGGCATGAAGCCGTTCGTCGTCGAGTCGGGCACACCCGGCATGGCGGTTGCCAAGAAGGAGCACAAGCTCGGCATCCGCGCCAGTGATACGGTCAGCCTGGTGTTCGATGACTGCCGCATCCCCTACGATAACATCCTGGGCAGCGCCGAAGTCACACGACCGGGCAGCGAGGGCAACGGTCACGCCGCCAAAGGCTTCAAGGGGGCGATGAAGACCTTCGACGCTTCGCGACCCTGGGTCGCGGCCAGTGCCATGGGCATTGCCCGGGCCGCGTTCAGAATGACGCGCGACCTGTTGGCGAAGGAAGGTGTCAAAGTCACCTATACCGCTCCCCTGCATAGCCTCACGACCGTACAGCGCGACCTGATCGAAATGGAAGCCCAGGTCAAGGCTGGATGGCTGCTGACCGTTCGTTCGGCCGCGTTGATGGATGCCGGCGAAAGCAACAGCCTGGAGGCGGCGATGGCCAAGGCCAAGGCCGGCCAGGTGGTGACCTGGGTCACGCAGAAGGCAGTCGAACTGCTGGGGCCGATGGGGTATTCGCGCGAGCACCTGGTGGAGAAATGGATGCGCGACGCCAAGATCAACGACATCTTCGAGGGCACCGGGCAGATCAATACGTTGATCGTCGCCCGCCGCATCTTGGGATACACCCGGCGTGAGCTGAAATAGACGGCCGACCTGTCGGCACACGGAGAAAACTGAATGTCCTACGAAATCAATCGTGCCGTCGTGATCGGCGCGGGTACGATGGGCGCTTCGATTGCGGGGCACCTGGCCAACGCGGGCATCCCCGTGACTCTGCTCGACATCGTACCGCCGGACCTGACGGAGANNCCGAAAAGAACGATCGCCGGGCGCAACCGGATCGTGCAGGCCGGCTACGATCGGATGGTCAAGGCCAAGCCGGACAACCTGTTCACGTCCGACACCGCGACCCTGATCAAACTGGGCAACCTGGAGGACGATTTCGATGCCGTGCGGCGGGCCGACTGGATCATCGAGGCGATCGTCGAGCGGCTGGACCTCAAACAGGCCCTGATGGCGCGCATCGACGAAGCGCGGCGTAAACCCGGCGAGGACAACCGCGCGGGCAGTATCGTCACGACCAACACCTCAGGCCTGCCGATCCACAGCATTGCCGAAGGGCGCAGCGCCGATTTTCGGNCCCACTTCCTGGGGACACACTTCTTCAACCCGCCGCGTTACATGAAGCTGCTCNGGCTGATTCCCACCNCCGACACCAAACCCGACGTGTTGGAGTTCATCAGTGACTTTGCCACGCGCAGCCTGGGTAAGGGTGTGGTGCTGTGTAAGGATACGCCCAACTTCATCGCCAACCGGATCGGCCAGATGGCCGCGTCCTACACGATCGCTTATGCCCTGGCCAACGGCTACACGGTCGAAGAGACCGACCTGCTCACCGGTGAGCTGATTGGCCGCCCCAAGATGGGCACCTACCGCCTGGCCGACCTGGCCGGCATCGACGTGGCCTTCTACGTGAGCAAAAACCTCTACGGCTTGTTGGAGAACGACCCGGAACGGGAAGTACTCCAAACCCCAGCCGTGGCCGAACTGTTCCNNAGGGCCATCAACCGCGGTTGGTTGGGCAACAAGAGCGGCCAGGGTTTCTATAAGCAGGTAATCGGCGCCGACGGGNAAAAAGAGTTCTGGCACCTGGACCCCAGCAGCTTCGAGTACTGCCCGCCGGCCAAACCACGCTGGAAGAGCGTGGGCGATTACCGCAACCTGCCGCTGCCGGAGCGCCTGCGCCGGATGGCCAATGCCGACGACCGCGCCGGGCGGCTGGTGTGGTTCGTGCTCAGCCGTGCCCTGGCCTACGCGGCCAACCACGTGCCCGAGATTTCCGACTCGATCAAGGCCGTCGACGATGCCATGCGCTGGGGCTTCAACTGGGAGCTGNGCNCCTTCGAGATCTGGGATGCCCTGGGGGTGAGCGAAACGGTCAAGCGCATGGAGAAGGATGGGCTGGTCGTGGCGCCGTGGGTCAAGAAGATGGTGTCACGCGGCCACAGCCAGTTCTACTCGCATGAAGGGGACTACCTCTTCCACTTCGCGCCGGAAAAGCGCCAGTTCGTCACCGAGGAACCCGATCCCAACCTGATCTCCCTGCCCATGTGGAAGGAGCGCCGGCATCACCGCCTTATCGAGCGCAACGCCAGCGCCAGCCTGCTGGACATGGGCGACGGCGTGCTGCTGGTCGAGTTTCACAGCAAAATGAACGCGCTGGACGACGACATCACGGCGATGATCGATACCGGCATGGACCTGCTGCGCACCGGATACGAGGGTATGGTGATCGGCAACCAGGGTGATCACTTCTGTGTCGGCGCCAACCTGGCCGTCATCGGAATGGCAGCCAAGATGAAGCAGTGGNGCCCGCTGGAGGCCGGCGTGCGGCGCTTGCAGGAAACCCTGCAACGCATCCGCCGTGCGAACAAGCCGGTGGTCACGGCGCCGTTCGGCATGACGCTGGGCGGAGGCGCCGAGGTGGCCATGGCCGGTGACCGGGTCGTGGCTGGCAGTGAAACCTACATGGGCCTGGTCGAAGTGGGGGTCGGCCTCATCCCGGCCGGCGGCGGCTGCAAGGAGATCGTGCGCCGCCTCATCTCGCCCCACATGAAAGTGGACAATCCCTTCCCCGGCCCGTGGCTACAGAATGCGTTCCTGACCATCGGGCAGGCGCGGGTGAGCACCAGCGCCGAAGACGCGCGCTCGATCGGTTTCCTGAGCGCCAACGATGCGGTCGTGATGAACAAGGACTACCTCCTGGCCGAGGCGAAACGCGAAGTACTGGCGATGGCCTCAGCCGGTTATAAGGCCGATCACCCCGTGCGCAACGTCTATGCCGCCGGGCGCGATCAGCTGGCCAACCTGCGCATCGGCATTCACATGATGAAGGAAGGCGGCTATATCAGCGAGTATGACGCCCACGTTGGCAGCAAGCTGGCCTACGTGCTGTGCGGCGGTGAACTGAGCCAACCCCAGTGGGTGGACGAGCAGTACTTCCTGGATCTGGAGCGCGAAGTGTTCCTGTCGTTGGCGGGTGGCNCCAAGACGTTAGAGCGCATCTTCCACATGCTGCAGACGGGCAAGCCGCTGCGCAACTAAAGAGGAGAATCGTATGCCGAAAGAGGCTGTCATTGTCGCAGCGTCACGCACTGCAGTGGGCAAGTCGGGCCGGGGCGCCCTGCGCACCACGCGCCCCGATGAGCTGGCGGCCATCGTCATCAAGGATGTGCTGGCGCGGGCGCCGCAGGTCGATCCGGCGAGCATCGAGGACGTGATCCTGGGCTGCGCCATGCCCGAGGCGGAGCAGGGCATGAACGTCGCCCGCATCGCGGCCATGCGCGCTGGCCTGCCGGTCGCGGTGGCCGGTCAGACGGTGAATCGATTCTGCTCGTCCGGTTTGCAGACGATCGCGCTCGCGGCCCAACAGATCATGGCCGGTATGGGGACGACTATCCTGGCCGGGGGCGTCGAAAGCATGTCGATGGTGCCCATGAGCAGCAACAAGTTCATGGCCAACCCCTGGCTGGCCGAGCACTACCCGCGGNCCTACACCAGCATGGGCATCACAGCAGAAAACGTGGCCCGTGAATACAATATCACGCGCGATGCAGNNGACGCCTTCGCCTTGCAGTCCAACCAGCGCGCCGTAGCCGCCATCCAGGCGGGACGCTTCAAAGACNGGATCGTGCCGGTACCGGTCGAGCTGAACGAGGTCGACCCGGTAAGCGGCATGACGAAANAACGCACCTACCTGTTCGATACCGACGAAGGCNCCCGCGCCGACACCTCGNCCGGCGCGCTGGGCAAACTCAAACCGGTGTTTCGTATCAACGGCTCGGTCACGGCCGGCAACTCCAGTCAGACCAGCGATGGCGCGGCGGCCGTACTCGTCATGGAACGAACGCACGCCGAAGCGCTGGGCCTGCAGCCGCTCGTGCGTTTCGTGGGCTACGCGGTGGGCGGTGTGCCGCCCGATGTCATGGGCATCGGACCGGTGGCCGCGATCCCCAAGGTCCTCAAGCTCACCGGCCTGAGTCTGGATGAGATCGACCTGATCGAGCTGAACGAGGCGTTCGCCGCGCAGTCGCTGGCCGTAATCCAGGAGCTGGGCCTCGACCAGGCCAAAGTCAACGTGAACGGCGGCGCGATCGCGCTCGGTCACCCCCTGGGCTGCAGCGGGGCCAAACTGACGGTTCAGTTGATCCACGAAATGGCGCGCCGCCACAGCCGGTACGGCATGGTGACCATGTGCATCGGCGGCGGCATGGGCGCGGCGGGGATTTTTGAGAATTTACAGTAACCAGTGATTCGCGTACCTCAGGCGGAATCGCTGCGCTTGCGCCTGAGGTACGAAAATCGTAACTACGCAGGCTGGATCCAGAGAAACCCGGTTTCTGAACGGCTGGCTGAGCAGTTACCGAAAATAAACAACCCATGTGATGAAAGGACACACAATGCGCGACAAGATCGATCGGATGATGGCGTCGATGCCCGAATCGTTCATTCCCGATGCCGCCGCCGGCGTCGAAGCAACGATTCAGTACCACCTCACCGGCGAAGCTGCCAGCGACTGGGTCATCCAGATTGCCGATGGCGCCTGCACAGTCAACGAAGGGACCATCGACAATCCCACCCTGACGTTGACCATGGATAGCCAGGATTATGTCGATATGATTGCCGGCCGCTTGAACGGCATGAGCGCCTTCATGTCGGGTCAACTCCAACTCGACGGCGACATCATGCTGGCGACGCGGCTGTTCACGATGTTCAAGATGGGCAGTTGAGACCGCCTGTCGATCCGGCGGGACAGGTGGCGGGCGCGGTTGATGGCCCGCCATCTGTCGTTGTCCGCCATGCCGCCCGTTTCGGCCTGGCCCTGCTGGTCGGCCTGTTCCTGCTCAGCGGCTGTGCCCGGCTGCCGCAGGACCAGGGCGTCATCGCCTGGATGTCCAATACGAGCGGCAATTACGAATTGTGGGCCGCCGACAGCAGCGCGCAACGTGCGCCAACTCACCCACACGCCTGACCTGATCGAGGCCGCGCCGGCCTGGACGCGCGACGGCAGCCGCCTGGCCTTTCATGGCTTCCGCAACAGCGGTTCCGAGCTGTACAGCCTGCCCATGACCGACCCGCTGGGGCGCCGCAACCGCTGGGGTCGGGCGCCCGCGGTGACCAGTCCGACACCGACCCCGCCTGGAGTCCGGACGGGCGCCAGCTGGTGTTCGTGTCCGACCGCGGCGGCAACCGTGACCTCTACATCATCGACGCCGATGGGCAAAACCTCCGTCAGCTGACCGCCACACCCGAGGATGAGGGCGGACCCGATTGGTCACCCGACGGTACAGCCATCGTGTTCCATCGTTTCAGCCCCGGTGCACCCATCGCCAACCTCTATGCCCTTTCGCCGGACGGCGCCAACGAACGCCAGCTCACCAACCTGCGGGCCATGAATATCGAACCGGCCTGGTCGATGGCCAGCGGATCGCGTTCATGTCCGACCGCGACGGGGGCGAGTACGAGCTGTACATGATGGCCGCCGATGGCCGTGAACAAATCCGCCTCACCCGTACAACCTGGCCGGAGGAGCGCCGGCCTGGTCACCCGACAGCGCATGGCTGGTTTACGCGGCGCAGCCTGACCCGCTGGGCGACTTCGACCTCTACGTCCTGCACGTCGACGGTGACCGCAAAGCACAGCCGTTCATCCAGCGGCCCGGCGACGACCGCTGGCCGACCTGGCGCTGACCGCACCCGGAGGCGCATACCCACTGTCGAAGGAGACAAGACCATGTCCGAACGTGAATTCGTCAAGACCACCGTCGAAGACCGTATCGCCATTCTGACCATCGACCATCCACCGGCCAATGCCTTCAACGGCCAGACGATGCGCNGGCTGCGCGCGGCCTTTTCCGACGCCGTGGGTGACCATGCCGTCAAGGCCATCATCATCACCGGCGCCGGCCGCGCTTCTNTCATCGCCGGGGCCGACATCAAGGAAATGGCCCAGGCCGCCAGCNCAGGGCAAGCGCGCGACCTGATCGCCGCCGGTCAGGCCACTTTCAGCCTGATCGAGGCCAGCCGCAAGCCGGTCATTGCCGCCGTGAACGGCTTCTGCCTGGGCGGGGGCATGNGGCTCTTCCTGGCCTGCCACATGCGCCTGGCCGTGCCGGTGGCACGGTTTGGCCAGCCCGAAATCAACCTCGGTATCATCCCCGGCTGGGGTGGCACGCAACGCCTGGCACGCCAGATCGGCACCGCCCNNGCCCTGGAGATGATCCTGACCGGCGACCCCATCGATGCCGCCCAGGCTATGCAGTTGGGGCTGCTCAACCGAATCGTCGAAGCCGAAAACTTGCTCAGTGAAGCCAAAACACTGGCCGCCAAGATCGCAGCCAAGGGTGGCCTGGCCATCAACGCCGCGGTCAAGGCGGTGTACGAGNGCCTGCGCCTGCCGCACGACGAAGGGCTGCGCCTGGAAATGGAAGAGATGCTCGGTCTGCTGACCACGCACGATGCCTACGAGGGCTTCACCGCCTTCGCCGCCAAACGCNCCCCGCAGTTCACCGATTCGTGAGAGTGGGGGTGGGGGTTGGGGATAGGGGATGGGGATGGGGGATAGGGGATGGGGGTGGGAGTGCGGATCGGGAGCCAACCCCAACCCCCAACCCCAACCCCAACCCCCAACCCCTACCTCAGGACAGGCCCACGACGCGGCCCTGCTCGTCCAGATCGACGTTCATGAACGCCGGTCGGGAGGAGAGGCCGGGCATGGTGCGCATTTCGCCGCACAGGGGNTAGATGAACCCCGCCCCAACCGATGCCCGCGCTTCGCGGATCGGTAGGGTGTAGCCGGTGGGCACGCCCTTCCAGGANGGNCCGTGCGAGAGCGAGAGGTGCGTCTTGGCCATACAGATCGGCAGTCCGCCGAAACCGGCCGCCTCGTAGGACTTCAGCTGCTGCTCCGCCTTCGGATCGTATGCCACGTCGGCTGCACCGTAGACACGCGTGGCAATCGCCTCGATCTTCTGCTTGAGGGTCCACTCGAGCGGGTAAAGAAACTCGAACGTTTCGGCGTGCGTCTGCTCGCACGCGGCGACCACGGCCTCGGCCAGCTCGACCGCACCGGCGCCCCCNTCGGTCCAGTGGTCACTCATCACGGCGCCGACCGCGCCGGCGGCAAAGGCGGCCTCTTTGACCAGCTTGATCTCGGCTTCGGTATCGTGGCTGAAGCGGTTGACCGCCACCACCACCGGGACGTGGAACAGGCGGGCGATCTGGATGCAGCGCTGCAGGTTGGCNAACCCCCTCTCGAGCAGCGGCAGGTTCTCCTCGATGTACGCCTGGTCCAGCGGACGGCCGGCCACGACCTTGCCCNNGCCGCCGTGCATCTTCAGCGCACGGATGGTCGCCACCAGAACCACCACCGACGGGCGCAAACCCGAGTAGCGGCACTTGATGTTCATAAACTTCTCCATGCCGATGTCTGCCCCAAAGCCCGATTCGGTCACGACGTAATCGCTCAACTTGAGCGCGATCTGATCCGCCAGGATCGATGAGTTGCCGTGCGCGATGTTGGCGAAGGGGCCGGCATGAACGAACGCCGGTTGGCCTTCGAGGGTTTGCATCAGGTTGGGCATGATCGCATCGCGCATGATGACGGTCATCGCACCGCCCGCGCCCAGGTCATCGGCCGTGATCGGCATACCACTGCGGCTGTAACCCACGACCATGCGCCCCAGGCGCNNCCGCATATCTTTCATGCTGGTCGTCAGTGCCAGAATCGCCATCACCTCGGAGGCCACGGCGATGTCGAAGCCGGTTTCGCGCGGCCGGCCGTCGGCCTTGTCACCCAGGCCGACGATGATGGAGCGCAGGGCCCGATCGTTCACGTCAAGCACGCGCTGCCAGGTGATCGAATAGGGGTCGATGCCCAGCCGGTGCAGGCCAATCGCCGCCAGTTTGGCGTCGTCGTAGTTGTCTTCATGCAGGATACGGGCATCGATAGCCGCGGCCAACAGGTTGTTGGCCGCGGTCACCGCGTGAATGTCACCGGTGAGGTGGAGGTTGAAATCCTCCATGGGTACGATTTGTGAGTAACCNCCGCCGGCCGCACCCCCNTTGATGCCAAACGTCGGCCCCATCGACGGCTGACGAATGCAGATAATGGCGCGTTTGCCCAACTGCCCGAGCGCCTGCGTCAAACCGACGGCCGTGGTCGTTTTGCCTTCACCCAAGGGCGTTGGTGTGATGGCGGTGACATCGATGTAGTGGCCATTGGGACGGTCCCGGAAACGCGCATCTGTCAGCACATCCAGGTGCACTTTGGCCTTGTATTTGCCATACGCATCGAGGTCGTCAGCAGTCAACCCGATCTGCTCGGCGATTTGCATGATCGGCAGCACGGCCGCCTGGGCAATGGCGAGATCACTCGGTACTGGTTTGACTTTGTTCACGGGCATGGATGAAACCTCCTTGGTAATCGCTTCTTTGCGCATTGGTCGTCACCGACCGTCTGTCAGCGGCCGCCAATGTGGGCTTGATTCATCAGATGCAATGCCGCAGCACGGTCTTCGACGTGCGACCGGGCCTGGTCTCATTATACAGATGTGCCTGACGGGTCACTATGACAAAAATCAGTGGTCAGCGCAACGAACGGGGCAAAATGGAGGGCGTGGGGTGCGCGCCGCAACAATCACTGAGCCGGCCGGGTGGGCAGCCCGTAGGGCTACAGCCACCTGCCCATGGCATCGTGGAGTCGGTTCCAGGACACGCATGGGCGGGTGGCTGCGTTGCAGTCTGAGGTTACGCCGTACGCCGAACGGTGAGGGTGACCTGCTCGTCGCCCACCTTGACGACCTGCTGCGTACCCTCGAAGGTCCCCGGCTGCAGGCGAACGGTCAGGGTTTCGCGTCGAATGGTGTCGGCCAGGCGTTCAAAGGCGGTGGCGCTTTCACCGTCGGCCAGGTAGGCCAGGTCGATGCGATCGTCCACGGCAAAGCCGGCCTCTTTACGCAGCGCATTGATCGCGGACCAGGTNCGCGCGTAACCCTCCGTCACCAGTGCGGGTGTCAGGGTGGTATCGACGGCCACGGTGACGCCGCGGTCGCTGGCCACCGCCAGCCGGCCGCGCGCCTCGGTCTGGAGCAGTACGTCCTCACCCGACAGCGCGAACGTGTCATCGGCAGTTTCGATGGTCAGCGTGCCGCCGCTCTGCAAGGTGTGCGCGGCCGCCACCGGGTCGAGCAGTGCCAGTGCGGTGCGGACCGCGGGNAAGCTCTTGCCCAGACGTGGCCCCAGCCGACGGTTGTTGGGCAGCAGTTTGTAGTCGACCAGCTCGCCGACCTCGGCCACCACTTCGATCTCCTTGACGTTGGCNTCGTCGCTCAGCACGTCCACCAGCTCTTCCAGGTCGGCCCGCGCCTGGGCACTGGTGACGTGGACCTGCGCGCGCCAGGGCTGACGCAGTTTGACATCGGCGGTGGCGCGTGCGGCACGCCCCAGGCCGGCCACCGTCACCGCCAGGCCCATCTTGTCCAGCAGGCGGCGGTCGAGCGTCGCGGCATCAACCGTGGGCCACTCGCAGTGATGGACGCTCAGCGCCGCACCGGCATCGACGCCACGCACCAGGTTCTGGTACATTGCCTCCGCCACGAACGGTACGAACGGCGCCAGCAGCTTCGTTAGCGTCACCAGTACGTGGTACAGGGTCGCGTACGCCGCGNNCTTGTCGTCGTCGGCGCCGCTCTTCCAGAAGCGGCGGCGCGAGCGGCGCACGTACCAGTTGGAGAGGTCGTCGAGCAGCGCTTCCAGGGCCACACAGGCGCGCATCGAGTCGAACTCTTCGAGCGACCGGGTGACCGCCAGGGTCGTCTCATCCAGGCGTGCGACGATCCACTGGTCGAGCTGGGCATGTGCGTGCACGGGCGAGCGTTGGCCGAACCGTGGTGTAGCCAGTTCGACCTCCAGGCTNCCAGTAGCCCACCTCGGGCCCCAGCCGTCGAGGTTAGCGTAGCTGACCAGAAAGGCGTAGACGTTCCACAGGGTGATCAAGAAGCGCCGCCGGGTCTCATCGCCCAGCTTGTAGCCGAAGAGCAGGTTGGACTCGGGCCGATGGTTGGCGTACAGCCAGCGCATGACGTCGGCGCCCATCGTATCGGCTGCCTCGTTGAACTCGATCGAGTTGCCCCACGATTTGTGCATCTCGCGACCGTCTTCGGCCAGCAGGGTCGCGTAACCCAGCACGTTGCGGAAGGGTGCGNNCCGCGCGAGCACTGTGCTCTGGGCCAGCAGGCTGTAGAACCAGTTACGGAACTGCCCNGGNAAGCTCTCGGTGATGAAGTCGGCCGGGAACCACTTCGCCCAGTACTCCGGCTGCTCACGGAAGTGCATGGTGCTGAAGGCGACGATGCCGGCGTCGAGCCAGGGATTACCGACGTCCTTGATGCGCGTCGCCTGTCCGCCGCAGGCCGTGCAGGCGATCTTGACCGCATCGATGTACGGCCGGTGCGGGGTACGCCCCTGGAACGTATCCCAGCCGGCAACAGCCCGCGCCTTGAGCCGTGANTCGCTACCGATGACGTCGAAATGGCCACACACATCGCACACCCAGATCGGCAGGGCCAGGCCCCAGTAACGCTTTTTGCTGATCATCCAGTCGTGCATGTTGCGCAGCCAGTCCATCTCCCGGTCGTAGCCGAAGCCCGGAATCCAGTTGATGTCGCCGACGATGTCCATGATCTGGTAGCGCAGACTGGCCTCTTTTTCGGCCGTGGTCAGCGCCTCGCGCGGCTTGTCGTAAACCTGACCCATGCTGATGAACCACTCGTCCACCAGGCGGAAGATCAGTTCTTCGCCGCAGCGCCAGCAGGTGGGGTAGCGGTGGGTGTAGCGCACGCGGTACATGAACCCGTCGGCCCGCAGGTGGTCGAAGATCGCCGGCGTCACCGCAGTCACATGTTTACCCGCCAGCCAGCCGAAATCGGCCATGTAGACGCCGTTTTCGTCCAGCGGNGCCACCACCGGCAGGTGGTACTCTTTGCTCAGGGCGAAGTCCTCGGCGCCGCAACCCGGTGCGATGTGCACGATGCCGGTACCCTCGGCCTCACCCACGTCCTTCCAGCCGATCACGCGGTGCGTGTAGGGTTCCGGCGTATGGCGGGCGAAGGCCCCCGCCACGCTTGGCAGCTGATCGAACGGGCCGCTGTACTTCCACCCAATCAGGGCCGAACCGGGCAGCTCCTCCAACACCTCGTAACTGCCCTTGAGGCTGGTCTTGAGTGTGCCTTTGGCCAGGTAGTAGATCCAGCCGTCATCCTGCCGCACCTTGACGTAGGTCAGGCCATGCCCCACGGCTGCGGCCACGTTGCTGGTCAGTGTCCAGGGTGTGGTGGTCCAGACCAGCAGTGCCTCGCGNTCGCGACCCACCAGNGGAAAACGCACGTAGACCGACTCGTGGGTCAGCTCGCGGTAGCCATCGGTGACAATTTCATGCTGGCTGATGCCGGTTCCGCAGCGGTAGCACCACGGCATGACGTCGGTGCCCTTGTACAGCCAGCCCTTCTCGTAACAGCGGCGCAGGAAGCCCCAGATCTGGTAGTTGTTCTCGTTGCTGAAGGTGAAATAGGACCCACCCAGCTCGGGCATCCCCAGGCGACCCACGATCTGCTCGACCGTGTCGGTCACAGTGCCGTCGACGCCTGGGGTCGTCACCGGCTGCATGGGATCTGCCGCCAGCNNAGCGCGCAGACGCCGCAGTTCCTGTGGGTCGTTCCAGTCGGTCCAGTAACCGAGGCGAATCGACTGCTCGGTCATCAGCGCGGCGTATTCCAGAACGCGCATCTTGCACAGCTTGACGAACTCGGCCAGGCCATAGGCCTCGATATCGCGCTTGGATTTGAAGCCCAGTTCCTTCTCGACGTTGACTTCGACCCACAACCCCTGGCAGTCGAAGCCGTTCTGCCAGCGTTGATCGTAACCCTGCATCGCTTTGAAACGCTGGAAGATGTCTTTGTAGGTTCGACCCCAGGCGTGGTGCACACCCATGGGGTTGTTGGCCGTAATCGGCCCGTCGAGAAAGCTCCAATAGCGGGAGCTACCGNNGCGCAGCGCACGCAGCTGGTCGAACGCGTGGGTCTCCTGCCAGAAACGCAGGATCTCGTGCTCCAGAGCGATGAAATCGATTGGGTTGGACACTGCTTGAAACGGCATAGCCTGACTCCGTTGGTTACGACCAGTTTTCCAGCGTATTTTTGACCGCGGCGCAGAAGGCATCGGCGGTGGCGCCGTCCAGAATGCGGTGGTCGTAGCTGAAACCCAGGGTCGTCATGGGCAGAAAAGCCAGGTAATCGCCCGTGTTGGCCTCGAGTGGGCTGCCCTGGCTGACCACCACCGCCCGCTTTTCGATCGCCCCGACGCCCAGGATACCGGCCTGACCATCGTGAATGACCGGTGTCTGGAAACGGCTGCCGCTGGTGCCGTAGTTGGTCAGGGTGAAGGTGCCTTCTTGCAGCCGGCCGGTTTGAGCAGACCGNGCGCGGGCGCGTTCGGCCAGATCGTTGACGGTGCGCGCAATACCCATCAGGTTCAGGTCCGAGGCGTGTTTGATCACCGGGACGATCAGTCCGCCGATGCCGTTTTTGTCGGGCGGCAGCGCGACCGCGACGCCGATGTGATAGTAACGCTTGAGCACCACACCCTCATCGGTCCAGCGTGCGTTGGCCGCCGGCGTCGCCTGCAGGCCGGCCACAATGGCCTGCACCAGGTAGGCCGTCACGGTCAGATTCACGCCGCCGCGNGCAAATTCGGCCCTGTGGGCTTTGCGGTGCGCTAACACGGCGGCCATGTTCACGTCCCACATCGTCGTGACGTGCGGGATGCCAAAGGCACTCTGCATCGTATTGCGTGCGATCAGTTGACGCATGCGGCTGTGCGGAATGAAGTCCTCACCGGCCGCGACTGCCGGCGGTGTGCGGGGGTGGCCGGTGCAGCCGACGCCGCGGCGGGAGCGGCCGGTGCAGGAGGTGGTGTTGGGCGGACGGTGGGCGCCGACGGCGGGCGCCAGGCGCGGCGGCACGGTGACGGTGTGACCGGCCGCCCGGCTGGCGATGGCGCTGAGCACTTCGTCCTTGGTCACGGCCGCCAGCGGCCGGTCCCCGGCCAGGGTGCGCAGGTCGATACTGTTCTCGACCGCCAGGCGAGTGACGGTCAGGTTGGGCACATCGGCCAGATCGGGGTCGCGCAACACGGCCGATTCGGCGGCCGGCGGCGCCGACGCGCGCTGAAGGCCAGGACATCCCCCTTCGTCACCTGCCCGCAGGCCCGACCCTTTGACCGCTTCCAGGTCGATGCCGCGTTCTTCGGCAATACGACGGGCCACCGGGGTGGCTTTCGATTTTTCGCCCGCTTCCGCGGCCGCAGCAGCCGGCGTGGGTGTGGGAGCCGGTACGGGTGTCGGGGCCGGCGCGGCGGCTGGCGACGCCACCGTCTCACCCACGGCGCCGACGATGGCCAGGGTTGGGTCGGCCGGCATCGTTTCGCCATCGCGGTAGTTGATCTGTAGAATCGACCCGGCTACCGGTGAGGGAACCTCCGTATCGACCTTATCGGTGGCCACTTCCAACAGGATATCACCCACCTGGACCGAGTCGCCCTCTTTGACCCGCCAACGGGTGACGGTGATCCCATCGACACCTTCCAACTGGTCGGGTAGCTTGATTTCAGTTGCCATGGCTGTCCTCCTTGTCCAACAGGGGAGTTCCGTCCAGCATGTCGAGTACGGCGGCTTTGATCTGCCGCTTGCGCGGGAGCATCTCTTCTTCCAGAGCCATCGATACCGGGATGGAAACGGGCGGTGCGCCCAGGCGGCGGGCCGGTGCGCGCAGTAAGTGGGGGCCTCTTCGTACNACGCGGGCGACGATCTCGGCGCCGATGCCATTGTTGGCGTACGATTCGTGCACGGCCAAGAGGCGCCCGGTTTTCTGCAGCGAGTCGAGCACCGTTTCCATATCCAGCGGCACGATGCTGCGCAGGTCGACCACTTCCACGTCGATGCCGTACGTTTTATGTAGTTCGTTGGCCGCCTGGAGCGCTTCCAGCACGCAGTAGCTGAAGGTCACCAGCGTCAGGTCNCTTCCGGGGCGACGCACAACGGCCTGACCCAGGGGTACGGTGTACTCCTCACCGGCCGGCGGGCTNTCGCCCTTGGTGAAATAGAGCAACTTGTGCTCCAGGAAGACGACCGGGTTGTTGTCGCGAATGGCCGATTTGAGCAGGCCCTTCGCGTCGTACGGCGTCGAAGGGGCAACCACCTTCAAACCGGGAAANTGGCTCAGAGCGCTTTCCACCGACTGGCTGTGCTGTGAGCCGTAGCGTTTGCCGCCGCCCTGCTGCCCGCGGATGACCAGGGGCACCTGGACCAGTCCGCCGTACATGTAGCGCATCTTGGCGGCCTGGTTGAGGATCTGATCGGCCGCCACCAGGAAGAAGTCCATGTACATCAGTTCGATGACCGGCCGCATGCCGACCATCGCCGCGCCCACGGACATGCCGATGAAAGCCTGTTCGCTGATGGGGGTGTCGAGCAGGCGTCTGGGTCCAAACTCATCGATCAGGTTGCGGGTCACGCGGAACAGCCCGCCGTAGTAACCAACGTCCTCGCCGATAAGAAACACTTCGGGGTCGCGGCGCATCTCTTCACGCAGCGCCTCGTTGATCGCCTGAATGTAGGTTGTCGTACGCATGATGATTCGGGTTCCTTCCTCGGCCTCAAGCGGCAAAAACGTCGGTGTAGGCCTCGGCCGGGTCGGGCCAGGGCTCTTCAGGGCAAACTCGATGGCCGCCCGCACCTCGACTTCTACGGCCTGCCGGATTTCTTCCAGCTCACCGGCGCTAACCCCACGGTCGATCAACTTGTTCGTCAGAACCACCAACGGTTCGTGCTGACGTTGGTAGTCGATCTCCTCCGGCGTGCGGTAGGTCTCCAGGTCACCAGCCATATGGCCGGACAGCCGGTAGGTCAAACCCTCGATGAAGGTGGGGCCTTCGCCGGCGCGCACGTGCNNGGCGGCCTCGTGCACCGCCTGGTACACCACCTCCACATCGTTACCGTCGATCTGTACGCTGGGCATGCCATAGGCGCGGGCGAACAGGTAAATCTCGGATGGCGCCGAGGTGCGCCAGGTGGGAGTCATCTCCGAATAGCGGTTGTTTTCGCAGTAGAAGATCACCGGCAGTTTCCATTTGGCCGCGATGTTGAAGGTCTCGTGCATGACGCCCTGGAACATGGCNCCTTCGCCAAANAAGGTGATGGCGGCGCGCCCCTCGTTGCGCAGGAAACTGGCCAGAGCCAGGCCGGCCGCGTGCGGCACCTGACCGGCCACGATGCCATTGCCACCGTAGAGGCCCAGGCTCGGGTCCATGAAGTGCATCGAACCACCCTTGCCCCGCGCGAAACCGGTGGCGCGCCCCAGCACCTCGGCCATGGCCACCTTGGGGTCCATGCGTGCGAGCGCATGGTGGTGACCGCGGTAGGTGTGCGTGATGTAATCGTCCGGCTGCAGGGCGGCTGCCATGCCGATGGCCGACCCTTCATGCCCGATGGCGGTGTGCATTGCGCCGCCAATTTTGCCCGAAACCGCCATCTCCAGCAGCGCCTCTTCTACGCGCCGGATGAGCACCATGCGGCGGAACATCGTTTTGAGTTGCTCGAGGGAAGAGCAGCAACCTCCATTTTGCTATCTGCAACATTCGACCACAGATCGGTGGTCAGCGAGTTAGACATACAGCGTCCTTCCTGTTCATCGGTGTTAACGAACTGCGTGCGACGTTCCGTTGCGCGGCACGGTGTGGGAAAACGCCACCCCAACCGGTGCACACCCTGCCAGAGTGTGCCCGGCGTCGTGGCGCCATCCAACATGGGGGGCCGCGCGCCGTGGAAACGACAAACGGGCGCATTATACCTGTAGGTGCAACGATCGGCAAATACACACCTACCCAAACGGGTAGGTACGCCCACCCACCGCGCCCGGTATCCAACGGATGGGTGGTTTGGCCCGCCCTTCGACAGGCTCAGGGCGAACGGGGGATTTCCCGATGAAGATGAAGCGAACCCTTGATACTCGATTGACAAACCCAAACGTCGCCTATAAAATAGTCGTATGCACCCACAGTCTAATGCCACCCGCCCTCTCAACCTTGCCCACCGTGGCGCGAGCGCGGTAGCGCCGGAGAACACCCTCAGTGCTTTCCGGCGGGCGATGGAACTGGGCGCCGATGGGGTCGAGCTGGACGTGCAGCTGAGCGCCGACGGCGCCCTGGTGGTCTGCCACAACTACTGGGTCGATCAGACGAGCAATGGCCACGGCCCCATTGCCGCAAAAACTGGCCGGCTCAAACAGCTCGATTTCGGCGGCTGGTTCGGGCCGCAGTTTATCGGCGAACCGATCCCGACCCTGGACGAGGTGTTCGACGGCCTGCCTCCATCGGCCCTGATCAACGTCGGTTTCAAGTCCGAATCGCTGCGCAGCAACGGCCTGGAGGCCGCCGTTGCAGGACTGATTGCCCGCAGGGGCGCCCACCACCGGGTGATCGTCTCCTCGTTCAACCCCGTTGCCCTGTGGCGGATGCACCGGCTCGATCGGCGGATCAAGACTGGCCTGCTGTACGCGCCCAATTTGCCGATCTTCCTGGCCNGGGCCTGGCTGCGGCCCTGGGTCCGACCGGATGCCCTGCACCCCGAGCAGGCCCTTGTCGATGGTCGCTACATGGCGTGGGCGCGGCGCCATGGTTATGCGGTCAATGTGTGGACGGTCAATGAGGAGGCCGCCATGCGCCGCCTGGCCNAACTGGGGGTCAGCTCGATCATCACCGACTATCCCGACCGCCTGGCCGGTCTGTGGACTCAGAGCCTATCCGAATAACCGTCACGGGGCAACACTGTGGCGTTTTCGGGTTATTCGGATAGGCTCTAAGTCACCAGCCAGCGCAGCACGTCAAACCAGCGGTATGACGGCCAATACGAAGCTCGAATAGGTGCAACGCAGTTGCAGCCTGCCCGCGAGGAGGTGTTCAATGGCGTCGATGAACGTAACGCAACGTTTTGTGCTGCTCAAAGGGTTCAATTGGAGAGTCCTGCTGATTCGTTTCGTGGTCAATGCCCTGGCATTACTCGTGACAGTCGGCCTGGTTCCCTACGTAAGCTTTGTCGACTGGCGGTTCGGCAGCGTGGCCCTGCTGGCGTTGGGGCTGGGCATCCTGAATGCCCTGGTCAAGCCAATCCTGCAGTTCCTGACGCTCAATTTCATCTTCGTCACCTATGGCTTCATCGTTATCTTCATCAACACGCTGCTGCTGTACCTCCTCGCCCTCCTATCGCGCGGCCGCTTTGCCGTCGAAAGCGTTTTCTGGGCCATCGTTGCCGCAACACTGCTGGGCGTGTTGAGCAGTGTTTTGGAGAATTTGCTGGGCGCCACCCTACCCATCATCCCCGAGGAATATAGCGACCTGCGTAAGCAGCCAGAAACAGGTGCCCACCACCGCCCAGTTCGTAGAGACGCTGGCTGAGACGCCAACCACCCTGGCGCCGGCCGACGCAGTGGCAGGATCACCACCGGCGCCCCATCCAGCGCCCGCAACAGTCAGCGACGTCACAGCCGATTCGGCAATACTGGCAACCACTGAAACGCCGGCGCCCGACGGGACGACAGGAGGCTGAACATGGAACGGACAACGATCGATAAATTACGTGAGAGCCTGCGCATTCAGCAGGTATACAACGTGTTCTTGCGTTACGGTCTCGACGAGTTGTTCAGTCGCTGGGAGATCGTCCAGGGCTTCCGGCGCAGTATGCAGCGCTGGGTCTGGGACCNNCCCGAGAATATGCCCGACTTGAGTGCACCGGTCAAGATGCGGCTGATGCTGCAGGAATTGNGCCCCACCTACGTCAAGGTCGGCCAGATCATTTCCAGCCAGGCATCGGTCATTCCGAACGAGTGGGCCGTCGAGCTGGAAAAGTTGCAGAGCAACGTGGCGCCGTTCCCCGCTGACCAGGTGCGGCACATCATCATCGAGGAGCTGGGTAGACCGCCAGAAGACCTGTACGCATCATTCGAGGCTACACCGTTTGCCGCCGCGTCCACGGCGCAGGTTCACCGGGCGACTCTGCACGATGGTTCGATGGTCGCGGTCAAGGTGCAACGACCGCACATCCGGCCGCAAATGAAGGCCGACATCGGCATCATGGAAAATGCGGCACGCGTACTGGAGGCGCGGTCCACGCAGGCCCGTTCGGTCGACCTGGTTGGCATGGTCGAGCAGTTCGGCACGAGTGCCCTGCGCGAACTGGACTACACGGGCGAGGCGTACAACGCCTACAAGCTGACGCGCAATATGGCCGACTTGCCCGGCGTGCACATCCCCGTCGTGTATTCGGATCTGTCGACGACCAAAATTCTGACGATGGAGTTCGTGCGGGGCGTCAAGATCAGCAACCTCGATGCAATCGACCGGGCTGGTATCGACCGCACCACGCTGGCGACCAACACCCTGCGTGCGATGATCAAGCGGCTGATGATCGACGGCTTCTTCCACGCGGATCCACACCCCGGCAACCTGCTCGTCAATTTGACGACGGGCGACGTCAGCTTCATCGACACCGGCATGGTGGGTGAAACCGACTTCAACCAGCGCGTCAACCTGATCCAGCTGCTGCTTGCGATCCAACAGCAGGACGTCGACGGCATGGCACACGTCATGTTCAATCTGAGTCAGCCTTTCCTCCCCAAAGTTGATGAAAAAGCGTACTACAAGGATTTCGAGCGCTCGATTGGGCGTTACGTCTTTGGCGGCGNNCGGGCCGATTTTGGACAAATGGTTGGGGTGATGTTCGAGCTGCTGCGAAACCACGGCCTGCGCCTCGATCCCAACCTGACCCTGGCGATCAAGGCGATGATGCAGGCCGAAGCGGTCGCCACCCTGCTCTTCCCGACTGGCGGTATCATGGAGGTGGGGGTGCCGATGGTGCGCGACCTGGCGGTCCAGGAAGTCACGGCCGACCGGCTGCTGGACTCGNCGACCAAACAGGTGACCATGACGGCACGTGAACTCTTCAAGCGCCTGCCCGACCTGACCACCGCTTCGCTCAGCTGGCTGGATCAATATCAGAAGGGGCGTTTGCAGGTTTACGTCGATACATCCGGCCTCGACGAACCGCTCAACAAGCTTGGCCGTTTGGGGCGTCAGATGGTGTTGGCCATGCTGCTGGTCGGCATGATCATCGGCTCCGCCATTGCCGCCAGTTTTTCGGCGGTTGCGGGCACCCTATGGGAACAGCTGCCGGTCATTGCCTACTTCGGCTACCTGTTTGCCACTGGCATCACCGTGTTCGTCGTCCTGCGCCTGATCTGGCGTTGGGTTCGGGGACGTGATCCGAGCGGCGACTGATCCTACACGCCCAGATCGTACACCACGAGCGGTACGCCGGTTTGAGACGGGGAGGCTTCGGCGGTAACACCGTGCAGTTCGGTTGCCGTTGGCTGTCCCACCAGGTCGTACACGAACGTGCGGCTGTCGAACTCGAACTCGAACGAGCGCAGCAGGTTCTGTAGCGCCCGGCCGTCACGGGCCGCCTCGATGACGACCCGATGGCACTGCCAGCCCGCGGCGATGTTCAACGCCTCTTTCACCAACGCGTGACCGGCGCCGCGCCGCCAGGCGTTGTCGGTGACGGCCAGATCGGCAATCCACAGTTCTGGGGTCAACCAGTTGCCGCGTGGCCGCAGCTGGCAAAGCATTACCCCGCGGTTTGACCCTCGATCTGCGCGACCCGGACGGCGTGGTTGGAATCCTCCAGCATGGCACGGTAGACGCCGCCCACAGCCTCCATCTGCTCCGGCGTCGGCGTCGGGCCGCGCAGTTGAGCGATCAGCAGTATGATTTCGAGAATGTCCTGTTCTGTGGCATTACCAACCACAATGGCCATGGCAGTTCACCTCGCTACGTCGGTGTTGCACGCGTGCTGAATCGTGATCGGGTCGCGCGTGGGTCGAAGACCGCCCTATTGTAATCGACGAACCCGGCTCTGCCCAATCGCCGTACCCCAAACATTCTGCCCGTGGGTCATTTGCCCCGGCGAGCCATCGATCGGATGCAATCGATGGCGATGCTCAAGCCCGGTGGCCCATCAGCTGGCCTCGGCCGGCCCGCGGCCAAGGGTCTCAGGGGTCTGATGGCCGAAAATCAGCGTACCGGCCGGCAGTCAGGACATTTGCCAACTGCTCAGGCTGTTTCCAGAGAAACCGGGTTTTTGTCTCGCAGACCAGGATCATGGCGCGATGAAAGGCCGTTGTACAGACGAGAACCATGCTCGCACGAGAAAAACCCGGTTTCTGAACGGCTGGCTGAGCAGTTACGGAATTTGCCAAAATGCACGATAGCGGTTATTGTCCACTAAATACCAACGAGGCACAAAACACCCATGAACAACTTCGTGACCGCACTGGAAGACCGTTTCCTGCGCTACGTGCGCGCCGATACGCAGAGCCGCGAGGGGACCGGCACGATTCCCAGCACAGTGTGCCAGTTCGACCTGCTGCGTTTGCTGGAACAAGAGCCGATCGACCTCGGTGCGGCCGACGTGCGCCTGGTCGCAAACGGCTTCGTCTACGCCACCTTGCCGGCGACGGTCGCCGATGATACGCTGCCGCGGCTGGCGTTCCTCGCCCACGTGGACACCGCGCCGGCGTTCGCGGCGGAAAATGTCCAGCCCATGGTGCACCGCGCCTATGACGGCACGCCGATCGTCCTGCCCGATGACCCACAGCAGGTTCTTGACCCCGCGACGATGCCCTATTTGCAGCAGAAGCTTGGCCACGACATCGTGACCGCCAGCGGCACAACCCTGTTGGGGGCGGACGACAAGGCCGGCGTGGCCATCATCATGACCATGGCCGAACACCTGCTGACCCACCCTGAGATTCCGCACGGCCCGGTGCGCATCTGCTTCACCTCCGATGAAGAGATCGGCACCGGTATCGATAACCTCGACCTGGACGACCTGGCCGCCGATTATGCCTATACCCTCGATGGCGGTGAGGTGGGTGGTTTCGATTATGAGTCGTTTTCCGCCGATAAGGCGATCGTAAAAGTGACCGGGGTATCGATACACCCCGGCGTGGCGTTTGGCAAACTGGTCAATGCCTTGCACCTGGCCGCCAAGATCATCGACACCCTGCCACAGCACACCAATACCNCCGAAACGACCCAGGACCGCCAGGGGTTCATCCACGCCTACCAGCTGCACGGCACGGCTGCGGCCTGCCAGCTATACTTCATCCTGCGCGACTTCGAGCGCGACGGATTGGCCCGTCAGGGTGAGATGCTGCNNGCGGTCTGCGCCGCGGTCAACGCGACCGAACCGCGTGCGACCATCGACGTCGAAATCATTCCGCAGTACCGCAACATGCGCTACTGGCTGGAAGACGACATGCGGCCCGTCGATATGGCCATCGCGGCCATGCGGTCCTGCGGCATCGAACCGGTGTTCAACCCGGTGCGCGGCGGCACCGACGGTTCCAAATTGACTGAGCGCGGTGTGTTGACCCCTAACCTCTTCTGCGGTATGCAGGCAGTACACGGGCCGTTGGAGTGGGTCAGCCTGCAGGATATGGCGCAGGCGGTCGATGTATGCGTTGCACTTGTACAAGCCTATGTTGAGTCTTGATCATCTGAAAGAAAGAGAGGAACACTGACATGTCCAACCAACCACCAAAGACGATGGGCCAGCAGTATGGCCGACGTTCATGGGCCGAGCCATGGAAGATCAAAATGGTCGAACCGCTGCACGTGATCAGCCGTGAGGGACGTCAACAGGCGCTGACCGAGGCTGGTTACAACACCTTCCTCCTGCGCTCGGAGGACGTCTACATCGACCTGCTGACCGACAGCGGCACCAATGCCATGAGCGATCGCCAATGGGCCGGCATGATGCTGGGCGATGAAGCCTATGCCGGCAGCCGCAACTTCTACAACCTGGAAAATGCCATTCAAACCTACTACGGCTACCAGTACATCGTGCCCACCCACCAGGGCCGGGGCGCCGAACACCTGTTGTCGCGCGNNGCCATCAAGCCGGGCCAGTGGGTGGCCGGCAACATGTACTTCACCACCACGCGCTTGCACCAGGAGCTGGCCGGCGCGACCTTCGTCGACGTCATCATCGACGAGGCGCACGACCCGACTAACCTGCACCCCTTCAAGGGCAATATCGACCTGGACAAGCTGGAGGCGCTGATCCAACGCGTCGGCGCCGAGAAGGTGGCCTACGTCAGCCTGGCCGGCACCGTCAACATGGCCGGCGGTCAGCCGGTCAGCATGGCCAACGTCAAGGCGGTGCGCNGCCTCTGTGACCGCTACGGTATCAAACTCTATCTGGACGCTACCCGCATGGCGGAGAACGCGCTGTTCATTCAGGAGCGCGAAGAGGGCTACGCCGACCGCTCCATCGCTCAGATCGTGCGCGAGTTCTGCGACTACACCAACGGTGGCTGGATCAGCGCCAAGAAGGACAGCCTGGTCAACATCGGCGGCTGGCTGGCGGTCAACGATTGGGATCTGTTCGAGGAACTGCGCAACCAGGTGGTGATCTTCGAGGGTCTGCACACCTACGGTGGAATGGCCGGCCGCGACATGGAGGCGGTGGCCATCGGTATCGTTGAATCGATGCAGGACGAGCACGTGCGCTCACGCGTGGGCCAGGTGCGTTATCTGNGTGACCTGCTGACCGAGTGGGGTGTGCCGATGGTCCAGCCGATCGGCGGGCACGCCATTTTCCTGGACGNNCGCCGCTTCTACCCGCATCTGGCGCAGGACNGTTTTCCCGCGCAGACGCTGGCCGCCGAACTGTTCCTCGATTCGGGCATTCGTTCCATGGAACGCGGCATCGTCAGCGCCGGCCGTAATCCGCAGACGGGCGACCATTACTATCCGAAGCTCGAGCCGACGCGCCTCACCATCCCGCGCCGCGCCTACACCCAGGCGCATATGGACGTCACCGCGGAAGCGGTCAAGGCGGTCTACGATGCGCGCCNNGAGGCGCGTGGCCTGAAGATGGTCTACGAACCGAAGTATCTGCGTTTCTTCCAGGCCCGCTTCGAGCCGCGTTAGCGCCAATCAGAAGCACCTGGCGCACACGCCAGGGTGTCGTGGTAGAACCGTTATGCGGATAGCGCTCGGGCGCGGTCGAGAGCCTATCCGCATAACCGCTCAAGGGCGGTTTTCTGGCATGTGTGCCGGGTGATTCGGATAGGCGCCAGGCGCCACGCGCCCGACTGCGAGCGCGGTGCGACCGGGCCATGTGAGGAGACAATGAACGGCGGGCAACTCATCGCGGCAGTTTTGAAGGCACAGCAGGTCGAGCTGCTCTACACCCTGGTGGGCGGGCACATCTCACCGATCCTGGTGGCGGCCAAGGCCGCCGGCCTGCGTGTGGTCGATACGCGGCACGAGGCAACCGCAGTCTTCGCCGCGGACGCCACCGCCCGGCTGACAGGCCGGCCTGGTGTGGCCGCGGTCACCGCGNGGCCGGGCGTCACCAACACGTTGACCGCGGTCAAAAATGCCCAGATGGCGCAGTCGCCAGTCGTGCTGATCGGCGGGGCCGCGCCGACCGCCCTGCAGGGCCGCGGCGCCTTGCAGGACATCGACCAGATGTCGCTCTTCACGTCGGTCGTCAAGTGGTCGAAGGCGGTGCGTCGTGTCCAGGATCTGGTCCCGGCGCTGGAGGAGGCCTTCCGACAGGCGCAGAGTGGTGTGCCGNGGCCCGTCTTCATCGAATGCCCGGTCGATCTGCTCTACGACGAGGCCATGGTGCGCCAGCTCTACGGCGCGGCGCGCGACGGCACGACCTTGAGCCAGAAAGCAGTCAACGCCTACCTGGCCTGGCACGTCAATCGGCTGTTCGCCAACGCCGCCAAACAGCAGGCCGGGCCGCTGATCCGGGTCGAACCGCCCATGCCCGACGCTGGTCAGGTTGCGGCGGTGGCCCAGCGGCTGGCGCAGCGAGCGGCCCTCCTGGTCGTCGGCAGCCAGGCGACGCTCGACGTGGCGCACGTCGCCGAAGTCGCGGCCGCGCTGGAACGGCTGGGCGCCCCGGTCTACCTCTCGGGCATGGCCCGTGGGCTGTTGGGCCGCGACCACCCGTTGCAGCTGCGCCACAAGCGGCGCGAGGCCCTGCGTGCGGCCGACTTTGTGCTGTTGGCCGGCGTTCCGGCCGACTTTCGCCTGGACTACGGCAACCATATCCGCCGCCNNGCGTTCTACGCCTCAGCCAACCGCAGCGCCAGCGACCTGCGCAAGAACCGCAAGCCGGACATCGGCGTGCTGGGCGATCCGGNNGCGTTCCTGCGCCGGTTGGCCGATGCCGTGGGCGGCCCTGCACCCGACGGCGGGCGTTGGTCAGCCTGGAACCAGGAACTGCGCCAACGCGACGCCGNNCGCAACGCGGAGATCGCGGTGCAGGCGGTCGAACCGGCGGGCCGGGCTGCACCCGGCGCGACGCAATGGGTCAATCCGCTGCACCTGCTGCGCGAGCTGGACGGCGAAGTAGGTGCACAGACGATCCTGGTCGCCGACGGCGGTGACTTCGTGGCCACTGCGGCCTACACCGTCCAGCCGCCCGGCCCGCTGACCTGGCTGGATCCCGGCNCCTTCGGCACATTGGGCGTCGGCGCCGGCTTTGCCCTGGGCGCCAAACTGTGCCGGCCCGACGCTGAGGTGTGGATCCTCTACGGTGACGGCTCGGCCGGCTACAGCCTGGCCGAGTTCGACACCTTCGTGCGCCACCNNGCGCCGGTGATCGCTCTGATCGGCAACGACGCCAGTTGGTCGCAGATCGNNCGCGAGCAGGTCGAGATGCTGGGCGACGACGTGGCCACCGTGCTCAGCCACACCGACTATCACCACGTGGCCGAGGGTTTCGGCGGCGCTGGCCTGCGACTGGACGACCCGGAACTGGCCAGTGAGGTCTTGCAGCAGGCGCGGCAGATCGCCGCCAGCGGCCGACCTGTGCTGGTCAACGCGATCCTCGGCCGGACCGACTTCCGCAAGGGGTCGATTTCGATGTAGTTCACGCCGTCGCGGCGGGCCCACCGCTGTCGGCCGTGCCGCAATGGGGGACGATCATGCCCGAGACGACGCCGCCCGTCATCTTCCATGAAGAGCAGCGCTTTCAGCAGTGGTGGGTTTGGCTGCTGGTCTACGGGGTGGCCGCGCTGCAGTGGTGGGGTTTCATCCAGCAGATCGTGCTGGGTCAGCCGTGGGGTAACCGGCCCGCGCCCGACTGGATGATGTGGCTGTTCTGGCTATTCTTCGGCATCGGACTGCCCGCTNTCTTCCACTATATCAAGCTGACGGTCGACGTCACGCCTGAGCAGATCGTCATCCATTACCGCCCGCTGACCAGGCAGACCATCGCCCTGACCGAGGTGGTGCAGGTCGAGGCGCGCACCTATCAGCCGCTGCGTGAGTTCGGCGGGTACGGCATACGCGGCGTGGCCCGCACACGGGCCTACAACATCAGCGGCAACCAGGGCGTGTCCCTGACCCTGCGCCACGGCCAGAGCGTACTGCTCGGCAGCCAGCGCGCCGCCGAACTGGCCCTGGCCATCGACAGTGTCCGCCCCCACTGACGCCCCGCACGGCACACCCCAACCCCCATCCCCTGCGATCGCACTATGCCAGCAAAAACGGGAGAGGCGGTTCGCCTCTCCCGTTTTCACCATCCCATGGTAGCGCCGCGACAGACAGGCCGCCGCGGCGCCGCCACCTGCGACTTTACGGCGCCTTGTACACCAGGCGGAACTGTGGCCGCAGCCAGGAGATTGGGTAGTCGGCCGAGATCATTGCCAGCTCGGAATTGACGTTACCGCTACCCATGATAACCACGCCATTGTTCGTAGCGGGGTGCTGGATCCAGCCCTGCGCCACGGCTGTGACGTCGAACCATACCCAGTAGCCGCCGCCGCTCGAGGTGACGCTATCGGTGGCGCTGGGCGCCCGGTCGGATGGGCCGGTTGCGCCGGGCATTTCCCACGGCATGCCGGCCGCGGCCTGCACCCAGGTGGCCTCAGTCTCCGTCCACGGCTTCAGCAGTTCGTACGTGGCCATCGTCACCGGGTTGCTGCCGCCGTAGGTGACAAAGACGCCCATCTTGGCCTGCACCACCTGCGCGGCGTCGCTGATTCCGGTCAGGTCGAACTTCAACNNAGGGCTCTTCACACCCGGTTGGCGGACCCACGTGTTCGGCCCGACGCCGTAGTTGGCCATGCTCGACCAGGCGTTCAGGTAGGTGTCGGCCGTGCCGTCGTAGCCCGCGAGGCCATCTTGCAGCGTCACTTCGTACGAGTTCAGCTCCGGTACGGTCAACGTGGTCATGGCTGTGGCCAGCTGCTGCTGGCTGTCGAGCTGCACCACCGTTTCGTACAGCGGCCAGGAGCCGTCGGCTGCGCCGACCTGCACCGTAGCCTGGTAGCCAAACGCGACTTCCTCACCCGTCATCTGGTCGCCCACCCAGGCCACGGCCACAACGCCGCTCTCCGGGGTGACGCTGTTCTTCAGCGCCTGGACGCCGCCCTTCGCGAAGGTCGCGGCGGCCGCTTCGACCGGAATGCCAATGGGGAAGGCGCCGCCGTACACGCTGCCATCCACGTAGGCCAGTTTGCCGGTTTCGATGGGGGCCAGGGCCAGCACATTGGTCAGGGGTACGCCCGCATTGAGGTTACGCACATCGACGCTGACCGTCGAGCCAACCGCCGCCACCGCAGGGTGACCGAGATCGCCGCATCGACCTGCGTCATCGAGTTCCAGATCTTGACCGTTGCCGTGGAATCGGTCTGGCTCAGAATCTGGACGTGCCAACCGTACTGCGCTGCGATCTCGCCTGGGTTGCCTGTGCTGCCGGGGTAGCCGAGGCCGCCCCCGTACCCGTAGCACAACAGCTGGCCGGCCGCATTCAGCGTACTGCAGTTGAAGCGGAAGACCGATGATCCGTTGTAACCCGGCGCGTTCACACCGTAGAAGGCGGTGGCCGGCATCACGGTGCTGGCATCCCACTGTTTGGTCATCCAACGCGGCGTCGTCTGACCATACGGGCTGCCCGGTTTGGCTCGNGCGCCCGGATAGTAGCCGAGCGCATCGTGGAAGGCGCTCACCGCGGGNCGACCGGGGTAATCGTGCCAGTTTGCGCCCAAGCGGTAGGGGTCCTTGTGGGCGAACGCGATTGAGTCTTCCAGGCTGAACGGGGCGTCGCGCATCTGACCGCGGTGCGCGATGTTGGCGAACTCGTTCGGGTAAGTGCCAACGTAGTCGGGGTCACGGTAGGGTTCGGGGTGCGCATCGAGCACCAGCATGCGCCCCTTGGGACCGAAGCCTGGGTAGTCGGGCAGGTAGTGCCACACTTCGTTGTCGGAGTAGTAATTGTTGTTGTACCACACGATCAACCCGGAGTTGGCCGGCCCGAAGCGCCAGCGTGGGTCGCCCAGGGCGCTGTCATACCCACCCGTGTCGCTGACGTTGCGCCACTGCAGGTAGAAGTTGTGGGTGAAGGACCGTGTACCGTCGCTGCGCTCCCAGGGCAGCGTGTAGACCCAGTTGGCATCACCGTTTTCGGCATCATCGGCGAACAGGGTGTTCGTGCCGGCCATGACCTTGACGTTGTCCATGAAGGGNCCGTTGTTCGTCGAGGCCCAGTCGGTCATGTACCAGAAGCGCAGATACACCGACTGCCCGGCAAACGCGCTGAGGTCGAAGGTCTGCGTCTGCGGGTCGGGGAAATCGTCGTTCATACCGGAGAACCCGCCAATGCCGGCGGCGCACAGGTCATCGGGGAACCCATAGTTGCCGCCAATCCAGCTGGCATCGTGCTCGCAGATCGTATTGGCATTGGTCAGGGTCGTCCAGTTGGCGCCGTCGGTTGAGACCTGAATCCAGAGGAAGTCCCACTCCTCTTCGATGTCGTTGGCCAGGTCGAAGGAGAGCGTCGCGGCNGTGGTGGCCGGCAGGGCGATCGGATTGACGCTCTTCATCATGGCGTTGGACAGGTCTTCCTTGCCACCCCACCAGTAATAGGGCCCTGCNCAGGGCTGGGACGGCAGCATCAGGATGCCGTCGGGCAGCTCGATCTTCACCGCGCGGTAGACGTCGTCGCCGCCCGGGAAACTGGTGGCCTGACCGAGTGTCACTTCGTAGGTCTGGGTCGGGTTGGAGATCACCATGGGGTTGAGCCAGCCCCACCAGTCGAGGTGCATCGGGTCGGCCNNCGGCGGCTGGTAACCGATCGGGTAACCGGTCCAGTCATCGGCCATGATGGTCCAGAAGCCGGCGGAGGTCTCACCCTGGTCATAGGCGTAGAGGTCCATGGCGCCCAGGTTGTGGCCGTACTCATGGGCGAAGACGCCGATACCGCCGTTTTCGGGCATCACGATGTATGGGCCGGCCGAAATGCCGTTGCCCACCGGGTAGGGCGGCGTGACGGACGAGGAGTGCGACCAGATGGAAGCCTCGCCATAGTCGGTGCGGTTGAGCAGGGTGGTCCCGTCTTCTTCACCGTAGCCGGAGTGCACGATCCACAGGCGATCGATGACCCCGTCGCCGTCCAGGTCGTAGTTGGCCCAGTCGAAGCCGGGAATCGTATTGCTGATTGCGTTGAGCGCATCCAGCGAATCGCGCACCAGCTGACGGTTGTTACCGGCGCCGGGAATCGCGCCCGCGTTGGCGCCGCCACCCGAACGGGCGCCCGGGCACTCATCAGCGCCGTAGTACCAGGTCGAGTGTGGCAGTTGCAGCCAGCCAAACACGTCACCTTCGATATCGTAAGTGCCGCCCGAGATATCCATGTAGTACTGCTTCACCGACATACCGGTGAAGTCTTCATCGACCACGGAACCATCGACGCGGGTGTAGTTGAAGCGGATACCGTTGCCGAACATGAACGAGTTGAACCAGCTGTTGCTGAAGTCCTCGGTCCAAATCGTATCGCCCGAGCGGTCTTCCGCCGAGAGGGGNCGCGGCAGTTGGTTGTGCAGCGGTCCCGAATAGACGAAGGTTTGCGTCTGGGTGATGATGTTCGAGCAGTCGCCGACGACGACATTACCGTCGTCATCGACCACGGCCTCACTGGGATCGGCCCGGCCCAAGGGNTCCCACTCATCACCGGGGTTCCAGGTGAAGGTGTCGGTGCCGGCGTATTCGACCAGGATGACCAGCACACGATCGGTGCCAGCCAGCTTGTAGTCGGCCGCTTCGGTGGCCTTGCCCGCCTCGACCAGGCGCATCCGCTCACGGTTGCGTAAGAAGTCCTTGAGGTTGGGCTGGTCGATCGGCTTGGTTCGACTGGTCGGGGCTTTGATTCCCAGGTCGACTGGGTTGGACTGCGCGGTTCGATCGCCGGGACTGGGCGGGTTTGCACCAACAGACACAGCAAACGCCAAAGTCAACGTGAAAGCCAGAACGATGGCCATCACGAGCCAGAGGTTGCGTCTCATTACACTATCCTCCATTGGATGTCATGAACGTGAAAGGGAAACGGTTCGGTGAGCGACGACACAGTCATCAGCGGATGGCTTACTCAAGTCAGGGCAAACCAACGGATGCCTGCCGGAATACAGCTGGAATGTAGTTGGGTTGACCTCCTCTCTTTCCTCCGCGCCATGGCTGGGTACGAGATCGCGCGGCTTTTCTGTGGATCACAGAGGTCGGCGAGCCAGTCACCGGGTCGTTGAGGGATAGATTGCGAATCGGGCAAGTCAAGGAAGCACGGGGGTACAAAACGCTGCGGTCTAATTATAGACGGTTTGGGGTGGTTTGTCAACGGAAATTTGGCGGCTATTTCGATGATCCTGCGGTCCGGTTTCTGAGTCGCGGAGTGGCGTGTCGGCGTCTGACCAACCTCAGCGCGGCCGCGCGTACGATTTCTTCGATGGTTTCGTCGATCACGGCCTGAGCGGCAGCCGGCCGAGTCAAGCGCCTGNNTCCAAGCGCGACCAAGTCATCTGCACTTGGGTAGGGCAAGGCCCGCAGGTCAGTGGCATTCACCTGCGTATGCCCGTTGAACAGTCTGAAGAACCGATCCACGATCGTCGAATTGAGATACAGCGCCAGTCCGNNCGCCATGGCAGGTGATAGCCCATGACCCTGGCAGTGAAATACATTGAGGTGGTTCTCGAAGCCTACCCAGTTAGAGCTGGCTGTGTTTGGATCGAAAACGGCCGCCACAATGCGCCGTTTTTCTTCTTTCGAGGAAAACCGCCTCGTCAAGGTGTACCAACCATTTGGCAGTAACCACTTGCGGGTAATTGCAGAATCATCGATTGCGTTCGGTTTCCTGCCGCCGGGTTTGGGCCATACCACGGTTCCACCGCAAAAATGGGCGGGGTAGATCAATGGAACAGATGTCGGCGTGGGGTCCTTACGAAGATGTGCTTTGAGCCGAAAATCGATCACCGCGCCGGTTGACACACTGATGCCTAAGTCATCGAGAGCACAGGGTAGTCTCTTGATGCGCTGCACGACGTCCGCGTCCTGTTCACAGGCTGGGATGTGAACGATGAGGTCGGGGTCATCGGAATGAATAATGTCAGCGAAATCGACCTGGCGCATGGTGATATCTGGAAACTCAGGACCACTGCTGGATGAGATCACTACTTGTGGTGTTTGAGCCGATTTGGTGAGGTGGTACACGATGTTTTCCTGCAAGACATCGTCGTCACGAAATGCCATATCACGCGTGTCGAAGATATGGATACGTTGAATGCTCGCTTTCGATCGTACGATCTTACGGAAGGGTAGGAAATAGGGNCCGTTGGCGAAACTGCGCGGTGTGATGGCAACGAGCCACCCNTGCGGAACCAGCAATCCGATAGCCAATGCAACGAAAGCGGCGTAGAGATTAGTCGCTTCGATACCGGCGCGCCGTAATGCTCTCCGGTGCACTGACTCACTCTGGATTTTGCGGTAAGGTGGATTGGTAATCACATGCGTAAAGCTGGGCGGTGTGGCAAAAGGCCCCCTCCAGGGCNNTTCGGCAGCATGTAGAACGAAGTCTTGCAGCAGCAACCGGTAAGTCACCTGAACACCGGCCATTTCAGCAACCTTGATACATTCCTCCAGTGTGAGGCGTAGAGTGGCTGCCAGGGTGGCATCGATTTCGTACGCGGTGATCGTAACGCTGTGGTCGNNCTGTGGCTCAGCACATAGGCGTTGGATGAATGCGGCCGTCAGCGAGCCAACGCCGGCGCCCGGATCGAGCAGCGAAATTTCGGGCCGTGAGACGTCAGCAAACATCGACGCCATGAACTCGGCAACCGGAGCTGGCGTCATGAATTGACCCAGTTCCGACTTCGTAGCCGGCACAAGGTCTGCCAAGGCCCGCAGCCTACGCCGGTCGGCTTCTGCTGATAGGGTAGTCTTGTTGGCAGGTACCCGAGACGGTGTTCGTTCAGGTGAAATCGCAACCATGCTATGACTCTGTATCGATGCCGGGAACGGGCGGCTCAATTGCCAGAAAATGCTTCGCTGGATCCTCCATGATCCAGAGATAGGTCCCAGGCGGCAGGTTCTTGTGTCTGGCCTGGCGCNNTGCCGCCGCTTTCCAGGTCTGGTAGGCTGTCGTAAATTGAATGCCGGCTTTACCAGTGCGTATTGCCAAAGCAGTCATCTGCCCGAGTTTATGCAGATCGACCTCACCGTCACTCGTGACAGCTTCGATCACCCAGAGTCGATCACCGCTCCGATTCCATAGCAAGATATCCGGCATGGCATCACCGAGGGTTAGCTCGATGCCGGCNCGCGCCAGGATCTGACGTTGTACCTCTGTAATTCGGTCGCCGTCGCCGTCATCGACGTAAATAACAACATAATCGGGCAAGAAAATCGCGGCGTACACTGTCTGGCAAGCATGAATCAAATCGCTGTGTTTGGTGTCGACAGCCTTCTTGGCCAATTCGGCCATCTGCGCCTGAAGTTCAAGCCGACCGCGGACCCGGTCTTCTTGGATCCATTCTCTGAGCCGTTGCGGCCATTCGAGTTCCGATGCGGCCAGAATGCCACAGAAATCGCTGGCGAGCCGGTAAGCCGAATTCGGAGATTTCGCAATTGGATGACCCAGAATGAAGGCGCCGGTTTCCGGCTGTAAATACACCGGCTCGATCGCACCAAGCTCCCGCAGCGGCTTGATCCAGTAGTCTCTGCCCTCACGATCGAGTCGCTGGCCGGCACGTTGCAGTGTGCCCACGTGGGCTGCGATATGCTGCGTGGAGGCGCCATCGCAAAACCTGGCGCCCGCTCGCGCGTGTGAAAACAGGCTGGGCGTGATGTCATCCAAAAGCGCAAAAACCGCGTCGACGATATCATCCGATTCGCGGTCGATTGTTTTCAATACAGCGCGAATCCGAGCTTTGGTGACACCCTGAAGTGAGTCGGGCAGCGGTTTGTCTTGCAGATGCATGATGCTTTCTTGGATCGACATTGGGTTCCGACAGAGCTCTGAGGATGATCGCAGACCACTGACTGCGTTTGAAAGTACTCGCCTCCAGTACGAACTCAAGACAAGAGTATTATAGTCACAATGGGGATTTCCACAAGATGAAAATTCAATGAACACATGACTGCCAAGAACGTGCCCGACCCATTGATCGCCGGTGAACTGGCGGCCGGCCGCGCGGTGACGTGCACATTTGCTGAAGGGCCGTGGCCGTGCTACCATCGCTTCCAACGTCCCCGGCGCAACGTCCCTGGCACGGCCCAAGAAGCCTCGCGCTGGGCGACGTGCTCACGGGCCATGCCTGGGGACGTATGAGGAATACAACCATGCAACGATCGACGATCATCGGCCTGCTGCTGGCCGTTACGCTGCTCGCCGCGCAGCAGCCCGCCACAGACGTCACAGCCCAACCCAACGACCGCTGCGCCGGCGGTGATGCCAACGTTCACACGGCCCGTTAGTCCGCCGTCGGCTGGCGACGCAACGCCCTCGGCCGTGGCCGGCGCCGCCGTGCGGCCATCCCCGCCGCCAACGCACCGCTCGACGTGATGCAGGTCGGGCGCACGGTGACCGCCACGCTGGTGTACGCCGCCCCCAGCCCGACCGCTGACCCCTGGACTCACTGCCAGCCGACGCAGCGATCATCGTCACCCGCCAGTTGGGGGACTGGTACGAGGTCATCTTCGCACCCGAAGTGGCCTCTCATGGCTGGGTGCCGCAGGCCGTGGTGAGCCTGGACATCGCACCCGCGACGCCGGCGGCCGCGCCCAACCGGGGCGACGACGGCAGTCGCCGCGGCCGCCCACCCGCCGACCGTCGCCGCACGCCCCACCCAGCCGGCCGCGTCCAGCGCAGCCCTGGCCGGCAAACTCGTCTTCCAGACCGCAGCGGCGGCGACATCTACGTCATGTCGGCCGATGGCCGCGGTCTACGCCGCCTGACGAACGGCTTCGAGCCGGCGCTCAGCCCCGATGGGCGGCGCGTCGCGTTCACACGCTGGGACGAGCCGCGCGGCCTGTGGGTCATCGATGTCGATGGCAGTGATGAACAGTTCCTGAGCGGCGCCAACCGCGCGCTCACCAACCTGGTCGCCCGACGGCAGTGCGATCGTCTTCGAGCGCTCGAACAGGAGCCGGGTCTGCCGCAACACCCCTTCGGCTGCCTGACCGATGACGAATGGCGGGCGCGCTTCGGCGCTGACTGCATCGCGACGCCGTTTGGCAGGTTCTGCTTCAGCGATTTTGCGCCGTTCACCCTGTACGAAACCAACCTGACCCGCTACGACCTGGCCACTGGCGCCACGCGTGACCTGCCGGCCAGCGTCAGCGCGGCGCCCAGCCACCATCCGACGCAGAGTCGGGTGGTGTACCGGGATGACGATGGGCTGGCGACCAGCAATACCACGGGCGACGGCGCGCCGCAGAGGTTGGTGGAGGCGCCCGACCGGCTCGGCCCGGCGGTTTACAGCCCCGACGGGCAGTGGCTGTACGGCAGCCGCCGCTCAGGCGATCACTGGGATATCTGGCGCTGGCCGGCGAACGGTGGGGAGGGTGTGGCGCTAACTACTCCACCCGGCCTGCGCGACCGGGCCATCAGCAGTTACGCGCCGACCGTGGCCCGGATGGTAAACAGGTCGTGTTTTTGACCGATCGCGCCGGCCCGTGGCGCTCTGGGTGATGAACGCCGACGGCAGCAACCAGCGACCGTTGGCGCCGGAGGCGCTGGCGGGGGTGACTTTTCAGGTCGATTTCAACGATGAAAGAATGGTCGATTGGGGGAAGTAGGCCGGTCTACGTCACCCAATCGAGCGATTGGCCGGCTCAACCCCGGCTGAACCAAGGCGTGTGGGTCATCCAAGGCGCGACGGACCATCACGCCGCCGGTATGCGCGTGAGGATCGCAATGGCAGAAGATAGAGCGCTCAAGAACTTATTCAATCAGACTTCGGTTGGCGAGCTGGCCGCCGCCGTGCACGTGGTGTACCCTGCGTTCGAGCGTGCGGTGTTCCTGACACAGGTCTTCGACGAACAATGGGTAACGCGCNGAGCCAAACAGCGTATGCGCCACGTCACGCTGACCCTCAGCGCATACCTGCCGGCAGACTACCGTACGGCGTTGGATGTGCTATTTGCGGCCCTGCCCCACCTGGCGCACCAGGGTTTCGAGAAGATGGTGTTTCCCGATTTCGTAGAAGTCAACGGGTTGGACGACTACGACGCCTCCATGCCGGCCCTGGAGCGGTTCACCCAGCACATGTCGGCCGAGTTTGCGATCCGGCCCTTCATCGTGCGTTNNACCCGGCGCACGCTGGCCCAGATGTTGGCCTGGGCACAGCACCCCAACGCCGACGTGCGCCGCCTGGCCAGTGAAGGCTGCCGGCCACGCCTGCCCTGGGGCATGGCGCTGCCGGCGCTGCAGGCCGACCCCGCGCCAATTCTACCTATCCTCGAACAGCTCAAAAACGACCCATCGGAGACCGTGCGGCGCAGTGTGGCCAACAACCTCAACGATATCGCGAAGAACCAGCCGGCCCTGGTCATCGACCTGCTGCGGCGCTGGCAGGTTGACGCCTCACCGGAGATGAAGGGGCTGACCCGCCACGCGCTACGCACCCTGGTCAAAGCCGGCGATCCCGATGCCCTGGCGCTGCTTGGTTACGGGNGAGCACCTGCGGTGACCATCGAAAACGTCACCGTCGAGCCGACCGTGATTCCGCTGGGTGGTGAGGTGGTGCTGACCTTCGACATCACATCGACCGCCAGTGCACCGCAGGAGTTGGTCATCGACTATGTGGTGCACCTGGTGCGGGCCAACGGTTCGCGCACACCCAAAGTCTTCAAACTGAGCNAAAAGACGATCCAGCCCGGCGAGACGCTGCACCTGCGCAAGAGACACAGCTTCGCGCCGGTCACGACGCGCACCTATTATGCGGGGACACACGCCCTGCAACCGCAGGTCAACGGCCTTCTGGGTGGGAAGGCGCCGTTTGAGGTGGTGACTACAACCGATCTTCGATGAACGGGCTTCTGCACCAGGCGCCGACTGAGCGCCACCAGGCCGTCCGGTTCGTTGAACGGGGCGAACAGGCCCGACTGCCAGTGATCACCGCCGCGCTGTTCGGTCGGCAGCCCGACGCGGTGGTTACCCAGGTTATACACCCCGTACACCACGCCCAACTGCTCGCCGATGGCATCGCGGAAGGTGTGCTCGAGCACCGAGGCAGTCACGGCCGCATGCAGGATGACGGCCAGCTCGATCAGCGCCGCCCGGTACCCCGTACGCTGGGACGCCGTCCGGCCGTGGACGTCATCGAACGCGTCAGTGGCCGCGCGCACCGCGGCCATCGCCCCATCGACGATCGAACGCAGGGCAGGGTTGGCGGCGACGGTCATGTAGCTGCTGGGCGACAGGTAGGCATCGACGGCCGCCGTGATGCCGCCGCAGCCCGTGTGCCCGACCACCGCCAACAGGCGAATGCTGCCCATGTGCGCCACGGCGTAGTGCAGGCTGCCCAGGCACTCGGCGCCGGGAATGTTGCCGGCCACGCACGACGAACAGGTCGTTGGCGTGCTGATCGAAAATCAGCTCCACCGGCACCGCGCGTCGGCGCAGCTCAGACCGCGGCAAACGGCGCTGCTGCAGCGGCTGGCCCGGTACGTCCGACAGGCCGATATCGGCCGCGGACACGTGCAGCACCTTGCGCACGTTGGACTGGGCCTGGCTGATCGCGTTCAGAAAATTGGCAAACTCGTGATTACCCGCTTCGAGGATCGACCGCGCGGCATCGAAAGTTGCCGGCTTGACCTGCGCGATCCTCTGTGTGGGGTCGTACTGCCACACCATTTCGAGCATCATACCCCCAATTGGCCGGGCCGTGGCCTTATGCGCCAAACGCCTGGCGCACCTGGCCCTGGAAGAGGTAGACCACAATGCCGGCGGGAATCACGATCCCCAGACCGCCGCAGCAGAAGGCCAACAGCCCCCGCCAAACATGCCGAGAATGCCCTCCACCAGCGTGATGCCGGCCACGACCACCGCTAGCAGCCACGCCCAACGTTTGAGGGTAAACAGGCCAATGCCGACCACCAGCCAGGCCGGCGATGATGATGCCCGATAGGCCAGCCGCCACCCTGGCGCCGCCAAAGCTGATCCCGGATCCGAGCCAAAGAGTGAGGCGGTGACCACGGTGACACTGCCCACCCCAAACACCAACAGACTCCATAGGATCGAAAGAACGGCCAGCGTGATGTAGATGATGGCCAGAATGATGACCCCGACAGGAACTTGACGCATCGCTGACTCCTTTGGGGCCTATCCAGACAACCCGGTGTGCATGTTGGAAGGCGCACCATCGTGGTTGGGCGGACAGGCTCTCGCCCGGCACATGTTCGGTCACAATCCGGGGATGTACGACGCTCGCGCCCGTTGAATCACCGGCTTCTTCCCACATGGGTCGGGAATGATGGACAACGCACCGTGGCAAATGCCATGGCCTCTTTGATTTTACCCTACAAACCAGCGCACCGCAAAGGGGTGCAGAGCGTAACCTGCGCCTTCTGACAGCGGCGCGGGCAAGTGTTATACTCACGGCCGGGTGACGGTCACGTCACGAACGCCCGCCGAGCGTGCAACTCTCTACGCCTCGCGGCCCTCATTCCAAACCCCGGGCACCCGCCCGCGTCTACTACAAGCGCTCGACCGACGGCAACCTCTGGAACGACAACACCAGCGGCACCGACGGCTGGAAGTACGCCGAAGCCAACGGCGCGACCTCACCCTTCGATTTCACCATCGACTACTCGCTGCTCAACGGCGGCACAGGGGTCAGCGCGGGTGACATCGTCCAGTACTTCGTGGTCGCGCAGGACCTGGCCGTGACGCCTGCCGTCGGGATCAACAGCGGCGCCTTCGCCGCGGCGCCCGCGAGCGTGGCCCTCACCGCCGCAGCCTTCCCCATCGGCGGCACGATCAACAGCTACCGGATCGCCAGCCTGATGTCCGGCGCCTACACCGTGCCCGGCTCCTACCCCTCGCTGACCAACGCGGGCGGCATTTTCGAGGCGCTGAACAACAACGTCCTGTCGGGCAACGTGGTGATCGAGATCACGGCTGACCTGACGGCGGAAACCGGCGCCGTCGCCTTGAACCAACTGGCCGAACAGCCGGCTGGCAGCAACTTCACGGTTCTGATCAAGCCCAGCGGCGCGCGCATCATCTCCGGCACCTCGGCCGCCAGCACCGGTCTGATCAACCTCAACGGCGCCGACCGCGTGACCATCGATGGCTCGCTGACTGCACTGGCGGAGGGCACCGATCAGAGTCTGACGATCACCAACCTGGCCACCGCCGGCGTGGTGATCTGGCTCCGCAGCACCGCCGCGGGCAATGGCGCCACGGACAACACCGTCCGCAACTGCCTCATCAACGGCAACTCGGGCACCACCACGGTGGCCGGCATCCTGGCCAGCGGCAGCGGCTTCGGCGCCGTCGCGGAAGCGCCCAACTCCAACAACACCATCCAGCACAACGTCGTGACCAAGGTGCAGAACGCGGCCTACCTGTATGGCGCGGCGACCGGTCTGGATCAGAACTGGTTGGTTACCGGGAACACCTTCGGCTCGACGGCGACAGCCGACAAGCTCGGCTTCCGCGGCCTGTTCATCGGCAACGCCCAGAACCTCACCGTCAGCCAGAACACGATCCACGGCGTGGTCTCGTCGCCCACCTCGAGCCAACCATGAGCGGCATCCAGGTGAGCGGGACGATTTCGGGCGGCGCGATCGAGCGCAACCAGATCAGCGACATCAAACACACCAGCACGACCGGTTGGGGCAGCAACGGCCTCTTCCTGGCCGCCACCTCGACCGCGTCGAACCTGACCGTGGCCAACAACTTCGTCTTCGACGTGGCCTCCTACGGCTACAACAGCGGGGCGACGCAGTCGGACAACGGCTATGGCATCATGGTCAACGCCGGCGGCGGCTACAAGATCTACTTCAACTCGGTGCTGATGGCCACCAACCAGCCCAACGGCGGCATCCCGGCGGCGATCAACATCGCCAGCGGCGTTGCGGCCGGCTCGCTGGACCTGCGCAACAACATCTTTGCCAACACGCAGACCACCGGCACCCGCTACGTGATCTACAGCGGCCCCGGCCACCGTCTTCTCGGCCATCGACTATAACGACTACTACTATCCGGCCGGCGTGGGAACCAACCTCGGCTATCTGGGCGCTGCCCAGGCCACCCTGGCTGCCTGGCAGACCGCCACCGGCCAGGATGCCAACTCGATCTCGGCCGACCCGCTCTTCGTTTCGACGACCGACCTGCACCTGAGCGGCCCGTCGTCGCCGGCCGTGGACGCTGGCACGCCCATTGCGGGCATCACCATCGACATCGACGGCGATACCCGCAGCGCCACCACGCCCGACATCGGCGCCGACGAGCCCCCACCGCCAACACCGACGCCGACGCCGACCGATACGCCGGCGCCGCCCACGGCCACACCCACCGACACACCAACCAACACGCCGGCGCCGCCTACGGCCACACCCACCGACACACCAACCAACACGCCGGCGCCGCCCACGGCCACACCGACCGACACACCAACCAACACGCCGGCGCCGCCTACGGCCACACCGACCGACACACCAACCAACACGCCGGTGCCGCCCACGGCCACACCGACCGACACACCAACCAACACGCCAGAGCCGCCCACGGCCACACCGACCAATACGCCGGTGGCCGGTGTCTGCGGCCCGGTCACGATCGATCCGAATGTCGCCATTCCGGATGGCAACCCGGCCGGCATCTGCTTCCCCATCGTGGTGAACGACGTTGGCGTCGTCTCCAACGTGACCGTGCAAACGGCCATCAACCATACCTGGATCGGCGACCTGGACTTCCGGTTGTACGCCCCGGTGGATCGCCCTTCCTGGCGATGCTGAACCGCCCCGGTTATTCCGGCACCGGTTTTGGCGACTCGTCCAACATGTCGGCTAACTTCCCGTTGCTCTTCACCGACGCCAGCAGTGATCCGGCCGAAACCATGGGCAACACCCTGAACACAAGCCAAGTCGTGTGTCAGGACGATGGCCGCTGCACGTACAGCCCCAGTCCGGACGGTTACTCCGGTTCGCTGGCCAACTTCGCTGGCTTCGTCGGCCTGGGCAGCAACGGTACCTGGCAGTTCTGCGTGGCAGACAACGCCGGCGGCGACACCGGTTCCGTCACTTCGATCACACTCAACCTGACCTGCGACACCGCGCCGACGGCCACGCCAACCAATACACCAGAGCCGCCCACGGCGACGCCCACCGACACGCCAGTGCCGCCCACGGCGACGCCCACCGACACGCCAGTGCCGCCCACGGCGACACCCACCGACACGCCAGTGCCGCCCACGGCCACACCCACCGACACGCCAGTGCCGCCCACGGCGACGCCCACCGACACGCCAGTGCCGCCCACGGCGACGCCCACCGACACGCCAGTGGCGCCCACGGCGACGCCCACCGGCACGCCAGTGCCGCCCACGGCGACGCCGACGGCCACTCCTGGCTCCCCACCGGTGTCGAGTTGAGCAGCCTGCATGGCAGCTCGACCACCAACCCGCGCTGGGTTGGCTGGTTGCCCTGCTCGTTCTGGTTGTGGTGAGTGCCGTCTTGGGCCTCCGTTCACGGCTGACCCGGTCAGAGTAACCTGAAGTAACCCCTGACGCTGGTTGTACAGAAACCGGGTTTCTCGTGAGAAACCCGGTTTCTTGTTGTATTTTTCACAAAAGGCTTGACTTTTGTGTGGTTTTATGTTATCTTTAGACTAAACTGTGCCCCCATGCTATTCGATCGCCCCACGGGACCCTGCCTACCCGTCGAGTGAGCGGGTATCGCCATCACTGACTCACCTGCATCACAGCCCCACCGGTATCTGCCCTTCGCGTTGCGAAACCAGTGTCTTTGTGGCGCCCAGAGGTTTCAAGTTATGGAGGTGAACTGTGAAACGCTGGGGATTCGTTGCTGTGTTGGTATTCGTGCTGCTGGTGTTGTTGATGGTCGGGGTGCACAGGCCGCAATCGGTGTGGTCGGTGATGGGACCAACGCCGATTCCCCCTCGACAGCCTCGCGGTTGACTGAAGCTACCGGCTGTGTCGACAACACGTCCGGTTGGCTGGGCAAAGGCCAGAACATTTCCACGAGCAGCGGCACCCATTGGGCCGGTGTGATCTTTGTGCATATCCCGCCGGCCGATCCTACCAAAATTCCCACGTTCTGCACCGATCTGGGAACCAGCATCAGCCAGGGCAAGTGCTTCGTGGCTGACGGCCCAACCGCCTGCCCCATCACCTGGCTGTTGAACAATGGCTTTGGGCCGGACAATCCGGCCACCAACGCTGAGTCTGCTGCGCGGCAGGCCGCGGTCTGGTATTTCTCCGGCGCGTTGACGGTCAACAGCCGATCCGGTCTACGCACGCACGCAGCAGATCATCGCGGCCGTGCCGAACCCCTGTGTGCTGCCCGTGTCCGCGCCGGTGATGACGCTGGAACCGGCCAGCGCGATCAACTTCCTGCCGGGCGGCGAGGTGCATAACATGACGGTCACCGTCACCCAGGACGGCGCACCGCTGGTCGGCAAGGTAGTCAATCTCACCACCACCTTCGGCGCGCTCAGCAGCAGCAGCGTGACCACCGACGCCGATGGCCGCGCCAGCTTCACGCTGACCTCGAACGTCACCGGTTCCGCCACGGTCACGGCCAAATTCTCCTATGTGCTGCCGGCCGGCACGCGCATGGTCAAACTGCCCGGCCCCGACCAACAGGTGATCGTGCTGGGCACGCCGCAGTCTGGCAACGTGATCGCCACGGCCACAAAAACCTGGGAGACCGGCACCAAGCTCATCGTCCACAAATTCAGCGACAACAACACCAACGGGGTGCAGGACGGCGGCGAGGAGTCGCTGCAAGGGTGGACCATGAGGCTGTACCGGCTGGAGGGCAGCAGTTGGCAGTTGGTGGCCACCAAGACCACCGACGCCGCGGGCAACGCCATCTTCAGCAACCTCAGCCCCGGCGTCTATCGGGCTGAGGAGACGCTGCAAAGCGGCTGGCTCAACACCACGCCCAACCCCAGCGCCCAGGTGACGCTGCCGGCCGGCGGCCAGGCGACCATCAACTTCGGCAACGTGGCGCTGGCCGTGATCAAAGCCTGGAAATTCTACGACCTGAACATGAACGGCGAGCACGACGTCGGTGAGCCGCTGCTGGACGGCTGGACGATGAACATCTGGCCGGCCATCAACGGGATCGGATCCGGGCTGACGGCCGGCGGGGCCTTCAGCTTCATCGACCTGCCGCCCGGCGCCTACCGGGTCTGGGAGACGTCGCAGAGCGGCTGGCTGCCCACGACGCCGGTGGAGCGCAACATCACGGTGGGCGCCAACGACTTCGCCGAGGTCTGGTTTGGCAATGTGCAGCTGGACATGGGCGACCTGCCCGAGACGAGCACACCCGGCACACCCTATCCGGTGGATTACCCAACGCTGATGGCCAACGATGGCCCCCGCCACGTCATCCATTCGATCCAACTGGGGCCGGCCATCACGGCCGAGACCGACGGCAAGCCCTGCCCCATCTGCGGACTTGACCTGGACGACGGCGTCACGCCGGTTGCGCTGGCGAACTGGGCCATGGGGCCTGGTGGCGGCACGGTGGACGTGCAAGTCACAGCGATTGGGGCATCCAGCGTCACCACGGGCTACGTCAACGCCTGGATCGACTGGAACCAGAACGGGACGTTCGAGGCTGACGAACAGATTTTGATGGACGCACCCGTGCCAGTGGGTACGACCCAGAGCCTGGTTTTCGACATCCCAATCGGGCCGCCCCATTCGAGTAATGCCTACTACGCCCGCTTCCGTCTGTACGATGCACCGCAGGGCGTCTGTCTCAGGTCGACCGGCCCGGCGACCAGTTGTGCCACTCCGAGCGGTCTGGCGTTCAACGGCGAGGTCGAGGACTACCGCTGGGACTTCGGGCCGCTAGGGGTGACATTGGCCGAGTTTAGCGCTGTCCAGCAGGGCGAAACGGTCCTGGTCAGCTGGGAGACGACCAGCGAGCTGGGCAACCTTGGCTTCAACCTCTACCGCGGGTCGTCGCCCGACGGTTGGGACCGCCAGCTCAACGATGTGCTGATCCCCTCGCAGGCGCCCGGCAGTCCGGGCGGCTTCGCCTACACCTGGACAGACCAGGCCGACCTGACCCCTGGCGCGACCTACTACTACTGGCTGGAGGACGTGAACCTGGCCGGTGCGACCGCGCTGCACGGGCCGATCAGCGTGGACTACGTGGGCCCACCGCCGCGACGCTGAGCGGCGCCCAGGCTGGCCCAGCCGCGGCGCTGCCTGTGCTGCCGTGGGTGGCCGGCATGTTGGCGGTCGCGGCCGGCGCGACCCTGGCGCTACGTCGGCGCAGGTAATTGCCTGAAGCTGTAACGGCTCTATGGCATGAGAAACCGGGTTTTTGTCTCGCATTGCCCGTACGAGAAAAACCCGGTTTCTAAACGACGGCTGAGCAGTAATCCCCTAACCTGGAATACGCCCGGCGGTCACAGCCCCATTGCGCCGCGGGCAGAAATGTGGTAACATACAGACAACCCGACGCGGCAGGAAGAACAGTGGCCAAATCAGCAGACATCGGCAGCAAACGTTTGATCAGCCTGGCCNCGCAGGCCTGGGTACGCTGGGTGACCGGCGACCCCAGCGCCGAGGCCCTGGACTTTTTATCCGGCGAGTTCANNGAATGGGTGTCGCGGGCAACCGACGTCTTGATCAAGGCGCGCTCGCCGCGGCACGGAACCTTTCTGGTGGCCAACGAAATCCAGTTCCGTCCCGACTCGCGTATGCCGCAGCGCATGCGGGCCTATGCCGGCCTGGCCGAGGAGCGGTACGGCTTGCCCGTCTGCCCGGTAGTGGTCAACCTGCTGGCGCCGCGCTCGAACATGGTTATCCCAGAGAGTTACCACAGCGAGCTGATGGGCCTGATGGCGCATCAGGACTTTCGAGTACTGAACCTGTGGGAAGTGGATGCCCAGGCTGTCCTGGAACAGAACTGGTCGACCCTCCTCCCCTTTGTGCCCATCCTGCGCGGTGGGCAACGGCCAGAGGTCGTGCAGCAGGCGTTGGCGCAGCTGCGCCNNGACGAGAACCTGGCTGAGGTTGAACCGCTGTTGGCCTTCTTCGCCACGTTTGTCATGACGCCCGATGAAGTGATGCAACTGATGAGGTGGAACATGGTGATGTTGCGCGAGTCGCCCTGGTATTTGGAAATCGAAGCCGAAGCGCTGCAGCGAGGGGTGCAGCAAGGCATGCAGCAAGGCATGCAGGAAGGCATGCAGCAAGGCATGCAGCAAGGCAAACAACAGGGTATGCAGCAGGGCCTGCAACAAGGACAGGCCGAACTGCTGCTACAGCTGCTGAGTCGGCGTTTTGGGATGGTGTCGCCGGGGCTGGCGGAACAGGTGCGCGGCGTGCCCAGCGCGCAGATGCCCGGCCTGCTGGACGTGGCGCTGACCGCCGCGTCGTTGGGTGAGGTGGCCGCGGCCGTGGAGACCATCCTGGCTGACGCCGGCCCCGTGGCAGCCTAGATCGAAACAAGCGGCGCGAATCGGCGCAGTTCCCTCTAATTCGCGCCGCTCACGGCCCGCAGTTCCCCGCGGGCAGGGCGGTCACGGCCTTCATTGTGCGGTGGGCAACGGCCAGAGGTCGTGCAGCAGGCGTTGGCGCAGTTGCGCGCCGACGAAGACCTGGCTGAGGTGGAACCGCTGTTGGCCTTCTTCGCCACGTTTGTCATGACGCCCGATGAAGTGATGCAACTGATGAGGTGGAACATGGTGATGTTGCGCGAGTCGCCCTGGTATTTGGAAATCGAAGCCGAAGCGCTGCAACGAGGGGTGCAGCAAGGCATGCAGGAAGGCCTGCAACAAGGCATACAGCAAGGCAAACAACAGGGTATGCAGCAGGGCCTGCAACAAGGACAGGCCGAACTGCTGCTACATCTGTTGAGCCGGCGTTTTGGGATGGTGTCGCCGGGGCTGGCGGAACAGGTGCGCGGCGTGCCCAGCGCGCAGATGCCCGGCCTGCTGGACGTGGCGCTGACCGCCGCGTCGTTGGGTGAGGTGGCCGCGGCCGTGGAGACCATCCTGGCTGACGCCGGCCCCGTGACAGCCTAGCAGTTTGTCCGAGGGAGCTTGTTCGCGTAAACGAAGCCCCAACATGCCGTGGCGCGGCCGCTGTTGGCCACTACATGTCGAGCCACGCCCGCTTGCAAGGTGGATTCTTCGACAAACTGTGAGACCGCAGCAAGCGCCGCGGGCCGGAGTATCCCTCCGGCCCGCGGCGCTTCGGTTTGGCGCTCGCGCCATTATCCACTATCATATCACCATTAGGCGCACGCACCTGCAATCGATCTCATCTCTGTCTCAAGGAAGGTAACAACTCCATGCATTCTCGTGCACGAAGACGCCCTCTATCGCTTTTGTTGGTACTGGTCGTCGTCCTGGCGGCGACGCCGTTCGCTGCGGCCGCGCCGCCGGCCGCGCCGCTGGCGGCCATTCTTCTCACCGGTGGCGCTTACACCCAAGACTTTGACACCCTGGCCAACTCAGGCACCAGCAGCACGACGCCCGCCGGCTGGGCCTTTTCAGAGAGCGGCGCCAACGCCAATACGACCTACACCGCAGGCACCGGAAGCAGCAATAGCGGCGACACCTATAGCTTCGGCGCCACGAGCGCCTCTGACCGTGCTTTCGGCGGTCTGCTATCGAATAACCTGACGCCTACCATCGGTGCGGAGTTTCAGAACAGCACAGGGNCCGCGATCGTGAGCCTGGCGATAAGCTATAACTGCGAACAATGGCGGTTGGGCGCCACCGGGCGTTTTGATCGGATGGATTTCCAGTACAGCCTCAACGCCACCTCCNTGACCACCGGAACCTGGGTTGACGTGAACGCGCTCGACTGTCCCGGCACTCTTTCCACCGGAACCGTAGGCGCGATCGATGGCAACATAAACCGCACTGCTGTTTCAGCCACCATCACCGGTCTCAACTTAGCCAACGGCGCAGGGTTCTGGCTGCGCTGGAACGATTTCAACGCGAGTGGCGCCGATGATGGCCTCGCTGTGGATGACTTCACGCTGACTCCCNACCACATCGGTCGTCGACACTCCCCCACCGTCGCCAGCACCAACCCCGCCAACAACGCCACCAACGTGCCGGTGGGCAGCGACATCGTGATCACCTTCAGCGAGCCGGTGACGGTCAGCGGCAACTGGTTCCAGATCGCCTGCACGCTCAGCGGGACGCGCAACGTGATCGACACCCTGGTCACGGGCGGCCCCACCAGCTACACCGTCAACCCCAACGCGGATTTCGTGTTGAACGAGAGCTGCACGGCCACAGTCTTCGCCAGCCAGGTGGTGGACCAGGACGGCGCCNCCCACAACATGGCCCAGAACCACGTCTTCTCCTTCAGCACCCCGACGTCCGACCCGTGCAGCCTGCCCTTCACCGGCATCTACGACATCCAGGGCAGCGGGCCGAGCGCGGCCATCACCGGCGGTGNNACCACTCAAGGGGTGGTGGTTGGCGACTTCGAGCTGCCCGGCGGGTCGGGCCAACTGCGCGGCTTCTATCTGCAAGACCTGAGCGGCGACGGCAACCCGGCCACCTCTGACGGTATCTTCGTCTTCACCGGCGGCAACGACACCGTCTCCCTGGGCCAGGTGGTGCGGGTCGGGGGCACGGCCGGGGAGTTCTCCGACCAGACCCAGATCTCCGGCGCCACAGTCACGCAGTGCGGCGCCAGCGCCAGCGTCACGCCGGTGGACGTCAGCCTGCCCTTCGCCGCCGCCGACTACCCGGAGCGCTACGAGNGANTGCTGGTGCGCTTTCCGCAGTCCCTCTACGTCACCGAGCACTTCCAGTTGGGGCGCTTCGGCCAGATCGTGCTGACCTCCCGGCCCGACCGCTTGCAGCAGCCCACCAACGTGGCCGCGCCGGGCGGCCGCGCTGGCCGTGCAGGCCGCCAACAACNNCTGAACCGCGTCATCATCGACGACGACAACAACAGCCAGAACCCCGATCCCATCGTCTTCGGCCGCGGCGGGCTGCCCCTGAGCGCCAGCAACACCCTGCGCGGCGGCGACCGCGCGGCCGGCATCGCCGGCGTGCTGACCTACGGCTGGTCGGGCAACGCGGCCAGCGGCAACGCCTACCGCCTGCGCCCCGTCGNNGCGCTCAACGGCGGCGTCATCAACTTCACCGCGGCCAATCCCCGGCCGGCCCCGCCCACCGTGGGCGGCCGGCTGCGCGTCACCGCGGCCAATCTGCTGAACTTCTTCAACTCCTGGAGCGGCTGCACCCTGGGCGTGGGCGGCGGATCCACCGACTGCCGCGGCGCTGACAACCAGACCGAGTTCGACCGCCAGTGGCCCAAGACCGTGGCCAACCTGGTGGNNAAGGCGGCGCACGTGATCGGCATCATGGAGATTGAAAACGACGGCTACGGCGCCAGCAGCGCGATCCAGGACCTGGTGAACAAGCTCAACGCCGCCACCGCCCCCGGGACCTACGCCTTCATCAACCCGGACGCCACAGCCGGGACCAACGCGCTGGGCGTCGATGCGATCAAGGTCGGGCTGATCTACCAGCCGGCCAAGGTCACGCCGGTGGGGACCACCGCGGTGCTCAACAGCACAGCCTTCGTCACCGGCGGCGACAGCGCGGCCCGCAACCGGCCGCTGGCCCAGGCCTTCGAGGAGGTCGGCACCGGCGAACGCTTCATCGTGGTGGTCAACCACCTGAAGAGCAAGGGCAGCGCCTGCGATGCGCCCGATGCCGGCGACGGCCAGGGCAACTGCAACGGCGTGCGCACCAACGCGGCCAACCTGATGACCGCCTGGCTGGCCGGCAACCCCACCGGCACGGGCGACCCGGACATCCTGATCATGGGCGACCTGAACTCCTACGCCCAGGAAGACCCCATCACCGCCATCAAGGGCGCGGGCTACGTCAATCTGATCGAGAGCCGGCTGNGGNCGGATGCCTACTCTTACGCCTTCGACGGGCAGTGGGGCTACCTGGACCACGCGCTGGCCACGAATAGCCTGAACGCCCAGGTGGCCGGCGTCGAGGAGTGGCACATCAACGCCGACGAGCCGTCGGTGCTGGACTACAACACCGAGTTCAAGACCNCCGGCCGCNTCGTCAGCCTCTACGCCGCCGACCGCTTCCGCTCGTCCGACCACGACCCGGTGATCATCGGGCTGAACCTGGACGGCGCGCTGGCGGTCACCCTGGCCGCATTTGGCGCCNGTCCAACAGGGCGAGGGGTGTTGGTCAGCTGGGAGACGGCCAGCGAGNCAGGTAACCTCGGCTTCAACCTCTACCGCGGGACGTCACCCGACGGTTGGGATCGCCAGCTCAATGCCGTGCTGATCCCGTCACCGGCGCCCGGCAGTCCCAGCGGATTCACCTACACCTGGCTGGATCAGACCGACCTGACCCCGGCACGACCTACTACTNATTGGCTGGCGGCCATCGGCGTCGACGGCGCGACGGACGTGCACGGGCCGGTCAGTGTGGGCTACGTGGGGCCCACCGCCACGAAGCTGAGCCGTATCCAGGCCAGTCCAGCCGCGACCCTACCCGTGCTGCCCTGGCTGGCGGTGGTCGTGACGGCCGGCGCGGCCCTGGCTTTGGGCCGGCGCAGATAGCCGCACAGCCAGGTGGCCAGTTTAGCAGTGCTGGCCGACGAGCAGCCTGGCTGGCGACCCAGCGAGTTCAGCTACGAGCTATGGGGTTGTCGGGCAGGGCTGGTCTTTCCGAGCGTCAAACTGTTGAACTATCGGCAGCAGTGGCCCTATCTGGAATCTAGCCGCAATCCGTTTGCGACCATCGTCATGGCGCATCTGAAGGCGCAAGAGACACGCCATGATCTGGTGGAGCGACGGGCCTGGAAGCTGGACCTGACCCGGCGGCTATACCAGCTGGGCTATGGGCGACAGCGGGTGATCGACCTGTTTCGCTTCATCGACTGGATGCTGCAACTGCCAGGGCCGCAGGAACTCGCCTTTGGCAGGATGTGCGTGAATTGGAAGAAGGGAAGCGTATGCAATACGTCACTAGCATCGAGAGGTTTGGTATTGAGCAGGGCATGCAGCAGGGCATGCAGCAAGGCATGCAGCAAGGCATGCAGCAGGGCCAGACTGAGCTGGTGTTGCGGCTGCTGGAACAGCGTTTCGGGCCTGTGCCGGCGCATCTGGTCAAGCAGGTGCGGGCCACCCCAGCCAGCAGATGCCTGAATTGTCGGATGTGATCCTCGACGCCGCCGTGCTGGACCAGGTGGCGGCCGCGCTGGAGGCTATGCTGGCCAGCGCCAGGGCCTAGATCGTTGTCCGTCAGGCCGCGTGCGGGGTGTGGCTGGACTGGTCTGACCCTGGACGGCCATGGCCACCGGCGCCGCGCCGGCAACAGAGCCGCGGCTGCGCAAGGCGCGGATCGGAGTGCATCTCCAATCCGCGCCTTTTCATACGTCGCCCCCTCCCCCTCCCCCTGTCCCCCTGTCCCCCTCGCTTGCGCCCTGGATAAGGGTATGGTATCATGCGTCTCCTGACACCAGAGCGGGGAGTCTATGTCGTCAGCGACAGACATCGGCAGCAGATGACTGATCCGCCTTCCGTCCTGACGCCCAGTGGATCGCTGCTGTCGGCGTTGCTCCTCATTCTTCATTTCTCCGTTGCCCAGAAAGGAGCTTCTTCGTGGTACACTCAACCCTGTCCCTGCAGTCGCGTCGCCTCAGCATCATCATGGTCGTCGTGCTGCTGCTGGCGCTGCTGACGCCGCTGCTGCCGACCCACTTCGCGTCGCTGGCCGCTGCACAGGATGCGACGCCCGACCGTCTGGTCCTCCTCAGCCTGCTGGATGGGCCGCCGCTGCCCGCCGGCCTGAAGATCCTGGAACGCTACGGCGACGCCTTCGTTCTGGCGCAGGTGACTGAGCGGCAACTGGCCGCGCTGCCGCCGGCCAACCTCTACGATCTGTTGCCTGAGCGCACGGTGATCTCGCTCAACGGCTGGATCTGGGACACCCAAGGGGGAACCGNNGCCATGCCGGAGAATCTGCGCTCGGCGGCGGATGATCCCTACTTCCTGGTGCAGTTCTACGCACCGGTCAAACAGGAATGGCTGAAGAGCCTGGAGACGTTGGGCGTCACCTTCCTGGGCTATCATCCCAGCTATACCTACATCGTGCGCATGGATCCAGCCCTGGTCAGCACAGTGCGGGCGGCCCACGCGGTGCAGTGGGTGGGCCACTATCACCCGGCCTACCGCCTGGCCGCATCGACCGATCTGGCCAAGGCGCTGCGGGCCGACGACGGCCGCCTGGTGGTGGAGGTGCGCGGCTTCCCGGGCGACGACGTGGCCCGGCTGCAGGCTGAGCTGACCCAGGCTGGCGCGTTCGTCGGCAGCGTCGAGTCCGAGGCGGCCCGCAGCCCAGGCGCTGGCCGCTGGCGCTGCTCCCGCGCTGGCCGCCCTTCCGGGGTCTATCGGGTGGAAGGCTATGACCCGCCGACCCTCTTCAACGACAAGGGGTGCAGACCTCGCACACCTGGGACGTGTGGAAGCAGGGGCGCANACGGCCTGTTGCAAGACCTGATGGGCAAGGGGCAGATCGCCGGCCTGGTGGACACCGGCCTGGACAACGGCACCGCCAGCCCCACCGTCGAAGACTTCTACGACTACACCGGCGGGACGTCCACCAGCCGCGTGCTCTCCGTTGCGGCGAGCAGCGGGTGCGGCGGGTTCGCCTGCCTGTTGCAAGGCGGCTGTGTTGCCACCGACACCGACGGGCACGGCACCCACACGGCCGGCTCCATCGTGGGCAACGGCTACAACTCGCTGGCCCAGCGCCACCGGCTACGCCACCGCGGCCGATCCCTCCNNTTCGACTACGCCTGGGGAACCGGGCTGGCCCCGAGGCCAACATCCGCGTGATCCGTGCGCTATCTGGCAGCGGCCTGCATCAGTGTGCCGGGTGACTGGAACACGCTGTACAACGCCAGCCCCAACCCCTCGCGCAACGCCAGCAACTCCTGGGGCAACGCCACCTATAGCTACGGCGGCACCTCCTACAACGCCGACAACGTGATGTGGACCCGCCAGGACTACCTGATCGTGGTGGCGGCCGGCAATTCCGGCCCCACCCGGCAGATCGCCCAGCCGGGCAACGCCAAGAACATCCTCTCGGTGGGCGCGTCGGGCAATCACCGTCCTGCCCTGGGCTGGTACGCCGACACCGCCAGCGCCCTGACCTACTTCAGCGCGCGCGGCCGGTGGCCACCAGCGGCGACACCCNGCTTCAAGCCCGACATCGTCGCGCCCGGCGCCTACGTCCTCTCCCCCGCACCAACCAGGTGGCCGCCAGCAGCGTGGTCGCCTGGGGCAACGAGCCGGGGATGGCGACGGCGACGGCCGCCCCGACTACGCCTGGAGCAGCNNGGCACCTCCATGTCCACGCCGCTGGTCACCGGCGCGGCCACCGTGGCGCGCCAGTACTTCCAGGATATCCAGGGCCTGGGCAACACCACCCNNCCCAGCGCCGCGCTGATCAAGGCCGCGCTGGTCAACGGCGCGGTGGATATGGGCTACGGCTATGAGGCACGCACCACCGCGGTAGGCGACTTCTACGGCGGGCGCAACATGCAGGGCTGGGGCTTCTTCAACGTGGAGCAGGCCATCACCCCGCGCGCCCCGCTCCTTCTTCTTCNNGATGATTTCACCAACATCACCAACACCGCGACCCAGTCCACCATGGGCGTGAACAGCACGGGCGACTATGTCGAGTACACTATAGACGTGGTCGACAGCAGCGAGCCGCTCAAGGTCACCCTGACCTGGACCGACTCGCAGACCGGCTCGCAGGGCTATGCCGTCAACAACCTGAATTTGCTGGTGACCAGCCCGGCGNGCGCCCAGTACCGCGGCAACAACTTCACCGGCGCCTGGTCGGTCACCGGCGGCGNNCGTGACGCGGTCAACAACACCGAGGCGGTCTACCTCCAGGCCCCGGCGACCGGAACCTGGACCGTCCGTGTGACCGGCGCGGCGCACGGCAACGGCACGCAGCCCTTCGCGCTCTACGTCTCCGGCGGGCTGGGGACCAACCCGAGCTGGACCCGCACCTGCTCCGGCGTCGCAGGGACGTGCAGCGCCGCGCGGCGGCACATCGGGCCAGACCTATGGCGGGACGCGACCAACTACTATCCCTCGCTCAAGCCGCTGAGCCAGGCCCAGGACAACGTGGCGCCCGGCTACACGACCAGTGGCGACTTCCGGCTGACCAACTGGGGCCGCAGCAGCGACACCATCGGCCTCTCCTACACGGTCACCGACATGACTGGCGCGGCCGTATCGGGCGTGACCGTCACCTTCAGCCCGGCCGGCCCCTTCAGCCTGGCCTCGNGGGCCGCGGTGGACGTCACGGCCGATGTCAACGTGGGTTCCGGCGTGGCCCCGGCGCGTACGACGTGCTGGTGACCGCGACCTCGGCCAACACGGGCAACCGCAAAGATGCCATGGTGATCCCCCTCAACGTAATTGCCGCCGCCAGCATTCGCAATCAGGCGTCGGTTGTATCGGCGCCGGGCGCAGGTCACCTCCGACTTCTGGGCCTCCGGCAGCACGCTGTGGACCGCCTATCTGTCGGGCGAGAGCCACGTCAACGGCGAGGCCAAGATGCGGGCCTCCTGTTCGGTGGATGGTGGGCAGAACTGGACCGACGTGGGCCAGGTGGATGTGGGCGACGGCGGCCTCTACTTCGGGCCGGCCATCGCCGGCGCGGCTGATGGCAGCAGCGTCACCGTGGTCTGGCTCAAGCCCAATGTCGGCGCCTATGCCCGCACCTGGACGCAGTCCAGCGGCTGCAGCGGCACGTGGGGCGCGGTCAAGACCCTGGCCAACTACCCCGGGGCAACTACCGCATCGCCTACCCGGACGTGATCTACGACAACGACGGCACCATCCTGGCCACCTGGCGCAAGAACGACAACGCCACCGGCGGCGTCGACGGCATCTTCTCCAGCCAGTCCACCAACAACGGCGCGACCTGGAGCGCGGCGGCCGCCGTGCCCGACGCCAGCGGGACCGACGCGGCGCACATCATGGGGCAGTTGGCGTTGGACACCAGCCGCAACCAGGTGTGGATGGCCTACCGCAACAGCGCCAACGGCGGCGACATCTACCTGAAGCGCTGGGATGGAACGACGAACGCCTGGGCCGCGGCCGGCGTGGGACACATCGCCGTGGCCACCACCGCGGACGTGGAGACGCGACCGGCCGTGGGCTATGTGGCGGACACCGACGCGCTGTGGGTGACGTGGCACCGCTACGCCAACGCGGGCAACGCGTCGGCCCGCCTCTACTACGTGCGCTCCAACACGGGCACGCTGCCCAACCCGACCTGGGGACCACCTATCAGTATCCGGTTGGCGTGCGCACCGCGGAGGACCACGCGGCCATGGTGGTGGGCGACGCCGTATACGCCTACATCCTCTACGAAGTGCACAACGATGACTACCGCGGCAGCAACGTCTACGCACTACGCGCCGGCGGCGGCGGCGCGCCCAGTCTGACCTACCAGGTTTCGGCAACGGTGGACGATCCGCCCGTCTTCGCCCGCGGCAACGCCGGCTCGCCCAGGCTGATGTGGGCTACCAGCACGGTGAACAACGTTACCTCTACCGGCCCCACCTGCCTCTACAGCAAGAACACGCCGGTCAACAACACGCCGGACTACTCCGCCAACCTGGGGTCTCACAGACTCTGTTCGACCTGGAGGAGAACTTCGACCTCTACCTGTGCCAGGTCACCGAGGCCGCGCCCCTGGCCGTCACTCTGGCCGAGTTCAGCGCGGTGCAACAGGGGGACGCGGTGCTGGTCACCTGGGAAACGGCCAGCGAGCTGGGCAACCTCGGCTTCAACCTCTACCGCGGGACGTCGCCCGACGGTTGGGACCGTCAGCTTAACCCGGCGCTGATCCCCTCGCAGGCGCCCGGCAGCCCCAGCGGCTTCACCTACACCTGGACAGACCAGGCCGACCTGGCCCCCGGCGCGACCTACTACTACTGGCTGGAAGCCGTCGACGTCAACGGTACGCCGAGCGTACACGGGCCGGTCAGCGTGGACTACGTGGGCCCACCGCCGCGACGCTGAGCGGCGCTCAGGCCAGTCCCGCCGCGACCCTGCCCGCGCTGCCCTGGCTGGCGGCGGCCGTTGCGGCGGCGCGGCCCTGGCGCTGACCGTCGGCCGGGTACGGCTGCGGCGGCGATAGCATAGCCAGGTTTTCCCGTTCGCCCTGAACCTGTCGAAGGGCGAGTTCACCAGCTGACCCCGCCGTGTCGGCGCTCCTACATTCCGCCTCCGCAGGCGGGGAGTCGTTCATGTAGGGGTGTTTTGGCCGCCGAAGGCGGCCAAAACACCCTTTCGTATCCCTCTCTCCCGCCCTGCGGGAGAGGGGCAGGGTGTGAGGGCGCACCACTCTCCCGTAGAGTTGCCAATTTTCCCGGCGCGTTTGCGCCCCGACAAATATTATGCTATCATGTCCCCCTGACGACAGCGCAGGGAAGGCGCAGTTGCCGCAGCGGCGATATCCGCCGTCCCCTCCGCTATAGCGACTTCACGGCCCATTTTATTTTCGAACGGACAGATGAAATCGAGGAGGTTACCCATGCGAAATCCGATCTCGTCCCTTTGGCCGCGCCGTTTCGGCGACGCTGTAGTCATCATCTTGCTGCTGGCGGCCCTGTTGACGGCGCCAGTGGGCGCGGTGAGCGCACAGGAGGCAGGGCCAAATGACAGCAACGTGGTTCTCATGCCCGAAACCCTGGACGGGAACCGACCTGAACTAGAGCTGCCCAGCAATTCGTGGACTGCAGGCGGCTTGCCGATCGTCCCGGGGAGCACCTGGACCATCACGTTCCAGTCAACGCCCATTCAGACCCGTCCCGGTGAAGAGGTCGATAGCTGGCGCTCAACGGCCCGACCAATGGCACGACCTCCGGAAGCTGGACCATCGCCTCCATCGGCAATGCCCCGGCGAACAACCGCAGCAACGGCCTGTCCGTTGGCCAGGCTTATCAACAGCCTCGAACCGGCGGCAACACCTCCTATCGAGCGCATGCCTATTGGGGCTATGTGGCCACTGGGGAAATGCTTTCAACTACGTCAACGCAGCGTCGATCACGCCGCCTACCCGTTCCTGGGTGAATTATTGGAACTGGGGCGTCTATGAAGCAGACGTTTCGCCGGGAGGCCCTTTGGTATCGTTTGCCACCACGTTCAACATTCCGTCCGGTTGGACCAGCTACCTGTGCCCCGGTGCACTGGCGCCCAACGATCAATGGATCGGGCCTCAGGGGTTAACACGGATCCCAACTGGATGCAGGGTACGTTGTACAGTTCGGACTGTGATTACACCGGCTGCCCTCAGGATGCCTCCTGGTTCCCATCCGTCCCTGCCGCCAGCCCGCGGTCTCGGTGACCAAGACCGGCACGGTGACCGGCATCACCGGCAACCCGGGCGGGCCGGGCACGGTCAAGGTGAAGTACTGCTTCACGGTCACCAACGCCACCACCCCCGGCTCCGGCGTGCACCTGGCCAGCTACCAGGTGTCCGACACTTCGATCGGCTACAGCAGCGGGACGGTGAGCCAAGCCCTGGCGCCCGGCGCCAGCGCCCCGCAGATCTGCGCCCCGGACTACACCTTCAACGTCACCTGGCCGGCCACCGGAAACGTCTGCGTGACCAACAGTTCGGGTGCAACGGCCACCGGCACCACCCCTCGGGCTGGGGCGAGACCACGACCGGCAACCCCGGGGCTGGTTTCTCTACCCGCACCTTCACCTCGCCGGCGGCCACCGGCGGCGTTGGCCTGGTGACCTGCGCCTCCCCGCGGCCGTCACCCTGGCTGGGTTCAGCGCGGTGCAACAGGGGGACGCGGTGCTGGTCACCTGGGAAACGGCCAGCGAGCTGGGCAACCTCGGCTTCAACCTCTACCGCGGACGTCGCCCGACGGTTGGGACCGTCAGCCAACCCGACGCTGATCCCCTCGCAGGCGCCCGGCAGCCCCAGCGGCTTCACCTACACCTGGACAGACCAGGCCGACCTGACCCCGGCGCGACCTACTACTACTGGCTGGAAGCCGTCGACGTCGATGGCGCGACGAGTGTGCACGGGCCGGTCAGCGTGGACTACGTGGCCCACCGCCGCGACACTGAGCGGTGTCCAGGCTGCGCCAGCCACGGCCCTACCCTGGCTGGCGCTGGCCGTTGTGGTCGGCGCGGCCCTGGCGCTGACCGTCGGCCGGGTACGGCTGCGGCGGCGATAGCATAGCCAGGCTTTCCCGTTCGCCCTGAGCCTGTCGAAGGGCGAGTTCACCGCGCCGCTCGCGGCGCTTACGGCTCAGGGCGAATGGACTGGTTTCCCCGTTCGCCCTGAGTCTGTCGAAGGCGAAGCTCACCCCTAGCCTGGAATACGCCGCGGTCACAGCCCCATTGCGCCGCGGGCAGAAATGTGGTAACATACAGACAACCCGACGGCGGCAGGAAGTACCGCGGCCAAATCAGCAGACATCGGCAGCAAACGTTTGATCAGCCTGGCCCCGCAGGCCTGGGTACGCTGGGTGACCGGCGACCCCAGCGCCGAGGCCCTGGACTTTTTATCCGGCGAGTTCAGAATGGGTGTCGCGGGCAACCGACGTCTTGATCAAGGCGCGCTCGCCGCGGCACGGAACCTTTCTGGTGGCCAACGAAATCCAGTTCCGTCCCGACTCGCGTATGCCGCAGCGCATGCGGGCCTATGCCGGCCTGGCCGAGGAGCGGTACGGCTTGCCCGTCTGCCCGGTAGTGGTCAACCTGCTGGCGCCGCGCTCGAACATGGTTATCCCAGAGAGTTACCACAGCGAGCTGATGGGCCTGATGGCGCATCAGGACTTTCGAGTACTGAACCTGTGGGAAGTGGATGCCCAGGCTGTCCTGGAACAGAACTGGTCGACCCTCCTCCCCTTTGTGCCCATCCTGCGCGGTGGGCAACGGCCAGAGGTCGTGCGGCAGGCGTTGGCGCAGTTGCGCCGACGAGAACCTGGCTGAGGTTGAACCGCTGTTGGCCTTCTTCGCCACGTTTGTCATGACGCCCGATGAAGTGATGCAACTGATGAGGTGGAACATGGTGATGTTGCGCGAGTCGCCCTGGTATTTGGAAATCGGATAGGCGCTTACATGGCCCTTTTGCCCCCTGGGTAGAAACGTGGTAATATGCGACCAATGCCACGACAACAAGAAGTAGTACGAACAAAACAGCAGATATTGGCCGTGAACGAACGTAACACTGACCACTGCATCGTTGGATGAGCCGTTCGTAGACACAATTCTGACCGACGGCCAGCCCGCGCTGGCCTGGGTCGAAGCGGGAGAGGCGGATTAGCGCTGACGCGTTGATCAGAATGAGTTGTGGCCGCCTTCGGTCTTCCGAGTCACGCCCATTCAGCCAACCCGCGTCCGAGATCGGGGAAGGCCGACCATGCTGGCCGTGCATGATGCCTGTACCCCTACCGTTGTGCCTTCCGTCAAGTCGCGCAGACCGCCCGTGCCGCTGTCCGGCTTGACTGGCGTCGTTGTATCCACCGTTCTCTTCAGTCACACCTTCAGGAGGTACACTATGAAGTTACGCGGACAATCCTCACCCTATCGATGGCTGCTTTTGCTCGTCATCACCGCCATGCTGTTGGTCCCGTTGAGCGGCGTCGCCGCGGGGCGCCGAACCCACCCGGCGGATCGACGACTGTCAGCCTGCCGGACGGCGCCAACATCGTCACCATCACCCTCGATGGCGCCCAGAAGAACGCCTATCCTGGCCTGGATGCACAGCCAGCCNAGTTGGCAGCCGCCTACCAGAAGGGCGATCAGGCAACCCTGGCTACCTTCGGCGGTGAACGCCACGTGGACCTGGCGCAGNGGAGCGCACGCGTCATCCTGGAGATGGCGGTAGACCCGCAGGCCCACGCCGCGGGCGGGCCGACCTACGAGCGGGTGGCGCTGCCCAACGGCCGCATGGCCACCATCGAGCACGCGCGTATCGCGATCCGCGCCGGCNTGGCGGCCGCGATCGCGGCCACGGGCGCGACCTACGAGACCGCCTACGAGAGCTGGGTGCAGGTGCTGGCCCCCTTCGGCAGCCTGGAGGCGTTGGCCAGGATCGACGGGGTGCGCTACGTGCGGCTCCCTTTCCCGGCGCGACAGATGGACCTGCCCGCANCAGCCCGCGGCGCAGGAACAGGGCCGCAGGTGGGCGCCCAGACCACCGAAGGTGTCAGCCTGACTAATATCGGGTCCTGGCACACCNCCGGCTACAACGGCACCGGCATCAAGTTGGCGGTCTTCGACTTCGGCTTCACCGGGTGGGCAGCCCGCCAGACGAACGGCGACCTGCCGTCGGGCGCCAACCTGGTGCTGAAGGATTATAGCGGGGCTTACAACTTTACGCCCGATACCCCCGGCAACGAACACGGCACGGCCTGCGCCGAGATCGCCTACGACATGGCGCCCGATGCCACGGTGTATCTCTACGCCTTCGATACCGATGTCGAGTTCGGCCAGGCGGCTGGCGACTACACCAACAACGTCACCGGCAAGCGGGTCGCCACCATGTCCATCGGCTGGGTGAATGCCGGGCCTTACGACGGCACGNGCNCCATCAACGCGATCGTGGACAACGCCCAGACCGCCGGCATCCTGTGGGCCAACGCGGCCGGCAACAATCAGCGCCAGCACCACTCCTGGACCTCGACGCAGTATCAGACCGGCAACTCTGTCGCCTTCGGCACTAGCAACGTCAACGGGTTCGGACCGACGCCGCCGTCCAGCGTCTGGAACATACCCGCCGGTAACACCATCACCGTCTTCCTGGAGTGGAACGACTGGAACGCCGCCCGCGACGGGAACCAGAACCGCATCGACTACGATCTGTACCTGTTGAAATGGAACGGCTCCACCTGGGTTGTCGTTGCCTCCTCCGTCGGGAACCAGTGCGTCAACGCTAACGTGCCCCCGTCGNAGGCGATCGGTTTCACCACCACCGACAACTCGAACCCCTACTACGGCGTCTACATCGTACGCTATCAGGTCACCGGCACGTGCTCCAACAACTTCGGCCACTGGATGCAGNCCCACACCTTCAACGGCTTCTACACGTCGGGCGTCGGGTCCGACTATGCCTTCTGGTATCGCAATGTCTGCAACAGCCTCACCATCCCGGCCGACGGCAACAGCGCCATGGCTGTGGGCGCCACCTTCTGGGGCGAGGACAGCAACGGTACCTACGACTACGGCCTGGAGACCTTCTCCAGCTTCGGGCCGCGCAACGCCAGCGGCGGCGGCAACNCCGGGACGGTGGTCAACAAGCCCGATGTGGCCGCGCCCGACGGGGTGAGCACCGCGGCCTACGGCGCCAGCAACAACCAGGCGTATCGCATCGCCACGTCGACCGGCTTCTTCGGCACCTCGGCCTCAGCGCCGCACGTGGCCGGCATGGCCGCGCCGGTCTGGGAGGGCGCCCCAGCCGCTTCGGCGGCCAGCGTGCGCAGCTTCATTCAGGGGCAGGCGCTCTACAAAGCCAATGGCGGTACGTGCGGCGGCAGCCTGGCCTCGGTCGGCGACGCGCCGGCCAGCGGCACACAGAATAACCGCTTCGGCTGGGGACGTATCCACCTGAACGCGCCGCTGGCCGTTGCTCTGGCCGCATTTGGCGCCGTCCAGCAGGGCGAGGGAGTGCTGGTCACCTGGGAGACGGCCAGCGAGCTGGGCAACCTCGGCTTCAACCTCTACCGCGGGACATCGCCCGACGGTTGGGACCGCCAGCTCAATGCCGCGCTGATCCCCTCGCAGGCGCCCGGCAGCCCCAGCGGCTTCACCTACACCTGGACAGACCAGGCCGACCTGACCCCGGCGCGANCCTACTACTACTGGCTGGAAGCCGTCGACGTCAACGGCGCGACCGACGTGCACGACCGGTCAGCGTAGATTACGTTCCACCGCCGCGACGCTGAGCGGCGCCCAGGCTGCCCCGGCCACGGCCCTGCCCGCTGCCCTGGCTGGCGGCGGCCGTTGCGGCGGCGCGGCCCTGGTGTTGCGCCGGCGCAGGTAACGACCGACGCGCCGGGTGCGGATCGTACGATCCACACCCGGCGCATTCATCACTCCATGCATCGCGCAGAAAGGCCACCGATCGACCCTATCGGTGGCCTTTTATTGCCCCGACGCCCCTTTGCCCAAAGCGCCGGGTATCGGGTAAAATTGGACATGGGGTGAGTCACGTGCAATCACGATTACCTGTTCGTTCCGAGATCCGGCTGCGGCCGGTGAACGATGCCATGACCGGCGACCTGTCGGACCTGACCCTGTACCAGCTCAAGCTGATGGCCTATCACCTGGCTGGTGGCCGGGTTCGACGAGCTGCTGGCGTTGGAGGGCATCACCTTTGGGGTCATGACGCTGTTGCGCGAAGCGGGGAGCAGCGCCGCGGTTTCGACCGCCAACGTGATTGGAGCTAACCATGCCGGTCTGCCAAGGTCTGCGCCCACAGCTGTCTGATCGCCGTTTCCGGCGAAGTACGCCGCGCGCCGCGACCGCTGCGCCAACACCAGAACCTTTTTTGCCATGACTCATTCCCTGCCTCTGATCACCACCAAGCTGCACCGGCCGCCTGTGCCCGGCGACCATGTGGCGCGCNCGCGGCTGACCCAGCGCCTGCAGCGCGGCCGCACCCAGCCGCTGACGCTGGTCTGCGCCGGGGCCGGTTTCGGCAAGACCACCCTGGTCAGCGCCTGGCTGGCAGAGAACGATCAACACCGCTATGCCTGGCTCTCGCTGGACAGCCGCGACAGCGACCTGGGCAGTTTCGTCACCTACCTGGTGGCCGCGCTGCGCACGCTGGCGGCCGATGCCTGCCCTGACACCCTGNGGCTGGTTCGCGTCCGCACCGATCCGCCGCCGGCGCTTCTGACCGCCACGCTGATCAACGAGATCGCTCTGTTGCCCGGCCCCTTCATCCTGGTGCTGGACGACTACAGCGCCATCCACGGCGAGGCGGTCTCCGGCTCGCTCAGCGGCCTGATCCAGCATTGGCCCCCGGCCATGCACCTGGTGTTGATTGCACGCCGCAACCCGCCGCTGCCGCTGGCCCGGCTGCGCGCCGCCGGGCAGATCAGCGAGATCCGCAGCCGCGACCTGCGCTTCACAGTCGAGGAGAGCGCGGCCTATCTGGGCAAGTCGCTGCCCATGGCGCTGACTCCGGCGACGCTGGCGGCCCTGGAGCAGCAAACCGAGGGCTGGATCGCCGGCCTGCAGTTGGCCGTGCTGGCGCTGCGCCTCCGGCGACGCCNNGTGGCCGACGAAACGTCGCTGGCCACGGCCGCGGCCAATGCGGCCGACTACCTGGTGGATGAGGTGCTCGCCGGGCAGCCGCCAGCGGTGCAGGTGTTTCTGCTCAAGACGGCGATTTTCGACCGGTTCAGCGCGGCCCTGGCCGCGGCCAGCGGCGCGGCCGACGATCCTCAGTGGCCGCGCAGGAGTNGCCTGGCGTGGATCCAGCGCGCCGATCTTTTCATTGTGCCTCTGGACGATCAGCGCCAATGGTATCGCTATCACCATCTCTTTCAGGAGATGCTGCGCCACCGGCTGCACGAGCGCTGCGGCGCGGAGGAGATCAGCCGGTTGCACCGCCNNGCGGCCGACTGGTTGGCCGGCCAGGGCCTGGTGGACGAGGCGATGCAGCAGGCGCTGGCGGGTGGGGCGCCCGAACAGGCGGCCGGCATGATGGAGTGCGAGCTATGCACAGCGCTCAACCGCGATGATCGGCCGACGCTGGAGCGCTGGCTGCGCCTGCTGCCGGAGGCGTTGATCGAGCGCCGGCCCTGGCTGCTGATGATCCGCGCCTGGGTGCAGAGCCGGGCCTGGCAGATCGACGTGTGGCGCACGCTGAGCCAGGTGGAGGCGCTGCTGGCTGCACCGGTTGCCGATGACGCGGCCGGGTCGGCTGCCGTCGACCAGCGGCTGCTGCGCGCCNAGATCCTGGGGCTGCGCGGGCAAGAGGCCTTTCTGTGCAACCGCAATGCTCAGACGGTGGCCTGGTGCCGGGAGGCCTTGGNNCTCTTGCCCGTCCCTTGGAAATTTGCGCGGGGCTTCACGCTCTATCTGGCGCTGGGGATGCACGCCCTGGGCCAGGGCGAGGAAGCCGAACGTCTTTTGCTGGCGGAGTACGAGGGCTGTCGCGACAAGACCGATCCCTACGCGTTGCGCCTGCTGCAAGCGCTTTCCTTCAACTACCTGCAAGGGAACCGGCTGGAAGCGGTCNGCCAAAGCGCCCAGGAGTTGCTCCACCAGGCCACCCGCGCCGGCCTGCCGGTGGTGCTGGGCTGGGCTCACTACTTCCTGGGACGCGTGGCCTATCAATGGAACGAGCTGGAAAAGGCCGCGCGGCATTTTGCCGAGGTGGTCGACAGGCGCTACGCCGTCCATGCCCNNACGCGGCGCAACGGCATGATCGGCCAGGCGCAGACGCACGCGGCCCGCGGCGGAGCCGACCTGGCCTGGCAAAGCTGGCAGCAGCTCAGCCAGCTCGATCTGGATCTGACCGGCCATGAGAGCGACCAGACGCGCTCGCTGCNNGCCCGGCTGTTGCTGCTGCAAGGAGACCTGACCGGCGCCGCCCGCTGGGCCGATTCCTTCACCACGCCGCTGCCCGATCGCCCGTTGATCTGGCTGCAACACCCGCACATCGCCAAGGCGAACATCCTGCTGGCCGAGNAGGCGCCGGCCGATGTGCAGCAGGCGCTGGCCATCGCCGATGCCTATCTGGCGCTGGCCCGGCGAACCTACTGCACCCGGTCTGCCATCACAGCCCTGCTGCTGCGCGCCCTGGCGCAGCAGAAACAAGGGCGCACGCGCGCGGCCGACGATACCTTGCAACAGGCCGTCGAGCTGGCGCAGCCCGGCGGCGCCATCCGGGTTTTTGTCGACATGGGGCCGCAGATGCGGGCCATGCTCAGCCGGCTGGCCGACCAGNGGATTGTTGCCCAGGCCATCCAGCCGATCTTGGCCGCCTTCGCGGAACAGCAGGCTGCGTCGGGTGTCCGCGAGGGGGAGCGCAGCNCGACGCTGCACGGGGCGTTGCGGGTTTCAGGGCTGGTCGAGCCGCTGACTCTGCGGGAATGGGAGATCCTGACGTTGCTGCGCGAGCCGCACAGCGGCAAGGAGATCGCGGGCCAGCTTTGCATCTCGCCGGCCACCCTCAAGCGCCACACCTCCAACATCTACGGCAAGCTGGGCGTGCACAATCGTTGGGATGCGGTGGCCGCGGCCGAGGCGTTAGGGATACTGCCGCGCCGCTGATTCCACCCGCGGGCATTACGATCGTTTCGCAGTTCGCAGCATGGCATTAGAAACCGGGTTTTTGTCTCACATGGCGTCACGAAAGGCTGTTGCGCAGACGAAAACCATGCCCACACGAGAAAAACCCGGTTTCTGTACGACTGGCTGAGCATTTACTACACCTTTTTGATACCTGGGGATGGTTACTCGCCGGGCACGATGGTGCTATGCTGAGGGGCGAGATGAACCAATCACCGATCCACCACCTGACCTTCGACAGTATTGCCAGCTACCGGATCCGAGTGTGCGGGCGGATCACATCCAACCGCGTGGACTGGTTCCAGGGCATGTCCGTTCGTCCGTTGACGGCTCAGAGCGGCGAGCCAGAAAGCACGCAACTGGAGGGCGAACTGCGCGACCAGGCCGCGCTGGCCGGTGTGCTCAACACGCTGTATGACATGCACCTGCCGGTGATCTCGGTGGAGTGCCTGCGAGCGCGTCCAGTGGAAGATCTGTGATCCGAAGTCTTGTCGGTTCGTACCTATTCAGCCGTAGGTGCCGGGCACTTGCGTAGCATCTACGCTTGCAATGCGACACGTGAAGCCAATCCACGCTACGAAGTCAAGCGCAAGTGCCCGGCACCTGAGCAGCACCCCGGAGAGGGTCGACCGGCCCGCTGTTTTTATCCACGGTTGTGCGCCTTGCGCATGGATGTCTGTTTTGAACACACCCGAATGTAATCGCCACCAGGAGGTCACGATGAGCAGAAGAGTGACACTGTCGGTCATCACCCTTGCTCTGTTGGTGCTGGCCGCGTGCTATCCACCCGCGCGCCGGTCAATCCGGCCACGCCCACCATCGACCCAGACATCTACAATCAAGTGCCCGACACGACGGTGTACGAGCCTGGTGAGTGCATAGTGGTGCTGGAAGCGCCGGCTCCCGCCTATGCCTCGAACACGTTGGGCGGTTCTTCAAGCGGTGAAGTTCCCCCTGGCCGCTACGAGGTCGGGGTGGCTGCCGACTATGGCAGCAGCCTGTGGTTCATGCTGAACGAAGTCGCAGCGCCCAACAACTGGATCAACAGCCAGAGCGCCGCGCCGCTGGAGGGCTTTGCGCGTCCACCGCCAATCCGCTGGTCGTCCCGACGTGACCGGTCACCGACTACGCCGGCCGCGCACCACTACCAACCTGTGGCCCGGCGGCAAGGCTGGCAACTTCCACGTCACCGTCGAGAAGGACTTCCTCCATGGGCGGCAGGCTGGTTGGCTTATTCACCGTTCTGGGCTTCCTGGCAGCCGCGCTATTGTCGTTCATGGAGTGATCGGTGATTGGATATACGCTTGCTATTCTGCGCGGGATGATGTACCATTCTGCGCATCGCCTGAACCGAGGAGTACCGTCGATGGGCAAGAAGTCGAACAAAAAGGACAAGCGCCGGACACAAGCCGGCAAACCCGTTGCTGACGGCGCATCGGAGTCTCTGGCCAGCACAGAGCCGAAGCCCAAGATGAGCAACAAAGAGTTCGAGCAGGAGATGGAAAAGCTCCAGATCGAACTGGTCAAGATGCAGGAATGGGTCAAGGCCAGCGGCGCCAAGGTCTGCGTGCTGTTCGAGGGGCGTGACACGGCCGGCAAGGGCGGCGTCATCAAGCGCATCACCGAACGGGTCAGCNCGCGCGTCTTCCGCGTGGTGGCCCTCTCGGCCCCCACCGAGCGCGNNAAGTCGCAGATGTACATCCAGCGCTACATCCCCCATCTGCCGGCCGCGGGTGAGGTGGTGATCTTCGACCGCAGTTGGTACAACCGGGCCGGGGTGGAGCGGGTGATGGGCTTTGCCACGCCGGAGCAGGTCGAGTATTTCCTCAAGAACACCCCGCCCGTGGAGCGCGCCATCATCAACTCCGGCGTGATCCTGGTCAAGTACTGGCTGGAGGTCAGCATGGAGGTTCAGGACGAGCGGCTGCGGCCGCGACGCCGATCCNGCAAGATCTGGAAGCTGACCCCCATGGACCTGCGCAGCTACAGCCGCTGGTACGACTACTCGCGGNCCCGAGATGCCATGTTCGCTGCCACCGACACGCCCGAGACCCCCTGGTACGTGGTGGATGCCAACGACAAGCGCCGGGCGCGGCTGAACTGCATCTCGCATCTGCTCAGCCAGGTGCCCTACGAGGAGGTGCCGCGCGAGCGGGTCAAGTTCCCCAAGCGTCAGGCCAAAGGCGACTACGTCGAGCCGGACTACCCCTACCGGATGGTCCCCGCGATCTATTGACGACGGGAGACGCGTTGGCTGGACGGTCCGTTGGAAACCTGTCATGCTTAACCCGTAACCGGAATCGCGGGCGGCGGCTTCGGTGACGCAAGGACGCCCGGCGCATGGGGAAACCCATCGTTCATATCTATCCGGTTACGCATGACGTGTGACGCATTATCCTGACGCATTGCCGAAAACCCGCAACATGCACCGTGAATTGATCTCAAGGAGCAACGTTTATGGCAGAATCATCCGCTAGTCAATCCAAGTGGTACGCCATGCCGGCCGCGGCCGCGCAGCAGTTGGGCGTCGATCCGGCCAGGNGGCTGAGCGCGGCCGAGGCGCAGCAGCGCTTGCAGCAGGTCGGCCCCAACAAGCTGGCCGCCAAAAAGAAGGAACCGGGCTGGCAGGCCTTTCTGCGCCAGTACAAGGACTTCATGCAGATCCTGCTGGTGGCCGCCGCGCTGATCAACCAGGTCTTCACCGGCGAGCTGGGCACCACGCTGGTGCTGCTGCTGCTGACCGTTTTTAACGCGGTCATGGGGCGCAACCAGGAGTCCAAGGCCGAGGCCAGCCTGGCCGCGCTGGAGCAGATGATGAAGTCCATCGCCCGCGNNCGCCGCGATGGCCAGGCGGTGGAGGTGGACGCCGAGGAGCTGGTGCCGGGCGATATCGTGCTGATGGAAGCGGGTAACCGCGCGCCGGCCGATGGTCGCCTCTTCGTCACCGCCACCCTGGAGATCGAAGAGGCCGCATTGACCGGCGAAAGCGTGGCCTCCTCCAAGGACGAGGCGGTCATCGACAAGCCGGAGGTGGCGCTGGGCGACCGCCACAACATGGCCTTCATGAACACCTCCGTCACCCGCGGCCGCGGCGAGATGATCGTCACCACCACCGGCATGGGCACCGAGATGGGCCACATCGCCGACCTGCTCAACAAGACCCAGGCCGACAAGACCCCCTTGCAGAAGCAGCTCGACAAGCTGGTGGTGATCATCGCCGGGGTTGCCGGCCTGACGTTCTTGCTGATGGTCGTCATGGGCCTCAGCCAGGGCCAGGAGTTCGACACCATCTTCCTGGCTGGCATCGCCCTGGCCATCTCGGCCATCCCCACCGGCATGCCCGTGGTGGTCACGACGCTCTATTCCATGGGCACCCGCGTGCTGGCCNAGCCAGGGGCCATCGTCAAACGGCTGCCCTCGGTGGAGACGCTGAGCCAGNTCTCGGCCATCTGCTCCGACAAGACCGGCACGCTGACGCTGAACAAGATGACCGCCGTCGAGTTCTCCATCCCCGGCCAGAACCGCTACCGGGTGACGGGCGAGGGCTACGGCACGGCCGGCGAGCCGCAACTGACCCGCGGCCTGGCGCCTGGCCAGCCCTGGCAGAAGGCCGTCGCGCCCTACAGCACCGAGGGCCAGATCAAGACCGCCGGCGGCGCCAAGCTCGACCTGGAGCAGATGATGCTGGCCATGGCGCTCTGCGCCGATGCCCGGCTGGACGGCGAGGCGCTGATCGGCGACCCCACCGAGNGCGCGCTGATCGTGCTGGCCGAGAAGGGCGGCGTCAGCGTCGACGACGCGCCAGATGTTCCGCGCGTCGCCGAAGTGCCCTTCGACTCCGACTACAAGTTCATGGCCACCTTCCACAACATGCAGGATGAGCAGGGCAAGCCGGTGGTGCGGGCCTTTGTCAAGGGCGCACCCGATGTGCTGCTCAAGCGCGGCGGCTATTTCTGGATGCCCGAAGGGCCGGATGTGGCTGTCACTGCCGACAATGCCGCGCTGGCCTCTAAAGAAAACGAGCGCATGGCGGCCCAGGGCGAACGCGTCATGGTGGTGGCCCGCCGCGACTTCGACNCCGCGACCTTCAACCCCAAGGGCAACCTGATCGAGCAGATCACCGACCTGACGCTGATGGCCATGGTTGGCATCGTCGATCCGCCGCGGCCGGAGGCCNGGGACGCCATCGCCAAATGCCACAGCGCCGGCATCCAGGTGCGCATGATCACGGGCGACCACGCGNTGACCGCGGCGGCCATCGGCCAGCAGTTGGGCATCGAGGGCAGGGCGCTGACCGGCGCCCAGTTCGCGGCCATGAGCGACGAGCAGGTCACGAAAGAACTGGGCGAGATCGGCGTCATCGCCNGCGTCGCGCCGGAGGACAAGATCCGCCTGGTGGACCTCTTGCAGCGCCAGCAGAACGTCGTGGCCATGACCGGCGACGGCGTCAACGATGCGCCGGCGCTGAAAAAGGCCGACATCGGCGTGGCCATGGGCATCACCGGCACCGAGGTCAGCAAGGGCGCGGCCGTGATGATCCTGACCGACGACAACTTCGCCACCATCGTCAAGGCGGTGGAGTATGGCCGGGCGATCTACGACAACCTGGCCAAGTACATCCGCTTTCAGATCACCGCGCTGGTCTCCTTCATCGTCAGCTATCTGGGCGCGGCCTTCTTTTTCATTCTGGGCGGCGTGCCCTTCTCGCCGNCCCTCGTGTTGTGGATCAACTTCCTGGTGCAGGTGCCCATCGCCATCGCGCTGGGCTATGACAAGCCGCTGCCGGGGCTGATGGAGCGCAAGCCGCGGCCGCTGAGCCAGCCGGTGCTCTCCCGGGCGCAGTGGGCCCGGCTGATCTTCATCGGCCTGTTGGTTGCCCTGGGCACCCTGGCGGTCGAGATCACCTATGGCNCCATCGACGCCAGGCTGGCGGCCACCATGGGCTTTGCGGCCTTCTCACTCTTCAACGTCATCGTTGGCTTCAGCTCCCGCTCGGAGACGGAAACGCTCTTCCAGGTGGAGAACTTCACCGACCGGCGGCAGTTGATGCTGTACGGCCTGTCGCTCCTGATCACCTTCCTCTCCACCGAGCTGGGCTTTACCCAGCGCATCCTGGGCCTGGTCAGGCTGGACGGCCAGCAGTGGCTGCTGTGCATCGGCCTGGCCGTGGCGCTGGCGCTGGTCTACGAGGTGATCAAGGTCTTCCTGCGCAGGAGCCAAGGCGCCGCGGCCGCCCAGCCGGGGTCGTCGTCAACGTTGGCCTCCAGCGCCGGGAGTTGATCACGGCGCTGTGAGGATTAGCAAAACCGGGTTTTGTCTCTTCGACGAGGCAGAACCCGGTTTTGGCTTCAACATTGTTAGCCCTTCCACCCACGCGATCGTCGGAATTGCCGCGACCGACGTTCTCCTTGACCAGGACGGCAGGGTTAACTATATTATCCTGCCTCTGAACCATCGCGGCGCCCTTCATTGCGCCGCAGCGCCACTGAATTAAGGACAGAATACCCCCAATGACAAACAAGACGCCGGAAAAGAACGCCGGCTGGGCCGTCATCGCCATGCTGGCCGCGGCCCAGTTCATCATGGTGCTGGACACCACGGTCATGAACGTGTCCATCACCCAGGTCGCGGCGGACCTGAACACCACGGTGGTGGGCTTGCAGACGGCCATCACCCTCTACACGCTGGTCATGGCCGCGTTCATGCTGCTGGGCGGCAAGCTGGGCGACCGCTGGGGCGCGGNNCGGGCCTACATGGTGGGCCTGTTGATCTACGGCGCCGGGTCGCTGACCACCGCGCTTTCTCCCAACCTGNGGGTGCTCCTGGTGGGCTGGTCGTTCATCGAGGGCTTCGGCGCGGTGCTGGTCATCCCCGCCATCGCTGCGCTGACCGCCGCCACCTATTCCGGCCAGCAACGCGCCCTGGCCTACGGCATTTTGGGCGGCGTCAGCGGCGCATCGGCCGCCTTAGGCCCGCTGATTGGCGGCTGGGTGACGGCCAACTACACCTGGCGTCTGGTCTTTGCCGGCGAGACGGTGGTGGTGCTGGCGCTGATGCTCTTCCTGAGCAAGATACCGGCAACGGCCGGCCGGCAGGGCAAGCTGGATCTCACCGGCGTCGTCCTCTCCGCGGCCGGCCTGGGAATGGCCGTCTTTGGCATTCTGCGCTCCAGCCAGTGGGGCTGGATCGCACCCAGCGCGTCGGCGCCGTTCACGCCGCTGGGCCTGTCGCCCGTCTTCTGGCTGATCGCAGTGGGTCTTGTGTTGCTGGGACTCTTTGCCCGCCACGAACGAGCCCTGCTGGCGGCGCAAAAGGAGCCGATGCTGGACGTGCGGCTGCTGGAAATTNCCCCCATGCGGGCCGGCCTGACCACCTACCTGTGCCAGCAGTTCATCATCATGGGCATCTTCTTCGTGCTGCCGCTCTACCTGCAAACGGTGCTCGGCTTCGACGCTCTCGAGACGGGGATCGCCCTGCTGCCGCTCTCGCTGTCGCTGCTGGTGTTTGCGCTGGCCGGGGCGCGTCTGGCCGGGCGTTACTCGCCGCAGCGCATCGCACTGGCCGGCCTGCTGTCGATGCTGATCGGCATCATCCTGCTGATCGCCTTCACCAGCGCCGATCTGCGCACGGCCGGCTTTGCGCTGGCGCTGGCCATGGTCGGCGCCGGCAACGGGCTGCTGGTGTCGCAGTTGGGCAACGTCATCATGTCCTCGGTCACGCCGGAGCGGGGCAGCGAGGCCGGCGGCCTGCAAGGGACGGCCATGAATCTGGGCGCGTCCCTCGGCGTGGCGTTGGTAGGCTCGATCCTGATCGCCTCGCTGGTGGGCAGCTTCCAGAAGCAGGTGCTGACCGATCCCACGCTGGCCGCCCTGGCGCCGCAGTTGACTGCCCAGGCCGAGCAAAACGCTAACTTCGTCAGCGTCGAGCAGGTGGCTGTGGCCGCTGAGGCGGCAGGGCTGAGTCCCGAAGAGGTGACGGCCGTCACGGAAAACTACGCCGAGGCTCAGATCATCGCGCTCAAGGTGGCCTTCGCGGCGGTGGCGCTGTTTGCGCTGCTGGCGCTGTGGTATGTCCAGACGCTGCCCAAACGGGCCGAAGGCGCCCGTCTGGCCGATGGGCCGCCGGCCGTCGCCGCCGGCTAGCCGGCCGCGCCCGCGTTGGCTGCGTCGCCTGGTCGCCATGGCCATGTGTTTCACGTCGTCCCCTCGAATCAAGCGTGTCGGTGGCTGCCTGACCAGCGCGAAAGCAGGGCAGCCATCGTACAATGGTAAATGGATCGTTGTGCGCGAGCACCATGAAACCATGGGCGCCGCTGGCCTTGTATGCGGCCATCCTGTGCGGCGCCACCGCTTCGATTCGAGCTTGAAAGGATGATGTGACCATGCTATTTCACGTGACGATGACCCACACGGAAGAGAACTGTCCCGCGTATGACCGCGACAACACGGCCCGATTCATTGCCGAGATGGAGACGCTGGAGACCAGGGCGGGCGAGCTAGGCGTTCAAGTGCATAGCATCCTCTGGGGCGCTCCAGAGCATGTGGCCTACGCCTTGGTGGAAGCCGACAACCTCGGCGCCATCGCGCTTCGCCTTCATGTTTCCGTTTCGCCAGGATTTCAAAGTCACACCCGTGCAACATCTGCAAGCTGCCGTAGCGACGGCCCAGGCCATTGCGGCACAAGCGGGCTGATCGCTGCACGCAGATGCGGCCGGGGGCATCAGGCGGAAGCCAAGCACCCAGCCCCCGGCGCATTTGCGCCCAGCAGCCCGCGCGTGAACTGACAAGACTTCGGCCGGTGCGGCACCGTCCGAATCCTGCGAGCGAAGCCAAATTGTCGTCAAGAACCTGACATCGCTTCAACCGGCCGGCTTTGCCGTCCGAAGTCCGGGGCGTCAACGACTGGCTGAGCAGTTACGGGGAGATTCTCATCTTCTCCAGCCTGCTCTTTCTGGCCTGGAAGGTCGGCGGCTGGTATGGCCTGGATCGCTGGCTGCTGCCGCGTCTGGGCACCCCTGGATGCGTTCGCCGACCGCAGACGCCGCCGCGGCCTCCCAGCCGGCCCCGGCTGACTAGCGCCGTTGCCAGCCTCATGCCCGCCGCGCCGGGAGCCGTTGATCCACACGGCTCCCGGTCTTGATTCCAGCGGCGGACGCAACGGCAAGGCGAGACTTCGGAAGCTGCTGCCAGCATTGGCAATCAGGCGGCTGCTGAAGTCTTCTCGGCGCGGTCTCCTTGACCCAAAGGACAAGAGCATCTATAATCCCTTCAGACGATCCACCGCTCAATCATTCAATCGCCGAGATGACCATGCGCTTTTTCAACACTGCCGGGCCGGTCAATGGCCGGGATCACTACTGCGTGCCCCCGCTGCAACGCTTCGATCTGAGCAAGATCATGGGCTTGATCGGCCAGAAGAAGTATTTCATCCTGCACGCCNCGCGCCAAGTGGGCAAGACGTCCTACCTGCTGGCCTTGATGGACTATCTGAACCAAACGGGCCAGTACCGTGCGCTCTACATCAACGTGGAGCTGGCCCAATCCGNNCGCGAGGATGTCAACGCGGCCATGCAGGCGATCCTCAGCGAGCTGGGATCACAGGCGCGCATCACGTTGGGCGACTCGTTCGTCGACGCAATCTGGCCTGACGTGCTGGCACAGTCCGGTGGGCACGGGGCCTTGATCGAGGTGCTGACCCAGTGGGTGCAGCAGCATCCGCTGCCGCTGGTGCTGCTGATCGACGAGATCGACGCGCTGATCGGCGACACCCTGATCGCCGTGTTGCGCCAGTTGCGGACTGGCTACGCCCGGCGGCCTGAGTTCTTCCCGCAGAGCGTGGTCCTGTGCGGCGTGCGCGATGTGCGCGACTATCGCATCCATTCCAGCCGCGACAAGGAGATCATCACGGGTGGCAGCGCCTTCAACATCAAAGCCGAGTCGCTGCGCATGGGCGACTTCGACAACGATGAAGTCCTGCTGCTGTATGGCCAGCATACGCAGGAAACCGGTCAGGCCTTTTTGCCCGATGCCCTCGACCTGGTCTGGGAGCCGACGCAGGGGCAGCCCTGGCTGGTGAATGCCCTGGGCTATGAAGTCTGTTTCCGCATGGCCACCGGCCAGTCGCGTTCCCAGCCCATCACGGCTGCGATGATCGGCGAGGCCAAGGAGAGGCTCATCCTGCGCCGGGAGACACACCTGGACCAGTTGGTGGACAAACTCAAGGAGCCGCGGGTGCGCCGCGTCATCCAGCCGATGCTGGAAGGGGGCGAGCTGGCGCAGACCGTGCCCCTGGACGACATTCAATATGTGATCGACCTGGGCCTGGTCAGCCGTCGCGCCGATGGACTGCAGATCTCCAATCCGATCTACCGGGAAGTTATCNCGCGCGAGCTGAACTTCATTGCGCAGCTCAATCTGGAGAGCACCATCACACCGGCCTGGTACATCCTGCCCAATGGCCGGCTGGATCTGCCCAAGCTGCTGGCGGCCTTTCAGCAGTTCTTCCGCGAGCATTCCGAGGCCTGGCTGGACGGTTTCAACTATCAAGAGGCAGGGCCGCAGTTGCTGATGCAGGCCTTTTTGCAGCGCATCGTCAACGGGGGCGGCCGGGTGGATCGCGAGTATGGCCTGGGGCGGCGGCGCACCGACCTGCTGGTGGTGTGGAACACACCGGCCGGCGTGCAGCGGGCCGTGATCGAGCTGAAGCTGCTGCGCGGCTCGCTGGAGACGACGCTCCAGGAGGGACTGGCGCAGACCTGGGAGTACGCCGACCGCTGCGGCGCGGCCGAGGCGCATCTGGTGATCTTCGACCGCCGGCCGGGCCGGAGCTGGGAGGAGCGCATCTGGCAGCGCGCCGAGCGCCACAACGACCTGACCATCGCCGTGTGGGGGATGTAGCCATGACGAACTCACTCAAGAACTACCCGCCAGCCTTTCACCTGCTGGCCAAGCCCAGCGGCGCCACCTGCAACCTGGACTGCGCCTACTGCTTTTTCCTCTCCAAGGAGCTGCTCTATCCCGGCAGCCGCTTCCGCATGGCCGACGCCATGCTGGAGACCTACATCCGCCAGTTGCTGGAGGCGCACCAGACGCCGCAGGTGCAGGTGGCCTGGCAGNGGGGCGAGCCGACGCTGATGGGGCTGGACTTCTTCCGCCGCAGCATCGAGTACGTGGAGCAGTACCGCAAGCCGGGCACGCAGATCGAGTACACCATCCAGACCAACGGCACGCTGCTGGACGATGCCTGGGCCGCCTTCTTCAAAGCGCACAACTTCCTGGTGGGCATCAGCATCGACGGGCCGCAGGCCCTGCACGACGCCTACCGCGTCGACAAAGGGGGCCAGCCGACCTTCGACCGGGTCATGCGCGGGCTGNGGTTTTTGCAAAAACATGGCGTCGAGTACAACACCCTGACCACCCTGCACCACGCCAACGCCGATCATCCGGCCCAGGTCTACCGTTTCCTGCGCGACGACTGCGGCTCCCGCTTTNTACAGTTCATCCCCATCATCGAGCGCCTTGACCAGCCAGATGCCGCTGCCTCCCCCTCACCCCTTCACCCACTCACCCCCGCCCCTGCCCCCTGGACCTCCTGGCGCGACCGGCCGCTCTACACCCAGGCCGGCGCACTGGTCACCGACCGCTCCGTGACCGCCGAACAGTACGGGCGTTTCCTGATCGGCATCTTCGAGGAGTGGGTGCGCCGCGACGTGGGCACGGTCTACGTGCAGATGTTCGACGTGGCGCTGGCCAACTGGCTGGGCGAGCCGTCGGGGCTGTGCGTCCATTCCAAAACCTGTGGGCTGGCGCTGGCGCTGGAGCACAACGGCGATCTCTACGCCTGCGACCACTTCGTAGAGCCGGCCTATCGGCTGGGCAATATCGCCGAGACGCCGATGATCGAGCTGATCGCCTCGCCGCAGCAGGTGAAATTTGGCCAGGACAAGTTCGACGCCCTGCCGGGCTACTGCCGGACGTGCGAGGTACGCTTCGCCTGCCACGGCGGCTGCCCCAGGNACCGCTTCATCGCCACCCCCGACGGTGAGCCGGGGCTGAACTACCTCTGCGCCGGCTACAAATCGTTCTTCCACCACATCGACCAGCCCATGCGCTTCATGGCCGACATGCTGCGCCGCGGCCGTGCCCCGGCCGAGATCATGCAGCTCTATGCCCGGCGCGACGCCGCGGNNCAGCAGGCCTTCGCCGCCGCCGGGCGCAACGACCCCTGCCCCTGCGGCAGCGGCAAGAAGTTCAAACACTGCCACGGCAGCTAGAGACGCACCCATGGCGCCATCTCACCTGTTCGAGAATTCATCCGTGCCCCTGTCCGCGAGCGAAGCGCAGTACCGCCTGCTATTCAGAAACCATGGCGCAGGGCGTGGTCTATCATGCCGCCGACGGTGCGATCATCGTCGCCAACCCGGCGGCCGAGCGGCTGCTGGGTCTGACCCTGGACCAAATGCAGGGACGCACGCCCATGGATCCACGCTGGCGCGCCATTCACGAGGACGGGGCGCCCTTTCCAGGCGAGACGCATCCCGCCATGGTCGCCCTGCGCACCGGCCAGCCCGTCGATGATGTGGTCATGGGGGTCTTCAATCCTGCCATCGAGGCCTATCGCTGGCTCAGCGTCTCCGCGCAGCCGCAGTTCCAGCCGGGCGCCGACAAGCCCCACCGGGTCTTCGCCACCTTCACCGACATCACCGAATACCAACTGACCAAAGAGCGCCTGCGGGTCAGCGAGGAGAAGTACCGCACGCTGACCGAGAGCATGAAGGACGTGGTGTGGACCCTCGACCCCTTCACGGGACGCTTCCTTTACGTCAGCCCCTCAGTCGAGGCGCTGCGCGGCTATACGGCCGAGGAGGTCATGGCGCAGCCGGCGTCCGCGGCGTTGACCGAGGAGAGCGGCCAGCTCGCAGGCCAGCTAATGGCGCAAAACATCGCGGCGTACTATGCCGCCGGCAAGTTGCTCATCGACACGTATGAACGCACCGAATTGGAGCAGCCATGCAAGGACGGTTCGACCGTCTGGACCGAGGCGGTCACCCACTACGTAGTGGACCCCGTAAGCGGTGGCGTGGTCGTTCACGGGGTGACGCGCGACATCAGCGAGCGCAAGCGTCTTGAGGATGAGNCGCGCACCCGTTCCTCACGCCTGGAGGCATTGCTCGAGCAGGTGCCCGCCGGAGTGCTGGTGATAGATGAGCAGGGAAAGATCGTGCATCTCAACGAAACTATGCGTCGCCATCTCGCAGTAGTTGTCCCGACGATAAAGCCAGGCATGGACGTCTGGCCCCATCTGCAACAGCTAAGGGAAGTCTACTACACAGACGGGCAGCCGGGCATCGACCTGAGTTCCAGTACGTCGCTGCCCAAAACGTCCTCGATCGACGTCAAACGGACACTGCGCACTGGCCAGATCGTCAGCCGGGATTATGTGCCGATCTTCGTCGACGGTAAATTTCGCGGCGCACTGTGGATGTACCGTGACATCACCGAGCAGGTGCGCTACCAGGCCAGCCTGGAAGAGGCCCGCACCGCGGCCGAGGCGGCCACCATCGCCAAAAGCGAGTTCCTGGCCAACATGAGCCACGAGATCCGCACCCCCATGAACAGCGTGATCGGCATGACCGGGCTGCTGCTGGATACCGACCTGGATGCGGAGCAGCGGCGCTACGCCGAGGCGGTGCGCAACAGCGGTGAGATCCTGTTGGCCCTGATCAACGATATCCTCGACCTCTCCAAGATCGAGGCGGGCATGCTGGTGCTGGAGACCGTGGATTTCGACCTGCGCGAGCTGCTGGACGACTTCGCATCGGCGCTGGCCCTGCGCCNNTACAGCCAGGGGTTGGAGTTCATCTGCGCGGCCGCGCCTGATGTGCCAGCCCACCTGCGGGGCGATCCCGGCCGCCTGCGCCAGATCCTGAACAACCTGGCCGGCAACGCCATCAAATTCACCNCGCGGGGCGAGGTCGCAGTGCTGGCCAGCCTGGCCGGGCAGACCGACAACGCGGTCACCCTGCACTTCAGCGTACAGGACACCGGCATCGGCATCACACCGGAACAGCGGGCGAAGCTGTTCGACAAGTTCAACCAGGCCGACGCCTCGACCAGCCGGCGCTACGGCGGCACCGGCCTGGGCCTGGCCATCGCCAAACAGTTGGTCGAAGCGATGGGCGGCGCGATCGGCGTGAACAGTACCCCAGGCGCAGGTTCGGAGTTCTGGTTTACGGTGCAGCTACACAGATCCGGCCGGTCGGAGACTGCCCTGCACGGCAATACCAGCATCGTTGGTGCGCACATCCTCGTGGTGGACGACAACGCCACCAATCGTGAGGTGTTGTTGGCCCAGTTAGCGTCATGGNGGGTACGCGTCGAAGCGGCTGCGGACGGCCCGGCCGGTCTGTTGACATTGGCCCGGGCCTGGACGGCGGGCGACCCTTTCCAGGTGGCCCTGTTGGATGGGCAGATGCCCGGTATGGATGGTCTCGCCCTGGCCAGGGCAATCAAAAACGATGCCACTCTATGCCGGACCCGCTTGATCTTGCTGCCTTCCCTGCGCGGCGGGAACGCCGCGTCAGCGTCGCACGGGTTGGACATTGCGGCCACCCTGCCCAAACCTGTCCGCTCCTCCGAACTGTTCGCCAAGCTCTCCAGAGTGCTTGGCGCGCCGCCGTCAGACGCCGGGCATCAGGTCGCGCCGCCGAACGTCAGAGTGTCAGACACGCCAGCCCCGACGCCGCAACTGAGCGGCCGCGTTTTGTTGGTCGAGGACAACATCACCAACCAGCAGGTTGCGCTTGGTCTCCTGCGTAAGCTGGGGCTGAGTGCGGATGCGGTGGCGAGCGGTCACGAGGCGCTGGCCGCCCTGCACAGTGTGCCCTATTACGTGGTGCTCATGGATGTGGAGATGCCAGAGATGGACGGGCTGACCACTACCGCCCTCATCCGCGCGGCAGACTCGCAGGTGTTGGACCGCAACATCCCGATCGTTGCCGTGACGGCCCATGCGATGGCTGGCGACCGCGAGCGTTGCCTGGCCGCCGGCATGAACGATTATGTCACCAAACCGCTCGCCCTCCAGTCGCTGTTCGAGTCACTGGCGCGCTGGCTGCCGTCCCAATCAGACGTGCCCCCAACTGCCGCGACCATCGCCGGTCCTGAAGTCCCCATTTTCGACCAGGACGGTCTGGTGGATCGGTTGGGTGATGCCAGGATCGTTGCGATTGCCATCGAGGCCTATCTGGTCGATCTCCCCAGGCGGCTGACGGCACTGCATGCTGCGGCGGCCAGCGGAGAGGCCACGACCATCAGAAACCAGGCGCATGCGCTGCGCGGCGCGGCGGCCACCGTGGGCGGCGAGCGGGTGCGCCAGCTGGCGACGTGGATGGAAGAGGCCAGTAAAGCCGGGGATGTGGCGACCGCCGTGACCTACCTGGCCGAGCTTGACAGGGAAGTGGGGCAGTTGCAGTCTGCCCTGGCGCGCAGCCGAGAGGTCCTCGGAGCCTGACCGAATAACCGCTGAAGGGCGGCATTCAGCGAACGGTAACCGTTGACGGGTGGCCGTGTGGCCGATCTGAAGCGCGGCGTTCGTGTGCCCGTTCACTGCCGATCGGTCAGTAGCTGCGCGGCCAGGTCTTCGGCAGTCGTCACTGGCAGCCGGCAGGTGAAGTTCTGACACACGTAGGCCGTTGCCCGCCCCGCGATCTGCCCCCGCCCCGCCAGCAGCGGCGTCATGCCCTGGGCGGCTGTGTCGTCCGCCGGCGCGGCGGCCAGGAGCGTGTTGGGCAGGTAATGTCGATTGACCGTGGTCAGCAGCGCCTGCGTCGCGGCTGCGGCCGGGTCACCCACGATTGCCACCTCGCGGNNCGGCGCCAGGTAGAGGTCGAGCGCATTCAACAGGTGGGCAAACGCCCCCGGTGACTGCACCATCCCCTGACGTAACAGCCGCAGCACCGTCTCACCGTGTTCGTAATACGCCCGCTTGTCCAGCAGACGACCCAGCAGCAGCAGCGCCATGGCGGCGCTGGCATTGGCCGATGGGGTCGCGTTGTCGATGAGGTCTTTGGGGCGGGTGATCAGTTCCTCGTGATCGTCGNNCGTGCTGAAAAAGGCCCCATTCTCCGAATCCCAGAAGTGCGCCAGCATCTGCTCAGCCAGATCGACCGCACGGTGCAACCAGCGCAGGTCGAAGGTGGCGGTGTAGAGCGCCAGCAGTCCGTTGGCCAGCATGGCGTAGTCTTCCAGGTAGGCGTTGAGCTTCGCCCGCCCATCCTTGTAGGTGCGCAGCAGGCGGCCGCTGGCCGGGTCANNCGCAGCCGCCCAGACGAAGTCGGCCGCGCGGGCCGCAGTCTGTACGTAATCGTCGCGTGCGAAGATGCGCCCGGCATCGGCGTAGGCCTGGATCATCAACCCGTTCCAGGCCGTGAGCGATTTGTCGTCCAGGCCGGGCGGCACGCGCTGCTGGCGGGCCGCCAGCAGCACGGCCCGGCCGCGTTCGATCACGGCCTGCAAACGCGCCGGCGTGACCTTCAGCTGCGCGGCGACCGTGTCGCGCGGCAGGGTGACGTGCAGGATGTTATGGCCCTCGAAGTTGCCGTGTTGGGTCACGTCGTAGTAGCGGGCAAACAGCCCGCCTCATCCTTGCCCAAGTGCGCCTGGGACCTCCGCCAGCGACCAGACGAAGAACTTGCCCTCCTCACCCTCACTGTCCGCATCCTGCGCCGAAAAGAAGCCGCCCTCGGGGTGGGTCATTTCACGCTGCACGTAGGTCAACACCTCATCGCTGACCTGGCGGTAGAACGGGTCTCGNGTCACCTGATAGGCCAGGGCATAGATGCGGGCGAGCTGCGCGTTGTCGTACAGCATCTTCTCGAAGTGCGGCGTCAGCCAGCGGTCATCGACCGAATAGCGGTGGAACCCACCGCCCAGCTGGTCGTACAGGCCGCCGNNCGCCATCTGACCCAGGGTGAACTCGGCCATCTCCAGGGCGCGACGCCGGCCGGTACGGTGGTAGGTGCGCAGCAGAAACTCCAGGGCCATCGCNCGGGGGAACTTGGGCGCACCGCCAAAGCCGCCGTAACGTGTGTCGTAGTTTTCNTCCAGCGCCTGGCAGGCGTGGTCAAGGATCGACGCGTCGAGCGGGTCGGCGGTGGTTTGCAGCAGGGTTGCCTGGCGCAGCATGCTGCGCATCTGCGCCGCGTTGTGCGCAATGTCCTGCGGCCGGCTGTGGTAGGCGCGGGCCAGGCTGACGAGCAGCTGCTTGAAACCGGGCATGCCGTAGCGCGGCTCACGTGGGAAGTAGGTGCCGCCGTAGAAGGGCACACCGTCCGGCGTGAGGAAAACGGTCATCGGCCAGCCGCCCTGGCCCGTCATGGCCTGCACCGCCTCCATGTAGATCGCGTCCAGGTCGGGGCGCTCCTCGCGGTCGACCTTGACCGGCACGAAATACTGGTTCATCAGCCCGGCCGTTTCCGGGTCCGCGAACGATTCGTGGGCCATCACGTGGCACCAGTGGCACGCGGAATAGCCGATACTGAGCAGAATCGGTTTGTTTTCGGCCTTCGCCCTGGCCAACGCCTCCTCGCCCCACGGGTACCAGTCGACCGGGTTGTGGGCGTGCTGCAAGAGGTAGGGNCTGGTCTCGTCGATGAGGCGGTTGGTGTATGGGGCTGCTGAACGGGTAGGGTGCTGGCTCACGATGGGCCCTTCGCATCATTTACTCCGGCTGTCGCCAGGCCACTTTAGCACACCCGCCCCGGCGTCACAGGCAGCATGAATCCAATTTTTATCAGAAAGATGCCAACTTTTCAGAAAGTGGGCATCTTTGACCCACGCCGCCGTTTGACAGAAGCGGCCAATCCGAGTAGAATTAGGCAAGGCTCACTTTTATCTTAGCTCATGAAATAACCGGTTGGGAACATCCATCCGGCAACGAAGGAGGGCACGATGCCCAATCCCGCAATCGCCCTCGGTCTGGCGCTGCTGCTGCTGACCCTGGCGGCCCTGGTCTTCTGGCCGCGGCGTGGTCTCTGGTCGCGCGCGGCANGGCCAGGCAGAACACCACGCGTCCGCACCGAGGGCGCGTTGAAGCACATCCACAAAGGTGAGATGTACGGCCGACGGCCCACCCTGGAGGGCCTGGCCGGGCCCNTGCAACTCTCGACCGACGAAGCGGTCACCCTGCTCGACGGTATGGCCACGCTAAACCTGGTCCAGGTGATCGACGGCGACTTTCACCTGACCCCGACGGGGCGCGGCGCGCTGCACATCATTCGTGCGCACCGCCTGTGGGAACGTTACCTGGCCGATGAAACCGGCTACGACGAAACGCAGTGGCACNGCNAGGCCGAACGCTACGAACACACCCTGTTGCCGGCGCAGGTCGAACAGCTGTCATCCCAGCTCGGCCACCCCACGCACGATCCTCACGGCGACCCAATCCCCGATGCCGAGGGCAACTACGTCGGTCACGGTGGCCAGCCCNTCAACGCCCTGCCCCTGGATCACCCCGCCCGGATCGTACACATCGAGGACNGGCCCGAGACCGTGTATGCCNAGCTCGTGGCCGAAGGGTTGTACCCCGGCATGGACGTGCGCCTGATCGAGGCTGCGCCCCACCGTATCACCTTCTGGGCCAACGGTGACATCCACGTTCTGGCGCCCGTGCTGGCGGCCAACATCACGGTGGCGCCCCATGAACTCCCGGCCGTCGTGGCCTCGCCCACCGTCGAAACCGAACCCCACCTCACCCTGGCGGCGCTGCGGCCCGGGCAGCAGGGTGAGGTTGTGCGCCTCTCGGTGCGCTGCCGGNGGTCCGAGCGGCGGCGTATGATGGACCTGGGCATTCTGCCCGGCGCCCTGATCAAGGCAGAACTGCGCAGCCCCGGCGGTGACCCCATCGCCTACCGGATACGTGGCGCGCTGATTGCCCTGCGCCGCGAACAGGCGCAGTTGATTCACATCACCCGCATTGCGGAGGTGCTGACATGATCCCTGCTCACGAACCCATGCCGGTCGAACCGGTCGCGGCGGACATGCCCCTGGGGGTGACGGCGGCGCGCGCAGGCGATGGCGGCCCGTCGGGCGCGATCCACATCGGCCCTGGCCGGCAGGCGCGGCGGGCGCGGCCTCTGCCGGCTGTGCCACCTGTCCCGCCCACAATGCCGCCCACCTGCAACGCCTGGGCATCGACATGGGCAGCTGGGACTACGTCGTGGCCCTGGCCGGCAACCCCAACGTTGGCAAAAGTACGGTATTCAACGCCCTCACCGGGCTGCGCCAGCATACCGGCAACTGGCCGGGCAAAACGGTGACGCGTGCTGAAGGGGGCTTCGAGTACGCCGGCCACCGCTACAAGCTGGTCGACCTGCCCGGTACCTATTCGCTGCTGGCCACGAGCCTGGACGAAGAAGTGGCGCGTGATTTCCTGCTCTTCGGCCGGCCGGACGTGACGGTGGTCGTGGCCGATGCGACCCGTCTGGAACGTAACCTCAATCTGGTGCTGCAGGTGTTGGAGATCACCGACCGCGCGGTGGTGGCGTTGAACCTGATGGACNGGGCCCGGCGCCACGGGCTGGCGGTCGATGAGCGGCGCCTGGCGCGTGACCTGGGTGTACCGGTAGTGCCGACCGCGNCGCGGCAGCGTAAAGGGTTCCCGGAACTGCTGCAGGCGATCGACGACGTCGCAACCGGGCGGACAGTCTGCCGGCCACACCGCATCCAAAACGAGCCGCCGGCCCTGCGGCGTGCCGTGAGTCAACTGGTGCAGCAGCTGCTGACCCTGTTCCCGAACCTGCCCAACGCGCNNTGGGTTGCGCTGCGCCTGCTGGACGGCGATCAGCGGATCGTGGAGGCTCTGGAGAAGGGTGAACTGGCTGAGGTCGGCGGAGGACCACCGCCGGCCGGCATGATCGGGCGCGATTTACGATTGGAGGTGGCAAATGGTTGAGACCGTTACGGCGCAGNNACGGTTCTGAACACCGCCCGCTCACTGCGTTGGGAGGTGGGCAGTGAGTTTCATCAAACCGTGATGGAATCGATCTACACGGAAGCGGCGCGTATTGCCGACCGCGCGNGTCACCGGCCGGGCGCGAAGCCACGATTCGATTTGGATCGCACCATCGACCGCCTGGTGACGAGTCGCCTGTGGGGCTTTCCCCTCATGCTGCTCCTCTTCACCCTGGTGTTTTGGATCACGATCACCGGGGCCAACATCCCATCGCAGTTTTTGGCCGACATTCTGATTGGCAGAGTCTACCCGGCGCTGCACCAGCTGGCCGACGCCCTGCACTTTCCCTGGTGGTTGAGCGGTCTGCTGATCGACGGCATGTACCTGGCCACCGCGTGGGTGGTGAGCGTGATGCTGCCGCCGATGGCGATCTTCTTTCCGCTGTTCACCCTGTTGGAGGATTTCGGTTACCTGCCGCGCGCGTTCAACCTGGACAACCTGTTCAAGCGGGCCGCGCACGGCAAACAGTCGCTGAGTATGATGATGGGTTTTGGCTGCAATGCGGCCGGCGTCGTCGCCACGCGCGTCATCGACAGCCCGCGCGAGCGGCTGATTGCCATCATCACCAACAATTTTGCCCTGTGTAATGGCCGTTGGCCGACGCAGATTCTGATCGCGTCGCTCTTCATCGGTGGGTTGGTGTCGGCCNGGCTGGCGGGGCTGGTCTCGGCATTGGCCGTGGTGGGGGTGGCCGTGCTGNGGGTGCTGCTCAGTTTCGTGGTGTCGTTGGCGTTGTCGCGCAGCGTGTTGAGCGGCCAGGTGTCGACCTTCAGCCTGNGGCTGCCGCCCTACCGCCCGCCGCGTGNNTTGCAGACGATCTATACGTCGATCATCGACCGTACACTGTACGTACTGTGGCGGGCCATCGTCTTTGCCCTGCCGGCCGGCGCCGTGATCTGGCTGATTGCCAACGTCACTATCGGCGGGGTCAGTCTGGCCGAATACCTGGTGAACTTCCTCAATCCGCTGNGGCTCCTGCTCGGCCTGAACGGCGTGATCCTGGTGGCCTACATTGTCGCCATACCGGCCAACGAGATCGTCATCCCCACGATCCTGATGCTGACCGTGCTGACCACCGGGATGGCGGGACTGGGTCAGNGGNCTGGCGTCATGTTCGAGCTGGACGACAGCGCCAGCCTGATGGCGCTGTTTACGGCGGGTGGCTGGACGCTGCTGACGGCCGTCAACCTGATGCTGTTCAGCCTGCTGCACAACCCATGCAGCACGACGATCTACACGATCTTCAAAGAGACGGGCAGCNAAAAATGGACGGCCGTGGCCGCCCTGCTGCCGCTGGCAATGGGCTTCGCCGTGACGTTCGTCGTCGCGCAGGTGTGGCGGTTGGTGAGTTAGGGCGGTCCGAATCACCAGTGCAAAGTGCCCAACAAAGACACATGACTGGTGATTCGGACAGGTTCTTTGCCTACGACCCACTATTCAACTCTTCAGCTTCTGGCTCCGCCGCCAGTACAACCAAAGCGTCAAGCTCCCCGCCAGGATGGTCAGCCACACGGCCACCGGCGGTATTGCGGGCCGTGTGTTGTCCGCCTCCATCATTCCGAGTCCGGTAGCCGTTGGTGCAAAGTAGGTCGCGCTCACCGGCCCAAAACGCGTCGCCGTGTTGGCCGTGTCGATGGCATCGAGCCAGTAGTAGTACGTGGTCCCAGAGGCGAGGTCCTGGCGATCTTGCCACGTATAAGCGAAACCGGACGGCCCCGGCGCCATCGAGGGAATCAGCGCATCGTTGGCGCAAATCAGGTTCGTCGGGCGACAGGCCACGGTAAAGGTTGAAACCCAGGTTGTCGAGTTCTGACGCCGTTTCCCAAGCGAGCAAGACGTGGTCCGGTTGGGCTGTGGCATCGAAACCGGCCAGGGTGACGGCCATGGGGTCGATGAACGTTACCTGACATGCCTGCCTATCCACCGGCGTAATCGGGATTCCACCCGGGGCAGATAACGCGGTGTTGATCCAGTTCATCGGGAATGTGCCAGGCTGTAGGCCCAAGAAGGTGACCCTGGCCACCGGCCCCGAGCCATTGGCGGGTGGAGTCGGGTTCAGCTGCGTAAACGCCAACCAAATACAATGCACACCACAATTGGGCGGGATGTCGGAGGGTAAATAGGTGTCCTGCTTGATAATGAATCCGGGAACCGTCCAGCTGTAAAGCGGTTGAATCTGAGTTCCCGGGATATACATGTTTTGATCCACGACCTGCCCGATGGTCGGGTTGTATGAAACACGAAAATCCAGGCCATACAAGTTGCTCACGTCCTGGATGTACAGGTCTATCGTCACGGTGTCTCCGACATTAGCACTCACGGCGGTGGGTTCGCAGCGCACCAACGGGTTCACATTCGGATTCTGTTCGTCCGTTCCCGGGACTGGGCCAGCGGCTGCTGGTAAGACACCCAGCACGAGAATTATACAGATGCTGAGCAGGATCGAACTGAAACGGGCGAGTGCAGTCGAGCGGAAAATTCTGCTAACATGGTACGTCCGAGCAATGTTCGTCATCTTGTTCCTCCTTGACAGTGTGCTCAACAACAGCCAATTGACAGCGAGTTGCGGCAGCCTACGGTTCGCGCCGCAGGATCGGCAGCCAGATCTGATTGGCGCGGAAGTCGCCAAAATCAACCCTAATCGACGCACCGGCGCCGGTGATGTTCGCTTGAACCTCATCTTCGGTGCTGGAATACCAACCAGGCAGGTTGAACTGCCTGATCATGGTCGGGCCGGGCGGTAAATAGAGGATAAACGAACCATCCTGCATGGTTGCCGTCTCCCAGAATTGCCCCAGGTTTACCCCGGCTTGTGACGTGGCCCGCCGCGCGTGCCGGGTATGCCCGGCTCGGAAGGTTGGCGAACCCCATCACGGTTGACATCCTCGAACACCGTCCCGGCAACGATACCAACCTGGGCCGACGGTGGGGTTGGCGTGGGCGTATGTGTCGGCGTTTGGGTTGGGGTCGGCGTAACCGTGGCCGTCGGCGACACGGTATGCGTCGGTGTTGCCGTCGGAGTGGGCGATACCGCATACGTCGACGTCGCCGTGGGTGTCGGTGACCTGGTGGCCGTTGGTGTCGGCGTCCGGGTTCGTGTGGCCGTTGGGGTGGCCGTGGTCAGGTCGAAGAACGTAACACTGCAGTCCTGTGTGGTCACAGGGATCGGGATACCACCGGCCTTCGAGAGCTGAGCCGAGGTGACCGGCATGGCGAATGAGCCGGCCATACTGGCTCGCAGGGTGATTCGTGCCAGGGCCGGCCACTCACCGGCGGACTGGGGTTGAGTTGGGTGGCTGCATACCAGATCGTGCCAGCACTGTTGTTGGCTTCCTTCTTGATCACAAAGCCAGGCGACATAAACGTCGCGAGTGGTTGAATCTGTGTGCCAGGGAGGGACGGATCCGCATCAACGACCTGAGCGATGGCAGTGTCGAAGCTGAGCCGCACATCGGCGCCGTACAGGTCTATCACGTCTTGAATGTAGATATCGACCTCCAGGTCCTGATCGACCGGCCCACTGGCGTTGAGGGCCGCAGCGCGATCGCGCCATCGCCGGGCCTCCTCTCTGCCAAAGCCCTGTGTCCCAAACCGGCAGTGCCAAGGGCAGCGATGATCAGACACACACCCAGCGCAATCATTCTCGTCCCAGCGGGGGCACGTCGTCTTTCGAATAGCTTGTGCATGTCGCTCCTTGAATAGAATGCTCTCAACAGGTCAGCAGCCAGTGGTCTGCCACCAACCCGATATCGAGAACGTCGATGACACCATCCCGGTTAGCATCATAACGCGGGTCATAGGCCGGGGTAGAAGGGTCACCATCCGGATCTGGGTCGTTCAGCGTGGTATTCCAGCGGGCAGCCGGGTCGGAGATATCGCGCACGGTGACCTGGCCATCATGATCGAAATCGAAGCAGGGTGGCACATCACCAATCGTGACCAGACACGGCAGGTTGATACTCGGAATGGCAGTTGCCCCGTAAGCTGCCAGGACAGAGCCGTTATCGGGCATGACAAGATGGCCCGCCGACAGCGGCTGAAAAGTCACCCGGGCTACGGCGCCCGAACCGTTGACCGGCGGAGTAGGGTTGGCTGCGTAAGGGCATACTGAATCGTACCCGTTACGTTGTTGGCATCACGACGTACGACCAGATCAGGTGATAGGAAGCCGGCCAGCGGCTGGATCTGCACACCTGGGGTGAATGGGTCGGCATCGACCACCTGAACGATGTTTGGATCGAAACTGTATTTGATGTCAGCGCCGTACAGGTCGGTGACGTTAGCGACATACAGGTCTACCTGCAAGTTCGACGTGGGCACACCCGTGGCGAACAGTGGCTCGCAGCGCACGACGGCAGTCTCTGGAGTCTCTGACGCCGCTAAGCTAACGTGACGAGGCTGGGACCCGGTCAGCGCCAGTATCCCTGCCAGCACAATCATGACTCCCGTGATTGAAGTGGGTCGCGCTCGGGTCCACCCCATGGCGATTGACCTGTGATGGTCTTTCTATGGTTCCGTTCATTGCCTCCACCACCTCACGAAGTCGGCCGAGAACGACGGCGGATTACCAGGACGATGCCGATGACCACCGCCAGGACGAAGGCCAGCCCTAATGCCCCGCGCCACGCGCAACAGCACGCCTCCGGCCAGGGTTTGGCTGGCTGGCTGTCGTTCCTCCGGTTGGGCCGAGGTTGCAGAAGTGGCGACAGGTGCTACCACCCCGGCGGTCGGCTGGGCCACCGTGGCCGGCAGGGCCGCAACCTCCTGGACGGTGGGTTGTGGTGGCGGGCTGGTCACAGAAGCAGCAGGTTCGACGGGCGTTGCAGTAGCCGCCGTAACCGACGCCACAGCATGCGGGGTCGCGGTGTTTGCCGCCACAGTCGGTGAAGTGATCGATGGTACATCCGTTGCGTCCGGGGAACTGCCGTGGCGGTCGATACTGCCGTTGGCAGATCGGTGGCCGTGACTGAGGGTTGCACCTGCGTTGGGGCTTGAGTTGGCATTGCGGTCGGCACCGGCGTCGGCGGAGCCTGGGTGGGGATCGGCGTGGTAGTTGGAAGGTTCCCAGCGGACGAACCGACCGTCACCTGGCCAGGTTGTTTCGTGGATGGAATCTCCGCCGCGTCACGGGACGCCAGCGCCACTTCGCTCAACACCAGCGCCGTGCTGCCGGCCGACTTGCCGCGAAACTTGATGACGATCAGATTGCCGGTGCCATTCTTGGCCACGCTCGGATTGAGCTGAGTCATGGCGTAACGTACTGTGCCCGCGGTGTTGTCGGCGGTGTTGCGTACCGATAGGCCGGGGTCCAGGAAGGTGCCAAAGGACACCTGCACGCCCGGTTGGTTAGGATTGGCGTCCACGACTTCGACCACCCCGCGTCGAAGGTGAGAGTCAGGTCGAAGCCATACAGGCCCTGGACGTCAACTACCTCCACCGCCACGTCGCTGGTGCCGGCAAGCGGAATGGTCAGCGTGGCGGGAAAACCCGGACAACCACTGCACCCTGTGCACCAGCTTGGGGTTCAGTGAGGGCCAGTAAGATCAGAAAAACGATGGATATGACTGGGATTCGTCGCATGGCTATGTCACTGTGTACCTTCGACGTGCTCGCCTCGATCGTTCTGCACTTCGCGAGCATAGAGTATAATGGTCTTGGAGGCAAGGTGCGTGTCTGCAAGTCACTACGGACTTGCAGACACGCATAGCCTACCAGGAAGAGTCCTGGAACTGCCGGGTAGTACCCGGCTTGCCTTCAGGGCGTTACGGCTGGACCCAGGGCTGTAGGTTAGTTCGTAATTACTGCCCATCAGCACCAGGTCGAAGATATCCACAACCCCGTTCACCTTGACGTCGGGACTCGATCCCGGCGTACCGCAGTCGGTAAATGGTAGCTCGTAATAGGCGCCGATGCAGGTTGCATCGTCGATGGTCACCACGTCGTTGTTGGTGGCATCGCCGCCCAGGAGCATGACAAAATTCAGCAATGTCAGCGGCCGCGTCGTGGCCAACGCGCTGTTGGTCCAATCGTTTGGCACCAATGGATACGTGATCGAGCCGATTACGGTGGTGGTCGGCAGATGCAGCGGCGCATCGAACTGCAGCCAGTAGGTCGATCCCACCAGCACCATCTTGGTGGGCAGGTGCGCGGTGGTGTAGGCCCGCTGGGCACGCTGACACCGGACGCCAGGTCCACCGCTCCGGCCTTGGCCAGTTGGTTCTTGACCAGTAGCGTCGCGCCGCTGTCGTTGGTGTTGCCTTGCAGATCGACGAAGCCGGTGAAGTTGGCCAGGCCGACGATGATGATCTCGCCGTCGTCGGTATCAGTGATGTCGCGGGCGGGGCGCTGGCGCGCCATAGCCCGCGTTGTTGACAAACACCTTGATCCCACCGAGCGCGGCCGGCTGGTGTTGGCCGAAAGATGGGAGATGTCGAAGTAGGTCGGCCACGGGCCGTTGCCCGGCCCCATCGTGTTGGCGGTGAAGTTGAAGGTGGCGATGGTTCCGCCGGTGGCGTCGTACTGCGCCGCGGGCAGGGTCAGGTTGCAGCGATACTTGATGACGCCTGGCGACGCGGGCAGCGGAACGCAGGCCCACCCGCCCACGGCGCAGTGAAGGTCGTGGTGTTCAGCGTCAACATCGCCGGGTCGTAGGTGATCTGGAAGGTCAGCCCATAGAGCTTGGCCGCGTCGATCCGGAGCGCCACGTCGAAGCTGGTGGTCTCAGGCACACTGCGGGTTAGCGCGTAGGCCGGCGGATCGACGTCCATGTACAGCTCGCTGAAGGTCCAGGGCGTGAAGTCCACCGAAGCGCCGTTGGCGCCGTCGCCGGCGCCGACGTTGGGACCGCCCAGGTCGCCCCAGGAGTTGTACTCCGTCTTGAGCAGGCCGCTGCCGCTGTAGACCACGCCGTCGCCGCCGTTGGCCTTGAACAGGTTGCCGTTGATGGTGATCACGCCGGAGGGCGTGGCATCCACCTGCAGACCGGCGTCCGTGTTGTTGTGGATCCAGTTATCGATGAGCTTGAGCGAGACCACCGCGCCCGCCACCTGGATGCCGTCGGCCCAGCCCTTGACCTCCGCGTCGCGCAGGGTGAAGTTGCCCGCGCCGGGCTGCACCAGGATGCCGGGGAACGCGCTGCCGCCGCCGTCGATCACGCCGGGGCCGACGATGGTCACGTCGTTGCCGGTGATGGTGAAGGCCGGCGAGCCGGGGCCGAAGGTGCGGCCCGAGAGTCTGATGGTGACGCCGGAGACCGCGACCGTGGCGCTGCCCTCGGCGCCGAACGGCCCGGCCGCCAGCGGCACGATGATGTCGCCATAGCTGGCCGCATCGACGGCCGCCTGCATGGTGGCGAAGAAGGTGTTGTCGGTGATGTTGTGGAAGTTGCCGGTGGGGCTGCCGCCACAGGCATTGAGCCAGGGGTGAAGTCCACGGGGCCGTTCTCGTATACGGCATCGCCCGTACCACCAGGGTTACTGGGGTTGGTTGGGCCAGTTGCGCTGCCCCACCAGTTGTTCTCGGCATCCACGCTGGCCAGCGACTGATTGACCAGCCCGCCATAGGCCGAACCGTCCACGCCGCTATAGGTCTGGACGTTGCCACTGATGCAGACATCTTCCACCACGACGTTGGTGGGGCCAGCATTGTTCTTGCCCGGTTCGCCGATGCGGATACCTCGTTCGTTGCCGGTGACCACGCCGTCGTCGATGGTGACGTTGGTGAGGGTCGCCGGGAAGGCGCCGTAGGTTACGCCATCGTCGCGCCTTGACCGTGGCTCGACGCCCTCTTTGGCGTTGCCCAGGGCGTTGTTGGTCACAGTGGCGTTGTCGAAGGTCAGGTTCTGGTAGGTGCCAGCCTTCAGGTTGACATCGACGCCCGCCACAAATGGACCGAAGTAGCTGCACATCCCCAACATCGAGTTGTCATAGCCGTTTTGGTTGACTGTGACGCCGGTGAAGGTGGCGTCCTCCAGCTTCTCGGCGTAGAGACCCTTGAAGTTGTTGTGGTTGAACGTGGTATCGTCGACATCGACGAACTGCACGGTGCTGGTATCGGCGCTGACCTGCTTATGCAGATACCAGCCGTAGTGCAGGTTGTCGAAGGCGCTGTCGCTGATCTTGAGGTTGGTGAGCGAGCTGGTCAGATCGACGTAGAGACCGCGTTCCTGCTCGGTGCAGGGGTTGGTGTTGGTGCCCACCACGTGGACGTTGTCCGCTCGACATAGCTGACATTGGTCCCGGTGGCCGCCGTGAACTGACCGACGCTGATGCCGGCCATGCCCGTTGGTTGGATGCGCAGATCCTTTAGCAGGATCGGCTGGGACGCAGACACGCCGGAAGCTGCCAGTTGTACGACGCCACCAGAGCCGCCCGCCGAGCTGCTGATGACCGTGTCGCCCGCGCCGCTGCCGACGCCGGTGACGGTGACACGCTTGTTGACCACCACGTTCTCATTGAAGGTTCCGGCCGTGACGCTGATGGCTGCGCCGGCATCCGAATTGGCGATAGCGTCGTTGATCTTGGCGAAGTAGGCCGTGCTGGACGGAAAGCCGGTCGGCATGTCGCTCTTGGCGTATTTCGCCAGCGTTGCCTCGTTGACGGTGGCCAGGTTGCCCACGTTGAGCGCCAGCAGCGTGACGTTGCTGAAGCTGGCGCCGGCCTCGGCCACGCTGCTGTTGCCGATGAAGGTCACGACGCCGCTGAAGGTGTCGGAGTAGCTGTTGCCGGCGATGGACGCACCCTGGTCGGGAACGCCGTCGCCGTCGTCGATCACTGCCACACCCACGCCCGGCTCGGGCACGCCGCCATCCAGGCCGGAGTAGATGTCGTCGAAGGTGTTGCCGCTGACGTCCACGCCCAGTCCGGGCGACGCGCCCTGCACGCCATACAGCCAGACGCCCGCGCCGGCCGAGGTGTCAGGCCCGCTGACCACGCCGCCCAGGTTGTAGATCGCGTTGCCCTGGATCGCCACATCGGTGAGGGTGAGCCGCGTGCCGCCGTTGAGGTCGCCCAGGCCGAAGACGCCGTAGCTGGTGACATAGGCGCTGCTGCTGGGGTTGGGCAGCGCCATGCCGTGGATGAAGTTGTTCACCACATCCACACTGCTGCGGTTGCCGGTTCCGAGGGTGGCGTAGATCTGCACGCCGGCGTAGGTCGCGCTGTTGCCGGCCACGTCGCAGCCGTCCACCTTGACATTGTTGGCTGTGATGATGATCCCCTTGGCCAGCCCGCTGGCGTCGATGATCGTCTCAGCGCCTGATCCTGCCGTGCGGCTGCCGACCGGAACACCGGCCGCGCACTGCAAGGTCAATCCCTTGTCGATGCTGACCGTTTCGGCGTAGGTTCCGGCCGCGACCTTGATCTTGCCGCCCGCAACCACGCGTGACCGCGGGCCGATAGACTGATACGGCTGAAGTCTGCCGCCGCAGTCGCTGCACACCGGGGCGCTGTCGTCGACGTAGACCACCGAGAGCACGGCCGGGCCGACCCGTTGATCCTCGATCACTGCCTCGTTGTTGGCGTTGCTCATGGCCACGATGTCGGTGTAATAGCCGCCGGGCATGGCCGACAGGATGGCAATGTCGTAGACGTTGGCCTGCGCCGCTGCCCCAGGTGTTGCCGGTGAAGGTCAGGTTACCCCCTTCCAGCACCCAACCCTTGGTGCTGTAGGTATGGTTGTTCTGAACCGTGCCGGTGTGAGTACCGCTGATGTAGGCCGGCTGGCGCAGGTTATAGAGGGTGTTGCCCTCGATGTTCAGCCCGCTGAACGCGCCGGAGTTGATCACCATGGCGCGGCTGACGTCGCCGGCCGGATAGACGTACTGGCCGTGGATGGTGTTGTTCTTGATCGTGACGCTGTTGCCGTTGCTGATGCGGATGATGTCCTGCGGGCCAGCCGTGTCGGTCTTCTCGATCTCGAAGTCCTGCATGGTGACGCCGCTGGCCGAGATGTCGAAGCGGTCGCCGCTGCCCGACACCTGGACGATGGTCGCGCCGGCGCCGTCGCCATCCAGGGTGATGCCGGTCTTGTTGACGTTGACCACGGCGGAGAGCACATAGACGCCGGTGCGCACATAGACCGTGCCGCCAGGGTCGACCAGATCGATGCCCTTCTGGATGGTTTGAACGGCGCAGTTGGGGGCCGAGCCAGCACCGGCATCGGCTGTACCGTTACACAGCGTATCATCACCATCGGTGCGCACGTAGATGGGCGTGGCCGCATAGGCCGAAGGGATGAGGGTCAGCACGAACACAAAGCTGATCAACAAGATCAGGGCCGCGGCAAAAGCTCGCACAGCCGGCCGAGGGAGAGAAAGCGGATCCATAGTTGCTCCTTCCGTAGCATTGGGACGGACACCGCCGAGGAACCGGACAGCCCGGCTCCTCGGCGGGTGGGTGTCAGCTCAGAAACCGGCCATCGCGGGAGGCGCGGTTTCATGAGCGGGCTGTGTCGGTGCGCCTACGGCGTCCAGGGCGATGCGCTCGCGCCGTAGTTGCCGCCGAAGAGCACCAGGTCCAGGATGCTGGTCGTGCCGTCACCGTTGACGTCGGAGCTGCCGCCGGAGCCGCACCCCACCGGCGGGTTGCCGTAGGCGCCACCGATACAGGTAGCGTCGCCGATGTCGATGATGTCGTCGTTGGTTGCGTCGCCGCCCAGCAATATCACGGTTGACAAGGTCGTCAACGGCCGGGTGACCAGCGTCCACGATTTCGTGGCTGGCAGGTAGAGCGCCCGATCCACGACCACGTCATAGCTGGCGCCGATGGCCAGCAGGAAGGGAGATACGTAGCTGGTGGTGTACTTGCCGCTGGAGACGCTGGTGGCGTTCGCCTTGACAATGACGCCCTGCTTGGCTTCGATCAACGCGCCGCTGTCGTTGGGCCGGCCTTGCAGGTCCACGAAGCCGGTGAACTGGGCGATGCCGGTGATGTCGATCTGGCCATCGTTGCTGTCGGTGATGTCGCGATCCCCGTCGACGGGGCGTTGTAGCCGGCGTTGTTGACGAAGACCTTGACGCCGCCCTGAGCGCCGGCGTTGGTGTTCACCTCCAGGTGGGAGATGTCGAAGGTGGTGGTCCATGGGCCGTTGCCGGTGATCGCCGGGCCATTGGCCGTGAAATTGAACTTCGCCACCGTGCCGCCATCCCAGGCTGGGCCGCTCATGAGATAGCAGGTATAGGCGAAGGTTCCGACAGGCGGGCTTCCCACCTGCCAACACTTGCCAGCCCAGGGCGCCACGAAGGTGAGCGGCCCGTTGAAGGTCAGGTAGTTCGGGTCGTAGGTGAACCGGAAGCTCACGCCGTAGAGGTTCTTGCCTTCGACATTCAGGGCGACGTCGAAGCTGGTGCTTTCGTCGACGTTGCGCTGATACTGGTCGCCGCCGGTGGTCGGATCCACGTCCAGGTAGACCTCGGCGAAGGTCCAGGGACTGAAGACCACATCATTGCTGACGCCGTCGCCTGCGCCGACTGTGGGACCACCAACGTCACCCCACGAGTTGTAGGTGGCGTTGAGCGAGTTACCGCTGTTGTTCTGAACGCCATTGCCGCCGTTGACTTTGAACAGGTTGCCTTCGATGGTGGTCACACCGCCGATGGCGACGCCGCTGTCCACCTGTAAGCCGGCATCGGTGTTGCTGTGGATCCAGTTGTTGACCAGCTTGAGGGAAGTAACGCTATTGGCGACCTCTACTCCATCAGCCCAGCGTTTGACCTGGACGCCATCCAGAATGAAGTTGTCGCCACCGCTGTTGATCAGGACAGCCGGGAAGGTGCTGTTGGCCAGGCCCGTCCAGCCGTCCAGCACGCCGGGGCCGCTGACGGTGATGTCGGCTGCGGCGACCGTCAAGAAGGGGGAACCAGGCCCGGCGGTCTTCCCATTGAGGTCAATGACAACATCGGCGGTGTTTGCAGTTGCGCCACCAGGAACAGGCGATGATCCTACCGCCCGGATGGTATCGCCGGCAAGCGCGTCGTTCAGCGAACCTTGCAGATCATCATAGGCATTCGTCCGCGTGTTCTGCCAGTTGCCGGTCATGGCGGTACAATTGGCATTGGACGTAAGCCACGGATCGAAATCGACGTTGGATCCCACCAAGGCGCCTGTACCAGACGGGTTGCTGATCGAATTGAACGCCCGGCGCGGCGTTCCACCAATTGGCCTCAGCGGTGACCACATAGTTGTAGCCGTTTGATCCACCGGGCAGATCATTCGGATGGATGGCAACGCCATAGAACGTGGTGTTGTTGAACAGGTTGCACTGCACGGTGACCGTGCCGCCGTTCGGGTTCTTCTCGAAGAAGACCGCGGACTTGTCGCTGCCACTGGCGGTCAGGGTGTTGAAGCTGTTCCCGGTCACGACGGCATTGAGCGTCGGGCCTTCCAGGCCGATGGCGTGGGTCCAGCCGCCGCTCAAACCGGTGAACGTGTTGTCCTTGATCTGCGGCCGGCGCCCCGGCGGCATTGTTGATGATCACGCCATAGGCGCCCTTAGTTGCACTGGTGATGTTCGAGAACGTGTTGTTCTGGATGACCAGGCCGGTGCTTGAATTGGCGCTGAGGGAATCGAGGACGCCGACAGCACTGACGCTCTTGTTGTTGGCGCTGATGTTGCTGAAAGCATTGTCGGCAATGGTTACCGAATCGCCCTGGGAAAGGGCGATACCGTGAACATTGGCCGTATACGACGCGCCGCCCACGCTGTCGATCAGGTTGTGCCCGATCGTGACGTTGCTGGACGCGCTGTTGACCTGCACTGCATAGGGCTGGTTGGGGTTGGTCAGCGTGAAGCCGTCGATCTGGACGTTGCTGGCGGCCACAGTCATGATGCCGGTGACGGTGGCCTCCGCTGGCCCGCGATCGTCCGGCCGCTGACGTTGACCCCGTACTGAGCGCCGCGCAGGTTGACGGCCTTGTTGAGGAGGACACTTTCAGCGTAGGCGCCGGCCACGACATTCACCGTGCTTGCAGTCACGCGATCGACGCCCTCTTGGATCCGAGCAGTCACTCCGGTCTGCGCGCCGCGTGACCCACAGGGTCGAGAAGTCGCCCTGGAAGCCGTTGGTTCCTCGACCCATAGTTGTCTCGACATCGGTGTCGGTCCCGGCGTTGAGATACGGTGTGAAGTCGAAATTGGCCGACGCGGCCCAGGATGTCCGGCTGGCCTCCGGGCGGCGTTGCGGAGCCGCCGTAGGCAACGGGGATCTGGGCTGCATAGCCAGGTTCGGCGCTGTTGGCAATGGACACCACAGGAGCTGTGCTGCCATACCAGTTGCCGCTGAAGTTCTTCAGATTGGTTGTCCCTGGCGTCGGCAGCGAGCCGCCAGATTGCCGATCGACGATCTGGCCATACCAGTTGCCGCTGAGGTTGTTGTTGCTGAAGACGCTGTTGAGCGCCGTCTGCACCGGGCTGTTTGTTCCGCCGCTGGCATCCAGGAACAGGATGCCCATAGTCCAGTTGTTGGTGATCTTGTTCTCGACCACTGTGAGGTTATCGGTCTGGTTGCGGAAGAGCAGACCGGTGCGGTTGAAGGTGATGTCGTTGTTGCGGATGGTGTGCCCGGAACTGTTGTTGATGTCGATGGCGGTGCGGTTGCCGGTCAGGATGTTGTCACGGACGGTCATACCCGTGACAGCGCCCTGGGTGGCAATGCCGGCCGACTTCAGCCCGGAGTTGTTCCAATCAACGGTATTGTTTCCCGAACGCGTGATGGTGAAGCCGGCAATCGTGGCATTGTTGGCGGCAACCCGCACGGTCGCGCTGTCACCGCCGATCGGCCCGCGGATGGTCGTGCTGCCGCGCCGGCGCCGACCAGGGTCAACGACTTGTTGATGTTCACAGACTCATCGTAGGTGCCGGCCGCGACATTCACCGTGCTGGCCGTCACCAGGTTGACGCCCTCCTGGATGCGGCCGATGACGCCGGTCTGCGGGCTGTCGTCGTCGACCCAGAGGGTGGAAAAGTCACCCTGGAAGCCAGGGTTGGCGCTGGTATCCGTGCCGACGTCGAGCCAGGGNGTGTAGTCGATGCCGCTGCCGACAGTGGCGGCCACCGTGGCCGGCGCATTGGATCCCCACCAGTTGCCTGAGGCGTTCAGGTTATACGTGCCGGTCGTGCCCTTGTCCGCGCCGTCGGTATTGCCGGCAATCGAGTTATCCAGGAACGTGGCGTCGATGGTTTTGGCAACCCATGTAACAGGGTTCCAATTCTGCGCATCGGCTGTGAAGGCCAGGCCAGTCTCATAGTCAGTGATCGTGTTGCCGCTGAAGGATACGGAGACGTCGCTGTAGCCCCAACTGATCATGTCGGTGGTGATGTAGACGCCGACGCTGCCGGCGGCTTTAGCGGGACCGTCCACCACATTGTTGGTGAACTGGGTCGTGACGGCGGCTCCCTGTCCCCAGGCCGACAGGCCGACCTCACAGTCGTTGATGGTGTTCTTGTCGACGGTGGGGGCGATGTATGGGACGAACACCCAGATGCCGTAGCCATTGGAGGCGCATGCGCCGACCGAGTTGCCCTGGATCAGGTCCGCCGCGCCGCCGCCGCTGCCAGCGTTATCCGTGTGAATGCCGCTGCCCGACGTAGTCACCGTGTTGTACAGGAATTGCGTCCCCTTGGAGTGGTTGGCCGCAATCGCGTCATTGGCACGGGATACCGTGTTGTTCACGAATTGCCCCGAACCGCCGAAGTTAAAGAGGGCGATGGAGGAAGGGTCGGCTGTCACATTGTCAACAGTATTACCGTGGATGTTGAAGCCAGATCCATAGACGGTTGCGTAGATACCGCGCAGATAGATGTTCTTGATAGTGGTATCGTAGACTTCGAGGTTGTTGTACGGACCGGTGTAGATGTCTACAATGATCCCGTTGCGGGCATCCAGATCGGCGCCGTTCATCCCGATCCCGCTGGTCAANCCGGGATTGTCGCCGTCCAGCGTGAAGCCGTGGATCTTCACATCGCTTGCCTGGATCACAATGATGTTGCTGGCGGCAGTGATGCTGCCGCACATTGAACTGTTATTGCAGGGATTTGGCTGTGAGACAGCAGGCTGGATTGTGGTCGAACCGGCGCCCGCGCCGCTCAGCTCGACAGATTTGTTGACCACGATATTCTCGGTGTATGTCCCTGCCGACACACTGATGGTATCCCCATTCGCAGCCGCATTGATGGCAGCCTGAATGGTGGTATGGTCACACCCACTGGCACAGACGGTGATCATTGCGGCAGGACCCGATGCTTCGGGCGCGGGCGACGCGGCCGGGCGCTCGCCCAGATCCGGCAGTTCGTCCTGAACGTTGGCCGGGGAAGCGGGCGCTGGGCCGATACTGGCGAAAAAGCCATTAGCATCGCCACCATCGGCAGAACCGCAAGAGCCAAGATCAAGATGGCTCGCATGAGCGATTGCGTTGCATAAACCTGAACTCCTTGTTTCTCCTCTGGAAGGACGATTCTCGAAAACGAACGACGATCGACGCCCGGCGATTACGTCGGGCAAGCCGCGAGCACTTCCACAAGGAGGCCGGCGCCCGCTTCAGTGGACATACTATGGAGACTCATCTGTCTTCTGGTCACTGGGGAAGTCGGCCGCCCGAACCCATCCACTACCTCCTTTCTGCATACGCCTGAATTGAGGAACGCAGTACAAGCCCCCGACACCCACACACTGTGGGCGCCGAAAGCGACCCTTGGGACTTTCTCACCTCTATCAAGGCCGTACAGTTATCAGATTGTTAGTGGCTACGTAACGAATTGTTGCGTCAGGACTCGCGTCGGTGTCTCTATACGACGAGACAAACTTAGGCGACTAGATGAGACAGCAGCGTCAAAAACTGGGATACCAGCGGGTTTCCATCACCAGACGGTCAATTGCCCGGTTCAGAATAGATTATCCGATGCTGCATAAGGATACATAAGGGACTGATCATCGAGTATGATCTAGCGCATGTTTTGCCATCGGTTTGTTACCTATACGGTCACAGACCACTGCCAGGCCGGTGCGTTGCCTGTTCGGCGCAACGTAATTTTACCAGAACATCGTAATATGTAAAATATCGCTGGAGGGTACGGCGGCAAAGACAAAACTCGCTACATCCTGACAATCGACCTGGGCGCCGCCTGAAGCCAAACTCATCTCCGTTGGAAATCCAGAGACCGTTCGTAGATACAACCGCCCTCCACGCAGAGTGGCCAGGCCATTCGTACCGCAGGCGGCTGTGCGGGTTATGGCGGACATACCATGCCGGCCTGGAAAGGGCACAGCCCGGCCATTGAGAGCGTGCTCGCAGCCCAAGTTACCAACCCCTCCTGCCGCGCGGCAACCGCTGGCCGCGGGCTTCGCCGTGACGTTCGTGGCCGTGCAAATGTGGCGGCTGCTGCGTTCGAGTGAGGCTGAATCACGGCAATATGGTACAATACCGGCGGGAGGCACACGGTATGGACAAAACTCGCTATATCCTGGCAATCGACCTGGGCACCTCAGGCCNNCCAAAGTCGTTCGTCTCCGCCGACGGCGCGGTGATCGCCCACGAATTCGAGGCCACACCGGTCATACTCCTGCCAGCCGGCGGCGCGGAGCAGGACCCCGACGGCTGGTGGACGGCCATTACCCGCGCCAGTCAACGGCTCATGGCGCGCCAACTGGCGCCGCCTGAGGCCATCGCCGCGGTGTGCTGCACCAGCCAGTGGTCGGGCACGGTCCCCATCGACCGCGACGGGCAGGCGCTGCACCGTGCGATCATCTGGATGGATGCCCGCGGCGCACCCTACGTCGATGACATCGTCGGCGGGCCGCTGCNNGTGCAGGGCTACGCGCCGCACAAACTGCTCACCTGGATCCGCCTCACCGGCGGTGTGCCAACCCGCTCCGGCAAAGACCCCATCGCACACATCCTCTACCTCAAACACGNNCGGCCCGACATCTACCACGCGGCCGACAAGTTTCTCGAACCCAAGGACTACCTCAACCTGCGCCTGACCGGGCAGGTGGCCAGCGCGGCCGATGCGATCACGATGCACTGGCTGACCGACAACCGCCGCCTGGACCGGGTCGACTACCACCCGCGCCTCCTGGCCCTGGCGNGGGTCGAACGGGCCAGGTTCCCCGACCTGAAACGCGCGGCCGATATCCTGGGCCCCTGCTGCCGACGGCCGCCCACGCTGGGTGTGCCGCCGGCCATCCCGGTGATCGTGGGCACACCCGACCTGCACTCGGCCGCGCTCGGCTCCGGCGCGGTCAACGATTTCGACGCGCACCTCTACCTGGGCACCTCTTCCTGGCTCACCTGCCACGTGCCCTTCAAGAAGACCGACCTGCTCCACAACATGGCCGCGCTGCCCTCGGCCATCCCCGACCGCTACTTCGTGGTCAACGAGCAGGAGTGCGCCGGCGCCAGCATCGGCTACCTGATCGACCAGCTCCTGTACCCCAGCGACCGCCTGCAGACGCCGGCGCGGCCGGACGACGTCTACGCACGCCTGGATGAGCTGGCCGCCTCGGCGCCGGCCGGCAGCGACCGGCTGATCTTCACCNCCTGGCTGTACGGTGAACGCACCCCGGTCGACGACCACACGGTGCGCGGCGGCTTCTTCAACCAGTCGCTGCAAACGACGCGCGCCCACCTCGTGCGCGGTCTACGAGGGGTGGCCTTCAACTCACGCTGGCTGCTGACCTACGTCGAGCAGTTCGTGCGCCGACCCCTGCACGGTATTCACCTCATCGGCGGCGGCGCGCAGTCCGACTTCTGGTGCCAGGTGCACGCCGACGTGCTGAACCGCACGATCGAACAGGTCGGCGACCCACTGCAGGCCAACCTGCGCGGCGCCGGCTTCCTGGCCTGGATGGCCCTGGGCGAGCTGACTGTGGCCGACATCCCCAGCCGTGTACCGATCGTACGCACCTTCACGCCCAACCCGCAGCACCGGGCGCTGTACGACGAGCCGTTCCAGGCGTTCGTGACGCTGTACCGCAACAACCGGCGCCTCTACGCCCGGCTCAACAAGACCGCGCAGCCCACCCCGGTGGGTCTGCGCCCTGACCAGCGGGCGGATAGGCGCCGCGGAGGAGAGAATGGACCTTCTACAAACGGCCAGCGGCTGGCTCAACCGGCTCGATCCACGGCTGACGGCCGNNCGCGAGCAGCGACTCAAGACGATCCCCTTCGTGCAACGGCAGCTCGACCAGCAGTACGCGGNNCTGCTGCACGGCCTGGCCGACTCGATCCAACCCTACCGCAGCAGCACGCCGGCGTACACGCAGCTGCCGCAGGAGGGCCTCGACCGGGCGGCCATCGTGCAGCAGGTGGAGGCGCTGGCCACGCGGGAGGAGGNNCGCTGGCGCAGCGGTTTTGCCTCGCNNGCGGTGTACCACGGCGACCCCGCACACGTCGCTTTCATCAACCACGTCTACGCGCTGACGTCGCAGAACAACCCGCTGCACGCCGACCTGTGGCCCAGCACGGTCAAGTTCGAGGCCGAGATCGTGGCCATGGTCAGCCACATGCTGGGCGGGGCGACGCCCGGTCAGGGCCAGCCGCTGCTGGCCGGCGATCGCGACGAGGTGTGCGGCGTCGTCACCTCGGGCGGCACCGAGAGCATCCTGCTGGCCATGAAGACCTACCGCGACTGGGCGCGACNNCAGCGCGGCGTCACGCGGCCCGAAATCGTCGCGCCGGTCACCGNNCACGCGGCCTTCGACAAGGCCGCGCAGTACTTCGGCATCACGCTGCGTCGGGTCCCGCTCGATGGGCAGTACCGCGTCGATGTCGACGCGCGGCGGGCGATTACGCCGGCCACGATCGCCGTCGTCGGTTCGGCGCCGGCCTTTCCCCACGGCATCATCGACCCGATCACCGATCTGGCCGGCCTGGCGCAGCAGCACGGCATCGGCTGCCACGTCGACGCCTGTCTGNGGNGGTTCGTGCTGCCCTGGGCCGAAAAACTGGGCTACCCTGTGCCGCCGTTCGATTTCCGCGNNCCCGGGGTGACGTCGATCTCGGTCGATACCCACAAATACGGCTACGCGGCCAAGGGCACTTCGGTGATCCTCTACCGCGGCCCGGCGCTGCGCCGCTACCAGTACTACACCGTGGCCGACTGGCCGGGTGGGCTCTACTTCTCCCCGACGCTGGCCGGCAGCCGGCCCGGCGCGTTGAGCGCGGCCTGCTGGGCGGCAATGCTCTCGCTGGGCGAGGAGGGCTACCTGCGGGCCACGCGCNGANTCCTCGCGACCGCGGCCCTGATCAAACAGGGCATCCGCCACCTGCCGNGGCTGGAGATCCTGNGGGACCCGCTGTGGGTGATCGCCTTTGCCTCCNCCACGCTGAACATCTACCAGGTGATGGAGCGTATGGCCGNNCGCGGCTGGAGCCTCAACGGCCTGCACCGCCCGTCGGCCGTGCACCTGTGCGTCACCCTGCGCCACACCCAGCCCGGGGTCGCGGTCCGTTTTCTGGCCGACCTCGAGGCCAGCGTTGCGGAGGTCAGGGCTGCGCCCAACGCCCGCGGTTCGCTGGCGCCGGTGTATGGACTGGCCGGCAGCCTGCCGCTGCGCGGCGTGGTGAACGATCTGCTGGNNCGTTATGTCGATTTGTTGTACCGCGTGGACCGCTCGCCGGCGCCGCCCGCGGGCCAGCGCCCCAACACCGCTTCGGGCTGAGCAGGATCGAAGACCGGGATTTTGTCACTTGACAGATGGTCAAGACGTGGTGCACCACGGCCCGTTCAGAATCATGACCTGCGATGCTGCATGATGCACACCGCGGGTCATGCGGGCAGATTCCAGCCGTACGACGGCTGCCAAACCCAAAATGGCTGCGACGTCATGCAGCCGCCACAGTCACCGCCGCTACCCCCGTCCTGAGATTCGCTGCGACGCCTCGTCACTCCCAAAACGAAGTCAGTTGCGAAGTCGGTCACGTCGGTCACATCGACTCTGCCAGTCGTGCCGGCGCTGTCGGTCATGCCGGCGCTGCCGGTCATGCCGGCGCTGTCGGTCATGCCGACCACGTCTCGAGCCGCTCTACACGGTAACGGCGGCAAATCTCGTTGATCGTTGAAGCCGTAGCCGGGTCGCTGCCCCCGTTCCATATCTCGGTCGGCCGTAATTTGTCCTTAGCGCACGAGGGTCACCGAGATCTCGCCGGCCATGGCAAACGCCAGCATGTGCGTGCCCGGCAACCTCGACCAGCAGCGGNCCNTCGAAGGGCGACCGCTCCAGTACACGAACCTGCACGCCGGGGTAGAGGCCGAGTTCACCCAGGTAACGCAGGCGCNNGCTGTCTTGCAGGTGCACACGACGCACCGTGGCCAGCTGGCCCGGCAGCAGTTCGCTCAGCAGCCCATCCGTGGCCTGGTCGTTCAGGGCGCCATCTTTGTCCGGAATGGGGTCGCCGTGCGGATCGACGGTGGGGTAACCGAGCTTGCGCGCCATGGCCTCTTCCACCTCTTCACTGATGGCATGCTCCAGGCGCTCGGCCTCGGCGTGCACTCTGTCCCAGGGCATGTCGAGCACCTCGTGCAGGAACAGCTCGATCAGCCGGTGGTGGCGTACGATCTCCAGGGCCGCGCGTTCGCCGTCAGGGGTCAGGCGCACGTCGTGGTAGCGGCTGTACTCGACGAGGCCAGCGTCGGCCAGCCGTTGCACCATGTTGGTGGTCGAGGCTGGCGTCACCCCGAGCGTTTGGGCAATGGCCGAGTTGGTCGCCGCCTGCCCACGGCTGTGCAGCAGGTAGATGGTCTTGAGATAATCCTGATGGGCCGGTGAAATATCCGCCATTCGCATGAACTCACGCCGTAACGGCTCAGCCAGCCGTTCACAAACCGGGTTTTGAAAGCCCGGTTTTTCCAGAGCCAGCCTGAGTGGTTACCTGACGCCTTTTTAGGATGACCTGATCTTAACAGCCTTTACGGGCGATGTCAAAGGCGGCGCAGCAGCAGTAACGATTCCGAACACGGCGCAGTTGCGACCGCACAGCACGCCCCGTGCACAGACCCATGGCGGTAGTGTGATCACGGGGCCACAAAACGACGAAGTGCGCGGCCTGACCCGATTTGACAAGTCCCGTGGCCTGTGATACTATTTCGACATTGAATCATTTGACGTAGATGGAGTCTGAGAATGCCCACCCATTACGCCGGTACCGCCGCAGAAGTGCGTGCTTTGAATACCTGGATCAAGTTCACCCGGGCCGAAGAGTCGGTCAACAGCCGGCTCGGGCGACGCGGCACGATCGAGGATCTGACCACCACACAGTTCGCGGTGATGGAAACGCTCTACCACCTCCCCATGTGCCAACGCGCGATCGGGGGCAAGATTCTCAAGAGCAGCGGCAACATCACGCTGGTAATCGACAACCTGTACAAGCGTGGCCTTGTCCGACGCGACCAGGACCCGGACGACCGGCGCATGGAAATCGTGTCACTGACGCCAGCCGGCGAAGAGGTCATTGCCCGCATCATGCCTGGCCATGTGGCGGCCATCGTCGAGGAGATGAGCGTCCTGACCGCCGAAGAACAGGAGATCTTCGCCGGGCTATGCGTACGTCTCGGCAAACAACTCGCACGAGGAGAAGCGACATCGAGCTAACACCACAGTCTCTTTTTTACCCTAATCGTTCAACATCAAGATACAATGACTTCGCTTATTCGATATAGAGAAAGGATATCTACCATGAAGTGGACACTTGATCCCGCCCATTCCGAGATCAACTTTACGGTGCGGCATATGATGATCTCCAACGTCCGTGGCCGTTTCGAGAAGTTCGACGTCGACCTGACGCTCGACCCGGACAACCCGACCGCCAGCCAGGTCGTCGCCACCATCCAGACGGCCAGCATCAGCACCAGGGACGAGAAGCGTGACGGGCACCTGCACTCGCCCGACTTCTTCGATGCCGCAGGCTTCCCCACCATAGTTTTCCGCAGCCGCCGCATCGCTCAGGTGGACAGTCACCNNACGCGCGTCACCGGTGACCTGACCATTCGCGACATCACCCGCGAGGTGGTTCTGGACGTCGAATACAACGGCATGTCCAAGTCGCCGTGGGGCACCACCAGCATCGGCTTCAGCGCCGCCGCCAAAATCAGCCGCAAGGACTGGAACCTCAACTGGAACGTTGCCCTGGAGTCGGGCGGTTTCCTGGTCGGCGACGAGGTCAAGATCGCGATTGATACCGAACTGATCCTGGTCCCGAACCGGTCGCCGCGTCGGCGCCCGAGATGGTTGCGGTCGCCTGAATCGGGTCACGCCCGCCCTCCCCGGTGGTTGTGCGGATTACTGAATTGACGGGGCCTTCGTGAACGAACGTTCACGAAGGCCCCGTTGTTCTACCCCGATTGTCGCCGCCGCACCCGCGCAGTGCTACACACCTGCCGGCCGTGCGAGGCGCCTCACAACGCCTTGTCGAAGGTGTAGCCGCGGAACGCCGACTCGGTAAACCCGGCGCGGCAGCATCGCCTGCGCCACGGCCTGCTGATGGTGCACATGGGCGATCATTTCGCCGCCGCCCCGGCTGTGAAACTCGTTGAGTGCACGCTGCACGAGCCAGCGCCCAATGCCTTTTTCTGCTCCGCCTCGATCACGGCCGCTTCCCGCAGGTACACCGCCGGCCGCGCTGCGCCGACAGCCGGTCCAGGGTCACCACCCGCACCCGGCCGCACGCGTGCGGCCGTGGGGTAGTAGGCCGCCATCTCCCAGTTCGGTTCCACGCCCGCGGTCTGGGCCACGCAGGCGCTGCCCCGGCAGCCATTCGGTGACGGCCTGCACCAGGTCCATGCTGTAACACAGCCAACGTTCACGCAGCGTGTATCCCCCTCGATCAGCGCACTCAGGCTGTCGTAGTTGCGGCCGCTGAGCAAACCGACGCCGGCGTGGTAAAACGGGTAGCCCGCGCTGTGGTGCCAGGCAACCATCCTCGTCAGCCCAGACGCCGCGCGTAGGCCTCAGCCGCCGCCAACAGCCGCAGGCCCAGGTCGATGCGGCCCGGCGCGAAGGCCAGAAAGCGTACGATGCCCCGCTGCCGCAGGGTTTCGTCGGTTCCCTCGGGCGCCAGGCCGCGGCAGACGTGCACGAACCCGAGCGCCTGATCGTCCGTGCGGCCCACGAGAATGCCGGCCGGGTCGTGCTCGAGGCGGGCGGGGTAGAGCGGCGGCGCAGTCGCCGGCGTCAGCACCGTCTCCGCGAACTCGGCCGCATCGATGGGGTAGCTGTAGGGAACCTCGGCCGCCACGGCGTTGAGCAGTCCGATCACGGCCGCCTGATCAGTCTCACGGTATGGGCTGATCGAAATCTCGTTCATCGTATATCTCGCCCCCGCACACGCAGCAGCCACAGCAGCACGATGCAGCCGGCCGCCATCACCCACGCCGCCGTTACCAGCGCCACGAACGGCCCGTTGGCCCATAAGCGCGGCAGCAGCAGAGCGGCGCCGGTCAGAATTGCACCCACCGGCAGCGCACCGGTCAGCAGCAGCTGCGTGACCAGGTAGAGCGTCGCCGGTGGCCGGCTGGCCCGGGTCAGGGTACGGTTCAGACGCACCAGCACGGCCAATGGGTAGGCCAATCCAAACAGAATCAATGCAATCGCCAACAGTGTCGACACGGTAAACCGCCTGGGTTATGTATCATGATCGGCGAGGTGCGCCGTATCGTTGTAGCGGTCCAGGAAGAACCTACCACGGTCGTAGCGCAGCCAGGTCATGGCGGTGTTTCGGGCCATACCCAGGCTGTGCATCGTCGGTAGATCCAACCCCAGGGCGCCGGCAATCATGGCCCGAATCGCGCCGCCGTGCGATACGATCAGCAGCCGCTGGCCGGGGTGGTCGTGCACCACTCCACGCACAAAAGCCGTGGTGCGCGATNNCACCTCGTCGTACGACTCGCCCCCACCCCGGCGCACCTCCTGCCCGGCCAGCATCGCCTCCACNTCCGCGGGGTAACGCTGTTGGATTTCGGCCGCCGTCAGGCCAGTCCAGCGCCCCAGGTCGGTCTCGCGCAGGCTGGGCTGCAGGTCGGGGTCNAGGCCCACGTACTGCCCGATGATGCGGGCCGTGTCCGCGCTGCGCGGCAGGTCGCTGGTGTAGATGTAATCGATCGCCAGGTTGGCCAGGCGCTGCCCCACGCAGTGCGCCTGGGTCACGCCGAGAGCGCTCAGCGCGGTGGCGGCCTGACCCTGCCAGCGCCCCTCGTGGTTCCACTCGGACTGGCCGTGGCGCAGCAGGATGAGCACGGTCGGTTTCGGCGGTGCATTCATCAGTCCTCGGTTTCTCCGGCTCCAAAACCAGGTCCACCGCGGCATCGAAGTCGGCGCCGGGGAACGGCTCATGCAGCCACTGCGCGTAGTACGCCTGCTGGTCGGCAGTGGTCTCCGCCAGCGGCACGATATCCGCGTGGTTGAAAACCGGNGTGCCCAGCCTGACCGTCACCTGGCGCAGTTCGTCGCGCCGGAAGAGGGTCAGGGTGACCGTGTCCCCNGGCGCGTATTCGTCCAGGCGGTTGCCCAGGGTAGACTCGCGCACCCGGAATCCGTCGAGCGCCAGCGCNTCGTCGCCCGGCGCAATATCGACGGTGGCNGCAGGGCCGTCCACGAAAACCGTCTCGACCTCGGTGCGCCCCTCTCTTTCGAGCACGCGTAACCCCAGGCCGGCGNNTGGCGCCTCCGCCGGCTGCCCGTTCTTCCGGGGTNNGTATACCCCAGCCGCAGATCGGCCCACGTACGCCAGGGCCTTGTCGTACGGCAGTTCAGCCACGCCGCGCACGTAGGGCGCAAAANNGTCATCCAGCGGCTGCCCCACGATGTCCTCGACGACCGCCTGGAAGCCGGCTTCGGGCAGGCCNGCGCCCTGCGCCGCGTAGTCCAGCCACAACCGCCGCATGACCTCGTCCAGCGTACAAACGCCGCTCGTCCGCTGCCGGATCTCCAGGTCGAGCAGAAACGCCGCCAGCGCACCCTTCAGGTAGTACGAGACCGAGGTGTTCTGCGTATTCTCGTCTGGCCAGTAGAACTTGATCCAGGCGTCGAAGCTGGCCATCTCCAGGCTCTGCACGTGGCGCCCCGGCGTCTGCTGCAAGCGCAGAATGCGGCGCGCCAGTTCCGCCAATACCTCCTGGGCCGACCACAGGCCGGCGNNGCGCAGGATGAGCAGCTCGAAGTACGACGTCCACCCTTCCATCACCCACAGCAGGCCGGTGTAGTTCTCGCGGCGGTAGTCGAAGTGCAGGAACCCCTCCGGCACGATGCGCTTGACGTTCCAGACGTGGAAAAACTCGTGGGCCAGCAGCGCCAGCACCTGCTCGCGGTACTCCTGCGCGTCGCCGAAGCTCCAGCGCACGACGCCGTTGGCTGGAGTTGCGGTGTTCGAGGCCGCCGCGGCGTGNTCGAGCGCGTGGATGATGAAGAGGTAGTGCGCATAGGGCAGGCCGCCGAAGATCGCCCCGCGNGCTTCGACGATTTTCTGTGTGTCGNNCGCCAGGCGCTCCAGGGTCTCGTTGCCGTGGCCGTAGAAGGCGATGCGGTGGGGCTTGCCCAGCGCCTCGAAGGTCACCACGCGGTGGGCGCCAATTTCGGTCGGGCAGTCGATGAGGTGGTCGTAGTCGTCCGCGGAAGCGGTTGTTGCTCCCGGGTACNNCGGGTCGAGCGGGGTTGCGATCTCCCAGCCGGGGAACGGATCGATCGTCAGCCCACGCCGACGTCCCGCGCCGTCCAGCAGCATGAAGACGTTGGCNCCGTTGAAGTAACCGTGGCTGGCATCCAGGTGGCTGGTGCGCACGGTCAGATCGTGCGCGTACACCTGGTACGTCACCACGACCGTGGCCGCGCCGGCGCAGTCGACCTCCCAGGCATCCTTGGCCGTCTTGCGCCAGGGCAGGGCCCGCCCTCGNCCGTCGGCCGCCGCGAACGCCTGCACGTGGCGGGCAAACTCACGGATGAGGTAAGAGCCGGGCGTCCACGTCGGCAGCAGGAAGGCGCCGGTGGCCTGCGCCAGCCCGGTCACGCGGATGCCCACGTGAAACAGGTGGCTCACCGGCGCCGGCATCGCGATCGAGTATGTGATATTGAGTGGTTTCGAGTCGAACATGATTCACCGTCATTGTGATATCGAGCGCTGCCCCTACCAGGGCACAGCGCCCCAGCCGTGGGCGAAACGTAGCCACAGCAGAACTCCCAGAAGCAGCACGGTGGCCCCACACACCGCCCAATCGAGCGGGCCAAACCGCACCTCGTGCCACACGCTGCGCCCGGCGGGCGCCAAAGCGCGCGCGGCCAGGGCCAGCCCTGCNTCATCGCTGAAACGCAGCGAGCCGATCATCACCGCCACCAGCACCGGCAGGTAGGCGCAGNNGCGCTGCCACCAGTGCTGCCGTTCCGGCGTCCAGCCGCGCACACGCTGCGCGCCGCTGATGCTGAGCCACAGCCCGTAGGTGGTCGGCAGGTAGCGCAGGGCCAGGCTGAACGTCATGCCGTAGTCGAACGGCAGCCCCAGGCGCACCAGCCCACGCACCAGGTCCTGCTGGTCGGTCACGAAGAGCAGGATCGCGGCGACGAAGGCCATGGCATTGGCGCGCAGGGCGAAACTGACCGCCTCCCACACCCCACCCGTGGTCACTGTCAGCGGCCCCCACGCCAGGAGGGTCCGCCCGCTGTCCGCGGCAAACAGCGGTTGCAGCAGCAGGATGAAGAGGGTCAGCGGGGCCATGCGCNNCCACAGCCAGCGCAGCCGCTCGACCGGCACGCCGGCCGCCAGCAGCAGGCCGTGCGCCAGCAGCAGCAGGCCGGCCAGGAAGGCGACGTGGCGGATGAGCAGCGCCAGCAGCAGCAGCACCACGACCAGGAGCAGTTTGGCCCGCGGGTCGAGGCGGTGCAGCCAGGAGTTGCCCGGCACGTACAGGTCAAACTGCATGCGCCGCCTCCGTCGGCCCAGCCAGGGCCGCGGCCAGGCCATCGGCGGTCGTGGCCGGCAGGCCCAGCCGCTGCGCCAGGCGCACGAGGGTCGGCGCCTCCAGGCCGGCGCGGGCCAGGAGGGCTTCATCGGCCAGCAGTGCATCCGGTGGGCCGTCGGCCAGAATCGCGCCGGCGTGCAGCACCACCATGCGCTCGGCGTAGGCCGCGACCAGCGCCAGGTCGTGCGTCACCAGGATGACCGTCGTACCCTGGCGGTGTCGCTCTACCAGCCAGTCGAGCAGCCGCCGCGCGCGGGGGTCGGTTTCCACCGTGGGTTCATCCAGGACCAGGATGGGCGTCGCCAGGGCTGCGACCGCCGCCAGGGTCACCCGACCGCGTGCGGTGAAACTGAGGACGGCCGGCGGCTGCCCGGCCAGGCCGCTCAGNCCGAAGCGGGCCAGGGCCTGATCGACCCGGCGTGCGACCTCGTCGCCGGCCAAACCGAGGTTGCGGNNACCAAACGCCACCTCCTCACGCACGGTGGCGCTGAAGATCTGGCGCTCGGCGTTCTGAAAGAGGAAGCCGACGTGTCGCGCCAGTTCACCCACCGGCTGCTGGGCCGCATCCTGCCCGGCGATGGTCAGTTGCCCGCGCTGGGGCCGCAGCAGGCCCACCAGGTGCTTGGCGAGCGTCGTTTTACCCGAACCGTTGGCGCCCACCAGGGCCACGAACTGGCCGGCCGGCACCTGCCAGGTGATGCCGTCGAGCACCGGCGCCCCGGGNTGGTACGCGTACGACAGGTTGGTGCACGCGACGGCCAGCGCGCCGCGCGCCGGCGCTGGCGCGCAGCGGGGTCTGCGCCGCGGTCTGACGCAGATCGCTGGACCGCGGCCAACGGCGCCAGGGCGCGGCGGCCGCGTCGACCGTTGCAAAATCGTCGTCGGGCCGCGGTGCACCGGCAGTCGGTTGGCCAGCGCGGCCAGCGGCGGCGTCGCGACCCCANNGGCCGCCAGGGCTGCTTCCCGGGCAAACAGGCGCCGGCTCGCNCCGCGGCCACCAAACGCCCCGTGCAGCACCGCCACCTGATCGGCGAAACGCGCCACCCCTTCGGCGTCGGCTTCGGCCATGATCACCGTCGCCTGGTGGGCGCGGCGCAGGTCGTCCAGCGCTGCCAGCACCTCGGAACGGCCCTGGGGGTCGAGGCCACTGAGCGGCGAATCGAGCACCAGCACCGACGGCCGCATGGCCAGCACGGCGGCCAACGCCAACCGGCGCTGCTGGCCGCCCGACAGCTGCCCGGGAAAGCGCCCGTGCAGGCCGTCCAACCGCAGGCTGTGCAGCGCCCAGGCCAGGCGTTCGGCCATCAGCGGCCGCGGCAGGCCCAACGCCTCCAGGCCCCAGACAATTTCCGCGCTGACCGTGGGGTTGAAGAGCTGGCTCTCGGCGTCCTGAAAGGTCAGGCCGACGACGCCCAGGAGGGCGGCCGGCGGGTGCNNTGCCGCGTATCGGCCCTGGACCGTCACCCGTCCCTGGAAACGCCCGCCCGTGGCGTGCGGCGCCAGGGCCATCAGNGCGCGGCAGAGGGTGGTTTTACCGCTGCCGTTGGCGCCCATGAGGGCCACCCAGGCGCCGGGCCGCACGTGCAGGTCGACGCCGTCGAGCGCCCAGCCGGCGGCGCCGGGGTACTGATAGCGCAGGCCGTCGACCGCAACGGCCCATTCAGCCGTCATGGTCGTGCAGGCCAGGGTGCTACTCGGTCCACGTGCGCGCCGATTTCCACTGCCCCAGCGGCGGGTAGGCGCGCAGCACCAGCAGGTACAGTGGGATGCCGATCAGCGCCGGCCAGCGCCTGCACGGTGTTGGCCGGCACCTCGGTGATCGCCGCGCCAAAGCCCAGCAGGATCGCGCCGGCGCCCAGGTAACCCAGGATCAGCACGACCCCGCCCACCACGGTTGCCAGGATGGTCCCACCAGGCCGTGCACGCGCTGGGCAATTACGCCGGCCAGAAAGCCCTGCACACCGTGGATGAGCAGCGAAAAGATCGCCCACTGGGCAAAGCCAGAGTTGAGGTCGGCCAGGGCGGTACCCAGGCCGCCGGCAACCGCACCCACCCACGGGCCAAAGGCGAAGGCCGTGAAGTAGATGGCCGCATCACCGAGGTGCACGAAGCCCTGGATCGGCGTCGGAATTTGCACCAGACGGGTCAGAACGAACACCACCGCGGTCATGACGGCCGTCACGGCCGCCAGGCGCGCGTCCAGCTTGCGGTTCATACGTTTCCTCCTGCGTGCAGCAGTCTGAGTTTGATCAACAGCCAGGGTACCAGCCAGACCATCACGAAGCCGACCAGGGCGTAGCGCAGAAACCGCCAGATGGCGGCATCGGGTAGGATCATCCCTGGAATCAGGTAGAAGGCCAGCATGATGACGAGGCCCACGACGTAACGACCAATACGCTGGCCCGTCGTACCGCCGGGTGAGAAGCGCAGCGTTTGCGCCTCCAGCGGCAGGCCGATNACCGACCCCAAAAGGATGCCCGCGCGCGCGCCGTCGTCGGTCGGGAAGAGCACGAACAGGATCAGCGGCACGATCGTACCCAGGGCCATTTGCTGCAGCCACGGCCAACGGGTGACCGTGCGCTCGATGGCCGGCACCAGCCAGGCCGCCAAGGCCAGTACGACCACCCCAATCAGAATGCCGCCGATGATGTCGGAGGGATAATGCACCCCNAGGTAGAGCCGCGAGAGGCAGATCGCCGCGATCAGGACGATCGTCATGGCCCAAAACCAGGGNCGGCGCAGCTGCATGGCCAGGTAGCCCCAAAAGACCGTCGTACCCTGGGCGTGGCCACTGGGGAAGGAAAAGCTGGTCTCTTCGTACAGCACGGCAATGCGCGGGTCATCGGGCCGTGGCGTTTGGAAGAAGTCCTTCAGCACGTTGTTGAGGTAATAATAGCCGATGAAGAAGACGTAGGCCAGGCGGATGGCGATCTTCTTGTCGATGACCCAGTACAACAGGGGGAACAGGGCGATGTAGAGAATGTCGCTGTGCAGAAACGTGATGATCAGCATGACCCGGTCCAACAGGTCGCTGCGCATGGATTGAACGGCCAGGATGATTTGTGTACCCCAATCGTTCATGCTGATCAGCCAGTCGGTCATGAGCCTTTCCTCCTCCTTCGATGATATTCCGTGACACACGCCGCGTGTGCCTGGCCGGTTTGCGGCACAGAACACGATTTTTCGACCAAAGGGCTGGCAGCAAAGTGCGGAACTGTTCAGTCGGCCGGTCGAAATCGGGTTTTCGCGGTGGGCGATGATCTCTGCGCTTGCACGTGCAATGCCTGGGGCCATGACAGCCGTTTTCCCGGCAGAAACCGGGTTTCTCTGGCTGTCGCGAACAGGCTACAGCGACGCATTATACGCCATAATGCGGATTTGGTTAAGTTCGGGCGGCGTGAGTTTACAATGCGCGGTGCGCATGATATAATTTTGCCAATGATCAAAGGCGGTGAACCGCCGAGGTGACGTTACGCGCGGTATGCCCAACACTGACAGTGACACGCAACAAACAACGACAGCCACACCGGCCACGCGCTCGACCCGGCAGCGCGTCCTGGTCGCTCTCAAGAAGCAGGGCCATCTCACCACCCGCCAGCTGGCGGCAATCCTGGGCATCACGCCGATGGGTGTGCGGCGTCACCTGGTCTCGCAGCGCGATGGCCTGGTCGAAAGCTCGACGGTGCAGCGGGGCCTCGGCCGACCGAGCCAGGCCTACCGCTTGACGAGCCAGGCCCAGGCGCTGTTTCCTACCACGTACGCGCTGGCCAACGAACTCCTGAGTTATGTCGAATTGTTCGACGGCAGTGAGCAGGTCGAGGCCCTGTTCCAGCAGCGGGCGCAGCGCCGCATCCAGCAGGCGCTCGTTCGCCTGCAACCGCTCGACTCCCGCGCGNTGGCCGAACTGGCCGCCATCCTGGACGAGGACGGTTACCTGGCCGAGTGGGAGCAGCTCGACGACCACACGTTTGTCCTGCGCGAGTTCAACTGCGCGGTGCACAGCGTGGCCCGCCGCTACCGCCAGGCCTGCGGTTCGGAACTGACCTTCATCCAGGCGGTATTGCCCGAGGCCGAGGTTGTGCGCCAGCACCACCTGCTGGGCGCCGACTCATTTTGCGGCTACCGCATCACCCTGCGCCCCGCCGCAACGGCGAAGAGCCAGTATGACGACCATCACGTCCGCAGCCCCACTCGATCACCCCGCCGCGCACGGTCGCCGCCTACGTCCCGACCTGCTGTTCAGCATCCGCGTGGCCGACGCGATCCGTGCCCAGGGCGGTGTGCCCGACATGGTCGAATCGGGCAGCGCGCTGTGGGCAGCGATCGAGCGCTGGCCGGTGTTGGTTCTGATCGACCTGGCCGCGCCCGACGACTGGTACGCGGTGGTGCAGCGGGCCAAGAACCTGCCCCATACCCGGCGCATCCCCATCGTGGCCTTCGGCAGCCACGTCGACACCGCGACGTTGAAAGCCGCCCGTCAGGCCGGGGTCGACCACGCCTGGGCGCGTTCACATTTCGTCACCCAACTGCCCGCCCTGGTGCAGTCCTACCTGGTCAAACCGCCCCACTACGTGGTAGGGTGGGACGACACACCCTCGCCGCTGGCCCTGGACGGGTTCGCGGCCTTCAACGCGGGCACTATTGGGAACAGCACGAACTGCTGGAGCACGCGTGGAATGCGGAGCGCGCCCGGTGCGCGAGCCTACCAGGGCATCTTGCAGGTGGGCGTGGCGCTGCATCAGATCGAAAATGGCCGCTGGGCTGGGGCGATCAAACTTATGCGCCGCGGCCTCAACCGGCTCGATCCACTGCCCGCGCTGCATGGGGTCGACCTGGAGAGCTTTCGCCGCCAGGCGTATATCGTGCACCAGCAGCCGCTCGAACTGGGCGCTGAACGGCTGGGTGAAATCGACCGTTGCGAGTTCCCACAGATCGTGCTGACCGCACCGATCACACCGGTTGGATCCACGGTCGGCCGTGTAGGATTCTGCGCGGTATCCGATACAGTCTGAAGGGGGAATTGCTTTGAACATCTTGCGCCAGTTTTTACTCGCCCTGTCGCACAATGCGCAGGCGCAGGATCTGATCGCGGCGGTACCCATGGCGCGTCGGGCTGCGCAGCGCTTCGTGCCCGGCGAACACCTGGAAGACGCGGTCGTGGCCATTCGCCAGCTCAACAACCAGGGCATCCTGGCCACGGTTGACTTCCTCGGCGAATACGTCGCCAGCGAGGCCGAAGCGCAGCAATNNGCCGATGAGTACCTGCGACTCCTGGATGCGATCCAGGCGCACGGTCTGCAGTCGCACGTCTCGGTCAAACTGACCGCCATGGGCTTGCACATCGGCGATGATTTCTGCTACGACAACGTGCGCCGTATCGCGGCCAAAGCCGCGGCCATCGGCAGCTTCATGCGCATCGACATGGAGGACTCGGCCGTCACCAGTCGCACGCTCGACATCTACCGCCGTATGCGCGNNGAGTTCGAGACGGTCGGCATCGTGCTGCAGGCCTACCTCTACCGCACCCAGCAGGACATGACGGCCCTGATCAACGAAGACCTGGCCCGTGTCCGGCTGTGCAAGGGGGCGTACGACGAACCGCCCACGGTGGCCTTTCCGAGCAAGGCTGAGGTCGACGCCAACATGATCACCCTGCTGGGGCAGACGCTGGCGGCCAGCCAACAGCACCCCAAGGGCGTCTATCTGGCGGTCGCGTCGCACGATAGCCGCATGATCGACTGGACGAAGGCCTACGCCTACCACAACCAGATCCCGCGCGATCGTTACGAGTTCCAGATGCTGTACGGCATCCGGCGCGACCTGGCTGGCGCTGGCCAAAAGGGGTACACGATGCGGGTCTACGTACCCTACGGCACCGCCTGGTACGGCTATTTTATGCGCCGCCTGGCCGAGCGCCCGGCCAATCTGGTCTTCTTCCTGCGTGCCCTGGTCGGGCAATAGTCGCCGCCCGCGCCCGGCCAGCCAGGACGGGCGCGGGCAGAAAGGGAGTACGCATGGAACTCGCAGAACGTAAGAACCGCCTGCGCCACAAGCTGGCCAAAGCCCGCGCGGAGCTGATGACCATCTTGCAACAGGTCCAGCCGGCCGACGCGACCCGATCGACCGAAAATCCGCTGTGGACGGTGCGCGACCTGGTGAGTCACCTGGCCGTGGCCGAAGTCGGCCTGCAGAGTACGGTCAAACGTTTTCTGGCCGGCGCCGAACTGCCGCCCGACTTCGACCTGAACACCTGGAACGAGCGTATGGTTCAGCGGGCGCAGAGCCGGACCCTGGAGGACCTCCTGGCCGGTCTGCAGGCTTCGTGCGCAGACCCTGGCCCTGCTCGACTCCCTGACGGCGGAGGATCTCGACGTTCGGGGTACACCCGGCCGGTATTCCGGCCACCGTCGAAGAGATTTTAAAATCATGGCCTATCACGAGCGCCTGCACGCGGCCGAGATTGCACGTGCGGTGGGCCTGCCCGCGCCACAGGTGCGCCCCTGGCCCGGTTGAAGCGCATACGTTCTGGAAAGGAGAGCGCTGCGATGCCCCAATTGACGACCCTGCCCGCCTGGCAGGCGTTGGATGAACATTACCACCGCATGGCTCACGTCACCATGCGTGACCTCTTTGCTCAGGACCCCGACCGTTTCGCCCGTNTTTCCCTGCGGCTGGGCGATATCCTGTTCGACTACTCGAAAAACCGTATCTCGGCCGAAACGCTGAGCCGGCTGCTCGACCTGGCGCAGGCGCGTCACCTCGATCAGGCCATCGCGGCCATGTTCAGCGGCCAGAAGATCAACGTCACCGAGAACCGGGCGGTGCTGCACGTGGCGCTGCGCAACCGCAGCAACCGACCGATTGTGGTGGACGGTCAGGACGTGATGCCGGCCGTCGACGCGGTCCTGGCCAGGATGAAGGCGTTCAGCGAGCAGGTGCGCAGCGGCGCCTGGCGGNGCTACACGGGTGAGCGCATCCGGCACGTGGTCAACATCGGCATCGGCGGTTCGGACCTCGGCCCCAAGATGGTCACGCGGGCGCTGACCNCCTACGTCACGCCAGAGATGCGCTTCCATTTCGTATCGAACGTCGATGGCAGCGACATCGCCGAGACGCTGAAAGCGGTTGACCCGGCAACGACCCTCTTCCTGATCGCTTCCAAGACCTTCACCACGCAGGAGACGATGGCCAACGNNCACAGCGCACGCGCCTGGTTCATGGCGGCGGCGCAGGACGAAGCGGCGGTGGCCAAACACTTCGTGGCGCTCTCGACCAACCGGGACAAGGTCGTGGCGTTCGGTATCGACCCGGCCAACATGTTCGAGTTTTGGGACTGGGTGNGGGGACGCTACTCGCTCTGGTCGGCCATCGGTCTCTCCATCGTACTGGCCATCGGCATGGACCGCTTCGAGGAGCTGCTGGCCGGCGCGCATCAGGCGGACGACCACTTCCGCACCACCCCGTTTGCGCAGAACATCCCGGTGATCATGGCGCTGCTCGGCATCTGGTACAACAACTTCTTTGGCGCCCAGAGTACGGCGATCCTGCCCTACGACGAATACATGGCCCTGTTCCCGGCCTACTTCCAGCAGGGTGACATGGAGAGCAACGGCAAGTGGGTCACACGCGAGGGGAGGNTGGTTGATTATGCGACCGGGCCGATCGTATGGGGGCAGCCCGGTACGAACGGACAGCACGCCTTCTACCAGCTCATTCACCAGGGCACCAGGCTGATTCCGTGCGACTTCATCGCCCCGGCGCAGTCGCACAACNCCCTGGGCAACCACCACGCCCTGCTGATCTCCAACTTCCTGGCGCAGACCGAGGCCCTGATGCAGGGCAAGACCNCCGCCGAGACCCGCGCCGGCTGGCGGCCCAGGGCATCACGGGTGCGCAGTTGGCTCCTGAGCGCGGCCAAGATGTTCNCCGGCAACCGCCCCACGAACTCTTTCCTGGTCAAGGCGATCACGCCGCAAACGCTGGGCGCCCTGATTGCGCTCTACGAGCACAAGATCTTCACGCAGGGTGTGATTTGGGACATCAACTCGTTCGATCAGATGGGCGTGGAGCTGGGCAAACAGCTGGCCAACGTGATTCTGCCCNGGCTGGTCGGGGACGAAAGGGTGACCGCCCACGATTCGTCGACCAACGGCCTCATGGCGGCGTTCAAGGCGATGCGCAAGGGGTCGTGAGTCTGGGAGCGAAGGACCGGCAGCGGCTTCGGGCAGCAGATTGGTAATTGCTTAGTACTACAACCGTACTTCGCTGGCAATGTCACATTGAGCCGGTATTGCGGCCAGATTTCGGCATCCCAGACCGCCAGCGAAGCGTCTCGCGCTGGCAAACCAGATGCTTCGGCCCAAACGACGGGCCTCAACATGACAAGTACGGTTGTAGCAGATGGCGAATATCATGCGTCCCTACGGGACGCTCGAGCGCGTGTGCACACCGAGGCTAAATTCATGCGCCCCTACGGGGCGCGGTACGGTCGATGACGAATGTTGAACGCTCTGGTAGGGCGGAAGGCATAGCGCGAGATCGCGTCCCGTAGGGACGCCCGACTTTAGCCCATGCCGCGTGGGATACGCCCGTCCTGTAGGGACGGTTGACTCCAGGGACGAACACCCTGACGGGGCGCGGTACGGTCGATGACGAATGTTGAACGCTCTGGTAGGGCGGAAGGCATAGCGAGATCGCGTCCCGTAGGGACGCCCGAGAACGCGTGTGCACACCGAGGCTAAATTCATGCGCCCCTACGGGGCGCGGTACGGTCGATGACGAATGTTGAACGCTCTGGTAGGGCGGAAGGCATAGCGCGAGATCGCGTCCCGTAGGGACGCCCGACTTTAGCCCATGCCGCGTGGGATACGCGCCCGTCCCGTAGGGACGGTTGACTCCAGGGACGAACACCCTGACGGGCGCGAAAACGTGTGCATCGAGTCTCAATTCATGCGTCCCTACGGGACGATCGAGAACGTGTGCACACCGAGGCTAAATTCATGCGCCCCTACGGGGCGCGGTACGGTCGATGACGAATGTTGAACGCTCTGGTAGGGCGGAAGGCATAGCGCGAGATCGCGTCCCGTAGGGACGCCCGACTTTAGCCCATGCCGCGTGGGATACGCGCCCGTCCCGTAGGGACGGTTGACTCCAGGGACGAACACCCTGACGGGCGCGAAAACGTGTGCATCGAGTCTCAATTCATGCGTCCCTACGGGACGATCGAGAACGCGTGTGCACACCGAGGCTAAATTCATGCGCCCCTACGGGGCGCGGTACGGTCGATGACGAATGTTGAACGCTCTGGTAGGGCGGAAGGCATAGCGCGAGATCGCGTCCCGTAGGGACGCCCGACTTTAGCCCATGCCGCGTGGGATACGTGCCCGTCCTGTAGGGACGGTTGACTCCAGGGACGAACACCCTGACGGGCGCGAAAACGTGTGCATCGAGTCTCAATTCATGCGTCCCTACGGGACGATCGAGAACGCGTGTGCACACCGAGGCTAAATTCATGCGCCCCTACGGGGCGCGGTACGGTCGATGACGAATGTTGAACGCTCTGGTAGGGCGGAAGGCATAGCGCGAGATCGCGTCCCGTAGGGACGCCCGACTTTAGCCCATGCCGCGTGGGATACGCGCCCGTCCCGTAGGGACGGTTGACTCTAGTACTACCGGTTTTTCTCGTGCGAGCAAGGTTCTCGTCTGTACAACGGCCTTTCATCGCGCCATGACCCTGGTCTACGAGACAAAAACCCGGTTTCATTGAGCCAGCCTTAAAGCCTATCCGAATAACCCGGAAAACGCGCCACAGTGTTGCCCTGTGACGGTTATTCGGATAGGCTCTTAGTGGTTACCTCTCCAGAACGTGCGTCTGGTTGGTTACCATAACCCGTGTTCAGCCGGCTTGTTCGCCGAGGGCACGCAGCGCGGCGGTGAGGGTTTGGGCTGCGGTGTCCTCGTCGATGTTGGCCTCCTGGCCGAACTGCGCAGCCAGGCCGGACTGTCGCAGGTAATCGGCGTTCAGCGTGCCGTCATTGAGGCGGGTCATGACGTCTGTGGTACCGACGCCGCTGCGTTGTGGGTTGGCCAGGGCCTGCATCAAGAAGGCCAGTGCGGCCTGGATCAAGGCCTGAGACATGCCGCCGGACGCGGTCACGCCGCTGCCCGGGGCGCCGCCGCCACCCAGGAGGCCACCCAGCAGGCTGCCCAACGCGCCGCCGCCGCTCTGTCCGCCACCCAGCAGGGCCGATACGAGGTCCTCCGGGTTGGCTGCGCCCTGGCCAGCGCCGCCGCCCAACAGGCCGCCGAGCAGCGCACCCAGGTCGGCGCCGCCACTCGCCGGCGCCGCGCCCGGCCCACCCAGGCCGCCGAGCAGCGCACCCAGGGCGTTCTCACCGCTGGTCGGCGTGCCGCCCCCGCCCAGCAGGCCACCGAGCAGCGCACCCAAATCTGGCTGGCCGCCCGCCCGCGCACCACCAGCGCGCTCAGCGTTCGCGCTGGCTTGGGGTGCGCCACCACCGCCCTGGCTGGCCCAACAGCCTATCCAGCGGATCATCCGCCGCCGGGTTCGGATCCCCTGCCCGGTCGTCTGTTTCCGGTCTTCTGTCGCCATCGTTACTCCTCTCGTCATGTGATGGGGCTACGCCCCAGTTTGAGAGCGCGACTTCGGCGCGTGGGACGTCGCGCACCTCCCGTCATGTGGTGGGGCTACGCCCCAGCTTGAGCCGCGCGACTTCGGCCGCGTGGGACGTCGCGCACCTCCCGTCATGTGGTGGGGCTACGCCCCAGCTTGAGCCGCGCGACTTCGGCCGCACGTGGGACGTCGCGCACCTCCCGTCATGTGACGGGGCTACGCACCCAGCTTGAGAGCGCGACTTCGGCCGCACGTGGGACGTCGCGCACCTCCCGTCATGTGATGGGGCTACGCCCCAGCTTGAGCCGCGCGACTTCGGCCGCACGTGGGGCGTCGCGCACCTCATCATGTGATGGGGTTACGCCCCCAGTTTGAGCAGCGCTTCGTGCGCCGCGATGGGCGCCAGGCTCTCGGCGTCACTCTGCTCGAGCGCCTGCAAAACTGGGGCGATCGTGCTCCCCAGGTAGGATCCGGCCATATCGTGCAGCACGTGGTGGGCGCCATCGCGCAGCCACACCGAACCGGCCCGATCGATCAAGGCCTGCATGACAGCTACGACCGCCGGTTTGCCCATCGTACCCAAACCGTGGGCAGCAACCCAGCGGTTGCCCGAATCTTTATCCTCGAGCATCGCCACCAGGGCCGGCACCGCGCGGCCGTCACCCATGCCGCCCAGCGCCTTACCCGCTTCCCAGCGACGTTGGGAATCCTGGTCGCGTGTCGCCGCGACCAGGTACGGTACTGCGGCAGAGCCGATCTTGACCAACTCATCGCGTGCATGCGCGCCGGGTCCGCTGTGGCCTTTGCCCAGCTTCACAATCAGGCTCTCGATCGTCGCCGTGTCTGTGGTCATACAAAGCTCCTTCTTTCACGTGCAGTGAGAATCAACAACACTGTTTTCATTATAACAAAGAACACCGCGATTCACCAAAGCCCACCAATGACTCACCGCACCCTCCCCCTCCCTCTCTCCCCCTCTCCCTCATCCCCCTCTCCCCCTCTCCCCCTCTCTCCCCCTCTCTCCCCCTCTCTCCCCATCCCCCTCTCTCCCCCTCTCTCCCCCTCCCCCTCTCTCCCCCTCCCCACTACCCACTTTCCCCACCTATGGTACAATCTCAGCGAGGTTGCCAAATCACCTGTGGAATACCGACTACTCGGCCGTACCGGTTTGCGCGTCTCGGCGGTGGGCTTTGGAGCGTGGGCCGTGGGCGGCGCGGCTTACGGCAACAGCTACGGGCCAACCGACGACGCCACGTCGCGCGNNGCCATTCAACAGGCGCTGACGCTGGGCTGCACCTTCTTCGATACCGCCGACGTCTACGGCCACGGCCACAGCGAGCGCCTGCTGGGCGAGGTGTTGGCCAGCACGGGCCAGCGCGCCCACGTAACGCTCGCCACCAAGGTGGGCGCCAATTTCTACAACCGCGCCATCGACCCCGCCCTGGAGCCACACCTGGCGCGTTACCTGGGCCAGCCGCTCAGCAGTTTTGCCCCCGGCGCCGTTCTACCGGTGACGCACAGTCTCTCGTTTGCCGCCGGCTACATCCGCTTCGCCTGCGAACAGAGCCTGCGCCGCCTGCAGAGCGACGTGATCGACCTCTACCAGCTGCACAACCCCAGCCTGGCCGTCCTGGCTGCCGACGAGACGTGGACCGTGCTCGCCGACCTCAAGGCCGCCGGCAAGATTCGTTTCTGTGGCGTCTCGATCCACGACGCGGCCGAGGGGCACGCCGCTATCGCCAGCGGTCATATCGACGCCGTGCAGGTGGTGTACAACCTGCTCGACCGCGACGTTGCGCAGGCGCTCTTTCCGNCGGCGCAGGCGGCAAATATCGGGGTCATCGNNCGCGAGCCGCTGGCCAGTGGCCTGCTCGCCGGCCGCTACCAGCCCGGCAGCACCTTCGCCGTACAGGATCACCGCAGCCGCTGGCCCACCGAATACCTCCACCAGCGCCTGCTCGCCGCGCACCTCCTGCGGGAGAGCATCCCCGTGGCGGGGGCCACGCCGGCCCAGGTCGCCATTCGTTTTGCCCTGGATCACCCGGCCGTCAGCACGGTCATTGCGNGGGCCAAAACCCCGGCCCAGGTGACCGAAAACCTGGCAGCCGCCGACCTGCCCCCACTGGGCATTTCGTCGTGACCACCGGAATCGCCCTGGCAGTTTGTCGGAGAGATCGCCTTGTAAGTAGACGCAGCGCGACATGCAGTAGCCGGCAGCGATCGTGGTACAACATGTTGTGGCTGCGTTCACACGAACAAACTCGCTCCGACAAACTGCTGGCGCGTGTCGGGACGCCGCGGGTCAGTGCCGGGGCAGCGCGCTGGCGGTCCGGCATCACCCTGGCTCTCGCCGGTGCGGCGCCCCGGCCGCGAGGAAAATGAACGATGGCCTACAGCGTGCAGCGCCCCGCCATCGTGGTGCTGGTCTTGACGCTGGGCGCCAACGCGCTGAACTACCTGCGCGATGCGGTGCTGGCGGCGCAGTACGGCGCAGGCCCGGCGACCGACGCCCTCTTCACGGCCCTCCTGGCGCCCACGATCTTGCAGCAGATGCTCGTCGTCGGCACACTCGCGCCGGCCGTGGTGCCGGTGTACCTGGAACTGCACAGCCGCCGCCNNAGCCGGGCGCGCCGCTTTGTGATCCATGTACTGACCGGTACGCTGCTGGTGTTGGGCGTGGTCACGGGTCTGGCGGTCGTGTCGCTGCCGCGTTGGGTGCCGGTGATACTGCCCGGGTTCGATGCCGCCACTCAGCGTTTGACGGTGCAGGCGCTGCAGTTCCTGCTGCCGGGTGCGCTGTGCCTGGTGCTGGCGGGCGTCGTGGGCGTGCTGCTCAATGCGCACCAGCGCTTTGCCTGGCCGGCCTTCGTGCCCGCCCTCAGCAGTTTGGCGGCCCTGGTGGTACTGGCCCGCGTGCCCGGCGCCGACATCGGCCTGTTAGCCCTGGTCATGGCACTGGCCATGGGTCTGGAGCTGTTGGTGCTGCTGCCGCTCCTGGCCGCCGCGTGGCGGCGCCCCTACACCGGTCTGCCAGCGGTGGGGCGGCCGGCCTGGTTGGCTACCCCGCTGCGGCGGGCCGGCGTCCTGGCCATGCCACTGCTGGTCTACGCCAGCCTGGCGCAGGTGGTCACGTTGATCGAGCGCACGTTTGCATCACGCCTGGGCGAGGGCGTCGTTGCCCGCTTGACCCTGGCGNCAAAGGCCTCGACGCTGCCCTCTNTCCTGGTGGCCGGTTCGTTGGCGGTCGTGCTGTTTCCGCGCCTGGCGGCCCTGAGTGACCATCCCACCGACTTTCGCCGGACGCTATCGGACGGGTTGCGCATGACGCTGCCACCCCTGCTGCTGTGTACGGCCTGGCTGGTCGGCGCCAGTCGCCTGTGGGTGGCGATTCTGTACCAGCGTGGGGCGTTCAGTGCGGCCGATACGACGCAGACCGCACAGCTGCTGGCGGGTTACGCCCTCGGGCTGACCACCGCCGGCATCGGGGCCATTCTGCTCAAGGCGCTGCACGCGGCAGGACGTGCGTTCACCGCTGTGGGTGCTGGTCNNGTGACCCTGGGCAGTTACCTGGTACTGGCTGGCGTGTTGAGCCGGGTCTTGGGGGCGGCCGGGCTGGCCCTGGCGCTGTCGGCGATTTCGGTCATCTCCACCCTGCTGCTCGGCNCTGGTGTTGGTCGTGCGGCATCACAGCCTTGCGGTGNNCGGCGGCTCATCGGTCACCTGCTGCGCCTGCTGCCGGCGACGCTGGCGGCCATGGCGGTGGCATGGGCCGNNTGGAGGGCCTTGGCGGCGACGCTGGGTACCGGTTTCGCCGCCCTGCTGCTACGGGCCGCGGCGGTGACCATCTCCAGCGGCCTGGTGTTCGTGGTCTGCGCGCAGCTGTGCGGCTTCGGCCTGCTGCGCCGGCCGCTGCGCCCTCGCCCGCCCCCGCACCAACGGCGAGCGAATGACGACATGACTGGAAACCGGGTTTTCGCGTGCGAGCGTGATTTTCGTCTGTGCAACGGCCTTTCATCGCGCCATGACCCTGCTGGTCTGCGAGACAAAAACCCGGTTTCTCTGGGGCCAGCCCGAGTAGTTACATGACGATGATACTCGACCATCCCGATACACGGTGAAGAGACTCATGCAACTTATACGTCATGCCACCCGGTCGCCTGTTTACCGCCATGCGCGGTGGTGGATCATCGGCTGCCTGCTGGCGCTGAGCCTGGCCGCGTGCCGCGGCAGAGCCACCCGGCGGGGACCGCACCATCGTGGTACCCGCCGTCGCGGTGCCCACGACGACGGCGCCCACGACTGATCGTAACGCCGACCATCACACCGGATATGGCGCCCGTGCGCGACAGCGGTTGGCAGCCGCTGTTCCCCGGCGCCGAGGTTCGCACCTACGTCGCCGACCGGGCGATGACGGCGCTGCGGCTGGCGCCAGCGGCGGTCGACTTCGCCGTCGCCTACACCACCGATCCGAACGCGGCGCGCACGGTCGATGGCTGGCTGCGCAACAGTTCAGCGCTGGCGGCGGTCAACTGCGGGTTCTATTTCACCGATGAGCAACAGCAAAACCATGCCATCGGGTTGCTGGCGGGGCCGGAGGGCGTGCTGTCGACCCTGCGGCCGCAGTGGGGCGGCGTACTGCTGGTCGATGACCACAAGGGGTGGGTGCAAACCGCGCCAGCCGCCCAGCCCGGCCCGGTGCGGCTGGGGGTGCAGGGCTGGCCGATGCTGGTGCGCAACCGCACCCCGGTGTCACGTCTGGACGCGGCCAACCCGGACGCACGCACCGTGGTTGCGCAGGACGATCAGGGGCGGATCATCTTCCTGGTCGATATTGGCGGGGTGAGCCTGGCCAGCCTCGCGCAGTTTCTGCTCGCATCGGACATGGGTATCGTGCACGCGGTCAACCTGGACGGCGGCTCATCGACCGGTCTGCGCTACCGTAGTCGCGCCGATGCACCGGCCGCGGGCTACGACAGTTTCTGGGTTCCCTGCGCGCTGCTGATACGTCCGGCCCCGTAGGTTACCGCGGCGCCGTGACCTACGGTTTCTGCCTACGCCCACCGCAGTCCAAGAACCTGCGTCTCTTCGTCGGCGCGCAGTGTGTCGAAGCCCATCCGGGTGTAGAAGGCGATGGCGCCGGGTTGGCGGTGGCCACACCCAGGTGCACACCCTGCACATTGGCCGCGCAGCTGCGCGAGAAACCTGGCCATCAGGGCACGCCCCCAGCCCTGCCCCTGGGCGACCGGCAGGAGATCGATGTGCAGGTGGGCGGGGTACTCGGCCCACAGCGGATCGGCCGGCGTCGCCTGATAGAACAGGCGGATCAACGCGGCATCTGGCGATACGTCGTCCGCGGCGGGCAGGGGATAACGCGCCCAGGCTGGNGGAAACCACTCCCGTGCGCAGCGGTCCGCAAACCGGCTGGAATCACGTGTACCGAGGATGTACCCGGTCACAGCGCCCTGCTGCTCCAGCACAAAACAGAGGTCTGGCTCCAGCCGCGCGTATGGCGCAACGTAGTAATGGCCCAACAGCGTTGGATCGCGGTAGAGCGTCGTGGCGTCGGCGCCATTATCGCCCGTCCGCCGGCAGATCACGTACAGGCTGGGCAAGTCGCCCGGCCGGTAGGCCCGCACGGTCCCCATCCCCGATCCCCTATCCTCCTATCCCCCATCCCCCACTCCCCCATCCCCCACTCCCCCATCCCCCACTCCCCGTACCCGCCACATGCCGCGTACGGAGTTGATCAGATAAACATGCGGGCTGGTCATGGCGTCGGCGGTGGTCAGGACCTGCTCGTGGATCTGCCCCTGCGCCAGCAGCCACTGTCGGTAGACGCCGGCGAGCAGGCCGCAGGACACGGGNGGTGTGCAGAGGCGGCCGTCGAGGTCCACCACGACGTTGGCAATCGTCGATTCGGTCACCTGGCCCTGCTCGTTGAAGAGCAGTACGTCAGCGGCGGTCGGGCAGGAGGCCNNCGCCGCGTCATAGACCCGGCGGTTCGTCGTTTTGTGGTACAGGAATGGGTCGCGTACGTCGATNGGNGCGCGTGCGAGGTGGATCTGCGGCACGTCGGTTGGGGCCGCTTCGAGCGGGTGGATTTGCACCTGGCAGGCGCCGGTCCGGCTGACGAGCAATCGCACCTTGTGCGGGGCAGCGGGCAGCTGGTTCAGCGCCCGGCCCAGCTCATGCCGCACGCGTGCCAGGTCGATGCGCCGGCCGAAATAGTCGGCCGACTGGGCAAGGCGCGCCAGGTGCAGGTCGAGCAGCCAATAACCCTCAGCGGGCGTCCAGCGCAGGGTCTCCAGCAGGTCGAACGCCNNGGCCGCGGTGTGCAGCACCTGGGCTTTGACTTGACTCTCGGCCCATTCGCCCTCAGTGTGCGAGTCCCAGACGATGCCCCCGCCGACGCCGTACTCGGCCTGGCCGCGGTGTTTGTCGATCAGCACGGTGCGGATCGCGACGTTGAACTGCGCGCGTCGATCGGGCGCAATGAAGCCGATCGCACCGGTGTAGATGCGGCGCGGCGTCGATTCCAGCTGAGTGATGAGCCGCATGGTGCGTCGTTTCGGCGCCCCGGTGATCGAAGCCGCGGGNAAGATGGCCGACAGAATTCGATCCAGCGGGGCCGCCGTCTGCGCCCGTACGGTGGAAGTCATCTGCCAGACGGTGGGGTAACGCTCGAGGGCAAACAGCCGNGGCGTCTGGACGCTGCCGATCTCGGATACATGCCCGAGGTCGTTGCGCACCATGTCGACGATCATGACGTTTTCGGCGCGGTCTTTCTCTGACGCGCGCAGGGCCGCTGCCTTGTTCTGGTCGTCGTCGTACCACAGGCCGCGTGGCATGGTGCCCTTCATAGGGCGCGACTCGATCGTCGTATCCCGCAGTTCGACGAACAGCCGNGGCGACAGGCTGCAGACCGCCCACGCACCGGTATCGATGAACGCGCCGTAGGGTGGATCGTGGGCGTGCGCCACCTGCAAGAAGAACGTCCACGGATCGAGGTCGATCTGGCTGCGCAGGCGATAGGTGAAGTTGACCTGGTAGGTATCGCCGCGCCCGATATGCTGGTGGATGGTGGTAATGGCCTGGCGATAGGCGGCCGGCGAGATGGTGGGTGTCCAGGCGAGGGTCNNGGCCAGGCGCGGCCGGCGCGGCCGGCAGGGCATCGAGCCGGCGGGCGCCGGGCACAGCGCAAACCACAGCAGTGGAAACCCGGTCGGTGCGTGCGTCACCAGCGCCCGATCGAAGGCCGACGCGGCTTCGTAGGCAACGAAACCCACCGCGTGACAGCCCGTCGTTTCGACCGCTGCCAGGACTGTACGCAGCGCGGGCAGCACCTCGGCGCTGCGCTGCGCACTGACGACACGCGTCGGCCGGCCAAACATCAGCCAGCGCCCCAGTGGTCCGCGCGCAGCGTGATCCGGTGGGGGTGGTCGAAGGGCTGTGTGTCGCAGCTGTCCAACATGCGCATCAGTCTTTCTCAGTCAGGCAGTCGTCGTCGACCGATCTGGCGTCGGGACAACAACGACCTTCGTTTCCGGTGTTGCCGAGAGACGCGGGGAATCGGAACTGCTGCGGCATTGTATTACGAATGTCGGGGAGCGTCAATGTTTTGGGGTTAGGTGTCTTCGGGGCTATAATAGGTCAACCGTCCAAGTCAATGATCAATGGAGAACTGCATGACGACAACACCACTACAGATTGGGGCCCCGCCCCGATTTTGCCCTGCCCAGCGACGAGGGCACGACCGTACGCCTGTCCGACTTCCGCGGCCGGCGGGTCGTGCTCTATTTTTACCCCAAGGACGACACCAGCGGCTGCACCACCCAGGCCTGCGGCTTCCGCGATGCCTACCCGCAGATCGCAGAGAAGAACGCGGTGGTCCTGGGCATCAGCCCGGACGACGCCCAATCGCACCGCAAGTTCAAGACCAAACACAACCTGCCCTTTCTGCTGCTCGTCGACAGCGATCACACAGTGGCCGAAGCCTACGGCGTGTGGGGCGAAAAGTCGATGTACGGCCGAAAGTATATGGGCATCATTCGCAGCCACTTCATCATCGATGAACAGGGCAACCTGGCCGACATCCAGGTCAAGGTCAGCCCCCTGGACAGCGTGGCGCGGGCCTGGGCAAAATTTGAGCGCCTGTCCGCATAGCCGCGTAATGGCGACATTCTGGCATGTCGGCCGGGATATGCGGATCGGCTCTCAGCGCGTGCGGCCGGTGACCGCACGCTTCCGGCAGAACACGCGGCCAGCGCGGTGCGCCCCTGTGGGCGTACAACACTGACCCGTCACGCAACGGGAGTTCGCACCGGGAGTGCAGACTCCTCACCCGCCCGCGAGGCTTTCGATAGGAGAAGGAATGCGCACGGTTTTTCATTTCCTGGCCGTTCTGGTCGTTGTGTCGCTGTTTCCCCTGGCGCGCGGGCGCGCCCGGCCCTGAAACGCCGCCGCCCACCGGGCCGGAACGTGCGGCCCGTTTTTATGTCGAATTAGCCGTCAGCGATGGCGCCCAGGCCGCGGCGCTCAGTAAACTCATCCCCGAGTGGGCCGAGATGCTCGAAGCCGGCGNNGCGCGGGTCATCCTGACGCAGGCCGAAATCGATCACCTGCACAGCCTGGGATACTCACTGACCGTGATCGGCCCGGCGCCCGACCTGCCCGCTGTCTGGCCGGCCTGCTACAACCGCCTGAACGATCTGTACGCCTGGCTGCAGACCTACGCCGCCGCCCACCCCAACTTCATCGAGNCGATCGACTACGGCGACAGTTGGTGCAAGCAGCAGGGCGGCTGTACCACGACGGGTGGCCAGACCGTCCCCGGTTTCGACCTGTGGGTGGTGCGTGNNACCAACGAAAGCGCGGCCGGCCCCAAACAGGGCCGCTTCTTCGTCGATGGCGGCATCCACGNNCGCGAGATACCGACCCCAGAACTGGCGAAGTCCTTCATCGAGATGCTCGTCGATGGTTACGGCGTCGACCCCGACACCACCTGGCTGCTCGACCAGCGCGAGGTCTACGTCGTGCTGACCAGCAACCCGGACGGGCGCTACCTGACGGAGATGGGCGTCACGCCGCCCTTCAACGGCNAACCCTGGTATTGGCGTAAGAACGGGAATAACAGCATTNCCGGGCCCAGCGCATGCGGCTGGCCGCCGTCCTCATACAGCCAGTACGGCATCGATCTGAACCGCAACCACATCTTCAAGTGGGACTCCAGCGGCCACAGCGACTACGTCTGCGATCAGGACTACCGGGGACCAGCGGCCGGCTCGGAACCAGAAATCGTGGCCTACGAGAATTTCGTGCGTTCCATCATTCCCGACCAGCGTGGCCCTAACGACAATGACCCGGCCCCGCTCACCACCACCGGTTTTCTGATCAACCTGCACAACTACGCCCGCACCATTCTCGTGCCGTGGGGCTGGACGACCAATCCAGCCCCGAACGCGGCCCAGTTGCAGGCCATCGCGGCCAAGATGGGCACCTACAACGGTTACCCCTGGCAGAACGCGCTCTATCCGGTCAGCGGCAATACGCGTGACTGGGCCTACGGTGAGTTGGGTATCCCCGCGTACGTCATCGAAACCGACGGCAACGACTTCNTTCACCCCTGCAGTTCGTTGCCGGGGATCATCAACGCCATGCTGCCGGCCCTGAAGTACGCCGCGCGCATCTCCGACCTGCCCTACCAGCGTGTGTTCGGCCCTGACGCGCAACGTGNNACTGCCACGCCGGCCGCGGTCAACGCCGGCGCGTCGTTCAACCTGACGGCCCAGATCAACGATACGCAGAACGGTAACCAGGCCATTGCTGCGGCCGAGTACTACCTGGTGCCGCGGGCGCCGTCCCCGGCGCGCCGGGAACCGGCGCGGCTATGGCCCCTGCGGACGGTTCGTTCAACTCGACCATCGAAAATGTGCAGGCCACGGTCAGCACGACGGGCCGGGCGTGGGCGCTACCTGGCGCTGGTGCGGGGCAAGGACGTGGGCAACAACTGGGGCCCGTTCTTTTCCCAGCAAGTGCAGGTCAACTGTTTCTTCGCCGACATGAACTGCAACGGCCAGGTGGATGTCAGCGACATCAGCGTGACGGTGCAGGGCGTGCAGCAGTTCTGGAGCAACGGCTATTTCAACTACATCTACGACGTCAACAACAACGGCGTAGGGGATGGGACACTCAACATCATCGACGTACGGCTCGTAGCCGGGTACTTCGGTCCGGTGAACTAGTGGGTCGGCTGTGCAGCTGCCCGTGCAAGCCGCCGCACTTCGTGCCGGCCGAGCCGGTGTCAGCCGCCAGCAGGATAGAACCAGCATGAATGTCGCAGTTCAATCGATTAGTGTGGAGACGCTGCGTGCGGCCTTACAGCGGCCGCTGCCGGGCGTCGAGGCCCAGATGTGGATGATGCCGCGGCCACGGCCGGGGATGGAACGTGGGATGAACCCGTTTCACCGGCCACGCGAGGGCGGCGTGTTGATCCTGTTCTACCCGTGCAACGACGAACTGTGCCTGGTGCTCACCCGGCGCAGCGAGGCGCTGCCCAACCACCGTGGGCAGATTTCGTTCCCCGGCGGGGCCGTGANNCGCGGAGGATCGCGACTTCGTGCACNNACCGCCCTGCGCGAGGGCAACGAAGAGCTGGCCATTCCGATCGCGGGTACCGAGGTGCTGGGCGTTCTGACGCCGCTGTACATCCCGCCCAGCGATTACCGGATCTACCCGGTGGTTGCGTTCCGACCCTGCCATCCAACTTTTGTTCCCAGCCCGTACGAGGTTGCCGAGGTGTTGGAGGCGCCGGTGTCGTGGCTGTTGAGCGACGACAGCCTGCACGTCGAAACGTGGGAATTGCGGGGAATGGAAGTAGAGGTGCCCTTTTTCGACTTCGAGGGGCACAAGGTGTGGGGCGCCACAGCCATGGTGCTGGCTGAACTGCGGGCCGCGCTGGCGGGGCCGTTCATGGCGCCGTTTCACGGCCCGTGAAGTTGTGAAAAACCGCCCCTGGCAGTTTGTCGGGGAGACCACCTTACAAGCAGGCGCGGCACAACATGTGGTAGCCGACAGCAGTCGTGGCACAGCATGTCGGGGCTGCGTTCACGCAAACAAGGTCTCTCCGACAAACTGCTGGCAGAGCGATAGTGCCCGCGGACGGGCAGGCTTTTCCGTTCGCCCTGAAATCGTCGAAGGGCGACGCGGCCGCCAGCGGATGAATCGCCGGGCAGACATTGGCTGTGAAGGAGGAGACATGCCCTTACGTCGCATCACCCTCGGCCTGTTGGTGCTGTACACCCTGTTGACGGTCAGTTCGATCTTCAGTTNNTTTGCGCTGCTAATCGCCCCGCTGGCCGGTATGGCCTTTGCCCTGCTGCATGCCGGTCAGCGTGAGCGTTGGCGTGGCGCCTTGACCCTGCTGGTATTGGTCATCGGGGTCAGCCTGCTGTTCGAGAGTGTCGGTGTGGCTACCGGCTGGGTGTACGGCNCCTACCACTACACCACCAAACTCGGCCCCAAATTCCTGGGGCTGGTGCCCTACCTGATCCCGCTGACCTGGTTCATGATGAGCTACNCCTCTTTCGTGGTCGCCGACCGGCTGGTGGCCCCCGCCGGCCGTGGACGGCGCGGGTGGCGGCTCTTGACCGTGGCCGCAGTCGGCGGCCTGGTAATGACCGCGTGGGATCTGATCATGGACCCCATCATGGTGGCTGGCGGGCACTGGGTGTGGGATACCGATGGCGCATACTTCGGTATCCCGCTGCAGAACTTCTGGGGCTGGTGGCTGACGGTCTTCACCACCTTTGTCCTCTACCTGCTGATCCGCGGTGAGCGGGGTACATCGCCCGACCCCGGCTTCGACCGGCAGGCGGTGGTGGCCTACGCAGTGACCGGGCTGGGCATGATCGCCAGCAGCTTGCAGCGGGGCGCGGACGACCTGGCATTGATCGGTCTCTTTGCCATGCTGCCCTGGGTACTGGCGGCCTGGTCGAAGCCGTGTGCCCCAGAGGCGGCGGCCGGTTGAGCTGTCCCCGTGCGGCAGCCTGCTTGACCATTCTTGCCCGCACTGCTATACTCTTGCCGAATGTCCATACAACCGCTACACCCACTGTTCGATCATGCGCCCAGCACGCCCGCCCTGCCGCAGCCCGCGCCGTTGTGGCGTCTGGCCTTTCGCCCATTCTACCTTGGCGCCAGCCTGTACGCGGCGCTGTCGGTCGCGCTGTGGGCGTTGCAGTATACGGGTATCCTCCCCGTGCGGCTGTTCGCTGGCTCGCTGGGGCATGCCTACGAAATGCTGTTTGGCTTCGCGTNNGCGGTGATCGCCGGCTTCTTGTTGACCGCGGGCCGCAACTGGACCAACCAGCCGATGCCAACCGGCCGTGCGCTCGCCGCGCTTCNNGCGCTGTGGGTGGCCGGGCGTGTGGTTTCGTTCCTGCCAATCACGCCGTGGGTCGCCGCGCTCGTCAACGCGGCGTTCCCGCTCGCGGTCGCGGTCGGATTGGGCCGCGCGTTGCTGGCGGCGCGTAACCAGCGCAACTACTTCTTCATCGCCCTGCTCGTCATGGCCGCGGTGGCGGCGCTGCTCGTCTACCTCGCTGTGGCCGGCGTGATCACCGTTGCGCCATGGCTCGGCATCAGGGTCGGGTTGGATCTGGTGCTCTTCATCATGGCGGTGATGGGCGGACGCGTGATTCCGATGTTCACCAGCAACGGCGTGCGTGGGGTGCGTGCGCNNCGGTTGCCATGGCTCGAGCGGCTGGCCCTCGGTGCGGTGTTGGCGCTGCTCGCCGCGGACATGGTGGGGATCAACAGCGTCGTCCTCGCGGCAATCCTCGCGGTGGCGGCGGTCGCCCACACCGCGCGGCTGGCGCTCTGGCAGCCGTGGCGCACGCTCAAGACGCCGATCGTGTGGATACTGCACGCCGGTTACGTGTGGATCCCCGTGTACTTTGTGCTGCGCATGNTTGGGCGAGGTCGAGCCGTGCCCTGCCAGTCGCAACGCACGCTCACGGCCGGCGCCATCGGCGGATTGACGATCGCCATGATGACGCGTACCGNNCGTGGGCACACCGGCCGGCCGCTCATCGCCGACCGTTGGGACATCGCCAGCTACGCGCTGGTGCTGGGCGCGGCCCTGGTGCGTGNNGTCGCGCCGCTGCTCGCGCCGTCACTGATCATCACCTGGGTGCTGCTCTCAGGGCTTCTGTGGTCGGTCGGTTACGCCGTGTTTTCGGCGNCGTACCTGCCCCGGCTCACTGCGCCGCGCGTCGATGGCCGCCCAGGGTGAGGGAAGACGCACATGACTGCTCAGCCAGCCGGTCAGAAACCGGGTTTTTCTCGTGCGAGCATGGTTCTCGTCTGTACAACGGCCTTTCATCGCGCCATGACTCTGGTCTGCGAGACAAAAACCCGGTTTCTTAGAGCCAGCCTGAGTGGTTACAGACGCACATCGTATTGGATGGCCTTACCGGCCGCGAGGGTTGTGATGAACTGGGGCTTTCTCATGCTCGCGATCGTGGCAGAAGTGATTGCCACCTCTTTTCTGAAAGCCAGCGCCGGTTTCACCCGGCTCTGGCCATCGATCGTCGTGGTGGTTGGTTATGGCGTAGCCTTCTACTTTCTGTCACTGACGCTGCGCACGATCCCGGTTGGCATCACCTACGCGGTCTGGTCCGGCGTCGGCATCGTCCTGATCACCGCGGTGGCGTGGCTTGTGTATGGCCAGAAGCTCGATCTGCCAGGCCTCATTGGCATTGCGCTGATCATGGCGGGAGTTGTGATTCTCAACCTCTTTTCGAGGACCGCAGTTCACTGACACGGCAACCTGGCCGTGTTGCGTTAGAAACTTTCACAGCAGGAGACTCGACCAATGACCGAAACATGGCTCACCACACTCATCACCGACACACCGCAGGCGGGATTCGAACTCGCCATCACGCTGAGTCGGCGTGGCGTCAAGTACACCCAGCCCGACACCGACGTACTTAAGCGGCTGCGCCCCGAGCNNGCGGAGGATGCGGAAGCACTGACTGCCGCATCCCAGGTCGTCGCCATCAACTTCCAGACGGTCGCCGCGGCCAACAATTACTGGCGCAAGTAGGCTGTCAGCTGCGCCTGAACCGGGCCGTGCTGCGGCTCGGTTCAGGGCAGTGGGTCGCAGTTTCTAGAGAAACCGGTTTTTGCCGTAGAAACGGCCAGCAAGTTACCCACTTGATACAATTACAGAAACGCCCAACGCAGCGTGCAGCCAACAAGTGGGAGTCTGCGCGTATTTTGAGAGGGTTCAACCAAACCGCGCAAAGACTCGTCGTCGTGGAGCAGAAGTGAAACCAGGCGATCCCATCACCATCGTCGACGTCGGCTACCGCTCCACCCATTATTGGGTGATCAGCGCCGGCCGCTCACGTCTGCTCGTCGACATTGGCTGGCCGGGGACGTTGGGCACGCTGCAGGCCAACCTTCGGCGCATGGGCATTCCACTCAACGAAATCCGCTACGCCCTTGCCACACACTACCACATCGACCACGCCGGGCTGGCACAGGAGATGAAGCTGGCCGGCGTGCCGCTGCTGGTCCTCGACGTGCAAGTCGCGGCCATCCCGCTCATGCAGGCCTGGACCAAACCGGCGGACCGCTACGTGGACATTACCCCCGATGGCAACGTCGTCATCGGGTTCGCACAGAGCCGCACGCTGCTGGCCGATATCGGCATCCATGGCGAAATCGTGCCCACGCCGGGGCACTCCGAGCACTGCGTCTCGCTGCTGCTCGACGATGGCTCAGTCTTCACGGGTGATCTGCCGTCGGAAGTGTACGCGTACGACAACCCCGTGGCGCTGGCATCATGGCAACTGCTGCGCGAAAAGGGTGCTGCAGTGGTCTACCCAGCGCATGGGCCAGTTAGGCCGATGGATGAGCAGCCGGCAGGTCGGGTAACCGCATGAATTCGGGCATGGGTGCTGCGGTTGAACTGCCGCCGTCCAGGATTTGACCGTGAGTCTTGCCCTTTTCCTCCGGTCACATCCGCTGCCCGCCGAAGCGACCCTTGAGGAGACTACTGCAGATGAGGCATTCAGGAGGTGAATGCAGTGACAGAAGATCAACCACTCAGCCCACCAACCACCGGCGACGACCTCAGCACCGGTCTGGCCTACATCGGTCAGGTTGTCCAAATCTACCCTATCCCTGAAGCCGACCGCATCGAAAGCCTGGAAGTCGTCTGCGGCGNNGGTGGCCGCTGGCGCGGCACAGCCGTGAAAGACCAGTTTACGGTCGGCGCCGTGTGCGAGGTCTACCTGCAAGATGCGCTGCTGCCACAGGTCGAGCGGTTTGCCTTCCTGGAAGCGCGCCACTGGCGCATCCGCATGGTACGCCTGCGCGGCGTGCCCAGCGAATGCCTGATCATGCCCCTGACTGAAGACACCCAGGGCCTCGCCGTCGGCGCCGACATCACCATCCAGGCCGGCGTGACCAAGTACGAAAAACCACTGCCGGCCAACATCGGCGGTGAGATTCGCGGCCGCTTCCCGTCGTTCATTCCCAAGACCGACGAACCCAACTTCCAGGCGGTGCCCGAAATGGTCGAGGCGCTGCGCGGCCAGCCGTTCTATGCCACGCTCAAAGTCGACGGCAGCAGTGGCACCATCTTCTGGGACGAAGACGGCACGGTGCGGGCCTGCTCGCGCAACTACGAGCTAAGGGACGGCCCCGACACCGCTATCTGGCAGCTCGTGCGCAGATATGGCCTGGCTGAGCAGCGCCTGCCGGTCGCCGTACAGTTCGAGATCGTCGGTCCAGGCATCCAGAAGAACCGCCTCGGCTTGAAGCAGGTCGACCTGCGGGTGTTCAGCGCCTGGCACATCACTGAGCGGCACTATCTCGATTTCGGCGAGCTGCGAGATCTGGCGCAGGGCCTGGGCCTGCCGCTGGTCGATGTCGTGGAAATCGGCGAAGCCTTCGACCTGCCGGACGACGAAGCGCTGCGCCACTATGCCGAGCGCACCTACGCCAACGGCGCCACCGCCGAAGGCGTGGTCATCCGCCCCCTGCACGAGATGCAGGTCAACGGCGAACGCCTGAGCTTCAAGGTCATCAATCTACTCTATCGCGACTGACAGTCCTGCGTGATCCCCCAACCCTCGATCCTAATCTCCAGTCCCTCTAACGATGATTTGACATCCCATGCCGAATCATATAAAGTAACGGCCATTACATTGTGTTCATACCCAGCGGCATTTACCTCAATGGCGGCTCATTCGTCACGGTAGCAACGCATTGCATTCCACCTACCAAAGGAGCAGCGCATGGAACTCGGCGTTTTCGATCAGCCTGGCGGTCAGGGACCTCGAAGCCTCACGGAGCTTCTATGAGAAGTTCGGCTTCCGGGCCTTCGGTGGTGATCCCTCCCAGAATTGGCTGATCATGAAGAATGGCAATCACGTCATCGGCCTGTTTCAGGGCATGTTCGACAAAAACATCCTGACCTTTAACCCGGGTTGGGACAGCAGCGCCCAACAACTGGCCACCTTCACCGACGTGCGCCAGCAGCGCNAGCTCAAGGCGCAGGGCGTGTCGCTGGTGAGCGAGGCCGATGAGGGCACGACTGGCNCCGCGCATTTTATGGCCGTCGACNCGGACGGCAACCCCATCCTGGTCGATCAACACGTCTGATGTGTGATGTAAGGACCCGCAACGAAATAACTGTATCAGGATTGCCCCTGCTGTATTGGCAAAGTTGCACCACTTATTTCGTGGCGGGTCCTAATACTACAACCGTACTTCGCTGGCAATGTCACGTTGAGCCGGTGTTGCGGCCAGATTTCGGCATCCCAGACCGCCAGCGAAGCGTCTCGCGCTGGTAAACCAGATGCTTCAGCCCAAACGACGGGCCTCAGCATGACAAGTACGGTTGTAGTACTAAACGCTTGATGCATATTGAATGGTCGTGCAAGTTGGCGGTTGATCATTGACAAGGGAGGAAGGTTCGAGTAAGAGAATGGCAATTCCTTAGCAGAGGTGATGCCATGTCACTCGATCTCGAAACCTTCCTGACGACATTGTACGTGATCACGGACGATCTGTACAAGGATTTCGTAAGGTCCAAGATGTCGAACAGCGGTGGGCCAACGCCGCATCTGAGCGACTCGGAAGTGCTGTGCTTAGGACTGGCTGCCCAGTGGCGTTCAGGTGTGCCGTGGAAGACCGAACGCGGGTTTGTGCGCTATGCGCAAAAGCACTTACGTCGGTTCTTTCCTGGCATGACCAGCCAAAGCGCTTTCAATCGGCGGTTGCGCCGTCTGTGGGGCGCCTACATCTTGATCCAACAGGCTGTGGCCGACCAGTTGTGGTCGCCACAAGACTGTGAGATCATGGATTGTGCGCCCATANCCGATCGCACGAGGCGCTCGATCTTTCCACCGGGGTGGTTGGCGGACATTGCCCGCATTGGCAAGGGCGGTAACGACCGTTACTTCTATGGCCTACACCTGTTGCTGGTGGTTAGTTCCAGCGGTGCAGCCACTGGCTGGACCTTGGCCGCTGGCAACATCCAGGATCGCTGGCTAACCGAACTCCTTCTGAGCAGTCGCATTGGCGTTCCGCAACTCTCTGGCCCTGAGAACGCACAGGACGCTCTGCGGCTGGAGCCGCCTACCGATTGGATCGGACCAACGCAGAGTTGTGGCGCCAATCGCCGCTGCCCGATTGTCGCTGATCCCGGCTACAGCGGTGAAGATTGGCATGTGCATTGGGCCNAAGACTACCAGGCTACGATCCTGACGCCGCCCGAGTGCGAGCGGCACAGCGCCAGAATCTGGTTCTCAAGCTTACGGCAGGCCATCGAAACGGCCTTCGCCAACCTGTGTGAGAGCTTCGGCCTACACTTCCCCAGGGCGCATACAACCTGGGGTTTGTTCACTCGCATCAGCGCCAAGATAGCTGCCTATGACCTTGGCATTCTGATCAATCGACATTGTGACCGCCCCGACTTGGCGTTCCAGACACTCATCTTGTGAGTCATTGAGTCTCGGAACCAATATGCATCAAGCGTCTAAGAATCGAATCGGATAACATGCAGGCAACATCTCGTTGGTCAGCCCTCCGCCGCTCGCATGCCTTCGTCTGGGTAGTGATTGGCCTGGTCCTGGGCATCGCGCTGACCGGTGCCTGGCAGGTGCAGGCCCAGGGAAATGACTACGATCCCCAGCTCGACGTCAACCACGACGGCGTCATCGACACGCTGGATATCCAGTCTACGGCCGGCTCCTGGAATACCACCGGTGATCCAACACTGGTCAACCTGGTCGCGCGGGGTTATTACCAGACCTCGTCCACATTCATGGGCAATCAGGCCTTGACCGCGTGTACAACCGGCTCCACATGGCGACGCTGGCCGAGATTTTCGACACCAGCGTGTTACGGTTACGCCCGTGAGATTCCCGGCGCAGTGCAGGGCGCAGACAGCGGATTCGGGCCGCCGTATTCGATCACAGGCTGGATCCGCACCGGCGTCGACCCTGGCGTCAACAACCAGGTGGGTGCTGGCAACTGCCAGGTGTGGACGTCGAACAGCGCGGCTCATTTCGGCACTACGGTGGCGCTCAATCCGGACTGGCTCGGCACCGTCACCAACATCAGCCCTTGGGACGGCGTGACCTTCGCCTGCAACGCAGCCCGGCGTGTGGCGCGTGCAGGACTGATCGACTCGGGAATGAACAGCCGCGTCTTCGCGGCTCCGCGTGAGTCAAGAGGCGCTTGCGAAGCCGCGAATTGGGGAATAGGGCCTTCAACGGGAGTCGTAAAAGCACGCACTGTCGCGTTCCAGGCTCCCGCGTGTTCGCTGTTTGGCAGGTGCCCGGCCTGGGGGATGATGCACAGGGCGGCGTTGGGCAGCAGCCGGTACAGTTCGACGGCGATCTCGACCGGGAAATATTCGTCACGATCCCCATGGATCAAGAGAACGGGCTGTGTGATGGCGGTGAGCCGGGCCGGCAGCGGGAAATTGGCCTCGCCACCGTTCAGGTTCAGCGTGAAANNGGTCGCCAGCAGCGTGCGCCAGTAGTCAGGGCCATACACTGGTGAGTGAATCGTCTGCCAATGTGCGGCCCAGGTGGCGGGGATCGTTTCCGGCGTCAGACTGAGCGCCCGTGCCTGATTGACCGCCGTATAACGATAGGTCGCCGCCGTCAGCACGAGTGACCGCACCAGCTCTGGGGCACGCAGCGCCAGCGTCAGCAGCAGCATCGCGCCAGAACTGACGCCCCAGAAGTGCGCGGATGTCAGCCGAGGCCCTGCCAGGGCAATGATGTCGTCCGCAAATTGGGTATGCGTCAGNCTGATCCTGCCCGGGTTGTCGCTGCGTCCATGGCCACGCAGGTCAGGCACAATCAGGCGGTAGTGGTGGCGAAATGCGGGAATCTGCCTGCGCCAGCACGTTTCGCCCGTCGCCAGGAAGTTGTGCAGCAGAATGACCGGGTCGCCGGCGCCGTGCTCGAGGTAAAACAAGCGAACGCCGTTGACGTCAGCATAGGGCATGGGCGTGCTCCCAACAGTGACCGCCTAACAAAGATACCGGGTCTCATGGCGAAACCCGGCATCGTTAGGGCGTGTAAAGGTAAACCCGACGGACCGGCCCGACGGCCGGCGTTGGTCGCCTTACATGTGCAGTCTGGGCCCTGAAGGCCCAGGGATCGGCGACCGCCGCCTCACTTAACGCTTCGTGTACTGCTTCGCGCGCCGCGCCTTGGTCAGGCCTGGCTTCTTGCGCTCGACCGCACGGGCGTCACGGGTCAGGTAACCACCCTCGCGCAGCGTCGGCTTGAGCGCTTCATCGGCCTCGACCAGTGCACGCCATACCCAGCAGGACGGCCCCCGCCTGCCCGGTCGATCCGCCGCCGCACATGGATCGAGACGTTGTAGCGTCCTTCCATGGAGGTCACGCGCAGCGGGGTCAGCATCTTGATGCGGTCCGTCTCGCGCGGAAATGCTCTTCGAGCTTGCGGTCGTTGACCAGGATCGTGCCTGTGCCGGGGTAAAGCCGCACCGGGCTGTCGACGTCTTGCGCCGTCCAATACCTTCGTAGTAGCGTACTGCCATCCTTCGTTCTCCGTTCTCCTAACAGTCCTCTGGTGTAACCGCGTTACAGTTCCAGCGGCTTCGGCTGCTGCGCCTGGTGGGGGTGGTTCGGTTCGGCGTAGACTTTCATCTTCTTGATCATCTGGTTGCCCAGTTTGGTCTTGGGCAGCATACCGCGTACCGCCGCCAGGATGACCCGGTCGGGGAAGCGCTGCAGCTGCTCACGCAGAATGATCGATTTGAACCCGCCCGGATACATCGAATGGCGGGCGTAGAATTTCTGGTCGAGCTTACGGCCGGTCACTTCGATTTTACCGGCGTTGACCACAATGATATAGTCACCGCAGTCGACGTGCGGGCTGTAGATTGGTTTGTTCTTGCCCGAAAGAACGATCGCAATTTGGGTGGCCAGGCGGCCCAGNGTTCTGCCCGCGGCATCCACTACAAACCACTCGCGTTGGATGTCTTCTTGTTTCGGCGAAAATGTCTTCACGTCTGCTTCTCCTGTGCCCGAGCCGGGCACTCTATTGCTGATAATCCGCGCCACCCGTTGTCGCCGTGTGGGGCGGGCGCCCAGCTCGGGCACTAGTATTTCACTTCAACCAGGCAGAGGCCACAGGCCGGCGCTGGCGGCGGCGCCAATCGGCGCTGCGCCGCTGTGAGCAGCGTAACGAACTGCTCGAGCGACCGGCGGCCGGTACCAACTTCCAACAGGGCCGCCACTACCGTGCGCACCATTGTGCGCAGAAAGGCGTTGGCCTCGATGTCGAAGTGGTACAGGCGTCCCGTCCCTTCAGGGCCGTGCGCCATCTGCCAACCGGCGTGCAGTACCTGGCGTTGCGTGTTGCCCCCACCGGGGCCCGTTTCAGGATCGACCCCAAACGTCGCAAAGTCGTGCCAACCTATCAGCTGCCGGGCCGCGGCGTTCATCGCTTGCGTATCCAGCGGCCGGCGCACGTAGTGCGCAAAGCGTGCCCGCAGCGGTGACCGTTCGGCCGCCGACCAGACCGTGTAACGGTAGGCGCGGCTGCGGGCGCTGAAGCGCGGGTGGAAACCGGGCGCCGCCGCCTGCAACTCGCGTATCGCCACATCGGCCGGCAGGCGGGCGTTGATCGCCCGCTGTAGCGCCGGCAGGTCGTGCCGCCAGGCCACGTCGAAACGAATCACCTGCCCACGGGCATGCACACCGGCGTCGGTCCGGCCGGCGCCGGTCACCCGCACTGCCTGCTGCGTTATCTGCCAGATACTGGTTTCTAAGGTGCCCTGCACAGTGGGTCGATTGGCCTGAACCTGCCAGCCAGCGTAGTTCGTGCCGTCATACTCGACCAGGGCCGGAACGCGCGGCGCTCCCCGGCCAACTGTGCCATCGCCTGCACTCCTGCCTCAGGCCGCTCAGTCCTTGACCAACTCCAGGATAACCATCGGCGCGCCATCGCCCTGGCGGGCGCCCAGTTTGTAGATGCGGGTGTAACCGCCGGGCCGGCTCTCATAGCGCGGCGCAATTTCATCGAACAACTTCCTGGCCACGTCATTATCGTTCAGGTTGGCCACCGCGTAACGCCGCGCCGATACTTTGTTACCGCCAACGCGCAGCCCGCGTTTAGCCACCGTGATCAAATGCTCAGCATCGGGGCGTACCGCGCGGGCCTTAGCCTCGGTCGTCTCGATCCGCCCATGTTTGAACAGCTGGGTCACCAGGTTGCGGTACAGGGCCTTGCGCTGCGCGGCGTTGCGTCCCAATTGATATCCAGAAACTCGATGTCTCATGTCGTCCTCCGATAGTCTGCCTCACCGGGGCTGTCGTTCTTCGGGCGCCGCCGGCACGGTTGAGCGTAGCCAATCCGCCGGTTTCACCCTGGCGCGACAGCGGCGATGCAGATCAGTTCTCCGCCAGCGCCGGTTCTTCCAGGCCCAGGTCTTCGTCCTCATCGTCCTCAGGTCGCTCGCTGCCCGGTTGACGGGTGTAGCGAATGACATCGAGGTAACCTTTTGTNTCCAGGCGATCGACAAGTTCATCCAGTGACTTGCGGCCGAAATTACGAATCGCCAGGATTTCTTCTTCGCCCTGCTCCAGCCGCTCCAGGATTTCACCCACTCGGGTAATGCCGGCACGTTTGAGGCAGTTGTACNNGCGCACCGTCAGTTCCAGGTCTTCGATCGGTGTCTCGTAAATGCGNGTCGGTATGCCCTCATCATCCTTCAGCGTCATCTGGGCCACCACCGCATCCACACCAATGACCAGAGAGAAGTGCTGCACCAACAGGNNCGCACTCTCGCTCAGCGCCATCTTGGGAGAGATGGTGCTGTCGGTCCAAATCTCGATCGTCAGCTTATCGTAGTCTGTCTGATGGCCGACCCGGGTACGTTCGACCGTATAGTTCGCCTTGCGTACGGGGGTGAAGATGGCATCCACCGGGATTTCGCCCAGGGGCAGCTTACCGCGCTCTTCGGCCGGCGAGTAGCCGCCCNNCCGCTGTACGGTCATCTCCAGGTCGGCNTCCGCCGCGCCCGAGTCGGTCGTCAACAGATACAGCNNCGGGTTGACGACTTCCACCCCAGGGGGCNNGATCAAGTCGCCGGCGGTGACCTCACCTTCGCCGGTGATCTCCGCGTGCAGCCGCACCGGTTCGTCGGTTTCGACCTTCAAGCGGATCTGTTTCACATTGAGGATCAGGGCCGTCATGTCTTCGCGTNNGTGCGGTATGTCCTGAAACTCGTGATGCACGTCGCTCAAACGAATCGAAGTGACCGCGGCGCCGGGCAATGAAGACAGCAGTACGCGCCGCAGTGCATTACCGAGCGTAATCCCATAGCCACTTTCCAACGGGCTAATGACGAACCGCCCGTAGTTTTGCGAACTGGCCTCGCACTCGATTTTGGGCAACACTCCGTTAGACAACTTTATTATCCTCCTTTGGACGCTCAACCACCACCTGATTACCGACTGTAGAACTCAACGATCAACTGCTCGTTCAGCGGTGCATCGATGTCCTGGCGCGAGGGCTGTTCCAGCACGCGCCCAGCAAAGCCGGCCATATCCAGGCTCATCCACTGGGGGACGATCCGATCTCCCAGCCGGTCCTGCAAATCTTTGAAGAGGAAACTATCGCGGCTGCCATCGCGCACGCTGATAACATCGCCCGGCCTGATCTGGTACGACGGGATGTTGACCTTGCGGCCATTCACCATGAAGTGACCGTGACGCACCAACTGCCGCGCCTGGGCGTGAATCGGCAAATCCCAGGCGGTAGACGACGTTATCGAAGCGCAGCCCAACAGCACCAACAGCGTCGCGCCGGTGGGGCCTTCGAGCGGCTGGCCGCGGCAAAATAACGGCGGAACTGGCGCTCCATGATGCCGTAGATCCGTCGTGCTTTCTGCTTTTCGCGCAGCTGCCGGCTGTAGTCTGACACCTTGCGCTTGAAGCCGCTCTTGCGCCCATGCATGCCGGGCGGGTAGGCGCGGCGTTCCACCGCGCACTTCGGCGTCATACACCGCTCGCCCTTCAGGAAGAGCTTCTGCCCCTCTGTCCGGCACAATTTACACACTGCATCCGTATGTCTTGCCATGACTCCCTCACAAATTCGCGCCTGCCACTCTGCTGCACGCGGGCCTGGGACGAGTTTACGGGCGTACGGAGGCCGGTCCTCCTCGTCACCCAGGCATCATTATCCTGCTTTACACTGCTTTACCATTGCCATCTTCGCGCGTACGCCGCGCCGCTGTGACCTGGAGCCTATCCGAACAAGCCGAAAACGCGCCACAGTGTTGCCCCGTGACGGTTATTCGGATGGAAACCCTACGCGCCGTTTCTTCGGCGGTCGTACCCCATTGTGCGGCAGCGGTGTCACGTCTTTGATCAGTCGCACACGCAGGCCGACTGCCTGAATCGAGCGTACTGCGGCTTCACGGCCTGGGCCAGGGCCCTTCACGTACACGTCCACCTCGCGCATGCCCATATCCATCGCCGCCTTGCCGGCCTGTGTAGCGGCCAGCTGCGCAAAGGGTGTGCTCTTGCGCGAACCCTTGAAACCNAGCCAACCCGGGCTGCTCCAGGTCAGGGTGTTGCCCTGCGGGTCAGTAATCGTGATGATGGTATTGTTGAAGGTCGACTGAATGTGCACGGCCCCGACGGCNACCATCTTCTTCTCGCGGCGGCCCACCGCGGCGCGTCTCTCGTCGTCCAGTTCTCGGCATGCTAACTCCTTGTCCAGTACCTGCCCCAGTAAGCGCCCTGGCCATCGGCCACGAGCACCCCGGGCCGGGCCGATTACTTCTTCGCCTTGGAACGGCGCTTGCCCGCCACCNGTCTTTTTGGCGCCACGCTTGGTCCGTGCATTGGTGCGCGTACGCTGACCATGCACCGGCAGGCTACGGCGGTGACGCAATCCCCGGTATGAACCGATCTCCTGCAATCGTTTGATATTCATACCAATTTCACGCCGCAAGTCGCCTTCCACGCGGTAGTTGCGGTCAATGACCTCGCGCAAACGAGCCACCTCCGCCTCAGAGAGGTCTCTGGCGCGGGTACCCGGGTTGATCTGGGTGATCCCCAGGATTTCCTGGCTGGTCGACAGGCCAATCCCAAAGATGTACGTCAGCCCAACCTCGACTCGTTTTTCACGCGGCAGGTCAACGCCAGCAATACGTGCCATGCTTGCCTCCTCTTATCCCTGCCCTAACCCTGACGCTGTTTGTGCTTGGGATCTTCACAGATCACCCGCACAACGCCGTGGCGCTTGATGATTTTGCACTTCGCGCACATGCGCTTGACCGAAGGTCTCACCTTCATTTTGTCACCTCAACCTGGGCTGCTTGCCGCAACCCGCTCCATACCATCGCCTGACGCGCACTACCGCGGCCCACCGTGCTGTCAAGAGCGAGCCGCTGGCAGCGACAAACGGCACATTGTAACCCGTCAGGCCTGCTTCGTCAAAATTTCGACCCCGTCGTCTGTTACGGCCAGGGTATGCTCGAAGTGGGCCGATAGCTGCCCGTCCAGCGTGACGACGGTCCACTTGTCATCCAACACCCGTGTCTGCCAGACGCCCGCATTCACCATCGGCTCGAGCGCAAAGGTCATGCCCGGCTTGAGCACCAGGAGCCGCACCTTGTCCTGCGGGTGAACATAGTGCAGGATCTGCGGGTCTTCGTGCATCTGGCGGCCAATGCCGTGGCCCGTATATTCGCGTACCACACTGAATCCGGCCGCTTCGACGGTCTGCTGGATCGCGTGTGCGACATCACCAAAGGTCCGTCCGGGGCGCACCTGGTCGATGCCGGCCTGCAGCGACTGTTCGGTGACGGCCAGGAGGCGCTGGGCCTCCGCAGAGATCGCGCCCACCGGGTAAGTCCAGGCTGAATCGCCGTGGTACCCCTTGTAGATCGCCCCGACATCGACGCTGATGATGTCACCGTCACGCAGTACCCGCTGTGGCCGCGGGATGCCGTGCACCAACTCGTCGTTGATCGACGCACAGATCGATGCCGGAAAACCCCGGTAACCNAAAAACGACGGGGTTGCCCCCGGCGCTTGATCACCGTGTTCNGCCAACTGATCGAGGTCGGCGGTCGTCACGCCTGGTCGAATGGCTTCACGCATCGCGGCGTGCACCTCGGCCACGATTTGGCCCGCCGTTCGCATGGCTGGCTCGTANGGCGCTTTTAGTGTAATGCGTGACCCCATCCGTCTGTCCGTNTTGCGTCACCCGCAACAACCGCCTCAAACCACGAGGCGTCTGACCGCCGCGACCAATTCAGCGTTGACCGCTTCGATCGGCCGTGTGCCGTCGATCTCTTTCAACAACCCTTTGGCGTAGTAATAACCAATCAGGGGCGAAGTCTGTTTGTAATAGACGAACAGACGGTTTTTGACCGTTTCCGGCTTATCGTCATCACGCTGGTACAGGTCACAACCACCATTCCCCTGGGCGCACTGATGACCCGGCGGCGGTGGGTTGAACTCGAGGTGATACACGGCCTGGCAGCGCCGGCAGGTGCGGCGTCCGGTCAGGCGGCGTATCACTTCTTCATCACCCACGTTGACCAGGGGCACCAGGGTGATNGTGATGCCCTGCGCCTCGAGCATCGTATCCAGCGCGCTGGCCTGACCCAAGGTGCGCGGAAANCCATCGAAGATGGCCCCGGCCTGGCAGTCCGGCCGACTCAGACGCTCCTCGACCATACGGATGGTCACGTCGTCGGGCACCAACTCGCCCTTGTCCATGTAACTCTTGGCCAGCAGTCCGAGAGGCGTCTGGTTCTTCAGGTTCTCGCGGAAGATATCCCCGGTCGAGATCTGCTTCAGGCCGAATTCTTCTTCCAGGCGGCGGGCCTGCGTGCCCTTACCGGCNCCGGGTACACCCAACATCACGATGTAGGTCGGGTTGGCTGACGGCATCGTCGGGTAAGCTCCTTTCGTCACGGACCAATTCAGGCGCAGCGACCGAAGTATTACCGAATGAACCCTTCGTAGTGGCGCATCAGCAGCTGCGCCTCGAGNCGCTTCATCGTGTCCAGCACCACACCGACCACGATGAGCAGACCGGTGCTGGTGATCAGCATCGTCGATGTCTCGGTCAGGTCGCGCACCAACCAGGGCAGAATTGCCACCAGGCCGAGAAAGACCGCGCCGACCAGCGTAATCCGGTTCAGTACGCCGTTCAGGTACTGCTGCGTCGGGGCGCCCGGCCGGATGCCCGGCACAAATCCGCCCTGCTTCTGCAGCGTGTCGGCCAGGTTCTGCTCCTGAAAGATCACCGCGGTATAGAAGAAGGTGAACGCGACCACCAGGATGAAGTAGAACATCCAGTAGATATTGCCCTGTGGAGCCAACGTCGTCGAGATCCAGGTCGAGATACTGGCTACGGTCGCGTTGCTCGAAAATACGAAGTAGCTCGCGATCGTTGCGGGGAACAGCATGATGCTCTGCGCGAAGATCAGCGGAATCATGCCGGCCGAGTTGACACGCAGCGGTACGTGGGTGCTCTGGCCACCCACCATCATCAGGCGGTTACCGCGCATGNNGCGCACCCGTTTGCCGTATTGCACCGGTATACGCCGCTGCCCTTCCTGAATCACCACGATCGCTGCGACCGTCACGATCGTAATGGCCAGAAAGACCACAATCGACAGTGGGTTGGTCGCNGCCAGGTTGATCACGCGGTTCGGAATCTGTGCCACGATACCGCCGAAGATGATGATCGAGATACCGTTACCGATACCCTGCTGGGTGATCAGTTCACCGAGCCAGATGGCAAACATCGTGCCTGCGGTCAGGGCCAGGATGATCGTGACCGTCTGCAACGGGTAACTGCGAAAACCAAACTCGGTCAACGCGGCCGGTGCACCACCCTGCGACTGTGACAGCAGTGTGGCCTGGCCGAACGCCTGCAGCATGGCCAGCGGCACCGTCATGTAGTACTGGTAGCGGTTGAGTTTATCGCGCCCCGCTTCACCCTCTTTGCTCAGCGCCTGCAGGCGCGGCACGATTGGGATCAACAACTGCATGATGATCGAGGCCGTGATGTAGGGATAGACGCCCATCGCCATGACCGAGAAGTTGGCCAGTGCACCGCCCGAGAAGATATCCAACAAACCCAAGAGCGGGCTTGATTGGAACAGGGCTTGCAGGGCAGCCTGGTTGACACCCGGTACCGGAACGTGCGCCACCATGCGGTAGATCACCAGAATCAGGAAGGTGAACAGCAGCTTGTTGCGCAGGTCCGGCAGGCGAAACGCGTTACTCACGGATTGGAGCATTTGCATGGAACTGGTCTCCGCAATGACTGAATCGAACCAGAGCGGCGTCCCTTACGCCGTGGTCTCCAGCACTTCGACGGTGCCACCCGCCGCTTCGATCTTGGCTCGCGCGGCGGCTGAAACGCGGTGCGCCTTCACGGTCAAGGGGCGATCGACATCACCACGCGCCAGAATGGCGACCCGTCGGTCGGATGCCTTGATCAGGCCGGCATCGACCAGGGTTTCCGGCGAGACAGTGCTGCCCGCCGCAAACCANTCCAGGCGGTCCAGGTTGACCGGCTTGAACTCGACGCGCCAGACGTTGTTAAGCCCGGGCAGGTTGGGCAGGCGCCGTACCAGNGGCGGCTGGCCGCCCTCGAAGTAGGGACGTACGCCGCCGCCGCGCGAGTTCTGGCCCTTGGTGCCGCGTCCGGCCGTTTTACCCCGACCGGCGCTGATGCCACGACCGGCGCGAATGCGTTTNTTCTTCGAGCCCGGTGATGGTTGTAGATTGTTGAGTTTCATTGGGTACCTCTACCATTCGCCACAGTCAATCACTGGCGACACTAATCGGCCACTTCTTCCACTGCGACCAGGTGCTGCACTTTTTGATCATACCACGAATATCGGGCGTGTCCTTGTGCTGCACGCTATCACCGAGGCGGCGCAGTCCCAAGGCCTGAACTGTGTCCTTCTGGCGCTGCGTATACCCGATCGCGCTCTTCACGTAGGTCACGCGCAACTGTAGCGATGTGTCATTCTGGGGCGGCATACTTGGCTTGCCTCCAGAATGGCAGCAGGCTTTCGACCGGTTTACCGCGTCGCTGCGCCTCCACCTCCACGTCACGCAGCTCCGTCAGAGCCTGGTACGTCGCCTTGACGACATTCAGGATGTTGTTACTGCCCATGGACTTGGTCAGGATATCTTTGATGCCGGCGGCCTCGACGACCGCACGTACCCCGCCGCCCGCGATGACACCGGTACCGGGCGAAGCCGGCTTCAGGATCACCTCGGCCGCGCTGTGGCGCGTGAACACCTCATGGGGAATCGTACGGCCGGCCAGGGGAATCAGCTTCATGTTCTTGTGCGCGTGTTCCGGCCCNTTACGAATGGCGTCGGGTACCTCGCGTGCTTTGCCGATGCCGATGCCCACGCGGCCGTTATTGTCACCCACGACGACAACGGCGCGAAACGTGAAACGTCGGCCACCCTTGACCACCTTGGCGGTACGCGCGATGTGCACGGCGCGCTCGTCGAACTGTTCGCGTTCTTCCTCACGCGGCCGCCGCGGTTCTCTCTTCTGTGGCATGGTTCCTCCTGTGCGGTCAGCCAGGCTGACCCATCAGCGTAACTAAAACTCGAGTCCTTGGGCGTGACGCATCCGCCAGGGCCTTGATCCGCCCGTGGTAGATGTAACCGCCGCGATCGAAGACTACCTGCTTGATACCGGCATCCAGCGCACGTTGGGCGATCGTCTCACCCACCACCTTGGCCTGGTCAACCTTGTTGAGGCCGCTGAGCCGGGTCCGCAGGACGGAATCGGTGGTCGAAGCGGCCGCCAGGGTTTGACCCCGCTCATCGTCGATGATTTGGGCGTAGATGTGTTCCAGGCTGCGGAACACATTCAACCGCGGCCGCGCTGCGGTACCGCTGACCCGGCGCCGGATGCGCATGACGGCGCGCGGGCTGTGCTGCTGCTCTCTTTGCCATCGTGGTTTACACTCCCTACTTGCCCTTACCAACCTTGCCCGTCTTACCGGCCTTGATGCGTACGTGCTCGCCGGTGTAACGAATTCCCTTGCCCTTGTAGGGCCGGGGGTCGGACGCGCCGGATACGGGCGGCGATCTCACCCACCAGCTCCTTATCACTGCCCTCCACCGTGACCCGATTACTCTTGTCAACCGTGAAGGCAATTCCGGTCGGCGGGGAAATTCGACGGGGTGGGAGTATCCCACGTACAGCACCAGCGTCTTGCCCTGCAATTCGGCACGGTAGCCGACGCCGACGATGTCGAGCTCACGTTTGAAACCGGTCGAAACGCCGGTCACCATGTTGTACAGCAGGCGCGCGTCAGGCCGTGCATGGCGCGCTGCGTGCGGTGATCCGAATGCCGCTGCACCACGACCTGGCCATTCTCCTGCGAGATTTCAATCTCATTGGAAAACTTGCGCCAGGGCGCCCGCGGGCCTTTGACGGTCACTTCATTACCCGGTTGGATGTCGACCGACACCCCTTTGGGCAACGCAATTGGTAGTTTACCCATTCGCGACATGATTCCCTCTCAGCCTACCACACGTAACACAGGATTTCACCGCCGATGCGCCCGGCGGGCCTGGCGATCGGTCATGATACCCTTGGGTGTGGTGAGAATTGCAACCCCAGGCCGCTCAGTACCCAGGGAATCTCCCGGTACTGTGAATAGACCCGGCGCCCCGGTTTGCTGACGCGTCGCAAGCCCGACAGAACCGGTTTGCGGTTTTTGTCGTACTTCAGAATAATGCGCAGCATGGGCTGCGGGCGATCGCGTGTGATGTCATAGTGTTGAATGAACCCCTCCTCCTTCAGGAGGCGGGCGATCGCAACCTTCATCTTCGAGCCGGAATCAGCACCTGGCGATGCCGGGCCAATAGAGCGTTGCGAATTCGAGTCAACATGTCCGCAATCGGATCGGTAATCATAGATACTTTCTCACTCCTCAGGCAGCACTGGTTAGCGCCCGCAGGCGCTCCTTAGCGCTTAGCGCTCTCAAGCGCTGGTTGCGCTTGTGGTGGTCGTCATGCTCGGCGCCAACGCGAGGCCGGCTCACCAGCTGGACTTGACCACGCCCGGCAGGTTCCCCTGTAGGGCCTGCTCCCGGAAACAGATACGGCACAGAGCAAAGCGACGCATATAACCACGCGGTCGCCCGCACACCTTGCATCGATTCCGCACCCGCACCGGGTATTTGCGCCGTGTTTCGCGCACAATCATGGATGTCTTTGCCATGGGTTTCCCTTCCGCAGTTCACACGGGGCGCTCAGCGCCCGAAATGGCATACCGAATAGCTGCAGGAGGCGGCGTGCCTCATCATCCGTGGCGGCCGTCGTCACGATCGTAATTTCCATCCCNCGCACGCGATCGATCTTGTCGTAATCGATTTCCGGCCAGATCAGTTGTTCGCGCAGGCCCAGGCTGTAGTTACCCCGGCCATCGAAGGCGTCCGGTGAGACNCCGCGGAAGTCGCGCTGGCGCGGCAGGGCAATGTTGGTCAAGCGGTCCAANAACTCGTACATCCGCGCACCGCGCAGCGTCACCTTCGCGCCGATCGAGTTCCCCTCGCGCAGCTTGAAGGCGGCGATCGACTTGCGCGCCTTGGTAACGACCGGCCGCTGCCCGGTGATGATGGCCAGGTCACCGGTCGCGGCATCCAGGGCCTTGGCATTCTGCAAGGCCTCACCCAGGCCGATATTGACGACGATCTTCTCTAGGCGCGGGACTTCGTTGACGTTGTCATACCCGAATTCTTCACGCATCGCCGGTACGATGTCAGACTGATAGCGCTGCTTCAACTTCACTTCCAGCATTGTTTACTCCTCAGACGCCTGATGCCGACCCGCATTATCGGTGTCGAGCCACCCTGCTGCGGTTGTTCGGATAGGCTCTTAGTCGATGATCTCGTTGGTGCCCGCGATGCGCCGCGATTTGCTACCGTCCTCGTGCACCAGGTACCCCACCCGCACCGCCTGGTTCGTCTTGGGCGCCACCAACTTCACGTTCGAGATGTGGATCGGCGCCTCGCGCTCGATGCGACCGGTCTGTGTGCGCACGTCACCGGTCCGTCGCTGATGTTTGATGATCAGGTTGACGCCAGCCACAACCACGTACACGTGGTCAGGGTCAGCCGGCCCGCCGTATCGCGTTTACGAACGACACGGTTGACTTTGCCGCGTTCACCCCGATGCTCACCCCGAATGACCTCGACGGTATCGCCTTTTTGATCTTCATAGGTTCTCCTCCAGCCCGCCCACACGACCGTCTTACAGGGTTTCCGGGGCCAGTGATACGATCTTCATGAAACCCCGCTCGCGCAGCTCACGCGCCACCGGGCCAAAAATACGCGTGCCCTTCGGGTTCTTCGCGTCGTCGATGATGACGGCCGCGTTGTCGTCGAACTTGATGTACGAGCCGTCAGGCCGGCCATACTCACGCGCCGTACGCACCACCACGGCCCGTACCACATCGCCCTTTTTGACCGAGCTATTCGGGGCCGCCTGTTTGACCGTGGCAATGATGATGTCTCCCACGGTAGCGTAACGTCGGGTCGGCCCCCTTCACGCGGATGCACAGGATTTCCTTGGCGCCGGTATTGTCGGCGACCTTGAGTCTGCTTTCCTGTTGAATCATCGTTGCCTCCTTGCCATGGCTGATCCAGGCCCTGGCCTGATCGCCGCCAGGTCCTCTAGTCTGCCGTTGTGCGGTCCAGAACGTCGGTCACGACCCAGCGCTTGTGGCGGCTGAGCGGTTTCGACTCCAGGATACGCACCATATCGCCAACCTGGCAAGAATTGTTTTCGTCATGCGCCATGAAACGCTGTGACACTTTAATGACCTTGCCATACAACGGGTGGCGCCGGGAGCGTTCCACGACGACCACGACCGTCTTGTCCATCTTGTTGCTCGCTACGCGGCCAACCAGAACTTTACGGTGCTCATGCATGATTACTGCCTACCCTCCGGCGCGTACCAGGCTTCTAGCTCTCGCTCGCGCAGGATGGTCTTCATGCGCGCAATGTCGTGACGCACCTGTGCAAGGCGCGGTGTTCTTCTGCTGGCCAGTTGAGATTTGGAAGCGCAGGTTGAACAGCTCCTGGTACGCCGCGTCGAGCTTAGCGCCGATCTCGTTCGTCGATAGCATACGGATTTCTTTCGATCGCATCGAGACCCCCTATTCCTGCGCCCCGGTTTCGCTCACCATCGCCGACTCGGCGGCCCGGGAGACGATCTGCGTCTTGATGGGCAGCTTGTAAGCGGCCAGGCGAAACGCTTCGCGCNNCGTCGCTTCTGGCACCCCCGCCAGCTCGAACAGCATCGAACCGGGCCGCACCACGGCCACCCAGTGATCGACCGCGCCCTTGCCGCTACCCATACGGGTCTCGGCGGCCTTTTTGGTCTCNGGTTTGTCCGGGAAAACCCGAATCCAGACTTTGCCGCCGCGGCGAATGAAACGCACGATGGTGCGGCGCGCNGCCTCGATCTGACGGCTTGTCATCCAGCACGGCTCCAGCGCCTGCAGCCCATATTCCCCAAAGGAGACGTGGTTACCACGGCTGGCCATGCCGGTCATGCGACCGCGATGCATCTTGCGATACTTGACTCGTTTTGGCATTAACATCGTTCAATGCTCCCGCAGTTCATCCCACCAGGTGCGCCACCACGCTCAACCCTCGATGGTCGAAACTGACCTTGTCTCCGTTGGTTTCGCCGTGCCCGGCAGGATCTCGCCCTTGTAAATCCAGACTTTGATCCCGATCCGGCCAAAGCCGGTGAGCGCCTCGGCGTGCGAATAATCGATGTTGGCGCGCAGGGTATGGCGGGGAATCTGCCCGTCGCGGACTGTGTCGCGGCGTGCCATCTCCGATCCGGCCAGACGTCCGCTGGTGGTGATCATGATCCCCTTCGCCCCCAGGCGCATGGCACGNGTGACCGCCTGTTTCATGGCACGCTTGTACGAGATACGGCGCTCCAACTGTTCGGCAATGCTCTCTGCCACCAGGCGTGCATCCAACTCCGGCCGTTCGATCTCGTCGATGTCGATCTTGACTTTNTTGCCGGTGAACTGCTGCAGTTTAGTGCGCAGGATGTTGACGTTCTGGCCCTTGCGGCCGATGATGATGCCGGGCTTGGCTGCGTGCACTCGCAGTGCGACCTGGTTGGGAAAACGTTCGATTTCTACGGTCGAAATTCCCGCCCGGGCNATCTCTTTGCGCACCATTTGCCGAATCTGGCGGTCCTCCGCCAGTTGGTTGGCATACTGCCGCCCTGTCGCATACCAGCGCGTCCTGTGTTCTTTGACAATTCCTAACCGAAAACCAATCGGATGAACTTTCCGCCCCAAAGCACCCTCCATGGCTGGGTAATGCCCCAGCACTCCATTCCTTACGCTGTGCGTTCTTCGAGTATGACCCGGATGTGCGAGGAGCGGCGCAGCAGGGCTTGAACCGCCCGCGGGCGCCGAAGCGGCGCCACTTGCGGATCGTACCCATGTCTGCCCAGATCTCCGCAACCCACATATCTTCTTTGGCCAGGCCGAAGTTCTCCTCCGCGTTGGCCATCGCCGAATTGATCGTGGCCGCCACTGGCCGCGCGGCCGCCTGTGGCATCGTTCTCAGGAAAGCCACCGCGTCCACCGCACGCAGCCCGCGTACCTGGTCGATCACCAGGCGAACCTTCTGCGGGGACAGTCCCACGTGTTTGGTTGTGGCCGATACCGTGTTATTCGCCATTCTTACCGTCCCTTTGACTTCGTACCCTTTTCCTTATCGGCATGGCCGCGGAAAAAGCGGGTCGGTGCAAACTCACCCAGTTTATGGCCGACCATGTTTTCGGTGACATAGACCGGTACGTGGCGGCGACCATCGTGCACGGCGATCGTATGACCGACAAACTGCGGGAAGATCGTCGATGTTCGCGACCACGACTTGATCACGCGTTTNTCGCCGCGACGGTTCATAGCCTCGATCTTGTGCAGCAGTTTCGGGTCGACATACGGCCCNTTCTTGAGCGAACGTGACACTGTTTATCCTCCGTATCGATGCCTAACGACGGCGATTCCGCGCCGGCGCACAATCATCTTGGACGTCGCCTTGTTCTTGCGCGTCTTGTAGCCCAGTGCTGGCTTGCCCCATGGCGTCTTGGGACCAGGCATACCGATCGATGAGCGTCCTTCGCCGCCGCCGTGCGGGTGCGAGGAGGGNTCCATCGCCACGCCGCGCACCTCAGGCCGTTTGCCACGCCACCGTGTACGTCCCGCCTTGCCGCCGTTGATGTTGGCATGGTCGGTATTACCGACCTGGCCAATCGTCGCCATACAGCGCACGTTGATCAAGCGCACTTCGCCCGAAGGCAGGCGCACCTGCGCGTACTGCCCTTCCTTGGCCACCAGTTGGGCGGCGGTGCCGGCCGAGCGTGCCAGTTGGCCGCCCCGGCCCGGTTGCAACTCGATATTATGGATCACGGTGCCCAAGGGCAGGTTGGCCAGGGGCAGCGCGTTACCGCTGCGCACTTCGGCGTCGGCCCCGGACATCAGCTTGTCGCCGACGTGCACGCCCAACGGCGCCAAAATATAGCGCTTTTCACCGTCCGCATACACCAACAGGGCGNNGCGCGCCGTGCGGTTCGGGTCGTACTCGATCGTGGCGACCCGCGCNGGCACACCGAGCTTGTCCCGGCGAAAGTCGATCAGGCGGTAACGGCGCTTGTGCCCACCGCCCTGATGGCGAATGGTGATGCGACCCTGATTGTTGCGACCACCGCGCCGGCGTGTCGTCGTCAGCAGCGAACGTTCGGGGTGCTGCTGNGTGATCTCCTCGAACGATGAAACGCTCATGCCGCGTCGGCCAGGTGATGTCGGTCGATATACTTTGATGGCCATGTTTATATCCCCTCGAACACCTGAATCGATCCGCCAGGGCCAGTGTTACGTAGGCCTTTTTCCGCGTTGTGGCGCACTACCTGGCGACGGAGTGAACGTTTGTGCTTCGCCGGCATGTTGACGATGCGCACGTTGGTCACCGTCACGTTCGGAAAGACCGCTTCAACCGCTTCCTTGACCTGGTGCCGATTCGCCCGTCGGTCGATCTCGAACGCATACTGGTTGGCCAGTTCCCGCTGCCTGACGGTCTTTTCCGTCAACAGCGGGCGTCTGAGAACTTCATAAATATGCATGATTCGTCAGCTCCTCGCGTACCCGATTCCCAGCGTCACGCAGCCAGGAAAGTTTCGATCTGCGACAGGGCATCAAGCGGCAGGACCAGGGTTTCGTAACCCAGCAGGTCCCGCACGTTGAGATAGCCGGCGCGCAGTGTCTTGACATTGGGCAGATTGCGTGCCGACAGCCCNACCGCCTGATTACGATCGGGCAGCAGAATCAGCGTACTGCGCTGTGCTTCAACCTTGGACAAGAACTCGACCATGGCCTTCGTGCGCGGGGCATTCATGTCCAACTTATCGACGACCACGATCTGCTGCTCGGCGGCTTTGGCGGACAGCGCGGAGCGCAGGGCCAGGCGGCGCATCTTGCGCGGCATATCCTGGGCGTACGAGCGGGGCGTGGGGCCAAAAACGATGCCACCGTGCCGCCACTGCGGGCGCGTGTGCTGCCCTGGCGGGCGCGCCGGTGCCCTTTGGCGCCACGGCTTCTTGCCGCCACCGCTGACTTCCNNGCGTGTTTTGACCTTGTGCGTACCCTGGCGTGCATTGGCCATCTGGCGCACCAATGCCTGGTGCATCACTGCACGGTTGACATCGATTGCGAAGATGTCGTCCAGCAGTTCCACCTGCCCCACCACGTCGCCGTTCATGTTGCGTACTGCAACCTGCATGATCGACCTCCTAACCCTGCTTACGCGCCGCNNGCGGATCATGAGCAGGCCGTTCTTCGGGCCTGGCACCNNGCCGCGCACCAAGAGCAGATTTCGTTCGGGATCAACCTTGACGACCCGCAGGTTGTTCACCGTCACCCGAGCCGCGCCCATGTGGCCGGCCATGCGCGTACCCTTTTCCACCCGGCCCGGCGTCGTGCCGGCGCCGATGGAGCCGGGTGACCGCTGGCGGTCGGACTGACCGTGCGTAATGGGGCCGCCACCAAAGTTGTGACGCCGCATCCCGCCCTGAAAACCACGCCCCTTGGACGTACCGGTTACGTCGACCATGTCGCCCGCGGTAAATTGATCGACCGTGATCTTCTGGCCGACGTGGAAGTCGGTCGACTCATTCCTGAATACGCGAAACTCACGCAGTGTACGCAGCGGTACGATCTGCTTCTTCTTCAGGTGGTTGGCNTCGCCCTTGCTGAGCCGGCGCGGCTTGACTTCGTCGAAGCCCAACTGGATTGCATTGTAGCCATCCTGGTCGGCCAGGCGCACGGTGGTCACAAAACAGGGACCCGCCTCGATCACAGTGACCGGTACGACCTCACCCTTTTCGGTGAAGACCTGGGTCATGCCGATTTTTTTCCCNAGAATACCCTTCATAGCGTCTGAAAGCGAGGACTGCTGGCGACCTGGTCGTGCCGCATCATCCCGCACTTTCTACCTCCTCATAGATGGTCATCCACAAAAACTAGAGAGGTTCCTGCTGCAGCCTACTGCCACAGGGACGCTCTCCAGTTGCACAAGTTCGTCACTTGTGTCTGCCAGAGGACCGTTAATGGCAGCCGTGCTGTCAGACTAGTCGTCCTCTGCTTCTCCTGACCAGTTCGGAGAAGCGATGGTCGCTGTTCGGCGTCGCTCAAAGCGTACGAGCAAGGCGTCAACGACCGTTCAGGTCATCGGTTCGATGATTTCGCTTAAAGTTTGATTTCGATATCCACACCGGCCGGCAAATTCAGGTGCATCAGCTTGTCGATCGTTTTTTGACCTGGATCGATGACGTCGATCAGGCGCTTGTGCGTGCGAATCTCGAACTGTTCGCGCGAGTCCTTATCGATGAATGGCGACCGATTGACGGTAAACCGCTCGATACGGGTGGGCAGGGGGACGGGGCCAATGACGGCCGCCCCAGTCTGCTCAGCCACGTCTACGATCTGCGCGGCCGAGTTGTCGAGTACACGATGGTCGTAGGCTTTCAGCTTGATCCGAATGCGTTGTTTTGCCATGATCCCCGGGAGAGTGTCAGACAGAGAGGGAGTCTGAGGCGACTCCCCTCTCGTGCACCCTCTTGCCAGTTAGGCTGCCTATTCCAAAATTTCGGTGATGGTACCNGCGCCGACGGTGCGCCCGCCCTCGCGGATCGCAAAGCGCGAACCCTTCTCCAACGCCACCCGGCTGATCAGCGTGATCTTCAACTCCACGTTGTCGCCCGGCATCACCATCTCTACCCCCGCCGGCAACTCGCACGACCCCGTGACGTCCATCGTCCGAATGTAAAACTGCGGCCGGTAACCCTGGAAAAACGGCGTGTGCCGACCNCCNTCTTCCTTCCGCAGCACGTACACCGTGCCATAGAACGTCGTGTGTGGCGTGATCGACCCCGGCTTCGCCAATACCTGGCCCCGCTCTACTTCCTCGCGCTTGATCCCACGCAGCAGACAACCCACGTTGTCACCCGCCTGCCCCTGATCCAGCAGCTTGCGGAACATCTCCACGCCCGTTACCACTGACTTACGCGTCGGACGCAGCCCAACAATCTCGATCTCTTCCCCAACCTTGACCGTCCCTCGCTCGATCCGACCCGTTACCACCGTCCCACGGCCCGCAATCGAAAAGACGTCTTCCACCGGCATCAGGAACGGACGCTCCGTCTCACGCACCGGCGTCGGTATGTACTCGTCCACAACCCGCATCAACTCCCAAATGCACGCATACTCCGGCGCATTCGGATCCTTCGATGCCGATTCCAATACCTTCAACGCACTNCCGCGCACAATCGGAATGTCATCCCCAGGAAACTTGTTCGCCGTCAATAGCTCGCGTAACTCCAACTCCACCAGCCCAACAGCCTCGTCTTCCATCATGTCCACTTTGTTCAAAAACACAACCATCGCCGGCACTTCCACCTGCCGCGCTAACAGAATGTGCTCCCGCGTCTGTGGCATCGGCCCGTCCGGCGCAGCTACCACCAATATCGCCCCGTCCATCTGCGCCGCACCCGTGATCATGTTCTTGATGTAGTCCGCATGCCCAGGACAGTCCACGTGCGCATAGTGCCGCTTCTCAGTCTGGTATTCTACGTGCGAGATCGCTATCGTCACCCCNCGCGCCTTCTCTTCCGGCGCATTGTCGATCGTATCGAACGCACGATAATCCGCCCAACCCTTCAGCGCCAATACCTTCGTGATCGCCGCCGTCAGCGACGTCTTCCCATGGTCAATGTGCCCAATCGTCCCCACATTGACGTGCGGCTTCGTCCGCTCAAATTTCGCCTTCGCCATGATTTAGGATGACTCCTTTCCACACATTCAGGTCATACACTGGGGCGCAGCGCCCCAGGTCAGTTTTTCAGGTTGCTTGTGCCTTCACGCATTCACAGGTCGTACCAGTGGCATTTTTCACGACCAGCACAAACCGACTTATTATACGCCAATCGCCGATCTTGGCAAATCATCCGGCTCAGTTGGAAAGCCCCATGATGCGNNCTGTGCCTGCTCCGCTGACACCGGTTGGTAGTGATCGAACTCCTGGGTAAAGGTGCCGCGTCCCTGCGTACGCGAGCGCAGGTCGGTCGCATAACCGAACATGGCCGCCAACGGCACACGGGCACGGACCACCTGCAGGCCCGCCGAATAGAGGTCGATACCCTCGATCTGGCCGCGGCGTGCGCTGAGGTCACCAATGATGTCGCCCGTGTACTCCTCGGGCGCCACCACTTCCACCTTCATGATCGGTTCGAGCAGCACGGGGCCGGCTTTNTGTGCCCCTTCACGCACGGCCATCGAGCCGGCGATCTTGAAGGCCAGCTCGGAGGAGTCGACCTCGTGGTAGGAGCCATCGACCAGGCGCACGCTGACGTCCACCAGGGGNTAACCGGCGAGGACACCGTTGTCCAGGGACTCGCGCACACCCGCTTCCACCGCCGAGATGTATTCCTTGGGCACGGAGCCGCCCACCGTCTTGTCTTCAATTTGNAAGCCATCGCCCGCTGGCAGTGGTTCCAACTCCAGCCAGACATCCCCGTACTGACCGCGCCCACCGCTCTGGCGTACGTAGCGCCCTTCGACCTTCACCTTGCGTGTGATGGTTTCGCGATAGGCCACCTGGGGGCGTCCCACTTTGGCCTGCACGCGGAATTCGCGCAGCATGCGGTCCACCAGCACTTCCAGGTGCAGCTCCCCNATGCCGGCAATCAGCATCTGGCCGGTCTGCTCGTCGGTACGTACCCGAAAAGTGGGGTCCTCTTCGGCCAACCGCTGCAGGGCCAGGCCCATCTTGTCCTGATCAGCCTTTGTCTTCGGTTCGATGGCGATCATGATGACCGGTTCGGGGAACGCGATCGCTTCCAGTACGATGGGGGCGGTGGGATCGCACAGCGTATCCCCGGTGAAGGTCTGTTTGAGGCCAATAATGGCGCCAATGTCGCCGGCCTTGATCGCATTCAGATCTTCGCGCTGGTTGGCCCGCATACGCATCAGCCGGCCGATACGCTCCTTGCGTCCCTTGGTCGAGTTGATGACGCCACTGCTGGCATCAAGGGAGCCAGAGTAGACCCGTACGTAAGCCAGACGCCCCACATAGGGGTCGGCCACGATCTTGAAGACCAGTGCCGACAGCGGTTCTCGATCATCGGTCAGACGTTCTTCGACCTCGCCGTTGTTGGGGTTGGTGCCCTCGACTGGCGGAATATCGAGCGGCGACGGCAAGTACGCCACGACCGCGTCGAGCAGGGACTGCACGCCCTTGTTGCGCAGCGAGCTGCCACACAGGACGGGCACCAGGCGGTTGGCGATCGTCGCCCGCCGCAGGGCCGCGCGTATCTCTGCGGCCGTGATGTGCTCGCCCTCCAGGTACTTCAGGGTCGGCTCATCGTCGGTTTCGGCGATGGTTTCGACCATCTTGTCACGCCATTCGGCCGCTTCGTCGAGCAGCGCCGGCGGAATCTCGGCGATTTCAGGTTTGGCGCCCAGCTCGTCGGTAAACAGTACGGCCTGCATGTCGATGAGATCGACCAGGCCGCGGAAGGTGTCCTCGCGACCCATTGGAATCTGGATGGGGACCGGGTTGGCCCGCAGACGGGTGCGGATCATGCCGACGGTGCGCCAGAAGTCAGCCCCGACGCGGTCCATTTTGTTGACGAAACAGATGCGTGGTACGCCGTAACGGTCCGCCTGCCGCCATACGGTCTCCGACTGCGGTTCGACGCCGGCCACCGCGTCGAACACCACGACCCCGCCGTCCAGAACCCGCAGTGAGCGCTGCACCTCGGCCGTAAAGTCGATATGGCCCGGTGTATCGATCAGGTTGATCTGATGGTCTTTCCAGGATGTCGTGATGGCGGCGGCGGTGATGGTGATGCCGCGCTCCCGTTCCTGTTCCATCCAGTCGGTGACCGTAGTGCCTTCATCGACATTGCCCAGGCGATAGGTACGCCCAGAGTAAAACAGCACCCGTTCGGTGGTGGTCGTTTTACCGGCGTCGATATGGGCAATGATGCCGATGTTGCGGACTCGGTCCAGGTTCATTTCATGAGACATAAATCAATCCAAAAAAGAAGGGCAAAGGACGAAAGCAACCCGTCCTTTGTCCTTCGCGTGCGCGGAACAACCGGCTACGTTCGTCAGTTCAACCCATGATTCAACTATCGCGCACCCATGCACGCATGCATAGTCGCATGTCGTCGTCCTACCAGCGGTAATGGGCAAAGGCCCGGTTGGCCTCGGCCATCTTGTGCGTATCTTCCTTCTTCTTGACCGTGGCGCCCTGGTTGGAAGCCGCATCCATGGCNTCGGCGGCCAGTTTTTCGGCCATGGTACGTCCGGGGCGGTTACGCGCGGCGACCAGCCAACGCATGGCCAGGGCATTACGTCGATCGGGCCGNATCTCGACCGGCACCTGATAGGTGGCGCCGCCGACGCGGCGCGGCTTCACTTCGATGTTGGGCGTCGCGTTGCGCAGCGCCAGCCGAACNGTATCGATGGGTGGNTTTTTGGTACGCCCTTCGATGATATCCATCGCGCTATAGACGATACGTTCGGCCACACTTTTNTTACCACGCTCCATGATGCGGTTGATGAAGCGCGAGACGATTTCACTGTTGTAGCGCGCATCCGGCGTGACTGGGCGCCGAATCGCACGTTTGCGTCGTGACATGACTTTTNNCTCCTCAGGCCAGTGGTGTGGCGGGCCGCGGGCGCGCCGTTACTTCTTGCCCTTGACCGGTGCTGCCCCTGGTTTGGGCCGTTTCGTGCCGTACTTGGAACGGCCACGCTTGCGGTTGTCGACGCCCGTGCTGTCCAGCGCGCGCACGATGTGGTAGCGTACGCCGGGCAGGTCTTTGACGCGACCGCCGCGCACAAGCACCACTGAGTGTTCCTGCAAGCGGTGCCCCTCACCGGGGATGTAGGCCGTCACTTCGATGTGGTTGGTCAGACGAACGCGCGCAATCTTACGCAGGGCCGAATTCGGCTTCTTCGGCGTGGTTGTACGCACCTGGGTGCACACNCCGCGTTTGAATGGGTTTCCGGTCTTGATCCGACTGTTACGGCCAGTCAGCGCATTGTGTGAGAAGCGCAGGGCCGGCGCCTTTTCTTTCGCCTTGATAGGCTTGCGCCCGCGGCGGACAAGCTGATTGATGGTAGGCAAATCGATCCTCCAATAGTGGGCCTAACCAGCAGGCCAATGAACACGCCCGGGTTCAATCTGCTACTCGCCCGCCTGCCGGATGCCGTGCACCCCACCGCGGTGTTTAGATCGAACCTGACTCTGACCTCAGACAACACAAAACCGCCGCGCGCCAGGCCTGAGGCCCTCACCGGCGCCATTCCGCGTCCCGCATTCTGTGCAGGACGGGGAGCGAGGCGGATACTGGGGTTGGTGGCTTGCACCAACACCGTCAGCGACGGGCGATTATAGCGCAGCCGCGGGGAAGGTCAAATTTGCAACTACTGCCAGTTTCCCACCGCACTTGACAACGAACGGTCGGCGTGAAATAATCCCTCCATACATCATTGATATCATTGAACAGGTATGATCAAAGGATTGCTCGCAACCAAATTCCACATTCCCGCCGGGCGGGCCGATGATGTGGCGCGTCCGCGCCTGATCGGCCTGCTGGAGAGGGGGATCGGCGCGCAGCATCGGCTGATCCTGGTCTCCGCCCCCGCCGGCTACGGCAAGAGCACGCTCATCAGCGCCTGGCTGCATGCCTCCGGCGCGCGCGCCGTCGCGTGGCTCTCCCTGGACGGCGAGGATAACGACGTCAACCGTTTCCTCATGCACTGGGTCGCCATGTTCGACCGGGCGCATACGAACCTGGGCGAGGGGCGCGGCAGTGGCTGGGCTGGGGCAGACCCAGCCGNNCCGGCCGCGATGATGGACGCGCTGATCGACGACCTGGCCGGGCTTCAGCGCNCCCTGGTCGTTGTGCTCGACGACTATCACGTGATCGACCAGCCAGCCATTCATGAAGCCCTGGCGCGTTTCATCGAACGCCGGCCCCCGCAGGTTCATCTGGTCATCAGCACCCGCCAGGATCCCNCGCTCTCGCTGGCGCGGCTGCGCCNNCACGAGCAGATGACCGAGATCCGCGCAGCACNNCTGCGCTTCACACCGGAGGAGGCGCGCCAGTTCCTGGTTCATTCCATGAAGCTGGATNCGGCTGGGGAGGTCGCGGCCGCGCTGGAGGAGCGCACCGAGGGCTGGGTGGTGGGGCTGCAACTGGCCGCCCTGGCGCTGCAAACGGCCGCCGACCCCGAACGTTTCATCCAGAACTTCCGCGGCAGCCACCGCTACGTGTTGGATTACCTGGCCGAGGAGGTCCTCCGCCAGCAGGGGGACGNNAGCCGCGCCTTCCTCACGCAGACCAGCGTCCTCGACCGGTTCGGCGCGGAGGTCTGCGCCGCGCTCACCGGGCGGGCCGACTCGCCGGCCATCATCGATCGCCTGGGGCGCGCCAACCTCTTCATCGTCCCGCTGGATGACCAACGCCGCTGGTACCGCTATCACCATCTCTTCGCCGATTATCTGCGCACCGAGCTGGGCAAGGGGGAGCAGGCGGAGCTGCTGGAGAGGGCCGCGCGCTGGCACGAGGTGAACGGCCTGGTTTTCGAGGCGGTCAGGTACGCGTTCGCCAGCGGCAACGCCNGGCTGGTTGCCGATCTCCTCGAACGGGCGCTGCAAAACACCGCAACCTGGACCGGCGGCGACCTGGGCACGCTGATCCAGTGGCTCGACAAACTGCCGCGCCCGCTCATGGCCGCCAGACCGACGCTGACCCTGCACGCCTCGCGGGTGCTCTACCTGGCCGGCCGCCGGAGCTCCGGCCAGTTCCTGGACCAGGCCGAGGAGGCCTTGCGGAAAAATCCCGCATCGGTGCCGGACGTTGAGAGACAGTTGGCGATCGTGGCCGCGTACCGCGGCTCCCTCGCTGCCTTCCGCGGGACCTGCCGGCGGCCTTCTGAATGGATCAACCGCNGCTGGATCAGCTCCCCGGATGCGCTGCACGCCCGCGCCNGCGCCACCGACGCCCTGGGGCTGGCCCACGAACTCGCGGGGAACCTGGAGGAAGCGGGCCGGGCCTTTCTGCNNGCCAGCGAGCTGGCCCAGGCGGCGGGCGTCTCCTATCTGGCGGTGAACGCGCNNTGCGAGGCGGCGCTGGTGCAGATCGGCCAGGGCCGGCTGCTGCTGGCCTCCCAGACCTGTCAGCAGGCGCTGGCGCTGGGCGNNGACGGGAAGATCCCGCCGTTGGGGCTGGCGTGGGCCATCCTGGGCGAGATCGNNCGCGAGCGCAACGAGCTGGCCATGGCCGAAAGGCTGTTGCTGGACGGGATGAGCCTTTCCCGGCAGGGCGGCCTGACCGATGACCTGCGCATCGAGCTGCTGTTCCTGGCGCGGTTGAGGCAGGCGCTGGGCGACTGGCCGGCCGCGTGGGCGGCGCTGGAGCAGATGGACGCGATCGTGCAGTCCTTCGGCATTCAGCGCCTTATCATCCTGTCCGGGGCGCAGCGGNCGCGGCTGCACCTGATGCAGGGCACGGCCGTTGGGGCCGCTCGCTGGGCGGCGAGCTACACGCAGCAGCGGCAAGCGGCAGGCGCGGTGGTTGTCCAGGACTTCGAGGAGCTGACCCTGGCGCGCGTCCACCTGGCGAACNGGAGAGCCGGGGAGGGCGTCGAGCCTTTGCGCCCGCTGTTCGAGCGGGCAAACGCGGCGGGCCGGGGCTACACGGGGTTGGAGGCGGCGATCCTGCTCGCGCGCTGCCACGGGGCGCAAAATCAGCCGGCCGCGGCGGGGGAATGGCTGGCCAGGGCGCTGAAGTGGGCGGAACCGGAGGGCTTCCTGCGCATCTTCCTCGATGAAGGTCCGGGGCTGGCAAAGCTGCTGCCGGACGTGCGGCGGGCCGCGCCCGGCCTGGTCGATCGCCTGATGCAGGCTTTCGCCGCACAGACGGACGCGGCCCGTGAGAAAGACCTGCACTCCGTCCGCGCCAAACTGGTCACGCCCCTCAGCGAGCAGGAGCCGGNNGTGCTGGCGTTGGTCGTGGCCGGCAAATCCAACGCCGAGATCGCCGCCGAGCTGGTCATCAGCGTCGGCACGGCCAAGTGGCACGTGCACAACATCCTGAAGCTGGAGGTTAGCACCCGCACCCAGGCCATCGCCCGCCGAGAACTGGGCATCTAATCCCCACCCGCCCCGAATGATGAGCCGCGCCAGCGGCTTTTTTATTCAACCTACCCACCCAACCTATCCATCGATAGGGGACAGCCCGCCTGGCGGGTGCTACACTGTAAGCGACATCGATCAGCACAGCGAAGTCACCGTATCGAAGGAGCTTACATGAACCACAGCGACCGCTTCATCGCCTATCAAATCCGGGTGGAGGGCTGGTGCGCCAGGACCGGTTCGAGGACCTGCTGGCGACCCCCTCCCCGAAGGTGAGACCCTCCTCTGCGGACGGCTGGATCAGGCCGGCCTGCACGGTGTCCTGAACCGTATCCGCGACCTGGGGCTGGTGCTCATCGCGGTTCAGCGCGCCCTGACGAGAAAGGAATTCCTCATGCGTAACCCAAAAACCGGGAGGTTGTATGCTTCTCCTGTTGGTCCCCGTCGTTCTGTTGGCCGCTTTGGTGGCCTATTCGCAATGGGCGGCCCACACCCCTGCCATCGCCGGCCCGGACGGCAAACCGCTGCCCAACAGCATCGCCTCCCTGGAGAAAGTGGAATTGGGCGGCGTGAAGCAGTGGCTCATCATCCGCGGACAGGACGTGAACAAGCCGGTGCTCTTGTTCCTCTCCGGCGGGCCGNGGGCCAGCGAGGCCGCCCGCGTGCTGCGCTTCAACCGGGAGTTGGAGAAACAGTTCGTCGTCGTCATCTGGGAGCAGCGCGGCTGCGGCAAATCGTACCCGGCGCNNGGCGACCTGTCGCTGGAGCGCTACACCGCCGACGTGATCGAGCTGTCGGAGATGCTGCGCCAGCGTTTCGACGAGCAGAAGATCTACCTGGTGGGCCACTCCTGGGGCACGATCATCGGCCTGCTGGCCGNNCAGGCGCGGCCCGACCTGTTCCACGCCTACGTGGGCACCGCGCAGATGGTGGACGTGCTCGAGACCGACCGCATGATCTACGACCTGGTGCTGGCGCATTCCCGCCAGAGCGGCGATGCCGCCTTCGTCGAGACGCTGGAAACCCAGGGCCCGCCGCCCTATCTCGGCAAAAACCCCGTCGGGCCTTACGCCAGGCTGTTCGGCCGCNAGTATCGCTCTTCTGAAGTGCCCAACATCCGGGACGAGACCTACCGCCGCGAGGGGGACGCCATCATGTTGATGCTCAAGCAGCCCGAATACGGCTGGCTCGACCGGGTCTACTACCTGCTGGGGCTGATGACCACCTTCAACACGGTCTACCCGCAGTTACAGGCGCTGGACTTCCGCGTCGACGCCGCCCGCCTCGACCTGCCGGTCTACATCGTGCTGGGGCGGCACGACATGAACAACCCGTCGCCGATCCCCGAGGAGTACTTCAACCTGCTCGAAGCGCCGGCCAAGCAGTTGGTCTTCTTCGAGAACTCGGGGCACGGCATGATCTGGGAGGAGGCCGGGCTGTTTCACCGCCTGATGACCGACATCGTCCTGGCCGAGACCTACCCGCATTGAACGCAAGGCCTGCCGCGCCGCGGATGCCCACGGCGCGGCGGGAAAACCTGGTCAGATGACCAGTCACAGACTGGCTTGAAGCAGGGCTTGGAAACCCCTCAACAAGCGGATGCACCCGGAGGGCGTTTCCTGTAGAGTGTAATCGTGAACGCGGTGATCATCCACAAAGGAAAGAACCATGATCGATCCACTTTCACAACACACGAAAAAGGCGAGCCTCATCTTCCACGTCCCACTGTTTGGCCTGCTCCTGTTTCTCCTGGCTGGCTGCGCCTCGCAGCCGTCGGCTGTGCCCATGAATCACCGTTGGGCAAGCATCGAGGGCGGCCAGATCCAAGAGACTCAAGCGGGCGAACAGTTTGACTTCAGCATTCCGGTGGACGAAGGCATGATCGCCGAAGGCGCGCCGGTCTCCATCAAGATCAGCGGCGTCGTGACCGGCGGCTGGCTGCGCTTCGAGCTGCGTGCACCCAACGGCGAGCCGGTCTGGGATTCGNGGGTGATCAACCGGGGCGACTTCTCCATCAGCACGAAATACCCCCTGCCCGCCGGCCGGGTCGGGAGTNATACGCTGGGGCTGGTCTACGGCGCGAACACCAGCGCGACGTACAACCTGGGCTGGCAGGCGTTCCGGCTGGGGCCGTTCGTCCTGCTGCCCGGTCTGGGCATGATCGCGGCGGGGTTGGCGTTCATTGCCTATGCCGCACGGAAGCGGCTGCTGGGCTGGCGCTATCTGGGGTTGGGCGCGCTGTTCTGGGCGCTGACCGTGGCGGTCAAATTCATCGTCGCCATACCGTTCAACCCGCCCCTCTTCCAGGCGCTGGGAGTGAGTCATGAGCGGNCTTTTACACCGGGTAACCTGGTCGCCTACCTGTATATCGGCGCGTTGACCGGCATTTTCGAGGTCGGGCTGACCTGGCTCATCCTGGCTCGCNGTTGGGGACGGGCAGCGTGGAATCAGGCGCTGGTCTTTGGCATCGGCTTCGGCGTCATCGAGGCGCTGCTGCTCGGTCTGGCCGGGTTGGGTTCGGCGCTGGCGGCGCTTTTGGGGCCGGACACATTGCCCATCTCCGTCCTGGGCGGTCTGGCGAACAACACCACGCTGGGCATGGGGCTGGCGCCGGTCGTCGAGCGGCTGGCGGTCATCTTCGCCCACATCTTCGCCTGCGTGTTGATCTTCTATGCCATCGCCAGCCGCGAGGCCAAATGGGGCTGGCTGGCGATCCTCTACAAGACCGCGCTGGACGCAGTGGCCGGGTTCGCGGCCTTCTGGGTCGCCAACACCCCGGTCAAGCTCTGGACATTGGAGGCGATCCTCCTCGCCCTCGGCCTGATCGGCCTGTGGGGCACATGGCAAATTGCCCGGCGCTATCCGAGGCTGCCCCCGAAAGGGAAGTCGGGTCATAGGGCAACCCGACCATCAAGTGTTTGCGCCTGATGAACAAATCGAACTATATCGTCAGCCTGGCAATGGCAAACGGAGTAAAAGCACCATGAAAGGGCGCACTTTTCGCTGCTTCGGCCTGATCCTGGTATTGGTTTTACTGGCAGCAACACCCTTCGTGTTGTTCCCGCCCCATCAGCCACTGCCTGTGACGGGACCCCACGCAGTGGCCACGACGCGCCACACCTATACCGATGTAAGCCGGGTCGAGCAGTTTTCTGGTCAGGAGAAGAATCGCAGAGTCAATGTGGCGTTTTGGTATCCACAGGTTGCGCCTCGCGGCGAGACGTTCCCGCTGGTCGTGTTCTCGCACGGCGGGCTGGGTACGGAGACGAGCAACGAGTCTCTGTTCCTTGAACTGGCGAGCCACGGCTATGTGGTTGCCTCCATCGGACATCCAACCCATGCCTTATGGACGAGAGGCGAAGATGGGCACACAACGTTTGTGAGCCGGGAATATTTCAACGAACTCCAGCGTGAAGACGCCAAGACCGACAAACAGCAGAGCTATCGCTATTACCAGAAATGGATGGCGACGCGCACAGACGACATCAACTTCGTGATCGATACCATCCTGGCAAAAGCCGCGGGCGGCACAGGCGGCGTCTATGCGCTGGTGGATGGCGCCAGGATCGGCGTCATGGGGCATTCGCTGGGCGGCTCGGCGGCGCTGGCGATGCCGCGGCAACGCGACGACATCGACGCGGTGATCGCGCTGGAAGCGCCCTTCCTGTACGACATCATCGGCGTGGAAGAGGGCGAATTCCTCTGGCTCGATGCAGCCTATCCCGCGCCGGTCCTGAACATCTACTCGGACAGCTCCTGGAGCCATCTCGCCGAATGGCCTCAATACGCCCGGAATCATGAATTGCTTGCCAGCGCCTCGCCGACCGCCGTCAGCCTGCACCTGCCGNGGCGCGGGCACTTCTCCCTGACCGACCTGGCGCTGGCCAGCCCGCTGCTGACGAGGCTCTTGGAAGGTGGACAGCCCACTCAGGGCGCGNCGGGGTACCTGCGGGCAGTCAACCAGGCCTGTCTCGACTTTTTCGATCGCTACTTGAAGAATTAGAGCAAACCATGCGCTTGGAGAGGTGAACGTGAAAAACAGATACACCATCCTCGTTGTACTTGTCGCGGGTATCCTGGCAGTTTTCATCGCGCCGTGCTGGCGGATGATTTCGCCGCGCTGCAGACCTTCGCCGTGTTCGACACCCTGACCGTGGGCGGTGCGCTCCTCGTTATTCTGAGATATCAGCGCGACCTGCGCCGCAGCGACTGGGTTCTTGCGCTGGTATTGGGCGCGGTGGTTGGAGTCGGGATGCTGTCTGCCACACTTNTTTCGCCCTATCCGTTCCTGGCCGTCAGAAGCGTAGCGGGCAGGCCCTGCTGCGCGGGCTTGACCGCCCTGGCCACGCTGGGTGGGCTGGCGATCATGCGCCAGGGCGGCCCGGTGCAGTTCCACATCGCCAACGGGGAGTGGCGGACTGCCGGCCGGGGCGTGCTCCTCGGCTTGGTCGTCGGGCTGCCGCTGGCGGCGCTGAACGTTTTTGCCCTGCGGCTGACGCAGGGGCGCCCGCTGGCCTGGCAACACNCCCTGGCCGCCCTGCTGGACGCGCTGCAGCCCGCGGTGCTCGAGGAGGTGATCTACCGCTTCACCCTGTGGNGGTTGCTGTGGCCGCTGCTGCGCCGTCCACTGCCCCGAGGGTCGGTGTGGCTGGCGGGGGTGATCGCGCTGCTGGTGCACAACTACGCGCATTTCGACGATCTGTTCGTGCACGCGCCACTAACGGCGTTGGCGATGGGCGCGGTGTTGGCGCTATTCTGGGGTCTGCCGCCGCTGGTTCTGGCCCGGCGCCGCGGCCNNGAATCAGCCGTCGCGTTTCACTGGCTGCAGGATGCTGCCCGGTTTGTGGTGGGGTTCTGAGAGATTGGCCCAAGAGGCGGCGCAGCGCAGAATCGTGGACCGCATTGCGCAGAGATCAAATACCGTACAGTTTCTGAAAGCGTTGGGCGGCCGTTGGCGTACCAATCAGAACCAGTTCTGCGCCCCCNGGCAGGGGTTGGTGCGGGTCGGGGTTGACCTGCATCGCGCCGTTGCTGCATACCCCGATCACTGTGCAGCCGGTCTGACGCCGAACCGCGGCCTCGGCCACGCTGCGGCCGGCCAGCGCCGCCGGCACGGCCTGACGAAAGATGTCCAGCCCTTCGGCCACCATCAGGATGTCGGTACGGTGCAGCAGGTTGACGATCGCGGTCGCGCCCAATGACGCGTAGGACATGACAAAGTTGGCGCCGGCCCGGTGCAGCGTGGCCACGTTGCGTTCACGCACCGCCCGGCTGATGATCTGCACCTCCGGCCGCAGTCGCCGGCAGTAGATGGTCAGGTAGATGTTGGTGTCGTCGTCGTGCGTGGTGACGATGATCCCCGAACTGGTCTCGATGCCGGCTTTTTGNAGTACATCGATATCGGCCGCGCCCCCNAGGACATCGCTCGTTGGGTCGACCAGTTGCTCTGCCGAGCGTTCGATGACGCGGTAGGCAACGCCGCGTGGCCAACGCGCGCGGCCNCGCCCCACGCGACCGCCGCCGATGATCAGCACCGATCCATCGACATCCTGCGGGCGGTGGAACCGTTCATTGTAGCGCCGCACCTGCGCCTGTGAACCGGCCACCATCAACACGGTGTCCTCGTGGATTAGCGTGTCCGGTTCAGAGACAATGAACTGCCCCCGTTCCCAAACGCCCAGCACATTGACGCCGACCTGTTCACGCAGCCCGGCCTGGGCGAGGGTCTTGCCCACCAGAGGTGTGCCGGCCACCAGCGCCTCGGCCACCTGAATATCGTCGATCTGACCGATGACCTGGGCCATGGTCTTACCGCCCAGGGTGCGACGGGCCAGCGCCTGCCCCAGCATCTCGGCCACCTGCAACACCTGGTTACAACCGGCCAGCTTCAGGATATCCACTGCGGTGGGTGAGTTGGCTGTGGCAATGATGGGTACGGCGTCGCTAACCTCACGCACGGTGAAGGCGACGTTGGTGTTCACCCGATCGTCGGCTGTGGTGGCAATCAGCCGAGCGTTGTCGGCCCGCAGCCGTTGGTAGGTCTCCGGGTTGTCCAGGTCGCCAATCACAACACGGTAACCCTGACCGTACAGCTCGATGGCCTGCGCCATGTCCGAGACCAGCAGCACATAGGGGTGTTCGAACTGCTGCAAGCGTTTGATCAGNGCGCGCACCACGGCATCGAAGTGGGTCAGGATGATGTGGCCGCGGGTTCCTTTGGGCAACTCGGTGGGAGTGCGCGCCTCGGCCTGCGCCCTGAGCCACGGTGCATAGAAGAACTCGATGAAGGTGAAGGGAAAGAGGATCAGCAGGAAGAGCACACCGCTGATGATCACCAGAATAGAGAAGGCCCTACCCAGGTCGCTCTCGAAGGTGATGTCGCCAAAACCGAGGGTAGACATGGTGGTCATCGTCCAGTAGAAGCCCGTCACCCATGAATAGCTGCGCCCCTCCCGCTCCATGATAACGTGAAACAGCACGCTGTAGGTGGTGATCAGCAGCGCCAACACCGCCACAAAGCGCAGCAAGTTGAAGATGTTCATCCGGCTGGGCCGTTGGCGGAGGAAGTAGATGATTTGGGTGGTGAGGATTTTCATTGCGCTCCCCGAGAAGTAGACCGTCTGGTGAGATACTACCCCTTGCCCGGCTGCCGGTCAAATACAGACGGTGGTGCACCACTTCCGTCGTGGGTATGGTTGCAGCGATCCGACATTTGTGCTAAACGCACATGGCGTCGAGGCTCTAGCCGGGCCGCTACGCGCGTTCCACACTGGCCACACCCGATTGAAGCCTCGACTCCGCGCCAGGTTTGGAATGGCTGGTATAGTCGAGACAGTCCTATCATTGGAATTGCGGGTGAGTTGCCCAAACAGTGAGCCTCTGTTACAATGATAGCTGGTGACTTTGTCAGCTTTCTGTAATGATGATCGAGGGAGGAGAATCTCGTGGCTCACAAATCCGGCCAGGCGTCCGCCAGCAGCACCCCGCAGGAAGTAGACCGCATTCGTGATATCATCTTCGGTCCCCAGATTCGAGATTATGAACAACGATTTCAGGCGTTGCAGCGTGACGTAGAACGCCTGCAAAAGGAGATCGAGCGTCTGACTGAGCAGTTTACCGAGCAGGAAAGCGAACAAAACAGACGCGTGCAGACTGTGCGTCGCGACCTGCGCCAGGAAAACGACGACCTGCGTGGAAGTGCGCCAGACCGCGCAGGCGCTGTCGTTCGAGAAAGTGGACCGGGCCGCCCTGGGCGAGCTGTTCGTCAACCTGGGCACCCACCTCAAGACTGGCGGATCCCTGGCCGATATCCTGCAGGGCCTGGTTTCCCTGAACAATCTTAGTCCTGGTCGGGACGAGCCAACGATGCACCCTGCGGCTGATCACGCCGACGTTACTCCGGCAAACGCCGGCACTCGAGCCGGCGCGTTTGCCCGACACGACAGCCGATGACCTGCGTACGATCCTGTTGCACGCGGAGCGCCAGCGCACCGATGACCTGATCGAACGCGTAGACAACCTGGAGCAGCAGGTCAACGACAAAGAGGCCCTCATCGAGCTTCTGATGCCCGTGTTGAGCGAGGTTCTGCGGCAGAAGATTCACGACGCACGCGCCGAGATGATCGAACTGCTCTATCCGATCATCGGTGAGGTCGTCATGCGTGCGGTCAGTGAATCGATGCGTGACCTCATGCGCCGGGTGGACACACAAATGCGCCAGGCACTGACCCCCGCCTGGTGTGGGAACGTCTACGCGCGGTTGCACGGCGTGTCGGAAGGCGAAAGGCTGTTGCGCGAGGCATTGCCTTTCACGGTCGTCGAAGTCTTCCTGGTTCAACGCCCCAGCGGGCTGCTGCTCCGTTATGTGTCGTCTCAGCCCGCCGAAGTGCGCGATTCTGATGTGATCAGCGGCATGCTGACTGCGATTCGTGACTTCACCCAGGATGCCTTTAGCGGGCACGCCACCGGTGAGCTGGATGAGATTCAGTATGGCACGCTGCGCATCGTGATCGAAGCGGCGCGGTATGCTTACCTGGCAGTTGTGGTGGACGGTATCGAACCCCCGGTTTTCATGCCCAGATGCGCGCTGCTCATCGAGATTCAGGGTCAGTACGAGGAGAGGTTGCGTGATTTCGACGGTGATGCATCCTTCCTGGCGCCGATCGACGCCCAGCTGCGCACGCTGCTTGCGCCAGTTCCGCCTCCGCCCGCCTCCCCTCAGGGTTTGACGCCGGGGCAGAGACGTGTGCTGATCGGCGCCGCGGCAGTGCTGTTGTTATGTCTGGTGTTGACCTGCCTGACCACACGCGGCAATCCAGTGGGCCAGCAGCCTGGCGCAGCCGGTGATCATCTATAGCAANCAGCACGCCGCTGCCCAGCAGCGGCGCAACTTCGTCACCGGGAGGCCCAGGGACGGCGACGCCAATGCCCACCGCGACCCCGCCCCGCGGTGACTGCAACGCGGCGCGTGTTCACGCGACCTGGCAGCGCGCGTGAGTCACCTGGCACGACAGTGGCCGTTGATCGAACGTAATCGATGGCCAGGCTCGAACCCAGTGACCCACCGGCGCAGATCGGCGTCAGTATGGCAGCGGTAACGGTGTAACCAACATGCTCCATCTGCAAGTGCCCACATCGATGCCACCGTTCCGCTGGTGGCACAAGACTTGAGGTCGCGATATGAATGCTGTCAGCAAGAAGGTGTGTCTCTTGGGTGATTTTGGCGTGGGCAAGACGAGCCTCGTCCGGCGCTTCGTTCATGGCCTGTTCGACGACCGTTACCTGAGCACCGTGGGCGTCAAGGTGAGCCGCAAAATGGTGATGGTGCCACAGCTGGCAGACCTGGTCGAGATGACGATGATGCTGTGGGACCTGGCTGGCAGTGAGGAATTCGACCATATGCGGGCCAGCTACCTGCGTGGGNCTGCCGGCGCGATCCTGGTGTGTGATGTTGCACGGCCCGCCACCGTGGACAACCTCGGCGCCTATTTGCGCGACCTCACCTCTGTCAGCCCGCGGNCCGCCGTAGTGGCCGCCAACAAAAGCGATCTCCTGGATCAACGCCAGCTGTTAACGCCGCGGATCGAAGCATTTGCGACCAGCCACCATCTGCCGTTGTTCTTCACCAGTGCGCNNCAGGGAACCGAGGTGGAAACGTTGTTTCGGCATCTGGGGCGCGCCCTGTTGGTGGAGGCAACCCCGGCATGACCACAAGCGGTGTTGACCTGACCCCGGCGGTGATTGATCTGATCCTGCACGAACGCGGCCTGGCCTACGCCATTAGCGACCCCACGCTGCACGTGGTACACCTCGGCGGTGTGGGGTCCCTGTTCGNNCCCGATGGTCAGGACTGCCAGGGGCGTTCGATGTACGAACTGATGCCTGAATTGATCGGCTGCGAGCAGCAGATGGTGGATATTCTGGACGGGCGCATGCCACGCTTCGATCTAAAGCTGCTCAACCGTGACGGCGAAGCGGGCAAGACGCTCTATCTCAACCTGATCAACCTGCCGCACGTAAACGCCCAGAGCCAGATCACGGGAATCATTCACATTCTGGAAAACAGCACCACCATCGGCGAAATCGGCCAGCGCCTGGTCCAGCAGCGTAACGAGCTGCACCTGCTGCGTGACCAACTCATGCAGCAGAACGAGGCCCTGGCCTCCGCCAATGCCGAGCTGGCGCGTCTGGACGAGATCAAATCGATGTTCGTTACGATCGCCGCCCACGAGTTGCGTTCGCCCCTGGCCTCGATCAGCGGCTATCTGGAGATGCTCCTGGCGGGCGTGTTTGGCGCCCTGCCGCCGGCGCAGGAGGATGCGTTGCGCGTCGTCGGCGGCGAGGTGCAGCACCTGATTTCGATTACGGGTAACCTGCTCGATGCCACCCGTCTGGAAGCTGGCCGAGTGGAACTAGACATGGTTCCTCTGAGGCTGCCGTCGTTGGTCGAGACTGTTGCCGCTCAGATGATGCCGCGGCTGGAGACCAAGGAACAACGGCTGGAAGTGACGCTTGCTCCTGATCTGCCGCTGNGTCTGTGCGACCGTATGCGGACGATGCAGATCATCAGCAACCTGCTCGACAATGCCTGCAAGTATACCGGGCGTCGCGGAAGGATCACCATCACGGTTGGTCTGGCCGCTGAGCCGGGGTTTGCGCAGATTTCGATCGGCGATTCAGGCATTGGTATCGCGGCCAGCGATCAAGTGCATCTGTTCAAGCGCTTCTTCCGTGCGGAAAGCGCGGCCCTGGCCGGGGAGAGCGGCACAGGGCTGGGGTTGCATATTGCACGCAGCCTGGTCGAGTTGCACGGTGGCCGGATTTGGCTGCAAAGCACGGCGGGGAGGNGAACAACGTTCTTCGTTACACTCCCCTGGCCGATACGGACAACGGGCAGTGAGCCGTCATTTTCGATCCGGCGAAAGTCTTGCAGCCTGAATCCACCCATACCAGGGATCGGAATTGACAAGCGGCGAGACCCTTCCAACCGGTCAAGCACGACTTCGCGCACTGTCTGCCATTCAGAAGTTCCTTACGATGGGTCTGTACTCCAGGATGAGTTCGACCGAAGAGTCAGTTTCCGCAGTCATCTTGGAGACATTATCCGCCTTTTGCATACGAGAACTCAAGCGAGGGCTTGGCTGACACAGCCTGCTCCGGCAGCGACAGGCTGATCACGGACGGTGCCTTCCGCCATCCTCGCGGCCTCGGCTCATCCGACGTCACCGCCTTCCTCACCCATCTCACCGCCGCCGAGAACGTCGCCGCCAGCACCCAAAACGTGGCCGTGCACGCCATTCTCTGCCGCCACAAACAGGTGCTGCACATCGTACCCATTGGCATAAATACCCCAACGCCAACAAAGAATGGGGCTGCTGTAACCACACCTATGCCAATCCTGCCCCCTTCTCACCGCTCACTTTCCACTCCTCACTTCTCGCTCCTCGCTTCCAGAACAACACCTCCCACCAACACCAAAGTGTCTATACAACAACACCGTCGCGCCGCTATATTGCCTGTGTCTTGAGCACGCGGCTCAGCAAGAGACACCACGAACCCCTGGCCATCGGCTATGTCGTGTTCAGAAGTGGGCTGGAGACGGTGACAACGCTTGGGATCGTGGGGCTGGCTCCTGCTTGTCGCCCTCGGCAAGGCATACGCAGTCGCCGGCGCCGTGGCCGGACCCGAGTTTCAAGCCCTGGCCGCGGTCATCAGCAAGACCGCCGAGATCAGCGCGAATGCCACCGCGGTGGTCTTCCCGATTGGGGCCATGATGCTGTATGGGGTGTTGTATCAGTCGAAGCTGATCCGCGCTGGCTGTCGGTCTGGGGTTGATCGCGGTTGTGCTGCATCTGACGTTGACCGGCCTGGCCGGTCTGGCCAACCTGAGCGAACCCGCGCTGATCCAGGGCATCGCGAACGCGCCGATCCTGGTGCAGGAGATGGTGATGGCGGTCTGGCTGATCGTGAAGGGATTCAATCTATCAGGAGGATCGAGATGAAAGCGATTATCTGCACCAAATACGGCNCCCCTGACGCACTTCAGTTCAGAGAGGTGGCAAAGCCAGCGCCCACGGCGGATGAAGTGCTGGTCAAGATTCATGCGGCCTCCGTCAATATGTACGACTGGCATCTGTTGACTGCTGACATCCCCATGGTGCGCCTGATGGGCGGGNGGCTGCGCCGTCCCAAGATAACGATCCCCGGCGAGGACATCGCCGGGCGGATCGAAGCGGTCGGCGGCAACGTCAGGCAGTTTCGGCCCGGCGATGAGGTGTTCGGGGACATCGCCGCCTACGGCAGCGGCGGGTTTGCCGAGTACGTCGCTGTTCCTGAGCGTGCGCTGGCGCTGAAACCGACCACGTTATCGTTCGAGGAAGCTGCGGCTGTGCCCATGGCGGCGATCACGGCCCTGCAGGGCCTACGGGATTACGGGAAAATTCAAGCTGGACAGAAGGTACTGATCAACGGAGCGTCTGGCGGGGTGGGCACGTTTGCGGTGCAGATCGCCAAAGCGTTCGGCGCTGAGGTCACGGCCGTGTGCAGCACACGGAACCTGNGGCTGGCGCGCACGCTGGGGGCCGACCGGGTCATTGACTACACAAAGGAAGATTTCACCCGCATCGGGCAGACGTATGACCTGATTCTGGCCGTCAACGGCTACCAGCCGCTCTCAGCGTACAAGCGCCNNTTGACGCCCCAGGGCATTTACGTGATGGCGGGCGGCAAGCCGGGGCAGATTTTCCAGGCCATGCTGCTGGGAAGTTTGGTGTCGGAACGCGGGNGTAAGCAACTGGGCGGCTTCACGGCATACGCGAACCAGAAGGATTTGGTCCTGCTCAAAGAGCTCCTGGAAGCGGGCAAGGTGGCGCCGGTGATTGACAGGCGCTACCCGTTGAGCGAGACGGCTGAAGCGCTGCGGTATCTCGGGGCGGGTCACGCCCGCGGGAAGATTGTCATCACGGTGGCAGATCCACAGTAATCCGGGGTAGGGCGCGGCCTTGCGCCTGCCCACTGGGGGCGACTGCGAGGGTACGCCCCTGCACACTGACAAGATGCGACAGAGATGCGTACAGAAAAGAGGAAAACGATGCCCACTCAAGGTACAGGCGCCATGTCAGCGCTGGAGACAATACGCACCTTTCTCAGAGAAGGCACCTGATCACAAACCATCATGGCGGTCGTTGACCGCTCATTCGATCAACCCTTGCGCCTCGAGGAGAGCGCCGCCATGCAACTCGCCGGCGGCATCCTGGGCAACGGCTATCAATGCGGCATGCTGTGGGGCGCGGCGCTGGCCGCCGGCGCANGGNCCTATCGGCGCTATGGCGCAGGCGCCCGCGCCGAGATCACGGCATTGCGCGCATCGCAAGAGCTGGCGGCGGCGTTCCAGGCGCGGGCTAAGGACATCAACTGCGCCGAGATCACCGAGCTTGAGTGGAAGAAGTCGTCCGGCCGTCAGGTGGTCAAATTCCTCGCCAGGGGCGGCCCGATCGGCTGCTTCCGCCTGGCCGCGGATTACGCCCAGATCGCGTTCGACACGATCAGCACCGCGCTGGGCGACGAGCAGGCCGATATGCCGGCGCAACCGGTGAGCTGCACGGCGCTGCTGGCGCAGCAGATGGGCGCCTCAGAGCTACATGCGGTCATGGCGGCGGGACTCGCCGGCGGCATCGGGCTGAGCGGCGGCGCCTGCGGGGTCTTGGGCGCCGCGATCTGGCTCCGAGGTCTCGATACGCTCGAGCATGGCGGCAAGCTGNAGTTTCGATCTCGGCGCCAGTTCGCCGGGCTGGAGCGCTTCCTCACCAGCGCCAATTACGAGTTCANNGAATGCGCCAACATCGTTGGCCGCAAGTTTGCGGATGTCGCCGACCACGCGAATTATGTGCGTGAGGGCGGCTGCGCCAAAATCATCGCGGCGGTGGCCCACGCCGCCGCAGCCGGGCCGGATTCGGTCGGTATGCTCAGCTCAGAAGGGACATCACCATGAAGCACATCCTATCTCAGTGTCTGGCGGCCGGCGTTTTGCTGCTCGTTACGCCCATCGCGGCCACCGGGGTCGCGCCAACAGGCAGATGACGGCGCGGCAGGGTACCTGCCCATCCTCGTCGTCGGGATCGTGTTAGTATCGTTGGTCGCACGCCAGTTGTTCAGGCGGCCTGCCAAAACGGCGCCCCTGGCGCCGGGACAAAGCCGCGATTATGGCGCCGGCGGCCGTGTGCCGGGGCTGTGGCCTGCCGTTCGCGCGATGTCCTGGGTCTCAACATGCTGGTGGGTAAGCTGATGCGTTGCCCGCACTGCGGGAAATGGGCAGTGCTGCCTGCGGCCTCACCGGCGGAGGTGGCCGCGGCCGAGGAGCGGGAGCGCCAGAGACTCCGCGGCGACACGCCGGCAACGGTAGTGACCCCCAGCCATCAGAAGAGGAGCGGTTGCGCCGACGCATCGAGGACTCCAGGTACGAGTAGATGTCGAGGTGAGCGCGCAGACGATGACCGAGTTCATGCCGCGGCTGCTGGCGACGCCAGATGCTGAAACCCTGCTGCGCTGATCTGCCGCGGCGGCATGTCGCCGCAGTTTGACACCGAACGCGCTTCGGCTACAATGACGGTCAGAGAGCGTCCTATGTCAAGCTCGACTCCACTTCTGACCACCAAGCTCTACATCCCACCCGCCCGGCCGACCCTGGTGGCGCGGCCCCGCCTGATGACACGCCTGACTGAAGGGCTTTCGCGGCCGCTGACGCTGATCTCGGCCCCGGCTGGCTTCGGCAAAACCACGCTGGTCAGCGAATGGGTCGCGGGCGGCGCGCAACCGGTCGCCTGGCTGTCGCTGGACNGCGGGGATAGCGACCCCGCCCGCTTCCTGGCCTACCTGGTTGCTGCGCTGCAAACCATCATCCCGGATATCGGCGCCGGGGTGTTGGCAGCACTCGAATCCCCGCAGCCGCCGGCTGCCGAAGCGCTCCTGACCGTACTCCTGAACGAACTCGCGGCCGTGCGCCACGATTTTATCCTCGTCCTGGACGACTATCACCTGGTAGATGCCAGGCCGGTGGATCAGGCTCTTTCGTTTCTAATCGAGCATCAGCCGCCGCCGATGCACCTGGCCATCGCCACGCGAGATCCGCAGCTCCCTGGCGCGGCTGCGCGCCGCGGCCAGTTGACCGAGCTGCGCGNNGCCGACCTGCGCTTCACCNCCGCCGAAGCGGCCGAATTTCTCAACCGCACCATGGGCCTCAGCCTCTCAGCGGATGACGTGACCGCGCTGGAAATCCGCACCGAAGGCTGGATCGCCGGCCTGCAACTGGCCGCGCTCTCCATGCAGGGGCGCTCAGACACGGCCAGCTTCATCCAAGCCTTCACCGGCAGCCACCATTTCGTGCTGGACTACCTGGTGGAAGAGGTTCTGAGCCAGCAGACTACAAGCGTGCAGGCTTTCCTGCTGCACACATCTATCCTCGACCGCCTGTGCGGCCCGCTGTGCGACGCGCTGCTGGGGGCGCNNGATGCGCAGTTCATCCTCGAACACCTGGAACGCGCCAACCTCTTCATCGTGCCGCTGGACAACGAGCGACGCTGGTACCGCTATCACCACCTCTTTGCGGATCTGCTGCGGCAGCGGCTGGGGCAGAGCCTGACCGCCGGCGCTATTGCTGAACTACACATCCGCGCCAGCCAGTGGTATGAAGACCACACCCTGGATGTCCAAGCCTTCCACCATGCGGCCGCCGCCAACGACATCGAACGCGCCGAGCGGTTGATCCAGAAGGGGCGGATCNCCCTGTACGCGCTCGCCGCAGTGACCGCCATCCTCGACTGGTTGGATTCACTGCCCAAGACCGTATTGAATGCCAGGCCCTGGTTGTGGGTGAGGTCGGCCGTCTCGACCCTGATGGCGGGGCGGGTCACCGGCGTCGAGGAGAAACTGCACGCGGCCGAGGTCGCTTTGGCTGTCAGTGGGCAACAGGCCGAACCCGATGACNAGGGCCGCGACCTGACCGGCCAGATCGCCGCGATCCGGGCCACACTGGCGATCGTACGCTACCAGCCGGAAGTTACGGTCACCAGGCGCCGCGCCCTGGAATACCTGCACCCCGATAACCTGACTTTCCGCGCCGCGNCGACCTGGGTGCTGGGGGCGGCTTACCGGCTGCAAGGGGATCGCGTTGCAGNNGCTCGTCAGACGTTGAGCGAGGCGGTCCGGCTGGCATCCGGTGACACCTATCACACCGTATTGGCCTCGGCCAGCCTGGGTCAACTTCAAGAATCGGAAAACGAGNCGCATCAGGCAGCTGAAACCTACCGGCGCTCCTTGCAGCTGCTGAGCGATCAGGGTCCGCCCAACGCCAGCGAAGAGTACATTGGCCTGGCCCGCATCTGCTACGAGTGGAACGATCTGGCGGCGGCCGCGCAGTACGGTCAACAGAGCCTTGAACTGGCGCGGCAGTACGATCGTACACTCGATCGATACATTTTCGGCGAGGTGCTCCTGGCCCGCGTGCAACTGGCCGGGNGTGATGGGGATGGCGCGGCCGCGATGCTGGATCGCACCGAGCAGTCCGCACGCCAAAATCACTTCACCCAGCGGCTGCCAGAGATTGCCGCCGTCCAGATCTTGACCCTGCTGCGACAGGGCCAGGTCGCCGCGGCCGCGCAGTTAGCCCGGCAGTACGACCTCCCGCTCAGCCGGGCGCGTGCTCATCNNGCCCAGGGCGACCCGACCGCGGCGCTGGCCGTGCTGGCGCCGTACCGCCAGCAGATGGAGGCCCGCGGCTGGGCCGATGAGCGGCTCCAGGCCATCATCTTGCAGGCGGTGGCGCTGCAGCGGAAAGGCGACAGGGCGCCGGCGATGCACGCGCTGGCCGAGGCCCTGGCGCTGGCCGAACCGGGCGGCTTCATCCGGCTCTTCGTGGATGAAGGCGAGCCGATGCGAATGGCGATTGCCGATTTTCGATTGCGCATTGAAAGGCGGGCGGACAGCCAAAACCATCAGTTGATTGGTTACGTAGATAAACTCCTGGCTGCTTTTACACAACCGGCGGCCATGTCGCAATCGAAAGTCGAAAATCCAAAGTCCAAAATGCTCGAACCGCTGAGCGAACGCGAACTGGAAATCCTGGGGCTGATCGCCCAGGGCCTCTCGAACCGCGAGATCGGCCAACGGCTCTTCCTGGCCCTGGACACCGTCAAAGGTCACAACCGCCACATCTTCGACAAACTGCAAGTGGCAAGCCGCACCGAGGCCATCGCCCGCGCCNGCGAGCTGGGTCTGCTGTAGACACCTCGCCCGTTCCTCACTCCTCACTCCTCACTCCCCGTTCCCCATTCCAATAACAACACCTCCGGCCAACACCAAAGTGTCTACCCAACAACACCATCGCGCCAGTATATTGCCTGTGCATGGAGCGAACGGCTGCATGTCCAAGCAAGAAGGAGGTCAACATGTTAAGCGTCTGTATCGTAGGCGCATCGGGCAAGCTGGGCCGCTACATGGTGCAGCACGCGCTGGAGCGGNGCTACCAGGTGGTGGGCGTCTGCCGGGAGAAGAGCGTGGGCAAGCTGGACGCGTTCCAGGGGCGCATCACCGTCATCCCCGGCTTCACCAACGACCGCGTCGTGATCGAGAAAGCGGTGGCCGGCTGCGACGGCGTGCTCACCGTGCTGGTGCCCTGGGGCAACCAGCAGTACGCGACGGGCACCGCCCAGGCCGTACTCGATTACGCGTNNCGACCGGCGCGCCTGGTCTTCTCCTGCGGCTGGCACATCACGCGTGACGGCCAGGACGTCTACCCGGCATCCCTCAAAAGGCAGGAGACGATCATGCGCTGGATCACCCGGATCGTGCCGTTTGCCGATCTCGATGACCAGATCGAGGCCTGCCGGCGGGTCTTTGCCAGCGACGCCCGCTGGACGGTCGTGCGCGGCAGCGACTTGGAAGAGGGCGATAGCCAGGGCCTGCCGGTCTGGAGCCGGCATGTCGGCGACCCGATCCTGGCGAGCAACATGACCCGTCGCGTGGACTACGCACGCTTTATGGTCGAAGCGCTCACTAACGACGCGTTGATCCACGAAGCGCCGGCGATCGTCGGCTGCCGCCCCTCGGCGTTGGCTGTCCAGGCCGTGAACTGAGATTGGCGAAGCAGGGTACAGTATGGGATGTTGGCGGCCTTCACCATCGTATCATTCTGTTATCTGGGGCTCTGCTGCTGGTCATCACAAGGAGCGCCGTCGCCCAACTGGCCGTGGCCTCTTCAACCGGCATCTCCCGCTACGGGCACAAACCGATGTCAACGAGACTCGCATCCAAGATGAATCCAGATCAACCTATCGTCTACCAGATCAGGATCAAGGGTTCCCTGAGCGCGGCCTGGACCGACTGGTTCGAGGGTCTGACCATCACGCTGGCCGAGGACGGCGACACGCTGCTGAGCGGCCCGGTGGTCGACCAGGCCGCGCTGCACGGCTTGCTCAAGAAGATTCGTGATCTGGGAATGACGTTGGTCTCGGTCAATCCGGTCCGAAACGATCCGGATCAATAGCACTCAACCATCTCGTTCAACGACGGAGGAACAATGGATACCCACACCACCCCGACGCAGAGGCTCGACACGCGAGTCCTGCTCTCCACCCTGTGGATCGTGGTCATGTTCAACCTGCTGAAGGCAGACATCCTTTCGCTCTTCATCCCCGGCGCGGCGGAAGAAGTGGCAAAAACCGCAGCTCAGATCGGCGTCACGGCCCCGCAACTGATGCTGGGCGCCGCGGTCATGGGCGAACTGGCCATTGTCATGATCATCCTGTCCCGCGTGTCGAAGCGCGGGATCAGCCGCTGGGCCAACATCGTGATGGGCATCGTTACCATGGCCTACATCTGGGGCGGCGCTGCGGCGTTTCCCCACTACACATTCATCGCCATCGTCGAGACCATCTGCCTGGCGCTGATCGTCTGGTTTGCCTGGACGTGGCGCAAAGGCGAAGCCTGATACAACGAACAGGAGAGAACTCATGAAACCCTTGCGGAAGTATGGCGGCCTGGCCGCACTCTACCTGGCCGTCGCTTACCTGATCGGCATGGTCATCTTTCTCGTCGTGCTGGACTACCCCAGCATCAGCGACCCGGCCCAGAAAGTGGCCCTGCTGGTCGAGATGCCGGCCGTCACCTTCGTCACCAACCTGCTGATGTACGTCTTCTTCGGCGTAGGGCTGATCGTCCTGGCGCTGGCGTTGTACCAGCGGCTGCAGGCCGGCGCGCCGGCGCTCATGCAGGTGGCGACCGCGATTGGGATCATCTGGGCCGGCTCGCTGATCGCCAGCGGCATGGTGGCCAACGCCGGCATCGCGCCGGCGGTCGCGCNNTACGCCCACGACCCGGCGCAGGCCGCGCTGGCCTGGCAGGGCATCGAAACGGTGGCCAGCGGGCTGGGCAACGGCAACGGCGAGATCCTGGGCGGCCTGTGGGTGCTGCTGGTCAGCCTGGCCGCGCTGCGGACGGGTGGACTGCCCAAGNGGCTGAACATCCTGGGCCTGCTGGTCGGCGCAGTGGGCATCGTTTCGCTGATCCCCGGATTGACCGACCTGGTCGGCGCGTTCGGCCTGGGCCAGGTCATCTGGTTCGTCTGGCTGGCCATCGTGCTGCTGCGCAGTAAGGGAGACCAGTGAGCAGTTTGTCGGAGAGTTCACCTTACAAGTGGGTGCTGTACAACATGTGGCGGCCAACAGCGGTCGTGACACAGCATGTTGGGGCGGTGTCCACAACGCCCGATTCTTTGACGGTTCTATGCCCCTCTACTTCAGGGTCAGCTCCACCACCGGTACGAGCACCGCGGGCTTTCTGATGGGGAGGAAGAGCGGCTGCGTGTCGGGCTGGGTCGTCAAATACTCCAGCCCACGCGGCTGGTCNAGCGGAACCTCGCTGCCGTCGTGCAGAAAGCGGGCATAGGCCACGCGGCCGCCCAGTCCCGGCAGGTGCAACTGCTTGAAGGGCCAGGCGTAGATGTGCACGTAAACTTTGTCGCCCCTCTGGGTCAGGCGGCAGTCCTGCGGCGCGGGNAACGCGCTCTGCGTGCAGCCATAGATCGCCTCGCCGTGCAGCGCCATCCAGTCGCGGTAGACGGTCAACGCCTGCTGGGCGTGGNNATCGAAAGTTCCCAGCGCGGTCGGCCCGACGTTCATCAGCAGATTGCCGCCATGGGCCACGGTGTTGATCAGCAGCATGATCAACTGCTCAGGGCTTTTCCAGCTATCCTCGTCGCGGTGGTAGCCCCAGGAGCCGCTGAAGGTCTGGCAGGCCTCCCAGACCACCGGCTCGCCGTTCACGTGCATCCACTGCGTGAGCTGGATCTGCTCCGGCGTGTAGAAATCGGCNGCGCAGCCCGGCATATCCAAACGGTTGTTGAGGATGATACGCGGGCTGAGCCGCCGGATCAGGGCGTAGAGCTGATCGCTCTCCCAGTCGGCGCGGCCCTTGCCCGGCAGGCCGTTGTAGGTCCTGTTGGGATAGGAGAAATCGCACCAGAGGATGTCCGGGTCGAAACGGGTCAGCAGTTCGGTCACCTGGTTGCGCATGTAGGCGGCGTAACGGGGCATGACGCGCCCCTGGTTCAGCCGGGCCACGTCGGGGTGGTCGCGCAATGGGTGGTGGACATCGATGGTGAAGTCGGGGTGGCTCCAGTCCAGCAGCGAGTAGTAGAGACCGACCCTGNNGCCCTCGGCGCGGAAGGCCTCCACGAAGGGTTCGACCAGGTCGCGGCCGCAGGGGGTGTTGGTGGCCTTGTAGTCGGTGTAGGCGCTGTCCCACAGGCAGAAGCCCTCGTGGTGTTTGGCGGTCAGGACGGCGTATTTCATGCCGGCCGCACGCCGCGCCCGCCCNAGGCGCGGGTCGAACTGCGTGGGGTTGAAGCGCGGCAGGTAGCGCTCGGCGTAGCGCGTCGGGTCGATCTTCTCGACGGACATCACCCACTCATGGCGGGCCGGCAGGGCATACAGCCCNCAGTGGATGAACAGGCCGAAGCGGGCCTGGACGAACCAGGCGGCGTCGCCCGCAGTTGGTTGTGGTGTGAACATAGGGTCGTCCTTTCAGGGAGGGTTGGGGTTCGCCATTGGTAGAAACCCGGTCACGTGCCATTCGTTGCTCACCGCTCCTTACGCATCGGCGTGATGCGTTGGTCCAAAACCGCTCGACGCGCCGGAGGCCCCGTCTGCGCGCAGTTCTCCCGAAAAGGTTGGGGCGTCAAGATGCGCCTCTGCCCATCATCAGCGGCGACGCCTGCATCCCCCGGACAGGCGGCGCCCAAGGGTGATCAGCGCCTGTACTACGGGAAGGTCCAGATCGAGGTCACTCTGGAGTTGTCCCCGACCGCACACGATGACCTCCAGATAGTCGGGCCGGCACAACGTTTGAATCTTCTATTTCCCAAATCGCCGGGAACATATCCCTTGATTCTGGGATCACATTCGTGATAGGATGAGGTGCGGCGCACGCAGTCCCATTGCGACGCCGGTTCTCGATCGACTGGATCTCCCTCGTGTTTTGCTGAACGAGCATACCAAGGAGAATACGCCTGATGCGCAATTTCACGCGCCTTGCGCGGGTATGTTGGCTGGTCGCCGCCTTGAGCAGCCTGGCCCCCACCGCTCTCGCCCAAACCGGCGGCCCCTACGACCTGGGCTGGCACAACATCGGCCCCGGCGGCAGCGCCAGCGGCGGCAGCTACGACCTCCTCAGTAGCATCGGCCAGCCGGACGCGGCGACCATGAGCGGCGGCTCGTACACGCTGACCGGCGGCTTCCTGCCGGGCGGCCCGACCTGCGCTGGCCGGCGATCTGAACGGCGACGGCCAGGTGACGGTGCTGGACATCCAGATGATCGCCGCCGCGTGGCCGCAGCCCACGGCCAGCTTCCCCTACGACCAAAGCGGCGACGGCGACCTGGATATCCAGGACGTGACCCTGGTGACTGCCCAGTTTGGTGTTGCATGTTGAGAGGCGGCAGCATCCTGTTAGGCTGCTGCTTCGGGCCGTGTCGCTCATGGTAGAGCGACTATGTTTTTCTGGAGGGTTGAAAGACCATGGCAACGTTCAAGGAACGACTGACCGGCGCGGATCGCGCCACGAATACCCGCTGGCAGGTGGCGGGCACAGACCTGGGAATACCCTACGTGCTCGAAAATGGCTCCATTGGTTATCTCTTTGGCGATACGTTCAACACGGCGCGACCCGAAGTTGCCAACAACGGCTGGCGCTCGCCGGTTATGTTACGCTCCAATGTCCATCCTGCGGCGCCGGGCGGGATCGTGTTCGACTCGGCCGCCAAGGTGGAAGGCAACTTCGCAAAAGGCATTCTGGATTTCGTTGCTTACGGCGATCCCAAGGGTGAGCATTGGCCTGACCATGAGATTACCTGTATACCAAACGATGGTGTTTCGTTTCCGNAGACGGGACGACAGGTGATCTCTTTCCAATCCATCAATCGCTGGCGTGNNGCCTGGCGCAGTCGCTACGTCTCACTCGCCTACTCCGACAATGGCAACGACTTCGTTCGCGTGCCTCATCTTGCATGGTGGAATACAGAGTCGAACACCAATGCGTTTCAAATGTGGACCATGCAGCGCGACGGCGAGTGGGTCTACGTGTTCTCTGTCAGGTCTGGACGCCAGTGTGGACCGATGATGTTGCAGCGTGTGCACTGGCAACACATGTTCGACCAGCAGCACTACCAGGGATGGGGCTGGAACGGCAAAGACTGGGGTTGGGGGCGATCCTGTACGCCAATCTTGGAGGGTAGCTTTGGCGAGCCTTCGGTCAGGAAGCTGGCCGATGGCGCCTGGGCCATGTGCTATCTCAACGCGAAAACAGGGAATATCGTGTCGCGCACCGCCTCTGGCCCCGATCGAGTTTGGTCGGATGAAAAGATACAGGTGACTTCCAAACAAGAGCCGAACCTCTACGGCGGCTTCATCCACNCCTGGTCACGCCGCGGCGCCAACAACTTGCACATCATGGTGAGCAGATGGACGCGTGACCACGGCATTACCACTGCCTATCATGTTTCCCAGTATGTAGGAACCCTGTAGACATGGCAACTAATTCTGAACACCGCACGCCCGCGATTCTATCCTGGCCTACTCTTCGCGCTGCTTCTAGCCCTGACGGTGACCGGCATCGTCGGCGCCAGCGCATCGGCGCCTCAAGTGCCGGCCACACAGGTGAGCACTGCGTTCACCTACCAGGGCAAGCTGGCCGACGGCGGCTCGCCGGCCAACGGCAGCTACGATTTTCTCTTCAGCCCCTTCGATGCAGCCAGCGGCGGCTTGCAGGTCGCCAACAGCCAGATCAGGGAAGATGTCGCGGTGGTCGATGGCTTTTTCACCGTGACGCTGGACTTCGGGACCGGGCTGTTCAGAAGGAGACGCACGCTGGCTCGAGGTCGATGTGCGTCCCGGCGCCAGCACGGGCAGCTACACGACGCTCAGCCCGCGTACACTGCTGACCGCCGTACCCTACGCGCAGCCCTGCCGGGCGTGACGGTCAACACCACCCAGACCAACCTGCCGGCGCTGCGTTTGAACGCACCCAACGCCAACTCCAATGCCTTGGTCGCTACCGGCAACGGCAACGGTTATGCGGTGGTCTTTGGTGAGGATGCGAGCGCTGCCGGGGCTACGGTGTCTACGGCAAGTCAACGTATGGGTCCGGGGTATTTGGGCAGGCTACCGGACTGAGCGGGACTGGCGTCTTGGGCAGTGGTTATCGCGGTATGGTCGCCAACGGGTGGTACGTTGGTGTTCAGGCATCAGGTGACACCTACGGCATCGACGCCTCAAGCAGCTTGGGCTATGGAGTCTACGGCAGTCACACCGGGGCAACCGGCCTCTTTCCAGGTGTGGCTGGCACAACATTTTCGACCTCCGCTAGAGCGGTCGGAGTTGAGGGTCGCGTGGGTTCGAGTAATCCTGGTTCCAGTTCCGCGGCTGTCCTTGGCTACAATGAAGGCCTGGGAGCAAGCGGGATTGGGGTGTGGGGTGAGCATTGGGGCACAGGATATGGTGTGTACGGAAGAAACATCGACGGTGGCTATGCCATCGTCGGCGACAACGGCGGCAGCAACAGCAGTGGCTACGCCGGCTGGTTCAACGGCCGGGTGGCGGTGCTCGGCACCCTGTCCAAGGGCGGCGGCTCGTTCAAGATCGACCATCCGCTGGATCCGGCCAACAAGACGCTCAGCCACTCCTTCGTCGAGTCGCCTGACATGCTGAACATCTACAATGGCAACGTCACCACCGACGCCGACGGCTTCGCGACCGTCACCCTACCCGACTGGTTCGAGGCGCTGAACCGCGACTTTCGCTACCAGCTCACGGTGATCGGCCAGTTCGCCCAGGCCATCGTGGCTGAAGAGATCCAGGGCAACCAGTTCCGCATCCAGACCGACAAGCCGGGGTCAAGGTCTCCTGGCAGGTCACCGGCATCCGCCACGACCCCTTCGCCGAGGCCTACCGCATTCCGGTGGAAGAAGACAAGGCCGGCGCCGAAAAGGGTCACTACCTCTACCCCGAGGTCTACGGCAAATCGGTGCGCGACAGCGTCTGGTACGTCTCGTCACCCAATGCCCGCTATAACATCGACCATCCCGAAGGGCCGGAGCGATTGCGGCCGGAGAGGGCGCCACGGGCCGCGAGCGACCTGGAACAGCCGGAGCCGTTGACCGGAATGCCGTAACACCAACCGCTGGCTCATGCAGTAACAACCTGCGGCAGCAGCGTATTGACCATCTCGCGTTTTTGGTTATGATAGCGGCATGAAACGCGTGAACCTGTTGGGGACAACCGCTATCACCAGCGATTGGCACTGGCCGGCCGGCCCACGCCTGGTCTGGGTCGTGTGGTTGGTCATTGCGACGATGACCATCGGCCTGACGCTGGCCGGCATTCCGGCCCGCCNNTGCGTGAGCTGTTGGCCAACACCGGCCAACCCTGGTCGCGCCGCTGATCGTCTCGGCGCGATCCTGGGGCTGAACGTCATTCTGGCCGGGTTGTTCATCGGCTCGGCGCTGTGGATCGTCCGGCTCAAGGGTCNNGCGCCGGTGGCACTGTTCCTGTCGCTGGTCCTGATGGCCATTGGTGCGACGGAAACGGGCATCACCGGCGCGTTGATCAATCCGCAGTATGGAGTCGACTCGGCGCTGCTGCGCTGGCTGGTGCTTTCCCTGGGGGCAGTGACTTTGGGCGGCGCGCTGCTGCTGCTGTACGCATTTCCCGACGGGCGCTTCGTGCCGGCCTGGAGCAAATGGCCGGCCGTAGCCTGGNGGATCCTGATGCTCGTCTGGCTGTTGGTTCCGCAGGCGCCCTTCAACCCGCTCAACGGCCCCACGTGGCGGGCAACGCCGCTGCCGTCGCTGCTGATTGGTGTGGCCTGGTTCGGCAGCGGGCTGCTGGCCCAAGTCCACCGTTACCGGCGCGTCGCCGGCGTCGTGGAACGCCAGCAGCTCAAGTGGACGGTGCTGGGACTGGCGGCGGCGGTGGTGGGCGGCGTGCTCTACTACGGCCTGCTGGCCCTGGCCCAGGACGGGCGCTGGTCGGCAGATCAGGCCTTCCTGGCCTATCTACTGGCCCGGCCAGCGTTGCAGACGGTCTTCATGGCATTCCTGCCCATCTGCCTGGCCATTGCCATCATGCGCTATCACCTCTTCGACGTGGACTTGATCCTCAACCGCGCGCTGGTCTACGGCGGACTGACGGGGCTGGTCATCGCGATCTATGTGGCGGTGGTGGGTGCGTTGAGCGCCCTGTTTGACAGCCAGAGTAGCCTGCTCTTCTCGTTGATCGCCACAGGCCTGGTGGCCGTGGCCTTTCAGCCGCTGCGCGAGCGTGNNCAGCGGGCCGCCAATCGCCTGGTCTACGGCGAGCGGGAGGACGCGGTGCTGGCGCGGCTGGGTCAGCGCCTGGAGGCCACGGCCACGCCCGAAGCCACGCTGGAGACGGTGGTCGAGACCATCGCCCAGGCGCTGAAGATCCCGTACGCGGCCATCGCCCTGCACGAAGCTGGCCAGCCGGTGGTGGTTGCCGAATATCCCGACCCGGTCAGCCGGCCCCAAGGTCCTGCCATTCCCAGCGGCCTGACGGTGCTGCCTTTGTCCTACCAGGGCGAGCTGGCCGGCCAGTTGCGTCTGGCGCCGCGCACACCCGACCTGCCGTTCAGCGTGGCCGACCGGCGGCTGCTGGCCGACGTAGCCCGCCAGGCGGGCGTGGTGGTCCATGCCGTGCAGCGCAGCGCGNATTTGCAGCGCGCCGCCGACGACCTGCAACTGGCCGCGCGGCTGGTGACCGCGCGCGAGGAGGAGCGTCGCCGCCTGCGCCGCGACCTGCACGACGGTCTGGGACCGTCGCTCGCCAGCCTGACCATTCAGCTCGACACGGCCCGCGGCCTGATAGCACGTGACCCGGCCCGGGCCGATGCGCTGCTCTCTACGGCCGCCGGCCGCCGCAGGNCGACCGTCGCCGAAATTCGGCGGCTGGTGTACAACCTGCGACCGCCGGCCTTGGACGAACTGGGCCTGGTCGAGGCGCTGTACGAGAGCGCCCAGCAATTCTGCGGCGCCACGAGCGTCATGGTCGATGCGCCCGGCCTACCGCCGCTGGCGGCTGCGCTCGAGGTGGCCGCATACCGCATCGCCCAAGAGGCGCTGACCAACGTGGGCCGTCACGCCCATGCCGCCACCTGCACCCTGCGCCTTTGGCTGGACGATGACGCGCTGAACCTGGAAGTGCACGATGACGGCCGCGGCTGGTCAGGCCCGGCCGTCGGCGGCGTGGGCCTGCACACGATGCGGGAACGAGCCGCAGAGTTGGGCGGACACTGTACGGTGACGAGTGGCCCGAGCGGAACGACTGTGTGGGCACAACTGCCGTTGGAGCGTGGCCGGGAGAGTGCAACACGTGACTGAACGGATTCGAGTCCTACTGGCCGACGATCATCCCCTGTTTCGCGACGGCCTGCGGGGATGCTGGAGGCTGCCGGCGACTTGAAGTGCTGGGTGAGGCCACGACCGGCGAGGAGGCCGTAGCCCTGGCTGCGAGCTTACAGCCCGACGTGGTGCTGATGGACATCAAAATGCCGGGTATCAACGGCATCGAGGCCACACGCCGGACCGTGGCGTCCGATGCGAAGATGCGCATTCTGATGCTGACCATGTTGGAGGATGACGATTCGCTCTTCGCGGCGCTACGGGCCGGCGCGCGGCTATCTGCTGAAAGGTGCACGCCAGGACGAGGCGCTACGCGCAATCCGAGCGGTCGCCAACGGGAAGCCATCTTCGGCCCGCGCATCGCCGAGCGGCTGGCGCAGTACTTCGCCGTTCCCCGCCGTCCGCTGGGCGCACCACCCTTTCCCGAATTGACCGATCGCGAGCATGAAATCCTTGACCTGATTGCCCAGGGTCACTCCAATGTCGAGATCGCGGACGTTCTCGTCGTGAGCCTCAAGACCGTGCGCAACCATGTCTCCAACATCTTCAACAAACTGCAAGTGGCCGACCGTGTTCAAGCCGCAGACGTGGCGCGGCGCAAGGGCTGGGTTAGGCCCATTCGCCCCCGTTGATCCACCCGAACTTGTGCCAGAACAAAGACATACGCGCGTTCCGTGTAGACTGGGGACCAATGGCAACGCCGTCGCGTTGATCCATCATCAAGGCCAACAACCTACACAGAGGCACTACCATGGCAACTACTTTTGGACTTTTTACGGCAGTACTGAAGGCGCGACCGCCGTAGCCGCTGACGTGATCAAGGAAGAGATCGAAGCCACCGGTCAGGCCACGGTGGAGCTGCACGACGTGGCCTTCACCGACCTGAAGCTCATGGAAACCTACGACTATCTCATCCTCGGCATCTCGACCTGGGACATCGGCCAGATGCAGGTCGACTGGCCCACCGGTTCGCCGAGTTGGACAGCCTCGACCTGAGCGGAAAACGGGTGGCCATCTACGGCCTGGTGACCAGTACGCGTACCCAGACAGCTTCGTCGATGCCATGAAGACGCTGAGCGAGAAGATGATGCAGCGGGGCGCCGTCCCCATCGGCTTTTCGCTGGTGGACGACACCTACGAGTTCGACTACTCCGAAGCGGTCTTCGACGACGTCTTCATCGGCCTGGCCCTCGATGCAGAGAATCAGGACAACCTCACGCGGGGCGAGTCCAGGCGTGGGTACAGACGGTGCTGGAAGACATCGCACTGCCCGTGCCGCAGCCGGCGTAAGTGCGGCGCCATTCACGGTGACCTGCCCGGAGGTCGAATATCGACACCCAACCGATCCTCGGCGTGGACGTCGGCGGAACTTTTACCGACTTCGTCATCTGCGACGATACGGGCATCCGCATCCATAAGCGCCTTTCGACGCGTGACGATCCGTNNCGCGCCCTGCGGGCAGGCATGGCAGATCTGGCCGTAGCGGCAGATGCGATCATTTCGCATGGGACGACGGTGTCCACCAACGCGCTGCTGGAGCACACAGGCGCCACCGCGCTGATCACCACCGCCGGTTTTCGTGACGTCCTCGCCATCGGTCGGCAGACGCGGCCGGCGCTCTACCGCTTGCAGTTCGCACCGCGCTGGCTGCCCGTGCCCGACGATCTGCGCTTCGAGGTTCGGGAGCGGGTCGCCCGACNNGGACGCGTGCTGATTCCGCTGGACGAAGCCGCCGCCGCGGCCGTGGTCGACCAGGTCGTCGCGGCCGGGGCCGAGTCGCTGGCCGTCTGCCTGCTCTTCTCCTTCGCCAACCCAACCCACGAACAGACAATCGCACGGCTGGCCGCGGCCCGCGGCCTGAGCGTCTCCCTCTCCTCCGTGATCCTGCCGGAGTTCCGTGAGTTCGAGCGCACCTCGACCACGGTGCTCAACGCCTACGTCTCGCCGCTGATGGCACGGTATTTGGAGGCGTTGGATGTTGGAAGTTGGATGTTGCAGGGGTGCAACCCTCAGTTTTCGACGCCCCGTCCCCAACCCCTAACACCCAACCCCATCCCCTAACACCCAACCCCATCCCCTAACACCCAACCCCTATGGATCATGCAGTCATCCGGCGGCATTTTGAGCGCGGCGGCGGCGCGGCGAGAGGCGGTTCGTACGCTGCTGTCGNGCCCGGTGGCGGGGGCGTTCCACGTGGCGCGCCTGGCCGGCCATGACCACGTGATCACCCTGGACATGGGCGGCACCTCCACCGACGTCGCATTGGCTGACGGGCAGGTTCGGCGCACGACCGAGGGGAGCGTGGAGGGGTGGCCTGTACGTGTGCCGATGATCGACATCCACACCGTAGGGGCGGGCGGCGGCTCCATCATCTGGGCGGACGCGGCCGGCGCGCTGCGTGNNGGGCCGCAGAGTGCGGGCAGCACGCCCGGTCNNGGCGTGTTACGGCCGCGGGGCGACCATTTCACCGTGACCGACGCCAACCTGCTGCTGGGGCGGCTGGATCCGGCCCATTTCCTCGGCGGGCGCATGGCGTTGAACGTGGCCGCGGCGGAGGGTGCGGCCGCGGAACTGGCGGCGCGCCTGGGTCTCCCACCCATCACGCTGGCCGAAGGGGCGGNNCGCGTGGCCGATACACACCTGGAGCAGGCGCTGCGCGTCATCTCGGTGGCGCGGNGCTTCGATCCGCGGCGCTTCACCCTCGTGCCCTTTGGCGGCGCGNGGCCGATGCACGCGCTGGCGCTGGCCGCGGCGCTGCACATCGATCGTGTCCTGATCCCACGCTATCCCGGCGTGCTCTCCGCACTGGGGCTGACCCTGGCCGATTTCACCGTTGACTTCTCACGCACGGCTATGCAACCGCTGGCCGCGATGACCGCCGACGCCCTTCGGGCCGCGTTCGCGCCGTTGCTGGCGCAAGCGTACGCGGCGTTGGCGGCGGAAGGTTTCGCGGCAGACGCCATCGGCCTGGCGCGGGCGTTGGACCTCCGCTACCGCGGGCAGTCGTTCGAGCTGGCGGTACCGTTGACTGCGGACNGATCCAACGCTGGCCGCGGCCGATTTCCACGCTGCGCGCGCAGCGCTACGGCTACGCGGTCCGAGGCAGTCGTGGAACTGGTCAATCTACGCGTCACCGGCCGCGGCTGGCGGCCCAAGCCCGGCTGCCCACCTATCCGCCGGCCGCGGCATCCACCCCTGCCGCGGCCCAGGTAGGGAAACCCGGCTGCGCGCCGGGGGCGTGGCNACACCGCACCGGTCTACCAGCGCGATCAACTGCGGCCCGGCCAGATCATGACCGGCCCGGCGCTGGTGGTTCAGGAGGATGCGACTACAGTCCTGCTGCCCGGCTGGCGCGACAGTGGACGCGTGGTTGAATCTGGTATGCGCATGGAGTCGATAGTCTCAACCGTCAAGGTTTAAGGTGACCCGATGCCTGACTACGATCCGATACTTCTCGAAATCATGAAAAGTCTCCTGGCCGCAGTGGCCGAGGAGATGGGCGCGGCGCTGGGGCGGACCGCGTTCTCGCCCAACATCAAGGAGCGTCGTGACTTCTCGTGCGCGGTCTTCGACCCGGGCGGGGCGATGGTGGCGCAGGCCGCGCACATCCCCGTGCACCTGGGCGCGATGCCGCTCTCGGTAGCGGCCGCGCTGGCCCGCTTCCCGCAGCTGGCGGACGGCGACATCGTGGTGCTCAACGACCCCTACTGCGGCGGCTCGCACCTGCCGGACATCACGATGGTGTCGGCGGTATACCNNATGGCGCTTCTCGGCTACGTCGCCAGCCGTGCGCACCACGCTGACGTGGGCGGCATGTCGCCCGGTTCGATGCCGCTGGCGCGGNACCTCTTCCAGGAGGGGTTGATCATCCCACCTGTGCTGCTGGCCAGGGCGGGACAGGTAGACGAAGGCATCCTGGACCTGATCACGCGCAACAGCCGCACGCCGGAGGAGCGACGCGGCGACCTGGCCGCGCAAATGGCGGCGCAGCACGTGGNNGCGCGGCGCCTGCGTGAGCTGGCCAACCGCTACGGGCAGGATGCCCTGGCCGCGTACATGGCCCACCTGCACGATTACGCCGAGCGCATGGTGCGCGGCCTGATCCGCACGATGCCGGCGGGTCGCTTCAGCTTCCGTGACCTGATGGACGACGACGGCGCGGGCGCGGAAGACATCCCCATCGAGGTCGCGGTCGAGGCGGTGGGGGACGAGNCGCTGGTCGACTTCACTGGCACTGGGGTCGAGGTCCCCGGCGGAATCAACGCCGTGCGCTCGGTGACCCTCTCGGCGGTGTTCTACGTGGTGCGCTGCCTGCTGGCCGACGACGCCGTACCCACCAACGCGGGCATCTTTCGACCCGTACGCGCCATTCTGCCGGAGGGGACGCTGGTCAACGCGCCGCGCGCGGTGGCCGCGGGCAACGTGGAGACCTCACAGCGCATCGTGGACGCGCTGCTGGGTGCGTTCGGCGGCGCACTGCCGGCCCTGGCCCCCGCCGCGTCGCAGGGCACCATGAACAACATCACCATCGGCGGCGACGACCCGCGCACCGGCGCCCCCTTCGCATACTACGAAACCATCGCGGGCGGCATGNGGGCGGCCGCCGACGCGGATGGCCTGTCGGGCGTGCACGTCCACATGACCAACACCCTCAACACCCCGGCCGAGGCGTTGGAGTACGCGTACCCCTGCGTGACGTGCTACGCGCTGCGCCGCGGCTCGGGCGGTGCGGGGCGGCGCGGCGGCGATGGCATCGTCCGTGNNGCTCGGCTGCTGGCCGAGGCGCAGGTTACGCTCCTCTGCGAGCGGCGACGGCATGCGCCGTGGGGTGTGGCCGGGGGCGGGCCGGGCGCGGAGGGGCAGAACTGGCTCGTTAGGGAGCAGGGGTTGGGGGATGGGGGTCAGGGGTTGGGGGAGGAGTGGGGCGCGGGGCGTCGGTTGCCGGGGAAAGTCACGTTTCGTGCGTATGCGGGCGACCGGGTGCGGGTCGAGACGCCGNGGGGCGGGGGCTACGGTCGGGTTTGACGCCACGCGGCGGTAAGCCGCCACACGCACGCCGTCTTCATGGGCTGCGGTGTCACCCCGTTAGCGGCCGCGTCCCAACCTCGCGCCGTACCCATGAGGGTGATGAATGCGCGGCGCAGCTGGGCTTCGTCGTGGTGGTCATCGCCCGCCATACCAAATGCCGCGCAGCTTCAACCATACAAAACGCATAGGTCGCAGAGCCGCGGCACAAAAGCAGAAAACCAGTACTCTTTGGTCGCCGCCGCAACGCTGTTAGCGCCTTGCCATCTCCTCCTCGCGCAGCTGCCGCCGCAGAATCTTGCCGATCATGCTCTTGGGCAGATCCGAGCGAAACTCCACCTCCGACGGGACCTTGTACGGCGCCAGTCGTTCACGGAAGTAGGCGATGAACTCATCGGCGGTGGCTGTCTCACCCGGTTTCAGCACAACAAAGGCCTTGATACGCTCTCCCTTGCGCTCGTCGGGAATGCCGACACAGATGCCTTCCTTGACCTTGGGGTGTTGGTAGATCAGTTCATCGATCTCCCTGGGAAAGACGTTGAAGCCGCCGACGATGATCAGTTCCTTCTTGCGGTCGGTGATGTAGAAGTAGCCGTCCTCGTCCATATGGCCGATGTCGCCGGTGAAGAGCCAGCCATCGCGCAGCGCATCGGCGGTGTCGTCGGGCCGCTGGTAGTAGCCTAACATCAGCGTCGGGCTGCGCAGCACGATCTCACCCGTCTCGCCCGCCGGCAAATCGGTTGCCCCGTCGAGCGAAACGATCTTGCAGTCCACGTCGGCGAAGGGCAGGCCAATGCTGCCCAGCTTCTGCCGTCCCTGGTACGGGTTGGCCATGATCGCGGTCACCGCCTCGGTCAGGCCATAGCCTTCGATCAGCGCGCCGGAGCGACCCTCGAACTCGTCCTTGATGCCCCGGGTGAGCGGCGCCGCGCCCACGAAGATACCCTTGATGCTGCGCAGATCGTACTTGTCCACCTCCGGCACGCTGCTGAAGGCGACGAACATCGTCGGCACACCGACGAAGAAGGTCGGCTTGAACTTCTGTACCGCCTGCAGCACCGCTTTGGCCTGGAAGCGCGGCAGCAGTACCGTTTCAGCGCCGGCCAGAAAGACCGCATTCATGGTGACGCTCATGCCGAAGCCATGGAAAAGGGGCAGCACGGCCAGCATTCGTCCCGCGGTGTCCATGTTGACCCAGGCCCGGAGCTGGTGTGCGTTGGCGGTCAGTGCGAAGTGCGAAAGCATGATTCCCTTGGCGACGCCGGTGGTGCCGCCGCTGTAGATCAATACCGCCATGTCGTCGGGACTGACGGGCGCGGGCTGCCAGCCCGCCGGCAGCGACCCAGCCAGCAGGTTCTTCATGTCAAGCAGCGGCGCGCCCCTGCCGGCGTTGAGCTGANNCCGCGCCTGCAGGCCAGAGCCGAGGCTCAGCGGGAAGGGCAGGAAATCGGCCAGGCGGGCGTAGATCACCCGCTGCAGCGGCGTCTGCGCCACCAGGCCGGCCACCTTCTCCACGAACAGCGGGATGGTGACGATGGTCNNTGCGCCCGAGTCGTTGAGGTGAAAGGTCAGCCGNCGCTCGGTGTAGAGGGGNTTGAGCGGCACGATCACCGCGCCGGCCTTGAGGATGCCGTAATAGGCGATGATGAACTGCGGCGAGTTGGGCAGCAGCAGCGCCACCCGGTCACCCACCGCGACGCCCGCNTGGCGCAGGCTGGCAGCGAAGCGGTCGGACGCATCCTTCAGTGCACGGTAGGAGAAGCGCCGGCCGAAGAAGCTGGCACAGGGCGCGCCAGGCGTTCGGGCCGCGGCGTCGTCCAGCAACCGGTAGAGCGGGATACGCGGGTACTCCAGGTGCTGTGGGACGTTGGGGTCGTAGTGCTGTAGCCAGCGGCGGTCCACATCGGGCGACGCTGACGCGTTTGGCGGTGTTCCCATGTTTCCTCCTCGGCGGGGAGGTCGGGCAGCGCTTCACTTTCGCCGCCGCGGCCTCATCTGTAAGGCGATGCCGGCGCCGATCAGGAGCACCAGCGCCAGGGTAAAGAACTGGCCGGGAAAATCGACGAGGCTCATCAGCCCGGTCAGCACCAGGTAGGCGCCGATAATGGCCGACAGAACCATCAAGCCCAGGTCGAACAGTTGGAAGAGCAGGCTGGCGCCCAGCGCGCCGCCCACCATAAAAACGACCGCAACCATCCAACTTGCGCTCAACAGGTTGGGGGTCAGCGCCCGGGTCAGCAGAAGCATGGCCACTCCGCCGGCCAGAAACCCGATCAATCCGATCAGAAATTTCTTGAAGACGACGAACAACAGCGCCGCCGCCGGCCAAGGCCAGTGCGATAACCACCTCGGAGGTCTGCGGTTCGTTGGGCAGCAGCAGATTGGCCAGGAAGAGGCCGCCGACGAATCCCAGCGCAGCCGCCAGCAGCCAGTAGAGCCGGCGCCCGGCCACCAGTAGCGCGCCGCCCAGGGCGATTTGGATCAACGCAAGCATGGAAGCGCTCTCCTTGGGGTGGGTCTCCCCGGCGGTTCGGCTGCCAGCCGGACACCGCCCGGCCCACGCCGACGCGTGTCGCGGTGGGCGGCATCATGGTGTGTGCCGTTACGCAACGGTCGGGCTGCGCCATTCTACCACAGGGGTCATGCGGGGAAAAACGTGACACACTGCTGGTGTGTGACGCCATCGTCGACAAAGTCATCGAGAAGCTGACTGTCCGCGGGTCGCCCGCGAGGACATCGAAACCGCCTTCTCTGAATCCGCTGAACGTGCTATAATTCGAGGCATGGACGACACGGCGCAGTTGAGCAAGGTGCGGCAGGGTTGGTCAGAGCACGAAGCTCTGGAGACCCAGCTTCTACGGCGTCTGACCGTGGAAGAGGGGATCCAGCGGTACCTGGCGTTGCAGGTTGAGTTCGAGCCGCAACTGCAAGCCAGTGATTCTATTTCCGCCAGCAGCGCAACGACGCCTTGGCGCAGTTGCACGCGGCTGCTCACATTGAACCATAGAAACGGATCCGTAATGGAGAATCTTGTCCGCTCAGTGGCCAGTTTGCAGCAGCGTTTGGAGGCCGCCGGAATCCCCTCGGTGGTGATTGGCGGGCTGGCTGTGAGCGTCTGGGGCCAGCCGCGCTTGACGCGCGATGCAGATCTCAAGGTGCTGGCGCGGCGCGACGAACGTGACCGCCTCCTGCGATTGCTGGCGGATTTCACGCCGCTGCACGCCGACCCTGACGAAGCCCTGCAGCGCAACGGTGTGGCCTTCTTCCAGGATCCGGCCGGCGTCCGCATCGACGTGATGCTGGCCGAGACCTCTTTCGATGAGACGGTCATTGGCGCGCGCCCGATCGAATTCCAGCCTGGCCTCGTCGCGCCTATGCAGCGCCGAGGACTTGATCATTTACAAGTCAGTTTCGCTGCGCACACAGGATCGTCTCGACGTCGAGGGCATCATCCGGCGACAGGGGACCGGCTGGACGACAGCTATGTGGAAGACTGGCTGCTTCAGTTCCAGCAAGCGTTGGACGACAGCACGCTGGTGATAGAGTACCGGCGGCTACGGCAACGGATGGCCTGATTGCAATCGTTACCAGAGCAGTTCACTCCTCTTCGGGTCGGCGCCAGGATCGACGGCGCTATGTAGGGATTTGGAGCACGCATTCGCGGAATTGAGCGAATTTGCGAAGCGCAAAGGGCGCGAGACTTACGACCGCCCGACCCGTTCTGAGCCGCCTGCACAGGTTGACCATCTCCGGTATCGGATGTATCATCGCTACACATATCCGATACCGATAGGAGATCATCATGCTGGACTCGCGCCTGTTGGCGCGTTTGAACCGCAAGAAAGCGCTGCTCGATTCGTTGCATCCATTGCCCTCTGCCGCCGTGCGTCGCCTGAACGCGCAGTTGACTATCGAGTGGACCTATCACTCCAATGCCATCGAGGGCAGCACGCTGACGTTGCGCGAGACGCAGTTGATCATCGAAACAGGGTTGACCATCGGCGGCAAGAGTCTGCGCGAGCACTTCGAGGTGATCAACCACAAACAAGCGATTGACTATGTGGAAGCGCTGGCCACAGGCGGTGAGCCGATCGACGCATTTCAGGTGCGCCAGATCCACAGGCTCGTCCTGACTGGCATCGACAACGCCAACGCCGGTCAATACCGCAACCTGCCGGTTCGTATCGCCGGCGCACGCCACCAGCCGCCGGAAAGCTGGGAGATCTCACTGCTCATGGCCCAGTGGACCGAATGGCTGCATAGCGACGCACTGGCATTGCATGCAGTGGAGCGTGCGGCGCTGGCGCATCACCGGCTGGCCGCGATCCATCCCTTCATCGACGGCAACGGTCGCACGGCCCGACTGGTGATGAACCTGCTGCTGCTGCGCGATGGGTACACACCGACCATCATCCTGCGCGAGAACCGCCNNCAGTATTATCGGGTCCTGGCCGAAGCCGATGCGGGCAGAGAAGCGCCGATCGCTAACTTCGTGGGCCGCGCCGTTGAACGCGGTCTGACCCTCTATCTCGATGTCTGCACGCCCCAGCGCGGCCCGTCTGCTTCCGCCGATCAGTGGATACCTCTGCGTCTGGCGGCTGGGGGCACACCCTACAGCCAGGAATACCTGAGTCTGCTGGNNCGCACTGGCCGGCTGGAGGCCGTCAAGCGGGGCAAGGTGTGGTACACGACGCGACAGGCTGTGGATGCCTACCGACAGTCAGTGGAGTCGTCCCGCGAGGCCTCGGCTTAACAAGCCGCGCCGGCCAAGAGCGCTCTGGTCGCGGCGTTCCCACTCCGCCGACCGTCGCCCCAGCGCCAGCCACTCCGGCGCCAGCGGCACGACCCCAGCCCGGCCACGATGCGCCGCGCGGCCGCCCAGAATGGCGGTGAAGGCGGGATACTGGTCTACAAGAAGAAGGGCGGACTGGAGTGAATGTAGTTCTCGAAGCGCCCGAACGGTTCGTCGCTCATGAAGAAGACGGTGAAATCCTCGATGCGGAAGCCGCGGCCCAGCAGATAGTCCACGGCGTGGCGGTTGACCAGCGGCAGTTGCACGCCGAAGNNTCGTCGTCGCCGCGCGGCGGCCTCGCTTTCGGCCCGCGCCAGCACCGCGGGAAAGTCGGCCGCGTCCAGCAGGGCGATGGGGCCTGTGCCCTTGCCGAAGTAGCCGTAGCCCACCACTTGCCCGTCGCGGCGGAAGAGGATCGCTTGCCGGTCTTGCAGCAGGAACCGGTGATCCACGTCGCGCGTGAAGCCCAGGATGGCCTGGTCGATCGCGCCCAGGGCGGCCAGCGTCTCCGGCGTGTCCGCGGCCGGCGAGTACTCCAGATCGGTGCTCAGCTCGACCGGCTCGGGCGTGCGGAAGAGGTAGTAGATGGCAAAGCGCGGGTAGACGCCGGCCTTCAGGTAGCGCGCCAGAGCGCGCATCTCACGCGTGGCGATGATCGCCCGCCGTCGGGCGCTGCCGGCCGGGAAGGCGCGGCGCAGCAGCTCGCCGCCGATGCCCTGGCCTTGAAGGCCGGGCCGCACGAAGAACTCCAACAGCCGNCGCACCCCGTCGCGCACGGAGGAACGGGCAAAACCGACGATCTGGCCATCCTGCTCGGCCACCCAGAACTGGTCAGCCGTGCGCNNCAGGTGATCGAACAGCGACTGGCGGCGCTGCCAGTAGCTGGCCACGAAGTCGGGNTTGGAGCCAGATGATATCGGCNNGGCCGGCAGGCCCATGCGCCGCTCCAGGTCGATGGTGGATTCGACGAAGACATCGTAGACGGCGGGGCCATCGGCCACGACGCCGGGACGGTAGGTTGTTGCCATCAGGTTACTTCTCCACAGTGACATTTCGTCCTTGGTGAAACGGACAAGCCGCCGCCAAGTCTTTGACAGGAAAGGTGCAGCCTATTAGAATAGCCATCAAGATAGCCATCTGGAGGTTGCCATGATCAAGGAATACTCGATGGCCGAAGCGCGCAACCAGTTTGCCGCCATTGTACACGATCTCAAGACGACGCCCTCGATCCAGTTGACCCGGCGCGGCAAGCCAGTGGCGATGCTGCTGGCCATGGAGGAATACGAGCGCTTGGCGGCCGGCAAAGCTGGCTTCTGGAACAGCTACCAGGCTTTCCGCGCCAGCGTCGATCTGGCCGAGATGGAGATCGATCCAGCCATCTTCGGCGGTCTGCGCGACCCGTCACCTGGCTTCTGTCCGATCCTCAGGGCGTAGAACTCCCATAATCACCAGGTCATCGTAGGCGCCGTCGCTCCAGACGTGCTGGCGCAGCCGGCCCTCCTCGACGAAGCCGCAAGCGCGGTAGGCGCGGATGGCGCGCTGATTGCGGCCATGCACCTCCAGCCAGACCTTGTGCAGGTTGTGATGGCGAAAGCCGTAATCCACCAGCAGTTGCACCGCCTCGCGGCCGTAGCCCTGGCCCCAGTAGGTCTTGTCGCCGATGCCGATGCCTAGCATGGCCCGGTGCGCGACATGGTCGAAGTTGAACAGCGCACAGCCGCCGATGTAGACGCCTTCCACCTCGATGGCAAAGCTGGCCCCATCGCGGCTGCCTTTGCTGAGGCCGGCGTCGAACTCAGCCTGCAAGCGCGCCAGCGACTGCGGCAGCGGCGGATCGCCGCCGCCGGCCAGTTCCACGTCAATATCGTTGTTGAATTGCTGCTGGCGGGGCAGGTCGTCCCGACTCAGCGCCCGCAGGATCACCCGGTTGCCTTTGAGCATCGTCATCTCCTAACCAGGGTTTTCCGACAAACGAACACGATGGTCCCGGTGTGCTGGGGNCCGAAGGGCCGNCCGGTGTAGTCGCCCGTCACCTCGATCTCCGTGAAGCCGGCCATGCCCAGCATCATCACCACCTCGGCGGCGAAGTACCAGTGGTTCTGGCCGGCGTGAACCTCTTCTTGCAGCAGGGTTTCTCCCTCCATCAGCCGGTAGCGCCGCTCCTCGCGGCTGAGCTGCTGCACCGGGTCAACCCCGGTCAGGCGCCGGTCGATCACCAGCCGCCGCTGGCCGCCCAGCTCCTTGACGACGTGCGGCGCCCATTCGGTCGGGTAGACGCGTGCCTGGTCGGGGCTGTTGTAGTCGAAATCGCCCCAGTCGCCGTAGTAAACGTTGAAGGCCAGCACGCCGCCCGGCCGCAGGTGCTCGTGGAACCTGCGCAGCGCCTCCAGCGCGTTCTCCCGACCGGTGACGCAGGTCCAACTGCCGCAGGGGATGTAGATGCAGTCGTAGCGCCTGGGCAGGTTCAGCGCCTGCATGGGCTGGCAGTAGAGCGTCGGGGCCAGCCCATCCGCCTCCGCCTTGCGCCGGCAGACGGCCAGCATGTCGGCCGGNCTGTCCACCCCCTCCACCGCCAGGCCGGCCGCCAGGTAGCGGCGCAGCAGCCGGCCCNNGCCGCAGGCCACATCCAGCGCCAGCCCGCCGGCCTGCTGAACGATGGCCTTGTAAAAATCATGGTCCCAGGCCGGCTCGTCGTAGGCCGACCAGTGCNNAGCGGCCAGGCCGGAGTAGAGATCGACTTCGTCGTATTCCATGCTGTCTCCTGTGATGATGTAACGAGTCAACGTTCCACGTTACATGGCCGTTGGGACCACAGTGCTCATGATGCCCATGCCATCCACGACCGAGCTTCTTAACGATACAGCTCGCCGCCCGCTTCAAGGCAACACATCGGGCCATTCGCGAGGCCATGCAGGCCCATTCGGATACGGAATTGATAACCGACAAAGAAATCGTTGCCGTGGTTCGACGCGCGGCAGTCGCCCCGCGGGCTGATCGGGATGCGCCCGGCTGCAAGGTCTCGTCCACGACGCGTACCAACTCGGCCAGCAGCGTGTCCAGGTCGGTCTCGTCGCGCGCCGTCAGCGCGAACTGGGCCAGCACCTGCTGGGTGTTGTGCTTCTTGCGAAAGAATCGACTGAGTTCGGTGGCGGTCATGGCGCCATTGTAGCAGACAAACGTCCAGAAAACGTTGCGAAAGGGGGTCTGGATCACGAACTCGCCAAGATGATCGAAGACACGAAGCACGAAGGCCACGTGGGATGGTTCGCGCCATCGCTCCCCGCGAGTTCGTGGCCCAAACCACCCGAACGTTGAAATGGACGCCCAAGTGGGCTGACTGAACCTCGAAAATTCACTAGGGCCAGTTACAAAGAACTGTTTGCGTATAGAGTACTTCTCGGCTAAAATAAACGCATACTTGGATGAACGGAGATACCCAATGACTGTGGTAGCAAGAAGTACTCGAGACGATACGATCTTCCTGCCGGAGAGACTGCTCACCCTGCTCCGATTGCGCGACGGTGACGCGGTCAAAGCAATCGTCGAAGGCCAAACGTTGCGAGTCGCACGCCTCGAGGCTTTCCTCAATCTGCGCGGCGCGTTGGCAGACGACGAAGCGTTTGACGAAGCCATCACGGAAGTCGGCATAGGGTGGAGCGCGTGGAAAACTCTCGAGTCTGCATAGACACCGGACCGTTGATCGCGTTTNTGAAGGGCCGTAATCCAGGTGCGGCGGCTGTCGAGCGCGTCGTCCGTGACAGGGACTGCTTCGTGACGGCCATCACGGCCTATGAGCTACTGTTTGGTGTCGCCCGGNCGCGTCGTGAAATCGGGGAGGATGCGCTGCTCGGGATCATGCAAGCCCTGCCTTTGGACTCGNCAGCTGCGCGTCGTGCATCACAGCTTCACGATGAGCCGATTCGCCACAACCAGGATGTCGGCATCAAAGACGTGTTGATCGCAGCCATCTGTTTGCAACACGAGTTACCTTTGTTGACCTTGAATGAAAAGCACTTCCGCCGCGTGCCTGGGTTGACAGTGGTGACGCCTCCCATGCTCACGGCGTAGATTCACCTGCTGTTCCTTGCGTTTTACGGGTGGGAGCGTCCTTCAGCCAGGTGCTGACATGCTCCGGCTGCAACATCTCGTCCACCACGCGCATCGGCGTTCGGGGATAACAACCTTCATCCGCTTCACTCCTGCCACAGCGCGGCAATCCAGATCGTCGCAGGCGGTCAGCNNGCGCTGCAACATCGGCAGCCAGACGAACGCCAGGCGCTGGTTGATGCCGCCGCGGCAGTACTCGACGGCCACGTAGACGCCCATAGCCACGCACAGCCGATAGTCGTCCCAGAGCTGCTGCCACGGGTAGTCGCGCACNCCTTGCCGNATCAGCGTGGCGTGGTAACGCTCCAGGATCGCCAGCTCGCACTGCCGGCGCAGCTCCACCGGCCAGCCCAGCGCCATCGCGTAGGCCAGGTCGTAGGCCCCCAGCCAGGTGGTCAGGCTCCAGTTGAAGGGCTGGCGGTCGATCAGATAGAGCGGCCGCTCGCCANNGCGCGGAACCAGGATGTTGCCGTGGCCGGCGTCGCCGTGGATCAGGGTAAAGCCGCTGAGGTCCTGCGTCCGCCGCAGCATGGCCTGGGGATGGTGAGCGAAGAGCCGGCTNATCAGCGCCGGCCAGTGCGGCTGCAACTGTCCGGCGAATTCGGCCACGATGTGCCCGGCGCCGGGCTGGGCGATGGCCACGAAACGGCGGATATGCGCGGCGTCGTGGATCGGCGCGCCGGCTTCGACCAGCCGCGCCCCGCCCCACCAGCGGGCGTGCAGGGTTGCCAGCGCCTCGGCCAGCGCCAGCCCGTACTCCAGCGACGGCCCCTTCTCCACCGCCTCCAGGTGCGTCGCGGAGACGTCCTCCAGCAGCAGGTGGTAACGCATCAGCGCCGGCGACCAGGCCGCGCCGTAGCAGCGCAGCAGCGGCGCGTCCGGCACATCCACGTAGTCGCGGGTGTAGTAGGTCACCTCAGAGTCGTCGAACGGCTCCTCCTCGTCGTAGGCGTCCACCATCTTGAGGAAGAGNCGCGCCGGCGCNGCGCCCTGTGCGTCGGCGCTGTAGGTCACCTCCAGCCGGGCGTTGGTCGACCAGTTGCCGCGGCCGTCGATCACGTCGAAGGCGGCCACTTCGCCGCGCGTCAACGCGCCGCTGCGGCGGAGGGCGGCCGTCAGCCACTCGGTGGTGACCTGGTCGATGGCAATAATCACAGGATCAGCCATGGTTGCTCCTGTCTGAAGAGATAGCCGCATCAGGCGGCTCTAGCGTTGCTCGACGCCGTTGAACACCACCTGCGTCCCATCCGGCGACCAGCGACCCACCGCAGCGGTAAGATTGCGGCCGCTGACCCGCTTTACGTCGCTGCCGTCGGCGTTGGACACGTAGATCGCGGCCTCGCCGTCGCGGTGAGAGGTGAAGGCAATGCGGTGGCCGTCGGGCGACCAGGAGGCCAGGTACTCCCACTCAGGGCCGCCGATCAATAGGCGTTGGTTGCCGCCGTCAGCGTCCATGACGTAGATATCGGAGTTGCCCTCGCTCTCGACCGTATAGACCATCTGGCGGCCGTCAGGCGACCACCAGGGCGCCTGCCCGGCGGCCGGCGTTGGCAGGGATTGCTGCTCGCTGCCGTCCGGGTTCATGGTGTAGATGCGCATCTCGCCGTCGCGCTTGGAACCAAAGGCCAGCGTGCTGCCATCCGGCGACCACGCCACCCCGTACTCCTGCGCGTCGTTGACCGTCAGGTTGGTGTCGCCACTGCCATCGACGTTGACTACGTAGATCTCGTGCGAGTCGAAGCCGCCGCGGCCGCCGGAGACGTAGGCAATCTGGCGGCCATCGGGCGACCAGGCCGGCAGGTAGTTGTTGCGGCCGTTGGTCGAGCTGGCGCAGGTTCGCGCCGTCGCTGTCGGCGATGTACAGCTCAGCAGGGATGCTACCCGGCGACACGACGGCTGGGACTGATTTGGTGAAGACCACCTGTGTGCCGTCGGGCGACCAGGCCGGACCCCAGAACTGCCCGAGGATCTGCCAGCAGTGCGGCGGCCGCGGCCGTCCGCGCCGACCGTGTAAAGCGCATCGGCCGGCGGAGGCGGCGCATCGGCCACAGCCCAGAATGGGTCAGCCTCCGGTTGATCCGTAACCGCCGGCAGGATGCTGTATTTGATCAGATCATAGCTTGCATTGATCTGGTTCTCCGCTGCATCGGGGGCAACAGCTGGCTCGGCGGTGGTCACCACGATCATATCCAGGTCGGGCAGCAGGATCACGTGTTGCCCACCGTAGCCTTGAGCCGCAATCGCCCGCTGGCCGGCGAAGAGCCGGCCTCCAGGTCCACCACTGCATGCCGTACCACTCGATGGGTAGCGTCTGCCCTGACCCGGCGTTGACGCCGCTGCCCTGGGACGTGGTGCTCAGCCGCACCCAGTCAGGCCGCAGCAGCTCCTGGCCGTCCCACACGCCGCGGTTGAGGTAAAGGAAGCCCAGCTTGGCCATGTCGCGCGGCCTCAATTCCAGCCCCACGCCGCCCAAAGTAACGCCCCAGCGTCGCCGGGCCATCTCCAGGAGCGAATGCCCAGCGCAGGAAAGAGATGCCGGTCGGCATAGGCCCCCAGCGGCTGGCCGGTTAGCGCTTGGAAGGCGGCCGAGAGCAGTTGCGAATCCATCGTGCTGTAGCTCCATGCCTCGCCCGGCCGATAGGCCATCGGAAGGCCCAACCCAAGGCTGGTCAGATCCTGCTGGGTATAGGAAGCCAGGGTGGCGCTATAGCCCTGGCTGGCCACACGCGCCGAAGCTTCCTCGTAAAGCGCGCCCTCATCGAAGGCCAGGCCGGAGCGCATCTGCAGGAGGTGGCGCAGCGAGATATTCCGCTGGTCGCGCCGCAACAGATCCCCGAAGTGTTCGCAGCTCACCGCCCAGGGTTGCGTCCAGGTCGGTGATAATGCCTTCGGCCTGGGCCATGCCGACCAACGCCGACGTGAAGCTCTTGGTCACCGAGGCCAACTGGTGCAGCCGATCGGCGTCGTAGCCGTTGAAGTACTCCTCGTAGACCAGATAGCCGTCCTTGACGATCAGCAGGCTGTCGAGGAAGGGCAGTTCCTGCTCGATCTGGCTGCGCAGCCCGGCCAGCGCCGCCTCGTCCAGGCCGCGATTGGCCGGTGCGTCGCTGCGCCAGCCGTCCGTCGGCCAGTAGTCGCGCGCTGGCGGCGGAGAAGCCGGCGCGTTTGTTGGCGTTGGTTGCGCGCCGCTGCAGGCAGCCAACAACGCACACACGATCACCAGCGTTGACAGCGTTCTTCTGGGCCAGCGGCCCGGCAGGGCTTCGTCACGTTGGGTCTCCTTGGGAATTCTTGTTCATGTCCATTCCGATTGGCGGCGGTCGAGTAGGGCCTCAACCTCGTCGGCGGCTCTGCACGCCGCCGGCCACGCGCAAGGTGTCGCCGATGCGGCGGGACTCGAGCGCAAATTGCGGTTCGACCATCTGGTGCGCCGCCAGATAGTCCCAGGGACACATCCAGTCCTACCTTGGCTGAGTTCTTGCCATGATGATACAATGACGCGATGCCGAAGCCGCGCCTGGCGTATGAAGTCGAATTCGTGGCCCGGACGGCTCGACGAGGGCGCTGTTGACCCTGGCGCCTCAGCAGGTGCGCCGTTTGTCGGAGCTCGATGTCTTGACAACGCGCCAGGTTCCCTTGGCGGCATGAGCGCAGCAACTTAGGATCTCTGCTCGTTCAGCCCCGAAGGCGCCAGTGTGCTCTTCGGGGCTTCTTGTTTGCGCAGCCACACGCTGACCTGCTCCGGCTGCAACGACACGTTCATGACCCGGACAGCGGCGAAACACGCCAGCAAGCGCCGGGCGCCTTCTTGCGCCTTATTAAACGCATTACCGGTACAAAACGCGGTAACAAAGTGTGACGACCACAGCGCCGCAGTCCGGGTCGTCGCAGGCCGCCAGGCAGCGGGGCAATGCCGGCGGACACAGGCGTACACCCAGCGCCAGTGCGGATGAAAGCCATCGCACTGGCGCCGGGCGTGACCCGTTGGCGCACGCCGTAACCGGCTACGGTGCGCGCAGGACGTAGACAGTCTGCCGGTCCTGGCGGCGACGTAGAGGTTGTCGTCGCCGTCGATGGTCATCTCCAGCAGAGTCGCCGTGGGGTCGCCGCTGTCCATCTCGGGGAACCACTTGCCCAGGAACGTCCCGTCGCCGTCGAACTTCTGGATACGGCCGGATTGATCGGACACGTACACGCCGTCCTGGCTGTCGATCACCAGCAGCATCGGGAAGTCGAACTGGCCGTCGCCGCGGCCCTCGCCGCCCCATTGGCCGACGACCTGGTCGCTGCCATCCAGCCTGAGGACGATGTTCTGGAAGGCCAGCGGCACAAAGAGCTGGCCCTGGCTGTTCAGCGCGGCCTCGCCGGCCGCGGCGATGGTGGCCAGGAAGTTTCCGTCCAGGTCAAGCCGCTGCATCCCTGAGAAATCGGCGACGTACAGCCGTCCCTCTGCGTCGATGCTGATCGGCCCTGGCACGTTGAAGCTGGCCTCGTCTGGGCCGAAGGTCGACCACGTGGCCAGATGCTGACCGTCCGCGCCGAACTTCTGCACGCGGTTGTTCCAACTGTCGGAAACATAGACGTTGCCGGCATCGTCCACCACGACAAATCCGCCGTCCATCTGCGGGCCGTCCGGCGGCGGCAGGAACTCGAACTGGCCCTCTGCACTGCCGCGCTCACCCCAGGCCAGCAGGCGTTTGCCATCCTGGTCGTACTTGACGATCTGGGCGTTCTGCAGTCCACGGCGTACAGACTGCCGTCGCCGGCGATGGCGATGTCGTGCGGCTTGATGTCGAGATCGAAGGTGTGCACAGTGGTAAGGATCTCTTCGGCCGGCGGCGGGAGGCTCGGTCGGCGTCGGCGCGGGCGCGTCAGTCGGCGCCGGCGCGGGCGCGTCAGTCGGCGTCGGCGCGGGCGGCTCGGTCGGCGCCGGCGCGGCGGTGGGCGCGGCTGGCGCGGCCGGCGCTGCGCCGCAGGCAGCCAGCGCCGCAACCAACGCCAGCAACACGACGGCAACGCCACCGGCTCTGATGATAGTTCGTTTCACAGTCATGCTCGGTCTCCTCTGTCAGGTTGGGTTGGTTTCGTTCGGTCATCTGACCGGTCTGCCCGTTGCAGACAGGCCAACCATAGCGCACAGCCGTTAACGCAGCGTCTCTGAGGCGGGACATTGTCCGCGTTTTCAGAAATTGTGCTATAATTGCCGCGCCCATCTCTTATTCGACAACATCGGCTGGGTTCAACTGAGGCGTACCATGCTCGAACTACGCTTTCTGGGGCAATTCTCGCTTCTCCAGGACGGCCGGCCCGTAAAACTGAGCCGCGGCCTTCGCAGTCGCTGCTGGCATATCTTTGCCTGCACGCCGGCGCCAGCTTTCGCCGCGAAGCTGGCCGGTTTGCTTTGGCCGGAAGCCAGCGAGACCAGCGCCCGCAACAACCTGCGCCAGGCGCTTTGGCGCATCCGCAAGGCGCTGGAGGAGGGCGGCGCCGGCAGCCAGGACTGCCTGCTGGCCGACGATCTGGCCATCGCCTTCGACGCCCGCACGCCCTACTGGCTGGACGTGGAGGCGCTGACGCGGCCGCTCCCGTCGTCTCCGACGCCCGCCGACCTGACGCCGCTGGTGGCCGTCTACGGCGGCGAGCTGCTGCCTGGCTTCTACGACGAGTGGACCATGCTGGAGCGGGAGCGTGCAGGCCGTCTACGAGCGACGCATGGCGCAACTGTTGGGCTCCTGGTGGCCGGGCGGGACTGGACGCAGACGGCGGCCTGGGCGGAGCGCTGGATTGCCCTGGGCAGCACGCCCGAAGCGGCCTACCGTTCCCTGATGATCGCGCATGCCGCCCTGGGCGACCTGGCAGCCATGAACGCCGCCTACCAGCGGTGCGTCGATGCCCTCTGGCGCGACCTGGGCGTCGAGCCGTCGGAGCAAACCACGGCCCTGGTCGAGCAGTTGCGCAACCCACAGACCCGCGCCGTGCTGCTGCCCGGCGGGCGGCTGGCCGAGGTCATTGCACCGGACAGCGCCTTCAGCGCCATTCCCGACGAAGCGCCGTACCCCGGCGAGCCGCCATTCAAGGGTCTGCACTACTTCGCCCAGGAGGACAGCGAACTCTTCTTCGGCCGCGAACGGCTGGTGGTCGAGCTGACAGACCGGCTGCACGCCGGCCAGCCGTTCCTGGCCGTCGTCGGCGCGTCGGGCAGCGGCAAGTCGTCGCTGGTGCGCGCCGGCCTTGCGCCAGCCTTGACGGCCCGTGCTGCGCCACTCCGCTGGCGGGCCGTCATCCTCACGCCGACAGCCCATCCGCTGCAAGCCCTGGCCGCAGCCGTGGCCGGGGAGGGCAAGCTGCGGCGCTGGCCAGCGCGCTGGAACGCCAACCCGACGCGCTGCGCGCTGTGCTGGGCAGCCAGGCGCCGGCAACCGGCCAGCGCTGGCTCCTCGTCGTCGACCAGTTCGAGGGCTCTTCACCCTCTGCCGCAGCGCCGCCGAGCAGCACGCCTTTGTCGACGCGCTGTTGGCCGCGGTCGAGCCAGCGCCCAGCGCGCCGGCCAGCCTGGTGATTGCGCTGCGAGCCGACTTCTACGCCCAGTGCGGACAACACCCGGCGCTGCGGCAGGCCCTGGCCAGCCAGCAAGCCTTCATCGGCCCCATGAACGCCGAGGAACTACGCCGCGCCATCGAGGCCCCGGCGCAACAAGGCGGATGGCTGTTCGAGCCAGGCCTGGTCGACCTGATCCTGCGCGACGCTGGCGAGGAGCCGGGCACGTTGCCGTTGCTTTCCCATGCCCTGCTGGAAACCTGGCTGCGCCGCCGAGGCCGGGTGCTCACCCTGCAAGCCTACGCCGAAGCGGGGAGTCCACGACGCCATTGCCCGCACTGCCGAGACGATCTACAACCACCGGATCACACCCCAGCAACAGCCGCTGATGCGCAGCGTCCTGCTGCGGCTGACCGAGCTGGGCGATGACGGCGTCGACACGCGGCGTCGGGCAACGATGCCGGAACTGATGTCGAGCCCGCCGCGCCGGAACAAGTGCAGGAGGTGCTACAGACCCTCAGCGACGCCCGGCTCATCACCATCGGCAAGGACACCGTTGAGATCGCGCACGAGGCGCTGATCCGCGCCTGGCCCACCCTGCGCCAGTGGCTTGCCGACGATCGGGAAGGGTTGCGGCTGCACCGCCGTCTGACCGAAGCGGCGCGGGCCTGGGAAGAGATGGATCGCGACCCGGACGAGCTCTACAGCGGCGCGGCTGGGGCTGGCGCGGAATGGGCGGAGCCCACCCCGACGAGTTGAACGCGCTGGAAATGCAGTTCCTGGCCGCCGCGGCAGAGCTGGCTGGCCGCCGCGAACGGGAGCAAGTCGCGCAGCAGACGCGCGAGCTGGAAGCGGCGTGCGCTGGCCGAGACGCAGCGCCAGAAAGCCGACATGGAACGCCGCTTGGCCGACGAACAACGTCAGGCCGTGTCGCGGCTGCGCCGCCGCGCCCTTCTGCTGACTGTTGCCCTGGCGACAGCCCTGCTTCTGACCGGGTTGTCGCTGTTCCTGCGCCCAAGGGCAGCAGGCGGCGCTTCGGGCGGACGCCAACGCGGCCGCGCTGAGCAGGAAAACGCGTCGCCTTTTCCCGCGAGCTGGCAGCCGCCGCCATCTCCAACCTCTCGCTGGACCCTGAACGCAGCATCTTGTTGGCCATGGCCGCCATTTCGCAGACCCGTGAGGCCGGCCTGCCAACGCCGCGCGAAGCTGAGGAAGCCTTGCACCAGGCGCTGCTGACCTCGCGTCTGCGCCAGACGTTGCCGGGCCTTTGCGGCAGCGTTCAGCCCCGACGGCGCTCGCCTGGCCACCGCCGGGCCTGACAGCTCGACGATTGTGTGGGACGTTGCCTCTGGCCAGCCCGTCCTGACCTTCCGCGGCCACAGCGGGGATCGCTACGGCGTGAGTGTGCAGTTCAGCCCCGATGGGCAGCGCCTGGTGACGGCCAGCGCCGACGGCGCCGCCGCGGTCTGGGACGCCGCAGAGGGCCGCGAGCTCATCAGGCTGCGCGGCCACATCGCCAATATCTACGACGCGCACTTCAGCCCTGACGGCAGACGCATTGCCACCACCAGCCGGATGGCACGGTGCGGCTTTGGGACACAGCCACGGGCGAGAACCTGCTGGTCATCCGCCAGCCCAACGCGTCCGGCATCGCTTTCGACCCGGACGGGACGCGCCTGGCGGTGGCGACGGCTGCCCGCGACAGCTCAGTGATGGTCTGGGACACTCAGTCCGGTGAACTGCTGACATCGGTTGGCAACGCGGCGCGGCGCCAGAGCCGTGGACTTCAGCCCGGACGGCCTCAGCCTGGCCGTCGCCGATGGCAACGGCGAAAGCGCGATCTGGAACGTGCAAAGCGGCCAACGGCTGGCCAGCCTCGACCGGCGCACCCCAGCCTACTCGATCCGGTTCAGTCCCGACGGCCGTCAGGTGGCCACAGGCGGCGACGACGGCGTGGTACGGGTCTGGGACTCCACGACCGGGGAACTGCTGCTTGACCTGCCCGGCCACAGCGGCAACGTCACCAGTCTCGACTTCAGCCCTGACGGCGAGCTGCTGGCGACGGCCAGCATCGATGGAACGACCCGGTTGTGGGATGTTGGCCCGGCCGGCGGCCGCGAGCGGCTGACGGTGCCGGGCCACGACGCGGTGGTCTACAGCGTCGAGTTCAGCGCGGATGGCGACCGGCTGGCGACCTCCAGTTGGGATCGCCGCGCCACAATCTGGGATGCCCGCACCGGTGAATTGCTGACCAACATCGCGGAGCATCCCGACAGCATCGCCCGCATCGCCTTTCGACCTGATGGGAGCCAGGTGGCCACCGCGGCTTATGACGGCATGGTACGCGCCTGGGACAGCGCCAGCGGCCAGCTTCTGCGGGAGTGGACGGCGCACGGGCCGCAGGACATCGACGTCGCCTGGGATCCGACCGGGCAACGGCTGGTGAGCGGCGGCTCCGATGCCACGGTTAAGCTATGGGATGCGACAACGGGCAACCTGCTGAACTCACTCGATGGCCACAGCGACCGCATCCACCGGGTAGCCTTCAGCCCGGACGGGCGAATTGTGGCCTCGGCCAGCTGGGACGGGACGGCCCGGCTCTGGCTTGCCGGCTCTGGCGAGCCGCTGGCAACCCTGGCAGCCGACGGCGGCCAGGTGAAGTCCGTAGCGTTCAGCGTCGACGGCAGCCGTCTGGCCACTGCCCACGAAGATGGAACGCGCGCATCTGGGGCTGAGCGGCATCACGGAGACGCAGCAGCCCGCGCCGAGCCACGTCCTGGCCGGTCACACCGGGTCAGCCTGGGACGCTGCCTTCAGTCCGGCCGGCGACCGTCTGGCCACCCTGGGCTTTGACAGCACGGTACGGCTCTGGGATGCAGAGACCGGGGAAGAGCCGCTGGCGATTCGCGGCGAGACCAACGGCCCCGACTTGGCGTTCAGCCCAGATGGCCGTTCCCTGGCCGCCACCAGTGGCAGCGGCAACATCTATCTGTACGCGGCGACCCTCGACGAACTACTGGCCCTGGCCCGAACGCGTGTCACACGCACGTTGACGCAGACCGAGTGCCAGCGATTCCTGCACGTAGACACCTGTCCGGAGTAGGCGTGCAGCAGGGTTCTCCCTCCGCGCTGCGTTGCGCAAAACCATAAGTTCGGAATACACCGTTGGTTCGGTCTTCTGACAAACGATGTGACACGCCGGGGCGTTCGCGGGTCGGGCTTTCACACCCAGGACAGCCATGCTATAATGGCGACAGTTTCCACCGGCGCTCCGTCAGTGCAAAGAAAGATGCGAGGTCTATGAACGGTGTTCAGGCAGCCGACCAGTCGTTGCTCCGACGAACAGTCGTCGAGGTCGCCAGTTTGCCCGATGATGATCTGGCCATCGTGCTGGATGTCGTTGCGTTCCTGAAACAGCAAAGGTCTGCGGAAACGGCGGCAGATATCCGTCGGGCAGCCCGACAACGCGCCGCAGCCTTGCGTGCGCAGCCGCGTGACCAGCTCGCCGCACAACTTCTCGAGGTTGGCGAGAGGATCCGCAGCCAGGCAGTTGCCAGCGGGACGGCCATCGACGGAGACTGGGAAGGTGACTGAACGGCTGCGCGGTGTTCGATACCAACGTCATCGTATCCGCGTACCTCAGTCGCAGCCCTACCAGTCCCACTCAGGAGTTGATCGACCGGTGGCTGGCCGGTGAGTTCACCTTGCTGGTGTGCGACGCTATCGTGGACGAGTTCATCGAGAAACTGACGGCCCGCGGTGTCGCCCGCGAGGACGTCGAGACATTCGTGGCTTTGCTCGACGCGATGGCCGAATGGGTGGAAGTACCGGAGGCAGTGATTGTCCGGCGAATTGCTGCCGATGCTGACGACGATGTCGTCATGGCGTGCGCCATCGCGNGGGACGCCAACTTCTTGGTCACATACGATCCGCACTTTGCCCCTCTTGGTGAAACCTACCAAGGAATTCGCATTTCCAAGGCGTTGCCCTTTTCCGGGCAGTTCGCGGGACCAGCCGTCTGAAACCGCGGCTCACAGCTAAAGACTGCCCGAACTGGGTGGGGTGTCATCCAATACGGATTTGATCGCCGGCCGCAGCCACACGCTGACCTGCTCCGGCTGCAACGTCTCGTCCACGACACGCGTCAGCTCAGCCAGCAGCGCGTCCAGGTCGGTCTCGTCGCGCGGTCTGNNGGCGAAATGGGCCAGCACCTGCTGCGCGTCGTACTTCTTGCGGAAGAAGCGCCGGTCGATGGTGTCCTGGAGGCGGCGGCGCAAGGGNCTGAACAGGGCGGCAATCATCAGCGTCGAGATCACCACCGCCAGCGTCGATTGCTCGATGCCGGCCAGCGCGCCGAACAGTGACTGCAAGAGGATCACGCTGCCGAAGTAGACCAGCGCCAGCAGCGCGGTCAGCGCCGCGTAGACCAAGGTCTTGCGGATCACGACGTCGATGTCGTAGAGGCGGTAGTGCAGGATCGCGATGCCGACCGCGATGGGAAAGGCCAGAACGCCAAGGCCCAGGAGCAGGGCGTTCAAGTCTCTGACCAGTCCTCTGCTATCGCTCAACGAGAAACCGCTGAAATAAACGACAAAGAACAGTCCTGCCGCATACAACAGCCATTTGATCTGCTGCCGCTCCACCGCCNNGGCGCGGCGGTAGCGCACGAAGAGNGAAACCACGCTCAGCCCGATAAAGGTGATCAGCGCCACCGCCCACGGGGCCATGGGGAAGGGGAGGTCATGGATTCCGATCGGATTCCTCACACTCCATCCATAGTCCGAGAGCGTCTGCCATTCTTTCAGGGTTGAGGTGAACAGCAGGAAGAACGCGCACAGCGCCAGCCCAAAGACGGCCAGCCAACGCCAGCGACGCGACGGCGGCCGGCCCGTGGGAAAATAGAGCAAGATGAACGGAATGGGAAAGATGTACAGCAGCCACGCCCCGCCCCAGAGCCAGAGGTCGATCAGGAACAGAGCCGAGGGTTGGGCCGGCGGCGTCGCCAGGTTCATGAAGAACAGATCGACTGGCCTGGCAATGGCCAGCGCGCCCTCCAGCAGCAGCAGCCAACCCACCGGGTTGCGCGGTTGGCGCGAGACGATCAGCGCGCCCGTCACGCCGAAGACGGTATAGGCGATGTACTGCAACAAGTAGGCGACCACCTGGACAATGTTCTCAGGCGGCTGGATTCGCAACTGAACCAGGGCGAACACCACGGTCGCCGCCAGGATGATGGCGCACAGCGCCCAGGCCAGGCGGCCGATGGAGCGGGAAGGCTGAGATAGCTCGGTCGTCATCGATCAACTCCGTCACAACGCAAAGGACTGACAGTGCTCCCCGACCGGCCGACCGTCGCCCCGCGTCGACAGCCGCGCCGGCGAGTCCAGCACTGTCAGTCCTGATGCAGTGGCTACTCGGTCACCGTCAACGTCCGCACCATGCCGTGCTCCAGATGCGAGGTGGGCGGGGTGGACGAGAAGTCGGGCAGGAAGCACATCACCGTGTAGACGCCCGGCGGCAGATCCACCGTCCACCAGGCGTGCTGGCCCTGGCTCATGGGCGCCCAGAAGGCCACGTCCTCGAAGGGCGGCGGGCCTTCCGGCGGCGTCTCGCTCATCATCATGGCCATCACATCGTCCACGGTGACCCCTTCGTTCAGCTTGAAGATGCCCATCTCGTGCCACTGGCCGCCCTTGTTCTCGATCTTCCAGGTCTGCGCGCCGCTCTTGATCTGGTCAGGCAGCGTGAACTGGAAGTCGATCAGCTCGGCGTTGACCGTGGCCACCGGCGGCCGGCGCGGGCCGCTGCCGGCCGTGGCGGTGAAGTTGGCCATCAGCGGCGGNGCCTCTTCGCCCATGTCGATGGCGATGTAGTTGCCTGGCTTGAAGTCGAAAACCATCTGCTGGCTGGCGCCCGGCTTGGCCTGCGCGCCGCCCAGCAGCGAGACCAGCGCCAACGCGGCCGTGCCGCTCTGGTCGGTCTGCATGGTCTCCATGAACTGCTCCTGCGTCACCCCATCGTTGAGGCGGGCGAAGAGCGGCGAGTGCGGCGCCTGGCCGCTGTTGCTCACCGTCACCTGCACCATGCCGGCCGGCACGTCGGCCGGCATGGTCAGCGCCGTGTCTGAGACATCCACCGCCACCGCCGGCAGGGGAACCGGCGTCGCCGTCGGCGCCGGCGTCGCGTTGCAGGCCGCCAGCGCCAGCATCAGCACGGTCACTGCGGCCAGCCGCAGCCCCGCTGTCATCCGTCGTCTGAACACCATGATCTTCTCCTTGTTCCAACAAAACTGGTTTGAACTCGTACAGACCGGCCGCGCCGACCTGCATCTTCCGCTAACAACGACCACTGCACCATTGTCCAGGGATCCACCCAATACCGTTCCAAGGTTCCAGGAAGATAAACGGAGCTCTCCCAGGATTTCCATCATTCACCTGTTGCGGCTGAGGAAACCCAGCACCAACCCGTATGCCAGGTGTCCGGTCAGCAACGCCGCTGGGGTCAACTGCGCCAGGCCGGAGCCGAAGGAACGCACCAGCAACTGCGCCCCACCCCACAGCAGCAGCCCGTAGACCAGGCCGCCCAGCCAGGCGGGAATAGCGGTGCGCCGCCCAAGCACCCGCCAGGCCAGGCCCCAGATCAGCCCATAGACCGCGGCCACGGCCAGGTGGCCCAGCAGCCCGGTCAGGGCGCTGGACGCTGCCGGCTGTCCGCTGAGGGTGAAGGCCGCCAGCGTCTCGACCGGCCCCTGGCCGCGCAGCAGGCCGGCCGCCGCCAGAAACGCCGCCATGGCCAGGCCGGCCGCCAGCCCGTGCAGCAGCCCGGCGGCCGCGGCGTCGCCGGCGCTGGTCGAAGATACATCCACAGGTTTGCTGGCGCTCATCGTTCACTCCTTGGTGTTGTTCCATCGGCGGCGGCGGCGATCCCGCCGCCGGGCCGCCCTCTGCACACACGGCGGTCGGCTCTGAAATCGCCACACGACGTGCAGTCTACCGCGCGACCGTTCCGAAAACGTTACGAAAACCGTTACGAACTCCGTGCCGTTGCGCTTTTGGCCAAATATATGGTAAAATTACCGCAACTGTTCAGGCTTGGCATTAGAAATCGGGTTTTTGTCTCGCAGATCAAGATCATGGCGCCATGAAAGGCCGTTGCGCAGACGAAAACCACGCCCGCACGAGGAAAACCCGGTTTCCAATGCTGCGGGTTTCGATACGGCGGCCTACTCAACCCACGGGCTGGCCCGTGGGTTTCGATACGGCGGCCTACTCAACCCACGAGCTGAACAGCAACAATCTCCCCGACTACCGCTGCCCCTCACCCTATCACCCCCTCACCCTATCACCCCCTCACCCCCTCACCCCCTCACCCCCTCACCCCCATGCTCCACCTCCACTTCCTCGGCCCACCCACCATCCAGCTCGACGGCCAGCCGGTGCTCCTTGACACCCGCAAGGCGACTGCGCTGCTGGCCTACCTGGCCGTCACTGGCCAGCGCCACAGCCGCGATGCCCTGGCGACGCTGCTTTACCCTGAGGCTGACCAGAGCCGGGCGCGCCGCTGCGCCGCACTCTGTCCAGTCTCAAGACCGGCGTCGGTGGCCGCTGGCTGACCCTGGAGCGGGAGGCGGTGGCGCTGCCGGCCACCCCGAGCTGTGGTGCGACGTGGACCACTTCCAGCGTCTGGTGGCGGAATGCGACAGCCACGGACACGACAAGCACCAGGTCTGCGCGGCCTGCCTGCCGCCGCTGCTGGCGGCCGCGGCGCTGGTTCAGGGCGACTTCCTGGCCGGCTTCAGCCTGCGCGACAGCGTGGCCTTCGATCAGTGGCAGACCGTCGAAACCGAGCGCCTGCGCCGCGCCTGGTGGCAGCACTGGAGCGGCTGGTGCGCGGGCGATGGCGATGCGTTGCTTCTGGCCGCCGGAGAGGTTGACGCCGCGCTCTTCGATGCGGGTGTCGTAGCCATTGGGAAGTTGGAGGATGAAGTCGTGGGCCTGAGCCNNGCGCGCGGCCGCGATCACCTCCGCGTCGCTGGCNCGCGGGCGGCCATAGCGGATGTTGTCGCGCACCGTGCCGGAGAAGAGCACCGTCTCCTGCGGCGCCATGCCGACGCGCCAGCAGCGAGTCGTGCCGCACCCGCGCACGTCCGCGCCGTCGACCAGGACGCGGCCGGCGGTCACGTCGTAGAAGCGCGGGATCAGGTTGACCAGGCTGGTCTTACCCGAACCGGTCGCGCCCAGGATGGCCACCCGCTGCCCCGGCTCGATGGTCAGGCTGACCCCATCCAGCGCTGGCGCCTCCACCGCGCCGTCGTAGTGGAAGCTGGCGTTTTCANNGAAGACGATGCGTGGCTGCGCCGCGACCGGCAGGGCGNNGGCGCCGGGCGCATCCTGCACCTCGGGCGTGATCTCGAACACCTCGTTGACGCGCCGGGCCGAGGCCATGCCGGCTGCCCAGACGTTGGCCAGGTTGACCATGATCAGCAGCGGCCCNAGCGCGGTCTGCAAGTAGTTGATGAAGGCCACGATCGCGCCGGTGGTGATGTCGCCGGCCATGACCTGCAGGCCGCCCGCCCAGATTACCGCCACCAGGCCGATGTTGACGCATGCGCTCAGCGCCGGCCCCATGGTCGCGGTCAGCCCNATGACCTGGATGTTGCGCTGGGTGTAGTCCTCGTTGGCGACCTCGAAGCGCCCCTCCTCGTGCTCGNNGCGCACGAAGGCCTTGACCACCCGCACGCCGGCGATGTTCTCCTGCAGGATGGTGTTGAGCCGGTCCAGCTTCTGCTGCATGGTCAGGAAGAGNGGCCCNATCCTGAAGATAAAGAAAGTGATGATGAGCGAGGTGACCACCAGCAGCGGGACCAGCATCAGCGCCAGGTTGCGGTCGGTGCGGAACATCAGCAGGATGCTGCCGATCATCAGCAGCGGCNNGCGCGTCCCGATGCGCAATGAGACCTGCACCAGCCGCTGCAAGACGCTGGAGTCGCTGGAGAGCCGCACCATCAACTGACCGGTGTTCAGGCGGTCCAGGTTGCCGAAGGAGAAGGACTGGATCTTGACGAAGAGGGCCTCGCGCAGGTCGCGCNNTACCCCTTCGCCCACCTGCACGGAAAGGTTGTTGTTGCCGATGGCGAAGAGGGTGTTGATCGCCGAGATGGCCAGCATCAAGAGGAAGGTGTGCCAGACGGCCTGCATGTTGCCGGCCAGGATGCCCTGGTCGATGATCTGCTGCACCAGCCGCGGGATGGTCAGGTCGAGGATGACGACGACGATCAACAGGAACAGCGCCAGCACGCTCCGCTTCCAGTAGGGCCGGACAAAGCGCAGCAGTTGGAAGATCTGTTTCATTCCGCCCCGATCCTGTGGAGAGCCTGCATGGCCTGCATCAGGGCGTGCAGCTCCTCGTCGCTGAGCGCGGAGAAACGCGCCATCATCCAGCGGCCGGTGTCCTCGAAGACGGCGTCCAGCAGCGCGCCCGCGCCGGTCAGGGCCAGGCGCACGTGGCGGCGGTCGTCAGAGTCGCGGGTGCGCGCCACCAGCCCTCGGGTCACCAGCAGCTCCACCGCCTGGCTGGCGGCCGGGCGGCTGATGTTCTTCGCCTCGGCCAGGTCGCTAACCGTGTCGTGGCCGCGGCGGATGTGGCGCAGGATGTGGAACTGCTCCACGCCGATGTCGAACTGTTCCGTGGCCACCTGGCGGATGTGGGCGCACGCCGTGCCAGAAGGGGGAAATGCCTCCCAGAAGCTGTCCACGGCCTGTTGCAGTTGCTGTGGTTTGGGTGGGTTTTCGTCGTGCATGGGCAATGCTCGCTGCAAGATAGTTAGGGTTATTAATAGTTAATCATCCTAATCATTCTAACGTGCGTGCGTTCCTGTCAAAATTGACAGACAATACGATACTGCCTACAATTCTACTGTCCACGCAGGCTGCGCACCTGCACAGCCCTTCTCCCTTCGCCGGCGCCCTGGCATCAGGTCCGGCCACACTCTTTCGTTGCAGGAGGAACATTGAGCACACGTACTGGTTCCCATCGGGTTCACGCCGCACTGCCTTCGACGCGACGTGTCTGGCTCTCTCTGGCACTGGTCATAGCGATCGTCCTGGTCGGCCTGCTGCCGGTTGCAGCCTCTCCACTACCTACCCCGGCGGACGCGCCTTCCGCACCCCAACCACACAAGGTCATTGCCGCGACGGGTCTGTTGGACGCCTCCGCGTCTGGCATCACACTGTGGCACGACTACGGCACGTTCGGCCTGTATAAGCTGAGCGACGCCGCGCTGGCCAGTCTGCCGGCCGNNATGTGCGTGGTCAGCCAAATCGATTCGCAGATGGATACCATCCTCTTCGATCGCCATCCCATCGATACGGCCGCCGGCACAGTCAATATCCCTGCGCCGCTGGCCAGCAAAGCCCCGGCCGGCCCGTCTCTGCATCTGGTCCAGTTCGTTGGCCCCATCAAGGATGCCTGGCTGGCCGCGGTGCAGGCCACGGGCGCCAGCCTGGTGCAGTACGTCGCCAATAATGCCTACCTGGTCTGGGCCGACGCGGCCACCCGCGATCGCCTGGATGCCCTGGCGGCCGACGGCAACTTCGTTCAGTTCAGTGGCACCTATCAGACCGCCTACAAGCTAGGCNCCTCCATCGAGCAGCACATCCTGGAGGGAGGCGATCCCAACCAGATCGTGCCGGTGGTCATTCAGATGTACAACCATGCCGGCAAGAAGGCCTCGCAGGAAACCATCGCCAGCCTGACGACTGCGGTCATCTCTGGTTGGTCACCCATCCTGGCCTTCGAGAACAGCGCCGTCCAGGTGCGCATGGGCGATTTGCTGACCATTGCACGGCTGCCGGATGTCGTGTGGGTAGGCGAACTCTTCCCGCGTGAGCTGAATGACGAGGTGCAGGGCCAGATCGTCGCCGGCAACCTCAACGGCCCCAAGACTGGCCCCAGTGGCCCGGGCTACAAGACCTGGTTGGATAGCCTCGGCTTCAGCCAGAACCAGGCCGATTACCCGATTGTCAGTGTGACGGACGACGGTGTGGGCAACGGCACGACGACTGCCGGCGCTGGTGACGTGACCCTGACCGTCTTGGGCGGCGGCACGATCAGCCGCATCGCCTTCGTCAACAACTGCACCACCGACGCCCTGGCCGACGGCCAGGCCGGCCACGGCCACATCAACACCAGCATCATCAGCAGCTATGACCAGCGCGGCGGCTTCNCCTTCACCGACCCCAACGGTTTCCTGCGTGGGCTGGGCATCAACCCCTACGGCCGCACCGGTAGCACCAAGATCTTCCGCAACGCTGGCTCTTACGACATCTCGCAGTGCGGCGGCACCGACACTGGCGTGATCAAGCGCGAGCAAAACAGCGGCGCCTTGATCAGCTCCAACTCATGGGGCTGCTCCGGCTGCGCTGGCACCTACGATGCCTCCTCACAGGCCTATGACGTCGGCGTGCGCGATGCGGACCTGACTGCGGCTGGCAACCAGCAGATGGTCTACGTCTTCTCGGCTGGCAACAGCGGCTCCGGCGCCAACACCATCGGCACCCCGGGCAACGGCAAANACATGATCACCGTGGGCGCCTCGGAAAACTACCGTCCCAGCGACGAGAGCGGTTCCTGGACCGACGGCTGCGGCATCGGCCCCACTGGCGCGGACAACGCGATGGACATCATCTCGTTCTCCAGCCGCGGCNCCGCGCCGGGCGGTCGGACCAAGCCCGAAGTCATCGCCCCTGGCACTCACATTCAGGGCACGGCCAGCACCGCCGCCGGCTACAATGGCAGCAGTGTGTGTGATCAGTACCGGCCCGGCGGCCAGACCGTCTTCGCCGCCTCCTCCGGTACCAGCCATTCGGCGCCGGCCGTAGCCGGCGTAGCCTCGCTCTACTACCGCTGGCTGCAGACCACCTACGGCATCACCACGCCCAGCCCGGCTGTGATCAAGGCCTACATGATCGCCCATCCCACCTATCTGACCGGTGTGGGGGCTGGCGGCAACCTGCCCACCAACAGTCAGGGCTACGGTATGCCGAACTTGACGACGGCCTTCGACAGTACGCCCCGCTCCCTGCTGAACCAGACCGAGATCTTCGGCGCTACGGGCGATAGCTGGACCTGGAACGGTGCAGTGGCCGATCCCGGTAAGCCGGTGCGTATCGTCATGGTCTATACCGACGCGGCCGGCGCCATCGGCACCAGCCCCCAGGTCAACAACCTCAACCTGACGACGGTCAACAACGCCAACACCTACCTGGGCAACCGCTTCACCGGCCAGTGGAGCGTGACTGGCGGCTCGGCCGATAACGCCAACAACTACGAGGCGGTCTTCCTGCCGGCCGGCACCAGCGGCCCGCTGCAGATCACGGTGACCGCGGCCAACATCGCGGGCGACGGCGTCCCCAACAATACCGACCCCACGGATCAGGACTTCGCGCTGGTGTGCTACAACTGCGCAGAACNNCCTGACTTCACCCAGGTGGTCACGCCGGCCAGCCTGGACGTCTGCGCACCGAGCGACGCCGTTTACACGGTTAGCATCGGTTCGATCCTGGGCTTCGTCAATCCAGTAACGTTGAGCGCCACCGGTAACCCGGCTGGCACCACGACGACCTTCAACCCCAACCCGGTCACCCCGCCCGGCAACAGCACCTTCACCGTGGGCAACACCGGCGCCGCCGCGGCGNGCAGCTACACGATTGCCGTCAACGGCACAGCCAGCGGTGGTACGCCCAAGTCGGTCAACGTCGGCCTGAACCTGTTCAACGCCGCGCCGGCCGCAACCGTGCTCACCAGCCCGGCCAACGGCGCCCAACGTGCCCGCAGTGNNCCCACCTTCACCTGGAACGCCGTACCCCAGGCCGCCAGCTACAGCATCCAGGTCGCCACCGACGCCGGCTTCAGCAACGTCGTCGCCTCGGCCAGCGGCCTGACCAGCCCCACCTGGACCTCCAACGTGACGCTGAACACCAGCAGCACTTACTACTGGCGGGTCTGGGCAGTCAACACCTGCGGGACGGGCGCCTACTCGGCCACCTGGAGCTTCACCACCGTGGCCGCGCCGGGCGACTGCAGCCCCGGCACCACACCACGCGTCCTCTTCAACGACGGCTTCGAGAGTGGCATCGGCGGTTGGACCACGCCGGCCGGCGTGGGCGCCAACACCTGGGCCATCTCCTCCGCGCTGCCGCACTCTGGCGTACAAAACGTGCGTGGCACCGACCCGGCCGCGATCTCCGACCAGCGGTTGGTGTCGCCGGCCGTTGCGCTGCCCTCGGGTGAGAACCCGGTGGTGCTCAAGTTCTGGCACGTGCCGAACCTGGAGAACAGCGGCACGACCGCCTGCTACGACGGCGGTATCCTGGAGGTCTCGACCAACGGCGGCGGCACCTGGACCCAGGTCCCCAACGCCAACCTGCTGGTGGGCCTACACGGCGCGATCTCCAGCAGCTTCAGTAACCCGCTGGCCGGCTTGCAGGCCTGGTGCAGCGCCGCCACCACCACTTACCGGCAGACCATCGCCGACGTCAGCGCCTACGCCGGGCAGACCGCGCAGTTCCGCTGGCGCATCGGCTCCGACAGCTCGGTCGGCCGCACCGGTTGGGATGTGGACGACGTGATGGTGCAGTCGTGCCAGCAGCAGTCAGGGCCGACGCCGACACCGACGCCGACCTCGACCTCGGTGCCGCCCACGGCCACACCGACGGCTACGCCCACGAATACGCCGGCGCCGCCGACCGCAACGCCGACCGCCACACCGACCACACCGCCCACCAATGTGGAGCTGAGCAACCTCGGCAGCAGCACAGGTGCAAGCAACCTGTGGCTGCCGCTGCTCGCCCTCGCCCTGGTGCTGACGATCGTGACCGGCGTGGCACTGCGTCGGCGCCCCGTGCGCTAATCGGCCACGTGCCGGGCACGCACGTCGCACACCCCCGTAACCGCTGAAACAAGGCGCCGGTTGGATCTCCAACCGGCGCCTTACGTTGAACGAGCGTGGGGCATGGTGGCCCTGATGTGACCCACAGCACGACCGTGGGTATGCTAAAGGGCTGCCGATTCTCAACAGAACCGGCAGCCCTTGGTACGCCAGCGGTCAGCGTCGAGCGCTACGGCGGGATTGGCTCGCCTCGACCTACCGAGCCATGCTGCATAGGGTTACAGGCTCACGCCGTACGCCTCGGTGAAAGCCGCCTGCGCATACGCCAGCGAGGTGTAGGCAAAACCCTTGTCGCCCCAGCCCTCGCCCCAACTGTTGCGGACAATGAAGCGCGTTGGCGTATAGCCGACCAGGGCGACCGCATGGCCGCGGCTCGTTGGGNNCGGCGGTGGTTGGTAGACATCCAGATTGCCGGTCTTGTCCACGTTGAACCAGTTGTCATCGACATTCAGCCGCGTCAGGATCGGGCCTTTCGTCGCCAGCCACGAACGCCAGCGGTTCGGATCGGTGCGCAGATTGAAATACATGGCGATCTTGTGCTGCGCGGCGATGGCGAAGAAGGTGTCCGGGTCGTCGCTGTACAGCTTCCCCGACTTGAACGGCAGGAGCTTGTCGCTCACCACACCATACCGGCGGGCAACGTCCAGCGCGGCCTTGAGGCTGGTGCCGGCGGCCTCGAGGAACGTGGAGGGCGGCGTCGGCCACTCATCGGTCTCCTTGGAGGCCATCCAGATGAAGCGGACCGACAGTGGATCATCCGCGGCAATGCGCTGCGCCTTGACCAGGTGCCAACGCAGAACCGCGTCGGCGGTAGCCCAGCCCACACAGGAGCCGGTTCGGCCCTGATCGCCGACCCTCCACCAATCCNNGCGCAGGTCCACCGACGCGGGAAGCGCCCTGGGGGCCGCCAGCACCCCGGCGCCCACGGCGCTGTCNAAACCCCAATCGCGTTCGGTGTCTGCGGACGGCAGGCAGTTCAGAATACGGTTGCTATACTTCGTTTTGCCTGGCATACGAACCTCCTATGCGTAAGAATCTCCCTTTCGACACACTCAATCGCCGACATCGACCTGGAAAACGCAACGACGAATGGCGCGTTTCTCCCACGGTCGTTGCAGCACGAAGGTCATGGTGTAGACACCTGCCGCGGTTGCTCGGAAGCGAAAGGTTTGCGCGCCAGTGGCCCCAACACGATAGGTGATGTCAGTTGGCAGCGCACGTTCGACGGGCAATGTCTCGAACACGGCCGGGCAGGCCCTCAGGTTCCAGAGGTAACCGGTAGAAGGGGTTGCGGCCAGATCGATCTCGAACTCCTCCCCGACGCGTGTCTGTATCCGGTTTTCCTTCGTTTCCATCTCGCCCTCTTCCCCGACGCGCAGCATGGTCCACCTTCTGGCATGCTCACCCCCGCTGGCTGACGGTGCGAACGGTTCTATCCGGCAGTCCACTGGCGCCATTATACCACAGGGGCGTTGCACAGGCCCATGCAAGACAGAGATCATCAGACACTGATGGCTGCCAGTGCCTGATGATCTCTCGATTCACCGTCCGCTATTTCTGCTAAACGCAACCAGCGCGGCGCCCATACGGTGTTCCGTTCAGTTTACATCTGGATGCCGAGCTGCTGGAGCAGCGCGGGCATCTCGAAGTAGATACGGCCACGCGTGATCTGGTCGTTCGCCAGGTCGTACACCACGNNCACAGCGGCGCGCACGTCCTTGCCCGTGGCCGGGATGCCGGCGAACTCACCGATGTGCTTGCCGACGAAATCGCCCTCGACCATGGCGTTGTGCTCGCCGAAGAGCAGGGTGCGGGTCGTGGCGCTGGCATCGAAGGCGACGTGATAGAAATAGTTGAGCATCCCCGTCACGCCGGCACGCCCGTGGTGTTCCTGGCCCGTCGCCATGACGGTGAAGACCACGTCTTCCGCCATCATGCTGACATCGCCGTGCTCCGAGTTGAAGTAGCGCATCATGGTAGCCTGTGTACTTTCAGAATGACATGTGAACCTCCTGTGTGTTGAATGGTGAAACGAGCGGATCCGACGCCAGCAGCGTCTCCAGCCGCTCGACCAGCCCCGGCCAGTCGCGGAAGTAGCAGGCTTCGCCGTCCGGCAGCGATTGCAGCTTGCCGCGCCATTCGGCCGGGTCGGCGTCTCCTGTTTCCCGCCACAGGCGCAGGGTGAAAAGGCGGATTGTCCTGGGTGCTGCTGTCATCGTTTCACGCTCACGGTTTGATGACAGCACTATAGCAGGCCGGGCGTTTCACCAGCGTTTCACGGCGCGTTTTCTGATGAGCAAAACAATGGCAACAACCGAGTTCAGATGTGGTATAATCTCCGACAGTACGAAGACGACAACTTCTCCAAGAACAATGCAATGTCAAGACGTGAAACGCGAAACATAACCGGCATTCGTGGGACAGGCGTGGTTGACGCCAACGCTGTCTGGCGGGTGTTCGAGTGTTTTCGGCCTGGTTGTGACNGAGCGATGAAGGTATCGGAGGATTGGATCGAGGAGCAGCGCGCCGCCAATGCGCCGGTCGCCACCGAATGTCCCAAATGCGGCTTCCAAAACGACGAAGCCGTCATCGAACGAGCAGCGCGTTGGAAGTACTGTCGGGTGTGCGAGTGGCTGCAACCGCTTGACAACTTCCACAAACATAAANCCCGCGGCCAGGCGTTCCGGTCAGGGCGTCAGCTTGAATGCCGTGTCTGCAAGAACACGCGCATCAACCCCGATCTGAACCCCAAGCGCACCAGCGATCAGCATCGCGAGGCTGCGCAGCGACGACGGCTATACAGTCTGATCTCCGGCGAAGAAGGAAAGATAGACAGCCATGCCGTTTTCGAGCGTTACGATGGCCGCTGCTTCAACTGCAACAAGCCATTGACTTACAAGGCCCGCGGCGCAAGAGACTACAACCTCGACCACACCCTGCCGGCGAAGTACCTCTAGCCGCTCAGAACCGGCAATGCAACGCTGCTTTGCAGCGAATGCAACAACGCTAAACACGACAAGTGGCCCTCGGAATTCTACAAACCTGAGCAGATCAAGGCGTTGGCGCGGTTGACGAGTATCAAATATGACCTTCTGAGCGGCCCACCCACGTTGAACCCCGAAGCGGTGGAGGCGATCTTGGCGAACGTGGATCGCTTCATCGAACAGTGGATCGCCTATCCCGATGACATCAAGAAAGCGCGCCAACTTATCCTGGACATGAACGGGGTGGACATCTTCGCCAAGGCCAGCACGGTGCCCGACTTCCTAAAAGACTGACGTCAGTAGAGGACCAGATACTGATGTTCTTCGACTGTGCCCTTGTCACGAATGCCATGTGATTCGCAGTGCGCCACATTTTCGGAGAAGATGTCGGCCACGCAAAACCAGCGGCCGGCAATGCGTGCCAATGCCTGCGCCATATCACATTTGCTGCTCTTCCCCAAATGAAGCACCATCACGCCACTCTGTTTCAGACGCTCGCGCNNCTGGCGAAAGATCGGTTCATAGATCTCGAAGCTCGCCTTCTGGCGTTCATCCACAAAAGCAAGCGGCCGGATGCGAAAATCAGCTGCTTCCCAACCGCAGAACCACAGGCGCATCCAGTTCGCCAGATAGAAACGTGTGCTATCGAAAAACGGCGGCGACGTGATGATCGCATCNAAACGGTCCACTTGCTGTGGCCACCACGAAGTGGCATCCTGAAAAATGGCCTGACCGGCTGTGAACTCCTCCGGATACGCCACCGTCAGACTGCGGGCAACTTTATCGCGCAGTCGCGGCATCAGCGCTCGATACTCGAAGTCGCCGGTCGGCGCGAAGGGCGTGATCGGATGTGAGCGGCGGCTCAGCGCATAGGGCCGGTTGCCGTGCAGGATGTGCAGCAGCGCAGCGAACACCAGCGACTCAGCCGGGGTCGTCGGCGGATGATCGCGAAAGTAACGTCGGGCCAGCAGGATCTCGTGAAACGTGTTCTGTTCANNGAAGTAGTCCGGCAATGGGCCGTTGAAATGGATTGCTTGCGCCGCTGCCAGCTCCGCGTCGGCGACCTGATCCCGCTGCAGATTCTCAGCCAACAGATGCAAAGTATGCTCGCAAGCCTGTGCATCCAGTCGCCCCAGCTTGGCGGCTGCGATGTGCAACGCTGCCGGGCTGATATCGAAGGCCCATGACTGCGCGCCTTGTAACGCGGCCTCGAACGGAATTGTGCCGACGCCGGCAAAGGGATCGAGCATGACGCCGCCAACCGGCACGAAGGTCTTGACCAGGTGCGCAGCCAGCGATGGCTTCATCTTGCCCTGATAAGAACACAACGAATGTAACGGGTGACCCCAGTTGCGCTTGGCGAAATCACCTTGCTGATGTGGCAGTTTTTCTTTGAAGCTGGCCCAACCGGCATGCCAACGCGGAAAAAGACTGAGTTGCCTCTCACGAACAGCAGACCGCAATGCAACCGGTAGACGAAACACGAGCAGCACTTGCCGCAGCGACAGTCCGCTGCGCGACATGCGCTTGCGCAGCGTGATCTCACGTTCCAGGGTAAACCCCTGCGCCTGGAGGATCCCTGTCAGCAATTTGTCGGTGGCGACATGAACGTTGCTGTATTGGGAATCACCGATATCAATCGCCACGACAGCGCCGTCTTTCAGATGCTTCTTGATCCCACCAAAGACGGCTTGCATATCGGCAAAGTAACCGGCGACCATGCGCGGGATGCGCGGGTCGTAAGCCGAGGCTTCCAGTTGCGCCACGATTTCACTGACGGCAGTATCCGTGCAACCATTGAGTTTGCCGACCGTGACATCGTTGATCCCGGCTGTGATCGCCCTGTTGCGGAAGCCGGTCAGGTCNTCGGCCGAACGCAGACAACGCAGGAACCATAACTCGACCTTCGTGTTGCGAAAGTAGTTCGTGCCATTGAGGTAAGGCGGACTGGTGATCACCGCGTCGAGTTCGAGCGGCGGCAACTGCTCCAGGTTGCGCGCGTTCTCGCAGGCCAGAAGCGGGCGTTGAGCAATCGGCGTCAACTGCTCCAGATCGCCAGCCATCAACACTAACTGGCTTTGCACCGTGGGTACGAACTCTGCACGATGACGCTGAAGTTCATCTTCTGTCTTATACCGCACATCGCCGCGCCGGATCAGGCGCGCNGCGGGCAGCAGGCTTGCGAGAACCGCTACAGTCAGAAATCTCGCCGTCTGAGGTTCTGTGCAGGCAAGGTGATCGATCGCTGCCCGCNNCCGCAGCACCTGATCGAACGTGGTATCTTCNAGAAAACGCTCTCGCCGAAGGCGCGACCATAAGAACGCCAGCTCGGCATCAGGCCGGGTTTTGACGAGCAGGCGTTCAAACTGGTCGGCTAGCTGCCGCAGCGAATTCGCCATCTGCCGCCGCGTCGACTCGGAGAAGGTCAGGGCAAGCAGTTTCGCATCGGTCAGGTATTGCAACAACGGGTTGAGTTCGCAGTAGAACCCAGCGCGTCCCAGGNNCGCGACCGTCAGCGGGGTCGTTCCCGTGCCCGAAAAAGGGTCGAGGATACGAACGGCATCAGGGGCTATCTGGCGTAGGATCTCCTCGACGAAACGCGGCGAGTAACCCTCCAGGAAAGGGTACCAGCGGTGCAGTGGTTCGGCCTGCCCNCCTTTGAAGGTGGTCTGGATCGGATCGAACGTGATCTCACCGTCTGTCAGCCCAGGTAAGTGGTACTGAACAGGCGACTCCCCACCATACGGCGCTTCTGCNCGCAGCAGCCGCAAACAGTAGGTATTGATCGCCAGTTGTTCTTGCTCAGCCGCCTGCTGAAGGGATGTAAATGTAGGGTGGCCGAGTAACTCGCGCAATTCATGGCTGGATAGACTTTGTACCAGATCGTAGACGTCGCCATCTTTCGCGCCAAATGCCAAGGTCAAATTGCGCTGGCGCGCAGATTCCGACGGATAGTCAGCAAAATAGACGGTCTTGAATCTCTGGCTCATGCCGAAGAATATACCATAGAATGGTAGTTACTGTCAAGCGCGTTTCATGAGGATACTCTTCCTGGCGGTGGAACCTTACGTCAGGTTCATCGACTGCGCGGTCAAAGGCGTGTGTGAGCAGGCCGCGTGCGATGGCCGGCTGTCCGGCGTCCCAGGCGGTCAGGGCCGCGGCCAAGGGCTGCTCGATTGCGGCCGGCAGCGCCTGCTGCGTGGGGTCGAGCAGCGACCGGGCATGGGCGACGGCGTCCGCGATCTGACCCTGCGCCAGCGCGACGCCGATCAACGGCCAGAGCGCCTGCCAGTGGAAGGGNGTAGGGGCCAAAGGGCGCGGCCAGGCCTCCAGCGCGGCCAGACCCAGACGCCTGGCTTCGGCCAGCTCGCCGCGGCGCCACGCCAGCCAGGCCAGGTTTCCCCGACAGGCGCCGATATAGTCGAGCATCCCGGCGGCCTCGGCCACGGTCAGCCCGCGGCCGGCGAACGTTTCAACTTCGGCGTCATGCCCCTGGCGGCGGGCTGCCACGGCCAGATAGGTCNNAGCACACGCCTGCAGGGTGATGTCGCCGGTCTGCTCGGCCAGGGCCAGCGCTGCGGACAGGACGGCCTGCGCCTCGGCCGGGTCGCCGTGCCACAGCAGGTTGAAGCTCAGCCCGAACTGGTAGGGGCCGATGGTCTCCGGGCTGGCCGACGGCGGCAGGGCGGCCAGCGCCGCACGGGCATAGGCGAGAGCGGCCGCCGTGNNGGCGTAGCGTTGGCTGCGGTTCAGGTGGCGGCTCAGGTTGGCGAACAGGGCGGCCCGTTGCAGGGGTGTCCCGTGACGTTCGATGGCTGGCTGTGCCCGCTGGATCNNTGCCGCGCCATCTCCGCCGGCCGGTTCCACCAGTAGAGGAGCGNNCAGGCGCTCGACCTGCACCTGACACCACTCCTCCCACCAGGCCGCCCCGGCCGCCGCATCCGGTTCTCCCAGCAGCGCCTCGGCGGCCGCATAACGCGGCCGGCCGGTCGTAAGCGACCCGTTCGTTTTCCAGCGACTTGCCGATCTTGCGTTGCAGCCGCGCCTGCGTAATCCGGTCGATTCCGTCGCGGCCGCCTGCGCGACCGTGTAGGCCGCACGCGCTGCGCTGTGCAGCACCAGCAGCTCGTTCAGGTCGCCAAGCGCCTCGTGCAGGNNCGCACGGTCAGCGGGCCGCAGCGTGTCGGCGGGCAAAGCCACCAGTAGACCAATGGCCCGTTCAAGGGCCGCCCGCGCCTCACCGTGCGCATAGATGCCCGCGTGCGCGGCTGCCCGTTCGTAGCAAACGACCGCCGGCGCGGGCTTGCCCGCGATCGCCCAATGGTTGGCGAGCACCGCGGCAATGTGGTCCNNCAGGTCGGCCGCGTGAACCCGTTCCAACGCCCCAGCGACCTGGCCATGCAACCAGCGCTGTCGGGTCTGGCTGAGGCCGGCGTAGGCCACCTCGCGCAACTTGTCGTGGCTGAAATCATAGGCATTCATCCCCTGTTCGCGGATGATGCGCAGACGCCAACCTTCGTCCAGCGCGGTGACCAGCGGCTCTTCGCCCAGTTCGCTGGCTGCCAGCAGGGCATCGAAGGTAAAGGCCCGACCCATCACCGCCGCGAGTTCGATCACTCCCCGTGCCTGGGGCGAAAGCTGCGCCAACCGTGCGTCCAGCACCTGCCGCACCTTGTCGGGCAGGTCCGTAGGTGCAGCCAACATCGGCGCGGCCTGCTGCTCCGGCTCACGCTCCACCGCGGCCAGGCCGGCGCGCACCATCTCCACCACAAAGAGCGGGTGACCCTCGGTGCTCTGGTAGAGCAGATCCCCAGCGCCCGGTCGAAGGGGCGGTCCNGCCACCTGCCCAGCCAGCGTCAGGGTAGCCTCCCGGCTCAGCGGGCCNAGCTCGATCTCGCTCAGTTGATCGCTGGGGGCCAATCCGCTGCGCCAACGCGCCAGGGCGCCACCCATCTCGCGTTCTTCGCTGCGCAGCGTGACCACGACCAGCACCTGGCCGCGTACACCCTGGCCAGGCTGGGCCGTCAGCAAATAGTGCAGCCAGTCCAGCGTGTCTCGATCACACCACTGCAGGTCGTCCAGCACGAGCAGCACCGCGGCGCCGCCGAGCAGAGCCTGGCGCACGGCTTCNAACAGGTGCAGGCGCTGCCAACCCTCGGTCAACGGCGCCGGCGGCGGCAGGTCGGGCCGCTCAGCCCTGATCTCGGGCAGCAGGTGCACCAGCGCGCAGCCAGGGGTCGGCCAAGGGGGCAGCGGCTGACTGCGCAACCAGGCCACAAGCGGCGCATAGGCCAGCTCGCCGCCGGCGGCAAAACCGNNCGCGTGCAGTGCAGGGATGCCCTGCCGGCTCACCCATTCGGCCAGCGCCTCGGCCAGGCGGCTCTTGCCGATGCCGGCCTCACCGGAAATCAACGTCAGACGTGGCCGGCCAGCGGCCGTACGCCATCCCTGCAACAGCTGTGCCCATTCCGCCTGACGGCCCACCAGCGGGATGGAGGCCCCGGCCAGCATCGGTGCGCTGGGACGCGTATTGACCTTGAGCAGTTGTTCATACAGCGCACGCGGGNNTCCTGGCTCCACGCCTAACTCGCGGCGCAGGACGGTGGCGCAGGTGTGGTAGGTGTGCAGGCTGGCCGCGCGGTTGTCGTTCAGCGCATGCAGGCGCATCAACCGGGTGTAGGCAGGTTCGTACAGCGGATCGTGGCGCAGCAGCGCCTGCGCGTGGCCAATGGCCTGGGAGTGNTTGCGCCGCTCCTCGTACAGCGTTGCCAGCTGTTCCCGCGCGGCNAGNTAGGCCTGCGCCAGGCGGTCCCGTTCGGCCAGCAGCCAGTCGCTGTAGCATCCAGGCAGCAGCTCGCCCCCGTAGGCCGCGACCGCCTCTTCCAGACCCGCGATCTGCTCANNTCCGCGCGTACGCTGGACTCCGCGCAGCAAACCCGCATCGAACGCGGCCACGTCCGACCAATCGACATCGGCGTCGCGCCACTGCACGGTCAGTTCATCGGCGGTTAATAGTTGATCGGCCTGTGGCAGGGCGCGGCGCAGCCGGTACCAGAGGTTGCGGAAGTTGGTGCGGGCCTGCGCTTCGCTGGAGTCGGGCCAGAAGAGGAAGGCCAGCTGCTGTCGGGGAATGGGGCTACCGCGGTGCACCAGGAGGTAGGTCAGTAGTTCCTGCAANGGCGCCTGATCGAAACCCTGGACCGTGTGGCCCTGGTAGAGCAGGCGAAACGAGCCAAACACATGCACGTGCAGCAATGGCGCCATCGTCGAACCCCGGCAGCGGTCTGATCGCACGTGCGCGACGCGGCGCGATCCAACTGCCACCCTGACGTTATTATGCCACCGATGCACGCCAGGCGCCAGGTGCGCCGATCGGACCCCGCCGCTGGCGTCAGCCCGCGGGGTCGCCAAAACGGTTGCGTAACTCTGGCGTCACTGCGCCGCGGCGTGCGGGCTGACGTAGTCACCGACCTTGGTGCGGAAGGCGACATTGAACCGGTTCCAACCGTTGATGGCACTGATCGCCAACGTCAGATCGACCAGTTCCTTCTCATCGAACTGCGCCCGCGCCTGGTCGTACACCTCATCGGGCACGTCGCGGGTGATGGCAATCTGGGTGAGTGCCTCGGTCCAGGCCAGCGCGGCGCGCTCGCGCTCGGTGTAGCAGGGCGCCTCGCGCCACACTGGAAGCAGGTAGAGGCGCTGTTCGGTTTCGCCCTGGNNGCGTGCATCTTTGGTATGCATATCGAGGCACCAGGCGCAACCGTTGATCTGCGAGGCGCGTGACTTGACCAACTCCAGCAACGCTTCTTCCAGGCCGCTCTTGTGGACCTGGTGCTCGACGTGGATCAGAGCGTTGAAGGCCTGCGGCGAGGCAAGCTTGTAATCGATTCGCTGTTGCATAGGTCACCTCCTGTGATGTTTCCGAATCCGCGGCGTGCAGGGTATCACAGTGGTGAGGCAATGTCAAGGCTTCCGGGTTGATCAAAGGTCGAAATCGCCGGCGGCCTCCGGCTGGTAGACGATCTCCTTGACCCGTAAGCGGCGCGTACCGCCCGGCACGGCCCACTCGAAGGTGTCGCCTACTTCGTAGCCCAGCATACCGGTGCCAATGGGCGCCAGCACGGAGAGTCTGCCGGCCGTGATGTTGGCGGCCTCGGGGAACACCAGGGTGTAGGTCTCCTCTTCGTCGGTCTCCAGGTCAAGCAGGACGACGGTGGAGTTCATGGTGATGACGGTGCGCGAGATTTCGTGTGGTGCGACCACGGTAGCTTTCGCCAGTTCGGCGTTCAGCTCGGCCAAATCTTCACGACCGCGGAAATTGGTGTGTGAAGCCACCTCCAGCAACTGCTGCAAGCGGCGGAAGTCGTACTCGGTGATTTGGATAGATTTAGTGCTCATAATACTCAATTACTGCGGTAAGCCCTACCCGGTCGCGGCGTCGTGCCGGCTCGCTGGTGTAATGTCGACCCAGCGTGTCCGCGTGGGCCGTGATCCAGTCGCTTAGCTTCGTCGTACCGGTCGGTGGCGTTGTTACGTAAAGCAAGTCTGCCATCAGTCCGACAATTTCCTCACGGGTGATGGTCACATCGCCCATCAGGCTACCCACCAGCCGCCCAGCCCAGTAGCCCACGGCCGGNGGCATGCCGATCACCAGCCGCCGCACACCGATCAGCCGGGCGATCGTCGTCACCAGTTCACGGTAGGTGAACGTTTCCGGGCCGATCGCGTTGAGAGTGGTGTTCGCGGACGCGCTGCCCTGCGCCACGGCCAATGCCGCCAGGTCATCGACGTAAATCGGCTGCAGGCGGTAACTGCCGTCCCCGAATACGCCAAAAACCGGCAGATGGCGCAGCAGCCAGGCCATGTTGTTGATCAGGATATCCTCCTTACCGAAGAGTACTGTAGGCCGTAAGATAGCGTATGAAAGGCCCGACTCGTTCAACGCCCGTTCCAGCCGCGCTTTACCGCTGAAGTACTCCAGCGGTGAATTCTCCGCCGGGTTGGTGATGCTGACGTGGACGATACGCCGCACGCCGCGTCGGGCCGCGTCGAAGAGGATCAGCGTGTTACGCACCGCATCGGCATGGCGGAAAAGGGGGTGGTTGAAGCGCACCCAGTACGTGTTGTAGAGCACCTCCACCCCGGCCAGGCTGGCGGCCAGCTCGTCAGGCTGGTCGAAGTGGAACGGGTAGACCGTCAGCCGGCCGCCGAAGTCGTTGGCGCGATCGGTGGAGTTGGTCAGGGTGATTACCCGGCGCCCTTCGGCCAACAGGCGGTGGGCGATGTATTTGCCGGAATAGCCAAACGCGCCGGTAACGGCGTGGGCTGATACATCGGACACAGAGACCTCCTCGCGTCTGCACCCTGGGGTGATCGATTCGACGTGACGCATGGCCGGAACCGCGCAGTCAGACCTTATGTAAACCCATCTCGTGCTTTGTCAGGTCGGTTCCTGCCATCATCTTGTGCCTGTGCACGGGGAACGGGTGCGTAACCTGACCTGACAGAGCGCTGGATTGCTCCGACAATCGACAAAACCGACCCCTGGCACAATTGTACCACAGGAAAGGGGAAAGGCAATTGAACGACTGCGCCTGCAGCAATTCCAGATTTGGAGCCAACGCACACGGAGTCAGGCCTAGCCGGGTTGCTGCACCCGTTCAACACTGACCCAACCCGGTTGAAACCTCGACGCCGCGCCCGATTTGAAATTGTTACGTACGCAGGTGTCAGATTGACAAACTGAGATGCTGCTTGTATGATCGGAGCGCAGTCAATGCAGGCGTAGTACAAATCTCACATCTACCGTCAACGAGCGGTTCAGAAAGCCACGTATGAGACCCATGTATGAAGCCAGCCACTTCTCAGCCCCACGCGTAGGCCGCGGCCGTCTGGCCGTTGGTTGGTCCTTATCTGCGGGTTGTTGGCGGCTGCCCTGCTGGCGGCCTGTACCCGCGAGGCAAACGTCAACTCACCGGCACGCGAGGCCATCCTGCTCTGGCACAACCTGCCCCAGCCGGAGGCGGCCGCACTGGAGAATGTCCTCAACCGTTACCGCCGCGCTAACCCAGAGGTCGATGTGATCGTGCAGCCGCAGGACGCGGACATCGACCAGAACTTCGTGCGTGCCACCCGCTCCGGTTTGGGGCCCAACCTGTTGCTGACCCACAGCACCGGTCTGCGTGACCTGGTTGCGACCGGGTCGATTCTGCCGCTCACCGAACGGGTGAGCGCCGATGACCTGGCGCGCTACCTCACCGTCGCCCTGCGTACGCTGCAAATCGACGACCAGATCTACGGCCTGCCCATGGCGGTGGACACACAAGTGCTCTACTACCACCACGCCCTGGTCAACGAGCCACCCAGCACGCTGGACCAACTGCTGCGCGGTCNNAACAGTGGTGAGCGCGTACTGCTGAACAGCCGGTTTCTCGACATGGTCTGGACGGCGCGTGCGTTTGGTGTCGAGTTGTTCGACAGTCAGGATAACCCACAAGACACCACCGGCGGTATCGCCAATTGGCTGGCCGGACTGGAGCAGATGCGAGATACCCCGGGCTTCGTCCTGGACGACAACCGTGAGGCCCTGCGTAGCCGCTTTCTAGAGGGGGATATCCCCTATTACGTCGGGCATTCTGAGGAGATGAACGAGGTGATCGCCGGGTTAGGCGCGGATTTGGGAGTGGCGCAGCTGCCATCTGGGCCGGCCGGCAGCGCTGGCCCGCCGTTGTCCACCACCGCCCTCCTGATCAATGCCCTCTCCTCTGAGCGTCAGATCGNNCGCACACTCGACCTGGCACGCTTCATCACCAGCAGCGATCAGCAGGCGGCCCTGATGCNNGAGGCTAACCTGGCGCCGGCCAACAGCCGGACACGTATCTCCGAGGGTCTCTACCCGCGCATCGCACCGGTCNTGGCTCAGGCCCGTACGGCAATTCCGCTCTCCAATCAGACGGCTATCCAGGACGCCTACGGGGTGTTGGCTACGGCGTTCAACCTGACCATGGCCGGCATGGCCAGCGCCAGCGAGGCGGCCACCCAAGCGCAGGCCACGCTGATCGAGGAGTTTGGCTTTCCCAGCGGCGCGGTGGACAGCACGGTCTGTAAAGAGCACGGTCAGTTGACGCTGCTGGTTTCGATCTCCCTGAACAGCAGGCCATCGCGCACCCTGATCGATGGCTTCACCCTCGTCTGTCCGGACATCGCCGTAACCATCCGGACCGTCCCCTTGGGCGAACCGCTGGCCGGAGATACCTCTGCGCAGGCGCAGGTACAGGATGCCCTGGCGACCGGCGACGCCGACCTGCTCTTCATGTCGCACATGCATCTGCCCGCGCTGGCCGAAGCCGGGGTTGTCGCACCGCTAGACACGGCGTTGGACCCGGCGTTGGTGCAGCAGATGCGGCCGATCACCGTACAGGCCATGCGCCGCGGCGACNGGCTCTACGGCGTTCCGGTATTTGTCGACCTACAAGTCCTTTTCCACAACCGCGACCTGGTGCAGGACCCGGCCGGAACCCTGTCCGATCTGCGGCCCAGGNCGCAGGCCGGCGCACCGGTCATCCTGGATGGTACGTTTGCCTGGGGCTTCTGGNGGGTGGGCGCATTTGGTGGCCAGCTTNTTGGCCCTCATGGGGAGTTTGTACTGTCGCCCACGGCCCTCACCCGTTGGCTGGCCTGGCTGCAGGAGTCGGGTCAGCGCTTTGGCGTGCGCACGACCACTGACCGCAGCGGGCCGCCAGATGTTTTTGGCCGGCGCCNNAGCACGTACTACGTCGCCCCATCGACTGAATTTACCGCCCTGGCCACCTATCTGNGGCAAGGGTCCCAGTCAGTGGCGCTGATGCCACAGGGGCCAGCCGGACCAGGCCGCCCCCTGGCTCTGGTCGATGGGGTCACGGCTTCGGCCGCGTTGACCGAAACCCAAGCCGCATTGGCCAGACGCTTTCTGAGCTATGCCGCCAGTGTGCCGGCCCAAACCAGGCTCTTGGAGCGCTATCAGGTGTTGCCGGCCAACAGCGCCGTAGCCCAAGGCTACCCGAACGTGGCGCGCATTGCCGTGCAGCTGCAGTCCAGTGCATTGGTGCAGAACNACCCCTGGCTGGCAACCGTCGTCCAGTTGGGCGACGAGGCCTACCGTCAGGTGTTGCAGGAGGGCATTGCGCCGGCCGTGGCCGTCGAGCAGATGTACGCGGCGTTGGCGGTCGAAGCCAAACGTTCTGGCTTCACTGTACCGACGCCCGACCCGACACCGAGCGCCACGCCGGCCAACATGACACCGCCCCCACCGTTCACCCCAGAACCGGACGCTAACGGGACGCCTGTGCCCTCTGCGACCGGCAGCGGCGTCCCGTAGGGAGCGGCCCATGATCCCTGATTTCTCCGTGTTATTCGACCGCCTGGGCGAGCAGTTCAGTCTGCTGCTGATCATGCTGCAACGGCCGGCGGTGCAGCGCCAGGTGGTGACCATCGCCGCGGTCCTGCTGCTGACCTGGCTGGCGCCGCGGGTGTTGGCCTGGACGCTGCTGCGCCTGTCCGGGCCGCGCGAGTCCGATCAATCGGCGACCGAGGGTCGGGCAGTGCCGTTGGCGTCCTCCACTGTTTGGCCGCGCCCTGGGCTGGCTGCGNCGGTTGAGTTCATCCTCTTCCCCACCCTGCTGCTCCTGTTCGCTTACCGTGCCATCGCCTGGTACAGTGACAACCGCTGGCCCAGTGGGCTGATCCAGNGGGTGCTGCCGATCTTCTGGCTGCTCTTCGTCTATCGTTTGCTGGTACGGGTGGTGTTGAAGCTGCTGCCCNAGGACCAGTCAGAACGTTTTGCCGCTGGCNTGCTGCGTCCGGTCACTCTGATCCTGATCCTGTTGATCGCGCGATCTGNNCTCTTTTCAACCTTGGGCTTTGGCCAGATCTCGCTGCTGCGTGTGGGGGAGTGGGTGTTCAACGTGGGCGACCTGTTGGACGCGCTGATCATCGTCCTGCTGTCTATGATCGCGGGCGGTGCGCTGCGCAAGGCGCTGTACAACGTGATGGTCCACAGCGAGNGTCGGCCGNATATCGCCAACACGGTCAGCAACGTGGCCCGCTACAGCGTCGTCGGTCTGGGCGTATTGGTGGCCATCGGCGTCTTTGGCATCGGTTTCAGCGCGCTGGGTTTGATCGCCAGTGGTCTGGTCGTCGGTCTCGCTTTCGGTCTGCAANGGCTCTTCGCCAACTTCGTCAGCGGCATCGTGCTGGTTTTTGAGCGCATCGTGCGCCCCGGCGACATCATCGAGCTGGACGGTACACGCGGTACGGTGACCAAGGTTCNNTCCTGCGCGACGGTGCTGCAGACCATCGACAGTGCCGAGATCGTCGTGCCTAACAAGGAACTGATGACCCGCACCGTACTGGCGCTGACCTACTCCGACCGCGTGACGCGCGTGCGTCTGGACATCAGCGTGGCCTACGAATCGGACCTGGCACTCGTCGAACGTGTGACGTTGGCCACTATCCAGAGCCATCCGCTGATCCTGGAGACCCCGGCGCCCGGCGCCCGGTTCATCGCCATGGACCCGCACAGCGTGCAGGTGATGGCCTTCGGCTTCGTGGCCGACTTCAACGATTGGATTCGCACCCGCAGTGAACTGTACCAGATGATGCGTGACGCCTTCGTGACCAACGGCATTGTGCTGCCCTACCCGCGGCAGGATGTGCGCGTGTTTGCCCCTGACGACCAACCTGGCCAATTGCTGTGGCACGACATCGAAACCAGGAATGCACTTGAACTCGGTAACCTTGCGGGTGAGTAGCGGCCGGCCGGCGTCCGAGCGCCAGTGGGCCAAACGGGATGGGTAGAGGTGTTTTTGGCTACCCGTGAAGGGATGCGCGTGTGCGCATGACACAGCACGCGGTGACCGGCTCCGCGGCCTGGTGGAGAGCCTATCGCCGCCCGGCGGCGCTGCGTGGTGTGCGGGCGTCGGTCACCCAACCTGCGCGCGCGCAGCAGTTCTGCGGCCCAGGTGGCATCCTCCGCCGGCAGCGGTGAGTCGGGCGGCGGCGTGTAGTCGAGGCGAAGGTCGAACCCGGCGCGGTCGTAGAGATCGTGCAGCAGCCGGTTGAGTTCCACAATCGGCTCGTCGTCGCAGGGCAACAGCGGCAGCTGAAACGCCGGGATTGGCTCACGCACGCCGAAGACCAGCAGATCGGCCCGCGGACGGCGCGGCGCGGCTGATCAGGATGCGGTAGGCGACATCGGGCGGGCAGCCGTTCATCGGCATCGGCTCGCCGGCGCGCAGCAGGTCGATCTCGGCCAGGTGGGTGCGCGAGCCGAAGATGGCCAACCGCTTTTTTCGTAGAGGCGGCGACCTGTACCGGGGCGTTTGTTGGTGGATGACAGCAGCTCGATCACGGTGACGACCCGGTCTTGGCCGACGGGTCGAATCTCCAGGCAGGTTTCGCGAATCTCCTCGGGCGCCTCGCGATTACAGACCCTCGCCGCGTTAGCGCAGGCGAATCTCCAGGCAGGTTTCGCGAATCTCCTCGGGCAGCGGAACGAAGACAGACAGGCGGTGACCGGCGGCTGCGTAGACCGCGACCGGCTCGTTCAGCTGATCCGGCCGAGCACTGCGGCATCCGGGCGCAGGTCAAAGGTCACGTCGCCGGGGCCGCTGAGGATCGTGCGTTCTTCGACGGCGACGCAGTAGCGGGGCCGCAGACGTGGGGCAAGGTCGTCTGCGGTGAGGCCCATTGTATCAGCAACGCACCGTTACGGCAAGGCGAGACCAGGGCGGCCAGCGGGTGTATTCCTGGCCTGAGAGCGAACTTGCCCCTCACGGGCCTGGACTGTTCGCCGAGCCACGACTCAGCCCGAACGGAACGATACTCCCACCCGTTCGCCCTGGACCTGTCGAAGGGCCTTTACCTAACTCGCCACCGGTTCTGGCGTCACCACCGGGCAGTCGATCGCGTCACGCAGGTAGTCGCGGCGCTCGGTGCAGGTGAGAGTCCGGGTCACACGGGTCCTGCTCAACGCCAGCAGGTCGGCCGGCCGTGTGAGGATGAGCGCGGATAGCTCACGCCGCGGGCCGTAACACCCGGGCTGGCCAGCAGCAGCCGGCCATCGGGTGATAGATCAACCCCTGCGCGACCCACGGAAATACCGTCAGCAGTTCACCGGTGACCCCGTCCCACAGGCGGGTCGTGCCGTCTTGCCCGCTGGCCGTCAATACCAGGCTGCCGTCGGCCGAAATCTGCACCTCGCTGATTACGCCGGCGTGGCCGCGCAGCGCCGTCGCCTGGCCCGTATTCAAATCCCAAATACGGCCCGTCGTCGTGAATCCGTCCGGCAACACGAGCCGGGTACCGTCCTGGCTCAGGGCCATGGCCAGCGCGCTAATCGGTACGGCGCCGGCCGGGATCTCCTTGAGTCGCATACCGTCGGCCACACGCCAGACCACGATACCCCGCTCGTTGGCCATGATCAGCCGCTGGCCATCGGGGGCGAAGATGAAGCTGGCGCCCCGGCCAAAGCCGCCGTCGACCGGAAAGCGCTCTGCCTCGCGGGTGGCGGTCATCGCAGGGAGTACCAGGTCCCCGTCGCCGTGTCCCAAACCCGCACGACCCGGTTGCTGCCCGCCTCGCTGGTGAAGGTCGATCCGTTCACGAAGAATAACGACCCGTCCGGTGAGAAGAACAGCTGGGTGATGGCCTGGTACGGCGGCATCTCCCCGGCCAATGGTCGCGGCTGGCCCGTGGCCGCGTCCAGCAGCACCGGGACGAGTCGCGTTTGCGGCCGTCCAGCCGCAGGCTTCCCCAACCACGGTTCCATCGGGCGCCAGCGTGATGTCGCCGTTTGCTTTGCCGTCGAGGTCGAGCGCCCCCGCCCCTCACCGCTGGCCACATCCCACCAGGCCACGCGGAGCCCTGCTGGGCGTAGAGGTAGCGGCCGTTGGCGGTGAACGCGACGTCACGGTACGCCGGCCTCCCATCCGGGCAGGCGTAGCGCAGTGGGGTCGATGGGGCCGGCCCTTGCAGCCTGATGCCATCCGACGCCGTCAGCGCCAGCCGGCGACCGTCCGGCGCCATGACCGCCTCTCCCGGACCGTAGAGCACGTACTCACCCGGGCGACGCCCACAGCCGTACGCTCCCGCGCTGATGGTGGCAAAGGTGCGACCGTCCGGTGCAGCCGCCAGGGCATCGACTTCCTGACCGCTGCTGTGATCGACGGAGAACAGCCCCGTGTGTTGGCAATGTCCCAGCCGCGTACGTCACCATAGCCGGCGGCCAGCAGCGTACCGTCCAGGGGCGAAAACGCGATACGCACCGCGGACTGTTCCAGGGTTGTCGAGCGGGCAACAAAGCGCGTGCCGGCGGCCTGTCCAGCGTCGAGGGTCCATACACGTACGGTGTTGTCGGTGGCCGTACTGGCCACGAGGCGGTCGTCGGGTGAAAACCGCGTCGCCGTCACATCCGCGGTATGGCCGGGCAGGCTGAACACCGGCTGGACAAAGTTGTCACTGGCCGAACGGACCTGAACGGTCTCGCCATCACCGTAGGCGAGGGCCATGCGGTCGGCCGTAAACGCGAGGCTGTCGTAGTTGACCGGGAACTCGGCCAGGACATCGCCGGTGGCCGCGTCGAGCACGCGCGCCTGCTGGTCATTGCCCGTATCGGCCGCGGTCACAAGTACGATGAGTCGGTCACCGGCCGCAAAATAGACCGCCGCGGCCGAGTCGCCGTCACGCCCGGGAAACGTCCGGGCGCCCCGACCATCGACCGTGCGGCGGATGTCGACCGTGCCGTCCTCGACGGCCACGACAAAATACTGGCCATCGGCCGACCAATCGGCCGCGATGCCCTGGAACGGCGGGTCAGCCAGGCCGGTGCGCGCATCCCACAGGCTCACAACACCGCTGTCGTCACTCGTCAGAATCTGCTGACCGTCGGGTGAAAAGACCGCGCCGGTGATATAGCCGCCCGGCAAATCCGACAGCCTGACGGTGGGGGTGAGCGTGGGTAGCTCCAGGACTTGTGCAAAGGGCTGGCCGCGGTGCGTGCCGGTCGCCAGAAGGCGGCTACCGTCAGGGGCGTAGGCCACCGAGTCGACCCAGTCGGCCTCCGGGGCATAGGCCGCCCGCAGTTGCGACCCGCGCAGGGTCTCGCGCAGCGCCTCCTCGGACTCGAACGTGCGGGTGACGCTCACCGCCTCCTGTGCGATCAGCAGTGCGCGCCGGGGTCGTGGCCGATCTGCCCCAGGGCGACTGCGGACAGTTCGCCGGCGCGGCGCGGCGCGCCTGATCCCTGGCGGTCTGCTCGTTGGCCACCGCGGTCGACTCTGCGTTGAGCGCGCGTCGCTTCGGCCACCGCGGTGCCCTGCGCGTTCACCGCGCTGGGCCTCCGCCACCGCGGTCGCTTCGGCCTGCAGTGCGCCCCGGAGGCTGAGCGAGATGGCCGTCGCGCCGATCAATACCAGCGCCAGCAGCAGCGCCACGCCGACTGCGCCGCCAGAAGCGGGTACGCTTCGACGCTGGCCTGTACAAAGGTCAGTTCGGCTTTGTTCAGCCAGGCGGTATCGGTCGGCCTGTCGGTGTGCGGCGCCAGGACGTGCAGCGCCCGCGCGACCGCCCAACCAGGCCTTTCTGGCGGCCGCCCGTCGGCCACAGCGTCTCCTCGACCTGCGGCAGGCGGGGTCGTTGTCCCACAGCAGGCCCGGTCGCGCTTCCGGCGCGGCCCTGCTCCAGTCGTTGGCGGCCTGCGCCAGGCGGCGCTGCAAGGGGAGGTACTCACCGGCGGCCTTCCTCCAGCGTAGCAGCCGGTCCCAGGCCAGCACCAACGCGCCGTGCGCCGGCTCGACGTAGGCTTCACCCGGGGCGTCGTTGGGAGCTTGTCCTGAGCCTATCGAAGGGTCGGCGGCGCCGCGCACCAGCAGGCGGGCAGCCACCAGTCGGTCGAGTACGGCCTGGACGCGGGCATTCTCCGCTGCCGTCGGATAATCGATCACTCAGCGTCGCGCCGCCGCAGCTCGCCGCCCTCCACCGCCACCAGCCGCAGCATCACCCGCTGCATCGTCTGGCGGTGCGCGTCGTCCGGCAGGGCGTCGTACTCCTCGGTCGCCCGGTTACGCAGCGAGCCGACCACGCCGCCCAGGGCCGCGTAGTCCTGCCCGGAGAGCGCGGTCGTCGCGGCCGCTCTGCACATACTTGACGTAGTCACTCAGAGTGAACGAGAGCAGCGGCAGCGCCCGGCGTTTGGATCACCTCCTTGATCAGGCTGTCCACCAGCCGGGCGGGTCGAAATAGAGCACCCGCACCGACGCCGGCCCTTCGATCACCTGGCGCAGGTCATCGATGTCCAGCGCTGGTACGACGTAGCGGGCCTCCGGCCAGGCCTCGGCCAGCAGCGATCCGGGCTGCGTGAACTGCGGCTCGAAGTCGGTGCGCAGGGTGATGATCAAACGGAACGCGTCCGGCCGTTCTTTGACCGCCGTCGCCAGCAGCACGAGGAAGTGTTCCCGCTCATCGTCGTCGCGGCACAGCGTGACCAGTTCCTCGAACTGGTCGATGGTCAACACCAGGCGTTGGTCGGGATGAGCCGCAGCCCAGCGGGCAACGGCCTGGGCAAGGGCGTCGTCGCCATCCAATGTGGTCGGGCCGCCAGGCTCTGGCAGTTCCGCCCCCAACTCGGCGCGCAGCAGCGCCGCCAATGCCTGCACCGGCCGGTCGGTGGGGCGCATCGGCGGGAGGACGCGGTAGGATTCGTTCGTAGTAGCGACTTCAGTCGCTCCGGTGGACGTAAGACGACTAAAGTCGTCACTACGCACCTCAAGCCGCGGCAGCAGCCCGCCAATGCCTGCACCGGCCGGTCGGTGGGGCGCATCGGCGGGAGGACGCGGTAGGATTCGTTCGTAGTAGCGACTTCAGTCGCTCCGGCGGACGTAAGACGACTAAAGTCGTCACTACGCACCTCAAGCCGCGGCAGCAGCCCCGCCAATGCCTGCACCGGCCGGTCGGTGGGGCGCATCGGCGGGAGGACGCGGTAGGATTCGTTCGTAGTAGCGACTTCAGTCGCTCCGGTGGACGTAAGACGACTAAAGTCGTCACTACGCACCTCAAGCCGCGGCAGCAGCCCCGCCTTCACCAAACTCGATTTGCCCGTGCCTGACGCGCCCAGAACGGCGATGAACGGCTGACGCGTCACCCGCTGCACCAGCGCTTCGATTTCGTCCTCGCGGCCGAAAAAGAGCGGCGTGTTTCTGTTCGTACGACTTCAGGCCGCGGTACGGGTTGGCCTCATCGGTGAGCGCGGGTGCGGGCGGCAGGTTGAGTGGATGGCCGGGCACGAGGAAGATGTACTCCCCTTGCGGTGCTTTTTCAGCGGCCACAGGCCCGGCATCTGCTCGTGGTTGGCCTGCTCCTCGGCCGCGCGACACCGCGCCTTGCAGGTAGACGAACAGCTCGCTGGCGGTGATGACGCCGTCGCCCTGCCCTTTGGGCACCACGTCCCCGGCGCGGCCAGCGCGCCGAGCAGGGCCAGGGCAAAGGGGAGTGCGGGCCATCCTCGCCCAGCCGGGCGCCGCGTTTGGCGTCGCCGGCCAGCACATCGAGCGCGGTCTGGTCGTACGCCGCCGAAGTGAGCACTTCCCAGGCCGGGGAGAGCAGGTAGCGGTCGTAACGTTCCTTGTGGATCACCTCGGGCAGTGCACCCAAATCACGGGTGGAGGACCAGCGGAAAGCGCCGGCGAAGCAGCAGTCGAGGATGGCCAGCATGTGGCGGCAGGGCAGCGCGATCAGCCAGGCGTTGAGGTCCGTCATGGCCAGCATACTGGCCGAGTCGCCGGGGCGGGCGTCCTGCGGCACCAGGTAGCCGCGTGGTCCGTCGTCGCCGTCCAGCGCGACGCCGTGGCCGGCGAAGTAGACCAGCAGGCGGTCGTCGGCGCCCAGGCGGGCCGGCGCTCTACGGTAAAGAGGTGGTGCAGCCGCGCCAGGGTTACCGGCTCGTCGGCCGCCGACCCGGTCAGGAGGACCGTCTCGTAGCCGTGCCGGGCGGCCAACCGTTCAACCAGGCGCGCGCCGTTGACCGCGGTGGTGAGGCGCGGAATACCGTTACTGTAGGCGTCGATGCCAATGACGACCGCGAGCGAGTGCGTGAAGTCGGTCATGGTTACCCCAGGTTGCGCCGGCCGAACCAGCCCACCGCGTCCACGTCCGAGACGATCTGGCGCACCCGGTAGGGGCCAGGAAGCCATCCTCGATCCTGGCGCAGGCTGTAGGTGTAGAGCGGGTTGCCGAAGTAGCGGTAGGTGTCGCGGTTCTCCTCGCGCAGCGGCGTGGCGGTCATGCCGACCTGGTAGGCGGGAGTGAAATAGTCCAGAATCTCGCGCCAGTTGCTGTCGTCGCGCGCTGCCCCGGTGACACTCGTCGACGATGATCAGGTCGAAGAAGTCGGGGGCATATGCCCGGTAGATCCCCGGCCGCGCCTCGTCCTGGGCGATGGCCTGGTAGATGGCGAAGTACATATCGCGGCTCTTGACCACCTGGCCGCCCTCGATCTTGTGGCGCGTCGCCGAAGGGGATGAAGCGGTTGTCCTTGGGGTCGTCCACCAGGATGTTGCGGTCGGCCAGGTAGAGACCTTGGGCCGGCGGCGCTCGCCGGCCGCGTTCCAGCGCATCTCCCACAGCCGCCAGCAGATCTGGAAGGCGACGAAGGTCTTGCCCGTGCCCGTGGCCAGGGTCAACAGGCTGCGCCGACGCCCGGAGAGGATCGCCTGCACCGTGCGGTTGATAGCGATCTCCTGGTAGTAGCGCGGCTGCATATCGGGAAAGTGGTAGTAGGGGTCAGCAGCCCGGCCTGCAGCGCCGGATCGCTGCCCGGATGCAGCCAGCCCCACTCCTCCGGCGTGGGGAAGCTCTCCAACTCCCGTTCCCGCCCGGTGAGATAGTCGAACTCGACGATTTTTCTACCGTTGGTCGAGTAGGCGAAGGCCAGCCCCAGCTTCTCGGCGTAGGCCTTGGCCTGCTGCAAGCCCGTGCTGGCCGGCAGGTCAGCGCGCTTGGCCTCCACCACCGCCACGGTCTGGTTGGCCGCGTAGCGCAGCAGGTAGTCGGGTCGCTGCGCCGCCAGCCGCCTGGCCTTTTGCCCTGCGGCACGATCTTGCCCGGCGCGATGATCGGCTGGGAGGCCACCGAGTGCGGCGGCGTCTCCCAGCCTGCGGCCCGCAGTTTGCCGACGTACATGCGGCAGGTGTCGGCTTCGTTCATAAGGCTCTCACGTCAGCCTGCGCGGCCTCGCCTGGCCGCTCAGGGCGTCGATGGTGGGCGCAATGCCGGGGAGACCCCGTGCGCTCTCAGCCCTCGATGTGGGCGATGGCTGCGCCCGGCTCCCGCGTGATCAGTATCCAGCGTCTTCAGCCCCAGGAAACGGTTCCAGGCGTAGACCTCGCAGTGGCTGTGCAACGGGTCGCGAGACAAAAACCCGGCGTCTGATGCCATGCTAATCACGGAAGTACACGATCTGGTGGGCGCTGGCCATCAGATCGCCGTTGCTGCTCCAGATCTGGGCGCTTTGATCGAAGAAGCCGTTGCGGAAGGCCAGCGCATCAGCCACGCCCAGCATGTAGTTGTCAGCCTGGGCCGTCAACAGCGCGCCGTCGGCGTGGAAATAGGTGGTCAGCGAGACTGTGCCGATCGGCGCCAGCCGCCGCCGCCGGATGAAGATCCTGGGNAAGAAGCTGTCGCACACGGCCGCCAGCGAAAGGAAATCCACAGGTCGGGGCGGATCGTCGCGCACCCACAGACAGGAAACCGCTTCGGCCTGTTCCTGGCCGTCNAGGCCTCCCTCGATTCCGCCGCTGATGACGCGCATGTCGTAACATCGTGTCCAGGCCGGCATCCCGGCCGTGCTCATCCGTTTCAACTCATGGGGCGCGGGCAGATTNCTGGGGGCCTGCGCCTGGAGCGCTGACCAGGTGGCGCGACGCTCGGCCAGAACCGCGGTGGCCAGCGCCACGACCAGGCCATCCTGGGAAGCTTCGGCGATCCAATGCTGGGTGGAGCGGTTGATTCTGGCCGCGCGAACGGTCAGATCGATGGCGCCATCCTCGATGGGAGCGGCGAAATTCACGGTCAGCGCGATGGGGACGCCTGCGCTGTGCGGGTGCTGCAACACGGCGTTGAGCAACAAACTGGAGGTGATGCCGCCGAAAGGGCCTACCATGTTGCCGTAGGCTGGGCTGGTCGCGCCTGTGAAACGGTCTGCGCCAGCCGCTTTCAGTTCGATGGCTGTGTCCAGGGGTGCATCGTCATCTGCCTTTCTGCTGTTTGGGTTGACCCCGTAACTCTTCAGGCGTCGGACGCCTGTGGCTGAACCATTACGTCCCGCCGATTATAGCATCACCCGCTGTTGTAGGCCAACAGTCAGGCCGCGTTGGCCATGGGGCCCACGGCGAAGGTCAGCACCATCTCGAGTTGGGGCAATGGCAATTTGGGCAGAGTTTGTTCGATCCGTTGCAACGTAATCTGGGCCTGCGTCATCTCAGTCTTCCCTGAATTCCACCGATTTCTGTGCAGATGACCCAGCAGCGACTGGACTGGGCAAGGCCCATGATTCCGGCCGCCAGTCAGACGCAGACATGGCAGGTTTCTGGCAACCGATCGGCCAATCGATCGCAAGGGAAAGCCTGCTCCTTCCGCAGCCTCTCCAGCGTTGCCGCGGCGAAGGGCTTCTCGCCGGCCCGCAGCGCGCAAGGCCATGACCGCCTTTTTCGAGCGCCGACAGCCGGATTTCTCACGGGTGGTGGATGATGTGATGTAGTGTGAAGAGTGGTTAACTAAGAGCCTATCCGAATAACCGTCACGGGGCAACACTGTGGCGTTTTCGGGTTATTCGGATAGGCTCTAATAGACCTCGTCGTGACTGCCCACATTGACGAGGATGATCCCGCGATCGCGTATTTCCAGTTCCAGGGTGATGCGGTACTGCAGGGTGATGGAGGCCGAGTGCAGCCCAGCCAGGCGCCCTTCCAGTCCGTGCAGGCGCAGGGAGGGGTGGAACGGATCATGTTCCAGGAGGGCCAGCGTCTTGCCATAGCGATCGAGCAAGTCTGGATGGCGCTTGAGAAAGCGCTTCTCGATCTTCTCGTAGCTTTCGGTGAAGATCAACTCATAGGCCATTGGCCAGCTCAGTCTCGACGCGCGATGTGGTCATCGGCGCTCTCACTGCGACAGCGACCGGCTGCCAGGTCANNGCGCGTCTGCGCCCAGGCAGCCACGACCTCACACTCGCGCAGAAAGTCGTAGTGAGCGATGTCCATGACCACGTAGCGCGGCTTGCCCCGGACGCTGATCACCACTTCTTGGGCTTCTTGCAGCAGCCGCTCGATGNNTCGGAGACCCCTGGTCTTGAGATCATTAGCGGTCAATACAGTCATCTGTCACCTCGTAAATCCAACAACCAAGTCAGCGAACGATAGATAGCACGATTTTACGCCGATTTGACGTACTGTCAAGCGTACGATAACTCACCAGAGCATCCGCTGCTTTCCATGCACAATCGCATCTCGAAATCGTCAATGTCGCGCCTCCGCTCTCCCGAAGCCCGCGGCCATGACCGCCTTCCTCGAGCACCGTCAGCCGCACTTCGCGGGTGGTGGATCAGGCACGAGGATGGCTGAATGGATCGACACAGTCACTCGTTGCGCAGCCGTTCCAGCGTCGCCGCCGAAGGGGTTCTCGCCGGCCCGCAGCGCGGTGAGGCAGGCCACGCTCCCAAAACCACTCGCCCACAAACCCCGTCTGCCGCAGCCAACGGTTGGTCTCACGGGTCACGCTGTTCAGGTGAGGCACACACATCACGTCCTGATTACGGCTTCCAGGCTTTTTGGTTCGACGTTGATGCGCAGACGCCAGCGGGCCAGGTATGGCCCCTCGTCGGGCAGCAGCGGGTCGAGCCGCACATAGCCGGTTGCGCACAAGGCCTGCAGCCTGGTCAGGAGTGCTGGCGAGCCTAAGCCAAACAGTTCGAGCAGATAACCGAGGCGCTGCGCGGCCGCCCGTTCGTCCAGCCGCTTGGCATAACTCCCCAGCCTATCCCAGTCCAGCTCAGTGTGGCGCATCCATTGCGCCGTGGCCGCCTGGCCAACACCGGCGCACAGATCGGGCCGAGCCAACCCATCCACCCTGCCCTTCCGCTCCCGATCATTATCGAGACTTCGCCGATCGCGGTGGTCAGCTGCGGGATGGCGTGGCCGTGGGCGTCGATGCCGACGGCGAGAGAGTGGGTGAAGGCGGTCATGGCGAATGGCGTCCTCTTGGCTGATCCACGCGGCCCAACCTGTGTTCGTGTCACATGCCCACGAGAATATCCTTTCCCGTCTGATTGATTTCGGCCATCCAGCCGACGCGATCCCTGTAATCGCCCTCCAAGACCCGCACAACCCAGTAGGGTATGTCCAACGCCTTGTGTTTGTATATGATCGGGCCATCCAGTACGAGCACCGTCGTCTTGTGGGCGATCTCGACAACAGGCTCGCTGTCCATGTGGGGAGGGGCCTCAGGTTGTTCTTCAGGGGTTGTCAACGACCGCTTCGCGACTGATGTTGATGTTCATCTTGATCTCCTCGAAAATGAAAACCTTCGTGCCTTTGTATGTTGGTGTGAGTGATCTGGTTCCGGCTCGTAACTTGATGGCTGACCGGTTACACCACTGCCTCCACCGGCCGCACAATCGGTGGCCAGGTGTCGTTGAGCAGGTTGTCACGGCCGCCATTGGTCACGGTATGGCTGCCGGTGGCGTTGCTGCCGCCGGCGTAGCACATGCAGTTGTCGATCGATGCTTCCTGACGCTCACTTCTCTCAACGCCGGATGATGGGAACGAAAACGAACCAGTACGCGGCAGTCGGCGTCGGCGTTGGTGAGAGTGTGGCCGTGGGGCTGGCGGTTGGGGCCGGCGTGTTCGTGACTGTAGCGCCCGGGGTCGGCGTGTACGTCGGCGTCGCGGTGGCTGTCGGCGTGTACGTCGGCGTCGCGGTGGCCGTTGGCGTGTACGTCGGCGCCGCGGTGGCCGTCGGCGTTGCGGTGGCCGTTGGCGTCGGCGCTGCATTGACCCAGCGGGCGATGTGGGAGGCAGCCACGTTCCCCACCGCCGTGAACGAGCCGCCGGCCAAGACGGCGGTGTTCCCATCCGCGGCCAGGGCGAGGACGCTGTTGTCCAGGCCGCTGCCCAGGGCCGTCCACGACGAGCCATCCCAACGCGCAATGCGGTTGGCGCTGACCCCACCGGCCGTAGTGAATCGCCCGCCGGCCACCAGGCGGCCGGCGCCGTCGAGCGTCAGGGCCGTCACAGCATCGTTCGTGCCGCCGCCCAGGGGCGCCCAGGTCGAGCCGTTCCACCTGGCAATGTAGCGCACGGTCTGCAGCCCGGCGTTGAAAAAGCGGCCGCCGACGCGCTATGGCGCGCCCGGCAGGCGCCGTCCTGCATCACCGAGCACTGTCAGGCGGGGATGATAAAAGGGCGGCAGTTGGTTGGTCTGTGCATCCTGCTGCATCAAAGCCTCGATGCCAGCCAGCCAGTCGCCCATGGTCACGGCCTCTGCCAACGCCAGCGCGGCATAGTATGAGATGATCCGCGGCGCGGCCGGATGTGTGGGAGGCAGGTTGTGGGCGCGACAGGCCAGCCGCGCCCGGCAATGCCTGCATCACCAGCGCCGCTGTGTGGGCAGGCGCACGGCCTGCCAGCAGATTGCTGTGTCAGAGGTCAGGCAGCAGCGTCAGATCGATCCCGGCCGGCAGCGGCAGTGCGGCGAAAAANTCCTCCCAGAGAAGATGGCCGTCGTCGGCGCAATCCTCACTCTCCGTGAAGAGCAGACCAGGCCGGGCATTCTCAGCCGACTCGCCCTGAATGAAGCCGTGGCCGCTGACGTGGACGAAGACCGAACCGCCGGTCCAGGGNGCTGCACGCCGGCTGGCCGCTTGCAGGAACGCCGTCACCAGGGGNCGGTCCAGCCGGCCATGCAGACAGAGGATCTGGTCAGCCAGGAGACCGCGCGCCAGCAACCCGTCGACCATGGCAGCCTGGTCGCGCAGCATGGCGATCTCATCAGACTGTGGCGCGGCGATGAGGAGGGCGAGATAGTTGGAACGGCTGGACAGCGGCATGGTTTGTTTTCTCGCAGAAGATCTTTAACAACCAGTTTACCGACTTGCGGGCAGTGGTCACGATCGCGACAGCGGTGGTTTCGGTGACCGCGCTACACGGCCAGCGGCGTCAGGTTCAGCCGCAGGCCCTTCTCCACCTGCTCCGTCTCGCAGACCCACCAGCCGTGGCGGTCGGTCTGCCACCACAGGCGGCTGTGGTGGTCGCATTCCGGCCGGCCCACGCGCACCGTCTCGCCCAGCGCCAGGTGGCCCTTGACCTCGTAGCCGCCGCCCGGCCCGCTGAGCAGTTGCAGCCGGTCGGTGACCACGTAAGCGCGTTTGCTGTCCGCCAGGTAGGACTTGAGCGGCGGCTGGCTCGGCTCGTCGCAGGCGTAGGCGCGCCGGGCCACGGGCAGCAGGAAATCCTTCCACTGGCCGTCGATTTTGCCGTAGCCGGCCGTCCAGGCGTTGATCACCTGGCCGCCGCGGCGGGGTCGCCCTGGAACGAGCGGACGTACCACCAGACGATGCCAGTCTCAGGCGGCCGGAAGGGGTTGGGGTAGGAGATTCGCCGGCCATCGACGACGACCGGCACCGAGGTGGCGGTGAAGACGACCATGGCCGCGCCTCCGGCGTCGTGCCGAGGAGGTTGCGCGGGTCCACATCGGGCCAGGCGCGCAGGGAGTTGGGCTGGTCGCCCGGCTGGTAGGCGACGTAGACGAGGTCGCCGCGGGTGATGGTGGACATGCACGTTCTCCTTTGTATTCTATGGTCATTGCGTGTACAGGCTGTGATGTTCTATTCCCGCACGCTGCTTCAATTCATACCGTTGCCGCGCCGGTGAGCTGCGGCGTGTGCAGCGGCAACGGTCGCCAGCGCCTGGTAGCGTTCGCGCGTGTCTTCGGGCAACTGCTGCAGCAGCAGGTCCCATTCCTGCTCAGTACACCACAGCGTCAGTAGCCGCCGGCGCCCGGCCTCGCCTTGCCGGGGCGGCCAAGGCGTTTGCCGGGGCCGGGCAGGCGGTGGCCTCCCGACGCGTCGCCGCTTGCGATGGCGAGACAGACGGACTGAGATAACGGACTTCGGCGCACCAGTAGTTCCAGCGCAGGAAAACATCGAGCGCGTTCTCACGGGCGGCNCGNGTGGCCAATGGGCTGCGGGCTACGCTTTCAAAGAAGGGTTCCAGCCGGTCATGCGGCGGGCAGTGCGCCATGATGCGCTGGAGGGTGGGGTTTGGTGTGGCCTCGTTAGCCAGGTCGCAGAGCACCCCNAAAACCGACAGGTCGCCCACTTCCCGTGTCTGGCTCACGAGCGTCTGCACAGCGATCTCATCCACGTGCGTTCGCAGCCAGTCAACCACAATCCACGTCAACCGTGCAGAATCACGACAGAGGGTGGTGGTCTCGACCAGGACTTCCTCTGGAGAGCGCACGCTCTCCACCTGTCGTTTGCCAGCCACCAGCACCGCGCCGCCCAACTGGCCCCATTCCTGAAAAAGGCTGTCTAAGCGAGAATCCATCCTTGCTCCTCCAGGAAATACTGCATGCGCTGTGCCCAGTCTGGACGAGTGTTGCCAATGTAATGCATAGCAGCGCCGCCTACGATCACAACGTCGAAGGCGGTGGTGAGCCTGTGCATCCAGTCGCCCAAGCGTAGCGAGAAGTTCAGATTCATCCATGTCTACAGCGCCTTGGTCGCATTGGTTTGATTATAGTATACCATAATCGAAACGATAGCGCCTATCTGACGCACATTGTTGCGTGCCCCTGTGGCTATAGGGCGATACTGCCAATTGACTCTGAAGACTACACAGCGAGAGGCGCAAAGTTCAGCTTCAGACGCCTTTCCACCTGCTCCGCCTCGCAGACCCAATAGCCGTGGTGATCGGTCCGCCACCACAGGCGGTTGTGGCAGTCGCACACTGGCTTGTCCAGCACCGTCACCGTGGCAGCTGTGAGGACGACCATGGCCGCGCCTCCGGCGTCGTGCCGAGGAGGTTGCGCGGATCCACATCGGGCCAGGTGCGCAGGAAATTGGGCTGGTCGCCCGGTTGGTAGGCGACGTAGACGAGATCGCCGCGATGGATGGGTGGCATGGTGAAGTCCTCCTTGAGTTGGGTGACGGGTTCGCCGTTGATTATTTGGCCCATACCGCCGCAGCCCGCGCCGGTGAACTGCGGCGGATCCCGTGAGATGAGCCGACTGGCCTGATCCTGCAGATCCTGCCCATCCACGGGCCAAATCTGAACTGAGATAGCTTTCACCCCGGCGCTGAACAGCACGCGGCCATCACCGTTGAAATTTAGGGCGGCCACCCCATTGGATTCAAGACGACCTATCTCATTCCCCGTGGTGGTATCCCATAAATAGATCATCCCATCCGCGCCGCCGCCGCCAGCCGGTCGCCCTTGGGGCTGACGGCCAGAGCGGTGATGCCCGTATCAACCTGCAGCCGCGGGGCAGACGCTTCCTGCCAGGTGTCAGTTCGCCAGCGGGAGATGATGCTCGACGCCTGGCCGCCGCTGGCAAGCCAGAATGCGCTGCCATCGGAGCTAAATGTAAGCGCTTTGATGTCGCCCTGCGGACTGGGGAGGCTCTGTAGCCGGACGGCTTTCCTGCCGCCGACGTCCCACAGTGTCACCTCGTTGTTTCCAACGACGGCCAGGATCGGCGCTTTGGGACTGAAAGCCAGTCTTGGATTGCCGTCACCCATCGTGCCACCCACCGGTACACTCAGGCCTGGCTCCAGATCAGGCAGCCGCCACAGACGCAACTCACGTTCATCCCAGGTCGCCAGCGTGGCTCCGTGTTCCCGATAGCCATCTCCCAGATGCGTTGTGGGTTTTGCTCGCTGGAGAGGCAACTGGTCTCCTGAGCCGCTGCCACGTCCCAGACGCACAGTCGGTTGTCCGCTGCTCTAATTACAGCGTAGCTGCCATCGGGGTGACGCCCAACGTCGGGCTGATTGGCATCTGCGCGACGGCAGCCGCTTGTCCCGCGCTTGTTTCCCAGACCGGTATACCCCATCTTGGAGTCCAAAAACGTCCGATGATTGTCAGGCAATCGGCATGATCCGGCGTCGCACAGTAGGAGGCTGGCAGCACCGCAGGAAGCTCAGAAGACGTCAGGTATTTGCGTGCACCGGGACCGACGGCCCACAACCTGATGCGGGCATCAAGACCTAACGTGGCAATGGTCTGTCCGTCGGGCGAGAAGTCAGCGGTCGTCCCGCCGCTGTAGGTACCCTGCGGTCGGTGACGCCAGTTCAGCAGAGTCTCGCCGGACTTGACATCTACCAGCCGCATCTGATCGCCTGCCGTGAGCATGAGTTGGCGGCCGTTTGGGCTGAACGCGGCAGACTCGGCCGAAGCTAGGCCGGTGTTCGGACGCTGATAGTTGTCGCGCCCTCGTCTCGAATCCCAAATATCTCCGTCTCTGAACAACACCCGAAAGGAGCCATCCGCCCCATCAGCGTAGAGGGCCATGATCGCCCTTGGCGGCACGCCATCGAGGGTGGGGGCATCGGCGCCTGCCCGCCACACCCGGATTTTTCCTTCCTCGCAAGCCAGCACCAGGGTGCCGCCATCCTGGCTGAGCGCCATGTGCGTATGCGTCTCGCAGTCGTCCTCGAAGGGACGTCGAATCGCGCCTGAAAGCGGATCGTACAGGTAGACGCGTCCGGTGTCCGCTCCGAGCACCAGCAGGCGAGGCGTTTCGGATGGTGGACCCAGAAGATCGGCGCCGCTGGGAATGAAAGAATACGCGCCGGCCAGTCGTCTTCGGTGAATGTCCTGCCGGGCAGGGCTGCTCGGTTCGGGTGTCCCACACCCCCAAACCAAGATTGTGCGACAGAGCCGCCGCCAGACTCCCATCGTCGCTGAGTGCAACCTGATCAATCCACTCGCTCCATGGCTGCGGGGAGGGCCAGCAGCCGTTCGCCCGTGGCGGCGTCCCAGAGATCAAGCCCGCCGCCCCCGCCGCCGGTCAGGATGCGCTTGCCCTGCGCCCCGAACGCCATCGCCGATATGCCCCCACAGGTCCGGTCGAAGCGGTCGGGAGACCATCGAGTAGACCGATGGTAATTCCCACGCCATGATGTTGCCCCTCTCGCCGCCGGCTACGATGAGGGTGCCGGTCGGGTCTGAATTCAGCGCCGTGGCCGATAGATGCCCGAGGAGCGACTCCATGCCGGACAAGGTGATGCCGGACCACGGGGTGGCCGCACTGTCCGGGCTGGACGTGTCTGTGTCATCCTCGAAGCGCACAGTCTCCCCGACGGAAGGATGAATTGGGTAGCCATGAAATCGCCAGGCAAGCGCTCACTAAGGGCGGCAATTGGAGGAGCGGGAAGACGATGGCCATCGCCAACATCCCACAGTGATGTCTCAGTCTCAAAATCCAGATTTTCGATGCTCTGAACCACAAGCTGCTCGTTGCTCAGAAAGTCCAGCTTAGCCACTTCGTGCCCTATCGGCAAGGTTGCGCACTGCGCCGGACGCTACATCAATGAGAACGACAACGGTCACGTCGTGATCGGTGACCACAGCCAGCGTCCGCCAATCGGGGCTGAATATGGCGCGCCAGGCGTCCGCGGCGGCACGAATTTGCCGCGCCTCGCGACCTGTGGCAACGCTCCACACTCGTGTCACGCCCTCTGCAGGACGGCCATCACCTCTTGGCCGTCCGGGGTGAGGCCGACCGCCAACGACAACTTCGCAGGGTTTATTTTCTGAAGCAGACGCCCATCTTCCGACACCTTCCAGACGTACAGTGTCCCGTCCATGTCCTGCGTCAAGATTCGGCTGCCATCGAAGCTAAATTGTGCGTAAAACACCTCGCTGCTATGGCCGAGGGGTTGTCCAAGCTGCTGCATGGTTTCGGAATCCCACAGCCGCGCCGTTTCATCTCCGGTGGTGAGCAGCGCCCGCGGGCAGGGCCGGCCTTCGGATGGCGCAGGTCGTAAACACTGTGGGCTGAACGCGATCGAGTTGATGGCGCCTGAGTGAAGATGCGGGGGCAGCGACAATCTATAGTCTGGCGCGGCCACGACACTTTCTACAAGAGCACGGAAGCTGGCAGGGAATACCGCGGACTCGCTATCCGCCTGCCTGATCTTGCTTGATTCGGTCGCCAACAGGAGAGCAAGTGAATGGTCGGGTGGGGTTTGAGCGAGTTCCACCTGCGCATTTGCTGCCAATTCATTGGAGCGCGCTCGTTGGGCTTCGAGTTGGGCTTTTTCTCGCTGTTTTGCGACTGCACTGCGAACCACAGGGCGATCACTCCGAGCGTGAGCGCGACTACCCCGATGGTTGCAGCCAGGATCAGCCGCTTGCGCAACCCGCGCTGACTTCTCTCCCTCCTCCGCCCGCAGCCGCTGCTCCTCGGCCAGTTTCTGCGCCTGCCCCAGCTCTCGTTGGCGTTGAGCTTCCTTTTCGGCGGCGATCTGGGTCAGCGTTTCCCGACTGACAGTCACCAGGTCCAGCAACGCCTGGCTGACGCCCAGCTCCCCGCGTCCTCCCCTGCCAGCCAGCCCTCCGCCTCCTGCAACTCATACTCGTCCAGCAGGCCGCCGCGCTTCTCCGCAGCCACCCACTCGGTCGCCTTCCTCCAACCGGCGGCGGGTACCCTCGGCCGCGCGGCGCTGGTTCAGCCACTCTTGCAGCCGCGGCCAGCCGGCGATCAGCGCCTCGTGGGCGATGTCTATCCGGCGGTTGGGATCGCCCGCTTCGCCGCTGGCGGTCAGCAGGCGGCTCGCGGTCAACTGCGCCAGGGTCTGCTCAAAGAGCGCGGGTCGTCGTCGCTGGCCCGCAGCCCGCGGCCGTCTGCTGGCGACGGGTGTCGGCCCGGCCCTCGCCGAACTGCACCAGGCGCAGGAAGATGCGGCGGGCGATGGCCTGGGCCGCCGCGGGCAGGTTGTCGTAGACGATGCTGGCCCGGCGGTCGATGGCCACTTGCAGACCGCTGCGTCCATCCTGCGCCATCGCCTGGTAGGCCTTCAACCCCAACTGCCGCTCCGCTACCTTGTCCCACAGCAGCACCAGCGTCTCCTGCACCAGCGGCAGCACGCCCTTCTGGCCGCTAGCGTCGGCGATCAGCTTGACCGCCAGCGCCCGTCCACGGTTACGCCCACCCGGTTGGCCGGCTCGACGATGGCCGCCCAGCTCATCGTCGCCCAGCGGCGGCAGCCCAGCCGGTTGCCCTTGATGGCCGGCCAGAGGGTGCAGGCCATCAGCCGGGGTAGAAGTCGGCGCGGGCGGTGAGCAGGATGGCGAGATTGGGCCGGCCGCTCAGGGCCCAGCGCGGTCAGGAAGGCCTGCGCCTCGTCGACCGCGGCCAGGGTGAAGAGCCTCGAACTGGTCCACGAGAGCAGAGTGGAGGATGGGAGATGGGGGAGGGGGAGAGGGGGAGATTGGGAAGCTGACCGTCGGGCGCCAGGTCCAGCAGCTCCGCCAGGGCCTGCATGGGCGCGGCCTGGCCGGACGGGGTGCGGCGGTCGCTGGGCCGCATGGTCTTGATCTCCCATTCGTCCGCGCCGCTGCGCCGGGATTTGCGCAGGGCCGGGATGACGCCGGCGTTGATCAGCGACGACTTGCCGCTGCCCGATGCGCCGATGACCGCCAGGAAGGGTGCTGGCGCAGCCGCGCGGTCGCCTCCTCGATCTCCCGGTCGCGGCCGAAGAACAGCTCCCGCTGTGCCTCGCTGAAGGGAACCATGCCGGGGTAGGGGCAGTCGGGCGTGGGCAGCACCTGGCGGATGTCGAAGAGGCGGTTGTCGGGCGAGCGGCTGAAGAGCACCGGGATGGCCCACTCCTGGCTGCCGGCGGCGCTGAGCGCGACCCGCGCCTGGGTGAGGGCGGCATCCACCGGCCGGCCCGCGGCCAGGGCGCTGTAGAAGGTGCGGGCCAGCTCGATCGCGCCGGGGTCGCTGATCTCGGCCTGCATGGCCACGGCCGCTGGCGCCCCTCGCGCACCAGCGCCTGCGCCACGCCGGTGAAGACCGACCCCGGCGGCCAGCGCGCCTTCGCAGGCGTTGAGGTAGGCCAGGCGCACGGCGGGATGGTTGCGCAGCAGCTTGGCCAGGTCATCGCCCCGCACCAGGTGAGGCCGGCCGCGGGCATCGGCGAAGGCCAGAGCGCCGGCCTGGCCCGCCTCGTCGAAGACGCCGTGGCCGATGAAGTGCAGGATGTGCACCGGCTCGCCCAACAGCCGTTGCTGGAGTGCGTCCAGGGTGGGGCTGACCAGCCGCTCCAGCACGAACTTGCCGTCGGCCACCAGGTCGGCTAACGCCTCCTGGATCGCCTGCCACTCCCGTTCCACGTCCAGCGCCGGCAGGCTGGCCGGACTGGCAAGCACGGCCAGGACGCGCAGGGGCGGTTTCACCGGCAGCGCGGAGCGGGAGCGGGGCAGGGCCAGGTAGCGCAGGACGGGGAGGCCTCGCCCAGGCCCACGAAATGGCCCTGGGCCGGATCGTAGAGGGTCTCCCAGGGCAGCAGGGCCAGCCGGCCGCGTCCGCCTCGAAGCGCAGCCGCAGCCGCAGCCCGCGTCCTCGGCGGCCACGCTGGCCTGGCTGGCGGCCAGCAGGGTTCCCACCGGGCCGGCGAAGACCGCGGCGAAGAGCCGGCTGCCCACCTCGGCCAGGTCAGCGGCCGGGCCGGGGTCATCGGCCACGCCGATGGCGCGGGCCGCGGAGCGGGCGGAGCCGCGTCACGCGCGCGCCAGGCCCTCCAGACGTGGGAGCGCACCCGCGGCGAAGGGCGGATCGAAGAGCACGCTCTCCTCCCCGCCGGCGCGTCCACGACGATGGCCTTGTAGCGCGCCGGCGCGGGTGAGGAGGAGGTCGAAGTTGTGGTAGGTGGTGAGGGTCATGGGTGGGCCTCGTCTGCTGTGCGCACCGGCCGCGCCGTGTCCTTGATCGCCGTGGTCAGCCGCGGGATGCCGTTGGCGTAGGCGTCGATGCCGATGAGGATGGCGAGGGAGTGGGTGAAGTCGGTCATGGATAACCTATCTCACGAACTGGATTGCTTCCACTGGCGAGCTGAGCGTATAAATGAACAACAACAGGATGCTGAAGACGGGTAGGAAACGCTTGCCGTTCATCGCTCTACTCTCGCGCCAAGCTGGCGCGACTGCCAGAAGGCTTCGATCAGATCGTAAGCTGCCGCCAGCNNGCGGGCGCTGAGCCTGAGTTCTTCGGCCAACGCCGCGTAAGACGAAGACCAGGATGGCGGGGGCAACGGCAGTGAGGTCGGGACGGGATGAGTGCTGCGGGAAGCAAAGGTTGCTGCGATTGCCGGTCTGAGGTCGGCCAAAGACAACAAGCCGGAGTCTATCAGCAACACCATATCAACCAGATCCTTCACGCGTGTGTTGTCTCGACCCTGCCACGGAAACGTGTAGGCATAGACCTTCTCGGCGAATTGCTGCGCCAGCGGATAGACGGCAATGCGTGCTGGGGGNATGCCAGCAAAGACAAGGAGATCGCTGCCCGTGATCCAATCGAATGGACCGGCAACCGGATCGCCGAGTCCGATGTCGAGATGAAATCGGGCGAACACACGGCTCGCCAAACGCGCCTCCACCGGACAGCGGAACCCGCCGCCGGGTGCGCCGGTCGTTTCGGTTCGAGGTTGGTGGATGAAGAACTGGAAACCATCGCCGAGATCGTGTTCGGCCAGCTCCTGCACGTATTCANNGAAGGCATTGACGCGAGGCGCATCCAGTCTGTCAGCAGCGACAGCCGGGGGTATGCGCGCCAGGTCGGGGATCGAAAAATCCAGATCAACCGTGGACCGGGCGCGATCAGGCAGACGTAACTCCAGCGAATACCCGCCCTTGAGCAACCACGGGGATGTNTCATGGATGAAGAGCCGGGCCAACAGTCGTTCGAATGCCACCCGCCGCCGCAGCCGCTGCAAATCAGTGCCCTGCGCTTGAGACAGCGCGGCCAACCGGGTTTCGAGAGCAACGCGGAAAGCCTGTGGCGTCTGATAGCCCGATCATGGCGTTGTCTCCCCGCGATCGCCAACGCCTGATCGAGACGCATGCGCGCTGCATGCGAACAGGCCGCTGTGGCCAGCGAACCACGCCGCGCCAGGCCGCGCTGCAAGGCGTCGCGCACCGCCCGGTCGAGGTGCTCCTGGCTGAGGGCGCTCTCGGCCGCGTCGATGAGGGTGCGCAGAGGCGTAGTGACCCGGAATCCGGCGCGTTGCTCGCTATCGGCCGGGGACAGAGCGGCCCGATGCAGCACGCAGCCAGCCGGCGCCCGCTTACGAAATCCCGGCGGCACAGTCAGATGTACTGCGGCCGGCATGACATCGCTCAAATCATGCACGGTAAGGGCAGTCTCGTGCGAAATCACGGCCTGGGGAACCCCTTTNTGATTGCGGCTCCACAGCGACCAGCGAATCAAGTCTTCCCGTTCGCCGGGTGGGTACTCGCGTAGGCGGAACAGACCGCGCCCCACCTGCAGCCAGGCGCCGCTCTGCCTGTGGAAGTGCTGCTGGCTGTAGGCGTAGCCGACTTTGCGCGCCTGATCCGCGGTGAAGAAACCGCCCTGCGAATCCGCGATTTCGTACAGCAAGCGCCGATTGGATTGGGAATCGTTTGGCATAGCACAAAATCCTTATAGGGACTATAAGGATTTTACACCTGATGCTCACCTGCGTCAAGGGCGGGATAGCGCCTCTGCGCCGGCCGCTGACGCGGGCAACTAGCGCAAAATCGTCGGCAGATAGACCTTGATCGCCGGCCGCGCCGATATGGCGAGTCGCGCCGCGGGCCACGCCGCGCCAGGCCCTCCAGGCGCGGGAGCGCATCCGCGGCGAAGGGCGGGTCGAAGAGCACGCTCTCCTCCCCTGCCGGCGCGTCCACGACGATGGCCTTGTAGCGCTCGCCGCTGCGGGTGAGGAGGAGGTCGAAGTTGTGGTAGGTGGTGAGGGTCATGGGCACTGCTCCTGTCCCAGGTATTGCTGGCACTCGGCGGCTGTCAAGGATCGTCCGGCACGCATCGCAGCTTCTGCCAATAGGGCGTCGATGTTCGGGTAGTCCTGCCAGACCCATACCCCACCAGCCAGACAGGTGGTGTTGGTCGGTGGCTGGAACATATCGCAACCGGCCGTGATAATCTGCCGGCCGTCAGGGCGGAACGCGGCCCATTCCACCCAGTGGTCACCCACAGTGGCAATGAGTTTGCCGTGAGTGTCCCACAGATTGACGGAGTGGCGGACACACCAGTCGCCTTCGTTCACAACATTACATTCGACTGTCATGATGCGTTGGCCGGCTGGATCGAACGCGGCCACATCTACGCTCGTGGCGTTTTCGCCGAGCACGGCGACCAATTCACCATCGCTGTCCCACAAGCGGGCCGGGCCTGGTTGCTCTCAGCCAGGATCAGCGTGCCCGTCCGGTTGAAGGTGGCAAACTTGACGCCGCCCGAATGCCCATCCAGCACATGCAGCAGTTGGCCGCGATCGTTCCAGAGGCGGATCGAGCCGTCATCGCTGTAGGTCAGGATTGCCGCCGCGGCCGCCGAATTGGACCGCGCGTGGGCCCGTGTGTCCGGACAAGACGATAAGGGGTTGTCCGTTGGCATCCCAGACGCGCACCGTACCGTCGTCGCTACTGGTACCGATACGGGCGCCGTCCGGGCTGTAGGCGATGCGATTGACAGGCCCTGTGTGCCCGGTGAGAAGGGCAATACGCTGGCCGCTGGCATCCAACAACTGGGCAGTGTTGCCTTCGCTGGCCGTTGCCATGCGGCTGCCGTCCGGTGCAAAGTCAAAGCCCCGGCAAAGCGGTAGCCAGCCACCTGGCGTACGGGTGTGCCAGCGGCGTTCCACAGCCGCAATGCCCCCTGGCACAATCGTTGTTCTGGGTCAGCACATCACAGGCCAGCGTGGCCAGCAGGTCGCCCTGCCGACTGAAGCGTGCAGTGTATACCTGGGCGGCCCGTGCTTCCAGATGGGCGAGCAGGTTTCGATTCGCATCCCATAGACGCACACCGTCATCGGCCACAGTCGCCAGCCGGCTGCCATCCGGGCTGTAGCTGGCAGAGAGCAAAAACCGCTGTGGCCTGTGAGTTGCCCTGACAGTGTTCCGGCAGCACTACTCGTGTCCCAAATCTGTACCAACCCATCGAGGCCTGCGGTCAGCAGAAGACCATGATCAGCGGTCATTGCAGTGGCCTTCACGTAACCTTCATGGCGCGCCGGTAAATCCGCCAAGAACCTGCCATCCTTGTCCCATAATCTGACCTGAGTCTTGTACAGGTTGAATCTGCCTGGATCGGGGCCGCTGCTGGTCACGATGACCAACTGTCCATCGGGGCTGAAGCGAACCGTCCACAGATGATTGGTCGGCGCATCGAGCTTCACCAGCAGCTCACCTGCGCCGGTCCAGAGGGCAGCTTCCGTGGCCGAATAGGCCAGAATGCGGGCTCCTGACGCGTCAAACTCGACGTGGCGCAGCGGGTTAAGAAAACGCCGTCCCTCCAAGACGGCCAGGAGTTGGCCTGCCGGATCCCACACCCGCACCATGTCCGTGACGCAGCGACTGTTGGCCAGTTCAGCACACTCAGCACTGACCATGGCATTACCTGGCCCAAACGACACCCACCGAACGCCTGCCCCCTGAGCGAACAGAGTCACTGGCTGGCCATCATCATCCCAGAGCCTTGCGTATCCCGAAGAGCAGATGTCGTTGTCGCCCAGGCTGGTGCAATGGGATGTCGCGATCCGTTGGCCATCCTGGCTGAAGGTCGCACTGTAGGTACGTTCGGCTTCGGCATCAAGAAGGGCCAGGAGTCGCCCTTCGGCATTCCATAGCCTCGCCGGCTCCCGTTCGCCCACGGTGAGGATACGCTGGCCGTCAGGGCTAAAGGCTGCCGGTTTCAACGTACCTGTATAGCCCTCCAGGGTCGCGATCTCGCGCAGATCACCGGCAGCCCACAGTTGCACACCCCCTTGTCATCGGCGGTTAGAATGCGTTCTCCGTCGGGGCTGATTACCACCAGGCTGAGGTCGGTGGGACGGTTGGCGAATTCAGCCAGGAGCGCGCCGTTGCTGCTCCAAACACGCGCCTGGCCCGCCTGGCACACGCCGCTGGACAGCCGTTGGTCACAGCCGGCCGTGACGAATTTCGTCTCGTCGGGCCACAGGGCAACCGCCCAGGTATGCGCGTTGTGAGCCTTGATATCGCGCAGCAGCTGGGTGTGGGGTGCAGCTAACAAGCGGTACAACGTTGACACGATCTCAACCGGCGGCGTCTTGTCGGCTCGGAGCGCCATCTGCGCGGCCTCGCTGGCGAGCAACAGTGACAGGGCCAGATCTGATTCACGCAACCGTTCCGCCTGTGCGGCCAGGCTGCGCGCCTCTGCTTCCAGTTGGCGTTGTTCCGCCAGGTTGCGTTGGCGCTCTGCTTCGGCGGCATTTACCTCTGCCGTAGCTTGGGCCGCCACCGCCGAACCCCGTTGGCGCTCAGCTTCCATAGCTTCTCGTTCTGCCCGCTCCTGCTCAGTTTTTGCCAGACCTTGCGCCATGCTGGCCTGCCTGACTGCCAGCCCTGCCACACCCAACAAGATCAATGCGATGGCTGCAGCGGCCAGGGCAAAACGAAACCGCGTACGCAACCCGCGCCGCCTGTTCCCCCTCCTCTGCCCGCAGCCGCTGCTCGTCGGCCAGTTTCTGCGCCTGTTCCAACTCCCGTTGGCGCGCCTGTTCACGCTCTTGTGCCGCGTGCGTCTTCTCCTCCAGTCGCCGTTGGCGGTCAGCAGAGCTGACGGCAACCAGTTGTTGTTCCTGTGCTTTCCAGGCGCGCGTGCCCGGCTGCCCTGCCAGAACCACGTCCAAGTCTGCGTCACCCAACGGCGCAAGACCCTGGTGATCGTCCGGCGTTTCGCTTTCCGCGTTGCAGGAAGCCGGCCCTCCAAAATCCGCCGTGCCCGCTGCCCCGGCGCATCGGACTCATCGAAGCGTTTGCGCACGTGGGGGCCAGCGTATCGTGGGTCAACCGGCTGGCCGGCGGCTGGCCGGGCTGGTTCCTGGCCGGATCTACCAGCAGATAGAGGTCCTGGCACTGCTGGACCAGGCCCGGCAACACGTCGCGGCGATGGCTGTAGGTCTGTTCCAGGTCGGCCAGGGTGCGCTGCTCGGCGGTGCCCAGGGGGTGGTGTGATAGGCCAGCACGTCCAGCGCCAGGCCGGAGTCCACCACCTCCGGCAACGTTGCCCAGCGCCTTGAGCCGCCGGCCCAGGAAGTCGTCCAGCTTCAGCCCGCGGGAGCGGAACTCGTGGTAGAGGTTCTCGTCGAAGACGGGCTGGTCATAGCTGCGCCGGGCCGCCTCCCACATGCCGGCCAGCAGGATGGCCAGCAGCGGCGCGACGGGCGACTCGCGGTCGGCCAGCAGGTCGTCGGCGATCTGGCCGGGGAGGAGTGGGTCGCCTACGGTCAGGCGGTATTGGTCGCGCAGGCGCGGCGTGCGCCCCGGGCCGGTCACGATCTCGATGATGCCCTCGCGGCCGAGGCGCTCCAGGAAGACTTCCGAGCAGGGCAGGGTGCGTTCGCTCAGGCGCTCCTTAATCTCGGCCAGCCACTCCTTGCGGAAGCCCAGGATCAGCCGGCCGGCCGGTCGCCGCCCCGGATCGCCGAAGAGGCTCGCCAGTGCGGCCAGGAAGGGGGCCATCTCGTCGGGCCGCTGGCTGTTGGGCCGGGTGAACAGCTCCTCCACCTGGTCCAGGATCACCAGCAGCGGCCGGCCGGCCGCCGTTTCCGCGCGCGCCAGGCAGCGGCCAGATCCGCCCGGCGCGCTTCAGCGCGGCGGCCAGCGTGCCCAGAAGCCCTGGGCCTGATCGCCGCGCATAACGGACTTCGTGGCTGTCCTCCAGCCGCGGCAGCAGCCCGGCCGCCAGCAGCGACGACTTGCCCACGCCCGATTGGCCGTAGAAGGCACGATGGGCGGGCCGTCCATCGCGGTGACCCGGTCGTACAGCGCGAATCTCCCGGTCGCGGCCGAAGAAGACCCAGGCGTCCTCCCGGCGGTAGTGATGCAGGTAGCGGTAGGGTTTGTCGGGCATATCGAGGGGCGGCAACGCCGGCAGGCCGAAAAGCGGATCGCCCACGGCCTGAGGCAGGCTCCAGTCGGCCACTGTCTCGGCGCCGTGGCGGATGTGTAGTCGCCAGGGGACTCCGCTTTTCTGCACCTCCTCGGCCGCGCCGATATCCCGGAAGATACGGCCGCCCTGCATGTCCAGCGCCGCCCTGGCTTGCTCGAACGCGGCCGCGATCGATGCGCCGCCGGCCAGCCCCTGGTAGAAACGGACGGCGAAGCCAGTGGCCGCGGCGTCGTCCACAGCCTGGTCGGTGGCGATGACCGCAGATACGCCGGCGGCCAGCAGGTCGAGCACCTGACCTTCGGTCGAGCAGCCGTTGAGGAACACCAGTTCGGCTCGCGCTGTGGGGCCAGGAAGCGAGCCAACCCACCGGCGTTCGCCGCGGCCGGGCTGCCCGCGGCCGTCTCCAGCAGCAGCCGATAGCCGTCGGCATGGCCGCCGAAGTGGAAGATGGCGATACGATCCCGGTAGCGCGTCCTGGAAGACATCCAGAATATCGGCGGCTGTGACGTTCTGGCGCAATACCAGCTCGCAGTGGCCGCGCCCCTCGGCGGCAGCCAGTGCCCGCTGCACCTGGCGCGCCTCCTCCGCCAGGTTGCGCAGGTAGCGCGCCCGGTCGTCGCGGTCGTTGGCGAAGGCAAGGAGAATCGCGGGCGTGGAAACGGATGTCATGGATGCTCCTTAAACAGACCTGAACAAAATCGGGTCTTCCCCGCCGGCGTGTCCCCGACGATGGCCCTGTAGCGGTCGCCGGCGCGGGTGAGAAGCAGGTCGAAGTTGTGGTAGGTGATGAGGGTCATCCAGATGTCTCCATTGCCACTATGTGCCTGACATCAGCGTCGTCAAGGGCTTGCACGCGCAGGCCACTGTGGGCACGTCCGATGGTAGGGTTGCGAGCCAAACCAGACTTCCCATTCTTGTTGCGAGAAATTCTCACCGGCCAGATTGCAGGCCAAATCAATCAGATCCTGCACTTGCCAGGTATAAACACGAATGTTGCCATCGCCTGCTCCCATGGCAAGCCGCCTTCCATCCATGCTAAACGCCACAGAGGTAACACCTTCGTATTGGCCCCGGATTTCGATCGGGTAGGATTCTGGATTTGTGACACTCCAGATGCGCCAGATCACCAACGGCACCCGCGAGCCACCAACTATCGGGCTGAACTGCCAATGTTCATCACCCAACGCATAGAACAGGTGCTTGGGTGGCGCATCAACATCGGTCATATTAAGCAACTGAACCGACTGGTTGTCGGTCTTTTGGAGAAGAACCCAGTGTCCATCGGGGCCAAAGGGACCGACGTTCGAAACCTCGGGCAAGTCAACCGCTGGTATGCCGGGCGCAGTTAGATTCCAAATCCGCGCAGTCTCCTGCGCAACATCAGCCAAAAACCAATGTCCATCTGGGCTAAAAGCCCGTCTTCCTCCACGTTTCGTTGTTCGATGATCGCAGTGCTCGGATCAGCTACATCCCAAAGGTGTAGCATATTGTCTGAAGACCGAGAGGCTAACCATCGCCCGTCAACGCTGAAGACGACAGAGGCAATACTGTCTTCATGACCGCTGAGGACAAGGGGTGGTTTATCGAGGTTTGCAACATTCCAGAGATGAATGGTCTTGTCCATGGAACCGGTAGCCAGCCAACGCCCATCCGAGCTAAATGCAATGGCTTGAACAGGACCATTGTGACCATTAAGGAAGATTGGCGGTGACTGGAAATCTGATGATGGCCAAATTCTTACGCTTGTGTCGGCAAAGCTGGCGGCGATCCAAGATGCGTCCTCGCTCGAGGTAAGAGCCACGACAGGACCATCACTGCCTTTCAAAGCAAAGGCCCTGGGGCTGTCACTTGCCAAGTCCCACACTCTGATTGTCCCCTCTTGTGGGGTAGTCAAAGCAGTCAGCAACCACCGTCCGTCAGGCGTAAAACCGATATGGGAGATGTCCTTGTTCTCTTGGAGTGTCAGTAAGGTACCCTCACCATTTTCAAGATTCCACAGGAATGCACCCCATCAAATGAAACACTCGCAAGCCATCGACCGTCTCGGCTGAATGCCAGGTCGGTCACTGTCCAGATATGGCCGCGCAGAACTTTCGGCTCGATAGTGCTTTGAAGGTCCCACAGGACAGCTTTTGCATCGGCCGGCCCGTTGCAAGCCAGCGTGCATCCGGGCTAAACTCCAAAGCAAATACCGCATATTCTTGACCGACCAACATGGTGGGATCGGCAGTCAACCTGGAAAGATCCCAAAGGCGCACGGTTCTGGCCCCACCAAAATCGATTGACCCTGCAGCCAACCAATGTCTATCTGAGCTAAAAGCCAAACCCTGCACGAAGTATCCGTGATCTGCGAACTGCACAGGATCGTTCTGGGGTTCTCCAGATCCCACATACGGACCATGCCCATCAAGGCACTCCCAGTGCCCGTTGCCAGCCAGCGGCTGTTGGGACTGAACGCCACAACATTGACGGCACGTTCATCATGTGATAGCAGGAGTGGCTTGGCCGCGAAGTCAGACGTATTCCACACCCGTGCCGTATCATCCAATGAGCCGGTGGCCAGCCAGTGGCTATCGGGGCTAAACGAGAGTGTCAACACCTGATCGGTATGCTCCAAGACAATTGGCGTCGCCGTGGGATCGGCCATACTCCACAGCCGTGCGGTGAAGTCCATGGAGCCGCTAGCCAGCCAGCGACCATTTGGGCTAAAAGCGAGTGTACGCACTTTATCCGCATGTCCCTCTAGGATGATTGGAACTCGTTCAGGGTTCTCCACTTCCCAAAGCCTGACATCACCTGCCAGAGATGCCGCAGCTAGCCATTTTCCATCCGGACTGAACGCCATCACCTCCGACGCATCGGCGAAAACTACAGGCTTCGCGCTCAGATTTTCCATGTTCCAAAGCCGCACCGTTTGGTCCGCCGAGGCACTGGCCAACTGCGTACCATCAGGACTAAACGCGACCGTTCCAACGACGTCCAGGTGGCCTTCCAGTAGCACAGCTTGCGCGGCCTTGTCCACCATGCTCCACAGGCGTACGGTACGATCTCTAGAGGCTGTGGCCAACCAATGGCCATCGGGGCTGAACGCAACGTCCTGCAACTCTGCTTGGTGGCCGATGAGCGGAATGCCGCGAATCTGCTCCAAAAGTCTGTGGATGTTTGTAAGCGCCGAATTGGGAGATGTCTCTGGTCTTGTGACGGTTACTGTGACAAAATCAGTAGCCGTGATATGGTCACGTGATCGAATTGTTAATGTTTCAGACACATCGTTATGAACACGCAGACCCTCTACGGCGAGTAGCAGAGCCTGCGGTGGATCTTCTCCAATCAGCTTGAGGCCATTCGCCGTCAATTGATCAGCCTCAATGCTGCGCTTGAGGCGCTCTGTTTCTGCCTGTGCAGCCACAGCGGTCGCCCGTGCTAACTCAGCGGTTGCACGCGCCTGGGATTCCTGAGCCTGGGCTGTCGCCCTCACATAGGCTTCGGACACAGCCGTCGCCTCGGCAACTTTGGCTGCTGCCTCATTCGCGACCGCCACGGTCGCATTGGCATCGCTAGTGGCGCGCAACACTTGTTCATTTGCGGCGACCGTCGCATTCGCTGCGGCATCCTTTGCATTGGCGGCGGATTGCTGCTGCTGGTTGAAGCCAAATGCCAGCAGGATGCCGACGACCAGGAGGATGGCAAGTCCAATTCCGATGCTGCGTTGCCAGAACCTGGTGCGCGCCTGCACGCTCGACTGCACAAAGCTGAGCCGGGCCGGTTCAGCCATTTCGTGTCCGTGGGCGTTTTCGTCTGCGGCGCCAGCACCTGCCGCGCCCAGCGGATACGCCCAGCCAGCCCCTTCCCCTCGCCATCCGTCGGCCACAGCGTCTCCTCCACCTGCGGCAGGCGGGGATCGTCATCCCACAGCAGGCCGGCTTTGGCCTTGGCATCGGCTGCCTGCCAGCGCAGCGCAGCCGGAGCGAGGTCGCGCTGCAGCGGTAGATAGGAGGCAGCCGTGAACTTCCACTCCGTCAACTTGTCCCAGCCCGACACCAGCGCATCATGCGCCGGTTCGACCCAGCCGGCGCCCTCGTCGCGCACCACCAGCCGGGCCTCCTTCAACTGCCCGATCACCGCGTCCCGCCGCGTGTTCTCCGGCTCGTCGTAGTCCAGCTCGGCCCAAGCGACACGCCGTCGCGCCACCTCCCCGCCGCCGATGGCGATCATGCGCAGCATCAGCCGCTCCATGGTGGCCTGATGGGCCGGGTCCAGGCCGTCCCAGNNATCGCGTTGGCCGCGGCGCAGTGACCCGATGACGCCGCCCACCGCGCCGAAGTCCGCCTGGCGCAGGGTGCGGTCCTGCCGGCCGCTGGTGATGTAGCGCAGATACATCTCGCTCAGGGCAAAGGAGAGCAGCGGCAGCCCACCGGGCGCCTGCACCACCTCGTTGATCAGCGCGTCCACCAGCGCACGCGACTCGAAGTAGATCTCGCTGGCCCAGGCCGGCCCCAGGATCACCTGGCGCGGCTCGTCCTGGCTCATCGGTAGCACTACATAACGCGCCTCGTTGTGCCAAAACGGTTTCAGCACGCCCTGGTTATACTGCGGCTCGAAATCGGTGCGCAGGGTGATGATCACGCGCAGGCTGTCGCCCGCGGCGGCCAGGGCATTGGCGAGCAACGCCTGGAAATGCTGGCGCTGCGCCTTGTCAGCGCACAGCGTCACCAACTCTTCANNGAACTGGTCAATCACCAGCGCCAGCCGCNNGCCGGGATGATCTGCGCCAGGCNNGGTCACCAGCGCGGCCAATGCGGTGGCATCGCTCGCCGGGGCCGGAACCTGATTCATGTAGGTCGGGAGATGATCGGTCAGCAGCCTGGTCAAGCTGGCCACCGGCTCCGCAGTGGGTCGGAACGGTGGCAGCGTCAGCCAGCGCATCTCGCCGACCTGCCGNCGGCTCGGGGATCGCCGGCGGTGGCTCCCGCCCAGGGTCGGGATCAAGCCCGCCTTCGCCAGGCTGGATTTGCCGGTGCCCGAGACGCCCAGCACCGCCACAAACGGCTCCGCAGCGACCTTTTCCGTCAGCGCGGCAATCTGCTTCGCCCGGCCGAANAAGAGGTGGCTCTGCGCCTCGTCATAGGGNCTCAGGCCGCGGTAGGGATTGGCGCCGGCCGTCAACGGCAGCGCGTCCTCCAGCGATAAGGCGCGTTCGGGGTTGCGGAACACGAACTCGCCGGCTTCGTGATTGGGCAGCGGCCACAGCCCGGGGCTTTGGCGGTGCGTCGCCCCTGCCACCGCCTGCACCCGGTCGCGGATCCACACATAGAGTTCGGCGGCGGTGATCAGCCCGTCGCCGGCTGGTTCGCCTTCTTGCGAGGCCGGGTTCACGTCGGCCTGGCCCTCCAACGTCAAACAACGCGCTGGCGAAGGGGAGTGCTCGGTCTCCGCGCCGATGGCACGCCGGCCGAAGACGTAGCCGCCGGCGGTGTCCAGGGCAGTCTCATCGTGGGCGGCTGAGGCGATCACCTGCCAGGCCGGCGAGCTGACGTAGAAATCGAAGCGCTGTCTGTAGATCTTGGGCGGCAGGTCGTCGAGGCTGCGCATGCGGCCGAAGCCGCCCGCAAAGCAGCAGTCGAGCACCAGCAGCAGGTGGCGGCACTGCAGCTTGAGCAGCGCATCGCGCACCAGGCGCATCGGGAGGAAGCTGTCCCGGTCATCCGGCCGGGCGTCCTGCGGCACCAGGTAATATTCCGGCTCGCCGCCGGCGCCGGACATTTCGGTGCCATGACCCGCGAAGTAGACCAGCAGGCGGTCACTTGGGCCCAGGTTCAGCCCAGGCAGGGTGACGGTGAACAGCCCAGCNAGGCGGCTGTGCGTCACGTCTTCGGTCAGCGGAGGCAGCACGGTGAACTGCTGCTGTCTTGCCAGGACGTCCTGGATGCCGCGGGCGTCGTTGCCGGGCGTCTTCAGCCGCGGGATGGGCGCGGCATAGTCGTCGATGCCGATCACCACGGCCAGGCTGCGCGTGAACCCCGCCGCCTGGTCCAGCCCGGCGGCGGATTCATCTGCCAGGCCGATGTTTCGTGTGTTTGCTGTCATCGCAGCAGCCTCGCTGATCGAGTTCCGACCATGTTCGGATTCCAAGGCTCGAAGAAGTGAGATGTTCGTCGCGAGCGGCCGCCGAGCGCAGCGGACTGCCCATACTCCGGTCGCATGGCATCGTTCACCGCGGTAGTCAGCGGCGGGATGCCGCCGCCGTAGGCGTCGATGCCGATGACGACGGCGAGGGAGTGGGTGAAGTCGGTCATCTACTATGCATCCTCGATCCTATGCTCAAACACCTGTGTAGGTGAAGGCTGCCCAATAGAATGGGTGTGATAAGTCAGTGATGTCAGGACGCTCGCCTTCGAGTGCGTCTCCGAAGCGCCTGTTTGAAGAAGCATTCGTCTCGACAGGCGCCGCTTCGGTGTCGAGATGCCGCCGAATGTACTCCTCTTTCTCCACGTTGCTGGTACTGCGCATCCACATCTGTGCTTGCCACAAGGCCTCTGCGGGTTGCATCTGGCGCTGGCGCCAATTTTCGTAGAAGCGCGCCATCAACATCATGGTGCTGCGGTCATCCACCGACCACAACGCGGCCACGACCCCGGCCACGCCCGCTTGCAAGAACCCGGCAGGCAACCCGACAAACTCATCGGCCCGTTGCAGGTCAGAGGGCATACCTGTCTCGCAGGCAGAAAGAACGGCCAAACGTTTGCCACAGAGACGTTGCTCAAGAAGATGAGCGACGGTGAGCACATTGTCGTCCGCCATGAGCAGACCGCTGCTCAGGGCTTCACGAAATTGGCGTAGCCATGACAGGCAAAACCGCCATCCCCAGCCCTTCCTGCGCCTGCGCCCACAGCAGCGGATGCGCCTCGCGTGTCAAGACCTCGAGCGCCAGCTCATAGTGCCTGACAGCCTCAGCCGCTCTCGCCTCAGTCCCCGCCCGCATGGAAGAGGGCCAGGCCAAAAATTCATGTCAGGGTCTCCTTGGTCGCGCCACCTTTTGGAGTATTCGAGACTCGATGGATTTGCATGTTAGGAAACAATCGCTGCCGCCGCCGGCCGCACGACCGTGGCCGCCACCTCTATCGTTGTCCAATCGCTGAACGTCCCGTCGCTGCCCGGCGCCACCCCACGGCGCGTGTGGACGCGCGCCATCAGCCGGTTGAGCGTGTTCAGCCGCTTAGGGATGTCACGCATGGCCGGCGCCTCCGGCGTGACGGGCAGTTCGCCCTGCTGCAACAGCGTGGCATCGGCTTCGTCGGTGCTGACGATCAGCTTGAGGAGGTCACGCACCTGTACCTCCCGGACCGGTGGGTCGCTCGCCTTCAGCGCATCCCCGATCTGCCTGAACAGCCGGTCGGGGATGTAGCCGTCGATCGTGGTGCGCAGTTGGCCGCGTACGAGCACGCTGGCCCAGGCGGCGTCCCCTTGCTGACCACGCGGTTCGAGCCACACGCCGCCCCGCGGCAGCAGGCCGGCGTCGATGCTGTAGCTCTCGGTCAGGTCNAGCAGCATGCAGAAGAGGCGCTGGTCGGGCAGGGTATTGCGCAGTTGGATGCGGAAGCGCGGCCAGCGCCAGCGCCCATCCACAAACGCATAGGCGAGCCGAACGCCCGATGAAGGGTCGAGCGGCTGCTCCTCGACCGTCCCATCTGGCCGCTCGCGGAAGATCTCCAGCCGCACCGCATCCCGCGGAGCTGCNGTGGCCGGGTTGGTCAGCCGGGCGGTGCTGGCCCAGCGGGCGATGTGCTCCAGCCGCCGCACAACGATCAACGCGCTCTCCGTATCCAGGCCCGGCGTATCCACGGCGAAGTTCAACGCCTCCGACGCGCGGCGGATGCGGTAGCGGCCCGCACCGGCATCGGCGTACAGCCGATATTCCGCCCCGGCCAGGTCGCCCTCGCGCACCAGCAGCGAGGGTTTGTCCGCGCCCTCGGCGGAAGCCAGCGCCTGGCGAACGCGGTCGAGCGCGGCGGCGTCCCCCTCGAAAGCCACGGTCAACGGCGGCAGCGGCGTGCTGGTCACCACTGCTTTGTAGGTGGTTTTCGTGTCCAGGGCCGCGCCGTCGAAGCGTTCCGGCGTTACCGGGCTCTGGCCGGGGTGGACCTGGGTCACGCTGGCCCCGCCGAGCGCCTGCCTGGGGTCACGCAGGCTGGCCGGGCCGGCGTCGAAGGGGAAGAGGGCCAGTTGCGTTGTGTCACCGTTGCCCGGCTGCGGGATGCCATGTACGGCGCCGGCGTCGATCACCCAGCCCAGCTCCCGGTCGGCGCTGAGGGTGAAGGTGGCCGGCGCCGCGTGGATCGCGCCGCCCAGGAAGGGTTGATCCAGGTCGGCCGGGTCGCTGGCCTCCAGTTGCGGCTGCTGGTCGGCCGCCCGCTGCTGCACCAGGGCGTTGACGCGCCTGGCGATGTCACGGTAGCTCAGGGCCGCGCCGGCCTGCTGCAAGGTGTCCTGCAGGTAGAAGGAGAAGGCGCCGCGTNNTTTCCTGGCCCGCGGGCCGGCGAAGTAAGTCTCTTTGGCCCTCTGTTCGGGCCGACAGGCGGCCAGCAGGATGTGGCGGCCGGAGGCGATGGCGGCCCACGGCATGGCGGTGCTGGCTGCATCCTGGTCCTGGCCGTGCAGGTTGGCCACCTGCTGCGGGGTGACGATGTAGCTGGCGATGGGGCGGGTGCGGATGTCGGCCCTCGCCTGGCGCGGTGACGTCCTCAGNCGTCGCGTGCCGGAACCGGAGTGACAGCAGTCGAGGATCACGGCCAGGTGCGGCCCGCGAGCCGCGGCCTCACTGATGAGCTGCGCCAGCTCTTTGTCGGCCAGGTCCCAGCCGCCGGATAGACGGCTGTCGTGGCAGACCAGCGTCTCGTTGAGCTTATCCGGCTCGAAGTCCCAGAACTCGGCCGGCGCGTTNTCCTGCGAGCCGTGGCCGCTGTAGTAGAAGAGCGCCACATCGCCCGGTCCGGCCTGGCCCAGGTGGCCGCGCCAGGCGTCGATGATGCCCTGGCGGGTCGCCTGGGCGTCGGTCAGCAGCAGGNNGGTACGAAACGATCCTGCGCCCCGGCGACGCGCGGCCAACAGGTCGTGCATGCGGGTGACGTCATTAACGCAGCCGTTGAGCGGGTTGACCGGCGGCGGATAGGCGTCGATGCCGACGAACAGTGCATAGAGGGTACGGGTCATACAATGCGCCTTTTTGATGTTAGACAGTAGAGTCGTCACAGGCCAATTCAGGCCACAGCGCCACGCCAAACCGGGCTGTTTTGCTTGCGCCAGCGCAAAGACGAACGCGGCGCCACCCACTATACTGGTGGCGTGATTGCCTGGCACACACCATGGAGGCCGCAATGATGGACGCTGTACTGACCGAACTGACTGTGGCCGAGTTGCTCGCGCTGGCCGCAGGCGATCCCTGTATTCCTGCGGCACCAGATGGCCTGCGTGGGTTGCACCATGTCGCCCTTCGAGACCCTGGCCGACGTCACCGCAGTCTACAATATACCTATGACGCAGTTTATCGACGAACTGCAACAGACAATTCAACCTCTGGAGAATACGTTGTGAAGATCACCACCGCATTCCTGGGTGAACATGCGATGCTGTACGCCCAGTTCGACTACCTCACGCAGGCGGCGCCGGCCGCCGAGAGCCTGGCCGTCGTGCAGAGCCTGGCCGGCGGCCTGTCCGCGACCCTGGCCACCCACGCACCTGGAGGACGAGCCGCTCTTCTCGGCCCTGGATCCCATCCTGGCCGATGGGGCCGGTTGCCGTTATGCGCATGGAGCACGACCAGATCGAGGGCCTGCTCGACCGAATTCCGGCCGCCGCTGACCTGCGTCAGGCGCAGAGCCTCTTGCAGCAGACGCTTCAGGTATCGCGCGTCCATTTCTCCAAGGAGGAGCAGATCCTCTTCCCACTGGCGGAACAGGTGCTGGACGAGGACAGGCTGGCCGAACTGGCCGTACAATGGGCCGATCGACGCCGCGTCACAATTCGCTAATCCATCTGGTCTGCGACAAGGAGGTACAGCATGGCTGAATTCTGGAGTTCATACCAGNGGGCAGTGGCCTTCCAACCCGGACGCTTCAACCCGCTGATGCTGGCCGGCAACGAGCGGGCCAAGATTATCCTGGTCTGTTTCGAGCCGGGTCAGTTCATCCCCGTGCACAAGCCAGGGGTCGATCTGACGCTGGTGGTGCTGGAGNGGGAGGGTCAACTCGTCGCGGGCGAACACGAGGCGAAGATCGGGCCGGGCGCGATCGCTTTCGTGCCGGCCGGCGAGGCGCGCGGCATCCGGGCCGAGACGCGGCTGGTGATCGTGCACGTGGTGACGCCGCCCCCANCCGAAGCGGACCACATGGAAGTCATGGCCGGCCTGCAGCGCGGCGTGGCGTTGAGGCTCGCGGCGACCGTTCATGATTTGAAGGCGCGAACGGTTCGCATGCTCCGTTCGGGCTGAGTCGTGCGCTTGGTGAACAATCGAAGCCCGGTTGACCGGGCGCCGTGGTGTAGCCGGGGACTTCATCCCCGGCGTTTACCGCGGCGCACCGTTCTTGTCCAGGCGACGCTACCGCCGAGGACGCCCGCCGGGCGATCAAATCGCCCGGCTACAGGACAGCGCCCCGTGAACGGGGCTTGCCGCGGTCATGCCCATTGTCGGGCTGGGCCTTTGGCTCGTGCGTCGAAGCCCGGTTGACCGGGCGCGCGGTGAACGCCGGGGACTTCATCCCCGGCGTTCACCGCGGCGCACCGTTCTTGTCCAGGCGACGCTACCGCCGAGGACGCCCGCCGGGCGATCAAATCGCCCGGCTACAGGACAGCGCCCCGTGAACGGGGCTTGCCGCGGTCATGCCCATTGTCGGGCCGGGCCTTTGGCTCGTGCGTCGAAGCCCGGTTGACCGGGCGCCGTGGTGTAGCCGGGGACTTCATCTCCCGGCTTCACCGCGGCGCACCGTTCTTGTCCAGGCGACGCTACCGCCGAGGACGCCCGCCGGGCGATCAAATCGCCCGGCTACAGGACAGCGCCCCGTGAACGGGGCTTGCCGCGGGTCATGCCCATTGTCGGGCCGGGCCTTTGGCTCGTGCGTCGAAGCCCGGTTGACCGGGCGCCGTGGTGTAGCCGGGGACTTCATCTCCCGGCGTTCACCGCGGCGCACCCGGTTCTATTGCCGGGTCATCATCTTGGCTCATCAACCGAAAAGGCTGCCAGCCGATGTCATCCCACCGCCCGCCCGAAGCCGGCGCCCGCGGCGCGGCCGTTTCCGTTTGTCATCCCTCTTCCTGCTCTTCTGCCTGGCGCTGATGGGGTGCGGCCGGGCGGAGCCGTCCGCGGCTGCAACCCCGCGACATCAGCGACATCAACGCCGCCGCGGCCAGCGGCGCCGGCGTTGGCCGGCCCGCCCGTCCAGGGCGCCTATAACATCGGCTCGCCGACGCTGTCCGGCTGTGGGTGACCCGCAGCATGGCGACAATGGCCGCAGCGGCGCCAGCCGCACCAGGCGCTGGCCACCATCGGCGAGGCGTGGCGGCGCATCCCCAGGNGCCAGCCCTTGCAGAACACCGGCTATCGCATCAACCTGGTGGCCGGCGATTATCCCACCGACACCTTCCCCACTNACTGGGAGGAGCGCCACGGGACCCAGCAGTTCCCCATCCTCCTCTCCAGCGCCGATGGGCCGGGCGCGNCGCGGCTGCTGGGCAATATGAACGTCTTCGCCGTGGATCACCTCTACCTGCTGGGGCTGCGCATCGAAAACGCCGGCGATGTCTTTCACTGCGAGCAGTGCAGCTATCTGCTGATCCGCGACAGCGCCCTGGCCAGCAGCGGCCGGCAGGCGCAGGAGACGCTCAAGGTCAACCAGTCGCACCACATCTACATCGAGGGGAGCGCGATCGGCGGCAGCCACGACAACTCGGTGGATTTCGTGGGCGTGCAGTACGGCCACATCCTCGACAGCCGCATCTACGACGCCCAGGACTGGTGCATCTACCTCAAAGGGNGGTCGGCCTACTTCACGGTGGCGGGCAACGAGATCTACGACTGCGGCACGGGCGGCTTCACCGCCGGCCAGGGCACCGGCTCTGAATTCATGGTCGCGCCCTGGCTGCACCACGAGGCCTACGCCATCCAGTTCTACAACAACGTGATCCACGACACCGAGGGCGCGGGCTTCGGCGTCAACGGCGGCTACGACATCCTGCTGGCCTACAACACCCTCTACCGGGTGGGCAGCCGCAGCCATGGGTTGGAGTTCGTCTTCGGCGGGCGCGGCTGCGACGGCGACAGCGCGACCTGCGCCGCGCACCGCGCCCTGGGCGGCTGGGGCCCAGCGTGGNTGGGCAGCGACGAACCGATCCCCAACCGCAACGTCCTCGTCTACAACAACCTGCTCTACAACCCGCCCGGCTTCCGCAGCCAGTGGCAGCATTTCGCCATCTACGGCCCGCGCACGCCCGGCGCGGGCACAGGCATTCCCAACCCCGCCCGCAGCGACGACAACCTGCAGATCCGCGGCAACGTTATATGGAACGGCCCGGCCGACCTGCCGCTGGGGATCGAGGGCGAGAGCCAGGGCTGCCTGCCGGCCAACGCCACCTGCAACCCGACGCAACTGCGGGCCGACAACCGCATCAACCAGGTGCAGCCCAGCCTGATCGACCCGGCCGGCGGCGACTTCCGGCCCACGCCGGGCAGCCTGGCGGGCATCGTCGCCCTGCCGCTGCCCCCGTTCCCGGTCTGGGACCCCTTCACGCCCGCGGTCCCCGCCGGTGAGCTGACGCCGGCGGTGCTCACCGACCGCCNNGGCCGCCCGCGACCGGCGGACGGCCCACCCGGCGCCTACGTCGACCCGGCGACGACGCCCACCAGCCGTACCATCTTTCTGCCCGCGCTGGTTGTTGCCGCGCGCAGGGCGCCATAGGTTTTTCTGTGAACGCCATCTCCTTCACCCTGACGCCGACGCCGCCCTTCCGCCTGGACCTGACGGTCTGGGCGCTGCGGCGCCGGCCCCACAACCGCATCGACCGTTGGGACGGTCGCGTCTACCGGCGAGTGCTGATGCTGGCCGATCAGGCGGCGGAGGTAGCCGTCGTACAGATCGGCCCACCGCTGGCCCCGCAGCTCGAAGTCACCGTGACGGGCAGCGCGGTAACGGCCGAAGCCGCGGCAACCGCGGCGCAGACGCTCGTACGCACCCTGGGCATCCAGCGCGACCTGAGCGATTTTTACACTCTGGCAGACTCCGATCCGCAGCCAGCCCTGGTGGAACGTTTCCGCGGCCTGAAGCCGCCCCGTTTCCCCACCCTCTACGAGTGCCTGGTCAACGCCATCGCCTGCCAGCAGATCACCCTGACCCTGGGGCTGCNNTTGAACCGGCTGGCCGAAGCCCATGGCCCGGCCGTTGCCGGGGCAGGGGATGAGCCGGCCTTCGGGCTGCCCCAACCGGAGACGTTGATCGCGGTTCACCCGGAGAAATGGCGCGCCATGCAGTTCAGCCGGCAGAAGGTTCGCGCGCTGACGGAGCTGGCGTCTGCCGTCACGCGTGGCGAGNCGGACCTGGAACGGCTGGACGGCGAAGAGAACGCGGTGGTGCAGGAGCGCCTGCGCCAGCTCTGGGGCGTGGGGCGTTGGACGGCCGAGTACGCGCTGCTGCGTGGGTTGGGCCGGCTGGAGGTCTTTCCCGGCGACGACGCGGGCGCGGTCGGCGGCCTGCAACGCTGGCTGGGGCTATCGGAGAAGCTGGACTACACCGGTGCCCAGGCCATCCTGGCGCGCTGGCAGCCCTACGCCGGGCTGATCTACTTTCACCTGCTGCTCAACGGGCTGGAGCGCGAGGGGCGTCTCAGCTAACGGAACGAGCAGGTTATGCGCACGTTGGGGTCAGGCGTGCGCTGCGCTACCCTCAGCGCCGAAAATGTGGTATGATAGGGGCAACACCGGCGAGATCCGGGAGATCGAGGCTGTTCGATGGCAGACAACAAGACGACACCCACGCGTAACGTCGCGCCAGCAATTCAGAATCTACCGCACCGGGGAGCAACCCACCGACTTCGCCTGCTGGCAAAGCGTGCCCTATGCGGAGCGGCTGGCCGTGCTGGAACAAATCCGTCGTGATTACCATCGCTGGAAATACGGTGCTGAACCGAGACTTCACAAAGTTTATTCAATCGCTCCACGCACGAGTTGAAGTCATCCTCGATGGCGTCCCCGTCGCGTTCATCGAGCTTGATAACCTCAGAAAAAACAAAAGGGCTGCCGGTCGCCGCCAGGATCTCGCGGACCTCGAGAACCTGACGTAGACGGACGCCTCCAACGGGACGCCTGGATCGACGTCCGCGTCGTGCGGAGTTGAAGGTACACGGCGTTTTGCCACGTGCTGCGCCCCCTTGACGTTGCCGCCGCGGCCGCCTATAATGGGTACCTGTAAGGAAGAGAGGTGAACTTAAACCCTTGGTCTCGCGTGATTGCGTCAGAGTTCTTAGTGGTATGTACTTGTGACAGTTATCAATCGGTGGTAGATGATATGGCAGTCGGACTTCGCACCAAAGATCAATTCCCAACCGGAGGCAGCGTTCTCCAACACGGCGCCCCCGTAGATATAGCGTTCGATATTGCGACAGTAGGATCGTCAAGATGGCCTGAGCCAAGAGTCCGTGAGGTCGCTCTTTTCACCGATCTATCGCTCCATAGCGAAGCATTGCAACTTGCCGCTGACCAGGGCACAGTCTCGGCAGTGAGTTTGCAGCAGCAATTACGGCAACGCTTACATAAGATGCGTCTGGTCTTGAGTCACGGCCAACGCACGATGGAGAGGCTGATACGCGAACAACGCCTTTTTGGCTGGCTTATGCCCGTTGGCAACTCTTCTGCGAATCTCAATCAGACAGCGCATGCCTTAACCACAGAAGGCGTTGATGCGTTACAACTCGCGAACAAATCCTCGCTTGTTTGAAGACTTCTTGCTATCAAGATGCAAGAAGTGTATGTAGTTCCGGGGTGGTTTGTTACTCGGCTATGGCATATTAATGCTTCTGGCCAGGGAGAGGTTATTCTTCCTGGGCCAAGCCCTGACTGGAAGCCGACACGCCGGCGTTGGGACGAGGCAGACTGGCCACAGGAGATGGAGGAACAAGCGCTACGAGCAGCGAGCCAGGCGAGAGCAGCCAATATTGCAGCTTTTCCTATTCAAGACGCTGACTGGGTGAACGGAGTGCATGTTGCGTGGAATCGCCTCGGGAGGAAAGTTTCGAGGAACAGTGATGACAAAACGATGTCTTACAGCCCGCGCGATCGACTGACCAAAGCGATGCGAGAGGCTGCTATTGGTCTGCTTTTCGGCAACATCCCTTACGGTAGTCGCAACCCTGATTTTCCTGGCGAACGTCCACCTATCAACCCGCGCACTTTCATGGGATGGTGCCCACGTTTAGAAGCCTTAGAGTTAGTATTCTATACAGACTGGCATCCCTGGATCAGCGGGCGTCTCATGTTTCCTGTAAGTGTGTTTCGTCCAATTGCTCCAGCCGATAGGTTTGAGCAGATTCCCGAGATTCTAGACCCAGATGGTGCCTCTCTTTGGCTTCATCAGTCAGGGTGGCCGGTATTGCGATCCCTATTCTTGGCAACGCTCATCTCTGTTCATCAACGAATTGCCCTCGCTACCGATACAATCTATGTTTCACTACCTGATGTGCGGGACGAAGTATGTCGTCAGTTGCGGATTAGCGCCATCCTATTCGATGATTATCTCAAGTTAGCGATCGATGAGTTGCCCGCCAAAGACTTTCCCTGGTCGATTGCTATTGAAAGTGACATTAGAGAGGAACAGACGTCAGGACCTGGACAAAACCGTCGCCCCGTCTACTTGGACATGATTCCTCACGGACTGATTGGCCTTGCGCCGCTGGCTGAAAAATGACGTTCGAAAGGTGTTGGTATGTCTGAAATCACTTTGCTGCGCAAGTCTCAACCATTGCCGGCTGCGGAGTCTCCCTATCGACGCTTTGGCCTTACGGACAATCCATTTCCTTTTTCACCTACAATCACTCCGGAAAGTAGCGACCCGCGAGTAAATGGAGACATTTACAGCGAAGNNAGCCGGCTAGACGCCCAGAGTCGGTTTGAACGACTCTTGATTCCTGGCAAGGATAGCGTAACGCCACGCTCTTTAGCCTTGTTGATGGATTATGCCACTCGTCGTGGACGTGGCATTGGCAAGACCGCATTTCTGAACCACCAACAACGGCGCATTATGGCTGACCTGGGTTATCGCCNNACTGACGGTGCTTATGTAATCATGGGCGCGCTGGTAATTCCGGAGGGTGGCCGGACGCGTAAGTTCTGGCAGTTTATTAGATTGATTGCGCAGGCACTCAACTCGGGCAACTGCATTGCGACTGCTTTGTGGCGAGCGCGAGCCTTTTCAGGCGTCATTCCTCAGCNNGTCCTTGAGAGAATTGATCCCAATAATTTGGCGGGTACACTGGGGAATGACCGCTGGTTGAGCGAGCAAGGCATTGCGGTGGAGTTTGAGTTGAACAGGGCGGTTGAGATCCAGCTTGTTAATGCTGGCGTCCGTCGAGAGATCGCTTCTGTCCTGGCGCAACACGGTCACGATCCGCAAGGTCTGGAACGATATCTCGTTCGACTGAGCGATTATCGTTGGCGTATCGACGGCCCCACATTGGTCTTCAACGATTTAGTCCATCTCTTTCGAGCGGCTGATGTCAATCGAGTCGTTCTTCTGGTAGACGAAGTCGAGAAGATTGTTGTACCTCAGAACAGTATCGAACGGCGCGCTTTCGTCGACGATTTACGGCGTTTCTTTGTAGACGGCCCTTATGAGAGTGTATTCACGCGAATGTATGGGGTGCTGCTGACCATTCACCCCTATGTTCAAGAGATTTGGCAGCCACATTGGAAGGCAGCGGGACTTGACCGCGTCTGTCCTATTGGCGGCCCGGCGGCTCAGGAGTTCACCGTCTATTTCTATCCCCTTAAGGCGAATGAAGCCGCTGTTCGGCTCGTTCAGACTTATCTTGATTATTATAGAGATGATCCCGGCGAGCGGGGCAGCCTGCAACCTTTCGATCAAGACGCGGTGATTACTGCCATGGATCTGGTGAACGGTCTACCAGACNCAATGCTTACCCTGCTGCGGTTAGCCTTGGAGAAAGCAACCAGTGATAACTGGACAAATATTGACTCTGAGCGCATCCGAATGATTCATGAGATGAAAGCGCTCGATGAACCGTCGGAAGAACTAAGTGAAAGCGTCTTGCCAGCGCCTCAGGTCAATCTCCTGGAGGACTGATGAGTACCGATGTGCATTTGCTATCTGTATCCGAAGTCGAGGGGTTGTTGCAGCGACCGGAGCGCTACAATAGCTTTTCGCCGATCTTGCTATGCACGGTAATGGAGCCACTTGAAGCCGGTGAGAAAATCAGAAAACAAAAACCGGGCGCAGGCTCTGAAGATTTCAAAAGGCGCTGGAAGACACTGTTGGAACAAGCATCGAATCTGATAGTCGGACCTTTAGATGACGCCTGCCTTGCTCGTTCGCTCTTCCGTTACTCCGAACCTTTTGTTGTGCTTGATCTATGGCCGGAGGTGATAGCTGAGGGTCTGACAGCGGAGGGGTTGATTGCGCGACTGGTTCGCCGCCTGATTTTGCGACCCTCTGATGAAACTTGGTGGGATGAAGAACCCTACCACGAGATGGAAAGTTGGTATGAAAGCGGATCTGACCGTGTCTGATGTTGTATTAGATACAGGCGCTCGCTGATGTTCTTGCGCAGTTTTTCAGTCATCAGATCNAGCCATTGCCTCGTTTTCGGCAGAGCCAATTCATCTCCTATGAGGTCGCCCGCCGGCTAAATCATATCGTTCGTAGCGATGGTCGCTTCGTCGTTGTCGCCTCAGCGTTGGCTTTTGTCGAAATTGCTCACCAATGGGAAGACATTATCGCTGGCCGTCTCAGCCCTGTTCAACTGGCAGCCTTCCTGGACGATCCGCCGGAATGGTTCATTGTTGCGCCTGTCGACCAAGACCTTGTACCGCTCTTTCTCGATGTCGCCGCTGCGGTCACAATGCCGCGGNGGAGAGTAGAACCGGTGGAATGGACTGATGCAGTCCATGCAGCCACCGCGCTGAGTCGGGACAATGCGGTACTTATCTCATCCGATCGACGATTAGAACACCTGCCCGGTGTGCCCGTGATCTATAGCAGGAGTTGAAACGGCAACTTCGTGGTCTGAGAGTATATTTTTATGCCCCACTCTCCTCTCCTCATCGAATCCTAACATTCTATCGAGATGATACCGTTCAGGAATCAGGTTTTTCTCGTGCGGCTGGGACGTGGTCCTGGCATAAAAGGACGGTCAACATGGCCGGTTTCTCAATACTTTGTGTTCCTGCCATATTGATTGGCATCATACCGGCTGCGATTGCGCTTAACAAGAGGCGCAACTTCTGAACAAACAGTCTCCTACCGATGTTAGGCCTGACACCACCGTTACTTCCTGACCGTTCTTGAGTGATGATAGTTTACTCGATCGCCTAACATATACAACTAACCTTCGTACCAAACGTGAATCATATCAAAAACGGCCCAACAGCGAGCGTACGACCGCAAGCGTCGCCAGCCCGCGACCACCACAAACGCCGGTCTCAGGAGCCTCAACATATCCCGCCCCCTTGCGACACCTCACGCCAGAACCGGCCCGCGCGGTGACGCCTTGCACGGTGTATGTTGCACCCCGCCTGGCGAGTTGGTCAGCTCGCGCCATGCCCCCGATGCGGCCCGCCCGCGCCACCCTGACTCTCAGCGCATCCGTAGATAGCCCGGCCGGACGGGCCGCCACGGGGATCGTGCGCCTCGACGATAGGCGCCGTTGGGGCGGCCGCGGTCGGCCGCGCGACCGCCTGGGCGGGGGCGCCGCCAGCGCAGCCCGGCCGCCGCGGCGCCCTGCTCCACCAACAGCCGCGGCGCCGCCGATGCGACAGGGGGCGGCATCGCGGCAGATCGCGCCCGGCAGGCTCAGCCGATAGACGCCGCCGGCCGCGCTCACCGTCTGCGCCTGGCGCGCTCATCCACCAGCAGCCCCTGGGCGCGATGGCGCAGCGCGACGGTGCGCGGCGCGACCTCGCTCCACAGCACGGTGGTGGTCCGGTCGCCGCGCTCGAAGGTCACCGCGGTCACCCCGCCCTGCCGCTCCAGCCGCGCCGCCGTGAAACCGGCCAGGTGGGCCGCCACAGTCTTGAAGGCGTCGAAGGCCGGCCGCGGCCCCTTGACGTCGCCGCCGCGGCCGCCTATAATGGGTACCTGAACCACCCAGAACCGGCCCTCCGGCCGGCCTGCCCTGATGGAGAGCGCGATGTTCGGACATAAACCCGGCGCTGGCGCGCGCGGCGCCACGCCAGCGCCTTCAGCAACAAAACGCGGCGCGACGCTGGCGCGCCTCATCGGCGTCGCCCTCGTCGTCGGCCTCCTGGCGGGCGGCTGCGCCGGCCCAACGCCCGCGCCGCCGCCGTCCCCAACGCCCGGGACCGCGTCGACCGTTGTCGTCGGCTCTCCCCACCCCTACACCCATCGTCGTCGTCGAACCCTCACCCACCCCCTGCCCGCGCCCCGATATGAGAGGGTGGATGGGGCGATCGTGGCCCGCAATGCCGCGGGCAATCCGGTCTCGGCAGTTGCTGAGGACGTACGGGAGAAGATAGACAGGGAAGCGGGAACCATCGCCGGATCGGGCCGCGCTTCAGGCCTGGGCCTCTCCTGCCATGTGAGCGCATCCGGCGGGGTGATGTGGGCGGTCACCGATGGCGATGAGGACTTGCCGGCTGGCTCTTTGCTTGAGTTAGTAGAGAGAGAGGGAGAAACTGAGATCAGGTATCATACGCTCGCCGGTGCCACTTATGACTTGAACCAGTTTGAAGGTATCGATGAAGTGCCATATGACTGGAAAGTCAGGCCTACAGAACTACTCTTAGATGAGGATGCAGATGGAAACATAAAAGTTAAAGCTATTATCAGAAAAAAGGATCCACGGACAAAAAAGAAACTATCGAAGTAGTCGGTGAAGTAAATACAGAAACTGGAGATTGGGAAAGATCAAATAAAGTAGCATATACGAAAACCAAAAATGAAGACAATACAGAAACAGGTATTGTATGGATATGGACACCACGAACAGAAACAGAAGGAGGTATGATAGAAAGTCCTTCTATGAAACCCTATATGGCATTGACAGGTAATGAGAAGTTTTATGTCGATGATCATGGAGGAGTTAAAGATATAGAAGTTTCAGAGGACGGACAAACAGTATTGGTGTTAAGAGATGATTCTAAAGTACGTGTCGTAGAAGATGAAAATACTAGACGCTTAGAGTTCCCATCAGCAGAAGAAAGAGTAAGAGAGTGGTTAGACAGATTGCCCGAAAAGACTTGGATAACACAAGATGAGAACGGTACTCAAATTGATAAAAAATGGATAGAAGAAAACTCATGGATTTTAGTGAAATACTTAGAATATTGCCAAGACGAAAACTTTCAAGACAGATGCATAAGTCCTGAGATACAGGAAATTGTCCGTAAAAGACTTGAAGAAAACGGTAATCCAAAATGGGCTAAGGATTGGCTTACTTTCAGTGACGGACTCTTAAAAGTTAGAAAAATAACTAGCAATCAAAACAGATCCGAATCTTATCCAACAAAAATAGGTGATATTGCTATTAAATACGGAGTACTCTTTGGTCAAACCATCTTTAATAAATCATTAATGCGGAAATTAGAATTTTTAGTTCCTTAACAAAAGAGGGCTTTTGTAGATACATATATAAAAATGGCTGAAAGCGCAGATCCTTCATATATATATATCTTCCAAGAACCTGGCGTGCGTGAAGGTGATTTGATGAATGGTATAGTCAATGCAACTTCTATGGCAGCAGGAGAGGCAGTAACCACACCTTATGAAGCATCTTTTTTACTTTTGTTAAAGACAATCCTGAACTATTTACTAATAGTCCTATTGAACAAGAAAAATTAAAACAATATTCTCAAGAAGTAATAGCTCATGTCTTATACTTAATACAAAGTACTGAAAGACTAAAATCTATAAATCCACATTTCAAATAAATATCTCTCAGAGTCTACTTAAAATGACTTGATTTTATAATTTCAGTTATGTTAGATTTAACATAATGCTTAGTATGACTAAAAAGCTATTTTTTACTTGTATACTCTTACTAATTATTATATTTATAGAACTATTTTTTATATCTAAACTTCATAAACAGAAACTAACTATTATTAGTCAAAGATCACTAACTAAACAGAACCTAAAACTTATTAATAACCCTCAAACAGCTTATAATTCAGATAATATCAAACAAATATATGTCACAGGTCAGATACTGCCACCATTACCTAACTCTATTAATGATATATTCACTGTGCGATACTTATCTGGTACTTTCCAAGCTCGTTTATCTTCTGATACATCATATTACATAAGATTTAAAGAGCCAGATGGTATAAGTCCTCCTGACAGACGATCCTTTTCCCCTTTTAACCTATCTCCTAATAATACCTATATATTTGAATGGATAGATAATGATATAAATATTAAAGATATATTCCGTATTACAAGAATAGATTATCAAATATGAGAAAATACATATCACTGATATTTATAGTTTTACTGATATTTTTAGCGCTCTCTAGTGCTGAAGAAGTATTTTCTGCTTGTTCTTGTACTAATAGCTCATGCTATAACAGTCAAGGTGAATGTAAAAGTTGCTCAAGTAGTGAAGAGTGTACAGGTGAGATTGGCGGAAGCTGTTCATGTGTACCTAATCCAACAGGAGGAGGCCAATGTACTCCTAATTGTAGTTGTGCAGCAAATACTTGCACAGGCTCAACATGTTCAAATGGATGTGGTGGTTCATGCGCTGGTACAAAAAGCTGTGGAGGCGGTGGAGGCGGTGGAGGCGGTGGTTCGCCGACAAATACGCCTCCGCCAGGCGCAACAAGTCCCCCGCCAGCAGCTACTGCTACTCCCAACCCCGAATGTGTGCCAAATCCAGGAAGTATAACTTATTTCGATTGTAATAGTCCAAGTGACTGTCCAGACGGTGGCGGTTCTAATAAGACATGTGAAAACCGTCGATTTGCCAAATACTTAATTTACGGTGTACTAACCTTCATGTCAGACATGGATCGTATCAGAAACGACCCAACAGCGCCGGCCCAGGAGTCTCAACACCTCCCGACCTCTTGCGACACCTCGCGCCAGAATCACCCTCGTGCGGTGGCGCCATGCCCCCGACGCGACACGCTCGCCCGCGCCACCCTGACCCTCAGCGCATCCGCAGATAGCCCGGCCGGACGGGCCGCCACGGGGATCGTGCGCCCCGACGATAGGCGTCGTTGGGACGGCCGTCGGCCGCGCGACCGGCTGGGCGGGGGCGCCGCCAGCGCAGCCCGGCCGGCCGCGGCGCCCTGCTCCACCAACAGCCGCGGCGCCGCCGATGCGACAGGGGACGGCGTCGCGGCAGGTCGCGCCCGGCAGGCTCAGCCGATAGACGCCGCCGGCGCGGTCACCGTCTGCGCCCGGCGCGCTCATCCACCAGCAGCCCTGGGCGCGCTGGCCCGCAGCGACGGTGCGCGGCCTCGCTCCACAGCACGGTGGTGGTCCGGTCGCCGCGCTCGAAGGTCACCGCGGTCACCCCGCCCTGCCGCTCCAGCCGCGCCGATGTGAAACCGGCCAGGTGGGCCGCCACGGTCTTGAAGGCGTCGAAGGCCGGCCGCGGCCCCTTGACGTTTCCGCCGCGGCCGCCTATAATGGGTACCTGAACCACCCAGAACCGGCCCTCCGGCCGGCTCGCCCTGATGGAGAGCGCGATGTTCGGACATAAACCCGGCGCTGGCGCCGCGCGCGAGCCACGCCAGCGCCTTCAGCAACACGAACCGCGGCGCGACGCTGGCGCGCCCTCATCGGCGTCGCCCTCGTCGTCGGCCTCCTGGCGGGCGGCTGCGCCGGCCCAACGCCGCGCCGCCGCCGTCCCCAACGCCCGGGACGCGCCGACCGTTGTCGTCGGCCTCCCCACCCCTACACCCGCCATCGTCGTCGGCCTCGCCCACCCCCTGCCCGCGCCCCGATATGAGAGGGCGGATGGGGCGATCGTGGTCCGCGATGTCGCGGGCAATCCGGTCTCGGCAGTTGCTGAGGACGTACGGGAGAAGATAGACAGGGAAGCGGGGTTCATCGCCGGATCGGGCCGCGCTTCAGGCCTGGGCCTCTCCTGCCATGTGAGCGCATCCGGCGGGGTGATGTGGGCGGTCACCGATGGCGATGAGGACCTGCCGGCTGGCTCTTTGCTTGAGTTAGTAGAGAGAGAGGGAGAAACTGAGATCAGGTATCATACGCTCGCCGGCGCCACGCATGACTTGAACCAATTCCGTGATGCAGATGATGAGGCTTTCAATGAAAAGGATGTACCGGAATCCCTAAAAGTCATTCCGAACAAACTTGAACTCGTTGAAAGTAACACAGGAGAATCTGAAGTACAGGCTATTCAGACCACGGCTGATAGTGACGGGACAGAGCAAGACGAAATTATAGGCTATGTAGATGAACAAGGAGATTGGGCTAGAAAACAAATATTTAAGATTGGTAAAGATGGTAAAACTCTATGGATATGGGATAAAGGACAACCAGCAACAAATGATACTCCACGTATTAGTCCTGCTATGGTTTTAGATCAAGAGAATTCTAAACTATTACAAGCTCATGAAGGTATCAGAGATGTAAGGGAACTGGATAATGGTTTATATGAGTTTACTATGAATGATGGATCAGTAATAGGCGCCCAAGAAAAAGATGGTAAATTAACCCTAATTGCAAAAGAAGTAGAAAAACAAGAATTTTACCACTTCGAGCCACTAACAGACACTAATAAAATTAGTAACTCTATAATCTACAGAATTGCTGGAGGCAAAGACATACCAATTGAAAATCTTTTACCAAGAATAATACAGATGGATAACGGAGCAAGTGTCACCCTGTCTGAAGCTATATACTCAGACCTCCTTTCTCAAATACCTAAAACAGATCTAGAAAATATAACTCCTGAAGAATTACATAAGAGAATATCAAAACTAGCAGGATCAAGTGAATGGGCAGAAACTTTAAAATATTTCACTAATAAAAATAATGCAAATACATTAGGTAGGAATCTTTTAAATATAGGACCTACAGCTAAATTGTTCATATCACCTGATGGGTCAATCATTGACTTTGATCTTTTGCCAGATAGGAACGGACAATCAACTATAGTAACAGTATTACAGAAAAACTAACGGAAATGAGACCAAATACCTAAGGACAGGACCAAGTGAAAAACATTTACGTGAATACTATCTATCTAAGAGAGTAGGACAAGTACCTATAGATATTTTATGGAGCGAAAAGCTTAATAAATTAGTCTTAACTGACGGCTATGTAGCCACCTCATATTTTGACCCAGAAACAAACTCATGGAAAATAGTAGAATCTGGTCAAATATGGAATTATAAAATCCTATCTCCAGAACAAGAAGAAAGATACATTAAAGAAAAATTGGGAAGTGTAAAAAGGCTGACGGTACACCGCTCTATGAGTTTGATTCATATTCCTTAACAAGTCATGATCCTAAAATATTAATATTGCGCGGTGGACGTAATGGTTTTACAGAATATCAAGCAACAAGACTTATCTCTCAAATAGATAGATTATTAGAAAGTGAAATTGGTAAAAAATATTTTAGTTTTTTAGCTACTGGACTAGGCCCAAAATTTATAGCAAATCCAAACAAAGAATATTTACCAGAAACTTACGCAGCTTCCTTTACCAATTTAGGCAGTATTTATGGTATTGTAATTAAAGGAATGTTCCTATCCTCTGACTATGATCCAATAATAGCTCTGTATGATTTTATTCATGAAACATTAAGAATACAAGACGTACAAACATTTCCTGGTAAAGAAGGACATAATGATAGAGTATTTCGCATTCAACATAAAATAATGACAGATTTACTTAATAGCGGTTTACTAACCAAACAAGAAAAATCAAACTTGTAGAAACATATAATTTTGATGCTGAGTTTAATAAAATAGCTGATACTTCTATAAATCATTTATCCTATTGAAAACCTGATTTTTTCTTACATACTCTTAATATGAGGAAAACTTTAGTTTTTCTGTTAATAATAAGCTTAGGTGTATTCCTAACCTTCATGCCAGACATGGATCGTATCAGAAACGCCCCAATAGCGCCGGTCTCGGAAGCCTCAACATGTTCCGCCCCTTGCGACACCCCGCCCGAATCGACCCCGCGGTGACGCCTTGCACGGTGTATGTTGCACCCCGCCTGGCGAGTTGGTCAGCTCGCGCCATGCCCCCGATGCGGCCCGCCCGCGCCACCCTGACCCTCAGCGCATCCGCAGATAGCCCGGTCGGACGGGCCGCCACGGGGATCGTGCGCCTCGACGATAGGCGCCGCTGGGGCGGCCGCGGTCGGCCGCGCGACCGGCTGGGCGGGGCGCCGCCAGCGCAGCCCGGCCGGCCGCCGCGCCCTGCTCCACCAACAGCCGCGGCGTGTCATTGTTCGGACGATAATGTACCAGGGATGTTCACCCAATATGTACCGGTCATAGTCGGCCAATGTGTACCAGGGATGTTCACCCAGAGTGTACCAGGCTGGTGGCACAACTCCTGCTAATCGGGTATCCTTCCGGTAACTTTTGCAGATACCGGGAGGGTCTATGCCAGGCAGGAGAAAGAGAACCTTGGACATCCGTGAATTGATTCTACACATCCGTCGGGAAAAGAGCGATCGAGCCGTACAGCGGAAGACACACGTCCACCGTCAGACGGTGAAACGCTATCGAGCCTGGGCGGCGGCGCAGGGGTTGCTGGAAGGGCCCTTGCCACCGTCAGCCCAGTTGGAACAACTGGTGCAACGAACTCTACCCGAAACACCACCACCGCAGAATGTATCATCGGTGGCGCCCTACCGGGCGCTGGTCAGCCAACTGCGCAAAGAAGGGGTCGAAGTGGCCGCCATCTTGCAGCGGATACGCGAACGTGGTTTCAACGGCAGCTACTCCGCCGTGCGTCGATTCGTGAACAACCTGGAATCGACTACCCCAGAGATCTACGTGCGCGTCGAGTGTGCACCCGGTGAAGAAGGACAGACCGACTTTGGCTATGCGGGTATGCTCATCGATCCACAGNACCGGTACCCGCGCGCCTGGGCGTTCGTGATGACGCTGTCGTGGAGCCGACACCAGTATGTCGAATTCGTCTTCGACCAAAAGGTGGCCACCTGGTTGCTGCTACACCGGCATGCCTTCTNNGAATGGCTGGGTGGTGTACCCGAACGCATCGTGCTGGACAACCTGAAGGCCGCCATCGTCAAAGCCTGCTTCCACGACCCACTGGTCCAACAGGCTTACCGCGAATGCGCGGAGCACTATGGTTTCCTGATTGCGCCCTGTGGGCCGCGCATACCGCGGCACAAAGGGAAAGTGGAGCAAGGCGGTGTGCATTACGTGAAACGTAACTTCCTGGCCGGTCGCGAACTCACCACCATCACCCAGGCCAATCAGGATGTCCTGACATGGTGCAACACCACAGCCGGGTTACGCCTCCACGGCACCACCCACGAGAAGCCGCTCATGCGCTTCCAACAGACTGAACAAGCGCGACTCCAACCGCTGCCCGTTGCACCCTACGATCTCGCCATCTGGAAGATCGCGACCGTCAGCGCCGATGGGCACATCACCTTTGACAACGCCTACTACTCCGTGCNNCCTGTACCTATGCCCGCGGCACCCAGTTGCGCACGCGGCGGCGCACAGTTCGTCACCCTCTATACCCTGGATCATCAGCCAGTGGCGACCCACGACCGTGCCACACAGCCCGGTCAACGCATCACCCGCATCGAGCACCTGCCACCGCACAAGGTGCCCGGCCTGTTAGTGAGCCGTGAAGGCTGCCAGGCTGCGGCCACTGATATCGGCCCGGCGACCAGCCAGATCGTGACCGTACTCCTGGATGACCCGGTGATCGATCGCCTGCGCACCGCAGGACGGCTCCTCCGCCTGCGCGAACGGTTTGGTGACGAACGTCTGGAGGCAGCCTGTCAGCGTGCCCTCGAATTCGGTGGCNCCACCTATGTCACCGTCAAGCGTATCCTGACCAACGGCCTGGATGAGCAGGCTCTACCTTTGCTGCCAGCAGCCCAGCCCCCACACACCTTTGCACGGACTGCGNGTCGGCTGTTGGGGCACCTGTTCAGAGGTGTGACATGGAACTGACTCACCAGCTCACGCCTTACTTGACTAAGCTGCGCCTCTCGGGCGTTCTGCAGACGTTAGAAGTACGCAACCGCCAGGCCATCGATGGTCACTGGTCGTATGTCGAGTTCCTGTCACGCCTCCTGGAGGACGAGGTCGAGCGCCGTGGTCAGAAGCAGCTCACCCTGCGCCTGCGCCGCTCGGCGGTCAACAGCACCAAGACGATTGAAACCTTCGACTTCAACTTCAACCCCGCCATCAATCGCCAACAGGTCCCTGGCNTGGCCAGCTGCGACTTCGTACGCCGCAAGCGCAACGTCTTGATCTACGGCCCCAGCGGCACCGGCAAGACTCATCTGGCGCAGGCGTTGGTGCACGAGGCGTGCCGCCAGGGCTTCGATGCCCTCTTCACACCCACGCACAAGATGCTGCAGTACATCCATGGTGGGCGCGNNGATGGCAGTCTCGATCGCCGTCTGCAGACCTTCCTGCGGCCTGATCTGCTGGTGCTGGATGACTTCGGTCTCAAGCCGCTGCAACCACCAGGTCCANGCGATCTCTACGACATCATCGATGGCCGTTACGAGAAAGGGAGTATCGTCTGGACCAGTAACCGGGCACCGGCCGAGTGGCCTGACGTCTTCCTCGATCCGCTGCTGGCCTCCGCCGGACTGGATCGACTCGGCGACCATGCCGAGGTCCTGATCATCACCGGCGCCAGCTATCGCGCCCAGGCCAGGCTGCACACCTGAGAACCTGGCAGTCTTGTTGCCAAATGATCGCCTTCGACCACCCAACGTTGTGTCGAATGGTAGCCAATGAGTTTAGCGCTTTCGAGACAATGTAGGCCCATTAACAACGCCGGAGGCAGAACCATCGCTCTGCCTCCCCTACACCGTCTCCCTGCGTCGGCGCTCAGGTCGCTCTCCAGCGTTGCCCTATCCTCCGCGCAGGTACCTGCAGTGTAGCATGTTCAGTTGGAAATGTACAACTATCTCGCACAGGAGGTGCTCATCACCATCAATATCGCGTCGTCTGCAAGCCCAGGAGTTGTGCCTTGTGCCCTGGCACATTCAACCAACTTTTCTGGTACAGTTTGGCCGCACATTGCTGGTACAGTGACGCCCGACATTTGACACTCCTGCCATGTGAGCGCATCCGGCGGGGTGATGTGGGCGGTCACCGATGGCGATGAGGACTTGCCGGCTGGCTCTTTGCTTGAGTTAGTAGAGAGAGGGAGAAACTGAGATCAGGTATCATACGCTCGCCGGTGCCACTTATGACTTGAACCAGTTTGAAGGTATCGATGAAGTGCCATATGACTGGAAAGTCAGGCCTACAGAACTACTCTTAGATGAGGATGCAGATGGAAACATAGAAGTTAAAGCTATTATCAGAAAAAGGATAAACGGACAAAAAAGAAACTATCGAAGTAGTCGGTGAAGTAAATACAGAAACTGGAGATTGGGAAAGATCAAATAAAGTAGCATATACGAAAACCAAAAATGAAGACAATACAGAAACAGGTATTGTATGGATATGGACACCACGAACAGAAACAGAAGGAGGTATGATAGAAAGTCCTTCTATGAGACCCTATATGGCATTGACAAGTAATGAAAAGTTTTATGTCGATGATCATGGAGGAGTTAAAGATATAGAAGTTCCAGAGGACGGGCAAACAGTATTGGTGTTAAGAGATGATTCTAAAGTACGTGTCGTAGAAGATGAAAATACTCGTCACTTAGAGTTCCCATCAACAGAAGAAAGAGTAAGAGAATGGTTAGATAGATTACCTGCAAATACTTGGATAGCGCAGGATGAGAATGGTGCTCAAATTGATAAAAAATGGATAGAAGAGAACTCATGGATATTAGTGAAATACTTAGAATATTGTCAAGATGAAAACTTTAGAGATACCTGCATACCTCAAGATGTAAGAGATTTAGTTAAACAAAGACTCGCGGAAAACGGTAATCCAGAATGAAACCAAGATTGGGACACTTATAGTGGTGGATTCTGTCACATTAACAAAATAGGCGGTGGTAGTAGAACAGAAGCTTATCCACACAAAATTGGTAATATATCTTTACTTTATGATACTTCAGTTAAGCTTGGAGATAAATCTAAAAGACGAGCAATTAGATTATTAATAGGTATTGTAAAAGAAGGAGCTTTTGTAGATCTCTTTATTAAAACGTTACAAACCAGAATCCCTGGATATTATCAAGACTTCTGAATATATGTCCCAAGAAGAAATACAAGCTATGAATAGTATCTTTTCTACTCCAGGAACTATGTTAATAGGGAAGCCTTAACTACACCATATGTTATATCTTTTCTGAATTTCATAAAAGATAACGTAGGACTATTTTCTGATACAGATTCTGGACAAAGAGCTATAATAGAAGATGTCGAAGTTATTATAAATCACACTATATATGTTTTAGGAAGTTCTGACAAACTTCGTAGAATAAATCCAGGTTATCCATAAAGATTAACTTCTGTTACATTACTATATATTTAATTTACGTAACTGCTCAGGCTGGCGGTGAGCGTTGAACATCAACTGTACAGCTAACCTTCATGTCAGACTTGGATCATATCAGAAACGACCACCACAAGCACCGACCCCAGGAGTCTCAACACCTTCCGACCTCCTGCGACACCCGCGCCAGAACCGGCCCGCGCGGTGACGCCTTGCACGGTGTATGTTGCACCCCGCCTGGCGAGTTGGTCAGCGCGCCATGCCCCCGATGCGGCCCGCCCGCGCCACCCTGACTCTCAGCGCATCCGCAGATAGCCCGGCCGGACGGGTCGCCACGGGGATCGTGCGCCCCGACGATAGGCGTCGTTGGGACGGCCGCGGTCGGCCGCGCGACCGGCTGGGCGGGGGCGCCGCCAGCGCAGCCCGGCCGGCCGCGCCTCGCTCCACCAGCAGCCGCGGCGCCGCCGATGCGACAGGGGACGGCGTCGCGGCAGGTCGCGCCCGGCAGGCTCAGCCGGTAGACGCCGCCGGCCGCGGTCACCGTCTGCGCCCGGCCGCGTTCATCCACCAGCAGCCCTGGGCGCGATGGCGCAGCGTCACGGTGCGCGCGGCCTCGCTCCACAGCACGGTGGTGGTCCGGTCGCCGCGCTCGAAGGTCACCGCGGTCACCCCGNCCCTGCCGCTCCAGCCGCGCCGCCGTGAAACCGGCCAGGTGGGCCGCCGCGGTCTTGAAGGCGTCGAAGGCCGGCCGCGGCGAGTCGTCGGCGCGCAGCAGGCCGAAGGGCCGNATGGACTCGGGGTGGTCGGCGGTGTTGCGCAGCTTGTAGACCTGCACCCGGCTGGCCCCGCCGGCAAAGGCCAGGCTGAACTGCTGAATGATGAAGGCCGCCTGCTCCTCCAGCGAGACCCGGAAGCGGGGCGCTCCAGGGCGGCTCCTGGGGTCATCCGAAGGNGGCGCGTTGGTCTCGTTGATCCAGATCTGCTTGCCGGTCATGCCGTAGCGCGCCAGCGACTGCCGCGTCTCGGCCAGCACATCGCTGGTCTGGCGCGGGGTGAAGTAGAGGTGATAGACCACGCCATCGAAGAAGTAGCCCGCGGCCGGCGCCTCCGGGTCCGCCGCGATGGCCTCCAGCAGGCGGTCCAGATAGCGCCGCCGGCCATGCTCCCAGTCCCAGTAGTAGGTCATGCCGGCCACGTAGACCTGCATGGAGGGATCGACCCCNTTGATCGCGCCGTAGGCGGTCTTGAGCAGCAGGGCGTAGTCCTCCACCGTGCCGTCCCAGGTCTTGCCGGGGTGCCCCTCCTGCCAGACGTCCGGCTCGTTCCAGATCACCCAGTGGCGGATGCGGCCCCGGTAGTGTTGGGCCATGCGACGGGCGAAGGCCTCCCAGGCGGCCATATCGGGGACGGCGCGGCTGCCCGGTGCCTGGCTGGACGCCGCGGCCCAGACCGGCGTGCCGATCAGCAGGCCGACTACCTCGCGGCCGGCCGCCAGNCCGCCGGCGATCAGTGGGTCGGGCACGTTGGCCGGCTTCCAGTCCGCTGGGCTGTCGGGCTGGATCACATCCCAGCGCAGGATGACGCGNTAGCCCGCGCCGGCCTCGCTGGCCGCGGCCGGGTTGACGAAGGTCTCGACGATGCCGAAGCGGGGTCGGGCGGGGCGGGCGCGGCGTCGAGGCCGCGCGCCGCCGCCAGGCACAGCACGAGCAGCGGCAGCGCCGCTAACCAAAGGGGTAGCCGAAATCGAGAGGTGAGCATAGAGTCGAAGTGACGGTGCGGTGGGCCCCAGGCCTCGCCGGCCCTAAGCCCGATCAAATATGCACGGTGGTGAATGCGGCGATAAATGCAATCCCGGTTATGAGCGGCAACAGAAACAACAGCAACACCATCCGCCCGTTTATATCGGTCGGCGGTTGTCCGGTAATCCGCCCGACCGCCAGGCGCGCCAGGCCGAACACCCCACTGAGCAAACACGCACCGGCATACAGCAGGCAGAAGAACAGCAGATACGGCAACCAACCGGGTACCGGGTCCAGGAGATGCATAAGCGCCGCTCCGATGACGCTGGCCACGGTCGTCATCAACAAGAAACTCAACGCTATTTGATTGGACTGTCGGAGTGTAACGAAAGGACGCATGATAGCCCTCCTTTTGCTGCCGATCGCGGCCTTCAGCAGCGGGTTGAAAGAAATGTGTCCGACAACGCCCTCAAATAGGCAGCCGGGCCTGCGAGTTGTACCGCACCAGCCGCACCCAGTCGATCCGGCCGTCGCTGCAGAAGTCGGTCTCAAATTCGCGGGCGAAACGGGTGATCATGGCCCAGTAAGACTCGATGAACTCGTCGTTCCTCTCCCTGGCCCGATGCCCCAACGGTTCGATGATATCGGTATACGCTCGCTGCTGCCCNGAGATGAACGCCCAAAACCGCTGGCCGCAGAACTTGAAATAGTCGCCCTTGTCGGGCCGGTCATCCTTGCCGTAACAGCAGCCGTTCACAGCCACCACATGAAGTTGCGAATTGCTGGTTCGCAGGGTACGTTGGGCGGACTTGAAATCCGAGACCATCTTCGCGATCTGCGAGCTGTTACCCCAGCTCGGCCCCGACTTGATGGCCACGATGTTCCTTCTGCCATCGGCGTCGAACTCGAGATCGATCCCGGTGATGCCGGACTTCCATCCGCCGTAAACCTTGCCATTGATGAAGATGGCGAGCTGTTCGAGCCAGTCGCCAAAGATCGTCTCCTCGTGCGACGACAGATGAGCGTCCACCAGACCCGTGACGAACTGCTCAGGCGTGAACACGTGCTTTGCCCGGAACAGATATGGGTTTTTGCGTTTGAGCACCTGAGACAACTTCAGGCTGTCGAGGCTTTGTATCCGCTTCTGGTGGAAGATGTCGATGTTCTGTTCGACATATTGCAGGACATCATCGATGTTCAACTGATTCATCGCAGCTCTCCCTCGAACGTTCTCCGTGGCGACATCGCCTATGACGAAACATCGGTCCCGGCCTGATACTCCGCTTGTTCATCGGCGATCAGCAGAGGCNAGGGCGATTTGGGTCTCGGATATCCTGGCGTTTGCCGTCGCAACGTTTTCGGGCATCAGTTCGACGCCCACGAAATTGCGCCCTAACTGCAACGCCGCCACCGCCGTCGTGCCGGAACCGAGGAACGGGTCCAAGACGAGATCGCCAGGTTGCGTGAACAGTTTGATGAACCACTTGGGCAGATCGACCGGGAAGGCCGCGCTGTGATTCCGGTTGTAGCATTCGGTGGCCATGTGGAGGACGTTGTTCGGGTACACCATCTCGCGGCCGACCCAGTTGGAGACGTTCTTGCCGAAGCCGCTGCCCACCCTCGATTCATCCCGCGTCAGGTCGGTCTGGCTGAGTTTGGCCAGCCTGTCCTTGGCCCAATCGCCCACCGGGACCATGACCGCTTCCTGATACATGTTGAACGCTTTGGACTTGTTGAACTGGATCAATCGTTCCCAGTTATCGCGGAACCGGTTAGGCCACTTGCCGGGGTGCGAGTTCTTCTTGTGCCACATGAACTCCTCGGTCCACAGCCAGCCCTGTCTGCGCATCTCCAGGATCGCTCGNATGACGTAGGTGTGCCGCTCCCCATCGACCACTCGCTCCTTGATGTTGAGGATGAAGGTCCCGGTGGGCTTCAGCACGCGCTGAAACTGCTCGGCCCGCGGCATGAACCACTCCACGTAGTGCTGAGGGCTGATGCCACCGTAGGTATTCTTGCGCTGATCCGCGTAAGGCGGTGACGTGAAGATCAGATCCACCGTGTCATCGGGCAGTTCCTTCAACACCTCACCGCAATCGCCCTGTAAAACCTGGTTCAGATAGTCCATCATCTTCTCTCCGCAACACCACCACGCACGTTTCGAGGTTCGTTCGCTATAGGACCTGTTTCGCTGACGCCAGTCCTTCCAAACGCTTCGGTGTCATTGTAACCGGTTTTCAGGTTTTTACCAAGTCAACCCCGATTTCAAGCACGTCGGGTTTCCAAATGGGGTCAGTGATCTTAACCGCAAAGAACACACAGAGCGCAAAGAATGGCTTGGTTTTTGCTTTCAGGCCGCGGCTTGGTGATCTATGTGCGTTCTATCACGCCGGATTTCCAAATGGGGTCAATGATCATAACCGCAAAGAGCACACAGAGCGCAAAGAATGGTTTGGTTTTTCGCTTTCAGGCTGCGGCTTTGTGATCTATGCGTTCTGTCATGTAGAAATTCCAAATGGGGTCAGTGATCTTAACCGCAAAGAGCACATAGAGCGCAAAGAATGGCTTGGTTTTTGCTTTCAGGCCGCGGCTTTGTGATCTATGCGTTCTGTCATGTAGAAATTCCAAATGGGGTCAGTGATCTTAACCGCAAAGAGCACATAGAGCGCAAAGAATGGCCTGGTTTTTGCTTTCAGGCCGCAGCTTTGTGATCTATGTGTTCTATCACGCAGATTTTCCAAATGAGGTCAATGATCTTAACCGCAAAGAGCACATAGAGCGCAAAGAATGGCCTGGTTTTTGCTTTCAGGCCGCAGCTTTGTGATCTATGTGTTCTATCACGCAGATTTTCCAAATGGGGTCAATGATTTTAACCGTAAAGAGCACATAGAGCGCAAAGAATGGCCTGGTTTTTGCTTTCAGGCTGCGGCTTTGTGATCTATGCGTTCTATGTGGTTGAAGCTGCGCTAAATTTGGGATCGCCGTCAAACACGGTCAAAGCCGCCGCGCAACGAAAAGTTTCTCAGTCGCCGCGCGGCCGCCAGCCCAGCTCCGTCGCGGCGCGGTCGATGGCGACCGTCTCGCCGTCCTCGGCGATGTTGTAGATGCCGGCGNNGCCGCGGGCTACGGCCAGGAGCGCGGCCCTGGCGGCCTCCTCGACGTGCAGCGGGCTGGTGGCCGGGCGGGCGTCGACGCCGGTGCCGGGGCCGTAGAGGTGGCCGTAGCGCAGGACGATGCCGGTGAAGGGGCCGTTCAGCACCTGCTCCTCCAGGCTGCGGACNGCNCGTGCGTTCTCGTCGATGGGGTCGTCCTCGCGGTGGGGCAGCGGGCCGGGCGCATAGACGAAGCTGATGCTCTCGGCGATCATCCGCTGCGCCGGCCGCNNGGCGGCCGCGGCGACCAGGTTGCGCGTGCCGACCTCGCGCAGCCGCGTTGGCCTCGAAGGTCGCGGGGTCTGGGTCCCGTCGAGNCAGGGGGCCAGATCGGTCAGTTGGTGGATGACGACCTCCGGCCGCGCAGCCTCGACGACGGCGCGCAGTCGTTCGGCGTCGTAGACGTCCACCACCGCCGGCTCCACGCCCAGCGCGGTCAGTATAGGGACCTTGGCCTCGTGGCGCGTCGTGCCGACCACCCGGTAGCCGGCGGCCACCAGCTGGCGGCAGAGCGGCTGGCCGATGGCGCCGGTCGCGCCGGCCAGAAAGATTGTCGGTTTCGATGTGTCGCTCATGGTTATGTCACCTCCGTAAAGTTGGCGTAGCTTCGGCGGCTCCGGCGATTTGTCACCGTCGCGATCATTCCAGGCTGTCGAAGTACATCCAGGCGTCGAGCTCCGGCGGTTGGATGCCACTTTCCGTCAGGATGGTCATGATCTGGCCCGGTGTTCTGTGGCATGGTTGATGGCCTGTGTAAGCAGGATGGACTTTGGCGCCTGTCGCAGCGTGCCGTCCCAGTCAATTTCCACGGTATCAGCGCCCTGAACCTTGGCGGCCCACTCAATCAGGCCGGCCCCGGAGTTGGTCAACGACTCCCTCATGTCATCCAGCGTCATGGGCGGGGCATCTTTGGGCCGACGGTATGGCTGGCCGGTGCTGATGCGCATGAGGTAGGAGCGCGGCCGAGGCAAAGGCTTACCTGCACGCTCAGCTCACCGCCCTCTGCACCAGGGCGCTGATCCTTGCCTCNCGCGCTGGGGTGATCTCCCTCAGGGCAAAGGCGGTTGGCCACATCTCGCCATCGTCGAGGTTCGCCGCGCCGTTGAAGCCGAATGTGGCGTACCGGGCGCCGAACTTCTGCGCGGCCTGGAAGAAGCAGACGACCTTACCCTCCTGGTTGGCATAGGCAGGCATCCCGTACCAGGTCTTGGGTGACAAGGTGGGCGCGTTGGCCTTGACGAGCCGNTGCAGGTGCATGGCGATGGCGTGATCCGGTTCCATCATCTCGGCGATCGCCGCCAGCACGGCCTTCTCTCCCTCCGCTTTGTTTTTGCTGGCGCGCNNTTCTGCCTTCAACTCCTTGGCGCGGGCCTTCATCGCCGCTTGTTCTTCGGCTGACCAGCCAGAGGCCTGCTTTTTACCCATTGCGGCGCCTTCGACAGACGGCTGCATTTTCTCTTGTTGGCTCATACCACTCTCCTTGTACAAAAATTGGTTTAGTTATGCAAAGGACTTCATCGGTGAGGGCCTAAGAGCCTATCCGAATAACCGTCACGGGACAACACCGTGGCGTTTTCCGGGTGATTCGGATAGGCTCTAATGCACCGCGGCCAGCAACCATTCGAGGCCAGGGTAATTCTCGTGCGTCAAGACATATTTGGCCGTGTAAGCGCCCCACTTCTGACCGCCGCGGAACGCCTCCACAAACCGCTCCCGATCGACAACCCGCCGGCCGCCCAGTGCATCGACCCCATACGCGAACAGCGGGTCGGGCAGGCAGCCAGCGGTCGGGCCAACCAGCGCCAGGCGGCGTGCGTTACGGCAGGCGAAAAGCACGTCGTCCAACGTGTCGTTGAGCATGATCGAGCAGGTGCTGACCACCTTTGANCAGGCGGCAAGCTCGACGGGGTCAAGAGTCACGCGGTAGTGCGCCTCGTCACGTACCAGGTCGCGGTCAAGCTCCAGTACGGTGAGCCGCGCCCCGGAACGCTGAATCCTGGGGAGCAGCGGCATGAACAACCCAATCATACCGATGTGCTCGCCGGGCTGCGGATCGAGCGCGCCGAGCGGGTCGCCGCTGGCNGGAGGTGACCAGTTGGCGCGGCTGAACAACCGCTGCGACAGTGCGTTGAGCGCGGCGAACCCGAGCGCCCGAGCGTCCGGGTCGCGCCCGGCAAAGCCNCGCACCAGGGCCATCACGTCCATACCCGACAGGTCGCCCGCCGTAACGCGNCGTGCAGGCGCGCCGCGACCCTCGAGTTGAATGTAGCTCAGGCCGATCGCCCCGTCCGTCAGCCCNAGGGCGCAGAACTCGACCGCTGGTCGCCCTCCGGCGGCTGTAAGTGCAGGGCGCGCGCGTGATGGGCCGAGGCGCTGGACGATGCGCTCGGCGAGTTCGATGTAGAGGTCAGCGATTGACGGCATGGCATTTGCCCGGTGTTGTATGCTGGGTCAGGCCAGGGGGCGCGATCCCCACGAAGGGCGGCGACCCCAGGCCAGAGCGACGAGCCGGCCCCTGCGCTCAAGCGCGCTTGGCCGCGATCTGCCGCAGCATCTGCACGATCGCCTCGGGCGGCTGCGCGCCGCTCCAGGCATACTGGTTGTCGACGATGAAGAAGGGAACGCCGGTGATGCCGGCCTTCTGCGCCCAGCGCAGGTCAGCCAGCACTTCCTCCTGCGCCGCATCGCCCTGCAACTGCGTGCGCAGCGTTTCCTGATCCAGTCCAACCGCGCCGGCCAGCCCNAGGAGCACACCCAGGTCGCCGATATCGCGGCCGTCCTCGAAGTAGGCGGCGTAAATCGCATCGACCACCNNGCCTTTGACGTCCGCTGGGGCCAACGCGATCAGCCGGTGTGGGAGCAGCGTGTTGGGGGCGCGGGTGATGATCTCGAAATTGAAGTGCAACCCAACCCGTTCGCCGGCCTGGCGCGGTCCGGCAAACATCTGCTCCAACGGGACGCGGCCGCCGGTTTTGGTCTGCATGTGAGCGCGGAAATCCTCACCGGCCAGTGGGATTCGCCCATCGAGCNNAAAAGCGCGGTAGCGCACGGTCACCGGTGCGCCGTCCCACTGCGCGAGGGCTAACTGCAAGTGGCGTTTGCCAATGCGGCACCAGGGGCAAACCGTATCTTGAAAGAGATCGATATGCATAGGGTCTCACGATCCTCTGACGTAACGTGGAATTGGGGGCGGTTCATGCGCCGCCGTTCAGGCTCAGTGGGATCGTCGCTGGTTGCTCTTTACCAGCTTCGCCCACCTGAAGAGCGGCCTGTGTGGCTCTCGGGTACGACGAATACGACGTCACCCTCAATCGCACTTGTAGCACCAGTTACCAAATAATTCGGTACGTCTTCATACCATTTGCCAGGCATTGTGCCTGTTCTCGATGCAATCACCTATTGGGGTCGTGTAACTGCTCAGCCAGCCGTTCAGAAACCGGGGTTTCGAGAAAAACCCGGTTTCTGAGAGCCAGCCTGAGTGGTTACGGGGTCGTCGGATACGATACCACGAGATCCTGTATGAGAACCTGCGTTCTTTGTCGAGAACAGGCCGAGAACCGGGCCAATACAACGAGAGATACTGGACAAAACCGATCCACCTATGGTAAAATCAATCTACGCGTGTCCACGTCACGGCCACACGCGATCGGGCAGCACCAGCGCTCGGTGAAACGAGTCAACACCGCCTGCAACCGCTGATCAATGGCGCTTTCCCGGCATTTCAACCCCTTGGGACTTGATATGAAAAGACCTGCTCTGGGCCTCAGCGGCTGGGAATGGCTCGCCCACCGGCTGATCGGTATTGGCCTGCCTGGCGTTGGCCTGGCGGCAATTCTCTTCGTGGTGAGCAGTTCCTGGCAGTGCCCGCACACCTCGGCTTTCCCCTTGAAGTGCCCAACGCCGCTACAGATCCTTTCACCGAATTTGACCGCCCTGGGTTTCATGATCTCGGCGTTTGTGGCCTGGTACATGCAGCGGCCCAATTCGGTGGTGGTGTACTTCTGGTTGGGGGCATGGCGCTGACTACGGGGTTTTTCTCCGGCGCCGGCCCGCTGATTGCCGATTTGCTGTTCCTCGTCACCCTGATCTGGCTGGCGCCCTTCAGCCTCAAGGCGTACATGACGCTGTTAGGGCGCTCACCCAAGCCGGCAGAACGGGCATTCTTGACAGCCTCTGTGGTGTTGGCCGTCATCTGGACGGCGCCGTTTTTCGCCTACTCGGGGTTCGGCCTGCCGGTCAGAGACATGGCCCGTAATCTGCGAGACGGCGTGCTCTTCTCCCTGCTTTTTGCCCTCGTACTCATTCCCATCGTTCTGTGGCGCGGCTATCGTTCGGGTTTGGCCCGCAGCCGCCCGCCAGGTCCGATTTGTGGCGCTGGGCAGCAGTCTGGCGTTCGCGCCGCTAACCCTGCTGACGATTTTACCCATACTGGCAGGTAGCCGAGTGCAGACGCCGTACGAAGCCGTCTTTCCTGGTTACTGCTGAGTCCGCTGTCTTTCCTGTACGCGTCCTACCGCTCGCGGCTGGCCCGATTCGAGCCGCTTCTCGACCGCATTTTCGTCATATTTCTCCTGACCGTGGTCTCGCTCTCGGCCTATCTGATCGCTCAGCCATTGGTCTTGCGTCTGAAGGCGCCGGCCCACCTCGAATGGTTGGTCATCGGTGCTGCCCTCCTGGTGAGCATTCTGCTCTTTCGACGTCTGGAATGGGCGCTCGACGTATTTACGTCATGGCCCTTCGAAGGCGATCAACCACCCAGAACCGTCATCGACCGCCTGACCGAGGCGTTTTCGCTCACGACCGATCGCGCCGTGTTACGGCAGCTGCTACTCGAACGGCTGCCGCAGACGGCCCGGCGCGGGCCGAAGTGCTGGCGTTGCGTGCCGGGCCAGGAATTGACGCTCCAGTATGCGGCCCTTTGGACACCAACAGAGCGCGCAGTGGCGCATGTCAGTCACCGGGGTGCTGGCCAACCACCTGGTGGAATGGGCGCGGCCCATGGCGTCTTCCGAGTCGGGGACCTGTTAGCGTATGCGGGCCTCGCGCCCGCCGAAGCCCGCCTGCTCGACATGCCACCCGGAGCGCTGCTCCTGCCGCTGGTGTCCGGGGGCGCTACAGGGGATCCTGGTGATGGCCGGGCGTCCCGATGATGACCCCTGGCGCCACGAAGACTGCGACATGCTCACCATTTTTGGTCGTCAGGCCGGCGCGACGATTCACAACCTGTTGCTCCTGGAGCAAGTCCGCGCCGCGTGATGAGCCGAACACGTCCACCAGCAGTTCGTGGTGAGTCAGGAACGCCAGCAGCATCAACTGGCCCAGGAGCGCATGACCGCGCGGTTCAGCGCCTGCTGGGGATCAGTTACCAGCTCGCTTCCGTCCAGCATTACACCGATCGATCAGCGGACTCCTTGACCCCCGCCGTCGCAGAAATCCGCGCCGAAGTGCTGGAGGTCAGCCGGCAGCTGCGTGCGCTCATCGGCCAACTGCGGCCGGCCGGGTTGGACGAGATGGGCCTGGTCGTGGCGTTGGAAGGTTACGTTGCACAGGTGCAGCGCGGGCCGCCCCGTGCACGCCAGTGATTCGGTTGAACCTGGACCGGCGCGGTGCGTTCCTGTCAGACGCGCTGAGCATCTGTCTGTTTCGCGCGGCCCAGGAGGGGATCCGCAACGCCCTGGAGCACGCGCACGCCAGCCAGATCGATGTCGACTTGCGGGTCGTCGATGACCGCGTGCTGCTGACGGTGCGGGACGACGGCTGTGGCTTCACGGTCCCTGAGCGTCTGAGCGAGCTGGCACAGATGAATCATTTTGGGCTGATCGCCGTGGCCGAACGGGTCGCCTGGATCGGCGGTCAATTCTCGGTCCAATCGCAAGCTGCACAGGGTGCGACGATGCGTATCAGCCTGCCGCTGAGATAGGGCGACGGTGAAACTGAATGGCTCTAAAGCCTCGACTGCGCGCCACATTCAGAATTGCTGAGACAGTGTGCACTGACTTTACATTCAGTGCAAAGGTAGTATAATCCACCCTCGTTCGCTCATTCCGCTTTGTCAAAGGAGGCATCATCGATGAGTTCCAACATTGTCGGCAAGAAGGGTGAAATCCTCATCCCTGACCCCAAGATTGCGTTCGTGCTGTTCCAGACCGTGCGCGTGGCCTGGCTGTGGCTGATCCTGCGCATCTACCTGGCCGCCACCTGGATCCCGGCGGGTTGGGGCAAGCTGCACAACCCCAACTGGATGAACGGCAACGCCATCGAAGGTTTCTGGCGTAACGCCGCCTCGGTCGAGACGGGCAACATCACGTACGAGTGGTACCGTACCTTTCTGCAGTTCATGATCAATGCCGGTTGGTCCCACTGGTTCGGCCCGCTGATGGCCTATTCAGAGTTGATCATCGGCATCCTGTTGGTGCTGGGCGCGTTCACCGGCATTGCCGCCTTCGGCGGCGCGTTTCTCAACCTCAACTTCATGCTGGCCGGCGTGGCCAGCAGCAACCCGCTGATGTTCCTCTTTTCGGGCCTGCTCATCCTGGCCTGGAAGGTTGCCGGCTGGTACGGTCTGGACCGTTGGTTGCTGCCCCGCCTGGGTACACCCTGGACACGTGCCCCGCACCCAGTGGCGAACCAGCCATGCAGGCTGTGCGGGTTGATGGCTGACGAGTCGACGCGCTGCGCACGCCCTGCACACGAAACGGCCCGCCGCTCACGTCATGACCGCCGCGGCCGCACGAATTGAGTTGCCTATCATGACCCATCGACACGTTGCTCCCTACGGTTCCTGGCGTTCGCCGATCACCGCAGCGATGCTGGCACAAGGTAACATCAGCCTGAACGAGGTCATACTCGACGGCGACGCGATCTACTGGGCAGAGGCGCGCCCGACTGAGGGAGGGCGCACGGTGGTGGTGCGCTGGACCGCGGCGACCGGTGCGGCGGATGTGACGCCGCCCGGTTTCAACGCGCCCCATGAATACGGCGGCGGCGCCTACTGGGTCGCTGCCGCCGTGGTCTATTTCGCCAATTTTGGCGATCAGATCGTCTATCGCCAGGCGCCGGGTGAAGCGCCGGCGCCGCTGACGCCGCCCGGCTACCGTTACGCCGACGGTGTGGTCGATCGGGCACGCAACCGCATCATCTGTGTCCGTGAAGACCACACAGCGCCGGGCCACGAAGCGGTCAATACGTTGGTCGCGATCGATTGCGCCGCCGGCGGCGCCGGCGAGGTGCTGGCGGCGGGCTACGATTTTTACTCAACGCCGCGCCTCAGCCCGGACGGGACGCAGATCAGCTGGCTGGCGTGGCGCCACCCCAACATGCCGTGGACAGCCACCGAACTCTGGCTGGCTGACGTGGCCCCCGACGGGCGGCTGCACAATGCCCGCTGCATCGAGGGCGGGCTGGGTGGCGAGTCGATCTTCCAACCCACGTGGGCGCCGGATGGGCAGCTCTACTTCGTTTCGGACCGTACCGACTGGTGGAACCTGTACCGCTGGACGCCGGACGGAGCGGAGGCCAAAGCGCCGCTGGATGCCGAGTTTGGTGCGCCGCAGTGGGGCCTGGCGATGACGACCTACGGCTTCGCCGACGCGGATACCGCGGTCTGCGCCTATACGCGCGAGGGCAGCACGACCGTCGCCCGCCTCGACCTGGTGGGCGGAAGGTTGACGCCGCTATACACCTTCGCCACAGTGCGCCCTACAGNNGTTCATGCCGGGTACGCGGCCTTCATCGCCGGGACGCCGACCGAGAGCACGGCGGTCGTACGGCTCGACCTTGCCGACGGTGCACCGCACGTACTGCGCTCCGCCTCGACTCTGGAGGTCGATGCCGCCTTCGTCTCGCTACCCGAGGTGATCTCGTTCCCCACGGGCGACGGCGCCACCGCGCACGCTTTTACTACGCCGCGCAATCCGCACTACCGGGCGCCCNGCGGTGAACTGCCGCCGCTCATCGTCCGCAGCCACGGCGGGCCAACCGCGGCCGTCAACGGTGCACTCAACCTCGAAATTCAGTTCTGGACGAGCCGCGGCTTTGGCGTGCTCGACGTCAACTACCGCGGCAGCACCGGTTACGGGCGGCGCTACCGTGAGCTGCTCAACGGGCAGTGGGGAATCGCTGACGTGGAGGACTGCATCGCCGGTGCACGCTGGCTGGCCGGGCAGGGACGGATCGACGGTGACCGGCTGCTGATCCGCGGCGGCAGCGCCGGCGGCTACACCACGCTGATGGCGCTGGTTTCGTCAGATGCCTTCGCCGCCGGCGCCAGTTATTACGGGGTGAGCAACGTCGAGGCGCTGGCGCTGGAGACGCACAAANTTGAATCGCGCTACCTGGACTGGCTGATCGGCCCCTACCCTGAACGCCGCGACCTCTACCTGGCGCGTTCCCCGCTGACGCACGCCGCCCAACTCAGCAGTCCGACGATTTTCTTCCAGGGTCTGGACGACAAGGTTGTACTGCCCAACCAGGCCGAGATGATGGTGGATGTACTGCGCCAGAAGGGCATCCCCGTGGCGCACATCACGTACGCGGGCGAGGGCCACGGCTTCCGTCGCGCCGAAAACATCATCCACGCCCTGCAGGCTGAGTTGACCTTCTACACGCAGGTACTGGGAATCACGCCGGCCGACGAACTGCCGCACATCGACATCGAGAACCTGTCGCGCTAGCAGTTTGTCGGAGAGATCGCCTTGCTAGCAGGCGCGGCGCGACATGTAGTAGCCGGCAGCGATTGCGGTACAGCATGTTGTGGCTGCATTCACGCGAACAAGCTCTCTCCGACAAACTGCTGGTCACGCGACCACACCAAACCCTTACGTCGTGCCAGGCGCGCCGCTTCCTGCCGGCTACTGACCTGCAGTTTGCCCAGGATGTTGCGCATGTGGCTCTTGACGGTGTAAAGGCTGATCACCAGCGCTTCGGCGATCTCTTTGTCACTGGCGCCGCGCGCCAGTTCCAGCACCTCTTGTTCCCGTCGGGTCAGGGCCGCTTCGCTCTCCTGCTCCTCCGACGGCGCCTGACGGCTCAGGCGGCGGAACTCGTCCAGCACCAGGCCGGCCATGCGCGGGCTGAGGGCGGCCTCGCCGCGCAGCGCACCGCGCAGCAGCGCCAGCATGTCGGCCGCTCGAATATCCTTGAGTAAATAGCCCTGTGCGCCGTACTTCAACGCCGTGAACAGCTTGTCGTCGTCGTCACGTACGGTCAGCATAACAATGACCGTCTCCGGCCGGGCCTGCCGGATCTGACGCGTCGCCTCCAGCCCATCCATGCCCGGCATCTGCACATCCATCAACACCAGGTCGGGCTGCAGTGCCTGCGCCTTGACCACGGCCTCGAAGCCGTCGNNCGCCTCACCCACCACTTCCAGGTCGGGCTGGGCGGCCAGGATACCGGCCAACCCTTCGCGAAAGAGGGCGTGGTCATCGGCCAGCAGCACACGGGCACGCGCCATGGCGTCAAACCTCCTCGTGCGCCGGCCACACCAGCGTTACCCGGGTNCCGCGGCCGGGCGCTGAGTCGACTCGCAGCTGGCCGGCAATGTGCTGNCGCGCCTGCATCACCTTGAGTCCAAAGTGGCCGTTGGGCGCCGGTAGAGTTGGGTCGAACCCNTGACCGTCGTCCTCCACCAGCATGACGTAAGACCCATTCAGCCGATCGAGCCGCAGCGTCACCGTCTGCGCGTCCGCGTGACGGGTGGCGTTGTGCAGTGCTTCGCGGGCGATGTTCAGTACCTGTTCGGTCTCCNNGCGCGCGCGCGGCGCCGCGGCAACCGTCGTCTCCCAATGCACCGTCGGGCCGTTCTCCTGCCCATATTCAGCGGCCAGCGCGCAGCCGGGCCGTCAGGTCAGGGCGGCCGGCGCCTCATCCAACAGATGACCGATGGCCCGCCGCACTTCGCCGGTGGCCTGTTCGATGGTCGTGCGTNNGGCGTGCAGCCGTTCCAGCGCGTCCGCATCCTGACCCTGCGCCAGGAAGTCGACCACCTGGTCGGTCATCAGCCCCAGATAGCTCAAGGTCTGGCCCAGCCCATCGTGCATCTCGGCGGCGATGCGGCTGCGCTCCTCCAGGGTGGCCACCCGTTCGGCCTGGGCGTAGAGGCGGGCGTTCTCCAGGGCTACGGCCGCGGTGTTGGCCAGCTTGGCCAGGATTTCGGCCGACTCGCCGGAGAAGCGGTTGGCCTGCGGGCTGCCCACACACAGCGCACCGACCACGCGGTCGCCCACACGGAGCGGCGCGGCCAGGTGGCTGGCGCGGTACGCCTCGCTCAACATCTGGCAGGCGCCGCTGCATTGGCCGCTGCCGCAGGCCAGCGCGCCGTTGGCGCTGAGCACCTGTGGCGCCACGCCCTGCTCAGCCGCCACGCCCGGCACGNNTACGGCCTCCGGCGGCCCGCTCAGCGAACGCAAGTGCAGCCAGTCGCCCTGCTCGTCCAGCAGGCAGAGCACGGCCATATCCGCCCCCAGCAGGCCGTGGGCCTTACCCGTGACCGAGTTCAGAACGTGTTGCACGTCGAGCTGCGCGGAGATCTCACGGCTGACCTCGTTGAGCGCGCCGAGTTCCGCGGTGCGCTGGGCGACGCGTGCCTCCAGGCTATCGGTCAGTTGCAGCAGGTCGGCGCGTGAGGCCTGCAGGCGGNNGCGCATCACCTCCATGGTACGGGCCAGCAGCGCGATCTCCTGCGGGCCAGTCACCTGTACCGGCGTCGTCAGGTCATCGCCGCCGATGCGTTCGGCTGCGCGGTCGAGTTGATGCAAGGGGTGNAGCAGCCAGCCGCGCACCAACCAGCCAGCCAGGGCCAGGAGCAGGAGGGCGCTGGCCAGGAAGATGGCCTGCAGGGTGCGCAGCAAGTTGAGTTTGGCCGTTGCACTGTCCTGGTAGAGCTGAACCACCGCGCCGGCCTGCGCCAAGAGGGAATCGGACCGCACGGCGATGGCCTGGGCGGCCGCNGCCACGGGTTGGGCTGTGGGCGCGGCCTGCAGCAGCGTATCCAGCCCGCGGCGNAAGGGCGGCCAGGCGCGGCTCATCTGGTCGAGCGCCGCGNNCAGTTGCGGCTGACGGGCGGCCGGCACGGTGACGGTTTGCCCGCGGGTGACCTCGCCCCCGTGGCGCAGCGCGGACAGCGTGTGCTCCAGCATGGCGCGCATCGTANNCAGCAGGGCCGACGCCGCTGGTTCCTGCCCCTGCTCCAACTGCACGGCCAGGCGCGTCACCTGCTGGATGAGCATACGCTGCCGGCCAGCCAGGTTGATGAGCAGCGCGTCCTGGCTCTGGGTGCTCAACGACCAAAACGTGACGGTCGCTGAGACACTCACCAGCAGAAAGAAGCTAAAAAACAGCCCGGTCAGACGGCCATGTAAACTGGAGAATCGCATGAGCGTGGATCTCGGTGTACTGGGTCAGGGATGATGAACGCATTATACACAAAAAGCGCGTGATTGTCATCTCAGCCCGAACAGAACCACACCCGCCCACGCGCCGCACGGGTCACCGGCCGGCGTCCGCCGCCGCAAAATCGAACGAGGTTACGCCTGGGGTTTGTTGCCCAGAATCGCCTCGATCGCCGCCATGATGTCATCGGTCAATTGGGGCACGTACGCCAGCGCCTGCATGTTTTGGTGCACCTGTTCGACGCGGCTGGCGCCGGTGATGACCGTGCTGATGTTGGGGTTCTTGAGGCACCAGGCGATGGCCAACTGGGGCAGCGTTGCCCCCAGGCCGTCCGCAATCGGCGCCAGCTGCTTNGACCGCGCGATGCGCTCCTCGGTGATCACTTCCGTACGCAGCCATTCATAGCCTCCGAGGGTGGCCCGCGAACCAGCCGGAATTCCTGCGTTGTATTTGCCGGTCAAAACGCCCGACGCCAGCGGNGCCCAGATCGTTGTGCCCAGACCGATTTCGTGGTACAGGCGGGCGTACTCCCGCTCGACGCGTTCGCGCACGAACAGGTTGTACTGCGGCTGTTCCATCTGCGGCGGGTAGAGTCCGTACTGGCGCGCGATGCCGTGGGCCTGCATGATGCGGTCAGCCGGCCATTCGCTGGTACCCCAGTAGAGGACCTTGCCCTGGTGGATCAGGTCGTCCATCGCGCGCACGGTTTCCTCCACCGGCGTGTCGAAGTCGGGCCGGTGACAGAAGAAGAGGTCGAGGTAATCGACCTGCAGGCGCTTCAGCGCATTGTGGCAGGCCTCCATAATATGTTTGCGGCTGAGACCTTCGTCGTTGGGACCCTTGCCNCCNCAGAACACCTTGCTGGAGATGACCAGGTCTTCACGGCGCAGGTCTTTGAGCGCCCTGCCCATGACGATTTCGGCCTGACCGTTGGCATAGGCTTCGGCGTTGTCGAAGAAGTTGACGCCATGTTCGTACGCGGCCAGCAAAATGGCGCGGGCCGCGCCATCGTCGATTTGGTTACCAAACGTCACCCAGGCTCCAATCGAGAGCGCCGAAACCTTCAGGCCGGCGCTGCCGAGTCGGCGATACTCCATCATCTTATGACTCCTCTGTACATGAATCGTGGGGGAATCTTGACCCATTGTAGTGCCGGGGTCTGAACCAGCCAAATCATGACGTGCTACACGAGTTGGGCGCACCATCCCGGCGCGGGAAGGTCCGTCCGTTCGAGCCAGTCGTGAGTTTGCCGAACGATGGAAGCCCAAGCTTGCCAGGTGGATAAACTCGCCCTTCGACGATCTCAGGGCGAACGGTTGGGTTGGGGGTGGGCAGGCTCCTGGTGTTATGCCGGTGCGTAGGGGTTGAATCACCCTGCGTGGTGTATCAGAAGGCCGCGCTTGATCTAGGTCAAAGACGGGGGCGCGTCTGGGTTATCATGGGGGCCATGAAACGGAAGACCAACACGACGCGGGCCGATACCCGCCGTCGGGGCTGCTCTGAGCATCTGCGGGGCACCGCACGCCGCACGGTTGGTCTCTCACACACCTGGGGAGGGTGATATCATGAGCGTTGTTCCTTCGTCTGCGCCCACCACGGCCACGACCCACCTGCTGGACAAGTATATGCTGCCCAAGGTGGCGCTGACGGTGATCACCATCGCCTCGCTGGTCGGCACCTGGTTGACCATGACTACCCACGGCGCCGGAGCAGTAGNNCCCGTAGCGGTACGCTGGCTGCACCTGATCGCCTTTGCCGCGCTGACCGGCGGTTTCATGTGGATGGGGCTGTTCATCCGCCCGGCGGCGAAGCCGGCCCAACAATCCTACTTTGCGTTTCGCGAGCGTATCGCAGGCGCGTTTCGCCGTATTGTGCAGGTGGCGCTGCCGCTGTTCCTGCTCACGGCGCTGTTGGACCGCGCTTCAGCGCGTGGGGCGNTGGGCTGGTTGGTATGGGTCGATGCCGCGCTGCTGCTGGGGATCGGCCTGACGGCCGGCTGGTTTGCCTTTGGTCGGCAGGTGGAAAACCCCTACAGCCAACAGCCGCTGGCCCGGTTGGCGCTGGGTTTGCTGCTGCTCGACGCGCTGGTGCAGGCCGCGTTCGATGTGACGTTAGCGCAGNGGGGCAGGNCGCTGCCCCTGGCGGTGCGCGGGTTGCACCTGGCCGCTTNNGGGCTGTGGTTTGGTGGTGCGCTGTGGAACATCTTCATCGCGGTCCCCGCGGCCGGCATCGTCTCCNTCCCGGTGGTGGTGGCTTCCAGCCAGCAGCTCGAACGTTTCCGGGTGGCGGTGCGCATCATCCTGCCCACGCTGATCATCACTGGCCTGGTGCAGGCCTACCCTTACGTTGGCCTCAACCCCAGCGCACTGCTGACCTCACCCTTTGGCCGGCTGATCCTGGTCAAGATCGTGCTCATCGTTGTGCTGGTCGGCGTTTTCATCACCTGCCCGATGTGGCGGGCCTGCTCGCCCATCGCCGGCATGTGCAACCTGGACGACCTGTACACGCCCAACAATCCCGAGGTGACACCATGACCGTAGCTCCAACCCCTACCCAAACCCTCGACAACCGTGGCAGCAACTGCGCGGCGGGCTTCGTGCAGCTCCTGGAGATGATGGAGAGCCTGGCGCCGGGTGAGACCCTGGCCATCCTCAGCACCGACGCGGCGTCACAGCGCGAGCTGCGGGGGCCGCGCGTTCGGGCAATACCCTGCTGCACGCCGAGGGCAGCGGCCCCTTCTGGCGTCGTGAGTACCACTATCTGGTTCGCAAAGAGTCGGTGGCCCAGGCCGCGCCGGTCGCGGTAGCCTGATCGACCCCGCAACGTGCCGTGTGTGCGGCTCGCGGGCGGCTGGCCCATGGCGCACCATCAACAACGTTACCCAACCGGGAATGCCGTGCGGACACCGTCCGTGCGGCCCTGGTAAATCATACCTTGTAAGGAGTTCATTTCACATGAGCAACGAACCGACGTTGGACATTCGCACCATTCCGCCCATGTACCGTCACCCCATGATCTTCTGAAAAGTTCGAAGCGTTGCCCAGGTGAGGGCTTCGTGCTGGTCAACGACCACAACCCCAAGCCGTTGTACTACCAGTTCCAGGCAGAGCTGGCCGGCCAGTTCACCTGGGACTACCTGGAGCAGGGCCGGAGGCCTGGCGGGTGCGCATCGGACGTTCCGCGGCCTGAGCCAGATCGAAGCACGCCAGTGCCGTGGTCAAGGCGGTCTGCGAGGCCAGTTCTCTCGCAGACCACCTTCGCGCACATCCAGATTGCGCAACCCGCGCTGATGCACGGGAAGTAAAGGAAAACCACTATGGACACACACAAAATCGGTTTACTCCTGGTAAACCACGGCTCGCATTCACCGACATGGCGACAGACCCTCCTGGATCTCGAAACCGATGTGCGGGAACCAATTACGGCTGGCGGCCTTATCGAAGGTATCAAAACCGCACACATGGAATATACTGAGCCGTCCATCGCCTCCCAGCTGAAAGCGTTCGACGCCGAAGGCTTCACCGATGTCATCATCGTGCCGATATTCTTGACCGTCAGCTCTCACTCCTTCGACGATATCCCGACTATCGTCGGTCAAAAGCAGGATCCCNTCATCGAAAGTCTCCGGGCCGAAAACATTGAATGTTATACACCCAACGCCAAGACCCACATCACGCCCCTGCTCGATTTTACCGATGTACTGCAGAAANATGTATTGCGCCGCAGTCGGAGCCTGTCATCGCACCCGCAAGATGAGGGACTGGTCCTCATCGGCTACGGTGACACAGCCTATGACCGGGAATGGCAAGAACTCTTCTCCAAAGTCGCACAATACGTGGAACAGAATACCGGCATCGGTGCGTACAGCTACGGATGGTGCGGACACATCGTGCATTACAACCCGGAAGAGACCACGAAAGCGATCAGCGCGGTGCTCGCAAGTAAACACAGCGCCATCGTCATCCCCGTTCTGGTCGCGTATGACGAGATGTTCCAAAAGAACATCATCGGTCGCGGANTCCAGGCGGTAGCCCATAACGGGGCAGAAATCCTGTACAAGCCCGATGCCATCCTACCCGACAGCGACGTTGCCAATTGGGTAATCCGCATCAGCGACGAGTTCGCGCATGAGATCAGAAACCAGTAGTTGTGCGGCTGGCGCGTGTTTTTCGTGTGCTTGAACCGATGAAAACGCAATACTACACCGCAACCAGCATCGACGGTTGGATTGCCGACCGTGACAACTCCCTCGACTGGCTCTTTCAGTTCGGGGAGATCGAGAGCATGAAGGGCGATTACCCGCGTTTCATCGAACAGGTTGGGGCTGTGGCCATGGGGCCGACTACTTACGAGTGGTTGATCGAGCACGAGCAACTCATCGCTCATCCCGAGAGGTGGCCGTATCAAATTCCAACCTGGGTGTTCAGCCGCCGCCGGCAGCCGGCGGTGGCTGGCGCCGACATTCGCTTCGTCCAGGGTGATGTCGCGTCCGTGCATGCTGCGATGGTGAAGGTGGCCGGCGGCCAAAACGTCTGGCTCGTCGGTGGGGGCGATCTCGTGGGCCAGTTCCATGCGCACGGCCTGCTCGACGAGATCATCCTCAGCGTCGCTCCGGTCATGCTCGGTTCCGGTGCGCCGCTGTTGCCGCACCGGATTGTTACACCGCCCTTGAAGCTGGTTGACGTGCAACGGCATGGCGATGTTTTTGTGATCTTGACGTACGAAGTGCAACACGCAGGAAGCTATTGAGGGTTGTGTTTTTGCCGAATTCAGGTATACTCCCTTATATCCGCACAGAGCACCTGATACGATGGTCAGGCTGCTCATATCCGCCCTGGTGATCCGTTATCGATCACTGTCTTTTCTGGAAAAAGGAGTTATCTGATGACTGCAGATGCGTTCGCTGCGCCCCGGCCCATGAGGTGGTGGTTCCCACTGGTTCAGGGCATCCTGTCCATCATCATTGGCGCTCTTCNNCTGATGCGCCCGGTCGCCACGTCCAAGACCGCTGTACTGGTCCTGGGCATCTACTGGTTGTTCCTCGGCATCATCGACTTGATCGGTCTCTTCCGTGACCGCACCGCCTGGGGCTGGAAGCTTTTCACCGGTATCATCGGCATCCTGGCCGGCGGTATGATCATCGGCGGTTTCGCGAATGCCACGAGCCTTGAGCGGCTCCTGACCACCGCGATGGTGGGCGTGGCCTTTGCGTGGATCATCGGCTTCCTGGGCATCGTGTACGGGATCACCATGCTGGTTGCCGCCTTCCGCGGCGCGGGCCTGGGCGCGGGTGTTCTGGGCGTTCTGACCCTGATCTTTGGCTTCATTATCCTGGCTAACCCGATTACCACCGCGATGGGCCTGCCCCTGGTGATCGGTATCTGGCTGCTGATCGGCGGTCTTTTCCTGATCGTCGTCGCCTTCCGCCTGCGTAGCGCGTAACGCGGTCGCACGGGGTTCTCGCGTCAGCTCTGTAAGGGTTGTGGTTGTGACCACAACCCTTTTGCTGGCTTCGGCATGGCCCAGCCATCGTGGTCACTGCTCAGTTTTTGGATGTCACGCGAGGAGTTGGCCGGTGTGCGGTTTACCGTCTGCGTGGGGTGCTGAGCCTGGGCAGGAACGGCTACGTCTGTCTGGTCAGGCTGTCGGCACGCTGAATGTGTTGACGAGGCCGATCACCAGCAGAATTGCCGCCAGAATCTCCAACGCCAGCCGCACCTTGTAGGCCGTGAACGTGCGCGACATACCGATGAAAAACAATGCCGACGCCAGGAAGAGTGTGTTACGCACGTAGAGCCGGCATATTCAGCCGCCGCGGCTTTCTGCCTGCAATACGGCAGCTTCGTCCTGCCTGGTCGCGGCGGCCTGGCGGTTCGCCGGGTTGTAATTAGCCATCGCGAAGGGAGACGAGGGCGCCTCCGGGTTCTGCAGCGGCTTGAGCGCCACCCATGCCTCGAAGGCTGGCATGAACTCCGTCCGGAAGCGCGCGGTAGAAGTCGGCCAGTACCTGGTCTCCGGTGCTCATCGCTTCAAGCCAGCCAGTGAACGTAATCACATCCACCAGCGCATCCTGGGACGCGAGGGTGGAGAATTGGCTGCTCTCGACCATCCGGGTAACTGCGCTGTTGCTTTTGATGGACTGGGTGCGCGACCACTGAGCGGCCTGATAGCTGCTCCAAGCCGTCAACAGGCTGGCCAGCGAGAGGATGATGGCGGCGATGATCTCCAGCCGCCTGGTCGAAGTGTCTGATGTATGTGCTGTCACAGTATCTCCTGAGCCGTGTCTGACAACACCTGTAGTTTGAGGCATCGAAAACAGGCTGGTGTAGTCAAGGTGTTGGCCGTTATTATACCATCACCCGCCGGAGAGTACCCCTTCGTTGCGATGGGACCCCGTGTCTTGCCTTGTGTGGCTGACTCGGCTACAATCCAAGCGGCACTGCGTGCCCGTTGTCAATTCGTCCGTTCATTCTTAAGGAGGCTCTTTATCATGTCCAAAAATAGCCCTTGGTGGCTCACCCTGATCCAGGGTCTGGTGGCCGTAGGCGCCGGTCTATTCCTGCTGATCGACCCCAACTCGGCCATATTCCTTGTGGGTTTACTGACCGCTATCTATCTGTTGGTTACCGAGCCATTTACACCGTGCGCGGTATCATCGTGCGGCGGCCCGGCAAGAGCAGCCTGCTATTGTTCCGCGGCATCGTCGGCCTGGTCTTCGGCGGTGCGCTGCTGCTGATGGGCCTGTTCGGCATTGGCGACCTGAGCTTGGGCTACACCATCCTGGCCATCGGCCTCATCGCCTTCGGCGGCATGGGTCTGTTCCACAGTCTGTTTCAGCGCGAAGGTAGAGCCTTTGCCTGGGGTCCGGTGATTGTCAGCGGTGCGCTGCTGCTCTGGGGCCTGATCATCCTTTTCCTCCGCGACAGCGTCAACCTGCCGGCGGTCAGCGGCTGGATCCTGCTCATCATTGGCGTGGTCATCGTCACCTACACTATCCTGGGTCGCAAGGACCCGGTCAGTGAAGTCGTCTAACGCGATGCACGGGCCATTCAGAATCTCGGTAAGGCACGATGATCCCAAACACACTGCTTGACTGGCTACCGCTATGGGTAATCCTGGTCGGCACTGTTCTGCTGGCTTTGCTGGCCATCGAGTTGGGATTCCGCCTGGGTCGGGCCTGGCAGCATTTCACTCACGTCGAAAAGGAAGGGCCGGTGGGCGCGATCGCCGCCGCGGTGCTCGGCCTGCTGGCCTTCCTGCTGGCCTTTCTGACCGGCATGGCCTTGCAGCGTTTCGACAACCAACGCGNNCTGGTGGTTGACGAAGCCAACGCCATCAGCACCGCCTTTCTGTACGCCGGTTTCATCGATCAGCCGACGCNNACGGAAGCCCGGGTCTTGCTGCGCGAATACGTCGAACTTCGGCTGGCCGCGCAGAAGGGACTGTTCAGCTCGGCCAGGNCGCGGGCACGCTCAGAAGAGATCCAGTACGCGCTCTGGCGGCAGGCCGAGCCGCTGGCCTGGGCCGATAGCCAGTCCGCCACCCTGCCCCTCTATGTCGAGGCGCTAAACGATATGATCAACGTCCATAACCAGCGGGTCATGGCGNGTGGTGGCTCACGCCTGCCTGGCGACCTCTGGTTGGGCATCTACGTCGTTGCCATGCTCTCCATGGCGCTGATAGGGATACAGACCAGCTACAGCGAGCGCAGAAACTGGCTCACCCTGATCGTGCTGGTGGTTGTGTTCTCGCTGGTGTTGGCGCTGATTGTCGACCTGGACCGGCCGACCGAGGGGTTCNTGGTCGTCAGCCAGCAGGCGCTGCAAGATCTGCAAGCGCAGATGAAGGCGGTGATGCCGTAAGCCTCCTCCTCGATCTTCTGCCGCTGATCCTGGCCGCGGCGTTGGTGCCGCTCTACCCCATCCTCTTGCTGCTGGTGCTGTTGGGCGAGGGTGGGCTGCGCACAGCCATCGCCTTCGTGGCCGGCCTGCTGGCTGTGCGCCTGGCGCAGGGCGTGCTCTTCGGCTGGGTGTTCGGCGCCGCCGCAGAGGCCTACCCCGCCGACGGCCCGCGCTCATCGCCGCCACGCTGCTGCTGGTGGTGGGCCTCCTGCTGCTGCTGGCGGCCTTCAAAAATGGCGCAAACAGCCCGACCCCGACGAGCCGACGCCGCAGTGGATGGCCGCGCCGGCCGGCTTTCCTCCCTCAAGGCCCTGGCGCGGGCGCTGCCATCATGGCCGTCGACGTCAAGCAGTTGGTCCTGACATTGACGGCCATCGACCTGATCCAGGGCGCGGCGTTGGGCGCCGCAACCGCGGCTGCGGTCTATCTGTTCTATACCCTGGTGGTCCAGATGTTCGTGCTGCTGCCGCTTCTGGCCTACGCGCGCCGCAGCGGGCGGACAAGCCGCGCGCGGCGCAGGGCTGGCTGGAGCGCAACAACCGGCCGATCCTGATCGGCGTGTCGCTGGTCTTTGGCCTCTGGTTCCTGGCCAAAGGTGTGACCGGGTTGATGGGGTAAAACCATGCTGAGGGTTCTCTTCTCTGCCGGCCAGGCCAATCCGGTCCTCGACTGGATCGAACGGGCGGCGGTCTTCATCGAGGTGCTGGCGGTGGCAATCATCGTCAGCGCCATCCTGATCGCGCTGCTGCGTTACCTGGTGGATCTTGTTCTGGACCGGGAGCGCGACCTGCTCTACCACAAGCTCAAGATCAGCCTGGGCAAGGCGCTGTTGCTGGGCCTGGAGGTGCTGGTGGCGGCCGACGTCATCCACACCGTGGCGCTGGAGGCCACCATGGAGAGCGTGTTCGTGCTGGGCTTGCTGGTTCTCATCCGCACCTTCCTGAGCTGGGCGCTGGTGGTGGAGATGGAGGGGCGCTGGCCGTGGCAATCGCAATCTGTCACGCCTCTGCCCGCGGCCACCGAGATTGCGCAACGGGCTGACCCGCCCAGCCAGTAAGACCGTCCTCATTCGTGGATTCGACGGCCCAAATCGTTTTCATGTAGACTTCGCGAACTGGTCCATCAGGGCGTTTCCAACGGCTGGTCGGATGGCAGATCCTCGGCAATGGCGACCAGGCTGTGCGGGCGGCGGATGAGGATGCGCTGGCGGCCCGATTCGATCACCCCNTGACGCTCCCAACCGCTGAGGATACGGCTGACGGTGAAGAGGGTGGCCCCGGTCATCTCGGCCAGGTCNTCGCGCGAGAGNGGAAAGTCGATCAGTACGCCGCGCTCGACCCGGCGGCCCGTCTGGCGGGTGAGACGCAACAGGGCACGCGCCACCCGGCGCTCGACCCGCTCCGTGGCCAGCCGNCGGTAGCTGTCCTGCTGGTTCTGTAGGAGGTTGGCCAGCAGGCGTAGCGCGTTGAGGGCCAGTGGCGGGAACCGCTCCATCAGCCGGGCCATGGTCGCAATATCCCAACCCAGGGCGGTGCACTCCTCCACCGCCNNCGCGGAGGTCGGATAGACGGTGTTCTCCAGTAACCCGACGCTGCCGCACAGCTCGCCCGGCGTGACGACGCGCAGCAGCACCTGTTGACCGTCGGGGGTGACTTGCAGAATGCGCATACGGCCCGTGAGCAGTAGGTAGAGGGTTGTCGCGGGNTCACCCTGCTGGAAGAGGAAACTGTCACGCACAACCTTACGTGACCGCGCCGCCTGCAGTACTGCGCACCTGGGCGGCGCTNNCAAATTGCGCAAGAGGGGACTCTGCGGCAGGCTCTCACCGCTGGCGTCGGTCAAGGGTGTACTTTCCGCCATGCGGTTACTCTTCACCGGCCCTCTCGCGGGCCAGGGTGTGGCGTGCGGCCTCCCCGCGCATTCCCACGCCGTCACTGCAGAGGCCGTCCAGCCGGGCCGTTTCGTAGGCGGCCAGGCCGGCGGCCAAGGCCGCCGCGGTCTGGTCGGCCGTTTGGGGCGCCAGTGTGGCCGCCAACCGCAGTCTGATATCTGTCAACTCATCCGGCATGACCGGTGTATGTTCGATGTTCATCCGACCCCTGGGGCCACCTTATCATGGTGATTTGGACGGGGCTGGTCGTGCCAGGGGCGCTAATGGTCGTCTGGGCCTGGGTTCTGGCCTCTCGCTCGGCCCCAGGCAAGACTCGTATACACCGCACCGCACCCCGTCCCGATGGGACTGCCCAAATCATACACGACTTCCCACGAAATGCAAGCGCTGCACGTGCCATGCGGCTGGGGCGCACAGTGTGGATCGCGCACGGCAAACGGGAGAATGGTACGGGCACATGACCCGGTGCATGACTTATGGCACTGTGCGCTATGACCGGCAATGTGCCACACTCCAGGTAGCACCCCGATATGGACATGAGAAGTGACGCGTGAAGGCTGATGGGCAAACCGTCTCGCCTCTTACGCTTCACAGCCTAAGCCTTTGTGACTGGAGATCATCACGATGCCACCTATTCTCGAAGCACACAACCTGGTCAAGAAGTTCAACGGTTTCACCGCGGTAGATGACGTCAGCTTCGCCATCGAGGAGGGGAGGTGTTCAGCCTGCTGGCCCAACGGCGCGGGCAAAACCACCACCATCTCCATGCTCTCCTGCCTGCTGGTCCCCACGCAGNGGGACGCGTTCATCGGCGGCCACTCGGTGACCCGCGACCCTATGGCGGCGAAAAAGATCATCGGCGTGGTGCCGCAGGACATCGCCCTGTACGAAGAGCTGAGCGCGCTGGAGAACCTGCAGTTCTGGGGCCGCATGTACGGCATGGGCGGCGCGGCGCTGAAACAGCGCATCGCCGAGGTGCTGGAGGAGGTGGGCCTGGCCGACAAGGCCAAGCAGCGGGTCAAGACCTACTCCGGCGGCATGAAGCGGCGCATCAACATCGCCGTGGGGCTGCTGCACCGGCCGCGCCTGCTCTTCATGGACGAACCCACCGTGGGCATCGACCCCCAGAGCCGGCGCAACATCCTGGACAGCGTTAAGGCGCTCAACCGCCAGGGCATGACCGTGCTCTACACCACCCACTACATGGAAGAGGCGCAGGAGCTGTCGCAACGCGTCGGCATCATCGACCACGGCAGGCTGATCGCGCTGGGCACGCAGCAGGAGCCGACGCAGATGGTGGGCCAGATGGACGCGCTGCGCCTGCACCTGCCCGAAGGCCAGGAGGCCGGGCCGTTCATCGCGGCCCTGCAGGCCCTGCCCGACGTGCGCCAGGTGACCACGGCCGACCACCAGATCGTCCTGATCGTCCCCGAAGCTCAGGAAGCGATCCCGCCCGTCTTCGCCCAGGCCGACCGCCTCGGCTTCAAGATCCGCTCGGTGGAGATCGAGGAGCCGAACCTGGAGGCGGTGTTCCTGCACCTGACGGGGCGGGCGCTGCGGGACTGAGGGTGCTCAGTGAACAGTAAACGGTGAACAGTTCCAGAACTGATTACTGTTCGCCGCTCATCGGGAGCAATATCATGACCAAACTATTCGCCATCGGCTGGAAAGACCTGCGTTTGATATTCCGCGACCGGGCGGCGTTGATCCTGATGCTGGCCGCGCCCTTTGCCCTGACCCTGGGCATGGGGCTGATCACCGGCGNNTTCTCCAGCGGCGGCGGCATCAGCCAACTGCCCGTGGTCGTGGTCAACCGGGACGGCGGCCAGTTGGGCGACGCGCTGGCGCAACTGCTCACCTCGGCCGACCTGGACGACCTGCTGGCCGCACGGGTGGAGACCGACGAGGCCACGGCCCGCAGCGCGGTCGAGTCCGACCAGGTCGCGGCCGCGGTCCTCATCCCGGCCGGCTTCACCGCCAGCATCATCCCGGCCGAGGGCGGCNGTTGCCCCGCGGCGGTGGCCATCGAGGTCTACNAAAACCCCGGCCGGCCCATCAGCGCCGGCGTGGTCGAGTCCATCGTACAGGGCTTTNTGGAGCGGGTCGAGGCCGGCCGCGTGGGCGGACAGGTGGCCATCGAACAGCTCTTGCGCGGCGGGCTGATCGCGCCACAGGACGTCCCCGCCNTGGCGCAGCAGATCGGCCAGGAGCAGGCCAGCCTGGCCGCCGAGCCGCTGATCCGCGTGCAGCGTCACGCTGCGGCCGCGGAGCGCACCAACGACTTCAACCCGCTGCTGCTGCTGGCGCCCGGCATGGCGCTGGTCTTCCTGATGTTCACCGTCAGCCTGGGCAGCCGCAGCATCCTGGTGGAGCGCCGCGACGGCACCCTGGCCCGTATGCTGAGCACCGCCACCCCGGCGNGCCCGATCCTGGTGGGCAAGATCACCGGCGTCTACCTGGTGGGCGCGGCGCAGATGTTCATCCTGATCCTGGCCAGCACGCTGCTCTTCCGGCTGAACTGGGGCGACCCGCTGGGCGTGGTCGCCATCGTGCTGGCCGCGGTAGTGGGCGCGGCCGGCTGGGGGCTGCTGCTGGCCGCGGTGGCCAAANACCCCAGCCAGGTGGCCAACCTGGGCATGGCCATGATGCTGCTCTTCGGCGTCTTGGGCGGCAGCTTCTTCGGCGGCGCTGCCCCCGGCGTGTTGGGCACGCTGGGCAAGATCACCNCCAACGCCTGGGCCATGGCAGGCTTCACCACCCTGGCGCGGCNNGGCAACCTGGCCGATATCGCGCCCGACATCGCCGCACTGCTGCTGATGGGCGCCGTGCTGCTGGGCGTCTCCGTCGTTCTGTTCAACCGCAAGGGCTTCTTGCAGAGGTGAGATCATGCGCAGAGTATTGGGCATCGCCTGGAAAGACCTGTTGGTGCGCTTCGCCACACCCATGGAGCTGCTCTTCTTCATCGTCCTGCCGGTGATCTTCGCGTTCATCGTCTCCGGCTTTGCCAGCGGCCAGGGCGGCGACGGCGACAACCGCATCGTGGTCCTGGTGGTCGACCAGGACGCCACAACGCTGAGCCAGGAGCTGGTGCAGACGCTGGCCGGCTCCCAGAGTGTCCGCCCGGTGACGCTGGACGCCGCGGCCGCGGCCGCGCAGTTCGACGGCGGCGCGCCGGCGCTGCTGACCATCCCGGCCGGTTTCGCGGCCAGCCTGCGCGCCGGCCAACCGGTGACCCTGGACCTGCGCCTGGAACCGACCAACGCCAGCGGCCTGGCCGCCCAACAGGCCATCCAGGCGCGCCCGGTCAGCCAGGCGCTGGCCGCGGCCGACGGCAGCGTCGCGGCGGCCGAGCGGGTGCGCCCCTTCGCCGGCGAGGCTGAACGCACGGCCTACTTCGACGCCAGCCTGGCCGCGGCCCAAGGCCTCTTTGCCAGCGCGCCGCCGCGCCTGGCCGTGGCGNCGGTGCAGCAGGAGCAGGAGCAGTACAACGGCGCGGTGCAGGGCACGGCCGGCCAGATGCTGATCTGGGTGTTCATCCCGCTGCTGGGCACGGCCGGCATGATGGCCTACGAGCGGGCCACCGGCACCCTGAAGCGCCTGCTAACCACGCCCACCAGCACGCCGACCTACCTGCTGGGCACGGTCGTCAGCCAGTACGGCGCCGGCATCGTGCAGATGCTGCTGCTGGTCGGCTTCGGCGCGTTGGTGATGAACATCNGTCTGGGCCCGCCGNCTGGCGGTGCTGGGGTGCTGCTGGCCTTTGGCCTGTCGTCGGTGGCCATGGGCGTCATGCTGGGCGCGTTCGTCAAGACCGAGAGCCAGGCCAACGGGCTGAGCATCATGCTGGGCATGGTCCTGGGCCTGCTCAGCGGCTGCCTCTGGCCGCTGNGGCTCTTCCCGCCCGTCATGCAGACGGTCGTGCACATCCTGCCCATGACCTGGGCCATGCAGGCGCTGACCGACCTGGCGGTGCGCGGCCGGGACTTCGCGGTCCTGCCGGCCATCGGCTACATGCTGGCCTCGGCCGCCCTGTTCTTCTTCATCGGCGTCAAACGCTTCCGCTACGAATAGTGCGTCGCGGCCGCAGCCCTGCCGAACAGGGCTGCGCAACCGCTCTTGCAGGTCAGTCGTGCGCCGGAGGCGGATGGCGGCATCCACCTGTTCGAGCAGCTTCCTGGGATGCGGCCCCATAGCTTTCCAGCGATTCCAAATTTGGCGGAGTCGACGCTCTGCGAAACGCCCCGGAGCGGGCAGCCCGGCCCGTGCAGAACGACGGTGCGTCTGGGAAGGCACCCTCACCCCCTGCCCCCTCTCCGCAGGGCGAGAGGGGGATAAAGTGGGTTTTGCCGCAGGGCGGCCCCAAAACCCACTCAAGCCCGCCCCCGAGCGGGGGCGGGGTCAGGGTGGGGGCGTCACGATACAGGACGAACAGATATCGGACGCGGTACGTCTTAACGAGGCGCAGAAACCAGTGAAGCGCGGAGCGCCTATTTGGAATCGCTGATAGCTTTTTCACCGATTTGGCGCAGAGAGAGGCGGGTGGTTATTACCAGCAATGGTACCGGCCATCGATCATCAGGGCCCAGGCAATCCGCGTTTTGTCACAAGAGTTTTTCTGCATAAAATCCCGATATCGGATGATATGCGGCGAGCATTCCGCATATCCCCGCCAGAGGGACAAAAAGCGGAATCGCGGCGTGGTGGGATATGACGACCGGCATTCTCGCGAATCACTATTATGTTAGCTGGCGAAACGTCTCGCTAACACAAGCACACTGGCGAACATGACTCCGATCTTAATGATCATCATGCCCACGACGCTTCCTTTCCCCCAACTTCGAGTCCGCTGGCGCAGGGGCGCAAGTTATGGTAGGATAGAGTGCAGATAGCGATAGAGGCATCACACCGGGAGGCGCGAAACATGCTACGAGAATTCAGCGTGATGATCGAANAAGATGAAGATGGCTACTTTGTACNNCGTACCGCGTTACGCGGTTGTCACACCCAAGCAAAATCGCTAGATGTCCTGATGCAGCGTATCAAGGAGGCGATTGAACTCTGCCTGGAGGTTCAGGAACCCGTAACCAGTGAATTTATTGGGATACAACGCGTGACGGTCACGGCATGAGTACGTTTCCCTCAGTCTCTGGGGCGCAACTCATCAAGGCCTTGCGCAAGTTGGGCTTTGAAGTGATCCGTATCAAGGGTAGTCACCATTTCCTCCGACACGCCGATGGGCGCGGCACGGTGGTACCGGTGCATCGTGGGGAAACCATTGGACGCGGTTTACTCGCACAAATATTGCGCGACTGCGACATCTCACGTGAGGAGTTGCAAGCCGAACTCTAAACGCGGGTATAGCGGACGGCGAAACACGTGTGATTGTGCGACGGGTAGCGCCCCACCGTTCGCCGTTGTGGATGGCGGTCTCGTTGAGCGGGGTTGGTCAGGGGGCAGGGCCTAAGGCCACGTCCGCCTGACGCCGCAACGGCGGCGGTTATGTGCGTCGCGCGAGGCTCGGACGCTGCGGCGCAGGTGACGCTTTCGTTGGGCCTCAATGACCACACAGACCCCCGCCTGCAACCGATCGCACCATGAACGCCATGAGTGAGGCTTCGTGCTCATTTGCGTTTGACGGAGGCTGAGGGCGAAGATATAATCGCAGCAACGAAGGCCGCGGCGGGCATTCCGCATATCCCCGTCAGAGGGACAAAAAGCGGAATCGCGGCGTGGCGGGATATGACGACCGGCATTCCCGCGAATCAGTAGTTAGGCCCGTGTGCCGAAGCACAAGTAGCCAAGCTGTCAAATCAGAAGTACAATACGAGTGCAGTATATCTGTTCTATTCGTCAAAGCGTCCTGGGCGATGGGTATGTGCCGTTGCCAAGCAATTAGACGAGGACGGCTTTTTGATTACGACCTATCCGACAGATGCGATAAAAGAAGGACTGCGAGTATGGCTGAGGTAAAGGTCTATTACGACCGAGAAGGCAACACGCTAACGGTCTGGTTTGGCAATCCACAAGACGAATATGTCTGTGAGGAAACCGGCGATGAAGTGGTCTTGATGAAAGATAGAGCGGGGCATGTTATTGGTTTCGAGAAATTGAATTTCTCCGTTGTCCCCCTTCAGCCCATACGGGTTGCTTTTGAAACAGTGGCCGTTTGAAGACAGGAAACGGGCCTAACACCGGGTTGGAGCCGGCGCGCTTCGCGCGGTACACGCGGCGCGTCTGGCCTGGTTGTCATTTTGGTTAACGCGGCGAACCTTGCCTGGCCCGCGCGGCTCAACCCGCTGACGTTGAGCCGACAATCCCCACGTCGGCAGCGCCAGTTGTAAGGCGACTCGTATCATGCTACAATCCCTGGTACAGAGCATTGAGGGTCTGCCGCTATGCCAACCGTACCAATCCAAGGGCCATACCGGTTCTTCTTTTACTTTGGAATGAATTCTTTAGGGACTGAGACGCGGGCTGCCGCGGTGCAACACGTGATCGTGACCGAGGATTCGTTGATCGTTGACCTGGTTGACGGGCGGACGGTCTCCGTTCCGTTGGCTTGGTACCCCAGGCTACTGCACGGCAACTCTGAGGAGCGCAACAATTGGCGTTTGATCGGTCACGGCGAGGGCATTCATTGGCCCGATCTCGATGAAGACATCAGCGCAGAAAACATCCTGTTCGGGCAACCGTCCGGCGAGAGTCAACGCTCACTCAGCCGTTGGTTGCAGACACGTCCTGCATCACCGTAAGCGTCTCCGCAGCTCCAGCCGGCCTAATCAGCGGTTTCAGTTGACCGCCCACCGCGTACGGTCGTGAGCGGTATTTCGTTGACTCAGCAGCCGCAGGTGAAGCAAGCCGTTCGGCCGCAATGACCACACAGAACCCCTGCCTGCAACCGATCGCCCCATGAACACCGTCAAGTCCAGACCGCGCCGCGGCCGCCGCCCGGCCGAAGCAGCTTACGGCGCCGCGTCCTGGTTGATCGTCACCGCGCCGCGCCGTCGACCAGCGTCGCTCAAACGTGTAATAGCCCGGCTCCAGCGCGAACTCGCCGATCAGATCGTTGGCGACCGTCGAACCGATGAAGCGCTCGCCGTCCTGGGTGATGAAGTTGAAGTTGCTGTACGAGCCGAACTGCGCCTTGAGGCCGCGGTAGGGCGTGGTCTCACCGTCGGCGATCGCGCCGTAGGCCTGGCTGCCCGGCCCGCCCGCGCCCGATCCGCGCCCAGCCAGAACTTGGAGATATCGCGGCCGGTGGCGTTGTGGATACGGATGTGAAGATCGTCGCCTGCCCGGCCCCGCCACAGGCGGCCAGCATCCAGACGGCAACCAGCAAGGCTAAGACGACGAGACCCCAGCGGGCCGGGAGCGGCGCCCCTGCCGGCGCGATGACATGGCCAGTTGTCATGAAGACCTCCGAAAAATGACGGTATCGAATATCAGAAATCCCAAAAGTAGCCCATGATCTTAACCGCAAAGAGCACACAGAGCGCAGAGGATGGCCTGGTTTTTGCTTTCAGGTCGCGGCTTTGTGATCTTTGCGCTCTGTGTGGTTGAAGCTGCGCCAAATTTGGAGTTGCTGACCGAACCTGATCGCGCCGCCGTTCAGTCCCCGCGCCGCGTACAGGCGGTGGATGCGCGGCCGCCAGCATCGGGGCCACCCAGGGCAGCGCCAGCAGACCGAGGAGCTGCGTCAGGGCCAGGAAGAAGGCGCCCGGTTCGGCGTTGGCGATGGGCGGCAGCGCGATGAGCGCGCCGAGCAGGCCAATGCCCAGCAGCAGCAGCCGGTCCAGGGCGCGGGCGGCGTGTGAGTCGGCGGTTCTGTCCGGCCGCGAACGCCAGCAGCGCCGGCAGGGCGCGCAAGCCCAGGCCCAGGGCCAGGACGAAAGTCAGCAGGCCCAGCACCCGCGTCGACGGCGCAAAGAACCAGGCGTGCCACAGCCCGGCCGCGCCGAAGAGCAGGAGCAGGCCCGCGACCAACAGCCGTTGCCCGGCCACCGCCCGGTGACGCGTAGCCAGCGCCGCCGCGGGCGCCTGCCCCTGGCTGCGCCGCAGCTGGCGATGGACAGCCAGGCCGCCCAGCCCGGCGGCCGCGCCGACGAGCAGTGCAATCCACAGGACGGTGCGTACCGCGGCCGGATCGCTATGGGGCATGCCGGCGAAGAAGGGGGCGCCGAACAGGACGAAGGTGAGCGCCGCCGCCGCGCCGCCCCAGACGACGCTGGCCACGAACCAGCCCTCATTCAGCAAAGGCGTTTGCATATCATCGGCGACAGCCGCGACCAGGTCAGCCGGCAAGGTGTGGCCGAAGATGCGGAGCGACGCCGGGGTCGATGTCGTGGGTTGCTGTCGATCTGCCATGGTGATTTTCCTGTTGCCCGCTGTCAGGCGCCGATAGAGTCCCAGACATTGTCGCGGTTGATGACCTCGTAGGACGCGCCGGGATAGGCCTTCTGGAAGCTCAGCACACGACCGCGGCGNCGCGTCCATTTGCACTCGTAGGCGTGAAGCGCGCCCCGCTCTTCGACGATGTCGATCTCCGCGCCCGTATAGGTGCGCCAGAAGTAGAGGCTGGCAAGCATCTGCTGACCGTGCAGCCACTTCAAACGCTCGCTCACGACGAAGTTCTCCCACAGAGCGCCGGCATCGTTGCGCTGCGCCAGAGGTTTCAGATTGTCGATCACCACGTTGCGCACGCCCAGATCCCAGAAATAGACCTTATTCTGCTTGCTGACCTCCTTGCGCAGGTTGCGGCTGAAGCCGCCCAGCCGGAACACGACAAAAGACTGTTCCAANAGATCGATATAGGAGGCTACCGTCTCCTTGCTCATCTGCAACTGGCTGCCAAGCTCGCTCAGAGAGATCTCATGGCCGATCTGAAACGCCAACAGGCGAACCAGGTTGCGCAGTTTGCTCGAATAGCGGATGCCGCCGATCTCCAACAGATCCTTATACAGGTAGCTGGCGGACAGGTTCACCAGATATTCGCGCCGTTGATCATCGCCCGCCAGGGAAAANATATCAGGATAGCTGCCGAAAACCAGCCTGTCCTCTAGCATGGCATCCAACTCGAAGCGGCTGTACTGCAGCCGCAGCTCGGCCATAGCGATGGGATAGAGCCTATGGACCCAGGCCCGGCCGGTCAACGGCTCCTGTACTTTGCTGGCGAGGTCAAGCGATGATGAGCCGGTCGCCACGATGCGCAGATGGGGAAGCTCATCGATCAACAGCTTGAGGTTGATGCCGATCTCCGGGATCCGTTGCGCCTCATCGATGAAGAGCGGCTCATAGCCCTCCACCAACCCGCGCAATCGGCGCAGGTCGCGGCTGGAAAGGACATCTGCGAAGCGCATCTCATCGGCGTTGATGGACAAGGTCCGATAGGGCAGATCGCGCAGCACCTCACGCACCAGGGTCGTTTTGCCGACCTGTCGGGCGCCGTAAATGAGCACGATCTTGCCACCAGCCTGTAGCTGATCGCTGACGCGGTCGAAGTAATCTCGGTATCATGGCCCAGATGATAGTCTATTCTCCGAATTAGCGCAAATACGGAGAGCCGATTCTCCGTATTTACATGAATACGGAGAATATACTGCTTTGTAATACGCCAGGTTCATGTATCAGACCCTGCGACAACCTGCTGGCAGAAATCGACCAGGGCAGCCTCCAGCGCCGGATAGTCCAACGGCTCGGCCTGCGGCTCCGGCGATGGCGCTTCGCCAGCGGGCGCGGGCCGCATCATCCAGAGGTGATCGTCGCCGATGAACCAGTCGAAGGTCGCAACGCGGCCCGCCCGCAGGTTCTCGCCGGTGAGGGTCACCCTGTAGATGGCGGCCGATACTGCCCGACGCCGATCGCGCCAGCGCCGGGGCGGGACGGCAGAAGTTCGTTGAGGTCGAAGGCGACGTAGCGCCACAGGCCGGCGCCGGCCTGCTGGGCCGGATACAGATCGAAGTGCTGATGGCCGTCCGCGCCGGTCCAGTGGATGACCGCCTGCTCCTGGCGCTGATGCACCGTCACCTGCCGCGCCGGCCGATCCTGCCGCGTGATCGCCGCAGCGATGGTCGCGTCGGGCTGGGCGGTCGCCAGCAGCGCGGCCGCCAGCTCCGGGTCGGGGCCGTGCTCCGCCAGCAGGCCGCGGCGGACCAGGCTTCGCCGCGCTGCGGCCACATCCTGCGCCGGCAACGCTGTGGCGGCGTCGTCCGGCGGCGGCGCGCCGATGGCTTGCAGCAACAGCGCCCTTTCCGCCGCGTTGAACGCCCAGCTTCGGTGCGGCTGGGGGCGTGGGCCGCGACGCCGCCCGATGGCAGGCCGTTTTCCAGGAAGCCGATGGGGCCGTGGAACTTATCCGGGTTGGCGAACGGTATCTTCTGGTCTTCCGGGATCGCCAGCATGGCCTCGGCCGCGGCCTTGAGCGCCTCCGCCACCCGGCGCTCCTCATCGCTCAGATTGGGCGCATCCTGCCATTGGCGCGGCGCTTTTTCATCTGCCTGGGGGTGTGGGGATCGGTCATTATGGGTTATCCTCCGAGCGGGCGTAGCGCCGGCGAAAAGCGGTCTGCCACGGCTGCTCTTGAGTGGCCGCGAACAGCGGCAGAACCCGGCTTGCCCAGCGGCTGAACAGGTCGGCCTCGAAACGATATGGATCAATCTTCCCACTCCAGATTCGCTGAACAACCTTCTCTGTGTACACCCGCCGACCGCTCTTGAACTCTGCCAACAAGAACAGAGCGTACCAACCAGATTGACCGGCGTAGTCTAGAGAAATGCCACCTGGAAATGGCGCGTCAAGGGAGCCGAGCAGGACATGAAACGCTCCATCAGAAAACTCCACCAGTAAGCGAGCTCCTGGGGATTGGTAGAGTGCGCTGCATTCTCGTCCATCGTGCAGGCAGAGACAGTCGGCCAGCGCGAAGGAGTGCCTGGCGAACATCTCGCCGAAATAGGCGTTGATGCGCGACGAATTCGGCGCAAAGGTCAGGGGACGTGGTCAGCATAGCTTCCTCGTCAAAGATACGTCGGCGCGGCCCACGTCTCTATCAGCCGCTGCAACATGGGCGCGATCGCTGCCAGGTCGACCGTCTCCAGCGCAACCACCGGCGCCGGGCCTCCTGGGCTGCGCCGACCAACAGCGTCGGGCGTCGCACAGGAAGGTTGCCCGTGGCACGTCCGGCTGTGAGTGCGGCAGGAGGACGACGACATCCAGGCGCACGGCGGGCGCAGCCATGGTCGCCGCCAGCGTCGAGCGACCGCGGCCGACGCGCCGGCCTGCAACAGGATCTGCTCAGCCTGCGCGGCTTCGCCCCGGTTGGCGGCCGCCTGCGCCTGCGACAGGCTATCCTGCGCCAGGATGGCTTGCAGGGCCGGCGCGCTCGCCCGCGGTGTAATATTGCAACGAGATCATCAGCGATGCCGTCAGATCCAACGGCTCAGCCACCAGCGCAAAGTCATTGATGCCGTCGTAGGGTCGGTAATAGCGCATCACCGCATCGCCCAGACGGTAATAGCTCTCTTGCTGCGGTTGTAAGGCGTTGTCCTCCTTGCTGGTCACCAGCAAGACGGCGTCGGGCGCGGCCGCCAGGCGCAGCATGCGTTGCAGGTCGTCGTTCACCGCCCAGCCGCCGTCGGCCTGGGGCAATAACAGGCCACGCGGCCAGACCGCCCGCCAGCTCGGCCCGGTCGGGCGCTGTTTCCGGCAACGCCACGGCCGGATGACCGGCCGGCTGCGGGATCGCCGCCAACTCCAACAGCAGGGCCAGCTCCTCGTCGCTGAGCCTGACCGAGCGGCTTTGCAGATAAACTCCTTCCCGCAGATACTCTCCCACCAGCCAGACGCCCCCGGCCTGTGCATCGACGTGGATGTCGTAGCGCATATAACCAGGATCCGCCGCGTCGTCGCACAGATGGGCGTCGGCGTCGTAATAGCCGGCCGGCAGGGCCAAGGTCAAGCTGGCGCCCGGCTCCAACCGTTGGCCCGACCGCAGGCGATTGCGGCCCCAGAAGGTCTGCGAAGAGGCTTTTTGGACGCGCACCGAGCAGAGCGCGCCGTCGACGCCGTTGATCACGGTCAGGCTGGCGTCGCCGGGACGCCCCGCAGCCGGTCAAGGCCAGCAACAGCAGCAGGCAGGCGATGAGCGCCCCTCCCGATGGGTGCGCTGCGCCGTGCAGCGTGCAGGGGCGAGGCGGTGTTGCTTCTGCTCTCCTCGGCCATGGCTTCATCCCTTGTGATGTGTTGACCCAGACGCCAGCCACTCGCGGAACTGGCGCGTACGCTCCTGACTGCGCTCTTGCAGAACCGCCTGCATGTCATCCCAGGCCGCGGGCCAGCGCGCNGGCTCGTACAGGGCAAGCATCTCCCCAGCGACGGGCGTCAGCCGCGCCGCCAGGTCGCGCAACGCCTCGCTTTGGCTCAGGCCGGGCCGCGCCTGGTCGGCCGCGAAATCGCTGGGCGGGCGGGTCAGGTAGGCCGCCAGATCGTCGAGCGACGCCTGATAGGCCTGCATCTGCGCCGCGGCCGGCCAGACCCGCGTCTGCCACTCCCCGTGGCGCACGGCGAACTGAATGGTCGCNCAGGGGTGCTCGTAGCGGACGGTCGTCACGTCCCCNGAGCGCTGAGGGGGCCTGACGACGAACCCGTGGTCGTCCACCAGGAAACGAAAGTCATGCTGGATCTGCTCTAATAAGCTATCGGAAGAGTAATACATGTTGACCCTTCATGGCAACTGCCCAATGACGATGTAACCGTTGCTGCTGCCGGGCTTTATGCTCAGTGAGCTGTTAGGCTTGAAACCGATCACCTGAAACCGTTGATCGCCGATGGAGAAAATCGTGCCCTTGTAGACTATGATACTTTGTGATCCCTTCCCACGGCCTGCAGAGATGCTGATCCGGCCCCAACACCGCTTCGCTCATGACCATCTTCGTCCACATAGCGTCCCCACGATATTGCTTGCACGCCGATAGACCGGTCATCGTCAAGCCGGCGGACGGTCGTTTCTGTGACAGATATTTGACGCACATAAGCAGGCTCCGGCGTAGCCGGTGTTCCCCGACCTCCGAAGTCCGGCAACGCGCTGCAGCCCGCCAGCACGCTTCCAATGACGATCAACCAGGCTAACCACCATCTGTTCCGTGTCATCGTTGCCTCCTTGCGCTGCGCATCATCCGCCAGGGCGAATGACCGGCCGGCAGCGCCAGCCGGCCGGCACATGTTCATGCAACAGCCGCAGCAGCCGTTGCGAGATCAACCAGAACGGGTATGCAGACCGCATATAAGAAATATCGGGATCGTCGTCGAACCTTTGCAGGACCTCGGTCAGTTCACGCACGCGGCCCTGTTGTGCGTCGCCCACCCACAGATCCCCATCGGGCAGCGGCACGGCGTCCAGCGTCAACAGCGCTTCGTCCTCGTGGACTGTCTGGCGGTCCGGCCCGTAAGCCGACGTGTACGGATCTGTGGTCAACGCCTGCGTCAACGGACGCCCGCACGTCGGGCAACTCTCCAGCACATGTAGCTCGGTGGGGGCGCCAGGACGTGCACCGTGCCCTGTGGCGCCGCCTGCCAGACGGGTGCGCCGTCGCCCGCGCCCTCAACCGGCATGAACCGGGGCGCATCGTACCCGGCCATCGCTTGCCAAAGCTGGCGCAGACGGTCCGATACAAGCAGTTCGTCGTTATCGGTTAGCGCGATCTGATCTTCCGGTTCCCAGAGATCGCCGCGGAAAACGACAATTTCGGACGCCAGGCGCAGCGGGCCTCCTGGTGCACATGGATCTCGCCGCAGTCCGGACAATCGGCGTCCACGTCGATCGCCACGCGATAATAGCGGCTCAACGGCCACTCCAGCTCGATCGTCTTGTCCAGGAGCAGTTCCACGCTAGGGAAATCCTGCAAATCGGCGAACTCATATTCGTTCCAGCGCTTGACCCGACGCAGCAGCGGGGTGCGTTCGGCTTTGCCGCGCAGGCGGTCGAGCAGCCCTCCGGCGCCTGGCTCGCTCAGTCTCTTCGGCCCCGCGAAATCCAGAAATTCATCCAGCAGAATGTCCCCTTCAGGGAAGAGCAGACATGCTGACATGATGCTCGATCGGTCATGCTCGACGTACAGGCCCAGAGCCTGCCTCCAGCCTCGCGGTAGATAGCGGGAGGCCTCCGACCAGGAGCAGGCAAGGTCGATCTGAACCATCGGCTTAGCCATCCGTCACCTCTCGCCTTCGCTGCCTTTGGTCATTGCACGTATTGCTCGATATAGCAGCGCGGCCAGCCCCACGCCGCCAAACAGGATGGACAGCACGCCAATGATGTGCTGAATGGGCCAGACCACGGCAACACCGACCTGGTCGGCGGCGGCAGCGTCAGCATCAAGACGCCAACCACCACGAAACCGATACCTCCGAGTAGCGCCTTAAGATGGCTACCCCAACCACCCCGGATCACAACTGTCTTATCATCGGCTGGCCTGTTCATGGGTCGCTTCACCTCTCATTGCCCGGTTTTGCGTCCGGGTAGACGAAATCCAGGTCGAAATGCCCATCGCGCTGCAACGTGAATTGCGCCTTGATCCAGGGCGCATGGCCGGGCTGGCGCAGGCGGCGGCGTAACTCATCGAAGGCCAGATAGATCTCCGCGCCGGCGCCGAAGTCCCGGCGGCTGTCTGGCNNGGCGGCCGGCACGTAGGCGCCATAGGTCAGGCCATTGCCGTCCTCCTCGATCTCCGCATGGGCCGTGGCGCTGAGCCACTCTTCTGGAATGGCGTTGGCGATCCATTGGCCGATGGCCTGATAGATCTCCTCGAGCGGCGTATCAGCCAGGGCAAAAAGTTCATAGCCCTTTCGCTCAAGGGCAGGGTAACTCCGGCCACGCGCCATCGTCCTGCTCCTGCCAGCAGGTCGTGCCCACGTCGGGCTGCTGGCTGGACGGTGCGGTTGTCCAGCCAGCGCATCGACCAGGCCATGCGGCTGGAGGCGCGGGTCTGCTGTCGGTGCAGCAGGTCGCCCGACGCCTTGTCGCGCACCTCGAAGACCAGCGTCAGGTATTGAGTGGGGTCATCACGGCTGGCGTTGACGCCGATCGTCAGGGTGCGGTCGTTCTGCGGCGAGTCGATCACCTGGGCTGCTGCCGGCCGCGCTCCGCCTCCGAGGGCCGGAACACCCGCTCGCCAGGCTCAACGCCAGCAAGGCCAGCCCCAGGATCGCCGCGCCGGCGGAGCTCGCCATGCCCTGCCGCGCGCTGTCGCTGGCAACCGCGCATCATGGCAGCTCTCCGATGCCGACGGAGCCGTTGCGCGTCCCCGGCATCATCCTGAACGACGTATTTGGTTCGAGCCTGATCACTTAATAACGCCGGTCGCCCATGGTAAAGACCTTACCCTTGTAGATCGTGATGCTCTCGGCATGCACGCCGCTGCCCCTCTGGGCAACGCTGATACGGGCCAACAGCCCGATACGCGCGGCCTTCGTCATCGGTGAAGCGCTGGAACGACACCCACTCCAACCCCACCGACCAACCGTTGTCCAGGCGAGTGACCCGCCCTTCGGTGGCAGAGAATTTTGTGACGTACGCGCTCCTGGCCGCCCAAACCAGCGCAGCCGGCCAGCACACCGCCAGCGACGAACACGCTGCCGATGACCAGCAGCCAACTCAACCATCTCACGACACACTTCATGCTATGACCTCCTGGCTGGCGTCTGACCAGCCGCGCTCGACCGATGAACTGATCATTGCCTCGTCGAAGGATACCCGGTAAGCTCACGTGTTGTAGACCTGGAGATAGACGATCGCCCGGCCGCCACCAGCATCGACCAGCGCCACGTTGTAGTGCTTGCTGCCGACCGGCTGATAAAGGCCGCTGAAGTTGCCTGTCTTGTCGCCGGCAATGGGCGGGGTCCACCAGGCAGCCGCCTCGTCGTAAGGCGGGCCGGCCGAGAAGAAGGGGGGAGGCCGGCATCAACGGCTCCGTGATGCCGAGGCCGGCCAGGTAGGTCAGCACATCGGACCGCGGCGCCTCGAAGCGGGCCACGACCATGGTATCCAGCGCGGCCTCGCCCATCGTCTGTACGCCGGTCGCGCTGGGTGGGAAGGGGGCGCCGATGAAGGCGATGACCTCTTCCGGGCTGAAGGGCTGCACCAGCATCCGCATGGGGTCAGGCAAAATCTCGCGCCGCGCGTCGGGCGTCGGGGTCGCCGCGCACGCGGTCAGGCTGAGCAGGCTCAACAACAACGCCAAGGTCGCGATCAGCCGACCGGGGCATAAGACCGATATTCCTCTGGTGGCATCGGATCGGCGCATGGGACACCTCCTGTGGATGGCGCGGGGCGGATCAACCCTGCGCGCGCATTGTAACACAAGCCTGATCCGCGCATGGCAACCGGCGATTCAGAGCCTATCCGAATAACCGTCACAGGTCAACACTGTGGCGCGTTTTCCGGGTTATTCGGATAGGCTCTTAGATGGCCCAGGCAGGGATGGACTGGGTCGATGCCGTGAGCGGCAGGGACTGCTCCGCCAGACAGATGACGCCGCCCGGGCCGACGGGCAGCCCGAGCCGTTCCAGCGCCNNGAAATGCCGGACATCGTCCCGGCTGGGCGAGGAGGTTTTCTTGAATTCCAGCGGATACGCGGTCCCGTCCTGAACGATCAACAAGTCGATCTCGCGCTGGTCCTTATCGCGATAATAGTAGAACGGCNNGCGCCGGCCAGCGTGCCAATAGCTCTTCAGCAGCTCGGCCATGATCCAGGTTTCCAGGATCGCGCCGGACATGGCGCCGGCCTCAAGGGTTTTGGGGCTGGCCCATTCGGTCAGATAGGCGGCCAGGCCGGTGTCGAGGAGGTAGAGTTTGGGCGCCTTGACCAGGCGCTTGTTGAGGTTGGTGTAGTACGGTTCCAGCAGATAGACGACCCCGGAAGCTTGCAGGATGGAGAGCCAGTTCTTGGCCGTGTTGGGGGCGATGTCTGCATCGCGCNNCAGCTCGGCGAGGTTCAAGAGATGGCCGGTGCGCGCGGCCGTGGCCCGCAGGAAGCGTAGGAAGGCCAGTTCATCGCCCACGCGCNNCAGATCCCGCACGTCACGCTGCAAGCAGGTTTGCACGAAGGAGCTGTAGAACAAGTCGCGATCGACCGCGTCGTTGAGGGCAATGGCAGGGAACGCACCGCGCCAGATCAGCCGGTACAGCTCCTTCAGCGCGAGTTTCGCCCCCATGCCGGCGGCCCGCTGGATGGCCTCAGGGGTCGGCAAAAATGGGCGCGCCTGNCGGCCCTGCCCCAGCAGCTCTCTCCTGGAAAGCCCCAGCAGGTGAACCACCGCCACGCGGCCGGCCAGCGACTCGGGCACGCCCTTCATCAGGTGGAACTGCTGCGAACCGGCGAGCCAGAACAGCCCCTGCCGCTGGGCGCGGTCGGCGGCCATCTTGATGTAGGGCAGCAGCTCGACGGCGTTCTGCACCTCGTCGATGAGCACCGGCGGNGGAAAGCGCTGCATGAAGAGCGCCGGATCGGTTTTGGCCAGGCTCAAAACCAGGGGATCATCCAGGGTGACGTAGGTGCGCTCCGCCTGACTGAGATGCCTGAGCAGCGTGGTCTTGCCGACCTGTCTGGCGCCGGTCAGCAGGAGGACCGGGAATTGTTCGGCGGCGCTTGTCAGGAAAGGTTCGAGGGTGCGGGTGACGTACATGGCAGTACTCCGGGCAGATACCGTCCATTATGCATTCTTACTGCATTATGAACGACAGCCGCCCGTTTGTCAAACCGCCCGGCGCCCGTTGTTGCCCCGGGTCGCGCCGTCGATCAGCGCATGGAAAGCAGTCGACGATGCGTTCGGCGAGCAGCGGCTACGTTCGGAACCGGCGCTGGTCGCCGGTCGGCCGGAGGAGGGGCAGCACGAAGCACTTTGGGCTGCACCTGGTCGCCCTGGAGGCGTTTTGGCGCAAGGGCTATGAACTATCACGCAAAGGCTGGCGGCCACGCGGGCCATTCACGCAGCAGCGCCAGCCCTGGTCGATGCCGGGGAGGTCAGGCATCGGCAGTCAACGCCTCCAAATCATGTTGCACCGAAGCAGCGAGAGGAGAGCCGATGCGCTGGAAGATATCCAACGCCTCTTCAGAAATAACGCCGCGCCTGGCCACCCTGGAGGTGTTTTGGCGCAAGGGCTATGAACTATCACGCAAAGGCGGCCGGCTGCGCGGGCCATTCGCGGCGGCCGCGCCAGCCCTCGTCGATACCGGGTAGGTCAGGCGTCGGCGGCCAGCGCCTCCAGATCACGTTGCGCCGAAGCGGCACTGGGAGAACCGATGCGCTGGAAGATATCCAGCGCCTCTTCGAAATAACGCCGCGCCTGGCCACCCTGGAGGTGTTTTGGCGCAAGGGCTATGAACTATCACGCAAAGGCGGCCGGCTGCGCGGGCCATGCGCGCAGCCGCGCCAGCCCTCGTCGATGCCGGGGAGGTCAGGCGCTGGCGGCCAGTGCCTCCAGATCACGTTGTACCGAAGCGGCGTCGGGGAACCGATGCGCTGGAAGATGTCCAGCGCCTCTTCGAAATAACGCCGCGCCTGGCCGATGTCGCCGGCGCCGCGCGGTGTAGCCCAGTCGCTGCAGGGCCAGGGCGCTGTTGAAGGCCATATGAGCCGAGCGGTAAAACGCCAGCGCCTTCTCGTAACCAGCGGCGGCCGCAATCCACGATTTCTCAAGTCGGTCAACATCCGCCAGGCCGAAATCGCAGTTGGCTTCCCCAGCCGGTCGCCGATGGCCCGATAGATCGGCAGCGCTTCCGCGTAGCGCCGCGCGCCTCCCCGTACTCCGACAACTGAACATGCACATGGCCCAGCGCCTTGATGGAATCCGCGCAGGCCGGCGTCATCCAGATCGTCCGCGATGTCCAGGGCTGCCTGCGCGTGCCGGCGGGCCAGAGGAACCTGGTCAACGTAGTAGGCCAGGCGCGCCACCTTGAGGTGCAGGTCAGCCACAAAACGCGGCGGCGTATCCGGCTGGCCCTCCAGATCCTCCAGCAGCCCTGGTAGAGGCGCAACTGGCGCTGCGTCTCCTCCAGGTTGTCGATGCTGATCTCCTCGCGTACCATCGGCTGTACGCGCTCCAGGGCCGGCGGGGCTCCACGGTGAAGTCAAAGACGCCGCTGCGCTGCCCAGAAGTGGGGCGCCTGCCGCGCGGCCTGGCCCCGCCCGGGCGGCGTCACCCAGAAGACCAGTCCGTGGGGGTGCGCGGAGAAAAGCTCCCGGTTGTAATCCAGCGTCTTCCAGATCTCGCGCCGGCGCGCTCGAAGTCGAACAGGAAGACGATCGCGCTCGGAGCGCGCCTGCTCGCATGCGCGCCAGATAGCCGGTGGGGAAGGGGTCGTAGGGCGAACAGGTCCACTGGTATACCGGCAGCGGCGCCAGCAGCGCGGTCAGCGCCTGCACCGCCTGTTCCCGCACCGCGGCGTGGTTGTAAATGGCAAACGCCCAACACCCCTCGCGCGTGACGCAGCAGCACCAGCAGATTGGTGAAATCATCGCGCGGCGACCTCCGGCCAGACATCCGGAAGCGCCGCTGGCCGCGGCTGGCGGTCGCGTGCAGCAGGTATGGGCGGCGCGGTTGTCGCTGCAGCGGTCGTCATGGCGCACGCTCTTGCAGCAGCAGTTCCACCAGNGGATGCACATCGCACCAGGCCTCCCCGTCGTCGTCCTCGTACTGCAACAACGCCAGCGATTGCAGCAGTTCCTGGACCCTGAGTTGTTGCTCAGCCGCTTGTCGGCATGGCGCGGCCAGGAGCTTGTAGTCCTCGCTGTTCAGGGCAGCCACAAAGTCGTTGCGCAGCTCGACGATCGCGCGCCACATCCCGCTCCTCGATGCAGCGCGNCCGCGGCCCAGGGCATTGACCGCGGAGAACTGCGTCAGCCCGATCAAGGTGCGCACCAGGCCGCCGCTGGCCGCGATCAACGCGGCGGTAGCCTCCTCGGTGGCCATCATGGGGTGCATACGGGCCTGGAGGATCTGTCGCATCAGCTCCCAGCCGGCCTCGTTGCGCNNGCCATCGCGCTGGCGCAGCCGGATATTGGGCAACAGCACCCGTTGGCCATACTGCTCCCTGAAATACTTGAACTCCCGTTCGTACCACAGCGCGATATTGAAGGTGTAGATCACCGACGGCTCGAAGGAGCGCAGGGTGGTGGCGTTGCCGAAGNNAAGAGCCGCGGCCCGCTCGCGGTCAGGCTTGTCCGTGTCGTCGAACACCAGTACCACCGGCCGGCGTGTCGTTACCCGGACAAAGGCCGCCAGTGTATTGACGCGCTCGAAGACCTCCGACAGGCGATCCTTCATGCGCTCACGGATCTGTTCCCGGCTGGTGCTCTCCGTCTTGTACTTGGTCTCGAACTCGAAGATCAGCGCTTTGACCTTGGCGCCCAGCCCAGCCCTTCTCCTGGCTCACGATAGGGCAGCTTGCCAAAGACCCGATCGCGCACGAAGTCCGATATCCCCTGCCAAAGGTCGCCCAGCCGCTGGGCCGGCGCGGCCGACCACCTGCTCGTCGACGGCGGTTTTGAACAGCGCCATGGCGGCGATCAACACCACATCGACCACCGTCAGATCGGTGGGCTGCACGATGGAACTGGTGGATACCTTGACGACAAANAACTCAGACCGCAGATCCTGACACAGCCGGTTCAGCTCCGTGGACTTGCCGCTGCCCGAATGGCCGGTAAACAGCAGCTTGACCGGCTGCCCCTCNTGCAAATCATTGACCCGCAGCAGTGTCGCTATGGTCTGACGGGCCGGGCTGCCCCGGTCGACGTAAAAACGTAGATAGGCGTCATCCAACGCCCGTTGCGGGTTGAACAGGAAGATGACATCCTCCAGCTTTTCGGCCGGCTGAAGCTGTGCATCCGTTTCGCTTGGGCTGTGATCTGAAAAGGAAGTCGCGGCCATGCTAATCCTCGTGATCTGACGGGCGACATGCGTAATCCCTGGTGAACTGGCAACGTAACGAACATCGGCGCCAATGCACCACAGGGACGATGTCGCGTCGCCGTATTCTGCACGTATTTCGCAAAACGTTTGGCCTGGCGTAGCTATTGCAGGGTCGCGTTGGTCAGGTTCGGTGTCATTGTACGCGCCTGAACCTGTTGGCGCAAATCATCACCTGTAAAATCGCTGCCGGAGGCGCCGCACGGCCAGCCGGCAGCGGCGTTCAGGGCCGATGGGTCACTCAGCCATCGCGCCGCGTTCGAGGACCGAGGGCGCCTTCACCTGATCGTAGAACGCCTGCTGGTTGATGCGGGTAAGCATGACGACAGCCGCGGTGAGCAAGAGGACCTCCAGCCCAAANACCACCAGGTATCCGGCCAGATTACCCGCCGAAGTCAGGTTGACCAGATCGCGCACAACCCCTGCCATCAGGTTGGCAAACAGGCGCGACATGGCGTTAGCAAAGCCCCACGCGCCAATGAACAAGCCAATATACCCGGGGATGGTCAGATCGAACATCAGAGCCAGGTTGGCAACCGTCGAAACGCCAGTGCCAAAGCCCAGCAGGATAACCCCGGCATAAAACACCGCGCTGTTGCCCAGCAAACCGGACCCGATGATGACCAGCAGGGAAAGCAACGCGGTGACATTCCCAATTTGGGCGACGGTTTTACGCGCCAGCACTCTTTCCAGTTGACTGGTGAGCAGGATTGCCAGCAAATTGCTGCTGCCCCAAATGGCGGTAATCTGGGTGGTTTTACGCACAGACAGGCCGAAGGCTTTGGCGGCGTAGCCCAGCAGGATATCCTGGCTCAACAGCGCGATCAGGAGCACGAAAAGATAGAAGAAGAACAAAACGACCTGTGGGCTGCGCCGCAGAGTAGTGGCCATTTCACTGAGGCTGTATACGCCCTCCGGCGATCTTTTAGCGGCGCCGCGTTCTTCCAACCCGATCAGCCCAATCAGCCTGAGGATTAGCGCCACAGCGCCAACGATGAGGAAGGCGCGCTGCATCGCTTCGGGGCTGTACGGCTCCACCATACGCCCAACCAGGAGGGCGGTGAAGATGATGCTGATAATCATCATGAAAAACATGATGGCCACGGTGCGCCCGCGCTTTNNTTCAGGGGAGATTTCGGTGGCCAGTGAAAAATAAGAAACCGAGGCGAAGTTGTACCCGATGCCCCAGGCGCCAAACGCCAGGAAACCCAACAGGATGCCGGGCAGGGCGGCTTCATGGATGAGAAAAGCGATCTGCGGCGCCGCCATCACGCCCGCCACACACAGCAGCAGCCCAAACAGGATGTATGGGCTGCGTCGAAACCCCAGGATAGGGTGCCGGTCNGAGTAGGCGCCAATGGCGACCTGCATGGGTGAGAAGAGGTAGGGCAGTGAAGCCAGGATCGCCACCAGTGTGGCAGAGATCGCCAATTCCTTGATCATCACCCGGTTGAGGGTCGAGTTGATGGGGACGAGCGTCATGGCGACGGCAACATGGATCAAACCGACCTGGATTTGTTTGCGCAGCATGGGCCTGTCTCGATGTGTAATCTGACACAATTATACAGGCCAACTGTGATTTAGAGAAACCGCGTATTCAATCAGCTAAAATGTTACCGACGTGGTATGGTTCACTCAAATGAAAATGTTACCGGGGGAACCATGTCCGAAGACGAGAAGATGTTGATTGATGAGCGATACAAGTATTTACGGATGATGCAGCGTCGGTATAAGAAGGCGAACCGGCGTGAGCGGCAGGCGTTGCTGGATGGATGGAAGCGATGACGGGATGTCATCGCAAGAGTCTGATTCGACATATGAAGGGGGTGCCGAAGCGGGAGAAGCGGGGGCGACAACGCGGGCGGGTGTATGGCGCGGAAGTGGAAGATGCGCTGCGTGTGATTGCGCCCAGTTTCGACTATCTGTGTGCGGAGCGATTGCGGCCGAACCTGGAGTGGATGGCCAACCAGTTGGAGAAGCACGGGGAGTTGGAGGTGAGTGAGAGCTTACGTGCGCAGTTGCGCGAGATCAGCACAGCGACAGTGAGTCGGATTCTGGTGCGTATCGGGCAGGATGATCGGCGATTGCCACGCAAGGTCCGGCGCGGGCGAACCAGGTCAGGCGCGAGGTGCCGATGGAGCGTATCGGCTGGGATGAAACGGAGCCAGGGCACTTCGAGGTGGACACGGTTCATCACAGCGGGTCCAGTGCGAGCGGCGAGTATGTACACACCTGCAGATGATCGATGTGGCTACGGGTTGGAGCGAGCGGGTGGCGGTGCTGGGGCGCAGTTATCGAGTCATGCAAGACAGTTTCCTGCGCATTCAGCTGCGCTTGCCCTTTCCGATCCGCGAACTGCATCCGGACAACGGGAGTGAGTTCTTCAACGACCACCTGGTAGCTTTCTGGAAGGAATTGGTGAAGGGCGTGCGCTTATCGCGCAGCCGACCCTATCACAAGAATGACAATCGTTTTGTCGAACAGAAGAATGATACGTTGGTGCGTGCCTACCTGGGCAATGAGCGCCTCGACACGGTCGCCCAGACATTAGCCATGAACCGCCTGTACAACCAAATGTGGCTCTATTACAACCTCTTCCAGCCTGTCATGCGGCTGTGCGCCAAGCAACCCGTCATGGAAGACGGCGAGCAGGTGCGCATTCGCCGACGCTACGATGAGGCCCGCACTCCCTTCGACCGTCTCTGTGCGACCAATGTACTCCTTCCGACACAACGTACACAACTCGAGCAGCTACGCGATCGTATCAACCCCCGCCAACTCCGCCAGAACATCTATGATGCCATTGACCAACTCTTTGCACTTCCCTGCGCCCAACCTGGCGTCACCGAGGATATCTTTGCCACCCTCATGGCCCAAACCGGACCGCCACCCTCGGGCAATGAGTGGTTGGCGTTGACAACTCCCCATCCAAACGACCCCTGCTCGTCTTACCTGATTCGCACACATGGCGGATCGGCTGTGGATATGTGGACAACTTTCCGTTCCACTCCAAGTTGCCCACATACCCACAGCCGCTACGACGACGTGGGGCCGTGGTCGCGGCTATCCAATCTGGCCTCCCCGCCCATGGGGCAGTAGAGTGTCCAATTCATCACCTGAAAGGAGAGGGCTGCCTGGTAACATTATCATTTGAGTGAATGACCCCGCTCGGTAACATTATCATTTGATTTGACATGCCGCGCCCTGATCGGCCGGTCGGGCAGTAACGATTTGAAAACCATGAAGTTGCGGGCGTGACGACTGGAGCGATGACTGGACCCGTTTGAACACCCCTGAAGGAGTCCACTGCTGGCCCCATGCGGGCAGCCCGCGTGAAAAGAAAATTGGAAGCCGCCGCACTTTACGTCGTTGCCCAGCGGCGCGACAGCAATGTGGTCTACCTGCCCCACATCACCCACCAGGTAGACGTCACCGCAGGCAACTGCGAGAAAGGCCGTGATAGCGGCAGCCGCCCCGTGCGCCAGGTGATTGGCCTGATGGCGCCGGGGTTTGTGATACGGTTGCGCTCGAGGCTGCCACGCCCGCGGCCGACATGTAGTCGACGCGAATCGAAAGGATCTGGTAACATGAAACCGAACCACTCTCTGATTTTTCTCAGTCTGACGATGCTGGCCTCGGTGTTCCTGGCCTGCGGGCCGGTGAACGCCGTCGTGAACAAAGCGATCGGCGGCAACAGCGACATGCGTGCCGTCTCCCAGCTGTGGGACGACGTGCCGGCCATGGACGGCATGGGCGCCGCCCAACAGGTTGAAATGCCGGTTTGGCTCAAGGCTTTGACCGGCCCAATCCTGGATGGCATGATGAAGGGGTTGAACGACGGGCAGTCGGCCGGACACTGGGACTGGACCGCCTTTACCCTGAGCGGCAAGACGCCGGACGATGTGCAGGCCTTCTACACGCCAGAACGTATGGCCAACACGGGTTGGAAGCAGTCCGAGAGCGGCTGCATCCCCATGGCTGACCAGGGTACGCTGTGCACGTTCACCAAGGAGGACCAGGGCAAGACCACCGGCCTGGTCATCATCGCGGCCAGCGACGACCAGAAGAAAGAAACATCGATCTTCTTCCGCGCGGAGGGCCTCCCGCACACCTGGTCCAGGGTAAGCGCATCGAGCACAGAAACGCAGAGCCGCGCGGAGCGCCTCCGGGCGCCCCTGGTCCAGGGTAAGCGCATCGGGCACAGAAACGCAGAGCGCGCGGAGCGCCTCCGGGCGCCCTGGTCCAGGGTAAGCGCATCGGGCACAGAAACGCAGAGCCGCGCGGAGCGCCTCCCGCGCCCTGGTCCAGGGTAAGCGCATCGGGCACAGAAACGCAGAGCGCGCGCGGAGCGCCTCCCGGGCACCCTGGTCCAGGGTAAGCGCATCGGGCACAGAAACGCAGAGCCGCGCGGAGCGCCTCCCGGGCGCCCTGGTCCAGGGTAAGCGCATCGGGCACAGAAACGCAGAGCCGCGCGGAGCGCCTCCCGGCGCCCCTGGTCCAGGGTAAGCGCATCGAGCATGAAACGCAGAGCCGCGCGGAGGGCCTCCGGGCGCCCCTGGTCCAGGGTAAGCGCATCGGGCACAGAAACGCAGAGCCGCGCGGAGGGCCTCCCGGGCGCCCTGGTCCAGGGTAAGCGCATCGGGCACAGAAACGCAGAGCGCGCGCGGGCCAGTCGCCTCACGGTTTCGGTAGACACTCGTCCCCGACCAAACCACAACGCCAGCCGAGCAGCAGGGGTGCTCATCCCCGCAGCCGGCTGGCGTTGTTAGTCTGGGGATTGAATCAGTCAGTCATACTCACGAAAATCCCCTCCCCCTCTCTCTCCCCCTCTCTCCCGCGCTCCCCCTCTCCCCCTCTCCCCCTCTCCCCCTCTCCCTCTCCCCCTCACTCCATCTTCCGCACCTGCGGGAACCGCACGGCCACGAATACCCCATACGCCAACGAAACCGCCGCACCGACGCCGACCGTCAACGGTGCACCGATCCGATCCGCCAACAGCCCGGCCTGCAGCCCACCGGCGCGCATGAACGTCTGAAAGGTCAATGTATAGATGCTCATCACCCGTCCACGTACCTCGTCCGGCGTGGTGAGCNNCAGCAGCGTGTTCGCCAGGGCGTTCTGCATCACGAAGGCAATGCCGACACCGAAGAGCAACAGCAGGGAGGCCAGAAACGAACGCGAGACCGCATAAGCGAGCAGCAGCAGGGGGAACAGCAGGTTGCCGGCCGTCAGCCAGCGGCCACGTCGCACAGAATCGGGCAGTGACGCGACCCACAGCGCNCCNACCAGCGCGCCCAGGCCAACGGTCGTCAACAGCAGGCCAAGCGGCAGCGCATCCGGCGCCCGACAGCGCATCAGCGGCCGCGTACCGTCACACAGCAGCCGGACAACCGGCTCGGCGCTGGCCTTGAGAACGTCGCCGGCAAAAACCGGCATCAGCGTACTGTAGGGCATCGAAAGAAAGGCGCTGACCGCCACCAGGCTGATGAGCACCAGGATCACACGCTGGCTGAGAATGAAGCGCACCCCGGTGGCCATGTGGGCGGTCAGGCTGACGTGACTCTGCACCCCGGAGGTNCGTGGCAGGTCGCGCATCGCCACCAGACTAAACAGCACCGCCACAAAGCTGGCNCCGTTCAGCAGGAATGCNCGGCCCTCGCCCAGCGCGGCCACCAACGTGCCGGCCAGGGCTGGCCCAGCGCCCGCGCCGTTGAACATGGCCGAGTTCAGGGCAATGGCGTTGGTCAGGTCCTCTTTACCTTCGACCAACTCGACGGTGAACGCCTGACGTGCCGGCAGGTCCACAGCCTGCGCGGCTGCCAGTACAAAGGCCAGCACGTACACGTGCCAGATGCGCACCGCACCGGTCCAGGTCAGCACGGCCAGCAGGAACGCCTGCACCATCATTACCGCCTGGGCAATGAAGATCACCGTCCGTTTGGGGATACGATCGGCAATGGAGCCGCCCCACAACGACAGCGGCAGCAGCGGGATCAATCCGATAGCACTGATCACACCCAGGGCCGCGGCCGAGCCGGTGAGCCGGTAGATCAGTACCTGCTGGGCCATCATGTCCATCCAGGAGCCGACCAGCGAGAGTCCCTGGCCGAAAAACCAGAGGCGATAGTTGCGATGGCGCAGCGCGGAACGTGGACGGGGGCATTCTAGCGGCCCGGCGAGTGAACCGGGATGCACCGTAAAGGTCGCCCCATCGGGTGCGTAACGCTCCCCGTGGCCTTGACCTCACCGCGCCGCCGCGCCTTCCTCGCCGTCTGTTGCTCCAGAATCAGGTACTCTTCCGGGGTCACGGATGATCTTGCCGATGCCTGCATCACAACTGGCCTCCTCGCCCTGTACGAACATGCGCGCACCAGTTTACCACAGGTCAGCCAAGACGAATAACTGAATATCAACAGACTGCTAGCGCCCGGCCAGCCACCCCGGCGCGTAGTCGAAGTTCACCTCGTTGTGGGTCAGCAGCGCCAGCCCACTGCCGTCAGCCTCGATGCGCATGATCTCGCTGTGGCCGCTGCCCGGCCGGTAGCCGCTGAAGACAATGGTGTCGCCCACGTACCCCCAGGCGGGTGAGGCTGGACGCAGGCTTTGCGGCGCCAGCAGTCGGATATCTGTGCCATCGTACCTCATCGTGTACAGCCCTTGGCCCTCTGGCCGACTTGCACCGAAGACGAAACGATTGCCGAGCGCGACCAGCTCGGGCTGTGATCGTCATAGCCGCCCGTCACCTGCTGCACGTCGGAGCCGTCGGCGGCCATCGTGAAGAGCCGCCGTTCGATGGCGTGCGGTACGAAACGAAAACAATCCGCCCACCGGCCCTGTACCAGTCGGGCTGGGTATCGTCGCGCGTGTTGTCGGTCAGTTTGCTCAGGCCGCGTGGCCAGGTCCAACACGTAGATCTCCCAATCGCCGTCGCGATCGGAGGCAAAGGCGATCTTGCGGCTGTCGCCCGACCAGGTGGGGTGCAGGTTGTTGAACGGTCCGTCCGTCAGCATGGCAGCCCGCGGCCATCCCGGCTCATCAGCCAGATCTGGCTGTAGGTGGTATCTCCCTGATCCATTCGCTCATACGCGATCCAGCGACCATCGGGCGAGCCGGCCGGACTGCCCTCCCAAGCGTCTGCCGTGAAAGTGAGACGAACCTGGTCGCGGCCATCGGGCAGCATGCGGTAGATTTCGCTGTTGCCATCACGGTTGCTGGCGAACACCACCCGCGCGGTCCTTCATCCTGGATCACCGTCAACGCGTCACTGTCCCGGCTCGTGACAAAGACCTTGTCCAGCCGCGGGTCGAAGGCGATCCTCCTCCGCGCCCGGCGGCGCCGGGATGCTGGTGATGCGGCGCCAATCCAGGGTGTCGTACACCTCGACCCGATCGCCGCAGGCGATGAACAGGTGGCCGCTGCCGGGGTTGACCAAGAGCACGAACGGCTCTTTGGGCAGTGAGATCGTACCGACAATCGAATCCAGATACACGTCGATCACGGTCACCGTATGGCGCGCCCCGGTTGGCCACGTACAGCCGCCGGCTGGCCGGGTCGAACGAGAGGCCGTACGGCTCAGGGATACCGTCCCAGTGCCCGACCACCTGCCCTGCGCGCAGCATGAACACCTGGTTGGAGCCGTGGGCCGTCAGGTACACGTCGCCCGAAGCTGAGTCACTGGCGAACATGGCTGGCTCATGGCCGACGCCGTACAATGTACGGATCACAGCCAGCGTCGTTGGGTCGAACACCGTCACCGTATCGCTGCCGAAGTTGGCGATGTAGCCATACCCACCTTCGACGATGACACCATTGGGCATCAGGCCGGCTGCAAGGGTCTGCAGCACCGCGCCGGCGGTCGGATCGACCACCGTCGCGTTGGCAGTCTGGCGGTTGGCGACGACGACACGGCCGCTGGCAGGGATCACGGCCACCCCGTTGGGCCCTGGCTGGCCGGCCCCAGGTCGATCCGCGCCTGGATGGTCAGATACTCGTTGATTACCCCCAACGTGTGTCCGGCATGATCGATCCCGTGGAAGGCCACAAAGACCCGGTCACCGGTCGCGTTGACGGCCACGCCGTGCGGCCGGCTGCCGACCGGCAGGTTCAGTTGGCCGGCCCAATAAGGGGTGGGCACGAAACCAGGCGTTGCGGTAGGAATGGGCGTGTGCGTCGCGGTCGGAGTCGCGATTGGCGTGTGCGTCACGGTCGGAGCCGCGGTTGGCGTGTGCGTCGCGGTCGGAGCCGCGGTTGGCGTGTGCGTCGCGGTCGGTGTTGCGGTGGAGGGTGGTATGGTGATCGGCTGCTTCAACAGCAGCGGCACATAGACGCGCGGCGCCAGAGACCCAGGCGTCGGGGTCGGCGTAGGAGTTGGTGTGGTCGGTTCTGGCCGACAGAATACCAGCGCCGCATCATCCACGAAAGTGCGGGAGATGCCGCCGGCGCCGTTGTTGTAGGTGCCGAACTGGAAGCGAATCGACTTGCCCGCGTAGCGCTCACGTTCAGCGTGATGGATCTAGAGCGCCATGACGGCGCGTTGGCCGTCTCGGTGAAGAGGTAGTCGATCGTTCCGTTGGGCAGAATGGCCAGCGCGTAGAAGTAGTCCGCGGCCTGGATGTCCCCGGCTGCTCCGCCTCGGTGCGCGGTAACATCGCGGGTTCGGCTGCCAGCCGGCCGCATCACCGTTGACGTTGTAACGCCAGAAGCTCAGTGTGGCCGATGCCAGCCCGGCTGGAAAGGTCACGGCCTGCTCGATGGGCGAATAACTCAGCTTGTTCGCACCGCCGGCCGCGATGCCGGTGCGCATCGAGCGGCTGCCGCGGTGCACCGGTGTTGTGACGTAGCCGGCCAACACCGGGTTACTCTTGATCAGCCAGCCTGTATTTGCCTCGAACCCGCCGTTGATGAACTGTTCGGTGCAGCTGGCATCGTAGTGCCAGACCCCTGCGCGGTGGTCGCATGCACAGCCAGCCCACCACCGGCCAGGGCGAAGCCATCGGCGTCGAAAGCTGGTGGGATCGCCAGTGCCCACCCGGCGCCGCCGTACGGGCCGTCACTGCGCCAGGCGCCCGCACCATTGGCCGCGTCCACGCCAGCGGCGATGCCCGCGGCCGGCGCGGAATCGCGAGCGATTCGGCGGTCGCACCACCGGGTATGCCACCCGCAAGAAACAGGCCCGCAAGCAGCACGAGCACGAGTAAAGCCCAGGTTGTCAATGTACGTCCAGACATCATGACCTCCTATGGGTTGCAGTTGCTGGCGTCTTCGTTGACGCCAGTTCAGGCTGCTTCCATATCAATCATGACGTCTGGTTGTGCATAATGACGCGATAGGTGTTGAACGGCGCATTACATCTTGAATGCAGCGCCCGGACCAACGCAGGCGCCAATGGAGGGGATGTGGATGCTTCCGGGGATGGTCGTGGCAGGTCGGTCATGACGTCAGCAATCCGACGTCTGAGGTCGGGCGGCGTACCCCGTCGGTCAATCCGCGGGCGATGAAAGCGCGGCCTCCAAGGCTTCCTGCCAGTTGAGGCGTTGCCCATTTTGCAGAAGCAGCACTTTCTGCTGCATGGCTAACTGTCCTGCGCCGAGGGTGAATTCTTCTCCAGCGACGGCCGGCACAGCCAGCAACCCGGCCTTTGTCAAGAGCCGGGCGCGGTTGACGGCCCGTTCGACGTCACCTTTGTCGACTGTGGCCGAAACCTCCATCGCCAGCCAGATTTCTGGCCGATCCTGGTGTTGGCGCACGCCCACGCAGAAGGAGATCAAGGGGCAACAACCATCAACCTCAGCGTCGCTGAGATGGGCCTCCAGCCGGGAAGCACATCTTGCAACGGAATATAGTGCACCGGGCGCAGAATCTGGCCCAGGTAAGAAAAAGCCCTCTCCCGGTACTTGCGCTCTAAATTGTCCCCTACCAGGCCGCTCAACTTGACTTCGATACGATCGACGCGCACGATGAGATTGTTAAGGGTATGTTCGGTGCGTTTCTGTGCCTCGGCCAGTTCTTCGACCCGCTGTTCGGTGCGTTTCTGTGCCTCGGCCAGTTCTTCGACCCGCTGTTCGGTGCGTTTCTGTGCCTCGGCCAGTTCTTCGACCCGCTGTTCGGTGCGTTTCTGTGCCTCGGCCAGTTCTTCGACCCGCTGTTCGGTGCGTTTCTGTGCCTCGGCCAGTTCTTCGACCCGCTGTTCGGTGCGTTTCTGTGCCTCGGCCAGCCCGCAACGACAACCTCCAGGCGATCCAAGCGCTGTTCGGTGCGTTTCTGTGCCTCGGCCAGCTCACGGGTCACGTTTTGCAGGTTTTCGATGTCTTCGCGCCGCACCGCCAGTTGGGCGCGCAAATCTTCCTCGATGGCCTCGGCAAATTCGAGCATCGGGAATTGCAGGTCTTGCGGCAGACGACGGGCAATGGTTACCAGACTCATGGTTGATGTCTTCCTGGCAGGATTATACCATAGGCCAGGTCATGTGTGAAATTAGTGAAATCGCGGTCGATTGTCCAGGCTGTGGTTCGCCCGTTGATGGATCTTCTCACCAGGCATTGGACGCGAGGTCGTCCAGCGTCAGGCGCCGACCGTGTGCCTCGGCGGCCTGCACCGCGTGAAACCAACCCGACGACCACCTGCGGCCGCAGTCTTTCGATGCTCTGCACCGTCTCCTGTTCGACCTGGGGGTGCTGACAGATCATGGCCAGCCAGGCCAGCGCGCCTGCGCGGCGACCAGCGCGTGCGGCGGCCGGCCAGCCACACCGCCGCGTCCAGGGCGATGAAGTTGGACCCAATGGCGCGCCTCGGCGATGGCCTGGTGCAGATGGTAGCGAGCCTCTTGTTCGTTGTTCAGGTGATAGTGGGCCGTGCCCACGTTGTCCAGCGCGATGGCCAGGCCGTAGCGGTAGCCGGTGTTGCGGTGGATCTCCAGCCCTGCTGAAAGAGCTTGAGCGCGGCCTCGTACTGCTCCTCGCGTAGCAGGATCGTACCCAGGTTGCCCAGCGCGCCGGCCAGGTTGCGCGGCTGGTTAATGCGGCGGGAGATCTCGATGGCCTCGGCCAGCAGCGGCTTTTCCTCGGCGTAGCGACCCTGGTTGTAGAGGGCCACCGCCAGGTTGATCAGCGTCGACGACAGCCCCGGCTCGTCGTCCAGCGTGCGACGCAGCGCCAGGCTCTCCCGCAGCAGCCCTCGGCCTCCTGCGACCGCCCCAGCGTGGTCACGACGGTGGCCAGGTTGTTCAGTGCATTAGCGATCTGGCGGCGGTCGCCCAGGTCGCGCGGCCGCCAGGTAGGCGCGGAAATGCCGCTCCGCCTGCTCCGGCTGGCTGACAAAGCCGTAGCTTCGTCCCAACTTATTCTGGCAGGCCATCGTTTGCTCCAGGTCGCCGACCCGCTGGAAGTAGGCCAGGCAGGAGGCCAGCAGGGGGATGGCTTCGGCGGAGCGGCCCGTGGTGCTCAGGAAGGAGGCGCGGATGGCCAGGAGCCGCGCCAGCAGGTGGCCGCGGCGGTCGGGCGGCGGCTCATCGGCGTCGGCCGGCGCGTCGTAGGCTGCCAGTGCCTGCTGGACCAGCGCCAGCCCTTCGCTATAGCGCCCCTGCACCTCCAGGTAGCGGTCCAGCAGCGGGGCCATGGCGGCCAGCGTGGAGGTATCCTGCTGCGGGCGCTCCACAGCCAGGCCGCGCGTACGTTCTCCAGCTCGTCGGCCAGCAGGGCGAAAGCCTGCCGTTGGTCCATCTGCGCGCAGGCCGCGGCCCACTCCGCGAAATACGCGGCGTGCGCCTGCTGTGCCCCGCCGGCCGGATCCAGCTTCTCCGCCGCGAACTGACGCAGCACCTCGTGCAGTTGGAAACGCTCGCCGTGGCGCTGCACCAGCGATTTGTCCACCAGCGGCGCGGGNCGGCCCGCGACCCGCACCGCGGCGTCCGCGCTGAAGCCGCCGCGGAAGACCGACAGCGCGGTCAGGGTGCGCTGCCCGGCCGGCGTCAGGCGCGCCCAGGAGGACTCGAAGACGGCCCGCAGGCTGCGCTGGCGTGCGGGGATGTCCCGCCGCGTCGAAGCCAGCATGTCCACCCCTGGCGGATGTCGGCGGCGATGGTCGCAGCTCAGGGTGCGTGCGNNGGCCGCGGCGATCTCGATGGCCAGGGGCAGGCCGCCCACCAACTGGCAGATCTCGGCCACGGCGGCCAGTTCCGGCGCGTCGAAATCAACATCGGCGCGGCGCGCNTGGGCGCACTGCATGAAGAGCTGCGCGGCCGCGGACGGTGCATCGGCCGTGATCGACATGGCCAGGCCGCCCACCTCGGCCACCCACTCCCCNTCGATATCCAGCCGCTCGCGCGAGGTGACCAACAGCTTGACCTCAGGCGCGGCCTGCAGGATCTCCGTCAGCAGCGGGCTGGCGTCCAGCAGGTGCTCGAAGCTGTCCAGCACCAGCAGCGCNTCTTTCTGGCGCAGGTAGTTCAGCAGTTGTTTGCGGTCCCCCTTGGTGAAGGGAAAGTCGAACAGATTGCCCAGCGCCGGGATCAGTCCCACGGCCTCGACATCGGCCAGCGCCACCAGCCAGGCGCCGTTGATGAACATGTCGCTGCATCTGCGCGCGACCTCCTGGGCCAGACGCGTTTTGCCGGCGCCTCCCAGGCCGGTCAGGGTGATCAGACGGCAGTGTGGATTGGCCAGGCGGTGACGCAGATCGGCCAGCTCCGGNTCCCGCCCCATCAGGGGCGCGACGGCCGCGGGGATGTTGTGGCGGCGCGCCTGCCGTGCGGCGCGGATGCGCTCGTAGAGCGCGGTGGTCTCCAGCGCTGGCTGCACGCCCAGCTCTTTCTCCAGCATCTTGCGGCAGGCATCGTACTGTGTCAGGGCCGCGCTCCAGTGGTTTTGGCGCACATGCAGGAGCATCAACTGGCGGTGCGTCTCCTCGCGCCAGGGGTCGAGGGCCAGCAGGCGACGGGCCGCGTCGACCGCGTCGGGGTAGTCGCCGCTCTCGATCAGCAACTGCGTCAGTGTCTCCAGGCCGTTCAGCGCCAGATCGCGCAGCCGTACCCGCTCCACCAACGCCCAATCTTCTNNGAAATCGGGTGCGTCGCGCACGTAGAAGCCATGCAGGAATTCACCGGAGTAAAGGGCCAACGCCTCGCGCAACAGTCCGGCACGCTGGTTGGGCGGTTGGCCGGCGCTGCGGCGCAGCAGATCGGTGAAGGCTTCGGCGTCGAGATAATAGGGAGATCGCGGNTTGAAGGCTACTGTGTCACGGGTGATCAGCAAGTAGGATTCGAACGGTTTGCGCAGGCTGCTCAGGACCTGGCGCAGGTTATTGGCCGCGGCGGCATCGGCCATCTCACCCCACAGGAGGCCGGCCAGCGCTTCACGCTGGTGTGGCCGGCCGGTGACGGCCAGATAGGCCAGCAGGGCGGGCGCTTTGCTGGACACGAAGTTGCCCGCAACCGCACCGCCATGCCTGATCTGCAGGCTGCCGAGCACAGAAATTTCCAGGTCTGCCGCCATGTTCGGTCCCAGCAAACGATTTCCAAATGAGCGAAAGGTAGGATGCTGATCATACAGTCGCCAAGACAGGCCCCAGGCCTGACAGTAATCAAGTATAGCATAAACGTCATCAGGTGCAAGTGCCTATGTTCCAAGACGGCGTGCCACCATCGCCCCGCTACCAGTTTTTCATTCTGGGCCTGTGGGCGCAGCCGACCAGCCAGGTCGGCCCGCGCCTGGCGCATCAGCCTGGAGTACCCACAGACGGCCGAACGCTTGGGCTTCAAGAGCCTGTACGAGTTGTCCGCCTTCCTGGAAACCTGGATGGCCGAGAGGGCGCCGGGCGACGAGGACCATGTCTGAATACAGTGCAGTCGGTTCGTGAAGGGCGCTTCAGCGCACGGAGAGGCCCCCAGCCCGACATCAAGGTCGCAGGTACGCCTGAGCAGTTCGCACGCGGCCAACACATCGCCAGTATCGGCTGCGCCGGCTGCCATGAGGTGGATGGGCGGTTCCCCTTACCGGATGACCGTGCTGACCCAGCGCCAACTGAACTTCGCGGTGCAGCAGACCATCGACTTCACCGACCCCGCCGACGCGCGCGCCACGACCGCTTGGCCGGCCTGGTGGAGCGCATGCTGGATCTGCACAAGCGGGCGGCTGCTGAGCCGGTGCCCCACCTCAAGACCCTGCTCCAGCGCCAGATCGAGGCCACCGATCGGCAGATCGACGCGCTGGTGTATGAGCTGTACGGGTTGACGGATGAAGAGATCAGGATCGTCGAAGAAGGCGGGCGAACGAGCGACCGCGAGTGCGGCGATTTATCAGAGCTTTCCTGCCGGTGACAATACAGCTTTAATGGTCGTCAACGGTAGAAGCAATGTGAGGGGATCATCCAGCAGTTGTATGGCGCCGTAGCTGGTGTACCATTGGGCAACAGTCTCGTTTTTGGCGTCGATGAGCAACGCCACACCCCCGACCTCCTGGGAAGCGCGCAGACATCGTCGGCCGGCAGCGAGCAAGAGTTGACCGCCCAACCCTTGTCTCTGCATGGCGCGATCGACAGCCAGCCGGCCCAAACGAAAGGCAGGTACTGGATGCCGGGCCAGACCACGCCTGATCACATCAGGTGTTCGAGAAAACTCTATTGACGCAGGGCTGAGCGAGTAATACCCCAAAACTCGTGTTGGATCGGCATCTGAAACCGCAACAAAGGTCTTCGCTCCGCCGTGCTCATGGGCTTGACGGGCGTAGCGGCGCAGAAATTCATTGAGCGCAACATCGCCGCAATCGAACGCGTCCCGATCGTGCCGCTTGGCAATTGGTTCCTCGTGCCAGGATGGAATGGTCATGGCAGAGCCGGTAGCGCTTGCGCCGCAGCCAACAGCTTCTGGTTCGGGGCAGGCGGGTTTTCCAGGGCGTTCAGCACCCGCAAGCTGTCACGGTCAGACAGACTGACGCGTTCGGCCTCGTCGATCACGGCTTTGGCGGCCTCCAGGGCATTCTGGAGGACAAAAGCGGTGAGATCGGTATGGGTATAGGAGACGGCGCGTACTAGTAGCGCTTTGTCTTCGGGACGGATGCGCAGAGACATCCGGTTACTGTCTTGAACGGCCACTCGTGGCATGGCGAACCTCCTTAACGATGTACGTATTCAAATAGTACACCATTATGAGTCTGTTGTCAACAATGTCGCTTCATCACACGGCGCAGCCTGTCCAATCTCAATCCAGGGGCTGACCATGACAAGCCCAAACAGCGACGCCCGGCTGATCATCATCTGCGGCCTGCCCGGCGGAGGGAAGACGACGCTGGCCAGGCAGCTCGAGCGCGCCTGGGCGCCGTCCGTTTCTCCGCCGACGACTGGATGGCCGCGCTGGCCATCGACCTGTACGACGAGGAGAGCCGGGCGCGGGTCGAGGCGCTACAGTGGGTCTGGCCCAGGAGCCGCTCCAGAAGCTCACGGTTCGACCCGAACGGAACATGCCTCCCGATGCGGCGGCTAACTTGACCGCTGCCTGTTCTGCTCTATAATGGCAGCGCCCCGACTGGAAGACTCGCGCCGGCGCGGCCTGCCTGCCACCAGCCCGGATTTGGGGCGTCTTTTGCCGTCCAGTCTCAGGGCGCGCCGCACCCTCTGCCATACCCCAGGAGTCAATCGATGAACCGAACGGACAACCCTCACCTCGACCGCTGGCACGCCATCGTCTTCGGCCGCGACCTGGCGGACCTGCGGGCGATGCTGGCTGATGACGTCGTCTTTCGCTCACCCTATGTGTGGCGGCCCTATGCCGGGCGTGAGGCGGCGTGGTTCATCCTCAGCAACGTGCTGGAGATTTTCCGAGACTTCACGTACCACCGTGAGCTGATCGACGGTGACAACTGGGCGCTGGAGTTCAGCGCCGGCGTGGGTGGCTGTCGTTGAAGGGCATCGACCTGATCCGCCTGGACCACGACGGCCGGATCGTCGAGTTCGAGGTTTTCATCCGCCCCGCGAATGGGCTGGCTGCGTTGGGCGGCCATGGCCGAACGCCTCAATCGGTGATCGGTGATGCGCGATCAACCTGGTGCTCCGTCAGGCTAGACGATGCACCCGACGACAGAAACCAACCGACAGCGCACTCACCTGTCACTACGCCGCCTGATCGGGACAGGCATTGCGGCCAAACTGGTCGTCGATATCGGCGCCCAGATCTTCAACCCGTTCCTGCCCGTGATCGCCGCTGGGTTAGGCCTGAGTGTCGTCGAGTTAGGGCGGCTGGTGGGGCTGCGCGCCGCGCTCGGTATTTTTGCCCCGGCCAGCGCGNCGCTGGCCGACCGCCACGGCTACCGCATGGTCATTCGCGNNGCGCTGCTGCTCAACGCGGCCGGCTTTCTCCTGCTGGGTATGAGCAGCGCGTNNTGGATGGTCGCCCTCGCGATGATTCTGGCCGGGTTGGGTATGAGCGCCTTTGTGCCCAACTTGCAGGCGTTCATCAGCAGCCGGCTGGACTACCGCGTGCGGNCGCGTGGGTTGGGCATGATCGAATACTCGTGGGCGCTGACCGGCATATTGGGGCTGTCGGCGGTCGGTATCCTGATCGCGCTGACGGGCTGGCGCACACCGTTTTTCCTCCTGGCCGTGGGTATGGTCGGCATGAGCTTCGTCTTTGGCGCCATGCCGGGTACGCCGCATGCCCACACCACGCGCTCTGAAGCGGGCGAGTCACACTCCTGGCAACGGCGTTTCGCCGCCGTGGTAGTGGTGCATACCAACCGCCGCTCGACCTACGCCACGATTGTGGCCGGTGCGCTCAGCTATTTCGCCGCGATGCAGGTGATGATCGCGCATGGCGCCTGGCTGGCCGACCAGTACGGGCTGCAAGCCGCGGCGCTGGGCACAGTGGCATTCGTGTTCGGCTGGTTCGACCTGGCGGCCAGCGTTTCGGTCAGCCTGTTCACCGACCGCATTGGCAAAAGACGCAGCGTGCTGATCGGTATTGTCGGTTCGCTCATCGGCTATCTGCTGATGCCGGTGCTCAACGTTGGGCTGATCGGGGCAGTGCTCGTCATCGGCTTCGCGCGGCNNTTCTTCGAGTTCAACATCGTCAGTCACTTCCCACTGTTGAGCGAACAGGCGCCAGACCAGCGCGNNCGGGTGATGACATTGGGCGCGGCGGTGTCGTTGGTGGGCGCGATGGTGGCAGGTTTCAGTGGGCCGTGGCTGCTGGTCAGCTACGGCGTGCCGGTGCTGGCGTGGACATCGGCCGCCGCGGTGACTGCCTCGCTGCTGATGGTGTATTTTTGGGTGCGCGATCGCTGAAAGGTAGCACCCCACTATACCGTGGTCATAACCTCTCCAGCCGCAGCACACCATCGATCATGCGGTCGACGCGCGCTCTCTTATGTCTATCACGCAAGAATCGGCGGTACGCGGCCTTGACGGCGGGGCCAGATATGCTAGTTCCTCGCCCTTGCGGGGTGACGATGCCCGCTATTGTACCGTAAGTCCCTCAAACGTGCAATGATCGTTACTACTCCGGCTGGCTGAGCAGTTACCAATGATCTGGACTGGGTTTTCGGATCTTGTTAGAAAGACGAAGAGCGAACAGAACTAGTTCTTACCTCCACCACCACCCCACGGCAATCGCTCTAAGTTAGTTCCTTGGCCGGCCGCAAGAAGGATGCGACCGGCCGCGTCTTCCTGTATCATGAACACTATGCCGCAAACCAGTCAGTTGCGCCCGGCGCCTTTGCCGTCGTGTCGGGGGCGAGGGTTGAGAGTCATCCGTGAACAACCGCCGCGTTCTCCTGGTCAGCTCGCAGACGCTGTTCGGCGAAAGCCTGGCTGCTGCTGCGCACCGCCGGCGACCTCGAGGTGATCGGCCCAGTGCCGCTGGACGATAACACCTGCACCACGATCGTGCAGGCCGCGCCCGACGTGGTGATCCTGGCCGATGAGCGCCCGGAGAGCGCGGCATCGATCACCCTGACCGCGGTGCTGATGGAGCGTTTTCCCAACCTGCGCGTGATCAAAACTGGCCTGGATCAAACCACGCTGCGTTCTCGCGCAGCAGACCTGGCCGGCCAGCGGTTTCGACCTGATCAACGCCATTCGTGCCGAGCAACCCATCAGCGATTGATTCACCGTCATCCGGCCACTCGATGGAGGTAATGACATGCTCAAGTTCCCAGGTCACATTGTATGGCAGCGCGGCGCATGGGTCGCGCTGACGGTCGGGCTTATGCTGGCCCTGGTGCAACCAGCCTTCCTGCAAGCCGCCCCCTGGCCAGACGGCGGGCGAGGGGAAACCCTCTTTCAGCAGAAGTGCATCGCCTGCCACACGATCGGCGGCGGCGACCTCGTCGGCCCTGACCTGGCCGGCGTCACCGGCCGCCGCGACAATGCCTGGCTCAGCCAGTGGATTCTGGCGCCCGATAAAGTGCTGGCCGCCGGCGACCCCACCGCAACCGAACTGTACCAGAAATACAAGAACATCCCCATGCCCAACCTGGGGCTGACCGAGTCCGAGGTGGCGGCGCTGATCGCCTACCTGGCCAGCCCGGGTGCAAAGTCTGCCCCCACACCCGCGGCGCCCNTGGCGGTCGGCGGCGCGATCCAAGGGCGCGCGNTTTTCACCGGCGCCAGCCGGCTGCAAAACGGCGGCCCACCCTGCATGACCTGCCACAGTATCGCCGGGCTGGGTGTGTTGGGCGGCGGCGCGCTGNGGCCCGACTTGACGAACGCCTATGGCAAGTACGGGGGCGACGTCGGGCTGGCGGGCTTTCTGGCAACCGTACCCACGGTGACGATGAACGCGGTCTGGNAACCGTCACCCCTCACCCCGGTCGAGCAGGACGACCTGCGGGTTTTTGCAGCAGGCATCGATTGCCCAAAACCCCCACAGATGGTGTGGCAGCTGGCGCTTATCGCCACGGCTGGCACAGTCCTGCTTCTCCTGGTGGCCGGCTTCATCTGGCGCAAACGCCTGGTCTCGGTGCGCCGGACGATGGTCCAGCGCGCGGATTTGAGCAACCGCACCTGAAAGCGCACTGGCCTGAGAGGGCGCCAACAATTACGCCGGCCCGAAACTGTACCGGAAGCCGCGCCGGCCTGCAACCGTACCAGAAACAACGCTGGCCTGAAAGGGCACCTGAAACCACGATAGCCCGAAACGGAGGCGATTTAACATGGGTTGGATACAAGACCTGATCAAACCGGAAGCGCGCCAGTGGGAGGAGTTCTACCGCAACCGCTGGCAGCACGACAACGTCATTCGCTCGACCCACGGCGTCAACTGCACCGGCGGCTGTTCCTGGGCCATTTATGTCAAGGATGGCGTCATCACCTGGGAGATGCAGCAGATCGATTACCCGCTGCTCGAGCCGCACCTGCCCNCCTACGAACCCNGCGGCTGCCAGCGCGGCATCTCCGCCTCCTGGTACGTCTACAGCCCGATCCGCGTCAAGTACCCCTACGNNCGCGGCGCGCTGATCGACCTGTGGCGCGGCCAGGCCAGCNACGACAACCCGGTCGACGCCTGGGCCTCGCTCGTCGAGGACGAGGCCAAACGGACACGCTTCCAGANNAAGCGCGGCAAGGGCGGTTTCCGCCGGGTGACCTGGGACGAGGTGCTGGAGNCGATCGCGGCCTCCTGCCTCTACACGGCCCAAAAATATGGGCCAGACCGGGTCTTCGGCTTTTCACCCATCCCGGCCATGTCCTACCTCTCCTACGGCGCCGGCTCACGCTTCTTGCGCNTCTTCGGCGGCGTCAACATGAGCTTCTACGACTGGTACGCGGACCTGCCCAACGCCTTCNCCGAGGTCTGGGGCGATCAGACCGACGTCTGCGAGAGCGCCGACTGGTACAACGCCAAATACATCGTAGCCATGAGCCNNAACCCTAACATGACGCGCACCNCCGACGTGCACTTCATCGCCGAGGNNCGCCACGAAGGGGCCAAGTTCGTGGTCATCGCCCCCGACCTGAGCCAGGCCGCCAAATACTCCGACTGGTGGATCCCGGTCAAGCCGGGCACCGACACCGCGCTGTGGATGGCGGTCAACCACGTGATCCTCAAGGAATTCTACATCGACCGTCAGGTGCCCTACTTCGAGGACTACGTCACCCGCTACACCGACGGCCCCTTCCTGGTGGAATTGAACGCCAACGAGGACGGCAGCTACCAGGCCGGCCAAATGCTGCGGGCTAACCGCCTGGCGCGTTACCAGGACCAGGAGAACGGCGACTGGAAGCTGCTGATGGTGGACCAGGCCAGCGGCCAGCCCAAGATGCCCATGGGCACGGTCGGCTTCCGCTGGCAGACCGAAAAGGGGCAGTGGAACCTCAAGCTGGAGGATGGCCTGGACGGCAGCCCCATCGCGCCGACCCTCTCCTTCATCGACCAGCACGAAAAGGCGCTGCCGGTGGCCTTCCACGAGTTCGCCGAGAGCCGCACCTACCTGCGCCACGTGCCGGTGCGCACCATCCAGACTGTGGACGGCCCGGTGCTGGTGACCACCGCCTTCGACCTGCTGGCGGCGCAGTTCGGCGTCGACCGTGGGCTGGGCGGCGACTGCGCGACCAGCTACGACGACCTGCACCCCTACACGCCGGCCTGGCAGGAGCAGTACACCGGCATCGGCCGCGACACGGCGATCCGCTTGGNNCGTGAGTTTGCCCACAACGCCGAGGCAACCCAGGGCCGCTCCATGGTCATCATCGGCGCCAGCATCAACCACTGGTACAACAACAACCTGGCCTACCGCGNNCCGATCACCGCGCTGATCCTGTGCGGCTGCTGCGGCAAAAACGGCGGCGGCATGAACCACTACGTCGGCCAGGAGAAGCTGACCCTGGTGGCGCCCTGGTCTGGCTACGCCTTCGCCACCGACTGGNGGCGTCGCGCGCGCCGCCAGCAGTCTCCCACCTGGCACTACGTCAACAGCGACCAGTGGCGCTACGAGGGAGACTTCACCGACTACGCACCGGTGCCGCCCAAGACCAAATGGGCCAAGGGCCACGCCATGGACCTGGAAACCATGGCGGTGCGTCTGGGCTGGATGCCCTACTTCCCACAGTTCGACCGCAACCCGCTGGCGGTGCTGGCCGAGGCCGAGGCCGCCGGCGCACNNAGCGAGGCCGAGGTGGCCAACTGGACCGCGNCAGCGCTCAAAGAGGGCGATCTGAACTTTGCGGTCAACGACCCGGACGCGCCCGAAAACTGGCCGCGGGTCTGGTTCATCTGGCGCGGCAACGCCATGGCCTCCAGCGCCAAGNGGGCCGAGTTCTTCCAGCGCCACTACCTGGGCACCCACGACAACATCGTGGCCGAGGAGCACGCCAAGGGCAAGGTCAAGACCGTCACCTTCCGTGAGCCGGCGNCGCGCGGCAAGTTCGACCTGGTGGTCGATCTCAACTTCCGCATGGACTCGTCGGCGCTCTACTCCGACATCGTGCTGCCGGCCGCCTTCTGGTACGAGAAGAACGACCTCAACACCACCGACCTGCACTCCTTCGTCCACCCCTTGGGCCAGGCGGTGCCGCCGGTGTGGGAGGCCAAAACCGACTACGAGATCTTCAAGGCCTTCGCCCGCGCCGTGAGCGAGATGGCGCCCCTGGTCTTCCCACAGCCGGTGCGCGACCTGGTGGCGGCGCCGCTCATGCACGACACCNCCGACGAGCTGGCGCAGACCGCGCCGCTGGACTGGGCCGCGGGCGAGTGTGAGCCGATCCCCGGCAAGACCATGCCCCACTTCAGGGTGGTGGAACGGGATTACGTCAACCTGTACAACAAGTTCATCTCGCTGGGGCCGGCGCGCGCCAAGGGCTTCAACGGCAACGGCGTACACGTCCCGGTCCAGGAGCAGTACGACGAACTGCTGCGCAACCCGGTGGGCGGCTCGCCCGACCCGCGCCATGGCCGCTGCGTGCAGTGGGACGGCCAGCGCTACCCCAGCCTGGAGGACGCGCTGGACGCGGCCAATGCCCTGCTCTACCTGGCGCCGGAGACCAACGGCGAGGTGTCGTACCAGTCCTTCCGCCACGAGGAGGAGGTGACCGGCATGCCGCTGGTCGATCTGGCCGAGNGGGTGCGCGATGTGCGCATGACCTTCTACGACCTGACGCGCCAGGTGCGGCGCACGCTGATCAGCCCCTGCTGGACCGGCATGGTCAACGACGGCCGCGCCTACTCGGCCTGGTGCCTGAACGTGGAACGGCTGGTGCCCTGGCGCACGCTGACCGGCCGCCAGCAGTTCTACGTCGATCACCTCTACTACCTGGACTTCGGCGAGCACCTGCCCACCTTCAAGCCGCGCGTCGATCCACGCAAGACCGGCGACATCGTCAAGAGCCTGGTGGATGACAAGTCCCTGGTGCTGAACTACATCACGCCGCACGGCAAGTGGAACATCCACTCTACCTACAAGGACAACCACCGCATGTTGACCCTCTCGCGCGGCATGGACCCGATCTGGATCAACGACAAGGATGCCGAGCGCATTGGGCTGAACGATAACGACTGGGTGGAGGTTTACAACGACAACGGCGTGGTGGTGACACGCGTCAACGTCAGCGCCCGCGTGCAGTCGGGCATGTGCCTCTACTACCATGCGGTGGAACGCACCATCTACATCCCCAAGTCGCAGATGCGCGGCGGCAAACGGGCCGGCGGTCACAACAGCCTGACCCGCACCCGCATCAACCCCTTGCAGTTGGCCGGCGGCTACGCGCAGTTCACCTACGCCTTCAACTACTGGGGTCCCATCGGCATCTTCACCCGCGACACGTACTGCGTCGTACGCAAGCTGGAGAAGTTGGAGTGGTAAGGAGAGAAAGGGGTCATCATGGACATCAGAGCGCAAGTATCGATGGTCTTCCACCTGGACAAATGCATCGGCTGCCACACGTGCAGCATCGCCTGCAAGAACATCTGGACCGACCGCAAGGGCACCGAGTACATGTGGTGGAACAACGTCGAGACCAAGCCCGGCACCGGCTATCCCACCCTGTGGGAAGATCAGGAGAAGTACAAGGGTGGCTGGGAACGCAATGGCAAGGGTGAAATCCGCCTCAAGCTGCACGGTCGCCTGGGTGGACTGGGCAACATCTTCTTCAACCCCAACCTGCCGACCATCGACGACTACTACGAGCCGTGGACCTACGACTACGAGGAGCTGTTCACCGCACCCGAGGGCGACGACCAGCCCACGGCGCGGGCCATCTCGCTCATCACCGGCAAACATATGGAGATCGAGGCTGGCCCCAACTGGGACGACGACTACGGCGGTTCGCCGGTCTACGCGGCCAACGACCCCAACCTGGACACGCTGACCGACGAGGAGCGCGAGCAACTGGCCGAGATGGAGCGGGTGGTCTTCTTCTACCTGCCGCGTATCTGCAACCACTGTCTCAACCCCGGCTGCGTGGCGGCCTGCCCGGCCGGTGCGATCTACAAGCGCGGCGAGGACGGCATCGTGCTGATCAGCCAGGAGAAGTGCCGGGCCTGGCGCATGTGCATCTCCGGCTGCCCCTACAAGAAGTCCTACTTCAACTGGTCCACCGGCAAGTCGGAGAAGTGCATCCTCTGTTACCCCCGGCTGGAGAGCGGCCAGCCGCCGGCCTGCTTCCACTCCTGCGTCGGCCGCATCCGCTACCTGGGCGTGCTGCTCTACGACGCCGACCAGATCAAGACCGCGGCCTCGGTGGCCAACGCCGACCTGGTCGACGCGCAGCGCGCCATGATTCAGGACNCCTTCGACCCGGCGGTGATCGCCGCGGCGCGGGCCAACGGCATCCCCGACGCCATGATCGACGCTGCGCAGAACTCCCCGGTCTACAAGTTCGTCAAGCTGTGGAAGCTGGCCCTGCCGCTGCACCCCAACTACCGCACGCTGCCCATGCTCTTCTACGTGCCACCCATGCTGCCGGTGCTGGCCAAGATCAAGGACGGCGTCTACGACAACGCCGAGGCGGCCAGTGTCAGCCTGGCGCCGCTGCTCAGCTCGCTGGAGCAGGCCCGCATGCCGCTGCGTTACATGGCCAGCCTCTTCTCAGCGGGCAACGAGCAGATCGTGGGCGAGGTGTACCGCAAGCTGATCGCGGTGCGGGTCGCCATGCGCGCCAAGACGGTGCAGGACGTGACCGAGGCCGAGGCGCAGGAGGCGCTGCGCGTCGGCGCCACCACCCAGGAGGAGGTGGAGGCCATCTTCCGCCTGACCGCACGGCCCACCTATGAGGAGCGCTTCGTCGTGCCGCCGCTGGCCCGTGAATCGGCCATCGAAGGGACGATGGACCCCTTCCAGCAGAAACGCGAGGGCGGTTTCGGTTTCCGTGAAGCGCCCGTACGAGGTGCATGACCATGAACCAGGCCCACGAACGCCAACTCTTTGGCCTTTTTGCGCAGCTCCTCGGCTATCCTGATGACCACCTGGCGGTGACGGCCGGTGAAGCTGCAGCCCTGGCCGCCCAANCTGGTTTCGAGGCGACCGCCGCCCTGCGCCAGTTTCAGGCCTTCGCCACCGCCACGCCCCTGACGCGCGTCGAAGAGATCTACATCGGCGTGTTCANNGAACTGGACGCGGCCTGCCATCCCTACGTCGGCTATCACCTCTTCGGTGAATCGTACAAACGCAGCGCCTTCCTCTTGGGCCTGAAGGACCGCTACCGCCCCTACGGCCTGACCTACGGTGTGGAGCTGCCCGACCACCTGTCCGTTGTGCTGGCTTTCCTGGCCGTCAACCGTGACCCGTGCGAGGCCGAGGTGCTGATTGGCGAGGCCGTGCAGCCGACGCTGCACAAAATGTTGGCCAGCAAGGACGAAGAGCCGCCCGACCCAGCCATCCCAGCGCCCCCGCCCAAGGGGCCCTACCGTGCCGTGTTGGAGGCGTTGAGCCAGATCCTGAACGTGATCTTGCCGTCAGAGACGGCCGCGGTGACCACGCCCTTCTTCAATCTGGCACCCGTCGCATAAGTCGATCCGGTCGCGAGGGTTGCCCGGCGGCCGCCGGGCAACCCTCACGCCGCCCGCAGGAGGCAAAGCAGATGTACAACACAGTACTGTTCGTCGTCTTCCCCTACGTCGCGGTGATCATCGCCATCGTCGGGAGCTTCTATCGCTACCGTAAGGCCCGGTTTACCTACTCCAGCCTGTCATCGCAGTTTCTGGAAAATCGTGAACTGTTCTGGGGATCGGTGCCCTGGCATTACGGTGTCATCCTGATCCTGGCCACGCACGTGCTCGGCTTCATGTTCCCGTCGCTGTGGAGCAGCCTGCTGTCGGACCGCATCCGCCTCTACGTACTGGAGATCACCGGCCACATCCTGGCGCTGATGACGGTGGTGGGTCTGGCGATCCTGGTCATACGGCGCCTGCGCAGCNGCGTCTTTGCCGTCACCTCACACGTCGATTGGCTGCTGCTGATCGTGCTGCTGGTTCAGGTGGCCGCCGGCTTCTGGATTGCCCTGGTCTACCGCTGGNGGTCGGGCTGGTATGTGCACACGGCCGTGCCGTGGCTGTGGTCGCTGGTGGTGTTCAACCCGCAGATCCAGTTCGTCACCGGGCTGCCCTGGCTGGTACAGCTGCACCTGCTGGCCGGCTTTCTGCTCATTCTGCTCTTCCCCTTCACCCGGCTGGTGCACCTGGTGACGTTCCCCATCACCTACCTGTGGCGACCGCTGCAAGTGGTGATCTGGAACCGGCGGTCCGCGTCGAAGTCGGGGAACTGACGCCGCGCCGCCTGGAGGCCTGACATGCGCAGCCGCGTCGCCGCTGGTATCGCCAGCCTGTTTCCCGGCTACTTCGCCCTGGTGATGGCCACCGGCATCGTTTCGATCGCCGCCCATCTGTCCGGGATGGAGGTCATCGCCCGGNCGCTGCTGGCCCTCAACCTGGTGACCTACGGCGCGTTATGGCTGCTTACCCTGGGCCGGGTGGTCTTCTTCTGGCCGCGCCTGCTGCAAGACGTGAAGAGCCACGCCCGCGGCGNNGGCTTTTTCACCCTGATCGCCGGTTCCTGTGTGCTGGGCACACAGTTGATCCTGCTGGCCGGGCCCGGACGGNCGGCCGCGGTGCTGTGGGGCCTGGGCGTTGTCCTGTGGCTAATCGTTATGTATACTNTTTTTACCGCGGTCACCGTGCGCGNNGACAAACCCAGCCTGGAGGAAGGGATCAACGGCGCCTGGCTGATCGCTGCGGTGGCCACTCAGTCGGTGGCGGTTCTGGGAGTGCAGCTGCTGGCCGGCCTGACAAGCCCACCCGATCTGGCCTGGCTCTTCTGCCTGGCCATGTACCTGCTGGGCTGCATGCTGTACCTGAGCATCATCACCCTGATCTTCTACCGCTTCACATTCCTGGCGCTGACCAGTCCAACGCTGACCCCGCCGTACTGGATCAACATGGGCGCGGTGGCCATCAGCACGCTGGCCGGCGCCACCCTGATCCTCAACGCCAAACACTGGCCGTTGCTGGTGGAGCTGCTGCCCTTTCTCAAGGGCTTCACCCTCTTCTTCTGGGCCGCCGGCACATGGTGGATTCCCTGGCTGGTGATCCTGGGCATCTGGCGGCACGTCGTGCAGCGCTTTCCCNTGACCTACGACCCGCAGTACTGGGGCATGGTCTTCNCCCTGGGGATGTACACGGTGTGCACCTACCGGCTGGCGCAGGCCCTGCCGCTGGATAATCTCTTCGTGATCCCGCACTATTTCGTTTATGCCGCGTTGACGGCCTGGCTGGTGACCTTCGTCGGCCTGATCCGCCACCTTTGGAGACAGCTTCTCCCCGCTGCGGCGGTGTGAAGCAAGGCAGGTACCCTATGTCGACCGAACTTTCACAGCTTCTCGAGCTGGCCGCCGCTGACCACGGCCGTCTGTGCCCGCGGCAGGTGCTGGGGGTGCGCATCGGCCTGGCCGGCGTGGCCGCGCTGCAAACATCGGCCGCCGGTTCGCCCTTGCAGTTGCTGGTGATACTGGAGACCGACGGCTGCTTCGTCGATGGCGTAGGTGCGGCCACCGGCTGTACGGTGGGCAAACGCTCACTGCGCATCGAGGACTACGGCAAGGTAGCCGCCACCTTCGTCAATATGCGTAACGAACACGCGGTGCGTGGCGCCGCGCGGGNNATTCGCCAACGCGCCTATGCCTACGCGCCCGGTGAGTCACGCCGCTACTTCGCCCAACTGCACGGCTACCAGGTCATGCCCGACGCAGAGCTGCTGACCATCCAGCGTGTACACCTGCTGAAGTCGGTGGCCGAGATCATGAGCCGGGCCGGCGTGCGGGTGGACTGCGCAGCCTGCGGCGAGGAGATCATCAATGAGCGCGAGGTCTACCGGGGCGGCATGGTGCTGTGCCGGGCCTGTGCAGGGCCGNGCTACTACGTGGCCGCGTGTGACCGCGATCTTCCGCTCGAACCCCAGCCGGCCCACCCGCGGGCGCTGACCAGGAACGGCCGCGCGCCGCCAGCGCGCTTCGGCCAATAACGACCGACCCCGCCGGCCGCCACGCCGGTGATTAAGAAACGCAAAACGAGCCCAAAACCCGGTTTCTCTGGACGCGGCGGGAAGATCCCGCAGCGGGGAGAAACCGGGTTTTTCTTGTTGTCGAGTCAAAGAAACCGGCCCCTCTCCCTGTGTGGAGAAGGGCCGGAGAATTTGTGCGTAAATCCCTACGTCAGATTTATTTGACCTTGTCCGGGAACTGGGCGGCGATGCCCTTGGCCAGAATGTCGGCCAGCATCATCATGTGGCCATAAGCCTCGTCGTAGTCCTGGATCGCCTTGGCATAGTCGCCCTTGAGCAGATCAACCGAGTAAGCGACGGTCGTATCGATGTGCCCCTTCATCATCGGCCCGGTGGCGGACTGTGGCCAGTTCTCCGGGTTGGCGGCCGACAGGAAGTCCGCGATCTCCTGGGCGTTCGCGTACCAGTCAGCCACGGCCTTGTCCAGCGCCGCTTGATCTCCCGCCTTGGCGGCCGTCAGCACCGGAACGGCGCCGTTGATGTGTGCGGTCAGCAGCTCGGTCAGCTTGTTGGCGGCATCCTGCCCGTAGTAGGGCGCAATCGCGGCGCCAATATCCTTCTGGTTCTGCAAGAGCCGGTTGAGCGTCGGCTCCAGGGCCGTCTGGTTATTGAAGAAGGCGTCGACGGTCGCGTAAGTCCACTGCATGTGGTGCGCCCACAGTTCCTGCATGGCGCTCTGCAACTGCGCGGCCGGTGAACTCAAAACACCGGCGCCACTCGTGTGGTCCATAGTCGTTGCGGCCGGGGCCGGGGCGGGCGTCGCCGCCGGGGCACAGGCGGTCAGACTGACGGAAACGGCGACCAGGATCGCCAGGACGATAAAGCGGTAACGGAGCAAAAAGCGGTTCATGTGGTATCTCCTCTGACTGTGATTTCAGGCTTTTCCAACCCTCAGCCATTAGTTGCGCCAGAGGGTAAAATCTTACCCCGCACAGCCGACGAGTTTGCACGAAGATCTGGGAAACCTGCGGTGGGTTCGGCGCAGACAAAAGATCGCCCCCGCAGGTGTGCGAGGGCGATCAAAATACTGACTGGGACATCGGGGGTCTAGTGAGGGCCTCGGCGTTGTGCGTTGTGCGCACGATTTCACGTAGCACCTCGTACTCTTCGCGACAGACGCGACATTTGCCCAGATGCTGCCGGAGCAGCGCGTAGGTTTCGGCTGAGCCATGACCCTCCAGTTCGGCTTCCACATAGGCCGGAACCTGGTCGAAGCACTCCGAACAAGAGATCTCCTCATCGCGTGTCGAGCACTAACCCCATCCAACGCGCAATTTGTGAGCGGTTCATATGACCCTCCTGATCGTTAGTTCGCCTGGCCATCGATATCTTACCCCCGTACGGCAAATGCAGCCAGAATCTCTTCAGGCGTGAAGCCGCGCCCAGGNAGCTGCTTCTTGAGTTTCTGCCGGGCGTCGTGCAGCAGTTTATAGGCCCCGTTACGGTTGACGCCCAGGGCTTGCGCCACTTCGTCCAGCGGGATCCGTGANATCACGACCCCGCGCAGAGCCGCGCGCTGGCGTTCGGTCAGGTCACGCTCGATCACCTCGTGCACGATCGCTCACGCCTCGCTGGTCTGGGTCTGTTGTTCAGGGTTCGCGCCGGGGNNCGACCTCGCGCCCAAGTATCGATGCCGCGCCTCGTCCTCCATCAGCGTCTCCAGCGAGACGTCCTGCCAGCGCACCCGCCGGGCCGCGGTCATGGCCTTGTTCACGGCGAAGTTGTAGGCCCAGGTCGTGAAGCGGCTCTCGCCGCGGAAGTGGGGCAGTTGGTCCAGGATAGACAGCAGCGCTTCCTGGGTACAGTCCGCCGCCAGTTGCTCCCGCGCCTCACTGTCCATGCCGGCCAGNGTAACCGGGAAACGTTGAAAAGATGCGTGGACCGCCTTGAGCAGGTAACCACGTAGATCTTCGAGCGCGGCGGCCTGCGTCGGCCCNGTTGCCGCGAGTTCCCTCATCCATTCATCGTTACTACGCGCCTCATCCAGCGCCATCTCCCCATCCGGTTTTTGCGGGATTATAAGCCCAGGCATCTCAGCGGTCAAACACACCTCCGCCTGGCACATACCCGCGGCGTAACTGCTCAGCCAGCCGTTCAGAAACCGGATTTTTCTCGTGCGAGCCAAGGTTTTCGTCTGAGTAACGGCCTTTCACGCGTCATGACCCTGGTCTGCGAGACAACAACCCGGTTTCTTTGAGCCAGCCTGAGTGGTTACCCGCGGCAGTCACCGCCGTGGCTGTGCGCTACCGCAACAACTGCACTTCGGCGCGTACCACGCCGGCCCGCGGGTGGCGGGCCAACAGTTTGACCACACCGCCCTGCGGTGCAGTCACCACCCATTCCACCTTCAGCCGGTCGCTGGTGACGTCGGCCGTCCAGCCCAGCGGCGCGGCCCGCTGGTAGGCGCGGCCCTCCAACTGGCCCAGCTCCTCGCGCNNCTTGCCGGTGGCCAGCGCCCCCTCCGGCAGCTCGATTTCGGCCACCACGCCACGCACAACTTTGCGCTGCATGGCCTTTTTGGTGACGTAGCTCGGCAGCCAGCCGCTGTTGTGCACCACCAGCCGCACCCGGTGCGCGCCGTCGCCCAGCGGCATGGCGCTGGCCTCCAGCAGCTCCAGCCGCGGNGAGATGGCCAGATGCCAGAGCAGCCAGCGCGGNAAGAGGGCCAGCTCCGCCTCCAGGTGCTGCGGCGGCGGGTTGCGGAAGGCCAACTGTCCGTCCCAGCCGCCCAACTCCACCGACCCCAACTGCGGATGTTCANNGAAGGGGTACCAGTCCACATAGCCCTGGCCGCCCAGCTTTTCGTCGCTCCAGGCCAGCAGCTTCAGATCGTCCGCGAAGGGGTGCTCACGGTACCAGTCGATGAACTTGTACTCGCTGATGCCGGCCTGGCGTTGTGGGNNCCAGATCTCCACCGTCCACGAGAAGACCCCACGNTGATCGTAGAGCCAGTCATCCAGCACGCCGGTGATCACCTCCTTGGGGTGATAGCGGAACTCATGGTAGACTGAAACCGCGGGGTAGCCGGTGAGCGCCTTGCCCTTCTCGCCGATTTTCTGGAAGGTCCACAGGTCCTCGGCCGGCATGTCGTCGTCGGGATGGGTGCTGAAGGGGCGCAACAACACGCCGCCGAAGGTGTGGAAGGCCACGCCGCCGGTGATGTTGGGGTGCGCGGCGATGAAGTGTACCACGGCGCGTACCTCTGGCTCCGAGGCGGGGAAAGGCCCTGCGCCCGGCTGCTCTCCCTCGGTGCGCCACTCCATGGGGAAGTTGCGGTTGAGGTCCAGCCCNTCCTTGGGACGCTGCATCTGGATGGTGACGCCGTCGTAGTTCTCGATGCGCCCTTCGGGCAGCACGCGGTAGTACTGGCCGCCGCTTTCGTCCGGCTCACGGCGCACCAGCAGCCGCGGCTCGTCGGGCGACGCCTTCCAACCGCCGTTGGGGTCGGGGATGCGCATGAACAACATGCGGCCATCGCCGTCTATATCCTCCTGCGCCAGGCCATCGATGGGCTCTTCGTCGTAGGGGTAGGGCCGCGTGCTGGAGCGGATGATCTTGGGCCGGTCGGCCAGCGCCCATTCGGCCCCATCGGGGTTGATGCGCGGGCAGATGTAGAAGGCGCGGCTGTCCAGCACGTCGGTGATGGCTATGTCCTGGCCGTAGCCTTTGGTCAGCCAGTCGATGAAATAGAGGCAGGCGCTGGCCGGNGAGACCTCGCTGGCGTGGATGTTGCCGTCGATCCAGAGCGCCGGCTTCTCGTCGGCCGGGCCGGTGGCCGTCGCGGTCACCGTGGCCAGCCAGATGTCGCGGCCCTCATGGCTCTGGCCGATGCTCTCCACCTGCACCAACTGCGGGTATTCGGCGGCGTAGGCGTGCAGCAGCCGGGTCAGGTCGTCGTAGCGGTAATAACGGTCGAAGTGTATGTCGGGCATGGAATCCTCTTCTGCGGAGATGGTGCAACCAAGCCGCCCCATTATACACCCCGGCAACGACAACCGCCCAACAGGCGCCCCACGCCGTAGTGACGACTTCAGTCGTCCTCCAGAGCGACCAAATTCACACGCATCGTAGTGACAACTTCAGTCGTCCTCCAGAGCGAGCAATGTCGCACGCATCGTAGTGACGACTTCAGTCGTCCTCCAAAGCGACCAAAGTCGCACACGCATCGTAGTGACGACTTCAGTCGTCCTCCAGAGCGAGCAATGTCGCACGCATCGTAGTGACGACTTCAGTCGTCCTCCAAAGCGAGCAATGTCGCACGCCTCGTAGTGACGACTTCAGTCGTCCTCCAGAGCGACTAAAGTCGCAACTACGCGGCGGCTTGCGCTCACGGCGACAGCGACGGCTGCCGCGCCGCCCGGGGCCGGATCGGCTGGGCGACGGCGCGCGGCCAGCGCGGCCCACACCCCTTGGCCGCCCTCCACACCAACGCCGGATGCAGCAGGCGCAGCAGGATCTGCCGGTAGGAGCCGCTGCCGGTGTACATGTCCCACTGTACCGCGCTCATGCGCCGCAGCGGGCCAGGCTGCCCCTGCTCGTCCAGGATCATCTGCAGCACCACGTTGCGCGCAAAGCGCCGCNNGCGCATCTGGCTGACCGCGGCGAAGATCAGCCGCCCCGCCTGGTTGTCCAGCTCGATGGCCTGGCAGACGGGCAGATAGTGGCGGCGAAAGTCCTCCGCGGCCACGCCATGCTCCAGGGCCGCGGCCGCGGCCGCNCGCGCCGTGCGGTAGGCCGAGCCGATGCCATCCTTGAACAGCCGCGTCGAGGCGCTGTCGCCGATGAAGACCACCCGGTCGCCGTAGGGCTGGGTCGCGCCCAGGGTGTTGATGCGCGCGCACTGGCAGGAGGGCTTTTCCAGCGCCATGCCCGGCGGCAGGCAGCGCCGCACCTCNGGCGCGGCCAGAAAGGCCTGCAACAGCTCGTTGTCGACCTCCTCCCCNAGCAGGCAGAGGGTGATGTACTCCCCNTTGGGGATCAACATGCCAAAGTCCAGCCGCGGGATGTCCAGCAGAAAGACCTGGATCGCATTGCCCAGGGTCTGGTCCACCGTGGCCGCGCCCAGGAAATACTCGCGGATAAAGGTCTTGCTGGTCTGTGGGGGCTGATAGCCGGGAACCAGCGCGCTGAACAGCTTGAGGGCCGCGCTGTTGACGCCGGTGGTGACGGCCAGCAGATCATAGGGCTGCACGTCGTCGGCGCGGGTGCTGACCGTGGGCCGTCCCGCCGCCCAGGCCACGTCGGTGACCCGCTGCGCGATCACCCGGGCGCCGCGCNNCGTGGCCAGCCCCAGCACGTGGGCATCCAGCCCGGTCCAGGTGGCCTGACGCAGGTCGNNCGGACCGGCCCCGCGATGCACCGCGGCGATACGCATGCCCGGCCGCGGCGGCGTGATGGTCGCGCTGCCTGCGTCCATGTGGATGACGTAGGAATCGATCTCCCGCTGCACCACGCTGGCTGGCAGCTCGATCCCCTCCTGGGCCAGCCGTTGCACCAGGCTCTCGGAGACGATGCCGGCGCAGCCGTTGCAGCCCGATGCGCCGATCTGGCTGAAATCGCGCGGCTCGTAGATGTCCACCGCGAGGCGGCGGCCGGCCTCGGTCGCCATCTCCAGCAGGGACCAGGCAAANAACGCGCCGGCCGGCCCGCCGCCGATCACCGCCACGCGGGCGCCGTCTTGCAGTCGATAGGGGTAAGTGTCAGCCATGATGGTTGCCTCCAGACGTGGGCGGCCAGGCGCGGGAAGACAGGCTACGGCGGCGGTTTCCTGGTGCAGCCTTGCCCAGGGCGCCCGCCTTCATGTCCGCTGGATGCGTGATGCGTGGTGCTCGGTCAGGTCAGGGTTCGTAAACGTACAGGTTCTCGTGTTTGGCGGTAACAGCACACCGGGAAAAGCCAGGTGCAAGCGGGAGGTTATTTTCCGTGAACCCCTGGCTAGTGTACAAATCAGATACGAGTGCTATTCTAACACAGCACAGCACGATCTGGCAAGTGTCGAGGCCGACCCAGCGATGCGTGCCGCATCGCCCCGGCGCCGTCTTCGGTCAGGGTGACGTCTGCAGCAGGTTGTGCACGCCGGCCTGGACGACGGCCGCCATGATGGCGGGGTGCATGGAGTGGGCAACGACCTCACGGTAGGAGGAGTGGGCCGACACCGCGTCGAAGAGCGCGGTACGCAGCGCGGGCTGTCGGNNCGCCGCGTCGAGCACCGCGTCCAATTGGCCGGTGCGGCTGAGCAGCATGGTCAGTCGGCGCATGGCGCGGCCGTAGGGCATGTCAGCGATGATGTCCTGGTTGGCCGGCCGGAAGTGGTCGGCGAAGGCGCGCTGGGAGATGCCGGCCTGCAGCATGGTGCGTGCGGCACGGATACCGGTCAGTACCGCGGACGTGACCCCTTTGCCCTTGAAGGCGCGCAGCAGCCCGCCGGCATCGCCGATCAACACGTAACGGTCGCCGTAAAAGCGGTGGGCCAGGGAGCAGGGAAAGCGCCCTTTGAAGATGCGCAGGTCGTTGGGCTGGTGATGCTCCGGGTCGTGCAGGCCAGGCAGACAGGCCCGCACCTCAGGCAGGTCGAGAAAGGTCTGCATCGCGGGTGCATCCACCGCACTGCCGGCGATATTGATGGTCAGGTGGTTGCCTTTGGGNGTGACCGCGCCAAACTCGACNGCGCCGCACGGGGGCAAGAAAGTGTGGATGCGGTGGCCGAAGCGGTCCATCGCCTCCTGGCTGGGGTGATACTTGGTGACCACCGAGCTGAGGAAACTGGGCAACCGGTAGCCGGCGGCGCGTGTGAAGAGCGCGCCGGTGCCCTCGTCCAGGCCAAAGGCGCCGACCACCACGTCCCCCTCCAGCGGCGCGTTTTCGCTGTACACCACCGCTTTGTCGGCGTGAAACTCCAGGTCCACCGCCCGCGCCGGCCAGATCTTGACCCCACGCTGGCGCGCCTGCTCCAGCATGTAGTCGTCGAACTGCACCCGGCGCAGCGCGATGGAGGGTTCGCCGGTTTCGGGCAGGTCCAGCGCCTGACGCCGGCTGTGCAGCACGTAGCCGTCGATCTCNCCGCGGCTCAGGTGGTGGGGAAATGCCACCTCCAGCTCCTCCTGCATGAGGCGGGGCAGGGGCGGCGAGAGCACACCNGCGCACTGGTTGTAGTGCCGCTCACGGTGAAAGTCTTTGCCCTCCAGGATGGTGATCTGGAGACGCCGGCCCAACTGGGCGGCCTGGTGTTGCNNAAGGCCAGGGCGCAAGCCGCCGCCCGGGCCGCCGCCGATGATGATGACGTGCGCCTGGTCGGCCAAGGGCCCAGGCTGCCAGGAGTGGGTGTTTTCATGGCGCAATCCAGACTGAGGGGTTTGGATGGGTTGCTGGTTGCACGGTAATTGTGCGGCGCTGATTCTAACATGGAACACCGTGCGGTGCAAAGTTCGGGCCCATTTGAGTTTGGGTGAACCCGCCCTTCGACAGGCTCAGGGCGAACGGTCGGGGTGACATGGGGGTATGTTCCGTTCGGGCTGCGTCGTGAGCTTGCCGAACGATCGAAGCCCGGTTGGCCGGGCGCTGTGGTGTAGCCGGGGAATGAAATCCCCGGCGCAGATGTGGCCTCCGCCTCGCTCTCCATTTCTCCCCAGTTGTGGTACAATACAGGCCATGAACACATCTTCTTCCCATCTCACCCTTGCCGCCGGCGCCTGGTGCTGGCACGATGCTTATTACGCGGGCCGCTGGTCGCTGTTGGACCAACCGGCCGGCCGGGCCGCCGGTTTGACGGCCATCGAGTGCAACGACTTCATGCTGCCGCCGCCGCGGCTCAGCCGATTGCGTCAGCCGCTGCTGGGCCTGCTGCCGGGCGCACCGCCAGAGCTGTGGCGTTACAGCCGAACCAGTCTGCGCCAGCTCCAGGCCAACGCCCAGACCCAGGGCGTCCAGCTGCTGACCTGGGCCATCAACAGCGATTTCACGGCGTCGGGCAGCGCCTGGCCGGCCCAACAGCTCTACCTGCGCCGCGGGCTGGCGCGGCCCGTCAACTGGCCACCCCCTGCTGCGCGTCACCCTGGGCGGCAGCCCCGAGACGCCGCGTGCGCGCGCGTTGATTGCCCAGCGGCTGGCGGCCCTGGTGCAGGCCAGCCCTGTCCGGTCACCCTGGAGAACCACTGGAACCAGCACGGATATCGCGCCACGTGGCGATCTTCGACGCGGCCGCCGCGGCCCTGCCGAACGGGCAACGCACGCGCCTGGGCTGCTGCTTCGACCCTGGCAACGTGCCCGAAGACGGGCAGCGTGCGCACTGGTGGCGTGAGTTGGCCCGCCGCGCCAACCACTTCCACCTCAAGACCGTCGCGTTCGACGCCGCGGGGAGGAGACGCACCTGCCCCACGCGGAGGTTTACGCACTGCTGGCCGAGGTCGGCTACCGCGGCCCAACGACCATCGAATACGCCGGTGATGGGGATCCGGTGGAGGGGTTACGGCAGAGCGTGGCCCTGCATCAGCGCCTGACCGGGGCCGCGTAGTGCGGCGCGCGCCCCGGCCGTGCCGCGTCAGTGTTTGATCGCCAACACCAGTACGCCGGTCGCAACCAGGGCAATGCCGAGCCATTCGCGCGCGGGCCGTTCGCCGAGAAAGATGAACGCAAACAGGGCCACCAGCACCAGGCTGAGTTTGTCGACCGGCGCGACCTTGGACGCCTCGCCGATCTGCAGCGCCCGGAAGTAGCAGACCCATGACGCGCCCGTGGCCAGCGCCGAAAGAACGAGGAAGAGCCACGTTTTGGAGGGCAGCAGCAGGGGGTTACTCCAGCTACCGGTGGCCCAGACAAAGGTCGCCAGGACGATGACGACCACGACCGTGCGCACCAGCGTGGCCAGATCGGAGTTTACGCCCGCGATCCCGACCTTGGCAAAAATGGCCGTCAGTGCAGCAAATACGGCCGACAGAATTGCCCAGATGAACCAGTTGTTTGCAGTTGGCATGTTTGAACCTGTATGACGGCTGTCGCCGAATGGGGTGCGTCTTGATGCGTCGGTTTCAGTGATCTGTTGCCCACCTGGAAGATACGCCCAAGCGCGGTGTTTGTCAAACCGGATGAAGCAGCACCGGGATTTGCAACACGCGTGGCTTCCTGACGACCGAGAGCGTGCCAGGCCCCAAACCACCGCCCCTGGTCACCGCCCGCGGTCTGCTTGCGCCAGCGCAAAGACGGGCTGCCCCACCTCCGGGTATACTGGGGCGGTTATCACACCATACAACGAGGATACCTATGACTACGATGGATCGTGTTCCAAACCTGAACCCCGAACAGAGCGTCGGCGCCTGGGTGACGGCTGACTACCGGTTGGCCGCCCTGTTCGAGCGCCACGGTATCGATTTTTGCTGTGGCGGCGACAAACCGCTGACCACGGCCTGTGCCGAGCACGGTGTGAGTCCCGGACCCTGCTGGACGAGATTCGCCAGGTGACCGCGGTCGCCGACGGCGGCGAACAGTACGACCAGTGGGCGCTGGACTTCCTGGCCGACTACATCGTCAACCAGTTCCACACCTCCAACCGCCAGACCATGCCCCAGATTGCCGACTATGCGGCCACCGTGGCCGACGTTCACGGCGCGGCCCACCGGAGACGGTGGCCATCGCCCGGCTCTGGCCCCAGGTGCAGGGGGAGATGGGCATGCACATGCAGCGCGAGGAACTGTTGATCTTCCCTACATCAAACGCCTGGTTCGCAGCCAGGAGGAGGGTGTCGCACCCAAGCCGCTGGCCAACGGTTCGCTGAAGGAGCTGATCGTCAAGCTGGAGGCGGAGCACGAGGCGACCGGCGACGCGCTGGCCGACCTGGCGCGCCTGAGCGGCGGTTACACCCCGCCGGCCGACGCCTGCCCCACCTACCGTACGCTGTACGCGTTGCTGGCGCAGTTCGACGCGACCACCAAAAGCACGTCCACCTGGAGAACAACATCCTCTTCCCCAAGGCGATCCGTCTGGAAGAGGCGGTGTTCGAGACTGTGCCGGCCTGAGCCGGCAGGGGAGATACACCGTGACCGAGCGTACAACGCCGCGTCGTGATCATCGGCGCCGGCTTCGGCGGGCTGCGGGCCACCCATGCCCTGGCCGGCGCCCCGGTCACGGTGCACCTGCTGGACCGCAACAACTACCACACCTTCCTCCCCCTGCTCTACCAGGTGGCCGCGGCCGGCTGGAGCCGAGCCTGATCGCGCTCCGTGCGCAGCCTGGTACAACGGCAGACCAACGCACGCTTCGTCATGGCCGAGGTCGAAGGCATCGACTTCGATGCCCAGGTGGTGCACAGCGCCGATCAGGACCTGCCCTACGACTACCTGATCCTGGCCCTGGGCAGCGTCGACCACTTCTTCGCGACGCCGGGTGCAACGACGTACTGCTTCACGCTCAAATCGCTGGAGGAGGGCGTGACGCTGCGCAACCACACCCTGCGTTGTGTCGAGCGGGCCGCGCAACTGGGGCGGANNGAGGATGCCGAGCGTGAACGCCTCCTGACTTTCGCGATCATCGGCGGCGGCCCCACCGGCGTCGAATACGCCGGCGCCCTGAGTGAGCTGCTGAATCACCCGCTGAAACGGGACTACCCGGAACTGGACCTGCGGCGTCAGGCCAGGGTCGTTTTGCTGGAGGCGGCCGACGACCTGCTGCGTGGGGTGGGCGGCGGGGACTATGCCCGGCGGCGGCTGGAGGCCATGGGGGTGGAGGTACGGCTGAACAGCGCCGTCGCTGCGATCACGGCAGAGGCTGTGATGCTGGCCAACGGCGAATCGATCGCCACCGCTACCCCCGTTTGGACCGCCGGCGTCCGCGGAGCGACGCTGCCCGATGAACTGCCCTGGCCGCGGGTGCGCGGGAACCGCATCACCGTGCGGCCGACCCTGCAGGCGGTGGATCACGACAACGTCTTCGTGGTCGGCGACCTGGCCTACCTGGAGCAGGATGGGCAGATGCTGCTGGGGGTGGCGCAGGTGGCCATGCAGCAGGGGTGCGCGGCGGCCAACATCGTCCGCCTGCTGCACGGCGNNCCGGCGCAGCCCTTCCACTACCGGGACAAGGGGACCATGGCCACGATCGGCCGCAACGCGGCCGTGGCCCACATCGGCGGGCGCCTCTTCACCGGCTTCCCAGCCTGGTTGATCTGGCTGGGGGTGCACATCTTCTTCCTGATCGGCTTCCGCAACCGTCTGGCGGTGCTGATCGACTGGGCGTGGAACTACATCTTCTACGCGCGCGGTGCGGCTGATTCTGCCGCGCACCCCATGGCCGAAAGACCCGTGAGGGCGTGCTACCCACGGCGGCGGACACGCCCTGACCGACCCATGACTTGCGTGTTGGGTGGGCCGCGGGTACAATTCACACCAACCTGAACCGCAGCTACACCCCGTCCGGCCGGCACAGGAGCGCGTTCGCCATCGGCGCCGGGCTGGCTGGTACTGTGGCTGAGCGCCTGGTATTGCGTGGAGGCAGCAACGTTCTGATCGATGGTGAGACAGGTCAGGAAGGCTTGCACCTCGGCTGCGCCCATTTCCTTGGGATGGCGCTTGTCGTGGAAGAGGATGAAACGCTTGATCCAATGAGTATAGGTTTCCCGGTGCGCGGCGAGTAGTGCATCACACAAATGGCATCATCCAACTGTTCGAGCAGCTTCTTGGGACGAGGTTCTGTGCTCATTTTTGCACTTGACGAGGGCTGAGAGCAGTGATATGATGACAACGACGAAGACTGCGAAGCGGTTTTCAGGCCATACAATCCGCATTTCAACACAAGTCTGTTTCCGCACAAGATCCCGCTATAGGGTGACATACGGCGAGCATTCCGCATAATCCTCCACAGAGGGACAAAATGCGGAATGGCAGGACGGCGGGATATAACGACTGGCATTCCCACGAATCAATAAAGGTACTTCGTTAGGCGGCTCTTCACATACCACGTCATTTCAAGCCATGAAAAACTACGAAAAAGTTGCCGAAATCTTATCTTCAGGTTTTTTAATAGCAGCGGGTGTCCTTGGAACGCTAGTCGCAATCTTGGATTTTATTGGCATAGACTTTACACAAGGACCTTGGCAATGGCTCAAGGGGCCTTTGCCGATAATCCTTATCACAGTGTCAATATTATCCTTAGCCATCGGACTTGAAAGATATATCCGGTTAAGACAGATTGATAATCAATTTGCACGGCTGGAGAACTTAATAGAACGTTCCAGCGGCGGGCGTTTTATCAGTTCGTTTGAAGAGCTATATTCTGAAGCAATACGGCTAGCAGAAAACACAAGATTGCGCTTGCGTACCGCTTCAATGAGCAGAGATGTTCAAGCATCGAACGCTTATCGTACGTCCATCATTGATTTGATTTCGCAAAACGAAAACGTATCCGCCCTATATTGGTGGATATGGTTATTGCTGGCGATTTCAAAAACAAGCCAGAAGAAGTACACAGTTCGTGGCGCGTTGGAAAATTCGCTCAAAACAAATCTGTGAATTTGCATGCAATAGACATTTCGTGGGGTTTAGACATACTCATCATTGACACCGAGCACATGATAATCTCTTTTCCAGCAGTGCGAGGAATGGGTCAACTAAAACTGGGCTTTGTGTTTATAAATCAACCTGGCATCGTCCGCGAGTTTGCTAATTGGTATGATGATTTCTTGCTAAAGAGTGCCATTTCCTACGAGGAGTTTTTAGAAAAATATCCTACAAAGTAAATCTGCGGTGACGCTACCGAACATGGGCGTGCAGGCGACGGGGCTTCCGCCCTCCGTTTCGTTACGGGCTGCAGTCCCGCGCTGACGCCTAGCGTTAAGCCGGCGACGCGTTGCACCGTTGCTGCGGCAGATGGAACCCCGTCCGGACTCTGCTGGAGGGCATAGTGGCGCTTCAAATACGCAATTCATTCAAGATGCTTTTCCTCGAGTTGGGATAGAATATCAACGTAGCAACGGTCGTCCCTCATCTTCGACAGCAAAGGCGATCAGTGGTGAAGGTTCGAGACGTGATCAAGTTGATCGAAAACGATGATTGGTATGATGCATCGGTTTCTAGTTGTGGTCGAAAAAGTCGCTTTTTGTCAACCATAACGTTTTGCGTTGTGGTTGGATCATGACCAAGGCCTTCCACGACAGGGACACCGAACGGCTCTTGCAGCGCCAGTTCTTGCGCCATTTTCCCGCTGGCTGAGATCGGGGCCTGGTTGCGGAAGTCGCCGCGTCAGCGCACACGCCCCGGTGGTGCAGTGTGCTGCCCGCGTTACGCCAGACCGGCGACTCCCGCAGTACTCTCGTGCAGAGGCTTAACGCCGTCTGCGACGCCCAACCGCCAGGGCCGCGCCGCCGCGATCCCGCGCCAGCCGCCCACAGCCAGGGCAGCGCCGGCAGCGCGGCGGTTGGGCTGCCCTGTGCGCCACCCAGGGTCACCGTGGGCGCGCTGAAGACCACGCTCACCGGCCCGTGCACCGTCGGCAACCCATCGACGTTCACATCCTCCAGCCAGTAATAGTAGGTCACACCGGCGACCAGGTCGGCGCGGTCCTCCCAGGTGTAGGTGAAGCCGCTGGGGCTGCCGGGCGCCTGCGACGGGATCAGCGCCTCATTGAGCTGGCGGTCCCAGCCGTCGGGCGAGACGCCGCGGTAGAGGTTGAAGCCGGTGTTGCCCAGCTCGCTGTTGGTCTCCCAGGTCACCCGCACCGCATCGCCCTGTTGCACCGCGCTGAACTCGGCCAGGACGACGGCCAGGGGGTCATGGTAGGTGATGGTCAGGCAGAAGCCGTTGGCCGGCAGCGACCCCCTTCGTCGTCAGCCATGTCGGTCAGAGTCAGGTTCCAGGCGCCGTTGGGGTTGCTGCCGATGAAATCGGCCAGGCTGTTGGGGCCGATAGGTGCGTAGGGGCCGTGGGCCGCGTCGACGCCCCCGAACCGAACACGCAGCGGTCGGCGTCGCCGGCCGCGCCGTCGGCAAACGTGCCCACCACGTTGTCGTAGGGGCAGCCGCAGTTGCAGTTGAACGCGGTGTTGCTGGTACCGGGCCGGTGGACCAGGGTGACGTCGGTCGAGCCGTGGCCGAGGGCCGCCACCACATCGCCGCTCCAACTGTGCACGATGTTCAGGTCGACCGTGACGTTGGTGACCTGGGAACTGGGCGGCAGGCCGGCGACCTCGATGGTCTCGACCAGGGGCCGCTGGTCTCGTCGAAGCTACGGCCGCTGCCGGCGCAGACGTGCGCTCGTCCTCGGTCGGAACGGGCGCGGCGGGGCTTTCGGGGTGCGCGGCCAGCGCGGGCAGCCCCAGGGCCAGCAGCACGATCAGGCCGACCACGGTCAGTTGCATAAGGAAAGGTACATGGTTGAGCCGTTGCATGAGATCCCTCCTGGGTCAGCGTTTGGCCGCCGCGTTCATCGCCGCGTTGCGCCCGGCGTCGAGGTACTGGGCCGGGAAGGGCGCGCCCGTTACGTGGCACTGCTTGTCGGTGTAACCCTTGTTGTTGCCCCCTACCAGCGTTGCATAGGCGGCCTCGGTCACCCCATCGTTGGGGTCGTCCAGCAGGAGATCGGCGGCGGTGCACGAGTCCCAGGGCCAGATCGAGTTTTCGCCGGTGACGTAGTAGGAGACCTGGCTGCGCCGCGCCGGCACGGTGGACAGCCAGGCCGCCGCGCCGGTGTAGGTCAGGTCGGTGTTCGAGCCGCAGCCCGCGCCGAAGATCTGGCCGAGCAAGGCCAGGTTGCCGGCCAACGCGGTGCCCTGGTAGGGCGTGCCCAGCGACTGGATCAGCCGGGAGCCGTCGGCCACGTCGAAATCGACCCAGTCCAGCCCGCTCCAGTAGGTGTTGTAAAGGTGCAGCGCGGCCGCGCCCCCNTGGCTGTGGGCCACGATGCCGTAGCTCTTGAGGTTGGCCCAACCGAAGGCGTTGATCAACCGCGCAAACTGGTCGTGGCTGCGGTTCTGGCCCAGGTCTTGGAACTTGACCGCCTGGCTGAACTGACCGTTGCTGAGCGGGCCACCCCAGACGTCGCTGGAGCAGTAGCCGTGCACCAGCATCAGCCTGTGGTTGACTGAACCGGCCATGGGTTGGTTACCGGTCGCGGCGCGGCCGGCAGCCAGNTCGGGCCGCGCGCCCATCAGCATCTCGGCCGTCNNGGTGCGGCCACGCTGGTGGGCCGAATCGGGCAGGGCCGTCACGGCCAGTGGGATGCGCTCTACCACCGAAAGCGGCACGAAGTGGTCGCGGTCTTGCAGGCGGACCTGGCGCAGCTCGAAGGGGCCGCGNGCCCCGGCCAGCGCGATCCAGTGGCCGTCCAGCGCCAGTGAGACCCGCAGCCCTCCGCCATCGCGGATGGGCGCGGCCAACCCGCTGATCCAGGCCACCGGGACCGGGCTGCCGTCCTGGCCCGCGCCCCAGACCTCGGCCGAGGCGCGCACCGCGTCCGCGGTCGGGTCGCCGTCCACCGCCAGATCGACGCGCAGCCGCACGTCGTCCTGCGGCGCGGCCTGCGCGTGGCCGGTCAGCGTCAGGCTGGCGGGCACGACCGGTACGAGATGCTCGACCGTGCGCAGGAAGGGCTGGCCTTCGGGCGTCACGCCCGACACCACGACCTGCACGGTGTAGCGGCCGNNGGCGCCAGGCCCGGGATTTCGCCGCGCAGTACGCCCTGCGCATCGGCCGTCAGCGCGAGCCGATCGCGTCCTCGCCCGGTCCGGCGTCCACGCGGCGCAGTTCGCCGCGGGCGCTGTCGATGACCACGGCCAGCGGCGCGGTGCGCCCGTTGCCGCAGCCTCGGCGCGCTGGTCGTAGAGGTAGGCAACCAGACCCGCGCCCTGGCCCGCGACCAGTCCCAGGCGATCGATGTAGCTGTAGAGGCGATAAGGGCTGGCGCTGGCCAGCGCCAGGACGCCCGTCGGCGCGGCGCCGGCCGGGTCGGACGGGCCAGTCACCTGCACCTGCCACAGGCCGGTGGGCTGGGCCGTCTGGAAGGCGTAGACCTGCGCGGGATAGGTCGTCTCGCCCATGCCTAACCGACTCGCTGTNATGTCGGACCCCGGCCGGCAGGGATGCGGCCCCAGGCGGAGCGGCGCCCGCCCCGGCGGGGTCAGGGTCAGCGCCCAGTCATGCCCGGCCGGCGGCAGCAGCGCCCACTGCAAAGCCTCATCCGTGTCCACCGGCACGCTGGCCGTCCAGGCGCCGCCCTCCTGGCCGGCGGCTGCGGGGTCGAGGCGCAGCGGCAGCAGCGCATGGCCCGAACGTNNTCCGAGGCGGGCCGGGTCGGGCAGGCGCAGCCGGCCATCCAGGAACTCAGCCGGCGGCGCGGCGATCTGTTTGAAGCCCTCGGGGTTGGGGTCCGCGTGACCCGGCGGGCCGCGCGGGCCGGAGGAAGCCAGGGTGACGCCCGCGACCGCAGCCAGGGCCACAGCCAGCAGCGCGAGAGTCAGCCTTCGGGACAGACGCATGGTAATACCTCCTTGGTTTGGTTGACGGCGGTGTCTGAGCGTCGGGGTCGCGCCGCTCATCACCGCCATGCAGTGTACGAATCTCGCAAAGACGGCAGGGGCAGTTCGCGGCTGCGCCGCTCTTGTTGGGTTTCGGCTCGTCCGGGTCAGTGTCTTACCGGTTGGGCCCTTGCACAAAAGTACGAACTTTCCCGCCACGAATGTCACGATGATGGCCGGGGCAATTCGTACAATACGTGCAATTCGCGGCTGCGCCGTTCCTGTTGGGTTTCGGCTCGTTCGGGTCAGGAAATTCTGCGGATTTCCTCAGATGGGCATATGCTGGTCGACGGTCGAACTGTTGGGACAGTGTGGCCTTGCGCCATCGATTCTTCGTTCGATGGCAAGACCGCAAGGTTACCGTTAGATGATACCATACCCCTGCTGGCGGCGCAAACGCATCACACCCGGCGGGTGCAATGCGAATTTGGGGAAACTGCCCTTGGACCATTGGCCAGGCTCACGGCGGAAGGGCAAGCCCCCGTTCGCCCTGAGCCTGTCGCAGGGTGAATTGACATCTCGGGTAACTTGTGTTAGGTTTTTAGTGTTACTACTTCCACACCGCGCACAACACCAAAACAACAGCCTGGAGGGCGGCATGTTTGGGATCAATTATCTCAAAGCCAGTCCAACGCAGTACGTCATCCATTATCAGAACGGGAAAATCATCCACGAAGGTGTCGGTCTGGCGTTCTTTTACTACGCCNCCTCGTCTTCGATTGCGCTGGTGCCGGTGGCCAGCGCCGACGCGCCCTTCATCTTCAACGAGACCACCGGCGATTTCCAGNGGGTGACGGTGCAGGGCCAGATCACCTACCGCATCAGCGACCCCAAGCTGGTCGCCGGCCTGCTGGATCACACCGTGCATGGCGCCGCCCACCAGTACGCCTCGGATGCGCCGGACAAGATCCCTCAGCGCCTGGTGAATCTGGCCCAAGTCACCACTCGCGCGGAGATCCAATCCAGGCCCCTGCGCGNNGCGCTCCAGGCCTCGGATGAGATTGCCGCCGCGGTGCTGGGCCACCTCGCCGCCAGCCCGGCCGTGNGCCGCGCCGGGGTCGAAATCCTGGCCTTCGTGATCCTGGAGGTCAAACCCATCCCCGAGATCNGCGCGCTGGAGGCCGAGTCGCGCGAAGGGCTGCTCCGCCAGGCCGATCAGGCGATCTATGACCGGCGCAACGCGGCGGTCGAACAGGAACGGCGGATCAAGGAAAACGAACTGAACACGGAGATCGCGGTCGAAGAGAAGCGGCGCCGCATCCGCGAAACCAAAGCCGAGGCCGACCTGGCGGTGGAGGCCAGACAGCAACAGATACGCGAGGCGCAACTGGCGGGACAGATTCGCCTGGAGGATGAAAACCGCCGCTTGGTCACGACCAAGGCCGAAAATGCCCGGGTGCTGGCCGACAGCCAGTCCTACCTGCTGGAGGCCAGCCTGCGCCCGCTGCGTGAACTCGAACCGGCCGTGCTGCAAGCGCTCGCCATGCAGTCCGCCGATCCCAAGGTCATGGTCGCGATGGCCATGAAGGAGATTGCGGCGAACGCCGCCAGGATCGGCCAGTTGAACATTTCACCCGACCTGCTCGAGGCGCTGCTGCAGCCGGCGCCCGGCAGCAAATAGCGCACCGCGTTCAGGACGGCCCATGCGCTACGAAAAATCATCCTCGTCACGCGCAAAACCCGGCTCGAAGGGCTGATCGAGCGGTTCAACACCCGCGGCCAGGCCCGTTTTTATGTCGAGCACAGCGGCGGCGACTTCGATCGGTCTGAAGTTGAGCACGACACCTACCACGGCAGCCTGGCCCAACTGCGCCAGGCGCTGCAAGTCATGGCGCGCCTGCACGAGATCGAGCGCCAGTTCCTGCCCAACTTCATCTTCAGCGCGACCGACCTCGTCGTCGCCATCGGCATCGATGGCCTGGTGGTCAATACCGCCAAGTACCTGAGCGGCCAACCGCTGATCGCGGTCAACCCCGACCCGCGGCACATCGATGGCGTGCTGCTCCCGTTCACCGTGGCGCGCCCCGCGATCGTGCAGCAGGCCTTACGCGGGCAGATGCNNGTGCGGCAGGTTGCCATGGCGCGGGCGCAGTTGAACGACGGCCAGCATCTGTTGGCGTTCAACGACCTCTTCATCGGCGNNCGCAGCCACATCTCGGCGCGCTACCTGCTCAGCAGCCAGGACCGGCGCGAGCATCACTCCTCCAGCGGCATCATCGTTTCGACCGGGGCCGGCGCCACCGGCTGGTTGAGCAGCCTGTTCAACATGGCCCAGGGCATGGCGGAGGTCTTCGCCCAACCCGCGGGCCTGGNNACACGTCCCAGCCTCACCTGGGAGGATGAACGCCTGATCTACGTCGTGCGCGAACCGTTCATCAGCAAGACCTCGACGGCCAGCCTGGTGACCGGCGCAATCACCGGGNACGCGCCGCTGGTCATCGAATCGGAGATGCCGGAGGCCGGGGTCATCTTCAGCGATGGGGTCGAGTCCGATTTCCTGTCGTTCAACGCGGGCGCCATCGCCACCATCGGCCTGGCCGAGCAGAAGACGCAACTCGTGGTGGGTTGAATGTCGAAGACAGACTGAGGTAACTAATCGTAATGACTAAAAATTTCACTGTAAGTGTCGAACCGGTTGCGACAGCCGACGTTGCACATGCCGACGGCATAACGAGCCGTGCGACGCTGCGTGTGATTGCATTGGCTGCCATAACCCACTGAACGGCATGGATGTTTCGGCCTTCTCGGAATGCGCCCTCTACCATATTGAGGCAGTCAAGGCGTTGTCGATGGATGATCTTGCAACGCTCTACGAGTTGCCGTGCGAGCATGGTTTTGTGGAACTGAGGTTGCTTCTCGAAGGCTATGCGTGCCAACAGTGCGACACGCCCGCCTGGTTCTCCTTCTGCTGGCAGATGGCCGTGGATGCCGACCATACCTGGCACTGCAACGTTTGCGGTAGGTGTCGTGACTGGCGGGAGTGGCACTGCCCAAGGTGCAATCGTTGCACGTATGGCGTCACTTTGCCGTGCGAGCATTGTGGTGGGGAAAGGGGCGACGTGTCGGTGTCCCGCCTGGGGCGCCACGAGCGAGGCCACTAGCGCGCACCTTCATCAGTTTGAATTCGTGGCCCGCGACAAGCCTCCCGCCCGGTTCGTGACCGCCAGCACCCCTCAGCGCCGCCAACCAGGTCGACCTCGACCGCGGCGACAACTCGCCCGCCGTAGAGCCAGAGCCGCCTGACCGCTGAGGGCGGACGTCGCCACTACACAGCCGAACCAGTAGCGCCTTATGTTAGCACAGGTTGCACGTCCGGGGTTTTCCCGGTATAATGGGCGCAATCACACCATGAAGCTGACCAGATTGTACCTGGCCGGCTTCACGCCCGCACCCTGTCAATCCCAGGACTGAGGCGCCGCCGCCGAGACGTCCCACCAACGGCCGATTCGACTCGATGGTTTGGCTCGGCGATGGTGAACCCCGGCGTACAGATTCACTCCATCCCAGGCCGATACGCGCCGCTGCACGCTCTTCTTGCAGCTCAAACAGGTTTTCCTCCAGCCGATACTCGAAAGCGGCGATGCTCGCCTTGTTCCGCTTGCCCAGGCTGGCCTTGCGCAAGGCCAGGAGCAGGTTGTCGAACGATGCCACTTCGGACCACAGGTGGTAGTAGCGTTTGCCCATCATCCGTCTCGTTGCGCCGCCTACAGGTCAGGCGACCCGCATTGAGCGAAGTCGCTCTGCCCCGGTGATGACCTTCGTCCTTCGTGCGCTTCGCGGCCCTCCGTAGCTGCGTGATCCAAACACCCCGCGACCATGGGCGAAGTCCAGCGCCTCGGCGATCTGGCCGGTCAGGTGCACCACCTCATCCCAGGGCAGCGCACCCTGCGCCTCGATGCGCTGTTTCAGGCTGCCTTCCTCCACCAGCCGCATGGCGATGTAGAGCGTGCCCTCGACCTGGCCGATCTCGTGTACCGTGACCACGNNCGGATGGTCCAGGCTGGCCACGGCCCGCGCCTCGCGGCGAAAGCGCGCCACCCACACCGGGTCGCGCGTCAGCAGCGGGTCCAGCACCTTGAGCGCCACCTCGCGTCCCAGGTCTGGGTCGCGCGTCCGGTAGACCGTGGCAAAGCCGCCTTTGCCCAGTTCGCCGAGGATCTGGTATCTGCCGAGATACGTTGCTGTACTCATTGTCTGCTCATTTCTTACAGGACTTGCGCAAGACACCCAAGACAAGCCGCGAATTGCACGAATTTGACGAATTCAGACTGTACGCCGAGGCAGGGTTGCCTGTTCATGGTGGAACTACCGTGAAACGAGATCGGAGACATCCCAAACGCGTGTCGTGCCGTCCCACGACCCGCTGGCCAGCCGCCCCGTCCGGTGACCAACTCACGCTCTCGACCCCGTTCGTGCGGCCCTCCAGCGTGCGCAGCAACGCCCCGCTGGCCGCATCCCACACCCGCACGGTGCCGTCCAACGACCCGCTGGCCAGCCGCGCCCCGTCCGGTGACCAACTCACGCTGTTGACCTCGTCCGTGTGGCCCTCCAGCGTGCGCAGCAACGCCCCGCTGGCCGCATCCCACACCCGCACGGTGTTGTCCCACGACCCGCTGGCCAGCCGCGCCCCGTCCGGTGACCAACTCACGCTGTTGACCCTGTCTGTGTGGCCCTCCAGCGTGCGCAGCAACGCCCCGCTGGCCGCATCCCACACCCGCACGGTCTTGTCAGACGACCCACTGGCCAGCCGCGCCCCGTCCGGTGACCAACTCACGCTCAGGACCGAGAACGTGTGGCCCTCCAGCGTGCGCAGCAACACCCCCTGGCCGCATCCCACACCCGCACGGTGTGGCCCCCGACCCGCTGGCCAGACGCGCCCCGTCCGGTGACCAACTCGCGCTGTAGACCCAGTCCGTGTGGCCCTCCAGCGTACGCAGCAACGCCCCGCTGGCCGCATCCCACACCCGCACGGTGCCGTCCTCCGACCCGCTGGCCAGCCGCGCCCCGTCCGGTGACCAACTCGCTGTAGACCCAGCCCGTGTGGCCCTTCAGCGTGCGCAGCAACGCCCCGCTGGCCGCATCCCACACCCGCACGGTGTTGTCATACGACCCGCTGGCCAGCCGCGTCCCGTCCGGCGCCCAACTCACGCTGTTGACCCCGCCCGTGTGGCCCTCCAGCGTGCGCAGCAACGCCCCGCTGGCCGCATCCCACACCCGCACGGTGCCGTCATACAACGACCCGCTGGCCAGCCGCGCCCCGTCCGGCGCCCAACTCACGCTCCTGACCCAGCCCGTGTGGCCCTTCAGCGTGCGCAGCAACGCCCCGCTGGCCGCATCCCACACCCGCACGGTCTTGTCATATGACCCGCTGGCCAGCCGCGCCCCGTCCGGTGACCAACTCACGCTGTAGACCAAGCTCGTGTGTCCCTCCAGCGTGCGCAGCAACGCCCCGCTGGCCGCATCCCACACCCGCACGGTGCTGTCCAACGACCCGCTGGCCAGCCGCGCCCCGTCCGGTGACCAACTCACGCTGTAGACCCTGTCTGTGTGGCCCTCCAGCGTGCGCAGCAACGCCCCGCTGGCCGCATCCCACACCCGCACGGTCTTGTCAGACGACCCACTGGCCAGCCGCGTCCCGTCCGGTGACCAACTCACGCTGACGACCGAGAACGTGTGGCCCTCCAGCGTGCGCAGCAACGCCCCGCTGGCCGCATCCCACACCCGCACGGTGTTGTCCCCGACCCGCTGGCCAGTCGCGCCCCGTCCGGTGACCAACGCACGCTCCAGACCCCGCTCGTGTGGCCCTCCAGCGTGTGCAGCAACGCCCCGCTGGCCGCATCCCACACCCGCACGGTCTTGTCAGACGACCCACTGGCCAGCCGCGTCCCGTCCGGTGACCAACTCACGTTGCCGATCGGCCTCGTATGGGCAATCAGCCGGCCTGCATCGGGCGCGCCCAACCGATAGATCCAAATGCCCGTGGCCGTGGCAACGGCCAGCGAATTTCCATCCGGGGCGTAGGCGACCTCGGAAATCGTTCCGCGCCCCAGGCGCATCAATTCGTAAGGGCCAGTTGCACATACTGCGTTATGTTGGCAGCCAACGCTGAATTGTCGGGCGTCGATGTGGGGCTTGGTGGAGCAGTAGCGATCCAGAGCAGCGCTACCACCGCCATCAACGCCACGGCGCCGGCCAGCCAGCCCAGCCAGCGCCGCGACGGACGCCCTGATGGCTGGCCAGCTTGAAACCTCGGCGGCGGCGACGCGGCCGGCGCCGTCTCACGTGCAATTCCGATTTGGGCCGGCTGCTGCACCGGCGCGCCGCTGAGGATTTGATGGGCCTGGGCGGGTGCAACAGCCGCAGTTGGCGCATCTTGCCACTGGGCCACCACCGGTACGATTCTGGTCTCCTGTGGCGTCGTCAGGGTTATGTTGGCCCACAACAGCGGGGTATTCCCCAATTGCCGCACTGTGACGCCGAGCTTGGTCACCCGCTACCGAACTGGGCCGGTGTCACCATCACCTGATCGCTGTCACAAGTTGCGCTGCCCGGACCGCCTTCGACGACGAAACCGGCTCGGGCAGACTGGCCTGCCGGCAGCGTCCATTCCAGCCTCTCCGGACTGACTTGAAGCGTCCCGCCCGCAACCGGTGGCTGCACCCCTTCTGCCCGCCGCGACGAAGACCGCAGCGCGCTGGCGCTTCCAGCCAGCCGCGCAGCCGCAAACTCGCCACCGCCACCTGGCGCACGCTATCGTCCGTCGTTTGGCGCGCCTCGGCCAGTATCTCCACCGCACGTGCAAGCTCCTGGACCCGGCCTGCATCAGGGGCGAGGTCGGCCGCCCGCAGCAACTGCTCGATCTGCCGCGCCTCCACGGTAAACCCTTCGGCCACCAATTGCGCCAGGCTCGACAGAACCGGCTGCAGCGGGATGGCTCATCAGGCGATAGGTTCGATGACATCGCTTCTCCTCAAAACATCAACAACGGGGAGGGCTTAAGTCCCGGAAATTCAGCATCATTGGGAGCGGGCGCAGCGGAAGCCGGTGTTATCGGCCGTATGGTCAGGAGTCGTACTAAGCCGGAAGAAGGTGCTAGTATACCATGGCTCGTTGCTCCACGAACCGCCTCGCAGCACGCGACGNCTCCCCGCATCTGGCCCCGTGGGATTCTGATTTGGCGAACTTGCATAGTACCCGCCGTCATACCAATCCGCTGCCCACTCCCAGACGTTGCCGACCATATCCAACACTCCGTACGGGCTGGCCCCAGCCGGATAGCTACCTACCGGCGCAGTATAAGCGTACCCATCATCAAGGTTTCCTATAACAGGCCCCAATGGACCTTCCCTATCCAAAAANTTCATGCGCTTTATTGTGTCGAGATCCCAATAATGATCTCCCCACGGCCGTTCCCGCCCGTCCGTTCCTCGCGCCGCTTTCTCCCATTCAGCCTCCGTAGGCAGCCGCCGACCCGCCCACGCGCAGTACGCAGCAGCATCCTGCCAGCTCACCTGTACGACCGGGTGCTGATCCAGCCCGGCAAGATCGCTGCCGGGACCGTGCGGGTGCTGCCAGTCGGCGCCGCTCACTCGTTCCCATCCCTCGGCGTAAACGTCGCCGCTGCCCGTTTTCTCTGCATCTGTTCGATACCCTGTAGCTGCCATGAACCGCGCAAACTGATCGTTCGTCACCTCGGTCCGGTCGATCCAATACGCGCTCAACACTACCGTGTGCTGCGGTTTATTGTTACTACTAGAAGCCATATCGCTGATTTCCGGCCCATCAGGAATTCACCCGCCGGTACATAAACGAGCACCATGCCATCCTTATCGGCGACTATCGTTGAACCGATGCCCAAGGTGGGAACAGGCTCGGGGTCTCCGTCGGCGGTATGGCTGTTGGAGTATCGGCAGGAATAGTCGTGGGTTCGGGCGTTGCTGTACTGGTTGGCACCGTCGAGGGTGATGCGGTCGGTGTGTTCGTGAGCATTGGCGCCGCAATGTCAGTTGACATTTGGGTCGGTTGGACAGCTGCAACCTCGGCGGTAGCGGTCGCGGCGGGTACAGTCGACCTGATAGCCTCCGGCGCCGGCTGTATTGCGACAGGAACGGCCGTCTCTTGGATATAGCGCCACCCCACGAAGGCAATAACCAGGGCAGGACCACGATTGTCACGGGCCGCGCCAGGCTACGTGATTTTTCTGGCTGCCCGAAGCTGAACCGACCGCCGCCGCGGCGACGCGGCCGGCGCCGTCTCACGTGTAATTCCCATCTGGGTCGGTTGTTGCATTGACGCGCTGCTGCCTGGATGTACCTGGGCAGGCGTAACGGTCGCCGCAGGCGCATCTTGCCACTGGGCCACCACCGGTACGACTCTGGTCTCCTGCGGCGTCGTCAGGGTTATGTTGGCCCACAACAGCGGGGTATTCCCCAATTGCCGCACAGTGACGCCGAGTTTGGCCACCCCGCTACCGAACTGGGCCGGTGTCACCGTCACCTGATCGCTATCGCTCGTCGCGACGCCTGGACCGCCTTCGACGACGAGCCGGCTCGGGCGGACTGGCCTGTCAGGAGCGACCATTCCAGCCTCTCTGGGCTGACTTGAAGCGCCGGGCCTGAGACAACTGGCGCAACTGCGCGATCAGCGGTTTGCGTGCCAGCCACGATGTTCACCGCAGCCCTGACCGGCGCCTCCAGCCAACCACGCATCATCAGGCTTTCAACCACGGCCTCGCGTGGTCTCATCCGGGCTGTCAGCCGCCGTGCGTAAGAGTCTGGCGGCCCGCTCGATTTCCTCGATATATGGGGCGGTCGGGTCCAGATCATCGGCTTGCAGCAGCAGCGGGATCTGCGCCGCGCCAATCTCAACGCCGCGCGATCAATCGTGCCACTCCGGCAAGGGCGGGTTGGCTCGATCAATTGGTCAGGTGATAGCTGCGATGACATTCAGATTCCTCAGATTAGGTCATTGAGCCGTTAGCCAAGATGCGCCTGGCTGAAAGCTGCGATCCACAGCCAGGTTCGTCAACGGCAGATAGTACTCATCGGCGTAAAATGTGATGGCATCCAGTGCAGTGGCGAATCCGGCATAGCTCAGGTCTTCAGATCGCAGCTCGAGGACCAGCGCGATATTGCTATCGGGGCCTTGATTTATCGCCGTTGGTCATTCAAGTTACTTCCCGTGTTATTCAAGCAGCGGTTGTCTACGAGAGGGGCTGGCGGTCGATGCCACGTAGATACCGTTCTTCTCATTGCCGGTGCACGTGTTCCGGCGTGCGACGCCGGCAGCCGTGCCAAAGTAGGCAATGCCGCTCCATTTGTTTTCCTGACAGGTGTTGCCCTCCAGAGTGGGTTGGGCCTGCTCGCCCACGTAGATACCGTACTGCTCATTGCCGGTGCACGTGTTCTGGCGTGCGACGCCGGCAGCCGTGCCAAAGTAGGCAATGCCGCTCCATTTGTTTCCCTGGCAGGTGTTGCCCTCCAGGGTGGGTTGGGCCTGCTCGCCCACGGAGATACCGCGGTTCTCATTACCGGTGCACGTGTTCTGGCGTGCGACGCCGGCAGCCGTGCCAAAATAGCTGATGCCGCTCTGTTTGTTTCCCTGGCAGGTGTTGCCCTCCAGGGTGGGTTGGGCTTGCCCGCCCACGTAAATACCGCGGCTCTCATTACCGGTGCACGTATTCCGGCGTGCGACGCCGGCAGCCGTACCAAAATAGGCAATGCCAGTATCCTTGTTTCCCTGGCAGGTGTTGCCCTCCAAGATGGGTTGGGCCTGCTCGCTTACCCTGATACCTATCAACTCGTTTTCTACCGCGTGACAGGATATGACCTGCCCGCGAACGTTCCCATGCAGCCAAAGCCCATCGCCGCCCCGCGAGTTGGTTTTATCTCGGATTCCACCGGTGAAGCGACAGCGCTGAAGGAAGACTTCGCCCCGGTCGGCGCTAAAGGCACCACCCCAGTTCAACCCTTCGTGAACGAAGGTCAGGTCGCTGGCGCTGAAGGTTCCTTCGCCAGTGTATCGAACGACCGTCCCTGCTTCGGCACAGGCGATGCGGGTGGTCTCCATCCCCTCGCCGATCAACGACAGTTCTTTGTTGATCTCCAACGGGCGGTTCAGGCGATGGACGCCGGCTTTCAAACGCAAGGTTGCGCCGGCCTCGGCCTTTTCTACCGCCTCGCTCAAACTGCGGTAGTCGCCGCTGCCATCGGGTGCCACCACCCAATCAGAAGGCGTAATAGTATCCATGGGAGGCTGCGTTGCCGCCTGCCATTGCGCCAACACAGGCACTTCGAGCGTCTCCCCGCCGTAATCAACTTGAGGGTAGTCCACAGGAAGCCGCTGGCCAGGGCCTTGATCTGGACCCGTACCGTGGTCGTCTGTGGTCCGAACTGAAGCGGCATCACCTGTACCTGTTCGCTTTCGACCACGATCCGACCCGGCCACCTTCGACCTGGAACTCGCCTGCCGCGGGTGCGTTGGCCGGCAGCGTACCCAGATCCAGGCTGGCCACACTGGAGGTCAAGCGCCGACCGGCTTGCTCCGATCCTTGGTCTGGCGTGGAGCCGGCGGCGGTCGATACCGCCAACGTGGCGCTTGCCTCCGGCACGTTGCGCAGCATCAGGCGCGCTGAACCAACTCTCGCTTGTAGGGATCGCTCACGCCGCGAATGGCCAGGAGGACTTTTACCCAACGTTCCAACTCATCCAGCGCCCAATCTTCGTCCAACCCGCTGGCCAGCAACAGCAGTTGCAGGCCTCGCGCGCCAGCCGGCCTTTCTTCTGCACCAGTTCGGCCAGATGGCTGAGAATCGGTAGCAAGAGATTTAGTTGATCAGAAGGTAGGGTTTGGGTCATCGGTGTTCGCTTCTAACGGACATGTGCTTTGGCCTGGGCGATAACCTGCGTCAGGCGCTCCAGTTCCTGGACCGTGCGCGGTATTTGACTCTCCAGGGTTGCCAAAACTCGCGCTCGAACTGCCAGCGGACGCTGTCGTTCCAGCCCTCGCTGGTCTTCTGCCACTGGTTGCGCAGTTGCTGCCAGGCGGTCTGTAGTTGACGACTGGTAACGTTGAGGCTCAATGGACATGCTCCTTGCGTTTCTGTTAGCGCCGACCAACGATCCTCGCCGGAATGGTCGTAATCCCCAGTTGTTTGGCGATGAACAGTCTGTGGTAGCCATTGATCACGTGGTAAGTGTTGCCCACCTGATCCAGGGCGATGCAGTTAGCGCCGTAGAATACATCATAGATATTCTTGTAGCTGTCAGCCCCGGACAAGCCCTGGGCGTCATCCAGGCGAGCAAAATAGTCGCCATCTGCGCCCTGGGCGACAGCCGGCGCCACAACGTCCCGCAGCTTCTGCCAGCCGTTTTGCATCTGCTGCGCCGAGACTTTGCGGAAATCCGCGGCGCCTGATACGGGCGAATCGCTCAGGTCGATCCGATCGAGCGACACAGATTCGATGATGGCCCTGTCGGTCCCTGAACGCGCCNNCGTTTGAAGGCCGCTGGTCGGCGTCGAAGTGCTCAACGCTGCGAATGTAGTCCCAGCGCCAGTAACGCTGCCCTGGAAGGTGGCGACCAGGTACGCCTGCAGTTCCGTGATCCTGTTGTTCAGAAACGCGATGCTCTTCGGTAATTCCGCAGTCAACAGACGGCTGATTTGCTGAGCCTGGGTTCGATAGGAAGCTGCTGCCTGTGCTACTGAGCGCTGCCAGTTCTGCACATTGGTCTGTTGAGCTTGCGCTTCCTGCACGCGCCATGGCCTGCTGCAACGCCGCCGCTTCCGCTGTGCAAGACGGCTGGTAGTAGCGACCGGTCCGGGGATCCTGGTATCCCGAGGCGCGACACCGCGCCAGTGCAGCTTCCGCCATGCGCGCTTCACCCTGGCGGCGCTGCGCTCACCCCGCCAGTAAGCAAGACGTTCTTGTAGCCACGTTTCAGTCTGGCGAATCTCTTGCTCGGTGGACTGCAGGGCGCTTTGCGTATCGGTCCCGAAGCGTGCCAGCACAGACTTCAAGTCCTGTAGGACAGATACTGAGCGGACGTTGACCGAAGACATAGTACCTGAACCTCGTTATTTCTTGTACATGTCACGTTCCGTTCCTTCTCTGCGCCGACTCATCGCCGGCCGAGGTACTGTTCCAACGGCCCAGCCTTGGCATCGAGGTGCCGCAGGTAACCATCAGCGTTCTGCAGGTAGCGATCAAAACCTTGAATAACGCTCTCCAGCTCCTGCGAGAACTTCGTGTACTCCTGATCGCGCCACGCCGCCCAGGGCGCGTAATTGCGCCCGGATGCGGCTGTTGGCGTTCGTTACTTCGCCGTTGAACTGCCGGAGAGCGGCCTGAAAGCGCCGGATTTCGGCTGGGTCGCTGACAACCTGTGACATACTGCCTCCTGTTACTGTTACGATAGGCGTCCGTCGGTCTGTAGCTTGCGGAGGACACCTGAAAATCCCGTGGTAGCGACAATCTTGCTGACCAATCTGTAACCTTCGCCGTAGATTGTGTCTGGGTTGCGCGCAATCCCGCTGGCATGATAGAGGCTTTCCTTCGTCGCCGTATGGGTTAAGTAGCGATGTGCTACGAATTCGCAGAACCCTTCTTCTTCCTGACGAGACAGCTTCATGATGCCGTGCACGGCGAGCCAGGCATGTCCAAGCTCATGAATTGTCACGGCTTGAAACAAGGTTGCCGGTAGCCCGCGCAGGATCGCGACGCCATTGACCTCGGTGCGCGTCGCTCGACCGTTGAGAGTGTGCGTGGTGTGCAGGGTCGCCCCCAGGCACTGCGTGTCTCCTGGTTCACGGAGGAACTCCGCCAGTTGCTTCCGATTGCGCAACTCGATGCGCAGTTGCAGGTTATTGAATAACAAGCCCTGCCTGTTGATCCACTCTATCAGGCCGCCGAAGATCGGCTTCGCCTGGGCGAGATGATCAATCGCGCTCGCCCGGCAGATGGGGCAGGTCACACGATCTGCGTTGTGGCTGGCACCGCCTGTATGCTGTGGTGGCACCAGGCGGCCGCAGTGTCGGCACCGCGGGTATTGCCCCTGGTGTTCCGGGCAAAACCTGGTTCCCCAGTGATCCTCAAGCCACCGGTACAGAGTTTTGCCGCAATAAGCGCATCGCGGCGCGCCTGAAACAGCCTGTGCACCCATCGTCCCTACTCGATCACCCGCGCCAACCGTTTGCCGTCACCGAAGCTCAGGACTGTACCACGACGGAGAGGCACCGATGCACCTCGAGGCACGGCGCCGCTGCCGCCGGCAATCACCAGCCAGGGCGTGTCCCCGCGGTTCAAGAGACGATGCACACCTTCCCTTGCATCCCAGCCAATCTGACCGATGATCGGCACGTTTCGCCGCGTGAAGGGCGGAAGCGCCCCNGCCTCGGTCACATCGGCGAACAGCGGAAGGCCATGATACAGGGCGAGCGGGCGTACTGGCACATGGACCCCTTTCGCCCGCGCCTCCATAAGCTCAACCAGCGCCGGCAAAGGCGCCCGTACGCCGGTCCCGCAGAACGGGCACTGCCTGCGCGGCGGGGGTTGCAGCCAGTAGGGGTAGAAGAAAGATTGACGACAGGTCGGGCAACTGATCAGCACGTCGTAGGCTTCAGCCAGAGCACGTTCCCATTCAACTACTTGAGGGCGCTTGGCGGGTTCTGAANNCAGGCCATGAATCAGCGTCCGCTCCGTAAGCTCCTGAAGCTTCGGTGTCAGGGCGCGATAGGAGAGNGCCCCACCTCGGAAAAGCGGCGTCCCGATCCTCGAGATCCAGTTTTTCTTGTCACTCGGGTTCTCGCTGAAGCAGGCGTATTGACCGTAGCCCAACTCGTCATCATGATGTGGGTCTTGATCGTCATAGCACCTCTGCGTCTGCATCACGTTGCGCAGCAGAAGAGCCCAGAGTACCAGCACGGCGGTGCTATAGCGGTCGGTGGCNTCGTCGGGCTTTGTCTTGCCCATCATCACTTCGGGGGCAATGAAGCCTGGCATGCCCTTCACCTGCGGNGGNAGAAAGCCCTTGACCACAAGGCCATCCAGATCTATCAGGACGACCTCTCCCGAGAGCGGGTTAGCCAGGAAGTTTTTGAGGTGGATGTCCGCGTGTGCCATACCTTTGCCGTGAATAGCCCGGACAGCAGCGGCGGTTCCACGCGCGATCTTCAGATACTCCAACCAGCTCCGCCCCTGCCGGTATTGCTCGACTGCATCCACCGGGCTGTAGATCAGCTTGTACAGTGCAACATACGAAGCTGGAACGCGGCGCGTCACCACTCCGACAGTGGTCTGNGCCCCCAACCGATCCACGATACCCAGCGGCCACGCCAGGAATTGCTCATCCTCTCCCAGATTGCGCCCCAACTCGACAACTTGCTGAAGCAATTTCTGCTTATCAGACGCCGCCTTGTGGTAGATTTTCACGACGTAGTTGTTGTCTGTCGAGAAATAGACGCTGCCTTCTCCGCCTCGATGCACCGGTTGATCACCGATCGTCAGTTGGCCTGGCAGATTCCGGCTGTTCGGCACTAGATTCACTACCGCCATCGTTCGTCTCCAGTTGAGTGATAGCAACCAGGGTCCGATCATCCCAGCTGCCCTTGACCTGATAACTTGCAAGCCAGTTGAGCATACCCTGTGCTGCTTGGGCCTGACTTGGCGCCCGGCGCAGGTTCTCGTCAACCGACCGCGCCCAATCGTTCAGTGTGCCTTTGTCTGGGGTGTAAAGCAGGTCCCCGAAAGACCATCGGTCATCAGAAAGAACGCAACCAGAGGATCTACTCGGGAGGTTCGACGCTTGCTACCGCCAGATAGTCATCGAAGCGAGGGCGTGTCAGCGTGTAAGTTGACTGAGGATCGCCCGTGTCCGGTGCGTCAATCAACTCTTTCACCTCGCCATGGGCCGTCATACCCAATACAGCGCCATCTCCGACCTGGCCAACCGCTCCCCACCCGGTCTCAAGGTTCAATAGAAGCGCCAAAGCCGTACAGCCGAGATCGGCCAACTCAAGGCCCAAATTCTGTGCTTGCGCACGCAGTCCAAGATGCGTCTTTTCGAAGGCCTGACGCATGATGGCAGTCAGATTCGGTGTGTCGCGCGGCGTTGGACTGACTGGGCGGCCACTGAGCTGTTATGCAGATTGTCTGGCGCCGGAGATGAACCAAGGGGCGGTGCGGAGGTAGATTTGGGTTCGGGTGCTGCAGGGATAGCCCACCAACCGGTGCTTCCTGCCTGCAGAAAACTTCCGGCCGTCCGATATGATCTTCATCAGAGGCGCGACTTATGGCTTCGATTCTTCGAGCACTTCCGCAAGAAGGCCTGAGCCAATCCACCGGCAGGACGTTGTGGAATAGAGGGGTCAAACTTGGCTCTTCGACCTGACCCGGAAGAGCCTGGTTCCCAGGCCGTTTGGTCGTTGGTTCACCTTGACTAGCCCCTTCGGTTGTTTTCGGCAGGAGGTTTAACAGATACGCTGTGAGCGCATCTACTGTATAGCTGGCGCCATATCGGGAATTGGGTCGCGGCCCACACCGTCGGCGACGGCGGCGGCCAACCACGGACCCACGGAACGAACGGTGAATGCGTCATCTCGCGGAGCACCACGGTTCAGATGAATCTGACCGACCGCGCTGGCCCTGCCACGAGATAAGGCCCGGCGATAGCATGTGCCATCATCCATTCGGGGTGCGTATCACCGGAAGTTCCCAGGCCGCGATCGCCGATCACGAAACCTGTCGACATTGCAAAAGCTCCTTTTCCCAAACTAAGGAATGCGGATCAAATCCCCGGAGAGCGGGACATCGGCGAACGGGTCGTTGACGTTGCCGCCGGGCTGTACAGAACTCGTAATGCTCTGCGATAGATACTGGAAGAGTGCAGCGAATGCCGCTTCGCTCGTGCCCATCTTAAAGGCGGTACCGGTACTGATCGATTTGAGGGTCGCGTCATCCACATTTGGTCCACAGCCGACGGCCACGATGCTGCTCGGTTTGATCTGTCCTTTGGGACGATTAGTTACTGCATCACGTGCTGGGCGCCAAAGCGAGTCTGACTCATTGCCATCTTCGTCTGTGGGGCGACCATCAGTAAGAACGAATACTGCGGGTTTCCAATCCCCCTTCTGACCACCTTTCACAGCCTTTATGACGTCCCGCTCCATAGACTCAAGTAGGATCCTAAAGGCCAAGTCCAGGCGGGTCACTCCTGAAGCTATCAAGTCGGGCGGACGAAAATCCCCGATCGGGACCAGTCCAGTAGTGACCATTCGTGCATCACTCGAGAATGTGATAACCCCAATGCGCACGACATCTCGCGCAAACGGATCGGCGGCCGTTTCCTGCTGGAACTGCTCCAATCCGCGGTTGACCGACTCAATCGATGCGCCCTCCATGCTTCCAGAAGTATCGAGAAGCAGATAGACCGGCAGGTGGCGCTCCCCACCGGCAACTTGTACTTTGGTCCAGTCTGGAACATTACTTTCGGGACTCATTGTGTCTTCTCCTTGTGTTGATATATTCCGGCAAGGCAAGCTTGCCCATTCTGATGTCTAGGCTAAGAATGCGGTCGCAAGCGCCGCCTCGCCGAGTTGCCTGAAGTCAGGCATCGTCTTCTTTGCACCGCGGTTCCACGGCCTCTGCCCGGGAATTTGCCAGCTCATTTGAAGAGCCTGGTCGTCCATGGCCGCTGGTCATTGACGTCTCGTCCCTTATTGCCCTGGCATTCATTGTCCTTCAGCACTGGACGAGCATCCGTGGCGATGTAGATGCCACCCTGGCCGTTGTCAACGCATCTGTTCCCATTCCTGTTGCCTTGGAGACTTCGAGATATGAGATTCCGTGTTTGGCATTACCGCTGCATATGTTACCTGTGGCTTCTCCTTCAGCACCTTCGGTGTACTGAATTCCATCACGCCCATTGTCCTGGCAGGTGTTTTGGTTGACAGCCGGCCGTGCGGCAGAGCGAATCCAGATCCCGTTGTCTTTGTTTGCCTTACATATGTTCCCTATAGCAGTGCCTTTGCACCGATGTGTGAACATGATTCCGTTCGTCGTTATTCTCGCAAGTATTGCGCTCCAATGTGGGCTGAGCATCATCAAGGACGAAGATCCCGTTGCGCTTGTTGTCCCGGCATTCGTTCTCGATAGCCTGCCCAGAAGCGTTTCCTCCATAGGCAATGCCGCTGCCTTGATTACCCTGCACGGTGACGGTGTTGTAAGTGCCGAGTGGTGGGAGTAGAATCAATGGTAGCCCCACAGTGAGAGGCGAGAGGCTCTCGGTTGGCCTGATAATTCGTTGTCCCCACCGTATCCGTATCGGTAGGCTCGCGGTTGAGTGAGAACCGCAGTGATTTTTCCGCAGCGTCGGCCTGGCACTCCCCGCAACGCTGATCCCGTCGTCTCCGTTCTCCCCGCAGAAGTTGCCCTGCACCTGACCGGCAGTGCGTCCTGCCAGGGAGATGCCGCAGCGCTTATTCTTCTGAACAGGCGTTGTTCTCTAGCGTGGGCTGAGCCTCGTCATCCACCGAGATGCCATGATTTCCATTGCCCTCGCATGTGTTGGCGGAAGCGGTCCCACGAGCCGTGCGCGAGTAAGCAATGCCATCCTGCTTGTTGTCTCGACAGAGATTCGCCTTGAGTCGTGGCGCTGCCTCGCCAAAGAGGTAGATACCATGACGGACATTGTTAGTGCATGTATTCTCCTCGGCTAGGCCGCAGCTTGAGCCATAGTAGGCGATACCGTGTGTCTGATTGCCGTTGCAGGTGTTGGCCTCCAGTTTCGGAGATGCCTGGCCCTCAGGCTGATCCCGCAGCTCGCATTTTCAATGCAATCGTTGCGTTCGGCTGTTCCTGCAGAATGGTCAGCGAAATTGACCCCGTCTCCGGTGTTTTTGGCGCAGGTATTCTCCCGGAGCACCGGTTTGCTGTCGTCGGTCACCCGTATTCCGGCCTTACCATTACCTCTGCAGGTGTTCGCTGAGAGTGTGGGGCAGGCTTGTTCGCCGATCCAGATGCCATCTTCCCGGTTGTCCAGGCAGTTATTGCCCTGTACCGTTCCGGTTGCATTGTCCCAGAGGCCTATGCCATCCTTCTGGTTCCGACCGCAGGTGTTCTTCAGAATGCTGAGATTGGCTTGACTCTCAACGACAATGCCACGCCAGGTGTTTTGTTCACAGATGTTGCCCTCAACCACGGGGCGGGCTTGTTCCATTACGCGAATTCCATCTCTCTCATTGCTGCTGCATACGTTGCCACGGATTGTCCCGGTTGCACTTCCCCAGAAGACAATCGCTCCCTGTTTGTTGCGTGCAGTTGTTGTTGAGTACAGTAGGGTTGGCTTGATCACAGACGGCGATGCCACTCCATGCACTGCCCTCGCAGGTGTTCTCTTCCAGAGTAGGCCGCGCTTGATCCCCTACATAGATGCCGTGGTTCGCATTATCACTGCTGATACACTCGCGTATGGCGCTAGTCGCTCGATTGTGCAAGCCGATGCCACTCCGGTCGTTGTCGCGACAGGTGTTGCCGTGCGCGTCCCGCCCGCGTCACCCCACAAACAGATACCACATCCCTTGTTGCCTTCACAAGTGTTCTTTTCTAAGCATGGACTGGCCTTGCCGCCTACGCTGATACCATGGCTCAAGCTATGCTTGCAGGTGTTTCTTTTACCGTGCCCGTTGCGTCGCCCCAGAACGCGATACCTCTGCCATTTCCAGTGAACTCAGAGTCAGCAACCTCAACCTGTCCTTTTCGGACACCGAGAGACCAGCATCTTGGTTAGCATCAAAAACACACAGATTCTCCCTTTTCCCTCCCCGTAGATATGAACTCCGTCGCCGCGATCCTCACCTTTCTTGCGCGCCCCGGAGATGCGGCATTGCGATATATGTAGCTCACCCCGTCCACACCACAGAATATCCCCGCTGACTTCTCCGTTCTCTTTATGGTGAGATTGGTGAACTCAACGACGTCACTCGCGCCGCAATTGATGATGCAATCATCTGCCTCGCTTATGATGACGGTGGCATTTATGCCATCGCCGACGAACGATAGGGCTTGGTGATAGCCAGCGTCTTGCCTATCTCATACGTCCCCGCTGTCAGATGCAGCCTGGCCCCGGGCTTGGCGTCTTCGATGGCCTGGAGGAGATTGTCCACTGCTTTAGCAGCGACAATACCACGTCCCATCGCCGAGCGCATCGTTATGCCCGGCTTCACGGTAGTCTCGAAATCCGGTGAGGCGCTCCGCCCCTTGGAGGCTGCGGCGGTGGAAGCGCTTTCGTCCTGGGCGTCTTCGCCGCCAGACTCAACCTCTTGCGCTACGCCGGAACCATCGCTCCACTGAGCGCACAGGGGAATCTCGACAACCCCGTGTGAGTCAGGAGTCTGAGGCTGGTCATCAGTAGTGCGGGGCTGTTGAATGGATCAATGCGCACAGCAATGCTGGTGGCACCAGAACCGAAATCGACGGGTTCGACATGGACGTAATCGCTCTCGACTTGCACCTGGCCCTGAGCGCCTTGCACCACAAATCTGATCATCGCGCTCTCGCCAAGTTTTAACTGTCCGAAGTCGAGGTTCGCAACACTGGTCCTAAGAACCGGCTCTCTCTCCTGACCTTTACAGACCGCGCTGATGGCTAACAGGACTGGCGCCTCCGGTAATCCGCGCCTGCAGAGCCTCGCTTGTTGCCAATCGTGCGCCTGCATCCGGCTCGGCTCGAAGCTCTTGCAGCAGTCGTCCCCAACGCCTGGCTCCTCCAGTGCTCCTGTTTCTGATTCCAGGCCGGCACCAAGGAGTAGAGTTCGCAGCTCGCGGTCATTCAGTCTGGAGTCCGCGGCGACCAGGCGGGCCAGGCCACCCAGCAAGGGCCAACTGTTGCAGAGCCCACTTGATAAACGCGTAGTCATGGCTCACTCCGATGGGCTTGTTCCTACTGTCAAGCGTCGGTCGGCAACACTGACTTCCGGTGGGCAGAAACGCCTCACCAAAACTTCCACCATTTACGCCGTTCCTCTTTGAGTTCCTTCGCAGTCGTCATCAATTGGATCAGCCCTTCATTAGCCTTCGTACGGTGGCTTTGGAGCAAGGCAATGGCCTGGTCAGGCGCTACTGGTGCTGCGGGTGAAGGCCTTCCACCAGAGGCCGCTTGCAGCTTCAATTCAGCCAGGATGCCATCACCCCGCTTCGCCAGGCTTCGCGTCTCTTGCAGTATCTTATCGGCCTGTTGGCGCAACTGGGCATCCCTTTGGCGGGCCGTGTTTAGTGTGGCCTGCCTCCGGCTTGTCGCTGTGTCACCGACTTGTTTGGCTGTACGTTCAGCCTGTTCCAGGCGACGGATGGCATTCACGCTCGCTTGTCGCAGGAGGTCGCTATTGCTCATTGCCTGGTTCTCCGTTATATACGGCTCTCATGGTTTTGTCCAATGAGCTTTGATCGTTGAGGTGATCGACGCTGCTTCCGCAACTGACGGCAATGCAAAGGGCTTGAACTTTTCCAGTTCGTCCGCAGCCCATCGTTCGCTGCGATAGTAAGCCCGCTCGCTGCCTAACTTGCTGGCATGCGGCACACCGATGAAGTTTACCGACTCATCCTGAGTTGTCTGCATGGCTACTCGGTGGCTGAAGTACGCCAACGCGTCCTGTGCAGATCCCGTCCCGATCACCGAACCTAACGTGTTGAGTCGATCGCACCATGCCAGGGTGTGGATCCCGACCTGGGGACCTTGTTGTAAAATACGATTGAGCGACTCGCCTGCCGGGCTGGGCGTATACGGATTGGGGCCACGTGCTTCGTACCATTGGTGAAGCCCGGCTAGCACAAGAAATATCCGCTTCGAGACTTGGGTCGGGAGGCCATTCAGGCGAGTATCCAGTTCGGACATGAGCATACCCACAGTATCAACCGCTGCTTGGCGAGATGTCATTTCAAAAACATGCGCTTTGGCTGCGCCGATGGCTGTCCAGATGGCGCCGGAAGGTTGCTGCGGATTCGGGGCGCCAATGAACACAAACCGGGCCTGATCTGGTGCAATAGAGATAGATAGTCCAAGAACAGACGCAATGAGCAAACGAGCCGACAGGTCGGCATCACTGCCCAAAACCAGCAGATTGGCTCCCTGCTCAGCGGCAAGTTCCACAGCCAAATCGCCCATGATGCGCAGCGGTTGCCCAAGCCAGAACTGCGGAGTCGCCAGCGAGTTCCAGGCCGGTGATGTTAGGCGCCGCGCGATGGCGGGGCTTTTCGGCCAGGGCGCCTGCGCATCGCGGCTGAACACAATCATTTCAGAAAGGCGGCTATAATGCTGAAGCTGAGCGAACTCTCGTAGTCCACCGAGATATAGTGTGCGCTCACTGGGTTCCAGTCGAGCGATACGGATACGGACTGTAGCGTCAATACGATCGGGGTCTGATGTAACGCAGGCTTCGCCGGCCTGCACCAGTTTGGCGGCCTTCTCGTTGCCCTCTCCCAAGATGAGGGTCGAATCATCTGGACGACACTTCAAGGCGATACGCAGGCCCATTTGGTTTTTGATTTGTACCATGCTCAGAAACGTGCTGGCCGGCCGCTGGGCAGATAGCAATACATGGATTCCGAAGGAACGCCCCCGCATCACGAGCGCGCCCAAAGCTTCACTGGCCTGAAACGAGAGCCGGTCATCCTCGCTGAACAGCACGACGTACTCATCCATAACGAGCAAGATACGGGGCATCGCCTTGCCGGCCCGCCGTCGGTATTCAGGCAGATCGCTCACGCCTACAGCCTTGAAGCTCTGGCTCCGACGTTCCATCTCCTCGACCAAACGCTGCAAGATGCTGGCNCCAAATTCTCTTTCCGCTTCCAGCACGACTGCCTTGGCGTGCGGCAGACTACGGGTTACGTAGTCCTGGAACTCGACGCCCTCCTTGAAATCCACAAGGTAGAGCCCNAGTTCCTGCGGGGAATAGGTGGTGCTGAGCATCAGGATCAAGAGATGTAGTAAGTTGGTCTTGCCTGTACCGGTCGCTCCACCGACCAGTGCGTGGTGCGTCACGCCGCGACCGAGTGTCAAGTGAAATACTCTTCCGGACTCATCAAGCCCGACAGGAACGCTCAAGCCGTCCGCGCTGCTCGTCTGCCACCAGTTGGCCTTACGTACAGCAATGCTCTGAAATGGGATACTATTCGCTGCCGACGCGGCCGCCAGGGCCGTATCGTATCAGCAAGACGGTCGATCAGCGCTGGTGGGAGGAGAATCGGGTTGCACCATCACCTGCGCCAGATCCGGGTCATTCCATTCACAACGCTGGTTATCTCTTAGAGTGACGTAAGTGGCGGTCTTCATGAACGAAGCTACATCAAATCCGTGCGGAGGCTGGCTGCCGCGCAAGACACCGCCCAGGAGATAGCAGCCGGCGCGANNCGGCCGATACGCGATGTCGGTCAGTAGTTCCCCTGCTTTCGGCGTAAACCCTTTGGGGAAACCCGTTAACACCAGAAACCGATACGGGATCGCCACTTTGGGATTGGCGGCATTGTAGGCCTCGATATCGGCATAAGTGTTTAGCAAACGGCGCTGCGTCACCTCCTCGATCTCACCGACCAACTGTAGCAGGGCGGATTCGATCTCATCATCCTGGCAGTAAATTTTCTGGCCCCGGATTTCCTCGGGCAACTTGAGTAGCGAAGCCAGGTTAGCCCGCGATCCAGCGGANTCTATCAGGACCAAACGGTAGGCTCCCGGGGCGGTCAAAGCAACAATCCGCCAGACAAGAGACTGAAGGATGTCGGATCCTGCTCGCGACTGTAAGTTGTCGTAGGAGACCAGCACGTTTCGCTGTCTGGTTAATGGCAGCAGAGCAGGCAGGGGCGACAAGGAGGTGGCCAAATGTGTAGGCCGCAGTTCGCCCAAACGCACCCACATCGGTGGCGCGCCGACTGTCGGCGGCACGTACGTCTGCCATTCGGCCACATTCCAGGGGAGAACCCCAACACCTGCCAGCCTGGCCGCCTTTTGTAGATTAGCCAACGCTTCCTGGCGCACCATCTCAAGATCGGCATCCCTGCGTCGCAGTGCCGTCTTATATTCAGCTTCGATCATGGCGGACGATTGGGCCAGACCAGCATCCAGCATCGTGATCAAGGTTGGGTGTAATGCTTCAACAGCCTTGACGGCCGTCTGAAGAGTTGAATGCTGTGCAATCGCCTGTTGGGCGAGATCACGTTTCCTGGACATCGTTATGCTCCGTCGTCCAAGTTGCTCCTGTCACCAGATCATCTCTGATTATCGGTCGGCCGGAAACAAAATAAGCATATTGGAAGCTTCGGCAGGAAACCCATTCGTACTCGGTCGACGCCGATATGCGGTCACTGCTATCTGAAGTGAACCGCGTGTCTGCAGAAGTAGAGGTCTATCGTGGAGGTCGGAAGAAGATCAATCGAGCCTATTTGCGGTCACTAATGGCGGCATTGTCGGCTCCCTGCAAATACCCGATACTAGAGTCGATACACTGTCAAAAACAAAGAAGAACAATACAATCGGGAATATCATCGGGCAGGCGATCCACTCAGGTCCTCACGATAAGAAAGCTCCACTTTTTGGCGACCAGAAAAACAATCGGGTTCGTAACCGCTCAGCCGCTCGATCAGAAATCGTGTACTTCGCGCTAGAAGATGATTGCTGGATTTGGAAGTGCAATACTTGGGGCTATGATAGCCATTTCCACACTAAGAAACGGGTTTCTCCAAACCCAGCCTGAGCAGCTACTCGGATTCTAGCATACGTCACTAACACTGTCAACGTTTCACGCCGTAAGAGTCAAGAATTCTAGCTGTCGGTCGGAGACGATGATCATCACACGTTGACGTTCGTCAGCAGCCCTACACCGGTGAGGTGGTGGACCTGGCATGCGCCAGCCGTATACGCGGCGTCCAGGGCAACCACGAGGCGCGAGTCACGACTGACCTGTCAACCAACCCTGCCCCAGTCACCAGTACGATCGGCCTGGCCATGCCTTTGCGCAGCCGATTATCGAAGGGTTCACGGTTATAACCACCGCGATCGCTAATGGCGGGGGCAGGTTCTGAACTTGCAACCGGTGCTTCATAGTCGGAGCCGCGCATGCGCATCCGGGATCGGAAATTCCCGCCACAGGTCACCATTGCTGTCCGCTGCCCGCTGTGTAACGGCATGACGCTATTCGCTCTTGCGAAGCGTACCCCATGTGATGGACGTGCCCTGTCCGAATCCGAGATGCGTAACAATTTGTGTTTACTGGACAGCAAATCGCGGGTCCGAGCGTGAACAGGTCGCGTGCATCAGCCTACGCGGCTAACCTGGGATACACGCCAGGTTGCGCCAACTGACCAAAGCGCTGTTGCTGGTTTGCAACGGCTGTCCCACGCCGCAGACCACATAACCTTACCCACTGGCTGCCGCGACGGCCGCAAGTCAGGCCCGTTCAGCGTCCGACCGCGGGCCGCGCTGCTGGACGCCCAGGCCCGTCTCACGTGCGCACGATGGCCTGCGCACGGTCGGTCACCTGGAGCTTGCTGAAGATGTTGGAGATGTGGTTGCGCACCGTCTTGGCGCTGAGAACCAGCCGGCTTGCAATCTCGGCATTGCTGTGGCCCTGGGCGATCAACCCGAGGACTTCGCGCTCGCGGTCGGTGAGCTGGGGAAACAGGGCGGCCGGTTCGACCGGCTTGAGGCCGCTGAAGTAGCGCAACATGCGCTGCGCGATCGCCGCGCCGAAGACGACGCCGCCGCCGCTGACGGTCTGGATGGCGCGCAGGATCTCGGCCTTGAGCGCACCCTTGAGCAGGTAGCCGCGCGCGCGCAGCGCGGTAAACACCGAGTCGTCATCCTCGAACATCGTGAGCATCAGGACCCCGATGTGCGGGCTGGTGGTCAGGATGCGCCGCGTGGCTTCGATCCCGTTGACCCCTCGCATGTTGATGTCCATCAGAATGATGTCGGGCTGCAGGTCGGCGGCCAGCCGGATGACCTCAGCGCCACTGGCGGCATCGCCGATGAGGTCGAGNCCGGCGACCGACCGCAGCAGNGCGCGCAGCCCGCTGCGAAAGGCGGGTTCGTCATCGGCGATCAGGATGGTCGTCTTTTCCATTGCGTCACCTCTGGCGGTTGATGGGCAGTCGGGCGGTGACGCGTGCCGCCCGCCTCGCCCGCGGCTTCGACGAGGCAGCTGCCCCCGATCTCTTCGGCCCGTTCGCGCATCGAGGTCAGGCCCACGCCCGCGTATCTCGGGCGGCAAGCCGCCGCTGATCACCGGCGAACGCCTGCCCTCCGGCCGGGGCTGATCCGCATCCCGAGCCGCGGGCGACAGCGGGCACGACCTGGTGGCCGAGTTCGACGCCGCGCTGGCGGCCGTCATGGACGCGCCCGGCATCATCCTCGACCTGCGCGGCAACGGCGGCGGCAGCACCGCCATCGCGACCCCATCGCCGGGCGTTTCCTCGACCGCCCCTTCACCTACGGCCACGATCGGTTCCGCGCCCGGCTGCCCCAGCGCGGCTGGCGCGAGCTTCGACTACCGGGTGACCCGCGCCGGCCCACCTACACCGGCCCGCTGACCCTGCTGATCGACGAGTTCAACTTCAGTACCGCGGAGAACTTCATCGTGGCGCTGGTCGATGCGGGGCGGGCGACCACGGTGGGACGGCCCACCGCCGGCGGCAGCGGCAACCCGGTCACCTTCCGGCTGTCGGGCGGCGGGCTGGCGCTTTTCTACCGGCGATTTCCGCCGCAACGACGGCCGGCCGATCGAAGGCCTGGGCATCGCCCCGGATGTCTACGTCGCCTGGACGGCCGCGACCTGCGCCTGGGGCGCGACCCGGATCTGGCGGCGGCGGACCGCCCGTAGCCCTGCCCCGCCAGATTCGCCCGCCGCGTGCTGTCCACGTTGGACGTCGCCAGCCGGCCAGGTGCGGCGGCAACTGCCCTGCGCAGGCGCCTGGTCGAATGACCAGTTGCAGTCTATTCCAAAGTACGACCTTCAAACTCCCCACCGTGCGGATGCAAGCGGACGGTTTTTCTTCTACACTGCAATCGAACCGAATTGACGGTCGACAAGGGTTGCTCCGCAAAGGGGAAGGAATGGTAAAAACCGCAGGAGGATAATCAAACCCATGGCAAAACAGGCTGCTCCATCCAATTCTGAAAAACGTGCGGCCATCCCGATGGGCGTGGGGTGGCGCTGGGCATTGCACTGGGCGCCGCGCTGGGCAATATCGCGCTTGGACTCGCCATCGGCATCGTTCTCGGTGGCGTGGGAACGCTGTGGAGAAAGGATCTACCGATGAAAACGAACCGGATATTGTTTGAAACGATCATCATCACTGTCATTATGCTGACCGGCATGTTGCTGATCCCGCNNGCAAAACCCTTGTTTGCGCTGCTTCCGGTAGCATACCTGTTGATCGAGCGACCGCTTCGCAAACGGACCTGGGGCGACCTGGGTTTCAACGGGCGCACTTTTGGACGGCTCTGCGCCGACTGGGTTTTGTTCGTGTTCCTGGGATTCGTCATCCAACCTGTAACCGTGCTCTGGGCAAAAGCATATTTCCCTGAATTCCTGGCGCACATTCAAGCGCGGCTCCCGTTCGAGAGCGGGATCAACTGGNGGATCCTTCTTCCGCTGCTGGCATTTTCCTTGATCGGCGAAGAGATGACCTACCGCACCCTCATCCAGGGACGCTTGGCTCTATTCGTCGGCGNNCCGGCGGCCATCGCAATTGCGTCGCTCCTGTTTGGCCTGGCACATTTTGCCCCAGNNCCGGGCATCGTTGTGTTCACAGATGTCGTCTTGATCGTAATCTCTTCCGTGCTGTATGGCATACTGTTTGCCCGCCACAACAACCTTTGGGTCGTTTGGCTTGCGCATTTTCTGGGCGACATCTTCGGCCTGGTCGTTCTGTTTTTGGTCTGACGACAATGAACATCACCATCTTCGGCGCAGGTTCACAGGGCGACATCCAACCCTGCCTCAGGTTGGGAAAAGGCTTGCAGCGAGCAGGGTTGCAGGTTCGTCTTGCCGCTCCACAAAACTTTGCCGGTTTGATCCAAAAGGAAGGGCTGCCGTTCCATCCACTGTACGGGGATGTTCAGGAGATCATGGCCAGTGAGACCGGACAAAAGTTCATGGAAAAGGGAGACACGAACCCGATCCGCTCCATCTTTGCCATGCGCAAGATGCTGGGGCCGGTTGCGCTGCAAATGGCAGAGGGCGTACTCGAAGCCTGTCAGGATGCCGATGCACTTATCACCCTGGCAGTGTTCGCTCCGTTCGGAAAGACGATTGCTGAAAGGCGCGGCATCCCGCTCCTGTTGGTCGAGCCGACGCCTGTGCTTCCCACGCGAGACTTTCCCGCTCCGGGCTTTCCCATTCAANAANACATGGGCGGGATTCTCAACCGCCTCTCCGGCTTTGCCGCGCTGGAGACGATCTGGCAGTGGTATCGTCCCTTCGTGAACGAATTCAGGCGGCGACTTGGCTTGCGACGATTGGGCAGCTCGGATNTTTTTCACACCCTGGTCTCCACGCCGCTGTTGGGCGCCTACAGTTCGGCAGTGATTCCCCGCCCGCAGGATTGGCCGAACAATGTGCACATCAGCGGTTATTGGTTTCAAGACGACCCGCATGCCTGGCGTCCTCCCGTCGAATTGGAAACGTTTCTGGAAACGGGCGAGGCGCCGGTGTATATCGGGTTCGGAAGTATGGCGGGACACGACCCCGAGCGTTTTGCGGGAATTGCGATCGAGGCGTTGAAGAGAAGCGGAAAAAGAGGCGTGATCGCCACCGGCTGGGGCGGCATAAAGACAACAGGCGTTCCGAAGGATATCTTTGTGCTGGACTCTGCCCCGCACGGCTGGCTATTCNCGCGCATGGCGGCGGTTGTGCATCACGGCGGCGCGGGGACAACGGCGGAAGGGCTGCGCGCCGGGAAACCGACCGTGATCGTTCCCTTTATCGTGGATCAACACTTTTGGGGGAAAAGGGTCCAGGCATTGGGCGCGNGAGTGGAGCCGCTTCCAGCCAAAAGGTTGACCGAGACCCAATTGGCAGGAGCGCTGCAAAGGGCGGTCAGCGATGCCGAGATGACACGAAGGGCGGAATCGGTCGGCAAGGCGATCCGCGCGGAGGATGGAATCGGCGCTGCGGTCAAGATCGTCAAGGAAGTTCTGGGAGCATGAAATGAACAAAGAATATCAGATTACCCCTTTCCGAGAATCCGCCGCCTGATGGTGGATGGCGGACGCCTGGCGCGCCAGAAACACTTGGTCCACGGGTTGGTGGAGATGGATGTCACTCNNACGCGGCGGATGATCAAGGAGCACAAAGCCAAGACCGGTGAGACGCTTTCATTTACGGCGTTCGTCATGGTTTGCCTCGGGCAGGCAGTGAACACGAACAAACAGATGCAAGCCTACCGCGCCTGGTGGGACAGGCTCGTCATTTTCAACGACGTGGACGTAAACACCATGTTCGAGGTGGAAGCAGAGGGGCGCAAGGTCATTCGTCCACACATCATTCGGGCGGTCAATCGGAAAAGCCTGCGAGAGATCCATGAGGAGCNNCGATCTTTTCAAAAGGACAACGGACGCGGGCGGGAAGCAAATTTCATCGGATGGTTCGTGTACCTGCCCTCATTCGTCCGCCGCTTGATTCTGGGAATGCTTTTCCATCACTCGCGCTTGTGGAAAGAAATGAGCGGTACCGTTTCGTTGACTGCGGTCGGCATGTTCGGCGACGGCGGCGGCTGGGGAATCCCCGTTTCCAACCACACGCTGCAAGTCACGTTGGGCGGCATTTCCGAAAAACCTGTTTTGAAGGATGGTCAACTGGAAAACCGCGAGTTTCTATGCGTGACGGTCAGCGTTGACCACGATGTCGTGGACGGCGCTCCCGCAGNNCGCTTTGTGCAGAGGTTGAAGGAGCTGGTGGAAGGCGGGTATGGGATTGAAGATTTCACCAAAGCGACGACATGAAAGCGCTCGTGTTGGCATGATCCCCAGCGGCCTCGGGCACAGCAACTCCAGATTCAGCGCAGCTTCAACCACACAGAACGCATAGATCATAAAGCCGCGGCCTGAAAGCAAAAACCAGGCTTTTCTTTGCGTTCTGTGTGCTCTTTGCAGTTAAGATCGTGGCCATGTTTGGAACCGCCAGTTGGTTGCAGTCCTGGCGACGCCGCTATATAATCGGGTCAACGCAGGATGAATCAAAACGCGGCCGCCGCCTGACTATCGGAGCCGATGTGTTCGAGACGCGTGGTCGCGACCCCCATCCCCAACCTGGAGTTGTATCTGTTGACCCGGAACGGCCAGCTGACGCCCGGGCCGTTAGACGACTACACTACGAAGAGGTCTACTTGAACATGCTATCCAGATTCGCCATCCCTGGAATCGTCTTCATCTTGACGTTGGCGTTCGGCTTTTGGCTGAGCCGGTTGGGCAGGCCGTACAAGGGCTTGCTCTTCAACGTCCATAAACTGATCGCGCTGACCGCGGTCATCGTCACCGTCGTCCAGCTGGTCAAGATACTCGAGGGTGCTGACCTGTCGGCGCTTTCGGTCGCCTTGCTTGTGCTGGCGGCGCTTTGCGTCATGGCCCTGTTCGTCAGTGGCGCGCTGATGAGCGCAGGCAAGCTCGACCATGCGCTGTTGCATGCGATCCACCGGGTCGCACTCGCGGCGCTGGTGATTGTTCTGCCGTCTGCGGTCTTTCTGCTTGAGAGAAGACAATGAAATACAAGTTCTACACAACCACCGAACGCGCCAGCGTGTGAGCCGATACGATTTTTCTGGATGTATTCGCCGCTTGCGTAAGTGGGTTCGTGGATCTGGCTGGACGTGAATACGTCGTCGATTTCATCGCGTTGCCCGGTTTGTTTGCGGCGGGCTTCAAAGATATCTTTCTCAGCATTGTCGTGGGTGCGACTTTGGTCGAACTGCGCCAAAGCCCAGACCTGTCTTGGCATTGGCAAAGCTGGCGCGCCAGCTCCGATTTGACAAACACGAGGCTTCGACGTATCTTCTATGTAGATACCAGGGTAAGGAGAAACGGATGAAAACTCGTGTCCAGCGTTGGGGCAACAGTCTTGCCGTGCGGATTCCCAAGCCGCTGGCGGATGAAGTGGGCCTGAAAGACAACTCCNCCGTTCAGATTTCACTGCATGATCAGCAGTTGGTGATCGTGCCGGCGCCCGAACCTGCCTGCAATCTGGAGGCGCTGCTTGCCCAAGTCACCGAAAGCAACCGGCATGCCGAAATAGTGACCGGCCCGGCCGTTGGGGGTGAAGCGTGGTAGAGCCAGCGTCCTATGCGCCGCGCCGTGGCGATGTCGTGTGGCTCACCTTCAATCCGCAGGCCGGCCATGAACAGGCGGGGCGGCATCCATCCGTGGTACTCTCGCCGCTCAGCTACAACGCCAAAATTGGTTTGGCGCTTCTGTGTCCGATCACCAGCCAGGTCAAAGGCTACCCGTTCGAGGTGAGCCTGCCGGCTGGCTTGCCCGTAACCGGCGTCATCCTGGCAGATCAAGTCAAGAATCTGGATTGGCAAGCCCGCGACGCGGAATTCATTTGCGCCTTGCCTGCGGCCACGGTGCGCGAGTCCNTGCTAAAGGTTGGCTTGCTGGTGGCTGAGTAACTGCGTGGCCATCAGTTTGTTTCACGCCACATAAATGAGACATCGACGCCCACTTCACCGTCAATGCGCGTCGATGCGCTCCTCATGGAGGAGTATCTCCGCCGGTATTTGAAGCGCGGCGCAAAGTCTGGACGCATCATCAACCTCAGCACGGATGCGGCCCACGTCCATACGGCGAATCTCAGCTATCGATTGGCCCACGACATCGGCGTCCATCCCCGGCGTATCAACGGGATTGTGCATGGCGCCCGCGCCGTCAGCGCCGATACAGCCCTGCGGCTGTCGCGCGACTTCGGGTCGTCAGAGCGGTACTGGCCGCCCCAATGACGCTTGAAAAATTCCCATTTGACATTCACGAGAAGCCTGCTTACAATATCGTTGCTGCCAAACAAGATTGCGGCGACTGTCTATCTGTTTCGGCTAACGCCGTATATTGGTTGGGGTGGGCGGAAACCGTCCGTCTATTTAGAAGTTAAGCTCGCAATGTGTTGCACCGTTGTTGCAGCAGATGGAACCCCGTCAGAACTCTGCTGGGGAGCATAGCGGCGCTTCAAACACGTAATTCATTCAAGACGCTTCTCCTCAAGTTGTGGTAGAATATCAACGTAGCAACGGTCGTTCCTCATCTTCGGCAGCAAAGGCGATAAGTGGTGAAGGTTCGAGACGTGATCAAGTTGATCGAAAGTGATGGTTGGTATCTGGTGGCAACCAAAGGTAGCCACCGGCAGTTCAAACATCCGATCAAACCAGGTCGTGTCACGATGGCAGGCCATCCAGCGGACGATCTTGCGCCAGGCACGCTCAACAGCGTGCTCAAACAAGCGCAGCTAACCAGGTCAAAGACTGNNAACAGGGTGAATAAGATGCATCGGTTTCTAGTTGTGGTCGAAAAAGCGGACGGCAATTACTCGGCGTATTCGCCGGATCTGCCTGGTTGTGTGGCTACTGGCAAGACTCGCGATCAAGTCACGCGTAACATGCACGAAGCGATCGCCATGCACGTACGGGGACTCCTGGAAGACAAACTCTCGGTACCCNCCGCGCGTTCGTTCGCTGAGTACGTCGCCATACCTGCATAACCCCAAGTTAGCTCAGCGGCCTGATGCTGGGCGCGACTCGCGTGGAACGGGCCGGTTAACGGGCATGAGGCCTAACCACAGGTCCCAGCGGACGGGCCGCGCGGCCCGTTATGAGCGGTCAGGGTCCCCGGCCCGCCGCTGAACCTGGGCGTTAGACTCGTAAAATCACCGCAGCGGGTTAACCGGCAAGGCCAAGCCAGACGCGCCGTCGAAGCCGATGATTGATGGGGCAAAACACGATGAGAACGGGATTCGTCGAGCGACATGGCAAGCTGACCGAACTTGATCGGTCATTCGATCTCAAATTCTGGCAAGACCAACCGGCCCAGGCGCGCTTCGCCGCGGCCTGGGAGTTGATCGTCCACGCAAATAAGGTCAAGGGCGGCGATGTTCGTCAACTCCGACTTCAGCGATCTGTTGAGACTTTTCAACGCCAACCAGGTTAAGTATCTGGTCATCGGCGGCTACGCGTTGATCCAGTACGCCGAACCGCGGTACACCAAAGGCCTGGATCTGTGGATCAGCACCGATGCGGCGAATGCCCAGGCTGTGTATCGGGCGTTACGGGAGTTCGGCGCGCCACTTGCTGAACTGACCGAAGCAGATTTCGCCCAAGAAGGTTACTTCTACCAGATGGGGGTGCCGCCGGTACGCGTGGACATCTTGATGGGTATCCCTGGCGGTGTCTTTGTTGAAGCGTGGCCGCGGCGTCTGGAAGTAGACTTCGACGGGTTGGTCGTGCCGTTCATCTCTCGTCAAGACCTCATCGCGGTCAAACGTGCGGCGGGCAGGCCCCAAGATTTGCTGGACGTGGCGCAACTCACGCACCCTGAAGGGAAGATCACCAAACGGCGTTCATCCCAACCGGCACGTCGGAAAGCCAAGTGAGCGGAGCGTGCTTGCGGTGGGTTGGTGGCATGGTTTGTCGTCATGGGTGGTGTTCGTCGTTGGGCGGGTCTGGTGCTTGGGCCTGGCCTAGTTATGGTCGGCGGGGCGGTCGCCCACCCCGCCGCCACTCCACCTGCGGCCAGACGTGAGACCCTTCGACTGCGCTCAGGGCAGGCATTTCGGCGCATCCGGCTCCTCAGCACATTGGCCGTTGTCAACGGCCCGTGTGCTGTGCGCCTGGCCATGGCAGTGGCCGTGTAGCAACGCCCAATTCGAGTACCGGTTGTTGCGGTGGTTCCCATCCAGGTGATGCACTGCGAGTACGTCGTCGGCCATGAAGCGGAGTCCGCACCAAGCAATTGAACCGATCTTTGCCGTTCAGCCTCCGTGCGCCATTGCACGGTTTCGGGCGAACGGGGCGCACACACTGGTTGCACCTGACGCCTGCGGCGGTAAGATCAGGGGTCACGAGAGGCTCGCCAGCCGCAGGCGCAGCTTACGCGGGCCGTTAGGCAACACGGGACTCCAACCGTAACCCTAAAGATCGCGGGAGAAAAACCTATGGCATTTTGTCAAAAACCTGCGCTATGTCCTTTTTGCGGTTCAGCACAGTTCAGAAGTTTCTCTTTTGTAAACGACATGCCCGTGACCAACAAACCGTCTGAATCCGGAGAAAGGCTTTCATTGCTCTGCTGTCAGTGTGGAAAAAGGGTGTTCGACACGAGTGCCACACAGGGAGGGCAGCTTTCGGCTGTTGGCGTTTCTGTCTGCGAGCGGTGCAAGCGGGATTTCTACAACGCCAGCGGGGAGAATGGCACGAAGAGAATATTGCTAAAACGACCTATCCGGTCGGTACGGAGCGATGTCCAAGATGCGGCAGCTTTCTCAGAAGGTGCTGGTGGCATGGTTGGAATTATACCATTGGATCATTATCTCTAAAGCCTACCATTGGATCATCATCTCTAAAGCCATCGGAGAAACTAAGACATTTACTCCGAATCCGTCGGGTGCGTTACTATCGAATTTGTGAACGGGTCGAGAATCAGCGTCAAACAGGCCGAATCGGTCTCTGCGCCTTCGTGAGAAGGGAGTAGCAAAATCCTCTTCTTTCGCCATGTAATGGATTGTTAGCACGGTTCGCCGTGGTGGGCGGCACCCATCGTTGGGCGGGTCTGATGCTTCGGTGCTTAACACCACGTCCGCTTGACGCCTGCGCCAGCGATGTTCCGCTGCTCAACGCGCCGCCGCGACCCGGCTGAAGCCTTCACTCCGTGTCCGCAAAACTCAAATCTAGAATTGCTATTGACCGTCGCGTTGGCTTGACGGGATATCAAAAGGAGTTAGAATGATCTTGACCAACATTTTGGTCAAGATACCCACGTAGGCTGGCAAGTTGAACACCACAGGAAGGCAGCCATGTTGATTCTATCGGTTAGCGAGGCGAAACGTCAGATCAAGGATCTGGTTGCCCAGGTCGACCTGCGCAACCAGGTCTTCTACATCACACGTTACAGCCAGCCCAAGGCGGTCATGATGAGTGTGCAGCAATACGAGAGCCTGGTACGCCAGATCAACCAATTGCAGGGCGATCTGGCGCGCGTCAGCGCTGGACGCCCCTACTGACGTAGACCAGCCGATCCTCCTGCCGACGTCCGATAGCGGGACGCGCTTGTTCCAGCCTCACCGGCCGGTCGCGCCGGAGGTACGCGAGGCAATCCGCCGTGCAGGTCAGCTCGCCCTGGCGCAGCGCGATCATACGCCTGAGCAGATCATTGAAGACGGCCGCGCCGCACTGGAGCGTGCACGCAAAGAAGCGGTCCTAAGCGGCCAGGCCATCGCAGAAGAAGCTGAGGCGGCACGCGATGACTGATCCGGAGACTGAGGCGGCCGCAGCTCAAGATGAACGCGGCCGCGACGCGCGCGCCGTGCTGGACACCAACGTGCCTATAGCAGCGCATCTCTCGCGTAATCCCCATAGCCCCACGATCGAACTGCTGGCGCGGTGGCGCGGCGGCCAGTTTATCCAGCTTTATTCCGACGACATGTTGGCAGAGCNNCTGGTCGAGAAGTTTCAGGCGCGTAGAGTTGCGGCGGACGCCGTGAATCACTATCTGGCCGACCTGATCACGTTCGGTGAGTTCGTAATCGTCACGCCGGAGCAAATACCGGACGTCATTACGGCTGATCCGGATGACNACGCGATCCTGGCTTGCGCCTTCATCGGCCAGGCCAGCCATATCGTCACCTACGACCCGCATTTCAACGTCCTGGGCGGCGCCTATCAAGGCATCCCGATCCTTGATGGTCTGCACTTCCTCTACATCGTACGCGGAGATCGACCACCAGACAAGGTCGCCTGAGAAGCAGTTGTAAAGGGGGCCGCGCCAGGTAACCTGGAGTCGGACGCCCAATGGCTGCTGGCGGTCCGCAACAGCGCGCTGACCTATGACCAGATGCTGACCTACACGGCTGCTGATCGCACCGCCTTCCGCCTAACGCAGCGAAAGCCTTCCCAGACCAGGCGGCGGTGAACGAGGCGCTCCGCCTGATGATCCGTTTGGATAAGATTCCGCTACGCGCCGTTCATGCAGTCTGTTCAACCCCTGCGTCAAACGAATTTGATCGCTAACGCGAGCAGCAGCCAGGAGTATTTGGCCAGGTCGGCGTTGATGAAGGCCACCCCGATCGAAAAGAGGAACACGGCCGGCACGACCAGGGCGCGCAGCGCTTCATGCCGCTTCTGTTGGTACGTGAAGTCGGGGGCGATCAGGCGGTTATGGCGCGAAGCGTAGATCCAGATTGCGGCGTTCAACAGCCCAACCAGTATGATAGCCAACNNGTAGAAGATAGTGGCGGTCATCCGGNNGTTTTCGCTGAGGACCGAGGTCGGGAACGGGATGAAGGCGATGCCCATCAGCAGGAACGTGTTGAGGATCAGCAGGTTGGTATCGTAGCGTTTGATGAAACGAAACTTGCGGTGGTGGCCCATCCAGAAGGCGCCAATCACCAGGAAACTGATGGCAAAACTCAGGTATTTGTGCCAGGTCCCGGCCAACGCCTGCAACAGCTGGCGGTCCGACAGGTCGCCGGCCGGGACGGGGAGACGGATCTCGAGCGCCAGCAGGGTGATGGCAATGGCGAAGACCGCGTCGCTGAAGAAGATCAGGCGCTCCAGGCCGAAGTGGTCCTCTTCAGGGGCGGCCGGCGCCCGTACGGCCGGCGGTGGTTGGGCCGATTTCCTGGGCATGGGTTTCACGCGTCCCCGGCTGCGTGTTGCAGCGCCCGCTCGAACAGATCGCGGGTGGCAACGTCACAGTCCTCGCCGCAGCACGGCAGTTTACCGACCGACACGATCTTGCCCTCCCGGATGCTGGGGTACGCGATCTTGTGGCGCAGCTTGACGCCATCGCGCAGCATGACCGTTGGCGTGCCGCGCACGTGGTAACGCTCCTTGCCCAACCGCCCCTCCTCCAGCACGGCGGCGCGGGCGATGCCGCTGTCGAAATGGTGGGTGAAATGCTCCAGGTCGAGACCCGCCTCGCTGGCCAGATCCAACATCACTTCCCGCTGCCCGATGTTGCGCCCCTCGGCGAAGAAGGCGCGGCGGATGCGCAGGTCGAAGTCGCGCCCCACCGCCTCGCCCTGCTGAAAGGCGCACCAGGCCGCCGCGAAGGCCGGCAGCGTCGTTGTCGGCCATTCACGGCCGAACGGCTTGAAGACCGCCCCCGGCTCTTGCAGGGCGGCCAGCCAGATCTCCAGCCGAGCCCGCNNCCGGTCGGGTGGGCCGCCGCCGTAGACCTCCAGGGGNAAGGCGCGTTCGACCACGCGTACCCGCCCCGCGTATTCGGGTGCAATTCGGTGCAGGCGCACGGCCGCCACGTAGCACCACGGTCAGTAGTATTCGGCCCACTCCCACAGCTCGGGCAGCGCGGCCATTACCGGATCATCCATCCTGTCACCTCTCGTTCCTCTGCAAGCCGCAGGCCGTGAAAAATTCAGCGCGCAGGCTGGGGTCATCGGCAAAGTGCCCGCGCCAGACGGTGGTGCGCGTCAGNGGTGACACCTCACGCACGCCGCGCATCGCCATGCACAGGTGCTGCGCTTCGAGGTAGACCGCCACGCCGTGCGGATGCAGCATCGTCTCCAGCGCATCCGCGATCTGTTGCCCGACCCGCTCCTGCACGGCAAAACGTTTGGCAAAGAGCCTGACCAGGCGTNNGAGCTTGGAAATGCCAATGATGTTCTCATGGGCGATGTACCCCACGTAGGCCATGCCAAAGAAGGGGAACGCGTGGTGCTCGCACAGGGAGAANAAGGGGATTGGGCCTTCGATGACCTGACTCAGGCGGCAGTCGGGCCGNCCGCGGCACTCCGTATCGAAGACGCGCAACAGCTTCGGGTCGCCGTCGTAACCTTCGGTGGCATCGAAGAGAGCCTTGATGAAACGGCGCGGCGTGTCTTTGGTGGCGGGNGTGTTCAAATCGAGGCCAAACGCGCTGAAGATCTCCGCGGCGTAGCCCTCAAATTTATGAAACTGATCGTCGGTGATCTGGCGCTCGCGCAGCCTTACCGCGGCCTGGTACTCGACATCATCGGGATCATCGTGGATGTGCATGACGTTGCCTTTCGTTTGATTTCAAAGAAATCCAAAGAAACCAGGTTTCTTGCGAGAAAAACCCGGTTTCTTGGTTTCCTGGTTCATTTCTCGAAATAGCCGTTTACTTCCGCGTACGACAGGACGCCCTGGGCGAAGTTGTAGGTGCCGTCCTGCTGCAGTTCACGGGCGATGCGTTCGACCAGCGACATCGTCNNGCGCATCGGGGTAGACCCGAAGGTGACACGCGCGACCCCNAGTTCGGCCAGCTCAGCAATGGTTGGGCCGCCGTAGTGCGCGAGGATGTTGATCGGCGCTGCGATCCCGCGCACCAGTTCTGCGATGGTGGGTTTGTCGGAGACGCCGAACACAAAGATGCAGTCCNNGCCGGCCGCGCGGTAGGCATTGCCGCGCTGGATCGCCTGCGCCAGCNNCGCGTCGGGTCGCGCGTCGAGCTTCGTGAAGACGTCGGTGCGGGCGTTGATGACCAGCGGCACGCCAAACGCCTCCGCCATCTGCCGCACCGCCGTAATCTTCTCCACCTGGAGGGGCATATCGGTCAGGGGNTGCGCCCTGTCGTGCGTACCGTCCTCCAGGTTCAGCCCGATGGCCCCGCTCTCCAGGGTCAGCCGCNNGGTGGCCGCTACCTCGTCGGGCGTCACGCCAAAGCCGGTTTCCATGTCCGCGGTCACCGGCACAGCCACCGCCCGCGCAATGCGGCGCACCGCGTCCAGCATCTCTGCCCGGCTCATGCGCTCGCCGTCGGGATAGCCGTACGCGGAGGCGATCCCNGCGCTGGTGGTCGCCACGGCCGCGAAGCCGGCCAGCTCGAACACCCTGGCTGAAGCGGCATCCNNCGCGTTGGGCAAGACCAACATCTGGGCCGCGTGGTGAAGGCTGCGGAAATCCTCGGCTTTCTGGCGCAGCGCTTCCTTGCTCTCGACTGGGTCTGTATTCATGGTCGTTACTCCGCCCTGATTCTCCCAACCAAATCGTGCGCCGTGAACGGGCCGGCCTCCGCGATCAGGGCGGTCGCATCGGCCACCCTGCCCCACACGTTCCACAGCAGCACACCGNNCACGCGTCCGCCATCGAGGTAGTAGATCACGCCCGTGCGCAGGGGTTCCTGCCAGTCGACAACCATCTCCATCCTGCTGCTCAGCTCACCCACCGCCTCATAACCGAGCCGNAACAGGTCAGAATAGAAATAGGGCGTATGCGTGTACGGTTCATCCGCGCCGGCCATATTCCGTCCCACCTGCTGGCCCATCATCAGGGCATTGTCCTCGTGCTCCACACGCGTCATCTTGCCCAGCGTGGGGTGGGGGAACAGCGCCACGTCGCCGGCCGCGTACACATCGGCCGCCGATGTGCGCAGATGATCGTCCACGACGATGCCGTTTTCGATCTGCAAACCGGCAGCCCCGGCCAGCTCGACGTTGGGGCGGATGCCGATCCCCGCCACCACGCCATCCACCTCGAAGACCCGCCCGCTCCGAGCCTGGACCTTGAAGCCGGTCGCGGTTTTCTCCACGTCGGTCACCCCATCGCCCGGCACGGCNTCCACCCCNTTCTGGCGGTAAGCGTCATTCAAGAACTGTGCAAGCTCAGGCGGGTAGATATTCTCGCCGATCGCGTGCCCCGGAAAAACTATCGTCACCTGCTTGCCCTGCATGTTCAATGCGGCCGCAATCTCGGAACCGATGAACCCGGCGCCGATCACCAGAAAGCGTTGGCCCTGTTCCGCCAGGGCGCGCAGGCGCTGATAGTCGTGCAGCGTGCGGTAATAGATGACGGCCTCNCCNCCAAACGGCAGGTGGACGGGCGTCCCGCCGGTGGCCAGCAGCAGTTTGTCGTAGGCGTACTCCTCACCTTGGTCATCGCGCACCCGCCGGGCCGCCGGGTCGAGCGCGACCGCTGTGCGCCCCAGGTGAAAATCCACGTTGAATCTGTCGGTCTTGCGCCAGATCTTNTCGAGCGGGCGCCCCTTCCACATGCCCTTGGAGAGCGGCGGGCGGCTGTAGGGCGCGTCGGTCTCTGCGCCGATCATGCCAATCGAACCGTCGGGGTCCGCNTCACGAATCCCGTGTACCGCGGCGTCTGCGGTCATGCCGCTGCCGATGATGAGGTATTGGTAGGTCTTCATCTGTTTTCCTTCCTAATGGGGATGCGTCCATCAGCCGCTGACCCAACTGTTCGCCCAGTGTACGGTGGGGCGCCGTACCGTGATCGGCCAACGTCAGGGCCAGGCAGGAATTGTAAACGAGAGTGGGCGAATGTCAAGCCAGTGCAACTGTATCCAACAATTCCAGATTTGAGTTAATATCGGTGATAATAGCAGCGTTCGGATGCCAGGGAATCAAGGGGGATTGTATGGCAGCGACGCTGAGTTATGACCGGTTGCGATCGATAGTGATCGCAACGGCGGCGAATCTACCGGACCATCGAACACGACCGAGCCGGAAATACGAAATAGCGGATGCGTGCTTGGGGGTGTTTGCGGAAGACCACCACCGGCTTGCCGCTCTACACCAGCAGCGTCTCATCCGACTCCAGCTTTTCCAGGGAGCGCAGGATGGCGTCGAAACACTGCCAGTTGCGCGCGGCCGCGGCCGCCGTAGACGATCAGACATGCTTTGGCGTCGCGCACCAGGATCTCATGCCGATCGAAGTCGATGTCCTTGACGCGCAACTACACGCACTCGCAGACGCATGCCGGTCCCGTAGAGCAGCTGCGCCATCAGCTTTTGCACCCCAGACATCGTATCCAGAATGCCACGGACTTCGTCTCTGGAGAGGACGGTGGGCAGATGCTCAGGCTTTCTGGCGCGGACGGCCTTGACTTTCAAACGGATGGCGTCATCCACCTGTTCGAGCAGCTTCTTGGGTCGAGGTTCTGTGCTCATTTTTGCACTTGACGGGGGCTGAGAGCAGTGATATGATGACAACGACGAAGACTGCGAAGCGGTTTTCAGGCTCACGCAATCCGCATTTCAGCACAAGTCTGTTTCCGCATAAAATCCCGCTATGGGGTAATATGCGGCGAGCATTCCGCATATCCCCGCCAGAGGGACAAAAAGCGGAATAGAGACGTGGCGGGATCAGACGACCGGCATTCCCGCGAATCAGTAGTTCGGCGGCAAGTCAAGTAGGAGAGTAAATAAATATGTCAATCAAGTTGGGTATTTACGATTTTTCTCTTACCTCATTCCAGGTGGTATTGTTATTGCCGTGTTTATCTTTATTCTTGATAAGCATTTGGCACTTGGAATAGATTTCAGCAAACTTTCAATTTTTGAGTTCTTGGTGGCTGGCACTTTATCGTATTTAGTGGGATTCGCAACTGATTTTGTCGCAGGGAAAACTTGGTATAAACTATTCCGTAAAGGCGACCTTTTGAAGTTACGATGTCAGAATTCAATAAGCGACATCCTACAATTGAAATTCAATTTCAAGAAATGGACTGGTTTATACCGTTTTCATTCGTAAAAAACAAAGCCTAGAGATGGCGCAAGACATTGATAAGTTCAATGTAATAAACAAAATGCTCCGAAATTCAAGTTTTGGAATCCTTCTCTTTGCAATCACTTTTGCAATTGAATTCCTTTTAGAAAGTTACTCTATTGTCTTTGCTATCCTTTCTACTTTATGCCTTTTTATCGCTATAATATTGGCGAAACAATCGGTAAAATTTGCAAAATGGTTTTTCCAATCTATATTTCAGTCGCTTGTCGCTGTTGTTGCAACGCCAGAGCAAATGCCTGTTAAGTTCAAAGCAAAATCAAAGCGTTCAAAGACTGATACAGATTGACGAGTCTTCGACAAAGCCGCCGAACAAAGCGTGCACCTGACGCTGGGGATTCTGCGGCAATCTCAAGCAGTTTCCTACGCCTTGTCATTTTTCTGGCTGGACGGCTTCGCCGTCCCCGCCCCAGCGCAGGTAACGCAAGCCGTTAGGCGGCTTCGCCAATAATAATTTCAATAGGTATGGGTAAAACACACGGTTTAACTCTTGGAAAGTTTGCGCCTTTACATAAAGGACATCAGTTGGTTATTGAAACAGCACTTGCCGAAATGGATGAAGTGTCTGTAATTATTTATGACGCGCCTGAAACAACATCCATTCCTCTTAATATTCGTTCTACTTGGATAAAAAGTNTATACCCTCAAGTTAAAGTAATCGAAGCGTGGGATGGACCAACAGAAGTTGGAGATACACCCGAAATAAAGCGCAAGCACGAGAAATATATTATTGAACAATTGAAAGTTTCCAATATTACACACTTTTATTCCAGCGAGTTTTACGGTGAACACATGAGCGTTGCGCTTGGCGCAATCAATAGACTTGTAAATCCTTCCCGTAACATTATTCCTGTTTCTGGANGAAAAATTAGGCAAAATCCGTTTTTATGCCGTGAATATATTTCGCCAATTGTGTATCAAGATTTGATTACAAATATTGTCTTTNTGGGAGCGCCATCTACAGGAAAAACAACCATTGCCAGTAAAATGGCTGATGAATATAAAACAGTTTGGATGTCGGAATATGGGCGAGAATATTGGGAAAGCAATCAAATAAACCGAAGGTTATCTCTGGAACAATTGGTAGAAATTGCAGAAGGACATTTAGAGCGTGAAAACAAACTACTTTACCAAGCAAACAAATATATTTTTGTTGACACCAATGCTATAACAACTTTCATGTTCTCAATGTCTTACCACCAATCTGCCTTTGATAGGTTGGCTGAACTGGCAAACTTGGCTCAATCACGTTACGACATATTTTTCCTTTGTGATACTGATATTCCATATGACGATACTTGGGATAGGTCAGGCGATGTAAACAGGAAAATCTTCCAAAAACAAATTATTGGGGATTTGATTGCCCGAAAAATACCGTTTATTGTTTTAAGCGGGGATTTAGAAACCAGAATTGAAAAAGTAAAAAGANTTTTGGGCAAATTCGAGAAATATCCGTCGCTACAAGAGATTTACAAAAGGGATAAAAAATAATGGGAAACTTCTTCAGCGTTGATAATATAGCATTTACTATTCTTGGATACCCGATGAGTTACGTTGAATTTATCGGCACTATCTTATATTTATGGTCTGTATGGCTTATTGCAAAACGAAATATATTAACTTGGGCAGTTGGAATCGTCAGCGTTTTGCTTTACATGATTCTGTTTTATCAAATCAGGCTTTATTCCGATACCATCGAGCAAATCTATTATCTTGGAGCAAGTGTTTATGGGTGGTGGATATGGAACAAATCACCGAAAGATGACGGGCAAATAACCGATGTTAAATATAGTAATTCAAGAAGCCTGATACTATGGGTTATTTTTACTGGCATTATTTCAGTTATTTTCGGCTACTTTATGAGCCGAGTTCATCTTTTCCTGCCTGTGATATTCCCCGAAGCGGCATCATTTCCCTATCTTGACGCAATCACCACAATCATGAGTTTCTCAGCCATGTGGTTAATGGCTAAGAAANAAATAGAAAGTTGGATTTACTGGATTATTGTAGATGTAATCGGGATATGGTTATATTTCGTCAAGGATGTAAAGTTCCTCTCTCTGTTATATGTGATTTTGCTTATAATGGCTTTCAATGGCTTGCGAATGTGGCACAAAGCCATTCAAAACAACAATGCGGCACTTCCACAAAACGCCGCCTAACAAAGCGTGCACCTGACGCTGGGGATTCGGCGGTCATCCCAAGCAGTTTTCTACGCCTTATCATTTTTCCAGTTGGACGGCTTCGCCGTCCCCGCCCCAGCGCAGGTAACGCAAGCCGTTAGCCCGCCATACTTGGCGGCACAATCTAACGGAGGTACAAAATGCTACTAGTCTGACTTTTTATTGTTTGGATATGCGGTAGTGTGGTATGATAGGCTGACACCTGAACTCCAAGGAGAAAACAATGCCCAAGGCGCTCCAACCGATCATTTTGTCGGATACTGAACAAGCAGAACTGCGAATGATCGTCAATCAAGGCACACATTCCGCCCGCACCATCANNAACGCCCAAATTCTACTGCACAGTCATCTTGGCAGGAAGCCGGCAGAAATTGCTGACTGGCTGGATGTGGCCACAGGCACAGTCTACAACACTCGCCAACGCTACTTGGATGAAAGGCTGCCTGGCGCTCTGTACGAGAAGCCGCGGCCTGGCCAACCCGTCAAGCTCGATCTCCGTCAAGAAGCTGCAATCACGGTCTTGGCCTGCAGTGATGCGCCACCTGGACACGCGTTGNGGACCGTGCGACTGCTCACCGACCACGTTGTCAAAGCTGAGATCGTCGATAGCATCGCGCCAGAGACGATCCGGCGCTTTCTANAANAAAACAAACTTAAGCCTTGGTTGACGGAGGAATGGTGCATCTCTAAACCCAATGGTGACTACATCGCCTGCATGGAAGATGTCCTGGATGTGTACGAACAACCGAGTGATCCCATGCGGCCGCGCATCTGCTTCGACGAACTACCCTGTCAGTTGCTGGATGAGATCATTGCTCCGATCTCCATGGAGCCGGGCAGCCCACGCAAAGAAGACTACGAATATGAACGATGTGGCACCTGCTCGCTTCTACTCGCCTATGATCTCGACCGCGGTATGCGCTACCTACAGGTTCGGGACCGCCGCACTAAAGCGGATTATGCCGATTTCTGGGACTGGCTCACCAAGACCCATTATGCTGATACGCCCATGATTCAAGTCGTTCAGGATAATCTGAACACACACACCTATGGCTCTTTCTACGAGAATCTCCCTGCGCAGCGCGCCCATCAACTCAAGCACCAACTGCAGTTTCACTTCACACCCAAGCACGGTAGTTGGCTCAATATGGCCGAAATTGAACTTTCGGTATTGGTGCGGCAATGTCTTGACCGACGCATTCCTTCGCTGCGAGTACTTGAACAGGAAGCCCTCGCTTGGCAGGATGATCGGAATCAAGCGGGTACTCAGATCAACTGGACATTCACGACGGCCAAGGCACGCGTGAAGTTGCATCGACACTACGAACGCCTGAATTCTAAGAATTAATAAGTCAGACTACTACGTCCACTTCGCGCAAATGTCAGGCTGTTGGCAACGCTGCTCTCGGGGACACTGGTAATCGTTCTGTTAGTGGCCTTTGATGGCTTGGACCGGCTCAGCTGGGCTAACAGTTCAAGTGTTCCAGTCACCTGTTGAGACACCAACACAATCCCCTTATCCACCACCTGGAACCCCTACCCCATCTCAGCCTGGGACCNCTCCGGCGGTGCCAACACCTCCGNGGNCCAGAGCCTTGGAAGAAGATGGTGACGCTTTGCTGGACTTCTTTGAAAAAGAGCTGGAGTTTCAGGATGCGTTTGGGGGCATTTACCTGGAGCATGCTGCTGGTAGTGAGGATTATACTGCCGGTGGCGAGTTGGTCTTGCAGCTTGTGCGAGGCCACGAGAAAGTAAATGATATTCTTACAATGTTACCATCCCTCCGGTATCCCGAACGACTGCGCATCGAGTGGGTTGATTTTTCTAGTGAGCGGCTGGAACAGCAATTTTGGGCAATTTCTGAACGCTGCCACGCAACATCCCGAGCCCGAGCGGTAGCTATTGATGAAAGAAATAATCAGGTCGAGGTTCTAATCGCGCCATCCGATGCATGGAGAATATCTGATGGAGTCGTTGACAAAGCATCTCTTCCCAATGACCTTGCCACATTGGTAGCCGATCCATCCGTTATCGTCCAGGAAGGCGAGATTGAAGAGGAACCTGTTGCAGTGAGAGGGGACGACAGTTGGAGCAATACTAGTGGTGGGAGCAATTGTACTCTTGGATTCAAGATCGAATACAATAACACGTATTCCATGCTGACCGCCGGGCACTGCATAAGCGCGCTGGGGATGTCGGCAGGGGACGATGTATACCATAACACCACAAAGATTGGTACTTACTCAGGTGTTTATGAAGATGGAGCATTGTCAAGTAGCGGTACGGGCATCGATGCTGCGATCCTTTATTTGAATGATTTTTGGACCGCTTACGAGGATGTTATTGACTACAGTTCCTACCGTGATATTGTTGGCTCGACTGATAATTACGTCGCAGGATACTGGCGATGCCGGACGGGACAGAGCCTGGAACGAATTGCGGCGAAATAAAATGCACAAGTATTACGTATCAATCCGGCGGACGCTGGTACACTGACATGTTCACGATCGATCCAGACTCGGTGGGGGCGACAGCGGTTCACCAGTGTACAGACCAGAGACCAACTCAATGGCAAGCGTCACTGGAGTTGTGCGCAGTCGTGCAAGTGGGGCAACTTGTATGAACGGCTGGGACACGTCTGCTTCAAAATGGCACAATATACGCGACTATTGGAGTCTGACCTTGATAACTGGAGATGCCTATCTTCCCCTGATACTAAAATAGATAGCAAATGGCGAAGGGTGTAGTGGCCCCCAAAATTGGACGGTAGGTAGAGACAGTCTTATGTACAAAGGAGGTCAAGATGAAACGCTTCATTTTGGTTGGCTTTCAGTTATTCGCTGTAACCACAGGTTTTCTCTGTTTGACAGTGGGTTGTACGACTGGGGGTGGTACCGGGGCGACCCCAACTCACACTTACATTGTGCCTGTGACTAGCGAACCAGATCCGCTGAACGGCACACGCTGGGAATTGGTGGCCTTTGAAAGCGAGGCCAGGACACCCAGTATACCCGAACAACCCCGGCTGTTCATCGCATTCAATATAGGCGAGTTAAGCCTGCAAGGCGGTTGCAACGTTGTCAGTGGGCATTACCGGATTGAAAATAACCGTATTACAATTACATTTGTGGAAGCAACCCAGGTGGACTGCTCAGATTCAATGCCAGGGATTAATGAGATAGAAGATGCGTTTTCCAATGCCATGCCAACATTCGAGTCATACATGATCGAGGGTGACCAGCTTCGTATCCGCTATGCTGATGGTGAGTTACTATTTCGCCGTGTATCAGATTGACACTCCTATCCCCTTGCAGCCAACGGGGGCGTGCTAACCCCGCCAGAGGGACAAAAAGCGGAATAGAGACGTGGCGGGATCAGACGACCGGCATTCCCGCGAATCAGTAGTTAGGCCGCACACCCCAGAACGAACCGGGGTAGCGGCGCGGCTTGGGTGTGCGCCGCTCATCTTAACCGTTGAACGAACCGGGGTAGCGGCGCGCGGCTCGGGGTGTGCGCCGCTCATCTTAACCGTTGAACGAACCGGGGTAGCGGCGCGGCTTGGGTGTGCGCCGCTCATCTTAACCGTTAGGCCGTCCAATCCAACACGCCGCCGAAACCGCTATGCGGCAGGGTAGCAATCCCCGTTACCGTGACACGCGTCATTGAGGTTAGCCATGAACAATACCTACGAAGAATTCATCAAGCACATCTACTATGAGCATATCGAAAAGCGGCTTGCTCCCTGGAAGAGACGACATTGGTATCACCTTGATGACCTTGGCTATGAAATCACAGGATTGACCCGTTCTCTCCGTGCAATACGATTCCTTCAAGATTATGCCGAGAGTGACGAGGGCTTGGGCGGGGTATTCACGCCCGAAACGCTTAAGAACGTCGTAGAAAGAGTCAAATATGGAGTACAAAACAACAATCGTATTGTGGTTGATACGGGCGTAGCTGATGTGCTACAGGATTACCTCAAGGAGATAGTCGAAGGGATGACCGCCGAGCATTTTCCACAAGCGGATCTTGACGCCTTGCGGGAATCCGGCAGTTCCGATGCTCGACGTGAGATAGTCGCGATGGTTTATCTGATGAAATCGCGTCAAGAGGATTGGTTCCGATTCAAGAATGACTACCGCTTCAGTCGCAGACTGGAGCAAGCTCGTGAAGAAGTCGAAAGGGTCGCCGCAACTCTGCCGAAGGAATTGCCAAACGCCGAAGAACAAAGAAATGACCGGCCCGTCGCCGTGAAGCGGCTGTCTTCAAGGGTATCGGTTCAATAGGACAAGGAGCGTTGCTGACCCTAACCGACGTATCCCTACTGGCTGGCATGTGGGGAACATCCATTTCCGCAGAGACAACGACGGTGGGTGCAGTCATATCAATTACAAGTGGTATTGGGATGATTCTGACCGGAGTAGGTGAATTACGCGGTGAGTAGACAACTGACCTGCCAGGAAGCAAGCTAACGGGAGGCGGGTCGTCAGCACGGTTCGCCATCATAGGGGCGGGTCTCGTTTGGGTGGCGCTGGTCAGGGAGGCACGGGCCTAACATTGCGTCAAGCTGACGGCTGCGCCGGTGGGGCCGCGCGATTGTAGGTTGCCTGGGGCGCAGCCGCAGCTTACGCGGGCCGTTAGGCGCCTGCCTTTGACAAGTACTTTGGCTTTCCGGCCGCGGCACGGCGATCACTGCGTTCTGTGTGATTGAAGCTGCGCTCAATTTGGGATTGCTGGCCACCTCCAGCAGCGGAAGATGTGGCTGGGGCGGTCAAGGATTTGATCCGGGAAGGCAAGGTTCACGCATGCGGCGGCTTCGCCGGCGCGTCGCCGTAGTCGAGGTCATCCACCGCCACCAACCCCTGCTTGAGCGCATAGATCATGGCCTGTGTCAAATGTCGGGCGTCACTGTACCAGCAATGTGCGGCCAAACTGTACCAGAAAAGTTGGTTGAATGTGCCAGGGCACAAGGCACAACTCCTGGGCTTGCAGACGACGCGATATTGATGGTGATGAGCACCTCCTGTGCGAGATAGTTGTACATTTCCAACTGAACATGCTACACTGCAGGTACCTGCGCGGAGGATAGGGCAACGCTGGAGAGCGACCTGAGCGCCGACGCAGGGAGACGGTGTAGGGGAGGCAGAGCGATGGTTCTGCCTCCGGCGTTGTTAATGGGCCTACATTGTCTCGAAAGCGCTAAACTCATTGGCTACCATTCGACACAACGTTGGGTGGTCGAAGGCGATCATTTGGCAACAAGACTGCCAGGTTCTCAGGTGTGCAGCCTGGCCTGGGCGCGATAGCTGGCGCCGGTGATGATCAGGACCTCGGCATGGTCGCCGAGTCGATCCAGTCCGGCGGAGGCCAGCAGCGGATCGAGGAAGACGTCAGGCCACTCGGCCGGTGCCCGGTTACTGGTCCAGACGATACTCCCTTTCTCGTAACGGCCATCGATGATGTCGTAGAGATCGCTGGGNACTGGTGGTTGCAGCGGCTTGAGACCGAAGTCATCCAGCACCAGCAGATCAGGCCGCAGGAAGGTCTGCAGACGGCGATCGAGACTGCCATCCNNGCGCCCACCATGGATGTACTGCAGCATCTTGTGCGTGGGTGTGAAGAGGGCATCGAAGCCCTGGCGGCACGCCTCGTGCACCAACGCCTGCGCCAGATGAGTCTTGCCGGTGCCGCTGGGGCCGTAGATCAAGACGTTGCGCTTGCGGCGTACGAAGNNTCGCAGCCGCTGCAGGACCTGTTGGCGATTGATGGCGGGGTTGAAGTTGAAGTCGAAGGTTTCAATCGTCTTGGTGCTGTTGACCGCCGAGCGGCGCAGGCGCAGGGTGAGCTGCTTCTGACCACGACGCTCGACCTCGTCCTCCAGGAGGCGTGACAGGAACTCGACATACGACCAGTGACCATCGATGGCCTGGCGGTTGCGTACTTCTAACGTCTGCAGAACGCCCGAGAGGCGCAGCTTAGTCAAGTAAGGCGTGAGCTGGTGAGTCAGTTCCATGTCACACCTCTGAACAGGTGCCCCAACAGCTCGACCGCAGTCCGTGCAAAGGTGTGTGCGGGGGCTGGGCTGCTGGCAGCAAAGGTNAGAGCCTGCTCATCCAGGCCGTTGGTCAGGATACGCTTGACGGTGACATAGGTGGGNCCACCGAATTCGAGGGCACGCTGACAGGCTGCCTCCAGACGTTCGTCACCAAACCGTTCGCGCAGGCGGAGGAGCCGTCCTGCGGTGCGCAGGCGATCGATCACCGGGTCATCCAGGAGTACGGTCACGATCTGGCTGGTCGCCGGGCCGATATCAGTGGCCGCAGCCTGGCAGCCTTCACGGCTCACTAACAGGCCGGGCACCTTGTGCGGTGGCAGGTGCTCGATGCGGGTGATGCGTTGACCGGGCTGTGTGGCACGGTCGTGGGTCGCCACTGGCTGATGATCCAGGGTATAGAGGGTGACGAACTGTGCGCCGCCGCGTGCGCAACTGGGTGCCGCGGGCATAGGTACAGGGCACNNGGAGTAGTAGGCGTTGTCAAAGGTGATGTGCCCATCGGCGCTGACGGTCGCGATCTTCCAGATGGCGAGATCGTAGGGTGCAACGGGCAGCGGTTGGAGTCGCGCTTGTTCAGTCTGTTGGAAGCGCATGAGCGGCTTCTCGTGGGTGGTGCCGTGGAGGCGTAACCCGGCTGTGGTGTTGCACCATGTCAGGACATCCTGATTGGCCTGGGTGATGGTGGTGAGTTCGCGACCGGCCAGGAAGTTACGTTTCACGTAATGCACACCGCCTTGCTCCACTTTCCCTTTGTGCCGCGGTATGCGCGGCCCACAGGGCGCAATCAGGAAACCATAGTGCTCCGCGCATTCGCGGTAAGCCTGTTGGACCAGTGGGTCGTGGAAGCAGGCTTTGACGATGGCGGCCTTCAGGTTGTCCAGCACGATGCGTTCGGGTACACCACCCAGCCATTCANNGAAGGCATGCCGGTGTAGCAGCAACCAGGTGGCCACCTTTTGGTCGAAGACGAATTCGACATACTGGTGTCGGCTCCACGACAGCGTCATCACGAACGCCCAGGCGCGGCGNCGGGTACCGGTCTGTGGATCGATGAGCATACCCGCATAGCCAAAGTCGGTCTGTCCTTCTTCACCGGGTGCACACTCGACGCGCACGTAGATCTCTGGGGTAGTCGATTCCAGGTTGTTCACGAATCGACGCACGGCGGAGTAGCTGCCGTTGAAACCACGTTCGCGTATCCGCTGCAAGATGGCGGCCACTTCGACCCCTTCTTTGCGCAGTTGGCTGACCAGCGCCCGGTAGGGCGCCACCGATGATACATTCTGCGGTGGTGGTGTTTCGGGTAGAGTTCGTTGCACCAGTTGTTCCAACTGGGCTGACGGTGGCAANGGCCCTTCCAGCAACCCCTGCGCCGCCGCCCAGGCTCGATAGCGTTTCACCGTCTGACGGTGGACGTGTGTCTTCCGCTGTACGGCTCGATCGCTCTTTTCCCGACGGATGTGTAGAATCAATTCACGGATGTCCAAGGTTCTCTTTCTCCTGCCTGGCATAGACCCTCCCGGTATCTGCAAAAGTTACCGGAAGGATACCCGATTAGCAGGAGTTGTGCCACCAGCCTGGTACACTCTGGGTGAACATCCCTGGTACACATTGGCCGACTATGACCGGTACATATTGGGTGAACATCCCTGGTACATTATCGTCCGAACAATGACAGCCTGCGTCCGGTGCGCCAGGTGCAGCTTGGCCAGGATGTTGCCCACGTGCGTCTTCACGGTCTCCTCGCCCACGACCAGCGCCTCGGCGATCTGACGGTTGGTGCGGCCCAACGCCAACTGGCGCAGCACCTCCTCCTCGCGGGGTCAGGGCATCGGGGTCGGCCGCAGGGGATCTGCGGGTCGCTCCTGCATCACCGCGTGCGCCAGCGCCGGGTCGATGGAAGACTGNCCGCGCGCCGCGCGCACCGCGGCCAGCAGCACCTCCGGCTCGGCCTCCTTGCGTACGTAGCCGATGGCCCCGNNGCGCAGCGCGGCCAGCACCCGCGCATCGTCGCTGTAGCCGCTGAGCACCACCACCTGCGTGTGCGGCGAGCGGCCGCGCACCTGCCGGATCGTCGCGAAGCCGTCCATGCCACCCGGCATCAGCAGATCTACCACTGCTACGTCGGGCAGGCAGGTCTCCAGCAGCCGCAGCGCCTCCTCACCGCTGGCCGCGCTGCCGACGATCACGATATCGCCGAACGATTCCAGGTAGCTGCGCAGCCCTTGACGCACCACCGCATGGTCATCCACCAACAGCACGCGCACCCGCTCGCTATCCATTGCGCTTCCTCTCTCCAGTCCCGCAACTGAAAATAGTTGACGGCGAAGGTCACCAGAACCAGGTTGATGCTCATGGTTCGGTCATTTAGCCATCCGGTCCAGGAAATTCACCGACCAACTGGCCATAGATGTTGACTGGAAAGCCCAGTAGGGATAGGATTTTCTCGTGAAGTTCCGAAAGTGGCGTCACATGACGGCGAAGCTGGTCTCCAATGGGGCAGGTCAGGCCGATGATCCTTGCTGTGCCCAAACTGAAATCGCCCGTCTTCGGTCACCGTCCAGTAGCCGCTCGCCGTCGTGCTATCCACACGTACCCGGCTCCGCTGCAAGTTATACACACGCACCGTTCGTCGGTTCAAACGGTAAGCTTTTCTGTCATGAGATAGCTTACAGTATTTTTCAAACTCCGTCGAAATTTGACCGAACCATGAGGGATGATATACTTCAACGAACTTTATGTGCGATTGTCGGAGTGCACAGCCTCTTCGAGTTCGCCACGCTATGGAGGGCGCCCCATGTCAGTCCAACGTTTTCTGCTCACCACGCTTCTGTTCATCGCTCTGGTCTTGCCGGCCAACGTTCCGGCAGCCCTGGCGCAGCAGCCTGCGCCTGGCACGCCTGAGGGGGCGCCTGGCTGGCGCCGCGCCTCGAGTTCAACAGCACGATCGGCCCGACCGCCTGGATGCCACAGCCTGCCGGTGTCGACCAGTTCGGCCCCACAGGCTTGGCGCCCACGCCAGGTCAGGACACCCCATGTCCGGCGCTGTGCAGAAGGCTGATGGCCTGTGGATGATGCCGGCCGATGCCGCCGCGCGCGCGGCCCGAGACCGCGCTGGCCAGCGGCGGCCCTGACGAATTCGGCTATACCTTCAACTCCGTACCGCTCAACTGGATCGACGCCAGCGGCGGACCGACACCGGCATCAACGCCTCGGTCATCAGCGCAGGACCCATCGACATCGGCTTTCCCTTCAAATACTACGAGAACATCTACAGCCAGCTCTGGGTATCGCGCCATGGTTTTCTGGCGTTCAACGACGCCGATCTGACCGCGTTTTGGTCTCGCGTTCCTGATTCACGTCCACCCAACGACGTGATCGCGCCCTACTGGACCGAGTCCCACGGTTCCCCCAATTACGTACGCTATCGGCGTGGCGGCGCCGCGCCCAACCGTTGGTTCGTGATGGAATGGAACCGCCAGCGCAGCGATTGCTGCTCAGCCGACCCCATAGCCGATGAGTTCACCTTCCAGGCCGTGCTCCTCGAAAACGGTGACATCCTCTTCCAATATCAGGATATGCGCATCTACGGCACCTATTCTTGCCAGATGTCGGGCATCGAGGACTCTACCGGCATTAATGGCCTCTCAATTACCAACTTCTGTTTTCCGGTGGCTGACCACCAGGCCATACGGATCACGCGCCCGCGCCAGCCGTGCGTGCGCATCTTCCCGCGGCACTACGGCGCCTTTATCCGTCCCGGTGAAGTCTCACAGACGGAGATACCTATCCGCAACATCGGTGAACTGGGGACAGATACCTATGATCTGGTGCTCAACACGTCGTGGACAGCCGGTCTGTTCCAGGCCGACGGCGTGACACCCTGACAGACACCGACGGCGATGGGATCATCGACACTGGCCCTGTGGCCCAGGGCGCCACGAAGATCGTGGTCATCAAGATCTGGTCCTCGGCAACCGCCCGAGTGGGCGACTCGAATACAGCCACCCTGACCGTGCGATCCTCGCTCGACAGCAACGTGCGGGAGACAGTCACAGCCCGCATCGCCGTGCCGGCCCCCTTTGTCCAGGTGTATCGCGATGCCACGGATGGAGCGATAAATACGAAGCTGGTCAAGACGCAAGCCCAGGCTGTGCGCAACATCACGAATGTCGGGCGCTGGGGCGATTACCTGGCTGTGGCCGAACTGCCCAACCACAATCTGATCTACGCTTGGAACAAGGATCGTTGTGCGGACAACAACTGTTCAAACGACATCTACGAGATCGAATACGCGATCCTCGATCCATACGGCGAGACCGTGCGACCGGTCACCCGGTTGGTGGATCATTCAGGAGCGACGATACAGACCTATGACAACATAACCGGCGTGGCAGTTGCGCCTGATGGTCGCATAGGGTTGGTGTGGCAGCGCCATCTGTGGAACACCCGTACTGATCAACGCAACTATAACATCTACTGGGCCGCCCTCCATCCCAACGGCGATCTGGCGGCGGGGCCAGTCAACGTCACCAACAACTCAGTATGGGGCACATTGCCTACTCCTGATATGCCGACTTTCAAAAACCCTGGAATCAACGTCAGCGACGATGGACGTTTTTCCTGACATGGATCCGGCAGCATCAGCAGACATATAACAGCACCAGCACGATCTCGGATGTCTGGTATGCGGTGCTTGACGGCTCAGGCAGCGTCGTGCGTGGCGCCACTAAACTGACAGACTCCGTAGCAGGATCTGATTATACAGCCGTATACCATTCGGCGGCGCTCACGCGGCTCACGGGCAGTCGGGCGTTGCTGACGTTTAGCGGCTACGACAGCCTGCTAGGCAGCATGGCCATCTATTATGCTGCTCTTGACAGTGACGGCAACATCCAGCACCCGATCACCCAACTGGCCGACAATGTCTGGGGCATCCAGCCCGCCGCTACCCAACTTCCCAATGGTCGGACTGTCGTGGCCTGGGTCAGCGAGGCGCCGCCCAACCCTGGCGAACAGGACTGGGCGGTCCAGTACTTCAACAACGAAACCCTGACCGGTGAGCCTGTGGCAACGGAAACCGTTTCAAGAATCTATTCTCACTGGGGCTATGCTTCCCCAGCCCCAGGTGTTAACCCAGATCATTTTTCGGTGCGCTGGCAAGGAACTATCGAGGTTATAGGAGGGGATTACATCTTCACCATGGGCAGCGATGACGGCAGCCGGCTATGGATCGACGGTGAACTGGTAATGGACTACTGGGATTCCTACTGTCAGTACTGGAACCGTACAGTGGCGCTTACGCCAGGCGCGCACAGTGTGCGCATGGAGATGCGTGAGATCAGCGGCGCCGCCTGGACATATCTGGGATGGCAGCAAGACGCCGAAGACCCTGTGGTCACCTTTGCAGTTTTGAACGCCAACCTCCACCAGGTCGCTGGCCCAACGGCTGTGGGCAGGACCGCCGCGTCCGATGGCAGCAATTATGTATCGCTAACCCATGATGCCAACAATCACGCCATCTTCACCTGGATGGACGATGATTACTTCGCACGTCGCAACCTCTACTACGCCCTGGTCGACAGCAACGGCGCCGTGCTGACGCGCCCCATGATCCTTCAGGCCAGCCAGACTGGTGCGTCACGCATCGAGACCAGTTTCTACGGCTACGGCAACACCACCTACAGTTGGACGCCGCCGGCCGGGGTGGACAGCGCCCTGGCGGCGACTCCATCCCTGGCGCCAGCGCTGCCTGGCGGCTCTGCGCTGCCGATCACAGTCGAACTGAAAGGCCGCGGCGGAACGCCGGCGACATCGGTGCGCCTGACCGCCGCCCTGGATCCCCGTCTCAGCTATGTCAGCGATACCTCCGGCGTCACACCGACCGTCAGCGGCCAGACTGTCACCTGGAACCTGCCCAACCTGCGGCTGTTCGACATCCGCCAGTTCCAGATCAACCTCCAGACCACCGCAAGCATCTTGGGCGAGCTGCTGCCGGTGCAGTTGCAGCTCACCTCGGCCGAGCCGGACCTGACGCCGGCCGACAACCAGGCCACGGTGCAGGTGTGGATCAGCCAGCCGCTCTATCTCCCCTGGGTCCGGCAATAACGCCACGGCGCTCAACGCCTCCACCCATCCAGCACAACCGGCCTGCCATCCCAGTAGGCCGGTTTTTCGTCACTGCACAGGCGTGGGCATTACCCCAGACTTCGGATGGCAACGCCGGCCGGTTGAAGCCATGCCAGGTTCCTGACCGCAAATTAGCTTCGCTCGTAGGATTCGGCCGGTGCGGCGCCGTCCGAAGTCTCGTCGGTTCAACCAGACCCCGCCACCTGCTGAAAATCTGAGAAGCTCACCAGTTGCACATCCAACTGCTTCAGCCAATGCCGGAAGGCGCCGCCGCTGAGCAGATCGACCTCCACCTGGCGCTGCAAGGGCTGGGGCTGATCGCCGGGCGGCAGCGCATCATCGTCGACATAGCCGGGATGCACCACCAGCTCGGTGACCACCCCTGGCTTGACCAGCAGCCGGGCCACCCGCTTGTCGGTCAGCAGCCGATCGCCCCATTGATGCAGCGAGAGCAGGAAATCAGGCGCCGCCAGCCGGCCGGGCCGGTAGGGCTTGATGGGGGTGGCCAGCGCGTCGGTCCACAGCCGGGTGGGGGTCAACGCGGAGAGCACGTAAGGGGTGCGCCAGGCGGCCACGTGATGACGGGTGGCCAACTGCTCGGTGATGCGCCGCCGCGGGCAGGGAGTGGAAATGGACGTGCGAGTCCAGGTTGTCCAGGTGCAGGCCGCGCTCCAGCGCCCACTGCACCTGCGCCTCCAGCTCAGCATCAACCTCGTACCATTTGATCTGGCCCAGCACCGCGCGGCGAAAGAAATGGGCCGATTCCCAAAACGCCCCTCTCGTCCACCAGGCTCGGCGTCTGGCTGGCCGGCAGGATCGGCTGGCCGCGGCTCAGGTTCAGGTATACACCCACCGACAGGCGCGGCAGACGGCGGGCGATGGCCGCGCCTCCTCACTGGCCGGTTGGTTGACCAGCAGGCTGGCGCTGGTGATCAGCCCGGCCGCGAACAGATCAGCGATGGCGCGATTGACCGTGGGTGAATAGCCCAGGTCATCGGCGTTGATGATCAGACCTGACATGGGTGGAGGGTTCTCAGCTTCTGCGTCATAACCTTTAGGAGGCTGCCAACCGGCTGGCTGCCTGATCTGCATTGTAGCATCTGCCCCGCCGGTTGCCAAGCGACCTGGCCCAGCATGATGCAGGCAAAATTCCGCCTCAGCCCACCTCGTGCTATAATTGTCCTCATGTCGAGTCCCATGATCACCGCCATCGTCCCCGCTGCCGGGCTGTCGACGCGCATGGGCGGCGAGCCGCCCAAGCCGCTGCTGCCCTGGGGCGCGTCCACGGTGATCGGGACAGTGATCGACACATTGACAGCGGCCGGCGTCCAGGAGATCATCGTCGTCACCGGCCACCGTCGTGAGGCTATCGAAGCTGCGCTGGCTGGCCATGCCGTGCGCTGCATACACAACCCGGCCTACGCCAGCGGCGAGATGCTCTCCTCGGTCCAGGCGGGTCTGGCCGCGGCCCATCCTGCCAGCGCCGGCGCGCTGCTGGCCCTGGCCGATCAGCCGCAGATGCAACTGGCCGTGGTGCAGCAGGTGCTGCGGGCTTTCGACGATGACAGTCAGGCGCTGGTCATCCCCAGCTACGCCATGCGTCGCGGCCATCCCATTGTGCTGCCGCGCTGGCTGTGGGCTGAAGTGCTGGCCCTGCCGGCCAACGCCACGCTGCGCACAGTCGTGCAACATCACACCGCGACTATTCGTTATGTCGAGGTAGGCACGCCTTCGGTGCTGGCCGACCTGGACACGCCAGAGCAATATGCGGCCGCGGTGAGCGGTAAACGGTGAACAGTGAACGCACCACCGAGTTCAAACCTTAATCTGCCAACAATCGTCACCGAGCGCCTGGTGCTTCGCCCCTTCGCCTTGAGCGACGCGGCTGACGTGCAGCGGCTGGCCGGCGACGGGGCCGTGGCCGACACGACGCTGAACATTCCGCATCCCTATCCCGACGGCGCGGCCGGGCAATGGATCAGCAGCCATGAAGGGTGCTTCCAGCGTCGCGAGATCATGGTGTTGGCGATCACACTGCGCGTCAGCGGCGAGTTAGCCGGCTGCATCAGTCTGCGGCTACACGACATCCACAGCCGGGCCGAGATGGGCTACTGGATAGGCGTGCCCTACTGGAACCAAGGCTATTGCAGCGAGGCTGCGCGCCNNGTGATCGCCTACGGCTTCGAGCAGATGGCGCTGAACCGCATCTTTGCCCAGCACCTGACGCGCAACCCGGCCTCTGGTCGGGTGATGCAGAAGGCGGGCATGGCCTACGAGGGCATGCTGCGCCAGCATGCCAAGAAACAGGAACGCTACGAGGACCTGGCGATCTACGGCATCCTGCGCGCTGACATTCAGGCGGTATAGCATGGACACCTTCTATCACAAGCTCAACGACTACCTGGCCCGCGGCGAACGCGTGGCCGTGGCGACCATCACCGAGGTGCGCGGCAGCGTGCCGCGTGAGGTGGGCGCCAAGATGATCATCCACCCGCTGGGGCAACACTATGGCACCGTGGGCGGCGGCTGCGGCGAAGGGGATGTGATCCGCCGCGCTGGACGTGCTGCAAACCGGCGAACCAGCCACCGTCCACGGACCTGACCGAGGACCCGACCATGCAGAGCTTGGGCGTGTGCGGCGGATCTTCAACGTCTTCGTGGAGCGCTGGCCTCTGAAAGATGAAAGATGAGCGACCGCGAAGCGTGATGGAATGATGTTGGTCTTAGCAGATTCTGTACTGCATATGACAGGTTCCAGAAGTTCCACGAGATGATATGAACATTTCTGAAGTTGTCCAATTTTGGTTAGACTCGGCAGAGGACGATTGGCCAGTAGCCGGCCACTTGATCGCCAGCGGCGATTATCATTATGCTCTCTTTTTCGCTCACTTGCATACTGAGAAATTGCTCGCTGAAATCAGAACTCAATCACGAAAGGCTACCACAACCGCCGGCAAAGAGCGAGTAATCGCCCAAGTGCAGGATCTGCTTCGTGTACTACGCGCAGGACCTTACTATCTCCGCAGCTTATCTCTACGGCTCTCATGCTACAGGCACGGCGGGACCTGACAGCGATATCGACGTCGCAGTAGTCTCACCTGACCTGACCGGCGACCGCTTGCAAGATTGGATACGCCTGACGATCACAGCGACATCCATCGATCCGCGCTTTGAGGTAATCGGCTTCCGGCCAGAGCAGTTTCGGGACGAACACCCGCTGGCATGGGAAGTAAAAACGCAGGGCATTCCGCTGTCTTGAAGACCAGCATTCAGTATATGGCATTACCATCATTCCCTCATGTCTGACAACATCCTCCACGCCCTCCTTTCGTCCGTCGAAGCTCACCGGCCCGTTGCGCTGGCCACGGTGACGGCTGCGCCTGAGCGGGCCGCGATTGGCCACCACGCCGTGGTCTGGCTGGACGCAGAACCGCTGGGCGAGCGGGCCTGGGCGAACTGGAGGCGCAGGCGCTGGCTGTTGATCGACCAGGCCGACGTGTTTCTGATCAACCTGCCGCGCCAGGCCTCGTTGGACAAATACGGCCTGTCGGTGGAGGCCTGTCTGGCCCGCAACCCGCGGCTGATCCATGCCAGCATCACCGGCTATGGCCGCAGCGGCCCCTACGTGGACCGCAGCGGCTTTGACATCATCGCCCAGGCCATGGGTGGGCTGATGGAGCTGACCGGCGAGCCAGGCGACCCACCCATGCGCTTCCCCATGGCCATGGCCGACTTCGCCGCTGGCCTCTACGCGCTGATCAGCGTGCTGGCCGCGCTGCTGGCCCGCCAGCACACCGGCGTGGGCCAGGCCATCGATGTCAGCCTGGTGGAATCGCAGCTCAACTGGCTGAGCTATCTGGCCAGCAACTACTTTGTCACCGGCCAGCCGCCGCAGAAGACCGGCAACCAGCACCCCACCATCACCCCTTACCAGCCCTTCAAGGCCGGCGACGGCAAGTGGATCGTGGTGGCGGCCGGCAGCGAGCGGCTCTGGCGCAAGTTCTGCGAGGTGATCGGCGCGGACGAGGGCNTGGTCAACCACCCGCTTTTCGCCACCAACGCCCTGCGCAACGTCAACCGCGATCAATTGACGCCGATCCTGGATGGCTACCTGGCCGCACGGCCGGCGCGGNAATGGGTGGAGCTGATGAACGCGGCCGATTTCCCCAGCGGCCCGCTCTACGCCGTGGACGAGGCGCTGAACGACCCACATATCCGCTCACGCCACATGATCGTGCAGATGGAGCATCCCGCGGTGGGGCCGTTCAAGTCGCTGGCCTTCCCCGGCTTCTTCTCCGACACCCCCATGAGCTATCGCATCGCGCCGCCGCGGCTGGGCGAGCACACCGATCAGGTGCTGGCCGAGCTGGGCTATGACGCGGCTGGGATCGCGCGGCTGCATGCGGAGGGAGTGGCGGCGGGGGTGGGAAATAGTTAGTTGGTGAATTGGTACTCATGGTTCGGTCATTTAGAGCCTATCCGAATAACCGTCACAGGGTAACACTGTGGCGCGTTTTCCGGGTTATTCGGATAGGCTCTTAGCCAGCCGGTCCAGGAAATTCACCGACCAACTGGCCATAGATGTTGAAACGTCCAGTAGCCGCTCGCCGTCGTGCTATCCACACGTACCCGGCTCCGCTGCAAGTTATACACACGCACCGTTCGTCGGTTCAAACGGTAAGCTTTTCTGTCATGCAGATAGCTTACAGCATTTTCAAACTCCGTCGAAATTTGACCGAACCATGAGGGATGAGGCGCAAGAGACACAAACGCGCGTCGTGGTGTGCCCGCACTGTGGTCAGCCAATGGAACTGGTGCAGAGTATCCGTCCGGTAGCGCAGCGAGCGGCGGTGGCGGCACAGGGTTGCTCGCCATAGCGATGAGATGACGCCGCTATCGGGTGTGAGACAGAGCGTCCGGCCACCGGGCGTTTGGTTCGGCGCGCCTGAAGGGGGTGCGTTGGGTATCGGCTGGCCGCTGGGAGTGGTTGCGGGCGCTGAAACTCCCGGTGCAAGACCGCCAACAAGGGGATTGTCTTTTGTTTGGGATACTGGTAGAATAGAGGCAGAAACTTCACCTCATCCAGCTGGCTGACACCAACACCGTTAGCGGACTTAAATTCCATACAGTCTCTCTGTGGGACGGCTTAGTTCAACACGGGTTATGCAGCGGCTCGACCGTCCCGCACGAGACGTTGTCGTCGTACTGGCCGCTGCATAACCCATATTCGTTGGGCCGCAGGTAGATGGTACAATTGTGTAAGACAGCCAAAAGAGTGAGTTTATGGATTCGCAAGAAATTGTAGCCAAATTAAAAGAATTAAAGCCGATCCTTACTGCACGCTATAAAGTAAGGGAAATCGGTCTGTTTGGCTCTTTTGTTCGTGGGGAACAGGCAGAAAAGAGCGATATTGATTTATTGACAGAATTTGATGACAACGCTGACTTGTTTGACTTAATCGGGCTTGAGTTGTATTTAGAAGAGATTTTCAATCGCACAGTAGATATAGTTTCAAAGAAAGCCCTTCGTGCCGAGTTGCGAGATACTATTTTACAAGTGGTCGTTATGCTATACTTGCCGCAGGATATGTACAATGACTATTCAAAGTAGCGTTCAAATCGGTGATGTTATTCGTAATGCCGTTGTATTCAACGTCAAAAACTGGCCAGGTGGCTCAATGAATTCTGATTCTTTAATACAGTCCGTTCAAGATNTTTTCACTGTTCTAGAAAAACGAAAAATAGACTATGTTCTTGTTGGCGGGATTGCCATTCTTCATTATGTAGAAGGAAGAAATACTCAAGATTTAGACTTACTAATGGCAGTTTCGTCTTTGGAGAAATTACCTGAACTCAAAATTACAAGTCAGGATATGTATTTTGCTCGTGCAAATTATGGCGAATTGCAAATTGACCTCTTGCTTACTCAAAATCCGCTTTTCAAANAAGTCCATGAAGAGTATTCAAAAGTTCAAAAATTCCTTGACAGAAATATTCCTCTGGCGACGGTTGAAGGTCTATTACTGCTAAAACTGTATGCGTTGCCTTCTTTATATCGGCAAGGCAATTTTGCAAGAGTTGGTATTTACGAAAACGATATTGCTACTTTGCTTCATTATTACCAGCCAGATACAGCCGCTTTACTTGGTGAAATTTCAAAATACGTAAACGAAACAGATTTTGAAGAAATCAAAAGCATTGTGTCTGATATTCAAAAGCGTATTACTCGTTTCAAAAATGAGTCTCGTTAAACTGGCAGGTGGCTAACTACCACTGCTACGTCGGGCAGGCAGGTCTCCAGCAGCCGCAGCGCCTCCTCACCGCTGGCCGCGCTGCCGACGATCACGATATCGCCGAACGATTCCAGGTAGCTGCGCAGCCCTTGACGCACCACCGCATGGTCATCCACCAACAGCACGCACCCGCTCGCTATCCATTGCGCTTCCTCTCTCTCCAGTCCCGCAACTGAAAATAGTTGACGGCGAAGGTCACCAATACCAGGTTGATGAATACCGTAACCAGGATGTCCAGCGCCAGATCCCGGGATGGCGGCCAGGCGAACGGGGCCTGGAAACCGCCGTACACGCCGAAGTAGCCGACCGCCGTGACCAACAGCACCAGGCCCAACTATACCGCCCGCGCCAGGCCTGGTCAAGCTCGGCGGCCAGGGCGCCCGCGGAGAGCCGCGCCCAATACTGCTCCCTCACGCGGTAGAACTGGGCCAGGGTCAGCGCCGCGAACACGGCGCACGCGGCCCCACCGCCAGCGCCGCGATGGGGTATTGCGGCCACGAGTGGGGCATCAGCGCGCCGGGCAGGACGACGACTGCCGCCAGGGCCACCCATACCCGCGTTCCGGCCGCCTCGCCGCATGCGCCAAACCATTGGGCTGTCCGCGCCGCACGCCAGGGTCACAGCGACGGTCGCGGCCTGCGCCCGCGTCCAGGCGACCCGGCCGCCGAGCACGCAAACCAGCAGGAGGGCGCTGCTGAAAACTAACGCGGCCGGCGGGTAGCTGGCCGCGGCCAGACGCGGCGCCATCCCCTGCGCCACGACCAGCGCCACGAACACCGCCGCCATCGTCACCGCCTGCCAGATGTTGGCTTTTTGCAGCCACTCTTGCACTTGGGCGTTCATTTCGGCCTCCTCTCCCGCCGGCTCTCCCAGCGGCGCGGTCAGCGATATCAGCGTCCCCGGCCGGGCGAACTGGTGATCTCGATGGCCGCGCCGATGGCCGCGGCCCGATCCCGCATCCCGGCCAGGCCGTAGCCGGCCGAAGCGCGGCCAGCGTCGCCGGGCCGTCGGCGCTGAAGCCCTGGCCGTCGTCGGCGATCGTCAGGTGCAGCGCTTCCCTCGACGCGCAGGCGCAGGGTCACATGGCCGGCACGGGCGTGGCGTGCGACGTTGTTCAGCGCCTCCTGGCCGATGCGGAAGATCGCCTCTTCGGCGCCGGGGCCAGGCGACCGGCGTCCACCGCCGCGGTGTAGGCCGCGACGTCCGCCGGCTGCCCGAAGTCGGCGGTCACCTCGGCGCCGGAGCGGTGCGCCAACGCCTCACACTGTTCCCGCAGCGCATCCAGCAGGCCGGCCGCGGCCAGCGGCGCGGGCGAAGCTGCCGTAACAGGGCGGCCATCTCGGCCAGCGCGGCCTGTGCGGCGCGGCGCACCTCTTCGACCGCGGCGTGCGCCCGTCAGATCGGTCTCCCAACGGGCCAGCGCGCCGCCGCGCTGACGTTGATGGCGTAGAGCTGCTGCTTGATGGAGTCGTGCAGGTCGCGCGCCAGGCGGTTGCGCTCGGCCTGGGCCGCGGCCTCACCCGTGCTGCGCAGCAGCTCATCCCGCAGATGGTGTGTTTCCCGCGCCGCGCGGCCAACGCATCGACCTGAACCAGCAGGCCATGCAGCGGCTGCAAGCGGCGCGGCGCGGCCGGCGAGGGCGCGATCGGCCGCCCTTGCGCCAACTGCATCAGGGCGGCCGACAGGTACTCGACGCCGCGCAGCACCGGTCCGTTGAGCAGCAGCCCGAACAGCGCCGGGCCGCTCACGACCGCCAACTGCAGGCCGGGCGTCAGCGATACCGGTCCCCGCCACATGCCCAGGGCGCCCACGGCTGCGGCCAACAGATGGCTGATACCGAGCCACGCGATGAGGTGAAGCTGGTCGAAACGAGTGTCTCTGTTCATCGCTGCCTCCTGGGTTTCCCTAACGATCGATCGTTGTTCGTTGTTCATGTCACCCTCCCCAGGGAAGTGGGCGCAGGCAGGGCTGCGCCCGTCCGACATCCATCGTCAGTGTACAGCGAATTGCCGCCGGTGTCATCCCCTGGGGCGGATTTGTGCTCCCCGAACGGGGAGAAGGGGAAATGAAGGAGAGACGCCCGCTTAACCTAACCGCAAGAGGCCGCGCTGCACGGCGACCGTGACCGCGGCGGTGCGGTCGGCAACGCCGAGCTTGGCGAAAACGTGCAGCAGGTGCGACTTGACGGTGGCCTCGCTGATGTGCAGCGCCCGCGCGATCTCGCCGTTGCTGGCGCCCTCGGCCACCAGGCTGAGCACCTCCAGCTCACGGGCGCTCAACTTTTCCTCGGCCGGTGCGCGCATCTTGTCCAGCAGCCTGGCAGCCACCGTCGGGGCCAGGACGGTTTCCCCAGCTGCGGTGGCCCGAATGGCGCGGAACAGGTCTTCGNNCGGGGCATCCTTGAGCAGGTAACCGGTGGCGCCGGCTTCGATGGCCGGCAGGATGTCGGCATCCGTGTCATAGGTGGTCAGCACCAGGATGCGCGCCGGGCTGCCGCGCCGAATCTGGCGGATGGCGGCCACGCCATCGAGGACGGGCATCCGCAAGTCCATCAGGATGACGTCCGGCGCCAGCTCCATGGCCAGCTTGACCGCGGTCGCGCCGTCCGCGGCTTCGCCCACCGCCTGCAGGTCGGGCTGGCCAGCCAACATGCCCCGCAGCCCATCCCGCACCACGGGGTGATCATCGGCTATCAGGATTTGAATCATCTCGCTTGCTCCAGCGGGTTGTCTGAACATCTGTAGCATTCAGCCGCCGAAGGGTGCGCCGGCGTTGCAGCGACCGTTCGGCTGGTTTCACGACGAAGCATCGATCGTCTGAAGCGGGTGCAATGGCAGCGTCACCGCCACCGTGGCGCCGTGGCCGGCAGCGCTTTCGACCACCACCGTACCGCCGAGCTGCTCCACCCGCTGGCGCATGGCGGCCAGGCCGAAGCCCGCGGTCGCCGCGGACGAGTCGAAACCCACGCCGTCGTCCTGCACATCCAGCGCCACCTGATCCCCCATGTATGAGAGGGTGATGTTGACCTGGCGCGCCTGCGCATGCTTGCGGACGTTGGTCAATGCTTCCTGAGCGGCCCGCAACAAAGTGACTTCAGCCTCCGGATGAAGCGCCACGTGCTCGCCGGTAACAGCCACCCGGACGGCCACGCCGGTCTCCTCGGCCCACCGAACGGCCACACGACGCAGCGCCTGGGGCAGCGAGGCGCCTTCCAGCGGTTCGGGGCGCAGCGCCAACACCAGCCGCCGCGCCTCGGTCAGGCCCCCGCGCGGCTGCGCGCGCCGCGCCACGTGCGTGCGCGCGGGTTCTGCGTCAGCCGGCAGCCCCGCATCCGCCGCCTCCAGGTGCAGCACGATGCTGGTGAAGTCCTGGGCCAGCGTGTCGTGGATCTCNCGCGCCAGACGCTGGCGCTCTGCCAATACGCCCGCCTGGCGTTCGGCCCGGGCGAGATCCTGCCGCGTTGCCTCCTCTTCGATCAGCTGCTGGCGCTTCTGGCTTTCGTGCATCACCGAGCGCATCCACCCGGCGAGGAGCGCGGCCCACCCGAGCACAACGAGGCTGATGNNAGCAGCGGCCAGCCCCACAATGCCGCCAGCGGCTCGCCGCGGTGACCAGCCCGCGCAGGAGGATCAATGCCAGCAGCCCGACGTTGCCCGCGATCGCCGCTCCGAACGGCAAAAGGCCCACATGAAGCCGAAGAAGTTGGCGCTGACCAGGTAGTAGGCCNNGAGCCAGCCCGCCAGCGGGAACCACAAGGCCAGCGCGCCGGCCAGAAAGATCAGGCCGGCGCGTCTGGCGCGGGGCCGGCGGTCGNNCCACACCACGATCAGCCAGTACCAGGCGGCCAGGAGGGCGCTCAGCCCGACCATCGCTGGCGCCTGGTTCGCCGCGGCCCCGGTCAACAGTGCGATGGCGGTCGCCAGGATCAGGCTGGCGTAGAAGACGATGTGCCAAATCGAAACCCACCGCTGCCAGGCGGGACGAGGCATTGCAGGCTTTGCAGATGGAGGTGAAGAACGTGCGTTCATCGGTTGGGTTAGCCCGTTAGTTTACTCTCATCTCTTGGGCCGGGTAGCCGCACGCCTCCTGCGCAATGGCGGCCCCATTTACCAGAAACACGATGCCGATGATGAAAGCGCCCGCTTTGAAGGGCTGACCTTCCGCCAGCGGCATCACCCCGGCGACAAAGAAGAGGATTCCTGCTTGATTAAGTATAGCACAACTCACTCCCACCGGAACAGCCGCGCGGCCAGCGCCGTACACAGGATCAGGATGCCGCCCAACACCGCCGCCTCCAGCAGGTGGTCACGCCACGGGTCGCCGAACCACAGCCCGCGCAGCAGACGGACCGCGTAGGTCAACGGCAGAAAATCGGAGACGCGACGCAGCGTGGCGGGCAGGATCTCCAGCGGCAGCGCGGCGCCCGACAGGAACATCATCGGATAGAAGATCACCATGCTGACCACCTGGGCCGCACGGGCGCCGGGCGCCAGGCTGGCGATCACGTAGCCGACCGCGAACATGGCGAGCGCGCTGAAGATGATCGCCAGGAAAACGCCCCGGGGTTGCCCNTCAAAATGGACGCGGTAGAGCAGCCAACCGACGAGCAGAAAGCCGGCCACCCCNAGCAGCGTCATGATCAAATTGGCGGTCACATCGGCGGCGATGTAGGTGAGCGGGCGGAGCGGCGTGGCGCGGAAGCGGCGCAGGGTGCCCGCCTCGCGGTAGCTGCTGGTGTTGATCGCCACCGTCATGAACCCGACCATGCCCAGGATCAACGCGGTGTAGCCCGGCATCGAGACGTCCATCGTGCCGCGGCCGCCGAAGAACGGGGTCGGCGCGTTGCCGTAGATGCCCCCGAAGATCAGCACCAGCATCACCGGAAACACCAGGATGAAGAAGGCGGTGACAGGCTCGCGCAGGAACAGGCGCAGGTTTGTAGCCAGCAGTTGGGTATAGCTCCTCATGGCGTCACTCCTTTCCCACGGCCGGGAGATCCGATATCTCCCGCCCCGTCAGGGCCAGAAACACATCTTCCAGGCTGGGCTGCACGGTGCGCAGATCGAGGAACGGCAGTCCAGCCTCTTCCAGCGCGGAGACGACCGAACTGACAAGCCGATCGCCCTGGCCGTAGACGGTCAGGCGGCCATCGGCCTGCTCGACGCGGCTCACCTGGGGCAGGCCATCCAGCGGGGCGCGGGCAGCGCCCGGCGGCAGGGTGAACACCAGCCGCTGTTCCGCGCCCAGCGTACGGATCAGCGCCTCGGGCGTGTCCAGCGCCACGATCGCGCCGCGATCCATGATCAGCACACGGTCGCACAGCCGCTCGGCCTCCTCCATGAAATGCGTGGTCAGCACCACCGTGCAGCCGCTGTCCCGCACCTGGCGCACCAGATCCCAGGTGGCGCGCCGCGCCTGCGGGTCGGCCGGTGGTCGCTCATCGAAGAAGACGACCTCCGGCCGGTTGATCAGCGCCAGCGCGATGAACAGGCGCTGCTTCTGGCCGCCCGACAGCTTGCCGAAGGCTTTCCGCGCCTGATCGGCCAGCCCCAAGCGGACCAGCAGCTCTTCGGGGTCGCTGCGTTGCCGGTAGAAAGCGCCGAACAGCGTCAGCGCCTCGGCCACGCGCAGCCGCGGNGGCAGCGCAGCTTCCTGCAACTGCACCCCNACGCGCTCGGCCACGGTCCGGCGCTGCGCGGGGTCCAGCCCCAGCAGCCGCACCGTGCCGCCGTCAGGAGAGCGCAGACCCTCGATGCACTCCACCGTGGTCGTCTTGCCCGCGCCGTTGGGGCCTACCATGCCGAAGATTTCGCCGCGCCTGACCGCGAAGGAGATATTGTCGATCGCCGTCACATCGCCGTAGCGCTTGCGCAGGCCGTTGACGACGACGACAGGTTCATTGTTCATCGCAATCCCTCCGCTATATCTTTCTGGAGACAGCATAACGCCGACGATCGCGTTTGTCAGCCACCGGCCGGCGGAATTTACGATGAACCAAGAGGAAAAAGGCATCCACCGATCGGTGGATGCCCGGTTGTCGATGCTGCGTATTCGGTCCGGCGGCTCGTCATCGCGACGACCGTGCCCAGGATCAACGCAGCACAGCCGCGCCCCTCAAGCTGCACCCGATCGTGCTTGGCTGACGCAGAAGCACGATCGGACGTATTGGCCGCAACCGAAGTCGGTCTGACACGTATAGGCAGCGCAGAACGGTAGCCGAACGGTACGGTTTGGCCGTCCATGGCACGCATCTCCTGGCGGCGATCCGACGATGTGGGGCGCTACGCCCTGATCGAGAGGCGATATGAAACCTGCAGCGGCTCTAGTGAGCAAACGCCCCACCGGCATGACGGCCTTCGTCGTCGTCTGGCTGGGCCAGGTCGTTTCGGTGCTGGCCAGCAGTATGAGCCAGTTCGGCCTGACGATCTGGATGTACCAGCAGACCGGGAGCGCATTGGCGATGGGGCTGATGCAGGTCTTCTTCATCATCCCGTTTCTGCTGCTGTCGCCCGTTGCCGGCGTGATGGTCGACCGCTACAACCGCAAGCTGATGATGATGGTCAGCGATTTTGCGGCAATTCTGGCCACCGGCAGCGTCTTCATCCTGCTGGCGCTGGGCCGCCTGGAGACCTGGCACCTCTACGTGGCGGCGGCGCTGAACGGCATCGGCAACACCTTCCAATGGCCCGCGTACTCGGCCGCCATCACCACCATGGTGCCCAAAGCGCAGTACAGCCGGGCCAACGGCCTGATGTCACTGATCGAGGCCGGGCCGGGTGTGCTGGCGCCGCTGTTCGCGNGCGCGCTGCTGCCGCTGATCGGTCTGGTGGGCATCCTCAGCATCGATGTGTTCACCTTCTTCTTTGCCATCGGCGCGCTGCTGCTGGTGGTGGTGCCGTCGCCGGTGCGCACCGCGGCGGGCCAGGAGGCGCAGGGCGGCCTGGTGCACGAGGCGGTCTACGGCTTCACCTACATCTTCCGCCGCCCCAGCCTGCTGGGCTTGCAACTGGTCTTTTTCTTCAGCAATCTCTTCTTTGGCATCGCCTTCACCCTGCTGGCGCCCATGGTGCTGGCGTACACCGATAGCAACAGCGTCATTTTCGGTGCGGTGCAGTCGGCCGGGGCCATCGGCGGTGTGATCGGCGGCATCGTGATGAGCGTCTGGAGCGGCTTCAGGCATAAGGTGCACGGCGTGCTGCTGGGCTGGGCCATCAGCGCCGTCGGGCTGATGGCGCTGGGCGTCGGCCAGNGGCTGATCATCTGGCTGCCGGCGATCTTCATCACCGAGCTGGTCAGCCCGTTGGTCAACACCTCCAACCAGGCGATCTGGCAGGCTAAAGTGGCGCCCGACGTGCAGGGCCGTGTCTTCTCCGCCCGCCGGCTGATCGCCTGGTTCACCAACCCCATCTCGCCCGTCATCGCCGGCGTGCTGGCTGACTACGTCTTCGAGCCAGCCATGCGCGGCGACACGGCGATGGCCGCGCNNTTCGGCCCGCTGGTGGGCACGGGTCCGGGCGCGGGCATGGGACTGATCATGGTACTGTGCGGCCTGCTGAGCCTGCTGGTGCCGACGATCGCTTATTTCGTCCCCGCGATCCGCAACGCCGAGACCCTCCTCCCCGACCACGACCAACCCGCGCCGGCCGTGACTTAGCAACCGACGCAGGTTGGCCGTGTCTTGACGGCCGGCGCCGGCCGGCCGTGAGCTGACGGCCAACACGCGCCGGCTGTGCTTCAGCAGTCGGAAAGCGCCGACCTCACTGCGACTTCGTCTGTTTACGCACCGATTGCCACAGAACGGACAACAGCAGCGCGAGGATGAGCAGCGCGCCCACGGTGAAGCCCAACTCGGCCACGCGGCGCACGAGCAGGTTTTCGGCCCTTCGACGNATCCCCTCCAATGGAAAGAGCAGGGTGAGCGCGGAACCCAGCAGCAGCCCCACCGCCAGGACGCTGATCACGACACGCCGTACGCTCNNGCCCAGGGCGACACGCAGGGTGCGCGTGCGCTCATCCAGGCTGTCGACGGTAACTTGAAACGCCAGTTGCCCGCGCTGAAAATCGTCGAGCAGGCTGGTGGTGGCCGTCAACAGCCCCGGCAGGCGCCCCAGGATATCGTGGGCCAGCGGCTTACCCACACGGTCGAGCATGTCGCCCGGCGCCAACTCGCTGCGCAGTAGTTCCTTGAGCTGCGTGTAGGCGACATCGAGCATGTAGTCGGTCGGTTTGTCGCCCAGCAGGCTGCGCATGATCGACTCGCCCTGGCCGATGGATTTGATGGCCAGGGTGAACTCGGCGCGCATCTGCAAGCCGTGGTGCACCAGCACCTCCACGATCTGGCTCATGACCAGCGTCAGCGAAGGGGGCGTCNNCGTGAAAAGCAGGTTGTGGTTGATCAGGCGCTCGATGTCGCGCTGGAGAATGGCGAAGTTCTGCTGCGGCGCGGGCTTGCACATGGCGACCAGGACGCGCGTCGCNGCGCGGGCATCGCGGTCTTGCAGCGCCCAGATCAGCTCACCCAGGGAAAAGCGGTCCTGCGCCGTCAGGTAGCCCATCAAGCCCATGTCCAGGAAGATGACATTCCCCGTCTCGGTGTTGACCCAGACGTTGCCCGGGTGCGGATCGGCATGGAAGAAGCCGTCGAAGATCACCTGCTGTAAGAGCGCCCGGAGGAAGCGGGTAGCCAGCGCCTCGCGGTCGATGCCGGCGGCGTCCAGCGCGAGGCCATCGTTGATCTTCACCCCCGTAACCCGCTCCTGCGTCAGCACTTTGGAGGTGCTGTACGCCNNGTAGATCTGCGGCACATGCACCCAGGGGAATTTCGCCATGTTGTGGGCCAACATGCGGGCGTTGTACGCCTCGTTGGCCAGGTCGGCNTCGGTCAGGACGTTGGCTGCGAACTCGTGGAAGAGTGCGCTGCCGCCGAACTGGCGGCTCCAGGGCAGGCGACGCTCGACCAGCGCCAGTCCATCCTGCATGACGTTGAGGTCGCCCTTGACCGTCACTGCGATGTCGGGCCGCAGCACTTTGACCACGACGTGCTCACCGCTGGGCAGCGTGGCGGCGTGTACCTGGGCGGTGGAGGCCGCGGCCAGCGGCGTCAGATCGAAGGCCGCGAAGGCCTCGGCCGGCGGCTTGCCNCAGCCCCGCCGAATGACCTGCTCGACCTGGCTGGCGGGGAAGGGGGCGACATCGTCGTGCAACTGCTCCAGCTCCAGCAGCCAGGCCTCGGGCAGCAGTTCGCTGCGGCTGCTCACCATCTGGCCAAACTTGACGAAGGTGGGACCGGCNTCTTGCAGCATCAGGCGCATCTTGGCGGCCGGGCTTTGATCGCTCAGCGTCTGGCGGCGGCGGTAGATCAGCCGCTGCGACGTGCGGCGTATGCCGCCGAAGGGAGAGATGCCGACCACGATATCGACCATATAGCGCTGAATGGTGTTCACCATCTGCTGCGTGCGCAGGCTTTCCACGATCCGGTTGCGCTGCCCGGTGGGCAGCATCCCCAGCCAGCGCCAGTAGAAGGGGCTGCGCCGTCCCTCCGCGATGAGCGGGCTGTCCAGGCCGGTCAACGCCTCCAGGACCGCAACCACCAGCCCCATCAGCATCGCGCCGAGGATGGCCGAAAGNAGCCGCGTCCCGCCCACCTGCCAGACCGTGGGCGCCAGGTAGGAGAGGAGCAGGAAGATGAAGGTATCGACGGCCAGGGCCAGCAGGCCCATCGACCAGAGGTAGAGCCGCCCGGCGAGGAACAGGATCAGCGGCCGGACGACGGCGCGCAGGAGGGTGAAGATCAGGCCGATCTCCAGGTAGATAACGGTCGCCGCCACTGGTGCGTTGACNGAGGGAGTAGGGCTGAGGCGCAGACCAGGCACGACGTGCATCACCAGGGCGGCCGCCAGCGAATTGACCAGAACACGAATGAGAAAATAGAGCATGAACCTATCCTCCGGGAGCTCGACAGCCAGGCCGGCCGCCAGGTGGGTGAAGCAGCCCGCGGGGCGACGGCGGCAGGTTCCCGCCCATACATCGGCGGTGGGCGACGGTGCGGGATTGTAGCATCGATCGGCGGCGTGGACAAGTGGAAAGTCATGCGACATGCGGCGCGTGGGTGAGGTTTCAATCCGGTTTGGCGCTGCGCAGCTCATGCAGCAGTTTGTCGGAGAGAGCTTGTTCGTGTGAACGCAGCCCCAACATGCTGTGCCACGACCGCTGTTGACACCGACATGTCGAACCGCGCCCACTGGCAAGGTGGACTCTCCGACGAACTGCTAGATTGTTGCACGCTGGGGAGCCTTGGGCTACAATGACGTCATCGCTCATCCGCCTGGCCGTTACAAGCAGTTCGACGCGCATTGGGCGAACAGGCCTGGGCCGCGGGCATCTGCTTTGCGGCGTTGAGCATTCAAGCGGTTGAAGGCGCCTGTTGAACACGGCCCGGCGCCTGGCCACAACCTTACGTCAGGTGCGATTCGCCGCGCACTTTCTGGAGACCGCCGTTGATCCAACCTGTTCCTCGGGCCGTCATCTTCGATATGGACGGCCTGATGTTCGACACAGAACGCCTCCATTTCGAGGCATGGACGCGCGATGGCCGATTTCGGCTATTCGGCGTCGTGGGAGGTCTATCTGAGCAGTGTTGGGCTGACCGTGCAGGCCACCAACCAGGTGCTGCGAGAGGCGTACGGCCCGCAGTTTCTGCTGGACGCCACCAACCAACGCGCCGATGAATACGTCTGGCAGGAGGTGACCAGGCGCGGTGTGCCGTTCAAACCGGGGCTGCGGGAATTGCTGACCTGCCTCGACGACATCGGGCTGCCGCGCGCTGGCCAGCTCCTCCAGCCGCAGCACCGTCGGACGGCTCCTGTCGGCCGCGGGCCTGCTGAACGGCTTTGCCGCGACGGTGGCCGGCGACGAAGTGACGCGCGGCAAGCCGGCCCTGACATCTTCCTGCGCGACCGAGCTGTTGGGCATTCCGCCGCGCCAGTGCCTTGTCCTGGAAGATTCGGAGGCGGGGCGCGCAGCCGCCGCGGCCGGCATGGCCTGCATCATCGTGCCCGACCTGAAACAGCCGTCACCCGAGGTCGCCGCGCTGGCAACCGCGGTGCTGCCGGACCTCGGCGCGGTGACCGCCTGGTTCCAGAGCGACTAAAGTCGCCACTACCCGCGCAAGCCCCGTAGTAACGACTTCAGTCGTTAATCACTACCCGCGCAAGCCTCGTAGTAACGACTTCAGTCGTTAATCACTACCCGCGCAAGCCTCGTAGTAACGACTTCAGTCGTTAATCACTACCCGCGCAAGCCTCGTAGTAACGACTTCAGTCGTTAATCGTCATCCAGAGCGACTGAAGTCGCCACTACCCACGCAAGCTCGTAGTAACGACTTCAGTCGTTAATCACTACCCGCGCACGCCTCGTAGTAACGACTTCAGTCGTTAATCGTCATCCAGAGCGACTGAAGTCGCCACTACCCGTGCAAGCTCGTAGTAACGACTTCAGTCGTTAATCACTACCCGCGCAAGCCTCGTAGTAACGACTTCAGTCGTTAATCACTACCGCGCAAGCCTCGTAGTAACGACTTCAGTCGTTAATCACTACCCGCGCAAGCCTCGTAGTAACGACTTCAGTCGTTAATCGTCATCAGAGCGACTGAAGTCGCCACTACCCGCAAGCTCGTAGTGACGACTTCAGTCGTTAGTCGTCATCAGAGCGACTGAAGTCGCCACTACCGCGCAAGCTCGTAGTGACGACTTCAGTCGTTAGTCGTCATCCAGAGCGACTAAAGTCGCCACTACCCGTGCAAGCTCGTAGTAACGACTTCAGTCGTTAATCGCTACCCGCGCAAGCCCCGTAGTGACGACTTCAGTCGTTAATCGTCATCCAGAGCGACTGAAGTCGCCACTACGACCNAGAAGAGGAGGTGTTCCGTGGCTTACGAATACCGCAAGTTATTGCCTGAAGAGCGAGAAGCGGTGGTGCAACAGCGCAAGGCGCGAGGATATCCACTGCACGNNCCGCCTCACCCGTTCCGGGATGCCGGCCAGTATCTGCTTACTGCTGCTAACTTCGAGCATGTAGCCATTATGGCGTCACCAGATCGCCGCACCGAATTCGAGGGTCGATTGCTAGACGTCATGAAAGAGGCCCAGGCCATTGTCTATGCCTGGGTCATCCTGATCAACCATTACCACATCCTGGTCGGCGTCGAAACGTTGAATGCGGTGTCGCGTGCATTGCAGCAATTGCACGGCGCCACCTCTCGTGAATGGAACCTGGCCGACGGTTTCACAGGCAAGCGGCGCGTTTGGTACAAGTTCAGCGATCGCGTGATTCGCAACGATGCCCATTTCTACAGATCCGTCAACTATCTCCACTATAACCCCGTCAAACACGGCCTGATCACCGATCCCTATGAGTGGCCGTGGTCCAGCTTGCACAACTACCTGACTCACAACGGTCGTGAGTGGCTCTGTAAGACGTGGGAGGATTTCCCAGTGGACGATTTCGGCAAAGGATGGGATGATTGAAGAGTATCCCTGTCGTAACGACTTCAGTCGTTGCTCGGACAGAACGACCAAAGTCGTTACTACCTGACCGCGCACCCCACGCCATCGCCGACCGGCCCTACGCCGGCGCGCGCGTGCGCGCCTGGCGTACGATTTCGCGAATCTGTCCCAGGTGCCCATCCTCGTGGAGCAAACCGCGGACAAAGCACCCAACGGCGTTCGTTGCCAGCCCGCCCGGCCGTGCCTGGTACTCGTTGTCCAGGTGCGGTACATCAGGCCACATGCCCAGACTCGCCAGCCGCATGCGCCGGCTCTCCTCCAACCGCTGCCGACAGTCGGCCAGGGTATGCATCTCCGTCCAAGGCGTCTCGTAACGCGAGCGGCCGTGATAGGCCACNCCNCGCGCTAACTCCGCGGCCAGCGCGGCCGATTCTTCGGACGAAGCAGTGACATGGACGATCACATGCCCCAGGGTCCAGGCGATGTGCGCCTCGTCCGGCGTGGCCGCGTAGGGGTCATANGCTCTGGGGTCCACCGGCACAAAGGTCACATCGGCATCGACGCACCCGGCGATCAGGGCCAGGGTCGTGTCGATCATCTCGTGGGTCAGCGCGGCCAGGTCGACGCGCGTCAGGCCGGCAGTTAGCTCGGCGAGAGTGATCTGCCTTTCGCGCAAGGCCTGAAAGTTCAGCATGGGTCATCTCCTATTGCCCGCATCAGTGCGTGTAGTATCTCCAGTTCTCTGTAGCTCAAATCATGGTACGACCCGTGGGCCACGTGACCGGTTTCAGATCAAATCCGCCGGCGACGAGGCCGCCTCCACCGCGGCCATGAAACTCGCCACGTCGGAGTAGACCCGCCGCGAGAAGGTGCGCACCACCCAGTTCTCGGCCATGGGTGAGATCGTAACGACCGGCACGCCCTGCTGGTGAGCGCTGTACATCTCCAGCGCGGTGCCCATGCTCGCGACGGGCAGGTAGGCCAGCATCATGTCGCTGCCGCCGGCCAGGGTCAGCAGTTCCAGCAGCGTTTCTTTGACCAACGGGTCGCCGTACTCGACGCTGTTGGGGTGCAATCGATACGGATCAACGACCTCAACGCCCGGCCAGCGCACTGAGCGTCCCNNCAGTACGTTACGATAGGCCTGATCCATGATGCCCTTGCCGTGAGTGGACGCCTGCATCACGCCACCAATGAAGATCCGCATAGTGCCTCCGCTGGTCCTTTCGGTTCAGGCAATCGGCCGCATGGACGCGGCCCAACTGCGGCCGTCANNCGCGATCAGCGCCTCGGCCGCCTCCGGCCCNCAACTGCCGGCGGGGTAGTCGGGGAAGTCCATCGGGGTCGCCGCACCCCACACCGCCAGGATCGGATCGATGACCGACCAGGCCGCCTCGACCTGGTCGGCGCGCATGAACAGCGTCGCATCCCCCACCATGACATCCAACAGCAGGGTTTCGTAGGCGTCGCGCGCCGCCTCCTGGAAGGCATCCTGGTAATTGAAGTTCATCTCTACGGGNGCCAGGCGCATGGTGGGTCCCGGCTGTTTGGCCTGAAAACGGAGCAGGATCTCCTCCTCAGGCTGCACCCGTATCACCAACCGGTTCGGATGCCAGCTCAGCGCCGCGGTGGTGGGAAAGGACTGGTGCGGCACTGGACGAAACTGGATCATGATCTCCGAGACCCGCTCCGCCATACGCTTGCCGCTGCGCAGATAGAAGGGCACGTCCTGCCAACGCCAGTTGTCCACGAAGAGCTTGACCGCGGCCAGCGTCTCGGCCGTGGAGGCCGGGTTGACGCCAGGCTCGGCGCGGTAGGCCACCACCTGCTCTCCCTCCATCCAGCCGGCGCCGTACTGGCCGCGCACCGCGTAGTCCTGCACCTGCCCNTCGGGGATGGGGCGGATGGCGCGCAGGACATCGACCTTCTTGTTGCGGATCTCATCGGCCTCGAACGACACCATCGGCTCCATCGCAATCAGGCACAGCAGTTGCAGCAGGTGGTTCTGGATCATGTCGCGCAGCNNGCCGGCGTGGTCGTAGTAGCCGCCGCGATGCTCGACCCCNACCTGCTCGGCCACCGTGATCTGGACATGGTCGATGTAGCGGCGATCCCACACCGGCTCGAAGAGCGCGTTGGCAAAGCGGAAGGCCAGGATGTTCTGCACCGTTTCCTTGCCCAGGTAGTGATCGATGCGGTAGATCTGCTCCTCGTCGAAGGCGTCCAGCAGGGTGCGGTTCAACGCCTGCGCCGAGTCCAGGTCGTGGCCGAAGGGCTTTTCGATGACGATGCGGGTGTGGGCGGCCGCGCGCCAGCCCGGCCTTGCCCAGGCCATCGACCACCGCGCGACCACCGTGGGCGGCGTCGCCAGGTAGAAGACCCGGTTCGCCGGCCCGCCCCAGGCCGTCTCCTGCTGGGCCAGGGCCGTCGCGAGGCCGGCATANGAGCGCGGATCGCCGAAATCGCCGGCCAGGAAGGAACAGGCGCCGGCCATCGCGGCCCAACGCGCGGCATCGGCNCGGGCGCGGCGCGAGAAGTGGTCGATGCCGTCGTGCAGCCGGTCGCGGAAGGCCTCGTCGCTCAGCGCCTTGCCGTCCACGCCCAGGATCGCGGTCTGCTCCGGCAGCCAGCCATCCACGAACAGGTTGTAGAGCGCCGGCCCCAGCTTGCGCCAGGTCAGGTCGCCGGCGGCGCCGAAGATGACCAGGACGGTCGCGGCAGGACGATTGTGATTTTCCATGGGTGCGTTCCCCTCACTCCTGCTCCCACTGCGTGTGGAAGACCCCTTGCGTGTCGATGCGCTCGTAGGTGTGCGCGCCGAAGTAGTCGCGCTGCGCCTGGATCAGGTTGGCCGGCAGCCAGGCGCTGCGATAGCTGTCGAAGTAGGCCAGCGCCGACATAAAGCCCGGCAGCGGGATGCCCAGGGCGACCCCGGTCGTGACCACGGCGCGCAGGTCGTCCTGGCGCCCGGCGACCACNCGCCCNAGCTCGGGGTCCAGCAGCAGGTTGGGCAGGTCAGGCTGGCGGTCGTACGCGGTCAGGATCCGCTCCAGCAGTGCGGCGCGGATGATGCAGCCGCCGCGCCAGATGCGGGCTACGTCGGCCAGGTGCAGCGCGTAGTCCTTGGCCTGCGAAGCCACGTGCAGCAAGGCCAGCCCNTGGCCGTAGGCCACGATGGTGGCCGCGTAGAGCGCGTCGCCCAGGCTGGCCAGGAAGGCATCCCGATCGCCGGTGAAGCGCCGCAGNGCCCGGCCAGCGCGGCTGGCCGCTTCGCGTTCCGCCTTGAAGCCCGACAGGTCGCGCTGCGCCACCGCGGCGTCGATGGTGGGGACCGGCGCTTGCAGGCTCATGGCGTCCTGTGACGTCCACATGCCGGTGCCCTTCTGGCGCGCCTCGTCCAGGATCCGNTCGACCAGGGTCTTGCCAGTGCGCTCGTCGACGTGGTCGAAGATCTGCGCCGTGATCTCCATCAGGTAGCCGTTCAGTTCGCCGGCATTCCAGCCGGCAAAGACCGCGGCCAGCTCCGCGTTGTTCAGCCCCAGGCCGCGCTTCAGCAGATCGTAGCTCTCGGCGATGAGCCGCATCAGCGCGTACTCGATGCCGTTGTGTACCATCTTGACGTAGTGGCCGGCCGAGCCGGGCCCNAGGTAGGCGACGCACGGCGCATCGCCGACGTGCGCGGCCACCGCCTGCAGCACGGGGCGCACCCGTTCGTAGGCCGCCGGCGACCCGCCGGGCATCAGGCTTGGGCCGTGGCGCGCCATGCTCNNGCCGCCCGACACCCCCACGCCCAGGTAGGCGATCCCCTGGGCGGCCAGCGCCCTNGCGCGTGCATCGGTGTCCACATAGTGCGAGTTGCCGCCGTCGATGATCAGGTCGCCGGCCTGCAGGTGCGGCAGCAGGTCGTGGATCACGCTGTCCACCGGCGGGCCGGCCGGCACCAGCATCATGATCNNGCGCGGCGTGCGCAGCAGGCCGATGAACTCAGCCAGGCTGGTGGCCGCAGCCACTGGCCGCTCGCCGGCGCGTCGNCGCAGCGCCTGCGCCTTGGTCGCGTCCTTGTCGAACCCGGCCACCGCGAAGCCGTGGTCGGCCATGTTGAGCACCAGGTTCTGCCCCATGACGCCCAGGCCGACCATGCCGATGTCGTACTGTTTGCTGCTCATCTCATCCCTGTCCTTTCATTGTGCGCAACGCCGCCCGCCGACGTGTGGGGCGTCTGGTGGGTACTGGCGTAGTGTTCGGTCGCTCAAGGCTGGCGCGCCGCGCGGCTGCGCCGATCACCCCGGCATCGTTGTGCAACTGCGCGGCCACGACGCTCAGGTTGGCCGTGGCGGCCGCCAGCGCGCGNCGTGAACGCCACGCGACGCGGTCGACCAACTCCGGCAGGCCCTCGATCACGCCGCCGCCCAGGATCAGGCGGCGGGGNTTGAAGGCGTTGACGAGGCTCACGCAGCCCGCGCTCAGCGCGGCGGCCACTTCGTCCAGCAGCTTGTTCGCCAACGGGTCGCCCGCGTGCGCCGCGCTCGCCACCCTCGCGGCTGTAATCTCTGTCGGCTGGCCATCCGCCAGTTGCAGCAGATACGCGCCGCCGGCCGGGTCGTCGGCCACGGCGTGTTGNGCCCGCACGGCAATCGCCCAGCCGGCGGCCAGCGCCTCCAGGCAGCCGCGGTTCCCGCAGTGGCACACCGGGCCGTGCAGGTCCACCGTGGTGTGCCCCAGTTCGCCGGCGCTGTTGTTGTCCCCGGTGAGCATACGCCCGCCGCTAACGACCCCACCGCCGATGCCGGTGCCGACGAACAGGCAAATCAGGTCCGCGCACCCNTGGCCCGCACCGTGCAGCCACTCGCCCCAGGCCGCNGCGCGCACGTCATTTGCGACCACCACCGGCAGCCCCAGCGCCTGGCTCAGGTCGGCCTGCAACGGCACGTCATGCCAGGCCAGGTTCGGCGCAAACCGCACCGCGCCGCTGGCCGCCGTGACCTGGCCGGCCACGCCCACGCCCACCGCGACCGGCGGTGAGCCGGCGTCCACGATCAGGTCATGCACCGCGGCGACGATCGCGGCCTCCACCGCCGCCGGGCCATCCTTGACCGGCGTGGGTCGGCGTAACCGGGCCAGCAGCCGGCCATCGTCGCCCACNCGGGCCACTTCGATCTTCGTGCCGCCGAGATCGACGCCGGCCGCCCACGGGCCGCCGGCGCGGCGTTTTGGGGTTGTCTGCCTTTTCGGTCATGTGTCTCTCCCGCTGTTCAGCCCATTCGGCCCGGCCGCGGTCACGCGGTCGGGCGCGTCCCGCCATTATACACCCAATCCCGATAGGCGCCATACGCGCCCGACAAATCCACACTGGCGCTTCGACGTACCTCCTCCGTTCGCCCTGAGCCTGTCGAAGGGCGGCTTCCCAGATTTGCACGCACCCCCTCGTTGCCCGCAACTTGCCCGGCCCGGGCATCGTTATAATGCCGCCCATGGCCTTCAACCAACCGGCGCGGATCGCCCATCGGCGCCGGTTCCGCCGAGGGGTAACATGACTGCACCCAACGACACGCGTATCAGCCAGGCGCTCTGGCGCCTCTATCATCGCCCCTTGCCGGCCGTACCCTGGCGTGATGGCGCCAACCTGCCCTGGGATCAGCCGGCCTTCAGCGAGCGTATGCTGCGCGAACACCTCGATCAGGACCATGGCGCGGCCAGCCGCCAGCGGCCGGAGATCCTGGCCCAGATCGATTGGCTCTGGTCGAAGCTGGCGCTGCGGCCGNGCGCGCGGCTGCTGGACATCACCTGCGGGCCAGGGCTGTACGCGCNNGGTAGGCGGCGCGGCGTCGATGTGACCGGCATCGATTTCAGCCCGGCCAGCATAGCCTATGCCCGCGGGCTGGCCGAGGCGCAGNGAGTGGCCGGGCGCTGCCGCTTCGTCCAGGCCGACGTGCGCGTCGAGTTGCCACGCCAGACCGGCGCGGCGTACGACGCCGCGCTCTTCCTCTACGGTCAGTTGGCGGTCTTCACCNGCGCGGAGGCCGCCGCGCTGCTGGCCGGCGCATCCCAGGCCCTGCGGACCGGCGGCCGGCTCGCGCTGGAACTGCTGGACTTCGAGCGCATCGACAAGACGCACAGCACCTGGTGGTTCACCGACGAGCAGGGCCTGTGGNGGNACGCGCCCTTTCTCCACCTGGGCGAGCGTTTCTGGGACGCGGACCAGCNNGCCTCCATCGACCGTTTCTGGGTCATCCACCTGTCGAGCGGCGAGCTGGAGGAGATCGGCCTGTCGGACAACGCCTACGAGACCGACGAACTGCTGGCGTTGCTGCGGGAAAGCGGCTTCAGCCAGGCGACGGCCTACCCCGCCTGGGAGGGCCGGCTCTACGACGCCGCCGAATGGGTTGCTGCCGTGGCCCAACGCTGACGCGTTCGGTCACCCTGGCTCGTTTTCGACCCCCCAACCGATAGGGACTGTCGGACGCGATACCGCAGGCTGCTGTGTAGATCACATGAGTGAATACCGCTCAGGGGCGTCAGGCCGCCAGGGCCTGTGGGTTCGGGGATTGGGCGTCGGGTGCAATTCAGGCTGGGGTCAACTCACCCGTCGACAGGCTCAGGGCGAACGGAAAAACTTGCCCCACGGCCCGTGCATGGTTATAATGTCACCCATGACCTTCAATCAACCGGCGCGGTTCCCACCCCGTCGATGCCGCCGGGCCGCGCTGCGCCCACTGCGGCACACGCGGCCGAAAACGCCACGGCCTGTTTCATGTGCGGGGCCGACGTACGCTCACGGCCCCGTCAACGCCGACGCATACCCTGGTCCGACATCTTCCTGTTCACCGTCGTCATCGGCCTGGCCCTGCTGTGGTGGACCCGCGGCGACCGCCTGCCAACCCTCTCGGCGCAGGTGGCGGCGCAGCATACACCGGGCGCGGCCGCCCCAACCCCTTGCCCGGCGCGTCGCGCGGCGCCGGCCCAGACCGTGCAGCCTACCGCAACCGCGCCGCCCACGGCGACGCCCACCCCGACCGTGACGCCCGAATTCATCGCCTATACCCTGAAGTCGGGCGATACCCTGCTCGGGGTCGCCAACGCCTACGGCATCCCGCTCGACGCCATCCTGAAAGCCAATGGGCTGACGGGGCGTGAGCTGCTCAAGGCCGGGCAAACCCTGCGCCTGCCCACAACCGGCATGCGGCCTGAACAGTTGACCGGCAACGTGACCCCGGCCGCCACCGCCACCCCCGACGATTCGACCCTCATCTACCGCGTGCAGAAGGGCGATACCCTGTCGGCCCTGGCCACGCTACAAGGTCGATCTGGCCACGATTCTGGCCGCCAACAACCTCGACGGCGGCGCCATCCTCGCGGTCGGTCAGGTCATCATTATCCGCGCGGCGCCCCAACCCCCACCGCCACCCCCACCGCGCCGGTCACACCGACACCAACGCCCGGTTTCCCCTACCCGCGCCCGATCTGCTGGGGCCGGCCAACGGCGCGGTGCTGGCGGCCGACGCCCCCATCGTCCTGCGCTGGACGGCCGTGGGGACTCTGAGCGAAGAGGACTGGTACGTGGTGCGCCTCTGGCCTGAGGCGGAGGGGTTGCAGGGGACACGCGTCTACTATCTGAAAGGTACCAGCCTGCGCCTCGACCATGCCATGCGCCTGCCGAGCACGGTACAAGACCGGCGCTGGCGGTGGCAGGTCGTTGTGGCGCGCCAGTCTGGCCGCCTGGCAGTGGTCGAACCCCTGGGGACCACAACTCCCTTCGAGACCAGTCAGTCGGCGCCGCCGGCTAACATGAACCCGCCCAAACCCCTGAGCGCGCCCAGCGAGCTGCGCACGTTCAGAATGGCGGTGATCGGGCCGGCGCCGCTGCACGCCAATCAACGTCACACCGGCGCGGCCGCACGGTAAGCGCCGAAACGGTGGTGAATTTGATATTTTAGCGCTGGTGGTATCTTAAGTTCAGTGCAGATATGTATAACCGTTCAAGTTCCCAGCCGTCAGGATGGGTGGGGGTAGGCATGACCGAAGACGTCAAACAGGAAACCACGCCGCAGGGTCGCCCGCGGCGCAAACGCCAATCCAATCCGATGTACCAACGTTTGAAACAGGCCGGTGAGCCACCAGCAGTGTGGTGGCCGGCACCTCGGCCACGGCCCAGGCCGCGGCGATGCAGTCAGCCATGGAGGCGAAATCGACCGGCGATCAGGCGGTCGACGCGGTAAACAACCTGGCCAACACCGCGGGCAAGACGACGCAGCAGGTCATTTCAGCCACTGCCCGTTCGGTCGGTGCGACGGCTGGCGGCGTCAAAGGCGCGGCCGGCGGTGTACGGATGAGCGTGAGCATCGCCACCGATGCCTTGAGCAGCACCACACGGGGTGTGGCCAGCGACGTGGGTGATGCCGTGGATAAGGCCGCACAGGGTGATATGAGCGGCGCGGCGCGGCGCCGCCCAGGGCTGGCCAACGCCTCACTCAACGCCAGCATGGGCGCGATCGGCGCCAGTGCCACGGCCGTCGGGGCGATGTTGGGAACCGTTTCTGGGGTTGGCAGCAGTGCGATCGACAGCGGTATGGAACTGGCCGATGCCGCCACCGACCTGACCAAGGGGGTCATCAAAGCCACCGCCCAAGGTGCAGAAGCCCTCACCGATGCCGTCAACAGCACGTTCAAGGTGGGGGTAAACTGGCCAAGAAGATGCTGCGCACGTCCGAAGAATAGACGGGGCACGCATCTCACCTCATGGTTCTGGAGGGGTCGGGAGTGTCACACGCACCGCAGGGGTCCGTAAAACAATGACTGCCCGCTTGCACCTGGTCTTTCACAGTGTCATCACGGCCAAACACGGGAACTCTACGCTTACGAACCCTGGGGCCGCACAGAACCAGGTTCCGGCAGAACATGAGCCGAGTCCGTAACCACACGCCACGGGCTTGCATCAGGTGCGGGCGTGCGGTTGCGGACTCTTATTTATGGCGCTGGTTACGAATGCATCATGTTGTAGACCAGGTCTGTGTCGCCAATCACGGCGATCGGCCGTTGGTGGCCATCCTCCTCACGCACAACCACCACCCGATGAACGTGATGTTCGAGCAGTATCTTGGCCACTTCCAACAGCGTTGCGTCCGATCCGACGGTGATGACGCGGCTGCTCATGAAGGTCTTGACCTGTTCTTTTCTCCAGTTCGGTACCGATATNAGNGCGCGTAACAGATCGATCCGGGTGATTACACCCGCCAGAAAACCCTCCTGGTCAACGACCACCATGCCGCTGATGTCCTCTTCGGCAATGCGGCGGGCCACTTCTTCCAGGGGTGCGTCGATGTGACAGCTGAAGATTCCGAGGCGCTTGGCCTCCAACACGGTGCGGTGTGGCATGAGTGCGTTCCCTCCCTTGGGGCAAACACAGAACAACCGGTACAGCCCGTAATTCACATACGGCCCGTTTTCAGTTTAACAGCAAGTGGTTCGATTGTCAACACAAAGCGGAAAAGGGAAGGTGTTCCATGGCAGTCTTCGATCTGGCGGTACGCGAGGTCTCGACAGAAAAGGAACGGATGACGTTCATCAAGTTCCCATGGCAGCTCTATCGCAGCGACCCCAACTGGGTGCCGCCACTCATCGGCGATCGCAAAAGCCTGCTGGACCCCACGCGCAACCCCTCGTTTGCCCACATGGAGGTGGCGCTGTTCCTGGCCACCGCGGCGCAGGGTACGGCGACTGCCGCACCGACGGTGGTGGGGACGGTCGCGGCCATCGTGAACCACCGACACAACGAGTTTCACGCCGAAAAGGCCGGCTTTTTCGGCTTCTTCGAGTGCATCGACGACCCGGCCGTTGCCCAGGCGCTGCTCGACACGGCCGCGACCTGGGTGCGCAACCGCGGCATGACGGTAATCCGGNGGCCGGCCAACCTCAGCTCGAACGACGAATGGGGGATGCTGGTGCAGGGGTTCGATCGGCCGCCCATGGTCATGATGACCTACAACCCGCGTNACTACATCCCACTCATCGAAGGCGCCGGCTTCCACAAGGCGATGGACCTCAACGCCTATTTCTTCGACTTTGGTGAAGACCGCGACCTGAACCGCCTGCCCTCCAAACTCATGCGTGTGGCCGACAAGGTGCAGCGGCGCGGTGAGGTGACGGTGCGCAAGGCCGACATGCACCACTTCGCTGCCGAGGTGGCCCACGTCAAGGCGATCTACACGTCGGCATGGGAAAGANACTGGGGCTTCGTCCCCATGACCGATGCCGAAATGGATCACCTGGCCAAANCAGCCAAACAGGTGCTCGACCCGGACCTGGTCTGGATGGCCGAAGTGGCCAGTGGCCCCGACCAGGGCAAAGTGGTGGGCATGGGGTTGACCCTGCCCGACCTCAATCAGGTGCTCAAACGCATGAACGGGCGCGTCAACCCGATCACGATCGTCAAAGCACTCTGGTACCAGCGTAAGATCANNACGCGGCGCACGCTGCTGCTGGGTGTCATGCCCGAATACCGCGGCCGTGGCATCGATGCCCTGCTGATGGCCGCGACCGCCCGCGCCGGCACCGCCAAGGGCATTCGCTACGGTGAGATGTCGTGGATCCTGGAAAATAACGAAGCCATGAACCGTATCGCCGTCATGCTCGGCGCCGACCTCTACAAGGTCTACCGTATCTACGAGAAAACGCTCGATTGATCGGTCAGCGCTTGGCGCGGATAGGCAGCTGTGATAGAATGGGCGCTATGGAGCATATCTACCAGAAGCTGCTGAAGCGGATCGCACGCACGGCCGGCGCGCCAGCTGCGCAGTGGTGGCAGGAGGGTCAGCTGCTGGCCGAGGTCGGCGAGACGGCCGGCAGCGATCAAGTCTGGCACTGCGCACCGGTGACGCGTCCCGAGGCGCCGTCAGGGGAACTCAAGCTGGCCCCGGCCACGACCACCGAGTTGGGCAGTCACTGGGCGCAACTGGCGGCCGACAACCTGGCCGTGCAGTTGAGCCTGATGCAGCAGCGTGACCGTTGGGAAATCACGCGCAGCCTCGGTCGACATGCTGGCGATCAACGAAGAGGAGTTCGGGCGCATCATCCTGGATATCCACGACGGTCCGGTGCAGAACATGTTCGCGGCCCTGTCGCAGGTGAACCTGATCCAGACGCAGCTGGCGCACGGCGCCGTGCTGACCGAAGAGGATCACCAGGAACTACAGAAACGCTTGCCGCGCATCTCCCTGCTGCTCGAAAGCTCGTTGACTGAGATTCGTAACTTCATCAGTACATTCCGCCCGCCGGAGTTTGCCCGACGCAGCCTGCCGGCCGTCGTCGAAGGGCTGATCATCCAACACGAAGAGNCGACGGGCAACACGGTCGACCTCGAAGTGGTCGGCGCACTGCCCACGGTGCCCCTACCGGTCAAGATTGCCATCTACCGCATCATCCAGGAAGCCCTGTTCAACGCCCACAAACACGCCGGCGTCAATCACCAGTTCGTACGGCTGCACCTGAAAGACGGCGTGTTGAACCTGCTGGTGGCCGACCAGNGGGCCGGGTTCGATCCGGCCACCCTGGCAACCCAGATCGGGCACGAAGAAAGGCACATCGGGCTGCGCGGCATGCGCGACCGGGTCAGTATGTTAGGCGGCACATTCGAGNCGCAGAGCGCCCTGGGCAAAGGGACCCGGGTAGTGGTGCAGATTCCGCTGGGGTGAGGGTGGCTGTGGGCCGGCCAAGGGCGGCGTAATGGGCGGACGGAAGGGTTGGACCATACGGGGGCGACCGGGGTGACAATGAGTCAGAATGGGCAGGACATGACAACGGGACAACGGCCAATTCGGGTGGTGTTGGCGGATGACCACGAGCTGCTCCTGAAGGGTTTGCGCGGTATTCTGAAACACGAACCCGACATCGACGTGGTCGGGTCGGCCATGACCGGACGCGAACTGCTGTTCGAGGTGCGATCGCAGCGGCCCGACGTGGCGGTCATCGATATCCAGTTGCCCGATATGACCGGGCTGGAGTGCCTCGCGCAGATCCGGCGCGAGAACCTGCCGGCCAAGGTGCTGATTCTGACAGCCTTCAGTGATGGCGGATCGTTGCAGAGTGCGTTGNGGCTGGAGGCCGATGGCATCGCCCTCAAAACCGAACCGCCCGCGCAGACCGTCGCCGCGATTCGGCAGGTGTACCACGGCCAGCTCGTTNTTCCGCGCGCGCGGCGCTGGCTGACCAGCCAGGCCCAGAGTAAGTCCGAGCTGAGTTCCGTCCAGCTGTCGGAACGGGAAGAGGAAGTGCTGGCCCTGGTGGCGCAAGGCCTGACCAACGCGCAGATTGCCGACCGCCTGGTGCTCAGCGAAAATACGGTCAAGTTTCATCTACAGAACATCTATCAGAAGCTGAACGTGGGCAACCGTACGGAAGCCGCGGCTATCTATTTTCAACGCCAGCGTTCAGCACCGTAGCGCACTGTTCGGTTCGATGGTAGGCCCGTCTGGCCGGCGTTCAGGCGCAAAAACCTGACGAGAACCCATCCGGCAGTGCCGTAGGCGCGGTGGAATACATGCATATTCGTCCGGCAAACCTGGCAGACCTGACACGCTGTTACCATATCGATGGTACATTCGAGACCGAGTACGTTTGGCAGGTGGATGAACGGGAAGAAGAAGAGTCGATTGCGGTGACGTTTCGTATGATCAGGCTGCCCCGTGCCGTGCGTGTGCCCTATCCCCGCTGGGGTGAGGGGCTGTTGGACCAGTGGGAACGCGGCGACTGTGTTTTGGTGGCTGAACTGGATGGCGACGTGGTTGGCTACACCGTCATGAGCCTGCAGCCCGACCGTGACCTGGGTTGGGTCGATCACCTGGTGGTGGCGCCGGCCTGGCGCCGGCAGCAGGTGGGCACGGCGCTGCTGTATGCCGCGNCACGGCTGGGGGTCGAGCGTGGGGCGCGGCGGGTCATGATGGCCGTCCAGAGCAAAAACTACCCCGCCATTCGTTTCTGTCAAAAGCACGGCCTGGCGTTTTGTGGATTCAATGAGCGTTACTTCGCCAACCTGGATATTGCCCTGTTTTTTGGCGGCATGTTACGTTAAGCACTAATCTGTGTTGATATCATGATTGTGGTAGATTGGACACGGTTCGTCGCGCAGGCGAATCTCATACTGTCATCGGCGACGGTCATCTTGTCGTTTGCGCTCCTCGTCTACGTGCTGGGCCACAACCTGCTCACCAACGTGGGGCGCTCGTTTGCCGCCCTGCTCGCCTGCCTCACGGTGGTCTACGNNTGCGATGTGGCCATCGGCCGCACCACACTGGCCGCCGCGGCCGAACCGTGGCTGCGTGTCCAGTGGTTGGGCATTGCGTTTTTGCCCGCGGCTTACCTGCACTTTTCCCATGCGCTGCTGACTTCGACGAACGTCCGAGTGCGTGCGCTCGATGCGGCGGTGATCGGCAGCTATGCCCTGGCCGCACTGCTGGTCGTCCTGGCCCTCTTCAGCGACCTGGTGGTCACGACCGGCAGCAACGCGCCCCCATTGCCCACCTGGTGCCCGGCCCTGTTCCCCGCGTTTGTGCTCTTCTTCGCGGTGACTACGACCTGGGGGCTGGTCAATGTCTACCAGGCCCGTAAACGCTGCCTGACCCCGGCGGCCCGCCGGCGCATGAACTACCTGAGTATCGCGTTCATCGCCCCGGCCATTGGCGCATTTCCTTTCCTCATTCTGGTTTCGATCCCACACCTGGTGCCCTCGGCTGCGATTCTGGTGCTGGCCGCACTGGGCAATCTGCTGGTCGGCTTCATGCTGATCGTACTCACCTACACGGTGGCCTACTACGGTGTGTTGACGCCCGACCGTGCTGTGCGCCAGAGTCTGATGTACTACCTGCTGCGGNGCNCGGTGGTGGGCACCCTGGTGGTTGTGCTGATCTTGACCATTGCTGATGCGCCGCAAGTCCTGGGGTTGCCGTCAGAAGTGGTGCTGATCGGGGCGGTTGTGGCCACCATCACGCTCATGCAGGTCGTCATTCACCTGGCGCGCCCGCTGATCGACCGCATCATCTACTGGCACGACCGCGACGAGGTGGCCTGGTTGGCCGAGATCGACCGTCACCTGATGACGTCGACCGACCTGCGGCAGGTGTTGGAGAACATCCTGGTCGCCCTGTGTGAAACGCTGCGTACACCGGCCGGCTTCGTGGCGGTGCCATCCTCCGATGAAGCGGCGCAGATCGAGGCGGTGGTTGGCCGCGCGAGGCTGTGCTGGACTTCGTGCACAGCCCAGAGTTTCGCACTGCCCTCGAAAACCGGCCCCACGCACCCATCAACGGCAATGGGCGCCCTGCCCCCTGCCCGGCTCATTCACGCCGGCAACACCTGGCTCTTCCCCTGTACGCGCGGCGATGGCGCCCTGCTGGGCTGGGTGGGCCTGGCGGCCGAGCAGGGTACCGTGGAGGCCAGCGCGTCGGCCGTCGCCCGCCACCAGGCCACCGTCCTGGCCCTGCTGCGCCAGGCGTCCAAGGCCTTGGAGGATCGCCAGGTACAGCAGGACGTGTTCGGTGCGCTGCGGCGCATTATCCCCGAGATGGAGCGTATGCAGGCCTGGCGCAGTATCGTGCAGTACACGGGCAGCAGTCCGCTACCACAGCGGACCCTGACAGCCTGGTCGATCAACCCGATTTCTGAACGCTGGGTGCGCGACGCCCTGACCCATTACTGGGGCGGCCCCAAGCTGACCAACAGCCCGCTGCTCAGGCTGCACGTGGTGGCCAATACGCTGCTGGAAAATGACAACAACCNNCGGCGTGCCCTGCGTTCGGTGCTGAAGCGGGCCATCGAGCACNAGCGCCCCGATGGGGATCGTAAGCTGACGTCGACCGATTGGCTGCTGTACAACATCCTGGACATGAAGTTCGTGCAGGGCGAACGCGNNCGCGACATCGCCTCCCGCCTGGCGATGAGTGAATCGGATCTGTACCGTAAACAACGTGTGGCCATTACCGAGGTGGCCAAAACCCTGGCTGACATGGAGTCGAAGGATAAGTTGTAAGGATTATCTGTAATTCTGGCCGACGCTTTGACAAACCGCCAGCAGTTCGGCTATAATCTGCGGACGCAGCATTTGTATCAATGTGGAGAATGGGATGAGTATGAATTTCAGCACTATGGATGGGCAGGAAAGGCCGGCGCCATGGCACGAAGCGGGGTATTGGGAGTCGCTGCTGGCCAATGTCGATGAGATGGACGGTACCGTGGTCCCCAAGACCACCGGCCAAACAACCCCGGATACGGGCGCCACACCGCCGCTTGATGAAGAAGACGGCCTGGAAGCCGAGCCGCACTGCTCGATCCCGAGACGCGTGACTGGCGTCGGGCCGAAGTGGGCTCGAAAAAGGCCGGGATTTTGAGCTGGAGGTGACCGGTTACAACCGGGGGACTGCTGGTGCGGTTCTATTCGCTGACCGGTTTCGTGCCGGCGTCGCACCTGGTGGGGCCATCCTACCTGGTCAATGAAACTCGGCGCCAGGAAATGCTCAGCGCCCGGGTGGGCGCTACCCTGCGCACGCGTCATCGAGATCGATCGCGAACGCAGCCGCCTGATTTTCTCCGAACGCACGGCGCACGACACGCACAAACCCGATGACATGCTCACACGCCTGCACCCTGGCGCCATGTGTGCCGGCGTCGTCAGCAACGTCTGCCACTTTGGCGTTTTTGTCGACCTGGGCGGGGTAGAAGGTTTGATCCACATCTCCGAGCTGTCGTGGGGGCGGGTCGGTCACCCGAGGAGGTCGTGGACCCTGGCCAACAGGTGACCGTCTACGTGATGGACGTCGACCGGCCGAATCGGAAGGTGGCCCTCAGCCTCAAGCGCATGACCCCGACCCGTGGAACGGGTCGAGGAACGTTACCACATCGGCCAGCTCGTGGAAGGCATTGTCACCAACGTGGTCGGGTTTGGCGCGTTCGTCCGCCTCGAGGAGGGCCTGGAAGGCCTCATTCATATCTCCGAGCTGGCCGAGGGCAGTTTTCTGCACCCGCGCAACGTCGTGCAGGAAAATTCCATCGTCACCGTACGCGTGTTGAGCATCGACCCCGACAGTCGGCGCCTGGCCCTCAGCTTGCGCCACTCTGGCACACGTATCCACTCCGCAGCGCCGGCCACCCGACCGGCCACGGGCCTGACGCCGGTAGCGTGCTGTGAAAAGACACCGCCGCCCCCCACCGTCCGCTGCAACGCCGTCGCCCTGGCAGCCGGTGCGCGAGCTGCTCACGCCCGAGATGATCGGCCTGGTCCTGCTGGTGATTGGCGGCCTGAGTCTGGCCAGCATCGTACGCGCCACGCCGGGCCAACCTGCCTGGTTGAGTCAGGTGTTTGGCTGGGGTGCGCCGGTCGTTGCCTTGGGCGTGGCCGTCNACGGGGTGTTGGCCCTGGCCCGCCGCACCATTCGCCTGCGCGTCCGTTGGTCGATGCTGGTGGGCGCCGAGCTACTCTTTGTGGGTGCGCTGGCGCTGACACACCTCTGGTGGAGCGGTGACGACCCGCTCGCCCACGCGCCTGGGCGGCNNGGGGGTGGTTATGTCGGCTGGAGCATCAGCACGCTGCTGCGTGATACCCTGGGCGAAGGGGTCAGCGCCCTGCTGCTGTTGGTCGTCATGGGCCTTGGCCTGTGGCTGATCGTACGGCCCATCTGGCGGCTCACCCTGTACTACCTGCTCGAAGGCTGGGACCGCCTGCGCGGGTCGACTGGCAGCGTCTCGATCCCACCCGCGACGTTGCGCCGCCCGCGTCGGCCGTGCCCGCGGGCCACCACCACCAGCGCCCGCACGCAGCAAGGCGAAAGCGCCTGCCGCCGCGGCGCCNGGCCCGCCACGCACCCCTCCGGCCCGGCCGGCCCAAACCAGCGCACCACCGGCCGCGGCTGCACCGGCCGCGGCTGCGCCGGCCAGCACGCGTAAACCGCGCAGCGCCCAATGCCGCCGCGGTCGCGTCGGCCACCCAGGTGACGGGCGAAACTGCACCCGTCGTACGCGACCNCCGCCCTGCCACCGCCAACGCTGCTGGCCACCGAGGGGGCACAGCGTTTCGGTGAAGCCACCGTACGCGAAATGGCCAACACCATCGAACGTACGCTGGCCGCGTTCAACGTACCGGCCAGGGTGATCAGCGTCAACCGTGGCCCCACCGTGACGCAGTTTGGGGTCGAACCGGGCTACGTGGCGGCGGTGNAGCGTCTCAAGATTCGTGTGAGTAAAATCGAACGCCTGAGCGACGATCTGGCCCTGGCTTTGGCCGCGCCGTCGATCCGCATCGAGGCGCCGGTGCCGGGCCGTCCGTACGTGGGCATCGAAGTGCCGAACCCGCAGAGCACCCTGGTGGCGCTGCGCGGTCTTGCAGAGTCCNGCNAGTTTCAGAAAGTCGATAGCCCACTGGCGGTTGCGCTGGGTAAAGACGTCAGCGGCACGCCAGTCACCTACGACCTGAGCAAAATGCCCCACCTCCTGATTGCCGGCGCCACCGGTTCGGGAAAGTCGGTCTGTATCAATGGCGTGGTCATCAGCCTGTTGATGAACAACACGCCGCAGACCCTGCGCCTGCTGTTGGCCGACCCCAAGATGGTGGAACTGCCGGTCTACAATGGCATTCCCCACCTGCTGGGCGCCGTGGTGGTCGACGTCGAAGAGGCGGTCGGTATGCTCACCTGGGCAACCTTGCAGATGGACGAGCGTTACCGCAAGTTTGCCGAGGTCGCGCGCAACCTGGAGAGCTACAACCGGCTGGCTGCCAAACAGGGGTTCGAGCCACTGCCCTACATCGTGATCGTGATCGACGAATTGGCCGACCTGATGCTGAGTGCGCCCGACCAGGTCGAGCGTTACATCTGCCGCCTTGCCCAGATGGNNCGTGCTACCGGGATACACCTGGTGGTGGCGACGCAGCGCCCCAGCGTAGACGTGGTCACCGGTTTGATCAAGGCCAACTTCCCGGCGCGTATCGCGTTCGCCGTCACCAGCCAGATCGACTCACGGGTTATCCTGGACTCACCAGGCGCCGAAAAGTTGCTGGGCCGCGGCGACATGCTGCTGATGACGGCCGACAGCGCCAAACTGCGCCGCGTGCAGGGCTGCTACGTCAGCGAGCGTGAAATCGAACGCGTGGTCGACTTCTGGCGCAAGCAGGTACCGGCGGGTGAGCGTCTGGCCCGGCAGCCGTGGGCCGGCCTGCTGGAACAGGAAGCCGAGGACAACGAACTGGCGGCTGCCGTCGAGGCCATTCGCGGTCGCAAACGGGTTTCGACCTCCCTCTTACAGCGGCAGATGCGCATCGGCTACNCCNGCGCCGCCCGTCTGATGGAACTGCTCGAAGCGCACGGTTACGTGGGGGCGGACGAGGGCGGTGGCCGTTCACGCCTGGTGCTGTTCGAGTCGGAAGCGGACGGCAGTCTGGACGAAGACCTGGGGGCCTGAAAGTCGGCCTGTTATATCAGTTACACCGGCGGCGCTGTCGCCGTCAAACGTCAACGCACACTGCGCTAAAAAGGATCAGCCAACATGACGAACAACACCCATTCTGCCGTAATTCTCAGCGCCGCCCGTACGCCGATTGGCCGCTTTCAGGGCGGCCTCTCCGGGCTGTCAGCCNGTCGGCTCGGGGTCGTAGCCGTACGCGCGGCGTTGGAGCGCCCATCTGCCGGACTCGCGGCCATCGACGAAGTGCTCGTCGGCAACGTCGTTTCGGCCGGCCTCGGCCAGAACGTCGCCCGGCAGGTGGCCATCCGCGCCGGCCTGCCGGTGAGTGTGGGCGCTACGACGGTCAACAAAGTGTGCGGTTCCAGCCTCAAGGCCGTCATGCTGGCCGGCCAGGCGGTGCACGCCGGCGATGGTCACCTCTTCGTCGTCGGCGGCGTCGAAAGCATGAGCCATGCGCCGCACCTGGTCGACGGCCGGCTCAACCAGCTGCGTTATGGTCACGNNCAGCTGCGCGATGCGTTGATCGTCGACGGTCTGTGGTGCGCTTTCGAGAACTGGTCGATGGGTGAGGCGGCCGAGTTCATCGCCGATGAGTACGCGATCACGCGGGCCGAGATGGACCGCTACGCCCTGGCCAGCCACCAANAGGCGCTGGCCGCCATCGACAGCGGCAAATTTACGGCCGAGATCGCGCCCGTCACGATCGTCGACCGCAAGGGCGAGCCACGGCAGATCGTGCTCGATGAATCACCGCGCCGTGAGACCTCACTGGCGGTGTTGGAGCGGCTCCCCTCCGCCTTCCTGGCCAATGGCCGGGTGACGGCCGGCAACGCCCCGGGACTCAACGATGCCGGCAGCGCGCTGGTGGTGGCCAGCGCCGACTATGCGCAGCGCATCGGTGCGCAGCCGCTGGCGCGTATCGTGGGCTACAGTCAGGCGGCCGTCGAACCGCGCCGCCTGTTCGGCGCGCCAGCGCGCGCCATTCCGCGCCTGCTGGACAGGGTTGGCTGGACACTGCCCGAGGTCGATCTGTTGGAGGTCAACGAAGCGTTCGCGGCGCAGATGTTGGCCAACGGTCGGGTGCTGGCCGACGCCGGCTGGGACTGGGACAGGGTCAACGTTCACGGCGGCGCGATTGCCCTGGGGCATCCGCTGGGTGCAACCGGGNGGCGCATCCTGACCACCCTGCTGTACGCCCTCAGGNACCGTCGCCTGTCGCGCGGTATCGCCTGCCTCTGTCTGNGGGGCGGTGAGGCGGTCGCCGTGGCCGTCGAGATGCTGGTATGAGCGGTTTGCAAGCGAACACTTTCCAATCATTGCCGCCGTTGGTCGGAGAGGCTACCGTACCGACCAACGGCCAGGCCGGCGGTCTGATATGATGCACATCAGTGATCTGCAACCCGACGATACAGCGGCTGTCGCGCAGGCCGCGGCGCTGCTGGTGGAGACTTTCCGCCAGGACGCGCCGCAGGCCTGGCCCGACTACGCCTCGGCCCTGGACGAAGTGCTCGAAGCCGTGCAGCCAGACAAGATCTGCCGCGTGGCACGCGCCGCCGACGGCACGGTTCTGGGCTGGATTGGCGGCATTCCGCAGTACCACGGCCACGCGTGGGAGATGCACCCGCTGCTCGTGCGGCCCGCCGCGCAGCGGCAGGGCATCGGACGCGCCCTGGTGTACGACTTCGAGCAGCAGGTCCGCGCCNGCGGCGGCCACACCATCTACCTGGGGACCGATGATGAAAACGGCCGGACCAGCCTCAGCGGCATCGACCTCTTCCCCGATATCTGGCCGCACATCGCCCAGATCCGCAACCTGGGCGGCCACCCTTTCGAGTTCTACCAGAAGTGCGGCTACGTCATCGTCGGCGTCATCCCCGACGCCAACGGCCCCGGCAAACCCGACATCTTCATGGCCAAACACGTCCCCCATCCCCCAACTCCTAATCCCTGACCCCTATCCCCCTTGCTTTGACAGTGTTCGATGGTTCGTGTAGAATAGGCACACGCAGGGGCGACTAGCTCAGTTGGTTAGAGCGCTTCCCTTACAAGGAAGAAGTCACAGGTTCGAGTCCTGTGTTGCCCACCTTCTCGATCAGGGCCGTCGGCGAACCCCGACGGCCCTCGTTTTGCACAACTAACAGTCTGTCGGAGAGAGCTTGTTCGCGTGAACGCAGCCCCAACATGCTGTGCCACGACCACTGTCGGCCACTACATGTTGTGCCGCACCTGCTTGGAAGGTAGTCTCTCCGACAAACTGCGGGGCACACATCGACAGGAACGGCCGTGGAAACAGGGTTAGCCGAATTACGCAAACTGCCGGCGGTCGATCGCCTGGTCGAAGATACCATCGTCTACGGGCCGGTCGACGCCCCACACGATGTTGTGGTCGCGGCCGCGCGTACGGTTCTCGACCNNGCACGCGACCACGGTCGCGCTGGCGCTGCCGCGCCCGCCCACGAGGCATTGATCGCCCAGGTCATCGACGAAATCGACCGCCTCTTCCAGCCCAGCCTGCGACCCGTGATCAACGCCACCGGCGTGATCATTCACACCAACCTGGGACGCGCCNCCCTGAGCCAGGCCGCACGCCTGGCGCTCNGCGCGCTGTCCAGCGGTTATTCCAACCTGGAGTACAACCTGACCCAGGGTACGCGGNCGCGCGACGTCCACGCGGCCGACCTGCTCTGCCGGCTGACCGGCGCTGAGGCGGCCATGGTGGTCAACAACAACGCCGCGGCCGTTTTTCTCACCCTGGCCGCCCTGGCGACCGGGCGGGACGTCGTCATCTCGCGCGGCCAGCTGGTCGAAATTGGCGGCGGCTTCCGCATTCCCGATGTGCTGCGCGCCAGCGGGCTGGNNCTGGTCGAGGTGGGCACGACGAACCGCACCCACCCGCACGATTACCAGGCCGCGATTGGCCCACAGACCGCCGCCCTGATGCGTGTGCACTACTCGAACTTCCGTCAGGTCGGCTTCACCACCGAGGTCGGGCTGGTTGAACTGGCGGCGCTGGCGCACGCCCACGGTCTGCCGGTATTCGACGACCTGGGCAGCGGCACGCTGTTGGATACAGCCNCCTTCGGCCTGAAGTCCGAACCCACGGTGCCGACCAGTGTCGCCGCGGGGGCTGACGTGGTAACGTTTAGCGGCGATAAGCTGCTCGGCGGCCCCCAGGCCGGAATCATCGTGGGCCGCGCGGCGCTCATCGCACGCNTCAAATCGCACCCCTGGCGCGCCCTACGCGTCGACAAACTGACCCTGGCGGCGCTCAACGCCACCCTGCTGCACTACGTGCGCGGCGAAGCCCTCGACGCAATCCCGGTGTGGCGGATGATCCGCGCCGACCTGGTGAGCCTGCGCGCCGGGTGGGACCACTGGGTCCAGCGGATGCGCACGGTCGGCCTGCCGGCCAGCAGTGTACCGNCTCGCCAGCACGGTGGGCGGCGGCTCACTGCCGGGCGAGACGCTGCCGAGCAGNGGCTGGCCCTCGATGTACTGGCGCCCCAGCAGTGGGTGGCCCGCCTGCGTGCAGGTAGCCCGCGGTCGNTGGCCCGCGTCAGCGATGCGCAGGTGCTGTTCGATGCCCGCACGGTGCTGCCCGAACAAGACGATGACCTGCTGGGGGCAATCCAAACGTTATGGCAGAGCCAATGATCGACCACGAACCGCTGGTCCTGACGGGGCGCATCATTCGGGCCGGCGACGCGGCCGGCGTCGCCCTCGTATCGCCCGCGCCGATCGGTNTTTTGGGCGGCGTCGACCCGCAANCCGGGGTGATCATCGAACCCAACCACCCCTTGCATGGTGAATCGGTGGCCGGGCGCGTGCTGGTCTTTCCCACCGGTAAAGGCAGCACCGTCGGCTCGTACACGATTCTGCGCCTGGCGCGCCCACGTGNNGCGCCGGCGGCGATGATCAACCNNGCGAGTGAGGCGATCGTGGCGGTCGGTGCGATCATTGCCGACATTCCCATGGTCGACCAGATCGATGTGACGCAGATCGAGACCGGCGATTGGGTAACGGTCGACGGGGCGCGGGTGATCGTGAACCGGTCACCGGCCAGGGACGCGGCTGAGGCCTAGGTCGCCATGGCGTTGGTTTTTCTCAAGCTGGGCGGCTCCCTGATCACCGACAAGCGGGCGGTCGCTACGGCCCGCACCCCGGTCATCGAGCGCCTGGCCGCCGAGACCGCGGCCGCGCTGGCGCAGCGACCCGACCTGCAACTGGTGTTGGGCCACGGCAGCGGCTCGTTTGGGCACGTCGTGGCGCGTGCCCACCGCACCCGCGAGGGTGTGCACACGCCGGCCGACTGGCGAGGGTTTGCCGAAACCGCACGCAGCGCGGCCCGCCTCAACCGCCTGGTCGCCGACATCTACGCGGCGGCCGGTGTACCGGTATGGTCGCTGCCCCCATCAGCCAGCGCCTGGTGCCGCGACGGGGAACTGACCGAGATGGCCGAGCGTCCACTGAGTACCGCGCTGGCGCATGGGCTGGCGCCTCTGGTGTATGGGGACGTGGCCCTGGACGCCGTGCGCGGTGGCACGATCGTCTCGACCGAGGAGGTATTCGCCTGGCTGGCCCGCCGTTTACGCCCGCAGGTCGTTCTGCTGGCCGGCATCGTCGATGGGGTGTACGAACGTGACCCGCTGCTCGATCCGCAGGCGCGTCACGTGGCTGGCTGACCACGCATGGGGTGGCCAGGCNTCGCCGACGGCCTTTCCGGCTCGTACGCGACCGACGTCACCGGCGGCATGGCGAGCAAAGTACGTGCCATGGCCCGCCTCGTCGGCGAGGTCCCAGGGCTGACGGTGCGCTTTTTCAGCGGGGAACAGGTAGGCGCGCTCCAGCAGGTGCTGCTGGAACCGGAAGTCGCCGTGGGGACGCGGTTACGGGGGTAGGGGTTTGGCGGTTGGGTCGGGCGAGGCTTTGCACAGAGATCAGAATTGTGTATAATCCAGCTACCTGACACTTTGTCAGGTCGTGTAATGGGTCTTGTCAGTATAGGAATGGATAATCGTCACCAGAATCGGCCCAGTGGAGCACTGGGCTGTATACCGGAAATCGCGAGAAACGCCTCCCCGCACAGATGCAACATCATGCAAGGCAGAGGACTGTTTCATGCAATGTAATCGCTGCGGTGCTCCGCTGCAGCGTGGGGCAGCAGTGTGCCACGCGTGCGGCTCCCGTCAGCCCAGGGCAACGCCCATCATTCGCTGTCGGCAGTGCGGTAAACGCGCCAAGGCTTCGCTCACGGTGTGTCCACACTGCGGACAGGCACTAATACCGGCTCGCCTACCGCGCGTCGCACGATCGCCCTGGCGGCGGTCATCGTGGTGATGGTGGTTCTCGGTATCACGCGCTTACCGTTCAACCGGGCGACCGATGTGTTGCTCGCGCTGATACCCACCATTGCCACGCCAACGCTAACGCCATCGACCGGACCGGCCGTCTTTCCGAACCAGAGCCTGGCCGCTGGTGATACGGTCGTATTGGATAATCCATCGATTAGCCAAGAACCGGCGCCCGACCAGCTACCGGATGCACTGGCCCTGTTCGACATCGGCGCCAGCGCTGACATTACCGACACGCGGGTCATCACGACCGGGCAGGTCGTGACTGGCGTGGTCACGGCAACCCTGCCCATCACGGGCAGCGTCGTGATGACCGCTTCGCTGCCAACCGTCGTCACAACCGATACCGTGCCGACCGAGACAGTCATCGTCGCCGGGCCAGTCGGATGCAACGGCGCCGCCGGTGACGCCGTCGCCCACCGCGACCTCTTCGCCGACCAGTACGCCGCCACCCACGGCTACACCATCGCCGACCCATACACCGCCGCCCACGGCCACGCCGACATCGACCCATACGCCGTTACCCACCGCAACGGCATCCCCAGTGCAACATCGTCACCCACCGTCACGCCACCCCCGACGGCGACCCCCAGTGCGACACGCCGGCCCAAAGACACCGATACGCCCACCGTAGCGCCAACGCGCTCGCTGGGGCCAGCCCCACGCCGCCCACGGCGACACCCACGTACACCCGCGCCCCAGCGCGACGCCGACGGTGACGCCGCGCCCCAGCGCGACGCCGACGGTGACACCGCCGCCCACTGCGACGCCGACTGCGACGCCGACGGTGACACCGCCGCCCACTGCGACGCCCACGCCCACCAGGGTGGTCAAACCAGGGGCGCCGCTGAGCTATACGATCCGCCCCGGTGACACGGTGGCCGCGATTGCCAGCCGCTACGGCACAACGATTGCCGCCGTCCTGGCGCTCAATCCAGGGCTGAATCCCAGCCGGTTGCAAGTTGGAACCGTCATCCAGGTGCCAGGCCCGGNNCCGGCAGTGCCCCCACCAGCGGCACGCCCAGCCACCCCGACGGGCCGCGCACCGACCGCGACGCCCACGGCCCGACCGGGCACGACACAAACCTACCGCATCCGCAGCGGCGATACGCTGCAGTCCATCGCCAACGCCAACAGAACCACGGTGGCGGCGCTGATGGCCCTCAACNCCGGTATCAACCCCAGCCGCCTGCAGGTTGGTCAGACGATCGTGCTGTCACGCACGGCGCCGGCAACACCGGCGACGCCCACCAGGGCCGTACCCACCACGCCGACCCAACCTACCCTGTACATCGCCGCACCGGTACAGGTGGCGCCCAGTACAGGGACGCCGTTCTCCGGTGACAACACGTTCATCGAACTGCGCTGGCAGGCGCCCACCGGCATGGACGGCAGTCTGGCTTACCTGGTCGAACTGGGTTACCCGGTCGACGGCAGTTTCCAGTGGCGTCTGTCTGACGTCGTGCAGACGACCAGTTGGGTCGTACCGACCGTCGCATTTGGCAAAGCTGACCAACAGACTGGACGACGGTACAGCTGGCGGGTCACCGTTGTCTCGCCGCAGCGTGACGCCACTGGACGCATCACCGGATTCGTACCGGTGCCCGCCGAGCAGCACCTGGGAATTCACCTGGACATGATCCATGAAGCGTGAGCTTGGGCAGGCCCTCGATCGCCTGCGCGATGAACAGCNNACACCATCACCCCCAAGGTCCTGCGCCCTGTCTGACCTCAGCCGGTCGGAGTTANCACGCTCCAGGNCCACGTGGGGCCAGATCAGCATGAAGCGCCGCCACACGCTGCTGGCCGCCATCGCCTATGCCGAGGAACATATCGAGGTCAGTTACAACCCCTTTTGCGCTGGCTGTNTGCGTGACGATGACCCCGTCATCCGTCGCATGACGATTACCGGCCTATGGGAAGACAACGACGAGGCCCTGGTCGGTCTGCTGGTTCCAATTCTCCTGAGCGACCCGGCGAGCGATGTACGGGCGAACGCGGCCGACGCTTTGGGACGCTTTGTTCTGCTGGGGGAATTAGGCGAGATACCACCGGAGACAGAATCCCTGGCGGTGGAAACCCTGCGGGCCAGCCTCGACAGCCCGGCGGAGGTGATGGCCGTGCGCCGGCTGGCGGTCGAGGCGATTGCCTATGCCTCTGACCCCGATGTGCGCTCGATCATATCCCGCGTACGTCGATTCCGATGCGGCGATGCGGGTCAGCGCGGCGCCATGGGCAACACCGGTGATGATTACTGGTGGCCACAGATCCAGACCGAGTTGAACAATGCCACGCCAACGATGCGCCNNCAGGCCGCCTATGCCGCCGGTGAACTGGAAGCGACCGCCGCGCTGCCGCAATTGGTGCGTTTGGTCGACGACCCGGAAGAGGAGGTCTGTGTGCGCGGCGCGCGCCTGGGGTTCATCGGTGGCAGCCGGGCACGACAGGCACTGCTCAAACTGGCGCAGAGCAGTGATCAGCTGCTGCGCGAAGTGGCCAGGGAAGCGTTGAGTGAGCCGAATTCGCGACCGTGGCCAGCCTGACCGAACTGTTGGACGACAGCGCTATCGACGCTGATACCGAGGTCGTGATGGCCGAGGACGATGGGCTGACCGATGAGGACGACGGGCTGACCGACGAGGGTGACGAACTGATCGACGATGAAACCGCCTGGGATGACGAGGACAGTTGGGACAGCGAAGACGCGTGGGATTCCGAGAACTGGGAGGCGGGAGCGACGATGAGGAGTCGTTCGACGGCGCGGATGATTTCGACGACGATACGGCCTGGCATCGTTGAGGGTCGACCTACGCCATGAATCCATCCAACACCAAACGCCCACCCAAACCGACCGCACCTCGGCCGGCGCCCGACCAGATCGACGCGGCCGCACAGGCCAACCGGCTGCTGAACGAGGCTGCCCAATTGTTGCACCAGCACCGGCCGGGCGAAGCGGCGACGCGTCTGGAAGAAGCCCAACGGCTGGCGCCCGACAACGTGCTGGTCGCCATCAACCTGGGTGGGGCATACATCATGCAGGGCAAATACCGGCGGGCCGTGCCGATCCTGGAAGAGGCGGCGCGCCTGGAGCCTGACAACCCCATGGTTTGGGNNACCAATCTGGCCGCCGCTTACCTGGGCCGGCTGGAGTTGTCGACGCCTGACGTACAGGACAGGGCGATCACGGCCTTCACGCGGGCACTGCACATCGACCCACAGACCCCGCACATCGACTATAACCTGGGCCTCATCTACCAGACGCGTGGCGACGTCGCACGCGCCCGCATCCATTTCGCCCGTGCCCTGGAAGTCAACCCCAATGACCGTGATGCCCGTAGCTGGCTCACACGCCTGTCGCAACCCACACCCGGCGCGGAGGCCAATACTGGCCATGACTAACAGCCCGCTCAGGGTCGACGACGGCGTGCCGACCATCAACCCACCGCGCCGCGCAGTCAACGACACCGCGCAGTTTGGGCGCGGGCGCTGCGCGCGAAACCCCACCCGCACCGCCTGGGTCATCATGGTCATTGCATTCGTCACCTTCTGCGTACTGGCAGTGACCATTCCGCTGCTGATCCACTCGTACATCCTCTACGCCACCGTTGCCCGGNCCCTGTCCATGATTGTGATTTCGGGTGCGGTTCAGGTGACGCCGGGCAATACGGCCGACACCNGGGCGGTGATCGATTACACCTCGGTGAGTGAAGGCACCCGTGTGCAAACGGACAACAAGGCCAGCGCCACACTGAACCTGTATGCGGACGACGAAGGGCGCGAATTCCTCGCGACGATCACGCTGTACAACAACGCTGCGCTGGTGGTCGACGCGTCGCGGGTGCCCCGTTTTGGTTACAGCCACGCGCCTGACCGGCTGCGCCTGCGGCTGGAACAGGGGCGGATTCGAGTCAGCCCGCAGGCCGCGCGGTGCNGACCGATCGCCGTCGAAGTGCAAACGCCGGCTTCGACGGCCACCTTTGGCGATGGCAGCTTCTCGGTCGAGGTGATGCCGGAGGACACCGAGGTCACCAGCCGTTCGGGCCTGGCGACCGTCACCGCCGCCGGCCAACAGGTTATCGTGCCCCCGGGCAACGGACACGGGTGGTGTCTGGCCAGCCGCCTGNAGGCGCCGGTGCCGGTCGAGCGGGACCTCCTGGTCAACGGTGCGTTCGCGCAGGACATGCAACACTGGGTGAAGGACAGTTTTGTGGACGTCCAGGCGGGTGCAGCCAACGATGTGGGCCTCGGTGACGTGCAATTGGTCAACCGCGATGGCCGGCAAGCCGTCCTTTTCACCCGCCGCGGCAAGGAAGGACTGCATGCCGAGACCGAAATCCGTCAGCAACTGGGCATGGATGTGTTGGATTTCGACGAGCTACGCGTCAACTTCTACGTTCAACTCCTCTACCAGAGCCTGCAAGGTGCGGGTATCCAAAGTTCGGAGTTCCCCATGGCGGTACAGATCAATTACACCGATATCTACGGCGAAGAGCGCCTGTGGACCCAGGGGTTCTACTACAAGGACCTCGACCCATCCGTACCCTGGCCGCTGCGCAACGTGCAGAAGATCCCTTCCACGACCTGGTACGCCTACGAGTCTCCCAACCTGGTCNGGTTCTTGAAGGACACCCGCCCGGCCCGCCTGAACTGGATCCGCTTCTATGCCTCGGGCTACAACNTTGAAAGTATGGTGGCCGAGCCGGAACTGTTGGTCAAGTAGTGGGTTGAATCGTATGTGTACTGTCTTCAGCGTCCACCACCGATGACGACGCCCTGGCGCGTGGGCGCCGNNCTGCTGCTGGCGTTGGTCCTCTTCTTCGTGCTCGCCACCTACCAACTGACTCTGCCCGGCCTGCACTACGATGAGGCCAAAGAGGCCGGCATCAATGCCATGCAGTTGGTGCGCGACCAGCCATTGACCGCGTTCCGGNGGGCCAGCGTCAGCCTGTTCGGTCGGGCGTGGCCGTTGATGGTGCAGGACTACATCGGTGCGCTCAACGTCTACCTGGCGCTGCCCTTTTTGACCCTTNGGGGGATCACCGTGCCCGCGCTGCGCCTCCTATCGGTGGCCTGCGGCCTGCTGACCCTGCTCTTTCTATTCCTGTTTGCCCGGCGTTGGTTTTCTGCGTNNGTGGCGGGGGCCGCGGTTCTCCTGCTGGCCGTCAACCCTTCGTTCGTATTCTGGAGCCGGCAGGGCATTTTTGTCACCAACGTCACGCTGACGCTCTTCCTGGCCAGCCTGTGGACCTTGCGCGCCGGCGATGNNCGCCAAATAACCGGCGCCGCTGGGGTGGCTGGCCGTAACGGGGTGGTTATGGGGGTGGGCCTGTGGACCAAGTTGCTCTTCATCTGGGGCATCGTTGCCGTGGTGGGCGTGATTACCGTGATCGCGGTCACCCGCTGGTGGCGGCGCGGTCGGANNTGGGGCATGGCTATGCGTTCCACTGGCGTACGGGTCTGACTTCCCTGGCGGTGGTGATGCTGGCGCTGGCGGTGGGGCCTGGCCCTGCTGCTCTACAACGTACAGACCCAGGGCACGCTGCTCAGCATCTTCGGCAACCTCGGCACCTCCTACTACGGCGTCAGCAATACGGCGTTTACCAGTAATCTGCTGGCGCGGCTCGGGCAGGTCGGTATTCTTCTGGCGGGCAACCACCTGTGGTACCTCGGCGAAGTGTACATCAACCCGTTGGCCGGCTGGGCGCTGGGTACACTCCTGGCCGCGGTGGCGCTGCTCGGCTTCCAGCTCTACCTGCCGCTGCCGGCGCTGCAGACACCGCCGGCGCCCGCCGCGGATGTGCCGCTGCCGCCCTGGCTCGCCGCGGCCATCCCGTACGTACCCGCCGAGATGCGTCGCCTGCTGGCGGTCCTGCTCCTGCTGGTGCTCATGCTGGCCCAGAGTAGTTTTACGGTCTCGGGACTCTTCATCACCCATTTTTACCTGATGCTGCCCTTCTTTCCGCTGTTGGGGGCGGCGGCGGCCAGCATCATCGCCCGGCATGGACGTACACCGGCGATTCTGGCCCTGGCAGCCCTCCTGGTCTGGGGTGCGGGCGACCTGTGGAACACCGTCCGCTACCATCAGATTCTCACGGTGAGCGGCGGTTATGCCGCCCACGCCGACACGTCCTACCACCTGGCGGAGTACCTGGAGGCCCAGCAGATCTCCACACCGCTGGTGCTCGATTGGGGCATCGACGCACCGCTCGTCTACCTGTCGCGGGGACAGGTCGCGCCGATCGAAGCGTTTGGGTATGACCGTATCGACCAGCCGGATGCGGGGTTTGCCGATCGCCTGGCGCCGTTCATCGCCGACCCCACCGCCGTTTACCTCCTTCACACGCCCGAGTTCACCGTCTTTCAGGGTCGGCGCGAGGCTNTTGCAGGGCTGGCAACCGCCGCCGGCCGGCAGATGGAGGTGGTCGCCGTGTTTCGCGAACGCAGCGGGCGCCCGCTCATCGGCTGGTACGACTCACGCCAGACTGATTTGACAAATGAACCGTGCTGGCTTAATCTTAATGCCAGCAACCTTTCTTTGCCAGTCGCCACACCACAACCAACCCGGTTATGCCGGCCGACTATTCACCGTGGGGTGATCATCGTGATGCGCATCTCTGACTTTCCTCGCCCACCAGATGACAATGGTCGCGGCGTGCACTGGTCGTCCATCATCTACCATCCTTCCGATAATCCCGGTGCGCACGGACTGGCGATCAGCGCACCGGCGGGGCGGCGCCGCGCGTGTACCGCGAACCGGGCAGCGCTGACCGCCCTGGGCCCACTGCCGCCGCACCCGACCCGTGGCAACTGCTGCCCGATACGCCATCGCGCGGCGNAGCTGACCTACTGGATCNAACGAGCCCAGGCGATGAAGATCAAGTGGGTCAAACTGCTGGACGATGGCGGTGGCTCGTCAGAGGAGCTGTGCCGGCGCCTGCTGGCGGCCGGCATCATGCCCATCGTGCGCCTGTTCAAAGAGCGCCCCAACCCAGACGGTATCGGCGGGCGGGAGTACAACACGGTGAGCACGCTGGTGCAGGCCGGTGTACGCTATTTCGAGGCCAACAACNGGCCCGACCTGCCGGCCGAATGGCGCAACAATCAGATGCCCGACAACTGGTTGGACATCGTGATCGACAACTTCATCCGCGACGCCGATGAAATTCTGCGGCGTGGCGGTTTGCCCGCCTTGCCCGCGATGGGGCCGGGCAGCCGTGACAACCCCATCGCCAAGGTCGTGGCCCGTGGCCGGCGCGACCTCTTCGAGCGCGGCGCATGGCTCGCGATCCACAACTACACGCTCAACCACCCGCTGGACTACCCCGACGATCCGGTCAATCAGNACGGGGACCCCCTGACCCAGGCGGAATACGACCGCTACGGCGCCTGGTCGTGGGACCACCGTACGTTGGCGCTCATCAACCAGCTGCGGCGCGAGCGCAAGAACCCTGGTCACACGGTGTACGATGACCCCAACTGTTTCCGCGGTTACGAGGCGGCCGGCAAAATGATGTTCGACAGTCTCGGCTTCTACGTGCCAGCCATCAGCACCGAGGGTGGGCCGGTCGTGGGTTGGGGCGACGATTTGCGCTACAACAAGCTGGTGCCCGACCAGCAGATGGCGATGCAGCTCGAGATTGTGCAGCGCATGCAGAACAACCAGGTGCCGGAGTGGTACTTTGCCATGTGCACCTGGCTGATTGCGGCCCGTGCCCTGGGCGATTGGAACCCGACCTGGGAGCAGATGGGATGGTATACCAGCGCCTGGGACGAGCGTTTCGGACTCCACGGCCAGCTGCCGATCGTCGCCGCACTGAAGGCCCTACCCAGCGTCAGTCGGCTTGCCCCCGTCGGCCGCGCGGTGCTGCATGGGCAGCTACGTCGGCCCAACGGCGGCCGTGGGCGTCGTACGCCTGGTGTTGACCCTGGCCAGCGGCGGCGCCTACGCCGTGAGCAGCAATGCGGGCGGCGCATTTCGCTTTGAACAATTGCCGGCCGGCACGNNTATGAACTGAGCGTGGTCGATGCCGGCGCGGTGGCCAGCCAGATCGTTCTGGCCGACGGCGAGACCCAGGCCTTGGAGGTGGCATTGACCGGAACAGCCAACGCATCCAGCGTGCAGGGGCAGGTTCTGAACCACGACGGCACGCCCGGCGTCGGCGCGAACGTGGACCTGCTGGCCGTGTCCGGGTCAATGCCGACCGTCGTGCGTCAACTGGCGGCCGGCGTCGAGGGCCGGTATGGGTTTGCCGCGCTGGCCCCGGCGCCTATCAGGTGCGTACNNTCAGAACACGACGTCACCGCTGTTCGGCTGGACGGCTGGAGCACGGCCACAGTCGACCTGCGGTTGCCGCGCCGGCCANGCCTGAACTACGTCGTGGTCTCCGAACAGGCGGTGGCCGCCGGCGCCCGGCGCATCTTCGGCCACGTGACCGATGCCCAGGGAACCGGGNCCAACCAGATCAAGGTCGAGATGTCATGGGCCAACCCCGACCCAGGCACAGACTTTCCCACCCGACTGACCGGCCATGACCCGTTCAAGCCGGCCGGCTCGTACGAGTTCCTGGCCTCGGCCGGCGAATTTCGCGTGCGTGTGGTGCAGGGCGACTGGCCGAGTGAAATCAGTTCTCCCCTCGACACGGTGACCGTCAGCGGCCAGACCGGCGATTCATTCGCCTGGCAGGTCGATTTCCGGCGGGTGGCCGTCCGCGTCGACCAGAGTGTGGTCAGCGGACGGGTGACCAACGCACCGCCGGGCGCTGTGATTGCCCTGAGCGGCCGTACGTTGGGCGACGACCCGCGCCGGCAGACACTGCCCGCCAGCGGTGATTTTCGTTTTGTAGAGCTGGCGGCCGGGAACGACTACGTCCTCACGATCGAGGGCATTGCGCGCATCGGCGGGCCCTTTGCCCTTGACGGCGTCAACCAGGTGACCCGCAGCATGGCACTGACGGGTGAGCTGGCCGGCGCGGTCAACGGCGCCGCGGCTGGTACGCCTGTGACCCTGGCCGGGTCAGCCCGTTGGNGTTGGGAACGCCGCGTAAACCTGGGCGCCGATGGGCGCTACGTGTTTGGCGGCCTGCCCCCGGGCGATACCAGGTGCGTGGCCGACCTCAACAGCGGTGATATCATGCTGGCCGAAGCGCAGCGTAAGGAGGCGCCACCGTTCACCCTGGCGCCCGCGGCCACGGCCCGCATCACGGGGCGCGTCGTGGATGTTAACGGGCAGGCGGTGGCCCACGCCGACGTCTTCCTGAACCTGGATGGTGAAATCGCCGCCCAGACCACGACTGACGATGCCGGTAACTTCAGAANNTTCGCCAACCTGCCGCCGGCTACCTACCAGCTCTTCCTGCCCGACTTCGATCTCAGCCAACCGGTGACGTTGGCCGCTGGCCAGGTGCAATCGGCGGTGCTGACCGTCCCGGCGNCCCCCAGCCCGGTCAAGGTGCTGGCGCAGTACATCGTGCTGTCCCGTGTGGCTGGTCAGGACATTGACCTGCAGCAGGTCTTGCTGCAGGTCATCAACAGTACCCTGATTGCGCAACCGCAGACCGCCGTTGGCTACTCACTGAGCGAAGCGCGCGCAGCGTGTGATCCTGGTGGGGGCGAGGACGTGTTTTCGGTGCAGGATCAGCAGCAGCTCATCGCGGCCGGCTGTACGGTCGAGCGCATCGTGGGTGACCTGTACGCTACCGTGGCAGGTTTGGGAGGTTGAGATGAACGATGCCAGCGCGTACGGCGTAACCGTGCAGCAGCCGACGCTTCCCGCCGGTACCCTGTACTGGCAAGCGGTGCGCATCCACCACCTGCTGCCAACCGAAAATGGCAGTAACCATCACATCGACATCGACCTGCTGGACGGGCGGGCAACCGGGTGAGCGGTGCGCAGGCCCGCGTCACCTGGCCGGGTGGCGAGGAGACGGTCACGATCGACGGGCCGGCCAATGAGCCGGGTGGCAGTTTCGCGCTGTGGAAACACCAGGTGGCCGAGGTGACGGCCCTCGGTATGCCGGGCACGAACCTGCCGAGCGATCGCGTCAGCGGTTTACACACCACCCACCCCGACGAGGCGCCGGGCAACAGCCTGTTCAACCACAGTTTCGCCGTCGATTTTCAGCTCACCACGGCGGGCAACGACCCCATACACGCCGTCGAGCAGCCGCTGGCGCACTTCGTTTTGGTTGCGCCTACGGCGAGTGTCCCTGGCCAGGTCGATTGGCAGTTGGTAGTGCCCTACCTCCAGGCGTTTGGCCTGACCATTGGCGCCCAACCCGAGGTCGCACGCCTGGCCCGCCGGGTGACGATCATTGGCAGCTCACCGGGCGGCGTTTCGCAGGCGACCGAACAGGCGCTCGTCGCGGCTGGCTGCCAGGTCGAGCGCATCGGCGGCGCCCCGGCGGACATTCTGCGTGTCCTGACCCAGCGCATCGCCAGTGGGACGCCCTGATGCGCGGCGTAACCCCATCACATTCTCAGCGACTTTGTCACACCCCGCCGGCTATGGTAAAATCGGCCGCACTATGGGGCAACGTGCAGGGTCGGGGCCGTCAGCCGGAACCATTACGTCTGGCTGGCGCGCACGCTCGAGCGTAACGACGACACAAATCACCCTCTTACTCCTGACCGGCATCACCCTGGTGGCGGCTTTTTGCGTTTCTGGCAGTTGGGCACGCTCCCACCGGGGTATCACTACGACGAAGCCTACGAGNGGCTGGAAGCGTGGCGACTGCTGACAGATCCCGGCTACCGGCCGATCGTCTTCAGCGGCAACTTTGGCGTCGAGCCGCTGTTCATCTACCTGACGGCGGTCGCGTTTCGCCTGTTCGGCGCTGACCCGGTGGTGCAGCGCGGTGTCGCCGCCCTGATCGGCACCCTGACCGTGCCGGCCGTCTGGCTGCTGGCCCACGAGCTGCGGCAGTGGGATCGCCGTCTGCCGCCCTCGTTCCCCCTGTGGGCCGCGGTCGTGCAGGCCATTCTCTTCTGGACGATCCACGCCAGTCGTATCGGTTACGAGCCTGGTCTGGTGCCGCTGCTGCTGTGCCCCCTGCTGTGGGCCCTGCTCAAGGCGCAGCGCACGGCGCGTCCGATGTGGTGGGCCNTGGCCGGTGTCATGTGCGGTTTGGGCGTGTACACCTACCCGGCCGGGCGTCTGTTCTCGGCGGTCGTTGTGGCGGTACTGGTGGTGACCTGGGTGTGGCCGCGGTTCATCACCCCGCCCACTGCCGCATCCGCCCAGGTCGGCCCAGGCCGGCGTCGCGGCTGGCAGGGGCCGCTGCTGTTGGCCATCCTGGCGGTCATCGTGGCGACGCCGATGATTCTGGCCTGGGTTCAGAACTCCGAGCTGCTGCTGCTGCGCTCACGTCAGATCGCGGTGGTGGCCGAAGGCGCCGGCAGCACCACGCCCCTGCAGACCGCCCTGCACAACACCGTTGCGACGCTGGGCATGTTCAGTCTGGCCGGTGACGTGGACCCGCGCAACAACCTGCCCGGTCGCCCCGTCTTCGACCCGTTCCTCGGCCTCNTTTTTTACCTGGGCCTGGGGCTGACGNCTGTGGCGCGGGCGCCGCCTCCCTATCCCTGGCTGCTGGCCGTGCTGGCGGTGATGCTGGTACCCACCATTCTGAGCGATTACGCGCCGCACTTCCGCCGTGCCCTGGGTGCAGCACCAATGGCGGCGCTGCTAACGGCCATCGGTCTGACGGCACTCTGGGAGAGAGCAACCGCGGCCTGGTCGTCGCGTGGGGCAACGAACCCGCTCAAAAACTGGGGATTTTACGCCGGCGCGGTCGTGCTGTTGGCCGTTGGGCTTTCGACCGGCCTGGCCGTGCGTGACTACTTCGACCGTTGGGCCAACTCACCCGACCTGTTCTACGCGTTCGACGAGGGGTTATGGCGACTGGCCGCACAGGTCGACACCCAGCCGCCGCTGACGCCCACTTATCTGACCNCGCGCCCGGTGACCCACACCACGCTGGCGTTTGCCTGGCGCAACGGCGCGCCGCCCGTGAGCTTCGATGGACGGTCGATTTTCGTCGCCCCGGCCGCACCGTCGCAGCCCGTTACCTACGCGGTGATCGACCATGAGGATTTTCGCACCNCCCTGCTGCTGCCCGAAGTGTTTCCCCAGGCCACGATAGCCGAGCAGATTCTGGATCGANCCGGTCAGGTCTATGCCACGGTGTACCGCGTGCCGGCCGGCAGCGCACCGGCCATGCAGCCCGCGACGGTGAGCGGCGCCACGTGGGCCGAACGTGTGCGGCTGCGCGGTTATACCCTGCTCAGTACGCAGCAGGAGGACGGTCGCTCGGTCTATCTGCCCGGTAATTTCATCCCGGTCNGGCTGTACTGGCAGCCGCTGGCCACGATCGACGGGGACTGGACGNTTTTTGCCCATCTGCTGTCACCGGACGGTCACCTGCTCAGCGGGCGGGATCAGCCGCCCGGGAACGGCAGCTACCCGACCAGCCGCTGGCAGGTGGATGATTGGATCATGGACGAGGTGCAGCTGCCCCTGCCCGCCGACCTCGCGGCCGGCGACTACCTGATCGAAATCGGCTTCTACCGGGCCGATGAGACGCGCCTGCCGGTAGCCAGCGCCGGCGTCACGGCCGACCGTTTGCTGATCGGCCCCGTGCGCATCGCAGGTGCGCCATGAGTGCGGCGGCGCTGCCGCTCTGCTGTACGCACGAGACCGGCACTGGTGGACCCGCGGANTGCTGGCGGCGACGCAGGCCCTGCTCGAGGCGGACGGTTGGCGCGGCGAGGGTGACATCCTGGACCTGGGCTGTGGAGGGGAAGNNGCCGGGGCCACGCTGCCGGCCCGGCGCCGAACGGGCCTCGACCTCAGCGCGGTAGCCTTGCGCCATGCTCGACGCCGCCCTGGACTGACCCTGGTGCAGGGGTCGCTGGCCGCGCTGCCATTCACCGAGCAGGCGTTTACCCTCATCCTGGCGCTCGATGCCATCGATCAGCACGGCCTGGACAGCGGCGCCGTCGTGGCTCACTGCGGCCAACTGCTGCGGCGGCGCGGCCGGCTGCTCGTGCGGGTCTCCGCGCATTCCTGGCTGCAGAGCGCCTACGATGTGGCGGCCGGTACCGGCGCCCGCATGAGTGTGGGCCATCTGCGGCAGTTGGTCGAGAGCGCCGGTTTGTATGTCCGCCGGCTGACCTACGCCAACAGTTGCCTGTTCCCCCTGTCGGTCGTCCGCCGGTTACAGACCCGCTGGCTGGGCGCTGCGGCCGAGGTCGACCTGCGCCCGCCCCGCGCTGGCTGAACGAGATGCTGTTCGCAGTACTGCGGGGAGGCCGCCTGGCTGCGCTGGCGGGACATGCCCTGGGGTCTGTCCCTTTACTGTTTGGCTGTCAAACCGTGATGACGATGCATCGGTTGGCGGCAACGGGTCAGCGAGGGTAGGCCGGCGCTGGCCGGTATGGGCGGCGCCGCTGCTGTTGTTGCTGCTCGCCCTGGCCGTGCGCCTGGCGCTGACGTTCCACAGCCTGTGGCTGGACGAAGCGTTCAGCCTGTTCTGGGCCAACAAACCGGCCGCGGAGATCATCCGGGTCGGCCTGACGCTGACCGAGGACAAACACCCGCCGCTCTATTACCTGCTCCTGCACGGATGGACGGCGCTGTGGGGCACGGGCGACGTGGCCGTGCGCGNNCTCGGTGTAGTGCTGGGGGCGCTGGCCGTGCTGCCCGCGTACGGAATCGCGTTCCGGCTGAGCGACGGTGGCCGCNGCGCGGCGCTGCTGGCCGGTCTGTTCGTGGCCCTCAACCCGTTCCTGGTCTGGTACAGCCAGGAAGTCCGCATGTTTGGGCCGGCCACCACCTTCGGGTTGATCGGTCTCTACGCCTGGCTGCGTACCCTGGTCGCCGACAGTGACGTACCGGGCCGCGGCGCGGCCCTCTGGCCGCTGATGACCGTTGTGGGTCTGCTGGCTGCGTGTTACAGTTACCTGTTCGCCGCGTTTCTGCTGCCGGTGGCGGGGTCTNGGTGGCTGTTGGCGCTGACCCAGCCGTCCGCGTTGAGCGGCAGCCGCCCGTTCAGCCGCCGGCGCATTGGCTGGGTTGGCCTGGCGACGCTGGCAATCGTTCTGCTGCTCTTCCTGCCGTTGGCCTGGTCGGCCTGGCAGGTGGCGGGCAGCGAAGCGCAGCCGGGGCAACCGTTTTCGCACCTCGGCGCCAACCTGGTTACCCTGCTGCAAGCCTACAGCGTGCGCCAGACGCCGTGGTCAGCCGCGTGGATGACGTTGGTCGATATCATCAGTGCCCTGGCATTACTGCTGGGCCTGGCGGTCGNNCGCCGTCGGTGGTACCTGCTGACCTGGCTGGCCATTCCACTGCTACTGGGCAACCTGCTGCTCGCGCGACGGCNNACTGTATTCGCCGAAACACGTTACTTCATCTTCCTGGCGCCGGCCGNNGCCATCGCCTGGGCGTGTGCTGCAGACTGGCTCTGGNGGGCGGCCCGCGTCGGCGGGGCAGCGCTCGCCATAACCCTGCTGGGCATCACGCTGCTGGCCCTGCCCTACGTGTGGCACAGCGACCCCGCCTACCGGCGTGAGGACTGGCGCACGGCCGCCGCGTACCTGAACCAGTACGCCGCCCCAGGGGATCGCATCCTGGTGCATGTGGACTACGCGCACCTGCCCTTCGACCGCTACCACACGGGTCCGGCCCCGGTCAGCGCCCCGTTTGGAACGCCGCTGGTCGGTGAAGATCAGGTCGAAGCTCAGTTGGACCCGTTGGTGGCCGGGGCAGACACCCTGTGGCTGGTGCTCTCGCATCAGGAGGCGAACGACCCGGCGAACCTGGTGCGGGCGTGGCTGGGTGGGCGTNTTCCCCTGGTGACCGAGCAGTACCCGGCGGGGATTACCGTGCTGGGGTATGCAACGCGCTACCGCNCTGGACGCGCGCCCGACGGGACCGCGCTTCCCGACGCACCTCCCTGGCCGATGGGCGTGCGCTTGGCCGGTTGTCGTTTGGATCACCGGCCGGTGCCCGCGACCGACGATGCAGCCCATCCACCCAGTGGTTGGTCACACGTCACGCTGTACTGGCAGGCCCTGGCGCCGCTGCCCGCCGATGATCAGGCGGTGGTGCGCCTGGTGGACGACCAGGGGCAGGTGTGGGGCGCCAGCCTGACACGCGGCGACAGTGCACTCAACTTCTACCCCATGACACACTGGGTGGTCGGTGAGGTGGTGCGCGATGATTACGACGTCAACCTGAACCCGCTGACACCCGCCGGAGACTACCGGGTCGAGGTGCAGTTACACTCACCGGATGGCATTGCGCTCGGCTCGCGATAAGCTGCGGCAAGGTCACGGTCGTGCGTTGAGTGCGGTTCGTCATGACAAGAGGGCGGAGGTTCTGAATGGCGCCCACCGTATCTGTGGTGATGCCAACCTACAACGAGCGTGACAACATCGGGCCGCTGATCGATGCCGTGCTGAGCAGCGCCCACTACCCCACCAACGTCTGGGTGATCGACGATGATTCGCCCGACGGCACGTGGCAGGTGGTGGCTGCCCGCCAGGCGGCGGACNGCGCGGTGCACCTGGTGCGCCGTATCGGCGAATCGGGCCTGACCAGCGCCATTGCCCGCGGCATCCGGGACAGCGACGGCGACATCGTCGTCTGGATGGACTGTGATNTTTCGATGCCGCCCNGGCGCGTGCGTGACCTGGTCGAAGCGGTCGTCAGCGGTGGTTATGCACTGGCGGTCGGTTCGCGCTACGTGCCGGGGGACGGGNACNCAGGGCACTCGTGGATGGCGCAGGCGTTCAGCCGTACGATCAACCTGATGGCCGCGCTGGCCCTCGGCTTTGGCGTGCGCGACTACACCAGCGGCTTCATCGCCGGCCGGCGGGGCGTGCTGCGCCAGTTCGACCTGCGCGGCGACTACGGCGAATACTGCATCGACCTGCTGGCCCGGGCGCAGCGCCGGCGTGCGCATCGTGNNGAAGTGCCCTACGTGTGCACCGTGCGGCGCAGCGGCCAGTCGAAGACCGGGGTCAACGTGCTGGATTACGTGCGGCGCGGGCGCAAGTACGTCAGCACCATCGGCCGGCTGAGCATTCAACGCTGGCGCCAGCCACGGTAGCCCACGACCGCGCTGACGCCGCTGACCACCAGGAGTGCGCCGAGCGAGAGCACCAGCGTCGCNTCACGGTTGGGCAGGGGTAGCGTCCCATGAAGNTGCTGCCAACTGGCNCAAAAGCCGCCCACCAGGAGCACGGCGATGGCCAACCGGTTGGGGTAGAGGTAACGTTCGATGATGGTGGCGATCAAGAGGTAGAAGATCACGGCTGCGGGGGCCATCAGGCGTTCGTTGTCGGTGCCAAAGAAGCTGCTGGCCAGCACCAGCAGCAGAAAGACCAGCATAGCCACGTTCTGGCGCAGGAAGGCCAGGGTGTGCCGCCANAAGATGAGGGGCAGCAGGCTGACCGGAATGAAGGCGTTGACCAGCAGGCGGAACCAGGTGGCCGGTTCAGTCACCTTGGGCGCCGTGCGTAACAAATGGCTGAACATATCCTGCCCACCGACCGGGTGGATGATGAGGTGCAGGAGGACAAAACAGGCCAGGCCAGGCAGAATGGCCAGCACGAACCTGCGCCACTCGTGGGCCAGACGCTGACGCTCGCACAGGTAAACCAGGGCGACCGGGATCATCAGCAGCGCCGTCTCACGTGTGAGGGCGCCGAAAACAAGAGTAACGGCAAAGACGATCCAGCGGGTCTCGAGCAGCGCCCACCACAGGATCACCAGGTAAACGAGCGATAGCAGGTCATTGATCTGGAAATAATTCCAAACGTTGTAGCCAAACAGGTGTTTATTGCTGAGCAGCAGCACCGTCGTGATGACCGCGACCGGCGGACCAACACCGCGGCGGTCAAGAAAAAGGTAATACAGAATACCCAGGGCCGTCGCGGCCAGAACGGTCAACACGCGAAAGCCCCACACCTCCGGTCCGGCCAGTAGGCCGGCCAGGTAGGGNCCGAGCAGTCGGAACGCGTAGGGCTGCTGCACGGCCGGCGCCAGGCGCGGNGCCGCGGCCGCCATCATGCGGTAGTGGTACAGATCCGATTGTGCGTACGGTTCGACCGTATAGTCGATTTGTCCGTAGAGGTAGATCATGCCCACCGCCACCGCTATGACGATGGTCAGGCCAGCCAGGCGTGGGGACGAAAAGGGTTGCGAGTTTGTCATGGTCCAGGGTCGATTATAGCGGCCGGCGCCGATCGGTCAAACAGCGCCTGTTCGTAACAGCAAAGGAGCCGGGTTTCTACAGCCAGAACCCGGGTTCTGGCCGGCTGAACAGTTACGCCAATTCTGTGTATGACGCTCATCGCGTGAGAGGAGTACGATACAATGCTAAAACCATACGAGCTGGAACTGAGCGACATGNGGGACCTGGCCGCCGTAATTCCCGGCCGACCCGGAACTGCACGCNCACGATTCGCCCCATTGCCGATTTCTGAACACGATACCACCCGCCCCATCATTCCGGTCTGTGAACCCACCCTGAGCGGCAACGAACTGCGCTATGTCAGCGAGTGTGTGCAGACCAACTGGATTTCGTCGGCCGGCCGTTTCATCCGCGAGTTCGAGCGCGCCTTTGCCGATGCCTGCGGGACCCGCTACGGCGTGGCCTGCGCCAACGGCACGGTAGCCCTGCACCTGGCCCTGGCCACCCTGGGCCTGGAGCCGGACGACGAGGTGATCATCCCCGCCTTCACCATGATCGCGACCGCCAACGCCGTGACCTACTGCGGTGCGCGGCCCGTCCTGGTCGATTCGGAACCGTACACCTGGAACCTGGACCTGGAGCAGGTGGCGGCCCGCATTTCACCGCGCACACGCGCCATCCTGCCGGTGCACACCTACGGGCACCCGGTGGACATGGATGGCCTGCGCGCACTGGCCGACCGGCACGGGCTGTTGATCATCGAGGATGCCGCCGAGGCGCACGGCGCCCGCTACAAGGGGCGGCCCGTCGGCGGTCTGGGTGATGCGGCCTGTTTCAGCTTCTACGGCAACAAGATCATCACGACCGGCGAGGGTGGCATGGTGACCACCGACAACGAGCACATCGCCCGCCTGGCCTGGAATCTGCGCGACCATGCGTTCAGTCACGAGCGCCACTTCTGGCACAAGTATATCGGCTTCAACTACCGCATGACCAACCTGCAGGCGGCCGTTGGCCTGGCCCAGACGGAGCAGCTGAACCATTTCGTTGCACTACGGCGGGCCAACGCGGCGACCTACAACCAACTGTTGGCCGACATTCCCGGCATTACCACCCCACCGGAAGCGGCGTGGGCCACGAACGTCTACTGGATGTACGGCATTCTGGTCGATGAGCGGGAGTTTGGCCTGAACCGTGATCAACTGCGTGCGGCCCTGGCGGCCAATGGCATCGAGACCCGCACTTTCTTCATCCCCATGCACTGCCAGCCGGTCTACTTCGCGGCCTTCCGCGGCCAGCGCTTCCCTACGNCCGAAGACCTGTGCCGGCGCGGTTTTTACCTGCCCAGCGCGTCCAGCCTGGCGCGGGCCGAGATCGCACGCGTCGTGCGCACGATTCGCCAGGTGTGCCCCGCTGCAGTGAGCCCTACACCCAACGCGCAGAGCACTCGGCGAGGATCGTCCGAGTGCTCTGCGCTGGGCATGCCTGATGGCTGACGTGGCCGCGGCGTGCGTTTATTCAGGCGCCGGTGTTTCGGGTGTCAGCTTGGCGCGTCGTGGGGCGTGCCCAGCGACCTTCGTCGATCGGCGGCGCATCACCCTCGACGGCTGGCACACGTACCGGCGTGGGAGTCGGGGCGGGCGGCGCGACGGCCTCTGGCGCTGCGGCATTAACCGGAACCTGGGCGCAGTACGGGCAGATCTTCCAGCCCATATCGAGCAGGCGCCCGCACGACTCGCACGGCCGGCGCAGCTGGGTTGTACAGTGTGGGCACAGCATCCAATCGGGCTGCAGCTTGTGTTGGCAGGTTGGGCAGACTGGCTGATCTTCCATGTCGCGCAGCAGCGTTTCTTCTTCCAGCATCCGCTCGTAGTGCTCGGCCAGGGTCTCGCGCGGCCGCAGCAGCAGGTACAGTCCCAGTCCAATGGGACCAAAGATCAACACCAGTAGCGTGGCGAGCAGGGTGGCGAAGATATCGCGTGACCGCCGCATGTCACGGAACGTCCACAGCACCAGTGCAATCCAGAACGCAACCAGGAAAGCCCGCACAGCGCCACGATGGTCTGCAGTGCCGTTCCGACAGTGTTCATCAAATCTGAAGGCATAACGATCTAAACTCCTCACCTGGCAGTTTGTCGGAGAGAGCGTGTTGATGTGAATGCAGCCGCAACATGCTGTACCACGATCGCGGCCGGCGACTACCGGTCGTGCCCCGCCTGCTTGCCAGGTGGTCTCTCCGACACACTGTTGGATCACAAAACAGGGCGATTATACCCCATGGGGGCAATTTCGCCAAAGGGTACATCCTGTTGCTATAACGACCGGGCGGCGCCAACGGTTGCAGGGGCGCGTTATTGCCAGCTACGCGCCTTTTGTGTATAATCTGGTCACCACACCACCACCCTGCCCCGGATGAGCATCTGGCTGGTGACCACTCACCCGGGCAAAGCACGACACAACCTCGCGCAGAATCCGATCTGGCTGTTCTGGAGGACGGCAGGTAAACCGTTGCCCTTGGTTTACCTCCTCCAGGCGACGGCGGCGCCGGCCAGACGAACCATACAAAGGACCTGTGCCCGTGTCTGAGACCACACCATCCACATACACCTTGATGATCCGCAACCTGCCCACGACAGAACGCCCGCGCGAGCGCTTGCAGCACTATGGGGCGGGGGCGCTGGCCTCGTCCGAACTGCTGGCGATTTTGCTGCGGGTAGGGATCGAGGGCGAAAGTGTGCTGCACGTGAGCCAGCGCCTGCTGGGCAAGTATGGCGGTCTGGGCGGCCTGGNNCGCGCCAGCTTCGAGGAGCTGTGCCAGGAGAAAGGCCTGGGGCCGGCCAAGGTCACCCAGCTCAAGGCCGCGCTGGAACTCGGCCGGCGCCTGATGACGGTGTCGCCGCAGGAACGCCCCCAGGTGCGCTCGCCAGCCGAGGCGGCCGGCNTCATCATGACCGAAATGAGCCTGCTCGAACAGGAGCAGCTGCGCACGATTCTGCTCGATACGCGCAACACGGTTCTGGGTGTACCGATGGTCTACCAGGGTTCACTGAACACGGCCGTCGTACGGGTGNGGCGGCTGTTCCGCCATGCCATCCGCGCCAATGCGGCGGCGATCATCGTCGCGCACAACCACCCCAGCGGTGATCCAGCCCCTCACCCGAGGATGTACGCGCCGCGGTCTATCGTCGAAGCCGGCAAACTGTTGAACATCGATGTACTCGACCACCTCGTGATCGGCCATCAACGGTTCGTGAGTATGAAGGAGCGTGGGCTGGGGTTCTGAGGGGGCAAACACACCGGCGGAGTGTCGCACTGTGCAGTGCGACACTCCGCCGGCGTTGATTCTGCAGCATTGGCCTTACGCGGCGCGCTGCCGGTCACCGCTTCGGTAAACAGGCGGCTGAAGCGCTTACGTGTGGCGTCGGGCAGCTTGTCTTTGCTGGTGGTCGATTTGCGCACCAGGGCCCTGAGCTGGCCCAGGGCCACCGCGGTGACGCCAGGGTTGTTCAGNGTTGGCTGAACCTTCGGGCTGGTGAACACCACTACCGGCTTGAGCCGACCNGTTATCTCGGGCAGATTCTGCTGAATCCAACTCTGGAGGCGACTGGCTTCATCGGCGGCCTCGCGCGTGGGGTTGCCGAGNCCTTCNCGGGCAAAGACGGTGAACACACGCCCCATCGAAAACGGCTGTTTCCATTTACCATCGGTGGCGTTGACCACCCCATCCGTCGCGCACGATGAACGCGAGGCGCTGGGTCCCAGCAGCACGTTCGCCACCGGCAGATGCCAGGCGTAGAACTCGAAGCGGTCATCGAGGCCTTTCAGGTTGCGCCGCTCCTCGTCCGGCCGCGGTTTGCGCACAAACCGTCGCATGTAGGCCGAGCCGATGTTCGAACCCACAAAACCGATCGGCAGGCAGATCAGGGCAATCGCCACGTACTGTGGTGCAAAGAACGAAATGCCCGCGCCCACCAGTAGAATAGCCATCGATGCCCAGGTGATATACTGCGCCAACCGCGCGCTTTTTGACGTAAGGCTCATTGGTGTGAATCTGCATACTGTGTTCGATTCCCGTTATGATTCTGGTTGGTATACTTGGCCACGACCAGGCACGCGTTCTGCCCGCCCAGGCCGAACGAGTTGGAGAGGCCNACGCGCACCGGTGTGTGGCGGGCCACGTTGGGCACATAGTCCAGGTCGCAGTCTGGATCAGGGTATTCGTAGTTGATCGTCGGGTGGATGGTGTCGTGATAGACGGTATTGACGCAGGCCAGGGCTTCGATGGCGCCGGCCCCGAACGCATGCCCGATCATCGATTTTGTGGGNCTGATGGCGACGTCGTAGGCGTACTCACCAAACACCTGCTTGATCGCGCGTTTCGCTGGGGTCACCGAGGGGGTGGCGGTGCCGTGCGCGTTGATGTAATCGACATCGCGCGGCTTGAGGCCAGCGTCAGCCAGGGCTGATGCCATCGCGNNCGCGCCGGCCCCTTCAGGCTCCGGCGCGGCAATGTGGTACGCATCAGCCGTGGCCGACTGCCCCAGGATCTCGGCATAGATCNNCGCGCCACGTTTCAGCGCATGTTCCAGGCGCTCGAGCACGAGGATGGCGACCCCTTCACCGATCACGAAGCCGTCGCGTTGGGCGTCGAAGGGCCGGCTGGCGCGCTCCGGTTCGTCGTTGCGCGTCGAGATGGCCCGCAGCGCGGTGAAACCNCCGAAGAAGGGGTGTCCAATCAGGGCTTCCACGCCGCCCGCCAGCATGACGTCCGCGGCGCCGCGGCGAATGATCTCAGTCGCCTCGCCAATCGCCTGCGTGCCGGCGGCACACGCTGTAACTACCGTCGACAGCGGGCCTTTACAGTGAAAGGCCTGACTGAGGTAGAAGGCCGGCATGTTGGGCAGAATCCCCGTTACCACGTGCGGGCGCACACGCGCCACCCCGTGNCGCCAGTACTCCTTGAACCCCTCCTGCGCCAGGTCGAATCCACCCAACCCCGTCCCGATACAGACGCCCACGCGGGCATTTCGTCTTCCGTCCAGGAANATGCCGGCGTCGGCCATCGCCTGGGTGCCGGCGACCAGGGTCACCTGCGCACAACGCGCCATGCGTCGCGCCTCGTTGACCCGAATACCATAATTCTGCGGGTCGAAGCCCTTGATCTCGCCCGCAATCTGGCAGGGATAGGCGCTGGCGTCGAACTGAGTCACCCGGGCAATCCCCGATCGGCCGGCCACCAGCGACTGCCATGTCTCAGTCGCGGTCAGGCCCACCGGCGTCAGTGCACCCAAGCCAGTCACCACCACGCGGGCGCGGTTCATCCGCGGCGTCGAGTTGGGCCAGGGCTTCGGTCACTTCCCAGTCGAACATTTCCGGCGCGTGACTCAACTGGTCGGCATCGGCTCCATTGGCGAGCATCTTCACCAACGCGCGCGCACGGGGCCGACAGATGGTTGATTCGTTCACGGAGTGGAGGCATCATTGGTACTCCTCTCTACGGCTTGTCGATCTTCTAATCTTTTCAATGTTCCGCGGCTTGCACTACCGGGTTCGTACGTTCGGCGATGCCGCGGCGCAGCGCCTCTAGTGTGCCCGCTTCGACCGTTCGCTTCGCCATGCGCAGGGCGCCACGCACGGCTCTGACGTTCGAGCGGCCGTGTCCGACCAACAACAGGCCATCGAGGCCCAGCAGGGGTGCTGCACCGTACTCGGTGTAGTCCAGCCGGCGACGCACACCCAACAGCCCAGGCAGCAGCGCAGCCGCCGGCAGGGCCGCCGCGGCCACCAGACCCAGGGCCGCTTTCAACAGGAAGTCCATCACCGAATGCGCCTGCCAGGCTGCCAGGGCGAGCATGGGCAGGGCGCCAATGACCAGATTGCGCGGCAGGTGCGCCTTGACGCTGCGCCCAACGGCCGTGACCATGAACTTGGCCAGCCCNTCGGCCAGTTTGATGACAACATTCCCGGTGAAGCCGTCGGTGACGATCACGTCGGCCGTGCCGGTGATGATGTCTTTGCCTTCGACGTTGCCCACGAAGTGCAGACCCGGGTCCGCCTTCAGCAGAGGGTACGCCTCCTTGACCAGCTCACTGCCCTTCCCCTCCTCCTCGCCGTTCGAGATGATGGCCACGCGNCGCGCGATCTTGAAGACCCGCTCCGCGTAAATGCTACCCATCACGGCAAACTGGTGCAGGTACTCGGGCTTGACTTCGGTATTGGCGCCAATGTCGAGCAGCAGGCAGAAACCATCGCCGCTGGGGAAGATCGTTGTCAGGGCCGGGCGTTTGATGCCCGGGATCCGTCCAAGCACAAAGAGGCCGGTGGCCAGCNNGCCGCCGGTGTTGCCGCAGGTGATGAACGCGTCGGCCCGACCCTCTTTGACCAGNCGCGCACCCACCGCCATCGAAGAGTCGCGTTTGCTGCGCGGCCGCGGCGCGTGGTCGGTCATATCCAGAACTTCGGGCGCATGCACCACCGTGATCGGCAGTCCATCGCTTTTGTGTTTGGCCTCCTGGCGTATCGTCCCTTCGATACCGACCAGGATAATCTCAACCCCAGTNTCGCGCGCAGCCTCCACCGCGCCCGCCACCGTCACGCCCGGCGCATGATCGCCGCCCATCGCATCGAGTGCCAGCTTCACGCTCGTTCGCTCCCCATGGGTCTACAGTGCGTACGCGGCCAGGCCGATGGTGTGGGGGCCGGCCAGGGCCGCCAAAACCGGGCCCAATTCGTTGATGGCCAGGTCGACCGCGTGGAGGCGCCCGCACTTCGATGGCGAACCGGCTNNGGCTTCCTCGGGGCAATTGGCGTGCAGGATCGCGGTGCGCACCGGCCGATCGCCCACCAGGTGATAAATGCGGTTGATCGCNTCATCCAACGAACGTTTACGGCCGCGAATCTGGCCGGCCGGCTCGATCGTGCCGTCGTGCTGGAACTCGATGATGGGGCGTACATTCAGCAGGTCACCCACGGTGGCCCGCAGGCGTGGCACGCGTCCACTGGCCGCGAGGTATTTCAGGTTCTCCGTCGTAAAGAAGGTCCAGGTGTTTTCGCGCACCTGGGGNAGTTTGGCCACGATCTCGGCCAGGCTGTGCCCCTGCTGCGCCATCTCGGCCGCCACGATCACCTGAAAACCGCTGTCCAACGACGCGCCGTGGCCATCCCACACCGTCACTCTGTGTTCGGGCGCCAGTTCAACCCCTCCCACGGCGGACGCGTAGGTGCCGCTCAGTTTGGCGGAAACGGTAATACATAGAATATCGTCCCCCACATCGACGCGCCGGTAGGCGTCGGCGAAGTCCTGTGGGCTGGGCTGAGATGTCGTCGGCAGTTTGTCGGAGGTGGTCAGAATTTGGTAGAACTCATCGATCGAGAANCCGACCTTGTTGCGGTAACTTCTGGCGCCTTGGGCGGTCTGCACATTGACCAGGGCTGGTATTTCGATAATATTGAGCCGTGCCAGCAGTTCATCCGGCAGCGAATTGCTCGAATCGCAAACAATACGAACCATGCACGAAGTCCTCTTTGGATGTCATGTTCTCGCGTATGAAAACGGAGTATACCAGAACTGCGATGATTGACAACTTTGACCTTTCGGATTATAATCAGCCCATACTGCCCCTGTGGTGGAATTGGCATACACGGCAGGTTGAGGGCCTGTGCCCATTTGGGCGTGTCCGTTCGAGTCGGACCAGGGCACCACCAACGAAGACCGTCACCCAAGATTGGGTGACGGTCTTCGTTTGCCAGACGCCAGCCGCGGGGCGGTTACAGTTCAGCCAGAACCTGGCCCAACTGCGCGGTTCGGTAGCCCCCGGCNCCTTCGACAGCGGCACGGAACAGGTCACTGCGAATAATGGACAGCAGCGGCTGCAGCAGTTCGCTGCGGTAAAAATCNGAGGGAATGATCAAGTCGTAGCGCTCCTGATCCAGCGGAATGAAATCGAGGTCCAGCGCACGGGCCGCGGCCAGGATACCCAGCCCGCAGTCGGCGGCGCCGCTCTTGACCGTCGCCGCGACCGCCAGATGCGTGAACTCCTGCCGTTCGTACCCCTGGATCTGCCGCGGGTCGATCGCAAGCTGGCGCAGGCGGTAGTCGAGCAGGNNACGCGTGCCGGCGCCGCGCTGGCGGTTGATGAACACCACGTCCGGGCGCGTCAGGTCGTGCAGGGTCGTGATNCTGGCGGGGTTGCCGCGTGGTACGATCAGCCCNTGTGTACGCTCGACGAAACCCAGAACAACGATCCGCTGCCCCGGCAATAGTTTCCGAATGAAGTCGATGTTGTACTCGCCGCTCGTTTCGTCCAGCAGGTGCGAGCCAGCCAGGTGCGCTTCCCCNCGGCCCAGGGCCAGCAGCCCGCCGTACGAGCCAACGTTGGACGAGGCCAGGGTGAGGTGCGGGTACTGGCGGCGCAGGTGGTCGGCCAATACGTCCAGCGTCAAGTCGTGGCTACCGATCGCGACGATGGTGCGGGCAATGGCCGCTGGCTCGCGCCACAGCTCGACCGTGACTGCGTCGCCGGCGTGGTAACCCTCACTAAAACGCGGTACGNNCACGATCCCGTCAGCCTTGACGAGCGACATGATCACCCCCGCCCCGCGTGCCAGAGGGGTGGCAACGACCCGTTCGCCCACCTGACCCACTGCCACGCGCATGAACTCATCCTCGCCCATCGGCGACAGAACTTTGCGCGTCAGTTGAGCGGTCAGTGTGGGACGCGGGGTCGGCAGGGTAGCCTGCCAGTGGGCCAGCAGCGGTTTGACCAGGAGGTCGAACGTGATGATGGCGCTGGCCGGGTAACCTGGGATCCCAGCCACCGCCCTACCCTGGGCCACGCCCAGGATGACGGGGTGGCCCGGTCGGATGGCGATGCCGTGCACCTGAACCTCGCCCAGGTCCCGTAGCACCTCAGCGCTGAAATCGTGCGAGCCGGCCGACGAACCGGCATTGATCACCACCAGGTCGTGGTCGGCCAGGGCCTGGCTGACCGCCGCTTTGATCTGCGCAAAATCGTCGGGCACCGGTGACAGGCGTGTCACCCGTGCGCCCCAGCCCTGCGCCATCGTCGCCAGCACAATCGAGTTGTACTCGACCACATTGCCCGGCTGCAGCGGGTGACCGGGCGGCACCAGTTCGCTACCCGTCGGCTGAATGGCGACACGGGGTTGACGGCGCACGAAGAGTTGGCTGTGGCCACTGCCGGCCGCGGCGCCCAGGTCCTGCGGGCGCAGGCGGTGATTGGCCGGCAGCACCAGCTCGCCGGTCACCATGTCTTCCCCNATGGGGCGCACGTACTGCCAGGGCGGAACCGCGGCCAGAATCTCGATCTGCTGCCCGGGCGCCCCTGGCTGATCGTCCGTCGCGGCGACGAGGTGTACGTCCTCGATCATGATGACGGCATCGAAACCGGGCGGCAGGGCATTGCCGGTATCGACGTACACGGCCTCGGCAGGAACGCGCAGTCGCAGGGGTGACGTTTCGCTGGCGCCGCGGGTGGATGCCGCGTGTACCGCGTAACCGTCCATTGCCGCCGCATGGTAATGGGGTGAAGACAGCACGGCCCACACCGGTTCAGCCGTTACCCGGTCGCACGCCTGGTCGACCGGAACCCACTCGCCGGGCAGCGGCTGATCGGCCCCAGCGNNGGCCAGTGCTGACCACCAGCGCNNGACCGCTTCGTCCAGGCTGATATCTTCGAGGTAAAAATCACGTGCCACGGTTGTGTCCTTCACGTAATCAGGGACTGGGCCACGGCGTGCTCGACGCCGAGTTCATGCAGGAAGCGGTTGTGCAGTTCCTGCTCGAGGCGTTCTGGGTCTGAACCCAGGCGGACCCGTCCNCCGGCCATGTGGGTATGGCCTCCNGCGCCGCCCAGGTCACCCACCACCTGCTGCACCAGGCGCNNGGCGTTGGCCTGGGGCAGTGAGGTACGCACAGCCAGCACCACATGCGCCTGATAGCGCCCCATGCAGATCACCCAACCCGCGTGGTCGAGGCGCGACAGAATATCGGCGATCTCCGCGGCCATGTCTGGGCGCAGCAGGTTGCCCAGGTTGGCCAATACCACGTTGTCGTACAGGACGGTACGCGCCAGGGCATCGCTGAGCACCTGGAAGAAGGCCCGCGGCACACGCNNCTGCTCGATGGCGGCCAGTAACTTGCGGTCCATCAGCGGCAGCAGGATCATGTAGGCCCAGGCGTCACAATCGGTCGCACCGCGCGCCAGTCCGCGGGTATCGGTCTTGATGCCATAGAACAGCGCGGTGGCCAATGCGGGTTGGGGGTAANNGTTGGCCGCGACCAGGTACTCGGTGACCAGCGTCGACGTTGCGCCGTAACGCACACGCACGTCACGGAACGGTATACGCTGACGTGGGCGAATGCGCTGGTGGTGGTCGAACACCGCCACCGGCGGCACGCCGGGCGCCAGGGCATGGTTGGTCGCGCGCTCCTGCGTATCGACCAGGATGGCGCCCCCACCGTCTGCCAATCGAGGCCGTCCACGTGCGTGAGCTCGATCTGTAACTCCCGGACGAGGCCGGTTTTCGGCGCGCCCAATGATGCCGCCGTACACGATACGCGGCTTGATGCCCAATTCAGCCACCAGCAGCGTTTGAATGCCCCAGGCGCTGGCAACCGCGTCGGGGTCCGGGTCGTTGTGCGTGAGGATGATCAGGCCCTCGACCCCGCGCAGCGCGCACAAAACGGCGCATACGCCGCTGACCAAGTCCATGGTTGAACGGCGGAAAGAGGCGGGTTCCGAATGGTATGACCGTATCCCGTGGCTCTTCGTCTGGGGCGCGGTCGATAGGTTGGAGGTCATCACCGTCCTATCCGTTTCATGCATAGAGGGCAACAGTCACCCATGCCCCCTCATGCAGTCCGGTGCTGTCGATGGGAATTTTGACCATACCCATGGCCTGGATCAAGGTGTAGATCAGGTTGGATTTGCCGAAAATGGGCCGNGCCCAGGGTTCACCGCCGCGCCAGGTGAGACGCACCGGTACGTAATCCTCGCCCGCTGACNNCGACGCCAGCGGGCGGGACAGGCGGGCCGGCATNCGTGCACAACGCCGGGCCCGCTCGCCTTGCAGCATACGCAACGTCGGCGCCACCACCAGGTCAAAAATGACCATTGCACTGACCGGGTTGCCGGGCAGGCCAAACACCGGTTTGCCTTCACACACGGCCAGGATCGTGGGCTTGCCGGGCCGCACGCTCAGTCCATGCACGAGGATGCCCGGTTCGCCCAGGGTCTGGATCACCGCTGCGGTCATATCGCGTACACTGACCGGCTCGCCCGCCGAAATCACGAGGACATCGGCGTGCGCGAAGCCCTGCTGCGCCAGGGCCTGCAGGTCGGCATAACGATCGGGGGCGATGCCGAGCAGGTGCGGCACACCCCCGCGGCGGGTCAGGGCGGCCAGCGTGTAGCTGTTGATGTCGCGAACCTGGCCAGGGCCGGGCGCCGCATCGGGCGGCACCACTTCATCGCCCTGCGAAAGGATGGCCACACGCGGNGGTCGGGCCACCGTAACGCGGGTGATCCCCACGGCCAGCAAACCGCCCAGGTCCTGCGGCCGCAGGCGGTGACCGGCCGGCAGAATACGCTCGCCGTACCGTACATCTTCACCGGGTTGAATCACATTCTGGCCAACCGCGACGCGCGCGACACCTCGATCTCGTACGGGAAGCCGGCCGGCGCGGCGTCCGGCCGGCGGCTACCCGCGCACCACCTCAGTCTGCTCCAGCATGACGACGGCATCAGCGCCCGGCGGCAGCATACCACCGGTGTGCACCACTGTACATTCGCCGGGTTGCACGGTCAGCGGGGCGGCCTGGCCCATCGGCACCTCGCCCACGACCGTCAGCAATGCCGGCAGGCTGGCCGATGCCCCGTACGTGTCGTGCGCCATCACGGCAAAGCCATCCACGGTGGAACGGGCAAAACTCGGCAGATCGTGCGTGGCGCTGAGTTCTGTCGCCAGCACCCGATCCAGGGCATCGACCACCGCGATCGATTCGGTCTGGTACCGTGGCGTCAGGTGCTGGCGTAGAGTCTCCCAGGCATCGGGCGGTGTGCGAACCGTGAACAGCTCAGGCATGCCGTCGATCCATGCTCAGACGTTCAGCGGCTGACACTGCTGGCCCCAAACAGAAAGGCTGCGGCCACGATGGCGCCAACGATGAGGAACAGCACAACGGCCGGCAGAATCATCGCCAGAATGGCACGGCTCCACTGGACATCCTCGCCCACGACCATGCCGTCTGCGCCGACCCGTTCAAACACCCAGCCCTGCGCCACCGCGGTACCCTTGGCATACACCGCCCAGCCCCACAAAACACCCACGAGGCCCAGCAGCGCCAATGCACGGTACCGGTGAGAGGATGCTCAGCATGTTGGGCACACTGTAGAGGGCCGTCGCGGCCAGGAAACCGCGCAGGCCGCCCGCGCCCTTCAGAAAAAGCCGGGCAAAGAGCAACACCCACAACGAGTAGGTCAGCCAGGCGCCCAGTCGGGCGAAGGGCGTCGACAGCCGCGCCGAGCGCTTCCAGAATGTGCGGGATAGGCTGTGGCAGCGTGGTGGGCAAGGTCATGATGTTACGTGCGAGCTCGAAACCACTCTCGATCTGGGCCATGATGTCATCGTACATGGCCGGCGGCACGTCTCCCCATCTGGCTCGACATCTGGAAGCCCTGGCGAATGCCGTCCAAAATGGTATCGAGCTCGGCGGTCGGGCTGCGTACCGCCCCAGACGAACACGAGGCTGTTCGCAATCAAAGTCACCACAATCAGCAAGAAGATGGCGGCGCGGAAACCATTCTGGCTGTCACGGAAATGGACGAAGACCGACGTCTTCAACAGGAAGATATCGCGCACGACGTCGAGCCAGTTGGTCTTGCCCGGCGGCGCGGTCAGGCTGGCCTGATTGAGTTCGGTGGTCATTGTGCAAACCCCTCGCAAAAAGGTCATCAGCGCACTGCCGAGTAGTGCCGTGAGCAGCACCCCAGCCCGATGCCGATCACAACCAGAATGACGACGGGCAGGATGGTGGCGGTCAGGGCGCGCCCNCAGCTCAGTTGGTGAGCGGTCTTGAGCGCAGTGTAACGGCAGAGCAGCGTCCAGGTCCCAATCACACCACCCACAACCACGTTGGGGAAGATGAGCAGCACGTTGAACAGCTGAGGTGTCACGGCAAACGCGGTCGTACCGAGAGTCTCACTCAGCGAAGCCGCACCGCCGAGGAGGCGGGCCACCAGATGAGCGATCACACCGTAGACCAACCAGCCGATAATGATGGACAGCGGCAGCAGAATGATGTTGAGGGCAGCCGTTGCGGGGTTGGGAAAANNTCGTGTTGGCNNCAGCACTTGCCAGACCAGGTTGAAGGTCTGGTGGAACTGGTTCATCGCTTCGGGTCCGCCAAATACTTCCATCTGGCGGTACCAATCCATGTTTTGTAATCCCTGAAGGATCGTTTGCTGCAAAGCCACAACATCGGGGCTGGCCAGCCGTCCAATGAACGTGCCGATCAGACCGATAATGGCGACGATGACAGTGACGACCACAATCATGAACAGCCCTTCGACGAACGGGTTGTGGCCCTGGCGCATTTCCTCGTAAGCATCCGGGTCGAGGAACAGGCCGCGCCAGGCCCAGTTCAAAATACGTTTCATGTGTGTGCTATTCTCCTCTCCGAAGCGCATAACGGACAGACGATCGACAACAACGGGCCGTGGGAGGCTGGTGCTGCGAACTGGTGCACGACAAATCCAGTATACCACATGCCGTAATGAAGTGCAATGCCCCTACAGCCATTCGGGATGGGCGCAGGTCGTAGCCGGCCCGCAGGTTGTAAATGGCCCGTTCGACGCCGATGAAGGCCAACTCTAAAAAGAAGGGGTGGGTCAAGTCGGATGGTTCACGCAGACTGGTGGCGAGGTGGCGGGCCAACGCGGCGGTGGTGAAGTCGCCGGCCAGGGCCAACCAGCCCACCATCATCTGCAAACGGCGTCGGTAGGTCGTGATGCTGGCGGCATCGAAATGGGTGNNACCACCAGCCGCAGGAGGATGTCGTCCAACGGCGGTGATGTATTGGGGTAGGCGCGCATGATCTGTTCGGCCGCCGTACACGCTGATGCTGTGCAAGAACCAGGTGGAAAATGTCCGCTGCGCGAGAAGCGTCGCGGCCTGGTGACGCAGGCTGGCGACCNNGCCAGGTCCGGCGGCATAGGCGGTATTTCTGGCAGGGGGCGGCTGCGGGGGCACGAACTGCCAGATCACCTGATTGAGCAGGCGGTAGTCATGTGGTGTTGGGTGGTGGCTGTCGGTGTTGCGCTGTGCTGCCATGCTGACCAGAATTCGCCCATAGTCGAACGGCGCCTCAAGCAGGGTCAGCGGCTGGTCGCTGCGCGGAATCAGGACCTGGCCCAGGGTTCCGATGGGGTGTGGCGTCGGGATGCGGACGTCCGGCATGGTCCCATTGGCAAAGCAGCGTCGAATCCCCGCGTCGTCGCTGATGACGATGCCGATGAAATCGACCTCGTTGGGTTTGTACAGTGATCCGACAATGGGCTGGGCCGGCGCAACGAACCAGACTGCGTAATTGCCATGGCCATCCATGCCGCTGACCAGCGCACGCCAACCCGGCGGCACATCGGGCAGGGGCTGGCCAGGCACACCACTCAGCAGCAGCTTGCGCAGGCTGCGCTCCACCTGGGGCAGAATCACGGGTGACACTGCGGACCGCAAGACCTCTAGCATATGCGCCGCCTGTGGCAGGCGAATACGCCCCAGGGCGTGCACGGCGTCGATGGCCNNACGGCTTCGCGCATCCTGGGCCAGGAGGTACAGCAGCTCGAGGCGCTGCACCGGCTCCAGCCCATCCATGGCGTCGATCAGGTCGATCGCAACCTCCGTTGGCTGGGCCTCGCGTTTCAAGTAGTCGAGATAAACGAAGGGCGAACTCNNCGCGGCATCCAGCACCTCGTGCAGCGAATTGAGCATCAGGGCCTGAGGGTTTTCCAGGTGCGTANNCAACGACTCATCGGGTGTTTGCTGCAAAAAGCGCTCGAGCAGGGTGATGGCGGTGACGCGTGCCTGGTCGCTACGCTGTCGGTCCAGCGCCGCGGCGCAGGGCGTCGACNNGATCACCTGTGGTTGGCTCTCGTAACAGTAAATCGCGATCCAACCGAGGCCGGTGCGAACCTGGGGTTGGGTNGTGTCGAGCATCGCCAGCATTGCCGGCAGAACCTGCGCCCCCTGCCGGGCAATACGCCGGGCGTGGGTACGCAGCTCGTCCTCGCCCTCCACCTGACCGAGCCGCGGATAGCCGCTTCGATGGCGCGGCGTTCACGGAGGGTCGTAATGATACGTGGTTTGTCGTGAGTCATGGTGACCTGGATTGTACCACGGCTCGCCGGCGCGATCAAGCCGCAGGGGATGGGCGCAGCAACCCCCATGTGCGCCTAACGCACACGGCGTCGAGGCTTTGGCCGGGCCGGCGCACGTGTTCCACGCGGTCCCACCAATCCGGGTTACACCCACCGGCGTAAGCCGCGACAAGCCCCGTTCGCGGCGCCGCCTCGTAGTTGCGACTTCAGTCGCTCTGGGGACGACTGAAGTCGTCACTACGGCGCTTGCGTCGGTAGTTGCGACTTCAGTCGCTCTGGGGACGACTGAAGTCGTCACTACGGTGCTTGCGTCGGTAGTTGCGACTTCAGTCGCTCTGGAGAGGACGACTGAAGTCGTCACTACGGCGCTTGCGTCGGTAGTTGCGACTTCAGTCGCTCTGGGGACGACTGAAGTCGTCACTACGGTGCTTGCGTCGGTAGTTGCGACTTCAGTCGCTCTGAGGACGACTGAAGTCGTCACTACGGCGCTTGCGTCGGTAGTTGCGACTTTGGTTGCTCTGGAGGACGACTGAAGTCGTCACTACGGTGCTTGCGCAGGTAGTTGCGACTTCAGTCGCTCTGGGGACGTCCTTCGACGGCAACTCGGTTCGCCGCGTTTCCGGTTTCATACGGCCGCGATTATAATACCCGCAAATGCACTGATCAGCGATGCTGCGCAGCCCATATTCTAGCGAGGCTGGGAGTCACCCAAACATCAGATCGCCTCCAAACGCGGCTGCGGGAGCGCGTGGGTATCATTGTGCCCCATCTACCAGGAGAGAACGAACCATGCAAGATTTCGAGAAGCTAGGCGTCTTCTATCTCGGCCGCGAGTATGATCTCGCGANNGCAAAGCGCTCCAAGCCCCTCCTCCTCTACAAAAGCAAAGACCTGGTCACCCACGCCGTCGTCGTTGGTATGACCGGCAGTGGTAAGACCGGCCTGTGCATCGGCATGATCGAAGAGGCCGCGATCGATGCCATCCCAGCGATCCTGATCGACCCCAAAGGCGACTTGAGCAACCTGCTGCTGACCTTCCCCAACCTGCAACCACAGGACTTTCTGCCATGGATCAACGCTGAAGATGCCCAGAGAAAGAACGTGTCTCCAGAGGAGTATGCCGCGCAGCAGGCCCAGTTGTGGACTAAGGGCCTGGCCGACTGGGGTCAGGATGGTGCGCGCATCCAGCGCCTGCGCGACACCGTCGATCTGGCAATTTACACGCCCGGCAGCTCGGCGGGAATCCCCGTGTCGATCCTGGCTTCGTTCGCCGCCCCGCCCGCTGACATTCTCGATGACGGTGAACTCCTGCAGGAGCGCATCCAGACCACGGTGACCAGCCTGCTGGGACTGCTCGGCATTCAGGCCGACNCCCTGCAGAGCCGGGAGCACATCCTGCTGTCCAACATTTTGGCCAACCGCTGGCGAGATGGGCAGGATGTCGACCTGGCCGGGCTGATCCAGGACATCCAGAATCCGCCGCTCACCAAAGTCGGCGTGCTGGACCTGGAATCGTTTTACCCCTCCAAGGATCGTTTTGCCCTGGTCATGTCCTTGAACAACCTGCTGGCCTCGCCGGGCTTCAGCGCCTGGCTGGAGGGCGTGCCAATGGACATCAAAAACATGCTCTATACGCCGCAGGGTAAACCACGGATCGCAATCTTCTCGATTGGGCATCTGGCCGATGCCGAGCGCATGTTTTTCGTCTCGCTGCTGCTCAACCAGGTGGTGGGCTGGATGCGTACGCAATCAGGCACCACCAGCCTGCGCGCCCTGCTCTACATGGATGAAATCTACGGCTACCTGCCGCCCAGCGCCATGCCACCGTCCAAGCAGCCGCTCCTCATTCTGCTGAAGCAGGNNCGTGCCTTTGGCCTGGGCGTGGTCCTGGCAACGCAAAACCCGGTGGACCTCGACTACAAAGCCCTCTCCAACGCTGGCACCTGGTTCATCGGCCGCCTGCAGACCGAACGCGATAAAGCGCGTGTTGNNGATGGTTTGGAAGGCGCGGCGNCTGGCGCGGCTGGCACTTTCAGTCGTCAAGCCATGGAACAGACTCTGGCTGGCCTGGGCAATCGCGTCTTTCTGATGAATCAGGCCNGGGGCGATGCCCCCGTTATTTTCAGCACACGCTGGGTCATGTCTTACCTGTGCGGCCCATTGACGCGCACACAAATCAAGAGCCTCATGGATCCGTACAAGGCCCGGCAGGCCCCGACTGCGGTCGCCGCCCCGTCATCGGCCGCGGTAACGTCTGCCGCTGCACCAGCCGTCGCCCAAACTGCGGGCAGCCGCCCCTCTCTGTCACCCGAAATCGTGCAGTATTTTGTGCCGCTGCGCGGTCGTACCGAGGGTACATTCTACAAACCGCTGCTGGTCGGTGCGGCCAGAGTTCACTTTACCGATACCAAGTTCAAGATCGACACTACCGTAAGCGGCGTCTGGGCCACACCCATTACGCAAGAAGCCGTACCGGTCGACTGGGAAACTGCCGGAAAGATCGACCTGGCCGTAAGCGACCTCGACAAGGAACCGGTGACGGGAACCAGCTTTGCCGAGCTGCCACCGGCCGCCAACCGCGCCAAGAGTTATGTCGACTGGCGCCGTGGCCTCGTCGATTGGCTCTACCGTAACCAGACCTTGCGGCTCTTCTCCAGCCCCAGCACCAGGTTAGTCCGCGGGNTGGGCGAAACCGAACAGGAATTCCGTATTCGCACCGCGCACGCCGTGCGCGAACAGCGTGACACGGCTGTCGCCGCCCTGCGTAAGCGCTACGAGAGCCGGCTCGACAGCCTGGAGCAGAGGCTGCTCAAGGCCCAGCAGACGGTGGCCAAACAGGAGTCGCAGGCCCGTCAGGCGCAAGTGAACACGGCAGTGACTGTCGGCTCCAGCCTGTTGGGCGCCCTGTTCGGGAATCGCCGCAGTTCGACAGCCANNTCAACCAGGCGGCGTGGGATTGGCCGGTCGATGGGTGAGNGGGGCGACGTCGGCCGTGCCCAGGAGTCGGNNCGCGCGGTGCAGGAGCAGATCAATAAGCTGGAGTCGGAGTTGGAACAGGAGATCGCGGCACTGGAGAGCAAGATGGATCCTGTGAGCGAGACGCTGGAGACGATCGAAATCCGACCCAAAAAGACCAACATCGATCCCCAGCTGGTCGCACTCACCTGGGCGCCCTACCGGCGGAACGATACGGGTGGTAGTGAGCCGGCCTGGTAGGCAGAACCGGGTACATGTGACGTTGGGGGTAAGCCGCCCTTCGACAGGCGCAGGGCAAACGGATACGGCATCCTTCGACAGGCGCAGGGCGAATGAACAGGCTTTTCGTTTACCCAGAGCGGTGAGCCTGGCGAGCAGCCGGAGGGTGAGTTCGCCCGCAAACCGAAATACATCCGCAAGACCCACCCGCATTGATTTGCCGGGAAAGGTGTTGTATAATGGGGACAACAACCAGTCTGTTCCCCGCCTTGACAGGCCTCGTTGTCCGAGTGCCGCCCAGAGGCGCCGGGCACGAGCCGGCCCCTGCCGTGGCCGCTGCCCGACCGTGCCGGTCAGCATTGAGCAAGCGTACGTACACAGGGTACAAAGGAGAACCACATGAGTGAGAGTGTGTACAAGGTCATCGAGCTGGTAGGCACCAGCACCGAATCGTGGGAGAAAGCGGCCGCCAACGCCGTCGAGACGGCTGCGAAGTCGCTGCGCGACCTGCGGATTGCCGAAATTGTGCAACTCGACATGCAGGTCGAAAACAGCAAGGTCGTGGCCTACCGTGCCAAGATCAAACTGTCGTTCAAGTACCTGAGCGACGACTAATACGACAACCGTACTTCGCTGGCAATGTCACGTTGAGCCGGTGTTGCGGCCAGATTTCGACATCCCAGACCGCCAGCGAAGCGTCTCGCGCTGGCAAACCAGATGCTTTGGCCCAAACGACGGGCCTCAGCATGACAGGTACGGTTGTAGTACTGAGAGCCTATCGGAATAACCGCTCAATGGCGGCATTCTGGCGGGTAGGCCCCAAACGCTGCGTAACAGCCGCGACGAAGAGCCTATCCGAATAACCGTCACGGGACAACTCTGTGGCGCGTTTCCGGTTATCGGATAGGCTCTAAACGGCCGCCAGCGGCCTGGCCGGGTTCTTTGGGCACGCCGAGGGTGCGTACCCACTGAGCCGTCAGGAATAACCATCCGAGTTGAACGCAGCACACGGGCCGGTGTACGTAACGTGCACCGGCCCGCCTCATGGTCGGTAATCACGGCCAACCAGCGCCCGACGACGAACCGCGCAACATCCACACGCCAACGATCAACTGGCCCAGCGCCATGATCCCCACGAAACCAATCATCGTCAGTGACACGATATCCGGCGCAGCGATGTGGAAGTAGGCCCGCATACCCAACACGAACAATGCCCCAAAGAGCGCACCGGTGATCAGGAGCAGGCAGCCAAACGCATTCGGACGCCGCCGGCTGCGGTACCGGTCGGGCGATCGTGCGGGGTATTCGTCCAACGTGTCCGCGTCCGGTGTGATGGCATCCGGTGAGTCGTCCATTCGATCTTCAGTGAGCATGGTTTTTCCCTTCAATCACGCATCCGCGCAGGTCACTGGGCTGGATTATCGGCATCGATGACGTTCGATCGATGGCGACAGGTGCGCCAGGCGCCCTACGTATGCATTGTACTTTGGTCATCACCCGACTGTCAATTTGTTTTACAATTTGTTTTGGATGGGTGTGCTTGACTTGTTAGCAGGGTGCGTTTATACTTCGTGACGTGGACAGGCGCACGTGGCGCCGGTGTGGGGAACCTGCCTGGCCCAAACCTCTCCGTTTCGGCCATGGCGTCACCGAACCATGCCCCTGTGCCGACGTGGCTCGATTGCCCACGCTGTGGGGTGCACCGGGCGCACCCATGCATTTTATTCGTATCGTATGGAGACAGGTCTCATGTTGAACATCAATCGCAAAAAGGGTCCTTGCGATCCTCACCGGTGGCGGTGATGTGCCGGGGCTGAACCCGGCCATCCGTGCCGTGACCATTCGTGCCCTGCGCGAAGGCTATCAGGTCATTGGCCTGCGCCGGNGGTGGGCCGGCACGATCGATATTGTACGCGACGAGGACTACGACAACTCCGATAACTTCCAGATCTTGACGGAAGAGATCGTCAACAAAGCCGGGCGGACGGGCGGTACTTTCCTGCACAGTTCGCGCACCCGCCCCAGCCACGTCCCCGCGGGCAGCGTGCCGCCCCATTTGCGGGACACCTACGCCAACGAGACTAACGACCTGACGCCCGAGGTTCTCAAAAACCTGGCCTGGCTGNGGGTCGATTATCTGATTCCGATCGGCGGTGATGACACCCTGAGCTACGGTGTGCGGCTGTACAAAGAGGGTGTCAAGGTTGTAGCCATTCCCAAGACCATGGACAACGACGTGCCTGGCACCGACTACTGCATCGGTTTCAGCACCTGCGTCACCCGAACCATCGCGATGACCAACATCCTGCGTACATCGGCCGGTTCGCACGAGCGCTTTTTGGTGATGGAGGTGTTCGGGCGTTACGCCGGCTTCACCGCGATGCTGCCGACGATGGCCGGCGCGGCCAACCGCTGTGTCATTCCCGAATGCAAGTTCAACATCGACCGCCTGACCGGTCCTGGTCGAGACCGCTACCGTAACCCCAGCAAATACTCCGTCGTGCTGGTCTCCGAGGGCGCCAAATTCGAGGGCGAAGAGATGATTTACCAGAGCCTGGAACGCGACGCCTACGGCCACGCCAAGTTGGGCGGCATCGGTGACATCGTCTCCGACCGTCTCAGGGACCTGTCGGCCAACTACAACAAGGGCAAGCCGATCAACGTGGTGAACCAGAAGCTGGGTTACCTGGTGCGCGGCGGTGACCCCGACGCGATCGACTCGATCGTGCCAATGGCCTACGGGAATCTGGCGCTCGACCTGATTCTCGAGGGGATCCACGGTCGCCTGGTGGTGCTCAAGAACGGTCGTTACGACAATATGCCCATCGAAGTGGTCACCAGCAGCAAGAAGGTCGTCAACGTCGAGAAGTACTACAACCCCGATCGCCTGCGCCCACATTACAAGAGCTTCGAGATGCGTCCGCTCTTCATCATGGCCAGCGACTGATCGTTGCAACCCTGGTTCGTGGGGACGGTCACCCGTCCCCACGAACCCCGTTTTTTGAGGCTGTGCGCCCGCCGTCGATGCCCGCCCAGCCTGTGCAGGCCGGCCTTGTCGCCGCTGCCGCGGTTTCAACCGCCCAACCCACTGAACTACTACAATCGTCGCCGGAGGAAACCATGGACGAGATCCAAAACGTTCTGCGGAGCCTGGATCGTATCGAGGCCGAAGTGGCCGCCATCCGCGATACGCTGCATCACCTGCCCACCACTGCACCGTCCACTGAACTCGATATCGACCCCACCACCGGGCTGCCCATCGAACGGCCGGTCATCGTGACAGCCGTGCGCGAAGCGGCCCGGGAAGAGGTGGTCAACGGTGTGCCAACCACCGACTTTCCCGATTGTGTCGCGGTCGGCAGCGACGACCGCCTCAGCTGCACCGGCACGCTGATTGCCCCCAATGTCGTGGTGACCGCTGACCACTGCAAGAACGTCAGCCGTGTCTTCCTGAAGGGCAACGACGTGACGCGTCTCGCCGAGGGTGAGGTCATCGCGGTGCAGGCGATGTTCTCCCACCCCGAAGTCGACCTCAAAGTGCTGGTGTTGGCCCAGGACAGTACCGTCACCCCACGCCGCGTGGCCCAGGCGGCAGACATCGCGGCCGCGACGGAGGCGATCGCCGTCGGGTTTGGCACCGTTGACTCTGACGGTTTCCTGGGGTACGGCATCAAACGGCGCACGCCCGACACAGTCCGGATCATGACGCGTGACTGCGGCGAACTCGGTGCACCCAAGCGTTACGGTTGCCTGGCCGGGCGCGAAGTCGTCGCCGGCCACCACAGCCGGCTGACCGACACCTGCCGCGGTGACAGCGGTGGCCCCCTGTACATCCAGGACCCGGACGGGGAATACCTCCTGCTGGGCGCCACCTCGCGCGGCGCACGCGGCGGTTTTACCAACTGCGGCTACGGCGGCATCTACGTGCGCGTCGACCTGTGCCTGGATTGGATCGTGAAGTGACGGGCGTTGCCCTCTGACGGCCTGGGATCCGGCCTTCACCCAGGTGCGCATCGGCCTGATTACGTTCCCTCTGCCAGTCGTTCCACCGCGGCGCACGGCCTCCACGCAGCCCGCCAGGTCCTGCCAGATACGCCGCTCGCTCAGCCACATCGTCTGCCAGCCGGCCGCAGCCAGGTCGTACACCCACTCCACCGGTTCGCGCACCTGGGTTGGATGTGAATCCTGGTCGCTGGGGCACATCACGGCCAACCGGCCGCGCGGGCCGGCAAAGCCGAAATCGATCGCCGGCCGCGCGCCGTCGTCGGCCAACAGCCATGGTTCATCCGCCTCCTCCTCACCCCACGGCAGCTGACGTTCGGCCTCCAGGCCGGCTTCCAGCAGGGCGTGCCACAGTCGGTCCTGGTGTTGACCCTTGTCCCACAGATCGTTGATTTCACGGGCGGACAGCAGCCGGGCGAGGGTCGTGGGGATGAAGGTGATGCGGCGCAGACGCCGGCTGGGGATCGGCTGCGGCAGGCGGGGGCCGATGTCCAGCCGGAAATAGCGGGCTTGCGCCCGGGGNTGATCGGCCTCGGCCGGCAGCAGCTCGGCCCGCGTCGTGATGCGCACGCGACGGATCACCGCCAGTGTACTGACCTGCCAGCGCTCACCGGCGGGGAATGCGCCGGTCTGGTAGAAGGCCAGGTAATCGGCGCCCAGTTGTGGCGGCGCGTGGGCCAACGGCACCCGGTACCAGCCGAGCTGGTCGGCCAGGGTCAGGTCGGCCGGCGAGGGCAGCACGGCCACCAGGACCCGCTGTTTACCCGGGGTAGGCAGCTGCGCCAGGTCGAGGGGTGTGATCATNTGGGTTTTTCTCCTGCCAGCGATGGGGTTGGTTGAAAACCTGAATTCAGATGACCACCACTGCCAAATCGGNGCGAACTGGCGCAGGTCGGCGCGCAGGCGCAGCAGGGCCAGGTCGNNCGCCCGCGCCTCCAGCATGATGTCGAAGTCGGGCAGGCCGNNGCGCGCGCGCCGCAGCCAGTCGATGAATTCTNNGAATGGGTTGACGTAGTCGGCGTGCTGTGTCNNCAGCGCGGGGCGCAGAATCCGGCGCTGGGCGCCGCCCGGTTCGGCCGCGGTGAGTTGGTTGAACTCCGTGCGCGGCGAAGTGAAGTGGACTTTGGGACACACCCCATGCGGCCATGTGCTGAGGGCCAGGGCGAGGGCCTCGATCTCGTCCAGGCCCTCGGGGTTGAAGTGCAGGTGGTGCAGGCGGTCGAAGACCAGACGGACGCCCGTTTCACGGTGGATCTGCCAGGTATCGAGCAGCGAGTAGCGGTCGTGGTCGTGCTCGACGGCGACGCGGGCCTGCACCGTTGGCGGCAGCCGCCGGAAAGCTCGACAAAAGCGGGCCATGGCCACCGTTTTGTTGCGGTAGGCNCCGCCGACATGCACGATTACCACCGCCTCACGGCCAACCGCCAGGTGGTCCAGCAGCGCGGCCAGGCCGGTCAGCCGATCGACGCTACGCTGCGCGGACTGTTCGTCGTGGTTGTTGAGCACGATACTCGCATCGGCGTGAAGCGAGAGGCGTATGCCAGCTGCGCTGGCCACCTGACCGAGNGTGCTGCGCTCCGCCCGGCATTCCGCCAACTGCTGCAAGGTCAGCGGCAATGTGTTGGCCGCCACCGTCGGCAGCAGGTGACTGGCCAGGCGGTAAAAACGGATCTGGGCGGTCGTCAGGAAACGCAGAATGTCGTGCAGGTAGGCCAGGCTAACGCTCAGGTGCGGCCCTGACCGNGCGAGCGCGGCCGTTGAACGGGCATCGTAAGCGCGCAGGGTGGGGCGGCTGTTGACCGCCACGGGAAATCCGAGTTTCATGCCTCGACGTGCTTTCGGCCGGCTGGGCCAGGGTGCAAAGACGGCGGGACCGCCAGACGGTTGCCGCGCGCGCCGCATCGCACGCAGCCTCTTCTTGAAGGGGTTAACGAAGATTGGGGTAGAAATTTCGCGCACATCCCCGACACGACCCAAACCAATACCGCTGTCGAAGCTCAGGCGGGTCGTGCCGGGGACATTGGCAAGGTTACGCGGCCATAGCCAGCTGCGGCGCGCCTCGAACTGGCCCAACAGCACCGGTTCGATGTACTGCATGGCCCAGTCGATTTCGTCACGGGTAATGATCAGCGGGGGCGCAAAACGGATCACGTGCTCGTGCGTCTCTTTGCACAGCAGGCCGCGGCGCNNGAGGGCCTCACAGAAACGCCGGGCGCCGCCGGCCGAGGCGTGCAGTTCCACGCCGATAAACAGGCCCCGCCCGCGCACCTCCTTGACGAAGGGGCTGGGAATCGCGCGCAGCCGCTCCTGGAAGTAGGCGCCCATCTCCACCGCGTTGTCGATCAACCCTTCGTCCACGAGTACGCGCAGCGCCGCNGCCGCTGCACACCCCAACGGGTTGCCGCCGTACGTGCTGCCGTGATCACCCGGCCGGAAGACGCTGAGCAGGTCGCGGCTGGCCAGCACGGCCGATACCGGGTAGCAGCCGCCCGACAGCGCCTTACCCACGATCATCATATCGGGTTTGATCCCTTCGGCGTAGGAGGCAAAGAGTGCACCGCTGCGCCCCAGGCCGCACTGAATCTCGTCGGCAATGAAGAGGGCGTCGTGTTCCTCACACAGCGCCTTGGCCCAGGCCAGATAGCCGGCCGGNGGCACGTGTACGCCGCTCTCCCCNTGGATCGGCTCGACCAGGAAGGCGACGGTGTTCGGCGTGAACGCCGACTCCAGGGCCGCCGCATCACCAAACGGCACGGCCTTGAAGCCCGGGGTAAAGGGGCCAAAGTGGTTGCGGTACTGGGGCCGNGTCGAAAAACTGATGATCGTAATCGTTCGGCCGTGGAAGTTGTCGCTGCACACGATGATTTCGGCCGCATCGGGCGCTACACGCGCCGTTCGNTACCCCCACTTGCGCGCCGCCTTGACCGCCGTTTCGACCGCTTCGGCGCCCGTGTTCATCAGCAGCGCCATCTCATAACCGGTCAGCTCACACAACTCCTTGAGGAACGGGCCCATTTGGTCGTTGCGAAACNNGCGTGACGTCAGGGTGAGTGTCTGCGCCTGTTGTACGACCGCGTCGACAATACTGGGGTGGCAGTGCCCCTGGTTCACCGCCGAATAGGCGCTGAGGCAGTCGAGGTAACGTTTGCCCTCGATGTCGGTAACCCATACACCCTGACCCTGCGTAAGCACCACGTTGAGTGGTTTGTAGTTGTGGGCGCCATAGGTCTCGTCGAGTTCGATGTAATCCACTGTGTTCATCATACACCTCCGCTTTGAGGATAATTGTACGATGGTAACTCCACCGTACAAGCCCGGCCGGGCCGGGCGTGTGGTACGGCATTGTACCATGAGTTGTGATAGTCTACCAGTCCGCGACGGTTCGTGACCTGATACGAATCAGGTTGGCAAGCAGAAGCCCGCACCTGGGGCGCGGCCGCCTGGCGAACGCGTATTTGAGCCGCAGCTACGCCGGCAGCAGCGGCACGATGGTCTGCTGCACCGGTTGCGTCGTAACCTCGGCAAACCCCTCACCCACATAGACGTCGATCTCGCTGCGCACCCCAAAATCGGGCAGGTAGATGCCAGGCTCGATCGAAAAGGCGATGCCCGGGATCAGGTGGCGGCGGTCCTCCGTTTCCAGGTTGTCGATGTTGACCCCATTGCCGTGCGTGCTGGTGTCGATGCTGTGGCCGGTGCGGTGGATGAACTGGGGGCCGTAGCCGGCCGCGGCGATCACACCCCGGCAGGCATCGTCCACCTCGTAACCGCGGATCGGCTCACCCGCCGTAACCCGCTGCTGGATGAAATGCACCGCGGCATCACGCGCGGGNCGNACGATGCCGAAGATTTCCTGCTGACGGGCTGTCGGCTGGGCCGCCGCGACCGCTGTCCAGGTGATGTCGGCAAACACGGCGTCGGGCCGGTTCGGTTTGGCCCACAGGTCCAACAGCACAAAATCGCCCGGTTTGACCATGAACTGGCGTTCGAGCGTTGGTGCGTAGTGCGGGTCACCGCTGTGCTGGTTGACGCCGACGATGGGTGGATGGTCGGTCACCAGGTCGAGTTCGGCAAAACGCCGCATGACGAACTGCTGCCCCTCCACCTCACCGGGTGTGCGCCCAGCCTGTGCNTCGCGGCTCAACCAGGCAAAACACTCATCCTTGATCTGGTTGAGCTGATCCGCCGTTTCGCGGTGCTGTGCGAGCTGGGCCGGCGTCCAGCGCGCCTCGACGAGCTGCACCAGGTCGGCCGACGACACCACCTCGTAGCCGAGGCTGCGCAGGAGTTCGATCGTGCCGGCATCGACGCGTGAGACGTAGGGGATCGCATTCTGCGGCGAATACTCCATGGCAATGCGCCGGGCGTCACCCAGCAGCGATCGCAGCCCNTGGCGCAGTTCCTGCCAGCTGACATAGGGCACCAACCGTTCTGGGCGGTTCAGGAACGGCCCCATCTCGATGCGGTGCAGCAACCAGGCCGGCTGTCCCTGGGCCGGGATCCAGTAAGCCCAGCGGCGCGAAAAATGGCCCTCGGGCGGTAGGCCGGCCAGGCGGACCGCAATCGGGTTGAGGCCGCGGAAATCGTACAACAACCAACCATCCAGGTCTGCGGCCTGGAGGGCATCTTGGATTTCCTTCAGTTGCTTCAAGATAGCGACTCCTTATCGTAAGGGCCGCAACGAAACAGGTGGTGCAACTTTGCCGATACAGAAGGGAATTCCAACCAGTGATTATGTTGCGGCCCTGAGATTGCGCACGATCAGATAACGCGTTATGTATGCTATCACCAGAGCACGATCTTGTCAACAGGTTCCGGCAGCACATTGCGTGTTATGCACTGACGCCCACGTCACCCGGCGGCTCGGCGCGGCGCACGAATGTCTTGAGGCGCCGCTCGAGTTCGCGGCGCTCCAGCAGCACCCGGCGGCGGCAGCCCAGGCAGCGAATCCCAATATCCGCGCCCAGTCGCACCACTTCCCATTCGTAACTGCCACAGGGATGTACCTTGCGCAGGCGAACGATGTCACCCAGCTGAAAGTCGACCGGCATCTTGACCTCTGCAGAATCTGATTGGCCACGGTCTTGGCGTCTCCCCGATTATAGCATAGCGCGACGGCGCCCAAAGCACACGCCAAACGGCTGCCAGGCGCCGGGCGCAAACCCTTGCCGTCAGCCCACTCTTGCGCTATAATGGCTGCAGTGGTAGCGACTTCGATCTGCCCGGAGACGATCATGCGCACGACGGTACGGTGGGCAACAATCATACTGTGTCTGCTGGGGCTGCTTCCCAGCCTGTTGGCCCGGCCACTGGCGCTGCACGCAGGAGACGGCGCCGCAGGTCGTGCTGCTGCGTTCTGAAGGCCCGGTCACGCCGATCCTCCAGCGCTACATCGAACGTGGTCTGGCGGTGGCGCAGGCAACCGGCGCCGAAGCTGTGATCCTGNGGCTCGACACTCCGGGCGGCAGCGTCGAGNCGACGCAGACCATCATCCAGGACCTGTTGCAGGCGCCGGTGCCTGTAGTCGTTTATGTCGCGCCGNGCGCGCACGCCGGGTCGGCCGGCACCTTCATCACCCTGGCCGGCCACGTGGCCGCGATGGCGCCGGGCAGCAGCATCGGGGCGGCCAGCCCGGTCGGCGGTGGCGGTGAGGACCTGCCAGAGACTATCAAGTCCAAGCTGATCAACATTCTGACCGCGGACGTCGAAAACCTGGCGGCGCGGCGAGGTACGGCCGCGGTGACGTTTGCACGTGAAGCGGTCGAANAAGCACGTGCGGCCACGGCCAACGAGGCCGCCGCGCTGGGCGTCATCGATTTTGTGGCCTCCGACCTGCCCGATCTGCTTCAGAAGCTGAATGGCCATGAAGTGACTGTCCAGGGCGAAACACGCGTGCTGCATACGGACGGGGTCACGGTCAACGAGCAGCGCCTGNGGCCGATCGACGATTTTCTCAACGTCATCACTAACCCGGCCATTGCGGCCATTCTGCTGACCCTCGGTCTGAACGCGCTGCTCCTGGAGTTGTCGGCCGGCGGTTACGTGGCTGGTATCGTAGGTGTGGTGCTGCTTCTGCTTGCTTTTTATGCGCTGGGCACCCTCGCGGCCAACTGGACGGGCCTGGGCTTCATTATCCTGGCTTTCGTGCTGTTCGTGTTGGATATCAAAGCACCAACCCATGGTGCGCTCACCGCGGGCGGCATTCTGTCGTTCGTGGTAGGAGCTGCAATCTTGTTCAACGTACCATTCATCCAAATACCGTGGGGCACGATCATCACGCTGGCGCTGCTCACGGCCGCGTTCTTCGTGTTTGCCATCGCCAAAGGGCTGCAGGCCCAACAGCGCCAGCCTGCGACCGGCATGGAAGGCATGGTGGGTACCACCGNNGCGGTGCGGGCCGCGCTGACGCCACGTGGCCATGTGTTCGTCAACGGTGAACTGTGGGAGGCCGAGTCCCTGGATGACACACTGCCCGTCGGTACCGAGGTCAACATCGTGGGCTACCGTGGCATGTGTTTGCAGGTACGGCGCAAGATCGACGACAACCAGCCGGTCTGAAAGGCTTCCGACCATCGTCACCTTCACCGTCAGCCAACTGGTCAATCAAATCCGCAACTCCCGCGCTGAAGATCAGCTGCAAGACCTGTGGCTCGAAGGCGAGATCTCGCAGTTCACCCAGGCAACCTCTGGTCACTGCTATTTCAAGCTCAAGGATAGCGGCGCCAGCCTCGACTGTGTCATGTGGCGTGCGCAGGCAGTCTTTCTGCGCAAACTGCCCAACCACGGCGACCAGGTCCTGGTGCATGGCAAGGTCGACGTTTTCCCGCAGCAGGGCAAACTCCAACTGTATGTGGACCTCTTGCAGCCATCGGGGCTGGGGCAGCTAAACCTGGCGTTCGAGGCGCTGAAACAGCGCCTGGCAGCTGAGGGGTTGTTCGATGCCGCGCGAAAACGGCCGCTGCCCGCACGGCCACAGCGCATCGGCATCGTGACATCGGCCGACGCGGCCGCACTGCGCGACATCCTGCGGACACTCAACGCGTTATCCCTGGTCGATGTCGTGCTCGCGCCCTGTCTGGTGCAGGGACCAGAGGCGCCGGCCCAGATCGACGGCGCCATCCAGGCCATCAACCGCTGGGCAGCCGCAGTCGAGCCGGTCGACGTGCTGATCGTGGNNCGCGGCGGTGGTTCGCTGGAAGAGTTGGGGGCGTTCAACGACGAGCGGGTGGCGGCCCTGGCCGCCAGCCAGGTGCCCACCATCGCCGGCGTGGGCCACGAAACCGATTTCACGATTGCCGACTTTGTGGCCGATGTGCGCGCACCCACACCGACCGCGGCGGCGACCTTAGCCGTGCCCGACCAACGCGCTGCGCGACCAACTCGAAGGCACACGACGTTACCTGGTAGACCGTTGCNNCTGGGGCAGTTGCGCAGTGCACGGCGCGACGTGCAGGCCCATCGACGGCTGCTGACCCGTGTGTCACCGCAGGCCATCGTCGCCATGCACCGCCAGCGCATCGACGAACTGACGTGGCGCGGGTGTGCGGCTGCGGGCCGGCTCGACGTGCTGCACGAACGGGTCGCCGCGCAGCAGAACCGTATACAGGCCCTCAATCCGCGGCACGTCCTGGCACGCGGCTATGCCATCGTCCAGCAGTCGGCAAGCGGCGCCGTAGTGACCGGGGTGCAGCAGGTGTCCAGCGGTGACCGGCTGCACGTCACCGTGGCGGACGGCAGTTTTGCAGTGGAGGTTACAGCGGATGAACTTTGAACAGGCTTTTCAGCGCCTGGATGAAATCGTACAGCGGCTCGAGCAGGGTGACCTGGCGTTGGAAGAGTCCCTGGCGCTCTACGAAGAGGGCATGACCCTGGCGGCGCAGTGCAACGAATGGCTCGACGCGGCGGAGTTGCGGGTACGCCAGTTGGTGCCAGCCCGTTTAGTGGCGAAGCTGGCACCAACCTGCGCGCCGTCGATTTCAACAGCTGGGATGACCGGGCCGAATCGTAGTGCTGGCGGCATCGACGCGGTCAGCGCCTGTCTATGCCCAACGTACCAGGCCCGCTCATGCTTATTGAAGAGGTCGGTATTGGCCGGCAGCGCGTACGCCGTAACGTAGTTGACCGCTGGACTGTGGGACGAACTCGCCCCGGTAGGTGAACACGCCATCGCCCGACGACGCGACCCGTACCATCGGAATATCCCACAGGGGTGCATTCTCCTCTTCCCCGTACCGATAAACGATTTCCACCGCGACATCGGCGGGCGTCAGCTGGCCCAGATGGACGATGGCTTCGATCACGACGTAATCGCCCACCGTAACCTGCCCCTCGTGCGGCCCCGCGCCNTCCACGTGCAGCTGCGGCCAGTCGAAATGCACACGGTGGCGCCATTCAGCCAGGCGGCGGGCACGTGCAAAGTGGTCAGCCGTTAGCTCGGCGGCNGTGGCGCATCGCGGGGTGTACATGACATGGGTGTACTCTTTCACCATACGCGCCATGCTGAACAACCAGGCTGTACTCTTGATCGATTCCCGCACGACCGCCAGCCAACGCCGCGGCACGCCGTCTTCGTCGCGCGTAATAACGNNTGGCACCACGTCCTCTTCGAGCGTGCTGTACAGCGAAAGCGCGTCGGCCTCGTCCTGGGTCGCTTCGTCCTTGTACAGGCGCTCCTGGCCGATCGCCCAGCCGTTCTGCTGGTTGTAGCCTTCGGCCCACCAGCCGTCCAGCACGCTCAGGTTGGGCGCGCCGTTCAAGGCCGCCTTNTGACCACTGGTACCGCTCGCTTCGNNCGGCCGCCGTGGGTTGTTGAGCCATACATCCACGCCCTGCACCAGGTAGCGTGCCACATTCATGTCGTAGTCTTCGACGAAAATGACGCGGCTGTCGAACTGGGGCATCTGCGCGATGCGTGTCACCTGGGTAATGAAGTCTTTGCCCGGCTCATCTGCCGGGTGCGCTTTGCCCGAAAAGATCAGCATCACGGGATGCTCAGGGTCGCTCAACAGGCGGTGTATACGCTGTAAGTCACGAAAGATCAGGGTGGCACGTTTGTAGGTCGCAAAACGACGGGCGAACCCGATGACCAGCGCATCCTGGCCAAAATACTGCGCCACCTGTTTGATGCGCGCCGGCCCTTCGCCCATGCGGAAGGCGCGCTCCTGCGCACGCAGGGCCATGAAACGAAAGAGGCGCGCTTTGCCGGCCTGCAGCGCATTCCACAGCTCAGCGTCGGGGATCTGGTCGACCGCGTCCCATATNGCGGGGTCGTCGACCTCCTCGGCCCAATTGGCCGGCAGGTATTGGTCGAACAGGGTGCGCAGCGCGGGCGACAACCAGGTCTGGGTGTGCACGCCGTTGGTGATGTGGGTGATCGGCACTTCGCTCTCCGGCGTGCCGGGCCACATCCAGTTCCACATCGCGCGANNTACCTCACCGTGCAGCTTGCTCACCCCGTTGTAGATACCGGCGGCGCGCAACGCCAGCACGGTCATGCTGAACGTCGGTCCCCAGTGCTGGTCCTGGCGCGCAAACTGCAAGAATGCATCACGGTTCAGGCCGAGCTGACCCCAGTAACGACCAAAATACTTATCCATCAGGTCGAAGCCGAAGACGTCGTGCCCGGCCGGCACGGGGGTGTGGGTGGTGAACACCGTGCTCGCACGGGTCACTTCCAGCGCCTGCGCGAAGGTCAGTCCCTGCTGGACGAACTCGCGGATGCGCTCCAGGCCAAGAAAGGCCGCGTGCCCCTCGTTCATGTGCCAGACGGCCGGCGCATACCCCAAAGCCCGGATGGCACGCACACCACCGATCCCCAGGACGATCTCCTGTGAGATGCGGATCTCCTGATCACCACCGTACAACCGTGCCGACGCNTCACGATCCTGGGGATCGTTGAGGGCGACGTCGGTGTCCATCAGGTAGAGGGGGATGCGTCCGACCTGAATCTTCCAGATCTTGGCATAAACGCGCGTTCCNGGCAGGTCGACCTTGATCAAGACCTCGTCGCCGGCCGCATCACGCGCCGGAATTGCCGGCACTTCATCGAACGAGAGTTTATTGTAGATTGCTTCCTGCCGGCCATCACCGGTGATGCGTTGGGTAAAATAGCCCTGCGGATAGAGGAAACCGACCCCGATGAAGGGCAGGCCCAGGTCACTGGCGGCCTTGCAGTGATCGCCCGACAGCACGCCCAGACCGCCCGAATAAATGGGCAAGGCTTCGTGCAGGCCAAACTCGGCCGAGAAGTAGGCGATCGTCTGGCTCAGCTGGNNTCGGGGTACGTGCGCGAACCAGGTCGATGCCGGATTCATGTAGGCGTCGAACTCTGCCATCACTGCGTCGTAGNNCGCGGCCAGCGCCGCATCGCCGGCCGCCTCGTTCAAGCGCTCCTGGCTGACCTCACGCAGAAACTTGACCGGGTTGTGCGACACTGCGTCCCACAGTGATTCGTCCATGGTGGCAAAGAGCGCCTGCGCATCGGGGTTCCANGCCCACCACAAGTTATACGCCAGTTCAGGCAGCCGCTGCAAACGGGTCGGCACNTTGGGAAAAACGGACAATGTTCCGAAAATATTCACAAACAACTCCTTGTTGACAGCATACGATCGTCAACCGGTTCATTTCCTCGATCAACGCTCCACGTTAAGTGTAGGCACGATGACGCCACTTGTCAAAACCGCCAGCCGGCCTGACAATTATCGGTTTTTGCTTCCTTATGGTAAAATAAGCCGATGAAGAGCGAAACCATCCCGAAATTAGGCGTTATCGATAGTATCTCCGCGGGGTTTCGCGTGGTAGGTCGTTTTCCCTGGCTGGTTCTTTTTCCCATCGCGCTCGATGTGTTGCTGTGGTTAGGCCCGCGCTTGTCGCTGCGGCCCTTGGTGCCGTTGGTGGCGGCGCTGTTACAGCCACCAGCCGATGTCGCTTTGCCGCCCGATTACGCGCAAATGATCGCCAACAGCCGTATGCTGCTCAACCAGTTGGGTGACAGTTACAACCTGGGCACGGTGCTTGCCAATTCTCTGCTCAGCATACCGAGCGCTGCGGCTGCGCTGGGCGACCTACCGGCCTTGAAGGGCCTGGGTGGCCGCGTCGGCTGCACACGGTGGGCGCCGCGCTGGGGTGGGGTGTGCTGCTCGGTATCGTCGGGGTTCTCGTGGGCGCCCTGTATTTGACGTTGATCGGACAGGTTCTGCGTACCGGCAAATTTGCCGGTCCTGGTTTCATCGCCAGTTACGGGCGCGCCGCCCTACGCCTGCTGGGCTTCATCGGGCTGGTCGTCGTAGCCCTTCTACTGTTGATCCTGCCGTTGACCTTTGTGCTTGGACTGCTGACTCTGCTCGGCGGCGGCTTTGGTATGCTGCTCGCGCTGCTGCTCATCATTGTGGCCGGTTGGTGGGTGCGCCTGGCGCTCACATTCACGGTGGAAGCCATCGTCCTCGACGATGTGGGTATCCGCCACGCCATCTATCGCAGCGCCAACGTGGCGCTACGCAATTTTGGAGCACTGCCAGCCTGATCATTCTCATCAGTCTGATAACCACCGGTTTTGGCCTGGTTTGGGTCCGCCTGGCCACAATCCCGCTGGGGATACCCTTGAGCATTCTGCTGAATGCCGTGATTGGGACCGGACTCATTGTCAGCCCATTTCTCTTTTATCACAATCGCTATCGCCTGCTGGTGGCGGCAGTCGCGCCGCCGGACAGCACCGCCTAGCGGAGGTTATCATGGTAAGACCGAACGACAGCAACGGTAACCGCGATCAGCTGCCGGCGTATGATGCCAGCGCGATCCAGGTCTTGGAGGGCCTGGAAGCGGTACGTCGCCGGCCGGGCATGTACATCGGCGGTACCGACGCCAAAGCGCTGCACCACATGATCTACGAAGTCGTCGACAACGCAGTCGATGAGGCCATGGCCGGTTTCTGTGATCACATCAAAATCGTCATTCACCCCAACGAGAGCGTCAGCGTGACGGATAATGGCCGCGGTATCCCGGTGGACATCCAACCCCAGCTCGGCATGCCGGCGGTCACCGTGGTATTGACCAAACTGCACGCCGGCGGCAAGTTCGGTGGCGGTGGTTACAAGGTCTCCGGTGGATTGCACGGCGTGGGTGTATCGGCGGTCAACGCGCTGTCAGAATGGCTGGAGGTGCGGGTAAGGCGTAGCGGCCAGGTCTACTTCCAACGCTCTGAACGGGGTATTCCTGTGACCGAGCTGCAAGTCATCGGCNGCCGCGCCGCGGACGAAACCGGTACGACGGTCACCTTCCTGCGTGACCCAACGATTTTCGAGGTTCTGGAGTACCGCTACGAGACGCTGCTGCAGCGCTTCCGGGAGATGGCCTTTCTCAACCGCGGCCTGAACATCACCTTTCAGGATGAGCGGCACATCTACAACGAGCAGCAGGAGCAGGTCACCTACCCGCACACCACCAGTTTTTACTTCGAGGGTGGCGTCAGCAGCTTTGTGCGCTACCTGAACAAAAACCGCGCCGTGCTGCACGAGCCGGTTTATGTCCAGAAAGAGCTGGAAGGGACGCAGGTCGAGGTTGCCGTGCAGTACACCGACGGCTACAACGAGTCGGTCTACTCCTTTGCCAATACGATCAACACACCCGACGGCGGCACGCATCTGACCGGTCTGCGCTCCGCGCTCACACGAACGTTGAACGACTTTGCGCGTAAGTCGGGTTTTCTCAAGGACAACGACGCCAGTTTCAGCGGCGACGACACGCGCGAGNGCCTGACGGCGATTGTCAGCGTCAAACTGCCCGACCCGCAGTTCGAGAGCCAGACCAAGGTCAAGCTGCTGAATGCCGAGGTCAAAGGCCAGGTCGAATCGACGCTGGCCGAAGCGATGACGGCCTGGTTGGAGCAGAACCCACGTGAGGCCAGGTCGGTCATCGAAAAATGCCGCACCTCGGCCCGTGCGGGAGGCGGCGCGTCANGGCGCGACCTGGTGTTCCGCAAAAGTGCACTCGAGCNNATGACCCTGCCCGGCAAACTGGCCGACTGCTCAGAACGTGACCCTAACAAGACCGAAATTTACCTCGTCGAGGGTGATTCGGCTGGCGGTTCGGCCAAACAGGGCCGTGACCGGCGCTTCCAGGCCGTGCTGCCTGNNCGCGGCAAGATTCTCAATGTGGAAAAGGCCCGCCTCGACAAAGCCCTGGCCAACAAGGAAATCCAGGCCCTGATCACCGCGCTGGGCACCGGCATCGGTAACGACTTCAACCTGGAGAACCTGCGTTACGGCCGGGTCATGATCATGTCCGACGCCGACGTCGATGGCAGCCACATCCGCACCCTGCTGCTGACGATGTTCTTCCGCTACATGGAGCCGCTGATCGAAAAGGGGCACCTGTACATCGCACAACCCNCGCTCTACCTGGTCAAGCGGGGCAAAGAACACCGCTACGCCTACAACGATGTCGAAAAAGACCAGGCCGTCAAAGACCTGGGCGGTGACGGTACGAACGTCGTCATTCAGCGCTACAAGGGTCTGGGCGAAATGAACGCCGAACAGCTCTGGGAGACGACCATGAATCCGGAGAACCGCACCATCCTGCAGGTGACGATCGAGGACGCGGCCGCGGCCGATCGCACCTTCGACATGCTCATGGGCGAAGCGGTGCCGCCGCGCAAGCGCTTCATCCAGACGCATGCCAAACAAGTACGCAACCTGGACGTGTGACATGCGCCTATCCCAACTCTTTGGCCAAACCCTGCGCGAGACGCCAGCCGAAGCCGATATCGCCAGCCACCAACTGCTGCTGCGTGCCGGGCTGATCCGACCCGTGGCGGCCGGCATCTACGCCTATTTGCCCCTGGCGCGCCGTGCCCTGAACAAGATCGAAGCCATCGTGCGCGCCGAAATGGACGCGATCGGCGGGCAAGAGGTGACCATGCCGGTGGTGCAGCCGGCCGAACTGTGGCAGGAGACGGGCCGCTGGTACGCCATCGGCCCTGAGATGGCCCGTCNNTCGGACCGCGGCGGGCGTGACCTGGTGCTCGCGATGACGCACGAGGAAGTGGTCGGCGACCTGGTGCGGCGCGACATCCATTCCTACCGCCAGTTGCCGCGCCTGATCTATCACCTGCAGACCAAGTTTCGCGACGAACCACGCCCGCGGNCGGCCTGATCCGCGCGCGAGTTCACGATGAAGGACAGCTACAGCCTCGACGCCGACTGGGAGGGCTGGACCAGCAGTACCGCGCACTATCAGGCTTACTTCCGCATCTTCCGCCGCTGCGGCCTGGCCGACGTGCTCGCCGTGCAGTCCGATGTGGGCATGATGGGCGGTCAGCTGGCGCACGAGTTCATGTTTCCCTCAGCGGTCGGTGAGGACACTCTGATCGTATGCCCACAGTGCCATTACGCGGCCAACCGCCAGATCGCCGCCGGCCAGAAGCCAGCCCCGGCCAGTGAGNGCCCCCTTCCCGTCGAAGCGGTCGCCACGCCTGACACGACCACCATCGCAGCGTTGGCTGAACTGCTCGGCATTCCCGAAAGCCGTACCGCCAAGGCCTACTTCGCCGTAGCCACCCAGGTCGAGGGCACAGCGTCCCACGAGCGGTTCGTGTTTGCCGTCGTGCGCGGCGATATGGAGGTCAACGAAGCCAAGCTGGCCAATGCCATCAAGGCGCAGTCCCTGCGGCCGGCCACGGAGGCCGAAATCCGTGCCATCGGTGCGNGGCCCGGCTATGGCTCACCGCTCGACACGCGACGGGACGCCTACCTGCTGGTGGTCGACGATTTGGTGAGCGTGTCGCCCAACCTGGTCGCCGGGGCCAACCGGATGGGATACCACCTGCGTCACACCAACTACGGGCGCGACTATCACGCCGACGTGGTGACCGACATCGTAACGGCCGAGGCCGGCCACGCCTGCGTGCAGTGCGGCGCCCCGTTGGACGCCGTGCGCGGCGTCGAAGTGGGCAACATCTTCAAGCTCGGCACGCGTTACAGCGCCGCGCTGCACGCCACCTTCCTCGACGTCGATGGCCGTGAGCAGCCGGTGATCATGGGATCGTATGGCATTGGCATTGGGCGGTTGTTGGCCTGCATTGTGGAGGCCCACCACGGCGCGGCCGGCATCGTCTGGCCGGTGACCGTGGCGCCCTACCAGGTACACCTGGTCGTGCTGGGCCGCAAGGCGCCAGAAGCGGTAGCTGCGGCTGAAGCGCTGTACCGGCAGTTGTGGGATGCTGGCATCGAAACGTTGTTCGACGATCGTGAGGAGGCGNGGGTCAAGTTCAACGATGCTGACCTGCTTGGGCTACCGGTCCGCCTGACGGTGAGCGCCCGCACCTTGCAGGCCGGCGGCGTAGGCTCAAACCACGCGCGAGTGGCAACGCGGCCCTGGTGGCGCACGCGGACGTAATCTCCATGGTAGGGCAGACCCTCAGCGACCTGGCCGAGCCGATCCGGCAGAGCAGTGCGCGGCTGGAGAGCCTGCGTTGGAGCCTATCCGAATAACCCGGAAAACGCGCCACAGTGTTGCCCTGTGACGGTTATTCGGATAGGCTCTTAGTCGAGCCGGGCGTAAGTTCGACGGCAGCCACCTGCGCGTCGGAGTTGTCGTAAAGACGCAAAGATGCCAACTTTCTGAAAAGTTGGCATCTTGGTTTTGCATTCGACTGAAGTCCCAACTCCAGACCGCCGCACAATCTCGCCGGCGTGGATCAGCCCAGCGCCACACCTGACGCGTCGGGTATGGTCTACCCCGTAGTCATGGCACGGGTGTAGGCCATGGCGGCCATAAACAGCGCCAACACCGCGTAGACCAGCACCTCGCGCCGCCCATCACGGCCCTGGGTGATCGCGAACGCCGAGGGAATCAGAATCACCATGAGCACACCGTACAGGTAGTGCACCCAGCGTGCCACATGGGCGCCCTCCAGCGCCATGATGGTTCCCAGCACCGCCATGATGATGAACAGGACNTCACCGATGACCAGCATACCGCGCAGATTACCATCTACACCACTTTGGCGGACGTAGAGGTACAGGGCATACAGGCCAGCCAGGAGCAGAAACAGGCTGCCGGCCAGACCGATGCGAGCATGAATGAACGCCAATGGCATGGAATAGATGACTCCTTGGTCAATGGAAGGTACTCAGGCGGTACGCGCGACGATGACGACGCCGATGAAAATCACCGCGATGCCCACCCAGCGCAGCGGTGGAATGGCCTCACCCAGCAGAAAATGGGCCAGCAGTGGGATCAAGATGTACGAGACGGCCAGCAGCGGATAGGCGTAACCCAGGTCCAGGCGTGACAGCACGGCCAGCCACAGTACAGCGCCAAAACCGTAACAGACCAGGCCCAGCCAGACCACCGGTGTAGAAGCAATCGCCAATACCGTCTGCACCGGCTGCTGCAGCGCCCCAGCCCCCAGGCGCCCCACCGACATCATACCCGATTTCAGCAGCAGCTGGCCCAAAGTTGCCGTGCCGACGGGCCCNAGCACCAGCAAAAGGGAAACAAGCATGGATCTTCCTTTCTCGACCGCTTTCGGAGCCGTGTTCGACACGGTATCCTCCCGTCACAAATGTAAAACGGAGTATACCGCAGACGCAACACGCGTCAAAATAGGTGGTTTGGTGCATGGCGTGGCGGCTGGCATTGTGATCGGTGAGCAGTTTGTCGGAGAGACCATCGTGCAGGCAAGCGCGGTACACACGTAGTACTACAACCGTACTTGTCATGCTGAGGCCCGTCGTTTGGGCCGAAGCATCTGGTTTGCCAGCGCGAGACGCTTCGCTGGCGGTCTGGGATGCCGAAATCTGGCCGCAACACCGGCTCAACGTAACATTGCCAGCGAAATACGGTTGTAGTACTAGAGTCAACCGTCCCTACGGGACGGGCGCGTATCCCACGCGGCATGGGCTAAAGTCGGGCGTCCCTACGGGACGCGATCTCGCGCCATACATTCCACCCCGTCGCGGCGTTCGGCCCTAAAGTCGGGCGTCCCTACGGGACGTGATCGCGCTATGCCTTCCGCCCCGATAGGGTGCTCGACATTCGCCCTCCATCGCATCGCGTCCCGTAGGGACGCATGAATTGAGCTTCGGGGCGTACACGTTCTCGAGCGTCCCGTAGGGACGCATGAATTGAGCTTCGGGGCGTACACGTTCTCGAGCGTCCCGTAGGGACGCATGAATTGAGCTTCGGGACGTACACGTTCTCGAGCGTCCCGTAGGGACGCATGAATTGAGCTTCGGGACGTACACGTTCTCGAGCGTCCCGTAGGGACGCATGAATTGAGCTTCGGGACGTACGTTCTCGAGCGTCCCGTAGGGACGCATGAATTGAGCTTCGGGACGTACACGTTCTCGAGCGTCCCGTAGGGACGCATGAATTGAGCTTCGGGACGTACACGTTCTCGAGCGTCCCGTAGGGACGCATGATATTCGCCATCTGCTTGCCTAATACTACAACCGTACTTGTCATGCTGAGGCCCGTCGTTTGGGCCGAAGCATCTGGTTTGCCAGCGCGAGACGCTTCGCTGGCGGTCTGGGATGCCGAAATCTGGCCGCAACACCGGCTCAACGTAACATTGCCAGCGAAGTACGGTTGTAGTACTAGAGTCAACCGTCCCTACGGGACGGGCGCGTATCCCACGCGGCATGGGCTAAAGTCGGGCGTCCCTACGGGACGTGATCGCGCCATACATTCCACCCCGTCGCGGCGTTCGGCCCTAAAGTCGGGCGTCCCTACGGGGCGCGATTGTGCGCTATGCCTTCCGCCCCGATAGGGTGCTCGACATTCGCCCTCCATCGCATCGCGTCCCGTAGGGACGCATGATTTGAGCTTCGGGACGTTCTCGAGCGTCCCGTAGGGACGCATGAATTGAGCTTCGGGACGTACGCGTTCTCGAGCGTCCCGTAGGGACGCATGAATTGAGCTTCGGGGCGTACACGTTCTCGAGCGTCCCGTAGGGACGCATGAATTGAGCTTCGGGACGTACACGTTCTCGAGCGTCCCGTAGGGACGCATGAATTGAGCTTCGGGACGTACGCGTTCTCGAGCGTCCCGTAGGGACGCATGAATTGAGCTTCGGGACGTACACGTTCTCGAGCGTCCCGTAGGGACGCATGATATTCGCCATCTGCTTGCCTAATACTACAACCGTACTTGTCATGCTGAGGCCCGTCGTTTGGGCCGAAGCATCTGGTTTGCCAGCGCGAGACGCTTCGCTGGCGGTCTGGGATGCCGAAATCTGGCCGCAACACCGGCTCAACGTAACATTGCCAGCGAAGTACGGTTGTAGTAGTAGTAGTAGTAGTAGCTTGCAGGGATCGTGGCACAGCACGTTGTGGCTGCACTCACGCGAACCAGCTCTCCCCGACAAACTGTCAGGTGGCCAAAATGCAGAGACACAAAGGCGCCGGATTCCTGGCGTCTTTGTGTCTCTGTGGTGTTACGGCGCGGCGTCTTGCGGGCCAATCCGAATAACCGCTAAATGGCGGCATTCTGGCAGTTAGTCGGAGAGAGCACCTGGCAAGTCGGCGACCGGCATGTAGTCGCGGGCAGCGATCGTGGTACAGCACATTGCGGTTGCATTCACGCGAACAAGCGCTCTCCGACAAACTGCTGGCGTGTACGCCAGGTGATTCGGATTGGCTCTAAATCACCGTCGGTGGCTCGAACTCGCCGAACTCCTCGCGTAGCACGCCGCAGATTTCTCCCAGGGTCGCGTACGCCTGCACGGCGGCCAGGATCGGCGGCAGCAGGTTGTCGGCGCCGCGGGCGACGGCGCGCTCCGCCAGCGTGGCCTGCACGGCCTGGTTGTCCCGGCTGCGGCGCAGCGCCTGCACGCGCTCGATCTGCACCTGCTGCGAGGCGACGTCCGGCCGGAAGATGGCCACGTTACGCTTTTCGTTGGGATCGACGAACTTGTTGACCCCCACCACCACCGCCTTGCCCGATTCGACCGCCTGCTGCGCACGGTAGGCGCTTTCGGCAATCTCGCGCTGCATGAAGCCCTGCTCAATGGCGGTCACCGCGCCGCCCATCTCCTCGATTTTACCTAACAGCGCGCTCGCTTCCGCCTCCAGTCGGTCGGTCAGCGCCTCGACGACGTACGACCCGGCCAGGGGATCGATCGTGTCGCACACGCCGATCTCGTAGGCAATGATCTGCTGCGTGCGCAGTGCAACCTGCTGCGCCTCTTCGGTTGGCAGCGCCAGGGCCTCGTCGTGNCTGAGGGCCATCGACTGCACGCCGCCCAGCACCGAGGCCAGGGCCTGGAAACCGGCNCGCGCGATGTTGTTTAGCGGCTGCTGTGCGGTCAGGGTGGCGCCGCCGGTCTGGATGTGCGTGCGGAAACGTAACGATTCCGCGTTNCTNGCGCCGTAACGCTCACGCAGCAGACGGGCCCACCAGCGGCGCAGGGCGCGGTATTTGGCCACTTCCTCGAGGAAGTTGTTCTGCGTGTTGAAAATCCACGAGATGCGCGGCGCAAAGTCGTCGATGTTNGCTCCACGCGCTAACACGGCATCGATATAGGCCAGGGCGTTGGCGACGGCAAAGGCCATCTCCTGCACGGCTGTGCTGCCGGCATCCCGGATGTGGTAGCCGCTGACACTGATCGCATTCCAGCGCGGGACGTTGCGGGCGCAGTAGGCGATCGTATCGGCCGCCAGACGCACCGAAGGTCGCGGCGGGAAGATGTAGGTGCCGCGGGCGACGTACTCCTTCAGGATGTCGTTCTGCGTCGTGCCGCTCAGTTTGGCGGCCGGCGCCCCCTGTTTGGCCGCGGCTGCGATCACCATCGCCAGCATTACCGACGCCGGCGCGTTGATCGTCATCGAGACGCTGACCCTGTCCAGTGGAATGCCCGCGAACAGCCGCTCCATGTCGGCCAGGGAGTCGATGGCCACGCCGGCCTGGCCGACTTCACCGGCNGCGCGTGGGTCGTCCGAATCGTAGCCGATCTGGCTCGAGAGGTCGAAGGCAATCGACAGCCCGGTCTGGCCCTGGCTGAGCAGGTACTTGAAGCGCTCGTTGGCCTCCTCGGCCGCGCCGAAGCCGGCGTACTGGCGCATTGTCCAGAAGCGGCTGCGGTACATGGTGGGCTGCACGCCGCGGGTGAACGGGTACTGGCCGGGGAAACCGAGTTTCTCCAGGTAGGCGCCCTGGGTTTCAGGGGCTGGGGTTGGGGGTCGGTGTCGAGCGGTGTGAACAGCCGCTGTACGCCCTGGGTCTCCGGCCGCTCCGGCGCGTTTGAGCGCGTCGGCCAGGTCGGTGGTTTCCCAGGTGGTCAGGGCTTGGGCGAGGGGTTGATGATCAGTTGAAGACATGACACACTCCGATGAGGCCGCGAGTTCGTAGTAACGACTTCAGTCGTTCCGCGGCCCTGCCAACGACTAAAGTCGTTACTACGAACCCTGGCCGCTCCTAGCCGCGGTGTACTGATAGGCATGCAAGGACTGTGAGGCAAGCACGATCGCTTCTTCTATCGCCGGTTTGGATAGCTCGGGCCAGCTGCGCACGAGTTGATCTATCGAATAACCCTTTGCCAGATAGGTCAGCACCATATCGACCGGCACCCGTGTGCCTGCGAAAGTCATCTGCCCATGGCAGATTGCTGGATCTATCACCAGATATTTGCCGACTTCGACTCTCTCTATCTCTTGCGTCATCTTGCTTCCACGGCCATCACAGGGTGAATCAATAAACTATGACCCACGGTGATTCAGAGGGTGTAACCAGCCAGAGAGACAGCAATCTTGAGTGCCATTGTGTTATGAGAAGAATCGCTCGTACTCGTTATGCTTACCAATCCAAAACCAGGTCTCGTGTCGCCATCGAACACACCAATTGCTCGATGACTGAGGGTGATTCTGACAGCCTATACATCTTCTTCTGCATCGATGCATTTGAAATGCAGCGATGGATGCCATGGGTTTTCAGCCCACAAACGGTAGGCTTTCCTTGCAGCCCGTTTGTGAGCGTCATCCAGAGACACATAGGCCTCCCAGAATGATGGCAACGTCGCCGACTTCATAGCTGATCGTAATTCATGGGACTGGCCTTGCCAGCAGCAATTTCCTGCCTTGCACGTCGTGCAGCAGCCGCGAGCTGCGGCTGGGTCTTCTGGAACAACCGGTCCCAGCGAATGTCGTCCTGTAGTTCTTCCAGATACTCGCGCAGATGCTCTGCCACCTGTTCTTGAGCCTGTTCCGGCAGCGAATCCATCATCTTGATTACAGTGGTAATGGCTGGTGAAGACATCATATGCCCCTTATCCGTGCTGATTGTTCGGTGACATTCCGTATCATTGAGTTGCCCATCGGCGGAGTGCGATAGCCATCATCAGCTCGAATTATAGGCGATCGATCGCCTGCGAGCAAAAGTCTGTCATTCAGCCCAGTCTGGTATCAAGTCAGGACCATGCGCTTGAACCTGTGACCCAAGCAGCACGGCCGGCGCCAATGGGTGCAGCGAAACGTGAGCCATGAGAAAGCACTTCTCACGCCTCACGTTTCACGCGTTTCGTTATACAGTCTTCTTGTACGCCCGGTTCTGCACGATCTTGATGAACGAACGGCCGCGCAGCTCCTCCAGCGTGACGCCGGTGGCCATCGCCTCCCCNTCGGTAATCGCGCCGCAGGCGATGCCGNNCAGGAAGAAGTTGAGCAGGCCCTGCCCGGTCGCGGCGTCGTCGAACATGTTGCCGCTCAGGGTGGCCTGGGCCGCGGCGTCGACGAAGCGATTCAGGCGCTTGGGCGCGTCCTCCAGGCTCTCCAGGAAGAAGGTGTAGACAGCCGCGTAACGCACCGGCAGCTGCGCCGGGTTGAGGTCCCAACCCTGGTAGTAGGCATGGCGCAGGGAGTGGCGGATGTTGTCGTAGTGCAGCTTCCACGCGCTGTGCACCACGGCCAGGTTTTCGGCCTCCTGCTGCGGCGTCAGCGGTCGCTCCTTCGTTGCGCGGTGCGGGCCGATCGGCATCACCGTGGTGGCCCCATCGCTGATGTTGACCCCNGTGCCAGCCAGGCTCACCTGCAGGACGTGTCGCGCAAAATCGGCCGGGNNGTGGGTGTGCGTCTGGTAGTGCGCGGTGATGTTACACAGCGCGGTGTAGTCGTAGGTGCCGTAGGCGCAGTAGCGCNNGCGCCCGTGACCGGCACGCACCAGCAGGTTGACCGTGTTCGCGCCGCGGTGATCGATGATCGCCTGTGGCGTCTCGATCATCAGGTCCATACCGATGCTGCCGGGGGCGATGCCATTTTTGGCCTCCAACAGCTCCAGCAGGCTGGCCAGGGCTTCCACCTGTTCGGGAATGGTCACTTTAGGCAGAGTCACAACGAAGTTGTTCGGCACTCTGCCGCCGCTGGCCGCGGCCAGCGCGGTAATCGCCAGGTCCAGGGTGCGCACGCCGCGTCGGTGGCTCTCCGGTGTGAACGGCTTGATCCGAATGCCGATGAACGGCGGCAGCACCCCGGCTGCGATACCGGTCGCTAACTCCTTGCCCACATTGACGGCGTGTGCATCCTCTTCGTCATCGGGCCGGTTGCCATAACCGTCCTCGAAGTCGACGCGGTAGTCCTCGACCGGCTCGCGCTGCAGTTTCTCGCACACACGCTTGTAGACGGTATAGGCCATCCAGGCCGGCTCTTGTGTGAAGTGGGCGGCGTCGAGGTCTTTTCGNATCACTGCCGCCAGGTGTTCGATGTCCGTACTGGTATCGGGCAGCAGCCCGGCGCCCGGTTGACCCAACGCCTTGGCAAAGACGACGAAGTTCGGCGCATACGCCTGCAGGTTGCGCAGACCAATGCCACCCAGCTTGGCCGCCGTATCCGATTTGAAGAGNTGCGCGCCGCCGTACACGGTATGCACCGGCTGACGCGAGGTCACATCGCCGGGGAAATTGGTCGCAAAGTCGGCGTTGGCCGCGGCCAGGTGCTCGAGCACCGGCGCCATATCGGCGGCGCTCAGGGATAGTGTAGTCATCACGTGAGACCTCTCAAGAGAGCAAACGTTTGGCGATCACTTCGGCCTGGATTTCGCTGGTGCCTTCANNGAAGATGCGGAAGACACGGCCATCGCGCCAGAAGCGGTGCGCCGGGTACTCCAACGAATAGCCGTAGCCGCCGAAGACCTGCATTGCTTCCGACGTGACGTGCTCCACCATGTCGGCACAGAAGAGCTTGGCCATGCCGGCCTCCAGGTCACAGCGTTTACCCTGGTCCTTCATCGTCGCCGCGTAGTACGTCAGCTGGCGTCCGGCTTCGATCTGCGTGCGCATGTAGGCCAGCTTATGCCGGATGATCTGGAACTCGCTGATGGCCTGGCCGAACTGGACACGCTCCTGCGAATACTTCAGGGCCGCGTCGAACGCCGCCTGCGCAACCCCACGGCGTGCCGCCGTCTGGATGCGCGCCCATTCGTAAGTCGCCATCAGCTGGTAGAAACCCTTGTTCTCCACCAGACCGATCAGGTTTTCGGCCGGCACCGGGAAGTCCTCGAAGCCGAGACTGAAGGACTTCATGCCGTAGTAGCCCACGGTTGGAATGTGCTCACCGAACAGGTGCGGCGGCTTGAACTCATTGCCTGGCTCTTTCTCGACGAGAAAGATGCTCAGCCCNCTGTGGCGCATCGACGGATCGGGGTGCGTACGCGCGAGGACAGTCAGAATCTGGGCACGGTTGGCGAAGGTGCACCAGGTTTTGGCGCCATTCAGGATATAGTTGTCGCCGTCGCGCACGGCACGGCTGNNCATACCGGCGGTGTCCGAGCCGGCGTTCGGTTCGGTAAACGCCGCGGCCGTCAGAATCTCACCCGACGCGATGCCGGGCAGGTATTTCTCTTTCTGTTCTTTGGTGCCGTGCTGCATGAGCAGCGTGCCCGTGATCAGATTGCGGGTCAGCACGCTGCCCACCCCCAACCAACCCCGGCTCAGCTCTTCGGTCACGATGGTCATGCTGACGGTATCCATGCCAGCGCCGCCCCACTCCTCNGGAAACGACATGCCAAAGAAGCCCAGGTTGCTCATCTGCTGGATGAGATCCATGGGAATCTCTCGGGCCTCGCGATAGTACTCGTCGGCAATCGGGTTCACCCTGTCTTCGGTGAACTTGCGAACAGCCTGCCGGACCGCCTCGTGTTCTTCGGTTAAAAATGACATAGGCCCTATCCTCGATCTTTGCTCAACGCGCAACCTTGCGCAAAACTCCGTATGTCCCCGCGGGACCGGGTAACTGAAGCCATGGTCACCACCAGGTTGCCCTGCGGCGACTTGATCCAGCCTGCACAGGCCGACTCCGCAGCCGTTGCCGCGGTGGCAGCCGCCTGTCCGGCCTGCGCAGGCCATGCCGACCTTAGCTCGGATCTCCCGTGGCTGCGGCCGACGGATCCTCGCCAATCATCTGGCGAATGATATCGGTCATCGAAATCACCCCGACCGGGCGCAGTCGGCCATCGATCTCATCGACTACCACCAGACGGTGAATGCGGTTGCGCGTCAGGGTGGTAACCACCTCCGACAGGCCCGTATCCAGCGTGCAGGTGATCAGATCGGGTGTCATGATCAGGCCGGCCGTCATCTGTGCCAGGTCCNNCTCCGGTGTCCGCCCCTGACGGGCCAGCACCAGGTCGGTCTGCGAGATGACGCCCACCGCAAAGTCCTCGTCGTCGACCACCACGACCGCGTGGATATGGTTGGTGACCATGCTGCGGGCCACTTCGTCGAGCGTCGTGTCGAGTGTGCAGGTGATGACGCCGGCGTGCATCGCCTCGCGCACGGTCAACGTATCGACCGCGCCTTCACCGGCCGAAATGCCNGTGATGGGCGCGTACAGGTCGTCGGATTCGATCTCCGCGACTGGCGGCGCCGGCATCCTGCCCACCCACGCCGCGNNCTGTGCCGCAGTGTCGAGCAGGCCGGGCCGGGAGGCGCCCACCAGAATCGCCATGTTGCCGTGCGGGTGGCGGTTTTCGTACATGAGCCGATGAGCCATCGGCAGCTCCTCCCACGTAAACGTTTGCGACAGGCAGGGGTCCACCTTGCCGGCGATCACCAGATCGTTGATCCCCTTGGCCTGGTCGTCGTTGGCGAAGTGCGAACCCTGCAGGCGCTTCTGACGCATCCACATGTAGCGCAGGTCGACCGTGGCGTTGTAGCCGGTGGTGCCGGCACAAATCACGACCATACCGCCGGTGTCGCAGACAAACATCGAGGTTGGGATCGTCGCCTCGCCGGGGTGTTCANNGAAGATGATGCGCGGGCTGCGCCGTTCACCCAGAACGTCCCAAATCGCCTTACCGAACGCCCGCACCCCCTTCAGCCACTCGTTGTAACCAACGTTGTCCTTCCAGTGCGGCAGCATGCCCCAGTGGTTGAAGTTCTTGCGGTTGATGCACCCCTTGGCGCCGATGTTGAGGCAGAAGTCGACTTTGCTGTCGTCCGAGATCACGGCAATCGGNGATGCCCCCGCCGCCTTGACGATCTGGATCGCCTGCGAACCGAGGCCGCCCGCCCCTCCCCAGATCAGCACCACGTCATTGAGGTTGACACCGTGCGGCTGCCAGTAGTGCAACATACGGTAGGCGGTGGCGCCGACCAGCATGTACGCCGCGGCCTGCTCCCACGTCAGGTGGCCCGGTTTGGGCAGGCACTGGTGGGCCTGGACGCGGGTGAACTGGGCAAAACTGCCCCAGTTGGTCTCGTAACCCCAGATACGGAAGCTGGTCCCGAACATCGGGTCCCCGCCGGCCTGCACCCACGGATCGTCACGCCGCCACGTGCCACAGTGAATGACCACTTCATCACCCACCTTGACGTTGGTGACGTCTTTGCCGACTTTGTAGACGATGCCTGAGGCGTCACTGCCGCCGATGTGAAACGGCTCCGGCTCACCGGCCTTGTTGCGCNNGCCGATCACATCGACGGGAATACCGAGGCCGGCCCAGACGTTGTTGTAGTTGATACCGGCCGCCATGACGTACACCAGCACTTCGTCGTCAGCCGGTTCGGGCACATCGACGACTTCGACCTGGAATGATTTCAATGGCTCGCCGAAACGGTCCTGGCGGATGAGCCAGGCGTGCATCTTCTCCGGAACATACCCAACAGGGGGCATTTCCCCGATGTTGTAGAGGGATTTGGCGGTGTCCGGACGACCATCCCTCAGCTGGTTGGTGGCAACCTTCGGTGTTTGCATCACTTCCACAGGCGATACCCCTCGTGTTCTGATGGCGTAGGCACACCACGGGTTGCTACACCACCGTGAGGCTTTGGAGCACAGGACATTGAAAAAGAGAAACAGCTTACACAATTAGTTTATGGCACGTCAGGCACAATTGTCAAATTTTACAACGCGGTGCGTCATTGGGGGTTGGGGTTGGGGGTGGGGTTGGGGTTGGGGGTTGGGGGCGCGAAATTTTGGAGGTGAAAATCGTTAACGGTTTTGTAGGGCTTCGATGTTGTGTTTGCAGAGTCTGCGCCACAGGTGCGGACGCGCTTTGGGTGGGGAAAGTGAGCGGGCTGGCGGCAGTTGGTGCGGCCGCGGTTGAGAGCGGGGTGTGAGATGGTGTGCGGGTGGTCGGTGTGGGTGTGACCACGGTTGAGAGCGGGGTGTGAGGTGGTGCGTGGGTGGTCGGTGTGGGTGCGGCCGCGGTTGAGAGCGGGGGTGTGAGGTGGTGTGCAGGGAGTCGGCGATAGGTGCGACTACGGTTGAGAGCGGGGGTGTGAGGTGGTGTGCGGGTGGTCGGTGTGGGTGTGACCACGGTTGAGAGCGGGGGTGTGAGGTGGTGTGCAGGGAGTCGGCGATTGGTGCGACTACGGTTGAGAGTGGGGTGTGAGGTGGTGTGCAGGTGGTCGGTGTGGGTGCGGCCGCGGTTGAGAGCGGGGGTGTGAGGTGGTGTGCAGGTGGTCAGTGTGGGTGGTCGGTGTGGGTGCGGCCGCGGTTGAGAGCGGAGATGTGAGGTGGTGTGCGGGTGGTCGGTGCGGGTGGTCGGTGTGGGTGTGACCACGGTTGAGAGCGGGGTGTGAGATGGTGCGTGGGTGGTCGGTGTGGGTGCTGATGCTGGCGTTGGTCATGCAGGGTTTGCCCGGCGGCTCATTGGCGGCGGAAATGCACGGTGCATCGACAACGGTCGTGATCAACGAGGTGGCCTGGAGCGGCACCACGGCGTCGAGCAGTGACGAATGGCTGGAGTTGTACAATGCGGCGCGGCGGCGGTCGATCTGGCCGGATGGACGCTGCGCGATGGTGGGGACATCAATCTGACTCTGCATGGCACCCTGCCGGCCGGCGGTTTCTTTTTCGAGCGCACCGATGATACGACGGTCAATGACATCCCGGCCGATTTGATCTACACCGGCAGCCTGGGCAACAGTGGTGAAACGCTGACCTTGCGCAACGCCAGCGACCAGGTCGTGGACACCGCCAATGGGGACGGCGGCGCCTGGCCGGGCGGCAGCGCGGCGCTGGGTTACCTCTCGATGGAACGGATCGACGCGTGGGCGCCCGATAGTGATGGCAACTGGGCCAGCAACGATGGCATCACCCGCAACGGTCATGCCGCCAATGGCGACCCCATCAATGGCACACCGCGCCAACCGAACTCGGCCAGTCAGCCGTCACCCACACCCAGCCCAACCCCTCTTTCACACCGGCCACGCCCCCACGGTGACGAGCACCCCACGGCGACGCCAACGCCGACCCCTACACCATCGGCCAGTCCAACGGCCCTGCGACTGCGACGATCACGGCCAGTCCAACCCTCAGCCCAACACCTACCCCAGAACCTGGTACACCTACGGCTACAGCTTCGACCACGGTGACCGTGACACCCAGCGCAACTGCTGCCCCGTCGGCGACACCCACCGGCACGCCTACCCCCGAACCAGGTACACCCACACCCACCACCGCCCCATCGGCGACGCCCACCACTCCCCGTCTCGCTCAACGAGGCGCTGCCCGCACCCTACGCCATCGACTGGGACGGCAACGGCGTGCCTGACCAGGACGACGAATACATCGAACTCTACAACGCGGGCACGGTGGCGGTCGACCTCGGCGGCTGGCAACTGGATGACCGCGCCGATGGCGGCACCAGTCCCTACACTATCCCGGCCGGCCGCCTGATCAGCCCCGGCGGTTTTGCACTCTTCTTCCGCAGCGAAACCCATGTGGGTCTCAACAACACCGGCAGCGACGATGTGCGCCTGCTCGCGCCCAGCGGCCTCGTGGTCGAAACCTTCACCTACAACAACCCGCGTCGATTGGTCCTACAGCAAAGAAACCGAGGGCGGCGCCACCTGGACCGATGCCTACCCACCCTCGCCCGGTCAGCCCAACCTGCCCGCCACCCCAACTGCAACCGTCACGGCCAGCCCAACGCCCAGCGGCACGCCAACACCCAGCCTGACGCCAACACCCGAACCAGGCACACCCACGGCTACCCTGACACCCACACCCACCACCGCCCCGTCGGCGACGCCCACCACTCCCCGTCTCACTCAACGAGGCGCTGCCCGCACCCTACGCCATCGACTGGGACGGCAACGGCGTGCCCGATCAGGACGACGAATACATCGAACTCTACAACGCGGGCACGGTGGCGGTCGACCTCGGCGGCTGGCAACTGGACGACCGCGCCGATGGCGGTACCAGCCCTACACCATCCCCACCGGCCGCCTGATCAGCCCCGGCGGTTTTGCACTCTTCTTCCGCAGCGAAACCCATGTGGGTCTCAACAACACCGGCAGCGACGATGTGCGCCTGCTCGCCCAACGGCCTCGTGGTCGAAACCTTCACCTACAACAACCCGCTCGTCGACTGGTCCTACAGCAAAGAAACCGAGGGCGGCGCCACCTGGACCGATGCCTACCCACCCTCGCCCGGTCAGCCCAACCTGCCCGCCACCCCAACTGCAACCGTCACAGCCAGCCCAACGCCCAGCGGCACGCCAACACCCAGCCTGACGCCAACACCCGAACCAGGCACACCCACGGCTACCCTGACACCCACACCCACCACCGCCCCGTCGGCGACGCCCACCACTCCCCGTCTCGCTCAACGAGGCGCTGCCCGCACCCTATGCCATCGACTGGGACGGCAACGGCGTGCCCGATCAGGACGACGAATACATCGAACTCTACAACGCGGGCACGGTGGCGGTCGACCTCGGCGGCTGGCAACTGGACGACCGCGCCGATGGCGGTACCAGTCCCTACACCATCCCGGCCGGCCGCCTGATCAGCCCCGGCGGTTTTGCACTCTTCTTCCGCAGCGAAACCCATGTGGGTCTCAACAACACCGGCAGCGACGATGTGCGCCTGCTCGCGCCCAACGGCCTCGTGGTCGAAACCTTCACCTACAACAACCCGCTCGTCGACTGGTCCTACAGCAAAGAAACCGAGGGCGGCGCCACCTGGACCGATGCCTACCCACCCTCGCCCGGCCAGCCCAACCTGCCCGCCACCCCAACTGCAACCGTCACGGCCAGCCCAACGCCCAGCGGCACGCCAACACCCAGCCTGACGCCAACACCCGAACCAGGCACACCCACGGCTACCCTGACACCCACACCCACCACCGCCCCGTCGGCGACGCCCACCACTCCCTCGTCTCGCTCAACGAGGCGCTGCCCGCACCCTATGCCATCGACTGGGACGGCAACGGCGTGCCCGATCAGGACGACGAATACATCGAACTCTACAACGCGGGCACGGTGGCGGTCGACCTCGGCGGCTGGCAACTGGACGACCGCGCCGATGGCGGTACCAGCCCTACACCATCCCCACCGGCCGCCTGATCAGCCCCGGCGGTTTTGCACTCTTCTTCCGCAGCGAAACCCATGTGGGTCTCAACAACACCGGCAGCGACGATGTGCGCCTGCTCGCGCCCAACGGCCTCGTGGTCGAAACCTTCACCTACAACAACCCGCTCGTCGACTGGTCCTACAGCAAAGAAACCGAGGGCGGCGCCACCTGGACCGATGCCTACCCACCCTCGCCCGGTCAGCCCAACCTGCCCGCCACCCCAACTGCAACCGTCACAGCCAGCCCAACGCCCAGCGGCACGCCAACACCCGAACCAGGCACACCCACGGCTACCCTGACACCCACACCCACCACCGCCCCGTCGGCGACGCCCACCACTCCCCGTCTCACTCAACGAGGCGCTGCCCGCACCCTACGCCATCGACTGGGACGGCAACGGTGTGCCCGATCAGGACGACGAATACATCGAACTCTACAACGCGGGCACGGTGGCGGTCGACCTCGGCGGCTGGCAACTGGACGACCGCGCCGATGGCGGCACCAGCCCTACACCATCCCGGCCGGCCGCCTGATCAGCCCCGGCGGTTTTGCGCTCTTCTTCCGCAGTGAAACCCACGTGGGCCTCAACAACACCGGCAGCGACGATGTGCGCCTGCTCGCGCCCAACGGCCTCGTGGTCGAAACCTTCACCTACAACAACCCGCTCGTCGACTGGTCCTACAGCAAAGAAACCGAGGGCGGCGCCACCTGGACCGATGCCTACCCACCCTCGCCCGGCCAGCCCAACCTGCCCGCCACCCCAACCGTAACCCCATCGCCTGGGGCAACTGTCACCCTCACGATCACACCGACCCCGGGGCAGGTCACGGTCGCCCTCAACGAGGCCCTGCCGGCCCCGAGAGCATCGATTGGAACGGCGACGGCGTACTGAACGAGGACGACGAGTACATCGAGCCAGTACAACCTGAGCGATGCGCCGGTCGACCTGGGCGGCTGGCGCCTGGACGACGTGGCCGGCGGCGGCTCCGCGCCCTACACCATTGCCCCCGGCGCCATTCTCCCCGCGCACGGCTTCCGCGTCTTCTTTCGCAGCCAGACCCATGTGGCGCTCAACAACAGCGGCGATGACGTACGCCTGCTGGCCCCGACGGGCGCGAAGCCGACAGTTTCCACTACAGCACCTCGCACGATGACCGTGCCTGGAGCGCCGTGCCGGATGGGAGCGACTACTGGACCGAGGACGTAGCACCTTCGCCCGGCCAACGTAATGCCCTACCCGCCGCGCCGCTCACGATCACGGGCACTGTCTACCGTGGTCAGCCCGGTAACCTCGCGCATCCCCTGTCGGGCGTCACCGTGCAGTTATGGGCCAGCGCACGGCCCAACACGTGGGACCGCTGGCTGCTCAACACCTGGACCGATGGTCGCGGCGATTTTTCGTTGACGATCAGTCAGACCCTGCCGGGGTTGTTGTACTACCACCTGGTCGAGGTCGACCCCGTCGGTCTGGTATCGACCGGCGCGGTGGCCAGCCCGGGCGGCCATGTGATCGACCCTAACTGGATTCAGTTTGGCCCAGTGACCGGCGGCGTTCGATGGCAACCGTTTCTGGGATGACGAACCACCACCAACGCCCACGCCGCTGCCGCCTGGCCGGGTGCTCATCACCGAGGTCGAGTACGACACCATCGAACCGAACGATGACAGCCGCTGGGAGTGGCTCGAACTGCACAATACCAGCGACAGCCTGCTGACCCTGGATGGCTGGGCGTTGGTCGACAACCTGGCGGCCGATCCGCTGCCCACGCTGGTCATTACCCCGGGCGGTTACCTGGTCGTTGCCGCGCACCGTCGACTTTGCCAGCCACTATCCCAATGTGCCGGCGCCGGTGGTGCAGGTGGCCGATGGTAAACTGGGCAACGGCCTGGGCAACACGGGTGACCTGCTGCGCCTGCTGGATGCGGCCGGCCGCACGGTCGATGCCCTGTCGTGGGGCAACAACCGCAGTGTGTTCGACCCGGCGGTGCACGACGTGCCCCTGGGCACTCCATCGCGCTGGGATCCCAACCTGGACACCGACACGGCCGCCGATTGGGCGGATGCCTTTCCACCGGGACCGGGCGCGGCGATGTGCTGGCCACGCCGACGCCTACACCCTCACCGACCACCACGCAGATTACCGTCACGCCGACGGCCACGCGCACCCCGTGGCGACGGCAACCCCGACACCCGCGCCCCAAGGTACGCCTGGCCCGCTGTTGATCAGCGAAGTCCTGTACGACGGCACGATTACCGGTACGGAAGGCGACGAGTTCGTCGGTCTTCAACCCAGGCGCGGGCCGGTCGACCTGGGCCACTACCGGATCGGCGACGAGGAGACGGCTGGCGGTAGCGAAAGCATGTACCATCTACCCAGCGGCTGGCTGCTGCAGCCCGGCGCCAGCGTCGTGGTGGCCAAAAATGCGGCCGCCTACCGGTCGCGTTTCGCCGTCTGGCCCGACTTCGAGGCACGGGTCAGCGGCGCCAGTTATCCCGACAGCCCGGAGGTGCCCAACCTGGTGCGCGACCGCAGTTGGGGGCGCGGTGAGTGGACGTTGGCCAACACCGGCGATGAAGTTCTGCTGCTCGACTCCCAGGACCGCATTGTCGACGCCCTGGCCTACNGAAGGGGGTGATGGGTCGCTGTTGGGGTTGATCGGGCAGGCGCGCCGCGCGNNCCCCTGTCCTTGCAGCGCGTCGGCAGTGCGGACAGCGACGACCTCGAGGCCGACCTGCGCAGTGCACCGCCGAGTCCGCACTGGGTCGAACCGTGGCCGCACCCGGTCACGCCCCCGTCACCCTGGGCGCTGCCCAATGGCCTGCTTGGGCTGTGGGGCAGCCTGGNNCGGTCCCAGTCCGGTTATGGCGACGGTGAAGGGCCGCCGGCCTACACCATTGCCCTGGCCCAGGCCCGCGGGCAGCATTTCATTGCCCTGGCCGACNCCCTGGCCGCGCTCAGCGACCTGCGCTGGCAGCGCACCCTCACGGCAACCATGGCCAGCGACGCGATCATTGCCCTGCCGGGGCTGCAAACCGAGGGTATCGACCTCATGGGTGGCGCCAGCCTTCCGCGCAACGTCGACTTCTGGAACTGGGCGCCGGCCCAACTGGGTCTGGTGNGTGAGCGCGCCCATCGACGGTTGGGCGCAGCGCTCGCCGCTGGCGCGCTGTACCGCGCCGAACCGCACACCCTCGGCGAAGCCCAGCCCAGCGGTGTCGCGGCGGCGCAGGCGTTCCAGGCCGGGCAGCGCGTGGGACTGGCGCTCGCGGCGCCGCCGGCCGAGGCCAACTGGCGGGTGGGCGCGCTGGTCGACTCGCCAGACCGGCCCGGTCTGATGGATGCACTGCGCCGTGGCCGCACCTGGATAACCAGCGACGCCAACCTGGGCCTCGCCGTGCAGAGCAACGCCCACTGGCCGGGTGACCTGGTTCCACTGCAGTCCGAGCTGCCGCTCAGCGTGCACTACGCCGACGATGAGCCGGCGACGCTCGAGGTGCTGCAAGGCACGCGTATTGTGGCCCAATTCCCGACGGCGGGCGCGACCGTGTGGTCGCTGACGGTGCGCCCCACGGCTGGCGCCGCGATTTGGGCGCGGGCGCTCCAGTTCGACGGCGATGTGGCGGCCAGCAGCCCACTCTTCATCGAAGGGCCGGCACGGCCGGCTGGTCTGCGCCTCAACGAGCCATGCCGGCCCCACGCCGACTGGAACCACGATGGGCTGAACAACACCGACGATGAATGGATCGAGGTTTACAACCGCGGGCCGGACGCCGTCGACCTCTACGGCTGGCAACTGAGCGACCAGCCGTTGGGCCAGGCGGGCGACGAAGGCGTGCCCGCGGTGGCTGCGGCAGTCCCGGAGGAAGACGCCAGCGCCGACCCTGCAGAGGCGCAGGCCGGTGGGCGCTGGCGTATGGCAGCCAGCCACTGGCTGGAACCGGGCCAGTTCATGGTCTTCTTCCGCAACCAGACCCGACTGAGTCTCAGCGACCGGGGCGACCAGGTACACCTGCTCGACCCGCAGGGGCAGATCGTCGACTCCTTCCACTGGAGGCGCAGTCCGGGCAGCAACCGCACCTGGGCGTACGCTCGATGGTGGGGGATTTGGGTGCATGACATGGCTGTAACACTGGGCGGGCCGAACCTGCCGGCGACGCCCACGNCCGGTACCCACCCGTCGCGCCAGCCGTACACCGACGCCAACGCCGGCGCCGCAGGACCTGGGGGACGACCTGGCCGCGTACGCAGCCGCTCAATGCGCGGATCGTCGTACGCGGCCAGGTCACCACCCTGGCCGGAACCGTCGCCGCGGGTCTTCTACCTCCAGGCGGGGCGGGTCGGCCTGCGGATCGAGTTGACCGGTGCGGACACCTATCCCGCGTTAGCGCTGGGCGCCCAGGTGCAGGTTGCCGGCCGTTTGAGCACGGCCCGCGGCGAACTCAAACTGCGCGCCAGCACGCCGAACGACCTGCAAGTGATCGGCNCGGGATCGCGCCTGTTGGCCATGCCGCTGCGTACCGGTGCGGTGGGTGAAGCCTGGGAGGGCACGCTGGTCAGCCTGCGCGGCGTCATCGTGCGCCTGGCTGGCAGCTCGCTGTGGCTGGACGACGGCAGCGGCCCGGTGCAGGTGAACGTGCCATCGACGGCCGGTTTCAAGCGCCCACGTATGCAGCGTGGCCAGCCANGGGCCGCGACCGGCATCGTCAGCCAGTACGGCTCACGCGCCGTTCCTCGACGGGTACCGGGTGTTGTTACGCGGCCGGCGACTTGAACGTGGCCCACGCCGCGCCGGCGGCACGCACGCCCGAAGGCGGCGGTTATTCGCGTTCGTCGCCGCCCACGCAGCCGAAATCAACCACCCAGGTGCGCACCCTCCCGCCCCTGGCGCCCCTCCCCATTGGCTGGAGTCGTGAGGGCCTGTATGACATCCGCCAAAACCGACTTCAGGCCGCGCCGGCTATTGCCGCCGTACATCACCCGTTGATCTACCACAAGGCCTCTGGCGCCCACCAGGCGACGCCCTGCCTGGCCCTGGCCTTCGAGTGCCGGCAACGCGTCATCGAGCAGCTGGCCATCCAGGCGCCGGGCGAATTCCGAGCGCTGAATACGCTTGACGAAATTGGGTTGGTCTGTTAAAGTAGGTCAAGGTACGTGGCTCCTGTTGCACAGACATACCCTATGTTGTGCCACGGGGCAGTCTGTACGTACAAGTCACCCCTGCAATTCTGTTCAAGCACACGCCCATTTCCCGAATGCTCCGCTCACCGGCGTGCGGACGTACCCGCAGTCGAGGGTACATCGGTGGTCGACCCTGCCAGACCTGACGTGTGCCAAGCCCGGGCATTGCCCCAACTTCACATCATCGGACAGGTGCATTATGTTCAATCGCAATCGGCTATTCACCAAACCTGTGACCATCGGATTAGCCTTGATCGTCGGCGGGCTGATCGTGGGGCTGCTGGGTAGCGGTGTCGCCCTGGCCTTTTCGTCCGGCGTTTCCGGCTATTCCGGCAACCCCAACATCAACGGCGGGGCGACGTGCAGTGCCTGCCACAGCGGCGGCCAGGTGCCCGTCGTAACCCTGACCGGGCCGACCTCGGTGGCGCCGGGATCGACCCACACCTATGTGCTCTCCGTGCAGAGTACCAACGTTGCGGTGCAGACCTACGCCGGGCCGACGTCTCTGCGACGGGCGGTACCCTGGCATCCGCCGGCGCCGATACGCACGTCATGAGCGGGGAAATCACCCATACACAGCCCAAGGCCAACAATGCCAGCGGCCTCGCCACTTTCCAGTTCCAGTGGACCGCACCGGCGCTGCCTGGCGCCGTTACCCTCTACGGCGCCGGCAACTCGATCGAATTGAACGGCTACCCCGGCGGCGATATGCCGGGCCTGGGTAACCTGGCGGTGACGGTGGCGTCCCCTCGGCGGTGACGTTGGGCGGCCTGGCCGCAGACAGCGGCGCGCCGGGGCTGACGGCAACGTTGGCCGGTGGACTCATCCTCCTCTCGGCCAGTTTGCTCGCCGTGGCCGTTGTCGCCCAACGACGCCAGACGGGCGTACAGCGCTGCAAAAAGTAACCCGCGGCGCGGTTCAGTCTCACACGCCCAACCCTGACCCTGTGGGGAGACGAAACACACGGGAGCGCCGAATTTTCTTCGGCGCTCCCGCTCCGCCATTTCACCCATGCCTCGATCCTGTTGGCAAAAACCACCGTGTCGCCTGACTTGACGTTCACATAGCTCGGGCTTATACTCCAGCCATGCCTACTTCAGAGTCTTCACCGATTATCGCATTCCTGGCCGAGCAGCCGCTGCTGCTGCTCTTTATCGTTGCGTCTATTGGCTACACCATTGGCCGCATCAAGATCAAGGGGACGAGCCTGGGCGTGGCGGCGGTGCTGTTCGTTGGCCTGGCCGTTGGCGCGCTCAGCCCAGCCCTCACGCTGCCCCCGATTATCTNNTCGGCCGGCCTCGTCATCTTCGTCTACACCATTGGCCTGGCCAGTGGGCAGGGGTTTTTCGCCTCCTTCAAGAGCAAGNGGCTACGCGACAACGCCTTCTTCTGGCTGATGATCACCTACGCGGCGTTGGCGACGGTGGGTGCTCACTTTCTGCTGGGCTTCAAGGCCACGATTACCTCGGGCATATTCGCCGGCAGCCTGACGAACACTCCCGCCCTGGCCGGCATCCTCGATCAGGTGCGCCTCCTGGCGCCGGCCGATCAGCTGGAGGCGATGCTCTCGGAACCAACGGTCGGTTATTCCGTGACTTACCCGATGGGTGTCCTGGGCATGATCCTCGTGGTCTACGTGATGCAGCGCGTGTGGAAGATCAACTATCGGGAAGACGCACTGCAGGCGCACGAATTCCAGGCGGTGGACCCCGATNCCGTCACGCGTACGATCCACATCACCAACCCAGCCGTGGAGGGCAAACGGTTCGGAGAGCNNCTGTGGCAGCAGTTCCACTGGCCCGTCGTGTTCGTGCGCGCCAAACGTGACGAACGTGTCCTGTTGAGTACGGTCAGCCTCGAGCTTCGCCGGGGTGATCTGGTCAACATCGTGGGCGCGGCCGAAGAAGTGGAGAAGGTCATCCCCCAGCTTGGTGAGCCGGCGTCGGAGTCGCTGGATCTGGACCGCAGCGAGTACGACTTCCGGCGCATCTTCGTGTCCAACCCTGAGGTGGCCAATCGGCAGATCGCCGACCTGGGTCTGCCGAAGACGTACGGCGCATTCATCACCCGTGTGCGCCGCGGCGACATCGATCTGCTGGCCCGTGGCAACATGCGGCTCGAACTGGGCGACCGGGTGCGGGTCGTGGCACGCCGCACCGACATGAGCGCCGTGAGTCGCTTCTTCGGTGACTCGTACAAGGCGCTGAGCGAAATCGATCTGCTCACCTTCGGCCTGGGCATCGCCCTCGGCCTGATCATCGGCGCGATCCCGATCCCGCTGCCCGGCGGGTTGACCTTCAAACTGGGCCTGGCCGGCGGGCCCCTGGTGGTGGCCCTGGTGCTGGGTGCGCTGGGCCGCACCGGGCCTCTGGTCTGGAACCTGTCGTACAGCGCCAACCTGACCCTGCGTCAGATCGGCCTGATTATGCTGCTGGCGGGAATCGGCCTGCGTTCGGGCTACACCTTCGTCGATACCTTTGCCAAGAGCGGCGGTATCACGATCTTCCTGGCCGGGGCCATCATCACCATGAGCACGGCGTTTTTGACCCTGTGGCTGGGCTACAAGCTGTTGAAGATTCCATTTGGTCTGTTGATCGGTATGCTTTCCGGGTTGGATACGCAGCCGGCGGTGTTGGGCTTCTCCTTGCAACAGAGCGAAAACGAACTACCCAACGTCGGCTACAGCCTGATTTTCCCCATCGCAACGATCACCAAAATTATCTATGCGCAGCTCCTGCTCCTGCTGCTGTCGAACCGGTGATGCCTGATGAAATCGACGATAGTGAAGCCCCGTTACGGTGACGCTTGTTTCGCCGACATCCCGGCCAGTATCTCCTCCTGGTTGACGGGGATCGTCGGCCGATGCTGCACCGTAGCCTCTCCTGACCTGCCCCAGCGTTTCGAGGCGGTGGTCCTGTTCTTCATCGATGCCCTCGGCTGGCAGATGCTGCAGCATTGGGGTGGAGACCATCCCTTGTTGCACCGCATGCAGCGTGATGGGGTCGTTGCCCAGNCCACGGCCCAGTTCCCGTCGACCACCGCGGTGCATACGACCACGATTCACACCGGTCTGCCGCCGGGCCAGAGCGGGATTTGCGAGTGGTACTACTACGAACCTGAACTCGATGCCATCATCGCACCGCTGCTATTCTCATTTTCCGGCGCCAAGGAACGTGACACTCTGAAACCAACGGGTGTCGATCCCCGGCGCCTGTTTCCGACACACACCCTCTATCAGGACCTGCGGGCGGCGGGCGTCAGCAGTTACGTCCTGATGGCACGCGATATCATCTCTTCGACGTTTTCTGGCGTGGTGCTCGACGGTGCGCAACCCGTACCCTACACAACCCTGCCCGAAGCTCTGGTCAACCTGCGCCTGCTGTTGGAGCGGCAGGCTGGGCCGAGTTATTACTTCCTCTATTTCGGCCATATCGACTCGATTTGCCACCAGTACGGCCCCAACTCGCCACAAGTGGCGGCCGAAATCGAGGCTTGCCTGACTACGTTGGAGAGCTGGTTCAAACGGCTGCCGCGCACCCGGCACAACACCCTCATCATGCTGACGGCCGACCATGGCCAAACGACCGTCGATCCGCTGCGGACGGTCTACGTCAATGTCGAAGAGCGTTTTGCCGGGCTGGAGCGCTTCCTGCGGCGTAACCGGCGGGGCGAGTTGCTGGCGCCGGCCGGATCGCCGCGCGACATGTTCCTGTACATCCGGGAGGGTTCGATCAGTGAGGCGCAGGAGTTCCTGAGCGAACGGCTGGCCGGCACTGCCGACGTCCACCAGGTGCGTGACCTGGCCGAGAGCGGTTATTTTGGCCCGCCGCCCCTTTCATCCCGGTTTTGGGCACGCGCCGCCGATCTGGTGGTGCTCCCCTACGCCAATGAGGCGGTCTGGTGGTACGAAAAGGACCGCTTCGAGCAGAAGTTCCACGGCCACCACGGTGGTTTATCCGCGCCAGAGATGGAAATCCCCCTGCTGTTGTACGCCGTGTAACGGTTGCTGTAGAAAAACTGTCGTGTCGTTGTGGTTGGGAAACCGCGGCACATGTGGTAAAATCGCCCGTGCCGCGTTTTTGTTGCCTGCCCGGCCAAAACAACGAAGCGATCCAACGTCTTGGTGAAACCTCATGCCCGAAAAGATCCTGGTTTGTGTCGCCTGGCCCTACGTCAACGGGCTGCAGCATATCGGTCACATCGCGNGGGCTTACCTGCCGCCCGACATCTTTGCGCGCTACCATCGACTCGAGGGTCATGAGGTGCTCATGGTCTCCGGCTCGGACACGCACGGCACGCCAATCACGGTGCGCCGACGAAGAGGGGTCACGCCGCTGGACATCGTCGAGCGTTACCATCCGCTCATCATCGAGGCCTACCTCAAACTGGGGCTGAACTTCGACCTGTTCACGCACACCGACACTGCCAACCATTGGGCGGTGACGCAGGAGATGTTCCTGCGTCACCTCGAGACGGGCAACATCTACCGTGACGTGCAGCGTCGTNTCTACAGCCTGGACGACCGGCGCTGGCTGCCGGACCGCTACGTCGAAGGCACCTGCCCGGTGTGCGGTTACACGGAAGCGCGTGGCGACCAGTGCGACAACTGCGGCAGCACCTACGACGCCGTCGAGCTGCTCAACCCGCGCAGCAAAATCAGCGGCAGCCGTAACCTGGAGGTGCGTGAGACCGAGCACTTCTTCCTCGACCTGGCACGGCTCAACCCGGCGCTCGAGGCCTGGATTCAGGATGGCCAGAAGGGGCACTGGCGGCCCAACGTGCTGAATTTTAGCCGCGCCCAGATCGAGAGCGGCAACCTGCGCGGCCGGCCGATTACGCGTGACATCGACTGGGGCGTGGCGATTCCGGTGCCAGGGTACGAAGACAAGCGCATCTACGTCTGGTACGACGCGGTCATCGGCTATCTGTCGGCCACCAAGGAGTGGGCATCGCTGACGNGGGACCCGACGGCCTGGCACGCCTGGTGGGATGCCGCGGACGTACGCGCCAGCTACTTCATCGGCAAGGACAACATTCCCTTCCACGCCATCATCTGGCCGGCGATGCTGATCGGTTACGGCGGGTTGAAGCTGCCGTACGACGTGCCGGCCAACGAGTACCTGACGGTGGGCGGCAGCAAGTTCAGCAAGAGCCGCGGCCGCAGTATCGGCATCCTCGACGTTTTGCAGCGCTACGATCCCGACCCCTGGCGCTACGTGCTGGCCGCATTGGCGCCGGAGACCAACGACTCCGAGTTCACCTGGGAAGAGTTCGTGGCGCGCAACAACAACGAGCTGCTGGCCAACTGGGGCAATCTGGTCAATCGGGTGCTGGGCTTCGCCTACAAGCGCTTCGATGCCCAGATCCCACAGCCCGGCGCGCTCGACGTGAGCGACCGTGCCCTGCTCGAAACTGTACGTGGCGGCTTCGACGTGGTGGGAAGGCTGTACGCGGCGCGCTTCAAAGCGGCCCTGGCCGAGGCGCAGCGCCTGTCGCAGGAGGTCAACCGCTACCTCAATGACAAAGCGCCCTGGCAGGCGATCAAGACCAACCCCGCGGCGGCAGCCACCAGCATCTATGTGGCTTTGCAGGCGATCGACTGGCTGAAGACGCTGTACGCCCCGGCCCTGCCGCACACCTCGCAACTGGTACACGCCTACCTGGGCTACGACGGCCAACTCTTTGGCCGCCAATACACCGAAGTGGTGGCAGACGACCGCGGCCAACACCTGGTGTTGCGCTACGATCACAGCGGGGCGGTGGGTCGATGGCTGGCGAGTGAACTGCCCGCGGGACAGGCCCTGCGCGAGCCGGCCCCGCTGATCAAAAAGCTGGACGAGAGCGTGATCGAATTCTGAACGAGTTAGAGCCTATCCGAATAACCGTCACGGGGCAACACTGTGGCGCGTTTTCTGGGTTATTCGGATAGGCTCTTGATGCACCAAAAACCCGGTTTCTTCGTTGCCTTGCCGACTACTCGGCCGGCCGATCAGAAACCGGGTTTTTCTTTCTCTCGTCTCTAACTCTGCTTCCGCATCTGGCTGACTTCCCAGATCCCTTCACTGAGGTTGATGATCGACAGGCACGAGTTGCAGCTTGCGACATCCTGCTGCGTCTTGCGTGCGTAGTGACCACAGGACGGACAGACGACCGCGATACGCTGCGCCTCCTGTTTGACCAGCAGGCGGATCACGTCATCGGTCGAGGGCAACTCCAGGTCCTCCATGAGGATCTCGATCATCTCCTGTTCCTGCTCACTCAAATGTACATTCACTTCATCGCTGTGTTGCATAAGGTCCTCCGGTGTAGTCGAGCGTCTGGCTTGCAGACCTGTTGTGGTAGAGATTCCGAGGGGGATCATGGCCGGCGCCGCGGCACGGCGCCAACGAAGCACTACGGTCGGTCACCGCCAGGTCTGGCAGGGGTCACGCCGCTGTTCCATTAGCGCCGTGGAGCTGCTGGCAGGCGGCACAGGGGCACAGCCAGCGCAGCATACTCCACGAATAGATGCCGGTGGAATGGCCATCGGCCCATGTAAACTGGATGGCGTAACCCCGACGAACTCGGCCGCGGTGATCGTGTCGCTGCCGTTGGGTTTGTTGAACAACTCCTGCCGCGGGACAGGCGCCGCCATCTGAGCATGGCCGCCGCGGCAGGTCACGCACGGGCAAACGGTGCGGATGCCAGCCAGGGGTATTCGCTGTGATGACCATCGGCCCAGTCGATGATCAGTTGCCCCATCTGGCGGTTTACGGTGACCGTGCGTGGTTTTTCGACACTTGGGTACATTCTCGTCTTCCTGTTCTTGGTCATCCCCGGTACGGCCCACGCAAACCTCACGTGCTGAACTGACTTACGGACCGCCCCGGGAGACGTGATGGGTTCCCGGTTTGCCCAAACAGGCCAGGGTGTGAGACAATTATACCACATTTTGCGCAAAGTGGGTTGATCGCCCGCATGATACCTCCCTGTGGGATATGGCCGATCGATAGAATCATTCGGTGATCGGTGGGGAGAGGTTTTCACAAGGAAAAGGGACATGCCCAATACCGCGTACGGTTACGACGCCCGTGAGCGTGAGCACGACTGGCCAGGCCACCCCGAGAACCGCCAACGCCTGGCCGGCACACTGCACCGCCTGGAGCAGGCGGGACTGCTCGACACGCTGCCGCTGGTCGCAGCGACGCCGGTAAGTGATGCGCTTGCANGCGCGCATACCGCCCAGCACATCGCCCGCATCGAAGCCTTTGCCCAGCGCGGCGGCGGTTACCTCGACCCTGACACCTACGTTACCCCGGCGTCGGCCACGGCGGCGCGCGTCGCGGCCGGCGGTTTGACCAACCTGATGCTGGCGGTGATCGATGGGGTGTACGACAACGGCATGGCGCTGGTGCGCCCGCCGGGCCATCACGCCTCGGCCGGCGTGGCGGAGGGGTTCTGCCTGTACAACAACATCGCGGTGGCCGCGCACNCGCCCAGGCGGAACGGGCCATCGCGCACCCTCATCGTCGACTTCGACGTGCACCATGGCAACGGCACCGAAGCCATCTTCGTCGACGACCCCGGCGTGCTGTNNTTTTCGACGCACCAGTACCCGTACTACCCCGGAACCGGCGCCATCCTCGACACCGGCNGCGGCGCGGGCAGGNGGTTCACGGTCAACGTACCGCTGCCGACCGGGGTCGGCGATACCGGCTACGCCGCCGTCTACGAGCAGATCCTCTGGCCGGCGGCGCGGCGCTACCGGCCACAGCTCATCCTCGTCTCCGCCGGCTTCGACGCGCACTGGGACGATCCATTGGCCGGAGAACTGCTCTCCCTGGCCGGTTACGCCCATCTGGTCCGCGAACTGATCGCCATGGCGGCCGAACTGTGCGAGGGCAGGCTCGTGTTCGTGCTGGAGGGCGGGTACAATCTCGATGTGCTGCAGGTTGCCGTCACGAATACCCTGCAACTGCTGCGTGACCCCACGGCCAAAACCGCCGACCCGTTCGGCCCGGCGCCGCGGCGTGAGCGTGAAATCGACGGGCTGCTGCGGCGCGTACGTGAGGTGCATCGGTTGTGAACCGCGAGCAGTGCCAATGGGTTCAATCGCGCACGGGCGCGAATTGACACAAGGATGTTGAGGTTGATATGTCAGCAACGTTACTCATTTACGGCGCCAACGGCTATACCGGCGAGCTGATCAGCCGGCTGGCAGTGGNNCGTGGGCTGCGGCCGGTATTGGCGGGGCGTAACGCAACGCGGGTGCNNGCGTTGGCGGACGAACTCGGCCTGCCGTTTCGGGTGTTTAACCTGGACGACGGGGCAACGATCGATGCTGGCCTGGCCGACGTGACGGTGGTGCTGCACTGCGCGNGGGTGTTCAACGAGACCGCGGCGCCGATGGTCGAGGCCTGCCTGCGCTGTGGTGTACACTATTTGGACATCTCCGGCGAAATCGTGGTCTTCAAGCGCTCGCGTCGCGATGCGGCGGCCCGCGNNGCCGGTGTGATGCTGCTGCCAGGCGTTGGTTTCGACGTCGTGCCCACGGACTGTCTGGCCGCCCACCTGAAGCGGCGGCTGCCTTCGGCCACCCACCTGGCGCTGGCCGTCCTGTCGTTGGGCGGCGTCTCGCGCGGGACACTGACCACCCTGCTGCACTACGCGGACCAACTCGGCATGGCCCGGCGCGATGGGCGCATCGTAGCGGCGCCGGCGGGGCAANAAACGCGTCCCTTCGACTTCGGCCGCGGCCCGGTGACCTGCATCAACGTGCAGTGGGGTGACGTGGCCACTGCCTTTCACAGCACGGGCATTCCCAACATCGAGGTCTACTTTGCCCTGCCGGCGCGTCTGCGCTACCTGGCGCAGGCCAGCCTGCNNGTGGGACCACTTCTGGCCGCAGCACCCGTCCAACGGATTGCCCGGCCTCGTACGCGCCAGCGTGCATNNGGGCCTGATGCCACGACCCGCGAACGTGGCCTGGCTGTGATCTGCGGCGAGGTCTGGGATGACGCCGGCCAGCGCGCCAGCGCGCGGTTGCAGACGCCCGAAGGCTACCAGATCACCATGCTGACGGCGCTGGCGCTGGCCGAACGTGCCCTGTCTGGCCAGGTGATGCCCGGATTCCAGACGCCATCGCGCCTGTGCGGCCCTGATTTCATCCTGGAGTTTGCCGGCGTCACGCGTCGACGTTGGCTGATTCGTGACCTGCCTCCTACCGACTGGCCGGTACCGTGCGAACGGTCTCGCTGCTTGTTGTGCACCAGGGGTCACGTGTTCTGAGCATGGCCATCGATGACGCTCGAGCAATGGCTACAGTCGTGCCAAGTGACCCCACTAGCCTCCTCGGTGGACGGGTCCGCATCTGGGGATGCGGACTCGCGGTGACTCCCGCTGACGGTCCGCAGTTGGGGATGTCAACTCCTCCTGTTGAATCCCTAATGGCTCACACTGTGCACGGCATAGACCGCTGCCTCCACCTCGACCGTTCTGCTCAGCCAGCGGACCGTGCAGCCGTGGCACCGGCGGGTGGTGACCAGGGACCACAGCGACGCCTATTGACGGCGGTTCGCGGGGTGTATAATAGCCTCAGCGTGTGTCCTCCCGCACGTCGAGTCATTTGCATGCCGGTGCAGATGGCCGGTGAATCGAAGGAACTCTCCATGACCGCGCGAGGTCTCCGCGTTGGACCCTCGCCAACCCTGTGGGTATATTTTACGCCATATGGCAGCTGCCGGTACGTGTTCGACGCACGGGCAATTTGCCATATTTTTGGGGCAGGTCGTGGTCCTTCGGAGGTGAGTGCAGCCATGTCCGTATCAGCCAGTGGATTGCCCAAAGTATCCGAACTTGCACCACTCCGCGCGCATGTTGGGACCTGGTGAGGTGTTGTGGCAGGGATGCCCCTGCACCATTCCCCGCCGGCAGACGCGGGCGCTCTTCTGGCGGCTGGCCAGCGACCTGCGGCCGGTGACACGTGACGACCTGGTCCTCCTCTTTTGGCCTGACGAACGCCAGGCCGCGGCCCGTCGCAACCTCACCCACCTGCTTACCCACCTGCGCCGCGCTACCCCAAACCAGTCTGTTGCAGGTCACCCAGGATTTCATTGGCCTGGATCCAACACAGGTGTGGTCGGACACCGTCGTCTTCCAGACGTTGTATGCTACACCCGCCGGCCCCGCACGCACGACGGCCTGGCGGCGCGCCATCGGCTCGTACGGCGGGCCGTTCCTGGAGGGCTTTCGACCCCGGAGAGTACCGAGTNACGAGATGTGGTGGGAGCGCGAACGCGATACGCTACACCACGCCTACCACACGATCGTCGCGGCCGTGCTCGATCAGTATCTGACCAATGGCGAGTACGAGGCCGGCACCAACCTGGCGCGGCATTTCCTTACCCTGGACGAAACCTGTGAAGATGTTCATCGCGCACTCATGATCCTGCACGCCCGCAGCGGTCGTCGCGACGCCGCGCTGCACCAGTACGAACAGCTGGCACACATGCTGGACCGTCACCTGGGCACCAGTCCGCTCGACACGACGCGCCNNGTGTACGATGCAATTCTGCACGGTCACCTTGACCGCGTGGGCTTCACGGCGGCCCTCCAGCCTNGGCCGACACTGCCCGGTGTCGAAGTTCCCCTGCTGGGACGCGATGATGCACTGACGGAACTGACGCAGCGATTCGCCCGCGCCGGCAACCGGCAGGGTAACGTGGTCTGGATTAGCGGCGAGCCGGGAATTGGCAAAACACGCGTGATGCACGAGTTCGCCAATGCCCAGCGTGCGCGGNCCTTCGTGCTGATCGGCACTGCGCAACGACTTGACAATCCTTTGCCCTACCAGGCCATCAGTGAAGCGCTCCGTTCACTGTCCGACCTCNCCTCACTCACGGCGCAGATCACACCGGCATGGCGGCAGCAGGTGGCGCGCCTGCTACCGGGCTGGCAANTGGGCCAGGAAATGCCCCATTTGCCGGAGTCAACCGATACAACCGAGGCGCGTCTCCACCTGCTCAATGCCCTCAGCCAGATCATCCTGCACCTGGCCGAAATCCAGCCGGTCGTGCTCTGCCTGGACGATTTGCACTGGGCCGACAGCGCCACCCTCGACTGGCTCGCGTACATGGGGCGGCGGCTCNCTGGGCAGCCGGACCTCATTCTGGCCACGGTGCTGAGCGAGGAGAGTGCAGCCCTCTTTCCACTCAGCCACCAGCTGACACGCACCGGCGTATTGAGTCACATCACCCTGGGTGCACTCGATGTCACGACGGTGCGCCAGCTGGTGCAGTCGATCACGGGTGCGGGGATGCCAGATGAAGATACTATCGTTCAGTTGCACCACACGACCGGCGGTAATCCGTTCTTCCTACTGGAAGCGTTACGCGCTGGTCGAGTCGGGGACTGGTCACCGCTTCCGCGCGTGNGTCAGCATGCCGTGACCGTTGACCTGCCAGCCAACGTGTGCCAGGCGGTAGAGATGCGCCTGCAGCGCCTGACACCGCTGGCACGTCAGGTCCTGGAGGCCAGCGCAGTGCTCGGCCCCAAGCTGCGGCGCGATGTGCTCCTCCTGACAGCCGGCCGCAGCGAGCTGGAAATCGTCAGCGCCATCGAAGAACTGCTGGCCCGTCAGCTGTTGACCGAGCACGAAACAGGGTACCGCTTCTTGCATGACATGGTACGCACGGCGGTCTACCATTTCCTGAGCACCGGTCGGCGCATCCTGCTGCATCGCCGGGCCGCCGAGGCGTTGGAGAAGATCTATGCACCCGAAATTGACGCCCTGTTGTACGGTGACTGGCGACGTCCACCAGCGCACCGGCACCATCCGCACAATCACGGCCTGGTCGAACACGAACTGATGGCGGCCCTGGCCTCACACCACCGGGCAGCTGATGAACCCGGCAAGGCCGCAGCCTACTTTTCGTGGCTGGGTGACCNNACGCGCAACCTGTACGTGTACCAAAGTGCCGTGGATTTTTACGAACAGGCCTTGCCGCTGCTCGAACACCTGGGGGATGAGGNNAACAGCGGGCGCACCTTCATGAAGCTGGCGTTGAGTCATCACGGGGCCTTTCAGTACGAACAGGCCCGCCAGGCCTACGAACGGGGCTTCGCGCTGTGGCAGCGCAGCGAGGTCGTGCCCACTGTATCAGCAGCACACCACCCCGCCACGTTACGGGTCAACTGGAATGAGCCGACGGCGCTCGACCCCGCGCACATCTGGGAATTCTACACGAGCGGCACCGCCGACCTGCTGTTCCGCGGTCTGGTAGAGCGTACACCAGATTTGNGGGTTGTGCCGGCCATCGCGCAGGCGTGGGAGGTGCGCGATGGAGGTCTGACCTACGTCTTTCACTTGCGGGATGACGCAACCTGGAGTGATGGCCGGCCGGTCACCGCCGGTGACTNNGAACACGCCTGGAAACGGATTCTGCGTGAAGTCACCCGCTCACCCTTTTCCGGGCTGTCGTTCGACGACATCAAGNGCGCGGCAGCCTATCGTCAGGGTCCGCTGAGCAATACGGACCAGGTGGGTGTGTATGTCCTGGATGACACCACCCTCGTGGTCGAGCTCGAGCGGCCATCCAGCTACTTCTTGCAGTTGATGGCGTGCAGCGCGTGGTATCCGATACCGCGGCATGTCGTGCGGAAGTTCGGTCCACTCTGGATGAATGCCGAACATTTCGTCAGCAACGGGCCGTTTCGCCTGGCCGATTGGCAGCCTGGTCAGCGGCTCGACCTGGTGCGTAATACGCGCTATTTTGGCCGCTTCGGCGGCAACGTGGCCCGCGCCGAGCTGGCCCTGGGCCTGGACCATGCACGGAGCCTGGCCGCCTACGATGACGATGCGCTCGACGTGCTCAACCTGGAAGGCGCACCAGCAGGCCTGCACGCACAGGCCCGCCTGCGTCACCCCGACGATTACGTGTCGTTCCCGATGCTGCGCACGTGGATGCTGCAGTTCGACGCCTCACGCNCCCCGTTCGACAACCCGGCACTGCGGCGGGCCTGGNCCGTGGCGTTGGATCGCACCTATTTAGCCGACATCGTGCAGCGTGGCAACGTGTTTCCCGCCCGTGGTGGTTTCATTCCGCCCGGCATGCCGGCCCACAGTCCGGATATTGCCCTGCCGTTCGACNCTGTCNGGCGGCGTGAGTCCCTGGCGGTCGCCGGGTATCCGGGTCGCGGCTTGCCGCGGCTGGTGGGCGTCAGCCAGGCCGGCATGGATCCCCTCTGCCAGTATGCGCAGCGGCAGTGGCGTAACGAACTGGGTGTGCAGGTCGAGTGGGAGATCATCCCAGCCGGCCTGATGGTAGAACGGTTGGTGACGCAACGCCCGCGCNTGCGCATCACCTCGTGGNGCGGCCGATTTCCCGACCCCGACAATTTCCTGCGTGAAGTGATCTTCCGTCGTGTCTTTGGCGGTTGGTGCCACGCGCAGTATCGGGCACTGGTGGACGAGGCGCGTGACCCGCAGCAGGCGCGGCGGATTAGCCTCTACCAGGCGGCCGAGAAGATTCTCATCGAGGAAGCTGCACTGGTTCCCCTGCTGTACGCGGNNCATGCACTGCTGCTGAAACCCTGGATCAAACACTTCCCCACCTCACCGCTCGAGTGGTGGTTCTGGCAGGACGTCGTTATCGAGCGCTAGTCCGAACGTCTCCGGCTCGGCCCGCACAGGCCCCCTGATGCCGCCCACCACCGGGTTGGGCCCGGAACGTTGCGCGCCTTTGTCGCCACCCCAGCCGAAAACTGCGACCCTTTTCACCTCGACAGCCCTTCCATGTAGCCAGCTTGTAGCCACGCGCCTGTTATATCCTTCCCTGTCACCGGTGTCCGACAGCACGCCCCCGGTCCACACTGTCGGCACCGGTTCCACCAAGGGCTTCGGGGCAGGGTTCCGGCACATGCCCTATCCCGAGGACCGGCCGTGTCGATGTTCCACCCATCGGGCCTCCATGTGCCGCCATTCGCCAGAGGAGAAAGGATCGATCATGCGTACGCTGCACGTCGTGTTACTCGTTCTGTTGCTCGTCACCCTCGGGCTGACACCACTCACCATCGGGGCTGAGTCACTTTCTCGGCCTGGGGCACCGCCGTCCGCCGCCGCGCACGAGACTTCCGCCGGCTACACGACCCATCCGCCGCAGGTAGGACCAGGTGCCATCGTCAACGTCACCACCTTCGACCCCAACATTGCCGCCGATGGCCAGTGCTCCCTGATCGAGGCTATCGTCAACGCCAACGACGACGCAGCGACCCACGCCGACTGCCTTGCCGGCAGCGGTCCCGACACGATCGAACTGCCGGTGGGTACGTACACCCTCACGCTGGTCAACAACGTCAACAGCGGCGGCAACGGCCTGCCCCTGGTCACGAGCGTCATCACGATCAACGGGCATGGCAGCACGATCACGCGCAGCACGGCGGCCGGCACGCCGGCATTCCGGATTGCCAACGTCGTGCCCGGTGGTGACCTGACCCTCAACGACCTGACCATCAGTAATGGTCTGTTGACGACCGTCTCACCGGCCGGCGGTCTGCGTAGCTGGGGCGCGCTGACCCTCAGCCACTGTATCGTGGAGAACAACTCGACGGCGGGCAACGGCGGTGGCATCTCGCAGGGCAGCGGGGCAACGCTCGAGCTGAACGACACGGTCGTGCGGCACAACCACGCGGGCAATTGGGGAGGCGGCATCACCAGTAGTGAGTCCAATGTGGCGGTAAACAACTCGGTGATCGAGGAAAACACGGTGTTGGGCGGTGGCGCAGACGGTGGCGGGATCTTTTCCGGGCAGCCAGCGGCAGTTCAGTCACGATGACCCTCAACCATACGCGTCTTGAACAACACGGCCGCCAACGGCATCGGTCCGAGCGGTGGCGGGGTTGTGGCCATCGTGCAACCCGGCGGTTCTGCCGTCCTGACGATCAACGACTCGACGATTGCCGGCAACCAGGCTCAGTACGGTGGTGGTCTGATGGCCGGTGTCAATATGGGCGTACCAATGGGCCATTGAGCGTGCTAGTCAACCGCAGCACGATCGATCACAACACAGCCTCCGATCCGGCCGACGTCTCGGCCGATGGCGGCGGTATCGAGACCTACAATGCCACACTGACCCTCGCCAATAGCACGGTTAGCGGCAACACGGTGACCGCAGCCACCTACAGCAGCGGCGGCGGCATCTGGATGGGCGGTTATGCCGACGCATACCCCAGTGTGTTGAACCTGGTCAACAGCACGATCACCGGCAACAGCGCGACCGGCGGTGGTGGAGGCATCAGCAACTATCTCGATGCGGCCAATGCCAGTGCCACGGTCAATGCGGTCAATACGATCGTGGCCGGCAATGCGGCGCCGGCCGGCGGTAACTGCCTGGCCGAGGGGGCACCTTTACCTCGTCCGGTTACAACCTCGAAAACACCGATACCTGCCAATTCGATCAGCCCACCGACCAGCCCGACACCGATCCCCTACTGGACCCCTGGCCAACAACGGTGGCCCGACCGCAACGCACGCCCTGCTCATGGGCAGCCCGGCCATCGACGCAGCCAGCAACGCCGTCGCGCGGCCGCCCCGGTCAGCGGCGTCGACCAGCGCGGGGTCAGCCGGCCGCAGGGGCCGTGTGCGACGTGGGGGCGTTTGAGTTCGAGGGAGTGCCGACGGCGCTGACGAGCCTGGATCTGCAGGCGCGGAGTGGCGCGGCGGTGTCGGGGTCCGGACTGCTGGTGCTGGCCCTGCTGACTGCTGCAGTGTGGGGTGCGTGGCGTGCAGCGCAACGCACCCAGCGGTCTCGGGCATGAGCGCGGCCAACACGTCGCCAGGGTGAATCTGTCGCCTGGTGCTCTGTTAGGTTAGATTTTATAAGCGTTTCGCCAATGCATAGGCACAAGATCACGACAACCGTCAACCCGACAGCGCACTGGTCCACCAAGTTATCAGAAGGAGATTCTGCGATGAAACGCCTGTCCTTGATTCTGATGATGATCTTTCTGTTGAGCCTGACCGCCTCGGCGACCAGTGCCGGAACACCGCCCACGTTGGTCTACCTGGCATCACCGGGCCAGCCGTGCCAACTGCCTGATGCCACCGGCCAGCCGCAACAAACCATTGAGTCAAAGGCCGAGATGACCGAAGTGGCTGAGCATTCCGTGCAGGCGAGCTGCGTCGGCATACTGCCAGAGGGGTCAGTCCAGCCCAGTAGTCCTCTGAAGTTGAGCTATAGCGAGACTAAGCTCTTCTGCGCCACGCAGTACGGTGATGAGCTGCTGCTCACAAAGTCCTACGGCGCCACCGTGCTGCCTGACGGCACAGCCGAGATCAACTGTACGTTTCGCAGCATGTAGGGGTTCGTGTCCGCCGGGCAGGCTTTCACCCTGGTCTGCCCGGCGCGGTGCGATCTCGTTGGTACACAAATAGGAGATGTGCAATGCAAGCGATAGCCATGTTCCTTGTGCTCGTGGTGATATCAGGCCTGTCTCTGTTCAAGCCCCCAATCACCCACCCATCGCCTACAACGATGAGGTCTACCTGCCATATCACCCGGTGGCGGTGGTCGAGATACCAGTCCTGGAGAACGACGTCGATCCTGAAGGCCGCCGCGCGCCACCAGACTGGGCCTGGTCGAGGGCGGAAAAGCAGAAATCGTAGGCGGCAAGGTCGTGCGGGTGATTCTGGACTGGCCGGCCGACGGCCGCGGTTACGGTCTGATTGCTCATGGGGCTACCTGGTCAGCGATGGTGTGGGGGCGGACAAAGCCGAGTGGTTTGTCTGGTACTGGCCTGAGGTGATGCCGTGACCGTGAACCATCAGCGATGGCCCCGGTCAGTTGCGAGCGCCGCCCTGATGTGCCAGAAGTTGGAGCAGTGGACTTTTCGGACAAGGCCATAGCGGCCTGGCCTGGGGCTGAACTCAGCGGAGGATATGCCATGACAGAGATTAGCGAAGCGTATGCTGCATTAGGTGGCGCGAGTAGTTTCCTGGGAGCGCCCACCACCGAAGAGACAACTTGCCCAGATGGGATTGGCCATTATCGCCACTTCGACGGAGGCTCGATCTATTGGCATCCGATAACCGGTGCTCATGAGGTCCATGGCGCCATACGTGAGAAGTGGCAACGCATGGGCTGGGAACGTTCCTTGCTGGGTTATCCAACCACCAATGAGTCTGATGCCATAGGGCATGGGAAATTCAACCATTTCATGGGTGGATCGATATACTGGACGGCCGAGACTGGCGCCCAGTGCGTCTATGGGCCAATTTGGGAGAAGTGGCAGGAGACAGGATGGGAACGTGGTGCCCTGGGTTTCCCAGTTACCGATGCATACGAACCCGCGGGTGGCGAGCAGAGACAACAATTCCAGGGTGGGATGATTGGGTGGACACCACAAGACGGCACGTATGTTGTTTCAGAACCACATAAGCTCAACAAGGTGCTGCGTGTTTTCCTGGTGCGGTTTACAGATATCTCCAATCCCCCGCCTTTACGCGAGATTGGTTCAATCGTCTCTTCTTCTCGGCAGACGAACTGCGCACCAATCCCGATGGTGGACTGATGTCTGGCAGTGCCTTTGACTACTTCTATGGCATTTCCAATGGTTATGTGCGTGACGGGGAAGTTGTAGATTGGACCACCAATCCACTTCAAGTGACAAGGCTTGCCCATTGGGCAGATGTCGCTGATGATGTATGGCGTCGGTCATTGAAATTGGAGGCCGGTGCCGTCGCCCCTACCCTACGTGAAAGGGGAATCAGAACGATTGACGATCTCAAGGTCGATGGTCAGGTACCAGAAGGACTCGTCTTCTACCACACCGATGTTTGGAGCGGCGGTTGCACACGCAGCATGTGGCAGGTCAAAGCGCAATTGGAAGAAGCAGGCCGGCTCGATCTGTGGGATAGTGCCTGGGAAGCGTGGGCCAATGACGTGCCAATCGTTATTTTGCCCTGCTGCCACCAGGTTCCTAAGCCAACGATTCGTGTCGATCACACATTCGAGCGTGTGCCAGAAGCATCAGAGCTGCGTTGGACGTCATCCGCCGTTTTGATGCATGAATTGGGTCATCTGTTATTCGGCTATCCTGATCTATACAACCAATACACCCAGTGGTACTCCTGGTTTGGCTCGATGGGTGCAGACTGGCTGTGGAACGATTTCCCGCCGACTCTGGCTCCTACATGCAGGAACGGGGCGGGTGGTTCAACATCACCGATATGCCCCGTCGAACACAACGCGGGTCGTTTTGGCACCATTCTGAAACTCACAATGTTGCGTTCCGTTTCCAAAGTGGACCCATCAATGGACCGGAAACGTTCGTTCTGGAGAACCGGACACGCTACGACTTTGCAGTTACGCCGCCCACGAACCTGGGTAACGCCCTATTTGCATACCGCGTCGATCCCAAGATGCGACAGGCTATCCTCCTGCCAAACATGAATGGCCAGCGGCGCGGCGTTTCTAATCCGCAGATCGGAGCCATGGGGTGAAGCATGGGGCATCCCGGTGCGCCCCACCTCTCCGACCAGGGCGCCGACCTGGCAAACGGCTTGAATCATCTTGGTGAACGTTGGTGGGAGTTCCGCAATATCCGGATTTTGGCCGATGGAACGGCTGAGTTCGATGCTTTGTTTCGGGCATTCGATCTGATTCTGGGTTATGCCCAGGCAACGTGGGCGAATGGGGACGGGCAACTGCTCAAACCTGATTTCTTCCATGCTGCGAAAGGCAACATCATGCTCGTCAACCGTTCGTTGCCGATCGAGCAAGGGATGCGTTACAACCACGTCTTGCACCTGCATCCGAATTGGGCACCGCACGGCAAGATCTGCGGTCGCTACTCGCTCAATGTGCCCGGCGAAGGTGCGAGGCTCTACCTCACCGTAGCCTTGTCCGAACAGGCGGGGGAGTGATGGTTTCACGTTCAGGGTGATCGCGCATGGCAGCCCAGATCGGATACTGGCAGAATCGACGCTCACACTGACACGAAACATGCGTACAATCGTCATCGACATGTCCCGATTTCGCGGCGCCACCCAGGATATTACGCTCGAGGTCGATGCCGGTGCAACGGCCACACGCGACTGGGCATATGTCCTGGAAGCATACATGGTCCCTACCAGTCGTATCTTGTACGATTTCATCGACCGGGCGCAATCTGCGGCATGGCGTAGCAGTGTGGGTTCAGTGATTTTCGGCAACAGAGAGCCGCCAGAGGGTGATGCGAGGATGGCTGAGCACGCCGCACTGCAAAATGGGTACTTGTATGGTGGTGATGTGTTGTGCTTGCATCCGGCCCGTCAGGCCGACGGCTTCCTGGAAGGTGTTTTCAATTTGAGGCTGCCATCTACGGCGTCGGGCCGTAGTGTCTTTCGGGCAGAAGTTGGATTCGATGAGAACCGGACAATCACTCAGAATGGGGCACGGATCAGCGCGCTTCATTACTACGGTCGGAGAAGAGCACGTGCTCCTCCCAAGCACGCTTCTGGAAAGAAGGCCGGCTGTGGGTGAAATTGGACTCCAGAATAACCCGGTCACGTCTGTGGCGGTGCCAATTCCAATTAGGCTGCGTGGGGTGTCCGGTCAGTTCATTCTGCGTGTCGAGGCAGATGGCTCAGCCGACCAGGATTCGGTCTGGTGGCCGATGGCCCGCTTGACGGCAGATTGAAAAACAGCGAGGAGAATACAGCATGCATCCCTTGGTCTCTGTCTACCTGGCTTTCATCATAAGCCTCGGGTCACTGGTCGCAACCTTGCCCAGCGATGTGTCCAATACCAGTGCCGTGGCCATCGAGCCGAACCTAACTGCGGTGGCAAGTGCTTTGAGCACCTCGTCCACCGCCGGCGCAGTTCGTCCATCAGGCCACGGTGGAAAACACCGTGCAGGATATCACCTACATCAACCACCCCTTGGCGAACAATAACCCCAATGCACTGCTGTTCGTGACGCCACACCTGACCCCTCCATACGGTGTCTGGTACGACCACCACCTGAGCGTCGTCTACGATGCGTACAACAACCACCGCTGGGCCATCTTCAGCCAAGACAGAACCCCGATACCCCTCCATGCCACCTTCGATGTGCTGATCCCGCCGGCCGACATGCCGGCATTCGTTCACCGCACCACACCGTTCAACAGAACTCAGAACCGGACGGAGATCGATCACCCACTGACCAACGGCAATCCCCAGGCCATCATACTGGTGACGCCAAACTATAATCCCGACGGCGCAGCTCAGGGCACCGACAACAACCATGCGATTGGTGTGTTCTACCGGCCATCTACGCAGAGATGGGCGATCTTCAACCAGGACCAGGCGGGCATGCCCTTCGGTGCCGCGTTCAACGTGCTGGTTCCCGCCCAACCATGCAGCTTTCGTTCATCAGGCCACAAACTCGAACATCAACGGAAACTTAACCCTGATCGACCACCCACGCGCGAACGGCCAGGATCACGTGTTGGTGTTCGTCACACACAACTGGAACCCAGGTGGCATCTTCGGTGCCACCAACAACCATGCGTTCGGTGTTTACTATCACCGAACTTACGAGAAATGGGGGATCTTCAATCAAGACGCGGCCAGCATGCCGGTCAACACAGCGTTCAATGTCCTGATCGTCAGCAACAAGAGTTATCTCCCAGCCGTGCGGCGGTGACGGAGGGTTTCTACGAATATCTACAACCCGTAGCCTGGAGGTTCTGAATGATTACGATCGTCAAAGGTGTCGTCAACATGATTCCAGCACCGGTGGTGCTCTCCAACGACGAATTGCCCGGGCGCCCGAGCGTGATCGCTGCCCCATACGCCGTGGCTAGCTGCTGGAACGTACCGTGGGCGCAATCACAGGCCGACTTCGCCCTGGGCCATCGGCTGACCCTGACCTTCGCCGATCTCCGGCAGTCTGTAGATCAGCCGGTATCGTACACCTACCGTATCTGGCAGCGCGAACAGTTCGTAGAATTCAACGTGGACGACGACGAGTTTCCACGCGGATCGGCGCGCCGGCTGGCCGGGTCACGCAACGGCCAGCCATTCTTCATCGAAGCGATGACCGATCCGGAGGTTGTGATCGTGGTAACCTACGTCAACGAACAGCCGTGGGTGATTGTGAGCCGCATCGGGTACAACGATTAACCCACCACCCAGCGCACGATGTCCGTCGGCGTGCTGAAGAGCACCTGCGCCGGCGGACCGCAGTTCTTCTTCCGAGCCGTAACCGTACCTCGCCCCGCCGGCCCACAGGCCGTTGACCCGTGCCCCCACCATATCGGCCCGNCGGTCGCCCACCATCAGGGCCGCGTCGGGGGCAAACCCTTCCTTTTTCAGAATGTGACGCAGCAGGTCACGCTTGTCCATGTGCCGACCGTCGGTTTCGCTGCCGTACACGTGGCGGAAATAACCACCCAGCCCAAAGTGGTCGATGATGCGCCGGGCAAACAGGTGCGGCTTGGAGGTCGCCACGAACAACGTGACCGGTAGGGCCTGCAGCGCGGCCAGCGCCTCGGGGATGCCGGGGTAAACCTGGTTTTCGTACAGCCCGGTCGCGCCGTACTGCTCACGGTAGTGCTCGATTGCATCGGTCAGCAATGCCTCGTCATTCGATTCCAACAGAACGGCGAACGATGCCCGCAGCGGTGGGCCGATGGTCCACAACAGCGTCTCTTCCGGTGGCGCCGGGTACCCCAACCGCCGTAAAGCGTACTGGATCGCACCCACCAGACCCAGTCGTGGATCGGTGAGCGTGCCATCGAGGTCGAACAACACATGCGTGATTGCCGATCGGATTTGTGCCATGACCACGATGATAACACGCCCCCGCCCCTGTGCCCAATCTGTCACCAGCGGGCGATATGTCGCCGCGGGCGCGGCGCGCCGAACTCCGCTCAGCCCACGTCAGGCAACGACTTCCCCTTCGTGGCCCACTTTCGCACGTTGGCCCAACCCTACGCGGAGGCCTGTTCGCTGGCGAACCTCAACACAACGCCGCCAGTGGGGATTTGCCCATCACAAGCATATACGCTTATAATACAGGCGAACCTCACTTGCACGCGGCGGCTCACACGCCAGTTGTTACCACAGAGAATCTGTCTAGTCCGGCTGCCTTGCTATTGGCATTCTGAACTCGCATGGACGAGACGGATCACCCTGTCCATAGAGCCGGTCACGGGGTGCTTGCTGCGTTCAAGTGACGGCATCAAAATCGCTACCACCACACACCATACGGAGGCTGTACCATGGATTATTTCTCGACCCTCTCGCAGCAGGATTGGCTCGTTCTTGGCGGTGCCGCCCTGATCGGCATCATCATTGGCTGGCTGATTGGCTACCTGCCCGGACGCGGCGCCCGTCAGCAGTTCAGAAGCCCGCATCGCTGGTCGAAACCAAGCTGAAATCGACCAGTCAGAACCTGGCCAGTGCCCAGGCTCAGGTCCAATCTCTGCAGACTAACGTCACCAGTTCCGGCGCTGACCTGGCCGACACGCAGAAGCGGCTGACGACGGTTCAAACCGATTTTCAGTCACTGCAAGACGCCAAGACCACCCTCGATAGCGAAGTGACCGACTCACCGCCCGCCTGGCCCAGAGCCAGGACGAGTTGAGCAAGATGACGGTCAACGTCGAGGCGATGACCCAGAACCTGGCGGCCAAGGACACTGCCCTCAATGAGGCGTACCGCAACATCGTACTTTGCAGGGCCAGATGCAGGAACGCGACAAGATGATCGTTGCCGCAACTTCCGGTTTGCAGAGCACCAAGGTCAACCTGGCCACCATGGCCACCGTCAAGGACGAGTTGGAGTCACGGCTGCACCGGGCCGCGGTGACGTCGCCGGTGAGATGGCCCTCGTGACGTCCACCATGATCAAACTGAAGGAAGACGCCCTCAACCAGGCCAACGCCCGTATTGCACTGCTGACGCAGGAACTGGAAGCGCTGCGTGGCAGGGCGCGTGGCTAATACTACAACCGTACTTCGCTGGCAATGTCTCGTTGAGCCGGTGTTGCGGCCAGATTTCGGCATCCCAGACCGCTAGCGAAGCGTCTCGCGCTGGCAAGCCAGATGCTTCGGCCCAAACGACGGGCCTCAGCATGACAAGTACGGTTGTAGTATTAGGCAAGCAGATGGCGAATATCATGCGTCCCTACGGGACGCTCGAGAACGTGTACGTCCCGAAGCTCAATTCATGCGTCCCTACGGGACGCTCGAGAACGTGTACGTCCCGAAGCTTAATTCATGCGTCCCTACGGGACGCTCGAGAACGTGTACGTCCCGAAGCTCAATTCATGCGTCCCTACGGGACGCGATGCGATGGAGAGCGAATGTCGAGCACCCTATCGGGGCGGAAGGCATAGCGCGCGATCGCGTCCCGTAGGGACGCCCGACTTTAGGGCCGAACGCCGCGACGGGGTGGAATGTATGGCGCGAGATCGCGTCCCGTAGGGACGCCCGACTTTAGCCCATGCCGCGTGGGATACGCGCCCGTCCCGTAGGGACGGTTGACTCTAGTACTACAACCGTACTTCGCTGGCAATGTCTCGTTGAGCCGGTGTTGCGGCCAGATTTCGGCACCCCAGACCGTCAGCGAAGCGTCTCGCGCTGGCAAACCAGATGCTTCGGCCCAAACGACGGGCCTCAGCATGACAAGTACGGTTGTAGTACTAAGAGCCTATCCGAATAACCCGGAAAACACGCCACAGTGTTGCCCTGTGATTGTTATTCGGATAGGCTCCAAGACGATCGATCACCGACGCGGCTGGCAACCCCGTACCTGGTTCACACCAGGCGACGGCAACGACATGGCCAGTCAGCTGGTAGAGGAGAAATAGCATGGACTACTTGTCTTCCTATGGTCTGCCACCCAAATCACCGCCGGATGCCCTGGCCGCCGCCGAGGCCCTCGCAGCCGCGGCCGGGTCGACCTCCACCGAAGCCGATCCCCTGGCACGGCTACGCGAGGAGATCGACGTGCTGGCAGCCAAAACGCGTACCCCTTCTTCTTCCTGGACGGGCCAACTGACCCAGGATGAAGCCATGGAACAGATCGCCTCCCTGCGCTACAACGTCAGTCTGCTGTCCGAAATCAGCGCCCAACTGGCTGTAGCGCTCAACGAACGCACCCAACGGTACGACACGCTCGTTGCCCAGGTGGCCGATGGTGTCCTGGCCCCGATCACACCAGCGGCGCCGCCGGTCGGCCGAGATGTACAGCCTGCTGGAACAGGTGGAGTCGCTGCACACCGCACTGTCTCAGGCGCAGGCCGCGAATGCCGACCTGGAGGCACAGCTGACCCAGCGTACGGCACTGGTCGAGGCGCCCGGCAGCGTAAGTGAAGCCGAAATAGCCCCGACGCCCGAGGCCCAGGCCGCGCTGGAAGAGCCAAAGCCCAACTGGATGCCGCCCTGGCCGAGCGCGACGCGCTCGATGCGGACAAAGCAAGCCTGGCCCTTCAGGTCAGCGGTCAGGAGTCACAAATCACCGACCTGGAGATTCAGCTGTCAGCCCTGATGGGTGATCTCGAGGTTCTGGAGCAGGCCAAGACCAGTTTCGATGCCCAGACCGCCGATTACAACCAGCAGATCACCGATTTGACGGAGCAGCTGGCCATCAGTCAGACCCATGCTGACGAATTGGGCGCCGGACGGGTCGGCTGGAAGCACAGGTTCAGGCGCGGGATACCGAGCTGGAGGCACTCAACCTGGCGAGGGCCGACCTCGAAGCACAACTCGGTGCCCGTCAGACGGAATGGGATGACCTGCAGCGGCAGTTGATGGCCCTTGAGGCCGAGGCCCAACCCTACGTTGCCGAAGAAACCGCAACATCAGCTGGCGAAGCGCCCGCGGAAACGATCGCTGAAGCATCGGCGGAACCAGCCGCTGCCGCGGCGGTGGCTGTGACCGGTGAGGAAGCTGCGGTCGTAACGGATGAAGCCGTTGCAGCCCCGGTCGAGACCCAGCCGCAGCCGGTATTGGGCGCCTTGGGTGCGGCTGTCGCGGCTCTGCTGGCCAAACTCAAGCGGCAAGAAGCGACCCTGGGCGAGGCCTCCACACGCGCCGAACGTGACCACCGAGTTGGGCACGCTGCAGTCGCAAATGGACACCCTCACCACCGACAGGGCCACGCTCGAAGTCAGCCTGCAAGAAAAAGAAACCGCCCTGACCGACTTGCAGACCAACCTGGATGCGCAGCAGGAGCAGCTGGACGCCCTTCTGGCGCACAAGGCGAACCTGGAATCCAGCGTGCAGGACAAGGACAGCGCCTTCGCCGAGCTGCAAACCCAGCTGGAGGCACTGACGACCGACAAGGCGGGCCTCGAAGCCAGTGTGCAGGAAAAGGAGGCCGCGCTGGCCGAGCTGCAAGCCCAGCTGGACGCCCTGACGACTGACAAGGTGGGGCTGGAAGCGAGCGTGCAGGACAAGGACAGCGCCTTCGCCGAGCTGCAAACCCAGCTGGAGGCACTGACGACCGACAAGGCGGGCCTCGAAGCCAGTGTGCAGGAAAAGGAGGCCGCGCTGGCCGAGCTGCAAGCCCAGTTGGACGCCCTGACGACTGACAAGGTGGGGCTGGAAGCGAGCGTGCAGGAGAAGGACAGCACCGCGGCCCAGATTCAGGCTCAGCTCGACGCACTGAGCGCCGATCGGGCAACCCTCGAGGCCAACGTGCAGGAGAAGGACGCGGCCGCCGCCGAACTGCACGCCCAGTTGGAAGCCCTGACGGCCGACAAGAGCAGCCTGGAAGCCAGCATGCAGGAAAAGGATGCTGCCGTCACCGCCATGCAGGCCGACCTGGCCACACTCAAGACGACCGTCGATACCCTGAACACCGACATCGCGGCCGCCCGGGCGCAGATCGATACCTTGACGGCCGACAAGGCCACGCTCGAAACCACCATCCAGGAAAGGGATGAGGCGATTGCCAGCCTGCAGTCCGACCTGGCCACATCCAAGACCACGATCGATAACCTGAACGCGCAGATCGCCTCCCTGAATGGGCAGGTCGAACAGTTGAGCCAACAGGTGGAAGGGGCCAGGCCCAGATTGCCGCGCTCAATGAGCAGGTCGCCACGCTGGGGCAGGAGTCGGAAGCGAGCCGTGAAGATCGGGATGGCCGCCTGGCCGCCCTGACGGCGGGCGCCGCGGCCTCGGCGGCCCTCATCAAGCGGCACGAGAGCGACCTCGAGGCGGCCAGCGCGGACGTTGCCAGCTTACAGGCGCAGATCGACGCCCTGACCGCCGACAAGGCCGCGCTGGAGTCGAGTCTGCAGGTGAAGGACCAGGCCACCGCCGATCTGCAGGCGCAGATCGCTACGCTGACTGCCGACAAGACGACGCTAGAAACGGCTCTGCACGAGAAGGAACAGGCCCTGGCCGACGTGTCGGTCGAACCGGCAGAGGATGTAACCGCGCAGATCACCGCCGAGCGCGATGAGCTGGCGGCCCGTGTCGCCAGCCTGCAGGCCGAATACGACGCCGTACAGATCGACAAGACGACGCTGGAAGCGGCCTTGCAGGAACGCACCGCCGAACTCGACGATGTGCGGCCCAGTTGACTGCGGCCGCGGTGGCGGATGCCGAACCGGCAGTTGCGCTCGAAGTACCGGCGGGTGAGCGTACAGGCGAGACCAACGTGCTGGCGGAGGCGGTTACCGCCGAGACTGCGGAAAGTGAATCGACCACGGCTGACGTCGCGCAAGCACTGTCACCGGTAGTGCAGAATCTGAAGGCGGGCGCGATGCGGGCCGCGTTCATGCTGGGCATCAAACCCATCAGCACCGCGCAGCCGCAGGACCTGACCAACATCGAGGGCATCGGTTCGACCTACGAAGACCGGTTCTACCAGGCCGGCATCGGTACCTACTGGGAAGTGGCCAACTTGAACGACGAAGACCTCTTTGAGGTCCTCAAGGCAGGCATCCGCCGGGCCATGATGGACCCCGAAGCGATCCGTATGTCGGCTTTCAGCCTGGCCCAGTCGAGTGACACCATCGGGCACATTTGGGTGAGCCACCGCATCGATGACTTCGAGCGCGTACCGGGCATCTCGCAAACGTACGAGCAGCGTCTGTACGAAGCGGGCATCTACACCTACCGCGCCCTGGCCGAATCGACGGTCGAGCAGCTGGAATCACTGATCGAGTCACCGGCCCATTTCCGGCCGGCGTTCCGAACGCTGGATCGAAGACGCCCAGGCGCTGATGGAACAGCACGAGGGGTAAACCCGGCATACAAAACGGGGGACACGCATGTGTCCCCGTTTTGTTGACCCCATCGGTTTGGGGTAGAATGGCGCCGGTTCTGACACGGTCGCCGGAGACCACACATCACGCTGGTGTCTTTGTGGCCGCGTGATCATTGACTGACATACCATTCGGAAGAAACACCCATGCCCACCTTATCGATCGACGAGCAAGTTTCCCTGCTGATGCGTGGCGCCGACTTTGGCGACCCGCAGACCTATATCAACATGGAAAAGGAGCGCGCCCGTCTCATCGAGGCCCAGCAGGCCGGCCGACCGCTGCGCGTCTATCTCGGCATCGACCCTTCGGCGCCAGACATTCACCTTGGGCACACCGTGCCGATGCGCAAGCTGCGCCAGTTTCAGGAGCTGGGTCACGAATGTACGTTTCTGATCGGTAACTTCACCGGCCTGATTGGTGATGCCTCCGACAAAGAAGGCGTGCGCAAGCAGCTGACACCTGAACAAACCGCGGCCAACGCCCGCACCTACACCGATCAGGCGTTCAAGATTCTCGATCCTGCGAAGACGCAGATCCGCTACAACGCCGATTGGTTGGCGCCCCTGAGCTTCGCCGACGTAATCCGCCTGGCGTCGCACTTTACGGTGCAACAGTTCCTGGCGCGTGACAATTTCAGCAAGCGCTACGCCGCCGGCGACCCGATCTGGCTGCACGAGTTCTTTTACGCGTTGATGCAGGGTTACGACGCGGTGGCCCTGCAGGCCGACGTCCAGGTCGGCGGCACGGAGCAGCTGTTCAACCTGATGGCAGGGCGCAAATTGGCCGAAGCCTACGGCGTACGACCCCAGATCGCGCTGACCTTGCCCATCCTGGTGGGCACCGACGGCCACCTGCGCATGAGCAAATCGACCGGCAACGCGATCGGGATCAATGAACCGCCTGAGCAGATGTACGGCAAGGTGATGTCGACCNCCGATGCGGCCATGAGCAACTTCATGAACCTGGTCACCCGCTGGACGCCGGCCCAGATTCGGGCCATCGAGACCGCGTTGGCCGAGGGCACACTGCACCCACGCGACGCCAAAATGCAGCTGGCCTTCGAGATCGTCGAGATCTTCCACGGCGCCGATGCCGCCCACGCGGCTGCCGAGCACTTCCGCACCGTCTTCCAGGCCCGTGCCCTGCCGGCCGATATGCCGGAATTCGTTCTGACTGAACCGCGTTCGCTGCTCGACATCCTGCAGGCCAACGGTCTCATCCAGAGTCGCAGCGAGGGCCGCCGCCTGCTCGAACAGGGCGGCATTCGGCTGGACGGTGAACCGCTGGACGATGGCGAGGCGCTCATTGCGGTGACGAGCGGGCAGTCGCGGGTGGTACAGGTGGGCAAACGGCGCTTCCTCAGACTCATCGGCGCATAACCCTGGCCAGCCGGCCGCGTTCGCGCGGATTCGTCATCTCTGTTCGTCGACGGTCCGTGCGTCTGTCGTCACGGCTATGGTGGGCCAAGTCGGCGCCACGGTCGATAACCCTGGCGTATGTTTCACTGCAAGAGTCCGCATCACCTGATGCGGACTCTTGCAGAAACCGGGTTTCTCTCAACCCAACCTGCGCAGTACCAGGGAAGGGCGAATCATCCGTCGCGCGGCCCGCTGCTGCGCTCGTACAACACGTTCAGCGCGGCCAGCGGCGTCAGGGCGTTGACGTCGAGCTGTTTGGCNTCCGCTACCAGCGGGTGCGTCAGGCTGAACAGCGATAACTGCNNTGCGGCCCGCGGGCGCCGTGGGTTGTCGCGGGCGGCGATGCCCTGGCCTTCGAGGTCCACCAGGATTTCTTGGGCACGTGCGATCACCGCGNNCGGCAGGCCGGCGAGCTGCGCGACGTGAATGCCGTANGACCGGTCGGTCTTGCCCCGCACAATGCGCCGCAGAAACACCACGCGNTCCCCNTCCTCGGCCACCGAGACGTTGTAGTTGATCACGTGCGGCAGACGCTCCGCCAGGTCGGTCAGCTCGTGGTAGTGCGTGGCAAACAGGGTCTTCGAGCGCAGGCGTGGGTGGTTGTGGATGTACTCGACGATCGCCCAGGCAATGGCCAGTCCGTCGTAGGTGCTGGTGCCGCGGCCGATTTCGTCCAGGATCAACAGCGAACGNCGGGTGGCGTGGTTGAGGATGTTGGCCGCCTCGACCATCTCGACCATAAAGGTCGATTGGCCACGTGCGATGTCGTCCGCCGCGCCGCGGGTGAAGACACGGTCGACGAGGCCGATGTGCGCCTGGCTGGCCGGCACGAACGAACCGATCTGCGCCATGAGTGTGATCAGCGCAACCTGGCGCAGGGCGGTGCTCTTGCCGCTCATGTTNGGCCCGGTGACGAGGTGGATCGCCTCCTCGGGCGTGAGCAGTGTATCGTTGGGCACGAACGGTTCGGCGCGCTGCATCAGCTCCACCACCGGATGGCGCCCGTCGATGATGTGGATCACGCCGTCATCGGCCAATTCAGGGCGGACGTAACGGTAACGCACCCCCACCTCGGCCAGGCCCGCGTAAACATCGAGCTGCGCGATGGCGTGCGCCACGCCTAACAAACGGGCCGCNGCCGCCGCCAACTGGTCGAGCACCTCGCGGTAGATCTGCTGCTCCAGCCTNAGCTGGCGCTCGTCGGCGTGCAGGATCAGGTTCTCCATCTCCTTGAGCTGCGGCGTGATATAACGCTCGGCCTTGACCAGGGTCTGCTTGCGCTGGTAATCGGCCGGCACCAGGTGCGCGTTGGCGTCCGACACCTCCAGGTAATAACCGAAGATCTTGTTGTAACCCACCTTGAGCGAGCGGATGCCGGTGCGGGCGCGTTCGCTGTTTTCCAGGTTGGCAATCCAGGCCTTGGCATCGCGCGAGGTGGCGATGATCGTATCGACCTCGACGCTGAAGCCGGGGCGAATGATGCCGACGTTCTGTAAGGTCGCCGGCGGCTGGTCGGCAATGGCGGCGCTGATCAGGCCGTGCAGGTCAGCGCAGGGGTCGGCTGTTCGTACAGCGCAGCCACGGACNGACGCCGGCGGGGCGTTCGACACGAGCGGGGTCAGCAGCGTGCGCAGGTCGGCGACCGTGGCCAGGGCCTCCATGATGCCCAGGAGGTCGCGCGGCAGGGCGATACGCTGCACCACACGGTTCGTCCAGCGCTCCAGGTCACCCAGNCCGCGCAGCCGCGCCATAAGGGCGGTGCGGACCATTGCATCGGCGTAGAAGAGGGCGACGGTATCCAGGCGGGCGGTGAGCAGGGCCAGGTCGAGCAGTGGCTGCCCCAGCCAGCGGCGCAGCAGGCGTGCGCCCATGGGGGTGCGGGTGTCATCCAACACCGCGAGCAGTGTGCCGCGTGTATCCGCGCCGCGGATCGCTTCGGTCAGCCCNAGGTTGCGGCGCGTCGCTTCGTCGAGCACCATAAAATCGGCGGTGCTGTAGGTGTGCAGGGAGGTGAGCTGGGCCAGCGCGCTGGGTTGCACCTCACGCAGGTAGCTGAGCAGGGCGCCGGCCGCGCGAATAGCGAGCGGCTTGCCTTCGCAGCCAAAGCCGTCGAGGGTGTGCACGGCGAAATGGTCGAGCAGCACGCGGCGGGTCTGGTCGAGCTCGAACTGCCAGGCTGGCAGGGTAGTCAGGGCGTAGACTCGGCCAGGGTGGTCGTCGCCGGCGGGGTGTTCGGCGTGGGCGGCAGCCGCCAGCAGAAGTTCGGCCGGCTGGATGCGCGCCAGCTCCTCGCGCACGCGCAGGGCCACGTCGCGCCCGCCAAGCTCGGTGGTGGCGAACTCGCCGGTGGAGATGTCGGCGTAGGCCACGCCGGCGCGGTCACCCTCACGCGCCAGGGCCACCAGGTAGTTGTTGCGCCGGTCGGGCAGCATGCCCGGTTCGACGACGGTGCCAGCGCTGACGATGCGGTTGACCAGGCGCGGCACCAGGCCACCGACCGGGGTGCTGCCGTCCTGCTCGGCGATCGCCACCTTGTAGCCGGCCTGCACCAGGCGGGCGATGTAACCTTCGACGCTGTGCCAGGGCACGCCGGCCAGCGGCACGCGCTGGTCCTGCCCCACCGGCCGCGAGGTCAGCACGACGTCACACACCGCAGCGACGATTTTGGCGTCGTCGTCGAACGTCTCGTAGAAGTCGCCCAGGCGGAAGAGCAGGATCGTATCTTTGTACTGACGTTTGAGGTCCAGGTACTGCTGGCGCATCGGTGTGGTCATGGCAGGTATTTTACCACAGGTGGGGTGGGAGGGGGAAGCGGGGGTGGGGGTTGGGGGTCGGGGATCAGGGGTTGGGGTGAGAGAGGAGTTGCCGCGGGCGGTTTGTGGTGCCGTTGACAATCAGACCCTGTCGGTGTAAAATCCTGCGCCAGTGATCCGTGAGGCGATCAAACAGGGCTGGACCAGACACAGCGCGCAGGTTGAAGATATGGCGCGATGAAACGCCGTTACAATGTACTACTGCAAGAAGGTGAAGCAGGCCTTCCGAAACCGAGTGTGGCCATCGTCTCGCAGCTCTTTACGGTAGACAAAGGCCAGTTGGGTAACTACATCGGGACTTTGTCGGCTCACCGGGTGAGGCAGGTTGTCGATGGGGTAAAACTGGTGCTCGAACCCCGGGACGTGGAGTAAGCCCAGTTTGGGAGCCTATTGTAATCGTCCCATGCGGGTCATTGTGCTGCGTGCTCTGAGAGAATTTTGGCAAAGCCATGCGGATGCTGAACAGCCGCTACGCGCATAGTATGTGACTGTCAAACGAGCAAATTGGGCGACGCCCGCCGACGTGAAAGACGAAACACCTATGGACCTCGACTCGCAGGAATCGACTGACACACGCAGCCAGCGCGAACGGATGCTGGCCGGCGACCTGTACATCGCCGACGATCCGCAACTGGCGGCCGACAGCCAACGGGCGGCGCTTCTAATGCGGCAGTTCAACGCCAGCGATCCGGCCGACCGGCCGGCGCGGCGGGCGCTGCTCAGTGGCNTCTTAGGTACGTTCGGTGAAGGCGCCGAGATCCGACCGCCGCTGTACTGCGACTACGGCTACCAGATCCATATCGGCGCACGCACCTTCATCAATTACGGCGCTGTGTTGCTCGACGTGGCGACGATTATCATCGGTGAAGACGTGCAGATTGGCCCCAACGTCCAACTGCTGACACCCACCCACCCGCTGGACCCCGAAGCACGGCGCGCCAAACTCGAAGCGGCCGAGCCGATCACGATCGGCGACAACGTCTGGTTGGGCGGCGGCGTCATCGTCCTGCCCGGCGTCACTATTGGCGAGAACACGGTCGTCGGCGCGGGCGCGGTGGTCACCAGGNACCTGCCGGCGAACGTCGTCGCGGTGGGTAATCCGGCGCGCCATCCGGCAGCTGTGATGTGACAGGGCGCAATAACTCCTGATTTGACCCCACAGTCACTGACCGCCCGTTTGTCTCCTGGTCAGTGGTTGACACTTTTTATTATCCTTTTCTGCACCCTTTTGGGGTTGCTGGGCATAAATGATCACGCGATAATGGCGGTATGAATGCCATGCTGCCGCCCAATCGCCCAAGGTTCGACCACCCGGCAATATACCATCGGCGGCAGTTGGTTCTGGCCGCTACTGGGCACCGTCTTTTTACCTTTTACCACGCTGATGTACGTGATTCTCTGGTCGCCCACCGGCCTGGCCGGCTGGGATTGGTTCTGGCTGGTCATGGCGGTGGTGGTGGATGTGATGCACTACTCCAGCACCGCCTATTCCAATCGCAACCAGATCTCCGGCTACAAGCCGGCCGCAACGACTCCGACGACACCGCCGCAGCCGCAGCCGATGTAAACGCGCGTCGGCTGCTGCGGGACTGGCGGCCCTCAGCAGGACAGCCAGTCCCGCATGTGGGAATCGATCGAGGAGATCAACGATATTAAGACGAGGGTTGGACGGCCCCGGCAGATGTAACCGCCGGCGCCGGGCACCTCTAGCCATTCTGCGGGGCATCTTCACCCGCAAGGCCGTCAAGCGCCTGGCAGCCAAGAGGACTGGAAGAGGCTACACATGACACTGGAAACATTCTTTTCGGCGATTGCCACGTTGGCCGGGTTGCTGTTCATCGTCAGCAGCATGCTGGCCATGGGTATGAGTCTGACGATGGCACAGATCCTGCAGCCCCTACGCAACGTGCGCCTGGTGCTCCTGGCGCTGTTGGCGAACTTCGTCCTGACCCCGCTGCTGGCCTACGCCATCATCCTGGTGATACCATTGGAAAAGTCCCTACAGATCGGCCTGGTGGTGCTGGCTACGGCCGCCGGCGCGCCCTTCCTGCCCAAACTGGTGCAGGGCGCCAAAGGCAACATCGCCTTCGGCGTAGGGTTGATGACCCTGTTGATGGTTGCGACCATCATCTACATGCCGCTGGTGCTACCCCTGTTGTTGCCGGGCGTCGAGGTCAGCNCCTGGGATATCGCCAAGTCGTTGATCGTGCTGATGTTGATCCCGCTGGCCATCGGCCTGCTATTCAAGTCCCACTCGCCCGACTCCGCCGCGCACTGGGCAGTGCCGCTGAACAAGATCTCCGGGCTGGCCATCCTGGTCCTCCTGGTTGTTGGGCTGGGGCTGAACGTCTCCAACATCATCGACCTGATCGGCTCGTTGGGCCTGCTGGCGTTGCTGCTCTTCATCGTCGGCTCCCTGCTGATCGGCCTGCTGCTGGGTGGTCGTGACCCGGCCGTGCGCAGTGTGATGGGGCTGGGCACCGCGCAGCGCAATGTGGCGGCCGCGATCCTGGTCAGCGTGCAAAACTTCGCCGGCACCAATACGGTGTCTTTCGTGCTGGTGGCCGCCGTCCTGTTGCTGCTGGTGCTGCTGCCGACGGCCAAACGCATGGGCGCACGCAGCAACGCGCCCGGCGCCTCAAGCTGAGAATGTTACGATGACGACAGAAACCCGAACTGCCGAAACTGTCACCGGGATCAGGCGCTTCATCCCCATCCTGTCCTGGCTGCCGCGCTACGACCGCTCCTGGCTGACGGTCGACGTCATCGCCGGCCTGACGTTGTGGGGGCTGGTGGTGCCGGAGGCCATGGCCTATGCCGGCATCGCCGGCCTGCCGCCGCAGGCCGGCCTCTACACGCTGCTGGCCGCGCTGCTGGTCTACGCCCTGCTGGGCACCTCGCGCCACCTGGTGGTGCAGGCCACCTCGGCCACGGCCGCGCTGCTGGCGTCGTCGGTGGCGGCGGCGCTGGTGGCGACGGCCGCGGCCAACGCCTCCGATCCCGCGACCTACCAGGCCTATTACTACAACCGCACTTGCCAAAACGGGCAATCCGGTGATAATGATGGTAAATCCACTACCCTGGAGGCCCATGACAAGCGCAGAACTGGATCAATGGGCGGACGACTTCGCCGCCTTTCATGCTCGCTTTGCCCATTTGTTTGTGCGTAGCGAGCCGCGCGAGCAGGCCGCCAAGTACCTGCGAGCCTTGATGGGGCGGATCGAGCGCAAGAACGGCTGGCAGATGGCGGAANGTCATGGGGATCAGACCCCAGATGCGACAGAGCGCCTGCTGTACCAGGCCCACTGGGATGCGGATGCGGTGCGCGATGTGTACGTGCAGTTTGTGCGCGAAGTTTNNGGTGACGCTGATGGCATCGGCGTGGTTGACGAAAGCGGGTTCATCAAGAAGGGCGCCCATTCGNGTGGGGTGAAACGCCAGTACTGCGGGACTGCGGGCAAGGTTGAGAACTGCCAGATCGGGACCTTCTTGAGCTACGCCAGTGCGGGCGGGCATGTCTTTATCGACCGGCGGCTGTATCTGCCGGCGGAGTGGTGCGCGGACGCCGAGCGTCGCGCCCAGGCCAAAGTACCGGTGGCTGTGGAGTTTCAGACCAAGCCGCAGCAGGCCATCGCCATGCTCGAGTCCGCCTGGGCGCACGGGGTACCGATGCGCTGGGTCTGCGGTGATGAGGTGTACGGCGAGTCCACCGCGCTGCGTGAGGTTGTAGCGGGCAGTGGGCGGTGGTATGTGTTGGCGGTCCGCACCACGGAGCCAATCTGGCTGACGCGGCCGGCGCTCGAGGCGCCGCAACCCCAGACGCGTGGTCGGCCGCGCACCCGCCCCGCTGGGCCGCGGGCACGCCGACGGCCACCACTGTGCAGGCCGCCGTGAGCGTGGCCGCGCGACTGGCACCGCCTGACTGTGACCGAGGGCGAGAAAGGGCCGCTGACCTACGATTGGGCCTGTCGGCGGATCGTCGAGAGCCGCGATCAATTGCCAGGCCCGGACGGCTGGTTGCTGGTGCGGCGTTCGATCAGCGACCCCACGNGGCTCGCCTACTATGTGTCGAATGCGCCAGTGGACACCCCAGTGCTTAAACTGGCCCAGGTAGCCTCCACCCGCTACACCGTTGAGCAGTGTATTAAGGAAAGCAAGCGCGAGACGGGACTCGATGAGTACGAGGTGCGTTACTGGCATAGTTGGCACCGGCATATCACACTCTCGATGATGGCCCACGCTTGGTTGGCCTCGATCCGCAGCCAAGCGATTGAAAAAGGGGGCCTGTGAACCATTCCTGGCCGAACTGACAGTGCCTGAAGTCCGCCGCTTGCTTGAGGTGGCTCTACCGTTGCCCCGCGCTCCCGGGAGTTGCAGCTCGCCTGGTCGGACTGGCGCCGTGCCAAACGGCAGCAAGCTCGGCGCAGTCATCGCCGCCAGCGGCTGCTGCGCACTCTGACTGGCTTCATCCGGGGCGGTCAGTCACCATAACTGCGGTTGTAGTACTATGCCTCGGCTTTCGTCCTGGTGACCGGCCTGGTCTTTCTGGGCGCCGGCCTGGCCAAGCTGGGCTTCATCACCCAGTTCCTCTCCAAACCGGTGATGGACGGCTTCGTGATGGGCCTGGCCATCTTCGTGGCGGTGGGACAGNCCAACAAGCTCTTCGGCGTGGAAAAACCGGCGGGCAACACGGTGGAGAAGCTGCTGGGGATCATCCGGGAGTTGCCTGAGGCCAACTGGGTGGCCTTTGCCGTGGGCGCCGCCGCGCTGGCGCTGCTCTTCCTGCTGCCGCGCTGGAACAAGAAGCTCCCGGCCGGCCTGGTGGTGCTGTTCGGCGCCATCGGGCTGAGCGCGCTGCTGGATCTGCACGGCCGGTACGGCGTGGAGATCGTAGGAACGCTGCCGCAGNGGCTGCCCACGCTGACCTTCCCGCAGGTCCCAATCACAACCTACCTGGCCATGGTGCTGCCGGCCATCGGCGTGTTGCTGGTGGCCTACAGCGAAGCGCTGNGGGTGGCGCACGAGTTCGCCGAAAAACATGGCTACGAGGTGGACGCGAACCAGGAGCTGAACGCCCACGCGGTGGCCAACCTGGTGAGCGCCTTGTTTGGCGGCATGTTGGCCGCCGGCAGCATGTCGGCCTCGGCCGTCAAGGAGGGTGCGGGCGCCCGCTCGCAGGTGACGAATCTGGTTACCTGGGTCGTGACGATCATCACCGTGCTCTTCCTGACGCCCCTGTTTGCGACGCTGCCCNGGGCCGTGCTGGCCGCGCTGATCATCCACGCCGTCTGGCACATCATCGCCTCGCGCAAGTTACAAAAGCTGCGCCTGGCGTCGCGCCNNGAGTTCTGGTTTGGCGTGCTGGCGCTGGCCGGCGTGCTCCTGGTCGACGTGCTGGAAGGCATGATCATCGGGGTGGTGGCCTCGCTGATATTTGTCGTTTACAAGTCGAGCCGGCCGCACGTCTCATCGCTGGGACGCGTCCCCGGCGTGCCCGCGNCGTACTCGGACCTGACCCGTCATCCTGAGAACATCCCTGTGCCGNGGGTGTTGATCGTGCGCCTCGATGGGCAGTTTTACTATGCCAATGCGCTCACTGTCCGGGATCGGGTGAAAGCTATGATCGCCGACATGGAGACGCCTCCCNGAGCGGTGATCTTCGATGCTGCCAGCCAGGATCAGATCGATGTGACCGGTACAGACGTGCTCAAGGGCTTGTTGAAGGAGCTGCACGGGAAGGGGATCGAGGTGTATGTGGCGGAGGTGCATGCACCGGTGCTCGAGTACGGCCGCCAGACGGGACTGCTGGAAGCCTTTGGCGAAGACCACGTGTTCCCGACCGTGGATGCCGCTGTGCAGGCCATAGCGCCGACGGCCGTATCTGATCAACCATGATGGAGAAAGTAACCCATGACCAAACCGTTTCGTTTCGCTTTGCTGGCAGTCTTCAGCCTCGTGCTCGTCGTCGCGGCGGCCTGTTACCCGCCCGCCACGCCCGTTCCGTCATCGGCCCCAGCGCCGTCCGGCGACATCACGGATATCGTCTGGCAGTGGACGAGCGTCGCCAACCGCACAACCGGCCAAACGACCACGGTCCCCAACCCGCAGGCCTACACGATCATCTTCCGCGATGACGGCACGGTAAGCGGCCAGGCCGACTGCAACACTTTCACTGGAACGTACTCCACGGATGGCGGCTTGTTTATCAACACGACGCCCGACGTGATGGCAGCCTGCGGCGGCGCTTCTCTGGACATCCAGTACTTTGAGCTGCTGGATGCCATCGTAACCGGCGGCTCCGATGGATCCGGCGGCCTGGCGTTGGAGACGGCCGGCGGCGAGCAGCGCATGACCTTCGTCAGCGGTGTGCCGCCAGCGCCAACCGCTCCGCGGCTGCCCCGGCCCCGTCCAGCGACATCACCAACATCGTCTGGAAGTGGCAGACGCTGGAGGATGTAGCGGCCGGGGCGTCGACCAGAGTGCCCGATCCGGACAAATACACCATTGTCTTCTATGACGACGGGACGACGACCGGGCAGGCTGACTGCAACACGTTCTCCGGGACCTACTCACAAGCCAACGGCTTCACCATCAGCGTGACCCCTGATGTCATGGCGGCCTGCGACCAAGGTTCGATGGACCAGCAATTTCTGAACCTGCTGGACGATGTCGCCGCTGGCGGCCCGGATGGCGCTGGCGGCCTGATGTTACAGACTGCTGGCGGCGCCCAGAAGTTGCTGTTCAGCAACGGCGGCGCGGCGCAATGAGGGTGGAACGGAGAATGAACGCGCCGCCCGCGCCCTTCACACCCGTCATGCCGCCGCCGCCCGCCGGGTGGGCTGAGGCGCTGATTCCACTCGACTGAATAACACTTTAAGGAGGTTCGGCATGAGCACAGAGAACAAGAACATCATCATCGTGGCCGCCTACATGGCAACGGAGCCGGCCAAAAGANACTTCGACCAGCTCACGCAGTTGGTGAAGGACAAGAAGGTCAAGTGCGACGGCATGATCCTGGTCGAGAAGGACAAAGATGGGCAGTTGCTCGTCAGCGAGACCGGCGACCACATGGGACGCAAGGGAGCTGAATGGGGCGGCGGCATCGGCCTGCTGGTCGGCCTTNTTGCGCCGCCGTTGTTGGCCGCGACCGCCGTGGGCGCCGCCGCCGGTGCGCTGGTCGGCAAGTTTGCCAAGCACAAGATCGTGGGCGGCATGGAAGAGGGCCTGGGCAAGAACCTCAAACCGGGCCAGGCCGCGATCCTGGCCATCGTCCGCGAAGGCGATCGCCTCCCCGCCGAACAGGCGCTGACGGATGCGCTGGCCAAGTCGGTGGCGGTGATGGACGAGGGCGGCGCCAAAGGCCTGAAGGCCGCGCTCAACGAGNCGCGCGGCAAGTTCAATCCCGATCGCAGCGTGCTGCCCATCCCCGACAAGACCTTCGGCGGTGCGATTGCCCGCACCATGGAGCAGGCGGTGGCCGACTGGAGCTTCATCCCTGGCCCCAAGGCGCCCGAAGACGCGCCCAATGTGCTGATCGTCCTGGTGGACGACGCCGGATTCGGCGGCCCGGCGCCCTTCGGCGGCGAGATCCGCACGCCAACGCTGGAGCGGATCGGCCAGATGGGGCTGACCTACAACGCCTTCCACGTGACGGCGGTGTGCTCGCCCACCGCCGCGCTGCTCACCGGGCGCAACCATCACCGCGTCGGCATGGGCGGCATCGCCGAGTTCCCAGGCNCCTTCCCCGGCTACACCGGCACCCGGCCGCGCAGTTGCACCGCGCTGCCCCGCGTTCTGAAGGAAAACGGCTACGTCACCGCCGGCTTTGGCAAGTGGCACATGACGCCCGGTCGTGAGATGGGACCCTCCGGCCCCTTCGAGCACTGGCCGCAGGCCTGGGGCTTCGACCACTGGTGGGGCTTCCTGACCGGCGCGGCCGGCCAGTACGATCCGGTCATCACCCAGGACAACTCGGTGCTCGGCGTCCCGCAAGGCAAGGACGGGAAGCTCTACTACTTGCCCGATGACATCACCGACAAGACCGTCGAATGGCTGCGCGGTGCGNCCCATGACGCCAACAAGCCGTGGTTCGTCTACTACTCCACCGGCGCCACCCNNGCGCCGCATCACGTGGCCAAGGAATGGGCCGACAAGTACAAGGGCCAGTTCGACGACGGCTGGGACAAGTACCGCGAGCGCACCCTGGAACGCCAGAAGAAGCTGGGCATCGTGCCACAAGACACCGAGCTGGCGGCCCGCCCCGACCCCTACCCGGCCTGGGACACCCTCAACGACGCCGAAAAGAAGCTGTATGCGCGCCAGATGGAAGTTTTCGCTGGCTTCTCAGAGAATACCGACTGGAACGTAGGCCGCCTGATCGACGAAATCGAGGCCATGGGCGAGCTGGACAACACGCTGATCGTCTACATCTGGGGCGACAACGGCGCCAGCATGGAGGGCACCACCACCGGCTCCTTCAACGAGACCACCTTCTTCAACGGCATCGTGCTGAACGCCGAGCAGCAGTTGGCGCTGATCGAAAAGTTCGGCGGCATCGAAGAGNCGGGCGGCGAGTACACCGCGCCGCACTTCGCCGCAGCCTGGGCGCACGCCAACAACACCNCCTTCCAGTGGGGCAAGCAGATGGCCAGCCACCTGGGCGGCGNNCGCGATCCGATGGTCATCGCCTGGCCGAGCCGCATCAAGCCCGATGCGCAGATTCGCAGCCAGTTCACGCACTGCATCGACGTCGCCCCGACGATCCTGGAGGCGATCGGCATTCCCNGGCCCAAGGCAGTGGACGGCATCGAGCAGGAACCGATGGACGGCGTCAGCTTCGCCTACACCTTCGACGATGCCGGCGCCGCCGNNCGCCATACCGTGCAGTACTTCGAGATGTACGGCAGCCGCGCGATCTACAAGGACGGCTGGTGGGCCTGCGCGCGGCTGGACAAGCTGCCGTGGGACTTCTCTCCGGCCACCCTCAGCCGCTTTGCACCGGGCAGCGGGTATGACCCCGATCAGGACCCGTGGNGGCTCTACTATCTGCCCGATGACTTCAGCCAGGCCAGAAACCTGGCGGCAAAGGAACCAGCGAAGCTGGCTGAGCTGGAACTCTTCTGGCAGGAGGCCGAACGCAACCGGGCGCTGCCGCTGCTGGGCGGCATGGCCGCATTCTTTGGCATCCTGCCCCCTATGCCCACGGTCACGCGCTACACCTTCGCCGGCGACGTTCAGAACGTATCCACCACGGTGATCCCGCGCATCTACGGGCGTTCCTACGCCATCGAGGCCNGGCTGGCCGTCCCGGAGNGAGGGNCTGAGGGCGTGCTGTGCGCCTTCGCCGACTTCATCGGCGGCTTTGCGCTGTGGGTCAATGCGCAGGGCCACCTGGTCCACACCTATCAGTTCCTGGGCGTGGACACCTACAAGCAGGTCTCGACCGAGCCGATCCCCACCGGCGACGTCACCGTCAAGATGCTGTTCGAGATCGACGAGCCGAAGCCGGGCGCTGGCGGCAAGGTGACGCTGTGGGCCAATGACCGGCAGATCGGCGAAGGTGCGATGCCCCACACCGTGGCCATGCNNTTCACCACCTACGCCGGCATGGACATGGGCCGCGACAACGGCGGCGTGGTCGACCTGGATTACGAGGACAAGGCGCCCTACGCCTTCACCGGCACGTTGAAGAAGGTTGTCTTCGACCTCAAACCGGCGCACATGGAGGCGGAGCAGGCGCTGCATGAGCGCGATGATCAACGCGGTGGCTGCCGGCGCTGCCGCCTGAGCGTCAGTGCGGCTACCCACATAACCAACTGATGCCCGCGGGACTTTTCAGGTGTCCTGCGGGCATCAAGCCAAGGAGCCAGCCCATGTTCGACCTTCCCCCGGCCCAATCGGCGGTGTTGGCCGCCGCAACGGCGTCGGGCTGCTGCGTTAGCCCATCAGCCGGGTCTGAGCACCAAAGCCGGCGAAAACCTCGCCTCCAGGCCGCGGAGCGATTCCGCCCTTGTAAACGAGTGTGTGGCGCCGCGACAAAGGACACCGAAGATGATCGACCCGCAAGCCAAACCGGCAGCCTATATCAAACTCCTGGCGCTCGTCGCCGTGCTCGGACTGATCAGCGCCCTGGTCACCTTCGCCTTTATGGCCCTCGTCGGTGTGGGCACAGGCGCGATTTGGGACCAGGCCGCCCAGGCGCTGGGAATGGACACGCGCNTCTTCACCCTCCTGATCTGCGCCCTCGGCGGCCCGCTGGTGGGGCTGCTGGTCAAGCTCTTCGGCGACCACAACGCCATCTTTGCCGAACTGATGCAGGAATTCGGCAAGACCGGCCGCTTCGACTATCGCCAGGCCNCCGGGATCGTGATCACAGCGCTCGTTTCGCTCATCGCCGGCGGCAGCCTCGGCCCCGAAGCGCCGCTGGCCGACGCCTGCGGCGGCATCGGCACGCTGATGGCCGACAAACTCAAGCTCGACGAGCAGCAAACGCGCACGCTGGGCTATTCCGGCGTCAGCGCTATGCTGGCTTCTTTCATCACCGAGCCGGTCGGTGGGGCGATCCTGGGCCTGGAATCGGCGCATGGCAGCACCGACGGCAAACAGACCTATTTCTGGATCCTGTTTCCCAGCCTGTTGGCCTCGGCCGTGGCGACCGTGGCGTTCGTCATGCTGAGCGGACAGTTCTTCGCGACGCTGTACCAGTTCCCCGACTACACCCCCTGCTGAGGGATCTGTTCTACGCCGCCGCTGGGCTTCGTCGGCGCCCTGGTGGGCCTGCTGTTCATGCTTGCGCTGCAACGCCTGCGCCAACTGCTCCAGCCCATGAAGGGGCACGTGGTGCTGCGCGGGCTGCTGGGCGGCCTGGCCATGGGGATCATCGGCGNNCTGCTGCCGTTGACGCTGTTCTCGGGCGAGGAACAAACCCTCGAGNCGATCAACCATGCGGCCGAGATCGGCGTCCTGCTGCTCATCGTGTTGGCGCTGGTCAAGCTGTTCGTCACCGCCCTGCTGCTGACCACCGGCTGGAAGGGCGGCTACATCTTCCCCATCATGTTCGCCAGCGCCGCCCTGGGCCTGGCCGCGAATCTGTTGTTCCCCGGCATTCCGGTGGCGGTCGCGGTCGCGGCGACCATGGCCGGCGCGCTGGTGGCGGCTTTGCGAGCGCCGCTGTTTGCGGTGCTGTTCCCCTGGTCCTGGTGCAAAGGAGACCGCGGCCGTCATTGCCGTCGCCGTGGTCGTTGGCGCCCTGCTGACCGCCTTGGCGGCGCTGTACACCGCCCGCCGCGCCGCGGCTCAGACGCAAGCTGTCCCGCCGAGGCGACGGCGTAGCGCATATGTCCAGGAGTGTCTCGTGAGAACCCGCGCCGAACGAAGGATCGCAGCCCACTACCGGTGGGATCGCATGAAGGTGAGCTTCTGGTTTGCCCCGGCGTTCATGGCGTTGGGAGCAGTTCTGCTGGCATGGGCGATGGTCTGGCTGGATAATCGCATCCCCAATGCAGCCCTGCAAGGCAGCCGTCTCGTCTTGGCTGGTACCTCAGGTGACATGCGTAGCACCCTGCTGAATATGGCCGGCACCGTCCTGGCAACCGCCGGTGTGGTGTTCACACTGCTCACCTTGCCGCTTTCCACCGTGGCGGCCCAGTACGGTTCACGCCTGTTGCGGCTCTTCCTGGGCGACCGCACCACCCAGTTCGTGCTGGGTATGTTTGTGGCGACCTTTGTCTATTGCATCGCGGCTGCACTTTCCATTCCTTCGNGGGATGTACTGAGCCGCAGCCCGCAATTGACTGCCACGCTGGGCGTGTATCTGATGCTGGCAACCTTCGCCACGCTGATCCTGCTGGTCCAGCATATCAGCACCATGCTGCAGGCCCCGAATATCGCGGCGGCGGCGGGCGTTGAGCGCAGANATGTCGTCAGCGCGGAGATCTCGAACCAGGTCTCCAGCGATGGCGAAGGCAATGGCCGCCTGGCTGCCCGCCCCGACTGGCCCAACGAACCGATTGCCCGGGCAGAGATCGACGGCTACCCGGTACGCGCCAGGCGCACTGGCTACATCCAGTTCGTCGATCCGGACGCGTTGCTCACTCTGGCCAGGGAGAAGGACTTCACTGTCCGCCTGCTCCGCAGGCCGGGACACCACATCTGGTCGNGCGCGGTGGTTGCCCTGGTGTCTCCCGCCGATCGGGTCGATGAGCAGCTTGACAGGCTTATTCGCCGCGCCTTCCAGATTGGGAACGGGCGCACGCCCACCCAGGATGTCGAATACGCGGTCAACCAACTTACCGAAATGGCTGTACGCGCCATGTCTGCGGCGATCAACGACCCATTCACTGCCATGACCTGCCTGGACCATGTCGGCCATGGTCTGATGGAATTCATCCGTCAGGGGCAGAAAGGCTCCCATTACTATGACCAGGCTGGCAAGCTGCGCCTGGTCCTGGAGCCAGTGACGTTCGACGTGCTGCTCAGCGCCGCTTTTGACATGCTGCGCCATGCCAGTTGCGACAATGCCAGCGTCCTGCTGCACATGCTGAAGGTGATCGACTTGATTGGCCAGGAAGCGCAAACGCCTGCGGCGCGCCAGCACTTGCTGCGTCACGTCAGGCTCATCCAGGCGGAAAGTCAGGCTGGCAACTTGATCGAGCAGGACCGACGCGCCATCGATCAGAGCGGCGCAGCGTTACAGATGAAACTTACAGGATAGCCGATCTATGCCGATCAAAATCCAGAAACTGATCCAGCAGGTTAGCCGCTATGCGCCGATCATCGGCTGGCTGCCGGCCTACCCACGCGATGCCCTGCGCAGCGACCTGATCTCCGGCGTCACCGTCTGGGGTGTGATGGTGCCGGTGGCGATGGCGTACGCACAGATGGCCGGCGTGCCGCCAGAGAACGGTCTCTACGCGGCCTTCGCGGCGCTGCTCGCCTATGCCATTTTCGGCACCAGCCGCCATCTCAAGGTGACGGCCAGCTCCACCATGGCCGCGATGTCCGCGGCGGTGGTGGTGGCGATGGCAGGGGCTGATCCCGATAGGTATCTGGCGCTCACCGCCGCCCTCGCCCTCACCGTCGGAGTCCTGCTGCTGCTGGCTGGGATCGCCCGCCTGGGCTTCATTTCGGATTTCCTCTCCAAGTCGGTGGTCACCGGTTTCGTCTTCGGCCTGGCCATCACCATCGCCGTCGGCCAGTTGCCCAAGCTGTTTGGCGTGTCGGCTGCCAGCGGAGACTCGTTCCAGCAACTCGCCGGAACCATCGGCGGTTTCGATCAGACAAATCCGTGGACGCTTGTGCTTGGGGTGGGCGCCGTGGTTCTCATCTTCCTGATCAAGCGGCTCTTCCCACGGATCCCTGCCGGCCTGGTTGCACTGGTCGCAGGTATCCTTGCGGTGACCATCTTCGATCTCGACCAATACGGCGTCAGCATCGTCGGCGCGATCCCGACTGGGCTACCCACACCGNGGTTGCCCGACATCTCGCTGACCGATCTGCCCTACCTGATCACCGGCGCACTCGGTATCGTCTTCCTGGCCGTGGGTGAATCGCTGGGCAGCGCCNGCGCGTTTGCCGTCAAGTATCGCTACGAGATCAACCCGGATCAGGAGCTGATCGCTCTGGGCGCTGCCAACCTCAGCGCCGGACTGTTCCAGGGTTTCACCGTGGACGCCAGCCTCTCCTCCACGGCCACCGCCGACGAAGCCGGCGCACGCACGCAGCTCTCTTCCATCGTCTCGGCTGTCCTGATCATCATCACCGTCATGGTGTTGGCGCCCCTCTTTCACAACCTGCCTAATGCCGTCCTTGGCGCCATTGTCATCACCTCCGTCATCGGCCTGATGAACGTACCCGAACTCAGGCGCTACTACGCCTCCAACCGCGTCGATTTCGTGTTGGCCATAGTGGCGCTGCTGGGCGTGATCAGCACCGATGTGCTCACCGGCCTGCTGATTGCCGTGTTTCTCTCGCTGGTCATCATCCTGTACCGGGCCAGCCGGCCGCACCTGGCGGTCCTGGGTAAGGTGCCAGGCCAGAAAGCGGCCTACGGCGACCTCGAGCGCCACCCGGAGAACCTGCTCGTCCCCGGCTTGCTGATCGTGCGGNCTCGCGCGCCCCTCTACTTCCTGAATGCCAATGTGGCGCGCAGCCAACTGCTCGATCTCATCTCGTCGAGCCAGCCGGCGCCCTTAGCCGTGCTCTTCGACCTGGGCGCCAGCGCCGATCTGGACATCGCCAGCCTGGACATGCTGAAAAACCTCGTCGTTGAACTGGATGAAATCGGCATCGACGTGCTCCTGGCCCAGGTGCGCGGCAGCGTCCGCGACCGCTTACGCCAGGCCAGTCTCATGACAGAGATCGGCGAAGATCGCATCTACCTGAGCGTGGCCGCGGCCGTGCATGATTTCGAGCAGCGGAACCAGGAGGGAGTAGATGAACCACCGGAAGATCGCGAGATGCCGGCGAGTGACTGGTCAGCGGCTGGCGCAATGTCGCGCTGGCCCTGAACCTGCTGCCCTTTGCCGGCATCGCCCTCCTGTGGTTCATCGGCGTCGTGCGCGACCGCCTGGGCCAGCAGGAGGACCGCTTCTTCGCCGCCGTCTTTCCGGGCAGCGGCCTGTCTTCCTGGCCATGCTGTTCGCCTCGGCGGCCGTGGTCGGCGGTCTCACAAAGCTGTACGCCATGACGCCCAAAGCGCTGATCGAGGTCGTCTCGGCGTTCTCGACAACCGGCCTGTTGCTGGGCGTGACAGGGCAATGCGAGATTCAGCCGCTCCCTGTCCCCGTCTTTGACACACACCCCATCTTATGCGATAATACCTCTCGTCCAGCGTTGGTCGCGTCAGACAAGAACCGGGGATGAATGGTTTCGACGGGGCAGGCTGGTCGCGGGTTGCAAGCCGAGGCGCTCTCACCTCGTAAATCCAGAGCAAAACACTAACTGCCAACACTGGCAAAACGTTCAACTTCGCTCCGCGTTTCGCAGCCGCGCCCGCAATGGCGCTCGCTGCCTGATTCGTAGCGATATGAACGTCTCCTCCCACTAAAGGGGGACGGTCTGTACCACGTGGCGCCTCCTGGCGCGGTATGGGCCGTCAAACACAGGATGGCTGCAACCGGTCCAACGCCGATAGTACCGGAACAAGACCATCGGCTAGCCGGCCCAGGGAACGCCGTCGCTGGCGGTCCGGTCGGTGAAACACCAAAGCAGCGACTAAGCTTGTAGAGACTTTCGGCCGAGTGTTTCGGACGCGGGTTCGATACCCGCCATCTCCACCTCCACGAGAAGGGCCTTCAGATGAGGCCCTTCTCGTTTTACCCTGGCAGTTTGTCGGAAAGACCACCTTGCAAGCAGGTGCGGCACAACATGTAGTGGCCGACAGTAGTCGTGGCACAGCATGTTGGGGCCGCGTTCACGCGAACAAGCTCTCTCCGACAAACTGCCAGAGAACACGCAAGACACAGCGTCTATGACGGTAACGGTATGCCTTGGACGCAGTGGGTGAGGTGTGCGCTGCGGGTGTTGCCTAAAACTCCCGGGTGTCGTCGGCTTGGGGTTTGTTCTATCTTCAACTATAATGCGGCTGCAGCATGAGCTTGTGCAGTCTTGAAGATTTCGCAAGTCCAACACAGGGAAGCTCGTGGATTTAGGTCTCAACGGCAAAATCGCGCTCGTCACCGGCGCCAGCAGCGGCCTCGGCTATGCAGTGGCCCGTATGTTGGCGACCGAAGGGGCTGACGTGGCCATCGCCGCCCGTCGACCCGACCCGCTGCACGCTGCGGCCGGGCAGATTCGCCAGGAAGCACCGGTGCGTGTGCTGCCCATTACCGCCGACGTGACCTATCCCGTCGCCTGCCAGCGTGTGGTCGATACGACGGTCGCCGAGCTGGGCGGCCTCGATATCCTGGTGGCCAACGCCGGCGGCCCACCTACCGGCGCCNTTCCTGGGCTCTCGGACGAACAGTGGCAGTACGCCAACGACCTCAACCTGATGAGCACGGTACGCCTGATTCGGGCCGCCGTGCCGCACATGCAGGCCCGTGGGGACGGGCGTATAGTGGTCATTGCTTCGCTGTCGGCGAAACAACCGCTACCCAACCTGATCCTGTCGAATACGCTGCGCGCCGGTATTCTGGGACTCACCAAGTCCCTGGCCAGTGAGCTGNGCCCGCTCGGCATCCTGGTCAACGCCGCGCTTCCCGGCTGGACACGCACCGAACGCGTCGACGTGCTGCTGGCCGATCGGCCCGCCGTCAGGNGTATCACCGCAGAGGAAGCGGCGCGGGCCATCACTCGCGACATACCCTTGCAGCGCATGGCCGAACCGGAGGAATTCGCGGCCGCTGTGGTATTCCTGGCCTCGNGCNGCGCCAGTTACATCACCGGCGTCGCGCTGCAAGTCGATGGCGGCCAGGTGCGGAGCATCGTCTAGCAGATCACCTGGCTTGAGCCTGGCCATCGATGACATTCGATCAATGGCTACAGTCGTGCCGCAGGAAATCTGTACCGTACACCGTGGGCCCTTGCTGCCGAGGTCGTCCATGCCAAATTCATCATCGAACGGACACTGAATTCATGAGATTCCTGTACCTCAACCGCCGGACACGCCCGCTGACCCTGGTCGGCGCACTACTCCTCGCCGCACTCCTGGTCGGCGGCTGCCAGGCGACGCCGACGCCGGCCGTGCCCACCACGACCACGGGGTCGCAGCGCCGCCGCCGACCGAGATAGTGCCCAGCACCACCCACACGCCGCAAGCGCAGCCACCAACCACCGCCCCCACGGCCACCCCTGAACCGCCGCGCATCGCACTCAGCGACACCGTAACCGGCGCCCTGAAAGCCGCCATCGAAAACTGGGCCAGCGCGCAAGGCGTGCAAGTCGTGCCCGCGAGCGAAGAAGCTGACGTGCGCATCGAGACCACCCATACCGTGTCCAACGCTACCCAGCTCAGCGAGGCGGTCTTTGCCATCGCCGATTGGTTCCCCACGCTGCGCACCGGCATGACACTCGACGACATCCGCGGCCTGTGGCAGGGCCAACCCACTGCGGACGGCCTGGTGACCCTGCTGGTCAGCCCTGACACGGCCGCCGCCCTGNCGGGCCTGTGGGGCGAGCCGGCGGCATCGGTGACGGTAATGGCGCCTGAAGAGATCGCACCCCACCTGTGGAAAGAGAAAGAAGCGATCGCCATCGTGCCCTTCGACCAGCTCGAGCCGCGGCTAAGCCAGTTGCCGCTCGATGGTCAGAACGTACTCGACCGCCAGATGGACNTCGCCACCTACNCCCTGGTTGTGCGCACTGTCGCCAGTGGTGATCCAGCCCTCGTCGAGTCGCTGACGGCCACGCTGCGCGACCAGGTGTCGGCCACAAACCGTGACCTGGAACGCATGACGACGCTGATCATGACCGGCGTCACCGCCATGGCGCGACACGGCGTGGGTGATCGAACAAAGGGTGACCCCGCTTATCCGGCGCGTAAGATCGCCGATGTGTTGGCGGCCGCCGACATCACCCACATCAGCAACGAAATCCCCTTCGTCGAGAGCAGTAAGGCCGACCCCACGCCCAACCTGTTGGTGCTGTGCAGCAAACCGTCCTACATCGAGGCGATCAAGCTGGTAGGCGCCGACATCATCGGCCTGACCGGTAATCACATGCTCGACTACGGACGCAAAGCCTTCTTGAACACGCTCGACCTGTACGACCAGGAGGGCCTGTCCTACTACGCCGGCGGTCGTAACGCTGAAGAAGCCCGCCGCACCCTGTTCATCGAAGATCATGGCAACAAACTGGCCTTCATGGGCGCCAATAGCTTCGGGCCACCCATCGACTGGGCAACCGAAGACNACCCCGGCGCTCAGCGCTACAATCCCGATACGATGAAAGCCAATATCGAGGCGGCCCGTGAACAGGCTGACGTGGTTCTGGTCGAATACCAGGCCGAAGAGACCTACGAGTACACGCCGAGCTACAACAACCGTCAGCAGTTCCGCGCCACGATCGACGCCGGCGCCGATATCGTCACCGGCGTGCAGGCCCACCAGCCGCAGGCGGTCGAGCTGAGCGAGGACGGGAAAAAGATCATCCTCTACGGCTTGGGCAACCTCTTCTTCGATCAGATGTTCGACCTCGACGTGCGGCGCGGCCTGATTCCCCGGCACACCATCTATCAGGACCGCCTCCTGCAAACCGAGNCGCTGACGACGATGCTGGAGAACGCCTCGCAGCCGCGCTGGGCCACACCGGCCGGCGCGAGGTCANTTCTGAAGAACGTCTTTGGCGCCAGTGGGTACAGATAGGCCGGGTGGAAAACGATGCTGCGCACGCCGCTAGATGACAATCAGGCCGATATCCTGCGCGCCGAACGGGTGCTGCTCGAAGACCTGCGGGCCGCCGTCGCTCGCCTGGACGCGGCCCNNGAGGACGAGCGCCGCCTGGCGCAGGCGCTGCGTCGGCTCGAGNGGCTGTTCCTGCTCGTCGTGGTGGGTGAGTTCAACGCTGGCAAATCGGCCTTCATCAATGCCCTGCTCGGCCAGCGCCTGCTACCCGAAGGGGTGACGCCGACCACCAGCCGTATCAACATCATCCGCTACGGCAGCACCGTCACGGAGACGGCGCATGAAGAAGACGTGGTCGTCGTCTCCCTGCCGGTCGATTGGCTGGCCGAGATCAACATCGTCGACACGCCCGGCACGAACGCCGTCATCCAACGCCACCAGGAAATCACCGAAGACTTTGTGCCGCGCAGCGACCTGGTCCTGTTCGTCACCTCGGCCGATCGTCCCTTCTCGGAGTCGGCGCGCCTTNTCNTGATGCGTGTGCGCGACTGGGGCAAANAAGTGGTGTTGGTGATCAACAAGATCGACATCTTCGACACAGAGGCGGACATCGAGAAGGTGTGCCAGTTTGTGGGCGACAACGGCCAGGCGCTGCTGGGCGTGCGCCCACAGATCTTCCCGGTGTCGGCGCGTCTGGCGCTCAAGGCCAAAGCGGTCAGCGGTGTCGAGCGCAGTGCGTTGTGGCAGGCCAGCCGCTTCGAGCCGCTCGAGGCGTTCATCCTGGGCACACTCGATGAGCGGGAACGTGTACGGCTCAAGCTGGAGAACCCACTGGGTGTCGCCGCGCGTGCAGGAGNNAAATACCTGGGCATCACCCAGGAGCGCCTCGCCCTGCTCAGCGAAGACTTCAAGACCCTCGACACCATCGAAACGCAGCTGGCGGTCTACGAAGCCGACATGCAGCGTGACTTTGCCTATCAACTGAGCCACGTCGACAATACACTGCATGAGATGTCGAACCGCGGCATGGAGTTCATCGACCAAACGGTTCGTTTGACCCGCATATTCGACCTGATGAGCTCGAGTAAAATCCGGGCCGAATTCGAAGAGCAGGTCATGGCCGACACGGTGGCCCAGATCGAGCGCCAGGTCAGCGACCTGATCGACTGGGTGGTGGAGCGTGACCACCGCGAGTGGCAGGCGATCATGGAGTACCTCACCCGCCGTGCTGAGCAGCACCAGGACCGGCTGATCGGCCAGGTGGGGACGCAGTTCGAGTACAACCGGCGCCAGCTGCTGACGTCGGTCGGTCAGGCGGCACAGAAGGCGGTCGCCAGTTACGATCGCGTCGGTGAAGCACGCAAGCTGGCCGATTCGGTACAGAAGGCGGTGGCCCAAACCGCCGTGGCCGAAGTGGGCGCCCTGGGCCTCGGGGCCATCCTGATTGCCCTGCTGCACACCACCGTGGCCGACGTCACCGGTCTGTTAGCCGCCGGTACGGTGGCGGCCCTGGGGCTCTACATCCTGCGCGNNGCGGCGGCGCGCACTGAGCTGCGTGAGCAAATCGAGCAACTGCGTGGCCAGCTACACGAAGCGCTCTCGACGGCGTTCGAGGATGAGNCCGGTAAGTCCGTGCAGCGGGTGCGGGAAGCCGTTGCGCCGTACACACGTTTCGTACGCGGCGAACGTGACAAACTGACCGCCCTGGAAGGCAGCCTCATCAGCAGTGGGCGCACCGTCAGTGCCCTGCGCCAACGCATCCAGGACAGTTAACCGTGACCATCCTCGTGACGCTGCGGCCATTGACTGCTGCGGACGTGCCGGCGGTGCAGGCACTGTACACGGCTACGCCGGGGTGGTTCGGGCTGATTGCCGGTGCACCGGCGCCCGCCGAACTGGCCGCCCACGAATACGGCGAACTGTGCGGGCAGCCGGGGCGCACCTGGTTGGGCCTGTACATCCCTGGCCCCGCAGGCGCGCCGACCCTCAACGGGCTGCTCGACCTGCGCCTGGCCTATCCCCAGACCGACTGGGTGACGATTGGCCGGCTGCTGGTACGCGAAGACCAACAACGCCGCGGTTACGGGACGCAGGCCTACCAGCTGCTGGGCCCTGGCTGCGGCAGCAAGGTTACATCCACGTACGCCTGGACGTGCCGGGCCAGGCGTTCGGTGCGCAGGCCTTCTGGCGTAAGCTCGGTTTCGGGTTCACCGGCGAGCAGCAACGTGTCGTTGCCGGGCACAAATCGGTACGCCTGCTGGTGATGGAGAAGGTGCTGGCGCAGCGTTCGTAGTGAGCACTGCCGCGCGGCTACGCACTACTACTACAACCGTACTTGTCATGCTGAGGCCCGTCGTTTGGGCCGAAGCATCTGGTTTGCCAGCGCGACGCTTCACTGGCGGTCTGGGATGCCGAAATCTGGCCGCAACACCGGCTCAACGTGACATTGCCAGCGAAGTACGGTTGTAGTACTAGAGTCAACCGTCCCTACGGGACGGGCGCGTATCACGCGGCATGGGCTAAAGTCGGGCGTCCCTACGGGACGCGATCTCGCGCTATGCCTTCCGCCCCGATAGGGTGCTCGACATTCGCCCTCCATCGCATCGCGTCCCGTAGGGACGCATGAATTGAGCTTCGGGACGTACACGTTCTCGAGCGTCCCGTAGGGACGCATGAATTGAGCTTCGGGACGTACACGTTCTCGAGCGTCCCGTAGGGACGCATGATATTCGCCATCTGCTTGCCTAATACTACAACCGTACTTGTCATGCTGAGGCCCGTCGTTTGGGCCGAAGCATCTGGTTTACCAGCGCGAGACGCTTCGCTGGCGGTCTGGGATGCCGAAATCTGGCCGCAACACCGGCTCAACGTGACATTGCCAGCGAAGTACGGTTGTAGTACTAGAGTCAACCGTCCCTATGGGACGGGCGCGTATCCCACGCGGCATGGGCTAAAGTCGGGCGTCCCTACGGGACGCGATCTCGCGCTATGCCTTCCGCCCCGATGGGGTGCTCGACATTCGCCCTCCATCGCATCGCGTCCCGTAGGGACGCATGAATTGAGCTTCGGGACGTACACGTTCTCGAGCGTCCCGTAGGGACGCATGATATTCGCCATCTGCTTGCCTAATACTACAACCGTACTTGTCATGCTGAGGCCCGTCGTTTGGGCCGAAGCATCTGGTTTACCAGCGCGAGACGCTTCGCTGGCGGTCTGGGATGCCGAAATCGGGCCGCAACACCGGCTCAACGTGACATTGCCAGCGAAGTACGGTTGTAGTACTAGAGTCAACCGTCCCTACGGGACGGGCGCGTATCCCACGCGGCATGGGCTAAAGTCGGGCGTCCCTACGGGACGCGATCTCGCGCTATGCCTTCCGCCCCGATGGTGGAGAAGCAAAGATGCCAACTTTCTGAAAAGTTGGCATCTTTAGAGCCTATCCGAATAACCGCTCAAGGGCGGTTTTCTGGCATGTGCGCGGGGTTATTCGGATAGGCTCTTGCCGCAACTCCAACGCGCCGGCAACTGTCGTCGAACTTACGCCCGACGCTACTGTGCCGCCTCCTGTGTGTCACCGGCTTGCAGGCGCAGCCAGGCATCGATGAAACTGTCGATTTCGCCGTCGAGCACGGCCTGGGTATTGCCCGTTTCGTAGCCGGTGCGCTCGTCCTTCACCATCTGGTACGGGTGCAGTACGTACGAGCGGATCCGGCTGCCAAAGCCGGCCACGACATGCTCACCCTTGAGGCTCGCCTTCTCCGCATCCCGCTTCTGCCGCTCGATGTCGTACAGCTTACCGCGCAGCACACGCATCGCCGACTCACGGTTCTGCTGGCTGCGCTCGTTTTGGCACGTCACGACGATTCCTGTCGGCAGGTGCGTCAGCCGTACGGCGGTCGAGTTCTTCTGTACGTTCTGCCCGCCGGCCCCGCCCGATAGGAAAAANTCGAGCCGCAGGTCGTTGGGGTTGATCTGGATCTCGATGTCATCGGCCAGGAGTGGCATCACTTCGACCTTGGCAAAGGACGTGTGACGGCGGTCGGCCGCGTCGAACGGGCTGAGCCGTACCAGGCGATGGTTGCCGCGCTCCGACTTCAGATAACCGTAGGCCGTGGGGCCTTCGATTTCCACGTAGACACTTTTGACGCCCGCGCCTTCACCCTCGGTCAGGTCGGTGATGGTCGCCTTGTAGCCGCGGCGCTCCGCCCAACGCAGATACATGCGCAGCAGCATACTGGCCCAGTCTTGTGCCTCTGTGCCGCCTTCCCCGGCATGAATGGCCAGAATCGCGTCATCACGGTCGTGTTTGCCGGCGAGGGCCAGCCAGTGCGCGTTGGCTCGCTCGGCCTGCATCCGATCCACCTCGGCCGCCACGTCGTCGGCCACGCCTTCGTCGTCTTCGACGGCGGCCAGCCCAACANNGCTCCGTGTGTCGGCCAGGTTCCGGCCGAAACCATCCCAGCTATCGACCTGTTCACGCAGTTCGGCCAGTTCGCGCATCTGCTTTTGCGCGCTGACGTTGTCACTCCAAAAGTCGAGCTCTAGTGAACGTTTTCGAAACTCGGCGACCTGTTTGCGTTTTTCATCCAGGTCAAAGACGCCTCCGGATCGCTTCGTATCGTTCCTGCAAGTCATCCAAACGGTTACTGGTTTCAGTCATTGTTCTACCCTCGTGATTTTCATTCCGGGCATGGTTCGAGTCCATGCAGACGAGTGATTGGGATAGGCTCTTAGAGCCTATCCGAATAACCCGAAAACGCCACAGTGTTGCCCCGTGACGGTTATTCGGATAGGCTCTTAGCTAAACAAGCCATCGACGAACGTCTGGGCGTCGAACTCGGCCCAGTCGGTGATTTTTTCACCAGTGCCGACGTAGCGCACCGGCAANCTGCGCTCCTCACCAATCGCAAAGACCACACCGCCCTTGGCCGTTCCGTCCAGTTTGGTCAGCACGACCCCGGTGAGCTGCGTCGCCTCTTTGAAGTGTTTGGCCTGCGCAATGGCGTTCTGTCCCGTGTTGGCGTCCAACACCAGCAGCACCTCGTGTGGTGCGCGGTGAACCTGGGCCGAGGCGACGCTGCGCACCTTCTGCAACTCCTTCATCAGGTTGAACTTGGTGTGCAGTCGCCCAGCCGTATCGATCAGGAGCACGTCCGCGNNGCGGCTCTCCTGGCTGGCGCGAATCGCGTCGTACACCACCGCGCCAGGGTCGGCGCCCGGCCCNTGGCTGATCATCTCGACGCCCGCCCGTTCGGCCCACACCCCCAACTGGTCGATGGCCGCCGCGCGAAANGTGTCAGCTGCGGCAATGACGACCTTGTAGCCCGCGTCCTTGTACATTTTAGCCATCTTGCCGATACTGGTCGTTTTGCCTGAGCCGTTGACCCCNACGATCATAATGACGGTCAACAAACGCTCCATATCGTCGCGCGGCGGCTGGTGCTGCGTGAGCAGCTGCACCAGTTCCTGCTTGAACAGGCCCCGAGCATCACTGGCGCGTTTGATGCCCCGCGTACGGCAGGCGGTTTTGAGGCGCTCGACCAACGCCTGCGACGTACTGCCGCCCACATCGGCCTGAATCAAGAGGGTCTCCAGGTCTTCCCACGTGTCATCGGTCAGTTCGTTGGCTTGAAACAGGTCACCGATCTGGCCAAAAAGCCGCCGCGTTTTGGCCAGACTGTCATGGATTTTGGCCTCTTCGGCGCGCTTTTCTTCTGGCTTCTTGAACAGTCTATTTAACAAGACGGCCTCCCCAGCCTGTTTTCGACATCCCAACTCAATAGGGGCTGTCGGATACGATACCACAAGCCATCGCGTAGATCATATGAGCGAAGACTGCATCTGATCTGTATCCCGTGGCCCTCTGCGCTGTACCATAAGATACTGTATAAGAACCCGCGTTCTATATCGAAAACAGGCTCAACTGACGCTTGCATCTCGTCACAAACGGACGATTATACCTGAGGAGTGGCGAATGCTCAATTTGGGAGATGGGCTTCAGCAACTCCAAATTTGAGTCTTGCGGACACGGAATGAAGGCCTTAGAGCCTATCCGAATAACCCGGAAAACGCGCCACAGTGTTGCCCCGTGACGGTTATTCGGACAGGCTCCTGGCATTGCTGGCTGGGCTTGTCAGGCTCAAGGCGAAGCCAGTAGGGTCTGCCACGGGTGATGACCCGCCGGCCGGCGGTGCAACTACGCGTTTTAGCTGAGCAAGAGTGCGCCGCTTGCCGGCATGTCAAATCAAATGATAATGTTACCGAGCGGGGTCATTCACTCAAATGATAATGTTACCAGGCAGCCCTCTCCTTTCAGGTGATGAATTGGACACTCTACTGCCCCATGGGCGGGGAGGCCAGATTGGATAGCCGCGACCACGGCCCACGTCGTCGTAGCGGCTGTGGGTATGTGGGCAACTTGGAGTGGAACGGAAAGTTGTCCACATATCCACAGCCGATCCGCCATGTGTGCGAATCAGGTAAGACGAGCGGGGTCGTTTGGATGGGGGAGTTGTCAACGCCAACCACTCATTGCCCGAGGGTGGCGGTCCGGTTTGGGCCATGAGGGTGGCAAAGATATCCTCGGTGACGCCAGGTTGGGCGCAGGGAAGTGCAAAGAGTTGGTCAATGGCATCATAGATGTTCTGGCGGAGTTGGCGGGGTTGATACGATCGCGTAGCTGCTCGAGTTGTGTACGTTGTGTCGGAAGGAGTACATTGGTCGCACAGAGACGGTCGAAGGGAGTGCGGGCCTCATCGTAGCGTCGGCGAATGCGCACCTGCTCGCCGTCTTCCATGACGGGTTGCTTGGCGCACAGCCGCATGACAGGCTGGAAGAGGTTGTAATAGAGCCACATTTGGTTGTACAGGCGGTTCATGGCTAATGTCTGGGCGACCGTGTCGAGGCGCTCATTGCCCAGGTAGGCACGCACCAACGTATCATTCTTCTGTTCGACAAAACGATTGTCATTCTTGTGATAGGGTCGGCTGCGCGATAAGCGCACGCCCTTCACCAATTCCTTCCAGAAAGCTACCAGGTGGTCGTTGAAGAACTCACTCCCGTTGTCCGGATGCAGTTCGCGGATCGGAAAGGGCAAGCGCAGCTGAATGCGCAGGAAACTGTCTTGCATGACTCGATAACTGCGCCCCAGCACCGCCACCCGCTCGCTCCAACCCGTAGCCACATCGATCATCTGCAGGGTGTGTACATACTCGCCGCTCGCACTGGACCCGCTGTGATGAACCGTGTCCACCTCGAAGTGCCCTGGCTCCGTTTCATCCCAGCCGATACGCTCCATCGGCACCTCGCGCCTGACCTGGTTCNNGCCCGCGCCCNNCTTGCGTGGCAATCGCCGATCATCCTGCCCGATACGCACCAGAATCCGACTCACTGTCGCTGTGCTGATCTCGCGCAACTGCGCACGTAAGCTCTCACTCACCTCCAACTCCCCGTGCTTCTCCAACTGGTTGGCCATCCACTCCAGGTTCGGCCGCAATCGCTCCGCACACAGATAGTCGAAACTGGGCGCAATCACACGCAGCGCATCTTCCACTTCCGCGCCATACACCCGCCCGCGTTGTCGCCCCCGCTTCTCCCGCTTCGGCACCCCCTTCATATGTCGAATCAGACTCTTGCGATGACATCCCGTCATCGCTTCCATCTCATCCAGCAACGCCTGCCGCTCACGCCGGTTCGCCTTCTTATACCGACGCTGCATCATCCGTAAATACTTGTATCGCTCATCAATCAACATCTTCTCGTCTTCGGACATGGTTCCCCCGGTAACATTTTCATTTGAGTGAACCATACCACGTCGGTAACATTTTAGCTGATTGAATACGGCCGGTTGCACAATTGCCCAGATACGGGTATACTGTCACTGCGTTCTGGCGTCGCGCCGCCGCGTGCCGCCGTCGGGCTGCTTTGGGAGTGTGGAATGGTTCGATTTGGACATCTGACACGCTGGACTGTCGTTATACTGCTCGCCCTGCTGCTGGCGGGCTGCGCCTCGGCCACGCGCCGCGCAACATGACCGGTGTGGCGACCGACCCCAGTGTGCTTTTCATTCAAGACAGTCAACTACGTGTGCAGAAACTGGGCGACAGTACCAGTCAGGTGCTGGCCAGCAATGTACGCATCGGTTGTGTACCCTATGTGCTTGCACCGGACGGCAGCCGGGTGGCCTACCAGGATCAAAAGGGGCCTGGTGGGCGGTCTCGACCCATGGCGGCGCCCCCGTAGCAATCACTGCCAAGGCGGTACAGAACATCTCCTGGCTGCCCAGCAGTCAAGGCGTGTACTATTCGGACGGCGCCGATATCTACGCGCAGCTGTTCGATCAGGCCCAGAGCAATGCCGTGCTCAAAGGCGGCGGGCAGACCTACACGTCACCCACCTTTTCACCCAACGGGAATACGATTGGTTTCATCAACCACCCGCGGGCCAACCTGGCTGACGTGCGCGTAGCCAAGGGGGACGGCACCGATGCGCGTAGCCTGGGTCGTGTGCTGCTGACCCCGGCCGAAGTGACCGAGCCGTGTCCGCCGCAGATCGTGTGGTCACCCGACAATGCGCGTTTCCTGCTGAATCCGGGACGCAACGCCTATATCTTTTATCTGGCCGGCGGAACGCCGCTGCCCCTGCCCACCCACGGCGCGGGGCCGTGTATGCCTGGGCGCCGGACGGTAGCAAGGTGGCGTTCAATGATGGTCAGGGTTCGATGTGGCTGGTCAGCGCCGGCGGCACGGGGTGCGCAACGTAGCCGAGGCCAGCAGTGGCCCGGCCTGGTCGAGTGATGGTACGACCCTGGCGTTCACGAGTCGTGAACGGAATGGAAGCGCCCTGCACACCTTCGATGTCGCGCGCAACACCGCGCGCCGTTGTACAGGTCTCCGGTGATGAACTGGGCAGCCCCAGTGGGTGCCGGGCGCCGACGACAGCCTGGTCTACACGCGGCAAACGCGCGGCGGCAACAGCACCATTTGGATGGTAACCCTGGCCGAAGGTGCGAATGCCCGTCAAATCGCCAGCGGCCACCACGCCAGCGTTTTCCTCCGCCCGCGTGCCTGAAAGAATCGTCACCATGCCAACCCGCCTTCTTCTCGCTGATGATCATGTGGTTCTGCGCCAGGGCACACGCGAACTGCTCNGCNGTGAACCCGACCTGGAAGTTGTGGGTGAAGCCAGCAACGGGNCCGATGCAGTGCGCATGGCGGAGATGCTGCGCCCCGACATCGTCATCATGGATGTACGTATGCCCGGCATGAGCGGACTGGAGGCGACGCGCCAGATACGCAGCCGTTATCCCGATGTACAGGTGCTGGTATTGACGGCCCACGATGATGACGAGTATGTCTTTGCCCTGCTCGAGGCCGGCGCCAGCGGCTATCTGCTCAAGACCGCGCCCATCTCCGGCNTCATCCGGGCCATTCACGAGGTGGCGGCCGGCGAATCGGCCCTGGCGCCGAGTATTGCGCGCAAAGTCGTGGCCCGATTGAGCGGGCGTGACCGTGCGTCCCACGCCCAAAATGAAGTTGAATCGCTGACCGGTCGTGAGATGGAAGTGTTGAAGCTGCTGGCCCAGGGTATGACGAACAAAGAGATCGCCGAAGTCCTGGTCATCAGTGACCGAACGGTACAGACCCACCTGAGCAACATTTTTGGCAAGCTCGAAGTCAACTCACGCACCGAGGCGATCCTGGTCGCGATGAAACGCAACCTGCTCGCCGCTCCCTGATGGCGACGACCCTTGGACCCTGAACCGCAATCCCCACGCCGCCACAACCATCTCTACAGCCTGCGCGTCCAGGCCATCATCTGGCTGCTGCTCCCGTTTGCCCTGACGTTGGGACTTATTCTGGTCGTCAGCGCCGTCGCCTACCAGCAGGTCGTCGGTTCGTTGATCATTGCGCGCGACCAGGAACTGGCCACGGTGGCCGCCCAGCGGGTCTCCGAGAAGCTCGACAACTACGCCAATATCCTGGCAGTGCTGAGCAATGACCCTGGCCTGATCGCGGCCGACCCGGCCCAGCGCGACCGCGTGTTGAACGATGCCAGCCTGCAAGCCGAACCGTTCGACGCCGGCGTTTTTGTGCTGGATGCGTCGGGGCGTGTGGTGACCGCGTACCCGGACTCGAAGCAGTCAGTCACTCCCGTCAACCTCGACCCGTACTTCCGCAGTGTGCGCGCCAGTCATGCGCCGGCCTTCTCCGATATTCTGGATCAGCCAGGTTCCGCCGATTCGTTGATCGCCGTGTTGGTGCCCATCCTCACCCCCACTGGGGATTTTGCCGGTGCGCTGGTGGGCGCCTTTGGCCTGGAGAACCGGCAGTTGGGTGAAGGCATCGTCAGCGGCCTGCGCATCGGTGAAGAGNGGCAGGCTTACCTGGTCGACCGGCAAGGGCGCGTCATCTACCATCCGGACCCCGCCCTGTCTGGGCGTGACGTGCGGGCCAACCTGATCGTGCAGCGTGTGCTGCAAGGTGGACGGGCGCGCTGGTCAGCCAGGAAGACGNGCGTCCAGTCGGTCTTCGGCTACGCCACAGTGCCGGTGAGCGGCTGGGGCCTGGTGACCCAGGAATCGTTGGAGACCCTGATCAACCCTGTCCGGCCGTACGTCGGCACAGTGCTGCTGGTGCTCGGCCTGGGGCTGCTGTTCGGCCTGTTTTGGTNNTACCCTGGGGCGCGCCGTATTACGCGGCCCATCGACCGCCTGGTGCAGGCCGCCGAACAGCTGGCAACGGGTCACGACGCGGTCGACGTCGATGGTGGTACGATCCAGGAGTTGCAGGTACTGGCCGATTCCTTCAACGCCATGGCCCAGCAGATCGAACGTTCGCGCGCCGGCCAGCGCAAATACGTGGCCATGGTGACGCGCAGCCAGGAAGACGAGCGCCGCCGCATCGNNCGTGAACTGCACGATGGCACGGTACAGGCCCTGGTGGCGATTGGTCGCCGGCTGGAGCTGATCGCCCAGCGCAGCCAGGACCCGGCAACGGTCGATGCGCTGGCCGCGGTGCGGCAACAGGTCAGTGACGCCGCCAGTGAGGTGCGCCGCTTCAGCCGCGAACTGCGCNCCCTGGTGCTTGAGGACCTGGGCCTGGCGCCGGCCCTACGTTACCTCTCCAACCAACACGCCGAACAGTTCGGTACGCCCGTCAACCTGGTGGTGCACGGCTCGCTGCACGGGCTGGCGCCTGATCAGGAACTGGTCCTTTTCCGCATCTACCAGGAAACGCTCACCAATGTGAGCAAACACGCCCACGCGNCCCGGGTCGATGCGCTGCTCGAAGTGGACGCCGAGGGCCTGTCGCTGGAAGTCACCGACGATGGCCAGGGCTTCAAGCCACCANCGGTCCCCACCGACCTGGCACAGCGCGGGCACTTCGGCCTCATGGGCATTCAAGAGCGCGTACAACTCCTCGGTGGCCGCCTGACCATCGAGTCCGCGCCGCAGCACGGCACACGGGTCAGTGTCTGGTTGCCCCATGAAGCGGGGATTGGGAATACGAAGTCGGGGGCACGGAAGCCACCCAACCCTGACCCTCGACCCTCGCCATTCCACCCGCGCATTACACCGATCACCCATCCGCCAAAATACGTAGCCCCACCGCGCCCACAAATACGAGGTTTGCAGGTTCAGAAACAGGCCCGTAACCGATGTGCGCGGCTCCCTCATGTTATACTCGATGCAACAGGCCGCTGAACTCGTTCGACAGCGGCCGATGCCTGGAGCGTTGTGAGAGAAGGGGTGTACCATGTTGAAATCACATCTGAGTTTCAAAAGAATCGTTTCTGCTGGATTGATCCTGCTCATTGGTATAGGTTTGGCATTGGCGTTGGGTGAGCAGGACAGCCGTGCGTTGAGCACGCTGCCCGAAGGGCGTGCAGCAAGTCACCGGGCAGCCCGCCGGGCCGAACCTGATTGCGGTGGTAGACGATCACGCGGCCAATGGAACGATGGCGCTCTATCGGAGTCAGGATGGGGGCGAGAGCTGGCTGGTGGCCGGTACACTGCCGCTGACCTCGGTTCAGGCCCTGGCACTGTCGCCGGTCAATGTCGATATCCTGGCCGCGGCGAGTGCCAGCCAGATTGTGTACACAGCCGACGGCGGCCAGACCTGGCATGAATTGACGACCGATTTCGCGGCCCTGAATGCAGCCGACGCCCAGATCAACGCCCTGGCCATCGACGGGCGCAACTCCCAGCGTCTGTACGTGGGTACCACGCAAGGTTTGTTCGAGTTCGATGGCGGCGCCCTGGTGCGCAGCGCCGACGACACGCTGGGCAACACCGCCGTGACGGCGCTGCTGACGCCCCGCGATAATCTCGGCGCTATTTACGCCGGCACACCGTGGGCTGTACGCGAATTTAGGTGACAGCTGGGTGCGGGTGGCCGGTGTGGCCGCCCCGGTGAGCGGACTGCTGGAATCGAACGGTACCCTGCTCGCGGCAACCGGTAGCAACGGCCTGTACCGCAGTATCGACGGCGGCCGTACCTGGACGGTGCTGCCCGAGCAGCTGGGTGTACAACCGGGTGTGACCGTCGATGTGACCGCCCTGTCGGCCGACCTGACCCGCCCGGGCGTGCTGTATGCCGCGACCGCCTACTGGTTTGGCAGCACCGAAAGGCACCTCACCCCTGGTTCGATCTACATCAGTCTCGACTACGGCAGCCGCTGGGAGCCGATGGTCGATAGCGACGGCCAGGCGATCATTGCACCGGCGCGGGTCAACCGGCTGCTGCCCAGTACGACCCAGGCCCTACACGTGCAAGCGCTGACCAATGGCGGCAGTATCGAAGCCCAGTACGGTCGAGCGCAGGATCAGCTCATCAACCTCAGCAGTGCCAACCCGGCCGACCGTGCGTGGGCCGCGGCTGCGCTGGGCTGGTTGGGTGACACGAGCGCCGCACCAGCCCTGGTGGCCCACCTCGATGACCCCGATGCCGCGGTTGGCCTGGCGGTGGTGCATGCCCTGGGCCACCTGAGCGATCGGCGCGTCGTACCCGACCTCGTACAGCGGCTGCACACGGCCGACGAAGCGGTGGCCGGCATCCCCGGCACGGTACGTATGCGTGCGGCGATGGCGCTCGGCCTGCTGCGTGCCGCGGAAGCGGTGGGCCCGTTGGCCAACATCATGATGAGCGACCAGACGATCGCACAGGCGGCAGCGGCCGATGCACTGGCCCGGATTGGCACGCCGGCCGCGGCCGAAGCGTTAGCCCGTGCGCTGGCCGAAGACGCACTGTCACCAACCCGCCAGGTCGCGATGCGTGGTCTGGAGCGGATGGGTTCGGCCGCGGCGCCCACCCTCGAACGGCTCGTGCGCACCGATACGTCGGCCACGACGCGGCGCAACGCGGCTGAACTGTTGGGCTGGATTGCTGCGCCGGGCAGTACGCCGTCGCTGGTTGCGGCATTGGCCGACCGCGATGTGGACGTGCGCGTCGAAGTGGCCTGGGCGCTGGGTGAAATCGGCTCGCCGGCCGCGCACGCGGCCCTGCAGGCCACTGCGCAGAACGATACCGACCTGGCCGTGCGTACCGCCGCGGCGCTGGCCCTGAGCCGGCAGCCCGTCACCGCCCCGGTGGTTGCCGCCGCGGGTACCGATCAGACGGCCGTCTGGACGCAGCTCGCCAACCTGCTGGCGCCGCCACGTGGCCTGATCCTGCTGTTCAGCGCACTGCTGGCTGTGCTGGTCCTGTGGTTGCGGCCGGGTGCGTCGGGGACAAATCACCGTATGCGGCACAGCTGAGGGCCGATCCGAACAACCGCCAGATGGCAACATCCTGGCCTGGACGCCGGTTTGGAGAAACCGGGTTGTGAACAACCCGGTTTCTCCAAACCCAGCCTGAGCAGTGACATTCAGATTCCAAAAGCGGGTGATGGCGTGTTACATCGGGCCATTCTTATGCGTCATAGTAGGTATAATTACAAATCACTTCTCGCCCAAGGCCATATCATGTTTGCATTCACCGCACCCTGGCGGCTGACGATGGTTCGTCCCGCAATAATCCTTCTGGTTGTCGCCGGTTCATTCCTGATGTCGGCGGCCCTCATGGCACGCCAGCCCAGCGCACAGGCGCGGAGCGTCGACACGACGATTGTGGGGCCGCCGGCCATACTGACGCTGCGCGATGACAAGGCCAACTACACGCTGGATTATCCGGCGGCGTGGCACGTCGAATTCGACGAGGGGTGGCTCACAACGCTCTACCCCACGACCAACACGACGGCGACCCTGCCCTCCGGCTCTACCACGTCCAAGATCGAGATCGTACCGATCATCGGCGCAACCACCCTGGGTCGGCTGTTCGAGGAAGTGCGCCTGGAAGGACCAGAGATTCACGACATCCTGCCGCGCACCATCGATGGGGCGCCGGCGCTGCTCGACATCACAACCTTCGACGGTGAACCGGCGCGTCTGGTGCTGGTGGTGTTTGGTGAGCAGGGACTGCGCGTCATGGCGTACGGTCAGATCGACACCTTGGGGCCGATCCTGGAGACCCTGCGCCCCGCCCGGCAGCTGGCGCCCAACACCTGGCGCATTTGACCCAGAACGTTGGCCTGGCCACAACCTTACACCCACCCCGAGGTCAAATGGTCCGCCGGAAGACGCGGTGCCGTTTGTACCAGCGGACGCCAATCGACGCCATTTCGGCCTGACTCTTGGCGTTACGCTCCTCCACCTGCACGACATCCGCGTGCTCGAAATTGAACATCTCGACGGTTTTGGCCAGCTCGCTGAAAAGAATGGCCGTGCCGCCNGCTCCCTGGTGCGCCGGCAGCATGCCGAGGCCGTTGAAGTTGGCCCACCGTGTGCGCTTGAACTCCCGCAGCAGGAAGAACCAGCCGATCGGCCAGATGCGGCCGCGCGCTTTCTGAATCGCCGCCGAGATGTCGGGAAACGCAAACACGAAACCAACGATCTCGTCGTCCTTCATCACCAGCTTGATCAAACGGGGNTCAGAGATGGCGAGCAGCCGCTCGGCGATGACGTGCATCTCGGCAGGGGTAATCGGGGCGTATTCCCAGTTCGCCACAAAGACATCGTTGTACACCTGGCCAATACGATCGATCCACTGTCGCAGCTCCTTGTCACTGGTAAACGACTTGATCGANTAGGCGCGCGCGCTGACCTTGGCCGCCACTTCCTTGTAGCGTGCCGGCGGCTCATGTTTGCCCGCCAGATAACCTGACAGAAAATCGGTCTCCTTCTCGAAACCGAAGGCCGTGACCAGTTGTGGGTAGTAGGCGAAGTTATAGGGAATGCCCATCGCCGGCCGGTGCTCGAAACCCTCCACCAACATGCCAATGCCATCCCCTTGCAGCATACCCTTGGGGCCAACCAGCATGTGCAGGCCGGCCTGGTGCGCCCAGTCGCTGGCTGCCTCGAACAGGCTACGCGCCACGGCCTCGTCATCGATGGTATCGAAATAGTAGAAAAAGCTGACCGCACGGTCATGATAACGGTTGTAGTTGCGGTTGTCCATCACCGCGATGCGCCCCAACGTCTCTCCGCTCTCTTCGGCTACAAANAAGTCGGCCGTCGAATGGGCGTAAAACGGATGTTTGGCGCGGTCCATGACCGCCGTCATCTCCGGCCAGAAGGGCGGAACCCACAGCAGGCTGCCCCGGTACAGNCGCGGGAATTGGATGAACTGCTTGACATCCTGTTTGCGTGTGGTGTCGAGTTTACGAATTTGCATTCCGGCCTCGCTGCTCTCCCACGAAAATCCTGCCCCCAGAATGCCCGGTCCACCGTGTACGATGACCGCGGGTGGCACTTCATGCAGCGGGACGGAAGGCAGGGCCAAGGCAGTTCTAAGTTCATCCGCCAGCGCCTGCCCGGCATCCTCCACACCGGCGTGCATCACCGTCAGGTACCCCTGCCCGTTGCGTGCGATCTGTTCCAAGACGATGTCGCGCAGACGGGCAAGCGCCTGTCTATGCGTACGTACGCGTTCGTACGGCTCAACGTGACCATCGCTGAACGTCAGAATGGGCTTGATTTGCAAAACAGTACCGATCAAACCGCTGGCGCCGCCAATCCGTCCCCCTTTGATCAGGTATTCCAGGCTGGGCACCAGGAANTAGATGCGGCCGCGTGCCATGAAACTGCGCAACCGGCCTTCGATCACGTCGGCCGATTCACCGGCGGCCGCCCATTCAGCCGCCAGCCCNACGAGACTCGCCACCGGGCTGGCAATCAGGCGGGTGTCGATGACTCGAATATCGGCGCCGGGGAACTCCATGGCCGCCGTCAGCGCCGAACGCACCGTACCGCTCACCTCCGCGGAAGGGTGGATGCACAGGATGGGGTCGCCGGTTGGCGCCAGGCGTGCGAATACCTCGACGAACCATTCNGGNGCGGGGGCCGCGGTCTTGGGCAGTTCACGGGCNGTTTTCAGCTGCTTGAGAAAGCCGGGAATGTCGAGATCAACGCCTTCACGGTACGAGGTGGTGCCAAATACGACGACTTGTGGGATGACCGGAATCTGGTAACGTTGCACCACCGCCGCGCTGCCGGCGGTGGTGTCGGTCACAATGTGGACCATAAGAGCCTCCTCTCGTCTGTTGAACGATAGCCGTGGTGCCCTCATTGTACCACGGAATAGCCACACGTCACCTATGCGCCGCCGCGGCAATTCCAATTTGAGTTTTTCGGAGAGCTTGTCCGTATGGGTAGCACCCCACTAAACCGTAGTGGGATGCTACCAGTAGTTTGGCTTGCAGACGAGAAACCGGGTTTCTGGTTGCGCGCACGCCAGGCGGCGCCGCGTCGTTGACGAACGGGGCGTAGTGTGGGCAAACCAGGGTGATGTGGTACAATGCCGGTATGACGAAGAGCAATCTGACCTTGACTCGTATACCGGGCATCCGCGTGGGCCATGCCCATGATCTGGAGGCCCGCACCGGTTGTACCGTTATCCTATGTGAAGATGGCGCGGTGGCCGGTGTCGACCAACGGGGCGGCGCCCCAGGAACGCGTGAAACCGACCTGCTGCGCCCGATGCACCTGGTCGAACGGGTGCNNGCGGTGATTCTGGCCGGCGGTTCGGCCTTTGGATTGGACGCGGCCAGCGGTGTGATGCGTTACCTCGCCGAACGAGGCATTGGGTTTGCCGCANGGGCCGCGCGCGTGCCGATTGTGCCGGCCGCGGTGCTGTTCGATTTGGGTATAGGGCGCGGACGTGNNTGGCCGGACGCGGCAATGGGTTACCGGGCCTGCCAACGGGCGNGACGCGGGCCGGTCGCCGAAGGTAACGTCGGGGCCGGCGCCGGCGCCACCGCGGGCAAGGTGCTGGGTATGGCGCAGGCCAGCAAGACCGGTATCGGCAGTGCTGGGATCGAACTGGCGAACGGGTTGATCGTTGCCGCGCTCATCGCGGTCAACCCCTTCGGTGATGTTGTGGACCCACGCAACGTCGAGGTCCTGGCCGGCGCACGTGACCCGGCCGATGGTCACTTTGTGGATACCCTGGCCATCATGGCTGCCATGGACCTCTCCACGCCGCGCGCCTCGGCTGCGGCTCTGCCCTCCAACACGGTGATTGGGGTAGTGGCCACCAATGCCGCCCTGGACAAAGTGCAGGTCAACAAAGTGGCCCAGATGGCTCAGGATGGCCTGGCCCGCGCCATTCGCCCCGCGCACACCATGTTCGATGGCGATACGCTCTTTGCCCTGGCTATGGGCACCCAGCCGGCCGATGTCAACCTGGTGGGCGCCTACGCGGCCGAAGTCGTTGCGCAAGCCATCGTGCGCCGCGCTGACTGCCCGGCTACCGTGACTCTCCCCGACACGATATTGGCCCCGGCGATACCGGCGCGGTAAATGGCCGCGCCAGGAACGATAGAAAGAAAAAGGTTATGGCGGAAGAAATCCAACTGCAGATCGGCGATGTACGCTACAGCTTGAGTGGCGGCGGTTTCAACGAGATGGTGGAGAAAGTCAAGGCTGTGCCGGGGCGGCGCTTTCGGGCCGTTCCCAACGACAAACATTGGGTATTGCCAGTCACCCTGGAAGAAGCCGAGATCGCCCTCGCCCCCTTCAAGTTGACATCAGTTGGGCGCGCTCAAGATGGCGATGCTCGAACCCAGCACCACGGCGCCAACCTCACCCGAAGATGCGCTCAACACGCTGCGCAGCGACGCCGCCCTGCTCACGCAGATGCTGCAGGACTTGCGCGATGTCCAGTACCTGTTCAACCGGGATGCGGCAACGCTGGGAGGCTCGGAAAAGACTCTGGTGATGCGTTGCACACGTGCACTGCTCAGTTGGAAGGGCTGAATCAGGGCCGGTTCGTCTCTGTGGGTTGGCCTCCATCGTGACCCGTGGTCGGCTTGTTGATCACCAAACTGGCATGCGCCGAAACGCCTCGGCGNNCGCGGCGCTGATGACCTGGCCGCACTCCTCATCCAAACGCTGCATCCACTCCAGGCTTTCTAAACCNCGCGGGAACTGGCTGCGGTGCGCCAGGCAGGCCGCCATCTTCGTCTCGTAGACATCGCTGACATCGACAAACACGTCAGGCGTGCGGTCGGTGGAGAAGAGGAAGACCCGCTGCAACCCGCCCAGGCTCGCACCCGGTTCGCGTAGCTGCTCCGGCCGGTAGAGCGGCATCTTGGATGGCATGTAGGCGTCGAGGGCCGCCTGGCCAGCCGCGCGGTGGTCCGGATGGATCTGGCCCGGCCAGAAGGGGTCGAAGGTGAAGAGGGTGTCAGCCTGGGTGATGCGGTAGCAGCGGGCAATCTGGGCGCAGCCCAGGTTGGCCACCAACTCACCGTCGTGATGCCCCAGGCTATACACCTGCTCGATGCCCAGGATGCGTGCCGCCTCCTCGGTCTCCAGCAAACGCGTCGTCGCCAGGGCCGGGCGCGTCGTGGCTGCGTCCTGCGTGCCGATGTCGCCCAGCGTACAATTGACCGAAAAACCGTCNACGCCGCGCTGCACCAGCCGCGTGATGACGCCACCGCAGATCGTTTCCAGGTCATCGGGGTGTGCGGCGACGACGATGAGCCGCTGCACATCGGCGAAGGCTTCCACACCAATGGTCTCCGTCATTGAGCACCTCTGAATCACACATCCATTTGCGGGAATTGCCCTGATCGATCGCCGCTGCGGCTATGGGCCGGCCGCGGGTGAAGTCGGCTGCGCGGCCATCTTACGTTTACGACGCCAGCGCAGGACCAGGATCACCATCAGCACAATGACCAGCACCGTCAATATCGGCAGCAGAATCGCCATGATGGTCAACGCGGCAGAGACGATATCTTCCAGTACGCTAACGACCGGATTGCCCAGCCCGGCGGTGGTCACCGTAATGGCGGGACGCACCGTCGCCTTGGCCGTATGGACTGAGCCGGCGGCCAAGACGCCCAATCCCAGGGCCAGCACCACGTGCAGATCACTGATCACATTACCGTTGGCCGCGAAGAGGATGGCGCCGGCCACGGGTCGGATGAATGTCTGAATGATATCGTTGATGTGGTCGATGCCGGCGACCTTGTCCGCCAGCATCTCGATGGCCAGCAGTACGACCAGCAGCCCAATGATCCAAGGCTCCAGGGCGTTCCACGGCTCTCGGAGCGTGATCAGATCGGTGTAACGCGCCAGAAGTGCCACGATCAGCAAAGGCAGATAGGCGTTGAGGCCAGCCGCCGAGGACAGGCCAAACGCGGTGAAAACACTCGAAAGGGCTTCGATCATCCGTTACACCTCTTTCATCGATTCAGCTGGCCAGGGCTGCACCAGTCTGTGGAACCGGCCAGGCGTTGCGCATCCTGGCCCAATGACCATGAATACGCCCACCCTTTCGATTCGTTTCACGCACTGCCTACCGGTCATTCGCCGGGCAGCAGGGTCACCCACACGTGGCCAGCGCCAGCAAACACCGACCATAGCTGGTCGCCGTCAACCGCCACCACGCGGGTCATTGGCCGGCCCCGGCGCCAGGCGTCGTGGTACGCCCTGCGCACTGCCGTCCGCCGAATAACGCGCCAGCCAGATGCCGGCCGCACCCCTGAGCCACTCCAAAGGATGTCGCACACGCCGCTGGCGCGGCAGGCGATGTCAGGTACCGGCCACCGGCCCACGTTGCTGGCCACCAGCTGCGCGTTGCCCATCGCCGCGCCGTTGGCATCGAGCCGCCGCAGGCGGATATCGGTGGCGCCAGGGTCGGGCGCCGGTGGAGGGTTGAGGTAGTCCTGCCAGACGACCCACACCTGGTTGTTGGCGGTGTTGAATGCCGCGCGTGGCTTTTCCTGCGTACCAGTCGCACCGTAGGTGAGCGTATTGCCGGCGGCCGCGGTCTGCCCACCCGTCAGCCGCTGCTGATAGATGTCGAACGCCTCGTCGACGCCGCTGCCGGCCCGGTCGTCACTCCAGAACAGGTCGTGCTGCCCGCGTGATAGACGATGGTGGCGTACTGCTGGTAACGCGGGGCCGGGCCGTGGGGCGGGGCAGTACTGGTCGTCACGACGAAGTTGTCGCCAGACAATTCCAACGTCTGGCCGTTGTAGGACAGCCACTGTCCAAATATCTCTTTGGACGTTTCGGGCACACGCGGCGGCGTCATGCCCTGACGGTAGCGGTGATCGTGCCAGATGATCAGGTACTGATTGGTGGCACTGTCGTAACTGATGATGGGCACCCACTGGCAGTCGATCGCGCCGGAGACCAGGATCGGTTCCCCACGCAGCTCACCGTCGGCGTCAATGCGCTGCGCCCTGATGTTGTAGCAGTACGTAAACTGGTTCCAGTTGGCGCGGGTCGCCAATGGGTCAACCTCCTGCCAGGCCACCAGGTACTCCTGCATTTGTGGGTTGAACACAACGAACGGCCACTGCGCGTCCTGCGCCGCCGTACTGATGGCAATATCGGCGCTGCCCACGGCTGTACCATCGGGCTGCACGAGCCGGCCGTAGATGTCACCGTTGTTGTCCAGCCCATAGCCGAGGCCCATTCGCGCCCCGGATCGTTGCGCTTGTCGTGCCAGACGACGAGGAACCGCTGGTGAACCGTGTCGTAGGCCGTATGCGCTTGAAAACGCCCATTGCGGTGACTCGGGATTGATCGCGACCGGCGCGGTAGTTCGCCCGGCACTGATGTGGGCGTGGCGGTTGACGTCACAGTGGGTGTATCGGTCGGGATAGTGGTCGGCGTCGCGGTGGTTGTGGCGGTGGCCGTGGCTGACGGCCAGGGCGTAGCCGTTGGCGTTGGCGTGTGGGTGGGTGCGGCGGTGGCCGTGGGTGTCAGCGTCCGCGTCGCCGTCGGTGTGTGTGTTGGGCCACCGTCCAACACGGGCACATAGGGAAAAAGAGCCGAACCGGTTCGAGCAGCACACCCGCCCCAGCCACCGACACCGCGCACAACACCGTCAGAACGGCCAACCAGAGACGCCGCATGCCTGAAGAACCCTCCACCACAGGGGTGTCATCACATCCCCGAATGCCAGGACCGGCCCCCACAACCGTTACGCGGTGGGCATTCCACGCACGCACCGGGGCGTCCGCGCAAGGCCTGGATACCTTATTCTATGCCATCGCCAAGCGGTGTCAAGTCACAACGGTGAAAATGGTTTTTGTGCGCTGTTTTTTGACAGAGTGTCAGTTTGTCACTATCATGGAATCGCTGTTGCTCTCTTGCCCCCACGTTGGTCAATTCGCGTGGTGACGATCCGGACTTTCGTGCACACAGGAGCGGTCTTGTATGACTCGAGTGCTTGTCACTGGCCTGGGCGCCATCACACCCATCGGTAATGACGTCCCAACCTACTGGAATAATCTCTTGGCCGGCGTGTCTGGTGCCGGCTACATTACGGCCGTCGAAGCCAGCGACCTTCCCGTGCGCATTGCGTGCGAAGTGAAGGGCTTCGACGCCCAGCAGTACCTGGACCACAAGACCGTGCGGCGTACCGCGCGGGCCATTCACATGGCGGTCGCGGCGGCCAAACAGGCCGTTAGTGATGCTGGTCTGGACCTGAACAGGGAGGACGGCGAACGTGTCGGTGTCAACATGAACACCGGCGGCGGCGGTATCATTGAAATGGAGGATGGTTGCTACACCGTGTACAACCGCGGCCCACGGTCCATCGGCCCGTTCCTGGTACCCAACATTATGTCAAACGCAGTGTCGTGCATGATTTCGATCGAGTTGGGCGCCCGGGGACCGGTTATGACCTCCACCGCCGCGTGCGCCAGCGGCAACTACGCCCTGGTCGAAGCTTACCACGTCATCCAACGCGGCGAGGCGGACGTGATTATCGCTGGCGGTGCGGAATCGGCCATGTCGCGCCTCGTGATGTCGGCCTTTGCCAAGATGGGCCCTGTCCCGCGCAACGACGACCCGCAGCACGCCTGCCGGCCCTTCGACAAGGAACGGGATGGTTTTGTGGTCGGTGAAGGCGCCGCGGCCCTGATTCTGGAGAGTGAAGAACACGCGCGGCTGGNNGGGCGCGTTTACGCGGAAGTACTGGGCGGGCGTGTCACCGCGGACGCCTTTCACATCACCGCCCCCGAGCCGAGCGGCGATGGCGCCACACGGGCCATTCAGTTCGCGCTGCAGTCCACCGGCGTCAGGCCCGAGCAGATCGACCTGATTTATGCGCACGGTACCGGCACTATTCTGAACGATGCCGTCGAAACCCAGGCAATCAAACGTGCCCTTGGCGAACACGCGTACAGCGTCCCCGTGACCGCCACCAAGTCGATGATCGGCCACACGATGGGCGCGGCCGGCGCCATGTCGGCCGTGGGCGCCGCGCTCAGCCTGTCCCTGGATGTCATTCCACCGACCATCAACTACCGCGTACCCGACCCGGAGTGCGACCTGGATTACGTGCCCAACCAGGTCCGCTATCAGCGCTCGAATTACGCGCTGGTGAACGCCTTCGGCTTCGGGGGCATGAACGTCGTCGCCGTGATGAAACGCGTCAACGGCCTGTGATGGGGTGTTAGGGGTTCCAGCGATGGCGAGACGTCACCTGGAACCCCTGGGTTGAACCATGGCCCAGCCTCATGTATTTCTGTCCAGCCTTGCCCCTACCCTCGGCCCGGAGCTGGATGCCTTCCGCTCGGCATTGCAGCAGCCCCCGACCTCCGGGCTGCGCGCCAACACGCTCAAGATCACCCCAGCGGCCCTGTCCAACCGCCTGGCTGACGACCAGCTCCGCCCGACGCCGTGGTGCGCGGCCGGTTTCAGCGTCGACTCAACGGCGGTCAACCGGCCCAGTCTCGGCAAACACCCACTGCACGCCGCCGGCCTGTTCTACCTGCAAGACCCCAGTGCCATGGCCGCGGCCGAATGGCTGGCGCCCCAGCCAGGCGAACGTGTCCTCGACCTGTGCAGTGCCNCCGGGGGCAAGGCCACCCATCTGGCTGCCCTGATGGGCGATGAAGGGGTGCTGGTGGCCAACGAGGCGGTGCCCGCCCGCGCGGGCGCCCTGGTGGAGAACCTGGAACGTTGGNGGGTGCGCCAGGCGCTGGTGACGGTGGAAACACCAGCGCGCCTGGCCCAACACTGGCCGGGTTTCTTCGACCGTATCCTGGTCGATGCGCCCTGCTCCGGCGAAGGCATGTTCCGCCGCCAAATGGCCGACGGTGCACACATCGCCTGGCCGGCCCAGGTCGAGGGCTGTGCCCGACGCCAGCACACCATCCTGCACGCGGCCGCGCTGCTGCGCCCCGGTGGCTGGCTGCTCTACAGCACCTGCACCTTCAACACGACCGAAAATGAGGGGACCGTGCAGCAGTTCCTGGCCGAGCACCCCGATTTTGCCCTGGTGCCCGGCCCGTTCGCCACAGGCATGGCGCCGGGTGACCGCCGCTATCCCGGGCATCAGCACATGGCCCGCCTGTGGCCCCATCGCCTGGCGGGTGAGGGTCACTTCCTGGCCCTGATGCAGCGCNGCCGGCCAGGCCGGGCCACGCAACCACGGCCCGCCAGGGCTTCCCTCTGCGGCGCGCGCCCGGCCGAACGTGTCTGGGAGGAATTCTGCCGCGCGACGTTGCACGTGGCGCCCTCCGGGCATGTGCTGTCAGTGGGGGCGCACCTGTACCTCTGGCCTGAGGCGNCGCCCGCCGTGGCCGGGTTGCGCGTCTTGCGACCGGGCTGGTGGCTGGGTGAGGTGCGGCATGACCGCTTCGTGCCATCGCACGCCCTGGCGATGGCCTTACCAGCCGCGGCCTTTGCCCAGGTGGTCGACCTGCCGGCCGCTTCACCGGAGCTAACGGCCTACCTGCGCGGCGAACCGCTGGCGCAGGCCGGTGCGGACGGCTGGCTGGCCGTGTGCGTCGAGGGGTTTGCGCTGGGATGGGGGAAACGTACGGGCAACCTCGTCAAAAATCACTACCCCAAAGGGCTGCGGTCACGCCAGGCGTAAGGTCGCCTCACTGCCCCGGCCGTTCAGTCCAGCGGTTGCGGTCCATACGCGCATCCAGCAGGTCACGGCCATCGCCGTACAGGCGCGTAGTGCGTAGTGCGTTGTGATCAGGCTGAGGTAGGCGCGTGGCTCGCTCAGGCTGACTGTTTCGTAGAACAGGTCTTCGTCCGGCCCGCTGCGTTCGCGCCAGAAGCGGGCGTTGCTGGGACCGGCGTTGTAGCCCACCAGCGCCGTGGCCACGTTGCCCTCGGCCGCACGCAGCCCCGCNATGATGTAAAACGTGCCAAACTTGATGCTGACCCACGGCCGGTACAGGTCGCTCGTGGTATAGTCGGGAAAATTCAGCTCGCCAGCGATCCATTCGCCCGTACTGGGAATAACCTGCATGAGGCCGCGGGCGGCGGCGCTGCTTTCAGCGCCGGCCTCGAACAGGCTCTCCTGCCGAATCACCGCATCGATCAAGAGTGGATCGACGCCGAAACGCTGCGCTTCCTCCTGCACCTGGGCGTCGAAGTAGCGCGGGTAAGCCAGCTTCTGGATGAACACCGGCGCCGCAGTGACCGTTTTCTGTGGGCTGAGTGCAATCAGGCGCGCTGCACTGATGATGCTCAGGCGGTACGTGCCCAATTCCTGGAAGGCCAGGGTCAGCTGGTAGAGGGCCAGGGGTCGTCCCAATAGCGTGCGGACCTTCTCCAGCGCTTCGAGCGCCGGGCCACGCAGGTTCAGCGCCAGGTAGGCCTGGCCACGCTGCCAGTCCGGGTCCTGCGCGATGTGGGCGTCGAGGGTGGCCAGGCTCGCGNNGGATGCCGGGGCTGCAACCCAGCTACGCAGCCATTTTTCTGCCACGGCCTGACTGGCATCGTCGATCGTGGCGGGCCGCGGCGGGTCACCCGCAGCGCGCGCACGTGCGGCCGCGTAACTGTCGGGCCAGCGCGCCAGCAGCGTATCCCAGGCGGCATAGGCCTCGGCCGTCTGTCGCTGCGCCAGTTGACCTTTGCCCAGCCACAGGTACAAGGCCGGGGCATCGGCGGATGCGCCGTACGCACCCACGGCCCGCTGCCAGATCTCGACGGCCCGCGCCACCTCACCCAGGCGGTAACGGTTGATCCCGGGCGCAGCNAGGGCGCGCGCCGCCTGTTTGTGTTCGGGTGCGGTGTCGGCCAGGAGTAGCTGGTGATCCGCGGCCGCGGCGTACTGTTCGAGGCGCTCGAGTTGAGTCGCCAACTCGTAACGAGCGTCGGCCGCCAGGGGTGGTTCGGGNTATTGTTCGACGAACGTGCGCAGCGTAACAACGGCGGCCGGCCGGTCACCGGCGAAACGTTGGGTTTCAGCCTTACCCAGCCAGGCGCCGCCCCAGGCCGCGCCGGATGGCAAGTCGTGGATGAGCCGGTCCCAGGTGGTCAGGGCACGCGTATAGTCCTCGGCGCCCTGGTAGCTGCGGGCCAGATACGCCAGCGCCTCACCCTGACGTGCGCCCGGTTCACCCTGTAAGAATGTGTCGAAGGCGTTGATCGCCGGCGGGTAGGCCCGGTTGTGGTAATCGACCAGGCCGCGGGTGAACCAATCGACGGGCAGTTGGTTGTTGACGAGCTGAATCAGGGCCTGGTAGGCGTAGTTGCTGCGCGGCGCCAGGGCCACGGCGGCTCGCCAGTAGGCCTCGGCCGGCGCGCGGCCAGCGTTCCAGGCGGCATCACCGGCCAGCTGGTTGATTTCGGCCTGATAGCCGGCATTCTGCGCCTCCTCCAAAATTGCCTGGTACTGCACCAGGGAGGCGGCATGGNNTTGCCCAGAGCCGTGGCGTAGGCGGCCCACTGTTCGCGCACGCAGCGCGGTCACCCGATCGGGCGCGGCGGCCACCGCCGCGGCGTAGGCGGCGATGGCCGCGTCGCCGTCGCCGGCCGCGTGCACCGCCGCCAGACGCAGCTGCACCTCGTAGGTCAGGAGGGTGACCCGNGCCTGCAGGTAGTCACGCAGCGCAGCGGCAGCCTCCGGCCACTGACCCAGGGCGCGGTAGGCCTCGCCCTGGTGGAAACGCGCATCAGCACGCCGTGGGTGATCGGGTGCGCGGCGCAGGAATTCGGCGAAGGCATCGAGCGCTTCGCGGTACATACCATCGGCCAGAAAGTTTTCCCCNAGATGAAAGTACGCCTCGGGCGTCAGGGCTGCGTACTTTGGATCGGCGAGGAAGCGCTGCAACTCAGCGCGGGCTGCCGCATAGTTGCCCGCGGCGTGCAGCGCCTGAGCGCTCACCAGCGCACTGGCCGTCACCGGTATGGGCGGGCCTTCAGGTGGCTGGGGACAGTGGTCGGCCCGGACGGCGCCGTAGGTGATGTTAACGCCGTCGCGGTGAAGACCCCTGTGGCCGTGGGGGACAGATCGGCCGAGGGTCGCGGCGCCACGGTCGCGGTCACCGGTCGCGTTGCCGGGATGGCCGGCGTGGGAGTCAGCATCAGTGTGGGCGGGCGACGGTGGCCGACTGGTCTCGACCACGCCGGCCTCCGCGGAGGCGGTAGGTGACGCCGCCGGCGGTGGTGAGGGCGTCTCCGCCCGACAGGCGCTCAGCACGAGCGCCGCAGCGAACAGGGGCAGGACCAGGCGCCGCCAGTCCGGGTACGATCGTGTACGGGTGATCGAAATCAACTTCCATTCTCCTCGGCCAGACCAATGCTCCGTCAGGTGATTCTGCGCCGATACGCTGGCCAAACGGGCACATCATCTGGCCTGACAGCGTACCGGGTGTCACGTCGCATGTCAGGCTTGTTCTACGAACGCCCTGACAGCACGCCGCGGCCCAACCGGGGGTAAGCCAGGCATGCCGGCCCATTGTCGCCCAGAAGCAGCCCATTTGTCAACCTGTCGCCGGCCACGGCCGCCTTGCATGTAGAACGTGCGGTCGTCGCCAGCGGTTCCCGCGGCCGCTTTGTCTACCTGCCGACGCGGTGGTATACTTTGCCGGCCAGTCAGCGACTGGTGATTACGGGGAGAACCGCACGATTCCATGTTCGAGGTCGTTTTTCTGGGTACATCCGCATCCGCGCCTTCGACGCAGCGTGGTCTGTCGTCGGCCGTTGTCATGCATGGCGAATACCGTTTTATGGTCGATTGTGGCGAGGGCACACAGCGCCAACTGCTGCGCAGTGGTCTGGGGTTCAAACGCCTGGACCACATCCTGATCACCCACGGGCACCTCGACCACATCCTGGGCTTGGGTGGGCTGGCGTCGACGCTGGGACGCTGGGAAACGCTCGACCGGCTCGACATCTACGGCGGGGCATCGGCCCTGAAGCGCATCGAGGCGCTCCTGCGGGTCGTTTTCGGCTCAGCACGGCTGCCCTTGACGGTGACGCTCAACACGCTGTTGCCTGGCCCATTCTTCGATACGCNNGCGTTCGGTGTCAGCGCCTTCCCTGTCGTGCACCGGNGGCCGNATTGTTTCGGCTTTACCTTCGCCGAAAAAGCCCGCCGGCCCTTCCTGGCCGACAAAGCGCTGGCGTTGGGGGTGCCGGTGGGCCCATCCNGCCGGCGGTTGGTCGATGGCCAGGCGGTCACCCTGGACGATGGGCGAGTCATCCAGCCGGACGACGTGCTGGGCCCAGAGAGCGCTGGCGCCAAGCTCGTCTTCATCCACGATGTTCATCGCGTCGACGGATTGGTAGAAACGGTACGCGGCGCCGATGCGCTGGTCATCGAGGCCACCTACTGTGAGGATGAGGCCGACCTGGCGCGAGNNTATGGCCACCTGACGGCCGAGGCGGCGCGCCTCGCCGTCGCGGCCGACGTCAAACAGCTGATTCTGACGCACCTCTCGCGTCGCTATCACACCCAACAGGTGCTCGACGAAGCGCGGGCCATCTTCTCGGTCACCGCCGTGGCCAACGATTTCGACCGTTTCAGAATTGTCAAAGGCCGGCCGGTGGAGCCGTGCGCGGTGAACCGTCCTGAGGCCTGGCAGCCGCACAGGTGATTTTGGACAAAGGGCTGGCGTGTGATATACTCGCTGGTCGGGTGAAAAACCCTAGAAAGCACGTGCCTCCTCCCAGTTACACGACTGGAAAGACGGCAGGCAGTGTGCCCGCAAGCCACGCCGGGTCTGCCTGCCGGATACAAGGTACGGACGAAACAACAAACTAAAGGAGATACATCAGTGGCAGTCATATCAATGAAGGCACTCCTCGAAGCGGGCGTGCATTTTGGTCATCGCACCCGTCGTTGGAACCCCAAGATGAAGCCGTACATCTTCACCGAACGTAACGGCATTCACATCATCGATCTTCAACAAACGCTCCACCGGTTGGAAGAGGCCTACGCTCTGGTCGCGNATACCGTCAAAGACGGTGGCACTGTGCTGTTCGCGGGCACCAAANAACAGGCGCAGGAAACGATCCGCCAGGAAGCCGAGCGCTGTGGCATGCCGTACATCAACCAGCGTTGGCTGGGCGGCACGCTGACCAACTATCGGACGATTCGCCAGCGTATCGATTACATGACCGGCCTGGAGCAGCGTAAGACGCGTGGTGAATTCGAGCGCCTGCCCAAGAAGGAAGTGCTCGACCTCGATCGCGAGATGGTCAAGCTCGAGCGGCGCATCGGTGGGCTACGCAAGATGTACCGTCTGCCCGACATTCTGTTCGTGGCCGACACGCACCACGAGGAGCTGGCAGTCAAGGAAGCCCGCACCCTGCATATTCCGATCATCGCCATGGTAGATACCAACTCGGACCCCGATCCGATCGATTATCCGATTCCATCCAATGACGATGCCATCCGTGCCATCAAGCTGATCGCGGGTAAAATTGCGGATGCCGTCATCGAAGGACAGCACATGCGCGAGATCGTGGCGGCCGAAGCAGACACGGACATGAAGGAAGAGATGCTGGACGAGTACGACGCCTTCGACCTCGCGGGACGGCCCATGCGGGGCGATGACGAAGAATTATTGGAAATCCCGGACAGTGTCGAGGACGATCTGTTCGACGAAAACGAAGACGACTTCAGTGATTTCGTGGATGACNGAGGGGTAATTGTGGCTACAATAAGCATGGATCAAGTCAAACAGCTGCGCCNNGAGACGGGCGCCGGCGTGTTGGATTGCCGTAAGGCACTTGAATCGACGGATGGTGATTTTGAAAAAGCCGTCACGATGCTGCGTGAGAAGGGGCTGGCGGCGGCAGCCAAAAAGGCCGAACGGGTGGTCCTGAATGGCATTATCGGGCACTACGTCCATACCGGCGCCCAGGTTGCGTCGTTGGTCGAGGTCAACTGCGAGACGGACTTCGTGGCGCGCACCGAGCAGTTCCAGGCCCTGGCGCGTGATCTGGCTATGCAGGTCGTGGCAGCCCGGCCGCACTACGTGAGTCGGGACGACATACCAGCCGAGGTGATCGATCAGCAGAAGAGCGCCTACCGCGCGGAGTTCCAGGACACGAACAAGCCCGAAAACGTGATCGAGCGGATCGTGGACGGGAAGCTAGACAAGTATTTCCAGGAAGTGGTGCTGCTCGAGCAGCCGTTCATCAAGGATGACAGCGTCACGATCAAAGACCTGTTGACGCAAACCGTTGCCCGCGTCGGTGAAAACATCAAGGTGCGTCGTTTCGCCTGTTTTGAGCTGGGCAACTAAACCCATCTCCCGGAAGAAATCAGGAGCTTTGCGATCGCCAGATCATCGTAGGACCCTAAGCCTCGACCGCGCATGTGCATCGCAGCCCTTGAATGCGCCTTCTACCTGGCTGCAGTTGTTGGTTGAAGACTGCAGCCAGGTATTACCAAACCCCGGTGATGGGTACAAGGCGGCCGGTCGCGGCGCGCCGTGTACGCCGGGCGCCGGCCCACGACGATACATTCTGTGCTGGCCTGGGCTTGACGTAGACAATGACACAAAGGTTAGTGCCATGATCGACGACGTAATCAAGGATGCCGAAGACCGTATGAACAAAGCGGTCAAGGCCTTGAGCGATGACTTGCAGAGTATTCGCACCGGACGTGCATCACCCGCCCTCATCGAACATCTCAAGGTCGAATACTACGGCATGCCGACGCCACTCCAGCAACTGGCCATGATCAACGTACCCGAGCCACGGATTCTGGCCGTCAAACCCTTCAGCCCGGGCGACATCGGCGCCATCGAACGCGCCATTCTGAAGTCCGACCTGGGTCTCAATCCGTCCAATGACGGCAAGATCATCCGCCTGATCATTCCCCAACTGACCGAAGAACGGCGCCGTGATTTGGTGAAACATGTGGCCCGACGCACCGAAGAGGGGCGTGGCGGTGCGCAACATCCGGCGTGATGCCATCGATGACATGCGTGCGTGGGAAAAGGAAGGGGAAATCTCCGAGGACGATCTGCACATCGGGCAGGATAAGGTCCAGAAGCTGACCGATCGCTACATCAAACGAATCGACGAAGTGGGTCAGAAAAAGAAGCGGAAGTTTTGGAAGTCTGACCGGAAATGTCTGCACGTCGATGACAAACCACCCGCAGGTTGTGCACGTTCCCTATCACGTCGGCATCATCATGGATGGGAATGGCCGATGGGCGCAGGCGCGAGGGTTACCCCGCCTGGCCGGCCATCGCGCCGGTGTCAGCAACATTCGCCCGGTGCTGGAAGCCGCAGTGGAGTACGGCATCAAGGCGCTGACGATCTACGCGTTTTCAACCGAAAACTGGTCACGCCCACGTGCCGAAGTCAGCGGGCTGATGAAGATTCTGGGTGATACTATTCGCCGCCAGTTGGGTGAACTGCATGCCAACGGCGTACAAATCCGCCACTCCGGCCGCCTCGCCGGAATCGACCCCTCCCTCCAGCACAAGATTGTCGATGCCGTTGAACTGACCAAACACAACGAGCGCATCATCCTCAATGTGGCCTTCAACTATGGCGGCCGGGCGGAGATCATCGATGCCGTACGCCACATCATCGGGGAGNGGNTTGCTGCTGAGGAAGTGACCGAAGAGGTATTTGCACGCTGTCTGTACACGNGGGGCCTGCCTGACCCCGACCTGATCATTCGTACCGGGNGGNAGTACCGACTGAGCAACTTTCTCATCTGGCAGGCCGCTTATGCCGAATACTACGCGACGCCAACCTACTGGCCCGATTTTGACCAGGAAGAACTGCTGCGTGCACTGATCACTTACAACGAGCGGGACCGGCGGTTCGGTGGCGTCAAAACAAGTTAGGATCTCTCCTCGTGCTGCGTGATCGTGTACTGAGCGCTGTCGTTCTCATCCCACCGATCGTGCTGTTGGCCTACTGGGGTGGAGTGTGGTTCCTCGGGCTGATCATGTTGCTGGGCGCATTGGCTGGCTGGGAATTCTATGCCCTGGTGCGCCGTGGGGTTCCGCGGCACTGTCGGGGTTGGGCATTCTGGCCATCCTGGTCATTATCGCCAGTGCTTATTGGACGGGAACGCCGGCGCTGCTGCCCATTCTGACGGCATTCATTATCCTGTCCTTTGTGGTCACACTGTTTCGCCACGATCCCCAACCGGTCACGCGTGGGCCTGGACGGTCAGCGGCGCCCTCTACCTGGGTATCTTGCTCAGCCATTTCGTCGCCCTGCGTAACCTGCCACAGGGCCTGGTGTGGTTGGGGGTGGCCGTGCTCCTCACCTGGACCAACGACTCGGCGGCCTATTTTGTGGGCCGGGCAGTGGGACGTCACAAATTCTGGCCACGTCACAGCCCCAAGAAGACGTGGGAGGGGGTCTTTGGCGGTCTCTTTTTGCCGTGCTGCTCGGCAGTATCCTGGGCACGGTGTGGCTGGGGCTGCCGTGGTGGAACGGGCCCTGTTGGGCGTCGTCATCTCGGTGGTCGGCCCGTTGGGTGATCTCACGGAATCGATGGTCAAGCGTCAATTCGGCGCCAAAGACTCCGGTAATCTCATTCCAGGTCACGGCGGCGCCTGGGACCGGATCGACAGTCTGTTATTCATCGTTCCGGCCGTCTTTTATTGGGCGACCCTCTTGGGCGGGGCTTAACGTATGGGGCGCCAACCCGATACCCAACCCGTTCAAGGGGTAGTCGCAGCGTGATTTTGTGATTTTTGTCTACTTGACGCCCGTAGGGAAAGGTGCTATAATGGGCACACTGCCGCAGTGCACCGCGTGGTGGTGATTCTACCCGATTGTTGCGTGGGCTAACCCTCTTCCACTACGATTGGCAGCCAACACCCTCACCTTGACGTGTCGTGTACTGTATTTCTCTAATGCGCGGGTTTGTCCCCGAGGGTATGATCCCCTGTTGGATGAGCTATCCCTGAACCTGAACGTGCGTTGAGCCACTGGCCGACCAGAAACGTTACACTATCGCAAAAACAGCGTTCGATTGATAATCAGTTGTCTATCCACTCACCGACCATGATCCTGTAGCGTCGTTTGCCCGCTCTGGCCTGCCTGCGCGTGATGTCGGTACCGTCAGACCCTGGACTTGCCTTATGACAGCCGCCTGATGTAGTACTGTATACGACCTTACGCCTGGCATCATGGCCGCCCATCATATGGAGATTCCTACCGTGAATTTTGTAGATCTAGAAAACTCAACCCTTGACCAGCAGGGAATGGCGCGTGACATGCGCATCACCGGCCATTCACGGCTCAAGAAGCACGACTTGATCATGCGCCTGTTACGTGCCAATGCCGAGCAGCAGGGTTATATCTTCGGCGGCGGCGTCCTGGAGATCGTACAGGATGGCATCGGCTTCCTGCGCTCCGACCACCTCTTGCCAGGACCGGAAGACGTTTACGTGTCGCAGTCACAAATTCGACGCTTTGGGCTACGCACGGGCGACCTGGTCGTTGGCCAGGTGCGGCCACCGAAAGATACCGAAAAGTATTACGGTCTGCTCAAGGTCGAAGCGGTCAATGGCCTGGACCCCGAGGTGGCTAAGCAGCGCCCCGTCTTCGAGCGCCTGACGCCGATTTTCCCGAGCGGCAGCTTTCCCTGGAGACGGGCCAACGTACTGGCCACCCGCCTGATCGACATGATCGCCCCAATTGGGCGTGGTCAGCGCGGCTTGATTGTATCACCACCCAAAGCCGGCAAAACGACTATCCTCAAGCGGATCGCCAACGGCGTCACCACCAATCACCCCGACGTTCACCTGATGGTGGTTCTGATCGGTGAACGCCCCGAAGAAGTCACCGATATGGACCGTTCGGTCCAGGCCGAGGTCATCAGTTCCACGTTCGACGAACCGGTGACCAACCATGTGCGTGTGGCCGAGATGGCTCTGGAGCGGGCCAAACGCCTGGTCGAAGGCAAACGCGATGTCGTCATCCTGCTCGACTCGATTACCCGTCTGTCACGCGCCTACAACCTGACCGTGCCGCCCAGCGGGCGAACGCTCTCCGGCGGTATCGATCCGGCGGCACTCTACCCGCCCAAGCACTTCTTTGGCGCGGCCCGCACGATCGAGGAGGGCGGCAGCCTCACGATCGTCGCCACCTGTCTGGTCGATACCGGCTCGCGCATGGATGACGTCATCTACGAGGAGTTCAAAGGCACTGGCAACATGGAACTGATGCTGTCCCGCCGTCTGGCGGAACGCCGTGTCTTCCCGGCGTTCGACATCGAACGCTCAGGCACGCNNCGCGAAGAACTTCTCCTGGATGCCGAAACGCTGGCCCGCGTATGGACCATGCGGCGCATGATCGATGCCATCGGTGGTGGCCCCGATGCCCTGATTCCGCTGCTCGAACGTGTCGCCAAAACGCGCTCCAACCGCGAATTTCTGGCCACCCTGCACAGAGAATCGCTGTAATACTGCGCTAAACATGAATTTTCTCTCATCTGGCAGTTTGCCGGAGAGGGCTTGTTCGTGTGAGCGCAGCCCCAACATGCTGTGCCACGACCGTTGGTGACTACTACATGTTGTACCGTGCCCACTTGCAAGGTGGACTCTCCGACAAACTGCCGGACGGCTGTCATCATGAAGGTTTGTTCATGTACTCAGCCGATTTGCACGTTCATAGAGACGCGGTTATAATTTCAATTGTAACGCCGAAATTGCTTTCTTAATCCGTGCTCAATTGAAAAAGCTCTGATTCGACATCTCCGTCCCCCAAGCAATCATCCATGGTTCATCTGAATTCGCCCTGGGTGGAGATGGGAAAAGATGCCACACACATCAGACCGTGCAACCTTTGATCAGGAGACAGATTCCGTTTTGAGCGAAGCTGAAGATGACGAAAACGTCCTGCAACGACTATGGCAGCTCGCCAGTTCGTATGTAGGTCGCTCACACGATCGAACTTCCCCGGTGCGTCTAGCTTCACATGGTGCTGTCCTGTTGGTGGCTTTGATTGTTCTGGCACTCAGCCAGGTCAAGCTGCCTGATTGGGATATCCAACGCACAAAACCCCAGCCCGTTGCCGTAGCAGTCGCCGATATGTCGGAGGACTCTGTGGCACGGGGTGGCAACAATCTGTTTGGCCGGGACACCCTCATCCCCAATGCCGTACCCCTCACCGAAATCCCGGACCGCCCGCGCCTGGATGTGATCACCTACACGGTTCAGTTGGGTGACACGGTCTATGACCTGGCGCAGCGGTTCAAGATCACCCCGGAAACGATCATGTGGGCCAATGGCCGCCTCGAGGACAACCCCGACCTGTTGCGCCTCGGCCAACCGTTGGTGATCATGCCGGTCAGCGGTGTGTACCACAAGGTGGGGAAGGGTGACACGATTACCAGCCTGGCCAAAAAGTACAAGGTACCTGCCAGCACGCTCGTGAGTTACACCTGGAATCAGCTGACCGACGTCAATCAGCCGCTGACGATTGGCCGTATGGTCATCGTGCCGGGCGGTGAAAAACCCTACGTCGCCAAGAGTGTGGCCGCATATACGGTCAAAGCTCCCGCTGGCGCACGCAAGGGTACCGGGGCACTGGCCTGGCCAACGGCCGGCAAACTCACGCAGAAGTACTGGGGCCGGCATCCCGGCATCGATATCGCGGCGCATAAGGGCAACGCGGTACAGGCAGCCGATAGCGGCTTTGTCGTCGCCGCCGGTTGGGCTNCGGTCGGTTACGGGTACCACATTGTGATCGACCATGGTAATGGGATACAGACACTGTACGCCCACCTCAGCCGCTATGCGGTCAACGCCGGTGATACGGTAAGCCGCGGCCAGGTTATCGGGTATGTGGGCAGTACCGGCAATTCGACCGACCGCACCTGCACTTCAGAAGTGCGCGTGCGTGGCGCTCACCGTAACCCGCTGGGTATGCTGCCCTGACCGACCGGGGAGAAACAGCCGCCTGAACCGGCCCACGACTGAAAACCAAAACGGGGAACGCGTTGTTGTGCGTTCCCCGTTTTGTTTACCGAAAAACCAGGCGTCGAGAACCCCGACCAGGTCAGATGGCGATCGGTCGGCGCCGCCGCTCAACCGGGTGCGGCGCCGTTCACCACCTGTACGGTGACAACCACCGCATCGAAACTGCCATCGATCCGCCAACCCGTCAAACGAATGGTGTATGCACCATTTTCCAGGCCCGCGGTCGGCCATACCGCCAGCACGTCACTCAGCGATACCGGTGTGGTCACCCCATTCACGATGGTCACCCGCGGTGGGTGCAGGCCCAAGCCCAAACTCAAGGCTGTAGCTGGCAAACGCGCTGCCCCCGGCAACCCCGATGATCGGCACATCACCACTGACCACCCCGTCCGGCAGGGCTCGTCCAGGCGCAGAATGAGCGTAACACCCGGTTGAGGCGTTGCGGTCACGGTGGGCAGCGGCGTCTCACCGGGTGTCGGTGTTGGCGGCCCGACCGTGGGCATGAGTGTCGGTGTTGGCGGCCCGACCGTGGGTATGGGTGTCGTTTTTGGCGGTACGACGATGACGGTCGGCGTCGGCAACGGCGGTTCGACACTGACCCGTACACGCGCTTCCGCTGCATGGCCGCTACGATCCCAGGCGTGCACACGCAGGGTGTAACGGCCAGCGGGCAGCGGCCGAGTATCCCAGGCGGCCAATGATCCGCCATCGACCGGGTTGTAGATCGGCCCGGCCACGTAACCCCACCCCTGCGGGTCGTCCCCTTCACCGTACTCCACCAGGTAACGATCGAAGTCGAACATCTGTACCCTGCCCACGACATCGACGATACCATTCACGGTGCTGCCTTCACCCGGTTGCCAGATGGCCAGTTCGGGCGCCTGACAGTTGGCCGCCACCTCGGTCGGCGGCTGTGGAATGCCGTGGTCGATCGCCCACTGCCGACCCTCCGGCGGATACACGGTGTATTCGCGCTCGACCAGCGCGTCGGGGCACTCGGGCGGGGCCAGGTAGTCCACGTCACCCACGCGGAAAATACGTACCCGACGGTGGATGTCGTGCTCCGCACCCAACGGCCCACGCCCATCGACGAACACCTCAGACCGACGCGCCGGGCACAGCTCTCCCGGCACCGTGCCCGAGTCGGCGCATACCTCGATCAGGCTCACACCGGGTGGTACCGGAAACGCAACGGCGGGCGTGTCCTGCAACGCGGCGCTCATGATCCCGTTCCAAATCGGGCCAGCGCCCGCCACCCCGCTCACCCGCGCNATCGGGCTGCCGTCGCTGTTGCCCACCCACGTGCCCACCACCAGATCGGGCGTATAGCCAATCGTCCAGTTGTCACGGAAATCGTTCGTCGTGCCCGTTTTGACGGCGGCGGGGCGGTCGCCGGGCAGGCGCACNGCGCTGTTGGGGCCGAACGCCGGCGTACGCGCGGCGTTGTCGGACAGAATCGACGTCACCAGGTAGGCAAACGTCGGCTGCACGGCCAGGCGGGCCGCCGTCGGCGCGATCATGGCCGTGGTACGGTCACGCTGTACCGCCTCCTGGCAGGCGGGGATCGTCAGCTGTTCCTCGGGCATGCTGTAACTGAGAAGCCGGCCATCTTGGGCGAGCACACACTGGATGGCCACCGGCGGCAGGTAGGTTCCCGCGTTGGCCAGGGTACCGTACGCGTTCGTCAGTTCGAGCAGCGTAACTTCGCCGCCGCCCAGCGTCAACGACAGCCCATAATCTGGCCGCGTCAGGCTGGTGATACCCAGGCGCTTTGCCATACCGAGGAGGCGCGGCAGTGTGATGTGCTCCAAGGCCTTGACGGCCGGAATGTTGTAGGAATTGGCCAGGGCAGACCGCACTGTCACCAGGCCGTGCTCTTTGTCATCGTAATTCTTGGGCACGTAGGGTGGGCGGCCCGCGCCATCGGGGAACTCCGACCGAATGTCCAGGATCGTCGTGCCCGGTGTCCACCAATCCTGGTCCATCTCGAAGGCCGCCAGGTAGGTCAGCGGCTTGATGGCTGAACCGGGCTGGCGGGGGCTGGTGGTGACATTGACCTGCCCGGCGATCGCGGGATCGTTGAAGTCGACGCTGCCCAACATCGCCAGAATCTCGCCGGTTTGCGGGCGTAGGGCCACAGCGGCGGCGTTGGTCACGTGCTGCGCCGGGGAAAACGCNGCAATGTGGCTGCGCGCCGTGTCTTCGACGATGCGCTGTAGTCGCCGGTCAAGGGTGGTGTAAACCTGCAAACTGCCGTTGTACAGGATCTCCGGCCCGAACATCCGCTCCAGTTGTTCGCGCACGGTGACCACAAAGTGCGGTGCATCCATGGTGTAACGCGGCGGGACGAGCGGCATATTCTGCGCATCCCATGCCAGCCAGGCGGTATCAGCCTCCTCCGCCGAGATGTAACCGTGTTTGACCATCAACTTGAGCACGACGGCCTGCCGCNNCTTGGCGCTTTGCGGGTTGGTGTAGGGGTCGTAAAATGCGGGCGCCTGGGGTAGACCGGCCAGCAGCGCCGCTTCGGGCAGGTCGAGCGCANNCGCCGGTTTGGCGAAATAGGTCTGTGCGGCCGACTCGATGCCGTAAGCCATGTTGCCGTAATAAATCTCGTTCAGATAGACCTCGAGAATCTGGTCACGTGGATACGTGCGTGTGACCTCGGCCGCCAGGATGGCCTCTTGAACCTTGCGTGTCAGGGTACGTTCGGGCGACAGGAACACCAGCTTCACCAGCTGCTGGGCGATCGTCGAGCCGCCGGAGACAGTCGTACGTTCCTGCAGCGCCTGCCACAGCGCGCGTNNGATGCCGACCGGGTCGACGCCGGGGTGTTTGTAGAAATTGGCATCCTCAGTGGCAATCGTGGCCTGGGCGACGAACGGCGACATCTCAGCCAGTGACACTGGCGTACGCCGACCCGCGTCGGGGTCGAACACCTCGTTCAGTTCCTGCCCCGTCCGATCGTAAATGCGTGTACTGGCAAAGTGAGCCGCACGGTTACGCAGCTGGTCGGGCGCCGGGAGGTCAGAGGCAATCACCACGTAACCCACGGCGCCCAAGACGGTCACCACGAACAGGAGCACCGCACTCAAGAACAGGGCAACGGCCAGTCCACGGTAGAAAGTGGGCGCATTACTGCCGGTCGTGTAGCCGGCGCCGCCGGGCGGCGCTCCCATACCACCATAACCGGGATCGATCGGCCATGGTGCGGGCTGAGCGCCATGGGGTGATGGTGACTGTGCGCCGACCGGGGACGTGACCCAATCGGGCAGCGGTTGTGCCGGGCCGGCCCGTAGTTTGGTTTGGTGGGCCGTTGCGTGCGCGGCGGCAAGCCATTGTCATGAATCGTCATAAGCGCCTGTGAATGAATCGGGACGGTTTTGTGCCGACGCCGGCAGCGGGGCACAGGGAATAAACGACCGGAATGAACTGGCTGTGGGACGCCTGGCGCGACGCGAAAGTTCCACCTGTCCCGCCTGAAAGCCTACCCGAACCACCGTTAGCCAGACTGTTAAATAACGCCGTTCTGGCGTGTACGCCGGGTTATTCGGCCAGGCCTCAGGTCGGCCANGCCCAGGGCAGCGTGTTCTGGTAAATCCAGGCGCCGGTGTGCAGCAGCGACACCGCGCCCAGCAGCAGTGCGGCCTCCCANGCGCGCCGGTTCGGTCGGCAGGGCCGGCCCAGTAGCCACGCGGCCAGAACCGTGAGGGGCAGGCTGGCCAGGCTGAACAGATCCCAGTCGCGCTGCCCGCCGTAATCGGGGTTCCACAACAGGATGAACAGCCCGCTACCCAGCGTAGCCGTAACCAGGAAACCCAACCACCAACGGTCCTGCTGCAGCGCCTCGCCGGCCAGGCCATCGGTTAGNCCAGCGCCGTTGCCGGTCGAGCAGCAGCACCAGNNGACCAGCACAGCCAGGCTCACCGGGGCAGTCAGCCACTGTTCGTTGATGATGTCNCGCGCGTGGCCCAGCGAAAACATGGTGTAGTGCTCCCAGCGTGTCGACGTGGCCACCAGCGGCACCAACCAGCGCCCATCGCCCCCAGGCCGATCACTGCTGAACAACGCGTCCAGGCCGTGGTTACCGGCGCTCAGGAGCAGCAACACACTCAGGCCAATTACCAGGTACGGTACGCCTACGGAAAAGAGCGTGTGCCGTACACCGTGGCGCTGCCGGTCGAGCAGGGCGAGGACCAACAACGCCGGCAGCAAACAGAGGGTCAGCGGGTGCAGCCCGTGGGCCAGGGCCAGGACCAGGGCCACCGCCCACAGNGGAGAGGCGCCCCGTACGAAACGGATGGCCAGCCAGAGCGTGACCACTATCGCCAGGGCCGCGAGGGTGTAATTCTCCACGTAGCCGAAAAAGAGCTGCACCGTACCCAGGGTCAACAGCAAACTGAGCAGCAGGACGCGTTGCCCACGGCTGCGCCCACCCGTCCAGGCCAGGTTGAGCGCGCTGAAAACAAAGGCCGCGCCCGCGATCACGCTGGTCACCGCATACGCCGGCATCGCATCGCGCCAGCCCNNCACACCCGCTGCCCCCACGCCCAGAAACGCATGCCAGTACACCGTGAGCGGGGCCTGCCAGGTGTAAACGAGGCGCTGTGCGGGGTCATCCAGCGCAATGGCGTTGATGAGGATGTAGGCGTCGCCCCAGCGGCTGTGCACCAGGCGCAGACCCCAGAACAGCGGCAGCGCCAGCAGGGCCAGCGCCAGGAAGACGGCGACACGCCGCCGTCCCGCCCAGAGCGGCGCCGCACGCCGCGAAGTCCATGGCCATGCGACTGACACGACGCCCAACGGCCGGAATGCACAGCGCAGCGACCCCGCGCTGAGCAACCCGCGCAGGGGCGACGCCAGGTAACGTACGGGCCACAAACCCCAGGCCGTGGCTTCCGGCCAGTTGACGGCGGCCAGGTGGAGCAGCAGCAGAACCAGCACTAGAACCCGGACGCCCCACAGGAGTGGCTGGCGGGCGGCCTGGGTATCGACGTTGGCGGTGGCAACAGGCGACGACATACGGCCATTGTACCGCAGCGCACGGGATGCCAAAGCCGTGACTACACAGCGAGCGCGGTTCAATCCATTACCGTCTGCATCCGCTCAGCAATCGCCAGCAAATCGGCCGCCGGCAGATTGCCGCTCAGGCTGGTCATGCGTCCATCTTCTTCCCACAGGCTGGCATCCAGATAGTGTGAGATCGGCGGGCAAGGCGCCATCGGCAGGCATCAGCAATGGAAAACTGACCCCGGCCTGCGCGGTGGCCACACTGGCCGACACGGCCGGCGCTGGTTGCGACGTAGCGGTCGGGGTCGGCGCCGATTCACAGGAGGAGACAACGAATTCCGGCACAAAATGATGGCGCGAAAACGGACGAATTTCTAGAAAGTCTGGGGAGGCAGCAACAAACGGCCGACTTCGCTGCCGTCGGCGGCGCGGTAGAGAATGATCAGGGGCGTCAGGGGCCAGAGAAGCCGGGCGGCNGTCGCCATATCATAGATATCGACTATGCGTTCACCCGGCTGCCAGGTGGGGTCGGGNCGGCTGCGATGGACAGGCGGTGCATCCAACTGGGCCACGGTCGTGCCATCGGCAGCCAGCAGGCGCGCCGAAACGTGCAGCGTCTCGCTGATCGGCGCCGTCACCTCCCAGACCAGCCCGATACGCGCCAGGCGTCCGGCCTGCCCGGCCACTGGCCAGGCCGCGGCATGCGTCACCTGCAGGCCGGGCGCCAACGTGATCGGCTGCGGCAGCTGCGCGGCCCGGCGCCGGNNCGGCATATCGGCCGTCCGCACCCGGATCAGCGGGCCGACGGCATCCAGTTGGTAGTCTCCGGCCAACCCGGCCAGNGGCCGCAGAAGGTACACCGGCTGGCCGTTGGCCAGGTTGGCCGCCACGGCCTGCCGGCGGGCTTCTTCGGCATCGGCCACGATCGTGACCAGGTCCGGTCGCCGGTCGGCCGTTTGTTGGAAGTAGCGCACCAGCGTCATCTCGCCCAGCAGTCCCACCAGCACCGCGCCCGGCTCGAGCGGCTGCTCGAGAATATCGTGTGCGCAGTCCGCGGTGCTCCAGTCGTTCCGACGGTTGCGCGCCTCCAACGAAGGGGGCCGCCGACCNGCCAGCACCTGCTCACAGGTGAGCCGCGCCGGCGCCGGCTGGCTCAGCGCAGCCAGGGTATCTCGCAGCGGCAGCAGGAGCACAAGGATGACCAGCCCAAGCTGAATCAGCCTGCGGTACGTGCGAGGCGGCCCGGGCGCGCGGCGCCACGTTGCACCCACNCACGCTAACGCCGCGTTTTGAACCAGGGTCAGGCCGGCCGCGGTGAATACGGCGAACAGCACCGCCGCCGGCAGCATGAAGACCTCCGCGTCGGCAGTGGCATAGCTCATCACGAACAGCACCTGGATGACGAAACTCAGCGCCAGAACGGACCAACGCCGTACGTGCAGCCGCCAGGGAAAGAGGCCCAGAAAACCAAACACGGTCCCGGCCAGGCCAAACTGCACGAGCAATACAATCGCCGGGTTGACGCCGCTGCCGTTGGCGCCGACGTCGCGCACGAACGTGGTGTAGGCGCTGGCGGTGATGTGCTCCCAGAACGCCGGCCAGGTGTTCAGCCAGGCGCCGGCCGTCGTGGGGATGGCCTGGCCGCGCAGCCAGATCACCCCGTACAGCGTGAGCGGCAGCAGAACCAGGATCAGGAGGCGCATCAGGCGTTTGGGAGACCGCAGCAGGTCCGGTTCGCGCCAGTAGACCCACAGCAGCAAGCCCGGCAGCAGCAGGAGCGTCAGCCGGTGATGCGCCAGGCTGAGGCCCACGAGCAGGGCCAGCCATTCGAGCCGAATCCCCGGGCTGAACGCAACCCACCACAGCAGCACGACGAACAAGCCATGCAGCGCATAGACCTCCGCGAGGTTAGCCTGCGACCACCACAGCGGCGTCAGGCCAAACAGGACGGCGGCCAGCAGCGCCGGCAGCCGGGCGCCAACCGCCAGGNNCGCGAGCTGGAACAAGCACCCCACACAGGCCGCCGCCGCCGCCGCTGAAAACAGGTTGGCCCGCCAGGCCGCGTCGCCGACCGGTATCAACTGCGTGAACAACCAGCCGAGCACGGTGTACAGCGGGTAGCCGGTAGGGTGGGCAATCCCCAGGGTCGGCAGGACCAACTGAAACTCCAGGCTGTCGTCGAAAACGGTCGCGACCGATGGGGCCGCCGTGGCGGCGTACAGCACAAAAATGCGCCTGACAACAACCCGGCCACGGCCCGATTCGATATTCTCACCACAACACCCCCGCAAAACTGCTGCCCATGGCAATTTGGCGCTGAACTATTCTCTGGTAAACTACCCCTGCGGCCACAACACGCCGCGAGGAGGAGAGATGCGCAACCCCTGGAGCTTTATCGCCGCCCTGGCCATCCCGTTTTCGATCTGGGCCGGTCGCACGGCGGCTGCCGATTCCAGCGGCATCGAGATCACCATCCTGCTGCCCCTGGTGATGACGGGGCTGGCCCTGCTTGTGCCCGTGGGCCTGACGCTGCTCGTCGCCGGTGGTTTGCCGCCCGAGTCGGCCCGCCAGGCGACCCTGACCCTGCTGGCGGCGCTCGGCCTGGGCATCCTCGCCTACTGGGCGGTAGGTTTTGCCCTGCACTTCGGCGGCATCGGCCTGATCGACAGCCGCCCCGGCTACAACGGGCTGATCTGGGAATGGACCGCGCTCAGTGAACGGTGGGGCGCCGGCTGGGGCATGGTCGGCCTGAGCGGCTTTGGGCTGCAAAATGCCGGCGCGACGGCCGATGCCTACCTGCTCTTCGCGAGCCGTTTGCCCTGGATCGTCACTGCGACCTTGATTCCCCTCCTGGTGCTGCGCCGCGCCNCGGCGCCCGTGACCCTGGCGGCCGGCCTGCTGCTCGGTGGTTTCCTGGCGCCCATGGCCGGCAACTGGAGCAGCGGCGGCGGTTGGCTGGCCAACCTGGGCGTCAACCTCGGCCTGGGCCACGGTTATGTCGATCTGGGCGACGCCGGCCCGGTTTTCCTGGTCGGTGCGGCCGCGCTGGCCGGCATTCTGGTCTTCGTACCGCGCCGACCGCGCATGGCCGCCGGTGAACCTGTGCCGCTGCCAGAGGTTCATCTGCCCTTGCTGACCGCGACTGGCGCCGGCCTCTTGCTGATCGGCGCTGTCGGTTGGGCATTGGCCAATCCACGCCTCGATTGGCAGACGATTCCACCCGCCTTGGTGTTGGTCAACGTTCTGCTGGCCGGCGCGGGCGGCGCCCTCGTACCCAGCGCCTACACCTGGTTTGTCAGCGGCGCGATCAGCCCTTGTTTGCCGCGTGGCCTGGCCGCGGGCGTACTGGTGGGCCTGGCAGCCGCTGGTTTCATCCCCCTGGGCGNNGCCCTGGTCGCCGGCGCCCTCAGTGGTCTGCTGGCTGTCCTGACCGCCTACGTCGTCGAGCACCTGCTGCGGTTGGATGATCCTACCGGCAGCGTAAGCGTTCTGGCCCTGGGTACAGTCCTGGGCCTGCTGGCGGTCGCCCTTCTGGCTGACGGGCGCTACGGCCAGGGCTGGAACGGCGTGGGCGCCCTCACCTATCTGGGCGTGCCCGGCCAGGGCGTCAGTGGGCTGTGGCCGGCGGCCGGTTTCCAGTCCGACTGGCCGGGCCAGGCGGAAGCGCAGTTGATTGGCATCGCCGCGTACGCGCTGGTCAGCTTTCTCGTGGCGACGCTGGTGTTCTGGCCGCTGGCGCTGTTGGCCAGGCTGTGGCAGGACCGAGGGCCGTGAAGCGCACCGAATAGCGGGTCGGCGGGGCGCGGTGCACGCCGGACGCAGTCCTCTGCCCACCCGTGGTTGAATGTGGGCGATTCGGGCCGGATTGCTGGCCGTTTCACGTCACGCATGACGATTCATCACTGGCGCCGAGCGCGGCGGCCACGGCTTCAGCGGCCGTCGTCACCCTGCGAACGGCGGGCACCGCCTGACCATGTTTGGCCAACTCCCACGTGTCGGCNCCAATCACCGGCAGGCCCAGTTTCAGGGCCAGCGCGATCTCCGAGNNCGTACCAAATTCACCGCCAATCGCGATGACCGCCAGCGCGCTGCGCACCACCAGCGTGTTGCGCGCTTCGCCCAGGCCGGTGGGTATGGCAATCGTGACCCAGGGGTTGGCCTGGCCGCGGTCAGCACCCGGTAGGATGCCCACCGTCAGGCCGCCGGCGTGCTGGGCCCCNTCACAGGCGGCCGCCATCACGCCGCCATGGCCGCCGCACACCACGCCTACGCCCGCCGCGGCCAGGCGTGCGCCGACCTCGNNCGCCAGCGCAGCCTCGGCCGGCGAGCACGTCCCNCCACCTACCACCGCAACCAACCGTAACACTCTCCACCTCGCAGCGATTCTTGGACGAACGGCAACTACTCAGCCTGTTTTCGACACCACAACCTGTAGGGGTTGTCGGATACGATACCACAAGTTGTCGCGTAGATCATGTGAGCGAATACCGCACCTGGTCTACATCTTGTGATGCAGCGCATCAAAACCGCAAGATATCGGTCGAGAACTTGCGTTCTATGTCGAAAACAGGCTCAGGTTGGCGCGAGAGAAACCGGGTTTTTGTAAAACCGGGTTTCTGAACGGCTGGTTGAGCAGTTACGACGAACGAATGGATCTCCACGGGGCGATCAATCCGCGTCGCCGGATCCAAGCGGAATGCGGGCCAGTACAGTGTACAGCGGCCCTGTNGCGCGCAGGTCGCTGTGAATGAAATGGACCCGCGTGACCTCGACCGTGCCCAACGTGCCGACTTCCAGCGCCTCGATGGCCCGACCCAACTCCGCCCGCTGGCGTGCATCGACGCCCTGGTTGACCCGCGCCAGGGTCAGGTGGGGCCGCAGATCGCGGCTTTCTGGCGGCCAGCCCAGCGGGGCAACCGCCCGCGCGATGGCGTCGGCCAGGTGGGTCAGGCGTTCACCCCGGTCTTGCAGGCCTGCCCAAACGACGTTCGGCCGGCGGAAATTCGGAAAACAACCGCGCCCGGCAACGGTCATACGGAACGGCTCCTGGGTGCGGCCGACCTGTTCGAGCGCATCGACGATACGGTGCAGCTGTTCGGAGCGTGTGTCACCGAGAAACTTCAGCGTCACATGCATGTTGGCCACGGCCACCCAACGCACGCTGCCCGGCGGCGCCACGGCCTGCATCCGATCTTGTAGCGCNGCNACCTGGCGGCGCACCTCGTCATCCAGTTCGATGGCAATGAATGTACGCAACACCGCGAGTCGATCTTCATCACGTCGCATGATTCAATCCCGGCTTTCTATCGCTTCGTGGATTTGGGGCGACCTGAAGCCTATCCGAATAACCGTCACGGGACAACACTGTGGCGCGTTTTCCGGGTTATTCGGATAGGCTCCTGGCAGTTTGTCGGAGAGAGCTTGTTCGCGTAAACGCAGCCCCGACATGCTGTACCACGACCACTGTCGGCCACGACATGTTGCGCCGCACCTACTTGCAGGGTGGCCTCTCCGACAAACTGCCAGTTGGCCGCCCTGTGGAACTCCCATGGCGCCCGTTGCAATCGCCATCCCCTCAAGCCTGCGCATAGGCCGTCAGGTCCACCGGCGTGAAGGTCACGCGCGTAGGCCTGGGGTCGTGCGGGCCGTTGGGTGTGTCCCAAAGAACCGTGGCATCCAAGCCCAGTTTGGCGGTACGCGATTTCTGCCCCGGCGTATGTGTGGCTGACGGGTCGAGCGAGCTGGAAGGTTGGTCGGCNAGCACGACCAGCCCGCGGTCGGCCTGGAATCGGGTCGCAATCGCCCATTCGACATCGGCCGGGTCGAACGGGTCGATGTCGTGATCGACGATGACCACGTGTTTGAGCGANGCGTGGCCACGAAAAGCGGCGTCGATCGCCCGTCGACCGTCGTCCGCTGAACGTTTTTCGATCTGCACCACCGCGTGCAGCCAGCTGGCGCCGCCAGGNGTGATGTTGACGTTCAAGCCGCGCGCAACCTCGTTCACTGCCGCCAGAATCGTCGGCTCGCGCGGCATTCCCATCAGCAGCTTGTGCTCCAGGCGGCCGGGCAGCAGCGCATGGTACAACGGCCGCGTGCGGTGGGTGATGCAATCGACCTCGAAGACCGGCTGCTGGCGCACCAGGTCGAGCGTCTCGGTGAGGTCGACGAAGGGGCCTTCCGCGGTCAGGCGGTGGGTCAGCCTCCCCTCCAGCACCAGTTCGGCATCGGCCGGCACCAGGGTGCCCTGCGTCAGGCAGCGCACCACCGGCGTGGGGGCCAGGGCCTGGGCAATCGTGAGTTCGTCGACGCCCGGCGGCGGGCCATTNGCGGCGGCCAGCAGGACGTGCAGCGGCAGGCCGATACAAATTGCGGCTGGCAGGTCGGTCGGTGTCCGGCGCAGGGCGTTATCGGTGCCGCGCCGCTCGACCACGCAGGGCGGCCTGCGTTTTNNGTTCAGGCGCAGCACCCTGTGAAACGAGGCATTGGGGCCGACCTCCGGGTCGGTGGTGAACAGCACGGCGGCCGTGGCGTACGGCCCGGCGTCGCTGGCCCAATGGCTCAGAAATGGGATCTGCTCCAGGTCCACCGCNGGCTCGATCACCTCCTGGCAGGGCGCCAGCGTCACCTGCCGCAGGGGCTGGGGATGGGCCATCGCGTCGGCCAGCCGGTGAATGGCTCAGCTGGCGGGCAGTCCAGCGCGGGCAAAGTAGCGGCGGTCGGCTGCCAGGCCGGTGACCACTTCGTAGTCGCTGCCGCACGTGCGGGAAACGNNCACGATGCGCCCGTCGAAGGCGGCGCTGACGGCCGCCAGCCCNAGGTAGGGGTCGACCGGGGTGTCGATTGTGACCACATCACCGTCGGCGGCGGCGCGTGCGAGAAATTGACGTTGGTCCATNCGCTTTTACTCTTCCGTCACCGGCACATCGGTGATGATCGTACTGACCGCCCCCGCCTGGTGCAGCGCATCCGCCACGGCCGCGGACGTTGCCGCCGCGACGAGGGCAATGACGTTGCCGCCGCGGCCGCCGCCGCTCAGCTTCGCGCCCCATGCGCCGGCCGCCAGGGCCGCCGCCGTCAGCCGGTCAAGCTGGGGTGAAGACACGCCGAGTTGCCCGAGCAGGGCATGGTTTTGGGTTAGCAACTGGCCCAGGTCAGGCCAGTCGCCGGCCAGCAGGGCGCCGCGGGCCTGGTGCACCAGGCGGCCGATCTGGCTGAACAGCTGCTCGTACCGCACCGGCGCGCTCAGCCAGGCCTGGCGCACATCACCCACGGTGGCGCGGGTGGGGCTGGGAATACCGCTGTTGGCGATGACCAGGCGAAAGGCGTGGGGCACGACGAAGGGCAGCGGTGCGTTCCCTTTGACGAACCAAACGGGCGCGCGTAGGCAATGACCGTGTTGTCGATGCCGCTGGGCGTCCCGTGGTGCAGGCGCTCCACCTCGAACACCAGCGCCGATACTTCGGCCGGCGGCAATCGGCGCCCAGCCCAACCGGCCAGCACACGCACGATGGCGGTGGAGATGGCGGCCCCGCTGCCCAGACCGCCGGCCAGGGGGATCGTAGCCTGAACCGACAGCTCGCCGGCCGGGGATCGATGCCGAGCGCGGCGCAGGTGCAGCGCACGCACAAAGCCAACGGGTCCGTGTCCGGGGTCGCTGACAGGGCGTGACGCTGGCCGAGGTCGGCCGCGTGCAGCCACAACTCGTGGCCGCCGGGGTCAACCACGAGTTCGGCGCTGGCCTGCACCTGAAACACGGGCAGACCGATGGCCGGGCGCCCGTAGACTACGGCGTGCTCGCCCATCAAAATCACCTTGCCCGGCGCCGCTGCCGTCGTGACGGTTGGTTGGAGTGCGGTGTTCATCGGGTGTAGTATACAACGGTGTTGGGTGCATTTCAAGTTAAGGGAAAGCTGCCCTTGGGTCACCCGCCCTTCGGCAAGCTCAGGGCGAATGGGCAGGCTTTTCCGTTCGTCGTGAACCTGGCAGCGGGCAGGTTGGCTCCCAAACCGAAAAGCACCCAACGGCGTTGCCTAAATTCAAAGGCCACGGCATCTATGGTATAATGGCAGACAGGTTGAGACGGCCCTCGGCGCAAATCGTGGGCGCACCGTGGCAGAGCGCCGTCCACCGCCAAACCAATACCCAAACATGGACTCAGGTTTCGCTTTTTTGCTCCGCGCCTGCTCGCTGTGCTGGCCTTGATCACCGCCAACGGTTTTTGTGGCTGTCGAGTTTGCCCTGGTCACGGCGCGTCGGGCACGTCTGGAAACTCGCGGGCAGCAATAACCCCGCGGTNCAATATCGTCAATAAGANTGCAGGCCGACGTCGACCTGTACATCGCGTCGGCACAACTCGGCATCACCGTGGCCAGTCTGGCATTGGGCTGGATCGGCGAGGCCACGATCGCAGAGTTGATCAGGCCGCCCATCGAGCGCTTGCTGGGGCCGCTGTGGGGGCAGGCGGCCGCCGTGGCCATCGGGACCGTGCTGGCCCTGAGCCTCCTGACTTTCCTGCACATCGTGCTGGGTGAGCAGGCGCCAAAGACATTCGCCATTCGTAACCCTGAACGTACGGCGTTGTTTTCGGCCCGCATCATGAACGCCTTCACCACTATCTTCCGGCCCTTCATCTGGGTTCTGGACAGCGCTACGGCGCTGGTGCTGCGCCTGTTTGGCGTCCCGGCAGGGGCAAGCCACCGGTCGGTGCACTCGGTCGAGGAGCTGAAGCTGCTCGTGCACGAGAGTCAGGCGGAAGGGGTGCTGGCGGAGACCCAGGAAGAGATGCTGGTGCGTGTCTTCGAGTTCAGCGAGCGCTACGTGACCGAGGCCATGATTCCGCGCACCGACATCACCGGCATCCCGGCCACCGCCACCGTCAACGACTTCCTGCAGGTGTTCAACATCGCCCAGCACTCGCGCTTTCCGATGTACGAANGAGGCCTGGACAGCATCATTGGCATCGTGGCGATCAAGGATGTCCTGCTGGCGTTGACGGAAGGGCCTATCAACCGCGACCGCACCCTGGCCGAGCCGATCTGGTNNACACCCGCGTTCACCGTGCCCGACAGCCGCAAGGTGGGCGATCTGTTCAACGAGATGCGTGCGCAGCAGGTCGGCATGGCCATTATCATCGACGAGTACGGCGGCACGGCCGGCCTGGTGACGCTGGAGGAGCTGATCGAAGAGGTGGTGGGACGGGTCACCGATGAATGGGTCGTCGAGCCGGCGTCGGTACAGACCGTTTCCGAAGGGGTCTTCGAGGTCGGCGCCCAAACGCGCATCGACGAGATCAACGAAGAGNCGGATTTGAACCTGCCAGAGCGCGATGAGTACGAAACCCTGGCCGGTTTTCTGCTTTACCTCTTCCGGCGTATCCCTGAACCGGGCGCCGAGATCAGCTGGGAAGGGCTGTACTTCACCGTGTTGCACATGAAGGGCCCAAGATCGAGCAGGTGCGCATCACCCGCACGTGATACTGCGTCACGTGTACGTAACTCCAGGCGAAGATTCTACATGAAGGGTACGAAGAACATGGCAATTGTGCGGATCGAACAGCTGAAGGATTATGACGGCGCTGAAGTGACGGTGCGCGGCTGGGTGTACAACCGGACCGACAAAGGGCGGCTCCAGTTTTTGCAGGTGCGGGACGGCAGCGGCATCTGCCAGGCGGTCGTTTTCAAANAAAATGTACCCGAAGCGGTGTTCGAGGCGGCGCGGCGGGTGACGCAGGAATCGTCGGTGATCGTCACCGGCGCCGTGCGCGCCGGCNGCGCCCCGGGCATCCCCGGCGGCTATGAGNCCGACGTGACCGACCTCACCGTCGTGCAGGTGGCCGACGAGTATCCGATCAGCCCCAAGGAGCACGGCGTCGAGTTTTTGATGGACAACCGCCACCTCTGGCTACGCTCCAGCCGGCAGTGGGCCATCATGCGCATCCGCGCCACGGTGATTCGCGCCATCCGTGACTGGCTGGACGACCACGGCTTTCTGCTGGTCGACACGCCCATCCTCACCNCCGCGGCCGGCGAAGGCACCACCACGCTGTTTCAGATCGACTACCACGGCGTGCCCGCGTTCCTGGCGCAGACGGGTCAGCTCTACAACGAGGCCAACATCTTCGCCTTTGGGCCGGTTTACTGTTTTGGCCCCACCTTCCGCGCCGAAAAGAGCAAGACCCGCCGGCACCTGCAAGAGTTCTGGATGGTCGAACCGGAGATTCCGTTCTGTAAACTGGAGGAGCTGCTGGAAATCGAAGAGCAGTTCGTCAGCTACATCGTGCAGACCACACTGCNNACCCGGGCGACGGAACTGGCGCTTCTGGAGCGCGATACGACGCACTTGCAGAAGGTCACCNCACCCTTCGTCCGCCTGCACTACGACNGGGCGGTGCGCATGATCAACGAAGCCGCCGCGGCCGGCGTCACCGTACCCNCCAGCGACGACCCGGTGCCGGCCATCGAGTGGGGCGACGACTTCGGCGCGCCGCACGAGACCTACGTCGCCTCGCAGTTCGATAAGCCGGTGTTCGTGCATCACTACCCGACACAGGTCAAGGCGTTCTACATGGAGCCGGAGCCGGGGCGCGCCGAGGTGTGCCGCAGCGCCGACCTGTTGGCCNCCGAAGGCTACGGCGAGATCATCGGCGGCAGCGAGCGCATGAGCGACCCCGACCGGCTGAAGGCCGCGATCGCCAAACACAAACTGCCGGCCGATGCCTACGACTGGTACATTCAGCTGCGCCTCTACGGCTCCGTGCCCCACAGCGGTTTCGGTCTCGGCGTCGAACGCACGGTAGCGTGGATTGCCGGGCTGGACCATGTGCGTGAAACGATCGCCTTCCCCAGGATTCTGAACCGCCTACGGCCGTGACGGCGTCACCGTATATCGTCGTTTTTTCTGTGCGTTTCTGATTGCCCTGATCCTGACCCCCAGGCGCGGCGCTNGGGGCCTGCGCCTGGGGTTGGCCGATCAGCCGGCGCCGCGCCGGGTGCACCAGGGCACGCTGTCGCGGCTCGGCGGCCTGCCGATGTGCGCGGCTTTCATGGTCACCGTGGGCGTTACCCTGCTCTTTCCGCAGTTTTTCCCGGCGAGCCGTGACCCCATGGCCATGGCGCGCCTGACTGGCCTCCTGGTGGGGTGTACGGTCGTCTTCCTGTTTGGGCTGCTCGACGACCGCTTACAGTTACCGGCGTGGCCACAGGCCGTGGTGCAGATTGCGGCGGCGTTCATTGCCATCGCCAGTGCACTCTTCATCAAACACGTCAACAACCCGTTCACCAATGAACCGTTTGGCGGCGCGGCCGGTTTCGCCTGGCCGATCGTCTGGNGGTTGACGCTCTTCTGGTTCGTGGGCATGATGAACACCGTCAACTGGCTGGATGGCCTGGATGGTCTGGCGGGCGGGGTTGCGGCGATCTTCTGCGTCGTTCTGGCCGGGCACATGCTCTGGCGCGCCGAAACGCCGCAGTTGAGTGTCGCCATCCTGCCGGTGGCGCTGCTGGGGGCGGTGTTGGGGTTTTTACCCTTCAACTTCTACCCGGCGTCGATCATCATGGGCAGTTCAGGCGCCTACTTTCTGGGGTTCACCCTGGCCGCGTTGGGCATCATGGGCGGGGCGCGGGTGGCGACGGTGCTGCTGGTGCTGGGCCTGCCCATCCTGGACGTCGCCTGGTTGATCTGGCGGCGCGNNCGGGCCGGCAAGTCGCCCTACACCTCCTCGCGCGACCATCTGCACCACCGCCTGTACGACCTCGGCCTCTCGCAGCGCCAGGTGGTGATGGTGTATTACGCCTTCTGCGCAGCGTTCGGCATGACGGCCCTCCTGCTGAATTCACGTTTGTACAAGCTGTTTGCCCTGGGGATTCTGGGCGTGATGGCAATCGGGCTGTTGTGGTGGGCGGCCCGGGCGGGGAACCGGGAGTAGGCTGGTGCTGCCCAGCGCACGCAGTGCAGGGTCATGGCGCCGACCACCCGTTTTACGCTGCACGCCGCCGATGGTATAATCGGCCCGCAATCTAACACCCTGCGCAGTGGACCATTCGCATGACTCGTCATCAGACCGACGAAATTCGCGTGACTGTGCGCCCGGGCCGGCCAGGAGACCGGGGACGTATCCTGGGCCTGCTCAACCAGGCGCGGCATCAGGTCGTGGGTTTTGGGCCGGAGGACCTGACGCAAATGCTCAGCGACCACGATCACCTCACCCTGATTGCCGATACCGGGGCGCTACTGTGGGGCTTTGTCATTGCATCGCTACTGCATCAGCCCGTGAACCTGGGCGAAACGGAAGAACCGTGGGCCAACTGCGCGGCTGTGCCCTGCTCAACGGTTGGCAGGTCGACAACGGGGTGCAGACGCTGTGGGAGCCGCTGCGTGCCCTGCTGCGCCCGCGGCCTGCGCCACGTTCTACACCTGGGCGCCACAGACTGGATCGTGGGCCCATTGCAGCGGGCCGGTTTTCACATCACCGATTCGTTGGTCACCCTGGGCGCGGCGTGGGCATCGAACGTGCGGGTGAAGGGCAGGGACCCGCCCGGCTGCGTGGCCCACGCACGGACGACATCGATGCGCTGCTGGCGCTCGACACACTGGCGTTCGAGCCACCGTGGCGACTGACGCGCAGCGACCTGATTGGGTTCATGCTCACAGGTGGTCACTTCGTGGTGGCTGAGTTGGACGGCCGGCCGATGGGATACGCCTTCAGTGATGTGCACCTGGAGGTGGGTCAGCTGGCGCGCCTGGCCGTGCACCCGGCCAGGCAGCGCCAGGGCATCGGCAGCCAGCTTCTCACCGATTCACTGGCGTTCTGCCGCGCGCTGGGGCGCGGACCTTCACGCTCAACACGCAGGAGAGCAATGCCGCCTCCCGGCTGCTGTACGCGCCACGGTCTGCGCGTGGTGGGCGGCGGGACACCGGTCATGGAGTATCGGATTGTCCGGTCGTAGAGTCCACCATCACTGCACGCGTAACTGCTCAGGCTGGTTCTGGAGAAACCGGGTTTTTGTCTCGCAGACCAGGGTCATGGCGCGATGAAAGGCCGTTACACGGACAAGAATCATGCCTGCACGAGAAAAACCCGGTTTCTGAACGGCTGGCAGAGCAGTTACGCATGCGCGCCGCGCGGCTGGAATCAGCCATCGATGACTGTCCAACCATCTGTGCACCATAGACGACGTTCGTCGTTGTTCATCTATCTGCTCCCGCTGTTTTTCGTTGGCGCCTACTGGCTGGTGCGCGGCTACCTGTTCGGTGTCGTGGACGATAGCCATGCCATTCAGATCCCCTTTCTGAAGGCCACCCTCGATCCGACCCTGTACCCCAACGATCCGATGTTGGCCACACGGTTTGCCTACCCGCGTACTATTNTCAGCCTGTTGGCGTTGCTGGCCCGGCAGATCGACCTGGAACCGCTCTTCCTGGGTTTGTACCTCCTGACGCTGGCCGGGTTCCTGTTAGGCATCGTCGCCCTCACCCGCAGCCTGGTGCAGGACGCGCAGCCCGTACGGCCGGTGGCGGTGGTGCTGCTGTTGAGCCTGGCGGCGCTGCCGGTACTCAGCGGCGACGACCTGGTCATACGTTCGACCCTGGCGCGTCACATGGCGCTGATGCTGGGCCTGTGGACGCTGGTCTTGAGCGTACGCGGCAGCCAGCTGGCGGCCTACACCCTGGCCGGTCTCTTCAACCTGCACGCTTTGACTGGGTGTTACGTGCTGGCGATGCTCATCGTCGCCGATATCACCAGCCTACCCCGTCCCCGCTGGCCCGAAATCGGCCTGCTCGCCGCCCTGGCCCTGATTCTGGCCAGCCCGACCCTGGTGTGGGTTCTCCGCACGAGCGAAGCGGTTACGCCGGAATGGATCGCCCTGCTGCGCCTGCGTTCGGCCCAACACAGTTTTCCCTTCAGCTGGCCAGTTTCGGATTATGTCATGTTTGGGTTGTGGCTGCTGCTGGCGGGGTTGGGTTGGTGGCCGCGGCGCCGTACGACGCAGGGGCGCTGGCTGGCCGGCGCCGCCCTGGCGGTGGCCGGGATGGGCCTGGTGGGTGTTGTGTTCAGCGAAGTTCTGCCGCTCGGCCCGGTGCTGCNNGCTTGGCTGCTGCGCAGCACCAAATTTTTCACCCTGTTGGCCCTGCCGTTGGTGGCAGCCTGGCTGCTGGCCCAGTGGGACCGTGGCGGTTTCGCCCGCCTGGGGAGCATCATCGCCGGCGCCGGCCTGTTCATTCCCGACCCGTGGCTGTGGTGCGTCGCGGTGGCGGCTGGTACGCTGATCGCCCTACTCGGTGGGTGGGCGCCGCTCGACCGCGCGGGGCGGTTGCTCGAACGGCGGGCGGGCAATGGTCTGCCATCGCCGGTCAGGCAGGCGTGGCATCGTGTGGCTGGCTGGCCAGGCGCAGGTCGCTGGATCATCGTGCTCGCGCTGGTCACCGGCGGATTGGCGCTGGTGGCCAACCTGAGTCGTACGCCGCCGGCGGCCGATGCCCTGGCCGCGTGGATCGACGTGCAGCAGTGGGTACATGACAATACCGCACGTGGGGCGATCTTCCTCACGCCGCCCTACCTCTACGGCTTCCGCGTGGACAGCGAGCGCCCAATCGTCGGTGAGTGGAAGGATGGCACGCAGCAGTATTTCAGCGTGCCCTACGCCAGCGACTGGTGGAACCGTATGCGCGATCTCCAGACCGAAACCAGCACGACCACCGCTTACAACGACCTCACGTCGGCCCAGGTGAAGGTCATCCGTGACAGGTACNGGNCGCGTTATGCGGTATTTTTCGCCGACAAGGCCCTCGACCTGCCGGTGGCCTACCGCAACCCGTGGTTCGTGGTCTATCTGATACCCGACACATAGCCGATCGTTCGGGCCTGCCGTTTTGTAATTCAGACACTGAAAAGGTATAATCCACTCACCGTGGCGAACGAGACCAAAGACTATTTCCGCCAACCCGACACCGTGACGCAGTGGTGGTTTCCGGAAGACCCGGCCCACCCACTGTATGCCCATTTTCAGGAGCAGCAGCGCTGGATACTGGCGCAGGCGCCGTGGGTTGGTCAGCGCGTGTTGGACATCAGCACGGGCAAGGGCCGCTTCGCCGTCAACTTTGCCGCGCGGGCGCAGGTGACGGCGCTCGATATCGCCCCGCAGATGCTGGACCTGGCCCGCCGCGCCGCATCCCAGGCCGGGGCCGCAGCCGACTTCGTGCAGGCCGACGCCGAGAACCTGCCGTTCGCCGCACGGACCTTCGATGTGGTAGTGTGTATGGAAGCGATCATGCACGTGCCGCACCCGCAGCGCCTGGTGGCCGAGATGGCGCGTCNNGCCCGGCCCGGCGGCGCCGTGCTGCTGAGTATGACCAACCGCTGGCGGATCAATGCCCTCGGCGAAGTCCCGAGCGCCCTCTACCGCTGGCTGGGCCTGGCCAGGCGGCCGGGCACACCGCGTTACNATGTGGCACTACTCGGTGCCCACGTTCACCAGTTTTTGCAGCAGGCCGGCCTGCACATCGTGCGCCTGCATGGGCAGGGACTCGTCCAGGCCAATGCCCGCGTACAGTTGCACAGCGGGCTGGCCATCCCGATGTTCCCGCGACGGTTTGCCGACACCTTCTTCGACCGGTTCGAGCCGCCGCTGCGTGACACGGTGTTCCGCAACATCATGGGCACGGTGATGGTCGTAGCCACCGCGCCGTTGCCCACCGCCTGACATTGGCCAGGGGCCCTGGCCGTACGGTGCCTGCCCCAGCACCCTGAGCCTGGTGGGGAAACCGGCTGGGCGTGCAGGACTGCACCGCGCGGTCTGCCATTCTTTACCTGCATCGTACTGCGGATCGTCGAGGGAAGCCTATGAGGGGTACGCCGCGTTGGCCCGCCTTAGTCGTCACCACGTTGATACTGCTGCTGACGGTACTGCTCATTGCCCAATGCACCCCGCGCCCACCCCGGCGCCCACCCGTCCGCCCGGTGCAACCGCGTCGGCCAGTCCACCGGGCCGGCCGGCACACCCAGTACACCGCGACCGACTACCACCCGCGCCGGCGCCCGTCACGCTCACCCCGAGTACGGGAATTCTACCCCACCAGCCGTGCCTGGAAACCAACGCGATCGTCCGCCGTGATGACTTCTTTCAGCAGCTCCCCACCGGCCCTGGCCTGCCGGCGCTCAATTCTCACCTCGATATTTACTGGGACGCCATCAACCCGCAGCCGGGCGTGTACAATTGGTCACGCATCGAAGCGGCGCTGAGCCGTCTCGAAAACCAGACGGTTACTCTGGCCGATGGCCAAACGGCGCCGCGCCTGATCTGGCTAACCCTGCCGGTGTTCTGGACACAGGGCAGCGGTGTTGCGCCCAAGGGGCAGTGCAACAACAATGCACCCAACTGGGTTCCGTATCGGGCGGTGGTCAACCCCAACAACAACACTACCCAGAGAGTGCCCGCGGTCGAAGCGCCGGCCTTTCGCAATGCCTATCGTGCCGTGATGCTGGCCGCCGGCCAGCGCTGGGGCAACCACCGCGCATCGCGGGCATCCTCATTGCCGGTGGTTATGACAACGAAACGCAGCTGCCGCGAAACACTGCGGCATGGTTGGCAGTACACTGCCGGCCGCGTCGGTAGCGGGGATGCGTGACTTCGTTGCGCAGGCGATTCAGGCCGCACACGAAGCGTTCCCGAACAAGCCCGTTTACGTAAACTTTGCCGCGGTCGACGATGGCGGGGCCAACCGTTGCAGTTGGGTCGGCTCATGCATAGTTACGCGCCGCCCCACGTGGGCATGGGCTTCAACGGGATGGCCCGACGTGCCTGGTTTCGTGACCAACCCTAACAACCCCAACCACCCCGACGTCGGCTGCGGCTCGTTGGACTGGTCGCGAACATCGGCCAACTGCCAGCCAAGTTCGGCCCGCCCAGTTCACCGCCCCCAACCTGCAGTGGAACTACTGGTCTGGCTGGCCGCCATGGCGGCGCAGGTCCAGTTTGTCGACGTACAGGATGGCTGGCTCTGCCAAATCGACCCCAACACACACGCCTGCCTGCCCAACAGCAACCATTTCAACGCCGTGCAGACCCCGGTGCCCGGCGTGGCCGAGGGTTTCCCGGTCGATTTCGGCAACTGGCTGGAGCGGCAGTCAGGCAGCACCGCCGCCGACAGCGACCAGCTGTGGGTCGCCCTGCGCGAGACCGAATACCCGGCCACGGGCGACGTCTCTGGTCTGACGCCCAACTGCAACGGGTTCTGCCACGGCTGGCTGGGCAATTTCGAGCATTTTTGAGCGTCAAATCGGGCACTACGCGGCACCTGTGTTCGGTCTGGGCGATGGACTACTGCGATGCCAACCACACTGGGCTGCCCGCGCCCACCACGGCCATCTATTCGCGCCATGCCAAACAGATGCTGGGGTCGCAGCTGACCTTCGACGTTGCCGAGGGTCGGTATAGTGGGCGCCGTCTGGCCAACGTCATTCTGCGCATCGCCTACGTCGATAGTGACACTACACCCTTCACTGTCACCTTCGCCACTCAACCGGGCGCCACTCCGCAGGAGCGCACGATCAACCGCACTGGCCGGGCATGTGGAAATGGGCAACCTTCACCCTGCCCCAGTTCTACGCCGGCAATCTGCTCGCCGGTGGGTCGATGCGATAATCAGCTACACCGGAACCGGCAGTAAACCGATCTTGCACATGGTCTGGCTGGACATGCGTAACGCGATCGAGATCACGCCAACGCCAACTCATACTCCGGCGCACACCGACGCCAACGCCAACTGGCACACCCACGCCGACCGACACGCCAACGCCAACAAATACACCGACGCCGACACCCACCGATACGTCGACGCCAACGCCGACCGACACGCCAACGCCGACAAATACACCGACGCCAACGCCAACCGACACGCCGACGCCAACGCCGACCGATACGCCGACGCCAACGCCGACCGATACGCCGACGCCAACGCCGACCGATACGCCAGCGCCGGTGGTAAGCCCGACCGCCGTACCGCAGGTCCTCGTTTTGCAGCAGGGGCTGGCGGGTTATGCGGGCGCCCGCGACACTTACCTGGCCGCCAACGTGCCGAGGACAACTTCGCCCACGCGCCGCTGCTACCGCTCACCGCGGGCGGGACGACCAGTCTGTTGTACCAGTTCGACTTGGACGGCGTGCCGGCCAACGCTCAGGTAGTACGCGCGACGCTCAGCCTGCGTGCGCAGGGGCGCAGTGCATTGGTACGGCTGTTTGCCGACCTGCACGAAGTTACCCAGCCGTGGGACGTTACCAGCGCCAACTGGAACGAGGCGCAAACGGGTGTCATCTGGCAAACGCCGGGCGGGCAAATCGATGTCAGCCCCGTGGCACGTAAAATGCTGCTGGCGGATAACCTCTGGTACAGCCTGGACGTCACGCCCCTCGTGCAGCGCTGGGTCGATGGCGCCGCCGCCAACAACGGCCTGCTGCTGCGCGGTCAGCGACGCACCAGTGACCTTCGATCTGGCCAGCAGCGAATACGAGGTCGGCTCCCTACGCCCGCGGCTGACGATCACTTTCCTGCCGGCCACAGTTACGCCGACGCCCATTGTGACACCGAGCAGCACGCCCACCGCGACGGCCTCACCAACGGCCACGGCCACCCCAACGGCCACGCCGGCGCGCACGCCAACACCGGCGCGTACACCAACAGCTACGCCAACACCAACGCGCACACCAACGGCCACGCCAACACCAACGCGCACACCAACGGCCACACCAACGCCGGCGCGTACACCAACAGCTACACCAACACGCACACCAACGCCCACACCAACACCAACGCGCACACCAACGCCCACCGCCCTGCCGGCCGAAGTGCTGGCCAAGATCGAGATTCTGTGGCCGCACGGTGGGCTGCCGCCCAACCAGGCCAGCCTGGCCAACCTCACCGCCTACCTCTTCCTCGATGACGCGCTCGATCCCGTGGCCTGTACGTGGGATCCGACCGTGCGCCTGTGGCAGAGTGTGAACGGCGAACCCGCACGCCCGGTGGCCGTCGGCGCACGCCGGCTGGTGACGCAGGCCGACCGCACGTTCCCCGTGTGGGACTTCAACAACGTGGATGTCANNGCGGCGCGCGACCCGGCCAATACGCTCTTCTTCTTCGTCACCGTCGATGGCACGACGACGCGCCACAACGTCTGGTCACACGGCATCAGCCCCACCGTGGGACCGCCTGCGCCCCCTGCCGGCCAGCGCCATCACCAGCCTGCCGGCCAGCATCGACGCCACGATCGTGTCGCTGTTACGCGAGGCCGGACTGCCGCTGACGCAGGCCGCGCGCCGACCTGACGGCGTACCTGTTCGCCCATGACAGCACACAGGCGATCCTGGCTGATGGCGGCAACGCCGGAGGTACGTTTACGCGGGTCGCTGAACAACGGGGTAGGCGCGGCCGGGCCAGGGCCGTTGGCACGCGCGCCCCTGAGCGCAGGTGGGATCAGTTGGACAGCCTGGGATTTCACCGGGGTAGACGTCAGCCCGCGGGCGNCGCAGAACCGGCTTTACTTCTGGCTGGAGGCGCCCGGCCTCGAAACCTACCCGAACGTGTGGGCCTATGGCGCCGACATTCGCACGCACTTCCCGGTAACAGACCTGCCGGCACGCAGCTGCCAGTGAGGCGTTACGGCTCCAGGTAAGTGATGGTCAGCTGTGGCCGCTGCGCCGGGATGCCCCAGCGGCTGCCCGCCAGGTCGTACTGCACCTGAGCCTGACCTGTGGCTTCGAGCAGCAGGCCGGCGTTGCTGCCTGGGTTCTGCACCCAGGCGGCCACCGCGTTGGTGACGTTCCACGAGTACCACTGCCCGGCGCCTGTCACCACGGTCATCGCCAACGGCGTGGTTATGCGGTCGCTGCTGCCCTGCGCCCCGGGCGCCTGCCAGGCCTGGGCGGCAGTAGCCCGGTTCCAGGTGGCTTCGGCAGCCTGCCAGGGGCGTAGGAGCTGGTAAACGCGCCTCCAGCGGGTGCTGGTTGCTGCTGGTGTCGGCATAGAACGACAGCGTCGCATCCAATACGCTGCTGCCGGCCGGTACGACCCCGCGAGGTCGAAACGCAGTAGTGGACTGGCAACCATGGGCGCGCAGCGCGAGGTTAGCCAGGTTGCTGAAGTTGCTGGTGGGGAACCACTGGTTGATCGTCGTATCGCTGGCGCCCTGGTAACCGTCCTGACCCATCTGCAGGGTGACCACCGTCGGCTGCACCGTACGCGGCCGGTAGGTCACCGTCAGCCGGGGGCGATGTGCAGCCGCCACGGCCTGGGCGCTGGCATAGGTCCACTCGACCTGCGTGTTGCCATTACCCGTAACCAGGAGGCCAAAATTGCTCTCCGGGTTGGCGGTCCAGGCGGCCACCTGGCTGGTAACGTCGAACTCGACCCACTGATTCAGCCCGCTGGTTTGTGCGGCGCCCGCGGGCGTGCCGCCACGGTCCCCGGCGCCGCTGGCGCCGGGCCACCCCACGCCTCGCCGGCGCGTGGCCGCTGCCAGGTGATGCCCTCTTCGTTCCATGCGCAGCAGGGGGTAGAGCACCAGCTGTTGGCCAGCCGGGTTGGTCTGCCCCACCGGGTAGAGGGCCAGCCGTGCCGACAGAATCTCGGCCCGGAATTGAAGTCAGGCAAACCGTCCAATGCAAAATAGACAGCCCGTGGGCGCCGTTCGCCGTACGCACGGCGAACGTGCCGGCCGCGCCATCGTTCGCTGCGGGGTGCCAGCTGTGCAGTGAGGCATCACGCGCCACTGTAGCCGTCCGCCCCCTGCTGCAAGACCACGGTGACGGGCGTTGCGGTCGGCCGCGGCGTCGGCGTTGCGGTGGGCGTCGGCGTCATGGTGGGGTTGGCGTCAGCGTAGGTGTCGCCGTTGCCGTTGGTGTCGATGTGGGCGGCGCCGGCGTCGGCGTATTCGAAGGGGTCGCCGTCGGCCCACTCGTGGGCGTCTGGCTGGGCGTGGCCGTCGGGATCATCGTTGCGGTCGCGGTGGCGGTCGGCGTACGGGTCGGTGTTGGTGTGGCCGTACAGTTCGCGCAGGGCGTCGCCGTGGGCGTCGCGGTGGGCATGTCGCCCGGCAGCAGGTATTCGATGCGCAACGTCGGGCGGAGGTCGGTCGACGAGTACTCGCTGCTGGCGAAATCGTACTGCAGGTTGCGGTTGGAGAAACCCTTGAGCACCAGGCCGCGGTTGCTGCCCGGGTCTTGCAGCCAACGTCGAACGATGTCCGAAATTTCGATGCGTACCCAACGGTTGGCGCCCTGGATGAAGCCCACNGCCTCGGCTTCGGCTGCGCGGTCCAGCGTGGTGTGGTTGGCCCCNGGCAGCCCCCACGGCGCGCCCGTCTGCGCCTGGTACCAGGTCACCTGGTTGGCTGTCCAGGGCCGCAGCAGGTCGTACGTGCGCACGTAGAAACCCCGNATGATGCTGGCCGAGAGGGCGTAGAGTTTGAGTTCGGCGCGCACGATCTGCGCGTCGTTGGGCAGTTGACCGGCCAGGTCGAAGCGGATCAGGGCCGAAAACTCGTCGGGGTTACGCACCGAGAGTTTGGGTTCGCCGGCAAACGCGCCGTTGGGGGTCCAGGCCGACATGTAGGTATCGCGTACGCCCTGGTAACCGCTCAGGCCCTGGCGCACGGTCTTGGCGCGCAGGGGCGGCGCCACCGTTGCGGTGGGCGTGGGCGTGGGCGGGGTACCGGTGGAGGTGGGGGTGGCCGTGGCCGTGGCCGTTGCGGTCGGCGTGGGCGCACCCGGCGGCAGGGCGTAACGTATGTGCAGGGTTGGGCGCTCTGCGGCCACGGCCCATTCGGCGCTCGCCAGGTTGACCTGCAATGTCGTGTTGCCCGCGCTGCGCAAGAGCAGGCCACGATTGCGCAGCGGGTCAGCCTGCCAGCCACGCACGGCAGCAGTCACGTCCAGCTCCACCCAATGGCCGGCCGCGGTCACCAGTTGGGCATCCTCCACCACCGCCCCGTGGTCGGTCCCCGTCCCACCGGCGCCGGGTTCGGCCCACGGGTCGTTGGCCAACGCCTGCTGCCAGGTGGCATAGTTCTCCGACCAGGGGCGCAAGAGCTGGAGCGCTTCGAGCGTCACCGGGCCAGGCGCCGTCCGACCGGCCACATAGAGCCGCAGCGTGGCATCGACCACGTCCACCGTCGACGGCAGCGGCGTCAGATCGAAAGTCAGCAGACTGTTGGCGCCGCTGCGGATGCCCATGACGTCGTTGCTGCCAAAGTTACGCGTGGGAAACGCAGCATTGAGCACCGTATCCCGGCTGCCCACGTAGGGCTGGCCGTTGGGCAGCGGCTGCCCCTCTTGCAGCGTCAGGCTGACGGTGACCGGTGGCGGACTACCGCTGTGGGGTTGGACCTGGACGAAGTGAATGACCTCATTGCCGTCGCCGCGGCTGTCGATGCGGAAATCGCTGCCCGGATGGTCACCGCCGCCCGGCTGTTGGTTGGCGAACAGGGCGCCACTGGCAGTGAAGGTGGCGGTCTTCCAGGTGTTGGTGTTGGTTTTCTGGACGACCCCGCGCTGTGGTACAGGTCGGGCTGGTCGGGTACGTCAGCCCAACGGTCCGTACCCTGGTCCAGGTAAGTCACCACGATGTCGAGCGTGGCATTACTGTGCAGGGCCGCGTAACCATCGGCGATATCGAAGAACATGTAGGGGTTGGCCGGAGCATCGGTCCGCCGGGTAAAACGTCCCTGGGGTTCGGCCGGTATTCCAGAGGGCCACCGTGCGGCCCCTGGCGCCTGATCGTTCTGCCATAGCCAAAACTCGTAGTTGCCCCGGTCGGGGTACCACGACTTCTGGGTTTCACGCAGGGCCACCCAGACGCTGGGTGTGGTGTCGAGCGTCTGCCCGAGGTGGGCATTGGCAAACTCCAGGATCGGCCGCCGCGCCGGGTCGGTTGTGATGTCACTGCCCAGCACCATATAATCGGCATGTTTGTCGGCCCGTTGTAGATGCCCCACGTCGTGCCGGTCACGCCCGTGAGCAGGTAGTCGTAACTCTCCCAGCCGATCGGCGCGGTTGGCCCACTTGCGCATGAGATCGAACGCCCCGGACTGGTAGAAGCTGTAGTTGGGGTTGTCGTAGACCACCCCTTCGTTATCGGGCGTCAGACCGTTATGTTTGAGGCCAATGCCGCGTGCGGCTGCGTAATCGACGAACTGCTGCCGTTCGGTCTGGTGTTCGAAGATCGAAGCCATCTGCAAGAGCAGCGGCGTCTGGGTAAAGGCCTCGTCGTAGACTGCCGTGATGGCCTGAACCGTCTGCACCCAACGCGCCGACGTCAGCCCCTGCACGCGCAGTCGGTGAATTCGGGGTCAGTGGGGTGGGTTTCACCGAAGGTGCCCACACCCATCTCCACCCAGGCCAGGCGCGGGTCGCCGTCGTAGCGGTCAGCCAGGGCGTGGATGAACGCGCCGTACGCGGCCTGGTAACCGGGGTCCCAGGTCTTAGGGATGACCCAGCCGGCGTCGCAGGTCAGTTTGGCGCTGGGGTATTGGACATAGACCCAGTGTGGCGCCATGTTGCCGCCGCAGCAGATGCCGGAATAGGTCGTGATGCCGAGACCAGCCGGCAGGTTACGCTGGGTTGTCGATTGCAGCCACTCGTCAATCTGCGACCAGTCATACACACCGGGCGCAGGGTTCAGACTGTGCCATTCTGAAATGATGTTGCTGCCCACGATGGGCACCGTGCGCGGGTCGAGGCTGCTGAAATCTTCAGAAGGCGTAAATGCCCGGATGGGGACCGTAGCGCGCCGGCGTCAGCGGGCCGGGGTCCGTTTGGGCTGCGCCGGGCGCAACGCTCCCCATCACCCCCAGCAGGATGGCCAAACCCAGTACGATGACCCGGCGGATTCGACTCACGCCGAGACGCGTCGAGGAGCAGGCCGAGCTTGAAGTCGGGGCTGCGGCGTGCTGGCTGCACGTGGAACGATCAGTATGTTTTCTGGACATAATCTACCTGTCTCACCCGGGGAGGAATGGTGGCATAGTGTATCCGTCCAGGCTTAAAGTAGCATGAATCGGGCTTTGGGGCAAATTACAGATTGTTCAGAAAACAAAACGGGGTGCTGATCAACTTGCAGTCGATCAGCACCCCGATGATCGTTGTTCGATAGACCGTGACTCGGCGACGGTCTGAATGACCGCCGTGAAACGGATTTTTACCTGTCTGCCGGGTTATTCGGGCAGGCTCTTGGTCGTCACCTTGATCGTACGGGGACGCACCGTCTCGGCCTTGGGTACACGCAGGGTCAACACGCCGTTGACGAACTCGGCCTCTGCCTTGTCAGGCTGCACTGGAACGTTCAGCGTCAGCGTGCGGCTGAAGCGACCGTGACCACGCTCCTGCATAATGTAATTGACGTTGCTCAGCGGCGCCGGGACTTCACCCTTGATCGTCAGCGTGTCGCCTTCGATCGTGATCTCGACTTCCTCGGGNTTGGCCCCAGGAACGGAGGCCATGATCACCAGTTCATTCTCCGTGCTGTACGCATCGATGGGCAGGCGGTACACGTAACTCCGGTCGCCATCACCCGGTGTATTCCACGAGGGGCGAACGAAACTGTCTTCTNNGAACAAGCGGTCCATCGCCTCACGCAGCCCGACCATGTCACGCAGCGGCTCCCAACGTGTCATCATCCGTGTCATTTCAGTTTCTCCTTGTGTCAGTTTGATTGACCAACGTTCAACACCCCGTAGTATGCCAGTGCTGCGTTAGAAGCACATCAGACGAGCATTAGAGTTGTGTTTGAGCAAAAGCAGGGCAGGCGACCGTGTGGTCGCCTGCCCTGCCTGGCAGTGGAATTGTCTCGCTTGCCGGCGTCTTGAACCTGGCCGCCGATCGAATGTAATCGATGGCGTGACGGTTCAGGCCGGGTTCACCAGCCGTTTGTCGGAGAGGCTACCGTACAAGTTGGCGCGACACGGCATGCAGTAGCCGGCAGCGATCGTGGTACAGCATGTTGCGGCTGCGTTCACGCGAACAAGCTCTCTCCGACAGACGGCTAGAGCGACATGGCCATCGTAGCGATCGGCTGCGCATCCGCTGGTAGTGACGGGGTGCTCATATCGACCCCGCGCACGCCAGAAATGCTCTGGGCGACCTCCAGCACTGCCTTATGGTCGACCGCAGAAAATGGGCCGGCCACCGCCACCTGGCCGAGGTACGCTCCGACACGGAACTGTTCTGCGCGTGTACGCGGATCCGTTGCGAGTGCGTGCGCCACTTCGGCTTCCAGGACATTGTCGGCAACCAGGCAATTCACCAGCGGTACATCCCCACATGTGTGCGCACCCAGTGCAGCGCACTGCGTGCAATCGCATCGGTACGTACGGCCCGTGGATTTCGACGCCGTTCGGGCCGGGTCGTACATCAAGATACTCGCTGCCGTGACGGAACGGGTCATAGCTGGCTAACGCGCGTCGCACTTCGACGGCCTGTACGCTGAAATCGGATGGGTCGGCCATGGGTTCCTCCCTCAGAACAATATCGACTGCGGCGGCATGAAGACTGCCATACCAACAACTATGCTCCTATTATCGCACCAAAACGCAAATCTTGCACTTTCCACCCCGGGTTGCAACCTCCATCCCTGCCTGTACTTTGCACAATCACCCAAGCACGGTTATACTGGTACCAGTCGACCGCCGTGACGCATGCTGGAATCAATTTCAGCTACGGTGGGGTGACGATCTGTGCACCACGGCGTACGCCAGATCGGCTGGACGTCGTTGGGTGCAGCACATGCGGTATTCGTAACGATCCAGAAGGAGGTTGGTAAGGCATGAACAGTGTTCTACTGGCGCTGCATTCAGGTTGGCGCTGGGTAGTTCTCCTCGTCGCAGTGGTTGTGATCGTCAAGATGCTCCTGGGTTGGTTTGGCCGCCGGTCATGGGGCCGCCTGGACGATCAGCTCAGCCTGGTATTCACCATCGTCATCGACATCGAAGTTCTGCTGGGCATACTAACCTGGTTCTTCATCAAAGCGTGGGAGATGGGGAGAATCGCGGCATTCTGAACACCCCCTCATCATGCTGCTGGCCGTCGTGGTGGCCCATGTGGGGCAGCGGCGTGCGCGCGCGCCGATGACACGGCCAAGTACCGAACCAGCGCGATCTTTTATGGCGTGTCATTCGTTCTCATCCTGGTCGGTGTTATGCTGGTCGCAGCGGCCTGACCCGCTGCCCAGTCAGGCTTTGGTTGGGATCGAGTCGTGCAGGACGTGACCCTGCGAACGTTCGCCGGCGGCTCAGGATCAACGATCACGGTTGGTTCCCTTGTCCTGAGCCGCCGGTTTGCCAAACCGCTACACGGTGCGGCATGCCAGACTGAAGCCGACCCCAACCTTACCATGTCAAATCAAATGATAATGTTACCGAGCGGGGTCATTCACTCAAATGATAATGTTACCAGGCAGCCCTCTCCTTTCAGGTGATGAATTGGACACTCTACTGCCCCATGGGCGGGGAGGCCAGATTGGATAGCCGCGACCACGGCCCCACGTCGTCGTAGCGGCTGTGGGTATGTGGGCAACTTGGAGTGGAACGGAAAGTTGTCCACATATCCACAGCCGATCCGCCATGTGTGCGAATCAGGTAAGACGAGCAGGGGTCGTTTGGATGGGGAGTTGTCAACGCCAACCACTCATTGCCCGAGGGTGGCGGTCCGGTTTGGGCCATGAGGGTGGCAAAGATATCCTCGGTGACGCCAGGTTGGGCGCAGGGAAGTGCAAAGAGTTGGTCAATGGCATCATAGATGTTCTGGCGGAGTTGGCGGGGGTTGATACGATCGCGTAGCTGCTCGAGTTGTGTACGTTGTGTCGGAAGGAGTACATTGGTCGCACAGAGACGGTCGAAGGGAGTGCGGGCCTCATCGTAGCGTCGGCGAATGCGCACCTGCTCGCCGTCTTCCATGACGGGTTGCTTGGCGCACAGCCGCATGACAGGCTGGAAGAGGTTGTAATAGAGCCACATTTGGTTGTACAGGCGGTTCATGGCTAATGTCTGGGCGACCGTGTCGAGGCGCTCATTGCCCAGGTAGGCACGCACCAACGTATCATTCTTCTGTTCGACAAAACGATTGTCATTCTTGTGATAGGGTCGGCTGCGCGATAAGCGCACGCCCTTCACCAATTCCTTCCAGAAAGCTACCAGGTGGTCGTTGAAGAACTCACTCCCGTTGTCCGGATGCAGTTCGCGGATCGGAAAGGGCAAGCGCAGCTGAATGCGCAGGAAACTGTCTTGCATGACTCGATAACTGCGCCCCAGCACCGCCACCCGCTCGCTCCAACCCGTAGCCACATCGATCATCTGCAGGGTGTGTACATACTCGCCGCTCGCACTGGACCCGCTGTGATGAACCGTGTCCACCTCGAAGTGCCCTGGCTCCGTTTCATCCCAGCCGATACGCTCCATCGGCACCTCGCGCCTGACCTGGTTCGCCCGCGCCGGACCCTTGCGTGGCAATCGCCGATCATCCTGCCCGATACGCACCAGAATCCGACTCACTGTCGCTGTGCTGATCTCGCGCAACTGCGCACGTAAGCTCTCACTCACCTCCAACTCCCCGTGCTTCTCCAACTGGTTGGCCATCCACTCCAGGTTCGGCCGCAATCGCTCCGCACACAGATAGTCGAAACTGGGCGCAATCACACGCAGCGCATCTTCCACTTCCGCGCCATACACCCGCCCGCGTTGTCGCCCCCGCTTCTCCCGNCTTCGGCACCCCTTCATATGTCGAATCAGACTCTTGCGATGACATCCCGTCATCGCTTCCATCTCATCCAGCAACGCCTGCCGCTCACGCCGGTTCGCCTTCTTATACCGACGCTGCATCATCCGTAAATACTTGTATCGCTCATCAATCAACATCTTCTCGTCTTCGGACATGGTTCCCCCGGTAACATTTTCATTTGAGTGAACCATACCACGTCGGTAACATTTTAGCTGATTGAATACGCTTACTTGGCGCCTGACCGTGTTGTGAGTATAATAGTTGGCCAGGGATGCTGGAGTGAGCAGGAACAGGCAATGACTGATCCACCGCGCGAACCCGTCTGGGTGCGCGCAATGCCGTCTTCACCTGCATGGGGACGACGCCGCAGGATCGCATCTTCATCTTGAGCGACCAACGTACTGCTGCGATTGGCCATTTGCTGGCGGCCGAGGCGCAGTCCTGTGGTGCGGCAGTCCAGGTCGCGCTGCTCGAGGCGTACGCGGCACGTCCCNTGGTTGCCCTGCCCGACCGGTTGCGGCGCGATCTGCATGCCTTTGCCCCCAGCATAACGTTTTACGCGGCGGGCGGGTACGCGGGCGAAATCACGTTTCGCATCGGCCTGCGTCGCTACATCCGGCAGAACCTGCGTGTGCGCCATGCCCACATGATTGGCATCACCGCACGTCTGATGCAAGAGGGGATGACGGCCGATTACAACGAAGTGGCCGCCCTGACCTGGCGGGTGACCGACCTGGTGCGTCCGGCGCACAGGATCAGCGTCACCTCCNCTGAGGGGACCGATCTGACCGTGACGTTCGACCCCGCCNGGCGGTGGGTGCCCTGCACCGGTTTGTACCACCAGCCGGGCCAGTGGGGCAACTTGCCCGAAGGGGAGACCTTTACGTGCCCCGCGACTGCGCAGGGTGTGGTGGCCGCCCGCGAACTGGGCGACTATTTCAGCGAAAAATACGGCGTGTTGGGCACGCCGATCNTTTTCGACATCCGTGATGGCGAAGTGACCCACATCCACGGCGCCCAGCAGGCCGTTGTGGACGAGGTGTGGGCCTACGTCTCGTCGGCTGAGAATGGGCGACGCATGGGTGAATTTGCCATTGGGACAAACTGTGCACTGCATGAACTGTGCGGCAACCTGCTGCAAGACGAGAAGCTGCCCGGTGTCCACGTGGCGTTCGGTGACCCCTACGCCCACGACACGGGCGCCGATTGGGCCTCATCCATCCATGTGGACGTCATCCCGATCCAATGCACGATCGTTGTAGACGACCGACCGATCATGGTCGATGGAGTTTTTACACTACCATAGGGAGAATGTGCCGCGATGATTCGACACGTTGCCTGTTTCAAGTTCCGTACACACGAGTTACCCAGCAGAATTACTGACCTGATGAACAACCTGGCCGCGATCCCCGACCAGGTGCCAGAAGTGATCAGTTGGTCGGTCGGTACCAACGTGCTGCCCATCGAGTTCAACTACGACGCGGCCCTCGTGGCCGACTTTGCCGATAAGGACGCCCTGCTGCGCTATTACCGCAACCCGGCCGTGCGTGCGGTCATCGATCAGATCATCAGTGTGGCCGCCAATCGCATCTCCGTCGATTTCGAAGTGACGTGATTGACCGGCCGCGTGAACAGTACTGAGCTGCAAGAGGCACTGGACTTTGCGTTGACTCTCGCCGCGGCCACCGGCNGATCTGTTGATGACGCGCCGACCCACGCGCCGGTCCGCACCAAGCGGGACGGCTCACTCGTCACCGCGGCCGATGAAGAGGCGGACCGCTTCATCCACGCGGAGCTCCACCGGCGCTACCCAACCCACGGCATTGTTTCCGAAGAAACGGCACAGCGGGCGGGGCACGAAGCCTACCAGTGGGTCGTGGACCCGCTCGACGGGACGACCAATTTTGTGCTCGGGTTACCGACCTGGNGGGTTCTGCTCTGTTTGCTGCACGAAGGCCACNCCCAGCTGACCGTGCAGGAGTACCCGCAGTTGCGCGAACGTTATTATGCCACACGCGGCATGGGTGCTTTTGGGCAGGGTGAGCGGCTGCACCCCACCAGCGATACGGTGTTGGACAGTCACCAGTTCCTCGTCTGCTGCTCGCGTACCTGGCGTCACCTCGACGTTCGTCTGCCGCCCAAACCGCGTATTCTGGGTTCGGCCGGCTACGACCTGCTGCTTGTGGCGCGTGGCGTGGCCGCCGTGGGCATCAGCATGACACCCCACCTGTGGGACCTGGCCGGTGGTTGGTTAGCTATCGAGGAGGCCGGTGGTCGTATTCAGGTGCTCGATGGGCCGTTCCCCTTTCCGGTACAACCGGGCACGGACTACCACGACCGAACCTATCCGCTGGTATTTGCGGCCAACGCTGCCCTGCTAACCCAGGCCATGGATGGCTTACGCTGGCGTCTCACCCCTGCCCACGAAGAACTGGCGGGCAGGACAACCTACAAGGAACGATAATCGCCCACTGCGGCACGCGAGTTGGATCAGGGCCGGTTTCGCCAGTGAATCGGCGCCGCATCATGCCACAAGACCCGACCCAACCGCGCGGGGGCGAAGGAACCGGTGCAGGGTGCATCGTCGCAAACTACTGCTGTTCGACATCGACAACACACTGGTCAGCCNNCGCGGCGCGGGCCGACTGGCTTTGGTCCAGGCGGTACAGGCTGTATACGGCACGCCGGGGATGATGGAAACGGTGCCGCTGGCCGGCAGCACCGACAAACTGGCCGTGTTCCAGGGGCTGCAGGCCGCCGGCCTGTCCGCCGCCGAGATCGAAGGCGGCTGGGCCGACTTCTGCCGCATGGTCCCGCAGACCTTGACCGCGGTCCCGCGACGCGGCCCATTGTCGCCTGTCCGGGTGCGCAGGCATTGTTGTCGCAGTTTCCCCTCGGTGCAGTGCGATGGTACATTGCTTGGCCTGGTCACCGGCAACGTCGCCGCAACGGCCATGATCAAACTGGCGGCCGCGGGGATCGATCCGGCGCAGTTCCGCGTGGGCGCCTTCGGTTCGGATGCGGCTGACCGCAACGTCCTGCCGGGCCTGGCCGTGGCCCGGGCGCTGGAACTGGTTCATCACCGCTTCGTAGGGTCGGACGTGGTCGTCATCGGCGACACGCCGGCCGACATCATGTGTGGTCAGGTGATCCAGGCCCGCACCGTGGGTGTGGCCACGGCCCGTACCGCGNTCGACGAGCTGGTGGCCGCCGGCGCCGATGTGGTTTTTCCCGACCTGCTGGACACACCGGCCGTACTGGCCGCACTCATCGATCATTGATGAACGGAGCCAACACGTGCCCTTCGTAACCCTACCGGACATTCGGCTGCACTACCTGGCGCAGGGTCCAGATACGGCTGATACGACGCTGCTCTTCGTGCATGGCAGCCTGGCCAGCAGCCGCTGGTGGCTACCCACCCTGGAACGCCTCCCCAATGCCTGGCGGGCCCTGGCGGTCGACCTGCGCGGCAGCGGTCAGTCACGTCAACCCGGCCGCGATGACGATGAGCGTTTTTACCAGGTGCCGGCCCTGGCCGCTGACCTGGCAGCGTTCGTAGCCGCTACAGACTTACAAGACTATTTCCTAGTAGCACACGCCTTTGGCGGGGCGGTGGCGCTGCACGCGGTGGCCAACGGTCTGCTCGCACCCCATGGGCTGATCCTGGCCGATACCGCGCCGGCCATGGGCGTCGAAACGCCCGCCGAGGTATTCCCTTACCTGGAACAGATGCGCTCTGATCGGNGGCTGCTGGTACGCGGTCTGGCGAGCCTGATGCCATCCCTGGCGCCCGACGCCTTCTTCCAGCAGCTGGTGGATGATGCGCTGGCCATGCCGGCCGCCGCCTTCACCGGTCCGGCCCGCGCCCTGGCACAGTGGGATGTGATGGCCCGGCTGCCATCGCTTCGTCAGCCCACCCTGCTGGTTTGGGGCGAACACGACATCATGGTCGACGTCGACGCCACGCGCANNACGTTCCTGAGCATTCCCGGCGCCGCCAGTCTGGAAGTGTTTCGTGGTTGTGGCCACAGCCCGATGATCGAGCAGCCGGCCGGGTTCGTTGATTCGATCGTCCGTTTTATCGAGGAAGACAGGCTTCTACCCTATGGCAACAATGAAAGTTAATGGTATCGGTTTCTACTACGAAGTTCATGGTCCCGACCGTGCACCCACCGTGGTATTGAGCAGTGGGATTCTTGACGATACGTCCAGTTGGGTTAATCAACTGGCGCTGCTCAAGCAGAATCTACGCGTGATCGTGTACGACTACCGTGGCCAGGGACTCTCTGCCCACCCGCCTGGCCCATACACCTTCGAGCAGCACGCCGATGATCTGGCTGGGCTGTTGGAACGCCTGCACTGTGCCCGCGCCCACATCGTCGGCGCCGGTTATGGCGCAGCCATCAGTATCGTGTTTGCCCTGCGTCACNCCGCGCGCACGCAGAGCCTCTTCGTGGCCGGCGGGGTGAGCCAGGTCGACGGTAACCTCGCGACGATTATCGCTGGCTGGCGCGACGCGGCGACGCGCCGTGACCCTGGTNTTTTCAACGTGACAACGCCGTTTNATTTTTCACCCGCCTGGATTCGCGCCAACCCGGTGCCCCTGATGGACCTCCAGGAACGGTACTACCGCCTCGACTTTCCGGCCGTGGCGCGTGTGTGCACCTGCTTTCTTGACCTGAACATCAGCGAACGGTTACCGGAGATCAATGCCGCGACCTGTGTCGTGGTGGGTGAAAAGGATATCCTGAGCGCCCGCGACTACGCGCAGGTCCTGGTCGACGCCATCCCACGCGCTGAGCTGCACGTCGTGCGCGAGGCCGGGCACGCCGTGTTTCGTGAGCGCACGGCCGAGTTCGCAACCATCCTGTTGGGCTTTCTCAACAAACAACCGCGTAGTTCCAAGGAGCACCCGTGAAGCGCATCCTCAAGGTCATTCTGGTTATCGCTGCCGTCGCTGCCCTACTCTTCATCGTGGGCGCCCTGCTGGCCAAACCGGCCCCCAACCACCCATACTACGCCGGTGAACTGCCCCAACCACTCGTCATTGCTCATCAGGGCGGTGACGGCTTGTGGCCAGGCAACACACTTTACGCCTACCAGCGGGCCGCCGCCCTGGGCGTCGATGTCCTCGAAGGTGACCTGCACCGCACCAAAGATGGCGTCATCGTCATCATGCACGACGAGACGGTCGACCGCACCACCAACGGCAGCGGCCTGATCGAAGACATGACCCTGGCCGAGNCCAAAGCCCTCGATGCCGGCTACGACTGGACGCCCGACGACGGTCAGACCTATCCCTTCCGTGGCCAGGGCATCACGGCGCCCACCCTGGAAGAGCNNCTGTTCCAGACCTTCCCCGACCTGCGCATGAACATGGAAATCAAACTGACCAAAACATCGCTGACGCAGGACCTGTGCAACCTGATCCGCCAGTACAACCGGCAGGACAAGATGCTGATCGCCTCGTTTCATGACGACCGCATCCGCGAATTCCGCACCGTCTGCCCCGAAGTTGCCACCTCGGCTGGTGAGAGCGAAGTGCGTAACCTGGTCATCCTCAACCTGCTGTTCCTGGGACGCCTGTACAGTGCCCCGGCGTACGCTGTGCAAGTCCCCGAACGCCAGAGCGGCATCGAGATTCTGACGTCACGCTTCGTCAACACTGCGCACCACCGCAACATGAAGGTCGACGCGTGGACGATCAACGAGACCGCCGACATGCAGCGTATGCTTGACCTGGGCGTCGATGGCATCATCACCGATTATCCGGACCGTCTGCTGACGCTGCTTGGGCGCTAATGCGGGTGGGCATGGCCAAACCAAGGGGTCGCGCGTGAAACATACGGCGGTTGTTCGCTGGGCTGGGTTGTTGCTCCTGCTGGTCGTAGGTGTGGAGATTGGGCGGCAGATTTGTCAAGAAGCGCAATGGCGGGTATGCTACGCTGACTTTTGACATGAAAGGATCGTTGTATGCCGACTCAACAGTGGAGCCAGCCCCGGCCATGGCTATCGACCCCAAAAAGTTACCGCGCTGAAATGCAGACCAACAAAGGTCTGATCGAACTGGGCTCTATCCGCAGTACGCCCAAGACGGTCAACAATTTCGTCTTCCTGGCCCGCGNNGGTTTTTACGATGACGTGCGCTTCCATCGTGTGATCAGCAACTTTGTCATCCAGGGCGGTGATCCAACGGGCACGGGCAGCGGGNGGCCGGGTTATCGCTCTGAAGATGAGGTCCTCAACAACCCACTGAAGCACGAAACTGGTACGCTGTCGATGGCCAACGCCGGACCCAACACCAACGGCAGCCAGTTCTTCATTACGCATTCTCCGCAGCCACACCTGAACGGCCGGCACACGGTGTTCGGTAAGGTGACCAACGGTATGGATGTAGTCAACACGATCCGTCAGGGCGACAAGATCACGGCGTTGACCATTACCGAATCATAGGACCGACTGCAACAACGCGGCCAGATTACACCGCGCGGCCGGATGACTGACCTGATCCAGAGCCGCGCGGCTGGCCGCGGGTCGTCCATGGCCAGCCCCACCCGTCGTAGGGCTTCGAGTTCCGAGGCGCTGGCGTTCCCCAGCATGGCCGCGCCTTCCGCGGCCGCCGCGCACAGCAAGGCATGATTGCTGACCGGCAGCGCATGCGGCGCGGCTGTTGGCGCACGCCGTTTTCGCTGAGTCGCTGCAAGGTCTGGGCAAACAGGGTCACAATGGCGGGCGATTCAGCATCGGCGGCAAAGGCCGCGGCGCGCGTAGAGGTGATCACCCATCAACACCAGGGCGCCGGCGCTGCCGTTCAGGGCTGCACGACGCGCCAGCGTCTCATGCACCTGGCTGGCGACGTACAGCGTTTCCAGGGCAGCCGCCAGGGCCAGACGATAGGTCGGCTTGACGCCCAGGGCGCCCGACAGCCAACGCCACCTGCGCCCGTACGCGATCTTGGGTGGCTGCGAGTGCGTCGTGCAACGGGCCAACCAGGGGCGTGAAGGGAACCTCGGCCAGCCCGCGCAGCATACTTTCCAGCTGCATCACTTCGGCCACTTCTGAATCGGATGCCACCTGCGATTTGCTCACTGGGGCTGGCAGGGCCTCCCGCCACGTTGGCGGCCGCACCAGCCATACCGCTGCCGTTGTCATAGCCAATCTTCCTTCGATGTAACGTTCGCTTTGCACATGCCGCGGCCAGAAGCGGCCAGCGGGGTCATCCGCGCCTGGTGGTTGTCCTATGCTGCTGCTGGCGAGCCGGGCGGAGGTACGAACATGGCGCGCCGAACAGCCTTACGCGGCCGTTGGTGCCATTATACCGCAAATCGTCTCATCTGTCTGCGGACGATCGCCCTGTTTACCGTGGAAAACGTCCCTCGTTCGTCCCACAGCCTATTTCAGCAGCCCGCGTCGGTAGCCTTCGGCCACGGCCTGGCTGCTGTTGCGCACGTTGAGCTTGCGGTAGATGCTGCTGAGAGAATTTTTGACCGTCTTTTCGGCCAGGTAGCTCNNCTCGCCAATCTCACGCGCCGTGTGGCCGCTGGCCACCCGTTGCAGGATCTGTTGCTCAGTGACCGTTAGCGCGGCGCGTTCGCTGGCTTCACGGCTGGCCCGACGGTAGTCCCCCAGGACGTGTTGCGTCACGTCGGGGTCCAACCACCCCTGACCGCGCTGCACAAGGCGAATGGCTTCGGCGATACGCTCAGCTTTCGAGTTCTTGAGCACGTACCCCCGTGCCCCCGCCAGCGTGACGGCCTGCACGTCCTTTTCATCGTCCGATTCGGTCAGCGCAATCACCTTCACCTGGGGGTAACCGGCCGCCAGCTCCTGGGTGGCCCGAATGCCACCGGTAGGGTCGTGCCGCGGCATTCTGAGATCCATCAGAACGACATCCGGTTTCACATCGGCCACGCGCAGCATCACCTCGGCTGGCGAGCTGGCCTCGCCAACCACCTCGATGTCGGCCTGTCGCTCCAGCAGACGGCGCAGCAGCTCGCGGTGCAGGCCCATGTCATCCGCAATCAGAACCCGAATAGGTGCCATACATCCTCCAGCATCGTGTGACTGGGCGCCGTCTCACCGTTGGCCACGGGCAGGGGCAGGGTAATCTGCGTGTGCCCTGGCCCGGTGCGGCGTGGATCGTGGAAACCCCACCCATCTGCACCGCACGTTCGGCGATGTTCTGCAGGCCCCAGCCCCGGCTGCCGGCCGGCCAGGCCGCCACGGTCACCGGATCGAAGCCGATGCCATCATCGCCAATCACAACCTGAATGGCGTCGTCGCTCTGTGTCACCTCTACCCAGCCGCGGTTGGCCCGGGCATGTTTCCAGATATTGATCAGCGCCTCTTCGATGATGTAGCCGAGGTGGCGCAGCGCGTCGAACGGCAGAGCCGGCTCGGCAACCGGCCGGCGAAACTCGACGGCCAACCCGGTGTTGTGTTGAAAACGTTCGATGATACTTGTGATCACCGGGTAGAGGTGGATTTGGGTCGGGTCATCGCGCAGGGCGTACCGTCCAGCGAATATCGGCATGGATATCAGCGGCCATGGCCGCCACATGGTCCAGCTCGGTGCGTACCGCCTCCGGTTCATCGGCCGCCAGCAGCGCCGCGTACTCGACCCGGCGGCTAAGCGCAGTCAGGCGGCTCAGGACGCTGTCGTGGATATCCATAGCGATGCGCCGCCGCTCGAACTCGATGGCGGCGCTGGCCTGTAGGGTGTTCATTCGTTCGACACTACGCTGCCAGAGCACCATCAGCAGCGCAACGAACCCCAGAATCAGCCCCAACACCGGGTAGGTAGAGATACGCAGGATGACCTCGTCGACTTCGCGCTGTTCGATCACGGCGTCGAAGGTATAACCATTGAGCCACAGCGAAAGAGCGAAACCGAGTGAACCGAGTGCGCTGACGAACATCAGCAGCAGACCGCGCTTCCAGAGGGTAGGGGCGCTGGGCAGGGAAAGGGCTGTCGTCAGCACCGGCGTGAGTGAATAGAGCGAAAAGACGTTGCGGTAGCCGCCGTCGGCCACAATGAGAATGCCGATGCACACGAATGCATCGCCCAGGAGAAAGAGCGGGGCCGCAGCACTTCGGCGCGGGTGAACAGTAATACCCCGAGTAAAGCCGTGTACGCGGCCGTTGCCCACCAGACGATCATGATCGTCGCTTCATAGGCTTGCACGACCGGGTGCGGGTGAAAATTGACCAAAACGAGGGCATAGAGCAGGGCCAGCACACGGCACAGCATGGCAAACGCACTGAGCCACTGGTTGATGCGGCGGCTGTCAAGATCGAAAACAACCATGAGCGAATCTTACAGCGCCAGAGTGTTATCAGCAAAATTGCACCCTCCCGGTGTATGAAATTGACAGGCCATGGGGGCGCCGTTATAATCGTAGCAGACTAACTGACTTTTTCATGCTGCACTTAAGAGGAAGGTTGCCTGTGAAAGGTACGCTTTACATCGTCGGGCAGAAAAAGCCCGTGGCCGATTTGAACTGCACCGTTGTCGAATACACCAGTAACCACGCACCCGAAGACCGTTACCGGATCAACTACGAATACGACAAACGCCTGAGCAATTTCCGCGCCGAACTGCGCCGCGACGTTCCGCTCCTTCTGGCTGGATGACGGACGCCAGGCCAGTGTCAGCGTGCAGGCCGAAAGCAGCACCCCTCCGGTGTCATTCTGGGTGTCTTCCGTGTCAAAGGCGACTTCACCAAAGCCGCATGAAGCAACGAATACCGATCTGGCCCCAGACGCGGCATCTCGTTGCCCTGACAACCTTCGTCCTGCTGGTATGGATCGCTGGCTCGGCCCATGCCAGTGTTCCCGAGACCGGGCCGTACGGCCTACACCGCAGCGTGTCGTCACGGTCAAATACGCCGGTGCAACCCAAACCACCACCGCCCAGGAGGCCATCGCCGCCTTTGCCGCGGCAGTGAACCCGGCCGAGCCGACCTGGGTGGCGACGGCGCGGTTACAGTCGGCGTCACCAACGTGTGGGCACGCGCATTCCCTTATGTAAAACTCGAAGTGTGGTCGCGTGACGACCGCAACGATGGTAACCCACGCGTGTGGGTCTACTTCACCCCGCCCGCCGGTCAACCCACGCTGGTCGAGGTTCCGGTGGCCCCGCCCGGCACACGGCGCACCTGGGACGATTGGCGCATGACGGCCACCTACAATCCCCTGCGCCTGAGCAGCGCCAGTTTAGCGTTGCCGTACGCCCGCTTCGACCCCGGGCGCCCAGCGATATCGCGGCCATTGCCCAACAGCGGATGCAGTGGCAGACCTTACCGCCCGGCAAACGCACCGAGCCGCCGCGATTGCGCTCAGCCGGTCCCTGCTGGGACTCGACCCACGACAGGTCGCAGAGACCATCGAACGCGACGGACTCGAGGCCGAAAAGCAGGGAATCGTGCGTTTCCTGCGCGACGCGTGACGTGCCCGTTTACATCCTGGCGACAAGCGGCAAGTACGCCCTGACCCACGATATGGTGACTGCGCTGACGGCTGGCTGGAACTTCCTGCGCCAGACCGATCCGGCCCTCGTCGACGCCATGCTGGGCACCTGGAAATCGATTGCTGCAGCCAACGGCACCGACACGATGTTTGGCAAAGACAACGTACGGGCCACCGGCAGTGTACTGGAGGCCGATCTGGGGATCATTTACCTCAACGGCGGCGCGTGTTTGCCGGTAATACCGGTGACCTCGACCCAAGCCATGAGGCGGCCCTCCGCCTGGTGTGTGAATCGCGCCAGATCGATGATCAGCGTTACTGGGGTGTGGCCGAGGGTGAAGAGGCCTGGCGCGTGCTGCGCCCGGACGCCTTCGGCGAATCGATCGAAGCGGACGCCAACGGTTACGTCAAATCAGTGGTCGAGCGCTGGCGCCTCAACAAGAAGATTCCCGACAGCCTCTACACAACCCTGAGCGGCGCCGTCGACCAGGTCTGCCCGGCCCGCTGAGCGTCCACCACAGACTGGTCGGCTACTCGACCTGAACAAGTCCAACCAGAAAGCCGGTTTCTTGCCAAGCACCAGAAACCGGCTTTCTCTTCAAGCCAACTTACTCGCGCCCAACCCAGAAACCCGGTCTCTCTCCGCGCCGGCAGAGATACCTCTCGCGCCAACAGAAACCGGGTTTCGCGTCTTCAGACCAAGCTACTCGCGCCCAATCAGAAACCGGGTTTCTTGTCTTCAGACCAAGCTACTCACACCCAACCCAGAAACCCGGTTTCAGTTGCCGGCGTATCGGCGTTACACTAAAGATGCCAACTTTCCAAAAGTTGGCATCTTGGTCTCTTTACGCCTGTGAGTCGCGGCTTTGGCTGAGTTGTGCACCGATTTCGGCTGAAGCCTCGACTCCAAACCGCGAACGTCACGTGCTCGCCGCACCCGATACCCATAACTCCGGCAAGTACCGCCGGTACAGATCGCTGTTGAAATCGGGCGGATGCTCCCGCCGAAACTCGCGTAAGCGCGCCACGCTGAGNCCAGCCAGCAGCACGGTCTCTTCCCACGGGTCCGCCGCCTGCGCCACTGTATCCCCCTGGCCGGCCGGCAGTAACCCCAGCGGTGCGTACACGGCGCTGCGCCCACTCNNCAGTTGGCCAAAGCGCGGCGCCACAATGTTGGCCTGAATGCCGTACGCGTTGGCTTCTTGCACACGGCTGCGTGTGCCGCGCGCAGCCNNACGGGCTTTCACCATGATCGTCGGCCGCGGGTTGACCAGGATATCGACCCCCATCAACGACGCCAGGCGTGCCGTCTCCCAGTAGGTGTAATCCATGCAGACCGGCATCGCCACCCGCCCAAACGGCAGATCGAAGAGGTGCAGCGTCCGCCCCACGTCCAACCAGGCGTGTTCGGTGGCGTAGGCGTGCAGTTTGGGCTGCGCGCCGATGTGTCGGCCGTCNGGNCCGTACAGGTGTGCCGTGTTATACAGCTTGCCATCGTGGGCTGGGGCTGGCAGTGTACCGGCCATAAGGTAGACGTGGCAGCGGCGGGCGACCGTGCGGGCCGTGGCATCAAAAACCCGCCAGGCGGCNGGCCCCACGTAACGCAGCAGATCACCCAGGGAAATGCCCATGTCGGCCAGGGTCTGATCGAGGCTGGGCGCACGGTCGTTGGCCCCGGCGCCATCGACCAGCCGGCCAATACCCGGCAGCAGGCCAACCAGACAGGCGCCGGTATACTCCGGGAAACATACGAACTGTGCGCCCTGTAGCGCCGCCTGCCCCACCAGGCGGGCGATGGACCGGGCGTAGGCCGCGGCGCTGGGCAACAGTNNTCTGAAACGCATCTGCACTGCGGCCACCGTCACCCGGTCCAGTGATGGTTCGCTGGTCACCTGCGGCAGCGCCAGGTCATGCAGGGCAGCCGTAACCCGGCCGGGCTGTGAGCGCCACCACAGGATGAGCCGTCCCACCTCCTGGCGCAGGGCCTCGCGCCGGCTCACGGGTATGCCTCCAACAACTGGCCGACATACAACCGGGGTTGAAATAACGGGTGATGTCGTAATCCATCAGCAGCTGGCGTCGCGCGGCCCAATCGAGGTCACCAACGACCACTTCCGTATCGCTGCCGGTTGCGGCGTGCGCGATGACGCCGCGCGTGTCCTCGGTCAGCTCGGCCGGGCCAAGGATGTGCGGCTCAGGCTCTGTATCGGCGCCGTCTCAGTCCACCAGGCACGCCTCCAGACCAAACGCCTGGTTGCCCTGCACATCGCGCCACAGGCCGGCCAGCAGGCCAGCCTCACCCCAAAACGGCGCTGCGTCGGCGCCAGAAAGGCGGCGGCCCCGTGCAGGGCGAGCACACGCGCCACTTCCGGGTAGTACAGGTCTTCGCCGACGATGAGACCCAGGCGACCCACCGCAGTGTCGAACACGGTGAGTTGCTCGCCGGCCGCCACCTGTAATGCACGTTCGGCCGCTGAACGGTGGCAGGCCCGCTGGCTGCCCATGAGCTCGCCCTGTGTATCGAACAGAGCAGCCTGGTGGTACAGCCGGCCGTCGGCCGCGGGCAGCAGCAGTGAACCGGCCGCCAGGACAATGCCGTGCTGCGCCGCGAGGCGGCTAAAAATGCCCTGGTAGTCCTGCCACAGCCGCTGGCCCTGCGAGGCACGTTCCTGGTCGGGCAGTGACGTGCGCCAGGCCTGGTCGAGGCCGGCGCGAGCCAGGTGCCCCAGCTCCGGGCGCTGGCGTGCTAACAGCGCGTCACCGGTGTGCGGGCAGCACCACCAGCCGTGCGCCGCACGCCGCTGCCTGGCCAATCAACCGCGCCCACTCATTCGTCCAGGCATCGTCAGCCGTCGCCCAGGCAAAACGCCATTGGATCACGGCCACGCGGCGGCGGTCAGCGCTCATTCGTCCACCGGTAGCCCTGCGTAACCATCCACGCCTTCAACCACGGCACGATCCCCCAGCGCTGGCGGCTCAGCGCATCGACCGCCCAGGCCTGATTCATGGCATCCGCGGCCAGTTGCGCCACTTCCTCCTCCGTCAGGGCCGCTCCCCGCCAGGTGCATACTCAGCAGGCCGCGCGCCCCGTAGATGTTGGCGAGCGTACGCGTCAACTCAACCGGTCCCACCAGTTCGGTGGGAAAGGCGCCGCGCCCTTCGCGCAGGTGATCGAGCGTGCTGTGCAGGGTGGCGGTCAGCGTCAACAGGTGGTCGGGGTGTTCGCGTGCCAGGTAGCTGCCGATGCCCACCACCTGGTCGAGGGTGGCCATCGCGTACATCGGTTCCATTTGCAGCGCCAGGCCCAACGCGTCCCACCTGCAGCAGGCCGGCCGCGGTCTCCCGCGCTTGAGCAGGAGGAACCCCTGGCTGCGAAAGGCCACCAAGAGGCCGGGGGCATCGCCATCGCTCAGAAAGGCTTCGATCGCCTGTTGATTGAGGTCGAGGGCTAACGACAGGTCACCGGCATCTTCGGCCGCCCGACTGCGCTGGCCCAGGGCGCGGCCGGCGGCTGGCCATCTCGGTCAGGACAGCGTCGTCATCGTGGTTGTCGCGCTGGTTCAAAGAGTCCCCCTCACGGAGCACGATCAGGCCATCTGCACCGGTGATGTGAGGCCACGGCTGGCGGCCAGGTAGGCCCGGCTGTGCCGAACGTAGCCCTGGGCCGCGTCGAATCAGCGCCGCCTGCGCGGGCGAGACCTCCCCGCACGCGGGCGGGGACGCCCAGGACCAACGAATGCGGCGGCACCACCATGCCTTCGGTGACGACCGCGCCGGCGGCAATGAGTGAGCCGGCGCCGATGTGGGCGCCGCTCAGCACCGTCGCTCGGATACCGATCAGCACGTCATCCTCCACCGTGCAGCCGTGCACCAGCGCCGCGTGGCCCAGCGTAACCCGGTCACCGATACGCAGTGGCTTGTCGCCGTCGACGTGTAGAATCGAGCCGTCCTGGATGTTGGTCTGCGTACCGATCGTAATCGTATTGACGTCGCCGCGCAGCACGCACCCGTACCATACGCTCGATTCCGGGCCGATGCTAACCTGGCCCACGATGACCGCGGTTGGCGCCACAAACACGCTCGCGGCGATCAGTTCAGGGTGGAAATTAGGGTCAAGCATAATGAATTCACACGGTAATCAGGCCTGTACGAGGGCCAACAGTCCTTTCAGGTCAATTTCGGCAACCCCCAGACGCGGCCTTATCGACCTTACTGCCCGGGTTTTCGCCGCGCAGCAAATAGCTGGTCTTTTTACTAACGGTATCGGTCACCTTACCGCCATGCGCCTCGATGAGTGCTTTGGCCTCTTCACGGCTCATACCGGGCAGAGTCCCTGTGATGACGAAAGTCAGGCCAGTCAGAGTCGCCGGCTCGCCCGTCGCAGCCGCTGTGCTGGGTGTCGCGAGGGTTACCCCGGCCATGCGTAGCCGCTCCACCACCTTACGGTTGGGCGCGTGGCTGAACCAGTCCACCACATTGGCCGCCAAAACTGGCCCCAGCCCGCTGACCTGCTCCAGGTCTGCCGCCTGCGCCGCCATCAGGGCATCGATGCTGCCAAAGTGATCCGCCAGTGCGGTTGCAACCACTGCGCCGACGCCGCGGATGCCGAGGGCGGTCAAGACACGGGCCAGGGGGCGCTGTTTCGAGGCCACGATGGCGTCCAACAGGTTACGTACCCGTTTTTCGCCAAAACCCTCCAGGTTCAACAGNCCCGCTTCGTGCTCGTGCAGGTAATAGATATCGGCCAGATTGTGGATCAGGCCGAGTTGAACGAACAGTTCCGCCTGCCGGATGCCAAACCCTTCGATGTCCATGGCGCCGCGCGAGACGAAGTGTTCGATGCCGCGCACGAGTTGCGCCGGGCAGGCGCTGTTGACGCAGTAGTAGGCGACCTCACCTGGCGCGCTGGATGGGCCACCGCAGACCGGGCAGGTGGTTGGCATCGTCCACACCCGCTCCTCGCCGGTGCGCAGTTCAACCAGTGGCCGCAGGACCTGTGGAATCACTTCGCCCGCCCGCTTGATCACGACATGATCGCCCACCCGGATGTCGCGCTCGGCGATGTAATCGGCGTTATGCAGCGTCGCGTTACGTACGATGACTCCACCCACGGCGACCGGTTCCAACACGGCGTACGGATTGATCGTCCCGGTACGACCCACGTTGACGGCAATGTCCAGCAGGCGGGTGACCGCTTCGCGCGGGNNGTATTTGTAGGCCATCGCCCAGCGTGGTTCTTTGCCAACGGCGCCGGCTCTNTCGTACAGGGCCAGGTTGTTCACCTTGATGACCAGACCGTCGGTTTCGTACGCCAGCGCCTGACGCTGCGTGTCGAAGCCAACCACGTAGTCGATGAAACGCTCGAAGTCTTGGAACAGGCGAGTGGGCCCGCCGAGTTCGATCACCGGGAAGCCCAGATCGCGCAGGTAGTGCAGCGCGCCCCACTGTGTCGTTGGCGCTGACCCGCCTTCCTGGAGCACGACCTGGTAAGCCCACAGGCGCAGCGGTCGGCCGGCGCTGATGGTGGCATCGAGCTGGCGCAGCGAACCGGCGGCAAAGTTGCGCGGATTGGCGTAGGTGCGTTCCTCCTGCGCAGCCTGCTGGGCGTTGAAGCGCTCGAAGTCGTGCACATTGACGTAGGCTTCGCCGCGTACCACAAGGTGNCGCCGCGCGGTTTGTTTTGCCGTGGCATCCACCGGAATCACGAGGGGTAAACCGCGTACGGTACGCAGGTTGGCCGTGATGTCTTCACCCTCATTGCCGTCGCCGCGTNNGGCCCCCAGGACGAACCGGCCCTGGACGTAGTGCAGCACCACGGTGAGGCCGTCGATTTTGGGCCGNACGACGTACTCCAGGTCGGCCGCGGCCGTTTCGGGTAACAGGCGCAGCAGGCGGTCGCGCCAGGCACGCAACTCCTCTGGTGTGAAGGCGTTACTCAGGCTCAGCATGGGCTGCGGGTGCTGCACCTTCACGAAGCGATCGGCCACCGCACCGCCCACCCGCTGCGTCGGCGAGTCGGGCGTCACCAGGGTCGGGTAAGCCGTCTCCAGGTCGAGCAGTTCGTGCAGCAGCGCGTCGAACTCCGCGTCGCTGACCACGGGGTCATCCAGTACGTGGTAGCGGTACGCGTAATAGTTCAGCGCACGCCGCAGNCGCGCCGCCCGTGCAACCGTCGATTCATCAGGTGTTGGACCCACGCGGTTAATCGCTCCTCACTGGGTTGGCTCAAGCCAGTTATCGGCAATCCAGCCGACCGTGCCGTTCTCTGTCCGCACACGCCACCAGGTGTAGCCATTGGCGGGCGACGGATAGGCTTCGTTGAATCCGGCCGGCGGGTCGAGCACAACCAACACCATGCCATCGGTGAGCGTCATCAGCCGGGCGTAGTTGGTGCCTCCGCCGCGCGCAGGCTCACGCCTTCGGGTGCAGAGTTGATCACGCACATTGACACCGGGGGCGATGGGTCCAACGACCAAAACCGGCGCCTGTGTGGTGGTAACCGCCACGGTCGCGGTCAGCACCAGCGGTGCGGGCAGGGTCGCCGTCACCGGTGTGCTGAACACCGACGGCACGGTGACCACGGGCGTGGGTGTCGGTTCGCTGCGGCCGATACCGCTGGCGCCCCAGATGAGCGCCAGGGCTACGAGGGCAATCACGACGCCGCCCGCGATCCATGGGAGAATGCTGCGGCGTGGTGGGGGTCCCGCGGCTTCATCGGCGGCCCAGGTGTCCTCATCCACCGGGTCATACACCGGGTCTTCTACACTGACGGTGCTGTCGTCCGCGGTCTCCCTGACTCGTACATCGATGCGCTGGAACTCTGGAAGCTGGCCGGATTCCAGCGCTCATCATCATCCCAGCGGTCTTGTGCGGCCCCGGAAGGCTCGTTCTGGTCATCATATTCGGGCGTAGGTGGCATTGATCAACGTCTCCATGTGGTGTTGTGTGCTGCAAGGTCGAACGTGTCGCCTTCGGTCCCGGCCTGGGCGCCGAAGGACACCAGGTTCGCACCGGGCGCCATGCCCGCCCCGAGTCAATACGAACCTCATTGTGGTTCACATTATACCAACGTTGTCGATGCTTGACAAAGCTATCAAACAGATTACGGCGCATTTGTCAAAGAACGCACAAACTGATAAAATGGTACGGTTAGGGCTTGTAAGAGAGCAAGTCCCTATGTTTGGCCGTAAAAACACTGGACAAAACCAGATGCAGGCGAGAAGTCATTTCTTTACAAGCCCTAGGGCGTGCCCACGAATACCCCATTCGCCTGGTTCTGGTGAATGGGCTGATTGGCTCACGGGAGACTGAGGAGGCATCGCATCTTGATGCGGCGAAACACCCAAACAGCGGCGTATTGGCAAGAATCATTCAAAATCAGTACCGATGATCTGGATTACCTGGCCGGGATCATTCTCGAANAAGACGAACCGCAGAGCCTGGACGACCTGGTTTATGGGTTGGTCGCCTATCGCTGTCAACGTGAAGAGAACAAAATCAAGAACGAACTCAGCCGGGGTGAAGTCTATCAGCCCAGCAAACACTACGAAGTGGGCCAGCAAGTGGTGTTTCCCATGCTGGACTACGCCCTGGGGCGCATCGTAGCGTTGCGTTCCGGCCACAACCCGGAACACGGTGAATTTACGGTCATCGGTGTGGAATTCGACGGCACAGACAGCACACGTGAATTTGCCGCAGACCTCNAAGGCCCCCATCGTTTGAGCCGGGGCGAGGACGAATGGACCGCTGGCGGTGAACATTCCCACTCGGTGCACGATCTGTACACCACGTATGGCCCAACCATTCGCCCCACCCTGCAGACGGCGCTTGCACAGAGCACCCAACCCGCGTTCGTGCAAGAACAGGGCCGGTGGCTGCTGCGCGATATGCTGGTCGATATCCACGTCGGTCTGCTGAATATCGCCGAAGCGATGATCGAAGTCAAAGCCCAGTCCGTATCGACAACCGATCTACTGAGCGAGATGAACCTGCCCGCCGAAGTTCCGGAANCAGCCCGACGCGTGTCGGTCAATGCGGCGCTGCGCCGCGACGGTCGGTTCGACGATGTGGGCAGCGGTGAAGAATCGGCCTGGTACTTGCAGCGCCTGGAGCCGGTCGAGGCCTATGTCATGCCCGACGTTCTGCGCTATCAGGCCGTGGCGTACGACCGCCTGGTGCTTGGTGTCGAGCTGCTGCAACTGGAATGGGAACTGGACGATGAATGGTCCACCGATGCCCTGGTGGTCGATACGCCTATGCTGGTGCCCAGCGCCACCCTCATGTTGATCTACCCGCACCTGTGCTCGGGCACGCTGCCGCTCNAGCAGTCGGCGCGCAGCCTGTTTTCCGTGGGTCAGGGCGCCCGAACTATGGTCACATTCATCGATGGGCGTTGGGGCGCTCGTTTCCNNCCGTGGGTGAACTTCGAGGGGCGCTATATTGCCGGGGTTGGCAACTGGCTGGAGCAGCACAAGCTGCCCGTGGGCGCCTTCATCACCCTGGAACGAACGCGTGAACCGCTCGAATATGTGATCGATTTCCGGCCGCGGCGTATGCGTCGCGAGTGGATTCGCGTGGCTGACGAGCGTGACGGTGAGCTGATTTTCCAACTGCAAAAACAGGCCGTTTCCAGCGACTATGACGAACACCTCTCCGTCGGCGAAGTCTCGCGTGAAACGCTGGCCAGAGTGCGCGCAGATCGAAAAGAAGCGGGTACCCCTCGCTGGCTGGTGCGCCATGTCGNNCGCGAGCTGGTCGGACTGAGCCCACAGGGCACGGTTCACGCCAAAACCGTGTACAGCGCCGTCAATATGGTGCGACGTTGCCCACCGGGGCCAATTTTCGCCAGCCTGGCCAGCGACAACAGCCTGCGCAGTAGCGGCGGCGGCTATTGGACCCTGGCCAACCGGGCCTGAAACGATGGTGAGATCTGATGACAACCTGGGTAGTCCCAACCGTAGATACCAAGTTCCACATCGATACCCGTTGGTGGACTGAAGGCGGACGTGACTTCCGGCTCGCCCTGCGTGATCAGTTGTGCGAGGAGTGCCGGGCGCGTTTCCCCGATCACCGCAACACAGAAATGGTCGACTGGATCGACCCTGAGACGGCGGAGATCAAACGCACCGATGCACTCTGGCAGTGCCTGCGCACCATCTGCGCCCGCAAGCCAGACTACATCCACAACCGTCTTCCGTTGACCACCGCCGTGTTTCGCGTCTTTCTGGCCAACAACAATGAACCGCTGGTTTCGAACGAACTGTACGAACACGTACCATGGAAACTGCCGGAGACGATTTTGCGCACGCTGGCATCCAGCACCAACTACATGGGGATTCGCCCCGTGCGCCTGGTGAGGTAGGACGAATAGCGTATGCCGGCACGGATATTCCCTTTACGGCGATCGTTGGTCAGGATCGCATGCGCCGGGCGCTGATCCTGAATGCGATCAGCACCCGTATTGGCGGCGTTTTGATCCGCGGTGAACGTGGCACAGCCAAATCGACCGCCGCGCGGNCCNTCGCTTACCTCCTGCCCCAAATCGAAGTGGTGGCCGACTGCCCATTTCAGTGCGACCCTAACCACCCCGACATGCTGTGCGACAACTGCCGCGGCCGCCTGGAAGCCGGTGAGGTACTGCCCACCGCCATGCGGCGTACCCGCTTCGTCGATCTGCCGGTCAGCGCCACGGAAGACCGGGTGGTCGGTACGCTGGACATCGAGCGTGCCATTCAGCGCGGCGAGCGCCATTTCGAGCCGGGCATCCTGGCGGCGGCCAACCGTGGCCTTCTGTACGTCGACGAAGTCAACCTGCTGGACGACCACGTGGTGGACCTGCTGCTCGATTCGGCGGCCATGGGCGTCAATGTCGTCGAACGCGAGGGGATTTCTTTCCAGCACCCCGCCCGTTTCATTTTAGTCGGTACGATGAATCCCGAAGAAGGCGACCTGCGCCCGCAGTTGCTCGACCGTTTTGCCCTCTGCGTGGACATGCGCGGGATCAACGACCCCAACCAGCGCGTCGAGATTCTCAAACGACGGATCGAGTTCANNGAACAAGACCCGGACGGCTTTCGCCAGAAATGGGATGCCCAGGAACGTCACCTGACCAGCGAGATCGAGCAGGCCCGCAACCGCCTGCCGCTCGTTGGATTTGCCGNNCGCGACCTCTACACGATCGCCCAGCTGACGGCCGATTTCCACGTGGACGGCCACCGGGCCGACATCGCGATTCTCAAGACGGCGCGGGCCAATGCCGCCTACGAAGGCCGGCTGGGTGTCACCGACCGTGACATCCTGCTGGCGGCCGAGTTGGCCCTCNCCCACCGCATGAAGAAGGCGCCCTTCCAGGATACGGCCCTTGAACCGCGCCAGTTGGAGGAGCGCCTGCGCCAGGTGCGTGCCGAGTTAGGCCCTTCCGAAGAGCGCAGTGAAACGGGCGATAGCCCAACGCCTATGCCGNAGCGTAAAAAAGATGAGCTAGGGCCGGAACAAAACGACGGCGCCCCGCAGGGCGCCTCAGGCCAGCCTGACCTTGCCTCCAACCAGACAACACCCACCCCCAAAGACACGCCTCCATCCGGCCGCCTCGTCAAGGTCGGCGAAGCGTTCCGTGCCAGGCGCCTGGACACGCCCATCGACCGGCTGGCGCGTAAGCAGCCGGGCAAACGTTCGTTCACACGGACCGATCGCAAACGTGGGCGTTACATCAAAGCCCGTCCAGCACACGAGAAACCGACCGACATTGCGTTCGATGCAACGATCCGTAGTGCTGCGCCCTTCCAGTTGGCGTGCCGGCTGCGCGCCGAAAGGGATGTGGCATTCGCGGTGGCCCGCCATGACATCCAGCAGAAAGTGCGGGTGCGGCGTGCGGCCAACCTGGTGTTGTTTGTGGTGGATGCCAGCTGGTCGATGGCGGCCTCGGAACGAATGGAGGCCACCAAAGGGGCAATTCTATCGCTGCTGATGGATGCGTATCAGCGGCGCGACCAGGTGGGGTTGATTGTCTTTCAGAAGGATCGCTCACGCCTGGTGCTGCCGCCTACCTCCAGCGTCGATCTGGCCGAGCGCGCCCTGCACGACATCCCGGTCGGCGGCAAGACGCCGCTGAGCAGCGGCCTGCTGCTGGCGTACGAGGTCTNNGCCTGGCCGCGCCAACGCAACGCCGAGATCATGCCGCTCATCATTTTGCTGACCGACGGCGCGGGCAACGTCTCGATCACCGGTATGCCACCGCAGGAAGAGGCCATGCGTATGGCCAGCCTGATCAAAACGAATAACCTGCGCGNNGTGGTGATCAACATGGAGCACGTTGCGTTCGACCGTGGCCTGGCGCAGAGCCTGGCCGACGCGATGGGCGCCCCCTGCTACTGCCTGCCCGATCTGCACGCAGAGACGCTGGTGGCAACGGTGAAGGGCCGGCTGAGCGTCAGTAAGGGGTGAGGATCAGCCGATCAAACTCGCAATCCCGATCCAGGCCAACGCTACCCCCGCCAGGACCAACAGACCGGCGCCCAGGTAAACGAGCGACCGCATGAAAGTCTCCCCAGCCGGCGGGTACTGCGCTGGCCGGCCGGAGTGGCCTTCAGTGCATCCCAGCCATAACGCGCCACCCCAAATGCCACGACGAACATCAACCAGGCTGCGATCAAGCCTTGGATGGCAGTCCCAACCGGCACAAAAACAACACCCACCGTCAAGGCAAACGACAGTAATAACACCACGATCAGGGTATTGCAGCCTGGCGCCTGCACGATCCGCCCCAGCGGGTCGTCAGGCGGGTTGGTCATGGCGGCCGCGCCTGGATCGCGGCTCGCATGTCGGCCTGGCAGGCCGCACAACGGCCCTGCGGGGTATTCGGTGTGGCGGTGGCCACAGGATGGGCAACTGAGCGGATTGCTGAGATTGATCATCCTTGTACGAACCCGTAGAGGCGCGCCAGGCGCGCCATCTCGCGTTTCGATGGTGGCGATGAACGGTTCGATATCGCCGGCGCGGCGTAGAGCCTTGTAGCCGCGGATCAGGAAATCGAGCGTCGGTGCCCAGCCCAGGCGTTTGGCTGGCAGGCGCAGGGTGTTCAACTGCCAATCGATCAGCGGCAAACGTCCCAGTTCGCTCACGGCACGGATGGTTGCCCCTGTTCGTTCGATCTGCTCGACACGCGCCTGGTAGTTGTCACATGTGCGGTAGGCCCACTCGTAGTCTTCTGAAGGTGAGGGTCGCCGCTTTGCCGTGTAGNNAATCAGCACGTCCAGCAGGAAATCGTCCAGGACTTGGGTCAGCTCGACTAACTCGATCGCCTCACGCATCAACTCTAACGGTCGTGGGCCAACAATGACCACCAGTTTGCTGTACAACTGGCGANNAAGCGCGTCACGTTCGTAGAATTCCTGGGGACCGTAAATGTCCTGAAAGAAAAACTCGGCCAGGGTGCTGTAGCGCGGGTGGTGCGCCAGCCCTGGTGCGACGCGCGCAGGCGTTGGCTCTGCAGGGTTTGCAGTCGGATACGCAAACGCTGACGTTCCGCGTCTGGCAGTTGCACCGCTGCGCGCCGGTTCGTAACGAACGTGCATCCAGTCGGGCATGGTCATCGTGAAGCAGAACAGTCCGGGCGGTTTCGGCTGGCCAGCGTGCCACACCCACAGTTATTGATCGGCGGTTACGATGAGGCTGTCATCGCGGTGTTTGCGCCCTTCATCGATCAGCATCACCGGGATACCGTCACGGATGGGGTAGCGATAGCCGTTGCGCGGGTTGATCAACCATTTGCCGTCAGCACTAAGGNNGTCAGGGCCCTTGTCCAATGGGCAAACCAGAATCTGCAGCAGGTCGGGGCTGACTTCACCGCCCAGCTGCGATTCGTCGATCTCTTGGGACGTCCAGTCATCGGGTCCGCGTGTCCCGCTGAAGTCGACTGTCTGGTCCTGACTCAGGAATCGGCGCAGCACGATAATGACCACGACGGCGATCAGAGTCAAGGGAAGCAGCCATGCGAGAGCTTTCTTCATGGTGGTTTGTCTCCAACGTAGTATCAGCGTCAGCAGGCTGCACGTGAAGCAGGCTGCCGATGCACGGTGCATCTTACGATGAAGGCACAAACTTGGCAAATTTACGTTACGGACGATTTGGCCCATCCGGCAATTTGCCGATGGCCGCACCGTGGTCTTATAATCAGCGGCATGGCGAACGCGCGGAGACCGGTTCGACCGGTCAAACAGTTCTTCGAAGGCCTGGGTTACGTGGTGCGCGGCGAAGTCACCGGCTGCGACCTGACCGCCGTGCGCGACCGGGACGTAGTCCTGGTGGAAATGAAGTCGCGTTTCAACCTTACCCTGGTTCTGCAGGGCATCGACCGTCAACAGTTGGGCGATACCGTATACCTGGCCGTCGACCATGCGTACGGTCGGCGGCCGGCACGCCGTTGGCGCAGCATACAGCGGTTGTGCCGCCAGCTGGGCCTGGGCCTGCTGACGGTAAACCTGAGGACAGCCCCGCGGCTGTGGGCTCGTTGTGGAGCCGCAGGCCGTGGGTGTGCGACGCAACCGGCGCAAGCGCGCGCTGCTGCATGAATTCGAGCACCGCACGGGGACCACAACGTGGGCGGCAGCACCGGCCAGCCCATCGTCACCGTCTATCGCGAACAGGCGCTACGCATTGCCGCCTATCTGGCGACGGCGCAAGCCGCAACGGTGGCCCAAGTACGGGCTGATACGGGGATTCAGCGCAGCGGCGGAATCTTGCAGCAGAACTACTATGGGTGGTTCACGCGCATCCGTCACGGCACCTACACCCTCAGCGCGGCCGGCCATGAGGCTGTACAGGCCTATGCGCACGTGCTGCGTGCGTTCACGCCGCCGTGTCAGGGTGAACAGTTACCGTGAATTGGAGTGTTTGACAATTCAGACAAAGCGGTTACAATGACCATGCCATATTTGGAGGATCCCAACCATCGCGGTACCGATGGATGGTTGAGTCACGCCACCTACTCACCAAAATCTCACGAATTGTCTGCCTGACATGACGCGCCAAATAGAGTAAAATGCGGGGCAGTTTTGCGCTGGATCGGGTCGAGTCTCTACTCGAAGATGACGTGCGTTTGTGGAGGAGCTGAGGTATGACCGAGCGACCGCGACGTCGCATGTGCGAACGGTGTGGGCGGCAGATCGAAAGTAAACAACCTGATGTTTACCTCTGTCGGCTGTGCTCGCATGATGAACAGATCGAGCGTGAGCGTGAGCGCAACAAGGGTCGCCAGGGTGTGCGGCGCAGTCGCGGCCGAGACGACAAATGGGGTGACGCTCCAATGGACTATCTCGCGTACCGCGCGACAGCCGAACCGGATCGAACGTTCGTAAACCGAAACGATCCTACGAAGAGCGCGACTGACCACGGGCAGTTGTGCGCAGAGGCCGGTGGGTATACATCGGCGAACTGCCAGGGACGGATGGCCGACTTGTCACGCAATCCTGTGCTGTGCTGGTCGATTGTGCCCTTGATTCTTGGACAAAGGAGAGCCCCATCCATGGGTGAGTGGGAATGTATGGAATGCGGCTATGTGGCGCCAGGGCAGAAAAGACCCGAGTCTTGCCCTGAGTGTGAATCGCCCGCTGAAGCTTTCGAGTATTTTGAATTCGAAGAGGACGACTTCGACGACTTCGAGGACATCGATTACGATGATGACGACTTCGAGGACAACGAAGCGTTAGTGACACAGCCCAACGCGGGCGATGACTGAATGGCCTGTTCGTGAAGGTTACATTCAACAGCCTGGCCGCGCACGGCTCGCAGGTCTCACCAGGCGCGGGACGGCTGTCACCACGTTTTCGACACTTTCTTCAGGAATCATACGAACCAGAAGGAGACTGCAGAAATGACCAAGATCATTTGCCCCCTGTCCGATTGTGGCAATTGGGATGAAGGCATGTGTGGCGCCGAGACGATACGGTTGAGCGAAGAAGGGTACTGCCTGACGTACGAGGAAGTGGGCCAGATCGAAGCCGAAGCGGTGGAAGAAGATTGGGACGATGAGGACATCGACCTGGATCTGGACGAGGACGACGATTGGCTGGATGAGGACGAACTCGACGAGGACGAGGATGAGGACGAGGACTGGGGCGACGACGTCGACGATGACGATGTGTCGAACTGGTAACCTACGCACGCATTGCCCTGCCGGGTGCTGACGCCGGTTTCAACAGGGCTGTAGCGTACTTTGGTACACTGCAGCCCTGTTTTCATGGGTTGCTATCGTGCGGTCAGACCAGTTCTCAGGTGTGCCCGGCGTTACCTGGTGGGGCGCTGGCGTCGTCTCAGCAGGAAATATCCCCCACGACCACCACTGCGCCAGTAATCAACAAGGGTACGACGAAGTTTGTAGTACCACCCCACCAATGGTTACCTTAACCGGTGCGGCGCTGACCTGCCCTCGAGGGCTGTGCCATTAGCGCCGGCCAGCTGCAAGTTCTCGAGTTTGAGTTCGGCATCGCTGGCACCCTTAGCCTTCCAGTGCAGGGTGGCCAGAAGACCATCGCCGCTGGCGCCAGGCATTTCGGCCGGCCAGCGTGTAACCGCCGACCGTCGCCCCGGTACCGCTGCGGCTGGGTACCGGTCCCAGGGGCCGGGCTGCGCCCCGTACTGCCCAGCCAGGGTCCAGCCGAAACTGGTCAGCCCAGCATCGCCGCATCGAACACCACGTCGAACTGAAAGCCGAGCACGGCATCGCCGCCCTGGATCGTCACCTGGGTGGTGAATTCGCCGCCCGCGGCCACCGCTTCGGCCGGCGGGTTCAGGGTCACCGTGGCGCCAGCGGCATGGGTCAAGTTGGCCAGTATACCCACTAGCAGTAGTGACATTGCCCACACAAACCACAAACGTCGTGCAATCATCGAAAATCCTTTCCCTTCAACGCCGTATCACTACTATGCACGTCGTCGCAGCAGTACGATCGCCGCGACAATGGCGATCAACGCCGTACCGACCACCGCAACCAATAATGGCGCTGATGTAAGCGGCGGTGACGGCGGCCGCGCGACCGGATTGTCTAACGTGGTCTGCAAACCAGTTGTCATATCGCCGCAGGCCCCGCCATCGAACAATTCGTCGTCGCTGAACTCGTAGGGCTGCTGGCAGCATCGAACATATCACTGGCAGCACCATTGAATTCCTGCACCCCAGTACGCAAATCTACGATAAAACCCTTTTGCAATCGGCCCAATGCAGCGTCAGGAGTACGACCTCGTCACCGCTGACCCCTTCCGGCACCCGAGTTGTACAGAAGCCATTGATGATGACATCATTGGTCGTGGGCAGGTATTCAAGGTTAGTTACGACGTTGGTAGAGAACCCACAATCGAGAGCTACCCACGCTGGCCCGGCTTCGGCGCTCGCCAGACGGCCCAGTGCATGGTCGAAGTTGAAATACACATCCCAAGCTACGGCCGGTTGCGCACCAGGTGCAGTACCGATATTCCGCGCCACAACTTGTGAAGTGTTCGCATCGATGGGGATGACGTGTAAGGTGGAAGGACCAGACCCAGCGAATGCACTGAACCGACCAGTCAGGATGAAGGCAGTCACCAATACGACAATGCGAACACTTCGGCGCTGTCTTCGGCATAGTTCACTGTGGCTGATCATGAGGAACCGTTTCATGCAAATTAGACAGACCATCCGATGGTTGGCATCAGTACGAGCCTGGCCTTCCCTTGTCCGTGAAAAACAACAGGGGCAGCCCCAAAACAAGGGCTACCCCTGTACTCACGGAGACGAAACCGATCAGTGCTTGCGAACGCCGCGCAAGGCCAAGCTCGCGGCACCCAGCAGCGCCGCAGCGCCAGCAGCCGCGAGGTAAAGTGCGTTACCCATCGGTGCCACCGGGTTCGCCGTCACATTGCTGAACGTAACGGCCGTCGGGTTGCCACAGGCGCCACCGTCGGTGAGTGAGCTATCAGGGAAAATATAAGCTGGCAAGAACGATGGATCTGTGTCGAACAAATCCGTATACTCATTCGTACCATCCATATCCACGACAAACCCACCGTTGGCACATGCGGCATCGTTGAACGCGATACTGGCAAGTAACACGTTATCGCCAGTCACCGCTGGTCCGTACGCGTATTGATACAGAAACCGCTCAAGAGAAAGCCCAATTTGCCGGATGGGGGCGGTGGGACACTCACAGGAGACGCCACTGCCATAAAGAAACCAGGGCACTGAGCAACCCAAGCTGGCCCCGGTGTTAGTGTCATCGTTGATTGGGTCACGTTGTCGGGCACATACACGTAAATGTCGTACGAGATTGCCCCATTTCCTGAAACACCGCCATCGGTAATGCCGTCAGCGCGAATTTCACTAACCGACGGGTTGTTGGTAGCTCGAATGCGCAAAGTCGGCGTACCAACACCATAATTGGGGCCAGCGCCGCTTGCCACTGAAACCATCAATAACAGCACCGTAATCGCAACTAGTGCGGCTGAGTGACGAAACCTCATGAGTGTCTTCTCCTTTCTCAGTCACGAACGATTGAAAGGCGCATCCTGGCTACAAGATCAACGACAGTCTCACCTGTAACGTGGTCTCTCGTTGCCATGCGCTCTCCTCTGTGCAGGCTATTCCTGCTACTTGAGTAGATTCTTCTCAGTTGACACACGCTGCAATCGTTGTCTGACCGAGCTTAGCAACAACTGCATTGACATCACCCGAATTGATGATCGTCTGCACCAGGTTGGTGTTGTAGCGGTAGTTCGCGTCGCATCCAACAGTGCTGGCCCCGAGCATAGCTACCACTGCGTTTACGTCACCGGAATTAATGAGTGGTTGGCTACCATTTACGTCGAAACGACTGTAAACGTTCGCGTTGCTGCCCGTCTGACCAGTCAGCCCAATCAGCGTACCGTTGACATCGACCAGCTGGGTTTCGGACATCGTGAGCGCCGCAGCGCCACAGGTGGCGGTGGGCTTGAGGCTGACGGTGGCCAGCTGACCGTTGGCCGAGTTACCGGGCGGGTTGCCGGTACCCCAGGAGTAGCCACCGAACTTGACGGCGCCGGATGTCACAGCCTTGAGGGCTGGTGTGCCACTGGCGCCAGTCTGGAACCGGGTGCCGCCATTGGTGAGGTAAGGTGTCAACGCAATTGTTACGTCGGCGTTCGCTGAACTGAAGCGGGCCGGGTCCCAACCCACCTTCGTCTCGTAACCACCAAGACCCGTGTTCAGACCGGCAATGTTTACCGGCACGTCAACCGAACAGCTGTGGCCATTCCAGACGCTAGCGGTACCCGTAGAAATCGTACCGGCATCGGGCTGGGCTGGAAGGGCGGGAGCAGCTGTCGCTATGGCTAAAAGTGCCAGCAGCCCCACCGCTGTAGCCAACCGCCCAATTAGGGATACACGAATCATGTTTCGCCTCCTTAAGTACGAAATGTCACCTGAGAGTCTCTGTGGGGAAGCGAGCGGGCCATGGCCTGTATGCTCAGCTTTCCGATTCTAGCACACATCCCGGCATTTGTCCAGTTGAGTATACGGGGTATCTTACAGCCCATACGGGGTATCTCGCAGCCATAGATGGCTGGTCGAGTCATGACTACTGGCTCTTTACTACCCTACTGACGCCCGCGTGTGGGCTGCGTTACACTCGAATGCGGGCTTCCGCAGCCTCGGAGACTGCGGAAGCCGCGCGTCTGACACATGCCTTGACGAATCACCGAAAAGGTTGTATCATCCGCCGGGTAATCAGCAACACTCCATGGGGGTGGATGGGTCCGGTGGGGCCCGGTCTTCAAAACCGGTGGCGGGTGCTGTCGAGGCGGCCGCGGTGGGTTCGACTCCCACCTACTCCCGTTACCATCGAGCACAGGCGCGCAGCATCACGTATGCAAATTCAACTCAACTGGGAAGAGAACGCCGTCCACATTGTGGATGCAGTCGTATACCCCTACCCGGACCTGCAGCGGCTCTGGCTACGGGTGGCGGTCAGCGCGTTTGCCGAATACCCTGACCTGGACGTCCATGTGGTCGATCCGGCTGGCCACGAAGTTGCCCGCCTGGCCGTCATCGAACTGCACGACCAGGAACTGTCGCACACGCTGCACCTGCGCCGCCCCCAGGCGAACGCCGTCTATCACCTGACGCTGCGTTTGACCCGCGGGGAGGTGCTGGACCAGAAAACACTCGATTTTCCTTTGACTTTCGTCGATCCTGATTCAGCGAGGAGCACATGAACCGAGAATATCACCAATGGTATAGCCCGATCCTGAACCGTAAGATGGAACTGCTGGTCTTCGGCCACGCTGGCGCCCGCATGATCGTCTTTCCAACGTCGATGGGTCGTTTCTTCGACTATGAGGACCGCGGCATGATCTNNGGGCTACAGGACCACATCGAGCAGGGCAACCTGCAGGTCTACACGGTCGACAGCGTCGACGCCGAGAGTTTTTACTGCAACTGGGCACACCCCAGCGGTCGCATCCAGCGGCACGTGCAGTACGACCAGTACATCACCGAAGAGGTGGTGCCTTTCAGCCTGGGCCACAATCCAAACCCGTTCCTGATCGTGCATGGCTGCAGTTTCGGCGCCTACCACGCCATCAATNTATGGGCCCGGCACCCAGACCTGGTGGGCCGCACGATTGGCCTGAGCGGCAAGTACGACATCCGCGACATGCTCGACGACTACTACGACGAGAATGTCTATTTCAACAACCCGGTGGACTACATCCCCAACGAACACGACCCCGCACGCTTGCAGCTGTTGCAGCGTCTCGATATCATCATCGCCATCGGTGACCAGNACCCGCACTACCAGAACAACCGTGACCTCTCCAACGCCCTGTGGGGCAAAGGCATCTGGCACGCCCTACGCGTGTGGGACGGCTGGGCGCACGACTGGCCCTACTGGCAACAGATGATCCGTTGGTACGTCGGCGGCGCATGAGCCGTCAATCCAGAACAGGAGACCACATATGACCAGAGTGCTGAAAGTGGGTGTGATGGTGGGGCGCGAGTGGTCGTTCCCACCGGCATTCATCGACGAAGTCAACCGCCGCAACCAAGGCGTGTATGCCGAGTACGTCAAACTGGGCGGCACGATGCAGAACNGGCCAATGNAGTACCGGGTGATCATCGATCGTATTTCGCACGAGATCCCGTACTACCGGGCCTATCTGAAAAACGCAATTCTGCAGGGCACGTACGTCATCAACAACCCGTTTATGTGGTCGTCCGACGACAAGTTCTTCGAGGCCTCGCTGGCCACGAAACTGGGCGTTGCCAGCCCACGTACGGTGGTGCTGCCCAACAAAGCCTATGTCGAAGGCATCGTCACCGAAAGCCTGCGCAACCTGGTCTTCNCCCTCGACTGGCGCGCCATCACCGAATATGTCGGTCTGCCAGCGATCCTGAAAGATGCCTGGGGCGGCGGCTGGCGCCACGTCTATAAGGTCAACACGATCGACGAGNCGATTGCCGCCTACGATCAAACCGATCAGCTGACCATGATACTGCAAGAATTCATCGAGTGGGACCACTACGTGCGCTGTATGTGCATCGGCCAGGACGTGGTAATGCCGATCAAGTACGACCCACGCGAACGCCGCTACCACATCGAGCATGCCCACCTGGCGGCCGACCTGGGTGCACGCATCGTGCACGACGCACGACTCCTCAATCGCGCCCTGGGCTACGACATGAACACGGTCGAGTTCGCGGTACGTGACGGTGTGCCCTACGCGATCGACTTCATGAACCCCGCGCCCGACATGGACATCAACTCGATTACACCGTTCTACTTCTNNGAATGGGTTGTCAATGCGATGGCCGACCTGGTGATCCGCCGCGCCAAGAGCGACGAGTGGCAGGGGCATTCCTACCCCTGGGGCAAATACGTGCGTGACTGAAATGAGCACCGAAACCAATATCCTGGACGCGATCAGTTTCTACCACGATCTGTGCACGCCGGCACGGGCAACCGCGACCTGGGAAACGTTGAGCGAGGGTCAGCGCACGCGCGACCTGCTCTTCGGCGACCGCCCGCTGCTATCGGTGCTGCGGCCGCACTTCTCGCGCAGCGAATGGGCCTTCATCCGCGGCGCCTCGACGCTGCTCGTCGATGCGTTCAACAAAGCCTACGCGGCGATGATGGCCGACCCGCTGCTGCGGCAGCAGGTTTTCCTCACGCCGGAGGAGGAGTACCTGGTGCACCTGGACACCGGTTACGACACGCCGGTGCCCACGNCGCGCCTCGATTCGTTCTTCAGTCACGATTTTACCCTGCAATACCTGGAATACAACGCCGAAAGCNCCGCCGCCATGGCCTACGGCGATATTCTGTCCGAGATCTTCCTGCAAACGCCGTTGATGCGGGCCTTCCAGGAACGGTACGCCGTGCACCCACTGCTGGCGCGGCACCATGCCCTGGACGTCATCCTCAACATCTACTACCAGTGGCGTGGCAACCGCCAGGCCCTGCCGACCATGGCGATCGTCGATTGGAAAGGTGTGCCGACGACCAGCGAGTTCCGCCTCTTCCAGGATTACCTGGGCCAGCACGGCATCACCGTCGTGATCGTCGAGCCGGACGAGNCGGAGTACCGTCACGGGAAGCTGTACGCTACGGGCGCGGGTGGTGGCCTGGCCGTCGATTTCGTCTACAAGCGCGTGCTCAGTACCNGGCTCTTGCAGCGCTATGGGCTGAACCACCCCATCATCGATGCCCTGGCCGACGGCAAAATCTGCATGATGAACCCCTTCCAGTGCAAAGTCCTGCACAAGAAGGCCAGCCTGGCCGTGGTCAGCGACGAACGCAACGCTTACATTTTCGATGACAGTGAGCGGGCAGCCATCCATGCGCATATCCCCTGGACGCGGGTGGTGGAGGAGCGCAAGACCCTCTATCAGGGCCAGGAAATCGACCTCCTGCCCTTCTGCGTACAGAACCAGGATCGGCTGGTACTCAAACCGAACGACGAGTACGGCGGTAAAGGGGTGCTGATCGGCTGGGAAACCGACACGGCGACATGGGAGCGCGCTGCGCGCCNNGCCCTTCACGACCCGGCGATCGTGCAGGAACGTGTCAAGATCGCCTATGAGGACTACCCGGCGCTCGACACGGCCGGCAACGTGGTCATCGGCCAGCGCCTGGTCGATACCGACCCCTTTGTCTTCCACGGCCAACGCGTCGATGGCTGTCTGACCCGGCTGTCGACGGTGACCCTCCTGAATGTGACAGCTGGCGGTGGCTCGACCGCACCCACGTTCATCGTGGACTGAAGCAGGAGAGGTGTATGATGTCCAAAAGCCGGTTCTCAGCATTGGTATTTCGGAAGAATACCAGATCATCGACCCGGAGACGCGTGAACTGCGCTCGATCATCTCACGCGTTATGGACCTGGATCGGCTGGTGCTCCGCGAACAGGACGCCATGGGCGAGGTCCAGTTGGAGATGCCACCCTCGTGGGACCTGGGAGTGCCGATCTCGCAAGATATCAAGGAAGCGCGCCAGACGCTCACCCAGCAGCGGCTGGCGATCATCGAGCTGGCGCGTCAGCGTGGCTACGTCGTGGCCGCGGCCGGCACGCACCCCATGACCTCCTGGCGCCGCTCGAAGATCCCGCGACCGGGCCACCTCGAAGGCCTGATCACCGGGCAAGACATGCTGGCGCAGCGGCTCCTCATCTTCGGGACACACGTCCACATCGGCATCGACGATCCCGAACTGTTGATCGACGTCATGAATATCGTGCGCTACATGATTCCGCACATCCTGATTCTGTCGGCCAGTTCACCGTTTTGGGCGGGACGCCATACCGGTCTCAAGTCGTACCGCAACGTCCTGCTGGAAAACCTGCCGCGCAGTGGAATTCCGCATGCCTTCGCCTCATGGAGTGAGTACCGGCAGTACATGGACATGCTCATGACGACGCACTGCATCGGGCATGAGCGCGAGGTCTATTGGGATGTGCGCCCCCACTGGCGGCTGCCCACCCTGCAGTTTCGGGCCTTCGATGCCTGTACGACACTGGACGAGACGCTGGCCGTGGCCGCGCTCGTACAGGCGACGGTCGCCTGGCTGATCGGCNTGCGCCGCCATAACCTGCAGTTCCGGCCCTACCCACGCGGCCTGATTGCCGAAAATAAGTGGCGCGNNGTGCGCTACGGTCTGGACGGCAAACTGGTCGATTTTGGGAAACTGCAGCAGTTACCGGCGCGCACCCTGGTGCGTGAACTGCTGCGCCTGGTCGACCCGTTGGTCGACGAACTCAACAGCCGCGAAGAGATCGATCACTGTTACGAGATCATCGAACACGGCGCCAGCGCGNACCGTCAACTGGCGGTGTACGAGCGCAGCCAGGGTGATCTGCGGGCCGTCGTCGACCACCTGATCAGCGAAACGGCCCAAGGCCTCGAGCGCTAACGGGAAAAGAGGACGCCATGATGAAACGACCTTCCCTGACCATTGGGGTGGAAGAAGAGTATCGCNTGATCGACCCCGAAAGCCGCGGCCAAGGCCGCGATCACCGAACTGATGGAAGAAACGGGCGCNAGAATACCGAAAAAGGCATTCTGAAGGAGCATGCGATCAAGCCGGAAATGCACCAGTCGATGGTCGAGCTGGGCACACCGGTGTGCGATAGTGTGGCCCAGCTGCAAGACGAGCCGATCAAACAGCGGCAGACGATCGTCAAACTGGCCGATGACCACGGTCTGGCGATCGTGGCGGCCGCCACCCACCCGTTCTCGCACTGGTCACAGCAGGAGATCACACCGTTCGACCGCTACAGGGGTGTCGTGCAGGACATGCAGATCCTGGCGCGGCGCCTGCTGATCTTTGGTATGCACGTGCACATCGGCATCGAAGACCGTGACTTTGCCATCGACTGCATGAACGTAATCCGCTACATGCTGCCGCACGTGCTGGCGCTTTCGACCAGCGCGCCGTTCTGGCAGGGCAGCAATACCGGCTTCAAATCGTACCGCAGCATCGTCTTCGAGGACTTTCCGCGCAGCGGCCTGCCCGAACACTTCTNNGAATCGTGGGGTGATTTTCAACGCTTCATCGAAACCCTGATCAACACCGGCTGCATCCCCAATGGCTCCAAGATCTGGTGGGACGTGCGACCGCACTACTCGTTCCCCACGATCGAGTTTCGCGTGTGTGACATGGTGACGCGCGTCGACGAAGCGATTGCAATCGCGGCCCTGATCCAGGCCATGGTGGCCTGGCTGTGGGAACTGCGCCGCCAGAACATCACCTTCCGCGTCTACCGGCGCGACTACATCCAGGAAAACAAGCGGCGTGCGGTGCGGGACGGCATCGACGGCAAGCTGATCGACTTCGGCAAGGGGTCGAGGCGCCGACGCGCACTCATCCGTGAGCTGCTGCGTTTGGTGGATGATCAGGTCGAAGAGNCAGGGGCCGCGAGGCGANTCGATCCGATCTACCGCATCCTCGAACACGGCACCAGCGCCGACCGCCAGCTGCGCGTCTACCAGCAGACCGGCGACATCAAGGCGGTGGTAGACCATCTGATCCGCGAGACGCGCATGGACCTGTGAGGTCTGGGGCGTCAGAGTCCGCACCTGGAGGTGCGGCCGGCCGGCAGCGCTAATCCAAAAACACAAGCGTCCGTACCTGAAGGTGCGGACGCTTGCGTTTCCAGCGGCGGCGCGCGTGGCGGTGCCGCGCCGCGAGGTGATGGTCGTTGCCTTGGGTTAATCACACCCGCACGTCTTCGCGGTCACGCGGCTTTGCGCCGCTGCTCGGCGTTCAGAATGCGCTTGCGCAGGCGGATGTTGAGCGGCGTCACCTCGACCAGCTCGTCGTCGTCGATGTATTCGATGCAGTCGTCGAGGCTCAGCACCCGGTGCGGGGTCAGGCGTACCTGAATCTCGGCGCTGGCCGCGCGCATGTTGGTCAGCTGCTTTTTNTTACAGACGTTGACGTCGATGTCGCCGTCGCGGCTGTTCTGCCCCACGATCATGCCCTCATAGACGTCACGATTGGGGCCGATGAAGAGCGTGCCCCGCTCCTCGGCGTTCTTCAAGCCGTAGGCCGTCGAAAGGCCCGTTTCNCACGCGACCAGGCTGCCGCGTGTTCGGGTATCGATTGGGCCGTAGAACGGTTCGTACCCGGCAAAGAGGGTGTGGATGATGCCGGTGCCTTTGGTGACCGTCAGAAAATCGCTGCGGAAGCCCAGCAGGCCGCGCGTCGGCACCTTGTAACGGGCGTAGACCACGCCGCTGTCGCTGTGACGCAGGTCGAACAACTGGCCACGCCGTACGCCGAGCATCTCGACTACCGGCCCCAGCCATTCCTCGGCCACTTCGATGTACGCCTCTTCGATCGGCTCCAACCGCTCGCCGGTCTGCGCATCGCTGCGGAAGATCACCTCCGGCTTACCGACCTCGAACTCGTAACCCTCGCGGCGCATCGTCTCGATCAGGATCACCAGGTGCAGTTCGCCGCGGCCGGAGACCAGGAACGTGTCGCTGCTGAGCGTTTCATTGACGCGCAGGCCGACGTTGTGCTCCAGTTCACGCAGCAGGCGCTCGCGCAGTTTACGGCTGGTGCTCCAGGTACCCTCGCGCCCGGCGAAAGGACTGGCGTTGACCGAAAACTGCATGCGCACGGTCGGTTCTTCGATGCGGATCGGCGGCAGGGGNTGTGGGTCGTTGGCATCAGCGATCGTCTGCGACACGGTTACCGTCGGCAGCCCGGTCACCGCCACGATGTCACCGGCGTCGACCTCCTCACGCTCGACGCGTTCGAGGCCCTGGTGGGTGAAGACCTGCGTCAGGCGCCCGTTGATGGCCTGACCATCGACGTCGATCACGGCCACGAACTGTTGGCGGCGCAGACGGCCGGCAAACAGGCGGCCGATGGCAATGCGACCCTTGTAGTCGTCGTAGGCCAACAGCGTCACCAGCATCTGGGCCGCGCCGCTGGGGTTCACCGTAGGGCCGGGCAGGTAATCGAGGATCAGGTCGAGCAGGGGTGTCAGGTCGGGCGCCAGGTTGTCGGGATCGCCGCCAGCGCGGCCGTCCTGGCCGATGGCGAAGATCACCGGGAACGAGGCCTGCTCGTCGGTGGCGCCCAGGTCGATGAACAGATCGAAGATCGCGTTGGTGACCCACTGCGGGCGNGCTCGCGGNCGATCGACCTTGTTGACCACGACGATGGCGCGATGGCCCAGTTCGAGCGCCTTACGCAGGACAAAACGTGTCTGTGGCATCGGTCCATCGACCGCATCGACCAGCAGCAGCACGCCATCGACCATGTTGAGCACACGCTCCACCTCGCCGCCGAAGTCGGCATGGCCGGGNGTGTCGACGATGTTGATCTTGACGTCGCGGTAGAAGACCGCCGTGTTTTTGGCCAGGATCGTGATGCCGCGCTCGCGTTCCAGGTCGTTGGAGTCGAGGATACGCTCGGCCACCACCTGGTTCGAGCGGAAGACGCGTGTCTGGCGCAGCAGGGCATCGACCAGCGTCGTCTTGCCGTGGTCGACGTGGGCAATGATCGCGATATTGCGAATGTCGTTACGCGTTACCAGGTTGGTGTCACTCATGATCTTTCACTTCCAATTACCCGTGGTTCGTGGTGTGCACCTCAGTGCCCATCGACGTGCACTAAGAGCCTATCCGAATAACCGTCACGGGACAACACCGTGGCGCGTTTTCCGGGTTATTCGGACAGGCTCTTAGCCTGTTTTCGACATAGAACGTAAGTTCTCGCACGATGTCTTGCGGTTGTGATGCGCTGCACCGCAAGATGCAGACCAGGCGCGGTATTCGCTCACATGGTCTACACGACAGCTCGTGGCATCGTATCCGACAACCCCTACAGGTTGTGATGTCGAAAACAGGCTAAGGCGCTGAAGCGCCCACTACGAGCCAAATCGTGAACTACTGAATCTCGTCTCACGCAAAAGAGACCCTTACCGGTGGTAAGGATCTCCGTCCACGTGTTTCAGGCAGCGTTAGGGTACCGCAGATTGGGCGGTACGTCAAGTTTGGTATAAGGCTCACAACTCAGCGCGAAGGGAGGGGTGTTTCGTTCAGGTTTAGTACCGAATCGTCACCGGCATCCCGATGTAGGCCACGTTGTACAGCGCGGCGGCGGCGGTGTTCTCGAGCATCACACAGCCGTAGGTGATTGGCGTGCCGACCAGGCCGGCCCAGACGGTGCCCCCTTCGGCCACNCACGGCTGCCCGTGAATCCCGTTTTCGCTCGAGCCGGCCCAGTAGATGCCGAGCCAGTAGGGCATCCAGAAGCCCCAGCGTGGCCCCAGGCGTTGCGGNATCTTGCTCTGGATGCGGAAGTTACCGGACTTGGTCCCNGCGCCCTGGCGTCCCGTCGAGCAGCGCCAGTTGTTGAGCACCTTGTCGCCNCGACATCGCTGGCAGCGCTGCTGTGAAATGCTGACGACGAAGCGCAGGCCGCTGCCGCTGGCCTGGTACGTGTTGGCGCCGGCCGACGCGCCGCCGCTGCCGCCCGGAATCCGCAGCCGCTGGCCGACCACGATCAGGTTGGGGCGGGTCAGGCCGTTGGTCGCCATGAGCGCGGCAACCGTGGTGCCGTAACGGGCGGCAATCGCGCTGAGTGAATCACCGCGGCGCACCACGTAGACCGCCGGTGCACTNGCTGGCGCGCGGCCGCCGCTGCTGGCCGCAGCGCTGCCGCCGACGCGCAGCACCTGGCCGGGATAGATGTAGCGTGCGTTGCTGATGCCGTTGAGCGCCATGAGGCGGTCGATGGTGGTGTTGTAGCGCGTTGCAATCTCGCTCAACGTATCGCCCGGCTTGACCGTGTATGTGCCGCCGCCGCTGCTGCTGCTGCTGCCGCCGCTGCTGCGGCCCGGAATGACCAACTGCTGGCCGGTGACGATCAGGCTGGGGTTGGTGATCCCGTTGGCGCGCATCAGCGCTTCGACGGTCGTGCCGTACTGGNNCGCGATCCCGCCCAGGGTTTCGCCGCGCTGGACGGTGTGGGTACCTCCTGATAGACCTCACTGCCGCGAATCGGCTGCTCGGCTGGGGCGGCCTGGGCAACCATAAGATTGGACAGAGTAATGACGATGGCCAGTGCAATCAAAACGAATCTGCGCCGTGGCATCGAACACCTCCCAAAATAATTTGAATACTTTGCCTGGCGCGCCCATTTTAACACCTGCCGGCAAAAACGCAAGTTATGTATGATAGTCAGTGCTGGCGAGCGTCTCGATCGCGCCAGCTCTCTCCAAGACGCGCACGGCATCGATATAGGCCGACATCGTTTCGGCCAACGGCCACAAGACGAGCCCCAACACGCCAATCATGTTTGACAACCGGCTTGGTGGCGTATACAATACCATTGTGCAAATCCCACAGATCGTAATCGACACCAATGTGCTGGTAGCCGGGCTGAGATCGCGGCGAGGCTACGCGCATCGCCTGCTGCAATTGGTCGGCACAGGACGATTCGACATCAATCTATCAGTGCCCTTGGTTGTCGAATACGAAGAGGTGCTATACCGTTTGGCTCTCGATTTGGGGATCACCGATCAGGTGGTGGACGACGTGCTGAATTACCATTGTCGCGTGGCGCGGTTGCATCGGGTTTTCTTTCTCTGGCGGCCCTATCTGCGAGATGCGAGCGATGACATGGTTCTCGAGTTGGCCGTCAAGGCTGGTTGCGACTACATCGTAACCTTCAACAAACGCCACTTTCGTGGCTGCGAACGCTTCGGCGTACAAGCTGTCAGTCCAGGTGAATTTCTGGCCTTCGTGGGAGCTGCGACATGACAACATTAAGTGTGCGACTGCCCGATTCTCTGCACAGGAAGGTCAAGGATCTGGCGCAACAGGACGGGATTTCGATCAATCAATTTGTGACCGTGGCGGTTGCCGAGAAGCTGTCCGCCCTGCTGACCGAGGAATACTTGCAGGAGCGCGCCCGCCGCGGAGCCGCAGTCGCTACGAGGCCGCCTTGGCCCAGGCGCCGGACGTGGCCCTGAGGAACGCGACAGGATCGCGTCTGGCCTGGCCGCAAGCCGGCCGGCAGAGCGCAGTCGGCATATCCACGAGGAGCCGCCGGCCTATAAAGCTGGCGCAGCGGGTGATCAAGAAGCCGATTAACTGCCAGCGCCGCCGGTTCCGTGAACCGGCGGCAGCGGCAAGAATCCTGGAATCGATGGGAGCAACGACAAATGGTGTTTGAGGGTGTCTATTTCTCGAAGGAGGCATTGGGGAGGCCAGATTAGCCACGTGCCCAATCCAGTAACGCCTGAGCCTCGTTCCAGTTTGGTTGGCGGCGCAGCGCCTCTTCAGCCCAGCGCCGTTTCGACTTGATCACCATGCGCCTTCGCCAACTCGGCTCTACGCAAGGCTAGATAGAGAGCATCTGGCTCTATCCTTGCAGCCGCATCGAGATGGATGGCCGCCTCATCAAGCATTGAGTGGCTGATGAGATGATTAACATAGTTGCGGCGAATCATTCCATTCTCGAACCAAGGTTGATTGCTTGCTGATAAGCCTGGTGACCTTGCTCAAAGTTGCCCATCTCAAATGCAGCCTCTGCCAAATAACAGTAGATATCAGCGTCTGCGGCGCCCAACGCAATGAGTTCCTCTGCCGCAGCAAGTAGCGTTTGTGTATCATCATCCTCTATGCAGATGTCACACAGATCATGGAGGTGATGGACAAGCGCTTCGTGGTCGCCAGTTTCCGCGCAGTTGCTGCCAGATGGCGTAACTGATCCTTAATCATATCAGGATTGAGGATGCCTTCAAGTATTTCCGCGAACTTTGGCGGCAGATGGTTCGTCAACGCCTCCTGCATGACCCCAGATCGTTAGTAGCTATTGCTTGTTGTAGGACAGGTGGCAACATAGGAAGCAAGGATGCAATATCAATGTTTTCCATGGCTGCTGCCATGTCTTCAAGGAAACCCATGGGATTGGATGCCAATGCACTGAGCGCTTCTGGCTGAAATAAGGCTGAAGCTGGTCCTGCTAATTGCAATTGTGCGTCAACTATCTGTGCATCTTTGGTCAGGTTGCGAGATAAAAAGAGTTGTTTTGCTTCCTCCAGATAAGGTAATGCATCGGTGCCACGGCCTTCTTGGATCAAGACTGTAGCAAAATTTCTGAGATCATTTGCCAGACCATAGATGTCGCCGATCTGTTCCCGCAAGCCCGCACTTGTTGCAAGGATGCAACTGCTGCCTCTCGATCTTGGGAGAACATATATCGAGCCAATGCACTTGACACGTTGGCCTCGCCGAGGCGGGCGCCGACGGTGCGGAACAAGGCGAGGGCGGCGTCATATTTGGCGAGGGCGTCTTGGGTTTGCTTCAAGAAGTAGAGGACGTCGCCCTGGGCCTGGAGAACGTTGGCCTCGCCGAGGCGGTCGCCGACGGTGCGGAACAAGGCGAGGGCGGCGTCATATTTGGCGAGGGCGTCTTGGCGTTGGTCCAAAAGGCGAGGACGTCGCCCTGGGCCTTGAGAACGTTGGCCTGGTCCCATGCCGAGCCGCGCGTTGGGCGGTGGCCACGGCCGCGTGCAGCCAGCGCAGGCGTCGTGGGTCATGGTTGTTGTACAACACATTGCGCCACGAACGGGCGTAGTCCAGCAGGATCGCGGCCGCTTCGTCGTCGGCCGCCGACTGGGCCGCCAGACGCTCCAGCGCCACGGCGACGTTCTCCCACTCCAGCGGTGCACCGTAGGTCATCCGCCCCTCCCTGATGGCGTCGTCGTAGCCGCCCACCACATGGCTGTAATGGCGCGTGGGCCAGGGCGGCCGCCCGCTCTTCGCCGGGATCGGCCGCCAGCGCGTTGGCAAAGTGGGCGATCACCTGGTGCAGCGCGTAGCGTCTCGCCGTCCCGCGGCGTCCGCTCCACCAGACCGGCCTCCACCAGCGCCAGGCGTAGCTCCAGCGCCTCCTCCTCGTCCACCTGCCAGACCGCGGCCATGGCTGCCGCGTCGTAGTCCAGCGGCTGGCCGCCGAAAACGGCCAGGCGGCGCAGCGGCGCGCGCGCGTCGCTGGGCAGCGCGTCGTAGCTCAGGGCCAGGATCGCCTCCAGCGATGGCTCAGCCGCGGCCAACCCCGGCCGCCCTCGGCGCTGGTCAGCGTCAGCAGCCGCTCGCGCTGCAAGTGGGTCACGGCCTGGCGCGGGCCGTCGGCGCGCCCGCCGCGCCAGCCGCCGGCCACCTTGCGGGCCAGGGGCGGGTAGCCCAGGGTCTTGGCCAGTCCGGCCGCGCCGGCCGTCGGCCTCCACCGCCTGGCGCGCCTCGGGGCTGGCCGCGGCTAGGCTCCCGCCGCGGCCGGCGGCAGCACCTCGATCTCGTGGTTGGCCGCGTGCAGGTCGCGGCCACCTGGGGAGGCGGGTGGTCAGCAGCGCGCCGGGGCTGCACGGCCGCCAGCAGCGGCCTGGCGTGGGCGGCCTGCCAGACATCGTCCAGCACCAGCAGCGCGCCGGCCGGCCAGCACGCTGCGCAGGCGCGCGGCCCGGCTATCCACGTCGCTCAGATCGTCGGCCGCGCGCCGAAATCGGCCAGCGCCTGGCCCAGCAGCCGGAAGGGGTCGGCCTGCGGCCCCAGCTCCAGCCAGGCGCGGCCGTCGGGAAAGGCGCGCGCGCGCGCATCGTTAGCCACGGCCTTGGCCAGCGCGGTCTTGCCCACGCCAGGCAGGCCCCGCAGCGCGGTCAGCGCCAACGATGGCGAGCCGCCGGCCGCGCACTGGCTCGCACACCAGTTGCTCTTGCGTCGCGGCCAAAGAGGGTCTCGCCCCGGGGCGGCTGCGGCGCCCGCCGTCCGGTTTCCGCCTCGGCCAGCAGCCGGCCATCGGGCAGGCGGCCCATCAGCCTGCGCGCCCTGGACTCCGGCACGCGTCGGGATGGGGCCGGGCGGCGCGGAGGAACCGGTCTCCAAGCGATCGACAACTAACAAACCGACGTACGCTTCCTCAAAGCGCGCTGCGCCCCTTTCGTCGCCGGTCGCAATCGGCTCTGGCGGATACTGCGCCGCCGCCAGCAGCAGGTTGGTGTCGGCCGGCGATAGCCTCAGCGCCTCGGCCAGGTCCAGTACCATCTCGCGTGTCGGGGAGATATTCGCCCCGCTCCCAGGCACTGATGGTGTTGCGGTGCACGCCCAGCTTGTAGGCCAGCGCTTGCTGGCTCAGCCCTTCGCGTACGAAATCCTTTTAGTCGTTCGGCGAACGTGTACATGGCATCGCCCCTGTTCATCCGCTGTTCGCTGCGCACAGGTCGGCTGTGCATGGCCTTGCTACAATGAGGGCAGATCGATCGACATTGATGGTGCCGGCATCATCGCCATCCTGAACCTTTGGAGGACGAGCGATGAACACCTACGGCTCTGGATCGGCCTGGCCATCGGCCTGGCCCCGTACCGCATCGAGCGCCGCTGGATCCGCGGCCGCACCCGCATCACTGAAGTTCAGGCCCTGTTTTGGGCCTGACCATCCAGCGCCGGCCCAGCGGCCGGCGGGACTGGACGCTGACGATACCGCTGTTTCGGCGGCTGCGCGACGCCGCCTGGGCGGCGACGGAGAAGCTGCACGCCGGGAAGTAACCCCGGCAGCGACCGGAGGCCGCCAGTCAGCGCGCGGCTGGCTGCCTTGTTCACCTAACGTATCCGAACCCCCAACCGGCCGAAAGGCACAAATAGCCCGCGGCCCCGTCAGGGATGAGCAAAGGCCGAGACTGTCAGCAGGGGGCTTTTCAAGCGTTCAGTTTATCACAAAACCGTTTGTTCGAGAAGTGCGTGCGCCTGCTTCGACGAGTACGCCAGGCGGGCCTGCGCCCGGGCGGCGGGGATGGGTTCGTGCCGTTTCAGGGGCCGGGCAGGGCGATGATTGGTTGGCGAGCCATCGCGGTGTGGTCGCCGGCTTCTGCACGCAGCGGGGGCTTTATGAAGGTTAAGAAATTGATCCGGTAATAGAGCAGACGTGTCCGTGTGCGCTGCCGCCGGGAATGAAGTTCTCTAAGCCGCCGATCACGGCATGGGGCAGTCCGAGCGATTGAAAGAACTCATGAATCTCCCAAGCGGCTGCTTCTTGTTCATTCATCGCGCCTTGCTCGCTTCGCCATCAGATCTAACGCGTGGCGAACAGCCACCAAACCCTCCGCCTGCCAAAGATCGATCCGGTCAAGGTTGTGGTGCATTTCTGGCCGCTTGTTGAAGCCTTTCATGAGATCGCGCCAGGTAGCCAACGCGTCCTCACGAGTCATGGTCGCCAGCGTTGTCTGGCGTTCCGCCTCGATTATCTCGTTGGCGCGTAGCCTGCCAGCACTTGGCGGATCACCGTGGCATCCAATCTTGCTCGTGGGTCGGGTGAGTACTCGGTCATGGCTCGAAATCTCCACGGCCAGTATACCACATCCGACCCGTTTGCACACATCTATCCCTGCTGTTTTTCACAACCGATGTTCGCGCCAGGGCTTTCGGGCCTCGCGATCCGAAAGCCCTGGCGCCCCGCGATTGAAACACGCCCTGGCTGTCGCGGCCTACTGGTAAACGTTGCCCCAATACTCAGCAACCGCAATAATGTCCAGGATATCGTAACCACTCAGGCTGGCTCAAAGAAACCGGGTTTTTCCCGTGCGAGCAAGGTTTTCGCCTGTGCAACGGCTTTTCATCGCGCGATGACCCTGGTCTGCGAGACAAAAACCGGGTTTCTGAACGGCTGGCTGAGCAGTTACAATGGCAATACAAAAGACTATGCACACGTTCCTACGGCGCGAAAGACTTTGGTGACGCGCGAGATGTGCTAAAATGGCGGAGAGGTCTACCCAGTCATGTCATTTTCTTTCGATCCAACGGCCGATACGAGCCTGGCCGAGGCGCCGCGCAGGCCGGTATACTCTCTCTCATGGTCTGGATCTGGGTCCGCGGCGTGCGCTCGAAGGGGTGTACGCCGGGCGGACCTGGCTCTTCCTGATCCCGCTGCTCATCGCCATCATCGTCTTCGCCTTGAACGGCATCGTGCAGGCGCCGCTGCAGGCCCAGATAACACACCAGGAGAATCTGGCCCGTATGCGCGAACAGATCCCGCCAGCCGAGTTCGCAAACCTGCCGCCCGAAATGCTGGCCGCCGCCGCCCCAGCCGGTCGTGCTGACGCTGCTCGCCGCCCTCGGCCCCTGCTCCTGGCCTGGTTCATCCGCCCCGCTGTGCTGCACCTCCTCGGCCTGCTGGTCGGCGGTCAGAACAGCTATTCGATTCTGCTGCGCATGACGGCCTGGGCGAGCTTTCCGCTGATCCTGCGCGCTCTTGCAGACGATCTACGCCGGCGCCACGCAACAGCCGGTCGTCGGCCCCGGCCTCTCCGGCCTGGTGGGGCCGGGCGTTCTGGCGGCGGTCTTGGGACAGATCGACCTGTTTGCGCTGTGGTACGTGGCCCTGCTCGGCCTGGCCGTCGCGATCAGCAGCCGGCTCAGCCGCAACAAGGCGCTGCTGGTGACCGCCATTTATGTCATCCTGGTGCTACTCCTGAACGTGATCCCAGCCCTGCTGGCCAACGCCCTGACCGGCGGCGGCTCCAGTTTTGTCCCGTGAACGATTACGTTGCGCCGACCGACACGATCGGTCCCGTGCTGATCGACATCCGCAATCTGACCAAGGTCTACCCGATGGGTAAGGCGCAGGTGCAGGCCCTGGCCGGCGTGACCCTGCGGGTACGGCGCGGCGAATTCTGCTGCATCATGGGCGCCTCCGGTTCGGGCAAGTCGACGCTGCTCAACCTGATCGGCGGCCTGGACCGCCCCACCGGCGGCGAGATCGTGGTCGGCGAAGAGGCGCTGCACGAGNCGGACGAAAACGATCTCGCAGCCTACCGGCGCAACCGTGTTGGTTTCGTCTTTCAGTCGTTCAACCTGGTGTCGACGATGACCGCGCAGCAGAACGTGGAGTTTCCCATGGTCTTCGCCCGCGTGCCGGCCCAGCAACGCCAGCAGCGGGCACGCGCCCTGCTGGAGGCGGTCGGCCTCGGCCAACGATTGACGCACAAGCCGACCGAGCTGTCGGGCGGTGAGCAGCAGCGGGTGGCCCTGGCGNCCCTGGTCAACCGCCCGTCGATCCTGCTGGCCGACGAGCCAACCGGCAACCTGGACAGCAGCACCGGCAGCGAAATTCTGGACATCATGCTGCGCCAACNNCGTGAAGGCAACGTAACTGTCGTGCTGGTCACCCACGATCCCGGCGTGGCACGTTACGCCAGCCGGGTCATCCGCATGAAGGACGGTCGAGTCCTCGGCGAAGAATCGGCCACTGAACTGGCTGCCGTGGCCGCCCTGATATCGGGCTAAGCCGGTGAGAGGTCTATCCATGGCTAAAAACTGGCCGCAAGAGACATACAAAAACACGAAGGCGCAAAAACTGCTCCTGCGGCTCACGTTCGCTGTGTTACTGGTTTCGCTGCTCTGCCCAGCCGCGCGCGCAGGACGTGCCGCCGTCCAGCATCCGTCCGCTGATCTTCATCCGCAGCTTCCGTACCGAGCCGGCCGTCATCCCGTCCAATGAGACGTTTCGCCTGTCTTTGNGGCTGCACAACGTCGGTTCGTCGCCGGCGGTCAACGTCGTTGTGACGATCAACAGCAGTGACTTCGTCCCCCAGGGTTCCTCCAGCGTCAAGACGATCGGCGGCCTCAACGTCGATGAGCACGGTTGGGTCTGGCAGGACCTGCGCAGTAAGCCCAACCTGGAGGGCGGCACCTACCCGGTGACGGTCAACCTGTCGTACCAGGATGACCAGGGTATTCCGTTCAGCTCCAGCGAGACGATCGGCGTCAACGTGGCCCTGGCGCCCCCACGGCCACCCCACGGCGGCGCCCAAANNCCGGGCCTGCCGCAGCTGGTGATCGAAAACGTCGCCACCCAGCCGGCCACCGTGGCTGCCGGTGAGCCGTTCACCCTGACGCTGCGCATCCGTAACTCGGGCACCGGTATGGCCCGCCGCGCCCTGCTGACGGTGGGCGGCGCCGATGAGAAAACTNTCGCCCCTACCACTGGCAGCAATGTCATCAGCGTGGGCGACGTTGGTATTGGCCAGACCNCGGAGGTGTCCCTGGCCCTGGTGGCCGACACCGACACCCAGGCCGGGCTGCACACCCTGGGCCTGGAACTGAGCTTCATCAACTGGGGCGATGAGAAGTTCACCTCGGCCCAGAACATCGCCCTGAACGTGACCGGTGTGGCCGGCGCCGCGCTGACGCCGCAGCCCCAGGCGCTGCCGATCATCGAGAGCTACACCAGCACGCCGACGCGACCCAACCCCGGGCAAACGCTCGACCTGCGCCTGAACATCCGCAACGTCGGTTCACAACCGGTGCAAAACCTGACCATCGACTTTGGCACGGCCGCAACGACCAGCGGCGCCACCTCGACCACGGTCTTTGCCCCGGTCGGCACCGGCAACGTGCGCTATCTGCCCATCGTCGGCGTGGGTGAAACGATCCCGCTGGAGATGCAGTTCATCGTCAACGGTTCGGCCAGCGCCGGCACGTACGTCGTGCCGATCGAAATGGCCTACGATGGGCCGGGCGACAAGCGGGTCGAGCGCACCGAACAGATCACCCTGTTGGTCAGTGTACCGCCGCAACTGCGCGTGGACTACTACCAACCGGTGGGGCAACCGCTGCCCGGCACGCCGTTCGACGTCAGCATCGAGGTGATCAACNCAGGGCGCGGCACGGTCGATGTTGGCACGGTCGACCTGACCGCCGAGGGCCTCGAAGTCGCGAACGGCTCGGCCTACGTTGGGCCACTGGGCCCAGCCGCTNCAGGCACGATCGACGCGCAGATGACCGCCAGTACGGGCGGCAGCTACACCATTTTGGTGACCGTGCATTACGTGGATGACTTCTTTCAGAACCAGGTGGTGACGGCAACCCTGCCGCTGGAGGTGTTGCACATGGGTGGGGTGGACGGCCAGCCAGGGCTGGAGGGTAACAACGGTGGTATGGGCGACCAGCCGCCCGTACGCGTGCAGCGCCCCTTCCTGGCGCGACTGCTGTGGGGCCTGCTGGGCCTGGGAAGCGGCTGACCATGCAGATGCTCGACCTCTTGCGCACGGTTGCCTCCAATCTCAACCGCATGCGGGTGCGGGTGATCCTGACCGCGTTCGGTGTGGTGATTGGCACCGCGGCCGTGCTGGTGCTGGTCAGTCTGGGCGTCGGCCTGCAGCGCAGCGCCACGCAGCAGATCGGCGGTATGGCCGACCTGACGACCATCCGCGTTTTTCGCCCGAGATGGGCATGCCGATGGCGCCGGGTGAAGAAAGACGCCGCGACAGCCAGCCGCAGGGNNCTGACGCCAGAAACACTGCAAGAACTGCAAGAACTGCCCGGCGTTGTGGCGGTGACGCCGCTCGAGTCGATCAATGGGCCGGTCGTTCTCAAGTACAAACGCCTGGAGGGGTACGCCAATGTCGTGGGCGTCGATCCGGAAGCGTTTGCGCGCCTGGGGTACGGGCTGGCCTCGGGCAAAGACCGCTTGCAGAAGAATCAGGCCGTGGCCGGTGCGCAGATTGGCCGCGCCTTCTACGATCCCCGCCAGATGGAGCAGGGCATGGGGTTCGGGCCGGGCGGTCCAACGCAGAACGCCACCCCGGTACCCCTGCAAGGTACCCAACTCATTGTCGAGGTCCAGCGCTACGCCGAGAATGGCACATCTGCCACACGCGAGATGCGCATCCAGGTGGGCGGCGTTCTGGTCGAGTCGGGCGAGGCCGATTACAACCTGTACCTGCCACTGCGCGACGTGGACACAGTCAACGAATGGTTCACCGGGCAGAAAATCGACCGGCAGAAGCAGGGTTATCAGCAGGCCATCGTCAAAGTCGCTTCGTCGGGTGACGTGACGGCCGTACAAACGGCCCTGCGTGAGCGCAACCTCAACTCCTACTCGATGCAGGATGCCTTGCAGAGCATCAACTCGTTTTTCATCGTCCTACAGCTGATTCTGGGCGGCATCGGGGCCATTGCGCTGCTGGTGGCGGCGCTGGGCATTGCCAACACCCTGAGCATGGCGATCTACGAGCGCANNCGCGAGATCGGCCTGATGAAAGCGATCGGCGCGCNNAACCGCGACGTGATGAGCATCTTCCTGGGTGAGGCGGGGGCGATCGGTTTTCTGGGCGGGACAGTGGGTGTCCTGCTCGGCTGGGCGGTCAGCAGTGTGATCGGTCTGTTTGCACAGGGCGCCCTGGCGCAGCAGGGTGGCATCATGGGCGGCGGCAGCTCGGCCAGCATCGTCTATACGCCGCTCTGGCTGCTGCCGTTTGGTATCGTGTTTGCTACCGTGGTGGGCCTGCTCTCCGGCACCTATCCCGCCCTGCGCGNNGCGACGTTGGACCCGCTGAAGGCGTTGAAGTATGAATGATGGCCCACACGTCCCCGGTACGATCCGTATACGGCTGGTGAGGGGCAAGATCATTTGGGGCGTGCAGGCTACCGCACCAGGAGTACTGCGCTTTCGGTCTCTTCCAGCAGGGCCGGCAGAGCCGGGTGCTGCAGCAGTTCATCGCTGCCGGGCAGCACCAGGGTGCCACCCTCTTCCAGCCGCAGCATGGACGCCAGGCGCCCCACGCTGAGCAGGGTCAACACGCGGTAGTGGGTTTGCAGCGGCTGGGTGCGTAGGGCCGCGACCGCCGCCGCGTGGACTGAATCGGTCGGCTGGTCCGGGCCGGCCAGGATCAGTACCAGGAGGTGACCGTCGGCAAACCGGGCCAGGGCCGAGGCGACAGCCAGCGCTTTCTGGCCCAGCGCCGTGCCATCGAACACCACCGCGATGGGTGATTGCGCGTGCATTCCCAGCCCGGTGATCAGGGTCAATGTCGGCGCCTGGTAGGCCGCGCGCGTGCCGTTGAGCTGGCGCCGGCGGGGCGACCACCCCTTTTTCCCCAGGATGACCAGGTCAACCTCAACCGCGGCTTTGAGCAGCTCCTCCGCGATCGGACCGCGCGTCAGCTGGAATTCCCAGCGCACCTGGNNGCGGTCGGCCATCGCCTGCAAGCGCGGCGCACCTCGATGGCCCGCGCGCAGCTGGCGCTCGACGTCGGTCGTTTCCAGGGAGCGGCGGATGGCTGATACGAGGCCGGCNTCGTCCGAGAAGGGCAGGTCGCCCAGGCGCAGCAGGTTGATGTCTTCGACGAACAGCCCCAGAAGGTCGGCCTTAAAATGCGCCGCTAACTCGACCGCCGCGCCCAACGCCACCAGGCTGTGCGGCGAGGCATCCAACGCCACCAGAATGCGGCGAATGACCACGGGCCGCCGCGGTATCGTTCACGGCTTGAGCCCGTTCGTGCTCCTGGCCCGGGCTGCCAAAGCTCGCGCGTTTGTTCGCCAGCTCGGCCAGGCGCGCACAGACCCGTCCATTGAGCGAGTCGGCCGGAAACCGGCCATCGGCATCCGGCTCACCGGCCGGCAGTCCCGTCAGCAGTTCGATGCCCTGATCGATCGTTGCCACGGGGTAAATGTGGAACTGGCCGGCGGCGACGGCCGCGACCACGTCCTGCCGCAGCATCAGGTGCCTGATGTTCGAGACCGGGATCAGCACACCCTGCTCACCGGTCAAACCGCGGGCGGTGCACAGGTCGAAGAAGCCCTCGATTTTNTCATTGACCCCGCCAATCGCCTGCACCTGACCATGCTGGTTGACCGACCCGGTGACGGCCAGCGACTGCTTGATGGGCGCCTGTGCAATGGCCGACAGCAGGGCGTACTGCTCGGCGGACGAAGCGCTGTCGCCCTCGATTCCGCCGTAGGACTGTTCGAAGACCAGGCTGGCGGCCAGCGACAGGGGTGTGTCCGCGGCGTAACGTGCACCCAGGTAGCTGGACAGGATCAGCACCCCTTTGGAGTGGATCGGCCCGCCCAGCTCGACTTCGCGTTCGATGTCGATGACTTCACCGCGCCCCAGGCGGATCTGGGCTGTGATGCGCGATGGCCGCCCGAAACTGAAATTGCCCAACGTCAGCACCGACAGGCCGTTGATCTGGCCCACCTGCGCACCCTGCGTGTCGATCAGGACAGTGCCGCGTACCACTTCGGCCAGCAGGCGCTCGCGCACCCGGTCACTGCGATAGACCGTGGCATCGATGGCGTGCTGCACGTCGTCGGCCGTCATCACGTCGTGGCCGGCGCGGTCGGCCCAGTAATCGGCCTCCAGCACCAGGTCACTGATGCCGCGCATCCAGGTCGAAAGCTTTTCGGCGTCACCGATGGCGCGTGCGCTGTGCTCGATCACGCGTGCCACCGCGCTGCGGTCGAGNGCGCGCAGACCCTCGCGGCGCGCAAGAGTGCCCAGCAGCTGCGCGTACAGGCGTTGGTTCTCCGGTGTGCGGTCCATTTCTTCGGCAAAATCGGCGGCCACCTTGAACAGCTCGCCAAAGTCGGGGTCCAGGTTGTACAACAGGTAGTACAGCATGCGGTCACCCACCAGGGCAACCTTGACCCGGAGTGGGATCGGTTCCGGCTCCAGCGACACCGTGCTGATCAGGCTGAGGAGCTGGCCCAGGGATTCGATGCGCAACTGGCCAGCCTTGAGGGTGCGTTTCAGGCCCTCCCAGGCGTAGGGCTGCAGCAGCACCTCGCGTGCATCGAGGATCAAGTAGCCGCCGTTGGCTCTGTGCAGGCAGCCGGCCTTGATCAGGCTGAAATCGGTAACCAGCGCGCCCATCTGCTGCACGTACTCCACCCGACCCACCAGGTTCTGAAAGGTCGGGTTGTCCTCGCTGACCACGGGGGCGACGGTAGAACCGCTGTGATCGACCAAGAGGTTGACGTAGTAGCGGCGCAGGGATGGCCGGTCGTCGGGTGACCGGTGGCTCGGCTCACCGTCGGCGCTCGCGGATGGCGGCGGCAGAAAATCGCGGGCGTTTTCGATCACATCAGCCTGCACCGTGTCCAGGTAAGCCACCACACCAGGCACGTCGGCGAACTTCTCACGCATATCGCTGATCAGGCCGCTGACCGCAAAACTGGCCATCTCACGGTTCAGGCGGGTCATCTTCTCCTGCATCTCGCGCTGCCAGGCCGGGAACTGGCGCACCAGGCGGGCCATCTCTTCTTGCAGGGCGTCGACCTCTTTCTGAATTTTGGCGCGGTCGTCGTCGCTGAGTTTCTGCACCTCCTCGATCGACATGACCTCGCCGTTGCGCACCGGGGCGAAGGCCAGGCCGGCCGGTGTACGCAGCAGGGCGATCTGGCGTTCTTCGGCGCGCTTCTGCATGGCCTCGAAGGCATGGGCCTGGCGCTCTTTGAACTCCTCGACGATGACCTGGNNGCGTGTCTGGTACTCCTCGCTCTCGAACGCCACCGGCAAGGCACTGGCCACCGCCTCCACCAGCCCTTTCATCGTGCGCTGAAAGTCGATGCCGCGTCCGGCGGGCAGTTCCAGGGCGTGTGGGCAGTGCGGCTGCTCGAAGTTGTTGACGTAGCACCAGTCGGCGGGTACGGGGTCGTGGGTGGCCTGCTCCTCGAACAGGCGGTGCACCAGCGTTCGTTTGCCCGTGCCGGCCGGGCCGAGGGCGTACAGGTTGTAGCCGNNGTTTTTGATGCCAATGCCGAAGTCGATGGCCTCGCGTGCCCGTGGTTGGCCCACAAAGACGGTCAGGTCGGCCAGTTCGGCTGTCGAGTCGAAGTCGAATTGGGCTGGATCACAGGGCCGATACAGGTCGGCGGCTGCTAGTTCTGGGAGGAGTGGCATGTTCTTTTTGCCCCCATAGCCGTGCTCAGCCGTTCGTCGCGATCACGGCGGCTGGTTATTGGTCACTGATAGCCGGTGTGGTATCGAACACCGTGTAACGTTCATCCTGATCACGAATGGCAAGCGCCGTCACCAGGGTCATACGCCGTTCTTCGACCGCCGCCTCGGCCACTTCGTACATCTGGGCCGCCCGGTCTGTGCTGAGGTGGTGGCCATTCAGGTTGGCCACAATCTGCTCGATCGCCGCCGCCCATGCCGGCGCCATATCCAGGTCAGGGTTGTCGTCGTGGCGACTGTAGTGCCGCCACAGCATCAGCGCACGTGTCTGTTCCAGCAGGCCAAACTGGGCCTTGGGCATACCGTCCACCAACGACGTTTCGACGGCATCGAGCGTGGCATTTTTGTGCGGCTTCATGTAGAGCCGGCCCAGCAGCAGCTTGTACACGGTGACGTCCACCGATTCGCTGGTCAGCGCCTGCTCCAGATCGTGGCGGCTGAACGGGGCGCCCAACGGTGTAGGTCGTAAATCGGCGACCAGCCAGCCGGCGGGGTGTGCTGCATGTGCAGCGAGGTGTACGCCCAGGTGGTCGTCCGCGGCTCTTGCGGGTTGCGACAGCGCCCTACCTCGAAATAAGCCTCGCTGTCGCCGGCCAGCGCCAGGCGGTTTGGATAGTGGCCACCACCGGCGACGTGGGTGTAGAACAGCGGCACCAACCCACCCACGCCAAACACGTCAAGCAGCGTCTCGAGCGGCTCTCGGGCGCCACGCAGGGTCGCACACGGCGTGCATCCATTCGATGGACCGCTTCGATCAGCCCGGACACAGTGGCCCACAACGTAGTGACGGTGGATTGTTGGGTTTCATTCATGGTTGCCCTGCTTTCACTTTCGAGGCGCGAGGTGTCTCGCCGTATGGCCGGGTATCAACGATTATCGCTATTATAACATGCCAGCCAACAGGCGTCAACGCACCCGCGTTGCGGACGCAACTCAGGTTGGGACGAACTCGCCCTTCGACACGCTCAGGGCGAACGGGAAGCCTGGCGAATGATCGAGGCGAGGACTTGGCGTTATCATGCCAATTTGGTACAATACCTTCATTCCTATTTCCGCAGCTTCGAGATCGATCCAGAGCCGGAAGCCTGACCTCGTCAAACGAAATCGGGCGTGGCATCAGAGGCGCTGCGCCCAAACCACGGGTGAACCGCTCCCGGCCTGGATGATTCGTGAAGGCGCGCTGGAGGGACACCATGCACAGTGAAGCAGAGCCGGCCACCCTGACCGGACTACCCCAGGAAATCGAATACAAGTTGACCGTGCCCGACGCCGCCAGTTTCGAGCGGCTGTGTGCGCAGACCGGATTTGGCCCGTTTACCTGGCTGGACGCCGGCGTGCGCCAGGACGATGACTTCTACCTGGACACGCCGGAGTACGCCATCCTGCGCGCCGGTTACGTCTGCCGGCTGCGCCAGCGGTCGGGAGATACCTGGCTGGCAACCATCAAGGGCCTGCACAACCAGCGTGACGAAGTCAACCGCGGCCTGCACCAGCGCACGGAAGTCGAAGTAGCCCTACTGGGGCCGTCCGATCCCCACGACTGGCCGGCGGGGTCGGCCCGCGACCTGGCCCTGATGCTGGTGGGCGACGACCCGCTCGTCCAGCTGGCCCGCCTGCAACAGGAGCGCCACATTCGGGTGGTCCAGGCAGCGGATCGCACCGTGGCTGAGGTCACGCTCGATCATGTCGAGCTGGTCGGCGTCACCCAGCCGCTCTGGATAGTCGAGATCGAGTTGGCGGCAACCGGTACGGAGTCGGCTCNNCAGGAATTGAGCGAGGCGTTGCACACGGCTTTTCCCATGCTGCAGCCCGAGAGGCGTTCCAAGCNNTGGGCTGGCTTTGATTCACAGCGGCATACCGGTGGCCGAGCGCTCGCGCCGGTCGCCGCGTTGGCGGGGGCGGAGCACCGGTAAAGCGCCCAAATCACCGGGGTGCGCAGCGACGATCGCATGAGCGAGGCCGGCCGCAAAGTGCTCCGTTTTCACTTTCGCCGTATGCTGCGCTACGAAAAGGGCACCCGCCAGGGCGACGACATCGAGCAGTTGCACGACATGCGGGTGGCGGCGCGCCGTATGCGGGCAGCGATGCGCATCTTCGAACCATTCTACGACGATGACACGGTCAAGCCGATCATGCGTGGCCTGCGCCGCACCGGGCGTGCATTGGGCCAGGTGCGTGACCTGGACGTCCTGCTCAACAAGCTGCACAGCTACACCAAAAACTGCCCCCGACGAGCGCGCCGGCCTGGATGGCCTGCGCGGNCCTGGGAAGTCCAGCGGGAGGTTGCACGGAGGGCGATGCTGGCCCACCTGGACAGCAACCGCTTCAACGAGTTCAAGAAAACGTGCGAGGTCTTCGTCAAGACGCCCGACCTGGGCGCGCTGAGCGTTAAACGTCATGAACCGGTCCGCATCCTGGTGGGGCATGTCGTGCCCAGCACGGTGTGGCGGTCGTACGAAACGGTGCGCAGCTATGAGTGGGTGCTCGAGCGGGCGCCCATGACGGTGCTGCATCAGCTGCGCATCGAAATCAAGGGCCTGCGTTACCTGCTGGAGTTCTTCCGAGAGGTGTTGGGGCCAGAGGCGGAATTGGCCATCGCCACCCTGACCAACGCCCAGGATGCGCTGGGCGACCTGCACGACGCGGACGTCGCGCTGCACCTGCTGAGCGACTATCTGCGTGAGACGACCGGTCTACCCCTGCTGCGTGCGTNNGTCCAGCCGGACGTGGTGGGTGTCGTGCGCTACCTGGAGCACCAGGAGGACCAAATTCAGCGCCTGCACCGGCGCGTCCCTGCGCTGTGGAAGCAACTCAACCACCCCAAGCTGCGCCGCCAGCTCGGCCTGTGCGTGGCCCGGCTCTGAATCGCCCCCGACCGCGAACCGGCGCCGTGTCAAGCCCTCCTTGTGCACGGGCAGTCCGCGCCGTTCGCCGATGGCCGAGGCCCTCGGCAACCCGCCGTTGGCCACCGCGGGTATGCCGTAGCGGCTGGCACAGCACCCGCCGGACTGCTGATCGATAACCGAAGTCAGACCACGCCGCGCACCATGCCGATGAGGCGGTCCAGGATGCGCTCGCCATCGGTGCGCAGGCCGTTGTGGGCGTACTCGTTGGTCACNCAGCACTTGATGCCGGCGATGGTTGCGGCCGTTTCGGCGGCGAGGGTGTGCGCGACGTACATGTCCTCGTAGTAGATCAGAGCCACGACCGGTACCCGGTTGGCCTGCAGGGTCGCCACGTCGTACAGCGGCGGCCAGTCCGCATACTCGGCCAGGATCTGCCCCGCCTCACGCAGTGGGCGCAGGCCGGCGTAGTCGTCGAACATCCACGGGTAGATCATCTCACCGGTGAAGAAAACGGGCCGCTCGGCATCCAACCCAAACTCGGCAAATTCGGCCCGCACCCGTTCGGCCGACCAGCGTGACGCCTCGCCCTGGCAGTAACACGCCTCGTGCAGCAGCGCGTAGATCGGGTTGGTGTCGAAAGCGTGCGCGGCCATGACGCCGCGCAGGAATCCGTAACTGAGTTCGCGTCCACTGCGCCCGGCAACGAACGCCTCTTCCAACAGGTAATGCACCTTTTCAGAGCCATCGCTGGCGCCGAAGGCCAAACCGAGCTGCTGAAAGCGCCGGGGNGTCAGGTATCCGCCGTCGGGCAGGCTGACTTCATGGGTCGCCAGGTATTCCACGATCNNGCGTGCCCGGCCGGCATCCTCGGGGTAGCGCGTGAAGTAGCGTCGGTTCTGCTCCGCGGCCCGGGGGTAGGTTGCCCGGTAGACGTCATCGACCGGGCGCACCACGGAGGGTAACCCGCCCGTAATCATGGCCTCTTTAAGGCCCGCGGGGGCCAGGGAGAGGTAGGTCACCAGGCAGAAGCCGCCGTAACTCTGGCCGAGCGCGCTCCACGGCACATCGGCGCCCAGCAGTTCAGCGCGGATTTGCTCCGCATCGCGCACGATGTTGTCGGCGCGGAAGTGTTTGAGGTAGTCGGCCTGCGCCTGGGGCGTTGGCAGGCTGGCCAGGGTTTGAAAGGTGGCCGGCGTGCTCAACCCGGTGCCGCGCTGGTCGAGCAGCAGCACACGGTAGTCCTGCACGGCGCGGCGGTACCAGNNACCCCGGTGGGGCATCGGGNNGCGCGGCGACCCGAACCCCGGCCCACCCTGGAAGAAGACCAGCCAGGGTAGATCGGCCGATTCTTTGCCGGCGGCGACCATTTCACGGGCGAAGACCGTGATGTGCGGGCCAGCCGGGTGTGCGTAGTCGAGTGGTACCTGGAACTCGTGGCCGGTCAGGGTAATGCCGGGAAGGAAATGGGTGAACGTTTTCATTTGACAAACCCAATCACGTACTCTTCATGCATACGTTCTTCAATCTGGCTTGCGCGGTCGCCGCCCAAGCGCCGGCATCATGCGGCGATTACGGTCCAGGCGGCGGACGGCGATCTGCGCGTCGTCGAAGCCCAGGTGGCGGCCAATGTCGGCCAGGCACTCGTGAGTCATGGTGTTCATACCAGCCATGATCGAGGAGCCAACCACCAGGCCGCCACGCGGTCGTGGTTCAGTACACGCACCATCTCACGGATCACACGCGTCATCTCCGAATAGTAGCGTCGCAGCATGGCGCCTTTTTCGGGTGGATCGCCTCCAGGCGCTGCACGGTGTTTTCGGTGTACGCGGGCAACGATTCAGAAGCGTGTGACGTCGACCGCTTCGCCGCCGATGCAGTCCTTGCGCCGTTGGGTGAGTGCGGCGATGGGGCGCCCCAGCCAGACCAGGGAGAACTTGTGGGCGCGCATGTAGTCGATGGCGTTCGAGGCGTAGGGCGGTGAGGTGACGATGAGATCGACCGAGGTATCGGGCAAGGGCAGGGCCTGTGCGTCGCCGGCGTACGATGGCCGGTGTACGGTCGGCCGGCGGCTGGGCCAGGCTGGCCACATTCTGCTGCGTTTGCGAAAGGCTGCGAAGGCCGACCGCGGCGGTTTATCGGTGACGCGGTGCGGGCGGGTGTGCGCCAGGTCGCGCCCGCGAGACGCCGCCCGATTTGGTGATGATGATGGCGGAAAAGGCCAGTTCCAAAAAGCGGCGCAGGGATGCGTCGGGCACAGTCTCGATGGCCAACAGCAGGGCGGTCAGTTCCAGTTGCGTGGCCGGTGAGAACCAGTAGTCGATGAACGCCCGGCTCCGGGGTCGAACCGGCGGTCGAGTTCCTGGCGCAGGGCATCGGGGTCGGCGTGCAGCCGGTGCTGGGCATCTTCCAGGGCTGCAACGCCGATCGCCGCGGCCCGTGTAACGTCGAGCGGCGTGACTTTGACCGCGCCCAGCAGCAGCGCCAGCGGGTCGATATCGAAGCCCAGGCTGCGGCGGTCGGCCAGGTAGGCCTCGAGGACCGTTGTGCCGGGCCCATCATGGGGTCGAGCACCGTGTCGTGGCGATCGGTCAGCGCGTCGATGAAGCGGCGGCAGTTGGGGCGGGAACTTGGCCGGGAATGCATGCAGGTTGTGCGTGGCGTAACTACTGGTGTGCTGGTGGAAGTCGAGGTCCTCCGCCAGCAGGTGCGCCATGCGGTCGCTTGCCGCTCTGCCCCGCCTGCCGTACCCGCTGGCCGGCAGAGGTGGAGCGCAACCGGAACACAGCGGTTCCGTATCGGGTGGATCGAGGCTGAGCTGGGCCAAGGTGGGTGGTCTCCCGCTGAGAATTCCGTTAGCACAGAAGTTCGGTGGAGTATATCAGCAATTCACGCCGATGGCAACTCAGGTCGACGACCAGCGAGAGGTAGGCGATCGCGGTTGGCTGCGGCACACCGTCCGCGCAGCTTCATCATGGGGGTGATCACCAGGTTGCCGCTTGTTGAGTCGCCTGTTAGCACTGTGTTTCCTGCCAGAGCCTGCCAGATCGCGCCACCAAGCGTGATCGAGAGTTTGCGAAGGACTCTCAGTGCTTCATGACCTGCCGGAGTTGCCGTGAACAGGGTTACGTCCGTAACAAGATGGCTTAGTTCTTCTTGGCTCGGTCTTCAACCAGCCTGTCGACGAGTGTTTCCTTGAGTCCTTTCGCCGGCAGGCCGCGTTCCTAAAGAAGGGACCTCAGTTGGGTGACTTTCTTGCTGCTGCTTAGCTTCTGTCGGGTGTTGCCTTCGACAATCAGGTCAAGTTTCAAAAGCAGGCAAAAGAGTTGACCGAAAGTGCGCCGCGAGATACCAAAGTGATCGTCAGGCTTGTTGTGAAAAGCCCACACTCGATTTTGGCAGCGCTCCAGAAGCTCGAAAGCTTCCGGAGAAAGTTTGGTCAGTTGGCCAGGTGCTGCAATAATGGCCACCCGTAGAGCCAGATCGGTATCATCGATGCCCCACCAATGTAGTCGGCTTGTGAGCAAACGATCGATTCTCTCAATCTGCTTGGAAGTCAGATCGAATGGCTCAAGATACGGCACCAGATCGAGGTTCATGGTCAGCTGCGCTTCCTCTGAGAATTCGGGCGTCTCCGGAGCGTCTCAAAATCTGTGATCTCTTCATCCAGTATCTTGACCGTGGTTCGCCCAAACGTGTCACTGTGCAGATGCCCCTCGATATGTCTAGATACCATCTCGCGGTATCGAAGATACCTCGGCAGAGACTTTGAGACACGTCAAACGGTCAGATCGTCAGGTTTTGATTATTCATGCCATCAGATCGGCAAGAAACTCCGAGGCCGGACGGACACCCGTCACCAGTAGATGATCACGGGCACGGGTACATGCCACATAGAGCAGATGCCGTTCCGTGGTGTAGACCTCCTCGAGTTCGCTGCCATCGGTGGCGGTCTCGATGCGCTGCTGGAGTGGGATCACCTCATCATCACAAGCCATAACGGCAACAGTACGAAACTCCAGCCCTTTAGCCAGGTGCATAGTGCCGATTGAGGTGTAACCGCTGGTCGTTTCCATCTGATCATCGAGCACACTGTAGGAAAGCCCCGCAGCTTCCACCGAAGCTCGCGCNCGCGCCAACTGGTCAGCGGACCTCACGAACACACCCATCTCGTGCGGCTTGACTCCTTCGGTTTTGCGTGCTTTGAGCCAGGTGCTGACCACCTCGTTTTCCGCATCCATCGTATCAAGTTCCTTGATCGTCGGTTCCGGCCCGTTGAAGACCGAAAACGTCCCGCGGCGTTCTTCTGTATTGCCGTCCACATCGCTGACTTCCGGTCCCAACAATCGGTCGGCCTGCGCTCGAATCTGATGGGATGTCCGGTAGTTGATGCGAAGCGTCCGGGAGCGGCCCCGCACGTCGACGCCGAGCGCCTTCCACGAGAAGGGCTGCTGGAAGATGCGCTGCCCCAAATCACCGGTAAAGAAGCCCNNGTTGGGGCGACCTGCGGCGAGCGCGGCAAAGAAGCGCAGCTGTGCCACGCTGAGATCCTGGGCTTCGTCTACGACCACAAAATCGAACGGCGGACGCCTGGTCGCGGTGAAATGCGCTGCCAATTGAGAAAACACGGCGGCTTGCGTGATCTGGCCTCGGGCCTGCAAGCCAGCCCGCACCCGTGCGAAGACCGTCCAGAGCACTTCACGCTGTTTCTCTGGCAGGCGCGTCCGGCGGCCCAGTCGCGCCACATCGCGATACGCTTCCCACGTCTCCAACTGCCAGGCATCCACGACATCGGCCCATTCCGCCGTCAGGAAATTAAGGCTGAANCGTGTGTCCAGGGCTTCGTGGGACGCCTCCTGTATCAACTGCACAATGATCTCGGGCGTGGCAATTTGAGGCCGGGCGACGTTCAAGCCGTACAGCCGCCGACCCACCGCGTCGAGCGCATAGATTTCGACCCGCTCAGCCACTTTGGGTTCGTTGCCGGCAAGTTGCTTGAGTTTGCCTTGCAGCGCATTCGCCAGCGCATCGGAGAAGGTCGTAAGCAGCACTCGGGCGTCGGGATGGTTACGAGCGAGGAAGACAGCTCGATGCAGCGCAACGATGGTCTTGCCGGTACCCGCCGAGCCAGAGATGCGCGGGNNGCCACCGTAATCGCGCTCGACCGCCTCACGCTGCGCCGGGTGGAGAAAGACGGTCCATTTCTCCCAAGGGGAGTCCAGTGCACGCTCNAGCTCTTCGATATTGGGCACCACACGGAAGCGGCGTTGAGCATCGGGATGGGCAAACGGGTTAGAGGTCGCGACCGTCGACGGTACGGGCTGCGGGATCGCACCAACGGCCAGGTTCAACAAGGCTTCGGCAGCTTCCTTCGGCAAATGATCGCATAGTTCGAGCAGGCCGTCTTCAGTATCGACCGTCTGGACTTCACCTAACCATTCGAGCGGTACGCCATAGGTCAGCAGCATGTCACTGCTTAGCGTGGCGAACAGGGGGAGACGCTTTGGCGCGGGGCGTTCCACTTCCACATAGCGCGGNATCGTGATCTCTTCGATCCGTTCGCGGATTTCTACCAGTTGCGCGGCGCCGGTTTTGGGGTGCGCCTCGATCTTGCGACGCTCCGCCCAGGCATAGGCGTCGTCGTGGTGGTCCACGTAACACAACATCAGTCGATTGGCGGTTCGATGCACGATCAGGCGGACATCGTCATTTACCCGCGCCGACCAGAAGTTCTTATCCCTGGCCCGATCGATCCGATGCAAGCCCATACCGGTGCTGACCGGGTTGATCTGCAAGTCGAAGGCAGTCATCTTGGCAGCCTTCTGAGCCTCACTACTCAAGCGGGCGAGGCTATCAGTGAACGTATCAGCAATCAGAAATTCCATCAGCTCACCTTGAACACCTTCATCACCTCATCGCCGAGGTGGTTGATCACCTTGACGGCGATGCGACCAGATTTGGGTTTGTCGAAGGGGCGGGAGATAGCACGATTGAGTGTGGCCCAGGCTTCTTCGTTGATCTCAGCCTTGAGGGTCGTCTTGAGCGCGCTGTACGGATCGTTGGCGCCGAGGAAACAAGCATGGCGCACGAAGAAGCTTTCCTCATTGTAGTCGGTGTCGATGAACCAACAGGCGATGCCTTCCGGGCCATCGCTGCGCACTTCGCCGGTGTTGGGATGGAAGACGTCCACGCCGTTGATTTTGACGCGTACCTGGTTGCCTGTGGCCGGCAGGATCTCGATGTCGGGTTCACCGAAGATGACGAAGAGGTTGCCTTTGCCGGTAGTTTTGAGTTCGCCGGCCATGTGCAGGTCGGCGTTCATACGCGCCTTGAGCACGGGGATACGGCCGAGTTTACTGAACTCAGTCGTATGGGCCTCGTAGTTGAAGGCGCAGGCAATGAGCACATCGAAGCCGGCGTCACCGGCCTCGCGCGCGGCCTGCACCAGGTCGGGGCGGGTAACGGTACCGAACTCCGGACCGATGAAGATAGCGGCGCGTTTTTCCGCCCCAGGGACCCCTGCCTGACCACCGATCACTGACCACTGATCACTTGTGAACCGCCCCTCGGCGCAGACCAGCTCGCCCGGCCAAGGCGTCAGCGAAGTAAAAATGATCCGGTCCTCTTTGTGCGCCTGCTGCACCCCGGCGAACTTAAGGTTTTCCAGAATCATNCGAGGGAAGTCCTGCCCTTCGCCCGCAACGCCGCCTTCTTTGAGCGCGTCGATCGCNTCGTCGTCCTCATCGACGCCGAGTACGCGATGGGGCGAAAGGCTCTCGACTGTAAACGGACCAGCCACACGCACGCGCTTCTTATCCTCGTAGGGTTTGTCGTAGAGGTACTCAAATTCGGCTTTGGCGGCGATAGAGGCATCGATCTCTTGCTGGCGAGCGATGCGGGCAGCCCACCAATCGGCGTGAATTTGGGCGGCGTCTTTCGGCCACGGGTCAGCCGCACGTTGCGGCAGGCTGGCCAGGGTATAACTGCGACCGAGCGTACGATTGAGTTCTTGCAGCCAGGCGGCGATCTTACGGGCGTTGGCGTCGTCCTCGCGCACTTGCCCGGCCTGAAGCTGGTCGAACAGGCGGGCGGCGGCGGGCGGCCACGGATCTTCGGCCTGTCGGGGAATCTCCCATTCCTGCCACTGCTGCTTANNCGCGGCGTTGAGGCTGGCGCGCAGTGGCTCCAGGGTCGCCTGCCACTTCTCCCAGATCACGTCGATCTCGGCGTTGTTGGCGATGGATTTGAGCGTAATGTGCGGAACGCGCTGGTAGACGAAACCCTGGCGAATACGGCCGGCCACCGGCTGCGAGCTGGCGCGGCGCGTGACTTCGGCCTCTTTGGCNTGGCCCTCGCGTGAATCGGCCAGCAGGTAGTAGGGGTAGCGTGCGCCCATCAGGCGGGCGCGGGCCAGGGCGAGCGCCACGCGANNGGTATCGATGGTGATCCAGCGCCGGCCCCACTGCTCGGCAACATAGGCCGTGGTGCCCGAACCGCAGGTTGGGTCAAGGACGGANTCGCCGGGGTCGGTGGTCATTAGGATGCAGCGTTCGACAATTTTCGAGTTTGTTTGCACTACATAGATTGGGCCTGTNGCACCCATCAGATCAACCCATATGTTGGTTAAGGAGGAAACCGGTGACTGATGGAAAAGTCTCTTCGCNCTTGGTGTGTTACCTTGCGCTTCGATATAGCCCATCCGCCACACCTTTTCAATGTCTGCCGGATCAACTGACCAATGTCTATTTCGCGGGCACTCAAACTCGCGACCTTCGATCGTCACCTTCAAGTCCGTGTTGCTTGACNNGGATCCTTCTGAATTCACCGAAACCGACTGATATGGCAGCGCATCGTCCGGAAGACTAACCTCACCATTACGCTCCGCTTGTGACATCGTACGATGCGTGAGATTAGCTTCTCTCAAGAATCGGTAATCCGTATGAATACGAGGATCGAAAGGGTTACTGATGAAAAGCTCTCTTATTTTGCACTTCTCAGATTTTGCGAACCATACTATGAAGTCACTCACAGAGTTTCTTGACGCTGATCCTGACTGGCCTGTTTTCTGAATAGTGACTAGACTTATGAAGTTCTCCTCTCCAAACACCTCATCCATCACTGCCCGGACCCGATGCACATTCTCATCCCCAATCTGCACGAAGATCGAACCTGACTCGGTGAGCAAGTCCCGTGCCACGGTCAACCGGTCCCGCAGGTAAGTGAGGTAAGAGTGAATGCCGTCGCGCCAGGTGTCGCGAAAGGCTTTGACCTGCTCCGGCTCGCGGGTGATGTGAGCGGCGTTGCCATCCTTGACGTTGCGACTGGTGGTGCTCCACTGGAAGTTGCTGTTGAACCTGATGCCGTAGGGCGGATCGATGTAGATGCACTGCACCTGGCCGCGCAACCCCTCGCGCTCGGCGAGGCTCGCCATCACTTGCAGGGAGTCGCCCAGAATCATGCGGTTCGACCAGTTCTGGTCGTGCTGGTAGAACTCCGTTTTGGCCTCCTCGCTGGGCAGGCCGTTGAAATCGGCGAAAAGGTCGAGCTGTGTGCCCGGTTGCCGGGTTCTCGCCAGCGCGGTCTGGCGCACCAGGTCATCCACCAGCACCTTGGGGTGCACCTTCTCCTGGATGTAGAGCGGCGGTGCGTGGACGACCAGGTCGCTCCAATCCTGCACATCCTTGCCGCGCCAAACGAGCTGCGGGTCCAGGTCGCGGTTGCGCCGCTCGTAGGCGACGCGCAGGGGGTCCTGCTCTTCCTGCCGCAGCACGGACTGGTACTCGGCGGTGGGGATGTTCTTGCGCGTGGCGTCGGTATGTTTCAGGGCTTCGACCGATTTGCCGATGGTGTATGTCGTCATCGCGTTTCCCTCAAATTCATCTATCCCACAATTCAGGCGTCCCTACGGGACGCGACACATTTGGGGGCCTCGGGCTAAGGTCATACGTCCCTACGGGACGCGATACAATCGGCGACCCTCAGGCTAAGGTCATACGTCCCTACGGGACGCGATACAATCGGCGACCCTCAGGCTAAGGTCATACGTCCCTACGGGACGCGATACAATCGGCGACCCTCGGGCTAAGGTCATACGTCCCTACGGGACGCGATACAATCGGCGCCCCTCGGACTAGGGTCATACGTCCCTACGGGACGCGATACAATCGGCGCCCCTCGGACTAAGGTCATACGTCCCTACGGGACGCGATACAATCGGCGCCCCTCGGACTAAGGTCATACGTCCCTACGGGACGCGATACAATCGGCGCCCCTCGACCAGGGTCATACGTTCCCACGGGACACGAGAATGTGCGTACACCGAAGCTCGAATCAAGCGCCCCTACGGGGCGATATGGAGGGCAAGCATCTTGTCGAACTCGCTCTCGACTCTGGCCGCGAAATCGGCCTCCATTTGGTAGACCTCTGTGAATTCAGCAAAGGCCCAACGACCATGTGTGCCGAAATGATTCACGCCCGGCACCCAGTAGGTCTCCATCGTGGACTTCTTTTCTTTGGCATCCTCACGGCGATACCCCTTCACCTCCACGATCAGGTGTAACAAGTCGTCGGCGCCACGGCCATCATCTACCAACACAATGAAATCGGGGCGATACTGTCGCATTTCCGATCCGTAACGATAGGGCGCCTCCAGGCCAAGGTTCTGATTCTTGACGTAGGCTNNCGCGCGTGGGTGAGATTCGGCGACGCGGCAGAACTCGGCTTCCCAGTCACTGTCGAGAATGACCCAATTGATGTGGCAGCGGCGCGGATCGGTCTGCCAGCGACTCATCTTCGACGTGTTGAAGTTGACGTGCAGGGTGGAGCCAGTGGGGTTGTAGGGGTCAAGTACAGCCTTGATTGGCCGTTCGCCCTGAAACGCACGCGTGATTCCGGCCGTGATGCGCTCACAGGCCATATCGGCCAGCTCCTGGTACATCAGTTGAGCGGGATAGGTGCCACCTTTGCAGACCAGGCACGTTGCGAGCCATTCCTTCGTGATACGCTTGAGCTGGCCGAACAAATGCAGCCTGGGTTCCTCGCCCGGATCGCGCCACTTGGTATAGAGCAGGCGCCTGGTGACGTGAAAGAGCAGCGTCGACGGGCGGATGTCTTGCAGATGCTGCAGGCTGAGATCGATCTCTTCCCCGATGATGCCCGCGTTTCGAGTGATGGAAGGGCCGACGAGGTCAGGCGTCAGTTCAAGGATCGAGTCATCGTTGAACTGAGCAGTCAACCGTTCTTCTGGCAATTCGACGCGGTACCCCATGACGCGCGGNAAGTGGATTTCCAGGGCGTCACGGTCGGGGCGCACAGCATGTACATGGATCGTCTCGCGTGGTACCTGCGGTGCCGCGACAGCCGGCTTGCCGGTAAAGTCGAACGGAATACCCAGCACATCGGCATATTCGGTATTGAACAAGCCATCTTCATTGAGGTCATAGGATTGGCGGCGCAGCGCTCGCCCGATCACCTGCTCACACAACAACTGCGTCCCGAAGGCCCGCACACCCAGCACGTGCGTCACTGTATTGGCATCCCACCCCTCCGTGAGCATGGACACCGAAACCACGCACCGGATCGATTCGCCGAGTCGCCCTTGCTTGCCGACGGTGTTCATCACCTCGCGCAGCAAGTCCTGGTCGGTGAGGTTTTCCGCCTGGCGTACGTCACCGGTGCGTTCGATGATTTCGCGACGGAAGCGCTCGATCTCGTCCGCGGCCATCGCACGGAAGTTGTTATCCAGTGCCTCACCGGATTCGGCNTGCTCGCTGTCGATCAGCAGGGTATTGGGACGGGCCAATGGATTGCCGTACTCATCGAAGTTGCGGAACAGCGCAAGACGGCCGTTCTCCAACGTGATTGACCCATCCGGGTTCTCGCGGTGGAAACCCAAAATATAGTCGTAGACGAGTTTGGAAGTAGACGTGTTGTTGCAGACCACAATGAAACAAGGCGGCGCCTGAATGCCGTGTTGCCGCCAAAGATCGAAGGTCTTCTCGTAGTGGCCGTACAACGCATCCAGCGCCGTCTGCAACTCCACCGGCAGGTTGAGTGGATCGAGTGTCTTAGCCTTGCCGCGACCCTTCTTTGGCATCCGTGTGCGAATATGCTCCCAAAGATTGCGGAATCTTGGCATCTCTTCGCCAGGGATATTGTCAGCCACAGGCACGCGCGGCAGCTTGACAATTCCGCACTCAATGGCATCCATCAGCGAGAAGTCACTCATCGTCCAGGGAAACAGGGTCCCCTCTGCGTAACCAGAGCCACGTAGAAAAAANGGCGTTGCCGAGAGATCAATGACCCTGGCGAGTCCGAGTTGCCGATTGACAGCCTCAAGACCAGAAATCCATAGGCGAGCGGCCTCGTTGTTCTTTTCAGCCTCCTCCCGATCATCGCCAGCCAGATCCCCCTCATCATCGTGGGTAGGCTTCTCGCGATAGCAGTGGTGACCTTCATCGTTCAATGCCAGGATGTTCTTCATCCCCATGAGGTCGGGCATCACGCGCTGGATCATCTGCCCTTCAGTCTCCAGCGTGTTGAGGGCTTCGCCGCGGCCTTGTAGCAACGCACGGCCACCCCTGGAGAGTTCCATGCGCTCACGTTGTTTGAACCCGTGATAGTTGGTAATGACGATCTTGGCGCGGTCGATGTCGCCAAGCATGTCGTTGGGGACAAGCTCACGACTCTGATAATAACTGTCGGGGTCATTGGGCAGCNNAACACGCAATCGGTCGCGAATCGTCAGACCAGGNGTAACAATCAGAAAGCCGCGGGTAAACCGTTTGCTGTTGGGCCGACGCACAGCGTTCACCGTTTGCCAGGCAATGATCATCGCCATGACGGTCGTCTTGCCCGCGCCTGTAGCCAGCTTGAGCGCCAGCCGCAGCAAATCTGGATTGGCGTCGTTATTAGCATTGGCGAGGTGCTCAAGAAAAACCTTGCCGCTTCTATCGTTCGGAGCAACTTCGGTGAGCCAAATGATAGTCTCTACGGCCTCGATCTGGCAGAAGAATGGGCGAGTATTGTTGAACGGATGATGTCGCCAATGCTGAAGCAAACGCGCTGTTTCAGGTGTCACACTCCAGTTGGCGGGATTAGGAATGGTACGCCATTGGTCAACTCGCTGTCGGAGAGCGTTGATCATCGGCGTGGGGTCATACTGCTGCTGCGCGGTCGAGAGGCCTGCACCTTCGTCAAATACGAACGCCTGCTGGGCCGTATCTCTACGTTTTCTGGGCTTGGGAACTGGCGTAATGAACTCGGCTTTGCGACGATGCTCGATGATTCGCTGCGTCGGCTGACCGTGGCTGTCGAGTTCCCAGTGTCGAGTAGGGTGCGCATACGGAGAGTTCAGGATAGGTTGCTCAAAGAAGCGATCTTGCATGGAAATCTTGCCTTGTTCGCATTGTCAAAATACGGAGCAGATACGGCGCACGTTCCTCTACCCGACATTGCTTTTCGAGTCCTTTGAGGCGTCTGAAATCGACAAAGGCTGTAATCCCAGAGATAGGAAGGTCGCAGCCCCATCTGACGTTCCGCACCGCCGTGTGTTGCTGCGCGCCGCCGCATTTCGTTTGCAAGGCTGCTATGCCCGGTTCCTGGGGGCGTACAGGAGTCGGGTGCGAAGTCAGCCAGGCAACACTGGCCGGCTTCGTTCGTGCACCGCCGCGCATTATACCCCGGCCAGCATCAAGACGCAATTGCGCGGCACACCGGGGCGGTGGGGTTACTGCGTGCGCCATGCCCCCAAGCCGTCAACCCATCACCCTAGTCTTCGATGACGTCAAGCCCNTGCTCGCGGGCNTGGGCCAGGTGATCAAGCATCTCCTTCAGTACTTCGGGACTGTGCCCCTGCCAGTGCGCGACCTCACCAACAACGCGCAATGGTTGCCGAGTTCGGTAGGACTCGGTGGGGTTGCCGGCGAACCGCTTGTTGGTCACGTTGGGGTCGTCCTCGAAGGGCCCNAAAGGCTCGACGACGTAGATGTGTCCCCGCTCCGCGCTTCCGGCCAGCGCCGACGCCAGTTCCGCGCCCCACGCCGCGGTCTCTACCCGTGCACTGAAGTAGATATTGTGCGAGACCCGGCCCGCCTGGAAATTGGAGCCAAAGCCGGGGGTAAGTTCGTCGCCCGGCTTGAGCACAGACATGGTCCCGTGATAAAAAGGCCCTTCGATGTGGTCGTAATGCTCGAACGTGACTGGCGTCCATTCCTGGTGGCTCATCATGCTCCGCTTTCAGAATTGAAAGATAAGACACAGGGGTGTCGGGTGGAAAGTATTGGTTCACACCGTTGGTTCAAGGAGGCGGCCTGTGCCGCGGCGTGATTATACCACCCAGCCGGATGAGCGTCAATGAACTGGCGGCGCCGGCAGCAATTCCAATTCTGTGCGCATGGCCCATTGGTTGACAAGTAAACCGCGGATGGATATACTCTGCCTGTCCCGCATCCACATCTGTGCACGTTCAGGCAAGGAGCTGAAACCATGACCAATACGACGCTGAACTTTCTGGGCGACCGTTCGACCTGGCAGGGGGCCAAAGTTGCCTTCGATGATATTCATAGCCTTTGGGGTGGGCGGCGGATCGTCGTCCAGGGCGACGGCGCGGCCTTTATCACCCAAGTCGACCTCGCCCAGGAGGACCAAACCTTTCGGCTGAACTTGGGCGTCGAACGGGCGCTGCGCGTATTCAATGTCTGCGTCGGGAATGACGTCCTCGCCATCGCCTTCCCCGCCCACACGCCGGTTCCCGACGAAGTCAGTACCCGGCTGGAGATCAGCAATGCGGCCGGGCAGAGCCAGACAGTGACATACTGGGCCAACAGTCCGGTGGATTATCGGTTCGAAGAGGCACGCGCGGTGTTCACGGTGGTGGCCGACAACATGGAACAGTTTCAGCCAACCGTCCTTCCGCAACCCGAACCGGCCCCCGTTCCGGTGCAACCAGTCCCGGCCGCACCCCCACCCCGCCTTCGCCCGAGCGCCTGCTGGCCGCCATCATCGGCTTCTTCCAGGCCGATGACTGGAATTTCGAGCAAGTACCGGACCGGCCGGTGCTACGCTTGCCGTTCCAGGGGAAAACGGCAAATGGACCTGTTATGCCCAGGTGCGCGTGGCCGCGGGTCTGGAACAGTTCCTGTTCTATTCGGTCATGCCCATCAACACGCCGGAGCCAAAACGGCCGGCCATCGCCGAATTCATTGCGCGCCAATTACGGCATGGCCCTCGGTAATTTCGAGTTGGACTTCTCGGATGGCGAGGTGCGTTACAAGACCAGCATCGACGCTACCCATACCGAACTGACGCCGGCCTTGATCAGGCCAATCGTGATCACCAACAACCTGATGATGGACAGATACTTCCCAGGGCTGATGTCGGTCATCTACGCCAACGTCAGCGCGGTGGATGCGATCAAACAGATCGAGGGTTGAGCGGCGGGAACACCCCGGCTCGACCCTCCCGCACAAGCTCTGCATGATACCCTGAATTCTGCACGGTACAGGAAAGGCACACCCAATGGCACAAGGACCGGGGCGACATTTCGATCCCGCACACGACTACTTGCAGTACGAACGTAAGGCGCTGAGCGCCATCTTCAATCCACAGAGCGTCGCCGTCATCGGCGCCACCGAAAAGGCCGGCAGCGTCGGGCGCACCATCCTCTGGAACCTGATCAGCAGCNCCTTCGGCGGCACCGTCTTTCCCATCAACCCCAAGCGCTCCAACGTCCTGGGCATCAAGGCCTATCCCAGTATCCACGACGTGCCCGACCCGGTCGACCTGGCGGTGATCGTCACCNCCGCGCCCACCGTGCCCGACCTGATCGGCCAGAGCGTCGAGGCCGGCGTCAAAGGCGCGATCATCATCTCCGCTGGCTTCAAAGAGACCGGCNCCGCCGGCGCCGCCCTCGAGCAGCAGATCATGGCCGAAGCCAACCGTGGCAAAATGCGTATCGTCGGCCCCAACTGCCTGGGGGTGATGAATCCGCTGACCGGCCTGAACGCCACCTTCGCCAACGCTATTGCCCGCCCCGGCAGCGTCGGCTTCATCAGCCAGAGCGGCGCACTGTGCACGGCCGTGCTCGACTGGAGCTTCCGTGAAAACGTCGGCTTCACCGCCTTCGTTTCTGTCGGCTCGATGCTCGACGTCGGCTGGGGCGACCTGATCTACCACCTGGGCGACGACCCCGCCACCGAGAGCATCGTCATCTACATGGAAACGATCGGTGACGCACGCTCGTTCCTGTCGGCCGCACGCGAGATTGCCCTGATCAAGCCGATCATCGTCATCAAACCGGGCCGCTCGGAAGGCGCAGCCAAAGCCGCCGCCTCGCACACCGGCTCGCTGACCGGCAGCGATGAGGTGCTCGAAGCCGCCTTCCGCCGCTCGGGCGTACTGCGCGTCAACAGCATCTCCGACCTCTTCTACATGTCCGAAGTCCTGGCCAAACAGCCGCGCCCCAAGGGTAAACGCCTGACGATCGTGACCAACGCCGGCGGCCCGGGCGTACTGGCTACCGATGCGCTTCTGACCGGCGGCGGTGAATTGACCGAGATCAGCGATGAGGCCATGGCCAACCTCAATGCGTTTTTGCCGCCGGCCTGGAGCCACGGCAACCCCATCGACGTTCTGGGCGACGCCGACGCCGCACGCTACGCGAAGTCCCTGGAAATCGCCGCCCAGNGCCCCAACAGCGACGGCCTGCTGGTCATTCTGACCNCCCAGGCCATGACCGATTCGACCGCCACCGCGGAAGCGCTGCGCCCCTGGGCCNAGTCGACCGGCAAACCGGTCCTGGCCAGCTGGATGGGCGGCGCATCGGTCNGACGAGGGGAGATAATCCTCAACCGGGCCAATATCCCCACCTTCGCCTACCCCGACACCGCGACGCGCATGTTCAACTATATGTGGCGCTACGCGTACAACCTGCGTGGGATATACGAAACGCCGCGCCTGGCCGACGCCGGCGACTACAACGCACCGGATCGGGCCGCGNCAACGCAGATCGTCGAGCATGTGCGCCAGTCGGGGCGGACGATCCTGACCGAAACCGAATCGAAAGACCTGCTGACCGCGTACCATATCCCCGTCGTGCCAACGGTCATCGCCGCCAATGAGGACGCGGCCGTTCAGCAGGCCGATGCCATCGGTTACCCGGTGGTGCTCAAGATCTATTCGGAGACGATCACGCACAAGACCGACGTGGGCGGGGTGCGGCTCAACCTGGGCGACGCCCAGGCCGTACGCGAGGCGTACCGGGGAATCGAGGCCGCGGTGCACGAGCGAGTCGGCGCTGAGCACTTCCACGGGGTCACAGTGCAGCCCATGATCAAGCTCGAGNGGTACGAACTGATCATCGGCAGCAGCGTCGATCCGCAGTTCGGGCCGGTGCTGCTCTTCGGCGCCGGCGGCCAGTTGGTCGAGGTCGTCCAGGACAGCGCGCTGGCTCTGCCGCCGCTCAACCCCACGCTGGCCCAGCGCCTGATGGAGCAGACGCGGATCTACACCGCGCTCAAAGGGGTGCGCGGGCGTAAACCGGTGGACATGGCGCAGTTGGCCGAGATTTTGGTCAACTTCAGCCAGCTGGTGGTGGAGCAGCCGTGGATCAAGGAGCTGGATATCAACNCCCTGTTGGCCATGGAGCCGCACGCCGACGGCCGACCCTCGCTGATCGCCCTCGATGCGCGGGTCGTCGTCCATGGGCCAGAGGTGACCGAGGACGAGCCGCCCAAGCTGGCAATCCGGCCCTACCCGCAGCAGTATGTTTCGACCTGGTTACCAAGACCGGGATCGNAAGTGGTCATTCGCCCCATCCGGCCGGAGGACGAGCCACAGTTGGTCAAGTTTCACGAGACGCTGTCCGACCGCACGGTGTACATGCGCTTCATGGGGCCGGTCGCTCTCACCGAGCGGGTGGCGCACGAACGTCTGTCACGCATCGCGTTCAACGATTACAACCGTGAGGTGGCCCTGGTGGTCAAGGGGGACAGCCCGGACGGCAGCGGGCGTGCCATTTTGNCGGTGGCGCGCCTCAGCAAGATCGTGGGCGCCAACGATGGCCGCTTCACCATGCTGGTGAGTGATCACTACCAGGGCATGGGCCTGGGCAAGGAACTGCTCAAACGCCTGATCCAGATCGGCCGCGACGAGGGCCTGGAGCACATCACCGCCGAAATGGCGGCCGACAACTACCTGACCGAGTCGATCTGCCGCAAGCTGGGTTTCAGCGTGACGCCAATTGCCGATGGGCAGCGGCTGTATGCCGAGCCGCCCTTGAATTGAGCAAGCACCGATTCACCGCAGAGAACGCATAGAGCGCACAGAATTGATGCTTTTCTGTGACATCTGTGCGTTCTTTGCGTTCTACGCGGTTGATACTGCGACGTGTCGTAGTTGATGCCGCGCCGCGGCGTAACGTTGCAGGAATCACGCAACCTGTGATAAGATGGAGGCAGAACGCGACGTTCAGGGGTCAGCCAGGGGTTCGTAGAGAAACAACTTCCCGCTTTCCCCGACGCCTGCCGGTGTTTTCAGGGTCAAACACGGAAACCTATTCGGTTACGAACCCTGAGCGTCGAAGGTTGTGGATTCTTACATCAAGGAGGCGGTTCATGCTCGATACCAGTTACATCGGCAAAACATTGCCACCGATCCGCTACCAGGTCGACCGCAGCAAGATTCGTGAACTGGCGCTGGCGTTGGGCGATACCAACCCGCTGTTTCACGACGTCGAGGCGNCGCGTGCGGCCGGGTATCGCGACCTGGTGGCGCCGGTAACGTTCCCCACCCTGTTTCGATTCTGGGGGCACGGAAACGCGCGGCATCNNCTGGAAGCGATGGGCGGCAACATCATGCGCCTGTTGCACGGCGAAGAGGAGTACGAATACTTCGACGTTCTCCAGGCCGGCGACGATATCACCGGCCAGCTCGAGATCGTGGGCATCGAGACCAAAGAGGGACGTTCGGGCATCATGGATTTCGTCAAGACGCAGGCCACCTACCGTAACCAGGACGGCCAGGTCGTCGTCATCGCACGGGCCACCATGGTTCTGCGGCGTTGAGGGAGGGGAACATCATGGCTCCATATTTCGAGGACGTACAGGTGGGGGATGCCCTGCCCGAGCTGGTGAAGGATCCCCTCACCCAGATACAGTTCGTGCGCTATTCCGGCGCCTCGGGTGACTTCAACCCGATCCACACCGTGGAAGAGGCCGGCGCAGCGGCTGGCAACAACGGCGTAATTGCCCACGGCATGCTGATCGCCGGCTTCCTCGGTCAGTTGGTGAGCAACTGGGTCGNNCCGCGCCAGGTGCGCAAATTCACCGTGCGCTTCACCGCCATCAGCCGCNCGGGCGACGCCATCACCTGCCGCGGCGCAGTGATGGACAAATACGAGGAAGCGGGCGAAGGGCGCGTGCGCGTCGACATGGAAGCGGTCGACCAGGCGGGTCAGGCGAAGGTCAAGGGGCAGCTAATCGCAGCACTGGCGCGAAAATCATAACACCGGCGCGCAGACGAATTCCAATCACGGCACGGGGTTCTGCAGGCAGCCAGTTCCTGGTAGGAGCTGGCTGCCTCTGGTTACTATTCGTGGATTCTGATGCGTTGCTCGTCCACGATCCACAGCTTCCGTGATAGAGTCTCGCTCTCCAGTGCTTTGGCGACTCGCTCTGTCAGCGCAAGGACCATCAGTTTGTCTTGGTGCGTGCAGCGCAACGCAACGATACCCGCCTACTGCGGCGGAGGATAGGCACGTATATCCGCAAAATCCAGATCCAAGGTCAGAAGTGCCCGCGGCTCTTCTTGACAAACACGGCCAATCTCTCGGTCAATCTCGCCAGACAATCCCTCATCATAGACTGAGACAGCATCGTGACCGGACTGCTTAAGAACATCAGCAACTTCGACTGGCAAGTTCTCGTCGATTTTGAACTTCATGACAATCAAGCCGGCATCAACACAATACGTTCACGCGCAAGCTCGGCCGCATAACTGATCGTGGCTTGCACTGCGTCGCGCGACAGAGACGGATAACTCTTCAGAATCTCGTCGATCGGGATGCCGGCAGCCAAATTGTCGAGCACAACCGAAACCATAATGCGTGTCCCGGTGATGCAGGCTCTACCATGACATATTTCCGGGTTGACAGTAATATATTTCCACCAATCCATAATGCCCCCGTTTCGCCAATCCATGCCACCCATGGAGCGGCGGGCTGGATCCATTTTACTATTCCGTGCTGTCTGTCCCAAATAGATAGGGTGAGTTTGGCGCCAATGCAGTTGGCTGGCGCCGATCATTGGACCCGCCTGCGAACATCTCATTCAGGCCAATCCTCGATGGCTGTTTGGTGATGGATAGCAGGTCGGTGTCCTGCGCATAGATTTACGAGTATGACCTGGCCGATTGTCCGGGAGGTGGGCGCTCGAAAGTGCGTGAACGGGCATGCACCGCATCGCGGCGAATGCGCCAGGTCTCGGCCACCCAACCGGAGTCGAGCAGCCACTGCACGGCCGGCCACTGCGGGCGTGGGGCGAAATGGACCGTGGTCGAGTCGGCGGCGTAGACTTCGGTCGATCCGGCCAGGCGAGCCACGAAGTATTGGCTGGGTCCCCTATCTCCGACCTTACGCCGCGGCAGGTAGATTGGGCCCTGCCAGTCTTCGTCCTGGCTGGTCAGCCGCACGGCGCCGGCCGCCTGCTGCAGGTGAATGACCTGGCCTTCGGCGTCGGTCAGGCCGATGCGGGCCGGCGCCTGGTCGGCCAGATCAATGCGGCCCAGGTCGTACGGCGTGGCGAAGAAGGTGCGCTCGATCCAGGCAAAGAGGCGCGACGTATTGAAGGCCTGGACGAGGAACATGCCGTCGAACGTGTCACCGGCCGGCCCTTCACAGGCCGGCACGCCGATGGTCAGCTCGTTGGTGTGCCGGCCCATCGCGTAGAGCGCGGTCGCGCTGATCACCACGCCGGCCTGGCCGGTAGTTGTGAACGGAAACAAGCCATGGGGTTGCAGACGCGCCTGCCAGTAGGCCAGGTCAGCCTGGCCGGTCAGGCTGACCTCTTTGACGTGCTGAGCCTCGACAATGAAGCGCGGAATGGCGGATGCTCCTTTATGGTGTGGTAAGTCTTGCCACAATGCCAGCAATGCGCGCGCGCGTTTCTAGCGCCTTGGCAGATTCCACCTGGCGGACGTATTCCTTGCGCAGCGTGTACGACAACCGCTCGAACGCGGCCGCCGCACCGGGTTGCGCGGCCAGCGCCGCCGCCAGGTCGTCCGGGACCGCGACGGTGCGCGGCTCCTCGTCCAGCTCGGTCGTGACCTCCACCTGGTCGCCGGCCTGGACACCGGCCGCTACGATTCTCTCGAATTCCTCCTGGACCTGCGTCGTCTCGAAATTGAGCATGATCCGTCCCGGGTCTTTGGTACTGCCGCTCATTTCGGAATGCTCCAGAATGCCCATGAAGCTGCTGCCAACCTGCCAGCCATAGAAGCCATGTTCCTGATCGACCATGTCGGCCGGCTTGCCAGGACCTGTTCGTAGAAGGCTGCCAACACCTAGGGTCGTGTCGTTCCAATCATGACAGAGTTCAGATTCAACATATCGTACCCATCCTTTCTGTTATGCGCCAAGCTGAACAGGTGGTGAGTTGGATGTTCTGCCCGCCCCTGCGAGTAAGTCTTGCTTGGCCCTGCAAAACCGCTTCCTCTAACTCAACCCGCTCCTGAATCACGCGTGCAAGCCATTCCTCGACGCTTTTGGCTCGGTGCAATTGCGCCAGAAAGGTTGCTCGCGCGGCCAAGTCACCTGGCAGAGTCAGCGAGGCCGGTGTGCTTCGCTCAACAAAGATCGGCTGTTCCCAGGCAGTGTCGTCATCTGCCTGAGAAATCACGATCTGGTCAATCTCAGCGAGTGACAGTTTCTTGGGAGGTTTGGTTTCTGAGTTCATATGTCCCATCCAGTTATGATGCGAACAACACCCTCCGCTTTGAGCGGAAGATGATCTTGAGACGTCGTCCACCAAGCGTTCTGCCCAGAAGCTGGTAACGATCAAGATAGGATTTATTACGCCGAACCTCGAAATCAAAAAGAAGCATTCAACCGCTTCCTCAGAAAGTGATATGGTGGGCGGCCAGTTTGTCATGCTCAAAGTCATATTCAAAATCAACTGGGATAAAGCGTTGCCAATTTACCATTGTGGTCTCTTGTTACTGGTCACTATCTTTAGCCATCCATTATTTGCGCGCGTTCGGTAAGCCCACCCCCGTTAATTTCCTTTTCGTATGCATCGAATGAAGTAGAATCCTCACTACCAGACATGGATGGTGTACAATCAAAGCCGGCATCATTGTACCAGGGAGTCGTGCAAACTTCAAACCCCAGTGACCACATCCCACCCTCTCTCGTCCAACTCAGCACAATGACGGCGAGAATGCGGCCGCGCGGGGCTGCTGGGAGATTGACGATGACGTTACAACCACTTGCAATTGCCCAACCAGGCGGCAACGGTTTCCATCCCGCGGCGGCAGACGCCCCACNCCGCGGTAGTCGTACGCCTGGAGAACGTGAGCAAGACCTACACCGAGGCCGGCGTGCAGCACACGATCCTCCACGAGGTCAGCTTCGACTTCTACGCCGGTCAGTTCACCGCGTTGCTGGGCAAGAGCGGCTCCGGTAAGAGCACACTGCTCAACCTGATCAGCGGCATCGACGACGTGTCCGCCGGCACGGTCTGGATCGCCGGCCAGCCGCTGACCCGCCTGCCCGAGCAGGCGCGTACCCTCTTCCGCCGGCAACACATCGGGTTTGTGTTTCAGTTCTTCAACCTGATCCCTACCCTGACGGTCAAAGAAAACGTACTCCTGCCGCTCGAGCTGGTCGGCGCCCCGTCACNNGCACGGCGCAGGGCCGCGTCGATGGTTTGCAGCGTTGGCCTGGCGGACCGCCAGTCGGCTTTCCCCGACCGCCTCTCCGGCGGTGAGCAGCAGCGTGTGGCGATCGCCCGCGCCCTGGCCGCCGATCCGGCGCTGATCCTGGCCGATGAACCGACCGGCAACCTCGACGAGGAGACCGGACGCCAGGTGCTGGCCCTGCTGCTGGAACTGACCCGCCAGGCCGACAAAACCCTGCTGATGGCCACGCACTCCCGGGAAGTGGCCAGCCAGGCCGACCGCGTGCTGCGCATCACGCACGGTGGGCTGTGGGAAGTGCCCGTGCGGGAACAAATCACCGCATGAACCGCTCCCTCCTGCGTACCAGCGTTCGCCACGTCTGGCGCCGCAAATGGCAGAGCTTTCTCTTCGTCGGCGTTGCCCTCGGCGTCGCGGTGATGGTTGCCATCGACCTGGCCAACGGCAGCGCCAGCCGGGCGTTCCAGTTGTCGACCGACGCCATCGCCGGCAAGGCGACACACCAGATCGTGGGTGGCTCGCGCGGGCTGGATGAGGCCCTCTACCGGCAAATTCGCGTCGACCTGGGCGTAACCGACAGCGCGCCCATCGTCACCGACTACGTCCGTGTACCAGCGTTGGACAACCAGCCCNTGCGCCTGCTCGGCGTCGATCCCTTCGCCGAAGCGCCGTTCCGCAGCTATCTGGCGATCGGTGAGAGCCAACTGACGGTCGGCAACGTGACCGGCNTCCTGGTCAAACCCAACACCGTACTGCTGGCCGAGTCGCTGGCCCAGCGCTACGGTCTGGCAGTCGGTGATACGCTCGACCTCCAGATTGGGCCGGATCGCATGACGGTCGAGATCGTCGGGTTGGTTCGTGCGTCCGATGACATCAGCCGCCGTGCGCTGGAGGGGATCGTCCTGGCCGACATTGCCACTGCCCAGGAGCTGCTGGACATGACCGGGCGCCTCAGCCACATCGACCTGCTCGTACCCGATGCCACGACGGCCAATGGACAGGCCCTCCTGGCGAAGATCACGGCCATCCTGCCACCCGGGGCGACGATCGAGGCGCCAACGACCCGCTCCGACACCGTACAGCAGATGTCGGCTGCGTTCGAGCTGAACCTGACCGCGCTCAGCCTGTTGGCGCTCGTCGTCGGCATGTTCCTGATTTACAACACGGTCGCCTTTTCGGTCATTCAGCGGCGCCCGGTACTGGGCACCCTGCGCGCCCTCGGGGTGACGCGGCGTGAGATCTTCCTGGTAGTGCTGGGTGAGGCGCTGGTGTTGGGCCTGGTCGGCACCCTGCTGGGCCTGGGCCNNGGCATCGTCCTGGGACGCGCGGCGGTGGGTGCGGTCACGCAAACGGTCAACGACCTCTTTNTTGTCGTGACGGTGCGCAGCATCGACGTCCCGGCGGCGTCGTTGGTCAAAGGTTTCGTCACTGGCCTGGCTGCCGCCCTGCTGGCTGCGGCGCTACCCGCCCTGGAGGCGACGAGCGTGCCCCCGTNNGGCGCGCTGCGCCGCTCGACCATCGAAAGCCGGGTGCGGCGCAGCGTGCCATGGCTGACCATGGCCGGTGGGTTGATCGGCCTGCTGGCGCTGGTCATGCTCTGGCTGCCCACCCATTCGCTGGTCATCAGTTTTGCCAGCCTGTTTGCCCTGGTGCTGGCCTTCACCTTGATCACGCCCGCCTTTACGCTGGTTCTCATGGCCGCCCTGACCCCACTCACCGGCCGGCTGCTCGGCCTTCTGGGTCGCCTGGGCCGCGCACGGTCAGCCGCGAGCNTGAGCCGTACGTCGGTGGCCATCGCCGCGCTGATGGTGGCGGTTTCGGTGATCATCGGCGTCAGTTTGATGATCAGCAGCTTCCGCAGCACTGTCGAGGACTGGCTGCGTACAACCTTGCAGGCCGACATTTTTGTCTCATCCCCCAGCCTGACCGCAACCCAGTCGACGACCGCCCTGCCGGCGGGCCTGGCCGCCGAGTTGATGCAGACGCCGGGTGTGACGCACGTTGTGATGGCGCGTAACGTCAACCTCCTGTNNCCCCGATCTGGGCCCGTCAACGTCACCGCGGTCACCGATGACGTATCCGAGGGTCGGCGCCGCTTCCTGTGGGCGGTGAGCGACGACGCGGCCGTCCTCTGGCAGGCGATTCGGGCCGGGTCGGTGGTCGTGTCGGAGCCGTTCGTCAACCTGCGCAATCTTCCACAGCAGGGTCGCGGTTATGTGCTGCGCTTGCAGAGCGAGCACGGCGTGCGCGAATTCCCCGTCGCCGGCGTCTATTACGACTACACGGCCGGCGCGGGCAACGTCATCATGGACGATACCGTCTACCGTGCGGGGTGGGACGACGACGGCGTCGCTNCGCTGGGCCTGTTTTTGGCGCCGGGCCAGGATGTCGACCGCACGGTGCAAGCGCTGCAGCGCCAGTTCGGCGCACAGGCCGCGCTGCTCATCCGCTCCAACGCGGGCCTGCGCACCGCGGCCCTGGTCGTCTTCGACCGCGCCTTCGCCATCACCGCCTCGTTGCAGCTGCTGGCTACGGTGGTCGCCTTCATCGGTGTGCTGAGCGCGCTGCTGTCGCTGCAAATCGAACGTACGCGCGAGCTGGGGATTCTGCGCGCCACCGGCCTGACCCGCCGCCAGGTCTGGGGCCTGACCCTGCTCGAAACCGGTCTGATGGGGTCGGCCGCCGGTCTGCTGGCGGCCNCTGGCGGCCTGCTGCTGGCCGTCATTCTGATCTACGTGATCAATCTGCGCTCGTTTGGCTGGACGTTGCTCTTGCAGGTGGAGCGCGCGTTCGTGCAGGCCTTTGCCGTCGCGCTGATCGCCGCCCTGCTGGCCGGGATCTATCCCGCCTGGCGGCAGGGGCGGATTGCGCCGGCGGTTGCGTTGCGCGGGGAGTAGTGGTGATGCAAACCGGGGCAAAAGCGCAAGCGTGGCTTGCACACTTCAGAGTGGGGAGATGGGAGCGTGATGCAGCGCAGAACAATTTTGATCGTTGGGCTGGTGCTGGCCGGGCTGGTGGTTGGGCTGGTGTGGGCGAGCAAGCCAGGCGCCCATCAGGTCAGCGGTACGCTGGCCAGTACCAGTGAGATGGCCGCACCCTCGCTGGCGGGGTTTCCGCGCATCACTGAACCGTTGCCGATGGGCTTCCCGGCCGCGCACGGCCCGCACCCGGCGTACCAGNCCGAGTGGTGGTACTACGTCGGCAACCTGACGACGGCCGAGGGACGACGGTTTGGCTACCAACTGACCTTCTTCCGTAACGCGCTGACTCCCACCAGGGTCGAGCGCGCGTCGGACTGGGGCACGAACCAGGTCTACATGGCGCACTTCGCGCTGAGCGACATCGCAAACAACCAGTTCCACGTCCAGGAGCGTCTTGCCCGGNGCGCGGTCGGTCTGGCCGGCGCGCAGGCCGAGCCGTACCGGGTCTGGCTGNGGGACTGGTCGGTCTCGGGTGCAGGCCCACGCGCCGAGCGGCTGCGCGCCAACCACGACGGCGTCACCATCGACCTGAGCCTCGAGTGGCTGAAGCCGCCGGCCTTGCACGGCAATGCGGGCATGAGCCAAAGGGGGCCGCGGNTGGGCAACGCCTCGATGTACTACTCGCTGAGCCGCCTGTCGACCCAGGGCGCGGTTACCGTGGCAGGGCAGACGTTTACGGTGACCGGCGCCAGCTGGATGGACCACGAGTACGGCACGAGCGCTCGACGCGCGNGGNCCGTGGGCTGGGACTGGTTCGCGCTGCAGTTGGACGACGATTCTGNNGCGATGCTCTACCGCATCCGGCAGGCCGACGGCACGGCCGAACCACAGTCGGGCGGCAGCCTGATCGCGCCCGATGGCGCGGTCACACCGCTGGCGGCCGATGAGGTGCAGATAACGGTGCTCGATAGCTGGCAAAGCCCCGACAGCGGCACGCGCTACCCTGCACGCTGGCGCATCGACATCCCGCGCCTGGCGCTAAGCCTGGAAGTGGTCCCACGTATGGCGGACCAGGAGTTGCGCCTGGATACCACGTACTGGGAAGGCGCGGTCGCGGTCGCCGGTCAGCGCGACGGCCGGCCGATCACCGGCCAGGGTTATGTCGAGCTGACCGGCTACAACGGTTCCCTGCGCGGTCGGGTGTAGACGGGCGCGGGGAACCCGTCCCTTAAAAACCGGGTTTGTAACCACTCAGGCTGGCTCAAAGAAACCGGGTTTCTGTCTCGCAGACCAGTACTACAACCGTACTTCGCTGACAATGTCACGTTGAGCCGGTGTTGCGGCCAGATTTCGGCATCCCAGACCGCCAGCGAAGCGTCTCGCGCTGGCAAACCAGATGCTTCGGCCCAAACGACGGGCCTCAGCATGACAAGTACGGTTGTAGTACTGGGGTCATCGCGCGATGAAAGGCCGTTGTACAGGCGAAAACCTTGCTCGCACGAGAAAAACCCGGTTTCTGAACGGCTGGCTGAGCAGTTACGCTGAGCAGTTACGCTGAGCAGTTACGCTGAGCAGTTACGCTGAGCAGTTACAAGAAAGGAAGGGAAAATGCGCATCGCAATCATGGGCAGCGGCGGGGTTGGCGGCTATTTCGGCGGCCTGCTGGCCNGCGCCGGTCACGACGTCACCTTCATCGCGCGGNGGNCGCATCTGGCCGCGCTAAGAGCGCATGGCCTGCGCGTCGAGAGCGTGCACGGCGATTTTGCCATCACGCCAGCGCAGACCACCGACGACCCGGCAGCCGTTGGGCCGGTGGACTGCGTGCTGTTTGCAACCAAGACGTTCCAGATCGAGGAGGCCGCGACGGCCATGCGCCCCATGATTGGCCCGCAGACCGCGGTGCTGCCGTTGCACAACGGGTTGGACGCGCCGGAGCGANCCGCCGCGGTGCTGGGCGCAGGGCCGGTACTGGGCGGCATGTGCCAGCTGGGGAGCTACATCGCCGCGCCGGGCGTGATCAAACAGATCAGCCAGTTCCGCCGCGTGGTGGCCGGCGAACTGGATGGCCCGGTCAGCNCCNGCGTCACGGCCATCGTAGCCGCGCTGCGCCGCGGGGCCGACGCCGAAGCCTCCCCACAANTCCAGAAGGCACGCTGGACCAAGTTCATTTTCATCGCCCCCTTCAGCGGCATCGGTGCGTTGGCGCGTGCGCCGGCCGGCGACATCATGGGTTGCCCTGAAACTCGCAGCCTGCTGGTCGATGCAGTACTCGAAGTAGAGGCGGTGGCCCGTGCGGCCGGCGTCGGGCTGGACGGGGACATCGCGGCCAAGACGGTGGCCTTCTGCGACGGTATGGCGCCCGGCCAGACGGCCTCCATGCAACGCGACATCATGGACGGCAAGCCGTCCGAGTTGGAGTCGATCGTTGGGGTGATGGTGCGCCTGGGCGCTGAGNCGAACGTGCCAACGCCGCTCTTTCGCTGTTTTTACGCGGCGCTGCTGCCCCAGGAACGTCGGGCCAGGGGGATCGCTGGCGGCGGCTAACGTCAACCGCGGCGGGTGGTACCAGTTGCCCCCGCCATCCTCGTGAAATTCGTAGCGGGAAAGCCCGCGCTTCTTCTTTCCGCTTGACATTCCATTTGTCCCCTGATACACTACCGCGCAGCACGGCCCGCCAACACTGTCGGGCCGTGAGCATCCTATACCAACGGAAGGCCCGTGACGCCGTGAACCGTAATTTTATACTGCTCAGCCTGCTGTGCGTGCTGATCCTCGGATCGGTAGCCTGCACCCCGTCGCTACGCCCGCCCCCACCCAATCCGGCATCCAAACTCAACCAGACCCGGAACCCGAACCTGAAGCGTCGGCCGACCCCGAGGCGGCGGCAACCCGCGCCAACGCAACGGGGTCGGGTCAGCGCCTGGTGCTGTACTCTGGCCGCGGTGAGACGCTGGTCGGTCCCCTGTTGGAGAAGTTCGAGGCGGCAACCGGCATCGACGTCGAAGTCAAGTACGGCAGCACCGGCGAGATGGCCGCCACGCTGCTCGAAGAGNGGCGCAACAGCCCGGCTGACCTGTTCTGGGCCCAGGACCCCGGCGGCCTGGGCGCGGTCGAACCGATGCTGGCGCCGCTGCCGGACGCCCTGCTGCAGCAGGTCGATGCCCGCTGGCGTGACCCGGCCGGCCGTTGGATCGGGCTTTCGGCCCGGNCGCGTACCCTGGTCTACAACAAGGACCGCATCCCGGCCGCCGACCTGCCCGCCAGCCTGCGGGATCTCACCGATCCGCAGTGGAAGGGGCGCATCGGTTGGGCGCCAACCAACGCCTCGTTCCAGACCATGGTGACGGCAATGCGCAAGCTGTGGGGGAGGACGAGGCGCGCCTGGCTGACCGGTATGCTGGCCAACGAACCGGTCACGTTCGAGAAGAACAGCGCCATCGTCGAGGCCGTTGGGGCGGGCGAAGTGGACATCGGCCTGGTCAATCACTACTACCTGTACCCGTTCCTCAAGGAGCGGGGCGAATCGTTCCCGGCGCGTAACCTCTTCCTGAATAACGCGNGGCCGNGTTCGTTGGTGATGGTGGCCGGCGCTGGGATACTGAACAGCGCTCAGCACGTCGACGCCGCCCAGCAACTGCTGGCATTCCTCCTGAGCAAAGACGCGCAGGACTACTTCGCCACCGTGACCTATGAATACCCGGTCGCGGCCGGCGTGGCGCCCATCGCGGATCTGCCGGCGCTGGNNCATCGCTCAACGCCCGCCATCAACCTGGCCGACCTGGCCGACCTGCAAGGGACGGTCCACCTGCTGCGGGATGTGGGTGTCCTGCCCTGACCATGGACCCGGTACCCGTGATGTCTGACACTTCAGCGGGGTTCGCCGCGTCTCACCGGCCGTGTCGGCGGGACGCGGCTGGCGCGCCGCGGGCGTCGCTGCGCCAGGCGCCCCTGCTGTGGGGGTTGTCGAGCGCGGTCGTTGCGCTGCTGCTGTTGCCAACCGTGTACCTGGCGCTGCNNGCGGCGGATGCCGGGCCGGCGACGTGGGCGATGCTCTTGCAGCCACGCGTCCTGGCCGTGGCGTTCAACAGCCTGGCCCTGGCGGCTGGCGTCACCCTGGGCAGCGCGTTGATCGCCGTGCCCCTGGCCTGGCTCACGGTGCGCAGCGACCTGCCGGGACGAACCACGTGGGCTGTCCTGGCCGCCCTACCCCTGGTGATCCCCAGCTACGTCGCCGCATACCTGATCGTGTCGGCCCTCGGGNCGCGGGGCATCGTGCAGCAGTGGCTGGAGCCGCTGCTGGGCATTCAACGCCTGCCGTCGATCTACGGGTTTCCCGGTGCGCTGTTCGTGTTGACCCTGCTGTGTTACCCCTACACCTACCTCAGCGTGCGCGGCCNNCTGCTGCGCCTGGACCCTGCCCAGGAGGAGGCCTCCCGCAGCCTCGGCGTCGGCGTCTGGCCTACCTTCTGGCGCGTGACCCTGCCCCACCTGCGCNCCGCGCTGGCCGCCGGCAGCCTGCTGGTGGCCCTGTACTGCCTGCGCGACTTTGGCGCCGTGTCGATTCTGCGCTTCGACACTTTCACCCGTGTCATTTATGTCCAGTACCAATCGGCCTTCGACCGCACGGCTGCGGCGGTGCTCTCGATCGTGCTTGTCGTCCTGACGATTGTCATTCTGGCCGCCGAGATGCGCACCCGTGGCCGCGCCCATTTCGACCGCGCCGGCGCCNGGGGTGGCCGCCGCGCACCCCAGGTTGCCCTGGGACGCTGGCGCTGGCTGGCCTTTGGCGGCTGCGTGCTGCTCATTGGCTTCGCCCTGGTGCTGCCCACGGCGGTGCTCGGCTTCTGGCTGGTGCGTGGCNCTGGCCGCGGGGTGAACGTCGCCGGCCTGGGCGTGATGACCGCCAACTCGTTGACCGCGGCCGGCCTGGCCGCACTGGTCGCCGTCGCCGCGGCCCTGCCGGTCACCTGGCTGGCGGCGCGACGGTCTTCACNNGCGGCAGCCGCGCTCGAGCAGCTCACCTACCTCGGTTATGCCCTGCCCGGCATCGTCGTCGCCCTCGCCCTGGTGTTCTTCGCAACGCGCGCGCCGCGGCTGTACCAGACCTGGGCGCTGCTGATCGCGGCCTACGTCATTCTTTTTCTGCCGCAGGCGATTGGCGCTGNNCGCAGCGCCCTGCTGCAAGTCCATCCCAGCGTCGAAGAGGCGGCGCGCAGCCTGGGTCGTTCGCCCGGCCAGGTCGTCTGGTCGATCACCCTGCCCCTGGTGCGCCCCGGGGCGGCGGCCGCGCTGGCCCTGGTCTTTCTGACCACGGTCAAAGAGCCGCCCGCGACGCTGATCCTGCCCCTTGATTTCAAGACCCTGGCCACGGCGATCTGGACGGCGGTTTCCGAGGCCTACTTTGCGCAGGCGGCCGTTCCGGCGCTGCTGCTCATCGTGCTCTCGTCCCTGCCGATGGCGCTGTTGATGCTGGATGAACAGGGCTTTGCCCGGNCGGCGGCGTGCGTCGTCGGCGCGGCCCGTGGGTTCCGTAGCCGAATTCGAGGTGAGTACGTGAGTGATGTGGCGGTACAGGGTTCTGGCCTGCACAAATTCTACGGCGAAGTCCCGGCCGTGATCGACCTGGACCTGACGGTGGCGGTCGGCGAAATCGTAGCCCTGCTGNGGCCCAGCGGCTGCGGCAAAACGACAACCCTGCGCCTCATCGCGGGCTTCGAGACGCCAGATATGGGGACGTTGACCATTGCCGGGGTCCCGGTAGCCGGCGGCGGGGCGTGGGTACCGCCGGAGCGTCGCCGCGTGGGCATGGTCTTCCAGAACTACGCCCTCTTCCCGCACCTGACGGTGGGCGACAATGTCGCCTACGGACTGCCGCGCCACGCGGCCGCGCCGGCCANNGGTGCAGACCGCGCTCGGCTGGTGGGCCTGGGCGACCTGGCGGCGCGTATGCCGCACGAGCTTTCGGGCGGTCAGCAGCAGCGGGTGGCCCTGGCCCGTGCGCTGGCGCCGCAGCCCAGCGTCTTGCTCATGGACNGGCCTNTCTCCAACCTTGACACCGGCCGGCGTGTGCAGATTCGCGAAGAGGTGCGCGCCATTCTCAAATCGACCGGCACGGCCGTGGTCTTCGTGACGCACGACCAGGAAGAGGCGCTCTTCATGGGCGACCGCGTGGCGGTGCTGAACGCGGGCCGACTGGAGCAGATCGACCGGCCCGAACAGGTCTTCCAGGCGCCGGCCACGCGTTTCGTGGCCGAGTTCCTGGGCCAGACCGACTTCTTACCCGGCCGTGTAACCGCGGCCGGTGTGGTGACCGAGATCGGGGTGCTCGATCAAGCGCCGCCAGCGACTGGCAACGGCCTGGTCGACGTAGCCTTTCGGGCCGACGATGTGGCGCTGGCCCCGACGACGNCCTCCGCAGCGCGGGTCGAGGCCCGGCTCTTCAAGGGTTCGTACAACGTCTACCGGGTACGCCTGCCGTCGGGCCGTATCGTGCACAGCCTGCAAACGCACACGCTGCAACTGCCGCCGGGCACGCCGGTGCGTGTCTCGGCCGCGCCGGGCCACTCCCTGGCCTGTTTCGCAGCCGCACCCCGCCATCTGATACCCGTTGAGGCCCCCCACAGCGGACCGTGCCCCGGCGAGACTGCTGGTTACGGCCAGCACAGACATCGGCGCCTATCGGCTGGCGGCGCTGACCGGCCCAAAGCAATCCGCGGTCTGTCGCACGTCCGGTTTCTCCAGAACATGAGTATGGATTGTTCGATTTCAGGGTCAGCGGTTATAATAGACGTGAACCTTCCGGCCACCGCCCGTTCCGTCGATCCGCCAGATGAGGAGGCCTTGACGTCGACCATGAACAACCAATCACCCAATTCCACCACTCCGTCCGCCGCGGCGCCGCCCAGCCTGCGGCGCGCAGCGATGACGACGCGTTGATCGCCGAGATCCTGTCCGCTGTTCCAGATGCCGAGGGCCGGCGCCAGTCACGGGGTCCTTCGTTAGCCCTGCCCTGGCCCCCAACACGGATCAACCGCCCGTGGCCGGCCTGGCGCCGGTCGTGGGTGACCCTGGCCCACCCGCGATTCTACCGCCCGGCGGTCCGGCGCCGGCCCGGGTCGTGGTGGGCGCGGTGACGGCCGACATGGCTGCCCCCAGGGTATTGCCGTCGTGCCCGGCCCCACCCCGTACCCGACGAGCCGTGGTTGATCGAACTGCAGAAGCTGTCCGACGAACAACGTCGCCGAATCCTGCGCAAGCTCACGACCGATCAGGAGCGCGCCTCAACAAGGACATCGACCGCCTCTACGCGCGTCACCGCCGAACTGCCCAATGACAAGAAGCGCACCCAGGGGCGTTGGCCACTTTGCAGCAGGCGCGCAAGATCATGGTGGAGAGTCCCGAAAACTACGTTGCTGCCGAATACCAGATCCAGCGCGCCGAGGCCCTGCTCGTTTCATCGGCCAACAGCCGGGCGTGGTCGGCCCAGTACGGCCGCCGCATATTCACCTATGAGGCGGTATGGATGTTCGGTTTCCTGTTGTTCTACATGCTCATGAACGTCCTGTGGCCGATGATCAGTAACTGGCTGGTTCAGATGACCGGGCTGGACCCCACATCGACCGTTGTGGTCCAGGCGGTCCCCTTCATCAGCACCCTGGTATGGGGCGGCATCGGCGGCGCCGTCGGCGCCCTGTACAGCCTGTGGTACCACATCTCCGACCAGCGCGATTTCGACCGTGAGTTCCTGGTCTGGTACTACACCCAACCGCTCCTGGGCATGGTCCTGGGTGGTATCGTTTACCTGCTCTTCATGACCGGTATGATGGTGCTGCAGGGTGGTTCAGCCGCCACCGACAGCCTGGGCGCGCCTGCTGCCATCGCTGATCGCGGCGATTGGTGGTTTCCGGCAGAACTTCGTCTTCGATCAGCACGCGCGTCATCGAGGCGTTCAGCGGCAGCCCCAAGGAGACGCCGGCAACGTCGACCACGACGACCGGCGCCACAACCCCGGCAATGACATCGAGGTGCCGTGAACTAACTTGTGGGCGCAGAGAAACCGGGTTTTTCCGAACCCAAAACCCGGTTTCTGGGATCCACACAACAAAGGTTTCATTCAGCCGAGGCCGAAGGTTTCATTTAGCCGAGAATAGGTTATACTCGAATCATGATGGCTGATCAGGTTCTCTTTCCGACCTACTCCACCAGCTATTCCGAATCGAGCCAGACGACATCCTCCAGCGTGTACGCCGGCGCACAGGTGACCGTCATCACCAGGTCGGTCTGCGCGCTGATCTGGTGCACGACGCCGGGCGCGATTACGACGATATCGCCGGCGTGCACCGTCTGACGTACGCCATCAAGCGTCAGCCAACCCTCACCTGCGGTAATGACGTAGACCTCTTCCAGCCCCCGGTGCCAGTGCGCCCGCGAGGCCGTGCCCGCCGGATGGCGGATCTCGGCGATGCTGTGGCTGGTCACACCAGAACCCCGGCCCACCAACTCACGGATCCAGGCCCCATCCGCCGCCTGAAACGACTCGATGTCCGCGTAATGTCGTATCATCTTGGTTCCTCGTCACCCAGTTCAGTGTGGCTGCCCGACTATCGCACGCCGCGCTTACCGCAAAGAGCACACAGACCGCAAAGCCGCCTGGTCATACTACAAACCACTCTGTGATCTGTGTGTTCTCTGCGGTTGACAGCCGTTGCTCAGATCAATCGTCGACGCGTGATGTGCGCCCCCAGACTGCGCAGTTTCTCCTCCACCCGCTCGTAACCCCGATCGATCTGCTGCACGTTGGCGATCAGGCTTTCGCCCTGCGCGGCCAGGGCGGCGATCAGCAGCGCCATGCCGGCCCGGATGTCGGGCGANGCCAGCTCCTGCCCGTGCAGCGGCGCCGGCCCACCACCACCGCGGTGCGGGTCACACAGGATGATCNNTGCGCCCATCGTGATCAGCTTGTCCACGAAGTAAAGGCGGCTCTCGAACATCTTCTCGTGCATCAGCACCGTGCCGCGCGCCTGCGTGGCCACCACCAGGGCGATGCTCATCAGGTCAGCCGGGAAGGCTGGCCAGGGCGCGTCATCGATCTTGGGCACGGCCCCACCGATATCGGCCCGAATGACCAGGCCCTGCTGGTCGTCGATGACCAGGTCGTGCCCGCTGTCCGTCGGTTCCAGGCGCATGCGCACCCCNAGGCGGTCGCGGAACACCAGCTCGATCATGCGCATCTGGTCGGCCGGCACTCCGGCGACGCGAATCTCACCCTGGGTGACGGCGCCGAGGCCAATGTAGCTGCCGATTTCGGTCAGGTCGGGCGAGATGGTGAATTCACAGCCGTGCAGCCGGTCCACGCCGGTCACCACGAGTGTATTGCTGCCAATGCCCTCGATCTGGGCGCCCATACGCACCAGGCAGTTGCACAGGTCCTGCACGTGCGGTTCGGAAGCCGCATTGCGAATGATGCTGGCGCCGCGGGCCAGGACAGCGGCCATGACCGCATTTTCGGTCGCGGTGACGCTGGCCTCATCCAACAGGACGTCAGCGCCCCGCAGGCCGGGTGTGGTCAGGCGGAACTGGCCATCGTGATGAACCTCAGCACCCAAGGCCGAGAGGGCCAGCAGATGGGTGTCAATCCGCCGGCGCCCGATTTTATCGCCGCCGGGCATGGGCAGTTCGGCGCGGCCCAGGCGCCCCAGGAGCGGCCCGGCGAGTGTGATCGACCCNCGGATGATACGGAAGAGNCCACCATCCAGTTTGCCGCGTAAATCGCGGGCGCACAGGGTGACGGTATGCGTATCACTGCGTTCGGCCGTGACGCCCAACCCTTGCAGGAGCTGGATCATGGTGCCCACATCGCCGATGGCCGGAACATTGTGCAGCGTAACCGGTTGATCGGTCAACAACGTGGCTGCCAGCAGCGGCAGCGCGGCGTTTTTGTTACCCGAAGGTGTGACAGTGCCCTGGAGGGGATACTGTCCTTGAATGATGAAACGTGACATGTCCTTATCCTCACGAATATTCACGAACGGCGGGGCCGCTGATTGCGCCCCCAGGTCATGGCCTGCGTCAGTACAGCGCGCCGGGCACAGGCTGCGCGCTGAAGTCGGCAGCGGCGAACTGGCGGGGGTGCGGCGCGTGCGCGGTTACGCCGGCCGGACGAGCACCGGGTCGCCCAGCCCGGCGGCCAACACCTGTGCGGCGCTGCCGTCGCGCACGGCCACCTCCAACGTACCACCGCTGCCCACGTACGCCACCAGCATCCCCGTGCAACCGCCNGCGTANGTGGGGCTGATGGCTGGCGCCGCCACACCCTGCACTTCGACCGTCCACTGCCCCTGCCCCAGCCAGTCGGCCGGCAGGTTGGTGATCAGGTTGCCAAAATGATCGACGTGGATCACGGCGGCGTGCAGCACCCCGGCGGCCAGATGCGGCGGCGTTTCGATCAACCGCACGGGATCGTCGATCGGCGCCCCCAGTGCAGACAGGGGGACGCCGGCAGCCAGGTGGGCCGCCACGGGGGCAAAGATGTCGCGCCCATGAAAGGTGACGCTGGGCTGGGGGCGCCAGTAACGGGCTGCGGTGAGGTGGATGATCTGTACAGCGTCGGGCGCGGTGATGAATGGTGTAAACAGGCCGTTATCGGGACCGACGAAAGTGGCGTTGGCCGTATGCACGGCCAATGGGCGCCGTGCACTGCCCACGCCGGGATCGACGACGGCAAGGTGGATGGCGCCGGCCGGGAAATGGGGCACGGCCTGCTGCAAGACGTAGGCCGCCTGGGCAATCGCCTGCGGTTCGATGCTGTGGGTGATGTCGACGAGCATCACCTGCGGCGCAATGCTCAGAATCACGCCCTTGAGCNNGCCCACGTAACCGTCAGTATAGCCAAAATCGGTGGTCAGGGTGATGATGGGTTGTGCCATTACAGGGTCCATTTCGTTAAACATTACAACGAACGGCGGCCCCCACGTTACCCCGAAGTGCCGCGCGGCGCACACGGCGGCGGCGCCCACCGAGCCTGGCCGGCGTCACCACACGCGGCGCCGACCGTGGGCGGCGGCGCACGATACGCGCCTGCCAGACGGAGATCAGGGCCACGGCCGCGAAGGCCAGGGCGTACAATGCAAAGTAGGGCGCCACCCCAACTGCTGCNCGGTACGCGGCCAACCCCACCGCCAGCAGGCCGTAGAGGGCGAGCAGCGCTTCACCCAGGACCGTCCAGTCGCTGCGCAGGGCGTACGGGCTGGACGTCCAGGCATCGGCGCGGGCCTGAACGTGGAATTTGGGCGTGCGTCGGAACGTGCCGCCCTTGCCCCACCAGCCTTCGATGACTGCGNNCGTGCAGTTGAGGGTGAAGCCAAGGCCGATCAGCATCAGCAGCGGGTAGGCGGTCATGCGCCGTAACCACTGGCGGGGCTGCTGGCCGTGCAGCCTGAACTGACCCAGGGTCAGCAGTAGGGGCGGCCCCAGGCTGGAGACGATCAGGTAGGCCAGCGGCAGGCGGCGCAGATCGCCCCACCACAGCATCGGAATCGACAGCAGAACCACCAGCAGCATCAGCGGGTGCACCAGGTAACCGCTGAGGTGCAGCAGGCCGCACAGCCGNCGCGAGCGGGGGCGCTGGCTGCGCAGCACCGCCCAGCCGTGCTTGCGCAGACACTGGGTCGATCCCTTGGCCCAGCGGTACTGCTGGCGTTTGTAGGCCTCGAGCGCGCGGGGAACCTCGGCCGGCACGCCAATCTCGCCGCAGTAGCGCGCCGACCAGCCGGCCAGCCGNCGGTAGCTGAGGTCCATGTCCTCGCACAGCGTATCGGCCTGCCAGCCGCCGCTGCTCTCGATACACGCCTTGCGCCACACGCCGGCCGTGCCGTTGAAGCCAATGAACGCCCCCAGGCGCTGACGTGCGGGTTGCTCCACGACGAAGTGGCCGTCCAGGGCCATGGCCTGCNNGCGGGTCAGCGGCGAATAATCGGCGTTGAGGTGGTCCCAACGTGCCTGCAAAAAGCCCGCGCCGGGGTCGGCCACAAGGATGGGTAGGGTGCGGCGCAGAAAGTCGGCCGGTGGTACAAAATCGGCGTCGAAGATCGCGATGAACTCATGCGCGTCGGGCAGGGCGGCCGCCAACGCGCCGGCCTTGTAGCCGGTACGTTCCCGGCGGTGGCGGTGCTCGACCCACACACCCCTGGCGCGCAGGCGGCGCACGGTCGCGGCCAGCAGCGCCGTCGTTTCGTCGGTCGAATCGTCCAACACCTGGATGTGCAGCAATGCCCGCGGATAGTCGAGCGCGGCCACCGCTTCGACCAGCCGGCAGGCCACGTGCATCTCGTTGAAAATCGGCAGTTGTACGGTGACAACCGGCCACGCCGCGGGCGCCGGGGCGGCACGCGGGNNGGCCTGCCGGGCCGCGAGGATACTGAAAACGAAGGCCTGCACACTGTAGAGCGACAACAGCAACACGGCCGCGAGGTATACGACGCCCAGGAACAACAATTCGGCGGTCTCCGTTATGTGCGCGCTGAACCTTCAGCTGGCCGCAACCGCAGTTGGCTGGCCCTTGAGCAGGACTTCCCAGGTTCCCCGGTGCACGATCTCATCGCGTTGGTTGAGAATCTGGACTTTGAAGATCACCAGCCCCCACCGAGGCGGCGCATCGCCTTCTTCTCCTGCACGATGGCCCGCACCCGCACCGTGTCGCCGATCTTGACTGCACCGCGGAACTCCCAATTCAGGCCCATGAAGGCCTGCACGGTGTCTTCCATGAAACCGAGGCGCACGGCCAGGCCGCTGGCCACCGAGAGCACCAGCAGTCCATGAGCCACGCGTTCGCCGAACATCTGGCCCCGTGCGTATTCGGCGTCGGTGTGGATCTGGTTCCAGTCGCCGCTCAGCGCGGCAAAATTGACGACATCGGTTTCGGTGATCGTGCGGCCCACGCTGGTGGCACTGTCACCCACCTCGAACTCCTCGAAATACAGCCCCGTCTGACGCTGCAAGGATCCGCTCACGTCGCGCCTCCATCTGAATGTGAATTGCTGGCGAATATCGATCGTCAGTGCGATCACTTCTTGGGGTCATTGTACTTGTTTCGCGGCAACCCGTCAACCAGTGTCGTTCCGTGGGGTGCATTTGGAGTTGGGGTAAACCGCCCTTCGACGGGCTCAGGGCGAATGGGCCTGGGGATAAACCGCCCTTCGGCAGACTCAGGGCGAACGGGCTTGGGGGCAATCCTGACATTGACTGATTGCCCATGGCCGTCTATAATGAGGCCCCAACTCAGACATTTGCCCAACCAGCCCCAGGTGTGAATGAACGGAGGCACCTATGACAGATCATCAACTCGTGACCGAACTCGATCTCCCCAGCCAACGCGAGGCCGAAATCCTCGAGGCCGAGCACCAGATGTACCCACCCCCACCCGAGGTCGTCGAACAGGCCTACATCAAGGACTACGACGCGGAATACGCCCAGTCGATGGCTGACCTGGAAGGCTTCTGGGCGGCACGCGCTCAGGAGCTGGACTGGTTCGGGCCCTGGGAAAAGGTTCTCGATTCCTCGAACGCCCCCTTCTACCAGTGGTTCGTCGGCGCCAAAACCAACATCGTGTACAACGCGCTCGACCGTCACATCAAGACCTGGCGCAAAAATAAGCTCGCCCTGATCTGGGAGGGCGAAGACGGCGCCCAGCGCACCTATTCCTACTTCCGGCTGTGGCAGGAGGTCAACAAATTCGCCAACGTTCTGCGCAGCATGGGCGTCAAAAAGGGCGACCGCGTGACGATCTACATGCCGCGTATCCCCCAACTGGTCATCGCCATGCTGGCGACGGCCAAACTGGGCGCGATCCATTCGGTGGTCTACGGCGGCTTCTCCACCGAGGCCCTGGCCGAACGCATCGAGGATGCGCGCAGCCGCGTGCTGGTGACGGCCGACGGCGGCTTCCAGCGCGGCAAGGTCGTCGAACTGAAGAAGATCGCCGACGAGGCGGTCAAACGCTCCGGTTATGTCGAGGTTGTGATCGTGGCCCAGCACACCCGCAGCCCGGTGAGCATGGAGTCGGGCCGTGACTTCTGGTACCACGACCTCATGGGCCTGCCAATCGCCGGCACCAGGTGCGAGACCGAGGTCATGGACGCCGAAGACCCGCTGTTCATCCTGTACACCTCGGGCACCACCGGCCGGCCCAAGGGGGTGCTGCACACCCACGGCGGCTACCAGGTCGGCATCAGCGCCACCCTGAAATGGGTGTTCGACCTCAAGGACGAAGACCGTTGGTGGTGCGCGGCCGACCCGGGCTGGATCACCGGGCACAGTTACATCGTCTACGGGCCGCTGATCCTGGGCGCGACCAGCTTCATGTACGAGGGCGCACCCGACTTCNCCTACCCCAACCGCTGGTGGTCGCTGGTCGAGAAGTACGGCATCACGGTGCTCTACACCGCGCCCACCGCGATTCGTGGCCTGATGCGTTTCGGCGAGAGCTGGCCCAACCGCCATGACCTCAGTTCGCTGCGCCTGCTGGGCAGCGTCGGTGAGCCGATCAACCCCGAAGCGTGGCGCTGGTACCACCGCGTCATCGGCAAGGAGCGCTGCCCGATCATGGACACCTGGTGGCAGACCGAAACCGGCGGCTTCATGGTGACGCCGCTGCCCAGTGTGCCGCTCAAGCCCGGTTCGGCGACGCGCCTTCCCGGCATCGAGGTCAAGGTCGTCGATGAGGATGGCGTGGAGTGTGGCCCCAACGAGGACGGTTATCTGGTCATCACCAAGCCGTGGCCGGCGATGCTGCGCACCGTATACGGCGACCCGCAGCGTTACGTGGACCAGTACTGGCAGCACTTCCAGCATCAGGGCTGGTACATGACGGGCGACAGCGCCCGTCGCGACGAAGACGGCTACATCTGGGTCATCGGCCGCATGGACGACGTGATCAAGGTGGCCGGTTACCGCCTGGGCACGGCCGAGATCGAGAGCGCACTCGTCAGTCACGAGGCGGTGGCGGAGGCCGCGTGCATCGGCGTACCGGACGAAGTCAAGGGTAACGTCATTCACGCCTTCGTCATTCTGCGCGCTGGCGCCGGCAAACCGAGCGAAGACGAANCCAAACTGCACGTACGCAAGGAGATGGCCATCGCCGTACCGGCCCGCATCGAGGTCGTGGACAGCCTGCCCAAGACCCGTTCGGGCAAGATCATGCGCCGCGTGCTCAAAGCCAAGGCCCTCGGCCTGCCGATGGGTGACCTGACGGCGCTGGCCGACTGAGGCGTGCCATTCGTGGCTGCGTGCGCACGGCTGGTGAACGGCCGCCGTGCGCCCAAGCGGGGTTTGGTGTGTTACTAGAACTGACCATTCGTGACTTTGCCATCATCGACGAGCTGCACCTGACGTTTGGCCCGGGCTTCAATGTGCTGACCGGTGAAACGGGCGCGGGCAAGTCGATCATCATCGATGCCGTGGGGTTGCTGCTGGGCGATCGCGCCTCGCCCGAAATGGTGCGCAGCGGCGCCGACCGGGCCACGATCGAGGGCATCTTCGCCCTATCGCCCCACGGCGCGGCTGCGCTGCAGCCCATCCTGGAGGACAACGGCCTGAGCGGTGAGGATCACGAGATCATTCTGGCGCGAGTCCGGCGCAATGGCCGCAGCATCAGCCGGGTCAACGGTTACGCGGTCAACGCGGCCCTGCTGACCGCGGTCGGCGGCGCGCTGGTCGACATTCACGGCCAGAGCGAACACCTGTCGCTGATGGCGGTCAAACATCACGGCGAGCTGCTCGACCGCTACGCTGGCCTCGAGTGCGCGCAACGGCCTGGCCNNCGCCTGGTGCGTGAGCCAACGCGCGCGCAAGGAGCCACGAGTCTGCGCCGCGATGAGCGTGAGTTGGCCCGCCGCGTCGACCTGCTCACCTTCCAGACCAACGAGATCGACGCGGCCAACCTCAAGCCGGACGAAGATCAGCACCTGGAGATCGAGCTGCGCCGCCTGGCCAACGCCGAGCAGCTGGCCAAACAGTGCGAACTGCTCATCGCAACCCTGGAGGAGGGCGGTGATGAGCGCGCCGCGCTCGACCTGATCGGCCAGGCCAGCCATGTCCTGAGCAAGCTGGCGCGCATCGACGCCACGCTCGACCCCACTGCGCGCCAGATCGACGAGGTGAGCGAGCAGTTGCTCGACCTGGTGCGTACGCTGCGCGACTACCGCGACGAGATCGAGTTCAACCCCGAGCGCCTGCAGGACGTCGAAGAGCGCCTGGCCCTGATCTACAACCTCAAGCGCAAGTACGGTGATTCGATCGCCGAAATCCTGGCCTTTGCGCGCGCAGNNGGCGAGCTGGAGAACATCACCCATGCCGGGGCACGGATCGAGGCGCTGGTCGGCGCCGAAGAGCACCTCCTGCGCGACATCGGCGCCCTGGNNGCGCAGCTCTCGCAGGCCCGTCGGGCGGCCGCCGCTAACCTGGCGCGTGCCGTGGAGGCCGAGCTGGCCGACCTGCGCATGGAGCNNGCGCGCTTCGCGGTCGATATCCGCTGGATCGATGATGCGCATGGCGCCCCGGTCGACGGTACGACCGCACCCGACGCCAACGGCGCCGGGACCTCCCAGGCGGCGCTGCGCCGGGTGGCCTTCGACACCACCGGCCTCGACCGCGTCGAGTTCCTGGTGTCGGCCAACCCCGGTGAGCCGCTCAAACCGCTGGTCAAGGTCGCGTCGGGCGGTGAGACCTCACGCCTGATGCTGGCGCTGAAAACGGTACTGAGCCAGGCCGACGCCACACCGACGCTGATTTTCGACGAGATCGACGTCGGCATCGGCGGCCGGGTGGGCGCGACGGTCGGCGAGAAGCTGTGGCGGCTGCACCACAACCATCAGGTTCTGTGCATCACCCACCTGCCGCAGTTGGCGGCGTTTGGCGACGTGCATTTCCACGTCAGCAAGCAGGTCGTGGGCGAACACACGAACACACGCGTGTTGACGCTCACGGCCGCGGCCCGCGTCGAGGAGCTGGCGCAAATGCTGGGCACCCCCACCGAGGCCGGCCGCCACAGCGCAGGTGAACTCCTGGGCCGCGTCGAAACCTACAAGGCGTCGGCCAGCAGCCCGGTAGCTCAACCCCAAACCTGAGTAGCGAGATGCCGATTCATACCGTGATTTTCGACTTCGGAGGGGTGCTGGTGCGCACCGCGGATCAGGCTCCCCGCCGCGCCTGGGAGCAGCGCCTGGGCCTGGCGCCCGGCGACCTGGCGGGCGTCGTGTTCGATTCGGAGGTCGCCCAGGCGGCGACGCGTGGGCAGGCGCCGGCCGGCCAGGTCTGGGAGTACGTCGCGCAGACGTTCCAGCTCGATGCCGCGACGCTCGAGCAGCTGCGCACCGATTTTTGGGCCGGCGACCGCCTCGACAGCGCCCTGGTCGACTACATTCGCCAGCTGCGCCCCGCCTGCAAAACCGCGATTCTGAGCAACGCCTGGTCCAACGGCCGACGGGTCATTGGCGCCGACTACGGCCTGGCCGATACCTTCGACGAGATCATCGTTTCGGCCGAGGAGGGCCTGGCCAAACCAGACGTGCGCATCTACCAGGTCGCGGCCGNNCGCCTGGGTGTGCAACCGCAGGGCGCGATCTTCGTCGATGACTTCCGCGCGAACATCATCGGCGCACAGGCCGCCGGTATGCACGGCATCCACTTCCGCGACCGTGCGCAGACCATCGCCGAGATCGACGCGGTTGCGGGCATGACCACCCGACCGCCCGCGCCGTGGCTGTGGCGTGATGGATGCATTTGGTGACTTGACAGCTTTGTGGTATTTTTGAGCGACTATGGTCCCTGACCCATCCTACGAACCACCCATCGATCGTCACACACCCGAAGATTTGCAGGTCTGTATGCTCAGCGTGCACACCTGCCCTTTGGCCATGCTGGGCGGCAAAGAAACCGGCGGCATGAACGTCTATGTGCGCGACCTGACCATCGAACTGGCCCGGCGCGGCATTACGGTGGATGTCTTCACGCGTTCGCAGGACGCGTGCGTACCGCGGGTGAGTCACGAGTTGGGGCCCACGGCGCAGGTCATCCACATCCCGGCCCCCGAGGCGCCGGTCAGCCAGNGGGAGATCGTCGACCACCTGGGTGAATTCATTGGGCATGTGCGGCGGTTTGCGCGCGCGCNNCAGCGCCGATATGCCGTGATCCACAGCCACTACTGGATTTCGGGCCTGGCCGGGAGCGCCTGCGCCGCGGTTNGGAATGGCGGCGTGCCGCTGGTGCAGATGTTCCACACCCTGGGGCACATGAAGAACCAGGTGGCGCGCGNNCCGCACGAGTTCGCATCCGAGCTGCGCCTGCACGCCGAATGGAAGCTGATGCGTGNNACGGACCGCATCGTCGCCGGCAGTCCGCTGGACAAGGCGCAGATGGCGTGGCTGTACGGCGCCAACCTCGACCGTATCGAGGTGATCCCACCCGGCGTCGACCTGACCCGTTTTCACCCACGGTCCCAACTGGAAGCCCGCCAGCGCCTGGGGCTGGATCCGGACCGCCGCCTGATTCTGTTCGTCGGCCGCATCGAGCCGCTCAAGGGTATCGATACCCTCCTACAGGCCATCGCCCTGCTCGACAAAGACGAGACCTGCGAGTTGGGGTGTGAATGCCTGTCGGTGGCGATCATTGGCGGCGACGCCAGCGTGCCGCTCGAACAGATGACGGCCGAGATGAAACGCCTGCAACTGCTGCGCAGTGCGCTGGGGATCGAAAAACTGGTCACGTTCCTGGGCAAACAGGGGCAAGATTCACTGCCCGACTACTACGCCGCGGCCGACATGCTGGTGATGCCGTCGCACTACGAGTCATTCGGCATGGTTGCCCTGGAGGCGATGGCCTGCGGCACCCCGGTGATCGCCAGCCGCGTCGGGNGGCTGATGTACACCGTACGCGACGGTGAAACCGGCCTGCTGGTGCCTGACCGCGACCCGCACGCCCTGGCCGATGCGATCCAACGAATTCTCAAACGCGACGACCTGCGCTGGCAGNCCCAACGTAATGCCATTCAGGTCGCGCAAACCTACGCCTGGCCGGCCGTCGCCAATCGACTGCTCGACCTCTACACCCAGGTCATCCAGGCCCGCCGCCAGCGGTTACATCCGCGTTCGACGGCCGCGTCCTGACCGCCCTTCTTCTCCGCAAAAACGAGTTCCCGATCGGCTGGCGGTTCTACCTTACGAATCGAAACTGCTTGCCCGTTGTGTCTCGCCGCCGGCGACCTGACAAAGTCGTGCCGTCCAGTACCGCGGGTCAGCCTGGGGCAGGTCATGCCGGCGGCGATCGGACGGGGCCGCGTTGTGCCGGAACCACCGACGGCTGTTCTGCCTGTGTGGGGTTGAGCAGGGGAAGTCGGCAGGGTTGGCAGTTCGGCGCGGCGTGTTATGATGAAAGCAGTATGCAGTTATCGCGCTGAACGTTCATCTGATCAAGAAACGAGGAAACGTATGCCACAGTTGCGGCTTGGTTTGAATATTGGATACTCCGGCGCCAAGATCGAGCTGCCGTTGGAAATGATCGCCGAGGCCGACCGCCTGGGCGCCTACGCCGTATGGACGGCCGAATCGTACGGGTCCGACGCGGTGACGCCGCTGGCGTGGATTGGCGCCCTGACCCGCCACGTGCGCCTGGGCACCGCCATCATGCAGATGCCGGNNCGCACGCCAGCCAACACCGCAATGACCGCGATGACGCTCGATCAGCTCTCCGGCGGGCGTTTCATGCTCGGCCTGGGGCTTTCGGGGCCGCAGGTGGTCGAAGGCTGGCACGGGCAGCCGTACGGCAAGCCGCTGGGTCGAACCCGCGAGTACGTCAGTATCGTGCGGTCGATCTTGCAGCGTGCGGCGCCCGTCGTGCACGACGGTGAGCACTACCAGATCCCCTACCACGGCGCCGATGCGACCGGCTTGGGCAAACCGCTCAAGAGCATTCTGCACGGTCGTCCGNACCTGCCGATCTACCTGGCCGCGATTGGGCCANAAAACGTCNGGCTGGCGGCCGAGATCGCCGACGGCTGGCTGCCGATCTTCTTCGCCNCCCAGCATTACGACGCGGTCTTCCGTCCGTACGTCGAAGCCGGGTTGGCGAAAGCCGGCAACGGCAAGGACTACGCCCGGTTCGACATTGCGCCCACCGTGCCGGTCATGGTCAACAAGGACGTCAACANNACGCGCAACGCGGTGAAGCCGTTCCTGGCCCTGTACATCGGCGGCATGGGGGCCAAGGGTAAAAATTTCTACCACGACCTGGCCTGCCGGTATGGCTATGCCGACGCGGCCGATACGGTGCAGGACCTCTACCTGGCCGGCAAGAAGTGGGAAGCGATGGCGGCCATTCCGGACGCGCTGGTCGATGACGTGGCGCTGTGCGGCCCCAAAGAACGTATCGCCGAGCGGCTGGCGCTGTGGCGGGCCAGCCCGATCACAACGCTGAACATCACCACCTTCAACATCGAGGGCCTGCGCGTCATGGCCGGCTCTTGTGACCGCGGGTATGGCGTTAGCACCAGTGGGGGCCGGCCAGGCATGACCGAACCCGGAACAGGGGCGGGTCAGGCCTACCCGACCCCGGCCCAGCCATCCGCACAGGCGACGGCCGTGACGGCCGGCTATTTTGCCTTGTTTCTCACCCTCGGCATCGCCGCCGCGCTGGTTGGACCGACCCTGCCCGAACTGGCGGCCCATACCCATTCCCAACTGAGCGCGATCAGCATCATCTTTCGACGCGCGTTGGGCGGGCTGGTTGGCTCTTTTCGCGGTGGTCGGCTCTACGATCACTTGCCGGGCCACCGTGTGATCGCGGTGATGCTGTTGGTGATGGGAACGGCGATCGTCCTGGTGCCCGCGCTGNCATGGCTCTGGTTGATGGCCACGCTGCTCTTCCTCGTCGGCATCGCCGAAGGAGTCCTGCACGTCGGGGGCAATACGCTGGTGCTGTGGGTTCAGCGGCGGAACGCGGCGTCGTACCTGAATGGGCTGCACCTCTTTTTCGGCATCGGCGCCTTCATCGGCNCCGCGCTCATCGCCCTGCTGCTGGCGGTCGGCGCCGGTATCNAGCGGGCCTACTGGTCAGTGGCCATCCTCGCGCTGCCGGTGGCCCTCTACCTGCTGCGCTGGCCGGCAACACCAGCCGCAGGGGGCCAGGCCGGCGCAACCGCGCCGCTGAACGTCCGGCTATTGGCCCTGTTCTGCCTCTTTTTCTTCCTCTACGTCGGTTCTGAGATCAGTTTCAGCAGTTGGATCTACACCTACGCGGTCACGCAGCAGCTGGCGACGCTCACCACCGCGGCCTATCTGACCTCGGTGTTCTGGGGCACGGTAACGCTTGGGCGGCTGGCATCGATATCGCTGACGCTGCGCTGGCGCCCGCGACGGATTCTGCTGATCGATCTGCTGGGCGCGCTGGCCAGCATACTGCTGATCCTCCTCGGCGGCAGCAGCGTCGCCGTCTGGGTGGGCACCGCGNGGTTCGGTCTGAGCGTCGCCTCGGTATTTCCCACGACGATGGCCCTGGCCGGGCGGCGTATGCCGGTCAGCGGGCGGGCCACCGGTTGGTTCTTCGTCGGCTCCAGCCTCGGCGGCATGCTCCTGCCCTGGTTGATCGGTCGCNTCTTCGAGCCGCTGGGCGCCCAGGCAATGATCGGGGTGATCATGGTTGGGCTGACGGGGGCGTTGGTCGTACTGGCCGTTCTCGCCAGATACCCCGTGCGCGCCTGTGCCGGATACAACGCAGGTCACGGTAGAGCCATGATCGGCCCCACCGGCACGATCCGGCAGCATTGTGCGGCGCGATGTGGCAACGGAGACGCGACGCCGGCATGGATCGCGCCGTAGGCGGGGTATCGTCACCGCTCCCGCAGCGACCTACGCCTGTTTTCGCCATAGAATGCAAGTTCTCATACGATATTTTGCGGTTTTGATGCCCCGCACCACAAGATGCAGACCAGGCGCGGTATTCGCTCACATGATCTACGCGGCAGCTTGTGGCATCGTATCCGACACCCCCTACAGGCTGCGGCGTCGCGCTGCGGGTTCTTCGCGCATCTTCATCGCTTCGTACTCACTCGCCCGCCGGCCCGGCATTCTCCTGCAACAGGTAGCGCTGGATCGCCAGAAACAGCAGCACCGCCGGCACGATCATCAGCATCGTGCCGGCCAGCAGCAGCGGCCAGTTGGTGCGGTCGAGCTGCTCGAGCTGACGCAGACCCACGGCCAGGGTGTAGAGTCTCTGTGAGCGCAGGTATAGCAGCGGGTCGATGAAGTCGCCCCAAAACACGAGAAACGTCAGCACCGCCACCGCCACGACCGTCGCGCGCNNCAGGGGCAACGCAATCCGCCACCACACCGTCAACGCGCTGGCGCCGTCCAGATGGGCGGCGTCGAACAGCGCCGTGGGCAGCCGGCGGAAGGCGCGGTAAAAGAGGAGTACGAACAGCGGGCTGGTCCCCATGAACGCGGTCATGATCAACGACNNCCGCGTGTTCAGCAGCCCCAGGTAACGAAAGATCAAAAAGCGAGTCAGCCAGATCGCGGTGACCGGAACCATGAGCAGGAGAACCGACAGGATGATCAACCGCCGACGGGTGGGGTCTTCCAGTTGGGCCATGGCCAGGCCGGCCCATGAGGCCACGACCAGCGTCACCGGCACCGCCAGCGCCGTCACGATCAGTGAATTCAGCACGTAGCGCGCCATCGGCAGTAACTCGAAAATGCGCCGGTAGTTGCCCCACGTCACCGGGTTGGGGATCCATTCGATCGTGCGCGGCGGCGGCAGACCGGGCTGGCGCAGCGAGGCGCTGGCCGCCCAAACGAACGGCAGCACGAACACCAGCAGCACGGCGAGCGCGACCGCATGCCACATGATCGAACGCCCGCGATGCACGGTCGACGCTTCATGGCTATCTTCCTACACCCCAGCCAGCGGGTCACTTGACACGACTGTGGCTATCGATCGAACATAACTGGCGCTTATGCTCAAGCCTGGTAACCCGCTAGGCGATGTCTTCGGCATAACCGTACCCCTGGAACAACAGGTAGACCGCCAGGATCAGCAGAAGCGTGACCAGGAACATGATGAGCATGAGCGCGGCGCCCTGGCCAAAACGAAACTGGTCGAAGGCCTCTTCATAGATCAACAGCGGTAAAAAGAAGGTTGCGTAGTAGGGTCCGCCGCCCGTCATAACGTAGGCCGGCGTAAAGGTGTGCTGGAAGCTCATGATGACGTCGCGCACCGTCAACAGCGCCAGCCAGGGGAGCAGAAACGGCAGCGTGATGGTGGAGAACAGCTGCCACGGGCTGCCGCCATCCACCGCCGCGGCATCGTACAGCGGACGCGGAATGGTCTGCAAGGCGGCGAGCAGCAGGACAAACCCCTCACCGATTTGCAACCCGGCCATGATGACCAGGGCCAGTTTGGCNCAGGTGGGGTCGATCAACCAGGCCGGCGCGGGCAGGCCGACCGCCCGCAGCACGAGGTTCAGCGGGCCGTACAGGGGNTTGAAGATCCACAACCACACCAAGGCATAGGCCACCGCGGGGATCACCGTCGGCAAATAGACGCCGGCGCGGTAGATGCCCACCCCACGCCGGCGACGGCGGAAAAGGAGCGCCAGGGCCAGAGCCCCAGCACGCAGCGGTACGGCCAGCAGAATAAAATAGAGGGAGTTGCGCAGCGCAATCCAGAAGAGCGGGTCCGCAATCGCCAGGCGCATGCTCTGCCAACCCACCCAACGCGGNGGTGAGAGCACGTTGTACTGCGTGAAAGCCGATACGAAGGTGAGCGCCGCCGGTGCAATGACCAGGACCAGCGTACCCACCAGATAGGGTAGCAGCAGCAGGTGCAGTTGTCGGCGGTAGGTGGCGTATCGTTTCATGATGGCAGACGTCGCGGGCCGGTGCTCTGGCGAACACCAGCCCGCGGTGGGCCGCTTACCGCCCGCCCAGGAATTCTTGCGCGCGTCTGCGCCGCCTGGATGGCCTCATCGACGGTGGCCTGACCGTAGTAGGCCCGCTCCAGTTCGCTGTCGACGATCGATTCGACGTCCATCCACGTGGCCGCGATCGGCATATTGTGCAGGTACGGCAGCGCGTCCAGCCAGACCTGGGCATGGGCTGGTTTGGTGTTCGGGTCGAGGAAGGCCGGCGACTCGGCGACACTCTTGATCGACGGTACGGTGCGCCCGGTGCCGGCGACGATCGTCTGCCCTTCGGGGCTGTTGGCAAACTCGATCAGGCGCCAGGCCGCGTCGGCGTTTTTGGTCGTCGATGTCATGCAGTACCCGTCGCTGTGCAGAACCGTAGCCGCCTGTTTGCCACGCGGNAGCGGCGCCACGTCCCAGTCGAAGGCGGCGCTCTCGCGCAGCGTGGGTACGATCCGCCGGCTCTGCAAGAACATGGCGGTGGTGCCATTCAAGAAGCGGCTTTCGCTGTCCTGCGCCTCCTCGGCGACGGCATCGGGCACGACGTGGTGTTTCGTTTGCAGGTCGACGAACCACTGGAACGCCGCGTAACTCTCCGGCATATCGAGCGTCAGCACGCTGGGCCGGTTCGGGTTGTCCACGATCTCACCGCCGTTCTGCCAGACGAACGGGGCCAGGCGCAGGAAGGACACTTCGGTCCCCAGACCGTACTGATCGATCGCGCCATCACCATCGGTGTCGCGGGTCAGGGCCTGGGCCGTCGTCAGGAAATCGTCCCAGGTCCAGTCCGCGGCAGGTTCGGGCGCCCCCGCCGCTTTGAACAGGTCTCTGTTGTAATAGACGACCAGGCTGGAAAGGTTCTGCGGCAGACACCAGGTGTTGTCTTTCCAGGTGAAGGCGGCCAGGGTCTCCGGGTAGAAGGCGGAGCGGTTGACCGTGTCGCTGGCCGCCAGGTATGGGTTGAGGGAGACCAGCCCACCGTTGGCCGCAAAGGGTGCGACACGGCGGTAGTTCAGCAGAACGACGTCGGCCGCGGTACCGGCCGCGAGATCGGCGCCCAGGCGTTTACGATAATCACCCTGGCTGGGAACGTGGATGAGTTCGACGTCGATATCGGAGTTCTGTGCCTCGAATGCGTCCACGATGGTTTGATAGGCCTTGAGTTCGGCTGGATCGCCGAACACCATGAAGGATACTCTACTGGGGGAACGGCCGTGAGTGGCGCCTCAGGCGCCGTTGTGGCTACCGCATCAGGCGCGGGGTCCGTAACGTGGCAGGCACGCAGCCGACGAGCGCCAACACGGCGCAGAGTCCACATAGGACGACAAAGGGCCAGCGGCGATAGGGCGCTGGTCGGCCGGGCAGGGTGGGCATAGTACGTCTCCTCGGTGTCTGTCAGAATGGTCTATGGGAGGTCTCGGTTCGTGGGGCCGCTTAAGAGCCTATCCGCATAACCGTCACGGGGCAACACTGTGACGCGTTTTCCGGGTCATTCGGATAGGCTCTAAGTCTACTGACATCCGGCCAATTGTCAAACCTCAGCGGAACAAACCGCACCGCCCGATCGTCATCTCCTACGGAAGCTGCACGCCCTGCCTGCCGCACGTTCATCATGGCTGCACCATCGTACCCAAATTCGGATCCATTCACCCGGCAGTGGAGCTGGCAAGACGTTCGCTTGTGCGGTCAGAATTTCAGCACACAGGCTCTGAACAACCGTCGGTCTCTAACGCCTGGAAGGAGTCGTCAAAATGGTACCACCCACTGGCCCAACACCCGGTGCGTCATCCGGTCGGCGCGCGCTGGCTGATCTATAGCGCGGCCACGGTCGCCGTGTTAGCCCTGCTTGGTCTGGCCGGTTTGGTCAGCGGCGTCTTCAACCGCGGATCACAGGTGACGCCCACACCGACAGCCACACCGGCCGGTTTACCGGTCCTGGCCCTACTGCCCAATACCACCACGGCCGGCAGCCTTATCCTGGCCGAAGGGCCAACTGGCAGCCATTCAATACCGTCGTGCTCTACGTGCGTAACCCCCTGCCCGCCGCGGGGCGCTCGACGAGCGTCTGGCGCTGGGTGTGGTCACGGTGGGAAGTGACGGGGGCTTCCGTACCGGCATCACCGTGCCCAGTGAAGCGCCCTGGTCAGGCCTACCGACGCTGCAAGTGGTTGCTGAGTCGCAGGACACCGGTGCGCGTGCTTCAGCCCTGGTACGCGTACTGCCCGGTGTCGCGACGCTCGTCCCCAGCGTTACGCCCAGCCCCACCGCGACCGCTCTGGTCATCACGACTGCGACCCCCACCGCCACGCCATGGGTGTTTCCGACGGCCACACCCACCCGGGCCCCGATCGTCGTCACCGCGACGCCGACGTTCCCACCCATTGTGGTGACCGCCACGCCAACGCCCCTGCCGCCGCCGCCGACGTCCACCCCACCACCGGTGATCACCGCGTGGCGTGGTGAGTATTTCACCAACCGCGACCTGCTCGGTGCGCCGGCCCTGGTGCGTAACGACAACGCGATCAATTTCAACTGGGGCCGGGCAGTTTTGCCCCCGGCTACCCGGCGGATAACTTCTCCGCACGTTGGACGCGCACCCTCAACTTCGACGAGGGCGTGTACCGTTTTCATGCGATCGTCGACGACGGCGTACGTTTCTACATCGATGGCCTGCTCGTCATGGACGACTGGCGTGTCGGCAGCCGCCGCGAGATCACCACCGACTTGACCCTGCGTGGGGGCGATCACGCCCTGCGCGTCGAGTATTTCGAGGCGGTGGGCGACGCCATGATGATGTTCTGGTGGGACAAGATCACACCGTTCCCCGACTGGCGCGGCGAGTACTGGACGAACCGCTTCCTGGATGGCAGCCCCGCCCTGGTGCGTAACGATCCGGTGATCGACTTCGATTGGGGTTTTGGCTCGCCGGGGCCGGGCATCCCGTCCGACAATTTTTCGGCCCGCTGGACACGGTCCGTCTGGTTCGAGCAGGGCCTACCGCTTCCGTACGATCGTCGATGATGGCATGCGCCTGTTCATCGATGGCCAACCGGTGATCGACGCCTGGCAGGATGGCGGTATACGTGAAATCACCGTCGATTACGCGCTGACCCAGGGTTCACACAACATGTTGGTCGAATACTACGAGCACCTCGGGGTTGCGCGCATCCGGGTGTGGTGGGATCGAGTGACTGTACCGCCGACAGCGACCTGGACCCCGGTCCCCACGCGTACGCCCACCCGCCTGCCGACGAACACGCCGACACGGGCGCCGCGCGCACGCCGACGCCCACCCACACCCCAGGCCCGGTGGCAACCGCCACGCAGCCGCCGCCGCTCACAGCGACGCCGACGCCCAGCGCGGCGCCCACCCATACGCCGACGCCGACCTGGACCGTGGTTGCCACCGCAACCCAGGCGCCGGCCTCGACACCTACGCCGACCGACACGCCTTCACCGACGCCCACCCATACCGCCACACCGGCGGGACCGACGGCCACGCCGACGCCCACCAACACGCCCACGCGTACGCCCACCGCGACGCCGACCGCGCCGACGGCCACGCCAACGCCAACCGATACCCCCACGCGTACGCCCACCGCGACGCCGACCGCGCCGACGGCCACGCCAACGCCAACCGATACCCCCACGCCAACGCCAACCCCAACGCCGACCGCGCCGACGGCCACGCCGACGCCCACCGATACCCCACGCGTACGCCGACCGCGACGCCGACCGATACGCCGACGCCCGAGCCGACCGCAACGCCGACCGATACGCCAACGCCGGTCGAGCCGACCGCAACGCCCACGGCTACTGCGACGCCGGTCGAGCCGACCGCAACCCCACACCGGCACAACCGACTGCGACGCCGGAGGGCCCACCGCGACCCCACCACACCGGTGGCCACGCAGCCGCCGCCCATCAAGACCGTGACGCCGCGCAAGACTCCGACACCCACACCCACCGTGGTGGTGGCGGTGCGGATCAATGAGCTGCTGGCCGTGCCGGCGGACACCGATTGGGACGGGGATGGTAAGGTCGATACGGGCGATGAGTGGATCGAACTGGCCAACCTGACATCACGGGCCTCGACGTCGGGAGCTGGTACCTGGACACCGGCCCCAACACTCGCGCCTATCAGATTCGGCGGGGCACACGGATTGCCGCCGGCGGTTTCCTGGTGCTGTACCGCAGCCACAGCGGGCTAGACCTGAGCGACGATGGGGGCGTGTGCGCCTGTTGAACCCACGGCGTCGGGTGATTGACACGGTCGAGTACCGCGCTGGCTGCCGATGTCAGCTACAGCCGCATCGACGCCCATACCTGGACCGACGCGTGGCCCCCTCGCCCGGCAAAGCCAACGGCGTGGCGCGTAAGAGATAATGAGCGGGAAATGGGGGTTGGGGGTTAGGGGTTAGGGGTTGGGGTTAGGGGTTAGGGGTTGGGGTTGCGGAGTTCGGTGCGCGGCCCTGGCACCTAAACGGTTGACTCCAGGGGCGAACACCCCGGCGCGGCGGAAGGAGCGGCGCGAGATTGCGTCCCGTAGGGACGCCCGACTTTAGCCCATGCCGGGATACGCGCCCGTCCCGTAGGGACGCCCGATTTTAGGGGCGAACGCCCCGACGCGGCGGAAGGAGCGGCGCGAGATTGCGTCCCGTAGGGACGCCCGACTTTAGCCCATGCCGGGATACGCGCCCGTCCCGTAGGGACGCCCGATTTTAGGGGCGAACACCCCGGCGCGGCGGAAGGAGCGGCGCGAGATTGCGTCCCGTAGGGACGCCCGACTTTAGCCCATGCCGCGGATACGCGCCCGTCCCGTAGGGACGCCCGATTTTAGGGGCGAACGCCCCGACGCGGCGGAAGGAGCGCGCGAGATTGCGTCCCGTAGGGACGCCCGACTTTAGCCCATGCCGCGGGATACGCGCCCGTCCCGTAGGGACGCCCGACTTTAGCCCATGCCGCGGGTACGCGCCCGTCCCGTAGGGACGCCCGATTTTAGGGGCGAACGCCCCGACGCGGCGGAAGGTACGGCGGGATTGCGTCCCGTAGGGACGCCCGACTTTAGCCCATGCCACGGGGTACGCGCCCGTCCCGTAGGGGCGCCCGATTTTAGGGGCGAACACCCCGGCGCGGCGGAAGGTACGGCGGGATCGCGTCCCGTAGGGACGCCCGACTTTAGGGGCGAACACCCCGGCGCGAAGGTAGGCGCGAGATTGCGTCCCGTAGGGACGCCCGACTTTAGCCCATGCCGCGGGATACGCGCCCGTCCCGTAGGGACGCCCGATTTTAGGGGCGAACATCCCGGCGCGGCGGAAGGTACGGCGCGGGATTGCGTCTCGTAGGGACGCCCGACTTTAGGGGCGAACACCCCGGCGCGGCGGAAGGAGCGCGCGAGATTGCGTCCCGTAGGGACGCCCGACTTTAGGGGCGAACACCCCGGCGCGGCGGAAGGAGCGGCGCGAGATTGCGTCCCGTAGGGACGCCCGACTTTAGCCCATGCCGCGGGATACGCGCCCGTCCCGTAGGGACGCCCGATTTTAGGGGCGAACGCCCCGACGCGGCGGAAGGAGCGGCGCGGGATCGCGTCCCGTAGGGACGCCCGACTTTAGCCCATGCCGCGGTACGCGCCCGTCCCGTAGGGACGCCCGATTTTAGGGGCGAACACCCCGGCGCGGCGGAAGGAGCGCGAGATTGCGTCCCGTAGGGACGCCCGACTTTAGCCCATGCCGCGTGGGATACGCGCCCGTCCCGTAGGGACGGTTGACTCTAGGGGCGAACGTCTCGACGGGGTGCGAGAATGCGCGTGCCTCGGTGCGCAATTCAGGTGTCCCTACGGGACGCGCGAGAACGCGTACGTGCATCGGGGCTAAATTCATGCGCCCCTACGGGGCGCGGTGCGGTCGATGGCGGATGTCGAATGTCCCGGCGCGGCGGAAGGTGCGGCGCGAGATCGCGTCCCGTAGGGACGCCCGATTTTAGGCCATGCCACGTGGGATACGCGCCCGTCCCGTAGGGACGGTTGACTCTAGGGGCGAACGTCTCGACGGGGTGCGAGAATGCGTGCCTCGGTGCGCAATTCAGGTGTCCCTACGGGACGCGCGAGAACGCGTACGTGCATCGGGGCTAAATTCATGCGCCCCTACGGGGCGCGGTGCGGTCGATGGCGGATGTCGAATGTCCCGACGCGGCGGAAGGTGCGGCGCGAGATCGCGTCCCGTAGGGACGCCCGATTTTAGGCCATGCCACGTGGGATACGCGCCCGTCCCGTAGGGACGGTTGACTCTAGGGGCGAACGTCTCGACGGGGTGCGAGAATGCGTGCCTCGATGCGCAATTCAGGCGTCCCTACGGGACGCGAGAACGCGTACGTGCATCGGGGCTAAATTCATGTGCCCCTACGGGGCGCGGTGCGGTCGATGGCGAATGTTGAACACGCCGTCGGGGCGGAAGGTGTGGCGCGGGATTGCGTCCCGTAGGGACGCCCGACTTTAGCCCATGCCACGTGGGATACGCGCCCGTCCCGTAGGGACGGTTGACTCTAGGGGCGAACGTCTCGACGGGGTGCGAGAATGCGTGCCGCGATGCGCAATTCAGGCGTCCCTACGGGACGCGTGAGAACGCGTACGTGTATCGGGGCTAAATTCATGCGCCCCTACGGGGCGCGGTGCGGTCGATGGCGGATGTCGAACGCTCCGTCGGAGTGGAAGGTGTGGCGCGAGGTCGCGTCCCGTAGGGACGCCCGACTTTAGCCCATGCCGGGATACGCGCCCGTCCCGTAGGGACGCCCGATTTTAGGGGCGAACGCCCCGACGCGGCGGAAGGTACGGCGAGATCGCGTCCCGTAGGGACGCCTGACTTTAGCCCATGCCGCGGATACGCGCCCGTCCCGTAGGGACGGTTGACTCTAGGGGCGAACGTCTCGGCGCGGCGGAAGGTACGGCGCGAGATCGCGTCCCGTAGGGACGCCTGACTTTAGCCCATGCCGCGGATACGCGCCCGTCCCGTAGGGACGGTTGACTCTAGGGGCGAACGTCTCGACGGGGCGCGAGAATGCGTGCCTCGATGCGCAATTCAGGCGTCCCTACGGGACGCGAGAACGCGTACGTGTATCGGGGCTAAATTCATGCGCCCCTACGGGGCGCGGTGCGGTTGATGGCGAATGTTGAACACGCCGTCGGGGCGGAAGGTACGGCGCGGGATCGCGTCCCGTAGGGACGCCCGACTTTAGCCCATGCCGCGGATACGCGCCCGTCCCGTAGGGACGGTTGACTCTAGGGGCGAACGTCTCGACGGGGCGCGAGAATGCGCGTGCCTCGATGCGCAATTCAGGCGTCCCTACGGGGCGCGTGAGAACGCGTACGTGTATCGGGGCTAAATTCATGCGCCCCTACGGGGCGCGGTGCGGTTGATGGCGAATGTTGAACACGCCGTCGGGGCGGAAGGTACGGCGGGATCGCGTCCCGTAGGGACGCCCGACTTTAGCCCATGCCGCGGATACGCGCCCGTCCCGTAGGGACGGTTGACTCTAGGGGCGAACGTCTCGACGGGGTGCGAGAATGCGCGTGCCTCGATGCGCAATTCAGGCGTCCCTACGGGACGCGTGAACGCGTACGTGCATCGGGGCTAAATTCATGCGCCCCTACGGGGCGCGGTGCGGTCGATGGCGAATGTTGAACACGCCGTCGGGGCGGAAGGTGTGGCGCGAGGTCGCGTCCCGTAGGGACGCCCGACTTTAGCCCATGCCGCGGATACGCGCCCGTCCCGTAGGGACGCCCGATTTTAGGGGCGAACGCCCCGACGCGGCGGAAGGTACGGCGCGAGATCGCGTCCCGTAGGGACGCCTGACTTTAGCCCATGCCGCGGATACGCGCCCGTCCCGTAGGGACGGTTGACTCTAGGGGCGAACGTCTCGGCGCGGCGGAAGGTACGGCGCGAGATCGCGTCCCGTAGGGACGCCCGACTTTAGCCCATGCCGCGGGATACGCGCCCGTCCCGTAGGGACGCCCGATTTTAGGGGCGAACGCCCCGACGCGGCGGAAGGTACGGCGCGAGATCGCGTCCCGTAGGGACGCCTGACTTTAGCCCATGCCGCGGATACGCCCGTCCCGTAGGGACGCCCGATTTTAGGGGCGAACGCCCCGACGCGGCGGAAGGTACGGCGCGAGATCGCGTCCCGTAGGGACGCCTGACTTTAGCCCATGCCGCGGATACGCGCCCGTCCCGTAGGGACGGTTGACTCTAGGGGCGAACGTCTCGACGGGGCGCGAGAATGCGTGCCTCGATGCGCAATTCAGGCGTCCCTACGGGACGCGGAGAACGTACGTGTATCGGGGCTAAATTCATGCGCCCCTACGGGGCGCGGTGCGGTTGATGGCGAATGTTGAACACGCCGTCGGGGCGGATGGTACGGCGGGATCGCGTCCCGTAGGAACGCCCGATTTTAGGGGCGAACGCCCCGGCGCGGCGGAAGGTACGGCGGGATCGCGTCCCGTAGGGACGCCTGACTTTAGGGGCGAACGCCCCGACGCGGCGGAAGGAGCGGCGCGGGATCGCGTCCCGTAGGAACGCCCGACTTTAGCCCATGCCGCGGGTACGCGCCCGTCCCGTAGGGACGCCCGATTTTAGGGGTGAACACCCCGACGCGGCGGAAGGAGCGGCGCGGGATTGCGTCCCGTAGGGACGCCCGACTGTGTGAGAGCTTCGGCCTACACTTCCCCAGGGCGCATACAACCTGGGGTTTGTTCACTCGCATCAGCGCCAAGATAGCTGCCTATGACCTTGGCATTCTGATCAATCGACATTGTGACCGCCCCGACTTGGCGTTCCAGACACTCATCTTGTGAGTCATTGAGTCTCGGAACCAATATGCATCAAGCGTTTAGGGGTTAGGGGTTGGGGGTTGGGGGTTGGGGTTGGGGGTTGCGGAGTTCGGTGCGGCCCTGGCACCTAAACGCCTGGGGGTAGCCGGTGATCGTTCGGATCTCTTCGTACAGGGTTTCAACCTGGCGCACATCTGTTTCTAAACGCCTGGGGGTAGCCGGTGATCGTTCGGATCTCTTCGTACAGGGGTTTCAACCTGGCGCACATCTGTTTCTAAACGCCTGGGGGTAGCCGGTGATCGTTCGGATCTCTTCGTACAGGGGTTTCAACCTGGCGTACATCTGTTTGTAGACGCGCTGGTAGAGCTGATCGTAGAGCTGGTGTGTGGCCGGGTCGGGGTCGAAGACCTGGCCGACGCGGGTCATCTCGCGCACGGCCGACTCGAAGTCCGGGTGCAGGCCCAAACCCACGGCCCCATCGATGGCGGCGCCCAGGCCGGACGTTTCATAGATGTGCGGACGGGCGGTGGGCAGACCAAACAGGTCGCGGTGATCTGCAGCGGCCTCGCTCTGTGAGCCGCCGCCGGCCNNACGCAGTTCGGTGATCGGCACGTGGCTGCGGCTCTCGCTGCGTTCTTTGCCCTCCCGCAGGGCGTAGGCCAGCCCTTCCAGGATGGCGCGGTAAAAATGGGCGCGGCTGTGGACGTCGCCAAAACCGATCACCGCCCCCTTCGCTTCTGGCCCCGGCACCTTGATGCCCGGCGTCCAGTAGGGCTGCAGGATCAGCCCCATCGCGCCGGGTGGCGCCTGGTTGATCAGTTCGTCCAGCAGTTGTTCGGGNACCACACCCTGGGTCTGCGCCGCCTCACGCTCGAGCTGCCCAAACTGCTCGATGAACCANGCCACCATCCAGAACCCGCGGTAGACCTGGACCTCCAGGCTGTAGGCCCCCGGTACGGCGGCGGGGAAGGGCGGGATGAGGGGGATGACTTCGATGTATTTACGGTGCGTGGTGTTGATCGTGGCGGTCGTGCCGTAGCTGAGGCAGCCGATGTGCGGTTCGAGGGCGCCCGCGCCGAGCACCTCGCACGCCTTATCGGCCCCGGCAGCAATCAGCGGTAGGCCGGCCGGGATACCGGTCTCGGCCGCCGCCTGTGGCGTGACCGTGCCCAGGGTTTGTGCGGGCGGTACCAGGTCGGGCAGTATGCGCCGGTCCATCGGGACGGCCTGCCACTTCCAGTTGCTGGCGGCCGCCCAGCGCTGCGTTTTGTAGTCGAAAGGCAGGTACGCCACCTGGCAGCCGGCCGAGTCCACGAAAGCGCCGGTGAGACGGTAGGTCAGGTAGCCAGACAAGAGCAGGAATTTGTGGGTTTTGTCCCACACCTGCGGCTGATGCACCCGAATCCAGTTGGCCTCGGCCTCGGCCTGCAGGTAGGCCACCGTCTCGCTCATGCGCACGAGTCGAAACGCCAGCCCCCAACGGCCGCCCACCGGCTTCAATCCTGCTGTCCGCCGCTGATCGAGCCAGACGATGGCCGGGCGCAGCGGCTGGCCGTCGCGGTCGACGTTGATCAGTGTGCCGCGCTGAGTGGTCAGCGCCACACCGGCGACCGCCTCCTGGGAATCAGCCTGCGCCCACAACTGCTGACATGCCAGGCAGAGCGACTGCCAGTAGTAAGCCGGGTCCTGCTCGGCCCACCCTGGCTCGGGCGACACGTAGGGCACCAGCGGCGCCCGCGCTTTGGCCACCAGGTTGCCGCGCAGGTCGAACAGCAGCNNGCGTATGCTCTGCGTGCCGTTGTCGATGGCCAGGATGTACTCTCCGGGCATCAGTCACCTCCACTCGTTGGCGAAAGCGCAAGCCATTCTTGCGCACCCCAGATTGGGGGTCAAGGGGCGCCGGCGGGCCAGCCACCATACCAGCAGGGTGACGCCCGCGGCGGCGGCCAGTAGCGCCAGCCAACGCGGCGCGGCCGCGGTCGGCGCTGGCGCGACGGCGGCCGTTGGCGCCGGGGTCTGCCAATCTGGAATGGTGGACCGTTCGGGCAGTGCGTAGTGCTGCCGCCACAGGTGGCGGTAGCGGGCCTCTTCGGCTGCCCAGCGGGCATCGTCCCACCCCAACTCAGCCTGGCAGATCTCGCGCACCCTGGGCAGGATGTCGCGCCCACCGTCGGGCAGCAGTAGCCCCAACCGCACCCGGCGCAGCAGCAGGTCGTCCAGGTGCACCACCTGTTCNGCCGCGGCCCAGCGCAGCTCGGCCCACAGCGTCGGCGTACTGCCAATCGCCTCCAGCTCGCCCGGTCCAGCCGCTGCCACCAGGTCGGGCGCCGCCGCACCGTAACGCCCCAGCAGGCGCCGGCGCAGCGGTTCGGTCAGGCGCACGGCGGCCGGTTCGCGGGCGCCCTCCGCTTCGAGCGTGACCGCGCCGAGCAGGTCCGGCGCGACGATGTCGAGGGCCGAGATGTTTTCATTCAGCGCCGCCAGNCCAGGCAGGCGGTCGCGGACCGCTTCGAGCGCATCCAGGGCAATCAGGCGGAAGGTGGTCAACTTGCCCCCNGTCACGGTCAGCAGCCCNTCCTCCACCCACACGACGTGGTCACGCGCTTCGCGCGACGGGTCGACCTTGCCCGTGCCGATCACCGGGCGTACGCCGGCAAAACTCGCCACGACATCGTCCAGGTCGAGGTGCAGCGTAGGGAACCCCTCGCTGACCGCTGCCATCAGGTAGGCCACCTCCTGCGGCGTGATGCGCGGCTCGATATCGAGCGATTCCGGGTGGTCGACGTCGGTCGTGCCGACGACGGTGGCGCCCTCCCAGGGGAAGATCACCAGCGGGCGGCCGTCCCAGGGGTGGAGCAGGTTGACGGCCTGCGCCAGTGGAAAACGCCAACCGGGGAAGACGATGTGGCTGCCGCGCAGGGGGCGCATACGCGGGGCGGCGTGCACCTCACCCCGCAGTTGGTCAGCCCACGCNCCNGTGGCGTTGATCACCACCCGAGCGCAGGTCCTGCCCACGGTCAGACAGCTCGTCGTGCAGGTGAATACCGTCGACGGGGCCGGCTGGGTCGTNTCCGCGCGCAGCACATGGGCCGCGCGGGCGTAGTTCAGCGCCACACCCCCGCCGCGACGGCCTCGGCCAAGACGCAGGACCAGGCGGGCGTCGTCGGTCTGGGCGTCGTGGTAGCCAAAACCGCCCTCGAGGCCAGCGCGGGCCAGNCGCGGGGCCAGCATCCGCATCTCACCGGCGCTGTAGTGCCGGTGCGTCCACTGCAACGCCATCAGGTCGTACATCGACAGGCCAGCGCGGTAGGTCCACGTGCCGGGGCGGTTACCCTTGTACACCACGAGCAGAAAGCCGAGNGGNCCGATCAAACCTGGCCCATCGGCCAACAGGCGTTCACGTTCGCGCACCGATGCCCACATCAGGCCCAGCTTGCGGTCCCTGAGGTAGCGCAGGCCACCGTGCACCAGCTTGGTCGAGCGACTCGACGTGCCCCAGGCAAAGTCGCGCTGTTCCACCAGGAGCGTACGCAGCCCCATGCGCGCCGCCTCACGCAGGATGCCCGCGCCGGTGATGCCGCCCCCGATGACGATGATGTCCCAGGGTTGGTCGAGCTGTGCCCAGATCGCCTCACGCGTCATCGCTTGAATTTCCACGCTGCTTACTCCCTGGGCAGCAGTTTGCCCGGATTCATGATCCCNCGCGGGTCGAAACGCTGGAAGGCAGTGCGCAGCACGGCCATACCGAGCTCGCCCTTCTCGGCCGCCAGGTACGGCGCGTGGTCGATGCCCACGCCGTGCTGGTGGCTGATGGTGCCGCCGTGCGTCACGATGGCCTCGCTGGCGGCCGCCTTGAGGAGCTGCCAGCGACGCAGGGTCCGNTCGGGGTCGGGCGCGGTGCGGAACAGGAAAGTGGTGTAGACGCTGGCGCCGGTCGGGTAAAGGTGCGACAGGTGGGTGAAGACATGGACCTGTTCACCCATTTCCTGCAAAGCGTTGTGCAGCCCCGTTTCCAGCGCATCCAGCATGTACGGCACGTTGACCCAGTTGACCGCGGTTTCGACCGTGTCCACGGCGTAACCCATCTCCCACAGGGTGTTGCGCAGGTAGGGNGTCATGAAGCGGCTCTTGTGCCACTGCCGGCCGAAGGTGCGCCCCACGTGAACCCCGCCCTGGTGCGCGGCAATGTCCAGCACCAGGCGACGCGCCGTCTTGACCAGGGCTGAGCGGCCGCTGAAACCGACCAACAGCATACATTTTCCCTCATCGACGCCGCGCAGGGCCAAAAACTGCGTCAGTGCACCCAGGAGGCGACGGTGACCGGCCAGGGCCAGCGTCGTTTGGGTTTCGACCGCCGTGCTCAGGCGCAGCAGTGAGAGCGGCAGCCCGGCCTGTACGATCTGCCGGGCCGCCAGCAGCGCACGCTCGAAGTCGGCGAAGAAGATGGCGTGGAAGTCCTCGCGTTCGGGCAGCGGTGAGATCCGTACGGTGGCCTGGGTGATGATGCCCAGGCGTCCCTCTGACCCCAACACCAGCTCACGCAGGTCCGGCCCGGCCGCCGAGGCTGGCCAGCTCGGCAGTTCGAGCAGGCCAGCCGGCGTCACGACGCGGCCGCCGGCAAAGAGGCGTTCGATGCGCCCGTAACCCAGGGACTGCTGCCCCGTGGAGCGTGTGGCAATCCAGCCACCGAGGGTGGACAGCCGNAACGACTGGGGAAAGTGCCCAAGCACATAACCGCGCNNCCGCAGTTGCGCTTCCAGGTCAGGGCCGGCAATCCCNGCGCCGAACGTGGCCAGTCGGCTGACCTCGTCGAAGAACTGCACGCGGTTCAGCCGCCCCAAGTCGACCGTCAGCACCGGCCGATCGCCGGGCAGCGGGTTGATGTGGCCGACGACGCTGGTACCGCCGCCGTACGGGATGAGGCGTACGTCGGCCGCACGGGCATAATCGATCAGCTCGACGACGTCGGCCTCGGTGATGGGAAAGGCGACGCCGTCCGGGTAGGCGCCGAGCCGTCCGCTGCGCAGGGCAATCCAGTCCGCCATGCTCTGACCGCGGGCGTGCTGCGCGCCGGCCGCGGTTGTGACCACCAGGCGGTGGGCCGGCAGCCGCGCGNNCGGCACGCCGGCGACAACTTCGTCGAACCGGGCGNNTCGCGGCGGTGCGCCGGCCCCGACCAACTGCGCCAGCAACTGCGCGGCCGCCTGCGGTACGGGGTACGTTGTGGCGGAATCACCCCAACCATTCCAACGTCGCATGATTCACCTCGGATCAGCGGCCAGCCCACAACACCACACCACACAGCGGGCTGCCGCCCTCCAGGCCAGCCCGACGTGGGCAGTCTATCCCCGTCTAGAGGCCGGCCTGGCGCAAGGCCGCGCCGACAATCGACAGGGCTTCTTCCTGGATCTGCTGCAAGTGCTGGCGGCCTTCGAAACTCTCGGCATAAACTTTGTAGATGTTTTCGGTGCCCGAGGGCCGGGCGGCGAACCAGCCGTTGGCCGTCACCACTTTCAGCCCGCCGATCGGCGCATCGTTGCCCGGCGCACGCGCCAGCCGGGCAATGATCGGTTCGCCGGCCATCGTCGTGGCGGTGACCATCTCCGGCGACAGGTTGGCCAGCACCGCTTTNTCGGCCGGCGTGGCCGGCGCATCCATGCGCTCGTACACCGGCGAGCCAAAGCGGGCCTGCAGGTCGGCGTAGTGTTGACTGGGGTCGCGCCCCGTCACGGCCGTGATCTCGGCGGCCAGCAGGTCCATGATGATGCCGTCTTTGTCGGTCGTCCACACCGTGCCGTCGCGGCGCAGGAACGATGCGCCGGCGCTCTCTTCGCCGCCGAAGCCGAAGGAGCCATCCACCAACCCATCGACGAACCACTTGAACCCAACCGGCACCTCGGCCAGGCGACGCCCCAGGGCCTGCGCCACGCGGTCGATCATCGGNCTGGAGACCAGGGTCTTGCCCACCGCGGCATCGGCCCGCCAACCGGGCCGGTTCTGGAAGAGGTACCAGATGGCCACGGCCAGGAAGTGGTTGGGGTTCATCAGACCGCCGCTGGGCGTCACGATGCCGTGGCGGTCGGAGTCGGGGTCGTTGCCGAAAGCGATGTCGTACTGGTTCTTGAGNCCGATCAGCCCCGCCATCGCGTAGGGCGACGAGCAGTCCATACGGATTTTACCGTCCTTGTCGACGTGCATGAACGAGAAGGTCGGATCGACCGCACGGTTGACCACGTCGATGTGCACGCCGTATTCGTCGCTGATCGGGTCCCACAGCGGCAGCGAGGCCCCGCCCATGGGGTCGACGCCGATGCGCAGGCCGGCGGCGACGACCGCCTCCAGGTTGACCACATTGCGCAGGTCACGCACGTAAGGCCCGGTGTAGTCGACCTCGTGGGTGGTAGCGGCGCGGCGGGCGCGGNNGTACGGTATGCGCTTCACNGCGCGCAGCCCATCGTGCAGGATCTCGTTGGCCCGGTTCTGGATCACACGCGTGACGCCGGTATCGGCCGGCCCGCCCGAGGGTGGGTTGTACTTGAAGCCGCCGTCGTCCGGCGGGTTGTGCGATGGCGTGATGACGACGCCGTCGGCCAGGCCGCTGCTGCGCCCGCGGTTGAAGGTCAGGATGGCGTGGGAGATCACCGGCGTCGCCGTGTACCCGAGGCCCGCCTGGATCATTACCTCCACACCGTTGCCGGCGAAGACTTCGACCGCGGTCGCCAGCGCCGGTTCGGAGAGTGCGTGAGTATCCATGCCCATGAACAAGGGGCCGTCAGTGCCGGCGCTCTGCCGGTATTCGGCGATGGCCTGGCAGATGGCCAGGATGTGATCCTCGTTGAAGCTGTCCTGAACGGACGTGCCGCAGTGACCCGAGGTGCCAAAAGCCACCTGCTGGTTGGGGTCAGCCACATCGGGGTGGTGGGTGTAGTAAGCGGAAACGAGCCGTGGGATGTTCGTCAGCAGCTCGCGTGGCGCCGGCTTGCCGGCCAGAGGGCTGAGCGCCATGGACTTCCTCCAAAATAGTGCTCCGTCAGGTGGGTTGTTGGCCCAATTTTGCGCCAAAACACTGCCCAGACGGGTGCATCGTCCAACCTGACTGAGTCATAGTAAACCGAAAAGCGTATATAATCAGTTTACAGCCCATGGCCGCGATGTCAAATCTTACCGTTGGGTGAACAGGTCTGGCACGGTCGGGGGCAATCTGTTCGTGTGATCAAACAGGTCCAACACGGCTGGCGGGTTGGGCAAGAGCACCTGCGCGCCAGCCGTCAACAGCTCGTCGGCGTCACGGAAGCCCCAGAGGGCGCCTGCGGGGTACATGCCGGCGGCCACCGCGGTCAGCATGTCGACGCCCGAATCGCCGAGGAAGAGAACTTCGGCCGGGTTCACCTGAAGCGCCCGCGCAACCTCCAAGGCCCCNGCGGGGTCAGGTTTGGTTGGCACACCCTCACGTTGACCCAAGACCTGATCGAACGTCCATCGGCCCAGGAGTGCATCGACCAAGTCGCGAACGTTGCGCTGCGGCTTGTTGGACAGGATGCTGGCTCGATGCCGCGCGGTCAGCCCGTCCAACAGGGCTGGGATGCCTGGGTAGAGCTGCGTTTTGACGAGCCAGTTGCGGGCGTAGTCCTCGCGGAATGCGGCCAGGCAGGCATCGACGTTCGCCGCCGTGCGCCGCCGCGGGNNCAGCGCACGCTCGACCAGCACACGTGCGCCTTCGCCCACGAAGTAGCGGTAGGCGTCGGTGGGATGAAGCGGGTAGCCGTGCGCGGCCAGCACACGGTTGATCGAATCGGCCAGGTCGTCCAACGTATCGATCAGCGTGCCATCGAGATCGAACAGAACGGTTTGCCAGGGCATGGTTCACGCCTTCTGTGCGTCGATCAACGCTTCCAGGCGGTCGACCAGCCCGGCCATGATCGCGAACGCCCGGTCGACCGGCTCCGGTTGGGTCATGTCCGCGCCGGCCAGGCGCAGGGCATCGAGCGGGTAGAGCGAGCCGCCGGCCTGGAGGAACTGACGGTACGCGGCGGCCGCCNNCGGTTCACCGTCCAGGATGCGCTGCGCCAGCATGTGCGCCGCGGCGATCCCGGTGGCGTACTGGAACACGTAGTAGTCCTCGTACAGGTGTGGGAAGGTGGCCCAGGTCATTCCGACCCGTGCACGGTACAGGGCCACGGCCGGGCCGAAGCCCTCGGCGTACAGGTCGGCCATCACCTCGATCATGTCGTCGGCGTTGNNGCCCTCGCCGCGTTCGATGCGTTCGTGCGTTTCCAACTCGAAGCGGGCCAGGGTGGGCATGATGAAGAAGTAGCGGTAGAAGTTGAACATCGCCTCTTCGATGACGCTCAGTTGAAACGCGGGGTCGGTGTTGTGGGCCAGCAGGTATNNGCGCAGCATGGCCTGGTGGAAGTTCGAGGCCACTTCGGCCACGAACATCGAGTACTCGGCATAGGCCGCCGGCTGGTGTTGCCAGGTCAGGTAGGAGTGCATCGAATGCCCCAGCTCGTGTGCCAGGGTGCTCAGGCTCATCGTGTCTTCGCGGTAGCTCATGACGATGAACGGGTGGGTGCCGTACGTTCCGCCGGAGAATGCGCCGCCGACTTTACCCTGGTTGGGCAGCAGATCGATCCACCGTTCTTCCAGGCAACCGCGGCGCAGAACACGAACGTAATCATCGCCCAGGGGCGCCAGACCGTGACTGATCCAATCTACGGCGGTTGCAAATGGGATGTGCGGGCGCTGCGCGGTCAGCGGCGCCCACATGTCGTAGGGTTGCAGCGTTGCGACGCCCAAAGCACGCTGGCGCAGGGCGAAGTAGCGGTGCCAGGTGGGTAGGTTCTTGCGAAACGCGGCGATCAGGTTATGGAAGACCGAGGTGGGCAGGTTCATCGCCGACAGGTTGGCTTCCAGGGTCGAGGGGTAGTTACGGGCGCGCATCCGAAACGCGTTCTGTTTGATCGAGGTGGCCAGGTTACTGGCGAAGGTATTCTTGAACGCCAGGAAGCCATCGAAATAACTCTCCCAGGCTGTACGACGCGCCGTACGATCAGCGTTCAGCATCAGGTCGCTCATGGCCGTATGGCTGACCGCGAGCGAACGTCCGTCCTCACTGACGGCGGGGGCGAACTTCAGGTCGGCATTCATCAGCATGTCTGCGACCTGGTAGGTGCCGCCAAACGGGTCCGCCACCAGGCCGAGGATTTGTTCGACCTCGCTGGAGCGCAGGTGGGTCGCCCGGCGCAGGAGGTCATCGATGTAGTGCGCATAGACGGCCAGGCGCGGTTCTTCGTCCAGCCAGTGCAGCAGGGTTTCACGCCCGAGCGCCAGCAGCCGNGGCGCCATGAACGCGATCGAGCCGAGTACCTGGCCATACAAACCCTGGGCNCGGCTGGCCATGCGTGTGGCAGCCGTGTCGCCGGTGTCGACCGCCTGCGCGATCATGGCGTAGGTGATGATCTTGCCCATACGGGCCATCAACTCGTCGNNCGCGGCCAGCGCATCGGCTGCCACGGCCGGCCCAGCGGCCAGGCGCCCGCGCCACGCCGCCAACGAGTCAAGGTCGGCGGCCACCTGTTGGAACGCCGCGTCCCACGCGGCGACGGAGGGGAAGACGCTGGGCGCGTTCCAGGTGAATTCAGTGGGGATCGCCTGGCGCGGGGCAGTTCGTAAGAGACCGTCATGGTCGTTACCTCGCTGTTCAGGGTATGGGTTGGATTGATCTGGGCGGGTGGTGCGCTGTCAGGTTGGTTTGTGTCACGCTCTTGCGCCTATGCACGGGCAAAACAGGCCCATCACCTGGCCTGGCAGGGCAGTGGTGAGCTGCCAAACCCAGGGGGAAGCCGGAATACGCGATCATTTCGCACCAGGGCCACGGGCGTCGCCGGTTGTTGGGGTCCGCACCCGCAGGTGCGAACCCCACTCGTTGTGCCTGTGACCGGTCGTGGTCATGCAACCGACAGGGCCGGCACATCTTCGGCCAGGCGATTACGCAGCAAATCCTTGATGAACGTATCCATCGACTTCGCTCTTCGCGCAGATCGAAATTGTCGGTGTTGGAAATCTCAAAGCGAAGCTCCGACAGGTAGCTGTTGAGCACGGCACGCAGCATGTTGGCTTCGCTGTCCGTCAGTTCCAGGTAAAACATTGTGTACTCCTTTCGACCAGAACGGTCACTGTTCTTGACGGGCGATTCGTAAGGCTAACCGATCCACTGCTTACCTGGCGCGCAGAGACTCTGGGCGGTCGTCAATCACGACCTGCCTTTATTATACACCAGATCACTGCGATTATTCAACCCGGGTTGCCGGCCAGCAGTTTGTCGGAGAGACCACCCGGCAAGTCGGCGCGGCACGGCATGTCGTCGCCGGCCGCGACCGTGGCACAGCGTGTTGCGGCTGCATTCACGCGCACAAGCGCTCTCCGACAAACTGGTATTGGTTTGCCAAACGCCGCACTTTGGGGTACAACTAACCCCATGACGCACTCGACAATTCGCCGACGCCGCCGGCCGTTCGTGCTGCTACTGCTGGTCGGGTTGGGTGTACTGCTGTTCGCCTTCATCACCGGTAGTATCCGCTACGGTGGGCCTGACGGGCTGCTGTTACGCGTGCGGCTGGTCTTCGCCCAGGACGTACCCCACCCGGCATTCGTGCCCACGCCGCTGCCCGTGGCCGCCGCGATCCGGGCGGCGGATCTGGTGCCGGCGCTGGCCACGCGTACGGTCACGCCAGACGAACCGACGCCCGCGCGCGCGGGTAACGACGGCGCCCCCGTGATCGTTCCCACCGACGAGTGGGGCACGCGCGACTCGTACGCCCTCCCCGACGCCGACGCCGCGGCCCACGGCCACACCGACCCTGTCGCCGCCCACGCCCACCGCCGCGCCGCGTGCCCACCATCGCGCTGACCGGCTTGCGCCACGAGTGGCAAACCTGGAACAACTGCGGGCCGGCCACCCTCTCCTACTACCTGAGCTACTTCGGGAGCGGGCTGCGTCAGGAGGCGGTACGCCAGGCCACGCGGCCCAACAAGGAAGACAAAAACGTCAACCCGGAAGAACTGGCCGCGTTTGCCCGCAGCCAGGGGTACCGGGCGCTGGTGCGGGTTGACGGCCACGCCGAACTGCTGCGCACCCTGCTGACGAACGGCCTGCCGGTCATGGTCGAAACCTGGCTGGAACCGAAACCCAACGACGGCATGGGCCACTACCGCCTGATCACCGGCTTCGACGACGCCACGCGTGAGTGGATCGTCTACGACTCCTACGTCAGTCACGGCATCAGCAAGAGCGACCCTTACCACGGCATCCGCATCCCCTACACCGAGATGGCCAACCTCTGGCGCGTCTTCAACCGCACGTACCTGGTCGTCTACACCGACGAGNTGGGCGCCGCAGGTCGAGGCGTGGTTGGCCCGGCGCTCGACGACACGGCCATGTGGCAGTCGGCCCAGGCGCAGGCCCAGGCCGAAATTGCGGCCAACCCACGCGATGCGTTCGCCTGGTTCAACCTGGGCAGCACGCTGACGGCGATGCAGCGCTACGAAGAGGCCGCCGCGGCCTTCGACCAGGCCCGCCAGATCGGCCTGCCCTGGCGTATGCTGTGGTACCAGTTTGGCCCTTTCCGCGCCTATGCGGAGGTTGGCCGCTACGACGAGGTGCTGGCCCTGGCTGAGGCCACCCTGGCCACGACCCAGGAGATCGAGGAGCTGCACTACTGGCGTGGCCGCGCCCTGCAGGCCATGGGACAACTCGATGCGCGCGCCGCCTACGACCGTGCGCTGGCGCTCAACCCCTTCTTCATCGAAGCCGCCGACGCACGGCGCAGCCTGTGACCGTATGAGTACGGACCCGGTCATCACCCCAGTCGAGGCGCCGACCGCGCTCTCGGGGCCTCGACGGCGCCGGGCGCACCTCGCGCGGAATACGCTGCTCGTGGGCGCCGCCTTTGGCCTGGCGGCGCTGGCCGGGCTCTACCGCAACATGGTCATCGCCTACCAGTTCGGCATCGGCGCCGACCTCGATGCCTATTACGCGGCCTTTCGCCTACCCGACCTGCTCTTCACGGTCGTGGCGGGCGGCGCCCTGGCCACCGCGTTCATTCCAGTCTTCGCCGCCCTGCTCGCCGACGACGACCGTGCCGGGGCCTGGCGGCTGGCCAGCGCCATCACCAACCTGGTCGTCATCATCGTCAGCCTGCTGGGCATCCTCGTCGGCCTGGCGGCGCCCTGGCTGGTGAGCCACGTCGTTGCCCCCGGTTTCGATGCGGGCCAGCAGGCCGAAACGGTGACTGTCATGCGCGTCGTGCTGCTGTCGGTGGTCATCTTCGCCATCGCTNCGGTGCAGAGCAGCGTTCTGCACGGCTTCAAACACTTCCTGCTGCCCGCACTGGCGCCGGCCCTCTACCCGCTCGGCATCGCCCTGGGCGCTGTCGTGCTGGCGCCCCGCCTGGGCGTGCTGGGCCTGGCCATTGGCGCGGTCATCGGTGCGGTCTTCCACCTGGCGATCAAGATCCCCGGCCTGATCTACTACGGCTTTCGCTGGTGGCCGCTACTCGGTCTGCGCACGGCCGCCGTGCGCCAGGTCGGCATCCTGATCGGCNCGCGCATTCTCGACCTGGCGCTCTTCCACGGCACGCTGCTCGTGACGACCAACCTGGCGTCACGGCTGGGGGCGGGCAGCGTCAGCGCCCTCGAATGGGGCTGGGACGCCATGCAGCTGCCGGAGACGATCATTGGCACGGCGTTTGGCCTGGTCGTGTTTCCCACGCTCTCCGAGTTGGCCGCGCGGCGTGACCTGGCGGGGCTGCGGGGCACGCTGGCGGAGACGCTGCGCGCCGTGCTCGCCCTGGCCGTGCCCGCCGCCGTCGGCCTGATTCTGCTGGGCCGCNCCCTGGTGGCCGTGCTCTACCAGCGTGGCGCCTTCGATGCGGGGGCGACGGGGGCGGTGTACGAGGCCCTGCGCTTTNTTGCCCTGGGCCTCGTCGGCCACACCACGCTGGAACTGGTCGCACGCCNNTTCTTCGCGCAGCAGGATACCCTGACCCCGCTGTGGGTGGCGGCTGTGTCGGCCGCTCTGAATATTGGGCTGGGTCTGGCGCTGATGGGCCCGCTCGGTTACGGTGGGTTGGCGCTGGCCAATTCGATCGCGGTGACCCTGGAAGTGATCATCCTGTTGGCCCTGCTGCGCCGGCGGCTGGGTGGCGTGGAGGGGCGGCGCACGCTGTACGCGCTGGGGCGCGTCCTGGCCGCGGCAGCCGTGATGGGCCTGGCGGTGATCGGTGTGTTGGCCCTGGCGGCCGCCGCCGGCCTGGGGTGCTGCTGGNCCGTGCTCGTGGCGGCCGTTGCCGGTGCGGCCGTCTATGCTCTGGCCGCAGTGGCGTTGGGTGTCATCAGCGTGCGCCGTCTGTGGCGCCTGTTGACCTATCGCTCCCCAAGTGCGGAGGTCGCGCACCCGTGACACGCTCCACCACCCGGTCTGCGGGCCGCGCGGCGCCGTTCCCCCTCCCATTTCCCCCAATCCCCTGGGTCAAGTATAATCGCGCCCATGGTTTTGTCGGCACGTCTCCGTTCCGTCGTGCCCGCCGTGGCGTGGCCGCACGATCGATTACAACTGGGTCATCCTCCTGGGCCTGACCCTCCCGGCCTGGGCGCCCCTGACCTACCCTGGCTTCGTGCAGGTTCATCAGGGCTTTCTGCCCATCTACCAGCTGCACGACCTGGCGGCGCACCCGGCCTGGGGCTGGCTGCCGACCGTCGGGCAGCCAGCCGACCTCTGGCGCGGCGGGCCCCTGCCCTACCTGCTCAGTTGGCCACTGCTGCCGTTGGNNGGCCTCACGGCCATCAAGGTGCTCCTGGCCCTGGCGCTGATCGTAGGCCCACTGGCGCTGTACGGCGTGCTGCGCCGCTGGTGGGGCACGGGGCCGGCCCTGGTGGCAGCCCTGCTGTACGCGTACCTGCCCTTCAACCTGACCAACGTCTACGTGCGCGGCGCCTATACCGAGGCGGTTCTCTGGGCCCTGGCGCCGCTCCTGTTGTGGTGGGGCGACCTGGGCGGCGAACGTGGCCGCGGCTGGGGTTGGCCGATCGCGGCGGCCGTCGTGGCGGCGGTCATGGTGTGGGTCCAGGCCGGGCTGGCGTTGGTGGTGGCGCCGGTCGTCGTGTTGGCGCTGTGGCGGGCGCGGCCGGCCGTGGCTGGCAGGGCACTCACCGCGCAACGCCGCCCCTGGTGGCCGCTGATTATCCTGCTGGGCGCCGTGGTTGGGCTGGGCCTGCGCCTGGCCTGGAACGGCAGCCAGGCGGCCAGCGTCGTTGACTTCATGGCGCACCGGGTCGAGCTGTTCCAACTGTTTGCTGTCGGTCAGGGTTTCGGCGTCAGCGCGCCGGGCTGGCAGGACACGCTGTCGTTCCAGGTGGCGCTGGCGGCGGCCGGCATCGCCCTGCTGGCCGTGCTACCGCCGCCAGCCGACCGCAGCGCCGCCCACTGGTATTCTNGGGGGCTGATCGTGCTGCTGGCTGTGCTGGGTGCGCTGCTCCCGCTGCCCCTGGGCGGGCTGCTGACCTACCCCTGGCAGGTGCTGGGCCTGGCCGGCCTGGGTTTGTGCATACTGGCCGCGGCCGGCCTGGCGCGGTACCCCGCCCTGACACATTGGCCGGCGCTCAGCGCCCTCGCCGCCACCGCGGTTCTGGCCGGTTATGCGTACCTGGCGCCACACTACACTGCGGTGCAGCCTGGCGCGGCCCCGGTCGCTATCTTCGGCGGTTACGACCGCGGCATCGTCCTGATCGACGATACCACCCGTGGGACGCTGACGCCGGGGTCGGTCATCAGCACCACCCTGACCTGGCAGGCGCTGCAGTCGCCCGACTTCGACTATAACCTGTTCCTGCACCTGGTCGACGACCGCGGGCAGCGCTGGGGGCAAACCGACCAGCAGCCGGCAGGCGAGCGGCCCATGACGGGCTGGGCGGTCGGTGAGGTCATTACCGGCACGGTGGGCCTCACCGTCGACCCGGCCACGCCGAGCGGTACACCGCTGCGCCTCGTTCTGGGACTGTACAACTGGCAGACCGGGCAGCGCCTGCCGGCGGACGCGGGCGATCAGGTGACGGTGGTGGAAGGGGTGGTTGGCCAATGAGTGGGCCGGCCCAGATTTCCGCGGTCTCGAAAACCAGGCACGTGCCCACGCGGCGGGCCTGGCGGCCCAGCCCACAGTTCATCCTGCTGGTGCTCATGTCGCTGCTGGCGGTGNGCCCCTTCGCCGAGCCGGGCTACTTCTGGGNNGCGCACGATGCGCGCCACAACGTCTATTTCCTGTTCCAGTTCGACCGCTCCTGGCAGGATGGCATTNTATTTCCCCGTTGGGCGCCCGATTTTGCCTTCAGCTACGGCTACCCGTTTTGGATCGTCGCGCCGCTGGCGACCTACGTCAGTCAGTTCTTCCACCTGCTCAGCTTCGGCTGGGAGGCGTCGGTGGAGATCGTCTTTGGGCTGAGCATCGTCGCTTCAGCCATCGCGATGTACGGCTTCGTGCGCAGTTGGGCTGGGCGTAACGCCGCGCTGGTGGCGNTGGCCTACGTCTTCATCCCCTACCACCTGGTCGACCTGTACGTGCGCGGGNCGCTGGCCGAGTCGGTGGCGCTGGTCTTTCTGCCGCTCTGCCTCTGGGGTTTCCGTGCGGTGACGCAGCGGCCCAGCTGGGCGACGATCAGCGGCGCGGCGCTGGCCTTTGCCGGCCTGATGTTGACCAGCAACCTGGTCGCGCTGGTCTTTGCCTCGGTTCTGGGGGCATACCTGGTGCTGCACGTCCTGGTGCGGCTCAATGCCACGCAGCCCTGGCGCGACTGGTCACGCGAATCGATCCTGCCGCTGTTCGCGAACCTGGTCCACCTGGCCTGGGCGCCGGGCCTGGCGCTGATCCTCGGTTTCGGCCTGAGTGCGGCCTTCAGCGTGCCGGCCCTGGCCGAGTTCCGCTTCGTCAACCGTGACCAGTGGTACGGCGAATACTACAACCCATTCAACCATTTCGTCTACGGGTATCGCNTCTTGACGCCCAGTTGGNGGTTCGGCATCAGCCAGCCGGGCCGACGACCCGATCAGTTTCCAGCTGGGGTGGTCCCGTTGGCGCTCAGCATCCTGGCCCTGGGGTGCTGTTCCGCAAGCCGCGCGCCGGCTGTGTTGCGGCGTGAGGTTCTGTTTNTTGCCGGCCTGACGGCGGTTGCCGTCTACCTGATGCTGCCCGCCTCAGCCTGGGCCTGGCGGTCGATTCCCATGGTCAAGTTCGCCCAGTTTCCCTGGCGCTACCTGATGCTGACGGCCGTCAGCCTGGCGGTGCTGGCCGGTGTGGGCGTGGCCCACAGCGTCGAGGCGGCCGTTGGTCATTGGCATGCGGCACGCCGCACACGGCCCGAAGACGACCCAGAGCCTGACGCGGGGCGTATGACCGCCGCGGAGCCACAGGCTGAGCCGCGCACGGTGCAACCGCTCACCGTGGCGACGCTGGCCCTGGTGGGGTTGCTGATCTTGGGTAGTTACAATTACCTGGCCGTCGAGTGCGCGCCGACGCCGCAGCAGGGCCCGGTATCGCTGGCCGCGTTGATGCGGTTCCAGCAGTCGAGTCACGAGATGACCGGCGTCAGCGCCTTCGTACAGGAGATCCCGACCTGGTCGCCGATGGCGGAGGACCACGTGCATGGCCGCCCGGTGACCACGCACGTCGACTACAGCCGCGTGCCGCAGACCGAGGAACTGGCGGTCGTGCGCGAGGTGGGCACGGCGCACGAGCTGGTGTGGGTGCACAGCGGCCGGCCGGACCAGCGGCTCGTCTTCAATATCGACTACTTCCCCGGCTGGACCGCTTACATCTACGAGGACAGGGACAATCAGCCCGGTCGCCTGCTGCGCACGATTCACCTGACGGCCGCCGATACGGTGGGGCCGATTGCACAGATCGCGGCGCCGCTGGAGGAAGGGGAGTACTTCCTGCTGCTGCGTTTCGAGGATACACCGGTGCGCGTGTTGGGCAAAACGCTGACCGTGCTGTCACTGGTGATCGTGGCCGCGGGTTGGGTCGTGCGCGGGTGGGGAGGCGGTGGACATGAACGGAGTCGTGCAGTTGATCAGTGCTGGTCCTGACGTGGCGTGGGGTCGTTGGGTCGGCCCGCTGATCGACCCCGCCGAAATGGACACCTGGCCGCGGCTTACGGTGCGCCGTACCAGGCGCTGTACCGCATCGCGGCCGACGAGTTCCTCGACTACNGCGGGCAGAAAACGAACGACCGCCGGGGCGAGGTAGGCGTGNGTCTGCGCTGTGCTGAGGATGCCTACCTGCTGCACACCAAACACATCCACCCCGGCGTCTACCGCCTGCCGACCGGTGGCGTGCAGTGGCATGAGTCGGTGGCTGCCGCGTTGGTCCGCGAGGTGTACGAAGAGACCGCGTTGACCCTGCGCGACGTACGGTTGCTGGCGGTTTTGGGCTACGAATTCCACTGCGACACGCGTGGAACCCTTCGTCACCTACTTGTTCTACGCGGCGCGCCCAGGGTGAGCNTACGGGCCGACGGCATCGAAGTGTCTGGCTTTCGCGAAGTGCCGCTGGCGGAACTGGCCGACGCGGCCGATCGTCTGTGCAGCCTGNCCGCGCCGCGTGCACGCTGGGGCGTCTGGCGCGCCCTGGCCCACCAGGTCGCGTACGAGTTGCTGAGTCAAACCGCATGACCTCCTCCGACACGCTTTCGCGCCTTCGCATGCGACTCTCACCCCGGACTGGACCCTGATCCTGCTGTTGGCCCTGACCCTCCCGGCCTGGGCAACCCTGCTGGCGCCGGGATATTTTTCCAGGNCGCACGACGCGCACCACAGCGTCTTCTACCTGGTCGAGTTCGACCAGGGCATCCGTGACGGCAACTGGTGGCCGCGCTGGNGGCCTGATCACGCCATGGGGTACGGTTACCCGTTGTGGATCGTGTATGCGCCGCTGGCGTACTACGTGGCCGAGGGCTTTCACCTGTTGGGGTTTGGCTTCACCACGGCGGTGAAACTGACCTGGGGGCTGGGCTTCATCCTGAGCGCCTGGGGGCCCGCGCTGGCGCGGCGTTGGTGGGGGCGGCCGGCTGGCCTGGTGGCGGGGCTGCTCTACACCTATGCGCCCTACCACCTGCTCAACATCTACGTGCGCCNNGCGCTGGCCGAGTTCTGGGCGATGGTCTGGTTTCCCTGGGTGCTGCTGGCCTTCGACCGCCTGATCGAGCGGCCGACGCGTGGCCGACTGGCGGTCGCGGCGTTGGGGCTGGCCGGCGCACTGCTGACCCATTCCGTCGTCGTACCGGTGTTCGTGCCGTGGTTGATGCTGTTCGTTCTGCTGCGGCTGGCGGTGGCGGACCGCGGGCGCGGAGCCTGGTCTGATTCGGAGGGGCGAATGGGCTGGCGACGCGGCCGCTGCNTGGCCTCCCTGGCCGCCGGCATTCTCGGCGTCATGCTGGCGACCGTCTTCCTGGCGCCGCTGCTGCTCGAACAGCGCTACATCGGCGCGGCGCAGTGGGTCAACAACACCTACGACGTCGACCGCAACTTCGTCTACCTGCACCAGCTCTTCGCGCCGTTTTGGNGGTATGGCTACAGCGTGCCCGGCCCGGCCGATGGTATGGGCTTCCAGTTGGGGGTCATGCCGCTGCTGCTGGCCGCGGCTGGCGCCGTCATGGGTCTGCGGCGTGGCGCACGCGNNCGTTCAGTGACCGCCTTCATGCTGCTAACCGCCCTGGTGACTGCGCTGACCACGCTGACCTGGGCGGCGCCGCTGTGGCGGCTGTTCCCGGTGTCCAGCCTGATCCAGTTCCCGTGGCGACTCTTGGCCCTGACCGGCCTGGCCATGGCGCTGCTCGGCGCGGCAGCCGTGGATGGGCTGCTGGCCGCCGCGCCGGGAAGCCGGCGATCGCGGCTGGCCCACGGTAGCGGTTTACCCCCTGNNGCGCTGCTGATCGTACTGGCCAGCCTGCCCTATGCCAGCGCCCCTCTCCCCGGTGACGGCGCGACGAGGCCCCTGGCCGTCATCGATTTTGAGATGGCGCACCCCGACATGATGGGGGTAACGGCCCTGACCGAGGAGCGCTTCGATGAGACGCCCCTGCTGGCGCAGTACCTGGCCGGCGAACCGCTGCNNAGCGCCGCGGTCGTCGAAGGCCAGGGGACTGTCACCACGGTCGCCGCGGGGCGCAGCACATCACACNTGCGCGTCGACGCCGCCACGCCGGTCCGTGTGTTGTACCGCACCTACTACTTCCCAGGCTGGACCGCCACCGCGGATGGCGCGCCGCTGGCCATCGAGCCTGTCGCACCGTATGGGCTGATGGGCTTGCACCTGCCGGCGGGTGTGCACGAAGTCAAACTGGTATTGGGTGATACGCCGGTCCGTCGTGTCGGGATGTGGGTCAGCGGGGTCGCGCTGGGGTTGGTGGTCGTGCTGCTTGTTCTGCCAGTTCGTCGCAGAAACCACCTGGCAGGCAAGCGCCGCGATATATCGTAGCGTGCCGCGGTCGTGGTCCAGCGCTTTGTCGCCGCACGCACGCACAGGGTCTTTTCCGATAAGCTGCTAAAAACAGGCCGACCGTCCACGAGTTCTGATCACGCATACGCGTGGTGAAATTCGCGGGCGGTCGGCTGGTTCTTCACCGGCGTCAGGGTTCCTGACGCCGGCGTCCATGACAGGGGCGGGGTTTTCCCGCCCCTGTCATGTTTACGATCTACTTCTCGCTGTGCAGCGCAGCCTTGCGGCGCAGCACGTAGGCCGCACCCAGAGCCATGCTGATCACAACCGGCAGGGCCGCCAGAGGCAGACCAGCTACCGGCGTCGTGCCAAGGCTACCCAGCGTCACGGCCGTCGGGCCGGCCACGATCAACGTCACCGGCACTTCGACCAGTGGGCGCTGTGGGTCATTGTTGATCACGCAGAGCATCGCGTTGTAGGTGCCAAACCATGCTGTTNNGGAGTTGAAGCCGACCGTGACGGTACTGCTCGCACCGGCACTGGTCGTACCGCTCGTCGGNGCCACGCTCAGCCACGGCACATCGGCCGGGTTGTCGCAGGCTGACGCGACGGTGGCGTCCTCCAGGCTCATGTCGTCGTAGTAGACCACCGGCGCGTTGTTGGCGAACAGGTCCACGGCGCCGATCGCCTGCGCGCCGCCGCCGCTCACCTGACCACTCCAGGTGCCGCTGTAGAGCAACTGGTTGTTGTAGTAGAAGGCGCCGACGTCGGTGTCCAGATCGATCTCGGCNCGGATCTGGACCCACTGGCCGCGCACCAGGGCCAGCGAGCCGCCGGAGGTGCCGCCATCGTTGGTCACGGTGTTGTCCGCGCCGTTGAACATCACCTGGACCGACCAGTTGTTACCTGAGCCGGAGTCGCTGTAGGTGTTGAGCATGATGAAGTACGACTGACCGGTGAAATCGTTCGGCACGTACTGCCAGGCCGTGTAGACCCACTGGCCGCTGGTTTCGCTGTACTCGTGCACCAGGTCGGAGGCGCCGACGATAGCCGCCGAGTTGGGCGAGCCAGANGACTGAGCATTGCTGGCCAGCGCACCGGCGCCCGGATCGTTGGCCCAGCCCTTCCAGCCGCCCTGGCCGTGCAGTTGGCTGCCAGTGGCGTAGCTGTCGAAGTTGTCGCTCCAGTTGGCCAGGGCAGGCGACCGCTCGGGCNNGGTGCGGGAACCGGCGCTTCGGCGATCGACCAGGTCAGGGCCGCGGTGCCCGTGTTGCTGATGGTCAGCGGCAGGTTGGTGTTGGTGTTGGGCGCCTGGGAGGAGGACAAACTGCTGGGGCTGNACATTGATGGTGGCAGAGCCAGCAATCGGCCGGACGACGGCCGTCAGGTGAATGACATCACCTGCCGCGCCGGCCCCGGACTTCGTCAGGACGACGTAACCAAAGGCATAGGTGTTCAGCGGCAGGCCGGTCACATTGGCCTGGACGTTGAGTGATTGGGTCTGGCCAGCCGTCAGCGTGAAGGTGCTGGGNGTGACGGCCAACGTCATGCCGGATGGCGTCACGTAGCTGGCGGTCCAGGTGCCGGCACGCGCCGCCTTGACCGTGCGGGTCCACGAGCAGGCGCCGGCGCATGCGCCGTCGGCCATGCTGGCCAGGTTGAGCGCCTTGGGATTGGCGGCGCCGGCCGCAAAGTTGGCGCCGGTTTCGTTGAGCACCAGGCTGGCGTTGCCGGCGTGGTTCAGNTCCACGCGGCCCGTACCCATGTCGAAGGGGATGGCCGGGCTGACGCCGTCTTCCTTGCGGATGCCGACGTACTTGCCAGTGTCCATCAGCGCCGACTTGATCTCAGCCGGGGTCCAGGTGGGATGCAGTGCCTTGACCAGCGCGGCCGAGCCGGCGGTGTGCGGGCTGGACATGGAGGTGCCGCTGACCACCGCGTACTCGACGGTCGGCGTCTCCGGGTTGGTGGCGCCGCTGCGGTAGGCGGCCAGGATGTCGACGCCGGGGTTGGTCACGTCGGGGGTCAGCAGGNNTTGGCGATGGGGTGCGGCCCGCGAGCTGAAGCCGGCCATGATATCGCCGTTGCTGGCGGCGGTGCTGATGGTGGTGCCGGCGATGGTGCCGGTGTGGCCGCTGCCGCTGGCCAGCCAGGCCTTGAGCGTCACGCCGTCGGCATAGGTGATCTGGACGGCGGGCAGCCAGTGCACATCGCCGTTCAGCGATGCGCCCGAGGCGGCGTCATTGGCCAGCACCATGCCGGCCGCGCCGCCTGCAGGACGTTGTAGCCCTTGGCCACGCGCGTTGGTGCCGCGGTCGCAGATCACGATCTTGCCGGTGAAGGTGCCGGGTGCAGCCGGGGTCTGGCACAGCGCGTCGCTGTACGGTGCACTGGCCGCGTAGACGATGGGCGCCGGGCCAGCGCCGGCTGAGAAGCCCTTGCCGTTGATNGTTGGCCGGGGCGTGGTGCTGCCGCCGGCCATGTTGATGAAGGCGTTGTTNGCCGCGCGGTTGTGGGTGCTGGCGCCCACGGTGATCACCCACGGGNNGGTGCCGCCGACGGTGCCCGCGCCAGGGCCGCTGTTGCCGGCCGAGCGGGCCGAGGTGATGCCCGCGTTGAAGACCGACAGATAGGCCTGCTGCTTGCCGCCGGTGAAGGCGTCGCCGCTGATGCCGATCGACTCGTTGGTGACGTGCACGCCGTCCAGGATGGACTGGTTCAGCGCCGCGATCGTGTCGGTGTTGTAGCAGGAGGTGCCGCAGACGTCGTACATGATGATGTTGGCGTGGGGTGCGACGCCGGAGATGGCCGGGCTGTAGGGGAAGGCGCCCAAGGTCACCGTGCCGGGGGCCAGATAGTTGCCGCCGGAGGTGCTGGCGGTGTGGCTGCCGTGGCCGTCGGTGTCCTCAGGGCCGCCGGGCCGCCCCAGCTGGCGTCGGCATAGTCCNCAGGCACCGACCAGCTTGTCGTTGCAGACGTAGGCCGGGTTATAGTTGGGGTTGGCCGGGTTGCACCACCCTTGNAAGTTACCCGAACCAAAGGGGTTGGTGTGGACGAAGCCGTCACCGCCGACCTTGGCAAAGGAGGGGTGATCCATGTTAATGCCGGTGTCCAGCACACCGATGATGACACCCTCGCCCTTGGTGCCGGGCAGGCCACCGGTCGCCGTGCCGCCCCAGATCGCGGGNGCGCCGATCCACGTCGGGCCGTAGTCAGTATCGATCGGCAGTACCACGTCACGTTCGACGGTGGTGACGCCGGGTAGTTTGGCAACCTGTGCGGCCTCAGCCGGGCTGAGCACCATGATCACCGCGTTCAGTGCAAACTGAAGCTGGTAGACGACCTGCGGCGCGCGACCCAGTGTCTGCGCGACCGTATTCATGAACGCGGCCTGCTGCCCTTCCAGGTAGGAGGCGTAGGCCTGGCTGGCGGCGCTGTTGGCGTCGAAGCTGGTTTGGCCACGCACAGCCGGGTTGGTCGCTCTGAATCCTGCGATGCCGCCGGTGTAACTGGGCACCGAAGGATCGGTGAGAATCACGATGTAGCGGGCGGGGCCGACCGTGCTGTCGGGCGCGGCCGACTTCTCGATCTGCGACAGGGCGGGAGATGCCACCTGCGCCGCTGCACTGAGCGGCAGCATCGATAGCAGCAGAGCCAGGATGACCAGCAGGTAAACGGTTTGTCTGCGTTGCATGTCGTAGGATACTCCTTGGGTGATTTCTGGAGCCGGACGCCATGTAGGCGTGTCCGGCCTCGCGGCTTGCAGGGATATGTCGAGACTCGGGCAGGAGCGGAGTTATTTTGGGGCTGAAGACCTCCTCGTCAGAAATGCAAAGGCCGCCGGTCGACTCTCAGCGTACGGGTGATGACTGGGAAAGACAACGAGGGTCGACTGACAACCAAACGGCGAAACGATGACGCTGTCGTGCTAGCCATAACAGGCAAGGGCCGATCCGTGGAGCTGCCGGCCATTCAGGGACAACATCAAGGCTGGGCGGATCCACGCGGGGCACGGCAGCAATCATTCTACACATGTCCGCGAGCCTTGTCAAATAGCCCGCCAATACGGCCAGCAATTCCGAATCTGAGCTTGACACGCACAGAGTCGAGGCTCTAGCCGGGTCGCGGCGCCCGTTCCACATGCGTTGAACCCGGCTGAAACCTCGACTCTACGTCAAGTTTGGGGTTACTACGACTCAACCACATTCGTTGACGCCCTTCTGGTTGGGTGTTATAATCCAGCCAATTGCACGATTCACCCCTGCGTGCCACTTGAATCACGGCCATACAAGAAGATCACAGGCGCCTCCCGCAGGCGTGCGGGCTGCCAGCCATGGTGTGCCGGCGTGCCGTGCCCCGGCACGCGGCCGGCGCGGCGCCGGTCGATCGTGGCCCATGAGCGTTTGCCGGGCAGAGCCATCGCCCACCACGCCCGTCACTGCGGGTAAGGGCAATGGCACGATCACACAACAGACAGGACCGATGGAGATGATGAAAGCCTCGATCAAGAGGCTGCTGCCACCGCCCTTCAAGGCAAAACTCGAAGCGACCGTGCAGCAGCCTTCGCTCAACTACCTGCGCAGAACCGTGCATACCTATCGAGAGTGGCTGTGGCAGTCCTACCCACCCAAATACCAGGTCGATCACGCGGCGCTCATGCCCAATTTTGTGCAGTACGAACCCTCTTCGAGTCCTCAGCCCGGAATTTTGCAACCATCGTGACGCCTTACGTCTCGGAGTTCAAGTGGTCAGTGGGCAAACTGTACAACGGGGCATTCGTGTCCATCGACCCGGAGCTGTACTACTCCATGGTACGGCACTACCGGCCCAACCTGATCATCGAGATTGGCTCCGGCCATTCCACCCATTTCGCGGCCGATGCCTTGCAGAAGAACCGGGCTGGACGTATCATCAGCATCGACCCTGAGCCACGCCGAACCCTGCCCCGGGGCGTCGAGCACATCCAGGCCAGGGTGGAAGATGTGGGCCGTGATATCTTTGCAAACCTGCACGCGAACGACATCCTGTTCATCGATTCAAGCCACACCGCTGAAGAGCGCGTTATCACTGCCAGCACATTTTGCCCGGGCTGCACGCCGGGGTTATCCTGCACCACCACGACGTCACCTTCCCGTACGACATCTACTACGGTGACGACCCTTCACTGTTCGGTGAGCCTGATGTGTTGCTGGACTTCTACGCCGCCAACCGCGCGACTTTTGCGATCCTGGTCTGCGCATCCTACGTCAGATATCGGGATCCCAGCTGATACGCCGGCTGATCAAGTCCTACCGCTGGAATACCCGGCGCATACCAGGTTCCCTGTGGGCCAGAAAGCAGACGTAGACCGGTAGCCCTGTGCGCTGCAACCAGCTGCAACCAGCTGCAACCAGCGGCAACCAGCGGCAACCAATGGAAGACCGCCCTCATGCGGAAACGATCGGGAATCAAAAATTCGACGCCATTTCGCCTGACCAGGGTGCAGCTGGTGGTCTTCTGCAGCACATTGGCCATTTTCGCGCTGGTCGGCTGTGGCAACGCGGTGGGTGTGCCGTCGCGGCACACACCGACACCGCGTGTTCAGCTCACCACCGCCGCCCCGGACACGCCCACACCACGCACACACCCCACCGCATCTGCCACTGACGCCGCAACCCCACACGTTTCACCTTCCGGCACGGCATCGGCCGTTGGCGGCCCGCGGGCATCGGTCACGGTCAACCGCCGGGCCAACCTGCGCCGTGGGCCGGGCACAGCGTATGCATCGGTGGGCAGCGTCAGTCCGGGTGATGTGGTGACGGTCGTCGGCCAGAACGCGGCTGGCGACTGGTATCGATTGGCCAGCGGCGCCTGGATCGCGGCCTTCCTGGTGGACGGCGCACCGGTGGGGCTGCCGGTGGTAGACGAACCTGCGGCAACTGCCCCCACCACCACGACGCCGGCCGCGGCCCACGTGCCAACGGACGCCGTGGCCGCTCGACTGGCCCGCGTCGTGGACGGCGACACGATCGAAGTGACCATTGCCGGCCGGTCGGAGAAGGTGCGCTACATCGGCATCGACACGCCGGAACGCGACCAACCCGGCTATCGGGCGGCCTCCAACGCCAACGCGGCGCTTCTGGGCGCGGGCGCCCTGTACCTGGTGACCGACGCCTCCGACCGCGACCGCTACGGCCGCCTGCTGCGCTACGTCTACACCGGGGACAGCACACTGGTCAACCACGAGCGATTGCGCGTGGCTGGGCGCAGCCGGTGGAGTACCCCGGACACCCGCTTCGCCGAGGAGTTTCGCCAGGCGGCGCGTACGGCGGCCCAGGCCGGGCGTGGTTTCTGGAGTGGAACGGCCGTCGATGGTGCGATGCCGTACGCGCTAACTACCGGGAACGCCGACCTCCGCCGGGGCCAGGCGCGGCCTTCGCGGCCGCGCGACCCTACCGGCCAACACCCCGCTCACGGTGTTTGCTCGCACCCCGGACGGCGCGTGGCTGCAAGTACGCGCCGGACCGCTCGGGCGGCTGGATCGCCGCGGGCCAGGTGACGCTGGCCGTGACAATCGACCAGGTCGCGGTGGCGCGGACATCCCGACGCGGCCATGACCATACGACCGGCAACCAGGGAACAGGTGCGTGTAACTCCAAGAAAGGACTCTCTATGTTGGCCAGGCGTCTGCTGCAAGTCAATCTGGTCACGTCGATCGTGATCGCGATCCTCTTCATCGCTTTTCCCGAACGCGCGGCAGCGTTGATGGGTCTGGCGACTGGACCCGCGACCCGTGTCATCGTCCAATACTTTGGCGCGACGCATGTCGCGTTTGCGGTGTTGATTTGGCTCGCCCTGCGGTCACGCGAGCAGTACCTGCTGCACATGCTCGTCATATCCTTCTTCGCCGGCGACACGATCGGGACGGCGGTACTGCTCATCGCGCAGCAGGGCCTGCTGGGTGCGTCGGGTTGGTGGCTGGTTGTCGGCAGCCTCTTCTTCGCGCTCAGTTACGGCTACCTCACGATCTCACGCCGGTGGGAGACGCCGTAAGGCTCTGCGCCGAATCGCCTGGGCCTGGTTTGCCGTCTTGGGCCGCGTGCACCGACGAATACCTGCTGCACCTGTCGCGCGACATCCACCTCAACCCGGTTCATGCAGGTCTGGTAGCTCGCCCCGAAGATTGGGCGTTTTTCAGCTACCAGGATTACGTTGGGCTACGCACTGGAACGCTGGCAAAACCAGGGTTGGTGCTGGAACAGTTCCCGTCGCAGCCGACATATGCCCAGTTCGTGGCCGATTACGTGGACGCTGATCGCACCGCGATCGAACATCTGATGCTCGACTGACAGACCCAGAAACCCGGTTTCTCGTCGCCTCAACAAATTCTCTGGGTGGCCCAGTGGGGGACGATGTTGCTGTTGGCGAGGAGCACCCGCGGCGCCCTCGTGGGTGCGGAAAACGGTCACCGGCTTGCCGCTCTGCACCAGCAGCGTCTCGTCCGGCTCCAGCTTTTCCAGCGAGCGCAGGGTGGCGTCGAAGCACTGCCAGTTGCGCGCCGCCCGGCCGCGGCCGCCGTAGACGATCAGGTTGTCCGGGTCGAAGGCCACCTCAGGGTCCAGGTTGTTCTGCAACATGCGGTAGGCGGCCTCGATCAGCCAGTTCTTGCAGGTCAGTTGTGTGCCGTGCGGGGCGCGAATGGTGCGGGACATGGGGATCTCCTGGGAGGGGAACTGGGACCGCTAGTCTCAGTCCAGCGGGCTTTTGACGGCCTTGGGGCCGCGGTTGAGGACGTGAGTGTAGATCATGGTCGTTTTGACATCCTTGTGGCCGAGGAGTTCCTGCACAGTGCGGATATCGTAGCCGGCTTCGAGCAGGTGGGTGGCGAAGGAGTGGCGGAAGGTGTGCGGGCTGAATTTTGGCACAAGTCTGTTTCCGCATAAAATCCCGCTATGGGGTAATTTGCGGCGAGCATTCCGCATAACACCCGGAGCGGGACGAAAAGCGGAATAGAGTCTTGGCTGGATCAGACGACCGGCATTCCGCGAATCACTATTGGGCGTCATCTTTTGGATAAAGGTAAAAACCTTTTTGTGCTAAGTTCACATTTGTGATAACATAGGGATTGGTTGTAAAAATGAGTATTTGACAAGGAGTAAAAAGCCATGAGTGACGTTAACCGGTATATTCAAAATCGCGCTGAACGCGACCCAGAGTTTTCAGAAAATTATGAAGTTGGCTATGCTGATTTCAAGATTGGTGTTATTCTCCGTCAGGCAAGAGAAGCGGCAGGCTTAACACAAGATGAAGTAGCGCAAAGGCTACAAACTAAANAATCGGCTATTTCTCGTATTGAAAATCATGCCGATGATGTCAGGCTTTCTACAATTCGGCGTTACGCTGAAGCAGTTGGCGCAAATCTTCAAATTCGGTTAGCCAATTCACAAAGGGCGTAGTTCAAAGACAAAAACGCCCAACATCGTTTGCACCGGACAAGTGCGGGCGTTGCCCACACTTGGGAGGATTCAGCCCCGAAAGCCGGTTCATCTTTTGGCATTTTCCCGCTAAATCCCGCACTTGCCGGTAAAACCTGCCTTTCGCCTGACGCGCAGGCGATGTCGGCGTGAAACGGTAAGCTGAGGTGTGGTTGGTGGTCAGCAAAACCACAAGCTGCTCGCGCGCCAACCAGGAACACGGTTTCTCGTCGGCTGGTAGAGATACCCCGCGCCAGCAGAAACCAGGTTTCTACATCGCCAGCGCGATCGCGCCCAGCACGCCGGCCATGTTGCCCAGGCCGGGNGGNACGATGTAGCTGTCGATGCCGTCCCCCAGGATCGCGGGNGACTGGACGTAGCCGGCCAACAGGGTTTGCACCTTGCGCCGCACCAGGGGNAACATCTGCTCCTGGGCCATCACCCCGCCGCCGATGATGATGCGCTGCGGGGAGAGGGTGCAGATGTAGTTGCACAGCGCCAGGGCGATGGTCTGCGCCTCGATCTCCCAGGCCGGGTGGTCGGGGGCNAGCGTCTCGGCCGGCTGGCCCCAGCGCGCCTTGAGCGCCGGACCGCAGGCCAGCCCNTCGAAGCAGTCGCCGTGGTAGGGGCAGATGCCGGGGAAGTCGTCATCCCTCGGCCGCGGGATGCGGATGTGGCCCATCTCCGGATGGATCAGGCCGTGCATCAGCCGGCCGCTCACCATNGCCGCCGCCCCCACCCCCGTGCCGATGGTCAGGTAGATGAAGGTGTCCAGCCCNTGGGCCGCGCCCCAGCGGTGCTCCCCNAGGGCCGCGCCGTTGACGTCGGTGTCGAAGCCCACCGGCACANNGCCAGCGCGACTCACTGCACCGGCAAAGTCCGTGTTGGCCCAGCCCGGCTTGGGCGTGGTGGTGATGAAGCCGAAGGTCGGCGAGGCCGGGTTGGGGTCCACCGGGCCGAAGGCCGCGATGCCGATGCCCGCCAGCGGCNNGCTGGCGGCCTGTTCCTGGAAAAAGCTGATCGCGCAGCCGAGGGTCTCGGCCGGCGTGGTGGTGGGGAAACGCACCTCGGCCCGCACGTCGCCCGGCCCGCTGGCCACGGCGCAGACAAATTTCGTGCCGCCGGCCTCGATGCCGCCGTAGAGGGGTGTCATGGCATACCTCGCATCAATGAACAGAGAAGACTTCGGAAGTCGCCGGTTAGCCCGCTCGCAGGACGCGGCGACTTCCGAAGTCTGGGACGTCAACTCATTTTGAATACACCCGAAGAGCAGGGACGCGCGGCTACACCACATAGCGCAGCATCCACTCCAGCAGCGCCTCGTTCTGGCCGCGGCGCATGGCCGGCTTGCCCACGCGTGAGCCGGTGTGCGAGCATTCGGGCAGCCGCAGCATCTCCACCGGGCAGCCGTTGGCCTTGAGCACGGTGTAGAACTGCTCCGACTGTTCGGCCGGACAGCGCCAATCGCTCTCGCCCTGCACCAGCAGCGTGGGCGTGCGGCAGGTGTGCGCATAGGTGATGGGCGAGCAGCGGCGGTACACCTCGGGGATCTCGTGGGGATGGCCGCCCGCTCCTCGNACCGCAAACCAAACGCCCACATCGCTGACGCCGTAGAAGCTCAGCCAGTTGGTCACCGGGTTCTCCGGCACGGCCGCCTTGAAACGGTGCGTGTGGCTGACGATCCAGCAGGAGAGGTTGCCGCCGCCGGAGACGCCGCAGACGCCCAGACGCTCCCCGTCGGCCAGCCCGCGGGCGATGGCCTCGTCCACCCCGGCCATCAGGTCGCCGTAGTCCAGATTGCCCCAGTCGCCCTTGATGGCCGTGGCAAAGGGGTCGCCGTAGCCGGTGGACGCGCGCTGGTTGATCATCAGCACGGCCATGCCNGCGCCCAGCAGCATCTGCGTGTCGAAATGGTAGATCGCGCCAAACGCGCCGTGGGGGCCGCCGTGGATGTAGAGCACCGTGGGAAAGGGGGCNTGGCCGCCGGCCGGCATGATCATCCACCCCTCCACCGGCACGCCGTCAGGCCCGGGGAAGAGCAGCCGTTCCACCTGCGCCTGCTGGAGGCCGGCCAGCCGATCGGCGTTCAGCGCGGTGAGGCGCTGCTCGGCCGCGCCCTGGCCCGGCAGCAGCCACAGGTCCAGCGGCTCATGCCAGTCCGACGCGGCGAAGAGCAGGCTGCCGCCGGGCCGGCTGATGTCCAGCGGGATGCAGGCGCGCTCGCCGCCCGCGAGGCGGGTCCACTGCTCCGGCCCGTGCAGCGCGATCTGGTAGAGCGCCACNCCGCCCCCTTCCTGCACCTGCACCACCGCGGACTGGCCATCGGGCGTCACCAGCAGCCTGGGCGTGNNGCGCGTCAACTGCGAGGGCATGTCCGCCTGCAGCCGGTTGGCTACGCCCACCGCCAGGCCGGCCGAGCGGTTGNNCTGATCTCGCCCGCCCGCCNNGGCGCTGGCCAGGTAGAGGTCGGATTTGGAGCCGATGGGCAGCCCTTCCGGCGCGCCGGCAAAGACGATCTGCTGGCCGTCGGGCAGCCAGGCGCCGCAGATCACGTGCATCCCCTCGTCCACCACCTCGCGTACCTGGCCGTGCAGATCGACGATCCGCAGCCGGGGGTGAAAACAGCGCAGCGAGTCGGGCAGCATGGTCGCGCTGTAGAGGATTTCCTGGCCATCGGGCGACCACTGCGGATCGTTGTTGGAGGCCAGGTCGCTGGTCAGTCGCGTGGGCGCCTCGGCGCCGGCGGCCGCGACGACGTAGATGTCCTGGACGGCCGGATCCAGGTAGCCGATGCCGTCGAAGCGGTAGGTGTCGCGCGTGATGCGGTAGGGCTGGGACTGGCTNGCCGCCCGCGGGCGGCGGTGGCCCGCGGTGAAGGCGATGCGGCTGCCGTCGGGCGACCAGGCCGGCCCGCCGCCGACNCCCTGCGGCAGCCGGGTGAGCTGCGCCTCGCCGCCGTCCACCGGCAGGATGAAGAGCTGCGCCTTGCCGCCGCGCGCCGAGGTGAAGGCCAGCTGCCGGCCATCGGGCGACCACTGCGGGTTCTTGTCCTCCTGCTTGCCGTAGGTGAGCCGGCGCGTCTCGCCGGTGGGCACGTGCAGCAGCCAGAGGTGGGCATAGTCGGCGTCGTCGTCCGCGTCGTAGCTGGCGACGGCATAGGCCACGGCCTGGCCATCNGGCGCGCTGGCCGCGGATTGCAGCCAGCGCATCTGGAACAGGTCATCGGGGACCACGGCGCGGCGCGAGGTTTGGGTAGTCATCGAGCCTTTCTGGTCTGTGCCAGTATGGGAATCGGTACTCTGGCGAACCGGGCGAAGGCGATAGTCTCGGGATAGCCAATGGCTTTGCAACTCCGGCCTCGGCCAAACGACTACGGGCGTGGATCGCTCAACAGCGATGCGTCGAGCAATAGCAGATCACCGCTCTCCTGCGGGAACTCCAGCGTCACCGCCGTCAGTTGGGTCAGGTCAATGCCGTCCAAACCCTCGAGTTGCAGGCGGCTTGCGCCCGCCAAAATCGGCATGCCGCCGAACCCATAGAACTCATCGGGGATGGTGTAAAGCAGGGGCGTCGTGCTGACCGCAACCGTTGCGCGGTTGCCCGCCGCATCCACCAGATGAACCACGAAGTCGATAGCCGCCGCGCCGTGGTTCAGGTCGCTGGTGGGGCCCAGGACCGCGCGGATGTTGAGCGCGCCGTACAGCGTCGCGTCGATGGGGGCGAAGGTCAGCGTGTAGCTCGCATGGGGCTGCTCCCAGGTCAGCCGTTTCATGATCGGTTCACCGGGCACGCCAAACTCATCGAGGTTGATAAGCGTTGGGTGGCAGATCGCTTTGGCTTCACACGAGGTGACCGACAACCCGCGCCGGCCCCTCGCTGACCCCTCGCCGTCCAGCAGGATCCGTTTGTCGGCTGTCGTCAAATTGGCGATGACGGGCAGACCGTACATTTGCGCGGGGGCAGGTTGCTTCACGGAAAAGGGNTGCGCGCGCAGCATCGCCGCAAAATCGCGCACGTAGGAGACCATGAACGCCTGCTGCTCCTCCTGCGACAAACCGCCGTCCTCCGCGTAACAGTGGGGNTTGCCGATCTTGTTGCCGCCGTCGTCGTTCATGCCGATCAACCCGTTGAAGAAGTTGTGGTTCGCCCTCTCCAACATGACCGCCGACGCGAACGCCGCGCGGTCGGGGTCGTTTTCCGCCTCCTCGAAGTAGCGCTGGCTGTCCCAGTAATAGACATCGCCGTCGCACTCCCCGTAGAGGATGCCCAGCGGCACATCGGGCGGCGCGGACAGGCCGCCGTCGCCGGGGGCGCCGAACAGCGCCAAACCGGAGACGGGCATCTTCTTTGCGAGATCGAGGATCAACTCGCCGCCACGCGAATGACCGAGCAGCAACAGCGGCTGACTCAGGTCGACGCGTCCCGCCAGGTCGATGGGCGGCTCGTTGTTCGCCAGCGCGCCGAGGTGCAGTTGGACGAGCTGCGGGATGAAGTAGTCGCCGATGTTGTTGAGGTCGATCCCGTCGACGACGCCCTCCACGCTGAAGATGTCGTACGTATCGTTGAGGTTGATGGCGAGGGCGACGTAGCCTTCCTCGGCCAACGCGCCGACGAGGTTGGCGTGACCGACGTCGAAGCGCGACTCCGCGCCGCCGGGCAGACAAAACGTGACGTTGACTTGGGCGGACGAACTGACGGAACCCGACATCGGTCGGCAAATTTCCTGCCCGAAGCGCCCGTGCAGCACCAGCGCAACGGGGTGCGCNGCCTCGTCCTCCGGCACGGCGATGATGCCCTCCACTTTCGCAGGGCGGCTGCGCAGCGACTCGTCGACCACGGCCGCGACCTCCTGGGGCAGGGTTAAGGTCGTCCAGCCCAGCGAGTAGGGCTGCGGGAGGATGGCAGTTTCGTCCACCAGCGCGGTCGCGGCGATGTCGGGGAGGATGGGCTGAACTTCGGTCAAGGCGATGGAGTCGATCAGGGCGGCGACTTCGTCCGAGAACGTCCCGCCCCACGCCTCGTTACTGGCAATCGCCGCCAGCGTCACAAATTGATTCTCGTTCGATAGGATCGTCACCTGGCCTGTGCCGTCTTCGACGCCGAGCGTCATAGCGAAGGTGAATTGGGCGCCGCCCAGGTCATTGGCCGTGGTCAACGGTTTCGTCGCGCTGGTTTCGAAACCGTACTGGTTGCCGTAGAAGTCGCGGTAGGCGTCCAGCAGGGCTTCGGCCGTGAACGGCTTTTGCAGCACCCCGCCCCCAACCCGCACCAGCGGCCCNAGGTCGGTCACGCCCTCCTTGCCCAGCAAGATCGAGCGTTCGTCGCCCGCGTCCTCGCCCTCCGGGCCGACGGACGGGTTGCGCAGATAGCCGTCGGGCAACACATAGGTGAAGCCGCCGCCGGGTAATTCGCTTACGCCCTGCCCGGGCACAACTTGCCCGGGCGTCGCAGTCGGCGCCGGCGTTTCGCCGGGCGGCTTGACACAGGCTGCCAGCACAACCATCAGGATCAGAAGAAAAGAGAATCTGTTTGCCTTCATCGTATGCATCCCATCAAGCCCCGTATCATACCTGGATACGAGGAGTTTGTAAACTGTGAAGTCGATGCCCCGGCGGGGCCGCGGACGATGAGCGCGCTTGCCAGTCGCTGGGCTCTCGAATGGAACAACCCGCTAGAGACTGACCTGCTCAAGCTAAATCTTCCCAAGACATGTAGCATGGATTATTATGAGGGGTGTCTCTTTATCCCAGATTGGAATGATGATTTGATCGTCTTGGAGAAGAGGCATTGAAGGCAGAAATTGTTCACCGCAGCCGCCGGGGATGATCGCCAGCGGTTGTCCGTACCCCGGCGTTTCACCCCAGCACCCTCTGCACCCAATCGAACACCCCNAGCAGCTGGGCCGTCGATACCAACACCACCGCAATCACGAANCCACGGACCCAGACGGCGCCCTTGCGCACGGCAAACCGCGTCCCCAGCCAGGCGCCGAGCATGTTGCCGATGCCCAACACCAGCCCCGGCCCCCACAACACCTGGGCGTTAGCCTGGAAAACGATCAGCGCGGCGAACGTCAACGTCAGCACGATGGCGACCTTCACCGCGTTGGCCCGCACCACATCGTAGCCCGGGCCGAGCACCAGCGCCGCCAGCAGGAAAATGCCGACCCCCGCCTGCAAGAAACCACCATAGATGCCGATGGCGAAGAAGATCAGGACCTGCGGGAGGCTGATGCCGCCGCTGTGCTGGCGGATCTTGCCGGTGACCCACCGCTCCGGCTTCACCAGCATGACGATCAACATGATCACCATCACCGCGGCCAGCACTTTGCGGAAGAGCGCTTCGTCGATGTTCACGGCGATGCGCCCCNNCAGGATGGATCCCAAGACCGCGGGGATCGAGAAGAGCNNAGCGCCCCGCACGTCCAGGCTGCCCTGGCGGTAGAACCCGGCCGTGCCGACGAGGTTCTGTAAGGTCACGCCGACGCGATTGGTCGCGTTGGCCACATTGGCCGGCAGGCCGATGAACAACAGGGCCGGCAGCGTGATGAGCGAGCCGTTGCCGGCCAACATATTGACGAAGCCGGCCGCCATGCCGGCAAGGACGAGGAGCGGGTAATCGTACCACTGCATCGTTGGCGTCTCCACGAACAGGTTGGCCAGAGTGTATCAGCAAACGGGCCGGGCGTCTAGTGGCGGTGCAGGGATGCCGGGGCAGGGCGGCGGGTGCGGCGTACGGCCGGCGCCCTGTGAGTTGCCAATGGTTGGCCCAATCACCACCCCAGGGCACGGGCGGCGCGTACGCCTCAGAAGCCACGGCTGGGTCGAAGCCTTCAAGGCGGCTGACCCACACGACGGCATTGAACACCGGGCAATCCGCGACGACACACGCCCCTGTCAAATCCAAACCATGCGTCGCCGGCCGGGCGAGGCCTTCACCCCGCCCTGGCTGGTGAAGGCGATGCTCGACCTGGTGTGGGAGGAGGCGGAAACGTCAATCTGCTGCGCCGCGCCCGCTTGTAAGGTGAACCCTTCGACAAACTGCCAGGGTGAAGCAAACTCCGCGCCGCACATTGACAGGATGTAGCCTGTGGGCTACAATAGTGCCATGTAGGAACCTATCATGACCAAGACTATGACAACTCACGATGATGTTGCTGAACACCTGCGCACACCGGAAGAGATGGCGGCTTATCTGGAGGCTTGCCTTGAGGAAGCAGACGGCGACGCCGCCTTTGTCGCCAAGGCGTTAGGCGACATTGCCCGCGCGAAGGGCATGTCACAGGTCGCGCGTGATGCAGGCCTATCGCGTGAAAGCCTTTACAAAGCGCTGTCAGGTGAAAGGGTCCCCGGCTTCGATACGATTCTAAGAGTCACCAAGGCGCTTGGCTTGAGGCTCCATGCGCAAGCGGCCGCCATGGCCCAACCAGGATCGACGCCGGACACCCAAGATGGATCACCCCATGAACACGATTAAGTCCAAACAACGCGTGGCCGACCATGGCGAGGTCTTCACCCCGCCCTGGCTGGTGGAGGCGATGCTCGACCTGGTGAAGGAAGAAACGGAGCGCATCGACGCCCGCTTCCTGGAGCCGGCCTGCGGCAGCGGCAATTTTCTGGCGCCGATCCTGCGGCGCAAGCTGGCGGCCGTGCAGNCCAAGTATGGCCGCTCCGACTTCGAGCGGCGCTGCTATGCGCTGCTGGCGCTGATGTGCACCTATGGCATCGAGCTGCTGGCGGACAATATCGCCGAGTGCCGCGCCAACATGCTGGAGATCCTGGCCGAATACCTGAGCCTGGATGAGACGGACGNNCTCACCGCCGCGGCCTACGTGCTGGCGCAGAACCTGGTACACGGCGACGCACTGACCATGCGCACGCACGACGGCCAGCCCATCACCTTTGCCGAATGGGGCTATCTGGGCAAGGGCCGGTTTCAACGCCGCGACTTCCGCTTCGACGCGCTGGCCCGGTCTTCAACTTTTGGTGAGGAGGACCTGTTCTTCACCGAACGCGGCAAGCATGAGAGTTTGACGCCGACAAACACCGTCTACTTGCCCATGACAGTGCGTGAGTTGGCCGCCTTGGACAGGAGACCAGTCGATGAGTGTTAAAGCCAGCTTTACGTTGCGCAGCCACAACCCTGATGTGCTGACCTGCATCGCCAACCTCTCCAACGACGAGGTCTTCACGCCGCCGGAGCTGGCCAACCGCATGCTGGGCACGCTGGCCGCGGCCTGGGCAGCCGACCACGGCGGCGCCGACATCTGGGCGGACAGCACGCTCAGGTTCCTGGACCCCTGCACCAAGTCGGGCGTCTTTNTGCGCGAGATCACCAGCCGGCTGATCAAGGGCCTGGCGGGTGAGATGCCAGACCTTCGGCAGCGCGTCGAGCACATCCTGACCCGCCAGGTGTACGGCATCGGCATCACCCAGCTCACCAGCCTGCTGGCGCGGCGCAGCCTCTACTGCTCCAAGTATGCCAACGGCCAGCACTCCATCGTCCGCTCCTTTGCCAGCGATGCCGGCAATATCTGGTTTCAGCGGATGGAACACATGTGGGAAGGTCAAAAGTGCAAGTTTTGTGGCGCCAACCGACGCGACTATGACCGTGCCGAAGGGCTTGAAACACATGCTTATGCATTCATCCACACCGACACCGTAAAAACGCGACTGGGCGAGATATTTGGAGGCGATATGCAATTCGATGTGATCATAGGCAACCCGCCATACCAGNCCGGTCAGAGCGGCGGTGACGCAGTCGGTAGCTTTGCGATGCCGATCTATCAGAAGTTCGTTCAGGCAGCAAAGAGTCTTGAACCGCGATATGTGATCATGGTTACGCCGTCGCGCTGGTTCGCCGGAGGGCGGNGCTTAGACGAATATCGCAGCGAGATGCTCGCTGACAGGCGTCTCCGCTGCTTAGTCGATTATCCAGACTCTCGAGACGTCTTTCCGGGTGTCGACATTGCCGGTGGCATCTCCTATTTCTTGTGGGACTCGTCTTGGGAGGGAAAGTGCCACGTCATCACAATGGCGAGCGACGTGGCTGGGCCATCGCTGAGTCGCTATCTTGACGATTACGACATTCTTGTCCGCTACAACGAAGCAGTTTCTATTCTTGAGCGAGTACTTGGCTCGTCTGGAGGTAGTCAATTCGAGAGCCTAGCCAGCCAAGTGTCGCCAATCCAGCCGTTCAGCATCCGAACCAAGTTTCGGNGAGCGCCCAACAGCGACGAAATGGTGAATCCCGTTCTAATTTATCAGAATGGTGGCAGTGGATACATTGAGCGCGATCAAATCCCACGTAACGCCGATTGGATCGATCAGTGGAAAGTATTCCTATCCAGGACATCAAGTGATCATGGCGGACAGGCTGATAAGAATGGCACCCGACGGGTCTTCTCGCTAATCCTGATTGGCAAGCCCGGAACCGCCTGCACCGAGACTTACCTCGTCGCCGGTCGATTCAACTCAGAAGCGGAGGCAAAGAATTTCGGCACCTACCTACGTACAAAGTTTGTGCGTTTTCTTGTCTCTTTGAGAACCAACACACAAGACATTTACAGCGAGCGATTTGCCTTCGTTCCACGACTGTCGATGGATCGAGAATGGACAGATGAGATGCTCTACGAAAAGTACGGCATCACGGACGACGAGATCGCGTTCATCGAAAGCATGATTCGTCCGATGGGTGAAGGTAATGAGTAAACCCGTCGTCCACGAAATCCTCGTCTCCATGCTGGAGGCCCGCCCATGACGCCGCTGGAGAAATTCTACACCGACGATCCCCGCTGGTACGAAAAGATCGGCGAGATCCACGCCCTGCTGGAGCGCGTCAAGATCAGCGAGAAACCAGGCTGACCCTGTAAATGACAGTGTAAATGTCGGTGTAAATGTCGGACGTGGGAAGTCGTCGATATGTCAAACAGTTTCCTTTACAGAGTTACAAGTGCTGTGTACAGTGACTGCATGGATGTTACGGCTCAGGAGAGGCGCCTATGACAAGTCTGATTATTCGCCATGTGGATGATACCACCAGGCAGAGGCTGCGTATGCAGGCGGCACGCCATGGGGTTTCAATGGAAGAGGAGGCGCGGCGCATCCTGAAAGAGGCGTTGCGCCCAACAGAAGCGCCCTCCAGGTTGGGCACGCGCCTGCTCGAGCGTTTTTCCGGGCTTACCACGGAAGAATTTGTCATACCCCAGCGGCGCACGCAGGCCTGCTCAAGGCGAGCCTGGTTTTTCGTCCAGAAGAGGTGAGCTATGACGCAGACTGACGAAGCCCAAAATAGTACCCTTGACAAAGCGCAGGACTATCTGGGCTTGTTGACCGAGATTAAGAAACGCATCTACTCGCCAGTGACAACGAAAGACTCCAACCACGGGTTGGAGAAATAGCCTGGGCGCACAACCTTGCTATCATGAGCAAATGTAAGGATCCACTGGAGCGCGAATTCTATATCCGCATGACCCGCAAGTTCGGTTGGTCAAAAACGTCCTTCTCCATCAGATTGAAGAGCTGTTTCTATGAGTCAGACCATCGAAGAAATCCTTGCCCCCAAGCCGGTCGCCCGGCCGCGCATCTACGCCTACGCCATCGACGACGACGCGCGCGNNGGCCTGCTCAAGGTGGGCCAGACCACGCGCGATGTCAGGCAGCGGGTGGCCGAGCAGCTCAAGACCGCCGCGATCAAAAACTACCGCATCGAGCTGGACGAAGCGGCCGAGCGCCNNGACGGCAGCATCTTCAGCGACCACGAGGTGCGCGCGNCGCTGGCCAGGAAGGGCTTCGAGAAGGTCGAGNGGGAGTGGATGCGCTGCACGGTGGCCGACGTGCAGACGGCGCTGGCTGAGCTGCGCACCGGCCAGCGCTTCACCGGCGTGCATCACGCGACCTTTGCCCTGCGCCGCGAGCAGGCCGAGGCGGTCGACAAAACCCACGCCTACTTCCACTCCATCTGGCAGGAGGACATGCACGCGNTCNCGCGCTTCCTCTGGAACGCCAAGATGCGCTTTGGCAAGACCTTTGCCGCCTACCAGCTCGCCAAGAGGCTCGGCGCCCGGCGTGTGCTGGTCGTAACCTTCAAGCCAGCCGTGGAGGATGCCTGGCAGACCGACCTGGAGTCGCACGTGGACTTCGACGGCTGGCAGTACCTCCCGCCACTCGGGCGGCGACCCCGCAAGATCAGCCGCCGCACGCCGGTGGTCTATTTCGGCTCCTTCCAGGACCTGCTGGGCCGTGACCTGTTCGGAAACATCAAGCCTAAGAACGAATGGGTCCACACCGTCAACTGGGACCTGGTGATCTTCGACGAGTACCACTTCGGCGCCTGGCGGGAGACGGCCAAAGAACTGTTCGAGGGAGAGGACGCGGCGGAGGCCCTGAAGGAGACCCGGGCCGAATACACCGCCGGCCTGGAGAGGGTGAACGAAGACCTCACAGTCCTCTCGGAGAAGGAGATCGAGTTCCTGCCCATCACCGCCAAGGCCTATCTCTACCTCTCCGGCACCCCCTTCCGGGCGCTGGCCACCGGCGAGTTCATCGAGGAGCAGATCTTCAACTGGACCTACACCGATGAGCAGCGGGCTAAGGCGGAGTTTGCAGCCCGGCGCCCGGAGCAGTGGAACCCCTACGGCAGCCTGCCCCAGTTGCGCCTGCTGACCTACCAGATGCCGGACGAGCTGCTGGCCATCGCCAGCGCCGGCGAGTTCGACGAATTCGACCTCAACGCCTTCTTCGAGGCCGCGGGTGCGNGCNCCGCCGCGCAGTTCAAGCACAAGGATGAGGTGCAGAAGTGGCTGGACATCATCCGCGGCGGCTATCTGCCCAAATCGGTGGAGCATCTCAAGACCGGCACGCGGCCCNCCTTCCCCTACTCGGACGTGCGTCTGCTGCCCTACATGCAGCACGCCTTCTGGTTCCTGCCCAACGTCGCCGCCTGCCACGCCATGGCCAATCTGCTGGCCGAGAAGCACAACACCTTCTGGCGCGACTACCGGGTGATCATCGCGGCCGGCGCATCGGCCGGCATCGGCCTGGAGGCGCTGCCGCCGGTGCGCCAGGCCATCGGCAGCGGCTTCGAGAGCAAGACCATCACCCTCTCCTGCGGCAAGCTCACCACCGGCGTCACCGTGCCCCAGTGGTCATCGATCCTGATGCTGCGCAACCTCAAGTCGCCGGAGACCTACTTCCAGGCCGCGTTCCGCGTGCAGTCCCCCTGGTCCATCAAGAACCCGGACGGCGACGACCCGCACGCCGAGGAGATCCTCAAGCCGGTCTGCTTCGTCTTCGACTTCGCGCCCACGCGCGCGCGCNAGCTCTCCGAGTACGGCATCGGCCTCTCGCCCAACGAGGCGAACCCGGAGCACGCGGTCAGGGATCTGGTGTCGTTCCTGCCGGTGCTGGCCTACGACGGCGCCAACATGACCCAGATCGACGCCGGCGGCATCCTGGACATCGCCCTGGCCGGCGCCTCGGCTACGCTGCTGGCGCAANGTGGGAGCGCGCTGCTGGTGAACGTGGACAACGACACCCTGCGCCGCATCCTGGACAATCCGGAGGCGCTGGCCGCGGTGGAGCGCATCGAGGGCTGGCGCGNNCTGGGCGACAACATCATCGAGACCATCATCAACCAGAGCGAAACAGTGAAGGNNGCCAAGAAGAAGGCCAGAGACGAAGGCCTGACGGCCCCGGAGAAGAAGGAGNCCAGCGCCGAGGAGAAGGAGTACAAGTCCAAGCGCAAGTTGATCCAGGAGAAGCTGATCAAGTTCGCCACCCGCATCCCCGCCTTCATGTACCTGACCGACTTCCGCGAGAACACGCTGCAAGACGTGATCACCAAGCTGGAGCCGNGGCTCTTCCTGGCCGTCACCGGGCTGACCGTCCAGGATTTCCGTCTGCTCGTCCGCNTCAGGGTCTTCAACACCGAGCAGATGAACCAGGCCGTCTTCGCCTTCCGGCGCTACGAAGACGCCTCGCTGCGCTACACCGGCATCGACAGTCACCCGGGGCTGACCCACTACGGGCTGTATGACACGGTAGTGGCGCGGGAGTGACGCGCGAACGGTTGTTTATCGGCAGAGAGGAATTCAAGCCATGAGAATTGCCCCTTTGGCAGAAGTCAAAGCGCAGCTCAGCGCCTATATTGAACAATGTGAAACGCAAGGGCCGATTGTGATCACGCGCAACGGCAAGGCAGTCGCTGTGTTGCTCGCGCCTGTGGACGATGATGACCTGGAAGGATTGTTGTTGGCCAGGTCGCCGCGCTTTCAAAGTCTGCTCGCACAGTCGCGGAGAGCATCCGACGCGGCGAAGGTCTGTCGCGTGAGGATTTCTGGAAAGCGGTGGCCGAAAGCGCGCCTGGCAAGACGGACCCGTCGGGCGATGAATTCGCCCGGCTACATCACGACGCCCCGTCAACGGGCTGAAAAACGTGTCTGGCATACGTTAGCCCGTTTTCAACGGGCGCTGTTTTGTAGCCGGGGAACTTCATTCCCCGGCGGCAGCGCACACGGACACGCCTGCTCTATTACCGGAATGTTGTCTTAACCTTCATCAGTCGTCGTAGTGACGACTTCAGTCGTTATCTCCAGAGCGACTAAAGTCGCCACTACAAGTCGCCACTACGAGGCGACGCCCCGTCAACGGGCTGAAAAACGTGTCTGGCATACGTTAGCCCGTTTTCAACGGGCGCTGTTTTGTAGCCGGGGAACTTCATTCCCCGGCGGCAGCGCACACGGACACGCCTGCTCTATTACCGGATCGATTTCTTAACCTTCATCAGTCGCCCGGCTACTCCTCGCCCCACACGACGAAACCTCCACAACAAGGCAACGGCGCCGGTCACATTTTGCCCGCTGACGTGACCCAACGCGCCGCGACTTCAAACCTGGAACCGCCGGGTTGGGTGACCTCGCCCACTGGGTGTATAATCTGCCTGGCATCGCCTGGCCCTGGACGCAGGCCGACGCACAGTTTCGTTACTGGAAGGTTTGCGGTTCTTGATCTACGTCATTGCGGCCCTGGTCGTAATCATCCTCATCCTGATCGCGGTCATCATCGTACTCTGGCGCCGAACCCGCCGAGTCTCCCTGGGCCTCGATGAGATCACCGAAGACACCCTCAAGGCGCTCTATCACCTCTCACGCCAGGAATCACCCGTGCNNAGCCGCGCACTCATCCGCGCGGCCGACCTGCAGCCGGGCCGTTACGCGTTGGTCGCCTCCGAATTGACCCGCCGCAAGTGGGCCGAGGCCGCAGGCGAGGCGCTGCGCATCACACGACCGGGCGAACGCCGCGCCCTGGAACTGATCCGCGCCCACCGCCTGTGGGAACGCTACCTGGCCGACAAGGAGGGCCTGGCGCTCGACGCCCTGCACGACGAGGCGATGCGCCTGGAGCACCTCTCCACCCCAGAGGAGGTGGACGCGCTGGAGCGAGAGCTGGGCTACCCGCGCTTCGACCCACACNGTGACCCGATCCCCACACGCGGGGCGCTGCCAGCCGAACAAGGCATGCCGCTGACGCACTGGCCGCTCCACCGCCTCGGCCGTATCGTGCACGTCGAGGATGAGCCGCCAGCGCTCTTCGCCCAGCTCGCCTTGAACGGCCTGACCCGCGGTGCACAGGTGGAGGTGGACGAGCGTACACCGGGCCGTGTGCTGGTGTGGAGCGGCCGCCAACGCGTGAGCCTGACCNCCGCGGCCGCGGCCAGCATCGCGGTCGTCGAAGCGCCCNCCGAACAGGTGCCACTCTCCGAGATGGAGGTCGGCCAGGCCGCACGGGTGAGCGATTTCGGCGACACGCCCACGCTGCAGGGCCGGTTGGCGGCGGTCGGTCTGACGGCCGGCGCGGAAATCATCGCGCTGCGCGCCGATCCGCTGGGTGAGCCGATCATCTATCAGATCGACGGCCACGAACTGACCCTGACACGCGCCGACGCCAATCAGGTTCTGCTGGACGCCCACACCATTCGCGAGGTCACCCTGCCGCGGCGACCCTGGCTGGCTGAAGAGCTGGCCCGCGNNCGTGAGCTGTTCGTGCGCTACGGCAGCGTGACGGTGTTCAAGCGGGCGCTGCTCTTCTTCGGTCCGGCGTTCGTCATCAGCGTCGGTTACATGGACCCCGGCAACTGGGGGACCGACATCGAGNGGGGCGCTCGGTTTGGCTACAGCCTGCTGTGGGTGATCTTCCTGGCCAACATGATGGCGGTCNCCCTGCAGATCATGGCGGCCAAGCTCGGCATCGCCACCGGCAAGTCGCTGCCCGAGGTCTGCCGCGACCACTACCCACGTTGGGCCAGCATCGCCCTCTGGATTACGGCCGAGCTTGCGGCAATGGCCACCGACCTGGCGGAGTTTCTGGGCGGCGCCATCGGCTTCAACCTGCTGTTCGGTATCCCGCTCTTCCCGGCCGCGCTGCTCACCGGCGTGGTGATCTCGTTGATCCTGCTCTTGGAGCGTTACGGCTTCCGTAAAGTAGAGATGGTCATCATCGGCCTGATCGCGGTGATCGGGTTCGGGTACATGGCCGAAATCCTGTTGGCCAGGCCGCCGTTGGACGAGATCACGCACGGGCTGCTGGTGCCATCGCTGCCGGTCGGCGCGACGCTGGTGGCGGTGGGCATCATCGGCGCCACCGTGATGCCGCACAACCTCTACCTGCACAGCGCCCTGATCCAAACGCGTGTCCGACCCAGCGATTCGCTGGAGCGCAAACGGCGGGTCTACCGGCTGGCCGTGCTGGACGCGCTGGTGGCGCTCAACGCCGCCTTCCTGGTCAATGCCGCCATCCTGGTGATGTCCGCCTCTGCGTTCTCTGGCGGAAAGTTGAACGAGTACTCGCTGGAGTCGGCGTACCACACGCTGACCCCGCTGCTCGGCNCCCTGGCCGGCGTCGCCTTTGCCCTGGCGCTGCTGGCCTCCGGCCTGGCATCGTCCACCACCGCGACGATGGCCGGCCAGGTCATCATGGAAGGGTTCATCCATCACAAGATGAACGTCTGGCTGCGCCGCTTCATCACCATGCTGCCCACGTTGGTGATCATCGGCCTGGGCATCGATCCCTTGCAGATTCTGGTCCTGTCACAGGTCAGCCTGTCGTTCCAGCTGCCGTTCGCCGTGATCCCGCTGGTACTGTTCACCAGCAACCCGGCGATCATGGGCGCGTTCACCAATGGCCGGCCAACCAGGGTGCTGGCCTGGGCGGCGACGACCATCATCGTAGGCTTGAACGCGGTGCTGCTGTACCAGACGTTCGTAAGCTGAATCAAACCCTGTCGGTTTTCTCCAACGCCAGGCCGTAACCAGGGTCAAGGTGCGAGCATGTGGGATAGACAATGAAGAGACGTGGGATTGCCTTCGTTTTGCTGATTCTCTTCCTCTGGCTGGTGGTTACGCAGGCCGCCGAGCTACGACAGCTACGGATCACCCTGGCCGAAGGGCAATGGCCCTGGCTGTTGGCGGCCGCCCTGTCACAAGTCATCTACTACGTGCTCTTTGCCGGCACGTACTGGGCCGCGTTTCACACGGTGGGCATTCCCACGCGTATCCGGGAACTGCTGCCGCTGACCCTGAGCGCTCTTCGTCAACGTGGTGGTGCCGGCCGGCGGCGCCGGCGGCGGCGCACTGTTCACGGAGAACCTGGCACAGCGCGGCCATTCGCCGACGCGTGCGGCGACCGGCGTGCTGCTGCAACTGATCGCCGACTTCAGCGCCCTCACCCTGCTGCTCATCCCCGGGCTGATCTACCTCTTCGTCAAACACGACCTCAAAATCTACGAAGTCGTGACCGCGCTGATCCTGCTGCTGTTCGTGGGCGGCTTGTCCGGCGTGCTGTTGGTGGGCATTTGGCGGCCGGGCTGGCTCGTTCGCCTGTTTGGCTGGGTGCAGCGCTCCGCCAACTGGCTGTTCGGCCGGCTGCGGCGCTCGTTCACGCTGGCCGATGACTGGGCGCAAAAATCTGCCGACGAGTTCAACGCCGCGGCTGGCGTGGCCGCGAACCGCCCCCTGCGCCTCTTGGGCACGATCGGGGTCGCCTTCCTGGCGTACCTCGTAGACATTGGCACCCTGTACTTCCTGTTTCAGGCCTTCAACTACCCGATCACGATTGGCCCGTTGGTGGCAGGGCTGGCGGTGGGCATCCTGTTTTGGGTCATCTCCATTACGCCGCAGGGGGTCGGTATGGTCGAAGGGGTGATGGCGCTGACCTTCACCTCGCTGGGGGTGCCTGGGGCGGTGGCCACGGCGGTGGCGTTGACGTTCCGCGGACTGACGTTCTGGCTGCCGATGCTGCTCGGCTTCTTTGTGCTCCAGCGCTCGCGCCTGGTCGGGGCCGACTGGCGCACGCTGACCGAAACCTGGGGCGTGCGCATCGTGGCGGTCCTGGTCGCCCTGATGGGGATCGTCAACGTGCTCTCGGCCCTGACCNCCGCGCTGGTGGCCCGCTGGACAGGCCTCGAGCACGTTTTGCCCCTGGCCGTGCGTCACGGCAGTCACCTGACCGCCGCACTGGCCGGTTTTGCCCTGCTGCTGTTGGCCGACAGCCTGGCGCGGCGCAAGCGGGTCGCCTGGCTACTGACGTTGGTCGTGTTAGGCATCTCGCTGGCCAACCACCTGNTTCAGGGCCCGGCCTACGCGAAGGCGGCGCTGGCCGGCGGGCTGATGGTGGTGCTGTGGCTCATGCGCGCCCATTTTCACGCCCGGTCCGACCGCCCCTCCGTGCAACAGNGGCTGCGTGTGCTCGCCGGTGCGCTGCTCTTCACGCTGGCCTACGGGGTCAGCGGTTTTTACCTGCTCGACCGGCATTACAGCGTCAACTTTGGGTTCGTGGACGCGNCCCGCCAGACGCTGGTGATGTTCGCCCAGTTCTACGACCCGGGCCTGGAGCCGATCACCGGCTTCGGCCGCTATTTCGCCGGCTCGATCTACGTGGTCGGCGCGGTCACCCTCAGCTATGCGGCCCTGATGCTGCTGCGCCCGGTGTTCCTGCGCGACCCAACCAGCGCCGAGGAGCGCGCCNGCGCACAAGGCATCGTCGAGGCTTACGGGCACACCTCGCTGGCGCGACCTCTCCTGTTCCCCGACAAGCGCTACTTCTTCACCGCCGGCGGCTCGGTGATCGGTTACGCGCTGGGCGGGCGCACCGCGGTGACGCTGGGCGATCCCATTGGCCNNCCTGAGGACACCCCGCCGGCCATCGCCGCCTTCAGCGCCCTGTGCCGGCACAACGATTGGCTGCCGGTCTTTNACCAGACCCTGCCCGAGACGCTGGCCGCCTACCGCAAGGCCGGGTTCGACGCGGTCTGCATCGGCCAGGAAGCGATCGTCAATCTGACGACCTTCACCCTGCAAGGCAAGGCCGGCAAACAACTGCGCCCGCCCGTCAACAAGCTAACGCGCACCGGGTACACGTTCACCCTGCACGAGCCGCCCATCCCCGACGACCTGTTGGCCGAATTGCGCGCGATCAGCGACGAGTGGCTGACGACGATGCACGGCTCGGAGAAGCGCTTCTCGATCGGTTGGTTCGATGACGAGTACATCCGCGTCGCGCATCGGGGCAGTGCACGCGAGGGTTGGATCAGTGCGTTTGCCAACCTCAACCCGGAGTACCAGCGCAGCGAGGTCACCATCGACCTGATGCGCCACCGCAGAGACATGACCAACGGCACGATGGAGTTCCTGTTCGTCTCGCTCTTCGAATGGGCGCGGCNNCAGGGCTATCAGAGCTTCAACCTGGGGTTGAGTTCACTGTCGNGGGTCGGTGAGCAGGCCAGCGATCCGGCCGTGGAGCGGGCGCTGCATTTCATCTACGAAAACGTCAACCAGTTCTACAACTTCAAGGGGTTGCACAGCTTCAAGGAGAAGTTCCAACCGGAGTGGTCGCCGCGTTACCTGATTTATCCCGGCGCGGCCAACCTGACTACCGCGCTTTTGGCGGCCATGCGCGTCAGCGCCAGCCCGGTGAGCAGTTATGCGCACCTGCCCAAAATAGCCGCCATCAAGTCGCTGTTTCGTCACTGACCGCGGCGACGCCGCCCACGCCGCGGTTGACGTGGGCCTGGAAAACAGCAATTCCAAGTTGTGGAACAGGGCGTGATCCATGCTATAATGGCCGCACGTTCGTTCTGCCGCCCTGAGGCTCGTCAGAGTGTAGGTCCCGCGTGGGACCGTGACTACAGGGGGAACGGCCAGGCGCCAGCGGGAAGTGATTTTTGGCGAACCTAGTACTACAACCGTACTTCGCTGGCAATGTCACGTTGAGCCGGTGTTGTGGCCAGATTTCGGCATCCCAGACCGCCAGCGAAGCGTCTCGCGCTGGCAAACCAGATGCTTCGGCCCAAACGACGGGCCTCAGCATGACAAGTGCGGTTGTAGGTCTTGGGCGGCGCGCCAGCGCCATTCACAGGTAACCGATGACTCCACCGAATTCCAACCAAGGGCTGACCGACGCGCAGGCGACGCCGGCGGGCGCAGGTCGGCCCCAACACAATCCCCGAAGCCCGGCCCCGGCCCTGGTTGGCGTTCCTCAAGCGCCTGTGGNGGCCAGTTCCCTGGATGCTCCAGGCGGCCGTGGTTCTCNGGATCATCCTGGGCAAATACGACGAGGCGCTGATCATCGCCGCGCTCATCCTGTTCAACGCGGTCTTCAGTACCCTGCAGGAGAAGCGTTCCTCCACGGCCCTGGCCATGTTACGCCAGCGCCTGGNNCTGACTGCCCGCGCCTGCCGTGACGGCGCCTGGCGGGCCATTCCGGCCGAACAGCTCGTCCCCGGCGACCTGATCCACGTGCGCATGGGCGACCTGCTGCCGGCCGACGTGCAAGTGTTGACGGGTGACCTGCTGCTCGATCAATCCGCGCTCACGNGGGAGTCGCTGCCGGTGGAGGTCGCGGCGGGTGGGGCCGGCTACACCGGCACGACCGTGCAGCACGGCGAGGCCGATGCGCGGNTGACCGCGACCGGCGTCCACACCCGCTTCGGGCGCACGGCCGAACTGGTGCGCACCGCCAAGAGCGTTAGCAACCTGGAGAAGGTTGTCTTCGCGGTGACGAAGGCGCTGGTCGTCCTGGACGGCGCGCTGGCTGTGGCCGTGGTGGTCTATGCGCTGGTAACCGGTATGCCGCTGTTGCAGATCCTGCCGTTTGCCCTGATCCTGCTGGTGGCCTCGGTGCCGGTGGCGCTGCCGGCCACCTTTGCGATCGCTACGGCCCTGNGGNCGCAGGAGCTGTCCCATGAGGGGGTGCTGGTCACCAACCTGTCGGCCATCGAGGAGGCCGCCGGCATGGACGTGCTGTGCAGCGACAAGACCGGCACGATCACCGCCAACCGCCTGGATGTCGCCGATCTGCACCCCTACGCGGCGCAGGACGCGAACGAACTGCTGCGCCTGGCTACGCTGGCCTGCGACCCCGCGACGCAGNACCCGCTCGACCTGGCGATCCTGNCAGTGCGCGGCGGCGCGGGCATCGTCCCGGACTACAGCCAGCGCCGCGATTTCCGGCCCTTCGACCCGGCCACCAAACGCTCGGAGGCCGACTTCGTGCAGGATGGCGCGGCTGCACGTGGCCAAGGCGCGCCGCACAGCATCGCGTCCCTCTGCCCCGACCCGCCCGCCACCCTCGAGGCCGACGTCGAGCGCCTCTCGGCCCAGGGGTACCGGGCCCTGGCCGTGGCGCACAACGTGGGACAGCCGCCGCACGTCAGCGGGCTGATCTCGTTGCAGACCCGCCGCGCCGATTCGCCGGCGCTGATCCAGCAGCTGCACGACCTGGGCATTCGGGTGATCATGGTCACGNGGGATGGCCTGGCCACGGCGCAGGCGGTGGCGCGCCAGGTGGGTATCGGCGACGCCGGCTGCCTGGCGCAGTCGCTGTCGGCCGCGCAGGAACCGAACCTGGACTGCAACATCTTCGGCGAAGTCCTGCCTGAGCACAAGTTCGCACTGGTGCGTGCGCTGCAAGGCCGCGGCCACATCACCGGCATGACCGGCGACGGCGTAAACGATGCGCCGGCCTTGAAACAGGCGCAGGTCGGCATCGCCGTGTCGAACGCCACTGACGTCGCCAAGGCCGCGGCCAGCCTGGTGCTGACTCAGCCCGGCCTGGGCAACATCATCGCCGCCATCCAGGTCAGCCGCCAGATCTACCAGCGCATGCTGACCTATACGCTGAACAAGATCATCAAGACGATCCAGATCGCCGGCTTCCTCAGCCTGGGGCTGATCTTCACCGGCGTGTTCGTGACGACGCCCCTGCTGGTGGTGCTGCTTCTGCTGGCCAACGACTTCGTCAGCATGTCGATCGCCACCGATCGTGTGCGCGCCTCGCCGCGCCCCGACCGCTGGGACGTGCGCGCCATGCTCATCCCGACGCTCAGCCTCGGCGTGCCGGTGCTGCTGTTGGCCTTCGGCATCTTCCTGGCCGGACGCAACCTCCTGCACCTGCCCCTGGCCCAACTGCAGACGCTGGCCTTCATTACGCTGGTCTTCACCGCGCAGGGCATGGTCTACCTGGTGCGTGAGCGGCATCACTTTNGGGCCTCGCGGCCCGGTCGCTGGCTGGTGCTGGCATCCACCCTCGATCTGCTGGTGGTCATTGTGCTGGCGTCCTGCGGCATTCTCATGGCGGCCATTCCGCTCTGGCTGACCCTGGCGACGCTGGCGCTGACCGCGGTCACCCTGCTGGGGCTGGACTACGTCAAAGTCTGGGTTTTTCAGAAGTTCAACCTGCACTGAGGGCCTGTAAAAAGGAGAGGACATGGGATCCGCCAATACACACCAGCCCGGCGACGCGGCCGCCCACCATCGAACACCCCTGGAGTCAGCCGGCCGAGGCGCTGCTGGCGGCCGTGCAGAGCAGCCCGGCCGGCCTGTCTGCGGACNGAGCGCGCGACCGCCTGGAACGGTACGGCGCCAACAGCCTGCGCAGCACGCACACGGCCACCTGGCCGGCGCTCCTGCTGGGCCAATTGCNNTCGATCGTCGTGCTGCTGCTCGTTGCGACGNGGGTCTCCGCGTTCCTGCAGGACTGGGCCGATGCGCTGATCATTCTGCTCATCGTGGACGGCAGTGCGGCCCTGAGTTTCAGCCAGGAGTACCGCGCCGGCAACGCGGCCGAAAAGCTGCGCTCACAGACGCGGGCCAAGGCGACCGTGCTGCGTGACGGCGCGCCGCAGTCGATACCGGCCGAAGAGGTCGTGGTGGGCGACATCGTGCTGCTCTCGGCTGGCAGCCTGATCCCGGCTGACGGTGTGGTACTGGCGGCCAAAGACTTCTTCGTCAACCAGGCGGCGTTGACCGGGGAGACGTTCCCGGTCGAGAAGCAGTCGGGGACCGTTCCCGCCGGCGCCAGCCTGGCCGAGCGCACCAATTTCGTCTTCATGGGCACGAACGNNCGCAGCGGCACAGCGCAGGCCGTGATCGTGCAGACCGGTCGGGCGACGGCCTTCGGCCAGATCGCGCACAAACTGCAACTGCGACCACCCGAGACTGAGTTCGAGCGCGGTATTCGCCGCCTGGGCTACCTGCTCAGCGAAACGACGCTGGTTCTGGTGCTGGTCGTGTTTGCGGTGAACGTCACCTTCCACAAACCGGTGGTGGATTCGCTGCTCTTCTCCCTGGCGCTGGCCGTGGGCCTGACGCCGCAGCTCCTGCCGGCGATCATCAACGTCAACCTGTCGCGCGGCGCGCAGCGCATGGCCGCCGCCGGCGTCATCGTACGGCGCCTGAACGCCATCGAAAATTTCGGCAGTATGGATGTGCTGTGTACTGACAAGACGGGCACGCTCACCGTGGGCGTCGTACGCCTGGACGGCGCACTGGACCCGACCGGCCAGCCCTCTGACCGCGTGCTGCGTTACGCCTACCTCAATGCCACGTTGCAGACGGGCCTGGCCAACCCGCTCGATGACGCCATCCGCGCCGAGAAGGCGCCCGACCTGCACGGGGTCACCAAACTGGAGGAAGTGCCCTACGACTTCGTCCGCAAACGGCTCAGCGTCGTGGTGGACGAGGGCGATGGCCGCGCGCCGCTGATGGTCACCAAGGGTGCGTTCGAGGGTGTGCTGGAGGTGTGCAGCACGGCGGCGACCGGTGCGACGAGCGCCCCGCTGGATGACGCGGGACGGGCCGCACTCCAGGAACGCTACACCGCATGGAGCGGCCAGGGCTACCGCGTGCTCGGCATTGCCACCGCGCGCTTCGACGATGCGCAGCACCCCGCGCCTACACGCGACGATGAGCACAACATGGAGTTTGCCGGCTTCCTGCTGTTCTTCGACNCCNCGAAGGAGGGGGTTCAACAGACCCTCGCCGACCTGGTCGGCCTCGGCGTGCAGCTCAAGATCATCACCGGCGACAATCACCTGGTGGCGGTGCATACCGCGNCCGCGATCGGTCTGCCCGTGGCCGGCGTCTTGACCGGCGCGCAGATCAACGACATGCGTGACGAGGCGTTGTGGCAGGCCGTCGAGCACACCACCCTGTTCTGCGAGGTCGACCCCAACGAAAAGGAGCGCATCATCCTGGCGCTCAAGAAGACGCGCCACGTCGTCGGTTACATGGGCGATGGCATCAACGACGCGCCGGCCCTGCACACCGCCGATGTGGGCATCTCGGTCGACACTGCGGTGGACGTGGCCAAGGAGGCCGCGGACTTCGTCCTGCTGCGCAACGACCTGTCGGTGCTGTCCGAAGGCATCGCGCAGGGGCGGCGCACGTTCGCCAACACGCTCAAGTACATCTTCATGGCGACCAGCGCCAATTTTGGCAACATGTTCAGCGTCGCCGGGGCATCGCTCTTCCTGCCCTTCCTGCCGATGCTGCCCAAACAGATTCTGCTCATCAACTTCCTCACGGACCTGCCAGAGATGACGATCGCCGGCGACAACGTCGACGCGGTGACGGTGCGCCAACCGCGGCGCTGGGACATCGGTTTCATCCGGCGTTTCATGCTGGTCTTCGGGCCGTTGAGTTCGGTGTTCGATTTCGTCAGCTTCGGCGTACTCCTGTGGCTGACGCGACCAACCCGGCGCGAGGCCATCTTCCACACCGGTTGGTTTGTCGAGTCGGTGATTTCGGCCGCGCTGGTGGTTTTCGTCCTGCGCACGCGCCTCCCGCTGCTGCGCAGCCAGCCCAGCAAGCCGATGCTGGCGATGACCCTGCTCGTGGTTGCGGTTGTACTGGCCCTGCCCTACTCGCCGCTGGCGGCGCCGCTCGGCTTTCAGGCGCTGCCGCTATCCTTCATAGTCGCCATGGTGGCCATCGTGGGCGTCTATCTCGTCTCCGCGGAGGTGGTCAAGGCCTGGTTCTACCGTCACAATGACTGACCCATCGCGAGGCGTGTTGGCCGGCGAGCAGGGTCAAAGTGTTGGCATGCGTGAAGACGACAAGGAGGTTTGGGTGAACCAACGTACCCGCGAAGGCCCGTACGTGTGCGTCATGGGCGGCGCCAATGTGGATATCCAGGGCTTTCCCGATCATGAGTTGATTTACAGGGACTCGAACGTGGGTAAAGTCAAGATCTCGCTGGGTGGGGTCGGGCGGAACGTTGCTGAAAACCTGGTCCGGCTGGGCATCCCCACCCATCTGATCACAGTGATCGGCGACGACGCCTATGGCCGACAGATTCTGGCGGACGCGCAGCGGATCGGCCTGGACATGCACGACACCCTGGTTCTGCCAGGGGAACAGACTTCGACCTACCTGTCCATCCTGGATCACAGCATGGACATGGTGCTGGCTATCAATCAGATGACGATCGTCGACCGCATGACCGTCGACTTCATCGCCAGCAAAAGGGCCGTCANNTCGCGCGCCGCGCTCTGCGTCCTCGATACCAATATCCCGGCCGACGTATTACGCTACCTGCTGACCACCTTCCCGGACACCGTCTTTTTCCTGGATACCGTCTCGACCGTCAAGGCGGGCAGGGTGAAGGAGCTGATTGGCCGTGTCCACACCATCAAGCCCAACCGCGCCGAAGCGGAGGTCCTGAGTGGGATGCCTATCCGCGATGCGGCCGACCTGGACCGGGCCGTGGCCACCCTGCACNACCAAGGGGTGCACAACATCTTCCTCAGCCTGGGCGCTGAGNGGCTTTTCTACAGCAACGGCCAGGTCGCCCGACGCCTGCCCACACCGCCGCTCAGGGTCGTCAACGCCACGGGCGCCGGTGACGCGGCTTTGGCCGGGCTAACCTTCGGCTACTGGCACGGTCGGAGCATCGACGAAATGGCAGCACTGGCCAGGGCCGCCTCGATCATTGCCCTGTCCAGCGCAGACACGATCAACCCGGCCATGTCGGAGCAACTGCTCGATGACACAGTAAAGGAGCCGAATCATGCTAACCAGATACNNCTGGATATCCGTCCCGAAGTTGACGAGGCGCTACGCGCCGGCAAACCTGTCGTCGCCCTCGAGTCGACGATCATTTCACACGGCATGCCCTACCCCAGGAACATGGAGACCGCCCTTGAGGTGGAAAACATCGTCCGCGAGCGGGGCGCGACGCCGGCCACGATCGCCATTCTTGGCGGCCGGCTCAAGGTGGGCCTGGCGCCAGCCGAAATCGAAACCCTGNGCCAAACTGGGGCCAGTGTGCACAAGGCCTCCCGCCGCGACATCCCGTTCCTCGTCGCGCCAGGCGNNGACGGGGCGACGACGGTAGCTTCCACCATGATCATCGCCGCGCTGGCCGGCATCCCGGTTTTTGCCACCGGGNGCATCGGCGGCGTGCACCGCGCGCCCGAAACCTTCGACATCTCGGCCGACCTGCACGAACTGGCCCATACCAACGTCGCCGTCGTCTGCGCCGGCGCCAAATCGATCCTGGACATCGGCCTGACCCTGGAGTACCTGGAGAGCAACGGTGTGCCGGTGGTCGGTTACCAGACGGAGGAGATGCCCGCGTTCTACACGCGGGAGAGCGGCTTCAAGGTCGATTACCGGGTCGAGTCAGCCCGGGAAGTGGCCACGGCCCTCCGGGTCAAGTGGGATCTGGGCCTCGATGGCGGCGTCATCATCGCCAACCCCATCCCGGAGGCGTACGCGATGGAGCCGGCCATCATTTCCGCGGCGATCGCACGCGCCATCGCCGAGTCGGAGGCGGCCGGCATCAAGGGCAAAGACGTGACGCCGTTCCTGTTGGGACNNCGGGTTCAGCAGATCACCGGCGGGGACAGCCTGGAGTCGAACATCCAACTGGTGTACAACAACGCCCGCCTGNGGGCCGACATCGCCAGGGAACTCGCCCAACTGTAAGACCTCGCCAGGAGAACGACCGGACTTCTCCGTTCGCCCCGAGCCGTGAGCTTGACGAACGGCCGAAGGGCGAGTTACTCCATCTGAATCGCTCAGGGCCAACGGGAAGAGCTACCCGTTGGCCCTGAGTCTGTCGAAGGGCAAACGGCCCTCAGTCTGAATTACGTTCGCCCTGAGCCGTGAGCTTGACGAACGGTCGGAGGGTGAGTTGCCCCCATCTGAATTGCCCCTCGTGAAAGTCGCGCTCAACCCCGCTGATCGATCGGCGTGTAATCGCGTAGCCATACGCCATCGTAAATCTGGCGCGGGCGGGCGATCTTCTGCTCCGAGTCGTTGAGCAGCTCGCGCCACTGCGCCAGCCAGCCGCGCGCGGATGGCAAACAGCACCGTGAACATGCTGTCGGGCAGGCCCATGGCGCTGTAGATGCAACCGGTATAGAAGTCGACGTTGGGGAACAGGTGGTGGTCGATGAAGTAGCTGTCCTGCAGGGCGACGCGCTCCAGCTCCTGCGCCACGTCCAGCCGCGTTGTCTGGGCACTGGCCGCGATCACCTCGTGGGCCAGCTTGCGCACCAGGGTTGCGCGCGGTCGTACGACTTGTAGATGCGGTGGCCGAAGCCCATGACCAGCCGCCGGTCGCGTTTGGCCGACTCGATGAAGGCCGGCACATGGCGGGGATGGCCGATCTCGTCCAGCATGTTCAACACGTGGCTGGTGGCGCCGCCATGTTTGGGCCCACGCAGCGCGGCAATCGCGGCCGCCACCGACACGAACGGGTCGGCGCGCGAGCGCCTACCATGCGCATGGTGGTGGCCGAGGTGGACTGGCCATGGTCGGCATGCAGGATGAACAGGATGTCCAGCGCACGCTCGTACAGCGGGTCGGGCCGGTAGCCCTTTCCATACGCTTGAACATCATGCGCAGGAAGTCGCCGGTGTAGGTCGGCTCATCGGCCGGGTAGACGTAGGGCCGGCCCAGGGAATGGCGGTAGGCAAACGCCGCGATGGTGGGCATCTTGGCGATCAAACGTATCGTCTGCTCGACCGACGCCGGATCGGAGACGTTGCGTGCGTCCAGGTAGAAGGTGGAGAGGGCCGAGATCACACCGATCATGATGCCGATGGGGTCGGCGTCGTGCGGGAAACCGTTGATGAAGGTCAGGATGTTCTCGTGCAGCAGGGTGTGGTGTTTGATGTCGTACACCCACTGATCGTACTCGGCCTGGGTCGGCAGCTCGCCGTAGATCAGCAGGTAGGCCGTCTCCAGGAAGTTCGAGTGCTCGGCCAACTGCACGATGGGGATGCCGCGGTAGTGCAGGAGGCCCTGGGCGCCGTCGATTTCGGTGATGGCGCTGCGGCAGGAGGCGGTGTTGAAGAACGCCGGGTCGTAGCTCATGATGCCGAAGTCGTCGGCGTCCACCTTGATCTTGCGCAGGTCGTTGGCCCTGATCGTGCCGTCGGTGATGGCCAGCTCGTACACTTTGCTGGTGCGGTTGTCGGTGACGGTCAGGCTACCCTGGGTTTGTGGCACGTGCTGCGGCCCGCTGGCGCCGGTATGGCGCTGATCGATGGGCACGAAGTCGCGCGCCGGCGCACCGCTGTAGTACTCCGCCGGCCGTGAGATGCGCTGCTCGGGGTCGGCCAGCCCNTCCCGCCACTGGGCCAACCAGCCCACGGTGCGCGGAATGGCGAACATCACGGTGAACATGCTGGTGGGCAGACCCAGCGCCTGGTAGATCACACCGCTGTAAAAGTCGACGTTGGGGTACAGCTTACGCTCGACGAAGTAGTCATCGTTGAGCGCGATCGTCTCCAGCTCGGTCGCGATATCCAGCAGTCGGTTGCGCCCGGTGACCTCGAAGACCTCGTAGGCGATGCGTTTGATGATGCTGGCGCGTGGGTCGTAGTTTTTGTAGACGCGGTGGCCGAAGCCCATCAGCCGGCGATCACCCCGTTTGACGCTCTGGATGAAGTCAGGCACGCTGGAGACATGGCCCACCTCGTTCAGCATCCGCAGGACGGCCTCGTTCNNGCCGCCGTGCAGCGGCCCAAACAATGCCGACGCGCCGGCAGACACCGCGGCGTAGGGGTCGGCGTAGGTACTGCCCACGACGCGCACGGTACTGGTGGAGCAGTTCTGCTCGTGGTCGGCGTGCAGGATGAACAGCACATCCAGCGCCCGCTCCAGCACCGGGTTGGGCTGGTAGTTCTCCTGCTGCATCTTGAACATCATGCTCAGAAAATTGCCGGTATAGCTGAGGTCACGGTCGGGGTAGACGTAGGGAAAGCCCATGGAGTGGCGGTAGGCAAAGGCTGCCAGGGTGGGCATCATCCCGACCAGGCGCAGCGTGTGCCGCTGGACCACACTGGGGTCGTGGACCTGGTGGGCGTCGGGGTAGAACGTCGATAGCGCAGCCACGGTACCGACCAGCGTCCCCATGGGATGGGCATCGTAACGAAACGCGTTGAGGAAATAGCGAATGCTCTCGTGCACCATCGCCTCGTCCTTGACCGCCTCCACCCATGCGTTCAACTGGTCCTGCGTCGGCAGCTCGCCGTAGAGCACCAGGTAGGCCGTCTCCAGGAAGGTGGAGCGCTCCGCCAACTGCTCGATGGGGTAACCGCGGTAGCGCAGGATGCCGCGGTCGCCATCGATATAGGTGACCTTACTGCGGCAGGAGGCCGTGTTCATGAACGCGGGNTCGTAGGAGACCAATCCGTGGTCGGTGGGGTGTGCTTTGATCCGGTGCAGGTCCATGCCGCGGATCGTGCCGTCGGTGATGGGGAAGTCGTAGGACTGGCCGGTTCGATTGTCTCGAAAGGTCAGAGTGTCGGATGGCATCGGCCACCTCGTGCGGGTTGGGATAGCGGCCAAACGGCCGGCGGTCGTAACGATTGTGCCCTATAGAATAACCGCAACCGTGCGGTTATGCAAGCCGGCGAATTGGGGCGGCCTACGCCGCCGGCTGCGAGCCCGGTAACGACGCCGGGCGTCGCGCCTCGGCCCAGCGCATCAGCGCGAGTGCGGCCAACCCCAGAACGGCAAAACCCAGCACCAGGGGCGTCACTGTGCCGTTGTACGCCTGGCCGACGACGACACCCAAGGGGGTGGCGACGAGGACCGACAGTGAGCCAACCATCGCCGCGCCGACGCCGGCGACGTGGCCCAGCGGCTCCATGGCCGTGGAATTCATGTTGCCGAAGAGGATGCCAATGCAGAAGAAGCTGGGCATCAGGAAAGCCATCAGCAGCAGCAACGGCGGCTGCCCTCCCGTGAACAGGGTAACGCCAAGGAAGACAACGGACAGGGTGCACAGGGCCAACAGCGACACCCGCAGCAGNGGCCGCATGCCGTAGCGCATGACTACCCGACCGTTGACGAAGGAAGCCAGGCCGAGGGAGAGCGCGTTGATGGCGAAGATCAGCGGGAAGAGTGTGCCCAAATTGTACTGGAACTGGAAGATCTGCTGGGCTGANGCCAGATAGCCCTGCGCGCCGGAAATCAGTCCGGCCATCAGCGTATAGCCCAGCGTAATCGGGTGACTCGACACTTCACGAAACGCACGGCCGATGCGTCGGGCCGAAAAGGGCATACGTCGCGCCGGCGGCAGGGTCTCCGGCTGGCGCAGCGCAAACCAGAGCAGCGAGATCATGCCCATGACGAGCAGCCCGACGAAGATTGCGCGCCAGTCGGCCACCAGCAGGATGGCCTGGCCCAGGCTGGGCGCGATGATCGGCACCAGGATAAAGATGACCGAGATGAAAGACATCACCTGGGCCATGGCGCTGCCCTGGAAGCGGTCGCGGATCAGCGCCATGGAGACNCCGCGTGGCCCCGCCACCCCAAGCCCNTGCAAGAGCCGCCCCGCCAGCATCATGGGAAAGCTGGCGGCGAAAATCGACAGCAGGGAGCCGGCGAAGAAGACGCCGTAGCCGAGGTAGATCGCCGGCTTACGCCCGATCGTGTCTGACAGCNNGCCGTAGAAGAGCCGGCCCACTGCCAGCCCCAGGAAGACCATCGTGAGCACCAGCTGGTCGTCGNNTTCGCGCTGAATGCCCAACTCTGTACCGATATCGGACAGCGCGGGCAGCATCGTGTCGATCGACATCGCGACCAGCGACGTCATCAGCGCCATCATCGCGACGAACTCCCCAGGCGCGGACTGCTGTAGTTTTTACATTCGACATCGCGGTGGATAATCCTACCTTTAGTTACGATATGACCCGAAAACCCGTTCATTATCACCCTTCGCCCCCGCTTTGCCAAATCTGATTCAGTACATCTCCCTTGCCGCGCCATTTGACAGCTTGTGGCGGATGTGTTAAGTTAAATTACCGCTTGTTGGCCCGTTTTCTTCAAGGAGGAAGAACCAATGCATTCCCGTTACTCTTCTACCGTCTTTGTCCTCGTGGTCCTATCCGTGATCGTGGCGGCTCTGTCGGGCTGCGCGGCGCGGCGCCGCAGAAGGACACCGAAATCAACGTCCTGTGCACGCCGCAAGAGGAATGGTGCCAGGGCATGAAGCAGGAGTTCGAGTCCAAGTACGGCATCACCGTCAACTACGTTCGTCTCTCCAGCGGTGAGGCCCTGGCCCGCATCAAGGCCGAGAAGGACAATCCCCAGTTCGATATCTGGTGGGGCGGCCCGTTGGACAGCTTTGTGGCGGCCAAGGGCGAGGGTCTGCTGGAAGCGTACGACTCCCCGAACTACAAGAACCTGCAGGACAACCCACAGTTCAGGGACCCCGACAACTACTGGGTCGGCATTTACGTGGGCAGCCTGGGATTTGCCACCAATACAGATTGGTTGGCGGCCCACCCCGACGCCAAGGCGCCTGAGTCGTGGGACGATCTGCTGAAGCCCGAGCTCACGCGCCAGATCATGGTGGCCCACCCGTCCACCTCCGGCACCTCCTACACCGCCCTGGCCACCGTCCTTCAGCTACGTGGCGAAGAGGCGGGCTGGGAGTACATCAAAAAGTACGCCGGTCAGATCGCACAGTACACCAAGAGCGGCGCGGCGCCGGCTAAATTCGTTGGCCAGGGTGAGGCGGCCGTGGCGATCGTCTTCTCGCACGATATCGTGCATGAGATCGACGACAATAAGCAGCCGCTGGTGCTCACTTTCCCCAAGGAAGGCACCGGCTGGGAGATCGGCGGCATGGGCATCATCAAGGGCGCCAAACATCTGCAGGCCGCCAAACAGTGGTACGACTGGGCGCTGACCNCCGAAACGCAGGCGTTGGGTCCCAAGTACAAGGCCTACCAGGCGCCGACGGTCAAGGGTGTCAGCCTTTCGCACCCCGAACTGCTGGAGGTCAATCTGATCCCGTACGACTTTGTGTGGGCCGGCGAGCACAAGAAGGAATTCGTTGACAGGTTCACCAACGAGATTGCTGCAGCGACCAATTGAAGTAATCGTGCCACTGGAAGCTGGAGGCTGATGGCTGGGGGCCCACCGTGGGCCTCAGTCGCCCGTCTCTGGCTTCCAGTTTTGTGTCCCCCAGGAGCACGCCATGTCGGTCACTGCACCTGCCGCATCGGACCGGGCGCCGTCCCGGATCATGACCTGGCTCCAACAGCGTTACCGCGAGTTCTCCCTCATCGCACGCGACCCGGTCTTGATGATCGGCCTGCTCTTCTGTGGTCTCTTTNTCTTCATCTTTGTGGTCTATCCGCTCTACCGCGGCACGGCCAACGGCTTTGTGGACGCTTCACTCAGCGGCCCGTGGTATACGCGGCTGAGCCTGAAGTACTTCGCCCGCTTCTTTGATTCCTACTACGGGCCGTACTCGCGCCAGGTCTTCCTCAATACGCTGGTGATGGGTCTGTTGAGCGCCACCGGCGGTACGATTCTGGGCTTCATCTTTGCATACACTGTGGTGCGTTGCAGCACGCCCTTCCCGCGTTTGATCCACCTGCTGGCACTGGTGCCCACGGTCTCGCCGCCCTTTGCGTTGGCGCTCAGCACGATCCTGCTCTTCGGGCGCAATGGCCTGATCACTCGCAAGCTACTGGGAATCAACTTCGGACCGGGCGTCAACGATATCTATGGCCTGGACGGCCTGGTGTTTGTCCAGGTGATCACCTTTNTTNCGATAGCCTACCTGATGATGCGCGNNATGCTGGAACGGCTCGACCCCAGTATGGAGGAGGCCGCGCATAGCCTGGGGGCGGGTAAACTGCACATCTTCCGCACCGTCACCCTGCCCCTGCTGATCCCAGGGATTGCCGGCGNNTTCCTGCTGCTCTTCGTCGAATCACTGGCCGACCTGGGCAACCCGCTGTTCATCTCGGGTAACTACATGGTCCTCTCGTCGCAGATCTGGCTGGCGGTGGCGGGCGAGTACGATTACCAGAAGGCCTCGGCGTTGGCCTTGGTGCTGCTGTTGCCCACCCTGATCGTGTTCCTGGTACAGCGCTATTATGTCAATCGGCGCTCCTACGTGTCGGTGACCGGCAAGCCCACCGGTGGCCGCATCACCGTCAAGGAGCCACTGATCCGTTGGCCGTTCATCATCGTGACTTATCTGGTCTGCGCGCTGGTGATCCTGCTCTACGCGGCGATCATCTACGGCTCGTTTGCCACTGCGTGGGGCACTGACTACACACCCACGCTGGAGTGGTGGCGGCTGATGGTGACGCGCGGCGTCGAGTCGGTGCTGGACACCACGTTCCTTAGCGCCTTCGCCACACCGATCGCCGGGCTGACCGGCATGTTGATTGCGTTCCTGGTGGTGCGCAAGAAGTTCGCCGGCAAGGACACGCTCGATTTTGTCTCCAACCTGGGCGGCGCCGTGCCCGGCACCATCCTGGGCATCGGTTTCGTACTGGCGTTCAGCACGCCGCCGCTGTTGGTGGTGGGAGTCCTCTATGCGCTGCTGGCGCTCTACCTGGTGCGGATGGCCCTGCCGACGCGCCGCNACCAGCTGCGCGCCCTGCTCATCGGTACCGGGGTGGGGATGNGGGTGACGCTGCTGACACCGACGTTGGGTGAGATCGGCGTCCTGTACATGCTGGGGACCATTTATCTGGCAGCGGGCCTCTATGTCTGGCTGGTGCACCGGTCCAGGGGCATCGGTTGGATGTTGATCGGCATGNGGNCCTATCTGTTCAGCTTCGACCTCGTCGAATACGCCGCCCAACCGATCGCGCAACTGAGCCGGTCGATCCCGCGTGGCTTTTGGAGCAACGCCATCTTCCAGGTGTCCGACCACATCAAGGTCTTGTTCCAGACCCCAACACCGCTGACGGCCATCGTCTACACGCTCCTGTCGCTGCTGGCGGTGGACCGTTTGACGGGCCGTGCCCGTTCGGTCATGACGACCGTGGCGGTAGCGCTGATCGCGACCCTCTGTTTCATGGGCAAGCCGTTGGCCCTGGTGGGCACGCCGTTCATCATCATCGCCGCGTTCGTGGTGCGCAGCCTGCCCGCTTCGGTGCGGTCGGGCGCGCNNGCGCTGCAGCAGATCGACCCCAGCATCGAAGAGGCATCGGCCATTTTGGGCGGCGATGCGCAGTACACCTCGCGTAAGGTGACACTGCCGCTGATCGTGCCCGCGCTGCTGGCCGGGCTGATCTTCTCGTTCACCCGCCACATGACCAGCCTGTCGGCCATCATCTTCCTGGTGAGTGCCCGCTGGCGCATCGTCACCGCCTCGATTCTGAGCGAATGGGAGCAGGGCGGCATCAGCATCGCGGCCGGTTATTCGACCGTGATCATCGTGGTTGTCCTGATTGCCATCGGCGCGCTCTATTTCATCACCCACAAGACGCTCGGCAAGCGCGGTGATGTGGACCTGGATTGGGGGCGTAATGGGGCAACACCGATGGATATGGGTTCCTTCAGCCATCGTGGCCGTGTTCACCGGTTTCCGCGAGATTAGGTAGGGTTTGCCATGCATCTGGTTCTCGATAACCTGGTCAAAACTTTCGCCTCCNGCGGCGGTGTGGGTGAGGTCATAGCGGTCAACGGCGTGTCGTTGAACATCCAACAGGGCGAGCTGGTGACGCTGCTGNGGCCGTCGGGGTGCGGCAAAACCACCACCCTGCGCCTGATTGCCGGTTTCGAGTTTCCCAACAGCGGCCAGATTCTGCTGGATGGCAAACAGATCAATGACCTGCCGCCGCACAAACGCGACATGTCGATGGTGTTCCAGAGTTACGCCATCTTTCCACACCTCAGCGTCTTCGAGAACATCGCCTACGGCTTGAACGTGCAGCACCGGTCCAAAGACGAGATCAAACGGCGGGTCGNNCGCGTCCTGGAGCTGGTCGAATTGACCGGCCTGGAGAACCGTGCGCCCAATCAGNCCTCCGGCGGCCAGCAGCAGCGGGTGGCCCTGGCCCGCGCCCTGGTGATGGAACCGAAGGTGCTGTTGATGGACGAGCCACTCTCGAACCTCGACGCCAAACTGCGCGAACAGATGCGCACCGAGATCCGGCGCATCCAGAAGCGGCTGGGCATCACCAGCGTTTACGTCACGCATGACCAGGTCGAGGCGATGACCCTCTCCGATCAGGTCGTGGTGATGAATCGGNGGGTGATCGAGCAGATCGGCCCGCCGGACGAAATTTACCGTCGGCCGCTCTCCCGCTTCGTCGCGGACTTCATCGGGCGGGCGAACTTCGTTCAGGCAACGGTACAGGCGCGGCGCGATGGTCACCTGGTCGTCGATGCGTTTGGGACGACCCTGACCACCCCGGCGCCGGCCGCGGCCTTCGGTCAGGGCGAGGATGTCACCCTGGTCGTGCGGCCGGAGATGGTGGAAATCCTGGCGGCCGACGCTGTGCAGGGTGACCAGGCCGCCNCCGGAGTGGTGCGCCGCGCCGCCTATCTGGGCAACGTCATCGAGTATGATATCGAGGCCGGCGGTCAACTGCTGGCCGTCGTCGAGCGCGACCCGCGGCGTATGGTGCTGTACCCCGAAGGGCAGCAGGTCGGTCTGCGCTTCCTGGAAGACTGTTTGTACGTGTTGCCGAAGTGAACACCAACTTTGACCTCCTGATGTTCGGTCACTTCGCCGTTGACCGCATCATCGTCGACGACGTCTCCGAGACGGTCTCCGGCGGCGGTGTGTACTACGGCAGCGTGGCGGCCCGGCGGTTGGGCGCGGNNGTGGGCGTGGTGACGCGCCTGCGCGAGGCCGACTTCNCCCGCCTGGCGGAGCTTCGGGCGGAGGGCGTGACAGTCTTCGCCGCGCCGGCTTCCGAGACGTCGGGGATCGCCAACTACTACGACTCGGCCGATATGGAGCGCCGCGTCTGCGTGCCGCTGGGTTTTGCGGGGCCGATCCGGCCGGCTGATGTGCCCGAGGTGGGCGCCGCCATCTACGCCATCACCCCCATCATCGCGGGCGAGGTGAACCTGCCGCTGTTGCAGATGCTGGCCNGCNGTGGGCCAGTCGCGTTGGACGTACAGGGGTTCGTGCGCGTACGGGTGGGCGNNATGAGCCTGTTCCGGCCCTGGCCAGAGATGGCCACGGGGCTGCGCCACGTGACTTACCTGAAGGCCGATCAGGCCGAAGCCGAAGCGCTCACCGGCGAGACCGACCTGGCGACCGCGGCGCGCCTCGCCGCACNNGGCCCAGCCGAGGTCGTGCTCACCCATTCGTCGNGGGTCACAGTCCACGCGGCTGGGGAAACGTATTTTGCACCCTTCACCCCACGCTCCCTGGCGGGGCGCACCGGCCGCGGCGACACCTGTTTTGCCACCTATCTAACCAAGCGCCTCACGGCCTCCCCAGCGCAGGCGGCGTGGGCCGGAGTGGTGACGACCCTGAAGCAGGAAGCGCCGNGGCCCTGGCGCGGCAGCCTGACTGACGCCGCGGACCTGCTCACCACGGCCGCGCCGACGAGTACCCCACCGCCGGCGGGCCTGCGCCGTGACATAGCTGGTTCTCGATGCAACCTGCCTGATCGGTAGTTCCTCGCCCGTTTCGTCGTTCCATCGGATCAACGTGATGCAGGATTGCGCCCCATCCAGCGCCCGCATAACGAACTATCCCACAGATGCCGCCTGCCTTGGGCGTACGCGTCACGGCAGCGTTGGCCTGGGCGGCTGTGGGGCACACGCCTGAGTGCTGACGTCATCATGGAACTACTGCACCACCGTCGAGCGTCTGAAATCAGGCCGAGCAGACCCGCGCCATTGTAGCCAGCCGGTAGGTTTCGCTGACCCGGCTCAGGCCCCAATTCCGCGTACGTTGAGCGCGAGTTTTGGGATTGCTGACGCCATCATGATCCACTTGACATGCCACGGGTCTCGCCTACAATAAAATGCTGTGCGGCGCGGCGCCATTGGGCGCGGCCGATGACGCACAAGGATGAGGGCATCATGCCTCACAAGTCTATGGGGGTTTCGTAATGACAACACAACGGGCACCGCGCTGGGCGGTTTTTATGGTTCTCATGCTGCTGGTCGGCCTGCTGGCCGGCTGCGTCAGCGTGCCCCGGGAGGCGGCGCCTGCGACGCAGCCCACGCAGGTGGTTGGTATGCCCAACCCGGCCTCGGTCTACTGCACCGAGCAGNGGGGCCAATTGGAAATCCGCACCGGCGCTGATGGCGGTCAGTATGGCGTCTGTCGTTTCGCCGACGGCAGCGAGTGCGATGAATGGGCCTTCTTCCGCGGCGAGTGTCGCCCCGGCGGCCAGCCCACAGCCACCCTCGAGCCGGAGATAGCCAACCCGGCCACGGCCTTCTGCGTGCAGCAGGGCGGCCAGTCGCAGATCCGCACTGACCAGGCCGGCAACCAGTCTGGCGTCTGCCTCTTCCCCGACGGCAGCGAGTGCGAGGAGGCCTCTTCCGCGGCGTCTGCCACCCGGCCGGCCAGGCAGTACCGACGCCGACCCTGCCCGGCACGCCCGCCTGCGGCGACCGTGGAAGAGGTCCTGGCCCAGGTGCAGCTCCCCGCCGCTGCGTATTCGGACGGCCCCGCGCTCCTGCCGCTGTACGCCCCAGCCAACAGTCAACCGCTCTGGGCGTTGTACAGCACCGGTATGCGCAACTACGATCTCGACCCGGTACCGTCGCACTTCGTGGCGATCTTCACCCGCAACGACAACGGCTGGCAGGAGCTGGCGCGTTTCGACCTGGATGCCCAGCCCGGCGCTGACGCGCAGTTGGTGGAGCCGCTGCCCGACTACATCAGCGCGGGTGATGTGCGGCAGGTGGCCATCNGGCCCAGCCGCATCTGGCTGACGGTGGATGGCGGCGCCGGCGCGCACAGCGGCACTTTTCAGCTGCTGAGCTTCGACGGGCAGACCCTGAAGATGGAGCTGGCCGGTTCGGCCGCCAGCCCCGGCGCCGGTTTCGTCGCCGACATCAACGGCGATGGTCAGAACGATGTGGTGCTGGACACTACCGAGCCGTACATTTTCTGCTACGCGTGCGGCGTGCGTCACCCCTACTTCCAGGTTCACACCTGGCTGGGCGATGAGTTGGTCCCGGTGGAGATCTCTGCCCTGCTGATGGGGCAGCGGGGCACGCCGTGGGATGAGGCCAACAGCCGGGCGGTGGCGTTGGCGCAGGCGGGGTTGTGGCCGGCGGCGCTGGCGCAGATCGATGAGGCAGTGACATTGGCCGGCGACGAAGACCCGCCAGCCGGTTCGGGCACGCTGCGCTGGAACCGGGCGCTGATTCGCCTGAACCACGACGCTGNNCGGGCCGCGGCCGCGGAGAGCGCCTATCCGCTGCTGAGCCAGGTGTTCTACGGCGACTACACCGCGGCCGTCGACCTGATGCGCCNNTACAGCGCCGCGCAGATCTTCCGCGCCGACACGCCGCTGGTGGCCGGTACGGCGGCCGCGGATTGGCAGGGCGAACTAAGCGGTTACCTGTTGAACAGCGCCGACGCCGCGCTGGCGGTCCAGCCTGGCTGGNCCCCGGCCTACTTCATACGCGCCTGGGGCCGTTACCTGGCCGACCCGGCCGACCCGCGGGTGAAGCGTGATGTCGCCCGCGCCGCCGCCCTGGCGCCCGACGATGCACTCTACGCCGCGGCCGCGGCAACGCCGTAGCGATGGCTGTGCTGTCCGGCCGGTGCAGGGAGCGCCGGCCGGACAGCACAGCGTCGGCTCTGGCCGTTATCCAAGAGGGTTGCCCTTTCGCTGCCAGAATGACACAGGCGCGTTCAGGAAGTGCAGGGACCTGGTGTGATAGGCGTGATGAGACGCCGGCGGCCAACTACTGGGCCGGTAGCGCGGGCAGGGCTGATGGCCGAGACCACCGCGCTGGAGGTCGGCCGGGTTGACGACACTCGCACGAAAAAACCCGGTTTCTGAACGGCTGGCTGAGCAGCTACCGATTTAAGAATAGGGTGAAATCACGGCACACGTCGGCCCGAGCGGCGCTTCATTCCTGCAGGCTGGCGCGCAACGGGGATGGGCGCCGAACCAGTGCGCCCAGGTTTCGGCGGAGACATCGAGTGGATGCCAGGCGGGCTGCCACGGCTGGGTTGGCAGGCGTTGGCAGCGCCCGATCTTTCGGGCCAGCAAACGGCCCGTCCAGAGCACGGCGTCATCGTCGGCAAGGATCGTCAGGCGCTGACCATCGGCCAGGCGTACGATGCCCTCCGGCCGCCAGCCGGCCAGGCGGCTGGTGCAGAAACGGGCATCCTGGAAGATGCGCCAGAAATCGCCTTCCCACCCCTGCTCCCAGTATTCACAGATCCAACCATACCGCACGGTGGCTGGTTCTGAAGGTCATGGTTATCTTTCTCCGTCACGCGTTCGGAGTATACCCGCGGTTGGCCGTTAGGCAAGCAGACGGTGAATGTCACGCGTCCCTACGGGACGCGCGAGAACGCGTGCGTCTCGGCCAATTCAGGCGTCCCTACGGGACGCGAGAACGTGCACGCGCGGATCTCAATTCAGGCGTCCCTACGGGACGCGGAGAACGCGTACGTACGTCGGGGCTAAATTCATGCGCCCCTACGGGGCGCGGTGCGGTCGATAGCGAATGTCGAACGTCCCGACGCGGCGGAATGTACGGCGTGGATCGCGTCCCGTAGGGACGCCCGATTTTAGCCCATGCCACGTAGGATACGCCCGTCCCGTAGGGACGCCCGATTTTAGCCCATGCCGCGTAGGATACACGCCCGTCCCGTAGGGACGCCCGATTTTAGCCCATGCCGCGTAGGATACGCCCGTCCCGTAGGGACGCCCAATTTTAGCCCATGCCGCGTAGGATACGCGCCCGTCCCGTAGGGACGGTTGACTCTAGGACCGAACGTCTCGACGGGGCGCGAGAATGGGTGTGCACACCGAGGCGAAATTCATGCGCCCCTACGGGGCGCGGTGCGGTCGATGGCGAATGTTGAACGTTCCGTCGGAGCGGAAGGCATAACGCGAGATCGCGTCCCGTAGGGACGCCCGACTTTAGCCCATGCCGTGGGATACGCGCCCGTCCCGTAGGGACGGTTGACTCTAGGACCGAACGTCTCGACGGGCGCGAGAATGGGTGTGCACACCGAGGCGAAATTCATGCGCCCCTACGGGGCGCGGTGCGGTCGATGGCGAATGTTGAACGTTCCGTCGGAGCGGAAGGCATAACGCGAGATCGCGTCCCGTAGGGACGCCCGACTTTAGCCCATGCCGTGGGATACGCGCCCGTCCCGTAGGGACGGTTGACTCTAGGACCGAACGTCTCGACGGGGCGCGAGAATGGGTGTGCACACCGAGGCGAAATTCATGCGCCCCTACGGGGCGCGGTGCGGTCGATGGCGAATGTTGAACGTTCCGTCGGAGCGGAAGGCATAACGCGAGATCGCGCCCCGTAGGGACGCCCGACTTTAGCCCATGCCGTGGGATACGCGCCCGTCCCGTAGGGACGGTTGACTCTAGGACCGAACACCCCGACAGGACGGAACGCGTGGCGCGAAATCGCGTCCCGTAGGGACGCCCGACTTTAGGGACGAACGTCCCGACGCGGCGGAATGTACGGCGTGGATCGCGTCCCGTAGGGACGCCCGATTTTAGCCCATGCCACGTAGGATACGCGCACGTCCCGTAGGGACGGTTGACTCTAGGACCGAACACCCCGACAGGACGGAACGCATGGCGCGAAATCGCGTCCCGTAGGGACGCCCGACTTTAGCCCATGCCGCGTAGGATACACGCCCGTCCCGTAGGGACGCCCGATTTTAGCCCATGCCGCGTGGGATACACGCCCGTCCCGTAGGGACGCCTGATTTTAGCCCATGCCGCGGATACACGCCCGTCCCGTAGGGACGCCCGATTTTAGCCCATGCCGCGTAGGATACACGCCCGTCCCGTAGGGACGCCCGATTTTAGCCCATGCCGCGTGGGATACACGCCCGTCCCGTAGGGACGCCTGATTTTAGCCCATGCCGCGGATACACGCCCGTCCCGTAGGGACGCCCGATTTTAGCCCATGCCGCGTAGGATACACGCCCGTCCCGTAGGGACGCCTGATTTTAGCCCATGCCGCGGGATACACGCCCGTCCCGTAGGGACGCCCGATTTTAGCCCATGCCGCGTAGGATACACGCCCGTCCCGTAGGGACGCCCGATTTAGGACCGAACGCCCCAACAGGTTGTAATGTATGGCGCGAGATCGCGTCCCGTAGGGACGCCCGATTTTAGCCCATGCCGCACGGGATACACGCCCGTCCCGTAGGGACGGTTGACTCTAGGACCGAACGTCTCGACGGGCGCGAGAATGCGCGCCTCGATGCGCAATTCAGGCGTCCCTACGGGACGCGAGAACGCGCACGTGCATCGAGGCTAATTCATGCGCCCCTACGGGGCGCGGTGCGGTCGATGGCGAATGTTGAACGCGCCGTCGGGGCGGAAGGTGCGACGCGAGATCGCGTCCCGTAGGGACGCCCGATTTTAGGACCGAACGCCCCAACAGGTTGGAATGTATGGCGCGAGATCGCGTCCCATAGGGACGCCCGATTTTAGCCCATGCCACGTAGGATACGCGCCCGTCCCGTAGGGGCGCCCGATTTTAGCCCATGCCGCGTGGGATACGCGCCCGTCCCGTAGGGACGGTTGACTCTAGGATCGAACGTCTCGACGCGGCGCGAGAATGCGCGTGCCTCGATGCGCAATTCAGGCGTCCCTACGGGACGCGAAGCGCGTACGTACATCGAGGCTAAATTCATGCGCCCCTACGGGGCGCGGTGCGGTCGATGGCGAATGTTGAACGCGCCGTCGGGGCGGAAGGTGCGACGCGAGATCGCGCCCCGTAGGGACGCCCGATTTTAGCCCATGCCGCGTGGGATACACGCCCGTCCCGTAGGGACGGTTGATTCTAGGGGCGAACGTCTCGACGGGGCGCGAGAATGCGCGCCTCGATGCGCAATTCAGGTGTCCCTACGGGACGCGTGAGAACGCGTACGTACATCGGGGCTAAATTCATGTGCCCCTACGGGGCGCGGTGCGGTCGATGGCGAATGTTGAACGCGCCGTCGGGGCGGAAGGTGCGACGCGAGATCGCGTCCCGTAGGGACGCCCGATTTTAGCCCATGCCGCGTGGGATACACGCCCGTCCCGTAGGAACGGTTGATTCTAGGACCGAACGTCTCGACGGGGCGCGAGAATGCGTGCCGCGATGCGCAATTCAGGCGTCCCTACGGGACGCGGAGAACGCGCACGTGCATCGGGGCTAAATTCATGCGCCCCTACGGGGCGCGGTGCGGTCGATGGCGAATGTTGAACGCGCCGTCGGGGCGGAAGGTGCGGCGCGAGATCGCGTCCCGTAGGGACGCCTGATTTTAGCCCATGCCGCGTAGGATACACGCCCGTCCCGTAGGGACGGTTGACTCTAGGATCGAACGTCTCGACGGGGCGCGAGAATGCGCGCCTCGATGCGCAATTCAGGCGTCCCTACGGGACGCGGAGAACGCGTACGCACATCGGGGCTAATTCATGCGCCCCTACGGGGCGCGGTGCGGTCGATGGCGAATGTTGAACGCCGTCGGGGCGGAAGGTGCGACGCGAGATCGCGTCCCGTAGGGACGCCTGATTTTAGCCCATGCCGCGTAGGATACACGCCCGTCCCGTAGGGACGGTTGACTCTAGGATCGAACGTCTCGACGGGGCGCGAGAATGCGTGCCTCGATGCGCAATTCAGGCGTCCCTACGGGACGCGGAGAACGCGTACGTGTATCGAGGCTAAATTCATGCGCCCCTACGGGGCGCGGTGCGGTCGATGGCGAATGTTGAACGCGCCGTCGGGGCGGAAGGTGCGACGCGAGATCGCGTCCCGTAGGGACGCCTGATTTTAGCCCATGCCGCGTAGGATACACGCCCGTCCCGTAGGGACGGTTGACTCTAGGATCGAACGTCTCGACGGGGTGCGAGAATGCGTGCCTCGATGCGCAATTCAGGCGTCCCTACGGGACGCGGAGAACGCGTACGTGTATCGAGGCTAATTCATGCGCCCCTACGGGGCGCGGTGCGGTCGATGGCGAATGTTGAACGCGCCGTCGGGGCGGAAGGTGCGACGCGAGATCGCGTCCCGTAGGGACGCCCGATTTTAGCCCATGCCGCGTAGGATACACGCCCGTCCCGTAGGGACGGTTGATTCTAGGGGCGAACGTCTCGACGGGGCGCGAGAATGCGCGTGCCTCGATGCGCAATTCAGGCGTCCCTACGGGACGCGTGAGAACGCGTACGTGCATCGGGGCTAAATTCATGCGCCCCTACGGGGCGCGGTGCGGTCGATGGCGAATGTTGAACGCCGTCGGGGCGGAAGGTGCGACGCGAGATCGCGTCCCGTAGAGACGCCCGACTTTAGCCCATGCCGGGATACACGCCCGTCCCGTAGGGACGCCCGATTTTAGCCCATGCCGCGTGGGATACACGCCCGTCCCGTAGGGACGGTTGAGGTTACCCCCACAAGTAGCGTTCGTCGTATTCGACCCCGTGCCTTTTCAGGAAATCGAGATACTCCGCTTGAAAATCCTGTTTTTGGTGGTGGATGCGTTGATTTTGGATATAACGCACCAACGTCGCCAACCCGGATTTGCTGACGGTAAACNNGCCATAACCTTCCTGCCAAGCGAAAGACCGCAGCCACGGGAACGTTTCATGAATCCATTTGGACGATTCGCCTTTCAGCCACTGTGCGATCTGATAGGGTGCAACCGTCGGTGGCGCCATGATTGCTCCGTGAACGTGGTCGTCCATGCCGCCGATTTGCAACGCGGTCAGGTTGTGGTGGCGTGCGATCCCGCCCATGTACTCCCAGACGCGCTGCTCGATCTCCGGCTTGATGTAAGGCACGCGATTTTTGGTGCTGAACACGATGTGGTAAAAGAGCGATGTGTAGGTGTTAGCCATAATCCCCTCATTTCAAGCGTCCCTACGGGACACACGAGAACGGCGTGGGCCTCCCAAGTCAGGCGTCCCTATGGGACGCACGAGAACGGTGTGGGCCTCGAAGCTCAAGTCAGGCATCCCTATGGGACGCACGAAACGGCGTGGGCCTCGAAGCTCAAGTCAGGCATCCCTATGGGACGCACGAAACGGCGTGGGCCTCGAAGCTCAAGTCAGGCGTCCCTACGGGACGCACGAGAACGTGTGGACCTCGAAGCTCAATTCAAGCGTCCCTACGGGACGCACGAGAACGGCGTGGGCCTCAGCCAATTCAGGCGTCCCTATGGGACGCACGAGAACGGTGTGGGCCTCGAAGCTCAATTCAGGCGTCCCTATGGAACGCACGAGAACGGCGTGGGCCTCGAAACTCAAGTCAGGCGTCCCTACGGGACGCACGAGAACGACGTGGGCCTCGAAGCTCAAGTCAGGCGTCCCTATGGGACGCACGAGAACGGTGTGGGCCTCGAAGCTCAAGTCAGGCGTCCCTATGGGACGCACGAGAACGGTGTGGCTCTCAGCCAAGTCAGGCGGCCCTACGGGACGCACGAGAACGTGTGCGCCTCGAAGCTCAATTCAGGCGTCCCTGCGGGACGCGGGTCTCTCCACCCGTCCGCGCGACAGCCTCAGGGCGCGCTCAGGCGACTGCGCACGTAGACGTTCTCGACGGTGTCGCCCGTACGCCGATCGCTCCAGAGGGCGTGGGGCCGTCCGCCGCCGTCGACGTCGAAGGCGGGAAACTTGACCTCGACCGCGCCCAGGTCGGTGACGAACTCCAGCGCGCTCCAGGTCAGGCCGCCGTCGGTCGAGAATTTGCCGGCGATGTCGGCGCAGCGGTTCGGGCTGGGGCAGGCAGGCGTCAGAAAGTCGCGTTCATCCTTCCAGAACAGCCAAAGCACGCCGTGCGGGTTGTCCAGCGCCCAGAAGGGAAAGCGGCTGTTGGCCTCGGACAGAGTGACCGCGGCGCTCCAGGTCAGGCCGCCATCGGTGGAGCGACGGTAGTCGATCGCGGCATACGGCATCTGTGTGGTCATGACGCCCAGGTGGATGACGCCGTTGGCGTCCACCGCGGCCTCCGGATCCCAGTCGCGCGGGGTGGCGGCGCCGACGCGCTCGGTGAAGGTCTGTCCGCCGTCGGTCGAAACGGCCACGTAGGTGTCCCAGTCAGGGTTGGCCCGGTTGTCGCGCCAGGCGATGGCGATCAGGTTGCCGTCGGTCCCCTCGATGGTGAANACGGGGAAAGCGGCGTGACCGGCGCCCTGGTTCAGTCTCTGCCGGGCGCCGAACGTGTCGCCGCCGTCGGTGGAACGCAGGTAGTAGACCTCGGTGGGGACCGTGTCGACGCTGGGGTCGCCATAGTGCCAGGCCAGGTGCAGCCGGTTTTGCAGGTCGAGGCCGAAGCTGAAGCCGCCCACCTTGCGGGCATGGGCGCCGGTGACATCACGCGGCGGNGCCCAGGTGAGACCGGCGTCGGTGGAGCGGCTGTAGTAGAGGCGCCCGCTGCCGCCGTCGCGCAGATCGTTCCAGATCGCATGCAGCGTCCCATCTGGCCCCAGCATCAGGTTGGGGCTGTTCGCGGGCAACGGGCTGTTGGCCAGATCGAGCGGGGGCGACCAGGTCTGGCCGCCGTCGGTGGAGCGGCTGTAGAGGACATCGTAGACGTTGCCGCTGTTCTCGACCCAGGCGATGTGCATACGGCCGGCGGCGTCGACCGCCAGGTTGCGCCCCACCACTCCGCCGGCATAGTGAGCGCTGAAGGTGGCCTGGCGCTCCGGCCCNCAGTCGGGTCGACGCCGTGGCCTCCGGTTGGCGTGGGTGTGGATGTCGGGGTCGGGGTTGGGGTTGGGGTGGCGCTGGGCCAGGCCAGGTTCCAGTAGCTGGCGACGAGCGGCAGAAAGCTGTGGCAGACCTGGTTGGCCGCGGTGGTCATGATATCCACGATGTCGCCGATACCGTTGCCGTTGGCATCGGTCACGCAGACATCGGTCGTAGGTGTGCTGATGGGTGTTGGCGTCGCCGACGGCGTGACCGTCGGGGTTGGCGTGGCGGCCGGCGTCTGGGCGGTGGGGGTGGACGTGGGGTTGGCGTAGTGGCGGGACCATCCAGGCTGTAGATGTCGACCTCGGCGCGCTGCATGTAGCCGACAAAAACGTTGGCGGACGGGGTCGAGCGCCGCGTAGGGGAGACGACGGAGAGGCCGCGCAGCTCGGTTTGGCTGAGTAATGCCAGGCTGGTCGCGTCGACGACGTTCAAGCGCCAGTTGGCCGCGGTGTCAGGGCGGCGCGGCGCCGCGGGCTGTCGCCGCGCCGGATCAGGTTGACGCCCGCCGCGTGGGGCGGGTTGGGCGGCGCCGGGGCTGACGTCGAGCAGGTAAAGACGGTTGGCGGCGGCATCCAGACCCGCGACGACGCTGCCAACGCCGGGCGGCAGTGTCCCACTGACCGTGTCGGTGGTGGTGTCGATCAGGATCGGGCCGACGTGCAGGCGATGACGGCCGCTGTCGACGAAGAGGAGATGATCGGCAAAGTTGACGCTCCAGTTCCACGCCTGCGCGGTCAGATCGATCGTGCGCAGGTAGGCATAGCCGGCGTTGGCGTCGAAGACGTCCACCTTGCGCTGGCGGCCAACGAGGATATAGAGCTTGCCGAGTGTTTCATCCATGACAGGCTGCAAATGGCCGACGCTGGCTGTGGTCTGGGGATCGTAGGTGAAACTGGGCACATCGTCGATGGTGGCCAGCACAGTGAGCGCCGCGCCGTCGACGATCACGACCCGGTCGCGTTCGGGGTGCGTGGTGATGACCCGGTGGCGGGTGATATCGAGCGTCTGGCTGCTGATGGCATCGGTCACGTCGTTCAGTCCCAGGTTGACGACGCCGAGCAATGTGGGGTGGAGCGGGTCTGGGGCCAGGGCATAGGCGCTGACGGTTCCGGCATAGTGGCTCAGGACGTAGAGCCGGTTGAGGACAGGGTCCACGTCCACGGCGGTGGGCCAGCCGCCGGTGTCGAACTCGTGCCACAGCCCGGCGGCGGGCCGATAGATCTGTAGCGTGCTGCCGCCCAGGCGGTTGGCCAGGTAGATCTCGCCGTTTGCCGATCCTACCGCGATGTCCTCGACGCTGTTGCCGATGTCAATCTGGCTGCTCACGCTGACGGCAGCGGCGTCGACCACGACGATGTCGGTGTATTCCATACCGGCGGTGTAGAGCTTGCCGGTGGCGCGGTTGAGTACGGCGCGCTGAGCGCCGCCGGTTTGCAGGTCGAGCGTCTGCTCCAGGACGNNGCCGATGTGGCATCCACCACGGCCAGGCTGCTGCGAATGGTGGAGATGCCGTCGCGCGACGATGTAGACCTTGCCGGTCGCGGCCCAGTAGAGCGGCCGTTTGGCGTTGGCCGGCAGCGCGACGTGGTGGACGGTCTGCGGCCCGGCCGCCGCGAGGCCGGCAACGATGAACAGACGGTTGGACGAGGTGACGAAGAGCCGGCCGCCGGCCGCATCCACCTCGGCAAAGTTGAGGGCGTTCCCCGCTGTTGTCGACCGTCAGCGGGGGCGAACGGCGAGCGTGGCGGGATCGATGACGTAGATGGGGGTGGCCGCGGTCGGCGCGCCGCTGTAGACCACATAGAGTCGCCGGGCGGCGCTGTCCAGGGCCATGCCGCCGATGCGATCGCTGCCCAGGTTCACCATGCCGACCGGGGCCAGCGTGTTGGCGTCGAAGACGGCGACCTTGCCCGCCGCCTGCAGGCTGACGAAAACCCGGTTGGTCGCGGGATCGATGATGACATCGCAAGGGTCGGCGGTGAGACTGGCCTGGGCGGTGATGGTGTTGGTGGTCGGGTCGATGCGACGCAGGGTGCGGGAGTTGAAGCCCGCCAGGTAGAGCGCGCCCGTGGTGGGGTGAACGGCCAGATAGGGCCGGTTGAAGTCGTTGTCGTCACCGCCGCTATCCAGATTGCCAATCAGGGTGTCGCTGGCGCCGTCGATGACGGCGATGCCGGGNGTCAGGATGCCCTGCACGTAGATGCGGTTGCGGCTTTCGTCCAGCGCGACATCGAAGATCTTCAGGTGGTTGTCCAGGGCGGCGCTCCAGCCGCGCAGGCCATTGAGCGAGACGGTCTCGCGGAGCGTGGGGGCTGTGCGCTGGCGGGGCCGCGCGGCGGCTGGGCGGCTGCGGTAGCCGGCCAGCGCGGCGACGATCACCAAGGCGACGGTCAACAAAACGAAGCGGAGCGCAGGCGTAGGTCGTAGTCTGTTCATGGCGCAACTCCTCTCAGTATGCAGGGTCTGATCCTCCAGCCGGGTGCGGATAACCAGGACGACGGCCAGCAGAAACGCCGGCAGCAGCGCCCAGAGCGAAGCGAGCAGGAAGGGCGTGGCCAGGTAGGCCAGCAGCGCGCCGGCGTAGCCAGGATGGCGCACCCAACGGTAGGGGCCGCTGGAGACCACCTGCTGGCCGCGGTCGGTCTGGATGCGCACCATGCCGGAGAAGTAGGCGTTTTCGATCAGCGCATAGGAGGCGAGAACGTAGCCGCCGACGAGCAAGGCCAGTGCGGCCAGCTCCACGGCCAGGCTGAAGCCGGCCGGTGGGCCGAAGCGCGCATCCAGCCCCGCGGCCAGCGGGATCAACGCCGCCCAGCCCGACCAGCGGCGCCAGCACCCTGTCCCACGGCTGGGCGTCGGCCTGCTGCATGAAACGGCTGCGCTCGGCCAGCAGCTCAGGGTTGCGCCGGCCGACCAGCGCCCGGCTGACGACGAAGGCCGCGATGGTCACAACCGCGTAGACCCACGCCTGCCGCCAGCCCCACCACTGCGAGATCAACAGCGGCAGAAAGGGCGCGACCACCACCAACAGCAAGGTGATGATCAACAGGCATCGTCAGGGCCTTGCCCGGTTGGATCAGCTTTGGCGGAGCGCCGCTTTGGTAGAGTCTGGCAACCGGAGCATACCACAGGTTCCAACAATCGGCAACCGGTGATTGATGATGCGTCCACAACTGCGGTGAGTCAAACCATGGGTGTCTGGCGGCTGTGGGGAGCAATGCGGGCGGTGATCAAGGGCCAGGAGGACAATTACCTGATTGTCATTCCTGGCCCGGGTCACCTCATGCGCGGTCAATGGCCATCGAACAACGCGCAGTGCCGTTAGGGTGTTTCTGACACCGATGGTAGAACGAGATTTGGGGCATTCATTGGCCATTCGGGTTGCAGGTGGGACTTACCATCAGCCCACCGCGCCGACTCCAGTCGCTGATCTTCGAAGCCCAGACGCTTGGCGACGATGCGATAGGAGAACTCGACGTTGGGATCACCCTGGCGCAGGCGAACCTCAAAGCCCACGATTGAGCGATCGGTCACGTAGACATCTGCCTCGCCATAGACCTGCACAAAGACATGGTAGGGCTGACCCAGGTTGACCGTCTGAGCGAAGACGGGGTCGATGGTGATCTTCGACGATCCACCAACCAGGCGGTCAAAGCCATAGTCGGCGAACCACACCTCGGCAGCTTCCTCTGCATAGAGCAGACGCCGACCATCTTGTGTATCCACAACTGCGCTTTTGGTGCCGCCGACTTCCAGATTGCCCTCGTCCACGACGACATCGCCGAGATGCACCCTCAATGCTTCCCTGCTCATGGCTGTCCCGATCCAAACCCCGTTGCCAACGCTATTGAATGCCGCCGCCCACCCCGAAGGGGAGTTATTTTCGCCCACAACAGCGTAGGTTTCGCCAGCAGTTGCGGATGCGAAGCCCATAATGGCGCGCGCCGTTCGTGGTACTGTTCGTCGTGCCCCAAACGCCGGTGGTGACACCGCTCTGACCCCTGGCGTTACCCCACACAGCTACCGTCCAATCCGAATGGCTCATGGTCTCACCGTACACGCCGTGGGTGCTTCCAGTTGTGGCGTTAGCAAATCCGGCCACGCCCGTACCTGCGTTCGATTGACTGTCACCTCTCACACCAGTAGTGGCCCCGCTGGCACCATGCGCCCATCCAGTCACACCACGGGCGCCGCTGGCTGTGCTTTCGGTTTGACCCCAGACACCTGAGGTAATGCCCGAGGTAGCAGTTGCACGACCCAAGACGCCCACAGTCCAGTCGGATCTGCTGGCTACCTCACCCATGACCCCGGCCCATCCGCCCGTTGTGGCGGTGCTCTTGCCCACTACACCGACTGCGGTCGGACCCCACCGGTCGTGCTCGTGGTGGCCACCAGTCCATTCCCGCTGTTGCTTTCAAGGTACAACGCAGTGTCAAGGGCATGGATCGTTGCACCTGGCCGTAATGTCAACGCATAGGGGACCGGCAGTATCTCCTGACAACCCAAGGCCGTGCTCCCGACTCGGACGCGTAGCCAGTACGCCCCACCGGTGAAGCGGGACGGTGGTGTGTCGAGCGCCACGTTGAACAAGCCGTTGCTGATCGCTACACCCGGCTTCGACACAGTGAAACTTGGGCTGGAGCCGATACAGGCGCTGTTGTCCCAAAATTCAAAAACCAGGTTTCGGGTTCCGGTCACCGGCGCACCGTTCTCGCGCAAAACGCCCTGGTACGAAATCCTGCTGGCTACGGTGGCATCGATTGCGACCGGAGCTTGCTCGTATCTGCGGGTGTTGTCCGGCCCGGGTTGATCGGCCGCGCGGCCTGAGTTGGCAGCCAGCATCAATCCAATTACCAGACCAATCGTGAAGAGTTTGTGTTTCATCTTGTTTCTCCTCGTGCGCAGGCCCGGAAGCCACGGGCTTCTCATCCGCTCAATGAGTTGTTCGGTGCAGCAGCGGTAAATAGACGGTGTACGGAGTTTCGGGCTGGCACCAGAAGCCAGAGCAAAGCTGAGTTATCCCGCTGCTGGCAGCGCCGGCAACTGCCTGGCCTGACGTATGGTCCAGCGACAGGCTCCCAGCACGCGCCCGCCGCCAGCGCCGATCACACTCCAGTCGATACCTACGCCATTTGCGGCCATCGCTGTCGCGCTGCCCAAGAGGATCACCAGGATCATCAGATAACCTGCGGTCTTGTGTCTCATAGAAATTCTCCTTGCTCTGGCGTTCCAGACACATGTCGAAATTGATCTATCGTCCGGCGTGTAAACTGGATGAAAGCCGCGTTGCCGCGCCCAGCAGCAACAGCACCTGGCCGGGATGGCTCTGCTCCTGGCAGATCGCCGCCTGGCGGGCTGTTACGTCAGCCGGCGTCACGCCCGGCTGCATCCACACCTCGCCCGTGACGCCCATGAAGAGCATACGGTCGAAATGCGTCTGCGGGTAAACGCGCACGCTTGCCCGCCCATCGGGCCGCGTCTTCGGCGATTCTGGCAGACGGGGACGCCCATAGCGCTGGATGTCGAGCAGCGAGCGGTGCAGCAGCCGCATCCAGCGCAGCACCAGGGCGTAGTTGGCCCACTCCTCGCCCGTACCGAAGGCGTCACCGGCCGTGCCCTTGGCCTCAAGGATCGACCCCACCCAGCGCTGGCCGATGGCCGCCATGCGTTGGCGGATCTCGGCCAGTAGGGCGATGCGCTCATCGACGCCGGTGGCGACCCAGGCGCCCTTGTGGGCATGCAGCGCGGCCAGGGCCTCATCCAGTTGGATCAGCCCGGGCGGGAGCGCCGCGCTGGCAGGTTGCGGCGCTGTGGCGCCGTTGCCCGACGGTGTCACGATACCCGCTGGTTTGATGGCAATGACTGTCATAGCTGCCTCCTTGACCCGCTGCGGTCGTGCCAACAAAAAGACTGTTATCCATCTCTGAACAACAGTCTAGCGGATCGCTATCTACAAAGTCTCTACATGGGGGATCCGGGACGGCCGCCAACTTCGTCGATCTCCCGAAAAAGCAAGGGAAGGGTTGGTCGGTGGCGGCCCTCGCTGAGAACGCCGTACTTCTCCCGTACCAGGTCAAACGACGTTCCACAAGCTTCATCTCGATCACCCACTCGTGCGTTTCCAGGTTTATCTCATTGATATCGTGTGACTGCTCAGTCAGCCGTTCAGAAACCGGGTTTTTCTCGTGCGAGCATGGTTCTCGTCTGTACAACGGCCTTTCATCGCGCCATGACCCTGGTCTGCGAGACAAAAACCCGGTTTCTCTAGAGCCAGCCTGAGTGGTTACGATATCGTTGCCAAGAGCTATACCTGAGCTGCCAGAGCATACCGCAGGTCTGAACAATCGCCCACCAGCGGCGCCGCCGCCTCTTGGGTGAAAACGCGGTCCAGCGCCTGCTGCGCTATGCGCTGGGCATGGGCCTGGCCGGTGGCCTCGGCCAGGCCGACTGCTTGACGGGCATGGGTTGCGGCGCTTGCCAGGTCACCGGCCAGCCACAGCGCTTCGGCCAGGCCGGCGTGCAGCCAGGGCCGTTCGGTGCAGGAGTTGACCCGCTCGGCCAGCGCCAGTGCAGCACGCAGGTGCTCCAACGCGGGCGCGGCCTGCATCTCCTGCACTGCCAACCAACCCAGATGCCCCAGGCACAGGATCTCCTGGGTGCGGTCGCAGACCTGTTGGGCAATAGCGAGGCTTTCGGTCAGCGAACGCCTGGCCAGGTCCAACTGCCCCAACGCCGCGGCCGCTGCGCCGATGTCACCCAGGGGAATACGACGGTCGGCTTGCAGGCCGGCAGCGTCACAGGCGGCCAACGCCTGTTGGGCCAGATCCAGCGCCCGTTCGGGATCCCCTGGNTAGCAGGCAAGGGTCGCCAGGTTGCCCAGGACATGGACGCGGAAGGATGGCTGATCGAGCCGCACAAAGAGCGCCAGCGCGTCTTCCAGGGCGCGCTGGGCCGTGTCGTAGTCGCCGCTTTCNCGCGCCGCCAGACCCAAGGCACGTCGGCAAGCCGCCTGGGCGAAATCGTCGCCCACAGCCTGGCCCAGCCGTAGGCCCTCCTCGGCCGCCACGCCGGCNTGATAGCGGCAGAACCAGAGATGCGCCGAGGCCTGGCGCCAACGCAGGCGGGCCAGCATGTCGGGAGCATCCAGCGCGCTGACCAGTTGCGCCTCTTCCTCCAGGTCGCGGCTGTAGGCTTCCATATCTCCCAGCACACGCAGCGCCCAGCCGCGCTCCTCCAGGACCTGGATGCACCGACGGCGGTTTTCGGCCACGAGCGCCGGATCGTGCAGGCTGGCCGCTTCCTCCGCCAGTAGTCGCAGCGCCTGATCGAAGTGACTGCGCGCCTCGGCGTGGGCGAAGACTTGTTTGGCAGCCAGGCCGGCCTGCAACGTGTAGCGGACGGCCCGCCCTGGCAGTCCCGCTCTGGCGAAGTGACGAGCCAGGGTCGCCGCATCGTGCGATCGCATCTGTTCCAGGGCTTCGCCGGCCCGCTGGTGCAGCAGGCGCTGTCGGTAGGCGCTCAGGTCGCCGGACACCACCTCGCGCACGATTTCGTGACGAAAGCGAACCAGACCCGCCTCCTGAACCAGAAATTGCTGGTCGGCCAGGNNCTCGTCCAGGGCGTCGGCAGTCTCCAGTTCGTCACGACCCGCGGTCAGGTGAAGCGCGTCGTGGGCCGCCGTCGGGCCAAGCACCGCGGCCGCCGCCAACACCTGTTGTGCGGTTGGGCTGAGCTGCCCGACGCGCAGGCGCACGGCCTGGCGTACGCTGTCCGGCAGGGGAAGCGCCGGCGTTCCAGTCGTGGGCTTCTGGCGGCCTTCGGCCTCTGCCAGCGCCGCCAGGGTCTCCAGCAGAAAGAACGGATTGCCGCCCGTTGCCTGGCATAGTCGGCCAGCCAGGCCGGGTTCGGCGGCGCTCGGAGCGCCCAGGTGGCGCAGGATCTCTCCGACGGCGGCCTCATCCAGTCCCTCCAGCGTCAACTCGTGCCAGGCGCCCTGACGCATCAGGCCACTGCGCAGTGTGCTCAGCGTATTGGCCTCTGCGCTGCGATAGGCGCCCACAATCAGCAGCGGGCGACTGCGCAGATGCCGGCCCAAAAAGGCCAGCCAGTCCAGGGTTGCGCTGTCGGCCCAGTGCAGGTCGTCCAGGATGAAAACGGAGGCCGACGCTCCTTGGGCCAGGCGCTGCCAGAGCATTTCCAGGGCCTCGAAGAGCCGGGTGCGCGCCCAGCATGGCTCATCGGCCGGCACTGGCGCCAGGCCGCGACGCGTCGGCGACAGCCGGAAAGAGCGTGCCAGGGTTGCCATCCAGGGCTCTTGCTCGGCTGCCTCGAATTCCAGGCGGCGCCGGCTCAGGTGGGGCCGCAGCGCCTCGACCAGCGGTTGATAAGGCGTGGTGCGCGTCTCCGCGTAGCAGCCGCCAGCCAGCATCAACGCCCGGCCACGCACCTGGCTGGCAAACTCCTGCATCAGCCTCGATTTGCCGATCCCCGGCTCACCACCAATCAAGAACATACTGCCGTGCCCGGCGCGTGTCGCNGCAAAGGCTTTGTGCAGCGCGGCGAGGGCCATGGCGCGTCCGATCAAAGGGGTCTTGGGCATGGGCCACAGGTCGTGCGGCGGAGTGGCTGGGAATGCGCCGACGGCGCCACCATGCACGATGACGCGATACACGGCCTGGGTTGCCGGCATTGGACCGACCCCNAGCCGNCGCTCCAGCACAGTCAGGCAGCGTTCGTATTGCCGCAGAGCAGCGCTGCGGTTGCCGGTGAGGGCATAGAAACCGATCAGACGACGGTGAACATCTTCGGCCAGCTCGTCGATGGCCAGGTAGCGCAGGGCATAATCGACGGCGCCGGCGTAGTCGCACTCGGCCGTGAGGGCATCGATCAGTGTCGACAGGATTTGCAACGTCAGGCGCGTCCAACGCTCACGTTGCACGCTCAGCCAGGTCTCGAACTCGGTGCAGCCGGGCAGATCGAAGCCATCCAGGAACGGNTCGCGGTACAGATCTACCGCCTGACGCAGGCTGGCGATGTCCCCCTGCACGTTCCACGCGCTGTGCAGATCGGCAAACGCTTGCGTGTCGGTCCAGAAGCGATGGCGGTGCAGGTCGATCTGGTCATCGTGCACCACGACCAGGTCGGGATCGGGCAAGGCGTTGTGCAGAAGGGTGAGGAGCCGGCTCAGATTGTGATGGGCGGTAGCGTCCGGGGCATCGGGCCAGAACAGAAAACATAACCGATCGCGCGGCGGGNNGCGGGTGTCCACGGCCAGGCGATAGAGCAGGGCGCGCACCTGACGCCGCGGCATGGCCAGGAGTTCACCCTGCCATCGGACTTCCGGGGGCCTAAGAGACGGATCTGCAGTTCGGCACTCGACCGTATGCGATTTTGTTCCGTCATGACTGAACCTGCCACGGTGCACGACGCACCTCGTCGCGCATCTCCAGGCGCTGTAAGGCCACGAAGATGCGACCCCAGTCTTAACCCGGACGAGCCAGACCCCAACAGGAACAGCGCAGCCACGAATTACCCCTACCATCTTCGTGAAATCCGTGTAATTCGGGGCGGAAAAATCCGTGCTTTTTGTGCAAGGACTCAACTGGTAAGATACTACTGCCCGGTCCTCCTGTCAATTTCGTTCCACACCAGGCGTGCCCTGGCGCGCCTGGGCCAGCGTCGCGCCCCAGGCTCTCGCCTTTGCCAGCTCACCTTCGCGCAGCGGGCCGTACTTGCCCTCGACGATGAAACGCTGGCCCTTGTCCACGGGGCGGTAGCCCAGCGCCGCCAGCCGCTGCAGGATCGTCTTGGCCGCGCTGCCGGGCGACCACCAGATGCGCGTCTCGAAGGCGGCCGCGNNGCCGCTGCCCTGGGCCAGCGTCTCCAGCCAGGCGCGCATGGAGGGGTGCGCCAGATCGGGTGGNCGCAGGCCCTGGTCCGGCGACGCAGCGAGGCCCTTGAGCATCTTTTCCGTGGGCAGGGAGAAACCCAGCAGCGGCGCGCCAGCCACGATCAGATCGACGCCGGCCAGGGCGGCGCCGGTCGCCTCGGTCGTGCTCAGCGCCCGCGCCTCCGGCCCGATGCCCTCGGCGATGGCGCGGGCCACCGCAGCGGTGTTGCCCCAGTGGGACTCGAAAACGACGATGGCTTTCATGCCGGCGGCCCTTCCGTCAGCACGGCGGCGATCCCCGCGGCCCAGGCCGCGATCGCCTCCCAGTCGCGGAAGTCGCCCACCGGCGACTTGACGTTCTTGAGCATCCACCGCTCCAGCGGGTTCAGCCGGCCCAGGTCGACCGCGCCGAAGAAGATGGCGACGTCGCGCACGGCGATGCGGTCAGCGATGGGGCGCAGCGCCTTGGGAAAACCCAACTCGCCCGCCTGCTCGGCCGCGTTGCCCTGGCCCAGGGGNCCGCTGTTGAACAGCCAGACCGGACGCTGGGCCAGGGTTGTCTCGTGCGCCTTCAGGTACCGGACCGCCTCCTTGCGCCAGCGACCGATGTACACGGCGCTGCCCAGCACCACAGCGTCATAGGCCGCCGGATCGCCGGCCTGGCCGGCCGGCTTGACGTCGACGGTCAGGCCGGCGCGNCGCAGCACCTGGCCGATCTTCTCGGCGATGCCCGCGGTGGCGCCATACTTGGTTCCATAAGCGACTAACACTCGCGTCTCCATCGCAGCCTCCTTGTTTGATGGGCGCCGGCGTAACGGCGCGACGAGTACACTGTTGCAGGTCACACCCAAACCACACCCCCACCAACAAAACCATCAGCGAAGATCCGCACCATTCGCGGTGGGTCGCCGTCCCGGGCCGACCCTGCCCGGTTTGCAGGGGCACGGGCGACACAGGCAGCGCCGGTAATGGCCGTGCGATCGGAGTCGAGCCTTCAGGCGGCCCGGTGCGCACAGGCGAGAAACGGCTGCCGTGCTCGACCACAAAATCCACCTCGTCACCCGCCTGCGTGCGCCCGAAGTGGAGCCGGTCGCGCAGCCGTCCAGGATCAGGTCGAACACCTCTGGTTCGCTGCGCATCCCGCCTCAGCTCAATCTCTTCTCCAGCAGCCAACTCCCCGGCGTCTGCACGTAGCCCAGCTTGCGGTCGATGGCGATCATGGGCAGGTTGCGGCTGTTGTGGTGGGTGCGCACGGTGGCGACGTGCGCNTCGTCGCGGGCGTAACGCAGCGCCAGCACCTTCACGGCCTGCGCCAGTTTGCGCCCGCGGTAGCGCCGATCCACCCCGGTGTGCAGGTTGTAGGCGTAGTCGTCGAAGCGTGAGATCGCGCTCATCGCGACCCATTCGCCGGTGGCCGTGTCGATGACCACCATCTGGCCGGCCGGCCGGTACCAGTCGGCCCGGCAGACGCTCTGCTGAAAATCCTCGAACGAGGCCCAGGAGGGCGAGCCGTCCGTGCCCAGCGTTTCCCGGTCGGTGGTGTCGTTCAGCGCATACAGCCGGCGCTGCGCCTCCTCGGTGTCGCCCAGCGCGGCCATGGAGGTGAAGAAGAAGCCCTCGCCCTGCAAGCGGGCGATGATCGCGTCGTAGGGCCGGTCGTCGAAGGTGGCCAGGTCCAGCGCCATGGCCAGGGCGTGCGAACGCTCGAGGAAGCCGCGGCGCTCGGCAAAGGCGCGCNNGGCCGGCTGGTCGTCCCGGACGTTGACGCGCAGGTGCGCCAGCCCGGCCGCGCGCATGGCTCTTTCCAGGTCGGCGTACAGGGCGGCGCCGNNGCCCTGGCCGCGCGCCTCCGGCCTGACGAACAGGAAGAAGACAGCGATCTCGGGCTGCAGACGGTCACGCGCGGCCCACCAGAAGCCCAGCAACTCGCCGTTCTCAGCCACCGCCGCCCGCTGGGTGATGCGCCCTTTCCTGNNGGCGTAGTAGGTCTGGAGACCGGTTTCCGTGGTNGGTCTCCCTCCAGAAGGGAAAACCAGGCGGCCAACTGTTCTGAAATCGCGCTCCGGTTCGGCCGGACGCAGATGCACGGATTTCATACGCAGAACCTCACACTTACCAGATGCCCGGCGCCAGCCGGTAACGTACGCGCTGGGCGTAGGCCGCGTAGCCGGACAGCCCGGCGTACAAAGTGCGATCCTCCAGCCCGGTGCGGATGATCAGGACGACGATCAGCAGGAGCGCCGGCAGCAGCGCCCAGAGCGAAGCGAGCAAGAAAGGGGTGGCCAGGTAGGCCAGCAGCGCGGCGTAGCCAGGGTGGCGCACCCAGCGGTAGGGCCGCTGGAAACCACCTGCTGGCCGCGGCCGCCGACAGATGTTCCAGTTCAGCGCGGCCAACCCGCTTTTGCCGCCACTTGACCTCTACCGCCCACCGTTCGCCGTTCTCGGCCAGGGCGTCGATTTCGGTCTGGCCATCCGGAGAATAGCAATAGCGTTGTTTCCTGACTACCAGCAAATCGACATCAATGAGCCAGCGGAGATAATCTTGGACACTTGATGGCCGGCGATGCAGCCGACTTGCCGCTTGGGTCAATGTCAGTCCCTCCTCTTCGGCCAGGATTTGAAGCAGGGCCTTGAGAGCCGCGTACCCCCGTGCCTTCTGGAGCGAGATGTCATACAGATAGCGACAGTAGTTGTAGATTTGTCCGCGCGCCAGGTGTTTCCAATACGAAAGCCTGTGCGACCTGCTCCGGGCTGATTGCCTCTGGCTCATCCGGCGCCAACTCGCACAGGCGCCCCACGATCGCTGTGACATAGAATGGATGGCCGGCACTATACGCGTACACTTCCGCCTGGGCAGCGGGATTCAATGGCTGGCCGATGATCTTCGTCGTCAAGACTTGCGTGTCCTCAGCGGTGAGCGGAGACAGTTCAATCGCGCGCAACTGCAGGAAGAGGGGATTCGTGATCGCGCACCATCTGCTCCATGGCTGTGATGGCGGAGCCGGTCACATGGTTCGACACTGCCCTGCCCGCTGGCCACAGCCCAAAAACAGGTCAGGCCGATGTAGCGTTGGGCGAACAACTCCGGTGATGTGCAGATGCCTTCGAGGTTCATGCAGACGGGGATCACCCGTCCCTGCGCGGTCAGGTGACGCATCTGTTCCTGGCAGAGCAGCGTTTTGCCGATACGGCGCAAGCCGAACAGAGCGATGTGGCGCGGCCAACCACACTCCAAATCTGCGGCCGCCTGCGCCAGAATGCCCAGCTCGTGGACGCGATCGGTGAATACTTCCAGAGAAGGACTTGCTCGCCAGCCGTTCATGGTACGCTCCTTTCGGTCATTCGACCTATTGGGCGATTGACCGAATTGTAGCCCAAATCGGCCCGGCAGGCAAAACCAGGGTATTACTCAGCCGTTGGCGCCTGGCGCTTGAATCTGCATTGGCAACAACGTCATTGGAGACAGTTCTGGCGGTTTGGCGGTAATCTACCATCAGGGCACGGCCGCGGCCCCCGTCGCGGCGCATGAGCGGGGCAGCGAAACCATCGCCAGGTGGTCATCGCTGCCCCGCTGACTATCCGCCGGCCGGCGTGGCGCGGCGCAATCGGGGCGGGATGTCAAATCGCGCTCATCGCCCATGGAGTCGAGGCTTCAGCCGGGTTGCTGCGCCCGCCCTGCATAGCCAGACCCGGTTGAAGCCTCGACCCGCGCTGAATTCAGAATCGCCGAACCTGACCGCAGCGATTCCAAAGGTGAGTCTACTGAAAAAGCCGTTGGCCGACACTGAGGCGCTTGGCCCTCCACCAGAACGGCCAAAAAACGACGAATTCGGGATTAATCTCCACCCCGAGTCGACTTGTTGGCCGTTTTTTGGAGGTTTTCCCCACTCAATTTCGGGGCTGCCGTCACCGGCCACCTTTTTCAGGGGACTCAAAGTTGGAATTCCTGGATTTTATCAACCCGCTTTGACACTATCCGGCTGCAATGATAGAATGCCAAACACAGGATCGATTCTCTGGCAGCGAGCGCCATGAAGACCAAGGCTGTACCCCATCCTATTCCTTATCAAGGTAGCAAGCGCAATCTGGCGGCCGATATACTGCGCTATTTCCCCGCGATTTGCCACGTTGATCGAGCCTTTGCAGGATCAGCTGCGATAACCATCGCGGCGGCCGTCAATGAGGCGGGCGAACGCTATCACATCAATGACCTCAACAAGCCATTGATGGATTTGTGGCGGGCCATCATAGAGACTCCCGAGGTTATTGCAGCCCAGTATGAATCCCGTGGCGAAAACAGCAGCAGGATCCTCGCGCCTTTTACGATCTAGTCCGCAACGACTTCAACCAGACTGGGAAGCCCGATCTGTTCCTCTATTTGCTGGCGCGCTGCGTGAAAGGTTCGGTGCGCTACAACTCACAAGGAGAGTTCAATCAAAGCCCTGATAACCGTCGACAAGGTATGAGACCCGAAACCATGCGATTGCAAATTCTTGGGGCCTCCTACTATCTCAAGGGTAAGACCGTGGTCACGTCACTGGATTACCGGGACGTGCTGGATCAGGCTACGCCGGACGATCTGATATACATGGATCCACCCTACCAGGGTGTATGCGGCAATCGCGACTCGCGCTACTTACAAAATGTGCAGTTCAATGAGTTCGTCCATACATTGGACATGCTCAATCGTCACTATCTTCGCTATTTGGTCAGTTATGACGGTCGTACGGGCGACAAGGTGCATGGCGAGCGGTTGCCTAATGATTTGGGCCTAACATTGATCGAGTTGTATGCCGGACGCTCTACACAGGCTACGCTGCTAGGCAGAGATGACGTGACGATTGAGTCGCTCTATCTGTCACCCAGTTTGGCAGATGAACTTACCCACGTACCTACTGTCTATCGCTACACACGAGGCGAACAGTTTGCCTGATGGAAGGCCGCGCTCGATGGCCATGAGGGAATTTCCGCCGGAATTCATTGCCAGATGTGAGGCGGTCACAGCCAAACGGCCTCGCACGGTGATCAATCACATTCTGGCGCACGGCTACGTCACTACCGAAAGCGACACGTGTGACTTGAGAGGCCAGTACGTATACACGAGAACGCCGGGGATGAAGCTTCCCGGCTACAGAATAGCGCTCGTTGAAACAGGCTGGTATGTGGCGGGCACAGTTATCAGCCCGGTTGGCCGGGCGTTATTTTGTAGCCAGGCCGGTTAACTCGCCCGGCGTGTTGGCACAGACACGCCTGTCCGCATGGCCGGGCCTCCGACCAGGAAGGCTGAGCGAGTAGCCACATCGTCACCCGTCCGCTCATCTTGATTTAGATTCCTCCGCTCCCCACGAGCCGAAATTAGACCGCCGAATACTGCGCCAAAGATTGCACAAGTGGCCGATATCGGTGTATACTGCCCGTCATGCACGCCTGCCGCGGCGAAACAGCGCGGATTTGACCGAACCCCTACCGCGCCACGGGGCGCGCCAAACCGTCCCCGAAAACCGGCCGAGGGCACGGTTTCGACCCTGACCGACGGCCCGAGCCAGCCCGACCAACACTCACCGGAGATGACCATGACCCACTGGGATCACACCACCGAAGTCCTCGTCGTCGGCACGGGCGGCGGCGCGATGACCGCCGCGCTGGTCGCCAAACAGGCCGGCCTGGATGTGCTGATGATCGAAAAGACGGAATACTACGGCGGCTCGACGGCCATCTCGGGCGGCGGGCTATGGGTTCCGAACAACTACCTCTTGCAGCGCGACGGCCTGAAGGACTCGCTGGAGAAGGNNCGCACCTACCTGCGCCATACCATCGGAGACCGCACGCCGCAGGCGTTGCAGGATGCCTACCTGGTGAACGCGCCGGAGATGGTGAAGTACCTGGCGAGCAACTCCCACGTCCGCTTCCACCGCTCGGTAGGCTACGCCGACTATTACCCCGAACGCCCCGGCGGCATGGCCGATGGCCGCGCCATCGAAGGCTCCCCCTTCGACGGGAGCAAGCTGGGCGAAGACCTGGCTCAACTGCGGCCGATGGCCATCGAAGTCCCGGCCGGCCTGGCCTTCACCGCCAGCGAGTACAACAAGCTGGGGATGATCACCTCCACCTGGGCCGGCAAATCGGTCGCGCTCAAGGTCGGCGTGCGCACGGTGTTCAACCGGCTGACCGGCGTCAAGCTTCTGGCGCTGGGCCGGNCGCTGATCGCCCGCCTGCGCCTCTCGCTCAAGGACGAAAACGTCCCCATCTGGCTCAACACGCCGCTCCAGGAGTTGATCGTCGAGGAGGGCGCAGTTGTCGGGGTGGTGGCGGAAAAGGGTGGGCAGCCGTTCCGCATCCGCGCCCGCANNGGGGTGATCCTGGCGGCGGGCGGCTTTGCCCACAACCAGCAGATGCGCGAACAGTATCAGAAAGGGCCGATCAACCACACGTGGAGCNCCGCCAGCCCGGGCAACACCGGCGACGCGATCCGCGCCGGGATGGCGATCGGCGCGCAGATCGACCTGATGGATGACGCCTGGTGGGGACCTTCCACCCTCCCACCCAACGNNCCGGTGATGTTCCACGTGGGCGACCGCTCCTATCCCGGCGGGATCATGGTCAACGCGGCCGGCCAGCGGTTCACCAACGAGGCGGCCTCCTACGTCGAGGTGGCCCACGCCATGTACGAGAAGCACAGCGCCGCGACGCCTCACATCCCCGCGACCTTCATCATGGACCAGCGCTATCGCAACAAGTACATCTTCGGCACCCTCTTCCCCATGCAGCCGATCCCCAAGATCTACTTCGAGAGCGGCTATTTCAAGCGCGGGGACACGCTGGAGGAGCTGGCGCAGCGCTGCGGCATCGACCCGCGGCNNCTCGTCGAAACAGTGGCGCGCTTCAACCGCTTTGCCCGCGCCGGCGTGGACGAGGACTTCCGGCGGGGCGACAGCGCCTATGACCGCTACTACGGCGACCCGACGGTGAAGCCCAACCCCTGTCTGGCGCCCATCGAGAAGCCGCCCTTCTACGCCGTGCAGATGGTGCCGGGCGACCTGGGCACCAAGGGCGGGCTGGTGATCGACGAACACGCGCGTCCTGGCGCGGACGGCGCGCCGATCCCAGGCCTGTACGCGGCGGGCAACAACTCCGCCTCGGTCATGGGCAACACCTACCCCGGCGCGGGCAGCACCATCGGCCCGTCCATGACCTTCGGCTACATCGCGGCCAAACACATCGCCGGCGGCAAGATCCGGCCGATCGGGAAGCTGCCATAAAGATGCCCGCCGCCACGATGGCGAACGGGATCACTTGATCGACCGTTGACCGAGTCGATCCCGTTATAGGGTATAGCACGGCTATAGCACGGCGGTTCGTAAGCAAGAATCGACAGCGTGCGCCAGTTCACCCTGCCCTTCGACCGGATGACGGCGCTGCGTCGCTACTTCGAGAGCCCACAGCGGGGCGGCCGCGATACTCCGTGATTAAGAGCCTATCCGAATAACCGTCACGAGGCGACACTGTGGCGCGTTTTCCGGGTTATTCGGATAGGCTTTAAGCTACGCGCAGATTTCTATGGCACAAGGAGGATCCAATGACAGTTCGTTATGTCGGTAAGTGCGGAAACACCTTCACGACGACGCTCAAGGATGACAAAGGTCGCGTGCTGACAAAGCTCATCTGGGGTGATCCCGTCCATGTCGAACAGGAGGCCGGCCAACAGGTCAAAGTACGCGCCCGCGGATGGAGCGGGTGGGTGGATGCCGCGGCCCTCGATGATGTCAGCCTGTTGGAGGTGTACATCATCGACGTTGGTCAGGGCGATGGCATCCTGGTCAAAACTCCCGACGCAAAATGGCACCTGATCGATGCAGGCATCAGCAGTGCTTCACAGATGACGAAAAAGGCGNCCGCCAACTTCCTGCGCTGGAAGTTTCAAGAAGACCTGCTGCAGCAGACGGTTTCACTGGCCAATGTGATCGTCACCCACCCCGATGCCGACCATTACGGCGGTCTGATCGATGTCTTCTCCGGCACGCTGGCCGACGGGCGCACCTTTCCCGTCACGGTTGACAATTTCTATCACAACGGCCTGGGGCGTTTTGCCGCCGCGCCCAAGCTGGGCCAGACCCAAACCGGCGAGGTCGCGTCTTTCCCATTTGGTGAGCATGGCATCAAACGCCGCGGCACATTCATCACCGAGTTGCTTGGTGATGCGGACTCTTTCCGCAACCCACCCCACAAGTTCAGCACGACCTTCCAGCGTTTTGCTGATTTGGTCGCCCAGGTGCCCCGGCATGTTCAACGCTTGAGCCAGGCCGACGGCTATTTGCCCGGTTATGCGCCGGGTGAAAACACCACGCAGATCACCGTCTTGGGGCCGATCGCCGAGGATATCGGCAAGGGACGGGTGGGCCTGCGTAAATTCGGCAACACCGAGAGCAAGACCGTAAACGGCCATTCGATCCTCTTGCGCCTGGATTTCGGACAGACCCGGCTGCTGCTGGCTGGCGACCTCAACCTGCCCGCGCAACGCNTCTTGTTGAGCTACCACGATGCAGTGAAGTTCGCCAGCGACGTCTTCAAGGCCTGTCATCACGGCTCCGAGGACATCTCCATGGAGTTTCTTCAAGCGGCGCAGGCTTGTGTGACGGTCATTTCTTCGGGCGACAACGAAAACTACGCCCATCCACGGCCACTCGCCATCGGCGCCGCCGGGCGCTATGGCCGTGAAGCAGTCGATGTGTACGGGCAAACGATGCCGCCCTTGATCTATTCCACCGAGCTGGNNCGCTCAGTAAAGCTGGCCTACGCAGAACAGGTACGTGTCCGGCAGTCAGCCGATTCGACCTACTACAGTGATACACCGCTGCGTAACGTTCAGTTGAGAATGAGTGACTGGAAGCGATTCCGTGCGCTGACCAGGACATCGATCGCCGCGGATCTGATCTACGGTTTGGTGAATGTCAGGACCGATGGCCAGTACATCCTCTGTGGAACGATGCTGGAGAAAGGCAACGATTTCGATATCAAGGTCTTCAGGGTCGGGGTTGATTCGTAGTGGCCAACAGCGCCAGCAAAACCAGCGCACCGATACGCAATTTGGACCGCATGATGATCTCCTCTGTCGTCGTGGTCCGTTCTGTTGGATTGACTATGACTGCGCGAAGGTTGCCCGGTGGACACCGCCTCCGCGGCCCGCACCAGCGCCGCCCAGACGATCTCCAGGTCCTGTCGCCCGTGCGCCAGTTGCTAAGTTGCCGTCGGTGAACTGCATCAGGTAGGTGAAGCCAGCGGCGTTGTCGGGCGGCGGATCGCCCATCGCGTCGGGCATCTGCACGATCATCCGCGCCGAAGCGTTGGATCCAGTCGAGGTTGCACCGGAAGGGCGCGACGTCGGTCACGATGTAGACGATGTCGAAGTCCTGGAAGGGTCGCGCGGCGTCGGGGTTGGCACGCGACCCTGGAGGATCACCGCGCGGATGCGCATCGCGTCGTGCGGTGTCCAGGATCAAATCGAACATCTCTGGTTCGCTGCGCATCCTGACCTCAGCCCAGGTCCTTCTTCAGCAGCCAGGCGCCCGGCGTCTGCACGTAACCCAGCTTGCGGTCGATGGCGAGCAGTGGTTCAAGCAAGACCTCACACTCACCAGATGCCAGGCGCCAGCCGGTAGCGCACGNNCCGGGCATAGGTCGCATAGCCGGGCAGCCCGGCGTGCAAGGTCCGATCCTCCAGTCGGGTGCGGATGACCAGGACGACAGTCAGCAAGAGCGCGGGCAGCAGAGCCCAGAGCGAACCGAGCAGGAAGGGGGTGGCCAGGTAGGCCAGCAGCGCGCCGGCATAGCCGGGGTGGCGCACCCAGCGGTAGGGGCCGCTGGACACCACCTGCTGGTCGCGCTCGGTCTGGATGCGCACCATGCCGGAGAAGTAGGCGTTTTCGATCAGCGCATAGGAGGCGAGGACGTAACCACCGATGAGCAGGGCCAGCGCGGCCAGCGCCACGGCCAGGCTGAAATCNGGCCGGCGGGCCGAAGCGCGCGCCGGCGCGACCAGCGGCACCAGCGCGCCGCCCAGCGCCACCAGCGGCGCCAGCACCCTATCCCACGGCGGAGCGTCTTCCTGCTGTAAAAANCGGCTGCGTTCGGCCAACAAGTCAGGGTTGCGCCGGCCAGCCAACGCCCGACTGACGACAAAGGCCGCGATGGTCACGACCGCGTAGGCCCAGGCCTGCCACCAGCCCCACTGCTGCGAGATCAGCAGCGGCAGGAAGGGCGCGACCACCACGAACAGGAAGGTGATGATCAACAGGCGCGGGGTCAGCGCCGTGGTGCGATCGTTCATGTCACATGGTTGTCCATCTCTGAACAGCAGTCTCACAAATCCCTATCCGCCCACTATCTACGCGGGAATTCGGGACGACCGCCAACGTCGTCGATCTCCCGAAGAAGCAAAGGGAGGTTTGGCCGAGTGAAGCTCATGCCGGGGGCAGGGATTCGATGATGTTTGATGTCCGGCGGTACATGTTTATGATGCGGCATCGTCGATGCCAGGGTTGGGTCGTTGGGGTGCGGGAAGTCATCGTACCAATACAATCGTTCGTCGCCGCGATAAACCTCATAGCCGTAAGAGGTGATGATCCCTTCGTCAAAGTCGATCTCCTCCCGAATACGCATCCGCAAGCCATTGACAAAGAACACCTCTCCCTCGGCGAGACCGGTATATGGGCTGTCCGACCACACGGCAACCGTCGACGTCAAGACGCCGGGCTGATCAAGCAGCCGGGCAAGATATCGGCTGTAACTATCGAGAGAGCGCAGGGGATTCGCGGTCATCAGTAGGTCGGTTGGAAGCGCAGCATTTCGACGAACTCGCGCTCCTGGATTTGCCTGCGGTAAGCTTCCTTGCGGCGTTTCCAGGTCTCGTAGATGCCCTTCCAGCGGCTGAAATCCNNGCGCGTCTCGTCGTAGGCATCGTATTCGGCCAGTTTGCCTGCCATCAAGGCGTTGTAGAAGTCCTCGCTGAGAACGCCGTACTTCTCTTCGTACAAGGTCAAACGGCGTTCCAGAAGTTTCATCTCAACCACTAACTCGTGCGTTTCCATGTTCATCTCCATTGATATCGTTACCAAGAGATGTATCTGAGCTGCTAAAGCATACCACAGGTTACGCCGCCCTGCAATTGACCAGGCAGGTGCGACTCGACCAGCAGCTCAGGGTTGCGCCGGCCAGCCAACGCCCGACTGACGACAAAGGCCGCGATGGTCACAACCGCGTAGGCCCAGGCCTGCCACCAGCCCCACTGCTGCGAGATCAGCAGCGGCAGGAAGGGCGCGACCACCACGAACAGGAACGTGATGATCAACAAGCGCGAGGTCAGCGCCGTGGCGAGATCGTTCATGTCAGCGGTACAGATCGTGGGCACGATCGATGAATACTTCCAGAGAAAGACTTGCTCGCCAGCCGTTCATGGCACACTCCTTTCGGTCATTCGACTTATCGGGTCATCGTCCGGCGGTCTCGGCCACCAGCCAACGCCCATCGAAACGGGCTGACTCGCACGCCACGACAAGTCCCGTTATGAAGGTTAAGAAATTGATCCGGTAATAGAGCAGACGTGTCCGTGTGCACTGCCGCCGGGGAATGAAGTTCCCCGGCTACAAAACAGCGCCCGTTGAAAACGGGCTAACGTATGCCAGACACGTTTTTCAGCCTCGTTGACGGGGCGTCGTGATGTAGCCAGGCGATGAATTCGCCCGGCGGGTCCGCATGAGGGACGGCTCGCCGTCAATGGCTATTGCCGGATTATTTTTCAACTCTCATCACGGGGCGCTGTCATGTAGCCAGGCGAATTCATCGCCCGGCGGCCCCGGCGCGACCGACCCCGCGTGCGAGGGCGGGATATTTTTATGTAGAGGTATTTTGGAGTCGCTCGCCGCGGCCCTCTGCACCGATGGGATCGGGGCCAGCGTCGATGCAATCATCGTCTCGGACCCATCGCGGACGCCATCATCGACTTCGCCCGCGAAAAGGAGGCCGATCTGATCGCCATGTCGACCCACGGCCGCACCGGTCCGTCCCGCTGGTTCCTGGGCAGCGTGGCCGACCGCGTCGTGCGCGGCGCGAGCATGCCGGTGCTGATAGTCAGGCCGGAGAAAAGGGGCTAAGCGAGGAGCCCGTCAAAGGCCAGAGTACTCTGCCCGGATCTTCCGCGTTCACGATCCATCACAGGCTCAGAAGCGCCAACGCCTATGCACCCCCTTTCAGGTTGAGCGGTATCGTGGCCGGCTGCTCCTTGCCGACTTCGCCCACCTGCAGGATGGCCTGCACCGCAGTCTCCGGCACGACGAACACCACGTCGCCCTCGACCGCGCTCTTGGCCTTGAGCTCGCCCGGGGCCGCGGCCGGCGCCAGCGGCGCCCCGTCCACCAGCAAACGGAAGTAATCCGCGCCCAACGCCATCCCGCCCCGAAAGTCGCTGGTGTTCTCCGCGCATCTTCAACAGCAGGAAGCGTTTCCCGGCATCGGCCCGCTTTCCGTTGGCGTCCAGGTCGAGCAGCGCAGATAGCACGGTGTAGTTGACCTGCCCTGCGGTAGCATGCTCGCCCGCAGCCAGCGCGATGGGATACTGCGCGACCGGCGCCGGGCCATCCAGGGGCAGGGTCGCCGGCTGCTTGCCTCCCTCCTGGAGGATCAGCTTCGCGCCCTTCAGGGCGGCGGCATAAGGCACCGCGAAAACCAACCGGACGTCGCTGGTGGCCTGCTTCTGGAAGCTCTCGACCACCCGCGGCTTGCCGGATAGGTCTTCCCGTCGGCCAGCTCCAGCCGGACAGCGGTCGGTTCAAGATAGACCGAATCAGTAGTGGATAGGTTGGTGATCGACAGATCCAGCCGGCGTAGGCCTGGTCGGTCCGGTAGCGCGGCGCCTGTGCTGGCTGTTCGGATCACGGTTGGTGACGTTCGCCGCGTTCACCTTGAAATCCAGGCCGGCATAGCGGACGTCGCGCGGCAGCGTGCCCTGTAGAGGGCGGTCGATCACCTCCTGCTTCGACGGGCGGACGGCGATCCCCAACAGCTCGCGCAGTTGTGGCGGCACGACGCTGTTCGGAATCTGGCCGGACGCCATCACCGCTAGGACGATCAACGCCAACAGCGGCAGCAGGCAGCCGCAGCCGCGGCGGCGCCGCCGGCGGGGCGGGGCTGCCGGCTGGCCTTGCGCCTGCCTCTCCGCCATCCGTTCGGCCTCGATGGCCTGCGCGGCGCTGGCAAGCTGGACGAACGCTTCGACCAACTGCTCCTTGCCGGGCGGCGTCTGCGCGGGCGCCGCGGGCTTCACCCGCAGGCTGTCCGGCACGACGACGGTGTTCCCGCAGTATTCGCACTTGATCTGGATCTGCGTGCCGTCGGTAGAAAGTTTCGCCCCGCACGCGGGGCACTCGAAGATTCGCTCCCCGGCCATGATGCCACTCCCTGCCGCCTAGCAAAAGACACGGCGGTGTGCCCGCCTGCTATGCCGCCGTTGCGCGCCGCCGTGAATCTCAAACGCCAGCCGCTTACCAGCCGGACATACCTACTGAATGGGCGCCTCGATCTTGAGGTTCGGATCGTACTCCCAGGTTGAAATCCTCCTTGTCTTGGCGCCCGGTTGCTGGGGTGAATCGCTCTCGCTTTCCTGTTTGTATAGCAGCCTGTCCAACACCCCCAGCCAGACCTTGGTCGTTGTGGCAACCTTCGTCCCCGTCAGATCCACAGCGGTCGAGTATTGGTACACCCACATCGGCTTGCCGTCGATCGATCCAGCCCGACGAACCAGTACCACGACGGCAACCAGTGCCAGGAACGTCCAGATGCGGAAGATGTATCGACGTTGTATTGTGTCCTCTCCTTTAGACTGCACGTCTATACGACCGGAACTCAGTTCCAAACGAGACAAAATCCACGCTCCCGGCCGGTCTCTGAGCAGATAGCCTCTCCGCGAGACCGGCGTCGGACGTGGATTCTCTTCGAACTGAATTCAATGTAGTACCGATCGGCGGCCGATTCGGTATGTGTTCCTACAATCGCTGAGCGCAGCCTTGCAGGTTTCCGGGCGTTCGCTGCCGTGTGTACGCCGTGTGCGTGCCGCGTGCGCGTGCAGATTCCGTTCAGGCCTGCCGGTTCAGCCCGTAAATCAGCCGGAGACCATCCAACGTGAGCCACGGATCCACGTGCTGGATCACCGCGGTCTCACGCGCCATCACCTCCGCCAGGCCGCCGGTGGCGATCACCTTCATATCATCCCCCAGCTCGCGGCGGAAACGGGCCACCAGCCAACGCCCGTCGAAACAGGCTGACCCGCACGCGGTGACAAGCCCTGTTCACGGAGCGCCGTCATGTAGCCGGGCGAATTCATCACCCGGCGGTCCCGACAACCAGCAATACCCATCGAAACGGGCTGACCCGTACGCCGCGGCAAGCTCCGTTATGAAGGTTAAGAAATTGATCCGGTAATAGAGCAGACGTGTCCGTGTGCGCTGCCGCCGGGGAATGAAGTTCCCCGGCTACAAAACAGCGCCCGTTGAATGAAAGTTGAGATAATATTCCGGCAATAGAGACAGGCGCGTCCATGTGCGCTGCCGCCGGGGAATGAAGTTCCCCGGCTACAAAACGGCGCCCGTTGAAAACGGGCTATTGTATACGGCGGCAAGCCCGTTCACGGGGCGCCGTGGTGTAGCCGGGCGAATTCATCGCCCGGCGACCCCGACCACCAGCCAACGCCCATCGAAACGGACTGACCCGCACGCGGCGACAAGCCCCGTTCACGGGGCGCCGTGGTGTAGCCGGGCGAATTCATCGCCCGGCGGCCCCGGCCACCAGCCAACGTTCGTCGAGACTGACTGACCCGCACGCCGCAACAAGCCCCGTTCACGGGGCGCCGTGGTGTAGCCGGGCGAATTCATCGACCGGCGGCCCCGGCCACCAGCCAACGCCCGTCGAAACGGATTGACCCACACGCCGCGACAAGCCCGTTCACGGGGCGCCGTGGTGTAGCCGGGCGAATTCATCGCCCGGCGACCCCGACCACCAGCCAACGCCCATCGAAACGGACTGACCCGCACGCCGCAACAAGCCCCGTTCACGGGGCGCCGTGGTGTCGCCGGGCGATGAATTCGCCCGGCGACCCCGACCACCAGCCAACGCCCATCGAAACGGATTGACCCACACGCCGCGACAAGCCCCGTTCACGGGGCGCTGTCATGTAGCCGGGCGAATTCATCGCCCGGCGGCCCCGGCCACCAGCCAACGCCCATCGAAACGGGCTGACCCGCACGCCGCAACAAGCCCCGTTCACGGGGCGCCGTGGTGTAGCCGGGCAAATTCATCGACCGGCGACCCCGGCGCGGCCGACCGCCCGCCGGGGAATCAAATTCCCCGGCTACAAAACGGCGCCCGTTGAAAACGGGCTATTGTATACGGCGACAAGCCCGTTGACGGGGCGCTGTCATGTAGCCGGGCGAATTCATCGCCCGGCGGCCTCGGCCACCAGCCAACGCCCGTCGAAACGGATTGACCCACACGCCGCGACAAGCCCGTTCACGGGGCGCTGTCATGTAGCCGGGCGAATTCATCGCCCGGCGGCCCCGGCACGGCCGGCGCCCGCCGGGGAATGAAGTTCCCCGGCTACAAAACAGCGCCCGTTGAAAACGGGCTAACGTATGCCAGACACGTTTTTCAGCCCCGTTGACGGGGCGTCGTGATGTAGCCGGGTGAATTCATCGCCCGGCAGTCCCAGAGACCACGAACTCGGCTCCGGACCGGGCAGAGCGGCGTTCCAGGTAGCCCAGCTCACGTTGTCGACCGCAGAACATGCCCCTCCCTGAGCCGTTTCCGCCTGAGCGATCGTCCAACACCCGTTCAGGCCGGTCCCATCGATTTGTGTTTCAGGTAGCTGTCCAGGTTTACGCGTGACCTCAGTGAGTGCCGCGGGTATCTCGTCCAGCGCGAACCAGCCAATGGCACTGCATTTGCCCGGTTCACGGATGCCGGGTGTTCCGCTGACGATCCGGCAGAGGTAGCTCGGCGAGACCCAGTGCTGGCCCTCGGCGGGCAGGATATGATCGGCGACGTCCAGCAGCNNGCCGGCCGCGATCTCGATGCCGTATTCCTCGTGGATCTCACGGCGCAGTGCGTCGGCCAGCCGCTCACCGAACTCCACCGCACCGCCGGGAAACTCCCACAGCCCGCGCTCGTTCTTCGCCAATGGCCCGCGCCGCNNCAAGAACAACCGGCCCGCGTCGTCCACGATCACGGCGCCCACGCCAACGCCGACGTAATCAATGCCTCGTATCACAAGTCAGTCTCCTCGCTGGCACGCTGATCAACGCGCAGCGGTATTATACTGGTTGTGCGGCGTCATGCCAAAGCCCTATCACGACAATGATTTCATTGACAGTGAAGACATTTCGGTGTATGATTGCAGCATGACTGACAACCATTGGGTGACCAGATGGTCCAAAGACCAGATCCGGGCCATGCTGCTGGAGCAGTTCGCAGCCTTCTGGCGCCGCGACACCGGCATCGAGCGAACCCAGCTAGGCGAGCCGAGCGCCGCGCCGCTGCCCCACGCGGTCATCATCTCTGGGCTGCGGCGGGCCGGCAAGTCCACCCTGCTGGCGCAGTTGGCCCACCGCCTGGGCGAGGACAGGTTCTACTACGTCAACTTCGAGGACGAGCGCTTCCTGGGCTTCGCAGCCGACGATGCCAACGACCTGTACGCGCTGCTGGTCNGGCTCTTCGGCGAACGCCGCATCTTCGTGGTCGACGAGGTCCAGAACGTGCCCGGCTGGGAGCACTTCGTCCGCCGCTTCATGGAGCTGGGGCTGAAGTTCTACATCACCGGCTCCAACGCGTCGCTGCTCAGCCGCGAGTTGGGCAGCCGCCTGACGGGACGCTATGTGCCGGTCGAGCTGTTCCCCTTCTCTTTCGCCGAGTTCCTCCGCTTCCGGGGTTATGCCGTACCCGACTTGACGCGCCTCACGACGGTGGACGCGGCCCGGCTGCAGGGCTATCTGAACGAATACCTGCGCCTGGGCGGCATCCCGGAGCCGCTCAAGTACCCCGAGCTGCCGCTGGNNCGCACGCTGTACGATGACGTGATCTACCGGGACATCGCCACGCGCTACCGGATCGAGGAGGTGCNNGCGCTCAAGGAGCTGGCCTTCTACCTGATGAGCAACCCGGCGGGCCTGGTCTCGTTCAACAAGCTGAAGGAGCAACTCCGGCTCGGCAGCGTCAACACGGTCAAGAACTATATCGAATACCTGGAGAACGGCTGGCTCATCTTCACGACCAACGTCTACGACTTCTCGGTCAAGCGCCAGCAGGTCGCGCCGAAGAAGATTTATGCGATCGATACCGGCCTGGCGAACGCGGTCGGTTTCGCCTTCTCGCCGAACACAGGCAAGCTCCTGGAGAACCTGGTATTCCTGGCGCTCCGCCGGCGGACGTCAGAGATCTACTACTACACATCGCCGGGCGGTTTCGAGGCGGACTTCTACCTGCCGGAGACCCACGAGNCGATTCAGGTTACTCAGAACCTGNGCGCAGCCGGCACGCGCGAGCGTGAGACGCGCGCTGACNCGGCGCTGCGCGGCCTGGGCCTGTCGCGCGGGTTGATCCTGACCGATGCCAACGCCGCGCCGATCGAGACAGATGGCCTCACGATAGAGGTTAGATCTCTGGCTGAATGGCTGCTGGTTTCATAGGAGAGAAAGAACAGCTATGTCATGAGCACTCTCAACTGCACGAGGATGAGAGGGTTCGCACTGATGATATCGGCGCGCTATGCGGTCTTGCTCGGCTTGGTGGTTGTAGCGATGCTCACTTCAGGTTGCGTCCCGCTGCCACCCGCAAACCACCCCCTCGCCGCGCGGACTGGTGCGCATGAGCCAGCGCCAACCGCCTTTGTGGGGATGGTGTACTTCGCCGTTGCTACGTCAGATGCTACGGAGATGCTGGTCATGTACGACATCCACGACCCTCGCAACCCAGGGGATACCAATGTTTCTTCAGCAGTGCACGCGATCTACAACCACTATCGCAGCAAGGAGCTCTTCACCATGCGGCTGAAGAACGTCGCACCCTAAATCGTCGGGGCGCACCCCGGCCCTACAGCAACCCCAGCTCCCGGCCACGCAGCGCGGCCTGCGTGCGGTCGCGCNNGCCGATCTTGCCCAGGATGTTGGTGACGTAGTTTTTGACGGTGCCTTCGGCCAGGAAGAGGCGCTCCGCGATCTCGCGGTTGGTCAGCCCCCGNGCCAACAGCCGCAGGATTTCGACCTCGCGCTCGGAGAGGGCTTCGGCCAGGCCGGTGTGCGACGGGGCGGTCGGGTGCAGCCGGGCGAATTCGGCCACAACCTTGCGCGCCACCGAGGGCTGGATCAACACGCCGCCGGCCATCACGGTGCGGATGGCCTCGGCCAGCTCCTGGATCGAGACATCTTTCAGCAGATAGCCCAACGCGCCGGCGCAGCCCTCGAAGACGTACTCGTCGTCGTCGAAGGTGGTGAGGATGATGACGCGCGCCGGGNNGAACTCCGCGCACAGGCGCCGCGTGGCCTCGACCCCATCCAGCACCGGCATGCGCACGTCCATCAGCACCACGTCGGGGCGCAGCCGGCGNTAACGGGCCAGCGTCTCCGCGCCGTTGCCCGCCACCCCGACCACGGCCAGCCCCGGCTCCAGCCCNAACAGGGTGTGCAGCCCNTCGCGCATCAGCCGTTGATCGTCCGCCAGCAGCACGCACCGCCTCAGCCATGGGTCACCTCCGACGGCAGCGGCAGGGTCATGGTGGCTCGAAGCCGCCGCCCGGCCGCGGGTGCGACGTCACCGCGCCGCCCAGGTAACTGGCCCGCTCGTGCAGGCTTTGCAGCCCGAAGCCGTTGCCCGCGTCGGGCGTGGCGTCGCTGTACAGGCCGCTGCCGTCATCGGCCACCCGCAAGGTCAGCCGGCCGCCCGTCGTGTCCAACGTAAGCCATGCGTGTTGGGCGTTGGCGTGTTTCTGGATGTTGGTCAGCCCTCCTGCGCCGCGGTAGAGGGCCAGGCGGTGCGTCGGCGGGATGGAGGGCAGCGGGTCGGGCAGGGAGAGGGCGACCGCGACCCCGGTCGCGGCCTCGAAATCGGCGCTCAGGCGGCGCAGCGCGGGTTCCAGGGAGAGGTCGGCCGCCAGCGGCGTGCGCAGCGCGGCCACGGTCTGACGCAGCTCGGCCAGGGCCGCGCACCTNCGTCGCGCCGCGGCCGCCATCTGCCCCGCACGGCCCGGGTCGGCCTCGGCCAGCCGCTCGATGGCCTGCAACTGCACCGCGGCCACGGTCAGCCGGTGGCCCAGGGTGTCGTGCATCTCGCGGGCCATGCGGTTGCGCTCCTCGGCCACGGCCAGCGCCTCGGTCTGCGCGGCGTACGCCTGCAGCCGCNNGTGCGCCTCTTGCAGCTCGCCCAGCAGGCGCTGGCTCTCCGCATGGGCCGCGTTGGCCNNCGCGGTCTGCGTGGCGAAGGCCGCGAAGAAAAAGTAACCGGCGATGTAGAGGGGCGCCATGAGCAGCATCCCCAGCTCGCCCCGGCCGGCGACCCAGAAGATAATGACGGTCAGCGCCGAAAAGACCCCGACCCAGGCGTAGCCAGTNTTGCCGGGGAAGCTCATCATCGCGGTCGGGCTGAGGACGAAGAAGCACGGTGAACCAGGGGTGGCCGGCGGCAGCAGGGCGATGGCGATGACCAGGGTGGCGGCCGCGGCCATCGTCAGGTGCGGCGCCCGCGCCTTGGTCCCGCCCAGGGCGCTATCGGGCAGCAATACCAGCAGGTCGAACGACCATCAGCGCGACGCCGAGCGCGCCGTAGGGGTGGCCGCCCCCAGGAAGACGACCAGGCTCAGCGCCGTCAGCGCCGCGGTGACGACGTAGGCGCTGGTCATCATGGGGTCAAGGCGTTGTTGGGGGCGAGATTGGTTCGACATGGCGGTTTCTGAACGTCCTCCATCGGAGATTGTAACATGACCGTGGGCGGCGAGCAATTCAGCCCCCGGTTTCTTGGAGAAACCGGGGGCTGAATTTGTTGCCTACGTCCGTTTGCGCAGGATGATCCAGGCGCCGGCGGCGATGAGGGCCAGCGGCCAGGCGTAACCGATGACCTTCAGGATCTGCAGCCCGGTCTCGCCGGCCATCAACAGCCCACCGATCAACCCCATGATGCCGGCCGGGATCAGCGGCCACCACTGGAACGACTCCGCGGTGAACTTCGAGAGCAGCGCAATCAGGACCCAACCGGCCGCAAAGACCAGCAGGAAGGCCCCGCCCTGGGCCAGTTCGTTCTGCCCCGCCAGCGGCCCCTGGAGGAGCACGGTCCCCAGGCCGACGCCGCTCAGGATGCCGCCGGGGATGATCAGGCCGAAGGTGCGGGTCAGCAGGCCCCAGGCCAGGAAGATGACGCCGAGCGCGGGCACGAAGTACACGCCTTTGCCGGCCAGGATCTCGAGCTGGCTCAGCAGCGCCAGGATGCCGATGACGATCAGGATGATGCCGCCGATGAGCGGCCCCCGGTTGGAGTGGGTGGTGGTGGTGGGTTGTGTAGCCATGGTTTCCTCCGTTATCTTGTTTCGTTGCCTTGTTCTGCTGCGGCGTTGGTTTCAGCGCAGCCTGTCGAACGCAGGATACACCGGCCGGGGTCACGCGGTAGTGCCGGAGGTCATACGGGGGTCACGTGCCGCGTTGCCCCCTCGACATCCAGCAAGTCCAAATGTCGCGCAGCTTCAACCACACAGAACGCATAGATCACAAAGCCGCGGGTAACTGCTCAGCCAGCCGTTCAGAAACCGGGTTTTTCTCGTGCGGGCATGATTCTTGTCCGTGTAACGGCCTTGCATCGCGCCATGACCCTGGTCTGCGAGACAAAAACCGGGTTCCTCTAGAACCAGCCTGAGCAGTTACGGCTGCACCTGGAATTCCTGACTGGGTCCGCGCGATCGGCTTGACATCCCCGGCCCTTTCCCGTAAACTCATCGTAGTCCAATTGGACTACAGGAGGTGGCCATGGAATTCGTAACGATCCGTGACCTGCGGTTGAAACCGGGAGATGTGTGGGGCAGGCTGCGCCAGCAGCGCGAGCTGATCCTCACCTCCAACGGCCGGCCGGTGGCGGTCATCGTCGGGGTCGAGGAAGGCGACTTGGAGGAGACGGTGGCCGCGCTGCGCCGGGCGCGAGTCCAGGCCGCAGTCGCGCGGCTGCGCCGGGCCGCGGCCGCGAACGGGACCAGTAAGGCGTCGGCCGCCGAGATCGAGGCCGAGATCGCCCAAACCCGCCGTGAGCGCCGGGCTGCGCCGGCGGCTACCGCTGGGGAGTAGGTAGGATGCTGGTCGTGCTGGATACCAACATCCTGGTCTCCGCGCTGCTGTCCCCCTTCGGCCCACCGGCCCGCATGCTCGACATGGTCTTGAGCGGCGATCTCCGGGCCGCCTTCGATGACCGCCTGTTGGCCGAGTATCGTGAGGCGCTGGCGCGGCCGAAGTTCAGCTTCGCGCCGGAAGACGTTGCGGTCGTGCTGGCGTACCTGGAAGCGGACGGCGAACCGGTCACCGCCCGGCCGCTGCCGTGCGAGCTCCAACCCCGACGATCTGCCCTTCCTGGAAGTAGCGACGCAAGCGGAGGCGGTGCTCATTACCGGCAACACCGCACACTACCCGGAAACAATGCGCGGTGGAGTTCGGGTGGTTGCTCCGGGCGACTTCGTCAGGACATGGCAGAAGTAGGCATCGCGCCGTCGAACCATCCAGGGCGCTGTCAGGAAAAACCTGCCTAACGTTCTTGCGCAAGACGATCGACTGCTTTGTCGCTACCTACGCCATCGTGCACGGCCATGAGCTGCTCCATGCCGATGGCGATTTCGACCCGTTCGAGGCCCACCGGGGCCGGCACGTCCTCCACCCGCCGCAACGGTAAGGCGCAGGGGGCGAGGCATCATCGGCCCGCGGGCCGCCCACACACCGCAACGGAGCAACTCATGCCGCTCAACGAAGCCGATACGCGCANNCAACTGATCGACCCGCAGNCCAACCGCGCCGGCTGGACGCGCAGCCAGGTGACGCGCGAGCACTACTACCGGCCGGACTTCCAGTATACGCCCGGCCGGGTTGTCCTGCGCGGGNGACGCGCCCAACGCGACAGGCCGCGCATCATGGACTACCTGCTGCGCTACACCGACAGCTTCCCCATCGCCGTGGTCGAGGCCAAGGCCGAGGACGTACCGGCCGTGGCCGGCCTGGAGCAGGCCAAACGCTACGCACGGGAGAACAGCCTGGTGTTCGCCTTCGCGGCCAACGGCCGCGCGATCCTCGAGTGGGACGGCTTCAGCGACACCTCGCGCGCGCGTNTCCCCTCGCCGGAGGAGCTGTGGTTACGCTGGCGCATCAACACCGGCATCGACGACCCAGAGCACGTCACTAGCCNNCTGCGGGCGCGCCTCGGCGAGCTGCGGCCGATGTACAGCGCGGCGGTGGCGGCCGCCCGGNCGGCGCAACCCCTGCTGCATCCCTACGCGCCGCCGGAGCTGACCCGGGGCAGCACGCCGCGCTATTTCCAGGAGGCGGCCATCCGCGCGGCCATCGTGCGCGCCATGCGCGGGCAGAAGCGCATCCTGCTGACCATGGCCACCGGCACCGGCAAGACCTTCACCGCCATGCAGATCGTCTGGAAGCTGATCAAGTCGGAGTGGCTGTTCCAGCAGAAGGGTCGCCCCGGTCGCGTGCTCTTCCTGGCCGACCGCGTGGTGTTGCGCGACCAGGCCTATAACGCCTTCGGGCCTTTCGCCGGCAGCCACGGCGACCCGCGTTTCATGCTGGACGGCCAGCGCAAGCTCAGCATGCAGCACGACCTCTACTTCGGCATCTACCAGACGCTGTGGGGCGAGGACGNNCGCGGCAAGCGGCTGTTCGAGCACTTTGCGCCCGATTTCTTCGACCTCATCATCATCGACGAGGCCCACCGCTCCGGCTTCGGCACCTGGAAGGAGATCCTCGACCGCTTCGACGGCGCGATCCACCTGGGCATGACCGCCACGCCCAAACAGGACGAGAACGTCGACACCTACGGCTACTTCTGCGCCGAGGAGCCGGCCATCCCGCTGGACCCCGGCGACCCGGCCAAAGGCGCGATCCGGCCGGCCGCCTACACCTACAGCCTGGGCCAGGGCATCGAGGACGGCTTCCTGGCCACCTACAAGGTGCATCGGGTGCGCACCAACCTGGACAAGGAGNGGCTGCACATCCGCGATGTGATCGAACAGGGTGCGGAGCTGATCGTGCCCGCGGAGGCCGATCTGCGCGCGGATTACTACACGCCCCAGTTCGAGCGGGAGATCAGCCTGCCCGACCGCACGCGGACGCTGGTCGAGCACCTGGCCAGGCTGCTGCGCCAGTTCGGCCCCATGCACAAGACCATGGTCTTCTGCGTGGACATGGAGCACGCCCAGGAGGTGGCGCGGCAGCTCAACAACGCCTTCGCCGACCTGGGGCTGGGCGGCGACTACGCGGTGCCCATCGTCAGCGAGGAGGGGGAGCAGGGGCAGCGCTGGCTGCGCGCCTTCCAGGACAGCGACCGCAAGCTGCCGGTGGTGGCCACCACGGCCGAACTGCTCTCCACCGGCGTGGACGTGCCGGCCTGCCGCAACATCGTCTTCATGAAGACCCTCTCCTCGCCGATCCTCTTCAAGCAGATCATCGGTCGCGGCAGCCGCATCGACGCGACCACCGGCAAGCTGTGGTTCCGCATCATCGACTACACCGACGCCACCCGGCTGCTGGACCCCAATNGGGACCGGCCGCCCGGCCCGCCCGCGGAGACGCCGCCGGTCGAGCAGCAGACGGCCGGCCTGCAGGGCGTGGTGCAGCTGGCCGAGACCGGCGAGCCGATCCAGGGCGCCAGCGTGGCGGTGATGGCCGGCCCCAACGACCAGCGCGGCCCGATCCTGACCGACGCCGACGGCCGTTATCGCTTCTNNGAACGGCTGCCGGCCGACGAGTTGAGCGCGGCCGCGTTCGNNGGCCGGCTCAGCCGCCGCCAACGCCGGGTGGCCACGGTGGCCGGCGAGACCGCCACGGCCGATTTCGAGNCCAGTCTGGCCGGCGACGGCGGCCGCCAGACCATCACCGTCAAGAACCTGCAGGTCACCATCGCCGAGGAGGCCACCTTCCTGGTGGCCGGGCTGGACGAGCCGCTGACCCTGGAGCAGTACGTGGACTACTCGCGCGAGAAGCTGCTGGCGCTGATGCCCGGCTGGGAGCAGATGTTGCGCACCTGGCAGGACGAGGCGTCGCGGCAGGAGACGCAGGACAGGCTGGAGCAGGCCAGCGTGCATCCCGACGTGCTGGCCGAGGTGCTGAAGACGCCGGAGGCCGACNCCCTGGACGTGCTGGGCTACGTCGCCTATCAGCGGCAGCCCATCCCCACGCGCNGGNAGCGGGCCGCGCGTTTCATGCAGCGGGAGCAGGCGTGGCTGGCCGGGTTCCCACCCGACGCGCAGGCCGTGTTGGCGGCCATGCTGGAGAAGTACCGCCTGGGCGGGCTGCGCCAGATCAGCGACCCGGCCATCTTCCGCCTGCCCNCCTTCAAGGCCATGGGCGAGCTGCGGNGGTCAGCCGGCGCTTCGGCGACGCCGGCGCTGCGCCAGACCATGACCGAATTGCAGCGGCGGCTGTACGCCGTTTAGCGCGGGGAGCACTTTGTGTTAGAATACGAAGCAGGCTTTGTATTTCCCTTCAAGCGAGGCGCCTATGCAACAGATCATCGGCGTGACGGATCTTCAGCGACGCTTCAGCAGCGTGCTGGACGAAGTCGTCACCGACCATGTACCCTATGTGCTCACCCGCGGCAGCCGGCCGGAAGCCGCGCTCATACCCTACGCAGAGTTCGTCGAGTTCCTGGCCTGGAAAGAACGCGCGGTGCTCCAGGAGTTCGACCGGGCGATGCTGCGGCTGGCGGAGCGCAACGCCGCGTATGGCGACGACGAGGTCGCGGCCGATGTCGCAGCGGAGGTCGCGGCAGCGCACGCGGCGGCCATGATGCGCGGTGGTGGACACCAATATCCTGGTGCGCGNNGTCATCAAACCGTCGGGCAGCGTCGGGCCGGTGCTGCAACGGCTCCGCCGGCGCGACTATTTGTTGCTGATCAGCCGCGCCACCCTGGATGAACTGGTGGATGTCCTCTCCCGGCCGCGCCTGCGGGCAAGTACGGCATCAGCGACCCCGTGCTGCGCCGTGGTCCGCCTCATGATCTTGCGCGGCGAGTTGGTCAGCCCGCAGCGGCGTATTGCGGCCTGCCGCGACCCGAAAGACGATAAGTTCCTCGAGGTCGCCGTGGGCGGGCGGGCCGATGTCGTGGTCAGCGGGGACGCGGACCTGCTCAGCCTCGACCCGTTCGAGGGTATCCCCATCGTGACGCCGGCCCGCTTCTTGACCATGCTGGACGCCGCCTGAGGCGGTGACGTTCGCCGAGGCCCATCATTCCTATGCCAACGAACCGACCACAGACCAACGAAACCCTCAGCGCCGACCTGTGGCGCGCCTGCGACATCCTGCGCCGCGACAACAACGTGGGCGGGGTGATGCAGTACACCGAGCACCTGGCCTGGCTGCTCTTCCTGCGCTTCCTGGATCAGGAGGAGAAGAAGCGCGCCGACGAGGCCGCCTTCCGCGGCGATACGTACACCCCGGTGCTGCAAGGCGACCTGGCCTGGGACGCGTGGGCCGGCCCGCAGGCGTTGGGCCGCTGGAACTCCGACCGCGGCGAGCTGGTGGCCTTCGTGCGCGGGCGGCTGCTGCCCGGCCTGGCCGGCCTCTCCGGCTCCACGCTGGGCCGCACCATCGCCCGCCTCTTCTCCGATGAGAGCACCGGCGACCAGACGGTGGTGCGCAGCGTGCCGGTGTGCGCCTCCGACTACAACCTGAAGCAGGTGATCGGGATCATCAACGGCATCCACTTCGAGCGGGAGGAGGACTTCTTCACCATCACCCGCTTCTACGAGGACCTGCTGATCCGCATGGGCGCGGAGAACCGCATCGCCGGCGAATTCCACANNCCGCGGCCGGTCATCCGCTTCATGGTGGAGGTGATCGACCCGCAGATCGGCGAGACGGTCTACGACCCGGCCAGCGGCTCGGCCGGCTTCCTGGCCCAGGCCTACCTGCACATGGNNCCCCGCGTGCGGATGCTGGAGGAGGACGAGACCCTGCAACAGCGCACCTTCTACGGCCAGGAGAAGAAGGGGCTGGCCGCGCTGCTGGGCACCATGAACCTGGCGCTGCACGGCGTCGCCNAACCCCACATCACCCGCGGCAACACGCTGGAGGAGGACGTCAAGACCAGCGTCAGGGAGCGCTACGATGTGGTGCTGACCAACCCGCCCTTCGGCGGCACCGAGGGGCAGCACATCCAGAACAACTTCACGGTCAAGAGCAACGCCACCGAGCTGCTCTTCCTGCAGCACATCCTCAAGAAGCTCCAGCGCACCCCCAACGCGCGGNCCGTGGTGGTGCCCGAGGGCACCCTCTTCCGCGGCGGCGCGTTCGCCGAGGTCAAGAAGAGCCTGCTGGACGATTTCCACCTCTTTGCGGTGGTCAGCCTGCCGCCGGGGACCTTTGCGCCCTATTCGGACGTCAAGACCGCGCTGCTCTTCTTCCAGCGCGTCGAGCAGATCCTCACGACCAGCCCCGGCCTGGCCGGCCAGACCTGGTACTACGAGNCGCCGCTGCCGGCCGGCCTGAAGAAGTTCAGCAAGGGCAGCCCCATCGCCGATGAGCACTTCGCCGAGGCGCGGGCTATGTGGCGGCGATGGCAGGCATACCTGGCCGGGCAGGGCGCGCCCCTTCCCTACGGCGACGAGATGAGCGACCGCTGGCNNGCGCACTGGGCCTGGGAGCTGGCGCGGCGGGGAAGGACGCCGCGANCTGAGCCGCCGCCGCTGCCGGCCGGCGCCAGCCCGGCCACGCGCCGCCTGGCAGGCTGCCGGCCCGCGGCCGGCCCAACGNCGTGGATCGAGCGGCTGGAGGATCTGGCCGGCCGCGGCTACGACCTGAGCGGCCGCAACCCCAACCAGGAGGACCGCCAGACCCTGCCCCACCCGGCCGAGATCACCGCCCGGCTGCTGGAACGATCGCGCGAGTTCCAGAGCATCCTGGAGAACCTGCACAGCCTGGTGAGCAATGGGGAGGAGGCAGAATAATGGAGAAGTGGTCGCTACCGCCAGGATGGGAATGGAAAACACTGGCTGACGTATCGGCCATCAATCCAGCGCGACCCAAGATCGTGCGAAGCGACGAAGCCCGGACGTCGTTCGTGCCCATGCAAGCAGTCGACGAGGTGCAGGGCAAAATCGTCGATATGCAGATGCGCCCTTATGGAGAAATCAAGCGAGGCTACACCTACTTCGAGGAAGGCGACGTCTTGCTGGCTAAGATTACGCCATCGATGGAGAACGGTAAGGCAGCCATAGCCGCAGGTCTGATTGATGGCTTCGGCTTCGGCACAACGGAGTTTCACGTCTTTCGCCCCCATGAGGGCATCGCGCCACAATGGCTGTTTCAATTCCTTCGCCGCAAGTCGTTTCGTGTCGAAGCCAAGGCCAATTTCCGCGGTGCCGTAGGTCAGCAACGAGTTCCTCAGGATTTCCTGACCCACTACGCGTCCCCATCCCCTACCCCGATGACCCGCCGTTCCCTGGCCGAACAGCGGCGCATCGTGGCGCGGCTGGAGGCGCTGCTGGGCGAGGTGCGCGAGCTGCGCCGGTTGCAGGCCGAGATCGAGGCCGATGTGGGGCGGTTGATGGAGGCTGCGGTGCGGGACGTTTTCGATCAACCCACTGACGGCTGGCAGACGTCGTTACTCGCCGATGTGGCGCACATCCAGACCGGGACGGCTAAAGGGCGACGCTTCGGAGATCGTAAGATCGTGAACTTGCCCTACCTGCGTGTGGCCAACGTCCAGGCCGGCGCGCTCAACCTGGACNGGATCAAGACGATCGCTGTGGCCGAAGATGAAGTAGAACGGTATCGGCTGCAACCTGGCGACCTTCTGCTGACCGAAGGCGGCGATCACGACAAGCTGGGACGANGGGCCGTATGGGAAGGTCAGATTGATCCGTGTATCCATCAGAACCACATCTTCGCCGTTCGTTTCGATCAAGNNGACGTGTTCTGCCGCGGTTTGCTGAGTACGAGATGCAGTCCTGNNGCACGCCAAGAGCTACTTTCTGGGGTTGCCAAGAAGACGACGAACCTGGCAACAATCAACAGAACGAAGCTGGGAGACTTCCCGTTGCGGTATCCAACACTCCCAGAACAACGCCGGATCGTGGCCCGGCTCGACGTTGCCAAAGCGGAGATTGCACAGATGATCGAAACGCAACCCGCAGACCACGCGCTGATCGACCAAGCAGAGCAATCGATACTGGCCCAGGCATTTCGAGGCGAGTAGTAAGCGATCAGCCGGGCCATGACTTCGCCGACAGGAGCAACCATGATGTTCGACCAACACTACCCCCACCTGGCATCCTGGATCCTCGGCGGCGGCGGCTGGATCGAGCTGGGCCAGGACGACTACAGCCGCTCCCTGGTGCGCATCCTGGACATCGGCGGCCTGATCTGGGAGGGCGCGCGTTACGATACGGTCGCCGAGGCGCTGGCGGCCGCGGAGCAGGCGCTGGCGCAATGGAGCGAGGAGAACCTGCCCCAGTAGGGACGCTAACGACCGCTGACAAAAACCGTATCACCTGGAGATCAGCTTTCCTGACGGCCCGATAAATGACTACCAAGGACGAAATCTCATGACCTACCTCGATGCCGCCCATGAAATCTTGAAGCAAGCCGGACAGCCGCTGCACTACCAGGAGATCACGCAGCAGGTCCTGGCTCAACAACTGATCTCGCCCCAGGGCCTGACGCCCGAGGCGACCATGGGGTCGCGCCTGTACACCGACACGCTGCAAGAGGGATCGCGCTTTGTGCGCCNNGGCAAGGGCGCCTTTGGGCTGGTGCAGTGGCAGCCGGAGGGTATCGAGGCCCAGGTCGAAAAGCTCAACGATGCCACCCGCGCCCAACTGCACGGCCACCTGTTCGAGATGCCGCCGGATCGGTTCGAGGCGCTGGTCNGGCGGCTCCTGATCCGCATGGGTTTCGACGAAAGCACGGTCCAGGTCACCAAGCGTAGCGGCGATGGCGGCATCGACGTGGTTGGCGTCTACCGCGCGACGGGGCTGACCGGCGTCAGCGCGGCGGTGCAGGTCAAGCGTTGGAAATCCAACGTCGGCGCGCCGACCGTGACCACGCTGCGCGGCTCGCTGCAAGTCCACCAACAGGGGATCATCATCACCACCAGCGACTTCTCGCGCGGCGCCCGAACGGAGGCCACAGCCGCCAACAAGACGCACATCGGCCTGATCAACGGCCAGGAGCTGGTGGATCTGCTGGTCAAACACAAGGTGNGGGTGCGCGAGAGAAACCTGCCGGTTCTCAGCCTGGACGATGACTGGTGGAGGGAGCTGGGCAGCCAGTCGCCAGGGGTTACACCGCAGGTCGTGGCCGATGAGCCGCCCGTGGTCGACGAAGGCGCTTTGCCCGACCAGCATCCGCCCGCTGCCAGGCCTGCCCGCTTTGTGCTGCTGGGTGAGACCTATCCCCTGGAGACGTGGCGCGGGATGATGCTCACGGCGTGCGCAGTCCTGGCCGGCCGCCACGCCGACTTCGCCGAGGTCGCCGTCAGTATCCGCGGCCGCAGCCGGCAGCACATCGCGGCGTCGCCCGATGGCATGATCGATCCTCTGCCGATCGCCGGCGTTGCGCTGTGGGTTGAAGCCAACCAAAGCGGCCGTTCAGCCGTGAGGATCGTAGAAAGGCTGCTGAGCGCGTTCGGCTATTCAAAAGACGATTTCCGGGTCGAGAGCTGAGGATGAGAGCTGGCGTCCTGGATCCTCAGCCGCTCCCCGGTGCGCACCCTGGACAGCGGCGGCCTGATCTGGGGAGCGGTGCGCGCGACGCGCCGCCGGGCGACACTTGCACCTGCGACGCAAGTGCAGGTGTGAATTCGCCCGGCTACATCACAGCGCCCTGTGAACGGGGCTTGTCGGCGCTTGCGGTTGGTCCGTTTCGATGGGCGCCGTCTTGTAGCCGGGGGCTTCATCTCCGGCATTCGTTGCCTGGGCGCGGCCCGTGTTTGGACGTCGTCGCTGCCGGAGGACGCTTTGGTCGCCCTTCAGAGCAACCAAAGTCGCGAATACCTGCGCAAGCGCCGTAGTGACGACTTATGAAGGTTGAAAAATAATCCGGCAATAGCCATTGACGACGAGTCGTCCCTCATGCGGACCCGCCGGGCGATGAATTCGCCCGGCTACATCACGACGCCCCGTCAACGGGGCTGAAAAACGTGTCTGGCATACGTTAGCCCGTTTTCAACGGGCGCTGTTTTGTAGCCGGGGAACTTCATTCCCCGGCGGCAGTGCACACGGACACGTCTGCTCTATTACCGGATCAATTTCTTAACCTTCATTAGTCGTCCTCCAGGGCAACCAAAGTCGCGAATACTGCGCAGGCGCCATAGTGACGACTTTACTTGTCCTCCAGAGCGACTGAAGTCGCAACTACGGGGCGGCGCGCCGTCCACGGGGCTGGTCGCGGCTCACGCTTGCGGATACAACCCAGATTTGGGAAACTCACCCTTCGACAAGCTCAGGGCGAACGGCTGGGGGAGGTGAACGGGTTGGCAAGTTCGGTGCGGGCTGAGTCGTGAGCTTGCCGAGAATCGCTGAGTCTTTGCAGACTCTGTCGCAACCGTGTATACTGTGCTCGACGATGAGCACGCGCGATGCCAGGAGATAGGAATCGTCGATATGACCAAAGCGCTACACCAGCCTAAACCCGCAAAGCCGAAGATCGATGTATCGCAGGACGCCATTACTGACTTCTGCAAACGCCGCGGTCCGCAAGCTGGCTTTTTCGGCTCAGTGCTGCGCGATGACTTCCGGCCGGACAGCGATGTGGATGTGCTGGTGGAATTCGGCTCGGTCACGTGCCGGGGCTGGCGTTTTTGCCATGCAGGATTTCGGAACTCCTGCAGCGCGAAGTTGGCTCCATACGCCGGCTTTCTTGGCCCTATTTCCGCCGCGAAGTCGAAAGGGCCGCTGATGTCCGCTATCCCCAGGGATGACCTCATCCGGCTGCGCCACATGCTGGATGCGGCTTACAAGGCCAGACAGTTCGTGCAGGATCGAGGGCGTATAGATCTGGAGACGGACGAGATGCTCTCGTTGGCCGTTGTGCGGCTCCTTGAGATCGTGGGCGAGGCCGCGGCGCACATCTCCGAACCAGTGCAAACCAGTCTACCGGGCATCCCATGGCGCCAGATCACCGGCGNNCGCAACCGCCTGATCCACGGCTACTTCGATGTTGATCTCGACATTGTCTGGGCGATCCTTCAAAACGACCTACCACCCTTAATTGCTCAGCTCGAGCAAGTGCTGCCTGTACGGTCACAGCCTCGACGCCGCTAAATCGCAGCATCTTGATGACCTGACCGCAATGCCGAACCCGGGCGCTCATCGACCCAGACGCGCCGGTCCGTCGTGGCTTGATCTGGGGAGCGGTGCGCGCCGACGCACCGCCGGGCGACACTTGCACCTGCGACGCAAGTGCAGGTGTGAATTCGCCCGGCTACATCACAGCGCCCCGTGAACGGGGCTTGCCGGCGCTTGCGGTAGTCCGTTTCAACGGGCGCCGTCTGGGAAAGTGGCCACCCACTGCCGACATGGCGCGAGTTGGGTGCAGCCTTACGAGTAAGCTTTGAGCCGCATCCACAGGCAGTGGTGCAAGATCGTGAACCAGACGATGTCCCAACAAATGTCCCAGTAAATGTCCCAGTAAATGTCCCAGTAAATGAGGCCGTAAACGAGCGACAGCGCTGGTTTCTAGCTCGACTCGGTGAAGGGCAAACGCCTGGGGCGCCCGATCTGGCCAGACAGTTTCAGGTTACCGAGAAAACCGCCAGGCGCGACATTGCCGACCTCAAGGCTCGCGGCTTGATAGAATTCGTCGGTGCGCGCAAGACCGGTCGCTACCGGCTCAGCGGGAGCCGGTAGCACGGCGTCGATGGCGATCTGCGCAAGCCGCGCGGCGCCCGCTCCACGTTGGCCAAACCCGGCTGAAGCGGACTCCGCGCCAAATCAGAGCCTAAGGACATTGGTTACAAGTTAAGGGCCGGACGCATTTGTCAAATCGAGCAAGGTCAACGGTGAAGGTGGCCGTGGGCGCTTGCGCTTCAGAATCCCGGCNCAGTCGGCGTTTTGCGCCAGGTAGGCAACTGGGTCGGTAGCTTCACCCCGGTGATACGCCTGGGTGAAGAAGTAGAGGCTGCGATAGACCATTTCCAACGAAAGAGCGGCAAAAGGCCGGTTGAGGGTCTCAGCGACGGCGTCCGTCAGATCGACCAAGATGGCGTACAACAGCCAAGTGGCCCACAATTGCAGGGCCACGCCGTTCTGGGCGCCCACCCAGAAGTAGGCCAGGCCCAGCAAACGCTTTATAATGGCATAGGCGTCTTCGATCCGCCAGCGCTGCCAATACAAGGCGACGGCATACGGCGCCGGGAGCCGTTCCGTGTCCAGTTCATTGGTCAGGTAGCGGTACCATGTGCCTTGATACAGGACGCTGATCAGACGCACTAACTGGCGTTCAGCGCCTTGCCCGATCCAGACCAACGACTCGTGCACCGCCGCAGTACGCTGCAAGTGACGTTCAACTTCGTAGGCCAGGTTGCTCTTGGCCCGGGTCAGCCAGGTCACTTGGGCGGCGGCGAGTTGCGCAAACACCCTGAAATTGGTGTAGCCCAGGTCGAAGATCACCAAACTACCCGCCGTGAGCGCCGCCAGCAACTGCGGCCAGCAGCGTTGATCGTGGGCCTGGGCGTCTTCTTCATACCAGACCTGGCGCGGCAGCCGCGAGACCAGGTCGAGCAGTGCCGTCATGCGGCCAGCCAAAGGTGACGTGTCTGCTTCACGCAGTAGACCCACCTTGCGCAGCAAGGCATCCAGTGTGGAGCCATCGTGGATCAGCACTTGGCGATACTGGCGCTGCGCCCAGGCAATCTCGGGCGGCAAGGGCCGCTGCCGCACCTGCCAGCGCTCCTGCAACTGGGGCAGGATCGCCAACAACAGGCGTTGAAACAATTCGGCGGGTAAGGTGCGCAGCCGTGCGGACACGGCCTGTTGGCTGACCGGCTGCGCCGTGGCCCAGAGCAGGCCTTCATCACGCAGCAGGCGCACTAAGTCGCTGACGCCCGCAATCTGGCGCCAGATCATGCTCAGCACCAGCGCCACCATCACGGGCAGGTTCAGCACCCGTTCCCGTAACCCCAGGTCATGATAGTGCGCAGCCTGGGCGAGCGTAGCGGGATGGACAATCTCGGTCAGTCGCTGACTGATCTCTGCATCAGGTGGCGCCGCCAGCGGTCGCTTACTGCGATCCCGCTGGATGGCGCGGGTATGCCGTACTGAACTCGTTTTCTTGGCTGGTTTGGTGGTCGTTGTCTCTGTCATGCCCCTATCATGCGGCAAAACAGCAGATAGGCCAAACTTGACAATCGCCTTTTTCGCTTAACTTGTAACCAATGGCCTAATACTACAACCGCAGTTATGGTGACTGACCGCCCCGGATGAAGCCAGTCAGGGTGCGCAGCAGCCGCTGGCGGCGATGACTGCGCCGAGCTTGCTGCCGTTTGGCACGGCGCCAGTCCNNGACCAGGCGAGCTGCAACTCCCGGGAGCGGGGGCAACGGTAGAGCCACCTCAAGCAAGCGGCGGACTTCAGGCACTGTCAGTTCGGCCAGGAATGGTTCACAGGCCCCCTTTNNTTCAATCGCTTGGCTGCGGATCGAGGCCAACCAAGCGTGGGCCATCATCGAGAGTGTGATATGCCGGTGCCAACTATGCCAGTAACGCACCTCGTACTCATCGAGTCCCGTCTCGCGCTTGCTTTCCTTAATACACTGCTCAACGGTGTAGCGGGTGGAGGCTACCTGGGCCAGTTTAAGCACTGGGGTGTCCACTGGCGCATTCGACACATAGTAGGCNGAGCCCGTGGGGTCGCTGATCGAACGCCGCACCAGCAACCAGCCGTCCGGGCCTGGCAATTGATCGCGGCTCTCGACGATCCGCCGACAGGCCCAATCGTAGGTCAGCGGCCCTTTCTCGCCCTCGGTCACAGTCAGGCGGTGCCAGTCGCGCGCCGCCCGCGCTCACGGCGGCCTGCACAGTGGTGGCCGTCGGCGTGCCCGCGGCCCAGCGGGGCGGGTGCGCGGCCGACCACGCGTCTGGGGTTGCGGCGCCTCGAGCGCCGGCCGCGTCAGCCAGATTGGCTCCGTGGTGCGGACCGCCAACACATACCACCGCCCACTGCCCGCTACAACCTCACGCAGCGCGGTGGACTCGCCGTACACCTCATCACCGCAGACCCAGCGCATCGGTACCCCGTGCGCCCAGGCGGACTCGAGCATGGCGATGGCCTGCTGCGGCTTGGTCTGAAACTCCACAGCCACCGGTACTTTGGCCTGGGCGCGACGCTCGGCGTCCGCGCACCACTCCGCCGGCAGATACAGCCGCCGGTCGATAAAGACATGCCCGCCCGCACTGGCGTAGCTCAAGAAGGTCCCGATCTGGCAGTTCTCAACCTTGCCCGCAGTCCCGCAGTACTGGCGTTTCACCCCNACCGAATGGGCGCCCTTCTTGATGAACCCGCTTTCGTCAACCACGCCGATGCCATCAGCGTCANNCCAAACTTCGCGCACAAACTGCACGTACACATCGCGCACCGCATCCCAGTGGGCCTGGTACAGCAGGCGCTCTGTCGCATCTGGGGTCTGATCCCCATGACTTCCGCCATCTGCCAGCCGTTCNTTGCGCTCGATCCGCCCCATCAAGGCTCGCAGGTACTTGGCGGCCTGCTCGCGCGGCTCGCTACGCACAAACAAATGGGCAAAGCGAGCATGAAAGGCGGCGAAGTCGTCCGCCCATTGATCCAGTTCTGCGCTTGTCATGGGCCTCCAGGGTAGTGGATTTACCATCATTATCACCGGATTGCCCGTTTTGGCAAGTGCGGTTGTAGTACTAAGGAGAACCGATCAATGGCCAGGACAATATCGACCTTCGCCGGGCGCCACGGGCCGGCAAGATACGCTCGATCACCGAGTTTCGCCAGTTCGCGGACAGCAAACCCGAACTCACGCTGCCGCAACGCAAGATCATCGTCGAACAGGCCACGATCCTCATCCGGGATCTCTATGTGCACCTGCCGCTCAAACGGGCCATGCACGCCATCGACCCGGTGCAGAAGCTGCGGCTCCTCGGCGACCGGCTGGAAGGGCTTGGCGAGCGGGAGTTCCACGCCGAGCTGATCGATATCTTCATGGCGCTGCACGACCTCCACACCAACTACATGTTGCCCAACCCATACCGGACACGCATCGCCTTCCTTGGCATCCTCATCGAAAAGTATTTGGCAGACGGAAAGCCTTACTGGATGGTATCCAAAACTGACCACGTTGCACATCCCCGAAGTTGACGTGTACGTGAACGATCGGCCGCAAAGCTCGACCGCGACGCCCGACGGCGCGACGACGTTGACCGTGCAGATTCCCGCCGGCGGCGCCACAGTGCGGTTGCAGGGGTTCGAGGATGGAGTCCTGGTGGCGCGCGGCTGCTCAAGTTCAGCTAACGCCGATAACGGAACGGCCGGCCTGAATGAAAACGATACATGGCCTGAATGACGATGCAGCAGGGCCGCCACGCCAGGCCGCAGGATACCGGGTCCGGCCATCTCAAACCAGCCCGGCTTCACGCAACCGCTCCTGCAAGGCCGGCGGCACTTCCAGATGTAGCGCAGCTTCAACCACGCAGAACGTACAGATCGCAAAGCCCGGCATGGAGGCAGAAAACCTGGCTGATCTTTGCACCCTTTGCGGTTAAAATCACTGGGACATATTGCGCCGGGATCGTGGGATCGTGCTGCGGCTTGGCAACTTATGCCGGGCTGTCTTTGCAGAACAACATATCTTGTGTTAGGCTTAGTACTACAACCGTATTTCGCTGGCAATGTCACATTGAGCCGGTGTTGCGGCCAGATTTCGGCATCCCAGACCGCTAGCGAAGCGTCTCGCGCTGGCAAACCAGATGCTTCGGCCCAAACGACGGGCCTCAGCATGACAAGTACGGTTGTAGTATTAGGCAAGCAGATGGCGAATATCATGCGTCCCTACGGGACGCTCGAGAACGTGTACGTCCCGAAGCTCAATTCATGCGTCCCTACGGGACGCGATGCGATGGAGGGCGAATGTCGAGCACCCTATCGGGGCGGAAGGCATAGCGCGATCACGTCCCGTAGGGACGCCCGACTTTAGCCCATGCCGCGTGGGGTACGCGCCCGTCCCGTAGGGACGGTTGACTCTAGTACTACAACCGTATTTCGCTGGCAATGTCACATTGAGCCGGTGTTGCGGCCAGATTTCGGCATCCCAGACCGCTAGCGAAGCGTCTCGCGCTGGCAAACCAGATGCTTCGGCCCAAACGACGGGCCTCAGCATGGCAAGTGCGGTTGTAGTATTAGGCAAGCAGATGGCGAATATCATGCGTCCCTACGGGACGCTCGAGAACGTGTACGTCCCGAAGCTCAATTCATGCGTCCCTACGGGACGCGATGCGATGGAGGGCGAATGTCGAGCACCCTATCGGGGCGGAAGGCATAGCGCGATCACGTCCCGTAGGGACGCCCGACTTTAGGGCCGAACGCCGCGACGGGGTGGAATGTATGGCGCGAGATCGCGTCCCGTAGGGACGCCCGACTTTAGCCCATGCCGCGTGGGATACGCGCCCGTCCCGTAGGGACGGTTGACTCTAGTACTACAACCGTATTTCGCTGGCAATGTCACATTGAGCCGGTGTTGCGGCCAGATTTCGGCATCCCAGACCGCTAGCGAAGCGTCTCGCGCTGGCAAACCAGATGCTTCGGCCCAAACGACGGGCCTCAGCATGGCAAGTGCGGTTGTAGTATTAGGCAAGCAGATGGCGAATATCATGCGTCCCTACGGGACGCTCGAGAACGTGTACGTCCCGAAGCTCAATTCATGCGTCCCTACGGGACGCGATGCGATGGAGGGCGAATGTCGAGCACCCTATCGGGGCGGAAGGCATAGCGCGATCACGTCCCGTAGGGACGCCCGACTTTAGCCCATGCCGCGTGGGGTACGCGCCCGTCCCGTAGGGACGGTTGACTCTAGTACTACAACCGTATTTCGCTGGCAATGTCACATTGAGCCGGTGTTGCGGCCAGATTTCGGCATCCCAGACCGCTAGCGAAGCGTCTCGCGCTGGCAAACCAGATGCTTCGGCCCAAACGACGGGCCTCAGCATGACAAGTGCGGTTGTAGTATTAGGGCGATTGCCTTATAGGGCGATTGCCCTAAACGTTATTCGGGAGCGACACCTTCAGAATCGGTAGAAGTGGCGCGCTTCCCCTCGATGCAACCCTGGCTCTCATCGAACGCATCCTGGGCGCGACGCCAGCGCCTGGCGCCGGTCGACGTCTGCACGAGTTGACCGGCGGTCATCCATTCTACATCCACGCCGTGGCCTCCCGAATGGGCGACCTGATTCCTGCAGCCAGCGCACTGACCGCCGAGGATGCGGAACGTACCTTTCTGCTGGAGACGCTGACGCGCGACGGCCGTATCTACAACTACTGCCGCTACCTGTACGACATCTCATTGAGTCGGGCGCGGCTACGGCATTCTGAAAGCCATCCTCCAGGCTCTAGCCGTGGAAGAGGGCTGACCCTTACCGAGGTGGCTCGTCGCATTCGCAAGGGCCCCAGGCACCCGCGGCTACCTGCGCGCCTTGCAGGAGGTGGATCTGCTGATCGAGGAAGGCGGAGAATACTACTACCGAGACCCCGTGCTACGCTACTGGGCGGCAGCCATGACGCGCGGATCGAGGTGGACCCGCTCGCCAGCCGCGGTCCTGGCGCCGCTCCTGACCGACCTTGAAGCGCAACACGCCCGGCTGTCGTCCGAACTGGGGCGTGCGCGGAGAGCCAATTGCGCGAGGCGTTGCGCGCCTTCGACGGCCAGGAGGTGGATGGCGCCTGGTTCGGGCGCCGCGGACGTCTCACGCTGCCCAGCGTCAGCGACGTCGCACCCTACCGCTCCGCCGATGGTCAGGTGGAGGTCGACGCCCTGGCTGAGACGACCAGTGGCGAGCGGTGGGCGGTCGAACTCAAATGGCAGAGTAAGGCTGTCGGCGAGAAGGATCTGATCGCGCTGGCTGCCAAAGCCCGAACCCTGAACGCCCGATCCTGGTGTGTCAGCCGCAGCGGTTTCACGCCGGCCGCGCGCCTGCGCTGAAGCCAATGACATCCTGATCTCCACGCGCCGACTTGGAAAAGATCGAGCGGGCGGTCAAGACAGCTTTATGAGCGCACGCTGGCCTGAGCGGTATGCGGGTCGCCTGCACCGACCGAAAACAACGAAGAAGGCCACCCTGATTCACTCTGGTTCCGGCCATCTCAAACCAGCCCGGCTTCACGCAACCGTTTCTGCAAGGCCGGCCGGCCGGCGTACTGCGTCTGCAATTCCGCCAGCCTGGCCTGGAATTCCGGCAGCCTGTCCTGGAAGACGGCCAGATCGCACAGCTTGACCAGCAGCGCGACCGCCTGATCATAGGGCTGCGCCTTCTTCTCCTCGATCAACGCCTGAACTTCGCTCCAGGTCTGCGCGNNGCGGGGCGCCAACTCCTGCAGTTCTTTGACCCGGCGGGCCTCCGCCTCGGCTTTCTGGCGGCGGCCCTCCGCCTGGCGCAGCCGCTCCGCCGTCTGGCGCAGCTCCGCCCAGGTGCGCCGCGCCGCCCCCGGCTGCGGTCTGACGGGCGGGCCAGCCAACTCCTGCAAGCGCCGGTTGAACTTCAGCGTCAGCAACGGCTCCCCGCGNGCCAACCGGCGCAGAAACGCGTCGCACTCGACCCGCGACAAACGGGCGATGAGTTCGTCCAGCGCGAGCGCCGGCGTAGAGCGGAGCGGCTCGCTGGTCAAGGCGGCCGCCTGTACCAGGAACGGGTCCAACTGGAAAAAATGCACGAACTCCGCCAGCGGCGCAGACAGCTCTTTGAGGCCCGGCGGGATCGGCGGCTCCAGCNNCTCGTCGATATCGTTGGCCGCGGCGGCCAACAGCCAGGCCAGATAGAGCATGCGGTAATCGCCGTTCAGGATATCGTCGCGCAGCGGCGCCAGCGCCGAAAGCCGCGCCCGTCCTTGAACNCAGTGGCCGCCCCCGTCGTCAGGGTAGGAGATATCCAGGATCAGCCAGTCGCCGACCGCTTCCGAGCAGTACTCCCACAGGTACGGCTGGGCGCGTTTNTCGTCCAGNCGGCCCCTGGGGAAGCGCAAAGCCAGCCGCTGACTCCCNCAGTTGGCGTAGTAGAGGAAGGCGTCGAAGTAGCGCGCCAGCACCTCTCTGGGGTCGTGCTTGAACCCACTCCAGTGGTACTCGACCNNCAGGCGCGTCGAGGTGACATCGATGTGGCTCGACAGCCCGTCCACCGCATCCTGTTCGGCGGCGGTCAGGACGCGATCGATGGTCTGCCATTCGTAGTACTGGTATTCACTCATTTTACCCTCGCCAGCCAGCCAGCGTACGCGGCCGACACAGATACCCTCAATTCGTCGCGCCGGCGCACGCCACACACCCCACCCAGCGAGTGGTGCGCCAGGTCGAGGACGAACCCGTAGCATTGGCGCACCGTTTCGGCCAGGGCGGCGAAAGCCGTCGTGTCCGCTTCGATCTCCTGCCCACAGCGCCGGCAGACCAGGTGCACATGGTCGCCGTGCTGCCCACTCAGCGCATAGCGGCGTTGACCGTCGACGGTCTCGGCCACGGCCAACATGCCCAGCTCGTGCAGCAGGTCCAACGTGCGGTACACCGTGGAGAGGTCGACGGCNGCGCTGCGCACCTGCACCTGGTGGTAGATCTCCTCCGCCGTTGCGTGGTCGGCCAGTTCGTGGAGCACGGCCAGCACAGCCTCGCGCTGCGGGGTCATGCGCATACCGCGGCGGCGCAGGGTGGCGGCAAATGCCTCGGTGCAGGCCATCAGTACACCTCCAGCCCGTGCGCGGCCAGCAGGTCGGCATCGGCCAGCAGGCTCTCCGGCCCATCGGCCACAACCTGACCGTGGTCCATCACCACGACGCGCGGCGCCAGCTCCATCACCATACGGATGTCGTGCGTGGCGATGAGCATCGTCTGCGGTAGGGTGCGCAGCAGGGTGATCAGTCCACGGCGTGCGCGNGGTCGGCCGGCCGTCGGTTCATCCAGCACCAGGATTTCGGGCTGCATGGAGAGCACCGTTGCGATGGCGATGCGTTTCTTTTCGCCGGTACTGAGGTGGTGCGATACACGCCCCCGGTAATCGCTCATCCCCACCGCAGCCAGCGCCTCATCGACGCGGAGCGGCACCTCGGCGGGNCGGCAGCCCTGGTAGATCGGCCCGAACGCCACGTCGTCGAACACCGTGGGCGAGAAGAGCTGGTCGTCGGGGTTTTGGAACACCAGACCGACCGCCTGACGCACCCGGCCCAGGGTCTTGCTGCCCACCTCCACGCCGCTGACCTGCACGCGGCCAGACTGGGCGCGCAGGATGCCGTTCAGGTGCAGGATGAGGGTCGATTTGCCGGCGCCGTTGGGGCCGAGCAGCGCCACTTTTTCGCCGGGCGCGATGTGCAGCGCCACGCCGTCCAGGGCGTGACCGTCGGGGTAGGCAAACGATAGGTTCTCGACTTCGATCGTGTGGTGCATGGAGCAGTTCTTGCCCTCAGGTCCCGATCATGGCTGGCGGCGCGACGTCAGCCGACGCCGGGTGTGGTGTGCATACGTGGTCGCCGCGGCGCGCCGCGGTGGAGGGGCGGATGGGCTGCAACCTCAGTCTCACAGCAGGTAACCCAACGCGACCAACAGGGCCAACGTCACCAATCCCGCCGCGGCGAACAGGCGTTGGCGCCACGGCGCCGGCGGGGTTGGCAGCGATCGCACCTCGCCGTCGTAGCCGCGCNNGGCCATTGCGGCGTAGATACGCTCCGCGCGGTCGAAGGCGCGCAGGAACAGGTTGCCGGCCATACCGCCGGCCNNGCGGGCGCGCCAGAGCAGCGTGCCGCCCAGTCGACGGCCCGGCGCCGGGACGCCGCCGCTGCGCGCGGCNGCACGCAGCAGGCGTAGCGCCTCATCGACCAGCACGAACAGGTAACGCCACATCAGGCCAATGACGACCACCAGCAGGCGCGGCGCCCCNACCGCCCGCATCGCCTGTAGCTCGGGGAACGGCGTCGTGCTCGCCAGCACGATCGCCATTTGCAGCGACAGCCACGACTTCAGCAGCACGCTGATAAAACGCGTCAGCCCTGGTCGNCTGATGGTCAGGGACCAGGGCCCAGTTGANACGCTCACCAGCGGCGCGCCGGGGACGGTGAACAGCATCGGGAGGGCGGCCAGGGCAAAGGGCAGCGCCACGATCNNGCGCTTCCACACGTAGCCCAGCCCCAGCTCCGACAGCAGCTCGACCGAGACCACCAGGGCCAGCAGGAGCACGTAGATCGGCCAGACGCCCGGCGGCGTCAACGCCACAGCCAGGATGAGCGCGAGCGCCAGCACCAGCTTGATCCGTGCATCGAGCTGGTGCACCAGGCTAACGCGGTGTCGGTAAGGGTCAAGGAAGTGGGTGTGCATCAGGCTAACGGGCTGCTACAATCACTGCGCGCCGCTATGCCAGACAGGCAGGTCCATGATGCCAACATCGTTCCCCTCAGCCTCCACCAACCCCTCAGGCCCCCCCCGCGTCGGCGCCGCGTATAGGCCACGACCAGCATGACGCCGGCCACCAGCACGATACCCACGATGCCGGCCAGGATCGTGGCCAACCCNTGGTCAGAGACGCCGGGCAGCGCGTAGTCGGGGATGATGTGGTAAACCGCGCCCTGGGCGCGGCCCAGGAAACCGTGCTGTTCCGCCACCCACTCCAGCCCGTCGGGGTGTTGCGAAGCCAGCGGGGCCAACACCGCCAGGGCCACGGCAATCAACAGGCCGCCGACCCACACGCCGCGGCTGCGCACGTCGGTCGCGGCCCCGGCGACCACCAGGTCACGGCGGGTGGCGTAGAGGAACGCCAGCGCGCCCATGGTGATCAGCCCNTCGCCGATGCCAATAAGCATGTGGATACCGCCCATGGCTGGCACGGCGACGTTGGCCGGCGGCGCGCCCGACAGCGCCAGCNNCAGGGCCACGGCCAGTGACGCAACCACCACCGACAACCAGCCGGCCGCGAACCCACCAACGAACACGCCCCAACGTTTGCCGCCGGCGAGGTGTTGCACCGTGCGGTAGGTGAAATAGGCGGTGGCGGCCCCCACCACACCCATGTTGAAGATGTTCGCCCCCAGCGCCAGCAGGCCGCCGTCCTGGAAGATCAGCGCCTGTACGCTCACCACGGCGGTCAGCACAACCACCGCGGCCCACGGCCCCAGCAGGATCGTCGCGATGGCCGCGCCCATCAGGTGGCCCGAAGTGCCGCCGGCAACCGCGAAGTTGAGCATCTGCCCGGCAAAGATGGCGGCGGCCAGCACACCCATCAGCGGGACCTGACGCTCGCCGAGGTTACGACCAACCTGACGCAGGGCATAGGCAACGACTACGAGGGAAACTACCCACAGAATGAGTGCGACAGGCACGGAGAGGAACCCATCCGGGATGTGCATCGGCTTGAGGCTGTACAACATGGTTACGCTCCTTTGCAGTTGATCATTATTGCAACCATTGGCAATAAGAGTGTAACGCAGGAAACCCAGTTCGTCAAACGCCTTCCACGGGCGGTTGAGGCCACCCACCCATTCGCCCTGAACCTGTCGAAGGGCGGATGAGGCCGCCTACCCGTTCGTTCCAAACCACGACAAGCCCCGTTCACGGGGCGTTGTCCTGTAGCCGGGCGACTTCATCGCCCGGCGGGCATCCCAGCGGCAACCCTGTCCAAACACGAGCCGCGCCCACACAACGCACGCCGGGGAAAACCCACCCGTTCGTTCCAAACCACGACAAGCCCCGTTTACGGGGCGCTGTCCCGTAGCCGGACGACTTCATCGCCCGGTGGGCACCCCCAGCGGCAACCCTGTCCAAACACGGCTCGCGCCCACACAGCGCACGCCGGGGAAAACCCACCCGTTCGTTCCAAACCATGACAAGCCCCGTTTACGGGGCGCTGTCCCGTAGCCGGGCGACTTCATCGCCCGGTGGGCACCCCCAGCGGCAACCCTGTCCAAACACGCCCGCGCCCACACAACGCACGCCGGGGAAAACCCACCCGTTCGTTCCAAACCACGACAAGCCCCGTTCACGGGGCGCTGTCCCGTAGCCGGGCGACTTCATCGCCCGGTGGGCATCCCCAGCGGCAACCCTGTCCAAACACGAGCCGCGCCCACACAACGCACGCCGGGGAAAACCCACTCGTTCGTTCCAAACCACGACAAGCCCCGTTTACGGGGCGCTGTCCCGTAGCCGGGCGACTTCATCGCCCGGTGGGCACCCCAGCGGCAACCCTGTCCAAACACGAGCCGCGCCCACACAGCGCACGCCGGAGAAAACCCACCCGTTCGTTCAAAACCACGACAAGCCCGTTGACGGGGCGTCGTCCTGTAGCCGGGCGACTTCATCGCCCGGCGGACCTCCTCCGGCGGCAACCCTGTCCAAACACGCCGCGCCCACACAACGCACGCCGGGGAAAACCTACCCGTTCGCCCTGAGTTCGTCGAAGGGCGGCGCGACCCCTGCGCCGTCAGCTTTCCTCGCGCAGAGTGGCCAGCGCCGCCGCCACCATGGCCAGCGGCGCGACGATCCACATGATTGCGCCGCCGAGGTGTTGGTCGGCCAGGGGTGCGGCCGCCGGGCGTCGTGTCGGCGTAGTGCGGGTACAGCAGCTCACCGCTGAAGGTGATGTAAGCCCCAGCAGGCCGTGGGCAACCATGCCGATGGAGAGGTAGAGCACGCGCTCGTTGCTCTGCAGGTGACCGCCGCCCAGCCGATCGTTGATCAACGGCCGCCAGAACAGGACGAACCCGCCGATGAAGATCAAATGCTGCAGTGTGTGCACGAGCGCGTTCTCCAGCGCACCGCCGTACAGCGTCGGGATGTGCCAGAACCAGAGCGCTCCGGTCGACAGCGAGAGGACCAACGCCGGCGCCGGCCGCGCCAGCAGGTTGAGCAGGGCAACGAAGCGCGTGGTCCGCCAGGGCCAGAATGAGCGGCCAGGCGATGGCCAACAGCGGCGCAACCACTACGATCATCACCATGTGCTGCACCATGTGCGGAGAAGGCCTGATCGACCGCTCATCGACCGGGGGCGAGACCGCGACCAGCGCAATGATGATCCCGGCGATCAGGGCGGTCCATTCCCGCCGCAACGTGCGTTTGTCTGGGGGCCGCCATCGCGACGGCCTCCGCGTGGTCTGTGCGCTCATGATGCCAGCGGCGCCTTGGGCGACTTGACGTTACGCCACGCCGGCCCGATCGCACGCGCCATGTCAGCAATCAGCCAGAGCAGGCTGAGGGTGATCAGGAGCACGAAGGGGACCGCGATCTTAGCGAAGATCTGCCATTCCGGCAGGTGGATGGCATAGCGGCGCGGCACACTGTCGGCCGCCGCGAAGAAGAACATCAGGATGAACCCGACGCCGCCGAGGCCGTAGATCCACGCGGCAATACGTGACGCGGGCCGTTCGACGATCCCGCCCAGGTCGCCGACCAGGTAGAAGAGGTAGGCCCACACGAAGCTGGTGGCGCCCAACAGGTAGTAGGTGTGAAAATGGGCCGGAACCCAGAGCGTGTTGTGCGTGAGGTTGTTGACCGCAAGCGACGCATCGATGATGGCCGCCAGGCCACCGAACACCCAGCCCCAGAAACCCAGCACGATCAGGATCGAGGGCACGGTCCAGCGCATACCGCTGCGGTAAATGTGCGCCATGCTGCCGATGATCGTGATGAGCAGCACCTCCGGCGCGATGGTCCACGACGCGACCTGGCCNAGGATCTGCAGGCCCAGCGGCTGGGCGAAGTCCTGATAGAGGTGGTGCGATATCGGCGTGAACACCAGCACGATCGTCATGTTCCAGGCGAGCACGATCAGCCTGGAGGTGTGGCCGCCGCGACGGGTGAAGACCGGCAGCAGTGCATAGACCAGCCCAACCGAGACGTACATGGTGTTGTTGGCGATGGCATGGCCAAACAGCATGATGAGGTTCTTGGAGTAGAGCGGGTCGACGTTGGCCACCACGCCCCCNGCCTTGCCAAAGAGCGGGAACAGCACCAGAACGCCCCCNAGGGCCGTGATCAGGCCGATGATCGAGGTGGCCATGCCCGCCACCTCGACGGCGTTGGGGATCTGCAGCTTGGGGTCGACCGGGCCGCGCGAGAAGAGGTAGCGCCAGGCCAGCGCCCCACCGATCCCGCCGTACTTGCGGCTCAGCCTCAGAAAGATCGGCAGACAATAGGTTGCAAAACCGACCCCGATGCTCAGGAAGGCGAGGTACATCATCACGCCGGCCCAGACCTCCCAGGTCAACCCGTGGAAGGGCAGCGGGTCCAGCGACGTCCAACCGCCGGCGTATTTACCGATGATCACCGCGTAGAGCAGGAAGGGCACGCTGAGCGAGTAGATGAAATACGCCGCCCACAGCCAGCGCACGCTCAGCTTCACCGTGCGGGCCAGCGCGGCGCTCATACCGCCCATGGCGGCCAGCAGCATACCGCCCACCATGCCGGCGCCGTGCACGGTCATGATGCGATAGAACGCGTCGCGCGAGACCACGTACCACCCGGCGTGGTCCAGGCGCATCACCAGGCCCAACAGGCCCATGATCAGGAATAGTACAAAGCCGGTTAGCATATAAATGAGGCTAACCCGCAGAACAGCCCGGTCGGACTGGCCATAGGCCGGCAGTTCGTGGGTGTTTGTATCCATGACAGGCGTCTCCTTGTTGGTGTAGAATCCAGACCTACTCGACCGTAAATGCCTTGACCATCACATCGTGCGCCACGCCGCAGTACTCGAGACAGCGGATGATGTATTCGCCCGGCGTATCGAACTTGTAGATGAGCCTGTTGGTGTAACCCGGCATCGCCTGGACCTGGGTCAGGATTTCACCGGCAGGGCTGTAGATGGCAAAACCGTGGTTGACATCCTTACTGGTGACCGCAAACTCAACACTGGTTCCCACCGGGATCGTATCCTGGCTCAACGTCCACGACCACTGTGCGGCCATCACATCGACCGTGACCTCCGGGGCGCCAAAGGCCCAGGCCCGGTTGTTGGGGTAGGGCATCCAGTAAAAAGAAAACGCAAGGCCGATGATCAGGATCACGATGAAGGGTAGAACGACCCGCCGCCGCAGCCGTGCGGTGCTTTTGTCGACGATCGATTCGTCCTGGACATGGGGGACACTGGTGATGACGGCAAACCAGATGATTGCCCAAATGGCGCCGATCACCAGCAACAGAATGAGCACACTGTGAAGTATCATGTCTCGTTCTCCTCAACGAACGGGGGAATCGGTGATGGTTTTTGGCAAAGCGTTAGCCCGGCTCTGGCGATCGAACGCCTGCCCACCAATCATATGAGGTGTCCGGCAGCTCAGCGTCGGCCGGCCACACTTTGAGTGACATTCATGACGAATGCGAACGATTGTTCCCGCTCTGTGCACTGGTGAATGCGGGTATTCAGAGTGATAGACTCGGGGTACACGACATGGACGACCCGACGGGGGACTGGATGGGACGGTACAAGGGCGCCAACCAACAAAGGCGCCCATTATAACAAAGTGTCGGGGAACCGCCAAATACAATCGACGGTTGTCTGGCCGCCTGGTCATGCGTCGCAATACCGCCGGCAGAGGCGCCCGTGTCCGACTGCGCTAACCCTGGAGTGGGCGTGGCCGTTAAGCTCAGATTTGGAATTGCTGGCGCCGCTCTGAACCGGCTTGACATTCCATCGATCCCGCCTACAATGCAATCAACCCTCAGCGCGGGCGAGGGAAGTCAACCCACTTCGCCTTTCGGTAATACCGCCCAATCGTAGGGGCGTACCTCGCAACGACAGGATAACACCATGCCCGAACCACAACAATCGGCGCCCGGTTGGCCCGGCATCGCACCGCGCTGGACCTCCAGCGCCAAAAGCGGCGTTGGCGCGGCGCTGTCGCCGCTCAGCCGCGTCTGGTTTACCCTGAGTCACGGCATCCTCAATGAAATCTACTGCCCGCGGGTCGATCAGGCCGCCANNCGCGACCTGGGCCTGATCGTCACCGATGGCNGCGACTTCTTCTCCGAGGAGAAGCGGCAGACAACGCACCAGGTCGCCTGGTTGGCCGCCGGCGTGCCGGCCTATCGCCTGGTGAACACGTGTGAGCAGGGCCGCTACCGTATCGAAAAGGAGGTGATCGCCGACCCCAAACGCGACGCGCTGCTGCAACGCACACGCTTCACGCCGTTGCGCGGTACACTGGCCGACTATCGCCTGTACGCGCTGCTGGCGCCCCACCTGGGCAACCGCGGCGCGGGCAACACAGCCTGGCTCGACGACTACAAGGGCGTGCCCATGCTCTGCGCGCAACAGGATGACAATACGTTGGCCCTGGCCTGCTCAGTCCCGTGGCTGGCGCGCCNNGCCGGGTTCGTGGGCGTCTCCGATGGCTGGCAGGACCTGGCGCGCCACAAGCAGATGGTGTGGCGCTACACCCAGGCGGAGAACGGCAACGTGGCGCTCACCGGCGAGGTGGACCTGAACGCGGCTGACGGCGCCTTCGTGCTGGCCCTCGGTTTTGGGGGCAACGTCTACGAAGCGGGCCAGCGTGCGCTGGCCAGCCTGTTCGATGGCTTCGACGCCGCGCTCGACAGGTACCTTCGCGACTGGCAGGCCTGGCAGGGAACCCTGACCGATCTGCCGCCCGTACCTTCCGGGACGGCCGGGCCAGACCTGTACCGCGTGAGCAGCGCGGTGTTGCGTGTCCACGAGGCCAAACACTTCCCCGGCGGGCTGATCGCCAGCCTCTCCATTCCCTGGGGCGCCAGCAAGGGCGACGACGACCTGGGCGGCTACCACCTCGTGTGGCCGCGTGACCTGGTGGAGGTTGCGGGCGGGCTGTTGGCCGCCGGCGTTGGTCGATGCGCCNGCGTGCTGGAGTACCTGCAGGTGACCCAGAATGCCGACGGCCACTGGCCGCAGAACATGTGGCTGGACGGGCGGCCCTACTGGGCCGGCGTGCAGATGGACGAAACGGCCTTCCCAATCCTGTTGGTCGAGCTGGCGCGTCAGACGGGGGCGGTCGAGCTGCGGGCGGGCGGCCGCTTCTGGCCGATGGTGCGGCGGGCCGCCGGTTACCTGGTGCGCAATGGGCCGGTGACGNCCCGGGACCGCTGGGAAGAGNGCCCCGGTTATTCGCCCTTCACCCTGGCGGTCGAGGTCGCGGCCCTGCTCGTCGCCGCCGACCTGGCCGACCTGAATGGGGAGTCCGCGGTTGGCGCCTACCTGCGCGNNACGGCCGACGCCTGGAACGACAGCATCGAACACTGGACCTACGTCGCCGGCGCCGACCTGGCCNGCGCGGTCGGCGTGGAGGGTTATTACATCCGCGATGCGCCGCCCGAAGTGGCCGATGCGGCCTCGCCGGTCGGCGGTTTCGTGCCGATCAAAAATCGCCCGCCCGGCGAAAGCAGCCAGCCGGCCGCACAGATCATCAGCCCGGACGCGCTGGCCCTGGTGCGTTTCGGGCTGCGCGCCGCGGACGACCCGCGTATCGTCGACACCGTGCGGATCATCGACGCGCGGCTCAAGGTCGAAACCNCCGCTGGCCCGGCCTGGCGCCGCTACAACGACGACGGTTACGGCGAGCACGAGGACGGCCGGCCGTTTGATGGCACGGGCGTGGGCCGCGCCTGGCCCNTGCTGACGGGCGAGCGCGGGCACTACGAATTGGCCGCGGGCGCCCCGGCGGCAGCGCGGCTGTTGACGACCCTGGAGGGGTTTGCCAACGTCGGCGGCCTGCTGCCCGAACAGGTGTGGGATGCGCCCGACCTGACGGATGCGGGGTTGTTCCTCGGCCAGGCGACCGGCTCGGCGATGCCGCTGGCCTGGGCGCACGCCGAGTATGTCAAACTGCGGCGCTCCCTGCGCGATGGTCGGGTGTTCGACATGCCGCGCCAGACCGTACAGCGCTACCTGGTCGACAAAGTCACCGCGTCGCACGCGACCTGGCGTTTCAACCAGAAGCGCCGCACAATTCTGGTCGGCCGGGTGTTGCGCGTCGAGCTGTTGGCGCCGGCCCTGGTGCGCTGGTCGGCCGATGATTGGCAGACCGTGCGTGACCTGGAAACCGTCGATACCGGCCTGGGCGTCCACATCGCCGACCTGGAGACGACGCAGTTAGCGCCCACAACAATGGTGCATTTCACCATTCACTGGTCGCGCGAGGACCGCTGGGCGGGCCAGGATTTTGCCGTGCAGGTGAGCGAACGCCCCTGAGCGCGGGTTGGGGTATGGCGTCGCAGCCGGCGGCGGTTGCCGGACAAGGTATGGCGCGAGCAGTTTGAAGGTTTTCGCCTGGACAACGGCTTTTCATCGCGCCATGACCCTGGTCTGCGAGACAAAAACCGGGTTTCTGAACGGCTGGCTGAGCAGTTACATTGAATGTATAATGGCCATGTCAATAGAGCGGTCTCAAATGAATAGGCCACAACTGGTTCACACAAGACGGCTCTGGCGCCGGCTTGGCTAGCGGTTGGCATGAACTTTTCCGTCGATAATCCCACCTTGCCTGAGAAAATTGATGTATCCACAGCTTGCCAATGATCGAGAACAACTGCCCGCACTGCTGGCCACGCTGAGCGCCTATGCGGCCGGGGTGCTGGCGCGGCTGGATACGACGCCGGTCGTGACTGCGCCCTATCCGTACACGGCCGCCTCCCTGCCCGCGACCGGAATCGGCGCCGCCGGTGCGCTGCAGCGTTTCAGCGACACGGTCGCGCCCGGTTTGGCCGCCAGCGCCGGGCCACGCTACCTCGGTTTCGTCACCGGCGGGACGACGCCGGCCGCGCTCGTGGGGGACTGGCTGACCGCAACCTTCGACCAGAACCCCATCTCGTGGCTGGACGGCGCGACCGCGCTGCGGCTTGAACAGGAGACGCTGACGATGCTGCGCACGCTGTTCGGGCTGCCCGAGGCGTTCACCGGCGCCTTCGTCAGCGGCGCCACCATGGCCAACTTCGTGGGCCTGGCCCTGGNNCGGGAATGGGTGGGGCGAGCGCAGGGCGTACGCGTCTCCGAGNCAGGGGTTGGCCGGCCTGCCCCCATCGAGATCCTGGCCGCGACGCCGCACGCANGCGCGACCAAGGCGCTTTCGATGCTGGGCCTGGGGCGGGCGGGCTGGCAGGGTATCGCTCATCTGCCGGGCCGGGAAGCGATGGATCTGGGGGCGCTGGAGCGACAGCTTGGCGCAGCGGCCGGTCCCTGCGTCGTGATCGCCAGCGCGGGCACGGTCAACACCGGCGACTTCGACGACTTCGACGGGCTGGCGCGCCTGAAGCGCNGCTACGGCTTCTGGCTACACGTGGATGCGGCCTTCGGCGGCTTTGCCAGCCTCTCGCCGGCCNTTGCAGCCGCTGTTGAGGGATGGGAGTGCGCCGACTCGATCGGCATCGACCTGCACAAATGGCTCAACGTGCCCTACGACTCGGCGGTCGCGCTCACCCGCCGCCGCGACCTGGCTCGATNNGTGTTTGCCAACCTCTCGGCCTACCTGGGCCTTTCGACCGCGGACCCGGAGCCGATCCACCTGGCGCCGGAGAGCNCGCACCGCTGGCGGGCGCTGCCGGCATGGTTCACCCTGCTGGCCTATGGCGCCGAGGGTTGCCGTGAGATCGTGGAGCGGGACTGCCGGCTGGCCCGCACCCTGGGTGAACGCATTGCACAGTCGGAGTTCTTCGACCTGCTGGCGCCGGTGCGGCTCAACATCGTCTGCTTTACCCCGCATGACCCCGCTTTGAGTCCACAGATCATCGCCATGGTGCGGGAGAGCGGCGCCGCCTTCGTCACCCCCACCATCCTGCATGGGACGCCGGCCATCCGCGCCGCGTTCAGCAGCTGGCGCACGGCCGACCAGGACCTGGAGGTCATCTGGTCGGCGCTGGCGCAGACCGCGGCCAGTATCATGGCCCAGGCCAGGTATTATTTGACGTATCCGCGCGATGTGCGGTAAAATCCACTGTGGACCCGTCAAGTTGGGGTTCGCCCAATCTTTACCGATCTTGGGCTGTGCAGCAGCCCTCAGATCATCTCCGCCTACCATGCATAGCGTGGCCATGTTGTCGTTACGCGGCCTGGCTGTCAGCCTCGCCCCCGACCGTTTTTCCAGACATCCGCCTGCTATCGGCTGGCCGACGGCCTTTGTATTTCCCAACAAGGAGGTCATCAGCCCAAAGACACCTGGACCCTCATGCGGCCTGACGCACCCCCGCAGACCGTTGGTCGAGGCACGCCCACACAGTGTCCGGCTTCAGAAAACACCCAAAGGAGTTTCTATCCCATGCAACGCAAGCGAATGCTCTACCTGTTGGTAATCGTAGCCCTCTTCGCAGCCGCCCTGCCACTGGCGGTGCAGGCGGCGGAGNGGCCGGTGGACCTGACTAAGACGCAGTCCCCGCCAGTCGGTGCACAAGCCGGTGGCGGGGCCGTACCGTGGGGTGGCACCGTCGCGGTTCTGGACGATTTCAACCGCGCCGATGGCCCCATTGGTCCGAATTGGACGGTACGCGATGGCTCGTGCAACGTCGTGAGCAATGCTGCAACGTGCAGCAATATGGGCCGCGCGACCTTCAACAGCGCCCCCGGCACTGGCGACGCCGCCGAGATGGATGTGGCGGTGTTCAGCACCAGCCTGGACTATCAGGGCCTGCTCTTGAACTATGGCGCCGGCGCGACCAACATCTTCATCAAGGTGCAGAATCAGGCCGGCGGTATGCAGTTTGGTCACGCCGCCTGCTACACCGGCAACAACGGCGCGGCCTTCGGTTTGGGCTTCTTCGCTCTGTCGTCGCCCTTCGGTTCGGCGCACATGGCGGTGANNCGCGTCGGCGATGATGTAACGATCTCCTTCACCAACATCGACGGCGGGGCGCAATCGCCGCAGACCTACGTCTGCTCCGGGGCGCCGCCGNCGNAGGGCACAGGCATCGGCATCAACGGCTACGCCGGATTGGACCGGNTCGACAACTTTGGCGGTCCCGGTGGGCCGACGCAGACGCCCAACATCGACGTCAGCCCACTCTCCATGAGCGCCACGCAGGCGTCGAACACGACGACGAGCCAGACGCTGAACGTGGGCAACACCGGCACAGCGAACCTGACGTGGAACATCGATGAGGATCCGGCGCCACGGCCGGTGACAGTGCCTACGGGCGGCAGCGTCACCAAGCTGAGCGCGCCGCCCGCCGCCCAGCGCAGCGCCAAGGAACTGTATGACCTGCTGCACGCACCCAACGCCAACGTGGTGGCGGACGGCGGTTTCGAGGCCGGCACGCCCAACCCGTTCTGGACTGAGTACTCGCTCAACTTCGGCACAGTGCTGTGCGATGCCGCCAGTTGCGGCACAGGCGCCGGCACCTCCTACCCGCGCACCGGCGACTGGTGGGCCTGGTTTGGCGGCATCGCGGCCTACGAGGCCGGCAGCGTGTCGCAGAGTGTGACCATCCCTCGGGTGGGCCGGCCACCCTGACGTTCTGGGTGATGAACGGCGCCTGCTCCGGCGATGCGGCCGACTATCTGGAAGTCAACATGGACAACACGCAGCTCTGGCAGACCACCGGCGCATCACCTGAGTGCGGCGTCACGACCTACCGTCAGATCACACTGGACGTCAGCGCCTACGCCAACGGTGGCGCACACACCCTGGAGTTCAACTCCGAGGTCTTCGGCAGCGACAATACCAACTTTGCCCTCGACGATGTGTCGTTGGATGCCGAGAGCGGCCCAACCGCCTGCGTCTCGCCGGTTGATGTGCCGTGGCTGAGCGTCAGTCCGGTCAGTGGGACGACTGCGCCGGCGGCGACGACGCCGGTGACGGTGGGCTTCAACTCCACTGGTTTGGTTGCGGGCACGTACCACGCCAACCTGTGCGTTTACAGCAACGATCCGGACGCCGGTCGGGCAACGGCACCGACCTGGTCATCGTGCCGGTCGAGTTGATCGTCCAGGGGCCGACGGCGGTGACGTTGGATGCCGTCGCCGCGGCGCCACTGCCGATCGACGTGCCGTGGACGGCACTGCCGGCCACGCTCGGCCTGGCCGCGGCCGCCGCCTACACGCTGCGCCGTAAGAAGTAAACTGTTCGTGCGCTAGGGGTGGGAGCGCCTGCCCCTACCGCAGCAACCTGACCGACAACGCCTGGCGGGCCGCTTGCCAGGCGTTGTGCGTGGTGGGCCGGGTCTGCTCAGGACTGTACCCAACGGCCAGACTCCGCGCCAATTCTGTTTCGTATTGGCCAAACCTGGCTGAAGCCTCGACTTCGCGCCAAATCTGGAATTGCTGCATCGCTTTTGACGTGACCGCGGTGCGTGTGGTAGAATGCAATTTGACCTCTTTGATTCGGCTCATCCAGTAGTTTGTCAGGCAGATTGACAGCCTTACCATCTACCTCTGTTGGCTGCGAGTGACGCAGTGGCGTCTTTGCGGGACGGTCGAACGCTCATCCCGCCCTTACCTTGAGTATCCGCCTACGAATCATTAGCCGGTCGCCTGTATACCCCCAGTAAGGAGGTTGCCAGCCCAAAACATCGAAGCTCCTGTCCCAGTCTTGGTGCAACGCTGTTCGTACCAATCTAAGCGCCCTGTCCAGTATTCGCCCCGTGAAAGCACCCAAAGGAGTTTCTGTCCCATGCAACGTAAGTACACCCTTTACCTGCTGGCCGTCGTGGCCCTGCTGGCCTCACTGCTGCCGCTGAGTGCAGCGGCGCAGGACGCGTTCCCAACCTCGTACCAGATCGAGGAGTTCGCCGCACCTGACAACAAGGCCCTCGACGGCTCGGCCGCGGCCGGCTCGGCCCCGTTCTACGCCCGCGGGCATGGCCCTCTTCAGCGAGACTGGCCCAACGACACCGCAGCCACTGCCAACGCGCTGGCCGGCAGCCAGGCCGTGGTTCTGGGCAACGTCTCCCCGGCCAACGACGTCGACTACTTCTCCTTCAGCGCCAACGCCGGCGATCGCGTCTATGCCGCGATGCAGACCCAGTGGTCCAACGCCTCCGGCGACTCGCGGCTCCAGATCATCGCTAGCGATGGGACCACCGTCCTGGAGTTCGACGACGACGACGGTGCGTTCAGCGCCCTCGCTTCTTCCATCGCCGGCACGGTCATTCCCGCGACGGGCACCTACTACGTGCGCCTATGGCTACAGCGCCACCACCGTGATCACCCCTACCACCTGCACGTGCGGGTGCAGAGCGGGGCGCCCACGCCGGAGGTGGGCCCAACAACGGCACGGCGACGGCCAACCCGCTGCCGGCCAACGGCTGGGTCAGCGGCAACATGGCAGCCACTACCGACCCCGACGTCTTCTCCTTCAGCCTCAACGCCGGCGATTCGGTCTACCTGGCGCTGGACCAGGACCCCGGCCGCGCCACCAGCAACAGCGCCTGGGACGCCCGTCTGGGCCTGGGCCTCTTCGGCGACGCCGCTAATATGATCCTGGTCGCCAACGGCGCCGGCACGACCAAGCCGAACTCCGAGGCGTTCTTCATGACGGTGCAGCAGGCGGGTACCTACTACGCCTACATCGACAGCACCAGCGCCACCGGCCTGGGCCAATGCCCTCTATAACCTGAGCGTCAGCATCTATCCCCAGGCGACGCAACAGAACTGCACCACCTTCACCAGCACCGACGTACCGAAGACGCTCGGCCCCGCCGGCACGACCACTTCGACCATCACAGTGCCCGGCGCCGTGACCCCGGCGATCACGGACATCAACGCCACCATCGTGCTGACGCACAGCCTGATGGCCGACCTGGACGTGAACCTGGTCGGCCCACCGGCGTCGACGTGCCCCTGTTCACCGATGTGGCGCGACCGCCACCGGCGGCCAGATCGTGATGAACGTCGGACTGGACGACCAGGCCGCCCTGCCCATCGGCACGTTCACCGTGGTCGCTGGCATGATCAATCAGCCGGAGCAGCCGGGCCGCCTGGCGGCCTTCAACGGCACGCCGGCCGGCGGCACGTGGACCCTGAAACTGGCCGATGACACGACCAATACCAGCGGCGGCGTCTTGCAGAGCTGGAGCCTGGAGATCTGCGGCGCCCCGCCACAGCCCTATGCCATCGAGTTGACCAAGACCGTGGGCCTGGTGCCGGCCGTCTGCGCGGCGACCGATAGCATCGTCATCCCGCCCGGGTTCGACGTCTACTACTGCTACACCGTGCGCAACACCGGCCTGAACACGCTCTCCACCCATGACCTGGTGGACAGCGAGCAGGGACCTCTTCACCGGCATGAGCCACTCCCTGGCGCCCGGCGATACCTATTCGTATATCGAACAGGCCACGATCTACGACACGGTGACCAACACCGGCACCTGGACCGCGTACGGCGCCACGGGCGGCAGCGCCTCGGACAGCGACACGGCGACCGTCACCGTGCGGGCGCAGCAGTGCCAGGCCGGCTACCATCCGGTCACCCTGGACGCGGCTTTCTTCGACAATCCCTTCCCGCCGGCCGGCTGGACCGTCACCAACAGCAGCACGGGCTGCGTCGCTCCAGGTGTGCCGGGTGGACCAACACCAACCCTGCCGGCCGCGTCAACCTGACCGGCGGCGTCGGCCCGTTCGCCATCGCGGACAGCGACAGGTGCGGCTCCGGCAGCCTGATGGACACCATCATGACCACCGGCTCGCTGGACTTCAGCGGCATGGTTGATCCGACGGTCTCCTTCAACAACGACTACTATGATCTCGGCGTCGGCGTAGACTTCGCGTATGTAGATGCCAGCACCGACGGCGGGACTACCTGGAACAACCTGATCACCTGGGACACCAGCCACCGCGGCCCGCTACTGGTCACCCAGCCCTCACCGGCGTGGCCGGCCAGAGCAATGTCCAGGTGCGCTGGCACTACGCGGCGCCCGGCTGGCGCTGGTGGTGGCAGGTGGATGACGCCTTCATCACCGCCTGCGCGCCGGATGCGACGCCGACGCCGACCAATACGCCGACACCGGCGCCGACCGATACGCCGACGCCGACGCCGACCGATACACCGACGCCGACGCCGACCAATACGCCGACACCAGCGCCGACCGATACACCGACGCCGACGCCGACCAATACGCCGACACCAGCGCCGACCGATACGCCGACGCCGACGCCGCAACCGCCCAACATCGACGTGAACCCGCTCTCCATGAGCAGTGCGCAGGCGCCCAACACGACGACGAACCAGACGCTGACCGTGGCCAACACCGGCGGCGGCACGCTGAACTGGAGCATCGTCGAGGAACCGGCCAGCGCCCCCGGCCGCGGCGCCGGAGAACGTGACGGGCCGACCCTCAGTGCGGTGGCCCCCACCACGCTGATGCCCGGCGTCCCCACCACGCTCTCTTTCACCGCGCTTCGTCTCGCCGGACTCGGAATACGGCGACCGCTTCGACGTTGACCTGCCGGACGGCTGGACCATCGGCGGTGAGCGCCAACAGCAGCCCCGTGGCCAACGGCTGTTCGAGCGCCATACCGCCGGTGTCGGGCGTCGCGGCCGGCAACGTGGTCTACTGGCAGTCCAGGTCCACCCTGCCGACCTTCTGCGGCGCATGGAACGGCGGCAGCGCCGGCACAGACTTCACCTTCACGGTCGAAGTCACCGCGCCGAGCGCAGCGGTGCGCCCTGGAACCTGCCCTGGAACATCATCGGTGACGGCTGGGGCGCGGCGCCGCACAGCGTCAGCGGCACCTTCTCGTCGATGACCTGTGGCGCGCCGCCCGTCTGCAGCGCCCCGTCCGACGTGCCATGGCTCTCATTGGCGCCAACCAGCGGCGCTACCGCGGGCGGTGGCAGCACACCGGTGACCGTCACCTTCGACTCCACCAGCCTGGCCCCAGGCACGTACAACGCCAACCTGTGCGTGACCAGCAACGACCCCGACCCCGGCCGGGCAACGGCACCGACCTGGTGGTCGTGCCGGTAACGCTCATGGTTCAAGGGCCGACGGCGGTGACGTTGAATACCGTCGATGCCGCACCGCTACCGCTGGCTGTGCCGCTAACGGTAGTGCCGGCCACGCTGGGCCTGGCCGCGGCCGCCGTCTACACGCTGCGTCGCAAGAAATAAACCGTGCGCGGTTGGGGTGAGATGCCTGCCTCTACCGCCGCAACCTGATCGACAACGCCTGGCAGGCTCGCCTGCCAGGCGTTGTGCGTGGCCGGCCGGGTCTGCTCAGGACCGTACCCAACGGCCAGGCCTCGCGCCGTCGGCCAACGTCAGCCCGGGTAGATCGCAGCCGTACGTTCACCGATTTGCCCAAGCCAGCGGTCATCGCTAGAATAGGTCAAAGCCAGCCAGACAGAACAGGGGGATGCGCGCATGATTGGGGTGGAGATTGACCGCGCTTAACTCACCGGACGGGGTCGGCAACGCTGTGGCGACCCACCTTGCTCAGGTGTACGCCATGGCCGGCGACGCGTCGTCCAGCGGCCTGGGCGAAATCATGGAATGGGCCAGCGCGGCGCGTGCGCGGCCCACTTTTTGCTCCTGCCCCTGCTCAGCTGTCAGGCGCTGGGCGGTGATGTGGCGACAGCCGTTCCCGTGGCGGCCGCCTGGCATCTGTTCTTCTGCGCCGCCCACCTGGTCGACGACGTCGCCGATCAGGCCGAACNNTCCCCTGCCCCCGCCCAAACGGTCAACGCCGCCTTCGGTCTGACTTTCCTGGGACAGCTCAGCCTGGCCGCGCTGGGCCAGCCGCCGGCACACCGCGAACATGCCCTGCGGCTGCTGGACCTGTTCAACCGCGCGGCCGTGCGCGTCGTCGAGGGTCAGGCGGCCGACCTCACCTGGAACTCGAGTACGGCAACGCTGCCGGACTACTGGCGTATGATCGGCGCGAAGNGGGGCGAATGGTTTGCCCTCGCCTGCCGCGCCGGCGCCCTGTGCAGCTCGCTGACCGAAGAGGCCGAACGCTACGGCACGTTCGGTTACCACCTCGGCATCCTCATCCAGCTGAATGATGACTTGAACGCCCTCTGGCGACCGCGCGGCCCCGGTGACCTGAGCACGATCGACCGCACGCTGCCGGTCGTGTATGGCCTGACGGTCGCCCCGCCGACCGCACGGCAGCGCCTGGAAGGGCTGCTACCCCAGGTTGCGGACGATGCTGTGGCCCTTACGGAACTTCAGTCGCTGTTGGCCGATTTGGGCGCTNCTCCATTTTTGACGCTGCAGGCCGCGCGCCGCCATGACCTGGCCCGTGCGTCGATCCAGCCAACGACCCATCCCAACCCCGCCCAGCACGCCCTGCTGGCAATGCTGGACGACGCGTTTCCGGTACGGCCTTCCACGATCTGACCGGCAATGACCCGCGTGCGGCGGTTGCGCCTGGGTGGCCTTTGGCACACGGGCCTGATAATGCTATACTGGGCGCCTGACTGACGGTGCGCCATAGTGCACCGATCTCGATGGTATCCGAAAGGCGCCAGTCAAAGAATGCGTACACGCTATTCACTGATCCTGCTGATCACCCTGGTCACCACCCTGGCCTTTGGCCTCAACCGGCTCTCCTGGGCCGCCCCCACCACGCCCATCGCGGGCGCCTGGCAACTGCAGTGGCGCGGCAGCGATGACCTGACCGCGATCGCCGCCCTCGGCAGCCAGCTCGCCTGGGCCGTCGGCAAAAACGGCCACCGCCTGCGCACCACCAACGGCGGCCAGACCTGGTCCTACCAACAGGCCACACCCGCCGTCGACGTCGAGGCGCTCGCCTTTGTCGATAACGCCGCCGGTTGGAGCGTCGCGCGGACGGCAACATCTGGCGCACGAGCGACGGCGGCGCCTCCTGGGTCAGCCAGACCTCCCCACCCCCAACCGTCTGCTGGCCGTGGCCTTCGCCGATGGCCAGAACGGCTGGGCGGCCGGTAATGTCGGGACGATCGTGCACACAACCGACGGCAGCACCTGGTCCACACAGCCCAGCGGCGTCACGGTTGCACTGAACGGCCTCTTCGCCCTCGACGCCGCCCACGCCTGGGCCGTCGGCAACGCCGGCACGATCCTCGCCACCACCAACGGCGGCGCCTCCTGGACCCCCAACCCAGCGGCGTCACCCTGACCCTGCACGACGTGGCCTTCACTTCGGCGCTCAATGGCTGGGCGGTGGGTGAGAGCGGCCTTCTGCGCACGACCAACGGCGGCGTCTCCTGGGCCCCAGCCCATCGGCGAACCCCGCACCCTTTTCGCCATCGCCTTCTCCTCCCCCAGCAGGGCTGGCTGGCCGGAAGGCAGGGTGCGGCCTGGACCACCACCGATGGCGGCACGACCTGGACCAACGCCCCCACCAACCAAACCCAGAACATCGCCGGTCTCGCCGTCCCTGCCGACGGTGACGTTTGGACGGCGGGCGCGGGCCACCTCATCCTGCACAAACAGGGCAACGGCCCCTTCAGCGTGGCCGCACCCCCGCGCCCGCACCCGCTGACCCCAACTTCTCTGGTTTCCTCGGCGTCGATGCGGTCGATGCCAACACCGTCTACGTCGTGGGTGGTGATGCCCAGATCCTCAAGTCGACCGACGGCGGCGTCAGTTGGCGTCTGCTCCCCGGCGTTGCCCAGCAGGTGACGCCGCCGGGGATCGACAACCCCTGGCTGCGCGGCGTGCGTTTTCCGGTCGACGCCAGCACCGGTTGGGTCTCTGGCCGCTACGGCGCCCTCTTCCGCACCACCGATGGCGGCGAGACCTGGACGCAGCAGTACGCCCGTCTGCCCAACGGCGACATCCACACCGGCTTTCTCTGGTTCGTTCAGGGCTATGACAACCTGCACGCCATGACCGCTGGCAAGGAGGGCTACGTTTTCCGCACCAGCGACGGCGGCGTCACCTGGCTCTTCTCCGTTGCCAACATGAGCATCAATATCCGCGACGCCAGTTACGCCACCCCCAACGATGTCTACGGCGTTGCGGCGTGGGACTCCTTCGTGACGAGTCGCAACGGCGGCGCTACCTGGACCCGCACCTACCCCGGCACCGGCGCCGATTTCCTCGACGGCGTCGACTTCCCGACGTCGACCACGGTTGGATCAGCGGCAGCAGGGGCGTCATCCGTCGCACCACCAACGGCGGGGCCAGCTGGACGGTGCAGACCGGCAACACCACACAGCACCTCTTCAACCTCGACATGACCGACCTGCAGACCGGCTGGATCGTCGGTGATGTCGGCACGATCCTGTGGACCACCAACGGCGGCGACACCTGGAGTCCGCAGGCCAGCCCGGTCAATGCCGCCTTGAAGTGGATCGACATGGTCGATGACACGCGGCTGGGCGGTGGGAACCGAGGGGACCATCATCCGTTACTCGACCGCTCCGCCCACGCCAACCCCCACACCCACCCCAACCAACACGCCAACGGCGACGCCAACCCCGCAGGCCGGTACGGGTCATCTGGCCGGTACGGCCTTCCACGATCTGAACAGCAATGGCCAGCGTGATGCGGGCGAGCCTGGTTTGCCCGGCGCTAACATCGACGTGCGTCTGAGCAACGGCACACCGGTGACGGCCGTGACCAGCGGCGCTGACGGCGCTTACGTGGTGCACAACCTGGCGGCGCAGGCCTATCAGGTGGAAGTGAGTGGCCCGTCTGGGTACATCGCACTCCCTGGTACGAACCCGGCCAACGTCGTCGTATTGGCCAACCAGACGGTGATGCACGACTTCCCGCTCATCCTGCTGCCGCCAACGCCCACCCCCACACCCACCGCGACCCCGAATACCGCGACGGTGCAACGACAGGTGGCCGCCGGCCTCGACGACACCCACCAACGTGTGACGAGCGGCTACAACGACCTGGCTGCACCGACGGTGCGCCTGGGGCAAGCCAGCGGTTATCAGCTGCTGAGCGGTCTGCGTTTTAGCAACGTAGCGCTGCCGAGCCACGTACGCATTATTGATGCCAGGCTGGAAGTGAACCGCACCTACCACGCCGGCGCCGATCCGGTGGGGTCACCGTACGCGGTGGCCCAGGACAACGCCCAACTTCCAAACGCAGCCGCCGCTGAATGCCCCCACGACGCAGGCATCCACAGCATGGGTGGTCAACAGCAGCGTGCCATTGGGCTGGCTCACGTCACCCAACCTGGCCGGGGCGGTGCAGGAAGTTGTCGATCGGGCGGGTTGGCAGCCGGGCAGCGCCTTGGCCCTGCTCTTGGCCAGCGACAGCGGCAACACCGGCTATGTCGAAACCGTCAGTTACGATGGGAATCCGCTCAACGCGGCGCCTGCGTGTCGATTATGCGGTTTGTCTACCGGCCGATATCGACTGGCTGTGGGGTCGCGATCAACGATGTGCAGCTGGTGGCTGCACATTGGGGGCTGACCAGCGGCAGCCCGGGCTGGCATCCGGTCTACGACCTGGTGCCGAATGGCGTCATCGATGCGGCCGACATCGCGGCCGCAGCGTCCGCCTGGGGTCAGTGGGGGTGTTGAGAGGAATCAATGTCACTTCTCGAACAGTGCTGTCAACAGCACATCGCGGTCGATTTTCAGGTGATCAGCCACGTCAGTCAATATGGCATTCAGGGTGCCGACGCGCAGGTCCTGNTGGGCCGGTATCGTGATATGATGCTCGCCGTGCAAGGTGGTGGTAAGGCGTAAGTGACTACCCGTTTGGCGCGTAACTCGATAACCGTATGGCCGNAGCCGACGGGCAAGTTCGATGCCGCCAATGTCACGCGGAAGTCTCATGCCGTGATAGCCTCTTCGCGCAGATAGTGCAAACGAATGACAGAGGGCCTCTGCCCGGGGTTGTCCCAGTGACAGGCTACGGCATCTTGTACGGCCGCTTTCAACTCTTCCCAGGTATCGCCCTCTGTGTAGATCGAGTAGCCGAGCGCCCGCGCGACGTATCCCCCTTCGGGCGCTTCTTCAACCAGGAAAATTATCTCTTGCACAACATTCGTCCTTTCCGCAAGTCAATTTCAAGCACTAGGGCACGGTCAGCGTCGGTACAGCTCGGTCAGCACTTCGGCCAGTCGAACCAGGAGATTGGGACGCATGGGCGACCCCGGATGATGAGGGTGTGGTGCTGCACCGATTATACCATCGTCTGACGCATCACCCAAGTGGGTTGTCACTTTGGAGTGCGGCAGCCATGGCGCTGCTTTAACTTACTGGTACCGATCGCGCCGGGCGAAAGTGCAAAGCCTGGCTTGCGCACGGCAAATGGGTCGCCTTTGGCACGCGGGCCTGATAATGCTATACTGGGCGCCTGACTGACGGTGCGCCATAGTGCACCGATCTCAATGGTATCCGAAAGGCGCCAGTCAAAGAATGCGTACACGCTATTCACTGATCCTGTTGATCACCCTGGTCACCACCCTGGCCTTTGGCCTCAACCGGCTCTCCTGGGCCGCCCCCACCACGCCCATCGCGGGCGCCTGGCAACTGGTGGCGCGGCAGCGATGACCTGACCGCGATCGCCGCCCTCGGCAGCCAGCTCGCCTGGGCCGTCGGCAAAAACGGCCACCGCCTGCGCACCACCAACGGCGGCCAGACCTGGTCCTACCAACAGGCCACACCCGCCGTCGACGTCGAGGCGCTCGCCTTTGTCGATAACGCCGCCGGTTGGAGCGTCGGCGCGGACGGCAACATCTGGCGCACGAGCGACGGCGGCGCCTCCTGGGTCAGCCAGACCTCCCCACCCCCAACCGTCTGCTGGCCGTGGCCTTCGCCGATAGCCAGAACGGCTGGGCGGCCGGTAATGTCGGGACGATCGTGCACACAACCGACGGCAGCACCTGGTCCACACAGCCCAGCGGCGTCACGGTTGCACTGAACGGCCTCTTCGCCCTCGACGCCGCCCACGCCTGGGCCGTCGGCAACGCCGGCACGATCCTCGCCACCACCAACGGCGGCGCCTCCTGGACCCCCAACCCAGCGGCGTCACCCTGACCCTGCACGACGTGGCCTTCACTTCGGCGCTCAATGGCTGGGCGGTGGGTGAGAGCGGCCTTCTGCGCACGACCAACGGCGGCGTCTCCTGGGCGCCCCAGGCCATTGGCGAACCCCGCACGTTGTATGCGATCGCCTTCTCCTCTCCCCAACAGGGGTGGCTGGCCGGGAGGCAGGGCACGGCCTGGACCACCACCGATGGCGGCACGACCTGGACCAACGTCCCCACCAACCAAACCCAGAACATCGCCGGTCTCGCCGTCGCTGCCGACGGTGACGTTTGGACGGCGGGCGCGGGCCACCTCATCCTGCACAAACAGGGCAACGGCCCTTCAGCGTGGCCGCACCCCGCGCCCGCACCCGCTGACCCCAACTTCTCTGGTTTCCTCGGCGTCGATGCGGTCGATGCCAACACCGTCTACGTCGTGGGTGGTGATGCCCAGATCCTCAAGTCGACCGACGGCGGCGTCAGTTGGCGTCTGCTCCCCGGCGTTGCCCAGCAGGTGACGCCGCCGGGGATCGACAACCCCTGGCTGCGCGGCGTGCGTTTTCCGGTCGACGCCAGCACCGGTTGGGTCTCTGGCCGCTACGGCGCCCTCTTCCGCACCACCGATGGCGGCGAGACCTGGACGCAGCAGTACGCCCGTCTGCCCAACGGCGACATCCACACCGGCTTTCTCTGGTTCGTTCAGGGCTATGACAACCTGCACGCCATGACCGCTGGCAAGGAGGGCTACGTTTTCCGCACCAGCGACGGCGGCGTCACCTGGCTCTTCTCCGTTGCCAACATGAGCATCAATATCCGCGACGCCAGTTACGCCACCCCCAACGATGTCTACGGCGTTGCGGCGTGGGACTCCTTCGTGACGAGTCGCAACGGCGGCGCTACCTGGACCCGCACCTACCCCGGCACCGGCGCCGATTTCCTCGACGGCGTCGACTTCCCGACGTCGACCACGGTTGGATCAGCGGCAGCAGGGGCGTCATCCGTCGCACCACCAACGGCGGGGCCAGCTGGACGGTGCAGACCGGCAACACCACACAGCACCTCTTCAACCTCGACATGACCGACCTGCAGACCGGCTGGATCGTCGGTGATGTCGGCACGATCCTGTGGACCACCAACGGCGGCGACACCTGGAGTCCGCAGGCCAGCCCGGTCAATGCCGCCTTGAAGTGGATCGACATGGTCGATGACACGCGGCTGGGCGGTGGGAACCGAGGGACCATCATCCGTTACTCGACCGCTCCGCCCACGCCAACCCCCACACCCACCCCAACCAACACGCCAACGGCGACGCCAACCGACACCCCCACCCCAACCCCCACGCCCACCCCAACACCCGAGGTGTACAGCGGTTACCTGCCGTTCGTGCCCCGCGGATGGAGATTGCAGCCCTGAGGTGCTCTGTCCATGAACCGAATTCACCTGCGCCAGCGCCTGTGCGGCGCACACGTGGCCTTGATCACGCCCTTCACCCACCACGATACGGTCGATGACCGCAGCCTGGTCGCTAACATCGCCTGGCTGAGCGCCACTGGTCTGAGTGGTTTCCTGCTTCTGGAAACCGNNACTGGTGAGCAGCCCCACCTCAGCGAATTCGAGCGCGCTGGTGTTNGGNAGGTCGGCCGTCAGGCGATCGGCGACGACCTGGTGCTCATCGCCGGCACTGGCCTGGCCGGCACCCGCCTGACGATCGACGAGACCTGCCGCGNNGCCGATGCTGGCGCCGACGTCGCCCTGGTGGTCACGCCCAGCTACTACCAGAAGTCGATGACGGCCGCCGCGCTGACCAGGCATTACGCGGCGGTGGCCGACGCCAGCCCGATTCCGATACTGCTCTACAGCGTGCCACCCATCACCAACGTGACCATCCCGCCGGAGACGGTCGCCGCCCTGGCGGCGCACCCCAACGTTCTGGGCATGAAAAACAGCGGCCACGACGCCCAGATCGCGNGCCGCGTACCGCGCCGCGGCGGCGCGCACGAGTTCGTCATCCTCGGCGGTTCGGCCTACGCCGCGCCGGGCTTCCTGCTGGCTGGCCTGATCGATGGGGTTATCCTGGCCGCGGCCAATGTGGCGCCGGAGGCGGCCGCACGCCTGGTGTCGGCCGCCCGGGCGCACGATGTGGCCGCGGTGCGCCGCCACGGCGGCCTGCTCTACGGCTGCAGTGATGCGGTGGGCAAGTTCGGCATCGCCGGCTGGAAGGCCGGCCTCACCGCCCGCGGTCAGAATGGCGGCGTCGCACGCAGCCCGCAGCGCATGCTGAGCGCCGAGGAAGCCGCGCAGGTCAGCGCGTGGGTGAAGACGAACGTTTCGTCCGAGGCCTGAGGCGCCGCCGGGGCGGCGCCGGCGTTGCAGTCGAGTGGAAAAGCTGCCAACTTTTCAGAAAGTTGGCAGCTTTGCACCAGCGACTGCACCCGATGCAACCAACGTCCGCACACGCTCGATCAGCGTCGCCATCACGGTGTCCTGCGTGACGAAGGGTACGTGCTCACGCAGCAGGGCGTACACCGGCGCCGTACCGCGCCCCAGGCGGGCCGCGGGTCCCAGCGCACGCCGGCGGAAGTCGATCGCCTGGGCGGCCGTCAGCAGTTCCATAGCCAGGATCGTCTCCAAATTACGCAGGATGCGCCGCGCTTGGCGGGCTGCGATCGGCCCGTTGCTGACGTGGTCNTCGACGTTGCCCGAGGTCGGGATGGTGTCGGCGCTGGCGGGGTGCACCAGGGTCTTGTTTTCGCTGCACAGCGCGGCGGCCGTGTACTGCACCAGCATAAAACCGCTGTTCAGCCCGCCGTCCTCGATCAAAAATGGNGGCAGCAGCCCNCCGTTGGCCGCGCTGTCGACCAAACGGTTGAGCCGGCGCTCGGCGATATTGCCCAACTCGGTCAGCGCCAGGCCCAGGTAGTCGTAGGCGATGGCCAACGGCTCGCCGTGAAAGTTGCCGCCCGAAATCACATCGACCGCGCCGGTGGCATCATCGATAAAAATCAGCGGATTATCGGTGGCGCTGTTCAACTCGATTTCGACGACCCAGCGTGCGTACTTGATCGCGTCTTCACACGCGCCGTGCACCTGGGGAATGCAGCGCAGCGTGTACGCGTCCTGCGGGTCGGCTCCGCCCCGGGGCGACGGTCGNCGTACGAACGTGGAACCGTCCAACAGGCCGCGCAGCCGGGCCGCGCAGTCGATCTGGCGGGGGTGGGGGCGCNNGGCGTGGATGCGTGCATCGAAGGCCCGCGCGGTGCCGTTGAGCGCCTCCAGTGACAGGCAGCCGGCGGCTTCGGCGACCGCCGCCGCGTTTTCAGCTTCGGCGACCGCCAGGCAGCCCAGCGCGGTCATCAGGCTGGTGCCGTTGGTCAGCGCCAGCCCTTCTTTGGCCTGCAGGCTGACCGGCGCCAGATCGGCGCGCCAGCGCCGCGGCCCCGGCAGGATTTCTCCCCCNACTTCGGCCTCACCCTCCCCAATCAGCACCAGGCTCATGTGGGCCAGCGGCGCCAGGTCACCCNNGGCGCCCAACGAACCCTGCCGGGGTATCACCGGGTGGACGCCCCGCTCCAGCATACGCAGCAGCAGTTCGATCACCTCCAGGCGAATACCCGAATACCCCAGGGTCAGCGTATTTGCCCGGATGAGCATCATCGCCCGCACCACCNNGCGCTCGAACGGCCTACCCACACCGGCGCTGTGGCTCAGCACGATGTTCCGCTGCAGCTGGCTGGTCTGCGCTGCTGAGATCATGACCTGCTTGAACGCCCCAAAGCCGGTCGTGATTCCGTACACCACCTGGCCGCTGGCCACAATCTCAGCGACTGCATCGGCCGCGCGTNNGACCCGTGCCTGCGCGGCGGGCGTCACGTGCAGGGTCAACTCACCCGCCGCCGCCCCGGCCGCCGCCACCACATCGGCAATCGTCAGGGACTGCCCGTCCAGTTCCAAATGTCGCATGCTGCGCTGCTCCTCATCTACCTTCTGAATGACCGCACCCAAATTGAGCCTGCCCGTGCAGACCCGGCAGGCAAACGCCTGCCAGCGGCGGCCGGCAGCCCGGCGCAAGGGCGGAATCGACCGGCAGCGTTCCGATTATAGCCACTTCAGTCCATTCGTTCAAATCGTCACGACTTTTGACCACGGGGCGTAGGTCGATTAGAATGGATGTAAGAGGAGAATTAAAATTGTCCGATATTCGTGATTCCAACACTCTAACCACTGCTGACGGCGCCAGCGACCGCCGCGACTGGGAGCCGATCACTGACCGTTCGATCCTGCCGGCACACCCCACCGTCTTCACCTGGTCGGTCCTGGCGCCCACGTTGCGCGAGGCGTACCGGCGCACCGCCGGCCAGATGAACCCACCGTGGCCGACCGACGGGCCGCTGTTCGATCTCGTCGCTGGCCATCCGTACCAGCGTTACGGCCTGGCTGGCGGCGGACGGTGAAACATCGGGCCCGGTGCACAAATGACCGTGTGGGAGTTGGGCAGTCAGGGCAGCCGCGCTTTGGAAACGCTGCTGTCCGCGGCGGCTGAGCAGGACACCCGCCTTGGCCGTTGGTACAACCGTGTACGGCAGACCCATTGGGGTCAGGCTGACCTCCTGCAGGTCATGGAAGAGATCGAGAGCCTGGGCGTCGGCGTGCAGGCGGCCTGGATGCAGCTCAGGCTGACGCGCGCGCGGCCACTGCCCGCGTCCAGCAGTGGCAACAGACGGTGTGGCCCGACGCGGCCGCGCCCCAGGTGGCCGCGCTGACAGGCCACGCCTCCCCTACGCCGCGACCCTCGCCCAGGCAGCCGCCGGCGGGGCGCGCGGCGACGTGCCAGCCTGCTGACGACCTACGGGCACCGTGGGCCGGATGAAGTGGGCTCGCCGCCGCGCTGGGCCGAGGTCGCACCCGGTGAGACATTCGCCTGGCCAGCCGCCATCCAGCCTGAATGGGCCGACCTCATGGAACGCCAGCGTTCGGCTGAGCAGACCCTGGTCGGGCGCGCCAGCTTCTTCAAACGCCGCGGTCTGGAGGCTGACGTGCAGCGGCGGCGCCGCATCGCCGAACAACTCGCGGCCGTGGACGACGCGCGGCGCGTTGGCTGGCCGGTACACGCATTTGGGCCGTGGCTGCCGCCCAAGAGGCGGTGGCCGATGGGCGCATTACCGACCCGGCCGATATTTTCCTGCTGGAGTTGGAAGAGGTCAAACAGTTGATGACCGGTGAATGGAACATTGCCCACCGGACATCGCTGCACGAATTGCTTGCCGAACGGCGGCGGGAGTTTGCCCGCGGTCTGACCGGAGACGTATGAAGCCATGAACCCACACTTGCGCACGATTACACTGCCTATCGAGGCTCTGCCCGAAGCCCCGCGCCGGCCGACTCCTGGCATGCGCCGCTGCGTCTCAGCATCGATGCCCTGACTTCGACGCTCGGCCCGCGCCAGGGCATCCAGCGTATTGTGCTCGATCGGGCCGCCAGCACCCTGACCGTGGACTACGACCCGCGCTATTTTTCGCTCGAGCAGCTGCAAGCCTTCGCCCAGCAGGTGGGGCTGGTGATCGGTGGGCGTGCACCACAGCGTGCTGGACCTGCCCGAGGCGTGCCGCACCCTACCCGCGCTGNNGCGTTGGAGCGCCGGCTACAGCAGATTCCCGGCATCATGACCGCCTCGGTCAATGCCCTCTCCCGCACGGTGGTTGTCGAATACATGGCGACGGCCACCACCACACGGGCCGACGTCCTGGGCCAGCTGCGTGCCCTGGGCTACCGGGCGCACGACTTCCGCCTGCCCGACGGCTGGTGGGAGCGTAACCGCCTCTTCGTCTACACCGCCATCACCGGGCTGGCCCTGGTGGCCGGCTGGCTGGCGGAGCGGGCCGGCGCGCGTGCCGTGTGGACAGCCTGCTACGTGCTGGCCTACCTGGCCGGCGGCGGTTTTGCCGNNCGCAACGGCCTCAACGCCCTGCGCCAGGGCCACATCGATGTCGATTTCCTGATGGTGGCGGCCGCGNTTGGGNCGGCCATCATTGGCCAGTGGGCCGAAGGGGCTGTCCTGCTGTTCCTGTTCGCGCTCAGCAACGGGTTGGAACACTACGCCATGGACCGCGNNCGCCAGGCGATCCGTGCGCTGATGGACCTGCGCCCAGCCCTGGCACNNGTGCGACGTGGCGACACGGAAGTCATGCTGCCGGTCGAATCCCTCGAGGTGGGCGACCTGATCGACGTCCGTCCGGGCGAACGCCTGCCGGCCGACGGCGAGATTCTCACCGGCCAGTCGGCCCTCGACCAGCNNCCCATCACCGGGGAGTCGATCCCGGTGCNNCGCGGCGTGGGCGATCACGTCTTTGCCGGCAGCATCAACGGCGGCGGCGCCCTGCTGGTTCGCGTCGACCGGCGGGCCGAAGAATCGACCCTGGCGCGCATCATCGTGCTGGTCGAAGAAGCGCAGAGCAAACGCGCCNCCACCCAGCAGCGCCTGGAGACCTTCGAGCAGAAGTACGCGCTGGGTATCATCGTGTTTGCCACACTGGTTGCCGTGGTTCCGCCCCTGCTGTTGAACTGGACATGGGACGCCGCCTTCTACCGCGCCATGACGCTGCTGGTCGTGGCCTCACCCTGCGCGTTGGTGATCTCGACGCCGGCTTCGATCCTGTCGGCCATCGCGGCTGGGGCGCGTAACGGCGTCCTCTTCAAGGGAGGCGCCTACATCGAGTCGCTGGCAACGGTGCNNGCGGTGGCGTTCGACAAGACGGGTACGCTGACCGTGGGCAAACCACGGGTCACCGATGTCGTCCCGCTGAACGGTTGGACCGGCGCCGACCTGCTCGCACNNGCCGCGGCCGTCGAAGCCCGCTCGGAACACCCGCTGGCGCAGGCCATCGTCACAGCGGCCGATGGCCAGGGTTTGACGATCGACAGCGCCAGCGACCTGCAGGCCAGCGTCGGGCGCGGCGTTACCGCCACCCTGGACGGGCAGCCGCTGCACATTGGCACACCCGCCTACCTGGCAGAGCACGCGGTTGTGGTGCCCGACAAAGTGCAGGCGCAGATTCATACGCTGGAGTCACAGGGCAAAACGGTGGTTTCAGTCGGGGACAACGTCCTGCGCGGGTTGATCGCCGTGGCCGACACGGTTCGCCCCGAGGCACNNGCCGCGATTGCGGCCCTCAAAGCGGCCGGCGTCCAGTGGGTGGTCATGCTGACCGGCGACAACCNNCGCGCGGCCCACGCCATCGCCGAAGCGGTCGGCATCGACGAAGTGCGCGCCGAACTGATGCCAGAGGACAAGGTCACCGCCATCCGCGAACTGATGACGACCTACGGCGCCGTGGCCATGGTGGGCGACGGCGTCAACGATGCACCGGCGCTGGCCCTGGCCACCGTGGGCATCGCGATGGGTGCGGNNGGGACCGACGTGGCCCTGGAGACGGCCGACGTGGTGCTGATGTCCAGCGACCTGGCCAAACTGCCCTACGCCTTCCAGCTGAGCCGCGCGGTGTGCATCGTCTGGCAGAACCTCACCTTTGCCATGACCATGATCGTCTTCCTGATCGTCAGCGCACTGCTCGACGTTGTGACCCTGACCCTGGGCGTAATCGGGCACGAGGGCAGCACCGTCATCGTGGTGCTCAACGGGTTGCGGCTGCTGGGTTACCGCCGCGCGGCGGCGCGGCAGTCCGCGGTGCTGCNNAGCCGGCCGGCGCCGGCACGCCATGAGCCTGGTCGATCAGCTCGCTGCGGGCGCGGCGCAGTTGGGGCTGCCGCTGGACGATACACGCNTGGCGCAGTTCGAGATCTACGCGCACGAACTCGCGGCCTGGAACGAGCGGTTCAACCTGACCACGATCACCGACCNNCCGCGCGTCGTCACGCACCACTTCCTCGACTCCCTCAGCGCGCTGCCCTGGTTGGCCGCGGCCCGCCAGGAAACGTTGACGGCCCTGTGCACGGCGCCGCTGACGGCCATCGATGTCGGCAGCGGCGCAGGGTTGCCCGGTCTGGCCCTGAAACTGGCGTGGCCGCGCCTGGAGATGACCCTGCTCGAGGCGACCGGTAAAAAGGTGACGTTCTTGCAGCACATGATCGAGCGGCTGGGGCTGCGTGGGGTGTGCGCTGTGCATGGGCGGGCCGAGGAGTTGGCCGTGCGCCCCCTGGCGGGCGGGGTTCGGCTCGTCACGGCCNGCGCGGTGGCGCCACTGCGTGTGCTGGTGGAATACCTGCTCCCGTTAGCCCGCNGTGGGGGCTGGGTCGTGGTCTACAAGGGCGCGCAGCCGCAGGTAGAAGTTGCTGAGTGCGGCGGGGCCATCGGCCTGCTCGGCGGTCGCCTGGTCGGCGTGCATGAGGTCCAGGCGCCGGGCCTCGCCGAGCGCCGCAGCCTGGTCCTGATCCACAAGACGCAGCCCACACCCGGCAAATATCCCCGCGCCAGCGGCGTCATCCGCAGCCGGCCGCTGGGGTATGACCCCGGCCTCCAACCCCGAACCAGCGGCAGCACCGGCAATCGGTCGCGGGCATTGTGGCCCGGTTGTTACACCGCGGCCTGCAGGTCCACCACCACCGCCTTCAACAAGGCCAGTACCGGCGCCACCGGCACCAGCACCCCAACCCCTTTCCGGCCAGCGCTCATTTCGATCTGCTCGAAGAGGATGACCGTCTCATCGATGAAGACTGGCCAGCCCTTGTCGAGCAGGGCCAACGGTGAGATGCCGCCCTTCTCCAGGCCGGTCAGGCGCTCCGCCTCGCGCTGCAACGCCATCTGCATCTTCTTCTCACCGGCCGCGGCGGCCAGCTTCTTCAGGTCGAGCTGCGCATCNCCCGGCAGCAGGGCCAGCACCGGTCTGGCGCCGGGCGTCGCCGGCAGCGTCACCAGCGTCTTGAACGCCTGTTCGGGCGGCAGGCCAACCACCGCCGCCACCTCCGCGGCCGAGAGGTGATCGACTACGTCGTAATAGAGCGGTTCGTACGGGATGTGCTGCCCCTCCAGCACACGCATCCCCAGTGTTTTAGATGGTTTCGTCTCGCGCATGATCGTCGAAATGCCCGGTCACTCCCCAACCCCGATCGCCACGCCTCTAGCCGCGCAGCAGTGTCACCAGCACGACGCCCGCCGCCACGCCGAGTAGGCCGACCGCGGTCACGAGCCACGCGCTGCCGGGAAGAGACATCGCGCAGCACCGCCTCATCCATGTGGGTCGGCAGCGCGTATCGGGAAGCAGCAGGCTGCCGATGACGAAACCGGCCACCAAACCGCCGAGGTGCGCCCAGTTGTCGATCCCGGGNCTGCACGGCCCCAGCACAAAGTTGACGACGACGATCACCAGCATGTTCAGCAGGTACTGCTGCCCTGAACGGCCAAAGAACTGGCGGTAACGCCGCATGTAGGCAATCAGCGCNCCNACCAGGCCGAATATGGCGCCGGATGCGCCGACCGAGGGCGCCGTGGTAAACGCATAACTCGCCAGGCTGGCATACAGCCCAGACAGGAAATAGATGACGAGGAAACGCTGTTGGTTGAACAGCCGTTCCGTCTCTGGACCCAACTGGAAGAGGGCGTAGACGTTAAAAAACAGGTGCCAGATACCGGCGTGCAGAAACATCGGCGTCAGCAGGCGCCACCACTGGCCAGCCGCAATCGCCGCGTTGATTTTGGCGCCGTAGACAAACAGGGCGTCGGTTTCNAGCACCTCCACCAGTAGCGCCACGAGTACGATCGCCCCGAGGATGAAATAGCTCCAGCGCGGCTTGTCCAGGGGGATCGCCATGTGCACCGACACCGGTGGGGGCGGCAGCTCGGCGGGCGGCTCGGGTTGGTTGCCGGTCCAGGGTGAATGGCTCATAGCTGCACCGGCTGCCAGTTCACCCGGCATTTTTCCGCGGTGATGATGGCCAGAATCTGCTGCACTGTCTCCTCCAGGTGGCTTTCACGGTTGACGACGACATAGTCGAATTCGTGCACACGCTTCAATTCCTGGCGGGCGGTGGCAATACGAATCTCCAGCTGCCCCGGCGCCTCGCTACGCCGGCGTTGCAGGCGCTGCACCAGCTCCTCTTCGTTCTGGGCCGTCATGAAGATCGTGATCGCCTGCGGCACCAGTTTGCGGATCGTCGCCGCACCCTGCACATCGATGCGCATGACGACGTCGTGGCCGCTGGCCAGGGCGTCACGCACGTGGTGTTTGGGAATACCTTTGTAATCGCCGTAAACGATGGCGTATTCCAGCGCNTCGTCGCGGTTGATCATGTCGGCAAATTCGGCCATCGACATGAAATGGTAGTCCTGGCCGTTTACCTCGTTGGCACGCTGCGGCCGCGTGGTGGCGGTGACCACAAAATGGAAGGGCGTTCCCAAACGTTTCGCTCGNTCCAGCGTGCTGTCTTTGCCCACGCCCGATGGGCCGCTGATCACCACCAGCAGCGGGCGGCTGCTGCAGGCTGCCATACCACAGCGCCAGTTCTTCTGTCGTCAGATCTGCCATACCGTACCCTTTGATAACATCCAACCCTACCCGATTCGCGATTTGATTTGCATCGCCGATCTCATTATAATTTCGCCATCATCAATACACAAGAAGGGCAAGTGCAATGCCGATCTACGAGTATTACTGTCACGATTGTCAGCGCCGGGTCAGCCTGCTGTGGCGCTCCATGGCGGCCGCGGCCGCAGGGACGCCCGTGTGCCCACGCTGCGGTGGGNCAACAGCCCGCCGCCTGATCTCGCGGGTTGCGGTTCTGCGCTCCGAAGAGAGCCGGATGGAAACCCTGGCCGACACGAACATGCTCGGTGACCTGGACGAAAACGACNCCCGCTCGATGGCACGCTGGATGAAACGCATGAGTCAGGAANATGGGGAAGACCTGGGCGACGAGTTCCACGAGGTCGTCGAACGTCTCGAGGCCGGTGAAAGCCCGGAAGAAATCGAAAATGCGTTACCCGACCTGGCGGCCGGGCCAGGCGGCAGCGGCGACTTTGGCGTGATGGATTGACCCTCAGTACTTCTCGAAGCGCTCGACGTTGAGTACAAAGACCGTAGCGCCTCCCACCGCCACTTCGACCGGCGTCGGCAGGTACAACTCGCCCGGCTCCATGATCGGCGGCAGGGCTTCGACGTGATGCCGTCGATACCGGGCGGCAGCGGCGACTTTGGCGTGATGGATTGACCCTCAGTACTTCTCGAAGCGCTCGACGTTGAGTACAAAGACCGTAGCGCCTCCCACCGCCACTTCGACCGGCGTCGGCAGGTACAACTCGCCCGGCTCCATGATCGGCGGCAAGGGATTGACGTGATGCCGTCGATACCGGGCGGCAGCGGCGACTTTGGCGTGATGGATTGACCCTCAGTACTTCTCGAAGCGCTCGACGTTGAGTACAAAGACCGTAGCGCCTCCCACCGCCACTTCGACCGGCGTCGGCAGGTACAACTCGCCCGGCTCCATGATCGGCGGCAAGGGATTGACGTGATGCCGTCGATACCGGGCGGCAGCGGCGACTTTGGCGTGATGGATTGACCCTCAGTACTTCTCGAAGCGCTCGACGTTGAGTACAAAGACCGTAGCGCCTCCCACCGCCACTTCGACCGGCGTCGGCAGGTACAACTCGCCCGGCTCCATGATCGGCGGCAAGGGATTGACGTGATGCCGTCGGGTGCGTGGNCTCTCGCGCACCAGGCGCAGGATCTCATCCACCCCNGCATCCTCCGTGCCGACAATAATCGTCGAATTACCCTCGCGCAGGAACCCGCCCGTCGTGCTGATCACCGTCGAACTATACCCCGCNCGGGTCAACACATCGAGCAAACCCCTGGCATCATCGCTGTGCACAATCGCCATAATCAGTTTCACCCCTCACCTCCCCTCTCTCCCTCTCCCCCTCTCTCCCTCTCCCCCTCTCTCCCCCAACCCCCGCCGCGCAATCGCCGCCGCAATCCAATCGACCGGCTGCGTGGCGTCGATCACCAGCCAGCGCTGCGGTTCGGCCTGCGCCATCGTAAGGTAGCCGACCCGCACGCGGGCGTGAAATTCCAATGCCTGCGCCTCCATGCGGTTCCATTCATCGGCGTAGCCGGCCTGTTTGCGCTGCAGGCCCAGCTCGACCGGCAGATCGAGGTAGATGGTCAGGTCGGGCCACAGGTCACCGGTGGCAAACGCGGTGATGACACGCAGCGTCGGCAGGTCGAGCTGACGGCCATACCCNTGGTAGGCCAGGGTCGAGTCGGCATAGCGGTCGCACAGCACCACACCCCCGCGCNNCAGATGCGGGCGAATCACCTGGTTGACGTGTTGNGCGCGGGCGGCCGAAAACAGCAGGACCTCGGTCGTGGCGGACATCCGTCGNTGTGCCGCGTCGAGCAGCAGGGCCCGCGGNTCGCCGATGGCTGTGCCGCCCGGTTCGCGTGTGGCCAGCACGGCATAACCGGCGGCGCTCAGCCGATTTGCCAGCAGGGCAATCTGCGTCGTCTTACCGCTGCCCTCAGGCCCNTCGAAGGTGATGAACCGGCTCACGCGTTACTCACGGTAGATGCGTACCCGCCGCTGCGGCTCGCGCCCGTAGCTGTGTGACAGGAGGTTGGCCTCGCGGGCCAACTGGTGTTGCAGACGGCGCACGTACGCGGCCTGTGGCGTTAGTTCCACCGTCGCCGCCCCCGACAGGACGTGCTGGATCGCATCGCGTGCTTCCTGCATCGCCTGGGAGAAGGTGTCGACCGGTTGGACGGAGAGGCCAAACACGTCGGCCAGGCAGATTTCCATCTGGGTCACGGTATTGGAGCGCAGCACGTAGACGGCAACGCCGCGCGCCGCCTCGGCCAGCGGTTGAGGCTGTTTACGGTAGTAGTTCTTCAGGGTGATGACCATATCGGCCTGGCGCAGGTCATCGACGATCTGCACCGGTAGGCGCAGGTTCTGGGCCGCCTGGCGCAGGCGCTGCTGTCCGATGCCGTAGGGGTAAATACGCCGCGTGCGGTGAACCGTTCTCCGAACGGGGCGCCCACGGCCGGCGGCTCGCCGTACGGCTCCTCTTCGTAACGCCGGCGGGGCTGGCGTCGCGCGCCGTGCGACATGGCTGGTGCTGCTTTCGATCTGCACCTGCTCAACCTGGACCTGGCCCTGCGCGTTGCGGAAACGCACCTCGGCCGGTAGCGCCCGCCCGCGCAGCAGGGCATCGACGGCCGCCGCCACGTCGTGATGGATGGCCAACCGCTGCCGGTCCTGAATCTCCACCAGCACGTCGAATGTGGGTGGGGCGCGCCGCTCCAGCACCGATTTCTGGGTGCCGCGCCGCCGCGCTTCTTCGTCGCTCAGCGTCACACTCTCGATACCGCCCACCAGGTCGGAGAGGGTCGGGTTGAGCAGCAGGTTTTCCAGGCTGTTGCCGTGCGCCGTGCCGATCAGCGTCACACCGCGTTCGGCAATGGTNCGCGCCGCCATGGCTTCGCGCTCGCGCCCGATCTCATCGATGATGATGACCTCGGGCATGTGATTCTCGACCGCCTCGATCATCACTTCGTGCTGCAGCGCCGGCGTGGGCACCTGCATACGGCGNGCCCGCCCGATGGATGGGTGCGGGATATCGCCATCACCGCCGATCTCGTTCGAGGTGTCGACGATGACGACTCGTTTCTTTTCGGCCAGCACGCGTGCCGATTCGCGCAGCAGGGTGGTTTTGCCCACGCCGGGGCGGCCCAAGAGCAGGATGCTCTTGCCCGACTGCACGATGTCTTCGATGATGTCGATGGTGCCGTAGACCNNGCGTCCCACCCGGCAGGTCATGCCGATGATATTGCCCTGGCGGTTACGCAGGCAGGAGATACGGTGCAGGGTGCGTTCGATGCCGGCGCGGTTGTCAGCGGTAAACTCACCAATACGGGAGACGATGTAGTTGAGATCGGCCTGGTTGATCTCATTACTGCTCAGGGTGACTTCATCGCTCACAAAACGGGCTTCTGGCAGGCGGCCCAGATCCAGTACAACTTCGAGCAGGTCATCACCGTGGTTGGCCGCCCGTAGAGGCTCCTGAATATGCCCCGGCAGCACGGTCAGCAGGGCATCGAGGTCGTCAGTAATTTTGTATTGTGTCATCCGAACCTTTCAGAATGGGGCAGTAATGGCATGCACGACCAGGGCCGGTACAGCCTGCGGCACTGCGTCTTTGACGCGTACGGTGAGGTGCTTGACCAGACGGCTGCGGCGGGCATAGAGTTGAAAACCGGCATCCTGGAGGGACAGGCGCATATCGTTTTGATAATCACGCACGGCACAATAAACTGGTTTTTGCGATCGGGCGATTTGAGTGTCGCCAGGCAGTGGTTCAGCAGCGCCGGTACGACGGTCGCTGATTGTCTGCGCTCCAGATGCGCAGCCAATGGCCGGCCGGGCCGGATTGAATGTGCGCGGCGCCGGTCACTTCACCGCCCTGGCTCATCACGTAACCCTGGGAGCGTAACAGCGGCGTCTCCCACCAGAGTGGGGAAACCACTGTTTTCACTCTCCAACGCCCCTTCGGCGTGCTGCACGACCGGCGGCGTCACCATCTGGTACAGCCGCTGCATGGCCCAGCTGTCACTCGTCACCTGCGCCCGGATACCGGCCACGGGCGCCGCTGTGATCTGGACGCCACTGGCGTGACGGTAGACAGTCTCCTGGGTATAGGGCACAAAACCCACCTGGCGTAGGACGTCCACCTCACGGCCGTCGGCGGCGGCGCTGGCAAAAATGCGCTGCACGCCATGTTCACCGGCCTCGATCGCACACCGGGTGAGCAGCCGCTGCCAGACGTCACCCGCTGCACTGTCCGCACGCAGGCTGGGGGCCAGAACGAGTACGTCGCTCTCAGCGCTGGGGCGCTTGAGGACCTGGGCAAACCCCGCCACGCGCCGTCCCGACTGGTGCATGCGCAGCACGTACGTCGCGACGCCAGTCGCGCGCCACGGAATTGGGCCGAGCACCGCCACCGCCAACGGGCTGAGTGGACGCGTCAAGGCCTGGGCCATGTCCAGACGTTCGGCCGTGCGCTGCAAACGGTACACCAGCAGGCTGTGGCGCAATCCAAACGGCGTAACCACCGGTCAAATTCCCCTCTCAGGCCAACCACGATACAGCCGGACCAATCAGCACGCCCATTCAGCTACAGCCGCACTGCTGTATCGAGACCCTATTTTACACTGGTTTGGTCAGCGTCGCAAGAATAGTCGCCCATTCATCAGTCATCGGCGTGGTGGCGGTCGACGTGTGCCAGAAATTCGTTGCGTGCGTGCATTTTCACGAAAGCTGCCGAGCATGGCGCTGGTCACCATGCGGGTATTGNNGCTTTTGACCCCGCGCATCGCCGCGCACATGTGAATCCCCTCGCAGATCACCGCCACGCCCTGCGGCTGCAGCAGTTCGTTGATGAATTCCGCGATCTGAACCGTCATGCGCTCCTGCACCTGCAGGCGTCGTGCGTACATCTCAACGATGCGTGGAATTTTGCTTAGCCCAATGACCTTGCCNCCGGGGATGTAGGCGACGTGGGCTTTGCCGTAGAAGGGCAGCAGATGGTGCTCGCACAGACTGTGGTAATCGATGTGTTTGACCACCACCATCTCATCGTAAGAGATATCAAAAATGGCGTCATTGACCAGCGCCACCGGATCGACGTGATAGCCGGCGGTCAGCTCTTCGTACATCTTGGCTACGCGGCGCGGNGTGCGCAGCAGGCCCTGGCGCTCCGGGTTCTCACCCACGGCGAGGAGAATGGTGTGCACTGCCGCTTCGATGTCATGATCGCACTCTACGTCGTTGTTCGGCATCTCGGTCCGAAATGTATCATACACGGCGGCATCGACTTTCAACGAACTCATCGGATGGTCCTTTNNCATAAATACCTGAATGGTAGTCGCCGTAGTTCTGGGGATGGCTGGCGCGGCCCGGCACGTCGAGCTGATTCACTGCGGCGTCAGTCCGGCGTGGAGGATTCGTTGGGGGTCACGGCGCTCCACAGATCGATATCCGCGCCGCCAGATGCTCTCAGCGCCGGCGAAAGCGGCCGCGATCCGCGCCAGAGTCTGACCGAGCACCGGGTGTACGTAGCCCGGTGCGATGTCGGCCAATGGGCGCGCCAGGTGGGCGTAGCGGGCAATATCGGGGTCGGGTACACGCCGGTTACCGATCTCTTGCACGTCCTGGTTGAACAACACCAAATCAAGATCGATCGTGCGCGTCNNGTTGGGGTTGTCCGTACGGCGCCGCCCCAAGGCCTGTTCGATCGGAGCAAGCACCGTTTCCTTCAGCTGGTCTGCCGGCAGTGGTGTTTGCAGCGCGATGGCCGCGTTCAGAAAGTTGGGCTGGCTGGTGTCACCGACGGCGACCGTTTCGTAAACCGGTGACACGGCGAGGATGCGGCTGGCCTGCGCCAGGTGATGGACTGCGGCCAGGAGGTTGGTTACCGGGTCGATATTGGAGCCAAGGCTAACGTAAGCCACATTCACGTCGGCACCTTCAGGCGACGGTGGTGAAGTCGGCCGCTGTTCGTTCGATCAGTACACCCACGGAGCGGGCAAAACGTAGGGCGCCCGGCTTCTCCATTTGTACGCTGACCCGGCCACCGGGAAACTCGGTCAGGATTAGCCGTGCAATTTCAGTGGCCAGTTTCTCCACCAGGAAAACTGTGAGTTCTGCACGAATTCGATCACACGTTTGGTCACCTGTTTGTAGTTGACGGCATCGGTGATATCGTCCGTTAAGCCTGCCCGGCGCACATCGACGTACAGCGTCAGGTTGATCAACACATCCTGGGGTTTGTCGCGTTCATCGGGGTTGATGCCCACGATACAACGCAGCAAGAGATCATGAATTTGGACCCGGTCTAGAGTCACGTACGTTGCTCCTGTGTTGGTTTTCCGCTGTCGCGTATCGTCCGGCCGGCGGGGCAACCAGCGCGTCACCTGGCTTGGCCCAACCGTCGATCACATTCGATCAATGGCTGCCGTCGTATCAGGCGCCCCACTAAGCGGCAGCCGGCGCCAATGGCCCGTGCAGCACGTTGGCCAGCGCCTTGCGCCCGCGGTGCACCCGCATCTTCATCGCGCTCAGCCCGGCCTGGGCCAGGGAGGCCATTTCCTGATAACTCAACCCTCCAACTCACGCTGTATCAGCGCCTGCCGGTAGTTCGTCCAGCGCAGCCAGGGCCTGGTGCAGCAGTGCGGTCTGTTCGGTCTGCAAGGCGTGCTGCTCAGGCGTCTCCGGCTGCCAGGAAGACCGGTTCAAGTCGAGCGCCAGCGTTTCACCCAGTTCGGACCACTCGGTGTCCGCCGCCTGTGGCCGCCGCTGCCGTTTCTCCAACGCATCCAGGCAGGTGTTGACCGCGATGCGGTACAGCCAGGTGCTGAAGCGGGCCGCCCCTCGAAACGTCCCAGGAAACGGTAAATCTTGATAAACACTTCCTGCGCCTGGTCTTCGGCTTCCTCGGCATTACGCATCATGCGCAGACACAGGCCGTACACCCTGTCCTGGTAGCGCGCCACCAGGATATCGAATGCCTGATTGTAGCGTACCACATCTTCCACGAACAACTGGGCCAGGGTCTCATCGTCCAACGCCAGTAGCGTACCCTGCGCCACGTCAGTCTGCATCACCAACCTCCACCACACAGTGCCCACTCCGTCCACAACCGCGCTATTATAGCCGCATGTTCCTAGTTTATCAAATGTTTGAGTATGTAATCTGCCCCCTGCGTGGGTGTAATTCAAATCAGGTGAAGCTGTCCGTTCGCCCTGAGCCTGTCGAAGGGCGAGTGAGTCCCCGAATGGCGACTGGATTGCATATCCGCGGGCTTATGCTAAAATACAGCCAAGGAGTGGGACAAAGTTCGATCATGAACAGGCTAGGTAAGTTATTGAAACGGGTCGACCGGCTGATGCGCCAGGAACAGCCCTGGCAGGCTGCTCAGGTTTTGGAGCAGATTCTGGCCACGCGTCCCGTGGACGACAAGACCTGCGAGGTCCTGAGCGCCTACCTGGGTGACATCTACCTGGCCCTGGACGACCTGCCACGCCGAATCGAACATCACCCACGCGCTGGAGCACAACAGCGGGGCCAGCCACTATCATTACCTGTTGGGGATGGTCTATTCGGCCGGTCTACGCTGGCGGGAAGCGATCGACGCCCTCTGGCATGCCCTGGAGTTAGCGCCCGACGACGACGAATACCTGCGGGCATTGGGCTGGGCCGTTTTCAGCTCGGGCGATGAGGCGCAGGGACGCTCACTGCTGCAAGAAGCGCTGCGCGTCAACGTCAGCAACATGGTTACCCTGACCGACCTGGCCCTCGTGTACACCGGGCCACCAATTCCCGGAGGCCCTCGCCTGTGCCCGCCAGGCGCTCGAGCGGATCCGCACTCCATCCTGGCCAAAGATGTGCTACGCGCCGTCCAGTTGCGCAGCTCGAGCACGAGCGCGTCGAAGCCAAAAAGTCTGTCCACCCCGAAATCGGCCTCATCACCTGACCCGGCTGCGGAAGACCCTGTGCGCCCCCTCTCACTGACGCCGAACACCCATTGTGGGTCGCCTGGTTTGAGCACCGCTATCGACTGCGTTCGGTCAATGTCACAGTCGAGTCAAGCGACCCACTGGGCCGCCATCTTGTGACGGCAAACGACTTCACGCGTGACGAATCGCCCCCTGCGGGGTTATTACGTCACGGACTGGGTGGCATGGCCGTGGCGCCAGTCGCCGCCAGATTTGCTGATCCCATTCAATATCGAATTACCCGAGGAGGAACCGTAACTCGTGACTGATCAACCACTCAAAGGCAAATGGGCCNTGATTTTGNGCGCGTCCAGCGGTATGGGGGCGGCCGTGTCGCGTACCCTGGCCGCCGCCGGCATGAACATCTTCGGCGTCCACCTGGACATGAAATCGACCATGCCGCTGGTGCACGCCCTCATTGCCGATATCGAAGCGGCTGGCAGCCAGGCCGTATTCTTCAACGCCAACGCGGCCGATGAGGGCAAACGCCAGAAGGTCCTGGACAAGGTGCAGGCCACGCTGGAGGCCGCCGGCGGTGAACAAACGGTGCACGTGCTACTGCACTCCCTGGCCTTCGGCACCCTGCTGCCGTTCATCGACGATGACCCCAACAAGCGGGTCAGCAAAGCCCAGATGGATATGACCCTGGATGTGATGGCCAACAGCCTGGTCTACTGGACGCAGGATCTGATGGCGCGACGCCTGTTGGGCCGCGGCAGCCGCATCTTCTCCATGACCAGTGAAGGCTCACACCGTGTGATCATCAATTATGGCGCGGTGTCGGCCGCCAAAGCGGCCCTCGAGTCCCACACCCGGCNNCTGTCGCAGGAGCCGGGCAAGTACGGCATTCTGGTCAACTGCATCGAAGCCGGAGTCACCGACACACCGGCCCTGCGCAAGATTCCAGGCAACGAGCGCATCGTGGCCGAATCGATGCGCCGCAACCCCGGCGGGCGCCTGACGACACCCGAAGACGTGGCCCTGACGATCCGCCAGCTCAGCCACCCCGATATTCAGTGGATCAGCGGCTCGGTGATTTTTGTCGATGGCGGCGAAGATGTCTCAGGGGGCACATGATCGACGCCGACCCAATGAGTCAACCCATCCTGGAGAAGCTGGGATTTCGTACGCTAACGTATTCGCGGCGATTTGTCTGGCAAGAGAGCACAGAGTAGCGGGAATTGGAAAGTCCCCATCACGGGCATCGATGGTCCATGATGGGGACTTCAGCCAGACGGCGCTGACAGGAAGAACTGTCAGTGACAGTCTGTTCCGCTCGAGTGAAGTACGACGGCCAACCACCACCGTTGCTGCTACCCCTCGCGCACGCTGGCGGCCTTCGTATTGACCAGCAGCGCACCAATAACACCGGGTACCCAGCCGACGACGGTCAACAGAGCAATCAGCAGAACCGTTCCACAGCCCCGATCCAATACTGCCAGGGGCGGGAAGATGATGCACAACAACGCACGTCCACAACCCATTTTCTCTACTCCTTGTTCAGATTCAGCGTACACTGCCTATGTATACGTCAGATTGCCCGTAAGGTTGCAGTTGTTCCTACCCACCCCAACTTGACAAAGCCGGCATCGCCAATATAATTCAACTCGACGGCGCATTCGTCTAGAGGCCCAGGACGCCGCCCTCTCAAGGCGGTAACAGGGTTCAGAATCCCCTATGCGCTACCACACCAACGCCCCGCCAGTCCACATTTGGGCTGGCGGGGCGTATTTTTGTCCTCAATCAGCCACCCACGTTTTTGTGGCGCGTACAAACCTTAAAAGTTTTGCACATTCCACAATTCGGCCCTCTTTAGAACTAGACAAATAGGTATTTACCCTGTATAATCCAGGTCGAGTGGGACAGAGTGGGGTATTTTCCCTATATCTCGTTATTTTTACGCCTGAAGTGGGACGATTAGAACACATGTTCTTAGGTCGATTCGAGCACGTCCTGGACAGTAAATCACGCCTGACCGTTCCGGTCAAGTATCGTCCGCGCTGTCCAGCGGCATGGTGGTCACAAGGGGCCGGGGGACTTCCTGGTACTGTTTCCCACCGCGGAGTGGGAACGCCTGGTGGCCCGCTCGCGTGAACTACCCACGCTGACCGACGAAAACGTAGCGGAGCTGCGGCGCTGGCTCTTTGCCGAGGCGGCTGAAATCGATATGGATAGCCAGGGCCGGATCATCCTACCGCTCGAACTGCGTGAGCATGCTGGCATCGTCACCGCGGTAACGCTGGCCGGGGTCGATACGCATATCGAGCTGTGGACACCGACCTACTGGCAAGAGCGGCCCGCGCACCGCATGCAGGATAACGAGCGACTGACTCGTTCCGCTCGCTGCGCCTGTAGGGGGCGCCATCGTGGTCGACATGCCAGACGGGCATGTGCCGGTGTTGCTGCACGCCACCCTGGAGGGACTGGCACTGCGGCCGGGGCGGGATGTCATCGATGGGACGCTCGGCGGCGGCGGGCACACAGCCGCCATTCTGGAGGTCACCGCCNCCGGGGGCGTGTTGGCCCTCGATGCCGATGGCAGCGCCGTGGCGCGTGGCCGACAGCGTTTGGCCAGTTTTGGCAGCCGGGTCATCCTGGCGCAGGCCAACTTCGACCAGATGGCCATTGTGGCTGGCGCTTACCGCTTCGTACCCGATGCGATCCTGCTCGATCTCGGCCTGTCGTCCTACCAGTTGGGCGATACCGGACGCGGCTTCAGTTTCCAGGGCACGGGGCCACTGGATATGCGCTTCGACCGGCAGCACGGACGACCAGCGGCCGACCTGATCAATACGCTGGACGAAGCCAGCCTGGCCGACCTGATCTTACGCTATGGTGAAGACCGTTACGCACGGCGCATTGCGCGGGCGATCGTACAGGCCCGCCCGTTGTCCACCACACGCGAGCTGGCGACGCTCATCGAGCGCACGGTGGGGGAGTNNCATGAGCGGATCCATCCGGCCACACGCACTTTCCAGGCGTTGCGCATCGCGGTGAACGACGAGCGGGCGNCCCTGGAGNCGGCCCTACCGCAAGCCCTGGCGTTGCTGCAACCGNGGGGACGTCTGGCGGTCATCAGCTTCCATTCTTTGGAGGACCGCCTGGTCAAGCAGTTCATGCAGCGGGAGGCGCAGGACTGCATCTGTCCGCCCCGGCTGCCGATGTGTGTGTGTGGCCACCGGGCCAGTCTGCGCCTGGTGACCCGCAAGCCCATTCTGCCGACGGAGACCGAAGTCGAGCAGAACCCGCGCAGCCGCAGCGCCCGCCTGCGAATTGCCGAAAAATTGACCGTTGCCGGTTGATATCGATGAGGAGGTTGTGTGATCATCCATCTGCCACGCCAACTGCTGCGCCCGGAAGCGTTTCTGCAGCGTCGCCGGCGACTGCTGAATAACGAGGGCGGCTGGCCTACTATCTGGCATTCCTGTTCCTGGTGAGCCTGGCGGCGTACGTCTATCTGCTGCCGGCCAGTCGCACCGCCACTGTGCAAGCCCAGATTCGGCAGGTGTCGAGCAATTACGAGACTCAACTAACCGCCAATGCTGAGATGGTCATCGCGATCAGCCAGTACACCAATATGGCGGCGTTGACCGCACGGCCCAGCAAAGGGCTTCGAGTTGCCCACGTCCGCCGTGTTCGTACCGGTGCCCGATTTATCGGGTGGCCCGCTGGCGTCTGGGGCTTCACTCAATGGCCAGGCGCCCGCGGCTGCGCAGCTGGAAATCGAACCCGCCCATGCGGCGACGCGTTGAGTTTGATGATGCCGGAACCGAGCAACGTCCGCTCCGTGTCACGTATACGGCTCATCTTCTGGGTGATCGTGATTGTAATGGGCATCTTGAGCATGCAGTTCATACGCCTGCAGGTGCTCACGGCCGCAGCGCCCGCGCCCGGTTCGCCCCGCACGGTGTATTCGGTCGAACGCCCCCACCGCGGCAACGTCGTAGACCGCAACGGTAACCTGCTGGCTACCGATGCCACACGTTACCAGATCGTGGCGGCGCCCGCCGTGTTGACCGAAACGATGGTCATTTCAGTTGCCCACGACCTGGCGCCGCTGGTAGGCATCACCGCAGACGAGCCGACCCGCCGCATGCNNGAGTCCACCACCGGCANNCGGTGGTTCTGAAGTACTACGCCTCGCGTGCGGCGGCCGAGGCGGTGGAGAAGTGGCAGCGCAACGGCCTGCGTGGAATACCTGCCACGCCGCTTCTACCCCGAGGACCGTTATGGCGCGTTCGTGGTGGGGTTTGCCCAGATCGACCAGAAGGGGAGTTACGGCATCGAAGCCAAATACGACCAGTTCCTACGTGAAAACGGCGAAATCCTCCCGACTGCCGCCGATGGCCAGGTGCAGCCGCTGCCGGCCAACTTCAGCAGCTACGTACCGTCGCCCGTGGGACGTGATCTGGTGCTAACGATCGACCGGCGTATTCAGGCCATTGCCGAAGATGAGCGGGACGCGCTGGCCCGCTACAAGGCGGCCAGTGGGACGATCATCGTCATGGACNCCAAAACCGGCGAGATTCTGGCCAATGCCTCACTGCCCAGTTTTTCGCCCAATACGTTCTATGATACGGCCCAGCTGCCCAATGGCCAGGACCCATTCAGTGACCCGGCCGTCGCCAGCGCCTACGAACCGGGGTCTGTTTTTAAGATCGTGACCATGGCGGCTGGTATCGACTCTGGCAGCATCACGCCAGAAAGCGTGTTCGAGGACGACGGTGTCCTCGTCGTCGGCGAACGTGAAATCCGCAACTCTGACCGCCTGGCGCACGGCAAGGTCGATATCGCCACGATCCTGGCCAAATCGCTGAACATCGGTTCAGCCCAGGTGGCGATCAAAATGGGCGCACCGCTCTTTTACAACTATGTCGAACGGTTTGGCTTTGGCAACTTTACAGGCATCGATCTGGCTGGCGAAGTCAAGGGCATTGTCAAAAAACAGGGCGATACCACCTGGAGTCAGTCCGACCTGGCCACCAACGCCTTCGGGCAGGGGATCAGTGTCACGCCTTTGCAGCTGATCAATGCGGTGGCGGCCGTCGCGAACCGGGGTGCGATGATGCGGCCCCATGTAGTCAAAGCGGTGGTGGCCAATGGACGGTGGTACGAGATCAAACCCGCGCTTCACCGGACCGTGATCTCACCGACGGCGGCTAGGTCCCTCACCGACCTGCTGGTTGAAGCGGCCAATTCGTCCATTCCCTATCGCGCGGCAATGCCCGGTTATGCCATTGCCGGTAAAACGGGTACGGCCCAGATTCCCAGCAAAGAAGGTTACGATGAGAATCGTACGATTGCCACATTCGTCGGTTATGCGCCGGCCTATGACCCGGCTTTCGTGGTGCTGGTGAAGCTCGATCGAAGCGAAGTGTCGGTGTGGGCCACCGAAACGGCGGCGCCGGTCTTCTACCGGGTGGCTGATCGTCTCTTCACCCTGCTGAACATCCCGCCCGATGAGGTTCGGCAATGACCGTGCAGCTCACGCTGGCCCACCTGTTGGCTGCTGTGACCACACAGCCGATCGCGGCTGGCGAGTGGCTGCAAACTCCGATCACCGACGTCGTGGTCGATTCACGGCNNGTGACACCGGGCTGCCTGTTCGTGGCCCTGGTGGGTGAAAGGNCGGACGGCCACGGCTACGTTGCAGAGGCGCTGCAACGTGGCGCAGTGGCCGCCCTGGTAGAGCAGGACGTGGTTTTCGATGCTGAGTGTTGGATATTGGATACCCGACACCAGTTATCCAACACTNCAGCTTCCCTTTCACCGATACCCGTCCTGGTCNGCGTCGAAGATAGTCTGCAAGCCTTGCAGGCGTTCGCCGCGCACTGGCGTGCGACCGTGAGTGCCCATGGCTCGTTACGTATCGTGGGCATCACCGGCAGTATTGGGAAGACATCGACCAAAGAGGTGGTGGCGTCAGTTCTGAGCCAACGTTACACCACCATCAAATCCGCCGGCAACTTGAACAACGAAATTGGTCTGCCGCTGACCCTGCTGCGCCTGACGACCGCCCATCAGCGCGNNGTGCTCGAAATGGGCATGTACACGGTCGGCGACATCGCCATGCTCTGTCGCCTGGCCCAGCCACACATCGGGGTGGTGACCAATGTCGGCCCGGTGCACCTGGCCNGGGCGGGGTCGATGGAACGTATCGCCCAGGGCAAGGCCGAACTGGTGCAGGCCCTGCCGGCCGACGGCGTGGCGGTTCTGAATCGCGATGACTCTATTGTAACCGCAATGGCGACAAAAACGCAAGCGCGGGTCTTCACTTTTGGACTCAACCCGCGGNCTGACGTGTGGGCCAGCGCGGTGACCAGCGAGGCCGGGGGCATCCGCTTCNGCCTGCACTATCAAGATGAAGTGCTGCAAATCAAAGTACCGCTCTTGGGCCGGCACAGTGTGCACACCGCGCTGGGTGCGGTGGCGGTGGGCCTGGTCGAGGGCCTGAACTGGGAGGAAATCATCACCGGCCTGCAGGATGTGCAGGCGCAGCTGCGCCTCGTCCTGGTGCCCGGCATCCAGGGGATTACGTTGTTGGATGACACCTACAGCGCCAGCCCCCAGGCTACCCTGGCCGCGCTCAATCTGCTGGCCGACCTGCCGGTGCCGCNNCGGGGGCGCCGGATCGCCGTCCTCGGCGACATGCTGGAGCTGGGCGATTACACCGAAACCGGGCACCGCAAGGTGGGGCAGCGTGCAGCCGATGTGGTGGATATCCTGGTGACCGTCGGCCNNCCAATGCGCTGGGTGGCTGAAGAAGCACTGAACAGCGGCATGGCGGCGGCCGCGGTATGGGCAGTCGATCGTAGTTCGGACGCGGTGCAGGTGTTACCGGCGCTTGTGCGCCCCGGAGACCTGGCGTTGGTCAAAGGGTCACGCGCCCTGCACATGGAAGAGATCGTCACTGCGCTGAGTGCGTCGGTGACCGGGGACGTCTAGCACCCATGGCCTATTCATTGACCTTGGGGACAGTGGCCTTTTTCCTGGCGGTGATCTGGGGGCGTCCGCTCATCCAGTTTCTGATCCGGCACCGGATCGGCAAACAGATTCGCATCGAAGGCCCCAGCACACACGAGGTCAAAACAGGCACGCCAACGATGGGTGGGCTGATGATTCTGATCCCGGTCATCGTCATTACAGGCCTGTTGAACATCGCCAACCTGCTGGGGTGGACCGTGATTGGGCGTTCGGTGCTGGTGCCGATGACTGTGCTGCTGCTGTTCGGCATCTTGGGCGCGATCGACGATCTGGAGGGGGTGCGTGGCCGGCGTGCGCGGTGAAGGGATCTCGGCACGTGCCAAGGCGCTGGCACAGGTGATCCTGGCCACGGCTGTGGCCCTCTTCTTGCACTTCGTGGTGGACTTGCGCAGCCTGGCCATTCCCGGAGTGACGCAGAAGATCGACATTGGGATTCTGTACATTCCCATTGCCGTGTTTTTGATCGTCGCCTATTCTGAACGCCGTCAACCTGACCGATGGCCTGGACAGTCTGGCCGGTAACCTGGCGGCCATTGCCTTTGCCTGTTATGGGGTCATTGCGCTCTTGCAGCAGCAGATCTGGCTCGTGGCCTTCTGTTTTACCGTGGTGGGGGCGGTGCTGGCCTTCTTGTGGTTCAATGCGCACCCGGCCGGCTGTTCATGGGCGACACCGGCTCACTGGCCCTGGGCGCCACCCTGGCCGTGGTGGCCCTGATGACCGGCCAGTGGCTGCTGCTCCCGGTGGTGGCGGCCGTGGCGACGGCTGAAACCCTATCGGTGACGCTACAAGTGGGGTGGTACAAACTCAGCCGCCGCCTGTATGGCCAGCCGCGGCGGCTGTTCAAAATGGCGCCCCTGCACCACCACTTCAGATTGAAAGGGTGGTCGGAAACCCAGGTAGCGCAGCGTTTTTCCTGGCCGGTATTTTGAGCGGTATGCTGGGCATTGCCCTGGCCCTGCTCTGAAGGCGACCGTTGGCCGGCCAGGACTCCGCAATTCCTGGCCCTTCGAGAGTCTGAGGTCGGCAAAAGGTACAGCATGACGACGGTTCAACTGCACACCACCCACGCATTATCAATGTCCGGCGTCATCCTGCACACCTTGCAGATGGCCGTGCAGGCGTGCGCCGCGCAGATGCACGCGGCCCTGGCCAGCGCCGACGATGCCCGGGCGACGGCGTTGAGTGCGTACGTCTTGCAGCAGGTCGCCGCGGCCTGGGCCGCGCAGGCTGCGCGGCCGATCAACGATGCGTGGGTGCAGGCCCTGGTGTTGGAAGTGACCTTTCAACCCCTGGCGGCCCAGGCCGACGGAACGCTGGTCGAGAATCTGCTCGATGTGCGGGTCGATCACCGCGCCTGGCAGGTTGCGCAGGACGCCGCACCGCGGCTCTTCGGGCAGCTGTTGACCGGCCTGCGGGTGACCGGACAGGCGGTGACGTGGTCATACCGGCCCAGCGGCCAGGGGCGCGTCGCCGTGCAAGCCTGGGCCAACGTGGGGACCTGAGATGTACACCGTGCTTGAGCCGCACGACCTGCGCGACCGTCGGGTGGTGATCCTGGGGCTGGCCCGCCAGGGAATCGCCCTGGCGCGCTTCCTCGTGCAGGCCGGGGCGCGGGTGACGGTGAGTGATATGCAGCCCGCGGCCGCACTCGGCGCGGCGCCGGCTGCTNCTGGCGACCTGCCGGTGCAGCTCGCCCTGGGCGGTCACCCGCTCACCCTGCTGGACGGGACCGATCTGCTGTGTTTGAGCGGCGGCGTGCCGCCCGATCTACCGATTGTGCAGGCAGCCCNNGGGCGCGGTATTGCGTTGAGCAATGACGCACTGCTCACCTTGCAGCACTGCCCGGCCCTGACGGTCGGCATCACTGGCTCGAGCGGCAAAACCACAACGACCACCCTGGTGGGTGAAATGTTGCAGGCGAGCGGCCTGCCCACCTGGGTCGGCGGCAACATCGGTACGCCGCTCATCGATCGGCTGGGCGAGATCGGCGCCCACGATCGGGTCGTTCTGNGGCTCTCGAGCTTTCAACTGNGGCTGTTCGACCCGGCTCTGTGCCTGGGTGCACCGGTCGGCCCAGATATTGCGGGGGTGCTCAACGTGACGCCAAATCACCTGGACCGTCACCCGTCGATGGCCGCCTACGCCGCGGCCAAACACCGCCTGCTGGAATACCAGCCACGCGGGNGTACGGCGGTGTTTGGGCTGGACAACGACGTCACGCGTGGCTGGTGGGAAGCCTGCGCCGCCGCCGGCCGCGTACAGACCCTGGGTTTCAGCCTGCATGAGGCGCCCCCGGCCGGCGCCTATCTGCACGACGATACCCTGCTGCTGCGGCACGTCACGGGCGATGAAGAGGCGATCTGTCGATCCAACGAAGTGCGCCTGCGTGGCGGCCACAACGTTGCCAACCTGCTGGCCGCGTGCTGCCTGAGCCGTGCGGCCGGCGCCAGCGTCGCGGCGATGCGCCAGGTTGCGACCACCTTCGCCGGTGTGGCCCACCGTCTGGAGTTGGTACGCCAGTTCGGGGGCGTCAGCTGGTACAACGACTCGATCGCAACGACGCCGGAACGGGCTCTGGCCGCCATTCATTCGTTCGACGAGCCGATCGTCCTGCTGGCCGGCGGGCGCGACAAACATCTACCGTGGGGGCCGCTGGCCGCCGCCGTGCGCGACCACGTGCGGTGCGTGGTTACGTTTGGCGAGGCGGCCGACCTGATCGAACGCGAGCTGGCCGACTGGGCCANNGCAGCCACCGGTGCGCCGGGCAGGGCGCCAGCCGTGCATGGCGGCAGTGACCTGGCCGGGGCGGTGAGCCTTGCGGCCACGCTGGCCCGTCCCGGCGACGTGGTTCTGCTGTCGCCGGGCGGCACCAGCTATGATGCGTATCAAGATTTTGCGGCCCGGGGTGAACACTATCGGCCTGGTGAAGGCGCTGTAGATCGGATTGTGAGCATGACGCGCAGCTTACGCCTGGCAACGGCCAGCGGCAAACGACCCATACTCGATTACGGGCTGATCGCCATTATCACAACCCTGCTTGTGATTGGTGTGATCATGATTTTCAGCGCCACTTACAAGCCGGCCGTCGATTATTTCGACGTGTCGGCAACCCACTTCGCACAGAAGCAGCTGCAATGGATTGTCATTGGGGTTGTGGTCATGGTTGCCATGGCGCTGCTCAACTACCGGGTCTTGGAACGTGTCGCCGTACCGCTGCTGGCGATTGTGCTGGTGCTGCTGATCACCGTGTTGGTATTTGGCCAGCGCCTTTTCGGCTCCACACGTGCATTTTTCGATGGCTCGGTGCAGCCCAGCGAGATCGCCAAACTGGTCATGGTCGTTTACAGCGCGGCCTGGTTGTCGTCGAAAGGGTCCAAGATCAAGCTCATGTGGTATGGCCTGGCGCCGTTTGGTGTGCTCCTGGGGATCGTTGCCGGGCTGATCATTATCNGGCCCAACCTCAGCACGGCCGTCCTCATCGTAGCCACGGCCATCACCATGTTCTTCATGGCCGGTGCGACGCTCAAGCAGGTGCTGCTGTGTGGGCTGATCGCAGTGGTGACGTTCGCGGTGCTGGTCACCCAGTCCAGCTACGGGCGGGTGCGTTGGCAGCAGGTGGCCAGTTCGGTGGGGGATCCAACGCAGGTGGAGAACGACCAGATCAAGGCCATCGGCGAGGCGTTGACCACCGGCGGCCTGTTTGGGCGGGGTATCGGCAGTGGAACGACCAAAGAGCGAATCCCACTCCTCTGGTCGGATGCGATCATCTCGGTCATTGGCGAGGAGTTGGGGCTGCCGGGCACGCTGCTGGTCATCGCGCTGTTTCTGGCCCTCGTCTTCCGCGGCTTTCGGATCGCGATCCGGGCGCCCGATGATTTTGGTTTTCTGCTGGCGTTTGGCGTCACCATCTGGTTGGTCTACCAGGCGGTGATTCACTTTGCGGTGGCGACGGCGTTGGCGCCGCCGACCGGCATCCCACTGCCGTTCATCAGTTACGGTGGTTCCGCGCTGGTGTCGAGCCTGGCCGCAGTGGGGGTGCTCATGAGTGTGGCCCGCAGTGATGGGCGAGGAGCAGCGGCAAATGCGCGTTTTGATNTTCGGGCGGGGGAACGGGGGCACGTCTATCCAGCACTGGCCGTCGTGCAGGCCCTGCCGGCAGTCGCGGGCGCAGCAGCCAGGCTGTCCAGCCAGCAAGATCCAGTCGCTCACGCGTCATCCCGCGACCTAGCGGGCCGCCCGCGGCCGGCCGGCGACGCACCGCAACCAGCGGTCGCCGCACCACTGCCGGACGCAGCGGTGCTGTACGTCGGAAGTGAGGGCGGAGTGGAGGCTGACCTGGCCGCGCGAGCCGGTTTGACGTACCGTGCCATCAAGACCGGGCAGTTGCGGGGCGCGCCGTNNGGACCGCGACGCACAACCTCAGGCACATGGCGGCCGGCGCGACAGACGCGGGCCATCATCGATACGTTCGGCCCTGACGTCTGTTTGGTCACCGGCGGTTATGTCTGTGCACCCGTCGTTTGGGCAGCCAACCGGGCTGCGTCCCGGTCCNTGATCTACCTGCCAGACCTGGAGCCGGGTATGGCGATTCGGGTACTGAGCCGTTGGGCGACACGCGTGGCCGTCTCATTTCCTGAGGCGTTGGCCTGGTTTCCGGGCAAGGGCGTGGTGACCGGCTATCCGGTGCGTGCCGAATTTCTGGCAGCCGCGGCCGACCGTGCGGCGGCGCNNGCCCACTTTGGCCTGGAACCTGGGTGCAAGACCCTGCTGGTGTTCGGCGGCAGCCGTGGTGCGTNNGCGATCAACCAGGCCCTGGGTGCGGCGCTGCCGGCGTTACTGGCGACCTGCCAGGTGATTCACGTCAGCGGTGCGGCCGACTGGGACGCGGTGCAGGCCCAGGCCGCCCGTCTACCGGAAGATGTGCGGGCGCGTTACCACGCTTTTGCCTACCTGCACGACGACATGGCCCGGGCGATGGCTGCCGCTGACCTGGTCGTAGCGCGTGCCGGCGCATCGACCCTGGGTGAATTTCCGGCTATGGCACTGCCCAGCATTCTGGTGCCCTACCCCTACGCCGGGCAGCACCAGGACACCAACGCCGACTACCTGGTGGNNCGTGGGGCGGCGCTCAAACTGCGCGATGCCGAACTGGCCGAACGCCTGCTGCCCACCGTGTTAGCGGTGCTGCGCGATGAACAGCGCCTGACCAGCCTGGCGGCCGGCGCCCGGCAGCTGGCACGGCCTGGCCCGGGCGCTGGCCGAGGGCTCGTCAGGCTGACAAGGAAGCCGACATGACTGTGATGGAGCGGGTGCAGACCGCCTTCGTATTTCTGTTTTTAGGCATCGTGGCGGCGTTTGTCGGATACCGTCGCGGGGTTTACGCGAGATCGTCACGATGTTTGCACTCATCTTCTTAGGGCTGACTGCGTTTTCTACCCAATTCAAGTTGGGGTACGCACTGATCAACGCGATCAACGAAATTTGGCGCATCGTGCAGCAGGTGATCTTGCGGAATCCGAGCACCGCGCCCCTCATTCCGCCAGAACGCCAGGAGTTGGCGCTCTTCGTGATCTATCTGGTGGGGTATTCTTCACCTACTACTTCACCTCGACGTCGTCGCGGCTCAAGGTCAAAAGCCCGCCGTCGATCACGGGCGCCCTGTTCGGTTTGATCAATGCCTATATTCTGGGAATGACTCTGTTTCCGTTCATTCCCAACGGCCTACCGGCGCCGTCCATCATTCTGCAAAACCGCGAACTGGCGCAGGCCGGCATCGACGCCTTTCAGGCCATCATGACCAGCCTGGGCGTCGACCTGAAAGCTTCGACCTTGACGCTCATCGTATTCTTCCTGGTGGCCTTGATTACGATTCAGGCCGTGCGAGCTGCGCCGACGATGGCCCAAATCACTGTTTCAGTATGTGGATGTGACGTGGGACCGATCGAAGCGCTTTGGATCACCGTAGTCGTCATGTTTGTGTTCATCGGCATCGCGTGGGTACGACAAGGAGTTGGGGTCCACCATCGTGATTCTGGTGGCATTGCTGTTGTTCAGTCTCTTCGGTGACAAACTCGAGGAGTTGCTAAGGTCACTGTTTGGACGATTTACCAGTAGCAGTGATACGGTCAATCTACTGACCATGCTGGTTTTCCAGGGCATTTTTATCGCGATCGTCGTCGCGGGCTACGCGGTGTCACCCTCCAGTATCCGGGCACGCCGCCGGCTGGGTGTTCTGGAATGACGCTCAATGCCTTTTTGGGGGGTGAACGGTATTCTGGTGGCCGGCACACTGTGGTACTACCTGGACCATTTTGGTTACCCGCTGGCCTTCATCGATGCCACACAGCTCAGCGCGTTCGCCTTGAAGGTTCCGGCGTACCTGCCGCCCACCTGGCCTTCGACTGTGCTTTTCCTGTGGCTCGCCCTGCTCATCATCCTGCGGGTACGACGGTGAGGCTGTGATGACCGTCACGTACGCTGGCCAGACTGGCCTCGACCCTGCGATGCGTGACCGCCTGTACGCGGTCCTGCATCAAGCGCCCGCATCACGACACCAGACGCGTATCCACTTCGTCGGGATCGGTGGCAGTGGGCTGTCGGCCATGGCGCGGGTTTTGCTGCAGCAAGGTTTTGCCGTTTCCGGTTCGGACCGTCAGGCCGGCCCGGCCCTCCTGGCGCTGCATGCCGAGGGCGCGCAGGTGTTGGTGGGTCATGCGGCGGCCAACGTCGCCGGGGCTGACCTGGTGTTGGTCTCATCGGCCATCGCGGACGACAATGTGGAGGTTGTGGCCGCGAGGCNNCTTGGCCTTCCTGTAGTCAAACGTGGGCCATTCCTCGCTGCACTGCTGCACGACACCAGGCTGGCGGCGATCACCGGTTCGCATGGCAAAACGACCACCACGGCGATGGTGGCTACCGTACTCACCGGTTTGGGGTACGCGCCCGGTTTCATCGTGGGCAGCCAGGTGCGCGACTTGGGAACGAACGCGGCGGCCGGCGCCGGTGAGGTCTTCGTCATCGAGGCTGACGAGTACGATCACATGTTCCTGGGGCTGNGGCCCCAGGTTGCGGTGGTCACGAACGTGGAATGGGATCACCCCGACTGCTACCCGACACCGGCCAGTTATGCGGCGGCCTTTGCCAGCTTCGTGGAGCAAATTCGGCCGGCTGGCTGGTTGATTGCCTGCGCGGACGATCNNGGGGCGCGTGAGTTGGCGCAGGGGCGCCGCACGCGCGGAGAGCGGGTGCTCACCTACGGCCTGGCCGCGGATGCCGATATGGTGCTGCGGACCGTACACGTGGCGCGATCCGGCGGTTATGCTGCCCAGGTGTGGCAGGCCGGTCGCTGCCTGNGGCGAGCACAGTTGAGTGTGCCGGGATTGCATAATCTGCGCAATGCCCTGNGGGCCCTGGCGGCCGTCAGCTGCCTGNGGGTGGACCCTGTGCAGGCGCTGCCCATTTTGGCCGATTTTCAGGGCGTTGGGCGGCGCTTCNGGCTCAAGGGTGAGATCGGTGGGGTGCGAGTCTACGACGATTACGCCCACCACCCCAGTGAGATCCGGGCCACGCTGGCGCGGCGTGCGCAGTGGCCAGCACATGCGATCTGGGCCGTGTTCCAGCCGCATACCTTCAGTCGGACGCAAACTCTGTGGGACGATTTCACCCGAGCTTTCGACGATGCGGGGCACGTGCTCGTTACGCCGGTATATGCGGCGCGTGATACGGCCATCCCCGGCGTCACCGGGGAAGCCTTGGCCGCGGCGCTGCAGCACCCCGATGCGCGCCNNGTGAGCAGCGCTGCGGAGGCGGTCGGCTACCTGTTGAACCACCTGCAACCGGGTGATGTGCTGATCACTCTGGGCGCCGGTGATGGGTATTTGATCGGCGAACAGCTGCTGGCGCGGCTACAGGTCGCGTAATCGACCTGGGCTGCGTGTAGTAAGCGTCGGTTTTGCGCCGTCGCCGCGTGAGGTCTGCGTGTAGTTCGCGTCTGCACTGCGTATAGTGCGCGCCGTCGCGCTGGCAGCGGCCGCACACACGCCGGGCTGGCGCCGACTGCGCCACACCGGTCGTGTAGTTAACCAACATGTGTGTTTTGTTTGACAGCACACGCATGATTTGCACGAATTGAAACGTGTCAGGTATAATGACTTTTGTACTGAACGCAAAAATCGCACCGACGATAACGGAAACCTTCGCTGGCACGGCGCAAGCGGCCGGATTCACCGTGCGTCGCCAGGTTTCGCTGGCTTCCTTGACCACCTTCAAAATCGGCGGTCCCGCCGACCTGCTGATCAGTGTCGATCGTGTCGATCAGCTGGTTCGTTTAGTCAGGCTGGCACGGGCGCACGGCATATCCTACCTGCTGTTGNGGGGTGGCAGTAACGTCCTGATCGCGGACGCGGGTATCCGTGGCCTGGTCATTCTCAACCGCTGCCGGCAGGTGACGGAGCGCACGCCGGAGGNNGCCAGAAGGCAGCCCTGAAGCGGTCCACCTGGTGGTCGAGTCGGGCACTCCCTGGCGGGGCTGGCCCGTGTCGCCATCCACAAGGGGTTGGCCGGCCTGGAGTGGGCCGTCAGTGTACCGGGCACGGTCGGTGGTGCGGTCGTAGGCAATGCCGGGNCCCACGGTGGCTGCATTGCCGATAGCCTGGCGGAGATTCAGGTTCTGGATGGGCAGGACACCCTCACAACCTGGCCGGTGACCGCCCTGCAGTACACCTACCGCAACAGTCGCCTGCGGGCTGCGGCCGATCCACAGGCTGCGAACGCGGTGGTGCTGGTGGCCGAGTTCCACCTGGTGCGCGGCGAANCGATCAGAGCCGAGGCACGTGCCATACGCTTCCTGGCCCATCGGCGGGCTACCCAGCCCACCACCGCCAGTGTCGGCTCCATTTTCCGCAACCCGCCCGGCGATTATGCCGGTCGCCTGATCGAAGCGGTGGGCTTGAAAGGGACGCAAGTGGGGCAGGCCCAGTTCAGCCCGGTGCATGCCAACTTCCTGGTCAACNCTGGGGGCGCCACGGCGCACGATGTCGTAACGGCCATTCGCCTGGCGCAGGACACGGTGGCCGCCCGGTTCGCTGTAACGCTGACGCCAGAGATTTTGTTCGTGGGCGAGTTCGAGGCGTAACCCATGATGGCCAATCGACTGCGTATTGGGGTGCTGTTTGGCGGTAAGTCAAGCGAACACGACGTCTCCCTGGCGTCGGCCCGCAGCGTTATGGCGGCCCTGGAGGCCTCGGGTTTCGACGTAGTGCCGATCGGCATCGACCGCCGCGGGGCTNGGCTGTGGGGCAACGATCCGATGTACCTGCTGACCGGAGGCGAATACNAGCAACCGCCGCCTTACGCAAATGGGCCGCCACCGGACGAGCACCTTGACAATCCAATGATCCGCGACGTGGCAGCGGTGAACAGCACGCAGCCGACAACGTTGGGCCAGTTCCTGCCGGCGGTCGATGTCATTTTTCCCGTGCTGCACGGGCCGATGGGCGAGGACGGTACAGTGCAGNGGCTGCTGNGGCTGGTCGACATACCCTACGTCGGCTGTGGCGTGATGGCATCGGCCGTGGGCATGGACAAGCTGCAGTGCAAAGTCATCTTCGCGGCGCAGGGCCTGCCGCAGGTACCCTACCTGGCGGTACTCCGGCGCCATTGGGAGGCGGCGGCTGACGCTGTGCTGGACCACATCGAGGCCCGGTTGCCGTACCCGCTGTTTGTCAAACCGGCCAACATGNGGCCGAGCATCGGTGTGACGAAAGCGCGTGACCGGGGCGAACTGACGACGGCCCTCGCTGAAGCCAGCCGCTTCGATCGTAAGCTGGTGGTCGAACAGGGCATCGACGCACGTGAGATCGAAGTCAGCGTTTTGGGCAACGACGGCCCTGNNGTCTCAGTGCCGGGCGAGATCGTGCCGGGCAACGAGTTCTACGACTACGATGCCAAGTATTTGCTGGACACCTCGGCTGTTGNNATTCCAGCCCCCATTGGTCCTGCGCTGACGGCGCAGGTGCAGCAGCTGGCACGGGCCGCGTTTCTGGCGCTGGACGGGGCCGGCCTGGCCCGGGTCGATTTTTTGCTGGAGCGGCACACCGATCGGCTCTATGTGAACGAGGTGAACACCCTGCCTGGCTTCACGCAGATCAGCATGTATCCCAAGCTGTGGGAGGCCAGCGGTGTCAGTTATCCCGAACTGGTGACACGCCTGGTCGAACTGGCCCTCGAACGCCATGCCGAGCGTACTCGCAACCGGGTGACCCGTTGAAGACGGTGACTCCACGCCGAACGGGCCGATCCGGGAAATCGGCCGCCGTGTTGCACCAGAAGCGGCCTCAGCGGCGGCGCCTGGACGCCAGCCTGACGCTTGGCCCGGTGCGTATTCAACCCGCCGCGGTGCGGGTCGGGCTGGTATCCGGCCAAGCTGTTGAGCCTGTGGCTGGTGGGTTTGTTGCTTGGCCTGTTGTACGTGTTTGTGGCCTTCGACAACTTCTACGCGTTTGGGGCTGAGGTGCGCGGCGCAGCTCCTGGCGGCCGAGGACATTTACAACCAGAGCCAGGTGGAAGGGAAGAGCGTCTTCTGGCTGAACGAGCGCAGTGCGGAAGCCGCGATCATGCAGGCTTCACCTTACGTATCGGCGGCGCGTGCGACTGCGGGTACCTGGCCGCATCCGCATCGACGTCACCGAACGGACGCCGGCGATTATCTGGCAGACGGCCCAGGGCACGGCCTGGGTCGATCGCACCGGTGTGGCGCTGCCGCCGCTGGCCCAGGCCCCGACGCGCGCTGCTGCTGGCGACCGACGCACATGGCGACGCTGCCGAGCCGTCGCCGGCCGGCACGACGGCGCTGGGACCGGGGGCTTACCCGTGGTGCACATGCAAGCCCCACTGGTGGCGGCACTGCTCGGCCTGGAGGAGCTGCTGCCCGACACCCTGGCGTACCAGTACGACGCCCAAAATGGGCTGAACTTTCGCTCCAGGGAAGGTACGCAGGTCATTTTGGTGTGCGCGGTGATTTGCCGACCAAACTGAAGGTCTTACAGGCGATTCAGGCCGAGTGGCAGAAGCGCGGTCAAGTGCCCGGAGTGATCGACCTGCGGGTGGATGATCGACCGTTCGTACGTTAGATGCAAACTACACGTTTCGCGTGACAGCGAGGTTCGACGGTGAGCAACTTGATTGTCGGCATCGATGTCGGCACAACCAAGATTTGTACCCTGGTGGGTGAACTGACCAGCGATGACGCGGTTCACATCATTGGGGTTGGGCAGGCGCNNCGGCGCGGCCTGCGGCGTGGTGTCGTCGTCAACATCAGCGACGCCACCGCGGCCATTGGTGAATCGATTCACCGCGCCGAGGAGGCGGCCGGTCAACGCGTCGAACGGGCTTTCGTCAGCGTATCGGGCAACCACATCGGCTGCACGTCCAGTCACGGGGTCGCGGCGGCCCGTAAGGCTCAGCACGGCATCACCCACGAAGATGTGGAGCGGGCGCTGGAGGCCGCACGGGCAATCGCCATTCCGCACAACCGTGACATCATCTACACGGCCNCCCGCGCCTGGACGGTGGATGAGCAGCAGGGCGTACGCGACCCGGTAGGTATGCACGGTTTTCGCCTGGAAGTCGACGCCCAGGTCATCACCGGCGCGGCGTCATCGGTCGCCAACCTGGTCAACTGCGTCACCAGCCACGACGTCGAGGTCGAAGATCTGGTGCTCAGCTCACTGGCCGCGGCCGAAGCGGTTCTGACCACGGCCGAACGCGAGATGGGCGTCGCGCTGGCCGATATCGGCGGCGGCACGACCGATATCGCCATTTTCCTGGACGGTGCGCCCTACCACGTGGTCGTGTTGGACGTCGGCGGTAATCACCTGACGCAAGACCTGGCGGTGGGGCTGCATACCCCGTTCAAGGTGGCCGAAAACCTGAAACTGCGCTACGGCAGCCTGNGACCCGGTCGCCCAGCCGGCCGATGAGCGATTCAGATCAGCCAGTTTGGTGACCAGGGCAGCGAGCAGGTACAGCGCCGGTTCCTGGCGGAGATCCTGCAGGCCCGCGGCGAAGAGATGGTCGAGTTGATTCTGCGGGAGATCAAACGTAGCGGGTATGACGGTCTGCTGCCGGCCGGGGTCGTTCTGACCGGGNGTGCGGCCCAACTGCCCGGCTGGGTCGATCTGGGCCGCCAGATTTTGCAGATGCCGGTGCGCATCGGCGTACCGAAAAGTCAAATCAGTGGGCTGCGTGAGGAGCTTCGCAACCCAATGCATGCCGCGAGTGTGGGTTTGCTGCTGTGGGGATCCCAGCAGCGCCACCCGGGACGACAGCGGAATGCGCCTTCCCCGTTCCTGGAACGGGTCGTTCACTGGCTTCGTAACCTCTTGCCGGATCCGCATTGAGCGGGGGTTACAACTTATGCAGTACAGGTCTCGTTAGCAGCTAATTCCATCAGAAACNGCACAAGGAGGCAAGTTCCGATGTCAACGCCAGTCACGCGCAAGCCACAGCAGCCGTACGTAGAGAACGTTGCACAGATCAAGGTCCTGGGGATCGGGGGTGGATCCAATGCCGTCAATCGGATGATCGAGGCCGGCATTCAGGGTGTCGAGTTTGTGGCCATCAACACCGACGCGCAGGCGCTCATGCTTTCGCAGGCGCCGCACCGGATGCGCATCGGCGACAAGCTGACGAAGGGGTTAGGTTCGGGTGGCAACCCCGAGATCGGCGAAAAAGCCGCCGAAGAGTCGGAAGAGGAGATCAAGGCGCTCATCAAAGGGGCCGACATGGTCTTCGTCACGGCCGGCATTGGCGGCGGCACGGGCACCGGGGCAGCCCCGGTGATCGCCCGTGTCTCGCGCGAGNATGGAGCCCTGACGATCGGCGTCGTCACGCCCTTCTCGTTCNAGAAGGCGCGGCGCAACCGCGCGGCCGACGAGGGCATCACCCGCCTCAAAGACCACGTGGACACGATGATCGTCATTCCCAACGACCGTCTGCTGCAAGTGGTCGACAAANAAGCCTCGGTCGAATCGGCCTTTGCCGTGGCCGATGACGTGCTGCGCCAGGGTATTCAGGGCATCTCCGAGCTGATCACCGTGCCGGGGCTGATCAACCTGGACTTCGCCGACGTGCGCACAATCATGAGTGACGGCGGCGCGGCCCTGATGGCGATCGGCNCGGCGCGCGGTGAGAACCGGGCCCAGCAGGCGGCCGAGCAGGCCATCCACAGCGCACTGCTCGACGTGTCGATCGAGGGCAGGNGTATCCTGTTCAACGTCACGGGCGGCAGCGACATGACCCTGTTCGAGGTCAACGAAGCGGCCGAAATCGTGCGCGCCAGTGCCCACCCCGACGCCAACATCATCTTCGGCGCGGTGATCGACCCCAGCATGGCCGACGAAATCCGCATCACGGTCATTGCCACCGGCTTCGGCGCGGCCCACATGCAGCGCCGCCCGGCAACGACCGCCGCCCAGTCGACGCGCCTGGATGGCCGCCAGCAAAGCAGCCAGCCCGCACCCACCGGGCAGACGATCCCCTTTCCGTCGCGGACCTTCAAACGCGAGGCCTGGNACGTGCCCGCGTTCATCCGCAAACGGGTGAATGAGAAGTAGTCGGTTTTGACCCAACTAAGCGCCTATCCGAACAACCGTCACGGGACAACACGGCGGCGCGTTTTCCGGGTTATTCGGATAGGCGCTAACCCAGGGGTTGGGGGCAGGTCACGACTTGCCCCCAACCTTTTTGTGTTGCCGGCAACTCTCCCCTCTGCTCGCCCTGGACGCGCCCAAGGGCGGCCACCCATTCCCAACCGTTCGTCCTGAGCCTGTCGAAGGGCGAGTGTGGGCTTCGATCGTTCGGCAAGCTCACGACTCAGCCCGAACGGCCCCCATCTCACCCCCAACCGTTCGCCCTGAGCCTGTCGAAGGGCGAGCTTGCCCACCCCGTTACTGTTCGCCCTGAGCCTGTCGGAGGGCGAGTGTGGGCTTCGATCGTTCGGCAAGCTCACGACTCAGCCCGAACGGCCCCTCTCCCACCCCCAACCGTTCGCCCTGAGCCTGTCGAAGGGCCGCTTTCACCCAGATTGTAATGCGCCCCCTCGCGCGATGGAATTGACAAATACCCCTCGCTGGTTATAATGCCCCCATGCGTCTAATTTCACAGCTTAAACAGACGGGCCGCCTGCTTGGCTGCATTCTGCTGGCGCTACAACTGATCACTGTTCTCCCCGCCCACTCGCGCGCAGGACTTTCCCCACCCGTGCTCGAGATGGTCCGCCTGATCAACCAGGCCGCGCGCAACGCGGACTCCCCTTTACNNCTGTTGAATCCAGTGCTGTCCCAGGCCGCGCAGGCGCACGTCGATGACCTGCTGGCCAACCGTCGCCTGGGCCACGTCGGCTCTGACGGCAGCCGTGTGGCCGGCCGGCTCAAACGTGTCGGCTACGCGACCGCGCAGGTCAGTGAGAACTGGGTGTACAGTCGCGACCTGGTGCGCGGTTTCCGCTGGTGGATGGCCGATCCACCGCACCGGGCCAACATCCTCCACCGGTCGTTCACCGAAATCGGCGTTGGTATGGCGCCCCATCCCAACGGCTGGGGGCAGGTCTGGGTGGTCGATTTTGCGACGAGCACCAATGGCCCGCGCCGAGAGCGTCTTGATCGGCGACCCACCGATCGAAAGTATCGCCGTCGCCGCCGCGGCGCCGCGGCCTTCGATGGTAACACCTACGTGATCCAGGCCGGCGATACGCTCGACGCGCTGGCCCGCCGGTTGGGCATTCCGTGGCAGCGCATTGCCGAATACAACGGGATTTCTGACCCGACGCTCTTGCAGGTCGGTCAGGTGTTGGAGATCCCAGNNGCGCGCGGCCGAAACCGCGGCTGACCCGGCGGCCGCTACCCCTACGCCCGACCCGGCGGTGGAGTCGACGCCGCCAGCAACGGAAACACCGACTGAGGCGCCGACCGAGGCCCCGTCGGCCAACCCAGCACCCGAATCAGCCCCGGCGCCCGCCGTACCCACACCCAAACCGACCACANNCACACCGTGCGCGCCGGCGAGTCGTTGGCCTCCATTGCGCCCCGCTACGGGCTGATCTGGCAGGATCTGGCGGCCATGAACGGCCTCGACAGTCGTGCCCTCCTGCAGGTCGGCCAGGTGCTGCGCCTGAGCGGTGCGGCGCCAGTCAAGGCCGCGNGCGCCAGCCAACACGGCCGCATCGGCCAAGGCCGCGGCGCCAGCCAACACGGGCGGGTCGACCACACACCGTGCGCGGGTGAATCGTTGGCGACGATTGCCCGCNGTTACGGGTTGACCTGGCAGGATCTGGCGGCCATGAACGGCCTCGATGGGCAGACGATCCTGCAGGTCGGCCAGGTGTTGCGCGTGGGCCAGGCGGCCCCGGCCAGAGCTTCCAGCCCCAGCCGGCCCACGACAGTCACCGTACGCAAGGGTGATTCGCTTTACAGCCTGGCGCAACGGCTGAAGATCGACTGGCAGGACCTGGCCAAAGCCAATGGCCTGACGGGTAAATCGACCNTGCAGGTGGGGCAGGTACTGCGCCTGCCCTGACATACGCCGTACCAGCAATCCCAGATTTGGCGCGGAGTCACGGCTATGAAGGTTAAGGAATTGATCCGGTAATAGAGCAGACGTGTCCGTGCGCTGCCGCCGGGGAATGAAGTTCCCCGGCTACAAAACAGCGCCCGTTGAAAACGGGCTAACGTATGCCAGGCACGTTTTTCAGCCCCGTTGACGGGGCGTCGTGATGTAGCCGGGCGAATTATGAAAGTTGAGATAATATTCCGGTAATAGAGTCAGGCGCGGCCGTATGCGCTGCCGCCGGGGAATGAAGTTCCCCGGCTACAAAACAGCGCCCGTTGAAAACGGGCTAACGTATGCCAGATACATTTTTCAGCCCCGTTCACGGGGCGTCGTGATTGTAGCCGGGCGAATTCATCGCCCGGCGGGTCCGCATGAGGGACGGCTCGCCGTCAATGGCTATTGCCGGATTATTTTTCAACTCTCATCAGCCGGGTACGGCCCATGTGGAACGGGCGCAGCGACCCGGCTGAAACCGCAACGCCGTGTACGTTACGCTGACATAACGAACCACGTCGATGACCGCACACGCCAAAGACCCACGCCTGGCAGCCGCCCAACGCCTGCTGCCGCACCACATCCACCTCGTGCCCGACCTGTGGCACACCGCCCCGGCCGCGGCCCGTGAGTATTTCGCCGACCCGTTTGCCCCAGCACGCCTGGTCGCGGCACGTTGTGCACGCCTGCCCGCGGCCCTGCTCGATTGGTGGGTGGGCCTGCCCACAGGCCACGTTCTGATCACCGCCCAAACCAGCCGTTATACGGTCGGCCAGCTGGCGGNNACGAACCGCCCGCTGTGCCACGTCGCCCAGGTGAGCCTGTCGGACACCCGCACGCCCGCGCTCTTTCTGTGGTTAGGTCAACTGTTGGACCATCACCTGGGGACGGGCGGCGCCNAGCACGGGGGTTGGTTGTCGGACGGTGGCGGTATCGGTCCACGCTGGCAGGCGGTCGGCCAACGGATCCAGCAACTGGCCGGGCTGGGTTACGGGCTTTCGGCCGCGGCCCGGGCTGACNCCCACGCCTATTTTGCCGAGGGCCTGGCTGCGTACCTGCATGACCGGCAAGCGCTCAACGTGCAAGACCCCAAACTGGCGCGTCTGCTGCACAGCACCCTGATGGACGAGGGCTTTGCCGCCGCGCCCTGCGGTGACGGGCCGTGTGCTACGTAGTGACGACTTCAGTCGTCCGCCACAGCGACCAAAATCGCAACTACCTACGTAGTGACGACTTCAGTCGTCCGCCACAGCGACCAAAATCGCAACTACCTACGTAGTGACGGCTTCAGCCGTCCTCCACAGCGACCAAAGTCGCAACTACCTACGTAGTGACGACTTCAGTCGTCCGCCACAGCGACCAAAATCGCAACTACCTACGTAGTGACGACTTCAGTCGTCCTCCACAGCGACCAAAATCGCAACTACCTACGTAGTGACGACTTCAGTCGTCCTCCACAGCGACCAAAGTCGCAACTACGTAGTGACGACTTCAGTCGTCCTCCACAGCGACCAAAATCGCAACTACCTACGTAGTGACGACTTCAGTCGTCCTCCACAGCGACCAAAGTCGCAACTACCTACGTAGTGACGACTTCAGTCGTCCTCCAGAGCGACTAAAGTCGCAACTACCCACGTAGTGACGACTTCAGTCGTCCTCCAGAGCGACTAAAGTCGCAACTACGCGGCTCGTGTTTGGACAAGGTCGCTGTCGGAAGTCGCCCGGCTACATGACAGCGCCCCGTCAACGGGGTTTGCCGCCCGGGAGGAGGCCCTCACCCCTGCCCCCTCTCCCGCCCTGCGGAAGAGGGGATGTCAAAGCGGGGTGTTTTGGGGCCGCTGCGGCCCAAAACACCCCTACACAAAGATTCCCCGCCCCCGCATGCGGGGGCGGGCCAGGTGGGGGCGCCGCGGCGCGCGGCCGCGGCCCGAGTGAGCTGGTCAAGGCCAAGAGCGCGGTCGAGGGCGACGTGGTATTCGTCGTGCCGGAAACTGCGGTGCAGGCCGTCCTGCAGGTGGGCGAAGTCGGCAAGGAGCAGCCGGCCACGATGCCGCTCAACCTGAAAGGGGTGCACAGGCGCCCGGTCGCGCAGCGGTGGAGGAGTTTCTGATTCGCAGCGCGCTATGCTATAATCACGACCAGATCAAGCCAACAGCCGGAAAGGACAGCCGATGGGGCAGCTCCCGCTACTTGATGACGTGGTCATGGTGGTACAGCCTGACTTCCTGGTGGACGAGTTCTCTCATGGGGGCGTCTGTCGTCAGGACGCGCNNCGGTCACTGGAAGCACGCTACGGCGGGCTGCTTGAAGAAACCGATCGTTTCAATCGCCAGCTAGTCAGTTTCCAGGCTAGCAAGACAGAGATGCTCCATGGTTGGATCAGTTATCGCGAGGGCTTCTCCGCCGAGTTGGTGGAAAGACTGCTCAACGAGTTCGATGCCGGTCCCGGAGAACTGATTCTCGATCCGTTTGCCGGTTCTTGTACGACCTTGCTTACGGCAATGATGCTCGGCATCGATGCTGTGGGCATCGAACTTCTGCCGAATTCACATCTCGCATGGGAAGCCAAGTCACGCGTGTTTGGCTACGATCTCAGGGAACTCGAGCAAGTTCGCGATTTGTTGCATACAGTTGTTCCACCTCCCACCGAGACCCCTTTTCCTCATCTCGCTATTACTGAGTCCGCATTTCCTGCAGAGACAGAACGCGATCTGATGGCTTACACGCATTGGGTCGAGACCCTCGCCGTGAGTGATGATACCAGGCTCTTGTGCCGTCTCGCTCTTACCAGCATCCTTGAAAAAGTCAGCTACACGCGAAAGGACGGTCAATATCTGCGGTGGGACACGCGGGCGCTGAAGGCGAGACGGCGCAATGAGGAGCGCGTCCGACGTGGCCTCGCGCCCGTTGAGGGGATCGATAAAGGCGTTCTGCCGACCGTGCGGCATGCGTTTACGGCGGCCTTCGACAAGATACTGGCAGATGTGGCGCGGCTACAGCGCCAGCCTCCGTCCCCAAGTCGTCAAAACCTGGTGAAGGGCAACGTCTTGACCGTGTTACCTACCATGCCGCCCGACCAGTTTACAGCCGTGATAACTTCGCCGCCTTATGCGAATCGCTACGATTATACGCGCACATATGCGCTCGAGCTGGCATACCTTGGGGTGGGTGACGATATCTTTCGGTTGCGGCAGGCACTCCTGTCCTGTACAGTTGAGAATCGTTCCAAGGCCGAGGAACTGCATGAGTTCTATGCCTCTATCGGCCAGGAGTCTCGCTGGCAGGATATCATCGGGGTGATCAAGGCGAATGCTACGCTTCGGGAAGTCAACGAGGCGCTGGCACTCCGTAATCGGCGGGGCGATATCAATAACGCTGGCGTGCTGACGATGATCGATCAGTACTTCACCGAGTTGGCGTTTGTTTATGCCGAGCTTTACCGGACGTGTCGCCGGGGCGCTTACGTGGCGTTCGTTAATGACAATGTCCGCTATGCCGGCGAGATCATTCCTGTGGATTTGTTGAGCACTGAGCTGGCCGCAGGAGTTGGTTTTGAGCCGGTCAAGATCTACGTATTGCCGCAGCGGAAGGGTAACAGCAGCCAGCAGATGGGCAAGTTCGGCCGCGTCGCCCTCCGCAAGAGCATCACAGTGTGGCGCAAACCCTGATATTGAAGGTGATATTCCATGGTGAAACACCGTTTGTTTTTGATATTCTAAAAGGGAACCACTTGGCTGTATTTTGACAATTGAAAAGGGAACCACCTGAGTCGAGATCCGCTATAATAGGGCATAGCCTTATGTTGCGGAGGAAAGGATGATCAGTGTGGAAGACCGTGAAGTGATTCGTCGGGCTTACTTTGTCGACAAGAAGAGCTTGCGGCAGATTGCGAAGGAATTCAATGTGGCGCGCAAGACGGTACGCAAGGCGATTGAGTCGGCGGAGGCGGAGACCTACACGCCGAGTACGCCGCGTAGTGCGCCAGTATTGGGACTGTACAAGCAGCGGGTCGATGAGNCGCTGGCCGAGAATGAGAAGATGCCGCTGAAGCAGCGCTACACCAGCCATAAGATCTTCCAGGAGATTCAGAAAGAGGGTTATGCGGGCAGTGCATCCACCGTGCGTAGCTACATTGGGCAGCAGCGCAAACACAAGAAACGGCCCAAGGTTTACATTCCGCTTGAGTTCGACCCTGGCGCTGACGCGCAAGCAGACTGGGGCGAGGCCGAAGCCATCATGGCTGGCGAGCGAGTGACCGTACAGGTCTTCTACATGCGGTTGTGCTACTCGCGTAAGCTGTTTATGATGGCATTTCCGGCTCAACGACAGGAAGCCTTCTTCANNGAAGGGCATGTGCAGGCCTTTCGCTACTTTGAGGGCGTGCCCCACCGGATCACTTACGACAATCTGAAGGCGGCGGTATTCAAGATTCTGACCGGACACACACGGCTGGAACAGCAAGCTTTCATTACGTTCCGTAGTCACTACTTGTTCGAGAGTCACTACTGCACTCCTGGCCAGGGGCATGAGAAGGGTGGAGTGGAACACAGTGTTGGTTTTGGTCGCCGGAACTTCATGGTGCCAATCCCCAGCGTAGCCTCCTATGCGGAGCTCAATGCCCTGTTGATGACTCAGTGCCAGGCTGATGACATACGGCGTGTCGACAAGCAACCCGTCACGATCGGCGAAGCCTGGGTACTGGAGAAGTCAGACTTACTGCCGCGGCCAGGCAAGGACTACCCGTGCTGTGTCACGAAGCCGGTCTGTTTGCAGCCTTACAGCCAAATCGAGTTTCAGAGCAACCATTATTCAGTTCCGGCCGAAAAGGCCTGTCCGAACCTGGTGGTCAAAGCATACCCGTTCCGTCTAGACATCGAGAATATGGACGGTGTCATTGCCAGCCACCCGCGCTGTTACGAGCGCGACCAGGACATCAGTAATCCATTGCATTACCTGTCCCTTTTGGAACAGCGTCCCGGCGCCTTCGCACATGCCAAACCGATCAGGCGCTGGCGCAAGACCTGGCCACCGGCGTATGAGCAATTGCTGACCGGTCTACAAGCCGATGGTCGGAGCATTCGCGAATTTGTGCGTGTTCTCAAGCTGCATGAGAAGTACCCGGCCTCCCTCGTCGAGCAAGCAGTCACCGAGGCCCTGCGCCATGGCTGTACTCAAGCTGACGGTGTCGAACTGTGTTTGCGGCAACTGCTGCATCCTGAAGCGGCCCAGGTGTCCCTGGATCTGGCCAGCTTTCCGCAATTGAACGCCGATTTGCCGTTGCCCGATTTGTACTGCTACGAGCAGCTGCTGAGTGTGAGGTAACCATGGAAACCAACATGCTCCTGGATACCTACCTCAAGGAATTGCGCCTGCCTGGCTTTGTGCGTAACTACCGCAAGTTCGCCGAGGATGCCGCACTGGCCAACCTCAGCTACGATCGCTTCCTGCTGTCGTTGGCTGAGCAGGAGATCGCACAGCGAGAGAAGAATCGTCAGATTCGACTCATCAAGGCAGCACGGATTCCGATGCTGAAGGAACTGGGCACTTTCGACTTCACCTGTACTCCCAGCTTGAACAAGCAGCGGGTACTCGAATTGGCTCACGGTGGCTACATTCGACAGCGTGAACCAGTGCTGATGGTGGGCAACCCAGGTTTAGGGAAAACACACATTGCAACTGCCTTGACTTTGGCGGCTTGCCGGCAAGGCTATCGCGTGCGCTTCTACGACGTGGCCGCTCTCGTCAATGACCTGCTGCAGGCCGAAAGTGAACACCGGGTGCCCAAGGTACTCAACGCAGCACTCAGGCATAACTTGATTGTGCTGGACGAGTTGGGCTTCATCCCCTTCTCGTCCATGGGGGCGCACCTGATCTTCCAGTTCTGCTCGGCACTCTACGAACGTGTCGCACTCATCATCACCACCAACCTGCGGTTTGCTGATTGGACTCAGGTCTTCGGCGATGAACGTCTTACGGCTGCTTTGTTAGATCGCCTGACGCACAAAGCACATATCCTCGAATTCGCCGGAGCCGACTCCTATCGCTTCCGAGAAAGGATGCAGCGCAGCACTCAATCTGTTGATCATGGCTGGGCTGATGGATAAGTGGATAACTCTTCGCTTCGCTTCGAGTTACCCACTTATCCACAGCCCTACTACTACGGCGTCGCCGCGCCGTGGTTCCCTTTTCGATTGTCAAACGGTTCCCTTTTCGACTGTCAATGTGCATGCCTGTAGCAAAAAGTGGTTCCCTTTTCGACTGTCAAATGGTTCCCTTTTCATTTGACAAATACAACCGTTCCATTGCAAAACCACTTCATCGCATCAGGGAACAGGAGCCGATGTACGGCTGTTACCAGATGGGGAGATACGTGACAAAATGGCGGACGATGTCGAGGAGACATTACGCAGGCCGTCAGATACCAGGGAGGCGTGGGTAATTGACCAGTTGGCGAAGAGTGAGTACTTCCACCAGAAACTGCATGAATGGGGAATGCTGGAGGTGGCCGCTGCGATAGATCTGGTCAGAGGAGAAGATCTCGCCTGGGCGCCCCAGCAGTTGGGCATCTCAGAGAAGGCATGGACGCGAGTCATTCACCGTGGCATCAAGCCCGTGATCGTTTTTGCGCATCCTGAAGTCCTGACCAAGATCCCACGCGNNGTTGCTTACTATCGGATGTTGGCCATGGTGTCGCAGAAATCCATGGCGCGTGTGGGATTGACGACGGCTGGTTACGAGNGTGGGCCGGGGGTTTTGACTCTTGAACATGCCGGCGCATTGGCAGGACACCTCAATCACATCATCAGCAATCTTGTCGAAGCCGATGATTCTATTGACTCGCGGGAGTTCGATCTGTGGCGGGGAATGGCGGCCGGATCGCAGGCGCAAGGCTCCTGGGGCAACACGAAGGGCGATCGGGCCGAGATCGTAGTCCGCGGGATCTTGCGTCGGCGGATTCGGGAGAAAGGCCTCGCGCTGGCCGAGAGCGCTGGCGCGTCCCAACTGGAGTTGTTGGATGGACGACTGGCGGTCTTTGCGGACGAACCTGATTTTGCGCTTTACCGCAGTGACAAGATCGAAGTGGCCATTGAGATCAAGGGTGGCATAGATACCGCCGCGGTACTCGAACGTGTGNGGGCCGCAGTCAAGAGTCTGGGCCGCGCCAAACGGGAGAACCCGGACGCGATAACGATTCTGGTCGTCCAGGGTGTCTCGATGACGCCGCGTGCCTATGAAGATCTCGAAGGAAACCGCGATGCCGTCAACCGCTGGTTTCTGGTTGAGGATGTATTGGACGATAGCNGCGGTCGCGACGAATTGTTGGCGCTTCTGGGCCTGTGATGGGTCGAAAGCGTAGAAAGACCCCGTCGGCTCTCTGTGTTTTGGCTGGCCTCCGCTTAGCCTCTCTTCTCCGGCCTGACCACCAGCACCGGCATGCGCCGCGCACGGCGCGATCGGCCACGCTACCCAGGAACCAGCGTCGCGGCGCCGGGGCCGCCGGGCGATCAAATCGCCCGGCTACAGGACAGCGCCCCGTGAACGGAGCTTGCCGCTGTATACAATAGCCCGTTTTCAACGGGCGCTGTTTTGTAGCCGGGGAACTTCATTCCCCGGCAGCAGCGCACACGGACACGTCTGCTCTATTACCGGATCAATTTCTTAACCTTCATAACGGGGCTTGTCGTGGTTCACACCGGCGGGTGCAATCAAGTTTCGGGGCGCCGCCCTTCGGCAGGCTCAGGGCGAACGAGGATTTATGGCGAAGGCACGGGCCGCTGGCTTCGCACGCCGCTTTGTGGTACAATCGGCCGACATGCCGAAACCCAAAATCATGACGCGCGTGCTGTGGCGAGGTAAACCGTATGCCCTTCGACTGGCTACCCTGGCGCCGACGCCCATCGACCACGCCGGGTCTCAAACCAGATACCAGCGACACCCCACCCCATCCAACGACCCTGCACTACCATGCTGCAACGGCATTGACCGGCGCGCGTGCGCCTGCCGACCCAGGTCGATTGGGATGCGCAGCCGCCGCCGACAAACGCTACCCGCGCCGTACGTCACGCCCTGCTCGAACAAATCGACTGTGACCTGCCGGGAACGCTGGACGTGGTCGCGCAGTTGGGGAACATTTCCGCCGCCAGCCCGCGCCAGCCCGCCAACTGGAACCTGGAGGCCGTTTCGCGCCTCTGCTACTACACGTACGGCCCCACGGTGTTGCAAGAAGTGCCGGGCGCGACCCTGACGCTGCGTGCGGTCCCCTCGGCTGGTGCGCGTTACCCTTGCGAGCTGTACATCGCCCTGCGCGGCGCCAGCGGTTTGCGGCCGGGCCTTTATCACTACACCGCCGCGGAGCACGCCCTGGAAACGGTCCACGATACCGACTGCCTGCCAGCGCTCAGCACCGCGGCGGGCGAGGCGCCGGCGATGGTCGCCGCCGATGCCATCGTACTTGTGTCCACCGTGTGGTGGCGCAGCGCCTGGAAGTACGGCGACCGCGCGTACCGCTACTGCCTGCAGGACGCCGGCCACGTGGCGAGCAATGTCGCCCTGGTGGCGATGGCGCTCGGTTACCGCGCCACCATCATTCATCACTTCATCGACGCCTCGGTCGCGCAGCTGATGGGCCTCGATCCGGCCAATGAGGCGGTCCAGGTGCTGGTCGCGGTGCAGGCCGGAGCCTCTGCGCCGCCGGCCACGATGCACCCGCCGCGCGGCCCCCGTGCCAGCCACGGCCGTGAATGGCAGTGCCGCAGGACCGATGCCGGCGATCGTGAACGCGCACCTGGCAACAGTCGAGCCGGACAGGGCCGCGGTCCTCAGCCGGCGCGTGCGACCTGCGTGGGGTCGCGCCCACCGCGCACTGAGCCGGCCTGGTTGGTGCCCCTCCCCCGCGNNGCCGGTGAGCCGTCGTCAGCCGTGTCGCTGTGCCAGTCGCTCCTGGAACGCCGCTCGACGCACCATTACGCGCCCGCGCCCCTGTCCGCGTCGGCATTTGCCATCCTCGTGCAGGCGCTCACCAGCGAGTTTGCGGCCGACATACCGGCCACCACCCAGCGCGCCCTGCTCGACCTGTACCTGATCGTCAACGATGTGGCTGGCGTACCGCCCGGCGCCTACCGCTACCTGGTCGAGTCGCACAGCCTGCTCACGATTCGCACGGGCAACCTGCGTGAATGGGCGGCGCACCTGGCCCTGGATCAGGCATTCTGCCGGGAAGCGGCCGCCCTCGCTTTTTGTCACGAACCTGGGCGGCCGCAGCGCTGCGGTGAGCGGGTCTACCGCACCGCCCACATCGAGGCCGGGATGCGGGGTCAGGCCACCTACCTGGCCGCACNNGCGATCGACGTGGGCTGCACCGGCATTGGAGCCTTCTACGACCTGGAAGTGACCAGCTTTTTGACCGCGCCCGAACAGGCGGCCGTTGTCTACGTACTGGCCCTGGGGCGACCGGCCGATTTCTGATGGCATCGACGCGTGGCGCGCCGCGGGCCATCGTAGATCTTGACGGAGAAAGGACGTACCGTTTTTATGAGCGACATCAACACCGCCCCCTATTCCCCAACGTGCTATGCTGGTCTTTGCTCACCCCGACGACCCCGACTTCAGCGCGGCCGGCACGGCCGCGGTGTGGAGCGACGCCGGCGCCGACGTGGTCTACGTGTTGGTCACCAATGGCAACTCCGGCAGCCATGAGAGCGGGATGACCAAAGCGCGGCTGGCGGAGATTCGTCAAACCGAGCAGCGTGCGGCGGCCGGTGTGTGCGGGGTCAAAGAAGTGGTGTTTCTGGGGTATGATGATGGCACGGTACAGCCAACCCTACAGCTGCGTAAGGGCCTGGTCAGGGTGATACGCCAGTACCAGCCCGACGTCATCATCTGCGGCGATCCCAGCGCCTNNTTTTACGGCAGCAATTACATCAATCACCCCGATCACCGCGCGGTGGCCACGGCAGCCCTCGAAGCGGTGTTTCCCACCGCGGCCATGNCCCTCGTTTACCCGGACCTGCTGGAGGCCGGTTATGCGCCGTTTCGGGTGCGCGAGGTGTGGGTGACCGACAGCAGTAAATCCGACACCTACGTCGATATTTCGCGCACGATCGCACGCAAAATCGCAGCCCTGCGTGAACACCACAGCCAGCTCGACGGCTGGGACCCCACTGAAATGGTCACCGTTGCCCAGGAGGCGGGTGAAAAGGCCGGTCTACCCCTGGCCGAAGCCTACCGGCGCATGATCCTGGTGACGGAAGACGATACCCAGCCGGTCAGGCCGGCCGTTGGCACACCGGACGAGGGCCGCGGACACGACGACCGCCGCAGTCGATGCCACGGACGGGGCGACCACGCCCGCTGGAATCCTGCACACCTCCTACGGCGACGTCGATCTCGCGCACTGCCACCCCACCCTGCGCGCCGAGATCGCAGTGCTGGGTGATGCCGATCCGTTCGCCAGTCAGCGCCAGGCCGCAGACCGCATCCGCCAGTTGATCGTCGGTTTGGACGATGAGGCGCTGCACAGGCGCNCGGCCNCGGGCGAGTGGACGATCGTCGAGACGCTGGCCCACCTGGTGCAGACCGAAATCGTCTACGCCTACCGCTACCGGGCGATCGTTGCCACGCCCTACCAAGCGATCCCCGGCTACGATCAAGAAGCCTGGGCGGGCACACTGCCAGACGCGCGGCGTTCACCCAACGACCTGTTGGCTGAGCTGGACACCTTGAAGCAGATCAACGTAACTTTTCTGGAGAGTCTCTCACCCGCGCAGCNNGCATGTTGGGGTGTGCACGCCGAACGCGGCNCCGAGTCGGTGGCGGCACTGATCGGCGCCATCGCCGGCCACGACCTGTTACACGAGCGTCAGATCGGTGAACTGATCAAAAACCGGGCATAGGGGTCGCGCGGGCGTCAGACGGCCGGCCAGGGGTAGTTCCGGTGGNNTGGGGTTTTCCAGGGAAAGGCGCCACAGTTGAGCAGGTCAGCGAGGCGTTGGCGGAGGCCCCGATCTCGCCGGNNAGCCAGCAGCTTACCCAACTCGTCGCTCAGCGGCTGACCCTTGGCCAGCTGAGAACGCAGCCCTCCNAGGTCGTGACGGATCGCCGCCGGCAGGGCCGCCCCGGCAAAATCCCAAATGACGGTGCGCAGCTTATAGTCGGTGTGAAACGTCAGGCCATGGTCGATCGCCCACAGACGGTTGTTGGACCGGGCGCGTAAGACGTGGCCGCCCTTACGATCGGCATTGTTGGTGATAGCGTCGAAGGCTGCAAGGCGCTGCAGGTCGGCGCGAAACTCATGGCGCAGCGTGAAATAGGTCTCGTTAGGGTCGGCGTCGATGTACAGCTGCACCATGCCCAGGCCAAACGGCCCGCTGCGCAGCACGGTGGGCGGCACCAGCCACCAGTCCAGCGCGGCGCTCAGCAGATAGGCGGCATACTCCCGGTAACACAGCGTCCCCGACCGAAAATCCCACAGGGGCGCTTCGCCGCGCTGCGGCTTGTACACGGCATGGATGCGCCGGGGCGCACGCTCGATCTCGACGAGGAACGTGTAGTTCGANGCCCAGGGGATGTCGTGGTACGCGGTGATGTTACCCTGCACCAGCAGGTCGAGCAGGCGCGGCAGGTCGAAGTGCGCCGCCGCCTCGTCCAGATGCTCCGCGCCTTGCGGTGTATCTGCCTGCTCCACCATAGAACCCCAACCCAAACGAGCCGGAACTCGGCAAAAACGGCGTAGCCACGAATTGTCCCCGCCGCCTTCACGAAGTTCGCGGCGAGAAAGCCCGCTTGGCGTGCAAAGCCTCAACCGACACGGCGCTACCTTGCCGCGGTCACACCGCACGCCAGCCAGCCGCCATACGCCCCGCACCTCTCCGCCGGGCCCAAACCGCCCCGCACCACCCGCACGCCCACCGGGCACAAACCGCCCGCGCCCCGCACCACCCGCACGCCCACCGGGCACAAACCGCCCGCGCCCCGCACCACCCGCACGCCCACCGGGCACAAACCGCCCGCGCCCCGCACCACCCGCACGCCCACCGGGCACAACCCGCCCGCGCCCCGCACCACCCGCACCACCCGCACGCCCACCGGGCACAACCCGCACCGCGCCCCGCACAAACCGCCCCGCACCCCGCACCACCCGCACGCCCACCAGGCACAACCCGCCCGCGTCGCCAACCTGTCCACCGGGCACAAACCGCCCCGCCCCGCACCACCCGTACGCCCACCGGGCACAAACCGCACCGCGTCGCCAGCCTGTCCACCGGGTAACCGCTCAGGTATGGCATGAGAAACCGGGCGCTTATTTCGCAGACCAAGATCGTGACGCCATGAAAGGCCGTTGCGCAGACGAAAACCCCATGCCTGTACGAGAAAAACCCGGTTCCTAAACGACGGCTGAGCAGTAACCCCGCCAGACATAAACCGCATGGTACCACGAACACGCCCACCTGCCAAGTAACACCCCCATCAGCGCCAACCTCCCCCTCCAACCTCCAACCTCTCCCCCAACCTCCCCCTCCAACCTCCCCCTCCAACCTCCCCCTCCAACCTCCAACCCCCAACCCCCATCCCCCATCCCCCACCCCCATCCCCCACCCCCACCTTCCCATTTCCCCCACCCCTATGTTATGATGGATGCAGGAGTGATCCCGTGCCGGCCGGCGCCGCGGGGCAGCCTGCGCCCTGCGTCTACCGGCCACCGCTCCACGATTTCAATGCGCGATTCAGCCCCGTGCATGGAAAGAGTCTGTTTGTATCATGATCAAACCCGTACGATGGTTGGTTATGGCTTTACTGGTGGTCGCGGTGACCGGTTGTGCGTCCACCGCCGACTCGCCGCACGCCCCAACAGGCGGTGCATCCGAGGGCGCTCTGTTGACCACGGGCGCCGCCACGCAGGTCGTCGATGGCACGCAGGTCACGCTGACAGTGGCGCCCTGGCCGCCCGCAACACTGATCGAAACCAGTCTGACGGTAACGGTCCGTCAGGGCGACCGGGCAGTCACCGGCCGGCGGCCAGTGCTCGATCTGACGATGCCGGGTATGACAATGCCGGAGAACCGGCCGGTGGCCGCCGAAGGGGAGCCGGGAGTCTACCTGGCCCAGACGATACTCACGATGGGCGGTCGCTGGCAGATCGACGTCCAGCTCGACCTGGCCGAGGGGCGCAGACCGCCTCATTCCTGCTGGACGCTCACGAATAGGCCGGCCGTTGGACACGCGTTATTACCTCGTGCTCTTCGTGACCGGCCTGCTGACCAGTCTGGGGCACTGCGTTGGCATGTGCGGCGGCATCATCGTGGCCTATGCCATGCAGCAGCGCCAGGGTCGGCCCGGCCGCCCGTGGCAGCTCAGCGGGCCTTTCGTGCGTTACCACGCGGGTCGCCTGACAGGTTATGCCATCCTGGGCGCCGGCTTTGCCCTGCTGGGCAGCCTGGCCGCCCAGGTCATTGGGCCTGTGGCCGATGTCCAGGCCTGGATTGCGCTGTTGGCCGGTGGGCTGATGGTGGTGTTGGGGCTGGGGCTGGTCGGCGTACTACCCACGCGGCGCTGGGTCGAGGGTATTGGGCTGGGGCATTGGGTGACCAACACGATGCGCCGGCTGCTGGCCGCGGTCGTGGCGCGGCCAGNNTTCGGCCTGGGCCTGGCCAACGGTNTTTTGCCGTGCGGCCCGGTCTACGCCGTTGCGGTGAGTGCAACGGCCCTGGCTGGCCCGGCGTTGAACGTGCAGTCGGTCCTACCCGGTGTGTTGGCCATGCTGGCGTTTGGCCTGGGTACGGTGCCGGCCCTGCTGGTGCTGGGGTACGGCGCGTCCACATTGAACGTGCGCCTGCGTGGACGGTTATTCCGGCTGGCGGCCGTGCTGGTGACCCTGGTGGGTGTGCAGCTGATGCTGCGCGGTCTGGCGGCGTTGGGCGTGGCGCCCCACCTGGTGATCGGACCGGTCATGGTCTGGTAACATGGCCGCCGGTCGATTCGGGCTTAAACCTGAACGGCGCCGCTCAGCGCACAACGACCGGTACCGGCGCCGCCAGCTGGCCCCGAATCTCACCGATCTCGCCGCGTACGGTGTCGCTGCTGTCGAGTGATTCGTTGACCTTCTCCACGCCGTACAGGACCGTGGTGTGATCGCGCCCGCCCAGCAACTGCCCGATCTGGGGCAGTGACAGGTCGGTTTCGGTGCGCAGCAGGTACATCGCTACCTGTCGTGGCCAGGCGATGGCGCGGCGNCGGTTGCTGCTCTTGAGCGCGTCCATCTCGACATGGTAGTAGCTGCAGACCACGTGCAGGATCGCGGCCGGGCCTGCGGTGNNGGCGCACAGGGCCAGCTCGCCCAGAACCTCCTGGGCCAGTTCGATCGTGATCGGGCGGTTGAGCAGCTGCGCCTGTGCGGTAACCCGGGTCAGGGCNCCTTCCAGTTCACGGATGTTGGTCTGCACGCGCTGCGCAATCAGCATCAACACGGCCAGCGGGATGGAGCCACCGGGTACGTTGGCCCGCGCCTGCAGGATTGCCACGCGTGTCTCCAGGTCCGGCGCCTGAATATCGGCCGTCAGGCCACCCTCGAAGCGCGAGCGCAGGCGGTCCTCCAACAGGGCGATCGAACGTGGTGGGCGGTCGCTGGACAGCACCACCTGGCGGTTGGCGGCGTGCAGCGCATTGAAGGTGTGGAAGAACTCCTCCTGCGTACGCTCCTTGTCGGCGATGAACTGAATATCGTCGATCAGCAGCAGGTCGCAGGTGCGGTATTTTTCGCGGAAGGCTTCGGTGCTCTGCGTACGCAGCGACCCAATCAGGTCGTTGGTGAACGCCTCCGATGTGACGTACAGGACGCGGTGGCCCCGACGGNNCGTGGCGTGCCCAATCGCCTGCAGGAGGTGGGTCTTGCCCAGCCCGACATCGCCGTACAGAAACAGTGGGTTGTAGGCTTCACCCGGCCGTTCGGCGACGGCCAGGGAGACGGCATGCGCCAGCCGATTGCTGCTGCCCACAATGAAGGTGTCGAACGTGTAACGCGGGTTGAGCGCCGCCGATACCGGTTGACGCTGCGACGCCAGCTCGGCGGGGTGGGACACAGGCGTGGCTGTTTCGGCCGCCAGCAGCGGCGCTGCNCGGTGGCTGCACGGGCGCCGCACGCACCTCGCGGGCGGACGACGAACCTGCCCGACCGCCCGACCAGCCACCTGGGCCAGGGTACGTTTGATCGACGCATGCAGCCGATTCTCCAACCAGTCCTTAGCATAGGCGTTGGGTACGCCAATGATGAATTCGCCGTCCTCATAAGCCAGAACACTGGTGTCTTTGACCCATGTATCAAACGTTGCCCGGGTCATTTGCAACTGCTCACCAAGGGCTGCTTGCCATTGGGCAGTCGGATGCAACGGGCTGTCCGCCCGAATCGAGAGACTCATGTTTACTCCCAACGGTAGAAGCAATTGATTTGCACAACAAAGTCAGGCCTTGAACAAGTCCTATCCAGGTCTCAACTACCCCAGTGCATCAGTCAAGGATAGTGCAAGCGCCGGCCCGATACGATGGCCAATCGACCGCAAGTGTGGAGGCAACGACGGGCCTGGATCTGAAGAGACTGTCGCGTGATGGGCACGCCACGGACTGGAGGCGATCACCGCAGCGGAGTACCGAACCCTGGTCAACGACCCAAACACCTGTCTTGCGATCGTCGCCATTGTACCACGGCCGCCAAAGGGCGCAATTGCCCAGTTACGGGTGAACTGCGGTGTTTTTTCTGCTCTTATGTCAAATCTACGACTACGAACAGGTGTGCGACACAAGATGTAGGGCCAATGGCCCAACGGTTTCCCAGATAGGGTCAATTTTCACCAGGGTGAGGCAAAATCGCACATTCTGTCATGTTCGCAGTTTTAAGGTTGGCTGTTCGCCCACGGCGCCCCCATTCTGGGCAATCAGCGCATAGCGACAGTTGAAGTTCCCCACACCTTGTGGTATACTTCGGCCATTCCACACGTTCAGAATCCGCGGGAGGTTGGGCTGTGCGCGTCTCTTGTCTACAAGAAAACCTAGCTAAAGGTGTATCGATTGTGAGCCGGGCAGTTTCGGCCCGCAGCACACTGCCAGTATTGGGCAATATTCTGCTGGCAACCGACCAGTCGCAGCTACGGCTGTCGGCCACGAATCTGGAGATTTCAATCAACTGCTGGATCGNNGGCCGGGTCGAGGAGGATGGCAGTACGACGATTCCGGCGCGTCTGCTCAGCGAATTCGTCGCGTCACTGCCGCCCGAGCAGATCGATATGGAACTGGCGACGCGCACACAGATGCTGCACCTCAAATGTGCCCGTTATGAGGCGAACATCAAAGGCATCGATGCCGCCGATTATCCGTTGATCCCCAGCTTTGCCGGCAGCCCGGGCGCACCCGGCGGCGCGGTGATCGAGCTGGCCCCGGCCACCCTGCGCCAGATGATCAACCAGGTCGCGTTTGCCGCCAGTACGGACGACAGCCGCCCCACCCTCACCGGCGTGGAGGTGCGCTTCGACAACGACCGGTTGACCATGGCGGCAACCGATGGCTACCGCCTGTCACGCCGCACCGGCGGTATCGGCCAGGCCGTGGCCGAGCGCGCGACCCTCATCGTGCCGGCCCGCTCGCTCAGCGAGGTCGCCCGCATCAGCGCCGAGGCCGATGAAGAGCGGCCAATCGAAGTGGCGATCTCCNCCACCCGCAACCAGATCATGTTTCACATCTGGGGCCGCGGCGACGGTAAGGCCGGCTTCCACCAGGCCGATGTGATCAGCCAGCTGATCGATGCCAATTTCCCCGACTACACGTCGATCATCNCGCGTACGTTCAAAACGCGGGCGGTGCTCGACACCAGCGCCTTCGCGCGTATCGTGCGCGTGGCCTTCCTCTTTGCCCGCGATGCCGCCAACATCGTCTATCTGCGCATCACGCCGGTGGAAGGCTTGCAGCCAGGCACCCTCACCCTGACCGCCACTTCACCCAGTATGGGCGACAACGTGAGTGACATGGATGCGCTGGTGGAGGGTGAAGCCAACGAGATCGCCTTCAATGCCCGGTACCTCATCGATGCGCTGGCGGCGATCGACACACCACAGGTCTCTCTGGAGGTCACCAAGGCCGGCGCACCCGGCGTCATTCGTCCGGTTGGCACCGGCCCCGATGACTTCACCCAGGTCATTATGCCGATGCAGAGCGCGTTAGACCAAGGCAGGGCCCGCCGCGCCAACGCGTGCCGTGGGCGCGGGATCACCCACACCATGCCAAACCAAGCCCAAACCCCCAGCGCAAGTCAAACGGCACTGGCCAATCTGCCGGGTTGGGTTACGCAGGGTGACAAGGTGTTCCTGTCCGGTCCCGCTGGCAGTGGCAAAACCACGCTGGCCCTGGCGCGTGCAGCACNNCTGCTCGTCGACCGCCACGTACCGGGCCGGCGCATCCTGGTCCTGACACCGCAACGCAGCCTGGGTGCGCCCTTCTGGGACTTCCTGCGCCAACCCGGCCTCGCTGCCGGCAGCCAGGTCACTGTGCAGACGGTCGGTGGCCTGGCCCGCACCATGGTGCACCTCTATTGGCCACTGCTGGCCGGGCCGGCCGGGTTTGCCCACNCGNCGCGCGAGCCGGTCTTTCTGACCCTGGAGACGGCCCAGTACTACATGGCCGGCCTGGTACGCCCGCTCGTTGCCAGTGGCCGCTTCGACGCCGTGCGCCTCTCCNGANCGCGCCTGATCAGCCAGGTGCTGGATACCCTCAACAAGGCCGCGATCGTTGGCTTCCCGCATACCGAGGTGGCCCACCGCCTGAAGGAAGCCTGGCAGCGTGATCGTATACGTCCCCTGGTGTACGACGCGGCCCAGGAGCTGGTCAACGCCTTTCGCCAGTTGTGCCTGGACCACAACCTGCTCGACTTTTCGCTTCAGATCGAGGTCTTCAGCCGGACCCTGTTGGAAAACGACTGGTGCCGTACCCAGCTCTTCCGCACCTACGAGCACCTCATCGTAGACAATGTCGAAGAAGACACCCCGGTGGCCCACGACCTGCTGCTGCGTTGGCTGCCCCAGGCGCGCAGCGCCCTCGTGATTTACGACGAGGACGCCGGCTACCGCCTCTTCCTGGGCGCCGATCCCGATTCCGCGCNNCGCCTGGCGCCCCTGTGCAGCCACCAGGTCCGCCTGGCCNGGGGATGCGTCGTTCAGCGCCGATACCCCTGGGCGCCCACGCCGGCCATCCGCAGCCTGCAAGGCGCGGTGGCGCACGTCCTGACCGGCGTACCACCCGCCCGGCCGCTCGGCGCTTCACCGCGGGCCGCCCTCGAGGACTTTCAGGCCAGCTTCTACCCACAAATGCTCGACTGGGCCGCCAACCGCGTCGCCGACCTGGTCTTCGCCGAGCAGGTGCCGCCCGGGNAGATCGTCGTACTCGCCCCGTACGTCAGCGACTCGCTGCGCTTTTCGCTCATGGACCGCTTGCAGCGGCGCGGCGTTGCGGCGCGTTCGCACCGCCCCTCGCGAGCCAGGNCCGAACCGGCCACCCGCAGCCTGCTGACCCTGGCAGCCCTGGCGCACCCCGGTTGGCAGCGGCCCCCGTTGGCCTTCGACGTGGCGCAGGCGCTCTACCTGGCCATCGATGGCCTCGACCCCGTGCGCCNNCACCTGCTGACGCGCATCGTCTACCGCCAGCGGATCGGTGAACCGCCGCAGCTGACTTCCTTCGATATCATTTCGGGCAAGGCGCAGGACCGCATCACCTACCGCCTGGGCCAGGCCTATGAGCAGCTGCGCCGCTGGCTGCTGGCTTATCAGCAGGACGCGCCGCAGCCGTTGGATGTGTTTCTCAGCCGCCTGTTTGGCGAGGTGGTCAGCCAGCCCGGCTTTGGCTTCCACCGTGACTGCGACGCCGGCCGCGTCGCGTCACAGTTGATCGAGTCCGNNCGCAAGTTCCGCTGGGCCGTACGCGCCGCCGATACCCTCCCCTTCCTCGACATCGGACGCGACTACCTGGATCTGGTGCAGAGCGGGCTGCTCGGCGCGCTCTACGTCGCTGGCTGGCACACCGAACCTGCCGATGCCGTGCTGATCGCGCCGGCCTACACCTTCCTGATGCGCAACCGGGCCGTGGCGCACCAGTTCTGGCTCGATGCCGGCGCCTCCGCCTGGGCCGAACGGCTCGACCAGCCGCTGACCCACCCCTACATTTTGAGCCGCAACTGGCNNAGCCGGGCCAGCCAGACCGACGCCGATGAGNCGGTAAGTCGCCAGGAGAACCTGTACCGCCTGGTGACCGGGCTGCTGCGCCACTGCCGCACCCAGGTACACGTCGGCATCAGCCAGTGGGGTGAGCAGGGTTACGAGCAGCAGNGGCCCNTCTTGCAGGTCTTGCAGCGCGTGCTCAGCCGCTACGGGTCGGAGGCCGCCCATGGCTGAGCCACTGACCGGTCGCAGCAGCACCAACCGCTTCGTGCCGCGCNCCGCGCAGGCGCGCATCCTCGGTTACCAACGCGGGCGCCTGGGCATCAGCGCAGTGCCGGGCAGCGGCAAAACGCAGACCCTCAGTCACCTGGCGGCCCGCCTGGTGCGTGAGCTGACCGATACCGGCGCCNCTGAACACCGTCGGCAGCGCGCGCTCGAATCGCAAGAGGTGCTGATCGTGACCTTCTCCAACTCGGCCGTGGAGAACTTCCGCAACCGCATTGGGCAGATCCTGCGCACAGAGTACAACCTGCTGCCCGGCGTAGGCTACCGCGTGCGCACCCTGCACGCCCTGGCCAACGACATCGTGCGGATGCGCCCCGCCCTGGTCGGCCTGGCCGATGACTTTCAGATCGCCGACGAGCGCACATCCGGTCAGGCCTCGACGAAGCCCTGCACCACCGGCTGGCTCTGGCGCCCAACGCGCTCGACCCCTACCTGGCCCGACATCGACGAGCGGCGCCGGCTGTGGATCAAACGCGACCGTTGGCCCGATCTGGNNCGTGATCTGACCGCCACCTTCATCCGGCGGGCCAAAGACATGGAGCTGACCGCGGCCGATCTGCGCGTCCGCCTGGGCAGCCTCGAAGATCCGGCGAACAGCCTGCTGCACCTCAGTCTGGAAGTCTTCGAAGCCTACCAGCGCGGCCTGCAGATGCGCAACATGATCGACTTCGACGATCTGATCCGTCTGGCCCTGCTGGCCCTGCGCCTGGATGGCGACTTTGTGCAACGTCTGCGCCGGCGCTGGCCCTTCATCCTGGAAGACGAGGCGCAAGACAGCAGCGAGCNNCAGGAGAAGATGCTGCGCCTGCTCACTCACACCGACGATGGGGTGGCGCCTGTGCCGCTGACCAGCCTGCCGGTCGTGACCAACGACGGCAACTGGGTGCGCGCCGGCGACCCCAACCAGGCCATCAACACCACCTTCACCACTGCCGACCCGATGCACCTGCGTCAATTCCTGNAGCGGCCCGGTTCGAGCCGTTACGACCTGCCCGATTCCGGCCGCTCGGCCCGGCCCATCATCGATCTGGCCAACTATCTGGTGGAATGGACCGTCACTGCCCACCCGCAGCCGTGGTTACGCCAGCACGCCTTCCTGCGCCAGTCGATCCGGCCGACACCGCCGGGCGACNCCCAGCCCAACCCGACCAGCGCCTTCACCTATTTGGATCACCGAACGCATTCACCCGACGAGGAGCTGCTGCTGGTGGCCGATTCGCTGGNNCGCTGGCTGCCCGGCCACCGCGACCAGACGGTGGCCGTCCTGGTGCCGGAGAACGAGCGCGGTTACAAATTGGCCGAGGTCCTGAAGGCGCGGCAGATCGAGCATGAGCTGCTGCTGCGCAGCACCGCGGCCACGCGCAACGTGGCCCACCGGCTCGAGTTGGTTGTGCGTTATCTGGCGACCCCGGATCAACGGTCGCCGTTGGCCGAGGTGTACGAGCACGTCTGGTGGCCGCGCGGGCCGAATCAGCCGTTGGGCGCCCACCCCGCCGCCCCGCCAGCCGACGCGGTGGCCGGTGAGCCGGCGCCGGTCTACGCGGCGGCGCCGGCCAGTGGGCCGCTGCCCCTGTCGCCCCTGACCTACGCCCTGCTTCAGGAGGTGGCACGCGACCTGCGCCGCCTGACCAACGTCGAGGACTTCCTCTACCCGGGGCCGGCGGACGACTGGCTGGCCGACTACCGGTTGGCCGCCGAGCAGCCCACCGTCGCCACCGACCTGGTCAATTTCCGTGGGGCCATACGCCGCTGGCTGGAGGGGATCGTGCTGCCCATCGATCAGCTGGTGCTGACCCTGGGCAACGAGCCGTTCACCGAGGCGACCGATTTGGCCCTGACGCACAAGTTGGCCCTGGTGCTGGCTGCCCTGGCCAGCGTCGAGCGCAACCTGCGGCTGGCCGAGCTGGCCGACNGAGCCAAAATTGCCAACAACGAGCGGCGTTTCCTTGGCTTCGACACCGCCGACCTGGGCTACGAACCGCGCCNNGGCACGGTCACCGTGGCCACGATGCACGCGGCCAAGGGGCTGGAGTGGGACCGTGTCTACCTGATGGCCCTCAACAACTACAGCTTCCCTTCCGGCCAACCGCACGACACCTATCGCGCCGAACAGTGGTTCGTGCGTGACCGCCTCAACCTCGAAGCCGAAACGTTGGCCCGTCTGGAAGCGACCCTGGACGGCNCTGCCGCACCGCTACCGGGAGGGGAGGCCTCGGACCAGGCGCGGTTGGCCTACGCCGCGGAACGTCTGCGCCTGTTTTACGTCGCCATCACACGTGCCCGCCAGGACCTGATCGTCACCTGGAACTACGGTCGCTTTGGCGACCAGGACAGCGCCCGGCGCAATATGATCGCGACGCCGCTGCTGGTGCTGCACGAGTACTGGCGCACCCGCTGGAAGGACAAGAACCAGGGATGACCACCGGCGATACCCCGTTCCAGACGCTCGCGGCGCCCCATCAGCCGGCGGACCAGCCCGGTCAGATGGTCTTCAGCCAGGGCAGCTTGCAGGACTACGTCGATTGTCCGCGTCGCTTTCAACTGCGCTACCGGCTCGATCAGCCCTGGCCGGCATTGGAAACGCAGCCGCAGCTCGNNACTTCTGAACACTACCAGGAGTTGGGGCAGCAATTCCACCGCATCGTGCAGCGTCATTACGCCGGGCTGCCGGCCGACCGCATCAGCGCGGGCATCGACCCCGTGCTGCGCCAGTGGTGGCAGGCCTTCCTCACCTCGCCCCCGCGACCTGCCGCAGGACGTCGTGNNGTGGCCGAACAGGTGCTGGCTGCCACGCTCGCCGGCTACCGCCTGATGGCCCGTTACGACCTGCTGGCCCTGGCGCACGACGGCCCGGCCGTCATCGTGGACTGGAAAACGGGCCGCCGCCCCATGGCACGCGACCGGCTGAGCACACGTTTGCAGAGCTGGGTCTACCCCTTCGTGCTGGTCGCGGCGGGCGNNGACCTGGGCGTGGGGCCAATCGTCCCGGAGCGGGTGCGCATGGTGTACTGGTTTGCCAACGACCCGCAACACCCGGTGACCCTGACCTACAGCGCACGCCAGCATGAGGCGCACCGGCGCTACCTGACGGCGCTCATGCAAGAAATCAGCGAGCGCACCGACGCGGTGTGGCCGCTGACGCCCAATGCACAGCATTGCCGCTTCTGCACCTACCGCTCCCTGTGTGACCGTGGCGTCGAAGCGGGGGATTGGGCCGCGTTCGACGAGGACCGCGGCNTCGACCTCGATTTCAGCCTGGCCGACGTGCCGGAGGTCGCTTTCTGATGGCCTGGTCGAACTGGCTCCGCGCCCCGTGACCGTGTCCGACGCCCTGCGCCAGGCCGTGNGGNGGCACCCGTTGGTGGCTGAAATCCTGGCCCGGCGCGGGTTCGATCGCCCGGAAGCCGCGCTGGCCTTCCTCGACAGCGAGCGCTACGTACCGGCGCCGCCCCACGAGCTGCCGGGCGTTACCCAGGCCGCGGCCCTGCTGACCGACGCCCTGCGCCAGGGCCGGCGTATCGCCGTCTGGNGGGACTTCGACGTCGACGGCCAGACCGCCACCAGCCTGCTGGTCGATGCCCTGCGCGACCTGGGCGGTGACCCACGCTATTACGTTCCGCACCGCATCGATGAAGGGCATGGCATCAAGCTGCCCGCTCTGCAAGCCCTGCTGGATACGGGCATCGACCTGTTGCTGACGTGCGACACGGGGGTGGGCGAGTTCGAGGCCATCGACGTCGCCCGTGCGCACGGTGTGCAAGTGATCGTGACCGATCACCACGACCTGCCGCCGGAACTGCCGCACGTCGAGGCGCTGGTGNGGCCCAAACTGCTGCCCATCGACCACNCCCTGCGTGAGCTGCCGNGGGTTGGCGTCGCCTACAAGCTGGCGCAGGCGCTGTACGCCACGGCCGGGCGTAGCGCCGCGGCCGACCGCTTGCTCGACCTGGTGGCCCTGGGCATCGTGGCCGACGTGGCGCGCCAGGTGGGTGATACGCGCTACCTCTTGCAGCGCGGCCTGCGCGTACTGCGCACGTCGAACCGCGCCGGCCTGCAGGCTCTGATGGCGCAGGCCGAACTGGACCCGCTGCGCGTCGACGCGGAGACGATCGGCTTCCAGGGGCCGCGACTCAACGCGCTGGGACGCCTGGCCAACGCCACGCAGGCCGTGGAGTTGCTCACCACAACCGACCGCACCACGGCTCGCCTCCTGGCCGCGCTCGAAGGGCTGAACAACGAACGTAAGCTCCTGTGCGACCAGGTCGAGGCGGCCGCGCAGGAGCTGCTGGTCAAGGAGCCGGCCCTGCTCGACAGCGCCCTGCTGCTCCTGGTGCAGCCGCACTGGCACCCCGGTGTGCTGGGCATCGTGGCCAACCGCCTGGCCGAGCAGTACCGGCGCCCGGCTGGCCTGTTGACGATCACGCCTGAAGGCCTGGCCCGCGGCTCGCTGCGTTCGGTGNCCGGGGTCGACCTGNGGGCGGCACTGGCGGCCAACGCCGATTTGCTCGTGCGCTTCGGCGGACATGCCGGGGCGGCCGGGCTAACCATTGNNACCCAACGCGTCCCCGAACTGCGGCGCGTCCTGTCCAACACGATCGAGGCCACGCGCGCCGGACGTCGATGCCCATNNGCCCTGGTGGTCGATGCCGTCGTGCCGTTGGGTGAGCTGTCGCTGGGGCTGGCGCAGGCGCTGGATCGCCTGGCCCCCTTTGGCGAGGGCAACCCACCGGTGACGCTGGTCAGTCACGGTGTGACGGTGCAGACCAGCCGGCTGATCGGGCGCAGCCGCCGGCACCGGCGGCTGGGCCTGGTCGATGCGCAGGGTACCCCGCGTGNNGCGGTCTGGTGGGGCGGCGCCGACGCCGAGCTACCCGAAGGGGTGCTCGACGTGGCCTACACGCTGGGGCAAAACGAATACCGCGGCGAGGTTACGCTGCGCTGTCGATGCAGGCCGTACGCCTGCAAGCCCCGGCAGNTCGTAGCCGCCGCACCGCCGCCGGCCATCACGGTAATCGACCTGCGTGCGGCGGATGATGCGCTGGCCGCGGTGCGCGAGCTGTTGACCGNNGCCCGACTCGTGGCAGNNGTGTGGGCCGAGGGCAGGCGCCGCCCGATATTCCCACGCACCCGGCAGACGCTGCTCGCCCAGACCGGGCTGATTGTCTGGAGCGCACCGCCGAGCCGGCACGAGTTGANNCGTGCGCTCCAACGTGCAACGCCCGGCCAGGTCGCCCTGGTCAACCGGGTGACCACAACGGACCGGCTGGACGGTTTCCTGCGCGACCTGTTGGGCATGGTCAAGTTCGCGCTGGCCCGGCGCAAGGGAGAGCTGCACATCCCCGCCATGGCGGCCGGCCTGGGGCAGCGTGAGGTCACCGTGCGCCGGGGTTTGGCCTGGCTGGAGGCCAACGCGCACATACAGGTGGTGACCTGGGTGACCGGGGACCGGCTGCTGGTGGCAGCCGGGCACGGAACCGTCTCCCAGCCGGCCAGTTTGATACTGGCGCAGGCCGAGCTGCACGCACTGCTGGCCGAGGCGGCCGCGTTTCGGGCCTTCTGTCACCGGGCGCCGGCGGAGTCGCTGCTGGAGGACACCTGATGGCGGGCCGGCTGGCCGATGGTTTGACCATCACCCGCCTGATTCTGGCGGGGGTGCTGGTGGGCTGGGCGTCGTGTACGGCGCCGCGGCGATCGTACCGGCCGTCATTGTCGCGATGGTCGCGTGGTTCACGGACAACCTGGATGGTTTCCTGGCGCGCCGTGATCCGCAACGTGTGCCGTCGTGGGTTGGGCGGCACGAGTTTGTCGCGGATGTGCTGTTCACCTGGGCGACGTGGGTTTACTTCACGTTGAGTGGGTTCATCCCCGTCTGGTTGGCGGTGGCTTTTAGCGCGGTGGCCGTCGTGGTCAGCCTGGGGTGCGCCGCAAACCGGTGGTGGTTCTGTTTCTGCGCATCATCGATGTGACGGTGGGTGTGCTGCTGATTTATCATTATCCGACGTTGGGGCCATCGTTGTCATCTATCTGGGGACGTTGGCCGTGGTCAAATGGCCGCGCCTGGCGCGATGCACCGGCCTGGGCGCGTAGCCTGCGCGATATTCTACGTGGTAAAGGAGACTAAAGAGAAGGGTCTATGACAAAAGGTAGTGCACCGGCCCGCCCGCGGGCGACAGTTTCATTTCGTTCGGTCTCATTGCGGTTGGTATGATCGTCATCGTATTTCTGCTGCTATGGCTGATCACCCGCTGGTACTGGTACCCGGCGTGGCTGGCCGCGACGGGTCTGACCACTTTCGTGCTGTACGGGGTGGACAAAGCGCAGGCCAAACGTAACGGCTGGCGCTGTCCCGAAGTACTGCTGCACACTCTGGCCTTGATCGGGGGTTCCNTGGGCGGCTGGTTGGGCATGTTCATCTTCCGCCACAAAACCCGGCATCCCGCTTTCAAGCTAATCCTGGGGCTGGCCACCGTGATCTGGCTGGGCATCGCGTATTTCGTCTTCTTCCGTCACTAGTGGGTCACCTGGCTTGAACAGCGAGGATCCCACCGGCGCCGCACCGTTGCCGCGCCTGGCCGCGCTGCGTTACCGTGACTTCCGCCTGCTGTGGGCCGGTCAGTTGATCTCCCAGGTCGGGTCGCAGATGCAGCTGGCAACGGTGAACTGGCACATCTATTCGCTGCTGCAAGGCGCCGACGTGCAGGTGACCCTGTTCGGGCACACGGTTCCGCTGGGGGCGGAAGCATTGGGCCTGGGCACGTTGGGCCTGGTGCGTTTCGTTCCGATCGTCGTCTTCGCCCTGGTTGGCGGCGTCCTGGCTGACACGCGCGACCGTCGCCGCTTGATGCTGTGGACGCAGTCGGCGGCTACGCTGTTTGCCGGCCTGCTGGCCTGGGAGACGCTATCTGGCCGCGACAGTGTATTGGTGATCTACCTGCTGACGTCGGCCGGCGCGGCCGCGGCCGCGTTCGACNAACCCGCGCGCCAGGCCCTGGTGCCCAATCTGGTGCCGCGCCGCGNNCTGAGCAACGCCGTCAGCCTGAACACGCTGCTCTTTCAGATCGGCAGCGTGGTGGGCCCACGGTGGCCGGCCTGCTGGTCGCGCTTCAATGTGGGCCTGATCTATGCCGTGGATGCGTTATCGTTCCTGGCGGTCGTCAGTGCGCTGCTCCTGATGCATTACCGTGGCCGGCCGGCGGCCACCGATACGNGGCTAGGCTGGCAGGCGATGCTGGAGNGGCTGCGTTTCACGTACCGCTCGCACATCATCTGGGGCACGATGCTGCTCGACTTTTTCGCCACCTTCTNNTTTCGAGCGCGCACCATGCTGCCCATCATCGCCAGTGATGTGTTGGGGGTGGGGCCAGTGGGGTACGGCGTGCTCTCGACGGCGCAGTCGGTGGGCGCGATTGTGGCGGGCGCGGTGATTGCCCTGCGCCGCGAGATCCACAAACAGGGAGTTGTGCTGCTGGCCAGCGTGGCGATCTACGGGCTGGTGACGATGCTCTTTGGCATCGCGACGACCTTCATCCTCTCCTATTTCCTCTTTGCTCTGACCGGCGCCGCGGACACCGTCTCGACCGTCATCCGTGGTACGATCCGCCAGGTCATCACGCCCGACCACCTGCGCGGGCGCATGACGAGCGTCAACATGATCTTCTTCATGGGTGGACCGCAGCTGNGGGAACTCGAGTCTGGGCTGGTGGGTGCGGCATGGGGTGTGCCGTTTGCCATCTTCGCCGGTGGGCTGGCGACGATCGTGCTGACCGGTTGGGTCGCCTGGCGCTACCCCAAGCTCAGGGCATACGAGAGCAAGACGGCGTAACCCGTACGCGCCGCCTGGCAGCCACCCGATACCCGCGCCGACGCGGGCATTCAAGCGGGCGCTCACTGTGTTACTCGCGTGGGCTGTACCGCCGGCTGAACGCGGTAAGCCACCTGCATCATGAAGAACATGGCCAGCAGGAGTACGATGGCGATGCCGTAGGCCGGCTGGATACCGACCGCGTCGGCCAGACTGCCCAGGACCAGTGGCAGGATGAGAATCGCCGTGCCCGAGGCCAGGGCTGCGCGGGCGCTGGCCTGGACGGAGTTGTTGCCGGCCGTGCCGATGGCCAAGGCCACGAGAAGCGGGTAGAAGCCGGCCACACCCAGGCCGGTGATGAACAGGCCGGTCAGGGCGAACAGGCTGCTGTCACTGCGCCAGAAGAGCACAAAACCGCCGGCCGCGATGGCGAGGGACACCAGAACCAGGCGACGGGCCGGAATCCGTTCGACCAACCGGCTCATCGCGAAGCGGCCGATGATCATTGCGCCCAGGAAGAGGCTGACGGCCTGCGCGGCGTTCGCTTTGGAGAGGCCGAGGATGTTTTCGGCATAGTCCGCGCTCCAGGAGATCATGCAGAATTCGACCGCGACCCCCAGGAAGATAGCGCCCCAGTAGACCCAGTACAGGAGCGGTAGCCGTGTGCTGGCCGGCCGCGACGGGTGGGTCACCGCGTCACTGGCCGGAGAGGCCACGTGGCGAAAGCTGGCGTACAGGACAAGCGGCGCCAATGCCACGAGGCCCAAAGGCAGGCGCCAGTTATCGACCAGGCTGGCGCTCAGTCCCACCAGGAACGGCGCGGCCGCCGACGAGATCGAAGCCAGCCCGTTGGCTTCGCCGATCGCGACCGCGCGCAGGTCACCGTGCCAGTCGGACAGAAGCGAGGGGATGATCACCACGGTCAGCGAGCCAACGGTGCCCATGATCACGGCCCCGCTGATGGTGAGCAGCGGCGTGCGGCTGAGCACCAGGAGCACAGCGCCCAGGCTGATGCCGGCCGCGGCGATCCACAGGGCGCGGCGCCGACCGATACGCTGCACGACCAGGTGGCCGAAGAGGCCGGCCAGGATCATGCCGATGGCAAAAGCGGTGAAGTGCAGGCTGCTGACGGTGTAGGTCAGACCGTGCTCGGACTTTAGGAAGGGAGTCACCGGCCCCAGGGCGTTGAGGTAGAAGGTGTAGAGGGCCAGGAACAAGTAGGCCAGCCAGGTCAAGCGATCGCGTTGGAAGGTTTGTGGCACTGTAAGTCGTGACTCCTCAATTGGCGCTGATTATACAAATTGGCCGAACGTGCGCAGTCAAGGCGTGTCAATCGAAACACTCGTCAATGTGTTCCTGATCGAACACATCCGTGAGACTGCCTGACCCCATCGGCTCCTTTTCGGACAGTCGTACTGCGCCGATGATGGCAGGAATCCGCCAGCGCAGCTGACGGATTCCTGCATATCCAGGCCGGGGTCAAACCCGCCTGCTCCCTACCCCCTACGCCCTGCTCCGTCGCCAAACCATGTACCCCACCGCCGCCAGCCCTGCAATCGCGAGCGCTGCGGCCAACCACGGCAGGGGCGATGGGGCCGGCCGACCGACGGTGATACCGCTCAGCGGGATCGCAGTCGGTGCACCGAACACTACGCTCAGCGGCCCGTGGCGTGTGGCGACGTTTTGCAGGTTGACGTCCTCCAACCAGTAGAAGTAAACGGCGCCCGGCGTCAAATCGGCGGCGTCTTCCCACGTGTAGGTGAAACCGCTGGCGCTGCCCGGCGCCTGTGACGGAATCAACGACGCGTTCAGCTGCCGGTCTGGGCTGGCGGCCGATGTGCCGCGCCACAGGTTGAAGCCGAGGTTGTTCAGCTCGCTGGCCGTCTCCCAGCTCACCAGCACCGCTTCGCCCTGCTGCACGGCCTCGAAGCTGGCCAGCGCCACCGCCAGCGGCCGGGCGCCGGTGTGGATCGCGAAGGCGTCCATCATGCCCAGCGGCTGGTTGACGATCTGGCCGCTGCTGTTGACCACGATCAGGCTGCTCTGCGGCGCGGGCGTGGCGCTGTTGGGCAGCAGGCAGTCGCCCGTGTTGGCATCGTAGTCGTAGTGAACGATGTCGCAGTAGTTGCCGGCCGGCAGGCCGGTCTGGTAGGTGGTGGTGGCGGGCGAGCCGGTGCGGTTGATGGCCACGAAGCCCTTGTCGCCCAGCCCGAAGGCGATGTGGTCGCTGGGCGCGCCGCCGATGTTCTGCCAGTTTATCACCGGCTGGCCGGCGGTCGCCTGGCGGAACTTGACCAGGTTGGCGGTGGCGGTGCGCCGGTGCTCGCAGACCCACTTGCCGTTCTCGAAGGTCGCCGAACAGTTGGCCGGCGTGTCGCCCGCGACCTGGCCCGCGCCGTAGACCGGCCGCGTGACCGCGTCCCGTCCGACGCCCCAGGTGATGCCGCCGTCGCTGCTGCTGGGCGGCCCNATGCTGTCGCCGCTGTTGTCGGTGGGCTGCTCTGCCAGTAGTAGCTGNGACATCACCGAGGGGTAGCCGTAGGGGTAGGCCAGGGCGAAGACGTTGGCCAGCACGTGCTCCTGGCCGTCGCGGTGATCCACGATGCACTCGCCGGGCGCCAGGCCGTGGCCGCGCTGGTTGTCGTGGTTGTCGGTGAAGACCTGGGCGAAGCGGGTGGGCAGCATGTCGTTCTGCGTGAACCGGTTCTGCAGGTCGCTCAGGCTGCCGCTGCACGCGCCGTCGAAGGCCGCGCCGATGGCGTAGGGGTAGGCGAACTCAGTCACGTCGCCGTTGGGGGTGTACTCCCAGTCGCGCACCCGCTCGCCGGCCGCGTCGATCATCTCCTGGAAGATGTAGAAGTTGCCCGTCAGGCCGTCGAAGATCGCGGCGATGTCGTGCGCGGCCATGTGTTTGGCGCCGTCGACACGGAAGCCCTTGACGCCGGCGTTGATCAGCGCCTGCAAGTANGCGCGCAGCTCATTCTGCACGTCAGCCTTGCCGGTGTTCAGATCGGGCAGCCCGGAGAGCTTGCACTGCTGCACCTGCCGGCGGTCGGCGTAGTTGCTGATGGTGCAGTCGGGCGCGTGGAAGTCGTCGGCCTGGTACTGCGTCCCGTAGAAGCGGCTGGCGGCCGGGTTGGACTGGTACTGCGTGCCCGCGGTGCCGGCCGGCGGCGTGCCCACCTGGATGTCGGCCATGTGGTTGATCACCGCGTCGACGTAGATGTCGACCCCAGCNGCGTTGCAGGCGTTGACCATGCTGGTGAACTCGGCCCACGTGCCGCTGCGGCTGGTGAACTTGCCCGTGTCGTGCGATACCGGCTGGTAGCGCACCCACCAGGGNAAGTCGTTGTTCGGGTTGCCGCCCTGGTCGGCCGTGGGCACCAGGTGCTCGTTGGGCGGTGAGACCTGCACGGCGCTGTAGCCCTTCTGCGCCAGGTAGGTGCATTCTTTCTCGATGTCGGCCCAGCGCCACTCGAAGAGGTGGACGAAAACGCCGCCCGCCGGNCGCTGGCCGGGGTCGCCGGCCGGGATGACGGTGATCAGGCCATCCCCNTGGTCGTCGTCGCCGCTGCCGGTAATGTTGTACTGGTCGATCTTCCACTTCTTCTCCTCCCCGGCCCGCTGGCAGTAGGCGGTGAAGCCGTAGGTCCCCGGCCCCAGCGCGTTGAGCGTGGCCTGGGGAATGGTGGCCTTGAACTCGTCATCGTTGCCGATCTGCACGTTCCAGGTCATGGCCACGTCGCTCCACGCCTGGCCGTACTGGCCCCAGTGTAAAAGCAGGCGATGCCGGCCGGCGCCGGCCGGCTCGGTCACGCCGGCGTCGTAGACGCGCACGTAGACGTCGAAGCCGCTGGGCACAAACGCACCCTGATCGATCGCGTGCGACACCCCGCGCGGCCACATCTTGCCCACCCAGTCAATGGTGCTGGGCGGCAGCGGCGGCGCCAGGGTCTGGGTCGAGACGAAGACCGCCGTGGTGCGCGCCGGGATGGTGAAGGTGTCGCTGGCGTCGTTGAAGGTCGCGCCGCCGGTAATCACCGGGTCGTCGTCCACGCCGTTGGTGTGCAGCGGGTGCAGCGTGAAGCCGTTCGCGCCGGCGATGGTGACGCTCTGCGCCAGCGTGTTGGCGTTGAAGAAGACCAGGATGTTCTCCCAGTTGGGGTCCAGGTCGGGCGCCGGCTCGTCGGAGAGGCGCAGCACGATCAGCGCGTCCTGGCTGTTGTTGGTGTTGTAGTGCGCGGTGCGGGCGTTGATCTCGGCCTCGGTGGTCAGCCGGAAGAGNGGCGGNCTCTGGCGGATGCGCAGCGTCTCGCGCAGGTGGCTGGCCGCGAAGTTCATGTTGGCCGTGCTGGGGTCCAGGCCGGCGTTGGCCAGCAGCGGCCCCATGATCGGCCAGCGGCTGCTGTTGTCCCAGGCCGGCGGCAGTCCCTGGCCGAAGTTGTTGCTGCTCTTGTCCCACCAGACCTTGTTGAACCAGTCGCCCGAGTCGTAGCTGTTGCGGTCCAGCGATTTGGAGCGCAGGATATCGCTGCCCATCTGGAAGAAGGGGATGCCCTGCGCCAGGCCGATGATGCTCTGGCCCATGTTCTGGGGNCGCACGCGGTCGGCCATGGAGGTGGTGGGGATGCCGCTGCCGATCCAGCCGGGGTTGCCGCTGCCGTCGCCGTTGGGCAGCTTGAAGATGTTCTGGTCGAAGAGGGTCTCGTTGTCGTGCTTCTCGACGTAGTTGACCGCCTCCTGAGGATCGTCGGTAAAGGGCGCGCCCTGGCCGTTCCAGTCCGTGCCGCTGCCGCGCAGCGCCGAACGCAGGCGGTCGGTGGCGTCCCACAGGTCGCTTTGGTTGCGGTTGTTGTAGCTGTAGCCGTTCCAGTCGTAGCTCAGGCCGTTGATGAAGCCCTGTTTGCGGATGCCGGTGGGGTCTTCGCTGTAGCCGCCGTGGGCCGCGTCGCGGATGATGTCGTTGAAGAGGCCGATGCCGGCGCCGGTCATGTTGTACTTCTGGGCGTAGCAGTTGGGGCAGGTGGTCAGCCCCTTTTCTTTGGCCGAGCCGAAGTCCCAACCCTCGCCGTAGAGGTAGATCTGGGGTGAGACGGCGTTGACGGCCGCTTGCAGGTCGAGCATGTTCTGCCGCGTGTGGAAGTTCATCAGGTCGAAGCGGAAGCCGTCCACCTTGTAGTCGGTCGCGAAACGCACCACCGTGTCGACCATCAGCTTCTGCATCATCTCGTATTCGGTGGCGGTGTCGTCGCAGCAGGAGGTGGTGTAGAGCGCACCGTTGGCGTCGTAGCGGTAGTAGTAGCCGGGCACGACCCGATCCAGCACCGACTTGTCCCCCTGGCCGCTGGCCGCGGTGTGGTTGTAGACCACGTCCATGACCACGCGCAGCCCGTTCTGGTTGAGCGCCGACACCATGTCGCGGAACTCCAGGATGCGCTGGACGCCGTCGGGGTTGGTGCTGTAGGAGCCTTCGGGCAGGCCATAGTGGAAGGGGTCGTAGCCCCAGTTGAAGCTGTCGGTGGTGCGCGTCGCGCCTACGGCCGCCTGCTGATCCTGCGAATTGCGCGGCGCGACCGGGACNGCTGGGCCGGTGCGTTCGGCAGCCGGCTCGATCACCGAGGCGATGTCGAAGGCCGGCAGCAGGTGGATGTGGGTCAGCCCGGCTTGCTGCAACTGCTGCAAATGGCTCATGCCGTTGGAGAGCGTGGTGTTGGGGTGCGGGCCGGCCCCGTCGTAGGTGAACGCGGTGTACTTGCCCCGGTCGGCCGCGGCCACGGTACTGTCGTTGGCGCTGAAATCGCGCACGTGTACCTCGTAGATCACGCTGTCCTCGAAGTTGACCAGCGCCGGCTTGCTCAGGCTGTCCCAGCCGGCCGGCTTCAGGTCCGCGTCGGCCAGGTTGACGAACTGGCTGCGCACGTCGAAGGTGGCCACGCCGTCCTGCGACAGGCTGACCGCGTAGGGGTCGCTGACCAGGTTGTGTACCACCCCATCCACGCTGGGCACGTAGACCTCCACGTCGAAGAGGTAGAACTGGCGATCCCAACTGGCATCGCCCGTCACGCTCCAGACGCCGCTGGCCGGGTCCAGGCTCATGGCGTGGCTGCCCACCTCCGCGCCGGCCGAGGTGGCGTAGCGTTTGAGCGTCACCGATTTGGCCGTNGGNGCCCAGACCTTGACCGACGGCGCGCCGCCGCTGTAGGCCACGCCCAGGGTCTGCGTCTTGGCGTTGGCCGCGTAGAGCGCGTCCAGCGCGCTCTGGATCTGCACGCGGGTGGCATCGACCCGTGCGCCGCCGCCGTCGTAGCCGGCCACCGCCACCTGGCCCTTGAGCAGGTGTTTGGCGTCGTCGGCCGCGAGGCCGGTCAGCAGGCGGATCTTGCCGCTGGCGTTGGGGTTCTTGGGNAAGCCGCTGACCGTGCCGCTGGCGGTCAGCGGGACGTAACAGGGCGCGGCCGGGGCCGGGAAGGCGCAGGCCGTCGCCTCGGCCGCGTCGGTCACGCCGCCGTCGGGGTCGTAGAGCAGCCGATAGCTGGCCGCGGCCGCCGCGTTCCAGGCGATGGTGTTGGTGTCCAGCCACAGGGCGCGGGCCTGGGTGAGCGCAATGACGCCCGGCGCCGAGGCCACGGTGTAGCCATAGTTGCTGCCGCTGTTGTTGTTGGCGGTGATGGTCATCAGGTCAGCGTCGGCTCCGGCGATGGAGGCGACATCGCCGGAGCTGAAGACGTAGTAGCTGACCTGCGCGCCGTTGACCTGGGCGGGGATGGTGGCGGAGTAGCTCATGCCGCTGCCGCTCATCTTGAGCACGGTGGAGCCGGCCCAGTTGCCGTTGACGGCGTAGCGCAGCCAGAGCGCCTGCTCGGCCGGCGGCGTGGCGTCGGTCGTGGCGGTGACGAGCACCGGGTCAACGGGNGTGGGCGCGACCGGCAGCCGGTTGACCGCGGAGATGTTGACCGGCGCGGCGCTGAGCTGGAAAAGGACGCCGTTGCCGCCGCCGTTCCACTTGAAGGCGTAATGGCGGTTCTGAATGTGGTTGAAGGCGCTGTTGCCGCCCGATGCGGTGAAATCGGTGTAGATCTGAGCGAAGTTGAGGGCAGAACCGTTGCCGTACCACTGGTTCGAGTCCTTGAAGAACTTGAACTCGCTGGCCGCGTCGCTGGCGGCGCTGATCTGCCCGGTGTTGTAGATGAATGTGCCGCCGAAACTGGCGGTCATCGACCAGCCGCTCCAGCCGTTCAGTTCACCGCGCACGGCTTCGCCGGAAAGGGGAGCGAGGAGGGCGGAAGGTTGAGGTATCGCCGCCGGCGCACCGGCAGTCACAGGCAAGGGTAAGGTCGCAACCAGCAGTGCCAGCGTGACCAACAGCGCCAAGGCCATCCGGCCTCGGTAGTTCCAATGGGATTGCATTCTTTGCTCCTTGATGCTTCGTTGCATATTGACCGAACGTAACTGCTCAGCCAGCCGTTCAGAAACCGGGTTTTTCTAGAGCCAGCGTGAATGGTTACGACCGAACAACAATAGGCCCTGATCGGGCTTAGAGGCCTGTTTCTACACCATCAATCGTTCACGATATGACTCATCCGCGGTTATCCATCATCTCCATCCAGCGCGCCATCGCCCCATCCAGCTCCGCTTCCGCCGCGGCCAACTGGTCTGCCAATACCTGCAGGCGCACGTAGTCCCCGCTGCTGGCGTCGATCGCCTGGTGCAGCGCGGCCACCTGTTGCTCTCGCTGGGCGATGCTTGCCTCCAACTCCTCCAGCNNGCGCTGTTCCTTCCAGCTCAGCTTGCGCNNGCCGCCCGTTCTTCCACATCCTGGCCTTTGCCGGTTCTCTCCCCCTTGCTCCCTCTCTCCTCTTTTCTCCCCGTCGCTTCCNTTCACCTCGGCCTCGCGCAGGCTCTGATAGACGCTGAAGGGCGCGGGNTAGCGGCCGCTGACCGCGCCGCCCGGCCCAAAGCTGACCAGAAAGTCCACCGTGCGGTCGAGAAAATAGCGGTCGTGGCTGGCCACCACCAGGCAGCCTTTGAAGTGATCGAGAAATTCCTCCAGCACCGCCAGCGTCTGGATGTCCAGGTCGTTGGTCGGCTCGTCCAGCAGCAGCACGTTGGGCTGGTGCATCAGCGTGCGCAGCAGATAGAGCCGGCGGCGCTCGCCGCCGCTCAGGCTGGCGATATAGGCGTATTGCTGCGGCCGGGGNAAGAGAAACCACTCCAGCATCTGCGGCGCGTCGATCAGTTGGATGTCAGCCGCGGTGCGGTTCCAGGCCGGCGTGGCCCGCTCCTGCACGCGGATCAGCTCGGCCTCCCCTTGNACGAAGTCGAGCACCCGTTGATTCTCGTCCAGATCGACGTTGCGCTGGTCGTAGTAGCCCAGGTGTACTGTCTCGCCCCACTCCACCAGGCCGCTGTCGGGNGCCAGCTTGCCGGCCAGGATGTCCAGCAGGGTGCTCTTGCCCGCGCCGTTGGGGCCGATGATGCCCACCCGGTCGCCGGGCGCCAGCTCGAAATCGACCTGCTCGAAGACCGGCGCGCCGTCGTAGGCCTTGGCCAGGCCGTGGGCTGTCAGCACCTTTTGCCCNAGCCGCCGGCTGGCCAGGGCCATGGCCACCTGCTCCTGCTGGGTGTCGTAGCGCAGCCGCNNTCCATCTCCTCGGCCCGCTGGCGGCGCGCCTTCTGTTTGGTGCCGCGCCATGGGCGAGCGGCGCAGCCATTCCAGCTCGCGCCTGAGCAGCCGCTGGCGATCCTCCTCGACCTTCACCAGGCGGGCGTGGCGCTCGGCCGACTGCTCCAGATAGCGGCTGTAGTTGCCGGGATAGCTGACCAACTGGCGGCGGTCCAGCTCGACGATGCGGTTGGCCACCCGATCGAGGAAATAGCGGTCGTGGGTCACCAGCAGCGCGCCGGGCAGGCCCAGCAGGAACTGCTCCAGCCAGTCGATGGTCTCGGCGTCCACATGGTTGGTGGGCCGNTCCAGGATCAGCAGGTCGCCGGGGTCCAGCAGGGCGCGGGCCAGGGCGACGCGCTTGCGCTGCCCGCCGCTCAGNCTCCCCACCCGCGTGGTGGTGGAAGGTTCGATGCCCAGACGGGAGAGGATCGCCCGGGCCGCAGCCTCGGCCGTCCAGCCGTCGGCGCGCTCCATCTCACCGGTCAGGCTGGCAAAACGCGCCTGCGCCTGTGAGTCGGCCGGGCTGTGCTGCAAGGCCAGGCTGGCGGCTTCATAGGCGGCCAGCAGGCGCATCTGGGGCGCGTCGCTCTGAAAGAGGGTGTCCAGCACCGACAGGCTGTCATCCAGCGCCGGCTCCTGGGGCAGATAGCGCACCCGCACGCCGCCCCACACCGTCACCCGGCCGGCGTCGGGCCTCTCCTGGCCGGCGATGAGACGCAGGAGGGTGGTTTTGCCGCTGCCGTTGATGCCGATCAGGCCGATGCGCTCGCCGCGGTTGATCAGCAGGCTGACGCCATCCAGCAGCAGCCGCTCGCTGTATTGTTTGCTGACGTTGTCGACAGTAACCAGGTTCACGGAGCAGAGGATAGCACGGACGGGGACAAAGCACAAACGAAACTGACCCCCAGCAGGACCAATCACGCCAGGGCGTCAGCCTTGACCCGATAGCTCAGGGCTTTAACGCCGATTGACGCAGCTGAAGGTCATAGCTCCCGCTGTGACATGATACCCCGTCCATATCCATCCTCTTACCGGCGAGACACCATCATGACAACGCCTGTTCCTCGGAGGACGCGCCGCTGGTCATGCGTGTTGTCACAGCGGGGCTGTGACCTACGGCAGAGAGCGCTGGCGCGTGATGGGGCGCGGGTTGGGCTTTCGGCCCGGCTGCTCGGCTGGGTTCGTCGCGGTCTTGGAGGTTTCAGGCCAGACGCCGGCGGCGTGTGGTGTTGGCGCGGCGCGGTGAACGCCTGGCGCGCCAGGGAGGGCTGTTTGTTTTGTAACTCAGACTCCAGACTTCAGTTTGGGTGCGGAACATAATGCACCAAAATTAGTCGCAACCCTTCCAGAAGATTATACCGTGGCGAATGTGGAAAAACTCAAACTCAACCTACCCCTACTCCTGCCGCACGTCGAGGATGACGACCAATGTGTGACGCTGCTCACCGAACGGCTGGCGGCGGTGCGCGGCGTGACCCAGGCCCACATCAGCCGGCATGACGGCGTGGCCGATCTCTGCCTGCACTATGACCCGAACCTGGTGAGCCTGGCCCGCATTCAGCGCCTGGCCGAAGACGCCGGCGCAGAGATTACGGCACGCTACCGTCATGAGGCGATCCCCGTGTTCGGCATGAACGCCGCGGATGCGGCCGAGAGCCTGACCAGCGTCTTGCAGGGGTTGCCCGGTATGCTGCACGCCCAGGTCAGTTACGCGGCTGGCCTGGCCTACATAGCGTTCGACACCGAAGCCGTATCGTCGGCCACGGTCGAACAGGTCATTCGGCAGATGGGGTATTCGCTGGCCGCGCCCACCGGCGCCCTCCCAACCCAGCGCGAGGAACACACGGGGCACGACCACGGCTCGGCGCCGGCCTTCCTGCCGCACTGGATGCAAGAGCGGTGGACGTTCATCCTCGTGNGGGCCGCCGGCGTATTCCTGCTCGTGGGCTGGTTTGGCCAACGGTTCCTGGGCCTGCCGGCCGAGGTTGCCCTGCTCTTGTTCGTCCTCTCCTACCTGGCCGGCGGTTACGACATCGCAACGCACGCCATCCCCAGCCTCCTGCGCGGCAAATTCGACACCGACGTGCTGATGCTGGCCGCCGCCCTGGGCGCGGCCATCCTGGGCGAGTGGGCCGAGGGCGCTTTCCTCCTGTTCCTCTTCAGCCTGGGCCACGCCGGTGAACACTACGCTGGANCCGCCCGCAACGCGGTGAATGCCCTGGGCGCATTGATGCCCACGACGGCCCATGTGCGCCGGGGTGACCGCATCGAGGAGGCGCCCGTGGAGACGCTGCGGTTGGGCGACATCGTGTGCGTGCGCCCCGGCGATCGCATCCCGGTGGACGGCGCGGTCGTTCAGGGTGAGAGCACGGTCGACCAGGCCNCGGTCACCGGTGAGAGTGTCCCCGTTTCCAAAACCGTGGGCCACGAGGTGTATGCCGGCACCGTCAACCAGTCGGCCGCCCTGGACGTGCAGGTCACCCGGCTGGCGCAGGACAATACCCTGAGCCGGGTGCTGCAAATGGTGCAGGAGGCGCAGAGCCAGCAGAGCCCCACCCAACAGTTCACCGAACGTTTTGCCGNNCGCTTCGTCCCTGCCGTGCTGATCCTGGTTTGCCTGGTTACGGTGGCGCCACCGCTGATTGGCTGGATGCCCCTCGGTGACAGCTTCTACCGCGCCATGCTGCTGCTGGTCGCGGCCTCACCCTGCGCCCTGGCGATCGGCACACCGGCCGCCGTGTTGGCCGGCATCGCACAGGCCGNNCGCCATGGCGTGCTGATCAAAGGCGGCGTCCACCTCGAGAACCTGNGGCGCNTGCAGGTCATGGCCTTCGACAAAACCGGCACCCTGACCGAAGGCCGCTTCCAGGTGACCGACGTGATCCCCCTGAACGGCGCCCCGCCCGATCAACTGCTGCGCCTGGCCGCCGCGGCGGAGCAGCCGTCGACGCACCCGCTGGCCCAGGCGGTGGTGCAGCACGCCCGCACGCAGGGTCTCAGCTGGCCAGCCGCCACGCAGATGGAGAACCTGAGCGGGCGCGGTCTAAGCGCCATGGTCGACGGGCAACCGGTGCTCATCGGTTCACTGCGGCTGATGCAGGAGAACGGCCACGCCACGGCTGCCGCCGACACCATGCGCACGGTCCAACAGTTGGAAGCCAGCGGCAAAACGACAATGCTGGTGGCCAGCGGCGACGAACTGCAAGGCATCCTGGCCCTGGCCGATACCCCGCGGGCCGACGTCAAGGAAATCTTGCAGGCGCTGCTCGACCTGGGCCTGCGTAAACTCGTCATGTTGACCGGCGACAACGAGCAGGCGGCCCAGCGTATTGCCCAGGCGGTCGGCGTCACCGATGTGCGCGCCGGTCTGTTGCCCGAACACAAGTTGGACGCCATCAAGGCTCTGGCGCNNGAGCACGGCCAGGTCGCCATGACCGGCGACGGCGTCAACGATGCACCGGCGCTGGCCGCGGCCACGGTGGGCATTGCCATGGGCGGCGCCGGCACCGCCGTGGCCCTGGAAACGGCCGACGTTGCCCTGATGGCCGATGACCTGGGCAAACTCCCCTTCGCCGTAGGCCTCAGCCGCGCCAGCCGGGCCATCATCCGCCAAAACCTGGTCGTAGCCCTGGGGGTGATTGCCCTGCTGATCGTAACCTCCGTGTTCGGGTTGATCCAGCTGAGCGGTACGGTGATCCTGCACGAGGGCAGCACGATCGTGGTCGTACTCAATGCGCTGCGCCTGCTGCGTTTCCGCTAATCGATCGGAACGGTCGCTACTGGATGCGTACCGATCGGCCTCCACCGGCTAGACCAGCCCACAATAAACAGCATTGCAGAAGTTTTCGCCCACGGGTGGCTGCCTGTGGTATAATGGGTTCAGACTTTCGACAGGAACCAGATTGTGACTGCCGGCCTGACCGTTATCCTGACCCATGAGCACACCGATTTTGATGCCCTCGCGTCGATGTTGGCCGCGGCCAAACTCTACCCGGAGGCCTACCCCGTTCTGCCGCGCCAGTTGAACCGTAACGTGCGCGAGTTCTTGGCGATCTATCATAACGAGCTGCCGTTCATGGCCGGGCACGAGCTACCCGCTCGCCGCGTCGATCACGCCATCGTGGTCGACACACAGGCCTACGCGCCGATTCGCCGCATGTCCAACCAGACAACGATCCACTTGATCGACCACCACGAGCCGCAGCGCCAGCCGCTGCCCGCGGGCTGGACCAGCGAGAACGNNCGCGTGGGCGCTACCACTACCCTGCTGGTCGAAAAACTGCAGGCCCGTGAGGTTCCGTTGACGCCGATCGAGGCCTCATGCCTGCTGTTGGGCATCTACGAAGACACGGGCGCCCTGACCTACGCCGCCACCACCGAACGCGACGCGGGCCGTAGGCTACCTGCTGGACCCCGCGCGGCGCGCCTGGACGTGCTCGCCCGCTTTTTGCACCACCCGCTCAGCCCACCGCAGCAGAGGCTCTTGCAGCAGCTGATCAGCAACAGCNGGCCTNACGAGTTCGGCGGCCAGCCGATGATCATCGCCACCGCGTACCTGCGCGACTTCGATGACGAAATCTCGACCCTGGCCCACCGTATACGCGACCTGTACGAGCCGGCCGCGGTGTTCCTGCTGGTCGATCTCGGAGACCGCATCCAGATCGTCGCCCGCAGCACCACCGATACCACGGATGTGGGTTATATCACGGGCCAACTGGGCGGCGGAGGGCACANNAGCGCCGCGGCGGCCCTGGTGCGCGGCAAGTCGCTGCCCGAAGTCAAGGGCCGCCTGATCGAACTGCTCCAGCAGAGCGTACGGCCCTTCGTGACCGTCGCGGAGATCATGTCATGGGGTGTGCAGACGCTCGACCCTGAACTGACCGTCGCCGATGCCGCGGCCCGGATGGAACGCTTTGGCTTCGAGGGATACCCTGTGGCTGATCTGGGCAAGGTGGTGGGCATGCTCACCCGTCGTGAGGTCGACCGTGCCCTGCGTCACGACATGCGGCAGGCCCCAGTTGCCCAGATCATGAGCCGTGGCAGCTACAGCGTGACACCGGACGACGGCCTGGACGTCTTGCAGCGCCGCATGATGGAGACCGGTTGGGGTCAAATGCCGGTTGTCGATCGGGGCAGTGGCCAAATGGTGGGTATCGTCACGCGTACCGACCTCATCAAACTCTGGGGAGAGCCACGCCGCGTCTCCCAGGCCGATGAGATGAATGCGGCGATCCAAAGGCTGCTTCCCCACNCGCTGGTGGCGCTGCTGTTCAAAGCCGGCGAGGCTGCGTCGCAGCTCAACTTTCCGCTGTACGCGGTGGGCGGTTTCGTGCGCGACCTGCTGCTGAACCGGCCCAATTTCGACATCGACCTGGTTGTGGAAGGGGACGCGATCGCCCTGGCACGCCGGCTGGCCCAGACCTTTGGCGGCCGCGTGCGTGCACACCGGCGGTTTGGTACGGCCAAATGGGTGCTGCGCCCCGAAGGCTCAGCCGCCAGCCAGTCCCCCAGCGTTGGGCAGCCCCACCCTGATGAGTACGAGGGCGAGGATGACGCCGGCGAAGAGGAGCTGATCGAGCACCGTGACGCCGGCGCGAGCCTGGATCTGGCCGTACACGAGCTGCCCATTCAGAGTCTGGATTTTGTCACAGCGCGTACCGAATTCTACGAGCACCCTACAGCCCTGCCTACCGTGGAACGTTCGTCGATCAAGCTCGATCTGCACCGGCGCGACTTTACGATCAACACCCTGGCCGTGCGCCTCAACCCCGAACGGCGTGGCGAACTGCTCGACTTCTACAACGGCAAAGAGGACCTGGAAAACGGGGTGGTTCGGGTTTTGCACAGCCTGAGCTTCATCGAGNACCCCACCCGCATTCTGCGCGCCGTACGCTTCGAGCAACGTTTTCACTTCCAGATCGAGCCGCGTACCGAGCAGTTGATCGCCGATGCGCTTGGCCTGTTGGGGCGCGCCAGCCCGGCACGCGTGCGCCATGAGCTTGAACTGATCCTGGGGGAGCAGGAGCCGGAGCACGCCCTGGCCCGCTTGCAGCAGAGATGCGTGCTCGAACACATCGACCGCCACCTGACCTACGACCGCTGGATCGCCGAGCGCTTCGTCGACTTGCGCAACGCGTTGGGCGAGGGCAAACCGCCCGACGAGATACCCCGCCTCTACCTGGCGCTGTGGCTCTACCGGTTGGACCGTACCGCCGACCTCAGCGTCACTGACCGCCTGCGCCTGCGCGCCGATACACAGCGCGTGCTGGCTGAGATGCGCCCTACAGCGCCAGCCACCGAACTGAGTCGGCCAGCCCTCAAGCCGAGCGAAATCGATACGATCCTGCAGTCCAGCAGCCCGGCCGCACGCCTGGTGGTGCGGGTGGGCTGCGAGTCGTGGCTGGTACAGCAGCGCATCGACTTCTACGAACGTACCCTCATCCACGTCAAGACGGCGTTGGACGGTCACCATCTGCGCGCCCTGGGGATTCCACCCGGCCCGGTGTACCGCCAGATCCTGACCGCCGTGCNNGCGGCCCGACTGGACGGCGCCGTGCAGTCGATCGAATCTGAGACCGCCCTGGCCCAGGCCCTGGCGGCAACCCCTCTGCCCACCGACGGCGCCGATTGAACGGGCACACCTCAGCGCGCCGCACCCAACAAACGACGCAACATCGCGTCGGCCGTCTTGCGCACCCGGCTTTTGGGTCCTGCCGGGCTGCCTGTAGGGCCTCGATCGCCGACGCGCCCCAATACGCCCTAGAGCCTGGGCGGCCGCCTCGCGCACCATGGATGACGGGTCGTTGGCCAACCGGTCCACGAGGGCTGGGCGGGCACTGCCGGCTGCGGCTCCCCAACGCCAATGCCGCGGCGGCCCGCACCCCGGCGTGGCTGTGCGTGAGTGCATCCATCAACAGCGGTATAGCCAGCCGACGGTCGGCAAAACGGCGCAGCCAGCGCACGGCGTCCTCCGCCAGGACCACGTCGTCACCGTAGAGCTGTTCCTGCCACCAGGCCAGATCGTGCGCCGGGTAAACCGCCAGCCGTTCGCGGTCCTTGTTGGCGCCCAAGAAGTCGGCGTAGAGGTCGACAAACGCGGGGTCCGCGGGTCGGGTGTGGCCGTATGCCGGTCATGGGGCATGGGTGCAGGCGCGGCGCGGCCTGCATCTGGTCAGCAAAGCGGCTGGCCGTCAGCACGCTGGCGCCGAGGCGACGCGCCGCCTCGGCCAGTGCGCGGTCATTGCTCACCACCGCATGCTGGCCAGGCTGCTGACTCTTACGCAGAAAGGCCACGATCAGGTCATCGGCCGTCTGTGGTCGGCGTGCAAAGCGTACCGCCACCCCGCGTGGAGCGGTCCTCCGCGCCGGGCATGTCGCCCGAATCGAAAAAGACGATCATGCGCCGACCGCTGGCGCCGTGGTAGGCCTGCAGGCGGTGGATCAGCTGTACCTCATCATCGGGGTCGGCCAGGTCGATACCGGGCAGAACGCCGATGAGGTTGTGGCCATCGATGAGTAGGGTCATAGGAACGGGTCGCACCGCGCCGTTGGGTTGCTGGTGGCGTCCGGCGGTGGCTGTAACAATGATACCCGCGCCACCCGCTTTGTCACATTTCCGTCAACCACTGATGTTAGCGTAACACGTTGGGGACAAGGCGTGAGCGTAACACGTTGGGGATAAGGCAGTTTAGTCAGACACCGCACGTCATGGTATAATCGACCGGCAAATTTGAGGTTCAGGCAAACATTCGTCATGTCGCTCATGGTCGCCCAGGGATTGGGCAAGTCATACGGTGCACTCGATGTGTTCGATGGAATCAACTGCCGCATCGAGCAGGGTGACCGCATTGGCCTGGTAGGCCGCAACGGCGAGGGCAAAACGACGCTGCTGCGTGTGCTGGCCGGGTTGGAAGCGCCCAGCGCCGGCCAGGTGATTGGCAAACGCGGGTCACGCATCGGTTATCTGTCCCAGGACCCGCCAGCGGCCGCCACAGGGACTCTCCTGGAAGACCTGCTGGCGGTGTTCGCGCCGCTGCAAGCGCAGCAGATACAGCTCAACGAGCTGGAGCAGCGGCTGGCAACCGCGCGACGACGCCGAACATGACGAGCGCTGCATTCGTATGGGGAAATCCAACACGCCTTCGAGGCGAGCGGTGGTTACACCTACGAGNCGGAGGTGCAGCAGGTGTTGAGCGGGNCCGGTTTCGAGCCGGCCGAGTACACCAAACCGCTGGCCGTGCTCAGCGGCGGCGAACGCACACGCCNNCGTCTGGGCAAGCTGCTACTGGAGAAACCGGACCTGCTGCTGCTGGACGAGCCGACCAACCACCTGGACCTGGAAGCGGTCGAGTGGCTGGAACACGTCCTGACCGAATGGCCGGGCAGCTTCGTGGTGGTGGCGCACGACCGCTACTTCCTGGATCACGTCGCANCCCGAGTGTGGGACATGACCCGTGGTGGCCTGGAGACGTACCGCGGCAACTACTCGCACTACGTGCAGCAGCNNGCCGACCGCATGGCCGCGCACCGCACCCTGTGGGAAGCGCAGCAGGCGCACATCGCCGAGACCGAGGCCTATATTCGCCGCTACAAGGCCGGCCAGCGCAGCAAACAGGCCCGCGGCCGCCAGACACGCCTGGAGCGGTTCAAACGCGACGAGTTGATCGAGCGCCCCTACGAGCACCAGACGATCCACCTCGGTTTGACGACCGACGTGCGCAGCGGCGATATCGTGCTGCGCACCAAAGATCTGGTCATCGGTTACGAGGTGCGCAGTGAACGTGTTCTGGAAACTGGCGCCGCGGCCTGGGCCGGCGGGCCGCCGATCAACCGGCCGGCGCGACGCCAGTACCGCGTGGAACATGCACTGTTCACCGTTCCCGACCTGGAGATTCGGCGCGGCCAGTGCGTGGCCCTGATCGGCCCCAACGGTTCGGGCAAAACGACGCTGCTCAAAACGATCATCGGCGAGGTGCCGCCGCTGGCTGGCAGTGTTCGCCCGGGGGCCAGCGTGATTCTGGGCTACCTGGCCCAGGCCAGCGCTGCCCTGCGGCCCGACCAGACGGTGCTGGACGCCATCCTCGAGGTCGAGAATCTGCCCATTGGGCAGGCCCGCAACTTTCTGGGCCGTTNNTTCTTCAGCGGCGACGATGTCTTCAAACCGATCGCGACGCTGAGCGGCGGACAGCGCAGCCGCGTCGCCCTGGCCCGCCTGACGTTGGAAGGCGCCAATTTTCTGCTGCTGGACGGTTTCACCAACCACCTCGACCTGGCGTCACAGGAGATCTTGCAGGACGTGCTCGACCGTTTTCCCGGCACCGTGCTGTTGGTCAGCCACGACCGTTACCTGGTCGATGCCCTGGCCGATTTCATTTGGGTGATACGCGACGGCGAGCTGCACGTTTACCAGGGCAACTACCAGGCGTATCTGCGGCAGCGCGAGCAGGAACGGCTCGCCGCCAGCGCCGCGGCCGTCGAACCGGGCCGTCAGGAGGCCTGGCTGGCCCGTGAACAGACGCGTGTCGAGCGGCGTCAGCGCAAAGCGGCTGCACGCGCTGCGCAACTGGACGCCCTGGAAACCCAGATCCATGACCTGGAACGTTACCAGGCCCAGCTCGAAAATCGCCTGGACCAGGCGGGGGCCGCACAGGCGCTGGATGAAATCACGTCGCTCGGCCAGGAATACCAGGCAGTGGGTGAAGAGATCGATAAACTGCTCGAAGCCTGGGCGGCGTTGGCATGAGGTCGCCCCATCGATGACGACGGTGATTGGCCTGACCGGGAATATCGCCACGGGCAAGAGCACCGTGCTGGCCCTCCTGCGCGACCTGGGTGCGGCGACGATCGACGCCGATGCCGTGGCCCACAGTGTCATGCTGCCCGGGCAGCCGGCGCACGCCGCCATTGTGCAGGCCTTCGGCGCCGATATCCTGGCCGCCGACGGCACGATCGACCGCATGCGGCTCGGCGCAATCGTCTTTAACAGCCCGTCCGCCCTGGCCCAACTGGAGGCCATCGTGCATCCCGCGGTCTTCNGTGCGTGTTCAGGAGCCGTGAACAGCAGCCCGCGGCCGGTGATCGTCATCGAGGCCATCAAACTGCTCGAAGCGGGCTACAGCATTACGCTGTGCGACGTCGTCTGGGTCGTGACCAGCCCGCGTGAGCAGCAGATCGCCCGCCTGATGCAGAGCCGGCGCCTGAGCCAGGCCGCGGCCNGGCTGCGCATCGATGCCCAGCCGCCGCAGGCCGACAAAGTACGCCGGGCCGATGTCGTGATCGACAACAGCGGCACGCTTGACGAAACACGCCAGCAGGTTGAGGCCGCATGGCAGCGCCTGCTGGTCGCAACTGGATAACTCTGTTGGATTGAATGAATCAACCATGAATCAACTGCGTGACTTTTACGAAAAACACCCCCAACTGAGCCTGTGGCTTGGCCTGGCGCTCGGGATGGTCATCATCCTGGTCTGGTCCGCGCGGCGTTGGCTTTACGCCGCTGCAGTGGGCCGCGGTGATCATGATCACGATCCTGCTGGCCGGGGCCTGTGTTTGGATCATCGGTTGGGAAGACTAAACGTCGGGTAATGTGTAAAAAGATGACAACTAAACGCGATTACTACGAAGTATTGGGCATTCCGCGGGACGCCGGTGAAGAAGATATCCGCAAAGCCTTTCGTCGCCTGGCGCGCCAGTACCACCCGGACGTCAACAAGGCGCCCGATGCCACTGAGCGCTTCAAAGAAATCAACGAGGCGTACGAGGTGCTGAGTGATCAGGACAAACGGGCCGCGTACGACCGTTATGGCCACTCGGGTATGGGTGATAGTGGCTTTAGTGGGGATNTTGCCGATTTTGGCTCGATTTTCGATGAAACGTTTGGCGGCTTGGGTGGCCGCTCCANNCGCAGCCGCACGGCGCCCCGGCGCGGANGTGACCTGCGCGTCGACCTCACGCTGAGCTTCGAGGAAGCGGTGCGTGGCATCAATAAAGACATCCAGATCACGCCAGNNGAGCCCTGCCCGCGCTGCCAGGCCAGCGGCGCCGAACCGGGTACGTCGCCCCTGCGCTGCCCGCAGTGCAACGGCAGCGGTGAAATCCAGCGCCGCCAGCAGCCCTTCTTTGGCACGGTGGTCAGCTCGACCTGCCCACGCTGCAACGGCAGCGGCGAAATCGTCACCACACCGTGCAGCGAGTGCCGGGGCAACAAATTCGTCCGCGTCACGCGTACCCTGTCGGTCGACATTCCGGCGGGCGTCGATGAAGGCACGCAGATTCGGCTGAGCAACGAGGGTGGCNCGGTACGCGGCGGTCCGCCGGGCAGCCTGTTTGTCGTGCTGCACGTGCAGCCGCACCNNCTCTTCCAGCGCCGCGAGCAGAGTATCCTGATCGACCTGCCGATCAACTTCGTGCAGGCCTCGTTGGGCGCCGAGGTCGAGGTGCCCACCCTGGACGGGCCGGTGAAGCTGCACATACCCGCGGGGACACAGCATGGGCACACCTTCCGCCTGCGCGGCAAGGGCATTCCCAACGTGCGCCAGGCGGGTCGCGGTGACCAGTACGTCACCGTGCAGGTCGTCATGCCCAACAAACTGACCGACCGGCAGCGCCAGTTGCTGCGTGAACTCGGTGAGACGTTGGGCACACCCGACGTCAATAAACCGCCGCGCGGCATCTTCGATAAAATCGTCGATGCCATCGGCGATGCATTCAAGCCCGCAGGCGAAAAATAACCGATGCCCGAGGTCACTCAACGGTGAATTGGATCGAGATCACGGTGGAAGCCAACGATGGAACGGCCGATGCCGTCAGCGCCGTGTTCGACCGCCTGGCCGGCGACGGTCGCGGACCANGCGGCGCCGTCGTGGAACTCAGCGGGTATGACAGCCGCGGCGAGCCANCCGCACCGCGCCTGACGGTGCGTACCTACGTGCGCGACGATGCCGCGGCGGCTGACGTGGTGCACGACGTCGAGCAGGCCCTGCGCGAGTTACGCGCCGTGATCGACTTCCCTGCACCGGTCGTGCGTCACGTTGCGGAGGCCGATTGGGCCAATGCCTGGAAAGCGCACTACACCCCGCAGCGCGTCGGCCAACACATCCTGATCGTGCCCAGCTGGCTGACGGCCGATGAACGGGCGGGTGACGTGGTCATCCGGCTCGATCCGGGCATGGCCTTCGGCACCGGCGCCCACCCAACGACGCGCCTTTCGCTGATCTGCCTGGAGCAGCGGCTGCACCCCGGCCAGCGCGTGCTCGACGTCGGCACCGGGTCGGGCATCCTGGCGATTGCTGCGGTCAAACTGGGCGCCGGCCAGGTGGTGGCCACTGATATCGACCCGGTGGCGCTGGAGGTGGCCGCGGCCAATTTTGCCATCAATGACGTCGCGNGGGCGATCACGCTGCTGCCGGCGCCGCAGCCGGCGGCCGGTCAGTTCGACCTGATCGTGGCTAACATCCTGGCCGAGGCGCACGTCGCGCTGCTGGCCGATGGGCTGGCAGAACGCCTGGCGCCCCACGGCGCGCTCGTCCTGGGCGGCATCATCGATCGTGCGGCCGCGACGGTCGAAGCGGCTCTGATACGTCACGGTCAGCGCACAGTCGAACGCCTGACCGAGGGTGACTGGGTGGAACTGGTGGTACAACGGACCTGAAATGCAACGCTTTTTGTGCCAGCGGAGGCAATCCGCGCCGGGGTGGTCGACTTCGACGCTGGGGTGGCGCATCAGCTGCGGCAGGTGCTGCGGCTGGGCGTGGGCGATATTGTCGTGGTGGGAAACGGCCAGGGGCGGGTCTGGCAGGCCGAGCGATCGCGGTGGACCGGCACGGGGCGCGTGCCCGGCTGCTGGCGGAACAGGTCACCCACAGCGAACCCGTGACCCGCATCACGCTCTACCAGGGCGCCCTCAAGGCGGACAAGTTCGAGTGGGTGTTACAAAAGGGCCGGCTGGGGTGTACCGTTTCGTACCGTTGATCACGCAGCGCAGTATCGTGCGCGACGAAGCGGCCCTGGCCGGCAAACGGCCGCGCTGGCAAAGCATCGTGCGCGAGGCCGCCGAACAGGCGGGGCGGGCGCACGTGCCCGAGGTGGCCGCGGCGCAGCACCTGAGCGCGGCCCTGGACGCACCGGCCGAGGCGGGCAGCCTGCGCCTGATGGGCTGGGAAAATGCAACCCACCCGCGGCTGCGCCATCCTGGAGCCGACCGCGGGGCGTGGCACAACCACCGCCATCGACCTGTTCATCGGGCCTGAAGGTGGGTTCGCCAACGATGAGATTGCCGCCGCCCAGGCGCGCTGTCCGGGTTGTCAGCCTGGGGCCACGCATCTTACGGGCCGAAACGGCCGGTCTGGCCGCCGTCGTCGCGGTTTTGTACGCATGCCACGCCATGTAACCAAACCGTGCCTCTCGCCATCCAACAGGTGGTAAGGGCAGCGTACGCGGCGCAGCATCTGACGCGCGCGTAACAGGGACGCGAATCACGCTCGCCAGCAGTTTGTCGGAGAGATCGCCGTGCAGGCAGGCGCGGCACGACATGTAGTAGCCGACAGGAGCGTGGTGCAGCACGTTGCGGCTGCATTCACGCGAATAAGCGCCTATCCGAATAACCGTCACAGGGCAACACTGTGGCGCGTTTTCCGGATTATTCGGATAGGCTCTAAGCTCGCTCCGACAAACTGCCAGAACATTGGTATGAAAGGTGAATTGGACAATGACGCATAATGGTAAGAACAAACAGGGCGTAGCACACATAGAAAACGTGATCATCATCGGCAGCGGGCCGGCCGGCCTGGCCGCGGGCATCTACACGNGGCGCGCCAATTTGAACCCGCTGCTGATTACCGGCAACGACCTGGGCGGTCAGGTCGCCATTACCTACGAAGTCGAGAACTACCCCGGCTTTCCGAGTCGATTACCGNGACCGNGGCTGGTCGAACGGATGCAGAAGCAGGCCGAGAAGTTCGGCACACGCATCGAGTTCGACTACGTCGAAGAGGTCGATCTGAACCAGCAGCCGTTTGTAGTTCGTACGATCAACGGTGAGGAGCACCGGGCGTGGGCATTGATCGTGTCGACCGGGGCAACTGCACGCCGGTTGGGCGTTCCTGGCGAGAAGGAACTAACCGGGCGCGGGGTGAGTTACTGTGCAACCTGCGATGGGTTCTTCTTCCGCGGTCGTGAGGTCGTGGTGGTGGGCGGGGGCGACAGTGCGGTCGAGGAGGCGATCTTCCTGACCCGATTTGCCAACAAAGTGACGATCATTCACCGGCGCGACCAGCTGCGGGCCAGCCATATTTTGCAGCAGCGCGNNTTCGAGAACGAGAAGATCGAGTTCGTGTGGAACTCGGTGGTGACGTCGATCAACGGTGACGGTGAGAGCTTCGGCAGCGTGACATCGGTGACCGTACACGACGTCAAAACGGGCGAGGAGTGGCTGCTGCCCACCCAGGGTGTTTTCGTCTTCATCGGGCACTACCCCAACTCACAGATCTTCCAGGGCAAGCTCGATATGGATGACGAGGGCTACATCCTGACCAACCGCTTGATGGCGACCAACGTGTCGNGGGTCTTTGCGGCGGGCGAAATCCAGGACAAACGCTTCCGCCAGGTGGCCACCTCGGTCGGGCAGGGCAGCGCCGCGGCCATGGAGGTGGAAAAGTACCTGGCCCACCTGCACGAACGCGCCTACCCCGGCCACAGCAGCACACCCGCCGTAGTGGAAAGGTTGACCGCGTGAGCCGCACGCGCGTCGGCCCAGAAACGATCTACGCGACGCATCACGACCGGGGGCGGCAAATTCGGATCTGCCGCCCCTGGTTTTGATCCATGGCGCGGGTGATAGCCACGTGCAGTGGCCGCCCCAACTGCGCTTCATGGCGGGCGTGACCGTGTATGCGCTCGACCTGCCGGGCCACGGCCAGTCGACCGGCGCGGCCCGTGATACGATCGAGGCCTACCGCGATGTCGTATTGGCCTGGGCTGATGTGCTGGCCCTCCCACGCTTCGTCATTGCCGGAATGTCGATGGGCGGCGCCATTGCCCAGGCCGTGGCCCTCGCTGACCCGGCCCGCCTGGCCGGTCTCATCCTGGTGGGCACTGATGCCCGGCTGCCGGTCGCGCCGGCCATTCTGGAGGGCCTGCGCACCGACTTTGCCGGGACAGTGCGGCAGATCGCACAGTGGGTTCACCGGCGCACCCNNCGACCAGGCCATGGTCGGCTCTATGCCCGCCGCCTGCTGGCGGTCGACCCTGCAGTCATCATCGGCGACTTCGAGGCCTGCAACCGCTTCGACGTGACGGCCCAGGTCAGCCAGATCGATCTGCCAACGCTCGTGATCGTTGGCAGCGAAGACCGCATGACGCCGGCGCGCCGCAGCCGTTGGTTGGCCGAACAACTGCCACACGCAGNNCTGGTCGAAATCGACGGGGCCGGGCACGCAGTGGCAAGCGAAGCGCCCGCCGTGACCGCAGACGCCATCGGGGCATTTTTGCGGGATATGGTATAATCCTTCCACTTCCCAGTGACCGTCCGCCGTTCCTCACGCTGGCACGCGTTGGCCGCCCTGGGCCGCATCCGAAATCAACCCAATTCCACGGAGGCCTTGTATGTCTCAAATTCCAAGCCTGCTCTTGCAGCGTCTGTACACCTTCAACAGCCTCAAGAATGAGCCGGAAGGTGTGCGATTCCTCATCAAAAACCGGTTGAGCGATGGCCAGCTCACCGGTCTGGTTGGGGTACGTATCGACGACCAGGAAATCCCGCTCGACGCTATTACGATCGGAACCGGCGACGGCGTTGCGGTCACTCCGGCCGTCATCTCGGCCAGTGCGCCGGTGGCCTTCCCGCTGCGCGCCGTGTTGATGTTCCGCCTGGGCATCGACCCGTTGGCCAAGGGCAAACACAAAATCCAGCTGGAGTGCATCACCCAACCCTTTGGTCCACTGAAATTCGAGGTCGAGGACTCGATCGCGGAGAGCGGTCGCGAGATGGTGCGGATTCCACGCGATGCCGTGGATAATTATTCGGCCGAAATCATCACCCGCCGGCAGCAGTTCATCAGTCAGTATACCGGCGCCGCGGTCCACCACATTGCCCAGTATTCGTTCGATCCGCACATCACCCAGGGCAACATCGAGAACTTCACCGGTGTGGCGCAGGTGCCGCTCGGTTTTGCCGGCCCGCTGCGCATCAACGGTGAGCATGCCCAGGGCGACTTCCTGATTCCCCTGGCCACCGCGGAAGGCACGCTGGTGGCCTCGTACAACCGGNGGATGAAGCTGCTGAACCTCAGCGGCGGCGCCAAAGTGTCAGTGGTCGGTGATGCGATGCAGCGGGCGCCGGTGTTCGTGTTCGAGGATGCGCGCGCCCGCGCCTTCATGCAGTGGGTGGCGCAGAACGAGGGCAAGATTCGCGAAGAGGCCGAAGCGACGTCGAGCGTGGCGCAGNCGCAGTACATCGACCCCTACATCGCCAGCAAGTTCGTCTTCCTGCGTTTCAACTTCACGACCGGTGATGCGGCCGGGCAGAACATGGTGGGTCGCGCCACCTTTGCGNCGTGCAGTTGGATTCTGGATCACTACTCCGGCATCAAACATTTTTTCCTGGAGTCCAACTTTGCCACCGACAAANAAGCGTCGCAGATCAACATCATGCGCACGCGCGGCAAACGGGTCACCGCCGAAGCCACCATCAAACGTGACGTGCTGATCGAGCACATGCGCGTCACGCCGGAAAACCTGGCGTACCACGCCGGCGTGGCCAACGTGGGTGCGATCCTGTCCGGCGCCAACAACAACGGCCTGCATTCGGCCAATGCCATCACCGCGATGTTCATCGCCACCGGTCAGGACGTTGCCAACGTCGCCGAATCGTCGGCCGGTATCATCTACACCGAACTGACCCCGGAGCACGACCTGTACATTTCGATCACGGTGCCTTCGCTGATCGTGGCCACCTACGGAGGCGGCACAAGTCTGGCGACGCAGCGCGAATGCCTGGAGATGTTGGGCTGTTACGGCAAGGGCAAAGTCAGACGTTTTGCCGAGATCGTCACCGCCACTGTCCTGGCCGGTGAGCCGTCACTGGCCGCGGCCATCTCCTCGCTCGACTGGGTTTCCAGCCACGAGAAGTACGGGCGAAATCGCTAAAGGCAAAGGGGTCAGGTGTGTCATGCACCTGACCCCATCCCCGCGCCCCTAATCCCCATGACGCCGGGCGTACAGATCGCAGGTCCCCAGCTTGTCAGGGGACCCGTCCAAGTCACCCCTAATCCCCATTACGCCGGGCGTACAGATCAGCGCTGAGTGTGTCGTCTTCAGCGCCCAGCTCCTCCAGCAGCGTCATCAGGATGCGGCGCGGTGCGCCGCCCTGCCGCGGTGGCTGATGGCGTTCTTCAGCCCNGAAGAGATTTCGGCCATGGTCAGGTTGCTGTTTTCGATCACGAATACGGGATCGTAGCCGAAACCCTGGCTNGCGCGCGGCGCCGCAGCAATCGTCCCTTCGATCGTTCCCATGGCCGTGAAGGCGTCCCCCGCAGGCAGCGCAATGGCCACCGTACAGCGAAAGCGCGCCGTACGCTGCGCCGGCGGCACGTCGCCCAGACGCTCCAGCAGCAGACGGTAGCGGGCTTCTTCGCTGTCCAGGCCGCCGTAGCGTGCCGAGTAGATGCCCGGCTCACCATTCAGTGCATCCACCTCCAGGCCCGAATCGTCCGCCCACGTCCACAACCCCGTCATCTCGGCATAGGCCAACGCCTTGAGAACCGCATTCTCCGTAAAACTCTGCCCGGTCTCCGGCGCCTCATAGGTGATCCCCTGCTCAGCCAAAGAGACCACCTGCAACGGCAAATCCGCCAACAGCTCACGGTACTCGCCCAGCTTCCCTGANTTGTGCGTCGCAATCAACAGTTTCCGCATCATTCCCTCGCTCAAAAATCAATCGCCCTCTCCCATCCACCCCCAACCCCCAACCTCCAACCCCAACCTCCAACTTCCAACTTCCAACTTCCAACCCCAACCCCAACCCCAACCCCCAACATCCAACATCCAACATCCAACATCCAACATCCAACACCCACCCCCAGAAACAATTGACCAGAAGCCCACTCTAGCATATAATCCAGACCATCGCAAGATTGAGACGCGAGAGGTCACACGCCACAACCGGCCCTGGCCGGCGCAACATTCACAGGAGAGAACGATGGGACACCCTCTCCACCTATTCTCTGGCAGCGCCAACCTGCCCCTGGCGGAAGAGGTCGCTGCCTGCTTGAACCAGAAGCTCGGCTTGTGTGAAACCAAACGGCTGCCCGATAGTGAGACGTTTGTCGAAATCAAAGAAGCCGTGCGCGGGCAGGACATCTTCTTCATCCAGCCCTGCTCGGCGCCGGTGAATGATCACCTGATGGAACTGTTGTTGTACCTGGACGCGTTTCGCCGCGCCTCGGCCCACAGCATCTCAGTGGTCATCCCCTACTTCCCTACGCGCCAGGAGCGCATGGCCAAGGGACGCGAGGCAATCAGCGCCCGGGTGGTCGCGCGTATGCTGCAAATGCTGGGCGCCACCCGGGTGATCTACGTCGATATTCACGCCGAAGCCACCCAGGGCTTTTTCGACATCCCAGTCGACCCACTGTCGGCCCGCAAGGTTTTTGCCGAATACTTCAAGAGCAAAAACCTGACCAACGCCGTCATCGTGTCACCCGACGTCGGCCGCGCCAAACTGGCCAACCGCTACGCCGAGATCATGGGCCTCNCCCTGGCCCTCATGCACAAACGGCGCCTGTCGCACAGTGACGTGCTGACATCCCACGTCGTGGGTGACCTGGAAGGTAAGATCCCCATCGTCATCGACGATATCATCGCCGGGNGCAGCATCCTGACCCAGCTGGATGCCCTGGTCGAGGCCGGCGCCCGGCCGGAGATCTATCTGGCCATTACACACCCGGTGTTGCTGCCCTCGGCCATGCAGCGCCTGGACAACCCGATCATCAAGGAACTGGTGGTCACCGACACAATCCGTATCNCCNCCGAAAAACAGCATGCCAAACTGCAGGTCTGCTCGATTGCCNCCCTGTTGGCGGACGCGATCGAACGCATTCACGGTGCACGTACGATCAGCCCCTTGCTCAAGCTGACGCCGAGCGAGTGGTAAGAATCAGCGAGGAGTAACGAAGTGTTTTCATCACCTTTTGGAAAAGACAAAAACCGGAACCCGACACGATCGAAGTGGTCATCGGGCCACGCGCCACCATGAGCGGTGAAGTACGGGCGGACGGTACGATCCGCATCGACGGTGTCATCGAGGGAGGCTCCCTGACAACACCGTCCAATGTTGTGATCACCGCCAGCGCTCGTGTCATGGCCGATATTCAGGCCAGGGTGGTGTCGATTGCCGGCGCCTACAAGGGCGTCATCACCGCCGACCGGGTGGAACTTCTGGAGGGTGGTCGCATCTGGGGCACGGTCAAAGTCGCCTCATTCCTGCTCGACCCGGGCGGCTACCTGCGGGGTGAACTGGTGATGCAGGGCGAAGAACCGCAGCAACCCTTCGTGATCCCGCCGCCCACTGGGCCGGCGGCGCAGATTCCGGTCATCGAAGCCCCGGTCAACCATAAACCCACCCCGGCCGCCAACCCATGATCCGCATCGCCCAGGTCACCCTCTACCACATCGCGCTGCCCCTGGTGGCCNCCTTCGAGACCAGCTTCGGGCGGCAGACCGTACGTGATGCCATCGTGGTCGAGCTGCACAGCACGGTTGGCAGCGCCTGGGGTGAGTGCGTGGCCGCCGAAGACCCGGCCTATTCCTACGAAACCAATGACACCGCCTGGTCCGTCATGACGCGTACCCTCATCCCGGCCNTCTTCAGCCAGCCGCTGCACGACCTGACCGAACTGCACGCCCGTTGGGCCTGGGTGCGTGGGCACCACATGGCCAAGGCGNGCCCTGGCCGCGCGGCGGCCGCCCTGCTGGCGCAAGACCAGGCCCAGTCGCTGGCTGCGTACCTGGGCGGTGTCCGGGAGCGCGCGNCGGTGGGCGTCAGTATCGGCATCCAGGAATCGCCGGCCAGGCTGGTCGCCGTGGCTGCCGACTACGTGCACCAGGGTTACCGCCGCCTCAAGGTCAAGATCAAGCCGGGCAAAGATGTGCGTTACCTGGCGGCCGTACGCCGCGAGTTCCCCGACATGGCGCTCATGGCCGATGCCAATTCGGCCTATACCCTCGAGGACACCGACCTGCTGCGCCGGTTGGATGAGTTCAACCTGCTCATGATCGAGCAGCCCNTGGACCACGACGATATCTACGAGCACAGCCTTTTGCAGCGCCAGCTGCAAACCCCGATCTGCCTGGACGAAAGCATCCNNTCTCGCCGCTGCACGCGGGCGGCCCTGGCGCTGGGCAGCTGTCGCGTGATCAACATCAAGGTGGGGCGCGTCGGCGGCCTGCTACCGGCCCGGGAGATTCACGACCTGTGCCAGGCCCAGGACATCCCGGTCTGGTGCGGTGGTATGCTGGAGACCGGCATCGGACGCGCGGCCAACCTGGCTATTGCCAGCCTGCCCAACTACACCCTGCCCGGCGATATCTCGGCCAGCAGCCGCTATTATGCGCACGACATCGCCCACCCCACGTTCNGAGCCAACGCCGACAGCACCATCACCGTGCCGACCGCACCCGGCTTGGGCGTCACCGTCGACCGCGAAACCCTGGCCCGCGTCACCCAGCACAGCCAGACCTTTCGACCCAACTGAGGAATCCCACCATGAACGACAGGTTACCCCTACCGCAGCTGCTTCGGGCCGTCGAAACCCAGGTCGAATCGATGGTGGAGGACTTGCTGCACTGGTGCGCCATCGAATCGCCCTCCAATGATCCGGCGGCCACCACACACATGGCGCGGCACGTGGCCGCGTACCTGACCGCACGCGGCGCGCAGGTGNACGTTGACGCCGGGGACACTACCGGGGCACTGGTCGAGGCCGTGTGGGAGGGTGGCTCCGGGAAACCGCTGCTGCTGCTGGGCCACCACGACACGGTGCATCCGCTGGGCAGTATTGCAGTCAACCCGCCCCGCGTGGTCGACGGGCGCGNNTACGGCCCCGGCAGCTACGACATGAAGGCCGGCCTGCTGATGGCCGGCGCGGCGCTGCACACCCTGTTCAGCCTGGGCTGGACACCGCGCCGACCGGTGATCTGCCTGAGTACGGCCGACGAAGAGNCCGGTAGTCGCGAATCACGCGGCCGCATCGAGGCGCTCGCCCGCACCGCCGAGGCGGTTCTGGTGCTGGAACCCGCGTATACCCACGGCGAGCTGAAAACGGCGCGCAAGGGTGTCGGCAAATTTCGGCTGACGGCCCGGGGTAAGTCGGCGCACGCCGGCAGCGCCCACGAACTGGGCGTCAACGCCATCACCGAACTGGCCCACCAGGTTCTGCACCTGGCGGCACTGACCGACTACGCACGCGGGGTCACGGTCAACATCGGCCAGGTGACGNGGGGTACCGCCATCAATACCGTCCCCGCGAGCGCCACCGCCTTGATCGACGTGCGCATCAAGTCGGCGGCCGATGCGCAGTGGATCACCGAACAAATCATGACCCTGCAGCCCGCGCTGCCCGGTGCAACACTGGAGATCAGCGGTGAGGTGAACCGCCCACCAATGGAACGTACGCCGGCAAATGTGCGCCTGTTCGAGTTAGCGCGATCTGGGGCGTGAGATCGGCCTGGGCTGCGCGAAACGGCCACAGGGGGCGCCAGCGATGGCAACCTGACGTCGGCCCTGGGTATTCCAACCCTGGATGGCCTGGGCGTGCNNGGCGATGGCGCCCATACCGATGAGGAATACGTTCTGATCGATCAGCTGCCCCGCNGCAGCACCGTACTGGCCGGCCTGCTGTACCATCTGTGAACCGCTGCCCCGGCGGCACACCACCAGACCTTGCACGCATGACCACATCCGACATCACTATCCGACGCCTGGCCACCTTCTNNGAAGAGTACATCGCCTGTGAAGAGTTGCAGCAGATCTGTTGGCAGACCGCGCCCCTGGAGGCGGTACCCGCGCACCTGCTGCTCACCATGCAGCAGGAATCGGGGCTGGTGCTGGGTGCTTTTACCNCCGAAGGCCAGCTCGTGGGGTTCGTGCTCGGTTTCCTGGGTCGTGAAGNNGGGCGGCTCAAACACTGCTCACATATGGCCGCCGTCCACCCCTATTACCGTGACCAGAACATCGGCTATCACCTCAAGCTGGCCCAGCGCACCCACATCCTGGCCGATGGGCTGACGTTGAGCACCTGGACCTACGATCCCCTGGAGTTTCGCAACGCCGTTCTGAACATCGCCAAACTGGGCGCCACCGCCAACGTGTACAAGCGCAACATCTATGGCCAGCGCCTGGGTGGCCTCAACGCGACGCTGCCGACGGATCGTTTTCAGGTACGCTGGGAAGTCGACAGCGCACGGGTGCGCGCTGGTGGAGAGTGGTCAGCGGATCGATGCACCGGTAGCCAGCGAGCCGGAGCAACTGNNCTCACACGGGTGGTCATCGATAACGCGGTGCCGACCCTGGCGGCCACCGGACCGATCAGCGGTACACCGCTCATCGGTGTGCAGGTTCCGGCCCATTTTCAGAACGTCAAACGGGCCAGTGTCGAGGTGGCCCGACAGTGGCGGGCCGGCACACGCCNNCTGTTCGAGAGCGCCTTCCGCGCCGGCTACGTCGTCGTCAACGCCACACCCGACCCGGCGCGGCCTGACCTCTTTGGCGTGTACACCCTGGCACGCACCGCAGACGCCTAATTCTGGTGTTTCCTCGATTCGTGCAGCAGCTCGTGGTACACCTCCAGGGCCATCGTCTGTTGGGCCTGCACGGCGGCTGACTCGCGCTGCAAGCGGCTGACCTGGTGGAGGNNTTGATGCGGCGCCAGATTTCGCGTTGAACCCCGCGGGTCGGCCACCTGCATGAAAGTGAACCCCTCATCGGTCGCTGCCGTTTGAATCTCCACATTGCCGATATTGAACAGGTTGGCCCAAAAGTTCGGTATCCTGAGCACGACGTTCTGCACGCGNTCCAGATTGCCCTCGCGCCGCTTTTCACTGAAACCAAGGGGCTGGCGCTCGATGTCGACCATCTTCTCGTTGGTCACGATGTACAGGTCATTGGCCCAGTTTGCGTAATGCCAACCCAGCCAGAACGTGACGGCTCCCAGGATGAGTGCNCACCAGCCACCAGGGCAGAGGGCCATCCGGTGAGAACGAAACAAAAAGAGCACCCAGGCAGCCAGCCAGATCAGGAAGGCCAGCCAGGTGTATTTGATCAGAATCCACCAGTGTTTGCGCCACACCGTCTTTTCAGGCGTAATCCACCAACAGGCCAAAAAGCCGCCGTGAAACTCGTCGATCGTGCTCTGCGGTTTGCGCCCGCCGTACTTGAACACACGTACTACCCAACGAATCGGATCCAGGATCAATACGTTGATCAGGCGGAAGATGGTCTTGTCCAGGAAGCGGCGTATGCGGTCACCGATGCGAACGGGCAAGGGCTTTGGCCTGGTTGCCNNATCATATCGGGTGGCAGCGCGGGTCGGCGCCAGCGGTATGATGCCCATCCGCAGGTCGGCGGTAATCTGCTGGCGCAGCCTCTCACGCTGTTCCNNACCCGCTGTTCGGCCTGCACGCCGTTGCTGTTCGGTGACCAGGCGTTGAACGCCCCAGGGGTCGGGGATGCGGTCGAATACAACCCAGGCCGATTTGGCGGCGGTCTTGACCACCAGAGTCCCAAAACGAAACAGGCTGCCCCAAAAGTCGAGCGTGATGGTCGTGTCCTGCACCGCCAGGAGCATGGCCTCATTCAGGTGCTCGTAGATCATCACGATACGCTCGCGTGATGCGACCCGGCGGTTGGTAACGACAAAATAGTCGTTGTAATAATCGACCAGNATCCACCCGGCCGCGGGCAGCAGGATGATGCTGACAACCATGGCCACACTCAGTGGCTCGAACCCTATACCGTTACGCTGCAGCAGGCTNGTTGGCCCCACGGCTGCTCCCAGAATCAGCAGCAGCCACATCAGGCGGCCCACCAGGATCAACCAGTGCCGATGACCGTCATAGACGATGATTTCATCCAGGTCTTGCCAGTCATACTTGCGGACTGCCTTGACTTCCTCAGTCACGCGCTGCACGATCGGCTGTTTTTCCAGTCGGCGTGATAGGTTTTCAGCAGGTAGCTCAGATNNCATCATAACAGATGCGCAGCCATGTCGCCCCGGTTCATAACGCTGCAGCTGCTCCGTCTCGGCCTGCGGGCTGGTGATCCAGCCCGCCTGCAGGTTAGGGTCCTCCGGTGACACGGCACGCACCGTCACATGGTGCCGGTCCTGGCGAAAGAGTGAGTCCTGGCCGTAGTAATCACCGGGTACCATGTACTTGCGNGGCCGCTCGCGCCCCTGCGCATCGACCTCACGTATGACGGCGGCCCCCGCACCNAGAATGCGCAGCGAAGTCCCGTGCATACCCTGCAGCGTAACGGTGCGCCCATCGGGGTAGTGCTCCCACGAGGTAATGCTGGCCAGCATGTCGAGCTGGGTGTCGTTGAGCTTCCTGAATTCATCCACCAGGATGAGGTGCTGTCGAATCTGTGGGCGCTGGAGCCGTAGCCCAACCCCTGCGTGGTATGTGATCACCACTTCCATATCGGAGAAAGCGAAGGCCAGGAGGCGAACCTTGGTACGTGCGGTGGCGCGCCGGGGAATATGGCCCAGGGCAAACGGGCCGTTGTGGAATAGATTGCCCGCCGTAATGACGTTGGCCAGCACTTGCGGCGTATCGCCCAGCGTCACCTGCCCCCAGTCGATGAAATAGACCATGGCTCCCGTGCGTGGCCTGCGGCTCACAGATGACGGCGCCNNGGCCGGCAGTTCGACAACCTGGGCCATCGTCGCAAGCCGATAGATATGCTCTGTGCCCAACGTCGCCAGCACAGGCATCGCCCGCAGGCGCCGTATCACCGCCTCGCGCTTCAGCAGGTCCCACAACGCCGGCTCGATGTTGAGCATCCAGCTGATCTCTCGTGGGAAGATGACGTAGAGCACGCCCTGCCCGATGCCGTGCACTTCTGACTCGTGCGTCAGTCCCTCGCTGCTGGATTGGCGCATGAACCACTGGTTCTGCGTCCAGATATGTTCGGCCCACACCTGGTGCTGATCGTCCCGGTTGCGTTCGCATACCGCACCGCTAACTACCAGGTAAAGGTAGTCGCCGGGGCCTCTTCACTCAGCATATCTCCATCATCGAAGTGTTTGATGCGGATCTTTCGGCCAGGTGTTTGACGTCGGCGACTTTCCATTTCTGGAACGCGGCAACTTGCCGCAGGTGTTCGAGGATTTCCTGGCGGCCACGTTCATCGACTGTAACATTGCGCATCAAGTTGGGCGGCATGGCGTGCTCGCGCTGATCGTGTTGAGTACCGGGTATTATAGACCTAATGCACGCCAGGCCAAAACGAACAGCAGCCCGGTCAACACGGTCCACAGAACATTCCTGGTGCGCCACGCCACCACAGTGCAGACGATGCCCGCCCACAGGTAGTCGTTGTGCCAGGTGAGGGCCAGCGCGTGGTTACGCACGAGCAGGGCCGGCGCAATGATAGCCGTGAGTATGGCCACGGGCAGGTAGCGCAGGGCCTGCTCCAGACGTGCCGGCAGCGGTACCCGGCCGNNCCAGCCAGCAGCAGCGTGGCGCGTCGCATAGGTGACGGCCGCCATGCCCAGAATAATCCACAGGGTTTGACTCATCGCCGTGCCTCCAAAAACAGGGCCAGCCCCAGGGCCGCCAAGGCCGCCAGCAGGATATACCAGTTGCCCGGCAGTAGCATGGCGCCCACCACCGCGACCCCACCGGCCAGCAGGGCGACGAGCAGCGTCACGCGGTCNACGACCTGCGGCGCCAGCAGCCCAATGAATGTCGCCACCAGGGCAAAATCCAAACCCCAGGTGCGCGGGTCNGCCAATCGTGGGCCCAAACGGGCGCCCAACCAGCCGGCCAGTAGCCAGACCGCCGCCATGGCCATCTGTGTCCCGACCAGGTACCCCTTATCGGCCGGCTGCGTCAGCCAATGGGTACTGGTCAGTACGAANGTNTCATCGACGATGCCAAAGGCCAATATCGCCTGTACCCACGTCTTGTCGCGCCGCAGGAAGGGAGCCAGGGCCAACCCCATCAGCAGGTGGCGCAGGTTGATGAACAGGGTCGACAGGATGATCAGTCCACCCGGAGCGCCGGCCGCCAGCATCCCCACCGCCACGAACTGCGAAGCCCCGGCAAACACCAGCGCCGACATCGCCAGCGTCTCGAACATGGTCAGCCCAGCCTGTTGGGCAAACAGGCCGTAGGCCATGCCGAACACGATTACGCCCGGCAGCAGCGGAAACGTCGCGCGTAACCCGGCGAACCACTCGCGCGGTGAACGGCAGCGGACCCGCCCGGCGCGACAATGGGGGATTCGTTGGAAACAGGCGTATCGCTCATTGTACGATTCCTTGAGCACCCTTGGCCGGTTGTCCGCCGCCCTGATGGCCGACGGCACCGGCGCCGGGGCAACTGTCCAGCCAGTCGTTCAGAAACCGGTTTTTCTGATGCCATGCCTGAGCAGTGATGTGCCAGGTATAAGGCTCAGCCGTGCGCGGTGTACCAGGTAGATGCCGGCCAACACCACGGCGCCACCCACGACCTGCGCCGCCGACAGGCTTTCGCCCAACAGCCACCATGCCAGCAGGGCCGCCACCACTGGCTGCCCCAGCATGGTGGGCGCCACAACGGCCGCCGGCACATGCCCCTGGGCATAATTGATCGAGAGCCATCCTCCGGTGTGTGTGATAAGGCCGAGGCCCAACAGCGGTAGGAGGCTCGTCACCGGCACGNNCAACGACTGATGGAATATGAAAGTCAAAGCCAGCACTGTCAGCAGGCTGCCAAAGGTGGTCAGCCAGAAGTAAGAAACGGCATCGAAATGGGCGCGCCCNCGCTGTGTGACGAGCAAATAGCCGGCGTAAAACAACGAAACCAGCAGTGCCAGGCCGTTACCGATGTTCAGGGCCTCGCTGCGCAGCGAATCGGTGCCCACGATCAGCGCGGCCCCAGCCAGCGCCAGGATCACCCCAGCNCAGAAGTTGCGCAGCAGCCGTTCGTGATAAATCAGGATGGCGCCCAGACCGACCCAAATGGGCGCCGTGTTGCCCAACAGCACGGCATTGGCGACCGACGTATACTGCACGGCCGTGTTCCACAGGCCCATGTCCAAGCCGAAGAAGATGCTGCCCAGAATCAGGAGCCGCCAGGGTCGACGTACACCGTCGCGCAGGCGCCCTGTCCGCCGGCCGAACGGCACGAGCATCACCGTGATCGCGGTCAGCGCCCGGTACACCGCCGCCACTGGTCCCGGAACGCCGGCCCAGCGCACGAAGATCCCCGAAGTGGCGATACATACCAGCCCAACCACCAGGGCCAGATAGGCCGACCGCGGCGCCCGGTGCAGCACAACAGCCGGTGGCTCACTCATGCGCGATGAACCAGGAAGATTCCGGCCATGACGATCGCGCCACCGATCACCTGAAACCAGGCCAANCGTTTCCCCAGGATGGGGATGGCCAGCAAACTGGCGATGATCGGCTGACCGAGCAGGCTGGGCGCGACCAGTGACGCTGGCAGGTGGCCCTGCGCGTAGTTGAGCGACAGCCAACCCAGGGTGTGTGTGACGATGCCCAGGCCCAGAAGCGGCAGCAGCGCCGAATGTGGCACGGCCAGCGGTTGGTCGAGCACGGCCGTCATGCCGAGCAGGGTGAGCAGGCTGGCCACCGCGGCCAGCCAGAAATAGGACAGCGCATCCAGGCGCACGCGTGCCCGCTGCGTCACCAACAGGTAAGAGGCGTAAAACAGGCTGGAGGCCAGGGCCAGCAAACTACCCACCGTACCGCCCCCATCCTGGCCAGGTCCAGGNCCTACGATCAGGCTGGCGCCCGCGATGGCCAGGGCCACTCCCCACCAGAACTGGCGCTTCAAGCGCTGGTGAAACAGGACGATGGCGCCCAACCCCACCCAGATGGGCGCGGTGTTGCCCAGGAGCACGGCGTTGGCCACCGACGTGCTGAGTAGAGCGGTGTTCCACAGTGCGATGTCACAGGCAAAGAAGATACCACCAACTCCGGCCAGCAGCAGCATACGTCGCGTCCAGCGCACACGCCGGGCGTGCAGCAGGAAGGGGACCAGCATCAGCGTTGCGGCAATACCGACACGGTAGGCGCCGGCAACCGGCCCCGGTACACTGGCCAGCTTGATGAAAATGCCCGAAGTGGAGATGCAGACGACGCCAAAGATCATGGCCATGTAGGCCTGCCAGGGGCAGTCTGTGCGCGCGGCAGCCGTCGGTGTTGCAGCTTCCATACGTGGGCCTAATTCGCCGCCGCCATGGCTCGCGGCCGCACGGTCATGGCCATCACCAGNGGAATGACTGCCAGCGTCGCGCCCAACAGCCCCATCGCCCCATAACCAACCGTGGCAAACACGATGCCGCTGAGCAGGCTGGCCGCGGCCGAGGAGAGACCGATCAACAGGTCGTTGAACCCCTGGGTACGNCGCTCGGCCGGCGACAGCTGGTCGGCCAGCAGCGACGAGCCGCCGACGTAACAGAAGTTCCAACCCAGGCCCAACAGGAAGAGGGCGACGGCAATCGGCAGCACCTGCGGTGAGAGTGGGGCCGTCAGGCCGGCCAGGATCAGCGTCGCCGCGCCCATGGCAATCACCGACCGGCGGCCAAAACGGTCGGCCAGGCGCCCGGAAATGATCGAAAAGGCGTACATGCCGAAAGTATGCGAGGAAATGACGAGCGAGATGTCACCCAGACCGTGCTGGTGATCCTTCATGTGCAACGACGTGATGACCATCAACATGACCATCACAACCTGGCCGAAAACCATGGCCGCCACCGCCACCGCAACGGCCGGCACCCGCATGAGCTGGCGCAGGCGCGCGGCGGCCAGATCGAGGCCCGATTCGGGGTGGAGTTCGGCCACCGCCCGTCCCACCTCACGCGGCTCCGGCTGCAGCCAGCGAAACACAACCAGCACGCCCAACGCCAACAGCCCGGCACTGGCCAGGTACGGGCCGGCCAACTCGTCCAGCCCCCGGCTCTGCGCCCATCCACCGGCCGGCCCGACCAGCAATGGCCCCAGCACAGCGCCAAACGTGCCGCCGATCACGACGTTGGAGATGGCCCGCCCGCGTTCGGCCGGCGGATGGACCTCCGCAGCAACGAAGCGCCCCAGCTGCACGACCGCATTGGCCGCGCCCATGCAGAGCAGTCCGCCCAGGAACAGGGCAAAGTCTGCGCATCGACCGCCAGGCCAGCCACGGCCGCCCACGACCCCCACGCCCATGCCCAGCATCAGCGCGCCGNNCCGCCCCAGCCGATCCATCGCATAGCCCCAGCCAGGTGCGGCAAACGCACCGCCCAGCAGATAGACGGCTGTGGGCACCCCTGCCCAGGTGGGCCGCCCGCTCAGCTGCGCGCCGGCCAGTGCACCCACCGTCGATGCCGCGATGAAGCCGGCCGATGCCAGGCTTTGCGCCGCCAACAGGGTCAACGTAATCCGGCGCGACCGCTGCGTAGTCAGGCATCAGGCCTCCAGGTAATCTTTGATGGCGGCGGCCAGGTTCTTGTTCATACCCGGTACAGCGGCCAACTCATCGACGCTGGCGTTTTTGATCGTCTCCAGGTCACCAAAGCGCTGCAAGAGGGCTTTGCGGCGCTTCGGCCCGATGCCGGGCACCTTGTCCAGCGTCGAGGCGATACCCGTCTTGCTGCGCAAGCTGCGGTTGAAGGTAATGCCAAAGCGGTGCGCTTCGTCGCGGATACGCTGTACCAGGAAGAGCGCCTGTGAATCGCGCGGCAGGATCACCGGCTGCGGCTGGCCGGGCAGGAAGAGGTCCTCATGTTTNTTGGCTAACCCCACCACCGGCACCTGCTCGAACAGATCGAACTCCTTGAGCACTTCGACCGCCACACCGGCTCGACCCTTGCCCCCATCGACAATCACCAGGTCGGGCAGTTGCTGCCACATCCGTCGCGTTTGCGCACTGTGCNNGCCCGGGTCGTCCCCGTCGACCGGCGGTTCGACCGCGCGGCGGAAGCGGCGGCGCAGCATCTCACGCATCGCCGCGAAGTCGTCCGGCTCACCNGGCCCCTGGGCGCCCTTGCCGCGAATCTTGAATTTACGGTAGTCGCTCTTGAGCGGCGTACCNCGCGCAAACACCACCATCGCCCCGACGGTGTGGGTGCCCTGCAAGGTCGAGATATCGTAACATTCGATGCGGGTGGGTGCGGTGGGCAGGTGCAGCGCGTCACCCAACTCGGTCAGGGCCAACACCTGACGGTTCTTGTCGGCCTGCCACTGCGTACGCAGAGCCGTCAAGGTTTCGCTGGCGTTCTGCGTTGCCAGATCGAGCAGGTCGTGACTCTGCCCCTCCGTGGGGACGGCCAGGACCACTTTTTCGCCGCCGCCGCGNCGCAGCCACTGTTCGATGATCAGACGTTCGTCGAGGTCTTTGGGCAGCACGATCTGTGGCGGTACGTAGGCGGCTTCGCTGTAGAACTGCTTCAANAACGCGCTGATCGCNTCTTCACTTTCGCCGCTCTCGGTGCCTTCCACCACAAAGGACTCACGGCCGATCAAGCGGCCGTAACGGATGAAGAAGACCTGAACCACCGCATCGCCGTTGGCTTGCGCAAAGGCGATCAGGTCCTCGTCCTGCTGCTGCCCGCTCACCACCTTCTGGCGCTCGATCGCTGTTGGGCGGCGGATCTGATCACGGTAACGGGCCGCGCGTTCGTACTGCCACTCCTCGGCCGCCTGCTGCATGTGCGCGGTCAGNCGGGCGATCACCTCCTCGCTGTTGCCGCTTAANAAGTCGCCCAGTCCCTGAACCATCGCCCGATATTCGTCTTTGGTCACAGCGCCGATGCAGGGGCCGCTGCAGCGGCCAATATGGTAGTAGAGGCAGGCGCGCCGGTCGTGGCCGGTAATCACGCGGTTGCAGGTCAGGTAGGGGAAGATGCGCCGTAGCCCATCCAGAGTCTGCCGCACGTTCCAGGCCGACGTGTAGGGGCCGTAATAACGCCCGCCGTCCTGCGCCATACGGCGCACGATCGTGACCTTGGGGAAGTCGTCTTCCCAATGAATTTTGATGTAGGGGTAGCTCTTGTCGTCTTTGAGGCGGATGTTGTAACGTGGCTGGAAGCGTTTGATCGCNTCGTTCTCCAGAACGAGCGCCTCCAGTTCAGTTTCGACGACGATCCACTCCAGGTCAGCGATGTGCTGCACCAGGCGGTGTGTTTTTGGGCTGAGCTGGGCCTGCTGGTGAAAATAGGACCGCACCCGTNNGCGCAGGTTCACCGCCTTACCGACATAGATGACGGCGCCATCGCTGCTCTTCATGATATAGACGCCCGGTCGGCTGGGCAATGTATCGAGGCGCCTGCAGTTCAGCGGCAATTTGCATGGCGGCCATTGTAACACGGACAGGGAGAGAAGACAAGGGATGGGGGATGGGGGATGGGGGATGGGGGATGGGGGATGGGGAGATGGGGGATGGGGGTTGGGGGATGGGGTTGGGGGATGGGGGTTGGGGGATGGGGTTGGGGGATGGGGGATGGGGGATGGGGAGATGGGGGATGGGGGATGGGGGATGGGGGATAAAGGTCGCGCAACCGTGGCGACCCCTATCCCCAATCCTCCATCCCCTATGAGCCGCTCGCCAGGCCTGAGGGACGCGCCTCTTTGAAATACTGGCCGAACAGGTTGGAGTAGGCCAACTGCAGGTAGAAGGTGCCGGCCATATTGATGACCCAGGCGACGATCCAGCCGCAGATGGGGATGAAGACCAACATCAGGCCCAAGAGCGAGATGATGGCGCCGATGACGAGGGAGGCAACCAGCATGACGACGTAGGCCACAACGTAACCATTGAGGTTACGCCGGATATCCGCCAACAGCTCTTGAAAGCGGAACATCTGCATGATGTCATCGGTCAGAGCAAAGCGGGCGGTAGCCGCTGGAATGAAGAAGCCAACGACCAGGCTGTACAGCAGCACCAGGCACGACACGACCAGGCCGATGCCGCCGGCGAAAACGCTCAACGCGCCGCTTCCGTCACTCGAACTATTCGACATGGCGCTCAACCCGCCGCCCAACACGGCGAACAGGCACATGACAATGATGATCGGCACCAGGTAAAGCAGCAGCCCCACCAGCCACTTCAAGCCGCGTACAAAAAAGCGCCCGAAATCATCCCACGTGGGCAGCGGTCGGGTTTCGTCCTGGATGGTGTTCTGCATAACGTCGATCGCGTAACCCGACGCGGCAAAATTGGCGATCGGAATGGCGCTGACCACGGCGCCGATGAGGACTTTGTTGACCCACTTCTCGTCCTCCAGCACAAACGAAAAGGCCTTGCCGATTTCCATTGTTCCCCTCCGTCGAAAGAGACTTCCGAAGTCGTCACGACTTCGGAAGTCTCGGTTCTGTCTCGGTTAACCGTTGAACGCCCGATGCCGCACCCAAGCCGACACCCACCATGCCCAGCACCGCGCTAATGATCATGAATGCAACAATCTCGATGACAATGGCGATGATCACGGTGATGATCGCCTTGTTGGACTCGAGGTTCATGGACGAGCGGGTGGCCACGTAGCCGAGGTACAGCTGGTAGAGCGACAGGGCCAACGTCACCGGTAGCGCCAGGCATCCCAGCACAGGAATACTGCCGATGATGCCGTTGAAGGCCAGGATCGGCGCGNNGTGAAGAGCCATGCTGTAGAACACTTCGTCTTGTGTGCCGGTACCCCCNTGACGAGTGCCGACATAATGGATGAGAAAAGCGAATACGAAGTACCCCACGATAGGGCCGATCACTGCGACGAGGAGACCCATGAGCGCGGCCCCGACTCCCCATNNCAACAGGTTGAAGACAAAGGCCACGGCGCCAGCAATTGCCGCGGCCACAAGCACGTAGATCAGGCCTTCGCGCTGACCGCCGCGCTGCTCGAACTGCTCGAACGTGTCGACAGATGGTTTGGTCAACACAGCCATGCTTTGTTTGAGCATGTCACCGATTGCTACTCCCTGAACGTTCATCGATCAATCCCTCCTAGAGACGGTCGGTTGCAGGCGTTTCGCCTGTTTTCGCTCCACTGGCCCGGCCCACCGGGCATCGTCATGCGGCAACGAATGCCTGGCGGGCTGGTGCCAGGATAAGCCTGAGTGTCATCGAACTGGGGTCGTGGCTACACTGTGCACGGCCGCACTATAATACGCAGTTACAGGGGTCAGGTTTCAGGGGTGTAGGTTCTACCAGCCGTACGACGGTAAGGGTCGCCTGCACGGATTGAACCGTGCCGCTGTGCGCAAACTAAAACGGCAGCCCCAGAGACGCGGTCAGCGCACTGCGGCCAGCATCGATCAGGGCAATCATGACCAGGCTGCCGGCCAGCCCCACAGCNAGGGGAATGACCAGCTGCGATCCATTGGTCGCCATGGAAGGCCGCCCCACGACCAGCAGCACGATCACGGTCATCACCAGGGTTAGCAGGACCACAACACCCAGTGCACTGGCGATGGCCAGNGGAAACAGCAGCACCTCCCAGCCGCTCTGCACCGCCAGGAGCAGCGCNGCCCCCATGACCATCAGGGCGGCCAGCTCACGCAGGTTGCGCACCGGAGGCGCCGGGTCCGGATTCGCCCACGCCGTGACGTTGAACATCGGCAGTACCAGTGAAATGACCGCAATCCCCTGCAGTATACCGGTAGCGAGCCGTAGAATATTGTGCGGTTCGTAGAGGTGCGGCATCCCCGGAAACAGGGTGAGATACGAATTGACGCCGTCGAAAGCCCAGGTGATAAAGAACAGGATCAGAATGAGCAGGACAGTGGTGGGTGGAAACAGGCCCGCCCGCCCGCGCCGTACGGCTAAAAAGGCCAGTAAGCCAAAAAGNGCCCCCAGGTACTGCCCCGTACAGCGCNNACACAGGGGCATCTGCCGGTCACCGATGAAATAGGAGCGCACGCTGATCTGGTGACATACGGCATAGCCCACCTTGTCGGCCTTATCGAGCAGGCCGCCGGGCGCCGCCAGCACGATCGCAACAATGATCAGGAGTGCNAACCCCGCCAAGAGCCACTCGCGGCGGCGTGGTGACGCGGGGTCGGCTGTCGTGGGCATCATCTCAGGTCGTCGCATGCCTCTCCCCGCCAGGCTGGTGACTCACGCTGGTGCCACAGGCACTAAAACGTATGGTGCTATTGTACATCATTTGAACTGATCCGAAAAATTCATAACAATTCCAAATCTGCGCCTAACGCATGGACAGGCTTCCCCGTTCGCCCTGAGCCTGTCGAAGGGCGAGTTAGCCCCAACCTGAGTTGTACCCCCACCGTTCGACCTGCTTGACAGTACCCATAGCGGACGTTATAATCGGGCCATCAGACCAACGTTCCGTTTGATGAGGTTCGATCGTATGGCCGTGCGTGAAATCGTCAAAATTGGCAGTCCAGTGCTGCGTGCCCGTGCGCGTAAGGTGAATCGTTTTGGACCACGCNTCAAAACCCTGATCGACGACATGGTCGAGACCATGCGCGCGNCGCCGNGGGTTGGGCTGGCCGCCCCGCAGGTGGGTATCGCCGAACGCGTCATTGTTGTCGAGATGGCGGAAGACGCCGAAATCCCCGGCAGCGGTAAGCTGTACGCGGTCGTCAATCCAGAGATCGTCAAAACCTCCAAAGAGGAAGTTCTGGGTGAAGAGNGGTGTCTGTCGATCCCCAACCTGGTCGGCGATGTCTGGCGTGCGGAATGGGTCACCGTCAAAGGCCAGGACCGCAACGGTGATCCGGTGCGCATCAAAGCCAACGACTGGTTGGCGCGTATCTTCCAGCACGAGATCGATCATCTCAACGGGCAGTTGTTTATCGACATCGCCAGTGAAATCCGGCGGCTGGTGCGTACAGAAACGGGGGTCGTCGCGGTCCCTCTGGAACCGGCGAGGGCAACACCGGCTGATGAGGTACACCCCGTGCCGGTCGAAACGCTGTAAATCAAACACCGGGGCGGCACACTGCCCCGGTGTTTTTTGTTATGTCACTTTCTCCACGACCACGCTGCCCGGCATAGAGGCTGGGCGCCATACTCGGCCCTGCACTCGCATAGCCTGCACGATGAACAGCTGCACGACCAGTGCAATGAAGAGGGCGGGCAACAGGATCTGTAAGAAACCAGACGCCTGCTGCCTGGCCCACTGCCCGGCACTACGGCCGCCGCCGTTACACGCGGCGGATCGTGGTGATCGCGCATACGCCTGACGGCTAACGGTAACGTGACCCACCGCTGTCGCGCCGGTCACCGCCGCGGCTGCCGCCACGGTCGCCGCGACCGCCCCGGTCACCACCGGGCGCGGGCCGCGCGAGCCGCCTCGATCACCCCCACGGTCACCGCCACGACCACGTGTATCCCGNGCNCGGGCCTCTTCCACCGTCCAACCTTCCAGGACGGCCTGCCGGCTCAGGCGGATCTTGCCCTGGTCATCGATATCGATGACCATGACCATGACCTCGTCACCGACGTGTACGACATCTTCGACGGTAGGCGCCCGGTAATCGGCTAACTGCGAGATGTGCACCAGGCCATCGACGCCCGGCAGAATCTGCACGAAGGCGCCGTAACTCTCGGTGCGCACCACGCGGCCGACGTACGTCTTGCCAATCGTGACTTCCTCGGTCAGCGATTCGATTTCGCGAATCGCCGATTCGGCACTCAGCCCATCGGTCGAGGCGATGAATACCGAGCCGTCGTCTTCGATGTCGATCTTGACGTTGTACTCTTCCTGGATGGCGCGGATCATCTTGCCGCCGGGNCCAATGATCTTACCGATCTTCTCCGGATCGACGTGGATGGTCATGATGCGTGGGGCATACTGCGACATCGTGGCGCGTGGCTCGGGCATCACTTCCAGCATCTTGCCCAGGATGAACAGTCGCCCCTGGCGTGCCTGCTCCAGCGCCTGCTCCATGATATCCATGCGCAGCCCTTTGATCTTCATATCCATCTGCAGGGCCGTGATGCCATCACGCGTGCCGGCGACTTTGAAGTCCATGTCACCCAAGGCGTCCTCGACGCCCTGGATATCGCTGAGGATTGCGAAACGGTCCGCATCGGGATCGGTAATCAAGCCCATGGCAATGCCGGCGACCGGCGCCAGGATCGGGACGCCCGCGTCCATCAGGGCCAGCGTACTGCCGCACACCGAGGCCATCGAGGTCGACCCGTTGGATGAGAGCACCTCGGACACCAGGCGCAGCGTGTAGGGGAACTGATCGACCGGCGGGATCATGGGCGCCAGGGCNCGTTCGGCCAGNGCCCCGTGCCCAATTTCACGGCGCTTGCCCNNACGCATCGGGTACACCTCGCCCGTGGAATAGGGCGGGAAATTGTAGTGATGCATGTAGCGTTTGGTCTCTTCGGGCTGAAGCGTATCCAGGGTTTGGGCCTCACGCGGCGTGCCCAACGTGGCAATCGTCAATACCTGAGTCTCGCCGCGCTGAAACAGCCCACAGCCGTGGGTCCGCGGCAGGATGCCCACCGCGGCACTGATCGGGCGAATCTCGTCTGTACGGCGCCCGTCCGGCCGCATTCCTTCGTCCAGGATGCGTGACCGCACCTGTTTTTGATCNAGGCTGTCGAAGACGGCCTTTTGCTCCTGCGCGTCGAAGATGGCCTCGTCGGTATCTTCCACCAGCTCGCTGCGCAGGGTGTCGATCGCTTCGCTGCGCTCGCCCCGGCCCAGGCCGCTGGCCACGATCGTGGCGATTTTGGCCTGCATACGGCGGGTCACGTCATCGACCACCTCGACGCCCGGGACGAAGGCCTTGTACGCCATCTTGGGTTTGCCGATCTGCGCCGCCATCTCCTTCTGCATCCGAATGACGTCCTGCATCGACTCGTGCGCCAGGCGCAGCGCTTCGAGCATGACATCCTCCGGAATCTCGTCTGCGCCGGCCTCGACCATCAGGATGGCGTCTTCGGTACCGCCCACCCGCAGGTCGAGTGTGCTGTTTTCCATCTGGGTGGTCGTTGGGTTCACCACGAATGCGCCATCGACGTAGCCGATCCGCACCGCACCTACCGGGCCGCCGAAGGGGATATCCGAAATCATCAAGGCCGCCGAAGCGCCAATGATGGCTGGGATATCCATGTAGTTCTCCTGATCGGCCGACAGTGCGGTCAGGATGATCTGCACATCGTTACGGAAGCCTTTGGGAAAGAGGGGGCGCAGCGGGCGGTCAACGAGGCGGTTGAGCAGGATGGCGGACTCGCTGGGGCGTCCTTCCCGGCGGAAGAAACTGCCGGGGATTTTACCGGCGGCATAGAGCCGTTCTTCGTAGTCAACGGTCAGCGGAAAAAANTCGACGCCTTCGCGGGCTGTACGCGACCCGGTGGCGGTGGCAAAGACGACCGTGTCACCCAGGTGCACGGTCACGGCGCCGCCCGCTTGCGGGGCGAGAGTGCCGGTTTGGATTACAATCTCATGCGCCTGCTGAGCGGTGAAACGGTATTTCTGTATCATGTTTTTCGGTCCTTTCGTGTTTGCCATAACAAACACTTCAAAAATGCTCCTGGCGGCTGTGCCAGGAGCACCACACTGGAGGTTCGTCGAAGATCAGGTCTCGTACGAACCCTTGGTAACGGTCAGTGACCGTATTGTGCGGCCAGTCATTGCCGGCAGGCAAACTGGCACGTCCTGGGCCGACCGAAAGGCCAGGAACTGGGGAAAGCGGAGAAGGGTCCTTTCTCCGCTTTCCCAATACCTGTTCCTCAGGCCGGTGAATTACGCCGAACGACGCGCAGTACGCCGGCGCGTCACAGGCTGCGAGCTACTTGCGCAAACCCAGACGGCTTACCAACTCAATGTAGCGATTGTGGTCCGTGCGACTCAGGTAATTCAGATGGCGGCGGCGTTTACCGACCAGGCGCAGCAGTCCACGACGCGAGTTTTCGTCGTGGGCGTGCGTTTTCAAATGGCCGATCAAGCCGTCGATTCGTCTTGTGAGAATCGCAACCTGCACTTCCGGTGAACCGGTATCGTTTTCGTGAGTGTGGTATTCCTTGATTACTTCTGCCTTGTCTTCCTTAGACAGCGTCACCGTACAATCTCCTTGAACGCATTCTGAACAATCAATGGTAGGCCCACCGAGGCACCGCTGGAATACCAGATACGCATGTCCCAGTTCAAGCCGCCGCGGATTATAGCACAGGCCCCAGTGTTCAGCAAATCACTGACTTGGGAGACATCGCGGATTTTGCCGATCTGTGCTATAATGCAGCAATCATTTCCGCCGACTGCAGCTTGTATTCCCAACCCACCGCCGTACACAGGTGGCGTGAGCCAAACGATGATTCCGTACGAACCTGCCAGTGATGAAGAATGGGTGGCCGCGCTCCATGCCGGGCGCGTCGAAGTGTATGAGGCCCTGTGGCGTTATCTCTACAAGGTCACGTACAACCTGTGCACGCGTAAGTGATTTACCCTGGGAGCGTCAGTTGGCGCTCGCCGAAGAGACCGCGCAGGAGGGCATGCTGCAGATCTGGCGCAAACTCGACACCTACCGCCATGACGGACCCTTCCTGGCCTGGGCGACACGCATTGCCGTCAACAAGTTTCGGGATCGTATGCGCCAGGAGCACCCCTGGCAGACCAACATGACCATGGATGATGCAGTTGAGTCTCACGTCGTGGTGTCGTTCGATCCTGGTCTGGCCGATGTGATCAAACACGGCCTGTCTGGCCTGGCCCGCAGGAACGGGCGGTCTTGTCCGGGCGGCTGTTCGAAGAGCGCAGCAGCGAAGAAATCGCCCACGCCCTGCGCATTTCGCGGGGCAATGAGCGCATCATCTACCTGCGCCCGCCAGAAGCTGCGTGCTTACCTGGAGGCCAATGGGTACCTTCCACCGTGATGACCTACGCGCCAGGCGCTCTCGACCCTGCAGCCCTGTGGCCGGCCGCCGTGTTACGCCGGCCAACCCTGACTGCCCTGACTGCCCTGCTGGCAACGCCGACCGGCGCCATGTCGGCCTGGGCGGCCTGGCAGGCGGCCATCGCGGAGCAGCCGGCGACCCTGGATGACCAGTGGCGTCGCCGCACCCTGCATCAACTGCGGTATCACCGGCCCGATCTGTTCCGCCTCTGGCAGCAGCGCGCTCGATTACTTTCGGCAAACCGGTGAGGCGGCTGAACAGCTCTTTCATTTCGACCAATTGGCCGAAAGCCTGTTGGTGCAGCAGGCGTACGGCGATCTGGCCAGGCTGATCGACACCTGTGCACTGCCCGACATTCGCCAGGCGAAACACTTACACACCTACCTGTCGGGCGTGCTGGCCTGTGAAGACCACCGGCACACCACGGCCACGACCGTTTTCGAGAACCTGCTTACCGAACCCGATCTGGACCCCACACTGTCGGCGCGTCTGGAATTCGTTGGGGTCAACGCCCAGTATCGTGGGCGGTATGATGAAGCCCTGCGCTGCTACCGCCGCGCACGCCCTGTTCGTCGCGCAGGACAACCGCCTGGGTCAGGCCAAGACCCTCTTCAACCTCGGCGCCACGCACCGACACCTGCACGAATTGCAGGTTGCGGCCATCACCTTCCAAAACAGCCTGGCGCTGCTCGAGCAGCTCGGCGCGCGACTGGCAAACCTTCGCACTCAACGGCCTGGGCCTGGTTTACACCGCGCTGGGGTGTTGGTCAGAGGCCGAACACACCTACCTGCGCGTCGCCAGCATATGCCAGTTGGCCAGTGACAACGAAGGCGCCGGCATTGCCTACACGAACCTGGGTGGCTCTACCTGTTCAGTGGGCGCCTGACCGAAGCGGACGCGGCCCTGCAGCAGGCTGCACACCTGGTCACAACTCCCCTCGCCCTGATTGAGGTTCTCCTCAATCAGGGCCTGCAATGCGCCGCCCAGCAAGACCTGCCGGCGGCCGCCAGGCACTTCGAGGCCGCCCACGCCCTGGCGGTTGAACACGACAACATTCGTTACCAGGTCTGGGCCTCTACCTGCACGGCAATATCCTGCGTATGCAGCAGGATAACACTGCGGCCTGGGACTGCTACCGGCCGGCGTTGGCGCTCGTCGAAACGCTGCGTGGGCAGATCGAACATAGTGACATCCGCTCGAGCCTGTTCACCACCTGGCAGCCTGTCTACATGGCGGCCAGCCTGACCTGTGTGGAGCTGGGACGGCCGACAGAAGCCCTGGACGTGGCTGAGCGGGCACGGGCGCGCTTTTTGACCTGTTGAGTCGCGAGCGCACGCTTCCATCACAAATCGTGGCCCGCACACCACTCGGCCCCCATGACATCTGCCAGCAGCTGCGCCCCACACAGCCGCCCTCGTCTTCTTCTGTACCGGCGCCCCGCTCACCGCGTCCCTGCCGGTCGACGCCCTGCCGGCCAATCACGCGTTGGCGCCTATCCTGTGGCCGCCGTCCGCGATCATTGGGTTCACCGTCACCCGCGGGAGTGACGGGACAGCGCCTGCCACTGGCCCCGGAGGTTCTCGACCGCGCGTTCGATCATGACCGGCGCACGTTAGTGGGCCTTACGCCGGGTGACAATGGCCAGCTGCTCAACCCGTGGACGCTGCCCATCGTGCACGAGGCCTTGGTGGCCCCCTATTGGTTCAGCTTGACCCAGCCAATGTCGCGACGCTGTGCATCGTGCCGCACGGCCCTGCACCGGATTCCTTTCCAGGCGCTGCCCGACCCCGCCGGCCACGATCTGCTGGCGCGCGGTACGACGTGGTCGTGGCGCCGTCACTGAACGCCTGGCTGCAGGTGACTCCGCCGCCGCCGTTGGCGCGGCAAGACGCCGTTTTCGGTTATGCACCCAACTTGCCGCATGCCCAAAGCGAGGCCCTCGCCGTTGCGCGTGGTTTGGGTGTGCCGGCGTACCGGCGAGCAGGCGCGACGCGACGACTTCCTGACCGCCGCCGCCCAGGCGCGCATCCTGCACTGCTCTTGTCACGGGACGTTCGACCGCCACACGCCGCTGCAGTCGGCGTTGCACCTGTCCGACGGATGTGTGACTGCGGCCGACCTGCTGGCAGCCGGCCGGTTGCCCATGGACCTTGTGTTTTTGAGTGCCTGTGAGAGCGGGCGCAGCGAGGTCGAGGGGGCCGATGAGTTGATGGGGTTGGTGCGGGCGTTTTTGTTGGGCGGGACGCACGCCGTGGTGGTCAGTCTGTGGCGTGTGGACGAACTTGCGGCGCGTATCCTGGTAGAGCAGTTTTACCAGGCGTACGTCGCTGGCCAGCAGCCGCCGGCTCAGGCGCTGCGCCAGGCGCAGCTGGCCGTGCGCTCCCTGACGTGGGTCGAGCTTGCCCGTGGCCTGACGGTAAACGGGAACTCACTCGCGCCCGGCAACGCCGCCATCGAACGGCTGGCAAAGATGAATGAGTACTGGCGTATGCCGGACCCGAACTGCCCTTTTGCCCACCCCTATTTCTGGGCTGGCTTCGTCATGGTGGGTGCGCAGGGTGAGCGCGCTAGCGAATACAGTCAAACGGCATTACCTGGACGATCAGCTCTGGCAGGGCCGGCGCCGGAACCGGGTAAACACAACCCGTCCTGCATCATTGGTCTGGCCGGTGCGGTACTCGTTGCCAAAGTGCAGCGACACTTCGGTTTCGCTGTAACCCTGGTAGAACCGGTCAGGCTGGCGCACGTGTACCGTGATCGTCAGGTGCTCATCCGGCTCAGCATCGGCAACCAGCTCGATGCCGAGGTTCTCATCCGGTTCACAGGTCAGGTGTACGAGGTGTTCGTTGGCGAGAGGCCTTCCATGCCGGGTGCAGTGGGCGTGTCTGCAAGTATTGGCCCAGGCTCAGCCACACGGCTCCCTGCGCCTGGCGCATCCAGAAATGGCCGCGGCTCACGATCTGGCCCACCCGCTCATGTAACCGTGCCATTGGGTCAGGCAGGAACGACAAATCGAGCAGTGGGTAGTGGTCTGGCTCGACCAGGGTCTGTGCGGCGGCCTGCTCCAGGACCCACTGCAAGTCATTGTAGGCCGCTGCACAGTGCCCACAGGCCATAATGTGCTGATACAACATCCGGTAAACAGTCGCGCCGGAAGGCTCATTCATCATCGCCACCACCCGTTCGATTTGCTCTCGAACATCGGCACAGGCCACGGTTGCGTCATCATCATCGGCAAAAATCGTACGCACGATATCTTGGGATGTGGTTGAAATCACTATCTGGCCTCGTCGTAGTTATCATACGTCGTGACGCATGTCACATATGAATTGTTACAACATTTGTAACACATATTAAACGATTTGTCAGATTTCTGCGTTGCACATTATAATCGGCTCACCGGAGTTCATGTGTATCTGACGAACCTTTCGCTCACCAATTTTCGTAACTACGTACGCCTGNGGCTCGATTTTCCCGGGCGCCTGACGTTGGTGCAGNGGGCCAACGCCCAGGGCAAAACCAGCCTCCTGGAAGCTATCTATTACCTGGCCACCAGCAAATCCCCGCACGCCGATGCGGACCGCGAGCTGGTGAACTTCCTGNCGCGCGAAGACAATACACGCTTTGTACGTATCCAGGGACGGGTGCAGCATGGGCGGCCAGGGATTCGACCGAACAGCTCGAAGTTCTACTGGCGCCGACCAACGGCGACACCACGAGCTACAGCAAGCGCGCGCGTGAATGGCGTGGTGCGTCGTGTGTTGNGGCTCATTGGCCGCCTGCGCGTCGTCCTGTTTTTGCCGGAAGACATCNGGCTGGTCACTGGACCACCCAGTGTGCGCCGCCGGTACCTCGATATCGCCCTGTGCCAGATCGACCCGGTCTACCTGCGCACGTTGAGCACGTGGAATCAGGTATTGGCACAGCGCAACGCGCTCCTGCGCCGCCTGCGCGAGCAGGGTGGCGGCCCGCAGCAGTTGGAGTTTTGGGACGAGAAGCTGATCACCCTCGGCAGTTACCTCGTGACCAAACGGCAGTGGTTCATCACGGCGCTCGGCGCGGCGGCCGGGCCACGCCAGCGTGCGTTGACCGAAGATCGTGAGCGGGTCTATCTCGAGTATGTGCCCAGCGTCGATGTGCGCGTGACCCNNGTTTCCAGTGGCGAGCCGCTCAGCCTGCGCTACGAAGTCGTGCCCGAGTCGGCGCCCGGCGGGCGCGGCGCCACCCAAGATGACGTGCAGCAGGCCTACCGCGTGCAGTTGGCGGCCGTTCGGCCGCGCGAAATCATGGCAGCCACGACGCTGCTCGGCCCGCACCGGGATGAACTGCGCTTTCGTGTCCAGGGGCGCGATCTGCGCACGTACGGCTCGCGCGGCCAGCAGCGCACCACGACCCTGGCCCTCAAGCTGGCCGAGTTCGAGGTCATGCACGCGGCCAGCGGTGAGCCGCCCATCCTGCTGTTGGACGACGTCATGTCGGAACTGGATGTACGACGGCGCGCCATGCTGCNNTACGCGCTGGAAGGTGTCGCGCAGGCCGTCATCACCACCACCGACTGGGACGACTTCACGCCCGAATNNTTCGCTCCCACGCGCTGCCTGACCGTGGCCGAAGGGCGCATTGTCGAAATGGAGGGATAACCTATGACGGCAACCGCCGATGTGGTCATCTGCGGCGCGGGTATTGCCGGCCTGGCGGCGGCCTATCACCTGGCCGTGCATAACGGCATCCGCGATATCGTCATGATCGACGAGCGGCCGCCCCTTTCGCTGACCAGCGACAAGTCATCGGAGTGTTACCGCAACTGGTGGCCCGGGCCGGGCAATGCCATGGTCAGTCTGATGAACCGGAGCATCGACCTGCTGGAGGAGCTGGCGCATCAGACCGATAACGCCATCCGGCTGAATCGACGTGGCTACCTCTACGCGACGGCCGAGCCGGCCCGGGTTGCGGCCTTCAGCGCCGCCGCCGAAGAGGCCGCGGCCCTCGGCGCCGGCCCCGTGCGTTACCACCGCGGCCAGGCGGGTGATCCCACGTACGTACCGGCGCCGGCCGAGGACTTTGTGGACCAGCCCACCGGCGCGGACGTCATCACGCACACCNCCCTGATCCGCCAACACTTCCCGTACCTGGCCGCGGAGACGGTCGCGGTGGTGCATGCCCGGCGCTGCGGCTGGTTCAGTGCCCAACAGTTGGGCATGATCATGCTGGAACAGGCGCGCCACGGCGTGCGCCTGGTGCAGGCCACGGTCGAGCAGGTCACGGTGGTGGGCGGGCGCGTGACCGCCGTCAGAGCGCGGCGCGGCTGGTACGCAGTCCTGGCAGCGCGCACGTTCGTCAATGCCGCGNGGCCGTTTCTGGCCTCGGTCGGCGCCCTCATGGGCATCGATTTGCCCGTGTTTGCCGAGCGCCACCTCAAGATCAGCTTCAGTGATCACTTGGGAATCGTGCCGCGCCACGNNCCGCTGCTCATTTGGTCGNATCCGCAGCACGTGGCCTGGGATGACGAGGNNCGCGCCTGGTTCAGCGAGAGCGACGACACACGCTGGCTGCTCGACGAATTCCCCGCTGGCGTGCATGGTCGCCCGGACGGCCNNGTCGACAGCCCGGTGGTCATCATGCTCTGGCCCTACCACGACCAGCCGGCGGAGATGGTGTTCCCCGTGCCGAGTGACCCCGAATACGCCGACGTGGTGCTGCGCGGTATGGCGACGATGCTGCCCGGGCTGCGCGCCTTCGCGCGTGCGCCCAAGCCGTACATCGACGGCGGCTACTACCTCAAGGCGCGAGAGAACCGGCCGTTGATTGGCCCACTGCCGGTCAGCGGCGCCTACGTCCTCGGTGCACTATCCGGCTTCGGACTGATGGCGCGCCCGGCGNCCGGTGAACTGTTGGCGGCGCACATCGCCGGTAGGAGGTTGCCGGACACTGCCCCGCTCTTTGCCCTGGCCCGCTATGCCGACCCGGCGTACCAGGCGCTGCTGGCTGCGTGGGGCGATGTGGGGCAGTTGTGAGAGGGTGGGGGTGGGGGTTGGGGTTGGGGGTTGGGGTTGGGTGCGGCCCTGGGAGCCGGGTTGATGGGGGTGTAATCGTAGGTTTATGACACGTGTCATGTGAAACGCCGTCGTCACAGGTTACAATAGGGTCGGCTCGTGCGTAAAGGCCGCACGGGCAAACCAGGTTTGACAGGTGAATTGTATGACCCGAGTAGCCGACATCATGACTGCAGACCCAGTCACCATTCATCCCTCCCAATCCATCGGTACGGCGATCGCCCTGATGCGTCAGGGCAATTTTCGACGTTTGCCGGTGATCGAAAATGGACGGTTGGTCGGTATCGTAACCGACCGTGACCTGCGCCGAGCCACCAATTCGCCAATCCTCGTCCACGAAAAGTGGTATGACAATTTTATCCTGGAGCATATCGAGGTCGGGGCCTGCATGACCGTGGGCCCCATCACGGTGGCGCCGGATACGACGATCCTTGAGGCTGCGCGCCTCATCCGCCAGTGCAAATTTGGCGGCCTGCCAGTTCTACGCAATGGGCGGCTGGTAGGCATCGTGACTGAAATCGACCTGCTTGATTATTTGATCGAACTTCTAGAGGCCAATGAACCGCTGAGCCGACGCAACGGTGAAGAATGAGTCTTACCCTGCGCCGCGGTGATCGTCAATGACGACGATGATCCAAAGGAGGGACTATTGTGGCCAAAGGTACCGTTGTAATCGACACCGACCGCTGCAAAGGCTGCGAATTGTGTGTCTCAGTTTGCCCCCAGCACGTGCTGCACATGGCATCGACGCTCAACGCACGTGGTTATTACCCGGTGAAATTGGATGACCCAGAGGGCCGCTGCACAGGCTGTGCGCTGTGTGCCGTGATGTGCCCTGACATCGTGTTCGCCGTCTACCGTCTACATAAAGCGCCGCAGCGTGCTGCGGAAAGCGCCGCAGCGTGCTGCGGAAAAAGCGCCGCAGCGTGCTGCGGCTTTGGCATAGGCCGGGCAAGGAGGTCATCATGGCAAGGGAGCTGTGGAAAGGGAACGAGGCCATTGCCGAAGCCGCGATTCGCGCCGGCGTCGAGGCCTATTTTGGATACCCCATCACTCCTCAGACCGAACTGCTGGAGTACATGTCCCGACGTATGCCGCAGCTTGGCCGCTTTTTGCAGGCCGAGAGTGAACTCGCCGCCATCAACATGGTCTATGGCGCCGCCTGCGGTGGCGCCCGTACCATGACCTCTTCGTCGGNNTTTCCAGGCGTCAGCCTGATGCAGGAGGGTTTATCCTACATCGCCGGTTCCGAGGTGCCCTGCGTGATCGTCGACATCATGCGCGGGNGTCCCGGCCTGGGCAATATCCAGCCGTCACAGTCCGACTATTTCCAGATGGTCAAGATGGCCGGGCATGGAGATTTCAACAATATCGTCCTGGCCCCCGCCACCGTCCAGGAAGCGGTCGATATGACGTACGAGGCCTTCGGACTGGCAGAGAAATACCGCACTACAGTGGTAATCCTGGCCGACGGCACGATCGGCCAGATGATGGAACCGGCCACTATGCCACCGTACCAGGAGNGTGGCGGCCGAAAACCAGACTGGGCGCTGCGCGGCGCGGACGGCCGGCCGCACCGTTTCATCACATCACTCAACCTGTCGGCTGAAGGGTTGGAGAAGCACAACCTCCACTTGCAGGCCAAACTGGCCACCATCAAAGCGGCCGAAGTGCGTTACAAGGAATTCATGACCGAAGATGCCGAATACCTGATCGTAGCCTTTGGCACGATGGGGCGTGTCGTCACTTCGGCAATCCGCCAGGCACGGNCCCAGGGCATCAAAGTTGGCCTGCTGCGACCGGTCACACTATGGCCGTTCCCTGAGGCGCNNAGCCAGGCGTTGGCCTCCCAGGTGAAGGCTATTCTCGTCGTGGAAATGAACGCCGGTCAGATGTTGCACGACGTCAAGGCAATCGTGGAAGGGCGTGCCCCGATCCACTTTTACGGCCGCATGGGCGGCGTGATCCCGCTGCCCGATGAGGTGCTGCACGAGTTGCTCGGCCTGGCCGCCAGGTACGATTTACCCGTGGAAATGTTACCCACTCCCAAACCGGCCGGTGGTAACGGTCACCGCATGGTCGAAAAACTGCCGTCCCTGACTGCGGAGGTGACACGATGATTACCCAACTGCCCGACCTGAACGAAATGACCCTTGTCTACCGCCGCCCCGACGCCATGACCGATGCCACCACCCACTACTGCCCGGGTTGCACGCACGGTATCATTCACCGCCTGGTGGCGGAAGTGATCGACGAGTTGGGGATTCGGGGACGGACCATCGGTGTGGCCNCTGTGGGCTGTGCGGTTTTTGCCTACAACTACTTCGACGTCGACATGGCCGAAGCGGCCCACGGGCGCGNNCCGGCCATGGCAACCGGCTTGAAACGGACGCAGCCCGACAAGGTGGTCTTCACCTACCAGGGCGACGGCGACCTGGCCGCAATTGGCACCAACGAGATCATCCACGCTGCGGNNCGCGGTGAAAACCTCACGGTGATCTTCGTCAACAACGCGGTGTACGGCATGACCAGCGGCCAGATGGCGCCGACAACGCTGCCCGGTCAGGTCACCACCTCATCACCCACAGGGCGTGATGTGAAGGTCGCCGGCTACCCACTGCGGGTGGCCGAACTCCTGGCGATGCTGCCGGGCGTGTCGTACGCCGTGCGTCGCTCGACCCACAACGTACGCGAAATCAACAAAGCCAAAAAGGCCATCCGTACCGCGTTCGAGGTGCAGCTCGCTGGCGAAGGGCTCTCCGTGGTGGAAATCCTTTCGTCATGCCCGACCAACAACCACACGACGGCCGTCGAGGCGTTGCGCTGGATCGAAGAGTCCATGGTTCCATATTACCCGCTGGGTGACTACAAGNATCAGCGATGGCGTACAGCGGTTGAACGGAAAGGACTAGGGTTACGGACATGGAATACTCGANTCGTGTTCTCTGGATTTGGCGGTCAGGGCCTGTTCGCCGGGCAGGTCATGGCCTATGCCAGCATGGATGCCGACAAAGCTGTGACCTGGATTCCGTCCTACGGTCCCGAAATGCGTGGCGGCACGGCGCACTGCGTGGTGGTGGTGGGGGATGAAGAGGTCGGTGCGCCGTTGGTCCGCAACCCGGACGCGGTCGTCGCCCTGAATCTCCCATCGGTCGATAAGTACGAGCCACAGCTCAAACCTGGTGGGCTTTTGATCTACAATAGTTCGTTGGTGAGCCGCCCCATGGCGCGCACCGATATTACCGTCGTCCCCGTGCCGGCCAACGAGATCGCCAGCGAGCTGGCGAACGTCAAACAGGCCAACATGGTATTGTTGGGTGCACTGTTGCAGGCCAGTGGGCTGCTGCCGCTCGAGGCGATCGATCAGGCGCTGGAAGCCCACCTGCCGGCCCGCAACCGACGCTTCCTGGAAACGAACAAGCAGGCCCTGCGGCGCGGCGCAGCCTGTGTGACGGCCGTCGCCGTGCACGAAACCCTGCCAGAATAACCGCCGCTGGCGGCCAGGAGGTGACAACGATGTACAAGAAAATTCTTGTACCATTGGATGGCTCGGGACTGGCCGAGATGGCCCTCTATCACGCCGAAGCATTGGCGTTGGAATTCAAGAGCCAGCTCGTTTTACTCCGGGTGGTTATCTCGCCGTATCGTGATTGCCCCAGACCTGGTCCTGTCGGGCACCGTGTCCGAGGTACCAGGCCTGCGCGAGCAAGCGCAGCAGTACCTGCAGGCGGTCAGCGGTATGCTGCGCTAAGGGCTTGACCGCCAGCACAGTCATCCTGGAGGCCCGGTCCCCGATGCGATCATCGATTATGCCAAGGGTGAGGGTGTTGATCTGATCGTGATGTCGACGCATGGGCGCGGCGGAATCAGCCGCTGGGTGTACGGCAGTGTGGCCGAAAAAGTCCTCCAGGGCGCACCCTGTCCCGTGCTCTTGATACGCAAAGGAAAAGTAACCATGGCAACTCCGTGGCAACGACGCTACGCACAGCGCAATCAGCGCATGAGCAGCTCCGTGATTCGCGAGCTGTTGAAGTTCACGCAGCAGCCAGATGTCATCTCATTTGCCGGTGGGCTGCCGGCCNCCGAACTGTTCCCGGTGGAGGCCTTCCGCCAGGCCGCCGAACGTGTGCTGGCCCAGGATGGCGCCAGGGCGCTGCAGTACAGCACCACCGAAGGCTATCTGCCGCTGCGTAAGTTGATCGTGCAACAAATGGCCCACTACGGTATCGGGGCCAGGGAAGACAATATCCTGATCACTTCGAGCNCGCAGCAGGCGCTCGACCTGATCGGCAAACTGTTGATCAATCCCGGTGATACGATCCTGGTCGAGCGGCCCACCTACCTGGGCGCACTGCAGGCCTGGAACGCCTACCAGGCCGAGTATGTCGAAGTGCCCATCGATCACGAGGGCCTGCGCACCGACCTGTTGGAAGAAGCCCTGCGTGCCGGTGTCAAATTCATGTACATCCTGCCCAACTTCCAGAACCCGGGCGGTGTCACCCTCTCGCTCGAACGGCGACACGAGTTGGTCGAGATGGCCGATCGTTACGGCATACCCATCATCGAAGATGACCCCTACGGCCCGCTGCGCTATGAAGGCGAGGCCCTACCCTCCCTGGTGCAGCTCGACTGTGAGAACCTGGAGTCACGCGTGGCCGATGGCCACGGTTACTTCCGGGGCAACGTCATCTACCTGAGTACCTTCTCCAAGCTGCTGGCCNCCGGGCTGCGCCTGGGCTGGGTCGTGGCGCCGGTGGAAGTCATTCAGAAGTGCGTCCAGGCCAAACAGGGCATGGACCTGCACACCAGCATCTTCGACCAGATGGTCACCTACGAAGCGGCACGCGACGGCTTCCTGGAGTCGCACATCGAGGAGATCCGCNGGGTCTATCGTACGCGGCGTGACGTCATGCTGCGCGCCATGCAGACCTACTTCCCGCCCGGTGTTCACTGGACCAAACCGGAAGGGGGCCTGTTCCTGTGGGTGACCCTGCCGCCCGCGATCAACGCCGAGACCTTGCTGCAAGAGGCGGTCAAAGAGAAGGTGGCCTTCGTCCCAGGGCACGCCTTTTACGCCGACGGGCGTGAGAGCGGCCTGTGCAATACGATGCGGCTCAATTTCTCCAACGCAGAGCCGGCCATGTTGGAAGAGNGGATTCGCCGGCTGGCCCGCGTCATTACGCGCCACATGGAGCAAGCCGGGCTGTTGACCAGAGCCATGGCCTGATTACCAAGCGCACACAAGGGCTGCCTGGGTAGATCGACACCCGCGTCTCCGGCAGCCTTTGTGTGTCAGACGCCTGCCCCAGTTCATCCCGGGCAGGTGGCGGTGTCGGTGCACGGAACGGCTGCCGCCGGGCCAGTGCGATGTAACCCAGGAGGAGGAGCATATGCCCGACTATCTTGTGCGCGACATCATGAGGTCCCCGGCGATTACGGTCAGTCAGCAGGCCGACCTGGACGAAGCCGCCGAGTTGATGGAGACGTACGGCTTCCGCCGCCTTCCCGTGGTCGACGATGAGGGTCAGCTGGCTGGAATCCTGACCAAGGGCGATGTGCGGGCCGCTTCCATGGCAGCCGCTGTCGACCCGTACGATCCACAGGCGGGGAATTGGCTGACGGTCGAAGAGGCGATGACCCAATCGGTCTTGACGGTGACCNCTGAGACGCCGGTGGTTGCGGTCGTTGGCNTCCTCCTCATGCATAAAGTCGGCGGATTTCCCGTGTTGGCGCCGGACAATTCCGTCGTTGGCATCGTCACCGAATCAGACATTTTCAAATTGATCGTGCGTGAATGGAAAGAAAACACCGCCTCCGCGGCGCCTGGAGAGAAAGAAAACACCGTCCCTGCGGCGCCTGGAGAGAGAAAACACCGTCCCCGCGACGCCTGGAGAGAAAGAAAACACCGCCCCGCGACGTCTGGAAAGAAGGATTAACATGGATATTGGTGTCCCACGTGAACGTAGAACCAGCGAATACCGCGTCGGTCTGATCCCTTCGGGTGTTCAAATCCTGTGCGAGGAAGGCCACCGGGTTTATGTCGAGCAGGGGGCCGGTATCGGCAGCGGGTTCACCGACGAAGACTACCGCAAAGCCGGCGCCACCATGGTCTACAGCACGGAAGAAGCGTACGTCCGGGCCGACCTGGTCGTCAAAGTGGCACGCCCGACGGCCGAAGAGACCACCTGGCTGCACGCTAACCAGATCATCTGTGGTTTTCTGCACCTGGCCGCGGCCCGCCGGAGCCGGGTTCAAAGCCTGCTCGACAACAAAGTCACCGCGATTGGCTACGACACCATCCAGGATGACGACGGAACCCTACCGGTTCTGCTGCCCATCAGTCAGATTACTGGGCGCATGTNNGCGCAGGTGGCCGCCCGTCTGCTCGAGAATACCAGCGGCGGCAAAGGGGTGCTTCTGGGCGGGGTGCCCGGTGTGCCGCCGGCCGAAGTGGTCATCCTCGGCGCGGGCGTCGTGGGTACCAATGCCGCGCGCANNTTTTTAGGGCTGGGGGCTAACGTCTACGTGATGGACAAGAACCTGCGCCNNCTGGACCGCACCGACACCATTTTCGACGGACGTGTAGTCACCCTCGTGTCGCACCCGTTCAACATCGAGAAGATGGTCCGTTTCGCCGACGTGTTGGTCGGCGCTGTACAGACAGCCGGGATGCGTTCGCCCATTCTGGTCACGCGCGAGCTGCTGCGGCGCATGAAACCGCGCTCGATCGTGATCGACGTGTCAGTGTCCAGCGGAGGTTGCGTCGAAACCACGCGCNCCACGACGCACACCTCCCCGACGTTCGTCGAAGAAGGCATCATTCATTACTGTGTGCCCAATATGAGCGGTATCGTGGCCCGCACTGCAACCCATGCCTTCAACAACGCAGCCTGGCCACTGATCTATAACATCGCCCGAGATGGCCTGGACGCCGCGCTGGATCAGTCGCCTGCACTGGNNCGCGGCGTCAACGTACGCAACGGTCAGATCATCCATCCGGGATTAGCCGCGGCATTTTCTGTCGTTTAGCAGTTTGTCGGAGAGAGCTTATTCGCGTGAACGCAGCCCCAACATGCTGTGCCACGACCGTTATCGGCTACTACATGTTGTGTCGCGCCCACTTCCAAGGTGGTCTCTCCGACAAACTGCTAGGGCCGGCGCAGGAACCGTAACGACCTTACCGACTGGCCTCTGCGTTGGCGCTGCGCCGTCACAGGGCTGCCGTTCGGTATTCTGATCAAGGTGACACGCAATGACAAACTGGATGGTACGTTTTGGAACAAAGTCGTCCCGGCGGAAAAGGCCGTACAAGTCATTAAGTCGGGCGACCGCATCTTCCTGACGGGCAACTGCAGTGTGCCGCAGACGCTGCTCAACGCCGTGGTCGACCGCNGCCGCGCCGGTGAGGTCGAACAGCTGGAGATTGTACAGGTGCTGACGATTGGCGATGCCGCCTATGTCGCACCCGAGATGGAAGGCAAGATCCGGGTCAATACACTGTTCATCAGCCACAACGTGCGCAAAGCGGTGAATGAGGGGCGGGCCGATTTTACACCGGTGTTCCTGTCGGAGATTCCACGCTTGTTTCGTAATGGACAGCTGCCGCTCGACGTGGCCCTCATCCACTGTTCGCCGCCCGACGAGCACGGGTTCCTCTCATTTGGGGTGGAGGTGGGCCTGACCAAACCGGCCGCCGGCGCCGCCAAGATCGTGGTGGCCGAAGTCAACGAACACATGCCGCGCTGCCTGGGCGACAGCTTCATTCACATCAGCAAGGTCGATTACCTGGTGCCCGTCAGCTACTACCTGCCCGAAGTCCCCAGGGCGCCCGGTGAGCTGGAAAAACGCATCGCCGAGCACATCGTTGACCTGATCTCCGACGGGTCGACGATGCAGATGGGCATCGGTGCGATTCCTGACGCGGTGCTGCACTTTCTCGAGCACAAANAAGACCTGGGCATCCATACCNGGCTGTTTTCCGATGGGGTCATCCCGCTCGTCAATGCCGGTATCATCAATAACGAGCGCAAAACCCTGCACCCCGGCAAGATCGTGGCTGGCTTCATTCTGGGCAGCCAACGTCTCTACAGCTTCGTCGACAACAACCCGATTGTCGAGTTCCATCCCCAGGATTATGTCAACGACCCCTTCATCATTGCGCAAAACGATCGTATGATCTCGATCAACTCGGCGCTCGAGGTCGACCTGACCGGCCAGGTGTGCGCCGACTCGATCGGCACCACGTTCTACAGCGGGGTGGGCGGGCAGATGGATTTCGTCTATGGGGCATCACGCAGCAAGNGGGGCAAACCGATCATTGCCCTGCCCAGTACCACGCGTAACGATACCATCAGCCGGATTGTACCCACCCTCAAGGAAGGGNCCGGCGTCACCACCAGCCGCAATCACGTGCATTACGTGGTAACCGAGTACGGTGTGGCCGAGCTGTACGGCAAATCGATCCGCCAGCGTACGCAGAACCTGATCCGTGTGGCGCATCCGAATTTCCGCGACGAACTGACAGCCTGGGCCAAAGCGCAGCATTACATTTGATTGTATCGCCCCCGGCACGGTTCAGACGTTCCTTCACCGCCCGGTGCTGGTCTGGACCGTGCCGGAGGGGTGGTTAGCCGGATGTGCCGCCGGAGTCCACAACCGGCACGTCCGCCTGATTGACGGCCAGCACCACGCTGCCGGCCACCCACGCCGACCCGTTGGCCGTCTGCACCTGCCACCAGCTGGCATCGGCGTTGCGTCCGGTGATTGGTAGCGGCTGGTTCGGCGCCAACGATCCCACGATGGCAAAGGTAGTCCCCGGCCCACTGCGCAGGTTGACCGGGCCGTTACGCGCAAACAGGGTGGGCCCGTCACGCCGGACAGGTCGATGGGCTGCGCCAACGTCCGGTTGAAGAACTCGATCGAACGCTGCATGGCGGTGTTGAAATTCCCGGAGATGTTGTGGTTATCACCGGGNTAGGTGAATAACTCGATTGGCGCGCCGGCCTCGATTCCCTCCTGATAGAGAATCTCGGAAAACTCCACCGGTACACTCTCGTCACCGCGTGCATGGTGCAGTTGGATCGGGCCGGCGAGGTCGTGCAGGAAATAATTGGCCGACAGCGCGTGCCACATTTCCGGGTTANNCTCGGGCGTGCCAAAGCTGGCCAACAAACCGGTGCGCCAGCGGCCGCGTGTGCTGTTGGGGTCGGGCGTGGGCAGTGGCTGGTTACCGCGCCGCCAGCGGCTCAGCAGATCCTCGTACGACGCCACAACGCCGCCCCAGATCACACCCGCTTTGATGTCTGGCGACGTCACCATGGCGCGCAGGGTGATCCAGCCGCCCATCGAGTGGCCCCACATCCCGATCCGGTTCGGGTCGGCCGCGGANTAGGCTTTGAGCGAAGCCACCGCGTTGAGCACGTCGATCACATAATCGGGTGAGCCGNNCGCGCCGCTGGCCTGACCTTCGGACTGGTCATGGCCACGGTAATCGGGCCGGAAGACGATGTAGCCGTTGCGCGCAAACCCGTCGACATAGGCCACGTAACGCTGCGTGGTGCGGTACTGGGCCGGTGGGATGTAACCGTGGTTGAAGATAATGACCGGCCACCCGTTGGCCGGCTGCGTGCCACGCGGCACGGTTAGCAGGCCGTACTGCTTGNNGCCCTCCGAATCGTACGACGCGATGTAACGGTCATAGTTGCTGCCGGGCGCCAGCGTCTGCTCGATGACCAGCGGGCTGCCGGGGTATTCCTGACGCCGCAGGTACTCGATCGACAGGGGTGAAGCGGGGTCGGCGTTGCCGTGGGGTCGCGGTCGGCACAGGCGTCGCTGTCCTGGTCGGTGTTGGCGTCGGCATATTCGTCGGCGTCGGCGTCGCTACGCGGGTGGGCTGCAGCGCCACCGCCGCGGTCGGCACTGGCGTCTCCGCCACCCGTTCGTTGCGCGGCCACGGTGAGCAACAGTAGCAGTCCAATCCACAGGGGCACGCCGCGGCGTCCACGTGCACCATACCGCAACGCTGGGTTAGTCATGATCGATACCTCCAATACAAGTCATGAGGGGGAAAATGTCGCGACATTGGCGCCGGTCAGGCCCGCGGGCGCCGTTTTGGCTGGCGCGTCCGTTGACAGCCATCGTTCCTCAATCGTTGCCCGCCGCCGTGGGGAGGGTGATCGTGAACGTCGTGCCCACATCGAGCGCACTTTGCACCTGAATTGTGCCNCCGTACGCCTCGATGATCGACTTGGCGATCGCCAGGCCCAGGCCCGATTCCCCTTCGTCCTGGGGACGGGCGCGATCACCCCGGTAGAAGCGGTCGAAGATGTGCGGCAGGTCTTCCGGGGTAATCCCACTGCCGTGGTCCTCCACCTTGAGAACCGAACCGACGCCGTCCACTGTCCGTTCGGCGGCCAGGATGATGGCGCGGCCCGACGGGGTGTAGCGCAGGGCGTTGCTCACGAGGTTGCCCAATACCTGGGCCATCCGTTCCGGATCGACGAGCACCAGTGGGAGGTCAGTCGCGGCCGCCACACGCAGTTCGATACCCATCTGGTCGGCGTGCCGCNNATGCGCGCCCGCGGTACGCTCCAGCAGGGCCTGCGGTGTGCAGGCCTGGCGGTTCAACGGTAGTTCGCCGGCATCGGCCAGGGACAGCGTGCGCAGGTCATCGATCAGGTGATTGAGCAGCTGGGCTTCACCGTGCATTTTGGCGAACACTTCGGGGTGCCCNGGCAGCTTGCGATCACTGAGCGCCTCGGTGTAGCCCAGAATCACGCTCAGCGGTGTGCGCAGCTCATGCGCAATATCGGCCGTCATCTGGCGACGCAGCATGCTGGCCCGCTCGAGGTCAGCGCTCATCTGGTTGAACGACCTGGCCAGGTCGCCCAATTCATCCTGTGTACGCACCGGCACCTGGTGGCCCAGTTGACCCTGCGCCACGATCTGGGTGGCGGTGGTCAGCTCGCGCACGGGGCGTGCAATCGTCCGCGCCAGCAGTATGCCCAGCAGCAGTGCAATCGCCGCCGCGGCCCCNGCACTGACGATGATGGCCTGGCGGACACGGCCNCAAAAACCGGCCTCCGGCGAGACCGGCCCAAGCTGACGGTCGCTCATCGCATCGATGATTATACGACCAACCACCACTCCATCGACCTCGACCGGAATCCCACGACTGGCCTCCCTGGCCGCGAGATGCTGGCCAATACGTTCGCGGTGTCCGCTCTGAACCACCAGCCCGTTGGCATCGATCAGCGTCACCGGCGCGACGACATACTCCCGTCCGCCGGGACGAGCGTACGGGTTGCGCATCAGAATGGCGCCGATACCCTGCCAACCGCCGTTGCTCTGGTAATAANNTCGATCGAGCCTTTTGCGCTCGGTTCCGTACCGGTCAGCGATAAACTGGTCGAACTCGCGCTGGGTCTGGCCGCTAACGAGCAGGGCCATCAGGACCGTGCCCACCAGGCCCACAATGAGAAATGCCACGGTTAGCTTGACGGTCAAAGAACGCATACGGCTCCTAACCAACGCGTTCACTGGCGGCAAAACGATAGCCGACCCCGAACACTGTCTCGACGTAGCGCGGGTTACGCGGGTCAGGCTCGATCTTGGTGCGCAGGTTACGCACATGCACGTCGATCGTACGTTCGTACCCATCGTAGGTGTCGCCTTGCAGGCGGTCCAGGAGTTCGGCACGCGTGAATGCCCGGCCCGGCGCCGACAAAAANGCGGCCAACAGGTCGAACTCGGACGGTGTCAAGTCGACTGCGCGATCATCCACCATCACGTGGCGACTGCCCCGGTCCAGGGTGATGCCGGCGCGCGCAGCACCTCGGCCGATCGGCTCACGGCTGGCGCGCCGCAGAATGGCGCANCGCGCCGCCAGCCGNCGCATGCTAAACGGTTTGGTGACGTAATCGTCGGCCCCTAACTCCAGGCCCAACACCTTGTCACCCTCCTCGACCCTGGCCGTCAGGATGATCGTCGGCGTATCCGTTTCGCGCTTGTGGGCGNNCAGGAATTCGTAACCGCCCATCTGCGGCATCATCAAGTCGAGGATGATCAGGTCAGGCTTCTCATGCCGCGCCACGTAGAGCGCCTCTTGCCCATCGCCGGCCGTCACCACGCGAAAGCCCTCCTGTTCGAGATAGGCCTTGACCAGGAGGCGCAGTTCTTTTTGNTCGTCTACCACCAAAATTGTCCGATTCATAGCCTGTCTTGCATCTGATCATAATCAGATTGTCCCCCAGTTCAGTTGGGCATCTGACAAACCGTCCGGCCTCACCACGGCGCGCAGCGGGTTGATACCGTTCGAGTTCACGAGCCAAAACCGATCAAACATCAGAGTAACAGAAAAATGTTCAGAAATTGTGAAGGCGCAACTGGCAGTTTATCGGAGAGAGAGGAGTGCACCCCTACCCGACCACCACGCGGCAATCGGGTTTCGGGATCAGGCGCGTACCACCGCCACGGCCTGCCGGCGGATCCGGTAAGTGCCGGCCCTGGCCAGCACCTGGGCGACGAACTGCTGCGGCACGTCGACGAAAGTATGGTCTTCCTGGATGCGAATCGCGCCGATGGTGTGGCCGGGGATGTCGGCATAGAAGGCGATCGTGCCCACCACATCGTTGGGCCGGATGCCGTGGGCGCGGCCGGCGCTGAGCGTCAGGCGCACCATTCCCTCTTCCTGTACCCCACGGCCGGCGCGGGCCGTGGTCTGTGCTGTGCGACACGCGCGGTTTCTTCGCGTGTGCGGGTACGTGGGCGCGGCNTCTGGCACTTCCTCGATGGGCGGGATCGACCGCTGCTTCTCCTCACGGCGCGCCACACGCAGGGCGGCCGCGGCGATGTCCAGTGGATCGTGACCGGCCTCGGTCAACTCAGCGATGAGCGCACGTTCCCTGGCGAAGCGACCACGGCGCAGCCACACCAACAGCCTTTCCTGCAGTTGCGCTTCCCGGCGGTTTTCGATGTCGGCAACCGTGGGCAGCACCGCGGGNGTGATCTCCTGCGCAAAGGACTCGATCTTGCGCAGATACCAGCGTTCTTGTGGCGTTACCAGCGAAATCGCGATACCGGTTTTGCCGGCACGTCCGGTGCGGCCGACACGATGCACGTAAACTTCCGGATCCGACGGCAGGTCGTAGTTGAACACGTGCGAGATGCCCTCGATGTCCAGGCGCGCGGCGACGTCGGTGGCCACCAGAATCATGCTCTGATTACGCCGGAAGCGCTCCAGCACCTGTTCGCGCGTCTCCTGGCTCAGGTCACCGTTGAGGGCTTCGGCCGGAAAACCGCGCACCGTCGCNTCGCTGGCCAGTTCACCGGTACCGGCACGCGTGNNCACGAAGATCAGGGCCTGNGTGATGTCTTCCACCTCAAAGAGGCGAGTCAGCGCCGCCAACTTATCGGCGGCATTGACCACGTAATAACGTTGTTCCAGCGCTGCTACCGTGCGCTGCCGCGGCCCCAGTGTTACCGACTGCGGATCGCGCAGGTAACGATCGGCCAGGCGGCGAATTTCGGGTGGTAGGGTGGCCGAAAACAGGGCAGTCTGGCGGATCGCAGGGGTCAGGCTGAGAATGGCCTCGATATCCTCGATGAAACCCATGCTCAGCATCTCGTCAGCCTCGTCCAGGACGACGTTCCGCACGGCGCTAACGTCCAACACACCTTGTTTGAGCAGGTCCAACNNACGCCCCGGGGTGCCGACAACGACGTCCACCCCTTTTTGCAGGTGACGGACCTGGCGCTCGTACGGTTGGCCGCCATACACGGCCAGTACGCGTACGCCGCGCAACTTGCCGTAACCGTAGAAGGCCTCGGCGACCTGCATGGGCTCACGCATGGGCACCAGGATGAGGCTCTGCACGTGGCGCTGGTTTGGCTGCAGGTTCTGCAGGATGGGCAGGGCAAACGCCGCGGTTTTGCCAGTGCCCGTTTGGGCCTGGCCAATCACGTCGTGGCCGTCGAGCATCAGCGGGATCATCGCGGTCTGGATGGGGGTGGGCGCGGTATAACCGAGCTCCGTCACAGCCTGCACCAGCTCAGGGTGCAGGCCCAGTTGGGTGAATTCTGTTGTCATCTCGCTCCTATCGTTTGGTTGAGTCCACTGTGTTGCCTGGCCCTCACGGGCATTGGCACGTTGCCTGCTAACAGCCGACTCATCCCACGTGTAAGAGCCTCCTGTTGCAACAAAATACCCGACCCATCGTGGTCGGGCAACCCTCTGGCGGACAAAGATCGTGATCCCTTGCGGGATTACAGGCCGGAAGTATAACACGGCCGCGGCCAACCGGCAAAAACTCCCTTCTCTCCTGTTGCCAGGAAAGAAGGGAGTCGAACGGCTGACAGGCATCGCCTTCAGCTCAGGTGACAGGGCCGACGCACGTGAGCGGTGGTCGACCCCATGTCGTCGTTAGAGGTCGGAGAAGAACGAGCCGAATCCCCGGAGAAGCGCGGCCCGTCGTGCCATTGGGCTGCCGTTCGAGTGATCGAAGAAGCGCATCCCACCGTGGCCACCGCGGCCGCCAAAGCCCGGCATGCGGAACATCTTGAACTGTCCGCTCTGCGCCAGGATCGCATCCGCCTGGGCCTGGGTGATGACACCGTCGGCCACGGCTTGTTTCACCGCGTCTTCATACACCTTCTGCATGGCGGCCGGCACACCCTTTTCGGTCATGTAGCTCTGGAGTGCCTGCCGCGCCTTGACCAACTCGGCCTGTTCCTGAGTGATACGCCCATCCTTGACCGCCTGATCCAACGTGCTGTTGAACGCCGTGGTGCGGGCTTCTTGCAGCTTCGCGGGCGTGATGTTCAGTTCTTTGGCCAGCAAGGCGTCATAGTCGATCGTATCACTGCCAAAGAAGCCGCCATAACCACGGAAGCCGCGTTTCACCGCGCGTCAGCAGCGCATCGGCCTGAGCCTGGGTGATTAGCCCATCCTTGACCGCCTGTGCGATGGCTGCCTTCTGCGCGTTCGTCTGCGCCGTCGTCAGTTCCGCCGTAGTGATGCCCAGCGCCTCAGCCAGGGCTGAGTTGCTGACACCGTAACCCATACCGCCGCCGGGGCCACCGCGGTGGGCGGCCACAGCGGGGCTGTCGTGGCTGCCGCTGCCGGGAGCGCCACGGCTGCGATGGCTACAACGGCCAGACCCACACCCAGCGCAGCCATCCATTTCCTGAATCCTGTCATCGTTTCATCTCCTTCAGTCGTACTTCACTTCGATTGCCACTGCGCACCGAAGTGGTTGATCGGCACGACCAACTGCGCCCATTCTAACCGAAAGTTGTTCAGAAGTTATGAAGGAGCACCAAGGAAAATGTTCAAGAGGTCAGGCGTGTGGCGCCGAGGGTGCAGCGGCCGCGGGACGCGTTGCGCCGCGACCCTACCGCGCCTACCCCGGCGGCCACCCCCGCCAGCAGCAGCCCCACGACGGCAATAATCAGCATCTGCATTGCGGCCAGGACGCCCAAAAATAGGTGACCGACTCGGGCAGGGCAGGTGACCTGAAGCCCGTTGATGACGTAACTCAGCAGCGCGGGCAGCCCCACCAGGGCAATCGTCAGCAGCACCCAGTTGAGTGTGGTCTGGGCGGCGGCGGCGGCGCCTGCCGGTGGAGGCGCAGCGTCAGCAGTAGCNACCAGCCAGGCCACGACGACCGCCAACGCCGCGTTGGTGGCAATGGTAAAGATCAAGTCACCGGCGCTGGTGACCGAACTCAACGAGTAGGTGCGACCGTCGAGCAGGATGTACTTCAGGTTGAAGACCAGCAGGTACACCAACGCCGCGCCGACCATCCAGGCCAGGCGCGGCTGCGCGTANCGCCAAATCACAAAACCCAAAACCGCGACGATTGCCAACGCCAGCAGCAAACGGGGCAAGCGCTCACCGGTGGCGCGGGCGGTACGCNNCGCGCGGATGGCGGCCTGCGTGGCGGCCACCGGGTCAGCGTCGGCCGCGATGTTGAGCTTCTGCCCGGTTGCGGCCGTATAAGCGGCGGCCAGGCCCTGCTGTTGTGCCTGGGCGGCCGCCTGGATACCCGCCAGGGCGCCCGCCGACAGATCGAGCATGTCGGTAAGCACCCGTCCCTGCGCCGACGCCGGGAGGGCGGCGCCCAGGAGGGCCGCGATTGTCGGTGCAATGTCGATTTGCTGCACATCTCCGTGGGCGCCCGGCTTGACCCCGGCGCCGGTCACGACCAGCGGCTCGGCCCGCACGATGGCCTCGGGGCCACCATGGCCGCCGCGATCGATGTGGCCGTGATCGCTCGTCACCAGGACCGTGTCCTGCGTCAGGTCGAGCGTGCCTACGATCTCGCGCAGCAGGTCATCGGCGCGCGCGGCCGCGTTCCAGTGCGGGTCTCGCGGCCCACCCTCGTGGTGGCCGGCGTAGTCAACTTTCTGGAGGTGGATCAGGGTCAGCCCGGGTGCAGCGTCACGCAGCCAGGGCAGGGCGGCATCGACGGTGGCGCGGTCGGCCGCATCGTCCTCGCCAGAGGTGTAATAGGACACGGTGACGGTATCCTGGGGCACCAGCTTCTCGAACCAGTTGAGGCCGGAGATGGCGGTCGTCTGCCCGGCACGGTGGGCATCTGCGAAGAGGTTATCCTGCGTCCAGGGGATGTACTCCTCGTAGGTCAGGTTGATCGGTGGACCGTCGCTGAACTCGGGCCACGCGCCGGTGAAGAGCACGGTGTAACCGGGCGCGGAGTAGGAGGGTATTTCACTATGCACAGTAGCGCTGGCGCCNGCGCGCAGCTCGTTGAGGAACGGCATCACCTGCGGGTTGGCCGCTGTATCGGTGCGCAGGCCATCGATCAGCACGAACACCACACGCCGCGTGAGTGCATTGCCCAGGGGCGCCGGGGCGGGTGGTTGTGCCGCCAGGGGCGAGCGGTAGGCGTACATCGAATCCATCATGCCGGTGGCCCAAAAATAGGCAAGCACGGCAATCAACAGGCAGGCGACAATACTGAGCAGCAACAGCAGTTTACGATTCATAACGAGCGCTCTCCTTCTCACAAACGTAGGGCGTGGGTCGTGCAGAGATGGTTCAGGCGGGTAATGAGGTGGAGTTTACCGCATATGACGCGTGTACGCAAGTCAAAGGACCAATGCCGCAAATCCAAGTTTGGGTATGGTGGGCAAAGATGCCAACTTTTCGGAAAGTTGGCATCTCTACGCCGGGAATTCGGCGTCTTTACACCGCGAATTCGATCTCGAACACGCTGCCCTGACCCACGGTGCTCTCCGCCCGGATCGTTCCGCCGTTCTGCTCGACCACCCGCGCGATGGACAGCCCCAGGCCGGCCCCACTGCCCACGCCCAGCCCCGCCGCGCCGCACGCGCGCTTTATCCACCCGGTAGAAGCGCTCGAAGATGAAGGGCAGTTCCTCCGGTGCAATACCCATGCCGCTATCGCGCACGCACAGCCGGCACCGCGAACCGTCGGCCTGAGCGGTCAGCGCGATGGCGCCCGGCGCCGGCGTATACTTGACAGCGTTGTCGAGCAGGTTGAGCAGGACCGCTTCCAACTCCTCCGGTCGCACGCGTAACTGCGGCAGCTGTGCCGGCGCGTCCAGGGTCAACGTCAGGCCGGCCTGTGCCGTGCGCAGGTGCATGACGTCGATGACCTCATGCAACACCGGCAGAATATCTACCGGCGCCGGCGGGAGGCGCGACCCACTGTCGGTCAGGCTCGACAGGTCGAGCAGTACGGCGGCCAGACGCCCCAGACGATCGGCCTCACGGTCGATTTCGGTCAGGTAGCGCCGGTGCACAGCGGGGTCGGTCGGCCCATCGAGCAGCGCTTCACTGCGCAGTTTGATGTTGGTCAGCGGTGTACGCAGCTCGTGACTGGCATTGGCAACGAACAAGCGCTGCTGCTCCAGCATACGCCGCAGGCTGTCCACCATGCCGTTGAAGGCGCGTGCGAGGGCGCCCGGCTCATCGGCCGTTGTCACCGGCACTTGTTGGCCCATGTCACCGTCCGCCACGGCGATGGCCGCCTTCTCCAGCGCCTGAACTGGACGCACCAGGTAGCGGGTAAGCCCAACGGCCAGAACCGTTACCAACAGGAGGGCCAACAAGCCGAACATGCCCAGCCGGAACAGCAGGGCCCAGGCGCTGGCCGCCACCTCCTGCATCGGCCGCCCCATCTGTATCAGGCCCAACAGCCGGTCTGCCTGGCGAACGGGCGTGGCAACGAACAGGGTAACCGTGCCAGAGAGCGGATCACGGCGCACATCAGGGCGCGCCTCTCCATGCAGCGCGGCCTGCACTTCGGGCTGCGCCAGTTGGTTGGTCACTTGATCCGCCGCGTAGGCACTGTCGGCCAGCGGGTGGCCCAGCGCATCGAGGATCGTCACGCGTGCGCCGGTGTCCGCGGCGTACTGCCCGGCGACCCGCTGCAAGCGCCCGGCAGCCTTCGATGATGTGCTGGCTGGTACCGGTGTGCTGCGCGAGACCTGGCTCTGCGTGCTGGTCGGGGTGGGTTGGGCTTTATCCCTGTCGTGTTTGTCGTCGTCGTGCTGATCATCGTCGCGCTCATGGGCCTTGAACTCATCGGCATAGCCGCTGAGCGGGTCCTGCAACGCGTTGGCCGCCAGGAAAGCCTCGACTTCCAACGCCTGCTGCGCGTTGGCCAGTTGCGCCTGGTACACAGCCCGGCCAATCACCAGCATCAGGAGCGCCAGCACCACGCCGAATACGCTGCCGTACATGAGCAGGATGCGGGCCTGCAGGCTGCGCTGCCAGGGCCAACGCGCCGACGGTTGGTTCACCTCAACCCGCTCAGTCACGGTCGGTCAACTCGGCCGCGGTCACCAGGCGGTAANNCGCGCCGCGCACCGTCAGGATCAAACGCGGCGCAGCCGGGTCGTCTTCCAGCTTCTCACGCAGCCAGCGGATATGCACATCGAGGGTGCGCGAATTGCCGATCCATTCTTCACCCCAGACCCGGTCCAGCAAGTCGTGGCGGTCGATGACCGCACCCTGGGCATCGAGCAGCGCCATCAGCAGGGCGTATTCGCGCGGCGACAAGGTAACGGCCTGGCCCTGCTGCGTGACACGGTGGCGGCGACGGTCGATCGCGATCGTGCCCAGGGCGACCCGGCCGTCGTCGGCGGGTGGCGGCAACGCCTGTTGCAGGTTGGCGCGCCGCAGNTTNGCGCGCACCCGTGCCAGCAGCTCGCGAAAGCTGAACGGTTTGACCACATAATCGTCGGCGCCCAATTCCAGGCCCAACACCCGGTCCATCTCTTCACCGCGCNNCGTGAGCATCAGAATGGGTACGGTGCTGGTGTGCCGCAGCTCGCGGCACACCTCCCAACCGTGCAGGCGCGGCATCATTACGTCCAGCAGCACCAGGTCGGGGTTGTTCGTACGCGCCAGGTCCAGGGCCGCCTGCCCATCGNNCGCGACGATGACCGTGTAGCCCTCGTTGACCAGGCGGTCACGCAGGACATCCACGATCATCTCATCGTCATCGGCCAGTAGAATGGTTGACTGTGCCATAACGCCTATTCTACCATATCGGCCGCTGATTCCCGAACGGCCAGTTTGGAGTGCGGCAGCCACGCTGTCGCGTTGGGTTCAGGAATCGGCCGTCTGCGCGTGTCTGACGGCTGCCGAACAGGCGGTAGAAGGTCAAAAAGAGCACCGGCGCCGCGGTCAGTACGTACATCACCTGCACCGTCAGGTATTGGCTGGTGGTGCCCAGGAAGGCCGCGTGCAGCAGGGCCACCAGGTAAGCGGCGAAGCTCAGATAGTGCAGCTGGCGCCAGCGACGTTGGCCCAGCTGCCGACGTACCGGGTAACTCAGACCCGCGATCAGTGACAGCCACAGGCCGATCTGGCCGGCCGCCACCAACGCCGGCTTGTAGGTGCTGGCAAATGGCACCAACACGGCGGCCAACGGAAAGCTCAGGTAGGTGTCGCCCATCAACACCAGGCCGTGAAACAGGGTAAAGCCCAGGGCCAGGTAACTCAGGAATTCATGCGCATCGAGCAGTGCGGGCGGCCGTAGCCGGCCCTGTCCGATTTTCGANGCGAGCAACAGCCCCCACAGCATGGGCCACAATAGGAAGTAGGCCACAAAGCCGGCCGCCCGGCTCAGATACCAGTACGAATGCGTCTCACCGCTGAGGCCGGTGGCCCAAGGCCGATAGCAAACCCGGCCAATGCCAGGCCCGCCCCGATCAGTGCGCCCAGCAGAGTACCCCAAGGGTCACGTGCAGTGCTGGCAGCGGGCGGCATGGCCGGTCCCGCAGCCAGAGTCAACGGTTTGTTGCTCATATCAATTCTCCCAGGCCGGTTCGATGGTGAGCCGGCCGATCACTTGCTGCGTCCCGTCGAAGCCAACGAATAGCCCTGGCCATCCCTGACGTTCCAGGTAGGCCTGGCCCGTGCGCTGGCCCAGGATTAGCGCCGCCTTGGCGGCCACTTCCGCCTGCACGGCGGTGGGTGCGAGTACGGTCACCGTGTGCAGGTCGCTCTGGCACGGTTCGCCGCGGCGCGGGTCGATCAGGTGGTGCTGCGCGCCNCGGCGCGGCCACTGCCGTCGCCCCACTGTGCTGGTGGCGACGGCGCCCTCGGCCAGGTAAAGGGTTCCAAGGTCGCGGCCATCGTCGAACGGATCGGCGATGGCGACCGGCCAGGGCGTCCCCGGGTGCAGCGCTGGCCCGNNGATGTCGCCGCCGGCATCGATCAGCGCCGGCCCATGGCTGCCAAGCGCCTCCACGGTTCGATCGACCGCCCAGCCTTTAGCGATGCCGCCCAGGTCCAGGCCGAGACCGGCCGGCAGCGTTACCGTGCCATCGATCGGGTCCAGAACGACCCGCGGCCAACCGGGCGCCGGGCCGGCCGGTTCCTCGACACGGCCGGGTAAGGTGTTCTTTCCATCATTCTGTGAAGTATCCTGTGTAGGCCGTGCGGCGTGTGATGGCGCAGGGTCATCCGTCGCCAGCAGCTCAAAGCTGCGATCATAGCCGGCCCGCAGTAGCGCCGGCAGCACGGTCGGGTCGAAGATGCCGTTGGTGGCGCGGGCGGCGGTCAGGGCCAACTGCAGAACCTGCTGCAGCATCGGCGACACCCGCTGTGGNCCCCTGCCCGCCGCGGCATTCAGCCGGCTCAGGCCTGACGTGGGGCGGAAGCGGCTGAGTTCAGCCTCGACAGCCCGAAGNAAGCGCTGTACGTCGAGCAGCCAGGGGTCGGCCAGGCGGGCGTCCGCCCACAGCCAGGCTGCCACGCCGGTGTTCATGGCCCGGAAGCGGTGCTCATACAGCCGGTTCACGAGCCGCGGGTCCGGGCCGGCGCCTGCCGGAAGACCGGCGCCTGAGGCAAGTCGGGGATGGTGATGCTGCCCAGGCGGGGCGCACTGCTGGTATCATTTGTCCGGTTCAACACCCGCACATCCAACGCCTGAGACGACGACGTGTTTTGCTGCGCTTGGGCGTTGGATCCCGCCTCGTTCCACCCCAGGATACCCCAGCCCAGCAGCACGGCGCCGATGGCCGATGCCAGCAGGGCACTCTTCCAGACGGGGGTCTGGCTGACACGCCGGTTTGCACGATGGACCGTTGGCGCCTGCTTTCGCTCAGTCATGGTCGTCCTCGTGGTCGCGCATGATCGTCGTGGTCGTCGTGGTCGTGGTCCGAATCCTCATGGTCACGTTTATGATCGCCGCCATCGTGGTCTGAATCCTCACCCTCGTGGTCGTCCCACGACGACGCGTCAGCCGGCAGGGATTGATCGGCCTGCAGTGTATCGATTTGGGCGTAGGCCTGCTCCAGCGCCTGATACGCGGCGGACAGCTGCGCCCGGTAAGCGGCAATCTCCGCTTCGGCCTGGGTGGTGGGTGGGGTTTGCGCCTGGTCGATCATCACTGGCTGGGGTTCACGGCCGGGCCGGCGTCCGCCGGCGAGGGGTTAGCCAGCAGGGTGGCGGCGCCGATACCGACCAGGGCCACGGTCGTGGCGATCGCCGACAGTACCACAGCCTTCCGATTCACGCGTTTGTTCATGACAGCCTCCTGTACACTGAATCCTCACAAGGTCCGCCAAGGGGTGATTTGCCCCTTGTAACTGCTCAGCCAGCCGTTCAGAAACCGGGGTTTTTCTCATGCCACTGCCCCTTATGACCGAACCCTCGCGTAGCAGACAGGAGGATTATGCACGCAAATCGCCGCCAGTGGGTGAAGGCAGGGCTATCGTACTGTTAAGGGTAGGCAAAGAGGATATGTGGAAATGGTTGGCTGCTGTCCGCAGCCGAGTGGCAGAGACCCCTTACGGCCCCGGTCGCGCCTGGCCCGAATTGGGATCGATCATGAGCGACGACACGTCGACCGCTTCTNNGAAGTCCGAGCCATGGACCTGGTTCAGCTGCCGCAGGACATCGTCGTCCCAGCGCNNGTCGGGCGTGCCCGAAATGTACCAGGCCGAGCCGTTGTCCGCCAGGATGATGCCGTAGGTCTTGAACGCCTGCAGAATGACCCGCACCTCTGGGGCAAACTCCGAGAGATCGAAGCTCGCCTTGAGCCGGAAACGCTGGCCCATCGGCGGGTATTGGGTGCCGGTGAGCGTCGAGGCGTAATGACGTGCTGGCCATACGTAAGCGCGCCGTGTCTGCGGCACCGTGAAGCGGATGGCATGCCGAATCTCGCCGGCAGCAACTTCCTCATAACGCACCAGGCCGGCCGCAACCGGCAGCCCNGCGGCGTCGGCCGACGTCCAGCCGGCCGGCCGCAGCGCATGCGAGTTCAGGTTGAAGACAGCCCCNGAGCCGGCGTGCCAGCTGCCGTTGGCATTGGGCCACGAATTCCACATCTCGTAGAGCATGCAGTGGTCCCGATCGACGACGAGCACGTGCCGGTCGCCACTGCTGTTGGGACCGCCTTCGATCGGCGCATTGGTCGGGATCGGGTACGGACCCGGATCACTCTCGTCTTCGTAGTCGAACGTGACCGGTACCAGGGCCTGTGTGCCGGGTACGCTCGTCCAGGGAATGCCGATCGGCNNGCCTGAGCCGGGCGGCCACTCGCCAGCGCCAAAATCGGCGTGCAGACCGGTGGCCGCGCCGATCGTATTGATGTACAGGCTGGAATTCGGATCGAGGGGCAGGGTATCGACGCGCNNGTTCCAGATGTTGTCGGGTGGGAACTGCGGACAGCCGGCAATCGTCGGACCGGTACCGGGCGGCGGGGTAGGCGTGGGGTCACCGGGCTGGTCGGCGTGGCGCTTGGCGTCGGCGTTAGGGTGCTGGTGCGAGTGGGCGTCGGCGTACGGGTACGAGTTGGTGTCGGCGTGCGCCGCGGTTTACCCGGTTCACCCACCAGGGGCAGCAGCACCTGGCTGTCGGCGCTGGCCAGGGATTGTTCAACCATCAGGGGCAGCAGCACCTGGCTGTCGGCGCTGGCCAGGGATTGTTCAACCATCAGGGTGACCGCCACGGTCACGAGTGCACACACCAGTCCAGCAAGCAGGATTGGGCGCAGCAGTGAAGGTGTCATGTAAATCCTCCTTGGGGGCAGCGGCTCGACGGTATCATCTGGGAAACGATGCGCAGCCGGCGCGCACATTCATTCTAGCGGGTGTGCAGCGGAAACACAAACGCGCGGCGTTGATGGCGGCGCGCGGTACGCCTGGCGCTGCAAGCGCCAGGCTAACATCGGAACTGGACAATCCTCGGCCAGGGTGGCGACCGCAGTTGGTTTCAAGCTGGGGCCGACGCGCCCTGGATGCGTATCACCGCCGGTAACGGCTTGAAGATCGATGTCTGGAACGGCGCCGGTTGGGCCTCGATGGCGCCCCTAAACGCCCGTCCCGTAGGGACGCCCGATTTTAGGGGCGAATGCCCCGACGCGGCGGAAGGTACGGCGCGGGATCGCGTCCCGTAGGGACGCCCGACTTTAGCCCATGCCACGGGGATACACGCCCGTCCCGTAGGGACGGTTGACTCTAGGGCCGAACGTCTCGACGGGGTGCGAGAATGCGCGTGCCGCGATGCGCAATTCATGCGTCCCTACGGGACGCGGAGAACGCGTACGTGTATCGGGGCTAAATTCATGCACCCCTACGGGGCGCGGTGCGGTCAATGGCGAATGTTGAACACGCCGTCGGGGCGGAAGGTACGGCGCGGGATCGCGTCCCGTAGGGACGCCCGACTTTAGCCCATGCCGCGGGATACGCGCCCGTCCCGTAGGGACGCCCGATTTTAGGGGCGAACGCCCCGGCGCGGCGGAAGGTACGGCGGGATCGCGTCCCGTAGGGACGCCCGACTTTAGCCCATGCCACGGGGATACACGCCCGTCCCGTAGGGACGGTTGACTCTAGGGGCGAACGTCTCGACGGGGTGCGAGAATGCGCGTGCCTCGATGCGCAATTCAGGCGTCCCTACGGGACGCGTGAGAACGCGCACGTGTATCGGGGCTAAATGCACCCCTACGGGGCGCGGTGCGGTCGATGGCGAATGTCGAACGTTCCGTCGGAGCGGAAGGTGCGACGCGAGATCGCGTCCCATAGGGACGCCCGACTTTAGCCCATGCCGCGTGGGATACGCGCCCGTCCCGTAGGGACGCCCGATTTTAGGGGCGAACGCCCCGCGCGGCGGAAGGTACGGCGCAGAATCGCGTCCCGTAGGGACGCCCGACTTTAGCCCATGCCACGGGGATACACGCCCGTCCCGTAGGGACGGTTGACTCTAGGGCCGAACGTCTCGGCGGGGCGCGAGAATGCGTGCCGCGATGCGCAATTCATGCGTCCCTACGGGACGCGGAGAACGCGCACGTGCATCGGGGCTAAATTCAGGCGTCCCTACGGGACGCGCGAGAACGCGCACGTGCATCCAAATTCATGCGCCCCTACGGGGCGCGGTGCGGTCGATGGCGGATGTCGAACGTTCCGTCGGAGTGGAAGGTGTGGCGCGTCGCGTCCCATAGGGGCGCCCAACTTTAGCCCATGCCGCGGGATACGCGCCCGTCCCGTAGGAACGCCCGATTTTAGGGGCGAACGCCCCGACGCGACGGAAGGTACGGCGCAGAATCGCGTCCCGTAGGGACGCCCGACTTTAGCCCATGCCACGGGGATACACGCCCGTCCCGTAGGGACGGTTGACTCTAGGACCGAACGTCTCGGCGGGGCGCGAATGCGTGCCGCGATGCGCAATTCATGCGTCCCTACGGGACGCGGAGAACGCGCGTGTATCGGGGCTAAATTCATGCACCCCTACGGGGCGCGGTGCGGTCGATGGCGAATGTCGAACGTTCCGTCGGAGCGGAAGGTGCGACGCGAGATCGCGTCCCATAGGGACGCCCGACTTTAGCCCATGCCGCGTGGGATACGCCCGTCCCGTAGGGACGCCCGATTTTAGGGGCGAACGCCCCGACGCGGCGGAAGGTACGGCGCAGAATCGCGTCCCGTAGGGACGCCCGATTTTAGCCCATGCCGCGTGGGATACGCGCCCGTCCCGTAGGGACGCCCGATTTTAGGGGCGAACGCCCCGACGCGGCGGAAGGTACGGCGCAGAATCGCGTCCCGTAGGGACGCCCGACTTTAGCCCATGCCACGGGGATACACGCCCGTCCCGTAGGGACGGTTGACTCTAGGACCGAACGTCTCGACGGGGTGCGAGAATGCGCGTGCCGCGATGCGCAATTCATGCGTCCCTACGGGACGCGTGAGAACGCGTACGTGTATCGGGGCTAAATTCATGCACCCCTACGGGGCGCGGTGCGGTCAATGGCGAATGTTGAACACGCCGTCGGGGCGGAAGGTACGGCGGGATCGCGTCCCGTAGGGACGCCCGACTTTAGCCCATGCCGCGGGATACGCGCCCGTCCCGTAGGGACGCCCGATTTTAGGGGCGAACGCCCCGACGCGGCGGAAGGTACGGCGCAGAATCGCGTCCCGTAGGGACGCCCGACTTTAGCCCATGCCACGGGGATACACGCCCGTCCCGTAGGGACGGTTGACTCTAGGACCGAACGTCTCGGCGGGGCGCGAGAATGCGCGTGCCGCGATGCGCAATTCATGCGTCCCTACGGGACGCGAGAACGCGCACGTGTATCGGGGCTAAATTCATGCACCCCTACGGGGCGCGGTGCGGTCAATGGCGAATGTTGAACACGCCGTCGGGGCGGAAGGTACGGCGCGGATCGCGTCCCGTAGGGACGCCCGACTTTAGCCCATGCCGCGGATACGCGCCCGTCCCGTAGGGACGCCCGATTTTAGGGGCGAACGCCCCGACGCGGCGGAAGGTACGGCGCGGATCGCGTCCCGTAGGGACGCCCGACTTTAGCCCATGCCGCGGGATACGCGCCCGTCCCGTAGGGACGCCCGATTTTAGGGGCGAACGCCCCGACGCGGCGGAAGGTACGGCGGGATCGCGTCCCGTAGGGACGCCCGACTTTAGCCCATGCCACGGGGATACACGCCCGTCCCGTAGGGACGGTTGACTCTAGGGCCGAACGTCTCGACGGGGTGCGAGAATGCGTGCCGCGATGCGCAATTCATGCGTCCCTACGGGACGCGTGAGAACGCACGTGTATCGGGGCTAAATTCATGCGCCCCTACGGGGCGCGGTGCGGTCGATGGCGAATGTTGAACGCGCCGTCGGAGCGGAAGGTGCGCGCGAGATCGCGTCCCATAGGGACGCCCGACTTTAGCCCATGCCGCGGGATACGCGCCCGTCCCGTAGGGACGCCCGATTTTAGGGGCGAACGCCCCGACGCGGCGGAAGGTACGGCGGGATCGCGTCCCGTAGGGACGCCCGATTTTAGCCCATGCCGCGTGGGATACGCGCCCGTCCCGTAGGGACGGTTGACTCTAGGGCCGAACGTCTCGGCGGGGCGCGAGAATGCGCGCCGCGATGCGCAATTCATGCGTCCCTACGGGACGCGGAGAACGCGTACGTGCATCGGGGCTAAATTCAGGCGTCCCTACGGGACGCGCGAACGCGTACGTGCATCGGGGCCAAATTCATGCGCCCCTACGGGGCGCGGTGCGGTCGATGGCGGATGTCGAACGTTCCGTCGGAGTGGAAGGTGCGCGCGAGATCGCGCCCCGTAGGGACGCCCGACTTTAGCCCATGCCGCGGATACGCCCGTCCCGTAGGGACGCCCGATTTTAGGGGCGAACGCCCCGACGCGGCGGAAGGTACGGCGCAGAATCGCGTCCCGTAGAGACGCCCGATTTTAGCCCATGCCGCGTGGGATACGCGCCCGTCCCGTAGGGACGGTTGACTCTAGACGCTTGATGCATATTGAATGGTCGTGCAAGTTGGCGGTTGATCATTGACAAGGGAGGAAGGTTCGAGTAAGAGAATGGCAATTCCTTAGCAGAGGTGATGCCATGTCACTCGATCTCGAAACCTTCCTGACGACATTGTACGTGATCACGGACGATCTGCACAAGGATTTCGTAAGGCCCAAGATGCCGAACAGCGGTGGGCCAACGCCGCATCTGAGCGACTCGGAAGTGCTGTGCTTAGGACTGGCTGCCCAGTGGCGTTCAGGTGTGCCGTGGAAGACCGAACGCGGGTTTGTGCGCTATGCACAAAAGCACTTACGTCGGTTCTTTCCTGGCATGACCAGCCAAAGCGCTTTCAATCGGCGGTTGCGCCGTCTGTGGGGCGCCTACATCTTGATCCAACAGGCTGTGGCCAACCAGTTGTGGTCGCCACAAGACTGTGAGATCATGGATTGTGCGCCCATACCGATCGCACGGGGCGCTCGATCTTTCCACCGGGGTGGTTGGCGGACATTGCCCGCATTGGCAAGGGCGGTAACGACCGTTACTTCTATGGCCTACACCTGTTGCTGGTGGTTAGTTCCAGCGGTGCAGCCACTGGCTGGACCTTGGCCGCTGGCAACATCCAGGATCACTGGCTAACCGAACTCCTTCTGAGCAGTCGCATTGGCGTTCCGCAACTCTCTGGCCCTGAGAACGCACAGGACGCTCTGCGGCTGGAGCCGCCTACCGATTGGATCGACCAACGCAGAGTTGTGGCGCCAATCGCCGCTGCCCAATTGTCGCTGATCTCGGCTACAGCGGTGAAGATTGGCATGTGCATTGGGCCAAGACTACCAGGCTACGATCCTGACGCCGCCCGAGTGCGAGCGGCACAGCGCCAGAATCTGGTTCTCAAGCTTACGGCAGGCCATCGAAACGGCCTTCGCCAACCTGTGTGAGAGCTTCGGCCTACACTTCCCCAGGGCGCATACAACCTGGGGTTTGTTCACTCGCATCAGCGCCAAGATAGCTGCCTATGACCTTGGCATTCTGATCAATCGACATTGTGACCGCCCCGACTTGGCGTTCCAGACACTCATCTTGTGAGTCATTGAGTCTCGGAACCAATATGCATCAAGCGTCTAGACGCGCTGGAGAACGGTGATGTCAGAGCGCTACCTGCCATGAGCTAGAGTTTTTCTTGCATGCAGGGCATTTGACCGAAACTGTGGTATACTGGGTGTGGAGGTACTGTGCAATGACGATAGAAACAGCCTTTGAAGTGCGCTTGCCAACATCTTTGCTTCGATTGGGTCTGGGCAAAGAGGAAGTACAAGGCCGTATCACCGAATGGCTGGTGTTAACTCTTTTTCTTGAAGGACGAATATCCTCCGGCAAAGCAGCAAGGCTATTGAATATCAGCCGCATCGCATTCCTGGACCTGCTACGTGCTCGTGGGATCGCCTATGTCAATTATACAGCGGACGAGCCGGCCGAAGAGTTCGAGTCAGTGGCTATGCTTGACGTCAAGCCACGCGCATGATTGTCGTCTCCAATACTACGCCACTGATCGGGTTAGCAACGATCGGCCGGTTTGGCTGCTATGTCAACTATTCGCTACTTTCCCCGTATGGCTGAACAACGACACCCCAATACCTATATGGCCTGGAGCTGGTACGCATCCTACCTAGTGCCGGCCGGTGGGCGAGCGTTGTATTTCATAATACCGACGACCGAGTTTGGAAAGCGATTCAACAACCTGTACAGCTGACGTTGGGGCTAGAGGAGACAAGTTCAGAACCACAGATGGCTCTCAAGTTGGATTGATGCCACACAAATGCCACGACCTGACACCACCATCCTCACCGCTACGCTGCAAACGATTCCGTACTTCAGGCATCTGGCCCCGGATCTGCTGGCGCGCCTGGCAGGCGTCGCGGCCTGGCAAGAGTACGCGCCCGGTGCGCTGGTTTTGGAGGGCGATGAGTCATCCAGCCTGTACATCGTGCACACGGGTTGGCTGAAAGTGGTCAAGTACGCCGCCGATGGGCGGGAGCAGATTCTGCGCTTCATCGGCCCGGGGCTCTTCAATGAGGCCGGCGCTTTCGTCCGCCGGTTCAACCCGGCCACGGCGATTGCCCTCGAAACGGTCGGCATCTGGCTGCTGCACCGTCAGACGGTGCGCCCCCTGCTCACCGCCAACCCCGAGGTCATGCTGCAAGTGATCGAGAACATGGCCGAGCGCATCGGTTACCTCGCCGGACTGGTCGCGNGGCTCTCGCTGCACAGCGTCGAAACCCGCCTGGCCCGCCTGCTGCTGGCCAGCGCGGCCGGCGACATCGTACCGCGCCAGCGCTGGGNNACCACCCAGGCCGAACTGGCCGCCCGCCTGGGCACCGTGCCCGACGTGTTGAGCCGCGCTCTGCGCGGTCTGGCCGACGCCGGCCTGATCCGCGTCGAGCGCCAACAGATCACGATCCTCGACCGCGCCGGGTTGACGGCGCGCGCCAATCTGGACGAATAGCCCCGCCCTTTGCCTGACGCAAAGGGCCTATCCAAATCACCCGGTGCACACGTCAGAATACCGCCATCTTGCGGTGATTCGGACAGGCTCCAACTGCCACCCGACAAAAGTCGGCGACATTCATCCCCGCCTGCGCGATGATCACGCTCACATCGGCCTGTGTTCGGGAGCGTTCACTGCCTGGAGGTGTGACCCATGGCTCGTTCACCCACCGCGGCCTTCTTGGCCGCTGCCGCCATTTACCTGGTATTTGCCCTATCGACGGTGCTGGCTTACGCGCTGGCCCAGTTCGGCTGGATGGCCGCGATCCCCAACCTGTATTGGCTGCGCGTGCACGCCCTGACCATCGGTGTTCTGGCACAAACCCTGCTGGGCCTTCTGCCCGGCCTGTTCGCCAGCCGCTCACGCAGCCCGGCGCCGCCGCCGTGGACCCTGTGGACAGTCTTTGCCCTGCTCAACAGCGGCCTGCTACTGCTCGAACTCGGCCAGGTCAGCGTGACCGCGTGGCCGATCCACAGCGGCGGGGTTCTGCTGCTGGCCGCAATCTCAGTCGAGGTTGGGCTGCTGCTGTGGCTGTGGCGACGGTCGANNCCGCCGCGCCCGGCGGTGGTCGGCTTCTACCTGGCCGNNCCGGGGTTCCTGCTGCTGGGTGTGCTGATGGCGTTGACCCTGCTCTTGGGGTGGTGGTCGCCGGTGGGTTACCAGGCCACCAAAGAGTCACACATCCACGCCAACATCTTCGGCTTTACCGGGTTGGCGATCGCCGGCCTGGCCTTGGACCGGCTGCCGGCGCTGTTTGGGCGCACGCTGGCACGCCCGCAGTGGATCAAGCGCACCCTGTGGCTGATGGTGATCGGTGCGTTGGCCCTGTGGTTCGGGCCGTACGCCGGTGTCATCCCCATCATGNGCGGGGGCCTGCTGCTCTACGTCACGGGGCTGGTGCTGATGTTGGCCAATTTCTTCATCACCACCCACCGGCCACACCCCGTGCGTTTCGCCAACTGTGCCCAGGTGCTGATCAGTTACCTCTGGATCGCTGCGCCGGTCGTGGCGACGGTGGCCTTCGTGCTGTTGGGTGCCGACCGTCTGCCGCTGGCCAAACTCGAAGCGGGTGTGACGCAGNGGCTGGTCTACGGCTGGATTTTGCAGCTGGTGCTGGCCCTGCTGCCGCTGGCGGTGTTACGCTACCGCACACGCGACGCGTCACGGGTCATCAGCCGCCAGGAGGNNGGCTGGTTCACCCTGATCCTGCTCAACGGCGCCGTGGCGGTGATCTGGCTGGCCAGTATCCTGCTGCCCTGGCCGGTCGCCCGGCCGCTGGTTGCCATCGCGTATCTGCTGCTGATCGTGGCCGCCCTGCCGGCGCTGCTGATCCTGTGGCAGGCATTTCAGACCCCGCGCCGTCCAGCGGCCAGTAGCGGACGCGTAATCGTAACGGTTCGTATGGTGATTGCACTACCGGGTAATGTATATGGGATGCGCAGGGGCGCCTGGTGTCTCTACCAGCCAAAGCACGGGAGTAGTCGCCTAGCAGTTAGTCGGAATCGAGCAGTTGCTCCAGGAAGCTCGCAAATTGAGCGAGCCGNCGTCGTATCTGGAACCAAAGGTCCGGCAGCGCCAGCACAAGGGGTTTCATGCGCTCAGGATCGAGGTTCATGGCATAGATGTTGCGAATACGGTGCCGGAATTTACGATAATCATCCAGCCGCATAGCTGTTTGTGCATCGAGGACCGGCGGTCGCGTTCCGGTCAGGTCGAGCGTCATTTGGCGAAGCGGCTCGCTGTGCCATGCCTCTCCACCCAGAGTACCGCCGTCAAGTTCAACCGCGATCAACTCCAGGACACGCTCAAGACCAGAATAGAAGCTGTGCAGATTCAAGGCGACTGAATTCTGATAGGCGTCCTGGTCTGCAGTGGTATCCATAGCTCTCCGCCAGTGGCGATGAATAGCCGCGACTGTACGGTCAAGATCACTGATTTCGACACGAATTCGCTGCGCCAGTGCCAGATAGGGAGTAGTCATAACTCAACTCCCTCCTCCGCGATCTGTCGACGCAGCGAGTCTGGGGCCGATTCCAGGGCAATCAGGTCGATCTTCAGGCTGTGGTCGATTTGATCTAGATCACGCCAGGCCTGCCAATAGGCTTCGGGCGCAATGCCCACTGCGGCCACATCGATATCTGAGCGAGAGCCAAACCAGTGTCCATGAGCCAGTGAGCCAAAAACGAACACCTGAGTCGCCCCATATTTCGTCCTCAACAGCTTAGCTGTTTCTCGTGCAACCACCCACGCACGCCGACGGCGCACATCAATTTGATGTTTCTGCTGAGCATGGCGACGACGCGCGCCTTCTCGATAGGCGTGCATGCGTTCCGGCGAGATTGTTGTCATAACGCGGCAGCCTTCATGTGTCTCATGCATCAACCGTTCGATGTGGCCATAAATGCCGTAAATGTTTGCTCAAGGCTACGCCTGTGGCTTGAGTCACAGTATAACACTGCATGAAAGATCTGCAAAGACAAGCGTGGGGCTTATCCGAGTGACACGGCGTACACGCTGGAATATTGCTCCGTGACCGCCATTCGGACAAGCCCCACGGCGTTCGTCTACTTGTGTTCACCCGGCGCCGGGCTGGCCGACAACTGATCCCCACCGCCCGATTCGTACCCGAACGAACCGCTGTCCTGCTTGACGGTCAGGTAGATCGCTTGCAGGTCGCCCCACGTCATGTCGGAGTTGACGACCGACAGGGCTTTGCCTTCGATGGCATACTCGCCGGCCTGGGGAAAACAACCGTCGCCACCAGGCGCACCGGTGTGCCTGCCATCACATCGCCCTGCCAGCTGGTTTCACCCTTCAGCAGTTGTGCACCCGGCGGCAGGGTGATATTGGCGGTCGTGCCGCGGGCGTCCTGATAGGCCGTCACCTCCAGCGTTACGTCCACCGCTTCCCCGACCTTCGGCGCCTTGGGCATACTGAGCGATACGACCAGCGGCGTCGACGGTGCGTCGGAACGGACAGGGGACGGCGTGGTTGACACGGCAGATGTGGGCGAACCAGGGGCAGAGGTGCTGGCGGGAGCCGGTGCGCAGCCCAACAGCGAGAAGGTCAGCGTCGCACCGACGAGCAGTGCGGTAAAAGCGTCTAACGTCTTCATGTGTAACCTCCTGAGGCAAAAAAACGGGATCGATCGACAGCCGCCCTCAAGACGGGGCAGCGGTGCGCTTTGTTCCTGGCCTGCGCAGGCCGAACATCAACGCACCGAGGGCCTCGCGTATCGTGTCAGCCTTTGTAATCAACCCACTAAGAGCCTATCCGAATAACCGTCACGGGGCAACACTGTGGCGCGTTTTCGGGTTATTCGGATAGGCTCTAAGCCTGTTTTCGACACCCCAACCTATGGGGCTGTCGGATACGATACCACAGATTGTCGCGTAGATCATATGAGCGAATACCGCACTCGATCTATACCTTGTGGCGCAGCGCAGCGAAACCGCAAGATATTGTGTAAAAACCTGCGTTCCATGTCGAAAACAGGCTAAGACGCCCGACCTGAGTAACAAGCCGGGCGTCTCGTGTATTACGGCATCGGTTTCTGGGGGTATCCGGCGCCTGGGTTGGGATTAGTCGTGCGTGAAGGTACCGATCGAGTTCAGGTGACCGACACGGTGCGGCGTAGCGGGGATACTGGCGGCTCTCCCAGGCGTTCGAGAACGAATTGGTGTTGCCGTCCAGGGTCACGAAGACCTTGTCGTCCTGGTCGTAGAAGAGATCCCAGATGGCGTCGAACATGCCGGAGGCCCGGTCATCGCCACCGCAGGCCGCGACGTACCCCTCATTGCTGAACCCACTCACCGACCCGAAGGAGATATCGAACGGGTCGATCAGGTCGATCAGGACACCGCCCACACGCCCTTCGACACGGCCACCGTCATCCCAGTTGGCCGTATTGCAGTTCGGCGTCTCCAGGTTCAGCGTGGCGCCGCTCGGCCAGGTGTAGACCGGGTTGCCATCGGCGGCGGCCACGATCATGTAGGTCCAACCCTCACTCAGGGCGCAGCCCTTGCCGCTGACGCCGGTGATGAAGTGCGGCGAGGGGCAGTCCGAGACTGGCCAGCTGGTGTAGATATCGTCCATGTAGCTGTGGTTGGCCTCGTGCACGACCGTGTCACGGGAAGCGGCGTCGGCATCCTTCAGGTGCACCTTGCCATCACCGCCGCTGTAGTACGTGCCGTCGTTACCGCCGGTCTGCCACAGGCCCAGACTTCACCAGGGTTGCCGCCCATACCTCCCAGCACCGCCTGCTCCCGCACGAAGCGCAGCGAGCGATACAGGTCGTTGTAGATGCGCACGGAGCGGTCGTTGCCGGCGCCCCCACCGCACCACCACAGTCCGTAGTTGACGTTGGCGGCCACGTTGTTGGTCGTGCTGGTCTGGCAGTTGTAGATCGCGTTGCCGTAGGTGGTCACACGGTAGCGGCCCGTCCGGTACAGCGACCCGGAAGTAGACGTCGATCTTACCGCCTTCATCCACATCGGCATTGTTCACCGTAAAGGTGCGGCAGCCGTCATTGTAGTCGGTAAAGCCAGTGGCGAGCAGGTCATCCGGGCCGGCGTCGTCGTCCCACAGTTCGATGCGTGCATCGCGCAGGCGGGGCTGGCTACCATCACGGTCGCTGCCCAGGCGCCAGCAGATCGAGACGTTGACGTTGGCATCGGGCACGGCCGCGTTGGCTTCCGCGAACTCGGCGCCAGGGCCGGGGCGGTCAGGCAGGGCTGATCGGCCAGAGGGGCAGCCAGTTCGGCCGGTTCATCGATGATGGCCGGCGCTTCGGCCTCCATGCCCAGCGCTTCGGGCGCCGCGACCGCGTCGGTCACTGCCGGCGCCACGACATCGGCCTGGCCGGCGGCCAGCCGAGCTGATTGCCCGAAGCAAAACCTTCCATGCTCTCGGTCTTGCCGACGGTGACGAAGAGGGTATCCATGTCGCCGTAGACCATATCTTCGCTGATGGTGCTCAGTGCGCGGCCGGTGATGGCGTATTCACCCGGCTCCTTGAAGATGAGCTGCGTCGTCAGTTCGCGGGTCTCACCCTCGGCCATATCCATCGTGGCTTCGGTGGCCCTTCCAGCATCTCGGCGCCGGCCGGCGCTCGATCGTGCTGCGGGTAGCGGCGGCCGGGCGGTAGGCGTGGACCTGCAGAGAGACGGTAAACGGTTTACCGAGCTGCGGCAACTCACTCGCCTGCAAGCGCACAACAAGTGGCGTCGAACCCGGCGTGCGGATCCCTTCCGGGGTTTCGTGCACAACACCAAAGCTGGCGTCGTCCTTGCCGTAGGGCACGTTGGCCCGGATTTCGTGGACCGCCTGGCTGTTGGGGCCCGTCTTGGCGACGCTCCCGCCCTCGGCAGTCACCTGCGCGAGGGCCGGTCCCGCGGCGCTGGTCGCAATCGAAGCCAGCAACGCCGCTGAGACCAACAAACGTGCGATAACCTGTCGTCGAAACATTGGTGTTCTCCTCTACCTGGAAATCTTTGAAACGCTGATTAGAATTGCCCGGGTGGGGTGTTGGGCGCGCTTCTGAGAAGCTAAACGCACCAGGAAACAGTTTTCCGACGCCAGATCCTGGGTCCAGCGTCGTACCACACAAATGTAATATCGCGTCGTTGTGTAGCCCCAGGGGTCGTGTGCACAGCGCACCAGTGGCCTGATGGCACTGGTGCGCTGCCGGGTAATCACACGGTAATATAGTGGTAATTACGGTTATTTCGGGGAGGGTGGATTGACGCGGCGGCCGTGCTGTGGTATCATCCTGCAGGCTATTCCCCGCCCAAAGTCGATGCAGAGGCGTGAATGAGTGTGATCGAGACTCGGCCGTTCACCATTCCAGTCGATGATGTATACTCGGCGCTCAAATCGTGGCACCGGNGGTCGAGCGCCGGCAGCCCACTGCACGGGCTGTTGCTGGTGCGGCAGGCCCGTGCGTCGACGTCCCGTAGCGAGCACGAGATCACCAACGNNCTGCTGCTGCACGCACTGAACGAGCTGTACACCACCCACACCCTCGAGGCCGACATCCTTCGCCAGCGTTTTCTCGACGCACAGCCAGCGTACCACGTGGCCAACCGCTTCAATCTGTCGGAGGCCACACTGTACCGGCGGCAGAGTGAAGGCGTGGCCCGGCTCGCCGCCATCATACAGCGGCAGGAGGATGCTGCCCGCGCCAGCCGTATCATTCAGCTAACGCAACGGCTCGAAGCCCCCAATTATTCGCGCCTGATTGGCGCTGAGCGCCACCTGTCGCGTGTGCTTGACCTGTTGGNNCGGCCCCGACCGCCATGGCTGCTGATGTTCGCCGGCATCGGAGGTATCGGTAAAACATCGCTGGCCGATGCCCTCCTGCGCCGCCTCGTCCGGGCCGACCTGGATACCGAGATCGGCTGGGTCAGTGCGCGTACGCAGGGGTTCAGCCTGAGCGGGGTCATTCAAACTGTGGCCAGGCCAGTGCTGACGACCGAGGCCCTGGTGGATGCGCTGGCCGCTCAACTCCTGCGCGACGTACCGGGCCTCAAACTGCACACCTCCATGGAACGGCAGGACGCCCTGCGGGCCCGCCTCAAAGAAAAGCAGCACGCCATCGTCATCGACAACCTCGAGACGGTGGTCGACGTCAGCAGTCTGCTGCCGCTCCTGCGCAGCCTGGCCAACCCCACGCGCTTCATCCTGACCTCGCGCCAGAGTCTGTCTGAAGAAGGGGACATCTTCCACTATCCCGTCCCCGAGCTGGACGAGCCGAATGCCCTGGCGTTCGTGCGTTGGGAAGCCGCGCTGCGCAACCTGCCAGCGCTGNGAGCAGGCCCTGACCATGACTTGTTACCGATCTACACCACCGTGNGGGGCAACCCACTGGTGCTGCGTTTGGTGGTCGGTTTGACCCACACGCACGCCCTGGATGCAGTGCTGGACGATCTGGCAACCGCACGCGGCGCCAGTACCGAAAATCTGTACCAGTTCATTTACCGTCGCGTGGGACGAGCGGACGACGCCACACGCCAGACCTTCCTGGCCATGCCCNTGGTCAGCGCCTGCGGCGGCTCGATCGGTTTCCTGGCAGAAGTGAGCCGCCTCAGCGGTAGCGAGGTCCGCCACGCGCTGGAGCGCCTCGTGGCCCTCAACCTGGTCGACAGCCGCGGCGGCCTGCACGAACGTCGCTACACCATCCACAACCTGACGCGCACCTTCCTGCAAGAGCAGGTTGCCCAGTGGTACACCCCCAACCCAATCTGACGCGTCCGACCCACCACCTACGTAAATTTACCGGTGCACATTTGTCGCTGGCTGAGGGCAGGCTATAATCCAGTGACCAAACGTGATGGCTGGATGCCCGATGCCACCGGCCCGCCAGATGGTCCGACGGCCGCCGAGATGCGGCAGCAAACCAGGAGATCAGCGCTGAACGCAGGGGACTCTACTATGGCCTTCAATCTACGCAACCGCAGCTTCGTCAAGGAGCTGGACTATACACCAGATGAGNCGAAGTTTCTGCTCAAGCTGTCCGCCGATCTCAAGGCGGCCAAATACGGCGGTTACGAGCAGCCACGACTCAAGGGTAAAAATATCGCCCTGATCTTCGAANAAACCTCGACCCGCACGCGCTGTGCGTTCGAGGTCGCGGCCTACGACCAGNGGNCGCACGTCACCTACCTGGGACCCGAAGGCACGCAGATCGGCCACAAGGAGTCGATGAAAGACACGGNNCGCGTGTTGGGCCGCATGTACGACGGTATCCAGTACCGCGGCTTTGCCCAGGCCACCGTGGAAACGCTGGCGCAGTACGCCGGCGTACCGGTGTGGAACGGCCTGACCAACCAGTTCCATCCCACGCAGGCGCTGTGCGACGTGTTTACGATGGGTGAGCACAGCGACAAACCGCTGCGCCAGGTTGCCTACTGCTTCCTGGGCGATGCACGCTTCAACATGGGTAATTCGCTCATGGTGATGGGCTGTCAGTTGGGCATGGACGTGCGCATCTGCGCCCCGCGTAGCCTGTGGCCGGCCGATGAACTGGTGGCAACCTGCCGCGGTATCGCCGCTAAAACCGGCGNNCGCCTGCTGCTGACCGCTGACGTGGATCAGGGCGTGNCAGGGGTGGATTTCCTGCACACCGACGTGTGGGTCAGCATGGGCGAACCGAAGGAGGTCTGGGATGAGCGCATCAAGCTCCTGCTGCCCTACCAGGTCAACGCGCAGGCCATCCAGCGCACCGGCAACNCCCAGGTCAAGTTCATGCACTGCCTGCCGGCCTTCCACAACCGCGAGACCAGGGTCAGTGAGGAGATTTACCAGAAGAGCGGCCTGGATGGGCTGGAAGTGACCGAAGAGGTCTTCNAAGCGCCGCTTTCCATCGTCTTTGACCAGGCCGAGAACCGCATGCACACCGTCAAGGCGCTGCTGGTAGCCACGTTGGGCGGATAGTCCAGCCATGAACGGGATCGGAAGACCCGTCTGACGGAGCAGCGCGATGCCCACGCCAACGCACAAACCGCCATCCTCACCTGAACCGGCCACGACCAACCCGTTTACGCGCGCGCGCCCGCGCGGCCTGGCCCGTTGGGTGCCGGCCCTGGCGACGCTGCGCACGTATCAGCGGTCCTGGCTGGGCAGGGATGTCGTGGCTGGCGTGGTGCTCACCGCGGTGATCGTCCCGGTCGGCATGGGTTACGCCGAAGCGGCCGGCCTGCCGGTAATCTACGGCCTGTACGCGACCATCGTACCCCTGTTGGTCTATGCCATCTTTGGGCCGAGTCATATCCTGGTGATTGGGCCTGATTCGTCGCTGGCCGCGATCATCGCCGCCACGATCGTGCCGCTGGCGNCCGGCAACCCCGACCGTCTGGTCACGCTGGCCGGCATGTTGGCCCTGCTGACCGGCGNNCTGTGTATCTTCGCCGGCCTGGTGCGCTTCAGTTTTCTCACGGACCTGCTCTCCAAACCGATTCGCCTCGGTTACCTGAACGGCATCGCGCTCACCGTACTCGTCGGCCAACTTCCCAAGGTGTTCGGTTTTCCGGCCAACGGCGGCAACCTGCTGATGAAGATCTTCTTCCTGGTGGATGGAATCGCGACCGGGCTGACCAACCGCGTCACCCTGACCATCGGTGTACTGTGTCTGGCCGTCATCTTCGTCTGCAAACGGCGGTGGCCGCAAGTTCCGGGCGTGCTGATCGCCGTGGTCGGGGCCACGATCGTGGTCGGCGCGCTCGACCTGGCAACAACGGCCGGGGTTGCGGTGGTGNGGCCGCTGCCGCGGNGGCTACCCACCTTTCACGTCCCGCTCGTTTCCCTGGCCGACCTGCGCCCCCTGGCCGTTGGCGCGGCTGCGCTGATGCTCGTCTCTTTCGCCGATACGAGCGTGCTCGCGCGGGCCGCGCTGCNNGGCGGTTATGAGGTCGATGAAGACCAGGAGATCATCGCGCTCGGTGCAGCCAACATCGCCGCGGGGTTGTTTCAGGGGTTTTCGATCAGCAGCAGTTACTCGCGCACCCCCGTGGCCGAATCGGCCGGCGCCAAAACGCAGCTGACGGGGGTGGTGGGTGCGCTGTGCATCGCGCTGCTGCTGATCTATGCCCCCAACCTGGTGCACAGCCTGCCCTACGCGGCGCTCGGCGCGGTGGTGATTTCGGCCTGCATCTCACTGGTCGACATCAAAGGTATGCTGCGCCTGCGCCGGCTGCGACGCTCGGAGTACACCCTTTCGGTCGTCTGTTTTTGGNGCGTAATCTTGATCGGCGTAATCCAGGGGATCTTCATCGCCGTTGGGCTGGCGCTGTTGGCGTTCATCTGGCGGGCGTGGCGGCCCTACGACGCCGTGTTGGGTCGCGTCGATGGGCTGAAGGGGTATCACGACATTGCACGCCACCCCGAGGCCCGCCGTATCCCAGGGTTGGTGCTGTTCCGTTGGGACGCCNCCCTCTTTNTCGCCAACGCCAGCGTCTTCCACGACCACGTGCGGCGTGCGGTGGCCGAGGCGCCCACCNCCACACGTTGGGTCATCGTCGCCGCTGAGCCGGTGATCGACATCGACATCACCGCGGCCGACATGCTGGCGATGCTGGACNGACGAGCCGCACAGNCGGGCATCGAACTGGGGTTTGCCGAGATGAAGGGCCCGGTCAGGNACCGGCTCAAGCGCTACGGCCTGTTCAGCAAATTCGGCGACGGCCTGTTCTTCCGTACCATCGGGCAGGCGGTCGATGCGTATGTGAAGACGCACGCGGTCACGTGGGTAGACTGGGAAGACCGGCGGCGGATGGCCTAGATCATATGCATTCGTCCGATGGCGCGATAATCCAGGGCAATGATACCCATTGCAGCGTGTCTTGATCGTACGACGATCAGGATCGGAAAGGTAACCTGTGCAAAGCTTGAATGAACTGCCCCGCGCAGCGCGGCACCGTCCACGGGATCAGTGGCAGCGGCGCCCTGCGCCGGCGCTTACTCGATATGGGCATCGTACCCGGCGCCGAAATCGAAGTGGTGCGCGTGGCCCCCTGGGCGATCCGGTGGAATACCTGGTCAAGGGGTACCGCCTCTCCCTGCGCCGTCGCGAAGCGGCCAACGTCCTGGTTGGTTCCATGCCGTGCACCGACTGTCCCCAGCGCGGGCGTGCAGTGCGACGCCGCCAGCCAGCCACGCTGTCCACGCTGGCTGAACTGGCTGCTGCGGAACGGCGGCGATGCCCAGTAACGGTGAGGGGGCGCCCGGTCGTGGTGCTGGCCGGCAACCCCAACGCCGGCAAGAGCACAGTTTTTAATGCCCTGACCGGCGCCCGCCAACATGTCGGCAACTGGCCCGGCAAAACGGTCGACGTCAAGACAGGCCTCGCCCGCTGGAACGGCCACACGGTCACCCTGGTCGACCTGCCCGGCACCTACAGCCTCAGTGCGCACTCGCTGGAAGAGGTGATTGCGCGCGATTTCATCCTCGAGGAACGGCCCAACGTCGTGATCGTGGTGGTCGATGCCACCAACCTGGAGCGCAACCTCTACCTGGCGGTGCAGATCCTCGAACTGGGCGTGCCGGTTGCGCTCGCCCTCAACATGATGGATCTGGCCGAAGCCAGCGGAACAGTCATCGACGTGCCGCTGCTGCAAGAGCTGCTGGGCGTGCCGGTGGCGCCGACGGTCGGCACACGGCGGCGCGGGCTGGAGACCCTGTTGCAGCAGGCTGTCGACCGCGCGTGCGCATCCCACGATCNNGTCGACTATGGGCCGGAGCTGGAGGCGGAGCTGACCCGCCTGNCAGCCGACCTGGCCGCGTTGCTGCCCGACTGGTCGCCGCGCTACCTGGCGATCAAACTCCTGGAGGGGGACACGCTCGTCGCCCAGGCGCTGGGCGACTCGCCGGCGGCGCAGAGCCTACACCAGCAGGCGCGGGCGGCGGCCGCCCGTGTGCAGGCCGTCTACGGCGACGACGTCGAGCTGCTGGCGGCCGATCGACGTTACGGGACAGTGCACGGCCTGGCCCACCAGGTCGTCAAACGCAGCCGTGGCCAGCAGCGCAGCATCACCGACCGCATCGACGACGTGGTGGCCCATCGGGTGGTGGGCCTGCCCATCTTCCTGCTGCTGATGGCCCTCGTGTTCAAGCTGACCGCGGACGCCTCGGCGCCGTTCGTCGATTGGATCGATGCCACGGTCAACGGCGTGCTGGCCAGCTGGCTGACCGCGCTGCTGGCCGCGCTGCCGACCCCGGAATGGCTGCGTTCACTGCTGGTCGATGGGCTGCTGGCCGGCGTGGGCGGCGTACTGGTCTTTCTGCCGGTTCTGTTGGTGCTCTACTTCTGCCTGGCCATTCTGGAGGACAGCGGCTACATGGCGCGGGCCGCCTTCGTGATGGACCGATTGATGCACCTGCTGGGGCTGCACGGCAAGAGCTTCATTCCGCTCATCGTCGGCTTCGGCTGCAACGTGCCAGGCGTGCTGGCCANNCGCACCCTGGAGAACCGTCGCGACCGCATCCTGACCGGGCTGCTCGTACCGCTGATGAGCNCAGCGGCGCGCCTGCCGGTGTACGTGATCTTCGCCGCGGCCTTCTTCCCGGCGCACACCAGCCTGGTGATCTTTGCCCTCTACCTGCTGGGCATCGCGCTGGCCGTAATTTCGGGGCTGCTCTTCCGCCGCACCCTGTTTGCCGATACCGGTGATTCGCTCTTCGTGCTCGAACTGCCGCCCTACCGCTGGCCCNCGCTGCGCGGGCTGACGACCCACATGTGGCGGCACAGCGCCGAGTTCGTACACAAGGCCGCAACCGTCATCCTGCTGGCGTCACTCATCGTCTGGCTGCTGCTCAACCTGCCGATCGGTATCACATCGACGGCCGACAGCCTCTTTGCCCGGGCATCGGGTATCGTTGCGCCAGTCTTTGCGCCCCTCGGTTTTGGTAACTGGGAAGCGACCGGTTCGCTGGCCACGGGTCTGGTGGCCAAAGAGGTGGTGGTCAGCAGCATGAGCGTGATCTACCTGGGGGTGNAGGCGGCCCCGCCCATGCCGGCGCCCGACGTGGCGGCTGACCTGCGCGGCGTGGTCGTGGGTTTTGGCCAGGCCGTCGTCGATTCGGTGCGCATCGTGCTGAGCCTGATTCCCGGCGTCAACCTGGTCGACGCGCCGGCCAGCACCAGCAGCACCGCCCTGGGCGCGCTGCAGAACCACTTTACGCCGGCGTCGGCCGCGGCGTTCCTCGTGTTCGTCCTGCTCTACGCACCGTGCATCGTGACGATGACCGCGCTCAAAACGGAGTTCGGCGCACGCTGGATGGTGTTCAGTTTTGTGTACCTGTTGGGGTTGGCCTGGCTGGCCGGTTTTGTGACCTACCAGGTGGGAGCTGGTTGTGGATGGGGACGGGCGGTTGAAAGCGCAGCGACACTTGCCAGGCCGACCTGCGTCGGCGGGTGAAAGGTAGACCATTTGCATGCTGCGCCAGATTCTTGACACCTTCTGAAACCTGGCCCGGGCCGGTCAGCCTGGAGGCGCTGAGTCGGCGGCTGGGCATCGCACCGGCGGTGTTGGACGGTATGCTGGCCGAGCTGGTACGTATGGGCCGGCTGGTGCGGCTGGACCCGCGCAGCGGCCGCGTGTGCGGCGTGTGGTCATGCCAATGGCTGCCCGTTCGTGCTGTCGGTGACCGGGGTGTATTACGCGTCCCGACCAGCCTCGCCGACAATGCCCGATCGCGCCCTGACCTCGTTTGCCCAACCGAATGACCGCAACCACCAGCTTCTGTGGACTATTGCCCACGGGCGCGCAAGGTCATCGCCATCATCTGGAGGTGGCAGCCTCCCGCTCAAGCCGTTCGGCCAGCCACATCTTGATAACCGACTGGCGCGTCACACCGAGACGGCGAGCCGTTCGATCCAGTGCTTCGATCATCCAAATCGGGAAGTCGACGTTGACCTTGCGCTGGTCCAGATTCGGCTTACGTACCGAAGCCAGGTCCAGGGCGCCAATCACCGATTCACTCTCATCGAACATCTGGTCGAATTCAGATGCTTTCATANNCAAGCTTACCTCTTCCTGCCGTGATCTGCGCACTGAAATGATCGGAATCGCATTGCCTCGGTAGGTGATGACACCTGACCAGTATTTGTCACTGATTCGACCGATCACCATGTATCTGGGTTCATCTTCCGTTCGCACTTGAATCTCGACAAGGTTGGGATCGAACCACAGAGCCTGTGCCTGCGCGAAGTCGATGCCGTGCTTTTCCGCGTTCGAGCGACTCTTGTTTGGATCATACTCGAAGTTCATGATATAGAAATTATACCAAAACCATTCTCTTTATCAACCTGAAAAGAAGCCAGTACGCTGTTGACGGCGCCTGAAGATTGTGCTAAACTTGCGCGGCATCACCGGGGCAACCGCCAGCCTGTGCAGGGTCGTGTGCAAACCGCGCGCGGCCGGTACTTTTCCCCTGCTCCATTCACCCAACCCGGTGGTTCATCGCCCGTACATTCTGGAGGGTACCATAAGAAATCGTCGCTGGCCTGTCTTGGGCACGGCTGTAGCCGCGCTCCTGGTCCTTTCGTCCGTTGCCTCGGCGGGCAGCCCTGGCTTCCTGACCGCCCAACCGGCCATGCTGCACGGCAGCGCAGCCGGCAGTTCCGTCTTGCCGATCATCACTGTCGGCGATACCCTCCCAACGGCTATCGCTACGAAGCGATCCCTGACGGGATCGGCCGGCTGCCCAACGGCCGCGGCACGCTCGACGTATTGGTGTCGCACGAGACGTCGCTGCTGCCGGGCAATTCGGTCAGTGCCCACTTCATCCCCGTACCGCGCAGCATCGCCCTGGGCAACCAGACACCCCTGGAAAACTGGTCCAATGCCAACAACGTCTTCCAGTTCATCCGGGTGGAGGACATGGCGTACGACAAAAACGACCCGCGTGGTCTACCTGGCCGATACCGGTGAGCCGCGTGCGATTCCCGATCCGGCCACCGGCCGGCTGCGGCGGGGTCCCAGCGGCACTCAAGGCCCCTACCCCAACGGGCGTATCTTCAAGCTGGTGTTCAACGGCAGCGATCCCTGGTCGTCGATAGTATGCCGATCCTGATCGGTCGATCTCCTGTTCAAGCGTGAGGGTGGCCAGCTCCTGCTGCTGACCGTACCAGGCTCCTGATGGCCTGAGCGACATCACATTATCCATGAAACATCGGCCCCGAGACGTACGTTTTGGGGTCGGTGTCATGACCAGAGGCGCCATGGATCAAGAGCGAATCACTACCTATTGGCAACATTTTCTGGCAACCCTGCCCGCCGATGCGCCCGCGCAACGTGCGCCATACGTTGCCGAATCGTTTGGCGACAACCCGGTGCTGGCCGACGAGCTGGCGGCGCTGGTGGTGGCCGGCGTCAAGACCGCAACCTGCTCGGCGCTGTGGGAGTGGGAAGCGGAGGGCCAGCCGCTGCCGCCGGTCGGGCTGCACACGATCGTTTTGGACGGGCGAGGGGCGCCGGTGTGCATCATCGAAACGACCGAGGTTGTCGTCCGCCCTTATGATCGGGTCGACGCACAGTTTGCCTGGGAGGAGGGTGAGGGCGACCGTTCGTTGGACTACTGGCAAACCGCGCACTGGCGCTATTTCACGCGCACCCTGCCGCGCATCGGTCACACGCCCACGCCCGACATGCCGCTGGTGTGTGAGCGGTTTCGGCTGGTGTATGTGGCCGGGTGAACCGTCCACCCTGCGTCATTACCGCTGCAATGGACAAGCCCAACGAACTGGCCTATAATGACCGCGCGAAAGCGGCCGCTTTTGATTTTCCAACCCGACAGGTAACGATGAACGATCCGACCCCAGCCACTCCGATCATTGTCCCCGCATCGCCGCGGGCCACCGTGCAGGTGCGTTTCCCACATGGGCGCATTCTCGAAGGCCCCACGGGCACCCCACTCGAGCATTTCGTGCACTGCGCCCATCAACCCGGCCAGCCGCCCGACGTCGCCGCGCTGATCGACGGCCGCCTGGCAGAACTCACGCGTGCCGTCCGTCACGACATCTCCGTGGAGCCGCTGAGCATTGTCGACAACGATGGCGCCCGCATCTACCAGCGCTCCCTGGCTTTCCTGCTCATCGCCGCCGTAAACGAGCTGTTCCCCAGCGCGGNNGTGCTGGTCGATCATTCGCTGACGATGGGCGGCCTGTTCTGCCAGATCGAGGGGCGCCCACCCCTGACCGCGGACGAGGTCGCGGATGTCGAAGCCCGTATGCGGTCGATCGTCGAGGCTGATGAGCCGATCGTGCGTCGTGAGGTGCTCGTGGCCGAAGCGATGGCGCTGTTCGACCGGCAGCACTACGCCGACAAGGTTCGTTTGCTCAAATTCCGGCGCAAGGAGACGCTGCCCCTGTACACGCTGCGTGGCGTGTCCGACTACTTCTTTGGCTACATGGTGCCGTCGACGCGCTACCTCTACCAGTTTGCCCTGCGCCCCTACCCGCCCGGGGTGCTGCTCNTGTTACCGCGCCGGCGTGCGCCCTTTCAGTTGCCCGAGTTTCAGGACTACCCCAAGCTGGCCGCGATGTTCCGTCAGCACCTGGAGTGGATGCGCATCATGGACATCGAAGACGTCGGTGCGCTCAACGAGGCGATTACGCATGGGCGGATGCAGGAGGCGATCCTGGTCAATGAAGCCTTGCACGAGCAGCGCATCGCCGAAATTGCCAGCGACATCGTGCGCCGACGCGGCCAGGTGCGCCTGATCCTGATCGCGNGGCCATCGTCATCCGGCAAGACGACCTTCGCCAAACGGCTGAGCGTACAACTGCTGGCCTACGGCATCCGCCCCTTCGCCCTGGGCATGGACGACTACTTCGTCGACCGCGCACACCCGCGCGCGCAGGGCAACTTCGACTTCNAAGCCCTGGGCGCCCTCGACCGCCCGCTGCTCAACCAACATCTGCTGGCCCTCATGGCCGGGCAAGAGGTGCACCTGCCCCGCTTCAGCTTCCAGAAGGGGCAGCGCGAACCTGGCCCCACGGTCCGCCTGAGCGACGACACCCTGATCCTGGCCGAAGGAATCCACCNNAACCCCAACCTGCTGCCCGAGGTTCCGCCCGAACGCGTCTACCGCATCTACGTATCGGCGCTGACCCAGCTGAACATCGACGACCACAACCGCATCCCAACCTCCGACACGCTGCTGCGCCGCATCGTACGTGATGCCCGCTTCCGCGGCTATACGGCGCNNGAAACGGTTGGGCGCTGGGAGAGCGTCCGGCGCGGCGAGACCGAATACATCTTCCCGTACCAGGAAAACGCCGACACCATGTTCAACTCGGCGCTGGTCTACGAATTGGCCGTGCTCAAGCCGTTCGTCGAGCCGCTTCTGCTGCAAATCGGTTCCAACGGCCTGGCGTACGTCGAAGCGCGCCGCCTGTTGGCCTTCTTGCAGTGGGTGCTGCCCTTCGAGGTCGACCTGGTGCCCGACAATTCGCTGCTGCGCGAGTTCATCGGCGGATCGTCCCTCCGTGAATTCACCGTATGATCAGCTTCAACCCTCCCCTCACGCACCGTCCCTACCTGATCGGCATTGCCGGCGGCACCGCCTCGGGCAAGACCACGATGACCAACACCATCGTACGCACCGTGGGCCGCGCCGGGNTCACTGTGATCTCCTACGATTCGTACTACAAAGACCTGAGCCACCTGCCCCTGGCCGACCGCCTGCGCACCAACCTGGACCACCCCGACGCGCTCGACACTGCGCTGCTCATCGAGCACCTCACGGCCCTGCGCCGCGGCGAATCGGTCATCGTACCGGTGTACGACTTTGCCACCTGCGTCCGCCAGGCGGGTCGGCAGCCGGTCGCGCCGACCGATGTGATCATTGTCGATGGCATCCTGACCCTGGCCGAAGAGCGCCTGCGTGCGATGTTCGACCTGAAGATCTTCGTCGACCTGAGCGCCGACGAGCGCATCCTGCGCCGTATCGAACGCGACATCATCGAACGTGGGCGCACCGTACGTTCCGTGGTCGATCAATACCGTGCCACTGTGCGCCCCATGCACGACCAGTTCGTCGAGCCGAGCAAGAGGTACGCCGATTTCATCGTACCGGGCGACGCCGCGCGCAGCGAAGCCCTGGAGACGGTGGCGGCCCAGGTACGCGCCCGCATCCTGATCGCCCGCCTGGATACCCTGGAACAGCTGGGTGGGCACCTGCTGTCGGACGCGCTCGACCACGAGGTGCCGCTGTTGCACGAGATCGCACGTGTGGCAGCCGGTGAATTGGGCGCCGACAGTATCACCCTGCACCAGTTCGACGCGCAGCGGGGCATTCCGTGATCCCGACGAGTTTTCGGTGACCTGGCCGTTGGGCGGGCACCTGGATGTGCCGCGCCGACGGCCTCAGCGCCTACGTCGTGTTGCACGCTGCCCTGGTCGTGCCCGACACTGCGGTCGATCCGTGGGTGGGGTTGGCGCAGACCCGGCATCTGCGCGAGACGCAGACGCGGGCGTGTCTGGGGTGCGCCTGCGCGCCGCCGAAGAGACGGTGGGGGTCCTGTTCTTCAACTACCGGGAGCCGCGCCCGCTGGGCCCGATGAGATCGCCATCGCCAACATTCTGGGCGTCTACGCGGCCACGGCCATCCAGCACAGCCGGCTGTACGACCGGGTCTACACACGGTTCCACGCACTGGAGGATGTGGGGAGATGCTGTCGGCGCAGGATCCGGCGACGCTCAAGGGGCGCATCGTACGCGGCCGCGCAGATGCTGCACGCCGACAACGTGACGCTGCACCAGACTGCGGCTGGCGGTGGTGGTTTTCTGCCCACCGCCACGCATTCGGCGACCTGGCCGGGGATGGTCAACTGGCAGCGCCGCGGCCGACGGCGTCAGTGCGTACGTCATTCGCCACGGCACGGTGGTGGTGGCCAACGTGGAGACCGACCTGAGCGACGATCTGCGTTCGACGATGTACATGCAGGCCCGCGGCACGCGCCTTCCTGGGCCTGCGCCTGCAGGCCGGGGCCGAGACTTTAGGGGTGCTCTTCGTGAACTACCGCACGGTGCGCACGTTCGATCCGTACGAACGCGCCGTCGCGCAGGTCTTTGGGCCTACGCAGCCGCGGCTCTGCTCGCTGCCCGCCACGCGCCAGCCGCCCGCGGTGTAGGCGTTGGCGCCCACCGCCGGGAAGTCACCCTGGTGGCTGTTGGTTTCTCGGAGATGCGTGAAAATCGAGCGGAGAAGTCTGGATAATAGAGTCGGGGCGAGAGGAATCGAGCAAATCCGGGTGGCGTTTGAGAAAACGCTTCTCGGTCTTCTCGTAACTCTCGGTGAAGATCAGGTTATAGCTCATTGGCGGTTTCGTCTTTGAGGCGCGCCACGTGCGCATCNGGCCCNTCGCGCCGGTAGCGTCCCGCGGCGACGTTTTCGCGCGTCTGCGCCCAGGTNGCCGCGATCTCGCACTCGCGCAGGTAGTCGTAGTGGGCGATGTCCATCACCACATAGCGGGCNTTGCCCCGGACGCTGATCACGGCCTCCTGTGCATCCTGGAGGGCGCGCTCGATATCGGAAATCCCCTTTGTCTTGAGATCATTAGCGGTTACAACAATCATCTTTCACATCCTCCATTACAGAAGCAGTTCAGCGTACGATTGATAATGCGATCATACACCGGCTTACCACACTGTCAAGTATTCGCCTGCCCGGAGAAGAATCCGCCCAGGTATTGACGTCCCAGGCTGGCCGACATTAGTGGCGTCGCATGCGCTCCCAGTTCGCAGAGCCGTCCGTTTTATGAAAAATAGCGCTTGACAAAACAGGTATGATTCTGTAAAATGCAGCCATGAACATCATTACTCGTACGCTGTTTCCTGCCTTGCAGCNNGCGTTGGCCGACCAGCGTGTGATCGTCATCACCGGCCAACGCCGCGCCGGCAAGACCACCGCGGCCCGCTGGCTGCTCGACCAGGCGCCCGGCGACAACAAGCTCTACCTCGACTTGGAGCGACTCGACCAGCGCGCGGTGTTCGGCGAGAGCAACTACGACCTGGTACTGGACTTCCTGCGCAACCGCGGCCNNGACCTGTCCCAGCCGGCCTACGTGGCGCTGGATGAGATCCAGTACGNNCCGAACGTGCCCAGCATCGTGAAGTATCTCTACGACGCCAGCCAGATCGCCGGACAACCGGGCATCAAGTTCATCCTGACCGGGTCCAGCTCCTTCTATCTGAAGAACTTTTTCACCGAGTCACTGGCCGGCCGCAAGGTCGTCTTCNGGCTGTTCCCGCTGTCGTTCGGGGAGTTTCTGGCGTTTCGCGGGNTGCCCTACAGGTCGCGGACTGACTTCACAGATATGCGGTTTGATCCCTATGAGTACGAGCGCCTGAAGGGTCATTACGAAGAGTATCTCGCACACGGCGGCCTGCCCGAGGTGGCGCTGGCGCCGACCGCGGACATCAAGACCGAAATCCTCAACGATGTGCTGTCATCGTACATCAACATCGACATCCGGGTGCTGGCTGATTTCCAGAAGATCGCTGAACTGCAGCAGTTGCTGCGGGTGCTGGCCAGCCGCATCGGCAACAAGCTCGACCACACCAAGCTGGCGAGCATCGTGGGCGTCTCGCGGCCGACCCTGGTGCAGTACCTGNAGTTCCTGGAGATGACCTACGTCATCCGGCGGGTACCGGCCTACAGCGGCAGCGCGGATCGCGTTGCGGCTTTGGGACGCAAGCTCTACTTCTACGATAACGGCATCGCCGGCGTGCTGGCCCGGCTGAGCGAAGGCGCGCTCTTTGAGAATGCGGTCTTCAATCGCCNNCGCGCGTACGGCGAACTCTCCTATCTCTCGCGAGGCAGCGAGTACGAGATTGACTTCATCCTCAGCGGTCCGGCTGTGCCTGAGGCCGTGGCCTTGGAGGTCAAGACGCATCCCCTGGCGACCGATCTGCNNAAGCTGCGCCGGCTGGCAACGAGCCGTGCCTTGCCGCAGGCGCACCTGGTGGGCCGCTTCCCGACGCCGGGGTTCGCGGATTTTGTCTGGGGCGGGCTGATCTTTTAGCCTGGAATCGGCCAGTACTCCGAAGATTACCGTCAGGGACACGCCCTGGGGCCGACATTGTCTGTGGGTGGAAGCCGTGCCCTGGCCCGTTCGGGACCGATAAAGCAAATCGTGCCGGGTCACCGGATGGCCCCGGCACGGTCGCGCGCCGGGCCTGGCGTTCCGCCTGAAAGGCGAATGGTGGCCGGTCGAGTCGGGGATCGCCTTCGCGCAAAGTCATTTGCCGTTTGCGCCAGCCATAAGGTATAATCTCGTCCGATAATGCACGAAGCCGGCCAGGTGCGACCTGGCCGGCTTCCAACCCGAATCCTGTCTGTCCCCCAGGAACCGGGCTTCGCAGCCTTCATGACGAAGTAGCTGTGGCGGCAGTACAGCACGGCTGTTCGTGAGCGACAAATGAGGCCGCGGCCCTAAAGCAAGGGGGCCGCGGCTTCTCTGCTTCTTGACGCCTGATCATATTGCTGTGAGTAACTGATGTCAGTATCGCACCGTTCTCCTCTGGGTCGCGCAGTCTCCGAATACCTGCGGGCTGCCCACCCGGACGGCCTGACCGTCTCGGAGATCTATGACCGGCTGGTGGCCGACGTCAACTTCGGCGGCACCAAGCAGGGGATCATGGACCTGCTGACCGGCAACCCTGACGCGTATGTCAAGGGGCGGCCGGGCACTGGCTAGATGCCGTGCTGGTCGCGGCTGATGGCGGGCGACCGCCTGAGGGAGAAGAAGGTGCGGCGCAGGCAGCGGAACAGCCTCCAGGAGCCGCACCCCGCCGGATCGCCCGTCCCAGCGCGGGGCATTTCGCCGATTCTTACGTGGTCTTCGACTTGGAAACGTTGATCGGCGAGGCCCTCGAACAGCGCCGCATCATCGAGATCGCCGCGCTGAAGTTCGTAGCCGGCGCGCCAGCCGGGGAGTTCAGAACTCTGGTTGACCCCGGCCAGGAGATTGACGCGCTCACCGAGAACAAGACGCACATCAGCAGCGAGATGGTAATCGGCGCGCCAGCCGTTGAGTCGGCCCTGCCTCAATTCGCCTCTTTCATCGGCGATCTGCCCNTGGTGGCGCACAACGGGCGGAGTTTCGATCTACCGGTACTCAACCATTGGAACCGCGTCCACGGCCTGCCGGAGATCGCCAATAACCTGATTGACACCCTCGATCTGGCGGTCGTCGTCTTTCCCACACAGCCCACGCTCAGCCTGGGGCGGCTCAACGATCTGATGGACCTGANNCGCCGTTCGTCGCGCACCGCGGAAGCCGATGTGGCCGCGCTGGCCGCGATTTTCCGCGGCTTACTGGTGCGCCTGGCGGCGCTGCCGGTTGAAGTGCGCCGGGCCATCAATGCCTTCTATGCACCTTTCGTCCTTTGCGATAAGGCTACAGCCGCAGTCACCGCTGAGGAACCCGAGGAGACAACAGAAGCCCCGCACNCGGCGGCGGGGCCGCCGGTAGCCGTGTCCGCCTATGCGTCTGCTGAAGGTATCCGGGATATCTTCGCAGTGGGCGGACCGATGGCGGAGGAGTTCGGCCCCAGTTACGAGGATCGGCCTTCGCAGACCGAGATGGCCGCGCTGACCTGGCAGGCCTTCGCTGAGGGCCAACTCCTGCTGATCGAGGCGCCGACTGGCACCGGCAAAACCAATGCCTACCTCTATCCGTCGATCGTGTNNGGGCGCACAACGGGCCAGAAAGTTTTCATCTCAGCGCATACACGGCAGTTGCAGGAGCAGATTCGCGAGGCCATCGAAAAAGCACAGCGCGTCGGTTTCCCGGTCAGGTACGCGATCCTAAAAGGCCGGGACAATTACGTCTGCTGGACGCGTTGGCAACGAGTCGTGAACGAGACGCCCGATCCGCTGCTGCGCGCCTTTCTGCTGGCCTGGCGCGTACAGACAGCCGAAGGGATGCTGGATGAGTTCCCCCTCACGCTCCGGCATCGCCTCCTGGGCGGCGCGGAAGCGTATCCGGGCCTGCTGGCACGGCTGAGCGCAGCGAGCGAAGTGTGCGATCATCACGATGCCGCCCATGCCACCTGCCCCTACCAGGCTGCTTTACATCGCGCCTGGGGCGCAGACCTGATCGTTGTCAACCACGCCCTGCTGCTGACGACTCACTGGGGTACGCAAACTCGGCCGCCGCTCGACGCCCTGGTGATTGACGAGGCGCACAACCTGGAGGACGCAGCCACCACCGCAGTACAGGCGGACATCAGTGACCGCGGCCTGTCAGCGCTCATATCCGATTGCGAAAGTCAAGCACGGGCCCTGACGGTTGACCTAAAAACCAGGGCCAGGTCAACCATCAACCAGTTGCGGTTCCACCTATCAGCCTTCAGCGATGGGTTAGTTGAGTTCGTGCGCCAGCAGACCTACGAGAACGAGACAGACCAGCGCTACCCACTGCGCTACCGACTGCGTTGGGGCGACCTGGTACGTGATGCCAAAGGCCGCTGGGCCGGGGTGAAGTCGGCCTACAACCAGGTCTATGGACATATTCAGGCGCTGGCCGACGAGCTAGCCATCCTGGTTGATGAAGCCAGCTTGACGCCGGGTGCGAATCGTGCTCTGATCGGCGAAGCGCGTCTACAACTGGCCAACCTACGGAAGGCAATATATCTACTGGACGATATCGTCAACGTCGCCAATGCCAACAACGTTTACTGGGTCGAGTTGCCGCCAAAGAATGAAGAAAACCCTGCCTTCCGTTGGGCGCTACNNACCGCGCCGATCAAGGTGGATTGGTATCTCCGCAAGCAGCTTTACGACCCATGCCGGGCCATCGTCTTCACCTCGGCCACACTGACCGTCAACGGTGGATTTGATTTCTTCCTGAACCGGTTCGGCCTGGAACGTGTTGCGTATCGTGAACGCGCATNNGCGCGCATCCTACCATCGGTGTTCCAGACCAAACAAGACATCCTTTTCGCCATCCCGCAGNAATATCGGGCGCTACCACCCCGGCGGGCCGCAGAGTTCATCGAACGGGCCAGCCAAGAAGTGCATCAACTGCTACATTTACAACCGCAGCGGTCGCTCCTGCTATTCAACGCGGGCGCATGCAGGCGGTCCACAAGCGCACGCTGCNGGCCGTTGATGACGCTGGGGCTGGAATCCGGTATGCAGGGGTTAGGCAGTGTCCAAAGCGATCTGGAGGCGCTGCGCGACGATCCGCACCGCGTACAGTTCGGTGTCAGGACGCTGTGGGAAGGCGTGGACGTGCCTGGCATGTCCTATGTAATCATCGAGAAGCTGCCGTTCCCGCTCTTCTTCGATCCGGTAGTAGCGCGCATGGAACGCGCTAAGCTAGAGACCGGCAGCGATTTCTACGGCTACACCCTGCCGCACATGGTGATCCGCTTCAAGCAGGGGTTCGGCCGACTTTACCGGCGCAACACCGATCACGGCGTCGTGGTACTGCTGGATCGTGCGCTGCGTCGTGCCAGCTACCGTGATATCGTATTCCGTTCCCTGCCGGAACATACCTTCACGCCGGCCTCCGAGGAGGAGTTATATCGCCAGATCAAAGCGCACTTCGGGGCGTGCTAACCCCGGCCGACCTGCTGCGTCAGCGAACGGCGTTCAGAACGCCAGCTTGAGGAGTACACGCTGCGCCAGGCTACCTTCAGCCGCGGCGAGTATGACCTTATCCGGCCGAAGCTGCTGGCCGGCCTGAAGGCGTTCTTCGACTTCGATGGCTTCATCGGCAAACAGGAAGCGCTGATCCGGGCCATGCTGACCGGCGGTGACACCCTGGGCGTACTGCCTACTGGCGCGGGCAAGTCCCTCACCTTCCAGCTTCCCGGCATCCTGCGGGATGGGCTGACGCTGGTGGTCTCCNCCTTGATCGCGCTGATGAAGGACCAAGTAGACAAGCTGCGCGACGAGAAGGGGATCCGCTGTGTGGACTACATCGTCAGCGGCCAGACTGCAGCCGAGCAGGACGAGATCTTGCAGCGGATGGTGGGCGGCGAACTGCGGCTGGTCTACGTATCGCCTGAGCGCTTCCGCGACCGCCGGCTGCACGAGGCGCTGGGCCACTGCCGTGTGGTGCAGTTCGTGGTGGACNGGGCGCACTGCGTCTCAATGTGGGGCCACGACTTCCGGCCGGATTTCCTCTACATCCACGACACGGTCGCGCGGCTGGCAGGCCCTGAGNCCGAGCCGCGGGGCAGGCCGCCGATCATGGCGCTGACCGCCACCGCGACGCCGCCGGTCAAGACCGACATCAAAGAGCAACTTCACATGAAGGTTGGCCGCGGCCACGAAATCGTGGACAGTTTCGACCGGCCCAATCTGCGCTTTGTCGTCCAGCCGTGCCGTACTGACGCCGACAAAGAGCGCTGGTTGATGCGACTACTCTACCGCTCGACCGAGCCGGCCATTGTCTACGTCGCGACCCGGCGGGACGCTGACCTGATCGCCAGCATGCTGCGCGACCGCGGTNATCGCAGCNCCGCGTACCACGCGGGTATGGAGCGCTTCGACCGCGACGCGATCCAGGACATGTTTATGAACGATCAGATCCGGGTCGTGGTCGCTACCAACGCGTTCGGCATGGGCGTAGATAAACCGGATATCAAATACGTCATCCACTATCACTTCCCCGGCGACATCGAGAGCTTCTACCAGGAGGCCGGCCGCGCAGGCCGCAAAGATCAGATCGTCGCCTACTCGGTGGTGCTCTACATGCCCCGTGACCGCCGCATCCAGGAGTACTTCATCGAGCGTAGTTTGCCATCGCTTGAGGCGCTCACGCAGCTCTACGACTTCTTGCGCGATCAGAAGGGTGAGACCCTCTACCTGGCGGACGATGACCTGGCCGAGGCGTTGCCGTTCGACGAGCAGGCGTTGCGTGTTGGCATGCATATCCTGGAGCGCGAAGGCTATATCCGCCGCGGCTACGATTTCGCCGCAGGCTGTGCAATCAAGATCTTCGAGCCAGTAGCCGATGTATTGGAGAAGGTCGAAGATGCCGAGCGCCGCGTCCGGTTAGCCACGCTGATCGCGGCGCTGAAGCTTCCCGACTACGGCGAGAAGCGCGGAGTCAACCTGGCCAGGCTTTGCCGTCAGATCGATCTCAACCCCGAGGAAGCGGAGCTGTTCCTGATCCGGCTGAACCGTGACGAGATCCTCAGCTTTCGTTCATGGGAACGCGGCTACACCGTGAACAAACAGCCGCGCATGGCTACGACTCCGCGGCTGGCGCTGGACCGGCCGGCGCTGTTAAGCCAGGTGCAGAACGCCCGCGCCAAGCTTGACCGGCTGATCCGTGACTACCTGGAGACGCGTGATTGCCGCCGCTCCGCCATCCTCAGCTATTTCGGCGAACAGCCCCTTGATCCAAAGTGCCACAAGTGTGATCGATGTGGATTGCCGGAGGAGGTCCCCTGGAGCCAGACCTTCGACGTGGACCTGCCCGACCTTTACACGGTCTACCATCCCGGCTACGTTGCTATCGAGGCCGCAGCGCACTTCCAGGGACAATACGGCCGGACGAAGGTAATCTACACGCTGATCGGCCAGAACTTCAGCCCCTTCGACAAGAAAGCGTTACCGCGCGGCCTGACCGATTCCGATTATTTCAAGGCTTTGCGCGGCTATAAATATGAACAGGTGTGGGACTTCTACGGGCTGTTGGAGGCGCAAGGATATGTGACCAAAGTCTACAAGGAGATCGGCGGCCAGCAGTTGCCGATGATCGGCGTGACCGAGAAGGGCATCGCGGCGCTGGAGTCGGGCGAGTTGTTTCGCTGCCGACGATTGAAGGCTGATGTGGTATACTTCACCCGACGAGGTGAACCATGACCGACAAGATAACCGAGCAAGCTATCCAGATGATGGTGGATCGCCTGGTGGAGCGTTTCGATCCCGACCAGATCATCCTGTTCGGCTCGCAGGCGCGGCACGGCCNNGGCCCCAACAGCGATGTGGACCCGCTGGTCATCATGCCGGTGAGCGGGTCGAAGCGCGCTCGTNCGCTCGAGATGCGCATGGCGTTGCACGATATCGCGGTCCCAAAGGACATCATCCTGGCAACGCCGGATGAAATGGCCCGGCGCCGTGATATCGTCGGCAGGATCATCCGGCCGGCGCTGCGCGAGNGGAAGGTGCTCTATGCTCGACACCCGGGCGACTACGACCCCGTCTCGCGTGAAGAAGCGCTCGAGGCTGTGAGGCTCGCGCGGCGCTTGCGCAACGCGGTGCGCAGACGCCTCCCAGAAGCCATCCGTTAGCGACCCTATCCTTGTTGATCACGCACCAATGATAACGATATGACTATGACCAACACCCTTCGCCTCGACGTCTACGAAGCGCTGGAAGAGCGCAGCTACCGTACCATTCAGGACCTGGCGCTGTGCCTGGACAGCGGCACACCCACGACTCAAGCCCAGGTGCGTGCGGTACTCTTCGCGGAACCGGAGACATTCTACCAGATGGAGGACTGGTGGGACCTGGCGATCTTTCATCGCTTCGATGGCCAGACGTTTCAGGGCAAAGGTCGCGGTGGCTTCGACGAGCGCAAGTTCCTGACTCGCGTATTGACCGAGGCGCTGCACGCTAAGGGTCGGCCCATCGACAAGACGCTGGCCGAGAAGTACCTGCTGAAGATCAGTATCCGGGCCGGCCTGCTAAAGAGCCAATTCCCCAGAGGGAGCGGCGAGATCATCCGGAGGCTCCGACGCTTCCTGAAAGGTAACCCCAATTTCCACCTGCTGCACGATGATTGCCAGGAGTGCATCTGGATCGCGCCTCAGTGGACGGAGACCGCTGGACCGACACCGGTCGCCGCCCCGACCTATCGGCTGCCAGACGACTTCCTTGAACAAGCGGCCTTGCTCCTGGAAAGACGCGGCACAAAGCCGGTCCGCCTGCTGGACATCCTCACGACCCTACTCGGCATAGACGCCAACCATGCCGACTTTTCGGCGGCTTTCGCCCAGGCCAACGCCGCGTTGTCGGCCGACGACGAGACCTTCGCCCAGGTGCAGGAACAGGCGTGGATGCTGGCCAACTACCTGCCCGCGGCGATCGAGGACATCCCGGCGCGGGTGGCGATCCCCGCTGGCGCAACCCACAGGAAGAGCGGCTCATCACCGAGCTGTACGAGCCGCCCTGGACGGGCTGGCCGAGGCGGGCGCCTTTGCCGGTGAAGATGACAGCGAGACCAAGCTGGCACAGTTCGACGAGGGCTACACAGGCCCCCTGCGCCTGGTGCTGCCCTACCACTGGCGGCAGAACGGCGTGCTCAAGGTCAACGCGTCCGAACGGCGCCTCTTCCCCGACCGCCCCGCGTGCCCTGCTGCAGTTCACCGATGAGACAGGGGGAACCTTCTCCGTCTGGCTCAATAACGACACCGGCTACCTGCATGGACTGAAGGATTGGTATGCTGCTCACCTGGTACCGGCCGGCGGCATCTTCTACATCGAACGGTCGCCCGGCTCGCATTATAACTTCAAGGTGCGCATCATAGAGGCCGCCAGCCGCACCTTCGACGGCAAGCAGTACTTCTGCGAAGTGGATCGCGATACCTATATCGAAGGACCGCCTGCGCGACCTGGAAAGGCTGCGCGCCAAGGTTGAAGCCGCCGCGGCGACTATCAAAGACGTCATGTGCGACCTGTTCGAGAGCCGCCCGGCCGATGCGCCGCTGCACTACAAGCAGGTCTGGGCGCAGGTGCACGTGATCCGCCCCACCACCCGGCGCACCGTGGCCGCGATCCTCAGCGCGTTCCCTTGCTTCTACCAGACCGATCCCGGCTCCGGCCACTGGCGATACGTCCCTGCCTTGCGCAACGCGCCGCCGAAGTACCAGGCGAAGCGTGTACCCAAGCCCACGCCTGCCAGGAAGTTGGTTCCGGTCGAAGCGCCGCCGGCCCGCTACTGGCTGGCGCCGGTGCTGGCGGCATCCTGGGACAAGCTGGCCCGGCCGGCGAGTGCGGGCGGTGGGGTCTTCCTGGCGCCGTGGCGCGGCCGGTCGCGTGCGCCGCGGGGACGGTGTAGCCTTCTTCGACACAGGCACTGAGCGGATGATCGCCGCGGCCGAGGCGCTGCGCGAACCGATCCAGGACGTGACGACCGGCCGTCGCGAGTTGACCGTGAAACCGACGTTGGATGCCTTCAATCCGATCCCTTATGGAGCTGGCTGGCGCGCTCAGCGTGCCCAAGCCTGACTCCGATGGGTTCCCGGTCGAGATCACGCCGGAGGACTGGAAGCTGCTGTTGGAGCGGCTGCGGCCGTTGATAGCTCCCAAGCCGGCTGAGCCGACGCTGGAAGAGCCATCGAGAAGGCATTGCCGAAACCGGAAGCGCCGGATGCGGGCGAGATCATCCCGCACACCTTCGCCCAATCCCACGATCGCCGCGTTCATCGCGAAGTATGGCCGGCCGTACAATCCCAAGGAACTCTACGAACGGAGCGCCTTTGCCACGCCGGTCAAGGCCGGCAAGAACACCGCCATCTACAACGCCCACTCCTACCACACCAAGGTGCCGCCGCAGGGGATCGAGCCATACATCGAACACTACACCCGCCCCGGCGACATTGTCCTGGATCCGTTCTGTGGCAGCGGCATGACCGGCGTGGCCGCGCTGAAGCTGGGCCGCCGCGTGATCCTGAACGATCTCAGTCCGGCCGCCACCCACATTGCATATAACTACTGCACGCCGGTGGATGTGGATGCGCTCAAGCGCGAGTTCGAGCGCATCAAGGCTGCGATCAAAGAAGAGTTCGATTGGCTATACGGCACGACGTGCGATCGCTGTGGTGGGCCGGCGACAATCCAGTACACGATTTGGAGTGATGTTTACCGGTGCGGCAGATGCGGAGTGGATTTGGTGATATGGGATCTTGCAGTCGATCATGAAGGCAAAGGTATAAAGGAAACCTTCACTTGTCCGAGTTGCAGTGAGGTTTGGCGAAAGACTCAACTCAGATGGATGAAAGCAATTCCAGTGGTTACCGATTATGAGTGCCCAACATGTAGTCCCCGACGCTCAAAGCATATTGTTTCCGAATCAGAGAGGCAACGTCTCAAGGAAATTGAGGCTATGGCGATTCCGCACTGGCACCCGACCACTCCGTTCCAAGAGAAGGAGTGGGAAATGTGGCGTGGGGTTCATCGTGATCAACAGATCACCGATGTAAGTCATTTCTTCACAAAACGTAACCTGTGGGCGGTAGCTCGCCTGTNNTGGCTGAGAGCCANNTCATCCTGATCTTGACGCCAGGCTGGCTCTGCTTTGAGATTCGTAATCACATCCAGCTTAGTTCTGCTATCGAAGTTGACTCGTTACAACATGGGAAAACGTGGCAATGGCCCTATTTCAGGTACGTTATATGTTGCGTCGCTCACAGTGGAAAACAACGCGCTAAACATGATCGATGGCAAGCTTGGCGATTGTATACGAGTCTGGAAGGAGTCGATGACTGACGCCTCACTGCTTGTCTCGACTGAGTCGGCTTCAAGCTTGTCTCAAATTAACGACGGGGTTATTGACTATGTTTTTACTGATCCCNCGTTCGGTTCGGNNAACATCTTCTACGCCGACTGCAACTTCATCTGGGAGGCTTGGCTCAATCAAGGGTTCACCGATCAGCGCAAAGAAGCCGTGGTGCATGTCAAGCATCGGGACAAGAACACGCTGCCGGAATACACGCAGTTGATGATTGATTCCTTCCGTGAAATGCACCGCGTCCTGAAGCCCGGTCGATGGGCCAGCGTCGTCTTCCACAACTCCGATGACCGCATCTGGCAGGCGATCCAGCAGGCCGCCGAGGTCGCGGGCTTCGACCTGGTCAACGCGATGGTGTTCGACAAGGAACAGCGTTCGTTCAAAGGCATCCGCGGGGAGAAGNGCNTGGAGAAGGTCACCAACTTCGATATCGTGCTCAACCTGCACAAGCAAGGGGAAGCGCAGCCGGCCGCCCAGCCCGAGGCACAGGAACGCATCGAGGCGCTGATCGTTGCGGCCGTCCAAAAGCACCTATCTGCCGGCCCGCGCCCGATTATCGCACCGGTCAATACCTACACAGTCTGGCCATCCGCACCCTGCTCAATGAAAAGATCAGCGTCGGCTCACCTGGCGCCAGTTGGAAGTCNNATCTTGGAGCGCGAGTTCCGCCACGTCAACTGTCACTGGTATCTGCCGCGCGAGGCAGTGACCGCCACCGGACACGGCTTCCTGGTGCGCAGCGAAATGGCTGCGGTTGCCTGGTTGGAGCACGTCCTCGCCACCGACCCGCGCACCGAGGCCGACCTCATCCCCCAGTGGCAGATCGCCACCCTGGGCGCCGGCAGCCAGATCAAGGCCACGCTCGGCGAGCTGCTGCGCGACAACTTCTGGCCCGACGAAGCAACCGGCNGTNGGACGGTGCCCACTGCAGCGCAGCGCGAGATCCTACGCCGTCGCCGCGCGAAGCCGCAGCAGTTGTCGCTCGGGCTGGAGGTGGAAGGGGGCAGATGGAGCTGGGGTTGAGGTAAGGATCGGAACGCGTTGGTATAATCAGCCACGGTGTGCGGGCTGAGGTGCTGGGCTTGCTTTTCGAGCAGGAAGCCTTCGATCGTTTGGGAGAGTGTGAGCTGTTTCATCCGTGCTGCCTCCGGTTGGAAGAACTCAGGTCTGATAACGCCTCAGCCAGTGCTGATAACGTCTCAGGCGCTTTTTTCTTCCCGAAGGTCAGCCCATCCGTACGGACATAGGTAGAGGATGATCCGGCGCTTACGCGAACCGATGTCCTCATGGACGGCCTAAAATGCGACCCATGCGGACACCGGTAGGGGTAAAGTCGGGGCGAGAGGATTTGAACCTCCGACCTCACGGACCCGAACCGTGCGCGCTAGCCGGTCTGCGCTACGCCCCGAACAGGCCGAAATATACCACACAAGCGGCGCAAAGCCAAATCCACGCCCCTGACCTTCACCGTGTGCAATCATACGGACTTTCCCACCACGGATTGCCCCCCAACCGTTCGCCCTGAGCCTGTCGAAGGGCGAGTTTGTCCACCTGCCCCGGCCGGAAACGGGAGGTTGTTTTTGACCGGCCCTTTCCTGATGCGCGAAAACAACCACCAGGCCGCAAAGACACGCAGTAGACCTGCCTTCTTTGCGACCTGGTGGTGTTATGCATGATGGGGCTGGGGAGTAGGGATCACTGAACCCTACTCCTTACGCCCTATTCGCTACGTCCTATTCGCTTCCGTGCCACCCACACAGCGCCGGCCGTGGCCGCCAGGGCAGCCGGGATGACGGCCCAGGGGATGCTGGCTGCCGGCGCCGCCGGGTTGATGTCGACCGCACTCATGTCGACGGCGGTCGGGGTGTCGGCCACAGGCCGTGATGGTCACATCATCGACCTGCCACCACCAGTCCCATGTGGCATTGGCGTAGTTCCAGCGTACAACCGTGCTGGCCTGGCCATCGCCCGCAAAGGGCTGCTGGACCAGCAGCGGACCCCGATGGTCTTGGTCCCAGGTGAGCAGATTGGCCCAGGTGGAACCACCGTCGGTGCTGAAGTCCAGGTAAGCCATGTCGCCACCCGTGGCCAGGTCGTTGTAGTCGGTGTAGTAGCTGACTACGGGGCTGGTGTAGTTGGTCAGGTTCAGAACCGGTGACCACATCTGGGCATTCATGACGCTACCGGAGCCGCATGCGTCGCTATCAGCGGTGGCGAAGAGGCCAGTGCCGCCGGTCAGGTTGCCATTCGCACCGGGGTCGGTGTTGGTCCAGTCCGGTACACCCGGCGCCCCGCAGCCGGTCGTCGTATTGGACACGGCCCAGCCGGCCGGCGGGAAGCTGCCCTCGAAGCCCTCGGTCACCAGCGTCACTTCATGGTAACCGGCGGCGCAGCGCTGTGGCGGCGGAGTGGCCGTGGGCGTTGCCGTGGGCGGCGGGTTAGTGGGGTGGGCGTCGCCGTGGGCGGTGGATTGGTGGGGTGGGCGTCGCCGTGGGCGGTGGGTTAGTGGGGTGGGCGTGGGCGTGGGGTTACCACCGCCACAGTTTGGGAAGCGGAAGGAACCGATGCGCAGGCGCCAGCCGCTAGCGCTCGACGTTGGGATCCACTGGTTGACGTACCAGAAGGTGCAGTCGTCCGCTGGGTCGATGTTCATCGAAGTGTAGTCGCCCCAGCGGTTGCTGCTGGTCTGCGAACCGGTACCGTTGATGATCGAACCCTCACCCTGCGGCATCGTATTCGGCGGGTCTGTGGCCAGGCGACCGGTATACCACGAGCTGGGNAAGGTCGTCGTGCCGTTGGAGGCGCTGTAGCCCAACGCCATGTTGCCATCTTTGTCCATCGCGATCGGCCCNATCCAGCGGTGGATGCCGTCCTGCAGACCCGGCGCGTACGTGCTGTCCTGATAGAGCACCGGGCTGCTGTTGGGGCTGCGCACCTCCCACCAGCGAATGCCCGACATCGTGGTCGATGCCTCGACCGACTGGTTGGTCACGAGCGATTCGTGTGCGCCAAAGTTGCGGTACGCCAGGCGGTGCAGCGGCCGCTGGCGGTAGCCGAGGTGGTCGATTTTATTGGCCGTCCCCGGCTGTGGAATACAGGCGCGGCCGGAGCAGAAGGCTGGCATCGTATCGTAGGACGAAATCGGGATCGTGTTGGCCAGGACGAAGGTCGAATTGACCGGTGTGACAAAGTCGGCCGTAAACTTCCACAGGGTCAGAGCGTCCTGTGGCGCGCCGTAGGGGCCGCCGTTGTCCATGGAACCCATGAAGTAGTTGGGCGAATTGGCCGGCGGCAGGGTCGAGCCGTCCAGGTCNGAGGGCAGCAGACCGTCGCCGATATTGTAGGCGCCGCCGGCCGAGGCGGTCGTGACCAGGAAGCTGATCACCTGGGCGGCTGGGTTGCCGGAGATCAGGTCACTGCGCTTGATGGCGTAGGCGCCGATACCGGCGAAGGACNNGGCCCCGCGAACTCACGCGCTGATGTAGAGCGCATCCGGCCACCAGCCGTACTTGGGGTAGTCGGGGAAGTTATTGCCGGTGCTGAAGGCCCAGCGGTAGTAACTACCGGTCGGGTTGGCCGTAGTCGAGACGGCCACACAGTTGTAGTAGGTGGGGCCGGAGGATGTGAACTGGCTCAGCATCCAGCGGTCGGCGATCTGGTCGTACAGCACGATGGGGTCGCCGGAGTTGTTGGTCTGACAGTCACCGCCGAAGCCGGCCCACAGGGTGTTGTTCAGCGCCGGGCCGTAGAGCGAGTTGCCCAGCTTGTCGAAGATCTGGAACGACAGGTTGCTCATCGCCACGTAGTGGTTGGGGCCGACGTCGCCCACCGGGTCGGGTGGGGAGACGTTGGAGATGTTGCCGGGGCCGTCGAAGCTGACGATCGGTCCGGGNATCAGNGCTGGGCCGTAACTCGTCTGCACCGCGGCATCGGCGTCCTGCGGCCCGAATGCACCTTCCAGGCCGGTGGCGCGTTCGGGAATTTCNGGCGGCGGCGCCCGGCTTGCCACCAGGGGTACGATGTCACGCAGGGGTGGGGAGATGTCGAACTTGACGGCGGTGCTGGCGCCCTGGAAGATACCGTGGCCCGGTGTCGTGTCGGGTCCCTGCGGGGGCGCAGAAGGCGGGGCGGCGGCGATGGGCATGATCATGGCAGAAAGCACAATCACGGCCAGCATGATGGACGAGGCGAGTCTAGGCATGTCAAACCTCCTTGTCACGGAACGGGAACGACTCAACGAGACTCATCGAGTTCAATCTGCCTGGCAGATGAGTCGACCACCAGGCAGCGCATTTGTCAGGGGTGGGACATCGTACAGCACATGACCCGCTGGGCGGGTTGCCCTGACAAATACTGGAAGCCATTGCAGATTCTGAAATAATCGGAGGGGAGAGAAGAATGAGAAGGGTCAGGGCGAGAAGTTTCGATCCTCCAGCCTCACGGCCCGAACCGTGTGCGCCAACGGACCTGCGCTACGCCCCGAACAGGCCGAAATATACCACACAAGTGGCATACAATCAAATTTCTGAGGGTCTGGTTCTCTTTTGCCCGTCGTTCGCCGTTTCGCAAGCGGGGAATTCCCGATCCTGTGCGGTCGCATGCCGCTTGTTGGTTGCCATGCCAGCCCGCGTATTTACCAGAGAAACCGGGATACCGACAGCACTTTGACAGCGGGTATGATCGATCTCTATAATTGAAGCGCACACTGGCATGTACGGTAGTGCGGTGGGCTGATGACAGACTTGTCCATAAACAAGGAGATGCTATGACCTCTTCATGCGATACCGCGGGCGTATCACCCGCGAGCGGCAGGGCCACCTGCTGCTGATGGGCATCGATCGCGTCGCCAAGCGCAACGCGTTCGGCCCGGAGATGATCGAGCAGTTGTGTGAAGCCTACGGCGAGCTGGAGCAGACGCCGACGTTACGCTGCGGCGTGCTGTTCGCCCACGGTGATCATTTTACGGCCGGCCTGGACCTTCTGGCCGTGGCTCCACGCATTACGCACGGTCAACTCATTCCGACCGCGGCCGTCAACCCCTGGGGCACCAGCGGCCCGGCACGTACGAAGCCGGTCGTCGTTGCCGTGCAGGGCCTCTGCCTGACCCTGGGCATCGAGNCGATCCTGGCGGCCGATGTGTGCGTGTCCGCCAGCAATACGCGCTTCGGCCAGATCGAGGTCAAACGCGGGATTCTCCCGTTTGGCGGCGCGACGGTGCGTTTCGTGCAGCGCGCCGGTTGGGGCAATGCGATGCGTTACCTGTTGACGGGTGATGAGTTCGACGCGGCCGAGGCCTGCCGGATGGGCCTCGTGCAGGAAGTCGTGGCGCCCGGTGAGCAGTTGGCCCGCGCCGTGGCGCTTGCCGAGACGATCGCCGCTCAGGCGCCGCTGGCCGTGCAGGCCACGCTGGCCGCGGCCCGCCTGGCCCAGGATGCCGGCCCCCAGACGGCCATGGAGCAGCTGCTGCCGCAGCTGCTCGTGCTGCTCAAGACGGATGACGCGCGCGAGNGGCTGATGTCCTTCGTCGAACGCCGCGCCGCGCAGTTCCAGGGAAGTGAATCGCAGGGGGCGTGTGGCCGTCGTGCCAGTTGGCGTGGTAGGACGCGGGGGTCATGCGTGTCGTCACAGCGGGAGCTGTGACCTACGGTTATTGGGCTGAGTCGTCGCGGTCGATGTTCATCTCCTGCAGATGCCCCGTGACCATGTAGATGGCGCGCTCGGCGATGTTGGTGGCCAGGTCGCCGAAACGCTCCAGCTCGCGCNNCGCACGTAACGCCTCGTAACTGGCCTCGATCTGCGCACTCGAACGAACCTGCGCCATGTGACTCATGATCTGGGCGAAGATCTTGGCGTACAGCGCATCGACCGCATCGTCCTGCCGGGCCACCNNTCGCGCCAGGTCGACGTTGTCGTGGGCGTAGGCGGTCATCGCCTGGTTGAGCATACGCTTGACCAGCTCACCCATCTGCTGCGCTCCNGCCGGTCGGGGGACATCGGGTGTGCGCATCAGGTGCGGTATGACCTTGGCGATACCTTTGGCCTGGTCACCCATACGCTCCAGGTCGACGATCATGTTCATCACCGTCACGATCGCGCGCAGGTCACGCGCGGCCGGCTGTTGAGTGACGATCAGGGCAAAACACTTCTCCTCGATCTCGAAGCGCGTGGCGTTGATCTGGTTGTCGAAGACGACAACCTGCCGGGCCAGCGCCTTATCCAGCGCCTCCAACGCCGTCATGGCCATGGTCGGCTCTTCTTCCACCATCCGGCCCATTCTCAGCACGTCCTCCTGCAGTTCCAGGAGTTGTTGATCGAAACGTTGACGCATGGTCATGGTAATCCTCCTATCGGCTCAGCCACGACGGCCGGTGATGTAAGCTTCGGTCATTTCTTCACGGGGCGCAGTGAACAGGGTCTGTGTGCGATCGAATTCTACCAGGCGGCCCAGCCAGAAGAAGCCCGTCCAGTCCGAGGCGCGGGCGGCCTGCTGCATGTTGTGCGTGACGATGACAATCGTATAGGCCTGCGCCAACTCGTGCATCAGATCCTCGACGTGCAGCGTCGCCACCGGGTCGAGCGCCGAACACGGTTCATCCATCAGAATCACTTCGGGCTTGACGGCAATCGTGCGCNNAATGCACAGGCGCTGCTGCTGCCCGGGGTTGAGGTCGAGCGCCGAATCACGCAGGCGGTGTCGGACCTCGTCCCACAGCGCGGCGCCCTCCAGGCTCTCCTGGACGATCTGATCCAGGTTGCCGTTNTTTCGGGTCAACCCCAGCACCCGCGGGCCAAAGGCCACGTTGTCGTAGATGCTCTGCGGGAACGGGTTGGGCCGCTGGAAAACCATCCCCACGCGGTGACGCAGCTCGACGACGTCGACGCCAGGGTCGTAGATGTTTTTGCCGTCCAGCAGAACCTGGCCCTGGGCGCGTNNGCCGCGAATGGTGTCGTTCATGCGGTTCAAGCAGCGTAAGAAGGTCGACTTTCCACAGCCGGAAGGCCCAATCAGCGCGGTGATCTGCCGCTCACGGATCGGGATGTTCAAATCGATCAGCGTGTGGAACGAGCCGTANAANAAGTTGAAGTCACGGACTTCGATCTTGTCGTTCATGACGATCAGCCAAACCGCCCCGTGATGTAGTCTTCGGACCGCTGATCGCGCGGGTGTACGAACAAGCGCCCCACCGTGTCGACCTCGATCAGCTCGCCATTCAGGATGAAGCCGGCGCGATCGGCAACCCGCGCTGCCTGCTGTGCGGCACCATGACGATCGTGTAGTGCGCCTTCAGGCTGCGCAGCGTCTCTTCGACCACCGCGGTCGACACCGGGTCGAGGCCGGAGGTCGGGTTATCGAGCAGAATCACCTCTGGCTCCATGGCCAGGCTGCGCGCCAGGCAGAGGCGCTGCTTCTGGCCGCCCGAGAGCGCCATGGCCGAGCTGTCGAGCCGGTCTTTGACCTCGTCCCACAGCGCGGCCTGCTGCAAGGAGCGGGCCACGCGCCTCGAGTAGCGCTCGGTCGCGAATCCCGGCCATCCGCAGGCCGTAGGTCAGGTTGTTGCGGATCGAACCGGGCAGCGGCGTCGGGAGGGCAAAACCATGCTGATCCGCCGGCGCAGGGCCGTGACGTCGACGCTGCGATCGAAGATATTCTGGCCATCGAACAGGATTGTGCCCTGGAAGCGTGTCCCTTCGGTCAGGTCCGACAGGCGGTTGAGCAGGCGCAGCAGGGTGCTCTTGCCGCTGCGCGCGGACCGAACAGGACGAAGACCTCGTTAGGGCACACGTCGAGCGAGACGTTGCGCACGGCTTCGGTCTCGTCGGCGTAGGTGAAAAAGACGTTCTGGATCGCAATTTTGGGTGACGTCATGTTGGCGGTCCGTTACTCCGGCTCATCAACGGTTGCGAGCGGGCGTTCACCAGTCGCGCTGGCGGCGGACGCTGGTGCGCACGGCGGTGGCGACGAGCGTCAGCGATAGGGTAATCAGCAGCAGCACCAGGGCTGTGCCGTACTGGATCGTCAGTGGCATGCCCGGCACCTGGGTCGAGATGACGTAGAGGTGGTAAGGCAGGGCCATCGTCTGGTCGAACAACGACCGGGGCAGGGTCGGCAGGTAGAACGCGGCCACCGTAAACAGGATCGGCGCCGTTTCGCCGGCCGCCCGGCTCAGGCCCAAAATCATCCCGGTAAGAATGCCGGGCAGGGCGTGCGGCAGCACCTGGTGGCGAATCGTTTGCCAGCGCGTCGCGCCCAGGCTGAAGCTCACCGTGCGGAACTGCTGCGGCACCGCGTGCAGCGCCTCTTCGGCCGTGCTGATGACCACCGGCATCGTCATGATGCCCAGGGTCAGCGAGCCGGCGATGATCGAGGTGCCGAACTGCAACGCCAGGACGAAGGCGCCCAGTCCAAACAGGCCATAGACGATGCTGGGAATGCCGGCCAGGTTGACAATGGCCATGCGGATGGTGCGCGTCAGCCGGTTGTCTTTGGCGTATTCGGCCAGGTAGATCGCGGCTGCGATCGAGATCGGCATCGTGACGATCGCGGTGCCCAGGGTCAGGATCAGCGTGCCCAGGATCGCCGGCATGATACCGCCCTCGGTCATGCCGTTGGTGGGCGGCTGGCTCAGGAAGGTCCAGGTGATGGCGCCGATACCATTGATCACCAGGTACAGGATGACCAGGATCACCGGGATGACCACCAGCGCGGCCACGGCGGTGATCAACGCCACCGCCAGCTTCTGCGTCCGCTGCCGGCTCTGGCTGACCCCCTTTGCGCCGNGCCGCCGTTGCCCCCACCAGGCGTGACGCCAGCCAGTTGACCGTGAAGGTGATCAGGAACAGGATGATGCCGATGCCGAAGAGCACGCTGTAGTGCAGGCTGCGCGCCACCTCGCCCATCTCGGCGGCAATCGTCGCGGTCATCGTACGCACCGGGTTGAACAGCATGCCGGGGCCGAAGGGTGGAATGTAGGCCGCGTTGCCCGTCACCAGCAGCACCGCCATCGTCTCGCCAATGACGCGGCCGATGCCGAGCATCACCGCAATGACGAGGCCCGAACGCGCGGCCGGCAGCACGACCCGCCAGATGGTCTGCCACTGCGTCGCGCCGATGGCCAGGGCGCCGTCGCGGTACTCCTTGGGCACCGCATACAGCGCGTCCTCCGAGATCGAGATGATCGTCGGCAGGGCCATGTAGGCCAGGAGCAGCGAGCCGGTGAAGGCGGTCAACCCGGTGGGTGCGCCGAGGTTCTGGATGATGGGCGCCAGGGTGACCCAACCTAANAAGCCCAGCACGATCGAGGGAATGCCGGCCAACACCTCGATCAACGGCTTGAGCACCTCACGCAGCCAGGGCGGCGCAATTTCGCCCAGGTAGATCGCCGTAGTCAGCCCCAGGGGCACGGCGATGACGACCGCGCCGATGGTCACCAGGAAGGTGCCCACGAAGAGCGGCAGCAGGCCAAACTGCCCTTCGCTGGGGTACCAGCGCGCNCCGAAGAGCTGGCGCAGCGGGATGTCGAGAAAGGTCGGCAGACCTTCGAGCAGCAGAAAAATGAAGATCAGGGCGACAAAGACGATCGTCGACACGCCGGCCAGCCAGATCAGGGCTTCGATGACAACTTCACTGGGGCGCCGACGGGGTTGGTTCGTCGGCGCCGATGGCGCATGGTCCAAATTCTACTCCTGCGGCAGGGGCACAAACCCCAGGTTGGCCACGATCGCCTGGCCGGCCGCGCCCTTGATCCAGGCCAGGTAATCGGCCATGGCGCCGGTGGGCCGNCCGGCCGTGTAGATGTACAGGCTACGCGCGATCGGGTAACTGCCATCGGCGCCGTTTTGCACCGAGGGCAGGACGTAGGGCGAATGGGCGTCCTGAGCCACGGCGATCAGTTTNTCGTGCCCGGTGACGTAACCCAGGCCGTCGTAGCCGATCGCGTTGGGGTTGCGCTGGATCTCACTGGTGATGCCGACGGAGGAGGGCATGAGCAGGGTCTGGGGNGCGAAGACGGCGGTGCTTTGGCTGTCGCCCATACGCAGCACCGTCTCCAGGAAATAGACGTGAGTCCCCGAATTGCTCTCGCGTGACACCAGGATGATCGGTGCGTCGCGGCCGCCGACATCGCGCCAGTTGGTGATCTGGCCGGTGAAAATCTGTGACAGCTGCTCGATCGTCAGCTGGCTGACCGGGTTGGCCGGGTTGACGATCACCGCCAGGGCATCGATCGCCACGACGTGTTCGAGCGGCTCGAAGCCGTTAGCCTTCGCTTCCTCGATCTCGTTCGCCTTCAGCNNGCGCGAGGCGTTGGCCATGTCGGCCGTGCCGTTGATCAGGGCGGCGATGCCGGTTCCCGTGCCGCCGCCGGTGACGGCGATTTTGACGTCGGGGTGGTCGACGCGGTAGGCCTCGGCCCAGGCCAGGGCCAGGTTGACCATCGTATCGGAGCCTTTGTTCTGGATCGCATGCCCTCGCGCGGAGGCGGCTGCGGCGTTGGCGGGGGCGCCGGCCGGCCCACTGCACGCGGTCAGGAAGGCCAGGGCCAGCAAAACAAGGGGGCCACAGGTGTAATCGACTCAGCATTGGGTCTTTCTCGGCTCGCTTTGCGCGACGATACGGGCCACGAAGGCACTCAGTTCAATTGGATTCTAACGCATGTCGGGGGAATTGCCAAGTGGGTAGGGGTGGGTGGCGTCGATGCGTGGCCCCTGCCCGTCGACGGCCGAGCCGGGGCCGCTAACCCAACCAGCGCTTCAACCGGCGATAGATCTCATCATCGCCGCGCTTGCCCACCAACAGGATCAGAATCACCTGCCGATCGTCGATCTCGTAGAAGATGCGGTATTCGCCGACATCGACCCGGTAACCGGTGGCAATGGGCTTGATGTCTGGCGGACGCGGATCGAGACTCAACTCGAAGATCTTGAGTGTGATTTGGCGGTAGACTTTGGCCGGATAACCTTTGGGGTCGCCTGACTCCTTGATGACCGCGGGTGAAACCTCAAGGCGATACACGCGGCAACTCCATTGCCTCACCGTGCAGCTTTTCATACTGGTCGAGAAGCTCGGTGAACGGTACCGTCCCCTGCTGCATGACGACAGCCTTGGCCAGCTGAAACAATTCCGCCTCGCGCAGCTTCCCACTGTTCGAGGCGCGCCAGGTCGGCCACGCTGACCAGGGCGGCCGCTGGCTCACCCTTACGCTCGACAATGACGCGTTCCTGGGTGTATTGAATCCGGTTCAGAATATCACCAATCGACTTGCGTAGCTCCATCGCGCTCACGGTCATCGTGGTCATCGTTGTACCTCACGTCACGGGTCGAATCATAGCATATGTTGTAATTGTATCATCTGTGTGATAGCCGCGTCAAGTTGGGGGATAGGGGTTGGGGGATGGGGGTTGGGGAATAGGGGATGGGGTTGGGGGATGGGGGTTGGGGGATAGGGGTTGGGGGATAGGGGTTGGGGGATAGGGGTTGGGGGATGGGGGATGGGGGATGGGGGTTGGGGGATGGGGGATGGGGAGTGGGAGCGGTACTACAGTTTGACCATCACCGCATTGTGGGCTAGACTTCGGCGTACTGAATTGGTGGCCATCCCACCCCACCCTACCGCCAACGATCCGCCGCGTCGGCAGCGATTCGCTCGGCGGGAAGATCGTCGTCCAGCTGTGCGAGGTGCGTGCACTGACGGTGGCGCTGACGCAGGCGCTGGCGCGGCGCTTTCGTGACCGCCCGGAAGATGCACTCCTGGTGCTGACCAGAGACTACGAGACCCTGGACTTCGTGTTGGTCGAGCGCGGCTCGCGGCCCAAAAGGGTCTGGCCGCGGCGTGGGCGAGGTCGGCTGTCGCAACGCGCATCTGCAGCGGTTCGTGCTCGGGGCAAAGCGCTGACCCTGGGCAGCATGGGCATCATCCTGGCCAGCAGTCGGGAGGCGGCGCTGCGCGCCTTCGTCGTGCAGCTCTATCCGCGCGGTGCACGCCTTCTACGGAGCCTGGCATTCCGTACAGTGGCCGACAGATCATCGTCGGCGGGTCAGACAGCCGCGCCGTGGTTGGGGTCGGCCATCTGAATAAAGTGATGCATTGGGTGGACACTACCGCCACCCGCGTTTGTCCGCACGTACGAATCGTGGTATGATGTAGCTACATTGTTGGCTACATTCGGGGAAATACTACCATGCCGCAGGTTGGAATCCGCGGCTCAAAAACGACGCCTCGAAGATCATCCGCCGTGCGTGAAGAACAGGCCGAGTATATCGTCACCTACCACGGCCAACCGGTGGCCGTGATTCTGCCAGTGACCGAATCGTCGCGTCAAGCCCAGGTCGAGCAGCTGCTGGCGGCCAGCCGGCCGGACGACGATTTTTGGGCCGAGTGGGACGCGCTGGGCCGCGAGATCGATGCACAATGGCAGAGCGATAAAACCGCCGTCGAGTTGGTCGAGGAACAGCGACGGTGATCGGGCCGGCTGTATTTTGTAAGGAGGATGGAGAAATGCCACAGGTTGGAATCCGCGAGCTGAAAAACGACGCCTCGGAGATCATCCGCGCCGTGCGTGAAGAGCAGGCCGAGTACATCGTCACCTACCACGGCCAACCGGTGGCCGTGATTCTGCCAGTGACCGAATCGTCGCGTCAAGCCCAGGTCGAGCAGCTGCTGGCGGCCAGCCGGCCGGACGACGATNTTTGGGTGAAGCTCGACGCGTTGGGCCGTGAGATCGACGCGCAGTGGAAAAGCGAGAAGACCGCTGTAGAACTCATCGCTGAGCAAAGGCGATAACCGGTGGGGACTGTGTCTTATGTACTTGATGCGAGCGTGTTAGTAGCGGCCACACGCCCCAATGAGCCTTATCACATCGATGCTCAAGTCAGCTTGCAGCGGTTGATGGCTGAACGTGCCACCCTGTTTGCCCCCACCATCGCGCTTGTGGAACTCGCTGCAGCACTTTCGCGCGGTGGAGCCGATGCCAGTCTCGCCGAACAGGTTGTCGAAGCATACCGCCAACGTCGGGACCTGGAGTTCGTCTCGGTGGATGAAAGGTTAGCCGGCATTGCTGCCACAATCGCGGCACGCCAACGCATTCGCGGCTGCGATGCCATCTACGTCGCTTTGGCGCAGCAACAACGGGCAGTTCTGATCACGCTCGATAACGAACAGCGCCAGCGTGCACCCGCCACCGTCGCCGCCTGGACACCCGAAGAGCTTCTGGCCCACTGGCGATCGCCGTGAACATCCCCTACGTCATCGACAACGTCACCCACCGCCTGGCCGATGTCATCGATTCCATCCTGCGCGACCAGCCCGGCCAGTGGGTCGACGTGGCCACGGCCTACTTCAGCATCCCCGGCTTCCAGCAGGTGCGTCAGACCCTGCCCGGCGTACGCGAACTGCGCCTGCTGTTGGGCGCCGAGCCACAGGCGGCGGCTGACGTCGGCCTGCCGCCCGACGCGGCGGCCTTCCTGCGCCACGAGCTGAACGCCGGCCCTGACCGAGCCGACGCAGCGCCTGGTGTGTTATGAGTTCGTGGTTTGACCATGCGCCGCCGCGGCGTGGCCGGCTCAGTCCGCCGGTTTCGTGGCCTGGGCACAGCGACCCTCACCCCAGGCCGAGTAGTTCGTACGCATCCACGGGCCGGTGAACCCCGCCGCCAGCAGCAGTTCGATCACTTCCACCGGTTCACCGGTGTGGCCGGCGCCGGCCGCCGGCCCAGCCTGGCCGGCGTCACGCCTGGCAGCCAGCACNACCGCCACCAGTCCACCCGGTCGCAGCACCCGCCGCACCTCGTGTAGCAGCGCCAGCGGCTCGGGCACACCCTCGAGCACGGCGACCGCCAGCGCCTTGTCGAAGGTAGCGGGGGCAAAGGGCAGCGCTTCGCCCATGCCCTGCACGGCGCACACCTGGTTGTCCCGCATCGGCGCCGTGTAGTGGCGGGTCAGGTCCAGTCGTGCGCCACGGGGATCGAGGCCCACGACGTGACCGTTGGTCAGGTGAAAGGCGACCGCGTGCAGGGCCAGGCTGGGGCTGTCGCCCAATTCGAGCACGCGGTCGGTCGACTGCACATGGATCAGGTCCGCCACCCAGTGTTGGAGCAGGGCCGTGGGTGGGGACGTGGGGCGTGGCGAGAAAGGCCGTGGCATCTAGGCCTCGACCGGGCGGACCGGTTGGCGCAGAATCGTCTTGAGCTGGTGCGGTGCGCTGCGCAGTGGATCGCCGAGGTAGATCTCGTGGTGTTTGCCGGCCGGTTCGTAGTTGTGAGCCTGGGCGAATTCCTTCATGCGCGCTACCGTCTGCGGCTCATCGGCGTAGGGNCCGAGGTGCATGACCTGCATGCACAGCCCTTCGTGGAACGGCGCCAGGCGCAGTTGGTCGATGGCGGGATTGGGGCGTTTTCGNCGCAGCTCGGCCTGGGCGACGACGAACATTGCCGGCGTGACGTGCGCCGGCTGCACGATCAGCAGCGTCCAGTGCCAGTTGCCGGGCTGGGTGATGTCGAACTCGCCCTCTTCGATCCACCACAGTCCTTCGAGTCCCATGACCTTGTAGTCGACCGGGTTATCGGCGCGCAGCTTGGACATGAACTTGAGCCTGTAGGAAATCCCGTAGAGCGCCGACCGCCGCCTCGAACGCGGGGAGGCGCCGGGCATCTGCCCCGGTTCGATCTGGCCGTCAATCATCGCAAACTGCAATTCTGGCACGTCGACAACTTCCACCTTTTTGGCCGATGGTGCGTACAGGTACTTCAGCTCCTTACGCAGGTCGAGCTTTTCCATAAGTAGAGTGACTCCTTCGTGACGCAACAATACCCCACACGGGCGCGCTCACGCCATGCATTATACGACGGGGTTGGGTTGTACGCAATAGTTACGTGCCCGCGCCCTACCGTCCGCGAATTGGGGTTGCGAAGGATTGTCAACGAATGGGGGAACGAATCAACGAATTGACCTTCGCCAGGCCGGCGCCCACCCCCACCCCCATCCCCCATCCCCCATCCCCCATCCCCCAACCCCCAACCCCCATCCCCTTGCCGAACACCCACCAGCATGGTAAAATACGCCGGGCAAGGCAATGCGTCACAAGGACAAGCGACCGGAGGAACCTGATCATGGGAGACCCAACCGCCGATCTGGCTCTGCAAGTTCAACAACTGAACGGACGGCTGGCGCGTATCGAGGAGACCCTGCACCGCCTGGAAGACCTTGTGATTAGCCTGTCTGCGCACACTCCAACCGCCGACGCCCACGTGCTGCATGATCTGCCAGCCGCCATCCGGGTCATGTCACCTCACCTGCGCCATCGTCATCAGGCAGCGGACTTTGTCATGACCGTGACGCGACACCTGATATGCCAGCCTACGATACCTCGCACTTCGGCCCTCCGCCCGGCGCCCGCGTATCGTTTGTCAATCCCACAAACGGTATGCAGGTCGATGAGGTACCGATGCTGCTCGATACCGGGGCCGATGTAACGATCGTGCCTGAACACATACTGCAGGCTCTCGAAGCTAAAAAACTGGATGTCGCATACGAGTCAATCCGTTCCCTGGGGATGGGACCGTGTCCCACCCGCGTTGACAGCAATCTGTGCTCGATGATCGCTGCGAGGTTACCCGTGCCCATTCCTGCCAACATCCTCTCCCAGCTGGCCGACGCCCTGTCGGACGCCTACCGCTCACCCGACCTGGCCGCGGCCTTGGCCACCACCAGCGACCTTCACGTGGCCAAGATCGCCCTGGGCCGACCACTTACACCGCGTGGGTCGCGATCCTGGAGGAGGCCGAGCGCCAGGGACAGACCGAAACGCTGCTCAAGCAGGCCCGAACTGACTACCCGCACCTTGCGCCATTGGCCGCGGCGGTCAGCGCCTACACAGCCTGGGCGGCCTCCGGGCGGCCCGGCGGCGCCACGCCCGCCAGCAGCCCCGTGACGACGGAGGGTCGCACGGTCATCCATACCGGCGGTGGCGCGTACGTCGGCGGTGGGGTGACGATCGGCCCCGGCGGCGCCTTCGTCGGTCGCGACCAGGTGACGACGACCACCAGCACGCAGGGCGGGTCGTTGGCCGAGTTCACCGCCCTCCTGGCCGAGATCCGCCGCAGCGTGGCCCAGGTCGGCCTCGACGCCGACACCACCGCCGCACTCGATGCCGACCTGCGGCTGGTCGAGAACCAGGCCAACAAGCCGGCGCCCAACAAGGCCCTGCTCCTGTCCCGTCTGGAAGGGGCCGCCCGTCTGCTGACTGCAGCCGCCGGCGCGGCGACGGCCGTCGACCGCCTGCTGCCGGCGGTCCAGCAGGCGATTGCGTGGGCATCGCAGCTGTTTAGATAGTGGTGAAACCCGATCACTGACCACGCCCGCTGCGCTGGAATTGCTCCGCCGCGCGGCAGGCATGTAGTCAGGGGCGTGCCGACCGTCGGCGACTGGTTTGCATTGCGTGTTTTGAGGCTAGAATTGAACGCACCTCAGTTGGCTCGTGTCCAGAAAGGTACATTGCCGATGATTGCCCAAAACCTTGCCGACACACTCAACGTGTTCGATCCCGGCCCTTGGAAGGTTCAGAATTGGATACGTACTACGTCGAGCGCCCTATGAGCCAACTTAACGAAATGCGTGTCTATGTGGAACGTCGATTGTCCGAGTTGCTGGACAGGATGAATGAAGTGCTCGATGACATTACGCGCAACGCCCGTCGGCGGATACTCATCATCGTCGAGGATATCGACAAACTCGATCTAGCCACGGCGCGAGCTTTTCCAGGATCACGCGATTTCTCTCACGACGCCGCGTGCCCATATCATCTATACCTTCCCGATCGCACTACGTAACATGAACGACTTTATTGCATCGATATCGCAGGCAGCCGCTGATGAACGAAGATGCGGTACGAAGTGCTGCACAACCTCAGCCTGCTCGAATATGCCAACGATGAGCGTTGGTGTGACGTGCATCCCATCGCCGAGCAGCTCCTTCAGCGTGCGCTGGAGTCACAAGGAAGTGGAGATGGCAACGTTTAACGACGGTCGCTGGCAGGAGGAGATCGAGCGCCTGCGTGTGCTGTTAAACGATGTGGAGCACGGCGCCTGGGCGTTTGCGCGCTACAACGACGTCTCGGTCAAAAAACAGATCACAGACCAGCAGCGCGCCTTTCTGTGCCGTGTTGGCCCTTCAGCCTGCGGAACACCCCTGATCCCCTGGCCTACCGTCAGTCGATTCCCGTCTCCGCACGTAGCAGCCGTGGGGTCATAGCATTCAGCGACCTGGAAGATGCCATTCCCACCGTCTTCGGTTACCTCGATTTGCACCGCGAAGCATACCAGCAGTCACCACACAACTTCCTCTTCTGGTGACCGACTACGGCTGGCGTGAAATCATGGCCCATGCCCCCAACTTCTATTCCCAACGCAGCGGCGTCTTCGATTTTCTGATTCCGGCGAGCAAGGCAGCGGTCGCCGAACCGGCGCGCCTTTACCGACGACCTGCAGGCGCAAGTGAACGAGATCCGCACCCAGCTACTCGGCCTGGAAGCGCTGCGCAAAGTCCTGGGCGACCCGCTGACCGACGCCAAAAAGGCCGGCTGACGGCCCAGCTTGAAGAGGCCAGCCGCCGGCTGGTGCAGACCAGCGGCGGAGCGATGGTGGGCGGCAATGTCGAGGTACGCGGTGGAACCTTTGTTGGTCGCGACCAGATCCTCCTCGGCAACCAGTACGTGGGCGTGCCGCCCGACCAGGTGCCGCCGGCGGTCTGGCTGGCCGCCTACCCGCGCTGGCCAACGAGTGCCGGCGCCTGCCTCTGGGTGTCATCGATGTCAAGTTCGTGCAAACCAGCGGCGAACAACCCCTGCCCCTGCCCGACATCTATGTCGACCTGGACGTCGTCGGCGCGCTGGCCGAACGCGGGGACGAACGAACCTGGGCCGGTCGCCTGGCCCGCGGCGAAGGGCGAGATCGCATCCCTCTGATGGAGGCGGTGACGGATCCCCGCCGGCGCCACCTTGTGCTCCTGGGTGATGCCGGCTCGGGCAAAACCACCTTCGTCAACTACCTGACCTACCTGCTGGCCACGCACCCGGCCGCGCCGGCCGCCCTGCACCAGGCCCTGCCGGTGCGCCTGCTGCTGCGCGACGTCGCGGCCGACCACATCCCGGCCGATGCTCACAAAGGCAGTGCGCAGATGATCTGGCGCGCCATGCAAGACGACATGCGCCGCCACCTGGGCGAAGAGGCAACCCGTCTGGCCTTTCCCCACTGGCAGAGCCGGCTCTTGCAGGAAGAAAGCCTTTTTCTGCTCGATGGTCTGGACGAGGTGCCCGAAGCCCACCGCCGGCGCCAGGCCCTGCGCGAAGCCATCCAGGATCTGCGGGCCGTGCTGCCGGCGGNNAACGCGCGCATCCTGGTCACAGCCCGCCCCTACGCCTATGCCGACCGCCAGTGGCGCCTGGGGCAGTTCGACGTGCTGGCCCTGGCGCCGTTCAGCGCCGAGCAGCAGCGGCGTTTCGTCAGCCGCTGGTACCAGGCGGTGGCGCCCTTCATGGGCTGGGACGACCGCAGCGCCCAGGGCCGGGCCGAACGATTGTTGACTGCGCTCGACGAACGCCCCTACCTGNGGGACCTGGCCGTGCGCNCCCTGCTGCTCACCCTCATGACGACATTGCATTCGAGCTGGGGTCAGCTGCCGGAGGACCGGGCCGACCTGTACGAAGAGGCGGTAAAACTCCTGCTGACGCGCTGGCAGGAGNGCACGCGTGCGCCTGGGCCCGACAACCAGCCGCTGGTCGAGCCGGGCATTGCGCAGGCGCTGCAAGTGGGTGAGGAACAACTGCGGCATGCGCTGGAGATCCTGGCTCTGCAGGCGCACGNNAAGCGCAGCGCACGGCCGGCGCGCGACGACCAGGCGGCCGATATCGGCGAAGATCAGGTGCTGTTGGCCTTCNAAGCCGCTGTGGAGCAAACTGGGTGAAGAGGAATCACTACTCTGCTGCGTTACCTGCAAGACCGGGCTGGTCTGCTGATCGAGCGCCGGACAGGGGTCTACGCGTTCNCCCACCGCTCGTTCCAGGAGTATTTGGCAGCCGCGGCGCTCTCGAACCGGGGCGACCTGGGCCNNACGGCCAAACCAAGGTTGGAAGCCGACGTCAACTGGTGGCGCGAAGTGGCGCTGCTGGGCATCGTACGCGCCAAACGCGGCGGCCTGGGCGCGGCCGTCAGCGCGATCCAAACCCTGCTGCCGCGTGATGTGGACAAGGTGACGCGCCCGACGGCCGGCCAATGGCGGCTGGCCGTGGTGGCGGCCCAGGCCGTGTACGAACTGCGGCTGCCGATCGTGGCGGCCGGCCGGGAGGAATTCACGGCCGTCGTGGACCGCACACGCGACTGGCTGGTGCACCTGGTCGAAGGCGGGCACCTGGTCGCGCNNGAACGCGCCGCCGCCGGCGATATTCTCGGCCAGATCGGCGACCCACGCTTCGCCGCGGCGCAGTGGCACCTGCCATGCCGCTATCGCGGGCAGGCCGAGCCGTTTTTGNGCTTCGTCGAAGTGCCGGCGNGCCGTNTCGTGATGGGCAGTCGCCAGGGAGATACAGACGCATACCCTGGCGAATTCGGCAACCCGCCGCGCCTGGAGATTCCCTATTCCTATTGGATGGCGCGCTATCCGGTAACGGTAGCGCAGTTCGGCGCCTTCGTCGACGCCGGTGGTTACCAGGAACAGGGATGGTGGACGGCTGCCGGCTGGCAGTGGCGCCAGCAGGAGCGGCGCACGACACCCGATCATTGGGAGCGCCAGGTCCTGACGCCCAACCGGGCGGTGGCCTGGGTGAGCTGGTACGAGGGGATGGCCTACGCGGCGTGGCTCGATGCCCAGCTGCACAGCCAACTGCCAGCCGGTTACGTCGTGCGCCTGCCGACCGAGGCCGAGTGGGAAAAGGCCGCACGCTGCGCTGACGACCGGCGCTACCCGTGGGGCAACAGCGACTGGGAGGAGGAAAAGGCCAACATCGGCGAGAGCGGTATTGGCCACACCACGGCGGTGGGCGCCTACCCAAAGGGCGCCACACCAACGGGCCTGTACGACCTGGCGGGCAACGTCTGGGAATGGACGTCGAGCCAGGATCACAACTACCCTTATGCACCAACTGGCCAGCGCAATGACCAGCAGGGTACAGACCGGCGTGTGGTGCGTGGTGGTTCCTGGTACGACAATCGAAGGTATGCGTGCTGCGTTCCGTAGTAGGATCGCACCTGACGGCTTCCTCTTTCTCGAGTATGTGGGGTTGCGGGTGGTTGTGTCCCTATCTTCTGAATTCTGAACTTCTGATTCCTGAAGAATGCTGCCTCCTGACTACTGAAAACGTGGTCTGGGGAAGGGGCCTATGGCCCTTCCCCAGCGCGCGGTATGCCGTCCGCGAATAAGGGCCGCGCATGCGAAAGGCCGCTTTGGAGTGCAGCAGCCACGCCGCCGCTTTGGCCTGACACCACGAATACGCCCGCCGTCCGCGAATGCCAATCGTGCATGCGCGAATGGGCATCGACAAATGGAGGAACGAATGAACGAATCACGCCTCGCCGAGCCGGCGCCCAGCCGCCTGACGAATCCGTTCAATCCGTTTCCCGAATCCGATGACAGCCATCCGTTCCACCTCTTTGCCAATCACGTAGCAGGATGGTAGAATAGGCTGCCAGTGACAACAGGCCAGCAGGACAAGGGACCGATGGAAATCACCTTACACACAGGACAGGTCACTTTCGACATGAGCGACGTGCGCGCGACACTCGCGGCCGCGTTGAGCCGTGAAGCGACCCTGGCGCGTACCCGGCGCAATGCCTACGAGCGGGCCTGCCAGGCGTTCGAAGCACGTTTCCAGATCACGTCTGAGCAATTCCTGGCCGATTCTGAAGCGGGCAAGTTAGGTGACGACCTGGCCTACTTCGACTGGTACGCCGCCAAGCGCGGCTTCGATCTCTGGCAGCGGCGAAGCGAGATCCTCAGCCAGGTCGTCGTGTGAATGCGCGCGAGTATTACCTGAGCGTTCAGGCCATCATTCACGCGGCGCCGCACGTCGTTCGTTCGGAAATGCGCTCTGAAGAAATCGATATCACCGAATGCTACATTCGCGGCACTCTTTACCTGCTTGGGGACCTGNGGCTGCACATCGCCGAATATGTGATGACCGAGCCGACGATTCGACGCCTCAAATACCGCTACCACCTGCAAACCGCGGCCGACAAGGCAGTCGTCAGCCGTTGGGATAATGTGGCACATCATCCGCAGGTGGAGACCTTTCCTCATCACCAGCACGATCGCATAGGCGACATTCATCCTTCACCAGCCATGGACATCGCCCAGGTGTTGGATGCGGCGCTGACATTCATTCCGGCCGATGGTTGACAGCCGTTGTCTGCGCTCCAGCGCATCCGTTCATCGGGGTGGGACCGTGTCCCACCCGCGTTGACAGCCATCCGTTCAACCCGTTCCCCAGGGTGGGACACGGTCCCACCGCGTTGACAGCCATCCGTTCAATCCGCTCCCCGAATCCGCTGACAGTAATCCGTTCAACCCGTTCCCCGAATCCCCATCCCCCATCCTCTAACCCCCATCCCCCACCCCCAACCCCCACCCCCAACCCCCATCCCCCACCCCCATCCCATCCGAGGCACCCACCATGGCCCGCTCCTACGACGATCTGTACGATACGCTCATTAGCTTCTNNGAAAACCTCTACCTGGCCTACCATAAGGCCGCGCGCAAACGCGGCCAGNGTGGGGTGGCACGCTTCGAGTTCAACCTGGAGGGCAACCTGTTCAGCCTGCAGGATGCGCTCGCCGCGCTGACCTACACCCCCAGGCCGTACACCTCGTTCTACATCTACGACCCCAAACACCGCCTGATTTCGGCCGCGCCCTTTCCGGATCGCGTGGTGCACCACGCGCTGTGCAATATGATCGAGCCGCTGTTCGAGCGCACCTTCATCGGCGATTCCTACGCCAACCGCGTGGGCAAGGGCGCCCACCGCGCCNTCGACCGGNCCCAGGCCTGGGCGCGACAGTACCGCTACGTCTTGCAGTGCGACATGGAACAGTTCTTCCCGGCGATCGACCACGCCGTGCTGCGCAGCATCCTGGCGCGCAAGATCGCCGACCCGCNNGTGCTGTGGCTCATCGATCAAATCCTGGCCGGCGGCGCGGGCGTTCTGCAAGATGAGTATTCTATGGTATACTTCNAGGGAGACGACCTGTTTGCGGTCAACCGCNCGCGCGGCCTGCCGATTGGCAACCTGACCAGCCAGTTCTGGGCCAACGTCTACCTCAACGAACTGGACCAGTTCGTCAAGCGCCAGCTGCGCTGCCCGGCCTATTTACGCTACGTCGACGATTTCCTCTTGTTCGCCGACGACAAGCGCACACTATGGGCCTGGAAGGACGCCAAATGTGGGGTTGCGGGTGGTTGTGTCCATAACATCTTCCAATGGGCCGGCAAAGCCTGACTTTCACGGAGGCGGGGCGGGCTCGGAAGACGATGATAGCGTAGCCCGGTCCCGGTCGCGTCCGCCCGCTGGTGGGCGGCCGGCCACATAGTGGAACGCCCCGGCGTCCTGCCCAACGGCACGGCGCCGGGGCAAGGCTGCTCATTTTGGATTTTGGATTGGTTGTGAGCGGGTGATTGCTCCTGCCTGGGCGGGCGCTTGCCTCGCGAAAGGAGTCTGCGTCGATGCAGTGGCAGGAAGTACGACAGCGTTATCCGCAGCAATGGCTGCTGGTGGAAGCTATCAAGGCACACTCGGAACAGGACGAGCGCATCCTGGAGCAGCTCGCCGTCGTTGGGGCTTATCCCGATTCGGCATCCGCGATGCAGGGTTATGCCCAACTCCATCGCGAAGCGCCGGACCGTGAGCTGTACGTGTTTCACACCAGTCGCTCGACGCTTGACGTCCAGGAACGCCACTGGCTTGGAATCCGGGGTCTTTGATGCGGATACGAATCGAAGTCGGTCTGCCGTTCGTGTCGGTCACCCTGACTCACGGGGAACGCGACCTGGAACTGGACCGCGTTCTGCTCGATACGGGATCGGCCCGCTGTGTCTTCGCCGTCGACCGGCTACAGATAATCGACGTACAGTACGAGCCGCAGGATGCTGTACATCGTATACGCGGCGTAGGTGGTACTGAGTTTGTCTTCACCAAGCGGGTGGACCGGCTGGCTCTCGGTGGCNTCCGTGCCGACGATTTTGAGATCGAAGCCGGCGCCGTGGACTATGGCATTGACCTGCAAGGTATTGTCGGTCTCGATTTCTTGATACAAGTTGGTGCGGTGATCGATTTGGCTTCACTTGAAGTACGCCAAGAGGTCTCGTCGCCCTGAGGTGCCCTGTGCCTATACCCTACACCATTCTGCCCCAGCTGGCCGAAGCCTTGTCTCGTTTGTATCGTACACTGGACCTCGCTATGACGATGGCTACCACCGCGGGCCTCGACGTCTGGAAAATCCCCCTTGGTTCGACGACGTTTGCGGCCTGGGTGGCAATCCTGGAAGAAGCTGAGCACTATGGGCATACTGAGGTTATTCTTCGCCGGGCACAGGACGATTACCGGGTCGATGCCGCCCTGGGCGGCGTGCCAGGCTTATGCCGCCTGGGTGAGCAGTGGCCGCCCCGACGCGGGGTTTCCGGGACGGGAGGCAACCGCTGGTACCAACCTTGACCAAAACACGATCATCTTCCTCAGCGGTTATTCTGNNAACACCCAACTGCAGCAACTGCGCCAGACTCTGGATCGCTCTCTGCCCGCCGGCCAGGCAATCCTGCGTGTCGATGCGGTCTCCGAGCGGCTGATGGTCCTGGCACCCGACACGCCGGCCATTGTGCTGTCCAAGGAGGCGGCCAAAGCGCTGCTGGGCATGGCCAGCTCAGAGAACGAATATCTGACGGCCCTGCGCGTCCATCCCGACTATGGCCGCTGGACGTCCCAGTTCGTGCCCCTGGCCGGCTCGATGNCCACTACCGCCGCAGGCCCCGGTTGGAGCGACCTCCCGCCCGAATTCACCATGGTCGAGAGCCACGGTGAAGGGCCCAGTCGCCAGNCGCAGCGCACCGAACTCAAGGACATCAGCGAAGCCACGACCCACCACCCGGCTTTTGCGCTGACCGGTGCTCCGGGCGCGGGCAAGACGACTACACTGTACAAGCTGGCGTTGGATGCGGCCACGCAGCGCCAGGAGACAGGCCAGGGTCGCCTCNCCCTCTACCTGCCGCTGTCGGAATACCGGGATTACCTGTCACCGTTTGACTTCGTCAAGGCGCGCTTCGAGCAGCGGTTGGGCAAGGAGAACCTGGGCAACTACTTGCGACAAGGCGATCTCCTGCTGCTGCTTGACGCCTTGAACGAAATGCCGGCCGCCGACNGCGTGACTACGGGCTGCGTGGGCGCCTGGCGCCGGTTCATCGACGACTGGGCCGGCAACCAAGTCATCGTCAGCTGCCGCAGCCGCGATTACCACGAAAAGCTGGGCGTGCCCGAAGTCGAGATCAAGCCACTGGACGACAAGCGGGTACAGGATTTCCTGCACAAGTATTTGCCCCAGGGCGACCTGGCTGCACGCACGTGGCGGCGTCTCGACGGCAGCACGCTGCTGTCGCTGGTGCGCAATCCCTACTACCTGCGTATGCTCGTGTACGTCGTGCGGCGGGNNGGCCAGTGGCCGACCACCGTGGCGCAGTTGTTCCGCAACTTCACCGATTTTCTACTCCAGCGCGAGGAGCTGCGGCATCACCGGGGTTGGCCTGGTATCGGCTCGATGCAGGAAGCACTCAAACAGGTGGCCGAACGCATCCAGCCCAGCGGCAGCGGCACGAAACTACCGCGCTCGAGTNTCATGGCGCTCGTTCCGGCACAGGTAGATGGTCCCAATGGCTTGCTGACACTCTCACCCCCAACGTGGTCGACCATGGCANTCGCCGCCACCTTGCTCGATGCCGAAGAACCGGATGGTGTCGAGCACGTGCGTTTCTATCATCACCTGTTGCAGGAATACTTTGCAGCCCTGGCCTTGGTGGATCGTTTCTGCCGCGACGAGNACCTGGCAGTACGCTGGCAGGCGCCGCGTCTGGTCGATGAAATGCCCGATCCTGGCCCGCTGCGCGATGACGAGCCGCTGCCANCCGCCGCCCACCACCCGTTGGGAAGAGCCAACGATCCTGGCGGCGGGCTGGTGCCTGACCTGGCGGGGTTCGTTGCGGCGGTGCAGCAGGTTAACCCCGCCCTCGCGNGCNGCTGCCTGACCGAGTCGGGCGCCGTGCATCTCNGCGCCCGGCTGGCAGCCGGGGAGGCGCTGGGCCGGCTGNGTGACCCGCGGTTCAGGGAAGTCGTCGTCAATGGGCAGCGTGTGCTGCTGCCGCCGCTGGTGCACATACCCGGCGGAAAGTGGCAGGTGGGATCGACCCCAGCGGAGATCGACGAACTGAAGGCCACGGGCTTCCCGGCGAACGACGAAGGCCCGCGCCATCCAGTGGAACTGGCCGCTTTCTGGGTCGGTCAGTACCCGGTGACGAATGCGGAATGGGGTTGCTTCATGGCGGCCGGCGGTTACCAGGNNGCGGCGCACTGGGAGACGGCAGAAGCGCAGGCGTGGCTGCGGNGGGAGGAGGCGGAGAGCGGGGCCGTGAAGGAAACGATGGACATCTGGCGTGCGATTCGCCAAGACCCCTCGATACCTACTCGATACAGCTGGACTCCCAGGGCCATCCGCGTCTGGGCTGAATACATTCAGATCGCAGAGGATGAGTTTCGTGCGGCGGCGATACGTGAATATGGTGACCGCCGCCGCGACCAGCCGCACTATTGGGACGATGCGCGCTTCAATAGTCCGTCGCAGCCGGTCGTCGGCATCACCTGGTACGAGGCACGGGCGTACTGTCACTGGCTGGATGGCGTGCTGCGCCGGGCGCAGGAACAGGGATTGCTGCCGTCGGAGACGCTGCCGCCTGGCCACGCCGTACGTCTGCCGACGGAGGCGCAGTGGGAGCGTGCGGCGCGGNGTCCGCAGAGGTGGAAGTATCCGTGGGGGAACGGCTGGGATGCCGGCAAGGCGAACACGTTCGAGGGGCACGTCCTGCGCACGAATACCGTCGGCGCCTACCCGCAGNGGGTGTCGGCAGAGNGGGTGCACGATCTGAGCGGCAACGTGTGGGAGTGGACACTGAGCCGTTACCAGGACTACCCGATCCGCGCCCACGATGGGCGCAACGCGCCAGAAGGCGACGCCCGGCGTGTGGTGCGTGGCGGTTCCTGGGTCACTATTCTCGCTGGAGTGCGTGCTGCGTTCCGTCTCGGGGACGTGCCTGGCGACTTCCTCTCTAATGTGGGGTTGCGGGTGGTTGTGTCCCTATCTTCTGGGTTCTGAACTTCTGATTCCTGAAGAATGCTGCCTCCTGACTACTGAAAACGTGGTCTGCGGCGGGACGGTGGGGGTGAAGACATGGCCTGTGGCGCGGACGACCTATGCAGAGACTGCGGGGATGGGGTCTGGGGAAGGGCCTATGGCCCCTTCCCCAGCGCGCGGTATGCCGTCCGCGAATAAGGGCCGCGCATGCGCAAAGGCCGCTTTGGAGTGCAGCAGCCACGCCGCCGCTTTGGCCTGACACCACGAATACGCCCGCCGTCCGCGAATGCCAATGGTGCATGCGCGAATGGGCATCGACAAATGGAGGAACGAATGAACGAATCACGCCTCGCCGGGCCGGCGCCCAGCCGCCTGACAAATCCGTTCAACCCGTTCCCCGAATCCCCCAACAGCCATCCATCCCCCATCCCCCATCCCCCATCCCCCAACCCCCATCCCCCATCCCCCATCCCCCAACCCCATCCCCCACCCCCAAGGCGCCCTATGCCAATCCGGGTGACCTCCTGAACCAACTGGCGACCGCGCTGGCCCAGCCCTACAGCGATCATATCAGCGCGCGTACGCGGGCCACCACGGCCGGCCTGCGTGCAGTACATCCCCTACGCCCCCAGCCCTTCGACTACTGGGTCGCCATCCTGCAGGCCGCCGAAGAGCAGGGCGTCATGCCCCGCCTGCTCGCTCAGGCCGCCGCCGAGTACCCCGTCGAGCCGGATCTGCACACCGCCCGCGCCGCCTACAACCAGTGGGTGGCCGCCGGTCGACCGCAGCCGCCGCTGGCCGTGCCCCCGCCGCGTCTTCGTCTCCCACGCCACCGCCGGCACGGCCGATGCCCCACTCCTCGCGGCGATCATCGAAGCCCTGGCCGGGCGCGGCGTAGTGGTCTGGACCGATGCCGACAACGCCCAGCCGGCTGGCCCTGGTCGAGCAAACTGCTGCGCGGCTCGGCGCCTGCGATGGGGCCGTGGTACTGCTGAGCACGCGTGCTCGACGACCCGGGCAATTGGGTGCACGACGAGTTGCGCCTGCTGCGCTGGCGCAGTTGGCTCGAAGCCGATGCCGGTTTTCGCCTGGTCCTCTGCCTGGACGCGGCCTGCCAGTTGCGCCTGCACGGTGAACCGTGGGACCTGCTGGAGGTGGGCGATGCGCCGCTGCTGCACGGCATGTCGGCCGCCGAACGCCAGGCGCTGCTCGACCCACACCTGCAAGCCTTCGCCGGTCTGCGCCGGCGCGACTGGCGGATCGATGACCTGCAGGCCGCACTCACCCAGGTTCTACGCACGCTGCCCGCCACACCGGCGCGCTTGCAGCAGGCCGCGCACCTGGCGCAGGCGGCCCGGCTCAACCTGCCCGTCCCCCAGACCGAAGGGGTCGATTGGCTGGCCTGGTGGAGCCGTGCGCTGCTGGGGGCGGCCCGGGCCTGCTGCGCGCTGGTCGATAACCTGGGCGTCCTGGTGAGTCGCGATGCCCGCATCGACCTGCGCGAGTTGGTGGCGCCGTCCTGGGTAGACCTGCGGGCCGCCGGGCCATTCCACGCCTCAGCCTGCACCCCAACGTACAGGCACGCGCGTTCTACGTAAACGGCACGGCGTGAAGTCGCCCCCGGTTCATTGCCGAAATGTACCTGCGGCGCGCCTGCTGGCGTGCGGGGGTGCGCGCTGCTGGCCCGTCGCGGTGGTGCCGCCGCGTGCCACCACGCCCGAGGCGCTGCGTGAGGTGCGCCAACAATTGGAGGCTGCGTTCGGCATCAGCGTCGCGGCCGACGACTGGTTCAGAACCGCCGCCCGCGGCCGACGAGGATGCCGCGTGGGACGCCGTACGTGCGCGGGTCGAGGCCAACACGCAAGCCCACCAGCCGACCATCCTGCTGCTGCCCGGCAGCAAGCTGGCCGACCGCGCTGCTGGACGAACTGCGCGGCCGGCTGGGACCGGTGGCGTTCTTCTTTCTGTCCGCCCAACCCGAGGTTGCCGGCTCACTGGGCGTTGCACCCTTGCAGCCGGCCATCAGCGCCGGCGCCGACCGGCAGGCTTACGACGACTGGCGCCTTGGGCGGCGCCCTGGCCGCCTGAGGCCACGCACCATGCGGCGCTGACGCCCGTGGATTCAACCCAACGCATCGGACAACGATGAACAGGATCAGGCAGGTATGACCGTGAACACCGAATACCACAAACTCTTCGACCCGGATCCTCTGCTGCAAGACTTCCGTGAGGCCGGCCCGGCCGCCGTTGGCCCTGCGCACAAGCCGGGCGACCAGCGCGACGGCAAGCTGTACCTCTACAACGACGACATTGTTCTGGCCGTCAACGTCGCCCTGGCTACCGGGCGCCCGCTGCTGGTCAGCGGCNCCTCGGGCGGCGGCAAGTCATCGCTGGCCTTCAACGTCGCCCGGGTCTTGCAGCGGCGCTACTACGAATTCGTCGTCACCTCGCGCACGCAGGCGCAGGACCTGCTCTGGAACTTCGATGCCGTCCGCCGCCTGGCCGATGCCACCACGGAGCGGCTGCACCGGGCGACCGGCGCCGAACCCGTCGAACCCGCGGCCGCTGCGGAGCCAGGGGTCGCGACCAGCGACGATCCCTTCTGAACCTACTACCGCTACATCGAACCGCGTGAACTGTGGTGGATCTTCGACCGTGAATTGGCCGCGCGCGGTCGCCCGGCCGGCCCACCGGCCGGCGCCGCGGCCCGTGACCCGGCCGCGGACCGTTTCGACCCGCCCCAGGCGCAGAGCGCCGTCCTCCTGATCGACGAGATCGACAAGGCCGATCCCGACGTGCCCAACAACCTCCTGGTGGCCCTCGGCTCGCTCGAGTTCGACGTGACCGACGTCGAGACCCGCGTCCGGTTCCAGGGTGACGCGACGCGCTGGCAGGAACGGCCGTTGGTGATCATCACCACCAACCGTGAGCGGCCGCTGCCCAAACCCTTCCTGCGCCGCTGTGTGGTGCTCGACATCGCAGACCCCCAACCCGAGCGCCTGCTGGAGATTGCGCGTTCGACCTTTGGCGCAACGGAGGACGACCTGTACGCCCGTGTGCTGACGGCGCTGCAGAACCAGCAGCCGGCAGCCGGCAGCGGGTCGATCAGCATCGCCGAATATCTGGACACCGTGCGGGCGGCCATCGAGCTGCGCCGCCAAGGGAGGCGCTGCCCGCCGGGCTGCTCGACGACATCCTCGACAAGACCGTGTGGAAGGAGGGCGTGCAGGGGCGCTGATGAACACCGCCATCAACCTGGCCGACCTGGTACGCGGCCGGTGAACTGCTGCCAGCCAATCGCAAGACGCTGGATCAGGTGGCTGCCCTGCTCGGCTTCGAGCCACTGCCGCTGGTGGGCGCCGCGCCAGTCACCTCGCGCACGCCGCCGGCCAGCCCGGTCACACCGGAGCCGCCGCCTGGGCCGCCCGCACCTTCTGGCGTAGCTCCCGTGTCGCCGCCCAGTGCGGGATCGCGGCCCGCGGCGGCCGGCTCCCTGGCCTTCCGTCTCGATGGCCCTACCGCCGCGCCCGTGACCAGCACCCCGCCCGCGTGGTACGTAGAAATCCAGGGCCCTGGCCACCACCACGCGGCCCTCCCCGCGCCGGCCCTCCTGGCGCCACAATGGGTGCGCACCACGCTGATGCGCACCGCGGCCGTGCCGGTGGCCGAGGGGCGCGTCGACGTGGCGCGCCTGGCCGCCACGCTGGCCCGGNCTGCGCTGCCACGCACCATTCCGCGTGAGCCGACGCCCACGCTGCGCTTCGGCGCCCAGGTGCTGGTCGACGTGGGTGACGCCCTGCTGCCCTACCGCCACGACCAGCGCCAGGTCGTGCAGGCGCTGCGCCGTCTGCTGGGCAGTCAGTTTTTCGAGGCCTGGCAGTTCCAGGGCACACCGGCCCGCGGCGTANCAGCCCTGGGCAGCCGTCAGGAACCACAGCCCTACCGGCCGCCGCCCACCGGCACGCCGGTCCTGGTGCTGGGGGATCTGGGCATGGCGCCGCCGCACTTCACGCTGCCGGCCGTCACGTTGGGCGAATGGCGGCAGTTTGCCGCCATGGTACGCGACAGCGGCCGCCGCCTGGTAGCCTGCGTACCCTATGGCCCGGCGCGTTGGCCGGCAGCGCTGCACGGCCTGGTCGAACTCCGTTACTGGGGCCACGCGCCGCCCCAACCGCACCGGCAACCAGCACCGCCCTGGCCGGTCGGCGAAAGTGAAGCCGCCTTGGCCACGGCTGCGCTGGCCAGGCTGGCGATGCCTTCTGAACTGGCGCGGCTGCTCGCCCTGGCCAGCCGCATCGAGCTCGACCTGCTGCGCGCCGCGCCAGGCGCTGCTGCCCCAGGCCGATGCCGGGACCGAAGCCGATCTGTGGTTCAGCGCGCTGGTCGAGTATCAGGCCGGCAGCACGCTCTTCCTGCGCCCCGACGTGGCCGATGATCTGCGCCAGAGCCTGCAGGCCAGCGGCCGCCTGGAAGAGGCATGGCAGTTCCTGACGCGTTACCGGCAGAAGGCGGGGGCGCCCGACACGATTCAGCTGGAAGAGCGCGTGGCCTACCTGGTGACCCGCGACGGCGCCGCAGCCCAGCCGGCGGTGGAACACGAACTGAGCCGGGTTCTGGCCACGCTGCACGCCCAAACCACCGATCCCGACGGCCTGGCCCTGTGGGCGCTCGAGGCCCTGGCCCACCTGCCGCCGGCCGTGCAGACGTGGCGGCGCGCGACCTGCAACTGGCCGCCGGCCTGCGCCTGGGCGTGCGTGTACTGGCGGCCGCGACCTGCCGGCTGACCCGGCCGCACGGCGCTGGCTGCTGCCAGCCGACCTGCTGGCCCTGCCCACCGGCGAGGGGACCACGCTGGGTGTGCTGCTCCAGCCCGAAGGCCTGGTCCTGCGCGAGCCGGCGCAGTTGGGTGATCAGCCCTGCCCGACGTACCGCCGACCCTGCCGCGTGGTGACGGTCACCTGGCCGGATGAAACCACCACGGCGCGCCAGGTTATCCAACTCTACCCCAACCAGACCAGCGCGCCGCCGCTGGGCCGTGTGCCCACGGCCAGCCTCGAGCTGCTCGACGGTCGGCGCTACACCCTGGTGCGCGAGCGGACCTGGCCGCGGCCGGCAACGCCGGCCGCCCAGGTCGAGGCGCTCGATTTGCACGGCCTGGGGTTGAGCGCCGTGCCGCCGGCCGTGTTCGACTTCCCCAACCTGCGCACGCTCGATCTGCGCGACAATCAGATCCGTGAGCCGCGGCGCGCCTGAATCGGCTGCGCGGGCTGCGCGAGCTTCTGCTCGACAACAACCCGCTGGCCAGCCTGCCCGACGAGATCGGCCACCAGTTGCCCCACCTGACCCGTCTGAGCCTGCGCAGCACCGGGCAGAGCGAGCCGCCCGAGAGCCTGGCCAAACTGGCTGAGCTGGTGGACCTCGATCTGGCTGACAATACGATCGACGAGTTCCCTCCCGCGGTGACGCATCTGCGGCGACTGCAGCGCCTCGACCTGGCCGGCAACGCCATCGGTCGGCTGCCGTCATCCATCGGGCGGCTGAGCGGGTTGAGTGAGCTGGTGCTCGAGCGCTGCGAGCTGGTGGAACTGCCGCCGGTGATTGGCAAACTGCCCCAACTGTCCAGCCTCAGCCTGGCGCACAACGAGCTGACCAGCCTGCCCATCGACATCGGCTTTCTGCCCAGGCTGCAGACCCTCGACCTGACCGGCAACCTGCTGCGTCAGTTACCGGAGACGTTGGGCCAGCTCGTGACCCTCCACACCCTGAACCTGGCCAGCAACCAACTGGCCGAACTACCGCTCCGCATTGGCCAACTCCAAGGGCTGGCCCGGCTCGACCTGCGCGGCAACCAGCCACCACTCTGCCGGACACACTCGCGGCCCTGGGCGCCACCCTGACCTACCTCGACCTGCGTGACAACTTCCTGTCGCAGCCCCCGCCGATCTCCTGGCGCGTCGCCGAGCCGCGGGCTATCCTGGAGACCTGCTTTTCGACCAGTCAGGACCAGTTCACGGCGCCACCACCGCCGGCGTATGCCGACCCCTGGTACGGTCTTCTACGAGGTCAGCCTGCCAACCGGCGCGACCGACCGCTACACCCTGCGTGTGGTCGAAACGTTACTCTACGATGGGCGTAGCGGGACCATCGACGGCCCGCGCGAGTTCACACTCGACCAGCGGGTCCTGACCAGCCTCGAAAGCAATCCTCAGGCTTACGGTCAGTTACTGGGTAAAACCCTGTTCGCCAGCACAGCTGAGAGCCTGCACAACAACCGCACGCGCCGGCTATACCGCAGCGCCCTTGAGCGTCCGACTGCACCTGGATCCACGCGCCGGCGCTGCACCGCCTGCGCTGGGAAACCCTGCACGACCTGGAGGGGCGTCCCTTGTTGCCTCAGACTGACATCGTCTTTGCCCGCGAGGCATCTGCCTATCGGGGTCAGAGGACTTCCCGACACGGCAGCGACCGCGGGCGTTGGTGGTCACGCCAACGACACCGGATGTTGTTTCCTATGGTGGCCGTTCCATTGAGTTTGTGCGCGAAGGCCCGCGGGCGAACGAGGCCCTGGGCGCCATACCCAATACCTCGTTGGCATTCGGCCCTGTCACTCATGGACGGTTGGCACAGGCGCTGCGTGACGGGTTCCCCATTGTTTACCTGGAGGCGGAGGCGGTGATCACCACCAGCGAGGCGGGGTTGCGCCTGGCGGACGAGGATGGGCGCAGCGTCCTGGTGTCATTCGACCAGCTGGCCGCCACCCTGGCCGCGGCCCCGGTGAAGCCCTGGTCGTGTTGGGTGTGCCGCACGCCGATCTCTGGCAGCTGGCAGTGCGGCTGCTCCAGGCCGGTCTGCCAGCCGTGTTGTACTTCCAGACCGCGCTGCCCGGCCAGCCCGGACCACCTTCCTCACCAGCTTCTTCCACCAGCTGGCGCGCCACGGCCGCGTCGACGGCGCCGTGGCGGCGCGCGCCGCGCCCTGACCGACCAGGCGCTGTGGTGGGCGCCCGTGCTCTATACGGCGCTGCGTGATGGCCAGCTATTCGACGTGCTGGCGGCTGAGCCATCCGCCGGCGCAGAGACGGTTGCCGTCGCACCTGATACCCCGCTAACGTTCGACTGGGTGGAAATCCCGGCTGGTTCGTTTCCCATGGGGAGCGACCGCGGCCGTGACCACCAGGCCAGCGACGATGAGCGCCGCAGCACCGCGTCGATGTACCGGCGTTTCGTATGGCGCGTGCCGGTGACGGTCGCGCAGTTTGCGGCCTTCGTGGCCGCCGCCGGCTACACGACGACCGCCGAAGAGGCCGGCGCGGCCTATGCCTGGAACGGTTCGAGTTGGGCGCCGATCGAAGGTGCATCCTGGCGGGCCTCAGCCCCAAACCGACGTGTCCGGCAAACAGGACCACCCCGTCACGTGCGTCTCCTGGCACGACGCCCTGGCCTTCTGCCGCTGGGCCGGCGTGCGGCTGCCGACGGAGGCGGAGTGGGAAAGGCGCGCGGCGCAGATGGCCGCATCTATCCGTGGGGCGATACAACGCCCGATCCTGATCACGCCAATTTTGGCGCGTCCGTGGATGAACCAACCCCGCGGGTGAACCAACCCCGTGGGTGAACAAACCCCGTGAGCAGTCACCCCATGGGTGAACCAACCCCGAGGGCAGTCACCCCGCAGGCGACACGACCCCGGTGCACAGTCACCCCGCAGGCGCCAGCCCGTATGGTGTGCTCGACATGGCCGGCAACGCCTGGGAGTGGACCACCAGCCTGTGGGGAGAAGACGGCGTCCGCCCGGCCTATCCCTACCCGTACGATCCCGCCGATGGGCGCGAAGACCTGACCGCCGCGATCCTGTGCGCCGGGTACTGCGCGGCGGCTCCTGCATCGACGACGCGCGCAACCTGCGCTGCGCCAAACGCCATAGATACGCGGCCAACGCCGGCGTCGTCTACGTCGGCTTTCGCGTTGCCACCCTCAACGATGAACTGTCAATTCCCAACCCTGACCCATTGACAGCCATCCGTATCGCAACCGCGCCGGCCGTCAACGAATGGGCGTAACGAATAAACGAACCGCGCCGAGTGGGCTATGTTCGGCGCTCCCGGCCATCCGTTCAATCCGCTCCCCGGGTGGGACGGTGTCCCACCCGCGTTGACAGCCATCCGTTCCACACCTTTGCCGAACACACGTTAGCATGGTAAAATACGCTGAGCAAGGCAATGCGTCACAAGGACAAGCGACCGGAGGAACCTGATCATGGGAGACCCAACCGCCGATCTGACTCTGCAAGTTCAACAACTGAACAGACGGCTGGCGCGTATCGAGGAGACCCTGCACCACCTGGAAGACCTTGTGATTAGCCTGTCTGCGCACACTCCAACCGCCGACGCCCACGTGCTGCATGATCTGCCAGCCACCATCCGGGTCACGTCACCCCACCTGCGCCATCGTCATCAGGCAGCGAACTTTGTCATGACCGTGACGCGCGACACCTGATATGCCGGCCTACGATACCTCGTACTTTGACCCTCCCGCCNCGNTTGCTGGCGTGTCGTTTGTCAATCCGGCAAACGGTATGCAGATCGATGAAGTATCGATGCTGCTTGATACAGGGNCCGATGTAACGATCGTACCTGAACGCGTACTGCAGGCTCTCGAAGCTGAAAAACTGGATGTCGCCTACGAGATCGAATACCTGGAAGGCGCTGCACCTGATGCGCTGGCAGCTGTACATCTCCAGATGCAGTGGCTTGGGTTCAAGTTCACGGGTAGTTTTCTGGTGTCAGCTGTGCCGTATGGGATCGTAGGTCGCAATATCCTGAATCGACTGGTGCTCGTGCTGGATGGTCCAGCACAACGCTGGGAAATCCGCTGAGTTCCACACCACGAATCCGTTCAACCCGTTCCGCAGCCACCAGGGATGGCGGCGCCCCGAGCAGCCCCCAATCCCTAACCCCCATCCCCCTTATCCCACGTCTTGCGCCTCACCCTAACCTGGGTTATAATGGCCCGCCTGGCCCATACGCGCCAGCCCAGGAATGATAATGCGTGCCCTGATTACAGGAGTCGCCGGCTTCGCCGGCAGCCATTTGGCCAGTTACCTGCTCGCACACAGCGGTTGTGACGTGCACGGCATCGTGCACCGCCACGACTGGCGCATTCTGCACCTGCGCGACCAGCTCACCCTGTGGCGCGGCGACCTGCGTAACCCGGTGTGGGTCNAGCGGCTCATCGAGCGCATCCGGCCCGACTACCTGCTGCACCTGGCGGCCTGGTCGGACGTGGGCGGTTCCTGGGAACACCCCTGGGTGACGTTCGAGNCCAACGTGCAGACCCAGCTGAGCCTGCTGGAAGCGGTGCGCCGGCACGCGCCGGCCTGCCGTATGCTGGTCGTCGGCTCCAATGAGATGTACGGCCTGATCCAGCCGACCGACCTGCCCATCGACGAGGATACCCCGCTGTGCCCCCATAGCNCCTACGGCGTCAGTAAAGCGACGCAGGACCTGACCGCGCAGCAGTACTTCTTCAGCTACAAGCTCGACATCGTACGCGTACGACCGTTCAACCAGGTGNGGCCGNGTCAGAGCGACGATTTTGCCGCGCCAGCCTTTGCCCGCCAGATCGCCGAAATCGAGGCCGGTCAGCATGCACCGGTCGTGCGCGTGGGCAATCTGTCCAGCCAACGTGACTTCACCGACGTACGCGACATGGTGCGGGCCTACTGGCTGGCGACGCAGTACGGCGTCAGCGGCGCGGCCTACAACATCGGCTCAGGCCAGCCGCGCACGATCCAATCGATCCTCGATGTGCTGCTGGCCGCCAGCGCCTGCCCCATCCAGATCGAGGTCGATCGGGAGCGGTTGCGACCGTCCGACGTGCCGGTTAGTTACTGCGATACGCGGCGTTTCCACGCCGTCACCGATTGGCAGCCGCAGATTCCGTTTGCCGACAGCCTGCGCGATGTGCTGAACGACTGGCGCGAGCGTGCAGCGGGCGCGCGACCTAGTCTATCCTTCAGGAGATCAGAGTACGGTATGACCCAAAAACGAGCGCTGATTACGGGCATCACGGGCCAGGATGGATCCTACCTGGCCGAGTTTTTGCTGCGCCAGGGTTACGACGTCGTCGGTATGATGCGCCGCATCAGCGTGATCAATCTGGATCGGATCGAACACATCCAGGACCAGATCACCCTGGTGCAGGGCGATTTGCTGGACGAGGCTTCCATCATCAAGACGCTGGACGAGTTCCGGCCGCAGGAGGTTTACAACCTGGCGGCCATGAGCTTCGTGCCGACGTCATGGCAACAGGCGGTGCTCACCGGCGAATCGACCGCCCTCGGCGTCACGCGTGNNCTCGACGCCATTCGGATCGTCGATCCGCAGATTCGGTTCTACCAGGCCTCCAGCNCGGAAATGTTCGGCAAGGTGCAGGAAGTACCGCAGTCCGAGCGTACACCGTTCTACCCTCGCAGCCCTTACGGCGTGGCCAAGGTGTACGGGCACTGGATCACCGTCAACTACCGCGAATCGTACGGACTGCACGCGACTNCGGGCATCCTCTTCAACCATGGCTCGCCGCGGCGGNGTNTGGAGTTCGTGGAGCGCAAGATCTCGCACGGCGTGGCCGCTATCAAGCTCGGTATTCTGGACAAACTACACCTGGGCAACCTCGATGCCCGCCGCGACCTGGGCTTTGCCGGCGACTACGTGCGCGCGATGTGGCTGATGCTGCAGCAGGACACGCCGGACGACTTTGTTATCGCCACCGGCGAAACGCACTCGATCCGCGAAATGTGCGAGGTCGCGTTCCGCGTCGTGGGGTTGAACTACGAAGACTACGTCGTCAGCGACCCGCGCTTCTTCCGCCCGGCCGAGGTCGATCTCCTGGTGGGTGACCCCACGAAGGCGGGTCAACAGCTTGGTTGGGAGCCGGTCGTGAGCTTCTNNGAAGAGCTGCTGGCCATGATGGTGCACTCCGACCTGGAGGCCCTGCAGGCGGGGAAGCGGTTTGCCGATGTGACAGAGATCACGCATGAAGCGCTGATGGGAGGGAGCGCGAATTCGCGCATGGGCGCGAATCGTTTTTGAGTGGCAAACCGTCAAAGAATAAGTTCCCGTGTTTGACTGTGAAAACGCTAGATCAGGCCGGGCGAAAGCGGGAGGTTGTTTCTTGACGAGTCCTGAGGGGTTCGTCTTTCCGGGTGCGGACTACGGATGTCATACGAATTCAACGTGGAATCAGGGGGCGTTGGCATGAGTGCTGTGATCAAGTTTGGAACGGACGGCTGGCGGGGGCAANTTGCCGAAGACTACACCTTCGACAATGTGCGGCGCTGCACGCAGGGCTTTGCCGATTATTTGAAAGCAACCTACGCGCCGGACGTCGTGCGGCNNGGCATTGTGGTGGGCGGCGACCGCCGGTTCGCCTCGGAGCACTTCGCCGCGGCGGCGGCCGAGGTGCTGGCCGCCAATGACGTGCCGGTGCATNTTTGCGGCGGCGGTATCCCAACGCCCACGATTGCCTACAGCGTGAAGGCGTCAGGCCGCGGCGCGATCAACATTACCGCCAGTCACAACCCACCCACCGACAACGGCTACAAGGTGCGTGACCCCAACGGCGGCGCGATCGACCCGGCCGGCCTGCACGAGATCGAGCGCCGCATTCCGGCCAACGTGACCGGTGTGCGGCGGGTGGCGTTCAGCCAGGGTGTGGCCGATGGCCGCATCACGCCGTTCGACCCGCGGCCAGCCTACACCGAACAGCTGCACCGCCTGGTGAACCTGGCGCCGATTCGTGAGGCCGGCTTCAAGATCGTGGTCGACCCGATGTGGGGCAACGGCGCCGGCTGGCTGAGCGACCTGCTGGGCGGCGGCCGGACGACGGTGAGCGAAGTGCACAGCGCCCGCAACCCGATCTTTCCCGAAATGACGCGCCCGGAACCGATTCCGCCCAACGTCGATGCTGGCCTGGCGGCCGGCCGCGCCGCCGGGGCCGACGTGGTGTGCATCATGGACGGCGACGCCGACCGCTGCGGCTGGGGCGATGAGCACGGGCGCTTCGTCGATCAACTGCGGGTCTACGCCCTGGTGGCGATGTATTTCCTGGAAGTGCGCGGCGAGCGCGGCCCCATCGTCAAGACCCTGAGCACCACCTCGATGCTGGACAAACTCGGCGNNCGTTACGGCGTGCCGGTGATTCACACCGGCGTCGGGTTCAAGTACGTGGCGCCAGCGATGGTCGAGCACCACGCGATGCTGGGCGGCGAAGAGAGCGGCGGTTACGCCTTCCGTGATCACGTCCCCGAACGTGACGGCATCCTGGCCAACCTGTACCTGCTCGACTTGATGGTGCGCACCGGCAAAAAGCCGACCGAGTTGCTGACGATGCTGTTCGACCTGGTGGGCGGGCCGCACTTCTACGACCGCATCGACTACCGGTTACCCGACCAGGCCTTTGCGCAGGCGCGGCAGCGCCTCGACCAGGCCCAGCCGGCCATGTTGGGCGGCAAACGGGTGACGAATAAAGTGACGACCGATGGTTACCAGTTCATCATGGAAGACGGCGGCTGGCTGTTGATCCGCTTCTCCGGCACCGAGCCGCTGATCCGGGTCTACACGGAAACGATGGACGAGGGCGCCGTGCCGGCGATCCTGCAAGACGGCCTGCACCTGGCCGGCATCGAGCGCTGAGCCGCCGCGATGGCCGCCCTTGCGCAGCCCCCTTGCCGGCCAGTCACTGGCCCTGGTCGATTCGCACTGCCACCTCAACTGGGACGCGTTCGATGCCGACCGGGAGGCGGTGGTGCAGCGCCTCGCGGCCGGGGTGACGCGCATCGTCACGATCGGCGTCGATCTGCCCACCAGCCGGNCAGGGGTCGCCCTGGCCGAAACGTACGATGCCGTCTATGCCGCGGTGGGCATCCACCCCAACGACCTGGGCGCGGGGATCACAGAGGAAGCGCTGGCCGAGCTGCGGACGCTGGCCGCGCACCCCAAGGTCGTTGCCCTGGGCGAGATTGGCCTGGACTACCACTGGCAGCGTGGCACACCCCGTANNCAACAGGCGGGGTTCGAGGCCCAGCTGGCGCTGGCGGCCGAAGTGGGTCGGCCGGTGATCATTCACGACCGCGAGGCGCATGCCGATGTCGCGGCCACGCTGCGCGCCTGGCTGGCCGCCGGCGACGCGGCAGNNTCGCCCCTGGCCGCGCGGCCGTTCTGGGGCGTGTTGCACAGCTTCGNNGGCGATCTGGCGCTGGCGGAGGAGGCGTTGGACTGGGGTTTCCTGCTCTCGTTTGCCGGACCGGTCACCTTCACCAACGCGCGGNCTTTGCAGCAACTGGCGGCGCAACTGCCCCTGGACCGCCTGTTGATCGAAACCGACGCGCCGTACCTGACGCCGCACCCGTACCGTGGGCAGCGCAACGAGCCGGCGCGGGTCGTCCTGGTGGCCGAAGCGCTGGCCCGCCTGCATGGACAGTCGCTGGCCGAGGCGGCGGCGCAAACGACGGCCACCGCGTACCAGTTTTTCGGATGGCAACGCCATCCGTGAGGGGAACTCTTTGGTAAAGTCAGACCAACCGCATGCGCTGACCCTCGTCGCCGCTGACCTGGCCCAGGTCGAAGCTAAAATGCGCGCTACCGAGACGGGAACGCTGCCCGCGCTGGCCGAGGCATTTTTATCGCTGATCGCCAGCGGCGGCAAACGCCTGCGCCCGGCGCTGGCCCTGCTGGCCGCGCTTCNNTTTGACCACGAACGGGAGCAGGCCATTGCCCTGGCGGCCGCAGTCGAAACGCTGCACACCGCCACGCTGGTGCACGACGACGTCATCGACAACGCCCTCATCCGCCGCGGCAGCCCGACGCTGAACGCGGTCTGGACGAGCGGCGCGACCGTGCTGGCCGGGGACTACCTGTTTGCCGCGNCGGCCGCCTTCGCCGCCGAGACCGGCCACATCGGGGTGATCAAGTTGTTCGCGCGGACGCTGGGCGTCATCTGTGAGNGGCGGCTGCGCCAGCTGTCGGCGCTGCGCCGCTGGGACCAGCCGCGTGAGGCCTATTACGACCGCATCTACGCCAAGACCGCTTCGCTGTTTGCCGCGGCCACCGAAGGCGGGGCGCTGCTGGGCACGAGCGATGTCGACGCGGGCGCGCTGCGTGACTACGGGCACTACCTGGGCATGGCCTTCCAGATCATCGACGATATTCTGGACTTCACCGGCACCGAGGCCTTGCTGGGCAAACCGGCCGGCAGTGACCTGCGCCAGGGCACCGTGACGCTGCCGGTGTTCTACTACGTGCAGGAACTGGCCGAACCGGCGAGCGTGCAGCAGCAACTGGAGTTGGCGNTGGCAGACCAACGGCTTGGGATGGCCGCCCTCGTGGGACAGATCGCGCAGTCGCCGGCGATCCACCTGGCGTATGCCGAAGCCGGGTCGTTCGTGGCGCGGGCCAAGGCGGCCCTCGATCCCCTGCCTGACAACGAAACTCGGGCGGCGCTCATCGGCTGGCCGACCTGACCCTGGTGCGCCACCATTGAGACCTGGCCAGCCGATATGAAGCACCCGCTTCGCTCGTGGATAGACACAGAACCATGACCAGCGCCAACCTGACAGAGCACTGACCCGATGGACCCGCCAGCGGACGTCGACCTGTCGATCCTGATCGTCTCGTGGAACGTGGCAGACCTGCTGCGGCGCTGTTTGCAGTCGATCGCCCGGCAGTCCGAANCCGACGGCGCACGGGTTGGCGCGCAGCTCACGGCGCCCGCGGCCTTGGGCGCGACCCTGGAGGTGATCGTCGTCGACAACGCCTCGGCCGACGACACGGTGGCGATGGTGGCGGCTGAATTCCCGTGGGTACAGGTGCTGGCCAATGCGGCGAACGTCGGCTTCACGCGGGCCAACAACCAGGCGTTCATGGCCAGCCGTGGCGCCGCGGCGCTGTTCCTCAACCCCGACACCGAGGTGCTGCCGGGTGCCCTGGCGACCCTCCTGGCCTATCTGCGTGACCATCCCGATGTTGGCGCGCTGCNNCCACGCCTGCGCTTTCCCGACGGAACGGTGCAGTCGTCACGTCGCCGTTTTCCCACCCTGCGAACCGCCCTGTGCGAAAGCACCCTGTTGGAGCAGTGGTGGCCACACAACNCCGCGGCCCGCGCCTACCGCCTGGAGGACGTACCCGACGACCGCGTGCAAGAAGTCGATTGGCTGGTGNGGGCCTGCCTGCTCACGCCGCGGCGGGTGATGGTGCAGGTGGGGCCGTGGGACGAAGGGTTCTTCATGTACTCCGAGGAGNCCGACCTCTGCCGGCGCATCCGCACGGCCGGCTGGCGCGTCGTATACCTCCCGCTGGCGGAGGTGATTCACCACGAGGGCAAATCGAGCGAGCAGGTCGTGGCCGCGCGGCATGTGCGCTTTCAGACCAGCAAAGTGCGCTATTTCGCCAAGTATCATGGGCGGCTGGCGGCGGAGGGGTTGCGCCTGTTCCTGCTGGCCACGTACGTCTGGCAGTTGCTGGAAGAGGGCGTCAAGTGGCTGCTGGGCCACAAGCGGCCGCTGCGCGCCAGCCGGGTGNCGNCGTACTGGACCGTACTGCGCAGCGGGCTGCGTCCGCCGAGGGGTGAAGATGCGGCTGTTGATCGTGAGCGGCGAATTTCCGCCGCAGCAGNGGGGCGTCGGGGATTACACCGACCGGCTGGNNCGTGCCCTGGCCGCGCAGCAGGTCGAAGTTCACGTGTTGACCGGGGCGAACGGTGAAGGCCCTGCTCCAACGGTGCAGGCCCCGTTCGTGCGACATACGCTGACGGGTTGGCGGTACGGGTCGTGGCCGGCCGTGCAACGGGTCAGCGCGCAGGTGCAGCCGGACGTACTCCTGATCCAGTACCAATCGGCGGCGTACGGTCTGCACCCGGCCATCAATCTGCTGCCCGACTATCTGCGCTGGCGCGGGGGCGCGACGGCCGNNCTGGTGGCGACCACGTTTCATGACCTGCTGTTTCCCTACATCTTCCCCAAGGCCGGCCGGCTGCGTATGGCAGTGGTGCGCCGATTGGCGCGGCGCAGCGATATTGCCATTGCGACCAACGTGGAAGACCTGGACCGGCTGCACGGCTGGGGTCTGGCGNCTGGCTGACGTGACCCTGGGTGCGGCGCCGCCGGGGCCTGTTTCATCCCCATCGGCAGCAACATCGCCCCGCGGCCGCCGGCGGGTTACGACCGACGCGCAGTACGGTCGCAGTGGNGGTCTGGGGATGAAGACTGGCTGTTGTGCTATTTTGGCTTCCTGCACGCCAGCAAAGGGGGCGAGGTGTTGGTACGCGCCCTGGCCAGCCTGGTGGAGCAGGGGAGGCCGGCGCACCTGCTCATGATCGGCGGCCAGGTCGGCAGCAGTGACCCGACGATTGCCGCGTACCTGGCCGCCATTCGTCAACTGATCAGCGACCTGGGTCTGGAAGNNCGCGTGCATTGGACCGGGTTTGTCGCGCCAGATGCCGTAACGGCCTACCTGTTGGCGGCCGACGTAGCGGCGCTGCCCTACCTGGACGGCGCCGGGCGCAGCCGTGGCAGCCTGATGGCGGTGTTGGCGCATGGGCTGCCCACCGTCACCACGCAGCCGCAGCGCGCCTGCCCTATTTCGAGGATGGGGGAACGTCGTCTACNNGTGGCCGCGGGCGATGTGGCCGCAGTCGTCGATGCCGTCGTGCNNGTGCAGTGCGATCCTGTTCTGCGTCAGCGCCTGCAGGCCGGCGCCCGCGCCCTGCACGAAGCCTACGACTGGCCCGCCATCGCCGGCCAGCACCTCGCGTTGTTCCGCATGTACGGCATGACCTCGTGACTGCAGGGCGTGACGGGGTTCCCGTCCCCGTCCGTCCCCATACCGACGAGATGTTCGCGCGGCATCGACTCGTGGCAGGCCGCGCTGTGGGTGCTGGCCAGGTGCGCGGCCTCCTTGACGTCACCGCCGCGGCCGCCTATAATGCGAACTCATACCGTGCAGAACCGGGCCGCCTCCGGCCCGCCCTGATGGAGAGCGCGATGTTCGGACACCAGACCGGCGCTGGCGCCACATGCAGACATACCACTCTGGCAGTTGGTCGGAAAGATCGCCCTGCAAGCAAGCGCAGCGCAGCATCCAGTCCCCGGCAACGATCGCGGTGCAGCCTGTTGTGGCTGCATTCACGCGAACAAGCGCTCCCCGGCCTCGCGCCTCAGCGGTTGCACGAACCAAGGTGTACGGCTGGCGCCCTCATCGGCGTCGCCCTCGTCGTCGGCCTCCTCGTGAGCGGCTGCGCCGGCCCAACGCCCGTCGCGCCGACCCTCACACCCGCCGACCCCGCACAGCGGTGAATCTACCGTTGTTGCCGAACGCCCCCTCGCCCCCATATTCAGAAATCGAAAATGGCAGGCTCGTAGTCCACGGTATTACGGGCAACTCCTATCCGATGTCCCTCCAGCCTTACAGAGAAAAATAGACGAGGAAGTGGAGTTCTTCAATGCGTCGGATCACGTTGCAGGCTTTAGCCTCTCCTGCCAGGCGGCTCATCCGGTGAAATAGTATGGGAAGTAACTCACGGAGATGATCAACTCCCAACCGGCTCCCTTCTCCGATTGGTAGAAGTAAACGGAGAATATGCCCCTGTTTATTACACTCTAAAAGGTGCTACCAACGATTTAAATCAATTCCATAGTGCAGACGGTAAATCGCTTGATGTATCAGAATCACTAAAAGTCAATCCTTACAAACTTAAGCTCGTCACAAATAATAAAGGAGAATTTGTAATACAAGCTATTGAGATCTCATCTGATAATGATTTCGGAAAAAGCAAAACAAAGTTATAGGTTATGTAAATGAACAGGGAGATTGGACAAGGACAGATAAGTTAGATGTTAACGCAGATGGTACCATCTTTATGTGGAACCAAGGTAAACCAGCTACAGACACAGAGCCACGAGTAAGCCCTGCGATGACCATCTTCTCTAAACTAACTCCAGTAGGTCTAAAGTTCGTTCAAGCTCATGAAGGCATAAAAGAAATAAGAGAAACAGAAGATGGTACCTATGAGCTTGTCTTACAAGATGGCAATGTCGTAGGCGCTACTGTAGATGGCGAACAATTAACACTAATGATACCAGAGGATGAGGCATCCCCAAAGGTGATCCGAAACATCTCTCCAGTTACACAAGAAACAATTACCAAAATGTTAGAAAGGTATGAGTTTGCAGGAAGAACTTATTTAGACGTTACTTCGCTTGAAGCCAGAACTTTCATAGATGAAAAGACTCATGCCAAAATAGTGTTATCATCTCAAGCATATAATAAGCTCTTAGAAACACTACCTACCCAAGATCTCACAGAAGATCAAGTTAAAGAGTTGGTCACTGATGCTTTAAGTAAGTCCGCATTATTGGAAAATATAAGCAAAATCGAATCATTATTATCTATTAACGAGGTTAATGTATTTTTATCAATGGATCCGGAGAAACAACCATGATATTAAGCGGACTGAATAATTGGATGACCAAAAATGGTAAACCACCAAAATCGCAGAGCAAAAACGGTGGTATTATATATGTCGATAAAGAAGGCAATGTACTCCCTGGAACACTTATGATGGATATAGGCAAATATGGCGCACAAGTATTAGAAAAAGACGGTAATTTCATACTAGTAACTAGTGTGGATGATTATAGAGCTACCTCATATTTTGACCCAGAAACAAACTCATGGAAAAAAGTAGAATCTGGTCAAATACGGAATTATAAAATCATATCCCCAGAACAAGAAGAAAAATATATCTTAGACCAGCTTCAAGCTAGGAACCAAGACAGCCTAAAATATGAGTATTACAAAACTGATCAAAATCCTCCAATATTTATATTGGTCGGAGGCACTTATGGATTTACTGACAATCAGGCATTAATACTAAAAAAACAAATAGATAGACTATTAGCCAGCCCAATTGGACAAAAATATTTTATTGGTTCTGGATTAGAGGCTAGGTATATAGAAAATATAAATGCTCTTCGTTATGACTATTTATCTTCTTATACAAATATTCGCAGTAATATTTATGGTATTTCGATTAAAAGTAGTAACTTATTCTTTAACAGAAGTCAAGATGATATAAATATCTTTGCTATGTATATCTATATACATGAATCTTTAAGAATCAAATATCAATTATTATATGAAAAACAGGATAATGACTCATTATTTGATGAACAATGGGTAATAATACAAGAAATAATTGAGAGTGGAATTTTAAATGATAAAGAAAAAGAAATACTTAGAGGACAGCATATATTTGATGCTAATTTTAATAAAGTTACTAATCCTTCTAAGTACCGTTAAATTCATCTATTGAAAACCTGATTTTTTCTTACATACTTAAAATATGCGAAAGGTTTTAAGTATTATATTCTTTCTATTTCTCATTATCATCTGCTTTGAGGTTATATATTATATATCTATGGTAAATAAAAAACCATAGCCATAAATAATATATCTAAAGAGTTTACGCTATCTCTAGTTTCAAATTACAAGAATACAATAGATGAAGAAACATCAATTATTTATGCAATACTAACCCATCAAGATCTAAATCGAACCAATATGTATACTATCAAAGGTAAAGACAATACTATACTCTCAGTACAGATAACCCCTAATACTCGCTTTTTACAAGAAAACAAATATCATTAGGTAAACGACAAGTACTACATGATGCAGTAGAGCCAACAAGCAACATGTCATTACAGCGGGAGCTATAACCTACGGTTTACGGCGGATCCTCGTGGCAGGTTGCGCTGGGGTTGAGGTAGCTGCCACAGCGGGAGCTGTGACCTGCGGGTGGCTACGGGTGGCGAATGATGGGTCGGGCGGAGGACGGCTTGGGGTTGAGGTAGACGAAACGAAACCCGCTCATCTGCTGCACGAACTGTGGCTGGAACTGCAGGGCCTGATAACGGGGATCCGCAAACTCCAGCCTATCCTGGCTGGGGTCGCTGTAGCGCAGCAGGTTCTGTTTGTTTTCGGTATAGGTCATCGCTTCGTAGTTCCCCGCGAGGTGCGGTCCGATCGGGTTGATGACCTTGAGTGAGACCCACGGGTTCGCGGCCAGTTTGTGGATACCCTCCAAGCCGAGCCGACGCATCAACGCCAGACCGACGCGCGAGGCGGCCCGGGGCTGGTAGTGCGCTCGACCGCGCAGGACGGGCTGGCCGCTCTGGGCATCCTCAAAGTAAAAGGCGAAGTGGCCGGCGGACTTGTCGCCACGCACCTCTGCCGTGGCCAGACGGGCGTCGAGGCCGAGCAGCCCGGTTGTAGGCGACCACCGTCGCGCGGTCGTTCCACAGGCCATGGCAGAACATACCAACATCGGGCCGGCTGAGCATCACCTTGAGCAGCGTCAGGGGATGTTTGGCCGCGATCTTGACCGGACGGTAGTGGGTCACGAAGAGCGATACCTGGCTCGAGGTGCGGCCCCAGGCTGGCCTGAGTAAAGTCGCATACCCAAACCGCCATGAAGGTTCGGTCGCCCGGCAATCACCGGGACGACGTTCTGTGCGGCCAGCAGACTGCGCGCTGCGGCCAGGTCCGCCAGGCCACCGATAAGCAGGCCGCGACCGTCGTAGATGTGGTAGGGCTGCGGAAGCGGGCCGCAGGACAGGGTCACCTGGTCGCGCAGCGGAAATTTGTCGAACAAAACGGTCATGACGTCATTGTAATCCAGATGGTGTATTTGGTCGAATTCTTCACGCACCTCCCTTGCGCGACCGCCAGGTCACTGCCCAGTAATTCCAAATTTGGCGCGGCGCCGCGGCTTTAGCCGGGTTTGGCCAACGTGGAGCGGGCGCCGCGACCCGGCTGAAGCCTCCACTCCATGTCCGCAAAACTCAAATCAGAGTTGCTGGTCACGACCTGAACCCAGGCCTTGTGGGTCGCGCCGGGGAGGTGTGTCGAACTTGCCGAAATCGATCAGGTCTGTTACACTACGTGTGATTCTGTGATATATCTCATCAAATCACACACAGGGAGGTGTTGTGCACCGTAAACGCATCCTCTGGATTGGCGCAGCCCTGGTCGCACTGGCTGTCATCGTGATCGGTGTGTGGCGATCGCAGCCGCCCCAGGTCAATGGCCTGCTGCACGACCCTCGCCCGCCGGCCTACGATTTTGCCCTGCAGTCGGCCTCCGGTCAGACAGTGCACCTGAGCGATTTCCGCGGGCGTCNNGTCATGCTCTATTTCGGTTACACCTTCTGCCCCGATGTCTGCCCCACGACCCTGGCCGAGGTTCGCCTGGCTTTGCAGGAGCTTGCCCTGGCACAAGACGTACAGGTGGTCATGGTGACGGTCGATCCCGCACGTGACACCCCGGAAAAACTGCAGGCCTACCTCCAGCATTTTGGGGCCGATTTCATCGGCCTCACCGGCAGCGACGAAGCGTTGGCTCAAGTTACCGCCGCCTACGGCGCACGCTTCACGCGGCACGAAGGGACGGCGGCCACCGGCTACCTGATCGACCACACGGCCGACGTTATGGTCATCGACCGCGCGGGCAACCAGGCGGTCACGATTCCTTTTGGGATGCACGGGCCGGAAATCGCATCCGACCTGCGCTACGTTTTGCAGAATTGACAAAGAAGGAGAAAATAGGATGAGAGTCGTTCTGACAGCGATCATGCTGGCAGCACTGCTGTTGACGGCCTGCACACCCGCCACCACACCGGCCCCACCAAGGGCANTCCAGGTGGATGACGTGTGGGGACGCGCCTCGCCGATGATGGCGGCGGCCGGCGCCTTCTACATGGTGATCCGCAACGACACGAACGCGGCCGACAAACTGGTCAACGCCCAGTCGTCGGCCTGCGGCGTGATCGAGTTGCACGAGTCGTTCNAAAAGGACGATGGCACGATGGGTATGCGTGNNGTGACCGGCGGCGCTATCGAGGTGCCGGCCGGCGGCACGGTGGAACTCAAGCCGGGCGGGCTGCACATCATGTGCCTGGAGAAGAAGGCCGAATTCAAGGAGGGCGACAGTTACCCGCTGACGCTGATGTTCGAGAAGGCGGGCAACAAGGACGTGACTGCCGCGATTCGCGCCAATTAGGGCTCGTCAAGATACAACTTCCCGCTTTCACCCGGCCTTTTCCAGTGTTTTCACGGCCAAACACGGGAACTTTTTCTCTGACGAGCTTAAGGCTCGTCAAAAAGAGTACGATCGACCATGGCTGAATCCAGGAACCTGCCGGCGCCCGAGCGCCGACGCCGTATCCTCGACGCGCTGCGCGCAGAACNNCACCTGCAGGTGGATGCGCTGGCGGCCGATCTCGGTGTTTCGCGTATGACGATCCACCGCGACCTGGCGCGCTCGAGCGCGGGGAAACTGCGCAAGGTTCATGGCGGCGCAGCCATGGTCGATTCTTCAACCGAGGCGGGGTACGCTGTTGGCNTCTGCCAGACCGCCATTGCACCTGGTTCACGGACACAGGTGCTCCTCTACCTGTCGGATGGCGCCGTGCAGCCGGCCTGCTGCCCGCACTGCGGGTTGTTGGCCCTGACGATGCGCGGGGCCGATGTCACCGCCACCCTCGTCACCGACTTCCTCTATGGCAGTATCTCCAGCGCCCAACAGGCGGTATATCTGATCGGCCCGGCGGTGCGCCAGTGCTGCACGCCAACCGTGCTGGCCTTCTTCGACCCGACCGACGCGGCCCGTTTTCAGAACGGTTTCGGCGGTGAGGTGCTCAGTTTCGAGGAGACGATCCGCTATCTGCACGCATCACTGCAAGGTGGCCACCATGCCCATGCCTGACCTTGCACGCCGACCCATTCCACTGCTCATCCTCACGGCCAGCCTTCTCCTGGGCCTCTGGCTCGCCTGGCGCTTCGTGCAGCCGGTCAACGTTACAATCGAGAGTGTCGTGCAGGACCTGCCGCTGCGCGTCGAAGCGGCGCCGGCCCAGGTGCAGGCGCGGCCGGGCAGTATGGTACGCGTCCACTTCCGTATCCAAAACGTCGATCCGGCCGGTCAGCCCGTCCGCGGTGGGCCAGGTCGAAGTCCTACCGACCGCGGCGCGCCGCAGGTCGAGGTGTTCAACTTGACGTGCGGTGGCGCCCACACTTACCTGCCAGGACCTGAGCAGGAGTATGCGGTCAACTTCCGTGTGCGATCGCTGGGGCTGCTGGACCGCCGTGAGCTTACCCTGCGCCACCTCTTCTCCCCGCCCGATTGATCACCGCGGCCTGGGGCCAAGGCTTATGAAGGTTAAGAAATTGATCCGGTAATAGAGCAGACGTGTCCGTGTGCACTGCCGCCGGGGAATGAAGTTCCCCGGCTACAAAACAGCGCCCGTTGAAAACGGGCTAACGTATGCCAGACACGTTTTTCAGCCCCGTTGACGGGGCGTCGTGATGTAGCCGGGCGAATTCATCGCCCGGCGGGTCCGCATGAGGGACGACTCGCCGTCAATGGCTATTGCCGGATTATTTTCTCAACTCTCATCAGCCGGCCAGGGATCTAGAGAAACCGGGTTCTTCGTTACGAACCCCGGCTCCCAGACGGTAAGACGCAAAGGTGCCAACTTTTCGAAAAGTTGGCACCTTTATCGAACGAAACCATTCCAGCAGTTTGTCGGAGAGGGCTTGTCTGCGTGAACGCAGCCCTAACAGGCTGTGCCACGACCACTGTCGGCCACCGCATGTTGTGCCGCACCTGCTTGCAAGGTGGTCTCTCCGGCAAACTGCTCGCGGGCGACCAGTTCGACCGCTGTCAGCGGGACTGCTTCTGCAGCAGGTCGCGGATCTCCGTCAACAGCTGGACGTCCGCCGGCGGCGGCTGGCGCGGCCGGCTCTGCCGCCTTGGCACGCGACGCTTTGTTCATGGCGCGAACAATAAGGAAAAGTACCAGGCCAATGATCAGGAAATTGACCACAGCCTGAATGAAATTGCCGTAGGTGATCACGGCCTCACCGACCTTGAATGACAGGCTGGCAAAATCAACACCACCGAGCAGGATACCCACCAACGGCATGATGATGTCGTTGACCAACGACGTAACGATGGCCCCAAAGGCCCCACCAATGATCACGGCAACCGCCAGGTCGATCACGTTGCCGCGCAGGATGAACTCCTGAATTCCTTCATCATGAGCACATACCTCCCTGAAAAATGAACTCTGCTGCTATCTGTAACGGTGTGACCAAAAGTGCATCCTAGCGTCTATCTTATCTGTCTGATACGCACCTCCGAAAATTACGCTGTGTGGGGGCCTGCACAGGCTCACATGTGCCCCATTATAGCAGCTTTCTGCGCAGCCGACCATATTGGGCAATGAAAGGGTGACAGCATGAGCACAATCAAATCGTCCGAGATCACACCCGAACAGGTCTACCTCTCCCGGCGCAAGTTCATGATCGGCGTTGGCGCATTGGCGATTGCCCCGGCCGTGTTGAGCGCGTGCAATGCGCTGGCCCCGGCCGCACAACCACCCACGGCCGACCCCGGTGCAACCCCGCCCCAACGCCAGACTTACAGACGGAACTGACGCCGTTCGGCGCGGTAACGAACTACAACAACTATTACGAGTTCTCCACGAACAAGGAAGCGGTGGCCCAGGTGGCCAAAACCTGCGCGTGCGCCCGTGGACGCTGACCGTGGGTGGGCTGGTGCACAAGCCGCAGGTGTTCGACGTCGATGCCCTGCTCCGCCAGTTCTCGCCGGAGGAACGCATCTACCGCCTGCGCTGCGTCGAGGCCTGGTCGATGGTCATCCCCTGGCTCGGTTTTCCCTGGCCAAACTCCTGCACGCGGTCGAACCGATGGGTCACGCGCTACGTGCGCTGAACCCTGTACGACCCCGAGCAGATGCCGGGCCAGCGCAACCCCGGTACGAGTGGCCCTACGCCGAAGGGCTGCGCCTGGATGAAGCGCTGCATGACCTGACCATCCTGGCGAGCGGCCTTTACGGGAAACCCCTGCTGCCCCAGAACGGCGCCCCCTGCGCCTGGTGGTGCCCTGGAAGTACGGCTTCAAGAGTATCAAATCGATCGTCAAGATCGACCTGGTCGAAGACCAGCCGGCGTCGCTCTGGATGATCGCCGCGCCGCGAGTACGGTTTTTACGCCAATGTGAACCCCGACGTTCCGCACCCGCGCTGGTCGCAGGCCTCGGAGCGACGCATCGGCGAAGTGGCTCGGCGGCGCACGCTGCCCTTCAACGGGTACGCCGAAGAAGTGGCCAGCCTCTACGCGGGCATGGACCTGCGGGCGAACTTCTGATGCGTGTCACGCGCTGGCTGCGGCCGGCCGCGCATGCCGGCGCGCTGCTCCCGCTGGCCGTTCTGCTTGTCCAGGCGGCAAACAACGACCTGACGGCCAACCCCATTCAGTTCATCACGCTGCGCACGGGCAAAACCGCCCTGGTGCTGCTGGTGCTGTCGTTGGCCGTGACGCCAGCCATCACGTTGTCTGGCTGGTACCCAATCAAGCCGCTGCGGCGCATCTTCGGATTGTATGCCTTCATGTACGCCACGCTGCATTTTCTGACCTTCGTCGAGCCGATTATGCGTTCGACCCATTCCTGCTGCGCGAGGCGATTTTCGAGAAACGTTACGCCCTGGTGGGCCTGGCCGCGTTTCTGCTCCTGATTCCACTGGCCATCACGTCGACCCGCGGCTGGATCCGGCGCCTGGGCCGGCGTTGGGTGCATCTGCACCGCCTGGTGTACGTCGCCGCGCTGCTGGCGGTCGTGCACTACGCCTGGTCGGTCAAAGCGGACGTGCGCGTGCCCCTGGTCTTTGGCGCGATGATCGTGGGTCTGCTCCTGCTGCGCTTGCCGGCCGTGACCGCGCGTCTGCGAGAGCTTCGGCGGTCGCGTTCGGAATACGATATACGGAGTCGGGAGTATGGAGTAAGGAGTAAGGGAGCGCCAAAAGCCGACAAGAACTGAAGACTTCAACCATGCCACCGGTCATTCCTGTTCAGGCATCGCCAGGTTGAGATACAGCACTCCAAACAAACTCTATTTCCCACTGCCTGCTTCCCACCTCCCACCTCCCACCTCCCACCTCCCACCTCCTACCTCCTACCTCCCACCTCCCACCTCCTACTTCCTACTTCCTACCCCCTACTTCCTACTTCCTACCTCCTACTTCCTACTTCCTACTTCCTATTTCCTACTTGCACAGCCCTACCCCTATGCTAGAATGAAGCCATGACCGCGCAGCACCTGGCCGCCGCCCGGTCGTTCTACGTTCCACAAGGTAGGAGTCATGCAATTTCCACGCAAGCGGTGTATTACTTCATCCCACGTCCCTCCCCGGTCGTTACGGTATCGGCGACCTGGGCGATGTTGCGTTTCGTTGGGTCGATTTTCTGGCCCATAGTGGCCAACAGCTCTGGCAGGTGTTCCCGCTGGGGCCANCCGGTTACGGCGATTCGCCCTACCAGTGTTTTTCGGCCTTCGCCGGCAACCCGCTGTTGATCAGCCCCGACCTGCTGGTGCGCGAGGGGCTGCTGGCCGCCGCCGATGTGCAGAGCGTTCCCTATTTCCCCAAGCAGGCCGTCGACTTCGGCGCGGTGATTCCGTGGAAGATGGCCCTGCTACAGCGGGCCTTCGCCAACTTCAGAGCCCACGCTACGTCCGAGCAGCAGGCGGCCTTCACCGCCTGGTGTCAGGCGCAGGCCAGCTGGCTCGACGACTACGCGCACTTCATGGCCATCAAACAGGCGCATGATGGGGCCAACTGGGGTTCGTGGGCGCCCGACATCGCCGCCCGTCAACCGGCCGCGCTCCAGGCATGGAGCGCACGCATCGCCGATACGGTGCTGGCCCAGAAATTCTTGCAGCACCTGTTTTTCACGCAGTGGAATGCGGTCAAGGCCTACGCCAACGCCAAGGGTATCCGCATCATCGGCGACATCCCGATTTTTGTGGCGTACGACAGCGCCGATGCCTGGGCTAACCGTGATCAGTTCTACATCGACGACCAGGGACAGCCGGAGGTGGTGGCCGGCGTACCGCCCGACTACTTCAGTGAAACCGGCCAGCTGTGGGGCAACNCCCTCTACCGCTGGGATGTAATGCAGCAGCAGGGCTACGCCTGGTGGATTCAGCGCATCCAGGCGACCCTGGCGCAGGTCGATATCGTACGCATCGATCACTTCCGCGGCTTCGAGGCCTACTGGGCTGTGCCCTTTGGCGAGGAGACGGCCGTCGATGGTAAGTGGGTCGAGGCGCCGGGGATGNGATTTTTCACCACCGTGCGGGCCAAACTGGGTGAACTGCCGATCATCGCCGAAGATCTGGGCCTCATCACGCCCCCTGTGCGCGTCCTGCGCGATACGTTCNGCCTTCCCGGGATGCGAATCCTGCAGTTTGCCTTCAGCAGCGACCCGCAAGACCCATTCCTGCCGCACAACTACGTGCACAACACCGTGGTCTACACCGGCACCCATGACAACGATACCACGATCGGCTGGTACCGCAACAGCNCGACACCGGCGGAGCGCGACCTGGCCCGCCGCTACCTCGGCNGCGACGCCAGCGACTTTGCCTGGGACATGATTCGCACGGCGTGGTCTTCGGTGGCGTGTATGGCCCTGGCGCCGATGCAGGACCTGCTCAGCCTGNGACTCGTGGCGCGCATGAATTACCCTGGTCGGGCCAGCGGCAACTGGGCTNGGCGCTGTCAGGACCACGACCTGAACGATTACCTGGCCAGCCGTCTGCATCAACTGACCTACCTGTACGGCCGGCTGGCGCCGAAGCCTGAGGTAGAGGCTGCGCCGGCCACCCAGTCCGATTGAACAAAGATGCCAACTTTCGGAAAAGTTGGCATCTTGATTGAGGTTTGGGCCGGGATGTGTCAGTCGGGCAGCGTCAGCGTCACGCAGGCCGGCTCCCCGTCACGGCTGCCGACGATGTGGAACTCGATGGGCCCGTGATGGCCGGCAACGGTCCACTGCCCGGGGCGGTGGATGTGACCGCTGACGACGTGGGTGACCTTGGGCTGTTGGCGCACCAGCTCGCCGAGGGTGAAGTTGCCCATGTAGGCGCTGAGCAGGTTCCAGAACGCTGTGGGGTCGCGCGGGNNCACCGATTCCTCGAAAATCGGCCAATGGGTGACGACGACCACGCGCTGCACGGCCGGTGACGCTTGCAGGGCGTGCAAGCGGCCGGCAAAGCCACGTGTCAGGTAGCGCGCCATGGCAACGTCGCTCCACGGCCAGTCTACGTAATCGGCGTCGTGGTTGACCAGCCCNTTGAACTGGCGGTACTCGGCAGGGCCGTAGGGCAACTGCGGCGTACGCGAGGAATAGTCGTACCAGCCCATCGTGCCACAGAGTCCGGTCGACCCCAGAACGAACGTTTCATCCTCCAGCCAGCCAAAACCCTCATCACGTGCCACCTGCGGCAGCCAACGCTGCCACAGGTCCTGGCTGCTGTAGGTGTTGCGGTAGACGTCGTGGTTGCCGGCGATGAGCAGGCGGGGGCAGCGCAGGTCGCTGAAGAGCAGGCCGCGTTGAAACAGGCGCAGCGGGTGTCCCACGTCGCCGGCAATGACGAAACAGTCCGGCTGCTGCGCCTGCACCCACTGCGCAAAATCGAGGAACACGTCACGCTGCGCCGGCCGGTAGTGCAGGTCAGCGGTGATGAGGAGTCGCACGGCCTGTCAACCGACCGTTCAGCCCATACCGGCGACGTGCTCAGGGCGGATCTTGTACGTCACACGTACCTCGCCGGGGCGCCGGTTGCCATACACGGCCGCGCCGGTGTACTTGGCCGACAGTGCATCGATGTGCGCCTCCGCGCCGTCGGTCGTGATCTCGACCACCGGGCCGCGAATTTGCACGAAGCGGTACGGGTTGTCCGGGTCAGAGATGGCCAGGGCCACGTAGGGGCGAGCCGTCATGTTGCGGTCCTTCAGCCGGCCGCGCNNTGAGTTGATGCGTACGCACTCGCCGTCGAAGTCGCACCACACCGGCGTCACCTGCGGTGTGCCATCGGCCATCGTCGTGCCCAGGTGGGCAAACGCACGTTTGTCGAACAGGTCCAGATACTTCACCAGGTTTGGGTGTACCACAGTGATCCTCCTTCAGGTTGATCGGCTCGATCAGCATCTTTGACCCGATCGGGCCAATTATGGTCACAATCAAACTCATGCTCGGGTGAAACCAGGAGTGTCGGTGCCTCATCGCTCCAATCTCGACCGAACGTGAGAATAAATGTGTCAGCCAGCGCCTTCTATGATACAATGAATCACGTTACGGGTGAAAAACTGCGCTGGGGGCGTACCATGACCATCTACCTCGACGTCTCCNCCGCAATCAACGGCAAAGCCGGGCTGGGGCGCTATGCGGCCAGCCTGGCCAGCGCCCTGGCGCCCCAGNCTGGTACGCGCCTCGGCTTCTTCTACAACCAGGCTGGCCCGCCGGTATCTACGGCGGATTGGGTAAGCCGTGGCCTGCCGCCAGCGGTCGGGCCGGTGCGCACCGTGCGCGCTGGCTACAAACCCTGGCGCCTGGCGGTGTGGTTGGGGCAGTTGACCCACGCCGGCTATAACCGCCTGCTGCCCGGCGCTGGCNTCTACCATGCCACCGAGCACCTGCTGCTGCCGCTGCGCCGCATCCCCACCGTGCTCACCGTGCACGACCTGATCTACCGTCACCTGCCGCAGCACCACAAGAGGCTCAACTACTGGTTCCTCAACGCCGCGATGCCCCTGTTCTGTCGACGCGCCTCGGCCATTATCACCATCTCCGAATCGAGCCGACAGGACCTGCTGCATGCGTATGCCGTCGACCCGGCCAAGGTGCACGTGATCTACGAAGCCGCCGCGCCACACTTCNACCCCGCAGCCGGCGCGCGCATTGCCGAGGTGCACGCCCGTTACCGGCTGCCCGAGCACTTCCTGCTGGCGGTGGGCACGATCGAGCCACGCAAGAACTTGAACCGCCTGCTCGATGCCCTGCTCGTCCTGCGCNCAGGCCGGTCACGCGCGCACCTGGTGATCGTCGGCAGCCGCGGCTGGCTGACCGAGGCGTTCGAGCACAAACTGGCCACGTNNTTCCGGCGCGCGGCGGTCCACCTGCCCGGTTATGTGGCCGATGCCGACCTGCCAGCCGTCTACAGCGCCGCACGCATCACCGTACTGGCTTCGGTGTACGAGGGGTTTGGTTTGCCGGTGTTGGAAGGTATGGCCTGCGGTTCGCCGGTGGTGTGCAGTCGTCTTTCGAGCCTGCCCGAATTGGGCGGTCAGGCTGTCCGCTACTTCGACCCCTACGACGTCGCCGATATGGCCGCCGCCCTGGCTGCGGTGTGGGGTGATGATGCCCTGCGTACGGCGCTGCGTGCGCAGGGCCTTGCCCAGGCGATGCACTTCTCCTGGTCGCACACCGCCACACAGACGTTGGCTGTGTATCAGCACGTACTATCGACTGCCCACAATTCTCCCTGATCACTTTGTCGAAATCCCATAGTCCGATTATAATAGGCCTATCCTCTGATATGCTTCAATCTTGCAGCAAGGAGCTCGTATGCCAGTGTAATTCTGACCGGCGGTACCCCTGCTTGCTCTACACGCTTTGCTCCGTGCGCTTGACTCTCACAATCTGGAGGTGTTTCATGCAAGTTCGTTCAAATAGTCCGACCCTTCCCCGCTGGCTGCTCGTCCTTTGTTTGCTCACTGTCATGGCCCTGGCGCTGACTTCTGGCCTGCACGCCCAGGAATCGGAGGGATCGCAAGTGCTGCGCCTGCAGTGGGGCACGTTCGACNCCCGCGCGGCGGCGGCGCCGCCGAGCGGCGAGTTCGGCCTGGACAACCCGGCCGCCAGTCGCTATCAGATCGTCCAGTTCACCGGACCAGTCGAAGAGCNNTGGAAGTCCGACCTGGCCGCCTCCGGGTTCAGAACCGCTCATTNNTATGTGCCGGACAATGCGTTCATCGTGCGTGGCCGCCGGCGCCAATCTGGCCGACGCGGCGCGCTACCCTTCGTACGCTGGATCGGCGCCTACTATCCGGCGTACAAAGTCAGCCCCAACCTGCTCGGCGCGAGCACCGAGGCCGCTGAGTATGCGGTGGCGGTGGATGTGCTTGGTTTTCCCGGTGAAGACGTCGACGCCCTGGCCAAGGCGATCGCCGACCTGGGGGCCACCGTGGTCAGCGCGACCGACGATGGCTGGGGGCCAGTGCTGCGCGTGCAGCTGCCGTCGACCGCCGTGGCCGACGTGGCCCGCCTCGAGGCCGTACAGTGGTTCGAGCCGGTCTACCCCATGAAACTGGCCAACGACGTTGGCCGCAACATCATCACGNGTCAACACGGCCTGGAGTCGCCTGGCCGGTCAGGGGTGAACCTCTACGGCAACGGGCAGATCGTCGCCGTGGCCGATACGGGCCTCGATACCGGCAGCCTCGGCACGATCAACCAGGACTTCGCTGGCCGGGTCGTCGCGACCTATCCGTTGGGCCGCCCGGGTGACTGGAGCGACCACAATGCACATGGCACGCACGTTGCCGGTTCGGTCCTGGGCAATGGCCGTAACTCCGGCAGTAATCCGGCCACGCACAGCTACGCGAGTTCGTTCGCCGGCGCCGNNCCCGAAGCGCGTCTGGTCTTTCAGTCTCTGCAGGACGCGCAGGGTGGGTTGGGCGGTATTCCCAGCAACCTGAACAGCCTCTTCACGCCACCTTACAACGATGGCGCACGCCTGCATACCAACAGCTGGGGCGGGCCAACCGGCATCATTGGCGGCGTTTATCAGTACGGCGGTTACACCACCAGTGCCCAGCAGGTCGACCAGTTTACCTGGAGCCACAAAGATATGGTCGTGCTGTTCGCCGCGGGCAACGAGGGGACCGACGGCAACTATAATGGCGTCGTCGATCCCGACTCGATCGGCTCGCCGGGCACATCCAAANATTCCATCACCGTAGGCGCCAGTGAAAATCAACGCAGCAGCGGCGGCTTCAACCCCGGCGGCCCTGCTATCNTGTGGGGCAACTGTTGGCCCAACGACTATCCGGTCGACCCCATCCGCAGCGACCGTATATCGGATAACCCGCAGGGGTTGGCCGCTTTTTCGAGCCGTGGCCCCACGGATGACGGGCGCATCAAGCCGGAGATCGTGGCCNCGGGCACCAACATCGTCTCCGTGCGCTCCCACGGCAGCGGCGCCGGCACCGGCTGGGGCGTCTACAACAGCAACTATATCTACGAGGGCGGTACGAGCATGGCGACGCCGCTCACCGCCGGCGCGACAACGTTGGTCCGTCAGTGGCTGCAATCGGTGCGCAACGTCAGCAACCCGCCGGCCGCCCTGGTGAAGGCGGTACTGCTCAACGGCGCACGTAATATCGCGCCCGGCCAGTACGGGACGGGCAGCACACAGGAGATACCCAACAGCCGGCCCAACAACGTTACCGGTTGGGGGCGGGTCGACATCGCCAATGCAGTCGTTCCTGAGTCCCCGCTGCGCATTCAACTGGTCAACGACACCGGCGGCATCAGCACCGGGCAGACCAAGACCTACCAGTTCACGATCAACAATGCANCTCGAGGCCTTGCCGGTCGAGGACGCCGCGGTCGTGACGGGGCCTAAACCAATAGGCCCGACCAGGCGCCGACGATCCCCATGAAGCAGGTCGAAGAGGGTGAGCGCCTGCTGCCAATCGTAACAGCCGCCGCGCAGCCCGAAACGGAGATGCTGGGCAATCCTGGTTTCTGAACAGGGTCCCACGGTGTGGACGTCAACTGGGCCGTACCCAATCATCCGCACAGCGCCCGATATTGCGTACGTGNNCACAGCGGCAACTGGGGCGCCTGGCTGGGCGGCTATCACAACGCCGACGATCAGCTGTTTCAGCAGGTAAGTGTGCCGTCCAGCGCGACGGCCGCGACACTCGGCTTCTGGCTCTACTCGATAACTCAGGAGACGGGGTCGGGGTACGATTCCTTTACCCTCCAAATCNATCGATCCGGTCACCGGCAGTCACTACGTCGACGCGTTTATGATCGATGCCTATCCGGCGACCAATNNTCCTGGCAGTACAAGACCTATACCCTGACCAGCAGCCAGCCAATGNCCATCAAGGGCAAGACGGTGCGCGTACGTTTCCGCGTGGTCACCGACTTCTCGCAGCTCTCCAGCTTCTACATCGACGATGTCAGCTTCGACGTGGGCGGTGGGCCGGTGGCGCAGCGGCGCGGCTTCATGCCGCTGGCCGGCCGCGACTTCGGGCGCCCCACGGGCGGTACGGGACCCTGAGCGTCACACTGGTATGGACCGACTATCCGGGTAACCCGGCGTCGCGCACGCTGGTCAACGACCTGGACCTGGAAGTGGTATCGCCCAGCGGCGCCGTTTACCGCGGTAACGGTAGCAGTGCTGACCGGGTCAACGTCATCGAGAGCGTGTTCCTCGATGGGGCCGCCAGCGGTCGGTGGACCGTGCGCGTGAAGGGGTACAATGTGCCGCAGGGCAGCCAGCCCTTTGCCGTAGCGGTCACCGGCAAAAACCTGACCAACCCTTAACGCCCGCTCTCCCCTTGCCTGTGAACAGACACCCGGCCTTGAGACGAGGCCGGGTGTCTTTGTCTGCACCATGTTCCTTACCGCCGTCGAACGCTAATCCCGGACGACGCGGAAGCCCACCACATCCAGGCAACTCCCCGCTGACTCGAAGATGCGAGCGGCGCAGCGCACCAGGCGCGGGCCATCGGCAAACGAGCCACCGCGCATGACGCGGCCGGCGTCCGTGGCCGGCGCCGGCTCGGCCGGCGGGCTGTAATCGCCCTGCCAGCGGCTGGCGGTCCACTCCCAGGCGTTGCCCAAGAGGTCCAGCACACCGTACGGGCTGGCGCCGGCCGGGTAGTGCGTCACCGGCGTCGTGTCACCGACGTACAGGCCGAAGTTACAGCGCTGGATATCGCTGAGGTCGTCGTCGCCCCAGGGGAAAATGCGGCCATCGGGGCCACGGGCCGCCTTTTCCCATTCCAGCTCGGTCGGCAGGCGTACACCGGCCCACTGACAGAAGGCGTTGGCATCGTGCCAGGAAACGCTGGTCNNCGGGTGGTCCTGCTTGTGCTGCACCCCGCTGGCCGGCCCGTGTGGCGATCGCCAGGTGGCGCCGGCGATCTTCTTCCAGCTGGCGCCGGTGCGTGCTTTGCAAAAGCCGCGCAACTCGGCGGTGGATTGGTAACCGGTGCGCTCGACGAAGGTGGCAAATTGCGCCACGGTGACAGGTACGCGAGCCATNAAAAACGTGGGTAGGGTGAGCCGCTGCAGCGGCTGCTCGCTGGGAAAGGCCAGAGCATCGCGCGTCGGGTCGCTGCCCAACAGGAATTCACCCGCGGGGATTTCCACCCAGTCGAAGGCCATTGGTCCGGCGGGCCGTTCGTCGATGAGCGCCGCCAATGCCGCGGCTGCGTCGTGCAGCGGCTGGTGGGCAGGGTACTCGCCCGTCACGACCAACAGCAGGGCGTCGTAGCGGCCCTGCGCCTGCGCCTCGGCCAGAATGTGGGTCCAATAGTTGAGCGGTCGTGGATCGTAGGCGATGTGCGTGCGGTTCATGCCGGCCGCCCCTGTGATCCGATTCGCGCTGGCGTGGTCGGGATAGAGCGTGGCAAGGGTTTCGGCAAGCTGGGCAGTGGCGGTGGCAATGGTAGGCATGGCGTTCTCGCAGTGGGGGTCAGGTATCCCTCAGTCCCGGCTCCCCATCTCGTTGAAGCTCACCCCACACACCTGCAGTGCCAACTCGTTCAGGACGTACACCACCTGGGCGTGCTCGCTCTTCGTCTCTGGCGTGGCGCCGAAAATGCGTTCGCTGCGCTGGTTGCGCTGAAAGCGGTCCTCCAGCGTGTCCAGTGCGGCAAGCTGATCGGGCGCCTGCGTGCAGGCAGGCGCGCAGCTGGGCAAAACCTCGCGTGTAGTCGATGGTCGAGCTGCGCCGGGGTGGTGGTGTGGCGCGGCCGGCGGCGTACCATTCGGGCGACCGTCGGCGACCCAGCGATCATAGGCCTGCCGGGCCGCCTGCAAGGGGCGTAGTTGGGGTACTCGTTGCGCCCCGTCGAGGAGAGCCAGCGTGCGGCCCTGCTGCTCGGCCTCGTTCAGAATCGCGGCCCAGGTGTTCGAGGCTTTGGCATCGAAAGCGATTTGGGCCAGGGGCAGGCCGGCCGTCGTGGCCATCGTGCGTGCACTCGCGGCATCGCCGTACAGCGCGGCCAGGACATCGATCAGTTGGGTGAGGAGATCGGGACGCATGGGTGGCCTCCGTGGGATGTGGGTGCAGTGATGGCCCGATTATAGCATGATGACACACATCGACCAAGCGCAGGAATAGACAACCCACCGCCTACTTCACGCAGGGCCGGTCAGAAACCGGGTTCTTGGTACAAAACCCGGTTTCTCTAATCCGGCGTCTTACAGCGGCCATTCGCGCAGAATGCGCTCTGTCTCTTCGGCGTGACCACTCTCGTCCAGAACCATGTCTTCGAGNCGGACCTGGAGTCCCTTGTCGCCGTAGGCGATCGCTTCTTCGGCACGCTGCGTATAGTCCCGCGTGGCCCGTCGCTCGGCCGCCAGTACCGCTTCGAGCATCTCACGGTTGTTGTGCGCGGCCGGCACCGGGCGCGGCTGGGTCGTTGGTTCGCCTCCCAGGGCCACGATCTTGTTGGCCAGGAACTGCGCGTGCAGTTGCTCATCGGGCACTTCGGCCATGAAGAACTGCACGAGTTGCGGGCGGTAAGGGCCGCTCGCCTTCGCTGCATAGGTCAGGTACTGAATGACCGCGCTGGCNTCACCGGCGAGGTCTTCATTCAGGTTCTTGAGCAGAGTCTCTTTGTCCATGAGGAGATCCTTTCATCGTTCGCTACCTGCCCGCGTCCGTATGACGCACGGGTCAGGTCTGGTACACATCTGGTTTCATGGTACAATGATTCAAGCCTCCTGTCAAACAAATGAGCAGGTGACGTTGCTCGTTTATCGCTCAGACAGCCCGGCTCACGGGCGCCGTCAGTCCCTGCCATGGTCTGACCCTGGCCGATGTCTCGTCCGCGCGTATTCAGCCTGTTTTCGACACCCCAACCGATAGGGATTGTCGGATACGATACCACAAGCTGTCGCGCAGATCATATGAGCGAATACCGCACTTGATCTACATCTTGTGGTGCAGCGCAGTCGAACTGTAAGATATTGTCTGAGAACTTGCGTTCTATGTCGAAAACAGGCTCAGGTGAACCAAACAGGGTCGACAAACGTCTAGGCTCATACCAGGTAGAGAGTTGATCTGGGGATTGGTCGCGCTGAAGGTTCCTCGGAGGAAGACGGTAATGGTACTCTTGACTCGCCTGACAACCACGCACCGGCGGCAGGTCGCAGTGCTTGCCGCGCTGGCCTTCGCCACGGCGGTGTGCCTGGNNTACAGTTGATGGTGCGCGCCGTCTATGCGCAGCACCGGCTACGCCGGCCTGGTCTGGAACCTGTTCCTGGCCTGGCTGCCGATGCTGGGTGCGCTGCTGGCCTACAACCTGGGGCGGCGCGGCCGCTGGCAGGACTGGCTGCTGGTGCTGCCCTGTCTGGTCTTCTGGCTGCTCTTTTTCCCCAACGCGCCCTACATCCTGACCGATATCCTGCACCTGNCGGCGCGGGGCAACGTGCCGCTGTGGTACGATCTGATCCTGCTGATCAGCTTCGCGTGGACGGGGGCCTTTTTGGGGCTGATTTCGCTGTATTTGATGCAGTCGCTCGTGCGGCGCTCGGCCGGCGTGCGGGTGAGCTGGGTATTCGCCCTGGGGGTGTTGGCGCTGAGCGGTTTTGGGGTTTACCTGGGACGTTTTCCACGCTGGAACAGCTGGGATGTGCTGGCCGATCCTCGGGCCNTGCTGTTGGACATCGCCCACCTCGTACGCCATCCCGTGGCCAACGCCTCGACGTTCGTCTTCTCCGCGCTCTTCGCCCTCTGCCTGGCCGCCATGTACTTCATGCTGGTCGCGATCATCGAGTTCCGGCAGGGGAGAGCGAGGTGCGCTGATCATCATCCCTTCCCGCCGTCGTCGCACATCACACACAAAGCCACCTCGCGACCGGTGTTTCATCGGTGTGATGCTGTGGTGTGCCGCGGCATGGGTGGTCCCTGCCATAGTCTGATTCTTTGCAGCGTTTCAATGAGCGCTTCCTCAGCACCTCAGTGTCGTAAGCTGCCTGCGCGCAGCCAGTAGCCGTTCGACAATCCAAAAACCGGCACAGGCGCAGATCAGTATCAGCGGTGATCGAAATGGGGGTTGGGGGTTGGGGGTTGGGGTTGGGGGTCGGGGTTGGGGTTGGGGGTTGGGGGTTGGGGTTGGGGTTGGGGGTTGGGGGTTGGGGTTGAGGGTTGGGGGTTGGGGGTTGGGGGTTGGGGGTTGGGGTTGGGGTTGGGGGTGGGGGCCTGGAATCTGACAAGATGCACTGCAGCAATACCTGGTCGCCAGCCCTATCCCCCAGCCCCTAACCCCTATCTCCTATCCCCTATTTCCTATTTCCTATTTCCTATCCCCTATCCCCTATCCCCTATCCCCCTATCCCCAGCGCCTACTTCGCGCGGCTGCGGGTCGCGACGTCGAAGATCACGGCCAGGGCCAGCACAACGCCTTTAACGATGTTCTGCGCATCGCTGCCGGTGCCCATCAGGTTCATGCCATTGGTCAGCGAGACATACACCAACNNGCCGATCAGGGAGCCGACGATGCTGCCTACGCCGCCGGCCGCTGAGACACCGCCGATGAACGCGGCGGCGATCGCGTCCAGCTCGAACCCGGTGCCGGCCTGGGGNGAGGCCGAACGCAGGCGGGAGGCAAACATGATGCCGGCAAGCGCGGCCAGCATACTCATCGAACAGAACACGATGTAGGTGATCCGCTTGACGCTGATACCGCTGGCNTGCGCGGCTTCAGGGTTGCCGCCGACGGCATAGATATGCCGGCCCAGGACGGTCTGCGTGGTCATGAACTGGTAGATGGCCACCACGATCAGCATGATGACGACCGTCCAGGACAGGCCATTGTAGCCCGCCAGAACCCAGGTCGCCAGCAGTCCCAGAATCGCCACAAAGGCCAGCTGTAAAACGAAGATACTGTTGGGTAGAACCTCGAAGTTGTAGGCCTGTTTCTTGTGACGACCATTGATCTGGCTGATGATGTACCAGATGATGGCGAGCACACCCAGGATCAGCGTCAGCTTGTGTACGCCGGGTAGGAACCCCGTATTAGCTGGCAGAATATCCGGTATATAGCCGTTGCCAATCGCGTTGAAGATCTCGTCGGCAATGATGATGGTGCCCGTGCCGGAGAGTACAACCACGAGTAAGCCGCGGTACACCAACCAGCCGGCCAGCGTCGCCACAAAGGCCGGGATACCAAGATTGGCCACCATGAATGCTGGGAGCGTGCCGAGCACGGTGCCCAGCAGCAGCACACCCGGAATAACCACCCAAACCGGTAAGCCCCACACCTTGAGCGCGATGGCGGCAACCGCGCCGAGAAAGCCCAGGAGGAAGCCAATCGACAGGTCGATGTGTCGGATCACAATGATCAGCGTTACACCGACCGCCAGTACGGCGATGTAACCGGTTTGGTTCAGCAGGTTACTGATGTTGCGGGAGGTCAGGAAGAGACCCTGCGTTGCTACTCCGAAAAATATCCAGATGACGAACAGGGCAATAAACATGCCGTACTGGCGGATATTCTGACGCAGCACGTGTAGCAGATCGCTGCCAAATGAATGGCCTGCTTCCTGGGGTTGCGGGACAGATGACATTTGGGCCTCCTTAATTGGTAGCCAGCTGCATGATTTTCTCTTGGGTTGCTTCTTCGATGGGCAGTTCGCCGGTGATGCGGCCAGACGAAACCACATACACCCGATCACTCATCCCCAGGACTTCGGGCAGTTCCGATGAGATCATGATGATGCTCATACCCTCCTGCACAAGCTGCGTCATGATGGTGTAAATTTCGTATTTCGCGCCGACATCGATGCCGCGTAGGTTCGTCGAGAATGAGCAGGTTGGGTTTGACAAACAGCCATTTGCCCAACGAGACTTTCTGTTGATTGCCGCCGCTGAGGTTACCCACCTTCTGCTCGACCGTCGGTGTCTTGATGTTGAGCGAACGGCGGTACTGTTCGGCAATCTGAACCTCGACGTTGCTATCGACGACGCTGCGCCGCGCGATTTCACGCAGATTGGCCAGGGTGATATTTTGTTTCACGTCCTGGATCAGGATCAGGCCGGCCCCCTTACGATCCTCGGTCACGTAGGCCATGCCGCCTTTGATCGCATCCCTGGGATGTCCAAAATGCCCTGGCTTGCCGCGAACGAACATTTCGCCGTTGATCCGGTAACCTTTGGGGTTGCCGAACAGGCTCAAAGCCAGCTCGGTGCGCCCCGAACCCATCAGGCCGGCAAAACCAACAATTTCGCCTTTCCTGACGTTGAAGTTGACGTCCTTGAGGATGGTTCGGCCAACGGCTGGGTCGTACGCGTTCCAGTGCTTGACTTCGAGCACCACTTCGCCGCCACCCTGCGGGCAGATGATCAACACCTTGATGCCTTTGGCCAGTAACGCTTCGACGTTGGCCTTCTCACGCGGCATCACCCTGGCTGAAGAGAATTTCGACCGCGTAGCCGGCCGCTTTGAAGGCGTCCTGGAAACGCTTCTGATCCTGGATCCAGCGCGGTTCGTCCGTCGTGGGTAGAACGACCCCTACGGCCAGCTTGCCAGTCGCGGTGGATGAGCAGCAACGTTAGTCATGCCGCCGGCCTGGTAGTAACCGGAGTCGATCACGGTTTCCTTGACGTTCGACCTGTCCAGCGCGACGACCGGTGATTCCAGGGTCGGAACGTTGACGGTACCGTTGTTGAAGGTTCCGTTGACAGCCGGCGCTTCACCTTTGAGCAGGGACACAGCCACGCCCACAGTGGCTCGCACCAGGGTACGGACGTCTTTGAAGACCGTCATCGACTGTTTGCCATCCAGGATGTACTGGACCGACGCCTCTTCCGCGTCCTGGCCGGTGATCACGTAGCGCTTGACGTCCGGGTCAGCGGCGAACTCGTCACCAATGGCCCGGGCGGTATTATCGTTGGGGGCAAGGATGAAGACGTTGCCTTTGTCGGTCGCGGCCGCGGCGTTCAGGTTGAATTGGGCCAGATTCCGGGCGGTGTGCGGGTCCCAGTTGGTGGTGACCTGGCCGAAGATCGCGCTCTGCTCTTCACGCGTCAGGGTCGGTTTGGCCTGCAAGCGGACCGCCTGGCTCGAATTTTTGATCACGAACGTGCCATCCGCAATCTTCGGTTGCAGGACGCCCCACGCGCCCTGGAAGAAGAAAAAGGCGTTGTTGTCCGTCGCCGCGCCGGTGTACAGGTACAGGGGTTCCCCTGGCCGCTGGCATGCTCGACCAGGTACTGTGCCTGCTGTGCGCCAACGGCCACACTGTCGAAGGCAACGTAATAGTCGATCGCGGCCGTGTCGGTGATCATCCGGTCATAGGCAACCACCTTCACGCCGGCGGCCCGGGCGGCTTCGACGGCGGCCGCCGTCGTCTTGAACAGGTTACGTTGGCGGGTCGGGTAGATGTTGTTGATTTCGCGCCCGACCATGTGTTTGATCAGTGCATATTCGGTCACTTCACCCTTGTGCGCATCCAGGGTGCAAATGGTCTGGCCGTCGCGTAGCACCGTGACCGTGTCGGCAATGGCGATCACTTCTTTCAACTTATGTGAAATCATGATACAAGTCACGCCGGCCTCTTTGAGCCACGAATCAGGTTGAGCAGGTTGTCACTGTCGTCCTCGTTGAGCGCCGCGGTCGGCTCGTCCAGGATCAGCAGCTTGACATCTTTGCTCAGCGCCTTGGCAATTTCGATCAGCTGCTGTTTGCCGACGCCCAGGCCCTGACCTTCGTACCCGGATTGACATTGAGCCGTACGCGTTTGATCGCTTCGTTGGCGCGTTTGATCGTCTCATTCCAGTCGATCCGAAAGCCCTTCCTGATCTCATTGCCGACGAAGATGTTCTCGTAGACGGTCATTTCGGGGATGAGGGCGAGCTCCTGATAGATGATGGCGATGCCAACCTTCTCGCTGTCGTTGATGCCAGCGAATTTTTGTACCTCCCCGTCGAACAGAATATCACCTTCATACGTTCCGTACGGGTAAACTCCGCTCAACACCTTCATGAGGGTCGATTTGCCGGCGCCATTTTCGCCGACCAGGCAGTGAATCTCGCCTCTGGCCACGCGAAAACTGACGTTGTTCAGGGCCTTGACGCCGGGAAATTCTTTGATGATGTTTCTCATCTCCAGAATAGGCGGTTGATCGGGCATAGCGGCGTCTCCTATCAAACGAATGTGGCATGCCGGGTAGGCGCCACCATCATGAGAATAGCGCATGTTCTAGCAGTTTATCGGAGAGATCGCTTTGCAAGTAGGCGCGGCACGACATGTAGTAGCCGGCAGCGATTGTGGTACAGCATATTGTGGCTGCATTCATCCGAACAAGCTCTCTCCGACAAACTGCCAGGGGAGTCCGTATCCCCGGATGTGGCTTATGGCATACCTGGGGTACAGCGCGCGCGGGTAGCGGCCTTCTGCGGACTCCAAGGGTGTGAGGTGGGAGCCTGTCCAACACTGCCGGGCAGTGGATGCCTGGCAGATGACCGAACAGGCCCCCGCATCACGTTCTGCTGGTAACCCTTACGACCTACTTGAGACCGGTGAACTCACTGCAGTCGTAGTAGCCGGAGTCACAGATTGCCGCCTGGACGTTGTCTTTGGTGACCGTGATGATGGCCGACGGTTTGGCCGGGACATCGACCGCACCATTGTTGTAGGTTGTCGTCTTCTCAGGCGTGCCGCCGGTCAGGAAGGCAACCGCTGCCCGAATCGCATCATCGACCAGGGTGCGTACGTCTTTCAGCACCGTCATCGACTGCTTGCCGTCGATGATGTACTGAATCGACGCCTTCTCCGCGTCCTGGCCGGTGATGTAGAACTTGGTCACATCTTTGTCAGCAGCAAAGACGTCAGCGATCGCGCGAGCCGTGCCGTCGTTCGGCGCGGCGATGAAGACTGTGCCCTTGGCCGCCGGGCCGACCGCGGTCAGATTGGCCTCGGCCAGGTTCTTCGCCGTGTTGAAGTCCCAGTTCGTCGTGACCTGGTTGATGATCTTGGCCATCTCATCGCGCGTCAGCTTGGCCTTGTCCTTGGCCGCTATCGCTTCGCTCGAGTTCTGGACCACGAACGTGCCGTCGGCGATCTTGGGCTGGATCTTGTTCCACAGGCCCTCGAAGAACAGGAAGGCGTTGTTGTCGGTCGGCGCGCCGGCATAGATGAACAGGTTGTTGCCCGTGCCGGTTGCATTGTCGATCAGGTACTGGCCCCAGGCCTCACCCACCGCGACGCTGTCGAAGGTCACGTAGTAGTCCACCGCCGGGGTATCGCGAATCAAGCGGTCGTACGAGATCACCTTCACGCCGGCATCATGCGCTTCCGCNGCCGCGGCGGCGGCCGTGGCATCCTGCGGGGTGAAGATCAGCACCTTGATGCCCTTGCTGATCAGCGACTCGACGTTCGCCTTTTCGGTCGCCGAGTTGCCCTGGCTGAACAGGATTTCGACATCGTACCCAGCCTTGGTCAACGCTTCCTTGAAGCGCNNCTCGTCCTGCAGCCAGCGCGGCTCATCCTTCGTCGGCAGTACGATACCGACGCCCATCTTCTCCCGGAAGGGCCGTTGTCGCTTGGGGTGCAGTTGTCGCGGCCGGCGCACCGCCACAGGCTGACAACAGCATGGATGCTAATACGAGCACAGCCACCAGGACCAGCCCGTAAGACTTACGGTTCATTTCTCTCTCCTTGTTGATGCTTACTGAGTTTGAATAGGGTAGTTCCGTACCGTACCGTGTCGTGTGATGTGTCACCTCCCTTGGTTCGCCATTGACAGGGTGTTCGGTCTATGGGTCAAATCATCGTGTATACGCAAAGACCGACAACTTGATTTTACACCCATTGTTGGCAAAAGCTCAAATCCTTTGCCGTGCTGCCATCTCCGCCGGCGGCAGAAATGGCAGCCTCGCCGTCTTGGCCGCCGGCTGCCCGTCGGTACGCGTGCCGCACGCGGTGTGCCTTGTGCGGCGCCGGCGCAGTCACTACGGGCAGGTCTGTCGAGTCGACAGCCATCCCAAATCGGAGCCTGGCGCACACCGCGCCGATCTGGAATTGCTGGTCAAACAGGCGCAAGAATTGCTTTTCGGGTCACCCGCGTATAATAGCGGCCAAGCCTGCCCCTTGCGGCGCACCGGCGCCGCCTAGAATCGAGCATAACCTATGCCCCTCTCGTGCGTGGCCCTGGACCTGGAAACCACCGGTCTCGACGCCGAACGGGATGCCATCATCGAAATCGGCTGCGTCAAGCTGATCGATGGCCGCATCGTCGCCGAATGGACTTCGTTGGTCAATCCGGGGCGGCCCATCCCACTGAAGATCACACAGTTGACAGGCATCGGTGATGCCGATGTGGCCGACGCCCCCAACCTGCGTCTGGTGAGTCACGAGCTGACGCATTTCATCGGCGCCCTGCCCATCGCCGGCCACAACGTGGGCTTCGACCTGGGCTTCCTGCACGCACNNGGCCTGTACCACGCCAACCCGGCCATCGATACGTTCGAGCTGGCCTCGCTCCTCCTGCCGCGTCAGGAGCGCTACACCCTGGGCAACCTGGCCGCGTCGTTTGCCATCCAACTGCCCGACGCGCACCGTGCCCTGGCCGACGCGCGGNCCAGCATGAGCCTGCTGCTGGCCCTGGTCGACTACGGCAGCCGCCTGCCGCTGGAGTTGCTGCGCGAGATCGTCAAACTGACGGGGCGCAGCCCGTGGCCCNTGGCGCCGCTCTTTCGCGAAATGGCCGACCACGCCGCCACCCAGGCGGTACATGGCCCGGCCCGCCGCGGCCGGCAGGTCGTGCCCNGCCGCGCCGCCTGGACGACGGGCGAGCTGCCTGAGCCGTTGCATCCACGCAGTGCACCGCAGCCCATCGACGAAGAGGCCCTGGCTGACCTGCTGGCGCCAGCGGGACCGGCAGCCAATGTCTTCACCGGCTACGAATACCGCCCGCAGCAGGTCGACATGCTGCNNGCCGTGGCCCAGTCTCTGAACCAACGCCAGCACCTGCTGGTCGAAGCGGGTACCGGCACCGGCAAGTCGTTGGCCTACCTGCTGCCCGCGGCGCAGTACGCAGTGCACAACGGCAGACGAGTGGTCATCTCAACCAACACGATCAACCTGCAAGACCGCNTCTTCCTCAAGGACATTCCCGACGTACAGCGGCTGCTGCCAGTACCGTTCACCGCGGCCCTGGTCAAGGGTCGCTCCAATTACCTCTGCCCGCGTCGCTTCAACCATCTGCGTACGCGCGTCGATCTCAACGACGACGAGCCGCGTATGGTGGTGCGCATCTTGATCTGGCTCCAGTATACCCAAACCGGGGACCGTGACGAGCTGCGCTTCATCAACAACGGCGAACAGGCCGCCTGGGACCGCATCTGTGCCGACCGCGAGCTGTGTACCCCCAGTCACTGCCAGGATCTGGCGGGCGGGCCGTGCTTCTTCTACCGGGCACGGGCCGAGGCCGAAAGCGCACACCTGGTCATCGTCAACCATGCCCTACTGCTGAGCGACGTCGCCGCCGATAACCGTGTGCTGCCGGCCTACCAACACCTGATCGTCGACGAGGCGCACCATCTGGTCGATGCCATCACCCAGCAGCTCGGTTTCAGCTGGAGCGGCCTGGCTTTTCTCGCGCTGCTCAATGGCTTGCAGCCCACTGCTGCTGGGCGGGGCGGCCTCTTGAACAACGTGCAGGCCGCCCTGGCGGCACNNTCGATACCCTTGCGCGACCAGGCGACCCTGTGGCTGGNNCGTGCGCAGGCCGAAATCGAGGCCTGCCGCGAACGCCTGCCAGAGTTCTGGCGTACGCTGCACGGGTTCATCGCCGAAACAGGTCAGGGTAATACGCAGTACGATACCCGGGTGCGGCTGACCTCCGGCACACGCGCAGCCGATGTGGGACGCGTGGAGATCCAGTGGGAGAACCTGGCCCTGCACCTGCGCCAGGTGGCTGAGACGCTCGACTGGCTGGCCCAGGCGTGCAACGCGGCGGCTCAATCACACCCCGGCGAGTTCGAGGCGCTCGCCACCGACCTGGGCGCGGCCAGCCGTCGTCTTGACGAGTTGGAGNGGCAGGTGACCGCGCTGATCTCGCAGCCCGATGGCAACGGCATCTACTGGATTGGGCAACAGGCGGAAAACGAACGCACCGCGACCGATCCACTGCTGCGCCTGTCGCTGCACGCGGCTCCCNTGCAGGTGGGCGGTCTGGTCGAGCAGCATTTCCTGCGCGGTAAGGAGTCGGTCATTCTGACGTCCGCCACGCTGCGCACGGCCGGTTCGTTCGATNTTTTGGCCGAGCGCCTGCACATGGAGGATGAACCGGCCCTGGCCGTGNGCNCGCCCTTCGACTTTGCCGCCTCGACCCTGCTCTGCCTGCCGACCGACATACCGNAGCCCAACGCCGCCGGCTACCAGCCAGCGGTAGAACGAACGATCGTGGAGACCGCACGCGCGACCGGGNGGCGTATGCTGGTTTTGTTCACCGCCTATACCCAACTCAAACGCACGCATGCCGTCGTCGCCCCACAGCTGGCCCTCGATGACATCGTGGTGTATGAGCAGGGGGCGNGCGCCTCGCGGCGCCAGCTCATGGAAAACTTCAAGACAACCGAGCGGGCGGTGCTGCTGGGCANNCGCAGCTTCTGGGAAGGGNTCGACATCGTGNGGGAAGCGCTGAGCCGCCTGGTGATCGTACGCCTGCCGTTTGCCGTGCCCAATGACCCCATCTTCGCCGCGCGCAGCGAGACTTTCGATGAGCCGTTTTTGCAGTACGCCGTGCCCGACGCCATTCTGCGCTTCCGACAGGGCTTCGGCCGGCTCATCCGCAGCCAGACCGATCGGGGCGTATGCATCGTGCTGGACCGTCGCGTGTTGAGTAAAAACTACGGCCAGCAGTTCATCGACTCGCTGCCGCCGTGCACGACGGTGCGTGGCCCGCTGGCCAATATTCCGGCGCAGGCCGGGCAGTGGCTGGCCACGCGGCGTCCATAATACTACAACCGTACTTCGCTGGTAATGTCACGTTGAGCCGGTGTTGCGGCCAGATTTCGACACCCCAGACCGCCAGCGAAGCGTCTCGCGCTGGCAAACCAGATACTTCGGCCCAAACGACGGGCCTCAGCATGACAAGTACGGTTGTAGTAATAAGGGTCTGTCCGAATAACCGCCGGATGGCGACATTCAGGCGTGTACGCGGGTTTTTCGGACAGGCTTCAAATCACAGTTCCAAAGGTGACCTGCGCCTGACGGCACGTTTGCGTTCGAGGACAGCCAGAATGCGCGTGGCGCTGGCGGGTGATGGGGTAAAACGAAACGAGTACGATGCCCAGGGCAAAGATCACCGCTGGCAGGGGGCCGGTCAGCCAGCGAATGGTGGCGAGTGCGCTGGCCGGTTGGCTGGCGGGGCCAGCAGTCGCGGCCACGTAACCGCTCATGGTCAGCAGCGTACCGGTTACGGCAATCGTCAGGGCGCCGACCATCTTCTGAATCAGGGTCACCACGCTGTAATAGGCNCCTTCGTTGCGTTCGTTGCGCCGCAGTTCGTCCCAATCCATACAGTCGGGCAGGATGGCCAGGGGAATAACGTGCGCGGCCGAGATGCCGATACCGGCCAGGGCGGCCAGCGCAAAAACCACCGTGCTGTGCCCCGGTGGGGTGAAGCTGAGCAGAATGAGCACCCCCGCCAGGAGCGCAATCCCCACCTGGTAGGCACGTGCCTTGTCCCAACGTGCCNNGCTGCGCGCCCATAACGGCAGGGCCAGAACCGCCACCCCAAACAACAGCAGAAAGATCAGGTCCCGCTCGGCGCTGCCCAACCCGAAGTAGTCACGGATCAGAAAGACAAGCACGAACTGGATGAGGTCGATTGGCATCCAGGTCAGCAGGTAAACGCCGGCCGCAATCAGAAAAGCCTTATTGCTCATCAACAGCCGAAATGCATCGCGCAGGGTGGGCTGCGGCAGCGCCTGGAACTCCGGGCGCTCACGCACAGTGACAAACGTCAGCAGAATGGGGATCACGCTGACCACGGCCAGAATCACCGCCATGCCCAGGTACGCGCTGTGCAGGGCGGTCTGCGTCGGGTCGGCCCGGCCAGGCGGTCGACCAGGGCCAGGGCACAACGGCGCCAAGCAGACCAAAACCGATCGAAAGGCCATACGATAGGCCTGCAGCGAGGTGCGGCCATCGTAGGTGGGGGCCAGCTCAGGGGTCAGCGCGACGTAGGGCACGTTGGTCAGGGTAAAGAGGGTATCGAACAGCATGTACATGCCGGTGTAGAAGATCAGGAGCAGCGTCTGCTGCCCTACCGCCGGCACGAACCACATGAAGATGAAGGTGATGCCGAAGGGGATTGCGCCGAACAGCAGGTAGGGGCGCCTGCGCCCCCAACGGCTGCGCGTGCGGTCGCTCAGATTACCGATGAGCAGGTCGTTGAGCGCATCCCACACGCGGCCAAAGGCAATCGCCAGCCCGGCCAGCCGCGGGTCGAGGCCCACCACGTTGACCAGGAAGTCGAGGTAGAGCAGCGCCAGGGCGGTAGAGGTCAGCGAGAACCCCGAATCGCCGGCGCCGTAAATGATCTTTTCNCAGGTAGGCATCGACCACTACTAATACGCGTTTCGATCGCGTCCCAAGAGCAGGTTGAACAGCGTCCGAATCAGAATCTTAAAATCGAGCAGCAGTGACCAGTTTTCGATGTACCAGAGGTCGTATTTGGTGCGTTCGACGACGGAGGTGTCGCCGCGCAGGCCATTGACTTGCGCCCAGCCGGTCAGGCCGGCCTTTTCGCGGTGGCGGTCCATGTAGCGGGGAATGCGCTCGCGGAACTGTTCGACGTACACCGGCCGTTCGGGCCGCGGCCCCACCATACTCATGTCGCCAATCAGCACGTTGATCAGCTGCGGCGCNTCATCCACCGACAGTTTGCGCAGGATCGAGCCGAAGCGCGTGCGGCGTGGGTCGTTGGCCGTTGTCCAGCCCGGTCCGCTACTTTCGGCGTCGGCGCGCATCGAGCGGAACTTCAGCATGGGGAAAGGCCGGGCGTCGAGTCCCATGCGTTCCTGGACGTAAAAGACCGGCCCCGGTGATTCCAGTTTGATCAGCAGCGCGGTCAGCATCATCAGCGGTGAGCCGATCAGCAGGAAGAAACTGGCCCCCAGGATATCGACGGTGCGTTTGAGCGCCAGCTTCCAGCCCCGCAGCGCCACATCACGCACCGTCAGCAGCGGCAGTCCACCGAAGTCGCTGATACTCACCTCGNNCGCCATGATCTGGAAGACGTCGGGGAAGACCCGAATCCCTACCTTCTCGCGCTCGCACAGCGAAATGATACCGACGATCTCCTGGTGGCTGGCCTCCGGCAAACCGATGATCACCTCATCGACCGCATAGGTTTCGATGATTTGTGGCAGATCGGACACTGTGCCCAGAACGGGGATGCCCAGCACCGATGGCACGGTGGGGTTGGGGTCGACCAAACCAACGGCGCGATAGCCGAGCGACGGCATGTGCAGCAGCTTCTGCAAGATCGTGCGCCCCACCTCGCCGGTGCCGATGATCAACACCCGCTCTTCGCCGGCGCCGCGGGCCTGCAGGGCGCGTCGCCCAGGTGACNNCAGGATACGGCCCAGGGCGACGAAGATGATCGTGAATGCCCACAGATAGAGCATCATCCAGCGATGGTAGTCGATGGTGTCACGGTATAACAGCGAGGTGAAGGCAATGCTGGCCAGGGTCGCCACCGACGCGGCGCCAAACAGTACGGAGAGCTCGTCCAGGTAGGAGAGGGTGTGGCGGCGCCGGTACAGTTTGGCCAAAAGAAAACCACCACCNACGCTGGCGATTTGCAGCGGCAGGATAGGCAGGAAATTCCGCACGGGACCGATGCCATCGCCGGCCGTCACGTAACGCAGCCGATAGGCGAGTAANAAGGCCAGGATCACGGCCACAACGTCGGCAACGATCAGTGCCAGGATGCGCAGCATGTGGGCTCGTTTCATGCGGTTCCTCCCGAAGTCTGGGGTCAACCGNGCGTTGGCGCCAGGCCTTCCAGCGGCGACCGGCCATCGNCCAGACGGCCGCGCAGCTGGATGCCGCCCAGAATCAGCACGTGCAGCGGCCAGGGCGTGCTGGCCGCGTAATGCTTATGATAGAAGATTTCCATGGCGCGGTAGAATTCATAGCGCGCCTTGTCGCTGTGTTGGCTGGCCGCTTCTTTGTAATGCAGCACCGTGATGCCGGGCACGTACCAGACGCGCCAACCGNGCCGCCTTGATCCGAAATGCCCAATCCAGGTCTTCGCCGTACATAAANAAGGTCTCATCCAGCAGTCCCACCTGCTGAATGGCTATGCCGCGCACCAGCATGTACGCGCCGACGACCGAATCGACCTCGGTCTGCACATCAGCCAGGTAAGTCAGGTTGTAGCGCCCGAAGCGCCGGCTGGTGGGAAACAGTTTGCTCAGGCCGACGATGCGGTAGAACGAGATTTCGGGGTCGGGAAACGAGCGACGGCAGGCCAGGTCGAGGCTGCCATCCTGGCGCACCAGGCGCGGCCCNATGATTCCGCAATCGGGGTGGGCGTCCATAAAAGCCAGGGAGTCACGCAGGGCGGTGGGNGGAAGCACCGTGTCTGGGTTGAGCAGCAGGGCGTAGCGCGGCGGGTCTGTACCGGCGCCGGGTGTAGGGCTGAAGCCGGCTGCGCGCAGGCCGGCGTTGTTGGCNGTAGGGTAACCGCCGTTGACCGTACTGGCGATCAACTCGACCTGCGGGAACTCACGGCGCACCATGGCCACACTATCATCGGGCGAAGCGTTGTCGATCACCCAGACGCGGTAGGCGAATGCACCCTCGCTGGCATACACCGAGTGCAGGCAGTCACGCAGCAGGGCGGAGGTGTTGTAGTTGACGATAATAACGGCCAGATCGATCATGCGCTCAGTCCTCACAGTTGCTGCCGATTCTAGCACGGACAATACGCATGGTCAAGACGCCCATCTGCCGGCAAGCGTTCCTGCGTGGGGGTTGGGGTTGGGGTTGGGGTTGGGGTGCGCCGGGATGCGCCCGCGAGCGCGGCTATGATTGCCGCTGGAGTTACACCCTCCAGGCTATCGAAGCGCGTGNNGGCGTGGCCTACGCGTTGGCCCGGTCCCAGCCCTATGACCCACATGCCGGCCGCCAGGGCGGCTTCGATGCCCGCCGCGGCATCCTCCAGCACCACGCAGTGCGCGGCGGCCACGCCCATTTGGTCGGCGACGCGCAGGAACACGTCGGGNGCCGGTTTACTGTGCTCGACATCGAGGCCATCGATGATTGCATCCAGCAGTTCAGCGATGCCGAGCTGCTGGAGTATCCAGCGGGCATTTCTGCTCGCCGGCCCNACGCCGACCTTGACGTCGGCCAAACGCAGCGCCTGAATCAATGGTACGACGCCCGGCAGGAGGCATTCGGTCGCGTGATCGCGGAAGATCTCCGTGAAATAGTCGTTCTTGCGTTTCAGCCATGCCGTCGCTTGCTCGTCAACAATGGCATGCCCGGCCAGAATGATGTCCAGAGAGGCCCGCCGTGACTTACCGCGCAGCTGCTCGTTGACCTGGCGGTCGAAGGGCAGCCCTTCCTCGTCCGCCAGACGCTGCCACGAGAGGTAATGGTATTCGGAGGTGTCGGCGATGACGCCGTCCAGGTCGAAAATTACGGCTGTTATCTCGATAGTTTCCATAATAGCCTGCATCGTAACATGCCGCACACGTTCTGTCAATCAGCGGTCAGGCTAACTCCAACCCTCTCGCCTCCCAACCTTTTCTACCACCTCGAAACCATCCTGGGCAGTGCGGCCGCCAGCCGGCTGGCGCGCCGGCGCGCTTGAAGGCCCTGGACCAGGCGTGAAGCCAACCCAACCTGGTTCCAATCACAGCATATGCTCGGCGCGGTCTGTTACGTCGACCTCTTTGCCGGCAATCTGGACGGTATCTACGCCAAAATCCCGTACTTCGAAGAACTCGGCCTGACCTATCTGCACCTGATGCCCCTCTTTGCCACGCCCGCGGGTAACAATGACGGCGGCTATGCGGTCAGCAGCTACCGCGCGGTCAATCCGGCCCTGGGCACGATGGAGCAGCTGCAGGCCCTGGCCGGCGCGCTGCGCGGCGCTCTCCCCGCTTGGCCAACACGCGGTCGGGGCGGCCACCCGGGGTGAAAAGACCTCACCGGTCGGGGAGAGCGGTGAGGTCTGGTATACAACGAACATCAGCGGCCAGGGAGACCGCTACCGGTCGATGGTTGATCAGGCGGCAGAACTGCCGGTACCGTTGCCTGGCAGGTGGCTGGCGATGATCTCCCCGACATCGAGGACCTTGATGCCCTGGTCGGCCTGTTTGGATGCGTCGGTCAGCATGGTCAGACAGAAGGGGCAGCCCACGGCGATGGTTCGTGCCCCAGTCGCGGCCGCTTCTTTGTAGCGGTTCATGTTGACCGCCTCACTGCCGTGCTCCTCTTCCTTCCACATCTGCCCACCACCGGCGCCACAGCAGAAGGACAGGGCGCCGTGGCGTGGCATCTCGATGAGGTTGATGCCCACCCGTGCAAGGCGTCGCGGGGCGTCGAAGATGCCGTTCTGGCGGCCCAGGTAACAGGGGTCGTGGAACGTATAGGCGCCCTCGGTCATTCCAGCCAGCTTGAGTTTGCCGGCCGCCACCAGCTCGTTGATGAGCTGCGTATGGTGAATGACGTTATAGTTGCCCCCGTACTGGCGATAGTCACGCGCCAGGGCCTGCAAGCAGTGCGGGCAGGTTGTAACGATACGCGGCGGGTTGACTTCGTTCAAGGTCTCGATGTTGGCCTTGGCCATCTCGAAGAAGAGGTACTCGTTGCCGCTGCGACGGGCTGAATCACCCGTGCAGGTTTCGGCTTCACCGAGTACCGCGTAGTTGACGCCGGCCGCGTTGAGTACGCGGGCAAACGCTTTAGCCGTGTCCTGCNNGCGTGGGTCGTAGGCCGGGGCACAGCCCACCCACCACAAAATCTCCGGTTCAGGGTTGTCATCGATCGTAGGCACGTCCAGCCCTTCGGCCCAGCGCATACGGTCGCGTGCGCTGAGGTTCCAGGGGTTGCCGGAACGTTCCATGCCCTTAAAAGCCGACTGTAGCTGCTCAGGGAACTCGCTCTCCATCAGCACCTGGTTGCGCCGGATGTGGAGGATGTCGAACATCGGCTCATTACCCACCGGGCAGACCTGGATACAGGCGCCGCAAGTGGTGCACGCCCACACGGCTGACTCGCTGAGCGCAAAGTCTATCAGGGTCGCGCTCGATTCAGCGCCATTGGAGAGCGCGTCCAGGTTTTCGTTGATGAAGATGCGCTTGTTGACCTCCAGCGCTGACGGCGACAGCTCCTTACCGGTGGTGTAGGCCGGGCACTGGTCCTGGCAGCGGTTGCACATGATGCAGGCGTACGAGTCGAGCAGGTTGGTCCAGGGNAGCTGTTCCAACCTGGCCGCACCAAACTGCTCGATCGACTCATCTTCGAAGTTGATCGGTTCGATCGTGCCCATCGAGATCCGCTGCGGCTTGGTCAGGAAGTTGGCGCCCGACATGATCAGGTGGATGTGTTTGGTGTACGGGAAGTAGGGGATGAAGGCCAGGATCAAGCCCAGAGCCAACCACCACGAAATGTGTTCGGCCACCAGCAGGGCGTTTGCGCCCATTCCCGTCCACAGGTGGCTGACCAGCGAAGCGAAGGGCTGCCAGGCATCACCGGTTCCTTCAGTGGCTTGCTGCAAGGCGATGTTGAACGACTCACCGAGGAAGCGAAAGCCGACGTGCGCCAGGATGAAAAGGGCGACGATGAGCGAGTCACGGCGGATACGCCCCGCCTGCACTGACGGCATCAGTTTGACATTGTCCCGATACTGTAGCGCCGGGGCGTTGAAGACGAAACGCCGCAGGATGAAATAGACCACACCCACCAGCGCGGCCACCGCCAGGATGTCGGCCACGAAGCGGTACACACCACCGATCAGGCCGTTACCCAANAACTCGATCGGGAAGTACCCTTCGAGGAGGTCGCCGACATTGACCAGGAAGAAGAACATGAAACACCACGCCACGAATGCGTGGAAAATACTGGACGTCAGACGCACACGCCAGGTAGGCAGCAGGGCCACCCACTCGACCAGGGCTTTCCAGGCACGCTGCACGATATGCTGGTCATCGTAGTCCCCCTGACCCCGGCGAATGACCTGATAGACTTTGCGAAACCCAATGAAGCCAAAATAGAGCGACGCGACCACCGCTACGGCAAACAGGATCTTNTCGATAGGCGTCAGCATAAAGCATCCTTTCCATCACGCTGAAACGGGATAGGCTTGTGGAAGGCGGAACAAGGTGACTCGCCAGACCACGCACAGTCGCCCTATTCTAGCATAGACTAGGGCGTGTCGGGACTGATCTATATCACATTCGGTTGACTATTTTATGCTTCGGGGCTACCGACGTGCCGGATGATGACCGCGTCCACCCAGCGCTGCAACGTGTCGCGGTAGTGGTGCAGCAGAACCGCAAGGACCACGAAGGTCCCGCCGAGCGCAGCGAGGGTCGGCAGCGAGACGGTGATGAGGCCCGCGCCGACCGCGGCCGCCACGATCACCGATGGGGAGCGCAGGATGAAAGCGATGAGGAGAATTTTCCAGGCGGCGATACGCGCCAGCCCCGCCAGGAAGTAGGGGATGTCGCCCACGGGGCCGAGCAGGAGCAGGAACCAGGGCCAAATCGAATCGCTGTGGATGACCTTCTCCCAGCGCAGCAGGCGTTCAGCGCCAGCGACGCGCTGGACCAGGGGGCGGCCGTAGAGGCGGGCCAGCATCATCGCCAGCCAGCCGCCGAACAGCATCCCGATGGCGCCAAACACGCTGCCCCACCACACGCCGAACAGATAACCGGCCACACCCTGCACCACGTAACCCGGAATGGGGGCAAAGACGACCTGGGCCGCATTCATCAAGATAAAGGCCAATGGCCCCCACGGCCCCAGCGCCGCCAGCCAGGCCTGCACACGCCCGATCACTCGCGAAGGCCACGAAATCGCCCAGCGCACAGCCAGGCCGACAATCAGCAGCAGGAAGAGGACCAGCGCGGCCGCGCGCCAGGGCCTGGTCATGCGCGTTTCAGGCATGAGTCGTGGAGCGGGGAAAGACGCAGGCGACCGTCGTGCCCCGCTGTGGCTGTTGGCTCACGCAGAGGATACCGCCCACCGCTTCGGCGCGGCGGTGCAACGACAGCAGGCGGGCCTCACTGCTGAGCGCGGCGCCGTCGTCGAGCGTCGCTGTGGGGCTGGCGCCGTGTACACTGAGCGCGACGTGGCTGGCGCTCGACAGCAGCGAGATGCTGGCCTCGGCACAGGCGTGGCAGGCCACACCATCGAGGGCCTCTTCGACAATTTTGAATGCGGTCTCGGCCTGTTCGGGCTGCAGGCTGTCAGGCTCCAGCTTCAACTGCAAGGCCACGGCGACGCCAGTGCGCTGGCGGAACAGGTCTACATATTCGTAGAGAGCGTCCATCAGGCTGCGGGCGCACAGGGGCATACTGCGCCGCGGTGCGCTGAGCATCGCGAGGGCATCCGCAGTGGCCAGCTTCAACTGGATCGGCTCGTAGCGCACGCTGTCGGGCCGATCATCGAATTCGTCGTAGAGGGTGTCGATCTGGCTGTCCAGGCCAGAAAGCAGTGTGATCAACCGGTCACGCGTCTCACGACTCAGCGTGTGGTCTGGCGCTGTCCCCAGCTCGGCCGGGTGGGTCGCCGGGTCAGGGGTTTGTACCTGGGCCGCCAACAGGGCCGCGCCCCGCGATGATCATCAAGATCAGCCAATGCGTCGCCAGCGTAATGAGGTCGGCTGCACCGTGCCGCCCACAATCAGAGCGACCACGGCGTACAGCAGGCTGGCGCCGCCGGCTGCCAGGATGGCGCCGCGCATGGTATCGCCAGGCGGCCAGGGCAACCGGCACCAGCAGGAAAAGGAACGGCTCGATGGGGCTAAAGCTGGTTACCGGATTGGAGGCGATGACTGGGCGGCGGAGGGCGAGTTCGAGCGTTTGCAGTGCGATAGCCGTCGCCAGGGCCAAGGGGAAAAGTAGACGCCCAGGCGGGTCTCGAACCAGTTGGTGCCGAACACCACCAGCAGCAACAGCACGACGACCACCGGCCACAGCATGACCGCTTGACCGTGACGGTCTTGCAGCAGCAACGCCACCAGCAGCATGGCCAGGACGGCCACTGATTTGATGATGAGCGTCGCCCGCAGGACGACCAGACCATTTGGCTGAAATTTGAACATCATGCTTGATCGCTCGAAACCTGTCACTCGAATTGCCGTGTGGGGAGGTTTTTGTTAGTATTGCCGATCCATGGTTGAGGGTCTGTAAACTGGTATACAACTCGATTGACGCCCACCCGCGTGCCAGGTAAAATGAGGGTGGCCCCAGTCTGCTTCACGGCGCCAGGGTAACGACACACCCCATGCCTGGTCATGGCTTACACCGGCCCGTGCCGCGCGAGGGTTTCACGCGTAATTGTCCCAATCGATGGAGGGGTTATGTCGAGTCGTGCACCACTGCGCGACGTTGCGCACAAATTGTCGGAGCGTCGCCTGCCGATCACCAACGCTGAACTGCTGTTGCCTGGCCTGCACGGTCGGGTAACGATACGTCGGGACCGCTGGNGGATTCCCCACATCGAGGCGGGCGACCGGCACGATCTGTGGTATGCCCAGGGTTTCGTCCACGNNCAGGAGCGTTTGTGGCAGATGGAGGTCAACCGCCGGCTGGGCCAGGGGCGCCTGGCCGAGCTGTTTGGCGCGGTTGCGCTCGATACGGACCGGCTGGTGCGCACGCTGGGTTTTCATCGCCTGGCCGAAATGGACTGGCAGCAGACCACACCCACCCTGCGCGCCGCGCTCACCGCCTACACGGCCGGCGTCAACGTGTGGATCGACATCGGCCAGAGTCCGCTCGAATACCGGCTGCTGCGCACCACACCGCGCNTGTGGACGCCGCTCGATACCCTCGCTTACGCCCGGGTCATGATTTGGGTGCTCTCGCACGGCTGGAGCGGTGNNGCTCCACGCGCCCGCCTCTTACAGGCCTTGGGGCCGGACAGGGCGGCCGACCTGGAGATTCAGTACCCCGAGCGGCACCCCTGACGCTGCCCCGGGATCGACTTCAGCGATCTGCAAGCCGACCCCAAGATCGATGCGGCGCGGNGCNCATTTCTGGGTCGTGGCCTGGAAGGTGGCGGCATGGGCAGCAACGGTTGGGCGGTGGCGGCCAGCCGCTCATCGACCGGTCATGCGCTGCTGTGCAACGACATGCACCTGCCCCTGAGCACACCGTCGCTCTGGTTCTACAACCACCTGCGTAGTGACGATGGCCTACACGTCACCGGCGTGTCGCTGCCCGGTACGCCGGGGGTGCTGGTGGGGCACAACGGTGCGATCGCCTGGGGAATCACGCTGGCCTTTACTGACTGTGAAGACCTGTACGTCGAGCAGGTGGACCCGGCCCAGCCGCACCGTTACTGGTACCGTGACCAGTGGCGGGACATGGAGGTCAGACGTGAGGAGATCCGGGTACGCGCCNGCGCGCCCCACATCGAAACGGTGCACCAGACCTGCCATGGGCCGGTGCTGGCCCCGTNNACTGCCCCAGATGACATCACCCGCCGCACACGCCGCGGAAACCCTGGCGCGCCGGCCGATCCCGACCCGTCCCACCCGCGACGGGCGCACCGCTATGCCCTGGCCCTCTGTTCGATGGCCCTGCAGCCGGGGCAGACCACGGCCGGCTTCCTGGCGTTGAACGAGGCCGCCAATTGGGATGATTTCGTCGCCGCCATGCGCCTGATCGAGGCGCCGCAGTTGAATGTGCTCTACGCCGATCGCGCCGACAACATCGGCTACTGGGTTACCGGAACAGTGCCGGTACGCGGTCGCGGTCAAGGCCTGACGCCGGCGCCGGGTTGGACGGGCGAGTACGACTGGGTGGGCAGCGTGCCCTTCGCCGCCATGCCGCATGCCTACAACCCCCGGAGGNGTCTGATCGTGACCTGCAATCACCGGATTACGNGGGACGACTACCCCTATTTTCTGGGCACGGCCTGGATGAACGGCTACCGCGCCCGGCGTGTGCATGACGTTCTGGACCCGCTGCCGCGGATCGNNCCCGCCGACTGCCAGCGCTTACAGGTCGACCAGTTTTCGCTGCCCGGTGTGGAGTTGGTGGCACACCTGCAGGGCCTGGTCACCGAAGAGGCCGATGCCCAACTCGGTCTCTCCCTGCTGCGCGGCTGGGATGGCTGGCTGGGCGCCAGCAGCGTTGGGNGCGCGGTTNTTCAGCTCTTGCGCAGCCGTCTGCTGGCTAACGTCGTGCTTCCCACCCTGGGCCGCGACCTCACCGCCGCCTACCTGGGTGTGGGTTATGACGACCTTCTGGCCCCGTCANCCGAATTTTACGGTCATGCCACGGTTCGCCTGTTGCACTGGCTGGGCGACCCCACTTCGCCCTGGATTCAGGCGGCCGGCGGAAAATCGGCGCTGCTGGTTCGTTCGCTGGCGGAGGCGGTGCGCTGGCTGCGCCGCCATCTGGGGACGACCCNNGCGGGCTGGCAGTGGGGGCGCCTGCATCACACGACGTTTCGCCACACCCTGGGCGTACAGAGGCCGCTGGACGCGGTGTTCAACCTTGGCCCATTTGCAACGGGCGGTGATACCGATACCGTCTGGCAAACCGCCTCTCTGCCGGGTTCATACCGGGTCGATGGTTTTTCGGCGTCGTACCGGCAGGTCATCGATCTCGGTCATCTGCCGCGGGCCAGCGCGGTGTTGCCGCCAGGGCAGTCGGGGCACCTGGGCAGCCCGCACTACGGTGACCTGGCGCCGTTGTGGCTGCAGGGCGATGGTTTCACGATGCTGTGGGACAGGCAAGACGTCCAGCGGGAAACGGCAGATTTGCTGATGCTTCGTGGCCTTTGATATAATGCACGCCAGACAAATGTATCAGCTTCACGCCTGGGAGAGATCGCCATGCAAGCCCGTAAGCTGACAATACAGCGGCGGTCCGGCCACATCGTTGTGATCGCCATCCTCACTGCCATTCTGTGTACGACAGTCTTGGCTGCCGCAGCTGCGCCGGCCAGGCCGATCGCGTTGGACAAACCGGCCGCGCCAACGGGGCGCTTGCGCCGGCGGGACCGGTATTGATCATCACGCTGCATTACGCCAGCGAGACGTTCAGCCTGGTGGACATCCAGGCGCAAACCGGTTACACGACCGGCAGCGGTAGCCCGATCGACCCGCAGGATTCCTACACCCTGCTGCTGCTCGATGCCGCGGGTCGTGCGCTGGTCACGCAGCAGTTTGCCGTGGGCAAGGTGCTGTGGGACGCCCCGATTCTGGGCGAGTTCGAGGGGCACGAGAAAGGCCTGATCACACCCGATGTGTTGGAGCCGGCCATCATCGTGCCCGATCTGGCCGACGCCGCAGCCTTCGAGATCTACGACCTGAGCGGCAACCTGAAGCTGCACATCGCTGATCTGCCGACCCATATCAACCGTCGGCCGGCACCAGAGGCGCCAACCGCCGGTGAGGATATCTCCACACCCTGCTGTGGCGACAGCTGCCTGGATATTCTGTTTCTGGGCGACGATTATACGACGCAGGCCAGCCTGGACACCTTCCGCACCGACGTCGCGTTCATGGCCAACTATTTTCGCCAGGTTGCACCCTTTAGCAACCGGCCCAACCTGGTGAACATCCGTGCCCTGCCCAGCACCCAGGACCTGCAGTGCAACTACGGCTGCTTCGGCAACCCGCGGCTGGTGTGCTGCAACGATACGCTGGTTGCGGTCCAGGCCAGCCAGGTGCCGCACGACAAGGTGGTCGTGCTCATCAACAACGACACGTACGGCGGCTCGGGTGGTGTCAACTACGCCACCGCCTACCACCGCACACCGCAGTATGGCCCGCAGGTCATGATTCACGAGTTCGCCCACAGCTTCGCCCTGTTGGGGGACGAATACAGCTTCGGCCCATACACGGGCACGATTCTACCGCGGTTCAACTGCGATGACAACCCGGCCTGCCCCCGTTGGTTTGGACTGCCAGGCACGAGTTGCATCCCCGGCTGTACCTACGACGAATGGTTTCGTGCAACCGACGACTGCCTGATGCTGCGCATCCGCACAGAGCCGGCCAGCGGAACGTTTTGCCCGGTCTGCCGGCTGCTCATTACGGAAGCGTTGGACGGCTTCAGTGATCAATGGTCTGACACAAACTGTGACGGGGCCACCGATGTGCTGGACGTGACCCGCGTGGGCCAGGCCTGGAACGATTTTGTACAGCTGGGCGTGTACGACTCCAATTTCGACGTCGATAACGCCGGCTCGGGCGATGGTGACATCGATGTCATCGACGTGGTGTTGGTTGCCTCACGTTTTGCGTTGCCATAACCCCCACCCATCATGGCATTCTGTCAGTAGAGAAAGGAGACGTTCAACCATGCAAACGTTGAACCGTCACGCCAGTGTGGTCATCCGCCTGGCGCGTGTGGACGAATATCTCGGTTTTGTCATTGTTACAACTTTTTGGCNNTTCAATGTGGCCGGTGCTTTCACCCTGAACCTGCCACTGGTGGCGGTAATCCTGGGTAACCTGCTGGCGGTGGCCTTTGCCTTCATGATCAACGATGTCGAAGACGCCTCCGACGATGCCCACGACCTGGCCAAAGTACACCGCAACCCGGTATCCGCGGGTGACGTATCGGCCCGTACCGCGTACATCGCGTCCTTTGCCGTGGCCGGTATGGCGGCGGCAGCCTATGCATTTGCCGGCTGGCGGCCCTTCGTGTTGGGCGTGCTGTGCCTGCTGCTGGGCCTGCTCTACTCCTGGCGCTTCGTACGCCTGAAGGCCATTCCTGGCGCCGATGTCGTCTCGCACGTGCTGCTGCTGGCTGCCCTGCAGTTTCTCTGCGCCTATTTCACCTTTCAGTCAGGCGGCTGGACGTGGGTGCTGCCCTGTCTGTTCGTCGTGCTGATTTCCACCTACGGCCAGTTGTTCAACCAGCTGCGCGACNTTCGAGGGGACCGCCTCGCCGGGTACACCAACACGGCGGCCCTCGCCGGCAAACGCGTCACGCAGTGGTCACTGTTTGCCATCCTGGGCGCCGCCCTGGTGGTGCTGGCCCTGTGCGTCTGGCTGGGTATCGTGCCTGAACGTATTCTGCTGCTGGCCCTCATCGTCGCCCCGGTAGTGGCTTTCCGCCAGGTGCGCGAAATGGCCACGGCGGACGCCAAACACGTGACCAGCCCTTTCCAGGAGCCAATGATCCTGGTGGGCGTAGTGGCGATGCTGGCATGGTGGTTCGGCGGTGCGGTGTGGGGTTGAAGTGACCAGGGCTAGGGGTCGGGGTTGGCCGGCGGGCATAGACGGCTGCGTAGGGGTTTGGGCCGGGCGGTACTACGGCGACCAGTTCGTAGTCGTGGCGGAACTGCGCGCTGGCCAGCAGTGAGGCCAGGAAGAGATCGCCAGCGAGGCGGGTTTCGACGATGATGGCGTCGGGTTGGCGCTCACGGAGCAGGTAATCTTGCAGGCGGGCGGCCAACCCGTGACGGGTGGTGCTCAGCGCGGCCGAAAGGCTGTCGCCGGCGCGCAGCGCCCGGACGACACCCTCCACCCGGCTGGGCAGGCTGTAAATCTGCCCAATCGTGNCGGTCGGTCAGCCCGAGGGTGTCGATGAAGCGTATATCCCGGCCCTGCGTCAGCGCGTAATACGGCGCCTTCCCCATCTGACCGTAGGCCACGACGCTGCCATCGGGCAGGTTGTCGGCAATCCAGCGGGCCATGACAACATGGGCCGATCGGAAAAGGGCNAGGGCCGATACTGGCGTAGGGGTCGGCCCATTCCTGCGCCACCGCGCCAGGGCGTTGGGCGTCTGGAAGACGCGCCCCATGTCGATCAGTGACGTCGTCAGCAATACGACGAGCAGCCCCCAGTTAACGCGCCCCGTCCCCAGGCGGGCCAGNCGCACGGCGCGTTCTCCCAACAGCGCGGCCAGCGACCCCAGAACNAGGACCATCAACAGCGGCAGCGCCGGCACGCAGAAGCGGAAATACCACTTCTGGTCGCCGCCCACCCCNAGCTGGTAGACAACGGTGACGGTCAGCACGACGAGCAGGATGAACGACAAACGCCGGTCCAGGCGGCGGCGCAACCACGCGAGGAGCGGCGCCAGCCAGAGCAATCCCGCAAAATAGGCTACAAACGTGAGCAGCTGATAGCTCGACCGCCAGATGTATTCGGGGTGGATCTTCACGCCGGTGTTGGGCAGCAGCGAACCGTACGTACCAAACCGCCAGACGAGCAGGAGACCGTAACCAAGCCCCAGTGCCGCCAGGTAACGCCCGGCGCCACGTCCATCCCGCCCACAGCGCCAGCGATCGAACATGACGGGGAGCAGCAGCAGCACACCCTCCGGCCGTGACGCCGCGGCGAGCGGCAGCAGCAGCNNAGGGCCAGCGGTCGCACCCACGGCGCCGCCGGCGGCCAGTGGGTGTTCGGCCGCCAGGTAGGTCGTGACGAACAGCGCCAGCACCAGGGCATACCACGGCGTGTCCAGCCCACTACGCCCAGACCATCAAGGGGTAGGCCAGGGCAACGCCCCACACACTNNGGCCAGGCGGCCCGTGCGGTCCAGACCGGCGCTGCGGGCCAGGGCGTAGGTGGCGACCACCGTCAGCGCCCCACAAAGAATACCCAGCAGGGGCACGGCCCGCGGCAGGTCGAAACCGAGACGNCTGCACGACCCCACGAACAGCATCCACAGCGGACTGGAAAACCCCTCCACCGCCTCGCCCGGGTTGAACACCCACCCCAGGCCGTGCGCCATATTCCAGGCGTAACGGTAGTAGATAAAGGCGTCCTCTTCGGATTCCAGGTAGGTGAGAATACTCAGGCTGGTGAAGGTCGCCGCCGCGGCCAGCACCCACCAGCGGTCACGGATACGCACGGGGTCAGCCGGCCGACCGCAGGCGCTGCCATACCCAGCGGCGCGTATAGCAGGAGGAATACCAGGGTTACAGCGATGAGGGCAAACTTCACCGTGGCGCAGAGGGTCGCGAGGTAGGTGAAGGGCCAACTCAGCCCCAGCCCCCGCACGCTGCACAACCAGCAGCAGGTTGACGTTCTCGATCACATCGAGCAGCGCGGCCACGAGCGGCAGTGGGGTCAAACGGCGTCCCCAGCGCGCCCATCCACCCGGGCCGTGACGCGCAATGAGGGTGCAGGCGGCCGCCAGTCCGCTGGCGTACAGGGCAATGTACACAATATCGAGCCACAGCGCGCTGCGCCACGGCGATGCCATCGGCTGGCCACGCATCGATCAGGGCCAGGCCGCGCCGGGGTGAAGGCCAGTTCCAGGGCAACGACCCCACCCGCCGCGCCGGCCGAACGCAGGTGATCCTCCATACCGCGGAATACGCCCACGGTCATGACAAAGACGCCCAGCAGGGCAATCACCACCAGTGTCCACAGTACACGATCGCTGAGTTTCATGCGGAATCAGACCGAGTTGGGCGATTCGACCCGTACCTCGTCGCGGTCGAACCAGGCGTCGAGCAACAGCAGGATCACACCGACCGTCACCACGCTGTCGGCCAGGTTGAAGACGGGCCAACTGAAGCGGCTGCCGGCGTGCCAGTAGATGAAATCGACGACGACCCCGCGTGTGAAGCGGTCGATCAGATTGCCGACGGCGCCGGCCGCGATCAGTGAGACGGCTACCAGGGTCAATGGCCGNGCGCGGGCTTTGATGACGTACCAGGTCAGGATCACCACCGTCAGCGTAGCTACCGTGACGACGAAGGGGATACGAATCGGCTCCGGAATGAAACGGGTCAGGCCGAATGCGGTGTAAGGGTTCTCGACGTACACAAGGTCCCAGACATTGGGGATGACCACGATCCCCGGCTGGCCCTGCAAGGTTTGGATGGCCCAAATTTTGGTCAGTTGATCCAACGCGACCAGCATGAGGGTCAAACAGGCAAACACCCCGGCTGGCGCAACTGTCGTCTATCCACGAATCATCTCCAGTCTGGCCGGCGAGATCGCAGGGCGCCACACCTGACGGCGCCCGTGCGGGCTGGATTGTACCATCAGGCCCGGCAGTGGCCAAGTTACCGCGCATCGAGGGAGCAGTTCAGGCCGGGCGCTGACTCGCCCTGTGACAGGCTCAGGGCGAACGGGGAGGCCTCTCCGCCTGGCCTGGGCCACGAGCCTGGTCAACGGCCCACGGGCAACTCCTCCAAATCGGAATCGCACCGTGCGTGGGAGCGGCGCTTCCAGATCTGGCGTGGCGGGAATGGTTGGGGTAAAGCCGGTTGCCGCCCTAACGCCGGTGGACGTGCGCCACGGTGGCCTGATCCGTGGGCATGATGATCACCTCGCTGATGTTCACGTGCGGCGGGCGTNNGGCGCAGAAGGCGACCGCCTCGGCAACGTCGGCGCCGGTCAACGGGGTGACGCCAACGTAGGTCTTAGCGGCGCGTGCCTCGTCGCCGTGGAAGCGCACCACGCTGAACTCAGTCTCGACCATGCCGGGGTCAACGGTGCTCACGCGTACGCCCGTGCCGAGCGTGTCGACGCGCAGGGCATGCGTCAATCCATTGACGGCGAACTTGGTGGCGCAGTAAACGTTGCCGCCGGGGTAGACCTGGTGGCCGGCAATCGAACCAATGTTGATAATGTGGCCACGGCCCCGCTCGACCATGCCCGGCAACACGGCCCGCGTGACGTAGAGTAACCCCTTGAGGTTGGTATCGATCATCTCTTCCCAGTCAGCGAGGTGACCCTCGTGCAGCTTGTCGGCGCGGCTCAGGCCGGCATTGTTGACCAACACCTCGATCTCGGCCCAGGCGGCGGGCAGGTCGGCCACCGCCGCGGCCACCGCCGGCTGATCGCGTACATCCAAAGTCACCGTATGCACCGCAGCGCCGTAACGCATGAACAGTTCATTCTGCAAGGCCTGCAGGCGATCAGCCCGTCGCGCGGCCAGGATGAGCCGCGCCTCCTGCGCCGCAAACGCCCGCGCACACGCTTCACCGATGCCACTGCTGGCGCCGGTAATCAAAACGATTTTGCCGTTGAGTGAATACATGGCATCGATTCTCCACCGATCAGAATACACCCATTATAACCAACCCACACACAAACGCCCAACCTCCCCCTCTCCTCATCTCCCCCTCCCCTCATCTCCCCCTCTCCCTCCCCCTCTCCTCATCTCCCCCTCTCCTCATCTCCCCCTCTCCTCATCTCCCCATCCCCCATCCCCTATCCCCCATCCCCCATCCCCTATCCCCTATCGAACGACATACGGGAAGTACCAGCGCAGCGGCGCGGGCGTCGCCGTGGGTGTCGGCGTCGCGCTCGGTACCGGCGTCATGGTCGGCGTGGGCGTCGATGTCGATGTCGGCATGGGCGGCGCACCGCCATCCGGACTCCAGACAGCCAAGCCGCCGTAGTCGTCAGCCACGACCAGCAACGGCCCCAGGCTGGCCACACCGCGTGCCAGGCCGGGGTGTCGAACGCCGTCGTGCGCACCGGCTGCGGGGTTGGTCACATCGGCCACGATCACACCGCCGTGATTGTCGGCGACGCTGGCCGCGCCGCTGACGGTGACGCCGACCGCGTTCGTGGTGGGCAGGGTACCGCGCAGCACCGGAACCGCGGGGTTGGTGACATCCACGATCAGCAGTCCAGCCTCGGCAGCGGCGATGTAGACGTAACTGCCCTGCACCGCGGCATCGACGCCCCAGCCGGGCAGCGACATCGTACTGCGCAGGGTGGGTGCGGCCGGGTTGGCCACATCAAGGATCAACAGCGTCTTACCGGCCGCGACGAAGGCCAGGCTACCGGCCACCGCGACCCCCTCCGCGGTCTCATGGGCGTAGGTGGCGCGCCGTACCGGCGCCTGCGGGTTGCTGATATCGACGAGGTGCACCCCGCCCCACGCCGCGGTCACTACGGCCAGGTTACCGGCCACCGCCACGCCACGCGGATCCCGGCAGCGCCACCGAACCGCGCAGCACAGGCGCCGACGTCTGGCTGACGTCCACGACGTGCAGGCCGCGTGGGCCGACGGCAATCACCCGGCTGCCGGCGCTGGCGACGTCGAGGAGCGGCCCGGTCGTGGGGAGCACCGACAGGCGTTGGGGGTGGGCAGGGTCACCCAAATCGAAAATGGACAGGCCATCGCTGCGGCTGGCCACATAACCGAGCGCGCCGCTGATGGCAACGGCCTGCGCAGTCCCGACGAACGGGTAGGACGCGCGGCGCAGCAGGGCGCCGGCCGCGTCCGTCTCATACACGTTCAGCTGACGCCGGTCGGTCACCAGCACCCGCGTGTCTGTCGCGGCCACATCGACGGCCGTCGCGCCGCCGCGGCCACGAATGGCAGCGCCGGGTTGCTGACGTCCAGGGCCAACAGTCGGTCGCCGTCGGCTACGAAGGCGGTTGAGCCGACCACGTGCACCGTCTGTGCCAGCCCGGGGTATCGATGTGCCCCAGGCGTCGGGGCGCTGCCGGGTTACTGACATCGATCGTGCGCAGGCCATGGTTGTAGTACGCCAGATAGGCGACGGTACCCACCACCTGGACATCGAACGCTACACCGGCCGACTGGATGGCGCCCCGCAGCACCGGGTTGGCCGGGTTGCTGGCGTCGATGATCAGGAGTCCGCTGCCGTCGTCGGCCACGTACACCCATGCGCCGACCACGTCGACCGCGCCCACCGCGTGGGGTAGTGGCCGCGCAGCNGTGGGTGCATCAGGGTTGAACACGTCCACCAGCGTTACGCCCGCGCCAAAATCGGCCACGTATGCCATGCCGTTGGCCACATGCAGCGCCTTGGCAAAGCCGAGGGTGTCGAGGCTGGCCCGCTGATAGATGTGCTGCACGTTCGTCAGGTCGAGGATCTGCAGCCCGCTGTCGCCCGTGACGACGTAGGCCAGGCTGCCGCTGACCACCACATCCTGCACCCGCGCCGGCAGCACGGGCTCTGGCCCAATAGGCGGGGCGGAGGGGTTACTCACATCGATGACGGCCAGGCGTGTTCCGATGCCCACGTACGCGGTCGCGCCGCTCAGGGTCAAAGCCGGGCTATCGCTGCCGCCCTCCTGACCNGAGGGGGTTGGGGCGGTACCCGGTCTGAAAACAGCCGTATCGGCGCGGCGCGCCGATCGTGACCAACACGACGGCGGCGACCCACACGGCCAGGAGCACGCCGCCGGCCCGTCAGCCTGCCAGGCCTGTTCATCGGCCGCTCCGCCATAGGGTGAGCGGTGCAAATGAGAGCAAATTCACCGCGCGACCCGCCGATCTGTGGTATAAGGGCAGCATGAAACTTCATCCTCTGCGTTGGTTGGTACCTGTCGCGGTGATCGGTCTGTTGCTGGCTGCCGCGCCATTGCGCTGGGGTGCCGGGCCGGTTCGCCGCAGGCCACACCGACGTCAGCGCAGCGCATCGATCTGCCCTCGGCGGGGCCATGCTGGTCGATCGGGACAACTTCAACGGCGCCGATCGGGCGGTTCCGCGTGTCGAACTGGCCAGCCACCTCGATATTCCCTGGGCCGCGATCAACCCCAGAACTGCGCCATCGATCCCCTCGGCTGCACCGATTTCAGCATCATCGAAGATCGCCTGAATCAGTTGAGCCGCCAACAGGTGACGCTGGTCGATGGGCAGCCGGTCGCCCCACGCCCCATCTGGTTGTCCCTGCCCCGGTTCTGGTCACAGGGCCAGAGGTGGACAACGTTCGTTACTGCGATAATTTTGTGCCTAACTGGCTGGGCGCGACCGACGGCCTGGCGCCCAACTATTCGGTGCTGGTGACGCGGACGGTCGGCGGCCAGGCGATCACCCACACCGAGCTGGTGCCACGGATGGACAGCCCGGCCTTTCAAGACGCCTACGCCACGTTGATCCAGCGTTTGGGTGAGGCCTATGGTCACGACCCGCGTGTTGCCGGGTTGTTCATCGCCAATGGTTATGACAACGAAACCAACCTGATCGCCCGCTGGTGCGGTGTATCGCTCGACCTGATTGCCAACTGCAGCAACCCCAACGCCGACGTGTCTGATCAGCGCGTACAGTGGGGCGCGTACGACCGTTTTGTGCGCCGCACGATCGATGCCTTCCACCAGGCGTTCCCCAGCAAGCCGGTCTACCTGCTGTTAGCGCCGGCGCCCGACGACTGGCTGCGCTGCAACTGGGTGTACGGCGTGCCAGGCCAGTTCGCCGGCATCCGGCAGTACAGCAACCGGCACATCGGAATTGGCTTCAACGGTATGCGTTACGACGTCCCCAGCTTCATCCGGCGCCCACCGCCCGAACCACCGCCGCCGCGCCGCGTGCGCTCGTACCAACTGATGCTCGATAATCGGGGATTCTGCCCATCAAGCTGGAGCCATCACAGAGCTGGTCGGGGTGGCGCGCCACCAGATCGAATACTGGGCTGGCTGGCCGGCATCGGCCCCTTCTGGCCCGACTTGATCGATACGCAACCCTCCTGGTTCTGCGTCGAAACCGGCCCCGATGGGTCGTGTCGGGCCACGCCGCCAGCCGCGCAGCCGTCCAGTGAGCTTGAGGTGTTCAACACGCAGTATGGGTTTCCGCGGATTGGCACACCACGCAGTGGCGATCAGGGTGATTTTTCCGATTGGATCGAGCGCCAACTGGGGAACACGTCACGCAACGCGTGACGTGTGGACTGTCTTCCACCGTACGGAGTATCCACACACCGGTTCGTACTGTCAGGGCTTCTGCGAGGGTTACAACGCCAACTTCGATCACTTCCTGACCGTCGTCGCTGGGGAGTACACCGTGCGTTGCGGCAACCGCGAGCTTCCCTGTTATGACCCCGATCCGCTGCCAGCCGCGGCAACCAACATCTACTCACGCTTTGCGGGGCGCATGGAGGCCCGACGCTGGCCTTCGCCATCAGCGACACGCTCAACTACTACGGTCGCACCATGGCTAACGTAACCCTCCGTATCGCGTACGTCAACGATAGTGACTCGGACTTTACCGTGACCTTCCCAACCGCCACGGGAAGTACGACATTGACCGTGGACCGAACGGCGGCGGGGGTTGGGCGTGGTACGAGACGACGCAGACGATCAAGTTGGCCAACACGCTCGACGGCGCTGTGCTGCGCCTGGGTTACGCTGGCAGCGGTCCGCGACCGACGCTGCACATGGTATGGATCGATGCCCAGGATGCGTCGTAACGGCGGCGCGGCCTAGAGCCTATCCGAATAACCGCTCAATAGCGGCATTCTGGCGTGTACACCGGGTTATTCGGATAGGCTCTCAGCCCATCGCGCATCAACAGCACCACGGGGATCGTCTGCCACAAAATCTGCAGGTCGAGCCAGAGCGAGCGGCGTTCGATATACTCAATATCGTACGCAACCCCTCGGTCGAAGGGCAGGCTGCTGCGGCCGTTGATCTGTGCCAGACTGGTCAGGCCGGGNGTCACGTCGAGGCGGCGCATGTGCCAATCCTTGTAGAAGCTCAGTTCATAGGGCATCNNGGTGGGCGGACCGACGAACGACATGTCGCCTTTCAGAATATTGAACAGCTGCGGCAGCTCGTCCAGGCTGGTGCGGCGCAACCAGCGTCCCACGGGGTTACACCCTGCTGAATCNACCGTTGGTTTGTAGATATGATTGCCATTGCCGTCGTGCGCCCTGCGGGTTNNATCCCCATTCAGGTAGTCCTTCACGAACTCACGGTGGGCCGCCAGGTGGTCGATCCCCGCGTACATCGAGCGGAACTTGAAAAAGGCAAATGACTTGCCGTGACGACCGATGCGCGCTGACGAAAATCGCTGCGGTGAATCGAGCTTCACCGCGATGGCAATGATCAGCAGGATCGGAGACAGCAGGACGAGCAAGATCAAGGCCAACATCAGGTCAAAGAGCCGCTTGCTCATTTCGTANGAACCGCCGGTCGCAGTGACTGGACTGCTGCTGAACCGTGCGCTCTTCTGAATTGAACTCTTGCCTTTGAAACCAGGCGCTGTCCTGGCTGTTTCTGCGGATTCCCCCTTCGATCATGAACCCTTCCTCCTGTATCAGGTTGAGACCCCGGTGACGGCCATGGTCGAAACTGAAAGGCACGGGTTCAGTTGCGCCATGCGCGTCGCCGGTCATGTTGGTGGTACCCAATAACGAACGATCAAACGTGGCCGCTGCGCCAGCGTAGGAAACTGCGCACTGGCGAAGCGGTACTCGACATTGGCGTTGTCGTTGCCGGCCGCGGCTTCGAGCAGAAGACCCATATTTTCGGATCGATTGACCTGCCAGCGCTGCACCAGGTGTGTGATATCGAACGTAGTCCAGCGCTGCGTGGCGTTCAGGCGTATCCGGTCAGCCGGCCCGGCGTCACGATCAGCGCCCACCCCATTGGCGCCCGGCAGCGTCCAACGCTGGGTAGCGGTCGCCTGTTCCCACGTGGCCGCCGTCGCCGACCATGACCGCTGTAGGCCGACCACACCCAACGCTATATCGGCTGCCACGGAACGGTCGACCGCGTACACTTCCAACTGTGCGCTGACAACGTGGGCCGCGGTGGGCAAGGGCCCAGGCCGAAGCGTAGGATCGGCGACTTGTCCTCGCCGGCCGCTTCACGGTTCCAACGCGTCAGCAGTACATCCTGGTTGCCGAAGTTCGCCGTGGGGCCAGCTGTCCAACGTGGTATCCTGGGCGTCGGTGTACCCGTTGTGCGCCTGCTGCAACACCAACGTCTGCAGCGGGGGCGTGGGTGTCGGCACAGCCTGCCGCATAACCGCCGGCAGGTACCAGGCCCTGGCGGCGGGGTTGCGGTTGCCGTCGCGGTGGGCGTCGGTGATGGCCGCGGCGTCGATGTCGGCGTGGCCGTGGGCGTGGCGGTGGCCTGCGGCCCCGATGGACAGTCAATGGCCAGGGCGTAAGGGCCAGAGCGCCCATGTAACCGTCGACAACCAGCACGTAGTCACGACCGGCCGGCAGGTTCGACAGGGCAATCCCGTTGTCGCCCGCCGCCACACAGGAGGCCGGGTCGGGCGATTCCAGGAGGAACAGGTCCAGATCGACCGCTGGCTGCAGCACGTGCAGCGTCATCGTTACCGGCTGGGCTTCCAGGAAGTGGAACAGGTAAACCTGTTCGGCCCACTCTGCAACCAGTCAGGCCGGCAGGCGTACGTGCTGACATTGGCCGGTTGCCCGGTGGTATCACCCTGAACGCGACTGCCGCAGTACACCGGCACGGCCAGCCCGACGTCGACCGTCGGTCCCGGCGTAACCGTTACCGCCAGCGTCGAACTGTCGGCCGCACCGTGATCGGCTGGCAGCAGAGCCAGGAGCAGGGCGCTTGCCGCGGTCAGTCCGAGCAAGATGCCGAGGGCAAAGCCTGGTCTCCGACGGGCGCCAGGCTTTGCCCACCACCGGTCAGGTCGCATCAGCGCCAGAAAACCGGCACATAGACTTCACGCGTGGTGGCGAAGTCAGCACTGATGACTTCGGCCAGCGTAATGTTAAAGGACACCACAGTATTACCCACGACCGGGTAACCGGACCGCGAGAGCACCTTGACCAGGTAACTTCCGGGGTCAAAGTTGTAAAGGTGTAGTTGCCAGCGCCCCCGTTTCACGTTCGGCAAGCTGCGGGTCGCCTGGGTCGAGGGTCCGTTGCCATTCGCATCCTGGTACAGGCGAATGGGAACCTGGCGCACGCCCGCTTCACCGGTGTCATACACACCATTGCCATTACCATCCACGAACACCCGCCCCTGCACCTTGGCCATCTCGACATCGCCAAAGTCCTGGGTCAGGGCCGTGTTGGCGCCCACCACCAGCAGCCAGCTGTTGAGGGTGGTGGAGGTGTAGCCGGGCGGGTCAGTCTCCTGCACCTCGTACTGGCCAGCCGCCAGATTGGGGAAACTATAGAGGCCGTTGGCGCCCGTGGTGACCGTGGCCAGCGTTTGACCGCTGCGCCGCAGAGTCACGATTGCACCGGCCAGGGAGCCTTCTTCCGGGTCACGCTGCATGTTCTGGTTGGCATCGTTGTACACCGTACCCTGAATGCTGCCGACAGTTGGCGTCGCCGTTGGGGTGGGGGTTGCTGTACTGGTCGGGCCGGGCGTCGGCGTCATCGTCGCGGTGGGGTTGGCGTCGCCGTGGGTTCCGGCTCGGTGTTCAGCAGCTTGACGTCCACCAGGTGGATCCATTCGTTGCCATCACCCGCGCGTTGATGCGGAAGTCACTGTTGGTTGGTGCGCCGGCATCGGTACGCAGGCCTTTGCCCATCCGCGTCGGTGATGTGGAATACGGCTGTTTTCCAGGCGCCGCTGTTGGTCTTCTGCACGTAGGGGNNTGCTGGCGCCGTTGGGGTGGCCTGGCGCAGCACACTGCCCACCGCCTCGTATTCCAGCGCCCAGGTATCGGTTCCCATGTCGGCGTAGGTCACCGAAATGTCGACCGTGTTGCGCCCCACCGGGATGTAATTGGGATGGACACGCAGCCACATGTAGGGGTTGCCGGTCGCCTCATCGGTCCGCCGGGCCACCCAACCCTCACGCCCGGCGGGGATGTTGGGGTTATAGGCGTTGGTGTTGCAGTATGCCGGACCGGTACCCGCGGCGGCGGCGCAGTTNTCCCAGGCCAAACACGTAGTTGGGTGAGAAGCAGGGGTACCGCCGCCACAATTGCCCATGCGCGATGCCGGGTTGACGTTGGGGTCACTGCTGAGGAACGGGTCGTTCGATTCAGGGACCGTACGTCCACCGGCCACGTCGTCCATCTGGTAGAGCCAGAATTCANNGAAGTTGCCCAGCTGCGGGAAATACGACCACCATTCTGAACGCGTAGTCNNGTAGTAGATCGGGTTGCGGTGGTCACGCATCGCCACCCAAACACTGGGGTGTTGGCCAGAGTTGCCCCCACGTAGGGTCGCNCAACGGTCGATGATCGGCAGGTAATCGGTGCGATCGGTACCGTTAGGTCCCGGATAGGGGTGCCCTGGTCCTGGGGCGCCGTTGGTAATGAAGAGTGACTCATCCAGGCGCAGGTAATAGGCGTGTTTATCGGCTCGCTGNATCAGGCCCCAGTAGAACNNTTGGTGGGCCTGCAGCATGTACCAGTAGGTCTCGAATGCGGCGGGTACGCGGTCGTTGTGCAGGTTCAAGACGTCGTACATACCGCAGTTGGGGCACGTGGGCAGCATGTCACCCGCCTCGGCGAAGTTGAAGTCTGGCGTCAACCCGTTGAGCGAGATCCCGATACCCCGATCGGCCGCGTACTGTCCCAGGTCGCGGCGCTCGCTGACCGCCCAGGAGAACGAGGCAATCTGCACCAGGAGCTGTTTGCGCAGTACCTGCTGCCCAGAGCCGGGGTCGTACGTGCTGAAAGCGTTACGCCAGATGTCCATCACATACTTGCAGTAGCTGATCCACCCGCCCGAGAAGGAGGTGATACCGTCCGCCAGCATCGCCCGCTCCATGGCGTACTTGTCTTCGGGCTGGTTCGTGGCATGGTTTTCGCCGTACGTCCCAAAGCCCATAGCAATGAACTCCAACCGTGCGTCGTTCCGATAGCGCGACGCCAGGTAATTGGCCAGCGCCTGATAACGATCGACGAAGGCGTCGCGCCAGTAGTACGGCAGGCGTTTGTGGTTCGCGCCGGCTTGATCGCAGGCGGGCGCCACGTACTTGCAGATCTCGTAGGTGTACTGATCGACCGTCGCCGGTGGGTAGTTGTTGGTATCCCACATGTAGGCCGGCAGGTGCTGCACACCAGGCTCGGTTGGTCGGCCGCCGCCGTAAGGGCTGATGGCAAACGCGCCCCGCTTGCCCTTGGCGGCCGCATCGCGCAGAAGCCGATCGACACGGCTGGTGTTGTAGCTCCCCATGGAAGTTTCCAGGTAGGACCACGTCCAGTTGTACACGTTGCCATCGAGATGGTAACGTTGTGGATCGGCCGTGCCGTAGTAGAACGAGGTATCGTCCTTCATGTAGATGCCGGGCTTAACCGCCGGCAGGCCGGGTGACAGTGGTGTTCCTGGGACATCCTGTGGGGCTGGTAATGCTGGCTCCTCACGATGCGCGCTGGCGGCTGGTGACACCAGCAGTGTCAGCAACACCAGTAATGTCAACACCAGGTATCCCGGTTTTTGCAGCTTCATACGATTGATCCCTCCTATAGCTGGCGTCGGAGGGCGGCAGACTGGGATAGGAGATGCATCGTTGTATTCATGTTCAGGCTTACCGTCCACTCCTAGGATTTTTGCCAGCACCTGTGGGCGGTTCAAGTGTTGGCCCGTATACGACGCACAGGTCGCCGCTCGCATCGTACGGCACACGAGGTCGGCCACCGGGCAGTTTGACGGGTCGTCTCTCCAACAAACTGCCGGACAGAGGCAGCTTTTGCCAGCCGCCTGTATTGTATGGTGATCAGATGAAATCTATATGAACAAAGTGTCCAGGTGCGATGACATTTTCTTCACATTGCCGTACAAAACATCACCCCTCACGCGCGCTGGAGGGGTGGTCACTCATCGCCGGCCATCATAACATAGGGTGATTCCTTTGGCAAATCAATTTCAACCTGCCCCGGAGACGCTGCCCGTGGTGTCGTCATCGGCGACGTGCATGATTTGGTGGCGCCGGCCTGACTCCACCATCAATTCGGCCAGGAGCACGGCACGCAGCCCTTCGCGACCATCCACCAGCGGCTGGCGCTGGGCCACGACATCACTGACGAAGGACTCCTGCTCGGCGCGCAGCGGCTCCTTGCGCTTGAGCCGNTACTTGACGACCCGCCCCTCGCTCACACCCATCAGGGCGGTCAACCCNTCCCACTGCCCGTTGGTTGCGCTGTTGTTCTCGTAGAACATCAACTCCTGGGTCAGGTAGTTGACCTGGAACATGCCCCCTTCACCAATCACCGTCAGCTCGCGTATCTTCTTGGGGGTCAGCCAGTTGATGTCCAACACTCCCACCACCCCATTACGAAACTTGAGCAGACCAGACAGGAGGTCCTCATGCGACGCGTGGATTTCGCGCTGCGTCTCCGCGTACAGGCTCGTGACGCGGCGCGCNGTCAGGTATTCCATGATGTTGGTTTCGTGCGTCGCCAGGTCGAAGACGACGCCAACATCCTCGACACGCGGCGGGAATGGCCCTACCCGGCGCGAGCGCAGTTGGAACAGCCGGCCGAGTTGCCCGCTGTTGAGGCGGCGTTTGGCNTCGATCACGGCCGGGTTGAAGCGTTCCACGTGCCCCACCGCCAGTATGTGCTGCGAGCGCTGCGCCGCATCCAGGATCGCCTGCCCATCGGCCACCGACAGCGAGAGGGGCTTTTCGACGAAAACGTGGCAGCCAGCCTCCAGGGCCGCCACCGCCACGACCCGGTGCAGGCGGGTCGGCACGGCAATGGAGACGATGTCCGGCGCCTCGCGGGCCAACATGGTCTCATAGTCGGCATACGCGGTGGCCCGGTACGTGTGCGCGACCGCCCCCGACGCGGCGGCATCGATATCAGCCACCGCGGTCAGGTGCGTCTCGGGCATTTCAGCAAAAATACGGGCGTGATTGCGCCCCATCGCTTCCACACCCACGACAGCAACGTTCAGCATGCGCTCATCTCTTTTCCTCTGGCAGCACGCCACACCCGCGTGGCTGGCGATTCGGTGCTGTATACGAGAACNAAAACGATCGCGCAGCCCTGCATAGCCGGTCGCAGGAACAGACGCGCCGTATCAGTCCAGGTAAACTGATCCTCGATGATATAACCAACCCCATTGGCTGCGATGGCATCGGCCAGGGCGGTGGGGTCGGCCGTGAAGGGATAGTCTACCCCATGACGCTGGATAAGCAAATAGGCCATGCGCGCGTTGCGCCCCATGATCACGGCATCGCTGGCAGACTCCGCGTGCAGCCAGGCCAACGCATCCAGGTATCCCGTCCAACCTGGCTGGTTCGCCAGCGCCGTCGCCCATGCCACCCGACGACCGTGCGCCAGGTTCGCCCGCCGCACCGATNNCGAAACCCACAACGGTGAAACCACGAGCAGCACCGCCAGCAGCCACGCGACCCAGCGCACGCCATGCCCTCTCCGCAGCCGCGGCGCCAGACGATCGAGCAGGTGACTACCGCCGACCACCAGCGCCAGGAGCAGGAGCGGCAGGGCCGGCAACAGAAAGCGCGAGCCGCGCCAGGGCCACATCAGGGTTGCCGCGACGAAGATGACCAGGTACACCTCGGCCAGGCCGGGCCGCGGCGCCNNAACCCTGNNCACCAGGCCACACGCGGCCAGCAGCCCCAGCAGCGTGCCCACCACCATGCGCCCCAAATCAGGCAGCCGTGTGCTGTGCGGCCACACCGTGGCCGGTACGTGCAGCCGCCAATACTCGTCGGCGTTTGCCAGGCCACGCTGTACGAGTCCCGCCGCGTCGACGCGCGCGGCGTACGTTTCCACGGCCAACAGTTGGTCGAAATAGGATCCGACCGTCGGCGAGCCGCTGGCGGGGTTAGCCGCGCTGCGCACGAACCACGGTGCAGCGCACAGCGCCGCCACGACCCCCACCACCAGGGCCATTCGTACCTGGCGCCGCAGCACCAACCAGGCCAGAGCGCTCAGCACCAAAAACATGGCCGACGTACGCATGTAGAACGCGGCCGCCAACACCAGTCCCCCATGACCGCCCAGCGCAGGCGATGCGNNGGTGCGTGTGCACAGGNNTTCCAACAGCACAATGGCCAGCAGGCTCAGGGCAATCAACGGCATTTCCGCCATGATGGCGTTGGCAAACGCGCCCGCCACCGGGTTCACCGCCCACAGCAGCCCAACGGTCAGCGCCACCGCCGGCCCGGCGCGTCGGNNCGTGATGCAGATCAACAGCGGGATCGAGGCCACGAAGCTGAGCCAGGGCACGAACTTCAACGGCAGAACCAGGTCCAACAACCCCTCGGCCGGCGTCCAGCCCAGCCCCATGGCGCCGCGCACGATTCCCGCCAGCAGAAGGGGCAGCCCCGGTGGGTAAAAATTCATCGGCGGTTGGGTCGGTTCACTGATCAGACGGTAGCCCTGCCCGGTTGCCAGGGCCTCGGCCAGGATCGCGTAGGTGGTGCTGTCCGCCGAAGGCAGGATGAACCAATCGAGCTGCGCCCAGGTCAAGGCCGCACCCAGCACGGTAATCGCGAGGATGCCCACCCAATACCGTCGGACGCGCCGGGCGGCCGGCGACCGGTCAGGCGCAGTCGTCATTGGCTCAGGTCGACCTCAGCACCGCACGCGGGNCAGCGGCCCGTCGCGCCGTGCAGAACCAGGCGCTGCCCGCATGCGCAGACATACCCCACCAGTCGGGCCGGGTTACCCATGACCAAACCGTGCGCCGGCACATCGCGCGTCACCACCGCCCCTGCGCCCACCAACGCCCAATGGCCGATCGTGACGCCGGCCACGATTACACTCGCCGCACCCAACGCCGCACCGGTGCAGACCAGGGTGGGCGAAACCACCCAATCGGTGTCCGCCTTGAGCGTGCCGTCGGGGTTGATGGCCCGCGGCAACCGGTCGTTGGTGAAACAGACGTGCGGCCCCACAAACACACCGTCCTCCAGCGTGACGCCGTGATAGATCGAGACGTGGTTCTGGATTTTGACCCGCCGACCGATGCGGACGCCGCTATCGATGTAGGCCCCTTTCCCTACGATACACTGTTCACCGAGCACGNNGCCCCCACGCACCTGCGCCCAATTCCAAACCCGCGTGCCCGCACCCAGGCTGGCCTGCGGTGAAACCTGCGCCGTCGGATGTACGAATATCGGGCGTTCTTCCGTCGGTACGGTTGTCATCTCACCCCTCCCGCAGGCGCCACAAATAGTCCCAGATGGTCACTGCATCGACGTCGCCGCTGACCACGAGAGCGCTGCGTGCGGCTGCCGGCCAGCGGCTGAAGCGCAGGAGCGGTGCAGTTGCCCCTTCGACCTCACGCATGAGCCGCCGCCCCTCACGCGCCGCGCCGAACCCGGCCTGGTCGATGTAGACCGAATAGAGGCTGCGCTCCGCGCTCACCTCGACGATGTAACCCTGCTGGCGCAAGAAGCCCAACAGGGGTCGCGCACTGTCCGGCGCCAGCCCGATGACGGGCCGCGTCGCTGAGCGCAGGGTGAAACGCTGGACCAGCACCTCCTGGGTGTCGCCCAGCCAGGCGCGGGTCACCGGCAGGTCCGAGCTTGGCGCCTCGTTCCACGGTCGTACCTCGGCCGCCTGGGCCAACAGGCGCGGCCGCGGGGCGCTCACCTGCACCTGCCACACGCCCGGGTCNGCGGCGGCAATGGTGATCTGGCACTGCGGGCGGATCTTCCACCAGTCGGCCACCTCGGCCAGGGTGGCAATCCATACGGCTGGCTGGCGTTGCCGTGCATCCGCCAACACCTGGTCCAGCGCCTCGGCGCACACCAGGCCGCGCTCGGGNTGCAGCAGCAGCACGAACAGCTCATCCCGCGCATAACTCATGCCCAGGACCGTGCGCCAGACGGCCGCCACGTCATGGGCCGCCAGCCCCAGACGGTCGACCAGCATCTCATCGTCGGGCAGCGAGGTGGGCAGCGCCACCAGNCCCTCCGGGCGCAGGGAGGGCAGCGCCGGAACCGTCGCCGCGTCGTCCGGGCGGTAATAGTCGATCACCGGCCGCAGTCGTTCGTCGTTGGGCAGCACGGGCCACCACAGGCTGCTGCTGCTGTCGTACTGGAAACCGGTGCGGGCCAGGATGCGCAGCAGTTCATCATTCCAGCGCAAATACGGCGCACGAAAGCCGGCGACGCGAATGCCGGCGTGATCGAACACCTGGCGGCCGCACAACCTGGTCACGNNCTGCACTGCGGGCGGCAGCGCCGACAGATCGAGGTGCTGAAAACTGTGCGCGGCGACTTCCATTCCCTGCGCGTTCAGGGCCTGGAACGGCTGCGGGTGCCGCGCCAGCGGTAGGGCCGTCGTTGGAAACGTGGCCGTGACGTTGTGCCGCTGCAAAACTGCCAGCAGCGCATCCAGCGCTGCCTGGAAGCGGTCTGGCCGCGTACCCAGCCGCCGCACGAGGGTTACCGCCCGCTCGCGCACGTTCCAGACCTCGCCCAATTCGCGCACCTGCCGCCAGCCGTTCATCCCCGGGTGTCATCCTTTCCGCTGCGTGCGCCCCACCCCGGCGCCAGGTAGGCGATAATGGTCTCCGCCAGCGTCCCCAGTTCTTCATGGTAGGGGACGAACGTGGTGACGCGCGCCCGGTCGATGGCCGCGGCCAGGTGCGCCAGGTCCTGACACCAAATCAGGTGGCCGCGCNNTGAGAGTACGCGGAGCAGGTCGCCCTGATGGGCGTCGTAGCGGTCCGGGTTGCTGACACTGACCAGGCGCTTGCCCTGGCGCAGCACCTCGACGGTNGACCCCAGGCCGCCGTGGGCCACCACCAGGTCGGCCTGTGCGATGTGTGGCTCCAGGGAGGGCGCCAAACGGAACCAGGCCGCCTGCTGCGGCACGTAACGGCCCTCGCCAATCTGCAGCAACAGTGTATCGCCCGCNCGCGCTGGCTGCGGCGCCAACCGGTCCATGGCCCGCACGAGGTCGTCGAAGTCGCCGCTGCCCACCGTCGTCAGAATGTGCATCGTCTACAACAGCCGTCCGGCATAAACCGCCCAGGGGTACACNCGCGTGCGCTCGGGCCACTGGACAAAATAAAGGTGGGCCAGCGGTCGCATCAGGCGCCCGGTANNCGCGAGCTGTGTGACCCGCGAGCCAGTCTCGATGAAAATCACCTTGCTGCCCAGCAGGCGCGCCCACACCGCCACCGGCACCGCAATCGCCGGGCCGGCCGTCACGACCGCCTGTGGACGCACGCGCAGCATGATGCCCAGGGTCTGNCACGAGGCGCGCAGGGTACCAAACGCCTGGTGCAGGCCCGAGTACGATTTGTAACTGGGCCGGTTGACCCGGTACACCGGCCCAGCCTGGCGAATGCGCTGCACCGACAGGCTATCCTCCCAGGTGACCAGGTAGGTGTAGGCGAAGGGCGCACCGNNCGCCGCGAACAGATCGACCAGGCGTAGGATCTCGGTCGTGTGTCCTCCACCCCCNAGAATGACGAGGAGGCGTAGGGCTGCACCGGCTCACTCATGGCTTACCCCTCCGGCCGGCCACGGCTTCGTAGACCTCCAACACCTGCCGCGGTGCNTCGTCNGCGGCCAGCGGCCCCACGCGCCCGTCCCCGGTGGGCCGCCCAAACGCCAGCGCCTGCCGCAGCTGCGTGGCAACGCTCTCGATCGTTGGCTCGCACAGAAAACAGCCCGGTGTGTCGCCCAGCAGCGCGGCCACATCGCCGACGTCGGTCGATACGATCGGCAGGTCGCAGGCCATCGCCTCCTTGATCACCATCGGTGAGCCTTCGTAACGCGACACGAGGCCCAGCACGTCGGCGGCCTGCATGTACAACGGCACCTGCGTGTGCGGCAGCCCGCTGGCCAGCAGCAGGTCGACGGCCAAACCGGCGCTACGCAGACGCTCGACCGCNGCCTCCAGGAGGTGAACCTGCTTCTCTGGCCGCACCTCGCCGGCAAACAGGACGATCTGCCGATCGAGCGGCAGGCCCAGCTGCCGNCGCGCCTGGCGGCGGTCACCCGGCTGGAACAGGTCGAGGTCGACGCCACACGGAATCACCGATACGTGACGCGGTTGGTAACGCAGGTCCTGGCGCACGCGGNNTGCGGTGACAATCACCCAGTCCGCCAGACGCGCCGCCCACTGTGTCACGTGCGCCGTCCAGCCCAGGGTCACTTCGATGCCGTGCAGCGTCAGCACCAGCGGCCAGCGCACCTGTGCGCGTGCCATCAGGCCGCTGAACGGGTAATGGGCGTGCACCAGGTCGTAGTGGGCACGCGACAGCCCGCGGGCCAGCATCTGGCCGGCGCCCACGGCGTAGTTGAGCGTGCGGCGCTGCCCATCTACGAACTGCACATCGATATCGACCCCCAGTTGGCGCAGGGCGTGGACCTCGTCATAAACGAAGGTGCCAAAGTGCGGCCGGTCGGGCGTAGGGTACATATTGGTCACAACGAGCACACGCATAGTCGTATCCGTCAACCCCGGGCTGTGGCCGTCTGTGCAGCTGCGCCAACCGGTGAGGCCGCCCGCGGCAAGCTGGCGGCGGGGTAGGGGTCGGGCTGGCCCAACGCGGCAAAATAGATGGCCCGATACCTGGCGGCGACCGCGTCTGGCCAGAAGCGCTGCTGTGCCACGGCCCGNGCGCGCTCACCCATGGCCCGGCGCAGCTCAGGGTCGCCCAGGAGTTGCAGGGTGCGCGACGCAAAGGCCGCGGCATCGGTCGGCGGCGCCAGGAAGCCGGTTTCGCCGTCCGCCACCAGGGCCGGCGTGCCCCCNGCGCGGCTGGCAACCACGGGTCGGCCGGCGGCCATCGCTTCGGCGATCACCATCGGCGCATGTTCGTGGTGTGCGGCGTGCAGCAGCAGGGTGCTCGCCGCTAACGCCTCCAGCACGGCCGCCGGCGCCAGTCGCCCACGCAGTACAACCTGGTCCTCCAAGCGAAGTTGCGCGATGGTGCGCGGCAGGTCGGCCGCGTAGGCGGTGTGCGTGGCCCCACCCACGATGTCCAACGTCACNCGCGGGCGTGCGGCGTGGATGCGGGCCATGGCCTCGACCAGGGTCGCCTGGTTCTTGAGTGGGTGAATGTGCCCGACCGTCAGCAGCCGGTCGTCAGTGGCCGGCGGGGCGAGGTCGAAAAAGCGGGGCTACCGGGTTGTCGATCCGGTGGAGCTGCGCGCGTGCGGCCGCAGGTACTGTTCGCCGAAGGGGGTCAAGGCGACCACGTGCGCGGCGCGGTACAGGGCCAGGCGTTCATAGACCAGCAGCACCAGCAGGGCGGTTTCTCCCTGGCGCTGGCCGGGGCGCAGCTCGCGGCCCGCCAGACCATGTACCGTGTAGACGGTGGGCACCCCAGGCGCAGCGCCGCGGCGGCAAACTCACCGGTGTGCGTGCGCCAGGTCGGGCCGCAGCCGCGCCAGGATGGCGCCAATCCGAAAGACGGTCGTCAACAGGTTGGGTAGTCCACGCCGCCGCTGCGTCGATAAGCGGTGGAAGGTCACGCCCTCTTCGACCACCGTATCGTCCGCCGGCAGGTCGGGCCGGCAGGTGATGACGTGCAGCCCNAGGTCGGGGTAGGCGCGCAGCGCCTGTACCAGGTTGTACGACACGCTCTCCACGCCACCGCTGAGGAGGTGTGGCTGCGTCGGGTAGTAGGTGATCAAAGCCAGGCGCATGGGTGGTACCCTCATGCCCAACCGGCCAGCCGTTGGTAGACGGCGCGCGTGCGGGCCGCCACGGCCTGGGGTGAAAACGCGACTGCGCCGCGCCGGGCATTCTGCCCCAAAGCGGTGGCCAGCGCGGCATCGCGCAGCACCATGCCCATCTGCGCCGCCAGCGCGTCCACATCACCCGGCGCGACCAGCAAACCGGTCGTGTGCTGCTCGATGATGTCCGGTACACCGCCGACCGTGGTCGTCACGACTGGGCAGCCGGCGGCCATCGCCTCGGCGAGCGAGACGGGCGCCGTCTCCTGGTGTGCGGCCAGCGCCAGCAGGGTGCAGTTCGCCAGTTCCTCTTGCAGTGCCGCGTGAGAGGGGCCCAAAAATGANACCCGGTCGGCCAGGCCGGCCCGCTGCGCCTCTTCCTGACAGCGCCGGGCGTAGTCGGGTTCACTGGTGGTCTCGCCCGCCAGCCGCAGCTCGGCCCGGGGCAACTCGGTTTGGAGCCGGGCAAAGGCCTGGATCAGGTCAAGAATGCCCTTGCGGGCAATGATGCGGGCGGGGCAAAGGAGGGCGCCGGCCCGCGGCGTGCGCCGCACCTGAAAAACGACGCGNTCGATGGGGTTTTCGATGGGCGTCACGTGCGCTTGCCGGGCCAGCTGCGGAAACTCACGCAANAGGTAAGGGCTGATCACGATCAGCCGCGCANNCCGGGCCAGGCAGTAACGCTCGTAGTAACGATCGTACAGCCAGNNCGCGCGTACAGCCAGGCTGTTGTGCGCCGCCGCGACGCGGGCCTCCTGGGAGACCACGCCGTGCAGCGTCACGACGGCCGGAACGCCGCTGGTGATGGCGGCATCGACGTACACGCCTGAGCCGTGGGCATGCACGACCCCCGGTCGNAANTCGCGCAGCGCACGATGCAGCCCGGCCCGTTCTGGCCGGTAGAGGAACAGGCGGCCCAAACGCGGTTCCGGCACGCGGTGCACGACGACCGCGCGCCGTTCCTCTTCGGTCGTGGTCAAGCCGGGCCGGCCGCTGATCACGTGAACCTCGAGGTCGGCATAGGTGGCCAGTTCCGCGGCCAGGACGGCAACCACCGCCTCGACCCCGCCCATGACGCGCGGGGTCGTCAGGGTACAGGCTCAGCAGCGCCACCCGCAGCCGGCGGTCGGCAACGGCCGGTGCGGCTGCCGGCGGTGGTTCAGTTCGGGTATCAGGTGACAAACCGATCATGGTCGGTTCCTGCCGCCGTGAGGCGGCGGCGTTCGGCCTGGTGCAGGCCGTAAGCGGTACCGATGATCAAAAAGAACAGCAGGCTGGTGAGCGTGCCCATCGCCGCGTCGTAAGTGGCCGACGTTACGACTTGGATCACCACTACCGCCATCGCCGCTGCGAGCAGGCCGCGCCACACCGTCGCGTGCGGTACATCGGGCGGGTGCGTGCGGCGCCGGAAACGCTCGAACCGCCACAGGTCGAACATCATGAGTAACAGAACGAGAATGTAGGGAACCCCGGCCACCAGGCCGCCCGACGTCAGCACGAACAGGTAAGAGTTGTGCGGCGCCGGTACGTAATTGGGGATCCTGGCCAGCAGGCCCCGCTCCACCGCGACCTTACCGAAGTTGGCATAGCCGATACCGGTCACCGCATTCTGCTGCCACAGGGTAACTGCGACATCCACACTGTTCAAACGATCATCCACCGACTGTTCGCGCAGCAGCCGCTCTTTGACCAGCGGGTACTGGCTGATTTCTGGCCAGCGTAGCGCCAGAATCAGGCCGGCCGTGATGACCACCGGCAGCAGGAACTGCCGCCAGCGCCGGTAGTACAGGCTCAGCACCGCGGCGCCCAGCAGCAGGCCCAGCCAGCTCGCCCGGTTGTAGGTNAAAAACCGGCCNACGGCAAAGACTACGGCCAGCACAGTCATGGCTACCCGGCCGCGCAGCGTCGTTTGCCAGGTGAACGCGGCCATGGCCATCACCATGGCAAAGGCCAGGGAANNTGCCAAAAAGACGGGGTTACCCAACAGGCTGACCACACGCCGCAGGTCGGTGCCGTACGAAAACTGCNNACCGTGTCGGGGCCAGCAGTGCAACCCCGTAATCTGTTCGTGCAGCACGAAAAAGGCCAGATAGGCGCCAATGAGCAGGACCCAAGCGGCAGTCCAGCGCCCCACGCGNTCCTGCACCAGATTACGCGCCAGGGCGTACACGAACATCGGCAGCAGGTAGGCATCGAACACCCCNTGGACGGCCGATGTCACCCCAGCNAGGGAGGTGGGAGTCGACAACAGAATGCCGACGGCAAAGATCAGCATCACAATATCCAGGGCATTGACCGGGCGCAAACGCCGCTGGCCCAGGGCCGCGTGCNNCACCAGGAGCACCAGGGTCCAGCCTAGCGCGAGGCGCGTCAGCGCCAGGTCGGGGATGCCGGCGCCGAGGTGAATGTCCAAATGCCACACCACGGAAAATGGCGCCAGGGCAATCCAGGCCCCCAGACCCAGCAGTGGGTCGAGCGTAATCAGCAGCAGAACAGCCGTGATGCTGATCAGAGCCACGGTGAGCGGCAGACGCGCCGGGTCCCACAGGCTCACACCAATGAAAACGCCCNNAGCGCATACCGCTACGGCAAGGATGAACTGGCCGGCGCTGCGTAGCCACGCGGGCGGGTGTTGCACGGTTGCCCAGACGTTCATCGGCCACCTCCGCCCCCGCGGCCTGGTCCATCACCGCCCGGTACACGGCCTGCGTGCCGTTCAGGTACTGCGCCAGGGTGAAATGGGTCTCGACCCGGCGCCGCCCAGCGGCGGCCAGGGCGGCCGCCAGATTGGGGTCACGCCACAGGGTGGACAACGCCTCGGCCAGGGCCTGGCTGTTGCCCGGCGGCGCCAGCAGGCCACTGCTGCCCGGCTCGATCACCTCGAGCACGCCGCCGGCCGCGCTGCCGATTACCGGCCGTCGTGCGGCCATACCCTCGATGACGACCCGTCCAAAAGGTTCGGGNGCGATCGCGGCATGGCACACCACGTCCAGGGCGGCCAGCACCTGCGGCATGTCGTTGCGGTGGCCGGTCAGGGTCACGCGGTCGACGATTCCCAGGTCGAACGCCAGATCGAGCAGGTAGTCCGCGTACCCCGGCTCTGCGACATCCGGCCCACCCACGATCAACAAATGCGCCGCGGGGCAGTGTGCGGCAAAGTCAGCGAACGCACGCAGCACGACATGGTGACCTTTCCACGTCACCAGGCGCCCCACACTGCCGACCAGGTACGCCGTTGCCGGGATATTGAACGCCTTGCGCAGCGCCGACCCATCCAGGTCGGGCGGATAAGCGGCCAAATCGATCCCGTTGGGCACCACGCGCCAGGCGCACGGTNNCGCGCCGGCCGCCCGCTGCTGGTCGGCCACCGCCTGTGAAATGTAAATGAAGCCGTTGACCCAGTGCGACAGCCAGCGGTCCAGCCAGGTGGCCCGNTCGAGCGCCCGAACATGGCATACGATGGGCACGCCCAGAGACGCGGCCGCGATGATGCCGGCGCGGCTGACGGGGATGATATCGTTGAAGTGGACCAGATCGGGCAGCATGGTGCGCATCAGGCGGCGCAGCTGCCAGGCCTGGGGCAGAATGNNTCGCGCGAGGCGGGCCAACATACCGCCGGCCTGCCACAGGCTGGTGAACCCTGGTAAACGTTTCAGCCGGGTGATCAGCGTGCTGCGCCGGGCGTCCTCCACGATCTCCGGGTAGGCGTCGCCCAGGCCCTGGCGCGAGTCAACCGTCCAGACACCGTTGGCCAATCCGCGCAGCGCGNNGAACTGGGCCACCGCCGGGTTGACGGCATTGAGAATGACCGCCAGCGGTTGCCAGGCGCTGGTATCCAACCCCAGAATGAGCAGGNNCAGGCTGACGATCGAGCCACCGGGGCGGGGCGCCAGGTCGACGAACAAGACACGCGTCATGATGTTATTGGCTGCCCGGCCGCGTTCGGGGCGACTGTGTGGGGCCGGGGCTGCTGTGCAGGTTCCCTATGAATTCGAGAGCAAAGGCCAGTACGATGCCGGCCAGAATGGCGAGAATGCCACCCACCAATACCAGACGGAGCGTCTGCGAGGGGCCGGGTTGGTGGGGATACGCGCGGCTCGACGATCTGCAAGTAACCGGCATTCAGTCCCTGATCTTCCTTGAGACGGGCCTCGACTGCCTTGTCGGCCAGAAAGGAATAGGCGTTCTGCGCCCGGTGACCGCCGTCTGCAGGTTGTCGTAGTCGGCATGCAGACCGATCAAACCGGACAGCTCGGCCTCGCGTTGGGCAATCATCTGGGCGTAGCGTGCCTGGGAGGCCTGGGCTTCCTGGATGCGCACCTGCTGTCCAACGGCCTGGTTGTTGTAGCGCAGCGCTTCATCGCGCAGGGCGCGTGCCAACAGTTGGCGCTCATCGCTGCTCAACCCGGTGACGGCGCCAGCCACATTCAAGGTGCCGGTGATCGCAGGTGTGGTGCTGGTGGCCGGCATCAGCACCGCCATTGACTGCTGTAAGGCCTGGTCGGCCATTGTGCGGTAGGTGTCGCGCACCGCCTGTGCCTGTTGTTCATCGATCGCGGCAGTGTCACGGTTCAGGCGCAGCTGTCGGATTTCGTTCTGCAGCACGCCGATCTCGTTCGGCAGGGATTCCAGGTTGTTGGCCAGTTTGAATTTCAGCAGCACGTCCTGGGCTTCGGCCAGCGCCTTCTGCTGCGTTTCCGCCTGGGCGTTGATGAACTGCACACTCTGACTGACCGGCACCATGCGGAATTCACGGTAGGCCTGGAGGGCGTTGTTGACGTGGGTGGTGGCGATCTTTTCCGCCAGCTCTGGGTGGTCAGCGGTAGCGATCACGGCGACAAAATCGCCTTCGTCACGCAGTTCCAGATGGCGCAGCAGTGTATCGGCGTCCATCTCCAGCCCCAGGTCGGCGATCGTTTTCCAGGCTGCGCTGCGGCTGGACAGGAAGGAAAAGAACTCTTCACGCGTCGTGATGATCTGCTCACGGCCCATCAGGGCGGGCGACTGGGTGTACAGCGTCACCGACTCCGGTTCGACCGCCAGGACACGCAGGCGTATACGTGCTTCATAGGCCGGCGGCGCCGTAAAACCGAGGTACAAAACGGCGCCGACCGTCACAACCGTCAGTAGCGCGATCAGCCACAACCGTCGGCCGATCACGGCAGCATATCCGAGAACTCGTTGCTCATGCGTCTCGTCTTCTCCGAAAGTCCGGCCAGTATAGCACACGCGACATGGGGCGTCAAAGGCGGTTGGCGCCGTACAGCGATTGTCAAGTTGGTTTCAGCGCCCACCGCAATTCCAAATCTGAGCGCAACGCACACCGAGTCGCTGCGTGCCGCCAGTGCCCGGCCGGCCCGGCTGCCCGGTCGCGTGTGCCGATCATACACCGGGCATATGAAAAACAGGTGAAAAGTGGGCCGCCGCGACATGAACGGCTGTTCATCAACCCCGGTAAGGGTCGTTTGACGCTCCCAAGGCGCTGTGTTATCATTGCGCCGTTTGTAGCTGGACAATCTGGAGCCAATTCGGGCGCCCCGTGCTGCCGTCGAGCCGTGCGGCACAGAGGCGGTGAATCGGTTCCCATGGGAGCACACCAATCAACCGATGAATATTCTCGGCATTTGTACGGAAGGGCCCAGTCGACCGGGGCCTGTTTGTTGATGGACGGCAAGCTGGTCGCCATGGCCGAAGAGGAACGGTTCGTGCGCATCAAGCAGGCGCCGGGCCTGCTGCCAGGCCGGGCAACGCAGTACTGCCTGAAGACCGGCGGCATTCAGCTGACCGACGTGGATGCCATCGCGGTGTCGTGGGACGTCTACAAGTACAAGGACTTCATGCCGGCGTTTTACGCCGCGGTTGGCCAACGCTACGGCGACAAAGGCTGGCTGACCTACATCAGTGAGCAGCAGATCTTGCAGCGCTTCCAGCCCGATTACGTGACCCACCGCATTGCGGCCAGCCTGATTCGGGGCCGACCGGCGCNNCAGCTGCCCCCTTTGCGTTATGTCACTCACCACAAGACCCACGCCGCCTCGGCGTTCTGGGCCTCCGGGTACGATGAAGCGGCCATCCTGACGATCGACGCCAGCGGCGAAGAACAGTGCACCGTCATCTGGCACGGCAAGGGGATGGAGATCACACAGGTGGAGAGTTTCGATATCCCCGACTCCACCGGCTGGATGTACGCGGNNGCCACGGAGTACCTCGGTTTTCGACCCTATTCCGACGAGGGCAGTGTTATGGGTCTGGCCTGTTACGGGCACGCGGACCCGGACATCACCACGATCTTCGACGACATCGCACCCGTGTACCCGGATGGCACGTACCGTATCGACCCGACCTACTTCTTCTTTGGGCCGCACACCTACGGCGACCGTTACACCGATAAGCTGGTGGCCGCGCTCGGTCCACCCTTCCACTACGGCGGCCCCATCAGTGCGCGACAGCAGAACATCGCCTGGGCCGTGCAGGACCGCCTGGAGAAGATTGCGGTAGGGCTGGCCCGGCNNGCGGTGGCGGCGACCGGCTGCCGCAGCGTCTGCCTGGCCGGCGGCGTGGCGCTCAACTGCAAGATGAACCGGGCCATCCTCAACAGCGGGGTAGTGGACCGCCTGTACATCCAGCCGGTGAGCAACGACGCCGGTTCGGCCCTGGGGGCTGCGCAGTTGGTGGCGGCCGACATGGGCGACGACCCGCGTTTCGAGCAGCGCCTGGTGCACTACGGCCCCGATTACAGCAACGCCGAAATCCGCGCCGTGTTGGAAGGGCACAAGCTGGCCTACGAATACCTGCCCGAAAACCGCCTGGAGCGCCGGGTTGCCGCCCGCATCGCACGCGGCGACATCGTTGGTTGGTTTCAGGGGCGGCTCGAGGCCGGCNGCGCGCTGGGCAGCCGCTCGATCATTGCCTCACCGATCGGTTTGGAGATCAAAGACAAGATCAACGAAGCGGTCAAATACCGCGAGCCGTGGCGCCCCTTTGCCCCGTCGGTCAAGGCCGGACGTTTGGGCGAATTCGTGNACCGACGCCGTCGAAGCCCCTTCATGATCCTGACCTTCGATGTGCGCCCGGAGGTGGCGTCGCGTATTGCCGCCGTCGTGCACGTCGATAATACGATCCGCCCGCAGACGGTACGCGCCGAAGACCTGCCGCGCTGGTACCGGGTGATCGACGAGTTCGAGAACCTGACCGGCGTACCGATGATCCTCAACACGAGCTTCAATGTCAAGNGGGAGCCGATCGTCAATACGCCGCAGGATGCGGTGCGCACCTTCTACGGCAGCGGGCTGGATGCGCTGGCCATTGGTGACTTCTGGCTGGAGAAATAGCGCGTGCCGTGCAACTTCACATACCAGCACTACCGCGAGGTCTCGACGAGGCCCACCGTCTGGGGTATCGGTGCGTCAGTTTCCGCGATTTACTGGACGGTCGGGCCGCGGGGCCACGCGGGTGCTGCTGCTGCGCCACGACATCGACTTCACGGTGGCTAACGCGCTACGTATGGCGCAGATCGAACACGATGCCGGTGCGACTGCCACTTACTTCGTGCGTTTGCATGCACACCACTACAACCCGTTTGCGCTACCCACGTTTCGTCAGCTGCACACCATTGCACGGTTGGGCGGTGAGATAGGGCTGCACTACGAACCGCATATGGCGCNNGAGCTGGGGGTGGACGATGCCGAGGGTCTGCGGCGGGGGCGGTTCATCCTGGAGGCCGGGCTGGGTATCCAGGCCCAGGGTGTCTGTCCCCACGAGGTGGTGCGCACGAACACCATGGTGCTGCCGGCCGAGGCGGTGCAGCAGGCCGGTTTCCGTTACCAGGCGTATGACGCGCAGTTTTTCGGCGGGCTAAAATATCTGAGCGACAGCAGTGNNCGCTGGCGCGAAGGTTGTATGTGCCAGTGGTTGGGCCGCGCAGACCAGTTGTACGTCCTGACCCACGGCTTCTGGTGGTACGACGAAACGCCGCTCGAGAACTACTGACGAATCACTCGACGTAAAACGCCACACCCACGCACCCCGACCCACGTGGNGTGCCCAGGACNGAAACCAACTCGACGTAGTAATGCTCGACGCAGTTGAAGTCCTCTTCGACCTGGTCGTACAACCACAGGGCATCGAGCGCTGCCAGTGAATGTACGACGGCGATGTGCAGTGAATGGCCACTGGCATACATGGCGACCTGATCGATCAGCGCCTTGAGTGCGGCCTTGCGCCCGCGTGCCTGGCCGACGACGCCAGTCTGCCCGTCCTGAACGCTGAGAATGGGCTTTTGATCGAGCGCTGTGCCGACCCACCGTTGGGCTGCGCCGATGCGCCCGCCCAGATGCAGGTAGCGCAGCGATTCCACAAACATGCGTACCTGAATGCGCGGGATCAACGCGTGCCGCGGCCGCGGCTTCGGCCATGGTGGCCCCTGGGGCGGGCGGGCCGCGGCCAACACGACAAACCCCAGCCCCATCGAAACCGACCGACTATCGATGACTTCGACCGGTACCTGCACCTGGCGGGCCGCGTAACGGGCCATATCGACCGTACGGCTGTATTCGCCCGACAGGTGAATCGACAAAATGCCATCGTGCGTTTCGGCCAGTTGGTTGTACAGGGCGACCAGGTCTTCCACGGCCGGCGGCGATGTGGTGGGTAGTCGCGGCGCCTGATTCAACCGCTGATAGAACTGGTCGGGNGTGATATCGATCGTATCCTTGTACAGCTTGCCGTCCCAGAGCAGGTTGAGTGGCACAATCTTGATCTGGTACTGGCGCACCAGATCGCGCGGCATGCAAGCAGTGCTATCTTTGACGATCGCAAATGAAGCCATCGCTTTTCAGCATACTCCGTGGATTGAAATTGTGCATCAACGCACAATTAGCCTCATTATACCATAGAATGACGAATCCCGCGCAAGCTAAGAGCCTATCCGAATAACCCGGAAAACGCGCCACAGTGTTGCCCCGTGACGGTTATTCGGATAGGCTCTAAACAGGCTATGCTTTGCGCTCGTTGTACCCTTTGCGCTCAAGATTGCTGGCCACATTCGGGATTCCTGCGCCGAAGGTGGAGGTGTCACTGCCGGCTACGCATGAAGCCGGGCGCGGAAAACACCGGGGAAGTTCGTGTGGCCGGTGGGGTTTGGAGTATGGTTCAGAAGGTCAGATCAGTGGGTCAATTGATGCGACTGTAGCCATTGATCAAACATAATCGATGGTCAGGCTCAAACCAGGTGACCCACTAGAGGTAAAAAGTCATGCGCTGCAGGTGTGCTACCGGATCGATGTACTGCACACGGACGCCGGACGGAACCGAGACGGTGATGGGCGCGTAGTTCAGGATGGCGCGGATGCCGGCATTCACCAGGGCATCGACAACGATCTGCGCCGAACTGGCCGGCGTCGCGATGATGGCCATTTGGATCCCGTTNCCNCGCACCAGGTCTCCCAACTGATCGATGCCCTGGATGGTCAGGTTGCCCAGCTTTTCGCCGATTTTAGCCGGCTTGTTGTCGAACACGGCCACGATCCGAAAACCGCGCCCCTCGAAACCGCTGTAGTGCACCAGGGCATTGCCCAGGTCACCNGCGCCCACCAGCACGACGTCCCACACCTGACCAACCTGTAAGATACGCAGGAGCTGTTCACGCAGAAACTGGATTTCGTAGCCCGTCCCCTGTTTACCAAACTCGCCAAAATGTGAGAGGTCTTTGCGGATTTGCGCCGAACTAATCCCCAACCGGTCGCCCAGTTCCTGCGATGAAGTGATTTCGCGCCCTTCAGCAGCCAGAAAATTCAAGGCGCGCAGATAGATCGGTAAACGCCCCACAACAATATCGGGAATGCCCAGTTGCGGCATACGGTGCGGCCTCCTGTTTGTGTGATCCTTGTGAAGTCCTGTACAGAATGATATCACACTTCTTTGTGACCTGCAACTTTGCCACCCCACCCCACAGCCATCGTGGGCCTGGCCGGCGTACGTGACGGGGACAGCGACCGCATCGTCTAACGTCTGGTGGGTGCGGCAGCTTCTTTGACAAGGGTTTGGCCGTATGGTATACCTTTCGTCTGGGGTGAACATCGCATGAGCAATTCCGTCGAAACGACACGTGAGAGCACCTGGTCCTTGTTGATCGGACTGATCGACCGGCCAGTTCGTACGTTTGCCAGCCTTGCGGCTCACCCACGATGGCGTTGGCTGGCGCCGCTGCTGCTGGTGGTCGCCGCTTTCATCATCAGCCTGGCGCTCACCGGCGAACAGCAGGTGGCCACGGCAACGCAGCAGATGCGTGCGCAACTCGCCGCGCAGGCGAGCCAGATTCCGCCCGAACAGATGGAACAGGTGCAGGCCCAAATGGCGCGCTTCACGCAGCCGGCGATTGTGNCTGGGGCGGCTGCTGCCACCGGTCTGCTGGGCCTGCTGCTGGCGCTGCTCCTGGCATCGGCCGTGCTCTATTTTAGCGTGCTGATCGGCGGTTCAGACGTGACGTTCACGACCATCTGGGCGCTGGCGCCGTGGACGTGGCTGCCGTTTGCGTTACGCGACCTGGTGCACGGTATATACCTCCGTCTCACAGGCNGAAACGACCCCCACCCCGGGTTTGCAGGCTTCGTCGCCCAGCCGGGCATAGCCGCCAATGCCAGTAACCCCCTCTATCTAACCCTGGCGCAGGTCGACCTGTTTGCACTGTGGCATCTGGTGCTGGTGTACAGTTTGTTACNNGCGGCGGCGTGCGTGACCCGGGACAAAGCGCTGGCCCTCACCCTGGTGTACGCGGCGGTCAGCCTGGCCGTGCGCGTTCTGCCTGGGCTGCTGCTGGGGGCTGATTCCCGGCGCCGGTTGAGCCACCGATGCCTCGGTCGCAGTCGGACTGATTCAGGCATTGCATTGCCCGGCTCAAAAATCATTGTCGAACGTCACGACATTAGCAACCGGGTTTTTGTCTCGCAGACCAGGGTCATGGCACGATGAAAGGCCGTTGTACAGACGAAAACCTTGCTCGCACGCGAAAAATTCGGTTTCTGAACGACTGGCTGAACAGGCGCTGTAAAAGAGTAAGTGCATGGGTTTAGAAAGCTGAGTACACATTCACAATGAAACGAACTTTGACGATCGTTGGTATTCTGGTCGTGATCATCGGGGGCAGTCTGCTGGCCTGGCGTGCGATTGCCCAGGCGCAGACACCCCAAACACCCGCGTACGAAACAGTCACCGCCACGCGTGGCTCCTTGCAGTCCACCATCAGCGCCACCGGCACGATCGAACCGGAGGCGCAGGTGTCGCTGAGCTTCANNGGGGTGGGACGTGTCGCCGACATCGGCGTGACGGCCGGCCAACAGGTGCAGGCCGGCGACGTACTGGCCCGCCTGGATGCGCAGGAGCTGNGGCTGGCGGTGGCTCAAGCCGAAGCCGGCCTGGCCAGCGCCAAGGCTAACCTGGCGCAGCTCACCAAACCGGCCCGCGCCGAAGACCNNTCGCCGCGGCCGAAGCCGCCGTGCAGAGCGCACAGGCCCTGGTCAAGAGCGCCGAGGCTGGCTTGAACAGCACACGCCGCGTATGCCAAACTGCAGCGGCAGCACCGAAAACGAAAAGAAAGTCGCCGCCGCGAACCTGGAGCGCGGGTGGCGCTGGACCAGGCCCAGGCCGCGTATGACCGGGTGGCTTCCTCGCCCGACATCGGCCTCCTGCCGCAGTCTGGCAACCTGCGCGCAACGATCGATTTCGAGGCAGCCAAAGCGCAGTACGATATCACAACCGCTGGTGCTGACGAATCACAGCGTGCGCAGGCCCTGGCCGCCGTTGCGCAGTCGGAATCGAGCGTCATCAGCGCCAAAGCGCAGGTCGCACAGGCCCAGGCGTCGCTGGCCAAGCTGCGTGAGGGCGCCTCGCCTGAACAGATCGCCGTGTCGCAGGCCCAGGTCAAACAGGCCGAAACGGGGCTGGCCCAGGCCCGGCTGAACCTGGACAACACCGTGCTCAAGTCGCCGATTGCCGGCATCGTGGCCGAAATCAATGCCAAGGTCGGCGAGCCGCCCAACGCGGCCCGCCCTGCGTTTGTGGTGATCAACCCCGAGCCGTTCCACCTCGACGTCGCGGTCGATGAAATCGACATTGGGCAGCTGGCCATTGGCCAGGACGCCAGTGTGACCCTGGAAGCGCTGCCCAACGCGGTGGTTACCGGCATCGTGGACCGCATCGCGCCCACCGCCCGGTTCGACGGGGGCGTGACATCCTACCCGGTGCGCGTCGTCTTGAATCCCACCACGGCGGNNCCCTGCGCGGGCATGAGCGCCACGGCCAATATTACGACGGCAGCAGTAGATAACGTGGTCGTCCTGCCCAACCGGGCCATCCAGGCCGATCGGAACGCCGGAACGAACTACGTGGAAAAACTCGTGGACGGTNATTCCCCAACGCCGCGAGTGCGCGTGGGCATGCGTAACGAGGGCCAAACACAAATTGTGGAAGGGGTCGCGGAAGGCGACGTGATCATCATCCCGAACACCAGCGCCAGTGACCAGCTGCGCAGCATGTTCGGATTCTAGTGGAGACGATCGATGAATGCACCTGACGGAGCCGATCGACCCGTCATCGAGATCAAAGACATCAGCAAGACTTACCACATGGGTGACGTGGAGGTGAATGCGCTGCGCGGCGTGTCGCTGACGGTCACGCAGGGCGACATGGTATCGATCATGGGCCCTTCCGGTTCAGGCAAGTCAACGCTGATGAACATCATCGGCTGCCTGGACCAACCGACCGGCGGCGCGTACCTGCTCGATGGCATCGATGTCGCCACTTTGAACGACAACCAGCTGGCGGAGATTCGCAACCGCAAAATCGGGTTCGTCTTCCAGAACTTCAACCTGCTGCCGCGCACCACGGCGCTGCAGAACGTCGAGCTGCCCCTCATTTACGCCGGTGTGCGCCAACGCCGACAGCGGGCCGAAGCGGCGCTGCACGCCGTCGGCCTGGGTGACCGTGTCCTGCACCGTCCCAATGAGCTGTCCGGCGGCCAGCAGCAGCGTGTGGCGATCGCCCGCGCCCTGGTCACCGATCCGTCCATCATCCTGGCGGACGAACCCACCGGCAACCTGGACTCCAAATCGGGCGCCGAGATCATGGGCATCTTCCAGCATTTGAATGAAAAGCAGGGCATCACGATCGTGTTCGTCACCCACGAGCCCGACATTGCCGAGCATACCCGCCGCATCATTCGCCTGCGCGACGGCCTGGTCGAGTCCGACAACCGCGTCGCCAATCAGCGCCGGGCGNGCCGACCGCGCCTATACCCGTGGGCTGCACGATCTGGTCGCGGCCAACGGCGGCGCAGGAGCAGAGATATGAGACTGAGTGAAGCTTTACGGGTGGCGCTGCNNGCCCTCTCGGCCAACAAAATGCGTTCGGTGCTGACCATGCTGGGCATCATCATCGGCGTGGGCGCGGTGATCACACTGCTCTCGGTGGGCCGCGGGGTCGAACGTTATGTCACGAATCAGTTTCAGAGCATCGGCTCCAACCTGCTCTTCGTGGTGCCCGGCCAGTTGAGCAGCAGCGGTTCGCCGCNNGCGACCGCCAGTCTGAACCGATCCACCCTCACCATGAGCGATGTCGAGGCGCTGCGGGACCCGGCCCGGACGCCGGATGTCATCGCCGTTGCCCCGGAACTGGCGCGCTTTACCAGTGTCTCCGCCGGCAAACGTGATGCACTCCCACAGGTGGGCGGCGTCGAACCGGCGTATGCCGCAGTCCGCAACTGGAAGATCGCGGCCGGTCGTTTCATCACCCCAGAGGACGTCANNTCGGGCACGCGTGTGGCGGTCATCGGTCAGTCGGTCGTCAGTACGCTGTTTCCTGACAATGAACCGGTCGCCAATCAGACGATCAAGATCAACGACATCCCATTCCGTGTGATTGGTGTGCTGGAANAACGCGGCGGCAGCGGTTTTGGCGACGAAGACAACCAGATCTTCGTCCCGATCACCACCGCCCAGTCACGCCTCTTTCCCAGCCGCACCACCAGCGGCGATTACCGGGTGTCGGTCATCTACGCGCAGGCCACTTCCGAGGAGCGGATGGACGATGCGGCTGACCAGATCGCCCAGGTGCTGCGCGAAACGCACAACATCACCTACAGCAATGACGACGATTTCACCGTCATCAGCCAGGCCGATCTGATCAGTATCTTTGGCCAGATCACCGGCGTGCTGACCCTCTTCCTGGGGGCGATTGCCGGAATCTCCCTGCTGGTGGGCGGGATCGGCATTATGAACATCATGCTCGTGTCGGTCACCGAGCGCANNCGCGAGATCGGTATTCGTAAGGCGGTGGGGGCCAAACGGCGTGATGTGCTGGTCCAGTTCCTGCTGGAAGCGGTGGTGCTGTCGTTGATCGGCGGATTCGTGGGGATTGCACTGGGCGCTGNNGGCGCGTTCCTGGTGTCCAAACTGCAGAGCGACTTCCAAACCTACGTAACCCTTGACTCGATCGTGCTGGCCACCGGGTTTTCGGCGGCCGTCGGACTGTTCTTTGGGATCTATCCGGCGGCGCGTGCCGCGGCTCAACCCCATCGACGCCCTGCGCTACGAATGAGTAGAGATGCCAACTTCAGAGATGCCAACTTTCTGAAAAGTTGGCATCTCTACTCACTGCGGCGCGTTTTCCGGGTTATTCGGCCAGGCGCTTACTGCTCGCTAACCTGCATGTCCGGTGAGATCACCTCGATCCAGGTGTTGCCCGGCTTCAGCATGAGCGGCTGCCCATCGGCGTCCACAAACACGAACGGGTCGTGGCGTCCCTGGCGCACCCAGCGCCCACTGTAGGCCTGCCCGTCGCGGTAGACCGTCACGGGCCCNTCGCCCCACACCTGAATCTCGATCGAACGGTTGACCCCCGGTCGACCNGTCCCGTGTTCGAGGATCAGGGTCGGCACGTGGTTCGCCGTCAAGACCACGACGTTGGCCGTGCTGAGCTGCTCACCGGTCGAGGCGTCGGTTTGGGCCACGCCGCCCTGCCAGCGCAGCCAGCGGCCGCTCGCCGCGTCGTAGCGCCACTCGGCGCGGTCCGTTCCTGCCGGGTACGGCGCCTTCAGGTTGGTGACCGGACGGCCACCCGCAGGNGGTGCGGGGCTGAACGCCCAGGCCGCCGTAGGTTCGGGCCGTTTGTTCCAGCCGCGCTGCTGGGCAACGTTCCAGAGGGTGGTTGTGCTGGCAAACAGGTTGTTCGGCACGGCTACGTTACGATCGCGGAAGAAAGCGGCCCGNTTGCGTGCCTGCTCCAGTACACGGTCGGCAAAGTCCGACTCGTACAGCTTCGTACGCACCGGCTGCACACCACCCGAAAACGCCAACACCGCATCAAAAATGACCGGCCACTCCAGGTCGGGCAGGCGCGCACTGCGGATCGAACCGACCTTCTCGGCATCCTGGCTGTGATAAATCGCCGTCATGCGCGTCAGGCCAAACTCGACGCGCTGCTCGATGACCACGTCCGCCTTGCTCAAACCATCCTGTGGGCGCACATTTTCGGTGTTGGCCACCTTGATGGCCAGCGGACGCCGGTTCAGGATGGTCGGGTCACTGACGGCCAGGCCGGTGAACGGCGCCACGTTGGGGTCAGCGCGGGCACGATCACGCTGGGCAGTGGCGTCGGCGTCGGTGTATCGGTGGGCCCTGGCGTCGGGGTGGCGGTAGGTTCCACCGTCGCGGTGGGTGTGGCGGTGGGCGGCCGCGTAGCCAGCGCTTCGGCTTCCACGCGTGGTGTTTTGGTCGGCGTCGCGGTTGGCGCCGGCGGACTGGTTGCAGCCGCCCAGCGCGAGCGCCAGCATAACGAAGACAAGGGTAATAGACCACATCGGCCTGAATTGAAGAGTCGAGCTGCGCATCGAACCGAATCAAACCTCCTGCATTGGCGCGGCCTCACGCTCCACCAGGGCAGCTGCCACGGCCAGGCCGGCCACAAGCCAGAACAGACTGCTCATGTGTGGGTAGGTCAGGTTGAACAGATAATGGTCGAACACACCCGCGACCAGGATGCCAGCCAGGGCGCCGGCCAAACCCAGGAGAACACTCTCACGGGTCGGCGGCAGTCCTCGACGCCAGGTGTGCCACAGAAAGACAAACAACGCCCCGACAAAAAACAGGAACAGCAGCAGGCCCACCATGCCCATCTCCTCGGCCATCAACAGATAAACGCTGCTGACGCCGATGTAGATATCGATATCGGGCGTGCCGCTGAAACCGACACCAAACCAGGGGTAGCGGCCGATCAGGAGTAGGGCATCTTTGTACTCGCCAAACCGCATCTGCGTGGCCAGGTCTTCACCGCGGATGCCGGCCAACAGNCGCGCTTCGTAAGACTGCGCCTGGGGCAGCAGAAGCAGCAGCGCACCCACCATNTCCCCCACGACCAGGAGCCGCCGGTATTTGAGCAGGGCCAGCAGCCCCAGCGCCACACCCAGGCCCAGCAGCGCCGAGCGTGAGTAGGTCAGGTAGAGCGCCAGCATCTGCACGGCCAGGATGATGCCCACCCACNNACGCGGCAGGAGGGGAACCCGGCTGAAGNNCTGCGGCGCCGTCAGGCCGGCCGCCAGGATCATCATACCGCCCAACACGTTCGGGTCGACCGCCAGACCGATTGCCCGCATGGGGTTGTTCGGGTCATCCTCGACGTAGCGCAGCGCCGTANNACCGCCCGGGTACTGCAAACGGCCCAGCGCATCCAACACCCGCACCGTCCACGCTTCGGGCATCACGTAGAATACTACCGCAATCGCGGCGCAGATACCGCCGCCAATGATCAGCACGCGCATGAGCCAATCGACGTCGTCGCGGGTGCGAATCTCGTTGACCGCGATGAAAAAGAGGGCGATGCTGAGCGTCACTTCCATGAACTGGCGCATGACCTGTTGCGTGGGCCGGGCATGCGTCGTCCCCATGACGAAAGTGAACACTGCCATCCCCAGAAACAGCAGCACGATGCCACCCAGGGGTGACAGAATGAAGTGTCGGTCCTGCCCGGTCGCAATACGGGCCAGCCAGACGAAAAAGATGGCCAGTATCGCCGCGTCCAGGAACGTCGGCGTGAAGATGAGTTTGAAGGGGAAGGCGGCAAACGGCAGGATCCAGATCACCGCAATCAGCACAATGAAACCCCAGCGCGCTGCGCAGCACCAGGTACCCGGCGGCGGCGGCAACCGCGCCGGCAACCGCATAAACGGGACCCAGNNGAGGGCCACATACAGCCCCAGCAGGAGCGCCAGCCCAATGGCAAAGACCACCTGGCGGCGCAGCGCGCCGGGTCGATGGGCACGAGCCAGGCTTCCAAACGGCTTACCCAGGTCGAGGGCGGCGGCCGCGCCCCTCGGATCGGCTGCCAGGATCGGTGATGGTCGCCGGTCGTGCCGGCGACCCGGCCAGGCGCGGGTGCTCATTCGGTCACGACCTGGACTTTGATCAGATCGGTGTGACCGGGGCCGCTGGCTGGCGATCCGGCCGTCAGCACGGTGATGTCGCCCGGGGTCACCAGGTGGCCGCGCGCAGCGGCAATCGCATCCACCGTGATTTTATCGATGCGGTCGCGCGCGGGCCAGCAGGGGTAGACGCCCCAGGAAAGCATCAGCTGGCGCTGCGTGCGGTCGTGCGGGGCCACCGCCACGATGGGNCACCAGGGCCGAAAGCGCGAGATCATCCGCGCGGTCGTGCCAGACACAGTCGGTGCAATGATGGCGCGCCCGCAGGTCACNGCGGTTTCGACCGCGGCGTGCGCCACGGCGGTGGTGATCGATATCGGTTCGTCGGCGTGAATCTCGGACACCGGCCAGATCTGGCTTTGTTCGGCCTCGGCGACGATGCGGCGCATCGTGGCCACGGACTGCACCGGGTAACGGCCGGCCGCCGTTTCGCCCGACAGCATCACGGCATCGGCGCCGTCGAGCACGGCGTTGGCCACGTCGCTGGCTTCGGCGCGGGTCGGGCGCGGGTTACGGATCATCGAATCGAGCATCTGCGTGGCGGTGATCACCGGTTTGCCCACGCGGTTGCAGTGGTGAATCAGGCGCTTCTGGATCATGGGCACTTCTTCGGAGGGCATCTCGATCCCCAGATCACANCGCGCCACCATGATGCCGTCCGCTTCGGCGGTGATCTCCTCGATATTCTGCACCGCCTGTGGTTTTTCGATTTTGGCCACAACCAAAACAGGCGTGTGGCTGGTATCGTACTGGCGGATGAGGGCTTTCAGCTGCCGTACCTCGTCGGCCGTACGCACAAAGGAGAGCGCGACCCAATCGACGTTCTGCGCCAGGGCAAATTGCAGGTCGGTGCGGTCTTTTTCAGTGATGGCCGGAATCGACAGCGGCGCGTCGGGCAGGTTGGCCCTTGTTCGAGGTGAGCAGCCCCCGGTGATCACCTTGCAGGCAATCTCGTCGGGGTTNGTCGACAATACCTCGAGTTCGATCAGGCCATCGTCCAGCAGGATTCGTTCACCGCGTGCCACCACCTGGGGCAGGTCGGCATACTGAACGGGCGCCAGGCCTGTACGGCCGGTGTGCTGCGTCGTCGTCAGCACCACTGATGCGCCGGCCGTCAGCTCGACGCCGGCGCCCATGTCGCCCACCCGCAGCTTTTCNTGCAGGTCGGCCAGGATCGCGACCGGTTTACCAACGGCAATGGCGGCGGCGCGCAGGCGGGCAATGTTCTCGGCATGTGTCGCGTGTTCGCCGTGCGAAAAGTTCATGCGCGCCACATCGACGCCGGCCTGCAAGAGGCTAACGAGAACCTCCGGCTCGCGGCTCGCTGGGCCGATCGTGGCGACGATCTTCGTGCGCAAACGTTGGGCAGGCATCAGGCTGTGGCTTTCTCCATCTCCGTGGGCGGGGCGTCCAGCGGCGGCGCGGCGGCCGCTGGTTCAGGTTCAGGCAGCGGTGGCTGGGCCGGCTCGGCGGCGGCGTCCAGCGCCGCACGAATGGTGCGGGTGACCGTCTTGATCACCCGGGGCAGTGTACGCTCACTGTGCCGATTGGCAAAATCATGCAGCGCCGTGCGCAGGTCGACCTCATGACCGTAGCGCTCGCGCAGCCGGTCACGGTGGTACGTGATCCACATGTAGAGGTCGGCCTCGGTACGGTTGGGGAATTCCTTCAGGATGGCGCTGTCGCGAATGTGGGCGATGGCCGGCAGGTAGACGTGGTCGTACCAGCTGGCGACCGCCTCGCTGTAAGGAATATCGCGCTGCTGTTCGAGTCCCAGGTAGTAGTGGTGAACCTGGATGTGCTCCAGCAGTTGGCGGTAACGCCCCGGTTCGGTCAGTTCGATACGCGCCTCGGGGCGGATTTCGTTGAGTTTGGTTTGGCGCAAGAAGTCGGCGTACTCAGCCTTGATGATCGCTCATCGGGTCTGATGTCGGGCGACAACGGCACCGGGGTATCGACGACAGTCACCCAGGCTTCGATGTGCGAAAGGCCGTTGGCCCGCGCCACCGAAACGCGGTGGTTGCCGTCGCGCACGAAAAAGGCATCGCTGATCTGGAAGACTTCGATCGGCGGCACATCCTCCAGGCGGTTGAGCGCGACGTCGAGGCGCTTCCAGCGTTCACTGTTAGCCCCGCTGAGGGGCAAAAAGGCCCGGTCGAAGTCACGGTAGCGGCCGACGCTGCCCACGATCTGATCGAGTCGGATCATCTGCGGCTGCGGTTTTCGATTTGCCCACGTGTCTGCAGGAGCCGCGCACTTCGTCGTAGGAGAGCAGTCGATCATCGCTGCGTTTGCCTTGCAGCGAGTCCAGAATGTGGCGAATCACCACCTGGCGCTGCAAACGATCGAACTTGCCCGACGCCTGCTGCGTGGAATAAAGCACATTCGACATCAGGTTCAAAGCCCCGATCAACCGTGTTCGTGGGATGGCCCATCCCATCGCCGAACTGCGGTAGAGTCATCGGTCAGAGCATCAAGGCCCGGCAGCCGCCACAGTGTCCACCAAAAACGGGAGCCTATGAACTCTCAGCCCGTTACCCGGCGCCGGCGCCAGGGAGTCATGCGGTGGCGTGCCCGCTCAGGCCAGGCAGATTCACCGGGTACATTCTCTGCACCAACGCCGGCGCACACGCCGCCCTGGGCCGCCCATCACCGGCGCCGGCGTAAGTTTAGCATACTTCGGGTGTGTTGTCTAAACTGCCGGCCGGATGGGCCTTCACCTGCGGGGTCGTTCGGATCACACCGCGAAGGGGTCGGGCGTACGGGCAAAGATGCGATCGAGGATACGCATTTCGCGCCGCTGGATGGTATCGAGGAACTCGTGGGCGCCGCGCATATGTTTGAAGGCGGCAAAGCCGCGTTCCAGGTAGGTTTGCAGGTCTTGCCAGCCGNNGCGCTGCGCGGGGCCGCGTGCGAGTTGCAGGGTAAGCCCGATGAAGGGCAGTTTCACCAGCCGCTCCAGCCCNTGGCCGACCTCGACGATCATTGCGATCTGGCGGGCACGCGGCNNGTAGTTGTTGCACACGCGGTAACCCTCGGCGTACAGGTCGGCCGTGATCGTATCGGTCATGCCGAGCGTGTCGACCATGGCGTGCAGCAGGGCATCGTCCAGCCGCGTGAAGTGGTTCAGTTCCAGGGTCAGGGTCAGGGTGGTCAGCAGGCGGGCCGGCAGGAAGCGCAGCATAAAATCGTGCATCCGTTGGGCGTCGGCGTCGCGCTGGCTGAAGTCGCGCGCGTAGACCTCTTCCAGGAAGAAACGGCAGGCCAGGTTGTAGCGTGGGCTGGCCAGCAGGTCGGCATGGGTCTGGCTCAGGCGCTGCGACTGCCAGGTGCGCAGGAGGGCTATGTGGGGGTCGAGGGTCTGGCCGGGCACCGTCTGGTGCGCCGCGNNTTGGTGGCGGTGCAGTTGAACCAGGAGGCGTGCGGCGTCCTGGGGGNNCGCGGGGTGTCGGTCATCGTTCGAGTAGGGGCAGCTGTCGTGACCGCGCCAGGTCCCGGCCCATGGTCAACCCGACCGTTCGTCTGTGGTGGCTGTTTTGCATCACGATCTCGCAGGTTTCGGTTTGTACGTGTAGTTTAGGGCTGAGCGCAGCCGTTCAAGCCCCAACCCGACCGAATTGTACCGCCGACCGGATTGCCTGTCAATCGGGTATTATGCAGCCCACGACGGGGATCCGCCGTAAACCGTAGGTCACAGCTCCCGCTGTGACGACCACCTCTTAATGACCATTACTATCAATCTTAATGGCACGAACATCATAATAATAAACAGTATTCAGGTTTATTTGATTATCATCGTAGGAATTTGCATTTGCTCCAACACGAGATTGGAATACCGAATTTCTGATAATTTCAAATCCATCTTCATTATTTGAATTATCGTTCCATGTTAATGATATTTTATTAGTGTTTCCTAAACTACATGTTACTTGCAGGTTGGTTGGAGGGTTAAGAAGGATTGGTGTAGGAGTATTTGTGCTTGATGGGATAGGTGTAGGAGTATTAGTAGGAGGAGGACATGTTAAGTTTACTTGACCAGCATATGGTCCTTCTACTTGACAATTATTACCATAGCAAGCTCTTACATTATAGCCATAAGTATTGCCGTAACTAACATTATAGTCAAAGTCTCCAATTACATTAGGGCCATACACTTTATAATTAAGCACAAATGGATCACTATTAACTTTACGGGCTAACTTATAACCATTTTCAGTAGTATTAGTATCTGTCCATACCAGTTCTACAGGTCCATATGGACCTGTACACATTGCTGTAAAAGGACTTGGCCTTGCGAGAGTGGGAGTAGGTGTAGGTGTTTTTGTAGGAGTAGGAGTTGGCGATGGGATAGGTTTTGGGTAACAAAATACTCTAGATGTAATATCTAAATGTTTTACTCTACCTCCTCCTTCTAGATATCTGAAAGTGATTAGCCTGGCTCTGACACATATTTGATTTGAAGTTGCTAGATTAAATCCATTCATCGCCGTTGCAGGACCATTACCAGAGTTCGGACTAGTACAACTCCAAGGTTGTGCCCCTACCCATGTTTCTTCGCATCCATGCGCTTGAGCCAAGCTATCAGGCGAAGATCCAATTTCTACTGATTCTCTATCTTCAGGAAATTCATAACTATTCTCGATAAAATCCCATCTTATATTTGAGAAAGTTACAGATAAGGTAAGTGGATTTATAGTAACATCAGGTTCTGTAATATAGTTATCACTATAACAACTCCAACCATCTGGTACCCAGAATCTAGGACACCCACTATCATAACAAGCCTTTAGGTTGCCCCTATATATACATTGACCCCCTTCACAAGATTTAGTAGAGTTTCCTCCATTTGGACAATCATTAGCAGTGGTGCAATTTATACCTCCATAAGTAAAACTTCCTGGATTTGGTACACATGCAGGGTTGGGAGTAGCAGATGGAGCTGGTGTATTTGATGCTCCTGGCGTATTTGTCGGCTGACCGGGAGGAGTAGTTGGCGTTGGCGTGTTGGTTGGATTGCCTGCTGGTGGGTTTGTTGGCGTTGGCGTTGGCGTACAACCATCAGTACAAGCTTCACCTGAGGTTGGAACATCACAAGATCCATAATCACTGTTACATCTAGTGTTACAACCACAGCAAGCAGAACTTCCTATTGTGCATTCTGCATAGGCATATCGTAGAACTCCAAAGAATATAACAAAGGAAACTAGTATTAGAAATACTAATTTTATTTTTTTCTTAAAAATAAACACATCCATAATTATTCATATCTTCTAATAGTAATATAATATGCTATATAATATCCATTTTCATCTTTTGGGATGTCATCATGACTGTTTTTATTTGGTGGAAAGAAAATCACTATAGAATCTCCTTTTTCGGAAGAATGTCTTTAATTTCTTTCTTTTCAGATAGAGCTTGTCCTATTACGCTCATTTCAGACTTATCCTTAATAAGGTAATTATTTAGATGCTCTATCATCAACCTAGTAGGTTGGATACTTGTATCTTGTGTTATGAGATAGCTAGATGGGTGTATAATTCTTACTTTATATAAGTCTTTATTAGTAAATGGATCTATTATGTTAATATACTTGTCATTAGTTTTATCGATATTTATCCAAGAATTGAAAATGCCAGAAATATATGTCCAAGGTCCTTTTGTGTTAAGCCCTATACCAGTCCAACCATAATTAGGATTGTCATATAGTAGAGTATTACCGTCCTTATCGTTTCGTGACTTATAAATGATATTTAATTTATTATTTACTTGATTTAATTTTTGGCTCTCTCCTGATAGATGTATATAATAAACAGCCTCAAAGCAGATGATAATGAGAAATAGAAAGAATATAATACTTAAAACCTTTCGCATATTTTAAGTATGTAAGAAAAAATCAGGTTTTCAATAGGATAAATGATTTATAGAAGTATCAGCTATTTTATTAAACTCAGCATCAAAATTATATGTTTCTACAAGTTTGATTTTTCTTGTTTGGTTAGTAAACCGCTATTAAGTAAATCTGTCATTATTTTATGTTGAATGCGAAATACTCTATCATTATGTCCTTCTTTACCAGGAAATGTTTGTACGTCTTGTATTCTTAATGTTTCATGAATAAAATCATACAGAGCTATTATTGGATCATAGTCAGAGGATAGGAACATTCCTTTAATTACAATACCATAAATACTGCCTAAATTGGTAAAGGAAGCTGCGTAAGTTTCTGGTAAATATTCTTTGTTTGGATTTGCTATAAATTTTGGGCCTAGTCCAGTAGCTAAAAACTAAAATATTTTTTACCAATTTCACTTTCTAATAATCTATCTATTTGAGAGATAAGTCTTGTTGCTTGATATTCTGTAAAACCATTACGTCCACCGCAATATTAATATTTTAGGATCATGACTTGTTAAGGAATATGAATCAAACTCATAGAGCGGTGTACCGTCAGCCTTTTTACACTTCCCAATTTTTCTTTAATGTATCTTTCTTCTTGTTCTGGAGATAGGATTTTATAATCCCGCATCTGCTCAGGTTTTACTTCTTTCCATGAGCTTGTTTCTGGATCAAAGTACCATGTGATAAGATATTTGTCGCATACTACCATGATCCCCCTTTTGTCGTCAAAGCGCACATCTAGATAATCATTACTATGATTATTTATAAGACCCATAGATTTTCTATTCTTCATAGTAAAGCCAGTGTAATGTCCGTTACTACTAATTCTTCCATTTATTCGAGTATCAATCGGAGATAAACCAAAAATCCATATAAGATCATTACTGAATATTAATATTTGGCTTTCATTCGTAGTAAAATATTTTCCTGGAGTTTTAGCATTTTCTTTATTATCCATGGCCTTTAGTGTCTCAGCCCAATGACTAGCGCTCACGAGTTGTGCTACCCTTTGGTGAATCTCTTCTGTAGTCATTTGAGCTAGATCATCTGGAGATATTTGGTCGATAAAAGAGTCGTAAACTTCCTTTGATAATAGAACTAGAGCCCACTTGGCATTTGAAAAGTTCTATTAATTAGATCAGAAGGTTGTGTACTATAATCTTGACCAGCTATCCAAGGGATAAGATCTTTTCTATTCTTTGCGTGTCTGTCATTGTTCTGAAGTGGATGAATTCTGTATTTTCATCCTCTGGTATCATTAGTGTTAATTGTTCGCCATCTACAGTAGCGCCTACGACATTGCCATCTTGTAAGACAAGCTCATAGGTACCATATTCTATTTCTCTTATTTCATTTATGCCTTCATGAGCTTGAACAAACTTTAGACCTGCTGGAGTTAGTTTAGAAAAGATGGTCATCGCAGGGCTTACTCGTGGCTCTGTGTCTGTAGCTGGTTTACCCTGGTTCCATATAAAAATGGTACCATCTTCGTTAACAGCTAACTTATCTGTCCTTGTCCAATCTCCTTTTTCATTTACATAACCTAGGATTTCATCTTGCTCTGTACCATCACTATCAGTCGTTGTCTGGATAGCCTGTATTCTGAATTCGCCTCTGTCATTTTCGACAAGTTCAAGTTTGTTCGGACTGACTCTTAGGGATTCTGGGACATTTTTTCATCTATAATCTTTCCATTAGCGTCATGAAACTGATTCAAGTCATTGGTAGCGCCTCTAAGGGTGTAATAAACAGGGCATACTCTCCGTCTACTTCTACCAATCGGAGAAGAGAGCCGGTTGGGAGTTGATCATCTCCGTGAGTTACTTCCCATACTATTTCACCGGATGAGCCGCCTGGCAGGAGAGGCTAAAGCCTGCAACGTGACCCGACGCATTGAAGAACTCCACTTCCTCGTCTATTTTTCTCTGTAAGGCTGGAGGGACATCGGATAGGGAGTTGCCCGTGATACCGTGGACTACGAGCCTGCCATTTTCGATTTCGAATATGGGGGCGAGGGGGCGTTCGGCAACAACGGTAGATTCACCGCTGTGCGGGGTCGGCGGGTGTGAGGGTCGGCGCGACGGGCGTTGGGCCGGCGCAGCCGCTCACGAGGAGGCCGACGACGAGGGCGACGCCGATGAGGCGCGCCAGCCGTACACCTTGGTTCGTGCAACCGCTGAGGGCGCGAAGCCGGGCAGCGCTTGTTCGCGTGAATGCAGCCACAACAGGCTGCACCACGATCGTTGCCGGGGCTAGATGCTGCGCTGCGCTTGCTTGCAGGGCGATCTTTCCGACCAACTGCCAGAGTGGTATGTCTGCATGTGGCGCCAGCGCCGGTCTGGTGTCCGAACATCGCGCTCTCCATCAGGGCGGGCCGGAGGCAGCCCGGTTCTGCACGGTATGAGTTCGCATTATAGGCGGCCGCGGCGGTGACGTCAAGGAGGCCGCGCACCTGGCAACAATTCCAAATGTAGCGCCGTTTCAACCGCAAAGCACACATAAGCGCAACCTGCCACAAGCCGCCGTCACAACGAGAGTGTCACGCCGGCGTAGGGCGCGCCTCAAATCTCTCCCCATCGTCTCCTCACTCCCCACCAGCGCGCCGCACCGGCGATATTCTTGACCACCACCCGCCGCAGGAAACTCGCGAGAGTCACATTATTTGCCCGCACCACGACAGCGGCCAAACCGGTCATTGCGCGCCCAGCATATATCGCCAACCGCCTGGCCCCGGTAATGCGCAGTTCCGTCAGCCTCGCGTTGCCCGTGGCGCTGGTTATGCGTCCGTAACCTCCTGCGTAGCGAACGGGCAAATTGACGCGACGCGCTGCTTCTGGTACACTTTATTTGCAACCCTCACAGTCTCACCGACCTGGCCGCCGGTTGAAAGTCTGTGCGCAGATCTGCCATACGGTGGCTTCTTCAGGCCCGTGCCAGGTGATTTGAATCGGCGCAGCTCAGACGACCACCAGGTGGCACAGTGAATGAAATATTGTGGGCGCCGTGGCGCATGTCGTATATCTTGAGCAGTAAAGAGAAGGTTACGGGCTGTGTTTTCTGCGAAAAACCGGCCTGCGCAGATGACCGCGCAGAATTCATCGTCCTGCGCGGCGTATCGGCATACGCCATGCTCAACCTGTACCCGTACAACAACGGTCACCTCCTGATCGCCCCCTACCAGCACTGCGCCAGTATCGAAGACCTGGACGCGTCGACGCTGACCGAGATCATGCTGCTGTCCAACCAGAGCCTGACGGTGCTGCGTCAGGCCCTGAAACCACAGGGCTTCAACCTGGGCATCAACCTGGGTAAGATCGCGGGGCCGGCATCGCCGAACACGTGCACCTGCACATCGTGCCGCGCTGGAATGCCGACACGAACTACATGTCCGTCACCGCCGGTACACGCGTGATCCCCGAAGCGCTCGAAGATACGTACGATCAAATTATGGCGGTGGTGCGCCAGTTGAACACGGAGACGCCGGGGCGCCAGGACGCCGGGTAGCCTTGTTGTTTTACGGCGATTAGTGTACAATGAATTTATCTTACAGTTTGGTAGGAGTACCTGTTTGAAACGTATTGGAACAGCCTTGGTGAGTGCAGCCAGCGGGCTTGGGCGGGGTGGTTGTCTATTACCTGCTGTACAACGCTGCGCGCCAACCAGCTGGCGGCACAAATTGCTTCCGTCATCCTGACCCTGCTGATCGCGTTTGGTCTGGCGGTCCTGTTATCCCGCCAAACAAAGGGCACGGTGACCAACCTGGTCTTGACGGCAATTGCCGTGCCGGTTCTATTGGCCATCTTCCTGGTGTGTGGCCTGATGTGGACAATCCTGGCCGTGATGGTACAGGGGGATAAGTCACGCGGGTCACGGGCAAAGGGCCGCCCAGCAGTTTGTCAGAGAGGCCACCTTGCAAGCAGGTGCGGCACAACATGTAGTGGCCAACAGTGGTCGTGGCATAGCATGTTGGGGCTGCGTTCACGCGAACAAGCGCTCTCCGACAAACTGCCAGGAACATGACAACTCGACCTTTTAGGAGGCTTGGCATGGATTTGATGCTCAGCGCGGAGCAAAGCATGATTCGCGAGGCGCGTGATTTTGCGCAGAATGAGGTTGCACCCACCGCGGCCCATTACGACGAGACGGGCGATTTCCCCATCGATGTGATCAAAAAGATGGGCGCGATGGGCTTCATGGGGATCGAGGTGCCCGAAGAGTACGGCGGTCCAGGGNCCGACACCGTGGCCTACGTACTGGCCATCGAAGAGATCGCCAAGGCCGATGTGGCCACCAGCACAATCATGTCGGTCAACAATTCACTGTACAGCCACGGTATCCTCACCTTCGGCACAGAGGCGCAAAAACAGCAGTTTCTAACGCCGATCGCCAGCGGTCAGGCCATCGGCGCCTACTCGTTGACCGAACCGATGTCCGGTTCGGACGCCGGCAATATGCGCAGCCGCGCCGTGCTCAGCCGCGACGGCAGTTACTACACCATCAACGGACGCAAGTCGTGGGTTACCAGCGGTCCCGTGGCCGACTATGTGGTGCTCTTCACCATGACCGAGCCGGAAAAGAAACATCAGGGTATTACTGCGTTCCTGATCGATACGCGCCGCCCCGGTTTTGTGCGCGGCAAGACCGAGCCCAAACTGGGCATTCGCGCCAGCGCCACCTGTGAAATCATCTTCGAAGATTATGAGTGCCCGGTCGAAAATGTCCTCGGCCGGCCCGGTGAGGGCTTCAAGATCGCCATGACCGTGCTCGACGCCGGCCGTATCGGTATCGCCAGCCAGGCCCTGGGCGTGGCCGAAGCCGCCTACGCGGCCAGTCAACAGTACGCCGTGGACCGTCAGGCCTTTGGGCGTGCGATCGGCGAGTTTCAGGGTATCCAGTGGAAGATCGCCGACATGAAGACGCGCATCGAAGCCAGCCGCCTCTTGATCTACAACGCGGCCCTGGCCAAGATGGCCGGCAAACAGACCGGTGCACGCTACACCCTGGAGGCGGCCATGGCCAAGCTGTTCGCCAGCGAGACCGCGATGTTCGTCACCCACCAGGCGATCCAGATTCACGGCGGCATGGGCTACAGCAAGGAGATGCCCCTGGAGCGCTACTTCCGCGACGCCAAAATCACCGAAATTTACGAGGGCACCAGTGAGATCCAACGCCTGGTGATTGCGCGTCACGAATTGGGTGTACGGTAGACCGATGAAGGCCATTGTCATTTCCGCCCACGGTGGTCCTGAAGTCCTGCAGTACCGGGAGGACATTCCCGAACCCACGCCAGGCCCAGACGATGTGCTGGTCAAGGTGGCGTTTGCGGCCCTCAATCGGCTGGATAACTTCGTGCGCATCGGCTGGCCAGGCCTGGAACTGCCCATGCCTTTTATCCTGGGCGCCGACGGGGCCGGCACGATTGCCGCCGTTGGTTCGCGCGTGGAGGGCTGGCAGGTGGGTCAGCGCGTCACCTACAACCCCACCCTGTGGTGCGGCCACTGCACCTACTGCGTCGCTGGCGAACACCCCTACTGTGACGAATTCGGCATCATCGGTGAGCACGCACCGGGCAACTACGCCGAGTATGTGCGTGTACCGGCGCGCAACCTGCTGGCCGTGCCCGAGGGTAGACCTGCGNTGGCGGCCGCCGCACCGACGGTCTACGTCACCGCATGGCGTATGCTGTTCACCCGCGGGCGCCTCCAACCCGGTGAAACGGTTCTGATCGTCGGCGCGGGCGGGGGCGTCAATACCGCGGCCATTCAGCTGGCGCGTTACGCCGGCGCGATTCCCTGGGTCGTCGCCGGCGATGCCCGCAAGGCTGAGCACGCCCTGGCCCTCGGCGCCGATTGGGTCATCGACCGCAGCGCCGAACCCAACTGGGGCAAGGCGGTGTGGGCCAAAACCGACAAACGCGGCGTGCAGATGGTGATCGACAATGTCGGTGAACCAACCTGGGTCAGCAGCCTGCGCAGCCTCGGCCCCGGCGGCCGCCTGGTCACGGTGNGGGGCACGGGCGGTTACAAGGCGGTGACCCCGCTCAACCTCGTGTTTGCCCGCCAGTTGAGCATCATTGGCTCGACGATGGGCACGCAGACCGAGTTCGAAAAGGTTATGCAGCTGATCTTCGCCGGCCGGGTGCAGGTGGCCATCGATGGGGTCTTTGCCCTGCGTGACTACCCCGAGGCCCTGGNNCGCATGATGAGTGACGACCATTTTGGGAAACTGGTGGTAGAGATCAACTGAGATTGGACACGTTGCCCAAACGTCAGGACCGACTCCAGGTTCGGCCAGCGCCGGACGCGCGTAATACGCTGCAGCACCTGTACAGCACTGTGCCGCTGTGGAGGGTGGTGCGCAACTGGATCGTCATCTACACGGCGTTACGTGCCCTGGCTCAGCGTGAAACGCCGCATGTACGGCTGGCTGGGTACGCGTGTCGGCCAGGATGCCTCGATTGCCTTGGCCGTGGTGCTCGATGTCTTCTTTCCAGAAGAGATCACCATCGGCCCGAATACGATCGTCGGCTACAACACGGTGATCCTGGCGCATGAGTACCTCCTGCACGAGTGGCGCAAGGGCCGGTAGTGATCGGGGCCAACGTCGTAATCGGCGCCAACTGCACGATCCTGCCCGGCGTAGTGATCGGCGACAATGCGGTCGTCTCAGCCATGAGCCTGGTCAACCGGGACGTGCCGCCCGGCGCCGTGGTTGGCGGCGTACCCATACGTTCGATCGGGGTGGAGAACCCGATACACCATGAGGGGTGAATCTCGATGCTAACGGCGCCGCGCCCGCTGCAACGCGTGTTTGACCTCTTTACGGTCAAACCGATCGCCTGGTTGATTATCATTCTCAACCTGGTTGGTTTCGTCGTGGGCACGGTCTACTGGTACGGCCCCCACTTTCTGGTGGGCAAAGATGGGTTGGGCCCCCTCACCCTGGCTGTGGATCTTCATCCCCGACTGCCCCCTGTTTGCCCTCCTGTTCGTGATCGCCTTCGTGGCGCTGCGTCGCCACCCGAACTGGACCTGGTTCTACACCATCACCGCCATCGGCTTGATCAAGTACGGCGTGTGGACGGTGACCTTCTGGTTACCTACTGGCTGCGTGGTGCACCGCTGACGGTCGAAGGCATCGTGATGACGGCTGCCCACCTGGGTATGATCCTCCAGGGGGTGTATCTGTTGACCCGGTTCAGCCCGGCTGCGTGATGTGTTCATCGCCCTGGCCTGGTTCGTACTCAGTGATTATGTCGATTACGGTCTGGGTGAGTACCCGCACTTCTACCCGTTGGTGCCGCTGTGGTTGATGCAGTGGCATACGATTGCCATGACCTGGGTTCTGGCCGTGTGGGTCGCTTACCTCGCCCTGCGTAAAACACCCGTGACGCAGATGGCCCATAAACAACCATCTGAGGGGGCGCCGATGACGCTGTAGACTCCAGGGGCAAACCGCCCGAATAACATCGGGCCGGTTGGTCCAACGGGTCTGCACGTGGCCCCCGTCGCCCTCAGCCTGTTTGTCATTCCGCAAAAGATGGAGGTCAGCCCTGTGACGCTGGACTCGAAGATTCAAGAGCTGCGCGACCTGAAAGAGCAGGCCAAGCTGGGTGGTGGCTTGGAGCGCATCCGCCGCCACCATGAGAAAGGACGACTCACGGCACGCGAGCGGCTCGAGCTGTTGCTGGATAAGGGTAGTTTTCGCNGGCTGGACATGTTCGTGACCCACCGCATCACCGACTTTGGTCTTGCCGATCAANAAATCCTGGGTGATGGGGTCGTGACCGGCTACGGGACGATCGACGGACGCCTGACATACGTCTATTCGCAGGATTTCACCGTCTTCGGTGGCTCACTGTCGCAGGCGCATGCCGAGAAGATCGTCAAAATTATGGACATGGCGCTCAAAAACGGCGCGCCGGTGGTGGGTCTCAACGACTCGGGCGGCGCACGTATCCAGGAAGGCGTCGTGTCGTTGGGTGGATATGCCGACATCTTCCTGCGCAACACGCTGGCCTCCGGCGTTTTGCCGCAAATCTCGGTGATCCTGNGGCCCAGTGCGGGCGGGGCCGTCTATTCACCGGCCATTACCGACTTCATCATCATGGTCAAGGACTCCAGCTACATGTTCGTCACCGGCCCTGAGGTGGTGAAGACGGTGACCCACGAGGACGTCACGTTCANNGAAGACCTCGGCGGGGCGCAGGTGCACGCCAACAAGAGCGGTGTGGCGCACTTCGTGGCCGAGGGCGAGGAAGAGGCCATGTTCCTGACGCAGAAGCTGCTCAGCTTCTTCCCGCAGAACAATCTCGAGGACCCGCCCCTGCGTAAGCCAAACGATGATCCGCTGCGCATGGATGATGAGCTGGACAGTATCGTGCCCGACAACCCCAACAAGCCGTACGACATGCGCGATGTCATCCGGCGCATCATCGATGAGGGCGATTTCCTGGAGGTGCACGAGCACTACGCCGGCAACGTGCTGGTCGGTTTCGCCCGCCTCGGTGGACGGCCTATCGGCATTATCGCCAACCAACCGATGGTGCTGGCCGGGGTGCTCGACATCGACGCCTCCTGGAAAGCGGCCCGTTTCATCCGCTTCTGCGATTGCTTCAACATCCCGATTGTGACGTTCGAGGACGTGCCGGGCTTCATGCCGGGCGTTGGCCAGGAGCATGGCGGCATCATCCGCCACGGCGCCAAACTGCTGTTTGCCTACTGTGAAGCCACCGTACCCAAGATCACGGTCATCACGCGCAAATCGTACGGCGGCGCCTACTGCGTCATGAACAGTAAACACATCCGGGGTGACATCAACCTGGCCTGGCCCACGGCTGAAATCGCCGTCATGGGGCCAGACGGCGCCGTCAACATCATCTTCCGCCGGCAGATCACTGAGGCCGAAAATGCCGACGCGGAGAAGACACGCCTGGTGGCCGAGTACCGGGCCAAGTTCGCCAATCCCTACGTGGCAGCCTCGCGCGGCTATGTCGATGACATCATCGAGCCGAAGGAGACACGGCCGCGCCTGATCAATGCCCTGGAGATGCTGCAAAACAAACGTGACACCAACCCGCCCAAANAACATGACAACATACCGCTGTAGGCAGGTGCTGACATGGTGGTGACGGTCGAGCTGCCAGCCTGGCAATTCGAGGCGGCCGGTTCGCTGCCCCTCGATCCGGGCGCCCTGCTGACCGTTATCCTGGACGGCGGGGCCGTGATGCTGAGCGATGCGGGGGCAGTGGGCAACTGCAGGCGTCCCCACAGGGGCGCCGGCAACTGCGGGCGGTCGCGCCGGGCCAGTACGCCCTATCGGGCATCGTAACGGGCGTGTACCAGGGCTGGGTCGATGACCAGCCGCTGGTGGAGTGCGAGGTCGACTGCGGCCTCCCGGTGCGTTTCACCTGCCTGCCGGAGCCGCGCCCACCGCTGGTCGATGAGTGGGTCAGCGGCTGGGTGTCGCTCAGTGCGCACCTGGCCGAAATGGATACCCGTTTGTTGGGTCAACCACTGACCGCCGTGGTGCGTGAGATTCAACGTTTGTGCCTGCGGGCTGGTGGTTCCACGTTTGGCGAGTTACGCACCGTCAACGCGTTGCCCGCCGAGCAGTTCAGCCCCGATGTGGTGTTTGTGACCTTACAGCTGTGAGGCAGCCTTGAGCGTCGACCCATATCTGGAGACTGTTGCCGGCTCGTCATGGCGCGAATCGTAGAGCTTCTGCGTCAGCGTGCTTATTATCATAACCAAGGCTTACCCGTGGCCGCAATCGAAGCGGCCCACGCGGCGCTGGCCCTGGCCCAGGCGCATGGGCTGACGGCGCAGGAAGCCAATATCAGCCTGCACCTGGCGGAGGACCAGGCGTTTTTGCTCAACAGTTACGCCGCGGCCGCTGAGAATGCCCGACACTGCCTGCGCCTCATTCCGCAGCCGGACGGGATCGACCGGACGAAAGTTGCGACGGCGTACAGCGTATTGGGTTTCGTGGCGGCTCAACAACAACGGCCAGTGGACGCAGTCTGGGCGCTGCGTGAGGCTTTGGCCGTTCTGGCCCTTTACAGATACGATCACCGATCGATCTGACGGTGTTCGAGCAGCGCACCCTGGCGTGCCTACATCAACCTGGCGGTTGCCGATTCGCTGGTGGGTGATTTCGAGGAGGCGCGTGCTGTCGGAAGCGGCGCTCGTTCTGGCCCGTGCGGTGGGCAATGAAGTCGCGCTGATCACGCTGCTGGAAAATCTTGGATATTACGAAATCGTGCTGGGCAATTACCAGCGCGCCGAAGCCTACCTGGTCGAAGGCGAAAACCTGGCCAGTTCCGGGCATCACCCCGACTGGCTGGAGCGTCTCAGTTATTTTCAGCAGATGCGCAGTGAGATCTACCTGCGGCGTGGCGACCTGCAGGCCGCCAGCGATTACGCCAGTCGGGCGTTGGACACGCACGTACGGCGCTCTTTCACTTCGACCGCTCGTTGGTCGCCGACGTCAACGCCCTGTTTGGCAATCTGTATCTGGCCACTGGCGCGATTCAGTCCAGTTCTGAATGCCTGCAGCGGGCGGAACGCATCTATCGTTATCTGGGCATGACTTTCCTGGCCGACCGTATGCACACACAACAGGCCCTGGCGGCGATTCTCTCGAAGAACGGCCGCCTGCAAGATAGCGCAGCGCCGCCAACGCCGCTTCTGAGCCCAAAGGCTGCGCACGCCTTCGACCTGATTTGTCAGATCATGGACCTGTTGTTCGACGTGTACGCGACCGACGAAGAGGGCGTGGCCGGGCACAGCGATCGTGTCATCCGTTATGCGCTGGCGCTGGCGCGTAAGATGAACCTGCCCGAGGCGGACATCGGCGCCCTGGCGTACGTGGGACCGCTGCACGACTTGGGAAACGGGCCATACCGCCCGACATCTTGAACAAACCGGGCGCTTTGACCCCAGAGGAGTACGAGTTGATCAAACACCATCCGGAAGCCGGCGTGGAGATCCTGCTGGAAGCGGCCATTGGCCTGTCGCCAGAGGCGTTGTCCCTGCTGCGCCACCACCACGAACGGTGGGACGGTAAGGGTTACCCGGATGGTCTCAAAAGCGAACAAATTCCGATCGTTACACGTGTCCTGTCAGTCGCCGATGCGTACGATGCGATGACTGTGGATCGGCCCTACCGTAAGGGTTTATCGCACAGCGAGGCGATGCAACGCGTGTGCGAGAATGCCGGCACCCAGTTCGACCCTGCGGTGACGGCAGCCTGGCAGGAATTGCACAGGGTACCGGAGGATTTTGTATTCGTTCCTAGCTGGTAACATTGTGGAGAGTGACACCCATGTTCAAGAAGGTTTTGGTTGCCAACCGCGGCGAAATTGCTGTACGGATCATTCGGGCGTGCCAGGAACGTGGTGTGGATACGGTGGCGGTCTTCTCTGAAGCCGATCGTAACGCACTGCATGTGCGCTACGCTGACGAAGCGTACTGCATCGGCCCGGCGCCCTCACGTGAGAGTTATTTACGCATCGACCAACTGCTGGGTGTGGCCCGTCGCAGCCGCGCCGAGGCCATCCACCCCGGTTATGGTTTTCTTTCCGAACGCGAAGAGTTCGCCGAAGCGTGCGAGGCCGAAGGGATTACCTTCATTGGGCCGCCGGCGCATGCCATTCGGGCCATGGGCGACAAGGTCGAGCGCGCAAGGNCCATGATGGCCGCGGGTGTGCCCGTCGTGCCCGGCACACCCCAGGGCCTGCGCGATGAGGAAGCCATTCAGGCCGCGGAACAGATCGGGTATCCCATCCTGATCAAGGCCGCGGCGGGCGGTGGGGGCAAAGGGATGCGTACGGTGCGCCGCGCGGAAGACCTGGAAGCCGCCCTGGGCGCCGCCCGGCGCGAGGCCAAGGGTGCGTTCAACGATGATACCGTCTACNTTGAAAACTCATCGAAAACGCGCCACATCGAAATTCAACTGTTGGCCGACAAACACGGCAACGTCATCCACCTCGGTGAGCGCGAATGTTCGATTCAGCGCCGTCACCAGAAACTGATCGAAGAGGCCNCCTCGGTCGCCGTCGACGACAATCTGCGCCAAAATGGGNCGCCATCGCGGTGCGCGGCGCAGGCCGTGAACTACGTCAACGCCGGCACGATCGAATTCCTCCTCGACCGGCAGGGTAATTTTTACTTCCTGGAAATGAACACCCGCCTGCAGGTGGAGCACCCCGTAACCGAAATGGTTACCGGGGTCGACATCGTCAAAGAAATGATCGCCATCGCCAGTGGGCGACGCCTGCGCTGGAGCCAGAGCGACATCCGCCCACGCGGCTGGGCCATCGAGTGCCGCATCACCGCCGAAGACCCCTTCAACAACTTCCTGCCCTCCGGCGGCCGGGTCGTCAGCCTGACCGAACCGACCGNNCCCGGCGTGCGGGTAGAGAGCGGCATCTACGAAGGCTTCGAGGTCTCGCTCTACTACGACCCGATGATCGCCAAGCTGATCGTCTGGGGCGAGACACGCGCCGAAACGATTCTGCGTATGCGGCGTGCGCTGCAAGAGTATAAGATTGGCGGCATCAAGACCTCGATCCCGTTCCACCAGCAGATCATGGACAGCACCCGCTTCATGTGGGGCACATTCGATACCACGTTTCTGGAGCAGCGTTTTGCCCTGCAGGCGACCGATAAGCCGGAGAACAAACAGATCGCGGCCATCGTCGCCACCATGCTGGCCCATGATACCNGAACGCGGGCCATCAGCGTGCGCCAGTGGGCCGACGCCGGCACCTCGATCTGGAAACGCGCCAGCCGCTGGGGAGGTTTGCGGGTATGAAGTACATCGCCGTTGTGGAAGACGTCGAATACACGGTCGAGATCGACCACGACAATCAGGTGTTCGTCAACGACGAGCGGGTCGAGGTCGATCTCAAGCGCATCGGAAAACTGCCCGTCTACTCGCTGCTGATCAACAACGCTTCGCGTGAGGTGGTGGCCGAGGAGCTGCCGGGCAATAACTTCCGGGTCATCATTGGCGGCGACGCCATGACCGTACGCGTCGAGGATGAACGCTGGCGCCGCCTGCGCCAGGCCAAGGGCCTGGACATGGCCGACGGCGGCTGGCGCTCAAGGCGCCGATTCCCGGTCTGGTGGTCAAAGTCCTGGTGCAAGAAGGCGAGCAGGTGCAAACCGGGCAAAGCCTCGTCATTCTCGAAGCCATGAAGATGGAAAACGACCTGCGCGCCGCGCGCCACCGTCGCCCACGTCAAGGTCAAACCGGGCGAGCGGGTCGATCAGGGCCAGGTGTTGGTAACCCTCCAAACGGACACTTGAAATTCAGGAGTTGTCATGTCTGACGAACAAATCGCTGATTCAGAAACAACAATGGATGGACTCGACGCGCCGCAAGTTCGTGGCGCGGGCCAGGGAACGCAGCGCCGAGTTTACCACCAGCTCGGGCATCGTCGTCGACCCGCTCTACACCCCGGCCGACGTCACGCTGGACTACCAGCAAGACCTGGGTTTCCCCGGTGAATTCCCCTTCANNCGCGGCGTCTACCCCAACATGTACCGCGGCCGCTTCTGGACGATGCGCCAGTACGCCGGCTTCGCCACGGCGGAGGAGTCCAACCTGCGCTACCGATACCTGCTCGAACAGGGCCAGACCGGCCTGTCGGTGGCGTTCGACCTGCCCACGCAGATCGGCTACGACGCCGATCACCCCTGGNCCGATGGGGAGGTGGGCAAGGTCGGGGTGAGTATCTCGTCCCTACAGGATATGGAGATTCTGCTGGATCAGATCCCGCTCGACAAGGTCAGCATCTCGATGACCATCAATGCGCCGGCGGCGATCCTGCTGGCCATGGTCATTGCGGTCGCCAAAAAGCAGGGCGTGTCGGTCGGTGAGCTGCGGNGANCCGTGCAGAACGATATTCTCAAGGAATACATCGNNCGCGGCACCTACATCTTCCCGCCGGCCGCGTCGATGCGCCTGATCACCGACCTGTTCGCGTACTGTGGCCAGTTCGTGCCCAAGTGGAACACGATTTCGATCAGCGGTTATCACATTCGTGAAGCCGGCAGCACAGCCGTGCAAGAAGTGGCGTTCACACTGGCCGACGGCATCGATTACGTCAAGGCTGCGCTGGCCGCGGGCCTCGACGTCGACGAGTTCGCCGGCCAACTCTCCTTCTTCTTCAACGCGCACAACAACTTTCTGGAAGAGGTGGCCAAGTTCCGCGCCGCACGTCGGCTGTGGGCGCACATCATGCGCGACCGTTTTGGGGCCCGACCCCAAGNNGCGTGGCAGCTCCGTTTTCACACCCAAACCGGCGGCTCGACGCTGACCGCCCAGCAGCCCGACGTCAACATCGTACGCGTCACTCTGCAGGCATTGGCCGCGNCCCTGGGCGGTACGCAGTCGCTGCATACCAACTCCAAGGACGAGGCCCTGGCCCTGCCCACGCAGCACGCGGTGGAGATCGCCCTGCGCACGCAGCAGGTCATTGCCTACGAATCGGGCGTGGCGGATACGCCCGACCCGCTGGCCGGCAGTTACATGATCGAATCCCTGACCAACGCGATCGAGACGCAGGCCCGCGCCTACCTGGATAAAATCGAGGCCATGGGGGCGCGCGCGATCGAGCAGGGTTTCATGCAGCACGAGATCCAGGATGCCGCGTACCGCACCCTGCGCAGCATCGAGGACAGCTCACAGGTCGTGGTGNGGGTCAACCGCTTCGTGACCGACGGGCGCCGCNAGGCCGACATCCTGCGCGTCGACCCTCGGTCCAGGCCAGCCAGGTGCAGCGCCTGGCCGAGCTGCGCGCGGCGTGACAATGAGCAGGTCGCGGCGCTGCTGGGCCGGCTCAGTGCGGCCGCCCGCCAGGCCGACGCCCCACTCATGCCCTTGTTCATCGAGTGTGTCGAGAGTTACGTCACCCTGGGCGAAATCTGTGGTGCGCTGCGCNGGGTGTTTGGCGAATACCGGTCAGAAGCGTTCGTATGATTGCGCGCAAGCAGCCGAATTCGAAGATGTGTTTCATCTGCGGCATGAAAAACGTGGCCGGGGTGAAGGTCTTCTTCTACGATCAGGAGGATGGGACTGTTCTCGCGCGTTTCACCGGGCGTGAGATTCACCAGGGCTACCCTGGCCGTATGCACGGCGGCGTGATCAGCGGCATCCTGGACGAGACCATGGGCCGCGCCGTGATGTTCAACGGCGGCGAGATCTGGGGTGTGACGGTGGCCCTGGAGGCGCGTTTCAAACAGCCCGTGCCGCTCGACGTCGAGNCCACCGCGGTGGGGCGAATCGTCAAAGACCGCCAGTTCTTCTTCANNGAAGGCAGCGGTGCACTGTTCCTGCCCGACGGCACGGTTGCGGTCGAGGCCACGGGCAAGTACTGGAAAATGCCCCTGGCCGATATCGCCGACTTCGATTCTGAGGTGCAAGAGTGGCAGGTCGTGCCCGATTAGCCGGTTGGGGAAGGTGATGCCCTGCGACAGGCTCAAGGCGAACGAAAAAGCCTGCCCATTCGCCCTGTGAGCCTGCCCCAGGGCAAGCTGGCAATTTACTGAAAGCATGAGGAATCATCGATGATCAAGAAGATCAACCACATCGCCATCGTGGTGGCCGACCTGGACAAAGCCCTGCTCACCTATGAGACTGGCCTGGGGCTGAAGCTCAGCAAACGCCAGTTCATGCCGGAGCAGGAGGTGGAGATCGCCTTTCTACCGGCGGGTGACAGCATGATCGAGNCGATCATGCCGGTCAACGAGACTTCGNGGGTGGCCAAATACCTGGCCAAACGCGGCGAGGGTATGCACCACATCTGCCTGGAAGTGGATGATATCGGCGAAGCGATCCAGGAGATGCAGGATCGCCGCGTGGAGATGATCAATACGCAGCCGATTCAGGCGGCCGAAGGGCGCGGCGCCTTCGTACACCCGCGCCNNGCCCACGGAGTACTCATCGAACTGTTGGAAGCCGACGGTTCGTATTGACCTTGCCGCTGGCGGCTGGTTGCTGCGTCTGTACCGATGCGGCTGCCAGTCGCCAGCCCGCCCATGCCAGAGTCGGGGTGCTGTTCCGACCCTGGCGTCCTTACCCGTGGCGGATTATTCCTCTTCTTCATCCTCCAGGTCCGGCAGCGCCTCCCACGTGTCCAGGTACCAGCCGCTCACCGCCACCAGCAGAGAATCATGATCCGAGGCCAACACCAACACCAAGCCGTCTTCCTCGTCACGCGCCACTTCGCTGAGGGTGCCGCCATGCTCGAAGAGGTCGGTCAGTACATTCTCGATATTTTCCATACCGGCGACCGGCTCTGAGTCGAGGTCCTCATACAGGCTGGCGCCGTACAACTCGAGCACCTGGTGATCGGCGAAANNGAGCTCACAATCGAAGAAACAATCTTCGCTCTCCAGGATCGTGAGGCCTTCCTCATCGTCATACTCCAGCGATTCGGCAGTCAGCACCATGCTGACCAGTTCGGTGTCAGCCAGCGCTTCCAGCACCTTCAACTCCTCGTCCGTGACCGCAGTGCGTAGCTCGGCCATCTCCATGCCCGCGTCACCCTCCAGCCCATTTCGTCTGTCTTCGGCAGCCATGATCCAACTCCTTGTTCAATCTGATGTTGTGTTATCTGCGGTGAACGGGGTCACAATGAGCCGCGGGAATGCTGGCCTGCGCGATGCGGTCCCCGGTCACACTGAACATACTGAAGCGCACAGGCAGGCCCTGATCGACGTACAGATGCGGGCCGTTCTGCAAATGATAGTGCAGATGCGGCCCCGGCGACAAGCCTGAATTGCCGCAGCGCGCCACCATCTGCCCCTGTGTCACCCATTCGCCGCTGCGGACGGCCAGCGAGCCGGCCTGCAGGTGGGCCAGAAAGCTGAACTCGCCTTCGTTATGCGCGATGAAGAGCGTTACCAAAACTACGCCGCGGGTNCGTCACCGAGCCTCGGCTTGCGGCAGCGCGGCCGGTGAGTTGTCGACCATGTCAGACGTGGCGACCAGAACTTCACCGCCGGCCGGCGCCAGAACGGGCTGACCGAACGAAAAGTGATCCTCGAGCGTCAGTCCGTTGGCGGCAAAGATGTTGTTGTTCGGGCCAAGTTTGACAAAGTCGGTGGCAAAGGCCTGGCTGATCGGTTCCCCTTTGTGCAGGTCGGTCCAGTCGCTGCCCATGATGGCCCACCAGGTGCCGCTGAACGGCAAGTGCAGCGTGGTTTGCTGATCGAAATAGAGCAGNGGCGCGCCCCATTGGGCCTGCACCGTTTGCCCCTCATCGGTGCGCGCATCGACGGTGACGAAGATCTGCGTCAGCCGTTCCAGGCCAGGCCGNAGAAAATAACAGCGCCGTAGCGCAATTCCTTCGCCGGGCAGCACACGGATCGGCGGCGTTTCACCCATCATCGCGCCCAAACGGCGACTGTCGAAATGGCGCTGGCTGACCAACTGGCTACCGGCATAGACCTGAAATACGACGCCCGTGACGGTGACCGGTTGGGCGGACAGAATGCCCACCTCACAAACGAACTCCTGCATCGGCCCCAGGTTCGGGTAAGGCAGGTATTCATAACGGGCCACGAAGATCTGGCGGGGGCGCAGTTCGAGGCGTAAAAACCGTGGTTATGTGACATGAGGCGCCCTACTTGCGTGCAAAAGCATGGTCGATTTTTTCATGTGACCAGATAGCTCACGCGCCAGTTCTTCCAGGCGATGCTCCAAAAGGTCGAAGTCTGACAGTTCGTCGTCCAACGTCACCACGTAACTGGCACTCGCGGCGGTCAGCCCAACGCGCCCTGGGTGTAGTGTGCCTCGAAGGTGACATCGACCGTGTCGTCGTGGTGGTTGCCCCCAGCAGGGCCTGCAACTTCTGAGCAATCGCATCGACGTCGTCATCGCTGGCAATCGCGCTGATCGCCAGTTCAGGCACAAAATAGCGCAACGTCAGGTTGACGAATGCATCGGCCTGCTGTTCGTGGTGGGTGCACCACTCGTCCGGGTCATGAAATGGTGCACAAAACCCGGCGCTGCCGTACAGGCTAAGCAGGGCATTTTCGGCAGGCCAAACCAGGTGCAGCTCGACGCGCGTGCCCTGTGGCACGATCTGACGCTGGGGCGCCGATGGCCCGCAGATGAGGGTGAACTCGCGCCGAGCGAATTCAGATTCAGCATACTTTGAAAGTGATACAGGCGGACCGGCTGGCTGGACAGCGCCTGCAGCAGCATGCTGCACAGCTGTTCGTAAGGCACGATGCGGCCGGCTTCGTCGTCGCCCTCATCATCGTCGAAATCCATGTAGTCTTCGTAGAGGTCAGACTCATCCTCCGCTGCTCATCCGACTCGAAGTCGACCGTCAGCGCCGTTACCGTACCCCGTGTCGTGGTCGTATCCGTTGGTGCTCAAGACTGTACCTTCCTTTGCCCAAGACTTGCTGCGGACTTCCGAAGTCTTTGAGACTTCGGAAGTCTTTTCTATCTTGCACGGCGCACTTCTGAGCGGACGGCAGTCCGTCCTGCCAGGTAAGTCTCCGCCCAGCTTTGTAGATCAGCCGGTATAATTTGTTTCAGGTTGGCCAGTTCGATCATGCTCAAACAGGTCAACGCTTCCTCCGGCGCCAGCCGGTAGTAAATGTCCACCATCTCCAGGCTGTCGGTCCGTACCCACTTGTCGGTCCAGTCATTCAGGTAATACCCCAGGCACTGGCGGCAGCGCCAAACCGAGAAGGTACGCTCGTCACCCTCGTGAGTACGGCACTTCTGCGCACCGACGTTAGCCATGCGGCCCGGGCAGGCCAGGCAGGGAATCGTACCCGGCCGTTTCCCGCTGCGTTCGATCAGGTCACCGGCCGCGCGTCCGGATGATGGGCTGCGGCCTCCGGCTGCTGCCGCCACAGGCGCTGCCACCAGGGGCGGGCTGTGTCCGCGAGGGGCACAACGGGCACGGCCGGTACCACTGGCGGTGGCGCCGTTTCGTCGGCGGTGACCGCAAAATGCGCGCACGGGGCAGCCAGCACATTCTGTACCGCGCTGGACGTGTGCGGTGGGTCAGGGTGTGGCCACGAACAGCGCCCCACACTGCCGCTGGGGTCGATGTCCTGGTTGTGCCAGTAGATGCATGCGCCGCACGCCTGTACCTGCCAAGCGTGCGCCGCGGTGACCCTTGCAGCGCGTCGAACAGTGTGCCGGCGTCCACCGCGGGCGGCAGTGGAATCTCGGCCAGCAGCACCTCGCCGTCCAACAAACGCCATGGGCGTTGGCTGGTCGCTGGCAGCAGGGCCAACGTATGGGGCGCCTCGCGCAACCAGATTGTAAACTGCTCCGTCCGCGTGGGTGGCATTACACGCTCCGACCTGACGCCGTTGGTTGCCAACATCGTTCTATTCTACTGCAATGCGCCCGTCCTATCAAGTAAGCGTCTATTGGCTTTTGACCTCGGTCCACATCTGTTCGATGAGCGGTGTCGCTTCACCCACATCGCGCAGAAACTCCAGTTTGTCCATAACCTCCGGCGGCGGGAAAATGCTTGGGTTGCCGGAGATGTTGGGATTGATCAACGGCCGGGCCGCGGCGTTGGGGCTGGCATAGAAGGTGTAATTGGTGAGCCGGGCGCCGATATCGGGCCGCAGCAGGTAGTTGATGAACACCTCGGCCGTGTACGGGTTGGGGGCACTCTTGGGAATGGCCAGGTTATCGACCCAAATCACCGATCCCTCCTCCGGCACGACATAGGTCAGGTCAGGGTTTTCTTCGATCGCCTTGGCGTACTGGCCGCTCCAGCCGTGCCCCACGGCGACTTCGCCGTTCAGCAGGATGTCGGCAAAACTTTCACTGTCGAAAGTCGTCACGCACTTTTTGATCGCCCTGACCGCCTGTTGGGCCTCGGCCAGGTGGGCGGGGTCGGTGTCGTTGAGTGAATAGCCCTTCCATTTCAGGGCCGCACCAAACACCTCACGCGGATCGTTGAGCAGACTCAGCCCTGGTACTGGCAGGCACGCNGCCGGGTCGAAGATCGCCTGCCAGCTCTCGATCGGCTCGGTTACCTTCTTCGTATTGTAGGCGATGCCGCTGGTGCCCCACTGGTAGGGCACGGTGTACTGCTGCTCAGGATCGAAGGGTGGCTTTTTGAAGCGATCATCGATGTTGGCAAAATTGGGAATGTTGGCATAATCGATGGGCGCCAGTAGATCGAGCTCGCGCATGATCGTAACCATGTAGTCTGATGGCACGATCAGGTCGTAACCACTGGCCCCCGCCTGCAGCTTGGCCAGCAGGTCCTCATTGCTGGCGAAGGTGTCCTGCACGACCTTGACGCCGCACTTCTCCTTGAAGCTCGCGAGAATGTCATCATCCATATAGAGCGACCAGTTGTAAAAATGCAGCGTCGATGCCAACCGGCTGCGATCACCGCACACTTCATCGATCACCGCCGGTGTACCGCTGACCGCTGTCGTTGGCGCCGGCGCCTGGCCCTGGCAACCGAGCAACACCAGCATGGCCCATACACCCACAACCATACCCACGAACCACTTGCGCATTTTTTGTCTCCTTATCGTGACCCTCAACGGCGCTGCAACCCCAGCGACGCCACCACCAGAACGATGGAAGCCAGCAGCATCAGCGCTGAAAGGGCGTTGATTTCCGGCGTAATGCCGGTTTTGATCATGCCGTAGACCTGCACGGGCAGGGTCNGTCGTGCCCGGGCCGTTGGTGAAAAATGTAATCACAAAGTCGTCCAGCGACAGTGTAAATGCCAGCAACGCCCCGCCCAGGATACCGGGCATGATGAGGGGCAGTGTGACGCGGCGAAAGGTCTGCCACTCGTTGGCGTACAGGTCTTGCGCGGCCTCTTCAAGGGCGGTCCAAACCGGCGATGCGCGTACCACGACCGCAACATACGCCACGGCAAAAGTGACGTGCGCACTGATCACCGTACCGAGCCCNAGGCGAGTCCGTGTCAGGGTAAANAAGAGCAGCAGCATGACCGCCATCGCGATCTCAGGGATGATGATGGGCAGGTACAGCAGGGCATCGAAGGATATTTTGCCCCAGAAGGTGTGCCGTTCCATCACCAGGGCCGCCATGGTGCCAATGACCGTTGCGATGATGGTCGATACCGCGGCGATGATCAGGCTGTTGCGCAGAGCCACGCCAATGGCCGCGTCGGCGAACAGTACCCGGTACCAGTGCAGTGAAAAGCCGCCCCACGCCGATACGTAACGCGAGGCGTTGAACGAAAATAGAATCAGGATGACAATGGGCGTACATGAACAGATACATCGCCCAGGCATTGAGGGTCAGCAGCGGATTGATCGCGCCGCAGCCACAGCCCGGTGTTCACAGNNCGTCTGCCCGCCCCGGCGAAAGTAGATCAGCGTACCCACCAGCATCGCCGCCATCAGTACGAAGGACAGGGCTGAACCGAACGGCCAGTCACGCGCTGTCAGAAACTGCTGCTGGATCAGGTTCCCCAACATCACCGTCTTGGCCCCGCCCAGCAGGTCAGGGGTAACAAAGGCCCCCAAGGCCGGGATGAACACCAAAATCGATCCGGCCAGTATCCCCGGCATGGTCAGCGGTAGAATGATCCGCCGAAAGGCCTGCGTGTCGCTGGCGTACAGGTCGTGCGCGGCCTCGATCAGGGAAGAATCGAGGCGCTCCACGGCGACGTAGATCGGCAGTACCATTTCGGGAAGAAAGCTGTAGACCATACCAATCAGCACTGCGGTATCGGTGAACAGGAGTTGCAGCGGCTGCGCGATCACGCCCAGCCCGAGCNNAGCGGAGTTGATCGGCCCGTCATTGCTGAGAATGACCCGCCAGGCGTAGGTGCGCACCAGGAAGTTGGTCCAGAATGGAATCACCAGCAGAAGCAGCAGGATGTTACGCGCGCGGCCGGCGNNCGATGAAATAACCGAGGGGTACCCGAACAACAGGCAGCCCATCGTGGTCAACAGGGCCAGGGAGATGGAGCGCAGGAAGATGCGCAGGTAGAGGGGATCGAACACGCGCAGATAATTGCCGAGGTTGAANGCGCCATACCACCTGCCCGTAGGTGCCGCGCGTCAGGAAGCTGTAGACAAAGACAATGACGAGGGGTACCACAAAAAGACGACCAGCCAAAACAGGGCGGGGAGAAGCAGTGCCACCACCTGGCCGCCACGGCTGCGGCGCAACCGCTGCATCGCGGCGGTCACCACCGGCTAACCCTTGAGGAGCAGGGCGTTCTCAGCCCGCCAACTCATGAAGGCCGGATCGCCCGACGCGTAGTAGGCATTTACATCCAAAGTGGAAATCATGTTCTGTTCCCAAACGTCGAGGCGGCGACCGTGTGCATTGCGCACGATGATACGGGTATCGGAACCGATGTACGCGACCATCTCCACGGTGACGGGGTAGGTGTTGGCGCGGCGTTCCGGATGTTTGTCGAACAGGCGAATCTTCTCCGGCCGTACCGACACCGTCACTTCGTCGCCTACGCCCACGCCAGGCCCCAGCTGTCCCAGCACCACGCCGTGGTCCGGCACGTCGACCGTGCCGAAATGACCATCGACCGCCGTGACGCGTCCATCGAGGAAATTCGATTCGCCGATGAAATCGGCAACGAAACGGCAGTTGGGGCGCTCATAAATTTCGATCGGTGTGCCGATTTGTAGCACCCTGCCATGGTTCATCACGGCCAGACGGTCCGCCATCGTCAATGCTTCTTCCTGGTCATGGGTCACGAACACGAACGTGATACCCACCCGCGCCTGCAGCGCCTTGGCTCGGNNCTGCATCTCTTTGCGCAGTTTCTGATCCAGCGCGCCGAGCGGCTCGTCCAACAGAAGAACCTCCGGTTCGTTCACCAGGGCACGGGCCAGGGCAACCCGCTGCTGTTGGCCGCCCGAGAGCTTCGGCCGGCGCTCAGCCATCGCGGGCAGGCGCACCAGGTCCAGCACAGCCTGCACACGGCGGTCGATCTCGGCACGCGCNACGCGGCGCATCTCCAGGCCAAACGCCACGTTTTGTGCAACCGTCATGTGGGGAAACAGCGCGTAACTCTGGAAGACCGTGTTGACTGGACGCTGAAACGGTGGCAGCTGCCCCATCTCGTGCCCATGAATGAAAATCTGTCCAGCCGTGGGCGTGTCGAGGCCGGCGATCATGCGGAGCGTGGTCGTTTTTCCGCAACCACTGGGCCCAACNATGGCAAAAAACTCACCATCGAGAATCTGCATGGATACCTCATCCACGGCAACAATCTCGCTGGTCTTGCTCGCTGACCCTGAAAATCGTTTCGTTACCTGACGCAGTTCTACAGCGACGTCCGCCATTTCATCCTCGACTATGACGTCAGAAGTATACTATAAGGTTTACGAGAAGTAAAACTCCGATTTCGCAGTGCAGCCCTGGCCATTTGCCAGCAACTATAGCGGCTGGTATAATCGTGCCCTTGTGTGAGACATTGCGGAGGGCGGCGTGCAAACGTATTTGTTCATCGTACAGATCATTCTATCGATCACATTGACTGCCCTGGTCCTGCTGCAAGGGAACAAGGGCGCCGGCCTGGGCGGCATCTTTGGCGGCGACGGTGGGATTTACAAGACCCGCCGGGGTGTCGAGAAGACTTTCTTCAACGCCACGATCGTCGTGTCGGTCCTCTTTTCCTGGTTTCCATACTGAGCGTGTGGGCCTCCGGGTAAGGGATTTGTGGGCAGACACGTTCGCTGGCAGGCGGTGATTACCCTCCTGGGCATTTTGCTCCTGGGGGCGCTGCTGTCCTACACGGCCTACAACTTGCCTTCGGCATTTGCCCCCGCCCGGGGTGGCACGTACATCGAAGGGGTTGCCGGCAGCNCCCAATACATCAACCCACTGCTCGGTCATTTCAACGAGGTCGACCGCGACCTGGTGACTCTGTTATTCAACGGGCTGACCACCCTGGACGAGCGTGGGGCGGTCGTGCCCGACCTGGCGACCCGCTGGGAAGTGAGCAGCGACGCGNTGTACACTTTTTACCTGCGCGACGACGTGCGCTGGCATGATGGCGCCCCGTTCACCGCCGATGACGTTGTCTTCACGGTCGGTGTGATGCAGAGCNCGNATTTCAGTTTGGCGCCGTGGCTCTCCTCACTCTGGCAGTCGATCAAGGTGGAAAAGGTCGACGACTTCACCGTTCGTTTTACCCTCGATGAACCGTTTACCCCGTTTCTGGACCACACCACCATCGGGATTCTACCGGCCCACCTTTGGTCGCGTTACCAGATCAATGAACTCAACAACGCGACGCTGAACACACGTCCCGTGGGCACCGGTCCCTGGCAACTCGTTCAGATTGACGCCGAACACGCCCGCCTTGGTTTCCAACCCCTTCTACCGCGGCCTNTACCCTATCTGGAAGCGTTGGAGTTTCGCTTCTACCCCGATGTCGGGCGGCTCTTTGCCGCGTTCGAGCGCGGTGAAATCAACGCCATCGGGCACATCTTCCCCGAAGACATGCGCAGCGCCATGCGTCTGCGCAATCTCAACCTGTATTCCTCGGTTCTGCCCGGTTATGCCTTGATCTATCTCAACCTCAACAGCGCAAATGTGCCATTCTTGCAGGATCGATCCGTGCGTCAGGCGCTGTTGATGGCCTTGAACCGCCAAAAGCTGGTGGACGATGCGCTGCAAGGTCAGNGGGTGGTGGCGCACAGCCCGCTGCAGCCAGACAACTGGGCCTACGATGCCGACGTCATTCAATACCCGTACAACCCTGACCAGGCGNCGNCCCTGCTCGACAGCGCCGGTTGGACCGACACCGATGGTGACGGTGTACGCGACAAGGATGGTAAACCCCTGGCTTTCACTCTGCTCACCACCGATGCGGCCGACCAAATCGCACTGGGCCAACTCATCGCCCAACAGTGGGCCGCGGTCGGCGTGCACCTGGTGCCGCAGACGATCACCTTTGCCGGCCTGGTGGCCGACCATCTGGGCACGCACAACTATGATGCGGCCCTGGTCAGCTGGGAACTGAGCGGCGACCCCGATCCATACCCGCTCTGGCACTCGACCGAGATCGAAAATGGGCAGAACTACGCCCTGTGGAACAACCGCCAGGCCGACGAAGTGATGGAACAGGTCCGGCGAACCAGCGACGTGGCGCAGCGTATCGCACTGTTCAAACAGTTTCAGCAAATCTTCGCCGAAGAGACGCCCGCGCTCCTGCTGTACCACCCCGTGTACAGTTTTGGAATACACGACAAAGTACGCGGTGTAACCATCGGCAAGTTGAATCGGCCGGGTGATCGTTTCCGCACCGCCAGCAACTGGTACATCGCAACCGAACGTATCAACACGGGCAATGCGGGGCGGTTTGACAATTCCACACCTTAGTGGTAATATTGCGCCCAGTAGCAGGCCGAAGTGGCGGAATTGGCAGACGCGCTACGTTCAGGGCGTAGTGGGCATTAGCCCGTGTGGGTTCAAGTCCCTCCTTCGGCACCTGTACAAGGCTGATATCGAGGCTCAGATGTGGCCTTGGTGTCGGCCTTTGTGTTTATACGGCAGTTCACATGCAGCCAGGGACCAGGATAGATGCGTAAACAGTTGGCATGGTTACGTGTGTCACCCACTCAGTTGCTGTTGTTGAGCATTGTCACGGTTTTGCTTTTTTCATCGCCAGTTACGTGGGTCGTGATCTCGAATACCGCGCGGCCATGACGGAGCTACAGCAGTGGAATGACCGCCTGGCGACCGAGCAGAAGCGGGGTGAGCACCTGCAGCAGGAACTCGAATGGGTCCAGAGCGATGCCTACCTGGAAGAGGCCGCACGCCGTGAACTGGGTCTGGTGCGCCGTGGGGATACCCTAGTGGTGCCGGTGAGTGCCGCCAGCACACCCGCCGTAACGCCCACCCCCGCCGCGCGCGGCAGATCCCGCCCGGCCACCCTGGCAATCCTGGCGCGATCTCTTTCTGCACGTCGATACGATCCGCTGAGCCAGCAGTTCCAAATTCGGCTCGATACCCGGAGTCGCGGCTTTCGCCGGGGCGCGGCGCCCGTTTCACATTGGCCAAACCCGGCTGAAGCCCCGACTTCACGCCAGATCTGGAATTACTGCCGGTGAGTATTTGACAATACGACTCGATGTGGTAACATGACGGCAGTTAAATTATTGCGGGGTGGAGCAGTGGCAGCTCGTTGAGCCATAACCCAAAGGCCGCAGGTTCTGAATCCTGCCCCCGCTACCTATCAGGAGAGGAGCGCAGATGCACTCCTCTCTTGTATGCTATCATCCGGCGCATCCTACGATGTAGCCCGTGACCCTGGTGACGTAGCTCAGTCGGTAGAGCAAGGAGCTCATAATTCCTGGGTCCCCAGTTCAAGTCTGGGCGTCACCACCTTTCCAATTCCTGGCCACTGGCCGGGAATTTCTATTTACGCGTATGACAACGCTCGCTGAACTCTTGCGCCTGGCGCTGNCGCGCACACGCGTGCTGCACGGGCAACGACTCCTGCCAACACCCGTCATGTGGGCGGCTGCTCTGCGCCCCAGCCCCGCGCTGCCCCATCTGGCCGGCGGCGAACTCGTGCTCATCGATCCCGCCGACTTGCAGNCAGCCGACCCCCTGCTGTCCCTCTCTGCGGTCATCGCTGATCTCGCCGCGAAACACATCGCCGGTATCACCGTGCTGGGCAGTGTGCCCGCAGCAGCCGTCGAGACCGCCCGCCTGGTTGACTTGCCCCTGTTGGCTGTACCGCCCGAACACCGGCTGATCGACATCGAACGCGACGTCATCCGGGCCATCGTCAACCGCCAGGCCCAGCTCGAACGGTTGGTGGCCAGCGTGGCCCAGGAGTTGACCAACCTGCTGCTCAGCGGCGCGACCCTGCCCCAGATGGTGNCAGGGCGCGCCAGGCGAACTGCCCGGTTGCCGTACACGATACCGCGGGCAACCTGCTCGCAGCTGCACCCCCACCGGCGAAGCGCTCGACGCGGGACTGCTGGACGCGCTGCAGGCCGACACGGTGCTCCTGCTCAAAGACCCTGAATTCCCAGCCACACAGCGACGCCCGCTAGCGGGGGCGTGGTGAGCGCTGGCTGGTGGCGATGCGCAGCAGTGACCAACACTTTGGTTGGTTCTCGGCCTTTGGGCCACCGGAACGCCTCGACGATGNTCACGCGCCTCGTCACGGAACGCGGCGCCATCACCTGCACACTCGAACTCAGCCGCCGGCGGTTGAGCGGCGAGAGTGACGCCGAACGTCGGCGGCATTTCATCCGCGATCTGCTGGCCGCCCCTGACCCGTCCGCGGTCAACCTGGCCCAACGCGCCTTGCAGTGGGGCTACGCGCTCGACCGCCGCCAGGTGGCGATGTATCTTGGGTCGGATCAGCCTGTGTTCANNCCGATGTGCTGCACCGTTGCCCAGACAATCGAAACCGAGCTGCAAGAACGTCGCGTCCCAACGCTGATTGTGCCCGACGAGGAAGCCGGCCATATCCTGGTCTGCTGCGGCCTGGGGCCGGGGCGGCCAGCCCGCCGCGGACGGCNNGTCTGGCGTGCCATGCATGACCGCCTGGCGGCTCAGTTTCCGCATCTACCGCTGCGTATCGGTGTGGGGCGCTCGGCCGACGGCGCCGCTGGTTTGATCCAGTCGATCCAGGAAGCCGCCCAATCCCTGCTGCTGAGCCAACAGATCCAGGGCGCCGAACCGGTCAGTTACTACGGCGACATGCNNTTCCGCCTGCTGCTGCCCCTGCAAGGCACAGATGTACTGCGCAAGTTCTACGACGAGACGCTCGGCGCGCTCGCGGCCTACGACAAACGCCAGCAGACCAACCTGGTGGAGACGCTGGCCGCCTATTTTGCCCATCACGGCAACCTCAGCCGCACCGCTGAGGCGCTCTTTGTGCACCGCAATACGCTGCTCTACCGCATGGAGCGGATCGCCGCGATCGTCGGGCACGACCTCGATGATCCCGAGTTTCGGTTGATGTTGCAGGTCGCATTCAAAATCCGGCAGCTCCTGACGGGATAACTCGCCGGCTCCCGAAGCCCTTCAGAAGCCTGGAGGGTCGGCACGCCCTGCCTTCAGACGTTGTGCAACCTGTACAACTGCAACGGCCCAAGACTGGCTGTTTTGGCCGTGGACGGCCACCACCAAACCGTGTACGATGTTATTTGGAGGATACGCTGCATATGCCGCATGACCCGACCCAACTGGAGCGCGTCGCTGGCTGATTGCCCGGCAAAACGTGCGCTTCATCAATCTGCAATTTAGCGACATCATCGGGATCATCAAACAAATCACGATCCCTGTCGCCCAGTGGAGCGTGGCCACGCATCACGGCATCTGGTTCGATGGTTCGGCGATCGAGGGGTTCGCACGGATTGCCGAGAGCGACATGTACCTGGCGCCCGACCTCACGACGTTTGCCGTACTGCCTTGGGAAACCAAACCCCTGGCCACGGCACGCGTCATTTGTGACGTGCATACACCCAACGGCGCACCGTTTACCGGCGATCCCCGGTACGTGCTCAAACAGGCCCTCGCCGCGGCCAACGAGATGGGCTACACCTACTACACCGCACCGGAAGTGGAGTTTTTCCTGTTCCAGCCTGGATCCGATGGCCAGGTCAGCACCCGACCGCACGACAGCGCCAGTTATTTCGACGTGAGCACCGACCTGGCGCATAGTGTGCGGCGGCAAATGGTAGAGGCCCTCAGCGAGTTGGGTATCGACGTGGAAACTGCCCATCATGAAGTGGCGGTGGGCCAGCACGAAATCGACCTGCGCTACGACCAGGCCCTGCGCACCGCCGACAATATCATCACGCTGCGCACCACGCTGAAAACCGTTGCCCAACGCAACGGCCTCTTCTGCACCTTCATGCCCAAACCCATCACCGGCATCAACGGCTCAGGTATGCATATCCATCAAAGCCTGGCCGATCGCGACAGTGGGCAGAACGTCTTTGCCGCCGTCCCCGGGCGTTACGGGCTGTCGGAGATCGCGCTCAATTTCATCGCCGGTCAGTTGGCCCACGCCCGTGGTTTTTCGGCAGTCGTCGCGCCCCTGGTCAACTCGTACAAACGGCTGGTGCCTGGTNTTGAAGCGCCGGTTTCCGTCTCTTGGNGCNGCACCAACCGGGCCGCCCTGATCCGTGTACCGCGGGTCAATCCAGCGCGGCCGGCATCGACGCGCATCGAGCTGCGGGNNCCTGACCCCAGCGCCAACCCGTACCTCGCGTTCGCCGCTATGCTCATGGCCGGCCTGGACGGTGTACGTCAGCGGCTGGCCNCCGACCCCGCCGAAGAAAACCTCTACCAGATCGACATGGAACGCTGGCCCCTGCTGATGCCAGGCTCGCTGGGTGAAGCCCTCGACGCGTTGCAACAGGACGACATTATCCAGGCCGCGCTGGGCAACCATCTGTGCGAACGGTACGTCGAGGCCAAGCTGGCCGAGTGGGACGAATACCGACTCACCGTGAACCAGTGGGAGCTGAACCGTTACCTGTCGGTCTACTGAATCGACCAGGGCCAGAATTCAGGCATGGTCGCCGCCCACGCCAACAGGTGTTCATCGGCGCCAAACGGAGCCACAAGCTGCAAACCCAGCGGCAAACCGTTGGCGGCCCGGCCGGCCGGCAGCGTCACCGCCGGCATACCCGCATGCGTCCAGGGCAGGGCCATCGCCGGATCACCCGTGCTGTCGAGGCCAAGGGGCGCCGGGCCGTTGGCNGCGGGACACACCCACAGGTCGATCCCGGCCCGCGACATACGCTCCACCAGATCGAGCCGCAGCGCCAGGGTGTGCACGCGGGCCTGCACCAACTCATCATCACCGACGGTCCGGCCAATCTCGATGATTTCGACCGAGCGCGGGCGGTACAGCGGCGCGTACTGCGCGTACAGCGTCGCATGTTCGCGGGCGAATTCACCGAACACCAGCCGACGGTGCAGCCCGTTGAGGTCGGCGACATCCGCCAACGCCGGNCGCTTCACGCACATCGAAGCCGCGCGCAGCCGCACGATCTGCTGGTCGAAGGCAGCCAGCGCTTCCGGTTCCGCCTGCGCCAGGTAGCCCACCGGCACGCCCAGGACCGGTTTTTCTGGCGGCAACCCCGCNGGCTGCCAATCCCGACATACCACCGCGGCGGCCACGGCTACACTGGCCACGTCCTGTGCGAACAAACCGATCTGGCCCATCGTGCGAGANAANTAGACCAACCCCTGTGAATCGATGCGCCCCAGGCTTGGTTTGAAGCCCACCACGCCACAAAACGCGGCCGGGCGAATCACCGAGCCGATGGTCTGTGTTCCCAGGGCCAGATGGCACAGGCCGGCCGCCGCCNNGGCCGCCGAGCCGCTGCTCGATCCGCCCGGTGTATGCGCCAGGTTGTGCGGGTTACGCGCGGACCAGCCGAAGTAGGCGAACTCAGTCGTAACGGCCTTGCCCACGATGAGTGCACCCGCGGCCAACAGCTGCGTCACGCTCGTCGCCTGTGGGCCAGCCAGGGCCGCCGGCGGCAGCGCAGCGCCGNNGCGCGTCTCGTAACCGTCGACGTGGAAGATGTCCTTGACCGCCAACAGCGCGCCGTAGAGCGGCGGGCGGCGNCGCGGGTCGGGGTAGCGCGCAGCCAGGGCGGCCGCCGCGGCGTGCAGGCGCTGACGGCGGCCCGCCGGGNNCAGCAGCGCCATGACCATCGGATCGACCCGTTCGATGCGGTCACACATCCGTCGATCGTCGCCAAAAGATCGTCTTGACCGGCCCACAGAGGGTTGACGTCAGCGGTCAACCGGGCTGTATCGTGCATCATACACCGTCCTGTCTGGCGGCCCGCCGTGGGCGTAGCCACAACATCCCGCCGCGACCGCTGCCAGCTATGGCATACCTTGACGTGCCGGCCGGCAGGGCGGCATCGCCGGCAAACTGCTGCGCATGTTGGCATCCTGACCCCGTACGGGCAACTGTCGCCGAACTCACATCGCGCTGAACCCGGCCACGTGTGGCGCCATCGGCCGCGCTGCACACGTAGATGGCAGGGGCGATGCCGGTCCGGGCCTGGTAACACCCGGCCACTGTTTCAGCCAGCGCCGTGGCGCAGCCCGTATCGACCAGGGCCACGGCGCAACCGCCGAAGCCGGCGCCGGTCATCCGTGCGCCGTAGCAGCCCGGCGCCTGCTGGGCGCACGTGACCATGACGTTCAGTGCGTCGTTGGTCACCTCGAAGTCGTCGCGCAGGCTGACGTGGCTGGCATCCATCAGGCGGCCCAACGCGACGGCGTCACCCCGGCGCATGGCGTCGGCCGCCGCCAGGGTGCGCNNGTTTTCGGTGATGACGTGCCGCGCGNNCCGCCGGGTCACGTCATCCAGGCCGTTGGCCTGTGCGGCAAACTGCCCTGGGGTGACGTCGCGCAGCGCGCGTACACCGAAATAACGCGCCGCAGCCTCGCACTGCGCGCGTCGTTCGTTGTACGCCGACTCCACCAGGCCACGCCGCGTGGTCGTGTCGAGGATGAGGACGGCAACGCCCGCGGGCAGCGGCACAGGCTGCCATTCCAGGCTGCGGCAGTCGATCTGTAACGCGGCCGGCCTGCCCGCGGCCGAGATCATCTGATCCATGATGCCACAGTTGACGCCGACCCAGTGGTTTTCGGCGCGCTGGCCAATGCGGGCCATGGCCGTCGCATCCCAGGCGAAACCGGCCACCGCCTGAAACGCGCGCCGTNNGGCCAACTCCATCGCCGCCGACGAAGAGAGACCCGCGCCACGCACGTCGCCCGACACCACCCCGTCCCACCCNCGCAGGGCATAACCCGCGTCGCGCAGCGCCCAGGCCACCCCTTTCAGGTATTCGACCCACCCNGCGTTGGTATGCCGGAGGTTGGCCAGGTCGAACGATTCGGAGGCGGCAAAGTCCAGCGAATGCACGTGCACCTGCTGGTCTGCCCGGGGGCGCAGGGCAATCCACACCNNGCGGTCGATCGCCATGGGCAGCACAAAACCGTCGTTGTAATCGGTATGTTCACCAATCAGGTTGACGCGCCCGGGGCGCACCACTACCGGCGGTGGTTCGTGGTAACACGACGTGAAGGCCTGGCTGACAGCCTGCTGCACCGACATCTGCCGCCCTATTTCCGCGGCGTGCAGACTGCACGGTTGGGTGATCGAACCGCAGTGGCTCATGGGTCAATGGTACGCCGGCAGCCAGTCGCCGTGCGCTTCGATGAGGTCATCCACCAGCGCGGTGATCTGGCCCAGATCCAGTTCGGCGGCCGTGTGCGGGTCGAGCATGGCCGCGTGGTAGATGTACTGGCGTTTACCGGTGAGGGCGGCCTCGACCGTGAGGGCCTGCACATTGATGTTGGTCTGCATCAGCGCGGCCAGGTGCGGCGGCAGTGCACCAATACGCGTGGGCTGAATGCCCTGGCGATCGACCAGGCAGGGTACTTCGACGCAGCAGCCAGCCGGCAGGTTGTCGATCAGCCCGTGGTTGCCGACGTTGCCGTAGACCACGGCCGGCCGGCCGGTCTCCATCGCGTAGATGATCTGCGAGCCGTATTCGACGCTGCGTTTGATCTGCAAGAGCGGCTTGAGCAGGCGGCCCATGTCGGTCAAACTCCCGTCCATCGGGATTTCAGCCCGCGCTTCATCCTGTCCCGCCACATGAAATTGGACGTTTTCATCCTCGAAGACATAGCGCAGCGCTTCCCAGCCGGCNAGCTGAAACTCGCAGCGTCTGATGTACTCATCCAACGGGATGTTGAACTGTTCGATCAGGTCAGGACGGTCGCGTTTGATGAACCAGGGTACATATTCGCTCAGGTGCTCGCTCGATTCGGTGACAAAGTAGCCGAACTTCTCGAGCAGTTTGTAGCGCACCCGGTTGGTGGGCGGTATACGGCCCTCGCGCAGCACCTGACGGATGGCCGGGTACAGGTCTTGGCCGTTGCGCTCGAACTTCAGGTAGAAGGCCATGTGGTTGATGCCGGCCGCCAGGTAGTCGATCTCGGCAATCGGTACACCGATGTCAGCCGCCAGTTCGCCCGCCGTCCCCTGCACGCTGTGGCACAGCCCCACGGCGTGGATGCTGCTGGCCCGGTCGAGNGCCCACATGTTCATGGCCATCGGGTTGACGTACTGCAAGAACGTGACGTCCGGGCACAGCTCTTGCATGTCACGCGCCATCGACAGCAGGACGGGGATGGTGCGCAGGCCGCGCATGATGCCGCCGATGCCGAGCGTATCGGCGATCGTCTGGCGCAGGCCATATTTNTTGGGGATCTCAAAATCGATGATCGTGCTGGGGCGGTAGCCGCCGACCTGGATCATGGCGATTGCGTAGTCGGCGCCGGCGAGCGCCTGGCGGCGGTCCAGCGTCGCCTCGATCGTCGGCCGGGCGCCCAACGCCGCGGCGATTTTGCGCGCCACGATCTCGGAGGTGCGCAGGCGCTCCGGGTCGATGTCGTGCAGGCTGATCGTGGCGTCGGCCAGCNNCGGATAACTCAGAATGTCGCCCAACAGATTTTTGGCAAAAACCGTGCTGCCGGCGCCGATAAAGGTGACTTTTGGCATAAGCGGTTGGTTCTTTCTCCCGTGATGCGATGGTTGTGAGCAGCCCTACCGTTGACGATGCCCAGTGGTTGCAGCAATTCTGCGCGGGCATACAGTGCGGTTACCGGCGGAATTTGAGCGCGTTGACTTGCTCGCCGATACACGCGCCCTGTTGCAGGCCTATCTCGATTGCCGACCGGTAATGAATGCCGCCGTAGAGGCGCGAGAATGCGGCTTCTTCAGCCATGGCAGAAAACGAACTGAACGAACGGCGTACCAGGCCCAATTCACTGCCAGTATTATCGGTGAACGAGTAGTGATCGCCAAACAGCGACGTCAGGACGGCGGCCGCCGCGCCGGCCTGCACCGAATGACCCGATGTGTACTCGGGGAACGGCGGTGTTGTGAGCAGAGGGGCCCAGGCAGGGTCGATCGTGCGTCGGATGGTCGTAATGGGTCGAATGACGTTGGCGGCAAACTTCGTTTGCCAACAGGAGATGAAGGCATCGGCGACTGCGGCGCCTAACCGCGCATAGGCCTCTGCGGCGACATCCAGAGAGAGATGTTTGTCGCGGATGATCTGTGTCAAGATGGAAATGGAATGGCCGGGCGGCGTACCGGTCTTGCCGGGGTCATCCGACCAGAAGCGTGCAATCTCTCGCTGTTCCGCGGTGAGGTTTTTGCCAGCCAGGTAGACCTCCAGCGCCTCAAAATAGAACTGTGAATCGGTTTCTTCGGAATAGACCGGCTGGGTGGAGGGCTGGCACTCGTTGCTGCGCTCGCGTAAGACGAAAGGCCGCATCTGACCCCAGCACGCCTGGAGCGGGGCGGCATACTGTGGCGGCGTCGGTTCCCACAACCCGTGACCACTCGGTGGGGTGTAAGCGCAGTTGTTGAGCGCTGCGATACCATCCGCTTCTGCCCAATCGGCGATGGCCAGGCCGACGCGCTGCCCCTGTGCCACCGAGCGCTGCACGACTTCTGCCGGCACGGTGGCGGCAAACTGATCGCCAAGCTGTCGTTCCAGGTCGATCACGGCGCGGGCCGTTGCGGTCGAAGCGCTGGTCTGTAGGGTATGCGAAAGCGTAGCCAGGGCTGCATTGGCCACCGTTGGCCAATGGTAGACCAGTTGTGGATCGGGCTGAGGCAGAGGCGGCAGGTCATTGAGTTGACCGGCCAGGCTCTGGTAGCCCGGCATGCCGGGTACGACCGCTTCGTACAAAGCAACGCCGGCGTAACCGAACAGGCGACTGGCAACCGGGGGTGACAGTTTTTCGTCCCACACCCGTTGGTACAATAGAGTGTCTGGCATAGCCGTTCCCCGTGATGAATGTATATATCCTACCGCGCGACGGTTGAATCGGCAAGTTGGAGTGGCCGTGCCATCGAACTCAAACGGGCTGCGCTGGTGGCCGTGCCGATCGACACCGCCGGCCAGGATTCGCACCGGGCCACCGATCGACGAACAACTGGCATGGACCTGTCGGTGTGGAACGGGCTGCAGACACGCGACCCTGCCGCCGCGGCCCCGTTTTATGCCAACGTGTTCGATTGGGTGGGCGATCGTAACAAAATGGGCTTCTTTGCCGTGCTGCACGATACGCAGGGTGGTGTTTTCCATGTCATGCAGTCCGATCCGGCCTTCATCGACGCGCCGCCGGGTGCGTGACGCAGGTTGACCGCGAATGAATCGGCGCAAGTTGGCAGTTACGCGCCCATTTGCGATTGACAAAAGACCCTCGAATCATTATACTGTGCGCCATGTTCGCAGCGTTGTGCAAGTTTCTACTGATCGAACCGCAGCGGCTGGTCGGCGCCATCAACCGGCCGGTGATGAATCCATTTTGGCCTGACGGCAGGGCACACCCAGGGACACGGAGACCGATCTCCGTGTCCCTGTCGTATGGTGACGTTTCAAATGGGGGTGCCTGTGACCAAATACATCTTTGTAACCGGCGGCGTGGTGANNACCCTGGGTAAGGGAGTTACGGCGGCTGCCCTGGGCCGGCTGCTCAAAAGCCGGGGCGTCTCGGTGGCAATCCAGAAGCTCGATCCGTACCTGAACGTCGATCCCGGCACGATGTCGCCCTACCAACACGGTGAGGTGTTCGTCACCGAGGACGGCGCCGAGACCGACCTGGACCTGGGGCACTACGAACGTTTCATCGACGAGAACCTGACGCGTGACTGTAACGTGACATCGGGGCAGATCTACGCCGAAGTCANNTTGCGCGAGCGTCGCGGCGATTACCTCGGCGGCACCATCCAGGTCATTCCCCACGTCACCAACGAGATCAAACGACGCATTGCGCTGGTGGCGCGAGCCGGCAACCCCGACGTGGTGATTGTCGAGGTCGGCGGCACTGTCGGCGACATCGAGGGCCTGCCCTTTCTCGAGGCCATCCGCCAGATGCGCAAGGACGTCGGGCGCGACAACACCCTCCATTTGCACGTAACCTGGCTGCCGTACGTGGCGGCCTCGGGCGAGCTGAAGACCAAACCGACGCAGCACAGCGTACGCGAGCTGCGCAGCATCGGCATCCAGCCTGACGCCATCGTCTGCCGTTCCGACCACCCCGTGGAAGACCATCTGCGCGAAAAGATCGCCCTCTTCTGCGACGTCGACGTCGAAGCCGTCGTGCCCCTGGTGACGGCCGATACGGTGTACGCGGTGCCGCTCGAACTCGAAGCGTCCGGCATTGCCCGTTACGTCTTGAGTCGGCTCGGTTTTCCGCCCGCTATCGCCCAACCGCAGAACGGGCGGGAGGACCACCTGGCGGAATGGCGTGCCCTGGTCCAACAGGCGCGACGCACCAAAACCAACCTGCGCGCCGGTCTGGTGGGCAAATACGTGNGGCTGGAAGACGCCTACATGAGCGTGCGCGAGGCTCTGCTGCACGCAGCCTGGGCGCTCGGTTACGATGTCATCATCGAATGGATCAGCTCTGAGGATCTGGAGAAGGGCCGGGGCAGCGAGCGCCTGGCCGCGGTGGATGGCATCGTCGTACCGGGCGGTTTCGGTTACCGTGGCATCGAGGGCAAGATCGTCGCCGCCCGTCTTGCCCGCGAACAGGGCATACCCTACCTGGGTCTCTGCCTGGGTATGCAGGTGCTGAGCATCGAGTTTGCCCGCCACGTATTCGACAGCGACGAACCGAACAGCACCGAGTTCGACCCCACCACGCGTNACNCGGTCATCGACCTGATGCCCGACCAGCGCTCGGTGGCCGATCTCGGGNGCACCATGCGCCTGGGCGTGTACCCCTGCCGTCTGCTGCCCGGCACGCGCGTACGACGCGTATGGCNNGCCGATGTCGTTCACGAGCGTCACCGTCACCGCTTCGAGTTCAACAACGCCTATCGCGCGATTCTGGAAAAGGCCGGCCTGGTCTTCAGCGGTCAGTCACCGGATGGGCGCCTGGTGGAAATCGCTGAGCTGCGCGACCACCCCTGGATGCTGGGCAGCCAGTTCCATCCCGAATTCAAATCGCGCCCCACACGCCCGCAGCCACTCTTTGTCGGTTTCATGCGCCGTGGAGGCTCATGCCCGGCGTTGCGGTCGTCTGCCAGACGTGCTGCACGCCGATGTCCGGGAGGCATAGCCGGCCGCGGATCAGGGGCGACCCGTTACCGCACGCGTGCGTCAACATGCCAGATCGACATGCCAGATCGACATGTCACATCAAATGGAAGTGGCGCCCGTTGTGTGCTATAATAACGACAACTTCAGCCATTGTTTGTGAGGAAATCTATGTCTGGTCATAGCAAATGGGCTACCATCAAACGCAAAAAGGCGNCCACCGATGCCAAACGGNGCGCGTTGTTTACCAAGCTGGCCCGCCAAATCGTGATTGCAGCCCGCGAAGGCGCCGATCCGGAGTATAACTTCAAGCTGCGGCTGGCCGTCGACAAGGCCCGGGCCAACAGTATGCCCAAAGAAAACATCGAACGTGCGATCCGGCGCGGTTCGNGGCGCCGACAAGGACGTCCGCTCGAGGAACTGTTCTACGAAGGTTACGGCCCCAGCGGCACCGCCCTTCTGGTCGAGGTCGTGACCGACAACCGCAACCGTGCCCTGAGTGAAATCCGGCGCAGTTTTACGCGGCNNGGCGGCAACCTGGGCGAGGCTGGTTCGGTGGCCTGGCAGTTCGAGCCGCGTGGCCACATCGTGATCAAACTCAACAAGGTTTCGCAGGATCAGCTGTTCGAGTGGGCGCTGGAAGCCGGCGCCGACGATATTCAGTACGGGCCGGAAGAGGCCGACATCTACACCAACCCCAAGGACTTCCAAATCGTGCGAGGGCTGAGCCAGTACCCGCTGGAGATCACCGAAGCCGAACTGACGATGCTGCCCAAGGTGCCGTTGGCGTTGGATATCAAAGAAACCGTGCATGTGATGCAGCTCATGGAGAACCTGGAAGAGCTAGACGACGTGATCAAGGTCTATTCCAACCTGNGAGATCACCGAAGAAGCGCTGGCCGAGATGGAACTGGCGTGATGCGTGTTCTGNGGGTGGATCCGGGCACTGCCACGACTGGCTACGGAGTGGTGGAGGAGCGCGACGGCACGCTCGATCTGCTGGTCTATGGAGTGATTACGACTACGCCCGACGACGCGATGCCCATGCGCCTGCGCACCATCTACCACCAGCTGCGCGCCGTGATCACCGATTGGGCGCCCGACGCCCTGGCTGTGGAANGAGCGTTTTTCAGCCGCAATGTCACCACGGCACTGACCGTCGGGCAGGCCCGCGGTGTTGTGCTGCTGGCCGGCGCCGAGGCTGATCTGCCGATTCACGAGTACAAACCGGCCGCCGTCAAACAAGCCATCGCCGGCTACGGGGGCGCCGACAAACGACAGGTGCAGCAGATGGTGCGCCTCCTGTTGCACCTTGAACAGGTGCCACGCCCCGATGACGCGGCCGATGCCGTGGCCCTGGCGGTGTGCCACCACCATTCTGCCCGTTTCTACGATCTCATCCAGGCATGATGTCATGCGGATCTAAGTAGGAGTACCCACAGTCACCATGTCAACCAGAGCCGAAGGCAAAGACGCTCCCTACCGTTGTCGAATTCTTCTGGCGGAGGACGAGGCTCCCCTCCGTAATCTCATCCAGTTATCCCTCGAAACCACCGGCCACACCGTCTACCCCGTGGCCGATGGGCAGGAGGCCCTGGACACCTTCAACCAGATCCCGGTCGATCTGGTCATTCTCGATATCATGATGCCACGCCTCGATGGCTTTCGGGTGTGCGAGTCGATCCGCCGTCGCTCGGATGTGCCCATTGTGATGCTCACCGCGCTGGGCAGCGTCGACGACGTGATGCACGGTNTTCGGCTCGGCGCCGATGACTACATCACCAAACCATTTGCCTTCAGGGAGGTCGAAGCGCGTATCCAGGCGATTCTGCGCCGCATCGATTACGCGCACAACCCGCCGCCGCCCCAGATCATCGAGATTGGTGATATCACGGCCAATGCCAACAGCCACCATGTCACCGTGCGCGGTCGCCCCGTCCACCTGACGCCCATCGAGTTCCAACTGCTCCACTACCTCATGTCCCACGTGGACCAGCCCATCGCGGNNCGACCGCTCTTTCGCGGCGTCTGGGGCTACGATATCGTCGGTGGCACGAACCTGGTCGAAGTGAGCATTCGCCGCCTGCGCGAGAAGATCGAGCNNCGACCCTCCAACCCGATCTTCCTGGTCACGNTGCGCGGCCGGGGCTACAAATTTCTCAGCCCCGATGGTCTGGCCTGAGGTGGCGCCGTGATTGCGCGCCTGGTCGGCCAGGTGGTGGCACGGGGTAAAGACTACATCGTCGTCGATGTGGGCGGCGTGGGCTTCAAGGTCTTCGCACCGGCCGACGTCCTGCTCGAGCGCACGATCCAGCTGATCACGCTGTACACCCACCTCCAGGTGCGCGAAAACGAGCTGAGCCTCTACGGCTTCACGAGTGAGGAAGCCCTGGAGATGTTCCACCTCCTGCTGACGGTGCCTGGCGTTGGGCCACGCCNNGCTCTGACGATCAGCTCGGCCATGGCCCCCGATGCGTTGCGTCTGGCGATTGGCCAGGAACAGCCCGGCNTCCTGGCACGGGTTCCGNGGGTGGGCAAAAAGACGGCTGAGAAGATCGTCGTCACGCTCAAAGATCGCGTCGGCGTGGCGGCCCCCAGTGAAGAGCTACTGGCCTTGACCGCGGCCGATGCCGAGGTGATCGATGCGCTCACGGCCCTGGGCTACAGCATCGTCGAAGCACAGCGTGCGGTGCAGGGCATTCCGCGCGAAATCAGCGGCGTCGAGGAGCGGCTGCGTTACGCCCTGGCCCGCTTTGCCGCCTGAAGTCTGGCTAATTGCTTTGACAAAACCGTGACACTGTGTTACTATCGCGGCGTTTCGCACAACTGAGTTGACTGGAAACTCATCCAGAGGGGGAGGGAACGGCCCGTTGATCCCCGGCAACCGATGGTAATCACAGGTGCCAATTCCGTCAGGGAGTGAGGCCGCCACTCGCCTGGAAGATGAGAGTTAGCGCTCACATCTTATTGCGCCCGCTGGCCGCGACCAGGGGCGTTTTTTATTGGAGTAACTGCCTGCTATGCGCACAATCTGGTGGGACAACGAACAGCGTTCGGTCAAGATGATCGATCAGCGTGTGCTGCCACACACATTCACTATCGTCGAGCTGCACGATTATCAGGCCGTAGCTGCGGCCATTGCTGATATGACCATTCGTGGCGCACCGGCCATAGGCGCCGCCGGCGCCTATGGCATGGCATTGGCCGCCCAACAGAGCCAGGCGGGTGACCGGGCCACCTTCCTGCACGACCTGGCCGCCGCCCAAGCGGTGCTCGACGCCGCCCGCCCCACCGCGGTCAATCTGACCTGGGCCACGGCGCGCCTCATGCGTATGGCGCNNGCGGCCGATGGTGCTGACCTCAACACGCTGCGCCGTGCCCTGCTGGCCGAGGCTGAGGCCCTGGCCGACGAGGACGTGGTAATCAACCGCCGCATGGGCGCCGCCGGCGCCGTGGTCCCCGACGGTGCCAACATCCTGCACCACTGCAACACCGGTTCGCTGGCCACGGTCGACTACGGCACCGCCCTCGGTGTGGTGCGCATGGCCGTCGAACTGGGCAAGCGGGTTCACGTCTGGGTCGACGAGACCCGTCCCCGCCTGCAGGGTGCGCACCTCACCGCGTGGGAATTGATGCAGGACGGGATTCCGATGACGCTGATTGCCGACAACCTGGCCGGTCACCTCATGCGCACCGGGCAGGTGGACATCGTACTGTTTGGCGCCGACCGCGTCGCGGCCAACGGCGATGTGGCCAACAAGGTTGGCAGCTACAAACTGGCCGTACTGGCCCGTGAAAATGGCATTCCCTGTTATGCCGTCTCGCCCACTTCGACGATCGACCTGAACCTGGCGCACGGTGACCTCATTCCGATCGAGCAGCGCGCCGCCGAAGTGACCCACATCGCCGGTGTGCCGATTGCGCCGGCGAATGTGCCGGTGCTCAATATCGCATTCGACGTGACCCCTGCCCGCTATCTGACCGGCATCGTGACCGAGGAAGGCATTTGTTACNCCNCCTACCGTGAGAGCCTGCGGCGGGCCAAGGAGCTGGCGGAAGCGCGTATCCGCCGACCCACGTCAGATATCCCAGGAGAACAGGCGGCGCTATGACGGTTGTCGTCACCGGATCGTTGGCCTACGACTACATCATGTCGTTTCCCGGCCGTTTCGTGGACCACATTCTCCCGCAGCAGCTCCACACCCTCAGTGTCAGCTTTCTCGTCGATTCGTTGCGCCGCGAGCGCGGCGGTATCGCGGCCAACATCGCCTACAACCTGCGCCTCCTCAACGTGCGGCCCTACCTGATGTGCACGGCCGGCCAGGATTTCGGCGATTACCTGCGCTGGCTGCAGGAGCAGGACATCGATACACGCGGCGTGCGGATTTACCCTGACGATTATACCGCCTCGTTCTTTGTCAGCACCGATGACGACAACAACCAGATCGCGTCGTTCTACACCGGCGCCATGGCCANNGCGCGTGAGCTGTCGCTGTACGACCTGGATTTACAATCGATCGAGCTGCTGATCATCTCACCCAACGACCCGGCGGCGATGATCCGTTACGCCCAGGAATGCCGTATACTGGGCATACCCTATATCTACGACCCGGCCNAGCAGATCATCCGCTTGAGCGGTGACGAACTCGCCGCTGGCGTCGCCGGCGCCCGGATCTTGACCTGCAACGATTATGAATTCGCGATGATTCAAAACAAGACCGGCCTGGACGCGGCCACTCTGCTGGCCNGGGTGCCTACCGTCGTCGTAACCCGCGGCGACCNNAGGCCGACGATCTACGACAGTGGGCGCGAGTATCACATTCCAGTGGTGGCGCCGCACGACAAGGGCGAGCCCACGNGGGTGGGGGACGCCTACCGGGCCGGTTTGATCGTGGGCTTCCTGCGCCACTACCCGTGGCCTATTACTGGCCGGCTGGCCAGCCTGGCCGCGACGTACGTCTTGGAGCAGCACGGCACACAGGGGCACCACTACACACGGGCCGAGTTCGTGGCGCGCTACCGCCAGAACTTTGGCGACACACCCGGCTGGATGACTTGTTGACCTGGAACCCGGAACGACACGATGTGGACCCTGGAAAAACTGACTGACGAGCGGGTGATCCTGGCCTGTTTGCAGCACGACCGCATCTACGCGGCCTATGCCGTGGGCGATCTGGAGCCAGCCCTGTTTCCCAGCACGACCTGGTACGGTGCGATCGATGCCGGCCCCATCGAGGCCCTGCTCATGGTCTACCACGGACTGGTACCGCCCGTCCTCTTCGTGATGGGTGTGCCCGAGGGCTGGTTTTCTGCTGCACGCGGCCGACCTGCCGGCGCACGTATTCGTCACCTGCCGCTCGCGTCACCTGCCGGTGGTGCAGGCACATTACAGATTCCCCGACGTACGGCCCATGCTGCGTATGCGTGCGCCCGGCCGACTTCTTGTCCTGCGATTCAGAAGGCGCGGCCGTGCGCCTCACCAGCGCCGATGGCTCGCTGCTGGAGGCCCTGTATGCGCAGGGCGGTGATTTTGCCCCGATGCCTTCAGCCCGCGCCAGTTGGACGACGGCGTCTTTTACGGCATTTTCGATGGCGCCCGGCCGGGGAGAGCGGCCGCCTGGTGGCAGCGGCCGGCACGCACCTTCTGGCACGAGCCTACGGCATTGCGGCCGTTGGCAATATCTACACCCACCCGGCCTACCGCGGCCAGGGTTTGGCCCGCGGTCACCAGCGCCGTCACGGCAGACCTGCTGGCGGCCGGCCTCGATGTGGTCTTGAACGTTCACGAAAATAACAACCATGCACTGCGCATCTACCAGCGCCTGGGCTACCAGATTCACTGCCGGTTCATCGAAGGGCCGGCCCAATGCTTGATTGTGTGAAGGAGAAAACGAGTGACTCAGAATCATGATATCAAAGATATCAACCTGGCCGAACGTGGCCGCTATCGGATGCAGTGGGCGGCCAACGAAATGCCTGTCCTCGGCCTGATCGAGGAACGTTTCCGGCAGGAACAACCCCTCAAGGGCCTGCGCGTGGCCGCGTGCCTGCACGTCACGGCCGAAACGGGCAACCTGATGCACCTGCTGCAAGCCGGCGGCGCCGAGGTTGCGCTGGCGGCCTCCAACCCGCTCTCCACCCAAGATGATGTGGCCGCGGCCCTGGTGTCGTTCTACGAGATGCCGGTCTATGCCATCAAGGGCGAGGACGACGCCACCTACTACCAGCACATCAACGCGGTGCTCGACACCCGCCCACACATGACGATGGACGACGGCTGTGACCTGGTCTCGATCCTGCACAAGGACCGCACCGAGCTGCTCCCCGGTGTGCTTGGCGGCACCGAGGAGACCACGACCGGCGTCATTCGCCTGCGCGCGATGGCGGCCGAGNGGNCGCTCAAGTTTCCCGTCATCGCAGTCAACGATGCCCTGACCAAACACCTGTTCGACAACCGTTACGGCACTGGACAGTCGACCATCGATGGTATCGTACGCGCGACCAACATCCTGCTGGCCGGCAAAAATTTCGTCGTGGCCGGTTACGGCTGGTGCAGCCGCGGCATTGCCACCNGGNCGCGCGGCCTCGGCGCCAACGTCATCGTCACCGAGGTGCAGCCCATGCNNGCGCTGGAAGCGGTCATGGACGGCTTCCGGGTCATGCCTATGCAGGAAGCAGCCCGGGTTGGCGATATCTTCTGCACGGCCACCGGCGACATCCACGTCCTCGACCGCGCANCTTCAGAAGTCATGAAAGATGGCGCCATTCTCTCCAATTCGGGGCATTTCAACGTCGAAGTGAATATCNCCGCGCTCGAGTCGATGTCGAGCGAAGTGCGCGCGCGCGATTTTCTCGACGAATACCACCTGCCTGACGGCCGCTGTCTCTATCTCATCGGCGAAGGACGGCTGGTCAACCTGGCCGCGGCTGAGGGACACCCCAGTGCCGTCATGGATATGAGCTTTGCCAACCAGGCCCTGGCGGCCGAATACATGGTGCGCCACCACGCCGAGCTCGGCAGCAAGGTCTACACGGTGCCCGGGNCCATCGACCAGGAAATCGCGCGGCTCAAGCTCACAGCCATGGGAATCGTCATCGACCACCTGACCGACGAACAGGTCACTTACCTGAATTCCTGGCAAGAGGGCACCTGATTTCTCCTGCGAGACTTGCGCAGCCTGGGAAACTGCGCAAGTCCAGCCTGACCAAAATTGCACAAGGAGGCAAATACCAACCCATGTCGACAACGTTCATGAATTCACCCAAACTCTATTACACCTCGGAATCGGTCACCGAAGGGCACCCCGACAAAATCTGCGACCAGGTTTCGGACGCCGTGCTGGATGCTATCATCGCTGAAGACCCCGATGNNCGCGTGGCGTGCGAATGTGCCACGACCACGNGGGCCATTGCGGTCCTGGGTGAGATCACCACCAGCACCTACGTCGATATTCAGACCATTACACGCGAGACTCTGCGCAGCATTGGCTACACCCGCGCCAAATATGGCTTCGACTGTGACACCTGTGCGGTGCTCGTGTCGATCAAAGAGCAGTCGAGTGACATTGCGTTGGGCGTCGATCGCGCCCTGGAGGCCAAACGCGGTCTCATGTCCGACGACGACATCGAGGCGATTGGCGCCGGCGACCAGGGCATGATGGTGGGCTTTGCCTGCAACGAGACCGAAGAGNCGATGCCGCTGTCGATCATGCTGGCGCACAAACTCGTGCGTCGGCTGACCGAGGTGCGCAAATTCGGTGAACTGCCCTATCTGCGCCCCGATGGCAAGTCACAGGTCACCGTGGAATACCACTACGGCAAGCCAGTCCGCGTCGACACCGTGGTGATTTCCACCCAACACTCGCCCGAAATCACGCAGGAAGAGATCNGCGCCGATATCATCGGGCTGGTGGTCAACCGCGTCATCCCCGTCACCATGATCGATGACCAGACCAAGTTCTACATCAATCCGACGGGGCGGTTCGTCACGGGCGGCCCACTGGGCGACGCCGGCCTGACCGGGCGCAAGATCATCGTCGACACCTACGGCGGTGTGGCCCGGCACGGCGGCGGCGCCTTCTCGNGCGACCCCACCAAGGTCGACCGTTCCGGGGCCTACATGGNNCGTTATGTTGCCAAAAACATCGTGGCCGCCGGTCTGGCCGACCGCTGTGAGCNNCAGCTATCGTACGCGATCGGTGTAGCCCGCCCGCTGTCACTCAGCGTGGAGACGTTTGGCACGGGGCGGGTTTCGGATGAAACTATCGTCCAGCTCATTCAGGAAAACTTCGACTTGCGGCCGGCCGCGATCATTCAGAACCTGAACCTGCGCCGTCCGATTTACCGCCAAACCGCGGCGTACGGTCATTTTGGTCGGCACGACATCGACCTGCCGTGGGAGCGCACCGATAAGGCCGAGATGCTGCGCCGCAAGGCCGGCCTGGCCGAGCTGGTGCTGGCGTAACACGTCATCACACGAGGACATCCGAAGTCGGCAAGACTTCGGATGTCTTTATCCAGGGAGGTCTTACGATGAACGACCCTACCGCCGCCGAATCGCCCCTCGTCGACGATGTGCGCCAACTGTTGGCTGGCGAGCCACCCTCGTTGGACGATTATCTCGCTGAAGACGTCGCGCATGCGGCCCTGCCGGTCGAGGTGCAGGTCAGCGCTGAGGAGGGTGGCCTCCCCAACACGCTGGCCATCGATCCGCAGGGCATCGTGCGCTGGTTATGGGAACAGCTGGCCGACGTCATCCACCACGTGATCTGTGGCCCGGACGTGTACGACCAACTGGCCAACCTCTCGGAGGATGAGATCAAGGCGCGCATCGACCAGATGCTGGCCGATCTGATCGCCAATGTGGTCGATCAACTGCCGGGGTGGCTGCGCGCCGTCGTGCCTCTGATCCGGCCGCTGGTCGCACGCGCCGTCGCCTACGAGGTGCGCCAGGCCATCGCGGAGGGCTGGGCGCCTATTGTGCCGTGCCGGCCGTGCCGTAAGGCCAATCGGCCGTGCCACTGACGGAGTTCGCACCTGGGGTGCGGACTCCGTCAGCGGGCAGGGTGTGGCCGGTCTAACCGCCCGCTCCCCCATCATACTGCCCAGGCTGTAGCCCCCGTCCACCACCAGCACGCTGCCGGTCGTGAAACTGGACGCGTCCGCGGCCAGGTAAAGCACGGCGCCGGCCACCTCCTCTGGCCTGGCGATACGTCCCTCGGGCGTGGCGCGTTCCAACAGACCACGCAGGGCCGGGTTGCCCCACAGCGCGGCGGAAAACTTCGTTTGAATGAAGCCGGGCGCCACTGCGTTCACCTGGATGTGCGCCGGGGCNTCCGCGGCCAGCGCTTTCGTCAGCATGATCACCGCCGCCTTGCTCGTGCTGTAGACGCCCATCATGGGGCCGGGGTTGATGCCGGCAATCGACGCCATGTTGATGATCTTGCCGCGCCCCTGCCGACGCATGACCGGCACGACCGCTTTGGCCATCAGAAAATACCCCTTGACGTTGACCTCGAAGATCTTATCCCAATGGCTCTCTTCGGCCGTCAGGATTGGGCCGAAGTGCGGGTTGGTGCCGGCGTTGTTGACCAGGATGTCGATCCGGCCAAACTGCGCCAGCGCGGCATCCACGACTTCTGCGGCTGCCGCGGCCTGGCCGGCGNNCGCGGCCAGTGCCAGCGCCCGCCCACCGCTGGCATTGATCTTCTCCGCCACCGGGCCAACGTTTTCCAGCTTGCGGCTGGTCAACACCACGGCCGCCCCNGCGCTGGCCAACGCCTCGGCCACCGCCTCGCCGATNCCGCGTGAGGCCCCGGTTACAATCGCCACCCTGTCATGTAATGCAAACATTCCCAGATCCAACGTACTCCCTCCTTGACCTCATGGATCCTCAGCTCGTCAAGCAACACCTTCCCGCTTTCATCTGGCCCTTTCCGGTATTTTCGCGACCAAACACGGGACCTTATTCTTCGACGGCTTATTGTCGCACAAACAGATACCACCCCGATGGCTGGCCCCGCTCTTCCCCTGTTGGGACCACGTCAGGGCAAAGCTGGGCGCCAGCGCCGTCTCGATTGTCGTCTGATCCAGTCCAAAGCGGATCGTATGGCCAGCGCGACCCTGTGCCCCCGTGCATAGAGCAGAAAACGGCCCCATGNCGGGTATGGCGCGTCAGTTCGGCCACGTAGGCCGCGCGTTCGGTTGGCGACAGCGCGTGCAGGCAGCCAATATCGAGCGCAAAGTCGAACGGCATGGTGGCAAACCGCCAGCGAGTGACGTCACCCACATGAAACACCACCCGTTCCTGGATCTCGCGGGGCGCCTGAGCCAGGCGCCGCCGGGCGCGGAGAATAGCCTGGGGCGCAAAATCGACCCCTACGACCGTCCAGCCATGGCGGGCCATAAAAATGGCGTTAGTGCCCGTGCCGCACCCCAAGTCCACCGCCTGGCCGGGCGCCAGGTCTCCCGACAGGATCAACCCTTCCAATTCTGGCGGCGTGATCAGAGTATCCCACGGCGTTCGGCCGTGCAGGTAAGCCCGCCAGAAATTCCAACGCTGCCGCCAGCCCATCCCACCAACCTTCCCTTTCCATGTGCCTACCCATCCCACCAACCTTCCCTTCCCACGTGCTTGCCCATCCCACCAACCTTCCCTTCCCACGTGCCTGCCACCAACCTTCCCTTCCCACGTGCCTGCCACCGACCTTCCCTTCCCATGTGCCTACCACCGACCTTCCCTTTCCACGTGCCTGCCCATCCCACCAACCTTCCCTTCCCACGTGCCTGCCACCAACCTTCCCTTCCCACGTGCCTGCCACCGACCTTCCCTTCCCATGTGCCTACCACCGACCTTCCCTTCCCATGTGCCTGCCCATCCCACCAACCTTCCCTTCCCACGTGCCTGCCCATCCCACCAACCTTCCCTTCCCACGTGCCTGCCCATCCCACCAACCTTCCCTTCCCACGTGCCTGCCCATCCCGCCAACCTTCCCTTCCCACGTGCCTGCCCATCCCGCCAACCTTCCCTTCCCACGTGCCTGCCCATCCCACCAACCTTCCCTTCCCACGTGCCTGCCCATCCCACCAACCTTCCCTTCCCACGTGCCTGCCCATCCCACCAACCTTCCCTTCCCACGTGCCTGCCCATCCTCTCCCCTCACCACCAGTCTACACCACCCCGCAACACCCCGCAAATGTCATCCCCAACCCCCAACCTCCACCCCCAACCTCCACCCCCAACCTCCACCCCCAACCTCCACCCCCATCCCCCATCCCCCATCCCCCATCCCCCACCCCCATCCCCCACCCCCATCCCCCATCCCCCATCCCCATCCCCCACCCCCATCCCCCATCCCCCACCCCCACCCCCGATTGGAGAAATCCCCCATGTCAGGTACAATGCGGAGTAGTGCGCCACCAGCAATTAGCGGGCACCTGAGACAGGAAGAGGTAAGGATTGCATGCCAGTTGAGCAGGAGGGCACAGCCACACGCGGCGCATTTCTCGAGGTGCTGCGTAATGTACCGTTTCTGCGGTTGTGGAGTGCCCAGGCCATTTCGATGACCGCGCAGTCGATGGTCAACTTTGCGGTCATCATATTCACCGAACGACTCACGCAGAGCAGCTTCTTCACCAGCCTGGCGGTGCTTTCCTTTACCCTGCCGGCCGTCGCGGTTGGCACCTTTGCCGGCGTGATCGTCGACCGTTCCAACAAGGCCAGGGTACTGCTCATCAGCAACCTGCTGCGCATGGTGCTCATGCTGGGCTTCTTCATTGCTGAATCCGAGGCGCCGGCCGCCCTGCGCCTGGGGGTGGTATTTGTGTTGACCGCTGCCTTCTCCGTGGTCAGTCAGTTCTTCGGCCCGGCCGAGGCGGCTACGATCCCACTCGTCGTGCCGCGCCGTTATCTGCTGACCGCGAATGCGTTGTTTGCCACTACGTATAACGCCTCATTGGTCCTGGGTTTGGCCGTTGTTGGGCCGTTGCTGGCTTCGTTCCTTGGCCTGACCCGCCTGTGGCTCGTCGTTGCCATACTCTATGCCTTGAGCGCCCTGCTCGTGGCCCGGCTGCCGGCCGGGAGGTCAAACTGGCCGAGAATGTGCAGGNCCACCGGGCCAGCGCTTTCACCAGCTGTACTGGGCGCCGGTCGCGAATCGTGGGCCTTCATGATCAAACACCCGGCCATTCGGGCGGCAACGATCAACCTGTCACTGGCGGCCACCATCTTGCTTGTCGTGTCGACGTTGGGTCCCGGCTTCGTCAGTCGTACCCTGGGGCGCAACCCGGAGGATTTGAGTCTGGTGGTGCTGCCGGCCAGCCTGGGGATGCTGACGGGGATCATTCTGGTGGGACGGGTCGCCGCGCACGTCAAGCCCAACCGGCTGATTGGCTTCAGCATGGCGGGCGCCGGCGCCCTGTTGACCCTGCTCGCCACGACCCAGTCCNTGGTCGGAAGCGATTGGCCAGCTGTTGATGGGCGATAGTTTCGATGCGGCGCGCGGGGTACGTTTGCCATCGCCGGCGCGATGGTAGCGGCCTATGGGTTGGGTGTGGCACACTCATTCGTCACGGTGCCGGCCAACACCGAACTGCAAGCGGAAACGAGCGAGGAGATGCGCGGGCGGGTCTTTGCCTCTCTGTTCATGATCATCGGCTTTTTGTCGATGCTGCCAGTGCTCTTCGCCGGCGCGCTGGCCGATATCATCGGCCTGACCGCCGTCATGGCCCTGGTCGCGCTGTTGATGGTTCTGACCGGTGCTATGACGCTACGGCGCGGCGCCCACGCCAGAAAGGCTGCCGCTCCCTGAGAGCCTATCCGAATAACCGTCACGGGGCAACACTGTGGCGCGTTTTCCGGGTTATTCGGATAGGCTCCAAGCCGCAGCAACTGCGCGCATCGCGCAGTCCGCGGGTTCAGTGTTGCTCCAGACTACTGGAGCAGCGTGCGGCTGTGGCCGTTGCTGGGCGGGCAAAAATGCCCGCGTGGATCGATGGGTTGGCCACAGAGCGGGCAGGTTGGGCGGCCAGCCGCCGCAAGGGAAAGGGCGTGTTCACTGAAGTCGCGCATCATGGCGCGGCTGCCGACAAAACGTGCCAGTGCCGCGCCGCTCTCAGCACCCTCTTCCGCGACCGCTTCCTGAACGATCAGGATCACCATATCGCGCTCTCCATCGTACCCCAATCCCATTTGACCCACGGCAAACGCGGGATAGATCGGCTCTTCCAAGGCCATGTTTGGGTTGTCGGGATCGACGAGGTCAAGCCGCAGCTGCGGCAGTGCGTCGCCCAACTGTTCGAGCAGCTCATTGATACCCGCGGCAAGGGCCTGAACCTGCTGCTTCTCGACCTTCAACGTGACGATCTGCAGCCCGCGACGGGCCTGCATGAAGAACTCACGCTGTCCGNNCGGGCCCACCGTACCCACCGTGATACGCGAAATTGGGTCGAAGTCGTAATCGAATTCTGGCATTACCCACATCCCATCATTGATCGTTACCCAGCCACCCTTCAAGCCGCGGCTTGGGGGTTGTCGCGGCCGGCTGTTGTGGTGATTCCTGAGCAAAGTGGGCATCTCGCCCGTGTCGTTGAACCGTACCAGGCGAGGAAAACCTGGCCCGCCGAACTGGATAACCGACACCGAGGCGGGGCTTATGACCAGCCTCTGAAACAGGTCCAGGTGTAATCCGGTGTAATGGGCTACGGCGGCTTTGAGCACGTCGGCATGCGAAACCACCGCGATCGTTTCCTGTGCGTGCCGCTGCCGCAACCGTTCCAGGGTGGCCACCACCCGATTTTGTACTTCACCCAGACTCTCACCGTCAGGAAACCGGGCCAGGCTGGGCGTGAGCATCAGGACACGCCACAAGTCGGTGTCGCGCAAATCCTGCAATNNGCTTCACCGGTCCATTGACCATACTGGACTTCGGCCAGACCAGCCTCCACCTGCACTGGCAGCCGAGGCGGTTGGCCAGGGCGCGGCCGTTTCACGCGCCCGGTCCAGCGGGCTGCTGTAGATCGCCTGAAGCGCGGTGTGTGCCAGGCGATCCGCCAGTCCCTGGGCCTGCTGATGCCCCAGCGTATTGAGGTGAACGCCCGGNGTCCAACCGGCCAGCCGTTCACCGACCCAGTCGTTGGCCGCGTGGCGAATCAGAAGCATCGTGGTCATAGTGTGGGGCCTATTATGCCATATGAATTCTAATCAGGCAAGGTCAGTGCCTACCCAAACGAACGGGCACACCCCACCCACCCATCCATCTGAAGCCCCCATCCGTCATTGACTTTTGTGCCGCAATGCGTTATAGTTATATTTGTAACAATTCGTCGGCGCGCGCGCCGGTCGGACGACCTCAGATTTATCAGGGAGCGCTCAACATGACGATTCGATCGATTATGACTACGAACGTGATCACGNGTCGGNGAAACGGCCCCTTGAGCGACGTCGCCCGGATCATTGTGGAACGCCATCTGAGTGGCGTCCCCGTCGTCGACGACAGCGGCCGCATGGTGGGTATCATATCGGAACGCGACGTGCTGCGCGAGATGCACCCGATGTTCCAACACCTGATGGATTCACCGACGCCCAATCTGGCCCATTNNCGGCGCGACGAAGGGTTCGAAGACATCAGTCAGGTCACCACCGCCGCGGTGATGACCCGTGACGTACAGACCATCACCCCAGACACGTCGCTCATGGAAGCTGCCGCGCTCATGTTTCTCTGGCACATCCGCCGCTTGCCGGTCGTCGAGAATGGCAAACTGGTGGGGATCGTCAGCCAGGGTGACGTGTACCAGGCCATCTTCCGGCTGCGCTTCGGCCTGGCTGGCAATAACAAGTGAGGCAGACCTATGCTTAAGCCAAACCGCGATGTGGGCATCGTGGGCTACGGAGCGTACGTCCCCGCTATCGCCTGGCGGGTGAGGAGATCGCCCGTGTCTGGCGGGGGCGCGATGCGGGCTGGCCCATCAAACAGAAAGCGGTGCCCGGCATCGACGAAGACACCGTGACGATGGCTATCGAGGCGCGCGTAATGCTCTGCTGCGCCGATATCGACCCCAAGACCTCAAAGCCCTGTGGGTCGGCAGTGAATCGCACCCCTATGCCATCAAACCGACCAGCACGATCGTGGCTGAAATGTTGGGCGCCCTGCCTGAGACCCAGGCGGCGGATTGGGAGTTCAGCGGCAAGGCCGGCACCGAAGCCTTGCAGGCCTGTATTGGAAACCGTCGGTTCAGGCATGGCCGAGTATGCGATGTGTATCGGCATGGACGCGGCGCAGGGTCGGCCAGGCGACGCCCTGGAATACACCGCCTCCGCCGGCGGCGCCGCCGTGATCGTTGGCCCGGCCCACGAGAGTGTGGCGATCATCGAAGGTTCGTTGTCCTACGTCACGAACAGCATGGATGTCTGGCGGCGTCCGGGCACGCGCTACTACAGCAACACCCTGCGCTCGACCGGCGTGGACGCGTACTATGACCATGTCAAAACCACGGCCATCGCCTTTTTGGATGAAATCGGCCGCACCGCCGCGGACTATCGACACGTTGTCCTGCATCAGCCCGACGGCAAGCTGCCACGCCGCGTGGCCGACGCACTCGGGATCACCTGGGAGCAACTGGCTGCCGGCTTTTTCGTCGAAGACATCGGGAGCACCCATGCCGGTTCGGTGCTGTTGGGCCTGAGCGGTGTGCTCGGCGCGGCCCAACCGGGTGACCGGATCCTGCTGGTGTCGTACGGTTCGGGTGCGGGTAGCGACGCTTTTTCACTGGTCGTGACCGAACACGTGAGCGAACGCCGCCTGGTCGCACCGGTGACGCGCGATTATATCCTGCGGCGCAAGGCGATCGATTATGCGACCTACGCGCTTCCAGGGGAACTTCCGGTCGAATTAAGCCCATCCGAATAATCCGGCATATACGCCGGAAGGTCGCCCGTGAGCGGTAATTCGGATAGGCTCCAAGGGTTTGCCAGACAACCACATCCCGTGCAGGAACAGCTTTTTCCGGCATTTCCGCACAACACACGGGAACTTGTTCGGTGACAGACCCTGACCACGGCAGGTGCGCAGACACCTGCTGCGCCATAGGAGACTAGCGATGCGTGATGTGTATCTCATCGGCGTCGGACAGACCGCAGTAGCCCGGCACCCCAACACCAGTCTGCGCAGCCTGGCCGCCCAGGCCGTCAAAGCAGCCATGGCCGATGCCGGCGTCGAGTCGGTTCAGGGATTGTACGTTGGCAACATGCTGTCGGGGTGCTGCTGTACCAGCAGCACCTGGGCGTTGGTGGCCGATGCCGCCGGCCTGCGCGGCGTCGATGCGGCCACCGCCGAAGCGGCCTGTGGATCGGGCGGCGCGGCGATGCGTTGGGGCACGATGGCCGTGTCCAGTGGGCAGCACGATATCGCCGTGGTCTGCGGCATCGAAAAGCTGACCGCCACTGACCCACGCGTCACGACCCGTGGCCTGGCCATGGCCGCCGACTACGAGCACGAGGCTTCTCACGGTGTCAGTTTCGTGGCGCTCAACGCCATGATCATGCGCCGCTACCTGCACGAACACAACCTGTTGCCCGAAGACCTGGCTTTCTTTTCGATCAATGCCCACCACAACGGCGCCCGCAACCCCAACGCCATGTTCCAAAAAGCGGTCGATATGCGCACCTACCGCCGCTCGCCCATCGTCGCCGACCCGATTCGCGTGTTGGACGCGTCCNCCATTTGTGATGGGGCGGCGGCCGTTGTGCTGTGCTCGGCCGAGCGTCTGGCCGACCTGTCGCCCAACGGGCGGCCGTACGTCAAGGTGCGCGCCTCGGCCAACGCCACCGATTCGGTCGCCATTCATGACCGCTACAAGCCGATGTTCCTGCAGGCCGCGTACACATCGAGCCGCCAGGCTTACGCGCAGGCGNCAGCCAGCCCACCCGATATCAATTTCTTCGAAGCACACGACGCCTTCAGCGTCATGGCGGCCCTCTCGCTGGAAGCGTGCGGCTTTGCGGAACCGGGCCAGGCCCACGCCCTGGCCAAACAGGGTGACATCACAACCGAGGGGCGGCTACCCATGTCGACGATGGGTGGTCTGAAGGCCCGCGGCCACCCCGTTGGCGCCACCGGCGTGTACCAGGTGGTCGAAGCTTACCTGGNNCTGACGGGGCGTGCCGGCGCCAACCAGGTGCAAAATGCACGTATCGGAATGACGCAGAATATCGGGGGCAGCGGGGCTACGATCGTGACCCATATTCTGGAACGGATGAATTAGAGCCTATCCGAATAACCCGAAAACGCGCCACAGTGTTGCCCCGTGACGGTTATTCGGGTAGGCTCTTAGTACCCACTGCCAGGCTTGACAGAATACCCGTCGTGACCGAGAATTCAGGGGTGAAGACGCGCCACCAGCGCCGTTCTTCACCCTTTTGTGTCGTATGGAGGCGCCATGAAGCTCATTTCGTCACGCAACCTGGGGCTGGACNTGGTGCGCGCCACCGAAGCCGCGCTGGCCGCCGGCCGCTGGATGGGCCTGGACAAACAGGACGAGGCCGACGCCGAGGCGGCAGTCGCCATGTTCGGCATCCTCGATACGCTCGATATCGACGGTGACATCGTCGTCGGCGAAGAGGGTCGCCTGGGCAAACACTCGCCCCTCGACGCCGGACAGAAGGTCGGTACCGGCAATGGCCCGGCGCTAGACGTCGTGGCCGACCCCATCGAAGGCCGCAAGCTGCTGGCTCAGGGCCGTTCCGGGGCCATTGCCGTCGCGGCCGTCAGCCCATTGGGTTCGCTATGGGCGCCGCGCCCGGCGCTGTACATGGAAAAGATTGTCGTCAATCAGCGCGTGGCGGCCGCCCTGGTGCCCGAATGCCTGGATGCGCCGGCCGCCTGGACCCTGGCCCTCGTGGCGCGTATCAAACAGAAGCCGGTGCGCGACCTGGAGGTCTTCATACTGGACCGCCCCCGCCACCACGCGCTGATCGAGGAAATCCGTCGTGCCGGGGCGCGTGTCATGCTGCGCCNNGCGGGCGACGTCTCGGGCGCCCTGCTGGCCGCCAGCGCAGACAACCGGGTCGACATCTTGTTGGGCACCGGCGGTATGGCCGAAGGCATTATTTCGGCCTGCGCCGTGNCCCTGGGCGGCGCCATGTTGGGCCGCCTGGCGCCACAGAGCGATGCGNGGCGCGCGGCCATCCAGGCGGCCGGCTACGACACCCGGCGCATCCTGAATGCGCACGAGATGGTCACCAGCAACCAGGTCTTCTTTGCGGCCACCGGCATCTCGGACGGCCCGCTCCTGGCGGGCGTCCGCTATCACGGCGACCGGGCCGAAACTCATTCGCTCATCCTGCGCGGCGAAACGGGTACCCGGCGCCTGGTCTACGCGGAACATGCGATCCAAACCACGTGAAGCTGTGAACGCAGCACGATTTTTGATTTGATCGAATCGTGTTACAATTCACTCAGCCGACCAAACAACTGCGGCATGCGCTCTCAAGTCAGGAGAAAATGGTATGGCTTCTCAGGGCCACGATCCGTCGGTGTTTTGACCAGCGGTGGTGACGCATCAGGTATGAATGCGGCGGTACGCGCCGTCGTCCGTACAGCCATCGCATCGGGCATGAAAGTGTACGCCATCTACGAGGGTTACCAGGGCATGGTGGAAGGCGGCAACCGCATCCGCGAGATGACCTGGGATGCGGTGGGTGGCATTCTTCATCGCGGGNGCACGATCATCGGCACCGCCCGTTCAGCTGACTTTCAGACGCGCCNNGGGCGTCTACGCGCTGCGCACAATCTGCTGCTGAACGACATCAACGGCCTCGTCGTCATCGGGGGCGACGGCAGTCTCACCGGCGCCAATACGTTTCGCCAGGAGTGGCCAGGTCTGTTGGCTGAACTGGTGGCTCAGGGTACCATCACCCGCGCATTGGCCGATCAGCATCGGTTCCTGTCGATCGTTGGCCTGNGGCCGATCGACAACGATTTTTACGGCACCGACATGACGATTGGCGCCGACACCGCCCTGCACCGCATCACCGAAGCGGTGGACGCTATCGCCAGCACCGCGGCCAGCCACCAGCGCACGTTCGTCGTCGAAGTGATGGGCCGCCACGCCGGCTATCTGGCCCTGATGGGCGCCATTGCCGGCGGCGCAGACTGGGTTCTGATCCCCGAANAGCCCNCCGACGTCGACAGTTGGGAAGACACCCTGTGCGAACTCGTGCACGCCGGACGACAGGCCGGCCGCCGCGATACGATCGTGATGGTGGCCGAAGGCGCCCAGGACCGCCACGGTCGCAATATAGCCAGCACCTACGTCAAANAGGTCNTCGAGGAACGCCTGGGCGAAGACACACGCGTGACGATCCTCGGCNACATGCAGCGCGGTGGGTCACCCAGCGCCTTCGACCGCAATCTGGCTACGCTCACCGGTCATGCGGCGGTGCAGCGCNTCATCGAGGCCAGGCCCGAGGATGAACCGCAGGTTATCGGTATTCGCGGCAACCGCATCAACCGTACGCCGCTGATGCACGCCGTCACGCAGACTCGTTCGGTGGCCGATGCGGTCCAGGCCCACGATTATGAGCGCGNNATGGACCTGCGTGGCGGCAGCTTCAAAGATGCATTCCGGACGCTGCGCACCCTCGTGCGGGCCTTGCCCCATGAGCCACAGCCGAGTCAGAGGCGGCTGCGCCTGGCCGTCATGCATTCGNGGCGACCGGCGCCAGGCATGAACACCGCGGCACGCGNNGCTGTGCGCCTGGGCCTCGACCGCGGGCAGCACATGTTCGGTGTGCGCAACGGGTTCGAGGGCCTGATCACCGGTGACCTGTGCGAAATGGGATGGATGTCGGTACAGGGGTGGGCTTCGGCCGGCGGCGCCGAGCTGGGAACCAACCGTAAGATCCCATCCGGCGCGACCTGTACGCCATTGCGCACGATCGAGCAGCAGCAGATCGACGGTATCCTGCTGATTGGCGGCTGGGCGGGTTATCAGGGCGCCTATAACCTGGTCAGTGAACGCAAGAACTTCGATGTCTTCAACATTCCCATCATCTGTCTGCCGGCCACGATCGACAACGACTTACCCGGGTCGGAGCTGAGCATCGGCGCCGATACCGCCCTCAACAGCATCGTCGAGGCGGTCGACAAAATCAAACAGACGGCTGTAGCCTACCGTCGCTGTTTCGTCGTCGAGGTCATGGGTCGCTACTGCGGCTACCTGGCGCTGACGAGTGGCCTGGCCACCGGCGCTGAACGCGTCTATCTGAATGAAGAAGGCATCACCCTGCACGACCTGGGCTCGNACTTGCAGCGCCTGATTCAGGGTTTCCAGAAAGGTAAACGCCTCGGCCTGGCGATCCGCAACGAATACGCCAGCCGTGTGTATACCACCGACGTGCTGTGTGCCCTGTTCANNGAAGCTGAAGGCCAGGGTTTGTACGACGTACGGTCGGCTATCCTCGGGCACCTGCAGCAGGGCGGCACACCCTCCCCGTTCGACCGTATTCAGGCTACGCGCCTGGCCGGCAAGTGCATCGACTGGCTCATCGAAGAGGCCAACGTCACGCCGCCGGGTGGCGTGTTCATTGGCCTTGAGGCTGGACAGACCCGTTTTCATGACCTCATCGACCTCCCGCGCCTGGTGGACATGGAACATCAGCGGCCCAAGCAGCAGTGGTGGATGNGGCTGCGCCGGGTGGCCGAAATCCTGGCCCAGCCCGAACCATCGGCCAGCGGGGAGGCGTGAGTTGCCGGAGTACAGGGATCGCCGGGTCAACCCTACCGGATGGAAGCAAGCCGTGGGGCCGGGGAATGAGTGACGTTGCACCGCAACTGCGACCCCGCTGCAATTTGTGGGTGGAAGCCGAAAACAGCGTCGTCCTCAGCCATTGGCGCATCGAGCTCCTGGAGGCAGTCGCCGAGACCGGCTCGATCGCGCCGCGGCCGAGCGCCTGCACGTGCCCTACCGTGTGGCCTGGAGCCGGCTCAAGGAAATGGAGCGGGCTGGGTATCTCCCTGGTCGAAACGCGTGGGCGGCCTGTACGGCGGCGGCGCGAATGTGACCGCGGCGGCCCATGAGCCATTCACCGTTTTCACGAGCTGGAAGCGGGGTTGGACGAATGGGTGCGCCAGCGCTTCCGTGAGGTTTTTGATCGATGAACGAAATCCTCCAGGGTGTGGTGCAGGCCGTGCAGCTTTTGCTCAACGGCGACGAGCATACCTGGCGCATTATCGTACTCTCGCTGCAAGTCTCCGGTGTTGCCCTGGTGTTCAGTACTCTGGTGGGCATTCCGACCGGTGCGTTCCTTGGGCTGCGCCGTTTCCTCGGCCGCCATATGCTGATCGTGCTGCTGTACACCGGAATGGGTTTTCCCNCGNTGGTGATCGGGCTGTTCGTCTATCTCACACTGTCACGCAACGGGCCGCTGGGCCAGTTGGGCTGGCTCTTCACCCCGCAGGCGATGGTCGTGGCCCAGACGATTATCGCATTCCCACTGGTGGCCGGTTTTACGATGGCCGCAGTGATGGGCGTGGATCCGGCGCTGCGCACGCAGGTGCTGGCGCTTGGGGCAACCACGGCACAGGCCACACGGGCTATTCTGTGGGAAGCACGCCTCGGTGTGATCGTGGCGGTGGTCGCCGGCTTCGGCGGGATCATCTCCGAAGTTGGCGCCGTCATGCTGGTCGGCGGCAACATCGAAAACTCAACGCGTGTCCTGACCACCGCGATCGTGCTCGAAACACGCAAGGGCGCCTTCGACGTGGCCCTGGCCCTGTCGTTCGTGCTGCTGACCATCACGTTCCTGATCAATATCGTGATGCTGCGTTTACAGGGAAAGGTCGATTGAACGGTGGCCGCAATCGCGCAGATGTCCCCACCAGCCAGCGATGCAGCACCACCGGTCGCGCCGCTGTACCGCCTGCAAGGTGTGACGCAGCGTTACGGCGAGCGTGTGGTGCTCGACCTGCCGCAATTGGAGATTGCCCACGGCGCGATCATCGCGGTGGTGGGGCCTCCGGCCGGGCAAGAGCACGCTGCTGCGCCTGCTCAATTTCCTCGAACGGCCAACCACAGGTACGATCACGTTTCGTAACCACACTACCGGTGATACCGGTGAAGTTCCGCTGGCGCTGCGCCGGCAGGTGACGACGGTGTTTCAGCGGCCGGTGCTGCTCAACACCACGGTGATGCACAACGTCGCCTACGGTCTACAGCCGCGCGGGTACGCGACGGGCATCACCTGGCCGAAGCCGCACTGGCCGACGTGGGCCTCACTGCGCTGGCCAGTGCGCACGCCCGCACACTCTCCGGCGGCGAGATGCAGCGTGCGGCCCTGGCGCGGGCGATGGTCATCCAGCCGCAGGTCCTACTGCTGGACGAGCCGACCGCCAACCTCGACCCACACAACGTGGCGCTGATCGAGCGCGCCATCCTGGGCATGCACCAGCGCCAACAGACCACCGCGGTCCTGGTCACGCACAACGTCTTTCAGGCCCGCCGGCTGGCGCAGCGCGTCCTGTTTCTGCTGGACGGGCGCGTCATCGAGAGCGCGCCCACCGACGAATTCTTTGCCTCCCGCGGGATCGCGTACCGCCGCCTTCATCCGTGGGGACATGGTGTACTGATATGGGTACAATCGACCGACCGACACTTCGTGGGTGGCTGGGTGGCCTGGCGCTGGCCGCCACCCTTCTGTTGGCAGCCTGTGCGCCGGCCGCGGTCACCCGCCGGCGTCGCCGCATACCGGCAAACCACAGGTGGTTGTGACGACCACGCTGGCGGGCGATGTCGTGCGCCAGGTGGGGGGACACCATCGACCTGCACGTGCTGCTGCCGGTGGGGGCCGATCCGCACAATTTTACGCCTACCCCGCAAGAAATCGCCGCCGTCGCCCGGGCTGACGTGATCTTCACGGTTGGTCTCGGACTGGAAACGTTCATGGAACCGCTGCTGGCCAATGCGGGCAGCCAGGCCAGGGTGGTCGTGCTGTCCGACGGCATCGCCGCGCTGACCCNNCCCGCGCAGCCGGCCGAGGCGTCAGGGGAGGCTGACCATGCGGCCGCGGCGGTCGACCCGCACGTCTGGTTCGACCCCAACAATGTGGCTGTCTGGGCCGACAACGCGGCCCGCGCCCTGTCGGCCATCGACCCGGCGCATGCCGACGCCTATCAGGCCAACGCCGCCCATTACCGGCAGGAACTCCAGGCGCTCGACCGCTGGATCACCGAGCAGGTGGCATCGATTCCGGCAGCCAACCGGCTGNTGACCGACCACCTCGTCTTCAGCTATTTCGCCCAACGTTACGGCTTCAAACAGGTGGGCGCGCTCGTGCCCAGCTACAGCACCCTGGCCGAACCGTCGGCGCAGGAACTGGCCGCGCTGGAAGATGCCATCCGCCGGACCGGCGTCAAGGCGATCCTCCTGGGCAACACGGTCAATCCGGCCCTGGCCGAGCGCGTGGCTGGCGACACCGGTATCCGTCTGGTACAATTGTACACCGGTTCATTGACCGCGCCTGGCGGTGAGGCCGATTCGTACCTGGCCTTCATGCGCTACGACGTGCGCGCAATCGTGGAGGCGCTCAGGTAGGCTGGGGTACACGCGGGCGTCACTTCATCCAGAAAACAGACCAGGACGGGCCGATGGGACTCCTTAAACAGATACGACAGACTGACCAGCTGCTGCGGCGCCACTATTCCNCCCATGGTCCCGGCAGCGCCGTGCTACATGTCCACAACCTGACCGTGCGTTACGACGGCCAGCTGGCCCTCGATCAGGTCTCGTTCGAGCAGGCCGCCGAGCGGATTGCGGTGGTGGGGCCGAACGGTGCGGGCAAGAGTACGCTCTTCAAAGTGATCGCCGGCGTCCTGCGGCCCACGGAGGGTCAGGTGGAAGTGTTCGGCCACGTGCCGGACAGCCACGCCTGCATCGCCTACGTTCCGCAGCGCAAACAGGTCGATTGGAACTTCCCGGTGAACGTGGCCGACGTCGTCATGATGGGGCGCACCGGGCGTATGGGCCTGTTCCGCCAGCCACGTGCACGCGACTGGCAGACCGTGCGTGAAGCCCTGGCCGTGGTCGGCCTGCAAGACCTGGCCGAGCGGCAGATCAGCCAGCTCTCGGGTGGGCAGCAGCAGCGCATGTTCATCGCCCGCGNNCTGGCACAGGAAGCCGAACTCATGCTGATGGACGAGCCGCTGACCGGGCTGGACGCCCCCTCGCAGGAGGACATCTTCCACATCCTGGACACGCTGCGCACGCGTCACGTCACAGTGATGATGGCCCTGCACGATCTGCAAATTGCTGCTACCCGTTTCGACCGCGTAATGCTGCTGAACCACCGTTTGATCGGGCTGGGCCGCGCCGACGAGGTTTTTGCGGCGCCGACCCTGATGGACGCGTACGGCAGCCACCTGCGGTTGTTGACCGTGAACGGCGAAACCGTGGCCGTCGAAGATACCTGCTGTGACGAAGGGACCGCGGCCCCATGATCCAGGCCCTGCTCGAACCCCTGCAGTACGCCTTCATGGTGCGCGGCCTGGTGGCCGCCGTTTTGGTCGGGGTCGTCTGCGNNGTGGTCGGCACCTACGTCGTCCTGCGCGGCATGGCCTTCTTCGGTGATGCGCTGGCGCATTCGATCCTGCCCGGGGTGGCCGTAGGTTACCTGGTGNGGGGTGGGNCGCGCGGGCCGCTGTTCTGGTGGGCCATGTTGGCCGCGGTGTTGAGCGCGGTCGGGATTGGTGCACTGAGCCGTGGCACCAAAATTCGCGAAGACACCGCGACCGGTGTCATCTTTGCCGGCATGTTCGCCCTGGGTGTGGCGCTGATTTCGACCGTACGCAGTTATTCGGTCGACCTCACCCATTTCCTGTTCGGTGACATCCTCGGTGTCAGCAGTGGCGATCTGTGGCGCATCGTGATTTTCGGCGGCATCATCGTGCTGGCCGTGGCGGCATTCTACAAAGAATTCCTGGTGCTCTCCTTCGACCCCGTTCTCGCAATCACGCTGCGCCTCNCCGCGCGGTTGTTGGACAACCTGCTGATCGTTCTGATTGCCGTGGCGATTGTCGTCTCGCTGCAAGCGGTGNGGGTCGCGCTCATGGTCGCCATGCTGATCACACCGGCGGCGACGGCCTACCTGCTCACGCGGCGTCTGTTGACGATGATGGCCCTGGCCGCGGCCATTGCCGCGGTTTCAGGGGTTGTGGGGCTGTATCTGTCGTACTACCTGAGTCTGGCCTCGGGTGCGGCGATCGTGCTGACCTGCACCGCGCTGTTCATCGTCGTGTGGCTGGGGCAGGCCGTGCGTCGGCGGTGGCAGCACGTGTGAGCGTGCGTTGCGCGGGGGAACGATGTGCGCTTCAGCATTCAACTTGTGACCAGTGGACGGTTTTGGCCGTTTTGATAGGCAGAGGTCACATACATGCTGAGCAAGCGCGTAATCTGGTTGGGAATAGCGACCGTTTCGGCTGTGGTCGCGGTGGTGTTGGTTTGGCCGTGGCTGGTGCAACGGTACACCGAGAAGCGCATCTACAGCGTGGCCAATGTGCCGACGAGGCAGGTCGCGATCGTGTTTGGCGCGGCGGTGTACCACGATGGCCGGTTGGCTNCGATGCTGCGCGATCGGGTGGAGACTGCGGTGCAGCTGTACAAGGCCGGTAAGGTGGAGACCCTCCTCTTCAGCGGCGACAACCATGTGGCCGACTACAACGAGCCGGCGGCGATGATGCGTTATGCCGTGGAGCGCGGCGTGCCGGCCAGCGCCATCCAGCCCGATTACGGCGGCTTGCGCACCTATGACAGCTGCTACCGCGNNCGTGACATCTTCGGGGTGAAGACCGCGATTCTCGTCACCCAGGAATTCCACCTCNCCNGCGCCCTCTTCACCTGCGACCGCCTGGGCATCGACACTATCGGCGTGGCAGCCGATTTGCAGACCTATGGGCTGCGTTCGCTCGGCTGGTCACGCACCCGCGAAGTGCCGGCGCTGCTCGTCGCCCTGCTCGACGTCGTACGTCACCGACCACCGCCGATCATGGGCGAGCCGATCCGCCTGCCGTAAGTTCCGCAAGTGGTTTTTAGCGCGCATGGCGCGAACTGGCGCGGACGTGTTACAGCCGTCTCTGGGTCGCTTGCGTGAGCGGGAGAATCACCCAACGGTCAGTGACAGTTGGGTATACAATTGCAGCCATTCCGGGGTTTTCTCCAACCGCAGGTTGGCCAGTTCNCTAGCCAGCTTATGCAAGCCGCCGCCGTAGGTGCGACCTTCCCGCACGACAGATTCCTCCGCTAATCCATTGAGCACGTCTAGCGCCGAANNCAACCGCTCGTCTCGTCCGGCCAACAGCGACTTCAACACCGGTTTGGGGTACAGGAGCAAGAAGACGTTCGTGCCAATTGCCTGGGATAAATTGAGGAAGAAACGGAACGGGCTTGCGGACCCTGACCGGCTACGCGTCATGTAAGTCGCCATGAACAACGCCGCTGAGCGCTGTTCCTGCAGGTACCAGGGTTTTCTATTGGCGCACAGATAACCATCGGGAACCCCNTGCGCCTCACCGTACGCCAGGTAGCGCCACAGGTTAGGGTACTGCGCTCTTACCTGGTCGGGCGGCAGATTACAGTCCAGTAGATACCGGGCGTTGGCGGCCGTGGGGAATCCATCCTTGTCGAAACTCGANATCACCGACTCGTTGATGTAGCGTGGGCTGGGAAGAATAGGCTTGAGAAACTGCCGGGGAAGGTCATATTCCTCGATCGTGCTGGCGTCTATGATAAAATAGTCGTTCGCACCCGTGGCAATACCGCGTTTCACATCGAAGAGATCACCGAGGCGCACCCCTGGGGATGGCCAGCGTGAGTTGTCCCCATGCCATTGAACNGACCATTTTTCACGGGATGAGACCGTGTCTGAAGTCAATCTGCGAACCTGTCGGGGTTCGGCCAGGGTTCCGCCATAGGTAAACTCGAACTCGTATGCCTGGGTGGGCGGCTGCTTGAGGTACGTGACGACGCATGAGGAAACAAGGGCATCATCGAACTGCACGTCAGCCGGGTCGAACTGATGGATTCGTTTGAGCGTAACCCTGCGNCAAAGGTATTCACGCAGCACCTGACCGTAATTGACCGCCAGGAACTCACTCGGAATGAGCCACGATGCCACGCCGTTAGGTTTCAGCAGCCCATGCGCCAACAACACGAAATAGACGTACAAACCGCTCAGGCCGCTCGGATGCAGATGAAGCAGGCGCATCACGCGCTGCTGCAGATCGAGTTTGCGCTCAGACGAAAGATGATGGTGCCGGACATAGGGAGGATTGGTGCACAGCAGGTTGTAGCAGTTCTGCTTTTCTGGCAGGGCCGAAAAGGCCGCAAAGTCGAAGTATTCGACCTCCCACGGGCTTTCCGGCCAAAGGTCAGCCGCGACCCTGGCGTACTCGTCGTCGGCTCGACCCCTGTGGGCTCGATACCAGTGTGTNTGCGCTCGGGATTCCAGAGCGCTGAAGAAGACACCTGTCCCCAACGCTGGCTCAAGAAAGCGGATGGTTTTGTGACCAGCTAGCTCGAATTGTTCGAGCGTGTAGGCCACGATGTCTTGGGCCAACAAGAACGGCGTCGAAAACTGGCCCATCTGGTTGCGTTGCACTTGCGTTCGTTTGGCGTCGGTCTGCTTTTGAACCACGAAACGCTGCTGTTCTTTGGCGCCAGCCAGGGCGGTATAGACTGGTGCTCCTTCTCCAACCTGATACTGTGTCCTTGCGTGATCCGCCAACAGGACATCCAGGTCGGACAGCCGGTGCTCCCATATCCAATCGATGCCTTCCGACGCTTCGTAGCCCAAATACCCCGGTTCTNNGAAATAACCACATAGAAAAAGTACATATTTGACCGCAGGGCCGAATCGCGAAACGAGTTGGTGGTACTTCTGCGCTTCCTCTTTTCGGCGTTTGTTCGTATTGGTCGCGTCGCCAGCGGATTTTGCCTCGATGAGGACAGGAATATCACCAGGCTGAGCGTGGTGGGGTTGAATGACGCAGTCCACTGGCAGGTTAACAGCCGCTCGGCTTTCGCCTACCCGAACATTCATACGAAAAGAGAAAGTACCAGGCGGCATCTGCAGAACATCTTCCACACTGGCGGGTGAAACGTTGGCGTAACCTCGCCGGCTCAGCCAGGCGCCAATTGTCTCCAGCTGTCGCCGCTCCTGCGCATTGCGTATGATCGGGTCGGCGGCCGCGCCGCACAGCCGGTCGGCCACAACCATGGCAGCTCGAATATACTGCTCCTTTGCGGGTTCATCACCGCCATCAAGCCAGATAAAAAGATCGCGGTCAGCCAGTTCGATGATGGTATCACACATGCGTTGGAGTTGTTCAGAANNTTGCTCTACGGCTGGCATACGCGGTGGAATTCGTGGTGCAGACCCTGATGCGCCCTCCATGGACGATACCAGGCCACGATTGAGGTGGGCCAAACCAATCAGCCGGTCACGCGCCAACGGTGGTGCACAAGCCATGCGCAAGATTGGCAGGATGCCTGGATTGGCGCGCAGACGCTCCACAGAGATGTCGCGCAGGAAATCAGTCAGCCTCAAAGCTTCTGTGACCTGATCGGTGGTCTCTGCTCTTTGCGTCCGGAAAGTTTCAGGGGCAAACCGTATAAACCAGTCGTTATACAGATCGATCGATCTCTCCGCATCGACTTTCCATAGATGTGGCTTGTCGGCATTGATCGCCATCACTTCTCCATGGGACTCGTTATTGGGTCAGATGATAGACGTGCAGGCCATCTGAGGTTGAATGCCAGTCGAGGCTGTCATGATCCACCCGACTGGGACCAGGTGGCCTGCAGTTTACCACAACCCGCGGATTTGTACGAACCGCCTCAGGCGTCGTTGCCGCGCGCCTTTCGTCCTCACCAGATGTCCTTTGGCGCCATTGCACTCCACTGCTAACCCGCCGCCGCTTGATCTGCCGTACAAACCTTTTCAGTATTCATCAAACGGATTAATTATTTTGAAATCTATTGAAATTGGTACTTGACAAATCAATCCGTTAGTTGTATAATCGCAACAGATTAGAAAACCAACAAATCGTTTACTGAAGGAGCTACCCGTGTCAAACATTCAAACGTTGTCAACTCAAGACCCACCGTCGATCGTAATGTCCCCGCAGTCGACCCACCAATGGTCGGCGCACGGGCTGCTGCACCGGGTCTGGGCGAGGCTGACCCAGCGCACGCCGTTCAACGCGGCCCAGGGCCTCTCCCTTGATCGCGGGCTGAACGCCGCCCAGCAGGAGAGCCGCGAACGGCGCCTTCCGTCCGTGGAGCTGATCAAAGTCGGCGGCGTCTACCACGTTCATGACCGACGCGACCCCATTGCGCACCATGGAACAGAACTACACGAACGTCGAATTGGCGACCGTGCAGATGCACTGGCAAAACGCACCGCGGTAATAAAAACGCAGGTCACGCGGCAAGCGTGACCTGCATCCAACATCCAACACCAACGAGGTCACCATGTACCGTGCACCACACGCCTGTCCGGTTTGCAGCGGACCCTTGCAGACCACCCGTCTCGGCTGCCCCACCTGCGGCACGACGATCGAAGGTCACTTCGAGCGCAGCCCGCTGGAGCGCCTGAACAATGAGCAGTTGCGCTTCGTCGAAGCCCTCCTACGCAACGAAGGCAAAATCACCTGGGCGGCCGATGAGCGCGGCNTCACCTATCAGAACGCACGCGCCCTGCTGCTGGAGATCGTCAACACCCTGNGGTGGCCCCCGACCCCACGCCCGGCGACCTCCGACCAGCGCCAGGAGACGTTGCGCCGCCTGGCCGCCGGCGAACTGACCGCTGAAGAAGCTTTGCAGATCATCAACCGGCCGTAATGCCGAAGGAGGACCAAACATGTCGAGCAAAACCACCCTGACCCTGCTCAGCGGTATCGAGCGCCTGAGCATCGAAAGCCGCGGCGACCTGGCCCTGCGCGGCATCGATCAGACCGGCCTGACCGTGACCTACAGCGGTACGACACCCCCAGCTGGAAATGACCGACGCCGGCGCCACACTCTACCTGGCCGAGGATGGGGAGGTAGACCTCCCGCGGCCCTCAACGTCCGCGTCGTGCCGGGCGGTGATCTCACCGCGGCCAATCTCGAAGGCGACCTCGAAGCCGCCGAAGTGCCCGGCGATAGCCGACTGCAGATGTGCCAGACCGTGCGCCTGGGACGCGTCGCGGGTGACCTGGCCAGCAGTCTGTGCCGCACCGTGCAGGTCGATCACGTCACCGGCGATGCCCAGATTCAACACGCGACCGAAGTGACCCTCGGCCAGGTCAAGGACGACCTCGTCATCCAGCACGCCGCGCATGTGACCGTTGCCGAAGTCGGGAGTGACTGCCGCATTACGCACAGCGGCCCGGTGACGGTCGAATCGATCGGCGGCGATGCCAGTTTCCACCACCTCGAAGAACTGCACGCGAGCAGCGTCAAGGGTGACGTCAGCCTGCAGCACGTCACGGCCGCCAGCGTCGGCGCCGCCAACGACGACGTCGCTGCCAGCCACGTGCAGGACCTGGTGTTGTCATCGGTCGGCGGTGACCTGGCATGCACCAACCTCAGCGGTTCGGCACAGATTGGCCGTGTGCGCGGTGATCTGAGCGTCAACTCGTTCACCGGTGACTTCATCGTCAGCGACCAGGTGCGCGGTGACGTCGTCATTCGCAGCCGTGTGCAGCGTGGGCAGCGCCTGCACCTGCGCGCCTGGGGCAGTGTAGCCCTCGTCCTTAACGGATCGTTGAATCTGCACAGCCTCAGCGGCGAGGGTCAGTGGAAATCCCTGCCCGAGTGGGACGCGATTCGTCAGCAAACACCCAACCCCAGTCAAGAGGGTGGCGCCGAGGTCCTGATCGCGGCCGGCGACCGCCTGACCGCCGCCAGTTACGAGGTCAACATGGGCGAACTGACCGATACCCTCGACCAGCTCGGCGCCCAACTGAGCAGCCTTGGCGTGACGATTGCCGACCAGGTGCGCAGCGGTGTCGCGGCTGCCGACTTCAGAAGGCATTGGTCGCCAGATCAAGGATGCCTTCACCGACATCGACTGGAGCAGCATCAAAAAGAACATCCGCGCGGCTGAACGGGCAAGGCACCAGGCCGAGCGCACCATGCGCCAGGCTGAACGGCGACGCCGCGAAGCGACAGACGTCAATCTCACGATGCACCATCCAGCGCCGCCCCCACGTCCAGCGCCGCCCCCACGCCCGGCGCCCCAACCGGCCACCCCGCCGGCCACCGACTGGCCGGCCGTACCAGCCGACGAGGCCCAGTCGCTGGCGACCCGGCGCCAACCGCCTGCTCATCCTGCAGTTGATTCAGGAGGGCAAGATCACGCCGGAACAGGGTGAGATGCTGCTCGATGCGATCGCCGCGTAGCGGCCTTCGATCGAACCACCCGTTCACAATTTGAAAAATCCCGCCGTCTGCCGTATGCTATACGGGAAAACGGCGGGAGTTTTAGTGTATGCGTTGTACGGCGGCGTTGGCGCCTGATCTTGTTGACGATTGTATCGGCCCTGGCTCTGGGGCTGCTGGTGGCCGCGCGCACCCCCAGGGTACAGCCGNTCGTCAACATCGTCGATTACCGCCTGCGCCTGACCTGGTGGCCCCTGACCGGCGGGCCGCACTACGACCCCAGCCGCACCGGCAGCCTCTCCGGGACGATTCATGATGACNCACGGCGCCCCCTGGCCGATGCCATTGCGCTCGTCAGCAGCGTGCGCGGCGAAGTCTACCAGGCCCGTACGGACAACATGGGCGACTTTCGCATCGACGGCATCGCGGCCGGCNGTNACGTGCCCCTGGCCGCGGCCTGGGGTTACCAGGCGGTCAACGGTCCACCAGTGCGCATCGACGCCGGCCGTGAGCAGCGGGCCGGCGACTTGAGCCTGGCGCCCTATGTGAGCGTCCCCGTCGAACCACNNACAACATCCAGGTCGGCCCCGCAGTCGTCCAGCTCACAATTCCCGACGCCGATGGTCGCGGCGCGTATCCCATTCACCTTCACCCTCGATGGCGTCGAGGTCAACGGCGGTCAGGTCTACCTGCCGGCGTCCGTCGCAGCACCGCGTTCCGTGCTCTTCATCGTCTACCCCAGCGCACCGCTCAACTGGGATGCCGCGTCGGTGGCGCTGACCCGTGACGGCGATGCAATCGTAGCTATCGGCCCTGACAAAGACCGTGGTCTGGATATGGATGGCCACGCGCGANTCTGCGCGGCTTTCCAGTTGTGGCAGGCGGGCCAGCTCGACACCGATCGGGCGCAACTCTCCCAGTTGGCAGCCGAAAAACGCTGGGTGCTGATGTCCGGCAGTTTTGGGTCGTTCATCCTGTTTCGCGCCCTACGTGATCTGCCGCCGGCGCCGGCCATCGTCAACGTCGGCGGCGTCAGCGACGTTCCTCGGCATCCAGTCGCTCTACAGCACCGATCTCAAGATCCCGCCCCCTACGACAACGCGGTGGCCGCGCTCGGTCGGCCCGACCGTGATCCGGCCTTCTTTTTCGATTTTTCGCCCATTTTTTATGTAACGCACCTGCCACCCATGTTCATCGTACATTCCTACGGCGACGAGGTCATTCCCCACAACCAGTCTGAAGCCCTCGCCGCCGCCATGGCCGCCGCCAACATGCCACACNGGCTCTTTCTGTACGCCGACACCACCCACTACCTCGATGCTTACAACCCGACCCCGCGACCTTCGAGGTACTCGAGCGCACACTGGCGTTCGTCAAGCAGCATGTACTGCCTGGTGAATGAGTCGTATTTTGGCCTGGACGGCATTTGCCCGGTCGAGGAGTCACCACAATGACCAACGTCATGACAGCCCAAGAGTTATTGACCCTGATGGCCGCCAGTCGAACCCGGCTGCTGGCCGCGATCGACGGCCTGTCGCCCGCCGAAATGGTACAGCCCGGGGTGGTCGATGACCGGTCGGTCAAAGACCTGTTGGCGCATCTCGCGGCCTGGCAGTCGCGCCTGGTGCGGCTGCTCTTCCAACTGTCGCGCGACCAGAAGCCATCGGTCGATACCCGCGACGCCGACACGATCAATGCCGAAATCTACACCCAGCAGAAGGACCGGGCACTCGACCTGGTTCTGGCCGACTTTCACGGCGTCTACCAGCAGGTGCGGCTGCGCGTGGCGGCTTTGGACGACCAGACCCTGCGCCGGCGCATTGGGCAGACGACGCTTGCGGCGCTCATTCGCGCCAGTACCGATGAACACGACGATGAGCACGCGGCGCAGTTGATGGCGTGGCGGCAGCGGGCGCCATGATCCTCGACTCACTCCGGCCCGTCATCGAACACAGCCAGGCCGTGCTGATCGATACCGACCGGCTGACGACCGTCGCGGCCGGCGTCGACGCGGCGGCTCTGCGCCTGCCCACCTGGGACGAGCCGCCGCTGGCGGTGCACAACGACCCCACAGCCCTGGCCGAATTCCTGCTGCTGTTCAACACGATCAACTACTGCTACTGGGGTGACCCTAAGTGGGTGGCCGACCTGCCCGGGCCGCCCACCGATGGTATCATTGGCCTGCTGCNNGCGCTCGATCATGCCCTGGCGACTGGGGTTCCCCTGCTGGACGCCGTATTCCTGGCGCAGATCGATGGCGCGACGCTGGGCGCCATCCTGCACGGGCGGGACGGTACGCGGCTGCCCCTGCTCGACGCCCGGGCCGCGCTGCGTGAAGCTGGCCGTGTGCTCCTGGAGCGTTTCGCTGGGCGCTTCACCCACGTCGTCGACGCCGCGGCGGGCGACGCCCTGCGCCTGGTGGAACTGCTGGTCACGCGCTTCCCCTCGTGGAACGACGTGGCGTCGTGGGACGGTCACACCGTACGTTTCTACAAGCGCCNNCAACTGGCCGCGGCGATGCTCTACGAGGCGCTGCACGGTCAGCGTCAGGGCGCGTTGTCCGGCATCGAACGCCTGACCGTCTTTGCCGACTACAAACTGCCCCAGGTTCTGCGGGGCCTGGGCATCCTGCACTACAGCCCAGAACTGGCCGCTGCCGTCGATGCACGCCGGCCGATTGCCTCCCACAGCCGCGCGGAGATCGAAATCCGAGCCAATACGGTATGGGCGTGTGAACGCTTGCGCCAGGCCGTGGCCCTACGCCGGCCAGACGTGATGGCGCTGCACATCGACTACTGGCTGTGGTCTACCGGTCAGCGCCTGCCGCCCGACACGCCGCCCTACCATCGCACATCGACGACGTTTTACTGACGGCTTAGAGCCTATCCGAATGACCGTCACGGGGCAACACTGTGGCGCGTTTTCGGGTTATTCGGGTAGGCTCTTACTGTTTCAACCGTGAGGGGACACGTATGCAAAACCAGACGACACTGCCGGCGCGGATGACCAAAGATGCGCTGCTGGCGCGTATGCGGGCGGCGCGCGATCGGGACGTACGCTGGCGCGACGGCCGTGTCTTCAGCCTGGTCTTCCCGGCCGGGCTGGACGTGGAGGAGGTGGCCAGCACCGCCTACACCCTCTTCTTCGGCGAAAACGGGCTGAACCCCACCGCCTTTCCCAGCCTGCGCACTTTCGAGACCGACGTGGTGGCGATGACCGCGGCCCTGCTCGGCGGCGGCGCCGAGGTGGCCGGCAACATGACTTCGGGCGGCACCGAAAGCATCCTGCTGGCCGTCAAGACCGCGCGACTGCGCGCCGAACGCCCGCACGTCAGGCAGCCAGAAATCGTCGCCTGTCAGTCGGTGCACCCGGCCTTTCACAAGGCGGCGCAGTACTTCGGCTTGCGCCTGATCACCACGCCGNCCGCGCCGNACCTGCGCGCCGACGTCGACCGCATCGCCACCGCCATCGGCCCCGACACGATCCTGCTGGTGGGTTCGGCGCCGGCCTACCCGCACGGTGTCGTCGACCCGATCGGCGACCTGGCGCAACTGGCCGCGCGTGGTCTGCTCATGCACGTCGACGCCTGCGTGNGGNGGATGCTGCTGCCGTTTGCCCGCCGCCTGGGGTACCCCGTACCCGACTTCGATTTCAGCCTGCCCGGCGTCACCTCGATCTCGGTCGATCTGCACAAGTACGGCTACGCGGCCAAGGGGGCATCGGTCATTCTCTACCGCAATGCCCATTTGCGCCGTTACCAGTTCTTCGTCTCCACCGATTGGCCGGGCGGCATCTACCCCTCGCCCAGCATGACCGGCACACGCCCCGGCGGGGCGATCGCCGCGGCCTGGGCGGTGATGAACTACCTGGGCGAATCCGGTTACCTGACCCTGGCCGATCAGGTGATGCGCACCGCCCACGCGCTGCACGCGGGCATCGCACGCCTCGACGGCGTCCACGTGTTGGGCCGCCCCGACATGAGCGTCATGGCGCTGGCGTCCGATCGGTTCGATATCTACGACATCGGCGATGAGCTAACCCTGCGCGGCTGGCACCTCGACCGGCAGCAGTTCCCGCCCAGTCTGCACCTGACCGTGATGCCGGCGCATGCCGCGACGGCCAGCCTGTTTCTCGACGACCTGGCGGCCGCGGTCGCGGCGGTGCGCCGGCCCAACCTGGCGCGCTGGCGCAAGAACCTGCTGCTCAGCCTGGTGCGTGTCCTCACCCGGCTGCTGCCGCCGGCGCTGGTGAGTCGCCTCACCGGCCGCTTTGCCCCTGGGGGTGGCGCCATGCNNCAGCGCACGGCGGCCATCTACGGGCTGATTGGCACGCTCCCCAACCGCGGCGACGTCGACCACCTTGTGCTGGACCTGTTGGACGGCATGACCAGGCCGCCGGCGGCGACGAAGGAGTAACCCGATGGAGACCCACGCCCAGCCGCCGCCCGGCATCATCATCCGTGACCTCACGACCTACGACGAATTTCTGGCTGCGCACCATCCAGCAGGTCTGCTGGCAGTTGGCGCCGGGTGAGGGCTGTACCCGCCGCTGCTCAGCACCGCCTCGCGCAGCGGCGGCACGGTACTGGGCGCGTTCGACGGTGAGCGGATGGTGGCCTTCCTGTTTGGCTTTTTGGGCCTGCACGAAGGGCGCCGCCTGAAGCTCTGTTCGCAGACGATGGGCGTTCTGCCGGCCTACCGTAAGCGGGGCGTGGCCGCCGCGCTCAAGTGGGCGCAGCGCGGGCGCATGCTGGCGCTGGGGATCGACCTGATCACCTGGACGTACGACCCCTGGAAGCGGCCAGCGCGGCTCAACCTGCACACCCTGGGCGCCGGCGCGCACCTACCAGCGCAACCTGTACGGCGAGGGTCTGGGGTGCTCAACCAGGGCCTGCCCAGCGACCGGCTGATCGCCGAATGGTGGATCGAGCGGCCGCACGTGCATGAGCTGGCCGCTGGTCGGGCTGTGGCGGCCGGCCGGCTCGTCGGCCCGGTGCTGAACGTTTGCCAGGGCGCGGGCAGCCAACGCCGCATCGCGTCGCTGCACCTGGCGGACCTGGCGCCCGTGGTGCACGCCGAAATTCCCGCCGATTTCCAGGCCATGAAGCGCGGACCTGAGTCTGGCGACCGATTGGCGCGCCCAAATGCGCCAACTGTTCGAGTCCTGTTTCGCGCGGGTTACCAGGCCGTGGACGTGCTGAGGATCACGCAAGACAACGAAGCGCGTGTTCTACACCCTTCACGCCGCCGATACAGCCTGAGCGTCACGCCGGGGCGCGACGCCCGGGCCATGCCGTGCATCAGGTTTGGGTGCGCTGCGCCAGGGTGTAGCGAACATCGATTTGGCGATTGTTCGCGTTTGCACTATAATTGAACTGCTTTTGAGTTCGGCAGAAGGAAGTTCCCGTGGAGAATCCACCGCGGCGCCGCCGGTCCAACCTGAAGTGGCTGATCCCCGGCATGCNNGTCAAACGTTGGTTGTTGCTACTCATGGTCGGCACGACGCTCGCCAGCATCGGAATTGCCTTCATCCTGCGCGACGTGCTGACCAACCTCCCATCGTCCTCCGCTGTGGACTACGTTACCCTGCAGTTTATCGACCGACCCCTGCGTGTTGCTGATGCTGGCGCTGGGGTTTGGGCTGNNATCGTCGCCGCGCTGTACAAAATGAGCCAGGCCCTCGTCGAACCGTTCCTGCGGCCTGGCCAGACCAACGTCGTCGACGTGGTGTACGAACACCGGCGGCGGCGGGAGNGCCCCAAGATCGTGGCGATCGGCGGCGGCNACCGGGCCTCGACCCTGTTGCGCGGGCTGACCCACTTCACCGACAACATCACGGCCATCGTCACCGTGGCCGACGATGGCGGTTCGTCGGGACGGCTGCGGCAGGAACTGGGGCTTCCACCGCCGGGTGATTTTCGGGCCTGCATCGCCGCCCTATCGGACGCCGAGNGGCTGCTCACGCGGTTGTTCGAGTACCGGTTTGGTGAAGGCATGGGGCTGCATGGGCATTCGTTCGGCAATCTCTTCATTGCGGCCATGGCCAACGTGACCGGCAGTTTCGAGAAGGGCCTGGCCGAGTCGAGCCGCGTCCTGGCGGTGCGGGGGCAGGTCCTGCCGTCGTCCCTGGAAGACGTCACGCTGTGCGCCGACCTGCGCGACGACCAGGACTCGGCCGGCTGGCAGCGTGTGCGCGGTGAATCGGCCATTCCCAAGTCGGGTAAACAGATCGAGCGGGTATTCCTGCAACCCGACGATGCCCGCGCTTACCCGGCCGCCGTCAAAGCGATTCTGGATGCTGACCTGATCGTCGCCGGCCCCGGCAGCCTCTACACCAGCGTGCTGCCCAATTTGCTGGTCGATGNNGTATTGCGTGCCGTCAAAGCCGCCCGCCCCCGCGTCTATATCTGCAATGTGGCCACGCAGCCGGGTGAAACCAGCGGCTTTAGCGTGGAAGATCACGTGCGTGCCCTGGATCAGCACGTGNGGGCGNGCACGTTTACCCACGTCCTCGCGAACCGCAACGTGGATGTGGCCGTACCCGAGGAGGCCGCAAACTTTGCCTGGGTGACGCCACCCGTGCAGGACATCCCCGGTCTGACCGTGCACCTGGCGGACCTGGTCGACCGTCAGCGTCCCTGGCGGCACGACAGTCAACTGGTGGCCGCGGCGCTGATCCAGCTCTACGAACAGCTCATCAGTCCCTACGCCGGCCAGGCAGAACCTAACCTAAATCATACCGTTTCGTTGAGTCAGCTTGTACAATGACGCGAGTCAAATCGAGGGATCCACAGTACCGTGCGACCACCCCTGCACCCAATAACCCATGCATCAATGCCCCATGTGGCATTCAGATCACTCACAGGAGATAACACCATGAAGGTACAGATTGGCATCAATGGCTTTGGCCGCATCGGCCGGCAGGTTTTTAAGGCGATTCGCGATTATTATCCCGAAACGTTGGAAGTGGTCGCGGTCAACGATCTGTTCGACCCCAAGACCAACGCCCACCTGCTGAAATACGACTCCAACTACGGCCGCTTCGACGGGACCGTGGAAGCGGCGGACAACGCTGGTGGTGGATGGTAAGTCAATCCGCGTCTTTGCCGAAAAGGACCCCGCCAAACTGCCGTGGGCTGACCTGGGCGTCGACATTGTCATCGAGTCGACCGGCGTGTTCACCAAACGTGAGGCGGCCGGCGTGCACATCAGCAGCGGCGGCGCCAAGAAGGTCATCATCAGCGCGCCAGCCACCGGCCCGGATCTCACGATCGTGCTGGGCGTCAACCAGGACATGTACGACCCCGCCCACCATCATATCATTTCCAACGCCTCGTGCACGACGAACTGTCTGGCGCCGGCGGCCAAAGTCGTCTTCGACAAGTTCGGCATCCAGAAGGGCCTGATGAATACGATCCACTCGTACACCAACGACCAGCGTATTCTGGACCTGCCGCACAGGACCTGCGCCGGCGCGCCGCCGCGCTCAACATCATCCCGACCTCGACCGGCGCCGCCCGTGCCCTATCGCTGGTCATTCCCGAGCTGAAGGGCCGCTTCGACGGCATGTCGCTGCGGGTGCCGACCCCAACCGTGTCGGTGGTCGACTTCGTCTGTATCCTGGAGAAAGAAACGACCACGGCCGATCTGATCACGGCCTTCAAGGAAGCGGCCGCTGGCCCGCTCAAGGGTATCCTGGCCGTCTCCGAAGATAACAACGTATCGATGGACTTCAAGGGCGACACCCACTCCAGCATCGTGGATGCCGAGTTCTGCCAGGTGCTGGGGGCAATCTGGCCAAGGTCCTGGCCTGGTACGACAACGAGTGGGGCTATTCCACCCGCGTCGCCGACCTGTGCGACTTCCTGGTCAAGAAGGGCCTCTAGATTACGCGCGTGGCTTCTGGCAGGTCGTCTGTGGCCTGCCAGAAGTTTCTGAGTGTCGATGGCGCGCCAGCCCTTGCCCGCGTGGCGTCTGGTGTACGTGCGCGGTGCTGGGCGAGGAAAAGACTATGAACAAAAAACTATCCGTGATATCGACGTCCAGGGCAAACGTGTCCTGGTGCGTGTCGATTTCAACGTGCCGCTCAAAGACGGGCAGGTGACCGACGATACACGCATCGTCGCGGCCCTGCCGACGATTCGTTATCTGCTGGAACACGGCGCGGCAGTCGTGCTCATGTCGCACCTGGGGCGGCCCAAGGGCGGACCCGACCCGAAGTATTCGCTGAAACCGGTGGTGAGCCGCTTGAGCGAGTTGCTCGCCCGCCCTGTGAGTTTCGTCNGACGGACGGTGGGGCCCAAGGCCGAAGCGGCCGCCGCCGCGCTGCAGCCGGGTGACGTGCTGGTCGTGGAGAACACCCGCTTTTACCCCGGCGAGGAGAAANACGACCCGGCCCTGGCCGCTCAGATGGCCAAACTGGGCGATATCTACGTCAACGATGCGTTCGGCTCGGCGCACCGCGCCCACTCGTCGACCGAAGGGGTCACGCACTACCTACCGGCGGTCGGTGGCTTCCTGATGGAGAAAGAGCTGGACTACCTGGGCACCGCCCTGGAGCACCCGCGCCGTCCCTTCGTGGCGATCCTGGGTGGCGCCAAAATTTCCGACAAGATCGGGGTCATCGAAGCGCTGCTGAGTAAGGTCGACGTCCTGCTGATCGGCGGCGGCATGGCCAACACGTTCCTCAAGGCCCAGGGTTACGACGTGGCCGACTCGCTGGTCGAAGAGAGCAGCGTCGACGTGGCGCGCTTGANNTCGCGCGCCGGCGCGCTGCTGCTGCTGCCCAGCGATGTCGTGATCGCCGATGCGTTCGCGNCGCAGGCCAACCACCAGGTGGTGGGCGTCGATGCGGTGCCGACCGGCTGGCGCATCATGGACATCGGCNCCGCCACCGTCGAGCGTTACGGCAACGCCCTGAAACCAGCCAAGACCGTCGTTTGGAACGGCCCGATGGGCGTGTTCANNGAATTTCCGGCGTTTGCCCGCGGCACCTTTGCGATCGCCGAGGCCCTGGCTGAACTCGACGCCACCACGATCATCGGGGGCGGCGACTCGGCTGCGGCCGTCGAACAGGCCGGCCTGGCCGACAGGATGGCGCACATCTCCACCGGCGGTGGGGCCAGCCTGGAGTTCCTGGAAGGTAAACCCCTGCCCGGAGTGGTGGCGCTCAACGATAAATNNAGGAGAAGTGTCATGCGTACACCGATCGTGGCCGGCAATTGGAAGATGAACAAAACCGTTGCCGAAACCACCGCGTTGCTCGACGCTCTGCGGCCCGCGCTGGATGAGATCCAGGGTGTGACCAGCGTGGTGTGTCCGCCGTTTACTGCCCTACCCGCCGCCGCGCAGNCCTGCAAACCGCACGTCGGCCTCGGTGCACAAAACATGCATTGGGAAGCGAAGGGCGCCTTCACGGGCGAAGTAGCGCCCAACATGGTGGCCGAGCTGTGCCAGTACGTGATCCTCGGCCACTCCGAGCGCCGCCAGTACTTTGCCGAGACCGATGCCACGGTCAACAAGAAGATCAAGGCCGCCCTGGCGCACGGGCTGGTACCGATCTTCTGCATTGGCGAAAACCTGGCCGAATNNTCAGAAGCCGATCAGACCACCACCGTGGTGCGCCGGCAGGTCACGCGGGCCNTGGAAGGGCTGACCGGCGACCAGGTGCGCGGCATCGTGATTGCGTACNGGCCCATTTGGGCCATCGGCACTGGCAAAGCGGCCACGGCTGCCCAGGCCAACAGCGTGATTGGCCTCTCGGTGCGCGGCACGGTGGCTGACCTGTACGGCGAAGCGGTCGCTTCGGCGGTGCGTATCCAGTACGGCGGCAGTACGACGGCCAAAAACATGGCCGAGTACATGCAGCAGGCCGAGATCGATGGCGCCCTCGTGGGCGGCGCCAGCCTGAAGCCCGAAGAGTTCATCGAAATGGTGCGACTCACCGCCCACGTGCGGCTAATTCACGGTCGCGTGCGTGCGGCCAGGGTCGGCCGTAACGACTGAAGCCGTCACTACCGACCGTTGCGTTGACACAGCAAGCCCTTCGGGTCTGCGAGTACCGAAGGGCTTGTTTGTTGTCAATTCATTTTTCGACTGCAAGGCTGTCTGTTGGAAGCCTGGATCCCGCTCATCTGGACCCTCGCCGCCCTGGTTGCCCTCTGGCTGGTCTCCCGCTGGATCAGTAAACACATCCAGGCCCTGGGGTGGCTGCTGGCCGGTGATGCTGACGGCGCGGTCGTTGCCCTGTGGATCGTACTGCTACCGGGCATCATACTGCACGAGTGGAGCCACTGGCTGGTGGCCAAGATGCTGGGCATGGCCGTCCGCCCCCTGACCNTCTACCCGAAGCGGCGGGGCAAACATATCCGTCTGGGTTCGGTGACGGTCACCTCCGGCGGTCATCTGTTGGACAGCCTCGTGGGCCTGGCGCCGTTTCTGTTCGGCAGCCTGGCCATCCTCATTCTGGGTTCCACCGTGTTCGCGCTGGCCACGATCGTGGAGAACGTCAACGCCCATGGCTGGCAGGGGGCGTGGGACGCGGTGCTCGCCACGCTGCACGTGCATGATGCCTGGATCTGGCTGTACCTGGTTTTCGCCATCAGCAACTCGATGTTCCCCAGCCCCAACGACAGCGAACCGGTGCGACCGGTGCTGCTGTTTGGCGGCCTGCTGGCCGGCCTGGCCCTCATCGCCGGCTGGAACCCCACGCTGTCCCCCGATACCGTGAATCACGTCAACCGGGTGCTGCTCGTGCTGGCGCAGGCGTTCACCTTCACCCTCGTGGTCGACATCGTCTGCGGCATCGTTATCCTGGTTTTAGAGCACGTCGTCGGGGCAATCAAGGGGCAGCGGGTGGTGTTCGAGACGTCGAAGAGGTCAGAGAATCGCCGGCGCAGGCCGTGACGCGGCACGCCGGCGCATGCCCGGTCATGTGACTGCCGCACGTGTCGTTTGCAGGTCGGGGAGGTGCTCGCGATCATGCTGTGCGATGCCGTACAGCAGCTCACCCACCGTTACAACCGATCCGGTATCGTGGTAGGCGATGGCCAGTGAATCTTGCAGGTCGGCCATATTCCAGTCGGTCTCTTCACGCTGCAAGGCCAACGCGCGCAGAACATCGGGCCAGGTCCAACCGGCCAGGCGTGCATGCGCCCTGGCATTCCAGGCGTCGACCTCGGCCGGCGAGCGTAGCCATTCGACTTTTGCGCCATCCCCCAGCGCACCATCTGTGCGACGGTCAACAGGCGGTCTTCCCAGGCCACCAGGTGCGCGGTGATGTCGCGCAGCGACGGGGCGCCGGGATACGGTGATGCCGCGGCCGCCTCGTCGGGCACCCGCGCAGGGCCATCAGCACGGCGCGGCGGCTTTCAAAGACCATGCTGCAGTGTGGCTTTGTCGATCACGGTGGGTCAGTCTTCCGTCGGCAATGTCCGTTTGGGCGCCGGCGCCACCTAGCCGTCAGTTCACCCGCCGCACGGGGCGACCTTCGGGGATGGGCAGGATTACCCAGGCCGGGCGCGGACTCGCCCACGGCGCCGCTCTTGTCGTCGGGCGTGCGGGCCGCGGCCACCAGCAGTCTGATCTTCTTGTCGCCCGGCTCCAGCACCACGCCGGGGAATCGATCTCGTGGTGCGTGCTGACGGCCGTTGGGTTCCGGGCTTTGATGCGGAAGAAAACCGGTGTGTTTGCCGTCACATTGGGGATGCGCAGCGTGAAGTGGTCCGACCAGTCCACGCTGGAGGCTAAAACTTCACCCTCCCAGGCCACCATCTCGACCAGGCACTGGTCGAGCGGATGGCCCTGTCGATCGATGAAATACCCTTCGATTTCCAACACAGGCATCTCTCCTTGGCTTGCAGAGTGACTGCTCACACGGGTAATGATGCTACGAGCCTATCCGACGAACCGCCATATGGCGGCATTCTGGCGTGTAGGCTGGGTTATTCGGATCGGCTCTCAATCAGTACGGTGCAGTGCGTGTCGCCGCTTCACACAGCAGCGCCACGCCGAGGGGGAGTGCACGCTCATCAAAATCGAAGCTGGCATTGTGGTGCGGGTACGGGTGCGGCCCCGCACCCACCAGGACAAAGCACCCCGGCACGCGGTTCAAAAACTCGCTCACATCCTCGGCGACCATCAACGGCGTGACCCGATCGACCTGTTCGTGGCCCAGCNNACCTGCTGTGCGGCGGCGCATGATGTCCGTCGCCGTCGGCGCATTGACCACCGCCGACGTGGGGNNCAGCCGCAAACCTGCCAGCCGCCGCGCCCCGAGGCCCTGGCAGATGCCGTTGACCACCGCCTGCNNGCGGTCCAGGACCAGTTGGCGCACCTGCGGGTCGAACGTGCGAATCGTACCGCGCATCACGACCTGATCGGCCACGACGTTGAACGCCTGGCCGCCATGGATCGTACCGATCGTCAGCACGGCCGTCTGGGTTGCGCCGATGTTGCGACTCACGACGGTTTGCAGTGCGCTGATCACCTGCGCCGCCGCGACGATGGCATCGATCCCCTCGTGCGGCAGTGCACCGTGGCTGCCACGCCCGGTGATCATCAGCTCGAACTCGTCCGCGGCCGCCAGCAGCGGGCCNTCCTGGATAACGACCCGGCCAAAGGCAAACGTGTTCCACAGATGGAGGGCAAATGCCAGGTCGGGGGCAGGGGAGTGCAGCACGCCATCGTGCACCATGGCCAGGGCGCCGCCCAGGCCCTCTTCGGCCGGCTGGAAGACGAGCTTGACCCGGCCGGGCAGCCAGCGNCGCTGACGGCTCAGCAGCGTCGCCACACCCAGGCCGATCGCAGTGTGCCCGTCGTGCCCGCAGGCGTGCATCACGTTGGGCTGCAACGAGCGGTAAGCGGCCTCGCTCACTTCCTGGATGGGGAGCGCGTCCATGTCGAACCGCAGCAGGACCGTCGGCCCATCGCTGCTGCCCTCGAGAATACCCACCACCCCGGTCTGCCCGACCCCGGTTTGCACCTCCATGCCCAGGTCGGCAAGATGCTGCGCGACGATGCCCGCGGTGCGTATTTCGTGAAAGCCGGTTTCAGGGTGTTGGTGCAAATCCCGCCGCCAGGCGATCAGCTGGTCGGTCAGCGCCTCGGCAGCGCGTCGATAGTCGGCCATAGGGCAATTCCTCCTTACACCATTTTACATCGTGGATCCCCAAACAGAAAAAACGTCGCGGCTGTGGGTCCGGTGACCTGGCCGGCGACCCGTGTGCCCAACCCCTACGGGCTGACGCGCGGCCGTTCACCGGTCGGTGTGTTACGGCGCCCCCAGGCCGCCGGCCAGCGCCTGTCGGGCTTCGGCCAGCTGCACCAGCACGGCCCCACGCNNGGTTCCGCCAACCGCGTGACGTCGGTCGACCGCACCCGTCATGTCCCAAACCTGCGCCACATCCGCCTGAAAGCGCGGTGAAATGGCCTGCAGTTCGCTCAAGGGCAGCTGATGCAGGGGCATACCCAGGGTCTCGGCGCGCNNAACGGCCTGCCCCACGAGGTGGTGCGCCTCACGGAACGGTGTGCCCGCACGTACCAGATAATCGGCCAGGTCCGTGGCCAGCATCTCGCTGCCCAGCNNGGCGCGCATCCGCCCGGCATCCACATGCAGCGTGCTCAGCACACCCGCGGTGACCGGCAGCAGCAGCGCCAGGGTATCGACGCTGTCGAAGAGCGGCTCTTTGTCTTCCTGTAAGTCCTTGTTGTAGGTCGACGGCAGGCCCTTCAGTGTGGTGAACAGGCCCACCAGGTTGCCCAACAGGCGGCCACTCTTACCCCGCACGAGTTCCATGGCGTCGGGGTTGCGCTTCTGCGGCATCAGGCTCGAACCGGTGCTGTACGCGTCGGCCAGGCGTACGAAACCAAACTGTGGGTTGGACCAGAGCACGAGGTCTTCGGCCAGCCGGCTCAGGTGAATGCCGAGCAGGGCAGCCCAGTTCAGGAACTCGACGATGAAGTCGCGGTCACTCACGGCATCGAGCGAGTTGGCGCTGATGGCCGCAAATCCGAGATCCGCGGCCAGGGCCATGCGGTCGATGGCGTAGGGTGTCCCGGCCAACGCGCCCGACCCCAGCGGGCAGACATCGACGCGCCGCCGGATTTCGGGCAAGCGCTCCCGGTCACGCTGCCACATCCAGAAATAGCTCAACACCCAGTGGCTGAAGCGGATCGGTTGCGCGGGCTGCACGTGGGTTTGACCGGGCAGCAGGACGTCGATCTGCATGTCCGCCAGCCCNAGCGCGGCCGCCTGTAGCTGCCACAGGGCCGCTGCCAGCCGGTCGATCTGTCGGCGCAGCCAGATGCGAACGTCGGTCGCGACCTGATCGTTGCGGCTGCGGCCGGTGTGCAGCTTGCCGGCCACTGGCCCCAGGAGNCCACCCAAGCGTCGTTCCACCGCCGTGTGGATGTCCTCATCACCCGGCTGTTCGATGAACGATCCCGCTTCCCATTCGGTCGCCACCTGCGCCAGCCCCGAAATCAGCGTCGTGGCCTCGGCCGACGTGATCAGCCCGGTCCCNGCCAGNGCCCGGGCGTACGCCTGACTGCCTGCGATGTCCTCGGCCCACAGCCGCCGATCGAAGGGCAACGATGCGTTGAGGCGCACCATCTGCTCAGCGGTGGCATCGGTGAAACGGCCGCCCCAGAGGTGGAAGGGTGGGGGTGGGGGTGGGGATGGGGGTTGGGGGTGGGGGTTGGGGGTGGGGTTGGGGGATGGGGGTTGGGGTTGGATGTTGGAGGCATGGTCGAGCCCGTGATCGGGAATGTGTTCTGTTGCGAACTTCTGGCGTCTCGTTCGGTCGGCGGTGGCGTGTGCCATGTGGCGACCGGTATGAGAGTTGTGCGGCGTCGGCGCCTGGTGGGTCGGCGGTGGCGTGTGCCATGTGGCGACCGGTGTGAGAGTTGCACGGCGTCGGCGCCTTGTCTGGTCGGCGGTGGCGTGTGCCATGTGGCGACCGGTATGAGAGTTGTGCGGCGTCGGCGTCTGGTGGGTCGGCGGTGGCGTGTGCCATATGGCGGCCGGTGGTGAGGGGTGCAATCCAGGTAGGGGTTGCGTCCTTCGACCGTGAGCTTGGCTCACGGTCGAAGGGCAGCTTCCCAAATTTGAATCACACCCGGTGGTGACAGGAGCGTTACATCGGCTCCTGCCAGGCGCTGGCCTGGTTGAGTTCAGCGATATCCTCGGGCCGCAGGGTGATCGTGGTGGCTTTGAGGATTTCCTCCAGTTGGGTCAGTGAATTGGCCCCGAAAATCGGCGCGGTGATCACTGGCTGCTGCAAGAGCCAGGCCAGGGCCACCTGTGCGTTGGTGGCCTGGTGATGTGCGGCCACGGCATCCAGCTTCTCCAGGAGCACGAACCCCTGGTCGTTGAGGTAGCGCTGCACGGCGTTAGCGCGCTGGCTGTCGGGCAGCTGACCACGGCGGTACTTGCCGGTCAGGAATCCCGCGGCCAACGGGCTGTAGGGGATTACGCCGATCTGTAAACTTTCACACAACGGTTTGGCNTCGCGCTCGAATTCGGCGCGGTGGATCAGGCTGTAGTGTGGCTGCAGCGCATCGAACCGCGCCAGGTTCAGCTTATCGCTCGTCCAGAGGGCCTGCGTCAGGCGCCAGGCCGGGTAATTCGAGCAGCCGACATAACGCACCTTACCGCTGCGCACCAGGTCATCCATGGCCCGCAGCGTCTCGTCGATGGGCGTGTCGGCATCGAAAGAGTGGGCCTGGTACAGATCGATGGTATCGGTCTGCAGTCGGCGCAGCGAATCCTCGCAGGCCCGCATGATGTGGGCGCGGCTCAGGCCCTCGCCGTTTGGACCATCCCACATCCGGCCGCGTACCTTCGTTGCCAGTACGATCTGCCGCCGATTGNNCCGCGCTTTCAGCCAACGGCCGATGATCTCCTCCGAGACCCCGCCGGCATTGCCCGGCGCCCAACGCGAATAGACGTCGGCCGTGTCGATGAAGTTGCCGCCGGCCGCGACGAACGCGTCCATCACACGGCCCCCGTCCTCCTCGCTCGCCGTCCACCCCCACTGCATCGTGCCCAGGCACAGCGCACTCACCTTCAACCCCGTGCGCCCCAATTTACGGTATTCCATCACCACTCCTTCCACCCATCATACCGCGCGGTCTCCCGACCTCCAACCTCCAACTTCCGACCTCACGTCCGATAATGCCCATTGATATCGACGTAGGCGTGGCTCAAGTCGCACGTCCACACGGTGGCCGCGGCCGACCCTAACCCCAGCTCGACCCGAATCTCGATCTCAGCCTGGGCAAACCGTGCCGTGGCCGCGGCTTCATCGTAGGGCAGCGGCTGGCCTTGGGCGACCACCTGCAAGGGGGCCAGCCCGGCCGATGCGCTGCCAAAANNGAGCGCCGCCCGGTCTGGGTCGACCGTAATGCCGGAGTAGCCCACCGCGGCCAGGATACGTCCCCAGTTGGCATCGCCGCCGTACAGCGCGGTCTTCACCAGGGGCGAATGCGCGACCGCCTTNGCCGCGCGCTGGGCATCATTTTCAGATGCGGCACCCAGGATAGTAATCGTCACGAACTTCGTCGCCCCTTCACCGTCACGCACGATCTGCTGCGCCAGGCTGGCGCATACCGTGGTGAGCGCGTCCTGCACGGCGGCGAAATCGGGATGCGCCGGGTCGGCAAGCGTGTCATTGCCGGCAGCCCCGTTGGCCAGCACGGCCAGGGTGTCGTTGGTGCTTGTGTCGCCATCGACGGTGATGGCGTTGAAGCTATGCGCCGCCGCCTGGCGTAGCGCCCGATCGAGCAGCGCTGGCGTAATCGCCACATCGCTCAGCACCAGGCTGAGCAGCGTGGCCATGTTGGGGTGGATCATCCCTGCCCCTTTGGCCATGCCCCAGAAGTGCACCGTCTCACCGCTGCTCAGCGTACACGTAGCTGCCGCCGTTTTCGGGCGGGTATCGGTCGTCATGATGGCCTGCGCGGCCGCCGCGAAACCGTTCGCCGACAGGGCTTCCGCGGCCGCCGGGACCCCGTCAGCNAGCCGCGCCATCGGCAACTGCACGCCGATCACGCCGGTCGACATGACCAGGCACTGGTACGGGTTGGCNAGGGCCTGCTCCGCCAGCTCGGCCATGCGCGCGTTGGCCATCCCCTCGGCGCCCGTGCAGGCATTGGCGCATCCGCTGTTGATCAGTACCGCCTGGATACCCTCCGGGTTGAGCGCGACCACCGATCGGTCGTACTCGACCGGCGCGGCAGCAAAACGGTTCTGCGTAAATAGCGCGGCTGCGGCACACGTCGCCTCCGACACCACCAACGCCAGGTCCGGCGCCCCCGTCTTTTTGATCCCGGCCGCCACCCCGCTGGCCAGGAACATGCCGGGCAGCGCCACGTCAGTCAATTGCCCTTCCATGCACCCCCTCAGTCGCGTTTGAACNNTTCTGAATAATCGGGCTGGCGGTACTTGCTCACCCCGCCCCCTTCGATCTCGATCATGGCCCCAACCTTCAGCGGCAGGCCAAAGAGTTTGATGAATCCCTCGGCATCCTTCTGGTTGTAGACGTCGTCTTCGCCGAAGGTCGCGTAGTCCTCACGGTAGAGGCTGTGCGGCGACTGGCGACCCACCAGTGCAGCCGAACCCTTGTACAGTTTCAGGCGCGCCCGGCCGGTCACGTTTTGTTGCGTCACTTCGACAAACCCATCGAGCGCCGACCGTAGCGGTGTGAACCACTGCCCATTGTAAACCAGGTCCGCATACTTGAGCGCCACCTGCTGTTTGTAATGCTGGGTCTCGCGGTCGAGCACCAGTTCTTCGATCGCCTGATGGGCCAGGTACAACAGCGTGCCGCCCGGAGTCTCGTACACGCCGTGTGACTTGATGCCGACCAGGCGGTTCTCTACCAGGTCGACGCGCCCGATGCCGTGGCGGCCGCCAATTTCGTTGAGCGTTTCCAGGATACCGATTGGCCCATGGGCCACCCCGTTGACGCACGGGGTACCCTGTCTGAAATCGATCTCCAGATACTCGGGCGTGTCCGGCGCATTCTCCGGCGCCGTCGATATCTGATACATGGCTTCTTCCGGTTCCAGCCAGGGNTTTTCGAGGTGACCCCCNTCGTGGCTGAGGTGCCAGAGGTTGCGGTCGCGGCTGTAGATCGACTTCTCCGTGGCCGCGACTGGCACGTGGTATTCGGCCGCGTAATCGAGTGCATCCTTGCGGCTGCGGATCTCCCATTCGCGCCAGGGCGCAATGATGCGCAGGCGCGGGTTGAGGGCCATGACCGTCGCNTCGAAGCGCACCTGATCGTTGCCTTTACCGGTCGCCCCGTGCGCCACAGCGTCGGCNCCTTCCATCTCGGCCACTTCGACCATACGTTTGGCGATGAGCGGGCGCGCGAACGACGTACCCAACAGGTATTTGTGCTCGTACGTTGCACCGGCGCGCAGCGTGGGGAAGACGTAATCGGTCAGAAACTCCAACCGCAAATCCTCGATGTAACACTTACTGGCGCCGGAGGCGATTGCTTTAGCCTCCAGGCCGGTCAGTTCCTCGGCCTGACCCAGGTCGGCGGTAAAACAGATCACTTCGCAGTCGTAATTGTTGCGCAGCCAGGGCACGATGACCGAGGTATCCAACCCGCCGCTGTAGGCGAGGACGCACTTCTTGACCTTGGGACGTGACATCTAATCCTCCTGAGCGTAGCGTGTGCTGGTTCGTCAGTACGGTACAAAAGCCACGCGGGCGGGCACGGCCCGGCGTGGCTGCGAACGGCTCCAATGTGGGTTGGTCGTCTCAGCGTTCCAACCGCGCGACCAGGCCGGCCGCCATTGGGAGCCGTTGGCCTGGACCGCCTGAACGCGACACAACACAGAATCGACATGGCCATTACTCTACCGCAAGACGCCCGCTTTGTCAAAGCCACCCCAGCCGTGGCGCACCCCCATGACGCAGCGCGTAGCCACCAAGATTGACTAATCACCCGCTTTGCCCGATAATAAAGCAGGAAAGTCGGGAATGCATGAGTGAACTACGCCTTACAGCAGAAGAACAGGCGATGTTGGCCGGCGAACTCGGTCCAGGGGTCCAGAAGGCGATGGACATCGTGGTCACCCTGGGTCGCATCTACGGCGCACCTGACCTGGTTCCGGTAACTCACGTACAGATTGCCGGCGTCAGCTACAAAAACATCGGCGACGCCGGCGTGGAGTTCCTGGCAGACTGGGCCGATGCCGGCGCCCGTGTGCGCGTACCGACCATGCTGAACCCGATGGGCATGGAAGAGGCCCGGTGGCAGGAGATTGGTTTCGCGGCCGCGTTTGCCCAACCGCAGCTGCGTGCGATTGGCGCCTTTGCCAAACTCGGGGTACAGCAGACGCTCAGCTGTGTGCCGTACCTCTTGCCCGAGGCAGGGTTACACTTCGGTGACCACGTCGCGTGGGCTGAGTCGAGTGCAGTGGTGTTCGGCAACTCGGTTCTAGGCCTCCGCACCAACCGTGAGNGGNGGCCGAGCGCCCTGGCGGCGGCAGTTGTTGGACGCACGGCGCGTTACGGCTACCACCAGGACACCAACCGGCGGGCCAACTGGATCGTCGAAGTCGCCTGCCCGGTGTACACCGTCGCCGAATTTGGTGCGCTCGGTTACCTCGTGGGCCAGCAGGTGGGCAATGGCTGCCTGTGGTTTGCCGATCTGGCGGCCTGGCTGCCCCCGCTGGCGGAGGACATCACCCAAGGCGGCGNNGCCGGCGACCGCTTGAAAACTCTGGGCGCCGCCCTGGCCGGTTATGGGGCCGTGGCCCTCTACCACATCGACGGGTACACCCCAGAGGCGCGGCAGCATGGCGCGGCGCTGCTTGGGCCGGCGCCGCAGCGACTGCGCATCGACAGCCTGGCCNCCGCCTACGCGGTCATGGATGCCAACCCGGAAGTCACCGCCATCGATCTGGTCACGATTGGCTGCCCCCACGCCAGCCTGAGTGAGATAGAGGCAATTGCAGACCACGTGCGCGGCAAACAACTGCGCACCCGTCTGTGGGTGACCACGGGGCGGCTCATCCGGGCACGTGCGGAAGAGGCGGGCTGGGTGCAGGCAATCGAGGCGGCTGGCGGTATGGTGGTGGCCGACACCTGCGNNGTGGTGGCGCCGGTGCGCCAGCTGGGCATCCGCAGCATGGCGACCAACGCCGGCAAAATGGCCTGTTATGCGCCGGCCCACAGCGGGGTGACGATGCGTTACGGCGAGCTGGAGCAGTGTTTGGAGGCGGCACTCAGCGGTACCTGGCCCGCAACGTAAGAGCCTATCCGCATAACCGTCACGGGACAACACTGTGGCGCGTTTTCCGAGTTATGCGGATCGGCTCTAAGCCAGGCGCGGTGGCACGGCAGCCACAACGATGGAGGCGACAACGATGTACGACAAATCCAGGCTCAAGGCTGCGCGACAGNCTTCTGAACATTGGGAGGAAACGGCCCTCCAACACACCCTGGCGCGCACGCCGGAACGTCAGGATGAATTCATCACCACCTCCAGCACGCCGATCCGGCGTCTCTACACCCCGCTCGACGTCGCGGACCTCGATTATGGCCGCGACCTGGGCCTTCCCGGCGAATACCCATTCACACGCGGCGTCTACCCCACCATGCACCGCGGCCGCCTGTGGACCATGCGCATGTTCTCCGGCTTTGGCACCGCCGAAGAAACCAACGCCCGCTACCGCTACCTGCTCAGTCAGGGCAATATGGGCCTGTCGGTCGCGTTCGATATGCCAACCCTGTACGGTTACGACTCTGACGCGGACGAGGCCCTCGGCGAGTTCGGCAAGTGTGGGGTGGCCATCAGCCNNCTGGCCGATATGGAACAGCTCTTCGCCGGTATTCCCCTGGGTGAAGTCAGCACCTCGATGACGATCAACAGCCCGGCGGCCATCATCTGGGCCATGTACATCGTGGCCGCCGAGAAGCAGGGTTACGACCGCCGCGNNCTGCGCGGCACCTTGCAGAATGACATCCTGAAAGAGTACATCGCCCAGAAAGAGTTCCTGTTCCCGCCGCACGACTCCATGCGCCTGGTCGTCGATACCATCGAATACGGCACGCAGCACATGCCGTACTGGAATACGATCAGCATCTCCGGCTACCACATTCGCGAGGCTGGCAGCACCGCGGTGCAGGAGCTGGCGTTCACCCTGGCCGATGGCTTCGCTTACGTCGATGCCTGCCTGGCGCGTGGCCTGGCGATCGATGACTTCGCCNCCCGCCTGTCGTTCTTCTTCAACGCACACAACGATNTTTTTGAGGAGATCGCCAAATACCGCGNNGCGCGGCGCATCTGGGCACAGCGCCTGCGCGAAAATACGGGCCCAGGACCCCGCTCGTGGATGCTGCGCTTTCACACCCAGACTGCCGGCGTCAGCCTGACCGCACAGCAGCCCGAGAACAATATCGTGCGTGTCGCGATTCAAGCCCTGGCCGCGGTGATCGGCGGTACCCAGTCACTGCACACCAACTCGATGGACGAGGCGCTGGCCCTGCCGAGTGAAAAAGCGGTGACGATTGCCCTGCGTACACAGCAGATCATTGCCCACGAAAGTGGCGTGAGCAATACGATCGACNCCCTGGCCGGCTCGTTTTTCATCGAGGCCCTGACCGACCAGATGGAGCAGGAAACGTTGCACTACCTGAAACAGATCGACGCCCTGGGCGGGGTCATTCCAGCCGTGGAGGTCGGGTTCATGCAGCGCGAAATCGCCGAGGCTGCGTACCTGTACCAANAAGAGATCGATACCCAGCGCCGCGTGATCGTCGGCATCAACGATTTTGCCACACCGGAACCGATGGCCATTCCGATTCTGGAGATGGATCCCAACGGTTACGCACGCCAGATCAACCGGCTACAGCAGGTACGGCGTGAACGCGATGGACGGGCTACCCAACAGGCCCTGCACCGCCTGGCCGAGGCCGCCCGCGATCCGCGGACCAACCTGATGGAACCGATCATCGACGCCGTCAAGACCTACGCGACCCTCGGCGAGATCTGTAACGTCTTTCGTGCCGAATTTGGCATTTATCACGAACCGGTATTTTTAGCAGCCCGCCTGCGCAGCATGTATTGCATCGAACTTTCCAAGTAGAAGGAGTCTTGATTCCATGAGTGAGCGAAAGATCCGTATCCTGGTCGCTAAACCGGGGCTGGATGGGCACGACCGCGGCGCCAAGGTTGTGGCACGCCCTGCGCGATGCCGGTTTCGAGGTGATCTACACCGGGATCCGCCAGACACCCCAGATGATCGTCGAAGCTGCCCTGCAAGAAGACGTCGATGTAGTCGGCCTTTCGATTCTTTCCGGCGCCCATATGGCACTGGCGCCCAAGGTCATGGAGGCCCTGCACGACCACAGCATGACAGACGTTCTGGTTCTGATGGGCGGCATCATTCCTGACGAAGACGTGGCCGCACTCAAAGCACTCGGCATCAAGGGTGTCTTCGCCCGGTACGTCGACCCAGGAGATCGTCGATTTCATCAACCACGAAGTCGGCGCCCCGGCCGCCATCTGAATGGATTGGATACGCCATGAATGAGGCGATTGGTACGCTGGTTGAGCAGCTCTTGCAGGGCAACCGGCGTGCTCTGGCACGCACGTTGACCGTCGTCGAATCGGGCGGTGNNCGCCGGCGCACGGCCCTGTCCCAACTGTACGGCTACACCGGCCGCGCGGCGATTGTTGGTATCACCGGGTCGCCGGGCACCGGTAAGAGCACGCTGGTCAATGCCCTGGCCAAAGTCTACCGTGCGCAGCACAAGACCGTGGGTATCGTCGCGATCGACCCCACCAGCCCATTTACCGGCGGCGCACTATTGGGCGACCGCGTGCGCNGCGACCTGAGTGGCGACCCCGGGGTATTCATCCGCTCGATGGCCACCCGCGGCAGCCTGGGCGGACTGGCGCGGGCGACGGCCGACGCGATCCTGGTGCTCGACGCGGCAGGCTACGACCGTATCCTGGTCGAGACGGTCGGCGTGGGGCAGGCCGAGGTCGACATCGCCAGTACGGCGCACACCACCATCGTGGTGGAGGTGCCCGGCCTGGGCGATGAAGTCCAGGCCATCAAGGCCGGTATTCTCGAAATTGCCGACGTCTTCGCCGTCAACAAGGCCGATCGCGAGGGCGCCAATCGTACTGTGACCGCGCTGAGAATGATGCTGGGCATTGCACCCGAAGAGGTGCGCGGCATTTCGCACCACGGCCAGCTGATGCGCATCGATACGCCTTCGCTGCCCCGAGCCTCGGCCTGGGAGCCGCCCATCGTCAAGACGATCGCCCTGCAGGACAGCGGCATCTCTGAACTGGTTGAGGCGGTCGAAGGGCACTGGGCGTTTTTGCAGCAGAGCGGTTTGCTGGGCGCCCGTGAGCGTGTGCGGGCCGCCAATGAAGTGGAGAGCATCGTCCGGCGCCGGCTGCTGGAAATCGTGGCCCAACGGGTACCGGTGATGGGGCTGGATGCCCTGGTCAACCGCGTGGCCCAGCGTGAACTCGACCCTTACACAGCGGCCGACCACCTGCTGGCCGTGGTTTGAGGGTCTGGGAGAATCGTCGATCATGATGATGACCATGTACGGCGAGCTGGCCATCTTCACGGGCACGGCCAACCGTGCCCTGGCCAGCGAGATCTGCGCCTACCTCGGCGTGCCGCTCGGCGGCGCGGATGTCTTCCGATTCGCCAACGGCAACACGTTCTGCCGCCTCCACGAAAGCGTGCGCGGTAAAGACGTTNTTCTGATTCAACCCACCTCGCAGCCGACGAACGACAACGTCATGGAGCTGCTGATCTTCATGGACACCCTGCGTCGTGACTCGGCTGGGCGCATCACTGCCGTCATTCCCTACTACGGCTACGGGCGCACCGACAAANAAGACCAGCCGCGGGTGCCGATCACGNCGCGCCTGGTGGCCGACCTGATTTCGGTCGCCGGCGCTGACCGTNTTTTGACCATCGACCTGCACGCCGGTCAGATCCAGGGTTTCTTCACGATTCCCACCGATGAGCCGACCGCGCTGCACCAGTTCGTCGAGTACTTCCGGGCCTGCGAGATCCCAAACCTGGTCGTCGTCTCACCCGATATTGGCGCGGTGCGGCGGGNNCGCAACTTCGCCCAGCGCATCGATGCCCCATTGGCGATCATCGAGAAGCGTCGCGCCGACCNNGGCGACCGAACCGAAATGTTCAACGTGATTGGCGACGTCAATGGCAAAAACGTGATCGTCGTCGACGATGAAATCGATACGGCCGGTACCCTGACCACGGCGGGCAAATTCCTGCGCGAAGAGGGCGCCCAGGACATCTACGCCTGCGCGACCCACGCCGTTCTGTCGCCGCCGGCCAGTGAACGGCTGCGGGCCTCTGAGTTCAAAGAGGTCGTGGTGAGTAACACCATCTATATCCCACCGGACAAACGCTGCGAGAAACTGCACGTGCTGTCAGTGGGTTCCCTCCTGGGCGAGGTTATCCGCCGCATCCACGTCGGCGTATCGGTCGGTGAGTTGTTCAACGAGTAGCCGGCGCTCACGCCGGGTGACCACACACCCGCGGAACGCGCGGCCGCCAGACGCCCAGTGGCACGTTTTCCTCCTCGAATGGTAGAATGAAGGGATTGTTACACACGAACGTCGCAGTTAGCGCGATGATGTGCCGTGGATTTGCACCCGCCGTCCGTCTGTAAACCGCGCCCGAGTTGACGGGCCGCTGCGACGTTGGATTCCTGGACCGACGCCGCGGGTGGCGAAAGGATTGAATCAGTTTCATGTTCAAGAAGTTGATCACGATGGTCGCCGGTGATCCCAATGAGAAGGAAATCCGGCGTTTGCAGCCGATCATTGACCAAATCAATGCCCTCGAGCCGGCCATGCAGCGCGCGAGCGATGCGGATCTGCGCGGCGTCACCGCAACCCTGCGCCCGCGTGCTCGCCGTGACGCAGCCCTGGCGGCTGAGGTGAACGAGGCGCGCTACGCCTACGAAACCGAGACCGATCCCACGGTGCAGGCCCGTCTGAAAACGGCTTACGAAGAGAGCACTAAAAAGTTGAAGGCGGCCGAGGGCAAGGTGCTGGACGAAGCCATTCCAGAGGCGTTTGCTGCCGTTCGTGAAGCGGCCCGACGCGCCATTGGGTTGCGTCACTACGACGTTCAGCTGATCGGTGGTATCGTGCTGCACCAGGGCAAAATCGCCGAAATGCGCACCGGCGAAGGCAAGACGCTGGTGGCCACGCTGCCCCTGTACCTGAACGCCCTCGCCGGTCATGGCGCCCATCTGGTGACGCCGAACGACTACCTGTCGAAAATCGGCGTGCAGTGGATGGGACCGGTGTATCACGCCCTGGGCATGACGGTGGGTGTCATCCAATCGGCCGCGGCCAACCCCGATCTGGGGTCGTTCGTGTATGACCCGACGTTTCAGGCGGTGGATGACCGCTACCAGAACCTGCGGCCCGTCACCCGTCGTGAAGCGTACCAGGCCGACATCACCTACGGCACCAACAACGAGTACGGCTTCGACTACCTGCGCGACAACATGATCTTCAGAAGAGCCCAGGCTGTGCAGCNNGAGCTGCACTTCGCCATCGTCGACGAGGTCGACAACATCCTCATCGACGAAGCGCGCACCNCCTTGATCATTTCCGGTGTTGCGCAGGAGTCATCCGACCTCTACCAGAAATTCGCCAGCCTGGTGCGCCACCTGCGCCCCGAAGAAGACTACAAGGTCGAAGAAAAAGACCGCATTGTAACCCTGACGGACGACGGCATTGTCAAGATCGAAAACATGCTGGGCATCCAAAACCTGTACGATCAGGACAACTTCGAGAAGACGCCCTACCTGGACAATGCCCTGCGCGCGTACGTGCTGTACCACCGCGACCGTGATTACATCGTCAAAGATGGCGAAGTCATCATCGTCGATGAGTTCACCGGCCGCCTGATGTTTGGTCGACGGTTTTCGGAGGGCCTGCACCAGGCGATCGAGGCCAAAGAAGGGNTACGCGTGCAGCGTGAGAGCCTCACCCTGGCCACGATCACCTTCCAGAACTTCTTCCGCATGTACTACAAGCTGGCCGGCATGACAGGCACCGCCGCCACCGAAGGCGAGGAGTTCGCCAAAATCTACAAGCTGGACGTCACCGTCATCCCGACCAACATCGAGTACCGCGCGGCGTGGTGAGCTGACCACCGTCAGCGAGCGGCAAGACGGCGTCGACGTGACGACCTACCGGGGTGCGAACCAGNNGAGCGTTATTTCCGGCGCGTCGATTACCCTGACTCGGTCTTCAAGACCCAGGAAGCCAAGTTTAAGGCCGTCGTCGACGAAGTCGCGGCCATGCAGCAGCAGGGGCGCCCGGTGCTGGTGGGTACGGTGGCGATCGAAACATCAGAGATGCTGTCCAAGCTGTTCAGCCGCCGCGGCATTACACACGCCGTGCTCAACGCCAAACAGCACGAGCGTGAGGCGATCATCATCGCGCAGGCCGGGCGACCCGGTGCGGTGACCATCGCCACCAACATGGCCGGTCGCGGCGTCGACATCCTGTTGGGCGGTAATGCCGAGGGTTTGGCCCGTGATCGGCTGCGCAAGGATGGTCATGACCTGACCGATCTGCCCGAGGNNGTCTGGGACACTGCGTACGCCGCGGCCGAAGCGGAAGTGAAGCGTGATCGCCGGCGGGTGTGGGAATTGGGTGGTTTGCACGTGGTGGGCACCGAGCGTCACGAGGCCCGCCGTATCGACAATCAGCTACGTGGGCGCGCCGCACGACAGNGGGACNCGGGGTCATCGCGCTTCTTCCTCTCGCTGTCGGACGACCTGATGCGCCGTTTTGGTGGTGAAAGCATCGCCGGCATCATGAATCGGCTCGGCGTCGATGACGATGTGCCGATCGAACACGGTATGGTCAGCAAGTCGATCGCCAACGCCCNNCGGGTGGAGGGCTACAACTTCGACATCCGTAAACACGTCCTCGAGTATGACGACGTGGTCAACAAGCAGCGCGAAATCATCTACGCACAGCGCCGTCAGATTTTGACCCGCGCCACGATGCGACCCACCGTACAAACCATGGTGTTTGACGAGCGGATGAGTNTGGTCAAGTCCTTCACGACCGGTTCGGACGCGCGAGNNTGGGACCTGGATGCGCTGCATGCCGCAGCGTTGAATATTCTACCCCTGCCGGCCGACGTCACCGGTGACCGTTGGCAGGGAATGACGCCCGACCAGATTTCAGATGACCTGGCCATACTGGCCGAACAGGTGTACGACGCCAAGGAGGCGGAGTTTGGCAAGTTGATGCGCGAGNCCGAGCGACGTATCATGCTGATGGTGGTCGACCACCGCTGGCAGCGTCACCTCACCGATTTGGATCAACTGCGCGAGGGCATCGGACTGCGTGCCCTGGCCCAGGTCGGCCCTGGTGGCCTACAAAAAGAGGCCTACGAGATGTACCAGGAGNCGATGAGCGCGATCCAGCGTGACATCGCGCAGCACATCTACCACGCACGCATCCAGGCCGGCGCGCGGCCGGTACAGGCGATACGGACCAACCGTCAGGACGGCGCCGAAACGCACCGTGCGCCGGGCCGGCGCCACGCTGNNGGGCGCAACGACCCATGCTGGTGCGGCAGCGGCAAANAGTACAAACACTGCCACATGCGCGAAGATCAGAAGACCGGCGGCCCCAACCGGCCGCGGTCGCAGCCAACAACCAACCCACCGCCCGCCGCCGTTGACCAACCACCCAAGAGCCTATCCGAATAACCGTCACTGGGCAACACTGTGGCGCGTTTTCCGGGTTATTCGGATAGGCTCTAAAACGCACAGCGCACCCCACGCCGCCGCCAACCACCGGGCGCCCTGTACCCCCAACCTCCAACCCCAAAACCCCGTTTTGCGCGTTATCCCTCATCATTTATAATAGCATTACCCACCAAGGAGGAGTAAGCAGCTACTAATGGAAAACCGCGAAGTTACGCCCGCTCTGACCGCTGGACAGGAGGTGTTTGAGGTCGAAGCTGTCAATCCCATGGCCGAACTGATGGACCAGTCATTTGCCTTCGNNCCCATCGAGACTGGTGAAGTACGCAAGGGTACGATTGTCAGCGTGCGACCGAGTGAAATTCTGGTTGACATCGGCGCCAAATCGGAAGGCATCATTGCCGACCGCGAGTTCGAACGCATGGGGAAGGAAGCCCAATCCCGGTTCCAGGTCGGTGACNGGATTCTCGTCTACGTCGTGCGGCCCGAGGATGAAGAAGGCCACGTCGTGTTGTCGTTCCATCGCGCCCAACAGGAACGCGACTGGCAACGGGCCGAAGAGCTTCTGCAGAGCCAGGACATTNTCAGAGCGCCGGTAACCGGCTACAACCGCGGCGGGNTAACCGTCCGCCTGGGCCGTGTGCGCGGCTTCGTGCCAGCCTCGCAACTGGTCACGCTGCCGCCGCCGAGTAAGGATAATTCACCCGAAGGGGCTGACGCCCGTTGGGCCGAACTGGTTGGCGCCAAACTACGCCTCAAAGTCGTCGAACTCGATCAGAAGCGCAACCGTCTGATCCTGTCCGAACGCCTGGCCANNCGCGACTGGCGCAAACAGGCCAAAGACCGCCTGCTGAATGAGNCCAAGAAGGGTGACACGGTCAGCGGTATTGTTACCAGCCTGTCCGACTTTGGCGCCTTCATCGACCTGGGCGGGGCAGACGGCCTGGTGCACCTGTCCGAGATTTCCTGGGGGCACATCGATCACCCCAAAGATGTTCTACGCGTCGGCCAGCGGGTCGATGCTTACGTGCTCAACGTCGACACCGACCGCCGCCGTATCGGCCTGAGCCTGCGCCGCCTGCAGCCCGAGCCGTGGAGCGTGGTGCACGAACGATACGCCGTGGGCCAGATCGTGGAGGGTACAATCACCCGCCTGACCAACTTTGGCGCTTTTGCCCGGTTGGACGACGGTATCGAAGGCCTCATTCATTTGTCCGAGCTTTCGCCCAAGCGTATCAACCACGNNCGTGAAGCGGTGCGCGAAGGCCAGCGCCTGAAGCTGCGCGTCATTCGCATCGACCCGCAGCGCAAGCGCATCGGCCTTAGCCTGCGCCAGGTACCCGAAGAGGAGTACGCGGAAGTTGACTGGCGTGAGCAGCTGGTCGATCCGCAGGCCGCCATCGAAGATGCTGAAGACCTGGCCGAAGACAGCGCCGTCGCGGTCGATGAACTGGGCGCCTTCGACGAATTCGATGCGGTTGGTGCGCCCGAAGAAACGACTGATTGACCTGGTCGTGATCCGAACCCATGTTCTCAAGAGACCTGGCGTCTCGCTGGCGCAAGACCACCACGAAACGTCAGGTTTCGACCGAACATGAGTTTAGCAGAGTCCGGCACCCGGCGGTTTCATTGCAGGCGCCGTGCGTGCCGGCTCTGTTTTTCACGCTGGGAAAATACCCGGATTTCACCGGGTAGATATTACTGAACTGGCGAGCATCGTGTGGTATGGTACCGGTGTTGGTGATGACATTCCGACCGAGGCCGGTCTTTATGCAAATGCTCCTGTTCCCTGCACCCCTCGCCAGCGGCGTGACGGAGCGAGATCGGTATCCTTACGAAGGATCATTTATACATGTCTGACAAATTCGACCGTTTCACTAAACGTGCACGCCGAGTGCTGNCGCTGGCCCAGGAAGAAGCCCAGCGCCTGAACCACAATTACATCGGGACAGAACACTTGCTGTTGGGCCTCGTGCGTGAAGAGAATGGCGTGGCCGTTAAGGTGCAGGAATTGGGCGTAGAAGCGCCCCAAGTCATCCGCGCGGTCGAGCGCACGGTGGGTCGCGGCGAGCGGGTACCCTTTGGCAAACCAAGCCTCGCCNCCNGCACCAAACGTGTCATCGAGTTGGCGGTCGACGAAGCCCGGTTGATGGGGCATCATTATATTGGCACCGAGCACCTGCTGCTCGGCCTGGTGCGCGAAGGGGATGGCATCGCCGTCAACGTGCTGCGCAGCCTGGGCATCAACCTGGACAAGGTGCGCACCCAAACTGCACGCAGCATCCTGCAAAGCCAGACCCAGCTTTCCAAAGAGAAGCCGAAACCGGAACGTAAGACCCCGATGATGGACCAACTCGGCCTGGATNCGACCGCTCAGGCCGAAGAGGGCAAACTGGACCCGGTGATCGGGCGCGAANAAGAGATCGAACGCGTCATCCAGATTCTGTCGCGCCGCACCAAAAATAACCCCGCCCTCATTGGCGAACCGGGCGTCGGCAAGACGGCGATTGTCGAAGGCCNNGCCCAGCGCATCATCATGGGCAACGTGCCCGAACCCCTGCTCAATAAACGTGTGCTGATGCTCGACGTCGGCTCCCTCGTCGCCGGCACGATGTACCGCGGCCAGTTCGAGGAGCGCCTGAAAAAGGTCATCGACGAAATCAAGGCGACCAGCAGCATTCTGTTCATCGACGAAGTGCACATGCTGGTGGGGGCTGGCGCCGCCGGCAGCGCGGTCGACGCGGCCAATATTCTGAAGCCGGCCCTCTCGCGCGGAGCGCAGTGCATCGGCGCCACAACGTTGGACGAGTACCGTAAACACATCGAGGGTGACGCCGCCCTGGAGCGCCGCTTCCAACCGGTGCAGGTGGTCGAACCGACCATCGACGAAACCATCGAAATTCTACGTGGCATCAAGGACGCCTACGAGGAGCACCACAAACTGGCCATCTCCGACGATGCCATCTTCGCGGCCGCGACGCTGTCGGCCCGCTACGTGCCCGACCGTTTCTTGCCAGACAAGGCGATCGATCTGATCGACGAAGCGTCGAGCCGCGTGCGTATGTACAAGGCGCCCTACGCCCGCAGCCTGCGCGACACCTTCGCCAGCCTGCGTAGTCTGCAGAAGGAAAAGGAAGAGGCGCTCAACATGCAGCGCTACGACGATGCCATCGACCTGCGCTACCGCGAAGTCGAGTTGGAGNCACGGCTCGAGCAGATGCGTATGGGGTGGGAGTCGGTTGGGAGCCNNCCCTCGGTCAGCGCCGATGATATCGCCGAAGTCGTGGCCATGTGGACCGGTATCCCGGTCACCCGCATCGCCGGTGAGGAGTCGGCCCGCCTGCTCGAGATGGAAAAGGCCCTCCACCAGCGTGTGGTCGGTCAAGTCGAGCCGGTCAATGCCGTGGCTAAGGCAGTGCGCCGGGCACGTGCCGGACTCAAAGACCCCAAACGCCCGATCGCTACCTTCATCTTCCTGNGGCCGACCGGTGTCGGCAAGACACAGTTGGCGAAGACCCTGGCCGAGTTCCTGTTTGGCAGCGAAGAAGCGCTCATCAAAATCGACATGAGCGAGTTCATGGAGCGGCACAACGTCAGCCGCCTGGTCGGTGCGCCGCCCGGATACATTGGCTACGAAGAGGGCGGTCAGCTGACCGAAGCCGTGCGCCGGCGCCCCTATTCGGTGGTGCTGCTCGACGAGGTCGAAAAAGCGCACCCCGAAGTCTTCAACATGCTCTTGCAGATCATGGAAGACGGCCACCTGTCGGACGCCAAGGGTCGCCGCGTCGACTTCCGCAACACGATCATCATCATGACCTCCAACGTCGGCGCACAGCTGATCAAACGCGCCACCAGCCTCGGTTTTGTGGCCAACCGCGACGAGACCAAGCTGCAAGAGGACGAGTACAAGGCGATGAAGGACCGGGTCATGGAAGCGTTGAAGAAGACCTTCCGCCCCGAGTTCCTCAACCGCCTCGACGGTGTGATGGTCTTCCGCGCCCTGACCAAGGAACAGATCACCGACATCGTCGACCTGGAACTGAAACGGGTCCACCAGCAGCTGCGTGAACACACCATGACCCTGGTGACCCAGGCCGCCAAAGAACTGATCGCCCACATTGGTTACGACCCGGACTTTGGGNGGCGACCGCTGCGGCGTGCCATTCAGAATATGGTCGATGACCCGCTGAGCGAAGGGATGCTGGCCGGGCGTTTTGCCCCGGGCGACACGGTCTTGGTGGACGTCAATGGTGACGCGCAGGAAATCACACTGACCGTCGTGGCCAGTACACCCGCCGATGGGAACTTTGTCGAACAACTGGTCGCGCCGGGCTGCTCGAACCGGTGCTCGAATAGGGAACGACATCCCAGGCCTCTACGCTTGAGGGCGCGGAGGCCGCGCGGAGGCCGCGGAGGCCGCGCGATTGACAACCGCATACCGTCATGGGGGCTGGGAGAACCCGGCTGAGAGGAAGCCTCGGTGCACCGTGTTGGCGGTATCCACTGGCTTCGACCCCTTGAACCTGATCGGATAATGCCGGCGCAGGGAAAAAGCGAAGTTTGTGAAAGGCTGCTTCACCTGGGTGGAGCAGCCTTTTTGTCGAGGGGGATCATGCGTGCAATCGTTGTGGCGGGTAGCCCACAGCCAGAGTCACCCGGCACGGTTCAACCGGCCGACGACGACCTGCTGATCGCCGTCGATCTGGGCGGCAGCCACTGCCTGCGCTGGGGTTGGCAACCGTCTGTCGTCATTGGTGACCTCGACTCGTTGNCCGCGCGTGACGCGGCCACTCTGCGGGCGNCGGGCAGCCGTTTCATCACGGCGCCTACACGCAAGGATGAGACCGACCTGGAGCTGGCCCTGGACTTCGCCGTGCAGGCCGGCGCGCNNGAAATCGTCATCGTCGCCGGCTGGGGTGGGCGCATCGACCAGAGCCTGGCCAATGTGCTGCTGCTCACCCGCCCCAACCTGNCGGGGTTAGCCGTACGCCTGGCGGAGGGATACCAGACGGTGCGGCTGGTGCAGCCTGACCAGCCGGTGTGGATCAAGGGCCAGGTGGGTGATGTGCTGTCACTGGTGCCGGTGGATGGCAACGTCGATGGCGTCGCAGTGGACGCCGTCGAGTGGCCGTTGCATGGCGAGCCGCTGCNNCGCTGGGCAGTACGCGGGATCAGCAATGTTTTGACCGGCGGAGAGGTCGGGGTGCGCGTGGCGCGCGGCCGGCTGCTCGTTGTGCACAGCGCGCGACCGGAAACCGATCCGCCGACCGAATGACCGTACTCTGGCGTGCGGGCAGGGTGATTCGGGCAGGCTCCGCACGGAGTGGTCAGTAAGGAGGGATTCGTATGCGTACGTGGTTTCGATTGTTAGGGTTGGTTGTGGCGCTCAGCGTCCTTCTGACCGCCTGCGGCGCGGGAACACCCACGGCGTCGCCTCCCGCTGAGCGGCGCACGTTGACCGTCATGACGCACGACAGTTTTGCCGCCAGCGAGGCCGTGATCGCACAGTTCGAGCAGGCGCACAACGCCGATGTCCAGTTCATCAAGGCCAGCGACGCGGGCAGTGCGCTGAACCAGGCCATTCTCAGCAAGGCGAACCCGCTGGCCGATGTGTTCTTTGGCGTGGACAATTCGTTCCTCAGCCGGGCCNTGGATGCCGGCATCTTCGAAGCGTACGCCGCGCCGGCCCTGGCCAACATCCCGGCCGATCTGCTCGACCCGGACCAGCGGCTGCTGCCGGTCGATTTCGGTTACGTCTGTCTCAACTATGACAAGTCGTACTTCGCCGAGAAGAACCTGCCGCCGCCCCAAACCCTGGAGGACCTGGCCAGGCCAGAGTACCGCGGCCTGCTGGTCGTGGAGAATCCGGCCACCTCATCACCCGGTCTGGCTTTCCTGATCGGCAGTGTCGCCTACTTTGGTGAAGACAGGTACCTCGACTGGTGGAGGCCTGCGCGANACGACGTATTGGTGACCGACGGCTGGGAGGACGCCTATTACAACCAGTTCTCCGGCAGCAGCGGCCAGGGGACCCGTCCACTCGTCGTCAGTTATGCCACCAGTCCGGCGGCCGAGGTCTACTTCAGCGAAGGCAAGCTGAGCGTACCACCCACCGGCAATATCCTGCCCGAGGGCGCCTGTTTCCGCCAGGTCGAATTCGTGGGCATCCTGCGCGGTGCGGCGCAGCCTGAACTGGCGCGGCAGTGGGTCGATTTTATGCTCAGCCCGGCCTTCCAGGAGGACATCCCGCTGCAAATGTTCGTCTACCCGGCCAACCATCTGGCCCGATTGCCGGAGCTGTTCCAGCAGTATGCCGCCACCNCCCAGCGGCCGGCCCAAATCGCACCGGCCACCATCGCGGCCCGGCGTGACGCCTGGATCGACGCGTGGACGACGGTCGTGCTACGCTGAGATGACACCGACGGTAACGCGCAGTATCACGACGCTGCTGTTCCTGCTGCCGATTGTCTTCCTGGGGCTTNTTTTCGTCTATCCGCTGCTGGCCATTCTGCGCATCAGCCTGGCGCCGGACGGCGTTCTGAACCTGGCGCCCTTCGCCGACATGCTGCGGCAGCCCTACTACGCACACCTCCTGTGGTTTACGACCTGGCAGGCGGCGGTGTCAACCCTGCTGACGCTCGTGCCCGGGCTGCCCGCGGCTTATGTATTTGCCCGTTTTCGCTTTCCCGGCAAATCGCTCGTGCNNGCGCTGAGCACGATCCCCTTCGTCATGCCCACGGTCGTGGTTGCCGCCGCCTTCACCGCCCTGATGNGGCCGCGCGGCGGGCTGAACCTGTGGCTGATACGCGTGTTCAGCCTGCAAGCAGCGCCGATCCGCCTGGAGCATACGATCTGGATCATCCTGCTGGCGCACGTCTTCTACAACACGACGGTCATCATGCGCATGGTGGGCAGCTTCTGGGCTAACCTCGATGCGCGCCTGGAGGAGGCGNCGGCAGTCCTGGGCGCCAGCCGTTGGCAGGTGCTGCGCACCGTCACCCTGCCCTTGCTGCTGCCCTCGATCCTGGCGGCCGCCCTGCTGGTCTTTCTGTTCTGTTTTACCAGCTTTGGCGTGATCCTGATCCTGGGCGGGCCGCACTTTGCCACCCTGGAGGTCGAGATCTACCGCCAGGCGATCAACCTGTTCCGCCTACCGATGGCCGCAGCGCTGGCGCTCTTGCAGATGCTGCTGACCTTTGCCGTCATGGCGGTCTACACCCGCGNNCAGGCGCGTTCGTCCGTGCTGCTGCACTTCCGTCCCCAGCAGGCGGTACAACGTCCACCGGCCAGCTGGCCGCAGCGCCTGCTGGTGTACGGCGTCGTTCTGGGCCTGGTGGGGCTGCTCGTGACGCCGCTGCTGGCCCTGGTCATGCGCTCACTGGCCACCGCCGATGGCTGGNGGTTGGCCTATTACCAGGAACTGTTCGTCAACCGCCGGCAGTCGATCCTGTTCGTGCCGCCGGTCGTGGCGCTGGCCAATTCGGTGGTGTTCGCCACGGCGACGATGGCCCTGGCGCTGCTGCTCGGTGTGCTGAGCGCTTACCTGATCGTGCGGCCGCACCGCCGGTTGAGCGCACTGCTCGACCCGCTCTTCATGCTGCCGCTGGGCGCTTCGGCCGTGACGCTGGGCCTGGGCTTCATCATCGCCCTGGACCGGCCGCCGCTGAACCTGCGCGCCTCGCCGCTGCTGATCCCGCTGGCGCACACGCTGGTGGCCCTGCCGTTCGTGATCCGCGGTTTGCTGCCGGTGCTGCGCGGGNCCAACCCGCACCTGCGTGAGGCGGCGGCCGTTCACGGCGCTTCACCGCTGCGCGTGGCGCGGNTCGATTTGCCAATCATCTTTCCCGCCCTGCTGGTGGGCGCCATCTTCGCCTTCACCGTGTCGATGGGCGAATTTGGCGCGACGGCGTTGATTGCCCGCCCGCAGACGCCCACCCTGCCCGTGGTGATCTACCGTTTCCTGGGCCAGCCTGGCCCACTCAACTACGGCCAGGCCCTGGCTGCCAGCACGCTGCTCATGCTGGTGTGCGCGTTGGCCTTCGTGCTGCTGGAGAAGTTCCGTTATCAGGACATTGGTGAATTCTGAATATGCACGATAACCACCGCCCGCGGGCCACAACCGGCCAATGACCATGGACGCTTTGCAGGTCGCCCACGTCTCCAAAGCCCTGAGCCAGACGCCAGTGCTGAACGACGTTTCGCTGGCCGTCGCAGAGGGCACAATCGCCTGCCTGCTGNGGCCCAGCGGCTGTGGCAAGACGACCCTGCTGCGCATCGTGGCCGGATTACTCGCGCCCGACCACGGCCGCGTCTTCTTCCGCGGGNAAGATGTGACCGAGACGCCCGTCCATGCCCGCGGCTTTGGGCTGATGTTTCAAGACTACGCGCTCTTTCCACACCGCAACGTCTGGGACAACGTCGCGTTCGGGCTGCGCATGCAGCGCCTACCGACCGCGGCCGTACGGGNNCGTGTGCAGGAGATGCTCGAACTGGTCGATCTGGCGGCCTACGGACAACGCCGCGTCTACGAACTGTCGGGCGGGGAGCAGCAGCGGGTGGCCCTGGCGCGCAGCCTGGCGCCGCATCCACGTCTGCTGATGTTGGACGAGCCGTTGGGGTCGCTCGACCGTACGCTGCGCGATGAGNCGATGACCGAGCTGCGGCGGATCTTGCAGCGGATCGGCCTGACCACCCTGTACGTGACGCACGACCAGCAGGAGGCCTTCGCCGTCGCCGACCAGGTGCTTGTCATGAACCAGGGGCAGATCGTGCAGCGCGGCGCGCCAGAGGAGGTGTACGGGCAGCCGGTGAACCGCTTCGTCGCCGAGTTTCTGGGCCTGACCAACCTGATTGCCGGTCAGGTGGTGGCCGCCGACCCCGAGTGGGTGGTCACAACGCCGTTGGGCGTACTGGTCATACCGCGGCCAGTGGCCGGCGCGGCGGCGCTGGGGGCGACGGTCACGGTGTTGATTCGTCCCGACGCGGCGCACATTTGCNCCGCGGCGGATGGCGCCCCTAACTGCCTGGCAGTTCGTGTGGTGCAGCGCTTCTTTCGCGGCGGCCACTACCAGGTCAGCGTGCAGCCGGCGGGCGAGGCGCCCGTGCTGCGGTTCAACCTGCCGGCCACGCCGGTCGCGCCGGCCGTGGGTGCGACGCTGCACCTGGCGCTGGATGCCGCGGCGTTGGTCCTGATCCCGGCATGAGCGCGGGCTATCCAGGAGCAATGGCCGAACGCCTGGCGTGGATTTTTAGTTGGGGGAACTCGCCCTTCGACAAGCTCAGGGCGAGCGGGTGAAGGGTGAACGGGGAGGCTGTGGCGAGGTGGGACCCAAACTGAAACATGCCAGAACTTTTGTTCTAGTTTGACAAAACAACCCGCCTCGTCTACAATTCAGGCAAGTAGTCAGCGGTACAACCGGCGACCTTACCCGCACCGCGCACCCACCAGGTGGCGATCGGGCTACTGCGAGAATGCACACAAGGCAGGGAAAGGACACAAGACAATGTGGCAGAGAGTCATGATCATCGGAAACCTGGGATCTGATCCTGAAATGCGCTACACCCCGAGTGGGATACCGGTGACGAGTTTCAACGTGGCCGTCAACCGGCGTTGGAAGGCCGCGGATGGCACCATGCAGGACAAGACAACCTGGTTCCGCGTGACGGCCTGGCGGCAGCTGGCAGAAACGTGCCACCAGTACCTGAGCAAAGGACGCCAGGTCATGGTCGAAGGCGAAGTCGAAGCGAGTGCATTTGTGGCACAGGATGGCACCCCGCGGGACGCTGGGCTCACCGCACGTGAGGTTCGTTTCCTGGGGGCGGAGTGATACCCTGGCGCCGGGCAGCGGTGCACCGGCTGGCGGTTACGCCGGCAGCACCCGGCCAGCGAGCCGGCCAACGCAGCCCGCGGCCGACGAGTTTGCCCCACCGGGCGACTTACACGACGAGGACATTCCGTTCTAGTCGATCGCACCGTTAAGGGCCTATCCGCAAGGCTGCTACATGGCGGTATTCTGGCGTGTACACTGGGTGATTCGGAGTAACTGCTCAGCCAGCCGTTCAGAAACCGGGTTTTTCTCGTGCAGGTATGGTCTTCGTCTGTGCAACGGCCTTTCATCGCGCCGTGACGGTGGTCTGCGAGATAAAAACCCGGTTTCTCTGATCCAGCCTGAGCAGTTACGATTCGGATAGGCTCCAGAACACGATGCAGGGTCAGCCTGCATCGTGTTTTTGACGTGGTTCACGCATCTGCTGCCTGACCTTGACAGTGGCAGCGGAGTCGAGCACGCCGATGCGCAGGTTTAGCGTGCACCAGCCGCACTTGAGGGTACTCGCGCTGCGTCAATTTACAGAGACCGTCGGCGCGAATTTGTATTCGTAATGGAGAACAGCCCATGTCCACCAACCCACCGCCCGGTCCNGCATCAATGTCGAGCCGCCGGCCACGCTGGAGATCGTCTACGCCAACTTCGCGATCATCAACCACTCACCGTCGGAAGTGGTTCTCGATTTGGGGCAGCTGCTGCCCAACGTGCCGCAGGTCAAGATTCGCGCACGCATCGTCATGACCCCACTCAACGCGAAGCTCTTCTATCACGCCCTTGGCGAAAACCTCACCCGCTACGAACGACGTTTTGGTGAGATCAAAATGCCGCAGGATTTCGACCCCAAGCAGGGGTTTTGGGTGGTATCCAGTGGAAGGTAGGGGGCGAGGCGGAGGAGCCGTCTGGAGGTTGACATGGAGGCACCGAAATCAAGGGCACCGCGTAACAGAACCATTTCGCTTTCCGAGGACGATGTGAATCGGCTTCGACAGCGCCTTTGCGAACTGCACGAACCTGTATCGCTGCCTGATTGCGTTGGGCGGACGATTTACGGCGATACGCTTGAGATACTGCCGCTGCTACCCCAAAAGTCAGTCGATTTGTTGATCATCGACCCACCCTACAATCTCACCAGAACCTTCGGAGATACCAGATTCACGAAAAGGGCTTCGGCCAGCTACGAAGACTGGGTCCATTCCTGGCTCGCCCTTTTGGTTCCTCTCTTGAAGCCGACCGCATCAATTTATGTATGCAGCGAATGGCAGTCTTCAGGGATCGTGCAGCGCGTACTTGAAGATTACTTCATTGTCAAGAACAGAATTTCTTGGGAGCGCGAAAAGGGACGGGGTGCGTCGCGCAACTGGAAAAACTGTTCGGAAGACATCTGGTTCTGCGTGCTTGGCCAGGATTATTACTTCGACGTCGAAGCGGTCAAGCTCAAGCGTCGTGTGATAGCGCCTTATCGGGACGAAACGGGCACACCTAAAGGCTGGAGTGCAGACGGAGATGGTGACTTTCGCGTGACACACCCTTCTGNNAATCTCTGGACTGACATTTCGGTACCGTTCTGGTCTATGCCAGAGAACACTGATCACCCTACCCAAAAGCCAGAAAAACTCATCGCAAAACTTGTGCTCGCCAGCTCTCGACCCGGCGATGTGGTTCTCGATCCTNTTTTGGGTTCTGGAACTACATCCGTAGTGGCAAAGAAGCTGGGCAGGCAATTCATTGGTATCGAAAAGGAGGAGATATATTGTTTGCTGGCTGAGAAACGCCTGGAACTGGCGGATCGTGGGCCTCACATTCAGGGTTACTCAGGTGGTTATTTCTGGGAACGCAATACGCTCATTTTTCAGCAAACTAGAAACATGCGATCAAATCCCGGGTCAAATAGACAAACACCCCTTTTGAGCATGAATCATGAAGAGCCGGCTTTTTCGTATCGAGGAAATCGAAGTCATTCAAGCCCGCGTCCGTGACCTAATCAACAAGAGTCCGGATTTCCTATCACGCAACACCGCACAAAGCCCACGTGCTGCAGGGGACGCAATCGAGAGCATCATCGCATCGTCCTTTGAAACCATTCTGGGAGAGCACTGCAGCCAGTATTCGGCGAACTTCGCTCGTCGAGCCATGGCTGACCTTGCATTTCAGGATCGCGATGGCTTGTATTACGTGGTCGATGTCAAAACCCACCGAACTGACATGAAGTTCAGCATGCCTAACCTCACTTCTGTCGATCGATTAGCGCGTTTTTACGAGGACGACACGAATTTCTTCACCGTCATGCTAATAGATTATGCTGTGGAGGGTGTGCAAGCGAGAGTATCCGNNTTGTGTGATGTGATGTTGGAATTCTACCCGAAGGAGATTCTCAAGATCGGCGAACGAATCTCGCGTTTTGAGCAGGTTCGGGATTTCTGGGTGGAGAAAACCGAGGATTGATGCAGATTCATCCAGCGGCTGGTGGCCATACCACCAGCCGCTGGGTGGCGTTGTTTTACATGATCCGCGTCGGCGCCAGTTGCAGTACGGCGGCGCCCCAGGTCAGGCCGGCGCCAAAGCTGACCAGTAGCAGACGGTCGTCGGGCCGAATGCGGCCGCTGTCGAGGTTCTCGGCGAGGGCCAGGGGNATCGACGCGGCTGAAGTGTTGGCGTACTGATCGATGTTGACGATGAAACGGTCGAGCGGCAGGCGCATGTCGCGCNNGGCCGCCTCGATGATGCGCAGGTTGGCCTGGTGGGGAATGATCCAATCGATGTCGTCCATCCCCAGGCCGGCCTGGTTGAGCGCCTGCTGGCAGGCGCGGCCCAGCACGCGTGAGGCGAACTTGAACACCTCACGACCGTTCATCTGGATGTAGTACGTTCCATCGGCCAGCACCTCGGCGCCAAACGGTCGCGCCGAACCGCCCGAAGGCATGATGATGTGCGCCCCTGANCTGCCGTCCGACCCCAGTACGAAACTCTGCAGACCGCAGCGCTCACCGGTGGCCTGGATGACAACCGCGCCGGCGGCATCACCAAACAGTACACACATCGAACGGTCGCGCCAGTCGACGAAGCGGCTGAGCAGTTCCGCGCCCACCACCAGAATGTTGCGGTAGGTGCCGGTATGCACGAACTGATAGGCGGTCGTCAGCGCATACACGAAGCCAGTGCAGCCGGTTGTCAGGACGAAGGCCGGCACGTTTTGTGCACCCAGGGCGTGCTGCACCTGGCTGGAGACCGGCGGTGTGAAGAAGTCGGGCGTGGATGTTGCAACAATGATCAGGTCGAGGTCGGTGGGCGACAGGTTCGCNCGGGCGAGCGCCTGGCGGCTGGCCTCGACACACATGGTTGAGGTGGTTTCGTGGTCCGCCGCGATGCGGCGCTGACGGATACCACTGCGCTGCACGATCCAGTCATCGCTGGTGTCGAGGGTCTGCGCAAGGTCGTGGTTGGTCACGATTCTGGCCGGCGTATAGGCTCCCCAGCCTGTCACCTGGCCATAGATGTCTCCCATGGACGACTCCGATATCAATAGGATGAGTACAGACGTTGAAACGGGATGATACGGGGTGGTATTGTATGCGTTTTGGTGGATTTGTCTAAATGGGGGCAGGATGCAGTGTGGGGCGCTGTAAATCGGCGGAGGTTCGGGTGCGGGATCGCAGGTTGAGGGTGGGGGTCTGTGGGCAGACTGTTGCCCCTGGTCTTGACAAAACCGGCACGTGTGGCGATAATAGCGCCACAATCGATTCGTTCACCACACAGCGGCTGTGATGGAGAAAAGTAGGTCGAGTTACGCCTCGCAGAGAAGTTGGGTCACTGGCTGGAAGCCCGACTGTGTGCGTCTCCACCGAAGTTCGCTCCGGAGCCGGGCGAGTGAAACGGCCCCGAACCCGCGTAGTGCGCCCCGGCCGCCCACCGTTACCTGGGCATCCGGTCGGTCAACGGGCAGATGAAGCGTCTGCCCCCACGATCCACCGGGCTGAGTGGAGCCGCCGGCGTAACCCGGCGCTCAAACAGGGTGGTACCACGGCACGTGCACGACTGCACACCGTCCCTGACGGTCTGTAGTCGTTTTTATTTGGAGAAGGAGAAGCCACACATGCTCGAACAACTGCGTGCACTGGAACAGGAGGCGCTCACCGCCCTGGCCGCGGTCGACGCGCCGGCCGCGCTCGAAGCCTGGCGCGTGACCTACCTGGGCAAAAAGGGTGGCCTGACCGCGGCCCTGCGCGGACTCGGCCAGTTGCCCCCGCGGACCGCCCGGCCGCCGGCGCCGAGGCTAACCGCGTCAAAACGCTGCTCGAAGCCGCGTTCACGGTCGCGGCGAGGCGCTCGAACAGTTGGAGTTGACCCGCACATTGGCCGCTGAAACGGTCGACGTCACCCTGCCCGGCCGCCCACCCCAACTGGGACGCCGGCACCCCAGCCACGCGATTCTGCAAGACATCTACGCCATCTTCGCCCAGATGGGCTTTCAAGTGTACGACGCACCCGACGTGGAGTTGGACGAGATCAACTTCCAACTCCTCAACATCCCACCCGACCACCCGGCGCGACATGCAGGACACATTCTACACTCAGGACCGCGCGTGCTCCTGCGGACGCACACGTCACCCGGCCAGGTTCGGGCCATGCGCCAGTACGCGCCCGAACCGATCCGCGTGATCCTGCCGGGCAAGTGCTTTCGTTACGAACAGGTCACCACGCGCAGCGATTTCATGTTTCACCAGGTCGAGGGCCTGGCCGTGGGCCGCGGCGTCACGATGGCCGACCTGAAGGGCACCCTGGTCGAGTTCGCCAACCAGTTGTACGGTGCAGGTCGCCAACTGCGCTTCCGCTGCTCGTACTTTCCCTTCGTCGAACCAGGGGTGGAAGTCGATATGGACTGTATCCTGTGTGGCGGCCGCGGCTGCCGGTTGTGCAAGTATACGGGTTGGCTCGAAATCAGCGGCGCCGGCATGGTGCACCCCGTCGTGCTGCGCAACGGCGGTTACGATCCCGACGAGTTCACCGGCTTCGCGTTCGGCATGGGCCTGAACGCATTGCGATGCTCAAACATGGCATCGACGATATCCGTTATTTCTTCGCCAACGACTTACGCTTCCTGGAGCAGTTCGCATGAAAATCCCGTTGAACTGGTTACGCGATTACGTCGAGATCACCCTGCCGCCCGACCAGTTGGCCGAACGTCTGACCCTGGCCGGCCTGGAAGTCACCGCCATCGAGCACGTCGGCGAGGCCTGGGAACGCGACAAACTGTTCGTTGGCGAGATTCTGCGCATCGACCGGCACCCCGATGCCGACCGTCTGGTGCTGGCGACGGTCGATTATGGTGCGTCTGAACCGCTCACCGTTGTCACCGGCGCGCCCAACCTGTACCCGTACCAGGGCGTCGAGCGGCCCGGCCTGAAGGCGCCGTTTGCCACCGTCGGCGCACGCCTGATCGATGGTCACAGTGCGGAAAAAATTCNNGTACGCCTCAAAGCCGGCAAAATTCGCGGCATTCGCTCCGAAGGTATGGTCTGTTCGGAGAAGGAGNCCGGCCTGAGCGACGACCATGAGGGGATTCTTCTCCTGCCGGCCGATGCCCCGGTCGGTATGCCCCTGGCCGACTATCTGGGCGACACCGTGCTCGATATCGACCTGANNCGCCCAATCTGGCCCGCCCTCTCGCTGATCGGCGTGGCGCGTGAGGTGGCCGCCCTGACCGGAACGTCCCTGCGCCGAACGCAGCCCATGCTGGCCGCCATCGCCGGGCTGGTCGCACCCTCCGAGGTGCCCGACCCACCCGGGGTAGACGAGCCTTTCTGCCAGATCGAGATTCGCGATCCCGACCNNTGCCCGCGCTACACGGCGATGCTCATCCGCAACGTGCACATCGGCCCGTCACCGCGCTGGCTGCAAGACCGCCTGCGCCTGGCTGGTCAACGGCCCATCAACAACGTCGTCGATATCACAAACTATGTGATGCTTGAATGGGGCCAGCCGCTGCACGCCTTTGATTACGACCGGCTGCTGGCCCGCGCCCAACACACCGGCCACACCCAACCGGTGATCATCGTGCGCCGCGCCGCACCGGGTGAGCGCATGACGACGCTGGACGGCGTCGATCGCGCCNTCAGCCCCGAGATGCTGCTGATCGCCGACACGGCCGGCGCGATTGCGGCGGCCGGCATCATGGGCGGCGCGGAGACCGAGGTGCACGCCGGCTCGACCAACATCCTGCTCGAAGCGGCCACGTTCGACAACATCAACACCCGGCGCACGGCGCACGCCCTCAAACTCTTCAGCGAGGCTTCGGCGCGCTTCGGTAAGGGCATCCCGGCCACCCTGCCGCCCCTGGCCGCGCAGCGCCGCTGGCTCATGGCTGAACTGGCCGGCGGCGAGGTCGTGCCGGGTGTGATCGACGCCTACCCCGTCCGCCAGCGTGACGTGCAGGTGTTGCTGAGTGATGCCGAGGTGCGTCGCCTGCTGGGCATCGCCGTTGACTCAGCCACGGTGACGCGCAGCCTCGAGGCGCTGGAGTGCCGCGTCGCCGCCGGTGCGCCGCTGCACGTGACTGTGCCCTGGCACCGCCTCGACCTGGCCATCCCCGCCGACCTGGTGGAAGAGGTCGCGCGTCNNGTCGGCTTCGACCAGATCCCAGCCACGCTGCTGGCCTCGGTATTGCCGCCGCAGCGCCGCAACTGGGTGCTGGAGGGCGAAACGCAGGTTCGTGACGTGCTGATCGGCTGTGGTTTGCAGGACATCATCACCTACCCGCTCATCGGCAACGACGACAATGCCCGCCTGCTGGTCGCCAATCNNAGGGCGCCGGCTGGACCGAGCCGCAACCGTCGGCCGGCTACACGCTGCCGGCCCTGCTGCGCGGCGGACTCCGTGCAACTGGCCAACCCGCTGAGCGTCGAACGCAGCGTCCTGCGCTCCAGTATGCTGCCCAACCTCTTGCAGATCGTGGCAGCCAATCTGCGCTACGCCGAGCGCGTGGCCATGTTCGAGGTCGGTCGGGTCTACTGGCCTATGGCCACAGAACTGCTGCCAGCCGAGCCGCGTCACCTCAGCCTGGCGCTGACGGGCCGCGCGGCCGAGTCATGGTTACGCGGCGACGCGGCCAACGTGTTCGATTTCTACGACCTCAAGNGGGTCGTGGAGACTCTGCTCGACCGGCTGGGCGTACCGGGGACGGGTGCGTTACCTGGCCACCACGCACCCGGCGTTCACCGCACGCGGCGCGTGACCGTGGCTGATCAGGACATCGGTGTTCTGGGCGAGCTGCATCCCACCGTACGCAAAGCGTTCGACCTGCCGACGCAGGGGCGCGTCGTCGTGGCCGAGTTGGCGTTGGAACCGCTGCTGCCCTACACGCGGCGTGACGTGCAAATCACGCCGATCTCAGCCTACCCGGCGATCAAGGAAGACCTGGCGGTCGTGGTCACTGAGGCCATTACGGCCGAACAGGTCATGCAGACCATCCACGCGGCCGGCGGCACGTTGCTGGTCGATGTGCGTCTGTTCGACGTCTACCGTGGTGGGCAGATCGCGGCCGGTCACAAGAGTCTGGCCTATCGCCTGACCTATCAGGCGCCCGACCGTTCGCTCACCGATACCGGCGCGGCCCGTGTGCGCGACAAGATCATCCGCCGGCTGGCAGACGACCTGCGCGCAACTGCGGGTAGGTAGCGGCAGGAACGTCAGGCGCAAAGTTGCGTACCTGGGCAATCGATGGTAAAACGTATCTGCTCAGCCGGTCGTTCAGAAACCGGGTTTTTCTCGTGCGGGCATGGCTCTCGTCTGTGCAACGGCCTTTCATCGCGCCATGACCCTGGTCTGCGAGACAAAAACCGGGTTTCTCTGGAGCCAGCCTGAGCAGGTAAAACGTTGGCGCACAGCTGCACCGGGTATCTGCCAGACACCGGCCGGCTGTGTCTGACGGTTGAATTCATGGTGCAGGAGTGAGAAGAGTTCATGGCCAAGAAGAAAAACGGACGTCGGGTGGCCCGCCACCGGCCTCCGGTCAAGCATCCACACCCACGGCCGGCACGGGTGCACCGCCCCCGTCCAGCGAGGAAAAGCTGATCGAGCAGCGTTCGGGGCGTAAGGCAGCCGCCGCACGTGCCCAGCAGCAGCAGCGCGAACGGCGCCGCAACCTGATGCTCGTCATCGGCGGGATCGCCATCGTGGCCGTCATCGCGATCGTCCTGGTTTCCAACTCGACACGCAACAGCAGCGCGGGCGTGCAGGGGTCCAGCGCAGACACCACCCTCGGCTCAGCCGGCGCGCCGGTCGTCCTGCAAGATTTTTCTGATTTTTACTGCAGCCACTGCCGAACCTTCGCGCTGGAGCGGCTGCCGGCGCTGGAGAAGAAATACGTGGATAGCGGCCTGCTGCGGGTTGAGTTCAAACACTTCCCCTGCGCGACAGCTCGTACGAGGCGCACATCGCCGCCCAGTGCGCTGCCAACCAGGGCAAGTTCTGGGAGTACGGCGACAAACTGTTCCAGGACCAGGGCCTGAAGGCGGTCTATTCCACCGCCGACCTCAAGAAATACGCGGCCGACCTGGGCCTGGATACGGCGGCCTTCAACGCCTGTCTCGACCAGAAACAGACCGAGAGCATCGTGCGCCGCGACTCGACCGAGGGCGCCGTCAAGCAGGTCAATTCCACACCGACTCTGTTTATCAACGGTGTACGCATCTCGGCGCGGTGCCGCTGGCCCAATTCGAGCAGGTGATCAATGCCGAACTGCAAAAGAAAGGCATCACGCCGCCGGCCAGTTGATGGGAGAGGGCATGTTCGTAGTTTTTCGTCGTTTGACAAGACTCCTCATCTATGTTATAGTCCGGGCCACTGGTGTTACGACCAGCAAACGACCGATGGTGCAAAGAACTGTGTTTGACTACACCCCTCCCCTAGGGCCCGTGGAGGACTGCCGGACGAACGTCTGGATAGTTTGCTTTGGGCCAACCCAGGGTGGGGTTCGATAGAAGTACGTGGCAACAAAAGCTCTCCAGGCGGAGAGCTTTTTGTTGGGTTCGGATAACTGCGTAATGAAAGATCAACCATGATTCGAGCAGGCATTGCCGGAGCCACCGGCTATACGGGTTACGAGNCGATCAAGATCCTGCGGCGGCACCCGCACGTAGAATTGGCCTGGCTGACGTCGGAATCGAACGCTGGCGGCCGGTTGAGCAGTGTCTTTCCCTGCCCGTGGGATGACGAGCTGCTGCCGCTGGAACAGGCGCTACGCACACGCCTGGATACGGTCGATGTCGTCTTCCTGTGCCTGCCCCACGCGGCGTCGATGACGGCAGTGGCCCAGGTGCTGGACAGCGGGGTACGCGCGATCGACCTGAGCGCTGATTTTCGCCTGCGTGACGCCGACAATTACACGCGCTGGTACAAAACGCCGCATACCCAGCCGCACCTGCTGGCCNGCGCGGTTTACGGGCTGCCCGAACTGCACCGGGCAGCGGTTGCCGATGCCCGCCTGGTGGCCAACCCCGGCTGTTACCCCACCAGTATCATCCTGGGCCTGGCTCCGCTGGCACGCCNNGGCCTGCTGCGGGGCCGCGTGATCGCCGATAGCAAATCGNGGGTCAGCGGCGCCGGGCGTGGGTTGAAGCTGGCCAGCCATTTCGTCGAAGTCAACGAGAACTTCTCCNCCTACAGTATCGGTCGCCAACACCGCCACCTGGCCGAGATGGAAGAACAGCTGTATGCCCAGGCCGCGAACGTCGGTTTTCAGGTCATCTTTTCACCCCACCTGCTCCCCGTCAACCGCGGCATCCTCAGCACCATTTATGTCGATCTGCCGGCGGGCATTGGCGACGACGGANTACACGCCCTGTATCAGGCGCAGTACGCGCACGAATCGTTCATCCATCTCCTGCCCCTGCACCAGGTGGCGACCCTGCAACACACCGTGAACTCCAACCGCTGCGCGCTCGGCCTCAGCCCGCAGTCCGATGGTCTGCTGATCGTGACCAGCAGTATCGACAACCTGCTGAAGGGCGCCAGCGGCCAGGCCGTACAGAATCTGAATGTGATGTTCGGCTGGCCAGAAACGACAGGTTTGACATGAGCGAGCAGAAGCCGACGATCGTCATCAAAATTGGCGGCAACGAAATCGATGATACGCAGTTCCTCTCGCGCCTGGTCGCCGCGGTGCATGTGCTGCACACCACGGCCCACCTGGTGATCGTGCATGGCGGGGGTAAGGAGATCGCGCAGCTGCACACGCAGCTCGGCGTGCCGTTCGAGACCGTGCAGGGGCTGCGGGTCACGGCCCGGACAGCCTGCGCCTGGTCGAGATGGTGCTCAGCGGATTGGTCAACACACGCGTGGTGCGTTGGCTGGTCAATGGCGGCGTCGATGCTATCGGCCTCACCGGCGTCGATTTCAACCTGGTGCAGGTCGATCGTATGCAGATCGATGGCGCCGACCTCGGCTTCGTCGGCCGCATCACGGCCGTGCGCGGCGCCCCTGCGCGGCCTGCTGGCCCAGGGCTGGTGCCGGTAATTTCGCCCGTTTCGTTGGGCGAAGACGGTCAGACCTACAACGTCAACGCCGATCACGTCGCCGCCGCGGTGGCCCACGCCCTGGGCGCCAACCAGCTGGTCATGGTCAGTAACGTGCCGGGGTGCTGATTGCCGGCCGTGCCGCGCGCCTTGACCGTGGACCAGGTCGAGGAGCGATCGCGGAGGGTCACATCACCGGCGGTATGATCCCGAAGGTGCGCAGCGCCACTGAGGCGGTGGCGCGTGGCGTCTACCAGGTAGTGATCACCGATCTGCCTGGCCTGGCCAACGGCGGCGGCACAGCGGTCATTGCCAGCCGAACGGAAGCCTGAATCCGTTCGGGCTGAGCCTGTCGAAGCCTGAACATGCCAAAGCCCGGCTAAACCCGGGGCACACAGAGAATGTCACAAGCTCACACATGGGAGCGCAAATGAACGCTTACGATACAATTCAGACCGAACACGACTATATCCTGCAAGTCTACAGCCGCCCCGACCTCGTCCTGACCAGCGGCCACGGCGCGACCCTCTACGACAGTACAGGTCAGGCCTACATCGATTGTGTGGCCGGGATTGCCGTCAACGCACTGGGGTATGCCGACCCCGAGCTGACGGCGGTGGCGCAGGAAGCGGCCGCGGGCCTCTGGCACGTGAGCAACCTCTACCACACGGCGCCGNGCGCGCGCCTGGCCCGGCTGTTGGTCGAAACCAGCGGCTTTGCCCAGCGCGTGCACTTCAGCCTGTGCGGCGCCAGCGCCAACGAGGGCGCCTTCAAGTTCGCGCGTAAGCGGGCACGCGTACGGCACGGCGAAGGCAAACACACGATCGTCTCGTTCAGCGGCGCCTTTCACGGGCGCCTGTTTGGCTCGCTGGCGGCCACGCCGCGGCCCAAGTACCAGGAACCGTTCGCACCGCTGATGCCGGGCGTGCGGGTGGCCGGGTTCAACGACCTGGCGAGCGCGGCAGCGGCCATCCAGGATGACGTCTGCGCCGTGATCGTCGAGCCGGTGCAGGGCGAGGGTGGCATCTATCCCGCCGCCGCGGAGTTCCTGCACGGTCTGCGTGAGCNNAGTAACGCGCACGACGCCCTCCTGATCTTCGACGAAGTGCAGTGCGGCCTGGGGCGTACGGGTACGCTGTGGGCCTGGCAGGGGTACGGCGTGGCGCCCGACCTGCTCACGGTGGCCAAGCCGCTGGCCGGTGGGCTGCCGATGGGCGCCATTCTCATGACCCAGGCCGTGGCCGACGTCATGGCGGTGGGCGACCATGCCAGCACCTTTGCCGGCGGGCCGTTCGTGGCCACGGTCGCCGAGGCGGTCGTACGGCGCATTGCCGACCCGGCTTTCCTGGCCGCGGTGGCGGCCAAGGGCGCCTATTTCCAGGAACGGCTGCAGGAGATCAACTCGCCGCACATCCAGGAAGTGCGTGGGCGCGGGCTGCTGCTGGGTGTGCAGCTCGACATCCCGGCCAACGACGTCGTCAAGGCGGGGCTGGCGCACGGTCTGATCCTGGTCAACGCCGGGCCGGACGTGCTAAGGTTGGTGCCGCCATTGGTGATGACGCACGCCGAGATCGATACCGTCGTCGAGCGGCTCGACGGGATTATGCACGCACTGGTGTAGCGTGGGTGAGACCAAGCGGCAGCCGGGCTGCCGCACTCCAAAGGCGGTGGCAGAAATGGCAGACATTAGTATACGTCCGGCACAGGCCGCTGATGCGGCGAGCATGTCCGCCCTGATTGGGGCGTACGCGGCACAGAACCTGATGCTGCCGCGCAGCGCAGCGCAGATCCAGCGCGCCCTGGGCGATTTCCTGGTGGCTGTCGATCATGAACCTGACGGCGGCGCCCGTATCGTGGGCTGTGGTGCACTGGCCACCCTGTCGCCCGAGTTGGCCGAGATTCGCTCCCTGGCGGTCGATGCCGACTACCAGGGTTACGGGTTGGGCGGAATACTGGTGGGCAAGCTGGTCGATATCGCGCTGGCACGCGNNAGTTTCGGCAGGTGTGCGCTGACCCTGCGGCCGCGTTTCTTCGAGCGGCAGGGGTTCACCGTCGTGGACCGCTGGAATATCTCACCCAAGCTGTGGCAGGAGTGTATCTACTGCCCCAAATTCCACCACTGCGATGAGATTGCCGTTCTGTTGGAGTTTCCCGCGGTGGTATCGGTACCGGTCGAGACGCCGACCCGCCGCAACGGCGTTCTGAAACGGCTGATGCTGGCCCCGCTGCGGCTGGCACTGTTGTAGGGAGCACACGATGCACGCAACGCTCGTTTTAGAAGATGGCACCGTCCTGCATGGCGAAGGTTTCGGTGCGGCCACCCACGCCGTCGCCGAGGTGGTCTTCAACACCAGCCTGACCGGTTATCAGGAGATCATTACTGACCCCTCGTACCACGGGCAAATGGTGGTGATGACCGTGCCGCACGTGGGCAACGTCGGCGTCAACCCCGAAGACGTCGAGTCGAGCCGGCCACAGGTCAGCGGTTTCGTCGTGCGCGGCTCANGCCCGCTGGCGTCGAACTGGCGCGCCTCCGCCAGCCTGCACGACTACCTGCACGACCACGGCATTCCCGGTATCAGTGAAATCGACACGCGTCGCCTGACGCGCCGCCTGCGCGAGGGCGGTGTACTGCGCGGGNCAATTGCCACCGACGGCGTCCCGGCCGATGTCCTGCTGCACCTGGCGCACGTGGGAAGGGTTGGACGGCGCGACCTGGTGCGCGACGTGACGTGCCGCAGCGTCACATTCTGGGAAGAGGGCACCGCGCCGGCCTGGGAGCGCCCCGGCTTTGCCGCCNCATGCCGCGCCAGACCCGCGCCGCTCGTCGTGGCCTACGACTTCGGCAGCAAGTGGAACATTTTGCGCCGGCTCACGAGCTATGGCTGCCGGGTAGCTGTCGTGCCCGCGGACACCCCGGCCGCGGCCGTGCTGGCCATGCAGCCGGACGGCGTTTTCCTCTCGAACGGCCCCGGCGACCCCGCAGCGGTGACCTACGCGCCCGTGGCGGTGCGTGGCNTCGTGCAGGCTGACGTGCCCATCTTCGGCATCTGCCTGGGGCACCAGATCCTGGGCCTGGCCCTGGGCGGGCGCACCTACAAACTCAAGTTCGGCCACCATGGGGGCAACCAGCCGGTGAAGGACACGGTCAGCGGCGCTGTGCAGATCACCAGCCAGAACCACAACTACGCGGTCGATCCCGATTCGCTGCCGGCGGAGGCCGAAGTCACCCACTGGAACCTCAACGACGGCACGGTCGAGGGCCTGCGGCTGCGCGATCGGCCGGTGTTTTCTGTTCAGTACCACCCCGAAGCCAGCCCCGGACCGCATGGCGCGGACGAACTATTTGCGCTTCGTGCAATCTATGCGACAATAGCATTAGAGGCGTTGGCGTCAACCCACCAGGGCACAATAATGAGCCTGATCGTGGCGCCCTGGCGCTCGTGTGGTTGGCTCCCCGGCGTGCAAATGGAGGGTAGGTTATGACGCGGGTCGTTCGTGTGGCGTTGATAGGCCTCGGCAATGTTGGCCGAGGTTTTCTTTCGCTCATGGTGCAGAAGCACGACATTCTGACCAGTCGCTATGGCCTGAACCTCAAACTCAGTGCAGTGGCCGACAGTTCGGGCGCCGTGTTCGACGGGCGCGGCATCGACCCGGAAACCCTGCTCCAACATAAAACTGCCCGCGGGGCATTGGCTCGTTTCCCTACGGCGGCAAGCCGGGCCTGTCCCCGGTCGAGGTGGTGCAGCGCCAGGGCCGACGTTGTCCTCGAAGCCTCGCCGGGCAACCTGCAAACGGGACAGCCCGGCCTGGACTGCGTACGCGCGGCGCTCCAGGAGGGTCAGCACGTCGTGTTGGCCAACAAAGCGCCGCTCGTGCTGGCTTACCGTGAGCTGGCGCGTCTGGCCGAGAGTAAAAACTGCCGCCTGAGCTTCAGCGCCACCGTCTGCGCGCTGCCGGTGGTCAACACGGGGCAGCGCGATCACGTCGCCGTGCGCTACACCAAAATCGAAGGCATTTTCAACAGCACCAGCAACTACATTCTGACCGCCATGGAAGCCGGTGAATCGTTTGCCGCGGCCGTGCAGCACGCAGGCCGAGGGGGTGGCCGAAACCGACCCGACCCTGGACATCGAGGGGTGGGACACGGCCAACAAGCTGGTCATCCTGGCCAACAGTGTGCTGCGCTTCCCTGCACCCTGCACGACGTCGAAGTCCGCGGCATCCGCGGCATCGGGCCGCAAGACCTGCGCCGGGCGCCACGGTGACGTGGTCAAGCTGTTGGCCGTGGCGTTGCCGTTTGGTGAGGCGTTCCGCCTCAGTGTGCACCCCGCGCCTGCCTATCACCCATCCCCTGGCCAGCGTCAACGGCTGGGAGATGGGCATCGTCTGGCACACCGACATCATGGGTGTGCAATTTGCCAAAGTCGACGAGCGTGGGGCCGTGCCGACGGCCGCAGCCATGCTGCGACCTGGTCAACCTGTACGTCTGAACCAAACATGCCCAAACGCACCGATATTCGTTCGATCCTGATTCTCGGCGCCGGCCCGATCGTCATCGGCCAGGCCGCCGAGTTCGACTACAGCGGCACCCAGGCGGTCAAAGCCCTCAAGCGCGAGGGCTACCGTATCATCCTCGTCAATTCCAATCCCGCCACCATCATGACCGACCCTGACCTGGCCGATGCCACCTACATCGAACCGCTGACGGTCGATGTGGTGGAGAAGATCATCGACCTGGAGCGGCCCGACGCCCTGCTGCCCACGGTGGGCGGCCAGACCGCGCTCAACCTGGGGGTGGCGCTGGCCGAGCAGGGTATCCTGGCCAAATACGGCGTGCAGCTGATCGGCGCCAGCCTGCAGGCCATGCGCATTGCCGAAGACCGTTGGCTGTTCAAGGAGGCGATGCTGGCCGCCGGCCTGGCGCTGCCCCAATCGGGCCTGGCCGCGTCGGTGGACNGGGCGTTGGCCATTGCGCGTACGATTGGCCGCTACCCGCTGCTGATCCGGCCCAGCTTCACCCTCGGCGGTTCGGGCGCGGCGACAGCCTACGACGAGGACGATTTCATCGAGAAGATCGAGTTTGGCCTGCACGAAAGCCCGGTGCACACCTGTCTGGTCGAAGAGTCGGTCCTCGGTTGGAAGGAGTTCNGGCTGGAGGTGATGCGCGACCGCGCCAACAACTTCGTGGTCGTCTGTTCGATCGAGAACCTGGACCCGATGGGCGTACACACCGGTGATTCGATTACCGTTGCGCCGGCGCAGACCTTGACCGATAAGGAGTACCAGCGCCTGCGCGATCAGGCGCGCCTGGTCATGGAAACGGTCGGCGTCGAAACGNGGGGCAGCAACGTGCAGTTTGCCATCGACCCGGCGACCGGACGGGTGGTGGTCATCGAAATGAACCCGCGCAGCCGTTCCTCGGCGCTGGCCAGCAAAGCGACCGGCTTTCCGATCGCTAAAATCGCCGCCCTGCTGGCGGTCGGTTATACGCTGGATGAGATCAAAAACGACATCACGCNNGAGACGGTGGCCGCATTCGAGCCGAGTATCGATTACGTCGTGGTGAAGCTGNCGCGCTGGGCGTTCGAGAAGTTCCCCAACGTCGATTCCGTACTCGGCCCACAGATGAAGTCGGTGGGCGAGGTCATGGCGATGGGGCGCACCTTCAAAGAGGCCCTGCTGAAGGGGCGCGCCCTGGAGTGGAAGCCAACCAGCGCCCTGCCAATGGACTGGTCGGCGGGGCTGCGTGTGCCGACGCGCGAGCGCATCTTCTACGTGCTGGCCGCGCTGCGCCAGGGCTGCNCGGCGGCGCAGGTCAGCCGCCTGAGTGGTTTCGACCCCTGGTTCACTGCCCAGATGGCTCAGTTGGTCGAGATCGAGCACGCCCTGGCCGCCCACGACCTGGAATCACTGCCGGCTGACCTCCTGCGGCGGGCCAAACGCGCCGGCTTTGGCGATGCGCAGATCGCCGCCCTGCTCAGCGGTAGTCTGGATGGCGGTGTGTTGCGCGGCGACCGTGACCCGGTCAGCGAAGCTGCCGTGCGCGCCCGACGCAAAGCGCTGGGCATCGTACCCACCTACCAGCGCGTCGATACCTGCGCGGCCGAGTTCGAGGCCTACACGCCCTACCTGTACGGCACGTACGAAACGGCCGACGAGGCCNCGCCCAACGACCGCCCCAAGGTCATCATCCTGNGGCGGGGGTCCAACCGCATCGGCCAGGGAATCGAGTTCGACTACTGCTGCTGCCATGCCGCGTTTGCCCTGTCCGACCTGGGCTACGAGACGGTCATGCTCAACTGCAACCCCGAGACGGTCAGCACCGACTACGACACCTCGGATCGGCTGTACTTCGAACCGCTGGCCCTGGAAGATGTGCTCAACGTCGTCGAGCGCGAACTGGCCATCTCCCCTGCGGCGCGTGCCCGGTCTGGCGTCATCGTGCAGTTCGGTGGGCAGACGCCGCTCAACCTGGCGTNNGACCTGGCCGCGGCCGGCATTCCAATCCTGGGCACCGCGCCCAACGCCATCGACCTGGCCGAAGACCGCGGCCGCTTTGGCGACCTGCTGGTGACGCTCGACATCCCCACGCCAGCCAACGCCATGGCGTCGTCGGTAGCCGAGGCGCGGCGGGTGGCGCNNCAAATCGGCTACCCGGTCCTGGTACGGCCGAGTTATGTGCTGGGCGGACGGGCCATGGCGATCGTGTACGATGACGTGACACTGGCCCGTTTCGTGCAGGAGGCCGCGCAGGTCAGTGAAGGTCGACCGGTGCTCATCGATCAGTACATCGAAGACGCCTTCGAGGTCGACGTCGATGCCGTGGCCGATGGTGAGCGTCNNGTTATCGGCGGCGTGATGCAGCACATCGAAGAGGCCGGCGTGCACAGCGGCGCGCNNGCGTGCGTGCTGCCGCCCTACAAGATCAGCCAGTACCACCTCAGCATCATGCGTGAGTACACCGAAAAGCTGGGCCTGGCGTTGCACGTGCGCGGCCTGATGAACGTGCAGTACGCGATCAAAGATGACATCGTCTACGTGNTCGAGGTCAACCCGCGGGCCAGCCGCACCGTGCCCTTCGTCAGCAAGGCCACCGGTGTACCGTTGGCCAAAATCGCGGCGCAGGTGATGGCCGGCAAGACCCTGGCCGAGCTGGGCATCGTGGCTGAACCGACGATCGATGGCTTTTTCGTCAAAGAGGCGGTGCTGCCGTTCAGGAAGTTCGTCGGCGTCGACACACTGCTGGNNGGCGAGATGCGTTCGACGGGCGAAGTGATGGGGCACGCCAGCCGTTTTGGTCACGCCTTCGCCAAGGCCGAGATGGCGGCCGGCGACCGGCTGCCCNTGAGCGGCACAGCTTTCCTGTCGGTCAACGACTACGACAAGGGCAGCGTGCTCAAGATTGCGCGTGATCTGCAACGGATGGGGTTCGAGCGGTGGNCCACGCGTGGCACGGCCGCGACGTTGGTGCGTGTCGGCCTGTCGTGTACGCCGGTCAACAAGGTCAAGAGGCCGCCGCACGTCGTCGACCTGATCAAGGCCGGCAAGATCCAGTTGATCGTCAACACCNCCCTGGGACCGGCCGCCTTCGACGATGGCAAATCGATCCGCACCGAGGCCGTGCGCCACGGCGTACCGCTGATGACCACCCTGAGCGCCGCCCAGGCCGCGGTGAACGGCATCCGCGNNTTACAGACGAAAGCGCTCAGGGTACGCAGCCTGCAGGATCATTATCGGGCCAGGGGATAGAAACCCTGGAGTGCGCAAGCATGGCTGCCGCACTCCAGAGCGGCCGGTCACTCTTCGACGACGAACTGCCGCTCCAGCGTGCGTCGCATCATCTGTGGCACGCGGGGCCGTATAGCGGCGCCAGGTCGAAACCATCTCCTCGTTCACGTACAGCGGAATCGGTCGGATGTCGATGGGCTGGTTGTGCGTGGCGCTTTTGCCCAGTGCGGGGCAGCCCCAGGCGTCTTCGGGCGTGTTGCGGCGTTGGGTCTTGAACTGGCCGAGGATACCGCAACTGAAGCAGTGATCCCGGCAGTCGTCGACCACCGCGCCGTCCAGGCTGTACTGGTACTGCTGCACGAGGAAGTCTTTCTTCAACCCCAGGCTCAGGTGATCCCAAGGCATGACCTCGTCGGTCGTCCGCGCACGNCGCGCGTACCAGTCAGGGTCNAGCCCGTGTTCACTGAAGGCCTGCATCCAGGCGTCATCGCGAAACTGGTCGCCCCAGGCATCGNNAACTGCGCCCAGCCGCCAGGCGCGTTCGATGACATCGGCCAGGCGGCGGTCGCCGCGGCTGAGGTAAGCTTCCATCAGCGTCTCGCGCGGGTTGTTCCAGTTGAAGTGGAACCCTGGCCCGCGCAGGCGGTCTTGCAGGTAGGCGATCTGCCGGCGGATCGTGGTCTCGTCCTCCATCGCGACCCACTGGAAAGCGGTGTGTGGTTTGGGCACCAGTGTGCTGACGCCGGCGCGCACCTTCGCTTTTTGCCGATCACGCCGCCCCACTTTCATCACCTCCCAGGCCAGGTCGGCGATCGCCGCCACGTCCTCATCGGTTTGGGTGGGGTGACCGATCATGAAGTACATCTTGATCGTCGTCCAGCCGCGGCGGTAGACCTCTTCCGCGGTACGCAGCAGGTCGTCGTCGGCGATCGGTTTGTTGATGACGTCACGCAGGCGATCGGTGGCCGCTTCGGGNGCGAAGGTGAAGCCGCTGCGCCGCCGCCCCTTTTCGAGCAGGTTCATCAGGTCAACCGAAAATGACTCGATGCGCAGGCTGGGCAGGCCGATGCTCAGTTTGTCGCTGCCGTGCTTTTCGACCACGCTGCGCACCAGGTCGCCGATGAAGGTGTAGTCGCTGNNGGAGAGTGAAAGGAACGAGACCTCCTCGAAGCCGCAGCTGGCGATCATACGATCGACCGCGTCGACCACTTCCTGCACGGGGCGCTCGCGCACGGGGCGGTAGGCCATGCCGGCGTGGCAGAAGCGGCAGCCGCGTNNGCAGCCGCGCTGGATTTCGATGGCCNNGCGGTTGTGGACGATATCGATGTACGGCACGATGAAGTCGGTGGTCGGCGGCGGCAAAGTGGCAACGATACGTTTGACCACGACGGGCGGTGCGACGTCGGCATATTCGGGGCGGGGCCGGGTGGCGATCAGGGCGACGTCGGCGTGGTATTCGGTCTGGTAGAACGAGGGGACGTAGACCCCGGAGATACGCGCCAGGCGGCGCAGGAGGTCGACGCGTACAGGGTGCAGCGCTGGCTCACCGGCTCGGACGTTCCCTGTCGCCACGGTATCGGTTCGCGCCTGAACGTGCGAACTCCGCCCTTCTATGGTGGGTAGCTCCCGTTTCCATGCCTGCACCACGCGTACGATCTCGAGGATCGCCTCCTCGCCCTCGCCCAACAAAAACGCATCGATGAACGGCCACATCGGCTCTGGGTTGGTGCTGGCGCTGCCGCCGGCAATGATGAGCGGATCGTTGATGCCGCGCTGGCTGCTGCGCAGGGGNATACCGGCCAGATCGAGGCAGTTGAGCACGTTGGTGAAGAGNCGTTCGTAGGGCAGGCCAAAGCCGACGATGTCGAACTCGTGCAGGGGGCGGCGGTTTTCCAGGCTGAAGAGTGGAATACCCGCGTGGCGCATGGCCGCTTCCATATCGACCCACGGTGCGAAGGCGCGCTCGGCGAGCATGTCGGGCTGGCGGTTGATGATATCGTACAGCAGCATCAGGCCCAGGTTGGACATGCCCAGTTCATAGGTGTCGGGAAAGGTGAGGGCAATACGGGTCGGGGTGGTATCCCAGTCTTTGGTGATACTGTTCCACTCACCGCCGGTGTAACGCNNCGGCTTTTCGACCTGCCAGAGGATCCGATCGAGGCGCGCTGATTTGCGCCGGTGTCATCGGTGCCATGGTCATCTCCTACGTCTACCCGGTATAGCCGGGGCGGGGTTGGTACCCGCGATGACGGTGAATTCAGATTACCGGCACGGTTCAATGCCGGATTACCAATGGGTGACGCGTCGCTCCGTGCCGTTGAGCAGGCGTTGGATGTTCGGGCGCAAAGACCAGGTGCACGACACGGCCACGATCAGCCCAAACAGTATGTGTTCCAGGTGGGCCAGGCCGGGAAATGCAATTTGCAAGACGGTAAGGGCTATGAGGCTGCCCAACGCCACCGTCAGGGTACCGACCGATGCGTAGTGCGAAAGGTAGAACGCCAGGATTGCCAACGGCACCACGATCGCACCGGCGTAAAAGCTGAGCACCAGCAGCCCAAAGCCGGTGGTGACCCCACCCGCACCGCCACGGAATTTCAAGAAGATCGACCAGTTGTGCCCGACGACGGCAAAACCGCCGGCCAGCGCGGCGCCCAGTTCACCCGCGTTCAGCACGTAGCGCGCCAGGGCGATAGCCGCGGCCGCCTTGAGCGCATCGCCGCACACAGTCAGAATGAACGGCCCCAACCGAGGCCGCAACACATTGGTTCCACCCGAACGTCCACTGCCAAAGTCGAGGATGTTCACACCGTACGACTTGGACACCAGAAATCCAACCGGAATCGAGCCGATCAGATAGCCCACGATCGTTGCAAAGAGAATCGCACCCCAGTTCACCTGTTCACAACCTCCGTACCGTCATTGGTATGGTGATGCAAATCATGGGACAGCGACGAAGAAGCCGGGTCGAGTCCCAAAGCATTAACCCCGGAAAACTCGATTCGATGCGGTCGGTTCCGTTCTGAAGACTTTGACACCCTTGCCACGCTGTGTTATACTGCCGCCAATTGTATAAGTTCCGCAGTAGGCCTGTCCAGAGATTGTACGGGCCGTGCAACGGGAAGCCGGTGCAAGACCGGCGCTGTCCCGCAACTGTGAACGCACCCGTTTGCCGCGTCAAACGCAAACCGTGCGTAAGCCAGAATACCCGTGACTGTGGGGCTCCTTTGACCTTCGCGCGAAAGGGACGGGGCATCTGCCAACAGGTACTCGCCAAATCCCGCATTACACGATGGGGGATTTTTGTTTGTTGCCGTGTTTGTTTCCGATGGAAGCGCTGCTTTCCCTGTTGCCGTCTGCTCGTGCCTTCGCCGGTAGTCAGGACTATCATGGACAACGCTGGGAGGGTATCGTGTTTGCCAATCGAATCGATCCACGGGCGCATCCCCTGAGCCGCCCGTGGTCACACCTCAGCCTGGCCCTCATGGGCATACTGATCGTCGTATTCAGTGTGCCGTCGGCCAGCGCCCGCATCGCCGACGCGCCANACGAACACCTGGCCCTGCGCATGGCAGCCGTGACGCAAGCCATCACCTGGCTGCACACCCAGCAAGCCGCCGATGGCACGTTCGGCGCGCGCACCAGTGACGCCGTCTACGTCATTGCCCGCGCCGGTGAAAACCCCGACGGTCCCGCCTGGCGACCCGCCGGCGTCAGCGCCCTCGATGCCCTGCGCCCAGGCGCCGNNACCTACCTCACCGACGCCGGCCGGGCCGGCAAGTTCTTGCGCGCGGCCGTGGCGCNNTCGGGCCAGGACGTCCGCCACTTCGGTGGGGTCGACCTGGTGGCGCGTGTCAATTCGTTCTACAACCCGGCCACCGGCTGGTACCACGCCGGCCACCTTTACTTCAACGCCCTGGCTATCCAGGGCCTGGCGCTGGCCGGGCAGCCGATTTCGGCCACCACCATCGCGGCGATTCGTGGCCAGCAGCACGCCAGCGGTGGCTGGGAGTGGCGTATCGGCGGCTCGCTCGATGAGGTCGATACCACCGGCATGGTGCTGCAAGCCCTCGCGGCCAGCGGTGTACCGGCCTCGGACAGCATGTTCACCCATGCCACAACCTATCTGGCCAACGCACAGCACACTGACGCCGGTTGGAGCCTGCTGCCCGACGGCAACACGAGCAGCAACTCTACGGCCCTGGGCCTGGCTGGCCTGTTGGCCGCCCAGCAGAACCCCTGGCGGACCNCATTCGTGCGCGGCGGCCGTACACCGGTCGATACCCTGCTGGCCCTGCAAAACGCCGATGGTTCTTTCGATTTTCAGGCCGGTGTGCCGGGCGATCGGCTGATGGCCACCCTGGACGCCATCAACGTCTTGCTGCAACCGTTTCCCGGTGACAGCCTGCCCCCGCCTCGCGCCTATCTGCCCTGGAGTGCCACACGATGACTACAGTCAGCGGTAGGACCGGCTCTGCAACCTTGATTCCGTCAATCAATGCCCCCGATCAGGAAGGAAAATGAACGTGCTTCGTCAAATCATTGCTGCGCTCTTGTGTGCCCTGTTGATCGTACCCCTGTCCGCGGCCGCGGCCCCAATTCCGGGCACGGACCCGTCCCGTACCCTCAACACCGTTGGCCTCGTCATTCAATATCCGAACGACCGCGTCGAGACCTACACCGTTGAATTCGCCGAGCCGTCGATCAGCGCACTGGAAGCGCTGCAGCGCACCGGCATCGGCCTGGACCTCGACGGCGGGGCGGTTTGCAGCATTCGTACCGTTGGCTGCCCCAGCAACGACTGCTTCTGCGGCTGCCCACCCCCTTCAGCCCTGCTACTTCTGGTCCTACGCCCATTGGAATGGCCGCGGGTGGGACTCGCGACGGTCGGCGCCGGCCAGTACCAGATGCACGACGGCGACGTTGATGGCTTCTACTGGAGTGAGGGTCAGGCGCCGGGGCCACGCCTACCCGCAGTTCGCCGTCGAACACGCTCTGGCCTGGTTGCGCACACAGCAGTTGCCCAACGGCAGTTTTCCCGGCTTTGGCGTCGGCGCGACAGTCGATGCGGCGCTGGCGATCAGCGCCGCCAACGGCGACGCCGAGACCTGGCGTGTGGACGATGGCCCCAGCGTGATCGACTACCTGGCCTCCCAGGCGGCCGGCTACGCCACCAGCGCGGCCGCGACCGGCAAACTGATCTTGGCCGTGGTCGGCGCCGGCCACGATCCGCTTAGTTTCGGCGGCAGCGACTTACAGCAGACGTTGATGGCCTTCCACAACGGTAGTGGGCAGTTTGGCGCCAGCAACTGGGACCAGGCGTACGCCATGCTGGCGCTGCGCGCGCTGCGTACAGCCCTGCCCGACGGCGCCCGTGCCCAACTGTTGAACGCACAAACGACCGCCGGTGGTTGGGGCTTCATGCCAGGCGACAGCGCCGACGTCGACAGCACCGGCCTGGCCCTGCAGGCCCTGGCGGCGGCCGGCGAGCCGGCCAACAGCCCGGCCATTACCCAGGCGGTCGCGTTCCTCGCCAGCCAGCAGAACCCCGACGCCGGCTTTGCCTTCCAGGCCCCGTTTCCCAGCAGCGCCAGCNCCACCGCCCCGGCCATCTTGGGTCTGGTCGCCGTGAACACTAACCCGCTGAGCGCCGCCTGGACGATCAGCGACACCACACCGCTCGACTTCCTGACCGATCAACAGAGCCCGCAGGGCGGTNTTGCCGGCTTCAGCGGACCCAATGACCTGTTTGCCACCGTCAGCGCGCTGCCGGCCCTGATGGGCAAACCCCTGCCGCAGTTCGGCGTGGGCATCGCCCGACAGCNNGCCCTGGCCTGGCTGCGCACCCAGCAGTCCAGCGACGGTAGCTTCGGCAGCACCGGCCAGACCGTCGATGCCGTGTACGCCGTGGTGACCGGTGGGGACCGGCCGNCGTGGACCACCAGCGGCGGCAGCCTGATGGGCTACCTGGCCACACAGGCCGACACCTACAGCCAGTCGTCCGTCGCCGCCGCGGGCAAGTTGACCCTGGCCGTTCTCGCGGCCCAGCCCGACNCGGTCACCAATAACTTCGGCGGCGTCAACGTGGGCGGGCGCGTTTGGGACAGCTACGTGCTGGCCAACGGCCAGTTTGGCAGCAGCGTCGTCGACCAGGCCTATGGCCTGCTGGGGTACTCCGCCCAGTACGGCCCGGCCACTGGGCCCGCGCNNGCGCCTCGCCCAGCCTGGCTGTCCAACGGCGGATGGGAGTTTGGCGCCGGTTTTGGCGCCGACACCAACACCACGGCCCTGGTCATCCAGGCCCTGATGGCGGCGGGCGAAACGGCGCAGTCTTCCACCATTCAGCGCGCCATGCAGTTCCTGCACAGCCAGCAAAACCCCGACGCCGGTTTTCCCTATCAGACGCCGTGTGGTTACGNNGGTTGCACCGCCAGTGACCCCAACTCAACCGCCTACGTCATACAGGCGTTGACCGCGGTCGGTGAAGATGCCGACGGTTGGGCGTGGAGCCGCCATTTTACGGCCACCGGCACAATCTCACTCACGGTGCACACGCCATTGGATACCCTGCTGGCCTTGCAGAGCGGCGCGGGCGGATTTGTCGGCTTCAGCGGTCCGAACGACCTCTACGCGACCTTGCAGGCCGTGCCGGGCGTCGCCGAGCAGCCGCAACCGCTGGCGCGGCGTGCAACGGTACACTATCCCGGCATGCGGAGCAGAAAATAGGGGTTAGGAGATGCAGGATGCACCCTTACGAGTTTTGAGGCGCTGGCGCGTGCGGGGCGTGTTGTTCCTCGGCGTGGCCATGGTGGTGGCCGGGCTGGGCCTGATTGTGAGTTGGAACGCACAGGCCCAGACGGTCAACCGCGCGGGCTGGTGGTGCAGTTCGGTGATGGTTCGGTGCAGACGTACTGCATCCAGTTCACGGCGCCTTCCATCACCGGCTATGACCTGCTGCAGGCGACCGACAATCTGCAGGTGATCTACGATGCCACCAGCACCGGCTTTGGGGCCGGCGTGTGCAAAATCAACAACGATGGCTGCAACTTTCCCCTGGATGACTGCTTCTGCCAATGCCAGGGGTCAACTGCGTCTATTGGTCCTACTTTCACCTGTTGGGCGACAACACGTGGTCGTATTCACAGGTCGGTGCGTCGAGCCACACCTTACACAACGGCAGCGTGGATGGCTGGCGTTGGGGAGTTGGCTCTCTGACCACGGCGCCGCCGCCGCCCGTTTACACCTTCGACCAGTTGTGCAGTACAACCGGCACGGCGACGCCGACGCCCACCCCCTGCCCACGACATCGGGCACGCCGTCGGTCACGCCGACACGCACGCCGACCCCTACGCCGACCTCCACCCCCGGCGTCTTGCAGGTGCAGCTGACGGCCAACCCAACGACGTTGACGGCCGGTCAGTGCGCCACCGTCAACTGGCGCGTCAGCGGGCCGTGGGCCGCCATCTTTCTCGACAACGCCATCGTGCAATCCGAGGAACAGCGCCAGGTCTGCCCGAGCCAGACCCAGACCCTGACCCTGCGCGCCGAGTATGCCGGCGGGGCCGAAACGCGTACGGTGACCCTGCAGGTGACCGGCGCCGGTGGGCCACCGCGGTGGCCACGACGCCGTTCACCCCCACGACACCGCCGCCGTTCGCAACCACACCGGCGCCCCTGGCGACGACCCCGGTCGCCGCGGAAAGCGTAACGCCCGACCTGGCGACGGCCACGCCCCCTGCTGCCCACGGTCTTCAGGGGGATGACGGTGTGGCGGCAACCCCAGCGGTTGCACCAGTCACGGCTGTGGCTGCCAGTGCCACACCTGCCAGTCAGGTGGCCCTCGTGCCGCCGCGCCGGCGCAGGACGACGCGGCGGCGAGTCCAGACGCGACGGGTGGGCCGGACGAGAACGTGCCGCTGCTCTTGCTGCAGTATGCCCTGTTCATCGTGATCCTGGGCCTGCTGGGTGCGGCGGGCGTATTCCTGTTGTGGCGTCGCAGCCGCGTCAATGATGAATGAGCGATATTTTTCATCCGGTCGCCTGGCTGTTATGGCTGGCGGCGGCAGGGTCGGCCGCGCTGTTGACCCGTAACCCGCTGTACACCACCATCCTGTTGGTGAACACGGGGATGACCTACCTGGTGCTGCGCACTGTCGTCCCCCAACCAACGCAGGGTTGGAGCCTGTTCCTGCGGGCGGGTCTGGCATTGGTGGTCATCACGGTTCTGTTCAATGCGCTCACCGTGCACTTCGGCCAGCGGGTGATCTGGCAACTGCCGGCGAACTGGCCGGTAATTGGGGGCAACATCACGCTCGAGGCCGTTCTATACGGTGTATCGACCGGCCTGAGCCTGTTCGTGCTGCTACTGATTTTTGCCACGTTCAACATCGGCATCGATCAGGCGCGCTTGTTACGCCTGATGCCGCGATCGTTCTACGTAATCGGGGTCGTGGCATCGATCGCGGTGACGTTCGTGCCGCAGATGATCGTGCGGCTGCAAAACATCCGCGACGTTCAACGGTTGCGCGGGCACCGGGCGCGGGGTATCCGCGACCTCGGCCCGCTCTTTTTGCCGCTGCTGACCAGCGGTATGGAGGGGGCCATTCAACTGGCCGAATCGATGGAGGCGCGCGGTTTCAACAGCACGAATGCGGCCACACCCACGCCGCGTCTGGTGTGGGTGCGCAGCGGATTGACTTTGGCGCTGGGGCTACTGCTGCTGGGCCTGTTTGCCAACACCTATTGGGCCGGTACGCAGCGCTGGGCGCCATGGGTGATGGCGCTGGGGTTCGGGCTACTGGTCTGGCTGTTTTGGATGCAGGGCCAGCACATGCGGCGCAGTCATTACCAGCGTTGGGTATGGCGGCGGCGTGATATACTGCTCGGCCTGGTGTGCGGTGTGGTGCTGCTGGTGGTGCTGNGGGTGCGCTGGAAAGCGCCGCTGGTGCTGCTCTATTACCCGTACCCGCCCTATTCACCGTGGCCTGCGTTCCAACCGTTGTTAGGGGTCGCGTTGGCGCTGCTGATCATACCCGCGCTGTTGATACCGCGTCGCTGACCGGTGGCGGTGTTCGATCTGTCGACGCGCCGCATCTGACGCCGGGGAATGTCTGGCACTGCCAGGCCGGAGAGATTCTGATGATTGTGTTTGAAAATGTCACCTATACCTACCCACAGCAGCCGGCATCGNGTCTGCAGGACCTTTCGCTCACCATCACTGAGGGTGAGTTTGTGCTGGTCGTTGGCCCATCGGGGTCGGGCAAGTCGACATTCCTGCGCTGCCTGAACGGCCTGGTGCCCCATTTCTACGGCGGGCGCTTCAGCGGGCAGGTTCGGGTCGGCGGGCGTGATCCGGTGGCGGTCGAGCCGCGTGGCATGGCCGACCTGGTCGGTTTCGTCTTTCAGGATCCCGAAGCGCAGTTCGTGGTAGACACCGTCGAGGATGAGCTGGCGTTTGCCATGGAGAATTTCGCCCTGACCCAACCCGTTATGCGCAAGCGCGTCGAGGAGGTGCTCGACCAGNCCGGCATCGTCCACCTGCGCGACCGGCGCATTTCGACCCTGTCGGGCGGCGAGAAGCAGCGCGTCGCCCTGGCCGCGGTGTTGACGCTGCAACCGCAGGTGCTGGTGCTGGACGAGCCGACGTCACGCNTCGATCCGCAGGCAGCCGAAGAGGTTCTGGTGGCCCTGCGCCAGCTGAATGAAGACCTGGGGCTGACCGTCGTTCTTTCGGAGCATCGACTGGAGCGTGTCGTGCAGTATGCCGACCGCATCGTCTATTTCCCAGCCGCCGGGCGGTCGNTGACCGGCGCGCCGGAAGCGGTGCTTGCGACGATTCCCCTGGCGCCGCCGTTGGTTGCCCTGGGTAAGGCGTTGAACTGGCGCCCACTGCCGCTGACCATCAAAGAGGCGCGCCGTTTTGCCCGCCAGATGANNGCCTNNGACCGGTCGCCGGACGGGCAGCGCCATGCCCACCGAACAGAGCACGCCCGTGAACGCGACCGACGCGGCCCACCCACTGACCCCGGCTACAGCAAACCGCGGCCCGCCCTGGCGGTGGATAACGTCTGGTACGACTACGCCAGCCGCGAAGCGCTGCGCGGCGTCTCCCTATCGATCAAGCCGGGCGAGATCGTGGCGCTGATGGGGCGCAACGGGGCCGGCAAGACGACCCTGATGAAGCTGATGGTTGGCTTGCTGCGCGCCAAACACGGGCAGGTGATGCTGGCCGGTGAACCGGCGCGGGCGCCGGCGCGAACGGTAGCGGCCCAACCCACGGGAAGGGCAAGCCCAACGGCGCCGTCACACGAACGCGCGGCCGATACCCGCGGTCTGATAGACACCCGCCGGCTGTCGCTGGAAGAGATCGTCAAAGTGGTGGGTTACGTGCCGCAAGACCCTGGCCTGCTCCTGTTCCAGGACACCATCGACCAGGAGCTGGCTTTCGNNCGCCGCGGGCACCAGATGGCGCCCAACCATGACGCCGACGAACGGCTGTTGGCCCGTCTCGGCATTGCACACCTGCGCCAGCGCTACCCGCGCGACCTGAGCGGCGGCGAACGTCAGCGTGCCGCGTTGGCCGCTATCCTGGTGGCTGACCCGCAGGTGCTGCTGTTGGATGAGCCGACGCGCGGTCTCGATTACGGGCAGAAACAGGAGTTGAACCACCTCCTACAGCAGTTCAAGTCGGAAGGCCGGAGTATCCTCTTGGCCACGCACGACGTAGAGCTGGTGGCAACCTGTGCCGACCGGGTCGTCATGCTGGCCGAGGGCCAGGTCGTGCTCGATGCACCCACACGTGTGGCGATGAGCGAATCGCTGATCTTTGCCTCGCAGATCAACAAGCTGCTGCGTGACCCGCGTNACCTGACCGTCGATGACGTGCTGGGCGCCGTGGCGCACTCGAATTGAGCGGCGCCGCATGAAACTGGCCAGCCTGCTCAACGGGGCCGTACTGTTGTTGGCGAGCGCCATCGGCGTGGTGGCCTTTTTGTCGCCGTTTTTCACGCGGAGTAGCGCCCAGGCCAACGACGGCGGCGCCCTGTCGCACGCCGGCGATGCGCCGTTTTTCCTCGTTGTCTTGATCATCGTCTGCCTGGGTGCGGTGCTGGTCAACCTGTCGGCCGGCAGCATGAACGCGCGTATGGTGGCCATCCTGGGCGTACTGACAGCGTTCAGCGCCGCGCTGCGCGCCCTGCCCGGCCCGCGGGTTTCAATGCAATCTTCTTCATTCCGTTGCTGGCCGGTTACGTGTACGGCGCCACGTTTGGCTTTTTGTTGGGCGCGCTGGCGATTCTGGTGTCGGCCCTGCTCGGCGGGGGTTGGGCCATGGCTGCCGTTTCAGATGTTCACCACCGGCTGGGTGGGGATGCTGGGCGCCGTCCTGCCGCGTTTCCCCAACAAGCCGCTGCTCGAAGTGACCCTGTTGGCCGTGTGGGGCATGATCCTCGGCCTGCTCTTTGGTTTCATCATGAACATCTGGTTTTGGCCGTTCATCATGGGCCCGCAGCAGAGCACGCTCTACTGGCAGCCGGGCCTCAGCGTGGGCCACTTTTCAGCGCTATCTGGTGTTCTACCTGGCCACGTCACTCATCTGGGACCTGTGGCGCGGCGGGCAATGCCCTACTGGTCGTCCTCTTCGGCATTCCGGTTCTACGCATCCTGCGTCGCTTCCAGCTGCGCTTCCATTTCGAGCACCTCGTGATTTGACCATTCCCGTATCTTGGAGTATTATAGCGTCGGTTAGCACTCATAGACCAAGAGTGCTAACCGATTTCTTGTGTGTCATGCCGTCAGCGAAGTGGCGCACGGTCAGAAGCGTGACCGGGTGGCCCTCCGCTGCCGAATCAGCGAGTGGTTTGCGTCAATTGGGTAAACCAACACTATCAGGAGGATTTGCGAGTTATGAATCTTCGTCCACTGGGTGACCGGCTGGTTGTGGAGCCGGTCGAACAAGAAGAGCGCACGGCAAGTGGTATCATCCTGCCGGAAACTGCCAAGGAAAAACCGCAAGAGGGTAAGGTTCTGGCTGCCGGCCCCGGCAAGCTGAACGATGACGGCTCCCGCAGCCCGATGGATGTGGGCGTCAATGACCGTGTTCTGTACGCCAAGTACGCCGGTACCGAAGTCAAGATCGATGGCAAGAAGCTGCTCATCCTGCGCGAGAGCGACATCCTGGCCGTTATCGAGAATTGACGACGGGAGAGTAGCTGACCCCGGTTCGTTCAATCAGACAACATGAATGATAACTTGCGACGTTGAAGGAGAATTGAAACGTTATGGCCAAGCAACTGGTATTTAGTGAAGAGGNNCGCCGCGACCTGAAGGTCGGTATCGACACCCTCGCCAATGCTGTCAAGACCACCCTCGGCCCCAAGGGGCGCAACGTGGCGCTGGACAAGAAGTGGGGCGCCCCCACCGTGACCCATGACGGCGTCACCGTAGCCAAAGAAATTGAAACCAAGGATCCCTTCCAGAATATGGGCGCCCAACTGCTCAAAGAAGCCGCGACCAAAACCAACGACATCGCCGGTGACGGCACAACCACCGCCACCGTGCTGGCCCAGGCCATCGTCAACGAGGGTCTGCGCAACGTGGCCGCCGGCGCCAACCCCATGCTGCTGAAGCGCGGCATCGAAAAAGGCACCCAGGCGATCGTCAAGGCGATCCGTGACCAGTCGATCGAAATCACCACCCGCGAGGAGATCGCGTCGGTGGCCGCCATTTCCGCCCAGGACAAGGAAATTGGCGATCTGATCGCGGACGTCATGGAGAAGGTCGGTAAAGACGGCGTCATCACGGTGGAAGAGAGCAAGGGCCTCGCGTTCGAGACCGAGTACGTGGAAGGTATGCAGTTCGACCGCGGTTACATCAGCCCTTACTTCATCACCAACGCCGAGCGCATGGAAGCCTCGCTCGAGGACCCCTATATCCTGATCACCGACAAGAAGATCTCGGCCGCGGCCGACATCGTGCCGATCATGGAGAAGCTGGTCCAGGTCGGCCGGCGCGAAGTCGTTGTGATTGCCGAGGACGTCGACGGCGAAGCCCTCGCCACCCTGGTTCTGAACAAGCTGCGTGGCATGTTCAACATCCTGGCCGTCAAGGCCCCGGGCTTTGGCGACCGCCGCAAGGCGATGCTGGGCGACATTGCCGCGTTGACCGGCGGCAGCCTCATTACCGAAGAGNCGGGCCGCAAGCTGGAAACCACCCAGATCGCTGACCTGGGCCGCGCGGACAAGGTCGTCTCCACCAAGGATGACACGACGATCGTCGGCGGCGCCGGCAATGCGGCGGACATCAAGGCGCGCATCGAGCAGATCCGCGCTGAGATCGACAAGAGCACGAGCGACTACGACAAGGAGAAGCTGCAGGAGCGCCTGGCCCGCCTGGCCGGTGGTGTTGCGATCATCCGCGTCGGCGCTGGCACCGAGGTCGGTTTCAAGGAANAGAAACACCGCGTCGAAGGCGCGTTGAGCGCCACCNGCGCCGCGGTCGAGGAAGGCATCGTGCCGGGCGGTGGCGTTGCCCTGATCAACGCGGTGACTGCACTGCAAGACGTGCAGGGTGAATTCGACGACGAGAAGACCGGCGTGCGCATTCTGCGCCGCGNNCTCGAGGAGCCAATGCGCCAGCTGGCCATCAACGCCGGCCAGGACGGGGCCGTCATCGTCGAGAGTGTGCGCCGGGCCCAGAACGCCGCGGGCAACCAGCACATCGGCTACAACGTGATGACCGAAGAGTTCGTCGACATGGTCAAGGCCGGCATCATCGACCCGGCCAAGGTCACGCGGTGGAAACCGAGCGCGGCTTCGATTGCCGCCATGATCCTCACGACCGAAGCCCTGATTACCGATATTCCTGAGCCTGAGAAGGCGCCGCCCGCGCCTCCAGGCGGCGGCATGGACTTCTAAACTTCCGGTGTAGTCACACCTGTCAAAAGGGTTGTTGCGGTCGCGCAACAACCCTTTTTGTACGGTCACCTGGTCAGGATGGCGCGGGCGAAATCGAACCGCGTCCAGAAGCCTGACGGGCACGATGCCCAAACTGGTGCAAATTGTACCGTCCGTTATAATACATACTACGCTTTGCGCAACAGTTTTTCGCTTACGCCCAACGGCGTAAACTGAGATAAAACGATCATACGCATGCACGAGCCATCGACCGTGACGACGACACCGTACAATGCCCGTATTCTGTTGGCCGAGGACCACCCGGCCAACCAGCGCCTGACTGCCTACATCCTGCAGAGTGATGCGCACGTGGTCGACGCCGTGTCGAGCGGTCGCCAGGCGCTGGAGGCCTTCATCCAGCAGCCCTACGATCTGATCCTGATGGACGTATACATGCCGGAGATGGATGGCCTGGCTGCCACGGCCTCGATTCGGGAACACGAGTCCCGCTACGGTGGCCGTATTCCGATCATCGGCCTGACGGGCGGTGACATGTACGAGGATCGGGAGCGCTGCCTGCAGGTCGGCATGGATGACTACCTGTCCAAGCCGTTCAGGGCCGACTCCCTCCGGGCACACGTGGCACGTTGCCCGCACCCCACCCTGGACCTGGAGGCGGTGGCTGACCTGCACGGCCTGCTTCGCCNNGGCGCCGCGACCGCGGGCGAGCCGATCACCCGCTTCGTGCAGCAGTTTCTCGATCGCCTGCCGGGGCAAGTTGCTGCAATGCGGTGGGCCTACGGGCAGGGCGATCACGCAGCCCTGTACCGCAATGCCTACGACCTGAAGAGCGCTGGGGCANCGTTCGGCGTACCACGCATCACCTACCTGTGCGCCCACCTCGAATCGCTGNGCCACCGCCGAAGGGTGGGTCGCAGTGCCCGCCTGGCTGGCCGGCTGGGCTCACCTGCGGTCGCATCCTGCGCCAGTTCGATCTCTAGAGCAGTTTGTCGGAAAGAGCTTGTTCACGTGAATGCAACCCCAACATACTGTACCACGATCGCTGCCGGCGACTACACGCCGTGCCACGCCTCCTTGCAAGGCGATCTCTCCGACAAACTGCCAGACCTGCTGCGATCAGTGTACGTGTGGCCGCAAGTCCCGCACACAGGAGTCCGGGCTTCGATCGGGTCGCACGCGGAGACCCGGCTGCAACCCTGACCCCAGACCGCTGGTTGTACTATCGGGTAGGCTCTAACGTGTCTTCTGCCTGACCAACACCACGTAGCCCACCAGCAGAATCAGAGTAAAGGCAAACCACTGGATGGCGTACCCCAGATGCCCNTCGCTGAGGTCCAGTTCGATGGCTGGCGCGGGTAGGTTTGTTCCATCGCCCGTCGGCGCGGCCTGGACGTACAGTGGCATGAGTGGGTAAGGCGCCTGATTCTGAATCGCCGGTACGTCGATGCGGTACCACTGCGCCAGGGCGGCNGCACCGGGCGCCGGTGTGGCGTCGACCGGCGACAGCCATCCCGCCCGCGGCTGACTGGCGCGGACGACCCCTCGATGGTTGCCGTGGCCNGGNCGGGGGTAACTGGCGGGTGATTGGTCGTACGGAATCCAGCCGCGGTCAACCAAAACGGCCCGATCACTGCCGGCCAGGCGCAGCGGCGTCACGATGTGTTGGCCCGGCTGACCGAGGCGGGCCTGATTGCGCAGTACAATCTCGTGCGCGGGGTCGAATGCGCCGGTCAACCGCACGTGTCGATAGACCAGGTCGTGCAGATCCACATCGGGTGCATTCAGATCGACTGCCGGCAGGTCGAGGCGGGCCTGGATCTGGGCATTGTCGGCCCGCCGTTCGGCCAGGCGATCGAGCTGCCAGACACCCAGGCGCAGCATCACCAGTGCGCCGGTAATGACCAGGAGGGTCAATACCAACCAACGACCGCGGAACAACTGTGTCATGCGCGAACGCCTACGCTTCCCAGGCCAGGGCCACGGCCTGCACATCGGCCACATCGACCACGCCGTTACAATCGACATCGTAATCGGGCACAAAGTCGGGCCGTCCGAAATCGGCCGCTACCAGCTGGACGTCCACCACATCGACCTGGCCATCGCCGTTGACGTCGGCATGGCCGGCGGTGCAGTTGGCGGGGCGCAGGTTGAGCCGGTAGAGCCACCGTCGGTGTACGAGAAGTCGACCAGGTAGAGGTCGCCGATGGTGTCCTGGCCGAACGCGCTCGGATGATCGATGGCGTGACCGGTGGGCGGCACGAGGGTGTAGCTGGCCGCCACCCAATTGCTGCCGGCATAACTCAACGTCTGCACGCCATTGGTCTGGCAGTAATCGGAGAACACGTACTGGCCAAAATAGGCGCTGTTGGGCGATCCGCGGTACACGTAGCCTCCGCTGACTGAACAGCGGCCGCGCGTGCTGATACTCGTACACCGGCCAGGTGAACGTGCGACCGATGCAGTGCGGCTGCGACGGGTTGCTGCCGTAGGGGTGCGTACCCTCGTAGCAGTTCCAGGCGTAGTTGTGGCCGCCATCGGCCGGTAACTCGTGATCGATCTCCTCCCACAGGTATTGGCCCACGTCGCCCAGCCACAGGTCACCGTTCAGCCGATCGAAGCTAAAGCGCCAGGGGTTACGCAGGCCGATCGCCCAGATCTCGTCGCGGGTTGCCCGTCCCAACGAAGGGGTTCGTCGGGGGATGGCGTACGGCGTTCCGCCGTCGATGTCGAGGCGCAACATCTTGCCCAACAGTACACCGGTGTTCTGCGCATTGTTGGCTGATCCCCAGGGTCATTCCCATCGCCGGTCGAGATGTACAGGTAACCGTCGGCCCAAACTGGCTGCCCGCCGTAGTGATAGACGCTGCCGGGGTGATTGACGATGATGACAGTAAGGCGGCTGCCCGGATCCGCCTGGTCAGGGTTGGCCGAGACCGTGTAGCGGTCAACCTCCAGGTTGCCGCCGGTATTGGTAAAGCAGAGGAAAAAGAAGCCGTTGCTGGCGAAATGCGGGTGAAAGGCGATGCTCAGCAACCCCTCCTCGAAGCCGTTCGACAGCACCAGGGGTTGGATATCGAGAAACGGTGTGGACAACAGGGCCCGTCTTTGACCAGGCGCACACGACCCGCCTGCTCGGTGACGAACAGGCGGGCACGGTCATGCGGCGCGGCAACCATCGAGGTGGGGCGCAGCAGGCCGCTGGCGATCAGCGTGGCGTCGATCGTGGCGGCCGGCTGACTGGCTCAGAATCCATGGTCACAGGCACAGGCGCGTCGGGCTGGGGCGGTGCGGCCGCCCGGCGCCAACCCCGATTGGTACGAGAAACACCAACAGCCCCAGCAACAACGAATGACCTCTCCAGAGGTTACCTGAGAGCTTACGCATCGAGTCTGGTCTTTCCCATCACTACCAGGCTGCCGCGACCAGGGTGATGTCGGTAGTGTCCACAGCACCGCTGCAGTTGACATCGTAATCGGGAACAAAGTCGAGGCGCATGAAGTCGGACGCCACCAGCTGCACGTCGACGATATCGACCTGACCATCACCGTTGACATCGTAATTACCGCTCACACACTGCGCCGGGCGCAGCGCGATCTTGAACACTTCACCCGTGTCATCGGCCATGTACAGGTCGCCGTACGCATCCTGGCCGAACGACGTGGCGTTGTTCATGGACTGCCCGGTCGGCGGCACCAGGGTGTGTTGGGTTGCCACCCAGCTACTGCCATTGTAGCGCAAAGCCCACACCCTGTTGGACACGCAGTAATCGGCAAACAGGTAGTCGCCAAAATANTGTGCTGTTGGGCGGTTTCGGTAGACGTAACCGCCGGTGATGGAGCAAACGCCAGCGCTGCTGTGGCTGAGTTCGTACACCGGCCAGGTGAAGGTGAGGCCGGTGCAGTAGGGCGACGAGGGGTTGGACTGGTACGCATGGGTACCCTCGTAACAGTCCCAGCCCCAATTGGCNCCGCCAGCACTGTTGGCCGGTTCACGATCGATTTCTTCCCAGGCATCCTGGCCGACGTCGCCGATCCATAGATCCCCATTCAAACGGTCGAAGCTGAAGCGCCAGGGGTTGCGCAGACCCAGGCTCCAGATCTCATCACGCGGGTTGCCCCCCACGAAGGGGTTACTCGGTGGGATGGCGTAGGGTGTACCGCCGTCGACGTCGAGGCGCAGCATCTTGCCGAGCAACACACCGGTGTTTTGGGAGTTGTTGACTGGGTCGCCCCCACCACCGCCGTCGCCGGTGCCGAGATACAGGTAACCATCGGGGCCGAACTGGCTGNNGCCACCGTTGTGGTTGGTGTACGTGGGGTGTGGAATGGTCAGCAAGATCAGCGCGCTGCTGGGGTTGGCTATATCAGGGTTGGCCGTCACGCTGTAGCGGGCGATTTCCGGGTTTCCGCTGAGGTTCGTGTAATAGACGTAAAAATAGCCGTTACTGGCGTAATTCGGGTGAAAGGCCATGCTCAACAGCCCNTGCTCGTTGCCCGACGAACGCACCACCGACTGGATGTCGATGAACGGCGTGGGTAACAGGGCGTTGTTTTTGTAGATCCGGATGCGCCCCAGCTTTTCAATGATGAAGAGCCGGGAACGGTCCGCCGGCGCTGACGTCACGTACACCGGGCGATTCAGCCCAGATGCGATCAGGGTCAGATTGATGTTGGCTTCAGGGGTAGGGCCATCGTCCGACGACACTGCGGCCGCGGGCTGGGCCAGCGCGGCCGTGGGGGCCAGGGCCGTGAGCATTACCAGAAGCAGGCAAGCGGTCATAATCATCCGCGGGAGCGTGGGGAGAATGTGGCGTGGCTGTTGTGAAGCATGGCTCCTCCGGGTCTTATGGGTATGAGGGTGACGTACAGCCCTATTATAGCCGGCTCAGCGCGAACTGGCTAACCGGTGCAGGCCGGTATTCGCGGTAAAGTGGGGAGGTGAAGGTGCAGGCGCGGCTGAGGCATGTCAGATCACGCACGAAAGGCAAGCGTGGCTTGTGCCTCCAGGTCAAAGCTGTGGGATGATGAACCAGAAGAGGCTGCCAAGGGCCAGGGCGGCCATGCCGACGAAGGGTAGCGCGTATACGAGGGGCGCCCAGCGGCGGGCCAGCGGTATGGCCAGGAGGAGCGCGACGCCGATCGCGAGCAGGAACAGGGTCCAGCGATCGGCGCTCAACCAGAGGGCCAGCAGCACACAGCCGGCGAGGACGAGGGCTGCGNNGCGGCTGACCGCGGGCTGTCGGACGACGGCATCCAGGCCGGCCGCGAAGAGCAGAGCAATCACCGGGATGGCCGGAAAGAGGTAGCGCGCCTGGTGCTGCACGAAGCCGAGGTTGTAGCCGAGGTAACCGGCCACCGCACCCAACAGCGCGGCCAGCAGCAGCAGCCAGGCCCAGCGCCGCGGCGTANNTCGCCCAGGCGCCAATCCTNNGGACCAGGGCCACCAGCGCCCCACACTCGCGGCCACACTCAGGCCGAACAGGGCCACATAGAGCCGGGCATCCAGCAAAACGCTCATCCAACCAAACTGGCCCCAAAATGAGCGAAAGGTCCAGGTTACGAAGCGCGATNNCAGGGCGTTCCAACCCTGTTCCGCCACGAACTGCGCGGTGCGCAGTTGGCCCACCACCACCGCGTCATGCCGCTGCAAGCCCAGGAAATCTGTGCCGCCATAGACCGTCAGGTTGCGCAGCCACCACGGCAGGGCAATCAGAAGCGCCGGCAGGCCCACAAGCAGGATGGGCCAACCCACGGCGGCCGCCGTGACGCGTGACGCCGGCCGCCGTGTACGCCAGGCGGTCGCGCCGATCGTGATCAGGACGACCGGAACCATCGTATAGACCGTGCTTTTGGTGAGCAGGCCGAGGCCCAGGATCAGGCCCAGGCCGNNAACCAGCGGCGGCGTACCGCCGGCTGGCGCGGTGTGGATCGGGCAACTGCACCAGCTGGACGCAGCCAGCAGGAGCAGAGCAATCAGCAGTTCGGCCAGGCCATCGTTGTTTACGGCGGCCAGCATGGTCAGGTGCATCGGTAAAAAGGCGGTAAAGGCGGTTGCACCCAGGGCGATGGCCGGCATGCCGGCGAACATCCGCCTACCCAGGGCATGCACCGTAAGCAGCAGGCCGGCGCCGATCACGACGGAGAGTAAACGCAAAGGCAGGACGGCGCCCTGCGTCAGGTCGAAGATGGGCAGCGCCAGCAGGTAGTAGAGCGGGGGTTGGTGAAATTCATAGCGGAAAGGTGCAATCGAATAGGCTGGATCGAACCGGCTGCCCACGACCTGGGCCTGGTAGGCCGCATCGTAGTCGCCGGGTTGCAGAACCGGGAAGGTACCCGCGGTGGCCCGCACGTAGTTGTAGTGCGCCGGCTCGTCCGGCGCCTGCCAGCGCGGCGTAAAGACCGCGTACAACGTCGCGATCACCACGTACAGGGCAACGATCAGGGCCAACAGCGCCCAGTGGCGGCGGCGTGCATGGATGGGAAGCGCAGTGACTGCGGACATCAAGGTGTGGTGCTCCGGTCGAGAGTATAACACAGCGTGATCTGGGCGCAAAGTTGAACCTGCGCCTGATCTGGGTTACAATGTGTTCAGGTGGCCAGACAATATCCGCCTACCCGTGCCTGGGCCGCGGCCTACTCCGGCCGCGCTGCACGGCGGTCAGCGCTCGAATCAGCCGGCAACTGCCCTGCACTGGCACTGCCGTGACGCGCACGAAAGGAGCAAGTGGATGAGGACTGTGCTGGATGGAGAAGTCAAGGCGATTGTCTCGGCGTACCATGGCGCGCCGTACGACGTTCTGGGCCCACATCAAGAAGCTGNNGCCGACGGGCGCCAGGTGGTGGCCATACGGGCGTTCCGCCCTCTGGATCACGAAGTCATCATCGTCGACAAAACCGACCTGGCACGCCAGACACCGATGACCTTGATCGACGATGCCGGTTTCTTCGAGACGGTCTTCGAGGACCGCGATACGTTGTTTCCCTACTACCTGCACCTGGTTGGACGCAACGGTACCGAAACAGACATCGAGGACCCGTACGCCTATCCGCTGCAGCTGACCGATTTCGACCTGCACCTGATCGGAGAGGGTACGCACCACCGCACTTACGAAAAACTGGGCGCCCACGTGCGTCNNGTCGACGCGATGCCCGGTGTGCACTTTGCCGTGTGCCCCAACGCCGAACGCGTCAGTGTCAAAGGCGACTTCAACCAATGGGACGGTCGCGNNCACCCCATGCAGCTGCGTGGGGCGGGCGGCATCTGGNGGCTGTTCATTCCTGGCCTTGCGCAGGGTGAACTGTACAAGTACGAGGTCAAGTCACGCTTTGCCAGTTATCTCGTGGACAAGGCGGACCCCTACGGGTTCTTCGCTGAGATACGGCCCCAAACCGCCTCGGTAGTGTTCGACATCGACCAGTACACCTGGCAGGATGCCGAGTGGATCNGCGGGCGCAGCGAGCGTCAGGCCCTTTCAGCGCCGCTCGCCATCTACGAGGTTCACCTGGGGTCGTGGCGGCGCNGTGCCGAGACCAACGGCTATCTCAGCTACCGGGACCTGGCCCACCAACTGGCGGATTATGTCAAAGAGATGGGTTATACGCACATCGAGCTGCTGCCCATTTCCGAGCACCCGTTCGACGGTTCGTGGGGCTATCAGACGGTCGGTTATTACGCACCGACCAGCCGTTTTGGTACACCGGCCGAGTTCATGTACTTCGTCGACCACATGCACCAAAACGGTATCGGGGTGATTCTCGACTGGGTGCCGGCCCACTTCCCTCGGNACAGCCATGGCCTGGGCTTTNTCGATGGCACACACCTGTACGAACACGCCGACNCGCGCCGGGGCGAACATGCACAGTGGGGCACACGTGTGTTCAACTACGGACGCAACGAAGTGTGCAACTTCCTGCTGTCCAACGCCCTTTTCTGGCTCGATAAATACCACATCGACGGGTTCCGGGTCGATGCAGTGGCTTCCATGCTCTACCTGGATTATGGGCGCGAGCATGGCGATTGGGTGCCCAACCGGTACGGTGGGCGTGAGAACCTGGAAGCGGTCGACTTCATTCGTCGGTTCAACGAACTCGTGCACATCGAATATCCGGGAGTGCTGACCATGGCCGAGGAGTCAACCGCCTGGCCGTTGGTCACACGGCCACCCTACGTCGGCGGCCTGGGGTTCGACTTGAAATGGAACATGGGCTGGATGCACGACATGCTCGACTACATGNGGCTCGATGCGATCTACCGACGTTATCACCACAACAGCATCACCTTCTCGCTGATGTACGCCTTCAGTGAAAATTTCATCCTGCCGTTCTCACACGACGAGGTCGTTCATCTCAAANAGGCGATGCTAACCAAGATGCCGGGCGACAACTGGCAACGGTTCGCCAACCTGCGGGCGCTGTACGCGTACATGTACACCCACCCCGGCAAANAACTGCTGTTCATGGGTGGGGAATTTGGCCAGTGGCACGAGTGGGATCACGACCACAGTCTGGACTGGCACCTGATACAGTGGGACGGGCATCACCAGCAGCGCTTCGTAGCCGATTTGAACCGGCTCTACCGCCAGGAGCCAGCCATGCACGAGGTTGATTTCAGTTGGAAGGGCTTCGACTGGATCAATTTCCGCGATGTCGACAAGTCGATCATCGCGTTCGAGCGGCGGGCGAACGACGTCAACGATCGTCTCGTCGTTGCGTGCAACTTCACCCCGGTGCNNCGCGAGGGTTACCGGATTGGCGTCCCGTTTGCCGGCGAATACCAGGAAGTGCTGAACTCGGACTCCGCGCTCTACAATGGCAGCAACGTCGGCAACCAGGGCATGACACCGTCCGACCCCATTCCTTGGGATGGCCGTGAGAACTCGATTCTCATCACCCTACCACCGTTGGGGGTAGTGATCTTCAAGCGCCGCGCCGGCCGGAACCGCGGTCGCTGCCCCTCAGGCAGAGGCAGACGCCGACACCATGGCGGCCGCCCAGCCGGTCACAGAATAGGGGACCGAATGCCCCAAGCGTGCAAGTCAGGCTTTTTTGCTGGATTGGTCGAGGACACCGATGGTCGCCCGGTGGAAGTGACGACCATCGGTGGTACAGCCTATTACGTGGTAATGGATGGCGACTTTCGCCGCCATGTCGAAGCAGCGCCGGTGGATCGCCAGGTGCTGCGCGTCCTGAGTGAACAGATCGAGGCCCACCGTGACGTGGCCGTCGAAGGGATGCTGCGGTTGCTGGGCCAGGACGACCTCTTCACCAAAGCCGCGGTCGATGCCTCGCTCAAGAACATCGATCAGGTATTGGACCAAACCCTGCCACCCGAGTCTCGATCGTGGCTGAGCATGTTAGGCTTCCGCGTCGTGATCAATTACCACGGCGAGCTGGTACGCGTCGACTCACCGTCCGGCGAAATGGGTGACGACGAGTAGGTTCAGCCCTCGGTAATGCTGTCGATTTCGACCGTAAAATCACGCAGCAGGTCGCGCACCTCCTGCTCACTCAAGTACTTGACTTTGAGCATGATCAGCGTTTCATCCTGGTGCGTTACGCTGCCAAAGCTGCGCACGACGCCGCCGGCGATGGAGATCGCGTTGGCCACTTCGGCCAGGATTTCGTTCGTCGCCGGCGAGCGCATCATGACGCGCAGGCCGGCCTCACCGCGCCCAGCAGCTCGAACAGAATCCGATAGAGGTCGCGGTCGGTGATAATGCCGATCGGGCGCTCTTCTTCGTCCACCACCAGCAGCGCGCCACGCGGTGCGTCGCCAGCATGTTGGCCGCGCCTTCCAGCGGCTGATCGGCGGAGGTCGTGATGACCGGGCTGGTCATGACCATCTTCACCGTAGGAACCGGGTCGGTCTGGTGACGGCGTCGCTCTGACAGCAGCCGAACGAGGGCGCGGTCGTTGACGATGCCGACCAACCGGCCGGCGTCATCCACCACGGGCACCCGCCGGATGATCTTCTCACGCATCATTTGCAGGGCGTGGCCGGCCCCCGTATCGGCCGTCACGGTGATCACGGGCGGTTTCATCAAGTCACGAACGTACATGTCGATTTCCTCCTAATGTTCCTCTGCACTGATCTAATCATACGTTCCAGGGTTGTGGATGTCAAGGTAGGTTGGCGCGCTGGACGCAGTTCGGCTTAACCAACTCGCCCTTCGACGTGCTCAGGGCGAACGGAGAAGCCACATCAGAAACCGGGTTTTTCTCGTGCGAGCATGGTTTCCGTCTGTACAACGGCCTTTCATCGCGCCATGACCCTGGTCTGCGAGACAAGAACCGGGTTTCTCTGGAGCCAGCCTGAGTAGTAACGGCCCGATCCCATGGGCGTCGGGTTTAAATTCAGATGTGTCGGGTGTGTCGCGCTGTGGGCAATCACAACGGGATGGAGGGCGAAGGCGAAGGATCGGGTGACCGGCGCCGTGACGGGGTACGCGGCGTTCACCCTGGCTGTGCCGCCTGTCGCCCGGCGCCGGTTATGGCTGCGGGTGGCTAATGCAGAATCTTGCTCAAAAAGAGTTTGGTGCGTTCGTGTTGCGGCGCAGTAAACAGCAACTCCGGCGTGGTGTCTTCGATCACCTGGCCGGCGTCCATGAACAGCACACGCGTGGCGGCGGCCCGGGCAAAGCCCATCTCGTGCGACACCACCAACATCGTCATGCCGCTACGGGCCAGGTCCTGCATCACGTCCAGCACCTCGGTGATCATTTCGGGGTCGAGCGCTGAGGTCGGCTCGTCGAACAGCATGATTTTGGGGTTCATGGCCAGGGCGCGGGCAATGGCCACGCGCTGCTGCTGCCCGCCCGAAAGCTGGCTGGGGTAACTGTCGGCCTTCTCGGGGATGCCCACCCGCTCCAGCAGNCCGTGCGCGACCGTCGCCGCTTCTTCGGCGGAACGCTTACGCACGACACGCTGCGCCAGAACGATGTTCTGCTGCGCGGTCATGTGCGGGAAGAGGTTGAACTGCTGAAACACCATGCCGACTTCGGCGCGCACGGCATTGATGTTGACATGCCGGTCGGTCACGCGCATCTGATCGATCCAGATCTCACCTGAAGTCAGCGTCTCCAGGTGATTGATACTGCGCAGCAGCGTGGACTTGCCCGACCCACTGGGGCCAATGATGACCACCACCTCACCGGGCCGGACCTGCAAACTGACGCCGTTGAGNGCCCGCACGTGACCGAAGTGTTTGACGGCATCCTTGACTTCGATGATGAATTCGCTCATCTGTGTGCTCCTCGTGATCTACCGGTGCCCAGCCGACATCCGCTGTTCGAGCCAGCGCGCCAAACGGGTGAAGATCAGCGTCAGCAGCAGGTAGATCAGGGCGATCATGGTAAATGTCTCGAAACTCAGGAAAGAGCGCGAAACAAATTCGCGCCCACGTCGGGTCAGGTCGGACACCGCCAGCACCGACACCAGCGACGAGTCCTTGAGCAGGGTGACGAACTCGTTGCTCACGGGNGGCAGGATGACGCGAAAAGCCTGGGGCAGGATGACGTAGCGCATCGCCTGCACGTAGCTCAGGCCCAACGANACGCCNGCCTCCATCTGGCCACGCGGGATCGACTCGATNGCNCCGCGCACGATTTCGGTCATGTACGCGCCGTACCCCACGGTAAAGCCGATCACCGCGGCGGTGAAGGGGTCGAGGCGCAGGTTGGTCAACCAGTTGCCCACCGCGGGCAGGACCGGCAGCAGGGCATTGCCCACCACCTGGAAGATCTGGGGCAGGGCGAACCAGATGTAGAGCAACCAGACCAGCAACGGAATGCCGCGCACCACTTCGACGTACAGCGACGCCACGCCGCGTAGGATGCGGTTCGAGGAAATACGTCCCAGGCCGCCGAGCACACCGACGACGATGATGCAGATAAACGAGGCGACGGTGATCTTGAGCGTGATACCCAGGCCGCCGTTCCAAAACTGCTGCCAGGCGTTCTCGCCCGGGCCGACCAGGATGAACTTCAGGATCTGGCTGTAGGGTGTGCCAATGATGAGCACCAGGTAGAGGATGATGGCAAGCACGGCCAAAACCAGCAGCCACCAGCGGTCGATACCCGCCATGGGACGCGCGTGTCGACCAGGCGCGAACTCCGGCCTGTTGTGGGTAAGTGTTCGGTCATGGCACCCCTGGTCATGCAGGTTTGGAACTGATGGTTGTCGGGCCAATGCACACCGCAGGCGTTATACGGGCCGCACCTTACAACAGGTCGCGCACGGCCGCCAGTGCATCGTCGTAGTTGGGAAACTGGGCGATTTCGGGCACGTACTCGACGTAGCGCACAACGTCGTCGGCATCCACGACGAACACCGCCCGCTGCTCCACACGCAGCTCCTTGATGTGCGTGCCGTAGGCATCACCGAAGGCCATATCGACGTGGTCCGAGAGCATCACTACCCGCTCGACCCCTTTGGCGGCACACCACTCCTGCTGGGCAAAGGGCAGGTCGACGCTCACCGTGACCACGATGACCCGATCACCGAAGCTGGCCGCTTCTTCGTTGAACCGTCGCGCCTGCGCGTCGCAGATGCCGGTGCCCAATGAGGGCACTACGTTGATCAGCCGGACTTTGCCCGCCGTAGATTCCAACAGCTGGCGTTTGCCGTCGAAACCCTTGTCGTTGAGCGTGACCTCGGTCGCCATGTCGCCTGGCAGCAGTGCCACACCGAGCACCGTCAGCGGTTTGCCCTTCAACGTCACGTCACCAAATCGTTCTTGCAGCATGATCTCTCCATGATGATATCAGTACTGGGTTACACGTGCGGCCGGCGGCCCCGCCAGTCGCGAGGCAGGCGCTTGCCTGCTGTTACTTCTGCAACCGCGGGTCCAGCGCGTCGCGCAACCCATCCCCCAGCATATTGAAGCCAAGCACGGTCAGCATGATGGCAAAGCCGGGGAAAAACACCAGGTGGGGCGATGTAAAAACCTGGTTCCGTTCGGCGCCCAACATNCGGCCNCATTCCGCCATCGGCGGCTGTGCGCCGAGGCCCAGGAACGACAGGGCCGCCGCCTCGAGCACCGCACTGCCAATACCCAGGGTCGCCGCTACGATGAGCGGGGTGAGCGTGTGCGGCAGGATGCTGCGGAACAGGATACGTTTGGGCGGCACCCCAGGNGCGCGGTCGGCCGTAACGAAGTCGGTTTCCTTGACCGACAAAACGCTCGCCCGGCTGAGGCGTGCATACGCCGGGATCGAGACAATACCAATGGCCAGCAGGGCATTGATCAGCCCCGGCCCCAGCACCGTCACGATGGCGATCGCCAGCAGCAGGCTGGGGAAGGCCAGCAAAACATCCATGACACGCATGATGGCATTGTCGGTCCAGCCGCCGGCGTACCCGGCCACCAGGCCCAAAACTGTGCCAATGACCAGGGCAAAACTCACCGTGGTAAACCCAATGACCAGAGACACACGGGCGCCAAAGAGCAGGCGGCTGAACAGGTCGCGCACGTTGCCGTCCACGCCCATGATGTGCTGCGGTTGGTCGGCCGGGCAGCCCAGGAGGTGGATGCAGGGGCGGCGCATGCGGATGGGTTCTATCCCAATCAGCACCTTGTTGCCGTAAGGCGCAATGACCGGCGCCAAGACGGCAATCGCGACCAAAAAGCCGAGGATGATCATGCCTACGATGGCCGACTTGGTGCGGAACAACGTGTACAGCGCCATGCGCCACGGGCTGCGCGGTGGGCGGGTGNNAATACCTGAGGAACCGGTGTGGCGGTTGTGGTGGTCGTCATGGGCGTGTCAACTCAGCCGGATCCGTGGATCCAGGAAGGCGTACATAATATCGATGATCAAATTCAGGACGACGAAAACAATAGCAATGATCAGGGTGATGGCCTGAACGATAACGTAATCGCGGGCCTGAATGGCATCGTACAGCAGGCGCCCCATGCCGGCCAGATTGAAGACGGTTTCCGTCAGGACAGCCCCGCCCAACAGTGCGCCCAGCGACAGGCCAATGATCGTCACCACCGGCAGCAGGGCATTACGCAGGGCGTGCCGGAACACAACCCGCAAATCACGCAGCCCNTTGGCCCGCGCCGTGCGCACGTAATCGGTNTTCATCACTTCCAGCAGGCTGGACCGTGTCATGCGCGCAATGATGGCCAGTGGAATCGTGGCCAGGGCAATCGTCGGCAGGATCAGATGAACCATGACGTCACCCNNAACGCCCCAGTTGCCTGTGACGAACGCGTTAAAAATGTACATGTTGGACAGGAAATTGACGAATTTGTACCAGGCCCTTCGGTGGCCTGCAGGTTCCAGACGTTGGCCAGGGCAGGCAGTGTCATGCCAGCCGTGATTCGCCCCGAAGGCNGGCAGTTGCAAGAAGGTGTTTTTTAATGTCAGAGCGAAGATGTACTGTAACATCAGCCCCAGCCAGAAGACCGGCATCGAAACGCCGATGTTGGCCAGCAGCATCGTACTGACATCGATGGCCGAGTTACGCCGGTAAGCGGACAGAATGCCCGCCGGAACACCCACCAGGACGGCCAAACCCAGGGCACAGGCCGACAACTCCAGGGTCACCGGCAGCCGCTCGATCAGCAGGTCCACCACCGGCCGGCCATACCGAATCGAGNNCTTGCCCAGGTCACCCTGCGCCAGCTGCTGCAAGTAGAGGCCAAACTGTACGGGGATGGGCCGGTCCAGACCGTAGCGGATAATGAAGGGCCGGCATAGCTCGTCGGTGGCCCGTTCGCCCAGGATCGCGCGGCACGGATCACCGGGCAAGAGGCGCGACAAAGCAAAGGTGACGAACAGAATGCCGAAGATGACCGGGATGGCGGCGACGATGCGCCGCAGGATGTATTGCGTCATGAATAGGCGCGGCCAAGTGTGGTGTGGCAGATCAGGCCAGGAGGCCAATCTACCCCACGGGCGACTCACGTTGCGCGCAGCAGTTGATGCCGGGCGGGCAGCGTTCGCATCCGGGGATACGAACCTCTCAACGGTTAGTTTGACTGACCCGCGGGGTTCGCACCTGAGGGTACGGCCGCGCCAACCGCCGTGGTCAGGCTATTTGCTGGCCCCACCCAGCCATTGGGTGTAGATCGCGTCGTATTTGCCAGAATCCTTGACGGCCTTCAGCCCGGCATTGAAGAGCGCCGTGAGGCCGGTGGGATCGCCCTTACGCACGACCACACCGTAGTACTCATCGGTGAAGGCCTTGCCGACCATCTTCAGTTTGCCTTTGAAGGTGGCCGAGTTCAAGACGTAATCCGCGGCCACGGGTGTGTCGACGACCACCGCATCGATGTTCTTGTTGGCCAGGTCGAGCATGGCCAGGTCGATGCTGTCGTACTCTTTGAGCGTGGCGCCGGCGATCTTCTGAATGGCAAACGCGCCGGTCGTGCCGATCTGGGCGCCAACCGTCTTGCCGCCCAGGCTGTCGGGGCCGGTGACGGCCGTATCGTCGCCGCGCACCACCACGATCTGGCCGGCATTGACGTACGGGTCAGAAAAATCGTACTTCTGCTTGCGTTCGTCGGTAATCGTCACGGCCGACATGATGGCATCGTAGGCGCCACCCTCCAGCCCGGCGAAAATACCGTCCCAGGCGGTGTTTTTGAACTCCACCTGGAAACCCTGCGCCGCGGCAATCGCGTTCATCAGGTCGATGTCGAAACCAACGATCTGCTTGCTGTCGTCGACGAACTCCATCGGTGGAAACTGCGCGTCGGTCGCGATGACGAACTTTTGGCCTGAGGCGCACTGGTCGCTGGTGCAGTGGACCCACAGGCGGCCAACATCGTCGCCAGCATCACAAAAATGACCACCAGGCTTACAATCCTGAGCAGGCGCATGTCTCTTTCATCTCCTTGGGCATCGAATTCCCCTCACGTGCGGAGGGGTAAGGTCAGCGGGGTGACTGCCAGAACAACATGGGGGCACAGGTGATGGCCTGTGCCCCCATTTCAGGTTGAGTTACTGGGTCGGCGCGTTCAGGAAGTTACCGAACAGCGCGTTGAAGTAGGTGAAGGTGCCCGTGCGGCCCTTATGCAGCGGATTGGCTGCGTCCCACTGCAAAGCATAGCTGGCCACCACGTCGGTCGCGTCGAAGTCGCTGCCGTCATGGAACTTGACGCCGCTGCGCAGCTTGCAGGTCCATACGGTCAGGTCCTCGTTAGGCGTGCAGGCCTCGGCCAGCGACGGCTGAACAGCGGTGCCGCCGATGGCGTAGGCCAGCAGTGACTCGTTGATCTGCTCGCAGGCCCGCAGCGACTCACCGTCCTCTTCGTCCGGGCAGAACAGGCTGATCGGTTCTGCGTTCTGCATCCACACCAACTGTGTGCGGTCGCCCGGTGTCATGACCGAGAAGTTCTCGTTGCTCAGCGGGCTGGAATGCGCGCCCTTCACATCGGCCTTGAACGCCGTTGCCGAACCGCCGTGGGCCACCGGCACCATCGGGACGTGCTTCTTGATCAGGTTGTTGGCCTCGGCGTACAGCTTGTTGCGCTCAGCCTGATCGGCCAGGGAGGCCGCCTTCTTGAGTGCGGCCCAGATGTCGGGGAAACCCTCACCGAAGTTGGCCGGCGCGGTCTCACCGAAGTGGTAGTCCAGGAAGTTGGTGGCATCGGGATAGTCGGCGCCCCAACCCAGCAGGAACATGGGCAGCGCACCGGTCTTGGCCGTATCGAGGAAGGCGCCCGATTCCATGACCTCGATCGTCACGTCGATGTTCAGGTTTTCCTTCAGCTGGGCCTGGATGTCCTGCGCCACCAGGGCCGGCTGCGGCAGGTAACCACGCACCACGTCACGGTAGGAGATCGTCGTCTTGAAGCCGTTCTCGAAGCCGGCTTCCTTCAGCAGCGCCTTGGCCGCGGCCACGTCGAACTTGTACCACTCTTCGCCCTCGCAGCCACCGGGGATGGCGCACGGCGTGAAGTGGCTGGCCACGATCGGCCTGGGATAGAAGTTGTCGACGATGCGCTGGCGATCGATACCCATGGCAACCGCCTGCCGCACCTTCTCGTTATCGAACGGCTTCTGCGTGTTGCTCAAACCAACGTAAAAGACGTTGAGCNNGCCTCGCGGGTACAGCTTCAGTGCGCTGTCGCCCTCGATCACGGCGAAGTCGTCGGGGGACGGGTTGTCGATCCCATCGACCGTGCCGGCCTGGNNCTCGAGCAGGCGTGCCGCACCTTCCTTCTGCCACTTGAAGACCACCTCTTGGTTCTTGGCCTTCTCACCCCAGTAATCGGGATTGGCAGTCATGACGATGCTGTCGCCCTGGATCCACTCCTTCAGCTTGTACGGGCCGGTGCCAATGGGCTTGGTCAGGAGNCCACCCGTGCCGCCGGTCTTCTCNAGGTAGTCGGACGAATGAATGGCGAAGGCCGAAAAGGCGATCTTGGAAGGGAAAGCCACGTCGGGTGAACAGAGCGTGAACTTCACCGTCAGGTTATCGACCGCTTCGATCGACAGGAATTCACCGCCGTAGTCACAGTTGGGGCCGCCACCTTGGCGNCCGCCAGCGGCTGGTTCTTCGGTGGAGCCGGCGCCGTAGCCGGTCTGCACGGCGCCCGACTTCAGGTCAGCCGCCAGCTTCTCCAGCATCTTCTGCACATCGGCCGGAACCTTGCTCGCGAAATCGTGGAACGGCGCCAGCCCCGTCGCACCAAAGTGGTTGCCGCCCGGGAACTTGCCCTCGTTCGCCATCGTCACCAGCCAACCACGCCTGGCGTGATCAGCTTCATCGCACTCGATACCAGACACGGGTGCGCCGCCGGTACCGTCTCCCACTGGTCACTGTCCACACCGATGCAGAAGGCACGCTTGCCCCCTGCGCCGCTACCGCCACTTCCTGCAAGGCGCCGTTACCCGTCTGCCCACCAGCGGCAAACACCACGTCCGCACCCTGATCCAGCGCCTGTTTCGCCGTCGCCGCACCCCACTCCGGGTCCACGAACGCCTGCGAAATCTCACCCGGATGGAAGGTCGAGATCACCTGGATACCCGGCTTCGTCGCCTTCGCCCCGCTCTCGTACCCCTCCTTGAACGCCACCACCGGCGGCACCAGATCGGTCCCCAATACCGCCGCAATCTTCCCACTCTCCGTCAGCGACGCCGCCAGCGCCCCCGCCAGGTAGCCCGCCTGATCCTCATGGAAGATCAACCCCGTCAGGTTCGGTATCGCCTCACCCTGGAACTGGTCTACCCCAATGAAGTTGGTCTTCGGGTTCGCCTTCGCCGCCTTCAGCGTCGCATCACCCAACGCAAACCCCACCGTGATGATCGTGTCGAAACCGTTGTCGATGAACTGCTGGATGTTGTCCGCATAGTCCTTGGCATCCTGCGTCTCGATGTACTTCACATCCGCATCCGCAAGCCCCAAAGCCTTCGCCGCCTGCTGCGCCCCTTCCCACGCCGACTGGTTGAAGCTGCGGTCGTTCACCCGCCCCACGTCGGTCACCAAACCAATCTTATGCACCTTGCCAGCCGGCTTCTCCGGCGCCACCGTCGCCTCAGCCGGCGCCGTCGTCGCTTCCGGCGCCGTCGTCGGCGTCGGCTGACCCCACCGCACGCTGCCAGCATCGACGCCAGCATGATCACCACGATCAACAGACTCACTACTCGTATCGCACGCATTTGTGTTCTCCTCCAGGAATGTGTTCGACGGTTAGCGCGGCTTCGGTTCCGACCGGCACATGGCCCGCCGGTACACGAGGCCGTTCAGAACGCGCTGTCCGCGGCAGGCCCGCCGGCCGCAGTTGGCTCAGGCGTGCCGAATGGGGAAACCAGCCCCACGGCGGGTGTTCAGTAGTTGGCCACCTCCATTATCCGCCTATTCTATCCGCCTATTCGCCCAGATACCCTTCTATGGCACATGGATCAAGTCCCACTGATTTGCAGCTACGAGTCCTAAAGCATGACATAATCCAGCCCAACCGCGCCACGAGCACGTTCTCGATAACCGTCATGCTGGGAAAAAGGCGAAAGTTCTGGAACGTGCGGTCAATGCCAGTTGCAGCAATCTGGTCGGGCGTTCACCACTGATGACGTGTTCATCGAAGACAAACTCGCCGCCATCGGGTTGATCGAACATTGGTGTTGAGGCAATGCTGCACCATCAATAGTTCGTAGAAGCGGCAATCTTACGAACGTCAAGAGGTTTCGTTGATTATATGGTGTGGTCAATTTTTTGTCAAACAGTTCGCAATCGAAACACAGGCCAGCCACCGGATGCCTGCCGCCAACCATTCCAAATTTGGCGCGGCGTTGAGCCTGAATCTGGAATTGTTGGCCCGCCGCGGCCGGTGCTTGGCGGATCACTGCGCGGGTGGTATAATGCGGGGCTGACCAGCCCAGTACGCCCCTGTGGGCAAAGCATCGACGGCGTCAGCGCCGGGAGTAAATAACATGGCAAAAACGAATCAGAAACCAGTCGGCAGCAGTGCGAACAAGCCGGCCCAAAAGCGCAGCAGCAACACACCACGGCGTGACTGGAAGCAGGTGCTGTGGATCGTCCTGAGCCTGCTGTTGGTCATCAGCATGGCGATCGGCTTCATTCTACCGATCGTGTTCGGCTCCCGATGAAACGGCCGGCCGCGTGCTCACAGCCCGTCTGGCTGAGTACACACACGCCCCTGCCGTCTCCAAGGTAAAAACCACGCGTGAGCGCCCCAAACGGCCGATTGCACCCTAAAAATGGCACACCATGGCGGGCCTAAACGAATCGCGCCGGGGACTGGTGCTCGCTGGCCTGGCCGTGCTGTTTTTTGCCACCAGCCCTGTGTTGGTGCGCTGGGCGGCCCCGGCATCACCCTACGGGATTGCTCTCGGCCGCCTGGCAGTGGCGGCCGCACTCGTATTCACCCTCGCGCGGCTCAAGGGCACACCGGTCAGGATCGTACGCGCCGACCGCTGGCTGTTCGTAGGGTTTGGGCTGATTACCGCCCTGCATTTCGTATTCTACATTGCCTCGTTGAGCTTCACCAGCATCGCCCATTCCCTCGCCATCGTCTACACTGCGCCCATTTTTGTCACACTGTTTTCCGGCTGGTTCCTGCATGAGCCGATCGCACCCCGCAAGTGGTTGGGTGTGGCCATTGCCGTGGCCGGGATCGTCATCCTGGTGCGCTTCGAGCCGCAGTGGGACTCACGTATGGCATTCGGCGACCTGCTGGCGCTCGGTTCGGCGATCACCTTTGGGCTCTATTCAGTGGCCGGACGCTCGCAGCGCACACGTTATCCGCTGTTCACCTACGCGACAGTGGTCTATGGCGCCGCGGCGCTGTGTGTGCTGCCGATGGCCGTGTTGAATCAAAACTGGACGGAACTGGGTTGGTCGCAGCTGCTGGCCATCGTGGCCCTGGGCCTGTTGCCCCTGGGCATTGGCCACACCCTGTACAATGCGGCCCTGCGTCACACACACGCCACCAACGTCAACCTGGTGGCAACCCAGGAGGTCACCCTGGGCATTCTGCTGGGCGTGATATTTTTGGGAGAAATCCCCGACGTCAGCTCGATCATTGGCGCGCTGGTGACCCTGCTGGGGGTGGTATTTGTGATCCTATGAGTGAGGCGCTATGACGGTCAAATGCCGCTTTTTCTATGAAGACTACTACCGCGGACGGGAAGTGCAGGAGTGCCGCCTCCCAAAGAGTGCGGCGTCGCTGCCCTGGAAGCGTAAGGTGTGCGACAGCTGCCCCGTGCCCACGATTCTGCTCCAGACACGCTGTGAGCACCTGGCGCTCGAAGGTACGATCACTAAAAATTCCTCGTCGGCGAGCGCATGACGGTGTTTGCTGTCTGCACGCCACATGAAGCGCTCAGTGACCCGCGGACGTGCCCCGACTGTGAGGCCGAGAGGCAGGCCTGACGTGCCGGTTTTTGCCGACGACCGCTACCTGGCGCTGTTGAACGGAGCGCTGGACGATGCCGCCGTGCTGGAACTGCTGGCCCCGGCCGGCTTTGCCGATTGGCGCGCGCGGCGTTGGTTGCAGCAGATCAGCGACCAGGCGGCCACCCGTGTGGCCCTCGCGGCCTGTATCCCGCACCTGCTGGCCGCCCTGGCCACGGCGGCCAGCCCAGACGCCGCGCTGATCAGTTTCGAGCGCTTCGCCCGCGTCAGCGCCGAGCCGCGGCTCTTCNGATTTTTGCACGACAACCCGCGCATGATCGAAATGCTGGTGATGCTCTTCTCCGGCAGCCAGTTCCTGACCGAGATTCTGCTGCGCAACCCCGAGTACTTCCAACGTTTTGCCGCACGGNCGCAGCTGTCGCAACCTAAAACCGTCACCCAACTGTACGCCGAAGCCTACCTGGCGGTAACCNCCTTCACCGAGTTGGACGACCAGCCAACGCGCNTGCGCCGTTTTCAGCGCTGGGAGCTGCTACGCATCGGCGCCTCCGACNTTTTTGCCCTGTTCGACCTGACGACGGTGACCTCGCAGCTGTCGCGCCTGGCCGGCGCGCTGATCCAGGTCTGCCTGACGCTGGCCGCCTGGCGCAGCGGAACGTCGCTGACCGGCTTCGCGGTGATTGCCCTGGGCAAGCTGGGCGGGGGCGAGNCCAACTACAGTTCGGACATCGACCTGCTCTTCCTGGCACGCGATGACGCGGCCGCGTACGCCCGCCTGGGTCAGCAGNCGATCGACTCGCTGGCCCGGATGACGCCGCAGGGCTTCCTCTACCGGGTGGACATGCGCCTGCGGCCCTGGGGCGGCGTCGGCGCGCTGGTGTCATCGTTCGACGGCTACCTCAACTACCTGAACCATCAGGCCCGCCTGTGGGAAAAACAGGCCCTGCTCAAGGCCCGCCCCGTGGCCGGGGATGAGCAGTTGGGCCGTGACTTCATACACGCCGTGGAACCGCCCCTCTTCACCGATGCCGCCGAGGTGGTGCGGGCCAACGTGCACCGCATGAAACAGCGCACGGAGTCCTACTTGCAGCAGCGCGGCCGCCACTGGGGCGAGGTCAAACTGGGCGAGGGGTCGATCCGTGACGTCGAGTTCGTCGTACAGTACTTGCAGCTGGCGCATGGGNGGCAACACCCACAGATTCGCAGCGGGACGACGCTGGAGGCGTTGACCCACCTGCTCAACGCCGGCTTCCTGACGACGCCGGACTACCGGATTCTGGCCGACGGTTACGTCTTCCTGCGCGNNGTGGAACACTACTTGCAGTTGATGCACTACCGTCAGACTTCGACCCTTCCCCGGAAGGCGGACGAGCTGACCCATTTTGCCCGACGCCTGGGTTTCAGCGGGACGAACCCGGCGNCGCAATTTCTTACGCGCTACGAAGAGCAGCGCACCGCCCTGCGCGCCGTCTACCTGCGTTATCTGGGAGACGATGTGTCGCACCCGGCCGACGTGCCGCCGCTGTCGGCCGAATCGGCCGCCCACCTGCACGCCCACGTGGCCCGCATGCCCACCTCCTACGCGGCCACCTTCAGCGAGCCGGAGATTCGACTGCACGCCGCCCTGGCGNAGGCAGCCGATGCGCAGACCCTGGTGCAGGTGCACGCCGCACCCGTCGCCGATGGCCGCTGGCGTGNNACGATCGTGGGGTACGACTACTTTGGCGAGCTGTCGTTGATCTGCGGGNCCCTGTTCGTGCACGGCTTCAACATCGAAGATGGTGACGTGTTCACCTACGAGCCTGAGCTGCGCGGCCGGCACAGCCCGCNNACGCCGCGCGGCGGTCGGTCGGGCGCCCCGCGGGCGCCCGCGCCGCGTAAGATCGTCGATGTCTTCACCGTCACGCCGGTTGCCAACGAACCCAGGGCGGACGCCTGGCCGACCTATACCGACGATTTGGCCCAACTGCTGCGCTTGCTGCACCAGGGGCAGCAGGCGGAGGCGCAGGGCCTCCTGGTCAAACAGGTAGCCGCGCGCCTGCACGGCACGACGGGGCCGCAGTCGCAGCTGTACCCCATCGATGTCGTACTCGACAACAGCGTTGCGGAGCGCTACACGGTGCTGCGCATCAGCCGACCGNACACGGTGGGCTTCCTCTACGAGTTCACCCATGCGCTGGCTCTGCACGGCATCTACANNTCGCGCGTGACCGTGGACACCATCGGCCATCGCGTCCAGGATACGCTCTACGTCACCAATCAGCAGGGCCACAAAGTGACCGACCCGGCCCGCCAACATGCACTGCGTGCGGCCACGGTGCTGGTCAAACACTTCGTGCACCTCCTGCCGCGCTCGCCCGACCCGGAAGCGGCCCTGTTGAGCTTTCGGGCGCTGTTGGGCCGCNTCTTCTCACGGCCGAACTGGCCGGCCNGGCTGGTTTCGCTGGAGAACCCCGACGTCCTGCACGCCCTGGCCCACCTGTTGGGCGTCAGCGAGTTCCTGTGGAACGACTTCCTGCGTATGCAGTACGCCAACCTGTTCCCCGTGGTGCGCGACGTGGCCGCGCTGGCCGTGGCGCACGATGCCGCCCACCTGCAAGCCGACCTGCACGCGCAGTTGGCGACGGCTGACGACCCCGCGCCGTGCTCAACGCGTTCAGGGCGCGAGATGTTCCGCATCGACATGCGTTACATCCTGGGCCTGATCGGTGAATTCGGACAGTTTGCCGCCGAGTTGAGCGACCTGGCCGACGTGGTCGTTGCCGCGGCGTTCCACCTGTGTTGGCAGACGTTGCAGGCCCAGTTCGGTGAACCGCGCCTCGCGGACGGCGTGCCGTCCGCGATGAGCGTCTGTGCCCTGGGCAAGGCCGGCGGCNGCGAGCTGGGCTTCGCGTCCGACATCGAGNCGATGTTCATTTACGCCGGCGGCGGCCAGACGCGTGGTCCACAGGTGATCAGCAACGCCGATTTTTACGAGCGGCTGGTACAGGAATTCCTCAGAACGATCCAGGCGCGCCGTGAGGGGATTTTCGAGATCGATCTGCGGCTGCGGCCCTACGGCCAGGCCGGCGCCCTGGCCGTAGCCCTGAACGCATTCACCCGCTACTTCGCCCCTGGTGGGCCGGCCTGGGCCTACGAGCGCCAGGCGCTGATTCGTCTGCGCCCGTTGGCCGGCGATACCGCGCTGGGGGCCNACATCGTGGCGCTGCGTGACGCCTACGTGTACACGGGCGAACCCTTCGACGTGGCCGCGATGCGCGCCATGCGTGAACGGCAGCTGCGTCACCTGGTGACGGCCGGCACCTTCAACGCCAAGTTCAGCCCCGGCGGTTCGGTCGACATCGAATACCTGGTGCAGGGCCTGCAGATTACCCATGGCCGGGCCATTCCGACCCTGCGTCAGACCAACACCGCCGCCGCGATGGCCGCGCTGCACACGGCCGGTATTCTCTCCTCGNAGGACTACCTCAGCCTGGTCGCGGCGCACGTCTTCATCCGCCGCCTGGTCAACGCTCTGCGTATGGTGCGCGGCAACACTCGCGACCTGACCGTGCCGGCGGCCGACAGCGAAGAGTTCATCTTCCTGGCGCGCCGCCTCGGTTATGGCCGTGCCAGCGCACGCCTGCAGAGCGACCTGACCTGGCACACGACGCACGTCGTGCAGCCAACCAGCGCCTGCTGGCGGCGTGATTGGGCATGTTGCACAAAGGGTTTCCCCATCTTCCATACATTTTCGCGCTAACAATCGATCACGGCATGTGGTATCGTGAGGGCCTGAGTGATGCCGCGTGCTCCTGACAGCGTTGGCGTCCGTATGGGGCGTTCTGGCCCAACCGGCATGATCGGCGCCACGGCCCGTCGGCGTGCGTCATGTCTTGTGATCAAACCTGCAAGGGGAAAAACTCGTATGCCAAAGACAGTGGCCGAAGTCGTCAAAATGGCGGCTGATGTAAAGATGGTGGACGTCAAGTTCATCGACCTGCCAGGGACCTGGCAGCACTTCACCCTGCCGGCCCAGCGTTGCACCGAGGATATGTTCAGAGGGCTTGGCTTCGATGGATCATCGATCCGCGGCTTCCAGGAGATCCACGAGTCGGACATGCTGCTCATACCCGACCCGGCGACGGCCTTCATCGACCCCGTGTTCANNGAAGTCCCGACGCTCTCCATCATCTGCGATGTCGCCGATCCGGTGACACGCCAACCCTACTCACGCGACNCGCGCTACATCGCCAAAAAGGCCGAAGCCTACCTGAAGCAGACCGGTATCGCCGACACGAGCTACTGGGGCANNGAGGCCGAGTTCTTCATCTTCAACGACGTGCGCTACCATCAGGACACCAACTCGGCGTTCTACATGGTCGATAGCCAGGAAGGGTGGTGGAACAGCGGTAAACTGGGCGGTGGGCCGAGCCTGGGTGGGCAAATCCCGCCCAAACGCGGTTATTTCCCGGTGCCGCCGGCCGATACGCTGCAAGACATACGCAGCAAGATGGTCCTGGCCCTGATGGGCGTCGGCATACAGATCGAAGTGCACCACCACGAAGTGGCCACCGCCGGCCAGGCCGAAATCGGCATCCGCTTTGGGTCGTTAATGTCGATGGCCGACAATCTGATGGTCTACAAGTACATCATCAAAAACGTGGCGCGCCAGAACGGGTTGACCGCAACCTTCATGCCCAAGCCGCTGTTTGGCGACAACGGCAGCGGTATGCACGTCCATCAAAGCCTGTGGAACGGCAATACGAACATCTTCTACGACGAGGCCGGCTATGCCCAGCTGTCCGACACAGCCAGGTACTACATCGGCGGCCTGCTGAAACACTCCTCGGCCCTGCTGGCTCTGTGCGCACCGACGACCAACTCCTACCGCCGTCTGGTGCCCGGCTTCGAGGCGCCGGTCAACCTGGCCTACTCGCAGCGTAACCGTTCGGCCATCTGCCGCATTCCGATGTACTCGAAAAACCCGAAGGCGAAGCGTATCGAGTTCCGTGCGCCCGACCCTTCGTGCAACCCCTACCTGGCCTTCACCGCCATTCTCATGGCCGGCCTGGACGGCATCCAGAACCGCATCGGCCCGGGTGAGCCGATGGACAGGNGCCTGTACGAGCTGCCGCCCGAAGAGNCGAAGCAGATCAAACAGGTGCCGNGGCCGTTGGAGGAGGTGCTCAACGCGCTGGAGGCCGATCACGAGTTCCTGCTGCGCGGTGACGTCTTCACGACCGATATTCTGAGCGCCTACATCGCGTACAAGCGTCAGATGGAAATGAACCCGGTGCGCACCCGGCCGCACCCGTACGAGTTCGTGCTGTACTACGATATTTGATCGTCCACGGGCCTGTGTGCGTTCTGCATTCTGGGCGGGCAAGAGATCAGGCAGAAAGTCGGGGAGCGCTCCAGCACTGGGGCGCTCCCCGTTCGTTAGTCAACTGCCAGGGGTGGCTGAGGGGGCGGCGCCTGCGGGCCTGCTGGGGGCCGTTCAGCGTCTGCAGCAGAGCGCCGTTGAACGAATCCCACGGTAAAGCACCGGGNATCAGGGTCGGCTGCTGACCCTCCTTGAGCAGGTAAAAAGTCGGCGTGCCGCACGCGNNGGCCTGTTGGCCCATCTCGAGGCCGACCTGCACGCGGCTGGCCATCTCACCGGAGTCGAGGCAGGCATCGAACGCGGCGCTGTCCAGGCCCAAGACATCGGCATAACCCTTGAACAACTCAGCCGCCGTGGCCTGCCCGGACCACTCCGCCTGCCTGGAGAACAGGGTGTTGTGCATCTCCCAGAATTTGCCCTGCGCCNNGGCGCACTCCGCCGCCTCACCCGCCTTGGGCGCCTGGGGGTGGATCGCCAGCGGGAAATGGATGAAGACGACGCGCGCTTTGTCGGTATCGATCCAGTCACGTTTGATCNNAGGGCCGACCTCGCGGAAGTGCTGGCTGCAGTAGGGGCACTGGAAGTCCGAGAACTCCACCATCAGGATCGGTGCGTTGGCCTCACCCGCCGTATAAAACCCGCCGTAGGTCATACCGGGCCGGTTCGGGTCGGGCGAGAAGATGTCGGCCCCGGCTGGCAGCGGGGTCGGTGTGGGGGCGGCAGCGGGNGTGGGCGTCGGCGCTTCGCCGCGCTGCACGGCAGCGATAGTCTCCTGGAAAACGTTCAGNGGCTGCGCGCCCGAGATGAACCAGTCGTTGACGAAAAACGCCGGCGTACCGGTAACGCCGGCCAGGACACCCTGCTGCAAGTCAGCCTTGATCTTCTCGCTGAACTGGCCCGAATCGAGGCAGCTGGCGAAAGCCGCCGAGTCGNNGCCCAGGTCGCTGGCGTACTGCTTGAACAGGTCGCCCGCGTTGGCCTGGCCGGACCACTCCTGCTGGCTGGCGAACAGCCGGTCGTGCATCGCCCAGAACGCGTTCTGATCCCCGGCGCACTCGGCTGCCTCGGCCGCTTGGGTGGCCTGCGGGTGGATACTGTCCAAGGGGAAATTCTTGAAGACGTGTTTGATCAGGCCGGTATCGATGAACTGTTCGTCCAGTTGTGGCCCGGTTTGGGCCACGTGGCGACCGCAGAAGGGGCACTGGTAGTCGGAATACTCCAGCAGGGTGATGGGTGCGTTGGGGTTACCGCGGAACCAATCGCCCTCCGCCGTCTTCCCCTCGCTGACCTGGGCCGGGCCACGGCCGGGCTTCATTNNCACCGGCCCGCCGGTCGTTGCCGTGGGCGCTGTCGTCGCCCCGCGTCGTNNCGCCCCCTGGGGCGCCGGCGCCGCAGTGGTGCACGCGGCCAATATCAGAATGCCGATCAGCAGCAGCACAGCCGTCCCGCCCGCCGCCGGCGCCAGGCATTACGTTTCATGATCGATCTCCTCCAACAATGGTACCTGCTCGTCGGTTCGGGCAGGGGCACAATGAATGCTCTGCACCGCGGCGCCCGGCCTGAGCGGGGCGCCGGGCATGGGCCGTATGGATGCCCCTACTGTAGCGACTTGGGCCGATTTACGCTGTAGGCCTACTTCCGTAATCCGATTAGGGTGGCGCTAAGTCCGCCCTTCGACAGGCACAGAGTGAGCGGGTGGTATATTCCGTTCGGGCTGAGTCTGTCGAGGCGTCGAAGCCCGGTTGACCGGGCGCTGTGGTGTAGCCGGGGACTTCATCCCCAGCGTCCGTTGCGTGGGCGCGGCTCTCGTTCTGTCCTCCAGAGCGACCAAAGTCGCAACTACCCGTAGTGACGACTTCAGTCGTCCTCCCAGAGCGACCAAAGTCGCTACTACCCGTAGTGACGACTTCAGTCGTCCTCTCCAGAGCGACCAAAGTCGCAACTACCCGTAGTGATGACTTCAGTCGTCCTCCAGAGCGACTGAAGTCGCTACTACCCGTAGTGACGACTTCAGTCGTCCTCCCAGAGCGACTGAAGTCGCTACTACCCGTAGTGACGACTTCAGTCGTCCTCCCAGAGCGACTGAAGTCGCTACTACCCGTAGTGACGACTTCAGTCGTCCTCTCCAGAGCGACTGAAGTCGCTACTACCCGTAGTGACGACTTCAGTCGTCCTCTCCAGAGCGACTGGCGAACGGGTGACATGGTTTGGCGTTTGCTGCAAATTATGCTAGAGTTTACGGGATTCAGCAACCAGGTTCGCCCAAGGAGGGCGCCGCACCATGCCACACACTGCCACCACGGTTCCACTCGAAGGCCGCGCCCTGTGGGTTTCGCGCTTCGACTTTCGCACGGCCGACGATATCCGGCGCGTGGTCGCACAGGCCGCCGACGCGCATTTCAACCAGATTTGGATGCAGGTGCGTGGTGCGGCCGCGGCCTTCTACCCGTCCGCGCTGGAGCCGTGGGACGAGCGGCTCACCGGCGCATTGGGCGGTATACCAAACTGGGACCCACTGGGCCTGATGGTTCAGGAAGCGCACCGCGCCGGCCTGGAGGTGCAGGCCTGGATCAACGTCTACCCGGCGTGGCAGGGCGCCGCCCCACCGCCGGACGGTGTGACGCCGACGCCGATGATGGTGGAGTTCACACGCCTGTACGGCGACCAGTGGCGCCAGTGGGACCAGGCAAACGGCCCCATGCCACTGAGTGACGGGTACGTCTACGCCTCACCGGGACACTGGGCCGTCAATGAGCGCGTCGCCGCGGTGGTGCGCGACCTCCTGACCCGGTACTACCTCGATGGCATCCATCTCGATCACGTGCGCTATGCGTCGTCCAACTACTCGTGGGACCCGGTGTCGTTGGCGCGACTGGCGACCGCGCAGGCATTGGCTCGACCTCACGCGTCGCCTGGCAGCGCCGCCAGATTTCGGGCTGGTGGCCCGCCTGCATGAGCCGATCCGCGTAGTGAAACCGGGGCTGGTGCTGAGCGCGGCGGTGTGGCCGGTCTACCAGGATATCTGGGAATGGTGGCCCAGCAACGATGGGTATTCGGCCTACTGCCAGGATTCGGTGGGCTGGCTGCAGGCTGGTATCTGCGACGTCATCGCGCCGATGCTGTATGGTTCGATCCTCAACCCAAATCAGGACTATTTCCGCCAGGTGGTCGCGGAGTACGCACGCGTGGCAGCGGGCTTGCAGGTGTACGCCGGCATCAGTGCTGAGGGGATCACCGCCAGCGAAATGGGTCAACGCATCGACATTGTCCGCACGGCCGGCCTGCCCGGTCAAGCCATCTTCTCCGCCCGCCTGCTCGACCGCATCGACGCCTGGTCGATGCTGCGCCAGGCCCTACGCCGAACCGGCGCGTATCCCACGCCCAGTCCGCGGTACCGCCCAGGTTTCGCGCCGCCTGACCGTGCGCCTCAACCGCCCAGCGGAATGGCAATCGCCATCAGGATGACACCCACGACCACGAGCAGCAGGCCGATGTACCACGGATTAGCGCCGGTATAATTTCCCCAACGGTAGCCAAGAATGAACAGCATGATGAAGGAAACGAGATTAGAGAAGCGCAGCGCCAACAGCAGGTTGTGGCGCAGCAGCCACAGTGCCAACAGCGAAGGCACCACCGCGAGGATCGAAATCAACGCCGACCCCAACGCCTCGACCAGATCGCTGCGTTGAAATCCCGTCGGCCGCGGTTGGCTGTCGCGCAGGTGTTCCAGCACGTCCGCGTAGAGCGTATGGCGCTGGCTTTCGCCGGTGATGGGCNNCAACAAGTAGTCAAATTCGTCGGCGATGACCTCGATAGCCGCCGGATCGCTCTCCGCAGCCTGAAGCTCTTGCAGAAACCGATGTTTTTCACCCCGCTCCAACACCGATAGGAACGCCAACATGATGCCATCGATCAGCCCCCAGGCCACGGTGGCGCCAAGCACCGCAACAAACAGCTCGTTGCCGTATTCATCAGGGATGGGTTGGTCGAGGTCCGGCCAGTGCAGGATGACCGTGAAGGCCAGTGTGAAGGTGAGTACCACGAGGATGCTGTAGATCGCGGCCGTCAGCCGGTCGATAGGGTCCACGATACGGTTGAGCAGGCGGTCGAGCGCGTTCTCCGGCGGCAGAGGGCGCCGGTGGGGCCGGCGATGCGATGGGCGATGGGCTGACACGGCGCACAGTCCTTCTTTGTAATCAAACCGCAGGTGCTGTTGAACCGGAATCCCGCACCAACCACCGCGGGACGCCGTGCGAGATCACGCGGTGATTATACCCCAATCATGCCCGGCGGCGAAGCAGCCTACCTGTCCGCGGGTGGGTCACCCGGCTTGAGCCTGGCCCTGCGAATAACTGGTCGACCGGCCAACCAAAAACCGGGTTTCTCCGCTGTCCCCCGACCAGTCGACCGGCCGACAGAAACCCGGTTTTTCCGCGCCTCCTCGACCGGTCGACCGGCCAACAGAAACCGGGTTTTTGCAAAAACCCGGTTTCTCTGAATGGCTACAGGCGGGTCACTTGACCCGCTAGCGTGTGGCAACGATGATGATCTGGTCGGCCGCCGAACGGATATCCAACCGGTTACCATCGATGCGGTAGGAGGCTGCACGGGGCAGAGCGTTCAAGAAGCGCGTCTCCTGATCCATGATGCCGGCCGGNTCCTGGCAGAATTGGGACGTACTGCCGGGCCGGCTGATCGTCAGGCTGTTGCCACCCGACTGGAACGGGGCAAAGTAGCTGTTACAGCTGGCATTGCCGCGCATCTGGCCATCCGTGCCAAACTCGAGCGTGATACGTGTCCCGGGAAGCAGGGTGGCCAGCGCATTGCCATCGTTGAAGTTGACGACCTCCCAACGCGTGCCCGGAAGGGCGCTCGATGCCGGCGGCGGCACCGGCGTCGGTGGAACTGCGATCGGTGTGACGTTGATGGTCACCTGGCGGAATGCCACCGAACCATCGCGCTGCAAAACGCGCATTTCGTAGGTTGTGGTGGCGCTGGGGCAGACCACTTCGCTGCCCTGGCCGGTGCGCGGGAAGCGGTTGTACGGCTCACCGCGCGGGTAGACCCATACCGCCTGCACATTCTGCACCGACCAGCTGAGCGTGGCACACTGGCCCTGCTGAATGTTCGTACGATCGGCTGAAAAATTGAGTTGGGCGACCGGCGTGGCGGTGGCCTGCGGCGCCGGCGTGTTGGTTGGTCGCGGCGGCGCCGGCGTATTGGTTGGGCGTGGCGTCGGCGTCGGTGGTGAAGCGAGGACCGGCACGCTCTCGGCGTGGGTCGCCAGCACGAAGTCGGACGAGACCCAACCGATACCACCCGGGGCTGATGGTATTGACACAGCCCACCAGCGGCCATCCGCACTGCGGCCCACGATTTCACCCTGGTCACCCNNGTGCGCGGCGCCAATCACCGGGAAGTTGGTGCCCGGCCCGGAGCGGATGTTGAGCACCTGNGCCCCAATCACCGTACCGGTCGGCGTCTGCGGCTCCGGTTTCGGTTCCGGCAGGTCCACGATCACCATGCGTGTCATGATCACGGCAATCTGGCCGCCCGCCGTGCGCATCTCCAGCGTATCACCCTCGGTACGGAACGTTGCGGCACTCTCCAGTGCGGCCAGGTAGGCGAACTCCTGTCCCATGATGCCCTCCGGCTCCGGACAGAAGCGCAGTGACACGCCGGGCGTACCGATTGCGATGGTGTTGCCGTCGGTCGTGTAGCTGGTGATATACTGATTGCAGCTGGCGTTGCCGGCCAATGAGCCGTCCGTGCCAAAGTTGGCCGAGATTTCCGTGCCCGGCAGCGGGCCNACGATCGCCTCTTGGCCGTTGTTGAAGAAGGTGACGTCCCACGCGGTATCACTCAGGTCCTGCGAGACGGCGACGAACGTCGCGACGATCGTATTGCCGGCCGTCAGGATCAGCTGGCGCTCACCGCCGCTGAAGCCGGTTGTTTTGCCCAGCGCGCCNATGTAGGCGGCAGCCTGGTTCATGACCGGTTCCGGGCAGGCCATCATCGTCGCCGCGGCCGACCCTTGAATCGTCAGGTTGGCGCCGTTCTGGGTGTAGGTCGTGCTGAACTGATTGCAGCCGTCCGATCCGCTGGCTGTGCCGTCGGCGTTGAACTGCAACGTAACGACCGTGTCCGCCACGGGCAGGCTGCCGTCCAGGGCGCTCAATACCCAGCTGGTACCGGCGAGGTTGACGGTAGGCGGAACGGCCTCAGTGGGGCTGGCCGTGGCCTCGACCGGCGCGGTGGTCGGGGCCTCGACCGGCGCGGTGGTCGGGGCGACCTCTGGGCTGGTCGTGGTTGCCTGCGGGGTCGTCGTGACCGCGACGGGCTGGCAGGCCACCAGCATCAGCACCAAAATCAGCAGGAGGTTGAGTTTAGCAATGGTTTTCATCGATGTGTTCCTTGTGATAGTATTCGATCAAAGTTGGCAACTTGTCAAAGTTGGCAACTCTTCTGAAGTTGCCAACTTTCTAAGACCGGCAGCCGCTCGAAGTTGGCAACTTTGAAAATTAGAGGCCCAGCAGCCTGGCCTTCATCGCGGCGAACTCCTCGTCGCTCAGAATGCCGGCTTGATGCAGTTCGCCCATCTTCTTCAACTGGGCCAGGGTATCGTCGGTCAGACCGGTGGCGGGGACGCGGCGTCCTGGGCGGCGGCCTCCAGCGCGGCTTGCTGCTGGGCCATCGCCTGTTGCTGGGCGGCAGTGGCCTGCGCCTGTTTGGCGGCGGCCTTCTGTTGTTGTGAGCCGGCCACGGCGCCTGAGACGGCCGTGGCAGTGCCGACGACAACAGCCGTACGCGGCCGTGCCGATCAGACTGGGCCGATTGTTACGTGAACTACGCATGGTTTTTTCCTTTCACTCGGACGGCTAAAGCCGTCACTACGAACAGGTTTGTAGCCGCGGGTCTGTAGTGGCGACTTCAGTCGCTCTCCCCGCAGGCAATATGCTCAGCTCAGGCCGGCCGCTGACAACAGCGACTGACGCGCGGCCTGCACCACATCGTGCGGGATGCGCACGCTGTCCACCAGCACTCCGTTCGCGTCACGGACGGCCGCNGCGAAGTTGGCCGCCCACACGTTATCGATCAGCAGGGCCGCGGCGGTGCTGCTGTTGGGCAGTTCCTCGGCCAGAAGCAGCAGATCCTCCTCGGACAACATGCCCGCCATCTCGTAATCCAGTACGTCCAACGCCAGCGCCAGATCTTCGGCGGTTTCATTGAACTCAAAGATCGTCACCTGGCCATCGGCATCTTTGCTGACCACGGCCAGGTCGATCACACGGATCAGGCCGGAGTCGGTCAGTTCAGTGAGCGGGGATNNGATCTCGCCGTGAAAGCGATTGTCCGCAAAGTAGAAGGTCAGGTACTCCACGGGACCCAGGGGATATTCTACGTTCATCGTTCGTTCTCCTTAACGATTCTGGTATGGGCTGCTCTTCAGCCCAAGGCTACTGAATCGGGGGCGCATATCGACTCAGAAATCATTGCCCAACAAGAAAAACCCGGTTTCTGACCGGTCTATTACAGGCCCAAAGTGGTTCATTTGTCTCGCCTGGGCTGGTGTGGTTTGGAGGCAAACAAGTTCATGCCCAGCTGGTCGGACAAAAAGCGGGCGGCCAACNNGCGCACGCTGTTGCCGGCGGCATCCAGCGGCGGCGAGAAGACGCCCAGCCCGCCTTTGCCCGGCGCGGCGGCGATCAGCGCGCCGCTGACGCCGCTTTTGCCCGGCACGCCCATGTCGAACAGCCAGTCGCCCGACGTTTCATACATGCCCGCGGTGGCCATCACCACCAGCGTGTGATCGCAGTGAATGGCATCCACCACGCGTTCGCCGGTGATCGGATTGACGCCGCCGTCGGCCAGGGTGGCGGCCATGATGGCCAGATCGCGCNNGGTCACCTTCAGGCAGCACTGGCGGGTGTAGATGTCGGTGGTCTCCAACGAATCGAAGTAGAGGCGGCCATAGTCGGCCAGCAGCCGGGCAATGGCCCGGTTGCGGAAGTTCGAGCTGGCCGCCGAGGCGTAGACCTCCTCATCCAGTTCCAGCGGGCGCCCGGCGAAACGGGCCAGCCCGTCGCGGATAAAAGCCCACTTGGCCTCGGCCGTGTCGCCCGGCGCCAGGCTGGTGACGGCCAGGGCGCCCGAATTGACCATCGGGTTGGTCAGCCGCTGCGGATGGGCNTCGATGGCCATCACCGAGTTGAAGGGCAGACCGGTGGCGTTCAGGCCGACCTGGGCGCGCACCGCCTCAGCGCCCAAGGCCTGGCAGACCAGCGCAAAGACAAAGGGCTTGGACACGCTCATCAGCGTGCAGGTCTGGTCCACGTCGCCGGCCATGAAACAGTCGCCGCTGACGTCGGCGATGCACAAGCTGAAGGTGTGGCGCGGCATCCGCGCCAGAGCGGGGTAATGCTGGGCGTTGGTCCCTTCGTCGTTGTCCTTGAAGCGACGATAGGCCTGGTCCACCAACGTCTGTGTCCGCGCCGCGGAGGGCAGGTGGCCGGTGGAAACGTAAGGTGGTGTCATCATTTCCTCTTGTGCTCACAGCGTTGACGTCCCGGACTTCGGTTCAGAAAGACTTCGGAAGTGGCCGCTTGGCGTGCAAGAGTGGCCTGGTTGCGGCCGAGACCCGCTCATTTACCCGCTCGGCCACTTCCGAAGTCTGGGATTTGACTGTTCACACAGCCGCTTAGAACCGCACCGGATAGCCCGGTCCCAGCGGGATCCCCAGCACGAACCAAAGGATCAGGAAGAGCAGCCAGGCCACCAGAACCACCGCGGCGATGGGCAGCATCAGCGCCACCAGCGAGCCGACGCCGGTGTTCTTCTGATAGCGTTGGCCAAAGGCGACGATCACCGGGAAGTAGACCATCAACGGCGTCAGGGTGTTGATGGGCGAGTCGCCGACCCGGTAGGCGGCGAAGACGGTCTGCGCCGGCACGCCCAACTGGATGAAGAGCGGCACGAAGATGGGGGCAAAGATCGCCCACTTNGGCCACGCGCCGGGCATGATGAAGTCCAGCAGCACGATCACCAGCACGAAGCCGACCAGCAGCGGGATGGCCGGAATGCCGGCGTGGCCCAGCCACTCGGCCAGCGCGGTGGCGATGACCGCGGGCATGTTGCTGTAGTTGAAGAAAGCGATGAACTGGCTGATCATCAGCAACATGAAGATCAGGCCGCCCAGCCCGGCGAAGGTCTTGACCACCGCGGCGATCACGTCGTTGCCCTTGTACTTGCCCACCGCGCTGCCGAAAGCGATGCCGGGGATGAAGAAGCAGAGCATGACGATGAAGAGCAGGCTGGCCATGAAGGGCGTCTGGCCGACGATGGAGCCGGTGACGGGATCGCGCAGCGGCNNGCCCGGCGGCAGGGTGATCAACAGCACAAAGCCCAGCACGGCCAGAAAGGCGATGCCCGCCCGGCGCAGGCCCTTGGCCTCCAGCGCGGGATCGATCTCGTCGGCCGCGGCGGCCTGCGCGGGATCGCCCGCCTCCGAGGGATCTTACTTGCCCAGGCGCGGCTCGATGATCCGCACGACGACCAGGCCAACCACCACGGTCATCAGGATGGCCGAAACCGCCTGGAAGAAGTAGTCGGCGGTGATGGAGATGGGCGCTCCGCCGGCCAGGGCGATCGCTTCGTTGGTGATCTCGAAGAGCATGGCGTCGGTGGGCGTCGGGATGAGGTTGGCCATGAAGGCGGCCGCCACACCGCCAAAGCCGGCCGCCAGGCCGGCGATGGGATGCCGCCCCACGGCCAGAAAGGCGGCCGCGCCCAGCGGGATCAGGATCAGGTAGCCGGCGTCCGAGGCCACACTGGCCAGCACGCCAATGAAGACAATGAGATAGGCGATCAGCGGCCGCGGNGCGACCTTGACCAGTTTACGAATCAAGGCGGCCATCAGCCCGGCGACCTCAGCCNNGCCGGCGCCCATCATGGCGATGAGCGTCACAGCCAGCGCGCCGAACCCCTGGAAGTTGGGCACGAAGGAGGTGAACATGAAACGGATACCCTCGATGTTCAGCAGGTTCCTGATCGCGATGGTCTGCTCTTTGATCTCGAACTTCACGTCTTCGATACCTGCGCCTGACAGCGTGTATTCGCTGACATCCTCGTAGAAGTCAGGCGTCACTTCCACCGGTATCGGTACGGCGATCTGTTCGGTGACGCTGACGCCAAATAATGCCAGAATGGCGGACAACACGATAATACCGACGGTGAGATAAGCGAACATCAACACCGGGTGGGGCACTTTGTTGCCCACCCGCTCGACGGTGTTCAGCAGCTTGTCCATGAATGACGGGCCGCTTGCTGTCGTTCCTGCGGTCATTTCAGCCTCCCCTTTCTCTGGATAACAATTGCGAGATGCCTGCCCGGAAGCCGGCAGCTTTCTAAACTGATCGCCAGGTGGAATTGTCTCGACCACTCGCATTAACCCGCTGTGGCATGTGGCCGGGTGGCAAAGTCATTCGGCGATCAGTTTAGGAAGGCGCCTGGATCCACTACCTGTAGTCGCTCATGAACTGTGCGAGCAGGCGTACGCCCGCGCCGGTGCCGCCATGGCTCTCGTACGACTTGCTCGGCCGGTCCACCCAAGCCGTGCCGGCGATGTCGAGGTGCACGAAGGGGTAGTCACCCACGAAGGCGGCCAGGAATGCACCAGCCGTGATAGAGCCGGCCGGGCGCCCNCCGATATTTTTCAGATCCGCAATCTCACTCTTGATCATCTCGTGATACTCGTCCCACAGCGGGAGCTGCCAGACCCGTTCGCCGCTGCTTTCGCCCGCCGCGCGCAGCTGATCGAGCAGGCCTTGCTGGGTTCCCATCATCCCTGTGGCATGTGCACCCAACGCGATGATGATCGCACCGGTGAGTGTGGACAACTCCACGATGGCGGCCGGGTGGTAGCGCTGCGCATAAAACAGCGCGTCGGACAGGATGATGCGGCCCTCGGCGTCGGTATTGAGCACCTCGACCGTTTTGCCGCTCAGGGTGCGCACAATGTCGCCGGGCCGGTACGCGCCGCCGCTGGGCATATTCTCGGCCGAGGAGATCAGCCCTACCACGTGCAACGGCAGCTTGAGTTCGGCCGCGACTTGCAGCGCCGCGAGCACGGCGGCGGCGCCGCCCATGTCCGACTTCATGGTCTCCATGGCATCGGCCGGCTTGAGTGACAGACCACCGGAGTCGAAGGTCACCCCNTTACCGACGAGGCAGATCGTTGGTGTCCCTTCGGCCGCCGCGCCGTACTCCATGACGATGAAGCGCGGATCGTTGGAGGGCTGGCCCACCGCCAGAATACCACCAAAACCCTCCTCGGTCAGGCGGTTTTTGTCGAACACCGTGACGTCGAAGCCCATCCGCTCGCCCAGCGCGACCGCCTCATCGGCCAGCGTGGCCGGGGTGACCAGGTAGCCGGGGCTGTTGACCAGGTCGCGGGCGAAGGTCACGCCGCGGCCGATCGTCTGCCCGCGGGCGAGGCCGGCGACGGTCTGTTCGCCGGTGGCGACAAACACCGTCGCGGCCTTGACTNNTCTGAACGTTTGTGCGTCGGTGAGGCCGGTGCGGTAGTGCCAGTAACGGTACGCGCCCATTTCCAGCCCTTCGGCGAAGGCCTGGACGGCCGCGGCCGGCGCCAGCGGCAGGTCGCCGTGGATGGCAACCGTGAAGGCGGCCACTTGCAGTTTTTGGGCCTCTTTGACCGCGGTGGCGCTGGCGCGGCGCACCGTCTCGCCCGTGGCCTTTTCGGGCTTGCCCAGACCGATCAGCAGCAGGCGCCGCGGCGCCACCGCGCCGCGNGGNTAGAGCAGCAGGGTCTGATCGGCCCGGCCACGGTAGTCGTCGGGCCGNAGCAGGCCGGCCACTTCAGCGGGTAGTGGTGTATCCTCGAAGGTGGCGAGCACGGCCAGGTCGCTCTCCGCCTGCAAGATATCGCCGCTCTGTACTTTGATCTCCATCTTTCCTTCCTTTTTGGTCACTGCTCAGCCAGTCGTTCAGAAACCGGGTTCTTCTCGCATGGGCATGGTTTTCGCCTGTGCAACGGCCTTTCATCGCGCCATGATCCTGGTCTGCGAGACAAAAACCGGGTTTCTCTAGATCCAGCCTGAGTAGTGACCCTTTCTGGTTCGTAGTGGGCGCTTCGGCGTACTACGAACACATGATCGTGAATGGTGTTCGTAGTGGGCGCTTCAGCACAGCGAAGTGTACACCACAGGCGCAGAATCGTGAATTCTGTTCGCCATGGACGCTCCGGTGCACCCAAGGGTTCGTAGTCCTATATCGCGTCCGTCCAATCGACGGCTGAACCCGTAGCGGCCGGCGACTCCGGGCCGTGGCTGGCTGACGCGTCGCCCGACCCGGCCGCGGCCCAAAGCTGCACCAGTTGGATGCAGACCTCGGTCGCGGCGGCCATGTCTTGCAGGCTGACCCACTCCAACGGCCCGTGGATCTCCTGCATGCCGGTGAAGACGTTGGGGGTGGGCACTCCCAACTCGGTCAGGCGCGAGCCGTCGGTGCCGCCGCGGATGGGCACGGAGAAGGCCGACGCCGGCCTGGCGGCAGGCCGCGCNGCCAGCTCCACTGGCCGCATATCATCCTCCAGCCAGTAGCGCATGTTGCGGTACTGCGGCGTGATGGTGCAGGTGATCTGGNNGCGCGGCTCGCCAGCCTGCACGGCCGCGCACACCTTCTGCAAGAGNCCGCCCTGCGCGGCCAGCCCNTCACGCTCGAAGTCGCGCAGGATGATGTCGATGTTCATCTCCGCGGCCGACCCGCCCATGCCGACGATGTGCAGAAAGCCCTGCCGGCCGGCGGTGGTCTCCGGCGTCAGCGTGGCCTGCGGCAGGGTGTCCACGATCTTGGCCGCCAGGTGCGCGGCGTTGACCAGCTTGTCCTTGGCCCAGCCGGGATGGATCGACACCCCTTGNACGTTGACCTTGGCCCCGTCGGCCGAGAAGGTCTCGTAGACGATCTCCCCGATGNNCGCGCCGTCCAGCGTGTAGGCGAAGGTGGCCTGCAGGTCGCCGGGCAGGTTGGCATGGACGCCGCGGCCGATCTCCTCGTCGGGNGTGAAGCCGATGCGCAGGGGGCCGTGGGGCGGCTCACGGTGCTGCAGCAGATGGCGGGCCGCGGCCATGATGATGGCGACGCCGGCCTTGTCATCCGCGCCCAGCAGCGTTGTGCCGGAGGCGGTCACGATGTCGTCGCCCACCTTTTGCGCCAGGTAGGGCAGCGCNCGCGGGGAGAGCACCTGGCTGGGATCGTCGGGCAGGACGATCTCCTGGCCGTCGTAGCCGCGGTGGACGATGGGCTTGACATTCGTGCCGGAGAACTGCGGCGCGGTGTCCACGTGCGCCAGCAGCGCGATGGTGGGCGCGGTGGTCTCCACCGTGGCCGGGATGGTGGCCAACAGCGCGCCGTAGTCGGTCAGGGTGATCTCCTGGGCGCCGATCTCCTGCAACTCGTCCGCCAGCAGGTTGAGCAGATCGTATTGGATCTGCGTGCTGGGCGACGTGGGCGAAGTCGGGTCGGCCGTGGTGTCGATCTGAACGTAGCGCAGAAAGCGCTCTTCCGCTCATCCAGCAATGCAGTGTTTATCAATGCGTTGTCCTTTCCCGTAGGGGGCAGAGTAATGCGTAACTCGTAACTGCGTAACTCGTAACTGCGTAACTCGTAACCCGAACAAGCGCAAGTCGTGTCCGAGATTCCGGGTTACGTGTTACGAGTTACGCATTACGCATCACGGTTCACGTTCGCCAGCTCTTCCAGATAGACGATGGTAGTCTCGATGCCGCGCTGGAACATCTCGATGCTGTAGCGCTCGTTGGGCGAGTGCAGGCCGTCGTCGTCCAGACCAAAGCCCATCAACACCACCGGGATGCCCATCAGGTCGGCGATGTCGGCCACCACCGGGATGCTGCCGCCGCCGCGGGTGAAGAGCGGCTGCGCGCCCCAGCCCGCGACGTAGGCGNNGGCCGCGGCCTGCATGGCCGGGCTATCGAAGGGGAAGAGCGCCGGCTTGCCGGTGGTCAGCAGCCGCACCTCCACCGTCACCGTGGGCGGGGTCAGCGATTCGATGTAGGCTTTCAGCAGCTCGAAGATCTTGTGCGGGTCCTGGTTGCCCACCAGCCGGCGGCTCAGCTTGCAGCCAGCCTTGGCCGGCACGATGGTCTTGGGGCCAGGCCCCGACCAGCCGCTCCACAGGCCGTTGATGTCCAGCGTCGGCCGGGCGGAGATGCGCTCGCGGATATTGAAGGCCGCGTCGCCCCAGACGGCCGGCACGCCGGTGGAGGCCATGTACTGCTCTGGGGTGAGGTCGGTCTTGGCGATCATCGCGCGCTCTTCCGGGGTCAGCGGGACCACGTCGTCGTAGAAGCCGGGCACGGCGATGCTGTGGTCAGCGTTGAACATCCGGGCCAGGATCTCGGCCAGCGCCTGGGCCGGGTTGTGGACNGCGCCGCCCCACAGGCCGCTGTGCAGGTCGTCCCGTGGCCCGTGTACCTCGATCTCGATGTAGGTCATGCCGCGCAGGCTGTGCAGAATGGCCGGCTCCTCGATGGAGCGCATGGAGGTGTCGCTGATCACCGCCACATCGGCCCGCAGCAGCCCNAGATGCTCGACGATAAAGGGCTTCAGGTTGGGCGAGGACACCTCTTCCTCGCCCTCCAGCAGCAGCTTGAGGTTGACCGGCGCCGCGCCGGCCGTCTTGAGATAGGACTCCAGCGCCTTGACGTGGACAAAAAGCTGCCCCTTGTCGTCGGTAGCGCCGCGGGCGTAGATCTTGCCATCTTTGACCACCGGCTCGAAGGGGTCGCTATTCCAGCCGTCGGCCAGCCGNGCCGGCACCACGTCGTAGTGGCCATAGACCAGCACGGTGGGCTTGTCTGGCCCCGCACCCAGCCACTCGCCGTAGACCACCGGATGGCCGGCCGTCTCCATGATCTCTACCCGGTCCAGGCCCAGGCCGGCCAGATGCGTCTCCAGCCATTGCGCCATGCGGCGGATGTCGCCGGCGTGGGCCGGATCGCCGCTGAGGCTGGGGATGCGCAGCATCTCCTTCAGTTCGTCGAGAAACCGCTCACCGTTGGCGCGAATAGGCGCGCGGCATCGCTTGCTTGGGTCATAGCTTAGCCTCCGATCGATATTTTCTTAGCCAGTTCTCTGAACCGGCGCGGTGGATGGATGGTCTTTGATCGCTCGTCGGCCGACAGCTCGCCCGGCCTGTAGTTGGGCAGCCGCAGCGATGGAATGATCGACAGCAGCGAAATCGCAGCCAGGAAGAGGAAGGTGGCCTTCAGCGCGCAGCGCGCGGCCGCGTTGAGCAACACCGCTTCGTCTACCTCGGCTGGCGTGGCCGAGGTCTGGCTGAGCACCGCCTTGGCNTGCTCATTGCTGACGAAGTCGATCTTGTCGAAGTTGATCTCGCTGCGCAGGATCTCCGGCAGGTTCGACTGGTTGAAGGCGGCAACGATGAACAGGCTGAGCAGCCCCACCGCCACGACGCTGGAGAAGGCCGCGCCCAGCGCCGAGGAGACGTTGTTGACCACCCGCGCAACGCCCACGTCGCCGGCCGGCTCCTTGGGCGAAGCCGAGACCAGCACGTTGAAGAGCAACGTCAACATGGGCCCCTCGCCGAGGCCGAGGATCATCAAACCAAGGATCACCGCGGGNGTGCTCCATTCGTTGCCGACGGTGAAGGCCAGCAGAATCGAGCCGGCGGTGATTAAACTGAAGGAGATGACCCCNAGGCGGCGCAGGGCAAACCGGCTGTAGAGCCGCACCGAGAGGATGGCGGCCGCGGCCACGGCCAGCGCGTAGGGCACGATGGCCACCGAGGTGAAGAGGGGNGTGCGGTCCTGAACGATCTGGATGTAGAGGGGCAGGAGAAAGGCGACGATGGAACCGACGCTGCCGGCCACCAGGAAGGCGATCACCGCGGCGCGCTCCTCCGGCGAATCGAGCACCTCCAGCGCCAGCAGCGGCGTCTTCTTGTCAGCCACCCGTCGCTCCGACCAGACGAAGAAGACCTGGCCGAAGACGATGCCCAACGCGATCAGGAAGGGCGCCGGCGACAGGCCAAACAGGGAGATGGGCGCCGCTTCCTTGGCCGCCACCATTCCCCAACTGTTCAGGTTGTTGAAGCCGAAGAGGATGCAGGCGATGGCCAGCGCCGACAGCACCACGCCCACCGCAGCNGTGGCGATGAAGCCGGCCACCACGAAGGTCAGCCCGCTGGCCACCGCGGGGATGGCGGCCAGAATGCCCACTGCCTGCGCCTGCTGCTGATCGCGGTAGTTGGCGGCGATCAGCACCACCAGCGTGGGCACCAGCGCGGCCGCGGCGATGCCGGCGATGGCCTGGGCGATGTTCATGGTGTCGGCGCTGGCGCTGACCGCCATCAAAGCCATGGCGCCGCCATGGATCAGCGCTNNGACCTGAAAGACCAGCCGCTCGCCGAACAGCTTGCCGACCTTGGCGCCCAGCATGACGAAAGCGGCCACGAAGAGCGAGTAGACCACCAGCGCCGTGGCCACCGAGGTGGCCGGTGCGTTCATATCCTCGATGATCGGCCCCAGAGAAACCGGCAGGGCGTTGATGTTGATGCCCATCTGCAACTGGGCCAGGACGATGATGGCCAGCGGCAGCCAGGAGACCTTGACTGCGTTGGCAAGGGCGTTGGATTTGGTCATAGGTTGCTGATGTTCCTCGATAAGAGTCCCGATAATTTACCAGAGCCCATCGACGCCCAGGGTCAGGCTGTTTCGGTCAGGCGTATCATAGGATTATAACACGCAAGCTGCACCATAACGTCACCTGAACGTCACCGAATTCACCACGGGGCGCGGGATGACAGGCATACAGCATGGCCAGGCGCCCACGGCAACACCAGATCTGAGATCTCTCACCAGGATAGAGTCGGGACTTCAGTCGGGTCACAGCGCAGACCTGGTTCCGGCCTTGCGAACGGTTGCGGGCAAACGTACGCTCTCGTCTACCCGGTGCACGGTCGCACGGTGGGGCAAGGTGCCCGTCAGGGCCGTGCCCCTGCCGGATAATGAAGGGCAGGAATTGCCAGGAACTGGTGTTTTCCCAGTTCCCCAGGGTGAGGCCTTCCACGCCGGTGGGAAGGGTGGCCGCGCCGATCGGTAGCCTCTCCATCGTCCGCTGGTCGTAGAGGCCGGCCACCAGCCGGTACACGCCNGCGGGTATATGGAGCAGCGACGGCATCTCCGCGGGNTGAACATCGGTCACCACCTCACCGGGCGGCCACAAACTCGAGGGNTACCGGTCCAGCGTCAGCCGCTGATCGATCCCCGTCACGTACTCCCCTGCGTCCAGGAGGTGCAGGTAGAGGGTGTAATCCGCGCGCGGTCTGTCGGCCCGCCACGTGAAGCGCAGGGGCAGCGAGAGGAGCGCGTCGTCAGCGGATGGCGTAACCTGTTCGACCGCCAGCAGTTCGATTTCATCGCCGAAGCGCGCCAGCGCCGCGCGTCGCTGNGCGCTGGCTGCAGTAACGGGCAGCCCCAGGCGCAGNGGCCCGGCATACACCGCGTCGCCCAACGCCGCGCCGGCGCCATCAGCCACCGGCAGGTTGACCTCGTCGGTGGGCGTCGTGCAGTACATNGTGACCTTCACTTTGCCCGCGGCGGGCGGCTCACCGTCCGCGGCCTTTTCCATGTACAGGGTGTAACGGTCGTGAAAGATGTCACCCGGCTGCCACAACGAGGTGGCAAGGTTACCGTTGCCCGGCAGGTGGGCCGATCCGCCGTAGTAGGTCCCGTCGGGCCCAAGAGGNTGCACGCCCACAACGTAGTTGTTGGGNGTGGGCCGCAGCACACGCCACACCAGGGTCACGTGCAGCGGCTCGAACGGGGCGATGCTCTGCGGTTCGATCTCGACGCCCAACAGTTCGGCAAAATCGCCAAAGGTGGCCTGGATGGGCTGCGCGTCGGCTGCCAGGATCGGTTCGGCCAGGCGTACGGGTTGCGCGTAGGCCGGCAGCAGCACACCGTAGGGCACATACAGGCAGACCAGCAGGAGCAGCCCGGCCAGCAGCGTGCTGCCCAGNCCAGGGCGGCGCGCCGTGCGCAGGGCGCTGCTGCCCCACACCAGCAGGAAGCCGGCCACTGAAAAGAGCGGCAGCAGGTAGCGCCCACGCGGCGGGGCCAGGTTGAGCAGGAAATAGAGCAGCCACCAGTTCGCAACCAGGGTCACAACGGCCGCAACAGCCAGCACCTTCAGGCTGCGCGGCTGCGTTTTGTCCAGCAGGCGGCGCACGATGCCGGCTGCCACGCCGACGCACAGCAGCAACAGGAGCGTCGTCAGCCAGTTGGGCAGGCGGATGACGTCGGCCCCCAGGAGGCCCCAATACGTGTTGAACGAAAACGCGCCGTCCTTCAGCAGTTTGACGACCAGCCGCGCTGGCATAGGACCCCAGCCATCCCAGTTTGGCGCTCGCCGACTGCGCCAGTTGGGGTAGCCGATCACCAGCGCGCCGTACAGCTCGTTATTGCGCCACAGCCACAGGCCGAGCACCAGCAGGCCGGCGATCGCGCCCAGCCCGGCGCCGATCAGGCTGCGCCGCCAACGCTGGTCACGGGCCTGCACCAGTTGCACCACCAGCGCCATCGCCGTCAGGCCGACCGGCAGCAGCAGCACGATACCGGTGTATTTGGCTAAAATGGCGAGCGCCATCGACAGGAGGGCCAGAAAGAAATGGCCGGCACGCGTGCGGTTCAGGACACTGCGCAGGCAGAAGTAGATGCACCACAGCCCCAGGGCGCCCACCAGAATGTCGTTGTTGATCACCGCCGAGGCAAACAGGTAGGTGGGCACGAAGGCCACGCTGGCCATGAGCAGCGCCGCCCCGGGCCGGCGCGCGNNCGCGAACAGCAGGCGTCCGCTCAGGTACACCGCCAGCAGGCCCCACAGACCAATAAACGTCGAAAACAGGCGCAGCACGTGCACCGCGACCGTCCCTGGNTAGGGGAAGGCCTCGCGTGCCGTGTGGATACTGACATTGAAACCGCCGTCGAAATTGCGGGCCTGCACGCTGAAGTGGTTGGTGGGCGGCCACCAATCGTCCGAAGTGTCGAGCCATGCCGTCGCCAGTGCACTCAGCACGTAGTAGAGCGGCGGCTGACGAAACTGGTGCTCGGTCCTGCGCATCGCCGCCGAGGGTGATNNCTCACACTGGTCCTGGGTGGAGGCCACCGGCCAGACGTAGGGCACCGGCGGCAGTTGGTGCTCGGTTTTGATGTACTGGATGTACCGGTAGTGCGAGCTCTCGTTGTCCGATTCCCCAATCGGCAGCACCACGTTGTACCACAACGCCAACGCCACAAAGATGAGGGCAACCGCAACCGCCAGCCGGTGTGTACGCAGCTGCGAACGTAACCTGGAGAGAAACCGCGTCATAGGTCGAACAACAAGAGTTCTGGCATGTAGAAAGGCAGTATAGCATAAGCCTGTCTCAGGTCAAATTGCCCTTTTCAGACAGTTCTCTCCACCGCTTCCAGCAGGTGGGCGGCCTCCCAGGCGACCATGCCGCCCTGCATGACCACCGCGTTGGTGTGGCCCTGGTTGAGCAGCGCANNTGCGGCGCGGTTGCTGCGTCGCCCGGTGCGGCACACCAGCACGATAATGCGGTCGCGCGGCAGGATCGGCCGTTCAGTGATCAGGCGAAACAACGGCAGCGATTGGGCCTGCGCGATGTGGCCCAGCGCGAACTCGCGCGGTTCACGCACATCGAGAATCAGCGGGGGTGGGCCGTGTGCAGCAGTTGCCACACGCGCCGCCGGCATTTCGTTGATCTCACCGCCCGGCTTTTCAGTGTACAGCGTGATCTGGCCGGGGTAATCGGGCCGCGGCAGGTTCTGGCACTCACGAAAGACCCGCACGTCGCTCTCGTAGATGCAGATGGCCGGATCGAGCACCTTGTAGAAGAGGTACTCGATCGCCGTATCGCCATCCAGGAAGTGATCGGCGCCAAGGAAGCTATCGAAACCGGTCGCGTGCATCAGGGCCATGACCGGTTGCAGGACGCGGGTCAGGTACAGATCGCCGCCGNNCTCGCGGTAGAGCCGGGTTACCGTTTCCAACATATGGATGCCGCTGATGTCGCACTGGCCGACGTGCTGCATACGCAGCAGGAGGTAGCGCTGGGTGGGGTGTTGGCGTTGCACGGCGCGGATCGGCTCTTCGACGTGGCTGACCGCGCCAAAGTACAGGTCGCCCTGGATGTCGATGATGCCCAGTTGCGGGCAGACCGGTTTGTCGGGATGGTGAACCAGGTGGCGAAAGTTGTCATCGGGCACGACGCTGCGCACGTGCGGGATGCTGGTCTGCAGGATGTAGTACACCAGAGACATCAGCACGCCGCTGAGTACGGCGAACTGCAGGGGCAGAAACAGGGTCGCCAGCAGCGTCACGACCATGATGAACGCGCCGNNCCGCGTGCCGCGCAGGATGCGTCCCATCTCCTTCCAGTTGACCATGTGGTAGGCGCTGAGCACCAGGAGCACCGACAGCGCNGCGCGCGGGATCCATGCGATCAGGGGCCAAACNGCCAGCAAACCGACCAGCACCACCGCCCCAGCCGTGGCGCTGGCCAGGCCGCTGCGCGCCCCNGCGCTGTAGTTGAGGGCCGAACGGTTGAACGAGCCGGAGACGGGGTAACCGGAAAACAGGCCGCTGGCCAGGTTCGCGATGCCCTGGCCGACAAACTCCTGGTTGCTGTTGAGCGGCTGGTTGGTTTGTGCGGCGATGGCCCGCCCAATCGAGGTGGCCTCGATCAGGCCGATCGCCGCGATCGCCAGTGCACCGGTGGAGAGGTCGCCAATCAGGCTGAGGTTGAACAGCGGGAGGTTGGCCAGCGGCGGCAGCCCAATCGGAAACTGGCCAATGACCGCGATGCCAAACTGGTCCAGGCGCAAGATCGCCGCCACCAGCCCGGCCACCGCCAGGACGATCAGCGGACCNGGCAGCTTACGGTTGAAGCGGGGCAGCAACACCAGGATGATCAGGGTCACAACCGCCAGGGCGAAGGTGGGCAGGTGCGTCAGGGGCAGATGGACGACCAGGGCCTGTATGACGTCGGGCAGGGCGCGGGCAGTGTAGTCGAGGCGCAGCAGGTTGCGGATCTCACCGACGATGATGAGTATGCCAGCGCCGGCCGCAAACCCCACGACCACCGAGTCGGAAACGAAGCTGACCAGCATTCCCAGGCGGGCCACGCCCATGACGATGCGCAGCCCGCCCGACATGACCGCCAGCATCCCCGCCGCCTGCACGGTGCTCACCCCGGCCGGCAGGCTGATCACGCCCAGAACCGAGGCCACCAGGATCGAGGCGGTGTTCGTGGGGCCGGTTTGCAGGTGCTTCGACGACCCCCACAGGGCCCCGGTGATCGCCGCCACCACCGCCGCGTACAGGCCCATCTGCGGCGGCACACCCGCCAGGTAGGAGAAGACAATCGCCTGGGGCAGCAGCACGACGGCCACGGTCAGCCCGGCCAGCAGGTCGAAGCGCAGGTCGTGACGGTCGTACGCCCTGATCAGGGCGGCCGGTCGCAGAAAGAGTGCCGAGGTCGTGTGCAAGATGTCGTGCATCGCCTGGTTACACTACGGAAATACGATTACGCCGCGTGCCGCCTCGCCGTGCAGCATGTCGGCGTATGCTTCATTGATGTCTTCCAAGGGATAAGTCCGCGAGATGAGGCGCNNGCGGTCCAGCTGGCCGTTCAAGTACAAACCGGCCAGCTGGGGAAAATCACGTGCGGGATTGGCGCTGCCGTAGTACGACCCGACGATCGCCTTCTCCTGCCGGGTGATCAGTGCGCCGGGCAGGTTCGTCTGGCTGCCCATCGGCGACAGGCCCACCAAAACCACCGTGCCACCCNNGCGCGCGGCGTCGAGGGCCATCTCCTGCAGCGCGGGTATGCCGGTCGCTTCTNNGAAGACCGTGTCCGCGCCCCGGCCGACGGTGAGGTCGCGAATGGCCTGGGCCGCCTTGGGTCCCGACAGCACGGCATCGGTGGCGCCAAACGTCTTGGCCAGGTCGCTTTAGCCGTCGTGNCGGTCGACGGCAATGATGCGCGCCGCCCCGGCCAGGNNCGCGCCCAGGATGATACTCAGACCCACGCCGCCGGCGCCCAGGACGGCAACGGTGCTGCCGGGACGGACGGGGGCGGTGTGCAGCACGGCGCCCACACCGGTCGTCACGGCACAGCCAATCAGCGCCGCCACCGCAAAGGGCACCTGCGGGTCCAGNGGTACGCAGCATTCCTGCGCTACGACGGTGTAATCGGCAAAACAGGCCAGGCCGCAGTAGTGATAGACCGGCCGCCCGTCCAGGGAGAGGCGCGGGATGCCATCCAGCAGGGTGCCGGCCCACAACGGTTCGGTGTAGGTTGCGCACAGGCTGGGACGATCGTGCAGGCAGTAGAAACAGTGGCCGCAACTGGGTGCCCAGCTGAGGGCAACGTGATCACCGACCTGCACACGCGTCACGCCAGGTCCCACAGCTGTAACGACCCCGGCGCCTTCGTGGCCGGCCACCACCGGTAGAGGATGGCGCGTGGCGCCGGTGACCAGGTGCCAGTCCGAGTGGCACACCCCNGCAGCAGCCATGCGCACCAGGACTTCCCCGGCACGTGGTGGCGCCAGGTCGAGGGTGACGGTTTGGAATGGGGTTTCGACGGCGTGCAATATGGCGGCACGTGTTTGCATCCTTCAGGCCTCCGGTGGTGGCTGACGTCGTTGTGCGGTCATTATAGTGCAGTTCCCTCAGTTGGTGAAAACCGGACCATGGAAGTTCGTCGTAACTACTCAGGCTGGCTCTAGAGAAACCGGGTTTTTGTCTCGCAGACCAGGGTCATGGCGCGACGAAAGGCCGTTGTACAGGCGAAAACCTTGCTCGCACGAGAAAAACCCGGTTTCTGAACGGCTGGCTAATACTACAACCGTACTTCGCTGGTAATGTCACGTTGAGCCGGTGTTGCGGCCAGATTTCGACACCCCAGACCGCCAGCGAAGCGTCTCGCTGGCAAACCAGATACTTCGGCCCAAACGACGGGCCTCAGCATGACAAGTACGGTTGTAGTACTAAGAGCCTATCCGAATAACCCGGAAAACGCGCCACAGTGTTGCCCCGTGGCGGTTGACGGAAACCGGGCGGTGAGTGTACGCCGCACCGGCCTGAAAACGAAACCGTGATGGGGCAAGCCCCATCACGGTTTCATACCTCACTGCATGTCGGCGCCGTCAGGCGCCGGGTTAGCGCCGCTTGCGCCAGGCGACCGTGCCCGCCAGGGCGAGCACCGCCAGCCCCGCCGCCGGCAGGGCGCCCATCGGCGCGCCAGCCACCGGGTTGGCCTCGATCGTCTCCAGGGTGACCGCGGTCGGCGCCTGGCAGAGGGCGCTGATCGGGCCGGTGAAGTTGCTCACGTTCCCGGTGTCGATGTCCTCCAGCCAGTAGTAGTAGGGCGTATTCTCCGCGGCGGTGGTGTCCAGGTACGAGTAGAGGTAACCCTGGGCGCTGCCGGGGTGCGCCGCAATCAGGCTGCCGTTCAGCTTGTCCTGCGGGCCGCTGTCCGCCGTGTTGCGCCACACGTTGAAGCCCAGCGTCGTCAGCCGAGGCGGTTTCCCAACGGATGTCGGGCTGCCCACCCACGCACATGGCCTCGAACGACACCAGGGTGACCCCAGTGGGCTATAGGTGATCCGGTAGTCCTCCACCTCACCGCCGGTCACGGCACCAGCGGACGCGATAGGCGTCGTGCATTGGCCGTTGCCGTCGGGCGGGCTGAGACGGAAGCGGAAGTAGTACGGCCCCAGATTGCCGGAAGGCCCAACACCCGTCGGCACCGTGAACGACACCTGTTGGCTGCTGGTGCTAACCAGCACATTGTTGATGATGTGCTCGGAGTAGCCGCTGAGCGTATCGCCGAAGTCGCCGTCGCCGCCGGCCGTTGTCCCGTTGGTAAAGTCCATCCAGGCATTCAGACAGCCGGGGCCACCGGTTACACTCACGTCGAAGTTACCAGTGTTAGCGTCGGTCCAGTAAGCCGGGCTGACGCCGTCCTCGTCGTCGGGCTGGTGGATCGTCTTGGCGATATCGTTGTCATCGCCCTTGGCATCGGCCGACACCTGGCCCTGGTACTCGGCGTCCCACAGGTTGCCCAGCCGCAGGGTGGAGCGGGAGTGGCGCGCCGTCGGCCGCGGCCGAGGTGCCGTAGCTGTCGGGCAGGTCGCCCCAGTCCATGGAGGCCACCGGGCTGATCGCGCAGCGCCAGGTTGCCGGCGTCGGTGCCTGCTACACTGCAGTTGTTGATCTCGCCGTACGCGCCGGTCCCCAGTGTGACATCGAACCGGACGAAGAATGAGTTGTTCGAGGCCAGGCTGCCCAGGTAGACGCCGTTGGGCGCCTGGGACAGGGGCAGGTCGCCGGGGTTGGGCGCATCAGCGATCGCGGTCCATGGCCCGCCCACAGCGGTGGCCCACCCCGTGGTGTTTTGGACATAGGTGGTGTTGGCCGGCACGGTGTCATAGACGTAGACGTTGTTGACCGTCGTCGGCCCGGCGTTCTTGACCGTGATCAGGTAGGTGGCCACGTCGCCGGGGCTGAGCTGGCCATCGCCGTCGTTGTCGGTCTTGAGCGTCAGGCTCTTGCTGCTCTCCACCAGGCGCAGCGGCGGCACCGAGGTGCCCACGTCCAGGCCGGGCGCCCCTCCGCTGGCCGTGCGGGTGTCCTGGCCCCAGGCCAGCGCCAGGTTGCAGCCGGCGGTACCGCCGTAGCCCGCTCCGGAAGTCGTGCGGCTCCAGATGCGCGCCGGTCTGGGCATAGGGCAGGTTGTTTGGCGTGGGCCGGAAGAGGCGAACCGACTGCAGGCGGGTGACCAGGATGCCCTGGTCTGAGGTGGTCTCGTCGATGCCATCAACGTTGGCGTCAGTTGCGTTGCCGTTGCCGTTGAGGTCGATCTTGTCCGGCGTGCTGTCATTGTTCCAGTCCACGTAGACGTAGGTGCTGCTGCCGGCCGTGGGGCAGGCGGCCGTCACCCAGGGGGCTGCCGTTTTCAGTGGGATTGGTGTTTGAATTGGGATCCCGACCCAGCCCCAGCCCCACCAGCGCGTCGGTGGTCAGGAAGTTGTCGGGATACATGGTGAAGCTCCAGTCCGCGGTTATGCCGGGAGTGTCGATGGTGGCCACGCCGGAGATCTTGTCGTCCGTCGGGTTCCCGCTGGCGTCCGATGCGAAGCAGCGTGCGCCCTGGTTGTTCGCCAGATCGGTGGTCACCCCGCGCGGCCACTGGCCCCAAGATGACGTTGGCAACGCCGCGGCGCTCGCAGGTGACGTAGATGGGCTGTTGAAGCTGGGATTGTACAGGAAGAGGCGGGTCGGATTGGTGGTATTGCCCGAGTTGGTTCCCACCGGACTCCAGTAGCTGCTGCCGTAGGTCGTGGTCGGCAGCAGGCTCATGTCGCGCGAGGCGTAGTTGGCCCACCTCGCCGGTCACCAGCACCACCTGCACCGGCTTGTCCGACAGCACGGCCGTTCCCTGCATGGTGGCCGTGCTGCTGGTGGCGCCGCCCACCAGAATGGCCTGCCCCTCGTTCAACGTGTAGCTGGACTCGTAGCTGCCATTAGCATCCCGGTCGACCTGCACGGTGGTGTTGTTCTGGCTGGCCATGATCGACAGCCCAGAGTAGGTGAACATGCTGCCGGCGATCGTCGAAGCGGTGTTGAAGCCCACCGGCGCCTCGTAGCTGGTGCCCCACTCGGCCGTGGCGTGAAACCGTGGGCGAAGGCATTCAGGGTGTTGGAACCGCTGGCCCAGGTGGCGCGGGCCATGGCGATGGACTTGGTGGCGGCCACTTTGTCCCTGGCGTTGAAGAGGTAGTTGCAGTCCCATTCGACGCACGTTGTCCACCGACCAGTATTCATTATTAAGAAGGCCGCTTTCGAGGGCGTCGTCGGCGTGGAACCGGATGCGCGTGTTGGCCGTTGCATAGCTTGAGATGTTGTAGCTCTTGCTGCCGGCGCTGCTCGGCCCGGTAAACGTATCCAACACGGAGTAGTTCGTCCCATCACTGGAGATGCGGACGCTGAAGTTGTCGCCGCTGTTGTCAATCGCGTTTTGATCAAGATCGAATTTGAGCGTGGCGCAACTGCCGGGGTTCGACAGGTCGACCCCACGATCGATGGCGTCATTGGCGTTGGATTCAATGAAGCGCAGTCGATTGCTCGTGATCCGGATTCGACCTGCGGTGGGGCTTTGGCTGGCGCCGCTGTCGTTCCGCTCCACCCAATCGCCTGCCCAGTTCACGTTGCCGTTGTTGTTGCTGTAGCTCTGGCTGTTGAAGGTATCGAGGACGTACTTGCTCGCTACGCCGGTCAGCGACACGGGGACCGGAACCGCGTTGTAGGGCACCACGACATCGCCCGCGTTGAGCACGTCGTTGGCGTCGGTGCAGACCACGGGCGTGCCCGACTTGTTGGCGCGCAGCCGTCGGCTGCCTTTCCGTTGCCCCAGATCTGCGTGGTGGGCTGGACGGGGTTGGCGATATCGGTCTCATAGCCGTCCTCAAAGTGGTCGTAGTAGACCCAGGTGGCGTTGGACGCGACCGCCACCGAAAAGTAGGTGTAGGTCGGCGTGACGGCTGCGTTGTTGATCGTGCTCAGCACCGTCAGCGCGTCCCCTTCCGGCAGCGTGACGTAGAAGGTCTGCACCGGGTCGGGGTTGGCGTTGCCTGAGGCCGGCTGAGGCCGGGGTCGCCCCAATGAAGCCCAACAGCAGGGCTAGCACGGCCACCAACGATATACTTTGCAAAACTCTGACAGACATAGATTCCTCCTCAGGGAGTGACTCTCACTTCTGGTCGGCAGGCGCGAGCCGATCGCATATCTTGGTTGTTTGGTGTATCGATCGTATCTATTGTATACAAGATCGCCGGCAGAATCTACCATGCAAGGGCCAAATTGGCTTACAGTTAGCTTGCAATTTGCGGCACAGGTGGGTCGCCCAGCCGTGACGGCGCACTATTTGACGCGGCGTCGAGGCTTCAGCCGGGTTTGGTCAATGTGGAAGGAGCGCGAGGAATGGCTGGTTGCTGTGGCGCGCGCTTGACAGGGGCCGGATGCGACGGGTGTGCCTGGCCGCCGCCCAACCTCCACGGCCAGGCACGGGAGGTGGACGCACGGCGACAGGGTGCGCCGGTATGAGGCGCGCCCGCCGGCTACCGGCGCGTTGCCCGATCAGACGGCTGGTATTATCGAAGAGGCGCACCGTTGGCCGCAGTGGAACCCGTCCGTTGGATGGATCAGGGGTCGGCCAGGAATTCGTCCAGATCGAGGCGGTGGAACAGGCGGCCGCGGCGGGGAAAGCGGGCGGGCAGTTCGTGGTAGAGGGTGACCGTTTTGCGCAGGGTGGCGACCACCGCGCGGCATTCGGTGCAGCTCGCCAGGTGCTGTACGAGGGCCGCGTCGACCGCGGGCGGCGCTTCGCCATCCAGGTAGTCCGAAAAATAGGCCAGCAGGGTCGTGCAGGTGGGTGTGGTCATCGTTCTGCCTCGCGTCGCGTACGGGCCATGGCCAGTTCGGTGAAGTAGCCGGCCAGGCGCTCGCGCAGCCACAGGCGCNNCCGGTGCAGACGCGCCTTGACCACCTCCAGCGACAGGCCCAGGGCATCCGCCGTCTCCTGCGTCGACAGCCCCTCCGCNTCACGCAGCACGAACACCACCCGCAGCTTCTCCGGCAGTGCAGCAATAGCGGCTTCCATCTGCACGCGCTTCCGCGGTGTGAAAATCGAGCCCGGCAGGCAGCACCAGTCGAACAGCTGGCGCGGCACGGGCAGGCCATCGTCCACCGCGCTGACGCTCTCCACCGCCACGGTAGTGAAGCGTTTGCGCCGCAGCCGGCCCAGCGCGGCGTTGTAGGCAATGCGGTACAGCCAGGTGCTCGCTCGNGAACGACCCTCGAACGTGCCGATTGCCCGGAAGGCGTTCAGGAAGGTCTCCTGTACGACATCCTCGGCCTCGGTCGGGTTGCGCGTCAGGCGTAGCACCAGCCGGTAGACCGCCGGTGAGTGCTGTTCGATGCACTCGGCCCAGGCCGCCCTGTCACCCGTGCGCAGGCGGGCCAGCCACGCTGGGTCGTGAGAGAGTGTGGTCATAGTTTTGGATCGTCGAGACTGGGCAGCCGTCTTTGCCCGACTGCCCGCCCCGCCTGCCCTCGCGGTCGCTGAGGTTGACGGGGCGTCCGAAGTGTACGTTGTCGCCTGCGCTTTGTCAACCTTCGCCCGCGCCTCGGTCCATCCCCATCGATGCGCAAGCCCGCAACTTGTATGAATCGTGTAAAGTCGTGTATGATCGTAACCACTCAGGCTGGCTCTGGAGAAACCGGGCTTCTGAACGGCCGACTGAGCAGTCACGTATGATCTTTGATCTCATTGGCGGTGTGACATGATCAGCTTACCCTATGATCAGTCGTATCAGCCGCCGGTGAGGCAACTCTCAACCCGTCGCGGGACGATCGACGCGTCATGAAGATTAAGAAACTGATCCGGTAATAGAGCAGACGTGTCCGTGTGCGCTGCCGCCGGGGAATGAAGTTCCCCGGCTACAAAACAGCGCCCGTTGAAAACGGGCTAACGTATGCCAGACACGTTTTTCAGCCCCGTTGACGGGGCGTCGTGATGTAGCCGGGCGAATTCATCGCCCGGCGGGTCCGCATGAGGGACGACTCGCCATCAATGGCTATTGCCGGATTATTTTTCAACTCTCATCAGTCGCTCTCGGGACGACTCGCCGCCAATGGCTATTGCCGGATTATTTTTTCAACTCTCATAACGCATCGGCGCTAATCGACGCCAGCGCCGCTACAACCACTGGAGGTTATCATGGGCATCACTCTCTTCTATCGCGGCGCGCGTGACGTGCATCAACTGCCACAATTGATGGCCCAAATCGAAGCGGCATGCGGCCGGTTACAGTGGCCTTACCAGGTCATCGACGAGCGCATCCTGGGCACGGCCGAGCGCCACCGCACGATCGAGATCGAGACTGACGATGGTATTCCCACCAGCACCTTCGAGATCGACCTGGCGCCGGTGGACGACCATTTACGCGGTATCATGATTGGGCCGCCCCGTTGCGACACGCTGTCGTTCACATTTGGGCGCACAGGTCGATTGATTGACTACCGCCCGGTTCCTCTTCAGGATGATCAACCCGGCCGCTACGGGTTGATCCGGGAGACACTCTGGACGAAAACGCAGTTCAGCNCACCGGAGGTGCACATCCAGGTGTGCGAGTTGCTGCGCATCGTCGAACCGTACATGGCCGAGTGGGAAGTCATCGACGAGGGCGACTACTGGGGCCAGTGGGACATGCAGACTCTGCAGGCCACCTGGGCGAAATACGCGGCCNTCCTGGCGACACTGACCGATCCGGCAGTGCTGCAAGGCCTTCTCGATGCTGCCGGCGTCGATCATCAAGTCAGCGCAGCGCCGGAAGCAGGCAAGCCCATACCGGTCACCCGCCCGGCGTGGCGCCAGGAGTGGGGTGTCAGCGCGGGGACAACTAACGTTTGCGATGGCGCCCGACAGGATGGTATAATCTTGTCGAGTGACCCGATGCTTGTGATTGCCGATAGCTCTGTCTTGATGGTTCTTGCGACGACGCTGAATTCGACCTATGCCCAAATCGATCACTTTCAGTCTTGGCCCTGAGTTCATGCAGCGTGACGGTCTGACCGCCACGGTCGAACCGTGGGAGGACGGCCGACGCGCCGACACCGGACGTGGTTTCTTCGAGTGGTGGTACTTCGACGCGCACCTGGACGACGGCTCCACCGCGGTGGTCGTCTTTGCCACCAAATCGCTGCTGGCGNCGGGCCCACTCAAGCCGCAGCTGCTACTCACCATCACCCCGCCCGATGGACGGAAGCTGGACCGCTCACGCACCTTTTCCGCCGACCAGTTCACGGCGTCGACGCGCGAGTGCGACGTGCGCATCGGCGACAACCACGTGCGCGGTGACCTGCAGCGCTACGAGCCGCACGCAGCCAACGCCGACCTGGCGGCCGACCTCGTCTTCACCGGCAGCGTGCCCNCCTGGCGGCCCGGCGCCGGCAAGAACTTCTACGACGCGGCCCTGACCCGCTACTTTGCCTGGTTGCCGGCCATTCCCTACGGCGNNGTCCACGGTACGCTGACCTACGATGGGCAAACGCGCACGGTCACCGGCGTGGGCTACCACGACCACAACTGGGGCAACGTGGGCCTGAACGACGTCATGTCGCACTGGGTGTGGGGCCGCGCCCATGTCGGCGCCTATTCGCTGATCTTCGTCGAGATGACCGCCGCGCCAGCCTATGGCCGCCAGAAAGTTCCCGTCTTCATGCTGGCCTGGGACGATCAGATCCTCCTGGGTGACGGTGGCCCACTGACATTGACCACCACCGATGAGGTGCGCCACGCGGCGGGGCGCAGCTACCCGCGCCAGCTCGACTTTCAGTGGCGACCGGCCGACGCCAGCCGGGGCAGTGTGCACCTGATGCTGCGCCAGCCGCAGCTTATCGAGGCGACCAGCCTGTTGCTGGCGTTCCCGCGCTGGCAGCAGCGCCTGCTACGCCTCCTGGCCAACCCTTACTACTTCCGTTTCGACGCGGCGCTGNGGCTGCACATCGACCTGCCCGACCTGCACACGGTCGAACGGGGGCGGGCGCTGTACGAAATCATGCTGCTGCGTTAGCCCCCACAGATCTGGAATAATTTCGTCATGGCTAACTCTTCCGACACACCACCGCCAGCGGCCGAAAGCGTGCGGCGGCAGAATTCCAAAGCCCGCGCCATCAACGTGATTGGCGATATCCTGGGCATCTCCTACCCTGNNCTGGCGCTGTCCACCGGCGTACGCGGGCTGTACCAGCTCTTTCTACGCGACGACCTGGCCAAACTCGGCCCCGCCCTGTCGGTGCTGACCTCTGTGATCTACGTGGTGGCAGCCATTGGCTTTCTGAAGCGCACCCGCCGCTGGTGGTTCGTTTCGGTCAGCGCGCTGGCGCTGGAGTTGGCGCTGGTGCTCATCATCGGCGCCCTCAGCTTCGTCCTGCCCGACCTGATCGGCAACACCGTCTGGCGTCACTTTGGCCAGGACTACGGCTTCTTCNCCCTGATCCAGCCGCTGCTCGGCCTGATCTACCTGCTGTGGAAACCGACGCGCGAGGCCTTTGGCGTCAGCCAACCTGCGGCGTGAGAATCTGTCCGAACAGGGGAATATGATGATTGCCGTCGAAATTTGTGTGGAAGCGTCCAATAGTCGCCTGACCGAACGGGCGGTCGATGCCGCCTACCGCGGCGGTGCGGCCACCGTCGAACTGTGCGCGGCCATGGCGCTCGACGGCCTGACCCCGTCGCCGGCTGACCTGGCCGCGNCGCGCGCCTTCCGCCAACGCCCCGGCCTGATGGCCATGATCCGCCCGCGCCNNGGCGATTTCTGTTACACTGCGGCTGAACTGGCGTCGATGCTCGACCAGGCCCACCTGGCGGCGGCGGGCGGGGCAGATGGCGTTGTCTTTGGGGTGCTGCACGCGGCCACGGGGCAGATCGACCGGGCCGCCAGTCAACAACTGCTGGACGCGNCGCGCGCCCACGGGTTGAAAACCACCATGCACCGCGCCTTCGACGCCACGCCCGACCCTGATGCCACCCTGGGGGTGTTGATCNGGCTCGGTTTCGACCGTGTGCTGACCAGCGGTGTGCCGCNNCCGAGGACAGCCCTGGACGGCGCTGAACGGCTGGCGCGTACGCTGCGCGGCCCGGGGCGCATCGAGGTGGTGCTGGCCGGCGGCATCAACCCGGCCAACGTGGGTCCGCTGCTGGCGCGGCTGCCGCGGCACGCCGGGCGTGTCGCTGTCCACGCCTACTCCGGCGCGCAAATCGATGGGCGGACGACGGTTGCGGCTGTGCGTGCTCTGTCAGACGCCGTCGTCGCCCAACCCTTCGACTGACCGGGTCGCCAAACGCCGCGAACCGTACCGTTCCGCGTACACCCGGCTGATCTCTGCCCCAAGGAAGATGATCTGCGCCACGTAATAGACGAACNNACCAACAGCACCACCAGTGAACCAGCGGCGCCGTAGATGGAGGTCACGGCTGTAGCGCACGTACAGGTCGAACAGAAGACGGCCCACCGTGAAGAGCAGGGTGGTGATCACCGCGGCCAGCCACACGTCGCGCCAGGCGACATGGGTATCTGGCAGCACACGAAAGATGATGGCAAACGTCAACGTGGTCAGGCCGTAGAAGACCACGCCCTGCATGACCGTCCACACCGTCCAGCCATCGATCAGGCCGGGNGCCAGAACCTCGATCATCCCGGCCAGCGCCGAGGTGATGGTGTTCAGGAACAGGAATACGATCAGCACCAGGCCGGCGCCCAACACCATCGCGAACGCGAGGCCACGGGTTTTCAACAAAGTCACGATTCCCGGCGTAACCGGGNNCGCGTCCCAGATGGTGTTGAGGGCATCTTGCAGCGCCGCGAACAGGTTGGTGGCGCCGACCACTACCACCACGACGCTGATGGCCGTGGCCAACACTGTGGCACGNGGCTGGGTCAGGCTGTCCATCAACCCTTGCAGCGACTCGGCGACGGTCGGTCCCAGCGTGACCGCGACCCGGCTGATGGCCACTTCCACGGCAGTCGAGTGACCAAAGATACGACCGGCAATGGCGACCGCAATGACAAACAGGGGTGCGGTCGAGAAGAGCNNGTAGTAGGCCAGCGCCGCCGCCAGACGTGGCGCGGTGGGCGCTGAAGTTGGAGAAGACCGCCTGGCTGAAGACGCCGGCCTCTTTGAGTTTCGCGTTCATGGTTCCTTGGCGCCGATCACTCCCCGTTGCCACCGGTCGTGCCGGATCGGTGATCCACTCGCTCCACGAACCGGGGTAGAGGCGTGTCNNACCCAGACCGGCGTGCGCCACCGCCAGCACCGCGTGGGCCGCACTGATGCCCGAGCCACAGTAGAAGACCGCTTCGCCCGGCGGGGTGTCACCCAGCAGGCGCGTAACGCCCGCAGCGTCGGCCGGCAGGAAGCGGCCATTGGCATCGACGTTGCCCGGGTAGGGTGCGTTGTGGGCGCCGGGAATATGGCCGGCCACCGGGTCGATGGGCCGCGCGCCGCAGAAGCGTTCGGCCACGCGTACGTCGAACAGATGCCGGGGTGGGTGCGGGCGGACTGGACGTCGTNNCCACCGTGGCCGTCAAGTGGCGTGAAGACGCGGGGTGGGCCGCGGCGGCGCGGCCGTGACCGGCCGGTCGTCCGCACACCAGGCCCGCCAACCGCCGTCCAGCACCGCCACCGTCCGGTGCCCCAGCCAGCGCGCCAGCCACCACAGGCGTACCGCGAAACTGCCATCGGCCTCATCGTAGGCCACCACCTGCACGCCGGGGCCGACGCCCCAGCCGCCCAAACGCTCCGCCAACGTCGTAACCGCCGGCAGCGGGTGGCGCCCGGTTTGCCCCGGCACGGCCGGCGCTGAAAGGTCCTGCTCGAGGTCGGCATACACCGCGTGTGGGATGTGCGCCGCCGCGTAGGCACGCCGGCCCTGGTCCGGGTCGGCCAGTGAAAAGCGGCAGTCCACGATGACCCAATCGGGGTCGTTCAAGCGCCGCGCCAGGTCGGCAGTATCGATCAATGTTGTGAACATCGTACCATGGCTCCTCATCACCGGTGCGCCCCGCGTCGCGCTTTCGTCTATCTTTCCGGCGTGGGCGTTTCAGGGGGCGGGGCGACGTCACTGGCTGTACCCGGCGGTGCGCTGATCGTCGCGACCGGTGCGACCGCCAGGGGTGCGGGCGCGGCTGCCGCGTGGGCGCCCAGGGCACGCCCCCGCCCGATGAGTTCCAGGCCCTGCGTGAACAGGCCAATCTGCGCGATGCCCAACCAGATCAAGATCAGCCACACGCCCCACTTCAGCCAGTTGAGCCACGTCGCGACGTTCGTCTGCAGATGGCCCACCTGCTGCTGCAAGTCACCGATGATCCCTGGTAGTTGGCCAGCACCCCTGTGTTTCGCCCAGACTCGTGCCAATGCGCCCAATGGGGTCGGCAATCGTGGTGACGTCGCCTTTGATCATCTCCAGGTTGTCGATGGCATCGGTGATACCCTGCTGCGCCGCTTCCAGTTTGGCTGGGATGTCCTGAATGTTCGTGGCCACGTCCTGCAGGCTCTCGTTGAGCGGCACTTTGCCGTAGATAGCGATATTCAGGAAAGGGATACTCGACAGGGTGCGCAGCACGCCATCGATCATGGCAGCCCTGCGAGGCCGCCTTCAACGACTGCTGGGTGGAGCGCAGCGTGTCCGGCACCTGCGTTCCCAGTACGTCACCCAATGAGCGAAACGACGGAATGACGTTGCCCAGGGCCGCCCCACTCTGCCGAATGGTGGTTTCGAGTGACGTGACGGCCGTCTGCACATCTTGCAGCGACTGATCGGCCAGACGCAGGCCGTCGGCCGTCGTTTGCAGCGTGCGGTCCATGAGCCCAGGCCGCCGTTCAGGCCGGTTTCGATCGATTGTATGGCCTGGCCCACCACGACGATCCCGCCAATCGCAAAAATAAGCCCAAAGATGGCCGCAAGGACCAGAGCAGTACCAGCTAACAACAAAGCAACTCGTTTCACGTGATCTCCTCCTGTCGATCAGAACGAATGCGCGGCCAACGGGCGCGGGCAAAGGTGGCCAAACACACCGTCGAGGGGTCATACGTCGACGAAACGCCGGTACGGGCGGTCCGCCGGATGCAGCAGTTCCAGATTCTCGTAGGTTGGGCGCTCTTCCAGGAGCTGGTTGAGCTTGAGCGTAAAGGCCAGGGTGTCGCGGTTCGCCTCGACCAGCTCGGCCCAGGCCTCACGGTCCTGCCAGCTGTCGAAGCGCCACTCCGCGTGCAGCGTGTGCGTCGGACTGCCGTCCTCGGCGCGACCTTGCGGTAAAACGTGATGTGTGGAATACCCAGCTGCTCACAAATCAAACGGTACTCACCGATCAGGTCGAGCACCGCCTGCCACTGGTCGGGGCGTACGCGATAGGCGCCGCGTAGGATGATCGTCATGACAGTCCTCTGGTTTCAGGCACAGGATGGCCGGCTGCCGCGGTCTGGGCGACTGTGGAGGCCGGCGATCGGTCAAACGGGTTTGAACTGCTCGAATGACTGCTGACAGGCCCGGCAGTAGTAGATCGCCCGGCACAGGGTGGCGCCGAACATCGACTCCAGGCGGGTGTCGGTCGAATCACACCACGGGCACGCCACCGCATCGAGCAGGTGGATGTTGAACTCACCCGTGTACGGCGCGGGNGGCGCCAGTCCGAAGGCCTTCAGCTTGCGCAGCCCNTCCGGCGTGATGCGGTTGCTGGTCCAGGCCGGCGCCAGGCGCAGCTCGACGGTGACCACGTGCGCGCCGGCCTGCATCACCTGGGCCGGNATCGCGTCGGCGATCATGTCGGTGGCGGGGCAGCCCATGAAGGTGGGCGTCATGGCGACGAAAGCTGCGTCGCCCTCCAGCCGCACCTCCTGGATCATACCCAGGTCGACGACCGACAGGGTGGGGATCTCCGGGTCCATCACCTGCGCCAGTGCCTGCCAGACCGCTGCTGCGTGCAAAGTCATGCTGGCCTTGAGTAGCGGCTACCAGACGGCCGCCGGGTCGCTGCGATAGACGCTCTGCAGGTCCGCCAGGAGGGCTGTCAGGTAGGGNGTGTGGCGTCCCTGCCGGCCGCCGTAGTGCGGGTCGATGCCGGTGTCCACCTGCCAGCCCGCGCCGGTTGCGCTAAACGGCGCGTGCAGGCCCACTTCGTCCAGCAGCGGCCCCAGCACGTCGAGCCAGCGCTGCTGGAGAACCGCTTCCGCCGGCTGAACCTGGTGTGCTGCGAGCCAGTCATCCCAGCGGCCCGGCTCGAACAGCCCCAGGGCGTAGGGGAACAGGCTATCGAGCGCCCCTGGACGCGGCTGCGGCTCGTCGTTGGCCAGGGCCAGCTGCTTGAGCCAGGTTCGGCCGTGCAGCACGTGGTACCGCTCCTCGTAGCGCAGCTTACGCGCCACGTCGGCCAGCGGCNNGTAGTGCGAATTAGCCAGGGCCTCCAGGCGCACCTGCTCCGCCAGGTCGTACAACACGTGGCGCACCAGGCTGAAGGCGTAGTCGGTGCGCGGCAGCTCCACCAGGNNTGCGTTGCGGAACTGATCGGCGGTGCGCAGAAAGACCAGCAGGTCGGGCGTGGGTTCACCCAGGTCTTGCAGCAGGCGGTAGTAGGCCTGGGCATGCCCAATCTCGTCCTGCGCCATGCTGGAGAAGGCGATGTCCTCCTCCAGGATCNNGCCCAACCCCGTCCATTCGGCGTTGCGGTGACCCAGGATCAGATCGTCGTCGGCCAGCTGCATGAGCAGGGCCTTGAGGGCGGCTATGTTTTCGCTCACAGGTCACGCTCCAGGTCACGCAGCTTCTGCGCAATCTTGTAACCGCTCGATTCACGGTAGCTCTTGTCGGTCGCCGGCGTGAAGAACGCATCATCCTCGAGGCCCAGATTGCGCTGGCCGGCGTCACCCACAGGCCGGAGCACGGCTCGCCGGGTAAACTGCTCTTTGGCCAGCAGCAGCGCCATCTCACCATCGCTGGCGTGAACCGCGCCCTGATGGATGTACGGGTCGCCCTTTTGCTCTGGCGGAACACCTCCCAGACTGGCCACTGTGTGTCGTTCATTGTACACGCACCGGTTCGTTGCGCCGCGCCAGGAAGTCGGCCAGGGCCGTGCGCACNCAGGTCCCNTGCTCGTGCGCCAGGTTGCGCACGGCCAGGCGTTCACGGTTGCACGGGCCGTCGCCGTTGATGACGCGGAAGAACTCGTCCCAGTCGATGGGGCCGTGCAGCCAGGTATCGGACGCCCGGTCGTAGCGCAGTTCGGGGTCAGGGATCGTCAGGCCGAGGCGCTCGATCTGCGGCACGTAGCGGCGCAGGAATTCCTGGCGGATCTCGTCGTTGGTCATCAGCTTGACCCGCCACTTGATCAGCTGTGCGGTGTGGGTTGAAAGGGTATCGGAGGGNCCGTGGAACATCATCAGCGGCCACCACCAGCGGTTGAGCGCGTCTTGCAGCATANNGCGCTGGGCCGGCGTGCCGGCGGCCAGGGTGACGCACATGTCGTGACCGTGTTTGAGGTGGAACGCTTCCTCGTAGCAGATGCGCTTGNNCGCGTAGGGGCCGTACGACCCCTCGCTGAGCATGGTCTGGTTGATAATCGCGGCGGCGTCCACCAGCCAGGCGATGATCGCCACGTCGGCCCAGGTCTCGGCCGGGTAGTTGAAGATGTTGGAGTATTTCGACTTGCCCGACAACAGCTCGTCGATCATCTCGCGCGGTTTACCCAGCGTCTCCGCGGCCCGGTAGAGCAGCTGTGCATGGCCGACCTCGTCCTGCACCTTGGCAATCAGGGCCAGTTTACGTTTGAGGGTGGGGGCATGGGGNATCCACCCGCCTTCGGGCAGCGCGCCGACGATTTCGCTGTTGGCGTGCTGCTGGATGAGGCGGATCAACTGGCGGCGGTAGCCGTCCGGCATCCAGTCGTGGGGTTCGACCTTCTCGCCGCGTGCGCGCCTTCTGAAGTGGGCGGTCTTTTCCTCGAGTGTCATGTCGTCGGTGATCATGGTACTCCTTTCGTCGCCGAGGTCGGGTACAGTTCAGAAGTGTGTGAGTCTGGCCAATGCAATCGTCGGCGGTCGCGCGGCTGGCGCACTCCCCGCCAGCCCCGTCAGCGGCCGACCCAGCGGCGGCCGCTTCTCGATGAAGGCCCGCATGCCCTCTTTTTGGTCGTCGGACGCAAACAGGTAGTAGAACAACAGACGTTCAGAAGCCNNCAGGCTTTCGGTCAGCGATTCTTCGTACGCCTTGTTGACCGCATCCTTGGCAAAACGCACCGCGATCGGCGCCTTGCTCGCAATCTCAGCGGCCAGCCGGCACGCCTCGTCCAGGTAGACCTCCACCGGCACGACGCGCGAGACCAGGCCGTAGCGCAGCGCCTCGTCGGCCGTCAGCCGCCGGCCGGTGAGCACCATCTCCATGGCCAGGCTCTTGCCCACGGCGTGCGTCAAGCGCTGCGTGCCGCCAGCGCCGGGGATGACGCCGATGTTGATCTCGGGCTGTCCAAAACGCGCGCTCTCGCTGGCCACGATAAGGTCACAGGTCATGGCCAGCTCGTTGCCGCCCCCNAGAACGTAACCGCTGCACGCGGCAATCAGCGGTTTGCCGACTTTACGCAGCCGGTCCCAGCGCCCGATGTTGTTGTGCGTCAGCATATCGATGGCCGACGCCTCGGCCATCTCCTTGATGTCGGCGCCGGCGGCGAAGGCCCGCGCATCGCCGGTAATGACGATGGCGCCCACCGCGGGNTCGGCATCGAACGCTTCGACGGCCGTGACCAGCGCTTCCATCACGTGGCTGTTGAGCGCGTTGAACTGTTTGGGGCGGTTGATGCGGACCAGGCCAACCCGCCCGGGCCGAACTTCGGCAAGGATGAATTCGTCACTCGTTTCAGGCATACGTGGACTCATGCGCAGCGGCTCGCCGCAGGCGCCGCAGAACGTGAACTGTACCGGCAGATTATTGGCCCCACACGCCGGGCAGGTCTGTAACGGAGCGCCCCAGTAGAACTCGGGCGCCTCGTCGTTGGCCGCGCGGCGCAGCATGGCGTAGTCGGGCATCCGCTTCTCGTCGAAGGCGGCCACCCCNTCGATCGTTTCGGGCGACACGTTGTGGATCGCCAGCCAATCGCTGCCGTGGCCGATGGTCAGGTGCCAGGAAAGGTCGCGCCAGAAGTTGAGCTGCTGGCGCGTGTACCGGGTTTTNTCCGGCAGCTTATTATACAGCTTTTCGCACAGTGTGTCGACCGCCGCGTCCAGTTCGNNGCGCGGCACGACCTGGTTGACCAGACCCCAGTCCAGGGCTTTGGCCGCGGGGATCTCCTCGTTGAGCAGGAGAATCTCGCGTGCCCGGCGTTCACCGACGACCAGCGGCAAAAACTGCGTCGCACCGGCCAGCGCGACCGAGCCGCGGCTGGTGCCCACCTGCCGGATGTAGATGTCATCGGCCGCCACCGCCAGGTCGCAGCTCAGGTTGAACTCGTTGCCGCCGCCGACGACGATGCCGTTGAGCCGGGCGACGATCGGTTTGCCCAGGTTGCGCATNCGCTCGTGCGTCGAGACGAACTCACGCATCCATTTCAGGTAGTCGCGCGGGCGCTGCAAGAACTCCTTCTGCTCCTGCAAATCGGCGCCGGTGCAGAAGGCGCGTTCACCGGCGCCGGTCAGCACCACCACCGCTACACGATCGTCCCACATCGCATCCTTGAACGCNGATTTGCGCTCACGCAGGACGTCGTAGTTGACCGCGTTGAGGACCTGCGGGCGGTTGAAGGTGACCCGGGCCACATAACCGGTCTTCGCATACAGGATCGATGTAAACTCAAAGCTGGCCGCGCCCTGACCCACGTAACGGCGCATGGTTTACCCTTCCTCTTTGCCGAACAGCATGGTCACCAGGTGTGCGGCGAAGGTCTGCAGGTTAGCGCCGGCGGCCGCCATCTCCGGCGATTTCATAGCCGCCTTCAGCGCGGCCTCATCGTCGAAGCTCATCTCAGCCATCAGGTAGAACCCTTCACCCGAGAGGGTGCGGGTGAAGCGTGTGATTTTGACGCCACGCAGGCCGGGCACACGCCACCAGCGGCAGGTGGGTGCCGAAGTAGGCGTGATCGAACGCGGTGGGGTCGGCGGGCTGTTTGTAGAGTGCAATCAGTTTCATGGCGTATCTCCTTTCTTTTTTCGCTTCCGTTTGGTCAGAAACTGGTCAGAAACCGGGTTTTTCTCGTGCGAGCATGGTTGTCGTCTGTGCAACGGCCTTTCATCGCGCCATGACCCTGGTCTGCGAGACAAAAACCGGGTTTCTATTCGGATTTTGCGCGTTGTCCAACGTGGTCAGGTGATGCATTCAAAATCGCCTGACCACGTTGTCCAACGTGGTCAGGTGATGCATTCAAAAATCGCCGCCGCGCCCTGCCCCACGCCAATGCACATCGTGATCAGCCCGTAGGGTGAGCGGGCATCGTGTGCGGCGCGGCGCTGCATCTCGTACAGCCAGGTCGTGAAGAGGCGCGCNCCNGTGGCGCCGAGGGGGTGTCCCAGGGCGATGGCGCCGCCGTTGACGTTGGTACGTTCNCGGGGCAGGCCCAGATCATCCATGCACGGCAGCGCCTGCGCGGCGAAGGCCTCGTTGATTTCGATCAGTTCCAGGTCGGCCACCGTCAGGCCGGCCCGCGCCAGGGCCTTTTGGCTGGCCGGAATGGGCCCNAGGCCCATCAGGCGTGGACTGACGCCGGCCACGGCCGCGCTGACGAAGCGGGCCAGCGGTTGTAAGCCCAGGTCGTGCGCCGTCTCTGCGGCCATGATCAGCACCGCGGCCGCGCCATCGTTGATGCCCGAGGAGTTGCCGGCCGTGACGCTGCCGCCGGCGCGCNNCGGCGGCAGGCGACCGAGCTGGGCCAGCGACGTGTCCAGCACGTAACGGTCGCCCTCACGGCGGCCGCGGGGNTGTTCGTCGGTATCGACCAGGGTTGTCGTTTTGCCCACCGTCACCGGCACCGGCACGATCTCGGCCTGAAAACGACCGGCATCGATGGCCGCCACGGCCCGGCGCTGGCTTTCCAGGGCAAAGGCGTCCTGGCGGGCACGTGAAACCGTCGCCTGGCGTAACTCGGCCACGTTTTCGGCCGTTTCGCCCATCCCCTCCAGCGGGTAACGGGCCGCCAGCCTGGGGTTGGGGAAGCGCCAGCCGATGGTGGTGTCCTCGAGCTGCTGGGTCCGGTCGAAGCTGCGGGCCGCCTTACCCAGCACGTACGGCGCCCGGCTCATCGATTCGACCCCGCCCGCGATGAAGAGATCACCCTGGCCCAACTGCACCNNGCGGGCGGCCTGGACGATCGCCTCCAGCCCCGACGCGCACAGGCGGTTGACGGTGACGCCGGCCACGCTCTCGGGCAGGCCGGCCAGCAGGGCCGCCATCCGCGCCACGTTACGATTGTCCTCGCCGGACTGGTTGGCCGCACCCAGGATCACGTCCTCGATGCCGTCCGCGGCGATGCCGGCGCGCCGCACCACCTCGCCAATCACCAGGGCGGCCAGGTCATCCGGGCGCACGCTGGCCAGGGCGCCGCCCCAGCGTCCCACCGGGGTGCGTACGGCATGCGTAATCACGGCATCGCGCATCTTGATCCCTCACTGGTTCTGAAATAGGGCCTGTCCGGTAACTGCTCAGCCAGCCGTTCAGAAACCAGGTTTTTCGTGCGAGCATGATTTCCGTCTGTGCAACGGCCTTTCAGCGCGCCATGACCCTGGCCTGCGAGACAAAAACCGGGTTTCTCTTAACCCGTAGATCACGTGCAATGACACGCCGATCGTGGCGCATTCTCCGCGGGTCAGGCCTACGTGTCGCTAGCCAGGCGCGGCGCCGCGTAACGCACAGCGTCGATGCGCTGCAGCCGCGCAGCGTGTCGCGCACCACCTCCAGCCCCAGCGCTTCGCCCCACGCCAGCGGCCCACGTGGGTAGTTGGTACCCAGGCGCATGGCGGTGTCGATGTCGTCCGCCGTCGCCACTCCCTCGCCCAGTGCGTAGTAGGCCTCGTTGATGATGCAGGCCAGGATACGCCGCTGCACCGCTGTCGCCAGCGCCGGGTCGAGCGGCGTCGCGGCCACGATCTCCTCGGGCCTGGTCGCCCCCGTAAGTGTAGAAGCCACGGCCCGTCTTGCGCCCCAGCCGCCCCCGGCCACCATCTCGGCCTGGATGGGGTGTGGCGCAAAGCGGGGTGGTGGTCGAAGGCTGCGTACACCGCCTGGCTGACGTCGTAATTGACGTCGATGCCGATCAGGTCGAGCAGGCGGAACGGCCCCATGCGAAAGCCGACCGCCTCCATCGCCTTGTCGACCCCAGGTATCGGCGCCAGACCCTCGCCGACGATGCGCAGCGCCTCCAGGTAGTACGGCCGTGCGCGCGGTTGACGATGAAGCCCGGCGTATCGGCCGCCAGTACGGGGTTTTGCCCCAGGCGCGCCGCGTTGCTGACCAGGGCAAGCGCGTCGGCGCTGCTGCGCCCCCTGATCACTTCCACCAGCGGCATGAGCGGCGCGGGGTTGAAGAAGTGCATGCCCACGACCCGCGTCGGGTCGCTGGTCCCGGCCGCAATGTCGCCGATGCGCAGGCTCGACGTGTTGCTGGCCAGCACAGCCGCCGGGCAGACCACCGACAACTGGCCGAACAGCGCCTGTTTCAACGCCAGCTTCTCCGGCGCCGCCTCGATCAGCAGGCCGGCGCCGGCCAGGTCGTTCAGATCGCTGGTGGTGTGCAGGCGGGCCAGGGCCGCGGCCACGGCGTCGGCGCTGAGCTGGCCTTTGTCGGCCAGGCGCTGCACGCCGGCGGCGATCGCGGCCCGCCCACGCGCTATCATCTCGGGCTGCACGTCGACCAGCGTCAGCGCATGGCCGGCCAGCAGGGCAACCTGCGCAATGCCGCTGCCCATCGTGCCCGCGCCCACGACCCCCACGCGCAGGTCGGTCATGGCCACGACCTACTCGCCCCGATAGCGCGGCGGGCGTTTCTCCAGAAACGCGCTCACGCCCTCGCGGTGATCGGCCGTCGCGCCGGCGACGTCCTGCAGGTGGGCCTCGTACTCCAGGGCCTCGGCCAGGGTACTGGTGAGGGCGCGGTTGAAGGCGCGTTTGATCAGGCCGATGGCCCGTGTGGGGGCTTCAGCCAGCCCCTGCGCCCAGGTCTGTACGCCGGCCTCGAACTCAGCCGCCGGGTAGACGTGGTTGATCATGCCCCAGCTGAGGGCGTCCTGCGCGCTGGACGCGGTTGCCGGTGATCATCATCTCCAGCGCACGCGCCGGGCCAATCAGCCGGGGCAGCATCCAGGTTGAGCCGCTGTCGGGAATCAGGCCGACTTTGACGAAGGCCTGCATGAAGCTGGCCTGGTCGCTGGCCAGGCGGATGTCACCGGCCAGGGCAATGCTCATGCCGGCGCCGGCCGCCACGCCGTTGATGGCGGTGATGACCGGTTTTTCCAGCTCGCGCATCTGCGTTACCAGCCGGTTGTAGCCGTGGCGCAGGTGCTCGCCGATGCTGATATCAGCCCCACGCGCCTGGAAGGCGGTCAGGTCCTGGCCGGCGCTGAAACCGCGCCCGGTCCCCGTGAGTACAATGACGCGTACGTCCGCATTGCGCCCGGCCTGGCGGAAGGCATCGATCGTCTCGCGGGTCATCACGTCATCGAAGGCGTTGAGCCTGTCGGGCCGGTTCAGCGCGATGCGCGCCACCGCGCCGCTGACATCGTACAGAACAGTGTCGTACATAGTGTCTACTCCCATACGAATACAAATCGCACCTGGTCTACATCCCGCGCGTCGCTGTGTCGCCACGGGGCGCTGTATGAAAACCCGCGTGCTGCGTCGAAAACAGGCTGGGGACCCATCGGCGACACCCTGGCCTATCCGCCGGGCAGGGCGGATGGGCGTTTACAGGTCGCCGTGCGGGCGCGGGATGCACCGTCGTCGCGCCGAGCTGCCAGTAGCGCCCTGCGTAGAAGAGCAGCGGGTTGCGCGGCTCCGCGCCCTGGCTCAGCGCCAGCACCTGGCCAATGACGATCCAGTGGTCGCCGCCCTCCACGATGTCGGTGACGCGGCAGCCGATGCTGCCCAGTACGTTGTCCAAACGTACGCAGTCGAGTTCGGGGTGTTCCTCCCAGGGTAAAAATGTAAAGGGCGGTGGGTCGGGTTCCTTCCAGCTACCGGCAAAGAACGTCGACAGCGCTTCCTGATCGCGCGCAGGATGTTGACGGTGAAGGTGGCGGAGGGTGCAGCAGTGACGCCAGGCGTGCTTTTTACCGACCGATACCAGCAGCAGCATGGGGTCGAGTGAGAGTGAGGCGATGGCGTTGGCCGTCATGCCGTACGCTTCGGCGCCTGACCGGGTCGTAATCACCGTGACGCCGGTGGCAAACAGGCCAATGGTACTGCGGAAAGCTCGGGCATCGATGCTTGACAATGTGTTCATACTCCGTTGGTACTCACAAGGTTGATTGCGCCCCTATTGTGCCGCGAAGACCCGATCTTGGCAAGAAACCGGCACCGGTAGTGGCGACTTCAGTCGCTCTGGGAGGACGACTGAAGTCGTCACTACGGGCCTTACGTTGGTAGTTGCGACTTCAGTCGCTCTGGGAGGACGACTGAAGTCGTCACTACGGGGTTTGTACCGGTAGTTGCGACTTCAGTCGCTCTGGGAGGACGACTGAAGTCGTCACTACGGGCCTTACGTTGGTAGTTGCGACTTCAGTCGCTCTGGGAGGACGACTGAAGTCGTCACTACGGGGTTTGTACCGGTAGTGGCGACTTCAGTCGCTCTGGGAGGACGACTGAAGTCGTCACTACGGGCCTTACGTTGGTAGTTGCGACTTCAGTCGCTCTGGAGAGGACGACTGAAGTCGTCACTACGGGGTTTGCGTTGGTAGTTGCGACTTCAGTCGCTCTGACGGTCTTGACACATTGCCCCATCTGTGTTACATTGCGCCCCAACAACCGAATAGCACTGATGCTCTTATCCAGAGAGGCTGAGGGACCGGCCCTGTGACGCCTCGGCAACCAAACTGGCTGCTGGTGATCGCGTGCATTGACCGATCGTCGACGGAGACCGTCGGCAGCGCACACCAGGTCACGACAGACAAGTTATGGTGCCAACTCCGGCAGATTAGATTCTGGAAGATGAGAGGCAGTGGCTTCAAGGCCGCGCCCCTTCTCGCTTCGAGAAGGGCGTTTTTGTATCGGTGGCCTGGCCAGGTGAACTCACCAACCCTCTCGCATCCAACCGAGAGGGTTTTCGACCCCAAGGTGGGGGTATCCAAGCGGCGATGCTTACAACCGCATCAGTGCCCGTCGAACCTGGCCCATCGGCGCGACGGTAGCCCAGGTTCAGCCAGCCGACGTGTGCGGGTTCTGCCGCCGCCAGTGGCGGGGGTACCCGGCAAGGCTTGCGCACGCGCGAATACAGAGGGGACATTATGACAACCAGCACGAACAGTCGCACTTTCGGCTTCACAACCCGTCAGTTGCACGCCGCCCAGACCNCCGACCCCACCACCGGCTCACGGGCCCTGCCCATTTATCAGACCACCTCCTACAACTTCCGCGATACCGACCACGCGGCCAGGCTGTTTGCCCTGGAGGAGTTCGGCAACATCTACACACGCATCATGAACCCGACGACCGACGTCCTGGAACGCCGCCTGGCCGACCTGGAGNGGNGGATTGGTGCGCTGGCCTTCAGCCAGGCCGCGGAAACCGCCGCCATTCTGACCCTGTGCGAGGCCGGCGACCACGTGGTGAGCAGCGCAGCCCTCTACGGCGGCTCGTACTCGCTCTTTGCGCACACGCTGCGCAAACTGGGCATCGAGTTCACCTTTGTCGACGGCGCCGACCCGGAGGCGTACCGTCAGGCCCTGCGCCCCAACACCAAACTCTTCTACGGTGAGACCCTGAGCAACCCGCAGCTCGACGTCTTTCCCTTCGAGGCGGTGGCCGCGATTGCACACGCGGCCGGCATCNCCCTGGTCATCGACAACACCTTTGCCACGCCCTACCTGTGCCGCCCCCTGGAGTGGGGCGCGGACATCGTTGTGCATTCCACCACCAAGTTCATCGGCGGGCATGGCACCAGCATCGGCGGCATCGTGGTCGACGGCGGTCGCTTCGACTGGGCAGCCAGCGGTCGCTTTGCCAACTTCACCGAACCCGACCCCAGCTATCACGGCCTTGTGTTCAGCGTTGGCGCGCNNCCGTACATCCTGAAGGCCCGCCTGCACGTGCTGCGCGACATGGGCGCCTGCCAGGCCCCATTCAATGCCTGGCTCTTCCTGCAGGGCGTCGAGACCCTCAGCCTGCGCATGCAGCGCCACGTCAGCAATACGCAGGCCGTGGCCCGGTTCCTGTGTGATCACGGCAAGGTGAGTTGGGTCAACTACCCCGGCCAGCCCGACCACCGTTCGTACGCGTTGGGGCAGCGTTATTTGCCGTTGGGGGCCGGCGCCATCCTGGGCTTCGGGATCGCTGGCGGGCGGGAAGCCGGCCGCCGTTTCATCAACCACCTGTGCNTCTTCTCGCACCTGGCCAATGTGGGCGACGCCAAATCGCTGGCCATTCACCCGGCCACCACAACCCACCAGCAGCTGAGTGAGGCCGAGCAGCTCGGCGCCGGCGTCACGCCCGACTTCGTACNNGCCTCAGTATTGGCCTGGAGGACGTCGACGACCTGCTGTGGGACCTGGACCAGGCNNGTTGGCCAAGGCATGAGCATGGCTGGTTCCGCAGGTCTCGTGACAACACAATACTTCACCTTTGCACAACCGCCCCAGGCGCTGGTTCTGGAGAGCGGCGAGCGATTGGGGCCGGTGACGTTGGCCTACGAGACCTACGGAACCCTCGACGCCGCCGCCAGCAACGCCATCCTGATCCTGCACGCCCTCAGCGGTGATGCGCACGCGGCCGGCTACCACCCGGACCAGGCGCAGCCCGGCTGGTGGGACGACTGCATCGGGCCGGGTAAGGCGTTCGATACAGACCGGTTCTTCGTGATCTGTTCCAATGTGATCGGCGGCTGCCGGNGGTCGACCGGCCCATCGTCGATCAACCCGGCCCGCGGGCGCCCCTACGGCCTCGAGTTCCCGGTGATTACGATCCGCGACATGGTCGAGGCGCAGCGTCACCTGCTCGACCACCTGGGCATCGAGCGCCTGCTGGCCGTGGCCGGCGGCTCGATGGGCGGGATGCAGGCCCTGCAGTGGGCGGTCAGTTATCCCGAACGCATCCGCGCCTGCATCCCGTTGGCCACCACCGCCCGCCTGTCACCGCAGACGATCGCCCTCAGTGAAGTGGGACGCCAGGCCATCTACCGCGACCCCAACTGGCGCCACGGCAACTACTACGATGGCNCCCCACCGCACGCCGGCCTGGCCCTGGCGCGCATGATCGGTCACATCACCTACCTGAGTGACCAATCGATGCACCACAAGTTCGGCCGGCGCTTGCAGCAGCGTGACCGTTACGGCTACGATTTTGCCACCGAGTTTGCCGTGGAGAGCTATCTGGTGCACAAGGGGGATGCTTTTACGCAACGTTTCGACGCCAACAGTTACCTCTACGTGACCAAGGCCATGGACTACTTCGACCTGACGCAGGACGCCGCTGGCCATGCGCTGGGCGGCCTGGCGCCAGCCCTGNGCCGGGCGCGTGAGGTGATCTTTCTCGTCGTCTCGTTCACGTCGGATTGGCTGTACCCGTCCTACCAATCCCAGGAGATCGTGCGTGCCCTGACGCAGCTCGGCGCTGATGTCACGTACTGCGACATCGAGTCGACCTGGGGGCACGACGCATTCCTGGTGGAAGTCGATACCATGACCCACCTGCTGAGCGATTTCCTCCGGCGGCTGGTGGGCTGATGGCGGCCGACACGGCAGTGCCGAAGGAGGAACCGATGGCCCACAATACGCTGACTTCTCGCCTGACGGCCGGGCGTTATGCCCAGAACCCGGTGCGCCGGCCGATGTCGCGGTCGACGGGGTGGCGCTGCGCCCCGACCTGGCCGTGATTGCCGATCTCGTGACGCCGGGCAGCCGCGTCTTCGACATGGGCTGCGGCAGCGGCGACCTGCTGGCCTATCTGAAGCTGCAACGCCAGGTCATCGGGCGTGGGTTGGGCTGTCGGAGGCCGGCGTCCTGGCCTGCGTGCGCCGCGGGCTGAGTGTGCGTCAGGGCAACCTGGAGACCAGCCTGCTCGACTACCCCGACCAGGCCTTCGACTACGTTGTGCTCAGCGAAACGCTGCCCTACCTGGACGACCCGCGGCGCACGCTGCACGAGATGGTGCGTGGGCCGTCGTGCGATCGTCAGTTTCGCCAACTGGGGTCACTGGCGCTGCCGGACCGGGCTGCTCCTGACCGGATGCCTGTCGACCGACCCGGCGCGGGCGCAGCCGTGGTACGCATCGACGCGCAGCCGCGCCGTTTCGGTGCGCGACTTTGTCGCCTTCTGCCATGCCCAGGACCTGACGATCATCGGCCGCCATCACCTGGCCGGCCCACGGCGCCTGCATTCGACCTGGGCCGAGAACCTGCGCACGACGATCGCCGTGTTCGAGTTGGAGGCCGCTGGTCGTTAGAACGCATCGTAATTCAAAGGAGTGATCGATTATGCTCGTAATGAAATTTGGCGGGTCATCCGTGGGCGGGGCCGACGCCTTCGCCCAGGTGGCCCGCATCGTGGCGCGGNCGCGTCAGCAGGACCGGGACGTGGTCGTGGTGACCTCGGCGATGAGCGGAGTGACCGACACCCTGATCGNNCGGCGGCCGCGGCAGCCGGTGACGAAGAGCTACCGCGAGGCCCGTGTGGCCCTTCTGGTCAAGCACCAGGTCGTGGCCGGCCAGTTGATCAATGACGGGGTCGAACGTGCGGCCCTGGGCCGCCACTTCGACGAGCGGCTGCGCAGCTTCGAGCGGCTCTGCCGCAGCATCGCGGTGCTGGGTGAGCGACCGCGCGCGCTCGATGTCGTTTCGGGCCTGGGCGAGCGTTTGGCGGCCCCCTGCTGGCCGGCGTGCTGCGCCCACGGCCTCTACGCGGAAGCGGTCGACGCAACCGAGGTGTTGGTGACCGACGACAGCTTCGGCGCGGCCAATCCACTGATGGACGAGACGCGTCCGCGCCCAGGAGCGCCTGCGCCCCTGCTCGACGGTGGCATTGTGCCGGTGGTGACCGGTTTCATTGGCGCGACGGTGAGCGGCATTCCGACGACGTTGGGGCGTGGCGGCAGCGACTATTCGGCGGCCACCCTCGGGNCGGCCCTCGACGCCGACGAGGTTCAGATTTGGACCGACGTCAGCGGTGTGCTCACCGCCGATCCGCGCATCGTGCCCGGCGCCCGCACGCTGCCCGTCCTGTCCTACAGTGAAGCCGCCGAGCTGGCATACTTCGGCGCCAAGGTGCTGCACCCCAAGACGATGCTGCCGGCGGTCGAGCGCAAAATCCCCCTGCGGGTGCTCAATACTTTCAACCCTGACCATGTGGGCACGTTGATCGTGCGCGACCTCACTGAAGAGGGGCGTAAGATCGGCCCGGTCAAGGCCATCTCGGTGATTCGTAACCTGACCCTGGTCAATGTGACCGGCAAGGGGATGATGGGTGTGCCCGGCATCGCCGCCCGCACCTTGCGGNCGGCCGCGCGGNTGGGGGCCAACGTGCTGATGATTTCACAGTCGTCATCGGAGCAGAGCATCACGTTCGTGGTGCCGCAGAGCGACGCGGCGCNNGTGCTGCCGGCCCTGCAGCAGGAGCTGGGCCGCGAGATCGAACGCCGCTGGGTCGATGCGATTGCCGGCCGGGAGGACATCGTGATCGTCGCGGTCGTCGGCGCCGAAATGGCCGGCACGCCCGGGATCGCGNGCTTCTTCGCGCTGGGGGCGNCCAGCATCAACGTCATTGCGATTGCACAGGGTTCGTCGGAGGTCAACATCTCGCTGGTGGTGCTCAGCGGTGATGCCGACGAAGCGGTGCGCCAGATCCACACGGCGTTTCAGTTGGAACGCGTGGGACTGGAGGATCAAGGGTAACGCTGAGGGAAGCGGACGCCGGGAATGGGATGCACCCGGCGTCGGGAACCGATTCGACGAATTAACCCGCCGGCGCCGGTGTAAGGCCGGGGTTGGGCGGGTTTTCGTTCATGTCCGGTTGCGAGCCTGTCCGAGCACTTGGCAGCCACACTCTGATGTGACCGCCGAGCAAGCCGGGCAGGCTCGCAAACGCTGCGTGTTGGCTCGCTTGCCAGTAACTACGCGGCGGGCGGCGGCGTGGGTGGCGGTGTTGGTTTGGCCTGATGGCGGCGACGACGCATCAGGAAGAAGATGATCAGCACGATGGGCAGGAGCATGATGATCAGAACAGGCAGGATGTAGAACACCAGCCAGATCGCCAGGTTGCCCAGGCTTTGCAGGGTGTTGACCAGGCGGTTGGCGGCGCGCAGGGTGGCCATGGGTTGCCAGCCCTCTTCGACCACTGGGCGTTCGGCTTCATCGGGCACCAGCCGNATGTTGATCGTCGACAGGGTCGCCAGGTTCTCCAGGTACTGCATGCGGCCCTTGGTCTGTTCGATCTGGCCGCGGATCTCGGTCAGCTGGTTGAAGACCTGCAGGATGTCTTCCGCCTTGGCGGTNCGGCTTTGGCGCACTTCGGTGAGCATCGCCAGGAGTTCGGTTTCAGTCGCTTCCAGGTTGCGCAGANNCGCCTGCAGGTCGGTGTACTCCTGGGTGACATCGTCGCCCGACAGGTTGTCGCGCAGCACACGGACGGCCAGCGCCTTCACCTGTAGGATCGTGTCGTTCAGGCTTTTGGCCGGCACGCGCACCGTGATGGTGCCGCGCATCTGGCTGCCGTCGAAGTAGAGGTTGGTATTCGCCACAAAACCACCCTCGCCGGCCACAAGGTTACGAATTGCGCTGGCCGCGGCCTCGGCGTCCTTGACCACCAGCCCCAACTCGGCCCGCTGCACCACCATGCGGTCGCCGCCATCGCTGACGTCGGCTTCCTTCACGACCGTATCCGGCGCTTCGGCCGGCATGGCCATCGGCTGGGCAGGCGCTGGCGCCCCGGCACAGGCCGTCCACACGACGGCGACCAGGGCCAACAAAGCAAACGTTACCACTTTGCGTCCCATCGACACACCCCTTTCACCCCGCAAACCACGTGCAGACGCCGTTATCGTGTACCGGCAGACCGGTTCTGCCCAAACGTTCGCCCGCGCCTGCACAGGCGAACCACCTCAGCGTTATGACGCTTCCGCCCCCGATTTGTTCCCTCCCACCTCCCCGTTATCCCCCAACAGCCCGCTACCACCCGTACGACAACCGGTTGATCAACCGTTCGGGCAGGCCGGCGTTCCGCATACGGTGCTGTGTTTCTTCGAATGGGTATTCCAGGCGAACGGGCGTCCATTCGGCCGTATCGGTCTCCAGGATCGCGTAACTGGCGCGTGGGTCGTGGTCACGCGGCTGGCCGACGCTGCCCGGGTTGATGATGGCACGATCGGCCCGGTGCACCAGCATCAGCGACGGTGAGCCGGCCAGGATACGTTCTTGGGAAACCTGCGTGTGCAGAATGNNCCGTCACGCGGGCCGCACATAGCCGTAGATCATCGGCACGTGCGTGTGCCCAACGAGGCAGACGGTGAAATCGGGCACCGCGTCGAAATTCTCACGTGCAATNACGGAGCGAGCGATATATTCCCAGACCGAATCGCGNGGACTGCCGTGCGCCAGCAGATAACCGCTGCGCCGCACCGGCTCACCCGGCAGGGAGTCAAGGTAGGTGCGCACCGCCGGCCTGATCTGGTTACGGGTCCACAGCACGGCACGTTTGGCTTCAGGGTTGAAATCATCGATGTCGATGCCCTTACCCAGTGCGGCATAATCGTGGTTCCCGGCCAGGCAGACGCTGAGTTGCGGGCCTAATGCCTGCAGACGCTCGACGCAGGCATTGGGGTCTGGGCCATAACCCACCAGGTCACCCAGACACCAGACTTCCTCATACCCACGCCGGTCCGCGTCGGCCAGCACCGCCTCCAGCGCCGGCAAATTGGCATGAATGTCAGACAGAACGAGCACCCTCATAGCAGCTACCGCCTTGCGCAGCAGCGCGACCATGCGGCCGCCGCGCTGGAAAGTGTGAGGGCATTATACTTCACGGCGCGTGGATTGCCAAGGTTTTTGTAGTGTGCTAAAATAACGGGGTGCAGGGCAGGGCGTCGAAAGCAGGGGCAGACGAGTGGAGGGGCAGCCTTGACCACGACAGCGTGGGCATGTGAAGTGATCACCGATTCGGCCGCAGCAACGGCAGCGTTGGGCGCCCGGTTAGGCGCGCAGTTGCACGCCGGCGACGTCGTGGCGCTGGTGGGTGACCTGGGCGCGGGCAAAACGACCTTCGTGCAGGGGATCGGCCAGNGGTCTGGGCGTGCAGGGCCGATCACCAGCCCGACATTCACGTTGGTGGGCGAGTACGCGGGGCGCCTGCGTCTGTACCACGTCGACGTTTACCGCCTGGGTGATGCCNCCGCCGAGGCGCTGGCGTTCGGACTGGGCGATCTACTGGAGGGCGACGGTGTGACCGTGATCGAATGGGCCGTGCAGGTGCGTGATATCCTGCCCGAAACCTGCCTGTGGGTGACGCTACACACCACGGCCGAAACGCAGCGCCGCATCCGCTTCGTTACGACCGACCCGCGGCTGGCCAGTGATCTGGCGCAGCTGTGCGCCGAGGTATCGCCATGAAACCGCCCATCCTCCTGGCCCTCGACTCGGCCACCGACCTGGCCACGGTGGCCCTCTACGACGGTGAACAGGTGCTTGCCGAAGTGAGCTGGCACTCGGCGCGGCGTCACACGGTGGAACTGCTGCCCCAGGTGGACAACCTGTGCACGCTCATGGGGCTGACTGCGGCTGATCTGCGGNGGGTCGCCGTGGCCATCGGTCCCGGCTCGTTCACCGGTATCCGCGCGNCGCTGAGCCTGGCCAAAGGGATTGCCGATGCCCGCCAGCTCNCCCTTTGGGGTGTATCGACGCTGGATGCCATCGCCCACCCGCACCGTGGGCAGCCGCGGCCGGTGATCGCGCTGGTGCAGGCCGGTCGCGGCCGTGTGTGTTGGGCACACTACGTGCACGACGCCGGCGCCACGACCTGGCACACCCACAGCCCGGCGCGCATCAGCAGCGTCGAAGCGGTCGCCCAGGCTACCTACGGGCCGACGCTGTTCGCCGGCGAGNTCCTGCCCGCCACGCGGGCGGTGCTGGTTTCCCAACTGGGCGAATGGGCGCACTTCGTATCGCCCGCACTCACCCTGCGCCGGGCCAGCTACCTGGCTGAGATCGCCTGGCCCCGCTGGCTGGCCGGCGAGTGCGATGACCTGGCCTCGCTGGCGCCCATCTACCTGCACGAGCTGCCCGCCGGTCCCGGCCATGACTGACAGCACTCCCCGGTTGGGCCCTTTCCCGTCGAGCCGATGACCCTGTCCGACCTCGATGCGGTGATGACACTCGGCCGGCTCTTCGTGAGTGACCCCTGGCCGCGCAGCGTGTACGTTTACGAGCGACGANGGAATGAGCACTCCTTCTTCCGCGTCATCCGCGGCCAGATGGCTGGCCAACCGCCGGTTCTGGCCTATGGCGGCGCCTGGATGCTGTACGACACGGCGCACATCGGCACCATTGGTACGCACCCGGACTGGCAGGGCAAGGGCCTGGGTACCTGGCTGCTGCTGCGCCTGATCGACGAAGCACACACCCGCCAGGCGGTCGAGGTGACGCTGGAGGTGCGTGTGTCCAACACGCCGGCCCAGGAGATGTACCGCAAACTGGGGTTCGTCAAGGTCGGTCGCCGCCGCCGTTACTACCGCGCCACCGGTGAAGATGCGCTGCTCATGACCCTCAGCGATCTGCCGTCGCCCGCGGTGCAGGATGCACTGGCCGCAATCCGCCCACACCGCCGACCGCTTATTGGCCCTGTTGACCTGCCCCACCGCGTAGCCTGGCCATCGCCGCCGAACGCGCCATTAGAGCCTGTCCGAATAGCCCGGAAACGCGCCACAGTGTTGCCCCGTGACGGTTATTCGGATAGGCTCTTATTGCGCGGCATGCGCCGCCTTCAACGCCTGTACGACCCGTTCGGGCACGTAGATGCTGCCCAGTTCCGCGGTCGGGNNCCGTGGGCCGTGGAAGTCGGTGCCCCCNGTAACCAGCAGACCCCATTTGCGCGCCGCCGCCAACAGCTGATCGATCTGGCCGGCCGTGTAGTTCGGGTAATAACACTCCAGGCCCCGCAGGCCGGCCTCCAGCAGGGGCGGCAGCTCGCGNCCNAGGTTGATCTCCACAACAGGGTCGCCGGTGAAGCGGGCGATGATGGGGTGGGCCAGCACCGGCAACCCANNTGCGTGACGGATCGCCTGCACCGCCTGGGCTGGGGTGAAGCGGGTGCGTGATACGTACGCCGGGCCATGCCGGCCGATGTACAGGTCGAACGCCTCACGTNNGGAATTGACGTAACCCGCCTCGAGCAGCGCCTGCGCCACGTGCGGTCGGCCGATGGCCCCGGCGCCGGCAATGGCCTGCACGCGCGGCCAGCTCAGCGGCATACCCAACGCCGCCAGGCGGCGCACCATCTCCTCGGCGCGCTGCTGACGTCCGGCCCGCAGGCGCAGCAGTTCCGCCTGCAGGGCGGGGTCGCGCCAGTCGATAAAGTAGCCGAGGATGTGCATCTCGCCGCCGGCAACGTCGGTGTTGATCTCGATGCCGGGGATCACCTCGATGCCGTAGTTCCGGCCGGCGCTGAGGGCTTCCTCGATGCCGGCAGTGGTGTCGTGGTCGGTCACGGCGATGGTGTGCAGGCCAAATTCGGCCGCGTGCGACCAGGGCTGTCGAGCCAGCGTGCCATCGGACGCGGTGGTGTGGCAGTGCAAATCGACGTAATTCATGGCGCCACGTCGAACCAGACCGCCTGCGCGGGCGCCAGTACCATCTGCAGCCGCTGGCCATGGCCCAGTTTGATCACGCTGCCGCTCAACAGGTCAGTCAGGGCGTCGGGCAAGCCCGGCAGCACGACATCGACGGCTTGCGGGTGAAAGTAGTCGCTGTTGGCCAACAGGATGACGCGTGGCTCGCCCTGCGGGGTCTGGCGCACGATGGCGAAGATCACCGGATTACCGGGTAAGCGGGCAAAGACCATCGTCGCCGGGTCGAGATCGCTCAACAGCTCAGCCTGACGCNNGCGCAGGGCCAGCACCGTACGCACCCAACTCACCAGGTTCTGCGCCCGCTCCCAGGGGTAGGTCGTGATGCTGAACAGCCCCAGCTGATCAGCCGGNGAAGCGCGCGGCTCTTCGGCGCTGAAACCGATGCCCGTGTTCAGCGGTTCGGTNTGCCCCTGCTCGAAGCCCGAATGTACGAACGGCAAGCCCGGTAGTGCACCGCAGGTGGCCCAGGCGTAGCGGCTGTAGGCCTGACCGCCGGCGCGGCTGGCGGCGCGAGCGGTGTTGTGCGTTTCGGGNGTGGCCATGAAGTGGAGGGGCATACCCTGGTGCGCCAGAAAGCTCAGGTAATCCGCCGCCTGAAACTGCGGGTGCAGGTTCATCGGGAAGCTGTTGACGATCGCTTTGTACCCTTCGCGAACGCTGGTCTGCGGCGAATCGAAATTCTCGGCCCAAAAGGCAAAGTCAGACTTGACGGCGTGGGCCGCGGCGATGATCTGCTGTTTCAACGCCGAGGGCAGGGCATGCCCCATGTCGATCATCACGCCGTCGATATCGTAGGTGCGTTCATAGTGTGGGATCACGCCGGCGATGCGCTCCCACAGCGGCTGCACAATACACTGCGGTTGCGCCAGGCTGCCGTCGTAGAAGCGTACGGTGTTGTAGGCGATGTAGTTGAACGCGGGGTGATCGTACAGGCGCAGGTAGGTCACGTCGGTCCAGGGGCTGNNCATATCACCCGGCCAGTCGGAAAACGCGCTGGCAATCCGTGCGATGCGGCCATCGGCCAGCCGACCGAACCAGCGCCCGTCGACCATCTCGACACGTGCCGGNGTCGGGGGCGGCGTGAAGAGGCCACAGTACGCGGCGGGNGGCGGCAGCAGGCGATCCGTACGGCCGGCGCCGACTTCGTTGTGGATGTAACTCAGTTCATCGGGGCTGAACAGCGGTGCACCGTACGCGGCNGCGGCGGCCAGCGGCATGTCGGGCGTGCGGTCTGCGATGCGGGCATCGATCCAATAGAACCATTCCGGGTGTTCGGCCACCCAATCGGCATCACGTGAGGCCGTGCGCAGCACAAACTCCAACACCACACGAATGCCCTGGTGGTGGGCGGCCTCGACGAAGGCCTTGAACTCGGTCTCCACATCCAGGCCCAGCCGCGGTTCACTCAGGTTCTCGTCCAGCCGGTACGGGTTGCGGATGCCAAAGGGCGACCCCAGGTTGCCCTTNTTGCTGTCCTGGCCAACTGCCGTGATCGGCAAAAANTAGACCGTGTTGATGCCCAACCAGCGCCAGTACGGCAGCAGAGCCAGGCATTTCAGGAAGGTGCCCGTCTCGCGCCAGCCCTGGCCATTGACCGGGTAGGCCACCTCCCCATCACCGTCGTGATCGAAGGCCGTGGTGGCGCGGGCAAAACAGTTGTACACCACCGCCCGCCGGCTCCAACCCGCGTCCGGCGGGCCGCTGATCAACGGCTGGGCAGGGCCAGCCATGATCGACTGGACACGATCGCGGTAGAAGCGGAAGGGTTCGACCAGCTGTCGGCGCGGCGAACCGGTTGGATCGATCCACAGGCCGGGGACAGCGTACGACCGGCTGCGGCCGGCCGATTTGGCCAGCTCGGTCAGGCGCGAGCACACGTGGCAACGCGACGAATTCAGACATGTAATTCCTTCCAATTGTCAATCATCGCCGGCGCAGGCTGAGCTGCGGCCCGGTCTTACATTCATCCCGCCCGCACCGCGCCGGGCCGATTCCAGCTACGACTCGGACGGTCAGCCGGCGTCACGCGAACGACGGCATCATCAATTGTGCGTCGGCCGGGCGCCAGACGGCCCTATTGTACGGAGTGGCCCCCAAAATACCAAACGGCAGCGGCCCCTACAAGCCAGTGACCCGCGGCGTCGTACAGGCCCCCAACCCCTAATCGCCAAAATCGACAAGATTCGTATTCCTGGCTATAATCCATCGCCATGACAATGTCATCGATGCCCAGTGACATAGCGGGGAGTTGGATGCCGTGCGGCCGGCGTGTGTGGGTTGTTGTGTTCGTCATCGGATTGCTGATGGGTCTACCGGCGTGTGCAGCGCCCACGCCCGCACCATTGGCGACGGAGGCATCCACCATGCCCTCCAGCACCACGGTGACCGCCGGACCGACAGGGACGGTGGCCCTGACGCCAGACACCCCGTCCCCCACCGCGACGCCACAGGTCACACCGGCACCCACCGCCCGGACACCCACCGCGACGCCACAGGTCACACCGACACCCGCCGCCCGGTCACCCACCGCGGCGCCGCGGGTCACGCCGACGGCCGGTGCGACTGCTACGCCCACCCGCACCGTCCCAGCCGTTGCGACGGCGACCGCTACACGGTCACCGACCGCCGTACCCACGATCGCATCGACGGCAACCGTTACAGTAACCACACAGCAGGTAACCATTGCGACGTACCCGTTCCGCGCGTTTCAGCGCGAGGTCACCGACCCTGCGTTCAACTGGACCTGGCCGATGCTCGATCGGGCGGCCTATCTGGCGTCGCAGCCGCAGCCCACACCGCAGGCGTACCACAAATTGGTGATGGAAAACGCGTATTTGCGCGTGAGCGTGCTGCCCGAGTTGGGGGCCGCTTGTACGAGATCATTCACAAGCCTACCGGGCACAACCTGCTGTACCAGAACCGCGTGCTCAAACCATCGCCCTGGGCCCGCCGCCGCGGGATGGATTGGAGGCTGGTTGGCTGGCGGCCGGCGGCGTCGAATGGGAGCGCCCGTCGACGAACACGGGTACGCCTGGGGCACGCCCTGGGGCTACGATTCGCTGGCCTTCAGCGACCAGGAAGCTACATTGACCGTCTTTCAGCAGCCCAAGGGGCGCTTACAGATCAGCACCGACATCTCGCTGGATGCCGATGAGGCAGCGCTGACCCTGCGCACGCGCCTGACCAACCCGACCAACGAGGCGGTGGATTTTAAGTATTGGCTGAACGCCATGCTGGCGCCCGGTGGTCGCAACCGGCCTTCGCCCGCGCTGCACTTCATCCTGCCGACCGGCGAAGTGACCGTCCACTCGACGGGAGATCCGGACCTGCCAGCCGCCGGGCAACCGATGTCCTGGCCTGTCTACGGGGCGCGACCTGAGTCGTCTGGCCAACTGGCGCCAGTACCTCGGCGTTTTTGCCCGTCCAGCGCTGCGCAGCGGGTTCATGGGCGTGTATGACACCGCGGCTGACGAGGGTTTGGTGCGCATTTTCCCGCCCGATGTCATGCCAGGCGCCAAGCTGTTTGGCCTCGGGGCAGTGACCCGATTGTGCCAACGAACTACACGGACGATCAGTCAGCCTACGTCGAAATGCACGGTGGGCTGGCGCCGACGTTCGATGACACGGTACGTTTAGGCGCAGGCGGTACGTTGTATTGGGAAGAGACCTGGTACCCGGTAGCCGGGATCGGCGATGTAGTCTTTGCCGATGCCGCCGGTGCGCTCAATGTACAGAAAACGGACGCCGGGGTGCAGGTGGGTTTCTACCCGGTGGGCTACATCCACGGTAATCTGACGCTCACCGTGGCCGGCGCCGCGGTGAGTACCCAGCCGATCAACCTGCGACCGGCGCAGCCGTTCCAACAGACCATCGCGCTGCCGCCCGATCTACCCGATCGGGGCATGGTCACGGTTCAGATCCTCGACAACGAGGGTCGGCCTGTCTTTCAATTTCAGCAGGAGATGGCGTTGCGCTGACGCCCTACTACATTCCCATGCCTGACGAACCATCGCACCGCCCGCAGCACACCAATGCAGAACCACAGTCTGTAGCCGGGCTGAATGCACAGCCGACGCCCGTGGAAGGCAACGCCTCGCATGCGCCGCCGACTACGCCTGGTGTCGCGGCGATGGCCGGGGCCGAGCTGGCGTTGGCTGACCATCTATGCCATCGTATTGACCCTTGGGCTGGTCGGCGTGTTGGGCGCCGGTGTTTTCGGCGTTCGGGCCGGTCTGACCCAACGGGCGGCCGATCAGGCCACGGTCGTAGCTGAACATTACGCACGCGGACTCCAGCACATCGCGCCGGCGAACCACGCCTGGCCCGTGCGGAATTCCAGATGGTGCTGAGCATGCAGCCTAACCATCAGGATGCCCTGCAAGCCCTGGCCAGCCTGCAGTCGATAACAGCCACTCCCCTACCGACAGCCACCGCCGCCGCCACGCCGGCGCCGACCCCAACGCCCGAAACACCGGCCACGCCTGACCAGCGTAACACGCTGTTGACTGAGGCCCAGGGATTGTACGATCAACGTGACTGGGAAGGGGCCAGCCTACGTCTCGAGCGGCTGCAGGCGCTCGACGCCAATTACGAACCGGTGACGGTTGCAAACCTGCTGTACAAGAGTTATTTCAACCAGGGTCAGGCACTGGTGGCGGCCGGTCGTATCGAAGAGGGCATCCGCAAATTCGAGCGTGCGCTGGCCATACGCCCCAAAGACGCACAGGCACAGGAGCAGAAGGACCTGGCGACCCGCTACCTGCAGGCCCTGGGGTACTGGCAAGCCAACTGGCAAAAAGCGGTGGTAGCTTTCGGTGACCTGTACAAGCTGCGCCCCGATTACCTGGACGTGGAGACGCGCCTGACCGGTGCAACCATTGCCTACGGCGACCTCCTGGCTCAGCGCAACGACTGGTGCAGTGCGGTGACAGAGTACGCGGCCGCATTGTCACTGCAACCCAGCGCGGCGCTGCGCACCAAAAATGATGATGCCAGTAAACGCTGCGTCGCGCAGGGCACGCTGCCCCCGAACNCAACCGTCGCGGCTGGCCCGGTAACACCGGGGAGTACCGTCGCGCCCCGGCCGGCGCTGGCCGCTGGTTACATCTATTTTGCAACCTGGGACCCCGACTTCAACCGCTACGTGCTGTACCGACCGCCGTCGCNNGCCAATGCCCGGCCGCAGGCGATTGCCACCAACGTGCGTCAGCCGACCATGGGGCCGGGCGGTACGCGCCTTGCCGTACGCAATACGCGTGGCGACATGATTGGGTTGGCCACCATCAGCCCCAACGGTGAGTTCATACGCCGCGTCACGACGTTTGCCGAAGACAGTATGCCGACCTGGTCGCCCGACGGCAAGGAGTGGGTTTTCACGTCGAACCGTGAAGGCGACCGCCTCTGGCGCCTGTATCACGCCTGGTCAGAGGGGACCGAAGCCACAGAATACCTGATGCTCGGCCGCAGTCCAGCCTGGTATCCGGGCCAGCAGATCGCGCTGGAGNGGTGCGACAATCAGGGCAACAACTGCGGCCTCTGGCAGATGTCTCCCGATCGCAGCCGCTACACGCCGCTCACCAACGTAGCCGGTGACACGGCGCCGGCCTGGGCGCCGGGCGGTAACCGCCTGGCGTTCATGTCGGCCCAGCGCAGCGGCAACTGGNACCTGTTCCTGCGCGAGGCCAACGGGACGGTAACGCCGTTGGCGCCCAGCGCCGGTATCGACGGCCTGCCGACCTGGTCGCCCGATGGTAAATGGGTGGCGTTCCTCTCCAATCGCGACGGCNCCTGGGCGCTGTACGTGGTGCAGCCGCGGGGCAACCCGCTCAAGATCATCAACCTGCCCGGCACCCTGCCCGATTGGAGCGACGAGCGCCTGGCGTGGGGATGTGACGGTGGGGGTTGGGGGTTGGGGGTTGGGGGAGTGGTTTGCTTGAAAGTTGGGGATGGGGTATACTATGGCCCATCGGGGCGTAGCGCAGCTGGAAGCGCACAGCGTTTGGGACGCTGGGGTCGGAGGTTCAAATCCTCTCGCCCCGACTGGTTGCGGGCGTAGTTCAATGGTAGAACACTAGCCTTCCAAGCTGGCTGTGAGGGTTCGATTCCCTTCGCCCGCTCTCGTCGACCCCACGGGTCAGTGACAGTTCACCAGGACATCCGGTTGGTGCCTTGCGCGCCACCCAGGTGGTCAGCGGCCCAATAGGGGTCAGTGACAATTCATCGGGTCCCTAGCTCAGCGGTTAGAGCGGCCGGCTCATAACCGGTTGGTCGTCGGTCTGAATCCGGCGGGACCCATTCGCGATGCCAAACGAGGATCGTCATGTTGAGGTATGCCGCCCAGGGTGGGTAGGGCAGCCTCTTTTTGTGCCCGGGGTTCTAAACGAGTTCTCGCCCGTGTTGTGCCCCGGGTTCTAACCGAGTTCTCGCCCGTGTCGTGCCCCGGGTTCTAAACGAGTTCTCGCCCGTGTTGTGCCCCGGGTTCTGACCGAGTTCTCTCCCGTGTCGTGTCCGGGTTCTGACCGAGTTCTCTCCCGTGTCGTGTCCCGGGTTCTAAACGAGTTCTCGCCCGTGTCGTGCCCCGGGTTCTAAACGAGTTCTCTCCCGTGTCGTGTCCCGGGTTCTAACCGAGTTCTCTCCCGTGTCGAGCTGTGGGAACGCCCGTCTGCGGGTCATCCGCGGCACGTCATTATCTCACCAATCCTCAGCCGGTGGGTAGGCGGTTTTCCAGGACCATGTCGGGTGTGAAGTTGTCCAGTTGCAGGTACCACTGGGCGACGTCGAGCAGGGCTTGCTGGGGGATCATGCCCACCAGCCGNGTCCGTTCGATGGTGCAGCCGTAGCGTGCCGCTTCGCGGCGAACCATTTCGACGGCCCGGTAGATTGGGGTTTGTGTAAAATCGGTCAGGTTCATCGAAACCTGGGCGCCCNNCTCGACCAGCAGCCCCAGGGCCTTGACGTAGCGCAGCCCACCGCTGGAGTGGCGCAGCGCCTTCGCGACCTTCTTAGCAACCTCGACGTTATCGGTGTTCAAATAGGCATTGAAGGCGATCAAAAATGCNCGCGCGCCAATCACTGTGGCGCCGGCCGACCCAGTTGGTGGGGGCCAAAATCGGGCGCGCGCCGGGTCACGGGCAATCTCAGTCTTGAGCAGTTCATACTCGCCGCGGCGTACATCGGCCAGGTTGACCCGCTCAGGCCGGGTGGCCGCCGCCTCGTACAGGTAAACCGGAATTTGTAGTTCATCCCCCNNGCGTTGGCCCAACCGCCGCGCCAGCGTCACACACTCGGCAAGGGTGACGTTACGCACCGGGACGAAGGGGACGACATCGGTGGCGCCCAGGCGGGGGTGCGCACCCTGGTGATGGTTCAGATCGATGAGTTCCGCGGCCCGGGCAATGCCGGCAAAAGCCGCTTCGAGCATAACGGCCGGCTCACCCACCAGAGTCACCACCGACCGGTTATGGTCGACATCACTCTCCGCATCGAGCACGGCCGCGCCGGGTACCCGCATGGCATCCACGATCGCCTGGACGACTTCCGGCCGCCGACCTTCGCTAAAATTGGGCACACATTCGATCAGTTGCTGTTCCATGCCAACTCCTATGCGCTGCATTCACCAGAGCCTACCGCCGTCACCGCGTCCGCGGCTTGTCACATTATAACAGAATGTGCCACCAACCACAATCAGGGCGTGAACGGTGGGGCCCATTTCAGTTTGGGGGCGGATTTGTGGCCTGGCTCCAGAGCGAATCGAAGCGGTCGCTGAGAACGAGGGCACGAATGAGAAGCAGGTTCTCGGCACCGGATCGGCTCCAGCGCATGCCGGGTCCGGTGAGGCGAGCCTTGAACTGCTTGGCGGCACTCTCAACCATACCACTGCCAATGATCCATTCATCTTCGCGCATCTGGAGGTAGTACATGCGGTGCTGGTTGTGTTTGAAGTAGTTGGCTGCGCGGATCAAGTCTTCGCTGTGAGCGGCGCGTTCCGGGTCTGCGGCGGCACGGGTGAGTTCGGCAGCGATGCGGTCAGCACGACCCTGGTAGAGGGTGGTCTCGCGGGTTTTGAGCCAATGTTTGGCGGCAGGCGTTCCTTCACCTTTGTACAGACGGGCGGCCAGGGCCAGATGGTCCATGGCATGATACCAGTCCACGACTTGCAGGCTGTAGGGGAAATGGGCTTGAGTCAGATTCCAGATCCAGGCAGCACCATCGCCGACGACCTGTGTCTCTGCGGCGTGCTCCCAACCTCGTCGCTGGGCTTCNGACCAGAGGAGCTGACCAAAGGGTTCGGGTNNCAGGTATGCTGCATAGGTATTGTTCACCGCATGCGCCATGTCCACCATCTCACCGGTGCGGTCATCCTTTGTGGCTCGCATCTCAAGTTCAAAAACTGCCCCCACCTTGAATTCCTTCCAACCCTCCTCGNNTAGGTTCAGCATGGCCCCATCCATTGACACCCCCATGCGCTTGCCTGGCTCGACCAATTGCGGCGATTCATAACGCCCAGGCACCGCATTGGCCCGCACTCGCTCTACCTCTATTTCCGCTTCCAGGCGTCCCGCCCAATCTTGTGTGCGTCGCCAGATACTGCTATCCGATACATGCAGCCCNCCAATCCGCTCCAAGATTGCTTCCGCCTCGGCAAATGACTGCAATGCACTCAACCATACCATCTGCTGCGCCAGCCCNTCACTGCACCGACCTTCCCACAGCCTTAGCTCCTCATCCAGGGGAAANAATCCCACGCTTGCAGTGGGCACAGTAGTAATGACCTCTCTCCGTTTCCAGCGTCCCCAGCCTACTCTCCGCTCGCGCCTTCTTTTGCCCTCGATACACCAGCCGCCCCCACACTCCGGACACACCGGCGTTTGCGGCGGCTGTTTCGCTTCCCGATTCGCTATTACGATCTCAGCCATCCGCCGTCCCATCTCGTCTCGCATCCGCAAGGTCACGTCTTCAATCTCCCGTAAATCCGGCTTGTTCGCCTTCTCTTCCCAGTCCAGATACCGGTCCACGATGACACTCATTTCTGCCATCAAATCTGCCTTTACCCGCTCACGGTTGCGTTTCATGATCCTATCCCCTTTGCTCTAGATTATCCCAAATTATACCACTCCCTTTCCCCAAAACTGAAATAGACCCTGAACGGTGCAGTAATCTCAAATTCAGCGCAGCTTCAACCACACAGAACGCATGGATCGTAAGACCGCGGCGCGAAAGCAAAAACTGGGCAACTGCTCAGCCAGTCGTTCAGAAACCGGGTTTTTCTCGTGTGAGCATGGTTTTCGTCTGTGCAACGGCCTTTCAGCGCGCCATGACCCTGGTCTGCCAGACAAAAACCGGGTTTCTCTGGAGCCAGCCTGAGTCGCTACAAAACCGGGCTATTTTCTACGTCCTGGGTGCTCTGTGCGGTAAAGACCGTTGGCCACAGTCGGGGTTCATGGGCTGTGGTTTGTGGTTTTGGACGCTGTTGGCCCGTATGGTAGAATTGGGACAAACCTGAGGAGTTGGACTGTTCATTTGGATTCTCTGGCAACGAACCCTCTTGGGCCAGCCGTCCCCCTGGTAGTGGGAGGGCTGGCTCTCGTTTTCCTGGCGCTGGCGCAAACCCCAGTGGCACAGTGCATGGGCTTTGGGAATGATCGGCCTCAGCAGTGTGCTGTGGTTTGGACTGTCGCGCCAGGCGCCTGCGACCGAGTGGGTGCGCCCGTGGGATTCGCTGCTCATACCGGCAGGCCATCTGGTGTGGACCGTGGACGGTTGGGCGTGGCTGGGAGGCATGTTAGCCCTGTGCGTCACGGCGATCGGTGTGCTGACCCATTGGGACACGGCGGGCTGGCGCACAGCCCGCCTGCATGCCCATCACTTGTGGACACTCGCCGCGGCCCTGGCTGTCTGCAGTGCAATGAACCTGCTGACGCTGGTTTTCTGTTGGATACTCTTCGAGGTACTCCTGTTTGCCCGCAGCGCATCCCGACCGTACGCGGCCGCCGCCGCTGGCGCCGCCGGCAGCCTGTTGATTTGGCTGGCCCTGATCGTTGCCGGCTCAGGGAGCGCGCAGGCCCCGATGTTGACCGCGGCCCTGCCACCCCTGCGCGCGCTGCTACTGGTTGCCGTCCTGTGGCGTGTTGCCATCTACCCTCTCCATTTCTGGCTCGTCGCCGAGAAACAACCGGCCGGCCTGATGACCCTGACCGATTACCTGCTGCCAGCCGTGGTCGGTCTGGTGCTGCTGGGGCGCATGTATAACGCCGACGTCGCCGCGGCGTTACAGCAGCCGGCATGGCTGGCATTGATCCTGATGGCCCTCCTCGGTACGGCGCTGGTGGCATGGCTCGATGCCCACCCCGACCGCAGCCTGCTGTACGTAGTCATCAACCGTGTCACCTGGGCGGTGGCTGCGGTCGTACTGATGCCAACGGTCGGCCCCGCCGCGGTGGCCTGGTCTCTCCTGGTGGTGGCATTGGGGATCAGCGGGCCTGGTCGGTCTGATGATTGCCGCGCGTGGNGCCTGGCGGTGGCCCTGGCGATCGCGATGTTGTGCCTGATCGGAATCCCCGGCACAGTTGGTTTCCCGGTACTGGTCAGCCTGGTGCAGCTGCCGTCGTTTGCTGGCGGTGTTCTGCCAGGTTTTGACCTGCTGCGCTGGCTGCTGGCCCTGCTGGCCGAGGCGTTAGCGGTTGCCGCACTGCTGCGTCACTGGCCCGGCAATGTCAATGGCCGCGTGGGTACAGGCTGGAATGCACCCAGCCTCACGTACATGGCGCGCTACCTGGCCGGATTTGTCCTGTATGCTGTACCCATGCTGGCGTTTGGACTGCGACCCTTCCTGGTTGGCGCCTGGGCGGGTGGTGACGCGGCAGCGCCAATCTTTGCGCCGCTGCTGAGCCAGGTGCGCGCTGCCCCTCNNAGTTTCTGGGTCACGCAGGCGGTCGCACTGGGCATCGCATACCTGCTGCTGCGCCTGCAGCGCCAGGCCCTTCTGCCGGAAACGTGGGCGCATACGGTAACACGCGTGGCCAGCCTGGGCTGGCTGCAGCAGGGTTTGCTGATCGTGGGTGGATTCCTGTCACGGGCCAGCTTTGGTCTGTCCTGGATTTTGGACGGCGAAGGCTACATCGGCTGGGTCATCCTGACCGGGCTGCTGGCGTGGGTGCTTTGGGTGGGAATGTAAATGCCTGACCATCCGCAGGGGAGGCTTTTGTGCCAAATCTACCAACGCTAGCCGAATTGGTTGCGCGGCTTGACCCGATTTCGGGGTATCCAGCTGTGGCGTTGGCCGTCACCGTCTCGGCCTTGATGCTGATCGTGGCGGACTGGCGATTGTACCTGTTTTTGCTGGAATTGCTGTACGTCGCGCTGACATTGATCAGTATGCGCCTGCTGCCACCGGAGTGGGCTTTGCTCAACCTGGTGATTGGTGGTTTGATCGGGATCATGTGGTATTTGTCGGCCCGCCGGGTGAACTGGGGACAGCCCTGGCCCGGCTCACCGGCCCACCGACGCGAACGTCGGCGCTGGCCGGCTCTAACCACAACCTTGCCCTTTCGTGTCGTTGTCGTCGTCCTGGTCGCCCTGGTCTTCCTGCTCGGCAATGCCTATGTGCCCCTGCCCGGCCTGCTGCCCCAGGTCGCTTTCCTCTGCCTGTGGCTCACCGTCATGGGTGTTCTGATGCTGGCTCTGGAGGNNGAGAGCGCCAAGGCCGGCGCCGGGTTGTTGTTGTGGCTGAGCACTGTACAGCTGTTCTACAGCAATCTCGCACGTGATGCGCGTATGCTGGGTATGCTGGNNGGCGCTGTGCTGATGGTGGGGCTGGCCTGTGCCTATCTGGCAATCGTGCAGGGTCAGGTGCACGATACGCGCGTCGACCCCGACGAGGACGGGTGGCAGGTATGAGTGGCACAGCCACCCTGGTGATACTGCCCCTCATGACGGCCGCCCTGGTTTATGCGCTGCGCCGGTTCACGACGGTTGTGGTGCTGCTGGCCATCGCACTCGTCACCGCCCTGATGGTGTTCATCTGGGTCGCACCGGTCGAAATGACCGTGGTGTGGTTGGGACGGCCGGTGCTGCTGGGCCAGCCAATCACGCTGGCCGGCGCCACATACCAGTTCCGCGAGGGCTGCGCCCGTTCTTTAGTTNTCCTGTACCTCATTACGCTGGTAACGTACCTCTTTGCCTGGCGAATTTCGCAGGGCCGCACCTTCTTTGCCGCCGGACTGGTCGTGTTGAGCCTGGCCAGCCTGGCGTTGATGGCGGCGCCGCCCGCCCTGGCCTCGGTCAGCCTCGCTTTCATCGCCTGTGTGGCCGTATTTATCGTACAATCTGGCCAACTGGGTTCGACGCGGNGGNCATTCCGGCAGTTATGGCTGCCGCTGGCCGCGTTTCCTNTTTTTCTCACCGGGGCCTGGCTGTTGATGCAGTTGCCTTTCAACCCGGACGACCCCCAACCCTACCAGGCGGCAATCAGCCTGTTCGGCTGGGGCCTGATTCTACTGCTGGCGCCAACCNCGCTGCACGGGCCGCGGGTTGCACTGAGTTTTCACGCCGNNCCGCTGGTTGCCGTTTTGCGGCTCATTGCCGAGGCCGTGGTGCTGTACCTGGTGCGTATCCTGACTACCAACTACGTGGCCATTGTGGATGACTTCAACCTGGCCCGCCTTCTGATCATTGGCGGCCTGGTCACGGTTGCCTGGGCCGGTATTGCGGCGATCGGCCAGCGTGACGTGNGCCGGGCTGTGGGGCTATGCCAGCCTGTACAACTACGGGGCCTGGTTCTGGCCGTCGCCCTGGGTCTGGTCAGTTCCTGGGTGCTGGTGCTGATGCTCTTCGGCGCGGGCAATTCTGGTTCTGCTGGCGCGATGAGCCTGGCGGTCCTGCGGCAGCAGGCGACGAGTACGGAGTTACGCCAGATCCAGGGTCTGCTCGTGCGTTTGCCCTGGACTACCATTGGCCTCATGGTGGCTGGGTTGGGTTTGGTGGGGTTTCCGTTGACCGTGGGATTTGCCAGCCAGTGGACTCTGCTGCAGCAAGTTGCTGTCCGCGACGCCCGCTGGCTCCTGATCATCCTGCCCGCCGCGCTGCTGGTGGCGCTCAGTTATATGCGCGTTCTGGTCATCCTCGCCGGTACGCCAACCAACACCCGCGCCGAACGTGAACCTGCCCTGGCCGCTCTGTTGGTCGTTCTGTTCGTTGGGCTGAGTACTCTGCTTGGCCTCGCCCCGCAATTGCTCACCGGCCCGGTGATGGCGGTGATCACTGCCCTCGCGGCGTTGACCGGTTGATGGGAGGGCAGACGGTTCGGCTGGCGCCAGCGGGGATGCCGCAATGCACCGCGCCAGGCCGGCAGTTCGACCAATTGACTCCAAGCTGGTAGCTTTTGGCAGGTGGGCTGTGGTATAATCGGCCGCGAGCCTGTTGGTTGGATGAAATACGCGCCTTGTCATACCTTGGACGGGGCGCTTTGCTTTAGGAAAGCACCAACGGCCGCCCGATACAGGTCAATCGAAGAGATATGGTACACGAAAAATCATCCCGTATGCCCGGGTTCTACCAGCTGAGCGTTGCCGAACGCCTGGCCAGGGTTGCCGACTGGGCTGATCTCGATTCGGAAGAGCNNGCCGCGCTGGACGTTGGGCTGTCCATGGACCAGGCCAGCCATATGATCGAAAATGTGGTGGGCCGTATGGTCCTGCCCCTTGGGGTTGCCACCAACCTGTGCGTCGACGGTGAAGAGGTCCTGGCGCCGATGGCAGTCGAGGCCTCGATCGTGGCCGCGGTCAGTTTCGCTGCCCGACTGGCGCGGGCCGGCGGCGGTTTCATCACCGGCAGCACAGAGCCGCGGATGATTGGGCAGGTACAGCTGCTCGATATTCCCGACGGTGACCTGGCACGGGCCGCCGCCGCCGTGCTGGCCGCGCGGACGGCTATTCTGGCGCTGGCCAATGAGCAGCACCCCACCATCCAGGCCCTGGGCGGCGGCGCCAAAGACCTGCAGGTCCGCCCGTTCCCTGACACCCCGGTTGGCCCGATGCTGGTGGTGCACCTGCTGCTGGACACGCGCGACGCCATGGGGGCCAACGCGGTCAATACGGCGGCGGAGGCGGTTGCACCCTACCTGGAGTCGCTGACGGGCGGTCGGGCGCTCCTGCGGATTCTCTCGAACCTGAGCGATGAGCGGCGCGCCTGGGCCACCTGCCGCGTACCGGTGTCGGCGCTGGCCACAGACACCCTGACCGGCGAGCAGGTCGCGCNNGGCATCGTCGAGGCCAACGCGCTGGCGCTGGTCGACCCCTACCGCGCGACGACGCACAACAAGGGCATCATGAACGGTATCGATGCCGTGGCGCTGGCGACGGGTAACGACTGGCGCGCCCTGGAGGCCGGCGCCCACGCTTACGCCGCACGTACGGGGCAGTACCGGAGCCTGACCGAATGGGTGCTGCTGGACGATGNNCGGCCGGGGAACGGGCCTTGGGGGCGCCTCGAGCTACCGTTGGCGGTTGGCACGGTGGGCGGCGCCACCAAAGTCCACCCCACGGCCCGTGCGGCCCTCAAGCTCCTCGGCCAACCGACGGCGCNNCGCCTGGCGCAGTTGATGGCAGCCGTCGGCCTGGCGCAGAACCTGGCCGCCATCCGGGCCCTGGCCACCGAAGGCATCCAANAAGGACACATGGCGCTGCACGCGCGTCAGGTGGCCNCCGCGGGCGCTGAGGGTGACCAGATCGAAGTGATCGCTGTCCAAATGGCGNCGNAAGGGCAAATTCGCCTGGAACGGGCGCGTACTGTTGAGGAATCTGTCATGATCATGAAACCAAGTCGTTCGGTGGGTATCGTGGGGTACGGTGCGTATGTACCCCGTTTTCGTTTACCCGTTTCCGAAGTGTCCCGGATCTGGACCGATGGTGAGGGCGGGGCGCCGATCAAGGAAAAAGCGGTGCCCGGGCTGGATGAGGACACGGCCACCATGTCGATCGAAGCGGCACGCAACGCCATGGCGCGGGCCGGCATCGACCCACAGCTGATCCGTGCCGTGTGGGTGGGCAGCGAGTCGCACCCCTACGCCGTCAAACCGACCGCCACCATCGTCGCGGAGGCCATTGGCGCGGTGCCCATCACCCAGGCGGCCGATTGGGAGTTTGCCTGCAAAGCCGGCACCGAGACCCTGCAAGCCGCGTTTGGCCTGGTGNGGCCGCACATGGCCGATTATGCCCTGGGCATCGGCATGGATGCGGCGCAGGGGCGGCCCGGCGATGCCCTGGAGTACACGGCTGGCGCCGGCGGCGCGGCCTTCATCGTGNGGCCCGCCGAGGCCAGCGTGGCCGTACTCGAAGCCTCGCTGTCCTATGTTACCGATACGCCCGACTTCTGGCGGCGACCATACGCCCATTACCCGTCGCATGGCCACCGGTTCACCGGGGATCCAGCCTACTTCCACCACATCACCACCGCCGCCCGTATGCTGCTGGACGAAATGGGGCGCCAGCCGGCCGACTACCGTTACGCCGTCTTTCACCAGCCGAACGCCAAATTCCCCCAGCGGGCGGCCAGTATGCTCGGCTTTACGCCGGCACAGATCGAAACGGGTATGCTCGTGACGCACATCGGCAACACCTACGCGNCTTCTTCGTTGATCGGCCTGACCGCGATTTTCGACGAGGCGCGGCCCGGCGATCGGGTTCTGCTGGTGTCGTTTGGTTCGGGCGCCGGCAGTGATGCCATTTCGTTCCAGATCACAGACCGTATTGCGGTTGACCGTGACAAGGCGCCGCGCACCCAGTATTACGTGGGGCGCCGCAAAGAAATCGACTATGCCACGTACGTGCGTTACCGCGGCAAACTCCAGACCACGTGATTCGCGGAGAGAGATTGTGAGACCAGTCAGTATCATTGGAATAGGACAAACGCCCGTTGGTGAAGCGTGGGATCGGTCCCTCCGCCACCTGGCGCACGACGCGATCACCGCTGCCATGCAGGATGCGGGCGTCGGGGCGGTCGATGCCCTGTACGTGGGCAACATGCTGTCGGGTGAGCTGTCGAAGCAGGAGCACCTCGGCGCCCTGATTGCTGACTTCGTCGGCCTGCGCGGTATCGAAGCCATGAAAATCGAAGCCGCCTGCGCCTCAGGCGCGGCGGCGCTACGGGTCGGCTACATGGCGGTCGCCAGCGGCCTGCACGACGTTGTGCTGGTGTGCGGCGTGGAAAAGATGACCGACACGACGGGCGACGAAACCACGGCCGGCCTGGTGATGGCCGCCGACCAGGAGTACGAAGCCGCGGAAGGGGTGTCGTTCGTCGGCATCAACGCGATGCTGATGCAGCGCTACATGCACCAATACAAAGTGCCGCACCACGCGTTCGCCCATTTCAGCGTCAATGCCCACCACAATGGGGTCGGCAATCCCAACGCCATGTTTCGCCAGGCGATTTCGGCGGAATCCTACAAGCGCGCCGCGATGATTGCCGCCCCCGTCAACCTGCTCGATTCGTCGCCGATCTGTGATGGGGCCGCGGCGCTGGTGCTCTGCGCGCACGACCGGGTGCGCGAACTCGCGACGGGCCGTGTGCCGGTGCGCATTCTGGCCTCGACGGTGGCGACCGATACCGTGGCCGTGCACGACCGGCGGGACCCCTTACAGATGCGGNGGGCCGCTGTCAGTGTGCACAAGGCCTACCTGCAGGCCGGCGTCACGGCGGCCGACATCGACCTCTTCGAGTTGCACGACGCGTTCACGATTATGTCGGCCCTGTCACTGGAGGCCGCCGGCTTTGCCGAACCGGGGCACGGCGTGCGCCTGGCGGAGGCGGGTGAGATCACGATCGAAGGGCGTATTCCGATCAGCACGATGGGCGGTTTGAAGGCGCGTGGCCATCCCGTGGGCGCCACCGGTGTGTATCAGGTGGTCGAATCGGTCTTGCAGCTCCAAGGCCAGGCCGGCCCCAACCAGGTGCGTAACGTACAGCTGGCGATGACCCAGAACATTGGGGGCAGTGGCGCCACGGTCATTACGCATATTCTGGGCAATTGAGGGCCGTGAAGGGGTGACTTCTGGGCAATTGAGGCCGTGAAGGGGTGACTTGCGGGCGGTGGTCATTTTGCCCGTTTTGGGACTGTCAAAAGCTATCAGCCTTGTGGCCAGGGGCGTGGCGATAGCTTTGGAGTCACACCTGTGGTATAATGAAAACGTACTGTATCATGAGAAACAAGGCGTGGCGGGTGAGGCTCCCGTGAGCCGATCACAGGGTTGTGATAGATGCCAGCCACAGGTAAACGCGGTTACAACGGCGAGCGCGGCCAGCGCCGCAGTGGATGGGGCGCGACGCTCACCGTGGCGGTTAAACGGACCCATCATTGTCGTCGTTTTCATCGGGGGTATTCAATACTATGAGCGTTGCACAGAATTGGCGTACACGACGCCAGCGCTACAGCCTGATCGGCGAAGTTTGTGACAGTTGCGGCAAAGCGATCTTTCCGCCGCGCGACACCTGCCCGCACTGTGCGGAGCCAGCGCAGAATCTGCACCAGTTGAGCGGGTTGGGCGAAGTCTACTCGTTCACGACGATGTACGACGCGCCAGCCGGCTTCGAGGATTTCCTGCCCTACACCGTGGCCCTGGTTAAGCTGNCTCGAGGCCCCATGGTCACGGCCCAAATGACCGACTGCGATGCTGACGAAGTACAGATCGGTATGCCGGTCGAGATGGTCACGCGTAAGCTGACGGAAGAGNGGCCGGAGGGGGTCATCATTTACGGTTACAAATTCCGCCCACGGCTGGCGCCAGCCAGCGCGGCGCGCGCTAGGCGTCCGCCCAACCGACGGCATCACTGTCCGATCACGCACGAACAATGAACGCAGGTGGGATTATCCAGCCCACCTGCGTTTTTGTTTGCCTGTTGGGTCTCGGGCGCAGCCGCCGCCATCGATCGAAGGTGGTCGATGGCGATGATCGAGACCAGTGGCGCGCCCTGTCAAGAGATGACTTCCCGCTTTCGCCTGGCGTTTCCGGGTATGGTCACAGCCAGGCGGCGGGGTTTCTTCTGCCACAAGCCCTGCTGTGGTGCGGGTGTACGGGTTGGCCGTACCGATCAGCCGCCGTACGACCAGGGTGACTCGTGCAGGACGAGCGGTAGGGCCGCTTCGGCGCGCATCCCGGCTTCGACCACGTCGGCCACGAGCACGGTGTGGTCGCCCAGGTCGTCGAGCATCCGCACATTGGCGCACTCGATCCATGCGGCCGCCTCGATGAACAGCGGACACGCCGTTTCCCCGGACGGCAGCGGTAGCCGTGGCAGCTGCTTTCATCGAAACCAGAGGTCGAATACTGGAAGAAATGCTGTACCATCTCCTCCTGCCCCTGGGCCAGCAGGTTCAGGGCAAATACCCGGCTACGCAGGATGTGCTCCAGAATGCGCGAAGAGGTCCGCAGTGCCGTTACGATGCGCGAGCCGAATGAAGTCTGCATGACCCAACTCACCGTCGCCGCGTGGGCCTTCGGCATTACGCGTGGTGATGATGTGGATTCCGTAGGGAATGCGCCGCAGTACCTCGATGCGTTCCCGTCAGTGCGTGGTCACTCACGATGTTCTCCTCTCGACAAATGGCAGCTACCACAAACTGCTGCCCTGACCCGCGTCCAGCGCCTGACTGATCGCCGCTCGCCAGTCAGGAAAAGGTCGGCGCAGGCCCGCACGAGCCCAAAACAGCCGGCCAGCATCTGATCACCGTGCGGTGCGGCAAAGTAGACCGGTAAGGACGACGATTTGAGCAGCNNGCGCCGCGGGCCGGTGACGGCCACGCAGCGCAGCGGCGCCGGCGCCTGATCGAGCAGCAGCGCCCCGTGACCATGGTCGTCGAACACCTGCTGGTGGCGGATGGTGCCATCGGCCAGGGCCAGCAGCCATTTTTCCAGTCTGGGCGCATCGAGCAGGCCGGTGTGGTGCTCGAAGAGCCGTACCATCTGACCCTGGCGGAACTGAAACGCCAGGCAGTGAAAGTTGCCCACGTTGACGACCAGGGCATCGTCCGCCGCCCGCACTACGGGGTCATCCAGGGCGCCCAGGATGGCGGCCGGCGCCGTATCCATGACCACCAACGGGGCAGCCAGGTCGGCCGGTGCACTCTCCACAACCGCGAGCAGGCGGGTCATGATGCCGGGCACACGGTCGGCGTGAAAGGCAAACGTCGACAGGCGTGTGCTCTGCTGCAGCCGGGCGGCCAGGTAATCGAGCCTGAACTGGCGGTCGCTGACGTCGGGCGGTGCGTTGCCGTGATCGAACACGGCCACCGCCACCGCGTCGGGCTGCAGCTCGACCCCAAACACGGCAAACGCGCTGNNCAAGACCGCATAGTCGAAATCCTTGAGCACGACATGGGTCAGCGTATCGTTCGCCGCCCGGCGTACCGCCTCTTCCTCGCCGATGATCGTGATGCCCAGGTCGCGCTGAACCGCATCCAGGTCATCGTTGAAGCTGCGGGCGGCCGCGGCCGTGGCCCAAATCGGCAACCCGGCCCGATGGTGCGCCTCGGTAGCCCAGGCGCTCGGGCCTCCGCCCATCGTCACACCGCTGAGCAGCAACGGCTGACGGTCCTGCGTCGCCCGCTGAATCTGCCGGGCCGCCAGCAACGTGGGTGAAGGCATGACCAACTTGAGGTAGTTCTCAGGGTCGNNCGTACTGTCGAACAGCAGTATGTCTTGCGTGCCGGTGCCAATGTCAACGGCCAGGATTTGCATGAAGTGCACTCCGGTATGGTCTACATGATCGATTATAGCATAGGCCTGACCGGTTTTCCAAGATCGAACGCAACTGCTCGGCTAGCAGTTACGTTCCGAACGCCGTTTTCTCATGGTCCTTTAACCTCAATCTGGCGTATATGGCTTGACACAACGTTTCGTCCTCAGTTATAATCGGAACCGGGCATATCTAATTTTCCGGTTGCTATCTCACACCATGCGACTGAACGCTTCTACTCGTGTTTCTGGCAAGCAGTTTGCTTGTCGTGGCCTGGTTGAGCAACAACCCGGCCACGGCGCCGGCGCGCGGCCCCACCGGTACCCACCGCAACGGCGGTCATGCCGCAATGGCACGACACGCTGCTGGGCGTGACCCTCAAGAACCCAACGGCTGAAGATGGTGAATCAGGCCCCTCGTCGTGCCGACCGACGCGTTCACCTACACCGTGCAGCCACAGGACACGCCCTGGAGCCTGGCCGTTGACTTTGGGCGCAACGTCGAAAGCCTGGCCTGTGCCACGACGCCGCGTGCCGTCGATCCCTATGCCTTGCACGTCGGGCAAGTGATCACCATCCCGGCGCTCAATACGATCTGCCACGCGGTGCAGAAGGCGGAAACGCTGCCGCAGGTGGCGGCCCAGTACGGGGTCAGCGTCGAAAGCATTACCGAAATCACGTGGAATGGGCTGCTCAAACCGCCTTACCGCCTGACGCCCGGGCAGCATCTGCTCGTGTATCAGTTGGAAGGGGTGGAGCAGCCGGCCATCGACATGCCGCGCAGCAGCCTGCCGCGGTGGGACGCCGCTTCGCTGCCCTTCGATCCGGCCAATCCCCGGACGGCATGAATGTTTCACCTGAAGGTTATTACTGGAACGGTATCTGGCCGTATGGCGATGGTCACTTCAGTTGGCCGGTGAGCGGCGGCCGGATTTCGCAGGCCTTCAACCGTCAACGGCACCGTGCTATCGATATTGCCGTGCCTTTCGGCTCGCCGGTTACGGCCGCTGACAACGGTACGGTGGTGCTCGCGGGCTGGAACACGCAGGGTTACGGCTATCGGGTGGTCATCGATCACAACAACGATTACCTGACCCTGTACGCGCACCTCAGCAACTACTACGTCAAGCCGGGCGACGTTGTCGAGAAGGGTCAGATCATCGGCGCCATCGGCTCGACCGGCAACTCGACCGGCCCCCACCTCCACTTCGAGCTGCGCGACTTCGGCCGCTTGAAGGACCCGCTGCAGTTCGTCACTCGACCATAACTCTGCCCAGCGCCGCGCCTGGCGCCCGCGCTTCCAGATCTGGCGTGGAGTCGAACAAAGATGCCAACTTTTGGGAAAGTTGGCATCTTTTGTCTCTGGAGGTTGTAACGCTAAGCCGGCGTCAAGACCAGCCGGTTTTCCAGGTGTTCTTCCACCTGGGCGCGGCTCCACAGCATGGGGTGGTATTCCCCCTCGCGCCATGGCTCGATTTGATCGGCGTAGTGCGGGCTGCCGGGTTGGCCCGACTGGCCGCTGTTGAGCACACTCAGGCTGCGATCGAAGTCATCGAGGTCGATGATCTGCCGGTACACAGTTGTCACATGGACGAAGTTGATGGGCAGCTTGAGCGGAACGGCCGCCAGGTTCACCGTGTCACCGTCCCCATCGAGNGGCATAGGGCCGCGGCTGAACATCCAGCCCAAACGGGTGGTGGCCAACGGGTGACGCAGCGTTGCCTGGTGAAAGCGCCCCCACTGCCAGCGGCGCGGGTTGTCGCCCACCGTGTCCAGGAGCGTCCTGACGGCATCGCGCAGCGTTTCGGCCAGCAACTCGTCGCGCGGGGGCGGTCTCCCNGCCGCGTACCAGTAGGGGTCGTCGTTGTCTTCCAGCAGCAGGAGGCGGGACGACGCCCGGCCCTGGAAGCTGGCCAGACTGAACAGCGGGTTGCGCGCCTGGCCGAGGTAACCGGGCAGGGCCGGGCCGAGCTTGTCGCCGTACACCTTTTCCAGCAGGTGCAGGTGGNNCAGCTCGAAGACCGCCGCGCCCATGCTTTCACGGTTCGTGCGGTAGTTCCACTCGACCAATTGGCGCAGCGCGGTGCGTTCCCAGGGGTCGCTCGGGTTGAGGGTACTGAAATACGCGGCCATCTGCTGGGCCAGCAGCGAAAGGGTGTCGTTCTGCAANGACTTGAAATCACGCCGTGTATGGCGCGGTTTGCCCTTCAGAACATCGACGATCCGCCGGGCGCGAAAGCCGGGGTCCCATTCCAAGGTCAGGAAATACGGGTACTCGTCGCCGGTCGCTTTATGGTTGGCGGCCACGACGAAACCGGCGCTGGGATCGAAGATCTGCGGCAGTTCCGCGGCAGGTACCCAACCGATCCACTCATGGGCGCCGGTCCAGCCCGGCGCCGGCAGCGCGCCAATCCCGGCCNNGCGCAGCGGCGCCAGGCCGGCAATAGCTGTGCCGATGTGCCCATCGCGATCGGCATAGACGAACTGTTGGGTCGGCGCCGTCCACGTGTGCAGTGCAGTCTGGAATTCCTGCCAGCTANNCGCCCGGTTCAAGCGCAGCAGGGCCGGTAAGAACCCCTGCCGCTCGTGCCCGGTCCAGCGCAGGGCCAGCGGCGGATAGTGCGTGCGTTCGGCCTCTGCCAACAGGTCGTTGAGCAGCGGGCCGTGGCGCGTGATCGTCACATTCAGCACTACTGGTTCGGCCCGTTCGCGTACTTCGATCGACTCCACGATCTTGTGCGCCACTTCCCACTGTTCCCCGAAACGGAACTGTGCGGGGTCGTCCGGGTTGGGCTGCTCGACGTAGAGGTCCTGCGTGTCGATCGGTGCGTTGGCGGCGCCCCAGGCGATGGCGTCGTTGTGCCCCATCCACACGCCGGGCAGGCCGGGTGTGCTGGCGCCGGCCAGGCGCAGTTCCCCNTGGCTCACATCCAGGTGGTTCTCGTACCAGAAGCACGGTATCTGGGCCGGTAAATGGGGATCGCTGGCCAGCAGGGGTTTGCCCGTCGCCGAGTGTTTGCCATCGACCGCCCAGGCATTGCTGCCGACGCCCGCCTGGCCCGGTGCGCCGAACCAGTGGCGTGACTGGTCGTACTGGCTCAGCAGGAGGCCGGCTACCTGCTGCAAGCCTGTCTGGCCGGGCAGCACCGTAGGGTTGTCCAGCGGGTATTCAGGCTCGAGGCTGGCCGCGCGTTCGGGCCCNAGTCGTTCGGCCAGCAGGGTGCGCAGCAGTTCACTTTCCCAATGGCCGCTCATGCTCCAGGCGATCATCCGGGCGCATGCCAGGCTGTCCACCGCCGTCCAGGGTTCGGGCTTGCTGTGCAGCACGGCAAACTCGGCCGGCAAACGTGTGTTGGTCGCGCTCAGAAAAGCATTGATGCCGCCCGCATAAGCCTCCAGAACTGCACGTGTGTCGGCGTCGAGCGTCTCGAACTCCTGCGCCGCACAGCGACCAAAGCCGATGGTACGGCTGAGGCGGTCCGCATCCAGCGCCTGTGCGCCAAAAATGGCCGCCAGCCGGCCATGGGCCAGCCGGCGNCTGCCCATTTGCCAGAGGCGGTCCTGGGCGTGGACATAACCCTGGGGCGCNCACACATCGGCCTCACTCGCCGCGTAGATGTGTGGGATGCCCCACTGGTCACGCAGGACTTCAACCGCGTCGCTCAAACCGGGCAGAGCCTGCTGCCCCTTGGTGCGGGCCAGCGGGCGCAGCACAACCCAACCGTAGAGCAGCACCAGCGCCAGGGTGGCCACGGCAACGAGAATCAGGACAATAAGGAGTACGATCAGGGCTGTTAGCATAGGCTTCTGTCACCAGCGTGCGGGGATTGCCCCACCCGTGGGTTAGTTTTCGAGAGTTGCGGCGACGCCTTGCAGGCTGGCCACACGTTGCGCAAAGGCGCGATTCGTCGTACCAGCGACGGATGTACTGGTACAGATCGGGGTCGATGAAGATCTCGAGCTGGTTGACACCTTCACCGTTCCAGTAGTGATCGACCTTGCTGTCGAAAACATTGGCCTCGGCGGCAAGGTCATTGAGCAGGTGCGCCAGCTCGGCAGTGCTCGGTGTGGTCATGATGGTCTCCTGGTCTTTTTCGCACAACTCCACGGAACCAGGCCATTATAGACAGCGCATTACGAACGGTCAAGTACTTGCTGTGGCCTGTCCGGTCTTTTTGTGGCTCTTCCGTAACCTTTTCTGTAACAATGAAGGGCCAAAGTCCTTTGACGAATGTGGTGCGGTCGAGTACAATCGCTGCGGACGGTGTCGGGGCGACAGCTGGATGGGAAACGGGCTAAAAATGGCATTCAAAGATCTACGGGCCTTCATCGATGCTCTGGAGAAACAGGGCGAACTGGTACGGATCAAGGCCCCCGTCAGTGCAGAATTAGAAATCAGCGAGATTGTCGATCGGGTCAGTAAAGGGCCGGCAGAAAAGAACACAGCGCTGCTCTTCGAGCGGGTCAAAGGGTACGACATCCCCATTCTGGCCAACGCGNCCAGCTCGGCGAGCCGCATGGCGCTGGCCCTGGGGGTAGACCGCCTGGACGACCTGACCACCAACCTGGGCGCGCTGATCAAACCGGAGCCGCCCAAGGGCCTGGGTCAAATGCTGAACCGGGCAGGGGACTACTGGGGCGCCCTACGCAGCATCGGCCTGGGGCCGCACATCGTCAACAGAGCGCCGGTGCAGGAAGTGGTGCTGGAAGGGGACGCGGTCGACCTTGGCCGGCTGCCGATTGTGCAGTGCTGGCCCAAAGACGGCGGGCGTTACGTCACGATGACGACCGTCATCAGCCGGGACCCCGTCAAGCAGATCCGCAACGTGGGCATGTACCGCTGTCAGGTGTACGACGCGCGTACGCTGGGCATGCACTGGCAGCTGCATAAGGGGGCGCCGAACACGCGCGCCGCGCAGCAGGCCGGTATTGGGCGCATCCCGGTGGCGGTGAGCCTGNGGGGTGACCCGGCGGTGATGTGGAGCGGTTCCGCGCCACTGCCGCCCGACATCGACGAGTTCCTGCTGGCCGGCTGGTTACGCGGCAAGCCGGTCGAGTTGGTGCGCTGTGTGTCGCAGCCGCTGGAGGCGCCGGCGGAGGCTGAAATCGTCATCGAAGGCTTCGTCGACCCGTACGAGATGCGACCCGAAGGCNCCTTTGGCGATCATACCGGGTATTATACGCCGGTGGACGATTACCCCGTACTGCACGTGACCGCGCTCACGATGCGCAAACAGCCGATCTACCCGACCACCCTGGTGGGGCTGCCCCCGATGGAAGATTACTGGATGGGCAAGGCGACTGAGCGGCTGTTCCTACCCCTGATGCGCCTCTTCCTGAGTGAAATCATCGACGTCAATATGCCAGCCGAAGGGGTGTTTCACAACCTCGTGCTGGTACGCATCCGCAAACGTTCTCGGGGCACGCGCAAGGTGATCAACGGTCTGTGGGGCCTGGGGCTGATGATGCTGGCCAAGTGTATCATCGTCTACGACGAGGAGGTCGACGTGCAGAACGTCAGCCTGGCCATGTTCCACGCGCTGAACAACGTCGACTGGGCCNGGGACATCGTGGTGCAGGAAGGGCCGGTGGACGCCCTCGACCATGCCAGCTATCGTTTTGCCTTGGGCGGCAAAATCGGCATCGACGCCACGCGCAAGTGGCCCGAGGAGGGTCATCCGCGCGTCTGGCCCGACATCATCGAAATGGCTGCGCCCATCAAAACCCTGGTCAGCGAGCGCTGGGCCGAGTACGGGTTGAAATAGTGGATAGGACCGATCATGCAAGAGCCGACGCACGTTTCTGATATTTTACGCAAAGCGGCTAACGGCGAGCGTCTGTCGCCGGCCGAGGGACTGATTCTGTACCGTGACGGTGACCCCGAAGAGACGCAGGCGGCGGCCCATGCGCTGCGTTTGCAGCGCACACCGCCCGGAGTCGTCACCTACCTGGTGGACCGCAACATCAACTATACCAACGCCTGCACGACCGACTGCCAGTTCTGTTCGTTCTACCGCGTACCGGGGCACCCGGAGGTGTACGTGCGCAGTAAGGCCGAAATTGGGCAGAAGGTCGAAGAGNCGCTGGCCTGGGGCGGCACACGCATCCTGATGCAGGGCGGCCACAACCCCGACCTGCGCATCGGCTGGTACGAGGACCTGCTGCGCTGGTTGAAGGCGACCTATCCCGAGATCGAGCTTGACTGTTTCAGCCCATCGGAAATCGAAAACATCGCCCTGCTGGAAAACCTGCCGATGGACGCGGTTCTGCGCCGGTTGCAGGCGGCCGGGTTGGACGGCCTGCCGGGCGGTGGGGGTGAAATTCTGGACGACGAAGTGCGGCGCCGCGTGACCCCGAAGAAGACGCGCACCGCCGCGTGGTTGGAAGCGATGCGTATCGCCCAACGCCTGGGCATGACGACCTCGGCGACGATGGTGATCGGCCTGGGTGAAGAGCGGCACCGCATCAGTTCGCTCGACAACCTGCGCGGCCTGCAGGACGAAAGCCTGGCCGCGCACGGCAACGGCTTCACCGCCTTCATCATGTGGACGGCACAACTGAGCCACACCAACAGCCTGGGGCGCAGCCGTCACCGCANNCGCTACGGCGCGGGCTACGATGAATACCTGCACACCAACGCCATCGCCCGCATCTATCTCGACAATTTCCAGAATTTCCAGGCCAGTTGGCCCACACAGGGCGTGGAAACGGCGCGGCGGGCGCTCTACGCGGGCGCCAACGACTTCGGCAGCACGATGCTGGAGGAAAACGTGGTCAGCGCGGCCAGTGCGTACAGCGAAGAGAACCCGCGTATGACCGTGTACGACCTGCACGTGCAGATCCGCCAGGCCGGTTTTACGCCGGCGCAGCGCGACAGCCGCTACCGCACCGTGCGCAGTTTCGACCGGGTCTATACGNGAGGCCGGCTGGCCCCGCAGCCGATCACGACGCGCCTGGCAGACCTACCCGGCGGCACGTTCGTACCGCTGACGGCACTTACGGCCCGGTGGCTCGAACTGATATGCAGCGCATCAAGACCTTTCTCGAAATGATCAAGTTCGAGCACACCATCTTCGCCCTGCCCTTCGCCTACCTGGGTATGATCCTGGCGGCGCACGGCTGGCCGACGTGGTCGCAGTTCCTGTGGATTACCGTAGCCATGGTGTCGGCGCGTACGCTGGCCATGGCGGTCAACCGTGCGGTCGATGCTGGCATCGACGCGCGCAACCCACGCACGGCCAACCGGCCGATCNCGCGCGGCGACATCAGCCTGCGCACCACCTGGCTCTTCGCCGCGCTCTCGCTGGTCGTGCTGACGTTTAGCGCGTGGATGCTCAACGACTTCGTCGTGCGCCTCCTGCCATTGGCGGTGTTGGGCTTGGTAGGCTACAGTTACACCAAACGCTTCACCTGGTGGAGCCACTTCATCCTGNGCGCGGTCGATGGCGCGGCGGCGNGCGCGTGGGCTGCGATCACCGGCAACCTGAACAACCCGATTCCGTGGGTCCTATGGTTTGCCGTCACGGTGTGGATCGCAGGCTTCGACCTGATCTACGCCTGTCAGGATGTGGAGTTCGACCGGCAGGAGNGGCTGCACGCCTTCCCCGCACGCTTCGGTGTGCCGGCCGCCCTGCAGTTGGCGCAGCTGTGCCACGTCTTCACCGTGCTGGCGCTGGCCGCCGTCGGTCTGATGGCGCAGCTGGCGTGGCCATACTGGATTGCGTTTGCTCTGGTGTGCGGGCTGCTGGCGTACGAGCACAGCCTGGTGAAACCGGACGATTTGAGCAAGGTCAACCTGGCGTTTNTTACGATCAATGGGTATATCAGCGTGATTGTGCTGCTGGGAACGTTGGCGGGCCTGTTTGTGTAGGGGAACAGGGGTAGAGGTTGGCCGGTGGGGAACGGATGAAGGGTTGACGGGTGAAAGAGCCACGCAACGAGTTCTACAAACTGAGCCGGGAGTGTCGGGAGTACGCACGACGACTGGCCACCTTCGATCAGCGGCAGGTCGATCGTCAGGTGTGCCACGAATTCAACCAGTTCCTGACCCGTGCGCGGATACGACCGGCTGCAGGCCATGGCGGCGAAGATCGCACCGCGCGACCTCTGACGCGCGTGCCATGGTACTGATCACTTACGCGGTGCTGAACCTGGTGTCGATGTTGTTGTTGGCCCGCTGCTGGGCCAGTTGGGCACGTCGGTGGCCTTGAGTATTTTTGGCATCGGGCTGCTGGTGATCTTCTTCGTGCCCCGAGCCTGTACGGCACGTCGGTGGAGCAGATCGAGGGCAAAGTGCTGCGCATCGTCCAGGCGCTGCACGGTATCCTGGAACCCAACACGCTGGAGTTGACCGAAGCGGTCTATTTTCAGGTCAAGGAAATGCTGGACGAGGCCGCGGCCGGCTGCGGCAGCAGATCTTTTAGCCAACGAGCGCGTCCGCCGTTGAGGGCGCGGCCAAGTGATACGATGGGGGAACGGTAGTCGCCATGGAAATGGTACGAACCAGAACAACTGACTTGACAGACATCATCGACAAAGTGGAGGCGNGGGTTCGCCTCGATTTCGCAGACGGCGTGCGCCTCTTCGAGTCGCACGATCTGCTGACCATCGGCCAGCTGGCCGACCTGGTGAACACACGTTGTAACGGCGGGCGTTACGTCTACTTCAATCAGAACCGACACATCAACCCGACGAACGTCTGTGCCTTTCACTGCAATTTCTGCTCGTTTCGGCGCGATGAGGGCGAAGCGGGGGCCTACACCTGGCGTCCCGACGAGATCGTCGAGCATGTGCGCNCGNACGCCACCCCCAACGTCACCGAGTTCCACATCGTCGGTGGCCTGCACACGAGCGAGCCGTTCGAGTACTACGAAGAGGTGCTGCGTGCGCTGAAGCAGGCCTACCCCTGGATTCACCTCAAGGCCTTCACCGCGGTCGAGATCGATNTTTTCGCCCAGATGACGGGCATGAGTCACGAGCAGGTGCTGCGCCGGCTGATGGCAGCCGGCCNNGATTCGATGCCGGGCGGCGGCGCGGAGATCTTCCATCCCGACATCCGGCGCAAGATCTGCCCCGAGAAGGCGGACGGCGACACCTGGCTGGCGATCCACCGCACGGCTCACNGGCTCGGCCTGCGTACCAATGCCACGATACTCTACGGCCACATCGAGCAGGCCGAACACCGCGCCGATCACCTGCTGCGCCTGCGTGACCTGCAAGACGATACGGGCGGCTTCCAAACCCTGGTTCCGCTGCGTTTTCACGCCGACAACAACGCCCTCGGCCAGCGGGCCAACTGGACGACGGCGCACGATACGCTGAAAACCCTGGCGGTGAGCCGTATCCTGCTGGACAACTTCNCCCACATCAAAGCGTACTGGATCATGCTCACGCCGCCAATTGCCCAGCTGGCCCTGCACTTCGGCGCCGACGACATCGACGGCACGGTGGTCGAGGAANAAATCTACCACGAGGCCGGCGCCACCACCGACGAACGTCTCGATAAACTGNGGCTGATCCGCCTGATCGTAGCCGCGGGCAGGGTGCCCGCCGAGCGTGACACCCTGTACAACGTAGTCACGGTGTACGACCGACCGTTGGCCGAGATCGAAGCGGAAATGATCACCCGCCGTAAGCAGGCGTGTGGCAGCCAAACAAGCGGCCCGCAGCAATGGGCCGACGTGAGTCATCCCACGGTTTGGAGTGGCGACTTTGGTCGCTCCGTAGTGGCGACTTTAGTCGCTCCGTAGTGGCGACTTTAGTCGCTCCGTAGTGGCGACTTTAGTCGCTCCGTAGTGGCGACTTTAGTCGCTCCGTAGTGGCGACTTTAGTCGCTCCGTAGTGGCGACTTTAGTCGCTCCGTAGTGGCAACTTCACTCGCTCTGTGGGCATAGTAACGACCGAAGTCGTTGCTACGAACTGTCGCTCCATGGATACAGTAACGACTGATGAGGGTTAAGAAATTGATCCGGTAATAGAGCAGACGTGTCCGTGTGCACTGCCGCCGGGGAATGAAGTTCCCCGGCTACAAAACAGCGCCCGTTGAAAACGGGCTAACGTATGCCAGACACGTTTTTCAGCCCCGTTGACGGGGCGTCGTGATGTAGCCGGGCGAATTCATCGCCCGGCGGGTCCGCATGAGGGACGACTCGCCGTCAATGGCTATTGCCGGATTATTTTCTCAACTCTCATCAGTCGTTACGACAAACTGCCCAATAACGTACGACGAGGTACGAAACGAACATGACCCTAACGATTGGTGTAATCGACTATCTCAACGTCCAGCCCGTCTACTACCGGCTGCAGGAGCGGTTGGCCGGGCAGGACGTACGTTTCGTTTATGGTGTGCCGACGACACTAAACCGCATGCTGGTTGCCGGCGAGATCGATGTCGCGCCAATTTCGGCCATCGAAACGGCGCGCCACGCCGCCGACCTGGCCGTGATTCCGCAGCTCGGCATCGCCACCCTGGGCGCGGTGAAGACGGTCNTCCTCTTCAGCTGGATGGCCGACCCGGCCGAGCTGGACGGCTGCACCGTGGCCCTGACCGACCACTCGGCCACGAGCGTCGAGTTGGTCAAAACCCTGTGCCGTGAACGCTACGGCGTCGAGCCACGCTGGCGGGCGGCGCCACAAAACCTGGACGAGATGCTGGGCCGCGCGTCGGCCGCGCTGCTGATCGGCGACGAGGCCCTCATCGAGGGTACCCTGCGCCGCGCCGTGCCTCGACGCGGTGTGCCCTACGTCTTCGATCTGGGTGACGAGTGGCTGAAGTGGACTGGCCTGCCCTTCGTCTTTGCCCTGTGGTCGGTACGGCGAGACCGCCTGGACGAGGTCACGACCAGCGGCATCGTGCCGGCCCTCTACGCTGCCAAGGTGGACGGCCGCCAACACCTGGAGGCGATCGCGCAGGCCTACGCGCCGCGCCTCGACCTGCCCACCGGGGTCTGCACGAAGTACCTGCGCGACCTGCGTTACGACCTGACCGGGTGGGACCTGGCGGGCTTGCAGCGTTTCTTGCAGCATGCGACGCCCGACCTCGATCCGGAGACGCTCATGGCCTGGCACGACGACCGCCAGGAACTGACGCCGCTGTTGGCCACGACATTACAACCGGCAGGTCTGTAGCGTGACATCGCCCATTCCGCCATGCCCAGCCGTGCTGGCCGACCGCTTCGACACCCTGCGCTACGACGAGGCCAGCGATGCGCTCATCCTGCTCGACCGGCGGACCTATCCGTTTCGCACCGAGTACGTCACCTGCCGCTCCGTCGACGCCGCGGCGGAGGCTATCGAGCAGATGGTGGTCCAGGGTGGGCCGCCATTGGCGTACGCGGCCGGGCTGGGCCTGGCGCTGGCCCTGCGCCCGGGCAGTGCAAACGTACACGAGCTGCGTGAGGCCGCGGCGCGTCTGCTGGCCACCCGTCCCACGGCCGATGACCTGCACCACGTGGTGCCCGAGGCGGCGGCGCGCCGAAGTTGCCCTGGCGGCCGGCGCCGATGCGCGGCGCGATCCTCGATTACGTCAACGGCGAGATCACGCGGCAACCAGGTCAGCCGGGCCTGCGGCGCCCAGGCCGCGGCGCTGCTGCGCGACGGCGACCGCATCCTGACCCACTGCCTGGCCGGCGCTGCCCTGTGCTGGATGCTGTGGATCGCCCGTCATCAAGGCAAGCGGGTCACCCTCATTCCGACTGAGACGCGGCCCTACCTGCAAGNNGGGCGCCTCACCGCGCAGTGCGCGGTCGAGATGGGCATTCCCGTGNCGCTCATCACCGACGGTATGCCGGCGCACCTCATGAGCCAGGGGCGCATCGACAAGTTCATCTGCGCGGCCGACCGCATCACACTCGATGGGCACATCACCAACAAGGTCGGCACGCTGCACAATGCAATTGCCGCCAACTACTTCGGCATTCCCTTCTACGTCCTGGGCTACGACGGACCCGACCCGCAGACCGCAACCGCGCAGGCCATACAGATCGAGGAACGTCAGCCGCAGGAGGTCTTCTACGCGTGGANNCGTGAAGGCGTCGTGCGCACGGCGGTCGAGGGGATCGATGGCTATTACCCCGCCTTCGACATCACACCGCCGCACCTGATCGCCGGTATCGTCACCGACCGCGGCGTGTTCCCGGCCACGCTGATTGCGCGTTACTGGGACGCACCGCCGGGCAACGCTGAGGCATGAACGAAACAGCCCGCCTGACGCCGCCGCCCTGATCTACGGCGGCACCGCGGCCTACTGGCTCGACCTGACCGAGTTCGGGCGCGTGGTCGAGACACGCACCCTCGACACGCCGTACGGTNCGGCCGCGCCGATCGACTGGCTGGCCCTGCCGGGGGCGGTCGTGGGCTTCAGTTCACGTCACGGCGTCGGTACACTGCAACGCTCGGCCGGTTTCGTCAACCACCGGGCCAACCTGTGGGCCGCACACCGGCTGGGGTTTCGGGCGATCTTGAGCTGGAACGGCGTCGGCGCAATCAATCCGGTGCTGACAGTCGGTGACCTGGTCGTGCCGGACGAGNCGATCGACTGGACGGGCGGTCGGCGGGCGAGCACGTTCGAGCGCTGGCGCCAACCGCCGGCCGGGCCGACGTTCGATCCGGGGCTGCGGGCAGCAATCTGGCAGGCGCTGGAGACGGTTGACCACAGCGCGGCGCNNGCCGTGCCGGGCGGCGTCTACGTCTGCACCGAGGGGCCGCGCCTGGAGACGGCGGCTGAGATAGCGCTCCTGGCCGCGGCCGGCGCGGACGTCGTGGGCATGACGCTGGCGCCAGAGGTGTGGCTGGCACGCGAACTGGGGCTGCGTTACGCCTCGCTGTGTTACATCACCAACTACGCCACCGGCCGTGCCCGCGGTCGTGCGCCACGCCGCGAATTTGGCCCGCGGNTGGGGCAGTTGTGCATGGCGGTGTTGGTCGCCGCGGTGCGGCTTTAGGGGTTTGAGGTTGGAGGTTGGAAGTTGGAGGGCCGTCCATGGCGTCGGCAGCACCTGTGAGGTAGATGAGTCGCAGGAGATGCGCNTCGTCCCACGGAACGGAGCCTCCCAGAGCGTCGAACACGGGGCGTAGACGGTCGGGGCCGAGTTCGGCGATGGTACGCAGGACATCGGCCTGGCGGGCCGGCGACAGATGACTGGCGCTGTACAGGCGCGTGCTGTCGATCGTGTGGCCGGCGCGGACGTAGGCCGCCAGGTGTTCGATGATCGTACCGCGTTGGATGCCGTACATCGCCTGAAGCTCAGGTATCGAGTGACCGCCGGCAAACAGCTGGCCCACTTCCACGAAACGCCGCGCCCGTGTGGCTCACGACGCCAGCGCGGGTGGCGCTCGGNNCCGTTGGCGGGGCTGCAGGCCGTGGGCGACACAGTAGGGTCGGATGACATTCAGAAACGCCTCACCGTAACGCGCCAGCTTGACCTCGCCCACCCCNTCGATGGCCAGCAGATCGGCCGGTGTATGCGGGAAGTACGTGGCCATCTCGACCAGCGTGCGGTCCGAAAACACGACGTACGGCGGCACGCCGCCGCAGCGGCCAGCTGCTGGCGCGCGCAGGGCTTGAAAGAGCCCTGCGTCGTGTTCGTCCGCCCCTGCGGCGCTTCAGCCGCCGCCGCAAGCACACCACTCTCCAAATGGGCCAGGACTTGCNCCACCATTCAAGACGCTGCGCCCCGCCTCGGTCAAACGTAACGACCCGATCCGCATGTCCTGTTCGAGCAAACCCTGGGCGATGAACTGCTGCGCCAGCCGCCGCCAGACTTCGGTCGAGTAGTCGCGGCCCTGTCCATAGGACGGCAGGCGGTCGTGTTGGCGGCGCTGGATACCCTGGCTGCGTGAACCGCGCAGGACGTTGATCACGTGCACGGCGCCAAAGACCTGGCCTGTTTGCTGAACCACAGTCAAAAACTGGCGGGCCGCCTCACTCACGTCGGTTCGTGGGCGGTTGTCGGCGCCGCGACGGCAGTTGTCGCACATGGGGCAGGTTTCGGCCGCTGGCGTTTCGCCAAAATAACGCAGCAGTGGAACCCGTCGGCATGCTCTCGACTCGGCAAAACGCACCATCGCCTGCAGGCGGGCCTGCGCACCGGGCCGCTGCGATTCCGCGCCCCGNTCGATGAAACGCCAGATCGTGCTGATGTCCTGGCTGCCGTAGAGCAGCAGGCAGTCGGAGGGCAAACCATCACGCCCCNNGCGGCCGATCTGCTGATAATAGCTCTCCAGGTTCTCCGGCAGGTTGTGGTGCAGAATGAAGCGCACGTTCGATTTGTTGATACCCATGCCAAAGGCCACGGTGGCCACCATCACCGACACCTCGTCGCGTACGAAGCGCTGCTGGTTGTCGCGCCGCGTGGCGTCGTCCAGGCCGGCGTGATAGGGCAAAACGGAGAATTTGTGGGCGCTCAGTTTTGCCGTCGCNTCGTCCACCTGCCGTCGTGTGCTGCAGTAGATGATGCCAGACTGCGCNGGNTGCTGACGCAGGAAGGCGATCGTCTGCGCCAGGCCATCGNNGTGCGGCTGCGCGGCCAGGAAGAGGTTGGGCCGGTCGAAGCCGGCAATGACAGTGTTGTCCTCGGTGAAACCGAGAATCTCCATGATGTCCTGCTGCACGCGGNNCGCGGCCGTCGCCGTCAGGGCCAGGCAGACGGCCTGGGCGTAACGCTGGCGCACCGGTAGCAGCTGGCGGTACTCCGGCCGGAAGTCGTGGCCCCACGCTGAAATGCAGTGAGCCTCATCGATCGTGAAACAGGCCACGCGGCAGGCATCGAGCAGGACCAGGGTCTCTGGGCGCAGCAGAGTCTCGGGCGAAGTGTAGAGCAGCCGCACCTCGCCGCGCCGCAGGCGGGCCGTCGTGGCGACGTATTCCTGGACGCTCAACGTGCTGTTCAAACAGACGGCCGGCACACCCAACTCGCGCAGTTGATCGACCTGGTCCTGCATCAGGGAAATCAGCGGTGACACCACAACCGTCAGGCCGTCGAAGAGCAGCGCCGGCAACTGGTAACAGAGCGATTTGCCGCCGCCGGTAGGGATGATGCCCAGGGCGTCGCGGCGCTGCAAGACGTGCCCAATCAAATCGACCTGGAAAGGGCGAAACTCGTCGTGGCCAAANACGCGCTTGAGCAGGCGCCGGGCCTGAGTCAGGTCGGGCGTGTCTGTTGGGCGCGTATGGGCGTGGGGTGCACACTTCGTGGCCGATGTTGGCGCAGCAACCGCCGGGTGTGCGGCCGGGTCGGTTGAAGAAATGGCATTGGCTGGCGCAGGGGCGGTTGCGGTCGGCAGGCTGGCGTCGGCAAACAGCCGTCGGGTGTCGCCCGCCGGCGCCTCGAACCAACCCGAGNNTTGGACGTAACAGCGTAATTCCTCGACCGGGCTGTCTTCCNNGCGCCACCAGTGGGCGAGTGAGACGCGCACGAGGGCGCCGGCCGCGATCTGGGGTAGTGGCTCCTGGAAACCTACGAAAGTCAGCGTGCGTCCCTCGTCTGGGGTTGGGTAACGGTAACGGATGCGCCGCGCGGTGTCCTCGCGGACCAGGGCCTGGTCGGGCCGCCAGAAGAAAGTGCTGTAGCCGGGCAGGCCGCTGGCCGCTGCGATGTACAACGCGCCGGAAAGGGTGTGCTGCAGCAGGCCATCGTACAAACCAGCAACCGGGCCGACATAGGGCGGCATGTGGCGTTCGATGAATACCGGCAGGCTGGACATCTGCCCCAGGCGCCGTTTGTGGGTGACGATGAGGTTCTCCACGTGGGGTGGAATCGCNTCGTGCGGTGGGCTGCCCTCGACCTCCCACACATCACCCACCGTGTACTCCATGCCGGCGTGATCGGCGTGCGCGGCATCGGCCGCCAGCAGGCGCACACTACGGCCCTCGAAGGTGATACCGCCGACACAGGCCGCACTACCCTGACGAGTTTTGGCAACGATGACGACTTTCATATTTCCACCTCTGGAGTGCGGCAGCAATCAGTAACTGCTCGGACTGGCTCTAGAAAAACGGGGTTTTTGTCTCGCAGACCAGGGTCGTGACGCGCTGAAAGGCCGTTGCACGGACAAGAACCATGCTCGCACGAGAAAAACCGGGTTTCTGAACGGCTGGCTGAGCAGTTGCAGCAATCATTACGGTCGCAGATGCTCGACGGCGAGTGACAAATCAGCGGCGAGGCGGGCCGCGAGCAGGGAGCGGTGGCAGGCGGTGGGCCGCCTTCGACGCAGAACAGCGCAACGACCCGCGCATCAGGGTCCAGGGAGGCCAGGAACGCGCGGCTGTCGAACGACGCCAGGCATTCGTGCTGGTAACGTGCGCTGAAGGCGGGGTCGAGGGCCGTACGCTGCCGACGCGTGACGTGCGTCGCGTGATCGACCGCGTGCTGAGCCGCGCGTGTCTCGGCCCGGCGCCAGGTCGAGCCGGTGCAGGTAACGAATACCCAGCTCCGCCAGGCCAGCCTGCAAGCGTGTGGCGTTGGCAAATGCGTACGCCGCACCGCGCACCCCCGCCGGCGTCGGATGTCGACGAACGTATCGACGCCAGCCGCCTGCAGTGCCGCCCAAAAGTCGGCCTCCGCCCAGCCGTACACGCCGATCGTCACTATCTCAGCCTGTTTTCGACATAGAATGCAGGTTCTCATACGATATCTTGCGGTTTTGATGCCCCGCACCACAAGATGCAGACCAGGCGCGGTATTCGCTCACATGATCTACGCGGCAGCTTGTGGCATCGTATCCGACACCCCCACAGGTTGTGGTGTCGAAAACAGGCTCAGGCATCGTCATCCTCACCTTCGGACTCGTAGCGCTTGCGCGAGGTGAAACCGTGCGAGCCAAACAGGCTCAACTGGCCAGCCGTCAGTCGTGCAATGACCGCGGCCTGGTCTAGCAGGCGGTCGTTTTCATCGATGTGCAGCACCGGGATGCCCAGTTCAGTCAGGGTCTCACCGATCAGTTTGCTGCGGTGGCAGATCTCTGGTTTGCCCTCACTACAGAGGAGCACCACGCGCAACTGCTGGGTGAACGCCTGCTGCGCCGAATCCCCTGTTGGTAGAATTCCTTCTGCCGGACCTTGTCGTAATCGACCTTGTCGTCGGTGTAACAGTCTGGGTCGTTGGGGCGCCCGCCGAGCGTGTCACCCATATACGTATAACGAATTTGATGGGTCTGAATTTCGCGTTGCAGGGCCTCTTTGTTGAATTCTGGTTTGTAACGCGAGTACGGCGCGGAGCGCACGTCGATGACGAACGCGATCTGCTGCGCCTTGAGTACCGCCAGGAGCTGTTCGACGGAGCGCGCCGTAACCAATGGTGTAGATCGGCACACGCGCCGGGTCGGTGTCGGATGTGTTCGTCATCGCGGTGGCCTCCCTCTGGGGTGGATAATCGGGTATCCGCAACGGATTCGACCGTTCATGGCGAACGGAGCTGGCACGCGCACCTCGTAGCCGCCGTCGGTGAATACCCGGAGTGGTTGGCAGCGCTGGAACAGCGCCTCGTAGAGGGCGATTTCGGCCGCGTATTTGTCCGGCTCGTCGTAGAAGCGGCGAAACATACGCTGGCTGAAGACGAGCGTGCTGTAGCCGTGGTCGATGTACCACTCGGGAGAGTTGTCGATCAATTTGTAGAATCCCTGGACGACAAAACGTTGCGGATCGACGTACGGCGCGTACGACTCGACCGCCACCCGCGTGCCGGGCGCCAGGTTCTGGTCGAGCCACACACGTGCGGTTTCCAGGCTGTTGACCGTGGTGAGACGCTGCGTCTCGGCCACGGTGCGGACCGCCGGCCAGGCCAGCATGGCGACCAGCAGCACGGCGCTGCCGGCAACACCCAACGTGCGCCTTGCCGCCGGGATATCTGCCGACCAGCGCAGGCGCGAGNNCAGCAGCGCGGCGAGCAGGTACAGGAAGGGCAGCAGTGGCATGGCCGTGCGGTCGTTGCGCACCACGAAGGTGCTGATGAACCCAAAATAGATCACCGGAAAGGCGGCCAGCAGGAGCAGGCGCCGGTCACGCGTAACAACGGCGTACGCCAGGGCGAGCAGGGCCAGCACGACCGTGACCCCTCGNCTGGTCCACAGGAAGCTGGCGTACCAGGCCAGGGCGTTGCCCTCACTGCCCACATGTCCGGTGCTGTAGTGCTGGGCCTCGATGCGCACGCCGGCCAGAAAGCTCTCGGCGTCGAACAGGGCAAAGGGTGTACCTGCCAGGAAGGCCAACGCACTGACGCCAATGGCGGTGAAGAGCCGGCGGTCGAAGAAGCCCCGCCAACCGGTGCGCAGCGTATGCGCGATAACGACTACGACCAGCATGATCGCACCGTTGTATTTGGTCGCCGCCACCAGGCCAACCGCGGCCCCCGCCAGGGCATAGTCGCGCAGGCGGCCGTGGTCATAGACCCGCAGCGCTCCCCAGAAAGCCAGCAGGAGGAAAAAGACCAGGAAGACATCAGGCGCGATGTAGCGGCTGTTGGCCACGTGCGTCGCGGAAAGTGCAAGCAGCAGGGCCGCCAGCAGGCCGGGCAGCGCTCGCCCGGTCAGGCGGCGGCCGATGACGAATACCAGGCACACCGATGCCACAGCAAACAGCACCGAAAGGCCGCGGCCGAGCAGAAAGGTGTCCGGCTGAGTGGTGACGCCAGAGCCGCCAATCAACATCGTCGGGCCGGCGATGTCGGCGACGCTGTCGAAACGACCCGTCAGCCGACCAAGCAGGTAGTACGGCGCGTAGGCCAGCGCATTCAGGTAAAAGAACAGTGAGGGGTAGTTGAAAAAGTGGGGATTGAGGTCGCCCGTTGTGAAGATGCGTTGCGCAATGGCGACGTACCCCGGCTCGTCCGGGTGATAGAGGTAGGGCAGGCCAAAGTCGATACCCCACAGGCGCAGGGCCAAGGCAGCCGCCAGGGTAGCCGCCAACCACCACGGCCAGTACCGCTCGAACAGGTCGAAACTGAGGTGTGCGCTTCATGGCACGTTTCGACCACTGGCAGGGCCTTGGGCATCATCTGCCCGTTGGCCGTTGTGGGGATCACATCACGGTGTGCGCCGTGCAGCTGTTCGTTCATGGCGCCCAATTATAACACAGCGCCCGGCAGAGGGCGGAAACCAGGGTGCGTGTAACGATGTTCTGTTGGGACCCGTCACTCGCTGGCGAATCATCAGTTCAACGCCGCGCGGCGATGGTTCGTCACGGCCGGCGCCATGACTTCCAGTGAAGATGCGGAGAAACGGCAGATTCCCGGCCACATGGTATAATGCGCCTGACGGTCCGCCTCACCCGCTGGCCAGCAACCACTATGAGCAGGGGACGCGCTCACCCATGAATCTACCATTTTCGATGACCCCGGCCGCGCTCGGCTTCGTGCGTGNNGCCGTCATTACGCCGGAGCTGCGTGTGGCCGACGTGGCGTTCAATGTGCAGGCCATCATCGATGCGCTCGCACGGGCCGCGGCCCAGGGCTGCCGGCTGGCGCTCTTCCCCGAACTGTCGCTCACCGGCTACTCCTGCGCCGACCTCTTCGACCAGGCCCTGCTGCTCGACGCTGCCCAGGCCGCGCTCATACCCCTGGTCGCCGCGGCAGCCGAACACGACATTGCCGCCGTGGTCGGCTTACCCCTGCCGGTCGACGGCCGGCTCTACAACTGCGCGGCCCTGCTGGCCAATGGTCAGGTCNAGGGCATCGTGCCGAAGAGCTATCTCCCCACTACCGGCGAATTCTACGAGGCGCGCTGGTTCACCCCGGCCGCGCAGGCGACCGCCAGTTCCGTCGTGATTGCGGGCGCGGCCGTGCCCTTTGGCCGTGACCTGCTCTTTGCCGCCAGCAACCTGCCCCACGCGATCTTCGGCGTCGAGATCTGCGAAGACCTGTGGGCGATCAGCCCGCCCAGCGCTGATCTGGCCCTGGCCGGCGCCACCGTGCTGCTCAACCTCTCGGCCAGCAACGAGCTGCTGGGCAAGGAGGCCTACCGGCNNGACCTGGTGCGCCAGCAGTCGGCGCGCTGCCTGGCCGCGTACCTCTACGCCGGGTCAGGCCCCAACGAATCGACCACCGACCTGGTGTGGGCCGGGCATTCCCTGATCGCCGAAAACGGTGTCGTGCTGGCCGAAACCGNNCGTTTTCAGTTCACCACGCAAATGGCCGTGGCCGACGTCGACGTGCAGCGCCTGGTTCACGAGCGCCTGCGCAACAGCACCTACGCCGCCACACGCGCCAGCCGTTCGATGCGCACAGTTACGTTCGACCTGCCGGGTGCAGATNGTGCCGCCGCAGCGCCGTACCCGACCCTCCTGCGCCCGCAGCTGGCCCGCCTGCCCTTCGTGCCGGCCGACCGCGCCGCGCTGAACACGCGCGAAATCTTCAACATCCAGCTGACCGGGCTGGCCAAACGGCTGAAACACACCGGTANNTCACGCGTCACGATCGGTCTCTCGNGGCGAGCCGATTCGACGCTCGCGATCCTGGTGACGGTCAAGGCTTTCGATGCGCTGGGTTTGCCGCGGACGGGGATCGTCGCGATCAGCATGCCCGGTTTTGGCACCACGCCGCGCGCGTGGCAACGCCGCGCCNTGGCGGAGGCCCTGGGCGTCACCCTGCACACGATCCCCATCACCGATGCCGTACGTCTGCACTTCCGCGACATCGGCCACGACGAAAGCGTGCACGATACGACCTACGAAAACGCCCAGGNNCGCGAGCGCACGCAAATCCTGATGGACATGGCCAACCAGGTGGGCGGCCTGGTGGTGGGTACCGGCGATCTGTCGGAGTTGGCGTTGGGCTGGGCCACCTACAACGGCGACCACATGAGCATGTACCACGTCAACGCCGGCGTGCCTAAGACGCTGGTGCGTTACCTGGTAGCGTGGATGGCCGATACTGAGTTCAGCGGTGCGACATCGGCCGTACTGCACGACATCATCGCCACGCCCATCACGCCGNGGCTGCTGCCCNTCGATGCCAGCGGCGCGCTGGAGCAGAAGACCGAAGAGACGATTGGGCCGTACGAACTGCACGATNTTTTCCTCTACTACACAGTGCGTTTCCAGTTTGCGCCGCGTAAAGTGTTCGTGCTGGCCCGGCAAGCGTTCGGCGGCGATTATGCAGACACGGTGATCCTGCGCTGGCTGGAGGTCTTCTATCGACGTTTCTTCAGCCAGCAGTTCAAACGTTCAGCCATGCCCGACGGCNCANAGGTCGGGTCGGTGGCGCTGTCGCCGCGGGNNGACTGGCGCATGCCGAGCGATGCCAGCAGTGCGCTGTGGTTGGCTGAGGTCAAGACCTTGCAGGAGCATATCGTACCGTGAACGCTCACGGCCAGCGCGTCTTTCAGCCGAAAGAGTGAGCGTAAACGCTCTGGACGTGCGCGGGATCAGGTCGTCGTCAAATTGTCAGTTTGGCCTCGCAAGACGATAATCAGGTGCGCCAGGATATGCTGCAGTGCATGGTTGGTAATGAAACCAATGCCTGTTGCGTCATCATCGTCCTTCTCCCCGCCTTGCCCACCCGCACGACTCATGTTAAAATCGAGTCAGTGCTACGCTTCCACCGCCGTCATCGATGCTATGGTGCCTGATGAAACGTCTCCTGGTCTTTTTATTACGCTGTTGGCCGGTTGGCTGCTGCCACTCGTGGCAACGGGCCAGGCAATCGCGCCGGTCAGGCAGGACTCCCGACCACGCGCGAAGAGCCGCTGCCGCTACAAAACGGTGATTTCGAACTCGGCTTCACCCCGGTGACGATTGGCGGCGGAGCGGGACAGGTCGGTGTTGGCTGGACGCCCTTCGTGGTACGGGGTGCACCCTTTTTCCTGGCAGGGCAGGTCACACCGCCGCCCAACCATTGGCAGGTGCTTTTTGGGCCGGCGGGCGCGTACGACGCCGGCATCCAGCAACAGGTGCGGGAGGTCGCGGTCGGTGATACGCTGCGCGCCGAAGCGCGTGTCTATCTGTCACCGGTACTCGACGGTATTACTAAAAGCATCGGCATCGACCCGCTCGGCGGCAACGACCCCTGGCGCCAACCGTGATCTGGAGCCAACACGGTACCGGCAGTCCGTGGCACACCCTGGCCGTGACTGCCACGGCAGCCGCCACGCAGACCACCATCTTCGTACGGGTGCGGCAGCCGCTCACGGTGACGCCGCTGTATGTAGGCATCGACGACGTCACGCTGGTGCGTACGGCTCACGGGGTGAGCCGTTTTCTGCCCTGGTCGTCACCCAGTCGCGCACGTTGTCCACCCGCTGGCAGTACCACGTGTCGGGCATTATCACCGGTACGACCTCGTGCAGTTCGACCGGGTTACGTGGGTTGGTCACCGACGCCAGTGGCGAACCGCAGAGCGGCGTACGGGTCGCCGTATGGTCGGCCGCTACCGCCGACCCGCCGTATGTCTCTGCGCCCACGGGCGACGACGGCCGCTGGCGGGTTGTGCTCAACCCCAACGCCCCGCAGGTCGGCCGTTGGAAGGTGGCTGTGGTCGATACGGCCAACCGGCCGATCTCCCCGTCGTTGGTGAGATTGGCTATGCCGACCTGGCCTCCGCCGTCGAAGCACCCGGCGTGCCCACGCATGCCGACTGTGTGAACGGGCACCAATGGTTGCACATCGATTTTATGGCCCGCACAGTATTCCCGAGTACACCCTGGCCTCCGTACGTTTCATTTCATGCCTGGACAATCACCTCGACCACAACATTCGCCTGTGGGTGATCGACCAGTCCGGTATCGGGCAACCCGGTACGACCGTGCGCTTTCAGGAGATCGGCGGTTATGCCGAGGACCGCCGTACAGGCGCCGACCCGTACAAGCCTCCCGGCTACATCGACTTTCCCATCTTCCGCCACCAGGAGTGGACGGCGCGGGTGTTGGATGCGCCCTCCGACGTGGCCCGTAGGATGAGCAGCACGACACCCCGATAGTCGAAGCGTGCACGGGTAATGCGTGGGGCCATTATTCCTATGAGGTCGTTTATCAACGCCGGAGCGGTGAATAGCGACCGACATGCTGATCAGATGAGACTGCACGACGAGGAGGAACCATGGTCAAAGAGACCGTCGGTTACGTCGAGCTCGAGTGGACATGTAAGCGCTGCGGCAGTAAGAACCCCGGTACGGTCAAGACGTGCCGGACCTGTGGCGCGGCGATGGAGGCAACGGATCAGTTCGAGGCTGCCCGCCGATNNCAGGAACTGCTCACCGATGAAGCGGCCCTGGCCAAGGCCAAAGTCGGCCCAGACATTCACTGCGGATTTTGTGGCGCCCGCAACCCCGGCGACGCCAAAACCTGCAAGCAGTGCGGGNCCGATTTGACGCAGGGCAAGGCCCGTGAAACGGGCCAGGTGGTAGGGGCGCTGCAAACCGGGCCCGTCCCGGACGTCACCTGCCCCTACTGCGGCACGGTCAACCCGGGTAAGGCCAAGAAGTGTAAGCAGTGCGGCAGTACCCTGGACAAGTCGGCGACCTCACCCAAACCGCCGCCCACCACCCAACCGCAACCGGCGGGCGGTTCCCGCCTGTGGCTGTTCGCCGTCGGTGCGGTGATTGTGCTCNTGTGTGGTGGCCGCCATCCTCTTCGCGGCCCGGGGCGCCAGACCACGAGCAGCACAGCCACCGTGACCGGGGTAAGCTGGCAGCGCACGCTGCCGATCATGGGTCTGGCGCCGGTGANNCGCGAAACGTGGCGGGATCAGGTCCCGCAAGGCGCCGAGCTGGGCCAGTGTCGCGACCGTGTGCGCAGTGTGCAGGACTCGCCGGCGCCCAATGCACAAAAAGTGTGCGGCACACCGTACGTCGTCGACCAGGGCAGCGGGGTGGGCGAAGTCGTACAGGATTGCCAGTACGAGGTGTACGACGCCTGGTGCACTTATACCGCCACGCAGTGGGCCGTGATCGACAAGCTGATAGCGCAGGGCAACGACCTGCAACCCGCATGGCCGGCCGCACAATTGACGGAGGAGCAGCGTCTGGGGAACGGCGAGGAGACCTATCTGGTCATCCTGGCGGTCGATGATCGGCAGATCCGCTATNCGCGCGCCAACGCGCAGGCGTTTCAGCGGTTCACACCGGGCAGCCGCTGGATCATCACCGTCAACGGTTTTGGGGATGTGACTCAGATCGAACCGGCGCCGTGAGCGATGGGCCTCCACCGCTCCTATGAGTGGTGGAGGCCTGGTTCAAGACGGAGGGAAATTCGATTGCCAGCCACTGATGCCGCCCGTTGGAATCAACGCTACCGGGCGCAAACGCATTTTGNNCCGCGCCGCCCCTTTTTGCTGGAGCAGGCCGGTTGGCTGCCGGNNCGTGGTTGGGCTCTGGATCTGGCCATGGGGCTGGGTGGTAACGCGGCTTTTCTGCTGGCGCGTGGTTTGCGGGTCGTGGGCGTCGACATCGCACAGGTTGCGGTGCATCGGGCCAAGAGGCGTTGGCCAGGCNTCATGGCCGTCATCGCCGACCTCTACGAGTTCGAGCTGCCGACGGCCAGGTTCGATGTCATCACCAGTTTTTATTTCTTGCAACGCGATCTCTGGCCGCCAATGCAGCGGGCGCTGCGGCCCGGCGGCATCCTGATCATGGAGACGCTCACCCAGGAACAGCGCACCGTGCAGGCCGACATCGACCCGCAGTACCTGCTGCACCCCGGCGAATTACGTGGCGCGTTCGTTGGCCTGGAGACCCTGATCTACCGCGAAGGGTGGGTGGCGGGCAATCGTGGGCACCGGCGGGCGGTCGCCAGCCTCGTGGCACGCGCCGGCCAATCGGTTGGCGGACTGATCCCCACGTTCGTGGTCAGTTGCCCGATCCTCCCCTGTCCTGCATCGCGCCCCTGTCTTGCCCCATGCTCAACTCTGCCACCAGCACATCCAACGCCACCCGATCCTCCATCTGGCCCGTTTTGATGGCGATGTCGGTTTCGAGCAGCAGCTCCAGCGTCCGTTCAAGGGCCGCCGGGCGGTAGCGTTGGGCCGTCAGCCAGGCCTTTTTGACCGTGTAGGGCTTCTGTTTCAAGGTACTGGCGACTTCGTCCTGGCTCAGGCCCTGCGCGGCCAGGTCGTTGATTTGCAGCAGCAGCCGGTACTGCCAACCAATCATACCCAAGATCGAGAGTGGCGCCTCGCCGGACTGCAGGAGCCGNTGCAGCAGCCGCACGGCCTGTTTACCCTCACCAGCCGCCAGGGCTTCGACCATGGCAAAGACGCTGGCTTCGCGCACCGCGCTGACCAGCAGCCGCACGTCGGCAACCTGAACAGCCTGCCCCGGGCCGGCGTAGGTTTGCAGCTTGCCCAATTCCTGATCAATCAGGCGTAAATTGTCGCCAATNCGAAACTCGGTCAGGGTCTGGATAGCGGCCGGTTCGATTTTAGTCTTACGCTGACGGGCACGGCGCNNGGTCCAGTCACGCAGCCACTCGTCCTGCTTCCACCACGCGCCCTCATACTGGCACACCACGATACGCGCCTGGCCGGACGTCGCCAGCTGCTCGATCAGCTTGTGAAGTGCATCCTGCTTGCGCACCAGCGTCGTTTCCAGCAGAACCAGGTCGGTGGCGGCAGGCAGTTGCGGCAGGTAGGTTTGGAGGCCCGCCAACAGGGTCGAATCGNNGAGGCGGTCGTGGCTGCGTCTCCGGCGGCTGGCGTCTGTTCCGCCGCACGGGCGCGGGCTGCGGCGGGCCAGGGCAGCCAGCAGGCCGCGCACGATCACCAGGCGGCGGGGNGCCAGGAACGGCACGGCATCGCAGGCGTCGTGCAGGGTGGGCAACGTCAGGCGTGCACCCTCGAGTTCGGTGGTGTTCAGTTCGATGAACTCGNNCGCACCGAGGGCGGCCTTCAGTTCGGCCAGCGCCTCGGCCCGTAAGAACTCCTGATCGCCGTGAATCAGATGGATCATGCCGCGGTCAGCTCCACAAAATGCACAGTCCAGGGTCCCAGGTTGGGTTGGCGGGTGACGCTGGCCAGGCGAATGCCCGCCGCCTGCGCGGAGGTGGTCACATGGGTCTGCAAGGCCAGCCCCAGCGGCTGCGCCACGAACAGGGCCAGGGTCGCCGCCGTTGTGGCCCACGACAGCTGTTCCCACCAGGCCTGTTTGGGGCCACTCAGCCGTCCGGCCAGCCAGGCGGCGCCNCCGGCCAGAAAGCCGGCCGTCGCATAATTCGTACCGCAGTTGGGGTGAACGGCCAGCCGGGCCTCGCCCGCCTGCAGGCGGTGCAGGGCTTCGTTCACGGCGTCGGTGAGTTCACTGTCGGTTGTGTCGCCGAAGATGAGAAAACCGCGGTGATCGCTGTGCGCGACCAGGCGCCGCTGCGGCTGGCGGCGGCTCAGCACATACACCGCGGCATGTTCGATACCATGGTTGCGACGGGTGGCGGCAATGAACGGTACACGCTCCAGAATGTTCATGGTGTTTCTCCGTGTTGGCAGATCAATCCGCACCGGCGCTGATGATCGGGCTACGCCGCGGGTTCTTACGTGCGATGCACAGCAACGATTGACCGGCGGGCACATCCCACACCCGACGCAGCNNGCGTTCGGCCGCAATCAACAGCGGCGCCAGGCCGTTGAACAGCCGCAGCTGCGCGGTGGGCAGCAGGCGGCGGCGCAGTACGCGGCTGTTGAGCCACCAACCGGGGGTACCGGCCAGGTTCAGGTAGCTCACGCGCTGCGGTTGCAGGCCCGCGCCCTGCGCGTGCCGTNNCAGGTCGGCCCGCCCGTAGCGCCGAAAATGGCCCAGGGCCTGATCCAGCGTACCGTACATGTAGCTGCCGGCCGGTACAAACAGCAACAGGTGACCNCCTGGCGCCAGAAGTTGGGCCATATGGTACAGGGCCACATCATCGCGCTGGATGTGCTCCAAGACATTCAGGCAAACAACGGTGTCGATNCGCGTAGGGTGACAGTTGTGCGACGGTGTCGGGTGGCTGATGTCGCCCAGGCACACCTGCACGTTGGGCATGGCGGCGAACGTCTCGCTCACCAAGTCCACCGAGCCGGGCAGGCGGTCCAGGGCAATGAGTCTCTGCACACCCAAAAGNAAGCGCGTCATATTGCCGATCCCACAGCCGACCTCCAGTACAGTCTGGCCAACAAAGGGCGCAATCTCGCGGTAGATCCAACGGTTGTAGCGATCCACGCTCGCCATGCGCCGCAGCGTTTCCCGGCCAATTGGGTCGTCCAATTCGGGCGTGCAGCACGGATCGACGGCAGTTAGCATCAAGCGGCTTCAGTCCACGAAACGGTACTTGACCAATGCCCACAGCGCGGGCAGACCGTCACGCCACNNGCGCTGATTTTTGCCCTCGGCCAGGTCGCGCCCACTGTAAGAGATGGGTACCTCGAATACCCGATAGCCGCGCTTGAGCACTTTGGCCGTAATTTCAGGCTCGAAGTCGAACCGGTTAGAACGGATGCGGATACTGCGCAGAACCTCCNNCCGAAAAACCTTATAACAGGTCTCCATATCGGTCAGGATGGTATTGTACAGAACGTTGGTCACCAGAGTCAGAAACTTGTTGCCCACCATGTGCAAAAATTGAACGCGGTGCGGCCCCATGAAACGTGAACCGTACACCACGTCGGCCTTGCCATCCAGGATCGGCTGCAACAGGATGACATAGTCGCGCGGTCGNTACTCCAGATCGGCGTCCTGGATGACGATCAGGTCGCCATTGGCGTGGCCCAGACCGGTGCGGATGGCGGCNCCTTTGCCCTGGTTCTGGTGGTGTAGAATAACCTTGATGCCGGGCAGTCCTTGCCGATCCAGGGCGTACAACAGGTCACGCGTACCGTCGGTCGAGCCATCGTCCACCAGAATCGGCTCCTTCTGGATGCCGTTGAGGTCGACGGCCAGTACGCGCTGCACGATTTCTTCAACCGTCTGGCGCTCGTTGTACACCGGCATGATGATGCACAGCTTGTTGAATCCGTTAGTCACGGCGAGATGTTTGCTCCTTCCGAAGTTGACACCGGTTGATCTTAACACAGGGCCACGTGCCCGTCAAAGACGTAGAGACAACCCGGTAACTTCAAGTTGGCGCGTAGTCGCGGCAAAGATGCCAGCTTTCTGGAAAATTGGCATCTTTGGACCTGGGAGTCGAGGCTTCGGCCAGGTTTGGCCGATGCACAACGGGTGCGCCGGCCCGTTTTATGAGAGTTGAAAAATAATCCGGCAATAGCCATTGATGGCGAGTCGTCCCTCATGCGGACCCGCCGGGCGATGAATTCGCCCGGCTACATCACGACGCCCCGTCAACGGGGCTGAAAAACGTGTCTGGCATACGTTAGCCCGTTTTCAACGGGCGCTGTTTTGTAGCCGGGGAACTTCATTCCCCGGCGGCAGCGCATACGGCCGCGCCTGGCTCTATTACCGGAATATTGTCTCAACTTTCATAAGCCTCGTCGTCGGGAGCGTGAAGCTCAGATGTGACATCACTCAGCCAACCGCGAATCAGTCGGCGTGCGTGTCGACGGTGACTCCCAGGCCAAAGGCGCCATTTGCCGGGTCACCGGCAAAGGAGCCGATCAGCAGTTCGTACGTGCCGTTGGGTACTTCGATCAGTGTCCGCAGCGCCGGTACCCGTTCCTGCTTCTGGGCCAACAACGCCTGTTTACCACTGAAGAGGTCGAACGTTTGCCGCCACCAGTGGCCGTCGATCGCGGGGTCAGGCAGCGGCACATCGCCCGTCGTGGCTTGCCCATCCTCGGCCTCGAAGCGCAGGTCACGCCCGTCAGCGCTAATCAGGCGCAGGTAATCGTAGGCCGCGTCGTGGCCGGGGACCTGCCCGATCTGGACAGCGAGTCGGCCGTTTTCGATAGTCACTGGACCAACGTGGATTTCCCAGGCGGTGCTGCTCGTGTTGCCGATGAAAGTCTGGTCCGGGATGAATGGTGAGCCATCGGGAAGATAAGAGTAGTTGCCCTGTACCGGTGTCGGCACGGGACGAACGGGGGTCGACGTGTGATCGTCTACCAGATAGGTCATGAAAACTATGCTGCCGTTGCTCAGTTGATGCTGCGACTCGACACCATTGGGCCAAAGGGCGCAGCCGCGCTGGGGCCACTGTCCCGGCCCCAGAATCCAGACAAACGGCGGTCCCGGGCAGCGCTGCAAGTCGGCGGTGGTCGGGTTGGCCGGCAAATCGACCAGCAGGTGCGGCGCGGCCAGAAAGGCCGTCTCACGTACCTGCACATCGTACGACTCGGAGATGTCACAGGCCACTACCGTCAGTGGCAGCGAAGCCAGGTAACGGCCGATGAGCGTCTGCGGCCGGGCGTTGTCACGCAAAGCGGGTGTATTCGACCCAATCGCGCCGACCACCCACCGCCAGGAAGGCCAGGTAACCGAGGGCGATGCCGATCAGGACCGCCCGGCGCGTGCGCCGGTGGACCGGGTAGAGCGGTCCCGGTTGTCGCCCACCGGTTCGTGCGCTGCCCCGGGCGGCGATGGCGCCGCGCAGGACAGAACAGTGGCCGCCACCCGGTGCAGGGTCAGTGCGGCGAAGAACGCACCGGCGAACGTCATGCCCACCAGGCGCATCCAGGCCGGTGCATCGCCCGTCAGGATGCCACCGATGACCAGGTTGGCTGAAGATGGTCCACAGCGACCCTGGCACGCGCCACCAGCGTACGGCATAACCCAGCCCCAACACGATCAGAGGTGAAATCCAGCTGCCAAACATGGGGTGTGGGTAACTGAACTGGGTGCTGGAATCGGGGCCGTAGTGGTACATCAGCAGCGAGCGCCAGGTCTGCTCCCACACCACCCCCAACGTCGTGCTGACATGGTATTTGCCCATGAGGTGGGTCATGACGTCGGGGTAGAACAAAAGACGACCCGGCTGCGTTCCATGAGGATGTCGAAGTGCCGGGCAAAATAGACGGCCGCTGGCCCAACCGCGACCAGAAAACCGAGAGCGAACAGCAGTAAGCCGCGCCCCCGCCCGGTCAGCCAGGCGCGGTGAAAGAGCCACAAGTAGGCAACAGATACGGCCAGGATCAAAAACACGACCCGGCCGGCGTAGTACATCTGCCCACCAAGGGCCAGCAGTACACCCGCCAGGGCCAACGAAAACGTGCGCCGCGCCAGCAGGCCATCGACCAGAAACAGGGCGGCCCAGAGGCTCCACGGCCAGGGGTCGATGTAGGCTGCGATCCGTGAGAAGTGAATGTGCGGGATGGTAATGGCCAGAATGGCCGTGGCGAGCAGGGCAAGTCCGGGGCGGCCAAACAGGCGCCACAGCAGGAGGCAAAAACCAAGCAGGCTGAGCAGGCCGCCCAGCGCAGCCCCCATGTTCAGCCCCAACAGGTTGTCACCGAACAGCGCCATACTGGCAATGCTTGGAAAATAGCCCACGGCCGGGATATTGGCCCACCCTTCACGGAAGATGCGCCACTCGCGGCCGCTCAGGTACTCACGGGCCTGCAAACCGTAGGAAGCCATGTCCCCGTGCAGGTCGGCCGGCAGTGTGTCGAGGTGCGTCAGGCGTAACCAGGCCGCGCCGACCATGATGACTCCCAACGCCAGCAGGGCCACCATGTGGCCGGCGGTACGCGCCGCAGCTGTGCGGCGAGGTCGGACCAGGCCCGGCGCCGCGGCCGCGGCGCCTGTGAGGCCAGAAAGAGCAGCAGGCCACCCAGCCAGGCAATTTGTACCACGCCATCTTCACCCTGTTGTGCAAACCGCAGCACGGCCAGGGCGGCCAGGGAGAGGCTGGCCAGCAGGAGCAGGGTACGTGCCCGCGGCCATTTGGCCGGCCCAGCGGCCGCGCGGGAGTGGCCACCAGTGCCCGGGCGGTCTCGGGGCAACCAGGGCAAACACCAACCCCGCCACCAGGTACAACACGCTACCGATCACCAGGCGCAGCGCCTCTTGCCTGCCCGGCGACCACGATCCCGCGGCCCAACCACCCCGGTAGTCGCCATCGTGGCGCGGTCGTAGGTGCTTTGGGCGAGATAAGCCAGCACCAATGCCAGAAGCATACCCCCAAGCGGGGGATGATCGGTCTGAGCTGCCGTACCGCGTGATGAGCCATACCTACCCTGGAAGCGGTTTTTGCGCGATTATACCCGGCGTGGTCAGGCTGGTCAATTGCCCACCCGCCAATTTGTGACCAAAATTGCAATTGACATACGCTGCAAACTTAGGTACAATAACCCTAACTTTGCACTTTCTGGGCCTGGCCCGGTGTTGGGTCATCCCTGGGGCATATCCGAAAACGACGCAGTGATCCGCCATACGCGCGCGCTGACCGGTTTTCGGATATGCTTTGAACTACCTGCTCGTGTACGACCCTTACGTCATACAAGGAGAACTCAGTCCATGACGCACGTGATCTTTGACCTCTGTATCCGTGACGGCGCCTGTGCCGAAGTTTGTCCGGTCGAGTGCATCGTGCCCGGCCAGCCTGAAGAAGAATGGCCCTGGTACTACATCGACCCTGACACCTGCATTGACTGCGGCGCCTGCGTGCTGAGTGCCCGGTGGACGCTATCCGTCCCGAAGGACCTGGAACCGCAGTACTTTGCGTCCACGGAGATTAACGCACGCTACTTCTCCGAGGGTCCGGGCTATCCCTGATCCCGTTCATTGACTACCCGGGCCGGCCTCGTGGGTTCGTTGAAGATGCCGATACCGTCTGCGTTCAACGTACGGATTGACCCCATGACGCGACCCGGTTGGTGTGTTCGATTTCAGGTATAGTTCAAGAGACCTCTGCCACGTGCAGGGGTCTTTTCGTGCAGACCGTATGCCGCAAGCCGATGATCACACGACACCCTTGATTCCTGAGCGCCATGGTGCTGATGGCGCACCCGGATGACCCTGAGTTTTCTGCGNGCGGCACCGTGGCGTGCTGGNCGCGGGCTGGCAGTCAGGTGGCCTATGTCATCATGACCAATGGCAACAAGGGCAGCAGCGTCGCCGACATGACCTCGGACCGCATCACCGCGATTCGCCAGGTCGAGCAGCGTGCGGCGGCCGCCCGCCTGGGCGTTCAGGAGGTCATCTTCCTGGGCCACAACGACGGTGGCNTCTTCCCCACCTTACAGCTGCGGACCTGGTGTACCAGCCGCGCCTACCGACCCGATGCCGTCATCTGTCAGGACCCCACGACCTATTTTGTCGGTGACAGCCGAATCAACCATCCCGACCATCGGGCCGCCGGCGAGGCGGTGCTGGCCGCGGTTNTTCCGCTGGCACGTGACCGTCTCAATTTTCCACACCACGAGGCCAACGGACTGGCGCCGCACGCCGTGCAGCACGTCCTGGTGGCCGGCAGCGCCGAACCCAACTACACCGTCGATATCAGCGATGTCATCGAATTGAAGATCGCCGCGATCCACGACCACACGAGCCAGATCAGCGACCCGGCAGCGGTCNGCCACNGCATCCGTGAGCGCGCCATGGCAGTGACTGCCGATGGCCGCACCATCTATCGCGAGTCGTTCCGTTACATCAAACTGGCATAGAACTGGCTTGATTCAAAGAGGAGAAATCCATGTCCGACGTGACTTACCGTATCGAAAAAGACTCCATGGGTGAGATGCAGCTGCCGGCCACGGCGCTCTACGGCGCCCAAACCCAGCGCGCCATCCTGAACTTCCCCATCAGCGGGCTGCGCCCCTACCCGGCGTTCGTCTGGTCGATGGTGGCCATCAAACGGGCCGCCGCCGAAGTGAACCGTGACCTGGGCCTGTTGGACCCCAAGATCGCCAACGCCATCATCGAAGCGGCCGACGAAGCCCTGGCCGGCAAGCTGCAAGCGCACTTTGTGGTCGATCCTTTCCAGGCCGGGGCCGGCACCTCGCACAACATGAACGTCAATGAAGTGCTGGCCAACCGCGCCAACCAACTTCTGGGGTTCGACATCACCGACCCCAAGAAGCCGGTCAACCCGAACGACCATGTCAACATGGCGCAGTCGACCAACGACACCATCCCCACCGCCATCCGCGTCGGGGCCNTGTGGCGCCTGCACGAACTGCTGGCCGCGTTGGATGGCCTGGCCGCGGCCCTGCACGCCAAGGCGAGCGAGTTCGACGACGTTGTCAAGTCGGGCCGAACCCACCTGCAGGGCGCGGTGCCGGTGCGCCTCGGCCAGGAGTTTGGCGCGTACGCACNNGCGGTCGAGCGTGGGCGCGACAAAATTGCGCTGGCCGCCGACGGTCTGCGCCGCCTTGGCATCGGCGGCACCGCCACCGGCACCGGAGCCAATGCCCATCCCGAATACCACGGCCGCATGGTGGTCGCCCTGAGCGCCCTCGTCGGCGAACGGATGGAAACGTCGAACGACCTCTTCGAGTCGATGCAGAGCATGGGTGACGTGGTCTTCTTCAGCGGCGCCATCCGCACCATGGCGNCAGGACTGGTGCGCATCGCCAACGACTTCCGCCTGCTCTCCTCTGGCCCCACCACCGGCCTGGACNGGATTCGCTTGCCGGCGGTACAGCCCGGTTCCAGCATCATGCCGGGCAAGGTCAACCCGGTGCTGGCCGAGATGCTCGACATGGCGATGTTCCACGTCCTGGGCAACGACTACACCATTCTGCTGGGCGCGCAGGCCGGTCAACTGGAACTGAACGTCATGATGCCGATCATCGCGCATAACCTGTTCGAGGCGATGCTGGTGATGATCGGTGCGGTCAAGGCCTTCACGACCAAGTGCGTGGTTGGCGTCACCGTCAACCGCGAAAAGGCCGAGGGTTGGCTGGCCAAAAACGCCATTCTGGTGACGGCCCTCAACCCGGTGATCNGTTACCTGAACGGCGCGGCCGTAGCCAAAGAGGCCCTCGCGTCCAACCGTACGATCAAGGAAGTGGTGGTCGAAAAGGGTCTGCTGACGGCGGAAGAGGCCGACCGGCTGCTCGATGCCTACAAGATGACCGAGGGCGGTATCCAGGGCACGGGCGGCGGGGTGGCTGATCTGCGGCGCCCACCGCAGCGCCGCCACGGCGGGTAACGGCGTGACAAACCGCATTTGAGTGGCGGGGTCGGGAGCCTGTCCCGACCCCGCCACTGCACCACAAACGGGCCCATCCATGTTCCACGCTGCGCTCACCGCAATCCGCGAGGCATACTCCGGCGACGCGGCCAAAGACCAGGTCGCCATCATCAGCCGGCTGCACCGCATCCAGGCCAGTCCGGGCCTGCGCGNNGCGGCTCAGGTGGTGTTCGATCAGCTGCACGCCTGGGGGATGGCGGCGGAAGTCCTACGGGTACCCGCCACCGCCGATACCCGCTTCTGGGGCGCCAGCCTCTTCCAGGAGTGGGAGGCGACGCAGGGCACGCTCCACCTCCTGGGGCCATCGGCGCGCCGGCTGGCCGACTATCGGGCAGTACCATTGTCGCTGATTCCGCGCAGCATACCCTACCAGGGCACGCTGGACGTGGTGGCCGTGGACGGGNGAGATGACGAAGCGGACTACNGCGGGGTCGACGTCCGCGGCAAGATGGTCCTGACCAACGCCATGCCCATGCNNCGGCGGCGTATCGCGGTGCAGCGTTTGGGCGCGGTCGGCCTGATCTACGACGGCATGAGCCAGGCGCCGCCCGTCCGCCTGGCCTGCGACCTGCCCGACGCCCTGCAGTACACCTCGTTCTGGTGGCGGGATGGTGAGACGCCCGACACCTTTGGGTTCACCGTCAGTCAAAGGNTGGGGGCCTGGCTGCGTGATCTGATCCGGCACAGCGCCGAACCGTTACGCGTGCAGGTCGATATCCAAAGCCGTTTCTACGACGGCACGCTGGATGGCGTTACGGCGTACATCCCTGGCAAAACTGACGAAGAGGTCGTCGTAGTTTCGCACCTGTGCCACCCGGCGCCGTGCGCCAACGACAACGCCTCCGGCGTCGGCTGCGCCCTGNGGCTGGCCAATACCCTGCACACCCTCATCCGCCAGGGCAGGCTGGCCCAGCCGCAGCGTACGATTCGTTTCCTGTGGGTCGCCGAGATGACCGGTTCCTACGCCTTCCTGGCCACGCACGAAGAGCAGTTGGCCCGCATGGTCGCCGGCATCAATCTCGATATGGTCGGCCAGGATCAGGTGCAGTGCGGCAGCGTGCTGCTGTTGGAACGGCCGCCCGCGGCCAGCGCCAGTTTCGTCGACGCGCTGTTGGAGCGCATCCACACGGCGCTGGCCGATTCCGGGACGAGCACCAGTGGGCAGGGTTCGTTTGCGCTGCACCGGCACGCCAGCGTACCCTTCAATGGCGGCAGCGATCACTATATTTTCTCCGATCCGACGGTCGGTGTGCCGATGCCCATGGTGATTCAGTGGCCAGACAAGTTCTATCACACCACCGCCGACACGCTGGAGAAAACCGACCCGCAGAGCCTGGCCCTGGCCGGCGTCCTGGCCGGCACGTACGCCTACTGGATCGCCACCGCGGACGGGCCGGCCGCGGCCAACCTGGCCGACNGGATCGTGGCCGGGCCACGGGGCGGTTCGCGCCTGGTTCAGGACGGCATCGATGCCGAGCCAGCCCGCGCCTGGCAAACGGTCCAGCAGCAGGTCGAATTCGAGGTCGACCGCACGTGCGCAGGGCTGCGCACCTTGCAGCGCCTGGCCGCCACCCTGGACGTCACGCCCTGGCTGGCCGACGTACAAACCGTGGCCCAACACGCTGACGCGTGGCGCCAGCGCCTGGCAACGCCGCCACCCAGATCAGCCGGCCNNGCTGCCGCCCCCGCTGCCGGCCAGCGTCCCCCGGCTGCGCAGCAAATTCCACGGCGCCTGGTACGCGGCCCCGTCGATGTTCCTCCCCACCGTCTGGCGCCTGCCGACCAGACCGCGTGGTTTACGTTTCAACGTGATCGCCTGCACCCGTGGGCGGTGCAGCCGACCGTTGCCCTCTATTGGGCGGATGGCCGGCGCACCGTGGCCGAGATCGACCGCCTGGTCGCACTGGAAACGGGCGCCAGCGACCTGGATATGCTGGTCACCTACTTCGAGTTCCTGGCCAAAGCCGGTTTCGTAACCCTGACCGCCTGACCGGCAGCTGCGGCAAACGATTTTGTCGATCATGGCACGGGTGTTACAATGCACGCATGTCGGCCTCGTCTCCACCTGCACGTGACCTGCTCAGCTCGCTCTGGCGCTTCCTGGCGTCACGGCGCCTGTTCCTCGTTCTGGTCGTTTGCCTGACGCTGGCCCTGATCATCAGTACCGCGGTGCACCAGATCCCCGACTCTTTTGCCGTTACCGGCCCGCGAGTACGCGCGCCTCCTGGCCGAGTTAACGCTCGCCTATGGCGCATTGGCCCGATCCTGCAAAGCCTCGGCTTCTTCGACCTGGGGCAAACCCCTGGTTTCGCGTACTGCTCGCCCTGCTGGCGCTGCACTGCCTGGTCGTATGGCCGACCAGGTGACCCTGTGGCGGCGTCTGCGCCGCCCGACGCCCGATGCACCGCTGCCGGCGAGCGGGCTGGCGGTCGATGAACTGCCAGTTGCAGCCCCGCTGGCCACGGTGATCACCCTGCTACAAGCCGAATTGGGTTCACGTTTTGCGCACGTGGTGACCAGCCAGTCGCCGCTCGATGGCGCACCGCAGGGCCGGCGATGACGTCGCCGGCGACTCTGACCTGCAGACGGCCACGATTCACGCCACGTGGGGCCTTGGGTGCGCTGGGCAATGCCCTGAGCTATCTCGGGCCGGTGCTGGTGCTGCTGGGCCTGGTGGTGACCCAGTACCTGGGCTGGCGTGAGGCGAACCTCGACCTGGCGCCGGGCCAACAGGTCGGTTTGGCCCAATACCCGGTGTCACCATCACCGCCATGGATGTCGGTGACACCAGCCAGCTCTCCGTGACCGCGGCAGCCGGGTGCAGGCGCTGACGTTGGCGGCGGGTCGGCCGGCGCACACCGGTCCAGTCGGCCTGTTTCAGACCGGCGGTGGCGCTGCGCTCCAGGTCAGCGTGCAAAGCCGCGCGGGGCGACCGATCCCTCTGCGCCCACTGGTGGGCGGCGCCCAGGCCGACGAACAGAAAATCCTGTTCCAGCAGGCGCAGGAGGAAATCAGCCTGGCCGTGCCGCTGCGCAGCGTGGTGCTGCGTTTCGTCTACTTCACCGAACTACCCGGGCAGGGGTTCGATGGGCCGGTCATCCTGGCGCAGGCCTTCCAGGTGGGGGACGACACGCCGCTGTTCAGCGAATTCATCACTCACGCGGGTTCATTCACCATCGGCGATGACACGTACACCTTCACCCCAACCCGCTACGTGCAGATCGATGCCGTCTACGATCCGGGCCTGTGGCTGGTGCTGTTGGGCGGTCTCGTCACCCTGATTGGGCTGATCATGTTTGCCGGTCGGGCGCCGGCCGGCCTGGGCATGGCTGGTTGGCCGCGATGATGAGACGGCGGCTACCCTGGCGGTGCTGGGCAGCGGCCCGACGACGCGCCAGGAGTTGGCCGCGCTGGTCGATCCCGTGGCGGGGCTGGCGGCGCTGCACACCCCACGGCGCCGGCCGCGGAACCGGACCCCGCCGAGGCAGCGTCATGATCATACAATGGATCACCTGGGTCATGCTGGCTGCCTCTTACGCCGTTGGAATCGTCGCCCTCTTCAGCGAGCTGGTGTCGCTGCGCCTGCCCTACCTGGAGGGCTGTCCGGCCCGGCCCGGCGCGCCTGGCGCCTGAGCAACCTGGCGGTGCTGGGACTCACGCTGGCGCTGACCCTCAACTTTTGGGTCGAGGCGCAGCGTACGGGGCGTTACTGGAACTGGCAGCCCTACGTCTCCTGGGCGCTCATCACCTGGCTGGCCATGTCAGGCTACCGACGCAGCCGTTTTCAGCTGCACTGGCGGCGCTGGCAGATCGCCGTCCTGGGCGTGGCTGGCCTGGCTTTCCTCGGTATTGGTGTGTGGACCCTGGTCGTGGCCATCCTGGAGCAGACGTGAGTCGACGCCATGGCTGATTTACTGCCCACCCGCGCCCCAGGCGGTGGGCGTGTGCTTCCGCGGCCCACCATACCGGTCAGACGTACCGTTCCATGGGCGCTGCTGTTGGTCATCGCCCTGGCCGGCCTGCCGATAGCATGGCTGTTGACACGCCCCGGTNTTTTCGTCACAATCGACGGCCTGTTTCACCTCTACCGCGTGCAGGCGCTGGGCGAGGCGGTACGCNCAGGGGTGCTTTACCCGCGCTGGTTTCAGGAATTCGGCTTCGGTTACGGCCAGCCGGTGCTGAACTTCTACAGTCCACTGAGTTACTTCCTGGCCCTGNCCTTTTTGCCCCTCGGTCCCATCGTCGCCACCAAGCTGGTTTTCCTGGCTGGCTTCGTCCTGCCGGCGCTGACCATGTTTGGTTTCGCCCGCCGCCTGTGGGGTGAGCCGGGCGCGGTGCTGGCCGCCATCGTCTACACCTACTCCGCGTACCACCTGGCCGACGGCCTGCAGCGCGGCGCCCTGGCCGAACACGTCGCCTTCCTCTGGCCACCGTTGATCCTGTGGGCCANNGTTGGGGCTCTTCATCGGCCGCGCCGGCGCGCCGCACGCTGGCCGCTGGTGATCCTGGGCCTCGGTCTGGCCTGGGCCGGCCTGATTCTGACGCACCACCTGACGGCCATGATGATGGCCCCCGTGTGGGCCGCCTATGCCCTGCTGCTGGCCNGGGCAGACACGCCGGCCGGCACGGTTATGGGGGATGGCGGGGGCTTTGCCCTGGCGATTGGCCTCACCGCTTTTTACTGGGTTCCGGTCATCGCTGAAGCTGGCGCGGTCAAGCTGGGCGCCGATCCCCTATCGACCGGTTACCGCGACCACCTGCTGCCGCTGGCCAGGCTCGTCACGCCGCGCTTTGTGCAGTTCTACCGCGACCAGCCGAACGAGCCGGTGCAGCATACGATCAGCCTGGTGGTGGCGCTGCTCTTTCTGGCCACGGTCGCCCTGGCCTGTCTGCGCGGCCTGCTGCGCGTAATCGAGCGGCATGAATCGTTTTCTGCACACCCCACCTTCCCCACCGCCCAGTTTGTCTTTTTCGCCCTGACCGCGCTGGCGTCGGCGCTGCTGCTGACCACTCCCAGTCTGCCGCTGTGGCNNAGCTGGGAAGCGCTGCTGTCGCGCCTGCAGTACCCCTGGCGCTGGTTGACGATCGCGTCGCTGGCTGGGGCCTGGTTATCGGCGCACTGCCCGCCCTGCTGCGGGTGGGCCGCTGGCGTGAACAGCCGTGTGGTGTGGGCCGGCGTGCTGGCGGTGGGTGTGCTGCTGATGGTCACGGGCCTGGCTGACCTGCCCTACTGGCCAGACGGGCGCCGCGCGGCCGACGTCACGCCCGAGCAGATGTGGGCTGAAGACAGGGCCAGCGGCCAGGTGGGCGCCACCTGGACCGCCGAATTTTTACCGGTCGGCGTCAGCGAACAGCGCTGGGCCTCAGCCGCGCCCCGGNAACAGCCGGCCACTNGGCGCGCCCCGCGGCGGCGCCCATCGTTACCCTGGGTGCGCGNNGCAACCGGACCGTTATCGCTCATCTGGGAAGGGGCGGGTGTCCAGCCGGTGCGTTTTCACGCCTTTTATNTTCCGGGCTGGCAGGTGCGCGTCGACGGCCAGCGTGTGCCCACCGGCGCCAGCGGTGAACTGGGCCTGGTCACCGGTCAGGCGCCGCCGGGTCGCCACCTGGTCGAGGTTGCGTTCNGAAATACGCTGCCCCGCCAGGTCGGCGCCGTGCTGAGCCTGTTGACCTGGTGGGGCGCGCTGCTCTGGTTGCTCCTGGCCCACGAACAGTTCATGCGCAGCCGGCGCTGGCTGATGGCCATCTCCCTGCTGGCCGTGGTACCACTGCTGCTCGGGCTGAGCAGTCTGGCCCAGGCCCGCTGGCAGCCGATCCAGGTGACCGCCAACCTGGAGAACCAGGCCCTGCTGCTCGGCGCCGACCTGCCGCTCCAGGCCCAGGCCGGAGGCACGCTGCCGGTCACGCTCTACTGGCTCAACCTGCACGATACGGCGCAGGACTACCACACATTCGTTCACCTGGTCGATGCGGCCGGCGTGGTGCNNGCGCAGAGCGACGGCGGCCCGGGCGGCGGATTCTCACCTACCAGCCGCTGGCGTACCAACGAACTCATCCTGGATCGGCGCCGTATCGAGCTGCCGCCCGACCTGCCGCCGGGCCAGTACACGATCAAGGCCGGTATGTACCAGCTCGACCCCATACGCAACCTGGCGGTCGTCCCAACGACGTCCGATAACCGGGTAGTGATCGGGCAGGTTGAGGTCGGGGTGGGTGGTACGCGGTAGCCGGCGATTCCCCGCGCGGGTTTGCCCTGATCGACGGCCGGCCAGAAACCGGGTTTTTCACGTTGGGAGTTTATTGGGTTCTCCTGCAATAGGATGTAAAATAGAGGCATGATGGCCTCAGTGGGTGCGTGACACGGCCACGGCCTTTGATCGAACATAACCAATGGCGATACGCAAGCCGCATAACCCACCCGGCGTGGCGGCAGATTGAGGAGGTAACGGACGGTGGCAGAGCAATGGTATCATCCACACTGGTGGCAGCGCGCCGTGCAGCAGGTTGCACGCACGCGTCCAGGTTCCTGGTTCATGGTGCGCACCCTGCACCACCTGGACNCGCCGNCGCTCAAGCTGTCGCGCGGCCGCTACACGGCCGCCGGCCCGCTGACCGGTTTGCCAGTCGTGACGTTGAACACCATCGGCGCCAAGAGCGGACTGCCGCGCAGCGTACCCCTGATCGGCATACCTGATGGGGACCGCATCGTACTCATTGGCTCCAACTTCGGTCAATCCCGTCATGCCGCCTGGTATTACAACCTGAAGGCGCATCCCCAAACCACCCTGACGATCAATAACCAGACCCTACCTTACGTGGNNCGCGAAGCCGAGGGCGAAGAGCGTGAACGGTACTACCGCCAGGCCGTCGCCCTGTATCCCGGTTATGCCGACTATCGCCAACGCGCCGGTGCACGTCAGATTCCAGTCATGGTCTTGACCCCCAGCCCGGTACAGCGGGTTGACAACGAACCGGCGCATCTTGGCTCGATTCACCCACCGTCACCTACTGATTCTCATCCTGGCCGCCCATCTGCTGCTGGCGGGCTGGTACAGTCTCGCCATCCCGCTGGGAGAAGCGCCCGACGAGGCCGACCACTACGCGTACGTGGTGTTCGTCGGTACGCAGCACGCGCTGCCCGTCGGCCCGGCCGTCACCCAGGGCAAACACCCGCCCCTCTATTACCTGCTGGGCGCCACGCTCACCGCCTGGAGCGGCCTCGATTTTTCGTTCCTGCGCGCCAATCCCGACGTCCAGTTCGGCCCGGACGCAGCCTACAAGAACCACTTCATCCCCACCCGCCTGGAGGCGTTTCCCTGGCACGGGNGGNCGCTCGCGATGCACCTGCTGCGCTTCCTATCGGTAGCGCTGAGCACGGTCACGGTGTGGGCCGTTCACGCTGGCCGGGCCACCAAACCGGATGATCCTCCATTGGCGCTGGCGGCGGCGNGGCTGACCGCCTTTCTGCCCGGCTTTCTCTTCAGCAGCGCCAGCGTCAACAACGACGTGTTAGCGGCCATGTTTGGCACACTGGCGCTGGGGTTGGCCGTACGCCTCTGGCGCACCGGCATAACGTGGAGCGCGGCGCTGGCCTTGGGTGTTTGCCTGGGGTTGGGTACCGTCAGCAAAGTGNGGGTGCTGGCGGTGTGGCCGGTGGCCGCCTTGGCCCTGCTGCTGCCAACCCCGGCGGCCGCCAACGGCCGTCGGTCATGGCGTACCCGTCTGGGCGGCCTGCTGCTGGTTTTTACGCCGGCCCTGCTGATCCTGGCGCCGTGGATGATTCGTAATCAGNGGCTGTACGGTGATCCCTTTGGCTGGGCGTTGGTGCGCGNNACGGTCGACGTGCGCAGTGGCCCGGTCGATATGGCGGTGCTCGATTGGCTGGCGCGCGGCNTGTTCATCTCGTTCTGGGGCAAGTTCGGCCCGGCCGGGCAAATCGTCTACCCCGATTGGCTCTACCTGTTGAGTGGTATTGCCACCGTGGCCGCCCTGATTGGGCTGGTATTGGGGGCTGCGCCAGCTGCGCCAGCGGCCGTGGTCGTGGAACCTGGCGCCGTGGGGCTGCATCTTCTGGCGGTCGCCCTGTCGTTGCTAACGCTGGTTCAATACACCGGTATTGCCCTGGGTACCGACCAGGCACGGCTGCTGTGGCCGGTCATTGGCCCGCTGGCGGTCCTGTTTACCGCGNGGCTGGCAGGAGATGGGCCGGCGGCTGCCGCGACCGCTGCCCCTGGCGCCGATCCTGGTCTCGGGCCTGTTGGTCCTGGCCATCCTGATTCCGCCAGCCCTTCTGTACCCGGCCTATGGGCGGCCGNNGCGCCAATGGCGGCCGCGGCGTTCGACCCCACCACCGGCATCCGCTTCGGCGACGACCTGATCCTGCTGGAGGCGGTCATCGACCCGCCGCGTCAGACTCCGGGCCAGCCGGTAACCGTGACGTTGACCTGGCTGGCCCAGCGTGCAATCCCCACTGATCTGCGGGTGACGGTCGCCCTGCACCACCCCGACGATGGCGCCCTGCTGGCCGACCACAGCAACTCACCGGCCGGCGGCCGTTGGGCGACCGACCTCTGGCGCGCCGGCGACGTTTACCGTGATCGGGTGACCATCCCCACACCGGCGGACGGCGTACGCCCCAGCCGTTACGATGTCTGGGTCCAGGTGCGCCCGTTCGAGGGGGACGATGCGTCCTGGCTGCCGGTATCGGGGTGGGCCAGGGAGGTCAGGCGGCGCTTCTACCGGGCGGGGTCATCCTCGCCCAACCGGGCGCCGGTACGGGCCTGGGTGCGCCCACGCCGACACTGGACACCCTGGATGTGCGCTTCGCCAATGGGCCGGCCTGCGCGGTGGAGCGACCGGTGCAGCTCACCCCGGGCAGCCGTTGACTGTAACCCTGGCCTGGGCGGCCGTACAAACGCCGGCGCAGAACGCAACCCTCTTTGTGCATCTGACTGGCCCCGATGGTACAATAGTGGCCCAGGACGATCATCAGCCGGCGGGCGGCAGTTACCCCACGTCGATCTGGCGTCCTGGCGATGGCAGCACCGAGACGTTTATGCTGATGCTGCCGCCTGACCTCGCGCCGGGTGTTTACACGCTGTGGACTGGGCCTACCCGGCCGCGGGCGGGGCCAATTACCCGGCCCTGGATCCAAGCGGCACACCGGCCGACGCGCTGGCAGTTGGCCGAGTATGAAATCGAGCAGTCGCAATGACCCATAACGCTCTGGTGATCATCCCGACGTACAACGAAGCCGAGAACCTCCCCGACCTCGTCGAGGCCATCCTGCAGGCCACCAGTGGCGTGAACATCCTGGTCGTCGATGACAACAGTCCCGATGGCACGGGCGACATTGCGCGCCAGTTGGNNGCGGCGCACCCCGACCTGGTGTACGCCGTCCACCGTGCGGGCAAATTGGGGTTGGGCACGGCCTACTGCGCCGGTTTCCGGTTTGGCCTCGAGCGCGGTTACACACACTTCATCACCATGGATGCCGACTTTTCGCACCCGCCGCAGCGCCTGATGCCCCTGATCGAGGCGACCCAAACCTGCGCTGTGGCCATCGGTTCGCGGTACGTGGCGGGCGGTGAAGTCGTTGGTNTCCCCACGAGCCGGCGGCTGTTGAGCCGCAGCGCCAACGCCCTGGCCAGCACCGTCCTGCGCCTGCCCGCCCACGACTGCACGGCGGGCCTGCGCTGCTACCGCCGCGCGGTGCTGGAGACGGTCGACTTCGAGCATATCCTGTCGGACGGTTACTCCTTTCTGATCGAGATGCTCTACCACTGCCGGCGGGCCGGGTTTAGCGTCTGCGAGATTCCTATTACCTTCCGCGATCGGGCCAGGGGTAAGTCGAAAATCTCGGAANAAGAGATCTACAACGCCTTCTTCACCCTGCTGCGCCTGCGTACGCCCTTCGTACCCTGGTCGCGCCTGATGCAGCGCGGTACGGACCAGGAGCAAAGCAAGATCATGGGCGCTGACTCTGGACGCACGCCGTGACCGGGCCCGCACGGTCATGCACCCGGTGATTCCACACCCGGCACGGAGTCGCGGTAAAGGCGCCAACTTTCTGAAAAGTGGGCGCCTTTGGGCCAGTCAAACACCGGGTTTTTCAGAAAAACCCGGTGTCTTTAGAACATGTTGGCCGGGCCGTTTGACATTGACGGATCATTCCGGCCATGGTATCATGGGCCGGTTTGGCTGGCCGGCCGTCGTCGAACAGGCGACAGCTAAGAGCCTGTCCGCATAACCGTCACGGGGCAACATTGTGGCGCGTTTTCTGGGTTATTCGGATAGGCTCTAAGCCGTATCACTCTGGCAGAAGCCCTTTGTAAGGGACACGAGGTACGCATGCGTTGGACATGGCAGAATTGGCGCCGCCCACACCTGGCGGTGCTTTTCATTTTCGCCATCTTGACCTTGATCATCACTTATCCCNTGGTGACCCACCTCTTCAGTCACGTGCCAGGCAGCCCAACCTGGGCGTTCGATGAGTTCACCTACCTCTGGAACCAGTGGTGGTTCAAACATTCGGTGCTCGACGTGCAGAGCAATCCGTTCCATTCCGACCTGATCTACTACCCTCTGGGCATCGATCTGGTGCTGTACACCTATCACCTGTTTCATGCGGTGGTCGGCCTGCCGCTGCAGTTGGTCTTTGGTGTGCCTTTTGCCAGCAACCTGATGCTGTGGTTCTCGACGATCACCGGAGGGTACGGTGCGTTCCTGCTCGTACGTTGGCTGCTGCGCGGTCGCGCTACCACGCCCTGGCTCGCCTACCTGCCGGCCCTCGGCGCCGGCCTGCTCTACGCCTTTTCGGCCAACCGGGCGATCTATCAGGCCCTGGGCCACTACAGCATTGCCAACGTTCAGTGGCTGCCCTTTGCCCTGCTCTACTTCCTCAAGGCATTGGGGGAATCGGCGCGCNGCGGGCGCGCAGCCGCCCTGGCCGGCCTGTTCGCGGCCTTCTTCTTCCTGACCGAAATGACCTTCGGCATCTTCCTGGCCCTGGCCCTGCTGATCCTGCTGCCGTTCGAGTTCATCAACCGGCGCGCCGCGGCTCGGGCGCACGGCGCCGCCCAACCGGACTGGCGCGATACGCTGGTCAAGCTGGGTGTGGCCGGGCTGGTTGCGCTCGTCGTCAGCAGCTACCTCCTGTTCCCAGTGGTGCGCGNNCTGACCCAGGGCGGTTACGAGCTGGAGGGGTGGGGTGATGCCCTCAAGCTGTCGAGTGACCTGGTGGGGCTGGCCACGCCGGTGGCGCTGCACNCCCTGTGGGGCCAGGATTGGGTACAGACCCTGCGCGATGTGAAGGTCGGGCAGGCGCAGTTCCTGGATGTCAACACCAACTTCCTGGGCTGGCTGACCCTGGCCCTGGCGCTGCTGGGGGCCGTCGTGGCATGGAAGCGCGCGGTTNGGGTATGGCTGGTTCTGGTGTTCACGCTCCTCGCGCTGGGGCCACTCCTGCAAATCAACGGCCAGTACCGTTTCGACCTGGATGGTCTGCTGCCTGAAGGCGTCACCGTCCCACTGCCCTACGCCCTGACCCACTTCCTGCCGGTGCTCAACGCCAACCGTTCGGTCAACCGCTTTGGCCTGGTGGTGATGCTGGCCCTGGCGGTGCTCGTGGGCTATGCGTTGGACTGGCTCCTGCGCCGGCCGCTGTTCAGCCGCCGGCCGCGCCTGGCGCTGGTGGTCACTGCACTTCTGCTCGGCGGCCTTCTGTTCGAGCACCTGGCCTGGCCGATGCCGCTGAGCGATGCGCGCACCCCAGCCTTCTACCAGCAGATCGCCCAGGAACCGGGCCAGTTTGCCATCATGCACCTGCCGTTGGGTTGGCGCAACAGTTTCCGCGTGTTCGGCGCGGAGGACACGCGCCTGCAATGGTACCAGCAGATGCACCAGCGGCCCATGCTCGGCGGCAACATCAGCCGCAGCCCGGCGATCAAGCTCGGGTATTTCGAGCGTCTGCCGCTCTTTCAGGCGCTGACCGGCATCGAGATGTATCAGCCGCCCAGCCCCGCAGTGGATGCCGCCGCGTNNGCCCAGGCCGCAGCGCTGATGACCCTGTACAACGTCCGCTACCTGGTCGTGACGCCGCCGATTCCGGGGCGTTACCCCTATGTCGACACCTGGCAGGCCACGCGCGACTACGCCCTGGACGTGCTGCCGCTCGACCCCACGCCGGTCGTGGAGGCGGACGGCTATCAGGTCTACCGGGTGCAGGCGCCCGCGCCAACCCTGCCGTTCGTGTTGGACTTCGGTACGCAGGACACTCAGCCCTACCGCGGCGACCACTGGAGCGCCGACGAGGCTGACCTGGCCGGCGCCAGCGCAGCCTGGATCACCGGGACAGAGACCGACCTCTACTTTCCGCTGCGACNNCGGAGCCGGGCCAGGCCTACCAGGCGACGCTGCGCATGACCCCTACAGTTTCCCGGGGCGCCCACCCAAACGGTGCAGGCGAGCCTGAACGGTGTACCGGTGGGGCAGGCGGCACTGNACCCCGGTTGGAACGATTATACGTTCGACCTGCCGGCCGCGGTCGTCACCACTGGGCCCAATACGCTGCACCTGGCCCTGGCCAACACGCACCAGCCGCGTCAGGTCAGCNCTGAAACGGCGCTGATCGGCCAGACCGGCGTGCCGGCGCCGGCCGTCATGGATGTGCACGCCTTCGATGAGGCGTTCATGACGATCACCGATGACGCTGGCCGCACCGTCGATGCCTCAGCCGGGCGACGCGGTATCAACGTGGCCGTCGTGGATGAGCAGACCGGCCAGTTGTTGGACCGGCGCGGGTTCGACACCGCAGCCAACAGCTATGAAGCCACAGCGTTGGCCGATTTTCTGGCGACCGTACCGACGGGGCGTATCGTCCTGGTAGCCACCAAGGGCGACGGCACGGCCTTTGTGACGCCGGCCGCACGAACCGCCCTGGCCAACCTGGGTATCCGGCCCGATTTTTCGGCCGGCGACCGATTAGCCGCCGTAGGCGTGCAGGGTGCGGCGCCCGGCGNNGCCGCCCAGGCGGTCGGTTCCGACGATGCCTACCTCCGGGTAGGGGCGNACGCGCGTCACCTGGCGGCCGCCGTGGACGCGTTGTGATCACCCGGGCAGATGGCCCTTGAGCGTCACGCCATGATCAAACACTCCCTCCGGCATTACGCAGACTATTGGATCGCCACAGCCGTGACGCTTGCTGCGTGGCGCCTGTATGGCGCCACGATGGCTCCGGGTCTGCTGTTTGGCGATGCCGCGGAGTTCCAGTTTGCCCTGCCGACGGCCGGTGTCGTCCATCCGCCGGGGTACCCGCTGTACAGCATCCTGGGCTGGCTGTGGAACCGGGTGGCGGTTTGGTGGCCCGAACCGGCCACGCGCATCACCGGGTTCTCCGTCTGGTGGGCTGGGCTGGCGCTAGGGCTGTTCTTTCTGGTCACCCAACTGCTGCTGGCGCGTTCTGCCACGGCTGCCGCGTGGTATGCANCCATCTGGNCCGGTCTGGCGGCGACCCTGGTCATCGGTGTGTCGCCCACGCTGTGGAGTCAGGCCACGATTGCGGAAGTCTACACGCTCAACGCTTTTCTGCTGTTGGCCCTGCTCTACGCCCTGCTGCNNGTTGGTCAGAGGAGCAGCGGCGCGCACTGACGGCTGGCCACGAAGGGCCCGCCTGCAGCGGAGATCCGCCTGGCCGCCCGGCGCGCGCGCTGGCTGACCATCGCAGCGCTCGCATTCGGCCTGGGACTGGCGCACCACACCTCGATGATCCTCATGGCCCCAGCGACAACCCTGTTCGTTCTGCGTGTACCCCGGCATTGTGCGCNNCGGCCGCGCCAACTGCTGACACCCATGCTGGTTGGCCTGCTGCCGCTTGTGCTGTATGCCTACCTGCCGTGGCGCCNNGCGCAGGCGCCGTATCTGACCCTGGTGCTTTCGCCCGACAAGACGGTCCGGCTCTACCAGGCCGGTCTGACAGGTTTTGTGCGCTGGGTCACGNGGGCACGTTTTGCCAGCGCCCTGCGTCCTCCCGCCGCGGCCGCCATGCAGCTGCCCCAGGCCCTGGAATGGGCCGTGCAGCAGTTCGGGGCGGTCGGCTGCGTGTTGATCATCACGGGGCTGGTCTATTTGATCCTGCGTCAGCGCTACGGTGTGCTCTCCCTGACGGGCGCCGCGTTCCTGTCCTACCTGGCGTTCAACCTCTTCTATGGGATTGGTGACATCGCCGTCCTCTACATCCCCGTGTACCTGGTACTCGGCCTGTGGTTGGCGGTGGGAATGGGCGCGGTCGCCCAAGGTATCATGCTCACGCGGCGGCTGCGTAACCCGCACCGCGGCCCACGCCTGGCCTGGCTGGTATTGACGGTCCTGGTGACCTGGCCACTGTTGATGGGTGTGATCAGCTACCCGGCCCAGAATCGGAGCCATGACACCGCCGCCCGTACCTGGTGGGACCGTCTCCTGAGTCAGGTGGCTGGGGAGGATGCCATCCTCATCAGCAACGACCGCGATGAGATGACGCCCCTGTACTACTACCAACAGGTCCTGCACCAGTCACGCTCGCTGACCACCATCTACCCGCAGATTGCCGAGGATTCTTCGTTTGCCGATCTGGGGCGGACGATCGATACCGTGCTGTCCGCGGCAACGGGCCGGCCAGTGTACCTGGTCAAACCCATGCCGGGCCGATGTCAAATACAACCTGGCTNNGCCCAGGGCATGCTGACCCGTATCCTGGGGCTGGCGGTAACACGCCCACCGGAGCGGCCCATCAACGAGCTGCTGGGGGACGCCATGCGCCTCATTGGTTACGACATCGACCCAACCGATACCTTGATTTCTGATCAACCGCTTGAAATCGCCCTGTACTGGCAGCCCCAGCAGCGCCTGGCCGACAACTACACCGGCTTCGTTCAGTTGTTGGACAGCCAGGGCAACAAGGTCGCCCAGGCGGAGGATCACCTGGCGGGCGGCGTCTACTACCCCACCAGCCTCTGGCGCCCAGGCGAGTTTGTGCGCGACGTCTTCACCCTGACTGTGCCATCAGACCTGCCTCCCGGACCGTACACGTTGCTCGCCGGCATGTACCACCTGGATAGCGCCACCGGTGAGATCCAACCGCTGGCGCCCCCATCGAGGTGGGCAAAGTAGGCCGGCTACCGGCAGCCGCAATCACGACCGTCAACCCGGAGCATACAGTCAATGCCGAACTGTACGATCGCATCCTGCTCGCCGGTTATACATTGGGGCCGCGCGCCACGCTGCCGGTCGTACTGTACTGGAAAACACAGCGCTGGCTCGACCGCGACTACACCGTGTTCGTGCACTTGATCGACGGCGAAGGCAACATCGTAGCCCAGTCGGACCACCAGCCTGCCGACGGCCTGGCGCCCACGTCGATTTGGGCGCCAGGGATGACTGTACACGATACCCACATCCTGACCCTGCCCGCCGACCTGCCGCCGGGCCGCTACCGCCTGCTCGTTGGCATGTACGATGCCCAGACCAACCAGCGTCTGCCGATTACCGATACGCAACTGCCAGGGTTCAACGACGCGATCCTGCTTGAAGAGGTTGTCGTGGGGCGTGGCACGTAGGTGTGTAAAGAAACCGGGTTTTGCGAAAAACCCGGTTTCTGGCCGGCCTTTCTGAATAGCCAAAACATGTTTGCACGGTACTGCCATTGACGGTATAATACCGCAATCCCCGGTCTCGTGGCACGCTCACCACAAGAGGCAACTGCTCAGGCTGAGTTTAGAAAAACCCGGTTTCCAATCGGCCGGTTGAGCAGTTACCGCAGGAGACAGAAATGCCCGAACCAACGAGTACAACCGACTCCCTGGAGACCGTGCTCGCACAATTTGCCGGCAAGGGACGTTCGGCCCTGCTGCCCTGTTTGTGGGCCGTCCAACGGGCCGCAGGTTGGCTGTCGCCAGAGCGGGTGGCGCAGGTGGGCGCCCTGCTCGACGTCCCCTTGGCCGATATCTTTGGCGTCATCGACTTCTATGCCATGCTGTACGCGGCGCCCCACGGCCAGCGAATCGTACGAGTGTGCGACGACGTGGCCTGCTACCTGGCGCATCCCCACCNNGTGCGCCCGACGTGCGCGGCGATCACCGCTGCCACTGGCCTGCGCGAGCACGGCGATACCACCNCCGACGACGCGTGGACCCTGGAGCCGATGCCCTGCCTGGGGCACTGCGCGGAAGCGCCGGCGATGCTGATCGACGACCTGCCCATCGGCCCCGTCGACCCGGCGATGATTCCCACCTGCCTCCAGACCGATCCCCAGGGCCGTACAATGCCCGCGCGGCCACACCAGGTGCGCGGCGACCGGGCCATCACGACCTGGATCGGCCGGATCGATCCGCTGAGTCTGGCCGATTATTCGAGCCATGGCGGGTTCGCGGCGCTGCGCATGGCCCTCGGCGAGCTGACGCCGGCCGACGTCGTGCAGCGCATCGAGGATTCCGGTCTGGTGGGGCGTGGCGGGGCCGCCTTCCCAACCGGCGTCAAATGGCNNGCGGCGGCCAGCGAGACCGCGTCACCCAAGATGGTGGTGTGTAACGCCGACGAGTNNGAAACCGGTACGTTCAAAGACCGCATCTTGCTCGAGNGAGACCCGTACCGCCTGATCGAGGCGATGGCCCTGTGCGCCTACGCCATTCGCGGCCAGGGTGAGGTCCAGGGTTACATCTACCTGCGCGGTGAATACGCCGTCCTGCAGCCGCGGCTCGAGCACGTGTTGGATACCTGCCGCCACGCTGGCTACCTGGGGAACCGAATCCTGGGCAGTACCCTCGACTTCGATATCGAGTTGCGCCTGGGTGCGGGCGCCTATGTGTGCGGCGAAGAAACGGCCCTCTTCANNGAATCGATCGAGGGCAAACGTGGCATGCCCCGTCTCAAGCCGCCGTTCCCCACGCAGGCCGGCCTGTTCGGCAAACCGACGGTCATCAACAACGTCGAAACCTTCTACAACATTCCCGACATCGTTCGCCATGGGCCGCTGTGGCTGCGCCAGCGGGGCACCGCCCTGTCGCCCGGCACCAAACTGTTCTGCCTCAGTGGGCGTGTGCAGCACCCAGGTCTGTACGAGCGCCCTGGGCCGCTCACTGCGCNNCACCTCCTGTTTGAGCAGGCCGGCGGCCCCCTCCCGGGCCATCAGATCACCGCGGTACTGCTGNGGGGTGCGGCCGGCGCCTTCGTCGGGCCTGCGCATTTCGACGTCGCGCTCGATTGGCAGTCACTGCACGAAATTGGCGCCAGTCTCGGCTCCGGCGCGGTGATGGTGCTGGATGAAACGGTCGAGCGCTGGGAAGTGCTGCGACGGCTGGCACGCTTCTTCGCCCACGAATCGTGCGGCAAGTGCTACCCCTGCCAACTGGGTACACAACGCCAGTGGGAAATGGTCGAACGTCTGCAACGCGGCGATGTCCGTGGTAACGACCGTTATGACCTGGACGAGCTGGCCGCTACGATGCGCGACGCTTCGATCTGCGGCCTCGGGCAGACCGCCACGGCCGCCGTCGTCAGCGCACTCGACCTGTGGGGACTGCTACCCCCGGCATCAACCGGTACGCGCAGCTTTGCCAAATAGGGCAGGCGCCATGAATGGAATTCAGGACTTCACCTACATCACTTACGAACGGGGCGCCTACCGCCGCGTGACCGGAGCCGTGCCCTCCGAAAGGTTCCTGCGCATTCACGTCAACGGCCTGGAGATGGCAACCGTGATGTGCTCACCCGTCGAACCGGAGAGCCTGGCGTTCGGCTTCCTGCGTTCGGAAGGTGTCATCCAGGGCATGAACGATGTGCGCCAATGGGTGGTGTGCCCCAGCGGAACGTGCGTCGACGTCTGGCTGCACCGCGCTGACTTCTGAACCACCCGCGCCTGATCATCACCTCGGGCTGCGGCGGCGGCATCACCTTCGATGACCTGGCCGAGCGCGCCCAGCCTCTGGACTCCACCCGCAGCGCCACCCCACACAGGTCATGCGCCTGCTGCAAGCGTTGCAAAAATCGGCCTTGCTCTACCACGAGGCCCGCGGCATCCACACCTCTGGGTTGGCAGACGGTGAGCGTCTGCTGCTGGTGGCGCAGGACGTCGGGCGCCACAACACCATCGACCGCCTGTGGGGCAAATGCCTGCTGCATGGCCAGTCCCCGGCCGACCTGATCCTGCTGTCAACCGGGCGCATCAGCTCGGAGATGCTGAACAAGGCGGCTAAGATGCGTTCCGATCGTTGCCAGCCGTACGTCGCCCACCGCCCTCTCGATCGAGCTGCGCGCGCCTGGAATGTGACGCTCATCGGCTATGTGCGCGGCGACAGCCTGCGCGTCTACAGCGCCGCAGCGCCTGCAACTGCCGGCCCTGGCCGACCTGCCCACAGCCGATTGGGTCGCCCCCGACGCTGTCCGGGCCAACGAACCATCGCCGTAACATTTCACGAGAAAGGAACCGTCGTTTATGGCATTCAACGAAGTGCACAATTATCAGGTCTGGTACCGCGTACCGCCCAATGAGACCACCGAAATTCGCCTGCTGCTGGACAACGGGTCGGTAGCGACGGTGCCCAACCTCAACGTTGCCTCCGCCGCTTTTATGGTCGATTTGCTGCGTACCGAAAAACCGCTGTGGTGGGACAGCGGTGCACGCATCTTCTTCACCGCCACGTTCGAGCCGGTGGGTGAAGCGGAATGACGGGGACACCGGCGGCCGCGGCACACATCACGATCGACGGTCAAGCACTGGAGGTCCCAGAAGGCACTCCCCTGCTGCAGGCCGCGGCCACGCTGGGCATCGAAATCCCAACCCTCTGCTACCACCCGAACCTGACGCCCAACGCCATTTGCCGGCTGTGTGTGGTGGAGCCAAGCCGTGGGCGCACGCTGATTCCGGCGTGCGCCGTCGGTTGTTTCGATGGCCTGCAGGTCAGTACTGACTCGCCACGTGTGCAGCGGGCGTAAGGTCATCCTCGAGCTGCTGCATTCGGCGGCTGACTGCTCCGAAACGCCCGCCATCCTGGCCTACAGCGCCCGCTACGGGGCCGATCCCGCGGTTTGCCGAGGGTGAACGGCGCACGGTTGCCGTCAAGGATGACAACCCCTTCTTCGTGCGCGATTACGACAAGTGCATTCTGTGCTGGCGCTGCGTTCAGGTCTGCGCCGACGATGTGCAGTACACGTACGCCCTTACCCTGGGTGAGCGCGGCTTTCATACGCACATCGCCACCTGCTTCGAGGCGCCAATGCCCGACACCACCTGCGTCTTCTGCGGCAACTGCGTCGAAGTCTGCCCCAGCGGCGTTGAAGGGCAAGCAGGAATGGCTGATGGAGCAGGGTCTATCGCCGGACGAGATCCGTCAGCGCACCCGGCGGTCACAGCGGCGCCCCCGTCAGGACCCGCCAGAGGCATCCTGATTGTAAAAACGTCACCGGTACGGCACGCACACCAGCACCGGGCAATTTCGGGTGGGCCGCGCCGGAGATGTGTGAAGAAGAGAGGAGGTACCATGCAGGCACAGCAGGTTGTGCGCACGACGTGCCCGTACTGCGGCGTGGGTTGCCAGGTCGACCTGCACATCGNNACGCAGCAGCACATCTTCCGCGTCAGCGCCNCCTACGACGTTGCCCCCAACTACGGCCGCCTGTGCGTCAAGGGCCGCTTCGGCACCGACTTCGTCTACCACCCCAGCCGGCTGACCACCNCCCTGATTCGCAAGGACGATGCGGCTGTGCAGGCCGGCCAGGCGCGACGCCGGCCAATCGGCCTGGACGGCTTTCGGCCAGCCAGTTGGGACGAGGCCCTCGACGTGGTGGCCACACGTTTGGCCAAGATCAAAGTGCAGCACGGCGGTGACGCGATCGCCGCGCTCTGTTCGGCCAAAGCCACCAACGAGGACAACTACGTCTTCCAGAAACTGATCCGCCACCTCCTGGGTACCAACAACGTCGACCACTGCGNNCGCCTGTGCCACGCCGGCTCGGTGACTGGCCTGCAAATGGCCATCGGTTCGTCGGCGATGTCGAACGCCATCGCCGAAATGCCCGATCTCGAATGTTTCATGATCACCGGTTCCAACACCAGTGAAACGCACCCGGTCATCGCCACCTTCCTCAAGCAGGCGGTGCGCAGGCACGGTGCACGGCTCATCGTGGCTGACCCACGGCACATCGAGCTGGCCGACTTCGCCGCCGTTTGGCTGCGCCAGCGCCCCGGCACCGACGTCGTGCTGTTTCAGGCCATGGCGCACGTCATCGTGCAGGAGGGCCTGTACGACCTTGAATTCATCCAGGCCCGCACGGAGGGTTTCACCGATTATATCGCCAGCCTGGACCGGTGGACGCCTGAGCNNGCGGCGGACATCACCGGTGTGCCGGCCGAGGAGATTCGGCGGGCGGCGCGCCTGTACGCCAATGCGTCACNNGCGGCCATCTACTGGGGCATGGGCATCAGCCAGAGTACGCATGGCACCGACAACGCCCTGGCCCTGGCCAACCTGGCGCTCATGTGCGGCCACCTCGGCAAGCCCGGCGCCGGCCTCAACCCGCTGCGGNGCNAGAACAACGTACAGGGCTGTTCCGATTCGGGCGGGTTGTTCAACGTCTATCCGGGCTATCAGAGCGTCGACAGCCTCACGATTCGGGCTAAATTCAGATGGGCATGGGGCAGCGGGCTGAATCCACAGCCCGGCCTGACCACCACCGAGATGGTGGACGGGGCCGGCAGCGGCGCGGTGAAGGCCTTCTTCGTCTTTGGCGAAAACCCGCTGATGAGCGAGCCANACCTGGCCCATGCCCGCCACTGCCTGGAAACGCTGTCGTTCGTCGTTTGCCAGGACATCTTCTTCAACGAGACGTGCGCCTACGCCGACGTTCTGCTGCCGGCCACCAGCTTCGCCGAGAAGGATGGCACCTTCACCAACTCCGACCGGCGTGTACAGCGCGTGCGCGCCGCCATCCCGCCGCGCGGTCAGTCTATGCCTGACTGGCAGATCATCTGCGAACTGGGCAAACGGNTTGACCCGGCCCTGGCCGCGCTCGGCGGCCAGCCCGGATCCGGCGCCCCACCGTCATGGGACACGGCGCCGGCCGCCCTGCCCCACGTGGCTTTCGGCCAGTACGCCAGTTACGACTACCGCGACCCCGCCGAGATCTGGCGCGAGATGGCCGTGCTGACGCCGCCGTTCCAGGGAATCGACTACGCCCGCCTGGAGCGGGAGGGCGGCGTTCACTGGCCCTGCCCCACGCCCGACCACCCCGGTTCGCCGTTCCTCTTTGCCGAGACGTTCCCCAAGGGGCACGGCACGTTCCACAGCCTGGAACATATCGAACCGCACGAGCTGCCCAGCGCCGACTACCCCTTCATCCTGTCCACCGGGCGCGTTCTGTTTCACTGGCACGGCGGCACGCTCACCCGGCGCTCCAAGCTGGACGGANTCTACCCCGAGGCGGTGGTGGAACTGCACCCGGACGACGCGACCGACCTGGGGGTGGACTCGGGAGACTGGGTGGAGCTGGCGTCACGCCGCGGGCGGGTGGCGTGCAAGGTGCTGGTCACGGGGCGCTCGCCGCAGGGCACGGTCTTTCTGCCCTTCCACTTCGTCGAGGCGGCGGCCAACGAACTGACGCTGGAGGATATCGACCCTCGCGCCAAAATACCAGACTTCAAAGTGTGCGCCGTACGCGTCACACGACTGGCGCGGCACGTGGTCAGGTGGCCGGCGCCAACAGCCCCGGCGCGCCGGGCATGAAACGAGAGACGGCAGCCGTGCTGCCGTCTCTCGTTTAGCGCCTACCCGAACCACCGCGAAATGGCGATGTTCTGGCGTGTACGCGGGGTGATTCGGATAGGCTCGTAGGCGTCCCCAGGTTTATGGCGCCGGTTCGAGGCGCAGGGTGCCCGCCCTGCACCGATTCGCGTACGAAGCGCATCGGCAGGTACTGCACCTGCTGCCAGGTGGTAATCAGGTCGTCGTAGTGGCTGCTCATGACATTGCCTGACTGCCCGGTTGTCTGAACGAACTGACTGGCGTCCAGGTTGTCCATGTCGATAATCTGCCGGTACGATGGCAGGTGCCGCTGGTCGTACGGGTTTTCAGCCGAGAAGGGCGCCACGTTGACCGTCGACCCGTCACCGCCGTTGGCAATCTGGCGGCTAAAGAAGCGCTTCAGCATACCGACTTCGTTGAACGGCGTATGCGGGAACAGCGTCTGGTGAATCTTGCCCCACTGCCAACTGTCGAGATTGTCGCTGCCCATACGTTCGGTCAGGTCTTTCAGGGCGTCAGCCAGGGCCTTNTGCTGCGTGGTGCGGCAGTCTTCGATCGGCGGCGTCAGCACATTATCGCACCAGGGCTGNTTGTTATTGGCCAGCGTGGCCGCCAGGTAGGTCGGATGGAAGCCGGCGCCGAAGTCCTCGAACAGACTGCTGCCCAGGTCGTCGGCAAAAATCGCCGGCTGTAAGTGCACCAGCCAGGCCGCGTAGATCGCCGGTGCGGCGCTCCCCTGTGCGGTCACCCCATCCCAACTGCGCAGAATCTCCAACGCTTTTTCTTCGGCCGGCGTTTTGGCCGGCGTCTGTACGAGGTAGGGCAGCAGTTGTTTGGCCTGCAGTGAAAGCTGGTCACCGTGGATCGTGGCCATATCCTGCGGCGACAGTTTGTCCTTGGCCGTGATCATCTGCTCGATACGCGCTGCACGGTACGGNGGAGCNCAACTGTTGGCCAGGAAGTACGGGTAATCATCGGGCACGACCTGGTTGTTGGCGGTGATGATGTAGCCGCGGGGGTTGTATTCGTGCGGCAGGTCGTCGAAGGGGATGTACCCCTTCCAGGCGTACTCGTCGTTCCAACCGGGCACGGGGACGTAACCGTCCCCCTTGGCTCGAATTGGAATGCGGCCCGGCCCGTAATAGCCAATGTTGCCATCGGTGTCGGCGTAGACGAAGTTCTGCGACGGCGCAACGTAGGAGCGCAGGGAGTTGCGGAATTCCTCCCAGTTCCGGGCGTACTGCAAACCCAGGAAGGCCTCCATCGTCGAATCGTTGTTGTCCAGCGCGGTCCAGCGCAGGGCCAGCGTCGTCCCGGGATCGCTCAGGNNACGTCCGAGACGAGGCCCATGCCGGCTGGCCCGCNNGGCCCAGTAGATCGGCTCGTCCTCGCCTTTGACCCGAATCGTCTCGCTGACGACGGTCAGCGGCTGCCAGCTGCCGTTGACTTCGACTTCGTTGGGGTTCGCCGGGTTGACGCGTTCGATATAGAGGTCCTGCACGTCTGGCCCCAGGTTGGTGACGCCCCAGGCGACGTGCTCGTTGTGGCCGATGACGATCGCCGGCAGGCCGGGAAGGGTCGCGCCGACGGCGTGCAGGTTGCCGCCCTGCAGGCTGGCCAGGTACCAAATGGCCGGGATCTGGGCAGCCAGGTGCGGGTCATTGGCCAGCAGGGGTTTGCCGGTCGTCGTATGACTGCCGGCGACGACCCAGTTGTTGCTGCCAATGTCCAGACCGCCCAGCCCAAACTGCTGCCGCAGTTGGGTCGAAATGTCGATCAGCCCGCTGGAGGCGGTCGGCCAGTTGGGAATGATGAAGGGACCGCTGTCCGGGTAACCGGGCAGGAGCNNCCGCGCCCGCACCTCGCCGACCCGTTGGATGACCTGGCTGCGGATNGTTTCTTCATCGTAGTCTCCNCCGAGGTTCCAGGCCATCATCTTGGCCCACACCATCACGTCGGCGGGCCGCCAGGGNTCCGGCTTGAAGCCGAGAATGGTAAATTCCACGGGCAGCGGCGGGTTCGAGGCCAGATAGGCATTGATCCCCGCGACGTAAGACTCGACGACCTGCTGCGCCTGGGGTGACAGGCTGGGCCAGGCCTGTTCGGCCNNGCGGTAAGTGCCCAACGTCCGCAGGAACTTGTCGGTATTGAGCGTCGCATCGCCCAGCACTTCGGAGAGGCGGCCGCCGCCAATGCGTCGCTGCACCTCCATCTGCCACAGGCGGTCCTGCGCATGAACGTACCCCAGGGCAAAGTAGGCATCGAGGTCGTTCTGCGCATAGATGTACGGGACACCGCGCGTATCGCGCACGACCTCGATCGGGGCCTGGGGNTCGGCCAAACGCACTGTCCCGTTGGTCACCGGCAGCGAGCGTCGCAGAAAGAGGTATCCNCCGAGGGGGACGATCAGCAGTAGAGCCAGAAATAGTCCAAGAATGATGAAAAGTACACGCCGCACAACAAGCCTCCCCACTTGTTTGTGCCAGGTCGGGAAATACGTTCGGCCGCCGCACCCTGCGCTCAGTGGTCAAAACCCCGAACGATCACCCCACTCCGGCACTAGATGGTCTCGCCGCTGGGTACTACCAGATCAGCAAAATCCTTCGGCGTACGCCCCACACCGATGACGCAGTTGCGGCCAATACGGGCGTTGGCCGGGATGCGGCTGCCCTTACCGATGAGCGTCAGGCCAGTATTGATCCGTGCCGGCTCGCGACGATTGGGCGTATTGTCGTCACCCACGCCGACCTGTGCGTTTTCGCCCACCACCACGCGTTTGTCGATGATGGCCCGATCGACCGTGGCGCCTTCAGCAATGACGGTATCGGTCAGGATGATCGAGTCGCGCACGAGCGCCGCGNNACTGACCACCACGCCCGGCGAAATCACCGAGCGGACCACACGCCCTTCGATGCGGCAGCCGTCAGTCAGCAGGTTACCGTCGACGTTGGCGTCAGGGCCGATCCAGGCCGGTGGTCGTTCTTCGCTGCGTGTGTGGATGACCCACCGTGGGTCGTCCAATTCGAGAGCGGGNGTCTCCGCCAGCAGGGCCATGTTGGCTTCCCAGTAGGCCTGAACTGTTCCGATGTCAGCCCAGTAACCGTCGAAGCTGAAGGCGTGGACGCGCCGCCGTCTGACCAGGCTGGGCATCACTTCACGGCCGAAATCGACCTGATCCTTGCCCTCTTTCGTCAGCCAGTTGACCAACACATCGCGCTTGAAGGCGTAGATACCCATCGAGGCCAGGGTACTGCGTGTGCGCCGCGGCTTCTCCTCGAACAGACTGATGCGCCCGTCGGATTCGGTTTTGACCATACCAAAGCGGTAGGCATCGAACGGNGCCACTTCACGCACCGGTACCGTTACATCCGCGTCGACCTGGTTGTGGTGTTCGAGCAGTTTGCGGTAATCCATCTTGTAGAAGTGGTCACCGGCCAGGATCAGCACCGTGCTCACGTTGGCCTCGCGCACAAAATCGAGGTTGGTGCGAATGGCGTCGGCCGTNCCGCGCTGCCAGCCGCCCCCAGCCTTGGTGGGGTAGGGCTGCAGGATGCGCACACCGCCGGCGGCGCGGTCCAGGTCCCACGGTTTGCCCAGGGCAATGTGCTCGNNATCAATGCGTGGTTCGTACTGGGTCAGGACAGCGACATTGTAGATGTCCGAATTGACGCAATTGGAGAGAACAAAATCGATGATGCGGAACTTGCCGGCAAACGGGACGGCCGGCTCGGCACGTGTGGCGGTCAATACACTGAGGGCCGGACTTTCCCCGCCGGCCATGATCATGGCGAGAACTTTCATGCTGCCCTTCCTCTGTGGTTCATCTGATTGTCCATCTCAACCCTATCCCTCAGCCGATTGTCTCGCCGCTGGCCACGTCGTGCTCCGGGAAGGCCGATTCGTCGCAGTCACTGTTGACCAGCACGTTGCGCCCGATGCGAATATTGGGCGGANNATGCGCGCCTTTGCCCACCAGCGTGATGCCCGTGGACAATTTCTCTGGTTCGCGGGCGTTGGGTGTGTTCTCGTCCCCATCACCGACAACCGCGCCGGCGCCGATCCACACGTTTTTATCGATGATGGCTTTGTCGACGACCGCCCCACCCAATGTAGGTGTCGTTCATGATGATCGAATCGCGCACGAACGCCCCAGGGCCACATACACCCCAGGTGAGAGCACCGAGTGTTCAACCTGGCCGCGCACGTTACAGCCGTTGCACACCAGGCTCTTGCTCACACGCCCCTGCAAGCCAATTTTGGCCGGCTGTCGTTCCTGGCTACGCGTATGGATGACCCAGGAGGTGTCGTACAGGTTGAGGGCCGGTTTCTCTTCGAGCAGGGCCAGGTTGGTCTCCCAGTACGAATCGACCGTGCCCACATCGACCCAGTAACCCTCGAAAGGATAGGCGTACACCGGCGTGTCCCCGATCAAACCGGGAATGACGTGTTTGCCGAAGTCGAGGTTGGACTCTTTGCTGGCCTCGCGGCGCAGGCGCGCCTCCAGCACGTCGCGATCGAATACATAGATGCCCATCGAAGCCAACGTGCCTTTGTCGCGCNNCTTGGGCTTCTCGGTGAACTCGACAACGCGCTGGTTTTCGTCGACCGTCATGATGCCAAAGCGGTCGGTCTCCTCCAACGGTACGTTCATCACCGCCACCGTCATCGCGGCGCCGATGTCGCGGTGGAAGTCCAGCATCGGCCCATAATCCATCTTGTAGATGTGATCGCCCGACAGCACCACCACCACATCGGCGTCAGTATCATCCAGGTAACCCAGGTTCTGATAGACGGCGTCCGCGGTGCCCTTGTACCAGTCTTCGGCCCGTCGGCCTTTGTAGGGCTGCAGCAGGCGCACACCGCCCCGATTGCGATCCAGGTCCCATGGCTTACCGATACCGATATGATCATTCAGCGAATGAGGCCGGTACTGGGTCAAGACCGCGACATTGTAGATGCCCGAGTTGACACAGTTGGACAGCGTAAAATCGATAACCCGGTATTTGCCGGCAAAGGGCACCGAAGGTTTGGCACGCTGTTCAGACAACACGCTGAGACGGGTGCCTTCCCCGCCGGCCATGATTAGTGCAACAACCTTACTCAAATGCGGCCTCCTTCCGACTACTCCTTCGAGCTAGGGCACGGCTTGCAGCCATTCATCGGCGCACCAGCCCTGGCCCTGGTCATTGCGTACTTCCCACCACTGATAATTATTGGCCTGCACGGGGCCTTGCAGCACCGAGAGGATGGCGTTTTCATCGAAGCGGGTTACCAGTTGAAAGTTGGCTGGCCGCGCCGGGCATTGAGAAACTGCGTCCCCGTCACCCGTACCTGCCCACCTACCGCGATCGTTGCCGTAGTCGTTGGCGCCAGCGTGGCCGTGACCACCACCGTCGGCTCTACCGTCGGCGTAAACGTTGCGGTTGGAGCCGGCGTCGCGGTCGGCGTGGCGGTTTCTACCGCGGCGACGACCACGGTCGTTGGCGTGGCAGCCGGCCCTGCAACTGCCGGTGAGCGACCGCGCAGTGCGGTCAGGAAAGGCTGCGGCGCCGCCACTACCGCGCACCAGGGTAATCGGTGATTGTAGCGCGCCGCCCACCCAACGGCTGGCTACCGTGCCGACCCGCTGTGCATAGGTGCCGTTCGCGCGGTCGAACAGGGCAAACAGCAGGATGGCCGCCACCAGCAAGACCGCGGCATAGCCGATGAGCCGGTCGACGCTCAAGTGGCGACTTCCCGACCGATGTAGACCACACCAAAGTACAGGCCCAGCGGTACCCCAACCAGGATCACAAAGCCGACAAACAGCCATGGCCAGGGTAAATTGAGCGCGGCACGCAGAAAGTAGGCCGCGATACCCAAAATCAGCAGCAGCAGCCCCACAGCACGAGACGCAGACCCTCCCGCCAGGTCGGCTGCGGCGGCGGCCCTGGCCGGTTGGTTGAGCAGGGAGCGCAGGCGGTCCACTTCATTGTTGGCGGCCGCCAGGGCGTGACAGGCGCTGGGAGTTCTGCTCCAGCTCGATCGTACGCTGGCGTGCGCGTTGCAGTTCCTGCTGCAGCTGGGCTACATCCGCCGGCGGCGGTTCGGCCGGGGTCGAGTAGATCGGCCAGTGGACCGGTGGGGCGGGCGCCAGGCACAGCGTCGCCATCAGGGTGGCTGCAGCTTCGGCGTCATCGTGCGTCCGCGCATGATCTCGTCCGGCGTGAGCGCGGCCGGCGTACGAATCACCACCCGCGCGCTGGTGGAGTGCCTGCAGGTTCGTTATCAGGGCGGCATCCAACCCGCCCGTCAGGAGAGCCGCCTGCTGGAGTTCCGCCGCTGCGATCTCGTCACCGCGTGCGAGGCGCTCCTGCATGGGTACGGGCAGCGTTTCCTGTGTGGCAAGGTGTGCCGCCAGTAGATCGCCGGCACTGGCATCGAGGCTCAGCAGTGCCAGGACCGTCTGTGGCGTCGATTCGGCCGCATTTTGAGCACGAATCGCCGCCTCCAGCGCGCACAAGCCTCGTCGAGCGATGGTGGCATTTCAATCACCTCTGGCTGACCGTGGGCGTACAAGCCGCTGCCGGCCAGCGTTCGGCCACCGGGCCTTCATGGGTGGCATGGTCGCCCCAAGTATACCCCAACTTTTTGTGGACTGTCAACTGTTCGTATTCAATCAGCTAAAATGTTACCGACGTGGTATGGTTCACTCAAATGAAAATGTTACCGGGGGAACCATGTCCGAAGACGAGAAGATGTTGATTGATGAGCGATACAAGTATTTACGGATGATGCAGCGTCGGTATAAGAAGGCGAACCGGCGTGAGCGGCAGGCGTTGCTGGATGAGATGGAAGCGATGACGGGATGTCATCGCAAGAGTCTGATTCGACATATGAAGGGGTGCCGAAGCGGGAGAAGCGGGGGCGACAACGCGGGCGGGTGTATGGCGCGGAAGTGGAAGATGCGCTGCGTGTGATTGCGCCCAGTTTCGACTATCTGTGTGCGGAGCGATTGCGGCCGAACCTGGAGTGGATGGCCAACCAGTTGGAGAAGCACGGGGAGTTGGAGGTGAGTGAGAGCTTACGTGCGCAGTTGCGCGAGATCAGCACAGCGACAGTGAGTCGGATTCTGGTGCGTATCGGGCAGGATGATCGGCGATTGCCACGCAAGGGTCGGCGCGGGCGAACCAGGTCAGGCGCGAGGTGCCGATGGAGCGTATCGGCTGGGATGAAACGGAGCCAGGGCACTTCGAGGTGGACACGGTTCATCACAGCGGGTCCAGTGCGAGCGGCGAGTATGTACACACCCTGCAGATGATCGATGTGGCTACGGGTTGGAGCGAGCGGGTGGCGGTGCTGGGGCGCAGTTATCGAGTCATGCAAGACAGTTTCCTGCGCATTCAGCTGCGCTTGCCCTTTCCGATCCGCGAACTGCATCCGGACAACGGGAGTGAGTTCTTCAACGACCACCTGGTAGCTTTCTGGAAGGAATTGGTGAAGGGCGTGCGCTTATCGCGCAGCCGACCCTATCACAAGAATGACAATCGTTTTGTCGAACAGAAGAATGATACGTTGGTGCGTGCCTACCTGGGCAATGAGCGCCTCGACACGGTCGCCCAGACATTAGCCATGAACCGCCTGTACAACCAAATGTGGCTCTATTACAACCTCTTCCAGCCTGTCATGCGGCTGTGCGCCAAGCAACCCGTCATGGAAGACGGCGAGCAGGTGCGCATTCGCCGACGCTACGATGAGGCCCGCACTCCCTTCGACCGTCTCTGTGCGACCAATGTACTCCTTCCGACACAACGTACACAACTCGAGCAGCTACGCGATCGTATCAACCCCCGCCAACTCCGCCAGAACATCTATGATGCCATTGACCAACTCTTTGCACTTCCCTGCGCCCAACCTGGCGTCACCGAGGATATCTTTGCCACCCTCATGGCCCAAACCGGACCGCCACCCTCAGGCAATGAGTGGTTGGCGTTGACAACTCCCCCATCCAAACGACCCCCGCTCGTCTTACCTGATTCGCACACATGGCGGATCGGCTGTGGATATGTGGACAACTTTCCGTTCCACTCCAAGTTGCCCACATACCCACAGCCGCTACGACGACGTGGGGCCGTGGTCGCGGCTATCCAATCTGGCCTCCCCGCCCATGGGGCAGTAGAGTGTCCAATTCATCACCTGAAAGGAGAGGGCTGCCTGGTAACATTATCATTTGAGTGAATGACCCCGCTCGGTAACATTATCATTTGATTTGACATGCTGTTCGGCGCGGTCCGGGTGCAGTTCAGGTTGGAGGCGCATCGCCATCCGGGCCATTCGGTGGTTACATTCGATCAATGGCTACGGCCGTGCCAAGTGAGCCACCCGTATGGCGCTGCGCGTCATAGACGTTTGCGCATGGTCAGCAGGGTCTTGACTTCGCAAAAACCGAACATGCGCAGGGCAGCGATCAGCGGCTCATGGGTGGCTTGTACACGGGTTGTGATCGGAAAAACGGGAAAGTCCTGTAGAATCTGCAGGACGTTGGCCAACAGTGGAACTTCAAGTGTACCATGCTGTTCGGGGTGTACGTATACCCGCAAGCTGTGGGTCCCNCGCCAACGGGCCGCATGGATGATGGCGACCGCATCGAACGGACGGCTACCGTGTGTGTTGGGGACGGCCAGGCGAAATACACGTGAATGGCCCACCAGGCGCAGAAACGACTCTTGGACACGGCGCTCCAGGTACATCTGGAATTCGTCGGCCCGAACCGGCTGCCACCACTGCATGAGGCTGGGCGTGCCGGCCGTTGCCAACTCGTACACGGCATGCCACTCGCTNGTTGTGCAGGGGTGTATCATCAGGGGTGAACTATCCAGGTTGGCCGGCAACCGTTCCAGGCGGTAGTCGCCGATACCGCCGAGGGTGTCGAATCCCATGCGCTCGTACAGCNNCCGCGCCACGTCGTTGTTCTGACGCACCTGCAGCACGACCCACTTGCCACCCCGGCTTGTGATGTGTTCCAGGGCGGCAGCCATCAGTTTACGGCTGATTCCTCGACCGCGGAACGCGGGCGCCACCGCGACATTGGCAATCGCCCAACGCTGGCCGTAGGTATCGGCCCGCTGGACCGTGACGTTGCCGATCACGTGGTTATCTTCGACCCACACGAACCCGCCGAGCATATCGTCGAATTCAGTGCTGACCCGGCTGAGAAACTGGGTAAATGGGCCCATCTGTCCCAGGGTGCGCATCTCACGCAGGGCGCTGGCTCGCCCTGATNNCCGCTCGTCAGCAAACGCATCCCCGATCAGGTCGGCTACTTCGCCCAGGTCACGCCGCACGTCGATCGGGCGTAATCCTGAAGCGTGCATCGCACCTTGCGGGCCACTTGTACGACATGCGTGGTCACGATCGTTGTCTGCTCCCCGGCGCCAGTTAGCGACAGTGTAACATTGATACATTCAGCTGTCAAAGAAATCGGGAGAGGGAGTGTTTCAGGCTGGAGAAAGCCGCCAGTCTGCCAACAACCAGAAACCCGCCTCCTCCCCGGAAGCGGGTTCCCCCTCATCGCCTACTATCCCCTATCCAACTTCCAACTTCCAACTTCCCTCACACCTGCCTGAACTCACCGTCGATGACGTCCTCGTCACTACCCGGGGCAGCACCGTCATCGGCTGGCCCAGGCTGTGGCCCAGCCTGACCGCCCGCCGTCTGCTGCATACGCGTCCCCACCTGCTGCCAGGCCTGCATCAGGTCGTCGGTCGCGCTGCGCATGTGAGTCGCATCGCTGCCCTGGAGGGACGAACGTACGGCGGCGATTTTACTTTCCAGCAGTGACTTATCATCGGCGCTCATATGATCGCCCGACTCACGCACAAATTTCTCTACCTGGTACGCGGCGCTGTCCGCGTGGTTGCGCGCCTCCACCTCGTCCTTACGCCGCTGGTCTTCGGCGCGGAAACGCTCCGAATCCTTGACCATGCGGTCGATCTCGCCCTGGTTGAGGCCGCTGGAGGCTGTGATACGAATCGCCTGTTCACGTCCCGTTGCCTTGTCCTTGGCCGAAACGTGCAGGATACCATCGGCATCGATGTCGAACGTGACCTCGATCTGCGGCATACCGCGGGGCGCCGGCGGAATCCCATCCAGGATGAAGTTACCGAGCATCTTATTGTCGTTGGCCATTGGGCGTTCGCCCTGGAACACCTTGATGTCGACGCTGGTCTGCATGTCCGATGCGGTCGAAAANACCTGGCTCTTTTTCGTCGGGATCGTCGAGTTGCGCTCGATCAGCGCGGTCATCACACCGCCCAGGGTTTCGATGCCCAGGGTCAGTGGGGTGACGTCCAGCAGGAGCACGTCTTTGACGTCGCCCTTGAGCACACCGGCCTGAATGGCCGCGCCCAAAGCCACCACCTCGTCCGGGTTGACGCCCTTGTGCGGCTCTTTGCCAAACAGCTTGCGCACCGCTTCCTGTACGGCCGGCATGCGGGTCATACCACCCACCAGTACCACTTCGTCGATGTCAGCCACTTTGAGTTTGGCATCCTCGAGCGCGCTGCACNNAGGGCCAAGGGTGCGCTGGATCAGGTTTTCGGTCAACTGCTCCAATTTGGCCCGTGAGAGCACCATCGACAGGTGTTTGGGGCCGCTGGCATCAGCCGTGATGAACGGCAGGTTGATCTCCGTCTGCATGACGGTCGACAGGNNCTCGATTTTGGCCTTTTCGGCCGCTTCCTTCAGGCGCTGCAAGGCCATGCGGTCCTGACGCAGGTTGATGCCCTGCTCCTTGCGGAACTCGTCCGCGATCCAATCGATGATCGCCTGGTCGAAGTCGTCGCCCCCNAGGAAGGTGTCACCGTTGGTCGAGAGCACCTCGAACACCCCGTCACCCACGTCCAGGATCGAGATGTCGAACGTGCCACCCCCNAGGTCGTAGACTGCGATCTGCTCGTCCTTCTTCTTTTCCAGGCCGTACGCCAGGGACGAGGCGGTCGGTTCGTTGATGATTCGTTTGACGTCGAGGCCGGCGATTTTGCCGGCATCTTTGGTCGCCTGGCGTTGGCTATCGTTGAAGTACGCTGGCACGGTGATCACCGCTTCGGTGACCGGCTCGCCCAGGTAGGCTTCGGCATCGGCCTTCAGCTTCTGCAAGATCATGGCCGAAATCTCCGGCGGGGAGTACTCGCGCCCACCCATTTCGACCCAGGCATCGCCGTTTGGTTTGTCCACGATCTTGTACGGCAGGATCTGGCGTGCCTTCTGTACCATCGCGTCGGTATACTTGCGCCCCATCAGGCGTTTGACGGAGAAGATCGTGTTATCCGGGTTGGTGATGGCCTGCCGGCGCNNTACCTGCCCGACAAGGCGCTCACCGGTCTTGGTGTTGACTGCCACCACCGATGGGATCAGGCGCGATCCTTCGATGCTGGAAATTACGACCGGCTCGCCGCCTTCCATGACTGCAACCACTGAGTTGGTGGTTCCCAAATCGATGCCGATAATTTTACCCATTGTTGCTCCTCATTATTCCTTGGCGGTCGCTCCGTGGGGCACGGCCTGCTGCGCCCACGATGGGCCGGTGTGTGTGTTTCGCTGCCAGCGCGGCAGTGTTCAGTCGGCGCGTGCGGCGCGCACCATGGTCGGCCGTAGTACCCGGTCACCAACAGGTAGCCTTTACGTATTTCGCCGATAATTTGATTCTCAGTAAACCCCTCGGCCGTTTCGTACGTGACCGCTTCGTGCAGGTTGGGGTCGAACGTCATACCGGCCGTCTCGATGGCAACCACCCCTTCCCGGTTCAGGACGGCCTGCAGCTTACGCAGGATCAGGGCAAAACCGTCCACCCAACTCTGGTCTTGTTCACTCAGGTCGGCCGGCAAATGGGCAAAGGCCAGGTCGAAATCATCCACCACCGGCAGAATCTGCAGCAGCAGCCGTTCGTTGGCGCTCAAAGTCAGCTCGACGGCCGCCCGCTCCGCGGCGACGAATATTCTGCGCCTCGGCCACGGCGCGCAGCCAGCGGTCCTGTAGTCGGCGACTTCCGCCTGCGCCGCTGCCAGTTCGGTCTGAAGCGCCTGCAATCTGTCGTCGATGGTCGACGCGGGTAGCTCTCCTGGCGCTTCACCGTCAAATGGCCCACCAGTCGAGTCGCGCTCGTTGCTCGTTCCATCCAGGTCGGTTGGTACTGTCTCGTATGGCTTGTCTTGCGTTACATCATCCATCGCGTTCACCGAACGCCCTCGCTGTGGAACCTGCATGGGCCAGGCCGGGCAATCCTTTCTGATACCTCAGGTTCAACCATAAAACTCTTGCAGCAGCTCACTCATCAGCGTCGACACGTAGCGCACCGCGGAAATCGTACGCCCGTACGGCATGCGCAGCGGCCCCAATACACCCAACACCCCGCTCGCCCCTTCGTCGACGCCGTAGCGTGACAGAACCAGGCTGACGTTGTTCAGCTCACGCCAGCGGCCCTCACCCCCAATGATCACCTGCACGCCGTCCGTGGTGCGCGTTTCGGACAGAATCGTCTCGAGGAGGGGTCGCGTTTCGATGATCTCCACCACGCGACGAATCATGTCGCCTTCCGCGAATTCCGGATCGATCAGCGCGTGGCTCAAACCTTCACGGTAGATCTCGTTGGCTGGCATGTCCAGGCGCGTCATCACCGATATGATCAGCTCCACGATATCNGTAGGCCAGCGCTCCAGGGTGTGNGCCTGTGCGCGTATCTGCTCGCTCGTCCGCCCCGCGAGGTGTTCGTTGAGTTCGTTGCTCAAACGCTGCAGCACTTCCGCGGCCACTGGCAGATTCAACATCTGCTGTTTGACACTGCCCTCTTGTGTCACCAGCACCATCAGCACNGATGCCGTCGCAATTTCGATCAGCTCGACGCGTTTGAGCCGGCTGCTCGACGCTTTGGGCGGTGTGGCCAGGGCAATGCTGCGCACCGTGTGGGCCAGTACCGCGGCCGCCAGTTTGACCCACTGGTCCAGCTCGGCACGCGCCTGCCCAAACTGGTGGCTGATCTGCAGCCGGTCTTCGGACGGCAGCATGGTATCACCCAGCAGGTGTTCGACGAAATAACGGTACCCTTCTTCGGTCGGCATACGCCCCGCGGAGGTGTGCGGGTGCGTCAGGTAACCCAGGTCTTCCAGGGCCGCCATCTCGTTGCGCACCGTCGCCGGGCTGACGCCCAGGTCGTACAGGTCGAGGATAGCGCGCGAACCAACCGGGATGCCCCGGGCAATGTATTCGCGTACCACCAGACCGAGCACGATTTGCCTGCGCGCACTGAGTTCGTCAACCATCATCCTGGCCCACTGGCGATTTGATTTAGCACTCTCATACCGAGAGTGCTAACAAAAGCGGCCATATCATACCATGAACGTAGAAGGATGTCAAAGTAAGGTCAAATCGCGTTTGCGCGTCCAGATTGGCCCGGTTATAATGTCGGGCACGAAAACCTGGGCCAATCAGGCCGCAGCGAAAAAGGTCCATATGAAATACACCGCACCGACCGGAACCAGCGATATTTTGCCCGAAGCGTGGCCGTACTGGCGCACTGTACTTGGCCAGATTCAGCGCATCACCGNNGCCTACGGCTTCGAGCCGATCGATACGCCGATCTTCGAGCAGACGCAGCTGTTTACCCGCGGCGGGCGAAGGCTCGGACCTGGTCGTGCAAAAGAGATGTACTCGTTCCGGGACAAAGGCGGCGAAGNNACCACACTGCGCCCTGAATTCACCGCGGGTATTGTGCGTGCTTACGTGGAGCACGGTATGCACACACGCCCATCGCCGGTGCGCCTCTTTGCCGTGGGGCCGATTTTCCGCCAGGAAAAGCCACAGGCCGGTCGTTATCGGATCCATCACCAGTTCAATGTCGAAGCCTTGGGCGAAGNNGACCCCGGCATCGACGTCGAGGTCATGAGCATCGCCTGGGACCTGTATGCCGCTCTGGGGTTCGGCGGTCTTTCGTTCATGGTCAACAGCACCGGCTGCCGCACCTGCCGGCCCGGGTTCNGTCGACGCNTGCGCGCCTATTTCACGCCCCTGCATGACCAGCTGTCCGAAACCGACCGCACGCGCCTGGCGCGTAACCCGCTGCGCCTGCTCGACTCGAAAGACCCGGCGATGGGGCCGCTGCTGGAGGCGGCGCCGCTGATCCACGACTACCTCTGCGTGAGCCGCGATCATTTTGCAACCTTACGCCGTTACCTCGACGCGCTGCAGCGCCCCTACACCGTCAACCCACGACTCGTGCGCGGCCTCGATTATTACGTCAAAACGGTGTTCGAGGTATGGGCGCAGGACATTGGGGCGCAGGCCGCGGTGTGTGGCGGCGGTCGTTACGATGGCCTGGCCGAAGAACTGGGTGGGCCACCGACGCCAGGGGTCGGTTTTGGCTCCGGTATCGAACGCATCATCCTGGCCATGAAAGCGCAGNGGGTGTCTGTTCCACCGTTACCGGCGCCAGGACTGATGCTGGCCTATCGCGGGNCGGCGGCCAAAGAGGCGGCTTTCGTGCTGCAGCAAGACTTGCGCCGGGCGGAGATTGGTGCACTATTACCCTACCGCAACAGCCTCAAGGCCCAGCTCAAACAGGCCGACCATGCCCNNGGCCGTTTCGCGCTCATCCTGGGCGATGATGAATTGGCCGCTGGCGTGGTGACCGTGCGCGACCTGGCAAACAGCGTGCAGACGCAGGTTGCCCAGTCCGAACTGGTGGACTGGCTGCGTGCGCACAACGTGTCACCGGCCTGATTGTACCCGGCTAGCNAGGTTGTCGGAGAGACCACCTTACAAGCCGGCGCGGCGACATGTCGTCGTGGGCAGCGATCGTGGTACAGCATGTTGTGGATGCATTCCTGCAAACAAGCCCTCTCCGACGAATTGTCAGGTTACGGTTGGCGCGGGCGTGAAGCCACCCTCCAACAGGCCGCGCGCCTCGTCCAGTCTGGTCAGGTCGCCCAGCAGGCTGAGGCGATCGTTGTACTCCACCCTGGTGTTACCGTGGGGGATCAGAAGCTCGCTGCCGCGGCGGATGGACAGCACGAGATAGTCGCCGGGTAGTTGCAGCTCACGCAGCCGTTTGCCCGCGATGTGGGGATTGCGCAGGCGCACTTCGACGATGTCGCGCTGATCGCTGGTCGAGGTCAGCAAGGCATAGGTGTTGGGGTTACGCGCCATCATGGCGATCATAGTGGCCCGGTGCAGCGCGTTGACGAAGGGCTGCACACCCAGGGCGATGAACTCCGCGNNCCGCGCCGGGTTCTCCACCAACGCCACCACGTTGGGTACCTGCAACTCCTTGGCGCGGGCGGCGATGGCATGATTGGCCCGNTCGTTTTCTTGCAGGGCCAGCAGCGTCTCCACCTGACCCGCCGGCAATTGGGCCAGCCCTGCGGCATCAGCGCGGCCCTGAATCACGGCAAAGCCGGCGCTTGCCGCACGCCGGGCCCACGCCTCGTCGTCCTCCAGGAACGATACATCATCACCGTGGCTGCGCAGCTCAGCCGCCACATTGGCCCCAGATCGTTGACCCCACGGCAACCACCAAACCNNCCGCCGTCGCTGCTGGATTACCGGCATGAGGGCGTTGAAAATCAGCGGCATGGTGACGACGGTCAGGATGGCGAAGAGGATGATGGTGGTGCTGGTGGCCTGATCGAGCAGGCCGGTGCGCAGCCCCACCACGGCAATGGCCACCTCCAGCGACAAGTGCGTGTTGAGCAGGAAGCCGCCGGCCAGCATCTCGCGGCCGGTCAGCCAGCGCCGGGTTGCCAGCATGGGGAGCAGCTTAATCACCAATGCGGCGCCGAAGAGCGCCGGCAACAGAAGCAGCGCCTCCGGCTGGGCCAGCAGCGCGTGCAGGTCGATCTTCACCCCCACCAGAACAAAGAAGACGGGGATGAAAAAGCCGAAGCCAAAGGCCTCCAGCTTCTCTACCAGGACATCATCGTCCGGCGAGCGCAGCAGCGTGATGATCATGCCGGCCAGAAACGCGCCCAGGATCATCTCGGCGCCCATGAACTCGGCCAGCACCACGAAGGCGATCAGGATCGCGATCGCNCCGCGCACCTTGACCTGCACCGTGGCGTGGGAGAACTCGTCGAGGAAGGCGCGCACCGCCGGGATGCGCACGAAGGGTGGCCCCACGCGGTAAAGGATCAGGAAGGCCAGAAAGAGCAGCCCCAACGAGAGAATGTGCAGATTGAAGCCCTGTTCCAGCACCAGAACGTAGACGGTCAGCAGGATGACGGTCAGGAAGTCGGCCAGCAGCCCGGTCAGGAAAAGCAGTTGGCCGTACAGCGTGCTGAGCATCTTGCGGTCTTTGATCACCGGCAGCAGCACGCCCAGCGACACGGCCGAAAGCACGAAGGCCATCAACCAGGGGTCGCTGCTGGCCCCGCCTCGCGTGACCAGGAAACCGCCCGGCACAGCCAGCGCCAGGGTCAGGCCGTACAACGCCAGGGCGATCCGTAGCACATTGGGGCCGTTGGGTTGCGGCGCATCGCCGCTGCGAGTTGGAAAGAGGCGTGTCAGGTCGATCTCCATGCCGGCCAGGAAGATGAGGAAAGCCAGGCCAATATCGGCAATGAAGCGCAGGATTTCGTCCTCACCAACGATCCCCAGTAGCGAGGGNCCGACGATAATGCCGGCCACGATCTCCCCNACCACGATCGGCACACGTTGGAAACGTGCCAGAACGATGGGCACCAACAGCGCCAACAGAACAACTAACAACAGGGGCAAAAACGTTTGGGGTCTTCAGAAAAACAGGGAAAACAGCATGACGACCTTTCTGGATGGATTGTTTACGTCATAGAGCCTATCCGAATAACCGTCACGGGGCAACACTGTGGCGCGTTTTCCGGGTTATTCGGATAGGCTCATAGTCATTCGTGCAGATTCACGGCTTTCATTGTCTCAACCTGGCGTCGACCGCCAACGTCGTGCTCCATGACTGCGCCGGTCAAGGCATGGCCAAAAGGACCATCGCGGCCAATCCTGCCAAGACCGTAACGCTACGACGCCCGCCGGCGTTGATGAGCCGGCGGGCGTCGTAGGGATCTCGCGTCCTTGATGATCACTCTTCGCGCAGTCTCTTCCCACCGCGCGCGGGTTCCCACCCGCACCTGCTTCCACGTCGCACCAGGCAGCAGCTGGGTCAGGGCAAACGACCCACTTCTTTACGGCTGCGTGCGTGGGGCGCCGGCCGGCTCCACAGGGATCTGTACCTCTTGACCGTCACGCAGCACGGTCAGCGTCACCGTGTCACCAGGGCTGGCGTGCAGTTCCAAATACACCAACAGGTCATCGAAGCGCGTCACGGGCTGGTCATCAATGGCGATAATCAGGTCACCGCCCGCNGTCGGGGGACACACGCTCGAATTGGTGGGCCGCGAGCCGCCGCGCAGGCCAGCGGCCGCGGACGGTCCACCGTCCGCGACTTCCTGTACGTACGCGCCGCGCAGTTCCGGATCGATGCCCAACGCCGTGGCACAAAACGGCGTAAAGGTCGACCCGCTCAGCCCCAGGTACGCGTGGCGGTACACGCCCGTATCGATCAGTGCCGGAATGACGCGTTCCACGATCGAGACCGGGATCGCAAAACCGACGCCCGAGTTGGCGCGGCTGGTGCCGCCCGTTTCGATCTGGGCGTTGACGCCAATGAGTTGACCAATGGCGTTCAACAGCGGCCCGCCCGAATTGCCGGGGTTGATCGAGGCATCGGTTTGAATGACACTGGGGATGTTGAATGCGGTCAGGGACGAAATCGTGCGGCCGATGGCACTGATGATGCCCTGCGTCATGGTGTTGGCATAACCAAACGGGTTACCGATCGCAATCGCGCGTTGACCGACCCGCACCTCGTCCATGTTGCCCGCNGTGATCGGAACCAGAGGGGCGTGCGTCGGGTCGACTTTCACCACCGCCAGGTCAGAGTCGAGGTCACTGCCCACGACCTCAGCCATGGCGTAAGTCCCATCAGCAAACGTCACCTGTACCTGGTCTGCGCCCTCCACGACATGGGCATTGGTTACGATGTGGCCTTCTGCGTCCCAGACGAAGCCGGGCCCNTGACCAATCGGGACTGGCTCGTCGGGGTTCTCCGGCGTGGGCAACGGAATACCGGGAATCGTTTGGTCACCCGCCCGGCCGAAGAGGGTAATATTGACCACGGAGGGATTGACCTGTTCGTAGATGGCCGTCAGGACGTCGGTCTCGACGTCGCTGCCCGGTACGATCTGGATGGGGGCGCGGGTGTGGCCTGCGCCCGTGGGGGACNNGACCGTCACGCGCAGCTCTAGCTGGGGCGTCAGCTCGATGGGCAGCTGGTTGAAATTGGACCGTGCCGTGATACTGCGTATCACGCCCACGCTGGCGGAGGCGACTACGACGCACAGGCAGATCACGATCAGCAGAACCGCGACACCACCCAGCGTCAACCAGAGATTACGATTCTGAACCATTCATACTGTTTTGGTATTCCTTTCTCGCATACACCGGCTCTCAGGCAAACCCTTCAGGCTCTTCAGCCGTGAAGGGTTTGTACCATTCATCGAGGTTGGTAGGGTCTGTGGGATCTCTAGTTGCGTCGTCGCCCCAGGAGAATGACGCGTAATAGAGCATCTGCATCACGGCCTGTACCGCGGCGGCGACGTAAGTCAGGGCCGCGGCGTTTAGCATGGCGTTGACGCCGGTCATCTCACTCTGGTCGAGGATCATTTCACCGACCAGGAGGCGCTTGGCACGGTTGCTGGCATCGAACTCTACCGGCAGGGTAATCACGGCGAACAGGGCCGCCAGGCCAAAGAAGACCAGGCCNGCCCAGCGCAACGTAGAACCCAAAGTCNNACCCTCGATCCAGCGCATCATCAGGAAACCGATCAAGAAGAATTGNGGCAGCCACGAGGAAAACTGCACCGCTGGTACCAAGGCCGAGCGTAGCTGCAACGGTGCGTAACCCTGGCTGTGCTGCAAGGCGTGCCCGGTCTCATGCGCTGCAACGCCGGCCGCGGCTATTGAATTGCCCCGATAAACATCGGGGGACAGACGCAGCCGCCGGCTGCGCGGGTCGTAGTGGTCNGAGAGCATGCCCTGTGTCTCTTCAACCGCCACATCGAACAAGCCGTTGGCGCGCAGGATGGACTGTGCCACTTGGCCGGTGATNCCGCGGCTCGTCGGTACTTTGGAGTATTTGTTGAACGCACCCTTGACTTTCATCTGGGCATAGAGGCCCAGGAGCAAGGGTGGAATTGCGAACAGAAAGAAGATTGGGTCCCAATAAAAGAACATTTTTGACTCCCCTTCACCAACATGCCATTCGTTCTGCCGTCTGGCGTCCATTATACCACAACGGCCCGTCAAGCGCAGACGCGCTATTGGCATTATTATGGCCATTCGGACCACCCATAAGCTGTAGGCGGTGCCCCGATTACCCGGTTCAGGATATGCGCGCATCCGCTACTTCGTGACCAACGCTGGCCCTGCTGGCAATAACTCCGACTACATCGGCATCGATACCTTCTCCTACACGGGTGCAACACCGACGGCCGTCACGTTGTCGGGCGTAGGCGCTGTGTCGGGCGCCAGTCTGCTGCCGCTGCTGGCCCTGGCCGGTGGTGCGCTGGCCGCGGGTTACGCTGCGCTGCGGCGCCGCGCGTAAAACAACCGGGCGGTTGAAACCGCCACAGCCACGTTGAGCCGCCCTCCGGTGACTCAAGATGGCGATTGACACTCGATATAGGAACGGGACGGCGCTGCCGTCCCGTTCGTTTTATCCGATGACTGAGGTAACCTGATTACACTGGCCGGAATTCGCCCTCGACGACATCTTCGTCGCTGGGCGACGCCGCCTGGTCGTAACCGTGCCCGTTACTGCCGTTGCCGCCGTTCGTCTGCGCCTGGTACAGCTGCTGCGACAGGGCGTAACTCGCCTGCTGCAAGCGCTCCGTGGCCTGTTGGATGGCGGTGATGTCCTCACCCTTGACCACCTTACGCGCNTCGGTCACCTGGTCCTCGATGTGGCGGCGGTCACTGGCCGGCACCTTATCGCCCAGGTCCTTCAGCGCCTTTTCGGTCGCATAGACGACGGCATCGGCGTTGTTACGCGCCTCGATCAGTTCCTTGCGCCGCTTGTCGGCCGCTGCGTTACGCTCGGCTTCACGCACCATACGCTCGACGTCGTCCTTCTTCAGGTTGGTCGAGGCGGTGATCCGAATCGACTGCTCCCGGCCGGTGGCCTTGTCANNCGCGGTCACGTTCAAAATGCCGTTGGCGTCGATGTCGAAGGCGACCTCGATCTGTGGCAGGCCGCGCGGCGCCGGCGGAATACCCTCCAGGTTGAACATGCCCAGACTCATGTTGTCGCTGGCGACCGTGCGCTCACCTTGCAGGACGTGAATGGTGACCGCCGTCTGGCTGTCCTCGGCCGTGCTGAAGACCTGGCTCTTGCGCACCGGGATGGTCGTGTTGCGCTCGATCAACGGCGTCATCACGCCGCCCAGCGTCTCCACGCCCAGGCTCAGCGGCGTCACGTCCAACAGCAGCACGTCTTTGACCTGGCCGCCCAACACGCCGCCCTGCAAGGCGGCGCCCACCGCGACCACCTCATCCGGGTTGACGCCCTTGTGCGGCTCCTTGCCCTGTGCCAGCTTGCGCACCATATCCTGCACCATCGGCATACGGGTTGCGCCGCCCACCAGCACCACCTCATCCAGCTGCGACGCCTCCAGGCGGGCATCCTTCAGCGCCTGCTTGAACGGCGCCACACAGCGCTCGACCAAATCGGCCGTCAGCTGTTCGAACTTCGCCCGTGTCAGCTTCATCTGCAAGTGTTTGGGGCCGCTGGCATCGGCCGTGATGAACGGCAGGTTGATTTCGGTCTCCATGAGACTCGACAGCTCGATCTTGGCCTTTTCGGCCGCTTCCTTCAGGCGCTGCAAGGCCTGGCGGTCCTGGCGCAGGTCGATGCCCTGCTCGCGACGGAACTCATCCGCCATCCAGTTGACGACGCGCTGGTCCCAGTCGTCGCCGCCCAGGTGAGTATCACCGTGGGTCGATTTGACTTCGATGACCCCGTCACCCACTTCCAGCACCGAGACGTCGAACGTACCGCCACCCAGGTCGAACACCAGGATGGTTTCATTGGCCTTCTTGTCCAGGCCATAGGCCAGCGCGGCCGCGGTCGGCTCGTTGATGATGCGCTTGACATCGCCCNNGGCGATCTTGCCGGCGTCCTTGGTCGCCTGACGCTGGGCATCGTTGAAATAGGCCGGTACGGTGATCACCGCCTCGCTCACCGGTTCACCCAGGTAAGCCTCGGCATCGGCCTTGAGCTTTTGCAGGATCATGGCCGAAATCTCCTGCGGCGTGTACGTCTTGCCGTTCAGCGGGATCTTCACACGCGTCACCCGTGGGCACNNGAACACCTCGTAAGGCACCATCGTTTGTTCACTCTGCGTCTCATCGACACGCCGACCCATGAAGCGCTTGATCGAAAAGACGGTATTTTCCGGGTTCACCACCGCCTGGCGCTTGGCAGTTTGACCCACCAGGCGCTCGCCGTTTTTGGTAAACGCGACCACCGAAGGCGTCGTGCGGTTGCCCTCAGCATTGACGATGACCACCGGATCACCGCCTTCGATCACAGCAATCACTGAGTTCGTCGTTCCCAGGTCAATACCCACAATCTTACCCATTTTTGATCTCCCCTTCGCTTTACGCAGAACTGCTCTGTTCCAATTTCCAGATAAAAAGACACGCAGCCCCGGGAAATTCCCCTTGACTACGTGTCTCATTGTAGTTCACTTGCGTTAGAATAACGCTAGCGCTCCGTTAGCACGGCGTTAGACTTCTTTATTAGCCCAGTCGCTTCTTGACTTCGGCGGTCAGCGCCGGCACGACGGTGAACAGGTCGCCGATGATGCCGTAGTTAGCCACCTGGAAGATGGGCGCCTCGGCGTCCTTGTTGATCGCCACGATCACCTTGGACGAACCCATACCGGCCAGGTGCTGAATTGCGCCCGAAATGCCGCAGGCGATGTACAGGTCGGGCCGCACCGTCTTGCCGGTCTGGCCGACCTGGTACTTGTATTGAATCCAGCCGGCATCGACTGCGGCGCGGCTGGCGCCCACCGCGGCGCCCAGGGCATCGGCCAGGGCCTTGATGGGGGCGAAGCCCTCGGGTCCCTTCACGCCGCGCCCGCCAGCCACGACGATTTTGGCGTCGTTGAGGTTGACTTCGCCGCCGCCAACTTCTTCGAAGCCCGTGACCGTCATGCCGACGGCGGCTTCACTGACGCCGGCATCCACCTTCACAACCTCGCCACTGCGCCCGGCCACCGCATCGGGCATGGGGAAGGCTCGGCCGCGTACGCTGGCCAACTGAGGGTCGGTCTTGCTGACGACATCGGCCAGGATGCTGCCCGAAAACACGGGGCGTACACCCACCAGCCGGCCGTTTTTGATCGACAGGTCGAGCACGTCGGCCGCCAGGCCGGTGCCCAGATCAGCCGCCAGCGCCGCTCAGGTCACGCCCGCNATGCTGGCCGGGAAGAGCACGATAGCCGGTTTCTGCTCGGCGATGATCTTCGCCGCGGCTGCCGCGTGCGCGTTGAGGCGGAAGGTGGCGAAAACCAGGTCGTCACACACAAAAACGGTATCCGCCCCGTAGCTGATGGCGGTCTGAGCCTCGCCCGCGACCCCGCTGCCGAACAGCATGGCGCCCACCTTGACGCCCAGTTCGTCCGCCAGGCCACGCGCCTTACCCAACACTTCCCACGACGTACCGGTCGGTTTACCGTTGAATTGTTCGATCCAAACAAACACTGACATNAGTTCGCTCCCCTCACCTCAGATGACTTTGTCGGCCAGGAGTCGATCCATCAGAATCGCTGCCTGCTGTTCTGGCGTATCGCCCTTGATGATCTCCACCTGGGCGGCCCGCGCCGGCGGTTTGCGCAAATCGATCCAGTCACTTACCGAGCCAGCCTTACCAACCTGCGCGGCGCTCAGACCGAGATCGGCCACCGTCCAGGTGGGGATCGCAGCCTTGGCGGCCTTACGAATCCCCATGAAGCTGGGGTAACGCGGCTCGTTGATCTCGCGTGCCACCGAAAGCACGGCCGGCAGCTTGGCGGTCACGGTCTCTTTGCCCTCTTCCAGGCTGCGCTCTACCGTGATCTGGCCGCCGCTGACGTCGACCACCTTCACGACCCCGCTCAGGAAGTTGGCGCCCAGAAGCCGCGCCAGGGCGACCGACACCTGCCCACTGTTGCCGTCGACCGATTGTTTACCGGTGACCACCAGGTCAGCGCCGCCGGCTTTGTTGATCGCTGCGGCCAGGGCACGTGCGGTCACCAGGGCATCCGCCTCGACCAATGCCGGGTCGGACAACAGGATGGCACTGCCCACGCCCATCGCGACCGAGGTGCGCAGCGCTTCGAGCGCCTGGGTTGGCCCGACACATATTGCGGTGACATCGGCCCTGTGTTTTTCGCTCAACAGCAGGCCCTCTTCGATCGCAAACTCATCCCAAGGGTTCACAATCATCGTGGCGCCAATCTCGCCGGCCTTGACCTGGTTGATGTTGACCTTGGGCAGTTCTGCCGTATCGGGTGTCTGTTTGACACATACTACGATTTTCACATGTTCCTCCTGAAATGATCAGATCTGATCAGGCAATCCTCAAGAGTCTATCCGTCAACCCAAGCGGCGCCGTGCACAACCGGGCTTCCAGGTGGTTTTCGGATAGATTCAAACATTACACATCTTCCTGCCACGCCTGCGCATCGTAAGCGGGCAGTTCACAGCGCAGCCGTTGGTCGCGGCGGTAGCCCAGCAGGTAGTCGGCCTGGATGAGCCGTTGCAGTTCGCGCGTACCCTCGTAGATGACGGCGCCCTTGCTGTTACGCAGGAAGCGCTCGACGTCGTACTCGTCCGAATAGCCGTAGGCGCCATGAATCTGGATGGCATCGGACGCCGAGTCGAAGCTGGCATCGGTACAGAACCATTTGGCCAGCGTCNNGTCGCGGGTGTTGCGCATGCCCATGTTCTTCATCCAACCCGCGCGGTAGACGAGCAGGCGGCCCGCTTCGACCCGTTGCACCATCAGTGAAATCATGCGCTTGACGAGCTGGTGTTCGCCGATCTCGACGCCGAAGGTTTGGCGCTGATGAGCGTAGCTCAGACTGGCGTCCAGGCTGGCCCGCGTGAGGCCCAATGCACCCGCGGCCACCGTGAAGCGGCCGTTGTCGAGGCGGCTCATGGCGATCTTGAAGCCCTCGCCCTCTTCACCGATGCGGTTCTCGATGGGCNNACGCACCTCGTCGCAGTTGACCCAACCGGTGTTGCCGGCGCGCACACCCAGTTTGCCATGGAGCGAACCGGTCGTCACCCCGGCCATGTCGCGTNNCACCATGAAGGCGGTGATGCCACGGTGGGCCGGGTTCGCCTGTGGATCGGTTTTGGCGAACCACAGGAAGTGGTCGGCCACGTCACCGAGCGAAATCCAGGTCTTTTCGCCGGACACCACGTAACTGGCGCCATCACGGCGCGCCGTCGAGCGCAGGGCCGCCACGTCAGTGCCGGCGCCGCCGGTCAAACAAAAAGCAGCGATCTTCTCGCCGNNCGCCTGCGGTTTGAGAAAACGCTGCTTCTGCTCCTCGGTGCCCCATTGAAAGACGCCCAAGGAGTTCAGGCCATTGTGAACGGAGATGATCACCCGGGCTGCGGTGTCGGCATATTCGAGCTCCTCCGACACGATGGCCAGGCTGATGTAGTCCATGCCCGCGCCGCCGTAACGCACCGGCACCGAAATCCCCAAGATCCCCTGGGCTGCCATCTTAGGCAGCAGTGAACGATCGAATTGCTGTGTTCGATCGTTGTCTTTGACGTAGGGCCGAATCTCCTTGTCCGCGAAATCGCGGACCATCTTGCGCACCATCTCGTGCTCGGCGCTGAAACTAAAGTCCATTCACCCGATTCCCTTCCACGCTGAAGTGCTCATCGGTTCCCGAGAGCTGGCTGAGACGATTTGAAATTCATTATACCATTCCCTGACGCCGCGCAATAATCAGGTCCAGCGCGAGAACGGCCCCCACCGGGCCGTCAGCCGCCAATTCCCCCACCCCACGCAACCCTACTCCCTATTTCCTATTTCCTATTTCCTACTCCCTACTCCCTACTCCCTACTCCCTACTCCCTACTCCCTACTCCCTACTCCCTACTCCCTCCACCCCCTCGCCACCACCTCCACCCAATGACGCGCCCGCCGCCCGGTCAGAAAGGCGATCTGCTCACGGCACGAGACGCCGCTGGCGACGATGGTAGCATCGGGGTGGGCCAGCAGGGCCGGCAGGAGACGGTCGGCGGCAATACGCCGGCTGAGATCGGTGTGTTCGACCTCGTAGCCGAAAGAACCGGCCATGCCGCAGCAGCCGGCGTCGATCTCGTGCACGGTGCAGCCGGGCAGGAGCCGCAANAGGGCACGCGCCGGTTCGACGCCGACCAGGGCTTTCTGGTGACAGTGGCCGTGCAGGAGCAACTCCGCAGTCACGGGGCGGAAGGTCAAGGGGCGCACACCCGATTGCACGTGGCGGTACACGAATTCTTCGATCGTGAAGCTGTTGTCGGCCAGGCGTTGGGCGTCCGCCTGGTGGGGCAGCAGGCTCAGGTATTCATCGCGCAGCGTCAGGATGCTCGGCTCGGCNCCGATCACCGGTATGCCTTGCTCGACGTAGGAGGCCAGCACCGTCACGTTATGCCGGGCCAGGCGACGTGCATCTTCCACCAGGCCTTTGGAGAGCATGGGCCGNGCGCAGCAGCGCTGGCGCCGCACCAGCAGGACGTGGTAGCCGGCCGCTTCCAGCACCTCGACCGCCGCCCTCCCCAGTTCGGGGTGGTTGTATTCGGTCCAGGTGTCGTGAAAGAGCACCACCGGACCGAGGGGGCCAACCCGCAATGGGCGAGGCCGCCGGTCGAACCAGGCGCTGAAACGAACCGGCGCCAGGGGCGGCAGACGACGCTGGGGATCGATCCCCAGCCGCACCTGCACGAACCGGCTGAGNGGTGACCGCAACAGGGCGTTGCTGAGCGCGGGCGCCACACTCCCCAGGCGGTACCCTGTCGCGACATGGCCGAACAGCCGGCTGCGCAGGGGAACGCCGTGCACATCGTGCATCTGTGCCAGGAATTCGGTTTTGAGTTTGGCCATGTCGACGCGGCTCGGGCACTCGCTCTTACACGCCTTGCAGCTGAGGCACAGGTCCATCACGTCCGTCNNATGGGGGGCCGTCAGTTCGCTGGCCGGCAGCCGGCCGCTGAGGACGCGCAGGGCGTTGGCCCGCCCGCGGGTCGAATCGACCTCGTTACGCGTCGCCTGGAAGGAGGGGCACATCGTGCCGCGGCCCAGCTTGCGGCACACCCCGGCGCCGTTGCACATCTCGACCGCGCCGGCAAAGCCGCTATCGGCGCTGAAATCGAGGTGCGTACGCAACTCGAGGGTCTGATAGTCGGGGCCATAGCGCAGGTTTTCGGTCGGTGATGGGACATGCACCACCTTGCCCGGNTTGAGCAGGTTCTGGGGNTCGAAGATCGACTTGAGTTCGCACAGCGCCTGGTAGAGGCGCGGGCTAAACAGCCGTGCGTTGAGGCTGCCGCGCNNCAGGCCGTCGCCGTGTTCGCTGCTGGTGACGCCGCCGTAATGCAGGGCCAGGTCCAGGGTAGCCTCGGTCAGTGTGGCCAGCTGCTGGACACCGTGCGCCGTCTTGAGGTTGAGCAGCGGCCGCACGTGCAGACAGCCGGCGCTGGCGTGGCCGTAAAAACCGCCGCGTACGCCGTGATCGGCCAGCAGGGCCTGCATATCGGCCACGTAGGCCGGCAGGTGGGTCACCGGCACCGCCACATCTTCGATGCCAGGTACCGGCTTGATGTCGCCGCGCAGGCTCATCAGGATGCCCAGCCCGGCCTTACGCACGTCCCAGACCGCGGCCTGGGCCGCGGGGTCGAGAATGCGGCGGGTGACGGTGCGGCCAACTCTGCGCAGGTGCGCCTGCAAGTTGTCCAGAGCGCCTTCGACCTCACCGNNCGTGTCGCCGGCAAACTCGACAACCAGCAGCGCGGCCGGCGTACCCTCGATGAAGCCCATGCGCCGGACGGCGGCCGGCTGCTGGCGCGCCAGGGTGATCAACAGCTCGTCCATAACTTCGACCGCGGCGGGGGCGCAGGCCAGAATTTCGTGGGTCGCCTCCATGGCGGCCACCAGGTCCGTGAACTGCAGCACCGCCAGGGCCGTGTGGCGCGGNCGCGTGACCAACGCCAGGGTGACCTCGGTCACGATTGCCAGGGTACCTTCCGAGCCGGCGAGCAGGGGCGGAATACCGACCGGGCGCGGGACATCGCCGGGGTGGCGCCCGGGGCCGTCGGCCAGCAGGTAGGTCAGACCGTAACCGCTGGCGCGGCGCCAGTAGCGGGGNAAGTGCTGGCGGATGTCGGCCTCGTAGGTGGTGCGCAGGTCGCGCAGGCCACGGTAGATGGCCGCGGTGCGAGGCGCCGTGGGCGCTGGCCGACCAACGNNCGGGTCGTCGTCGGAAAAAGAGGCGAAGCGGGCCACCTGGCCGTCGGCCAACACGCTGGTCGCGGCCAGCACCTGGTCGGCGAACATACCGTAGCGGATTGAATGCNNGCCGGTCGCGTTGTTGGCCAGCGCGCCGCCAACCGTGGCCCGTTCGGCGCTGGCCGGATCGGGCCCNAGCATCAGGCCGTGGGGGCGCAGGTAGTCGTTGAGCGCGTCGAGAATGACGCCGGGCTGCACGCGCACGGTGCGCGCGGCCGTGTCTAGCGCGACGATCTGATCGAGGTATCGTGAACAGTCCAGGATCAGTGCACGGCCAACGGCCTGCCCGGCCAGNGAAGTGCCGGCGCCGCGGGCCAACACCGGAATGCCACGATTGGCGCACAGGGTCACCGTCGCGGCGATATCGTCCGCGGTGCGNGGNATGACGACGCCCAGCGGTTCGATCTGGTAGTTGCTGGCATCGGTGCTGTAGAGGACCCGGCTGTACACGTCGCAGTGGACATCGCCGGCAATGGCGGGGCGCAGGGCGGCGGCCAGTTCGGCCAGTTCGGCGGGGTAAGGGTGGGTGATGTGTGGCATGATTCGTCTCTCGACCCGGCATTGCCGTGGTGCTGCCCGGCCCTGGGGGCGCACCAGGCAGGTATGCGGCGCACCTCCGCCCGCTCGCTTATGAGAGTTGAAAAATAATCCGGCAATAGCCATTGACGGCGAGTCGTCCCTCATGCGGACCCGCCGGGCGATGAATTCGCCCGACTACATCACGACGCCCCGTCAACGGGGCTGAAAAACGTGTCTGGCATACGTTAGCCCGTTTTCAACGGGCGCTGTTTTGTAGCCGGGGAACTTCATTCCCGGCGGCAGTGCACACGGACACGTCTGCTCTATTACCGGATCAATTTCTTAACCTTCATCAGCGGCTGGCGCAACCCGCCCTACGTGTGCGCAAGGTGTGAGTTGCCCGTGTGGCGACGCACGGTCGATTGTAGCACGTTCGCTGCCTGCTGACCAGCCAGTGGTTTGAAATTGCATCTTCGGTTATAATGGTCAGCGACAGACGTAGATTCGGTATCGACAAACTTGCATCAGGAGGCAACCTGTGTCCTACAAACGACGACTTCTCACGTGTCTGATGGTTCTCGTCCTACTCGTTGCAGCGACACCCTGAGTTCCGCCGCACCCGCCGACCCGCCCCAGGTCTNTGGTCCGCATCTGGCTGGCCGGGTCAGCCGACGCGCGCGTCTGGCCGGCGCACCGCTCCTCCCGATCGCCCACGGCCCTGCCGCAGCCGTACGTCCTGGCGCGCAGCGAGGCGGCCGGTCTGGCCTGGCTAACCGCGCAGGGTTTTCGCAGCGAAGTGCTGGATCAGGACGCCGCGCACGCAGNNTACGTCATGGCTGACACGGCGGCCGGATACGAGGCAACCTTCGCCGACGGCGTGCTGCTGTTCAGCGATACCAGCCGCGCCCTGTGGCGACGGCCAGCCACAGCGTCCCCGCCCACCANNATCACCACACCTGGACCCTGAACCAGCCGGTGCGCCTGCAGCCGCGCCGTGGCCGGGCTGCCAGCCGCCATCACGCCCATTCCAATGGTGCAAGAGATCATCGACCAGGTCGACCTGCCGCGGCTGATGGTCTACGCCAACGAGCTGAGCGGACAAACGCCAGCTACGATCAACGGTCAGCCCTACACGATCACCACGCGCCACAGCGCCAGCGGTACGCCAGTCACGCAGGCTGTCAACTACATGGTCGAGCGCTTGCAGCGGTTGGGACTGAACGTAACGACGCAGACCTGGAATGCCACCCGCCCACCGAACATCATTGCCGAAAAACCGGGGCTGAACCCGGCCGCCGGCATCTATATTATCTCGGGTCACCTCGACGACATGCCGAGCAGCGGTCGCGCCGGGNCGGACGATGACGGTAGTGGTTCGGTCGCCGTCCTGCAGGCGGCCGAGATCCTGACGCCCTACAATTTCAACGCGACGCTGCGCTTCGTGCTGTTCACGGGCGAGGAGCAGGGGTTGTACGGCAGCGCGGCCTACGCCAACCTGGTGCAGAACCAGGACATCCGCGGCGTTCTGAACATGGACATGATCGCGTGGGACGGCCAGGGCGGGCCCGACATGGACCTGCACGCCAAGAGCACCGTGCCGGGCAGCGTGAGCCTGGCGCAGACCTTTGCCGATGTCGTCAGTGCGTACCAGCTCAACCTGACGCCGGTCGTCTACAATAACGGCGCCCCGAACAGCGATCACTCCTCGTTCTGGAATGTAGGCATTCCGGCTTTCCTGGTGATCGAGAACTACTACTCCGACCCCGGCATTCCCGCCGATTTCAATGCCTACTACCACACCGCCAACGACCGCACTCAGTACTACAACCAGACCTACTACCGTACCATGATCAGGGCGTCTGTGGCTACCTTCGCCCACATGGCCGGCCTACGCACCGACTGCTACTGGGCCGACCTGAACTGCGACGAGACGGTGAACGCGCTGGATCTGGCGCAGGCCGCCAGCCACTGGTCGGCCACTGCTGGTCAGTGGAACTACAGCCGCGTGTACGACGTGGATGACAACGGTGCGGTCGACGTGGTCGACGTCCAACGCTTCGCCGCGGCGTGGGGCTGGGTCAGTCCGGGGTGAGGGAACCTGTGTGACTGCTCAGCCAGCAGTTTGTCGGAGAGGTCGCCGCCACATGATCGATCCAATACCTGAAGACTTCGGCTCCATCGACGCCGCTGCGGACTTTGGGACAGCCACAGCCTGGCCGATTACTGGCATGCGACCAAGGAAACCTCCTCGACGTCGATCTGTCCAACGCCTTCAGCTGCCTTACACATTTGGAATGCACCGCCTGCGGCGCAGNNTTCGACGCCGATACGCGCCACACGACCTGCCCGGCCTGCGGCAAGGTGCTGTTTGCCCGCTACGACCTGGCCGCGGCCGGGCGGGCCCTGTCCCCGGCCGTGGTGNCGCGTCGGCCGCGTGGGCTGTGGCGCTGGCGCGAACTGCTGCCGCTGCGCGACCCGGCCCACATCGTAAGCCTGGGCGAGGGTGACACGCCCCTGCTGTCGGCGCACGCCCTGGGGCGGACCGTCGGGGCGTCACATCTCTTCATCAAAGAGGAAGGGNCCAACCCCACCGGCAGCTTCAAAGCCCGCGGCATGGCCGTTGCGGTGTCGCGCGCCNGCGAGCTGNGGGTACACACGCTGGCCGCGCCGTCGGCTGGCAACGCCGCAGCCGCGCTGGCCGCGTACGGCGCCCGCGCCGGGATGGCCGTTCACGTCTTCGTACCGGCCGACACGCCGCCCGTCATGGTGCGTGAGGCGGCCGTCAGCGGCGCGCACGTCACCCTGGTGGACGGGCGCATCGACGAGGCCGGCCGTCAACTGCGCNGGCGGNCCGCTGGTCGCGACTGGTTCGACGTATCGACCTTGAAAGAGCCCTACCGCGTCGAGGGCAAAAAGACCCTCGGCTTCGAGCTGGCCGAGCAGTGCGGCTGGCGCCTGCCCGACGCGATCATCTATCCCACCGGCGGCGGCACCGGGCTGGTGGGCATGTGGAAGGCCTTCGCCGAGNCCGAAGCGCTGGGCTGGATCGGCCCCGCACGCCCGAAGATGATCACGGTGCAGGCCGCCGGCTGCGCCGCTNCGTGCGCCTTTCAGACCGGCGCCCGCCACGCCGAACCCTGGCCCGACGCCCACACCCTCGCGGCCGGCCTGCGTGNNCCGGCCGCCATCGGCGATTACCTGATCCTCGACGCCCTGCGGGCCAGCGGCGGCGCGGCCATCGCCGTCGACGACCAGGAAATCCTGGCCGCCCGGCACACCATCGCCCGTCACGAGGGCCTCTTCCCCGCCCCCGAAGGCGCCGCCACCTTCGCCGCCTATCAAAAGCTCCTCGTCGCCGGCTTCCTCGGCCCAGCAGACCGCGCCGTACTCTTCAATACCGCGGCCGGCAACAAGACACCGGAGGGCGACTAAACTTCGCCCCACCCCGACATTGACAACCCCCATTCCCCCATTCCCCATTCCCCCATTCCCCCACTCCCCATTCCCCCAACCCCCATTCCCCAAACCCCAACCCCAACCCCAACCCCAACCCCCAACCCCAACCCCAACCCCCAACCCCCATAGGCGCTAACTTAAGCGGGCGGGCACATTAAAAACAGACAAACGGAAGCCTCTGAGGTATAAGGTTATACAAACCACACCAAATACCTGGAGGCTTCGTATGGAAGAGTCTAGCACAGAGTTGATCAGTGCGCAGAATGTCGAAGTGGCCCGACAGAGCATCGTGGGTGATCAGTGGGAGCAGTTACGCAAGATGCTGCCGGCTGACCTGGAAGCGAGCGCCAAAGCCAGTGGTGCGCTTATACGACGGCGAGGGATATCAGATGCCTCGGTACTACTGCGTCTGGTGCTGGCCTACGCCGTGCTGGGCTGGTCGTTGCGCACAATTGGGGGATGGNGGGTGCTGATGGGATTGGTCAACATATCAGATGTTGCGATCCTAAACCGGCTGCGCGGTTGCAATTCTTGGCTGGGGATATTGATTCAGCAGCAACTCGAAGCCCGTNCAGATCCGAGTCAGCAGGCGACCGGGGTACGCCTGCGCCTACGGGACGCCACGGTGGTGAGTCGGCCTGGGAGTCAGGGTACCGATTGGCGGATACACCTGAGCTACGATCTGGGCAACCAGTGTATCGACGGGGTCGAAGTAACCGATAAGCATGGTGGGGAAAATCTGGCTCGCTTTCCCGCCTCCTCAAACGACATCATCGTTGCGGATCGCGGTCATGCGTATGCTGCCAGCTTAGGACCCATGCTGGCGGCTGGCGCCCAGGTGGTCGTGCGCACCAACTGGCAGAACTTGCCGCTATGGACTGTAGAGAACAAGCGGCTAGACGTCATCGCCTGGCTCAAAGAGCGGTTTGCCGACGCCACAGTCGGCTATCAGGAACAAGTCGTGAGATTGCCGACACCGCAAGGTGACTTTCACGTTCGCCTGGTCGCCTGCCGGCTGCCGCTCGAAGCTGCCGAGCGGGCACGGGCTAAAGTCCGTAAGAATGCTCAAAAGAAAGGTCGCACACCCGATGAACGTACCTTGTTCGCGTGCGGTTTCGTCTTGCTTCTGACCAATCTCCCCGCTGAACACTGGGAGACCACCAGCATCTTTGAGCTTTACCGTCTGCGCTGGCAGATCGAACTCGTCTTCAAACGCTGTAAAAGCTTGTTTCACTTCGACGAGCTACGCGCCTTTGATCCCGCCTTGGTTCAGACCTACCTGCTCGGCAAGCTCTTGGCGTCCCTACTCATCGACGCCCTCACCGGCAATGTAGCTGCCATCCAACCAGATTGGTTCTTCTCTTCTGTACGACCCATCAGTCTCTGGCGATTGCACACACTGCTCTGGCACCAACTCCGCCACGCTATATCCGGTGTTATTCCCAGTACTATACCACCTACTTGCTGGCCCAAACTGCAGCGGTTCCTTTGCGAGCCGCCACGAAACCGAGTGCAACAATTAGCCCAGCCGCCTCTTCGTTTGTCGTTTGTCTGTTGTTAATGTGCTTTAACTGACATGCTTAAGTTAGCGCCTATGCCCCCAACCCCCAACCCCCAACCCCAACCCCAACCCCCAACCCCAACCCCCATTCCCCAACCCCCAACCCCCAACCCCACTGACAGCAATCCGCGCCGATTTGTCGTTTTACCCACCCTATGTTACACTACCCGCCGTTCGCACGAGGGCAACCTTGCATTCGCTGATGCGAAGGACACGCCCTCGTTCTTTCTGTCCACGGCCTGGACTGTGGACAAACCCATAGAAAGGAGGCAGGCGAACCACATGAACGAGTACGAACTGGTGGTTGTTGCCCAGCCAGAACTTGACGAGGACGGGATGACGGCGCTCAACGACCGTATCGCGGACTGGATCAAGACGGCCCAGGGCGAAATTACCGCGACCGAAGTGTGGGGACGACGGCAGCTGGCATACCCAATCCGCAAGTACCGCGAGGGTATCTACGTGCTGCGGCGCTTGCAGTTGCCACCTTCGGCGACCGCCACACTCGAACGCAGTTTACGCCTCAACGAAGCGGTTCTACGCCACTTGCTGATTCGTAAGGAAGCTTAGTTTCCCAACCATGGCACGATGAGGAGATCAGACCATGCCGAGAGGACTGAACAAGGTCATGATCATCGGCCAGGTCGGACACGACCCGGATATGCGGTATACGCCGAGTGGTAAGCCGGTCACCTCATTCAGCGTGACCGTCACCCGGACCTGGGTTACTGCCGAGGGCGAACGGCGTGAAGCCACTGAATGGTTCAACGTCGTTGCTTGGGGCAACCTGGCCGAAATCTGCAACCAATATCTGCGCAAAGGCCGGCGCGTCTACGTCGAGGGGCACCTGCAAACCCGTAGCTGGGAAGACCAGGGTAACCAGAAGCACTTCCGCACCGAACTGGTCGCCAACGAGATGATCATGCTCGATGGCACGGGCGGGCGCGATGTGGATTACGCCAGCAATTACGACAAAGAATCGAACTATTAAACGTAGGGTTGGGGAGAAACCGGGAACGTCACAGGTCTCCAGGTTTCGACCGACCATACGTAGAGTGCGTGCACGTAAGCAGCCGCCGGCTGCGGGTGGCACGTGGTTTCAGGAGCTTAGAACGTGGCCAGAGACAATGATTACGACAGCAACGTAGAGCGACGCGAGAGCGACGCCGACAGTGACAGCCGACCGTCGCGCGGTTTCCGCCCGCGCGGCCCGCGTCCACCGGCCGGTGAGGGCCGCGGTGGCCCCCTGCGGCGCTTTGGACCGCGGCGGCGTGTGTGCGCCTTCTGCGTCGATAAGGTCAAAGAAATCGACTACAAGCAGGCCGACCTGCTCAGCCGCTACATCACCGAACGGGGCAAGATCCGCCCCCGCCGCAAAACCAGTACCTGTGCGCGCCACCAGCGCCNNCTGGCGGTGGCCATCAAACGCGCCCGCTTCCTGGCGCTGCTGCCCTATACCGGCAGTATGCCGCCCGGCAACGATTAAGCAGGAGGCGGTTTCGTAATGGCCAAACGCCGGCAGGAAGTGCGTGAACCCACCAAAAACAGGCCGCCTGGACGCCGCGATCGGGAACGTCGCAAATGGATTCTCATCGCGCTCGGCGCAGTGCTGGGCGTCGTGTTCCTGATTCTCGCGATCGGCATCGTCCAGCAGCTTGTCCTGGAGCCGAACTCCNCCGTGGCTACGGTGAACGGTACCGCCATTCACACCCGCGCTTACCAGGCGCGGGTCAAGTACGAGCGCAATCAGTTGGAAAACCAATTGATTCAGTACCAACAGCTGGCGCAGCAGTTCGATCCCGATGGGACCAACGGGTTCTTCAGCGGTCAGATTCAGCAGTTGCAACAGAACCTGAACAACCCCGAAACGTTCGGCCTGCGCGTGCTCGACGACATGATCGATGACATCCTGATCAGTCAGGAAGCGAGCAAACTCGGCATTGCCGTCGATNCCCGCCGCGCTGCAAAAGAGATACAGCGCCAGTTCGGTTATGAGCCAGACGCCACGCCGACGCCAATCACCACACCGCCCGTGATCACCTCAACCCAGGTCATCACCAACGCGGCCGGTATCACCGAAACCCAGGTGATCAGCGCAACGGCGACGCCCTTCCCGACGCCGACACCGTACACCGAGGCTGAGTTCCAGCGCATCTACAACGAAACGCTGACCAACATCCAGCAGGTATCGGGGATCAGCGAGGCCGATTTCCGCGCGATCATCAGTGCCCGCATGCTGCGCGACCTGGTCAAGGCCAAGGTGACCGCCGACACGCCGACGACCGAGGAAGAGGTGCACGCGGCCCATATCCTGGTAAGTGTGGCGCAGGACGCGACCCCGAACAAAAAGCCGCGGCGCGCCAAAATCGATGCGGCTTTGCAGGAGATCCGGGACGGCAAGGATTTCGCAGAGGTCGCCAAAGCGGTTTCGGACGACTCGACCGCCAGTAACGGCGGTGACCTGGGATGGTTTGGACGCGGTCGGATGGTTAAGGAGTTCANNGAAGATGCCGCCTTCAGCCTCGAACCGGGCCAGGTGAGCGATGTCATCGAGACCCAGTTCGGCTACCACATCATCAAGGTACTCGAGAAAGACCCGGCCCGTCCACTCGAAGGGGCTGAACGGGAGAATAAACTCGATCAAGCCTTCTNNGAAGAGTGGCTGCAGAATCTGCGTACTTCTGCCCAGATCGTGCGCATGTGGAGTACCAGCAAGCTGCCCCCGACGCCCCTACCGCGGGTCGTAGCCGGTCAGTAAAAGCCTATCCGAATAACCGCTCAAGGGCGGTTTTCTGGCATGTGCACTGGGTTATTCGGCTAGGCTCTGGGTACCCGCGATCGTACACAACGCACAGGGCGCACAGAGAGACCAACCTCTCCGTGCGCCCTGTTTCTTTTGGTAACTGCTCAGCCAGCAGTTTGTCGGAGAGATCGCCATGCAAGTAGGCGTGGTACGACATGTAGTAGCCGACAGCGATTGTGGTACAGCATGTTGTGGCTGCATTCATCCGAACAAGCTCTCTCCGACAAACTGCCAGCCATTCAGAAACCGGGTTTTTTCGTGCCGGCATCGTTCTCGTCTGTGCAACGGCCACACCTGACCGTGACAGGTGATGTCTCAACGCGACCCCGCAGACCTGTGGCATGCGGCCGGCCCTGTGGCTGTGGTCAGGGCTGCCGGCCGTTAGTCCCAGACGGTGCGCTTCCAGGACGTTGGGCAGGCGCTCGATACGCGTCAGCAGCCGGCTGGCNTGCACCGCGTTGCTGATCTCCAGTGTAGCGGTAATGACCGCCCGATTGTCTTTCATGCCGGTGCGCGCCTGCGCCTCGCGCATGTTGACCTTCTCATCGGCGACCAGGTTGGCGATATCGCGCAGCAGGCCGCTGCGATCGAACGCACTGACGCTGATGCTGACCGGGTAGGTGTGCTCGCTGCCGCCCCATTCGACGAAGATCAGGCGTTCGGTATCTTTTAAGGCCAGCATGTTGGGACAGTCACGCCGGTGGATCGATACGCCGCGCCCGCGGGTGACGTAACCGATGATGTTTTCTCCAGGCACCGGTTTGCAGCACAGCGCCTGGTGTGTCAGCAGCCCNTCGACGCCCGATACGTGAATGCCCTGGATATCACGCGGCCGGCCCTGGTCACTGGTGGGCTTCATCACGATCGACGATTCATCGGGCGGGCGGTCGGCCTCCATCACCTTGCTGGCGATGTGCTGCGCGTTGATGTCGCCCGCGCCGATGGCCGCCAGGAAATCATCGACCCGCTCATAGCCGAACAGTCTGGCCATCGCTTCGTAACTGGCCGGCCGAACGCTCAGACGGCGCAGCTCTTTGTCCAGAATATCACGCCCCTCCGTGATATTCTCCTGATGGTCCTGCTTACGGAACCACTGCCGAATCTTACTGCGGNNGCGCTGCGTCGCGACGTAGCCCAGGTGAGGGTTCAGCCAGTCCCGGCTGGGGCCACCGCGTTTGGTCGTCAGGATTTCGACCTGGTCGCCGTTGACCAGACGGTGGTCGAGCGCCACCAGTTTGCCGTTGACGCGTGCNCCGCGGCAGCGGTGCCCCACCTCGGTGTGCACTTCGTAGGCAAAGTCGATCGGCGTGGCCCCCTTGGGCAGGTCGATGATGTCACCGCGNGGNGTGAAGGTATAGACCCGGTCCTGGAACACGTCGGTTTTGAGCGCATCGACGAATTCTTCGGCCTCGCTGACTTCCTGGCGCCACTCCATCAACTGACGCAGCCAGGCAATCTTATTCTCGAAATCGATGTCGCGCCGGGTGGTCTGTTCTTTGTACCGCCAATGGGCCGCGATGCCGTACTCGGCCGTCCGGTGCATTTCGGGCGTGCGGATTTGCACTTCGAGCGGTCGACCACCCGGCCCCACGACCGCGGTGTGCAGTGAACGGTACTGGTTCTCTTTGGGCGTGGCAATATAGTCGTCGAACTCGCCGGGAATCGGGCGCCAAAGGCTGTGCACAATCCCGAGCGCTGCGTAACAGTCCTTGGGGTCCTGGACAAGGATCCGCACGCCCTGGGCATCGTAGATCTGGTCGAAATCGACCCCTTTGCGCTGCATTTTGCGCCAGATGCTGTAGATATGTTTGGGCCGTCCAGAGATATTGGCCGTGATGCCAAGTTGGCGCAGTTCGCGCTCCAACGTGTTGACCACCAGAATGATCGCACGCTCACGCTCGACGCGGCGTTGGTCGATGGCGTTGGCGATCTGTTTATACATGGCCGGTTCCAGATAGCGGAAGCTCTGGTCTTCCAGCTCCCACTTGATCTCCCAGATGCCCAGCCGGTTGGCCAGTGGGGCGTAGATTTCGAGGGTTTCGCGTGCGATACGTTTACGTTTGTGTTCGGGCAGGGCGCCCAGGGTACGCATGTTGTGCAGGCGGTCCGCCAGCTTGATCAACACCACACGGATGTCGTCCACCATGGCGAGGAACATCTTACGCAGTGACTCGGCCTTGGCATCGGGCATCTTGCCCTGCGCCCGCGTCAACTGCTTGATCTGATCCAGCTTGGTCACGCCATCGACCAGCTTGGCCACTTCAGGGCCGAATTCGTTCTCCAGGTTCTCGAGCGTGATGCCGGTATCTTCGGCGACGTCGTGCAGCAGGGCGGCGGCAACCGTGGCCGCGCCGAGGCGCATCTCAGCCAGGATTGCGGCTACGGCCAGGGGGTGGTACATGTAGGCTTCACCCGATGCCCGCTGCTGACCGTTATGCGCGGCATCCGCCAGCCGGTAGGCGNNCTCGATCAGCTCGCGGTCCTGGGGCGCCTGGTCCCTGGGTAACATGGTCAGCAAACCGGCGAGATCGACCGGTCCGGATTCCTTGTTGTCACTCATGCTCATAATGGATGCCTCTTACACAGCCGGGTGCCGGCGCGGGTGGCAGACAGTTCGGGTGCGGCCTGGTTGTCGTGTGATCACTGCACCCAAACCAGGGATGGCAAAGGCGCCGAACACGGCGCCGTGGAACGTATTATAACGCAGGGCACAGTATCGCGCAATCTGGCATATGGGGGTGGGTGTATTGCAGTTCAGAGGAGAATCTTGACACGCCAGTGGCTGTCGTGTAGAATCCACCTGTACGCCCTCGTAGCTCAATGGACAGAGCGCCTGGCTTCTGAACCAGTAGGTTGGGGTTCGAGTCCCTCCGGGGTACCAAACACCGGACGTTGGAGCGTCACACGTTCCAACGTTTTGTTTTCAGGGGTAGTGCCAACAAGCACCCATGCCTACCGACGACCTGCAAGCCCTCAGCGAGCGCGAGATCGACATCCTCAAGCTTCTGGCGACCGGCGCCTCCAACCAGGAGATTGCCCGTGCGCTCGTCATCAGCCCCAACACGGTCAAAGTCCACCTGCGTAACATCTACGAGAAGTTGCAGGTCCAGAGCCGTACCGAGGCAACCTTGGTGGCCATCCGCGCCGGGCTGGTGGCGGTCGAGACACCCGCATCGCCGGTGGTCGAGTTGTCGGCTCCGCCGAGCACCGTGGCGCCAGTTGCTCGACCACCCTGGCGGCGCCGCGGCCCGACCGGGCGCCGCCGCGGCCGATCACGCGGGCAGCGTGTGTTTCTGCTGGTGATCGTCGGTTTGTCACTGGCGGCCCTGCTCCTACCCTGGCTGCAGGCGGTGGCCAGCCAACCAGCCGTGCACCAGGTCGACCTGATCACTGACGCCCAGGCGCCGGCCAGGGTGCTACCCATCCGCCAGGAGACACCGCGCTGGCAGATGCAGGCGCCGCTACCCGGGCCGCGCAGCCGCCTGGCCCTCGCCAGCTTCCACAATCAACTCTACGCTATCGGGGCGAAACGCCTACCGGTGTCACGGGTTCGGTCGACGCCTACCTGCCGGAGCGTAACGAGTGGCAGCCGCGCAGCAACCTGCCGCGACCACTGGCCAATATCCAGGCCGTTGAACTCAAGAACCTGATCTACGTGCCGGGCGGAACCCTGGCCGATGGTCGCCTCACCAACGGTGTCGTGCGCTATGATGCCATTGCCGATGCCTGGGGCCAGGGTCCCCGCTCCCAGAGCCGCGGGCCGGCTATGCCCTGGTGAGCACCGGGGAGAACCTTTACCTGCTCGGGGATTTGACAGCCACGGGGTTGTGAACAACGTGCTCGTGTTCGACCCGCGAGATGGATCGTGGCGCGATGGACCGACGCTGCCCGCCCCACGCGCCTTCGCCGGCGCCGTGGTGCTCAACGGGCGGATCTACGTCGCAGGCGGGTTCGACGGCGCACGGCCGAGCAATTCGTTGTTCGTGCTCGACCTGAGTGCGGCCGAACCGGCCTGGACTACCGCGGCGCCCATGCAAACCGCGCAGTGGGTTGGGTCTCGGCACAGAGGGTAGTGCGCTGTACGCCTTTGGCGGTGGTTGGGACCAGGCGCTCGATTTTCACGAGCGCTACGACCCTTTCAGTAATACCTGGTCGACGGTGGCGTCACCGTTTTCGGGACCTGGCGGCACCTGGGCGTCGCGTCGCTGGGGCCGATGCTGCACCTGGCCGGCGGCTGGAACGGCGACTACAGCGCGGTGCATGAGCAGTACCAGGCGGGGTTCAGGACGTTCATGCCGGCGGCGCCGAAGTGAGGCCATTGTGGATCGTGATCTCAAATTCTGAATCGGTGGCGCACCACTGACGTGTGGCAGGCAGCGTGGGCGGGTGTACGGTGGAGACTCGAACTGCGGTCGATCTTGCCCCGGTTATTCGGATCATTTGCCCAGCGTCACCTTCAACCGGGGAACACCCTCCAACAACTCTATCGCAAACTGTCCGGCGTGTTTTATGGGGCCTTCGGCGGTTTTGGTCGTTTCCTTGATCTTGCGGTCGATGGCGTCTTTGAGGGCTTCGGAGTTCACGACGCGCATCCTCGAANNTCTCCAAATCAGGTCGACCGAAGCGGCCAGCTCGGTTCCATCATCGATGTTTTTCAGTTCCTTGAAATACTTCCCGTTGACCGCGGTAGGACGGCTGAAGCCGCAATGCAGGGATTCAGGNGGCAGATGAACGGTGACGGTTTGCACCTCGCCCTCGAAAATCACGATGAGCACGCTGGGTCCCAGCCGCTCGAAACGCAGGATTGATCGTTTGCTCTGGTCGTCCATGGCTGCACTGCCATACCCNTCCACCAGCAGAGCCGGCCACCCGGAGACCAAATCCGAGCGCAAGAGAACACCCGTCAGCGGCGGGCGCGGCGCTGTGCGGGTCCCCGCACGGTGTTTCTCGATCTTCCGGTCATACTGGGTCGTGCGACCGATGCTGAAGGCGCCGTCCAACAGGCACTCGATCCAGACGGGGTCGATGTAGAAGAAGCGCATCGATTCGTCGGGCAGANNAAGCGCGTGGGGGATCAGGTAGTGAAAAGGAACCTCTTTCAACAGGCTCAAATCGGTGAAATATCGCTGCAGTTTCCCGGCGAGCCGGTCTTCTGCCTGGTGAACGAAACTCGAGTCGGCAAAGGGAATGTGCGAAAAGAACAGATTTTGCTCAGCCAATGCCACCTCCTGAGCACGTGAGGTTTTCCATTGGGCGATCTGCTGGCTGACAAGCGGTTCACTGATTGTGATCAGGCGTCCCAGTTCCCAGGCCGCGGCGTAGGAGGCGTCCAACATGTGGGTAGTTCGGTTGTAGAACAGCAACTGGTCTGCGTTGCGCACGGGGAGCATTTCCCTGATGGTCTCTTCCGCCGAGACGCTGAGGCCCTTGTCGGGGATGAGCGGCCCGTGATACCAGGATGCCGTCTTCCCGCCACCCCTCAGTCCATGGGCGACCGGAACGCCTCCCACCGCAAAGTACAGGTCCTGATTCTCTTGCAGGAGGAGGCGCAGCCAACCGACGTCCAAAGCGTCCATCAACCCCTTGAACGTTTCGGCTTCGATGCGGCAGGGATCGATAAGGATCGCGATTTCGGCGTCGGTGAACCCTTGCTCCTTCAACGCCGGCAAAGGCCTCTCTGTCGCGGTACAATCGCGCGCTTCTTCGGTCGGAAAACCACTGCGAGCCTTTGCTTGCTCCGGCGATAACCGGTTGATCGCTTTGTCGCTGACCTTGTACTGTTCGGCGGCCGGGCAGGTGAACTGCCACGAATAGAGGCTCAGCAGCGGAATCTTGCCATCTTCGGCGCCTTTTTGATCATCGAACCGGCCCTCCGGTGTCAATCGCCCTTCCAGCGAGACCAAATGCACCTCGGCGCGNCCGGCTCTGGGCATCCGGTTGCACACCAGCACCGCGCGCCGCGCCNNCTGTCCGACTCGGACATGAGAGAGCCAGCGCAGATCTGCCGCGGTTGGCATGATCTTCCCCAGAAACTCCATCTCGACATGCAGCACCTTGACAGGCGGCCAGGGTTTCTGAACGTCAGGNGAGGCGTCGGTTGCTTCCTTGACCAGATCCAGCTTGTCGCGCAAAGTTTCCCACGCGACCGGCTCCACTTTGACCTTGCTGACATCCGTCCATTCGTCGTCTTGCAACAGAATCAGCGCCAACCAGGGAGGNGTTTCATCCGAGCTGCCGGATGCTCGCTGCCAGGGCAACGTGCCGGGCGTCAACTCGATGTGGGGCAACGCATCGTCGAACTCCCCNAAACTATCGCGCGGNGGAAAGACGCTGAATATCTCGGCGGGCGAAAAGACAAAACGCGGCCCGCTGATCAGCAGCGTCAACCGGGGAGAGACGAACGGCGACGCGGAAACCCCGTCCGCTTCAAAGGTCAACGAGGACTGAATCTCGATTTCGCCAGACTTCAGCCCCGGAAGATGGTATCCTTCANNGAAACTGATCAAGCCGTCGGGCGGACTGGCCGCGGAGTTGGGGTCATTTCGGCTGCTCAAGGTTGGCTCCTGGATTTCGTGTCACGTCAAAGGCGTGCAGCGTTACGGTCAACAGGTCGTGGGCGTTGATCGGCGTCAGATCGATTCCCCCAAACCGGTGAACGCGGCGTACGTCTCCTTGGGCGCTGAATCTGCGGGACTGACCGGCGCCCACCAGGTGCAGCGCAGCGGCTTGTTCAGCAAGCGTCAATTCATCGGTGTTGTAGGCAAGCGAGTCTCTGGGGATGGTGTGCGTTTCGGCGGTCTGTGCGCCCTGGCTGGGCGTCAACCGGAAGCCGGTCAGCACGTCCCTGATCAGCCCGTCGGACGAACCGGATGGATCGGGCGCTTGCAGGCCCATCCCACCCCAGATCCCGCCCGCCACGGTGTCGCGAATTTCAGCCTGGTCGAAATGGTTTTCGTGCCCGGACAGGCTGTGTGTCGCAGCAAACCCGCCGCCCCGCAGGTCCATGGGGGCAATCCCCAATCTCGCGTCCGCCCATCCGTAATCGGAATCAGACTCTTCGCCTCGATCACCACCCGCATGGGATCGACGACATACAAGTCGGCGCCGTCTACTGTCCTGGCCTTGGCCAGCAGGCCATTGCTGACGGAGATGGCGCAGACATTGTCCTGGGGATTGCTATCCTTGTCCTGCGTCTGCAAGAACTTACTCCGAAACTCGTCCCAACTGATCGGCAACGCCTTGACCGAACTGCCCTGGCCGAAGGCGACGTCGAATGTCTTCGGCCCCACATCCAGCGCCGCGGCGCCGGAAAAATCAGGCCCCAGACGTGGACATCCAGATGCAACTGCGTGGATGTGCGTTGTGTAAAGGGAAATGCAATGTCCGCGTCCAACGTAGCATCAGCCCCAATGGTCAGGTCATAATGAAACGGCTCGAAGAACACAATCGCGTCTAAGGCCAATCGGATCGCAGCCTTGAACGAAGCGCTGGCGACAGTCGCGTCATAGGACGCCTCCAGAGACGCTTCCAGCAGGCCGCCCATCATCAGGCACTGCGGCGTGACGGCAAAATAGACCCCACCCTTGACAGTGATCGGGTCGAGATGAAAACTGATCCCCAGGCGAGAAATGTGGTCCGGGTAGTGGGCAGGAACCTGGTACTGCGGGTGGTAGCCGCCAATGGAGACGACGAAGTCGCCCTGGTGCTCGCCGGCCGCCCAGGCGGCGACGGCAAATCCGCCGGTGAGCTGAACCTGGGGAATGAACAGATAGGAACGGCTGGTGAGCTAGCCAGCGACATAGATGCTGCCCTCTTCCGGGACAAAGCGCGCCATCCATGCCAGTTCGACGAAGGCAGCCGGATAGAAGATACTGCTGACCCCGATCAGATCGATCTCGAATGAGCGCCCGAACTTGACCGCCAGCATGGCAACGGTATCCACGATGCCGAACGCCTTGAACTTGACGCCGGCGACGACGAAATAGGCCCGTCCGCCGGTGGGAAGTATTGATGCATTTTTCCGCCATCGCTTGGATATCGATGGGCGCGGCGGCGTGACAGAGACCTGAATCAGCGGATAGGACAACACCTCGTCGAGGCGCGGGCGATAAGGTCGCGATGGACGCCAAAGCCCAGCGCCATCCCCTCGATCAGCAGGGCAGCGGTGACCGGTATCGGGAATCCCAGGGCGACGAACAGGAAAAGCGAGGGGTGATCGCCATACTTGGCATAGGGCCCATCCCCGTCAGACTGAACGGCGGGAACGCCACCTGGACGACGCCGTTGAACTCGTCGTAGGCTGGGATGGTTGCGCCATTGACCGCTTGTTCCGGGTAATGTTGGCGCAAAAAGCCCCCAGAATGGAGAGCGTGCCCTGGCGGATTTCAGCGCCAAACCCATCGAGGCCGAACTCGATGTCTGTCACCAGGCCAGGGTCGTTCAGCACGCTCTGCGGCACGGTCACCTGCAGGCCTATCGCTCGAACTCGAAGGCCGCCAGCGCCAGGCCGCCGGTGAGCTTGAGTCCCAGGCGACCGCCTTCGAAGACCATGGCCACCTTCTTGATGCGCACCGCGCCGATCACCTGATCGATCTTGCTCTGGGAGCGGGCGTCAGGATTGCCCGTCGACGGTGTAGCCGGCGCGCTGGTTGCCGGCCCGACAGGTGCGGCCGCGGCAACCTGTACCGCAGGCGCTGCCAGCGATGCGTCGCGCTTGGGCGCGCCAGTCGCTGGCGGCGCTTTCTTGTCGCCGCCGAACTGCACGAACAGGGGAAAGCCCATCTCCTTTGTAATCTGGAACATGCCGCTCAGGCTGATGCCTTTGCCAACGCCGACAGCTCCTGCGTCTTTAGGCTTGTCGACCGGCTGCGGCGGATTGTTCGTGAAAAGCGCCAGCAACTGATTGACCTCATCGATCTCGGCGTTCTGCCAATCGCGGCTGGCTGCCAGCAGGCGTCCATCCTTGAACTTGATGTCGGTTAACATCCCGCCGATGAGCGGGAATCCGTCGAGGGACAAGTCCATATCGAACGAGAGGCGGAAGAGGTACTCGCGCTGCGAACCGCTGCCGGCGTGCATCCCCAGCAGCAGTCCCAGCAGCCGACATCAACTTCCAGCGGAACGTCCTCGGCCATGTCGGGCGCAATGGCGTGAATCAGATCGCGTGAATCCAGCTTGAGCGGCGTTTGCAGGCCGCCGAGAACCAACGTGTCGGACTTGCCGTGGCCATCGGAGGTCTTGGCAAAGGCCACAGCGAGCTGGAAACCATCCAAATTCACGGCGCCGGTGAGGTCCAGCCGTAGGCCGCGCCCTGCTTCTGGTAATGGGCATACATCTCCAGCAGCACGTCCTGTCCTTCCACCGGCAGGCTCAGCCCCAGCGTAAAGGTATAGTCCTGCTCACCGGCTGCACCGCTCACGACTGCAAAAGACAGCCCCAGGTAGTTCAGCTGTGTGTTGGCGATGAATTCCGGCAGATGGTAGGGGTTCTCGGCTGGCGAGTCGCCGGCGCCAAACAGCGCAGCCAGGTCCTGCATGATCTGGTCGACGGTGATGGGGTGGGCAATGCTGCCGGAAAACGCCCAGCGGGTCCCCGCGGCATCCTTTTCCAGTTCGGCCGTCAGGGCGATCACCAGCGGCTGCTGCTCGAAGCCGATTTCGATATCGGTGTAGGCGAGGATGGCGTAATCGGTCGTTCCGGCGCCGCCGCGGTAGTTGATCTCGGCCTGGAAACGGTCGACCCTGAACCTGTCGTGCAGATCCAACACGTCGAGGACGGAAAGATGCAGGCGGTAATTGGACAGCATTGGAGCCGCCGAGAGCCGGATATCTTCGATGAAGATGGTATCCGCCCCCGGCTTTGCAGGGACCCCAGGTAATCCTTCGCCATCCCGCCGGAAGCGGCGCCCGCGGTTTCCGAATCCGCATTGAGGCGGGCCTCGATCAGAAACGATGGGATTTGAACAGTAACATCCAGGTCGAGCGAGTAATCGACAAATTTGACTTTTCCGGAGCCAACGGTGGCTGAAACCGCAACGCCTGTTTCTGCTGAATACGAGATCGAAAAAGCGACGAATGAGTCTGCTATCTCGACGAAATCGTAGATATGCCAGGGTGTTGTCCATTCCACGGCAAATTCCAGGCGATAGACACCGTTGTCAGCCAAGGCCAGGCTCAGTCCGCGGTTTTCATCCTCCTGTTGAATCGCTTGCAGACTGGTGATGAGGGCTGCCCACCTCCGTGAATTCTGCTGGAAGATAATCTCCGATGGACTGCCCGGTGAACACGCTGAACAGGGAGGCAAAATCATCCAGTCGAAACGGGGGAAAGGCGACGCCTGGGGTCTTCGCGCTTTCCACCGGCCTTGCCCCGTGATTGTCAGCCAGATAGCGTTTCAACGCTTCGATTGGATCGGACTCTTGAAAGATCATCGGGTTTGCCGTTTCTATTGGTGGAGAAGGAGCACCGGCGGAATGGCGGTTTCCTGGGCAAGGCTGGCCTGCGCGGGATCCGTGTTGAAGACCGGGTTGCCATACCAGTAGACATAGTAATCGAACATTCCCTCCTGTCCGGCGCCGCGCACCCCGGATAAATCAATGTCCATACGCGAGCGAATGAGCGGGAAGCCCAGTTTGAAGAGCGGCGTTTGGTTCGTTTCCACATCCGACATGCGAATTCGCAGGCGGAGGGACTCCAGCCTTCCGTTGAGGTTTTGCCGATCACCCAGCATCCGCTTCGGGCCGGTAGATTTCGGTTCCTGGCGGTTATCCTTCAGGTAGACGGGAAAATCAGCGGGAAATCTGAACGCCGCTTCCAGGAACACATACTTTGGAAACCCCTCCTGGTTTTCATCGAGAGTGGCAAACTGGCTCGACCATGAATTGGTCGAACTGCGGCTGTGTAATCGCCAGGTTCCTTATGATTGGGCCGGAGATGTTCGTGAGAGGTTGACCTGTCAGTGTGACAGGTTGACCCGCTGCCTGCGCCCTGGCGTAGTGAATGAGGCGCCGCACCGCCACGGACATCCCAATCCGCAATCCGCTCCGTTGTTCGGGGATGACGTAGGGGAGGTTGTCGGGGCCCAGTAGAGGGCAGTAGAAACATAGCTCATCGACTGATAGAACATCTGGCGGCTCACCTGCTGCTCGTAGCTCAACGGCGCCAAATCGACCTGGGCAAACGCCGAAGCATCGGCGGTGGTGCGGCGATAGGTGATCCAGGTATCCTGAGTGAAGAACAGCGGGGAGGTCCCGCCCACCAGACGGGACTGGTAACGGCAGGCGATTCGTTGTATGTCCACGCTGGCGTTGGCCAGCGCACCGACGCCGCCCGACGCCGCAATGGCAATGCCGGCGCCGGGGATGAGGGCAGTTCCACCCCGGCTGCCGCGGTAACCCGGCCGCTGCATTTGCGCCCCTGAAAATGAAAACAGGTTGAACAAACTCCCTTCGGCCTGAACAAGTCCCGGCGCGGCGGGTGGATCGATCCGGCTGTAGCTCTTTTTGAGTAGGGTGACGTAGGCTTGAATCTGCCTGAGGGCCGCCATTTTCTCGGCCTGCGGAAAGTTCTGCGGATCCGTCGGCGTTTGCAGAATATAGACGCGGAGCTGATCCAGCTTATCCAGCAGACTGCCGGTCGAGGGTTGCGATTGCCAACGACTGAGCAGCGACGAGAAGACTGGCAGACGCAGTTCCAGGTTGACGAGCGAAAAGACCCACTCATTGGCACTCTGGACTGCTTCGCTTGCCGCCGCCAGAGGTATTTTTGAGAGCTGCCTCTTGAAGAAGTCGCGCTTGCGCTCTTTGATGACCGGCCCGCTCTTCGGCTGGCCAGAGCCCTGCGGAGTGGAGGGCGGTTGTTTGGCCCGCAGCCAGTTGTTGACCATGTCCGCGATCCAATCGTCGATCTGTTGTTTCTGCAGCGGTCGATCCGTGTAGCTGAACAGATTTTCGACGACCTGCTCCAGGCCAGAGTGAAAGCCCAAATCGACGTCCGCAGGACTGGGAAAAGCGCCGGTATATGCCCGCGCAGGCGGATGAATTTTCCGGTCAGTCCAACGGATGCGTCGGCCGTCGCCGAGACGTCGATGCCTAACTCATCTCCCAGCGCTGGGAAGGGGATCTGCGCCCCTCCGCTGACAGCCGCGCCGAGCTTCACGGGCTCGAGTTGCCTTCCAACCCAAGCAAACAAATCGGCGCTGTCGTATTCCAAACCGGGCGCGCCACCGTTTCCAATTGCCCGGTCCGGGGTTGGTCGCACGATGGTAGCGGTAGAGCGCCTGGGGAAAGCGCTGAATGAGAACAAAGTGCTCTTTGAGCCAATCGCCGGTCGTATCCAGAGAAACGCCGGCGCTCAGACCAGGCAACGGGATCAGCGGAAACAGGAAATCGAACAGGTCCAGCGTGAGACGAAGCGTGACGTTCAACCCTGGTGGCCGTAGCCGCTGGAGGCCTGACCCTGATAATCGATGCCGGAAAGGTTGAACAGCTGCAAACGGCTGACGGCATCGTTCTGTATGCCGAAGTCAATGCCCTGTAGCGACCGTTTTCGGTTGATGAAGCGGCTGAGAAGTTCAGAGGTTGCTGGCATTGTCAGAAATGGCCTCAGTCAGTGAGTGACACGTCCCGGCGCTTCTAATACTTGATGATGTACGTCAGCGCGTAATAGGGCGGGAGGTTATTGTGGGGCCGACCACCGCCTGCAAAGCGAATGGCTTTGGCCCGTGGATCTGGATTATCGACACCATAGGGATTATCCATGTAACCCTGATTAGGGTCAGAGAAGCGATCATTCAGTTTGAAATGCCATGCTCTTGTGTCATCGTCCCAGTCGCCAATATAGCCGTCGCCGGCCCCGGCATATGCAGCAAATCCATGCCGATGCTCTGGCATTTCGTCGCCACTTAGTGTGTTTTTCCTCTCCGTCCTTCGCATTCAGCGCGTAATTACTCAGCCCTCTCCTTGCCCCGTCCCCACGATGAACCGGCTGCGCAGGTCGGGCACATAGAAGTGATCACGGTTAAGACCATCCTTGAACAAGGCAGGCTTTCCGAGAGTCTCGTAAAGCTTTCCGAATTTGGCCTGCGTTCCAGCGTCATAGTAAGGACAACCTTGCCCAATGCACAACAGCCAGCCGTCGGGCGCGTCGACGCCAGCGTACGCGATAATCGCGCCCACCGGCATGACATCCCCCGTCTGGTCTTTGATCCGACCATTGACCTGCAAGGTCGCCGGAGGGTTGATGGTCCCGACCGCCAGGTTGCCATGCACAATCAAATCTGCGTTCGCCGTCTGGCTCCCCACTTCGACATTCTTGCCGGTGTCGTAGTTCAGTTGCAGGACGTCGTGCTCCGCAGAACGATCACTCTTGCCGTTGACGTGCCGCACAGTGATCGCGCCGTCGCCGCTGCCGCCCACGCTTACGTTGCCCTCGAGCAGCGTGTCGCCCCGGACGTGCAGCGCCGCCTGCGGGTCATCCGTCCCGATCCCCACCCTTCCGTCTCGCATCACCAACGGGCTGAGCTGCACCGGCAGAACCCAGGCGCCGTCCCAATAGCCGGGAATGTTCTCATAGCGCAGCAGGATGTTGCAGGCGCCGGAGGAATCGACCGTCTTGTCGTCGATCTCCCACTGCCGGTCGATCACCCAGTTGGAAAGATCCACGGTCAGCGAGCGGGTCCGGCTGATCTCCAGGTCGTCCTTCTGCACCTTGAACACGAAGGTCTTGAAACCGTCCGCGCCTTCCCCGTCCGACGCNGCGTCCAGTCCCTCCACCGTCGTCGCAGCGCTGAGGGTGTCGTCCTTGATCAGTTGACGATCAACAGCCAGCCGAAACGGGTCCCCGTGCTGAGCCGGATCGCGCCCGCCATGCGGGCGTACAGGATCTCGATCTTCGCTCGTTCGCCGTGTCCCCNNGTCGTTGAGCAGCGTATTGGAGCCAACGACGCGGGCGATCAGGGGAACGGTCTTCAGGCCCAGATGGCTCTGGATCTCCATGTGGCGGATCACGGAGCCGGGGTCCTGAGCTTCGGCGCGGAAACGCACCTCGATGCGTGTNTGCGCGCCGCCCTGCGCCGCGGCGCTGAACTCTGGCAGGCGGAGCAGCTCGGTCGCGCCTNNTTGGCCGCTCGAACGCCCCTCAGCCGTGGCCCCGTCGGTCTTGACGAAAGAGAGATAGTCCGAACGCCCGTCCGCCGCCGTGCCGACGAGATAGCGCCAACCCGCGACTTCCAGCTCCTGTTTTTCCAGCCTGGCGCGGATGTTCGGCGCGATCACGTGGCGACGGAACCGGAACTGAAGATGGAAATCATCCTCGGTCGGCTGCGTAAAGGGCTTGAAGGCGATGGGCTTGTTGGTCGGATTGGTGACTGCCAGTTCCAGCGGCTCGCTCCTGTTGTCCGATTCGATGGTCAGGATGGGCTTGTGGTCGTCATCGCGCACCGTGTACAGATCGACCTTCAGCAGCGTGGTCTCGCGATAGTGCGCCATGCGGCTCTTGTCCTGCTGCATGGTCGCCTGGACTTCGGCCGCGGAAAGNGCCCGGTTGTACAGCCGGAAGTGAGCCATGGCGCCCTTGAGGAGCGCGTCCNNCGATCCCAGGGTCTTGCCGACAAACCCCAGTTTCCATTGGATGTTCGCTTGATCAATTCCTTGATGTCCCTGTGCCGCTTCCCGTCCATTGATCAAGAGGGTGATGTTCCCATCAGCACCATAGGTGACGGCAAAATGCTGCCACTTGCCCGGTTCGATCCCATCGACCTTCACGTCTTCATACCGCTGCACGACAAAGCAAATCGTACGCTCCTGCGCCTGATTTCCCAAACGGAGAATCCGATAGCTGTTTTCACGCTCGTTCAGATCGAAGATCCTGCTATAGCTTTGCGTGGCATCGAAGCGAACCCAGGCCGCAGCCGACATGCCATCAGCAAAAGTGAAGGCGTCCAGACCAGTCAGCTCCACGAAATCATCCACGCCGTCGAACAGCAGACAGGACCCTGCNTCGGGGTCGTCGATGATCTGTGGGTTGCCGTGGACCGCNGCGTTGCTGCCGAGATCGCCGACATTGGCGACATAGGCGCCGCCCTCCGCAGGATCGAACCGGATTTCATCCAGGGGTAGGTGGAAGGACAGATCGTTTACTGGCATGGCTCATGGCTCCTGACGGTTGTTTGGCTGGTCTGGATGGTCGGATGGCGGCTGCGCCTGGTTCTCTGGCGTCTGCTTCAGAACCAGCCACCCCTCGCGCAGGACGACGCGGGCCGGGAAACTGGCTGCTGGGCGGAACGCCCTGATCTCTGCGCCGGCGATTTCCACTGCGCCGGGCGTTTCACAGGCCTGGCTGGGCCATGAATTGGCTTCCCGCCAGGCCCAGTTGAATGCCTGCTCTTTGGGCAAGGAGAGCCGCATCTCATCTTCGGGTGTCAGGACTGGCGCGACCAGGAAGGTCATTTCGATCCGGCTCAGCGCATTGCGCACGAACTGCTCCGGCAACTGGATCGCCTTCACCGGCTGGATGCCGCTGGACAGGTGAATCAGGCCGTGCGGCCCNACCAGAGCGATGAACTGTTGCATGGGGTCAGCCGGGCTGATGTTGAGCATTCCGGAATCCGCATAGTGCCGAATGCCGTTGTGACGCGCCTCGCGCGCCAGATAGCCCGCGTCNCTCAGCACCGACCAAACCCGGCTGCCCNNGCGCGTGTAGGGTTGGATAAGGTCCTGTTTCTTGATCGTTGCATCTTCCTCAGCCAGCAGGAATTCGAACAGCGTTCTTCCTTCCACATCGTGGATGCGCCACTCCTGGTTCTTCTGCTCCAGCCAGGGNCCTTCGCTGCCGGCTACATAGCCCCGAATCTTCTCGATGTTCAAAGCGCCAGAGATCGAGTCGCTGACCCGGAACGCCGCGGACAGCGCCCCATCTTCGATGACCCAGTAGCCCACCAGTCCGTCGTTGCGCTGGCGATATTCCCCNAGACGGTAGGGGAATTTCACCTGGTCGAAGTCATCGGTCGCGCGCNNGGCCACTTGCAGCGCGCGATACAGGTCGGCCCAACTGTTGTTGGCCGCCGGCAGCCCTTCGAGTTCCAGTTCGACGCCCAATTGCACCACGGCCATCGGCCGTCCCATCAGCACAGAAAACGCCGACCCGCCGCCGCGGTCATCGGGATGGATGTTATCCATCGCCTCCTCGATGTCTTCCATCAAGGCTGCCAGGAACTTGGCCGGCTTGCCGGCCATCCAGTCGCGTATCTGCTTCATGGCGCCGGTAAGCTGGTTCGCGCCGTCGGCCGTCCAAACGCTCTGCCGATCCCCGTTCTGCCGGACACGTTGACCGAGGCTGCCGAGCCGTTGGCCATTGGGGTCGAAGAAATCGAGGCTGCCATCCAGCAGGTTGGGGATGATCCAACCATGCACGGGGGTGCTGCTGGCGTGGCTGGTGCTTTCCGTGGGCGACTCTGCCCCGGCCTGGAGGAAGCGGAAGTTCCAGCGNCCGGCNTGGCAGAGCCGGGGAGGCAGACGGACCCAGTCAGGGTTGTCCGGCACCGTCATGGAGAGGGCGGTGGACACGTCCGTTGGGATGAGCCCNACGAAACGGCCGAACCGGTCCACCAGGCGCAGCGCGCTGACACGCAGCNNGCCGCTGCGCACCGGCATGAANGGNGCGTGGGGATCGGGCGATAGACCCTTGAAGTTGGCCTCCAGGGCAGCCGCCACCTCCTGCGCGAAGGCCCGGTCATCGGCAAAGCCCAGCGGGTCGGCCGGGTTGAGCTGGATGCTCTCGTGCCGCTGGAGCAGGGCGGAATGGAAGCCGTTGAGGGTGATCACCAGCAAATCGTGTTGGTCGAGAAACGCCTCAGCAAGCTGTACATTGGCGAGAAAGCTCTCCAGCCGCTGCTTTTCCACCTCGGTCCGCAGCGCCTCCGCTTTGGTGGCCTGCAAGTCGCGGAAGCGCTGCAGCAGATCGCGGTAGCGGTCATCCAGGTTTTGGTTGACGTAGGCGGAACCGCTGTAAATGCTGCCGGCGCGGGTCAAGGCCGGATGGCCTTCCATCTGCGGATGGACGACCAGGTCAGGTTCGTTTTCGCCCAGCAGGTAGTTGTGCAGCATGAACTGCGGATCGTACCTGCCGGACGATCGGGTGACCGGGTGCATGGCCGCGACCGGGAAGACTTCCACTTCCCACTCNCCGCGGAAGATGGGCAGATCGGTGGAGAGGCCTTTTGCCTTCGCCGCCCATTGGACCGCGCCGGGTCGAAACAGCGCCGCCACGGAAAACCCGGCGGGNGAAAACTCCAGACCGGCGGCATCGCCTTCAGAAAGGGTAGCGCATGCCAGCGGCGCATTGAGGGCGGCGGACCTGGCAGGATCTTGGTTTGGCGGCGGCTGAGAATCGGCGGGCAGTTCGCCGGGGCTGTTTCTTGGAATGGCAATGACCAGCGCGGGNGGCGCCGGCTCCCAGAAGCGAGGCGCGGGACGGTGTTGCACTTCCCAGTGGAACTTCTCGACGTAGCGCGCATCGGCGGCGATTCGATCATTGATGGCGTCCAGTTCACGCTGGAGTTCATGTCCGGCGGCTTCGATCCTGGCCGCCAGACCTGAGTGATCGTCTTGTTTCCTTCCACCCACTGCTGCCTTCAAACGTTTGACCTCTGCCAGTGCGCCCGCACGCATCAGCNNGCGCAGGTCGCTGACTTCGGCGTATTCTTCCGTTTCACCGGGCGGCGGGTAGGCGGCATGCATGTACCGGTACCAGTCCGCGTAGAGTTGCAGCCGNCCAGCCTCCAGCTCGCGAGCGGTTCGGTCGTATTCCCGCTGAGCATCGTTCAGCGTGCAGNNAAATGGCAGCAGATGCTCCGGCAGGGGCGGCGGCAAGGCATGGTCTTTGGGCGGCTCGCCTTGTGGCGTTTTCTGCGGGTTGTCGTCCACCTGCTCGATGACCCATTGCAGCCCTCCGCTGCTCCCGACGAATTCGTCGGCATGGCGAAACTCGCGGAACTTCGGTCCGATGTCCAGCTTCTGGCTCTTCAACCGGTCGCCCATCAGCATCGCCGAAATACTGTCCTCCAGCATGGCGCGTTCCAACTCGTCCCCTGCGCCAACGACCTTCTCGGCAATCAGGGCGCTCAACGCCTCGATCGGCGTATTGCCCACAGCAAACAGGGTCTGGTCTTTGGCAAGCGTCAGGTCGTCGAGGTACTCGGACTCTCCACAGCACACCATGCGCTGCCANTTGATCTGCCGCGGCAAACTCCGCCCCTGGCTGATCTCCACGCCCAGATCATCCCGCAGTTGCTTCGTGAACTGCTCCGTTTTCAGCGCCGCCTTACGATCGGCGGTCAGATGGGAGATCGCTTCGATCTCCGCAAAGCCCCAGCCGCCCTCCTTTGCCCGCAGATAGAACAACCAGTAATCGTCCGCCAAGTCTTCATACCAGCCCACCACGCGATAGCGGTGCTGAGGCGTGCCGGACGGATCGTGCAGGCCAAAAACGCCGCGGCAGTTGGGATAGAAAATATCGAAGGAAGGGGAACCCCAACCCAACGCGGTCAGCGGCTTGCCGCCGTGCTTGTCCTTCCATGAGGTGAAACGGTCGTCCCGCTTTCCCTGGCGGCGCAGCCACTCGTCGAGCAACGCCGTTCGCCCCATGTAGGTATAGGGCCGGTCTCCGCTGTAGATATTCGTTTCGACGCTGGTCTGCGCCATGTCGTAGATGGCGGCCCTTGCAGATCGTCGNAGCAGCGCGTCGCTTTCCACGATCCACTGGCGGTCAGGCGTGCTGCTATCCGCCGCGAAGCGACTGACCAGCCAACGCGCCGGTACCGGNGGNAATTCGATGGCGCTGTTCGCGCCGTGCCTGGTTCTCCTCAGGAAGCGCGGAAAATCCCACTGGAGATGGACTCCCTGTCGCAACAGGAAATCTGTGTCTGCGAAAGGGCGGGGAATGACCGATTCCGCCAGGTAGGGCACGTCCGGATTCATGTCCAGCCCGGCTGTTCGGTCGAAATAGGGCAGGGACTCGAAATCCATTTCCGGGCCGACAACCGCGCGATCTTCTTCTTGATAGACCGCATAGACCTTGATCGGGGCAATGAGTGTTCTTGTTGTATTCATTGTCAACCTAGGTTCCCGGTGCGGCCAGGACACGGATCTTNTTCCCCGTTTCGCGCCAGGAGATCTCTGACAGGCCCAGCTTCAGCCGCAGCCGTTCGGGNGGCATGCCGGTGCGGTAGTCACGCACGGCGGCTGTCCAACGTAGGGACTCGAACGATACCGGTTTGCTGATCTCAGCCGCACGCCCAATATCGGCCAGGACGTATTCCAGGTTGCGTGAGGTGCACTCGAAGAGGAACACTTTGGGTTGGTACTCACGCAGGTACTGTTTGAGGGCCGGCCCAAGTTTGGGGCTGAGACCCAACTTGCGCTCCTTGTGGTGCATGCGTGGGTCGGCATGACGGATATAGACGGCCGGACCGGTGGGGTCGTTGAGGTCCAGGTCATCCAGCTTGACGCGCATACACTCCCCTTTNTTCATCGCGGTCTGCATGAGCAGGTTGATCAACACATAGGGGCGCGTCCGGCTTCTGGCGNNGTCCCACAGGAGGTCCTGACTGGTCTGTATCAGGCGTCCTACTTCGTCGTCGAAAAGGATGACCGGTAGCGGGGTAGTGACCGGTTGGTGTACGATGCTTGCCGCGGGTCGTGACTCAGACTCACTCGCAGCCAGCCAGGCGAANAAGACCTTGAGCGTGGTCAGGCGCCTGGCGTGGGACTTGGGGCTACACGGCACATTGCGCTCGAACTGCAGCCAGTCGAGAAAGTGCTGCAAGTCCTGCGTGCCGATCGTGCCCAGAGCNCGGTTAGCCCCCAGGTACTTGCCGGCCAGCCGCAGGTCGCTCTGGAACGATTTGATGGTGTTGTCGGAAAACCCNTGACGCAGCATGTGCGGCTGGAAAGCCCCAATTGCTGCCGCCAACGAGGAGTGCGCCGTCGCCAGGTACCTGGATCGACGGCCGTGCGGGGGCCTGTTCAGGGATCGAATCGAACAGACTGGGCTGGGTTGCCGAACCGGTAGCGTCAATCATGGCCCGCTCCTTGTGTCTATTTCTTCGTGTAGTTATGAAACAAGCACATTTTAGCAGACCTTGTTGGATTTGTCAATCGTTTTGCGCGGCCGGTCAGGCCTGTGTTCGACTGTCGCTACCCCGGCCGAATTATCTCGTGCGCCCCTGTGCGGTCATGCCGGTCCGCAATCGTCACCGGTGAAGCAACCTACCGGCGCCTCGCCCAAGGCGCGGCGGAGGTCCGCGGTGTACAGAATGACCGCTACGCCGCGCACACCCGGNCCNAGTGAAACCTCCGTTTGGGCGAGAACCGATTCATCCAGCAGGATGGGGATGGGCGCCGGCAGACCAAAAGGCGCCACTGCCCCAATGGCGTAACCGGTGACGGCCAGCACCTCTTCGGGGCTGGCCATGGTCAGCCGTGACTGGCCCAGGAAACGGCGCAGGGCGGGCCAGGAAATCTGCCGTGGCCCCGCCACCAACACCATGGCGTATCGCCCTTCGCCAGTACGGAACAGGATACTGCGCACGACCTGCTCGGGCGCCTGATTACGCTCCGCNGCCGCCTGCTCGAGCGAGTGCAGCGGGCCGACGTGGCGGAATACCTGATGGGGAATGCCGAGAGCCGCCAGCGCGGCTGCCACGGGTGGGGTTTCCTGACGATCGTCCGCATCTTCTGGCACGGTTGGTCTCCATTGGCTCATTCAGTGGCTCATTCAGCCGGTTTTCGACACCCCAACCTGTAGGGTGAGAACCTGCGTTCGTAAACTGCTCAGCCGGCCGTTCAGAAACCGGGTTTTTCTCGTGCGAGCATGGTTTTCATCTGTGCAACAGCCTTTCATCGCGCCATGACCCTGGTCTGCGAGATGAAAACCCGGTTTCTCTAGAGCCAGCCTGAGTAGTAACCTGCGTTCTATGTTGCAAACAGGCTCAGGTTGCCTGGATTGCCCCACGCGAGCGTCTTCACGTTTGCCAGAACAGCGCCTGGGCTGCGGGCGGCAGGTTGCTGAGCGCGGCGCCGTCCGCCTGGGCCGCCGTTTCTGCGGCCCGCACCCGGCGGCGAAGCGTATTGGCCAGGCGCAGGCCCGTTCGGCGTCGATACCCTGGCTTTGGGCGTGCGGCCAGGGCAAACAGCAGGCTGCCCCACGCTGCCTCATCGGGCAGGTCTTCCAGCGCGTTCAACGCTGTCGGCACATTGGCCGTCGGNCTGGTCAGGCCCGGCCAGCCAATGCGGGCCGCGCGGCGTTGGTAGGTCTGGGCCTGCATCAGGGCCGGCAATGCGGGNGGCACCGAACCCAGGGCCGATTCAGGTTGGCCATTAGCCTGACGCTCGGCGCTCTTGATCGCTTCCCAATTGGACAGCACCTGATCGACGCCATCGACCGCCACGTCACCAAATACGTGCGGGTGACGACGGATCAGCTTGGCGACGATGTGGCTGATGACGTCGGCCAGACGAAACTCACCCTCTTCGGCGGCAACTTGCACCTGCATGGCGAGGTTGAGGTAGAGGTCGCCCAGTTCCTCGGCCAGCAACGCCGCGTCACCACTTTCGATAGCCGCCACCGTTTCGTAGGTTTCTTCCAACAGGGAACTGGTCAACGACTCGTGCGTCTGTTCGCGATCCCAGGGGCACCCTTCCGGCNNGCGGAGGTGCGCAACGATCTCTTGCAGGGCATCGTACCCGCCGGCGTACGGGAGGGGTGGCAGGTAGAGCGCGGTCAGATGATCGAAGGTNGGCGGTCTGGTGATCGGCTCGTATAGGGGCAGGGATTGCAGCGCCTGCTCCATCGTGCCGGCGGCGCGCACCAGGGTCACCGGGTGCGCGCCAGGGTAAGTATTGAGCAGTACGATCTTCACTTCGCTGGCCAGCAGACGGCTGTAGAGCTGCGCCACGATCGCCGGACGGTCGGGGTCCAGCGGTGGTGGTAGCGCGGCAATCAGTGTGGCATCGGCGACCTGCAGGCCGTCGAGCGCATCGAGCTGCAAGGCCCGCAGCGTTGGTTCGAGGAAGCTCAGGCCATCGACGACCTGCACCGGCAAACCGCGCGCCTGGGCGCCCTGTACGATGTGCTGGGTCGTCATCTCACCGACGAAGGGATGGCCGGGCACCGCGTAGATCACCCCGCCGGGCCGCGCNCCNAGGTCAAGCACCTGGGTCGCGATGGCCTGATACACGTCAGCAAAGTCATCGTGCGCCTCGTAGAGGTGATCGAAACTCTGCAGGGTCAAATCGGGAAGGTCAGCCAGGGCATCTATCGTGGGGTGATGGCGGGTGCGCAGGTAGACCTCACCGGCGCTGCGCAGCATCTCCCATGCCGCCCTGGTCAACTGCTTCGGGTCACCCGCCCCNAGGCCTACAATCGTAATGGTCATCGTACTCCTCATACGGCGGGTAAATCGTCCAGGTCATCCTGGCTAATGGCGCGGCAGGTAGGCATCGATCGGTCGCCAGCGCTGGCCCCGGCCCACCAGGACAATACCACAAAGCGCCGCGTCGCCAAATTCGCCGCATTCGGCGGGGCATACAAAAGCCTGGGCAGGGGTGCCCAGGCCTCGATATCTGTTTTCATCACGGGAGGTCGTCGGTACAACGATCAGTCCAGCAGAATCTGCCGCACCGTCTCGGCACTGATCGAATCGACGAACTGGTTATTGATCAGGTACTCGCGCAGACGCTGCAGAGACCAGCGATCGAAGTTCTGCCCAACATCGCGCGGGTTGGTGTTGTACAACTCGATGATTTTGTTGCGTTGTTCTTCGGTAAAGACGGGCGGGCGACCCGGAGACTTGCCAGACTGCAAGCCNCGCAGCCCGCGTGCGTTGTAACGGTGAATCCACTTACGCACATTGATCGGATGCAGACCCACGGCCGTACTGATTTCAGGTACGGTCTTGCCCAAAGCCGATAACAGGATGATCCGTGCACGCTGTGCCCAATCGATCGTACTATCCTGGGCTGCTCGCTCCAGCGCANNGCGCTCATCCGGCTGGAGTTCACGGACGAATAACATTTTCGCGCTCCTTTCGTCGCTTGACAATCGCAATCAGGTTGCGCAGTTATCTATCTTTTGTCGCGATGTTAACCACAACATGATTATATATTATAGCTACTGCCCCCTTTCGTCAACTTTTGACCATGCCATTCCCAATTATCCCCGAACGCCCCCAACCCCCAACCCCCAACTTCCAACCCATTTGTCAAAGCAAAGTCGATCGTGTATAATTTCGGCGTCGTTGGACAGGTCGTGTGGGAAGGAAGTGTCGGTCGAGCCATGCCTGTATATGAATATGAGTGCCGCAACTGTGGTATTCGCTCTGAACGTGTGCAGCGAATGCGCGACGAACCGCTGAGGTTGTGCCCCGAATGCAGTGAAGAGGCGTTGTTTCGCGTCATTCAACCGGTAGGAGTGATTTTTAAGCNNTCCGGGTTCTACGTAACCGATAACCGCGGGCGGAATAGTACCGGCCCAGCCGTACGCCCCGAAACCAGCAAGGAGCATAAAGAGGCGCCGGCTGAGACACCTGCGACACCCGCTGCGGCCACGACCGGCGACAGCGGAAAAGAGAAAACACCTGCCGCGCCGGCCAGCCCAACCACCTGAAACCGGAGAGTCACGTCACGCAATAAAGCCCCATGGTTGGCCATGGGGCTTTTAGTCATACCGTGCAGTGTATCGGAAAGCGTGTTGCGGGATGGGTACAGCTATTGCCACAGCCGCACGGGCTAGAGCTGGAATCGACCGTGGGCCTCTACGACCTTCTGGTGGTAGTTGGTCACAAATCCGAGCAGCTTATCGTGCAGTTTGATCCAATCGTCACTGGCCAGGATGTTGTACATCGTTTTTAAGTCGTCCGTGACCCCACCGGTCAGAATCTGCGGGCCTTCACCATAGATGGTGTACCACGCTTCGGTGGGCTGGATCCCAAGTCGCATGGTTTCCGGCGCAAACTCGCGTACAATGAATTCAAAATAGGGCTGTTCACGCCCCATTCTTATGTCCCAGCTCATGAGAAGTTTGACCATGTTCGACTTGCCTGTTCTTGCCAATCTGGTGAATAGCATACCAGATTCCCCGGCTTTGTGCAAGTTCCCTTTTGCACGCCCGCGCGACCCGACGATTCTGGATGCGGCGGCATGGCGTCTGGTGGATACTCGGCCTTCTGCTGATCGGCGTTCTCCTCGGCCCGGTCGGCACGGCCGCGGCGCAGGATGCACCCCCGTCGATCACGCCGCCCTGAACGCCACGCTGTTCATTGGCCCCCGTACGCGGACGTCGGCCCGCCTCGAAGGGCTGCGCGTCGAGGCGACGATCGAACAGGAGGCGCGCGTACCTGGGCCGACGTGCAAGCCTGGTTTCGCCTGCAGAACCCCTGGCCAGCGCGTTGCCCCTGGACGCAGTTCTGCAAGGGCCGACACGACGCCGGCCGCCCACGCGGTCACCCTGACCGTGGGTGGTGTGCCGCAGCCACTGATCGCGCAGGGCGCCACGAACCATTGGCGCTGGCAGACAACCCTGCCGGGTAACGGTCGCCTGGAGCCACTGCTGAGCTATCGCGTGCCGCTCGGTGATGGGCCCTGGCGCTTTCGTTACGATTTGGTCAACGGCTGGCGGCGCGCACCGGGCAGCCTGCGGGTCACGCTGCGTTTCCCGGATGGCCTGGCCGCGGATCAACTGCTGCTGGCGCCCCGCAGGGTACACCTTCGATGGTCACCAACTCACCTGGAGTTTCGACAACCGAACAGCGGTCGGGTCACTGGAACTGTTGATACTGCCATCGGCGGCCTGGCACACCATCCAGGCGGCACAGGCCGCGGCTATGTCGGCAACCGCCTCGGCCGCGGATCACCTCGCCCTGGGCCGCTGGTATCACCGCCTGGCACTGGCCGATAACAGTGAAGAGGCAACGTTGTTCGAGCGCTACTACCCACAAGCGTTGGCTGCGTTGGCGCCGGCGTACGAGCTGGCGCCAGACGATCCCGCAGCGGCGCGTCTTCTGGCCGATCTGTACCTGCGACAGGCATCACGTGCCGCCCCGGGCACCCCGTACCGCGCCCTGGCCGCCGCGGCTCTGGCCACGGCCCGCTCGGGGTGACAATAGCCCGGAACTTCAGGCCACGTTGGCTCGTCTGACCATCGATCTGGCCCAGGCGACCGACAACTGGCGGGGCGCCGTGTTCTATCTCGACCAACTCGCCAGTCTCGATACCGCGGCCTGGCCGGCTGACACACCGGCTGCGCGGCAGGCTGTCACACGAACGGCCGCCCTGGCCCAGGCGCAGGAAGCCCTGCGCGTGGCGACCCGGCCGGCCGCGCGTTGGCCGAGACGGTGTGGGGCAGCAGCCCACTGGCCGTACCCGGCGCGGCGATGGCCGGCTTCCTGTCACAGCGGGCGGCGGTGTCGCTATCGGCCAGTCAGTACGTCATCACCATGGCACTGGCGCCGCGTCCGACACAGCGCCAGCTGGCCAGCCACGCTGCAGCGGGCAGTGGCCGATGCACGGACAGTGCCTGGTGTGGCAGCGGCCCTGGAAGACAGCGTTGACCCTTCCCAATTGGTCGTCACCATCCGGTTTAGTGGGCCGGCCGACCTGCGGGACAAACGCACCCGCCTGGCGAATTTGATCGCCGCCGAACCGGACCTCGCCCTGCTGCATGCCCTATTGGCCGTGCGCGACCTGGACCTGACGACGACGACTGCAACGTTCTGGCAGACACAGCAGCTCACCGACACGCTGGATCTGCCGGCCGTGTACCGGGCGTGGACCGACCAGGCGCGCGTTACCAACAGGCCATCGACAGTCCGGGCGACGCGCTGGCCAACAGTTCATCACCCGGCCTGGCCCCGGTCGCGTGTGCTGTGGCAGGTCGAAGGCGCCGCCTGGCAGACCTGGCGACCAACAGCGAAGTCCGGTACCGGGCCGAGTTGACCCGGAGTAGCGGTGCGGTACAGGCACAGACGTGGGTCAGCGGCCTGGCTGCGCCCCTCACGGTACAGCTGAGCGTGTCCGATTGGCGCGTCGCCGTGTTGCTGGCGGCTGGTATAGCGCTGCTGCTGCTGATCGTGACCCTGGCCTGGCTGTTCTGGCGTTTTGTCTGAGAATGGCCGGCGGTCAACCGTAGTCGATCGTACTTGATTGGCGGCGACGCCTACGGTACAATAGCCACCAGTCGAAGCTCGACCCTCAGGAGACGAATATGCAAGCGCAAGTTACGCTCTCCCCTCAGGCGTCACCCCGTGGCACAGTCGCCCCGCGTGTGCGGCGCCGCGATGTGTTGGCCGGCACTGGTCTGGTCTTTTTCTGTTGGTGCTACTCCTGCTGCTGATGGCCTGGTCCGTACAGGCGNGGCGCTGGGTGAATGTCGAACTCAACATTCTCTACTGGGTGGTGCTCAGCGGTGTGGGCATTGGCGCCGCGCTGGCCCTGGTTGGCTGGCGCGGGCGCTTTGCCCATCCCTATGCGCTGATCGTCGGCACGGCCGGGGTGCTTCTGCTAACCGCCTCGATAATCCCGGGTGACACAACCCTGTATGAGAACCTGCAGACCATCTGGGAACACAGTGTGAGTTGGNGTCACGGGCGCCGTCAGCGGGCGCCCCTGGCCGACAGCCTGGTGTTCGTGTTGCAGCTCGCATTCCTCAGTTGGTGGCTGGCTTATCTGGCAGCCTGGGCGGTGTTTCGTCAGGGTCGCGTCTGGCGGGCGGTGATCCCGCTGGGTTTGGTCATGCTGGTCAACGCCTACTACTATAGTGGGCGCCAGGACCTGCGCCCGGCGATCGTGCTCTTCCTGGTGTTTGCCCTGCTGCTGATCATTCGTGCTCAGCTGACCCAAGAAGAGGGTCGCTGGTACNGAAGAGGGGTGCGTTATTCGCGGGACATCAGCTTCGATTTTCTGCGCGATGGCGCGATCTTTGCGGTCTCGGTCATCCTTCTCGCCTGGGTGATCCCCAACGCGGCGACCGGGCCGTCGGTCAGCACGCTGGTCGAACCGTTCGAGGGCACCTGGGAGACGGTGCGCCAGGAATGGACGCGCCTGTTTGGCTCATTGAACTACCAGCCCAGCAGTATGGCCGGTGCGTTTGGCCGCAGCATGACCCTTTCAGGGCCGCGTTCCCTCAGCGATCGTGTCGTGATGGATGTGCAGGCGCCGCAGTCCAACTACTGGCGGGNNGTGACGTTCGACACGTACAACGGGCGGCAGTGGTTGGACGCCAACGCCGATGTCGTTACGCTCGACCCGTACGATGTCAGCGTGCGCGCCGCACCGTACGCGGCCCGCAGAGTCATTACCCAGACCGTCACCACGTACCTGCGTGGCGAGACCGTACTCNTTTCGGCGCCGCAGCCCGTAGGCGCCGCGCAGCCCGTGCGCGGATGTGTTCTACCTCCCGCCGGCCGAAATTGTCGGGGCGCTGTTCGGCGTGCGCNNGATATTAGCGATATCCGCGCGGTTGAAATTGCACGCATGCGTACCCGCCAACCCTTCAAAGAAGGAGATTCCTACCGGGTCGTGTCGGCCATTACGACGGCCGACGCCGATGCGCTGCGCAACACCAGCACCAACTACCCCAGCTATGTGCAAGAACGTTACTTGCAGCTGCCGGATACCCTGCCCGACCGGGTAAAAGTGCTGGCGCAGCAGGTCACCCAGGGCTACGATAACAACTACGACCGGGCCGTGGCCATCCAGGACTTTTTACGTAACGAAATCAAGTACAATGAGAAGATAGCCGCCCCGCCCGATGGTGTCGATGCGGTCGATTACGTGCTGTTTCAATCCAAGGAGGGGTACTGCGACTACTACGCCTCGGCCATGGCGGTCATGGCCCGTAGCATCGGTATCCCGGCACGTATGGTGGCCGGTTACGCGCCGGGCGAATTGAACCCGAACTCGGCGTTTACCGCGCGGGAGGCCAACGCGCACTCCTGGGTCGAAGTCTTCTTCCCCGGCCTGGGGTGGATCGAGTTCGAGCCAACGGCGGCCCAGCCACGCATCGTGCGACCGNCAACCCCTGCCAATACGCCGGCAGACGAGTCTGGACTGCTGAATGAGCAGAACCAGCCGGAACGGCAGAACCTGTTGGAGCAGGAAGAGAAGTTCGGTGAGGCGGACGAGGCGCCCGGTCAATTCACCGGGGGCATGCAGTCGCCTCTGACCCGTTTGTCAGGTGCTGGCTATGTGGGCCTCGTGGGGCTGGGGCTGACCGTACTGGCAGCCGGGGTGTACGTAACCTACCGTCGGCGGCAGCAGCAGCAGCAGACCGGCAAGACCCAGATCGATCCTGAACTTTCGCTGCGGCTCTACGAACGCCTGGAACGTTGGGCGATGTGGGTCGGCCTGGGGCGTCGGCCTTCACAAACCCCATTCTNNGAACACGCCGCAGTCCTCAGCCAGACGGTGCCCGAGGGCGCCGCGCCGATTCAACAGATCACGGCCACATACGTGCATGAGCAGTTCGGCGTCCGCGGCGCCCCGGCCGAGTTGGGCGCCTTGTCTGGCGAGTGGCTCAAACTGCAGCCGGTGCTGCGGCGTTATTGGAACCACTACCGCACCCGGCCCCCTGCTCGAACGGTTCCGGCCGGCCCGTTGGTGAACCACGTTCGCGCAAGGCGCTCGCCGGTTCTGAGGACCGGCGGTTTACGTGTCAGCAGCCAAGGGGTCGAGCAGACCCCAGCCGTTCTGGCGGTCTCTGCTTGCACTCGAGCAGCACGACCTGGGTCTCCTCCGGCAGGTCGCTGCCCGTCACTTTGAGCAGGTCCTGCACCGGCGGCATCGGCAGACCCATTTCTTTCAGGAACTTATCCACCGGATCGAGCGCCAGCTGCGTATATGGCGTCTGGTAATGCATCGGAATCACAATGCTGGGTTCCAGCAGGCTGATCACCTCCGCGGCACGCNNGGCATCCAGCGTCGCGCCGCCGCCGACCGGAATCAGCAGGATATCGATTTTGCTCATCGACTCGACCCGGGCCTGGCTGGGAACCTCACCCAAATCGCCGAGGTGGCACACCGTCAGCTTATCGAACTCGAAAACAAAGATCGTATTGTGCTCGGGCAGAACCGGTGGTCCGCCGTGTTCAGCTTTTGACCGCTGATGCAGCGTGGAGATACCAGTCACGAAGACGCCACCAATTTCGTATTCGCCCGGCCCATCCAGGACGTGCGGTTCCCCNTTGACCCCTGANACATAGTTATGCCCGGGCATGTCGTGACTCACGGTGACGATGTCGGCGCGCNNACGCGGCAGCGTATAACCGATGCTTTTATCGTACGGATCGGTCACGATGGTGATCTGTTTTTCGCGCAGGCGAAAACAAGCGTGCCCATACCACGTGATTTCCATTGTGCCTTTGGTCCTTACCTTTGTATCCAGCCTGATCGACTGTGCGGGACGCGCCGTTCTGGCGCGTGTACCCTGCTCGATTATACTCGACCGTTGCGCTTAGGGAAAGAATATCGGGCATGGTTCATGGATCGGCTCAGCATTTCCAAATTTGAGTTTAACGGATACGGTATCGCAGGTTTCCAACAGCCATGAAGCCGGCAGAGACCTGTCCGCGACCCGTTGCGCTAATTTTAACATATAGATTTGACAAAATTCAGGCCGCGGGCTACAATGCCGCCACTAATTCGTGGATCACCCACCCGAGTGAAAGGAGACAACCTGTGGCGTTGATCAAGGGTATTCAGGACACCCCGGCGGGTACCGTGGTCGAGATTCTGCAACGCTACGGCCCACTGTCGATCAAAGAGATCGAAGAGCACATGGGCGTCACCAAGACCGCTGTCCGCCAGCAGCTCACTGCGCTGATGGCCGAGGGTCTGGTGAGCACGCGTGGTGCGCGAGGGTGTGGGGCGTCCACATTACGTTTACCTGCTGACCGACAAAGCCCGTGAGTTGTTTGCCTGTTACTGTGATGAGGTGGTTCTTCTGATGTACGAAGAGCGATGGCTGAAGTCGGGCCGGCGCGTGACCCAGATGCTGGACCGGGTCAGCCGCCGTCTGGCGCAGCGCTACGATGGGCCACTGCCCGGCAATAGCCTCGCGGACCGCGTGCGCAGCCTGGCCGAATCACTCGATGCGCGGCATATTGACCGATCTGCAAGTGACCGATAGTGGCTACATTCTCAAGGAGTACAACTGCCCGTACCATGAGCTGGCGCAGGAACACCGCGAAATCTGTGATATGGAACAGACCATGATGGCACAGGTGCTGGCGGCCGACGTCGAGCTGACCCAGTGTATGATGGATGGCCATCGCGGCTGTTATTTCAACGTTCTGGCACGCACTGCCCCCGTGCAGCTGCATACGCAATCGTCTTGACAAACTAAATGCGGAAAGGGATAGAGTTTCACTTATGGCTTCCGAACTGATCATCCAAGACCTGCACGTGACCGTACAGGGTAAAGAGATTCTCAAGGGTGTCAACTTGACCGTGCGACAGGGGGAAACCCACGCTGATGGGCCCAACGGTTCAGGTAAGAGCACCCTCGCCTATGCGATCATGGGGCACCCGCACTACGAGATCACCGGGNGTGATGTCCTGCTCGACGGCGTCAGCCTGTTGGAGATGGCGCCCGATGAGCGGGCCAAGGCCGGTATCTTCCTGGCCTTTCAGTACCCCACCGCGATCCCCGGCGTCAGCCTGGCCAATTTCCTGCGCACCGCCGTGAGCAACGTGCGCGGCTACCGCGACCAGGCGCCAAAAGGCGGCAGCAATGGCCATCCGGCACGCACCGTAGGCTCGGACCTGATGCCGATGCGTGAATTTCGCAAAGAACTGAACGAAAAAATGGCCAAACTTGGCGTGGACCNNGCGTTTACCAGCCGCTACCTGAACGAAGGTTTCTCCGGCGGCGAANAAAAGCGGGTCGAAATCTTGCAGATGGCGATGCTCGGCCCGAAGATCGCCATCCTGGACGAGACCGATTCCGGCCTGGACATCGACGNNCTGCGCACCGTGGCCGAAGGGGTGAACAAGCTGATTGGCCCGGAAATGGGCGCCCTGGTGATCACCCACTACCAACGTCTGCTGAACTACATCCGTCCCGACTTCGTGCACGTCTTCTTCGATGGTCGGGTGGTGCTCGGGTGGACCCGGGTAGCCCTGNGGCTGGAAGCCCGCGGTTATGACTGGGTGCGCGAACAGTTTGGTGAAGAAGTTGCCAATTACGTGACACACCACGATTGAACGCCCGCCTGGCACGGGGCGTTTCCCACCGCCGTAATGGACAAACCAAGGAGAGACAACGATGGCAACTGAATCAGATCGTGCAGTACTTGCCGAAGTCAAACAAGAATACCAGTACGGCTTTTCCGACCCGGAGAAGTACGTATTCAAAGCGGAACGTGGCTTGACCCACGGTTTCATCGACCAGATGTCGGACATGAAGAATGAGCCGGATTGGATGCGTCAGTTCCGTCACCGCTCGCTGGATATTTTCCTGGCGAAGCCGATGCCTACCTGGGGCGCTGACCTGAGCGAAATCGACTTCGACAACATCTATTACTACGTCAAGCCGGTCGACAAACAGGGTCGCAGTTGGGAAGAAGTGCCCACCGAGATGAAAAACACTTTCGACCGCCTGGGCATTCCCGAAGCCGAACGTAAGTTCCTGGCCGGCGTAGGCGCACAGTACGAGTCCGAGGTGATCTACCACTCGCTGCGCGAGGAGTGGAAGAAGCTGNGGGTCATCTTCCTGGACACCGACGGTGGGCTGCGCGAGTACGAAGACATCTTCAAAGAATACTTTGGCACCATCATTCCGCCGACCGATAACAAGTTCGCAGCCCTGAACAGCGCGGTCTGGTCGGGCGGCTCGTTCGTCTACGTGCCCAAAGGCATCAACCTGGACATCCCGCTGCAGGCCTACTTCCGCATCAATGCCCAGAACATGGGCCAGTTCGAGCGCACGCTGATCATCGTCGAAGAGNGGNCCAACGTGCACTACGTCGAAGGCTGCACCGCCCCGGTTTACTCCAGCGACAGCCTGCACAGCGCCGTCGTCGAGATCGTTGTCANNAAGGGCGGGCGCTGCCGCTACACCACGATCCAGAACTGGTCGAACAACGTTTACAACCTGGTGACCAAACGCGCGATGGCCTACGAAGACGCGCNNATGGAATGGATCGACGGCAACCTGGAAGCCGNNAAGATAACGATGAAGTACNCCGCGGTCTACATGATGGGGCGCGCACACGGCGAAATTCTGTCGATCGCCTTCGCCGGCCGTGGTCAGCACCAGGACGCCGGTGGCAAAGTGGTGCACGGTGCGCCCGACACCACCAGCCAGATCATTTCCAAGTCGATCAGCAAAAACGGCGGCCGTGCGTCGTACCGCGGTCTGCTCAAAGTGACCAAGGGCGCCCATGGCGCTAAGTCCAACGTCGTCTGCGGCGCGCTGCTGCTCGACGCCAACTCACGTTCCGACACCTACCCCTACATCGAAATCGATGAGGACGACGTCAAAGTCGGCCATGAGGCGTCGGTGAGCAAGATCGGTGAAGAACAGCTTNTTNACCTGATGAGCCGCGGCCTCAGCGAGGACGAAGCCTCCTCGATGATCGTCGCCGGTTTCATCGAACCGATGGTCAAAGAGCCGCCGATGGAATACGCCGTCGAGATGAACCGTCTGATCCAGNCGCAGATGGAAGGGTCGATTGGGTGAGGCACACGATGATGGCAACGAAAGAACTTGTGATCCCGGAGACCCTGTCTTATGAGGCTGTCGAAGCCCTATCCGCCCTGCGCGGCGAACCCGATTGGGTGCTCGATCAGCGTCGGCTGGCCTGGCGCTTCTTCGAAGAGNCGCCCATGCCAACTGGCAAGGAAGAGACGTGGCGCCGAACGCGGCTGACCGGCTTGCGGATGGACGCGGTGCGCCCCTGGTCAGGCCACACGACGTTCGTGTCGACAAACAGACCGACCNTGCCGCGCGTCATCCAGGATGAGCTGGCCACGCTGAGCAGCAATGCCGGCGCGATCGTGCACCGCGACGCTGACTTGATGTACGCCAGTCTGCGGCCCGACCTGGCGGCACGCGGCGTGATCTTCACCGACCTCACCAGCGCGGTGCGTNCAGTACCCGCGTTGGTACAGGAATACTTCATGCGCGAGGCGGTACCCCTGCCCAACGATGACAAGTTCGCCGCGCTGCACGCTGCCCTGTGGAACAGCGGTACCTTTCTCTACATCNCCGCGNGCGTGGTGGTCGATGAACCCCTGCAGGCCCTGATCACGCAGNGACGAAGCGGGGTGGGCAACTTCTCGCACACGATCGTCGTGGCCGAAGAGNGACAGCGCGTGACCTACCTGGAAGAAATGGTGTCGCTCAACGAACGCAGCGGGCAGGACTTTCACAGCGGCATCGTCGAGCTGATTGTGCGGCCCGGGCGGGTGAATTACATCAGCCTGCAGAGCGGGGCAGCAACGTCTNGGAACTTCTCGCGCGAGCGGGCCGTGGTGGGCCGTGATGCCCAGATACACTGGGTCACCAGCCAGCTCGGCAGCCGCCTCACCAAAACGTTTCAGCGGGCCGACCTCGACGGGACGGGCGCTTTCAGCGAAATGTTGGGTGTGCTCTTCGCCACGCAGCGCCAACACATCGACCTGGACACCTTGCAGCGCCACGCTGCACCGAATACGGTCAGCGACCTGCTGTACAAAGGCGNNCTGCGGGATCGGCGCGCGGTGTGGCGCGGCATGATCCATGTCGAACCACGTGCGCAANAAACGAACGCCTACCAGAAGAACCAGAATCTGGTTCTGAGTAAAGCCGCACGGGTCGACTCCGTACCTGGCCTTGAGATTTCAGCCGATGATGTACGCTGCACCCACGGCGTCACCGTGGCCCAGGTCGAGGAGGAGTACCTCTTCTACCTGATGAGCCGCGGGCTGGGCAAAGAACAGGCCGAACACATGATCGTGTCCGGTTTCTTCGAAGAGGTGCTGACCCGCATCCCACTCACCGGAGTGCGCGACAAGCTGGAGGCCGCCATCGGCCTGCGCATTGGCGTTTAGGGTCACGGCGCCATACGGATAGGACAACCAACCATGTCAACCGACGCTTACGTCCATCCAGAGGTTCTCGTCACGACCCAGTGGGTTGCCGACCACCTGCACGACCCCAACGTGCGGGTGGTCGAGTCGAACGAGGACATTCTGCTGTACGACATCAGGCACATCCCCGGCGCCGTTCAGATCGACTGGCAAAAGGACCTGAACGACCCTGTGCGGCGTGATTACCTCGAGCGTAAGGCGTTCGAGGCATTGATGTCGCAACACGGTATTGGCAACGATACGCTGGTGGTTNTTTACGGCGACAAAAACAACTGGTGGGCCTGTTACGCGTTCTGGGTGTTTCAGCTTTTCGGGCACACCAACGCGGNNGTGATGGATGGCGGCCGGGCAAAATGGGAAGCCGATGCTCGGCCCATGGATCGTAACCTGCCGACCTACCCGCGACCCTCTATAGGGCGCCCGAACGCGGACTACAAGATCCGTGCCACGCGTGATCAGGTCCTGGAACACATCGCTGCGCAGCGCCCACTGGTCGATGTGCGCTCGCCGGGCGAATTCAGCGGTGAGCTGCTGCACATGCAGAACTACCCGCAGGAGGGCGCCCTGCGCGGGGTCACATTCCCGGCGCGCAACGTCCCCTGCCGTGCGGCCAACCCCGACGGCACTTTCAAATCGGCCAGCGAACTGCGCGCCATCTATGAAACTGAGCAGGGTTTGCAGCCGGATGACAACGTTGTGGCCTACTGCCGCATCGGTGAACGTTCGTCGCACACCTGGTTCGTCTTGACCTATCTGCTGNGTTACCCCAACGTGCGCAACTACGACGGGTCGTGGACCGAGTGGGGTAACCTGGTCAACGTACCCATCGAACGCTGAGCATGCCACTTACGATTCGTGGACCGCAAGCGCCTATCCGAATAACCCGGCATACCGCCAGAATGGCGCCATCCCGCGGTGATTCGGATAGGCCCTGACTTGCACACCTTGCGGTTTTGGATCGAACACAGTACAATCGGCGTTACGCCCAGGCAAATGGGCCCATCTTGAGCGGCGGATGAGGTACACGGTGGATCGACAAGGCAAGATCGATTTCATCCTGGATCATTACGAATCCCCACGCGGCCACGGCATCACTGAACCGGCCGACGTTGTCGTACAGGGGGCAATCCGGGTTGCGGGGATATCGTGACAGTCTACCTGCAGACGGACGGTAACGAACAGATCACCAAAATGAGCTTCCAGGGTGAAGGCTGTATCATCAGTCAGGCGGCGACATCCATGATCATGGAGATGTTCAACGGCAAGACGCTGCACGACATCGAAACGACCGACAACCGGGTGATTATCGATATACTGGGCCGCGAGATTGCGACGACCCGCCTGCGCTGTGCGACGCTGGGGCTGACGACCGCCCAAAACGCGGTGAGTACACTGCGCCGACAACGTATGGCCGCGGCGCACGGGATAGAGCTGTCTCACCCGCATGCACCAGAATCAGCGCCGCCAGATAAGGTAGGACAAGCATGAACACCGTCGTACAGACACTTGACGTCACAGCAGTACGGGAGCGTTTCCCGATTCTGCAGCGTACGATTCACGGTAAGCCGCTCGCTTACCTGGACAGCACTGCCAGTTCGCAGAAGCCCGATACCGTCATCGAGCGACTGCGGCGGTACTACGCCCACGAGAATGCCAACGTGCACCGCGGCGTGTATACGCTGAGTGAAGAGGCGACGGCCGCCTTCGAGGCCGCACGCGGACGCGTGGCCCGCTTCATCAATGCCCCCAGCCCCAAGCAAGTCATCTGGACCCGCAACACCACCGAGGCCATCAACCTGGTCGCGTACAGTTGGAGCAGCGCCAATCTGCACGTGGGCGACGAGGTGCTCATCACCGAGATGGAGCACCACTCCAATATCGTGCCCTGGCAGCTGGCCTGTCAGCGTACGGGGGCAACGCTGCGTTACGTACCCATCGACGACCACGGTCAGCTACGCCTTGACCTGCTGCCCAGCCTGTTGACCCCGCGCACGAAACTGTTCGCCTTCACGGCAATGTCCAACGTGCTGGGAACGATCAACCCGGTGGCTGAGCTGGTGCGGGCCGCGCACGCCGTGNGCGCGGTGGTCTTGGTCGATGCCGCGCAGAGCGTGCCGCACCTGCCGGTCGACGTCCAGGCGCTGGATGTCGATTTCCTGGCATTCTCCGGCCACAAGATGTGCGGGCCGACCGGGATCGGCGCCCTGTACGGCCGGCGTAAGCTGCTGGAGGCAATGCCACCGTTCATGGGTGGCGGCGAAATGATCCGTGAGGTGCGCCTGAGCGGCTCACGTTGGAACGTGCTGCCCTGGAAGTTCGAGGCCGGCACACCGGCGATTGCGGAGGCGATTGGTCTGGGGGCGGCGGTCGAGTTTCTGGAGGAGTTGGGCATGCCGGCCGTGCAGGCCCACGAGCACACCCTGGTCAGTTACGCGCTGGAGCAGCTCGCCCAGGTCGAAGGGCTGCACATCATCGGCCCGGGCGNNCCGACCAGCGGCGGTGTGATCGCCTTCACCCTGGGCGACATTCACCCGCACGACCTGGCCGCAGTTCTGGACAGTGAAGGGATTGCCATCCGGGCCGGTCACCACTGCGCGCAGCCGCTGCACGACCGCTACGGCCTGGCCGCCACTGCGCGTGCCAGTTTTTACCTCTACAACACGCTGGCCGAAGTTGATCGCCTGGTGGCAGTGCTGGACCGGCGCGCAGCATGTTCAGGCTGCCATAGCCAGGAGATAGCCGTCGATGGACGACCTTTACCGCTCAGAAATCCTGGACCACTACCGCCACCCGCACCACTACGGTCAACTGGATGACCCGTCGGTCAGTTACCACGACACGAACCCGTTCTGCGGCGATGAAATCACCATCGACCTGCGCATCGAAGACGGCGTGGTGGTGGACGCGGCCTTCCATGGCAGGGCTGTGCCATCAGTCAGGCCTCGGCGTCGATGATGATGGATGAAATCATCGGTCGGCCGCTGGAGGAGCTGAAACAGTGGTCGAAAGACGACGTCTTGGACTTACTCGGTATCGATATCGGGCCGGTGCGCATGAAATGTGCCCTGCTGCCGCTCAAGGTACTCAAGGCGGGGGTCTGGGGTTTGCACACGGATGATGAATGACTCGCTTGAGAGGAAAGAGGGATGAAGCGCTTCACGCGTCGCTGCCCGTGACGATATCCCGGTGGGCGGCAAANAACTGATCGAGGTCGACGGTGTCCCCATCGCGATCTTCAACGTGGATGGTGCATTCTATGCCATCGAGGATATCTGCACTCACGACGGGGGTAACCTGGTCGAGGGTGACCTCATCGGGAGTGAGGTCGAGTGCCCGCGGCACGGTGCACGCTTCGACGTGCGCACGNGGGATGCCACCAGGATGCCAGCCATCGAGCCGGTACCGACCTATGCCGTAGAGGTCGTGGGGATGATGTGCTGGTAGAGTCCATCTAGCACTCAGGGCTGGCCAAACCCGCGCGAGCACGCCGTCGCGCTGGACGATGCACCCGTTTTGCCCGTGTATAGGCACAGGGCTGTGATAAAAAACCAACCCAAGGGTTCGTGACGAACCCTCATAGAGCACCGGGCGCCATTCTGGCGTGTACGCCGGGTCACTCGGACAAGCTCTGAATCGACAGACAATCAGGAGATAACCATGCCAACACCAGATGAAATCCGTGAAGTGATACGTGCCACAGTACAGGACCCGGAGNCGATGCTGAACATCGTCGACCTGGGCCTGGTTTACGACATCGAAGTCGAGGACAATCAGGCGACAATTACGATGACCCTGACGAGTCCCGGCTGCCCGGTCGGCCCCATGATCCTGGGCGACGCACAGCGCTACGTGCACCAGGCCTTCNCCGCGCTGCAAGAGGTCAATATCAACCTGGTGTGGACGCCGTTCTGGAACCCCAACATGATGAGTGAAGCCGCACGTGAGGAGTTGGGTATTTTTAGGCTCGCCAGTGTGTGGGCGTACGCGCGTAACGAATATCAACCCAACAGGGCGCCGAGGTCAACGGCGCCCTGCTCATTCACAGGTTTGTGGAGGTGGTCCGGCACGCGCGGCGTACCTCTGGGCCGATTACGCCGGCTGGGTCAACAGATCGAGCAGCACCGCCATCGCCTCGTTACGTCGCCGGTAATATTCGCTGCGTGAAATGCCCAGGCCGCGACGCACCTCATCCGGCGACGACAGGTCCAGCAGNCCACCTTGCAGAATCGTCAACGACTCCTCAGCGCCGAGTTGTTTGATCGTCTCGAGGTTTTGGTGCAGTATCAGATACGTATACTCACCGCGCTGCACCGCGCTGTTCAGGTAAGGCACCAGGGCCATAGCCAGGGTGCTGTTACCCAGACCGACCAATCCCTGGCGCCGGTAGGAAAACAGGGCACGGGTCAGGTCGCGTTCGGTAATCGAGGGGGCGCCGGGCGTTCCCGCNGCCAACAAATCGACGAGTTGACTGCGCAGCAGGCGCAGCAGCGGTTCGGCGCCGACCACTTCGGGGTTGGTCGGGCCTCACGCNAGCGCTTCCTCGATGCGCTGCGCCAGGTCGGGTGTTGCCGGTTTGTGCAGCACCGCGTCGCAGCCGAAGGCCAGCGCCGTCATGTGCACCTCANNCGCGGTCATGGCCGTGAGCGCGATGATGGGTACACGCGCCAGTTCGCCCCGCTCCATTCGCGCCCGCGTANNGAGGGCGAAGCTGGCGCCCGCCGTCGCCTGGCGGTTGACCATCTCGCGGTACGCGGGATCGTTCGGCATATGGAGGTCAGTCAGGATCAGGGTGTGGGGTGCTTCCGGGCCGGCCAGAACGAGTTCAACGAACGACATGCCTTCTTTCAGATGACGCGCCGGGTAGACTTGCCAACCGGCCTGTTCCAGGGCATATACTGCCAGTTGGCGGTCGATCGCCAAATCGTCCACGACGATGGCCGTGTGGTGTGATTGCATGAGCGATACCCTAACCCGGACGAGCCGGAACCCGACAGAAACGGCGCAGCCACGAATTGTCCCTGCTATCATCGTGAAATTCGTGGCGGGAAAGTCCGTGCTTTCTGCGCAATGAACCTTAACCCCGCCGGCGACGATCGTCCAGCATCAAGGCTGGCTGACCGGCAACAGCCCCGCCGCAGATGCGCGCTGATCGACCACGAGCACGTCCTCTGGGCAATTGGTGATCAACGTCCCGACATCCTCGCCTTCGCACACGCGCCGCATGGCGCCGGGCTGGTCGAAGTTGAAGACGTGCAGCCGCAGGCCGTGATCACGCGCCAGGATGACCGCGCTCTGGTCCATGGCGCGCAGGTTGTTACGCACCACCGTATCGTAGTTCACGCACACGAAGCGCTGGGCCGTGGCATCTCGATTTGGATCCGCCGTATAAATGCCATCGGTGCCCGATTTGGCCGCCAACAATGCCTGGGCGCGCACCTCGATTGCGCGCTGCACGGCCGGGTAGTCGGTCGTCATGAACGGCTGACCGGTGCCGGCGGCAAAAATAACGATGTAGCCTTTTTCCATATGGTGGATTGCCCGCAGACGGATGAACGGCTCGGCCACGGTGTTGATCGGAATCGCGGTCATGACCCGCACTTCGGCCTTACCCCGGCTGGCCAATACACCGCGCAGCATCAAGCTGTTGATCACCGTGGCCATCATGCCGATGTTATCAGCTTCGGCGTGTTCGATGCCCCACTGCGTGCCCAGGTTGCCCCGGAAGATGTTGCCGCCCCCAATCACAACCCCGACTTCGGTACCGGCCTCGTGGAGTCTCAGTACCTCATCAGCGATGAAATTGAGGGCTGTGGGATCGAAGCCAAATTCGCTGTGTCCGGCGACCGCAGCGCCGCTCAACTTGAGGAGAATGCGTGAGTAACGCAAAGGAAGGTCCTTTCTTCATTTCAAGTGCGGCGAGATCCTGCGTCACATTATAGCTGACGGTCTGCTGACAGGCAATTCCACGTATTCAATCAGCTAAAATGTTACCGACGTGGTATGGTTCACTCAAATGAAAATGTTACCGGGGGAACCATGTCCGAAGACGAGAAGATGTTGATTGATGAGCGATACAAGTATTTACGGATGATGCAGCGTCGGTATAAGAAGGCGAACCGGCGTGAGCGGCAGGCGTTGCTGGATGAGATGGAAGCGATGACGGGATGTCATCGCAAGAGTCTGATTCGACATATGAAGGGGGTGCCGAAGCGGGAGAAGCGGGGGCGACAACGCGGGCGGGTGTATGGCGCGGAAGTGGAAGATGCGCTGCGTGTGATTGCGCCCAGTTTCGACTATCTGTGTGCGGAGCGATTGCGGCCGAACCTGGAGTGGATGGCCAACCAGTTGGAGAAGCACGGGGAGTTGGAGGTGAGTGAGAGCTTACGTGCGCAGTTGCGCGAGATCAGCACAGCGACAGTGAGTCGGATTCTGGTGCGTATCGGGCAGGATGATCGGCGATTGCCACGCAAGGGTCGGNCGCGGGCGAACCAGGTCAGGCGCGAGGTGCCGATGGAGCGTATCGGCTGGGATGAAACGGAGCCAGGGCACTTCGAGGTGGACACGGTTCATCACAGCGGGTCCAGTGCGAGCGGCGAGTATGTACACACCCTGCAGATGATCGATGTGGCTACGGGTTGGAGCGAGCGGGTGGCGGTGCTGGGGCGCAGTTATCGAGTCATGCAAGACAGTTTCCTGCGCATTCAGCTGCGCTTGCCCTTTCCGATCCGCGAACTGCATCCGGACAACGGGAGTGAGTTCTTCAACGACCACCTGGTAGCTTTCTGGAAGGAATTGGTGAAGGGCGTGCGCTTATCGCGCAGCCGACCCTATCACAAGAATGACAATCGTTTTGTCGAACAGAAGAATGATACGTTGGTGCGTGCCTACCTGGGCAATGAGCGCCTCGACACGGTCGCCCAGACATTAGCCATGAACCGCCTGTACAACCAAATGTGGCTCTATTACAACCTCTTCCAGCCTGTCATGCGGCTGTGCGCCAAGCAACCCGTCATGGAAGACGGCGAGCAGGTGCGCATTCGCCGACGCTACGATGAGGCCCGCACTCCCTTCGACCGTCTCTGTGCGACCAATGTACTCCTTCCGACACAACGTACACAACTCGAGCAGCTACGCGATCGTATCAACCCCGCCAACTCCGCCAGAACATCTATGATGCCATTGACCAACTCTTTGCACTTCCCTGCGCCCAACCTGGCGTCACCGAGGATATCTTTGCCACCCTCATGGCCCAAACCGGACCGCCACCCTCGGGCAATGAGTGGTTGGCGTTGACAACTCCCCATCCAAACGACCCCGCTCGTCTTACCTGATTCGCACACATGGCGGATCGGCTGTGGATATGTGGACAACTTTCCGTTCCACTCCAAGTTGCCCACATACCCACAGCCGCTACGACGACGTGGGGCCGTGGTCGCGGCTATCCAATCTGGCCTCCCCGCCCATGGGGCAGTAGAGTGTCCAATTCATCACCTGAAAGGAGAGGGCTGCCTGGTAACATTATCATTTGAGTGAATGACCCCGCTCGGTAACATTATCATTTGATTTGACATGTTCCAGAGCGAGCGCACAACATCTTTACGTATACGGTTCCATTGTGATACAATCACACCAAACGACAAACTCCCTAACCACGGTGATCCAACATGCCCAACCTCCAACCCCCAACCCCCAACCCCCACCCCCACCCCGCTACATCCGCCAAACGATCTTCGCCGGCCTGGGTGAAGCCGGCCAGCAGCGTCTGCTGGCGGNNCGTGTGGTGCTGGTGGGCTGCGGGGCTACGGGCACGGTGATTGCGAACCATCTGGTGCGGGCCGGGGTTGGCGACCTGCGCATCGTCGACCGCGACTACATCGAAACCAACAATTTGCAGCGCCAGCCGCTCTTCGATGAAGACGATATCGAAGCGGGGCTGCCCAAGGCGGTGGCCGCGGCCAATAAGCTGCGGCGCATCAATTCGACGGTCGCGGTCGTGCCGGTAGTGGCTGATGTCCACGCGGGCAACATCGTGCAGCTCGTACAGGACGCTGATTTGATCATGGACGGTACGGATAATNTTGAAACGCGCTATCTACTGAACGATGTGGCGGTCAAGTTGGGCAAACCATGGATCTACACCGGCGTCATTGGCTCCTACGGTACGACGATGACGATTCTGCCGGGGAAANCGGCATGCCTGCGCTGTTACATGGGCGATATGCCGNCGCCCGGTACGACGCCCACCTGCGATACGGCCGGCGTACTGGGGCCTNCCGTGGCAGTACTGGCTTCGATTGCGGCCGGCGAAGCGCTCAAGCTCCTGGGCGGTTTGNGTGACCTGAACCGGGGAATGATTCATTACGATCTATGGGACAATACGTTCGAGGTATTCGACCTGGGTGGGCCGCAACTGACCTGCCCGGCGTGCGGGCAGCACAATTTCGAGTTCCTCGCGGCGACCCGTGGTACGCAGACGCTGACGCTATGTGGGCGGCAGGCGGTACAGGTCAGCGTGAGTGGGGAAAGTGCGCTGAATCTGCGGCGCCTGGCCGAGGCGCTGCGCCCGTTGGGCACGGTGCGCTACAACGACTATTTGCTCAAAGCCGAGATCGAAGGGCACAGCCTGACCGTCTTTCCCGATGCCCGCGCAATTATCGGTGGTACCGACGATCCTGACGTCGCGCGTACGCTGTACGCGCTACATCGGGTCGTAAAGCGAGTTGCAGAGGCATAGGTCACCGCGCGCCCTGTGACCTGCGAGCATTATCCTACGCCCTGTCCCTTGTTTCCCTCGAACCGCCGTGCAATCACCTTTTGCACCACGTCGACGTCGGCCGGCAGGTACACCGGTGGGTTGGCGTGCGCCGCTTCGACTTCGGTCAGGGTATCTTCGTGGTAGCCGACCTTGAACTGGGTGAACTTCAAACCGTGTGCGGTCGAGATCACCACCACGCGCTCATGCCCCTGAATGACCCCCGCTCGCGCNAGCTTGAACAGGGCCGCCAGCGCAACTCCGGTGTGGGGGCAGGTGTACATGCCGGTGCGGTCGGCGCGGGCCGCGGCATCGGCCAACTCGTGTTCCGTTGCCTGCTCGACGATGCCGTCGAACTCGCGCAGGGTACGGACCGCCTTTTCATAACTCACGGGGTTGCCGATCTGGATGGCGGAGGCCAGGGTGGTCTGAGCCTGTACCACCACTTTTTCCTTGAAACCGCCCAGCGCACTCAAGTACAGCGGGTTGGCTTTGGCAGTCTGCGCCGCCACCAGGCGAGGCAAGCGGTCGATCAGGCCAAGGTCTTTCATCAGGCGCAGGCCGTTGCCCAGGGCGCTGATATTGCCCAGGTTGCCGACCGGGATGATGATCCAATCGGGCACGGCCCAGTCGAACTGCTGCACGATCTCGATGCCGACGGTTTTNTGACCCTCGATGCGCAGCGAATTCATCGAATTGGCCAGGTAGATCGAGTTGTCCTGCGTCACCTGCTGGACGATGCGCATGCAGCCGTCGAAGTCGGTGTCAAGCGCCAACACCNNAGCGCCGTTGGCAATGGGTTGGATCAGTTGGGCGGCGCTGACCTTACCCTGCGGCAAGAACACGATGGTCGGTATCCCGGCGGCCGCGCCGTAGGCGGCCAGGGCGGCGGAAGTGTCGCCGGTAGAGGCGCAGGCCACGGCACGAATCGGCGCNCCTCAGGCCATCATCTGCTTCACGACGCTCACCAGCACGGTCATGCCCAGGTCTTTGAACGAACCGGTGTGGCTGTTGCCACACATCTTCACCCACAAATCGGGCAGGCCGATCTGCTTGCCCAGGCGCTCGGCCCAGAACAGGTTCGAGTTGCCCTCGAACAGCGAGACGACGTTGGCGTCGTCGATATCGGGCACCACCCATTCTTTNTTACCCCACACCCCTGAACCGTACGGCCACCGGGTCGTCGCNGCGCGCCGATCGAACAGTGACATCCACTCAGCCGCGCGGCGTTCGCGCAGGCTGACAACATCGTGCGCCACTTCGAGCAGGCCGCCACAGGTAGGGCAGGTGTAAATGACTTCGTACAGGGAATAGCGTCCCTGGCAACCGCGCACACATTGAAACCAGGCATGATAGGGCATGGTGTGGTGGTCCATCGCTGTCGGCTAGTGCCGCTGTGGCCGGCCAGGCACGGAATGGCATTGGCGGCAGCGTGCTTCGTACACCTCGGCGGCGCCCACCAGAATGACGGGGTCGTCGAAGTTGGCCGGGCGGTCGTTGATCAGGCGTTGGGTACGGGCGGCCGGTGCGCCGCAGCAGACACAGATCGCATGCAGCTTTTCCACCATCTCGGCCTGGGCCATCAAGAGGGGTATGGGGCCAAAGGGTTCGCCGCGGAAATCGAGGTCCAGCCCGGCGCAGATCACGCGCAGGCCGCGGTCAGCCAGAGACGCCGCAATCTCCGCGACCGTCCAGTCGAAAAACTGCACTTCATCGATCGCAACGACGGTGGTGTCAGGCTCGAGCAGGTCGTAAATAGCCTGCGCCGATGCAATGGCGTGCGCGTCCCACTGCATGCCGGTGTGTGAAGAGACGTGGGCCTGGGTGTAACGGCTGTCGATTTCGGGCTTGAACACCTGGACCTTCTGTTTGGCGATCTGGGCNCGCCGCACGCGCCGGATCAACTCTTCGGTCTTGCCGCTGAACATGCTGCCACAAATCGCNTCGATCCAACCGCCGTTTGGCTGCATAAAAGGCATTGTGAAACTCCTTAAAAATAAAAGGCTGAAGCCCCGTCATGGCTTCAGCCTTTGCACCATCGTCAGGCCTAGTGCGTATCGCCGCGGCGTCGGGCGATGCGGGCCGCCTCCTCGGCATTGGCCCGGGCCACCCGTTCGGCTTCGACCTGCGCCGCTTTTGTGCTCTTGGTTTCCAGGCGCTTCATGAAGCGTTCGACCTGGCCAGCCGTGTCTACGATGCGCTGCTCACCGGTGAAAAATGGGTGACACGCCGAACAGACGTCGGTGCGGATCGACTTTTGGTCGATCCGGTGGTCCAGGTGTTGCCGCACGCACACGTCACCTGCGTATCATGGTAGTAAGTCGGATGAATACCGTCACGCATGGGATTTCCTTCTTTCTGCCAGCCCTGCAGACAACGGCTCCCAACCGTTGCTCAAAAGGACTGGGAAATGCTCGATATCTGATCTGCTGCACTGCGCATTTGCACACCGGACGGGGATGATCATGCCTGCTTCGACCGGTACGACCCGGAGCCTGGCCGAATCACCCAGTCTACGCGCCAGAATACTGCCATTTAGAGCCTATCCGAATAACCCGGAAAACGCGCCACAGTGTTGCCCCGTGACGGTTATTCGGATAGGCTCTAGCAGTGATTCGGATAGACTCTAGACCACCCGTTCCGGATAGACGCTGACCTTACGCTGGTCGCGCGTATACGCCTCGAACTTCACGAACCCATCGATTGTGGCAAANAGTGTATGATCGCGCCCGACGCCCACGTTTTGCCCGGGCTTGACCTTCGTGCCCCGCTGGCGCACGATGATCGAACCGGCCGTTACCTGCTGACCGTCGTAGCGCTTGACGCCCAAACGCTGGGCGTTGCTGTCTCGACCGTTGCGACTGCTGCCGCCGCCTTTNTTATGTGCCATGACATTTTCTCCTATCTGCGCAACCAATACTTCCTCAGGCCACGATCTCTTCGATCTGCAGGCGAGTGTAGCGTTGGCGGTGACCGGTCTTCTGGCGAATACGTTTCTTGGGGCGATACATGAAAATGACGACTTTTTGCCCTTCTTCTCCTCGATCACTGTCGCCCGCACGTGGGCGCCTTCCACGACCGGTCTCCCCACCGTGACCGCGTCATCGCCCGCGATGAGCAGCACCCGGTCGAGCTGAACCGTATCGCCCGGCGCACCTGCCAGCAGTTCCACGTCGATCAAATCGCCGCGCTGCACTTTGTACTGTTTGCCACCAGACTCGACAATTGCAAACATGACTCAAATCTGTCCCTTCGATCGTCACGCCCGGCGCCCGCAGAAGCGGTGCCGAGACTTGGGCTGGCGCACGATATGTGATGGTTCACCGTGGGGTGTAACCCCTGACGGTGAAGCGGCTCATGGCACGTCCGATTGTTACCAGACGATACACCAAAAATGCGGCAGGCGACGTGCCTGCCGGCTGACGACCGTGGATTATAGCAGCGGCCTGCGGTTGTCAATTTGACCCGCCGCTCGTTTGCCCGAAATTGCACAAATCTACGCTGCTTCGGCGGTACCCGGCGGCGCCGATTCGACAAAGATCAGGCGAGTGCGTTCGATGCGGCGCGGCAAGTCGCCCAGGCCCAAGGCGTCCAGCAGGTCGTCGGGCCGGCCGGTGGCGCCGGGGCGGCTGGCCAGGCGCGTGAACAGCCGCACCCAACCATCATCGGCGGTCTCCTCTACGTGCAGTGCATCGACCAGGGCGCGCAGGTCGTACGTTTTGCCGTCGCGTGCACGCACACGCACCAATTCGGTCGCGGCCAGAAACGCGGCCACCGCGGCCGCCACATCAATCGTGGTATCGCTGACGTCAACCTGAATCGTATACTCGGCCTGGTCCATCTGCGACTGCAGGGATGGCAGATCGAGCGCAACGTGGTGGGCGTCGAAGACGCTGGCGCCGGGTGGCAGTTGCGCCTGCACACGCTGCGTGAACTCCTCCGGGGTCACCGGTTCATCCAGCCAAAGGTCCGCAACCTCGGCGCGGCCACTGCACCCCACCGGTAGGGCCGAGGCGAACTGGATGCGCAGCTGCGGGTTGAAGCCCTGCGAATAGGCAACCGGTAGCCCCGCCCGCCGCAGGGGNCGCTCCCACATGCGCGCCAGGTCGAGGTGGCCCACGAACTTGATTGGCTCACCTTTGGTGTAGGAAAACCGCAGCCTCTGCATCGTGACCTATCTTCCTTCCGGGTACTGCACCCCAGATTTACCGCCTCCAGCAGTTTGTCGGAGAGAGCTTGTTCGCGTGAACGCAGCCCCAACTTGCTGCGCCACGACCACTGTCGGCCACTACATGTTGTGCCGCACCTGCTTGCAAGGTGGTCTCTCCGACAAACTGCCAGAAAGCGCCCAATTGCCGCAATTCCCAATCTGGCGCGAGTCGCGGCTTCAGCCGGTGTTGGCCCATGCAAAACGGGTGCAACGACCCGGCTAAAGCCTCGACTCCATGTGTGTTGGCCCAAATTTGGAATTGTTGGCCCAATTGTACCACGGGTGCATTCTGCATTAAAATGCATCCTATGCGCATCTGGCTGCTCGAACCCTATTTTACCGGCTCGCACCAGGCGTGGGCCACTGGTTACGCGCGTCACAGCCAGCATCAGGTGACGCAACTGACCATGGCGGGGCGCTTCTGGAAGTGGCGTATGCACGGCGGCGCCTTGGAAATGGCCGCCCAGGCGCGCCNNCGCCTCGCACAGGAGGCCCCGCCCGACCTGCTGCTCGTCAGTGACATGCTGAACCTGCCAGCGTTCCTGGCCCTGGTGCGTCCAGCCCTGGCCACGACGCCCGTGGTCTACTNNACGCACGAGAACCAGCTGACCTACCCGCTGCCGCCGGGCGAANAACGCGACCTGGCCTATGCGTTGATCAACCTGCAGAGCATGTTGGCCGCGCAGTGCGTCTGCTTCAACAGCCAGTTTCACTGCGCTAGCTGGTTCGAGGCGCTGCCCCACCTGTTGAAGCACTTCCCCGACTACAACCACGTGGCCNGTGATCGACAGGCTGCGGGCGCAGCCGGGTGTTACCGCTCAGCCGATCTGCGCGCATTCGATCAGTTTGCACGGCCGGCGCCGGCCGTGAACGACCCGCCCCTGATCGTGTGGAATCAGCGTTGGGAGTACGACAAAACGGGTGAATTTNTTGCTGCGCTCTACCAGGTGCTGGACGAGGGTTATGATGTGCGTGTGGCGCTGTTGGGTGAGAACTTCCGTCAGGCGCCGGCCGAGTTCACGGTGGCCCGTGACCGGCTGGCGGCGCGTGNNGTGCAGGCGGGCTACGTGGCCAACCGGGCAGAGTACGCACGTTGGTTGTGGCAGGCCGACCTGGTGGTCAGCACCGCCTGGCACGAGTTTNTTGGTGCGGCGGTGGTCGAAGCGCTGTACTGCGGCTGTTTTCCCCTTCTGCCGCGGCGCCTGGCCTATCCGGAGATCATCCCGCGACGGNCGCATACAGCCTGCCTGTACGATGACTTCGACGGCCTCGTGCAGCGTCTGCGGCGCCTCCTGGCCCACCCGGCGCTGCTGCGTGAGACGGCCGCGCTGCGAACGGCGGCCGCTGCCTACGATTGGGCGCAGCAGGCGCCGGCGTACGATCAGCTGCTGACCGAGGTTGTCAGAACAACCACCTGGCCAGCCTGAACGCCTTTGGGCGACAGTTCGACTGCAAACTCCACCAGGTCATTCGGCTGCAGGTTGGTCAGTGCGGGCAGCGCACTGCGGTGTACGAACAGCCACCGCCGTGCGCCCGGCTGATGAACCCGTACCCTTTGCGCGGGTTGTACCACTTGACCAGTCCTCGTTCGCGGCCGGCGACCGGCGTAAGCACCCGGCAGGTGGGGCACAACAGCCCCACGCGGCTCACCCGCGACATTCAGCTGCTCTGCCGCCGTTACCACGTAGCGAATGCCACAGTGCTGGCATCGATGGATCAGGTCACGCGCATCGATCGATCGAGACATCTGTTGACTCCGCCTGCATTGTATGCGGATACCGTCCGCTGGTCAATTCTCCGGCCCCGACCACGATGGGAGCAGCAGCCTGACCCATCGTGTGGTCAGGCTGAGCGGCGTGGCGTCGGCCTTCTTTGACAGAACAATGCTTCTCGGATACAATAACGCCCACATGGCGACGTAGCCAAGTGGCAAGGCAGGGGTCTGCAAAACCCCGATCGCCGGTTCAAATCCGGCCGTCGCCTCTCGAAAATGCAAGACACGCAGCAGCGCCTGGCCCGACCGTCACCCTGACCGCACGGTGCGGGGACGCCCGAAACGTGTGTTGCATTTTTGTTATTTGCATATATCTGCCTGATGATGGTAAAATCATAACAGTTAGGGGGCGGTGGCGGAAGGGCAGACGCATTGGTCTTAAAAACCAAGGGACTTGATCGTCCGTGTGGGTTCTGAATCCCACTCGCCCCATGCGACCCGCTGTCGTGGATGCTCTTTTCCACATAGACCTGCACAGTGCACAACGGCCAGTCCCCGCTGGCCCATGTGGCCCGTGTTTGGCTCCGCGCTGCGGCCATGTGCATGGCCATCCACCCGCTGGGCCTACGATCCGTAATCGAATATGGCGCACGCTCGGAGCGCCCCTGAACTACCAACGGAGGTACGACTATGGTGTCGAAGCGAACGATGTCGGTATTAGCGCTGCTGGCGATTGCAGCACTCCTCCTTGCAGCCTGTGGCTCCAAGCCGGTTGAGCCTGGGGACACGGCTGAATCGGAAGGCTTCTTTGTGGCCCTGCCGCGGGCTACGATCGAGGTCGGCGCGAACGGGGCCGCTGAATCGGTCATCGGAATCCCCAAAGAAATCCTCTCTGGCCTCATGGGTGGCAACGGTTTACAGATCATGGACGCCAACATGGTCGCCAACATGCAGGCTAACAACATCCAGCACTTGGAACTGGTGAGCGGCAAAGATGGCCTCTTCCTTTTTGTGAACGGCCAGGCCTTGCCGTACCTGCGCTGGGAGGGCGACAAACTGCGTGATTCTCTGCCAGTCATCCGCCAGCTCAACACCCTCTACGGGCAGCTGACCGGTCAGCAGCTGGCTGAATGGATCCCCAATATGCTGCCCCTCTTGCAGCGGGTGGGCATGGACGTCGTGATCAAGCTGCCCGTCAAGGAAGGTGCTACACCGATCGAAGTCCGGGCCGAAGACGCAGCCATGCCTGAACCGGCGCCGATCACGGATACCGCCAGCGCCGGCGAGAGCGCGATCGTATACCTGCCCATTTTCTATGATTCGAGCGGCACACCGCAACTGATGGGCCGGGCGGTCAGCTCTGGCGCCTCGACCCACAGATGCTCATTGCGATGGGCGGGCAACCTGCCGCTGTTCCTCAGCCAGGACACGCTCAACTCGCTGGTCGCGCGAACGTCAAATCGGTAGGGATCGAGAGCCGAGTCCCGGCATTCAGCTGTCGGTCAACGGCGAATCGCTGCCCATCATGGTGGGCTGGGGGCCGGGCGTTTCAATAACGTGGTCAAGCTACTGGAAGGCACCGGCACGGTCGACCCGGCCGCCGTGAAGTTGTTGAGCGCCCTGGTGCCCAGCATCCCGGCCGCCGACGTACGCCTGTACATGGAGTTCCCGGCCGGCGAGGGGCAGTAAGCCTGTCCCCGGCGCGTGAAAGGAGCGCTTCGTGTCGAATCATCCGTTCCTGAAATTCATGGCCGTCCTGTTCAAGGTGATCGGCATCGTGCTTCTCGTGCTGGGAATCGTCAGTGCTTTAGGGTTCTACACGGGGAGTAACAACACCTTCGATATTTTTGGCTTCAGGTTCACCTTTCCGTCGGCCGTGCGCTGGGGTCTGGCCCTGACGCCCCTGGTGGCGGGTGTACTCGGTTTCCTGTGGTACTACACCCTGGGCAGCGTGATCAGCGTGCTGCTGGAAACCAACCGAACGTCGCAGGCCACGGCAAAGTCGATCAAAGACATCGAACTGACCTGGGTGACGCCGCGTACCAGCGCCACCCCTGCACTGACGGAAGCGACCCCGGTCGCCCCGCCGGCGCCCACTGAAACCGTCGTCTGAGGGTTGCCGCGCGGCGGCTTCTCGCAGCCATTTCAGCCTGGCGGCTGCTGGCAGGGTCACGTGACCCTGCCAGCAGCCGCCATCGGTAACCGCGAATGAGCGTTGCCCCATCACCCCAGCCCGATTCTACGAGCAGCACAGGCGGGCGGAACGCGTGACCCATCCACGACCGCGCCGCCGGCACAGTTCCTCCTCGAGTTGAACGAGCTGCTGGCCGCAGCGGCCGATGGGCGCGACAACCGCGCGGATGCCGTACGTCGCATCCAGAAATACTTCGCCGCCGATGCCGTCTGGCTGGCGCCGTTCGATAGCCTGACCCGTGTGTTCGAGGTGGGTGTCCGCCTGCGCGCCTACGACTGGCCTGGCTGTCGATGCAACAGTGCATCGATGCGGGCCAACAGATCCAGCACTATCCATTGCTGCTGGTGCCTCTCACGAACAACCAACAGACAAGCGGGGGTGTACTGGCCCTGGTACGCCGCGCCGGCGCCTTCATCACGCGTGAACAGCGCCTGCTGCGCCGCATTGGCGCCCTGCTGGCGCGAGCAGCAGATACGACGCCAGTATCTCCTGCTCCGGGTCCTGGACCGCACCAACCGCCGCGAGCGGCCGATCGACGTGTACGAGTTCCTGCTGGACGAGCTGCGGCGTTTCATTCGTTACGATCACAGCGCGGCCATCCTCGTCCTGGACAGTGAAAACAACCAGCTGATCGTACGCCAGGAGCTGGTGGTTACGACTGACGGCGGCGACCGCCTGCCGGTGCCCCGCCACGTCGATCTGCCGCCGGATGGGGCGCTGAGCCTGTCACACCCACACGGCCCACTTGCGTTCTGGCGGCAGTCGCCCGGCGCGGCCTGGCAGCACGCAGGTGATGACGTGTCCTACGTGCCGGCGCTGGCCTACGGCGAAGCCCCTGGCATCCGCTCGGCACGGAAGAGTTCTCTCCGCCCGTGCATGAAACATCGCCCGAGCCAGCCATTCTGGCTTTCCCGCTCGTCTACCACGGTACAGTCTGGGGTTACCTCAAGCTTGCCACCCGCACCGCGCACCCTCCAATCCTCTCCGGCGACGACTGGCAGCTGCTCGATCTGATGACCAGCCGTCTGGCCCTCACCCTGTATCAGTCCAACTGGCACTACCGTCAGCAGGTCGAACTGTCTGCCGTGCGTGCGGTGGGGCAAATGACGATTCAGCCCGTTTCGTTGGAAGAAGTGTGCCGCGCAGTGCTGGATTCCGCGCTGCGAACGTTGAACCTGCGGGTAGGGGCGGTATCGACGCCGCTACGCCTGATCGACGGCTGGCCGGTGCGTGTCGAAAGCCCGCGGTGAGTTCGTTACCCAGGTGATGGCGCCCCTGGAGCAACAGGCCTGGTTGACGCGCAGCCGNTGATCGAGAACGACCAGCCGCTGATGCAGTCGGCCGGTGTCGGGCTGGCTTTGCGTGCCGCACTGGTGGTGCCCATTACCTACGAGGGTGAAGTGATTGGGTCGATCAGTGTGCAGTCGACCCTGGCCGGCCGTTTTACCAAGCGCGAGTCCGACTTCCTGCAAACCCTGGCCAACCAGGCGGCCCTGGCGCTCAAGACCGCCCAACTGTACGAACAGCGCAGCAGGAGACGCGTGNAACGGCAGGCCCGCCTGGCCCTGCTGCACGAGCCAGCCGCGAGCTGAACCAACTGCAGGAGGTGGACGCGATCCTGCAGCGCGGTGGACACTGCCCGCCAGCGCCTGCAGTCCGAGACGGCCTCAGTCTTTCTGTTGCACGATGGGAGCTACCGTATCCGCCGCAGTGCCGGCCAGGACGAAGCGGCGTTCCATAACGAAACGTACCGCCTGGGTGAAGGCCTGACCGGGTTGGCCGCGACGCTGCGCCGGCCGCNNAGCGACAGGCTGCCCATTTNNGATGTGCATCCGGGCCATGAGCCGCACACCTGCACCTTCGTACCGCCGGTGGCAAGCGCCACGGCCGGCAGCAATTTTGGCAGCGCCCTGGTCTGCAACCATGTCGAGACCTGCAATTCGGTGGTGGATACGCACCGCCAGCGCTACCAACGTCTTCTGGTCAGCCATCAGGTGTGCCACCTGATCGCCGTGCCGCTCAACGAGGCCAGCCACACCTTTGGCATCCTGCGCGTGGTCAACAAACTCAACCCTGACCAGACCGTGTCAGCAGCCGGGTTTACCGAAGATGACCGTGACCTGCTCTCGACGATTGCCAGCCAGGTGGCGACCGCCCTATCCAACTTACGCCAGACCCAACGCCTGACCAGCATCTTCGACATCAATGCGATCCTGACAGACCAGTACAGTGGTCAGCTCATTGGTGATCGTATTGCCGAAATCATGACGGGCGAAACGATGGGTTACAACGCGTGCATGCTGCACCAGCGGGCCGGTAAATCGCTGATTTTGACCTCCTTCCATGCACGACCAGCCATTGCCGCCCGATTTGGATCTGNNGCATTGGGTGACAGCATCACCGGGCAGGTGGCAGAGAGCGGCCAGCCGCGCCAGGTGATTGAAATCGCGGCCGAGCACCAATTCANNAGTACCGCGTGGGCGGCCGAACATGGTTACCAGTCGATGCTGTGCGTCCCCCTGCGTGCTGGCGATCGTGTGATCGGCACTCTGTCGGTGTACACCACCTACCGCTACCACTTCAACGAGCAGGAGGTGCGGACGCTGGCTACTTTCGGCACTCAGGCGGCGCTGGCAATCCAGAACCGGCGCTTCTTCCAACACCTGGAACTGCTGCGCGAGATCACCACCACGATCACCCAGGCCGGCCAGCTGTCCCAGGTATTGCCGATCATCGCCGACGCGGCACGTGNNATCCTGAGGGCTGACCTGGCAGTTATCTGCCCGTATGACGCCCACCACCGCCAACTGACCGTCGACCAGGCCGCGACCATCGGCCAGATCAGCGAAGCCCACCTGCGCCGGCGCCCGAAACTCGACAGCACGACACAACGCCTGCTGGCCGCACCCCACGGCTACCTGGTCGTCGAGGACGTAAACGAGGCGCCTTGGATTGCCGACTCCGATGGATTCATTACCGACAGTTTCGTCAAGGCCGAACGTATCCGTTCGTACCTGGGGCTGGTGCTACAGGTCAAAGACGTTGCCGTCGGCGTGCTCTACTTCGATTACCGTGAACCGCGTACCTTTGGTGAGGACGAAATCCGGCTGGCCCGCATGTTCGGCAACCAGGCGGCGGTAGCCATCGACAACGCCCGCCTGTTCGACCGCCTCGATCGCACCGTGCGTGATCGTGAAGCCGTCCAGCAGCTGACCGCGGAAGCGCTGCGCCACAGCGACCTGGACAGCATTTTGAACAGCGTCGTCATGACGTTGCGCCGTGTGCTGCATTTCGATTTCGTCGTCATTTCGCTGGTCGATCATGAGGCGCAGACGATTCGCGCCGTGCGCAGCAGCGGTATTCCGGCAGATTGGGAGAGCGCCCTGGAATTCCCACTACACGTGCACGACGTCCGCCCCTACGTGGTGCGCAGTGGTGAGACCGTGATCGTCAAAGCGTCAGAGGAACGCTTTGCACCCGACATCTTCCAGGGCGCCGCGGCCGAGCCTGCCGTCCGGATCCTCATGCCCATCCAGGTCGAGGAGTCCAACATTGGTACGGTGGAGGCCGGTTACTGGCTGGCGCAGCGGGCCGAAATTGGTGAGGAGGAGCAGGAGCAGCTACGCGCGTTCGTTTCACAGGCGGCGCTGGTCATCCGGCGTGCGCAGCTGGCCGAAGCGACGGCCCAGCGCAGTGCACAGCTGCGCACGCTGCAAGAAATCAGCCAGGAGATCAACCACGCCATCACCAGCCAGGCCGAACTGCGGGAGGTGCTCGGTCTGATCGCCCACCGTGCCGCCCTGATTGCCGACGGGGCCGGGGTGACGATTCGTCGGTACACACGCGATCCATCGTTGCATTGGATCGATGAGGCCCACGGGGTTCGGNATTTACCCGGCAGCGCGGTACGCACACGGGTGACTCATCACGTAGGCGATCTGGCGCTGCAACGTATGCAGCCCGTGTTAGCCAGCCATCAGGCCGGGGCCGAAATCGGGCAGAGAAATACGCTGAGTTTACCCGCCGAAACACCGGCGCTGGCGTGTTATCCTCTCGACAAAGACATGGATACTGGACAGCGTGTGCTCCTGGTGGAATATCCGGTCGCCCACGTCTTCCGCGCGATCGAGCGTGAAACGCTGNCGCTGTTCGCCGATCAGGCGGCCATTGCCATCCATAACGCGGCCAAACACCGCCAATTGGTCGAGGCTTTCCACCTTCAGACCGAGGGCCTGTTCACTGCGAGTCATGAGCTGCGCTCCNCCGTGGCGTATGCCAAACAGGTGGTGGCTAACCTGTTGGCCGGCAAGTTGGGTCCCCTGTCAGCCAAACAACTCAACCGTCTACAAAAGCTGCAGGGCAGCCTGGAGCGCCAGCAGCGCCAGATCGAACATCTGCTTTGGATTAGCCGGTTGGAATCGCACCAGGAGGGTGAGACATTTTCGCTCGAAGCCCAGTTCGAAATGCGGCGCATCAGCGTGACCGATCTGCTCAAACATGCGCAGCAGCGGATTACGGCGCCGGCGCGCGACCGGCAAATCAAATTCACCTTCAAGCGGCCGGAACACCGCGGCATCATGATCTGGGGTGACGAGCACGCCTTGAACCAGGTCCTCGACAACCTGCTGGAGAACGCGCTCAAATTCANNCCGGCCGGCGGTAACGTCACCCTGGGCTGTGAGCTACACGCGCCGGNNGTGAGCATCTCCGTCGCCGATACCGGTATCGGCATCTCCGAGGAGTCTCGGGAACATATTTTTGAAAAGTTCTATCGGGCGCCCGTTTCTGCCCAACAAAGTCTGGGAGGGTTAGGCCTGGGACTCTACATTTGTCGTCAGTTGGTGCACATGCACCACGGTGAAATCGACGTGGTCGGCACGCCCGGCGGAGGCGCCACGTTTATCGTGACCCTACCCACGGCCTGACCGCCCGCGCCGTGGTGAACCACGCCACGGTACAAACCGGTTCAGGTAGACACCTCGAACATCCCCGCTGTACAGAGAAGGAGTGATTGATCAACATGGAAGGTGCAAGCATCCTCGTCATCGATGATGACCCGCGTTTTGTGAGCAATTGGTCGACTGGTTCGAGCCTCTGGGCTGCCGGATGTTGCAGGCGCACTCCGGCGCCGACGGTTTACGCATCGCGCAGTCAGCGACCGGATGCCATGACTCTGGATATTCGTATGCCCGGTATGGATGGTTATGAGGTACTGAAGGCCATACGCGAGGATAAGACGCTCGCCGACATCGTGGTGATCGTGTTTTCGGTCACAGGTGAGGTGTTGGACAAACGCATCCGCAGCCTGNCGGCTGGGGCCGATCATATTCTGCCGAAGACTGAGNAACCTGCTCGGCTGGAAGCCNGTGATCCGGCGCGGCTGGAGCGGCGGTATGTGCGTTCGCCAGGCCGCGTCGCCGCTGGTGGCGATGTTACCCCTGCGCCCCTCAATGCCCGGCAAGTGCTGTCGTATGACGCCAACGAAGTGTCGGTCTACTTCGATGGGCAGCACCATGAGGTGCACCTGACACCGTTGGAGGCGCGCCTGCTGGCCTGTTTATGGCAGCATCGCGGCCGCCTGGTGACGCGGGACATGATTGCCGATGAGGTGTACAACGACGCCGCGCTGCCCGATGCCATCAGCGATCAGGCGATGGACCGTGTCGTGGGCCGTCTGCGGCACAAGATCGAACCAGATGTCAAGGCGCCCGTGTACATCGTCACCGTGCGCGGTCACGGTTACCGCCTGGTGCCTGAGGGGCAGCCCCGGCCGAAGGCACCCGGTAGGATACATGACAGCTGAATGATTGTAAATCGGCGGTGAATTGTCGCCACCCCACCATATAGATGTCCAGCTTGTCGTGGGTCGAGCAGTTATCATGACTCCAACAGGCTGGCGCACGTGGGGAATCCTGGCCGGGCCATACCGGACTCCCACCAAACATCGCAATGGGAGGGCGACATGGCTGATCTTAGAGCCTATCCGAATAACCCGGAAAACGCCAAAGTGTTGCCCCGTGACGGTTATTCGGATAGGCTCTTAACTATACTGATCCTGATCGTGCTGATCGTCGCCGCCCTGGGAGGCGGGGCCGGAACCACAGTGGCTCGCCCGTCGTCCAGTGCTCCGGCACCGTCTGAGGGTCAGGATTGGCTGCAGGTTGTGGCATTTGACGCTCACTTGTCAGGCGCCTGTCGGGTACACCCAGCCGCGCACGTTACAATGGGCGCACGTGCCGGGAATCGGCCCGCCGCGTGCAGGTCGGGATGATTGTCATCAGCCAGACGAGGTGCTCACCATGCCACTGCTCATACTCATCGCTGGTGCTTTGCTCGTGGTCACTGCGCTCATGTCAGCCACGGGTAGTGATGTCGGGCCGGTGCGACCGGTCGTAACGATCGTAGAAGAACCGCCCGGTCGCGGCATCGACCTGACGGTTACGGTGATTGTGCTGGTAATCGTGCTGCTGGGTCTCATTCTCGTCAACACCACCCCATAAACGAGGTCACCCCACAGCCTCAACTGGCGCCTGTCTCCCCGACGGGCGCCAGTTTTGTGGCTCAACGTTGTAATTCTGCCTGAACCGGAGTATAATGTTACTCAGCAGCCCTTGGTATCTCCAGTTGTTATTCGTCTCATCTTTCACCATTCCATTGGAGGAGTGCACAGATGCTCGAAACTGTGGTGCACTTTACGCACGAAGCTGGCTTCAAAGTCGGCGGAATTGGCGCCGTCCTGGACGGCCTCCTCGGTTCGTCGGCCTACGTCGACGCCGTGCCGCGCACCGTCGTGGTGGGCCCATTCAACCGCTACAACGGCGACGAGATGNACCGCACACTCAGCCCACGCAACCGGCTGACGGTCCTGTACTNNGCCCTCCTGGGCGTCGACCAGGTCGAGCCGGGTCTGGCCGACCGCTTGCGCGGCGTCGAGACCGACTACGGTGTTGCCCTGCTCTACGGCCGGCGGGCGTTTGGCCCCGTGGAGCACGAGGTCCTGCTGGTCGATGCCACCTNNTTGCGGCGCCCGAACGCGCGTGATTTTAAGTTCTACATCTGGCAGCGTTACGCCGATGCCGGGCGCTATGACCAGTACCACGAGTTCAATCTCTACATCAAAATGGCACAGGCAACGTTTGCCGCGGTGCGCTCCCTTNCTGGTGACCAGCAGGGCGAGCGTATCATCGTCGCCCACGAGTGGATGGGCCTACCGCTGGCTTTCGCCGCCCAACTCANNACGGTTTCGGCCTGGAAGACCATCTTCTACGCGCACGAAATGGCCACTGCGCGCAACCTGGTCGAGGAGCACGGCGGTCACGACACCCGTTTTTACAATGCGCTCTTGGCCGCAGCGCGAGGGGCGNCGCTGGAAGAGGTGTTTGGCGACCAGTCCCATTTCTACAAACATCCCCTGATTCGGCAAGCCCACCACTGCACCAACATCTTCGCCGTGGGTGATCTGGTGGTGCCTGAGCTGCGTTTCCTGGGCGGCACCTTCACCTGGAAAAACATCGACCTCGTCTACAACGGTATCGTACCCATGACGGTCAGCCTGGCCGACAAGCAGGCCAGCAAACGCAAACTGCAGGACTACACCGCCAACCTGATGGGCTACCGCCCCGATTACGTCTTCACTCACGTCGCGCGCCTGGTCGTCAGCAAGGGGATGTGGCGTGATCTGCGCGTCATCGAACATCTGGATCAAATGTTGGCGGCCGACGGGAAACGCGCCGTCCTGTTCGTCGTGGCCACGACCGTGCCCATTGGCAGACGGCCCGAAGACGTCCATCGCTGGGAGTACGAGTATGGCTGGCCAGTGGGGCACCGCGGTGACAACGGTGACCTGGTGGGGCAGGAGGTGCCCTTCTTCTTCGACGGGATAGACCGTTTCAACCAGCGTTCACACGCCATCAAAGCGGTGCTGGTCAACCAGTTTGGCTGGAGCCGTGAGCGCTGCGGGTACCGCATGCCGCCCGATATGGAATTCGCCGATCTGCGCNGCGGCAGCGATCTGGAGTTTGGCCAGAGCGTGTACGAGCCGTTTGGCATCGCCCAGGTGGAGCCGCTCGGCGCTGGCGCACTGACCGTCGTGAGCAACGTGTGTGGCTGTGTCGGTTTCATCCAACGGGTAACGCACGGGGATGAACTGCCCAACCTGGTCGTGGCCGATTACGTGACTGTGCCGGGCTACTTCAACATCTGGTCGGCCCACGATGCATTGCGTATCGATCAAGGCATACGCGATCAAATCGAGGGCAGTAACAGCTACGGTGTGGCGCTGCGCATCTTCAAACGCCTGCCGGCCAACGACGCGGAAACCGAGCGTCTTCTGGCCCGCGGGCAGGAGATCGCGCCGGCANTGAGCTGGGACGTCGTGGTGCGCGACTATTTGCTACCCGGGCTGGAGCGGTTCTAGAGCCTATCCGAATAACCGTCACGGGGCAACACTGTGGCGCGTTTTCGGGTTATTCGGATAGGCTCTTAGTCGATCACCCGGCTTGAGCACCGCCATTGACTGCATTCGATCAATGGTTGCGGTCGTCTCGAGTGACCCATCAGTGCTGATCTTGCCGCAACGGTTACGGTAAGATCTCGGCCGGTGTGCCGTCAGGCTCGTCAAAGAATAGGTTCCCGTGTTTGGCTGTGAAAACGCCGGATAAGGCCGGGTGAAAGCGAGAAGTTGTTTCTTGACGGCTCTTAGGTGACCCACCCATGACTTTCACCACCCCACCCATGACTTTAACCACCCCCACCCATGACTTTTACCCTACTACCCCCAAAACCCGCGGGTTTTTGGGCCAAAACCCTTCACAAACCCATTTCGACCGTGTATAATATAACAGCAAGTTTACACAGCACCTGCCACGGCTTCGACGGCCGGTACACAATACCCGCAGGTGGTGGGTGTTACGCCCTCTCCCACGAACTACCCCGTCACAACCGGTGTCCGTGGGCTAACAACCGAAGGCCAGAGGTCCGCAATGGTCACGCGATCCTCGATGCATACCCGATTCTGCCTGGTCACTGCTGCCCTGGGCCTTTACATCCTGAACCCGTTCCGGGCGCTGGTCGCAGCTGCCGCATCGTCAGCGGCCCGCACTTCCGCCCGGATGGTACCGGTCGTCATTACCACCGCATCGTTGCCCTACGCGACCGGGAAGGTCAGTGCACCGGCTGGGACAGCCGCCTCATTCCCGCCCTTCCCAGCCGGTGTCACAAACTTGCCGGCTGCCATCAGACTCATCACTGCCCGCAGCCGGTGGGCCAACCGTGCCGGCCGCCGTCACCGCCTCACCCTTCCCTGCGGCCGGCACGGTAAGTAGCCCTCATCCATGCTTTCCGCGATCACCGTCCTACCCAGCGATCTGGTCATGTCGCGCGACCAGTGCTGGAATGAACCTGGTCAGGCCATCACTCTGACCAGCGTTTGTGACAACCGCCGTGACCGACCCGCGCCGCCCAGCAGCATCCGTGGCGCATTGCTGGCCGGACTGATCATCGATACAGCAAAAACCGCCTAGATCCATCGGCAACCCTATAGGCTGCAATCGCTGCGCAATTCTCCCTGTATGCCCGGAAATTGAGGGTACTGCTATGGCAAAAACTGTCATTGAACCCAAGTCTCAGAGAGACCAGGAGTCTCACGCATCCCAGGCCACCGCAGAACCCCAGGTTTCGGCAGAACATGGGTATGACCGAACGCAATGCCCTGAGTCGGTCACTCAGAAGGCGAGTCGTCTCTGGTTCATGGCGAAGGGTACGGGCACACTTACGCCGGATGAAGCCATGCTCTATCCGCAATTCATGGCGAAGTCGAGCCGTGATGTCCTCCTGGTTTCAGTGAGCCTCCTGTTGGTATTGGGTACTTTCTCGTGCATAAGGCTGTTCATGCGGGCGCAACTGACCCATGAAATACCATCGACCGCGTTCATCGTACAACTGCTGAATGTTGTACTAACGCTGGCGCTGAGACCCCGCTACTCCGCCGTAACCGAGTCGCAGCGGCGTGGGCCAGCCTCTACCTGATCAACACGATCACGATATTTGTGCAGATCCGCCTGCTGGAAAATCCTGGAACCGTTCTGTATGCGGTCCTTCTGTTGCTTGGCCTGACTGTCTTGACCCCATTCTGGTTCAACCTACCGTTGACGGCAATCACGGTTTTGCTCACCTCGGGCATCGTGCTGGTCGTATTTTCGTCCGTCCCGCCCGGGGCATGGCTCGATGTCACCCCTCTGTTCATAGGTGTCGTGCTGGGTTATGCCCTGATCGGGCGCATGATTCGGCGTGCGACGCGGATTTGGCCACGGCGACCGTACAAATGGGGCGCAGTGCAGAGCACGTGGTTTACCTGGCGCAGGAGGTGGATAACCTGCGCCGCCAGGCCGTGGCTATTGCCACTCTCGAACACGACATCCGCCAGCCCATCCGTTCGACCGAAGGCTATCTGCAGTTCCTGGAGGCCGCGCCTGGCAATGGCCCGAATGTCAGCCTGATCACTGCGCGCGGCCAACCAGCGCGCCAGCCGTCTGATCTGTAACCTGCTGGAAGTCGCGTTCGAATATCCAGCAGTCACAGCACAAAATGCAAAACATTCAGGGGGCCGATATCCTGGCCTCGATCCAAACCATGACGCCCGGTCTGGCACGCTACTATGACGACCCGCCCATACCGGTCACGTTTGCCATCGAAGGCATCCCACCCACCATGATCCTCGACGCCGAGCAGGTGCAGCGCGCCATCCTCAACCTGCTCGACAATGCACTGGCCCACACCGCGCCTGGCGGCACGATTACGGTGCACAGCCAGCTGGACAACGGCGACTGGCTCATCGCGGTCGAGGATAGCGGCCCGGGCATCCCCGCCAGTATCATTCAGGCTTTGAACAGTAGTCCGGCATCAGCCCCGCCGGTATCCATCGGGCCACACTTCGGCCTGGGTCTGTGTCAGGTCTACGCCACCGCCGCGCACCACGGTGGCCGTGCCACCATCGACAGCACTCCACACGGCAGTACGGTGCAGATTCGCCTGCCGGTTGCGCCGGAGGCATGATGCATCTTCAACGCACCACCCTGAACTGCAGAATGGGCGTGCCAAATTTCATGAACAGCATGACCCACAGCGGCACCAGCATCTCCGTGCCGCGCGCGGTTTCGAGGCCGCCAGGGTCGACGATGTCCTGCCAGCCAAACGATTGTGCATGTATCGACCGCCTGATCGAACACCTGCAGCAGCAGGCGCCCGGACTGTGGGTCGAAATCGCCGCCGCAGTCGTTTAGCCCAGGGGCACTTTACGCAGGACCGTCGCTGGGCTGCGAGTACTGGTGATCAAGCTGGCCCAGGCACACCTCGCTACCGGCCAGCTCGACCCGACCATCGGTCGCGGCCAGCAGGTAGGTGATCACCGCACCGCCCAGGTACGATGTCTGGCCGGAGCGCCAAAAGCTCTTTTTGGTGATTGCCTCGCCGCCACTGGAGACGATTTTCAGGTACAAGAGGTGGGTAATCCCCTGCTGACGGATCTGCTGGCGTAGCGCGGCCTGCAGCCACAGCGGCGGCACAGCCGGGTCGGATGTGGTCGTCAGCGCGGTCAGGAATTCGCTGAAGGCCTGCGTCAGGGTGTCGGCATTGGCGATGGCGCCCGCGGGCCAGTAGCCCTGACTGGCCCCAAGGGCCTGCTGCCACTCCACCAGCTGCTGTCTTAAGGCGGCGTGTTGGGCCTGGTCGTCGGACAAACTGAGCGGTCCAACGTTGCCTTCCGGGTCGCGATGTCGGCTTGAGAGGCCGCAATCCTGGCCGTGAGCAGTTCGACCACCTGCAGCTTGACCGCTTCCTGGATTTTGCCCAGTGCCAGCTGCTTTTCGACCAGACCGGCCCAGCGCGTGACCAGTTCCGATTCCTGACCAGGTTGAAGTTGAAGACCCGCACATGGTGCCCGCTGATGCGGCCGGCGACCTCGGCCAGCAAGGCTTCGCCGCTGAGGTCGATGGTTTGTCCCGTGACGGCGTAGTCAGTCTTGAAGTACCCGACAATGTCGGCCACCGAGCTGACCACCGCCGGCGCCGCCATCAGCAGCGGTGCAACGCCGGCCGCCGGGAACACTTCAAGCTGCCCCTCCCCGTCCCTGGCGTCGATGCCTCCGGTTCGGCTGTGCCTGTCGTGGCGGGAAATTTCCTGGCCATCTCATCGAGCAGGCTGTCCAGCTGTCTCCACTGGGCATCAAGCTGAGCGCCGAAGAAAGTCAACTGGCGGTCGACCTGCGTCAGCACCAGGTCGCGCTGCGCGATATTGCGCTCATCGACGATCAGGATTTTGGCCGGGTTGGGAGTCAGCGGCTTGCCGGAGATGGCCTTGGCGACGGTTGCCGCGCACTCACGCATCACCTGGTAGGCGACGAGGGTGGCCAGGTAGCCGGATTTTCGTCGGTCGTCACCGCGCCCTCGCGTGGTTTGCTCTCCCCTTTGGGCAGGGTTGCCTCCAGGGTCGCTTTACGCGCCACCGCCGCGGCACTCGGCCTGGGCGATGGCCTGCTGCGCTCCGCCGGCTTTTGTTGCATACCGGCCTGCAAGTCGGCGATCTCTTTCTGGGTTTTGAGAATATCGGTTGCTGCTGGCTGTTTGAGTTCTCCTTCTGGTGTCATGATTGGGTGGCTCCTTCGCTTTACGTATGGCTGGCGGCGCCAACAGGGGTGAGTTTGAGACCATTATACCACAGGACGCGCTGCGCTTCGCTCACCGGCCCTCGGCGCCGCACGTTGGCCGGGTGGCTCGGTTCGGCGGGGTGAAAGCGCAAGCCTGCTTGCGCACTCCAGAGTGGACGGGGGCGGCCGCGCTGTACTTGACGGCCGGCCATCAGGGTGGGATACTTACCCCACCCCGCACGCGATGCTGTGCTACTCAACCTGCGAGAGGTGAAACGATGACAAGACGATGGACATGGCTGGCTCTGGTGACGCTGGCGCTGCTGTTGGGCGCGTGCGCTGGGGCCGGCCGGCGCCGCGGACAACCAGGCCGAGGACCTCGTGAGGATCTAAAGCCCGACCTGAGGGTGTTGTGGCGATTGGGTGCAGTACCTGCGCGATAACGGGTACACGGTTCAGGTCGAGGATATGAACGACCTGACACCGATCAAGGCGCTACNNGGTGTACCGACTGCACTCCAGTCCTGCCACACCGCCATCGTCGATGGCTATGTAATCGAAGGGCACGTTCCGGTAGCCGATATCCAGCGACTGCTCGCGGAGAGGCCGGCCGTCGTCGGGTTGACCGTGCCGGGAATGCCGGTCGGCTCACCGGGGATGGAGATTCCCGGCGCCGCGCCGGAACCCTACGCGGTGCTGACCTTTGACAAGCAGGGTCAAACCCAGGTGTTCAGCCAGCATGATTGAAGTTGGCGGCCGCGCCGTCCGATCTTGGATCGGGCCACGCGGCGCTAAGCGACAACAACCCTCAAGTCACCGCGCCGGCTGGGTGTGGAGAACCCGGGCTTTTGACCGGCTGACTGAACAGTTGAGTCCTCATGCCCGACCGCGCCGGTGATTTGCATTTTCCGACAATGGCCGTTACCATTAACACAGGCTGGGCAGCACGCACGGCGTGCGCCGCTGGTTGACCCAACCTGTGGTTCGACCGTGAGAGGACATCACAAGGAGCGGAAAGTGGAACGCACGTTAGTAATCATCAAGCCAGACGGTGTGCAGCGCGGGTTGATTGGACCAATCGTGACCCGCCTCGAGCAGCGCGGCTTAAAAATCGTGGGATTGAAGATGTTGCAGGTCGATCAGGAGTTGGCCGCTGAACATTACGCGGTACACAAAGGTAAACCCTTCTACGAACCGCTACTGGCGTATATCACCTCGGCGCCGGTGGTGGTCATGGTGGTCGAGGGCAAACGGGCAATCGATGTGACACGCAAGACCATGGGCAAGACCAACCCGGTCGATGCCGGCTCCGGCACGATTCGTGCTGACTTTGCCCTGGAAATTGGGCGCAACCTGGTCCATGGTTCCGATGGGCCGGAAACCGCGGCGACCGAAATTGCCCTCTGGTTCAGTGACAAGGAGCTGACCTCCTACAGCCGGGCCAACGATCCCTGGATTTCGAATAGACCCGCCAGCGGCTGCTGCCCGCGAAGCGCTTCGCGGGCGGCAGCCGCTCTTTACTGCAGCTTCAGCACCACGACCGCCTTGTTCCACAGATCCTCGAGCCGGTAGTATTCCCGCTGCGCCTCGGCAAACACGTGCAGCACCACGTCCCCGTAATCGATCAGCATCCAGCCCGAACTCGGCTCACCTTCGACGTGCAGGGCGGGGCGTCCCTCTTGTTTCACCTCCGTCAGTACGTGGTCGATGATCGCGCCGATCTGGCGTTGTGAGCCAGCAGTGCAAACCACAAAATAATCGGCCAATAGAGAGACCTGGTGCAGGTTGAGCAGCACGATATCGGTCGCCTGTTTCTCATCAGCCAGGTCTACGACACGTCGGGCAAGGTTAGTTGAGTCCAGAGTAACCGCTCCCTAATTCTGACAGGATAGGCAAGTCGCTGCCTCGATTGTAGCACAGGGCGCCGTTTCACGCAACGGATGCCCGCGCATCACCCCTATCCCACAACTCAAACCCATGCTCTGCCACAATCGGAGCTTCATACGCACAGACCACTCTGCAACGTACGCGGCGATCATCATTTGGGAAATGAGGGGTGAGTTTTGGGAAATCTTGGGATAAAGACTTGACAAGCCAGAACATTCGTGCTATACTTGCATCGAACAGATTTTCTGAATGAGATGACCTGAGAGGCTCGAGTGCCATGATGAACCTTTCCGACCGCCAGCAGCGAATTCTGGAGTTCATTCGCGATTACCTGGACAAGCGCAATTATCCACCCTCGATCCGCGAAATCGGTATCGCAGCCGGTATCAGTTCGACCTCGGTCGTCAATTATAACCTCGACCGGCTGGCTGAGTACGCTCTTGGAACGCGACCCAAAGAGTTCGCGCAGTATGCGCCTGCTGCATGAGCCTGTGCAGGTGTCGTTGAGTGGTTCGGGGTGCGCGTGCCGCTGTATGGACCGATTGCCGCTGGTCAACCCATTCAGCGCCCAGGCCTCGGCGATGGTCAGCTGGCCTACGACACGATTGAGCTCGNNACGCGCGATATCGTGCGTGAGCCGGACAACGTCTACGCCCTGCAGGTGCGCGGCGACTCGATGATCGATGCCCTGGTGAGCGATGGCGACCTGGTGGTGTTACGCCNNCAACAGGTGGCCGAAAACGGCGAGATGGTCGCCGCCTGGCTGCCCGAACGTGAAGAAACGACCCTCAAGTACTTCTACCGTGAGGACCGGCAGGTACGCCTGCAGCCGGCTAACCCGGCCTATGAGCCAATCATCGTGCCGGCAGACCAGGTGCAGATCCACGGAAAGGTCATTGCGATCATTCGGCGCCTGGCGTAGCTGGTTCGCTGGATGGGTTGTATGACCGTTCAGCACCGCCTGTTGACCATTCTGGCCGGGTGTGTATAATACTCGCTGCCTGTCAAACCATGTCATGCGCGGACAGCCACGCCATATTCGAGCCTAACGCACGCGGAGTCGAGGCTTTGGCCGGGTCGCTGCACCCATTCCACACTGGCCAAACCCGGCTGAAGCCTTGACTCCGCACCGAATTTGGCATAGCTGATGCGCGGAGGAGCGAGCGGTAAATGGGTCAACAACTGGCCAGTGCCAGCACCTTGATGCGTTATATCGTTGACGATCTGTTCCGTTCAGTCAACCTGCCCACCAGTGGCTGGCTGCGCCAACTGCTGGCCGCACCCTTACAACCCCCTTGCAGCNGTTTCGTCGATATGGCTACCGAATTCGACCGTATTGTGGCCGACGAGGGCTTCCGTGAGGCCATGCGCTGGATGACCGCACGTTACGTGCGCGGTGTGACAACCTTTGGCGTCGAACAGGTACCGCAGGAAGGCCCGCTCCTTCTGGTGTCCAACCACCCCGGTACGTTCGACGGCGTCGTGATCGCCAGCCAGCCGCCCCGGCGCGACCTGACCATCGTTGCGACCGGTTTTCCTNTCTTACGCAGCCTGCCAGCCACCAGTCGGCACCTGATCCTGATCGCCAACCAGACCCGTNACGGTCGCATGTCGGCGCTGCGCACCATGATTCGCCGCCTGCGCGCCGGTGAGGCGCTGATGATCTTCCCCAGCGGCCGTATCGAACCTGACCCCGACCTGCTGCCCGGTGCGCGAGGCCCTCGAAGCATGGGTCCCCAGCCTCGCTCGATCATGCGTAAGGTGCCTGAGGCCAAGATCATGGTCTCCATCGTGAGCGGGGTGGTGNGCGCCGAGCGCCTGCGTTACCCGTTCGTGCGTCTGCGCCCAGGGGTGCTCGAACAACAAAAGATGGCCGGTTTCGTACAGTTGGTGCAGCAGATGTTCTTCCCGCGCCGGTTCGGGTTGATGCCGCGCATTTCATTTGGCCCGCCCCTGTCGCTCGGTGAGCTCTCCGTTGCCGAACGCGCACAACCTCAACCGCCTGGTCGTCGAACGTGCCCAACAGCTTCTGACCCTGCACACCCAACGCAGCCTGGCCCTGGTCAAAGCCTGATGCCACCGGGAGATATCACACCATGACCTGTTCCAAGCTGTACAACAGCCGCATCACGCGACGTGGTTACTGAGGTATTCACGGTGCCCAACCTGGATTATCCCACACTGCTACAGGTCAATACCCGCGCCTGGCTGCGCAGCTTGCAGCAGACCCTCGGCCGCCCCGCCACCCTGGACGATATCCCCGATACCGCGCTGGACCGTATCCGTGACCAGGGATTCACCTGGGTCTGGTTCCTCAGCGTCTGGCAGACGGGCGGCGCGCCAGATCTCGTTGGCCGATCCTNNGGGCTGCGCGCGGTGTGCACGGCAATTCTGCCAGACCTGACCGACGCCGACATCTGCGGCTCAGGTTTTGCGATCGCCGGTTATACGACCAACCTGGCCCTGGGCGGTGATGCGGCCCTGGGGCGGCTCCGCCAACGCCTGCGCGCACGTGGCCTGCGCCTGCTGCTCGACTTCGTGCCCAACCACATGGCGCCTGACCACCCCTGGGTGTTTCGACATCCCGAGTACTTCGTTCAAGGTAGCCGCGCCGATGTGGCGCGCGATCCACAAAACTACTTCCGGGCCGCGACCCATGCTGGTGACCAGGTCTTCGCCCGTGGTCGCGACCCCTTTTTCCCGGGCTGGCCAGATACGGTCCAGCTGAACTACGCCAACCCGGCCGTGCAAACCGCCATGCAGGCCGAGCTGTTGCGCATCGCTGACCAGTGCGACGGTGTGCGCTGCGACATGGCGATGTTGATGCTGCCCGCGATCTTCCAGCGCACGTGGGCATTGGCCATGGCTGACTTCTGGCCGACGGCCATCGCACGCGCACGCGCAACCCACCCGGACTTTCTGTTCATGGCCGAAGTCTACTGGAACCTGGAAGCCGCCCTTCTGGCCCAGGGCTTCGACTATGCCTACGACAAGGGTCTCTACGACGACCTGCGCGCCCAGGCCGTCGGCCCGGTGCGCCAGCACCTACAGGCGGCCGTGCCCTATCAGGCCCACCTCGTACGTTTTCTGGAGAATCACGACGAAGCGCGTGCCGCCAGCGCCTTTGCGCCCGGCGTACACGAGGCGGCCGCCCTGGTTACCTACCTGACACCAGGCCTGCGCCTGTTCCATCAGGGTCAACTGGAGGGGTTTCGCAAGCATATCTCGGTCCACCTGTGCCGTGGACCCCAAGAGCCGACCGACTCGCACCACCAGTCGTTCTATGCCAGCCTGCTGGCGGTGCTGCAACACCCCGCTCTGCGCACCGGGACGTGGGAATTGCTCCCCTGTACGCCAGCCGTTACGGGTGATGATACCTGGCAGCACGTGCTGGCCTGGGCGTGGCTGACGGCGGAGGGTCAACCGGTGCTGGTGGTCGTCAACTACGCACCAGATGTCAGCCGCTGCCGTGTACCTTGGCCGTACACCGAGCCAACGTTCGAGCGGGCGAATGATCAACCTGCTGCGCCCGCCTGACGATACGCACGCAGTTCTCGAAGAATCGNNGCTGCGGGCTTGCTCCTTGACCTGCCACCGTGGGGTTTCGGCGTGTTCGAACGGCGTGCCACGTGAGTCAGAAGCCAGCGCGTGGCTGCCACTCTTTTTCTAAACTGACCGCAGGCGGAACGGCCTCGATTGCCAGCGTTACGCCCTCTGTGGTATGCGGTCGGTTGACAAGACCTCTCCGTTTCTCATTTTGCATTCCGCATGATATAATTTCGTGGTTTGACGACCGTCAGCGCTAACGCAGGCGGCTGGCTGATCAAATCAAACCATCAAATCCATTGCAGTATATCTCGTGGAGGCTCATTATGAGTGACATGTTCGTATTTGCGTTCAAGAACGAAACCGGCGCGCATGACATGCTGGCCGAGGTCGGTCAACTGCAGAAGCAGCAGTTGATTACCATCTCCGACGCGGCGACCGTCGTGCGCCACCAGGACGGCAAGGTCAAGGTCAAGCAGGCCAACAGCCTGGGCGCGGGGGCGCTCGGTGGTGCTNTTTGGGGCATGCTGATCGGCCTGCTCTTCTTCGCGCCCTGGCTTGGTCTGGTGGTGGGCGCTGTTGCCGGCGCGATTGGCGGGAAGCTGTCCGATTATGGTATCGATGATGAATTCATCAAAAACGTCGGTGCCACGATCCAGCCAGGCGACTCTGCCCTGTTCCTCCTGGTCGAAAAGGTCACCGCCGACAAGGTGATCCCGGCGCTGGAGAAGTACCATCCCACCGTGCTGCAGACCTCGCTGACGGCCGACGCTGAAGCCAAACTGCGCGGCCTTCGGCGCCGACGAGGCGCCAGCCGAGACTGCTGCCGAAGCGGCCTGATCACAAGATCACGCTAATCTGATAAAGAACACCCCGGTCGTGGTGGACATCGACGAGCCTGCGGCACCCGCCGGGGTGTTTTTGGGCTACGGCATCCTGCGTGGGGCCAGTTCTGGTCCCACCGCGCCCATACGAAGCCCTGGTTGTCGCCGATCGTAAAAGAGACATCGCGGCTGTCCCGGTCGCGGTTGCCATCGAGCACATACATCGTATAGTTCCCGTTGACCGTGCCGCCGGGCAACTGGCCAGCGGGAAGGGCGAATTCCCAGTTGTACTTGCCGGCCGGCCCACTGCTGGCCACCAGGGCCTGGCTGAGCACGTTGTCAGGGCCGGCCACCGCCTGCCCATCCTTCGTCAGGCGAACCCGGTAGTCGCCCTGGGGCTGGCCGCCGTCGACGCCGCTGTGAATGAAGAGCAACTGAATCTTGACCCCGCCGCCGTTGGGCTGCGTGACGGGCCACCGGTGATCTTGAACTTGCAGCCATCACCACCAATCGTGGCGCAAGGGTCGGCTGCGGGCGGCGCCGGCGTATTCGTGGGCGGTACGGCGCGGGCGCGGCGTGGCGGTGGCCGCCGGAGGCGGCGCTTCGGTCGCCGTTGGCGGAACCGCAGTATCGGTGGGGGCGGCGTGTCGGTGGGCGCCAGCATGGGCGCGGGTGACGGCGTGTCGGTGGGCAGGGGTAGCGGTGTGTTCGTCGGCGACAGTGGCGTAGCCGTGGCCGGTGGTTTGACCGTTTTGGTCGGCGTCGGTGTCACAGTGGGCGCCGCACGGCCGCAGGCGCTCAAAGTCACCAGTGCCAGCAGCAGCAGCGCGGCACAAATCCAGGATCGCATACGATCGTCATCCCTCGGGCGTGCTGGAGGACCGTCCGTCGTGTAAGACGGGTACCGGCCCGGTCGCAAACCCTCTGACAATAGTTTAGCCGTGACCAGCCGGGGTTGTGGAGCAGCGGCGCGCCATTCTACCACACGCCACGCGGGTTGGACAATTGCCGGCCTGTCAGGCTGGCAATTCCAAATTTAGCACGGCGTCGAATTTGGCCAAGGTGGAACGGGCGCCGCGACCCGGCTGAAGCCTCAACCGCGTGTGCGTAAGGCTCGAATTGGGAATTGCTGCCGCCAAGCGGGTGCGCTCCAGCCGTTGGCGTTGGCCGCCCGCGGATCGTTTGGCTACACGGGCCCGGTACGCATGGACAGCGTACGGCCGCCCATGAGACAAAAGTCGCTGTCAACCCTTCCACTATGTGATATATTTCACTCGTTGTTGCAGCTTAGTGTCTGCTGTGGTTCAGGCAGCAAGGGGACAGTCCGATGAGTGATGAACCTGATACGATACTGCCTCGGATAGATGAAACGGCGTGTACGGGTTGCGGCGAGTGCGTTGTGGCGTGCCCCACACAGGCGCTCAGCCAGGTGGACAACAAAGCGCGACTGACCCACCCAGACCTGTGTACGTACTGTACGATTTGCGAGGGAATCTGTCCCGTCGAAGCCATTGAACTGCCCTTTCTTGTTGTGTTCTCCGAATCGAATTTGGCAGAATGGGCCGGTTCTACGTTGATGAGTGACCCGCATAGACCGTAACGTGAAATCCCTGGACCCGCTGCTGCAGCATCAACGTCCGAGATCTAGTTGCACGATCACACAGATTGGAGGAGATGAATTCGTGAAACGCACCATTTTTGCTCTGCTCCTGATCATGGTGTTGGTGCTCAGCGGCTGTAACAAGCCTAAAGACACCCCAACACCGCAGAATGCGGCGGCCAATGGTGGCCTGCCCGCCTCGGCCCAGGCGATCGCTGCCGAGCGTGGCCTGACACCTGACGACATCACGNCTGCGCTCAAGACCTACATACCGAGCGGTCAGCATGATGATTATATCATGTTCTCGTCCGGTGGACACGGTGGCCAGATGCTGGTCATTGGCCTGCCATCGATGCGGCTGCTCAAAATGATCGCCGTCTTTACGCCTGAACCGTGGCAGGGCTTTGGTTTTGGCTCTGTCGAGTCCATGGAAGTTCTGGCGGGTGGCGAAGTTGCCGGTCGCCCGATCACCTGGGCCGACACCCACCACCCAGCGCTGAGCGAGACCGCGGGCGACTACGACGGCCAGTTCGTTTTCATCAATGATAAGGCCAATGCCCGTGTGGCCGTCGTTGACCTGCGCGACTTCANNGAAACCAAGCAGATCGTCAAGAACCCCAATGCCATCAACGACCATGGTGGCAGCTTCGTGACTCCCAACACCGAGTACGTTGTCGAAGGTCCGCAGTACGCGGCGCCGATTGGTNTTGAATACGCCTCCCTTGATCAGTACAAAGAGAAATACCGCGGCTTGATCACGTTCTGGAAGTTCGATCGGGAAAAGGGCCGTCTGATTACTGAGGATTCGTTCCAGATCGAGCTGCCGCCCTACTGGCAGNACCTGTGCGATGCCGGTAAACTGGTCAGTGACGGCTGGGTCTTCTGTAACTCCTTCAACACCGAACTGTCCACTGGCGCCGGGCCAGACGGCACCGGTCCCCAGTTCGAAGCCGGCACTGCCCAGAACGATATGGACTACCTGCACATTATCGACTGGAAGAAGGCTGAAGAGGTCGTCAAGGCCGGCAAGGCGAAGGAAATCAACGGCATCGACGTGATCTCGATGGAGACGGCCGTCGCCGAGGGCCTGCTCTATTTTGCGCCTGAACCGAAGAGCCCGCACGGCGTGGACGTGGCCCCCAAGGGCGACTACATCGTCATCGGCGGCAAGCTCGACCCGCACGTCACGGCCTACAGCTTCAAGAAGATCCAGGACACGATCGCCAAGGGCGTCACTGACAAGGATGAGTACGGCGTGCCGGTCTTGCCGTTCGCCGACGTCATGGAAGCCCAGGTTGAGTTGGGTCTTGGGCCTCTGCACACCGTGTTCGACAACCAGGGCTATGCTTACACCAGCCTCTTCCTGGACAGCGCGGTCGCGCGCTGGAGTCTGGGCCCGCCGTACCGTGATGACGGCTGGAAGCTGGAGGGCAAGTTGCCCGTGCACTACAACATTGGCCACATTGCCGCCGCAGAAGGTGACACGATCGATCCCGATGGCAAATACGTTGTAGCACTCAACAAGTGGTCGGTCGATCGTTTCTTCAACGTCGGCCCACTCCTGCCGCAAAACTTCCAGCTGGTGGACATCAGCCAGCCGGGTGACAAGATGCAGCTGCTGTACGACATGCCGATCGGCATGGCCGAGCCGCACTACGCCCAGATCATCAAGGCCGACAAGCTGAACGCCTGGGAGGTCTATCCGGAAGTTGGCTTCAACACACTGACCATGTCGAAGGACCCGAACGCGGTCGAGCCAGGTCAGGAGAGGGTCGTGCGTAACGGCAACGAGGTTGAGATCTGGATGACCGTCGTACGCAGCCACTACNACCCCGACCGTATCGAGNCCAAGAAGGGTGACAAGGTCACGTGGCACCTGACCAACCTCGAACGGGCGTNNGATGCCACCCACGGGTTTGCCCTGTCCGGTTACAATATCAACCTGAGCCTGGAGCCGGGAGAGTCCTCAACCATCAAGTTCGAGGCCGACCTGCCGGGTACCTTCACCTACTACTGTACCGAGTTCTGCTCGGCGCTGCACCTGGAGATGATCGGATACATGCTGATCGAGCCGTAAGCGACTACGCATACGCCCGTGCCTCTTCACTGTCTGAGGAGAAGTAACGGGTAGCTCGATTGACTCGAGGGTTGGGCAGCGACGCAATGTCGCCTGCCCAACCCCTCAACCCGGTTATGAATGACCTCGACCGAAACAGGAATATATAAAATGACAACACCAACCACGCCCAAGAGTACAACCCCGCAGCCAATCCGAATACGTACGTTCTACCGACCCTTCTGTTCATGGTGGCGGTACTGCTTTTGGTCGTTTCGATCTTTNTTCCCTACTGGACGATGACACTGCACGCACCGCAGTACCCAAAGGGTCTGACGATCGACCTGTACGTAAATCGGGTCGAAGGGGATGCCAAAGAAATCGACAGTCTGAATCATTACATCGGCATGCCCAAGATGGAAGAAGCGGCCGCGTTCTNNGAACGCTCCTTTTCAGTCATTGCAGTGACGGCGCTGGCCCTGCTGTTGATCGCGGCGGTTTTCGTACGCAACTGGTGGGCCGCCCTGTTGGCCTTGCCGGTCATTGCCTATCCGTTGATCTTTTTAGCCGACCTGTTTTATTGGCTCTACACTTTTGGCCACAACCTCGACCCCAAGGCCNCCCTTTCCAGCAGCATCAAACCCTTCACCNCCGCGGTTCTAGGCCTCGGCAAAGTGGGCCAATCTGAAACCACCGCCTCGGTGACCACTGGCTGGTGGCTGGCCGCCCTGGCTTCGCTGGTGTTGATCGTGGCCCTCTATTTCCACCGCCGCGCCTATAAACCGTTGCGTGACGCCGAACGGGCCGCACGGCTGGCCGGCNGGTTGATCGCTAGAGTANTAATAATGTACTTGTTACTGGTCGCACTGTACACACTGCTATTCAACGGCCCGATCATCGTCTCGCCCGCTGGGCCGCTGACTTCGATCTCGGAGGCGGTCGCGCAGGCCCAGCCCGGCGACACGATTGAGGTGCGGGGTGTGTACCATGAGCACATCTCGATCGACAAGCCTCTTACGCTGGTGGGTATCGACCGACCGATCATCGACGGGGACGGTAAGGGCATCATCATCGATATCGATGCCCCCGACGTTACCGTGCGTGGGTTTCATCTGCGTAACAGCGGAAAAGTTCTCGAAAAGAGGATGGCGGGATCGAGACCCGCGGCGCGTACGCTGATCGAGGATAACATCCTGGAAAAGGTGCTGTTCGGCGTCTATCTCAACCTGTCACCTAACAGTACGATCCGTAACAACCAGATCACTGGCTACGACTTGCCGCCGCTGCGCGGCGACCTGATTCGCTTCTGGTACAGTCACGACAGTGTCTTGGAAGGCAACACCATCAGCCATGGGCGTGATGCGGTCATCTGGTTTTCCAAAGGGGCGCAGCTGCGCAACAACATCATCCGCCAGGGGCGTTACGGCCTGCACTTCATGTTCGACGATGACAATGTTCTGGAAGGCAACTACCTGGAAGGCAACTCGGTTGGTGCCTATCTGATGAACAGTAAAAACCTGAAGGTGTTGGGCAACACCTTTGCCTTCAACCGTGGCCCCAGCGGCTATGGTCTCGGCCTCAAGGATATGGACGGGATCTACGCCCAGGATAACCGCTTCGTCGGCAACCGTGTGGCTGTTTACCTGGACAACCCACCGGCGGCCAGCGGCGTGAAGGATCAGATCGTACGCAATCTGTTTGCCTACAATGACATTGGTATGCTGTTTTTGCCCCTGGTGCGCAACACCGAACTGTGGGATAACACCTTCTGGGAGAACTCCGAACAAGTCGCGATCCAGGGCGGCGGCGGTTTCAAGGGCAATGATTGGGAGATGGACGGCCGCGGCAATTACTGGAGCGATTACGCCGGTTACGACGCTAACGGTGATGGGGTGGGCGACCTGCCCTATCGCTCGATCAGCCTTTTCGAGAACCTGATGGGCCGCTATCCGGCGCTGCGCCTGTTCCAGCAGAGTCCAGCTTCCGATGCGATCGACCTGGCGGNNCGCGCCTTCCCCATCACGCAGCCGCGTGCCAAGATGGCAGACCAGTACCCACTTATGGCCCCCGTGCCGTTGCCACCGCCCGGGGTGCCAGAGCCAGCACGCCTACCCGCCGTCCTGGTTGCCCTCGTGCTGCTGGCGATTGCCGCGGTAATCCTGNGCGTTCGGCCAGGCCCGGCTGCGCCAACCATCAGCCGGCAGGACCCAAACCACCAACCGACAGGTATGGGCATGAATACACCACCACACACCTCACAGGTGATCGGTGTCGATCACCTGGTCAAACGTTTTGGCCGCTTCACTGCCGTCAACGATCTGAGCTTCGGCGTCGAACCAGGCGCGGCCGTGGCCCTATGGNGGGCCAACGGCGCCGGCAAGACCACCGTGATCAAGTGTATGCTGGGCCTGTTGGGGTACCAGGGTCGCATCATGGTCAACGGCTTCGACGCCCGACGCCAGGGGAAAGAAGCCCGTCGTAGCCTGGGTTACGTGCCGCAGGAACTGGCCTTTCACGGCGACATGCGCACACTGGAGACGGCGCGCTTTNACGCCCGCTTGAAGGATGTCTCCACCGACCGCGTCGATGAGGTCCTGGCGCAGGTCGGCCTGGCCGAACATACCGCCAAGCCGGTGGCCGCCCTGTCCGGTGGCATGAAACAGCGCCTGGCTTTGGGGCTGGCGCTGCTGGCCGACNCCNCGCTGCTCGTTCTGGATGNNGTTTCCACGTCCAACCTGGACGCGATGGCGCGTGACCAGTTCTTGCAGCTGCTGCGCACGATCAAACTGGCCGGCAAGACGATCCTCTTCACATCCCATCACCTGGGTGAAGTCGAGGCGCTGAGCGATCACGTCCTGATCTTGAGCCAGGGGAACCTGGTGGCCCAGGTGCCCGCCTATGAATTGGCCGCCACTACCGGCTTGACCAGCCGCATCAAGCTGCTCGTGGCGGAGAGTTCTCTGGACAGTGCGCTAGAGGTGCTGCTGCAAGCCGGTTATACGGCCAGCCGCAACGGCACCGGCCTGTACGTCGAAGTGACGCCGGGGCATAAGGTCTCGCCTATCCGTAGCCTGGAACAGGCCAACATCGTCGTACACGACTTTGAGGTGATCTNNGACATGAATATGGGAGCGGTCACCACGTTGATGCAGAAAGAGCTGCGCGATTCGCTGCGCAACCGCTGGTTCATTCTTTATACGATTGCCTTCACCGTCCTGGCACTCGGGTTATCGTTTATGGCTCTCTCGGGTGCGGGCGTCGTCGGCTTTGCCGGTTTTGGCCGCACGACGGCCAGCCTGGTCAACCTGGTGCTGCTGGTCGTGCCTCTGATGGCCCTCACCGTCGGCGCGCAGAGCCTGGCCAGTGAACAGGAGCGCGGCACCATGGCCTACCTCCTGGCACAACCGGTCACCCGCCTCGAGGTCTTCATCGGTAAGTACCTCGGCCTGGCCCTCGCCCTGCTGGCCGCGTTGACTCTGGGTTTTGGCATTTCAGGCCTGGTGATGGCCATCAACGGCGCGGCTGACCCGTGGGCCTATCTCCAACTGGTGGGGCTGGCGTTTTTGCTTGCCCTGACCATGCTCAGCCTCGGTTTCGTCATCTCAGCATTCACACGCAAAGCCGGCGTCGCCATTGGGATTGCCCTCTTCGTCTGGCTGGTATTCGTCTTCGTGGGTGACCTGGGTATGATGGGAACGGCGGTCGTGCTGCGGCTCTCAGTAAGTGAACTGTTTTGGTTGGCCTCGGTGAACCCGCTGCAGGTGTTCAAGATGGCATCCGTGCTGATCATCAACGCCACCCTGGATGTTCTGGGACCGGCTGGTTTTTACGCCTTGCAGACCTACGGCAACACCGTAATGGCCTTATTTTTGGGCATTCTGACGGCCTGGGTTCTCGTGCCCCTAACTTTGGCCTATGCCCGTTTTCACAAACGAGGTGATTTGTGATATCCTTAGCACGGAATGACACTGCACGACCACTGGCGCGCCGTGTCGGCCCTTGGGTTTGGATCGTTGTCTTGTGTGTGCTGGCCCTGCTGTTGGTCGGCTGCAGTCGCGGACAGACCGAGATCAAACCGCCGGACATTCGTTACGGCGAGGACAAGTGTGCTGACTGTGACATGATCATCAGCGAACCGCGGTTTGCCGCCGCGGCAGTGCATGAAGTCGGCAACGGCACCTATGAGAATCTGCTGTTCGACGACATTGGTGATCTGCTGCGCTACATGAAAGCTCACCCCGATCTGAAGTACGTTGCCAGTTACGTACACGACTATGATACCGAGGCCTGGGTCGACGCGACGAAGGCCACCTTCGTGCATAGTGCCGAAGTTCGTACACCGATGGCATCCGGACTGCTGGCCAGTGACACGGCCGCCAAAGCCCAGGCGTTGGCCACGAAGTTCAACGGCACCGTCATGGATTGGGCGACCGTGCAGGAGCATGCGCCAGCCGCGATGCCCGGTATGCACTAGTGGGTTCTTGAACCGGCAGACCTGCCTGTTCTGCGGCCCATCCAGTTCCCGGCCGGTTTCAGCAGACCGTACCGGGTCAGCTTCACCGACTAAGGAGGATAGTCAATGCGTAGATTGTGGATGCTGAGTGTCTTGTTGATTGCTGTGATCGTGCTCACCGCCTGTGGCGGCGGCGGGCTGCGACCACCGCCCCCAGGCAACAACCCCGCCGGAAGCCACCAAGGCGCCTGAAAAACCGGCGATGGTGGGTGATGTCGCCAAAGGCGAAGCAGACTACAACCAGTACTGCATCGCGTGCCACGGTCCGGGCGCCACGGGCGTGCAGGGCCTGGGCAAGTCGTGGGTCACCTCAGAGTTCATCAAGGGCCAGACGGACGACCAGCTCGTGGCGTTCATCAAGGTAGGCCGCCCGGCCAGCGATCCGGCAAACACCACCGGTGTCGACATGCCGCCCAAGGGTGGTAACCCGGCTCTGAACGACCAGCAGCTGTACGACATCGTTGCGTACATGCGCAGCATCAATAAGCCCTGATCGGCCACTCGACCCGATCACGACAAACATACAGCGCCCTGCGGCAGTTACTTTTGCCGCAGGGCGCTGCCATTGGTGGACGGATTGGATTGGGATTGGAGGCGATCGCCCCGGGGCAATCAGGCGTCGGTGGTGGTGTGGGGCGGCGGTGATTGTCCCAGCGCATCGGACGGCGTAGCACTACCCGGACTCGCGGCCGCTTCGGCTGCGCGCACGCTGACGGGGGCAATTGCCGTGTCCAGCGCTGGCGTAGGCGCAACACTGACGGCGGTTGTCTCGCTACCGCTGGTCGACGTTTCCGGTTTGGCGATCGATTCGACCGCTACCGTGGTTTGTGACCTCGCCCAACCGCCCTTGTATAGCGTCACTTCGGCATCACTGGCCATTTGCACCACCTGGGCAACGAGGGCCAGTCGATGACGGCAAACAGCGCACTGTGGTTGTCGGGGAGGGCATTCATCACCCGGAAGACTTCGCCACGCACGTCGTCCTGCCGCGGATCGAAGGGTTGGAGGCCATTACCGCCGTAGTGGGGGCAGAATCTCCGAAATCTCGGTCATACGCATTCTGCCAGTCTCGTCCTTGGTCAGCGTAATGGCGATCAACACCTGGGGAGGCACTGCCCGATACCACACAATCAGCCGGTCGCAAAGCTCCTCCAGCTGATCTGTATTGGTCGAGGTGAATGTGATCGTATGATAATCCCTGCCGGCCCAGGCATCGACGCCAAACTCGCGGGCCACCTCGGCGGTCGTTTTGGCGCAGCGCCTTACGCTGCATGCGGGTGATGAATTGGGTCCGCAGGCGGGCGTTCCACGCATAGATCACGACCGTGCCGGCAATCATGTCATGCAGTCCCTGGCGTTGATCATCGAGCAGCACCCACAGAAAGCCCAAACCGAGCGTGAAGAAGCAGACGAAATAGCCGAACAGGCGCTTGATCGCCACCCACAGATTGACCCGTCGCCCGTCGCGGCGCACGACACGAACACCCATGACCCGCATACCCGGTGTCTCGCCGGCCAGCGTCCAGAAGAGCAGCAGGTAGACTGGAAAGAACAGCGCCGCAAAAGACACCAGCATGATCGACGAGATGTAGCAGATAGACCACCAGTAGGTCATCGAATCACCGCGCGGGCAGTTCGTGACATTGATGCCAAACAGCCCCATCACAGTGATCAGGAACCAACTCACGATCGCGACCGATACCGTCGAGATCAGCACGTCGATGGCCAGACCCACCGCACGACTCACAAAACCGGCGTACTGCCCCTGCAGGCTACGATCATTCATGGTTGAGTGGTTCTGCGGCGGCTGTGATGGTCTCTTCAAGCGCGAATCATCGGCCTGGACCTGGACGCTGGCGAGAGGTTCGGGCAATTGCGAGCGTGGGCCGCCTGAACAGAGAACGTACGATCATCTCCACCGCGGTATCGGCGGTGACTGTACCGGAACGTACCTCGTCGCGCATCTCGGTAGCCATAGAGATGCTCTGCCCCTGGACCAGGCTCTGTACCTGGGCAGGGTTCTCAGACAGGTGATCGAGGATGCGGTGCGTCTGTGTCTGCACAAATGGATCGAGCGCGTCAGGGTGTGCTTGCAGGTAGGCCAGGTAGTTGCCTGCCACCTGTTCGACCAGGGCATCAACCTCGGCCGGGTTATCGTGCAGGTACGCCAGGTACTCACCAGCCTGGCTGCGAATCAAGGCCTGCATCTGGGCTGAGTTGCCAAACAGATAGTCCAGGAAGAGCGAGACCTGCTGGCGCACCAGTGCCTGCACCTGGTCAGGGTCCTCTTGCAGATAGGCCAGGTACTCGGAGGCCTGACCACGAATCAGGCCCTGCACTTGATTGGGGTTTGCCTGCAGGTAAGCCAGGTAATCACCGGCCTGGCCACGGATCAGGCCCTGCACCTGCTCAGGGTTTTCGTGCAGGTAGGTCAGATAGCCACCGGCCTGGTCACGAATGAGGATCTGCACTTGCTCGGGATTGTCTTGCAGATAGGTCAGGTAATCACCGGCCTGGGCGCGGATCAGGTCTTGCAGCAGGTCTGGAGCGTGCATGAGGTAATCCAGATAAAGCCCAACCTGATCACGAATCAGGTCCTGAACTTGATCGGGGTTGTCTTGCAGATAGGTCAGGTAGCTGTTGGCCTGGCTACGAATCAGGTCCTGCACCTGGTCTGGTTCAGTGAGCAGGAAGGCGAGATATTCGCCGGCCTGCTGTTGCACCAGGTTCTGCACGGCTGGATGGTTGGCCAGTTCGGGCAGGATGTCCTCGATGGCGCGGCGGATCAGCGCGGACAGCCGGGTTGCCGTCCAGGTAAGCCACGATCTCATCGATCGGGGTGTTGGCCACAGTCAACACCTGCCGCCAGACCCGTCCTTCCTCGTGGCGTCCAACGTTCACCATCTCTGTGAGCCGCTCATGCTGCCGCACGGCTACCCCATCGAGCGTCGCGCACCGGCTTGAACAGATCACTGTCTGTCACCGGCCTGACGACCGTCAAACCGACTTTACCCACAGCCGCGGCTGCACGTGCCAGGTGCGTCGCACCGCGCCAGGCCACACCCACCGCCTCGGCCGTTGCCCCAATCGCCAGGTAGCGTGCCTTGTCGACGACTGTCTCGTCCCTGGTCATCTGTCCCTCACTTTCCACGCCCACGCCGCATGCCAGTGGTGCCGCCATTGGCGTAAAATATCATCGGTCATCTGCCCCTCACTTTCCACACCCACGCCGCCGCACAATGACCCGGCAGCACCGCCGCGTGGCATACGGCAAGAATTCGTTCCTGGCAGAATTATACCACAAACCCCCATTTGACCCCTCCAGCAAGGTACATTTGTATCCTACAGTCCCACCCCGTTTGCCCTCAGCCATGCCCTGAGACCTGGTACACGACCAGAGAGTACCCGCTCCAACCCCCAACCCCAACCCCAACCCCCAACTCCCAACTCCCAACTCCCAACCCCAACCCCCAACCCCCAACCCCCAATCCCCAACCCCAATCCCCAACCCCCAACCCCCAACCCCCAACCCCCAACCCCCAACCCCCAACCCCAACCCCTTGAACCTTCCCCCAAATTGTCGTATAATACCCTTACCCAGGAGGTGCATATGCGCCAGGAAGCCACGTTGTACCGCCGCTTGAAAAAGTCGTACGTCCAGTGCACAGCGTGTGAGCACTTTTGTGCCATCGGACCGGGCGGTATGGGGAAGTGCGGCGTGCGCCGTAACTACGACGGCGNNCTCTACCTGGTGGTGTACGGCGAAGCCGTCGCGTTGCACGTCGATCCGGTGGAGAAAAAGCCGCTCTTTCACTTTCTGCCGACCCAGCCAATCCTGTCGTTGGGCACCGTCGGCTGCAACTTCCAGTGTGCCTTCTGCCAGAACTGGCATATCAGCCAGATGGGACACCTGGCCGACCCGGAGCGTCCCACCGGTCAGTCCGCGCTGCCAGCCGATCTGGTCGAAACCTGCCGGCAGCGTGCCATCCCCATGCTGGCCTACACCTACAACGAACCGACGGTCTTTTTCGAGTACGCTTACGATACCGCACGGTTAGCGCAGGCCCACGGGATACGTAACGTCTTCGTCAGCAGTGGGTTCGAGTCGCTGGCGGCGCTTGAGATGATCGAACCTTATCTGGACGCGATCAACGTCGATCTGAAGTCGTTTCGCGACCCGTTCTACCGCGAAGTGTGCGGCACCCGCCTCAAACCCGTGCTGCGCAACATCGAGCACATCGTGCAGCGCATGCGCGNNTGGATCGAAATTACGACCCTGCTCATCCCTGGCCTCAACGACTCGGACGCGGAACTGCGCGCGATGGCCGGTTGGCTGGCGGATATCTCTTTGGACGTACCGTGGCACTTCTCGGCCTTTCATCCCGGCTATCGGATGACCGATCGGCCACCAACGCCGCACCGCACGCTGGTGCGCGCCTGGGAGATTGCTAAAACGGCCGGTTTGCGTTACGTCTACATCGGCAACGCGCACGACCCGCCGCGCGAGTCGACCGACTGCCCGACGTGCGGCACACGTCTGATCAGCCGCGACTGGTACCGCGTGCAGGTACACTGGCAACGGCCGGGCATCTGTCAGGGGTGCGGCGCGGCTATTCCGGGTGTCTGGCAATAAAACACGGGCCAACCCCGGTGGAGTTGGCCCGTGTGTGTCTCAGAACTTATTGGCCGGTGAAACTAACCAGCAGTGCACCGCCGGCATCACGCAGCTCCAGCTGGCCGTCGCGAACCGCGTACGTCGCCGCCTGGGAGAGTGCCGCCAGATANGCCCCCTCTTGCTCCATGACCCCTTCGGGTTCTGCACACATCATCATCGTCGACAACGGCAGTTCGATGGTAATCTTGTCGCCATCGGTCGTGTAACCGGCCGAGTAGCGGTTGCAGCCGGCGGTACCGCCGACCTTCTGGCCATCGAACATCGCCGTGATCTCAGTACCGTTCACGATCGACACAACGGCGTTTTTGCCATTGTTGACGCTGAGCGCGGCCCATTCCGTCCCCTCGAGNGGCACCACTTCCTGCACCGTGAAGGTCAGCAGGGTCTGGCCGTCGGCCGCAAGCAGCACCAACTGGGCATCGTGGATCTCATAACTGGCCGTCTTCTCCAGCGCGGCCAGGAAGGCCTGCTCCACCGCCATCACCCCCTCGGCGCACATTCTTTTGGTGGACGCGAGGGGTGAAAACGTGAGTTGGTTGCCATCAACCTGGTAGGAACCCATGTAGTTGTTGCAGCCGGCCGAACCGTTGACCTGGCCTCGAGCCAGGGTCATCGTAACCTGGCCACCCTCCAGCGCGGTGAGCGAGACCTCGGAGGCCCCGACCGAACTCAAGACCCAGGGATTGCTCACCAGGGTGACCGGCTCAGCCGGTGGGGTCGTGTTGCCCACCAGCCCTTCGGAGGCTGCCATGTAACTCGCGAGCAGCGCACCGCCGGCGTCCCGAATCTCCAGCCGGTCTTCCCGAATCTGGAACGTTGCCGCCTGGGGTAGGGCCGCCAGGTAGGCCTGCTCCTGCTCCATGACCCCTTCCGGTTCCGCGCACATCATCATCGTGGATGCTGGCATCGCGATCGTGATGTTGTTACCGTCGATGGTGTACGATGTGGTGTAACGGTTGCACCCGGCTGTACCACTCAACTTCCCATCCTGGAACAGCGCCGTGATCTCGGTTCCGCTTTGGATCGAAACGACGGCCTGTTTGCCGTTATTGACCCCGGTGGCCACCCAGTTCGTGCCTTCCAGGCTTATGCTCTCCAGCGGGGCGAAGGTGAGGAGCACCTGTCCGTTAGTATCCAGCAGGTTCAGCTGATTGTCAGCGATCCTGTAGCTGGCAGTCTTGGCCAGGGCGGTCTGGTAGGCCTGTTCAAGGGCCATCACCGCCGGTTCGCACGCCATCATCGTGGAAATCAACGGTGAGAAGGTCAGCTTCTCGCCATCGACCGTATAGCTGCCGGCGTAGGTGTTGCAACCAGAAGAACCACCGACGCGGTTGTCGGCGCGAAATTCAAGGGTGATATTTCTACCTTGCAGCGCCGCCAGTGAAACATCGGCGCCGCCAAACGCTTGCAGCGCCCACGGCGTCGAGGTCAGGGTCAACGATTCGGCCGGGGCAGTACCTTTGCCATCGACGTCGGTTGCGGCTGGGCCGCCAGGCGCCGGTACACAGGCACTCAACAGCAGCGATGACAGCGCCATCAGCGCCACAAAGATGAAAAATTTGCTCTTCATGAAACGTTCTCTCTTCCCTTGTACGTACAATTGGTTTGATAGCCGAATCGATATCGGCTCGCGATCGATCACGCGTCCGTCAGGCAAAACTTGCCCAGTCCGCGGCACGGTCGCCGCATGGTTTCCAGACGCCGGCCATGTGCAAAGGTTCCGCCGGCAGCGGCCACCGTAAAAAATGGGAGCCGGCCGACGTATCGCCAAGCTCCCCAATTCATCACAGAGCGGTCACACACGCCTGTGTTGACCACGAGCAACGCCACGTACCAACCGTGACACCGTCACGATCGTCCGCGTGCACGCTGTATCGACCACACCCCTGGTCGTGCCGCTCAAGACTATGCGCTGGCAGCTGCCAGCGTCAATTCCGGTGCTTCAGTGACCTCGGACAGCGCCACATCATCCTGCGTGGCCATCAGCTTCTTCAGCAACAGTACAGTGATGACCAGAACAACAAACAGACCAACGCCGAATGCCAATGCCTGGTTGCGGTTGAGTTCCATCGTTGCGCTCCTCTCAGGCTTAACCATCAGTAGTCCCAGCGGGAACACAGACTGACTAGTAATAATTATAATCGCGAAAGGAACCAAATACCAAATCGATCACGCGTCAGGGTAGTCGGGGAACAGATTTTCGCGAGGCCGCGCTTCTGCCGCGTAGTGGCGCCGGTCGGTTTGCAGCGTTCACTATTCGGGCCTGGCAGTTTGTCGGAGAGCGCTTGTTCGCGTGAATGCAGCCACAACATGCTGTACCACGATCGCTGCGGCTACCACATGTCGTGCCGCGCCTGCTTACAAGGCAATCTCTTCGACAAACTGCTGGGCTGTGCCATTTCATATTCATGCCGGCAACGTGCGCTGCAAGAGGCGCCCCACGGCCAACCCCAGCCGACGGTCACCGCGGTCAGCCAGAGGGCCGTCACCCCGGCAGAAGCACTGGTCTGCCCCACCGTCAGCTCGAACAGGATGAGTGCGACGGCCAGGAATGACCCGGTGCGTGCGCCCACCTGCCAGGCCGGGCGGGTCGTCCGTGCGGCGTTGCGCCCGATCAGCGCGCCAAACAGGATTGCGCCGGCCATGAAGAGGACCACCCCAGCAGGCGCTGGCTCCAAGGGCTGGTGGGTAGGGCGAGGACCAGGTCGAAGGGGAGGAACGGCAGGCCAGCCCAGACGGCGCCGAGATATAGCAGAACCAGGACGGGCGTCGCGAGCACGAGGCCAATGCCCCACCGCGCTGCGCCGGCGTCGATCGCATCGAGTCAGTCTCGCTCAAGCAGCACCCCAAGTGGTAAGTTCAATCTAGAACGGAGTATACCATAAGGCAGTGGAGCACCCAATTCACCACCCGAAAGGAAGAGACTGCAATGAACCATCTGGCTTGGGCATTGCCCTCGGTCACATTCGATCAGTGGCCGCCGCCGTGCCAGGTGACTCGCGCGCCCTGTCAGTCTGGCTTTTATCGTGACCTTACGTCTACGGCTCCCGACTCATCCCCAAACAGCGACAGTTGCCCCGTTGGCTGGCCAAGCTGGTGCGCGCCGACGCCGAGCAGACGTACGGGCCGGCCAGGCTGCCAGTTCCGTTCGAGCAAGGTCAGGGCCGCACGGTAGATCACGATGGCATCATCGGTCGGCACGACCAGGCTCGTCTGGCGGGAGAAGGTAGTAAAATCGCTATAACGCAGTTTGATGGCCACCGTGCCGCCGGTCAGCCCGGCCCGCTGCAAGTCCTGCGCCACCCCNTGGCTCATTTTCCATAACTGGCCTTTCAAGCTGCGCAGCTCAGACAGGTCCTGATTGAAGGTCCGCTCCTGACTGTAGGACTTGCGCTCGGTCTCACTGACGACCGGGCTGTCATCGATGCCACGCGCNTGCGCCAGGCCGGCGCCGTGCCGGCCAAAGGCGGCCCGCAGCTGCTCCAGCGGCGCCGCGGCTAACTCCCCAATAGTCGTGATCTGCATGGCGGCCAGCCGGGCCGCGGTGACCGGGCCGACCCCANNGAGGGCACGTGCCGGCAGCGGNGCCAGGAACTGCGCTTCGGCCCCNGGTGGCACTACCGTCAAGCCCCCNGGTTTGTGCAGGTCGGACGCGACCTTGGCGACCTGCTTATTGGTCGCCACCCCCAACGAGGCCGACAGTCCGACCTCATCGCGCACGCGGGCCTGCACGTGCTGCGCCAGCGCCACGGCCGCGTCCCAGATCTCGACCCGCNNGCTGACATCGAGAAACGCCTCGTCGATGCTCACCTGTTCGACCAGCGGCGTGGTTTCGTGCAGGATGATCATCACCCGCCGCGAGACCTGGCGATAAAGGTCGTGCCGCACCGGCAGGACGATGGCCTCGGGACAGAGTCTGAGCGCCTGTGCCATCGGCATCGCCGAGCGGCAGCCGAAGGCACGCNNCGGGTAGGATGCGGCCGCCACAACGCCGCGTTCCTCCGGCCGGCCGCCCACCAGCACCGGCTTGTTTGCCAGGTCGGGGTTATGCAGAATCTCGACCGCGGCAAAGAAGGCATCGAGGTCAAGGTGGAAGATGATGCGTGTGGTCATATTATCACGCCCGTATCTGGGGCCTCTCCCAGTTATCGAGCAGCTCGCAGCGGCGGATGGATACCTACACGGACTGGTCGCCGGCCGTATCAGATATGGCTGCCCACATCGGCGACCCATACGTCGGCCGTTTGATAGTCGTCCTGCAGATGCAAGTCGGCCACTGTCTGTTCCAGCAGGCCCAGCCGTGCGGTGATGTCACGCAGCATATCCATCGTCATGTCGGGCAGGCGGTGATGCAGCAGGTCCTCGTGCTGGCGCAGCAGTCCACCTCGCCGTTGCGTCCGCGTACGCCGGCACGCCAACAACCACGCTGTTGGGCGGCACGTCTTTGACAACCACCGAGTTGGCGCCGACGCGGCTGTGCGCACCGATCGTGATCGGCCCCAGGATCTGCGCGCCGGCGCCGACCACTACGTGATCCTCCAGCGTTGGGTGGCGTTTCACCTTCTCCCAACTCACACCGCCCAAGGTTACGTTGTGGTACAGTGTGACGTTGGCGCCGATTTCGGCCGTTTCACCGATAACCGTGCCCATACCGTGGTCGATGAAAAGNCCGGGGCCGATGGTGGCCCCGGGNTGGATTTCGATGCCGGTCAGGAACCGCCCGACATGACTCAGGCCACGGGCCAGTAACCGTCGGTGGCGCACCCAGCAGGCGTGCGCCAGACGGTGAAACCAGAGGGCATGCAGCCCCGGATAGAACAGCAAAACCTCCGCCTTACTGCGCGCGGCCGGGTCACGCTCGAAAATTACCCGCATATCACTGCGCAGAGTCTCGAACATGAGCCCCTTTCCAGCGAGAAATGCGGCACACCTGTGCACTGCGTTGGCCCAGTAATCACATCAGATCACTGGCCTCATGGGCAGCATGGTCGCGNNGCCCAAAGTATCGACCCGTCACACCTGCAGGTCAGCAAACAAGGCTGTGCTCAAGTAACGTTCGCCGTACGAGGGGATGATGACGACGATGCGTTTGCCGGCATTTTCCGGGCGCTGCGCCACCTGCAGTGCGGCATGCACCGCCGCGCCCGGNCTGATGCCCACCAGCAGCCCCTCCTCCAGCGGCAGGCGGCGGGCCATGGCCATGGCTTCATCGTTCGTGACCTGAATGACTTCGTCGACCAGGCTCATATCCAGGGTAGCCGGTACAAAGCCGGCGCCCAGGCCCTGGATCTTGTGTGGCCCCGGTTTGCCCCCNGACAGCACCGGCGAATCGGCCGGCTCCACGGCGATCAACCGCAGGCCGGGGCGTCGCGGGCGCAGGGCGCGGCCCACGCCGGTGATCGTGCCNCCGGTGCCCACACCTGATACCAAAATATCGATCGTACCGTCGGTATCGCGCCAGATCTCCTCAGCCGTCGTCTGGGCATGAATGGCCGGGTTGGCCGGGTTTCAGAACTGTTGCAGCATCAAGTACTTGGGGTCCGCTTCGACCAGCTCACGCGCACGGCGTATGGCNCCTGGCATCCCCTCGCTGCCCGGCGTGAGAATGAGTTGTGCACCAAACGCGNNCAACAGCTTACGCCGCTCCAGGCTCATCGTCTCGGGCATGACGAGCAGGCATTTGTAACCACGCNNGGCCGCGACCATGGCCAGGCCTATCCCGGTATTGCCGCTGGTCGGTTCGACCAGCACGGTGTCGGGTCCGATTTTACCAGCCGCTTCGGCCGCATTGATCATGCTCAGCGCAATGCGGTCNCTGACGCTNGCCACCGGGGTGCAGAACTCCAGCTTGGCCAGTACTTCGGCGCTGGCGCCGGCTGTGACGCGACGCAGGCGCAGTAGGGGTGTGTTGCCGATCAGTTCGGTAACGTCGTTGGCTATGTGGGACATCGGTACAATCTCCTTTTCGGGCCAAAAATAAAGAGACCCACCGGGTGGCGGCTGCCTCCCAATGGGCCTGACGTGCCTGACGATGCGGCATCTGATCCATCAGGGACAGATGCTGTGCCGACTTAAGGACGGGAAACGCTCAAATCGCTTCCCAAACTTGCACGACCCCTCGAGAACAGCCAAGCACGGCGGGTGTGACCGGCGGCCTGCCGTCGCACACCCGCTTGCGACACGAGCAAGCTTGGGCATGTCCACGAAGCATCATACTGGTATTCGTCCTCAACGTGAGGAGAGTGTAACCCACAGTGGTCTTCTTGTCAAGCCGATTTGGTCATGTCGATGTATACCATTGTGCGGGCCAGGTTCAGAAACGGGGCGGACGGCTGCCGGGCATTGACAGCGCGCAGGATTTGGCATAGACTGAGGCGCGGCGCAGGTTGTATTCAACAGACTCGAGGAACGAATCGAACGCATTGTCGCCCGCGCCGGGCAGCGGTTCGGCCGAGCACAGCTGGAACGGAGTCTTCTATGCAGTTCGCGATTGTTTTTGTCCTGATCATCGTCAACGGCCTGTTCGCCATGGCCGAGATTGCCATCGTTTCGGCGCGTAGGNCGCGGCTGCAGCAGGCGGTGGTGGCCGGCAGTAGTCGTGCCCGCGTCGCCCTGGACCTGGCCACGTCGCCCAACAATTTCCTCTCGGCGATACAAATCGGAATCACCCTGATCGGGATTCTCAACGGCGCGATCGGTGAGGCGGCACTGGCAGCACCCGTGCAGGAACTGATCGGCACGGTGCCGGCCCTGGCTCCCTACAGCCATACGCTGGCCCTGGCGGTGACCGTAGTGGCGATCACCTACCTTTCGCTGGTCGTAGGCGAGCTGGTACCCAAACGCCTGGGCCTGCTCGATCCGGAACGGGTAGCCATGCTTGTTGCCGTCCCTATGCGCACGCTGACCCGTCTGACGTCACCCGTCGTGCGCATTCTGTCGACATCGACCGATTTCGTCATCCGGCTGTTGGGAGTGCGCGAGGGTGGGACGCCGGCAGTCACCGAAGAAGAGATCAAACTGATGTTCGCCGAAGGCACGNCGGCCGGTATCTTCGAGGAAGCCGAGGAGAGCATCCTCAAACACACCCTACGTTTGNGTGACCGGCCAGTAGCCGCCATCATGACGCCGCGCACGGAGATTACCTGGATCGATCTGGAGGATCCGCCAGAGGTCCGCCAGCAGGTGATGGCCGATCATCCCTTCGCACGATACCCCGTGGGCCGTGGTACGATCGAGCAGCTGGTGGGCATCGTACAGATGAAAACCTTGATGGCACAGTACCTCACGGGACAGGCGATCGATTGGGAGGCGGTATTGCAGCCGTTGGTCTACGTGCCGGAAACCGTCCCGGCCCTCAGGCTGCTGGAGGTGTTCCAGGCATCACGTACCCACATGGCCCTGGTGGTCGACGAGTACGGTGGGTTGCAGGGTCTGGTGACGCTGGACGACGTACTGCAAGGTATCGTAGGTGACATGGTGCTGCTCGGCGAAGCGGATTCTCCGGGTGCCGTACAGCGCGACGATGGTTCGTGGTTGATCGATGGTCTGTTGCCAATCGACGAGTTCCGCGAGATATTTGGCCTGAAAGCCCTGCCTGGCGAAGGGGAGGGTGATTTTCAGACGGTCGCCGGCTTCGTATTGCGCCAACTCGGCCACATTCCGCTGGTCGGCGAACGTACGGCCTGGGACAACCTCGTTTTTGAGGTCATGGACATGGACGGCCGCCGTATCGACAAACTGCTCGTCCACCCGACACAACAGGCCGCCTCGCATGACCCGACGTAGTTCATTGGCAGTTGCCTGTACTCGGAGTTGCGGCAAAAGCGCTGAATTGCCGACAAGTTGGCGTCCTTGCTTCTGTGCATCTGGGTCGAGGCTTGCCGGGCCTGGCCAAGAAGCAAAGATGCCAGCTTTCCGAAAAGCTGGCATCTTTGCTTCTTGGCGCCTGAGAGATGCTAAATGCGTTGACGGACTAACTCCACGATGTGTTCGTTGGTGGTGTGCTGGCCGGTCTGGGCCTTGGAATACACCAGTTCACCGTCGATGGTCACTTCGTAACGGCCGCCACGTGACGGCACGAGCACGATCTCTGTGATCGGGTGCGCGCCATTGACCCCCGCCTTGAACGTATTGACCAAATCCTCCACCAAACTGGTGGCTCGTGGGGTATAGTTTCAAGGTACACAGAATTCAAGCGTGATGCGCATTCTTCAGTTTTCCTTTCTATTTCGATCGGGGTGTGTCAAAAATGATCGCTGCTTCTGGTCAAGGCTTCATGCAGCTCGCATAGCCGTTCAGGCCGGATCGATGGTCTGGCCGGGCGCTGCCTGCTGCAAAGTGATCGGCACGGTGAACAAGAACGTCGACCCTGACCCACCGTGCTGCGCACCCAGGCACGCCCGCCGTGGGCTTCGACCAGCTGTTTGACGATGGCCAGACCCAGACCGGCGCCGCCAGTGGCCCGTGCCCGCGAAGGGTCAGCGCGGTAGAAGCGGTCGAATACATAGGGCAGGTGTTCGTAGCTGATGCCGCTGCCGGTATCGTGCACGCTCACTTCGACGTAGGTGCCGGATTGACGGGCAGTGACCGTAATCTGTCCACCCGGCGGTGTGTGCGTGATGGCGTTGTCGAGCAGGTTACGCAGCACCTGGCTGATGCGCGCCCGGTCGGCGCACGGCGGGTAGGCCGGGCGCGAGGTCGATCACGATCTGGATATCCTTTTCGCTGGCGGCCGTGCGGTGGGCGTTGGCTGTTTTGGTGATGATATCGCCGATCGCCGTGGGTTGACTGGCAAGCTTGAGCTGGCCTGCTTCGGCCAGGGCAAGCTCTTGCAGATCTTCCACCAACCGCTGGAGCAGCATCGCCTCTTCGTACAGCGATTCGATGATGGACGGCGTGCCAGTTACGCCATCGTTCATGGCTTCCAAATAACCGCAAACGTTAGAGAGGGGCGTACGCAGTTCGTGGGCGACATCATTGATCAGGTGGCGGCGCAGGTCTTCGGTTTCGGCCAGGCCGTCGGCCATCGCGTTGAAGGCCTGCGCCAGCGCCCCAACTCGTCCTGGCTCTGAACGTGGACACGCTGACGCAGGTCGCCACTCTGCATACGGTGTGCCGCCTTCGTCAACTCGCCCACCGGCCCCAAAATACGTTGCGAAATCGTCAGAGAGAGGACAACAGCCACGATACCAGCTGCCAACACGGCCGACCACAGTGAGCGGTTGACGGAATTGAGGAACATTTCCTGGCTGACCCGTGCGCCCGGCCCAATGATCACCTGAAAACAACGCTCACCCAGGGTGCCGCCCTCGCGTACGAAACGTTCAGAACTGGCCGGTGATGATCAGGCTGGAGACCAACGCCCCGGCGCCAATGGCAACGATTACGACGATGCCAGATACGAGCAGCAGTCGAAAGCGCAGGCTGCTCAGCCGCGCAACCACCTTGCCGCCGTAAAAGCTGTGCTCGGCAGTTGAAGAACCCAGGCTAACGGACATGCTGGCCTCCCGGGATGGCAATACGATAACCATGCCATATACCGTCTGCACGTAAATGGGGTGATCGACGTCCGGTTCGATTTTTCGGCGTAAGTTCATCACATGCACATCGACCGTGCGTTCCAACCCTTCATAACCGGTGCCAAAGGCCTGTTTCAGCAGTTCCTGGCGACTAAAGGCCCGTCCCGGTTCGCGCGCCATGATCTCCAGCACCCTGAACTCTTTCGGCGTGAGGTAGACGAGATTGTCTTGCAGCCGTACCTCATGGCGTACAGTATCGATTTCCAGGTCTCCAATACGAATAACCGGCGCCTCACGCGCCTCCTCTTCCCCGNNGCGACGCAGCACGGCACGCNNACGCGCCAACAGCTCACGGGGGCTGAAGGGTTTGGTGATATAATCATCGGCCCCCAGATCCAGCCCCAGCAGCTTGTCGTCTTCGGTCGTTTTGGCCGTGAGCATGATGATTGGAACCCGCGACTCGCTGCGCAGAATACGGCAAACGTCCAGGCCATCGACGCCAGGTAACATCAAGTCGAGGACAATCAGGTCGGGCCGGCCCTGACGGGCCAATTGTAAGGCCTGCTGGCCATCGTAGGCCGCCAGAACGTGGTAGCCATCCCGGCCCAGATACAGTCTGATCAGGTCGACCGTCTTACGATCGTCGTCCACCAAAAGGATCGTGCGGTTCATAGTGTAGTAACCCTACCAGGGTCGGGGTCGTGTGGGTTTGGGGCGTTTGGGTTTAGCCGGGGATGCCGGCGGTGGCGCCGGAACTTTGCCCGCCAACAGGTCAGCCACGTGCACGGCCTGCGCCCGGCAGCCCCGGCGACTGAGGCCCCCATTGAGGTGCAGCATACAGCCGGGATCGCAGGTCACCACCACATCGGCGCCACTGGCCTCGATCTGGCGTACGTGGCTCTCCAGGATTGCCGCCGACAGCCGGGANTATTGGACGGAAAAAGGCCCACCAAAGCCGCAGCATTCGGCCGGCGTTCGACTCGGCAGTAGTGTAGCGTTCTGTACCTGCGCCAGCAGCGTGGACATGGCCTGTGTCCCGTTCAGGTCGTACTGCAAGTGGCATGCGACCTGGTGATAAATTTTACCCGCAAACTGCACACCCAAATCGGGCACGTGCAGCTCCTCCGCGATGAACTGGCTCAACTCCCAGGTTCGTGCGGCCAGGCGCGCAGCNACGGGGTCATCCGCCAGCAGACGCGGGTATTCAATCTTGATCATGGCTGCACAGCTGGCAGAAGGGACAAGGATCAATGCCGCATCCGCAAAGAGGTCGCAAAAATGGCGTGCCTGGGCCAACGCCTCGTCGGTCATCCCCGCTTCGAGGGCAAAACGGCCACAGCACTGCTGCTCGCTGCGAAACTCCACCTCGATGCCCTGCGCTTCCAGAATGTCCACCACCGACTCGCCCGTTGCCGGGTAGAAGAGGTCGATCAGGCAGGTTACGAAGAGTGAGGCTTTCACGCCGCGCTCACTCCCTCTGCAGTCGCCAGGTGAATCTGCCCATCGGCCAGGGACGTGACCTGCACCAAGGCATGAATGGGTGCGTTGAAACGCTGCAGTTCGGCACGCCCGCCGTCGAAGGTCTTTTCGATCACCGCGCCAAACCCCACGATCTGTCCGCCAGCCTGTAGTACCAGGTCACCCAAAGCGGCCATGGTGGTGCCACGCGCCATAAAATCATCGACGATGAAGACGNNCGCGCCCGGCCCAACGACATGTTTACCCAGGAAGAGCAGTACGGGGCGTTCTTTGGTGCGGCTGTAGCTGTCGACCATGTAGTACCCNCCTTCGGGCAGGGTCACCGGTCGGCTCTTNTTGGCGAATACGACCGCCGCTGGATGCGGCCACTGGTCGTTGTTGAGCACGATGGCCATGAAGACCGCGACGCTGATCCCGCTCGATTCTGCAGTCAAGATGACATCGATACGTTCNCCGCGCACGAGGTGCGCCAGCGCGTTACCACAGTAGGCGCTAAAGGCATAGTCGATGCGGTGGTTGAGCAGGGTGTCGACGCTGAGGATCGATTCGCTGACGACCCGTCCGTTTTCGAGAACCAGTTGATTGATACGCTCGATGATACCCACAGGATCCTTCCTTTGTCCGCCAGACTACCTCGCGGCTCAGTATACCACGCCTTGTGGGAAGTCTCAACATTGCCAGGAAGACACGAGAGGCGGCGAGTTCACACTCGACCGCCTCTCGTGCGCAAAGGAGGAGGAAGGATTGTCCCTATTGTACACGTGTATCAAATTATACACAGTGGTTTGGCCTACGATTCACTGCGTTGTAATCAGTGCCTGCAGCTTCTGGAAAGTTGCATCGCCAATGCCCCGAACCCGCTTGATGTCTTCGATCTGCGCATAGGGGCGGCCGTCGATGATGCGCTGCGCCATGACTGGGCCTACGCCGGGCAGCGTGTCGGCTCGGCGAGCGAGGCGGTGTTGATGTTTACCTTGCCGGCCGGCGCGGCCGACGTGGACCGGGTGCTGGTCGTCGGTGCATCCACCCTGGGCGGTGGTTCAGGTGTCGGTGAGGGGGCAGTGACACCGGCCTGGGGCGTGGCTGCGACCTCGGCCTGAGGCGGAATATGCACCTGGGAACCATCGAGTAACGGGGTCGCGAGGTTGATCGCCTCACGGTTAGCGTCGGTCCGAAAGCCGCCGGCCGCGGCAATGGCATCGCGCGATGGCGCCCGGATCCAGGGTGTACACATCGGGCCGTACCACACTGCCGCTGACGTACACGCAGCGGCGCCGGCGTATACGTGGCGGTCGGGATCGGGGTGGCCGTTGCGGTCGGCGGCGGAATGATCTCGACCGCCACCGGCGCCGGACGGCGGGCTACCCAGGCCACCCCTCCCAGGCTTAGGGCCCACAGCAAAATCAGCACCACCACGCGCGTAACGCTGGAGCCAGTCATTCATCAGCGCACCTCCATACCGTCCTGGAGGTGTTAACGAAAAATCAGCCCTGGGTTTCGCGCCCGGCCGAAAAGTGGCTTCCTACCCTCTTCCGCCCTGATCTCATCCGGGTTAGCCATGGCCGCGGCCGCCTCGGTGGTGGCGTCATTGCCCGTGGCCTCCACCGGCTGCGGTGCAGCCGGCCCGGGTGATGGCGGTGCGGGCAGTCCTGCATCGAGCATCTTGGACCATTTACCCAAAATCCCCAACAGCTCGATCGGCAGCGGAAACACCACGGTGGAGTTCTTTTCGGATGAGATTTCGACCAGGGTTTGCAAGTAGCGCAGCTGGATCGCCGCCGGCTCGGCCGCGAGCACGTGCGCCGCCGCCTGGCTGNNACGCGAAGCCTGGAATTCACCATCCGCCGCGATGATTTTGGCCCGGCGTTCACGTTCGGCTTCGGCCTGGCGCGCCATGGCGCGCTGCATCCCCTGGGGCAGCTCGACGTCGCGAATTTCTACGATCGAGACTTTGATCCCCCACGGTTCGGTCGTCTCGTCGATGATCTGCTGCAAGCGGGCGTTGATCGTGTCGCGGTGCTGCAACAACTCGTCCAGCTCAGACTGGCCCAGCACGTTGCGCAGTGTCGTCTGGCCAATGTTCCAGGTCGCGCGCCGGTAATCCTCGACGTTCACGATTGCCGCATTGGGATCGACCACACGGAAATAAACCACCGCATTGACCCTGACGGTGATGTTGTCCCGCGTAATCGCCTCCTGCGAAGGCACATCGAGCGTGACCGTACGCAGGTCGACTTTGACGAAGCGGTCGACGATAGGGATGATGAAAAACAAGCCCGGCCCNTTGGCGCCAACCAGGCGCCCGAGGCGGAAGATGACCATCCGTTCGTACTCCTTCACCACCTTGACGGCGGCGAGCAGCAGAACGACCAACGCAAACAGTACGATGATGATTAGCATTGGCACTGCCTGACTCCCTCCTACAACTTACCGTTGTGCACCTGGCATCTTGACCGCGATGCTTTTTCTGATCCATGGGCGTGCGCCCCAGCCATGCTGCACTTTCAGTGTATCACGTCCAGGCCAAGGGGTCAACCAACCGCGTGGCCTCGAACATCCCTTGACCTCTGCAAGTGATAACGGTATAATGGCATTATTCTAGCCCGAAGCCCAGGGCCTATGCCTGATCTCGATCTATTCATGCGACTACTGGCCTCGTTTGGCGACGGTCCGCCGGCCGTCGACGACAACCTGTGCCTGAATCGCCGTTACAAGGCGGCCGGGTGCCAGATCTGCGCGGCCGCCTGCCCTGTCGAGGCCATTACGGTGTTCGGGCCGAACATCGACCTGAACGAGGATGCCTGCGCACGCTGCGGCCTGTGCCTCAACGTCTGTCCTACCCAGGTCTTCTCCAGCCCACGGCAGTTGCACAACGACAAAAAGCTGCTCGACAGCGCGGCGTCCTACCGAACCCAACCCCTCGAACTGACCTGCCCGGTCAATCCAAAACTCGACCGCACCGCCGCGCCGGTCGACGTCGTGCTGCAGACCGGCCGCTGTCTGGCGGCGCTGTCCCTGGGCGAACTGCTCGACCTGGCGCACACACGCGACTTCGATTTGTGGCTCAACGACAGCCACTGCGCGACCTGCCTCTTGGGTAAGGTGCTGCCAGCGATCCACACGACAGCGGCGCAGGCCAACCGCCTTCTGGAAGCCTGGCAGGTCGCGCCACGGCTGCACGTGCAGACCACGTCCGCGTGCATACCCGTTCACACCGTCGACAGGGTGGCGGACCAGCAGCCCTGTACTCGCGCGCGAGTTCTTCACCTTCCTGCGCCGTTCAGCGGCGCAGGTCGTCTCGGACATTGCCCTGGACACACTGGCCCCGCGGCGCCCGATTTGTCAGTCGTACCGCCGATCGATCACGCGGTGTTACCCCTGCACCGGCGGCGACTCGTGGCTGCCCTGGACCGGCTGGGGTCACCGCCGACGGCCCCACTGTCGCTGGACGGCCTCCCTGGACGGACGTACACATCAGCCGTCAGTGCACCGGCTGTAGCCTGTGCGCGCGGTTCTGCCCGACCGGCGCTATCCGTTGGGCAACGGAAGAGAACCCACCGGCCGCCGGGGCTGATGGATCTGCTACCAACACAACGCCCCCGGCGGTACCGTTCCGGCTCCTCTTCATCGCGGCCGACTGTATCGACTGCGGTATCTGCGCCGCGGCCTGCCCAGAGGGCGCGATCGAGCTGCACGATCTCCTCGAACCACCGCAGCTCACACACCGCCAGAGTGCGCCGCGGCATACGGGCCACCTGACCCCGTGCGTGCGCTGCGGGACCCCACTGACACCCAGGTGCGTGACACCTGCTACATCTGCCAACGTGTGCCGGCCAATCCAGCGGCACAGGGGTCAATCTGATGACTCATCAACCATCCCTCACCCGTTATGCCTGGCTCTCGATCGGCGCGGCGTTGGTCACGATGGGTCTCAAAACCGGGGCCTATTTCCTTACTGGCTCGGTGGGGCTGCTGTCCGACGCCATGGAGTCGGTCGTAAACCTGGCGACCGCCATCGTAGCCCTGATTGCCCTGAGCATTGCGGCGCGGCCGGCGGACGAAGAGCACGCCTACGGCCACGGCAAGGTGGAGTACTTCTCCAGCGGTCTCGAGNGGGCGCTAATCCTGGTCGCCGCTGGCACGATCGCCTACACGGCGATGCAACGTCTCATCGACCCCCAGNCCCTGGAGCAAGTCGGCCTGGGTCTGGCCATTTCCACGGTGGCGTCGGTTATCAACTTCGCGGTGGCCAGAGTTCTGATGCNNGCCGGCAAGCGACACAGTTCGATCACCCTGGAAGCCGATGCGCAGCACCTGATGACCGACGTCTGGACGTCGATCGGCGTCATCGTGGGCGTGGCCGCCGTGGCGCTCACCGGCTGGCAGCGCTTGGACCCGATCATCGCCCTACTGGTAGCAGTCAATATCGTGTGGGCCGGCGCCCAATTACTGCGGCGCTCAGCGCTGGGGCTGATCGACACGGCACTGCCGGTTGACGATCTGGCCAAAATCGAGAGCGTCCTGACCCGTTACCGGGAAAGCGGTGTCGCATTTCACGCCCTGCGCACACGTCAGGCCGGTATGCGGCGGTTCGTTTCGGTGCACGTGTTGGTACCCGGGGCGTGGACGGTTCTGCAAGGGCATCACCTGGCCGAACAGATCGAGCACGACCTGTCCAGCACCCTGCCGAACACGACGGTATTTACGCACATCGAACCGTTAGAAGATCCCTCCTCCTGGGACGATACCCAACTCGACCGGACGAGTTTGACTGCAGAGGCCGCGTGGGCCTGGCTAGGGTCGTACGCGCGACCCTGCTGGTCGTGATGGCTACAGTGTTGGCGGGCGCTCAGGCCGACTTTTCGGCGGAGGCGCATGCACCGTTCGTGGCCATCAACCAGGGTCGTGCCGCTACGACAGCCTGACTGCGGCCGTGATGGCTGCGCAGCCGGGGACACCCTCTTCATATCACCCGGTACCTGGCCGGGCAGCGTGACCATCGACAAAGACCTCACCCTGCGCGGCGGTTACGGCGCCCTCTGCACGGTCGCCGGCTCCGGTACGACAACCCTGAGCGGCATGGGTAGCCAGGTCATCAACGTGATTGCCGGTCGGGTGGAACTGGCCGATCTGGTATTGACCGATGGCGAAGCTACGTTCGGCGCCGCGCTGCGGGCGATCAACGGCAGTCAGGTGATCCTGAACCATACCCTGATCACAGGCAACAGGGCGATCGACCGCGGCGGCGGTGTGTTCATCGATGACAATGCCCGCGTGACGTTCACCAATGACTCAGACATTACCGAGAACCGGGCGCAGACGCGCGGGGCGGCCTGTTCATCAGCCCCGGAGGCTTCGCCGTTCACGCGGGCAGTGACCTGGTCGGCAATGCGACGTACGGCGCGCAAGGCGGGGGCGGCGTGGGTGGGAGGTACGCTCGTACTGGAGGACGGTGCAATCACCGGCAACCGGGCGCCCAATGGTGGTGGCATCACCGTGATGGGGCAGGGCAGCGCGCCGGCGCAAGTCACTCTGCGCCACACCCAGGTCACCGACAACGTGACCACGACCGACGTCGGCCATGGCGGTGGTGTGCTGATCGCTGATGCTACGCTGCGCCTGGAACACAGCCTGGTGCAGTCGAACACGGCGGCCCGCGGCGGGGGCATCGCCGTCGCAGGCGCGAGCGCCGTCACACTGACCAACAACCTGGTCACCGGCAACCTGGCCGCCGCGTCCAGTGCGGGTGGCGCCCTGGACCTGACGGACAACAGCGCCGCGCTCGTGCAGCAGAACACGATCAGCGCCAACGGGGCGCAGGCCATCGTGGCCTGGCAGCCGACGAACAGCCTGCAACTGGCCAATAACGTGATTTGGGGCCATGCGCAGGGTTCGGTTACCACGACCGGCGGTAGTGTGTCGGCCGCCTGCAACGACACCGAGTTTGGCCCGTTGGCGGGGCCGGGTAACATCGCGGCCAACCCACGGTTCGTGGCCCCCTGGATCACAATTACCGCCTGCGTAACGACTCGCCGGCCCTCGATCGGTGCGCGGCGGCGCCCACCGCGTACGACCTGGATCGACGCCCGCGTCCCCAGGGGGCAGCCAGCGACATGGGCGCCTACGAAGGCGTCGGCTGTCCGGCCGACATCAATCAGGATGGGCGTATCGACCTGCGTGACGTGCGCTCGTCGCCGGTCATTTCGAGGTTGTACCCACCTACGACGGCGTCTGGGACTACGACGTGGTACAAAACGGGGTCGTCGATGTGCAGGATATCGCCGTTGTGGCCGCCCTCTGGGGCCGTTACTGCTGGTAATGGCCCAGCCGGACATCCTGTGCGCACAACGACAGCACACGCTTGATCCTACCAATCCACATTCGCGCACATTCGCGCACATTCGTGCACATTCGCGCACATTCGTGCACATTCGTGCACATTCGCACATTCGTGCTCATTCGCGCACATTCGTGCTCATTCGTGGTCACCAAAATCCAGCCTGAATTTCAGTGATTCGTTATTGACGCTCGCGGAAGGCGGTGTTATACTCATTACTATGCGAGTTGGTATTCTCGGTGGCACCTTCGATCCACCGCACATTGGGCACCTGATCCTGGCCGAAGAGGCCTGGTTTCAGCAGTTGGACATCGTCTATTTCGTGCCGGCTGGAACACCGCCGCACAAACGTGGTCAGCCCTTTCGCCGGCCGAAACGCGTGGCGATGGTGGCGGCCGCGATTGCGGGCAACGATCACCTGGCCCTGCTGCGCAGTGACGTCGACCGGCCCGGGCCGCACTACACGGTGGATATGGTGCAGATCGTGCGCAATCAACTACCGGCTGGCAGCGAGCTGTTTNTTTTGATGGGCGCCGACTCACTGCGCGATTTGCCCACCTGGTACCAGGCCGCGCGGCTGGTGACGACCTGCCGTCTGGTGGCATTGACGCGGCCCGACGTCGAACTGGACTGGGTGAAGCTGGAGCAGGCGTTGCCGGGCTTGCGGCAGCGGGTCACCCTGCTGGACATGCCGGAGCTGGAAATTGCGTCGAACGTGCTGCGTGAACGGGTGCGTACCGGTCAGCCGGTACGTTACCAGGTGCCGCCGNCGGTCGAGCAGATCATACGTGAGCAACGACTCTATGTTTTTGATGAAGCCAAGATATTCGTCAAAGCGGGTGATGGGGGCAACGGCTGCGTCGCCTTTCGTCGGGAGAAGTTCATCCGTTTTGGAGGCCCGTTTGGGGGTAATGGCGGCAAGGGTGGCGATGTGTACCTGGAAGCGCGGCGCCNNAATACGCTGGTCGCGTTCAGCCATCAGAGCCATTNNTTCGGGCGCGGCGTGCACGGCAGCGGTAAGGGCAAAACCGGCGCTCAGGGTAACGACACTATCATCGCTGTGNCGCGCGGCACCGTTGTGTACGAGGCGACGACGGGTGAGCTATTGNGTGACCTGGTGGTGAATGGGCAGCGGTTGCTGGTCGNNCGCGGCGCGCGCGGTGGGCGGGGCAACATGGCCTTCAAGAGCGCTACCAACCAGGCGCCGCGCATCGCCGAAAACGGTGAGCCGNGGGAGGCGCGCTGGGTGCGGCTGNGGCTCAAGCTGATCGCCGACGTCGGAATCGTGNGGGTGCCGAACGCCGGCAAATCGACCCTGCTGAGCGTCATCAGCCGGGCCAAACCCAAGATCGCCGACTACCCCTTCACCACGTTGGNNCTCAACCTGGGTGTGGTAATCGTGGGTGACAGGGATTTTGTGGNNGCTGACATTCCCGGTTTGATCGAAGGTGCACACACGGGGGCCGGTTTGGGGCACCAGTTCCTGCGCCACATCGAGCGCACACGCCTGCTGATACACCTGCTGAACGGCATCAGCCCGGACCCGCTGGGCGATTACGAGGCGATCAACCAGGAGTTGNGGCTGTTCAACCCTGAGTTGGTCGGCAAGCCGCAGATCGTCGTTTTCACCAAAATGGACGTGCCAGAGGCGCGCCTGCACTGGCGTGACGTCCAGGCTGCGCTGNCGGGCGCAGGGGTCGAGCCGTTGGCGATTGCCGCGGCGACTGGCGAGGGTGTGCCGGAGTTGCTGCACCAGGTGGTTCAGACGCTGGATGAGCCGCCGGTGGAGGCGCCGGCGGGCGAGGAGGAAGCGCGCTTCACGCCGGNNCGTGACGAGAAGGCGTTCACCATCGAACGTGAGGCCGACGATGGCCGACGGGTGCACGGCGTCGCCATCGAGCGTGCCGCGGCGATGACCAACTGGGACTACTACGAGGCCGCCATGCGTTTCCAGCGCATCCTCAGTGCCATGGGCATCCTCGACGCCCTGACCGACGACGGCATCGATGACGGGGATATCGTGCGGATTGGGGAAGTGGAGTTGACGTGGGGGAGGAGTGGTGAGGTAATCCGGTAGGCAGCTCTCACTCTATTTCGCCATAATAGCTCAAATGCTTTGGTTTATCGTGCGCAGGTAAGTGATGTCTGAGCAAAATGATGTAGACGCCCAGCTTGCAGAGGTCTTGGCACGTATCTATCGTGACAAAGCGAACTCCGAGCGAATTGCACGCCAGGCTGACATCGATGTCACACGAATTACGCTGAGTGATACTGCGATTGTCACTTGGAGTTCCATCATACTCCAGGCAAAGCTGCAATCCCGTGTCAACCGCTTGTTCGACATCGTTACACAGGAGTATCCTGACTACCTTGACCTAACCGGAGTCATCGCCGAGTTCAAACGCGTCAACAGGTCGCCATCGACGACATTAACCCAGGCAACTGCGCCCGACATCCCCGTTGGTCGAGAGCAGCCATCGTCGGATCAGATTCAGGGTTGGCTCGACCTTCACGGCTTCACTCAAAACCCTTTCATTCAATCCGAGGCAAACCGGGAGAAAAGTCTGCTGCCGGAGTATTTCATCAAGACCCCGGTTTTGAAGAGAACCTCGCCATCGATTCTGAACATCCAAAGTACGGTTATTGCCGCTGGGCGAGGCTGCGGCAAAACTGCGCATCGCATCATGATGGCGCGCGATTGTCAGCCACACAACACAGCGTCGTCGATGCTTGCCGTCGAATACACGACGTTCAGTCAGTTCGGTGAAAGAGTTGCCCAAGGGTTACCTTCGCCGGGAGTACGCGATCACCTGACGCTTCTTCTAAACATCATCATCGAAGACTGGATTCGTGTCTTGTTGAAAAGCAGCGATCTAGCCAGTCGCATGCCTGTTCACAATCTAGGCCGACTCAAGTGGTTTTGGCTCACCTATGGTACAAGCTTCAATCAGCCGTCCATCTATTATGCAGGCATGATTGGTCAGCTCCTCGATTCCCACGCCTACACGATTGACTGGATCAAGTTCGCCAATGCATGGAAGACAGGTCGATTATCGTCACTCTTGAAGCATACGCCGATTTGGATGTACCCCCAGGTGCGCTTGGTGGGGCTATTGGTAGACGCCACAGTCGAGCCACTGCAAGTGGAACGGCTGCCAGCCGATGCGCTGTTTCAACAGTTGTTTGACCTCGTGCAGGCATCTGGGTTGACGAGCGTTTGCATAGTGGTGGACCGTACCGATGAATCCCATATGTTGGCCACCAGCCCGGAACGTGTGGCCGAAATGTTGACTCCCTATTGCATGAACTTCCATTGATGGAAACCCTTGCGTTGCGTTCAAGTTCTTCGTACCCTTGGAAGTCGCGCACTTACTGGCACGTCACCCGGGCATCCGGTTGGATCGTATTCTTTTCGCGAGCTAAAGTGGGATGATCGTCTGCTGAATGATCTTCTGGTTCAGCGTCTCGGCGTATTCAGTAATTGGCGTGTCACGGATATGGGTCAGTTATGCGAGGATGGCGCGCTGGCAGCGACCATTCAACCTAACTTGATTGCTTCTGCCAGGGGCATTCCTCGTAATCTTCTACGCGTAGCTCACCAATTAATCATTGAACATTGTATTCTGAATCGTGATAAGGTCCACATACAGCCTCTGGATTGGAGTGCTGCTAACCAGGCGCCTGAGCTAAGAGACATTTTCGTTAATGATCGAACATCAGTGTCGGAATCAATTACATACACTGCTGTACCAGAAGTACTCCAAGTTGCCAATGAGCAGGCGCCCCAAGAGGACTAGATGAGCTATGTACCCCGCAGAGCCAGCGGATCTTACGCGAAACCAGATCCAATCGGAAACCACGACAACCCGCGCCCGGCCCTCACCGAAACCGAAATGGCCAGCGTGACTCGCTGGCTGAAAAGCCACGGCTTCACTGAAAACCCCTTTGCCGAACAGGAGGCCGACCGCGAGCGCCGCCTGCCGGAATACTTCGTCGATACGCCGTTCTACGAGGACATCCTGGGCAGCGCTTCGGCGCCGCGCAGTATGGTGATCAGCGCCGGCCGGGGTTGCGGCAAGANNGCGCACCGCGTCATGGTGGCGCGGGCCTGTCGGCCGCATGACCCGGACTCGTCGATCCTGGCCGTCGAGTATACGTCGTTTGGCTGGCTGGGTGAGGCCATCGAGCACGGGCTGCGTGAACCCTTGCTGCGCCACCATCTCCGCTTCTTATTGGAAGCGACGGTCGAAGCCCTGGTGCACCTGTTGGTGCATGACGATGCGCTGGCGCAGCGGGTACCGATCGCACAACTGGGCCGCCTGCGTTGGTTCTGGCAGACCTACGGGGTCACAGCGGACCAGCCTTCGGTCTATTATCAGCAACTGGTGCATGCGGGGCTGCATCTGCCGTTCTTCAGGAACTTCACCTCCTGGCCAGAGTTTGCCGGAGCCTGGCAAACCGGCCGGTTGACCACCCATCTTCAAACGACACCGGCGTGGGAACTACCCCGAGTCCGTCTGTTAGGCCAACTGATCGATGCACCACCAGAGGCCATCCGAACTGAGCGTATGCCGGCCAACGTCTTGTATCGTCAACTGGTTGAGCTGGCGCAGGCAGCCGGGTTGGACGCGGTGTACGTCCTGGTCGACCGCACCGATGAGCCGCACACCCTGGCAGCCTACCCCGAGCGGGTGGCGGAGATGCTGGGACCGCTGCTGGCGGAGCTGCCGCTCATCGAGGTGCCGNGGGTTGCCTTCAAGTTCTTTTTGCCCGCAGAGGTTGTCAGCGCCCTGGCTACTTTTCCGGGTGTACGCCAGGACCGGGTTTTGNTTTCGCGGCTGCGGTGGTCGGCGCAGGCGCTCGGTGAGGTTCTGACCCAGCGCTTGAGCGTGTTTAGCGAAGGCCGAATCACCTCGATCGGCCAGTTGTGCCACAGTGACCTGGCCAGTCGCATCGAAACTGATCTCCTCGAGCTGGCCCGCGGCGTTCCGCGCACCCTGCTGCGGATTTGCGAGAGCCTGGTCNTCGTGCACTGCCAACACCATGCGAACGAACTGCTCTTCACACCCCAGGATTGGCAGATCGCCAGCCGTCCTTTCACCGACGCCACTCCGGCTGGCCCACCGCTGCTCGTACTCGACCCCAAAACGCGCAGCGCCGTCATCGGCACACGAACCCACAAGCTCACCGATACCCACTTCAGGCTCTTGTCGCTGCTGGCCAGGTATCCGGGCCAAACGGTGTCGTCACATCTGATCGATGACCAGGTAGCGCTGGGTTTCGATGCCTTGCGTACCGCGGTGCGCCGCATCCGTCAGCAGATCGGCCCGACAGCCAGCATCNCCATCTACCTCATCACCGAACGCGGCNGAGGGCTGCGCCTGCAGCACGTCGCGCCGTCGCGAGATCCGGCTACCGATCGATAATCTCAACGGACCATCATCCGGAGTGGTTGGTGTTGCCAGGGCCGGCCTGCCCACTGAACGATTCCGATCATCTGTCCAACAAGTGCACCCGTGTGGCCAGCCGCGTCGCACAATGTCACAACAATGCCACAAACTGGTCATGCTATTCACCGCAGGCCCTGCTAAAATCGGTACAGTCGCACGAAAAATAACCAGGCTACCTCAGGAGCCTGAATGCAGATCACACGAAAGGAGATGCCAATGGAAGAAGTGGAGTCGGCGCCTGGTGATGAAGGTAGGAGTATCACCAGGCGCCGACTCGCACGCGTACAGGCCTGAATATCGAGGCTGGGGGCTGCATGAAGCGGCCCCGGAGTGATTGGCCTCTACCCGAATCGCGGGTAACTGAATTACTGCGCGGCGCAGAACGCCCGTTAGTGAGCGACGACTGGAGTTCCCGGAGTTGGTGGGGCAGGTTTTCCTGTCCCTGGACTGATCTTATTCGTTCTCGAGTGTGCCCCGGTCGCCAGCGGTGCTGGTAGGCCGGGTTTTTCGTTTTTGGTTGATGTAAACTGGACAGCGAGGATGGGTAGACAACAAAGTGGAAAAGTGGAGAGCAGAATTTGCAGGCGCCCAGACCGGTGTTATAATATGGGTAGCGTCCAGTACGGAAATGTTATCCTCACGACGTGCAGCCTTTTGCCACAGCATCATTGTGCGTGACAACACCCGGATATGAGGGGAGTTGTGTGATTCATGAATACATCATCGGTTACGATCCCAACTCCTATCGAGCCGTCACGCATACCACCACGCCTCAACTACCGCTACGACGCTTTTCATAACCGTGAAGACGTTCTAAAAGACATCGCCGAACGAATCAAACTCTTGCAGCAGGGACGCGAGATCAAGAACTCATTGATTTTGGCCTGGGGCGTACAGGGCGTAGGAAAATCGTGGCTGTTACAGCACCTCGAACATAAGTATCGGTTCATTGCACCTAAAAACAGCAGCAAGGGTGTTTTTGCCCTCTACACTGATTTTCGCACCTTCGAGCCAGGGCCGGGCGCGGCGGCGCCTGCTCGGAGGGTTCGTCGACAGTCTACAAGGCCGACTTTCTGCTGATATTGGTTTTCCGCACGCCACGGTCGAACGCTTCCGCAAGCAGCAGACCACAGCAGTTGACGATCAGGTATTGGCCGAGACCTTCACCAACATCCTGGAAGCGCTCTCCACGCGCTACGTCCCCCTCGGCCTGCTCGACGCCTTCGACACGCTCCAGTCCGCTGATGAGAAGTTCTTCAGTTGGTTCTGAACAGTGGATTTTGGCGCCCTGGTTGCAGCGAGACCGCAGCCTGGTGGTGCTGGCCAGCCGGCGAGCTGCGGCAGTTGCGGCAGTTCGAGGTGCGCCGACGCCTCACACGGGTCCCGCTCGCACCGTTCGACCGTAGCGCTACGATCAAACAACTTGGGGGATGTTGTAGCGGGTACAACCCTGTACCCGATGACTTTTGGACACCCGCTGACTACCTGGTACGTTCACGAAAAACTAGATGCTCGACGAAAGATCGATCAACCGTTCGATCAGGCATTCGTCGATACGCGTCGGGACGATGTGGCAAACTTGCTCGATCAGGTCATCGAATCACTGCTGCAAGATGCCCCATCCAGCTTGCGCCCCGCATCATAGCCGCCGCCACGTTACGCGTTTCACATCGACTCACTACGAGAGATTCTGGCCAGCATCGAGTATAATCCCGATCTGTCGAACGAGAGTGATGTGTACATTCAGGCGATCATCGAAGAATTCGTCAGGTCGAACCTGGTGCGCTGGTCGATGCAAAACGCGCCTACGAGGTGGATGATACCGTGCGCCGCCTGGTCAATCGTGCACTGGAACTGCAAAACCTCGAGGAATACGTCTATCGCCATGAAATGGCCTATGAAGTGTACCGTAAGCGCATCGCCGATACCCCTGGAGTTCGGAACGTGGATGTCTTCATCGTGGAGGCCATCTACCACCTGGCCGAGATTGTGCGCCGAGCCATCCAGACAGCGCCAGGTAGAAGAGCGATTTGAGGCGCTGCTACAGCACGCCTTCACCCGGCCGCCTGATACGCAACGGATCGATACCCTGGGACATCTGTTGGAAGGCGACAAAGAGATCCAGGAACTGGCCCCCAATTCCTCATCCACTTGCTCGAAAATCAATTTCCAAGGACCCAAGCCGCATAACATTCGACACCCACACTGTCACCCGCAGGGCTCCGTCGAACCCTGTCACCGCAGGAGAGTATCATGCCCGACATCACGTCCTCTGTTGAACCTTCACCGCAGTCTGCCCCACTGGGTGTTCCCTACTACGCACTCGATACCCTGGAACTGATCGGCCGGCGGGCTGAACTGGCCGCTATCGATACAGCCCTGGACGCGCACACTGGGTCGTCCACGACCAACTCCCATGCCATTGTCTTCNCGGGGCCGGGCGGTGTGGGCAAAACGCGGCTGCTCCGCGCAGCGGTGGCACGAGCANCGCGAAAAGGGATGTTGACCAGCGGCATTATCGATCTGTATCACAGCGAGACCCATTCCAACTCAGGTATCGAGGCCGCGATCATTCGGGGTTGGGNNGGAAGTTGACGCTGTAGAAATCCGTGATCGGGTCGGGAAATCTTTCAACCATACCAGAAAAAACGAGAGGACTTCGAGGCCTTACGCGCCCAGGCCGTTGGCTTCGCAAGGCTCGAACAGGCGCGTAGTGAACTGCGTGAGATTTTCGTCAACTGCTATAATGCGCTGGCTGCCCGGTACCCGATCCTGATTGTACTCGACACCGCTGAGCTGATCCAGTTCGAGAACGACGTGATTCAGCGCATCTGCCGCATCGAAAACGTGGCTGTTCAGGTCAAGACGTGGCTGGCCGAGACGCTGCCCCGGCTGCACAACACCGTGGTTGTACTGGCCGGCCGTGGCCCACGCCCGACACAACCGGACGATCCGCGGGTTCAACTGTGGGAGGATTTGACCAGTACCCTGAAACGCGTGGCCCATGAATCGTCCCGCTTCAGAGAATTCGAGTTGGGCGGGTTTGCAAACGATGAGGGTTTGCAGTATTTCGATGCCGTCATCGTGCGCCTGCAAGAATTGTCAGCTACCGTCGATGCGATCGCGCGTATCAAGAGCGTACCGTCCAACATACGCGCCGACATCTGCCGTAAGCTCGAAGGGCGCCCAATTCGCCTGGGAATGGCGATCGATCTGTTGATCGCGGGTGAGGATATCGATGCCCTGTTGGCGCCTCATGCGGTATGGAACCCCGACCTGCGGGATGATATCATCGAACGCTTGTACAACGCACAGGCCGACTCTCATACAAGCGTGGTATTGGATTACCTCGCCGCTACCCGTTACGGCCTGGATGCCGGGCTGCTGCACTATCTCGAACCGGGTTGGAATCTGGAGCAGTGTGGGGACTACCTGAAGCAGATGGAAACCCTCAGCTTTGTCAAGGTTCGCCGCGAAACGCAAGAGGTCTTTNTGCACGACGACATGTATGACCTCATGGCCGATGGCGTTGTACNNGCACAGGAGGCTCGTTTCCGTGGGATCTATGACAAGATCGCCAATTATTATGCACAATTGACTGCCGAACTGGATCCTGCCGGGGAGAGAGACCTTCTCGAGACCTACCAGGTCAAACAGGTTCATTACCGTCTCCATCAAGACCCCATGGCCGGCTTTGCGTTGTACGCCAAATTTGACCATGCCGCCATCGAAGGGTTCGCATTCGGTCTCGATATGAAATTACGCGATGAGCCGCTACGATTCTACAATGACGATACCAACGCACGTTCGGCGGCCCGCCGCGGCCTATCGCGTGCCGCGATCGATCGCGACAGCGCGCGCTGGATACAACGATACCTGGGGCGCTTCGAANACCGTCGGGCGGCCGATGTGGCCGAGGTGATTCTATTGGCCGGGCCTGAGGAGTACCGCTCGATCTTCGCGCAACACCCGGACCAGATCACGCAGCCACCGGATCAGGTTGCCGAAGCGCGCCGCATCGTCGACGGCGCCAACGCGTTCTTCTGGGGGCGGGTGTTGACGTTCTACGGCGAAGCGCTGGCTTACCTCAGTTCTCCATTCGAGTTCAACCAAGCCGTGCTCAAGCGGGCAATCAATACCCTGAAAATTGCCCCAGACTCGGAAGAGNATTGAGTTCCCCGTGAGTTGCGTATGCTGCTCGTCGGTCGCGCCCACAATAACCTGGGCTACCTTTACCGCTCACACGGCTGGTATGGACAGGCTCTGGATGAGTACCGCCACGCACTGAGCCAGTTTCCGCGCATCGATCAGGACGACCGCGCCAACACGCTGAACAACCTGGCCTACCTGCTCGGGCTGTTTGGGCGCATCAAGCTGGCCAAACTTCACATCGATGAGNGCCCTCGTCATTCGCGAACGCATCGGCAAGGAGTACCCCTGGCGCTCAGCCGCAGTACGCTGGGACGCATCTACACGCAGGATGGGCACCCGATATGGGGTGCGCGCGAATGTCGCAAAGCAGTAGAGATCTGTGAAAGGTTGGATGAGCCAAGAGGCCTGGGTTTGGCACTGCTCAGCCTGGGTTTCGCCCTGCGCCAGCGTGGCGACCAGTGGAAAATTGGCGTTTATCCAACTGCCGAAGCTATCGGTTACTTCAGAAGATNNGCAGAGGCCCAACTCAACGCAGCGGTTACCATTTTTAGTACCCAGATCAAGGAACCGACTCGGCTGTGGGAGGCATACAACGAGCTGGGCAGCCTGCACGATGACTGGGGCTGGCTGGACGCTCAGACCTGCATCACAGCGGGATCGTCGACCGTAGACGGCGCCCTCGAACACTTTAGGCAATCGATCGAGGTCCAAGAGCAGGCGCTACAGATTGCCGATCAACACGATCTATTGTTTCAACGTGTCGATTCGACCATCGACCTCGCCCAGGTCTACGGCGATCGTAGTTTCCTGTACCGACACCTTGGCCGACATATGGAAGCCCAGGCTGACTTGAAGAGAGCAGAAGCATACCTGTTCGATGTGCAAACCAAGTTCGTACCGCGACAGTTTCATCTCGTCGAAGGGCTGGGTTTCGGACCGTCCGCGGCCGGAATTGCATTCTGGCTTCACCTGGGCGAGAGCCACATGTGGCGTGGCGTTTGGGCCTTCCGTGACGTCGGGTATACCGCTAGGACCAACGATCAACGCGAGGAGCAACTGAGCAGGGCAGCTCACGATCTCATTGCCTCTGCAGTCTATTTTCAGCAGTACTGGCCAACCGCGTCGCAGTTGGACCGAACCCTCAGGTACCTGGGCAAGTCGTTACGCGAGGCAGCAATGGGGCCGGAGTGGGCACACAAGCAAGTAGACGCTTTCGAAGTCAAATACCCCGAGGTGGAACTAAAGGCTGTACGCGAAACGATCGACGATATGCTCGGTATCTGACCCGAAGCAACGGACTGCTGCCATTGCATCCAATCACTCAGCTGCGCCCTGCTACACCGTCCGACGCCCCCACGATCATCGCCGGCATCGATGCTATTTGCGCGGAAGGCGGGGCATTCGATACGACCCGCTGTGTTTCCGCACCGGCCTGGGAAGCGGTGCTGTTCGACCCAGAGACCGTGCCCGATCATCTGCTGGTCATTGCCGCACACGACGGACGCTTTGCTGGCCCTGGACGCTTGTTTCCTGGCCCAGTCAACTCCTGGTGCCACTATGTGGTCGATCTGGGGTTATTCGTGGCCGCTGCCTACCGTCNNGGCGGCATCGGCCGCCAGTTGATGTCTACGATGCTGGACTGGGCGCAGCAAATGGGGTTCGAGAAGGTCATGCTGAGTGCCTTCGCCAGCAACGTTGCGGCGCTCGCCCTTNTTGCACGCTTTGGCTTCGCCGAAGAAGGCCGTCGCCGACGCCAGTTCAAGACCGGCGCGACCTACGTCGATGAAGTGTTCCTGACGCGCTTTTTTGATCTTCGAGGAGATCGTTATGCAGCTTCCAGAAGCCCCGGCTATCATACTTTCGCCTTACGATCGCTCCCTGGGGTTTCTCCCCAATCTCGAACTGGAAAAGGATTGCGGCGTGCAGTCCGTCGCATTCGCACACCGCCACGTGGGTTAAGCCGTCAGCACGCAAGGTCCAGCACTACCAGGCGCCGCCCCTGATTCAACAGCGCCTATCCGACGCATGGGCCCTGCTCTGTAACCCCGTCGCCCACCACAGCCTGGCCGTAGTCTCACCGCCGGTGCTCGATCTGCTGGCCGCCTTCGACCAACCGCGTACGCTGGACGATGGCATCCATCACGCCGGTGCACCGGCCCACGGCCCCACCACCGCCTGTCGCCTGGTCGAGCGGGGCTGCTCACCATACCTGGCACGCTGCCAGCGCCNNGCCCCCAAGGATACCACCCTTACCGCCTGGCTGCACGTGACCAACGCCTGCAACCTGCGCTGCACCTACTGCTACGTCAACAAGTCGACGGACCACATGTCGGTCGCAACCGGGCGCCAGGCTATCGACGCCGTCCTGCGCNCCGCCCGAGCCAACCACTTCACGCGGGTCAAACTCAAATACGCCGGCGGCGAGGCCACCCTCAATTTCGCACGCGTTCTGGAATTGCGCGNNTATGCCCGCCACGAAGCCGCCCGGCATGGCCTGGCCCTCGACGGCGTCGTGCTCAGCAACGGCGTCGCCTGGAACCGCCGTATGATCGATGCCCTGCAAACGCACGACCTGCGCCTGATGATCTCCCTCGACGGCATCGGCCCGGTGCACGACCGGCAGCGCCCGTTTACCGGCGGGCAGGGTTCGTTCACTCACGTCGTGCGTAGCCTCGACCGGCTGGCCCAGGCCGGCGTCACACCAACGATTTCGGTCACACTCACCGACCACAACCTGGCCACACTGCCCGAGACGATCGCTTTCATCCTGCAACGTGAACTGCCGTTCTCGTTGAACTTCTACCGGGCTAACGACTGCGCCAGCAGTTCCGATACGCTCGCCCTGCACGACGCACAGGTCATCGCCGCACTGCGCGCCGCCTTTGCCGTGATCGAGGCCAACCTGCCACCCTTTAGTCTGCTGGAGTGCCTGGCCGACCTGGCGCAACTCGACGCCCTGCACGATCGGCCTTGCGGCGCGGGGCATAATTACCTGGTCATCGATCACGCCGGGCAGGTTTCCCGCTGCCACATGGAATTGGACCACCCCATCGCCGACATCACCGCCAACGACCCCCTGCTCACCCTGCGCACACACCCCACCGGCTGGCGCAATGACCCGGTCAGCGAAAAGACCGGCTGCCAGACCTGCACCTGGCGCTACTGGTGCGCCGGCGGCTGCCCTCNNCTCACCTACCGCACGACCGGACGCTGGGACGTTCAATCACCCTACTGCCACATCTACCAGGCGATCTTCNCCGAGATCCTGCGCCTGGAAGGGCTGCGCCTGCTACAATACGGGCTGCCGCACACCGGCCTGACCTGAGCGGCCGCCGCCAGGCGAATCGCTACTTCGGCACAAGGGGCGCCGCGCGGGCCACCGCACCGCGGGTCGCGCCTCGTCTACCCCACCCACGCTAACCCAGTCCAACCGCCATATGTCACGAACGTCACACGGCTGTGGCGACTTTGCCACGCGTCTGTCATGCCCTATGCCACCTCCTGTGTTAAGCTTATGACAGCCGTGCCAATTGACTCGCCCAGAAAGGAGAACCGGTGATGCAGACCAACCACCACTACGGAGCAGTGATCGGGTTTTTGATCTTCATAATCCTCGGCGCCGTGATTCTGGGAGTGTTCGTATCCGGAGCATTCGATCCAGAAAAACAGGCCATCATCAACCTGAAGAATGCCGAAACCGATTACATCAGAGCCAGGCATGCCCAAGAGTTGGCCATCAGCCAGGCGGAGACGGACGCGGCCATTGCCAATGCACCAGCCATGGCCGGTTTCGTTCGGAAGCAAAAAGCGCTGGAAATCGAACAACAGAAACAGGATTTCGCCCTGACGTCGAGCATCAAAAAGTGGGGACGGTAGGCTTCCTGGTACTGGTCGCCGCTGCCCTGATCGGCGCCACCGGCTACACCGCCACACGAACCACAACCGACGACCCGCCGGTGCAGCGCACCAGTGATGCATTGCCCGGGCAAACGAGCGCCAGCCGCCGCAGCCCGCTGTGCCGGCCCGACCGAACGTGCAATCGGCGGCCGCCAACGGCCACCATGACCTGCGCGGGTCAGCCTACCGCCAGATGATCGAGGAAAATCACGCCCAGACCACACGGCTCGCCCAACAGATGGCCACCCTGGCGCAGCAAGTGGGCGACACACAGGCCACCGTGCAGCAAATCCTGGGTTCGATGCAGGCCCAGCAGGCCGCTATCGATCAGGGGTGGCTGACCTGCAGACCGCCCTCCACCAGCACGACGTCGAACTCCGCACCCTAGAGGCCAGACTGGCACAGCACAACGGCCAGGGCTGGCACGCCATCGACGTGCGCGAAACCGGAGGGGCGACCGGCCGGCATAACGGTCCTCACTCCAGAGAGATTGTATCGCCCCATTCATTCGGGCAGCGCAAAGTCGCCTGAAGGTCGTGCCGCGCAACTGACGGAGCCTGTGTTTGCCGATGCAGGCTCCGTTTTGATTGCCAATCCAGCACACTCCCTGTCTGGCGCCGTAAACATCTCTCATTTTCATTGTATAGAATATATTGATAGTAGTCGTAGTAGTAGGGGCTGGGGATATGTGGATAAGGCGGCGAATTGCGCAGCCGACCCACTAGCTGTTGCGGTTTGCGGTGTCCGACACCCCAAGATCTGGCCTTGCCCCTGTGCTAAATCTTGGGGATTACCCTGGGGATAGCGAGGGATTATTTCGGCTGGCAGAAGGGTAAAACATCGTTCCCTACAGGCGCCGGTCGCCGGGTGCACACTAGATGTTGTGGTGGCGGCCAAGAACCCGAAGATATGGACGCCGCACTCCCAAACGCCAGTTGGGATATCCAGACCAGTTATCCACAGAACTCACACCCAGACGCTGGTTTTCCCCAGAGTTATCCACAGAATCGCATATATCCCATGTGGGATATATCATTTGGCTGAATGGTCCCACTGCCGTGGATCACGGGGATCGATACCCCGCTGCATCTGCTGGAGCAGGCTGCGCAGGGCGGCGATGGCATCACCGGTGGGCGGGCTGCCGCCAAACTCACTGACCAGGGCCGATACCTGTACTCGCCAGAGGTCGGCCTGCTGACGTAAATCGGCCCGTTCGGCGGCAAAACGGGCGTCGATCGTGGCCAGCTGCTGGGCGAGTTGTTCACGTCCCTTCTTTTCATTGGCCCACTCTGTGCGGTACCAACCGAGCGGTTTGCTATCACCGGGCAGCGTCACCTGGCTGCAGTCGACATCGACAGTGGCGGATTCGCCGGGTAGGAGTTGGCCGTTCAAATAGGGCAGCGGGTCGCTGAAGCCAGCCCAGCCGTCGCTGCGCGAGTACGGGTTGATGCGGATTCCAAAATGCAAGTGAGAACCGGTGCTGTTCCCGGTGTTGTCCGAGTGGCCGATGATGTCGCCGGCCTTTACTCTGTCCCCTTCGCCAACGCTGAACTTCTCCAGATGGGCATATACCGTTTCACCCCAGGCGTGCAGCACCTTCACGTAGTTGCCGTACTGCCTCTGATTACCGGCTTCGCCCACGATCCCTTCGTAGGCGGCGAGAACAGGCGTCCCATTGGGCATCCCATAATCGATACCCTCATGCCCCTTGAGTCCAAACTGGGCGTAGTTCTGTGGGTTCTTGCCAAAGAGCTGGGTGATCGCAAAATTACCGTTGAATGGTTTGCGCAGCGGCATACGACATCTCCTGTCAGGGTTCCGTGTGCGGTGGCAGTGGCGCCGGGGTACCGGCGATGTGGACGTTGTCTGCGGTACACTGTGAGCAGCCGATGCTGAGTCGTCGGGCAAGGCTGGTGGCAAAGCCGGTTCGTGGAGGTTCTCCGCCCGCTTGACCATCTGCTGCCAGCGTGACGGGGGACGANNGGAGGCCGGCGGAGGGACCGGGAACGGCTCACGATCCAGAATTTTGGCGTACGCGTAGCTCCCGATCACCCGCACGGATGCCAGAACCGGCGCGGCCAGAAAGGCCCCCAGGATTCCGGCCTGCGTGGCGCCGACGATGACGCCGGCCAGGATGACCAGGGGNTGCAGATTGACACTCTGCCCAATAATTCGCGGGACGAAATAGTTGTTTTCCACCTGCTGGACGACAAAATAGATCACCATGGTGATCAGCATGAAGGTGAAGTTAGAGACCGGCAGTACCGAAGACCCCTGGGCGAGCGCGACCACCAGGGCTGGGATCATCGCCAGGATTGGCCCCACGTTGGGTACGATTTCCAACAGGCCGGACAGCAGGCCCAGCACGAAGGCGCCAGGCATTCCGATCAGCGCCATCGAGATCGCGATGGCAGATCCCACCACAATACTCAACACCAGTTGACCGCGGAAGAATGCCTGCCAGATGAGTGCTACGCGTGCGGCTAATTCCTGGTATTCAGGCTGATAGTGTGTCGGGATTTTGTTGTCGAACCACTGCCGGATACCGGGCGCATCTTTCACCATATAGAACGAATAGACCAGCGTGAGCAGCAGGGCAAACAGCCCCGTGAATATCCCCGTTGCAACCCCCGGCGATCCCNNCAATACGGTCGTAGCCGAACCGAGTGCACTGGTGATCGTATTGACCAACGTCGACACCGAGGGCGCCTGAGTCGCCTGGAACTGGGCCACACTCGATGTCACGTAGTCATACCATGGCTGCAACTCGACTTGCAGCCCCAACAGGCTGATGTGAGGATACCGTTGAGGAAAACTCGACACCCACTGCATCAAGTTGATAAAGATATCGTTCCAACGAATATCGATCGTACCAATCTGCTGTACGATGACCGGTATCATGATGATAGGCGTCATGATCAGGGTGATGATGACGCCCAGATACACCAGGATCGTGGCCACACCGCGCGGAATACGCGTCGCCAGGCGATTGACCAGTGGTTGGATCAAATAGGCCAGAATGGCGGCCACTACCAGGTTGGGCAGCACCGATCGGCTGATGTACAGCAGCGCGATGCCGCCCAGTACAAGGCCAATCAGGACGATCCGTTTAAGGTTGGTGTCCCAACGCGTCGATGCGTCGAGTTCTGGCGGTGGTGCATCGTTCATAGCGCTCGCCTTTCGTCTCGACGGGTTCGCAGGTTGCTATTCCATCGTGGACCACACGGCCAGTTTGGTGCGCGTACGCCGTATGACTTCATTCGTGAAATCGGTCGTGCTGGCGGTGCCGCGCAGGTCGGCCGTGCGCAGGCCATCGTACACCGCTTCCAGGGTGGCCTCGGCAATGGCACGCNNGGCTGCACTGGCCGCAGGGCTGCCAAAGTAGCGCAGCAGCGAGGCGGCCGCCAGAATCATGGCCATGGGGTTGGCGACGTTTTTGCCGTACAGTGAGGGCGCGGTGCCGTGCGGGGCCTCGGCCATCACCGCGTGGTTCNNGTAGTTCGCATCGACGGCCATCAGCAGCGACTCGGCGCCGGCGATCGAGCCAAACATCTGCAAGACCAGGTCCGACATGCAGTCGCCGTCACGGTTGAGGGTTGGGATCACCAATGGTTCACCACTGGTGGTCAGCAGGAGGGCGTAGGTCGCATCGATCAACTGCGGGTTGTAGCGCACATCACGGTAGCGCGCAGCCGCGGCGTCCATTTCCTCTTTGAACATCCCTTCGTACACCGGGCTGACGGTATATTTGGGGCCGCCGAAAACGGTGGCCCGGTTCTTGTGCGCCAACTGGAAGGCGATCTCGCTGACCGCACGGCAGGCGCGCCGGCTGATGCTCTCGGTGCGAAAGGCCAGCTCGTCGCCATCCGCCGTCTGTTCGCGCCACTCACGTGCGTCGTGCGCGTCACCTACCGCCATGCGCACCACCGATATNGGNGCGTACAGGCCGCCAATCGGTGCGACGCCCGGGATACGCCGGCCAGTGCGAATGATGACTGAACCATCGATCTCACGGCGCAAGATCGCATTGGGACTGCCCACGTCACCCGGTTCCTCGGGCGTAATCGTTGCCGCTTTGATGCCCAGGCCAGCTTCCCGCATGGCCGCAGCGGCGTCGTGCACCACCTGGTTGNNCGTGCGGCGGCGGTTATCAAGGCTCAAGTCGAACGTGCGAAAGGTCGTTGGCACGCCGGTAACCGCCGGATCCATGACGCACAGCGCCTGGTCGAGCAGCTCCTGCCCGGTTTCATCCCCCTGCAAAACAATAACCACATACGGTTGCATGGACAGCCTCACGAATAAAAACCAGAATCTCGCAGTATAACCGGACACTACTTTAACCTAATCCCAAAACGCTGTCAAGTCATTTCGCGTGGCGATTACTCACAGAGCTGGTCGGGTTGTGATGCCTTTGTCCAATCGCCAGATTTCGAGTAAAATGCTCTGCGTGGTTCGCACAGGCTCCCGCATGGACGCCGTGAGCGCGCACCCAAAACGTAGATGATGGTGAAGAGTCAAGGCTGTGTCGGTGGCATTAGTTCACGATTGGCTGAACCAAATCGGCGGCGCCGAGAATGTCCTGGAATCGATGGCCCGGATGTTTCCCGGTGCACCGATCTATACCAGTATGTATTGGCCAGCGCTAAACGCACAGCGGCCGGCGTTCGCCGATTGGCATATCCGCACTTCGTTCATGCAGCGCTTGCCCGGTGTGCTGCGCCACCACCAGTGGTACCTCCCGCTCTACCCCTGGCCTTCTGAACAGTTCGACCTGCATGGCTATGAACTGGTGCTGAGCAACAAGAGTGGTTTCTGCCACGGCGTGCTCACCGGCCCAGACACCTGCCACATCTGCTACTGCCTGACGCNNCCACGCTTCATCTGGAGTTTCGACAGTTACGCAGCGCGAGGAAGGCGCCGGACGCGCCCTGGGCCCCTGCTGCGCCCCGTCATCAGCTATCTGCGATTGTGGGACCGCCAGGCGGCGGACCGCGTCGACCATTTCGTCGCCATCTCGCGCACGGTGCAGCAGCGCATCATCAAGTACTACCGGCGCGACAGCGTCATCATTTACCCACCGGTCGATACCGACCGCTTCGTGCCGAGCGCACAGCCTGGCGGCGATTATTACCTGGCTGGTGGGCGCCTGATCCCTTACAAGCGGCTGGACCTGGCCGTGCNNGCGTTTACCCAGCTGGGCCTGCCCCTGGTGGTGTATGGCGAAGGGCGCGACACGGCCAGCTTGAAAGCCATCGCAGGGCCCAACGTCACCTTTCTCGGACAGGTATCGTGGGATCGGTTGGTGGACCTGTTTCAGCACTGCCNNGCGTTCGTGTTTCCTGGCCTGGAGGATTTTGGCATTGCACCGCTCGAGGCGCAGGCCACGGGCCGTCCGGTGATTGCGTTCGCTGGCGGTGGTTCATTGGACACAGTCATCGATGGGGTCACTGGGGTGCTGTTCAGAANNCGGCAGACGGTCGCAGCTCTGGTTGCGGCGGTCGAACGTTGTGCCGACCTGGCCTTCGACCCTGGGGTCATCCGGCAGCACGCCCTGCGCTTCAGCGAGCAGCGCTTTCGCCGCGAGCTGGACGACTACATCGCGCAACGGTTGGAGAGTCACCGTGCCCGCCGCCGCGCGGCGCGGCCCCTCACCGTCACCCCTCTGGCGGCCGAACGGCTCACCCCTGATTCAGGGGATGCGACGGAGGGCGCATAACCGATGGAACTTCGTCACTACTGGTGGATCATCCGGCGACGCTGGTGGCTTCCGGTTGGCCTGGTCGTGCTCGTGGGCCTGTTCAGCCTGCTCACCCTGCGCCCCTGGCAAACACGGCCCGCGGTGTACACCGCCTCGCTGCGCTTCAACGTGGGCTTGCAGCCGGAGCCGCGCAGCGCCGATTATTACACTTACGACCGGTACTACACCTGGCTGGGGTCAGAGTACCTGATCGATGACCTCAGCGAGATCATCAAGNGGAGCGCGTTCGCCGAGGCCGTGACGGCCCGCCTGCACCAGAGCGGGTTGACGGTGGCGCCGGGCGCCATCCAGGGCAGTACGCAGGCCGGCAAACTCCACCGTATCCTGACTGTGAGCACCNAGCAGGGCGACCCGGATGGCCTGCTGCGCATCACCCAGGCCATCAGCGAAACGATCCAGGCTGACCTGCCGCAGTTCTACGGCGCCCTGCTGACCTCCACGCCTGGTGCAGCCCTATCGAAGCCATTCNTCATCGACGGGCCGCACGTCGGCGTGAATGGGCCTGGGTTGCGGGAACGGCTCGACCTGCCCATTCGTCTCATCCTGGCGCTGCTGCTGGGCATTGGCCTGACATTCCTCCTCGATTATCTCGATCCGCACGTGCGTAGTCGCGTGGATCTGGAGGAGATGGGTTTACCGGTGATCGGAGAAATCCCACGGCGGTAGATGCTGGCGTGGTTGCTTGTGTTTTAGCCGGTGTATGGTAGAATGACGGGCTGGAGGAGTAGACGTACCATATGGAATTACGAGATTACCTGCGCATTCTGCGCAAACGCGGCTGGATCATCCTCGTTGTGGCGTTGGTCGCCGCGGTTGCCGCCTACGGTTTCAGCCTCACCCAAACCAAAATCTACCGCGCAACCGCCAAAGTGAGCGTTGTCCCGGGGACGCCCGACTGGGGTTTGGGCAATACGGCCAAAGACCTGCTGCGCAACTTTGTGATCAACATCGACACGCACGACACCGCGCAGAAGGTCATCGACGGTGCGCAGTTGGACATGACGACGTACGACCTGTTGGACCGTACCGAGGTCAGCNCGNATGCCTCCAACTTCACGATTCAAATCGACGCCCGTGACGAGCGGCCAGAAGTGGCCAAGCAGATAGCCCTGACGATGGCCGATATTTTTGTCAGAGAACGCACCGCGTACTACAACCAACAGGACAAGCGGGACCGCATCGAAGTCAAGATCGTGGATCACGTCATCGACGCGCCGCTGTTTCGCCCCAAGCCGACCCTGAACGCGGCGGCCGGCCTGGTCNTGGGCGCGGTGCTGNGGGGCATCATCGTCTTTGCCCTCGAGTGGCTGCAGGCCGACAAGCTGCGCACGCCTCAGGCCGTGGAACGTTATCTGGGCCTGCCGGTGTTGGGCGCCATTCCATCGACTGCGGAGCACTGAGGCATGCCAACCCAACCGCCAGCTTTATTGATCACCGTGACCGACCCGCGGTCANCCGTGGCCGAGGCCTACCGCAGCCTGCGCACCAACCTGAGCTTTGCCAACCTGGACCAAAAACTGCGCACGATTCTGGTGACGTCAGCCGCGCCTGAAGAAGGCAAATCGACCGTACTGGCCAACCTGGCGATCGTCGAGGCCCAGGCCGGGCGCCAGGTGATCATCGTCGATGCTGACCTGCGCCGCCCACGGCAGCACGAACTGTTTGGCCTGGTCAACAGCCAGGGGTTGACAACCATGCTCGCCGAAGAAAATGGGCTGCAACAGCCGCCGCTGCAGGCGACGGCCGTCCCCGGCCTGCAGGTTTTGACCAGCGGCNCCCAGCCGCCACTGCCAGCCGAGATGTTGGCGTCGGAACGAATGGGACGCGCGATTGCCGCCCTCGCCGCGCGCGACCTGGTGCTCTTCGATGCCCCGCCGGTGGTTGCCGTGACCGATGCCGCGATCCTGGCCTCGCAGGTCGATGGCGTGCTCCTGGTGATCCACGCGGATCGTANNCGCCGCGAACATGCCCAGCGGGCACAGCAGCTGCTGGAAAAGGTCAATGCGCACATCATCGGCAGCGTGCTCAACAACGCANGCCCCGACAGCGGCCTCCGTGGCTACTACAAGTAGAGGATACGGCGCGTGAAAGGCTTGATTCTGAGCGGCGGTAAAGGCTCACGCCTCTACCCGCTAACCTATACCAATGCCAAACAGNCCATCCCCGTGGCCAATAAGCCCGTTTTATTTCGTGTCATCGAAGCGATCCGCGCCGCCGGCATCGACGATATCGGCATCGTCGTAGGTGTCGATGNNACAACGCGCCAGGTACGCGAAGCCGTGTCCAATGGCCAACGTTGGNGGGTGCGCATCACGTTCATCGAGCAGGACGCACCGCTCGGCCTGGCCNCCGCGGTCAAGATCAGCCAGGATTTTCTAGGGAACGATCGTTTTGTCATGTTCCTGGGCGACAACGTCATCCAGGGCGGGATCAGCCCGCTCATCCGGGAGTTTGCCAACCGTGCCTGGAACAGCCAGGTCGTCCTGACGCCCGTGCCGGAACCGCAGCACTTCGGCGTGGCCGAGCTGGATCAAAACGAGCGCATCGCCCGTTTGATCGAAAAACCGCGCAACCCCGCTNCCAACCTGGCCCTGGTTGGCATCTACATGTTCGACCATCACGTCTTCGAGGCCGTGCAGGCCATTCAGCCCTCCTGGCGCGGTGAACTGGAAATCACCGATGCCATCCAATGGCTGATCGATCATGGCTACGACGTTCACCCCTATATCCACCGCGGTTGGTGGATCGATACCGGCAAGCCGATCGATATGCTGGAAGCCAACAGCCGTGTGCTCGACGAGATCGAACACGCTGTCNGGGGCTACATCGATCGTGATTCGCAGATCGTGGGCAAGGTCACGATCGAACCGGGCGCCGAAATCATCAACAGTGTGATTCGTGGCCCGGCGATCATCGGTGAGAATACGCGTATCATCAACAGCTATATCGGTCCATTCACCTCGATCTTCCACCACTGTGTGATCGAAGACAGCGAGATCGAGCACAGCATCGTGCTGGAACACAGCCGGATCGTCGGTATCCCTTCGCGGATTGAAGATAGCCTGATCGGGCGTTTCGTGGAAGTGACCCGCTCGCCGATCAAGCCCAGGGCGATCAAGATGACCCTGGGTGATCACAGCCGCGTTGGAATTCTATAGGCACGAGAGGGTTGAACATGCGCAATTACCTGATTACCGGCGGCGCCGGTTTCATCGGCTCGAATTTCGTGCGCTACCTGCTGGCCAGGTATCCCAACGTCCGGGTGGTCGTGTACGACAAGCTAACCTACGCCGGCAACCTCGACAACCTGCTCGACGTGGCCGCAGACCCGCGCTACACCTTCATTCAGGGTGACATTTGTGATGCGGCCGCGGTGGCCGCCGCGATCGAGACACACCACAGCGATACGATCGTCAATTTTGCCGCCGAGACGCACGTCGACCGCTCCATTCTCAACCCCGACGCGTTTGTGCAAACCGACGTGTACGGCACGTACGTGCTGCTGGAGGCCGCGCGCAAATTTGGGCTGACGCGCTACCACCAGATCAGCACCGATGAGGTGTACGGCCACGTACCCGAAGGTTCGTCACATGAGACCGACCCGCTGGCCNCGCGCTCGCCGTACGCGGCCAGCAAGGCCAGCGCCGACCTGATGGTGAACGCCTATTTCGTCACCTACGGCCTACCCGTCACCATCAGCCGCGGTTCCAACAACATCGNNCCCTACCAGTACCCGGAAAAGGTAGTTCCGCTTTTTGTGACTAACGCCCTCGAAGACCGGCCGTTGCCCCTGTACGGCGATGGCCTCCAGATGCGAGACTACCAGTATGTGTTGGATCACTGCGAGGGGATCGATGCCGTGCTGCAGAGCGGGACTTTGGGCGAGGCTTACAACATCGGTACCGGCAGCGAGATGCGCAATATCGACATGGTGCACCTGGTGTTGGATACCCTGGGCAAGCCGTACAGCCTCATCCAGCCGGTGCAGGACCGGCCGGGCCATGACCGGCGCTACTCGCTGGACGTCAGTAAATTGGAGGCATTGGGCTGGCGCTCGCGTCATTCCTGCGCTGAGGCCATCGTACAAACCGTGCGCTGGTACCAGGACAACNCCTGGTGGTGGCGCAAGGTCAAGTCGGGCGAACATTACCAGACGTTCTACCAGCGCTGGTACGCCGGCGCGAGGTTACATAGAGTCGCCACGCGGCACACGAAACCGTGCCAACCACCCCTGTGACCCACGGGCATCAATTTTCACGCCAAAACGGAGTTTACGGCGCGGCGTCAGGCGGTAAACGGGCGCCAGGCGTAAGGCATGCAGCCGGCCGGGGTGCTCACCGCTGCTCTGCGCGTACGGTCACCGTGTCGCCCGCGCCGGCGGCGATTGGTATCCGGGCTTCCGACCAGACGCCCGCCGGCCCACGCAGGGTTGTGGGTTCCAGGCCGTCTACGGTTACCGTGAAGACGGTGCGGGCATTGTGATAATAGCTGACTGTCAGAACGCGTGCGCCCCCGTCGGCGGGCAGGGCCAACTGAACCACCGCCTGTTCGCCGGGGAGCAGGATGCGGTACGAATTCCCTCCTGGCGCTGAGGGCATCTCGTCGTAGAAGCGGGCCACTGCGGTTGGGCCACCCTCGCTCAAACGGACCTTCACCCGGGGTTCCGATATCGGGAAGAAACTGTCGGCAGCGTAATCCAGCGTAGCATCTTGCCAGGCCATGGGCGCAATGACGGGCAGGCTTCGGCGCAGGGCCAGGCTGACGTCGCTCGTCGCCGGTCCTGGCTGGAGATACCAGAGCCGGCGGCCGTGCGCCAGATCCTCCAACACCGCCGGGTTGTCATCGACCGACATCGTGACCTGGTCTCTACGTTGCAGGTACCAGCCCAGGGCGTCTTTGAACCAACGACTACCCACGATCAAGTCGCCGGGCTGCACGTGGGCATCCACGTACCGGGCGACGGCGCGCCAGTCGTTGATCTTCGCCCGCGAGTAACTCTGCCTGACTTGCAGCAGTGAAACTGCCGTCAGCAGGGCTACCAACCCCACAGTGATGATTCTGGTCATGCCGGCGGCGCCGGGTGGCGCAGTGCCACGGCGAATCGCCACACGGTGGAAGGTGGCGCCCGACCAGCCGGCCAACGCCCGAATACCGGCCGCGATCCCCAGGTAGTAGAACGGCTGCGCATACAGCGCATAACGGACGAGGACCCCGTGCGTGGTCGGGCTATCGCAAACAACAGCACGGCCGCCAACGGTGGCGCCAGCGCAAGGGCGAACAGCTTCCACTGCCGCTGTCGCGCCACTGCCAGCAGTCCGCCCAGGAAAAGCGTCAGATACACCCAGGCAGTCACACCTCCCGCGGCGAACTGGTCGACGGTAATGTGCACCGTGTCAGCCAGGGCGAGCCAGAAGGCGAAGTCCTGGTAGGCCAGAAAGGTCTCCGAATTGAATGCATCCATGCGCCCGGTGATGATCACACGTTGGATTACCGGCCAGTAGGCGGCGGCAATCAGCACGTACATCACCAGTGCCTTGCCAATGATCGGGCGGTGCGAGGGGGACAACAGCAGCCAAATGCCGATCAGCACCGATTGGCCGAGCAGCAGCAGCACCGCCGGCAGGGGTTGGTTGTACAGATTGGCCACATTGGCCAGCCCGAAAACCAGCCAATACCGGTTGCGCGGCGGTTCATCCAGGCGCGCACGAGCGCGTAGGTCCCCAGCAGCGCCAGCAGGGTCGACCAGGCGTAGAACCGGGCCTCCTGCGTACCACACCTGATAAGGCGCCACGGCCAACAGCAGCATTCCCACCAGCGCCCCTGCACCGCCGGCATAACGGTACGCCAGCACAAAAATACGGCCAGGCACAGAACGCTGGCAATGGTCGATGGCCAACGCAGGGCAAACTCCAGAGGAACGTCGCCCAAAATCCTCAGCGCCGCGTGCCCCAACAGGAAGGTCAACGGCCCCGGATAGCTCAGATAATACTGGAATATGGACGTCAACTGCGACGTGCTGGCCTGGGCGGTCCAGATTTCATCGCCCCAAAAGCCACGTGTACCCAGCATATACAGCCGCAGCAACCCACCGAGCAGAAGGATAACGACTGCGAGGCCCTTCACGTATGCGGTTGGCGGGCTGACGGTTGGTGAGGGTGGTTCTGGTGAGGGGCGCCTGAACGAAGAAACTGGTTCGCCAGCGCGTGAAGCCAAACTCATGGTAACAACCAGTCCAACGGCGCCCTAACTGGCCCGATAAACCAAAACACCGGCCTTACCCGCGGCTGCATAGACATAATTTCCCGCAACCGTGACGTCCCACAGGGTACCCAAGGCGGGATGCGCTGTCACCAGGGTCGGCAGTTGCGGGTTTTGTACGTTGATCACCTGCAACCCGCCGCTGCGCGGCGACATACGCGACGTTGCCCACCACGGCGACAGCCTGTGCCAGGCCCGGTGTGCTGTACCAGCCGCGGAATGTAGGGGCCGCCCGATTGCTGACATCGGCGATTTGCAGCCCACGGAAGCCGTCAGCGATAAAGGCCATGTTATCGCGTACAGCAATACTGTAGATGTAGCCGGGGTGAGATAGCGGCTCACGAACTGTGGCTGGGCGGTGTTACTGACATCGAGGATGATCATGCCACCGTTTTGGCCCGCCCAAATACGCGTACGGCTCCACCACGGTGACACTCTCGGTGGCATGAGAGGCGAAATAATTTCCCCGCTGCACCGGCGATGCCGGGTTACGCACATCGATCAGCAGCAGCTTGTTGCCATACCCATTGACCACGTAGGCGATGTTCGATGACACGAACACATCGCGTGCAAAACCAGTGGCCGGATGACTGCCACGCACGACCGGTGCGGCCGGGTTGTTGACATCGATGATCTGCAAGCCCCCGCCCAATCGGCGATGTAGGCCAGATCATTCTGTACGAAGGCGATAGGCGTAGCCGGGAGTATCCACCGCGCCGCGTAAGGTCGGGTTGATGGGGTTGCTGAGTTCTATGATTTGCAAACCGTGGCTGCCGTTCGCCACGTAGCCAAAATTGCCCTGCGCGTATACCCTGGGCGGCTCCGATGGTTGCGTAACTCCCCTGTAGCCGCGGCGCCGCCGCGTTGCTGATATCGATGGTATGCAGGCCACCGAACCCGTCGGCAAGCAGGGCCAGGCGGTCGCGGGCCACCACTTGCTGGGCGCTTCCCGGCGTGCTCAGGCTGCCGCGCAGCGCCGGCGCTTCCGGCGCGGAAATGTCGGCCACGCGTAGACCGCCGCCTTCGCCGTTGGCGACCAGGGCCAGATTTCCGGTCAGGGCGACGCTCACGGCGTTCGCCATGCGAATGCTGCCCCGTAACACGGGCTGCGCCGGCTCGGCCACATCGACCACCTGCAGGCCAGTATAACCACTGGCCAGATAGGCCAGTGTGCCTGAAATGGCAACACCCTGCACGATCGGTCCCGTAAATGCGCCGAGCGGCTGTGGGTGATCGGGTGAGGTGACGTCGATGATCTGCAGGCCGCCCAGCAGGCCATCCGCCACGTACGCGCCCGCCGGCCACCTGTACGGCGAGGCAATCACCGGGCGTATCGATCTGACCCACGATCGTGGGGGATTGGGGTATCAGGACATCGATGATCTGCAAACCACCGAATGCCCCGTCTGCCAGGTAAACCAATCCGCCGCTGACGGCGACGCTGGTGGCCTGGCCAGCGCTGTTATAACTGCCCAGGATCTGTGGGTTGCCTGGATCGCTGACATCGATGATCTGCAGGCCGCCCTCAGCGCCAGCCGCCACGTAGGCCACGCTGCCTTCGACGGCCACCCCGCTGACCAGGTCGGGCAGAATGGGGCTGCGCCCCAGCAGTCGTGGCATGGCTGGGTTGGACACGTCGAAGATGACCAGACGTGGCCCCATACCGGCATAGGCCCGGTCGCCGCGCAGTGCAACCGCGTCGATACTACCGCCGATTTGCCCGATGGCCCGTGGTGGGAGACCGGGAGAGACTGGGAAAAACAGGCGATAATCCTGGGTGACGCCCGCCTCTGGGGTGGAGCCATTATCCGGCGCACTGGCCACTGGCGTAGGGTCGGGTGACGGTGTCGCGACCGCGGCCTGACTCATGCGCGGGCCGGGTGCAGTTGCATCGGCCACAGCGGTGTCAGGCAAGATCACGGGGTAGATGAGCACAACGGCTAATAGCCAACTGACCAAATTGCAGCGTGCACCGTGTGGAACGTCTCATGGGCCGGTCAACGTCTGGCCAGCGGGAAGTACATACGCGGCGGCAGCAGATAGGCCGGTGCGTTGACCAGGTTATTGGCGGGATTTGTGTCCCCAAACGGCGGCGCCACGTAGGCATACAGGTCGTAGATGCCAGGTGTGACGTTGGCCCAGGGTATGGTCACCTCCAGCGGTACAGTGGGTGAATTCTGCGCATTGATGACCACATCACCCAGCAGTGTGCCGCCCGCGCTGGGCGCCCCCAACCAGAATTGTACGGTCAGGTCGCCGCTCACACCGATGCTGCCGAGGTTGCGCACTGCCACACGCAGGGTCGTCGTGAAGGGTTCGCCCGGCGCCATGGTCGCCCAGTTGGGGGCGTCGGCCCGCACATTGCGCACGGCGATATCCAGCAGCTCGATGCGGGTCACGGCAACGCTCTTGGAGTTGTTGGTTTCCGAAAATTCAGGGATGGTATTGTTGGGATCGGCCTTGGCATGGACCGTGGTGGTGCTGGTCAGGGCCACCTGCCAGGTCAGTGCAGCGGTCGCGGCCGGGCCAACGGGGCGAGAGGCCGCCGGCNNAATGGTGGTGATCCCAATTACCGGGCCACCGGCGTTGGGGCCGCCAATACCAAAACGCACATCGAACGGTCCCGTCGCGGTGTTGCCTTCATTGTAAACGTTGGCTGACAGCGCGATGGCGCTCGGTTGGCCTTGGAAGATAGCCCAGGTGGGCGTGTAGACCGGCGTTGTACGCACGACCAGGTCCACGTAGGGTGTGCGGTGACTGGCAGCCCACGCCGCGAAGACCTGCCCCAACGGAGTAATCGTGTGCTGGGTACGGTCGAACAACGAACGTACGACGTTGCCCTCGAAATCGTCACTGTCGAGAGAGAACCAACACCAACGCTGCATGAGCCGGTAATCGTCTTCGGGATAACCCAGTTGAGTGTCGCGCAGGGTATTGAACAGATCGAACGTGCCCACCAGAAAAGCGGCCACGCGCGGNTAGTCGAAGCCGTAATCGACCGGTAACAGGATGCCGTATTCGCTGTTGATGAGAGGCTTATTCTGCTGACCGTGCGCCTTCATCCACTGGCGGAAGCGGATCACCTGGTCGCGCACCAGGTCGATGCGGTCGTGATCCTGAATTTCCCACAGCATACCGCTGTTCGCGTTGACGCCCGGCGGAATCGATGCGCCCCATGAGCCGCGCTGTTCGCGCAGCACGAAGGTATGGATGTTCCACACATCAACCGGCATCGTGGTGCCATAGCGCGACTGGTAGGTGCTCCACACGATATCGAGCCACTGCAGGCGCAGCGGTGTGGCCTGGGTGATGCCGCCGATCGCAATCTTGGCCGTGGGATCACGCTGTTTGATGTAGGCATAGGCATTATGGTACGCGGTGACATACTGTTGAGGGGTCGTGTAGCGCCCATCCTGATAGATATTGTCGGGTTCATTCCCCACGAGCCAAATGCCACCACGGTTGCCGTTGATGGCCCGGTCCAACTCGTTGCCGCTGGGAACGAACGTCTCGCCGCTCACGTTGAGCATGGGCAGGTAGTAATACCCATCGGGACGGGGTGGATCAAGCTGCGACCCCCATTTCAGGTACCAACCACCGTTGAGCTGTCCCACGGCGAAGTTGCGGATATCGGTGGTAACGCCAAACCCGGTGCGTTCATTGTCCGATCCGATATACGCGGTGGCCGGTGCATCCGGTGTGTCCGTCTGCGCCAGAACCCCGTGCGCCGCGCCCAACATGAGCAGGCCAACGAGGGACGCGAGCAACACACGGTGACTGCGCGCTGGGCCTTGTTTGCTGGAATTTGCCATCATGCACCTCACTTTTACAAGGGGCAACTCAGGTGGTTTGTCTCCTGTGGGCGAGACCTATGGATGCCAGGACGGAAAACGATCGGCAAACTGGTTGTTCGTCAGGCGCCGCAGATTGCTGCCATTGCGATCCAGCATGTAGATCTCCCAATCAGGGTCATCCCGATCGGAAGCGACGACCAATGACTGTCCATCGTTTGCCCAGGCCGGGGTGATGTAATTGGCGGTCAGATCGGTCACGCGCCGGACGTTGCGGCCATCGGCGTTCATGATGTAGATACCGAAGTTACCCCGCCTTCGCGGTTGCTCTGAAAGGCAATTTCGCGCCCGTCCGGCGACCAGGCCGGAAACAGGTCATCTTCCAACGAGTCGGTGATCTGCCGCACGTTGCTGCCGTCGCTGTTCATGACGAAAATGTCACGGTTGCCAGTTCGTTCCGATACGAACACGATCTGCTTACCATCAGGTGACCATTTGCCGCGGCTTTCGTTGGTGGCCGTTTGCGTCAGGTTGCGCAGGTCGGAACCGTCGCGCTTGACGGCGTAGAGCTGGGTGATTGCACCGGGGTCACGATTCGTCTCGAAGAGCAGCGTCTGCCCATCGGGCGACCACGCCGGCGACCAGTTGTGCGACGCGTCGAAGGGCATCCATGGCGCCTGCTGGCTGCCGTCGGCATTCATCACGTAGATCTGCAGAGCTTCGACATCATCGCGATCGGAGACAAACACGATTTGGCTACCGTCGGGTGACCAGGCCGGTTCGACGTTCGTGTCGCTGCTGGTTATGCCGGTGAGTTGGCGTGGGTTGGACCCATCGTCGTTCATCACCCACACCTGCAAACTACCGCTGCGATTGGAGTGCCAGGTAATCTGCCCGGTAGGGGTGAACGTTGCCGTCGTCAGGGGCAACGGGGATACGCGGCGCGGCCACAGGTGTGCTCTCGGCCGCCGCCGTGGTTGTCGGCAGTGCGGATATGGCGGTGGTTGGGGCAATGGTGGACGGGGTATCGGTTTCGGCTGCCCGAGGGTCGAGGGCGTCAACAGCAGAATCCCGCGATGCCCCACGCGATGACCGTGACGAGGGCCAGAGCGATACGCCGGTTGCGAAAACGGCCAAACAGGGCACTCCCCAAGCTCGCAATGCCCAGGAGGATCAGAAGCGCAATGATGATATATCGTATCACGTGGCTCACTCGCCAGGTAGTTTCCAATCGGGCTGCCAGCCAGAACCATTCTCCACGCAGGTAACCGATTGGCGTGCAGACGGTACCGGGCAGCACCCCAGGTCGTGTGGGCGGCGATAACGATCTTCCGAGGCTGCACAGGGTCAGATTATAACATGGGTGGACGATTCTGGGAAACTGACGGCGGTTTGGTGCATCCCCGGGGCGTACGCCTACCAGTCGGCGGCCAGCAGGCGCAACAGGTCCGCAGCACTGTGACTGCCGCGCACGCGCGCGCGCCGCTCGAACGGGGCCGCAGAGGTGTGCGTGGCCCCTGCNCGTGTGGTCACCGCACCCCAGTAGTCAGCCGAGCGGACTACGCGAGCCGTTAGCTCGTCATAACGACCCGCCGGATAACAGAACAGCCGCGGCGTAAAACCGAGCCGACTCTCGATCATCTGACGGGAGCCGAGGGCCTGCCACACCAGGAAGTCGACGTCACGTCCGGCAAGGTCAGCATGATCGCGCGAGTGCGAGCCAATATCGATGCCGGCCCTGTGCATCTCCGCCAGCTGCGACCACGAGGCATAGCCCGGGCGCTGGCTGTCGACAAAGTCAGTGATCACAAACGCGGTGGCCGTAAAACCGTACTTTTGCAGNCAGGGGAAGGCATTCTCGTAAACATCAGTGTAACCATCATCGAACGTCAACACCACACCGTTGGCTGGTAGTTCGGGCCGCCCAGTCGCCAGATAACTCACCACGTCGACCAGCGGCACCGAGCGGTAACCCGCCGTGACCATTGCCTGCAGGTGAGACTCGAACTGCGCCGGTGTGACCGAGAGGCCCTGNCGGTAAATATCGGCGTCAGGCGGTGGCTGCGAGACGTAGTGGTACATCAGGATAGGTATGCGCAGGCTGCGCGCGGTTCCATCCGGTGTTGGGCCGGGGGTGGCGGTGTGGGTTGGCGTGGCGGTTGGCGAAGGCGTGACCGTCGGCGTGTCCGTTGGCCGGGGTGTGGCCGTGGGCGTGTCCGTCGGCCGCGCGGTGGGTGTCGTGTTTGCCGTTGGCGAAGCCGTCGCCGTCGGCGGGATGGGTGAAGCGGTCGATGCCGCAATTGGGTGGGCAGGGCGCCGCAGGCACTGCACAGCACAGCAACCAACGTCGCGGTCAGGGCAACGATCAATACCGTACGCACGTTATACTCGTCAGTCAAAACTGGATATCGATGTTTTGACGCTGCGGCCTGGCGCTGGCGGTATTACCGGACTTAACACTGCGCGCGCGCGTTGCGCTCGAGCGGCATCGATCAGCACTTTCCAGGCCAGCAAAAACTCGCGTTCGGACGTTTGGAGGTGCGTCCAAAACTCATCGGGCGGGCAGAACTGTTCCACTTCGCTGCGCAGCGCGCCAAAACCTTCCAGTAGCCACAGGCCCACGAGAAGTCGGATGGCAGATGCTCTCGACCGTTGCTTGGCATCGTTGCTTGCGGCTCTCCTTTCTGTACACCGCCCACTCCCCACCTGGGCCGTGCAAACCGCAGCCTGGTTCAGGGCGCCCGGCTAGCGGCGGGCCAGGCAAATAATCGACGTACCCACAGGCAGCGACACACTCCGCATGATACTGGCCTCCAACGCCCCGATTTGCCCCAGAAGGCGGTTGACCAGGGGCGAAGCCTGTTCCATCTCGACCTGGTAGGCCTCTTCATCGAAATGAGGTGAGGCCAGTTTCGGTTCTGCATGTCCACGGCGCAATACGATACGGCTGGCCGCCAACGGGAAGACGAAAAAGTTGTTGTAGCTGCAGCGTTCGATGTAGAAGCCGTGCGCCGCCAGTTTCTGTTTGAGTTCGGGCGCTGTGTAGCGGCGTTGGTGCGCGTTCGCNTCGTCGTTCTGGCTCCACAGCCACATGAACGCCGGCACGGTCACGATGAGAAAACCGCCCGGCTGCAGCACACGGTAACACTCGGCAAACACTCCCTGCTCATTGGCCACATGCTCGACCGTGTCGAGCAGGGCAACCAGACCGAACGTCCCGTCATCGAACGGCAGAGAATCGGCGCTGCTCTCATAGACCTGGAGCCGGCGCTGACGGGCGACCGCCAACGGCTTCGGGTTGGGGTCCACGCCGCTGACCTGACCATACCGCGCCAGGTGGTGGGCCATATTGCCCGCGCCGCAGCCAACGTCCAATACCAGCCGGTTGGGGTCAGATCCCAGGTAACGATCCAATAACCCGACAATGGCACGCGTGCGGCTGGCAAACCACCAGTGCCTATCCTCTTCGATTTTGACCAACACAGGTGACGGCATGCTGCGTACCAGTGGCCCTTCCGATAGATTGATGATGGGGCGACGTACGGCCCTTTGCATTGTACCCCAGGAATACAGTCACGACAAGAAGACAGTGGGGCCGCAATCCCAAATTTGAGCTTAACGCACACGGAGTTCAGGTTGGATAGGCTCTGAATCGAGCAGAACTGTGTCGATGGCCTGCAGAACGTCCGTGGGGGTGATGGCGCGTACACAGGGGTGCCATGGCAACTCGGCCGCGGCAAAATCGAGCCGGTTGCACGGTACGCAGGTCCAGTCCGACGTCACGACCCGGTGGTGCGCCGGGTTACCCCACGGGCCAAAGGTTGCCACGGCCACGGGGCCGTACAGATGGACGGTCGGCGCCCCCACGGCCACGGCCAGGTGCATGGGGCCACTGTCCAGGCCGACCGTCAGGCGGCACTGCTGCATGAGGGCCGCCAGCTGATCCAGGTCGGTGCCCCCGGCCAGCGTGTGTACGGGACCGTGAACCTGGCGTACGATATCGCTCACCAGGCCGGCTTCCGTTGTACTACCCGTCAGGACGACCGCCAACCCACGACTCAGCAGGCGATCGATCACCGCCGCCCAGGCCGGCGCCGGCCACAGCTTGACCCAGCCCGCCCCGGGGTGGACAACGACATAAGGCTGCTCCGCCAGGCCCGCAGTGTGGCGCCAGTCCTGCGCCCAGGCCGCCGCGGCGGCCGTGACGGGGAACGTGAGGCGCGGCTCGGCGGTGACGTGGACGCCGGTTGCCGTTTCGATCAACGTCAGGTTTTGCAGCACTTCGTGGCGACCCGCCTGGTACGGCACCGCGTGCGTCAGGAACGGCTGGCATTCGGCCACCGCGTACCCGACCCGCTGGGGAATAGCGGCCAGCTGCGCCAGCCAGGCCCCNCACCAGTGATCGAAGCGCAGTACGACGGCCAGGTCGAAGCGTTCAGTGCGCAGGCGCTGCGCCTCATGCCACAGCAGCTGGTAGGGCTGCCAGGGGCGTGGCGCAGCCTGGCGCGCAAATCCGGGGAACGGCAAGGTGCGTAGGGTGTCGATGTCGGGGTTGTGCCGCAAAATGCCGGCGCTCCATGGTCCCACCAGGGCAGTGATGTGGGCGGAGGGCCAGGCGCTGCGCAGCGCATGCAGCGCCGGCGTGCTGAACAGAACATCGCCCAGATGGTCGGGGCGGATGACGAGAATACGCTGCGGCGGCGTGTTGACCGCCCGCGACCGCACACGGCCGAGCGGTGCGGCCAGGCGCAGCAGGGTGAGCCGCCCGCTGCCGCCGCGTGCGTGCCTGGTGGCGCAGGTTGGCGCCACGGTGGTGGGCGGCCAGGGCCTGCTGCTCGGCTTTTGACCACTGCAAGGGATCGTTCACGAGGCTGCCCCCGTCGCTGGCTGGGTCCGATCCGGGAACAACGCCTCCAGCCGGGGTATGAGTTGCTCCCAGCTGTAGTGGGCCGCCGCGTGGGTGTGCGCCGCCGCCCAGGTGCGCGTAGGGGTTCATCGACCAGCAGGCGCACCACGGCGGCCGCAAAGGCCTGGGCATCATCGGCAATCAACAACTGCTGGCCGTCGACGATGTCGATCCCCTCGATGCCCAGCGTGGTCGAGACGATGGCCCGGCCCATAGCCATCGCTTCCAGGGCTTTCAAGCGTGTGCCGCTGCCCATGCGGAACGGCAGCACGCAGACCGCGGCCCCAGCCAGGTAAGGGCGGACATCCGGCACCCGGCCGGTCAGGGTGACGTCAGACCGACTGCGCAGACCGTCGAGGCGGGGNTGCGGCTGTTGCCCGACGACGAACAGGTGGGTGTGCGGCAGCGTGTCGCGGATCTGCGGCAGGATCTCGTGCGCGAACCAGAGCACCGCATCGACGTTGGGCCGGTAGTCCATCTTGCCGGTAAAAACCAGGGCCGATGATGGGAGGCCGGCCAGCGGNTTCGACCACCCCGGCGCGTAGGTTTGCAGATCGACCCCGTTAGGCACGACAGTCACCGGCAGGAAAGGCGCCAGTGCGTCCAGCGCCGCGGCGTCGTGCGCGGAAACGGTCACGACGTGATCGGCCTGGCGGCAGACGCGTGCTTCGTAGGCGCGCAGCTTCTGCCACTGGACGAAGGAGTAGGCGGCGCCGGGCCAACGGCTGGGCTGGCGGGCATCGCTAAGGGCAACCCGCTGCTGCAGCCGGTATTCCGCGTTGTGATCGTCGAATATCACGAAAGGGCGGCCGGCCATCTGGCCGCTGCGCCACGGCGCCTGGTCTTGCAGCCACAGCACGTACGGCGCCATTTCGATGCCTTCGACCTGGATCACGTCGTAGGGGTGTGGGTCACCANNATCCAACAGTTGGGCGGACAGACGATCCGCACCGGCCAGGCGCAGGGCCATGTCGGGGAGGCGGCTGCTGAGGGTGGTGCGCAGCCGCTGGGCCGGGGTGCGGCGGNNCGGCGCCGGCGCCACAGCCACCCGTCGGCACAGTTCGACCAGCGGCGTGGCCGCAACCGGTGGGTCGGCCGGTTGGTGAAGGCTCAGCACGTCGACCTGGTGGCGCAGCGCCAGGCCCGCNACCAGGTTGAAATTACGAATGGTGGTGCCCTGGTGGGGTGGGTAGGGGAGTTGGGGNGTCAGTACCAGGATTTGGGCCATGAACGCCGGCGTACTCCCCAGTTCAGACCGAGTTATTGATCGGAACCGCGCCCGCGTCGCCGTATACCACCCGGCGATAGACCTCGAGCGTCTCACGGGCTGCACGGGTCCACGAAAAGCGCTGTGCCCGTTTGAAGCCTTTGTGCTGCAACTCCAACCACACCTGGTCGTCGGTCAGAACGCGCCATAGGGCAACGGTCAACCCCTCGATGTCTTGCGGCGCCACCAGCAGGGCGGCATCGCCGACCACTTCGGGCAGGCTGGAGAGGTTGGATACGATCGCCGGCGTGCCGCAGGCCATCGCTTCCAAGGGCGGAATGCCAAACCCTTCGTAGAAGGAGGGATAGGCCAGGCAGCGCGCGTTGTAGAGCAGCACCAGGTCCTGCTCGTCGACNCGGTTTAAAAACAGGCAGCGGCCCTGGAGGTTGAGTTCGTTGACCAGGTCATACGCTTCTTGTGACAACCAGCCGCGCGCCCCGGCCAGGACCAGGCTGATATCGAGTTTGTAGTTGTCGAGCAGGCGCCGGAAGCTGTGCAGCAGGCCCTGCACGTTCTTACGCGGCTCGATCGTACTCACGAACAGGACGAAGGCATCGGGCAATGGGTAGCGGGTCCGCAGCTGTGCCAGGGCCTGTTCGCGGTCCATCGGCTGGAAAATTGGGTTGGCCGCTTCGTAGATCACGCTGATCTTTTTCTCGTCGACGCCCAACAGGTTGATGATATCGCGCCGGGTGCTCTTCGACACGGCAATGATATGGTCTGCCGCGTGGACGGCCCGGTCGATCTGTCCATAATAGCGCGCTNNGTCCTTCGTCAGAAAATGGGGAAAATGGAGGAAGGCCAGGTCGTGAATGGTGATGACCGATTTACAGCTGCAGGGCAGCCGNCGCGGCGGGATGAAGTCGGTGCTGTGCAGGACGTCGAGACCCAGGCCGGAGATCTCGAAGCTGAGCGCGTATTTCTCCAGCCAATGGTGGGATGGGGTACGGATGGGAACGCGGCGGAAGTTGGGCTGGTGGACAAAAACCGACCGGTCTTTGACATGCTGCAGAATGAGAAATTCGTCCTCGCTGTCGAGGGAGGCCAGCGCCTGCGTGAGNCGCAGCGTATACTGACCAATACCGGCCCGCGTGTAATGGGCAATGCGTGCATCAATTCCAATACGCATCAGCGTGATGGTTCTCCGTGGGAATCCAGGGCGCGCAGCGAGCCAGTATGGCGTCAGTGCCGTGTGATGATCAACAACCGTCGAATCTTACCACTGCCGCGGCGCTCCGTCAAAGATTGGCACGGTCTGCCACCCATTGGCGGGTGGGTGAAATCATGCTATAATGCCTGTCCAGTACACGACTACCAACCGAGGCAAAGAGCGATGGATACAACCCAAATTGCGCAGATGGTCACCTGGCTCGATGAAGAGCACCGCCGCGACCGCGGTGAGGTGGCCAAACTTCAACAGCGCATCGAAAGCCAAAGCGTCGAGATCTTGGAGCAGGCGCGACGCATTCAGGAACTGGAAGGGCGCCTGGCCAGCACCCAGGCTCAGCTGGTTCGATTCACCCAGCTCGATGAGCAGATGCAGCAGTTGAAGAACGAGGTCGTACTCATGCTGCACAAACGCGACGAGCAGATCGAGGCCGACGTTCGCGAGCGGGAACGTTCACGTGNNACCGACCGTGAGGCGGTAGCGCGGCCTGGGGAAGTGCGCAAAGAGTTGAACCGTTTCGGCCGTATCGATGAAGAGTTGGCCCTGCGGCGTTCTGAAGATCAACGCCTGAGCGAACTGGTGATCAATCTGCGCCAGCAGGTGACAACGCTCGGCAAGGAGATCGATGAGCGCACCCGCAGCCTGCCCTACATGGTCGAACAGCGCGCACAGGACAACCGGCGCATTGCCCAGCTACAACAGGAAACAGTCGAACTGTTCAAGCGCATCGAGACCAGGCCAACAGGCTGCCAGGCATCCAGGAACGCGCAGAAGGTCGAACGGGTCATCACCAGCATTCAGCCGATCCCGCAGGATCTGAAGCGTGAACAGCAGCAGTTCATCGAACAGATGAAGCTGGCCGATGTGGAACGCCNNCGCGAGATTGCCACCTGGCACGATGAAATCGAAGCCCAACGCGACGTCATCGGCCGGCACCGGGAATCGCTGCAGGCGTTCATCGACCAGCTCGAAGTCAGCAAACGTTCCGTAGCAACCATCGCCGAGTTCCAGGCCGCCATTCAGCGCGACATGCACCAGTTGACCGAACTGCAGCGCCTGGCCGAAGAACGACAGCAGAAGGAAATCGAAACGTGGCAGGCGGAAAACGAAAAACGCTGGAAGCGGCAGATCTTGCAGTGGGAACACGATACCCAGGAACAGCAGAAGGTCAACAAAACGCTGGCCACCCGTTTTCCGCCGCTGGAAGAACGCCAGCGCACCCATGAGAATCAGATTCAGCGCCTGTGGAACATGCATGAGGCCGAAGGATTGCAGCGTATTGCCGATGCGCAGCGCTGGCTTACGCAACTCGAAGAACTGCTGAAGGAACGGGTTGTCGCCAAATAAGGGTGAGGATGAGCCATGCGTGTCATCGGTACGGCCGGCCACGTCGACCACGGCAAATCGACCCTGGTTCTCGCCCTGACCGGCATCGACCCGGACCGGCTGCAAGAAGAAAAAGCACGCGAGATGACGATCGACCTCGGTTTTGCCTGGATGACGCTGCCCAGCGCCGCGGCCGAGCCTGAGCGGGTTGGCATCATCGATGTGCCTGGGCATATCGACTTCATCAAGAATATGTTGGCCGGCGTCGGCGGCATCGATGCGGCCCTGCTGGTGATCGCCGCCGATGAAGGGGTCATGCCGCAAACGCGCGAGCATGTCGCCATTCTGGACCTCTTGCAGGTGCCGGGCGGGGTCGTGGCCCTGACCAAAACTGACCTGATCGACGACCCGGAATGGCTGTGGCTGGTCCAGGACGAAATCCGCGAGCTGCTCAAGACCACCGTGCTGCGCCATGCGCCGATCGTGCCCGTGTCGGCGCGCAAGCGTGAGGGGATCGACGCGCTGCGCCAGGCCCTGGCCGCGACGCTGGCCCAGATTCCACCCCGAGCCAACCGTGGCCGGGCCCGCCTGCCGGTCGACCGGGCGTTCAGCATGGCGGGCTTTGGGACGGTGGTGACCGGTACCCTGCTGGATGGCGACCTGCGCGTGGGGGATGATGTCGAAATCATGCCGACTGGCCTGACCGCACGCGNNCGCGGTTTGCAGACCCACCGCGAAAAGATCGAAACCGCCCACCCTGGCAGCCGGGTGGCCGTCAACCTGAGCGGCGTCCATCCCGATCAGGTGCCGCGGNGGCAGACGCTCAGCCTGCCCGGTTTCCTCCACAGCAGCTACCTGCTCGACCTGCGCCTGCACCTGCTGNCCCGGCGTTGCCCCCTCAGGCACAACCAGCTCGTCGATNTTTTCAGCGGCGCGGCCGAAGTGCCGGCCTACGTCAGGCTGTTGGATAGTGAGCGCCTGGAGCCGGGAAGCGACGGTTGGGTGCAGTTGCGCCTCGTCGAGCCGTTGGCCCTGCTGCGCGGCGATCATTTCATCATCCGGCAGCCGTCACCCAGCCACACCCTGGGCGGCGGTGTAGTCGTCGATCCCCGGCCGGCCCGACGCTGGCGCCGTATGCGCAGCGATGTGATCCAGCGCCTGGAAACCCTGTCTCACGGTACGCCGGGTGACATCTGGCTGCATGCGCTGGCGNTGATGAGCCAGCCACGCCGCGCCGTGGGCGAACGCAGCGGTCTGCCCGCCAGCAGTATCAGCGCCGCCTGGCAGGAACTGATGGAACGCCACGACCTGGTGGTACTGGGAACCCAGCCGACTCCAGGTCCCGACACGCTGGTGATGTCCCGCGGGNGCTGGAGCGAGATCACTACCCGGCTGACGTCCACCCTGGCCGAGTACCACCGCACCTACCCGCTGCGGACAGGTATGNCCNGCAGCGAACTGAAATCACGGCTCGACCAGAGCCGGCGCACAGCGCTGCCGGCGCGGGCGTACGCCGACATTCTGGCCCGCGCTGACGTGGAAGGCCTGCTGCACGCCACCGAATCGGTCGTTTACCAGGCCGGGCATCAGGTGACTTTCACCCCAACGCAGGAGGCGCTGGCGCGGCAGCAGCTGGCCCTGTTCCGCCGTCAGCCCTTCACCCCGCCGGGCATCGACGAGACGCNNGGTGTGTTGGGTGATGACGTGCTGGCCGCGCTGTTCGAGCAGGGCCGGCTGGTCAAGCTCAACGATGACGTCGCGCTCGGCGCGGCAGCCTACCAGGAGATGGTCGATACGATTCGCCAGATCATCCAGCAGACGGGCAGTGTGACCGTTGCCCAGGTTCGTGACCGGTTCAACACCAGCCGCAAGTACGCCCTGGCGATTCTGGAGTACCTCGACGCCCAGCGGGTGACGCGCGTGGGGGACGCGGGTGCTGCGATGATCGATGTGGGATCAGTCCAGGCTGCCGTGGACGAGCGACCGTCAAGCAGGGTGGCCTCGATTTGGGCGGCGAGGATTTCCTCGGCGTCGATCTGGTGGATGTCGTGTGACAGCACGACGAGATCGGCCAGTTTCCCNGGTGTGATGGACCCTTGNATCTGCTCTTCACCGCTGGCGTAAGCGGCNCCNCGCGTGTAGGCCTGTACGGCGTCGGCGACGGTGATGCGCTCGGCGGGCACCCAGCCCTCCACGCCCGGCGTGCCATCNGGNCGCCGCCGTGTAACGGCGGCGTGAATGCCGGCCAGCACGTCGAACGATTCGACCGGCGCATCCGAGCCAAAGGCCAATACCGCGCCCGTTTGGGCCACGCTGCGCCAGGCGTACGCCCAGCGCGCNGCCGAACCCCAGTGCCGCTCGGCGTTCAGGATGTCGGACGTGGCGTGAATGGGCTGCATCGAGGCGATCAGGCCGGCGCGGGCCAGCCGCGGTAGATCGTCGGGGTGAATGACCTGCACGTGTTCGGCGCGGTGGCGCAGTGGTGGCCAGGGGCGGTTGGGCGCAGCCTGCCCGGTCTGCCACTCCGGCTCGGCCCGGCGTACGATCTCGAACGTGTCCAGTACGGCCCGGTTGGCGCGGTCGCCAATCGCGTGCACCATGACGCTGGTTCGGCCGCACTGGCGCGCAGCGCTTCTTCGGTGAACNTCCTCAGGATCGATCGTACATACGCCACGCCAGTCGGTTTCGCCGCGGTAGNNAGCCAGCATCCAGGCAGTGCGTGAGCCGAGCGCCGTCGGCAAAAATTTGACGCTGCCGATACGCAGCCACTCGCTGCCAAAACCGCTCTGAATGCCCGCNTCGATCGCCGCCGCGAGGTGCTGACGCGGCAGGTTCTGGTTGACCCGCAGTCCCAGTGCCCCNTGGCGTAACAGTGTCTGGAATGAGCGCAGCGCCAGGGCCTCAGGCGTATCGTTGGCCTCTTGAATGCTCGTAATCCCCGCGGCCCACGCCTGGGGAAGNGCGGCACGCAGGGCGGCGCAGCTCTCGTCCAGGTCGGGCTGCTCGATCACCGCGTGCAACAGTTTGATCGCGTTTTCGCGCAGAACTCCGGTAGGTTCACCGCTGACCGGGTCACGCTCGATCACGCCATCGTCCGGGTCGGGCGTTGCGGCCGTGATGCCCGCGCGGGTCAGGGCCAGGCTGTTGACCCACACCGAGTGCCAGTCACGGCTGTCCAGCAGTACGGGGTGCTGCGGCGCCACCGCGTCGAGCAGGGCGCGGGTGGGCGTGCCNCCGGGCCAGACGTTGGCATCCCAGCCCCCGCCGCGTATCCACTGGCCAGGTGGCGTCTGGGCCGCACGCNNGGCGACTCGGGCGACGGCCTGGCGCGCCGAGGTCGTATCGGCCAGTTCGATCCAGTGGCGGCGCAAGGCCCAGCCCACGAAATGGATGTGCGCGTCGTTGAACCCCGGCAGTACGGTTCGTCCACCCAGGTCGACGCGGCGTCGCGGGGCCNNGACCAGGTGCGCCAGGTCATCACCAACGGCCAGGATCCGCCGACCGGCCAGGGCGAGGGCANNCGCCCTGGGCTGCCGGTCGTCCTGGGTGTAGATGCGGGCATTGTTCAGCAGGAGGGTGGCGAGTGAAGTCACGTGCTCTCTCCCAGAATCGTGTCGTAGAGGTTCTGCTCCTCGTCGGAGTAGAAGTGCACCACCAATCGCCCCCGGCCCCGCCGATTACGGTTGACATCGACCTTGGTTCCCAGCCGGTCGCGCAGGGACTGCTGCATCGCCTGGACGTAGAGGGCCTGCGGGTCATCGTCGGCCGGCGACTCGTCCTCTTCACTGCTGGTGGCAATCAGCAGACGCCGGACCGCNTCCTCAACCTGGCGCACGGTCAGGCCGCGCCGCACGACCAGGGTGAGCGCTTCGACCTGCAGGTCCTCTTCCTCCAACCCCAGCAGGGCACGCGTGCGCCTCACTGATTTTGCCGGCGATNNCAGGGCCTCTTTGACCGGTTCGCTCAGGCGTAACAGGCGCAGCGCATTGGTCACTGTAACCCGCGCCTTGCCCACCCGCGCCGCGACCTGCGCCTGCGTCAGCTGGAAATCATCGACCAGCATCTTGTAGGCGGTGGCTTCTTCCAGAGGGTTCAGGTCGNNGCGCTGCACATTCTCCACCAGGGCGGCNTCGAGCAGGGCCTGGTCACTGGCCTCTTTGATGACCGCTGGCACCTGCTGCAGGCCGGCCAGGCGGGCGGCGCGCCAGCGCCGCTCACCGGCGATGATCGTATAGNNGCCGGCCCACCGCCGGGCGGCTGCCCGACCTCGCGTCACCACCAGAGGTTGAATCAGGCCATGCTCACGGATCGAATCGGCCAGCTCTTGCAGGGCCGTGGCCGAAATTCTGGCGCGGCTGGCGTGGGTTAGGCGCAATAGCGTCGATCGCCAGCGTGGACAGCGCCTGATCGGGCGCGGTGGGTGCGGCCGGCGCGGTTGGAATCAGGGCGCCCAGGCCGCCCCAGGCCGCGTTTGGGGTTATTCATGGCGATTTTCCTTCNNCATGTGGGCCACCAGTTCTTTTGCCAGCGCGGCATAGGCCAGCGCGCCCGGTGAACGCGGGGCAAAACTCAGAATCGTCTCACCAAAACTGGGTGCCTCGCTCAGCCGCACGCTGCGCGGNATGATTGTATCGAAAACGGGNCGCGGGGCGTTCTGGCGAATTTCGCTGACGACCTGCTGTGACAGGTTGGTGCGCCCGTCGTACATCGTCATCACGATGCCGCGCACCTGCAACGTGGGGTTCAGGCTGGTACGCACCAGGTTGATCGTCGATAACAGTCGCGCCAGGCCCCGNAGAGCAAAGTATTCGCACTGGATGGGAACAATGACGCCGCTGCTGGCGGCCGTCAAGGCATTGACCGTCAACAGACCCAGGCTGGGTGGGCAGTCGAGCAGCACGTAGTCGTANGGGCCGGCGATGTGCTCGCTGAGCGACAAAAGGGCGCGGCGCAGCACGTGCTCACGGGCCAGGGTGGCTACCAGCTCGACCTCAGCCCCGGCCAACGCCGGGGTTGCCGGCAGCAGGTCGACGCCGACGTGGTAGGTGAGCGTAATCGCCTGCTGGGCCGGCAGCTGATCGATGATGACATCGTAGAGGCAGTAGATCAGGTGGTTGGGGTTGATCCCCAGGTGACTGGTCGCGTTGGCCTGGGGNTCACAGTCGACCACCAACACACGACGATTGTCCGCGGCCAGGCAGGCGGCAAGATTGACCACCGTCGTGGTCTTGCCGACNCCNCCTTTTTGATTGGCAAAAGCCAGGACATGCGTCATGATTGAACGACCTTACCCGTCATAACGTCTCGCCATACTGCTGCAGCCAAGCTTCCACCACCGTTCGCGGCGGGATGGCGCTGTAGCCCGATCCCTCCACGGCGAACGAAGCGGTCACCGCGGCAAAACGCGGCCTGGATGACGTGGCCCGTCTCGGCCAGGCGGATCAGAAACGCGGTGGCAAACACGTCGCCGGCGCCGGTGGGGTCGTTTCGACGGCCGGTCGGGTACCTACCGGGGTCATCGTAGCGTGCTGCCACACCTGGCAGCCGAGTGCGCCGTGGGTGACGATGACGGTGGGACACAGGGACCGGTAAACAGCCAGGTCCTGCCTCTGCAGCAGGTCGCTCTCACTCAGGATGAGGGCTGAAATGGCCGGCAGCACCGTTTCGGCGTGGGTCCAGCGCTGGCGTGAGACGACACCATCGGCATCCCACTGGCGCATCCACCCTTGGGGCACCGCACCGATGATCGGCCCACGCAACACCGCAAGGAGCGATGGGTCGATCTCTTGGGCGATGGGACCCAGCAGAGTCACGGGAACCGTTTGCCAGGCTGTGGGCAGGTCATGCGCCGTGATGGGGGCGCCACGTCGGAAACGATCTGGCGGCGAGTTTGGCCGAGGTACTGGTTGCGGAAAGTAGTGGTGGTTGCCGAGGGCAGCCGCTGCACAATGACCTGGTTCCACTCACCGGTGAGCGGAATATCAGGTGCGAGGCGTGTCAGGGCGCCCGGACGGTGGGCCAGGCGGTGCGCTGTCATCACGGCATAGGAGACGGCCCCCAGCGTGTGACCGCCGTCGGGCAGCAGATCGCGTGACGTTGCCAATGGCCAGAAAATCGATGGCTGGCAGGGCGTGGTTGGGTGGCGTGGGCTGGTCGGGCTGGGTTGTCTGCATGATCTCCGAGAACTACTACGGGATGATAGTCGCTGCCTGAGTCGATTGGTAACTGCTCAGGCTGGTTCTAGAGAAACCGGGTTGTTGTCTCGCAGACCAGGGTCATGGCGCGATGAAAGGCCGTTACACAGACGAGAATCATGCCCGCACGAGAAAAACCCGGTTTCTGAACGGCTGGCTGAGCAGTTGCGTCGATTGTAGCATAGGCCGGGCGCTACAAAAAGCGTCAGGAAGAATGACGGGTCGCGCGACCTACCATTCTTCCTGACGCTTCATGGCTGCCCGAAGCCGCAAGGCGCGACACCGCACGCGCCAAACCAGCCTCGGCCAGCACAGCCTGGCGTTGTCAGTGTTTTTCGGAACGACGGTCACTTTGCGGTGTTCACCCTCGCCGACGCTCTGGGTGGTCACCTCTGGATGGTCGCGCAGGGTCAGGTGAACGATACGCCGCTCGCGGGCCGGCATCGGCTCCAGGGCCAGGGTACGACCGGTAGCGGCCACACGCTCAGCGGTCCGCACGGCCAGCTGCTGCAAGGTACGTTCGCGGCGGTTCTTGTACTCTTCGACATCGACGACGACATTGACCCAGCGCTGCAGCTTGTGGTTGACCATCAACCGCGTGACGTACTGCAGCGCGGTGAGTGTCTCACCGCGACGGCCAATCAGAATGCCGAGGTCGTTGCCGATGATATCGAGCACCAGGGCAGGCTCTTCGTTTTTATCGCGTACGTTGTCAGTGGCATAGTGGCCGCGCACCGATGCCTGAATACCCATGAGGCGCAGCAGCTCTGAAAGCATGGCCGAGGCCACAACCACCGCCGGTGGATTCACCGGCCGTTGGGGCGGCCGCCGCCGCNNTGGCTTGGGCCGGCCGCTGGAACTGGCGCACTGCGGGTGGCCGGGCTGGGGGCGGGAGCAGAAGCCTTGGCCGGGCCGGGCGCAGGCGCGGAGCTTTGGCCGGGCCGGGCGCAGGGGTGACTGGCTTGGCCGCTGGTGGTGGTTCGGCGCGTACTGGGCGTGGTGGCGGTGGGGGAGCCGGGGAGGTTTGATGCTGGGTCGTGGCGTGAGGCGTACGCGGGCATCTTCGGCGCCAAAGCCCAGCACGCCGCGACTGCCCGGGGTAATCACCTCCACGTCGACCTGTTCGCGCGAGATTGAGCTGCCGTAACCCTCTTCGATGGCAGCGTTCACGTTTTCNGCGCGAACCTCGATACTCTCTGCCTGGTTCGACATAAATACTACTTCCTCTTCCTACGTCGGCGTTGCATCTTGCGCCGGTCCGGTGGCGTCGGTTGTGGTGTTGGGTTCGGCCAGAAGTGACTGATCGGTCACGACCGGCGCGCTGATGGCAGAACCTGAAGCACCCGCTGACGCGCCTGCCTTGCTGCTGCGTGGTATCAGGCCGGGTATGCGCAGTGGCCCCAACCGGTGACTGAGTACTGCTGGCCCATCGCCAGCAGGTTGGACGTTACCCAGTACAACGATAGGCCCGAAGGCACTTGAAGGCTGAAGAACCCAAACATGACCGGCATGAACAGCATCATCTGACCCATCATGGCCTGCTGACTGTCCTGGGGCTGGTTGCTGGTACGGGGAGGTTGGGACATCTTCTGCATCATGATCTGGGTGACAACCAGCACGATGGGTAGGATCAAATAGGCGATCAGGAGCCAAATCTGGCCGCTCTGGAAGTAATTGGAAATCCACCCCAAGCCGCCCTGGGCGGTGGGAAAGGATAGGTCAGGAATCCAGAAAAAGGGCTGATTGACCAACTCACCGACACTGGCCAGATGGTACAGAGACTGATACAGGCCAAACAGAATGGGCATCTGGATGAGCAGCGGCAGACAACCGCCCAATGGGTTGACGCCGGCTTCCTTGTACAGCTCCATCTGCGCCTTGGACAGGGCCTCGCGGTCTTTGCCGTGCTTCTTCTGCAACTCTTGCAGTTTGGGTTGCAGCTCCTGCGTCGCTTTCATCGACTGCATCTGCTTACGCGTCAGCGGCAGGGTGATGACTTTGATCAGGACGGTAAAGATGATGATGGCAAAACCGAAGCTGTAGGGGATGCCGATGGAGGCCAGGGCGTCGTTGATCCACACCAGGATACTCGACATCGGGTAGACCACCAGGGTCTGCCACAAGCCCTGTGGGGGTGCGTTGGGGTCGGTCGTTGTCGGCGCACCGCAGCTGGTCAGGAGCAGCATGACTGCCAGCAGCACAATCAGGAGACCCACCGTACGTTTCTTGGACATGAAAGATCCTTGACGAGAAATAGAAAAAGCCGGCGCCTGTTCAGGGCACGGGGTCGAACCCGCCGGGATGCCACGGATGGCATCGGGAGATGCGTTTGGCCCCCATCCAACTGCCCTTCAGGACGCCGTAACGTTCGATGGCCTCGTAGGTGTACTGTGAGCAGGTCGGCACGAAGCGACAGCTCGCCGGTAGAAGTGGCGAAATCAGCTTTTGTACAACCGAATCAGGAACAAAGCCAGTGACTTGAACATAACTATCGTGAATCTACCTTAGACCGTCGCTGGCGTCAGTAATTGTGCTCGCTTTAGCAGGGTCAGGCATGCGGCCTCGATGTCAGCGAAATCGGCCTGTGCCAGCGGTGGCCGGGCAATGAACACGAGGTCCCAACCGTTAGCAATGGATGCGAAGTGACCACGCACGGCCTCACGCAGGCGGCGGCGTGCTCGATTGCGCCGTACGGCATTGCCCAGCCGCCGGCTGACCGAAAACCGATACGGCTGGTGTCGCCACCGTTGGGTAGGGCACACAATACCAACAAGGGGACGGCCCATGATTTGCCTTCGCTGCGCACTTGTTGGAAGCGCTGGCGTCCACGCAGGCTGTGCCGCCGCTTCACCTGTCTCGTGTCTCCTTTGTCTCTGGGCGGTGTGTTCGATGACCGGTGGCGACTACTGCCGGCCATCCCACCCCAGTCCATTCGACCGGTTCTTACTTGGGCGGCATCTTGCGCCAGCCAATGCGACTGACAGACGGCGGCGGCCCTTGGCGCGACGGGCTTTGATGACATTACGACCGTCGGCGGTCTGCATACGCTTGCGAAAACCGTGGACGCGCAGCCGACGACGCACTTTGGGCTGCCATGTTCTTTTCGGCATGATCCATCTTCCTCCGCCTGCGGCGCGCCCCGCGCCCAACAGGCCATGATTGTGCAGTGAATACGAAACAGCAGAAAAACGGGGAGGAAGCCTTGGGCCTCTCCCGTGTCGGGCGCCATTATACCCGTCGCGCCTAGAGGCTGTCAAATTGGGTCACACTGGGACATGTCACCCCTGCCCGCGGTGACCCCGAGCGCTTGGCCAGGGCGCGCAGGTGGGTTATAATGGCTGTGATCACTGCAGCCGAGACGGCGAAGGATTTTTATGTTGACTGAAGACGCACGTGCACGCATCCGCCTGACCAGTCTTGCCAGCTGCGGGCTGANNGCATCCAAATTGGCCCCAGAGGCCCTGGCGCAGGTGCTGCGCNCAGCCGGTCCGGTCTTCGATGAGCAGGCATACCCCAATGTCCTGGTCGGCTTGAACGCGCCCGACGATGCCGTCGTGTACCGGCTGTCCCNNCGGAACGCCCTGGTGGTGACGACCGACTTCTTCACCCCGATCGTAGACGACCCCTACACCTACGGGGCCATTGCGGCGACCAATGCCCTGAGTGATGTCTACGCCATGNGGGGCGAGGTGTTGTTTGCCCTCAACATCGCCGCATTTCCCGAGAACCTGCCCACCAGTATCGTCAGTGAGATTCTACGTGGTGGGGCCGAGCAGGGACGCGCAGGTTCGGTGATTGCGGGTGGTCACACGGTCAAAAGTCCGGAACCGCTCTACGGCCTGGCCGTGGTCGGTGAGGCCCACCCCGACCGCATCTTTCGCAAAACGGGCGTGCAGCCAGGGGACGTCCTGGTGCTCAGCAAACCGTTAGGTTCTGGCCTGGTAACAACGGCGCTGAAGCGGNGAGGAAGCCGTNCCCCGCACGTGACGGCGGCGGTGGAGAATATGCTGCAACTCAACCGTGCCGCCGCGCAGGCCGGATTGGCCGTGGGCGTGCGCTGTGCCACGGACATCACCGGGTTTGGCCTGTTGGGTCATGCCGTCGAGATGGCCGCCGGCGGTTCGGCCGCGCTGCGCCTGTCGATGTCTGCCCTGCCCCTCCTGCCCGGTGCGCGGGCGTATGCCGAGGCCGGCATGGCGCCGGGTGGCACTGAGGCCAACCGGGCCTATTATGGGCCACAGGTGCAGCCGACCGCGCTGACCCGGGTCGATGAGCGCCTCCTGCACGACCCACAGACATCGGGTGGCTTGCTGCTGGCGGTGCCGGCGGCTGGGTTGGCCGCGTTCATGGGGGCCTGTGCCGCCGCGGGCCAGACCGCGTGGGTGGTGGGGCGGGTGACCACGGGGCGTGGGGTATTCGTGGATGTCTGACGGCGTGATTGGCGTATGACACTCGAAATTGGCCTGTCAGCCTGGAGTTTCCACGACGCCCTCTACGCGGGGCGCATGACGCAGTTCGACCTGCCGGCGATGTGCAGCCGCCTGGGCTTCGATCGCCTCGAATTCAACGACCTCTTCTGGCCACCGCCGCCGGGTAGCCGTGTGCGTTACCTGCCCTGGCGTCTGCGGGGCTGGTTGACCGGACGTGACGTGTGGCCTGAGTTTCAGCGTCACTGGTTAGCCATGCGCGCTACACGCCGCCGTTTGGCAATGTTGTGCCGACGCGGGAGTGCGCTGCATCGCGTTGACGCTCAACAGCGACTTTAGCGGCAGCGAAACTGCCCAGCGCCTGCGAAACCTGGCACACGTCAGGGCTGGCCTGATGGCCGCGGGCACGTTGGGGGCGCCGGTCGTCCGGTGACCAGCGACCGCCGTGAGCGTTCCGACGACCTGGGGCCGGGGGCCGTCGAGCGCGTCATTGCCAGCCTGCAGGGCGCCGCGGTGATGGCGCGGGCGGCCGGCATTCGTCTGGCGTTGGAGAACCACTGGGGTTGACGTCCGAGCCGGAGGTGGTACGGCACATCGTGCAGGCGGTCGATTCGCCCTGGCTGGGGTCTGCCTGGACCTGGGCAACTTTGCGCCCGGTACGGCTGGCGGGGTGGAGATGTTGGCGCCGTACGCCATTCACGTGCACGCCAAAGCGCAGGCATTCGGCGCGCAGGGCGAGGAGCGTGGCATCGATTACGCGGCATCGCTCACGCGGTTGCAGCGCGCCGGTTACAGCGGCCCGCTGGTCATCGAGTATGAAGGGGATGGGGACCCGTGCCGGGCGTGCTGCGGGCGCGGGCTCATGCGGCGGTACTGGTCGGTGGCGGATAGCGCAGGTGGCGAAACAAGTGAATTGCGCGGATCGAACAATCTTGTTTGACCTTCTCCGCTACTCGTGCTAAACTTGTATTCAGGTTGATCTCGCAGTTTATCGGAGAGACCACCTTGCAAGTAGGTGCGGCACAACATGTAGTGGCCGACAGCGGTCGTGGCACAGCATGTTGGGGCTGCGTTCACGCAAACAAGCTCTCTCCGACAGACTGTCAGCAGTTTGTCGGGTGCATGATTTGACTTGACAGAGCACCAGAGTTTTCGGTCGCCCACAGGCGCCGGCGAATTGACACTCTGCCCAACCCAATGGTGCTGGCTGACCCAACGAGGCTGCGTTACCGGATCAAGGCGGCTCGCATGGCAATGGTCGTTATCCCTGATGAAGATAATCGCATAGTTCGTACATGCGCGGTGCACGGCACGTCGTAGCAGCAGAGGCTGGATGACGAGGCCGGCACCGTGATTGTATTCTCGGATGCGATGCCTCCTTGCTGACAATCAAAAGGACGTCATGAGAATTCTACTTGGCGTCGGCCGTACATGACCTGCCACCGGCGAAAAGTGTTCGCCCATCGGCGCGACCGATGAGGAGGGATGATGCGCCTGATCATCGACGCCATTCTGACGGTGTTGAGTGCATTTCTGGCATTCAAGCTGCCATGGCCGGCCTGCCTACTGGTCATCCCGTTCTACGTGCTGGCAATGAATTTCCACATTATCTCCTGGGGCCACCGACTATCCCTCAGCCGACGGGTGCAGTGGGTAATGGGTGGATTCGTAGCCGTCACCCTCTATTTCAGTCACTGGTTCTACTCATTTGTTCCCCACACCTTTGGAGACCCTTCGGCCGGCACCGTGGCCGCACCGCTTTATGCCGCCATCTTCGATCCCGATCGCGTACGCATATTCTGGTCATTCCTGGGCGGTATTGTGCTGGCCGCCATTGCATTCGGCATCTTTTTGGCTGTTGTAGCCCTGATTGCCGGCTTTAGCCTGTATCACACCTCTCCGCAGTACCGGGGTACGAACTTCAAGCGGCACGCAGCGGCCTCAACCTGGCTCTGGGTATCGAAAACGGCTACATGTTCATTGAGGATACCAACATGCGGCAGGTACGGGAACCTGAGGGGCTACTGGCACGCTTTGGTGGGCCGGGTCGCCTGGTTGTCCGACTGGGGCACGCCGTCGTGCTGGAAAGGATGGCCGCCCCAGCCGCGTCGTGGGTTCTGGATTGACATTTTGCAGCCGCTCGAACGGGTCAGTATGGTTGTGCCCTTATACGGGCGCGGCGAGACGGTCGTGATCGAAGACATCGAGACGAAGGACCGCGCCATGATCGAACGATTCGAGTTTCTGGTGTTTCATCGGGCCGACCCCGGCCCTAAAGAGCACCAGGTTCGTGATGGGCCAATGTCTTACAACCGCTACATCATACTGAACAAAATCTGGGACCCGGTCGCCGCCGACTGGACGCGTCTGATCAACTCGGTGAGCCAGTCCGTGGCGCGATATGATCGGGCGGTATAAGCTGGAAGAGATCATTCCCATGGCCGATACACGGCGGGCCGAGTTCAAGCAGGCGCTCAAGGATGGCATCAACCAGGTCATCAAACGCTTGGGTTTGGAGGCCAGCGTCGTCGATATCGGCCGCATCAAATTGCCTGACGAGACCAGGAAACAGCTACTCGACCGCTGGAATGCCGATTGGGAGAGCCGCGCCAAACTCGCGCGTGCCGATACAGACAATTTTGTTTATACGCAGGAGGCTAGAGCACGTGTGCAGGCAATCATTGCCATGGCGCAGGGCCTGCACAAATCGTTACAGCGCAACCCTACACCCCAAGACATCATTGCATTGCGCTACATCGAATATCTGGAACACCGCCTGGCGGGGATACCGGTGGCCGATGACCAACAGGAAGTCGATACGTTGATGCAGTTGCAGGCACTGGGTACCCTTAAAAAATCTAGGTCATTTATGGAGTAACCGTGTCTTTCACCATACCTGCTTGTGAGATCCTTGATTTTCTGGATGTCGATGGTGTCTGTACCGCGGGATTGAGCCATTCTATTCGAGACGCCCTGAAAAAGGGCCGGCTGGATGAAGCCCGGATCCTCGCGGCCCAGAGCGTCGATTTCTGCACCGACATGACGAATGGCGCAGCGTACGCACGCGGCATCGCGCACGCTCACGCGGCGATCGTTGCCCACGCAGCCGGCGACCTGGATCAGGCCTACTGGGACTATCGGTATGCTGGTACCCAGTTCGATCGGTCCGATCATGCCGGCGGATGCTGGCACGAAGCAGTGGCCGATCTCGGCCGCGGCCTGGTGGCCAAAGCCCAACGTCGTTGGTTAGAGGCCAGTCAGTGCTTCGATCATGGCCTGCACCTGCTGGCACACCTCGACCGAAATGACAAGCGGGTTAAGCGGTTGACGGCAGCGTTCAAGCGGCGGATCGAGGAAGTGCAGGAATTCGCCACTCGAGCGGGCGATGCGAACGATGCAATTCCGATCGTGGGTAAGAGCCAGCCGGTCTGCCACGCCTTGCCGTACCGGTTGACCCTGAGGCAGCGCAGTGGAATGCGCTGTGCTTCGCTGCCAACAACTACCGGATCAAAAGAATATCGAACCACGCTGGCTGGAATCATTGGCAACTCGCCAACGTGGCGACTTCTTCGCCGTGGAAATCGAGGGTTGCAGTATGCTGAGCGCCGGCATCGAACCTGCGGATTATGTAATCTTTCGCCGCCAGCCAACTTGCGAGAACGGAAACATCGTCGTAGCATTGATCGTTTACCTGGAGGAATCCCGTTCGACGGTCAAACGGTACTTCTTTCAAAACGGTCGGATCGTGCTCAAGGCCGACAACCCCAATTCAGAACCCCAAACGATGGTCTTCGGACGTGACGATCCCGGTGTGACCATCCTGGGCAAGGCGGTCGCGGTTGCCACGCTGAAGACGTAGATCCAGCCAATGACGGCACGAAGACGGAGGATCAACCATGCCCTTGCCACACGATTTGGACTGGATTCAAAAAGATTCGATCCTTTCACTATCGTATACCTCGATTCGCTCGCCTGTGGGTTGCCATCGGCTACTTTCGGGTTATCCCGCCTGACTCCTGGCCGCTCGTCGCGCCCATTTGCCGACCAGCTTGCTGGCACACTGAGAATCCAGCCGGCGGAACGAACGGTCGCCAACTACCTCGACCCCAAAGGCCTGGGCACGCGTTTCAAAAAGACCGCAACCTGCAGAACGCGGTTGCTGGCCTCATTACCAACCCGATGACAGGAGGCCCGAACGCAATAAACAGCTACAAGGGTCTGGATCTCTTTTACCAACAACGCAATACCCTGCTGAAAGATGGTTCCACGACCGAGGCGCTGGTGGCGTTAGATACCATGTTTGCCTGCCGGCTCGTTCTGCCCGAGGATCGAACCTGGCTCTGCCGGACAAAGTCGAAGGCGACTCGCGCTACGTCGAATGTGTATTAATCGATGAACACCCCAAGCTGCTCACGTGGTACGACCGGCACATCATGCTCAGCGTCGATCGACGCGCTTTCTACGAATGGACCGAAGAATTCACCCGAATTCTCACGGTTGGCTGGCACCCGTTCACCCGAACCATTGGATACTACACAACCAGCGCAGGCGGGCAGCCCTTCATTCGGGTATTAGCCATCCTTATGCAGCCTTACCCACCCCTCAGTGACTTCCTGCCATCCCGGAGGGAAGCGCTGGCAACTTGCATACCGTGTTGACGGCCAACCTCAATACGATGCGGCAGATCATCCAGAATTATGCGGCAGCCGCGACAGCCAGCAATACGGCCCCAACTGCGCCACCGGCAGCGTCGCCGCCCAGCGGCCCAGCGCAGCCAGTGCCCCGCCCTCGTCACCCATGGGTGCTTCACCGCCCAGCGGCCCAGCCGCAGCCAGTGCCCCGCCCTCGTCACCGACAGGCGCGGCGCTCGCCACCCCATCCCCACACCGACCGAACCAGCGAAACTGGCTTTCCCAGAATACCGTCGACTCATGTATCCGGTCTACGTCGCGCAGACACTGTGCAGCCTGAATGGCGTGAGCGCCATTGGCCTGCAGCAGCGCCAAACCAACCTACGATCTGCTCGCACTCTACTTGGAGCAGTTGCAGAGACTGCACGACTACAAAGATTTCCTGTCGCCGCAGGTACTGATGATGGCGCCACCGAGTGGGATCGAGACACTGTTGGAGGAGCCAAAACGTTACGAAGGGCAGGACTTGGCAATCTACGAATAGATCACGAGGGGTGTGGTTTCGGAGAAGCCACTGCTACATCCTGCGTCACGACGTCTCCGGGCGCAATGCCAAAACTCGCAGCGGTCGCGGTCAGGGCTGCGAGGAATCCCTCGCGGTACGCCCGCACTTGCGGGTCACTGAAGTGCTGAGCCAGGCTGGCATGGGCCACATGAACCCCGGTCAGTATATTCTTGACGTCTTCTTTCAACCACATATCGGTTCCCATCGAACTCGTCTCCTACGAGTGAAAATCCTACGTACGCACCAAACGATGATAGACGGGCTGATTTGGCCGAGAGTCACATCTGGCGTGCTGTCAGTTTAGAGCCTATCCGAATAACCCGGAAAACGCGCCACAGTGTTGCCCCGTGACGGTTATTCGGATAGGCTCTTAGTCAATGCAGTGCACGAGCAGCAAACAGAACGGATGTTCTAATTATATCAGACCTGGCTCCAAAGACCAAAATCTGTGCCCTTCCCGCTTGGGTTACCTGTCACGCACCTCGGCTTGTGATTGTGCCCGCCGCACAATCGCATCTGTCATGGCCGCGACGGACCANTGGCCAGGACGTCGTGCGCGCACGATGTCGGCNCCGCGTACAATGCTGACGGCCACCGCCGCCGCCGTCCCTTCCACGCGCNNGGCCGGCGGCAGATCGAGTGTGTAACCAATGAACGATTTGCGTGAGGCCCCNACTAACACCGGGTAGCCCATGCGTTTGATGACATCGATCTGGTCGAGCAGCGCCAGGTTCTGCTCACGTGTCTTGCCAAAACCGATCCCCGGATCGAGAACGATACGACGATCCTCTATGCCGGCCGCGTGCGCCAGCGCGAGGCTCTCGCGCAGTTCGTGCATGATGTCTCCCAGCAGGTCGCCATACTGCACACCGACGTAACGCCCACCCAGGCGCNNCTCCTGCGCCGTGTTTTTAGGCGTGCTGCGGTTGTGCATCAGCACCAGCGGCACACCCGCCGCCGCGACCACCTCCGCCAGCGCCGGATCGAGGCGCAACGCCCATACGTCGTTGACCAGTCGTGCGCCGGCGNNCAGGGCGGCCTCAGCCACAACCGCCTTGCTGGTATCGATGGAGATCGGTACCGCCACCGTCTGTGCCAGACCGGTGATCACCGGCAACACACGTCGCGGCTCCTCTTCGGCGGTCACCACGCTGCTGCCGGGCCGGGTGCTCTCCCCGCCCACGTCCAGCACATGCGCGCCTCGGCGNACGAACTGCTGGCCCTGGGCGACCGCCGCGGCGCCAATCATCCCCACCGTCGGTNNGACCAGCCCATCGCCCGAAAAGCTGTCGGGCGTGGCGTTGATGATGCCCATGACGTAGGTCTGGCGGCCCCATTGCCAGCCAAACATCGCCGCGGGGTCATCCAACACGGCCGCCCGCACCTCGACGGCCGTGGCCACACGTTCGACGCCACGCGTATCGCGCGCGGCNACGAGCGCCGCCACCGTCTCACCGATACCCGGATGCACCAGGTCTGGCGCGATGTCGGCCAGCGGCACCAGCACAAAGGCCCGCGTCGCCAACCCCACGTGCGGGATGGTCAGCCCCTCCTCCTCCCAGATCCAGTCGTCGTACAGGAGAATATCGATGTCGACCGGCCGTGGCCCATTGCGCACCGTGGGCTGCCGCCCCAGCGCGACTTCGATCCCCTTGACGAACCCCAGCAGGGCCGTCGGCGTCAGCGTGGTCTCGCCACGCACCACCAGGTTGTAGAACGCCGGTTGTTCCGTGACTCCCCACGGCGGTGTCTCGTACAGGGCGGAAAACGCCCGTAACTCCACCCCACTGCGCAGCCGGCCCAGCGCGGCCACCAGGTTTGCCCGCCGGTCACCCAGGTTTCCCCCAAACCCAGATACACCGTGTACCACGGCCCGTGTGCCTGTGATCGATTTGCCATACGCGAGATGCTCCCTAAGGGTTCGTCAAGAAACAACTGCCCGCTTGCACCGGTTTTTCCAGTGCTATTCCGGCCAAACACGAGAACGTATGTTTTTACGAACCCTGGACCGGTTTCCGACACCTCAACATTCTACCACATCGCCTTCCTGCACGCACTTTCCACGTGGCGCACGCCGGCCGATGACAGGGCCACCTCCGACCTGGGACAAACCTGGGAATTTCCTGGGACTTTTCTGGGACTTTTCTGGGACTGCGCTGGGAAAAACCGCTAGTCGGGCAAAGCTGGCTGTGTTACAGTGTAGGTGACAACGTGATGCCAGCGATAGCGTCGCACTGAGAGCCTATCCGAATAACCCGAAAACGCGCCACAGTGTTGCCCCGTGACGGTTATTCGGATAGGCTCTAACAGTTTGTCGGAGAGATCGCCTTGTAAGCAGGCGCGGCACGACATGTAGTAGCCGGCAGCGATCGTGGTACAGCACGTTGTGGCTGCATTCATGCGAACAAGCGCTCTCCGACAAACTGCCAGGAGGTCCCCATGACCGCGGCATTCTTTCCGTCACCCACTGAACTGACCGATGTCTGCGATACCCTCGTGCCTGTGCTACACGGCAGCACCAACCGGCCCTGGTGCAATGAATCGGCCGAGCAGAGCCGCGCCCGCCTCTTGCAGATCACCAGTCACAACTTCTATGGCGGCCGCTGGCAGCGTCTGTGCGCGGCCCAGCGCGCTGGACCCCGCAGGCCTGGCCACAGTATGTGCAGCACGTCTCCATATGCATCGAATCCAACTACGATCTGGTGGCTGCGCTGCAGACCAACGACGCCCAGGCCTGGCAGGCAGTTTACATCCACATCCACGACGTCCTGCGTCGGCACATGGCAGCCTTCAGTTTCGATCACTGGCGCCGGTACTGGGATGGTGATGACATCGCACAAACCGCATGCGAAAAACTGATTCGTGTGCTGTCGCAGTACCCCTGGGACGTCGCGTTCATGGCCTGGCTCAATAGCGTTGCCTATCACCAGGTCACTGACCAGGTCTACAAAGGGCGCCACGGGTATGAAGCACGTATTGTGGAGGAGATCGAAACGACCGACCAGGAGTGGGTCGAAACACCCGGCCCGCGCTACCCCAACAGCCTGGCGCTCAGCGACTACAGCCAGAATGTGCTGCAGCAGGAAGCCTGGCGGGAGGTTCTGGCCATACTGCCCACCGAAACGCAGCGTATCGTGTTTTACCGCCGACGTCTGTGCGGTTGGGACATCGAGTCGGTGGCGGCGTCGATCCGCCGCTCGTACACCGCCACGGCCAGTATTCTACTGCGTGCTGAGCGTAACATCCGCGCCTTCGTGGCGGCGCACCCCGATCACTTCACGGCATAGACGCACACCACCCAAATTTGCCCGTTTGCCCGAAAGCCGGCATGATAGGCGCACCTGTGGGAGCAGGCCCACTGGCACCCCACCACGATGGTGCGCCGAACGATGAAAGAACTGTTTTTACTGCGACCCGATATCACATTCCTGAACCACGGCTCTTTTGGGGCCTGCNCCNGCCCGGTCTTCGAGCGCTATCAGGCCTGGCAGCGCGAGCTGGAGATGCAGCCGGTCGAGTTTCTGGGCCGGCGGTTTCGCGACCTCATGCAGGAGGCCCGCGCGCTGGCCGCCTATGTGCATGTAGCGGCCAACGACCTCGTGTTCGTGCCCAATGCCACGACCGGTATTAACATCGTGGCGCACGCGCTCGAGCTGCACNCCGGGGACGAAGTCCTCGGTACCGACCACGAGTACGGCGCCCTGGNNCGTGCCTGGCGCTTTGTGTGCCNNAGGCGTGGGGCTGCCTACGTCACTCGCCCCATTCCGCTGCCGGTGACCGACCCCGCGGCCGTGGTTGAGACGGTGTGGGCCGGGGTGACGCCACGTACGCGAGTGCTCTTCCTCAGCCACATCACCTCTCCCACGGCGCTCACGCTACCGGTGCAGGCCCTGTGCCAACGCGCCNGCGCCCACGGTATCCTGACCGTCATCGACGGTGCGCACAGCCTGGGCCAGCTCGAACTTGACCTGATCACCCTGGGCGCCGACTTTGTCAGCGGCAACTGCCATAAATGGCTCTGCGCGCCCAAAGGGGCCGCCTACCTCTACGCACGGCCGGACGTCCAGGACCTGGTGCAGCCCNTGGTGGTCAGCTGGGGCTGGCAGAGCGATACCCCAGGCCNNTCACGCTTCGTCGATTACCTCGAATGGCAGGGCACCGACGATATCTCGGCCTACCTGACTGTGCCGGCCGCGATCGCGTTCCAGCAAGCGCATGACTGGCCCCAGGTACGTACACGCTGTCACAGCCTGGTGCGGCTGGCACGCCGGCTGGTGNGGGAACTCACCGGCTGCCCCGCAATTTGCCCCGACGAACGCACCTGGTTCACGCAGATGGCGACCCTACGCCTACCCCTGTGTGACACGGTCGGCCTGCAGGCCCGTTTGTGGGACGAGGAGCGCATCGAGGTCCCGTTCATCACCTGGAACGGGGAGTCGTTCATTCGGGTGTCGATTCAGGTGTACAACACGGAGGACGATGTGCTGCGTCTGGTCGACGCGTTAGCCCGCCATCTGCCCGCCTACCGCCGTGACTAACCCGCCCGCCGGCAGGCGCTGCGCGGTACATCAGTCCCCCGATGGACGGGATTGGCCTGGGAACAAAAACAGGGCGGGAGAGCGGCAAACGACTCTCCTGCCCTGTCACTGAGGCTGGCGTGCGATGCCAGCGTATGCCCTTCTGTTTTGGTGGCTCCCTATTCCTGGCGTGAATTATCCTTGAACTGTGCGACGACCGTATGCCGCGGCACACGTTTTGCACCAGGCGCAGGCGTTGAATCGAGCGGCGCAGGGCCGCTTCGTACGCCTCGCGACGATCCGCGCCACGCGGGTGGGTTGCCAGCCACGTTTCGGCGCGTTGCCGGGCCTCTTCCGCCCGTGCCGCGTCGATATCTTCGGCCGCTTCACCGGAGCGGGCGAGCAGAACCACCTTGTCGGGGCGTACCTCGATGAAACCACCGCCCACCACAAAGTAGCGGTCCGGCTGGCCGGCCTGTTTGACGACCACTTCACCCGGCTGAACCACCGCCATCAGCGGTGCGTGCCGCGGCAAGATGCCGAGGATGCCATCGCTCCCAGGCGCGATGACCATATCGACGTCGTCTTCANNGAAGACACGGCCGGTTTGGGCAACGAATTCAAAGCGTATCGGAGACATTGGGGCCTCCTCAGCTGCCGGCCAATTGCCGGCCCTTCTCCACAGCCTGCTCGATGGTGCCGACCATATAGAAGGCCTGCTCGGGCAGGGTGTCGTATTTGCCGTCCAGGATTTCCTTGAAGCCGCGCACCGTCTCGTCGATCTTGACGTACGCGCCGGGCTGACCGGTGAAGGTCTCAGCCACGTGCATCGGCTGCGTCAGGAAACGCTGGATGCGGCGNGCGCGTGCCACCACCAGCTTGTCGTCTTCGCTCAGTTCTTCCACACCCAGAATCGCGATGATGTCCTGCAGGTCGCGATAGCGCTGTAGGGTGCGCTGCACNCCGCGTGCAACCTCGTAGTGGTCGTTGCCCACGATATTCGGGTCGAGGATACGGCTGGTCGAGGCGAGCGGGTCCACGGCAGGGTAGAGGCCCTGAGCCGCCAGGGCGCGTTCGAGAGAGACCGTCGCGTCCAGGTGGGCGAACGTCGTTGCCGGCGCCGGGTCGGTGTAGTCGTCAGCCGGCACGTAGATGGCCTGCATCGATGTGATCGGCCCNACCTTGGTCGACGTGATGCGCTCCTGCTCGCCCATTTCTGTACCCAGGCTGGGTTGGTAACCCACGGCGCTCGGCATACGGCCCAACAGCGCCGACACTTCCGAACCAGCCTGTACGAAGCGGAAGATGTTGTCGATGAAGAGCAAAACGTCGCGTCCCTCATCGCGGAAGTATTCCGCCATGGTCACGCCGGTCAACCCGACGCGCAGGCGAGCACCGGGCGGCTCATTCATCTGGCCGAACACCATGACCGTCTGCGGTAACACGCCCGAGTCCTTCATTTCGTGGTAGAGGTCGTTACCCTCACGTGAACGCTCACCCACACCGGCAAACACCGAATAACCGCTGTGGAACTTGGCGATGTTGTGAATGAGTTCCTGAATGATCACGGTCTTGCCCACGCCGGCGCCACCGAAGATACCGGTTTTTCCACCTTTGGTGAAGGGGGCGATCAAGTCCACCACTTTCATGCCCGTTTCANNGAAGATCTGGGTTTGGGTCGATTGCTCGACGAACAGCGGTGCGGACCGGTGAATCGGGTAGTGTGCGGCCGCTTCGACCTCGCCTTGCAGGTCAATGGGCTGCCCCAGGACGTTGAAAATACGCCCCAGTGTNATTCGGCCCACCGGTACCGAGATCGGATTTCCCGTGTTGATGGCGGTCATGCCGCGGCGCAGGCCGTCGGTACTCGACATCGCCACCGCGCGCGATCCNCCACCCAGGTGCTGCTGGACTTCGCACACCAGCATGCCCCCGCCTTCCAAGGGAATATGAACGGCATCGTAAATTTCGGGCAGTTCGTTGGGCGGGAACTCCACGTCAACCACGGGGCCGACAATTGCCAGCACCGTGCCGTGCGCCTGGTTGCCGTTGCTTGTTTGTGCCATTACGTCTCCTCCAGATTAGATCGCCCGTGCGCGGGCGTACAACCGTCATGCAGCTGAAGACCGGGCGCCCGTTACGCCNTGGGCCGTCGCCTGAGCGAGGGCCGAGGCGCCACCCACGATGTCCAATAGCTCTTTGGTGATCTTCTCCTGGCGCGCTTTGTTGGCGCTGAGTGTCAGGTCGGCGATCAGGTCGTTGGCGGCGTCGGTGGCGTTTCGCATGGCCACCATCCGTGCCGAATGTTCGCTGGCGATCGCTTCGTACAAGGCCTGCAGAATCTGCACCTCGGTGAAACGCTCCAGCACGACCCCCAGGATCGCCTGGGCATTCGGCTCGAAGATGTAATCGGTCGCCGTCGCCACCGGGGGTTCTTCCGGCACGATGGGCAGGAGCTTACGAATGACGGGACGCTGAACGACCGCATTGATGAACTCCATGTAACCGATGTACACGGCATCGTGCGACCGGCCAACGAAATCGTCGATGATGACCCGGGCAATCGGCACCACCGTCGCCTCATCGGCGCCGACATGGTGGATGTCCATGGCCCCGCTGGTTGGTCTGTCGCCGACGTTGATGAACTCGGCCTCGATACGGGGNCCATAGCGACGCATGAAATCTCGCCCCTTACGCCCCACGGCGACCAGTCCAACCTCTTTGCCCGCGTCCTCCCAGCCATGAATCGTGTGCATCGCTTCGCGCAGCATATTGGCATTCAGGCCGCCGGCCAGGCCACGGTCNGAGGTGATCAACACCAGCAGTATGCGCTGTTCCCGGCGTTCTTGCAGCAGCGGCTGCAAGTCGGCCTGGCTGGCACGCAGGCGCGCCAGAAAAGTCAGCATATCCCAGGCTTTGGACGCGTAGGGTCGCGTGGCCAGGGCTTGCGCCTGCGCACGTCGCATCTTGGAGGCGCTTACCGCCTCCATCGCCTTCGTCACCTGGGCGATACTCTTGACGCTCTTGATGCGCCGTCGAATCTCACGGTCGTTTGCCACGGCAGTGTCTCCTGGCTTTACGGTGTGAAGTTAGCGTTGAAATCGCCAATTGCCGACCGCAAGCGGTCCGCGGTGGCGTTATCCAGGGCATTGCTGGCCAGGATGCTGCGCCCGATATCGGGGTATTGGGCATCCATGGTGCGCAGGAACTCCTGCTCCCAGCGCTGCACGTTCGACACCGGGACTTTGTCCAGGAACCCGTTGGTGGCCGCAAAAATGACCATGACCTGGTGATCCAGCGATACCGGCGCGTACTGCGGTTGTTTCAGGATCTCGGTCAGGCGCTGACCACGGTCGAGCTGGGCCTGGGTGGCTTTGTCCAGGTCGGAACCAAACTGGGCAAAGGCCGCTAACTCACGGAACTGCGTGAGCCCNAGTTTGAGGCGCCCGGCCACCGTCTTCATGGCCTTGGTCTGCGCCGCGCCGCCCACGCGTGACACCGAAATACCGACGTTCAGCGCCGGCCGAATCCCGGCGTAGAACAGGTCCGACTCCAGGAAGATCTGGCCATCGGTGATCGAGATCACGTTGGTTGGGATGTAGGCCGAAACGTCGCCGGCCTGGGTTTCGATGATCGGCAGAGCCGTCAGTGAACCGCCGCCGAAGTCCTGGTTGAGTCTGGCGGCCCGTTCCAGCAGACGCGAGTGCAGGTAGAACACGTCGCCCGGATAGGCTTCGCGGCCGGGTGGGCGCCGCATGAGCAGTGAGACCTGGCGGTAGGCCTGGGCATGTTTGCTCAGGTCGTCGTACACGATGAGGGCATCACGGCCGGACTCCATGAACTCTTCGCCCATCGCGCAGCCGGCGTAGGGTGCGATGTACTGCAGCGCCGCCGGGTCGGAGGCCGAGGCCGATACGACGATCGTATGCTCCATCGCGCCGTATTTCTCCAGGATGGCCACCAGCTGCACGACCTGGGCGCGTTTCTGGCCGATCGCGACGTAGATGCAGATCAGGTCTTTGCCCTTCTGATTGATGATCGTATCGATGGCAATCGCCGTCTTGCCGGTTTGGCGGTCGCCGATGATCGCCNNGCGCTGCCCGCGGCCAATCGGAATCAGGGCATCGATCGCCTTGATGCCGGTCTGCACAGGCGTATCGACCGATTTACGCGTCACCACGTTGGGTGCGATGCGTTCGATGGGGCGGGTGTTGGTGGTGCTGATCGGGCCNTTGCCATCGATCGGCTCGCCCAGGGCATTCACCACGCGCCCAACCAGGGCGTCGCCGACGGGCACTGAGACGATTCGCCCGGTCGAGCGCACCAGGTCACCNTCTTCGATACCGGTGTATTCACCCATGATGATGACACCGACGCTGTCGGCTTCCAGGTTGAAGACAATGCCCATCGTCCCGTTGGAGAATTCCACCAGTTCGCTGGCCATGGCGTTGCTCAGGCCCNNCGAATGCGCAATGCCATCACCCACCTGGGTGACCGTGCCGACGTCCACCATCTGGGTGGGGGCTTTGAAGGACAGAATTTGCTGCTTGATCAGTTGCGCAATACTCTCGACTTGAGAGGTACTGGTTCCTGCCATTGAATCTCTCCTCTTGTAGGACGGTCACAGCCGACGACACGTGCGTGTGTCGCCCCTGGACCTACCGTACGACGCTGGCCAATTGATCGCGCATACGGTTCAAACGGGTGGTGATGCTCGTATCGATGAGCTTATCTCCCACACGAATGACCAGGCCACCGACGATAGCTGGATCGACCCGATACTCGAACGTCAGGTCTTCCGCGAAATCGGCCGCGAGTTTCTCCTGCAAAGCCTGGCGTTCGCGCGGCCAACGGTTGTGCGCTCGTGATTTCGGCGATCCGTTCGCGCCACGCTCCAGTTGAGCTTTGAGTTCGAGCACGATCTCGCGCAGTTTGCCCAGGTCACCGTTGGCCAGCAGGACCGACAGCAAGTCGGTTTGCAGCTTGTCGAGGTTCGCCGGCAAGAGGCTGGCCAGGATTTTTGACGGTCGCGAAATCTCGCCGCGGGTCGTTCAGCTCCTGCAGGCTCGGCCCTTTCAGAAGGCATCGGCGACCGCGCTCAACTGAGTGGTCCAGTTTTCCAAGGCGGCAGCCACAAAGCCACCGCGTAATCGCGCGCACTCTTTTCCGCGTTCACTTGAGTTCACCCGCGATGAAGTTGTCGACCATCCGCCGCTGCTCGGCCGGACTGGAAAGCTCGTGACCCAAGATACGTTCGGCGGCCAGTACCGCGAGGTCGGCAATCTGCTGTTGCAGGTCTCGCAGCATCTGTTCGCGTTCCGCCGCGGCTTCGGCGCGAGATTTGGTTTTGATTTCTTCGGCTTCGGCATGGGCGGAGGCCAGAATACTCTCACGGATCTTCTCGGACTCGCTGGCCACCGAGGCCGCGTGCCTGTGCCGTGCGCCGCTCCTGATCCATCTGCTTCATCAACTCAGCCCGTTCTGCTTCGGCCTGCTGGCGCACCTGGTCGGCCGCTTTCATACCTTCCTCGATCCGTACGCGCCGCTGCTCGAGCATATTGAGCAAAGGCTTGTAAACAAACGCACGCAGGATCAAAAACAGAACGATAAAGTTGACGATCTGTGCGATCAGGAAGTTGCCATTAATGCCAAGTTGCGCTAGGTTTTCCAAGCTGGCACCTCCTCATAAGCTCCATGTTTTCGTGTGTCGCCGGTAATTCCGGCTGTCCAGGGATCGTTCCTCCGCGGCGAGCAGCTTGCTTCAGCATTACTGGGCAAACGGCACCAGGCCCGGCGCACCGACGAACAGCAGCAGGAGGGCAATCACCAACGCGTAAATGGCGATCGCTTCCGCGAACACGATACCGAGAATCATGTTGGTCCGGATTTCACCAGCAGCCTCGGGGTTGCGGCCCATGGCTTGCAGCGCACCCATGACCAGCAAACCGACACCAATGCCCGGCCCGATCGCCCAAGCCGATGGCCAAACCCGCAGCCAGTACAGCATTCATAGTTCTTAAGTCCTCCTCGAAAGTGTTGAAATAACCGAAATGCGACAGATAGTTTGAAACTCAGTGCGACCCTTCGGCTGCCGCATGCCCATGTTCATCGTGCCCTTCGTGACTGACCACGGCTGAAGCCAGGAAGATCAGGGTCAGAATCGCAAACACAAAGGCTTGCATGAAACCGACGAAGAGTTCCAGGCCCAGGAATGGCACCACCAACAGGAAGGTGACCAGGAAAGGCATGACGAACAGCAGGATTTGGCCGGCGAAGATATTGCCAAAAAGACGAAAGGAGAAGCTGATGATCTTGGCGAACTCGGAGATCNNAGCCAGGATCCCGACGAAGCCGCCGATCAGGATCCCCATCAGACCACCCAGGCCCGGTATCTTTGGCAGGAAGAATTTACGGAAGTAACTCCCGCCTAACGCGCGTNNGCCCTCGATCTGGACCAATACCACCGCAATGAGCGCCAGAGCAATCGTGAGGTTCAGGTCGGTGGCTGCGGCCCGCAGGAAGGGTTTGAGCACGTAGGCGCCATATTTGCTCTCGTGCGCCTCTGCGGCGGCCTCGCCCTCACCGTGAGCGCCGGCCGCCAGAATCTCCTGCACCTGCGCTTCGCTCAGGATGACTGACTTGGACCGATCGAGGGATGGAATGCCCAAGATGGTGGTCAGACCGTAGCCGTTGCGCACCGTACCGTTCGATTGTACGGTCGCAGCCTCCAACGGTTCCAGAATTCCAACGCTGTCGAAGCCGGGCACCAGTTCCCACCAGTTGGCCACCAATAGAAAAATGAGGATGGTGATGAAGACCGGGAACCACCGTTTGGAGTTCGCCTTGCCTGCCACATCCTCACTCAGGCCCTTGAAAGCCTCGATGAACCATTCGACCAGATTCTGAAACCCGCTCGGTGCTTCCTTCAGCCGGCGCACGACAAAGAAGGCCAGCAGAAGAATGGTGACATCGGCCAACACGGTGGCTATGAGCGTATTCGTTACATAGAACGAGCCAATGTGGAAGATGCCTTCGGCCGGTAGCAGAATGGTTGGCAGGGCAACGGGGAACAGAATGGTGCCGCCAATGATGACGGCCAGGAGTATCACAAGGATCAAGAGGTTGCGTGGTGTGGCTAATTTCTTCACTATGCAGTGTCCTCCCTCTCACGCAGGGTATCCATGCCGGGCGCCAGGGTACGCCAGGTGCGACTGAAGTGATACACGAGGAAAGTGGAGGTCGCGAGGACACCCACTCCCATACCGACAAGAATTCCCCAAGGTCGAAGTTGGTAGGTAGTGTCGAACCACACGCCCGCACCAAGGGGAATGAGGATGAGAATCGTGACAACGATCAAGAGGAAGTAGACTCGGTGAACTGACATACAGCGGGTCTAAGGCGCCTCCTGGCCTGATGATGTCACGCTTCATTGCGCGATGCCTTTGGATTATAGCATATTGTACCAGATGGTGCAAATAGAGCACAGAACCGGTTTGGAGCATGGACCGCGGGTTTCTGTGGCTTCACCGCACCCGGTACACCCCCAGATGGGTCTTCGCCAGCCAGCACAGTACTTCGGATGTCACTATCACACACAACCGGGCACTCATTCCAGGTTGCTCAGACTGGCTGCGGTGGAAGCTGACCGGCTGCGCGGCGCACGCAGCCACAAGACCGCGCCTGGCAGACCGGACAGCAGAATGAGCGCCTGCATCACCAGAGACACGGCCAGGGCATGGTCGTGGGGTACGCCGGCCAGGCCGTACAGAATGACGTAGGCGTTCTGATTGAGGCCGATGCCGCCGACGGAAATCGGGATCAACAACACCAGGGCGATGATCGGGTTGAACAGGGCAATCATCAGGAGGGGCATGCCGCCCCCNAGGGCTTCGGAAATGGCGTAGTTGACCAGGTTGGTGAGCATCNNAACCCCCAGGCCAATCGCAAAGGCCAGCAGCAGTGTTTTATAGCGAAAACGGTAGGCGCCAAACGCGTCGGCCAGCCGGCCATAGATCGGCGCCATCGGCTTGAGAAATGACCAGCCAAAGGCCATGGCAACCCGGGCACGCAAACGGCGGCTGAACAGCAGGGCCATCGTAAACATCAGCGCCAGCAGGGCAACCATGGCCGCAACCGCGATCACCTCCAGGTCGGGCCGATGTGTGGCGGAGACCAGGATTGCCGCGGCAACCACCGCGGAGGTGACAAAAGCCAGCAGGCCAACCAGGCGATCGACGATGACCGAGGCTGCGGCATCGAGTTTGCTGTCGGTGTAGGTGCTCAGTTCGTAACCGCGTACGACATCACCCCCGATGTTGGCCGGCAGCATCGAGTTGAAAAAGACGCCAATGAAGGTGTAGCGCAGCAGCGCGCTGAAGGGTACACCGGTCNNACCTGCGCGCAGAAGAACGGACCATTTGGCGCAGTTGACGACGATGGCGGCAAAATAGAGCACGGCCGCCAGGGCCAGATAGGCCAGATTGGCGTTGGCCAGCTTGCCGCGCAGCGTTTCCAGGTCGACCTTGCTGAATATGAGGGCAATCAGGATGGCACTGACTGCCAGTTTAGCCAGAAAAATCAGCTTATCGCGCACTGTTGTGTTTCCAGGCCCCCGTGGCCGTTATGGCCCGATCTGCAGGTTGGTGTGCGTCGCCATGGGCGCCGTGTCCTGCGCATCCCGCAGGTGCTGCATCTCCTGCACCACATCGGCTTTCTGCGTATACGCCATGTCCCAGACCACATGCCGGTCGCGTTTGACCATGTAGTCGTACCAGCCCAGGAAGCGCGCCCCGCCTTCCAGGGCCGCCAGCAAGAGCAGCGTGTACAGAAGACGGACNGCGCCCCACATCTCCTTCAGTGCCACGCGGACCNNGCGTGTATTCTGAATACTGGATACTTTGTAGCCGTACTTGTGCTGTAAGTAGAGGTGGCCGGCGTGGTTGCGCCGACGCTGCCGCACGAAGTCGCTGATCGTGTTNGGCCCNGTGTTGTACACGACCGCGTCGGGCGCATAGCGCACCTGCAGGCCGCGCTGGACCACCAGGGCCTCCACGAAAGCCTCGTCCATGGCGACGTCCGGCGGAATCTGGTCGAACACCTTGCGGAACGCGATCATCTCACCCAGACGCGGAATCTCGAGGCACGCNTCGTGCTCCATACGCAGCCGCAGATGGGTGAAGAAGCCTACGATGTGTTCGGGGGTGTTGACCGGTATCTTGTGCGCCCCCGTCATACCGACCGTTGGATCGGCAAACATGCGCACCAGGTGCTCGATCGTGTTTTCGCGCGGGAGGGTATCGCCGCTCTCCAGCACGCAGATCTCTTCATGCGCATTGGCCAGAAACAGGTTGACCGCGGAAGTTTTGCCTTCGCGTCGGGGTTGGACGAACAGACGAATACGCGGGTCGCGCAGGGCCATCGTTTCGACAATGGGCACGGTGTTGTCCGTACAGCCGCTGGCCACGACGATGACTTCGGTGATTTCCACCTCGTGCAGGTACTGGTTGCATAACATGTCCAGTAGACTGCCGATGTTGGCCTCCTCGTTGTGCGCCGTGACACCCACACTGCAGCGCAGACGCGGTTTCGGCTCTTCCATCATCTCTCTCTACCTTCCACTCTCCAACCTCCAACCAACAGCATGATTTACGGACCGGCGGCACAGCCTTGACGATTCCCGGTGAGTCGAGCCGCCGATGGGCCGGCTCTGTGCACACCAGCGGCACGTGGGGTGCTCACGCCGCACGAAGAAATCGAACCCGTGCCCGACCAAAAACGGATTATACCAGAGACACCTTGGATTCGGCAACAAAATAGCCTAACGCCCACAGGGCCACGATATACCCCAGGTAATTCTCATTCATGAAGCGCGACACGAACAGGAACACGAACAACAGGGCNCCGTAGCGCCACGCGGCGCCGGCCAGCGTGTTGTCACGTGCCTGCCAGCGCAACAGCCAGGCCAGCAGCGGCAGGCTGACCAGTAACTGGGGCGCCCAAAACGGCCAGTAGGCAAAGCGGCTGCTCACCAGCGCNAGCGCCAACACAAAGTTGCTGGCGCCCCAGCCCCAGATTTGATAGGCCTGCGCCGCGGCGCCGTTGGCCCAGCGCCACACGTCATCGACCAGGGCGTTGGCATCCCACAGCAGGTAGGGCAGCACCAGCGCAAATGACAACAGCGCCGGCCACCCATGGCGTACGACGGCCTTGAGNCTGGTCTGGTAGCGATTGCGGCCGGCCCATGGCCCGGCATCCAACAGCAGCAGTGCATAAAACGGCGCCATGAACCAGGCCGTGGGTTTGCTGGCACACGCCAGGCCAAACACGAAGGCCGAGAGCCACACCCGCCGCCGCGGCCGGGCCAGCAGCCAGAGCGCCAGCACGATCCAGAACAGCACAAAAATATCATTCTGCCCGAAGATGACATCGCTGGCCATGATTGGGTTCAGTCCCAACAGGGCGATCAAGGCTAACCTGGCACTGCCCGCTTCACTCTCCTGACGGGCCAGCCCCGGTACCAGGCAGAGCATGACGATGTAGAGTATGAGATAGACCAGGCGCTGGTCGTACCACCCCAGGAGCGCGCGACCGATGACCTGAAATGGCGCCGAAAAGACGAACGTCCACGGCAGGTAGGGGTAGTGGTACAACGCCGTCCGGTACTCATCGAAACCCCATTCCGCCATAGGCGTTTGCGTGTAATCTTCCACGTAAGGGTTCTTGCCCGCGAGCAGAAAGTCGATCGTTGCTTCGGTCTGGATCACGCCGCCGTCGTGGCTGTAACTGGCCGGGCCGCTGGCCTGGCGCAGCAGGATCAGCTTGACCGTGGGCGCCACCACCGTAGCGGCGATGATGACGGCCAACAGGACCGTTTTGATCGCGCGTGTGCGCCGGGCGCCCAGGGTGGCGCGTAGTCCATCGGCGAGCAGGTAGAGGGCCAGCGCGCCAAAGGCCAGGGCGATCAGAACCAGCGACAGGCCGTCGATGTAGCGATCGCCAAAAGCCTGCCACGCCGCCGGCGCCAGGAGTTTCCCCAGCAGCGGATGGTTCGCTATATCCTGGAAGCGCAGTGGCAATACGGCGGCCTCAGCCAGCGTGTCGATCCGCACACGGGCGATCAGCAGCAGGGCTACCAGCAGCGCATCATAGGTGGGTCGCATGGCTCCCATTATAGCCGTCCAGGCCGAAAGGACAAGTGCGCTTGGGGTTCGCAATCGAATAAGGTCGCGTGTTTGACCGCGAAAACGCTGGAAAAAGCCAGATGAAAGCGAGAAGTGGTCTCTTTACGAACCCTGAGGCGCAAAATTCCGCGTAACTTCTGTCACAAGCCTGGGTTTTGACAGCAGGGGATTTCAAAAAGAACTTCTAGTTTCTCGCGATTTTACGCTATAATTGTGACGGGACCATGGCCATCTATGTGCGCACACTGACCGCCGAGGAAAGAGACCTGCTGCATACCCTGGCGGAGGGGGCGAACCAACCAGCCAGCGCTGGGCGATGCTGGTTCTCCTCTCGGCCGAGGGTCGGCGGGTACCGGAGATCGCGTGAGGTCGACCTGAGCGAAGTACAGGTACGCCTGCGCATCAAGGAGTTCAACGACAAGGGCAAAAACGCTCTGCAACGCCGCCCATCGCCAGGACGCCCACGCAAAATCAGCGAAACGCTCGGCCGTAAACTGGCCTGGTTGATACAGGAGAAAGAGCGCGCGATTTCGGCCTGGGGCAGACCGGCTGGACGCTGGATCTGCTGGTCGCCGTGGCCGAACTGCAGGGTTGGGTATCCAGTATCAGCCACGAGGGCGTCCGGCTGGCATTACAGAAGGCCAAATCACCCTATCACCTTCTGAAGCGTCAGCGACGCACCGCCAATGATCAACAATAACCAGGAGAAGAATATGCTGCAAGATACGGTAACGACAGTTCCGGAGAACGGTGTACAAATGACCGCGCCAGACCAACCTGGAGACGTCCACCACGGGCGCCAGCCCCACGGAAGCGGCCAGCATCGATCCGATCGCCTGGCGCATCAGCGAAATGACGGNNCGCGTCGCGTACGCCCAGGAGGATGAGGTCTACTTCTTTCTGCAGCCGGTGGCCGAAATCGATGGCGCCGAGGTCGTCGTGCGCGGGCAGCGCAAGCTGATGTTCGCGTCCTACAGTTATCTGGGCCTGCTCAACCACCCCAAAATCAACGCGGCCGCCAAGGCGGCGATCGACCAGTTTGGCACCGGCACACACGGCGTGCGCATTCTGGCCGGCACCCTGACCCTGCACGAAGCGCTTGAACGGACGATCGCCGCATTCAAGGGCACTGACGATGCCATCACCTACTCCAGCGGTTATGCCACCAACCTGGCCACGATCTCGACCCTCGTCGGGCGCAATGACTGGGTCATCTCGGACAAGTGGAACCACGCCAGCATCGTCGATGGCTGCCTCCTGAGTCGGGCCGAGTTCGTACGCTTTCGTCACAACGACATGGATCACCTGGCCCACCAACTGCGGCGTGCGCCCGCCACGGCCGGTAAGCTGGTCGTGGTCGATGCCGTGTTCAGTATGGATGGTGACGTGGCGAACCTGCCAGCCGTTGTCGACCTGTGCCGGCGCTACGNNGCGCGGCTGATGGTTGATGAAGCCCACAGCCTGNGGGTTCTGGGCGCCAACGGTCACGGCATCGAAGAACACTACGGTATGCCCGGCAGCGTCGACATCAAGATGGGCACACTGAGCAAGACCATCCCCGCTATTGGCGGTTACATCGCCGCTGACCAGCGCACAATCACCTACCTGAAGCACGTCGCGCGCGTTCGTTTTTCGGCCGCGCTGCCCCCGCCCGTGGCGGCCGCGGCCATCGCGGCGTTCANNGAAGTCCTGGAAACGGAAGGTGCGGCCCGCCGTGCTACGCTCCAGCGCAACGTGGACCATTTCCTGGGCGGTCTGAAGGCCCTCGGCTTCGACACCGGGCGGACCGAAACGCCGATCATTCCGGTGATCGTGGGCACCGATCAAAACGCCATGGCCATGACGCATCACCTGCAGGCTGACGGCATTTTCGCCCTGAGCGTGCTGCCGCCGGCCGTTCCGGAGGGTACCAGCCGCATTCGGGCCAATGTGACCGCCGCACATACACCGGACGAAATCGACTTTGCCCTGGCTGCCTTTGCCCGCGCCGGTCGGGCCATCGGGGTCATACCCTGAGGCTCCCATGGACGTACCGCTGCCGATCAGTTTTGCCGACCGGGTGGTGTGGGTGACCGGCGCCGGGCGTGGCATTGGCCGGGCCATTGCCCTGGCTTTTGCCCAGGCCGGCGCGGCCGTGCTGGTCAACGACATCGACCCGGTGACCGCGGCCGACACCGCGGCCACGATCACGGCCGCCGGCGGCGCTGCACTCGCCGCGCCCGGTGACGTAAGCTGCCCGACCGACGTCCAAACGATGGCTGCCGCCGCGCTGGCCCGTTGGCAGCGTATCGATGTTCTGGTCAACAACGCCGGGATCGAGCCGGTGGCATCGATTCTGGAGATGACCGAAGCCGCCTGGGACCGCACCCTCGACACCAACCTCAAAGGCACCTTCCTGTGTACGCAGGCTGCCGGGCAGATCATGCGCAGCCAGGGGCGCGGCGCCATTGTCAACATCGCATCTACGGCCGGCAAAGCGCAGCCCNTGTACCTGCGTTCGGCCTACGCGGCCAGCAAGGCGGGGCAGGTGGGGTTCACCAAGGAGGCCGNNCGTGAGTTGGCCGCGTATGGCGTGCGCGTCAACGCCGTCTGCNCCGGGGTCGTGGTTACACCGATGACCGAACACCTGCGCCACGACGCGCAGCAGATGGCCCGCTGGATGCAAGAGATCCCGGCCCAACGCCTCGGCGAAGTCACGGATGTGGTGCACCTGGTGCTCTTCCTGGCCTCCGACGCCGCGTCCTACATCGTGGGGCAGGCGATTCACGTGGATGGTGGGAAGTTGATGGCGTAGGGCGCGACGACCGGCGCGTGCACGGTGGGAACGCGGTGAAAGGTAAGGTATGAGCGGAGATTCGAGTCGAGTAGTGGTCGGGACGGAGGATGGGGTGTGGGTGCTGGCGCAGCAGCCGACGGGCTGGGCCGTGCTTCACGATCAGCTGCACGGGCGCGACGTGTGGACGGTCACGACGGCCGCACCAGCCCGAGGTTCTGTTCGCCGGCACGGGTGGCCATGGCCTGTTTCGCAGCGTGAATGGCGGCGGCAGCTGGCGACCGATGAGCCGGGGCCTGGAGAGTGCGTACGTGCGCGCCCTGGCGGTCGATCCCCGCGACCCGGCGCGCGTCTATGCGGCGGCGGAACCGCCGGCCTGGTATACCAGCACAGACGAGGGCGAGACCTGGACGTGCATCGCAGACGGCGCGGCGTTTGCCGGCGCCGCCGAGGTCAGGGCAATGGCCGTAATTACACCGGAAGCTCCGGTTTTCTGTTGGCCGCGCCCGACACGCTGTGGCGGACGGGCGACGCCGGGCAGGTTTGGGAGCGCGCAACCGTGCCGGCCGGTATTCGGCAGTTGGCCGTCTTACAACCCGCGTCGCATATTTTTGCCGCCACCGCGGAAGGTCTTTACCACAGTGTCGACGCCGGCGCCACCTGGGTGTGCAGCCTGGCGGGCGCCTGTCACGCCGTCGCGGCCGCCCTGACGGCGCCTGGTTGGCGGCCGCCATCCGGCGACCTGGTACGACTGTGGCGGCCATCGTTGTGAGCCGCGACGCCGGTGCAAGTTGGTCTGCCCTGGCGGCCGCGCCGCAGCCATTCGTTCGTCTGGCGGCCAGCGTGGTCGGGCTGATGGCCATCGACGATGCCGGTGGTTTGTGGTACACTCACTGGGCGGATGATTCATCTGTGCCGGCCGTGCCCTGGCAAACCGTCGTAGACGACTTGCCGCCAGCCTATGACGTGCACATGTTTGCGGATTAGAACCCGGGCGCAACCGGCCGATTGGAAGTGCGCAGACTCATGATCGACGTGCGCGAACGGTCGATATACCCCCAAGTATTATGAAAGGAGCACTGCACCGATGGAATGCTATAACTGCGGGCAACAGGTGCCCGACGGCAGCGAACGCTGCCCGACCTGTGGGCAACGCTTCGTTTCCGAGAAGAAAGCCCCAAAAGGGCTTTTGGCTCAGTTGGGGTGCGGCAGCGTGTTGGCCCTGGTTCTGCTGACGCTCCTCGCAGTGATGCGGTAAAGGGCATCATACATGACAGAATCTGGGGAGGCAATTACAAATGACTGATCGCCTGACACGTTTGAAGACGCGCCTGGCCGAGATTGCAGACTTGCAGCAGGCCACGGCTATCGTGGCATGGGACCAACAGACCTACATGCCCTCTGGAGNNGGCGGCCGCGCGGCACAGTTGAGTACCCTCGAGCGCCTGACCCATGACCGCTTTGTCGCCGACGAAACGGGCCGCCTGCTGGCAGACGCTGCCACCGCGGTGGCCGGTCAACCGGCCGACAGTGACGATGTGCGCCTGGTGCAGGTGGCGCAGAAGGATTACGACCGGGAGCGTAAAGTACCCTCCGAATTCGTGGTCGAGCTGGCCCACGCCCGCGCCATGGCACACCAGGACTGGATCAAGGCCAAAACGGCGTCCGATTTCAGTCTGTTTGCACCGGCGCTGACGCGCCAGTTCGAGCTGGCGCGCCGCCTGGCCGACTATCTGGGCTACACCGAGCACCCCTACGATGCCCTGCTCGACCTGTTCGGCGGGATGCGCGCCAGCCAGGTGACGTCCATTTTGGAGCCGCTGCGAACAGTTGNNACCGCGCTGCTGCGCCGCATCCAAAACGAAGGGNCCGCGATCGATGATGACCTGCTGCACCAACCCTACGATGTGATCCGGCAGCGTGAATTCACCTACGATGTGATGCGGCGCTTTGGCTATGACTTCACACGAGGCCGGCACGATGCCTCCCCTCACCCGTTTTGCATCAGCTTCTCCAGCGACGATGTACGCATCACGGCCGATACCCAGCCGGAGGACCTGGCGTACCTCCTGTTCAGCGCGATGCACGAGACGGGCCACGCACTGTACGAGCAGGGCATCAGCCCGCAGTTGGCGCGCACGCCATTGGCCCAGGGAGCTTCACTCGGTGTGCACGAATCGCAGTCGCGTATGTGGGAGAACCTGGTGGGGCGCGGTCGCCCGGCCTGGACTTTCTTCTACCCACGGCTGCAANGGCTCTTCACCACCCAGTTGGGCGGGGTGACCTTCGACCGGTTCTATCAGGTGATCAACCGGGTCCAGCCTTCCTTCATCCGCATCCAGGCCGATGAGNCGACCTACAACCTGCACATCCTGGTGCGCTTCGAGCTGGAGATGGCCCTGTTGGAGGGCAAACAGTCCGTGGCCGACCTGCCACAGGCCTGGAACGATAAGATGGAGGCTTACCTGGGTGTCGTGCCGCCCAACGACGCCCTCGGCGTCTTGCAGGATGTGCACTGGTCGGAAGGTCTGATCGGGTATTTCCCCACCTACACCCTGGGTAACCTCATCGCGGCCCAGCTATTCAACACCGCCCTGGCCGCCCATCCCAGCCTGCCCGACGAATTTGCCGCGGGCGAGTTTGGCGCCTTACGCGGCTGGCTGCACGATCACGTCCATGTGCACGGCCGCAAGTTCACCGCCAATGAACTGCTACAGCGCATTACCGGCGGTGGCCTCGACGCCCGGCCCTACGTTGACTACCTCACAGCCAAGTTCTGCGACGTCTATCAGATCACCTGAGGGCCGCGGCCCACTGCAGGCCGCTATGGCCACGGCTTGTGGCCCGGCGACACGTTGTTCAAAGAGCCAGCGCTGATACAAGCGCTGGGGCTGTACATCTTAGAGCCTATCCGAATAACCGTCACGGGGCAACACTGTGGCGCGTTTTCCGGCTTATTCGGATAGGCTCTTGGCCCTTCGACGAGTTTCAGGGCGAACGGTTGTGTTCCGTGCGGGCTGAGCTTGTCGAAGCCCCGGCTCGCCCGCAAACTCCAATATGCCCCGCCCCGCGGTAGATTTGACAGGCCGTGCCGCTCGACGTATACTTCTAGCATAAATACTAACCTGTAGAGTAATTACCTTGAGCGTGCGCAATGCCTTTCTTGGCCTGCTTGCCCAAAAGCCCCGACACGGCTACGAGCTGCGCGCGGCCTTCGAGGCCATCGCCGGCGGCGGCGTGAACTGGGACGTCAAGCCGGCCCAGGTCTACGCCACGCTGGACCGGCTGGCCGAGGCCGGGCTGGTGGTGTGTACGTCGGACCTGGGCGAGGGCGACGAGCCTGGCCGGCGGGTCTATGCCCTCACCGAGGCCGGTCTGGCCGCGCTGCGCCAGTGGTTCGACGAGGGCGTGGAGCCTGAGCACCAGCGCGATGAGTTTTACATCAAGCTGATGGTCGCGCTGGCCTCGAGCGGGCGACCCCACCGCATTCTGCGCACCCAGCGCGGCCTGATCTACCAGCGGCTGCACGGGCTGACCACACAGCGCAACGCCCTGGACGCACGGGTGGCGCTGGCGCAAGTCCTGTTGCTGGACAAAGCCATCATGCACCTGGAGGCCGACCTGCGCTGGCTGGAGTTCGTCGAAGCCCGCCTGGGCGAGATTCGACGCCAGCCGTTGCCCGAGCCGCAGATCAGGGCGCGGGCGGCCGAGGAAAGCGGGGTAGGGGCGCGGCCGGCAACCGGCCCCAACAGCGACACGCAGGCCTGACCATGGGCCGGCCTGCGCGGCAGTATTTGGATCAGTGTGATAGGGAGGCGCTATGCCGATCGTTGAAACCCACAATTTAACCAAGATCTACGGCGCCGGCGAGGTGGCCGTGACCGCGCTGGACCACGTCTCCATCAGCGTGGAGGCGGGCGAGTTCGTCGCGATCATGGGCCCCAGCGGCTGTGGCAAGTCAACCCTGCTGCACCTGCTGGGCGGGCTGGACAGCGTCAGCGACGGCAGCGTGCTGATCGACGGCCAGAACCTGGCCGGCATGAAGGACGATGACCTGACCCGCCTGCGCCGGCGCAAGATCGGCTTCATCTTCCAGTTCTTCAATTTGATCCCGGTGCTGACCGCCCAGGAGAACGTGGCGCTGCCCATCACCCTGGACGGGGTCAAACCGGCCGAGGCGCGCCCGGGCCGCGGGTGGCTGACCCGGCTGGACATGGCCGAGCGCATGCATCACCGGCCCGATCAGCTCTCCGGCGGCCAGCAGCAGCGGGTGGCCATCGCCCGCGCCCTGGTGGCCGACCCCGATCTGATCCTGGCCGACGAGCCACCGGCAACCNTGGACACCCGCGCCGGCGACGAGATCGCCGAGACGCTGCGCCAGGTCAGCCAGCAGTGGGGCCGCGCCGTGGTGATGGTGACCCACGACCCGCGCATCGCGGCCTACGCCGACCGCATCATCTTCCTCAAGGACGGCAAGGTCAACGACCAGACCATCCTGGCCCGCGGCGCAACGGCGGCGCGGCCACGGCCGCCGCGCCGCTGCAAGCGCCGGCCTGAACGAGGAGCCGCCATGAACATGCAACTGACTCTGGCCTCCCGCTACCTGTTGGGGCGCAAGCTGCGCACGGCGCTGACGGTGCTGGCCATCGCCTTCGGCGTGCTGCTGATCTACGGCCTGAACAGCATCATGCCCTCCTTCCAGCAGGCGTTTCAGGCCAACGCCATGGCCCTGGCCAGCCAGGTGGACGCCTCGATCACCAACCGCGCCGGCGCGGCCTTTCCCGCGGCCACGCTGGATCGAGTGACGGCCATCGACGGCGTGCGCACCGCCATCGGCACGCTGGAGCGCAGCCTGGGCCTGCCCGCCGACTTCTTCGACCACGACCCGGCCACCCCTGACCGCGTGGCGGCCGTCACCCTGGTGGGCGGGGAGCCGGCCGCGCTGCGCAGCATGGCGACCTACCCGCTGGAGGAGGGGCGCTTCCTCGAGGCCGGCGACGCCGACGCGGTGGTCATCACCCGTTCGTTGGCCGAGGCGGCCGGCGTGGGCCTGGGCGACACCCTGCGCCTGCCCACCACCNGGGGACTGGCCGCGCTGACGGTGGTCGGGCTGCTGCCGCAGCGCCTGCTGCCCGGCAACGAGGAAGCGCTGGTGACGCTGGGCGAGGCGCAGCGGCTGTTGGAGATGCCCGGCCAGATCAACGTCATCGAGGTCAACTTCGACAGCGCGGAGAAGGCGCGGCGGGACCAGATCGAAGCCAACATCCGCGCCGCGCTGNGGCCCGGCTTCACCATCGGCGTCCTGCAGGCCGGCGCCGAGCTGCTCAACAGCATCGAGATGGGCCAGCAGATGATGAACCTGCTGGGGATCCTGGGGCTGCTGATGGGCGGCTTCATCATTCTCAACACCTTTCGCACCGTGGTGGCCGAGCGCCGCCGCGATATCGGCCTGCTGCGCGNNGTCGGCGCCAGCCGGCGCACCGTCACCGGGCTGATCCTGGTGGAGAGCCTGCTGCTGGGCGTGCTGGGGTCGGTCATCGGACTGGCGCTGGGCTTTGGCCTGGCGCGCCTGGTGACCTCCGCCCTGGCCCCCATGTACGGCCAGTTCCTGAACCTGCAGATCCCCCTGCCCGGCTTCATGCCCGGCCTGGCGCTGGCCGCGGTCGGCGCCGGCGTCGGCGTCACCGTGCTGGCCAGCCTGCTGCCGGCGCGGNCCAGCCGCGTCACCCCGCTGGAGGCGCTACGGCCGGCCATCGGGCCGGCCTCGCTGCGCAAGCTGACCGGCGTGGGCTTCTGGAGCGGCGTGATCATGCTGGCGCTGGCCGCGGCCGCGCTGCTGACGCGCAGCGCGGCGTGGCTGTCGCTGGGCAGCCTGCTCTTCGTTTTGGGCCTGCTGCTGGTCTCGCCGACGCTGGTCACGCCCATTGCCGCTCTTTTGGCCGCGCTGCTTTTTGCCCGCGATGGCACGGCCCAACTGGCCGAGGGCAACCTGGAGCGCCAGCCCAGCCGGGCCGCGCTGACCGCCTCCACCACCATGATCGGCCTGGCCATCCTGGTGATGTCGGCCGGGATGATCTCCAGCGTCGCCATCACCTTCCAGCGCATGCTGCGGGCCAGCCTGGGCAGCGACTACCTGCTGGTGCCGCCGGCGGTGGCTACCTGGNGGCTGAGCGTCGGCGCCAACCCGGCGCTGGCCGAGGAACTGCGCGNNGTGGACGGGGTACAGGTGGTCAGCACCCTGCGTTTTGCCGGCAGCCAGGTGGGCGACCTGCCCATCAGCGTGCTGGGCATCGACCCGCCGGCCTATGAACAGACCAGCGGCCTGACCTTCGACCAGGGCGACCCGGCCGCGGCCTACGCCCAGATCAACGCCGGCCGCAGCGTCATCGTCAACGGCCTGCTGGCCAGCGGCGCCGGGCTGAAGCTGGGCGGCACGGTCAACCTGCTGACCGCGACCGGCGAGACCNCCTACACGGTGGTGGGCATCGGCGGCGACTACCTGAACGCCAAGCTGCCCACCGCCTACATCTCACAGGCCAACATCGCCGCCGACTTTGGCCGCCGCGAGGATGTCTTCTACCAGATCAACCTGAAGCAAGGGGCCGACNCCGCGGCCGCCGAGGCGGCCTTCAAGCGGCTCTTGCAGCCCTACCCGCAGTTCAAGCTGGTGGCCGGCCAGGCCTACATCGACCAGAACCTGGCCCTGTTCGACGCCATGTTCGCCGGCCTCTACGCCATGCTGATCTTCCTGGCCATCCCCTCGCTGATCGCGATGGTCAACACCCTGGCCATCGGCGTCATCGAGCGGCGGCGGGAGATCGGCATGTTGCGTGCGGTGGGCGGCGCGGCGGNNCAGGTGCGCCGGGTGATCGTGGTGGAGGCGCTGATCCTGGCCGCGATCGGCGTGGCCTTTGGCCTGCTGGCCGGCCTCTACCTGGGCTACATGGCCGTCGTCGCGCTGTCGGCCTACGGCTTCTCCATGGACTACGCTTTCCCCGGCAGCGCCATCGTCGTGGCCATCGCCGCCGGCCTGCTCTTCGGCGTCATCGCCGCGCTGATCCCCGCCCGCCAGGCGGCCGGGCTGCCCATCGTGTCGGCATTGCGCTACGAGTAGGATGGCGCAGGGTTGCCAACTTTTCGGAAAAGTTGGCAACCCTGCGTTTCAAGAGCCATCGCGAGACCTGACGCTGGAGCAGAGCAGGGCTTCGAGCAGGTTGATCAAGGAGTGCCTGGAATGAACGAGCGAGATTTTGCGCTATTGGTCGAAAGCATCCAACAAGCTGGGGAGATCAAGCGCGGCGAGCGCCAGGTGGCGCTGCGCAATTCCAAGGCGGTCAAACAAGCGTTGGCAGGCGGCGACGTTGACCTTGAAGAGACAACTCCTGAAGCGTATCCGATTAACCAAAGATGACTGCGTGATGGTATACTAACGATCAAGCCAAACGGGCTGGACTGCGCTGGCCGGAGCAGGCGGAAGAAACCGAAAGCTTTCAAAAGCCTTCAACGCCTTGTAATTGTTCGTCTGCAAGGCCACTGCGTGATTCGAGGAGACCAGGATCGTGATTACTCGTATCGAAATCGATGGCTTCAAGACATTTCGCGATTTCAATCTGGAGTTGGCCNCGCTCCAGGTAATCGTTGGTCCCAACGGCGCGGGCAAAAGCAATTTGTTCGGCGCGCTGATGCTGCTTTCCCGATTGGTCGATTCCGACCTACGCACCGCCTTCCAGAACCTCCGAGGGNGTGCAGGCGAGTTGTTTACAGTTTTGCCCGACGGAACACGGGAGAATCGTATTCGGCTTGCTGTAGAGCTGTTGGTTGAGCCGAAAATCAGGGACAGTTGGGGTTCTGAAGCCAGCTTGAGGTACACGCGTTTGCGTTACGAGTTATCCGTCGTTCGTCAATCGGATGACAATGGCCTGGATCGACTGTATGTCGAGCATGAGGCGCTCAACTCGATCCGCAGAGGGGGAGATCAGTGGATTCAGCGGTTTGGACTGATGGGGAAGCGGTATTGGTTGCCTNCCCTGACTGGCGGGCGCTCACCTTTCATCTCCACGGAACCTGACAAGGAACACGGTCTTCCAACGGTCTACTTGCATCAGGATGGCCGGAGTGGACGCAAGGGCAGTGTCGCTTCTCGAATGGAACGCACCGTGCTCAGCGGAGTCGCGAACACGGAGTTTCCGCATGCATTCGCAGCCCGCGAGGAGATGCATTCTTGGCGCTTTCTTCAGCTCAACCCTGAGGTGCTGCGTCAGCCCAGTTCGATGATCGGTCCTCAAACAATGGCTGCCGATGGCCGGCATCTCCCCAGCATGCTGGCTCGTCTAAAAGCAGAAGATCCCCAGTTGTTGGCGGATGTATCGCTCGATCTGGCTAATCTGGTGCCAGGGGTCGTGAGAGTACAGGTTGAGCCAGATAAAGCCACTGACGAGTACGTGATCTGGGCGAGTATGGAGGATGGCCGGCGCTTCTCATCGCGCGTTCTTTCTGATGGTACGTTGCGCATGCTGGCGCTGGTGGCCATACGCAACGATCCCCAACATCATGGCGTCATCCTCTTCANNGAAGAACCCGAGAATGGGGTCCACCCTTACCGCCTGAAGAACATTGCCAGAATACTGGGTCAACTGGCGACGGAGTTCGACGACCCCGAGCAACAGGCGTTGCCATTGCGTCAGTTTCTCTGCAACACACACTCGCCAGTTTTTATTAGCCAGCCCTCAATCTTATCTCATGTGCTCTTTGCTCTTACTGTTGGCCGATCCGGACGCGTTGCGGGTCACCGTGGGCACTAATCTGGCCGATGACTTGGGTATACCCATACGAGCCACGAGATCGAGGGCGAGGCTCAGCCTAAAGAACGTTTGACTGCAATCATGCGCACCGCTTACGCCCAACGAACCCAACGACGGCGTGGCGTCGATATCGCCGATCTCTATCAACCACTGGCCGATCAGATCAGACTGGAGAAGCTCAAACAGTTACCGGCATACCGGCAGTTGATTGACGACACCATCACAGCACTGACGTCCCTCGGTTTCATTTCAACTTGAAGGTTCTTAACTTACGCCGGGTTCTACCCGCCCAAACATAAAGCGCCGGTTGGAGACCCAACCGGCGCTTTATTTCAACGATTACGGGGTGTGCGACGTGCGTGCCCGGCACGCGGCCGGCACGTGGCCGATTAGCGCACGGGGCGCCGACGCAGTGCCACGCCGGTCACGATCGTCAGCACCAGGGCGAGGGCGAGCAGCGGCAGCCACAGGTTGCTTGCACCTGTGCTGCTGCCGAGGTTGCTCAGCTCCACATTGGTGGGCGGTGTGGTCGGTGTGGCGGTCGGCGTTGCGGTCGGCGGCGCCGGCGTATTCGTGGGCGTAGCCGTCGGTGTGGCCGTGGGCGGCACCGAGGTCGAGGTCGGCGTCGGTGTCGGCGTCGGCCCTGACTGCTGCTGGCACGACTGCACCATCACGTCGTCCACATCCCAACCGGTGCGGCCGACCGAGCTGTCGGAGCCGATGCGCCAGCGGAACTGCGCGGTCTGCCCGGCGTAGGCGCTGACGTCGGCGATGGTCTGCCGGTAAGTGGTGGTGGCGGCGCTGCACCAGGCCTGCAGGCCGGCCAGCGGGTTACTGAAGCTGCTGGAGATCGCGCCCGTGTAGGGCCCACCAGCAGGTTGGCGTTGGNNGGACTGGGTCCAGGTGCCGCCGCCGTTGGTCGAGACCTCCAGGATACCGCCGTCGAAGCAGGCGGTCGTGCCGCTGTTCTCCAGGTTCGGCACGTGCCAGAACTTGAGCACCACCGGGTTCTCACCCGAGGGCAGCGCAACGGCCGGCGACACCAACCGCTGGTCGGAGATCGCGGCCGGGTCGGTGCCACGCACGTTTTGTACGCCAGAGTGCGGCAGCGCGGAGGAGATGGCCCAGGTGTTGGCGCCCACGCCGGCCGGCGTGGTCCAGCCGCCGATGCCACTCTCGAAGCCGTCGTTGAAGAGGCGCGTNGGTGTGGTGCCGGGGCTGCAGTCACCCGGCGCGGCCACGGTGGTGAAGCTCCAGGTGGCCGAGTAGGCGCCCGTCCCGCAGGTGTTGACTGCCCAGACCCGCCAGTAGTAAGTGGTGCTGGTGTTCAGCGTCACGTTGGAGGTCCAGGTGGGGCTGGTCAGGCCGCTGGCCGAGGCGACGACGTTGCTGAAGCCGGCATCGGTGGCGACCTGGATGCTGTAGCTGGCGGCCTGGGGTACGGCGTTCCAGGTGAAGGTNGGCGCGGCCGGTACATTGGCTGCACCGTTGGCCGGGCTGGTGAGCACGGCTGCGGCCGGCGCCGCGCTGAACAGATTGAGAATCACCGAGGTGGAGTCCAGGTTACCCGAGGCATCACCGTTGATCGTGATGGTATAGCTGCCAGCCGCGGCGGCGCCGGTGTTGCCCACGGTGAAGGTGCTGTTGCCTGGCGGCGTCACCGGATTGACGCTGAAGCTGGTCGTGGTGCCAGCCGGGTTGCCGGTGGCGCTCAGGTTCACCGGGGTGTTGTAGCCCATGATGCTGCCCACGTTGACGGTGTAGACCGCGTTGGGCGCGCAGACGTCCTGCGCAGCTGGAGTGGCGCCCAGGTTGTAGTCAGGGCCAGCACANCAGTTCTGGCAGATCAGGGCGAAGTTCTGGTCGGTCAGGTCGTTGTTGCCCAGCACCGCGTCGCCGGCGATGTTGGTCGCGTCGACAGTGATGGTCGCGCTGCCAGCCGGGTTCTGGATGTAGACATTCTCCAGGTTGTTGCGCACGTCGGCCGCGCCGCCCGTGGTGCTCCAGCCGCCGCTAAAGACGTTGCCCTTGTAAGTGTTGGCGCCGTTGACCACGGTCAGATCCAGGTTGTTGACCAGGGAGGGGTTCGCGNNCCCCGCGCCCGGCGCATCGCTCCAGGCCAGGGTGACCTTGAGCGGTTTGTTGATGTCGGCCACGCCCAGGCTGATGGTCCACTGCTCACCGCTGTTGCCGAAGACATAGGTCTGGTCCCAGTATTCCACGTTGACCCCGGGCTGGATCAGCTTGGTGATATTGGCGCGTCCCCAGCCCTCGTTGAAGTTGGGGATGACGCCCATGGGGGTAGCGCTGTTGACCAGCAGCGCCTTGGCCATGGCCGGGCTGGGGTTGGCGCCGGCATGGAAACTGCGCCACCACTCGGTGGCCAGGACGACAGCGCCCGAGGCGTGCGGCNNGGCCATGCTGGTGCCGGAGCAGAAGGCATACAGGTTGTTGGTGCCGGCGATGGCGGTGGAGCAGGAGCCGCCGGTGTCGTTGCGGGCCGAGGCGATCTGTTCGCCGGGNGTGGTGATGTTCGGCACGATCCGGCCGTCCACCGACGGGCCGCGGCTGCTGAAGCTGGAGATCGTGTTGATGTTGCCGACCCGGTAGTTCATGCTGGAGGCCACGATAATCAGGTTCTTAGCCTCCTTAGGCGCAGTCAGCGTGTTGGCGCCGGGGCCGGAGTTGCCCGCCGAGAAGACTTCGATGAAGGGCCGNATCGCGGCGGTGTCGAAGTTACCGTCGAGTACCATCTGGTCGTGGGTGCGCTCAGAGGCCTGGTAGCCGTGGTTGGTGCCCTCACCGGTGGTCCAGGAGTTGTTGCCGCCGATGGCGTTGAGCAGGATGGCCTGCTTGCTGTGCTCCTGCCAGCCGCCGGCCGGCGGCCAGGCTGAGGCCGACAGCGAGTTCATGGCTACGATGTTGTAGCTGGGNGCCATACCCAGCCCATACTTGAAGCCGTTGGCGTCGGCGAAGCCGGCCGTGGCATCGCCGCCGATGATGCCGGTGACGTGGGTGCCGTGGCCGCCGCTCGGGCAGTCGGTGCCGGCCGGGCCGGCGCAGGTGCCGGGGAAGCTGTAGCCAGCCACGATGCGTGGGCCGAGGTCGGGGTGGTCGTAGTCCACGCCGGTATCGATGGTGGCCCAGCGTACGCCGGCGCCGTTCACACCCAGCGTGCCCAGGTGCGCCATGTAGCCGGTGAAGGGTACGCCCGCGGAGAAGTTGCCGGCCACGATCTGCGACGACATTTCATCGTCCAGTACTGGCGTGGGGTGCGAGTAACCCAGCCAGAGCACCGTGCCCAGGCGGGAGACCGCAGCGAAGGCCGCGGCATCCAGCCCNACCACGGCCACGTAGAAGGCCTTGTCGGGCTGGGCCGGGTAGGCCTGGATTACCTTGGCGCCCAGGGCGGTCAGGCTGTCCAGCGTGCTCTTGGTGTCGCCGTCGTTGTAGAAGAAGACGTCGACGTTTTTCACCACACCCTTACGGTCCACCAGGTCGCTGTTGATCTTGTAGGCCGGGTGGAAGTTGCCGCTCCAGCGCACGAAGCCGAGGGCGTTGGTCGAGCGCAGTGCACTTTCCGTGCCCCACACCAGGTAGGTGTAGTCCGGATAGTACTGCAACACTCGCAGGCCAGTACCTTCCAGGCCATTCAGCCAGGCATCCTGGGTGGGGCCGTAGAACTGCACCAGCCGGAAACCAGCCTCTTGACCATCGAAACGGTTGACATTGTCCAGCTTCGGCTCGCCGCTGAGTACAGGGTCGAAGACGAAGTTGGGGACATGTACCTCGATGCCAGCTGCCGCCGGCGCCGGGCTGTTACTGGAGGGTGTGGATCCCGCCGCAACAGCAGGGACTAACAGGGCTGCAACGATGGCAGCCATTACCAGAAGGTTGAGTACGCGATGCTTCATACGATGCTTCTCCTTCGGAAGAAATGGGCTCAGGGATGGGCGGGCGGAAAGGGAGGGTCTCGGCTGCAAGACAAAACGATTATAACATCTGGCGCGTGAAGGTGCAAACAGTGAACGGATGTGAGCGACAACCGCCTTCAGGCCGGGCGCGGGAGGTGTACGACCGGGCGCCGCGTGCTCGCTGCCCTTGCTGGGCGCCATTACTCTGGCCGCGGGGCCAATGATGGGAACACTCTCCCCTGATTTTGCGTCTTGGGGGCGCTGTCTGAATCCTGCCCGCGCCGCACGAATAACCATAAGGAGAGAACCATGCGCACCTGGAAACCATTGGCCTTGGGTCTGTTGATCGCCCTGCTCCTGGCGGCCGGCTGCACGGCTGTGTTGCCGCCGACCCCATCGTCCCACACCGTCACGCCCACCGGCGAACTGCCCCACACCGTCACGCCCACCCGTGTCCCGCAGCCTGGCGCCACGCCCGTCGCTGGGAAGTATCAGAGAGCCACCCAAATGCCGGCAACTGCCCAGTATGATGCCATGCCGCTGGCGGGAGTGGCGGCAGTATGCCCTGCTGCTCCAGCGGGGCACCGCCAACGTCAACGATGCACCATACGACCTGACCTTCTTCCAGAACTACGGCACCAACCCCTTCATAGACACCGAGGACGATAACCTTTCGACCTTCGCGATGGACGTGGACACCGCGTCCTATAGCATCATCCGCCGCTTCCTGAACGACGGCTTTCTACCCGACCGAGACGCTGTGCGTGNNGAAGAGGTTCTCAACTACTTCGATATGAACTATCCCGACCCTGAGCGGGGGACTNTTGGCATCTATCTGGAGGGCGCGCCATCGCCCTTCGGCGGTGAGAAGTACTGGCTGGTCAAGGTGGGTTTGCAGGCGCGCCGCCTGGCGGCTGAGGAACGCAAAGATGCCGTGCTGACCTTCGTCGTGGACGTCTCCGGTTCGATGGACCTGGAGAACCGTCTGGGTCTGGTCAAACGCGGGCTGCGCCTCCTGATCGACGAGCTGCGCCCAACTGACCAGGTAGCCCTGGTGGTGTACGGCTCGACCGCGCACGTCGTTCTGAACCCCACCTCGGCGGCTGAGCCGGAGNCGATCCTGGATGCCATCGACCAGCTGCAACCCGAAGGCGCGACCAACGCCGAGGCCGGCCTGCAGTTGGGCTATCAGATCGCGGCGCGAGCCTTCGACCCCAAGGCGATCAACCGGGTGATCCTCTGCTCCGACGGTGTGGCCAACGTGGGCAACACCGGCCCCGACTCGATCCTGCGCACGATCGAAGACTACGCGCGTGACATCTACCTCTCGACGATCGGCTTTGGCATGGGCAACTTCAACGACGTGTTGATGGAGCAGCTGGCCGATAAGGGTAACGGCAACTACGCCTACGTCGACACGCTGGACGAGGNNCGCCGCGTCTTCGTGCAGAACCTGACCGGTATGCTGCAGGTGATTGCGCGTGACGCCAAGGTGCAGGTCGAGTTCGACCCGGCCGTTGTCAGTCGCTACCGCCTGCTGGGCTACGAGAACCGTGACATGGCCGACGAGCAGTTTCGTGACGACACGGTCGATGCCGGCGAGGTGGGGGCCGGCCACAGTGTGACCGCCCTGTACGAGATCAAATTCCACGACGACGCGGCCGGCGATGCCCTGGCCGTGCGCATCCGTTACGCCGATCCCGAAACCCAAGAGGTGACCGAACAGTCGCGGACGCTCGNNCGCGCGGACTTCCGCACCACCTTCACGGAGGCCTCGCCCCATTTCCAGTTGGCGGCCGCCGCGNCCGAGTATGCTGAAATCCTGCGCAACTCCTACTGGGCGAAAGAGAGCAGCCTGGATGACGTCGCGNGGCTCGCCCGCCGGGTCAGCGACCGACTGGAGGCCGACCCGGACGTTCGCGAATTCGCCGACCTGGTCGCCACGGCAGCCCGCCTGTGGCCCAACACGCACGAATAGCGCACACCCTACCCGGCCAGGCCTCATCGCCGTAAACGACGGTGGGCCTGGTCGGCAACTTCTATCCTGCGCTTGACACGCGCCCCTTGCCGTTAGAATTCGGTCTGCGCATTGATCCATCGTTTGGACCCGGCCATTCCACATTTGAGCTTAACGCATACGGCGTGGAGGCTTCAGCCGGGTCGCGGCGCCCGCTCCACGTTGGCCAACACCGGCTAAAGCCGCGACGCCGCGCCAGATTCGGAATGGCTGGTTCGGACCCGGTTCGGTTTGGCGCACGCGATCTCTTGTTGGCATTCGCCTGTTCGGGAGGGAATCATGGGAATCATGGAGACGTTTGGTCAATTCAGCTTCTGCGGCTGGATTGTCTTCGGCGGCCTGGCTGGCTGGATCGCCAGCATGATCACCGGCCGCAACAACCGCCAGGGCTGCCTGATGAACATCCTGGTGGGCATCATTGGCGCCCTCGTCGGTGGTTTTATCGTGGGGCTGTTCGACAAGGGTGGCGTCAGCGGTTTCAATATCTGGAGCTTTTTGNTCGCCATCCTGGGCGCGGTCGTGTTCCTGCTAATCCTCAACTTCTTCCAGCGCCCGCGCTGACGGCTGACGTCCCCGATACGACCCATCGGCGCGATCATCGACACACACGCGCCTGGGCCAGGGACGAGCGAAATGTCGTGGACGACGGGGGCATCGATGCCGCCGAGTATTCCTGAACAGGCGAGCGTTCGCCTGCACAGCGGCCCAACATCTGGCTGGCCAGCGTACGCGCGGACGGGCGCCCCCACCTGGTACCGATCTGGTTCGTCCTGCACGACGCGGCTCTACCTGTGCACCACACCCCACAGCGTGAAAACGCGTAACATCGCCGCGCACCCCCAGGTTGCCCTGGCTCTCGAAGGCGGCAGCAGTCCCGTGATCTGCGAAGGCCGCGCCCAAATCGTACCACCCCCTGGCCAGCCGACGTCATCGACGCCTTTCAATCTAAATACGACTGGCGCCTCGCCACCGACGCCGCCTACAGCACGCTGATCGAAGTCACTCCCCACAAATGGCTCACCTGGTAAATTACTTCCGACCCCTAATCCCCACTCCACCGCCGCACCAGCCGATCGGCCAACCCCGGCGCCAGCCTGACCAGCCACCACAACCCGCGCCTGCCAATCGACCAGAATGAGGAACTGGCGCCGCTCCACGCCGCGGCGGATGGCCCGAGCCGCGGGCCGGCGGCAGCCAGGGGAACCGGGCATAGATCGGCGGCTGATAAACCAGATCCTCGACCAGCGGCGTCCTGACCGTCGTAGGGCAGGCCACGGCCACGTGCACCGCCGAATGCTGCATGGCCAACTCGTCGCGCAGCGCCACGGAGAATGCCCATACCGCGGCCTTACTCGCCGCATAACCGGCAAACTCGGGCAGGGGCCGCAGGGCCTGAATCGACCCCAGGTTGACCAGACAACCGCGGTTGCGCGCCAGCATACCGGGCAGCGCGGCCAGGCACACGTGCACGGCGCCGTGATAGTTGACCGCCATCTGCGCCGCGTAATCGGCCGGCGTCGTTGACCGAACGGCCCCGGTGTGCAAAATGCCGGCCGCGTTGATCACCACCTCCAGGCCGTTGGTTGTGTCTTCGATATTTTGGACGAGGTGCGCCACGGCCGACGCGTCGGTCACGTCCAACCCGTGCGCCGCTACCCGCGCCGTCATCGCCAGTTCGTCGGCCACGACCTGCAGCGCGTCAGCCTGCCGGTCGACCAGCACCAGCGTCGCGCCCAGCCCCATTCTCGGGCACAGGCCCGGCCAATTCCACTGGCGGCGCCGGTAATCAGGACGACACGCCGCTGCCAGGTGTGGGTGTCATTCGGACGATTCATCACAAGCAACCACTATTGGTCTTGACATTTCACCCCATCACATCTAAAATGAAAGCGTCGTCTTCGTTCGTTAAGCCTTGAATATGAGGAGGAAAGACCGCGCATGTTAAACCACTTGCCCCTAACACCTTTTGAGGTCTGGGCGCTTTGGGGTGTGCTGTTCATCGCCATTCTGGGTCTGCTCTACGCGCTGTTCCTGCGCCGGCAGGTGCTGGGTGAGGACAAGGGCACGCCCAAGATGCAGGAAGTCTGGATGGCCATCAAAACGGGCGCCGATGCCTACTTGAGCCGCCAGCTGCGCAGTATCCTGCCATTTATCGCCATTCTAACCGTTCTACTCTTTTTCAGTGTCTATATCGTCCCACCGACCACCGAAGCCATGGTACGCTTCGCCGGTATGCCCGAAGAACAGGTGAAGCTGCTCATCGGTTTTGGCCGGGCGATCGCGTTTGTCATGGGCGCCGGGTTCAGCCTGCTGGTCGGCCAGATCGGTATGCGCATGGCGGTGGAAGCCAACGTACGCGTGGCGGCTGAGTCACGTAACAGCTTCGGCGGCGCCCTGCGTATCGCCTACCGTGCCGGTACGATCACCGGTATGCTGACCGACGGCCTCGGCCTGTTTGGCGGTACGATCATCTTCATGATCTTTGGCGTCGCGGCGCCGGACGCCCTGCTCGGCTTCGGGTTTGGCGGCACTCTGCTGGCCCTCTTCATGCGTGTCGGCGGTGGTATCTACACCAAAGCGGCCGACGTCGGCGCCGACCTGGTGGGTAAGGTCGAACACGACATCCCCGAGGACGACCCACGCAACGCCGCCGTGATTGCCGACCTGGTGGGTGACAATGTCGGTGACTGCGCCGGCATGGCGGCCGACATTTTCGAGTCGTACGAAGTGACCATCGTCTCGGCTTTGATCCTCGGTCTGGCCCTCGTGGCCCAAACCGGTNCAGCCAACTGGATCATCTACCCGCTGCTGGTGCGCGGCATCGGCGTGCTGGCCTCGATCATTGGCACCTACCGGGTGCGCGGCGGTCCGGGCGAATCGGGCAACGCGATGGCGGCGATCTTCCGTGGCTTCCTGACCTCGGCCAGTATCTCGGTCGTGCTCTTTGGCCTGGTTGCGTTCTTCTACATGCAGAACGTCAACGGTGGCTGGTGGCGTCCCTTCCTGGCCACCACCGCCGGTGTCGTGCTGGCCATCGTGCTCGACCGCCTGACCGACTATTTCACCGGTACGCACGGCACGCCCGTCATCGAAATCCGTGAGGCCACCGACGGTGGCCCCGCCACGACAATTCTCTCCGGTCTGGCGGTCGGTTACGAGTCCACGGTGTGGGCCGTGATCGTCATCGCACTGACGATCATGACCTCGGTGTTCATCTATGCCCCGCTCGGCCCCGCCTACATCGCGTACGGCGTCGCCCTGGCCGGTATCGGTATGCTGACGCTGACCGGCAACAACGTTGCGATGGACTCTTTCGGCCCGATCTCCGACAACGCCAACGGTATCGGTGAAATGGCCGGGCTGGATCCGAAGGCCCGCCAAATCATGGCCGACCTGGATGGTGTGGGCAACACGACCAAGGCGATCACCAAGGGCATTGCGATCGGTTCGGCCGTCATTGCGGCGGTGTCGCTCTTTGCCTCGTACGTGACCGACGTGGGCAAAATCGACCCCACCGCCCTGGCGCATGGCATCGACATCTCCGCGCCCGTGGTTTTTGTCGGCTTCCTGGTCGGCGGGGCGGTGCCGTGGCTCTTCTCGTCGCTGACGATCAAGGCGGTGGCCNGCGCGGCCGGCCTGATCGTGACTGAAGTGCGCCGGCAGTTCCGTATTCCCGGCATCATGGAGGGCACGGTCAAACCCGATTACGCCAAGGCCGTCACCATCTCGACGATCGCCGCGCAGAGTGAGCTGGTCAACCTGGCGCTGCTGGCCGTAATTACGCCCATCGTCATCGGCCTGGCCCTACAAGTGGAGGCCCTGGGCGGCTTCCTGGCCGGTGTGATCCTCTCGGGCCAGCTGCTGGCGGTGTTCATGGCCAACGCGGGCGGAGCATGGGACAACGCCAAGAAGACCATCGAAGACGAACCGCGTGACCTGATCAAAAACACCGGTAAAGGCTCCGACCGTCACAAGGCGAGCGTTGTCGGTGACACGGTGGGCGACCCACTCAAGGACACCGCCGGTCCCGCGCTCAACCCCATGATCAAGGTGATCAACCTGGTCAGCCTGATCATGGCCCCGATCATCGTGGCCTACGACACCTTGAACGTTGCCACAGTATCTGTGATCGTGATCGGCCTGCTGATCATCGGTTGGGCCGTCAACCGCAGCCGCAAGGGCGGCAACTTCAGCGGCACGGCTGAAACTACGNTCGCACTAACACCGACGATCGAAACGGGGAGCGACACTGACCGCTCCCCGTTTTTTATCAATCCACCGCCGCCCGCGCTCGTTCTCCCAACCCCCAACCCCTATCGCCTATCGCCTATGCCCCCAACCCCTTACTCCACCCGCACGCGTGTACGCCGCCGTCGGGTTGCCGTCCAGATCCTCCACGATGAACCCCACGAGGTAGGAACCGGCCGCAGCATCGAGTTCCTTCCAGCGGAACGGCCGGCTGCCGAACGTCAGGGTGTCCCCCTCCTGCGTGACGGTCTGCTCGATCTGACCGTTGGCATTCAGGTCCAGCCACTTTTCCAGGAGGGTGAAGGTATCGCCGGCCTGCGGTGTGATCTCGNNCGGCGCGCCGGTGCCATCACGGTTGGTGAAACCAAACACCTGCTGCATCTCACCGTTGGTGAAGTACATCTTGGCGTAACGCTGTTCACCGCCGTCGGCATAGGTGTAGATGCCGTCCACCGAGTAAGTCGCTTCGGCGCGTGTTTTGCCGTACGTCTCCGGGTTGAACAGGGCGACGTGCCGCTTCTGCCCGTCGTCGATAGCAAAGACGACCGGCTCCCACTCGAACTCCAGGGTGAAAGCGCCCTTGCCCCAGTCCGGGTAGTACACGCCATCGATCTCGCGTNNGTCGCTGCTGTCCAGGTAGTCCGAATCGGCCACGTTGATCGAGTTGGCATCCCGGTCGTAAAAACCGACGAAGAATTTGATGTAGCCAACGTTGTCGCCGCTGATGTCGGCGCTTAGCACCACCGGCCGGCCCGGCGCNGCCGCGTTCGACGACAGGCTGAGGGGTGAAACCTCGATGACCCCCGCCCCNGGCGCAGTGATGGTGTCCCCGCGCTGCGGCACGGCCACCGTATTGGCGGCCGGCTCGAAGCGGCGGCCGGTGTAGTGGAAGGCCAGGAAATCGTCCCACAGCGACGATTCGGCAAACCGCCGGGCAATCCCCGTGTACGACGGCGGGCCGGCGGCGGCTGAGCGGTAGAGNCGCGAATTGGGGAAATAGACCGAAACGCCCGTGGCGCCCGGCTTGTTNGGCCCATGTTTTTCGGCAATTACCGCCTGTTTCACAGCAGCCAGCATCGTATCGACCGCCTGGCCTATGGCCNNGCGCTGCCGCTCGCGCTTCAGCAGTTGGGCGAAATTGCCCAGGTCGATGTAGGAGGCCGGTACGTTGGAACCGAAAATACTGGTGAAGGCCTGGGCATAGTTACGCGCCTGGGCCACGCGCGCNTGGTCGAGGCCTTGCAGCGTGTAGGCGAAATCATCCACGCTGGCCATCAGCCCGGGTACGGCCTGCAGGTCGATCGCAGTGAGCGTCGTATCGCGCTCCAGCCGGTTGGCCAGCTGCCGGGCGGTCGCCNNGCGTCCTACGAACTCGGTGCGCGCCTGATCATCGACCACGCGTTGATCGTCGATGATGTAGCTATCGACGATCACCTGGCCAAGCTGGCCACCGTCCATGCCCGGATTGGCGGTCAGCGCGTTCAGGAAGCTGGTATAGGCCCAACCCACCGCCGGCTCGGTCTCCTGCGATACGACGGCGTAACGGGCGTGCGGCGCCAGCGCGCTCATCACCTCGAGGTGCCCCATCAGGCAGGCGTCCATGCCGACNCAGCCGAACTTGTCGATGCCGGTCTGGGCGCGGATCTGGCCCAACGCTTCGTCCAGCCCATCNAGGTACATCTGGTTGCCCAGGGCGCTGGTCAGGGGATGCGGCGGTCCTCGTTGGCGGCGCCGGTCGGANTCGCTCCAGCCGCCGGGCCAACCCATGCCGTGATCGGACATGATGAGCACGTATTTGTCGGCTGGATAGTTTTCGACTGCCCAACGCACAAAATCGACCAGGGTTTGCCCGTCGGACATGTTGACCTCACCGAGGTCGGCCATCTGTTTGGAGCGTACATGCTGCAAGTCATCATCCTGGGTGAGATAAAACCGCTTGGCGGTGGTCCAGTCACCATCACCCTGGAAGCCGCCGCGGTAACGGTCGACCTGCGCCACGATGTTGACCCGTTCGCTGGAACCGACGCGTTCGGCTTCGTTGAGGTCGACGTAGATGTCCTGTTCGAGGACTTTGTCGTCGGCGTCCTGGTACAGCATCACGGTCCAGGTCGTGTCACCGCCCTGCCCCGCCGTAACCGCGGCGGCCGTAGGGCGCGCGTGTGGCAACGGCCCGCGTTGGCAGGTCTGGCACGCGCGTCGACTGCGCTGGCTCAGGCTGGTATCGGGTTGGTCCGCCGGCGCCACCGTATCCCCACCGCCCCCTGTCGGAGGNAGGAAGGGCACGATACACAGCAGCAGCACGATCAGCACGATACCCATGAGCAGCGGCGAACCGCGCATGCCCCCGGCATACCACCGCCCGACGGTGCAGGGGCTGCTGACCCACTCCAGCCCCCACCGCCGCTCGGCGGCCGTGTACCACCCGATGACGGCGGTGCTGGCGCGGGACGGTCCCGCTCGAGCGTCGGCCCGCTCACGCGGCCCACTGCCGGCCGACTGATCCTGGCGCCGCCGGCCCGCCTGAACTTTGCGGTGTTCGCCGCCATCGTCGCCCTGCGCCAGCAGCCANGCGGTGGCCCGGCCGGCCGCCGCGGCGACCGGAACCAGCCGCGGCGCTGTCACAACTGCCATCTGCTCACGCCATGCCCTGACCCATGCATGTATCACACTCATGACCACTCCTTTGTTGGTGGGAGTCTTCGCCGTACCCTCCTGTCAACCGCAGAGAACATACAGGGTCCAAAGGGCTACAACGACTGACCCTGTTGAACGGTCGGTAGGTTCTCCGCAGCGACTGGTCAGATGACGACGTCAACTGCCCTTGAGCAAGTTACGCAGCACCGTTTGCAGGATGCCGCCGTTGCGGTAGTATTCGACCTCCACCGGCGTGTCGATGCGCGACCGGACCTGGAAGGTGAAGGTGCGCCCATCGGGGCGCTGCACGTGCACGGTGATCGCCTGACCCGGCGCCATACCGTCGCCAATGCCCAGAATATCGAAGGTCTCCTGCCCGGTCAGATCGTAGGTCTGCGCGTTTTCACCCGCCATGAATTGCAGGGGTAACACGCCCATACCAATCAGGTTGCTGCGGTGGATGCGCTCGAAACTCTCGGTGAGCACGGCGCGGACGCCCAGCAGCATCGTGCCCTTGGCCGCCCAGTCACGCGAGCTGCCGGTGCCGTACTCTTTACCGGCAATGACCAGCAGCGGCGTGCCGTCCGCTTTGTAGCGCAGCGCGGCGTCGTAGATCGACAGCTGCTCGCCGGTGGGCAGGTAGCTGGTGTACCCGCCCTCGACTCCGGGCAGCATCAGGTTTTTGATGCGGATGTTGGCGAACGTGCCGCGCACCATCACCTCGTGATTGCCGCGNCGCGCGCCGTAGGAGTTGAAGTCGACCGGCTCGACGCCCAGTGAAATCAGATAGCGGCCGGCCGGGCTGTTGCGTGCGATATTGCCGGCCGGTGAGATGTGATCGGTCGTCACCGAGTCGCCAAACAGGGCCAGCACACGGGCGCCCACAATGTCGCGCAGCGGCGCCGGCTCAGGCGTCAGATCGTCGAAGAAGTTCGGCTCACGGATGTAGGTCGAAGCCGGGTCCCAGCGGTAGGCNTCACCTTCGGGGATGCTGATCTCGTTCCACGCCGCGTTGCCGCCGAAGACGTTGCTGTACTCCTGCTCGAACATCTCGGGTCGTAGCGTGNNCGCCACCGTATCCCTGATCTCGTCCTGGCTGGGCCAGACCTCGCGCAGGTAAACGGGGTTGCCGTCGTGGTCNTCACCGATCGGCTCGTGCGCCAGGTCGACGTCCACCGAGCCGGCGATGGCATAGGCCACGACCAGCGGCGGCGAGGCCAGGTAGTTGGCCCGCACCACCGGGTTGATGCGTCCCTCGAAGTTGCGGTTGCCGCTGAGTACGGCCGCGGCCACCAGGTTCTCCTGTTTGATGGCCTCGGCGATCTCATCCGACACGGGGCCGCTGTTGCCGATGCAGGTCGTGCAGCCGTAACCGACGATGTGGAAACCGAGCGCCTCCAGGAAGGGCGTCAGGCCGGCCGCATCCAGATAATCGGAGACGACGCGTGAGCCGGGCGCCATGCTCGTCTTGACGTAGGGTGGGACGCGCAGGCCACGCTCGACCGCCTTNTTGGCCAACAGGCCGGCGCCGACCATCACCGACGGGTTGGAGGTGTTCGTGCAGCTGGTGATCGCCGCGATGACCACCGCGCCGTGCGCCAGATCGAAGCTGCTGCCGTTGTCGCGGACGGCGGTGTGTGTGAGCGCGTCGGCGTCCAGGGCAAAGCCGCGCTGCGCGGTCGGTGTGGTCAGCGCGGCCTCGAAGGCCTGCTTGACCGCATTGAGCGGTACGCGGTCCTGCGGGCGTTTGGGGCCGGCCAGACTCGGCTCGATCGTGCCCAGATCCAGGGTGACGACGTCGCTGTAGACCGGCTCGGCCATACCGTCGGTGCGGAAGATGCCCTGCGCCTGGCAGTAGCGCNNGACCAGGTCGACCAGTTCGGGGCGGCGCGCCGTGTTGGTCAGGTAGCGCAGCGTCTCGTCGTCCACCGGGAAGAAGCCCATGGTCGCGCCGTACTCCGGCGCCATGTTGGCGATCGTCGCGCGGTCGGCCAGGCTCATACGGCCGACGCCGTCGCCGAAGAATTCGACGAACTTACCCACGACCCCTTTGGCGCGCAGGAGTTGCGTTACGCGCAGGGCCAGGTCGGTGGCAGTCGCCCCTTCGGGCAGTTGACCGCTGAGGCGCACGCCGATCACTTCGGGCATCAGCATGTACAGCGGCTGGCCGAGCATCGCGGCCTCGGCCTCGATCCCGCCGACGCCCCAGCCAACGACGCCCAGGCCGTTGATCATGGTCGTGTGCGAGTCGGTGCCGACCAATGTGTCGGGGAAGGCGATGGTCGCGCCGTCGGCCGCGGTCACCTGGCGCACCACGCTGGCCAGGTATTCCAGGTTGACCTGGTGCACGATCCCGGTGGCGGGTGGGACGACGCGGAAGTTGTGGAACGACTGCTGGCCCCAGCGCAGGAACTCGTAACGCTCACGGTTACGCTCGAACTCGCGTTCGGCGTTGTAGAAGAGCGAGAGGGTGGAGCCGAAGCTGTCGACCTGTACGGAGTGGTCGATCACCAGGTCGGCCGGGATGAGTGGGTTGATCTGTTCGGGGTCGCCGCCCAGGCGGGCCATGGCTGAGCGCAGTGCGGCCAGGTCGACCACCGAAGGTACGCCGGTGAAGTCCTGCAGGATCACGCGTCCGGGCATGAACGGGATTTCGACCGGCGCCACGGCCTGGGCGTTCCAGGCGGCCAGGTTGACGATGTCCTTTTCGGTGACCAGGAAGTCGTCGTAGTTACGCAGGGCGGTCTCCAGCAGGATTTTGATCGAAAAGGGCAGGCGTGAGATCTGGCCGATGCCGGCCTCTTCGAGGGCTGCGAGGCGGTAGTAGTGCACCGTGCCGGCCGGCGTCGCCAGCGCGGCACGCGCGTCAAATTTGTTATGCGTGAATTTGGACATGGACAGTGAACCTCTCTTGATGGACGGTAGGTCGGGCATCAGAATTTTGAGCGGATTATACCACAGGTAGGAACGGGAAGGGTGAAACGCAGTGCGCCCCACGACGCACAAACCTCCCTCCACCGTAGGTCACAGCTCCCGCTGTGACAACTTTCTCGACCAATAGGTTTCCTTCGAGGAGCAGACGATAGTATAACGATGCCGCGCCGGCATGGGGGTGGTTGTGCGTCGTGCGGCACGTCACAGCAGGAGCTGCGACCTGTTTTCTGCTTTCTATTTTCTATTTTCTACTCCTGACCCGCCACCACACCCCCACCGGGTACCCCACCATCTTCGCCACGTCCCCCACCACGCGGATCACCGGCACCCACAGGGCGGTGCGCACGCGGTCGAGGGTCGGCAGGTCACCCCACGCCGCGACCAGGCGCTGCCAGGGCGGCGACAGTAGGCGTAGACCCCAGCGCCAGACCCAGCCAGCCCAGCCGCGCGCCCAACGGCCGGCCAGGGCATGACCCACGAGGGCCGGCAGCAGCACCAGGTAGGTCAGGTAACGGATGGCGTGCCGTTTGCGCCACAGGTCGGCCTTGCCGTCGCCGCGCNNGTAGCGGTAGTACTGCTTAAANACGCGCGTAACGAACCGCGGGCGAAAGTGGGCGATGGCGTCCGGCGCCCAGCCAAACTCGCCGGCCACACGGCGCAGGTTGAAGTCGAAGACCAGGTCTTCGCAGTAGTCGAGCCATTCCGGNTAACCNGCCGCCGCCTGCCAGGCTGATTTGCGAAAGGCCACCGAACGGCTGGAGGGCAGGAAGGTCGCGGGTCGATGTCGTCGCGTGGGCAGCACCGTGGCGCCCATCGCCGCCTCGAACGGCGTGTGTGGGTCGGCCACGAAGAAGCCGGACACGACCGCCGGTGGGTTGGCCTGCTCGAAGGGGGCGATCAGCGCGGCCAGCCAGCCTGGATCGAGCCGCACGCCGGCGTCGGTGGCGGCAATGACCTCGTGCCGGGCCGCGGCGATCGCGCGGTTGCGCCCCTGTGCGATGTTGGCCCCNGGCTCGATGAGGATGCGCAGGGGNAGCTGTGCGCTGTAACCCTGCATGATCGACGCCGTCTCGTCGTGCGAGCCGCCATCGACGATGACCACCTCGTCGGGCGGGCGGGTTTGGGCGGCCAGGCTGTCCAGCAGGCGGCGTATGGCGGGGCCTTCGTTGAGTACAGTGGCAATGACCGTGACAGGTACGTAGGGCACAGGCGACTCACTCGAAAAATACCACAGGCTGTCCATGAAGCCATTGGCCTCATGGGCAGCCTGGTAGGTTTACCGACAACCCTGGTGATAACACCAGGTGCATGACAAAGCCCTCAATAATTCAACAACGACACTTCGGTCTTCGGATCGAAGTAGTGGGTGTTGTCCATGTTGATGGCCAGCTCGATCGTGTCGCCCGGCCTGGCCTGCGTGCGCGGNTCGACACGGGCAACGAACTGTTTTTTGCCGGTGAGCAGGTAGAGGTAGATCTCGTTGCCCATCGCNTCGGTCACGTCGACTTCGGCCTTCATGTAGGACGGCGAAATGGCCGGCGGCGAGTACTGTTTGGCGTGAATGTCCTCGGGCCGCACACCAAAGATGACCTGCTTGCCCTTGTGGGGGCGCAGGGTGTTCGCCATATCGGCCGGGGCCTCGAGGCGGAAGGTGCCGGCGTCGACCATCAGCTTGCCGTCGGCCTCGACCAGCGTGGCATCGAAGAAGTTCATCGATGGGCTGCCGATGAAGCCGCCGACGAACATGTTGTGCGGGCGGTCGTACAGGTTCTGCGGCGTATCGATCTGCTGTAGCAGGCCGTCCTTCATCACCGCGATACGCGTCGCCATCGTCAGGGCCTCGACCTGGTCGTGGGTCACGTAGATGAAGGTGGTGCCCAGTTGACGGTGCAGTTTGCTGATTTCGNNGCGTGTCTGAACGCGTAACTTGGCGTCCAGGTTGGAGAGCGGTTCGTCGAAGAGGAAGACCTGCGGTTCGCGCACGATGGCGCGTCCCACGGCCACACGCTGGCGCTGGCCGCCGGAGAGCTGCTTCGGCTTGCGGTCCAGCAGCTGGGTGATGCCCAGAATGTCGGCCGCCTTGCGCACACGGTCATCGATCTCGGACTTGGGCTTCTTGCGCAGCTTGAGGCCGAAAGCCATGTTGTCGTAGACCGACATGTGTGGGTAGAGCGCGTAGCTCTGGAACACCATCGCGATGTCGCGATCCTTGGGCGGCACGTCGTTGACGACACGGTCGCCAATCAGGATGCGCCCCTCGGAAATCTCTTCCAAACCGGCCAGCAGACGCAGTGAGGTCGACTTGCCGCAGCCCGAGGGNCCGACGAAGACCAGGAACTCCTGGTCGGCGATCTCGATGTTGAGGTCGTTGACGGCGGTGACGTCGCCCCAGCGTTTGTAGACATGCTCGTACGTTACACTAGCCATGCAGATTGACTCCTTTGTAAGTGTCAAATGTGCAGGAGAACCGAGGACAGAACTTTGCGGTCACCGGGTCCGTCGCGATATCGATTGCCAGATGACCCGATAGGTCTTCTGGGAGAATGCGGAAAGTCGCTTGCGACGGACCTCAACCGTGAGGTTCCCTGCGCCGGACAGTGAGGGCTAGAACTCGCTGGCCGGGGGCAAGTGTCTTACGGCGGTGGGTCTCATTGCCTAAACCGTTCCCTTGTTCCCTGCGGGTGTGTTGAAAGTTGGAAGTTGGAAGTTAAAAGTTGGAGGCCAGGGCGGTTTGATTCGGCGTAAGCGGTTGCCGAGCGAATCGGCCGTGCGTGCGCCGGCCCAGGCGGGGCGGGTCACCTCCTTGTCAGCCCACAGCTGTGCATCGTTGACGGTGCGGGGTACAGTGAAGTCGTTTGCATTATACCATGGATCATATGAAACGCAAGGGGCAGCCGCGCGTCTTTGACAACACCGGTAATCTGGCGATAATATGCGGCGGTCGGGTCGTTCACCCCACGCCCAGAGGTCGATCAGGCAGGTATTGGTGGGTCCCGCCGAGGGGTTCGTTATGTCGCAACGTCGCACGGACGGCGCACGCCAGTTGGCCAGTGAGCCATTGGGGAACCTACCCCCTCCCCAGTTGATCACGACAACGGCACAGTTCAATCACATACTGCCGCATCTCCTGGCATTGCCGGTAGTGGCTGTCGACACCGAAGCGAACAGCCTGTTTGCCTATTATCACCAGGTTTGCCTGATCCAGCTCTCCACCCCAGACACCGATTACGTCATCGATCCCCTGGCCATCGAAACCGACATCCGGGCGTTGGGCCAGCTGTTGGCCGCCCCCACCGTACAGAAAGTCTTTCACGCGGCCGAGAATGACATTCTCGTGCTCAAACGTGATTATGGCTTCACCTTCAGCAACGTGTTCGATACCCTGGGCGGCGCGCATTCTGGGTTGGCCGGAAGTTGGGGGGCCATTCTCGACAAGCGGTTCGGCGTGCCGCTCAACAAGCAGATGCAGCGGGCCAATTGGGGTAAACGCNCCCTGAGCCGCGAGCAGCTGGCCTATGCCCGCCTGGACACCCACTATCTGATTCCGCTGCGCGACATACTCGTGGCCGAACTGCAANGCCAGGGCCGTCTGGCCGAAGCGCTTGAAGCCTTCGCCAGCCTGCCCGATGTCGAATACGTCGCCAAGCCGTTCGACCCGGAGGGCTTCTGGCGTATGCGCGGCGTGCGTGACCTGGCGCCCCAGGCGCAGGCCGTACTGCAGGCGCTCTACCTGTGGCGTGAAGACAAGGCCCGCGCCCTGGACCGCCCACCGTTCAAGGTCCTGTCCGACCACGCCCTGCTGACGCTGGCGCAGAAGGCGCCGGCTTCGCTGGATGAGCCGACCCACCTGAACGGCATGAACCGCAGCCTGATGCAGCGTTCGGGTGCAGACATCCTGCAGACGATCCGCACCGCCTACGCCGGGCCGCCGCCAACCGCCCCCAAGCGTAACAACAACCACTACGCCGCCCGACCGGACGAAGAGACCCTGGCCCGTTTCGAGCTGCTGCGCAGCTGGCGTACCGAAAAGGCCANNTTGCGCGGCGTCGACCCCGACGTCGTCCTGACGAACGAAACCCTGATGTGCATCGCCCGGCAAATGCCAACCACGCTGGCCGACCTGCAAACCTGCCCCGGGTTTGCCCAGTAAACAACACCTCTACGGCCATGAGATTATCGCCATTCTTAGCCGGGATCAAGTGGCCACCGCCTGATCACGGCAGCAGTGAGGCCCATACATGCAACTGACTTTTTATGGCGCGGCACGATCGGTGACCGGCTCTCTGCACCTCCTCGAAGTCAACGGCCAGCGCATCATCCTGGACTGTGGCCTTNTTCAGGGCCACCGGGCCGAAACCTACGAACGCAACCTCAACTTCCCGTTCGACCCGGCCACGGTGCACACCGTGCTGCTGTCGCACGNNCACATCGACCACAGCGGTAATCTGCCCAACCTGTGCAAACAGGGCTTCACCGGGACAGTCTGGTCCACGTCCGCGACGCGTGACCTGTGCGCCTCGATGTTGGTCGACAGCGGTTACATTCAGGAGAAGGACGTCGAATTCGTCAACAAGCGGCGGGCGCGGGCCGGTGGCCCGCCGNTGGCGCCGCTTTACACGCGCAACGATGCCATTGCCACCCTCGACCAGTTTGCCACGGTCAGTTACCAGCGCCCGCTCCAGGTGGCGCCTGGCGTCACGGCCACCTACTTCGACGCCGGCCACATCCTGNGCNCGGCCATGATTCAGCTCGACCTGGAGGAGGCCGGCCGGCAGTGCCGCCTGCNNTTCTCCGGCGACATTGGTCGCCGCGGCCTGGCGATCCTGCGTGACCCCACGTTCTTCGACAGCGCCGACTACGTGATCATGGAGAGCACCTACGGCAGCCGTCAGCACGAGTCGCCGGGCGAGGCCCGCGACCGGCTGGCCACCGTCGTCAAAGATACGTACCGCCGGCGGGGCAAAGTCATCATTCCAGCTTTTGCCGTGGGGCGGACGCAGGAACTGGTGTATGCGTTGCACCAGTTGTCGGACGAGCGCGAGATTCCGCGCCTGCCCGTGTTCGTCGACAGCCCGCTGGCGACCAACGTCACCGAGGTGTTTCGCCTGCACCCCGAATGTTACGATCAAGAACTGCACGATTTCCTGGAGACGGACCGGGACCGCAACCCCTTTGGCTTCGAGAACCTGACCTATGTGCGGGACGTGCGTGCTTCCAAAGAATTGAACTTCCTGCGCGAGTCGGCAATCATCATCAGCGCCTCGGGTATGGCCGAGGCCGGCCGTATTCTGCACCACCTGCGCAACAGCATCGAAAACGCGGCCAACACCGTGCTGTTCGTGGGCTTTCAGGCCGAAAATACCCTGGGGCGCCGCCTGTTGGACGGGGTCTCACCGGTGCGCATCTTTGGCGAGCAGCACATCGTGCGCGNNCGCATCGAACACATCGACGGCTACANNGCGCACGCCGACCGCACTGAACTGCTGGCGTGGGTCGATCATCTGGACCGCACCCGTTTGCGCCAGGTGTTTTTGGTGCACGGCGAAATCGATGCCGCGACCGCGCTGGCCGAGGGGATTCGTGAACTCGGCATCGACCGTGTGGCGATCCCGGAACGGGGTGAACGCTTCGAGCTTTAGCGATTGTAGGTTGCCATACGGGTTATTGCCGGATTTGTGCTACTATCAGAACGGAGTGTTCTGTCAGGTGCGGGCTTGTCGAGCATAAGTTCGCGTGTTCAGAAGGTTTTCACAGCAACTGACCTGGAGCCTATCCGAATAACCCGGAAAACGCGCTACAGTGTTGCCCCGTGACGGTGATTCGGATAGGCTCCTAACCTGATAGGGCCGCGGTGTTCAACTTTTCCGACTGGGTTTTTGGCAAATGCCTGACTTTTCGTTTCTAAGCAATCGCTCGCCTGGCTGGCGGTGATTCCGGTACTTGGCCTGCTTGTGTTCTGGCACGAGCTGGGCCACTTTGCGGCGGCCCTGTGGATGAAGGTCAAGGTCGAAGAATTCGGCTTTGGTTATCCCCGCGCGTTCACGATGTTCNGTCTGGCGGGGGTGAAATTCACGTTCAACTGGCTGCCGCTGGGTGGCTTCGTGCGGATGGTGGGCGAGGAGGGCAACTTCGACGCCGAAGGCAGTCTGACCTCGAAGCGGCCCTACCAGCGGGCCATCGTGCTGCTGGCTGGTCCGCTGATGAACCTGATCCTGGCCCCCATCCTGTATACGATCGTCTTCATGAGCGGCACGCCCTACCCGAGCGGCCCGGTGGAAGTGACACTGGTGGCCCCAGGCTCACCGGCCGCCGCCGCCGGACTGCAGGTGGGTGACCAGTTCGTCGAGCTGGCCGGTACCCAACCGACAACCACGGCTGACGTCAGCGCCGTGACGCGCGAGCACCAGGGACGCCCCATGGACGTGACGGTGCGGCGCAACGGGGAGGTGGTCACAGTGACCCTGACGCCGCGCACGGCAGCCGAAACGCCCGAGGGCCAGNGGCCAACCGGCATCGCCATTCAGCGTTCCTTCGTCACGGCCGATAACCTGGTCCAGGCGTTTGTCATGGGTGTCCGCCACACCGGCGAGGTCCTCACGGCGATGGTCACGGGTCTGATCGAACTGGTGCAGGGTATTTTCATCCCCGGTTCGGGATCGGCGCCGGCTGGAGGTATTGCCGGCCCGGTCGGGATTGCACGTATCACTGGCGAGCTGNCGCGTCAAGGCTTGATTCCCCTGATCGGCCACCGCGTTTTGAGCCTGAACTTCTTCATGATCAACCTTCTGCCCCTGCCGGCACTGGACGGCGGCCGCCTCATGTTCGTGGGACTCGAGGCCGTGCGGCGCGGCAAACGGATTGCGCCGGAGCGCGAAGCACTGGTCCACCTCGCCGGTATGGCGGCCCTCATTGCCCTCATGCTCGTGGTTTCCTACATGGACCTGGCCAAGTGGTGGCGCGGGACACCAATCTTCCCCGGGCAGTGAGCGTGATTCCTGACGGGTCTGTAACCAATTTTACGTGTGAGCCATGACTTTGAGCACTTCCGCGACGTAAATCCCTCTGTATAATACAGTCTAAACCACACCAGTGGTGCGGTGGTCGATTGTTGGCTTACCCCGATCCATAAGCGCAGAGGAGGTTGTCAATGCAGAAGCGTGTTGCGTTGCGAATGTTGATTGCTGTTGTGGTGCTGCTGGTTGTTGTGGCTCCGGCCAGTGCCCATGTTTCGTGGTGCTCGTCCGATCCGGTTGTCGTTTTGCCGGATGGCTCTGTGCTCAACGTGATCGTTGAAGCACCGATCGAAAACATCGGTTCCCATGTGGTGGTGGGTATGGTTGCCCAGCGGGGCGCCCAATTGACCGAGGTTATTCACGGAGACCTTGTCTTGCACCCGATGTTTACGGCCGGGCTGAATAACCCGAGTTTTCTGGTTGTGGCTCAGCCCGTCGGTAATTTCCCGCTGCGGGTAACGGTCTTGCGGGATAACGTCGTGGCCCAGGTCAAGGAAGGAACACCGGGGAACGCTGTGACCATGTGGCTTCAGTTCTAGCGTTCCGCTGACTGTCGCCGTAACGAAACCGGTGGCAGGGAAACCCCTGCCACCGGTTTATTGTTGGGCAGATGCGGCAGGCGTCGCTCAATACGCGGCGCCCGCCGATCCTGTCGGCAGCGCAGCCGCCACTCGGCGAATCGTCTCTTCGAGCGGTACGCGGGGANNCCAGTCCAGCAGGCGCTGAATCTTCGACGTGTCGGGCACACGTCGCTGCATGTCCTCGAATCCGGGCGCGTAGGCCTCGGCGTAGGGCACGTAGCGGATNCCGTTCGTGGTGTGCGCGGCGTCGGGCGCCAGAACGGACAGGATCAATTCCGCCAGGCCGGCGATGGTGATTTCACGCGTCGTGCCGATGTTGAAGACCTGGCCCACCGCCTGGGGNTGTTGGGCCAGCAGGATCGTGGCGCGCACGACGTCCTGCACATCGCTGAAGCAGCGGCTCTGCTGGCCGTTGCCGAACACGGTCAGAGGCTCACCGCGCAGGGCCTGCCCCACCAGCCGCGGCACGACCATGCCGTACTGGCCGGTCTGGCGCGGGCCGACGGTGTTGAAATAGCGCAGAACCGTCACCGGCATACCGAGCTCGTGGTAGTAAGCCAGGGCCAGGAATTCATCGACCATCTTGCTGGCCGCGTAGGCCCAGCGGTTGCGCGACGTGGGGCCGATTAGCACATCGTCGTCTTCGCTGAACGGGACACGGCTACCCTTGCCGTAGACTTCCGACGTCGAGGCGACGAGCACGTACGCCCGGTAGCGCGCGGCGNNCAGCACCGCCTCGGTGCCCATGACGTTGGTTTCGATGGTGTACACCGGCCGGCGCACGATCAGCTCGACGCCGACCGCCGCGGCAAGGTGAAAAATGGTGTCACACTCGCTGGCCAGGCGGTCGAGCACGATTTCGTTGGTGATGCTGTCGATGGCGAAGTGAAAGCCGGGCCGCCCCACCAGGTGTTCGATGTTGGCGAAATGCCCCGTCGAAAGGTTGTCGATAATCGTGACGCTGTGGCCTTCGGCCAACAGGGTTTCAGCGAGGTGGCTGCCGATGAAGCCAGCACCGCCGGTAATCAATGCACGCAATGTGCTTGCTCCTTCTGATGTCACTCTGAGTGGTGAATGCGACGTCCCTTGCCCGCGTGCTACGCTGGCGCCGTCTGGCCGAATCAGGGAGGCTGACCGCAGTTGCGGCTGCGAGGCTCTCTCCTGCGCTGGTCGGTACGAGGGTCAGGTTAGTCAACGACACATCGACCGGGCGTTTGGCCCAGGAAATTGAGTAAAATGCGTACGCGCTGCATGCCGGTGGTGGGCCGGTCGAAGATGCCGGCCAGGCCCGCGAGGGACCGCTACGGATGACTACCTGGTCACCCGGCTGCAGGTTGTGCTGCAGCCAGCCGCCCTGGGACCAAATGGCGTCCATTCGCCCTTGCAGCTCCTGGATGACCTGATCCTCGATGATCGCCGGCCGGCGGTCGATCGTGACTACCCGGCGCATACCCGGTAGCCAGGCAATGGCGCCATAGCCTGTGTTTCAGAAGTCAATGCGGGCGAACAGGTAGCTGGGGAAAAGCGGTGTGGTCGCGCGGCCGGGGCGGGGGCGGTGCGATTTGATCGTCGGCAGAAACGTCTCGACCCGCTGGGCAGTCAGCGCTTCGGTAACCCGGTATTCAGCATTGGGCTTGACGTGTAAGACGTACCAGTGCAGCACGCTGCTCGCTCCCATGGTGGTTATCGTCAGTGTATCACACCTGGCCCATACCGCAAAACCAGGTGATGGGAACGAGCACACGAATTGAAGTTTGTTCGATTAGTCCATCGACGGTAGAATCAGCGCGTGGTCGATTGGCGCGGTGCGGTCACTCACAACGAATGACCTCGGCCGGTTGATGTGTCCTGCTCGACGACGTTGTCTTCTTCAGGAAAGACGGCCCACATGATCAATGCCAACAGGGCAAGCAGGATAAGCCAAAGCATAGGTTCTTATCTCCTTAGCGCCTCAGAGGCGAGGTTTGTGATGGTGTGTCGGTCTGCCGCCATCTTACCAGGTCTACCTGAGAACAGGATTAAAAACCCGAGCAGGTATCTGACAGATTGTTCATTCGGTCACGACTCACAGTATACCAAACGAACCAGCCCCCGTTTCGGTTCCCAAGGTCATGAACCAGCCATCAATCAACGGCCGGTACAATTTCGAGTGGATAGAGCATGGAATTTCAGGTACGTATGGGAGACCCCTTGTGGCGAGCGGTTGGCCAACGGCGGCTGACGTTGTCCTGGCCGGATGGGGCGCCGCCAACGATCGCGGACGTTCTGGCCCACCTCAGCGCCGCCTACCCCGGCTTTTCCGCGGCCCTGGCGGATGCCGGTCTGCGCCAGAGTTACCCCTACCGCTATTTTGTCGATTCGCGGCTGGTTGCGCCGGACGACCTGGCACGCCGAACGCTGCGCGCCGGTGAGACGCTGTATATTTTCCTGCCAGCGGCGGGGGTCAACCGGCGGAACCTCTGCCGCGCGTTCTATGCCCGCGACACGGTGACAGTGGCGCGGGCGCTGCTGGGTCAGGTGTTGGTGCGCGTCCTGGCGGACGGACAGCAGTTGCGCGTGCGGATTGTCGAGACGGAGGCTTACGGCGGTGCTGAGGACCTGGCCAGTCACGCGGCGCGTACANCGCCACGCGCCGCCATCATGTTCGGAGAACCCGGTACGNCGTATGTTTACTTCATCTATGGCATGTACTTCTGCCTGAACGTGGTCACCGAAAGTAACGGTGTGCCGGGTGCAGTGCTGATCCGCAGCGCGCAGCCCATGGCCGGCATCGAGACCCTGCGCACCAACCGCCCCCGTGCACGCAGCCTGCACGACCTGTGTAACGGCCCGGGCAAACTCTGCCAGGCCCTGGCCATCGATCGTACACTGAACGGGCACGACCTGACGGCCGGCGGCCCGCTCTACCTGNGAAGCGGGCGTCCCCCATCCGCGGACTGCATCACCGCCACGCCACGCGTCGGTATCCGCGCCGACTCCTGGGGCTTGCAGGTCCCCTGGCGCTTCGTGTTGACCGCTTAGCGCCAGCGTCGCGGTAAGAAGCGGCGCACGAGCCAGCTCTTCCAGGCCCAAGAGCCAGGCAGTGAGGCCGTAGGCGATCACACCAAGCGGAATACAGACCAGCACGACCGGCCAGGCCGCATTCAGGCCCGGCGTGCTGCCAACCCCACACGACCACCCCCAAGACGGCGCTGGCCACCGCCATGCGCAGCACGGCACTCGTCAGGNNCGCGCCCACCCAGGCCCCCAGCCGCCGGCGCAGCAGCCACAACAGCAGCACCATCTCCAGTGTGGTGGCGGTGCTGTTGGCCAGGGCCAGGCCACCCTGAGCCATGGGCAGCAGCAGCAGAAAACTGAGCAGCACGTTCACGAACATCGCCCCGATCCCCACACTGACCGGCGTCGCCGTGTCGTGCAGGGCGTAAAACGCCCGCGCCACGATCTCGACCACGGAATGGGCGATCAACCCCAGCGTGTAGAACTGCAGCGCGGTCACGACCAGGGCCGTCGACTCGGCCGTAAACGCGTTACGCTGAAACAGCGCGGTCACCAACGGCGTGGCCAGCACGATCAGGCCGACCGCCGCGGGCATGGTCAGGAAGAGAATGCTGCGTAAGGTCAGACTGAACGTGCGCCGCATGGCGTTCAGGTCGTTGTTGGCGATCTGGGCGGCAAAAGTGGGAAAGGCCACCGTGGCCACCGCCTGCGCAAACACCCCNTGCGGCAGCAGCATGAGCAGCCAGCCGTAGCTCAGGGCCGCCAGGTGGCCGGGNGCCAGCGTGGACGCCAGGGCGGTGTTGACCCAGAAATTGAGTTGAACCGCGGCCAGGCCCAGGACGCGCGGCCCNATGAGGATGGCAATCTCGCGCACGCCCGGATCGTGGCGGTCGAACACCGGCCAGTANACNGCGCCAACGTGCACCAGCCCGGGTACCTGGATCAGCAGGTGTCCGGCGGCCCCCACGAGCACGCCCACCGCCAGCCCGCACACCCATCGTGGGGCTGAGGAACAGGCNCCGCCGATGATCGCCAGGTTGTACACGACCGGCGCCGCAGCCGGCAGCAGGAAATGCTGCACCGCATTCAGCGCCCCCATCACCAACCCGCTCACCGCAAACAGGATGGTCGAGACCATCAGAATGCGCATCAGCTGCACGGTGAGCGCCTGCTGNCGCGGGGTGAAGCCGGGCGCCAGAATATGATCGACCAGCCAGGGNGCCGCGAACATGGCCACGACCGCGGCCGCGGCCATCACGACGACGACGAGGTTGACCACGATGCTGGCCAGGCGCCAGGCGGCCGCGCCCNNGCCACGCGTCAGGCGCACCGCAAAGGTGGGGATGAAGGCCGACGCCAGCGCACCGCCAGCCATCAGCTGGAAGAGCAGGTCGGGCACCCGAAACGCCGCCAGGTAACTGTCGAGTTCGGCGCTCGTGCCAAACTGCGCACCGATCACCACCTCGCGCACGAGACCGAGGCCCGGCTGAGGACAAAAGAACATCACCAGCACGGCGGCACGCGCCATCCGGCTGGCGGCAGGTGTTTGCACCTGGGCAGCTGCTTCAGTGGCCATAGGCGGCCATTTTAGCACAGACCGCGGAATTGGAGTAGGAAACGTGGCGGCGTGGTGGCCGTCACCAACTTCGCGGTCGCGAAAGGTTTGGGCTTTCCCTATGCCTGTGGTAACATCGGGTCACGATTCTATCACGAAGAGGCCCGCCGGTGAGTGAAACCCAAATGAACCACCCGTCACGACGTCCCTTGATCATCCTGGCAATTGGCGACGTGCTCAGCTTGACGCTGTTTGTCCTGCTCGGACGACAATCCCATTCGGAGGCCCTGACGCTGCAGTCGGTGCTGAGGACGACGGCGCCCTTCGTGTTGGCCTGGTTCATCATGGCTTCCGTGCTGCGTGCGTACCGTCCCATCTTGCTCACGTCGCCGCGCGTCATGTTCATGCAGTCGCTGGTTGCGGCCATTGGTACGGGCGCGCTGGGCGTCTTCCTGCGGGCCGGACTGCTGCACATCCAGGTGATCCAAACGTTCCTCCTGGTCGCAATTCCAACGGTCGCGCTTTTGTGGTCGGCTGGCGCATGATCTTCGTCTGGGTTTACCAGCGCACACGCACCGCGTCGATGACCACCGTGACCGACGCCCCTGTGAAGGCCAAAAATAAGCAGCCGTGAACCCAAAGTCGCTCAAACTGCTCGAGTACGACAAAATCCTGGAACGCCTGGCCGAGTTCACCGAGTTTTCCGGCGGACAGGAACTCACCATGGCCCTGCTGCCCACCGACGACCTGCGCCAGGCCCAGGAGTGGCAAGCTGAGACGGCCGAAGCGCGCCGCCTTCTACCTGATATGCCGGCGCTGCACCTGGGCGGCGTCTACGACGTGCGCCCCTGGTCAGTCAGGCTGAACGGGATGCCACCCTGCGCCCCCGAGCTGCTCGATATTCGCAGTACGCTGCTGCGCGCGTGCCCTGCTGCGCGTNTGAACCGCCTGCACGATGATGCGCCGCGCCTGGCCGACCTGACCGCGCGCCTACCCCTGTNNGACAACGTCACACAGGAGATCGGGCGCTGCATCAACGAGCGCGGCGAGGTGCTCGACTCGGCCAGCGATGCCCTGGGCCGTATTCGCCGTGAACTGAGAGTCGCACACGACCGCCTGATGTCGACCTTGCAGCGTATGGTGGTCTCCGCCGCCAACGCCCNNTACCTCCAGGAACCGATCGTCACGCAACGCCACGGGCGCTACGTGATTCCGCTGCGCAGCGAGTTCAAGGGACGCATCCCTGGCCTGATTCACGATCAATCGGGCAGCGGTGCAACCCTCTTCATCGAGCCGCTGGCGACGGTCGACCTGAACAACGCCTGGCGTGAGNCCAGGCTGGCCGAAGAAGAAGAGATCCAACGTATTCTGCTCTCGTTGACCCAGTTGGTGGCCGATGAAGCGACCTACATCCGGCGCACGGTGGAAACCCTGGCCCACCTCGATCTGGTGCTGGCCCNNGCCCGTTACGCCGATGCCCTGTTGGCCAGTGAGCCGCAGCTGGTACCGTTCCGCCCCAGGCCACGCCCCAGCGCACGCACACGCCGTCGCGCCGATGTGCCGGCCGATGGCCCCACGATCGATATGCTGCACCCCGGTTCGACGATCAACCTGAAACGGGCGCGTCACCCGCTGCTGGACCCGGTTACGGTCGTACCGATCGACGTGTGGATCGAACCGGACTACTACGTGTTGGTTGTCACCGGCCCCAACACCGGCGGCAAGACGGTGGCGCTCAAAACGGTCGGGCTGTTGGCGCTGATGGCGCAGTCGGGTATGCAGATTCCGACCGACGAAGGCGCCCAGCTCTCGGTATTCGAGGGCATCTATGCCGACATCGGCGACGAGCAGAGCATCGAGCAGAGTCTGTCGACCTTCGCTNCGCACCTGACCAACATCATCGATATCCTGGATGAAGCGGACAACCGCTGCCTGGTGCTGCTGGATGAACTCGGCGCCGGCACCGACCCGGAGGAGGGTTCGGCGTTGGCGCGTGCGCTGCTGGTCAACTTCCTGGAGCGCNGGGTGACCCTGCTGGCCACGACGCACTATTCGGACCTGAAGGTGTTTGCTCAAGGCACGCCCGGTGTGCGCAACGCCAGCGTCGAGTTCGACGTGGACACCCTTTCCCCGACGTACGAGCTGCGCATCGGCCTGCCCGGGCGCTCCAATGCGCTGGCGATTGCCCGCCGCCTGGGTTTGCCCGAACCGATCGTGGCCCAGGCCGAGGCGTTGGTGCGGCCCGAGTCGTTGGAATCGGAGGCGCTGCTGGCCGAAATCAAGGCTGCGCACAACGCCGCGCTCAAGGCCCAGGGCGATGCCGAGATCCGCGNNCGCCAGGTGCAGGTGCTCGAGGCCGACCTGCGCTACCAGCTGGCGCGCATCGAAGAGGCACGCCGCGCCGTACTGAACGAGACGCGTGCCCAGGCGCAGGCCGAGCTTGACGCCCTGCACGACGAACTGGCCGACCTGCGCCAGCGGCTGGCTGGCCTGGGGCCATTTGCCGGCGGTGAATCGACGCACCAGGCCTTTCTGACCCAGGCCGCGGAGGTCGTGGCCGCGCGCAGCCAGGCGCAGGCGCCGCTGCCGGCAACTGCAGACAACGAACCGGCCACGCCGGCCGTAGNNAGGCCCCTCGCACCCGGTGACCGGGTGTGGATCAGCACCTTGCAGGCCAGCGGCATCGTGGCCGCCANNCCGACGCGTGAGGCACAGGTCATGATCGGCTCGTTCCGCCTGACTGTGCCGCTGGGCGACCTGGGCGCGCGCGTGCCGAACAAACGGCCGAGGAACCGACCGGCGGACGTATGCGCATGGCCGGCGGCGGCCNTGGTGGCCGGCCCGAGCATGGAGATCGACCTGCGCGGCCAGACGGTCGATGAAATGCTGCCGACCCTCGAAAAATACCTGGACGATGCCTACCTGGCAGGTTTGCCCTGGGTGCGCATCATCCACGGCAAGGGCACCGGCACCCTGCGCCGGGTCGTACGTGATGAGCTGCGGCGCAACCCGCTCGTCAAAGAAGTGCGCAGCGGTGAGGCGGGCGAAGGGNGTGACGGTGTCACCGTCGTCAAGCTGTTGGCCATGCAGGATTGAATGTGTGTAACCAGCGATCGTGCTCACTCGTCACACGCGGCAGTTACATCATGTCGACGAGAGGATGAACACCGCGTATGCGCCCACATGATTCCGACCCCATCGCCGTGGCCGCGCCCAGCCCACGCTGGTTTCCCTGGCCTGGCGGATCGCCGCGAGCCTGGCGATCCTGTGGTTGATCCTACAACTGCACTAACGGCAAACGACTCGCACAAATGTGCGAGTCGTTTGCCTAAGCCCACCGCCTGAAGTAAAATAGCGCGTAAATCAGAGAAACCCGGTTTTTGCTGCGGCGACGGCAACCATGGCCCCAGGTACCGGAAAACCCGGTTTCTATTGGACTGAAGCGTAAACTTGCACCCGAGGCACAAGGCGTGATGGGCGTGGACGATTTCGAGCGTTTTGGCTTTTTCTACCTGGGTCGGCCATTTGATCAGCTAACCGGCCAGCTGCGCAACACCCCGCTGCTCTATGAGGGGCGTGACCTCACGACTCACGCCATGTGCGTGGGCATGACCGGCAGCGGCAAAACTGGCCTGGCCATTGGCCTGGTCGAAGAGGCGGCGATCGACCGCGTGCCGGTGATCGTCATCGACCCCAAGGGCGACCTGACCAACCTCCTGCTGGCCTTTCCCAGCCTGCAGCCGGCCGAGTTTTTGCCCTGGGTCAACCCCGACGACGCGCAGCAGGCGGGCCTAACGATCGAAGCCTACGCCGCGCAGGTAGCCGCCACCTGGCAGCGTGGCCTGGCCGAGTGGGGCCAGACGGNNGGGCGCATCCAGGCCTACCGCGACGCGGCCGAATGCCTGATCTTCACGCCGGGCAGCGACGCCGGTCTGCCGGTCAACATCCTGCACAGCCTGCACGCCAGGGCAGTCGNNTGGGACACGCATGCCGAGGAGCTGCGGCAGCAGATCGGCTCGACGGCGGCGGCCATTCTGGGGCTGGTCGGTATCGACAGCGACCCGGTGCGCAGCCGTGAGCACATTCTGCTGGCGACAATCTTCGAGTACTACTGGCGGCAGGGCCAGACGGTTGACCTGGCCACGCTGATCCACGCAATTCAGACGCCCNCCGTGCGCACCCTCGGTGTGACCGACGTCGACATCTTTTTCCCGCCCAAAGACCGCTTCAAGCTGGCGATGGACCTCAACGGCCTGGTTGCGGCCNCCTCCTTCCAGACCTGGTTGAACGGCGCGGCGCTGAATGTCGATCAGCTGCTGTACGGCCCCAGGNGCCAGCCCNGCGTTTCGATCTTCTACATCGCACACCTCAGTGACAGTGAGCGCATGTTTTTCGTGTCTCTGCTGCTGGAGCAGGTGCTGGCCTGGACGCGGGNNCAGTCCGGCACCAGCAGCCTGCGCCNNCTGCTGGTCATGGATGAGGTGTATGGTTTTCTGCCGCCGCTGGGGGCGCCGCCGAGCAAAGGCCCGCTGCTGCGTTTGCTGAAGCAGGNNCGCGCGTTTGGCCTGGGCATCGTGCTGGCCACCCAGAACCCGGCCGACCTCGATTACAAAGGGNCCACCAACATGGGTACCTGGTTCATCGGTCGCTTGCAGGCCCAGCGTGACAAAGAACGCCTGCTGGATGGCCTGGAGGGGTCGCGTCNNGGCGAAGGCACGGTCTTCGACCGGGCGACGATCGACCGCGCCATCTCGGGGCTTGCGCCGCGTCAGTTCCTGCTGCACAACGTGCATGATGCCGGGCTGCTGCGGTTCAAGACACGGTGGACCCTCTGCTACCTGCGTGGGCCACTGACCCGGCCGCAGATCCATGACTTGATGGCAGCCAGGCGTGCCCAGTTAGCCCCCACAGCCCACGCGCCCGACGCAGCGCCGAGCGTTGCCGGCCGGACGGTGATGCAGCCTGACCTGTCGCCCGTACCGCCCCTGCTGCCGCCGGGCGTGACCCAGGTCTACCTGCCGCTGGCCTTGCCCCGAAGCGGCGCGCGCGCCCAGCGCCAGACGGGTATGACCGTGCCGCCTGGCCACAGTGACCTGGTCTACCGTCCCGCCCTGTTGGCGCAGGCCCAGGTGCACTTTGTCGATCGCAGGTTGGCGGTCGATGAAGTGCAGGAGTTGAGCTACCTGCTGCCGGTAACGACCGCGCCGCCGCGCTGGAACCAGGCGCAGCATCTGCCGCCGGGCCAGGCTGTAGACCCGGCGCCTGAACCGGGCGCCCTGTTCGTACCCGTGCCGTCAACCGTGGGCGGCNGGCGCCTGCAAACCCTGGCCAACGACCTGGCCGATTACCTGTACCGCACGGCGCGTCATACGTTGGNNCACAACCCCACGCTCAAGCTCTATTCGCAACCGGGCGAAGNNGCGCGTGACTTCCGCATTCGCTGTGAGCAGGTCGCCCGCGCCGCACGCGACGATCAGGTCGACCAGTTGCGGCTCAAGTACCGCCCACGCCTGGCGCGCATTCACAGCCGCTTGCAGCGCGCACGACAATNNCTGGCGCAGGACGAGGCCGAGGCGGCGGCACGCGGTCGTGAGACGTGGGCCAGTATCGCTGAATCATTGACCATTCTGCTCTTTGGGGCGCGCCGCATGCGGGTGGCCTCGGTGCCGTTGGCCAAACAGCGCATGGCTGAACAGGCGCGCCTGGACGTCGCCGAGGGGAACCGGGCCGTGGCCAGCCTCGAGCAGGAGATCAGCGATCTGCGAACCGATTTCCAGCATGAAGCAGAAGCCGTCACCGACCGTTGGGTGCGCCTGCTCGACGAGCAGCGCGAGCTGGTGGTGGCACCGCGCCGCAATGACATCGCGGTGCAGGCCGTGGTCGTGGCCTGGGCGCCCGGCTGGAGCTGACCATCAGCGGGGCCGGCGACGCGCAGTCGCGCGCATCGAAGCGTGGGCATGACCGGCGCGCGAGCAGTTTGCCGGAGAGACCATTTTGCAAGTGGCGCGGCGCGACAGGTAATCGCCGGCAGCGCTTGGGGTACGGCAAGTGGCGGCTACGTTCACGCGAACAAGCCCTCTCCAACGAACTGCTGGAATACAAGACGAAGGGATGCTGGCAGAAAGGCACGCACGATGAGAGTTGCGAGAACTGGTGATCGCGGGCGGCTGCGTGGCCGCGTTGCTGCTGCTGGGGCGTGTGTCCCAGCGACCGCGCCGGGCGCCGCCGCACCGGCGGCGCCCACTGCCCGGGCTGGCACATCGACGGTGATCGAAACGACGCTGGGCAGGGCCGATGATCGGATCGACGTCCAGGTGGTGGATGGGACGGCCACGCTGGACATCGCGAGTCAGACCGGGATCGGCGCGGCCGCAGTGCAGGTGCTGGCGGGGCCATACCCAACGGCCTTCGTCTTTCAGCTGCACCTGAAGGGCCTGGAGCAGTTCACCCTGACCTACGGGGCAGTCAAAATCGACGTTGCAGTGGCCAACGATGGCAGCGACCAGGCGCGACAGACTCTGATCAAAGACGGTGTGGAACAACCGCTGACGCCGGAGCCCTACTGGATGCCGGTCACGGTGACGCGCGAGGCGGGGGTTCGGATACCGGGGACTGTCCGAGAAGACTTACCGGCTCGACGCCCCGCCCGATTTTTCACCGTCCAGCCGCCGGCATTCAGCATCACCTGGATCGATTTCTTTCGCTGAGGGTTTGGGAGGAGATCGTTTTCCGCGTTCGCCTGACCCGGGCCATGGTAGCTGTCCGGGATCAAAACCCGGTTTCTCTATACGTTCACGTACGGGGCGGGTAGCGTTGGCCAAGGCGGTGCAGCCAGTAGCCCGGGCGTGACAGAATCAGATCCCACGCCCCCACGTAGCGCACGACCTGCCCGCCAAACCCCTGCTTGAAGCGCCAGACGCCCCACAGGCCCTCGCCCGACCAGGTCCTCNNCTCGGTATCGGTGTTTAGGACGCCCTGGCTGGCCTTGATACCCACTTCATCCGGTATGCCCCACAAGTCATAGGTTGTACAGCCCCGTTGCCTGGCCCATTGGATGGCGGCCCACTGCACGGCGTGGTTGGGCATCAGGTTACGCTGACTGTTGCTGGAGGCGCCCCACAGGTACCAGGCGTGGGTTCCCAACCCGAACACGGCGATGGCCGCCAGCAGTTCGTCGGCATATTCGGCCAGCAGCCAGGTGGCCAGGCCGGCCGGTACGAACAGGTCGTACGCTGTGCTGTAATAGTCAGCGCTGTGGATCCCAAAACCGTCCCGTTCGCCAGTCAGCTGCAAGAGTTGCTGGATGGCCGGCATGTCGGCGCGTGTCCCGGGCCGCACCTGCACGCCTTTGCGTNNGGCCAGGCGGACATTGTAGCGCCATTTCTGTTTCATCCGGGCGAGTATTTGCGCTTCTGGCCCGGCGATATCGATGTGCACCGTGCTGCGTGGCTGCACCGTTTCGGGCGACGGGTGCAGCCCATAACCGGTCAGGCGCTGTGCCCACAGCGTATCGTCCATCAGCTCNGAGCCCAGCCGCAGGAGGTAGGCGCGCCGCTGGCGGGCTGCCCGTGCGGCGGCCGGCAAAAGTGATGCCACCAGGTCGTCACGCGACCAGTCGACCACCGGCCCGCGAGGAACGTAGGCAAAGTACTGACCCCAGGGTGTGCGGCGCAGCAGGATTTGGGCGCCGGCGAGAATCGTATGCCCCTCGTGCAGCGCAACACGCGCCACCTGCCAGCCGAAACGGGCTTTCAACTCACCCCAACGGCTGGTCTGCAACAGGTGACCGTACGGATGGTCGGCGACAAANGAATCCCAAACGTCGGCCGCGACGTTGGTAGTGATCGGGTAAATGTCTTTCACGGCAGGCATTGTACCACGGCGCCCCAACCGTGCAGAAATTAGGCGAGATTCAGATTTTCCTCATGTGGCTTTAATCCAGGCGTCGTACTATTGTGCGTCGGGCGGCGCCAGCGCCGACCCGCTTACGACTGGTGGCTGTCGCACGGCGACCAGTATCTGTAGTGAATCGATAGGGGTTACGATACGATGAATCATACCGATGCCGCACAACGGCGCGGCCGGCCGCTGTGGCCGTTTCTCGTGCTGCTCTTCGTGGCGGTTGCCGTTATCTTTGCCAGTGGCGCCGCGGTTGGGGCCGCGACGACCGTGCTGTTGGCGCCCAAGCCGGTCGCACCAACGCAGGCCACGCTGGCCAATGCGCGTTTCGTGAACGACTCTGCGCTGCCGTCCACGCGCCAATCGGACACACCACCGCCGGCCGCCAGTTCGGCCGACGATCGCCTGGTGGCGGCAGTGGCCCGCGTCAAACCGGCCACGGTGACGATCCTGACCGAGGCCGGCGCCGGTTCGGGTGTCTTCATCGACCAGGAGGGTCACGTGATCACCAACAACCACGTCGTCGACGGCAGCAGCCGTTTCGTGGTTGTGTACGCCGACGGCAGTCGCGTTTCCGCCAGCCTGGTCGGTACCGCGCCTGATTTCGATCTGGCGGTTCTTAAGGTCACTGGTCGTGTGCCGGCCGTGGCCTCCNTGGGCGATTCCGGCAAGCTGCAACCGGGCAGTCGTGTGGCCGCCATCGGCAGTGCGCTGGGCGACTTCCGTAACACAGTCACCGCAGGGGTGCTCAGTGGGTTCAACCGTTCGCTCGATGCGCTGGACGGTCTGCTGCAGACCGATGCGCCGATCAACCACGGCAACTCGGGTGGCNCCCTGATCAACCTGGATGGGGAGGTGATTGGCATCAACGTGGCGGTGGTACGCGGCTCGGCCGGCATGGGTGACCCGGCGGAGNGGCTTGGTTTCTCGATCCCCAGCAACACGGTGCGCGTCGTGGCTGATCAGCTGATCGCCACTGGCACGGTGCGCCGACCGTACCTGGGGATTACGTTCGAGCCGATGAACCCGCAAATCGCCGCCGAAAACAACATCAGTGTGAGCCAGGGAGCCTACGTGCGAGGTGGTCGGTAATGCCCAGTGCGCAGGCTGGCCTACGCCGGCGATGTGATCGTCGCCCTGGGGAACGCCACCATCGACGATCAGACACCGCTGCCCCAGGCGCTGCTGCAGTACGCCGTCGGTTCCGACGCCACCCTCAAAGTGGTGCGCGGCAGCCAGGAGCTCACCCTCACCGTCAAACTCCGCGAACGCCCGCGTGCGTAGGGGATGGGGGATAGGGGATAGGGGATAGGGGATAGGGGATGGGGATGGGGTTTTGGTCTCCAGCCCCTACATCCCTTATCCCGCCCCCACTCTCCCAACCCCTATCCCCTACCAAGTCGCTCAGCCAGGCCGGTGTAGCGCNNGGTGACGCGGTTGTTGCGTACGGCAATGGCGATGGCGCGGGGNGAGCCAACGATGACCACCAGCTCCCANGCCTGCGTGACGGCGGTGTAGAGCAGGTTGCGCTGCAGCATCATGTAGTGCTGGGTGAGCAGGGGAATGACAACCGCGGGNTACTCCGAACCCTGGGCTTTGTGCACGCTGATCGCGTAGGCCAGCGCCAACTCGTCCAGTTCCAGGAAGCTGTAATCGACCGTGCGCCCGTCCATATCCACCGTCAGAATCTGCTCCACCGGCTTCAGACGCACGATCTCACCTGCGTCGCCGTTGAAAACTTCCTTTTGGTAGTTGTTGGTCGTCTGCATGACCCGGTCGCCCAGGCGCAGGATGTGCCCGCCGACGCGTTTCTCGGGCTTNGTGGGGTCGGGCGGGTTGAGCGCGGCTTGCAGCAGCACGTTCAGGTTGCCCACGCCGGCCGGCCCGCGGTGCATGGGCNNCAGCACCTGAATGGCGGATGGCGCCAGGCCAAAACGGCGCGGAATGCGCTGTGTGACCACTTCGACGACCAGAGCGGCCGCGCGCTCGGCATCTTCAGCCTTGAACAGGAAAAAGTCGCGCACACGCCGGGCGCCATTCCGGCATCTCCCGCGGTTGATGCGGTGGGCGTTCTCGATGATAAAGCTACCGCGTGCCTGGCGAAAGATCGTCTCCAGACGCACCACCGTCGCGGCCCCNGATTCGATGATGTCGCGCAGCACGTCACCGGCGCCGACGCTGGGCAGTTGATCGACGTCCCCCACCAGCAGCAGGTGTGCACCGTTGGGGATTGCACGCAGCAGGTGATTGGTCAGCAGCAGGTCCAGCATCGAGGCCTCATCGACGATGATCAAATCGGCATCGAGGGGNTTCTGCTCGTGACGCTGGAACAGTGTCCCNTCCCCCGGTTTGAACTCCAACAGACGATGGATCGTCCGCGCGGCCCGTCCGGTGGCCTCACTCAGGCGTTTGGCTGCCCGCCCGGTGGGTGAAGCTAACAGGCAGGTATGCCCGGTCGCCTCCAGGATGTGGATGAGCGTTGCGACGGTGGAGGTTTTACCCGTGCCAGGCCCGCCGGTCAGCACGGTCAGGCGGTGGGTGAGGGCCGCCTCCACGGCCGTGCGCTGCGGCGGCGCCAGAACGACGCCCGTCTGATGCTGCGCTACGCCGAAGGCGTGCGTCCAGTCGAAGCGCTGGAACTGCCACAGGCGGTCGCTGGGGGTTTCTTGCAGGCGCTGCAGCCGGGTCGCCACGCCCACCTCGCCGTAATAGAACGGCATCAGGTAGACGGCCCGTTCTTCCTGGAGCGCCTGGGGTTCTGCGGCCGCAGTCTGGTAGGCGCTGGCAGGGGGCGGGCCAGGGCTTCGACGTGGATGTCGGCGTGCTNNGTTGGGCTCGACGAGCGCGTCGGCCGGCAGTGTGGCTGGCACTTCCAGCAGCGACGCCGCGGCATCGATCAGCTCGGACTGGGGCACGTACACGTGACCGTCATCGGGCGCNTGGTGCAGGACATACGTCACGCCNGCCGCGCGTGCCGGCGAATCGGGNGCCAGGCCGAGGTTGTGCGCAATCCGATCGGCGGTGATGAACCCGATGCCGGCGATGTCGCGCNNCAGACGGTAGGGGTCCTGCCGCACGATGGCGACCGACTCATCGCCGTACTGGCGGTAGATCTTCACCGCCAGAGCTGTACTGATCCCATTCTCCTGCAAGAACAGCATCACGTCGCGAATGGCACGCTGCTCGCGCCAGGCGGCCTGGATCAGTTCGCCGCGTTTGGGGCCAACCCCNGGCACTTCACCCAGGCGGGCGGGNTGTCCGTCGATGACTCGCAGCGTGTCGGCCCCAAACTGATGCACGATGCGCCGCGCCGTCACGGGACCGACCCCTTTGACCAGCCCTGAACCCAGGTACTTTTCGATGCCAGCCGCCGTCGCCGGCAGCTTGAGGTGAAAGGTTTCGACGCGAAACTGACGGCCGTACTGCGGGTGGGACGCCCACTGGCCGCTGACGGCGATATGCTCACCGACATTGATGCCCAGCATGTTGCCAATCAGCGCGACGGTGTACGACTTACCCTCCGGCGTCAGCCGGGCCACTGTGTAGCCGTTCTCTTCGTTATGAAAGGTGATGCGCTCGACCGTTCCCGTGAGATGATCCATGATCCGCCATGGGCGCTTGATGCACCAATATCCAGCGTATTTTGAATCGCTGAACGCTCACTCCTCGCGGTTCGCCCAGCGCTCCAGCCCGGTGAGCAGCAGCCACAGCAGCAGCAGAATGCCGACCCCGCCAACAGGCAGATCAAGCCAGTGACGACTGCCCGCCCGCCGTAGACGACGCCGATCAGCGCACCGCCGACGATCAACAGAAACGCAATGACAACGATGAACAGCCGACGCTCACTGGCGCGCTGTTCGCGACGGGTGTTGGTGGGTTTCTGCGGCGCCACGGCTCACCCGACCAGCCAGCGCATCTCGTGCTGGCGTTCCACGACGTAGTAGCCCAGTGCGACAAAGACCGGGTTCCAGCCGCTTTCGACCGGTTCGTTGACCAGGGTCACGGTTTTCCCAGGTGACGCAGGTGGAAGTCCTGCAACAAATCGCGGCCGACGCGGCGCACGTTGGCGTCGGGGCCGCACCCACGTCGAGCAGGCGCAGCTGGTCCGCCTCCGGTTGGCGAAACAGGCAGTAGGCCTGTGGTGCGCCCTCCGCATCGGTGATACAGACTGCGCGGAGGTCCCCACTCAGCTGGCGTAGGGAAGCCGCCGCGCTGCCAACAGGGCGCGGTATCGTGCCAGGTGGGACTGTTGGCCACCGCCCAGGCCGGGTCGGCCGGCTGTAGTTTCCGATAAGGGTCGGGCAGCGCACCCTGCGCGGCCGACCGCTGCCACACCAGGAGCCACGCTGAATGCTGAAACCGAGTTCCTGGTAGAGGGCCAGGGCCGGTGTATTGCGGGTCAGCACCTCCAGGTCCAGCCGGGTCAACCCGCGCCCGGGCCATGGCCTGGCTGTGCATCAGCAGGCGACGGGCGATGCCCTGACGTCGCCAGGCTGGCGCCACCCCAGGCCGCCAATCCAGCCGTGCGCACCGCGCACCCCAGGAGGGCAACGCCCACGGCCGCGCCGTCGACGAACGCCACGGTGGACCCCGCCAGATCGATGTCCCAGGCGTGCAGCGAGCTGGCAACCTGGTCGGCGGTCTGCTGCGACGGGACGAAGTAGTCGGCGTAACTTGTGTTGAGCAGCGCAGTGAGGGCCGCGAGTCCAGTCGATCGGCCGGCGCAAGTTCGATCGGCTCATGGCAGCGCCTCCTACACACCGTACGCGCGGCGCAGTGCAGCAAACTCGCTCTGGAACGCCTGCGTCAGCTCGCGTTTGCCAGCGGCATCGAGGCCCAGCGGCGCCGCGGCCTGGACGGCGCGCAGGGCAATGGCTTCGGCCGGCGACGGAAAACGCGAAATGGTCATGCAGCACCTGGTATTCCTGAGTCAGGCTGGTGTTGAACATCGGCGGATCGTCCGAGTTGACCGTAACGTAGACGCCAGCATCCNNCACAGGGCGCAGGGGATGGGCGGCGAAGTTGGGATACACATTGAGGCAGAGGTTGCTGGTGGGGTTCACCTCCAGCGGGATCTGGGTCTCGACCAGGTAGTTCACCAGGGCCGGGTCTTCGATGCTGCGTACGCCGTGGCCAATACGNCGCGCGCCCAGGGCGCGAATGGCCCCNCAGACGCTGGCCGGCCCGGCAACTTCGCCCGCGTGAGGCACACTGTACAGGCCGGCCGCCACAGCCCGGTTAAAAGGCGCCGCCCACAGCCCNGGTGCGGCGCGGGCCTCGTCACCCCCNAGGCCAAACCCCACCACGCCCCGATCCATATGCTGGATGGCAAAGTCGGCCGTCCAGCCGCCGGCCGGTTCGGGCAGGTTACGCGGGATGTCGAACACCCAGCGCAGTTCGACGCCAAAATCGCGCCGGGCCTGGCGTCGGCCCTCCTCCAGGCCGGCGATGATGTCGGCCGGGTGCAGGCCCTTGTCTTGCCAGATGTGCGTGTAGGGCGTGACCGTCACTTCTGAGTAGCGGATGTTCTGNGTGGCGCGGTCGGCGGCCAGCGCACAGACGATGAAGGCAAAATCGTCAGCCGTGCGGATGCAGGCCTGGATCGTCAGGTAGATGTTGATAAAGTGGCGAAAGGTGGTGAACTGGTACCAGGCCTGCAGCCCTTCCACCGTCTCGGCCGGCAGGGGTCGGCCATGGCGTTCGGCCAGCGTGAGCAACGTCGCCGGGGCGATAGCCCCNTCCAGGTGGAGGTGGAGCCGNGCTTTGGGCATCTGTTCAATGAAAGTCGGGATGGACATTGGCTGGTCTCGTGTTGGCTGTGCTGCGGCCATTCTACCAGGGTTTGGGCTGTGACGCCAAACGCGCCGCCACCGCCGCCCTGCCCACCCCTCAACCGTTCGCCCTGAGCCTGTCGAAGGGCGGCCCGCTCACGGGCTTCGACAGGCTCAGCCCGAACAGGAGCACCTTCGCTTGACGCCGGCCTACTGAGGCGATACAATCACGTGTTGTGTTCGATTGGCATCTGTGACAAAGAGAATCCCGGTTTCTGACCGTCTAACCGTTGTGACAGAAGATCAGCAAAAAGGGGTGAGTTGTGACATCGATAACGTTTGTGGACCAGGCATCTGCGCGTGGGGCGACCGGCGGCGCCTGATCTGCCATTAGCTGAAAAGCAGGCGCGTCATCGCCCAGCTGCACGAGGTCGGTTCGGTGCTCGTGGCCTTTTCCGGCGGCGTCGACAGCGCATTGGTGCTGGCGGTGGCCGTGCAGACCCTGGGCCGTGACCGGGTCCTGGCGGCCACCGCGGTTTCGCCCTCCCTCCCGTCGTGGGAGTTGGAGGCCACCCAGCACTTTGCGCGGNAGGCCGGCGCGACCCACGAGTTGGTGCACACCCACGAAATGGACGACCCCAACTACGCACGTAATGCACCCGATCGCTGCTACTTCTGCAAGACCGAAGCGTACGATCTGCTCGTGCCCCTGGCGGCCGNNCGCGGCCTGCGTGCGGTGTTGAATGGCCTGAACTGGGACGACCTGGGCGATTACCGGCCCGGCGCACGCCNNGGCGTCGAGCGGGGCATCCTCAGCCCACTCAAGGATGCCGGCATCGGCAAGGCCGAAGTCCGGGCCTGGGCGCAGGAGNCCGGCCTCAGTGTGTGGGACAAGCCGGCGCTGGCCTGCCTGTCGTCGCGTATCCCCTACGGAACGCCGGTCACCCTCGAAGCGCTCCGTATGATCGATGCGGCGGAGCGCGTCCTGCGTGAGGCCGGCTTCCGCCAGATACGGGTGCGCCACCACGGCAACCTGGCGCGCATCGAAGTGGCGCCCGATGAACTGGCGCGCGTTCGAGCAGCGGCCCTGATCGACGAAGGGGTACGCGCGGCCGGTTACCTGTACGTCACGCTCGACCTGCGCGGTTACCGCAGCGGCAGCCTGAACGATGCCCTGACCCGGCCGAAGCCCACGAGTCTGCACCATGCAAATTGAACGCCTGACGGCATTGTTGATGGCTGTGCAGGCCGGCGAGACCTCGGTCGATGAAGCCCTGGCCGCTGCGCGACCTGCCGTACGAAACGGTGGAGGATTACGCCCGCGTGGACAACCACCGCGCTGCGTACAGGCCTTCCCGAGGTCATCTACGGCGCGGGCAAAACCAGCGAACAGGTGGCACAGTTGTTGCAGGTTCTCAGCGCACGCAACGGTTACGCCGTGGCCACCCGCGCCACGCCCGAGCAGGCCGCGTACGTCCAGGGCCAGCTGCCCGCCGCCCATTACCACACCCTGGCGCGCCTCATGACCCTGGGTGAGGCTCCAGCGCCGCCCNGAGGAGGGCCCTACGTCTGTGTGGCGACGGCCGGCACCTCCGATCTGCCGGTGGCCGAAGAAGCCGCCGTGNCTGCTGGGCTGTGGGGACAGCGTGTGGTGCGGATCAATGACGTGNGGGTGGCCGGCGTGCACCGCCTGCTGGCCCAGCGCGCACGACTGGCCGACGCGGCGTTGGTGATCGTCGTGGCGGGCATGGAGGGTGCACTGGCCAGCGTGGTGGGTGGCCTCATTGGTGGGCCCGTGATCGCAGTGCCGACCAGTATCGGTTATGGGGCGAGTTTTGGGNGTTTGGCTGCCCTGCTGGCCATGCTCAACAGCTGCGCGCCTGGGGTCGCGGTGGTCAATATCGACAACGGGTTCGGGGCCGCGGCGTTGGCCTGGCGCATCATGCGTATGGTTCGGGGCTGACGCATCCGAGCCGGGCGCTCAAGGGCCTGGCCCCGGGCTGAAGCTGGCCAAGCGGCGTTGGCTGCGCGGCTGGTTCGGCGGGCCGGCGCACATGCGTCGGGTGGGCCGGGTATTCGCGTATGAGATAGATCATGGCAACCCCGCCGTATCTCCGGTAGACTGCCTGCCAGGCGTGCGACTGACCCGTGGGTCGCGCCCATGATTACCGGTCGTTGAGCGACCGGCTGCCTGGAAAGGTTCTCCCCAAACGCACAGTCATGGCCAAGATCGCGCTAATCATCAGTGGAACGGCGCTGCTGGTTGTCATCGCGGCCGGCATGCGCCTGACGAACTTCACTTCCTATCTAACGGACGATCCCCAGGCCTGCAACAACTGCCACGTCATGGGGACGGCGTACGAGGGCTGGTATCATGGTGGGCACCGCACGGCGGCGACATGTAACGACTGCCATACGCCGCATGCCCTGATCCCCAAATACCTGGTCAAGGCCGAGTCCGGCTTCAACCATGTGACGGCCTTTGCCACGGGCCACATCCCCGATGCGATTCGGGCCAAAGCCTCGTCACGCNGGNTCATTCAAGAAAACTGCATTCGCTGCCACGCGNGGATGGTGTCCCAGATTGGCGATGGTCAACCCGATGCGGGTCGAGACTGTTTCGACTGCCATCGCACGGTGCCGCACGGCACACGCGGACGCACCCTGTACGAATTGGCATCGCAGCCATAGGATTGGCGACAAATCCCATGCAAAGCTCAAAACGAACCATTTGGATTCTCACGGGGTGATCGTTGCCCTGGCCCTGCTGTTGATCGGGGTTTTTGCCTTTTTGAGCAATCAGCCCGCCCCAGTACGCGGACCACAACCGCTGGTGTCGATTGCGCCCATGGAGCCAGACCCGACGAAGTGGGCGGTGAACTACCCGCGGCAGTACGACAGCTGGCTGCGCACGCAGGAAATGGCGCGGACCACGTTCGGTGGCTCGGTTCCGTTCCAGAAGCTGGAGGAAAACNCGCGCCTGGTCACCCTCTTTGCCGGCAACGCCTTTTCCGTCGACTACAAAGAGGACCGCGGTCACTACTGGGCGCTGGAGGACGTGGTCGCGACGGAACGTAACCCCACCGCCGGCACCTGCATGTCGTGCAAGAGCCGATNNAACCCGCGGCTGTGGGCCGAACTGACGCCCGCGCGCTACGCGATGCCGTTCAGCGAGNCCAAAACCATGGTCAACAACACCATCAGCTGCGCCAACTGCCATGAATCGGGCACGCTGAACCTCATCGTCACCAACCCGGCGCTGCGCGAAGCGCTGACGGCGCAGGGCAAAAACCCGGATGCGCTGAGTCGCCAGGAGATGCGCACCGTCGTTTGTGCGAACTGCCACGTCGAATACTATTTCAGGGGATCCGACAAGTACCTCATCCTCCCGTGGGCCAACGGTANNCGCATCGAAGACATCGAGAAGTATTACGACACCTTGCTGGTGGATGGCAAACCGTTCAGCGACTGGGCGCATGCCATCTCGGGCGCACCGATGATCAAGATGCAGCACCCGGAGTTCGAGCTCGNNTTCACGGCGGACAGCACCCACTACAAGGCCGGCGTGGCCTGCGCCGACTGCCACATGCCCTACCAGAGCGATGGTGCAGCCAAATACAGTTCACACTTCGTAGCCAGCCCGCTGAAGTACGCCGAACAGGCCTGCGGCACCTGCCACCACGATGTGCAGTACGCCATCGACCGCGTTGGGGTGATTCAAATCCAGGTTTCGACAACCATGAGTCGCACGGAAGAGGCGTTGATCAGCGCCATTCAGGCCATCAGCGACACCGCCCAGCTGCCGACGCACGACACGGCGCTGTTGAACGACGNNCGCCAGCTGCACCGCAAATCGCAACTACGCTGGGATTTCATCGCGGCTGAAAACAGCATGGGTTTTCACAACCCCGAGGAGGCGCTGCGCATTCTGGCGGATGCGATCGACTATGCGCGCCAGGCCGGTTTCAAAGCCCGGCAGGCGGCTGGGGCAGTGCCGATTGCCGCGAACCCATGACGCATCGAAAAACCTGTCGATCGACAGGTTTTTGTTATCGTGCTCTGTGGTTGGCTGGTGTCACGATTCTGCGCCGACACGGTGACGAGGGAGGCGTACAATCTAACCTAACAGAGCGGTAGGAGTAGATCAACGGGACAAAGAACAGGAGAACTTATTTCTTGTGGCGATAAATAATACGGCCGCGCGTCAGGTCGTACGGTGAAAGTTCCAAACGCACGCGGTCACCGAGCAGTACACGAATGTAATATTTACGCATTTTGCCTGACAGGTAAGCAAGCACTTCGTGGTTATTGTCGAGTATCACGCGAAACATGGTATTGGGCAAGGTTTCGGTGATCGTACCTTCCACGATGATTTTCTCTTCTTCGGCTTTGGTCATTCCTCGGATACCCCTCTCTGTCATTCTGACCGCTGACAGCGGATTGGTGGTGGCGTGTGGCCTGGCCACACGCCACCACCTGGCGGCGCTCAACGCTGAATTCTCAACTCGCGCTTGCGCATTGTGCGCCGGGCTTTGCGAATAGCTTTTTGTTTTTTGATGCGTCGCAGTTCACTCTTTGGCGTGAACCAGCGCTTCTGACGCACCGTGGGCAAGATACGTGCCTCGGCAACGGCCTTGCGGAACCGCTTCAACAGGCTGTCTTGAGACTCGCCAGGGCGAAGCTGTACAGTAATGGGACTCACCCCCTTCGATGACCGGTGTTTTCAGTGTCAAACGACCTCAGAAAATAAAAAATCTCGGTCATTTCCCGCTGGACTTGGCCGAGACGCAACATCATTCCCATCCTGGTCAGGTGCATGCACCTGCATCTGGGTTAACCAGGGTCATGGGTACCACCGATGTCGTTGAGAGGTCGTTTCGCTGATGATGCAGCGTTGATACCTTCCAGGGGCCAGGTCTCCTCTTCGTTCTCTCTGTGGTGGTGAAGCGTCGCCATAACGCCACACAGTTGACACTAGCCTGACCGCGCTCGGCGCTCGAGGGCGCATTATACCAGTCCCCGGAGGGCTGTCAAAAATTCGCAGTTCAAGGGCGGGTTTCGGGTCGGGATGAACCCGCCCTTCGACAGGCTCAGGGCGAACGGTGGGGTTTGTCCGTTGCCCAAATTAACGTTATGTCAATGTTTCACGTGAAACATTTTGCGTTTTGCAAAAACCACAATGTATGCGAAACTATCACCCGCTGCGATACCGTGGACGACAAGGGGACGGAACCATGACACGCGATACTGATCGACCCGCGCTGTGTGACTACGAGGCCGCCCTATCAAGCAGAATTCTGGACGGCCGCCCGGGCTTTCGAGACCAGGTCGAACGCGCGCCCTGCGCACCCTGCTGCCCCCAACGGGTGGGCGCCTGGTTGAGGTGGGCGCGGGCTTTGGACGCCTGGCCGATTTGTACAGCGGGTATGCTCAGGTTACCCTGGTAGACCCGGCGCACTCCATGCTGCGCGGCCCAACGACGGCTGGGGCGCGATCCGCGGTTTGCCTTCGTGCGCGGGAACGTCTACACGCTGCCCCTGGCCGACGCCGCGGTCGATACCGTCGTCATGGTGCGGGTGTTGCATCATCTGATCGATGTACCGCGTGCCCTGGCGGAACTGCGTCGCATCCTGCGCCCCGGTGGACAGCTGGTGCTCGAGTACGCCAACAAACGTAACGCCAAGGCGCTGGCGCGTTACGCCCTGCGCCGCCAGGTGGGCCCGTTCGACCCGGAACCGTACGAATTTGTCACCCTGAACTTCGATTTCCACCCCGCGTGGGTGACCGAACAGCTGCGTATGGCCCATTTCGACGTTCGCCAGGAACTGGCCGTCTCACATTTCCGCGCGCCCTTCTTCAAACGCTTTCTGCCCGCGCCGCGCTCGCCGCTGGACGGCGCCCTCCAGCGGCCCGCGCGCTACAAGCTGGCGCCCAGTGTCTTTGTGCGGGCGCAGGCGGTTGAACGCCCCATCCCGGCCCCTTCTCTCCATGCCTGTTGACGACAGATTTCACAAATTCGTCGCGTAACCTGCGCCAAATCATTTTCAAGCGGCGTACAATCTGCTATTTTACCACTGTCACAGTGTGACCAGCCGGAAACCGTAGCCCTGGGGTTACTTTGTGATACCGTATCCTGACAATCACCTGCGCAATGATGGCCGGCGCATGAGCATAACCTGCGATGGAGAAGGGAGCACAGAGTGGTGGACCAGCCGAGGATCAGCCGTAGGTACTCCGCATTCGTACCCACAGAGGAACGTCCCCTTGCCGATGAGAGGCACGCCAGCGAACCAGAGGGCGATGATTACCCGTTTGCTGCCGCGATCGAAAACCCTCCACACCCGAGCATCAGCGCGCAGTTCGACGTCATCCAACCCTACATCACGGTCGCCATCCCAACGCCGGTAGAAGAGGCTGACGAGCCGGCCGATCTGCGCGGGGCACATGAGATCGATACGGACGATTCGGTCAGCCTCTACTTGAAGGAAATTGGGCGGGTTCCCCTCCTCACGGCTGAAGAAGAGATCGACTTCGCCCGGCGCATCGAACGTGGACGACTGGCCCGTTACGAATTCAACCGGGGTTGTTACGAATCGACCCATCGCGAAGAGTTGGTGCGCCAAATGATCGATGGCCAGNCGNCGCAGGAGAGCTTGATCAAGGCCAATTCGCGGCTGGTCGTCAGCGTCGCCAAANAATACATCGGTCGCGGTGTACCATTTCTGGATTTGATTCAGGAAGGCAATATCGGCCTGATCCGGGCGGTCAAAAAGTTCGACTACCGCCGGGGTTATAAGTTCTCGACCTATGCCACCTGGTGGATTCGCCAGGCCGTCACACGGGCCATTGCCGATCAGGGACGAACCATTCGGGTGCCGGTCCACATGTACGAACAGATCAACCGTGTCGCCCGCACCTCCCATAACCTGGCCCAACAACTGGGGTACGACCCGACGCCGGAAGAAATCGGCGACNGAGCGGACATTACCCCACAANAGGTCAAACAGATCATGCGGGTGTCGCAGCGCCCACTCAGCCTGGAAATGACCATCCGCGACGAGGATGATAGCTCGCTCAACGATTTTGTCGAAGACGATGAGAACGGCTCTCCCACCCAGAACGTCTCTCACCAAATCCTGCGTGACGTGATCGATGATGTCTTCACGACGCTCACGCCGCGTGAAGTGCGAATTCTACAGTTACGTTTCGGCCTGACCGATGGTTACAGCTACACGCTCGAAGAGATCGGCCGCAAGTTTGGGGTTACGCGCGAGCGTGTACGGCAGATCGAAGCCCATGCCCTGGGACGGCTGCGCCATCCCAGCCGCAGCCGCCGCCTGCGCGACTATCTCTGAACGGGCCACTGCCGGCCATTTTTCTTCCAGTACTCATGCCTGACAGCCGGGCCATCAATGAACCCGGCTGTTTTTTTGGTTGACTTGATTTTTGCGTCGATTCGTGTAAACTAAACCTGGTACGGTGTCGTTTCTGTAACGCCAGATCCCTTTCAGGCCGCCGCGCAACCGGCTGGACATACGATGGTCACAGACAATCGGGCACAAGCCCTGGATACAGCAGTTGCCCGACTGACCCGGCGCTATGGTGAAGGAACGGTCATGAAACTGGGCGCANGCGGGCTGCACGTGGATGCAATCCCCACTGGCTCACTTTCCCTGGATATTGCGCTGGGTGTCGGTGGCGTGCCACGCGGCCGGATTACCGAGATCTACGGGCCTGAATCATCGGGCAAGACGACTATTTGCCAGCACATCATTGCCGAGGCCCAGCAGCGCGGCGGCCTGTGTGCGTATATCGACGCTGAGCACGCACTCGATCCGCTGTACGCAACCCGTTGCGGCGTCGACCTGAACGGACTCTACATCGCCCAACCCGACACGGGTGAACAGGCACTCGAGATCGCCGAAGCGTTGATTCGTTCAGGCGCCCTGGACGTGGTGGCGATCGATTCCGTGGCGGCGCTCGTACCACGGGCCGAGATCGACGGCGAGATGGGTGACAGCCATGTCGGCTTACAGGCACGGCTGATGAGCCAGGCCCTGCGTAAGCTGTCGGGTGCGATCAAACAGTCCAACACGGTGGTCCTGTTCACCAACCAGCTGCGCCAAAAGATCGGCGTGATGTTTGGCAACCCAGAGACAACCGCCGGTGGTATGGCGCTCAAATTCTACGCGTCGGTGCGGCTGGATGTCCGGCGCATCGAGAGCATCAAACAGGGCAGCGACGTCGTCGGCAACCGTACCCGGNTGACCGTGAAGAAGAACAAAGTGGCTCCACCGTTCCGAGTCGCTGAGTTTGACATCTTGTTCCGAACAGGGGATTCGAAAGAAGGCGACCTCTTGGATGTAGGAGTCGCCACCGGTATCATCGAANAACGCGGAAGTTATTATCTGTTTGGCGACCAGAAGCTAGGGCAGGGCCGGGAGAACTGCCGATTGGCCCTGCGCACAAATGTGGAGACGGCTCAAGCCATCGATCAGCTGATTCGTTTGGCGGCCGGTATGCCGTTGGCGCCTGGCTAATCGTGCGCCTGGCCACGGCGACCCATTCGTACAGCGCGAACGATGCGCGACGTCCGTATTCACGGCAGGATGGTCGCCGCCATGCCACAGCCTCTTTGACCGGTGCAACCGGGTCGTGTGACCGCGCGCCGGCTGTCCATATCCTGTGTAGTGTGTCCTGGCAGATTCAAACGTCTGCTGGCCTGTGCATGCGATGCGGAAGGACACAGTACAAGAAAGACTGTGGCGGTACGCCGCGGCTTTAGGGCCAAGGCCCTGGTTGCACGCATGGTCACGCACACTGTCACGGCACTGGTCTACCAACAAAACAGACGTGAGCGGGTCGATGTTTTCCTGGACGGTCGACCGGGCCTCAGCCTGGCCGCGGTCCTGGCGGCAACGCTGGCTGTTGGCCAGCAGCTGAGCGATGAGGCTATCGCTGAACTGCAGCAGGCCGACGCGCNNGAGCAGGCTTATGCGCGGACGCTGCACTTCCTGAGCTTTCGCGNNCGCAGTGAGGCGGAGGTGCGCCGCTACCTGGCGACGCGCCACCTCAGTGACGCGGACAGCGAGGCCGTTATCGAACGTCTGANNCGCGTGGGGTACCTGGATGACCAGGCCTTTGCACGGGCCTGGGTCGCCAGCCGCAACCGTTCGCGTCCGCGCGGTGCGCAGGCACTGCGCTACGAACTACAGCAAAAGGGCATCCACCCGGACATCATTCGCACGGTGCTCGCTGATCTTGAGCCGGCGGAACTGGCCTATGCCGCCGCCCGCCCGCAGGCTGAACGCTGGCGACAGCTGACCCCACGCGTTCCGCCAGAAGATGGGCGCCTTTTGAGCCGGCGCGGCTTTGCTTACGATGTCATTCGCCCGACCGTCGACCGCCTGCTGCGGGAGGCCGCGCTGAATGACGCCGCCGGGGCCGATGTGGATGACTGAAGGATTATCCGGAATTATGGTGGTGCATGTGAACGCCTGTACGCGTTTGATTAAGAAGGGACGATACTATGATCACGCTACCCATCCTGTTTGGGATGGTGATACTTTTTGATCGGCGGCGCACTGGGCGCGGCTCTTGGCTATTACTGGCACCGTATGCAGGTGAACGCCAGGTTGCAGTCGGCCGAGACGCGGGCTGCGCAGATCATTGCCGAGGCCGATACGACGGCCAAAGAATTGGTCCTGCAAGGGAAAGACGAGGTGCTCCAGTTTCGCGAAGAAACCGAACGCGAGCTCGAACGACGCCGGCGTGACCTGCAGCGCCTGGAAGAGCGGACTGACAAACGGCAGGAGGGCTGGACCGCCGCAGTGAACAGATCGAACAGCGCGAAAAACGCCTGAATCAGCGCCAGAGTACCATCGACAAACGGTTCAAAGAACTGGAAAAGGTCGAGGGCCAGCGTGGCCGGCTGGAGCGTATTTCGGGCCTGTCGACCGACGACGCCAAGGCGCTGCTGCTCAAGGCCGTGGAAGAGACCACCCGCCAAGACATGGCCCGGATGATCCGGGCCGTCNGAGGCGGAAGCGGCCGACGAGGCAGAAAACGCGCCCGCCGCGTCATTATCATGGCGATGGAACGCCTGGCGTCCGACCAGGTGTCGGAGACCACGGTGGCCGCGGTGAGTCTGCCTACCGACGAAATGAAGGGCCGCATCATTGGCCGCCAGGGGCGTAACATTCGCGCCATCGAGGCGGCCACAGGCGTTGATCTGGTGGTGGATGATACGCCCGAAGCCATCATCATTTCGAGCTTCGATCCAGTGCGGCNNGAAGTGGCCCGCCTGGCCCTGACCAAACTGGTGCAGGACGGGCGCATCCACCCGACACGCATCGAAAAAGAGGTGGAGAAAGCCCGCGACGAGGTCGACCGCGTCATCCGGGAGGCCGGGGAGCAGGCCGCGATCGAAACCGGGCTGCAGGGCCTGCACCCCGAAATTCTGAAACTGGTCGGTCGGCTCAAGTTCCGCACCAGTTATGGCCAGAATCAGTATTACCATGCCATCGAGGCGTCGCACCTGGCCGGTATGATTGCGGCCGAGNCCAGGGCTGACATCAAAACGGCCAAAATGGGTGCTTTGCTGCACGACCTGGGCAAAGCGGTGAGCCATGAGGTCGAAGGGCCGCACGCCGCGGTGGGCGCTGACATTGCGCGCCGCTACGGTGTGCCGCCCAAAGTGGTCAATGCCATCGCTTCGCACCATAACGAAGTGGACGCGGAGAGCCTGGAAGCGATTATCGTGGCCGCGGCCGATGCCATTTCTGGCGNNCGGCCGGGCGCCCGACGCGAGGCCCTGGAAACCTACGTCAAACGCCTGTCGGCCCTGGAGGGAATCGCCAATTCCTTCTNNGAAGGGGTGGCAGAGTCCTTCGCCATCCAGGCCGGCCGCGAGATTCGGGTGGTGGTGCGGCCAGATAACATGGACGACCTGGCCGCCATTCGCCTGTCACGCGATATCGCCAAANAAGTCGAGGATAACCTGGAGTACCCCGGACAAATCAAGGTGACGGTGATTCGTGAAATGCGCGGTGGACTACGCTAAATAGGTGGGGAGTGCGTAACTTTCTTCCACCTGGCACGTCTTCGGATTCGTACCGAAGCAGTCACAAGGCGCCTGTTGTTGCCGTGGGGTGCCCCAGGGCAGGGATCAATTGAACAGGCCGGTGAGCTACGCTCGGCTGCACCAACTGCATGATCGCATCGATCACAAGGAGGCAGCACCGTGGAAGTCATCAAGGTTTCAGCCACTNCGCGTGCACCAGCGGTGGCTGGCGCAATCGCCGGCGTCGTGCGCGAAGCCCACTACGCAGAAGTCCAGGCCATTGGGGCCAGCGCCGTGAACCAGGCGGTGAAAGCGGTCGCCATTGCTCGGGGCTACCTGGTCGAAGACGGTATCGAAATCGTGTGTATCCCGTCGTTCACCGAAATCGAGATCCAGGGTCAGGAACGTACCGCCGTGCGCTTGACGGTCGAACCACGCTACAAGTCGCACAGCAACGGCAGTAGCGCCGTCCGGGAGAGGCCGGCCGTGGCAGTAAACGAAGCATAACGGCGACCGCGCTCCTGGATGTGTCCAAGATCATTTGTTACACAAAACACCGGGTTCTGAAAGGAACCCGGTGTTTTCTTCAGCGAATCGCCTCCTCACCGCTGGCTTCGGGGCCACCCTTGCCGGCTGGGCGCTTCTTGACCGAGCAACCCCACAGGCGCCGCAGGCGCGGGCCTTGTCTTTGCCGCGGTTCTCGAGGATGTCCTCCATCGTCATCTCCACGATCGACTCATCCTCGTTTCGGACGAACATCGTCTCTTGCAGGGCGTTGACTTTACGCACCCTGCCGGCGCCCTGTTTGGTGAGCACGTTGCTGCCCAGCTTGGGCAGCCGGCCGCGCACNTCATCGTACGTCTCGTTTTCGTACGAGAGACAGCACAGCAGGCGACCACAAACACCGGAGATTTCGGTGGGGTTCAAGGGCAGGTTTTGCTGTTTGGCCATTTTGATCGATACCGGGGCAAACTCGCGCAGCCACGACGAACAGCACAGCCGACGCCCACATTTGCCCAGGCCATCCAGTAGCTTGGCCTGATCACGCACCCCGATCTGACGCATCTCGATGCGACAGCGGAAGATACGCGCCAGATCACGCACCAGGCCGCGAAAGTCGATGCGCTTGTCCGAGGTGAAGTAAATGACCAGCCGGCCGCCGTCGAAGTTGTACTCTGTGCGTACCACCTTGATGGGCAGGTTGTGCTCCGCGGCCTTTTGCCGACTGCGGGCCAGGGCCTCGGCCTCGCGCTGGCGGTACAGCTCCTTTTCCACCATATCCCAGGCCGTGGCGCGGCGCACTACCTGCTTCAAAGCGCCGCTGACCTCCTGGGTCGGCACCTCATGCGGTGGAAGCGTGACGCAGCCCACTTCGCGGCCNCGCGCCGTGTCCACGACCACATATTCGCCCGGCCGTAGATCACGCACACGCGCCGGATCAAAATAATAGATTTTTGTGACGGGGCGAAAGCTCACCCCAACGATGACTGGCATATCATAGCTCCGTTGGTGAACGGCAGGCGGAGTAACAGAACCTCCAGGGCCAGCCGGGTATTGACATTACGACCTACAAGATCGGCCGTGCGGCCCACCGCGCAGTGCGGCGGTTACTTCCTGCGGCGACAGTCGTTCAGCCAGGGCGCACAGAGTGGGCGCACGGTCCACGTTGAGGGCGCGGTCACCGCGCTGCACCTGGTGCAGCCAGACGTCCCGCCAGATGCTTTGCCAGGTAACCAGGGTGGGCAACACCTGCGCTTCGTCCTGGGCCAGGGCAGCGGCGTGGGCCAGGCGGGGCACCCGACCGGCGCTTACCAGCCGCAGCAGGTCGTCGACCTGCCGACCGCGCAGGTCCACGCGGCGTCGTCCTGCGCCAGACGGACCGCCCACCCCAGCCGGCCATGGCTCAGGCGGGCCAGCAGGGCCGCACGCGCTGGCGGGACCTGCCAGCGGGTCACCAGGGCCTGTTCGATGAGCCGCGTTGGCAGGGGCGCAGCCCAATCACCTGACAGCGCGAAGCAATGGTGGGTAGCAACGCCTCACGCTGGTCGCTCAGTAGAATGATGACCACATAACCGGGGCTCTTCCAGGGTCTTGAGCAGCGCATTGCTGGCCGCCGCCGTAGCCTGGTTCATACCTGCAATCACGAAGACTTTGTAACGGCCCTCGAGCGGGGAGAGTGCGGCGTCGTGCACGACCGTGCGCATCTGTTCGACCGTCAGCGCCGCGGCGTCGGACGGGGTTGCAGCACGCAGATCGGGGTGCTTGCCCGCGGCCGATTTCTGACAGGCGGGGCAGGCGCCGCAGGGGCGGTCCGCCCGCGGGCGCCGTGCAGAGCAGTGTGCGTGCCACCTCCAGGGCCAGGGTTCGTTTGCCGATGGCCGGCGGGCCGGTCAGGCAGTAGGCGTGATGAACCGCGCCACGTGCGAGTGCGCTGCGCAGCCAGTTGACCGCCCAATCATGCCCAATAATGGTGTTCATCGTCCCCTTTGGGTTTGTCAAAGCAGGATCCCGTGTTTTGTCGTAAAAACGCTGCAAGAATCCGGTTGAGAACGGGAAGTTGTTATCTGACGTGTCGTGCAGACAGAAAAACAATACCATCGATTCGGCGGTCTGTCAAAAAGCGACGGAATTTTCGGTCATGCATCTTTGACAAAGGTTGGGCCGGTGGTATTCTCGCACTGTGCCCGGAGCCTGTGCCGACGATCACACCGGTCTGGCTTCTCCCGGCGCCGATTGGATTGTTTGGATAGACCCTGACAGGCCCACAGTCGAACGTTGCAGGAGGCTTTTTGGAGATGTCGACCCTTTCCCTTGCTGAGGCGGCGCATACCGTCACCCCGTGGATTGATTTGCCTGACNCGCGCCGGGCGTTGTTCGAAACCGATCCGGAGATCTACCACGCGATCGAACTGGAACGGATGCGCCAGATTGCCGGAATCGAACTGATCGCATCCGAGAACTACACCAGCNCCGCGGTCCTGGCGGCCATGGGCTCGGTGCTGACGAACAAATACGCCGAAGGGTACCCTGGTCGACGCTACTACGGCGGGTGCGAGTTTGTCGATGTTGCCGAAAGCCTGGCCATCGAACGGGCCAAAGCCCTGTTTGGGGCAGAACACGCCAATGTGCAGGCGCACTCCGGCGCGCAGGCCAATGCGGCCACCTACCTCGCCCTCCTCGAAACCGGCGACACCGTGCTGGCCATGAAGCTCGACCACGGCGGCCACCTGACGCATGGTTTCCACCTCAACCAGTCGGGCAAACTCTACCGCTTCTACCACTACGGCGTCAGCCAGCAAACGGAACGGCTGGACTACGACGAACTGGCCAGCCTGGCGCNNGCCCATCGCCCCCGCCTGATCGTAGTCGGGGCCAGCGCCTACCCGCGCTTTNTCGATTTCCCACAGCTGCGGGCGATTGCCGATGAGGTGGGCGCGTATCTGATGATGGACATGGCGCACGTGGCCGGCCTGATCGCCGCCGGCCTGCACCCCGACCCTGTGCCGTACTGTGATGCCGTCACGACCACCACACACAAGACGCTGCGCGNNCGCGGCGGCATGATCCTGTGCAAAGAGGCGGTGGCCAAGGCGATCGACAAGGCGGTCTTCNCCGGAATCCAGGGTGGTCCGTTGATGCATGTCATTGCCGCCAAAGCGGTGGCCCTGCACGAAGCGGCCCAGCCCGACTTCAGGGCCTACCAGCAGCGTGTCCTGGACAACGCCCAGGCCCTGGCAGCCGAACTGCAAGGCCAGGGCCTGCGCCTGGTCAGCGGTGGCACCGACAACCACCTGCTGCTGGTCGATCTGACCCCGGCCGGCGTCACCGGCAAGGCGGCCGAACGTGCGCTCGACGCGGCCGGTATCCACACCAACAAGAACATGATCCCCTACGACACCAAACCGGCCCTGACGGCCAGCGGTATTCGCCTGGGCACACCGGCCGCCACCACCCGCGGCATGCCCGACGACATGCGACAGGTGGGCCGTTGGATCGGTGAGATCGTGCGTCACGTCGAAGATCAGNGGGTGATCGACCGGGTGCACGCCGCCGTGCAGGAGTTTGCCGTAACGTTCCCCGTGCCGGTGTAGCGGCGCGGATTTGCCAAAGTACGCCGGCGTGGCTATAATAGGCCTCGTTGGGCGGTTAGCTCAGTTGGCTAGAGCGCGTCGTTGACATCGACGAGGTCAGAGGTTCGGCCTCTATCGCCCACCTGGTACGTCAGACTGAACACAGGCTGGTGGTGAATTCACCACCAGCTTTCGTATCTCTACGTGTGGGGTGTTTGTTGCCCTACCGTACACGAGCTGAAGTTGACGTCGCGCCGGCTGTGCTAAACTGGCCGCCAGGTGACATCGACCGGTTTGTCTGCTTCGAGCGGGTGGGTTTCATCTGACGACAGAGATCTGAATCAGCGCAACACTGTGACCGGGACGAGTAGGTTCTCACTGGGACGCCAGAGAGCAGGGGGCAGAGGCTGGAACCCCGCCGTTACCGTGAACCGAAAACCCCGGGAGTGCATCCTGGAACCCCGTGCGGGCAGTAAAGGATGCCGGTTGGCCCCGTTAATGGCTTGAGAGCTGGAACCTGACCGGCCCATGCTGGGAGGTTCAATTTGGGTGGAACCGCGAGCCGCTCGTCCCAAACGACGAACGGCTCTTTTGTTTTTGAGGAGGAGAACGATGGCTAAGTCAAGCGAACTTGAAAAGGACGATCTGTACAGGCTGCGCCATTCGGCGGCGCACGTCATGGCCCAGGCGGTGATGGAGATGTTCCCCAACCAGGCGCGCATCGCCATCGGTCCGCCGATTGAAGACGGTTTTTACTACGACTTCTNNGAATTGCCACGCGCCCTGACGCCGGACGATCTGGCGGTGATCGAAAAGCGTATGCGTCAGATCATCGGCGGCAAACACNCCTTCGTACGGCGTGAGGTCAGCGCTGACGAAGNNCGCGCGCTGTTCCACGACCAGCCCTACAAGCAGGAGCTGATCGACGGCCTGGCGGCAGGCGGGGTGGATGAGTACGGCAACGAAACCGATGAAAAGCCGGTCATCAGCACCTACCGGCAGGACAGCTTCGAGGACCTCTGCCGTGGCCCGCACGTCGAACACACCGGCCAGATCCCGCCCGACGCGTTCAAGCTGATGAGCGTGGCCGGCGCCTACTGGCGCGGCGACGAAAACAACCCGATGCTGCAGCGCATCTACGGCACGGCCTGGCCCAACAAAAACGAGCTGAAGCAGTACCTGGATATGCTCGAAGAGGCCAAANAGCGGGATCACCGCAAGCTGGGCAAGGAGNCGGAGATCTTTACCTTCGACGAGGAGGTGGGGCCTGGCCTGCCGCTGTGGCTACCGCGCGGCGCAGTGATCATCGAAGAGCTGGAGGCGCTGGCCAAGGAGATGGAGCACCGCGCCGGCTACGTACGCGNNCGTACGCCCCACCTCACCAAGGAAGCGCTGTTCCTGCGCAGTGGTCATCTGCCCTACTACGCCGAGAGCATGTACCCGCCGATGGTGCTGGAGNGGGTGCGCTATTACGTTAAGCCGATGAACTGCCCGATGCACCACAAAATCTATGCCAACAAGCCGCGCAGCTATCGCGACCTGCCGCTGCGCCTGGCCGAGTACGGCACCTGCTACCGTTACGAAAAGAGCGGTGAACTGTTCGGCCTGATGCGCGTACGCTCGATGCAGATGAACGACGCGCACATCTACTGCGCCGAATCGCAGTTCGAGCAGGAGTTCATGGCGGTCATCGACATGTACCGCCAGTATTTCGGCNTGTTCGACATCGAGCGCTACGTCATGCGCCTGAGCACGCACCACAAGAAGGGCCTGGGCAAAAAGTACGTCGACAACGAACGCCTGTGGCTCAAGACGGAAGAGATGGTGCGCCACGCGATGNCGACCCACGATGTGCCTTTCGTCGAAGTACCGGACGAGGCCGCCTTCTACGGTCCCAAAATCGACGTGCAGATCTGGAGCGCGATTGGCCGCGAGTTCACGCTGGCCACCAATCAGGTCGACTTTGCCCAGCCGGAACGTTTCGAGCTGACCTACATCAATGCCGAGGGGCAGGAGGAGCGCCCGCTGTGCATCCACCGCGNNCCGCTCAGCACGCACGAGCGCATGATCGGCTTTTTGATCGAGCACTACGCCGGTAACTTCCCGCTCTGGCTGGCGCCTGAGCAGGTGCGCATCATCCCGATCACCGACAATCACCTGGACTACGCCGCACAGCTGGCCAGCCGGTTGCAGGCGGCCAACATCCGGGCCGAGGCCGACCTGGGCGCCGAGCGCATGAACGCCAAGATTCGTAAGGCCCAGGGTATGAAGGTGCCCTACATGCTGGTCGTCNGAGACCAGGAGATGGCCAACGAGACCGTCGCGCTGCGCAAGCGTGACGGCAGCCAGCAGAACGGTATGCCGGTGNGGGAGTTCGAGGCCCTGGTCCAGGCGCGTATCAGCACCCGCGCCTCGACGCTGTAGCGGTTGAACGTGACGAACTGCCCGCGCGATCGGTGGCCGTGCGGGCAGTTTGGTGGTTCTCGACGCCTGAAAACCGCTGCTGCCACTATTCAAATAGATTTGACACGCCCACGGCAATATGATATAGTGCGCCGTCGGTGTGGCGCCGACGAACAGTCGATTGATGTATTTTTCTGGGAGGCCGCAATCAGCGCCAAAACAAGTCAACGTGTCAATGAGATGATCCGTGCACGTGAAGTGCGCGTGATCGATGATGAGGCAAGCGCTCGGTATTCTGCGATCCGCGAGGCGCTCGAAATGGCCAGCCAGCGCGGTCTCGACCTGGTGGAGGTTGCACCCAATGCCGTGCCACCGGTCTGCCGCCTGATGGACTTTGGCAAGTTCCAGTATGAGCGGGCCAAGCGCGATCGGGATGCCCGCAAGGCCCAAAAACAGATCGACGTCAAAGAAGTACGTATGCGCCCGAAGACCGGTGAGCACGACATCGCGTTCAAGACGCGTGACGCCCGCCGTTTTCTGGGTCAGGGCGCCAAGGTCAAGGTGCGCATCCGCTTCCGCGGTCGTGAGATTACCCACCCCGAAGTGGCACGTGATTTGCTTGATCGGGTGGTCGAAGAACTGAACGATGTGGCGGTCGTGGAACAGATGCCCGCCATGGAAGGGAACAGCATGCTGTTGGTGCTGGCTCCACGCACGAGTTGAACGGCTGACAAGGTGAGCGCTGCCGGGAGATGAACGATTCACCTTGCAGGTTTCACCTTGTCGCTGTATCATGAATGGGAGATTCCATGCCGAAGATCAAGACGCATAAGTCCACTGCGAAACGGTTTCGTGTGTCCGGGGCGNGCAAGCTCCTGCGCATGAAACAGGGGCGTGGACACCTCAAGCGCAAGAAGTTGCCGAACCTCAAGGCAGACTACCGCGACACGGTCGTGGTGGAGTCGCCGGCCTTCGTCAACCGGGTCAAACGATTGGCCCCGTACCTGGAGAAGTAACGATCAGCCAATGGCCAGCACGAAGTGTTACCCGACGTTAGCGGTAACCGCCATTCAAGGAGAAAACGATGACGCGAGTTAAGCGGGCGCGGCAGCGCACCGACGGCACAACAAAATTCTGAAGATCACCAAGGGTCAGTTTGGCACGCGGCACCGCCTGTTCCGGCGAGCCAACGAGGCGATGCTCAAATCGCTGTTTTACGCCACGCGTGACCGACGCAACCGCAAGCGCCAGTTCCGCCGCCTGTGGATCACACGCATCAACGCGGCCGCACGCCTGAACGGCATGTCCTACAGCCGCTTCATGCACGGTCTCACCCAGGCCGGGGTAGCCGTCGACCGCAAGATGCTGGCCGAGCTGGCGGTGCGTAACCCGGATACCTTTACGCGACTGGTCGAGATTTCCAAAGCGGCACAGTAGACACTCGCCCAGCCGACCCATGCCATTACCATTTGCCGCAGCGCAATGCCGCGCTGCGGCAAATTTGTTTCTGAGGTCCGCGTATGATCACCAGCACAGCCAATACCCGCGCANAGCTCGTCCGCACCCTGCTGGACGAGCGCCAGGCACGGCAACGCCAGCGCAAATGGTGCCTGGAGNGGGTGCGCCTGCTCGAAGAGGGCCTGGCGGCCGATTTGCCGTTCGAGTTCGTGTTCTTCGACCCGGACGAGGCCGGCGGTGCGCCGGCGGGCGCTGCACGCGTTGCAGGCGAAGGGCGTGCCCTGCGAACCGGTAGCCCCGCACGTGTTACGNCGGCCAGCGGTACCGTTACCCCACAGGGTATCCTGGCGGTGGCCCTCTGGCCGGCGCCGCAGCCCTTCCGGGCCGCTGGTCTGCTCCTGATTCTGGATCGCCTGGCGGACNCCGGTAACCTGGGCACCATCCTGCGTACGGCGCTCGCGGTCGGCTGTGCGNGGGTTGTGCTGACGCCTGGTTCGGTTGATCTCTACAATCCGAAGGTGGTGCGCAGCGCGATGNGGGCGCACCTGCGCCTGCCGCTGTTGGCCGCCGGCGGCTGGGAGCAGATCACCGGGGTGGTCGGGGCACGCCCACTGTGGTTGGCCGATCCGCAGGGTGTCGTCATGTACGATGCGGTCGATTGGACGGCGCCCAGCGCGCTGATCATTGGCAGTGAGGCGGCGGGGGCTGGTGCGGCGGCGCGCGCCGCTGTGGGTCGGGTGGCGATCCCCATGGCGGCCGGCGAGTCGCTCAACGCCGCGGCCGCGGCGGCCGTGTTCGGCTTCGAGGCGGCGCGCCAGGTCCGGCGCGCCGGTTAGGGTTCGTCAAAAACAACTCCCCGCTTTCGCCCGGCCTTATCCAGCTTTTCCACAGCCAAACACGGGAACTTATTCTGCGACGAGCCTTTAAGACTCCGCCGGCGGATCGGCCGGCGTCGTTTCTTGGGAGCGGGCAGGCTGCGCCGCCTGGCGGGTCATGGCGGTCATACGCACCACGAGCAGGCCCAGGCCGGCAATCAGGACCAGCCCCAGGCCGCAGACGGCGCTGAGCGCAGACCATGAGAAGTTCGGTTGTGTCCAGCTGCATGGCTGATGGTCTCCTACCGTGCTGTCGCCCTAACGACGCGGTGGTAACTGCTCAGGCTGGATCTGGAGAAACCCGGTTTTTGTCTCGCAGACCAGGGTCATGGCGCGCTGAAAGGCCGTTACACAGACGAGACCATGCCTGCACGAGAAAAACCCGGTTTCTGAACGGCTGGCTGAGCAGTACCACGCGGTGTTTCCAAATAAACGTAGGCCACAGGTGAATTGGTGTGTACGTGGCTGATTTTACTCCACCTCGAACCCATGGCTCGTAAACTTCAAGGTCTGGCTATTTTCGGTAACTGTACGCACGACGTTGTCGGGGCGCCGGCGGGGATGTCGGCTTCGATCTCCAGCGTCACCCGCACGTTGGGACCCGATGAGGCCCACCAGGTGGGTGATCACCTCATCGGCGATGAGGCTGGCGTCGCGGCCGACGCGGGCCGGATCAAGGGCGACGCTGCCATAATAACGTGGGCCTGGGCGGCCTGACCGGCTTCTGGGCATCGGGCGGCGCTGCGGTGACCGGCGTTGGGGCTGCGCCGGGGCCGAGGCGGTCGGGGCCAGGCCTGACGGGCCAGGAATCGCCGCCGGCGCCGGGGGCGGTGTCTCGGCGTCGATCTGCTGCCGGGCGACGCTGGGGCGCACCAAAAGCCCTGTGTCATGTTCGCTGACGAAGACCTGCTGCCCGACGCGCAGGCCGCGGTAGCGGGCGGCGACTTCGTCATAACTCTCGGCATAGGCGAAGGAATCCTGCTGCCAGGTGAGCAGGCCGAATCCATCACGAATGGCGGCGATGAGTACGGCGGGGTCTTTGAGACGCGGCAGATAAAGGTAACGGGCGAAATCATCCACCAGCTGGCGAATCGCGACGTGATTCTGGCGCCACAGCGGCACACGATCCAGTTCCATGCGCAGGCGCGAGGCGGCCAATGCAGTGACCAGCAGCCTCGTGACGCAGCTTGCGACTGGCGCGCACGGCGAGGGCGTCCGGGCCACTGAGACGTGTGGCCTGCCACGTTACGGCAGACTGCGGGGTGGCCTGGGTGGGCGCCAACAGCCACAGGTAGGTCTCGGGCAGACGCGGTGACGGTGCTGTCGGCGGCCACCCTCTGGATCTCGGCCTGCTTGACCTGGTGGGGCGAGAGGTCGAGGGTGTCCTTTTCGGCCAGAATGGATTCCCAGGCCAGGTAACGGCGTACCGCTTCGTCCAGGTCTTGCAGCCGCGTTTTATCGGCCGCGAGGAAGACCAGGGCGTTTTGGAAGAGGCGAGGCACGTTGCCGCGCCGGGCCAGGATCTCCTGGGCCGCCATTTCGGCCGGGCTATTGCCTCTCTGGTGTAGGGATGGTCGCTGCCCAACACGACCAGGCGCATCGAGGTCGTCGGGCACGTCGGCGCTGAAAACGGGCAGGGGTGCACCCGGTTGAAGTCGCCCATCTTGCGCAGATCGAGCCGCAGGCGGCGATCCAACTCCTGCACCACTTTGTCGGAATCACGTCGCAGCTGCTCAGCGCGGTCCTCGGCCAGTTTCGTGACCGTGGGCTGGGTCGAGTACCAGTAACGTGGCCCATCCTGGTAGAGGTAGGTGGCGGCCGCGGCCAGGCGACGCAGGGCGTCGCCAAACACGGTGGGCGATTCACCGGGCATGACGCAGCCGAGCCGGATACGCCGGTCCTCCAGGCCCCGATTGGCGGCCGAGGTCGTGGGCGCCGAACCCAGGTAGATGGTGGTGCGCGACACGGCGACAGGCCGCATATTTGCCCAGGTTGGGCACGTCACCGTCCAGCCGCAGCGGCAATGAGCCCATCCACGTCCTTTTCGATGATGGGCACCCAGTTGTCCGAGAGGTAGCGCGGAGCTCGAACTGCACGTTGGGGTCGTCGATGGGGATGTTGGCCGGCAGGATCAGCGGGTTGCGGTCGACCTTCTGCCACAGGCTGTGAATCACGGCGGCCATCAGGCGCAGCACGCCGCGTGCGTTGAAACTTGACCAGGGTGGACCAGTCGCTGTAGAGGCGGTCGAAGACCTCGGGATGAATGGGGTAGGCGGCTTTGATGCGGGCTTCGTAATCGGCATCGCGGCATTCGGGCGGAAATTCCTGGTGCTGGGTGCGGTAGAGATCCGCAAAGGCGCGGGCGACGACGTCACGCCCCTTGAACTGCGCCGTTTCGACCAGCGGCTCGAACAGGCGGCGACGCACGATCTCGAAACCTTCCTCGGCGCTGGCCGGCCGCCAGGACGCCTCTACCCGGCCCACGACATTACGCAGACGGTCGAGCGCTTCGGCCGCGCTGCCCACCCACCTCGGAATCGTCAGCCTGGGTGTGGGGTGAACCGGTGGTGTCCGAGGCCGGCAGGCTGATGACAAGCAGGCAGTTCCTGGCCAGTTTGGCCGATTCGGTGAGGGCCTGGGCAAAGGTGAACTGGGTCTCGAAGCTGCCGGCCGGCAGGTCGCTCAGCTCGTGCAACTGGCGGGCATAGGCCACCCACTCGTCGATGAGGATCAGGCAGGGCCGTACTCGTTGAAGAGCCGCGCAGGGCGTCGCCAGGGCTGGTGGCCCGTTCGTCGTCGGCGCACGCGCTCGAAGGCCGGCCGGCCACCGAGTTGCCAGGCGAGCTCGCCCCAAAGCGTGCGCACCACCGTGCCGTCGTGTTTGATGACCGGGTTGCCCGGTGAGATCTTGTTGCCAACCAGACCACGCGGCGGACCACGGGAGCGCCGCCATCCTGGCGGCATTCTCGGGCGTATTGCTGCCAGCAGGAGCGCCGCCATCCTGGCGGCATTTTCGGGCGTATTGCTGCCAGCAAGGATGCTGGCGCTCCTGGCGGCATTTTCGGGTGCATTGCTGCCAGCAGGAGCGCCGCCATCTTGGCGGCATTCTCGGGCGCATTGCTGCCAGCAGGGATGCTGGCGCTCCTGGCGGCATCTTCGGGCGCATTGCTGCCAGCAGGAGCGCCGCCATCCTGGCGGCATTTTCGGGCGTATTGCTGCCAGCAGGGATGCTGGCGCTTCTGGCGGCATCTTCGGACGTATTGCTGCCAGCAGGGATGCTGGCGCTCCTGCCAGCAGGGATGCTGGCGCTCCTGCCAGCAGGGATGCTGGCGCTCCGGGCGGCATCTGCCAGGATGGCATCGACGCCGGCGGTTTCACTGAACGGGACGCCGGAAAAAGATGGTACAGCGCCAGCATGGAGTGAGTTTTGCCGCCGCCGAAGTTGGTTTGCAACTGCACGACCGGGTCACCACCCTGGCCGGAGAGGCGTTGCACGGCCCCGACCAGCAGGCGTTTCAGGCTTTCCGTGAGGTAGGTGCGGCGGAAGAATTCGACGGGGTTGCGGTACTCGTCAGTACCCTCACCGAGGTGGACCTGCCAGAGGTCGGCGGCAAACTCGGCCTGTTGGTAGCGGCCGCTGGCCACATCTTTGTGCGGCGTGATCACCTCGCGCCAGGGTTTGAGACCGCTGGCCGCGGCGCTTTCGATGGCGACGCCGGCGGCCTTACGTTTTTCACTGCGCACCTGCTCGTCGAAGCGCAGGCGCAGCAGTTCCATCTTCATCTTGTCGACCTCATCCGCCTGTGGGGCGGAGATGGCCGTCAGGAGACGCGCGGCCGAGTCGAGGGCGCGGTAGGTATCATCGCCCGAGAAGACTTCCTGGTGCGCCCACTTGTTGCGCACCTCGCGCAGTTCGCTCACCAGGCTGCGTTCGGCGAAACCGAGCGTGCGGCGGAAGACATCGTTCCACTGCTCCCACAGCATACGCAGCAAGACGGCGGCGTCCAGGTTGGGTTCGTCGGTACCTTCCCGCCAGTCGAGATCGTGCGGCCAGCCGCTGGTGACGGACGTGATCCAGTATTTGCCGTATTTGGCCTGGCTCACGCACGACAAACGGTTTCAGGCCTTCCCGCAGCAGCTCGAGCGCCTTACCGGTGCGCTCATGGTTCGTCATCGCCATCTTCTCAACCCCTATTCTGAGTTCAACTCGACCCTTTGCCCGCGCTCAAAGCGCGGCGGACCATGTCGGCCACGCGGGGAGCGGTGTTGACCGGTGTGAGCTGCACGTCGGGGTGGGCGGCGGCAAANACCCGGAACAGCTCGTCGGCAAAGGCCTGCCCGATCTCATCGACGCCCTCGAAGTCCAGGACTACCCGCTTGAACCGCTCGAAACGATGCGCCAGGCGTTTGGCCTGCGAACGTGACACGAGCTTTTCGCCCTCGTGTTGCGCCAGGCGCACCGGTACGAGGGTCTTGTCGAAGGTGTAATCCTCNGGATTCGCAAACTCATCGAAGATCATCGTTGTGGTGCGAGTGCTGTGATTGGCCAGGCGCATCCAGACCTGGGTTCCCGGCGCCGTNTCAGAATGTTCACTGAGCATGTCGGGTGCGTGCAGGTTGTGTCGAAAGCGCAGGCGCCCGGACTGGATATCGAACGCATCGACCATCTTGGTCGAAAAGAAGATGCCCTCACCAGAATGGTTCTGGGGATCGGTCGTGAGTTTGCCCTTGGCCAGCTCAAGAATCGCTTCACGCGGGTCGTACAGATCGAAGACGCGCTGGATCTTCAAGAAGATACCCTCGCCATCATCGGCGACCCACGCTTCGGTGAATAGCGCATTACGGCGCAGGCCCACCCGGACGGTGCGTGAACCGGAGTGGTCGATGGCATTGTTGATCATTTCGGTTACGACGTACTGCCAGATGCCGTGCACGTTATCCGGAAGGTCGGCCATACGCGGGCAAAGTCCTCGCGCNCAAACGACGTCCTCGGCGGCTTCGCGCGGGTAGGTTCGTTCCATCTGGGAGAGGGTTCGCAGATGGTAAATGCGGGCCTGCGTGCTGCCCTCGGCCTCGATCAAACCATCTTGGACAAGCGTGNNCAGGTAACCATTGGCCACCTGCCGGGAGACCCCGATCTCTTTGGCCAGCCGCGAGGCCACGCGGCGGCCATCGGCAAAAACGAGCCAAGCGCCCGGTGACGGATAGCGTCTTTGTCAAGTTTCATGAGGTCTATTGTAAACTATGCTATTAGGCATTGTCAAAATCCGAGGTTGCGATTGTCAGTCTGGTACGATGCAGGCGTCGAGGCTCGCTCATTCTTGATCGAACAGCCCCCATTGCGCCGAAGCTGCTTTTCCGCCGTGTTCTTGCGCCAGGCGGGCGATTTCGGGCCAGCTTTGCACCAGGGCATTGTAGGCAAGCNNGCTTCTTGGGCGCTTCTTGCGCTCGCAGATGGCGTAGAGGCGGTAGGCCAGCTCGCGGGCCATATCGGCCTGGCTGCCGAGGGCGGACAACAACACGGCGGCGGCGGTTTCGCCCTGGTCGAGGGCGCGTACCAGGTGGTGCGTCATCTCCCACACCGTGCGCCGTGTGTCCCGCCTGGGGTCCCAGTCGGCCGGCAGTTCGTCGGGCGGGAGCAGGCGCACTCTGCCGCCTTTGGAGAGCAGGATGCCGGCCTCGACCATGCCGGCGACGCTGGTATTTTTGGCCTTGGAGAGGGTCTCGGCGACCCCGAACTCGCCTTCGGCGAAGCCCATGTGCTCGAACCAGGCCACGGCCCAACGTNNGTCGGCGTCGAAGTCCCCCTCCTGTTCGGCCAGCGCCTCGTCCAGCGTCTGGTTGATCAGCGCCAGCGCTTCGCGCACCGTCAGCGGGTTGCCGGCCGCGTCCAGCACCTTGGCGTAGCGTGTGTAGATCGCCATGCCGGGGCCGATGGCGGCCTGCGCCAGGTCCACGGGGGCGATGTTGGCTGCTTGTAGGTGGCGTAGCGCGGCAGGCAGCTCGGTCTTGAGGCTGGCCACGAACTGCCGGCGGGTGGCCAGCGGCGCATCCTCGGCGCGGCGGCGGCAGACCAGGACGATGCTGGAGGCGAGGGCGTTGGTGACCATGCCAACGAGACGTGTCTGGTTCTCTGTTCGCATCGGCCACGTGCCGCTAATACTAAAGCCTACGCGGATCACAGCATCCAGGAATGTCTCCCAGCCTGTACTTGCAGTTCCTGTATCGCTTTCGCTTTCAGACTGTTTGAAGGCATAGTAGATGGTGACTGGAAACGCTGGGTGTGTTTGCTCGACGAGACGGCGCATTGCCCTCGTCATGCCGTCGAGAAAGAAGGTCTCCGCCTTCTCCTTGCTGCCGTGGCGATAAGGCGTAGCGACAAGTTCCTCGGCCTTGGGTACAGCGACTGTAGCGAATAGATCAGGGAAGACATGACGCATGGTTTGGCGAAGCCAAACATAGGAGTAGTCGGACAGGTCTGCATAACCGATGTTATCGTAGTAGGGCGGATCCGTTGAGATGACTTTGTCCCAACTGATCAGTTGTGTTGCTGCATCCGCTTGCGCTGAATGACCGGGAGCAATTGTCAGGCTGGCTTGCAAGACCTTTTGGGCTGCTTCAACGATGCCTTCAAAGTCGCCGCCTGCGCCAGCGAATGGNTTTAAATCAGCAAAATCCCAAACCATGGGCAATGCTTGACGGCCAAAGGCTGGCGCGGACTTGCCCTCGCCGGCTCGCCATCGCGCCTGCGTAACGAGTGACACCGTCTCCTTGCTCACTGCCATGCCCAAATACACCCCCACCGCCTCTGCATACGCCATCGCGCCCACACCGCCATCGCGCAGCGGGGTGGGATCGGCGGAGAGGCCGGCAGCCAGCGCGCCGCGCGCCTGCGCCATTGCCTCGCCCACCAGGTCGGAGAAGGTCGTCAGCGCCGTCAACTGACGTGAGGTGAAGAGGTCAGCCCACGTGAAGAAGCCGTAACCGCGGCCACTCACAAGGTCGCGTNNATCGCGGTTCATCGCTTGATCGGGCTTCCACGCCGGTTGTGCGCTGCGCNNCGCTGCCTCGTGCTCCTGCGTCGGCGCAAGATAGACCCGCCCGCGCTCGCCCTCGGCCACGATGGCCATTAGTCGTGCGCCCATGCGCCCAGCCATGCTTTCTGCTTTGATGTGCTTGTCGTCGATCACNGCCCCTGACATCAGACACTCGAAGTTCGCGCCGCGCNNCAGCTTGGTGCCGCGCTGCGTCCGCGCCGCGTCTCTCGGCTTGCCCACCCGGACGGTGAAGCGGTANGCCGCCCCCTCGATCACCGGCTCGACGTAGGCTTCTTTGCCGGCCTTGGTCGAGAGCATAAAGGTCGAGGCCAGCGGAACCTCCACGTCGGCGAAGGCGGGGTTGGGGCTTGACCGNTGCGCCCAAAGCCAGGCAATGACCGTCAGCTTGTGGTAGGAAAGAGAAGATAGGAAAGAGGANAATAGAGGGTAACCGCAGTCAGCGGCCGCCTCTGCCAACGCCTTATTTTCTACTTCCTCATTTCTATTTCCTATTTCCTCTTCGCCAAAGTAGCGCCCTGTCCGCGGCTCTCGCCACGCGCCGATCTTGGGATACAGGTGCCCGATACGCTTCTCAGCCTCGTCGCGCATCCACTTGCCATAGTAGCGCACATCCTCAGCCAGCCCCTGCNNGCCGTGGTAGGAAGCAGGAAATAGAGGATAGGAAATAGGAGGCTTCGTGCCACCCCTATTTTCTAACTCCTCTTTCCTGTTTTCTACTTCTCCCGCAGCTTGCGCCGCATCACCGTCAACATGCGGCCCACTTCGTCCAGCAGCCCGCGCAGTGTACGCGTCTCCGCTTGTGGGAACCAGCCCACCTGCTCGCAGAGGGTCAACAGCGTCTCCGCTTCGGCCAGCGGCNGCGCGATCGCCAGGAATTGTGCCTTCTCTCGTTCCGACTCCCGCGCCCAGCCCTCGGCGATATTCGCCGGGACCGATACCATCGNNCGTGTGATCTGAGAGCGCATCCCATAGGTCTCCTCTCGTGGCAGTCTGGGCGCCAGTCGATACACCTCCCGCGCCGCCTCCATCGCCTTCTGCCACACTACGAGGCTCTTGTAATGCAGATTCATCCCCGCCTCCTCCCCTATTTTCTATTTCCTCCCTCCTACTTTCTACTTCCTCCCTCCTACTTCCTGAATTCACCGGCGGCATCCCCGCGAACTTGGGCGGTATCTCGATCATCGCCTTGTTGATCAGCACTGCTACCGGATTCAGATCGCTGGCGTAGGCCTCCAGCCCCAGCCGTTGCGCCTCCAACGGCAGCGCTCCGCCGCCGGCAAAGGGGTCGTGGAACGCGGGGAGCTTGTCAGGGTCATACAGCGCCAGCAACCGTGCGGCCTCCCGGCTGTTTTCTATTTCCTGTCCTGCTATTTCCTGCCTTTTCGCCGCGCAGGTCCGCCGCCAGCTCTGCCAGATCTCGTCACGCGCCGCCTGCAAGACCGTCTCGTTGGTCGTGTTCTCCCACTTGACCAGTTCTTCGATGATTCGNAAGAGGCGTTCTGCTTCCTGCGCTTCGGCAGTGGGGAACTGTTCCGGGTGCGCCGAGGGGTCGTCGACCATCTGTGCGAAGATGACGGCGCGGGCCGCGGCCAGCGGTCGGCGCGCCCACCACAGGTGCAGCGTGGAAGGGTGGCCGTGGCGGATCGACTTCTCGCGCCGACGCGGCGTTGATGGCATCGAGGGGAGGGCGACTTCGATCAGTTTTTTATTTGATGTGCTCAATCGTCGAATTCCTCTTCAGGCATCCATAGCGGGGCATGGTCGGGCAGCGTCATCTCCAGTACGTACTGGTGTACGAACGAAGCTGCCTGTTCTCGCGACTGACATGGTAGACCACCCAGGGCACGCAGAATATTACGNACCAGTTCATTATCGCGAATCAAAGTAGGGAATAGCTTATGGTAGACGAATTGCTCCCATGTGGTTGCAAGTTGGGTCCGGTGATCCTCAAACAGGCTGATTTGAGAGTCATAACGTGACGACAGATAGCGCTCGCAGATACACCGCCAGGCCGGGAGCAGAGGTGTTAAGTCGACCCGCTCCGATTGCCCGAAGGCGTGCAATCTTTGCACGGCCGGACTTCGTAGCTCGATCAAGTCGGCTGCCAGTAGAAACCTTCGGCGGCAAGACATGGTCAGCGAAAACGACGCTTGCACGCTCTGCTCTTTCTGAAGTTGAGCCAGTTCGTCGCGTGTCATAATCAAGTCCCTGCATGCGATGCTGTGCCGACTTCTTTGTTACCCGAGACAGAAGGCTGCGCGATGAATTCAGCCACGCGCCTACACAGCCGTTGCAGGCTATCGGCATGTTGTGAGGCGATATCCGGCCGCCACGAATCTTGAGCGTACTCGATCAGACGCGAGGTGTAGGCTGGGCCTTCGGATCGGCCGCTCCCCGGTCGCGGCACCATGTCTTTCCGAATGGCACGACGACGCGAACGGCGAGCAAGATTCACCATAGTGGCTTTGGGATCATCCAGGGCTTCAGGATTGACCTCAATGCGCGAGNNAGCGACTCCGAGGAAATCCGCCAGTGTCTCCCGATCGGCCAGGAGCCAGCTTTTGACCTCACGCACAACAATCCGGAAGCACATGTGCACTGCTGCAGTTGGCAACCACTGCATACGGGCCGGAGGCGCACACTCAGCGTCGCGGTCCAGGTCAATGAGAATGATCCACGGCTGATATTGTGCAGCTTGGTTGTAACTGTGCAGCTGCTTCAGCAGGGTTGTCTTGCCATTTTTGCCATACACAGGTCCCAAGACTGCGCCAAGATGTTCGACAACCCGTCGCAAAACAGCCTCGTCAGACGGGCCNTCAACAGCAGCCGAGAAGGTGATGGGTACAGTCGGCATCGGTTTCATATCCCGAAAAGCGTCAGTTGTTCGCGTTCCGGCCGGGTCAGCGGTATGACAGCCTCAGCCATGCTCAAACCGCTGTCGAGGAGCACCTTGATCTCACTCCGTTCGCGCGACCGANNCACAGCCGTGCCTTCCGTGCCGGGTTGCAACAGGAGCACCTCATCTAGACCAATGCCACTATCGCGGAGGAGATCGGTCGAATGGGTGCTGATCAGAACTTGGCGGCCAGAACGACCCTGGATGCGAGCGAACATCTGGGGAAGAAACCGCACCACTTCTGGATGCAGCGATAATTCTGGCTCCTCGAGGAGGAGCGGCCCAGTGCCATCAAGGACAGCCCAGAGCAAGCCTGTCAGCCGAAGTGTACCGTCCGAAAACTGCTCCTCGGTCTGCCAGGCGCCTTGTGGTCGCCAATGCTCATATTTGCCGCGCAGATGGGGANNGCCTCTGTCAGAGTCGCGCCAGAGTTCCAGTTCCTGGAGTTGCGGCACTGCTACCTTGAGCGCGTCTCGGATGCGTCTGAGGCGCGCTTTGCGCGTGCGCTCCTGGGTCTTGGCAATCTGCTCCAAAAANTCGCCGCCGTACGGATCATCAACCCGACCGACTGACCGATCGNNAGCCCGAATAAGTTGCGGCACGATATGCAAGTAGCGCACCGTCGATAGGAAATCGGCTACCTCGCGAAATTCGAGATTGGCGTTCACCTGCTCCAGGTACGTTTGCGTCAACCGCTCCCGATCGCGCCCATCCTGCTCGTCGGGGCGGACAAGGATCTCCTGGCCCTGCTTCAAGACCCGTTCGCGCNNCAGCACGGGGCGGGAACGGTTGTCCTGTGAAAANCGCAGCTCGTACTCCCACGTGTCAGGNGTCTCGTCCGTGCCGATGTGTGCACGCACGACGATATCGGAATAGCGCCGGGCCGCCAGGCTGCGCAGCTTAGAGACGCCGCCGNNCCGGCGCACGGCCTCCTGGAATCCGCCACCGACCGACACCAGNTCCCGAAGGAAGCGCACGGCGTCGAGCAAGTTAGATTTTCCTGATGCGTTCGGGCCGACCAGGAAAACGCGGCGCTGGAGGGCCACATCAACCTGCAAGAAGTTCCGCCAGTTCTCAAGATACAGGTGGGTCAATCGCAGCCCACCGCCCGAAGTGCGTGTCATGCCGGTACCCCGCGCGATCCCTCTGTGGAGCAGCCATTGCCGACTGCAGCACCAACAATCAGCCGCTCCACCTCACGCCAGCACTTGTCGAATGAATCGGCCCGCCGCGGCTGCAAGNNATCAAAGTTCGCGGCTAATGCTGGTTGGTCGAGGGTCTCGACATAGTGTTGGCTACCGGTCATGTGCTTGGTCAGCCACTCTTTGGCGCCGCGCACGCTTTCAGGCTGAGCAGGAATTTCCAGGTCATTTCGCAGACCCCGGCAACCGCGTAACGATTCGGCGGCTGCCAANAACCAGGCCTCGAACTCATGTTTGGCGAGCACCACCGAGATGGGAACGTCGCTGCGGGCNTGCGCGGGNCGCTCAAGCAAACCAGGTCCCAATTCGGCCGGGCAATCCTGGTCACTGTCCAATAGGATCAGGATGGCGCCTATGCCGCCGATTTTGCGTGCCGCCAGCTCGACCNNGCGCTCCAACTCGCCTCCCTGGAGCAGTTTGCTTTTAGGAGTCCGGATCGGTGGTTCGACTTGCAGCACAAGCGTTGGATCCAAGGCGTTCACCAGGCGGCGCAACAAAATCGGCACCGCCTGCACCTCACCATACCCTTCGACGATACAGGCAAGACGCATCACGCATCTCCTTTGTCGAAGAGACGCAACTGCCGGCCAGTCAATTCCCTGGCCGTGGGATCCGGCGCCAATTGATTCAGGCGCAACAGNCCACCGGCCGTGAACAGGCGGTCGCGCAGCGCTGACTTGCCTGCTTCATCCAGAGGACCTATCGTGGTCGCGCCGGCATCCGCGACAACTGCCAGGATGGTAGCGGTCTCCAGCTGCGGGTTATCCAAAAGGTCGGGGCTGTGGCTGGTGACCAGGACCTGGGTGCTGCGACTGGCATCGCGCAGACTGTCAATCAACACGCCCGCTGCGGCCGGATGCAGGGCCGCCNNAGGCTCCTCGATTCCAACCAGCGGCACATAGGAACCGGCGCTATTGCCATCGCCTGACTGCAAGGCGACGAGGATACCGAGCGCACGCAGCGTACCATCGGACATATTGGCAGCCAGGAACCGCCAGGGAAACGCTGAACCCGCAACATCCTGGCCAAATTCCAATGTTTCCTTGGGGCCGATAACCCGCTGCTCAACCCGACGCACCCCTGGAACGATCTTGCTGAGGTATTCTTCGATACGTAGCTTCGCTGCCGGATTCGAGGTTTCCAATTGTCCCAACACCGAAGCGAGGTTGCTGCCATCACGTGCCAGCAGCTTGCCTGCATCGGGAGGTTGCAGGTCGCGAATGCGATCGGGATTCAGGTTATAAAAGCCCATATTGGAGAAGGCATCGTAGACCGGCCGAAACTCGGGCAACCCTGAGGCGTTGACCAGATAGAGGCGATCGGAAGATGCGGCAGGCACCGTTTTGATGCTTGTGGAGGTTAGGTTCCCGTTTTCGACACGAAAGTGACGCCCCCAACTCNNGTACACAAAACACTCTTCTTGTTGGNNGACCTCAAACCCGCCACCGCGTTGCGAGCCAATTCGGAAGGCGTAATGGCCGCGCTCTCCGCTCCGCAAAACAAAGTTCAGCCGCATGCCGAAATGCGTAGGGTGTCCACCGGATCTGCGGCGCACATCATTGATTCCTCCTCGGTCGCGCAGGGCGTGGTCCAGCGAGGAGCGCAACGCATCAGCCACAAAGCGCAGCGCGTCAAGGAAGTTGCTCTTGCCGGCGCCGTTGGGGCCTACCAGGAATACCAGCGGCCCCAGTTGCACGTCACAGGCCGCGATGCTCTTGTAGTTCTTGAGCATCACCCGTTGCAGAAAGGTCGAATCTTTCATACTGGCATCTCCCTGCGCCTCTACAGATCGCGCCAATCGTAATTCACACCGGTTGCGCCGAAGTTCGGATCACACATGAACGAGCGTCACACGTATTTTACCACACATCCAGCCGACGCGATGCTGCACAGCTGCTCTTGGTCGGATCTTGAGCCGGTGATCACCGAGATTCATCATGTATCTTTATCATCCGATACCCGTCGTGCTTTGGGAAGGGTAATAGAAAGTGTCTCTACATCAAGGTCAACTACCTCGTCTTCAACAAGCTGAGCGAAGTTCCTGTAACAAACTGGAAGTTCAGGTTCCGATTTGTCCACCCCAGCAACCCAGTAGAGCCAGTAGTGTTCTCCGCCACTCATGGCTAATCGAAATTCGGCCAAACTCATCCGAATGTGCGGGCTGTCGCTACTTGTTGATTTGACTTCGATGTACACGGGATCCGGTCGTGTCTCGTCCCAGATAGATTTGATGTCGTAGTTTGCTGTTGGGTTTTTCTCGGAGACCCAGGCCAGACGTCCTTCTTTCTCTAGCTCATCAGGATTGAGGCCAAGTTTGGCCAGGCGCTGCCTTTCCGCCGCATACGTCCACCTCTCACCTCGATGCCCCAGGGCTTGTGTTACCTGCTGCGGTGGAACTGAACCGTATGTCGCAAATCCGGCTCCGGGCTTCGTTTTGCGCGCCTGCGCTGCTCCCAATCGATGGCGAACCATACGCCCGATGCTTTTTCAAGATCCAGTTCGGGGTATTTTGGTTCATCGTCTCCTTCGGTCGTTGAAGCACCAGATTCGTTTCCGGCGGGCATTGCAGAAGCCTCCTGTGTGGCAACGGGGTTGAAGGAAGTGTGACCCGAGGCTCAGAAATCACTCTCTTGATGAGATCCTGCTCTGACATTGCTCCGTCTGCCAACGCAGAACGCTCCACTGGAGGTTCAGGTTGTTGTTCGTCTTTTGCAGCCATGTTTTCATACGGGGTGAGTCTGAAATTCTCCTCTAGATAAGCTTGAATGTCAGCGGACGATCGCTCGAAGCTGTAATCCAGGGCAATCTTGATGTCTGGCTGGCTGAATTTCTTTCCTAGTTCCTTCGGTACAAGCCTGGCAAGCTTTGCCCTGGGAATGTCATCGACATATAGGACTTGGCCGAGCCAGGCTACGTCAGCGTGTCGTGGCGTGCCTGCCGGCGTGCCGTCAATATACGGTCTGATTTCGAGTCCGGGCGTACTTTGCCAGCCTGTTTTAGCTAGATCCTCAGCTAAACCTCTGATGCGTCTGATCTCATCTTCGTCATCCAGTACAATGCGGCACAACGTGTTGCCCACTGTGGTGAGCCAATCCTTTTTNTCAGGGTAGCTATTGATTGGCATACCGCCATGCAAACGGTCCTCGATATGGCGGTCAAGGATAGGGAGGGTCGAGAATGGTGGGGCGTCCGTAATTTCTTTCCGCAGGTTCTGCAAGTCGGCAGTCTTCTGCTTGATCTCTTCATACAGATGTGACCACGGCACGAGGGACTGCATTGAGAGGCCGTACGAAAGTTCACTCACCGGCGTCCATTGGCCAACAAGGTTTAGCCAGTGGCCGCACGCTTCCCAGATTCGTACAGGGTGCCGTGCAAGCAGTGCGCACACACGACTCAACTCAGCAGGTGGCAATGTCTGTGCAGAAGGCAGCCCTTGGAGCCAGTCAATTGCAAGGTTGGCAGTAGGGCGTTCTGCAACACCAATTTTCGACCAAAGCGTCAAGTCCGCCACTGCTGCTCGGATGACGGCTGCGTTTGGGACATCGTCTTCGTCCGAAAACCGAAACACTTCTGAAGAAGTTACCCAACTGCCGTCCGCAGCCAGGATCAACTTGTCCGACTGAAAAGCCTGCTTTGTCTCTTGGAGTTCACTGGTTGTGCCGTTGGCGACCAGCTGATCAAGGCGTCGATACCACTTGTCGACCTCATAAATGGGTGGATTTGGCGCTTTGGACAGCGCTTTGAGGTTATCGATCAGCCGATCGCCCGTTGGTATACTTTGCACACCAAGTATGTCCAACAACGGCTGTGTCGCCTCGCGGTCGAGACTGTGATCGACGAACGGTTCTACATCGATCAGGGCCTCGGTTTGGGGAGTGCGCCTGAAAAGGTCAGATGGTTTGTGGTAGACGCCGCGGGTATCGCGAAGGCACGGTAAATTTTGGAATTTTAGTGCCCACGAGGGCATCAAATCCGGCGCACCAGAAACAGAGAAAGTTTGTACNTGCGTACGTCGTGTGGAACCGTACCGTAGGAGCTTTGCTCCAAGTGCCTCTCTCCAGTAATTTACCGGCTGATCGATGATGAGCCTACAAGGCGCCCAGACGCGTTCATCTTCCTCAGCCAGGGACTGCCAGTAATGCCAATAGTCCTTATGAAAGTCCCAGTCTTCTATCTTATAATCTCCAGTTGCAGCTACAGAACTGGGCAATTCGTGTACGCCTCGCTTATGCAATTCCTGCTCGATCTGCNNCCGCGGAACATACTGATTGCCTTGTACAAAAGGAAAAAGTGCTCGGACTCCTGAGCCGCCCAAAGACACCCATCTTGTCCACTCTTCACGACTACACGCGGCATACGATTGGGTGTAAGCCGGATGCAGCAGCCGTGATGCACGAATCGATTCGGGCAAGAGGTCGACCAGCGTGCCATCCATGTCAACGATGATTTCCGAACTGATCGGATGGAGATTGCCGTCACTTGTGTAGTACCGGAATCCATCATCTACTGTGGCTCCGAGCTTCGCGGCGATTTGCGTAAGCCTGACGCAATCGGCGATGGCGAGCTCGTCTCGGGCAAAGAACTCGGTTGCCACGCGATCGACAACCTGACTTGCATTGCTTGCCTGGTCAAGGCCTATTCTCGCCAAAACCGCATGGGCCGCAGTGGTTGCTGCGAGCAATGTCTCATCATTCTCTTTCTCAGCCGATCTGCGTTTGCCGGCGACAAATTCCGCCCAGCGTTGGTCAAAGACAACGAGATATGAAGCAAAGAACTGCCAGTCCTGCTCTGAGTTGAGTAGTTTNTTCTCACCTAGGCGAACAACTTCAGCTGCTGCACAGAGAACGTTCTTGCCGCGCACGGGGACAATCCTCAAATCAGCTGGGCTGATCGAAGGCAAACTCCAATACGAGATAACCCTTGGAGCAATGTACTCCCAAAGTCGCAAGAGCTTTTGCCAGCTAGCAGGTTTGGGAAGATGGTTATGTTGGAGGATGCGAAGGAGCGTGTCCTGGTTGATTTCATCGACCAGGCGTCGGTTTATTAGCTTTGCACGGTTTGTAGGATCGACGTGGCGCGAAAGGATTGATCTCCTCTTGTCATCGAGTAGTCTGGTGATTTGGCTCGTGGTCCAAATATCATAGATTGGCTGAGGAATGGCAATGCATTCGTTACGCGACGCGACTTCTCCATTCTCTGTCAAAAGAAAGCCCTGGTCCTGGATTTCTTGGGCAAAAGCCTCAGTGACAATGCTGCTGCATGCGCTTTCTAGTGAATCATCAATGTCATTCACATCGGGCATAAGGTCGTATGCCTGGGCGCGATCCGCCAATGGCCGGCTGGTATCTTGCACCCAGGCAAGCATGGCAGACGCTGCGAGTGTAGCGGTTCTCTGAAGCAGCCACCGGTTGGTTGGAGACGTCTCTGGATCTTTGATCTTCAGCCGGGCAGGATCTTGAATAAATGGTGCGTTGCAGGCAAAAGGCAACGAGGTTTCGACACCCGTGGGCAGGACAACAAAGAGATGCCCAGTTACACCCAAGACAATTCGCAGCTGGTAAGGTGGAAACTCCATCGGCTCATCAGGGCTTAGCGTGCGTTCGTCGCGAATCTCCGCCAGCGCATCTTCGGGGAAAGACTCGGACTCCGAGTGTAGCATCAGAACCCTCACTTCGTGCGCATCTTGAAGCTTCATCCACCTGCTGTTAGGAACTGCNCCAGGNCCAAGATCGATCCAGCGTACATCCTGGTCATCGATGCGCATGTGACGGATGTGGTTGAAAAANAGAAGCGACAACGGGCTTTTCTGCCATTCATGCAGGTTCTTTTTAATCTCGCGTTCGCGGTTATCGTCAGCGATGGTGACACGAATGCGCGTACGGCCGTCAGTGCAGGGCTTGTTTTTTGTTGACCACACCGGTTCGCTGAATCGGCGCCGCTCAAACTGGACCGCCAGGGAAGGTGTAACCAGCTCCACCCGGTTGCCAAGACTGAAAGTGCTTTTGAAGCCAATTCCACGAAAACCAATGGTGTGAAGCACTCGCTTGTTGGAGTAACCGAACCGACACAATGACGCAAAATCCTCTTCCGTGAAGTCTTTGCCGTTGTGCTCAAAGACGAAAACGCCATCCTCAATGTATACGGTTGCCTCAGTTGCCTCGGCGTCGTCCGCATTCTGAAGCAGTTCAGAAAGAACATGACGCGGNCTCTGGACTTGTTTGAACAACTGGTACCATGGGCCGGCAAGCTCAGAATCCCGTTCGAGCATATCCCAACGCTCGGCAGCTTTCGCCCGAACACGCTCGAAGTAGCGCGGAGGGCTGGTCATCGGGGCGCTCCGGCGCGTGCCAGCAGCTCGGTGAAATCGTAGTTCACACTGGTGACCCCAAAGTCCGGCTCACGCCGGAAGGGTTGTTGCAGGTAGTGCACCTGATGTTGACCCTCGGACAGGAACTCGACGATGGCCAGGATGTAGTCGTCGGGTTTGTTGAGGGAATAGAGAATCTCGTTTTTGGTGACGGTGATCGTGGCGGCGTCGGTAGTGCGGCCTTTGACCTCGATGAAGCGCAGCCGGCCGCTCTGGGGGTCGCGGCTTTCGATATCGTAGCCCAGATGCTCGAACTCACGATCGATCGGATCGAAGCCGAGGCGGCGTTCGACCTGCATGACGATGGCGCGGGCATGGGCCGCGGCGGCCTGGGTATCCACTGATCGCGCGGGCGCCGGCACAGGGTGACCCGCCAGTTGGGCGATCAATCCCAGGGGCACGACGACGGCCCCNAGGGCCACCGGCGGCAGCGCCGAAATCTGGCCTTCGAGGTCGAGCTGTTCCATACGTTTATGCAGGCGGGCCTGCAGTTCATCGGCGCGNCGNCGCGCCTCCTGCGAGTTGAGGCGGGCGTTGGGCCGGCCAGCCGCCTCTTGCAGCTTCAGCTCCTCGGCGCGGTGATCCCAATAGCCGATCTCTTTGGTAAGCCGGTCCTTGACGGCCNNGCGGGTTTTGGCGATCCAGTCCAGGCGGCGCTGGCGCACTTCTTGCAGATGCGTTGGCACCACCTCGGCGATGGCGTGCGTGAGCGCCTGCTGCTCCAGTTCGCGGGTGATCCAGCCACACGCGGGGTGCTTGAGCAACGTCGCAATGTCTGGCTCGTCATCACGGAGGGGACGGTAGTCGAGGTAGGGGGCGTACTGGAAATGGCGCGCCTGGCCAGCGGTATCCAGCTCGACGTAGAGCATCTGTTTGGAGATGGTGCGCCGTTCGCCGGCCGGCGTGAGGCTGGCATCCTGGATGGCGTGCTCCAGATAGAAGAGCACTCTGGGGTCNGTACTGGCGTCGCGCTCATCCACCAACACCGCNGCGCGCCGCAGCAGGTCACGGTGGCGCTCGAGCATCAGATCGAGCGTGGCGTCGAGTAAGGGGTGGCCTGGGCAAACGAAGGCGGCCAGCGGCTGGCCCGGCGGCGCCACGAGAGATTTNTCGAAGGCGATGCGCTCATAGCGCGGCAGCACCGGTTCACCGATCCCGATCAGGCGGTCGCGGTTGCGCACCGGCGCCGGTACATGGATCACCTCGTAGCGGNNCGGCTCGCGCCGGCGCAAGGCGCCGCCGAGCTGCTTGAACGCTTCCAGGAAAAANGATTCGACGTAGTGCGGGNNCAGGCGGCGCGCCGAGGCGCGCTCCATATCCTCACGCACCCGGGCTACCCGGTGGACATCCATGGCATCGTGGGCCAGCGCCCGCCCGATCAAATCCTGAAGCTGTGAACGATCGACCGCATCGGCGATGGCATGGGTCAGGCGGGCGCGCACCTCCGGTTGGTCGCCATAGCGAATGGCCTGGATCAGCAGATCGCGCAGCGGCTTTCCCTCGAACTGTAGCTTGCCCAACACGTCGAAGACCTGGCCCCCNAGGGCCTGACGGGCCTGTTCCAACTTCTCGAGCAGGGTGCGGTAGACGTCGCCCTCACGCGTTTCTTCGGCCACCAGGTTCCACAAGTGGCAAACCTCGGTTTGACCGATACGGTGGATACGACCGAAGCGCTGCTCGATACGGTTGGGGTTCCAGGGCAGATCGTAGTTGACCATGAGGTGANNGCGCTGCAGGTTGATACCTTCACCGGCAGCGTCGGTAGCGATGAGCACCTGCACTTCTGGGTCGTACTTGAAGGATTCCTGCGCCTTCAAACGTTCCTCGCATCCCATACCCCCATGAATGATGACCGCNGCGTTTTCACGGCCGAGCAGGGTGGTGATACGAGTCGTGAGGTAGTTGAGCGTGTCGCGATGTTCGGTGAAGATCACGATCTTCTGGCGCGGCGAAGGTACCGGGGGCGGGATAGGGCCGGCGCCATAGGGCACGNNCGCCTCGGCCACGGCATGGGTCACGCTGGCCGGTGTGAAGATTTCACTGAGCAGGTTGGCCAGCTCGCGCCATTTGCGGTCCTCACCACTGTGCCGCACAACACGCCCGAGGGATTCGAGGTGCTGGAGGGTGGCGATTTCGGCCTTNTCGTCGATCGTGCGGGCGGCGGTGGCCTGGTCGAGGATTTCCTCTTCGGTANNCGCGACCTCGTTGTCGGGCGCGTCTTCCAGGTCTTCGATGTCTTCGACGCTGAGCGTGGGCAGGCCCATGGCTTCGGCGGCGGCGCCGCTGNNCAGCAGTTCGAGCTCACGCAGGCGTTTCTGCAGGCGTTCGCGACGGCGGTGCAGCGACTGGTAGATCGCCTCAGGGGACGAGGCCAGCCGACGCTGCAAAATCGTGAGCGCAAAACCGACGGTGCCGGCGCGTTTGTCGTTCTTGAGGGCCTCGGCGCGGTTGAACTCCTCACGCACGTAGTTGGTCACTTCGCGGTAGAGCTGGGCTTCGACGTCCGAGAGCTGGTAGGGCACGGTATAGGCGATACGTTCGGGGAAGAGNGGTGTGCCATCGAACTTGAGCAGGTTCTCCTTGACCATCCGGCGCATCAAATCGGAGACCTCTACCTGGTGCACCCCATCGCGAAAGCGCCCTTCGAAGCGGTCGCCGTCGAGCAGGGCCAGGAAGAGCTGGAAGTCTTCTGCTTTGCCGTTGTGCGGGGTGGCCGTCATCAGCAGGAAGTGACGGGTCAGGCCGGCCAGGAGTTGGCCCAACTGATAACGTTTGGTGTACTTGACCTCGCCGCCGAAGAAGGAGGCCGAGAGTTTGTGCGCTTCGTCGCAAACCACCAGATCCCAGTGGCAGTCAGGCGCTTGCAATTTTTGCTGCACATCTGCGTTGCGTGACAGCTTGTCCAGGCGGGCAATGACCAGGTTGTTCTCCAGAAACCAATTGCCAGTGCGGGCGGCCTCGAGTTTGTCGTTGGTCAGAATCTCGAAGGGCAGGTGGAAACGATGGTAGGCNTCATCCTGCCACTGCTCGGCCAAACTGCCGGGACAGACCACCAGGCAGCGCTGCAGGTCACCGCGCACGATCAGCTCCTTGATGAACAGCCCGGCCATGATCGTTTTGCCGGCGCCGGGGTCATCGGCCAACAGGAAGCGCAGGGGCTGGCGGGGCAGCATGGCCTCGTAGACGGCCGTGATCTGGTGGGGCAGCGGGTCGACGAGTGAGGTGTGGACGGCCAGGAGGGGATCGAAGAGGTAGGCCAGGCGGATGCGGTGGGCTTCGGAGACCAGGCGGAAGAGTGCGCCGTCGCCGTCGAAGCTCCAGGGCCGGCCCTGTTCGACGATCTCGAGACGTGGTTCGTCGTGGCGGTAGAGCACCTGGTTGGCAACTTTGCCCATGGGGGTTTTGTAGGTCAGTTCGAGCGCGGTCGAGCCGTACCACTTGACGCCCACAACAGTCACCAGGCTGTCAGGCAGAATGCCGCGCAGGGCGGCGTCGGGCTGAATGTCCTCGAGTTTGGTCATATGGAAAACGGGATGAGTGTACTCAGGTGGCCAGACACTGGGCCGAGCTTCGTGCGGTCGCCTTACTATAAAACAGAATGCGGGGAATGTCAATGTTGTTTTGAGTGACGATTACCCACTCGACGGCATCTATGCGATCCTGTCCGACCAGGACCGGCGGGAGCGGATCCGGGGGCTGGGGAGTGAGCAGGGGAATGGGAGCGAGCTGGGGGATGTGATCGGCCAGCTCGAGATGTTGTTGGCGAGACTGAAGGCGAAGGCGTGATTGGTTATCAGGCTATCCACTGGACCGGTTGTTGGTTTGAAGAGACCTTTACGACTCTGATGTCCATGCCTGTCTCATACAAACATGACTTTGAGATCGGTTGGGATCTTCACCTGTGCTTCAGCAACTCTTCCACAGTGAGTCCAATGTCTTTGGCTATCTGGTGTAGTAAAATCGGAGAGATGTCTCGCCCCTTATGAAAGGGCACTGTCGTGCTTCGACCATCTGGATGCCGAAACTGCCTATGGGAACCCCTTTCACGAACTTGCTGAAAGCCGAGTTTTTCCAGGATGGCTACGACTTCTCGTGGCTTGAGAACAGGATACTTGCCCATTGTCAGGCAACGACTACTGTTTGCGTGCCGATGAACTCAGCCTCAAGCGATGGCTCACCGTCCTCCAACAGCATTTCAATAACTTCGCGCAGATTCTTCTGCGCNTCGTCAAGTGTTTCCGCCTGCGTATGGGCACCTGGAAAGCCTGGCACATAGCTGACATAAAGATCAGTATCAGGGCACTTTTCGACAACTGCCGTGAATGTTCTCATTCTTCGTCTCCTGGAATCTGTCATCGTCGCTCGTCGCAGGCGCACGCCTGACTTGGGTGTATGCCGTCTGTGAGCGCCAGAGTGTACTCACCCTGCCTAGCGGGTAGACTGTGCATCGTGTCAAACTTGAATTGCCTGGATTATAGCACCCAAGCCAATGGGCGTCAATGATGTGGCGGCAGCGGCATTTTAAACTGGGGAAGATTGCCCTTCGACAGGCTCAGGGCGAACGGGTAGGTTTTTCGTTCGCCCGGATGCACCGCCGAGGAACGCGCGAGACATGGCCGACCTCAAGGCGGTGAGCCAGAACCTCATGCATGGCAACGTTGGTGTCACCGATGGCATCTATACGATCCTGTCCGACCAAGATCGGCGAGAGCGGATCAGGGGTTGGGGAGTGAGCAGGGGAATGAGTGCGAGGCTTCGGCGGTTTCAGTCGAGTCGCTGGGGGATGTGATCGGTCAGCTGGCGGCGTTGTTGACGAGGTTGAAGGCGAAGTCGGGATACGGTTTCCTGATCCGATAGAGGGAAAATGTGCGACGGTTTCCTAATAAAAAGACGGAATTGCCAGCAAAAAAACACCCCAAAATACGCCCCCGGCAGGACTCGAACCTGCGACGCACGGTTTAGGAAACCGACGCTCTGTCCCCTGAGCTACGGGGGCAATCCCGTACGAACGCCCTCAGTTTAACACGAAACGAGGGTTTGAGCAAAGCACCCACGGCGCCGCTTATTTCAAACTGGGGAAAACTCGCCCTTCGACAGACTCAGGGCGAACGAGGAACCTCTACCCTTGTATGCCTTGACCATTCCGCCGCGCCGCCACACCCAGCACCACCGCCACCACCGCCAGCCCCACATCCCCCATGCACCCAGCCGCAGCCCGGCCACGCGCAGCATCCGTCGGCGCGCAGGGCCTGCAAACCCAAGTCGGCCAGGCTGAGGGCCAGCAACGCTGGAAAACAATATCCCCGGCGCGCTGTAACGCCGCGCCAGCCATAAACACCACAGCAGACACACCAAACTGACCACAACCCCCACCAGCTGCACCGGCACCGCGGCGCCACCACGCCGGACAAGTCTGGCCAATCGAACGCCGCCAGCCACGGCTGCCGACCAACGTCGACCAACGGCCCGTACGCACACCCCGCCAACCCACAGCCAGCCAGCCGGCCAGCAGCACCAGTACCACCGGCGCCGTCAGCGCATCCGCCGCGCGCAGCCAGGTTGGCCACGTGCGAAAACGCCAGCTCAGCCCCAGCAGCAGCCCCAGGACCGCCCCCTGCGCCGAAATCCCTCCCTGCCACACGACCAGCGCTTCCGCGGGATGTTCGATGAAGTAACTGCCCTGCACCAGCACGTACACCAGCCGGCCCACAACGACGGCCACCAGCCCCACCGGCCCGTAGGTGTCGATGACCAGACGCAGGGTGTCACGCCAGCGCTGCTCCGGCGTTTTGGCACGCCAACACAGCCAGGCCACACCAGCCGCCAGACCCACCACCAGGCTGATGCTCGACCAGGCCACGTGCAGCGGCCCCAGACGTACCACCGGTGGAAACAACGCTACTCGACCAGGTCCCGCAGACGTTGGATTTCAGCGCGGTGGAACTCCAGCAGCTCCGCCAGACGCTCATCCGACGTCGCTTCGACTGCCAATTGGATGTAGGGGAAATCGGGGTCGGCGCGTACCAACACCCATTCGCGGGGGCCGTAGATGATCTTCACCCCATCCTGAATGTCACAGTCGTAGTGCATCTCGGTCAACCGGCGCATGACGACCGCCTTCAGCTCCCAGGGGCAGGAGACGTGACCGGACGTGATGTGCATTGCCGGCAGTTGCGCTACCAGATCGGAAAGGGCTGCNTGATCGGTTGCGAGGAACTCCAGCAGCCTGGCGGTGGCCATGAAGCCGTCACTCACCGGCTGGAAATCGGGGAAGATGAAAGGCCCNGTGCCGTCGACGGCCAGAATCACNGTGGGGCTTTGAGCGGCGACCATCAGGGCGTGCGAATCGATACGTGTACGGATGACGCAGCCCCCGTATTCGGCGGCCAGCTCCTCGAACACGTGCGACAGGTTGAGCGGTACAACGATCGTGCCGCCGGGGTGATGGCGCAGGGCCATCATGGCCATCAGGACTGCCATCATACCGTCAGGAATGACGGTGCCGTTGTTATCGACGATGTAGACCCGTTCGCCGCTGACATCGAGCTGCACGCCGAGATGGGTGTCGAGCGCGCCGGCAATGATCGCCAACTGCGTGAGGTTGGCCTCGAACACGTCACGCCGTACCGTCATACGCGTGGCATCGACCCGCGCATTCAACGGCACCACGTCGACATTGAGCCGCGCCAACAGGGGCGGCAGCACTTCGGCGTTGGGCGCATGGCCGTAGTCGACCACGATCTTGAAGCCGGCGTTGTGAATGGCCGCCACGTTCAACACACTCATGAAGCCGGCCGTGTAACGCTCGATGCTCATGCTGGGGTAGTCGATGATCCCGATGTCGTCGGTGTAGGCCCGCCGGTAGTCCTCGCGAAAGTAGACCCGCTCGATTTGACGCTCGGCCTCTTTGCTCAGGTTGGCCCGTCGGCANTCGATGAAACGAATGTCGACCACGCGCGAATCATAGGGCGACAGGCGCACATGCAAACCACCNGCNACGCCTCGGAGACGCGTGAAATAACGGAACACCGGTGTGGGNAGGGTGCCCAGATCCCACACATTGACGCCGGCCGAAGGCAGGCCGGAAATCAGGCCGCGCTTCAACATGCGTGGGCTGCGGTGCGGGTCACGGTTGATCGTGACGAACGCGCCCTTCGGCAGGGTTGAGCCGTAGGCCGCCCCCAGGCGTGCACACATTTCGGGCGTCAGGTCGACGTTGACAAACCCGGTGACACCAAAGCGCCCAAAGAGCACACGCCGCCCCTGACTGCCCCAGATGATGCTTGATTTGACGGTGGCGCCGGCTTCGATCTCTTTGTCCGGCCACAGCTTGACGTTGCTGTGAATGACGGCCCCTTCGCCGATCACACAGTTGTCGGCGATGACGCTGCCCTCGAAAAGCAGGCTCTTGGGCTTGATGCTGCACTGGCGGGCCACGATGGTGCCGCGCAACTCGGCCCCTTCGCCGATGTAACAGTTGCGCCAGATGGTGCTGCGCTCGACGTGCGCCCGATTATCGACGATCGAGTAGTCACGAATCGACGCCGGCCCGTGGATGACCGCNCCTCCNTTGACCTTGACCTCACGCCCCAGGTAGATCGGACCGATCAACTGGGCGTCGGGTGCAATTTCGACGTTGTCGCCGGTCCAGATATCACCACTCAGGTGGGTGCCCAGCGGCCCCAGCTTGACCCGGCTGAAGAGCATGTCGGCATTGGCCCGCCGGTATTCGTCGAGGTTGCCAATGTCACACCAGTAGCCATCGGCCACGTAACCGTACACCGCGGCGCCCTTCTGCAGGAGCCGCGGAAANATGTCCTTGCTCCAGTCGACCGGCAGCCCCGGCTCGATCATGTCCAGGACCTCGGGTTCGAGCACGTAGATGCCGGTGTTGACCGTATCGGACAGGATCTCGCCCTGNCTCGGTTTCTCCAGAAAACGTACGATGTGGCCGGCCTCGTCGGTCGTGATGACGCCGTATTCCAGTGGGTTGGGCACATGGTACAGCACGATCGTGGCCAGGAAACCGNNTCGCTCTTTGTGTGACTGCACAATGGCGGGGATGTCGAAATCGGTGAGGGCATCACCGCTGATGATCAGGAAAGGCTCGTCGTTGCGCAGGAATTGGCTGGCGTTACGCACGCTACCGGCCGTGCCCAGAGGTGTCTCTTCGATGGCATAGTTGATGTTGACATCGAACGATTTGCCGCTGCCAAAATAATCCTGTATGTACTCCGCCATGAACTGCAGCGTCACGACAATGTCGGTCACCGCATGACGGCGCAGCAGCCCNAGAATGTGCTGCATGATCGGTTTGTTGACCACCGGCACCATTGGCTTTGGTCGACCTACGGTCAATGGGCGCAAACGTGATCCCTGACCGCCTGCCATTACGACTGCTCTCATGCCATTTCCTTGATGATGATCACGGACTTCGGAAACCTGCACGCGTTACCGCGGGTGGGCCGCCAAATCTCCAAGCCTGCGGCGGCCCCGGTCGCCAGTTACACGTTGAAACGTACGTGCACGATGTCGCCGTCGCGCACGATGTAGTCGCGCCCTTCGAGCTGGAACTTGCCGACCTTGCGCGCCTCAGGAATCGACCCGGCCGCGATGAGGTCGGCGTACGCCACGACTTCGGCGCGAATGAAGCCCTTGGCCAGGTCGGTATGAATGGCCCCGGCGGCCTCCAGGGCGGTGGCGCCGCGGCGGACGGTCCAGGCGCGGACNTCATCCTCGCCCACCGTGAAGAACGAGTGCACCCCGAGCAGGTCATAACAGGCGCCGATGACCCGTGCCAGCCCCGGCTCGCTCAGGCCGAAATCGGCCAGAAACTCGGCCGCTTCGTCTTCGGCCATCTGCGACAGTTCCATCTCCAGCTTGCCGCGCAGCGGAAGGACGGTGGTCTGTTCGGCGGTGATCGAAATCTGGTGCGCGGCCTGGTCCAGGTCGGCGTCATCATCCACGTTGATCACCACCACCATCGGCTTGAGGCTGAGCAGGCCGTAGCTGCGCAGCAGCCTGTCTTCCTCGGCCGATAACTCGATGCCGCGCAGCGGCTTTTCGGCTTCGAGATGGGCCAGCAGCCGTTCCATCAGCGGCAGTTCCACCGGCGACGTGCTCCGGGTGCGCTCCTTACGCAGACGCTCCAGGCGCTTTTCGATGATGGCCATGTCCGAAAGGATCGCNTCGGCCTCCAGGGTTGCGTAATCGCGCGACGGATCGAGACGACCCGCCGGGTGCGGCACCGCCGGATCGACGAAGGCGCGCACCACGTGCAGGAAGGCATCACTGCCCCCNAGCTCATTGAGCAGCCGGCCGCTCAGCCCGCTGCCCTTGGGTGATCCCCTTCGNATTCCGGCCACATCCTTGAACTGTACCTGCGCGTAGACGGTCTTGCGCGGGCGGTACAGGGCGCTCAAACGATCGACGCGCNNATCGGGCACGGTCACCGCAGCCACGTTGACGTCGAAGGTCCCCGCATGGTAGGTGCCGGTTTCGGCCTGACCGCGTGTCAGCGCATTGAAGATGGTGGTTTTGCCACTGCTGGGCAGACCAATGATGGCGATTTGCATACGATTCCAGGCTCAAAAGCGTGATAGACGACCGTACCGGAATACACCGGCGACCGTTGCCCTCAGTTTACCATGCGCCGCATGGGCCGCCAAATGCTACCCAACGCACGTCGCATTGGCCGAATTCTCCGAAAGGCGGTATACTCCAGGCCGCTATCACACGCAGGATACGTCCGGTTGCCTACCGCCATCGAAACCTTCGACTTGAGTAAACGATACCCTCCCGTCACCGGTTGGCGGCGCTTTTCGCGTACCACCATCACCGCCGGCGATGCGGTCAGCCACATCAACCTCGACGTGCGCGAAGGCGAGCTGTTCGGCCTGCTCGGCCCCAACGGCGCCGGCAAAACGACCCTGGTCAAGATCCTCTGCACCCTGATTCTGCCGACCAGCGGGACGGCCCGCATCGGGNGCTACGACCTGGCGCACTCCGACCAGGTGCGCGCACAGGTGGGCCTGTCGACCGGGGACGAGCGCAGTTTTTACTGGCGCTTGAGCGGCCGGCAGAACCTGGCTTTTTTGGCGNCCCTGTCTGACCTGCCCCGCTCACTGCTGCCGCAGCGGGTTGATGAAGTGCTGCGCCAACTGGGGTTGGACAGTGTCGCTGACCGGCCGTTTCAAACCTATTCGAGCGGTATGCGCCAGCGCCTGGGCATTGCCCGTGCCCTGCTCCACCGGCCGCGTATTCTGTTTCTGGACGAGCCGACCCGCAGCCTCGATCCGAACTCGACCCTGCAATTGCACACGTTGATCCAGGAGGAACTGCTGGNNCACGCCGGTATGACTATCTTCCTGACCACGCACCGCCTGGATGAGGCGGAAAAACTGTGCGATCGCGTCGGCATCATGCACAAAGGTCAACTGCAGGCGCTGGGTTCGCTGGAAGACCTGCGCCATTCCTTGCAGGCCCGTCACCGTTATCTGCTGACGGTGCAGAACTTGCCCGATGAAGCCGCGCAGTACGTCTGCCAGGCCCATCCGTCCCTGCGCCTGGAACCTGATCACAACGGTGACCTGCTGTTTACCCTGGACTCCACGACGGCGGAAACCCTGCCAGCCATCATCACCGGCGTCGTGGCGGCCGGCGGGCGGATACAGGCGGTGCAGCGTGAAGAAGTCTCGCTCGAAGAGCTATTCGCCAGTTTCACGCGTGACCCGCGTGACAGCGCAACAGGATACGATTCGTGAACGCTGAACGCTTCGACTCTCAACCACACACCCCGCCACAGCCCAACGCCGCGGGCAGCACCCTGGGGCAGCGCCTGTGGAAGGCGAGCTGGTTCCTGCGCCGCGACTATACCATCGAGTTCAGCTACAAGCTATCGTTCGTGATGCAGTTCATCGGCATCTTCCTGAACGTCTTTATGTTTTACTTCATGTCGCAGCTCGTCGACGGGGACAGCCAGCCGGNCCCTGGCCCAGTACGGGGGCGACTATTTCGCCTTCGTGCTGATCGGGATTGCGTTCAGCCTCTATTTCACCGTTGCCCTGTCGAGCTTTGCCAAAAACTTGCGCGAGGCACAGACCACCGGCACCCTGGAGGCGATGCTGCTGACCCCCACGGATATGTCGACGATCATTCTCTCTTCGGCGCTGTGGGATTATCTGTTCACGACGCTGCGGGTGTTCATCTACCTGGCCGTGGGACGCTTCGTATTCAATGCCGACATTGGCGGGGGCAACTACCTCGGCGCCCTGGTGGTTCTCCTGCTGACCATTGTGGCCTTCAGCGGCCTGGGGGTCATTGCCGCCAGCTTCATCATGGTCACCAAACGCGGCGACCCAATCACCGTTATCTTCGGCGGGGTTGGGCTGCTATTGGGCGGCGTCTATTACCCGGTCGAGATGCTGCCGTCATGGCTGCAGGTGTTTTCGGCCCTGATCCCGGTCACCTATGCGCTGCNNGCGCTGCGTAACGCGCTGCTGAACGACGCACCGTGGTCGGTCCTGCTGCCCGACATCGGCATCCTCGCCCTGTTCTGCCTGATTCTGATTCCACTCAGCCTGTTCATCTTTGGCCAGGCCGTGCGCTGGGCCAAAACCGACGGCACACTGGCCCACTATTGAATCCCACGCCGGGCCGGCCGAAACCTACCACGGCCACGGCTCTGTCAGATTGGTTCCGGGCAGCGGTCTTGCGCCACTACACGGGCAAAACGGGTACCTGATCCAACCTGACAGAGCACTGCGGCGCCGCCTGGCGACAACTTCACTTGCCCGACGACGCCGGTTGCACGAGGTGCATCGCCGGGTCACCCAGCAGGTTGAAGGTTTCGATCACATCACGGTACACTTTACCGTTTTCGGGCATCGACTGTTTGGCGCGCATCATGGCCTCGCCAATGGTGATCGGCTCGTCCTTGAACAACTCGCGGTAGAACGCCTCGGCCAGNGGCTGCTGGTGCGACGTGATCGATTCGCTGGTCGGCACAAGCGCGGCCACGATGCCCTTCTCCGGGGCGCGTAAGAGCAGTTCACCCAAAGAATCGGCGTTCGGGTGGTGGAAGTAACCGGTCAGGCAGGTCATTGTCACCAGCAGCGGCCAGCGCCCGTCGGTATTGTTGAGCTTCGCCAGGTCAGCCGATTTGAGCGCCTTCTCCGCCCCNCACACGTCCAGGCTGCCATGGCCCACGTAGTTGACGAAGCTTACCCCATCGTTGAACGCGNNCAGAACCGCGGCGTTAGGGTCGGGGATCTGGCCGATGTAGACCTTTTCGACCTGATAGGTGTGGGTGAGGTAGTCACTCGCCAGGATGTCCGACATGGTGGTGAAGGTCGTTTCATCGTCGTCCGCGACGAGGGCGCGGCTGCGCCAGTCACCACCGGGTGGGGCCTCTTCGTAGCGCAGGATCTTGTTCACCATGGCGTCGAGCTGGTTCACGTTCTGCGCCGGCAGTCGGCCGATAGCCAGCGACGGGCGGTAGTCTTCGGGGTCGCTGCCAAAACGGACGAACCAGTTGTCGCTGGCGGTCTCGCCGACGTACGTGGTATCCAGGAGGTAGGTGGGTACCAGGTCTTTGAACTTGCCCTGCAGGACATCGCGGTAGTCATAGCTGGCATCCCCGACCAGGAGCACGAAGCGCGGNGCGGGCGACGGCCAGTTGCGGTAAGCCGCGTACAGGAAGTCTTTGATGCCCTGCGGCTCTGGTCGGCCATTACTGAAAGCATCGTAGATCTGATCGGTCGTCGCCACGACCACGCGCAGGCCATCCGCCTGCCGTTTCTCCACCAGGGGTTTGAGCGCATCGACGAACTTGGGATAGGCGATGACGATGTAATCCGCACCCTCCGCTGGGGTGGGCAGGCCTNNGACCCCGCCAGGGCGTCACGTCGGCCGTGTGCAGCATGGCGCGGGGGTGGCGGCGATGTAGTGCCGGGCGCCGGTCGCGTTGTCGGCGAAGCGCACCGCATAACTGGCGCCCTCTTTTCGGCGACATAGCCGNGTCAACTGGGCTGGATTATCGGGCTGGGTTACGTCCCACACCTGGACATCGCTGCTGCCAAAGCCGTTCACGCCAAAATCATGCTCCCCTCGGGCNGCCCACCAACTGGCGCGGTCTTCCTGGGCGCTGACCGTCTGCGTGTAGTCCAGCTGTACGGCCTCGAGGGCGACGGTGTCGATGATGGCGCCCGTATCACCCGGCAGACTGAGCGTGACCTGGTTCTGGCCCTCCCTGATCAGCCCTTTGGGCAGCGGCGCCACAATTTCCTGCAAATTGCGCCCGTCCCACGTCCGTCGTACNACGGACTGCCCGTTGACGTAGATCACGGCGTGGTGGTCCGGGTTTTCGGCGGTTTCAGTGATGGTCCACAGCGTCACGTGCAGCGTTTGTGAGATGTCTACCATGTTCTGTACGGGCAGGGTCACGGTCATGGCGGTCGGCGCGCTCAGCTGTGCCCACAGCCAGTGATCACCGGCGGCCGGCAGTTTGGGCAGGTAGAGTTTGTCCTCGGCCAGGCGGGAACTGGCGACCGTCGTCAACGCTGGGGTTGCCGCGGCCGGCTGTACGGCACGTGTGGCCAGGTGCGCGGCCGGTGTGATGGTCGCGAGTGTGCTTTTCCCCGGTTCACGCCGACGCAGCCAGTAGTAGTCATAGGCCGCGTACTGATCGATGCGCGTTTCACCGTAAAAGTACAGCGCGGTCTTTGCCGGCGCCNNAGTTACGGCAAACGGAACTGCCTCGTCACGCCGTGTGAGGGACAGGCGCTCAGTATTGAACTCATCGGCCGGCAAGCCTTTGAACGCGCCGAGCGGTATTCGGTAGATTCCATCCTGGTCGATGCGAATCTTGTACACATCGGCGTCCGTTGTTTCCTCAGGTGGCCGATTGCAGGCCGTGAGCACGACACTTGCCAGGGTGAGTNNGCCACCAGCAATGGCCAGAACAGCCGTGGCATACGGCCTACCGACGAGGTCACTGGGAGATTGCGCGGCATATTCTGTCCCTTCGTTAGCGTTGATCGTCAGAATGACCGCCGGCGTTGGGCTGACGGCGCCACAGTACAAAGCCGACAACGACCAGCAGGCCGGCGCCGAAGATCGCGCCGCCGCCCAGGCAGAGCAGCAGGCCGGTCGCGGCAGTCGTACGTGCGGCTCCGGTGGCCTCTGGGGTGGCGGTCGCTTGCGTCTGGGTGCGCGACGGCATGCGGGTTGGGGTTTCAGTGGGTGGTGGCGGCGGCGCCGTGGGCGAAGCCTCGATGGCACCGGGCGTTACCGTCTCGGAAGTTACCGGCGCGGCCGTGGCCGGCATGGCGGTGATCGTTCCTGAATCGAAGGGCGGTGTGCCGGTCGACGCCTCGAACGTCCCAGAGGGCATCGGGGTCAGTGTGAAGAACGGCGGAGTGGCGGTCGCCCCGGGCGGCGGCGTGTTGGTGGCTGGGAGTGGGACCGGTGTGTTCGTCACGAAGGTTGTGGCAAACGGCGTCGGTGTGCTGGTGAACGGCGGCGTTGGCGTCACGGTGGCGCCAGGAATGGCGGTGGCCGTGGGGGCGGCGTAGGTGTCACCGTGGCCCCGGTACCGCGGTTGCCGTGAAGGTTGGTGTCGCCGTGGCGCCCGCACTGGTGGCGGTCGGTGTGGGGTGATGCCAAACACGACCGCTTGTGAACCATTGGCGTAGAAGAACTGCTCACCGCCGGTCGTCTCGAGAACTTTCAGCATGTAGTAGTAGGAAGCGCCCTGGACGAGGTTTCCCGTATCGCTGAAGTTGTAGGTGAAGCCGCCCACGCCGCCGCCGCCCTGCGGCGCGGCCTGGTACACCTGGTTGCCTGGCTGCGAAGGCGACAGGGGCGCTTGGCCGCGGTAAAGGATGAACAGCGCCAGGTCTACCTCTGATTCGGTGGTCCACTGGATGTTGATCGCGTTGCCGCCGACGTAGGCTGCGGTGAAGGATGAAATGACGACCGCCGTCGGAACAGCGGCGGCTGCGACAGGCGCCAGCGTGGTGGCCAGCAATCCAATGATCATCAGAACACGACCGATGAGTGTGTACGTGGTGGTCGCGCGGGTCAATAATGATGAACGCATAAACTAAGATGTACCTCGACTCAAGCTCTATAAGGAGCTCGGATGGCCACGACGAGCGCATGATGTGTGACTCGGGCGTGGCGTGATTCGGGGGCCTGGATCCACTTCAGCGAAAACGGGCCAACAGATAGGCCAGCAGGCGACCGGGCGCGGTCAGGATGGCGTGCGCCCACGGCGCCACGGGTGTGGCGCGTGCCAAACAGCCGGCGTCGCACCATCATGCCCCGCGAGGAGTGCTGCCTCCCAACGCGAGAATGTACCCAGGGCCGATTCAGATAGGGCCAGTAGCCCTGCGCCAGGTCGATGCGCCGGCCGTTCGGTTTGTAGATCACAGCCACCTGCCCGACGAGCTGGCTGGCCTCCCACGGGCGGTCTCGCCAGGGGGATCGGTCGCCGCGTGTCTGCAGGTACCACGTGTCTGCCTGGTGCTGCGGCGCGCCAGTAACCGGTGGGTATAGAACTGGCCGTGATCATCGAACAGCAGGATATCTCCCACGTGCAGGCGTGCGACCTCGGTCGCGTGCAGTTCGACCTGGTCCCCGACGTCGATCAAGGGCGACATACAGGCGCCGATGACGTCGAAGCGCAGGTGGCCAGCCTGGGCGAGATGCTCGCGCAGCAGGTCGACGGCCACGGTACGCACGTGGGCCGAATCCGCCGTCATCGTCAACGCTCAGCCAGGGGCAGGAATGCCCGTATACGCAGGCCGATACGCAGGGCCGGGTCGCCGAAGATCATGAACGTGTGAATCAGGTCAGGGCTGTGACCCTGGGTATACAGCACAGCCTTGGCGGCTTCGGTGGCCACCGCCATCGTATGGTATGGATCGGCCTGCAGCGCCCGGTAGAATTCGCGGTGCAGCACGTCATGCCCGGTGGCCACGCCCAGGCCGGTGGGTGACCAGTGGGCCACCGTACCCGCACCCGGCAGGCGGTTGAACGTTTCGGCCAGACTGGGACGATTGGGCCAGTCGAAATAGCCATCCAGACAGCCCATCGTGATCGCCACCGGCAGTTTGGTGCTGTTGGTGAGCAGCCCGGCATCCTGATTGCGCCAAAGGTCTTCACCCCACTTGTCGATGAAGGCGTGCCCCACATAGTTGAGGGTGGCCCCGCCGTTATTCCACTCGGCCGCGATTCCCGCGCGTGGCGTCGACGGTGCGGAAGCGCCAGGCTTCACCATCGTCATCGTTGGGNNGTATGGGTCATAGTAGGCGCGGCGGATCTCGAACCGCCCGATCCCGGTCCGGTCGATCACCTCCTGGATCGAGCGCTCGAAGTTGCCAGCCGGGTCAGGCGTGCCATTCGCGCTGCGGTAATTGTCAGCCACGAACACCATCCGCTGGCGCCACTCTGCCAGGGGCGAAGCCTGGGCGTAATTGACCGTTTTGGCCACCATGGTCTGCACCTGGCCCACGTTTTGGGCGGACAGGCGCCCTATGAACATGTCGGCCAGGATGTCGTTGCCATCGATGGTGACCATATGGTTATCGGACGCCACTTCACCGGTGTATGGGTCGACGTTCAGGATGAACGAGGGGACGTAGACCGTCTCTACCGGCCCGTAAACGGCCGGATTGTACCCTTGGGANTTGAAGGTCGAATCACCGACCAACAGGACGAAACTGGGGGCCGGGGCGCTCCAGTTGTGATAGGCGTAGTCCAGAAAGTTACGAATCCCGTCTGGTTCAGGAATACCCCAGTTGAATTCGTCGTACAACCAGGCCACGTCCAGGGTCTTGACCTGCATGCCCTGACTGACGTGCAGTGCGGCCAGGGCNTGCACGGCGTTGATGAAGCTGGAATAGGCAATGATCAGGTAATCNGCGCGCTGGCTGGTCGCGCGCAGGTTGAACGGCGGCGGCACGAAACGCTGCACCTGCACCGGTGTGCGGACGGCCGATTCGGCCACGGCGAAGAAGCGCATGTCGGGCGTCACCGCGTCTTGCAGGTTGAGTCGCGGGCCAGACATCTGGCTGTTGAGCAGGCGCACCGGNCTCGTCGGGTTCGTGACGTCGAGNGCGCGGGCGGGCCCACTGAACCCATCGACCGAGAAGCGCCACGTGCCAGCCGTTTCTTTGCTGAAGTCCAGTTGGTTGTTCTCCGCCAGTAACAGCCGGTCGTAGGTCACTTCGACCCAGTCCAGGTAGTAGATATCGAAGGCGAAGGGGGTCCCCATGTTGAACACGGCGCGCAGGATGACATTGTTGGTGCCGGGTCGCAGGCTGTTGGCCCGGCAGCCATCGACACCTCGATGGGGGTACGCCCGTCCCAGATCTTTCCGCCAGGGGGTCGTTGGGTCGTTGAAGAAAAACAGGGCGTGGTGGTCGGGTTCTGGGGATAATCGGTATTCGACGCCATGGCCACGCGTACATTGATCGGTTGGGTCTGCGTTGCTACCCCGGNNTATTTCGATCGGATGGGTGGCCGTCACCTGCTGGATGGTGGTGTCGTAGAGGGTGTACACTTCCCACCACCAGGCCCGATTGTCCTGCAAGTGTTGAGTCCAGCGCAGCATATTCTTTTCGGCGCGATAGGTGGTGCGGAAACTGAGCGCCAGGGGTGCATTGGTCGGGGCCACGTTGCGCGTGGCCATACGCGGTCCGGCTGGGCCGCCTACACTCAGCCAGTAGGCATTGCGACTGGTGTAGTCGCTGCGCCAGGCCAGACCGTAGAATTCGATGTAATCGCCGGGGTCGAAACGCCCGTCGTCCTCACCGGCCACATAGATGGCGACCGGGCTGCCGCGGTTACTCAGCGCAAACAGCTGGGGNTTGATCCCGGCTGGGTTGAGTCCGGCGGCCACCAGGTTGGCATAAGTTACCCGGTACAACCCGTCCGCGTCCACGACAAATTTGAAGTCGCCGGCCTGCGGCCCATTGGGCACGGCCAGTGGGCTGGGTTCAACCTGTCGCCAGGCACGCGCCTGCTCGAAGTTGACGATGCTCGCGCGTAGAACCGGCTCGTAGTAGGGATCGTCGACGACTGTGCCCGCGGGGGTGCGNCTGCCTTCGGGGTAGTCGAAGTGCACCGTCACGCGCACGGTCTGGTGCAGTGAGAGGGTGTTGGTCGTCAGGTTGGCCTGGAGGGGGAAGATGCGCACGGGCACGACCTGGTAGCCGCGCATTACCGCACGCTCGCCCAGTTCGGCCAGGCTGGCGGGGTAGACGCCGCCAGCCACGCCGTCGCTGGCCGCCGCGTCGTAGACATCGACCGTGCCGGCCAACTCGCCCGCGGTGCGCTGTGCTTCATCGGCNATTGGATGCCAGGTCCTGCGGCAGGACGGCCCGCGGCGCGGCAGCAGGCGCTCGGTGATTGCCGTCACCGTACCGGGGTCCGCGGCGACATCCAGCCGCAGCGTGGCGCCCGGCGGCGCCGCAACGAGCGCGCTCTGCTGCGGTAGTTCGGGCAGTCCTGGGGTGCGTGTGGTCGGCAGCCCGTCCACGGTTGGACGCGCAAACACGCCCTGCGGCGTTGCCACCGGTTCCATGTGGTAGCCGGATGTGGTCAGCCCAAGACGACACGGTCTGTCGTCGCTTCGAGCACGCGCATACTGGCCGATTCGGATCCTTGGGCGATAACGGATGACTCGACCTGTGACGGCGGGGACGAAGGGGCGGGCGCAGCACTACTGAGAGTGGCCCAGCAAGACCAGAATGAGCGCAAAACCAGACAATAACTTCAAGGTAGGATGCCTCCATAGAACAGAATGGATGGCTTCCTTCCCAATTCCCCCGGAGAATCAGGGCAACTATATCACAGCGCTTTCACCTTGTCAACCAGAGCAGACATCTGCAGCAATTCCCTATGTGACACGGGGTCGAGGCTTCAACCGGGTTTGGTCAGTGTCGAACGGGTGCAGCGACCCGGCCAAAGCCTCAACTGCGTGTGCGTCAGGCTCAAACTTGAAATTGCTGGACCGCTGAGCGTGCTCAGTGCTCCGTGAAGGTCCGTCAGGCAATGGCTTCTCGTTTGGAGCCTATCCAAATCACCCGGCATGCACGCCAGAATGCCGTCGCATGGTGGTTATTCGGATAGGCTCTTGACGAACCCGTTGCCTGCCCGCGCGCTGTTGGGAATGGAAGCGCTATTGGTGCCAGCCGTAATCGTTGGCGGTGGCGATAATGTCGAGAACGTCGACTGAGTTGTCGTTGTTCACGTCATAACGTTTGGCATAACCGGTCTGCCCGAACAACAGGCCAAACCGCCCGGCGACCAGCTGCACATCCACGATGTTGACCTGGTTGTCACAGTTGATGTCGGTTGGGCGGCAGAGCGCTACCAGAACGGTTGCGGGTCACCCATCAGGTTGAAGGTACTCAGCAGGTCCTGGTAGTAGTTCGGGATGGAGGTGGCCAGGTTGATCTTGGCTGCCAGAACGGCCTGGCCGGCCACGCGTTGATTGTCGACCACCAGGCTCTTGAGGAAGCCGCGGTGCAGGTAATCGTGCCCGGTGGCAATGCCCAGTCCCGAGGGGGCAAAGTGGGCCACCGCACCACCGCCGCTGTGCGTCAGAAACTTCTCAGCCATGCTGGGCCGGTTGGGATAGTCGAAATAACCGTCCAGACAGTCGAGTGAGATCAAGTAGGGCAGGCGCATGCCGTTGACCAGGCTGGGGGTATCGGTGTTGCTCCAGAATTGGTCCCAGGTTTGACTGCCCCAATAGTCGAGGAAGGCATGGCCGATGTACTGGGCGATCGATACACCCTGGCTCCATTTGTTGCGAATGGCCGTGCGGGCCGTCTCCAGAGTCCCGTAGTAGGGGTCCTGGGGTTGGGCAACGTTGGATTGTAGNTAGACCTTGCGCACGTCCCAATTGCCATTGTTGAAATACTGGTTGACGATCGCTTCGGCCGTGGCGTGGAAGTTGCCGGCCGAGTCTGGGTCGTCGGCCACGACGAGGGTATCGTTCTGCCAGGCGCCGCGTTCGGGGTTCATTTCGTAGTTGATGATCTTGTTGACAATGGTCGTGACGGCGCCCGCGCTGGCGACGGGGAAGCGCCCGCCAAAGATGTCGGGCAGGTTGTCACTGCCGCTGATCGACACGAAATAATTGTCATCGGCCGATTCCCCCTGGTACGGGTCGATCGGGTAGTAGTAGGTTGGAATGTAGGTGGGCTGCATGGGGCCGTAGAGGCCCGGATTGTAGCCNGTGGGGTTGAATGTGCCGCCGCCCACCAGCAGCAAGTAGGCGGGCGCGGGCGCCGTCCACGTCGTATAGGCGTACGAGGTCAGGTTGCGGATGGCCACCGGATCGACGATGCCGGCGTTGAATTGGTCGTACACCCAGTTGATGTTGACCAGCAGCGTGCTGTAGCCCTGGCTGGCGCGATGGGTGAGGAGCGGCTGCACGGCGCTCATAAAGTCGGGGTGGGCAATGACGAGGTAGTCGACGCGCAGCCCTGGATTACGCAGATTGACCAGGGGCGCCATGTACATGGACAGGCTGTACGGCGTCCTGAGCGCATTGCTGCTGGCGGCGAAAAAGCGCATATTCGGGGTTGTGGTATCCTCCAGGATGTACGTCTGGCCACTAAACATGCCACCATTCAGCTGAACGGGCAGCAGCGGGTTCGTGATATCGAGGACCACCACGCTGGGGGAGAAANNACCCTGCAGGGCAAAACGCCAGGTGCCAGGAATCTCCTTGCTAAAGGCCAGCTCCTGGTTGTTGGCGGTGTAGTAGCGGTAGTACGTGGCCTCCACCCATTTGAAATAGGTCCAGTCCACCATCGTGTTGGGTGGGCGCCCCACGTCGGAGTTGATCGTCTGTACACGCAGTTGGTTTGTGCCGCTGATCAAGCTGCTCTGGTTGACGGCGCCGGTGAAATCACGCAGAACGCGCCCGTCCCAGAATTCGTCCACGAACGCGGTGGATGAACCGTTCAGGTACAGGCGATTGTGGTGTTCCGGNGTTGTATTCGGGCCAGGTGTAGCGGGCTCCAGGCGTACCGTGAGCGTCACCGGCGTCGAGATATTGACGGCATAGGGCAGGGTGAAGGGGTAGGTTCGTTCGTCAGATGGACCGTTGCTCTGCCACTGGTCCCACCACCAGGCATTGTTGGGCTGCATGTGCATGCTCCAACGGTACATGAACTGGTCCTGGATATGCTGGGTGGTGAGGAAGTAGGGTGCCGTGCTGGCCAGACCGGGGCTTGCCCGGCGCTGACTCATGAGCTGGCCGGGGTTCGTGGCGTGGAGTTTCAGCCAGTAGATGTTGTCGAGCGTGTAATACGTAAAATCGAGCGCCTGCCCGTAGAAGAAGATGTATTCGCCGGGGTCCAGGATGCCGTTACGATTGCTGTCCGCGGCGCCGATGGCCACCGGGTTGTCACGGTTCGAGAGCGCGAGGTTGGCAATCGTCAGTTGGCCCAGATCGAAACCGAGGCCAGCCAGGGCTTCGTACGTGACCTTATAGATCCCGGTGGTGCGAACGGCAATCTTGACGTCGCCCGATTCAGGGCCGCCGGCAGGTGCGGGGCGGCCGCAGGGCTACCCCAGCCGCGCCGCGTCGAAGTTGAGGATGCTGGTCGCCAGCGTCTCCTCGAAGTAGGGGTCGGGCCGCGCCGCGGGGATCTGCCCACCCTGGAAGGTAATCGTCACCTCAGCATGCCGTAACCAGGTCAACTGGCCGAGCGCCGGGTTGTAACGGACGGGNGTCAGCTGCAAGGGGACGATGTTGTAGTCACGCAGCCGTGCCGGCTCGCCCAGCCGAATGCTCGCATCGGGCAGCCACTCATTACGACCGTAGACCACCGGGTCTTCCGCGATCGTGGGCCGGACGGTGGCCTCCGTGATCTCCAGGGCGGTGTCCTCCAGCACGAAGCGTGGTGCGGGCACGACGTGCTGTGCGACCGGCAGCGTGCCCCAATCTTCATTGCTGACGGTCAGGGTGGGACTGGCCCCGGGGGTAAGGCCACCATGACCGAGCGGTAGGGTAACTGCGGCTGCCCCGGTTCGGTCGTCGTGCCAAACTCATGGGTGGCCGATACTACGGTGTAGGTGGCGCCATTGTGGCTGACGGTCGTGAGTGAGGGTTGGGCCAGGTCGAAAACCAACCTCACACCCTGGCTGGACGATTCGACGAGCGCAAGCCGCTTTCGGCCGACACCTCGTGGCCGGCCGTGGCCGCGCCCGGCGTGATCAGAATCAGCGCAAGGCACCACACGGCAAGCCGGCGGAAATGGTCGCGTGTCATGGTAAGCCTCCTGGTCAGGCGTCTATCCGATGAATGTGCGCCCGGCACATTCTGGCGCAGGCCGAAGGGGTTCTCGGATAGCCGCGTGAAATGAATAATGGTTTTTGCGGCCTTAATCTAACCGTAAGTCAAACGGTTGTCAAATGCTGTGATTACCCATACCCTCCCCTCTTGACAATCAAGACAGGGCTATGCTATAATCCGACCAGTTTGGCCCCGCCATGTGCCTCGCATACAATACGCACGCTTGTCAAGGAAGCTAAGTGACCCAACATCTGGAACGTACTTATATTCGGCGCCGTAGCGATGTCGCTTCACGGATCATCGAAGGCGAAGCGATCATCGTTAAGATCAAAACAGGCGAGAACTATTCGTTGAACCGGGTAGGGGCACTGGTTTGGCAAATGGCGGATGGCACCCATACTTTGGTCGATATCGTTACGGCGATCATGGATCGCTACGATATCACGGTTGATCAGGCCCAAGCAGACCTGAGCGAGCTGGTTTCCGAATTGGAACGCGAACAACTGGTGGAGGTTGGCGAGGCCCCACTGCACAGCTAGCGAAGGGTTTGTAACGGGCTACGATCCTTGAGTCGACGGTGCTGCGACAGCATAACCGTAGGCACAATTCCAACCATTCAATGCAAGGAGGAATCAAATGACTGCCAAGATGACGTACGAAGCGCCGAAGCTGATCAAGCATCAGCGGCTCCAGAAGGTCACTCTCGCGACGACACCGCCACCGCTCAATTTCCCCAACGCACTTCCTGGTCAATAAGGCGATGCTCTCTGTTTGGGCAACCGAACAGAGAGCGTTGTACTGTCAGCCGTGGAGTACGGGAGTACGAAATCCTGACCTTTCGCTTGCTGGGGACGTTACCAGGTTCGCCTAACTCAGCCCGGCGTTGTGCTGGCTGGTCAAGCAGCAATATGCTAGGCGATGTTCGGAACGAGGGTAGGTTCACGGGGCTTCGCCAAGTCACACGGATGTGCTCACGATGTAGACAAACGGGACAGTCGCGTTCAGGCGGCTGTCCCGTTTGTTGTGCATCACACCAGACCGGCCACACGTGGCCGACGCCCGCCCACTGCGTACGATGACATCCACTACCCGCCCTGCGGCAACCCTGTCCGCGGCCGACTATTTTCACCAGCTGCTCGCCTATGCGGCATTCACGGCCGGCGCCACGCACCGTTTTCAGGTGGGTGATGTTCCGATCGATCTGACGGCCAACACGCCTGAATTGGCCGCCCGCCTCCTGCGCCCCCTGTCACACCTCCACCAAACGACCGACGCGCCGCGCATTCGGATTCGCCTGGTCAGCGCCGACCGCGAACCACCCCCTTTCCCTGGCCAGATGCCGGAGAGTTGGGGGACTGCGTGAATGGGCGGACGGCGGCTATCGGTTCTCGCAGTATGGCGGCGTCGCGGTGGTCGGTTTCGAGGTCGCTACGGGGCGTGCGGTGGGGTATGTGCGGATGCCTGAGCAGCTGCCCGCGGCGTTCTTCAGCGGCCTGCTGTTTACCACCATCTACCAGGGCTGCGCGTTCGACTACTTTCTCCTGCACGCGGCGGCCTTGAGCTGGCAGGGGCCGGTGTCCTGATCACTGGCCCGTCCGGGGCTGGTAAAACCACCACGATGCTGCAGTGCGTCCGCGCCGGCTTCCAGTTTGTGGCCGATGATGCAACCCTCCTCCACCTGCAGTCCGACGGCCAGGTACGGGCTGTCAGCACCCTGAATACGATGCACGTCACGCGGCAGACCAGCGCCCTGTTCCCTGAACTGGCCGTACCGGTGCAGGATCAGCGCGGTGACAAGACCACCCTCTTTTGCCCGAAATCTACCCCCAGGCCATGGCGTCCAGCGCGATGGTGCGCCTGCTGTTGGTGCCGTCACTGCACGGGCCGCGCGACGGCAGCCTGGAGCCACTGTCCGCACGGGCAGTGTTGGCCGACGCCCTCCCGCTGAGCGTCGATCTCAGCCAACCCGAAGCGGCCACCGCACACCTGGACCTGCTCTTCCACCTGGTGTCTACCGTGCGCAGCTATCACCTGCACCTGCCGCCGGAAATCGGCGCCGCGCCGGAGCTGATCAAGGCGGCAATCCAGCGCCACGACGAAAACTCAGCTGCCTGAAGCAGCGGCTCAGCCAGCCGTTCAGAAACCCGGTTTTTCGCGTGATGGCCTTTCAGCGCGCCACGAGACAAAAACCCGGTTTCTCTGGAGCCAGCCTGAGTGGTTACCCGGATTCTTGAAAACGGTTAGCTGCCCGGCTGGTCCTCTGGGAAAGCTGCGCCTGTAAACCCGCGATGCGCATCGTGGCCGCTTCCAGCTCGTGCAGCGTAGGTTTGATGATTTCGTCGTCCCGCAGGGTGTGGTAACCAGCTGTCCCCCTTCGCGCAGAATACGTTTGAGCAGCAGATAGGGCAGGCTGGTGAGCACGTTGTACTCCAGCTTCAACTCACGGACCAACCGGGCCTGCCGATCGTACTGACCGTTCGTCGCCGGCAGGGCCATTTCCAGACGCGCCACGTGGTCCTGGAGGGCGATGACCTGGTCGTACCAGCGGGCGCCGATGCGGGCCATCGCCTGGTCGAGCAGTTGTTTTACGGCCGCCACGTCGTCGTTCTGAAAGAGGTAGGGGAGCGATTCGTGAATGCTGCCAAACGCAATCCCCNNGCGGCTTCCGCCTCCTCGCGTGAGCGTGCCCGGAAAGAGGGCCAGAGTCGACAGGATGATCGGCGGGAAATAGCCGACCAAACCGTGCCGCTCGATGAAGTCCAGGTTGAGCAGGTCCTCGATGGTCGAATTNGAGCCGAACATGATGAAATCGACCTGTGCCGCCAGGTCGTTCTCCCACAGGATGTGCAGGGCGCGGCTGTTTTCTTCGACCGTCGTTTCCTTGTTGAGCCGTTCGAGGCTGCCCTGGCTGCCGCTCTCCAGGCCCGCGCCAACGTAACGCAGCCCGGCGGCCCGGAATGCGGGAAAGTATTTCTCACCCTTCACAATCTGATCGGCCCGCGTCAGAAAAGCAAACGTGAAGTCGNNACGCCCCGCGCGCAGCGCCGTGACGATCTCCAACGCACGTTTGGGCTGCACGAAGAAGTTGTCATCCTGAAATTCGTAATGGCTGGCGTCGTAGCGGGCGGCCAGTTCCGCCATTTCATCCACCACGTTCGCAACACTGCGCCCGCGCCAGCTTTTGCCCGGCGACGCCGCGTAGAAGGTGATGATGCTGCAAAAATTGCAGTGAAACGGGCAGCCGCGACTGCTGATGAGCGACGCCTTGAAGCGCGGCCGGTTGGCGACCGGGTCGAGGAAGCCGGGGTAGGAGCTGAGCGGGGGCAGCAGGTCGCGTGCGGGAAAAGGGATGTCGTCCAGGCTCTGGATCAAGGGACGGGCCGGCGTCAGGCGAATGCGGCGGCCGTCGCGATAGCCAATGCCGGTCACTTCGGCCAAATCCCGACCCGCCTGCTGGGCCTGCAGCAGTTCCAGCAGGGTGACCTCACCCTCGCCGCGCACGACGATGTCGACCTCGGGAAANTCACGGAGGGCTTCGTACGGCGCAAACGTCGGGTGATACCCGCCCCAGATGATCTGAACGCCTGGTCGGGCCGCTTTGATCTGGCGCGAAAGCTCCAGCGCGGTGGGGATCGTCGCCGTCAGGAGNGAGAGGCCCACCGTCTGGTAGCCGCCATCGACGGCGTACGCCAGGATCTCCGCCATTGGCAGGGGACGGTCGCCCCAGTTGGCGTCGAGCAGGTCGGCGTGCTGGCCGTGCTGCCGCAGGTAGGCGGCCAGGTAGGCGATGCCCAATGGCTGTGTGCCCCGCCATTCGCGGTTGGTGTAGTCGGGTGGGTTGATGAGCAGTAAATCAGTCCCGCTGGGGGCGATGGGGTACATGGGCATTCCTCTACGTCAGAATGTTCGGACCCGGCCCCGACACGCGAATCGTGCGGCCGGGTCGGGCGAAGCGCGATTCTAGCACAAGGAACACCCAGCGTCAAGGGTTATCCGACCGAATCCAGCAATTTTGCATGTAGAACGATTTTGACTGCCAAGCGCACACAGAGCGCAAAGAATGGGCTGGTTTGTAACTGCTCAGTCGGCCGGTCAGAAACCGGGTTTTCTCGTTGGGCAATGATCTCTGAGCCGTTACGTTGGTTTTCGGTTTTCGTGCCGCAGCTTTACGATCTATACGTTCTGTGTGGTTGGAGTTGCGCGACATTGGGAACTGCGGCGGCCAAATTTAATCTTTTGTGGTGGACATGCTACACTATGCGGCGGCCGTGCAACAGCCAATCACACTGTACGGAGCAGTCATGCGTATCTTAGTCACTGGTGGAGCCGGTTTCATCGGCTCCCACGTCGTTGATCGTTTTGTCGCCGATGGGCACGCCGTGGTCGTGGTGGATAACCTGAGCACCGGCCGGCGTACCAACCTGAACCCCGGAATCGCGGCCTTCTACGAGCTCGATATCCAAGATACGGCCGCCATCGAGGACGTATTTGCCACCCATGAACCGGAAGCGGTGTCGCACCAGGCCGCCCTGGCCAACGTGCGCGAATCGATGAACGAGCCTGTCCGTTACGCGGCCACGAATCTGTTGNGCNCGATCGTGCTGCTCGAGGCCGCACGCCGCCACAACTGCCAGCACTTTATCTATGCTTCGACTGGGNGGNCGGTGTACGGTGAGCCGCAGTTTCTGCCCGTCACGGAGGATCACCCCGTCAACCCGCTCGACCCCTACGGCGCCAGCAAACACGCGGTCGAGCACTACCTGTTCCTGTATCAGCACAACTACGGCTTGACCTACACCGTCCTGCGTTACCCCAACGTGTATGGCCCTCGCCAGGACCCGTACGGCGAGGCCGGCGTGGTGGCGATTTTTACGGCGGCCATGCAGGCCGGGCGCCCGGTCACCATCAACGGCAGCGGTGAACAGCAGCGCGACTTCCTCTACGTGGGCGACGTCGCCGCCGCCAATGCCCTGGCTCTGACGCAGCGCGCATGCGGCATCTATAACCTGGGCACCGGGGTCGGCACGAGCATCAACCAGCTCTTCACCCACCTGCAGGCGGTAATCGGCTACACCCAGGCGCCGCATTACGGGCCGGCCAAGCCGGGCGAGGTGTTCCAAATCTATACCGATGCCAGCAAGGCACAGCACGAATTGGGTTGGTCTCCGCGGTACGATTTGCGCACCGGCCTGCAGGCGGTGGTCGAGTCATTCACCCAGGGCGACCGGCCGGGTTGAGATCACCATATGAGCGGCGCGATGCGGCGCATGGCCATCAACGGCTGGTTCTGGGGCCAGGCGGCCACCGGCAGCGGCCAGTACGTGCAGCAGCTGGTGCGCCACCTGGCTGACTGTGATTTCGACGCCACCTGGCTGCTGATCTGCCCGCAGCCGCTGCCGGCCGCGCCGCGCGGCANNCTGCCGCCCGCCTGGGAGGCGCATATCGCTGCCCCACCGGCCTGGCTGCCGGGCGAAAACCTGGCCAAAGTGTGGTTCGAGCAGGTCACGNTTCCCCGAGCCTGCCGCAGGCTGGCGGTTGACCTGGCGCACGTGCCGTACTGGGCCNCCTGGTGGTCACCCTGCCCGGTCGTCGTGACGATCCACGACCTCATCNCCCAGCTGTTGCCGGCCTACCGTGGTGGGTTGCTGCTGCGCGNNTATACCTGGTTGGTGGGCCGCACGGCCCGCGCCGCGGCTGTCATTACCGATTCCCAGGCCGNNCAGCGCGATATCGTGCAGCACCTCAACCTGCCGGCCACGCGTGTGCGGGTGATCTATCTGGCCGCCGACGGGCGCAATCGCCACGTGACGAACGCGGATGACCTGGCGCGGGTGCGGTCGCGTTATCACCTGCCGGACCGTTTTATGCTTTACATGGGCGGCTTCGATGTGCGCAAGAACGTGGCCAACATTGTGCGGGCGTTTGCCCTGGCGGCCGCACGCGGCGCAATCGCGCCCGATGTCAGCCTGGTGATTGCCGGTCGGCTGCCCACCTCTGACACGGCATTTCACCCCGACCCGCGGCCATTGGCGCAGGCGCTCGGCCTGCACGACCGGATCGTATTTACCGGCTGGGTGGCGGAGGCCGATAAGCCGGCGCTGTTCAGCCTGGCCGAGGTGTTCCTCTTCNCCTCCGCCTATGAAGGGTTTGGGCTGCCCGTTTTGGAGGCGCTGGCTTGCGGTGCGCTGGTCGAAGGAGGAAATGTATGAGCCATACGGTCACCGCGCCAGGGTCGCCCTGCAATCGACGGTGGCCTCACATGGGCTACCCTACCCCCATAACCTGCGCCTGGCGCGGNCGGATTGGCTGGCCGTGCGCGCGNGGGGCGCCGATCCGGCGACAGTTGCCATCCTGGCGGGTCAGCCGCGGGCCGGGCTGACCGACCTGGTTGNNCAGCACCTGGCAACGGCGCCCAACGTGCGCACGGTGGGCCGTCGCGACCTGGCAATTGCCGTGGCGCGGCGGCTGGATGGCGTTACGACGGCCGCGGCAACAATGTTCCTGGCGCACCATTTGGGCATCCCGGTCTTCAGTACGNGGNGGATTGGGGGCGTGCAGCGCGGTCGGCCGGCTGGCGCGCCGGCCGACTTACTCGAGNCGACACAGACGCCGGTGATTGTGGTGTGCAGCGGGGTCACGGCGACGCTCGACCTGCCGCTGACCCTGGAATGGTTGGAGACACACGGCGTGCCGGTCGTCGGCTATCAGACGGACGAACTCCCCGCCTTCTACCGCCGCACCAGCGGGCTGCCGGTCGACGTGCGGGTCGAGGGGCCGGCCGAAGTGGCGGCCCTGTACGCGACGCAGCGTCAGTTGGGACTGCCGGCCGGGCTGCTGGTGGGCGTGCCGGCGCCGGCCGAGGCAGAGCTGGCAGATGGGGTGGTGGAACCGGCGGTTACCCAGGCGCTGGCGGAGGCGGAACAGGCCGCGNCGCGCGGTGAGGCGCTGGCGTCATTCCTGCGGGCACGGGTCAGCGAGNCCACCGGCCAGGCCGGCCAGCGTGCCGACCTGGCTCTGCTTGAAAACAACGCCCGCATCGCCGCGCAGATTGCCCTGGCCCTGAACGAGGCGGGTAACCACTCAGGCTGGCCTTAGAGAAACCCGGTTTTTGTCTCCTCGCACGAGAAAAACCCGGTTTCTGAACGGCTGGCTGAGCAGTTACCGAGGCGGTATGATCCGTCGCGGCGACGGGGCGCCGCGACGGCAGGTACACGTTTTAGAGCCTATCCGAATAACCCGAACAACGCGCCACAGTGTTGCCCCGTGACGGTTATTCGGACAGGCTCTTAGCCGACGATGGCCGACTGCGGCAGCTCGACCGCAATCGGTTCTTCGGGCAGTCTGGTGAAGGCCAGTTCGTCGTGACCGTTTGGGGCGACCTCGACGTGAACCATGTCCCCGGCGCGGAACTCGCCGCGCAGCACCAGCTTGCTCAGCGGGCTTTCGACGTAACGCTGCAATGCGCGGCGCAGNGGCCGGGCGCCAAACTGCGGGTCGTAACCCTTTTCGGCCAGCCAGCGGCGGGCCGCGGTGGACAGTTCGATGCGGATACCCTGCTCTTGCAGGCGCTCGGCAATGTCCTGGATCTGGATGCCGACGATTTCGATGACCTGATCGAGTCGCAACGTCTCGAAGATGATCACTTCGTCGATCCGGTTGAGAAATTCGGGCCGGAAAGTCTGCTTGNNGCCACGTTCGATCTGCCCTTGCAGCGCACGCACCTCAGCGCTGTCATCCCCCACTTGCAGGAAGCCGAGGGCGCCGCCCTTCTTGGCATAATCTGTGCCGATGTTCGACGTCATGATGATGACCGTGTTACGGAAATCGACCGTGCGGCCCTGGCCGTCGGTCAGGCGGCCGTCATCCAAAATCTGCAGCAGAGAGTTCCACACCTCGGGGTGGGCCTTTTCGATTTCGTCGAACAGGATCACCCGGTAGGGGCGGCGGCGTACCGCTTCGGTGAGCTGCCCGCCCTCATCGTAGCCCACGTACCCGGGCGGCGCCCCGATGAGGCGACTCACGGTGTGCCCCTCGCGGTATTCGCTCATGTCGATGCGTAACAGGGCATCCTCGTCATCGAACATGAACTCGGCCAGAGCCTTGGCCAACTCAGTTTTGCCCACGCCGCTGCTGCCCAGGAAGATGAAGGACCCGATCGGGCGCTGCGGGTCTTTGAGTCCGCTGCGCNNCCGTCGGATGGCGTCGGCGATGGCATTGATGGCCGCATCCTGGCCAACGATGCGCTCGTGGAGCACCTCTTCCATGCGCAGCAGCTTTTCGGCTTCGGTTTCGAGCATCTGCGAGATGGGGATGCCGGTCCAACTGGCAATCACCTGGGCGATGTCGTTTTCGTTCACCACCTCGTCCAGCCCAGCCTCGGCGCGCCAGGCGGCGCGTTCGATGCCGAATTCCTGCTCGAGCTTGAGACGCTCGGCCTTGTACGTCGCGGCGGCNTCGTAGTCACGCGCGGCCCATGCCGCCTCCTCCTCCATCGTCAGCTTCTGCAAGCGCGCCTTCTTGCCTTTGATCTCCTGCGGCATGGTGTACAACGCCACGCGCAGCTTGGCAGCCGCTTCGTCCATCAAGTCGATGGCCTTGTCAGGCATACGGCGGTCGGTTACGTAGCGGTGCGAGAGGCGCGCCGCGGCAATCAGGGCACGATCGTCGATCGTGACCTTGTGATGGGCCTCGTAGCGGTCGCGGACGCCGCGCAGGATGCGGATCGTATCTTCGATNGTCGGCTCTTCGACCCAGACCGGGGCAAAACGACGCTCCAACGCGCTGTCCTTTTCGATGAACTGCCGGTATTCGTCGGGTGTGGTCGCGCCGACGCAGCGCAGNCCACCGCGGGCCAGGGCCGGTTTGAGCATGTTGCTGGCATCCATCGCCCCGGAGGCCGCGCCGGCGCCGACGACGGTGTGAATCTCGTCGATGAAGAGCACGATCTCGCCTTCGGCCCGCTGGACCTCCTCGATTGTGGCCTTGAGCCGTTCCTCGAACTCGCCGCGAAACCGGGTACCCGCCACCATCGCGCCCAGGTCGAGCGACACGACACGTTTACCCATCAGGTTTTCGGGTACATCGTCGTTGGCGATCTTCTGTGCCAAACCTTCGACGATGGCCGTTTTGCCCACGCCGGCTTCGCCGATGAGCACGGGGTTGTTTTTGGTACGGCGGCTCAAGACCTGAATCACGCGCAAGATTTCGGCATCCCGCCCAATGACCGGGTCGAGTTTGTCTTCGTGGGCCAGTTTGGTCAGGTCACGCCCGAATTTTTCGAGGGTGCGATACTGGGTTTCAGCCGTTGGGCTGGTGATGTATTGACCGCCGCGCAGCTCCTCCACGGCCTGGGAGATGCGCTCCTTGGTGATGCCGTGTTCCTTGAGAATGCGGGCGGCCGGGGTATTGCGTTCGCTGGCGATCGCCAGGAAGAGATGCTCGGTCGAGATGAACTCGTCCTTCAGGCGACTCGCCTCTTCGTTCGCCACGTCGATCACACGTTTGAGGCGGGGNGTGATAAAAACCTGCGTCACCGGCGCGGCGTAGGGCGTCGAGGTGAGCTTNGGCGCGGCCTGCAGCACATCGTCCAGCTTGCTGGCGATGACGCTGGGAGGCGTACCCAGGCGCTCCAGAATCTGCGGAACGGTCCCGTTGGTCTGCTCGATCAACGCGAGGAAGATGTGTTCGGTGTCGACCTGCGTGTGTTGATAACGCTGCAAAATCTCGTAGGCCCGCATCGCCGCGTCCTGGGCTTTATCAGTAAAACGATCAAATCGCATCATAATTGGATAGTCCTTTTGCGCCTACACACTGGCAAAACGGGTACATCATCTAACCTGACCGGGCACTATCATCGCGCCAAACCGGTTTCATCTGTGTGAATTTGATCCCATTGGTCGCAAACTCTAATACAACGCTAACACAGTGACCACGATCAGGCGATCGCGCAGAGCACACGGAACACACAGGCGAACGCCGCGCCCTGTGCCCCGTGTGCTCCACCCAAAACTCACAGGCGGGTGATGAACCCCAGCCCGTCAATACCGCAGCAGCGCCCCGATGTCGCCCATCGTGTAGAGTGTGCCACTGATATGCTCGTTGGGCTGCACGACAACGACCTCGTTGCCCGCTTCGAGTGTGCGGCGCACGATGGTATTGATGACGTCGCTGACCAGTTCCACAGGTCCACCGCAGAAGTGGCAGGTCGCTTGTTCGGCCAGCGAGATGTAACCGCAGTTCTGGCAGCGGTAGGCCGCAGCCTGGAAGTTCTCGACCATGACCAGTTGGTGGACACGGCCATCCTGCAGGGCGCTGATCGTATCGGCCAGCCCGATTACGGCGGGGCCGCCCTTGGTGGCGGTGGTGACGATTTGTTCGAGCAGCAGGGCCTCGCGTTGGCTCGCGACCTGCTGCGCGACCCCAGGGCCAACTCACCGATCTGCGCGGCGTTGGCGTTGGCGTCGACGCTGAATGTGCCGACGACACGGTCCTGCCAGATTTTGGGCAGTTGGCCACGGAACTGGGCGACGTTGGCATCGGTGCCGGCCAGAATGACGCGTCGGCAGTCGCGCTCGGTGAAGAAGTGAACAGATTCGTCGACGGCCTCTTTGATGTTGCGCTCGGCCGTCTCTTCGGTCGCGCGCTGGTAGCGTGCGGCCGATCGTCCCCGGCCTTGTGGCGTTTGACATCCTCGCCGAACAGGCCGCTGGCCTCTTCCAGCCCACCCATGAAGAAGACAAACAGGCGAACTCCTCCTGGTCGATGACAGCGACACCGTGGCGTGCGTAGTCATCCATTAACTTACTGAGTGGCTTGACGTAGAAGCGAGGGTTGACAAAGACAGCATCCTCAACAGGTACGGACAGGGGATACGCACGGAAGAAGTCCTGTGCCTGACCGCTGAAGCAGGCCACGCCGCGCCCCTGCCAGTTGTGCTCGAAATCGAAGTAGCGGTTGATGCGCTGGATGTCAGCCGCATCGGCATCGCTGCTGATGGGCTCATCAGGCGGCGCAGGGACAGTTTGTACTTCTCTACCGTACGGCGGCGCGGATCGATGTTCAGGTAGAGGCTGACGACCGGCCATTTTTTCCCCTGAAACTCTACCAACTCCTGGAGTTCTGACTCGCGAATCATAAGTGGACCTCGTATCCTCTTGATTCTGTCTAACTGCTGGCGCTCGGTCGGGCCGGTTGTTGTCATAATTCTGCGCCCGTGCACTGGGTGCACAACCTGACCTGACAGGGCATCGGATCATTGCCCAACGAGAAAAACCTGGTTTCTGACCGGCCGGCTGAGCCGTTACGCGATGGTTATGCTCCAGTCAGGTGACCCCACTAGGGAATCACGAGCTGCTGACCGGCAACGATCAACCGCGGGTTGGTGATACCGTTGGCGCGCCAGGTCGGCGGTCGAAACCCCAAAACGTTCGGCAATCTGCGACAGGGTATCCCGCGCTGGACCACGTACACCTGCTGGCCGCCCGTGGTAGAGCCGGTACTCGTGGCGCCGCTGGGCAGCTGAATCTCCTGGCCGACCACGATCAGGCTGGGATTGGCCAGGTTGTTGAGGCGCTGCAACTCTGCTACGGTGGTGTTGTAGCGCTGGGCAATCTGGCTCAGCGTTTCACCGCGCCGCACCACGTGACGGCCGGCCGTGCCATTGCTGACCGTGCCACTGCCGACCGTACTGACGTTGGCCGGCTTTTGGCCAGGGATTTTTAGCGTTTGGCCAATCTGGATTTGGGCCGCGTCGGTGATGCCGTTGAGGGCCACCAGAACCGCGACATCGGTACTGAACCGTTGCGCGATAGAGGTCATGGTGTCGCCCGCCTGCACAATGTACGACCACGTCTCGCTGGGTATCGTCACTACCACGGTAGGGGCAGTGATCGGGGCCGGCGTAGCTACGGTCGGGGGTGGCACGGTCACGGTCATCGCGGGCGAAGCACCCGGCGCCGCCGGCGTGAGTTTCTGCCAATCAGCCGAGTTGTCGATTTGCGGTCGTTCACGACTGCAGCCCAGCACGGTGACTGCCAGCAGCACAAGCAGCAGTCCGGCCAGGCCTCCCGATGCGAGTGGTTTCCTGTTCATACGCTGGATACTCCTCGACCTTCGATTGTCACGGGCCCATGCTGTCCCGAGCGGTCAGTGGGCTTACGGCACAGGGTGTAGGCTCAGGCAATCACACCGAGTTGACGTCCGACCCGGGCAAAAATATCCAGCCCGGCGCTCAGATCCTCGCGGGTGTGCGCCGCGCTGATCATGACACGAATGCGGGCCTGNGCGCGCGGCACGGTGGGGAAGCCGAGGGCCATGGCAAACAGCCCTTCTTGNAACAGGGCGCGGCTGAACTGCTGGGCCAGCGGCGCNTCGCCCAGCATCACCGGTGTGATGGGCCTGNNGCTGTGGCCGGTGTCGAAGCCGAGCGCCTGCATCCCCGCTTTGAAGAAGCGCGCGTTCTCCCACAGCCGGTCCACCAGTTCGGTGGACTCCTCCAGCAGATCGACCGCGGCCAGACAGGCGCCGGTATCGGCCGGCGTCACGGCGCTGGAGAACAGGAAGGGGCGGGCCTTCTGGCGCACGTAGTCGACGATGGTCTTCCGGCCGGCGATGACGCCGCCCACGACGCCGAAGGCCTTGGAGAGGGTGCCCACTTCGACGTCGATCTTGCCGTGCAGCCCGAAGTGGTCGACGATCCCACGTCCGCCGTGGCCGAGAACCCCTTCGCCATGGGCATCATCGACCATCGTCATCACGCCGAAACGGGTGGCCACTTCGTACAGCTGATCGAGCGGGGCGATGTCGCCATCCATGGAAAANACGCCATCGGTGATGAGCAGGCCGCGCCGGAAGTTCGGCAGGTTGGCTGCGATCTGGCGCNNGGCATCTTCGGCGTCGCCGTGCGCGTAGGGAATGATCTTGGCCCCNGACAGCCGGCAGCCATCGATGATCGACGCGTGGTTCAGGCGGTCCGAGAAGATCACATCTTCACGCCCGACGAGCGGTGGGATCACCGCCTGGTTGGCGCAGAAGCCGGACTGCACGTACAGGGCATCTTCGACGCCTTTGAAGTTGGCCAGGCGCTGCTCGAGCTGCACATGCAGGGCCGTAGTGCCCGCAATCGAGCGCACCGCGGCGGGACCCACGCCCCATTGCGCCGTGGCGGCCTGGGCGGCCGCGCGCAGGGCTGGGTGGTTGGCCAGGCCCAGGTAGTCGTTGGTGCACATGTTCAGCACCCGTTGGCCATCGACAATCATGTGCGCACCGACCGGCGAACCAATCGTACGCAGGCGAATCAGCAGGCCCTGTTCGGTCAGTTGGGCCATTTCGTCTTGAATCCAGCGCAGTGTGTCGGTCATAAACCATCCTTTGTTACTGTGTCGGGCAAAAATACCATCACCCGGCCCATATCACCGCCGCGAAGACGCTGCTCAGATTGGAACGTGTGCTTCAGGCCGGAACTCCGTCGGGAAACATCACGACCTTGCCGCTCTGTCCGCTCTGCATCACCTGTATGGCGTCTTCGTACTCGGCGAGGGCAAAGCGGTGGGTGATGAGGGGCGACAGATCAACGGCGCCGGAGTGCAACAGGCCACGCATCTGGTACCAGGTTGTCCAGAGCCGGCGCCCGGCGATGCCGTACACGGTTGCCCCTTTGAAGACGATGTGGCTGTTCAGGTCGAACCCGATCGCGGCCGGCGCCAGGCCGAGCAGGGCCGCCTCGCCCCCGTCGCGCAGCACGGTGAAACCCTGGTCGATGGCCGAGCCAGCACCCGACATCTCCAGCAGTACATCGACCCCTTCGCCGTTGGTGATCTCACGAATTCTGCTCACGATGTCGACTTCGCTCACGTTGTAGGCAAAATGGGCGCCCATCTGTTTGGCCAAACGCAGCCGATAGGGCGAGATGTCGGTGGCAAAGATCTGGTGGGCGCCGGCCGCTTTGCAGACCGCGACCGCCATCAGCCCGACGGGACCGCAGCCCGACACCAGTACGGTGCGCGCCGTCACGTCAGTCGCGAAGGCTGTATGCACCGCATTGCCGAAGTTCTCCTGGATGCTGGCGATTTCGAGTGGCATCTCCGGCGGATTGGGCCAGAGGTTGAACTCAGGCATGGCGATGTATTCAGCCCAGCAGCCATCACGCCCGACACCGATGATCCTGGTGTTTTTACAGATATGCCCATTGCCGGTGCGACACTGCGAACAGTGCTGGCAGATGATGTGGCTTTCGGCCGAAACGTAATCGCCGATTTTGACCTGGGTAACCTCCCGACCGACGTCGACGACCTGACCGCAGAATTCGTGGCCTACGACGATGGGCGGCTCGACATGGGCACGTGCCCAGGGGTCCCATTTGAAAATGTGCAGGTCGGTGCCACAAATCGACGTGGCCTGGACCTTGATGAGCGCCTCTGTGGGGCCGATGGAGGGGATATCGACGAGCGTCATCTCCAGGCCGGGTGATCGCTCCGGCTTGACGATGGCCCGCATTTTACTACCGAACTGGCTCATATCAGGCACCTCTTCTTTGAGGCAGGTGGGGTAGGTTCACCAGGTTGCCCCCTGCCCATGGCTGTGGTTGGTTCCGTTGGGTCAAGTTGTCGGTGTTTGATTCAATATTAGCACGCACACAGTTATCCGTCAAGGGTTTGCGAAGGACCGGGGTGCATCGCGCATCCAGGGCGGGCCCAGACCTCGTCATTCATGCCACGCCGTCGCCGCCATTGGCAACCGGCATTGATTTCATTATGCACCTTTGTGCTGATCAGGTCGAGAGGGGATTGGGATCCTCCCAAACCCCCACCCGGCCCACCACTCCCTGCTCCCTATTCCCTATTCCACCCCCACAAGCTTGCCCCGCCGCGTTCGGTGTTAGAATCCACGGCGGGAATAGGACATGATGCGTACAACCTTCTGGCGGCTGGCTGCCTGCCTGATGCTGACCCTTCTGACCACCCTGGGAATCGCCGAATGGATCGCCCGCCGGCGCATCAACGACGCGCAGTGGGCGGCGCCGGCGGATGCCCTGCCGGTGACCACGCAGGCCCTGACCTGGCCAATGGTTGCTGAGGGGCGGCGCGTGGTCGTGTTGGGCGATTCGATCGCCGCCGGCTGGGAACTGTCCCCGGGTGCGGCCTGGCCTGAGCAGCTGCAGGCCCTCCTACCGCCGGGTGACGGCTGGCGGGTCATCAACGCCGGCATCCCCGGGAGACGGCCGCGCAGGGTCTGGCACGTACCGCGTGACGTCACGGCCTGGCAGCCGCACGTGGTGCTCATCGCTTTTGGCCTGAACGACGGCCAGCGCGTGCCGCAGCGCAGCGCGGCCGACCGCTGGCACGCCGAACGGGTTGTGTACGGCGCCCTGGGGGACGCGAGGTCGTTGTGTGGCGGCATACGCAGGCCCGGCTGCACATCGGCCGCGGGACCGTCGCCGCTGATGGACAGACACGCCTGCCCCTGGAAACGTACCAGGCCGCCCTGCGCACGATTGTCGACTCGATCCGCCAGGCTGCGCCCGCGGCGTGTGGCGTTTCTGACGCTGACCCCGGTGGATACGCGGGGACGGCGGCGGTGCACTCCCGGCGCAGCGCCTGACGTACGCCGCGTACACGGTGGCGCTGACGGCCGTCGCGGCCGAGGCCGGTGTGCCCGTCATCGACGTCTACACCCCTGGCGCAGGCCGATGCGGACCGCGTCTTTCTGGCGGACGGCCTGCACCTGACCACCTACGGGCAGCGGTTGATTGCCGAAACGGTGTACGACGCCCAGTTTGGTGACGGGGTCAATCCATGATCGATTGGTGGGACGACGCCTGGCGATCAGAACCGAGTGAGGAGGGGAAGGTATGGCGGCGGATGTGCCGCGCACGTGGCCACCGCCGTGGCCCGAGATAACGGACGAGGCTGTGCGCGGCGCTGCGCCGGGTGCCGCGCGAGCGCTTCGTGGCCGGCTCTACCGCCGTCAGGCCTACGATGATCGCCCCTGCCCATCGGCTACGATCAGACGATCTCGCAGCCGTTCATCGTGGCCTACATGACGCAGGCGATCAGGCCCCAGGCCACACACCGGGTGCTGGAAATTGGCACCGGCTGTGGTTACCAGACGGCCGTTCTGGCGGAGATCTGCCAGCGGGTCGATTCGGTGGAGGCCATCGAACCGTTGGCGGTGGAGGCCGCCGCACGATTGCAGACGTTGGGCTACGACAATGTGCACGTGCACGTCGGCGATGGGTACGACGGCTGGCCGGCGGGCGCCCCGTACGATGGCATCGTGGTGACCGCGGCGCCCCCGAAATACCTCCGCGCTGGTCGAACAGCTGGCCGACGGCGGCCGGATGGTCATCCCGGTCGGCGCCCGTTACGATGACCAGACCCTTTACCTGGTAGAGAAACACAGGGGCGAGTTCACCGCCGCTCATTGCTCCTTGTGCGCTTCGTTCCACTGCTGCATCCAGGAGGACCGCACGAACTGTGACCATGCATCTGACGGCACTGCATGTGCCGCACCCCACACCCGTACGCCCCCGCGTCGCATCCTGATCACCGGCAGCCAGGGCCAGTTGGGCCGTGCACTGCAACACGAGCTGGCGGCCGATGTGCTGTTGAGCGTCGATCAGCCCGAATTCGACGTGGCCGACCCTTCCGCCGCCGACCTGATTGTCGACCTGGCGCCTGACCTGGTCATCCACGCCGCGGCCTACACCAACGTCGATGCGGCCGAAGCGCAGCCCGATCTGGTGTTTCGCATCAACGCCCTGGGCACGCAGAACATCGCCCTGGCCTGCCAGCGCTTACGTGCGCCGCTGCTCTACGTCAGCAGCAACGAGGTCTTCGACGGCACACGGACGGCGACCCCGTATTACGAATGGGACCAGCCGAACCCGCAGAGCGTTTATGCGCGCTCCAAAGCGGCCGGCGAGCGGGTGGTGATGGCGCTGTTGGACCAGTTCTACGTCGTGCGCATCGCCTGGCACTTTGCGTNNGGGGGCAACAATTTTCCACACAAGATTCTGGAACTGGCCGGCCGCCAGAAGGCGCTGCGGGTGGTCGATGATGAGTTTGGCAACCCCACCTACGCGCCGGATCTGGCAGCCGCGCTGGTGCGCCTGGTGGCCACGCGCCATTTCGGCATCTACCACCTGACCAACAGCGGTTCCTGCTCACGTTACGCATTTGCCTGCGAGATCCTGCGCCTGGCTGGTCGGGACGACGTCACCGTCACACCGATCCCCAGCGCCGAATGGCGCGCCCGACGCAGCCCCCTGCACGCGGTGTTGGCCAACACGGCGGCGGCCGCCCTGNGGATTACCCTGCGGCCCTGGCAGGAAGCCCTGGCGGACTATCTCAAGCCATGACGAACACCGGAACCTTTCCGCTCGTTTCGATCATCATCCCCACGTACAACGGCCTGAATTTCCTGCCGACATGCCTGGACGCGGTGCGCGAACAGACCTACACCCACTACGAGGTGATCGTCGTCGATGATGCCTCGACCGATGAAACGGTCGCCTTCTTGCAGGACGCCTACCCCGACGTACAGATCGTGCAGATGGCGACGAACAGCGGGCTGGCCAAAGCCTGTAATGCGNGGGCGGCCGTCGCGCAGGGCGACATTCTGGTGATGCTCAACAACGACACCGAGGTCGAGCGCACCTGGTTGGCCGAACTGGTGCTGCCGTTTGCCCACCCCGAGGTGGGAAGTGTCGCCAGCAAGATGCTGCTCTTCGACCGGCGCACGGTCCTGCACAGCGCGGGCGACATGCTGGGGCGCAACGGGGTTCCACGCAACCGCGGCGTCTGGGAGGAGGATACGGGCCAGTACGACCGGTCGTTGGTCGTGTTTGGCGGTTGCGGCGGAGGTGTGGCGTACCGGCGTGCCATGTGGGAAGAGCCGAACGGCTTCGACGAGGAGTTGTTCATGTATCTGGAGGACGTCGACCTGGCCTGGCGCGNNCAGTTGATGGGCTGGTCGGCGCGGTTTGCACCGCGCGCGGNNCTCTATCACCACCTGAGCGCGACCGGCGGCGGGGTGCTGGCCAGCTATTACACGGGGCGCAACACCCTGTGGGTGCTGCACAAGAACATGCCGACGTCGCTGCTGCGCCGTCACTTCCTGCGCATCGTGGGTGCGCAGCTGAAGATCGCATTCCAGGCCNTGGTGGGCCGGCCGGCGCGGGGCGAGGCGGCCCAGGCGCGGCTGCGCGGTCAGCGGGACGGCCTGCGCTCCCTGCGTGCACGGGCGCGGCGCGCAACGGTGCAGGCCACGCGACGGGTGACAGATCAGGAAATTGAAACACTACTGGTACCGTAGGGTTCGTAACAGCATAAGTTCCCGTGTTCGGCCGTGGAAACGCTGGAAGAAGTCAGGCGAAAGCGGGAAGTTGTCTCTTTACGAACCGGTAGAGGGAGATTCTACGAACATGACACGCGAACTCTGGACGGCGGTCGACCACTACTTCGACGATTTGTTCATTGGACCCGATCCCATTCTGGACGCGTCCNTCGCTGCCAGTGCGCAGGCCGGCCTGCCGGCAATCCAGGTCTCGCCCAGCCAGGGCAAATTCCTGTCGGTGCTGGCGCGCAGCCTGGGTGCACGTCATATCCTGGAGGTGGGTACGCTCGGCGGGTACAGTACGATCTGGCTGGCGCGTGCGCTGCCGGCCGATGGGCGTCTGATCACGCTGGAGGCCAACCCCAAACACGCCACTGTGGCGCGGGCCAACTTCGCACGTGCCGGCCTGGATCACCTGATCGAGTTGCGCCTGNGCCGGNCCCTCGACACCCTGCCGCAGTTGGCGGCTGAAAAACGGGGGCCGTTCGACTTCATCTTCCTCGATGCCGACAAGCCGAACATCACAGCCTACTTCGAGTGGGCCNTCAAACTGGCGCGCGGCAGTTTGATCGTGGCCGATAACGTGGTGCGCGAAGGCAAGGTGCTGGATGCGAACAACGGCGATTCGAGCGTCCAGAGCATGCGTCGCTTCTTCGCGCAGGCCGCGGCCGATCCACGGGTGGATGCGACGGTGGTGCAGACCGTGGGCAGCAAGGGGTACGACGGTTTGGCTATCCTGCTGGTTGGGACCTACCCGAATAACCGGTCTGGGGAAACTGAACGCAGAGAAACCCGGTTTTTGTCTCGCAGACCAGGGGCATGGCGCGATGAAAGGCTGTTGCACAGACGAAAACCATGCCCGCACGAGAAAAACCCGGTTTCTGAACGAGAGCACCCTACTCTTTGTCCCACCAATCCTCGGTGACGACTGAGGTCGGAATCCGAATCGGTTCGCGGGCCTCGCGGGCTTCCTGCGTGGTGGCGGGGTGCACCCAACCGAGGTGACGCAGGCCAACCTCCACCGCCTGGGCGACGGTGGCGAAGTGATCGAGGCGTTTATGTAAAAATGCCGGCGCGCCGGGGCGCACAATGGCCTCGGCCGGCACACGGGCCAGCACCACTTTGCAGTTCGGCAGGTCGCGCGCCGCCTCCGTCAGCCGGTCGATTTCCTCACTGCCGACCTTGACCGAGGTCGACAGGTCAGGACCAGCCAGCGGCAGCCCTGACCGTCGACGATCGCCCGTAGAGTCTGGCGAATCTGATCGCTGGCCGCATCGAACACGGCATCCGTGACGCTGACGACCACCAGCCCATTGGCGACCGTGACCGGGCTGACCACCACCGTAAGCGGTGCACGCGTCTCGACCGTCATGCGCTGCAAGGCCATGGTCTGAATCCAGACCGTCGCGATGACCAAACCCGACCAGGCCAGCAGCGCGGCGGGCCAGCCACCTGACCGCTGTTCGTGCCCAGGAAGACGGTCACGACGGCGCCGGCTGTGGCAATTCCCGCGGCCCACAGCATGGCGAGCCGTGAGCCAACGGTCACCGCGGCCGCCACCGGCAGGGGCAGCAGAAATGCCAACAGGGCCGGGGCATGGGTGGGTGCAACCGCGGCCGCCACCACGACGGCCAGCGCCGTCAGCCCCAGCGTGAACAGGGTTGCGAGCTGGGGACGTCGACGGCTGGCGGTGGGGTAGACGACGAGCAGGTACACAGTGTCCAGAATCAGGACGGCGACGGGTGGCCAGAAGGGCCCTGCCACACCAGGAGGGCTATGGCGACCAGGTTGAAAACCAGCTTGGGCAGCGCCAGGCGCTGTACCCGCCGCAGTGTCTCATCGCGCGAAAAGCATGCGTACTCCTTCATTAGCCAGACGACCCAGGCCAGCCAGTGGTCGACCTTCATCTGACTCATCGGGAGAACGCAGCGGAGGCGTCGCCGACTCGGGCGTCAGTCGGCTGGATGGGCCAGATGCCCGATTATAACCGACGACTAGCCAATGCGCAATGTGCCGCGGCAGCCGCGAACGCAGATCGATTGCGAACCATTTTGTGATCATTGCTTATCCGGTACCCTGCACCCTGCCAGGTCGGTTTTGGCCGCCAACCGGACGGCGCGTGACGCGTGGTGCAGTGTGTGCCGTGTTTGTTCAACGAACGGGCAGCCGTGCCAGTTACACTGGGGCAGGAAGCCCAGGGCGAACGGACAGGTTGGCTCGCCCTTCGACAGGCTTCAGGGCGAACGGGTGGGCTTTCCCATTTATCCTGAGCCTGTCGAAGGGTGAGTTAGAGCCTATCCGAATAACTATCACAGGATAATACTGTGGCGCGTCTTCCGGGTTATTCGGATAGGCGCTTAACCCCGAATCTGAATCACACCCGATTTTTGGGACTCCTTGCACCTTCTGGTGGGCCTATGGTATAATCGCGGCATTGGAGGCCAGCAGACAATGCATGTGTTGGTGGTAGATGACGATCCACCCAGCGTAAAGATGATCTCTNTTTTGCTGCGGGAAGAGGGTTATACGGTCCTGACGGCCAGTAACGGGCCTGATGCGTTGGCCCTCGTCGAGCGTGAGGCGCCCGACCTGATCATCCTCGACGTGATGATGCCGCATATGGACGGCCTGGAGGTGTGCCGGCGGATTCGGCGCACGATGCAGGTGCCCATCCTGATCCTGTCGGCCAAGGGTGAGACGTCCGATCGCGTCATGGGGCTGGACGTGGGCGCCGACGATTACCTGCCCAAACCCTTCGACCCGTCTGAACTGCTGGCGCGTGTGCGGGCTATTCTGCGTCGCACCGAGGCGTTCACCTTTGGCGACGCCGAAACCGGCTACCTGGCCGTGGGTGAAACGCGGCTCGATCCAGTCGGCAATAAGGTCTACCTGCCCTCGGGCAAAGTCGCCGAGCTGACGCCGATCGAGTTTCGTCTGCTGCACTACCTCATGCGCAATGCCGGCCGCATCGTGAGCCACGACCAGGTACTCAACAACGTCTGGGGTTACGATTACGACGGGTACGCCAACCAGATCGCCGTCTACATGCGCCGCCTGCGCACCAAAATCGAAGACGACCCGAACAACCCCACCCGCCTGCTGACGGTACGCGGGCTGGGGTACAAGTTCGACATTAGCTAAACGCCTGTCCGGACTTCCGCCCGATGGCGGTATCCTGGCGTGCCTGCCAGGTCAGGGCATGATGAGCACCTGGATGGGAATTCCCGACGCCAGGGTACGCCCATCATCATCGAGCAGATCGGCGCGCAGGTGACGTACGCCCAGCAGCAGCGGTTGGGCCGCAGTGAACTGCCACGAACCGGCGCTATCCGCCAGCGTTTCGCCCAACAGAATGCCGTCCAGAAACACCTGAATGCGTCCACCCGGCGTTCCCGTGCCGCGGAGGCTCTGGGCCTGGAAAGCGGTAACGGCGGTGCCGTTGACCGGTTCGACGATGGTCGGCGCCAGGCGGGTTTCCACCGTGACCGACATGATCGCGGAGCGGGCGAACGGCGCCTGGTTGGCGTCCAACAGGGCCGCCCACAGCAGGTGCTGACCCTCGCCCAGCCGCGCCGGCAGCCAGCGACCACAACCCAGCCGCATCCGCCAGCGTCTGCCCGATCGTATCATCGGCATCGAAGCCCAGCACACCTTGACCGCCTGGCGCAAGGCCTTCGATGTGTAGCAGCGGCGTGGCCAACAGGGAACCATCGCCTGGGTCGGTGATGACCAGCGTCGTCGTGAGCGGCAGCGTGAGGGCGAGCTGCGGCACGGCACCGGTGACCGGGGGCGACGGGGTCAGCGCATCGTCGGGCACGGGCGTATCACGGTCCGTGATCGGGACGTCCGTCTGCTGGGCTATGGCGGTTGCCGTAACGTCCACAGGCGGCAGGGGCGCCTGTGACTGAATGATCAGACTCAGAAGGCTCAGGCCCAGCAGCAGCGTCACCGCCGCGCTGATGACCAGGACGTTCAGGCGGTCCAGGGCCATTCCCAGTTGGGCCGGCGTTCGTTTTCCATAGGCCCACCTACTCCTGCCCGCTCTCGGGCCGGAGGGCATCTTCCACGCCAGCCCCGGCCGTCGCGACGTCTACCCCTTCGGCCAACAGAGCCTCGGTGTCCGAATCGTCTGCCTCCGCCAGGGCTGATGACGCCTGTGCTGGATCAGGATTTGCGGCTACCGGAGAAAGTTCGGCGGTTGAACTGGCGGCATGGTCTTCCAGGTCATCAGCCAGGTGGGCGTCTGCGGTCTCAGCTGCCGCCATGGCGCGTTGACGCTGCATGGCGGCGTCGTGCTGCAGCGCATTGAGACGGGCCTGACCACGCGCCAGGCGTCTATCCAGATCGATGATCCTGGCATCCCGCGCCTCGAGGTCCAGCAATGCCTGGTTCAGCTGGTCCTGGCTGGTGGCTAGATCAGCCTCGAGCGGGCGATACGGGCGTCGCGCACCTGACGCCGCCAACTCCGGAAGTAGAGCACTTCCATGATCAGCTGGGTCAAGAACCCAATGATGAACCCGATGATGACGGCAATCAGAAAATTGAGCGTTGGCACGATTTCCTTCCTCCTACGGCGGGCAACGGTTCTTTGAGCCGCTGTGACATTCATGCACAGCTGCCGTCTAACGATTATTGCAACCGATCACGTGTAAGCCGAGGCCACGATCGTGAACTGCGAACAGCCGAACCCGTGTACGCCGCCTATCTCGACGGTAACGCAACTGCCGAAGAGCAGTCGCTCATCGACGAGCATTTGCGGCAGTGTCCGCGCTGCCGAACTCTGCTGGCGTGGACGCGTCATGTGCTGCGGTGCTGGCAGGACCTGTCGGTCGTGCCACCCGGCGGATTTGCTGAACGCCTGCGGGCCGCCTGCGCGGCGAAGGGCGCGAGGGTTGACGGATACTGGTCAGTGCGTGCCATTGGGGCGGCTGTTGGTGGGAACCAACAGCTCACCGGAACGCAGCAGCGATTGCACCAGGTCTGGACTGTGCGCTTCGGCGTACATGCGCAGCACCGGCTCGGTGCCGGATGGCCGAATCAGCAGCCAGCTATCGTCGGCCAGCAGGAATTTGACCCCGTCGGCCACACTGACCTGGGCCACGCTGACACCCCCNACGTCTGTGGGTGGTGGTTGGGTCAGTCGGGTCACGATTTCGGCCTTGCTCAACGGTGGTCGCCCGCTGATTGGTTTCAGGCGGAAGTCATTACGTGCATAGTAAAACGGCCCCACCTCGCGCACCAGGTCAGCCAACAAGCCATTAAAATCACCCCCGTGGGCGGCCACGATCTCGGCCAGCAGCAGCCCCATCAGGATCCCATCACCTTCGGGGATGTGGCCCTTGATGCTGATGCCACCCGATTCTTCGCCGCCGATCAACACATCGTGCGCCATCATCAGGTCGCTGATGTGGTTGAAACCCACGGGCGTCTCGCGCAGCNNCAGGTCGTAGGCGCTTGCGAGGCGGTTGAGCATCTGGGTGGTGGAAACTGTCTTGACGATCATACCGCGCTGGCGCCGCTGCTGCACCAGGTAGCGCAGACTCAGCGCCATGATCACGTGCGGGTCGATGAAGCGTCCACCCGGCGCCATGGCCCCAATGCGGTCGGCATCACCATCGGTTGCAAGGCCAAGCTGCCAGGGTTCACCCTGCATGGCGGCGGCCAGCGGCTGCAGGTAGCGGGCGATGGGCCGGGGNTGAATGCCATTGAAGCCGGGGTTCATCTCGCCGCGCAGTTCCAGCACCTCGACGCCGGCCTGTTGCAGGTAATTCGCCAGGTAACCACGGCCGGCNCCGTACATGGCATCGACAACGATACGCAGGTTGGCCCGGCGAATCGTGTCGAAATCGATCAAACCGGCCAGATGGGCCAGGTATCCCGGCCGTGGATCGAAGCGGCGGATCAGCCCGGCGGCTACGGCGTCGTCGAAATCCATGTCCTGCGGTGTGCGCCTGGCCTCCCCGTTCTCCAGCAGGCGTGCTTCGGCGCGTTTGCAATCGGCCGGCGACGCCGAACCGCCGTAGGCGGTTTTCAGCTTGATACCGTTGTAGCGCGGTGGGTTGTGACTGGCGGTGATCATGATGCCGCCGGCGGCCCGNCGGGCCACGACGGCATAGGAGACGGCCGGGGTTGGGGTGTCGGCCTGCGTCAGATCGACCTGAATGCCGTTGGCCGCGAGGACGCTTGCCACCTCANNCGCGTAACGGTCAGATAAAAANCGGGTGTCGAAGCCAACCACCATGCGCAGCGGCGTCGCGGATGCGGCCGAACTGCTGGTTTGCTCACGCACGACGTCGGCGATGGCCTGGGCCACCAGGCGAACGTTGGCAAAAGTGAAGGTGTCGCTGATGACGGCACGCCAACCGTCGGTTCCAAAGTGAATATCCATGCTGTTTGCTGCGCGCCTCGTTGAATCAGTGCCGGCGGGGGCGACCTGCTCGCTGAATTTGCCCGCCATTTTACCATTCCCAGCCCCGAACCCCTAATCCCCGTGCCCTGATTCCCAAGCGCGAGCTGCGTGTTTCACAAACACACCCACAAGGGCATTACGCCACGCGCGCGTGAGGGATGGGCCATCCAGCGGCTGTACAGAAGCCCCAGGGCGTACGTCCACGGTGTGAACGCGCAGTAACTCGCGGTCTCGTCGACGGCGTAGAGCGCCTCGGTGACAAAACCGCAGGCCTGCGCAGCCTGGTTGGCTCCAGCGCCGTATTGCAGCGGTAGAGGGTGGGAAAGACGCTCGATTCGCGGGTGCCCAGGCGCGCTGCACGCCAACGTGCCAGGCGAAGGGCAAACGGGCAGAGGCCCGCGCGTGGGGCCGCGCAGGTTGGGCGTTTTGACCATCAGCCGGCCGCCCGGTTTCAGTACGCGCCAGAACTCGCTGAAGGCGGCCAGCGGCTCGGCCAGGTGCTCGACGACATCGTAACACAGCACCAGGTCGAAGAGTTCGTCAGCGTAAGGCACGGCGGCCAGTGAGCCAATCGCGTACCGCGTCGTCGGCACAGGGTCGGGGCGGAAAAGGTCGAGACCGGCCACCGTAATCGTCGCACGGTGCCGGCGCAGCACCCAGGTGCCGGCCCACTGCCGGCATCGAAGACAAAAGCGCCGGGCTGTAAGGCCTCGGCCAGCCGGGCGTAAACGCCCAAACACGTGGTCGGTGTACTCGGGAAAAACACATTCTCGATGGCAGATCGTTGTTGCCAGGTCAACATGGGTTCGGTTTGTCCTGTAGGGTTTGGTAGATCAACCGGTCGATGGCGGCCGCGTGCATCCCAGGTCTGCTGCGCGGCAAAGGCACGGCGGGCGGCCGACGCGGTGTCATTGGCGGACGGCGGCAGCGCCTGCGCGACCCGTTCGATGAAGTCCTGCGTGCTGTGCGCCACGGCAACGAGCGCCTCCATGCCGTCGACGGCGGGAATGGCCGTGCTCACGATCGGGTGGCCCACGGCCAGGTATTCGTAGAGCTTCAGTGGGCTGATGTGGTGCGTCCACGCATTGATCTTGTACGGCATCAGGGAGACGTCGCAGGCCTGGATGGCGTGGGGAACCTGGTCGACCGGCACGGCGCCGCAGAGGTGGACGTTGGGCAGGGCACGTAGCGCATGCAGGTCTTCCAGGTGATACCGCAGGGTCACTGGCCCCACCAGCACGACCGACCAGTCCGCATGGGCCGCGGCCAACTGCGCCAGCAGGTGCAGGTCGACCTTCTCGTTGATTGCGCCGACGAAGCCCACGCGGGGTGCNGGAATGCCGCCCAGCACCGCCGGCTCCGCGGATGGCGCACGNGCGGCCGCGAAAGCATCGTAATCGACCCCATTGGGCACCAGATGGGTGTTGGGGTTGTACGGGCGTTTGCTGGCCAGCAGCGGCGCCGAGGTCACCAGGACGAGGTCGGCGCGGCGCAGGATCGCCTCTTCCACGGCGTGAACCGCCGCCGGTCGGTTGGCCGCGTCGTCATCCTGATACTCCAGCTCATAGGCCGCATATTCGTCGACCGCGTGATAGATCAAGAGCCGCTCCGCAAACTGGCCGATCAGGTCGGCCTGATCAGGGCGAAAGAGCCACAGCAGCGGGGACCGGTCACCGCCCAACTGGCGCAGCGCCCGCTGCAAGAGCCGCCGCCGTCCCCAGGCCGTGGCCTGACGCAGCGGGGTCCGGCCGCTCAGCGGCAGCCACAGGGGCGTCCGCTGCACGTACAACTGATCNACGTACGCGCTGCGGCTGCGGGAAGGCCAGGGTGAAGGGGGCCACCCGGCGTGCGCAGCGCGGGCAACGTGACTCAGATACGGTCGCGGTTCGACCCACAGCACCCGGTTGCGCCGCGCCAGGCGCGTCATCAGCTGGTGGCGGTTGCGCCACAGGCTGTCCCAGGGTTCGGGCGCGCAGCAGACGATCGTTTCGCCGCTCAGTAAGTCAGGTGCGGTCATTCTGCCGGCGTTACCTCGCCTGTCGTGACGTCCAACCACCAGTCATTTCCNGCGGCATCACGCAGCCGGGCACGCGTGGGGTCGCTCCAGGAAACGGTGTCCAAACGTCGCGCATCCCGGTCGACCAGGACCTTCTGCGACACCGGTGCAAGGTCAACGCGCACGATTGATTGTGTCCACCGCCCCTCCTCGCACGGGTTGAAGGCAACCGTCAGCAGCAGGCTTTTCCCGTCCGGTGACCAGACGATGTTGCCGGCCTGTACGGCGTCCCGCCCGCTGGCCAGGGGAACACGCACACGATCTCCGCCGGCCAGCGGCTGTACATTCAACTCCGTGTCAGCACCCCAGCCCACGTACGCCAACTGCGTCTCGTCCGGCGAGAGGGCGAGGCTGGAGCCAACGGCGGGCGCCAGCTCGGCCACATGGCCGGTGGCCAGATCGACGCGCAGCAGATCAGAGCCGTTGACGAACAGTGCGCAACCGTCGGGCACGGGCTGGTTGGTGATGTAGAGAGACTGGCCGTCGGCCGACCAGTGCAGCGGCGCCGGTACCGTGTACCCCAAGCCGTAGTTCGCGACTTGATCGATGACCGGCCAGGTGACCTGGCCATTGACGCGGCGCACGGTGAGGCGGGTGCGATACTTCTCCTGGCCCTCCAGGAACGGGCCTTCCATACCACCTTCGGCAATCCACTGGTCATCAGGCGAAATCGANCTGCCACGTGTTGGGGACGGTCGCGCTGGCCGTCGACGGCCGCGTGGCAGTGGCTGCGCGGGTTGGGGTGGGTGCGACCAGCGTAGCGGTCGGCGATGCGACGCAGCCGGCCATCGCCAGCAGTAGAGCCACGGCGCTCGCGGCCAGGGCGGCGGCGCGTGACCACAGTCGATGGTGAGCGACAAAGTGCATGTATTCCCTCCTCTGATGGCGAGGCCGCGCCCGCCTGGCCGGTGGGCGGCCAATTCCAATCAACTGCCCCGAACCGACTGGTAGGCGGCCAGGTGCTGGCCGGCGAGTACCTTCCAGTCCAGCGTCTGGGCGTAGGCCAGNGCACGNCGGCACGCCGCGGCCTGATCGAGCTGTGCGGCNCGCGCAGCGCGGTCAGCAGCCCTGCGGGTCGTCGGCTTCGTAGAGCACCCCGCGCCCGCGGCCGCCAGGGGCGGAAAGGGGTCGAAGTCTGGTGCAATAATCGGGCAGCCAAACGACAGCGCCAGAATCGCCGCGCCTGAGGTCGTGGCCTGGCGGTAGGGCAGCACACAGGCGTCACTGGCCCGGAAAAATATNTGCAGTGCATCATCTGGGATGTGCTGCAAATGCAGGTGAATCCGCGGGTCGCGGTCGGCGNNCGCGCGGATTGCGGCCGCGTACGCTGGCACGTGCGGGTGACCGGCGATGAGTAGCCGGGCCGACGGCTGATCCAGGGCCTGAAAAGCGTCGATCAGGGTCTCGATGCCTTTGTAGGGGCGGATTCCACCCAGCGCCAGAAAGACCCGCTCACCGTCGCCGATCCCCAGGCGCTGGCGGGCCGCGGACCGTGTACAGTCGTTGGGGTAAGCGCCGATGTAGTTGCCGTGCGGTACGACGTACACACCACGTGTGCGGNNTCGTACTGGCGCGACCGTTGTGGCGGTGGCCGCGTCGTGCACGTGTACCAGGTCGACCACGCGAAACAGCGCGGCGCTGTCACGCCCGTCCAGGCTGGCCTGGTCCGGTTCGTGTGCGGCCAGGTTGTGTACCGTGTACCCCGTCGTGATACCCAGGCGGCGCAAGGGTCAAGCTGCCGAGAAGCCAGCGCCGGCGTAGGGCGTGGCGACGCAGGCTGGGGCGGCGGTCAGGAGCCCAGCNCAGTGCAGGTGGATGACGTCGACCCCTGACGGNCGGGCCTGCCACAGGGTGCGCAGGCCAAATTCAGGCGTGACCGCGGCCGTGGCGCCGTTCTGCTCCAGTCCATGGGCGAGCAGTGAGACGTACGGGTTCAGGCGGACGCGCGAGACGAGTAGAATGTGCATCGCCGGCGCTAGGCGTTACGCATCTGCAAGCGGCTCTGCAGTATCGACCACCCGATCGTCAGCCCCTGTTGGGTGACACGGCGCACCTCACGATCGAAGATCAGCACCAGGATCAGGTAGCCGCCGGCGCCGACCGTGCCAGCCACGACGAGGGAGAGCCACGACGCCTGCGTGAAGAGAACCTGGGTGAGGGCGTAGGCGGCCCCGGCGCCCAGCACGGCAAAGAGCAGCAGGGGCAGCAGGATACGGCCGTAGGTGCTCAGTGAGCCGCCAATGACTTTACTGGTGAGCCAGACCGAGATGAACCAGTCCACGACGGCCACGATCGCGGACAGCNNGCTGACGCCGACCACACCCCAGTTGACAGTCACCGGGTAGAGGAAAATGAGCATCATCGCCAGGCGCCAGACCGCGATGTACGTCAGCCACTGTGGTTTACCGCCGGCCTTGAACACGTTGCCCATGTTAGCCGCAATCGACCGACACAGGCCGTAGACCGCCAGCAACTGGATCGGCAGGACGGCCGCCNNCCATTTCACCGGGTCGAGCACCTCCACAAAATCGGCGGCGAAGACCATCGTCAGAATCGCGATGGGAATCGTCAGCAGCGAGACGTAGTGCACGGTGCGGAAGAACGTGTAGCGGAAATAGGCGATGTCCTCGTTCATCTTCGTGAAGGCTGGGAACATGACCTGGTTGATCAGACCGGTGATGTTGGTGGCTGGCAGGTTAGAGAGCAAGTAGGCCGTGCCGTAGATACCGAGCGCAGCCACGCCCACGATGCGACCCACAAAGACATCGTCGATATTCGTGATGGCGAAAATCAGGACCTGGCTGAGCACGATGTTCATGCCATAGCCGAACATCNNGCGTGCAATGGGCAGGCTGAAGCGCAGGGCCGGTCGGTACGACGTCACCAGATAGGGCACGCTCAGGTCGAACAGCGCTTCGATGAGCTTGGCAATGACCAGCGCCCAGACGCCGAAGCCCATGACAGCCAGGATGACGGCGACGATACCGTAGGCCAGGGTGGGTATGATGTCGGGCAGCATACGCCGACGGAAGTCGAGGCCNCTGGCCAGCAGGACCATTGGTACCGTACCGGGGAGCGANATCAGGATGACGAACGACAGCACCTGGACGACAGGGGTGATGCGCGGTCACGAAAGAAGGCGGCAACCAGGGGGCGCCGAAGAAGGCGAGGCCCAGTAGACGATCGACGTGCCGTTGGTCACCCAGAAGGTCACGTGGGAGGCCTCGGTGATGTCATTTTTGCGGTAGATCAGGGCTGAGCTGAAGCCAAACTCGCGCAGGAGCNNCAGCGACTCCAGGGCCAGGAAGGCCGTTTGCATGATGCCGAAGTCGTCGGGCAGCAGCAGTTTGAGCAGGATGATACGGGCGACGAAAGCCAGGCCGCGCGAGACCATGCTGGACAGGCCGACCCAGAAGAGACCAGAGACGATCCGGCGATCGAGTGACACAGGGAACCCTCACGGTTGTTTTGTCTTGAGCACAGGGTAACACGACGCGATGAACAACACATGAATGCGTAGCCCGTGATCGATGACAAATTCGTCACGCCAATGCCGCGGCGAATCGCTGTATGATAGCGGAGAGGGGCGAGATAGGCAAGTGGGGGTGGGGAGATGGGGGTTGGGGGTTGGGGGTTGGGGTTGGCTTTGGTTGCGCGCTGCCGGTTGCGCCGTTATAATCACGCTATGGCCCACCACGCTCTGCGCGCCTTGGCTGATGAGCTTGTGCAGGTGGCCCTGCGTGCCGCTGACCCGGCGCAGGCCGTCCGCCGTTACGTGACGCCCATTCCCGGTGGGGTGGCGGTCGCCGGCCGCACTTACCGCCTGGCCGATTATCGGCGTCGTGGTGATCGCGTTCGGCAAGGCGGCCGGCCCAATGGCGACGGCCCTGCTCGATTGCCTGTCCTCTGCCGTGACTGACCTGCCAGTTGACGTGGCCGACTTGCCAGCGGCCGTGACCGGTGTGCCAGTTGACGTGACCGGTGTGCCAGCGGCCGTGACCGGTGTGCCAGTTGATGTGACCGGTGTGCCAGTTGATGTGGCCGACCTGCCGGTTGATGTGACCGGTGTGCCAGTTGCCGTGGCCGGTGTGCCAGTTGATGTGACCGGTGTGCCAGTTGATGTGACCGGTGTGCCAGTTGCCGTGACCGGTGCGCCAGTTGCTGTGACCGACCTGCCAGTTGATGTGACCGGTGTGCCAGTTGATGTGACCGGTGTGCCAGTTGACGTGACCGGTGTGCCAGTTGCCGTGGCCGGTGTGCCAGTTGATGTGACCGACCCGTCGGTTGATGTGACCGGTGTGTCAGTTGCCGTGACCGGTGTGCCAGTTGCTGTGGCCGATCTGCCAGTTAATGTGACCGGTGTGCCAGTTGCTGTGGCCGATGTGCCAGTTGATGTGACCGGTGTGCCAGTTGATGTGACCGGTGTGCCAGTTGCCGTGACCGGTGTGTCAGTTGCCGTGACCGACGTGCCAGTTGCTGTGACCGGTGTGCCAGTTGATGTGACCGGTGTGTCAGCTTCCGTGACCGACCCACCAGTTGATGCGGCCGACCCACCAGTTGACGTGACCGGTGTGCCAGTTGATGTGACCGGTTTGATCGTCCTGCCGGCCGGCGGCGCACCGGGTGCTGCGGCTCTGCCGGTCATCGAAGCCGGCCATCCCCTGCCCAGCGCGGGCAGCGTCGCGGCGGGGCAGNNGCGGCGCTGCGCCTGTTGCACGAGGCAGGTGAACACGACCTGGTCATCTGCCTGATCAGCGGCGGCGGCTCGGCCCTCCTGNACCTGCCCGCGCCGGGGATCAGCCTGGCTGACCTGCAGGCCACGACGAACCGACTCCTGCGGTCCGGCGCGACCATCGCTGAACTCAACGCCGTGCGTAAACACCTCGATCGGGTCAAGGGCGGCGGCCTGGTGCGCGCCGCCAATGGTGCGACCATCGTCTCCCTCATCCTGTCCGACGTGGTGGGCGATCCCCTCGACGTCATCGCCTCCGGCCCCACCGTGGCCGATCCCACGACCTACGCCGAGGCCTGGGACGTGCTGGCACGTCATGGTTTATTGGACACGGTACCCGATGCGGTGAAGGCCCACCTGCAGGCCGGCCAGCGCGGTGAGCGGCCCGAAACCCTCAAATCGGGCGCGCGCCTGGCGCGGGTCCACCACGTGATCGTCGGTTCGCTGCGGCTGGCGGCTGCGGCGGTTGTGGATGCGGCCGCTGCCCGCGGCTGGCACGCACGCCTGTTGTCCACGACCGTGGAAGGTGAAGCACGCGAGGTTGCACGGCTGGCGGCCGCGGTGGCCCAAGAGGTTGTGCGTGACGGTCGGCCCGTGCCCCGGCCGGCCTGTTTGGTGTGGGGTGGTGAAACGACGGTTACTGTGCGCGGCGCCGGCCGCGGTGGACGCAACCAGGAGCTGGCCCTGGCCGCCGCATTGGCCCTCGACGGCTGGCCGGTCGGCGTTTTCACCCTGGCCACCGACGGCGTAGACGGCCCCACCGCTGCCGCCGGCGCCTGGGCAGACGGCACGACCGTGGCCAGGGCCCGTGCCCTGGGCCTCGATGCCCGCCAACACCTGGCAGACAACGACGCCTACCCCTTCTTCGCCGCCCTGGATGACCTGGTGCTAACCGGCCCAACCGGAACAAACGTCAACGACCTGCTAGTGATGCTGATTGCCTGACCCCAACCCGCCCCAAGGCTACCCTCTCTCCCCAACCCGCGCCAATACGACCCTCTCTCCCCAACCCGCGCCAATACGACCCTCTCCCCCAACCCGCGCCAATACGACCCTCTCCCCCAACCCGCGCCAATACGACCCTCTCCCCCAACCCGCGCCAATACGACCCTCTCTCCCCAACCCGCGCCAATACGACCCTCTCCCCCAACCCGCGCCAATACGACCCTCTCCCCCAACCCGCGCCAATACGACCCTCTCTCCCCCAACCCGCGCCAATACGACCCTCTCCCCCAACCCGCGCCAATACGACCCTCTCTCCCCCAACCCGCGCCAATACGACCCTCTCTTCCCCAACCCGCGCCAATACGACCCTCTCCCCCAACCCGCGCCAATACGACCCTCTCCTCCCCCAACCCGCGCCAATACGACCCTCTCTCCCTCCCAACCCGCGCCAATACGACCCTCTCTCCCCCAACCCGCGCCAATACGACCCTCTCTCCCCCAACCCGCGCCAACACGACCCTCTTTCCCCAACCCGCGCCAATACGACCCTCTCTCCCCCAACCCGCGCCAATACGACCCTCTCTCCCCCAACCCGCGCCAATACGACCCTCTCCCCCAACCCGCGCCAATACGACCCTCTCTCCCCCAACCCGCGCCAATACGACCCTCTCCTCCCCCAACCCGCGCCAATACGACCCTCTCTCCCTCCCAACCCGCGCCAATACGACCCTCTCTCCCCCAACCCGCGCCAATACGACCCTCTCTCCCCCAACCCGCGCCAACACGACCCTCTTTCCCCAACCCGCGCCAATACGACCCTCTCTCCCCCAACCCGCGCCAATACGACCCTCTCTCCCCCAACCCGCGCCAACACGACCCTCTTTCCCCAACCCGCGCCAATACGACCCTCTCCCCCGGCCCTCCTGGCCTGACACCCCGGCTCACCTCCACCCCAACCCCCAATCCCCAACCCCACCCCCAACCCCACCCCCAACCCCCAATCCCCAACCCCAACCCCATCCCTCACCCCCTCAATCCCGCCACCCGCGTCACCGGCACAACGAACATGAAGCCGCTGTTCGGGGCCAGGAAACTACCGCCGATCGCCGCTTCGGTCTCGGCGAACAGCCGGTCCAGGTCGAAATCATCGCCGACCACGGCAAAGGCGGTGCGGTGATGGACTTCATCACCTTGCAGGAAGTGTCGCAGCGACGGAAACAGCGGCAGGTCATCACGCTGTCCACTCATCTGGCGCAGCTTGTACAACCCCATGCTGTCCAGCAGCGTCATTCCAGTCACGCCACAGCGTTCCCCGCGTCGATCACGGCGTGATTTTTCCACGTCGGGTGTCACCACGATCACACAGCTAGGCACGAGCCACCTCCCTGGCGGGCCTTTCGGTTGGCCGTCGTTGCGAAAACCCCAGCGCAGCAGCAGTGGGGTCACCAGTGTCGTCACCAGCACAATGACCGTCACCACCGAAAACAGTTCCGTTTCGATGATTGCCGCCGACACACCCACCGAGGCCACGATCAACCCCACTTCGCCGCGGCTGACCATGCCCAGCCCGGCGCGCAGCGCGNNCAAGCTGTCGAATCCAGCCAGGCGGGCGCCCAGGCCAGAGCCGATGATCTTGGAGATGATGGCGATGACGATCAGTACTACGGTGAGCGGCAACAGCTCGCCGGTCAGTAAACGGATGTTGGTTTTGAGGCCGATGCTAACAAANAAGATAGGCACGAAGAAGCTGTAAGCGATGGTGTGCATCTTGCCGGCGATTTCCTCGCGCAGAGGGCTGCGCGAAACCNNCAGGCCAGCAATGAAAGCGCCGGTGATTGCGGCCAACCCACCGGCCTCTTCGGCGGCCCAACTGAAGAGCAGCGCAACCACGATCGCCAGGGCCGCCACCCCNTCGCTGATGGGCTGATCGCGCACCCAGCGCNNGGCCTTAGGCAGCAGCCAAAAGCCGAGCACGATCGACCCACCCAGAAACAGGGCCATTTGCAGGACAATCACCAGCACACTGGACTGTTCACTATCGCCGTGCAGCGCCAGAAAGATCGAAAGAACCAGGATTACCAACACATCATCGATGATGGCGGCGCCCAGGAGGGCCAGACCCTCCGGCGTTCGCAGACGCCCCAGTTCCAGCAGCGTCTGCGTGCTGATGCTGACGCTGGTGGCGGTCAGGATGATGCCCACGAACAAGGCCTCTTCGGCGGGATAACGGAACAGCAGGGCTGTTCCCGCGCCCAACAGTAACGGCGCCACCACGCCCATCACACCGGCAAGTACGGCAACGCGGCCGGTTCGCAGCATCTCATCGAGGTCGATCTCCAGGCCAGCCATGAACATGAGCAGTACGACACCGATCTCGGCCAGTTCGTAAACCGTGTGCGTCAGGGCTTCACTGGCCTGCGCATCACCAAACGCCGGCCAGCCCAGCAGGTTGAACACGCTGGGGCCGAGGAGCAGGCCGACCAACAGNCCACCCAGCACCGCCGGCTGCCGCAACCGGATGGCTGCCCAGCCGCCCAGTTTAGCCGCGCTGATGATGATGCCCAGACCGAGAATCAGGCGCAGAAAATCTTCCATGTTACCTCTGAAACGTCCCCCACACGGCCCCGCAGGGCATGGCGTTGGGTTGCGCGCCGCCGGGTCGTGGCAGGACTGTCAGGATTTTACGCCGATCACAATGAAATCGCGGGCGAACAGCGACGGCCAGTGGCGCGCCAGCCAGGTGTAGGCCTGGCGGATCCCTGGCCAGCGGAAGAAAAACGGGTACAGCCCGGTCACCCACAGGCTGGCGCTGCCATCGGTCTGGGTCACGTCTATCTGGCGNTGCGCAGTCCACGTATGNACGTCCGGCAGCGTGAAGAAGCGCAGGTGCGTCAGGTCGGTCGGGGTGTTGCGCACGTAGGGGAAATGCCCGGTCAGCACCCACCAGCGGCAGCGCCAGTGCGCCATGTTGGGCAACAGCAGAACGAACCGGCCGCCCGGCTTGAGCACGCACGCANNCTCATCGAACGCCCGCTCGAAGTGGTAGCGGTGCTCCAGGCCCGAATCGGAGACAACGGTGTCGAACTGGCCATCGGCAAACGGCAGCGGCGCCACATCCAGGTCGACCTGGTACGCCTCGATCCCTTTGGCCTGGGCGTGCNNCACCGCCACGTGCGACATATCGACGCCGGTGACCTGGCAGCCCTTATCCGCCAGCTGGCGCGCCAGCACCCCTGGGCCGCAGTCCACGGCCAATACGGCAGCCCCNGGCGCCACGTAACTGGCCACGATGTCCAAACGGACCTGATCGAACAGGTCGGACTTGTTGCGCCAGTAGTCATCGTAGAAGGTGACGAGATCCATGAGTGGCCTTACGGTATCAGCGGTATGAACTGGTACTGCATCGGGTACAGGGCATAATCGACCGGCACGCTTCCCCCACGTTCACCACGATCCCCTGGCTGAGCGGACTGAGTGCACCGAACTCGGGCGGCGCCGTTGCGCTCACACTGTAACTACCGGCGGCCAGGTTGGTGAATTGGTAGTGCCCCTCGTGGTCGGTGGTGCTGGCGCCGATGACCGTTGCACCCTGGCGCAGCGTAATCGTCACACCGCTCACGCCCGGCTCACCGCTTTGCCGCACCTGGTCGCGGTTCAGGTCGATGTAGGCCGTGCCCACGACCTGACCGAGCGTGGGCGTTGCCGTCGGGGTGGGGTCGCCGTGGGCGTTGGCGACGGGGTGGGCGTCGGGGTGGGTGTGCTGCCGCCGGGTGTAAGCCGGATACGCCAGGCGCCGCCGGTGAAATAGGAGCCGACCATGCCGCCGCTGGCCGTCAGAATTTCGACGCGGTGCTCCCCTGTGGCCAGGTTGTCGCGCTCCAGCACGTACGCTCCGCTGCCCGGCAGCCCTAGCCGGGCGACGTCGAAGCGGATGTCGGACCCGACCGTATCGGTGATGACGCCGTTGATGGGGCCGCCCGACCCGCTCGATGTGACATCGGCCGATGTCCAGTGCGGCGCGCCGTACTGCGTAATCTGCAGCCAGTTGACGCTGCGGCTCTCGTCGGTGACGAAGGTGATGCGCGCCGGGTTGGCCGGCCGGCTGAACTGCTGCACGAAGCCGAACGCCCAATGGATGCTCCACGGCGCCGGGTCGCTGTCGTGTCCCCCACGAACCAGTGCAGTTCCAGGTTGGCGGGCCCACCGCGTTGACCGCGCCGTACATCTGCTGTGCATGGTGGGGCAGCACCTTCGTGTCAAGGGTGCCGTGCACGATCGCCAGCGGCATCTGTTTGAAACCCAACGCATAGCGCTGCGGCGAACGCCGGGCGTACTCGAAAGGTTGCGCGGCCGGCGTCCCGCCGCACTCGTTGGCGATGTCAGTCTGCCGCCAGGCTTCCGATTCGGTGTACCAGTCGTTCAGCGAGCTGAAACCGGTATATTCGACAGCCGCAGCAAACACGTCGGGATACTTGGCTGCGCCAATCATTGCCGTCTGGCCGCCCATCGAAAAGCCCATGAGATAGATACGACTCTCGTCGACGGCGTAGTGCTGTTTGACGTAGTTGATCGTGTCGATCAGGTCACGCTGCGCGCGCGAGCGCCGAGGCGCGCCCACCCCCAGAGGCGGGGTTTTCGCCGTGCATCTCGGGGCAGCCAGGAGCCAGCCGCGCAGGTTGGCCTCCGGGCCGAAGGTGTAAATGGCCTGCCAGCGCAGGTTCAGGCTGGCGCCATAGCCGTGCGCGCCAATCACCAGGGGCGCGGGCTGCCATCATAGTTGGCCGGAATCTGCACCACGGCGCTGGTAGCCCGACTGCGGCGGGTAGGAGCTGTAGTAGCCAAATTCCCGGTACGTCGCGCCCTGCACGTCGCCATCGACCTCCAGCACACCCCGTGCAACACTCCAACTGTCGTTGGGATCGGCATCGTTGGTGATCTTGATGGTGTTGACCCCGTTGCGCACCATGCCCGGGTCAGACAGCAGCAGAGTGGTCGTGATCCCGGTGGTGGCGCAGTAGCCAGAGCCGCCCGTCCAGTTGGGGACAGCGCCGATCCGTGTGCCGTTGAGGTAGATGCTGTGACCGGGGCGGGCGTTGTTGATATCGAGTTTGAGGCGCGCCGCGCTGACTGTGCCGGTCCAGGTCAAAAAGACGGTGGCCTCGGACTCGTGGATGTTCGCATCCACCGCCAGGCAGTTCGAGAGCTGGCTGGAAGTCAAGGTGCTGAGCGGGCCGGCAGTCGACGGTGAAGCCACGTGGCGACTGCCGGAGAGGCGCAAGGCGGTCGGCCCAGCGCCATGCTGCGCGGCGGCGCTCGACCCGTAAGCCGCAGCCAGCAGCACCAGCGCCACACAGGTCAGGCCAATGCCCAGGAGTAGCGGGCGACGATAGACCATCGATAGTTGCCTTTCAGCCGCGCACCACATCACTGACCGCCGCATAATCGGCGTCGCTCAGCCCGTTGAGCATGGCCAGGGCGAACAGCCGNCGCACGACGGCGACCGTGGGCAGAACGGCGCCGAAGGTCGCGCCAGCCTGCAGGGCATAGGTCAGGTCTTTGTGCATCNNGCGCAGGGGAAAACGGACATCGTCAAATGTGCGGGCAATGATCGCCGCCACGTTATTTTTGACGACCGTGCTGCTGGTGTTGCCGGTGGAGACGGCCTGGGCGACCGCATCCATGTTCAACCCNGCGCGTTCGGCCATGGCGATGCCTTCCCCNAGGGCGGCGAGGTGCACGGCGGCCATCATGTTGTTGATCAGTTTGTACGTGGTGGCCGTGGCCGGTGGGCCAAAGTGCAGGATCGTGCGGGCGAAAGCGTTCAGCACCGGTCGGGCGCGCTCCAGTACGGCCTCGTCCGCGCCAACGAACAGGGTCAACGCGCCGCTCTGCGCAAGCTGCTGGTTGCCGGTCATCGGCGCATCCGCGAACCCAACCTGCCGGGCGCGGGCCAGCTCGTGCAACTCCTGAACCCAGGCGACCGTCAGGGTGCTGCATTCGATCAGCAGGCCGCCGGGTTTCATTGCTGCGNNAGCGCCGGTCTCGCCCGCCCACACGGCGCGTGAGGCAGACTCGTTGACGACAACGCTGATCACGATATCTGCGTCGGCGGCCGCCATGGCGGGGGAATCTGCCCACCGGGCGCCGCCGGCCAGCAGCGCCTCCGCTTTGCCACGCGTACGGTTCCAAACCGTCAGCGGGAACCCGGCCGCCAGGATGCGGCTCGCGATTCCGCCGCCCATTGAACCGAGACCCATCAGTGCTACGTGCGTCATGAGATCATCACCTCAAAGCCGACCGCCAGCCTTACGCGCGGCCCGATGACCGGGGACCGCTCGCTGGTTTGTGTCAAAGATATATTTGGGCTGCGGGGCGCAGCCGGGCCAAATTCTAGCCGCGGTCAATGCCTGTGTCAAGACCAACCGTGCCGCTAAACTGCTAACGCGACAAACGGCAGGTAGCGCTTCAGGGGGCGCCGGCGGGCGGGGTGGGCGTCGGCGTGGGCGTGGCCCAACCGGCCGGCGGGCGAAAGGTGACGTGCAGCTGGGCGGCAAGGGCCGCGTTGCCGTCCCACGCCGGCGTCCAGATAGCCGGTGTTGCTCTGCGGCCAAGACCAGCAGCACCAGCGGGTTGCCCGCCGCCCAGCCCGGACGGTCCACGATTTCTTGCAGCGGGCCCGACAGGTTGGGCGAGTCGATCCAGCCGTCTGGCCAGGCGGGCAGCAGCCAATCGACCGCGGCCTGCGTGCGGCCGCAGCGCGCGAGGGGATTGCTGCTGCGAAAATCGACCGCGGCATCGGCCGCCTCACCCATGATGACGAAACCGACCGGCAGCCCACCGCCGTGCCCCGCCACATGCAGCCGCAGGCGCTTCGACGACCTGGCCCAGGGGGAATCTCGATCTGCTGGAAGCGCAGGCCGGCCTGTTCGATGTTGCCGGCTGCACGGCCGGCGCACGACTGCTGCGGCGACGTTGTTGTTCCCCAGGTCGGTCGTGACGTACGTGTCATCGCGGCTGGCCCGCACCGCCAACTGCAGCGTGACTGGGGATCCCGCCGGCGTTGGCGTGTCGGTCACCGGCAGGGTATCGCCGAAGTTCACCTCGGCGCCCTGGTTACCGATCAGCTCCACCCGCACTTCATTCGCCGTGGTCGAGATGAAGCCCGGCGGGTCGATCTCGACCACCCAATAGGTGATCATTCCCAGACCGCTGAAGGTGTAATGCCCTTCGGCATCGGTTGTGGTGCTGCTCAAAAATGCCCGGTTCTCGTTCTGCAAGATGACCGTGACGCCGGGCAGCGGCGGCTCGTCCGCATCGGGGAAGAGGTCCAGGTCGTAATCGTGCCATACCAGGCCGGTGATTTCGCCGGGCGGCACCGCCGTTAGACGCCGCGCGGCGGCGCGGCCGACGCCGACACCCGGCAGTACGACCAGGGTGAACACAACGGCGGAGATCAGGAAGACAGCCAGGAAGGTGCGAAACACGACCCGCGGGCGAAGGCGCGAAGGACATGGTTCAAAACAGGTTTACCTCAGTTTTTGTGACTGCGAAGGGTTTGTCAAAGATACTTCTCGCTTTAACCCGGTTTTCTCCAGCGCCCCTACGGTCACACACGAAAGGGCCTGTTTTTGCCCTGCGACCGTTCGTCAGGCTCACGGCTCGGGGCGAAGGGGAGGGTCTATTCGCCCGCCTTTCCGACAGGTTCAGGGCGAACGGGGAGCCTGGTCTTCCGCCCTGCGACAGGCTCAGGGCGAACGGGAGGTATGGTGTGTGTGCGCGTCACACACCATACCTCGAGCCTGATTCACCGGGTGCGCGGCAATTTGCGGTTAGAACCGCTCACCGCCGCGGCTCTAGCGGCTGAACGGCCGCCACCCATTGCCGATTTGCGGCAGCACCATGCGACCGTCGATGTAGTCGCCAAAGTAGACCGGATACTGCTGGCCGGCCACGACCAGCACGTAGACGGTGTTCGGTGACCGATTGATGCTGCGGGCGGTCGGTCTCTTCGACGAAGTACGGGCCGGGTACGACGTCGTAGAAGTTGAATTCGCCGTTGGCATCACTGCGCGTCGTGGCCACGATGACGCTCTCCGGCCCGCGTACGCGGGTTTCCAGGGTGTCACGCAACAGCGTGATCGTCACGTCTTCGATGCCCGGTTCGCCGGGGTCGGGTACCGCATTACGGTTCAGATCGTTCCATACCCGGCCATAGACGCGGCCGGCGGCTGGATTGGGCGTCGGCGTCGGGGTGGCCACCAGAATGTCGGCGAAGTTCACCGTTGTCTCCTGGCCAGCCACGATCTGGAACAGCACCTGGTTGGGGCTGCCCAATGGCGAGGCATAACCGGGTGGGTCGGTCTCTTCCGCCCGGTAATTGCCCGGCGCCAGGTCGGCCACGCGGTAGCGGCCATCGAGGCCGGTGGTGGCGCTGCCCACCGTTTGATTGTCAAGCGTCTTGATGGTCACCAACACGCCGTTCAGCACCGGCTCACCGGGGTCGTACTCGATGTTGCCGTTGAGATCGTTCCACACCAGACCGCCGACTGCGCCGGTGCTTGGGGTTGGCGTGGGCGCCGGGGTGGGCGTGCCGTGATCGCCGAAGTTGATTTCCAGGTTCGCCCCGGCGGACAGGAAGAGCACGACCGTGTTGGGCGTCGTCGATGTGTGGCCCGGCGGGTCGGTCTCTTCCACCCGGTACTGCCCGGGGCCAGGGTGGCAAACTCGTAGGTGCCGTCATTGGCCGTGGTGCGGGTTCCGATGACGGTCGTACCCTGGTACAGCGTGATCGTCACCCCGGGGATTCCGAGTTCACCGGGTCGAAGACGCCGTTGCTGTTGCCGTCATTATACACCGTCCCATACACCCGTCCAGTTGGCGGCGTGGCCGTGGGGGTGGCGGTCGCGCTGGGGGTGGCGGTTGGCGTCCACGTGGATGTCGGCGTCGGGGTGGCCGTGGCCACGGCTGTATCCGCGAAGTCGTGTACGGTGACTTCACCGCCGTACACGTGACCGTCTGCAGATTGCTGGCGGGGGCGAAGTGTAGCCGGGCGGGTCGGTTTCGCGCACGTCGTACTGCCCGGGGCCAGCCCGTAGAAGGCGTAATGCCCATCGGGGCCGGTGACCTTGACGTCGATCTGGCTGCCCCCGACGTACGACACGGTTACGACGGCGCCAGCCAGGGTGGATTCGCCCGGTTCCCACTTGCCGTTACCGTTGCCATCCACGAACACATGGCCGGCGATCGTGCCGTCGTTGACGCCCGGCGCGGGCGTGTTGGTGGCCGTGGCGGTCGGCGTCGCCGTGGGAGTTGGCGTGTTGGTGGCGGTGGGGGTGGGCGTGGGTGGCGGGGGCACGTAGACCGCGTGGTACTTGATGATCGTCCCGTTGGCGCCCACGGCCCAACCGTCATAGGCATCCACCATATCGACGTGGAGCAGGTTGTCGAGCACCGGGCTGGTTTGTGCGGCCCAGTTATTGCCCGCGTTGACCGTCCAGCGGATCGTGCCGCCGTTGCCAACTGCCCAGCCGATGTAGTCGTCGACGAAGCTGGCGCCGTTCAGGTCGGCGCCGGTGCCGCTGGCCTGCGTTGTCCAACTGTCGCCCGCGTTAGTGCTGCGGATGATCGTGCCGTTGTTACCCACGACCCAACCGAGAAGCTCGTTGCGGAAGTCGACGCTGTTCAGGTTGACGCCGGCGCCGGGGTAACGCCGGATCAGCTGGCGCCGTTGTTGTGGCTGGTGAAGAAAGTGTCGCTCCAGGACGTGGCATAGACGGCGTCGGCCGTACCGTAGTTGATGTCGAGCATGTTGAAATCGCCCGGGGCATCGGCCAGTTGCCAGCTCGCCGGCCGTCGTGGTGCGGTAGACGTGAGCCGCCCGCGGCGATGTTGGCCCGGTGTTGTCCCAGGCATCGATGGCCCACAGGTAGCCGGTGTAGGCGTCGGGCAGGGCCTGGGGCGTCCAACTGCTGCCGCCGTCGGTGGTGCGCAGGACAGTGCCGTACTGGCCAATGACCCAGCCCGTGGATGCGTCGACGGGGAACTTCACGTCCTTGAGCCAGCCGGTGGCGGGGCTGCTCAACTGGCGCCAGCTCAGCCCGGCATCGGTGGTCTTCAGGATCATGCCGCTGTCGCCCACCACGTAGGCGGTGTCGGCGTCGATGGCGTCGACCGCCTTGAACTCGCCGACGGCCGCCGGCGCACGGCGCGTGAAGGCGCCGCCCCCTGACTGCGCAGTACGGTGTGTTTGAAGCCAGCCGCCCAGACTGTGCCGGCCTGGGGCGCGCTCAGGGCGGTGATCGTCTCCGATTGGTCAGTGCCCAGATAACTCCAGGTCGTGCCGCCGTCCAGGGTGAACCAGAGCGTACCCTGCCCACCGGCAATCCAGCCCTGCTGGGCCGAGGCAAACGCCACCGCGCAGCGGGCGCGCCTCGTTGATCGAGCGTGAATACCAGCTGAGGCCGCCGTCGTTCGTGAACAGGAGCTTGCCGCCATCACCGACGGCCCAGCCGGTCTGGGCGCCGCTGGCCGTAACGTCCCACAGCCAGTTGGTGGTGCCGCTGGCGCGTGGCCCAGTTGGCGCCGCCGTTGCTCGTCGTGACGACCGTCCCGTTGGCGCCCACCGCCCACGCATTCTGGGCATCGACGACGGCCAGACCCAGCAGGTCGAGACCGGTGCCGCTGGTCTGCTGAATCCAGTGGGCGCCGCCGTCGATGGTGCGCAGCACGACGCCGCCGCGTCCCACGGCCCAGCCGGTCTGGCTGTCCACCATGGCGATGCGGGTCAGGCGATTCATGGTGGGTGTGGTCTGCAGCGCCCAGGTGGCGCCGCCGTTGGCCGAGCCCAGATGCGCCCCTCGGCGCCAACCAGCCAGCCAAGGTTGCTATCGATGAAATCGACCGCCTCGACGTCGACGGCCGGCGAGGTCTGCTGGAAGAACCAGCTCTCACCGCCGTTGGTGGTGCGCATCAGGTGGCCGCTCTTGCCGACGGCCCAGCCGATCTGCGGCGTGACGAAGTCGATGTCGTTGAGATCATCGCTGCCGTGCCACTGCAGCGTCCAGCCGCCGGCGCTCGGCGGCGGTACGGTGGGCACGGTGGTCGGCGTGATCGTCGGGGTTGGCGTAGCCGTGGCGCCGGGCGGAGGGGTTGGGGTGTTGACGGGCGTGGAGGTGGGTGGGATCGGCCCACCCTGGCGCGCCACATCCACCAGGTGAACCCACTCGTTGCCATCGCCCAGGGAGTCGATGCGGAAGTCGCTGCCCCCGCTCAGCCCATTGGCAAAACGGGCGTCGTTGATGCGGAAAGTGGCCGTCTTCCAGGTGTTGCTGCCGGTTTTTGCACCCAGGGGTTGCCCGAACCTTCGGGGATGGCGGTTTGTTCGCCGCTGGGGCCATCGTACTTCAAGGCCCAGCGGTCATTGCCCATGTCGGCATAGGTTACACTAACGATCACCTGGTTGGCGCCGCCGTTGATGTAGCCGTCGTCGACCTTGAACCACATGCTGTGATTGCCCGTGGCCTGATCGGTACGGCGCACCACCCAGCCCTGGCGGCCGGCGGGAATCGCCGCATTGTAGCCGCCGGTGAAGTACGGTGAGCCGGGCAAACACCAGCTACCGCCACAGCCGAAGTGGGTGACGGTCGAATCGTTGGTTTCAGGCACGGTACGACCGCCGGGGACATTGTCGTCCTGGGTCAGGTAGAAGTTGTAGTTGCCCAACTGCGGGTAGTAGGCCGACGTCTCGGGCTGCGTAACAGAAGCGCGTGGGGATGCGGTGCTCGCGCAGCGCCACCCGCGCTGGGCGTGTTGGCCACCGACTTGCCCACGTAACGCGGTCCAGTCGAAGATGGCCAGGTTTTCGGTACGGTCCTGATGCGTCACCGGGTCGTAGAACAGATCATAGTTGAGGCGCAGGAAATCGGCCCGCTTGTCCAGACCGCTCAACATGGCCCAGTACACGTTGGTGGTGTCGCAGATCATGTACTGGTAGGTCTCGAATGCGATTGGGATGGTGCGGTTGTGTTCGAAGATCGGGTCGTACATGCCGCACTCGTTGCGTGTTGCAACGTTCGGCGCCCTGCACAGCATTGTTGAAGTCGGGCGTCAGGCCGTTGAACGAGAGGCCAATGCCGCGGGCCGCGGCATAGTTGGACAACACCCAGCGCTCGCGTGTCTGGTAGGTAAAGGAAGCCACCTGGATCATCGGCATCTTCTGCAGGACGCCGCCGCTGCGGAACGTCGGCGTAACGGTCGATCACCTGCTGCATGGTGCTGATCCAGAGGTCGGTGGTGAGGCCCGCGTTGGTCAGGGCGCTGAGGTCGCTGGCCGTGTTGGCCGCGTGATTTTCGCCGAAGGTTCCAAAACCCATGGCCACCCACTCGACCCGGGGTCATTTTTATAGCGGTCGCCCAGGGCCTGGATGAACTGGCCGTACAGGTTCAGGTAGTCGGCGTCCCAGTACCTGGGCAGGTACCACTGGCCGTTGACGCACCCGCCCTGCGGGAACTGTGAGGCGTTGCAGGCCCCGCGGCGATCACCGTGTTGGGGTAGGTGGTGCGAATCCAGGATGGCAGCGCACTGATGCCCCGCAGCAGCGGCCGTTGTAGGTGGTGATGCCGATGGCGGCCGCTTTGCCGTTTTGGGCCACCGTGTTGAGCCACTGGTCGAGGCCGGCCCAGTTGTACTGGTTCGGCCCCGTGTGCAGCTCGGACCAGTTGAAGGTGCGCAGGCTGCCCACCAGGTGATAGCGGCTGGGGTTCATCGTGCCATCTTCGGCGACGGCATAAATTCCCGGCCGGGTCACGGGGGTGAGGGGACGTCAGGTGCATTGGCGGTAGCCGGCCCGGAATCGGCCGGCGTGGAAACGGCGCCCGCGGCGGGGAGCAGGGTTACCAGCAGCGTGACGACGATCAGCAGCCCGATTGCGGCGCGGCGCAGGCGGGGGTACAGTCGAAAAAGGTGGGATAAGACGTATTCATGGCTGGCTTTCTCCTCCAGCAGGCGTTCGATTGGGGGAGCAGCCCTCTGTTGGCTCGCGGCAGGTCGGGCCGGTGCGGGCAGGCGTTGGCCCTCGTTCAGAATAGCACAGCATTATGAAATCGGAATGAAAAAGACCGTTGGCGAAGGTGACAGTTCATTCAGATGGGTGGTGCTGCCGATGGTGACCGCGTGGGGATGATGGGGCGCCGCGCCGGCTGTGGCGGCGCCGGCCTGAGCCGACTGCCCAGGGGACAGCCGGCCTGAGCCGACTGTGGCGGCGCCGGCCTGAGCCGACTGCCCAGGGGACAGCCGGCCTCAGCCGACTGCCCAGGGGACAGCCGGCCTGAGCCGACTGTGGCGGCGCCGGCCTGAGCCGGCTGCCCAGGGGACAGCTGACCTGAGCTGGCTGTGGCGGCGCCGGCCTGAGCCGGCTACCCAGGGGACAGCCGGCCTGAGCCGACTGCCCAGGGGGCAGCCGGCCTGAGCCGGCTGTGGCGGCGCCGGCCTGAGCCGACTGCCCAGGGGGCAGCCGGCTCAGGTCTGGCTTCGTACGCCGCACGTGGGCGCCGGTTGGGGCCGGCGTGGTTTTACAGCGCCGACGATTTCACGGCAGAGGCGCCGCTTACCGGTTGACGTGCGGTATGTACAGGGAAAATTGACGGTAATTGGGGAAGTTTTGAGTAAACGTGCTCCCGCGCTGATCTGAATACCGATCTGCACACCACCCGCGTAACCCGGCGGCGGGATTTCTTGCAGCAGGTAGGCGCCGACCGGCACGTTGGCCAGGTTGTACATGCCATCACCGCCGGTGGTGACCGTACGCACCAGGACGCCGGGCGGTGTGCGCAGGTTGATCACGGCGCCGGCCAGGGGCCGCCGCTGTCCCAGTAACCGTTGCGGTTGAGGTCGTTATGCACGCCGCCGGTGACGCTGCCAGTCTGCACCTGGGGCGTCGGTGTGGCGGTGGGGGTGGGGGACGGCGTGAAGGTGACCGGTGGGCCGGCAAAACCATCGGAGTTCCGGTTGACCATTACCAGGTGGATGTGTTCGTCGCCGTCGCCGTTGCTGTTGAGACGGAAGTCAGCGCCGCCGGTAAGGCCGTTGGCCATGCGGGCGTTGTTGGCCAGGAAGGTAACGGTCTTCCAGGTGTTGGTGTTGGTTTTTGCACGTAATCGAGGGCGGAGCCGGCCACGGTGGCCGCGCGCAGGCCGGTGGTCGAATCGTACTCCAGTTTGAAGCGGTCGCTGCCCATATCGGCGTAGGTAACGGCGATCTTGACGGTGTTGTTGCCGCCGAACAGGTAGGAGTCATTGATCTTGAACCACATATAGGGGTTGCCGCTGCCGTTGGTTCGGCGCGCCACCCAGCCTTCGCGACCGGCCGGCAGGTTGGGGTTGTACGGGTTCTGATAACAGGGGTACGGGTTGCCGTTCGGGTCCATGACGCCGGCGCCGCACCAACCCAGATAGGTGGTGTTGGCCACGTTGGTTTCGGCCACGGTAACGCCGCCGGCAATGCTGTCCTCCTGCGTCAGGTAGAAGCTGTAGTTGCCCGGTTCGGGGTAGTAGGTCTGTTCCGGCGCCGAATAGCAGTACGTGGTGGGGTTGCGGTGTTCGCGCATCGCGACCCAGACGCTGGGCGTATTGCTGGCGTTTTTGCCGATGTAGTCTTTCATCCAGGCGAAAACTTCCTGGTTGGGGATGTTCTCCACGCGTAGGCCGGTGGTTGGGTTGCGCGAAGAAGAGGTCATCGTTGAGGCGCATGACGTCGGCCCGCTTGTCCATGCCGCTCAACATCGCCCAGTAGGTCGTCGTATTGTCGCACAGCATGTAGAGATAAGTTTCAGAAGGCGATGGGTACCGAGGTGTAGTTCTGGAAGACCGTATCGTACATGCCGCAGAAGTTCGTGGTGTTGCAGGTGTTGGACACCGCACCCTGGCGCCAGGCTTCATTGAAGTCGGGCACCAGGCCGTTGAGTGAAATGCCCACACCCCGTGGAACGGCGTAATTGGCCAGGTCCCACCGCTCACGTTCACGGAACGTGTAGGGTGCAATCTGAATGAACAGGCCTTTCTGCGCGACGCCGTTGGCGCGGAAGGCGGCCGTGTAATCGTCGATGATCTCGCGTGTGGTCGAGAGCCAGATATTCGCCGTGGGCCGTGGCCAGGGCATCGATTTCGGCCTGCGTGCCGCCGGCCTTGTTTTCGCCGTAAGTGCCGAAACCCATCGACACCCATTCCACGCGGGTCGGCCTTGTACTTGGTGCCCAGGGCAGTGACAAAATCCTTGTACGGGTTGAGGTAGCTGCGGTGCCAGTACTTCGGCACACGCCAGTAACCGTCAGGGCAGCCGCCGGTCGGCGAGATGGTACAGGAACCGGTAATGACCACGGCGCGGGTCGTTTTGCCAAACCCACGCCGGCGTGGCGTTGATGCCGCCGCAGCAGCGGGCGTTGTAGGTGCTGATGCCGATCGCCGCCCGTTTGCCGCTGGCTGCGACCCGCGTCAGGTATTGATCGATAATCGTCCAATCGAATACGCCGGGTGCGACGTGCACGTCGGACCAGTTGAAGGTGTAGAGGTTACCGACCAGGCTGTAGCGCCGGGTCTTCATTGCCGTCATGGTTGATCATGTAGATGCCAGGGTTGGTCATCGGCGGCAGGGGGATGTTGGGGGCTTCTTGGGCTGCCACCGCGTTGGCATCGATCGAACCATCCTGGCTGAAGACGACCGATACGAGCAGCGTCAACAGAGCAATGGTGCTCACCATAACGATGATCATCAGTTTACTGCGTGTCACAACAAAAACCTCCTGAAGGCATTGTGGAGGGCTGCACCACGGGACGAAGCCGGCGGGACGGGTCAGGTCTCTGCCACCCATCCGGCGCCAGGGGCCGGCACGGGCCAAGACCGAGACGGGGCTATCGTACACGAACGTTCTTAATCCTGGATGAACAATACCCCTGTGGGCATGACAAATCTGTCATTTTGGCGCCACGGGAAATACTGGTACCAGGTCGCTGGTGTTGCCGTCGGCGTCGCCGTGGGGTGGCGGTCGGCGTCGCCGTGGGGTCGCGGTCGGCGTAGGGGTGAGCGTTGCCGTGGCGGTCGGCGTCACGGTGGGCGTGGGCGTCGCGGCCGGCCGGTACACCAGGATTTTACCGCCGTGCGTCACGGCCCAGCCATGGTACTCGTCGAGCATCTGCACTGCCCACACCTCTTTGGTGCCGGCGGGCAGGGGTGCGCTGTCCCAATCGACGCCGTTGGTGGTGTACGCGGCCGCGCCCAGCGTCTGATTACCGCTGATACTCTCGCCCCCATGGCCCATCCCACGCGGCTTGGCAGGACGGTGATGCCGTAGAACGTCTTGTTGGCCTTACGCGTCTGTTCGACCCAGGTTGAATTGCCGGCCACGCCGGCGTCGGCGGCGTAGTAGACGGTGCCGTGGTACTGCGAGCCGCCGCCGATCCAACACTCGTTGGGGTCGATACAGTCGATAGCCAGGTTATCGGGCGCCGGGTAGTTGAACGTCACCCGCCAGGTGCGCCCACCGTTGGACGATTTGTAGACTTTCGAGCCGTTGGATGCGGTGTAGCAGGTGACGCCGTCGAAACAGGCGAAGTCCCACATGACGACCCCGCCGTTGGGGTTGCCATCGACGTCGTTGAGCGTCCAGTTGACGCCGGCATTGGTCGAGCGGAAGATTTCCCCTGCGTGCCGCCCAACAGGATGGTGTTCTCGTCGACGATGCCGACCGAGTAGAGCCAGCCGCCGTAGCCGGGCGCTGCTGCGGACCCAGGAGGCGCCGCCGTTGGTGGTGCGCAGGATGTAGCCGAATTTGCCGGCCGTCCAGCAGCGGTTGGCGTCGAAACAGTTCAGCCCGTGCAGCCAACCGGTGACCGGGTGGGCCTGCTCGACCCAGGTGGCGCCGCCATCGGTGGTTTTGAGGATCAGGCCGTCACCGGCGACGCCCCAGTCGGCCCACCGACGGCATAACCGGTCTGGGCGTCGATCATCTTCAACCCGCGCAGGGTGCGGCCCTGCGGGTCGGCATACTGTATCTCCCAGGCGCCGGGGGCAGAGGCGGCTGAGGCCGCGTGGGTGGTTGAAGCGAACGGTTGGCCAGGAAGACTCTGGCCGAGCCAAGCGGTCGCGACGATGGCCAGGCATAAGCCCAAGGTCATCCAAATATGCACGATCTCTTTCTCCAGGTTGGCGCTGGGGTCGCGGGGCGACTCCACGCCGGAAATAAGCAGCCCGCCGCAAGGTTTGCGGGCCGGCATCACGCATTAGGATAGCAAAGATCGTTGCCCCCGTCAAACGGTTGTGCTTGGGGTTTGTAAAGTACAAGTTCCCGTGTTTGGCCGGAATAACACTGGAAGAACCCGGTGCAAGCGGGAAGTTATTTCTTTACGAACCCTTAGGCGCGGGGGCGAAGGGCAGGTACTGGCGCGGGGTGGTTGCGGCGTGCCTGTCGCACGCGGGTTGGCGTGGGGACCGGTCGGTCCGGGCAGCGTGCCAGCAGGTCGAACGGGGCCACCGCACCGTTGTAACCATCGACGACCAGGTAAACAACGCCGGTGCTGCTGGCGGTGTAACTCAGGCCACTGTCGCCGTAGGCCTGGCAGGTCTGTGGCAGGGCCCGGTGAGCAGAAACAGGTCGAGGTCGGCATTGGGCGGCAGGTTCACCAGCTCAGCCACTAACGGTTCGCCGGCCAGCAGGCCAAGGGCAAAGACGCGCCGGGCCGCTCTCGAGCCAGTCGGGGCGGCAGGCGTAACGGTCGATCTGGCTCAGGGCCCGCTGTTCGTACTGCTGACCGGCTGCCAGCATTCGAGCGGCAGCGCCTGGCCGAGGTTGAGGCCGGGGGTGGCGGTGGCGGTGGGCGTTGGCGACGGTGTAGCGGTCACCGGGGGCGTGGCGGTGGGTGTACCGCTGGCCACCTGATAGCTGATGCTGAGCCGCGCGGCCGCCTCGGAGCCGAAATCGTAACTTTTCAGGTCGACGTACGCGCGGCTGGCGCCGACGCTCGTGGCCAGCAGCGCCAGCGCCTGACCACTGTTCCAGCCGGGCCGGCCAATGATCTCTTGCAGCACCGGCGCCAGGTTGGGGGTCAGGAAAGGCGCGGTGGGGGTGTACGCCAGCGACCAGGCGACGTTGGCGGTGGTGTAGGGGCGCAGGTGCGCCAGCGGCTGGTTGTCGGCGAAGTTGGCCGCGTGGTCAGCCGCCTCACCACGCAGGACGACGGGGATCGGCACGCCGGTCTGCCAGCCGGCCGGCGTCAGGCGCAGCGTCGCGCTGATGATCGTGGCCCCCGGGGATCGTTACGTTCTGGAACCGCCAGGCATCGACGTAGGGCACGAGGCTGCGCCCGAAGCGCTGCAACGGATCGGCGTTGAGGTTGACCGGTGTGACGTCCAGCCGGATGGCGGTATCGTCGAGTGAAGCGCTGACGGGCAGGTCGATGACGGCGACCAGGGCGACCCCGGTGCGCCGACCGCTGGGCCTGGACTGCGCGCGGCCACGACCCCGGTCCGCCAGAGACCGACCAGGGCAGCCACGGCAACCATGGCCCACACGATCCCCGCTGCACGCATGCGTCGGTGGTTCATGCTTTCATTGTATCATCGCTGGGGAGGGGCGCCAAAACGCGGGAATAGCGGTTCGTCGGAGAGCGCTGGTTCGCGTGAATGCGGCCGCCGCGTGCTGTACCCCGGTCGCGGTCGGCGACGACATGCCGCGCCGCGCCGACTTGCAGGGAGGTTTCTCTGACAAACTGCCAGATTAGCGCCAACGTTGGCAGGGCATGGGCGCGACGGGATGGGTAAAATCACTCTGCGGCCGGGAGACGCGTGCCGACCACGCGCGGGAACGCCGACGGCAATCGCGTAGGGTGGAATGTCTGTGGTGACCACCGCCNNCGCGCCGATCACCGCGCCGCGGCCGATGGTGACGCCGTCCAGCACGATCACCCCNAGCCCCAGCCAGGCATCGTCCGCGATGACGATCGGCCCNCTGCTGGCCAGNGGCTGCCGTTTGATGGGCACGTCGAGGTTGGCGAAGGTGTGCTCGTAGGGNCTGAACGCGCACTGTGGCGCAATCTGCACATTGTCGCCGATGCGTAGATCGGCAACAAAACCTTTGAGGTTGCACGCGCCCTGGATATGGCTGTCGCGGCCGATGATGACGCTGCCGCCGGCGCCGATTTCGATGACGGTGCCGCGGTGGAGGGCNGCTGGCTCACCCACGGCGACGTGCCCACCGTCGTCGTGCGCGTAGATGGTGACGGCGTCATCGATGAACGCGTGGTTTCCCAGCCGCAGATCGCGGCAGCGAATCTGCGCCCACGGTGAGACGTAGGGGCGGGTCGTCAAATTGGCCAGCGCCTTACGGTCCTTGTAGACCCCTCCGAGCAGCCAGGCGGCGGCGCGTGGCCAGACGCCCCGCCGTGGGGGCCGGAGTGCGCCATCAGGGCGCGCAGGAGGGGCGCCTTGATTCGCCAGGGAATCATGGCGTCAGCCTTCGATGTGTGCTGCCGGGCATCGTCGTCTCCCATTGCTGATCATGAACCAACCTCGAAGTTTGTACGCAGCCAACGCACGGCGGCCGTGAATGCCTCCAGCAGCGGCCCGGGCTGCCAGTGCAGCTCATGCAACGCCCTGGCGGGGTTACAGGTCAACGCGGGGGCGAGTCGACGCGGGGCCACCGGTGCGGTGCGCCAGCGGCGGGGTTCNAGGCGTGTACGCCAGGACGGCGTGCGGTGCGGGGGCGGCTGCCCGCTGGCCTGCGCCATCAGTGCGAGGAACGCGGCCAGGTCGAGGTTCCCGTCGGGGTGGCCCAGGATGTAACGCTGCCCNGCGGCGGCGTAACGTGCGGCCAGCAGGTGACCGCGGGCAATGTCATCGACGCCGCAGAAGTTGATGCCGCCGTCCAGGTAGGGCGGCGTCTGTCCCCGCAGGTAGGCCAGCAGTCGTGCGCCGGTCGCCGTGGGTCGCCAGTCGCCCGGCCCCACCGGCGCCGTGGGGTTGACGACCACCGCCGGCGCCGCGGACGCCAGGACGGCCTGTTCGGCCAGGACTTTGGAACGTACGTAGTGGCTGGCCTGCGCCCACAGGTTGAACGGCGTGTCCTCGGTCGGCAGGGCGGTCGGTTCGGCCGGCCGGCCAACCGTACCGATCGTGCTGGTGTGGACCAGGCGTGATACACCGGCCGCGGCCGCGGCGTGCAGCACGTTATGGGTTCCGTCGACGTTCACCGCGTAGAGCAACGCTTCGTCGTCCGGCCGGCTGCTGTACAGGGCAGCCGTGTGGTAGACCAGCGTGCATCCCTCGACCGCCGCNGTNACGCTGTCCAGATCGCGCACATCACCGATGGCCAGCTCGACCGGCAAGTCGGCCAGGTTGCGCCGGTGGCTCTGCGTACGCAGCAGAACNCGGACCGGGTACCCCTCCGCCAGCAGCGCCCGCACCACTGCCGCGCCGACGAAACCGGCGCCGCCGGTAACCAGCGCACGCCCTGCGCCCCGCTCACTGTCCATCAATGACTACACCTCCGGTTAGAGATGAACGCCATGGCCTTCAACCTGCGCCAGTATCCACCCAACTCGTGCCCGATAAAGGGTCCGCCATACTTTCTTCCCGGTTATACTGCGTCAAATTCGATGGTGGTGAAGTGTCCGGCCGGCCGCACATACGCAACGTCCAGCGGCAACAGCCCATCCCACGAGTACGCCAACTGCGGAAAGGCCGCTCGCCCCAACGGACGGATCGCGGTGACGCCGGCCGCGCCCGCCGCGTCGGCGAATAGGCGCCCGGACGTTTGACCCAGCGACGCGCTCATCGATTGCAGGTTGGCCGGCGGCAGCCAGCGCAGCATGCGCGGCNNTTCCAGCGCATCATCCACCGGACGGACGACCACCACCCGGCCCTGACAGGTGTTGACCGTGCGACGGAACCGGTCCCCATCCCAGGGTCGCCGGTCCACGATGACTGCAAAATCCTCGTCATAATCGGAATAGACCTGCGTCTGATTCGTCCCCGCTCCCATCGCCGTGTAACTGTCGAAGGCCCGATGCACGAACCGCCGCGGGGTTNNGCCCCGCGGGATCCGGGCCGCTAACTCGCGCATGGCGTCCGCCAGATGCCGGCCATACGCTTCGACGTCGCCGGCCACGAAATGTACCCGGGCCGATAGGCAGCCGTTCTGATCCCACAGCGTTGAATCCAGCGCCGCCAGCCGGGCTGACTCAGGCGTCGGATCCTCGATCACTGTGAAGCTGGCCTTGTGGCCGTGGGCATGGAAGCGGCAACGTGGGGCGCGCCCGNNCTGCGCGGCCAGCGCGCCGATGGTTTCATCTCCGGCGGCGGCGATCATCAGGCCGGCGCTTCGCATCAGTTCGGCCTGCAGCGCCCCATCCGCGTAGTCCCAAATCATGATCGCGACGCCGGCCGTCAGTTCGGGGTCGGCCGCCTCGATCGCGTTCAGGGCCTGAGCNGCCAAGAGCGGCTCATGGCGGCTGTTGCGGACCAGGACGGCGGGCGCACGACTGCCGGCGGACGCCTGGTTGGCCAGCGCCNNCAGCAGGGCAATCAACAGGCCGGTGCCCGGCACATTCCCCGCCGCATACCCCAGCGCCAGATCGGTCACAGGCGCCGGTCTGAACAGCGGCAGATGAGGCCGCAGCGCCGCGAGGCCGCGCGCGGACCGGCGGGAAAAACGTATCTTACCGGGCAGTTCGGGCATGGTCTCCCAGCGCCGGGCTACCGACCAGGTGGGCCGGTAGGCCATGGCCCGGCTCAAAGCGCCCGCGCCCAGCAACTCNCTCCCGCCCAGCGCCGCAGCCAGCATCGTCTCCGAATAGCCGGTGGCGGCCGCGAGGATCGGAAGNGAGCGTCGCAGCGTCGGCCAGCAGCGCAGCGAACGCAGCCTTCAACGCGACCTCCCAACGCGGCTGCCTCGTCCGCTGGCACGCTGNCGACCCTGCTGTAACCCCGCCTGTAATACGCCCCACTGCGCCGGCCCTAACCGGGGCCAATGCACAGCTACCGCGCCGTCCACCGGCCGGTCGTGCAGCGCGCCGCCCCGCAGCCAGACGTTCTCCCAACCGACATCGGCCAGAACCTGTTTCCGCAGCGTGGCCGGCAACCAAAACCCGTCCACGGTGTTATCGCGGCCTCCTTCCATGTTGTGCATTATCACACATTATACCTGAGCCGCGCAACCGGCCTCCTCCAGAAGATCTGCCCGCCGGATGCCGCCCGTGATATAGGGNGTATTTCGGCCGCACGAGCAGCGCAGCGCGGGATCGTATCCNCCACCGTTGATCAACCGCACACGATCCGCGGTCTGGAAGAAGGGCGGGATCAGCCGGCCGCCGCCGAACGGATCGAAAAACGCCAGCAGACCCGTGGCATCCGGCGCATCGATAATGCGTTCCTCATCATCCGTGACCACGACATATGCCCACGCCGGGAGATGGTGGTTTTGGTGCGGGCATTCTNNGAAAGCCGCCCAGTTCGCCTCGGCCATGCCATAGACGTCCGTGATCGGCACATCGCCGAACGTTCGACGCAGGTCGGCGCGGATAGCTTCGGGNGCCAGCGGATAGGCTTCCTTCATTCCGCCGCCGGTGGCGATGCGGCTGCCGGGCGGCAGGTTCGGCACGGCCGCGTTTTCGGCCTGCGCCGCCTGCGCCACGCCGTGAAGCTGTGTCAGGCCGCCCAGAAGCATGACCGGGCGGTCGCGAGACGCCGTATCGCGCAGGGCCGCCAGGGTGAGCGCCACGAAACGNGGCCGNGCCAGCCGTGCGTTGGCCCAGGCCATGAACGGGTGCAGCNNGCGACGTTCCCAGACGCCGTGCAGACCTGGGCGGTAGGTCTGGCCCGCGCGNCGCAATTGATCGGGCGTGGCCGCGTACGGGACCGTGAAATAGACCGCGCCATCCGCGNNCCAGTCCAGGTGCTGTGTGCCCAACACGGCCGTGCGCGCCATGGCGACACGGGTCTCCGCGGGCATCATGAAAACTAGCCCNTGCGCCGCGCGTCACCCCCAGGCCCGGCCGATTTCGCCGAAGAATGCGTCGATCGCCAGTGCAATGGTCGCGCCATCGCGCNNGACGATGCTGGCCCGGCCAGAGGTGCCGGTGGAGGTGACGATCTGCAGGCCTATGTCCGCGTGAAGGCGTTCGATGTCGCACAACAGCGCCTCCAACGACGGGTAGCGCGGGCAGCGCAGGCCGGGTTCCGACACCAACGGTATGGATAGCTGTTCGCGCAGCCAATTCAGGAACGCCAGCGGATCATCCTGGGGGAAAGGGCCGATCAGGTCGACGTAGCTTTTGAAGGTCAACGCGGCCGGCCGCAGGAGGCGGGAGAACTCCGCGGCCCGGCACTCGGGGCCGACGCCGCGCTCGGACCGTACGNNTCGATACGCGATGTTGTGGCTAAAATGATAACTGTGCGCCCGGCAGATCGCATCCGCCAGACGGTCGCGTCGCTCCTGATACGACATCTTGATGAAACTGGCAATACTCGACAACGCGCTGCGCCTCCTCGTTTCAATCCCTGGTATAAACAAAAAGGTCGTGACCGTGCCCGGCGCATTGCTGGCCTTGAGGCGCGTCTCGAATCGGCCATACCGGTAGAAGTCATTGCTGCGGTACTCGCCGGAGGCGTAGGATCGGCCGCCGCAGCCCCCGGACAAGGCGTATTATCCAGGCGGATGCGCATGATGCCATCAACGAATTGGATGTGGTCGGGACGCCAATAATTCGAGAACGGTGGCAGGGGATTGCCCCAATTGGCCATGTGCCAACGGATGGGGTCGAAGGCAGCCAGATTATCGATGAAGGAACCTCCGTTGGCACGGGCGGCCGAAGCGGCAAGACTTGCGGAGGACACAAACAGAACTGTCGCGAGTGCAAAGAGCAGAATCAGCGGGCGCGGCCAAGATCTCATCGTGGACATCATGTGCCTCCTGATTATATGTTCAGTCGTAACTCCCGACAGTAGTGGATGGCCATCAAACTTATGGACAGTATACCACCGATCATCCAAACCATCATAGAAACTCACAGGCAGGTGCACCGCCAACCCACAGCGTGGCGCTTACGGCGCCCGTTGAAAACGGGCTAACGCGTACCAGGCACGTTTTCAGCCCCGTTGACGGGGCGTCGTGATGTGGCCGGGCGAATCTATCGCCCGGCGGGCCGGCATGAGAGGCGACTCACTATCAGCCGCCATTGAAAGATGCCAACTTTCTGAAAAGTTGGCATCTTTGCCGCGACGCCGCGAGATTTGGAATTGCTGGTTGTGGGGCCGCTTTGGGGCCCACAACACCGCTTCTGGTACCCTCTCGCGCAGGGCGGGAGAGGGGGTAGGGGTGAGGGCGCCTTCCCAGACGCGCCGTCGTCCTGCACGGGCGGCGGCTGCCCACTGCGGGGCGCTTCGCGGAGCCGAGGCCCCGCCGTATATTTGGGATCCCTGGAAATCTTAGACGCCCGCCGGCCCATCGCCGCGGCCCGTTCACTCGTCGCCGGATTTATCGACGAACCTTCGCAGCAGCGCCTCCGCCTCCGCCGGCGTCACCCCCAACGCGCGCCACCCCGCGGGCACGCCCGCATCCCCGCTCGCCCGCCAGAGCCGGGCGAGATTGCGGAACGTCATACCCGCGCTGTGTTCATCCTTAAACTCGAGAAGATCTCCAGCGTGTGCAGCAGATGCTCGCGCCTGGGGCCACTGTCCCTGCGCTTCCGCCAGCAACCCCATTTGACCGTACGTGCTCGCCTGGCTGTAGCGGTCGCCGAACTCGACGAAGAGCGCCAGCGCCTGCCGGTAGTAGCCCTCCGCCTGCGCCCACTGCCGCTGCTCCTGCGCGACCATGCCCAACTGGTGGTACGTGCCCGCCTGGCTGTAGCGGTCGCCGAACTCGACGAAGAGCCCAGCGCCTGCCGGTAGTAGCCCTCCGCGCTCGCCCACTGCCGCTGCTCCTGCGCGACCATGCCCAACTGGTGGTACGTGCCCGCCTGGCTGTAGCGGTCGCCGAACTCGACGAAGAGCCCAGCGCCTGCCGGTAGTAGCCCTCCGCGCTCGCCCACTGCCGCTGCCCGAAGGCCACATTGCCCAACTGGTGGTACGTGTCCGCCTGCGCGTAGCGGTCGCCGAACTCGACGTATATCGCCAGCGCCTGCCGGTAGTAACCCTCCGCCTGTTCCCACTGCTCCTGCCCCTCGGCCACCCGGCCCAACTGGTGGTACGTGTCCGCCTGCGTGTAGCGGTCGCCGAACTCGACCTTGAGCGCCAGCGCCTGCCGGTAGTACGCCTCCGCCTGCTCCCACTGCCGCTGCTTCTGCGCGACCATGCCCAACTGGTGGTACGTGTGCGCCTGGTTGTAGCGATCGCCAAACTCGACGTAGATTTCCAGCGCCTGCTGATAGTAGTGTTCCGCCTGTGCCCACTGCCGCTGCTCCTGCGCCACCACGCCCAACTGGTGGTACGTGCCCGCCTGGCTGTAGCGGTCGCCGAACTCGATCTTGAGCGCCAGCGCCTGCCGGTAGTAGCCCTCCGCGCTCGCCCACTGCCGCTGCTCCTGCGCCACCATGCCCAACTGGTGGTACGTGCCCGCCTGGCTGTAGCGGTCGCCGAACTCGACGAAGAGCGCCAGCGCCTGCCGGTAGTAGCCCTCCGCGCTCGCCCACTGCCGCTGCTCCTGCGCCACCATGCCCAACTGGTGGTACGTGCCCGCCTGGCTGTAGCGGTCGCCGAACTCGACGAAGAGCGCCAGCGCCTGCCGGTAGTAGCCCTCCGCGCTCGCCCACTGCCGCTGCTCCTGCGCCACCCGGCCCAACTGGTGGTACGCGGCCGCCTGTTGTCCCCGCGCCGGCTCCGCCCATTGGCCCTGCACGCCGTTGAGCAGCTCTGCCGCGGCCAGGTAAGCCGCCTCCGCTTCAGGGAAATGCTTTAACTCCAGATGAGATTCAGCCATATCGCCGATGCAACGGACAAACTCCATGCCCAATACGCCTTCCAAGGCGTCCGCCGGGTACTGGCTTCGTCGCGCATAGACCGCCTCGCCCAACGCCAGGAGACGAGGAAAGTCCCGCTGCGCTGTGAGATAGGCACTCAACGCAACATAANNGGATTGTAGAACGGCGTGCGCGGCCAGCGCCAGCTCCACCGCGGCGCGCAGGTTCTCGTACTCGACGCCGATGAGCGCCAGCCCCCGTTGTCGTTCCTGCGGGTCTTTCGAGTTCGCCAACTGACTTAATTCCTTGCCAAACTGGTCATAGAGCGCGCGGTACGCGGCCTCGATGGCCGCCTTCGTGGCCGCCTGCCCNGCGCCGGCCAGCCGGTTGCGCAGGAAGTAGGGCAGGATCGGCTGGAGCGTGAGGAAGCCGGGAAAATCGTGCGGCNNGAGCAGCCCCCGATCCGCCGCGGCCTGCAAGACCGGCTGCCAGCGCTCCACGGGCAGGCCCGCGAGCGCGGGCTGCGCCAGCAGGTGTTGGCTGTAGACTTGCAGCGTATTGGTATAGATAGCGCCGGTGAACGGCGCCAGCGCCAGCAGCAGCCGCTGATCCGCGTCCGCGAGGTTGCCGAAGGAGTAGTCCACGCACGCCAGCAGGCTCTCGGTCTTGTCCGCGCTGCCGGTGTCCAGGCTGGTCCGCCCGTCGCGCAGCGCGGCCAGCGCCTCGGTCGGGGTCTGCTGCGCCAGGCTCGCCAGCACCACTTCGATGGGCAGGGGATAGCCGGCCAGCAGCTTGAGCAGCTCGCGGAGGTCGGGGTCCTCGCGGTAGCGGGTCGCGGCGTGCCGCCGAAGCACCGCGTCCGCTAGGCCGGACGCTGCCTCCGCGTCCAGCCCGGGCAGGTCGTANCGTGCCCGCGGGCAGCCCTCCAGCAGCCACGCCTCNCGGCCGCGCGACCCCAGCAGGACGATAGTCCGGCCGCCCGCGAGGCTGCGCAGGAGCGCGGGCTCCTGTTGCTTGGCATCGGACAGCGTGTTCTTGATGGCAAGGTGCGCGCCGGTGATCGATTCGAGGTTGTCGAGGATGAGCAGGTGGCGCGCCNNGCGCAGGCGTTCGGCCAGATACGCCTGCTGGCGCTCCTCCGCCATGGGCAGGAACGCCNNGCTGAACTCGCCCGGCGGGAGCAGCCGTTCGGCGATGGCGTGGAGGATCTGCTGGCGGTTCCACGCGCGGCTGTCCCACCCAAAGTAGAAGACCTCGTCCACGAAGCCGGTGCGCTGCCACCATGCGGCGAGGTGGCGCAGGGCNGCGCTCTTGCCCGCGCCGCCCATGCCGCGGACGAGCAGCAGGTTGCGCNNCAGGACGCGGCGCTCGATGTTGAGGATGTCGAGGTCGCGGCCGAAGAAACCGTATTGCGGCGCCTGCGGGTCGTAGCGNCGGCCTTGCGCNTGGAAGTATGCGTCGCTCTCTTCGGGNGTCATCGCGCGCGCGAGGCGGACGTCCGCGTCGTTGCAATGGGCGACCGGCAGCAGCCAGTCCTCCAGCGCGATCGTCTGGCGGAAATGGGCGCGGCGCCGCTTGTCATCGCGCAGNCGCCTGCGCGCCCGGCGCACCGCATAGGTCGGGTCGCCGCCGCCCGCGTCCGGCGCATCGAACAGCGCCNNATAGAACGCGGCCATGAACTTCTCCGCCGCGCTGACCGTGACCGAATAGCCCATCGCGACGACGAACTGCATGCCTGCCTTCACCAGCTCCGCGGCGACGCTCGTCTCGCGGCCGCCGACCTGCATGGCCGACTGGCATGCGTTGAGGATCGCGACGGGGATGCGGTGCGTCTGCAACAGCCGCGCCAGCTCTCCGGCCTCGACCGGGTCGGCCGCCTCGACCGGCAGGCCGGCGTCGTCCGCGTCCTCGAGGAACAGGAAGCCGCGCCGCCCGTCGTACGCCGCGATCTTGTCCCGGCCGTAGCGCACGTTCTGGAACGTGAGCGGGTTGGGGCGCGCCTCCCGCATGTGCGCCTCGAAACGGTCGAACTGGTCGAAGGTCAGGAGGCTGCCGTGGACGTCGAAGTGGATCACGTGGTAGTGGCCNGCGCCGTGCCGCTGCGCGCGTTCCAGGTGATCGATGAGGCTGCGGTAGGTGGCCGGGCGCAGGATGTCCACCCGCACGCGCAGCCCCGCCCGCTCCAGCGTGTCCAGCAGNGGCCGCGAGATGGTGCGGTAGGAGACGTCGCCCGCGCCGTGGGGNCGCGCGGTGACGACGAGCACGTTGATCGTCGGCGAGGGCTTTGCTTTAGCCTTGATGACCTGTTTCACGGTATTGCGACGAATCAAAATGGCATCCAGGCTCAACGCACGATCGAGCCTGGGATCCTTGAGCGCCTCCCAGTGCAAAGCATGAAACGCGGCTGTACCTTTGATCTCGATGACGAGGTCCGCCAGATCGGCCCGCATCTCGGCATAGGTGGCGAATACTTCTGGATCGCTAAAGACCTGTCGAAACAGCGCCTCGCCGTAGGCCTTGACGCTCTGCGCGGCGTCCTTCGCCTTGACCGCGTCGATGAACGGGAACGCCAGCCATTTCTCGAAGTACCACGCCAGCCGCTCCTCCTCCCCGGGTTGNAACGGGTCGGTGATGGTCACGGGCACGCTCTCGCCGTGGTCAAAGCTGACGNNCGCGCTGAAGGGGCTGGCGGCCTCCTGGCCGGTCTGCTGGATGGTGATGGTGGGCATGGGGCCCTGCTACTCACGCACTTTGACGATCAACAGCCGGTTGCCGTCGGGCAGCGCGATCTCCTGCACGTCGATCAGCTCAGGCGGGGTGATGGGCGCGGCGTCGCGCTCGCGGGCACGCGCGACGGCCTGCTTGAGCAGGTCATAGATGACGTTGCTGATCACGCCCAGCGCGATGTTGCCCACGACTTGCAGCGCGATGGCGGCGAGGCCGACGTCGAAGCCTTTGGGCACAGCCTGCTCCAGGGCCGCCGTCCCGACCTCGCGGGCGGCCGGTCCGCGTTCCAGAGGACGACGAAGTCGGCCGGCGACAGGCCGAGCCGCGTCGAGGGCGAGGGTGTAGTCGGTCATGGGGCCTCCGCGATGAGCGTCGTAGGCGCTCAGATGATTGTGCTGTTTATACCATAGATGGCCGCGTCGCGCCAGTTGCCGCAGCCGGCGGAAACCCTGAACGTTAACGACGCTGCCACAATTCAATTGTTCGCCCACTATCGTGACGCCCCCACCCTTGCGCGAGGGCGGGGATACATTTACTCTCATGCGCTGACCGTGTTCAGCTTATCCCTCTCTTCCGANGCCAACCGGACCCCNGCGGCTCCCAGGCTCTCATCGAGCTGGGCCGTCGAGTTCGCGCCGATGATGGGCGCAGTGATCACCGGCTGGGTCAGCAGCCACGCCAGCGCGACCTGCGCCACGGTCAGGCCCCGGGCCGCGGCGACCTGGTCCAGCGCGTCCAAGATCGCGAACCCGCGGTCGTTGTAGTAGCGCCGCTGGATGCTCTCGGCGCGGGCGCTCGCGGGCGCCNNCTCGCGGCGGTATTTGCCGGTGAGGAAGCCGGCCGCCAGTGGGCTGTACGGGATCACGCCGACCCCNTCCTCCTCGCACAGCGGTTTGAGCCGNCGCTCGAACTCGGCGCGGTGGGCCAGGTTGTAGTGCGGTTGGAGCGAGTCGTAGCGGGCGACGCCCAGCTTGTCGCTGGCCCACAGCGCCTTGGCGAGGCGCCACGCGGGGTAGTTGGACGCGCCGACGTAGCGCACCTTGCCGCTGCGCACCAGATCCTCCAGCNNGCGCAGCGTCTCATCGATGGGGGTGTCGGGGTCGAAGGAATGGGCCTGGTACAGGTCGATGTGGTCGACGCCCAGCCGGCGCAGCGAGTCATCGNNCGCGCGGATCAGGTGGCCGCGGCTCAACCCCTCGCCGTTGGGACCCTCCCACATGCGGCCGCGGGCCTTGGTGGCCAGCACGATCTGCCCCCGGTTGCCGCGCNNCTTGAGCCAACGGCCGATGATCTGCTCCGATATGCCGCCGGGGTTGCCCTCGGCCCAGCGGGAATAGACGTCGGCGGTGTCGATGAAGTTGCCGCCCGCCTCGACGAACGCATCCATCACCGCGAAGCTGGTCGCCTCGTCGGCGGTCCAGCCGAACTGCATGGCGCCGAGACAGAGCCGNGAGACTTTGAGGCCGGTACGGCCCAAACGACGATAATTTATGTTCAACTCCTTCTGCTTGTATCGGCGGTCAATTACGGCAGGAACTGCCGCGCATTCACGATGGAGATCCCNCGATATTGAAGTAAGTCAAACAAATGCAGGTTGCCGCTCACGATGAGATCGGCTTGTCCATCCAGGGCGCAGGCGAGGATCTTNTCGTCGCTGGGGTCGGCAGGGATCGCACCGGTCACATCCGCCTCTCCGGGGACGAGGAGCGCATCCTGCTCCAGAAGTTCGGTTAGTTGCGCCACATCCTCATCGGTGATGCCGTACTTACGCCGGATCCGAGGATAATTCAACGTGGCTTGTGTTTCGGCGATGATAGCGGGTGACGTCACCAGGACATAGTCACGGTTGCGCCACGCCTCCACGATCTGCGCGGGTAGCCCTACCTTCACAAGNCTGCTGACGAATACGTTGGTGTCAAGGACGGCGCGCAACATCGGCTCTCACCGCCGCCAACGCCTCTGCCACATCCTGCTCTACCTCTTCGATAGCGTATTCGGGCAATCGGTCGCGGATCCGGTCGAGCACCTGGAAACGTGCCTCGCGCTCAGCGATCAATCGCTGGTAGGAATCAGCCGATATCATCGCGACCACCGGCTTGCCTGAGCGCTCCACGATCACCGCCTGGCCGCCATCATGGACTCTGCCGATCAGGTCGGCGAAATTGCTGCGGGCCTCCTGGACATCGATGCGAACCGCCATTCGTCACCTCCACGGGTCGGTGGGTGAAGCATAACATCAAGTGGACGTTGTGCCAATTATGTACACAGCGGCCGGGGATCCCAAATGTGGCCAATAATTTGAACCGCAAAGAGCACACAGAACGCAAAGAAAGGTCTGGTTTTTGCTTTCAGGCTACGGCGTTGAAACGGGCTATGAGGGGGTCGTTAGTGGCCGTAAACCGGCCGCCCCAGAGTGGACACATGATTCATCTCGGGAGTTGCTGTTTTGCCCGATGCAGCTTTTCCAGCTCGATGCGCCCTTGCAGCAGGTCAAAGTCAGGGTCGCCGGAGACGAGCGTGGCATTCACACGGTCGGCCAGCGCTGCGGCGAAGGCATCTGCATATGAGACTGCGTAGGCCATCTTAAAATCTGCCGCAGCAAATACCAACTCATCAGAGACAGGCACGATGGACACGGTGAGGCGTCTGATATCCTCCACTGCACCCAGGGCCGCAACACGGCCGGTATGTCGCCCCACGTGGTAGTACACTTCGCCCAAGTTAACGACGGAGAGCAAGAGAGTCACTCGCCCCTGCTCCCCATCCAGCAGCAACTCTTTGACACGGGAGGCGGCCGGTTCTTCGGCCTGGAGCAAGGCGAGCAGCGCCCACGCGTCAAGGACGTACGATAGCGGTTTCCAACCGCCCGAAATCGCGGCGCCAGCGCTCCCACTGTTCCTCACGTCCGATAGCGGCCGTTGATGTTGACGTAATCGTGGCTCAGGTCGCACGTCCAGACCGTGGTCCGGTCTGCCGCCGCGCGGATGAGGCTGGAGAGCAGATGTTGGAGGTTGGCTGCTGATGCCTACCTCTTGCCCCTGACGACTGACCTCTGACCTCTGTCCCCTGACCCCGGCTTTCGTTCAACGCCTACCGCCCTCCTTCGGCTGCATGGCGCATGACCTGGTCGGCCCACTGCCTGGCCTGTACTGCTAGCAGGCTGCGTTGATGCGGACTGTGCTGCGCTTCGCGCCAGGCCCGGCGCCAAAGGGCCAACAGCACCTGCAAATCAACCAGTTGCTCGGCCACTTCCACCGGCGCTTCCGCTGCGGTCCACTCAATCATGTACTGGCTCTCCTCCAGCAGCGCTGCCACGGCCTCGGCGCCGGTGGTCCGCCGTGCGGACGAAGCGACGCGACTCAAGTCAGCCGCCAGGCCCTGCAGGCGCAAGGGGCCCNNATCCTTGAGATAACGCTCGCGTATGCGTTCGCGGTTCTTCATTGCACACCTCCAAGCAACTCATGCGTGATGGCCGCCATCTTGTTTCGGAGATCGTCACTCTGAATGATGATGCTGCGATTGCCCAACCGCGGGCGGATATTGATCAGCGACTCGAACTCAATCTGCTGTTCGGCGGGATACCAGTTGGCACCCCACAGGTCATCCTGTTCGCTGCCGGCCGCGAGCAAGGCCGCCTCGCAATCAGCATGCATCTCGCCGCCGCCGGCCAGGATGCGCCGCCGGATATCCACCACGATCTTGATCAAAAACGAATAAGTTTCCGACATCTCTCGGATTTGTCCGGGCGTCGCTCGATGAGCGATTAAGTGTATCATCTTCTCCTCAGATGCTCTATGCCGGCCGGCGCACGCCGCCGATGGTGAATCTCAGCTTGCGGTTGTTGCCGTAAGCCAGCCGCATGTCGTGTTGCTTCTTCTCATCGCGGCTGAAAATGCGGATCTCACCGATGTCGGTATAGAGAAAGCGGTTGAGCACCGCGTTGCCGAAGGTACCGGTACCGTCGGTGATAAGCAACTTCTAGCCAGCGAATCCGACCTCTGACATCTGATTTCTGCCCCTGATATAAACACGAGTGACCCAACAGCGGTATACCACGACCGCTTATCCCAAACTAAGGAGGTCACTCATGTCTCTCTATTTTATCACACCTGGCACATTAATCGTAGCGCTCGACATCGGCAAGAATGTCCACGGTGATGCCCGCTACTTCGCCACCGCCACCCAGGTCTGGGCCCTGGCCGGCTACGATCTGAGCACCGCCGAATCGGGCGATACCAAACGTCTCGGACACATCACCAAACGCGGCAACCCGGCCCTGCGCGACACCCTCTACCAGATCGGCTTTCACACCGCCAGCCGGTGTCCGCCCGTCGGTGAAACCTACCTGGCCGCCCGCACCCGCGGCCTGAGCGAGACCGCCGCGGTCATTCACGCCGCCCACAAAGCCAACCGCCTGTGTTTCACCTTGTTACGCGAATAGCGCCCGTATGCGCCCGCCACCCCCAGGAGGAGGCTCGATTCCGACTGCGTGACCTCGGTCCTGCTGGCATCCGCCAACTCTTCAGCGACCACGGTCAGCGCTGTGGCCCGGTCACCGCCAACCGCATCTACGCCATCGCCCAGCAGAGCCTCTTGCCCTCTGCGGACGTCTGTGCGCTCCTCACTGCGCAAGCCCAGGCCGACTTCCTCCAGTACTGCTGGTTCTGAAGACCAGGTCGCGGCCTACGAAGCACGGGCCACCGCCCTCCTACCCGCCACCTTCGGTCAGGTCTTGACTACCCTGCCCGGTGTCAGCCCACGTATGGCGGCCCGCTACCTGGCGGGCATCGGCGACCCCGATCGCTTTACCTCCGCCCGCCAGATCTGGGCCTACGCCGGTTTCGACCCTACCCAGGCCGATTCCGGCAACCACCGCTACACGGGCGGCATCTCGCACCGAGGATCCCCTTCCTCCGTGCTACGCTCTTCCAAATCGGTCATCTTACCGCCCTGCACTGCCCCGACTGCACCCGCCTGTACGTGCAGGCGCGCCAGCGTGGCCTCAACAACACCCTTGCCACCATCCATGCCGCCAATAAGGCCAATCGGGTTCTCTTTGCCCTGCTCAGGTCGCAGCAGCCCTACCGCTCCCCCTTGTCCCCAGAACAGGAGGCCCTATGGCAGCGCACCACTGACCGCTGACCCCAGCGGCCACTAACCTGCAAACACCGGCGATCAGCGTCACCCATCCGGCAGGCGTTGTCCGTTACCGTTCAACCGCCACTCCCTTGGGTCTTCTGTGACCGCTCTGTTAGCCTGGTTGCGGCTTGACTGACCCCACAGTCCTGCGGCCCGGCCCGTATGCCCGCAGCGGATGGTGCACCCCAGTGTGCGCATACCGTCAACTAGGCTGGGTGGGCCGGCCGTTGCCCGTTCAACGCCTCCCCGGCTGGAGACCGATCACCGGTCATTTACATAACCACCAATCCGCACATCTCCATGCGCGGCTATGACCACGCCCTCCGCCCGGTTTGACATTTTGTCTAGAGGATGCTCTCCAGGGCTTAGGCATGTCGGACGTACCCAACCTCGAGTGGTTGGGAGTCTTCGGTACAGTTTCAATCCCTCTCCAGGGCTTAGGCATGTCCGGACATACAGGCAAGGAGAGATCACTCATGGCCGCAATGACGGTTTCAATCCCTCTCCAGGGCTTAGGCATGTCCGGACCCACGGCAGAACGTGAAGTCCGGAACTACCGGGCTGAAGAGTTTCAATCCCTCTCCAGGGCTTAGGCATGTCCGGACCATCACGCGGGCGGGGAAAAGACGCCCCCGTTGAAGGTTTCAATCCCTCTCCAGGGCTTAGGCATGTCCGGACCGGCTGGACTTCCGGCGGCTGCAATCGGTGTGCAGCCGATGTTTCAATCCCTCTCCAGGGCTTAGGCATGTCCGGACTTTCAGGCCCGCGGGGTAAACACGCCCCCAACGACCTGGTTCGTTTCAATCCCTCTCCAGGGCTTAGGCATGTCCGGACATGACAAGAACAATCGGTCACGCTATGCATCCCACTTGGGTTTCAATCCCTCTCCAGGGCTTAGGCATGTCCGGACTACTTCGGACCTCACATGAACTACGAACTTTACGAGTTTCAATCCCTCTCCAGGGCTTAGGCATGTCCGGACATGGGGTTTATGGCGCAGGCGCGGTTCTTAGTTTTTAGTTTCAATCCCTAGTGGGTCACTTGGCTTGTCTGTAGCCATTTATCAAGTACGGTCTTGCGCCGCCGGATCGGGCGGTAAGTATAAGCGCCTGAGCCGCCGAGGGCGTAACGCCGTTGGCGACTGCGGGAGCGCCGGGCGGCGTTTGCCGCCCCAGATGAAAGGCGTTGGCTGGCGATTCCAGCCGCGCGTGGCGGCTTCCAGCCATTCGATGATCTCGGCTGGATTCTGCGGGTGTTGCCCTTCCAATGCCCGGCGCTCAATAATGCGCTGAATCGATTCGGCCATGTTGAGCCAAGACGCGCCCAAGGGCGTGTAGAGCGGGATGATGCCATGCTCAAACAGCCAGAGCACGAACGCCGGGGTCAGATGACCGGCCAAGTTGTCGAGGACCAAGAGTATCCGTGGGGCGACCAGTTCGGCTGGCAAGGTCGGATAACTCGTTCGCCCGGCGGTCCAGGTCGCCCAGGTCGCCTGAATGGCTTCCTGGTCGGCGCCGTGACTGGGTCGGCAGGGCTGACAGGATGTCGCTCAACTCCTGCTTCAGCCAACCATGCAGGACGGCATTCGTACAACTGGTGACGCCTTTCGCGTAGTTGACCGTCAGCGGGCCGGAACAACGTTAACAACTTGGCGGTGCCGTTACGGATGTACTCGTGCGGCTGGCGTTGGGGCTGCCCCTGGCCTACCCAACTATGACCCGGATAGGGTACCGTCTGAAAGGGCCCGGCTTGATCGGTCGTCCAGACCGGCAGACCGAGCTTTTCGCCCGTCTGGTACGCCTGCTCGATCAGCTTTTTTGGGTTCGGTATCCGGGTCAGTCACCTCAACGACCCCGGACTTGCGTTTGCGCTTGACTTTGCCGGTCTCACACCAGGTGCGGCTGGCCTGCCAGGTGAAGCCGCGCAGGACCATTAAGATGGTGTAGGTGCTCACCTGCGGCAAGCCGTCCGGTGCTTGCCGCAAGGCCCGCTGCAAAGTCGTCAGCGACCAGGTGGCCGTGCCATCCCGCTCGCGATCCGGCGTGCGGCGAGCTTCCTTCAGGATTCGCTCACGTGCGGCGCTATCATAGATGGGCTGCGCACCGCCGCCGTGCCGGGGTGCAATCGCTGCCAAGCCCTCCGGTTGAAACGGGACACCAAGTGGGCGACCGCATCTCCCGCACGCCGCCCGGCAGCCTGGGCCGCCTCTTGGTAGTTGCAACCGTCTGCTACAGCCAGTAACGCCTTGGCACGAGCGACATGGCTGGCCGGTTCGCTGGCCGAACGGCTGATTTGCGTCAACACGCCTCGCTCTTCGTCTGTCAGGGCACGGAGCGGATCGATTCTGTGGCGGGTCATCTTGCTCTCCTGGTGGCGGTATTGACCAGCAGTTTACTACGTGATGCCTACTATGGCAAGAGTCGTGCCAAGTGACCCACTAGTAGTCTGACTTATTAATTCTTAGAATTCAGGCGTTCGTAGTGTCGATGCAGCTTCACGTGCCTTGGCCGTCGTGAATGTCCAGTTGATCTGAGTACCCGCTTGATTCCGATCATCCTGCCAAGCGAGGGCTTCCTGTTCAAGTACTCGCAGCGAAGGAATGCGTCGGTCAAGACATTGCCGCACCAATACCGAAAGTTCAATTTCGGCCATATTGAGCCAACTACCGTGCTTGGGTGTGAAGTGAAACTGCAGTTGGTGCTTGAGTTGATGGGCGCGCTGCGCAGGGAGATTCTCGTAGAAAGAGCCATAGGTGTGTGTGTTCAGATTATCCTGAACGACTTGAATCATGGGCGTATCAGCATAATGGGTCTTGGTGAGCCAGTCCCAGAAATCGGCATAATCCGCTTTAGTGCGGCGGTCCCGAACCTGTAGGTAGCGCATACCGCGGTCGAGATCATAGGCGAGTAGAAGCGAGCAGGTGCCACATCGTTCATATTCGTAGTCTTCTTTGCGTGGGCTGCCCGGCTCCATGGAGATCGGAGCAATGATCTCATCCAGCAACTGACAGGGTAGTTCGTCGAAGCAGATGCGCGGCCGCATGGGATCACTCGGTTGTTCGTACACATCCAGGACATCTTCCATGCAGGCGATGTAGTCACCATTGGGTTTAGAGATGCACCATTCCTCCGTCAACCAAGGCTTAAGTTTGTTTTTTTAGAAAGCGCCGGATCGTCTCTGGCGCGATGCTATCGACGATCTCAGCTTTGACAACGTGGTCGGTGAGCAGTCGCACGGTCCAACGCGTGTCCAGGTGGCGCATCACTGCAGGCCAAGACCGTGATTGCAGCTTCTTGACGGAGATCGAGCTTGACGGGTTGGCCAGGCCGCGGCTTCTCGTACAGAGCGCCAGGCAGCCTTTCATCCAAGTAGCGTTGGCGAGTGTTGTAGACTGTGCCTGTGGCCACATCCAGCCAGTCAGCAATTTCTGCCGGCTTCCTGCCAAGATGACTGTGCAGTAGAATTTGGGCGTTTGATGGTGCGGGCGGAATGTGTGCCTTGATTGACGATCATTCGCAGTTCTGCTTGTTCAGTATCCGACAAAATGATCGGTTGGAGCGCCTTGGGCATTGTTTTCTCCTTGGAGTTCAGGTGTCAGCCTATCATACCACACTACCGCATATCCAAACAATAAAAAGTCAGACTACTAGTGGGTCACTTGGCTTGTCTGTAGCCATTTATCAAGTACGGTCTTGCGCCGCCGGATCGGGCGGTAAGTATAAGCGCCTGAGCCGCCGAGGGCGTAACGCCGTTGGCGACTGCGGGAGCGCCGGGCGCGCGTTTGCCGCCCCAGATGAAAGGCGTTGGCTGGCGATTCCAGCCGCGCGTGGCGGCTTCCAGCCATTCGATGATCTCGGCTGGATTCTGCGGGTGTTGCCCTTCCAATGCCCGGCGCTCAATAATGCGCTGAATCGATTCGGCCATGTTGAGCCAAGACGCCCAAGGGCGTGTAGAGCGGGATGATGCCATGCTCAAACAGCCAGAGCACGAACGCCGGGGTCAGATGACCGGCCAAGTTGTCGAGGACCAAGAGTATCCGTGGGGCGACCAGTTCGGCTGGCAAGGTCGGATAACTCGTTCGCCCGGCGGTCCAGGTCGCCCAGGTCGCCTGAATGGCTTCCCTGGTCGGCGCCGTGACTGGGTCGGCAGGGCTGACAGGATGTCGCTCAACTCCTGCTTCAGCCAACCATGCAGGACGGCATTCGTACAACTGGTGACGCCTTTCGCGCGTAGTTGACCGTCAGCGGGCCGGAACAACGTTAACAACTTGGCGGTGCCGTTACGGATGTACTCGTGCGGCTGGCGTTGGGGCTGCCCCTGGCCTACCCAACTATGACCCGGATAGGGTACCGTCTGAAAGGCCCGGCTTGATCGGTCGTCCAGACCGGCAGACCGAGCTTTTCGCCCGTCTGGTACGCCTGCTCGATCAGCTTTTTGGGTTCGGTATCCGGGTCAGTCACCTCAACGACCCCGGACTTGCGTTTGCGCTTGACTTTGCCGGTCTCACACCAGGTGCGGCTGGCCTGCCAGGTGAAGCCAGCTTCGCGCAGGACCATTAAGATGGTGTAGGTGCTCACCTGCGGCAAGCCGTCCGGTGCTTGCCGCAAGGCCCGCTGCAAAGTCGTCAGCGACCAGGTGGCCGTGCCATCCTGCTCGCGATCCGGCGTGCGGCGAGCTTCCTTCAGGATTCGCTCACGTGCGGCGCTATCATAGATGGGCTGCGCACCGCCGCCGTGCCGGGGTGCAATCGCTGCCAAGCCCTCCCGGTTGAAACGGGACACCAAGTGGGCGACCGCATCTCCCGCACGCCGCCCGGCAGCCTGGGCCGCCTCTTGGTAGTTGCAACCGTCTGCTACAGCCAGTAACGCCTTGGCACGAGCGACATGGCTGGCCGGTTCGCTGGCCGAACGGCTGATTTGCGTCAACACGCCTCGCTCTTCGTCTGTCAGGGCACGGAGCGGATCGATTCTGTGGCGGGTCATCTTGCTCTCCTGGTGGCGGTATTGACCAGCAGTTTACTACGTGATGCCTACTATGGCAAGAGTCGTGCCAAGTGACCCACTAGTATAAACACAACGGGCCACCCCTGTGGCACTCACTATGCGGTATCATTATACCAGCGAGTTGTTGCGGCGTCGAAGCGCCAAGCCGGTCAGAGCAGCCCATCGTGCGAACGTGAGTATACCATAGCTCGATGCCGCCAACAATTCGCCGCTGCCGCGCACGGTGGGAGGCTTGACCGGCGCAGGTCAGAGAAAAGGAGCACGACCATGTCGAACGATCAGTTGGTGTCAGTGAATGCTGCGAACGGCCTCGAGGCCGCCCGCGCCGAGCTGCGGCGCTTCGACCCGCAGCGAGTGTTGATCGATGCCTGGGACATCGGCAAGGATGTCCACATGCACTACATGCGTACCCTGGCGGGCGAAGTGCTGATGTCGCCGCACAAAGTCTCAAGTCTGGCCGAGGGCTACCGCACCACACGTGAGCAGATCCGTGCCCATCTGCTCAGCGGTCAGTACGACCTGGGCATCTTCGGCCACGAACCGACCGGCATCTATCACCAGAGCCTCAGTCACCACCTGGCCACCGATTTCCACGCCCATCTCACCGGCGCACTCGCCCCCTCGTCCGTTACCGTTGGCTCAACCCCGCCCTGGTCAAAGAAGCCCGACAGCGCACCACCCAACGCCGCCGCAAATCAGACAAGATCGACGTCATTGCCATCGCCGAACTTCTGGCCGAGGGCCAAGGCTACCCGCACCAAGCCTCAGTCAGGCTGAGACCGAGCTGCGCCTGGCCCTGCGTTACGTCCAGAACCTCCTCCAACGCCAACGCCGTCTGAACACGCACATCCTGCGCACCCTCGACCAACTCTGGCCTGGCGCCCTGGGCAACGCCCGTTCCTACCAGCGCACCCATCCCGAACTGCCACCCTGCAGCATCTCGTCGATTCCTCACCCCTGGAACGAACCCGGGTGCGCCTCCTGCTCCAAACCTGTCCCAATCCCTACCACCTGCGTGACCTCGGTCCTGCTGGCATCCGCCAACTCTTCAGCGACCACGGTCAGCGCTGTGGCCCGGTCACCGCCAACCGCATCTACGCCATCGCCCAGCAGAGCCTCTTACCCTCTGCGGACGTCTGTGCGCTCCTCACTGCGCAAGCCCAGGCCGACTTCCTCCAGTACTGCTGGTTCGAAGACCAGGTCGCGGCCTACGAAGCACGGGCCACCGCCCTCCTACCCGCCACCTTCGGTCAGGTCTTGACTACCCTGCCCGGTGTCAGCCCACGTATGGCGGCCCGCTACCTGGCGGGCATCGGCGACCCCGATCGCTTTACCTCCGCCCGCCAGATCTGGGCCTACGCCGGTTTCGACCCTACCCAGGCCGACTCCGGCAACCACCGCTACACGGGCGGCATCTCGCACCGAGGATCCCCTTCCTCCGTGCTACGCTCTTCCAAATCGGTCATCTTACCGCCCTGCACTGCCCCGACTGCACCCGCCTGTACGTGCAGGCGCGCCAGCGTGGCCTCAACAACACCCTTGCCACCATCCATGCCGCCAATAAGGCCAATCGGGTTCTCTTTGCCCTGCTCAGGTCGCAGCAGCCCTACCGCTCCCCTTGTCCCCAGAACAGGAGGCCCTATGGCAGCGCACCACTGACCGCTAACCCCAGCGGCCACTAACCTGCAAACACCGGCGATCAGCGTCACCCATCCGGCAGGCGTTGTCCGTTACCGTTCAACCGCCACTCCCTTGGGTCTTCTGTGACCGCTCTGTTAGCCTGGTTGCGGCTTGACTGACCCCACAGTCCTGCGGCTCGGCCCGTATGCCCGCAGCGGATGGTGCACCCCAGTGTGCGCATACCGTCAACTAGGCTGGGTGGGCCGGCCGTTGCCCGTTCAACGCCTCACCGGCTGGAGACCGATCACCGGTCATTTACATAACCACCAATCCGCACATCTCCATGCGCGGCTATGACCACGCCCTCCGCCCGGTTTGACATTTTGTCTAGAGGATGCTCTCCAGGGCTTAGGCATGTCCGGACCTGTTGGCCCTGTTGGCCCTGTTGGCCCTGTTGGCCCTGATTGTCGGTTTCAATCCCTCTCCAGGGCTTAGGCATGTCCGGACGCATACCCCCAGGCTACCTGGCCGATTGTGACCGTAGTTCGTTTCAATCCCTCTCCAGGGCTTAGGCATGTCCGGACTACGGTGGCCCAGAAGACCTGGAGGTGACGCTGTCTGTTTCAATCCCTCTCCAGGGCTTAGGCATGTCCGGACCTGTTGGCCCTGTTGGCCCTGTTGGCCCTGATTGTCGGTTTCAATCCCTCTCCAGGGCTTAGGCATGTCCGGACACCAGGCTATCTGGTCGGCGAAAGGCGGAAGTTTTCTGTTTCAATCCCTAGTATAAACACAACGGGCCACCCCTGTGGCACTCACTATGCGGTATCATTATACCAGCGAGTTGTTGCGGCGTCGAAGCGCCAAGCCGGTCAGAGCAGCCCATCGTGCGAACGTGAGTATACCATAGCTCGATGCCGCCAACAATTCGCCGCTGCCCGCACGGTGGGAGGCTTGACCGGCGCAGGTCAGAGAAAAGGAGCACGACCATGTCGAACGATCAGTTGGTGTCAGTGAATGCTGCGAACGGCCTCGAGGCCGCCCGCCGAGCTGCGGCGCTTCGACCCGCAGCGAGTGTTGATCGATGCCTGGGACATCGGCAAGGATGTCCACATGCACTACATGCGTACCCTGGCGGGCGAAGTGCTGATGCCGCCGCACAAAGTCTCAAGCCTGGCCGAGGGCTACCGCACCACACGTGAGCAGATCCGTGCCCATCTGCTCAGCGGTCAGTACGACCTGGGCATCTTCGGCCACGAACCGACCGGCATCTATCACCAGAGCCTCAGTCACCACCTGGCCACCGATTTCCACGCCCATCTCACCGGCGCACTCGCCCCCTCGTCCGTTACCGTTGGCTCAACCCCGCCCTGGTCAAAGAAGCCCGACAGCGCACCACCCAACGCCGCCGCAAATCAGACAAGATCGACGTCATTGCCATCGCCGAACTTCTGGCCGAGGGCCAAGGCTACCCGCACCAAGCCTCAGTCAGGCTGAGACCGAGCTGCGCCTGGCCCTGCGTTACGTCCAGAACCTCCTCCAACGCCAACGCCGTCTGAACACGCACATCCTGCGCACCCTCGACCAACTCTGGCCTGGCGCCCTGGGCAACGCCCGTTCCTACCAGCGCACCCATCCCGAACTGCCACCCCTGCAGCATCTCGTCGATTCCTCACCCCTGGAACGAACCCGGTGCGCCTCCTGCTCCAAACCTGTCCCAATCCCTACCACCTGCGTGACCTCGGTCCTGCTGGCATCCGCCAACTCTTCAGCGACCACGGTCAGCGCTGTGGCCCGGTCACCGCCAACCGCATCTACGCCATCGCCCAGCAGAGCCTCTTACCCTCTGCGGACGTCTGTGCGCTCCTCACTGCGCAAGCCCAGGCCGACTTCCTCCAGTACTGCTGGTTCGAAGACCAGGTCGCGGCCTACGAAGCACGGGCCACCGCCCTCCTACCCGCCACCTTCGGTCAGGTCTTGACTACCCTGCCCGGTGTCAGCCCACGTATGGCGGCCCGCTACCTGGCGGGCATCGGCGACCCCGATCGCTTTACCTCCGCCCGCCAGATCTGGGCCTACGCCGGTTTCGACCCTACCCAGGCCGACTCCGGCAACCACCGCTACACGGGCGGCATCTCGCACCGAGGATCCCCTTCCTCCGTGCTACGCTCTTCCAAATCGGTCATCTTACCGCCCTGCACTGCCCCGACTGCACCCGCCTGTACGTGCAGGCGCGCCAGCGTGGCCTCAACAACACCCTTGCCACCATCCATGCCGCCAATAAGGCCAATCGGGTTCTCTTTGCCCTGCTCAGGTCGCAGCAGCCCTACCGCTCCCCCTTGTCCCCAGAACAGGAGGCCCTATGGCAGCGCACCACTGACCGCTAACCCCAGCGGCCACTAACCTGCAAACACCGGCGATCAGCGTCACCCATCCGGCAGGCGTTGTCCGTTACCGTTCAACCGCCACTCCCTTGGGTCTTCTGTGACCGCTCTGTTAGCCTGGTTGCGGCTTGACTGACCCCACAGTCCTGCGGCCCGGCCCGTATGCCCGCAGCGGATGGTGCACCCCAGTGTGCGCATACCGTCAACTAGGCTGGGTGGGCCGGCCGTTGCCCGTTCAACGCCTCACCGGCTGGAGACCGATCACCGGTCATTTACATAACCACCAATCCGCACATCTCCATGCGCGGCTATAACCACGCCCTCCGCCCGGTTTGACATTTTGTCTAGAGGATGCTCTCCAGGGCTTAGGCATGTCCGGACCCAATGCCTGGATAACCGGCCCAAGCGGGGCCGTAAGTTTCAATCCCTCTCCAGGGCTTAGGCACGTCCGGACACGGTGGCGCAGACATTACGATGTCTGCGGAGGATCCGAGTTTCAATCCCTCTCCAGGGCTTAGGCACGTCCGGACAATGAAACGCAGGCTGTTGGTCGGGCTTGCCTTGATTCGTTTCAATCCCTCTCCAGGGCTTAGGCACGTCCGGACGGGGTTCCTCTTCAGATCGAGAGCAACCGGCCCCCGTTTCAATCCCTCTCCAGGGCTTAGGCACGTCCGGACCCTTGAGTCTGGTCGCCTTGATCAGTCGCATCAAGGGTTTCAATCCCTCTCCAGGGCTTAGGCACGTCCGGACCATCTCGGTCGCTGCCCTGCAAGAGGGAGTTATTCGTTTCAATCCCTCTCCAGGGCTTAGGCACGTCCGGACAGGAACCGCGATCGCCGAGCAGAGGCCCAGGCCCGTGGCGTTTCAATCCCTCTCCAGGGCTTAGGCACGTCCGGACGACCCGCAATACGCATCATAGGCGGAGGGTCGGTGATGAAGTTTCAATCCCTCTCCAGGGCTTAGGCACGTCCGGACGGCCGTGACCTTCAGCGCGTCCGATCTGTAGACACCGAGTTTCAATCCCTCTCCAGGGCTTAGGCACGTCCGGACGCAAGAGCGGCTGGCCGAGATGCGTGCCGAGATGCAGGGTTTCAATCCCTCTCCAGGGCTTAGGCACGTCCGGACTACCGATGATGTGGCCAAGATCCGGGCGATTATCCGTTTCAATCCCTCTCCAGGGCTTAGGCACGTCGGACCCGTGATAATCTGGACCCGAAGAAGGCCCACGACCTCGAAGTTTCAATCCCTCTCCAGGGCTTAGGCACGTCCGGACTTTCAGGTCCAGCACCTCGGGAACTTCTCCTTCTACCTCGTTTCAATCCCTCTCCAGGGCTTAGGCACGTCCGGACTCTTGGCCCTGATTGCCGCACTGGTGTTCGGCGCTGTTCAGTTTCAATCCCTCTCCAGGGCTTAGGCATGTCCGGACCGGGAGGCGGGCGTGGTGGGCACTCCGCTCCTCACTCGTTTCAATCCCTCTCCAGGGCTTAGGCATGTCCGGACGGCCGTCGACGGATTCTGGACGATCCCCAGCGACAGTTTCAATCCCTCTCCAGGGCTTAGGCATGTCCGGACCCACAGCCTGTGTCACCAGGCCCACCACCGGGCCAAGTTTCAATCCCTCTCCAGGGCTTAGGCATGTCCGGACACCACTCAGGCATTTCCCACCCCTTGACACTTACTTGGTTTCAATCCCTCTCCAGGGCTTAGGCATGTCCGGACCATGAAGGCGGCCCCGGCCCCCAGGTCACCCCGTCTATGGTTTCAATCCCTCTCCAGGGCTTAGGCATGTCCGGACACACGGCTTGAGTCTCAATGGCTCTTACCGTCGGGTAGTTTCAATCCCTCTCCAGGGCTTAGGCATGTCCGGACCGTACACGCACCCGCCGGCTGAGCAGTTACGTTTTACGTTTCAATCCCTCTCCAGGGCTTAGGCATGTCCGGACACGCGATGGGCGCCGTGATGGACGTGCAGAACGCCCGGGAGTTTCAATCCCTCTCCAGGGCTTAGGCATGTCGGACCTCCTCCACAGTCGTGAGAAAAGGTTGACAGCGTAGTGTTTCAATCCCTCTCCAGGGCTTAGGCATGTCCGGACCATGCGTACCTTTCAGTGGAGCCAGCACTGCTGGTTTCAATCCCTCTCCAGGGCTTAGGCATGTCCGGACCACGTCTCCTCGGGGAACGACCGTGCTACCGAGTTTCAATCCCTCTCCAGGGCTTAGGCATGTCCGGACCAAGCTGCAAGGCGTGGTGAATTGTCAGGTGTTCAGTTTCAATCCCTCTCCAGGGCTTAGGCATGTCCGGACCTCCCCGGTCTCACGGCCGAGGATTTGGCGGAGCTTCGGTTTCAATCCCTCTCCAGGGCTTAGGCATGTCCGGACCGCAGGGCGCGCGGTACGGAAGGCCCGGTGGGTCCTGCTGGTTTCAATCCCTCTCCAGGGCTTAGGCATGTCCGGACCTGGTTCGTTACGAAGTTGTGAGTGGGCAGTACGCCGGTTTCAATCCCTCTCCAGGGCTTAGGCATGTCCGGACTCGGGCTGGCCGTCGCCGTCGCGGTCTCAGTAGGCGTTTCAATCCCTCTCCAGGGCTTAGGCATGTCCGGACGCGATGTCTATGAATTCTGGCACGCGGCGGTCAATGGGAGTTTCAATCCCTCTCCAGGGCTTAGGCATGTCCGGACTAGCCTCGTACCTCTGTGAGATGGTGCCTAGCACCATGGTTTCAATCCCTCTCCAGGGCTTAGGCATGTCCGGACGACCCAGTTCTTCGAGGTTACGCAGTACATCGGAGGCTGTTTCAATCCCTCTCCAGGGCTTAGGCATGTCCGGACCGCCGCCGCGCCTGCGCAGCAGGACGCTAGCGGTTTCAATCCCTCTCCAGGGCTTAGGCATGTCCGGACCGATGCCAGACTCGCTTCCTTGCGGGTCCTGGCCAAGTTTCAATCCCTCTCCAGGGCTTAGGCATGTCCGGACGCGGTTTGTTTCCAGCGAGATTCTGTGTTACGATTGCTTCATTAATAAAGCGCTGTCCTGGCAGCGCTCTTATCCGCTGCGACCGGACGGCGCCGGCACGTTCCAACAGGACACCGAATCGAGCCGATGGAAACAATTTCACCTGCTCTAAGTATACCCGCATCTGCCAAATCGCGTCAAATGACCAAGATCACCATCCACTGCACGCCGCCGCCGCCACCCCTCACCCTGTGCGGCTGGCTTTTCACGCACGCGAGGAGTCACACCATGCCAACACTGCTCGAATGCCTGAACCTGACCTCCTACCGACACCTGCACGCCATCGCCCGCGCCCACTACCTGCCTCACCCCCAACGCCATCCACCCAAAGCGGTCTGGGTCCACACCCTCCATCGTTTCTTGATCCAGCCCGAGACCCTGCACCAGTTGGCGAACCGCCTGGGGCCGACGACTGGGCTGCACTCGCCACGCTGCGCGACTCACCACAGCCGGTCGTACAGCGCGTTTTTGCCCGCTTTGGTCCTATCCGCGCTTACCGGCCCTGGGACCCCCCGCGCCCCTGCCCGATCAACCCTGGCGCCATCCCGCCAATACCAGCGAACGCCTCTGGTACCTCGGCCTGCTCTTTCCCGCCCCCGGTACCCGCCCCGGCGACCCACCCCGCCTCTGCCTGCCCACTGAGTTCTATCAGACGCCAACCCCACCCGGCGATCGAACCTTTCAACCGGTACAGCAGACATCTGCCGCCATTGGGGGACACCTCCCGGCCGCCGCCCTGGCGACGATGTTCGACCTGGCGGTGCTGCTCGGGCTGCTGCATCATTACGATATCCCACCCCTCCACGGCCGTTGGCTGCCAGTGCGCTTCCTGACTCGTTGGAGTCAGCACCTGGCCCAGCCCAGCGATCTCCCGCGATTCGCGCCGAACGTCAGGCCCCACGCCTGCATTTCATCCACTACCTGGCGCATGCCGCCGGTCTCCTCACCGTCGGTCGTTTCGTCAAGCCGGCGCCGTCCGCCACCCTCTGGCTGCAAGCCGAACCCACCGTCCGCCTGGACACCCTCTGGCAAGCCTGGCCGCAGCCTGACCTCTGGTCGACCTACCGCCTGCCGGCCAGTGAGACGCCCGGCGCGCTGGCCTTCGCCCAGCACCTGCTCGATCGCCTCCACCAGGCGAACCCCCAAACTGGCTGACCATACCAGACCTTCTCCACGATCTGGCTCACCCCTGCACACCGAACCGGTCTGGTGGCAGGGCCGCGATGGCGCCGGTGCTGCCCGAAGCGCTCGCCCGTCTGGTGCATGGGCCGCTGCGCTGGCTCGGACTCGTCGAGACCAATGTCGATCTGCCATGGGACTCGCCTGACACCACTCAACCACTCGATGACGCTCCATTCCCGACCGAACTGGCCGCGCGTCTCACTCCAGCCGCACGTCGGCGCCAGGCCGGGCAACCGCTGGCGGGCAATCCGCCGCGCCGGCCCATTGCCTGCACCATCGCAGACCACGAGGTGACCTTCGACATCGAGACCGACCCTGCGACCCTGGACAGCCTCGACTTGCAGCACCTTTTCGAGATCCTGTGCGTGTGCGGCGACCAACGACTGACCCCGGCCAGCCTGAACCGTGCCCTCGAACACGGCCGCCCCTTCAGAGCGATCGTGCGTCTGCTGGCCGAGGTGCGCGGCCAACCCCTCGATGCCGCTGAATATTCGGTGCTCTACGCCTGGTTCACAACACCGGCGCCCTTGACGCTGCGCCAGCTGACCGTCCTCGAGGCCGATACGCCCGAACGCCTGAGCCAGGTCGTCGCCCGACCAACGATCCGCCCTTTCGTGCGCCGTACCCTCGGCCGCGCGGTCGTCGTCGATTTTCGTCAGGCGCCGCAACTGGTCACCCGGCTGCAGCGCATCGACGTACCGCTGCATGTGCTCGTCCCTGGCCTGGCCCTCGATGCGGACGGTATGCCCCATCCCGCCGGTGAATCCAGCGCCACACGGCTCTCTCACTCCGCCTACCTGCTGCTGGCCGGCCTGGTCTACCGCCAACTCAGCCGTTTCACTGGTCTCCCCGTGATGATTCCCNCGCGCGGTCTCGCTGAGATCATGGCCCAGTTGTCGCCGGCGACCGCAGCCGATGTGCAAGCCCTGGCTGAGGAGGTGCTCAACCGCGTACAGCAGGCCTTCGATGGCTATTCCGATCCGCCGCTCGACAACCCATTCCCCCAGGCGCNNACTGTGCTCCCCGCCTTACGCGCGATCGAGGAGAGCACGTCGATCACTTTCCGCTATTGGACCGCCGGTCGGGGAGAGCTGACCCATCGCACCGTCGATCCCTACCGCATCGAGANNCGCGGCGGTGTAGCCTACCTGGTGGCGTACTGCCACGCGCCGCGCCGACGCGTCTTTCGCATCGATCGTATCGTAGAAATGGTCGCGCCGGAGTTGGGGTAAAGATACCAACTTTTCGGAAAGTTGGCATTTTTACCGCCTGGAAGTCGAGGCTTCAGTCGGGTTTTAGGCCGAGACCCGGCTAAAGCCTCCACTCCAAAGTGTTGCGAAATGTGCGCCGACGTGTTTTAGCAGTTTGTTGGAGAGAGCTTGTTCGCGTGAATGCAGCCACAACATGTTGTATCACGATCGCTGCCGACTACTACATGCCGCCGCGCCTGCTTACAAGGTGGTCTCTCCGACAAACTGCTAAACCTGGTAGAAGTCGCGCAGTCGTTCGACCGTATCGACGCCCCATACTTCGACGCGCGGTACGCACGCCTCACAATCGTACTCAAAGTTCACGGGCGGCGAGTACGTTCGTGATGTGCACTCCCAGCCTCAGCGCATGCGCGTCTGCCCCATACCCTGCGGGGTCTTCTGCCCGGTGCCGGCGAACAGCGCGAAGCTGGCGAGCGCATTCAGGGCGCGGGTCAGGGCGTTGTCGCGCCGCAGGACGCGATAGGTGCAGGCGCCGGTGAAGCCGTGGAAGTCGAATTCGCCGTAGTGCACCAGGTGGGTGGCCAGTTCGTACTTTTCGGCCACGACGTGGGTCTGGACAAAATCGAGGATGCCGGCCGGCAGCGGAATCTGGCAGAAGGCCTCCCATTTGCGCAGGTAGCTGCCGAAGACGCTGACCGGCAGGGGAAAGAGCAGGTTGGCATCCCCCTGTTTGAAAGTCGTCGGTGAAGCGAACTGCAGCCCAATCTGGCGGTTGCTGCTGGCAGAGGCGAGCAGTTCGTCGTAGGTCGTAACCTGCGCCCAGCCCTGGGCGTTCGGGNNAGAAACGACGATCTCCTCGACGGTGAAAGGCTCGCCGTCGATGATCACCGGTTCATCGTAGAGCTGTTTGCCGAGCAGGACGTGGCCAAGGGCGNNGAAAAGGTGCGCTTCGAGCACGGTGTAGCGCACGCGGTAGGTCTCGCTGGGCACGGCAAAGGGCCGGCCGGCGTGATCGACGAAATGCCCCTGTAACATCGAGACGGTGAACGGCTTGAGGGCATTCGTACCGTGCAGCAGCGCCGATAGCTCCGGNTCGACCTGGCGAACCATGCCGAGCAGGAGCGCGTGCATGCTGCGGCCGACGGAGCGGCCGAGGGGTGCAGGGTTGTGTGGGCGCAGGTGGACGACAAAACTGGTGAGCATGGCGGTTTGACCTCGGTATGGCGTCTTTATATCACAGAAAAACTCTCACGGGTCTATCGATTTACTATCAACTTCTCGCCGATCAGGACTTCGATCGGGTCGAGCGGGACGGTGGGCTGGCCATCGCCGACGAAGCGTGGGCACGTGCTGCAAGGGGGCGATGAGTCCGAGCAGGCGAGCGCCATGCCGGCAGTCATCGGTTTGGTGCCGCCAGTCATGTCGGCGATGATCTCGCCGCGTGCCAGCGACAGAGACGGCGCGACCTCTTCGTAGACATGGCGCACCAGGTAGTAACACTGGCTGGCCTCGTACTCCTGTTCAAGGTCGAGCGGGTGGCACTGCACGCCAAGCTCTTCGGCGTAGGTGCGCAGGACATTGGCGGCCTCGCGCATTTCGGGTGTGGTGATGAGCCAGAGGTGTTTGAGCGCCCGCTGGTGGTAGTCGATCGCTTTACGCGCAGTCGGCGCCCTGGTCACCAGCACGATGAGGCCGGCCCGTGGGGTGGGGTGTGGTTTTTCACCGATGATGCGTTCGCCCTCGGCCAGATGCTGGCGGAAGCGGTAAGCGGTGATGTTGGCGTATACCAGTGTGGCCACGGCCAGAAGGATCAGTGTCGCCACTGCCCAGATGGGACCAGCAATATCGACGAAGAGGCCGGTGACGATGTTGACGACCGCCGCAATGAGCACGGTCGTCAGAACGAAGCCAAACCATGACACCTGCGAGAGTGTTTGAACTATCGGATCGGCCACGAAGCGTTTCCACCAAGAGGTCATGGCGATATCATCCTCCTTCGCTCACCAAAAACATTCGCAACGATTCGCGTCAATTCACGGTTGCCCACCAACTCGCGGCTAATTACCGTACACCTACTCCTTCGGCTGCCGACGGCGGCGCCGCGCGCAGGGCCTGCAGATTGATGATTTCGGCGACTTCGTAACGGGTCGGCGTCGTGCCGGGCACGGTGCGCAGGCGTAGGATACTGGGAAAGTAGCCCGTACGTCCGTGCAACTCGGCGAGCACAGCCATCGCGGCCGGGGCCAGGCCGGGCGGATTCACGATGAGCGGGGTGGTTTGCCACGCTTCAGCCGACAGACCGACCGCGTCGACCAGGGCCAGCGCCTGATCGGCCAGCGGCTGGAGGGTCGAACTGCGGCATCGTCCGCGCACCTCGTCGACCGGCTCACCGGTCAGGCTTTCGATCTGTGCGCGCGCGGGNGTGATAGGGTGGGAGAAGTTGAGCACGAGCATCTACGGTCTGCTCCAATTCTCGATCTGCAAACCCGGCACGCGATCGAACTCGCGGACATTGGCCGTCACCAGCGTCAGGCCGNNCGCGATACAGGTGGCCGCGATCCATGAATCATGGACGCCGATCATCTCTCCCCGCTGCGCCAGGTTGCTCCACAGGATCGCGTGCGTGCGCGCCACTTCCAGGTCAATCTCGAGCACCGGGAAGCGGGCCAGGATGCCTTCCACAAATGCCAGACGTCTGGCCCGGATCGCGGCATCTGCTGCCCGCTGGACGCCGTGCAACAACTCGCTGGCCGAGATCACCGAAAGAGAGAATCCCTCAGCTTCTCGCCCGACCACGTGGGTTGCGATGTCGAGTTGGCCACACTCGTAGGCGATGAGGATACTCGTGTCAATCAGGACTGCCACGGGTCACTCCGCACTTCTCGGGGCAGGCGCGCCCGTGCATCCTCGATATCCGCGCGAAATCAGCCGCTTCAGCCGCGCTCAGCGCGGGAGTGAACGCAGCGCATCTTCCAGCTCGCCCAATAGCGCACCTGCGGGAATCGGGCGCAGCCAGCCATGGGCTTGCGGCCTTTGAGCAGGATGAAGCGCTCCCCGATAGGCAACCCGATTCACGTAATCGGAGAAGCCCCGACCATCTCGGTGACAGACAATGTATTCGTGTGCATGGTGTTGTCCTCTGTAAAATATGATAATCATATTCTACAGACCCTGTTGCCGCTTGTCAATCCTGACGACCGTGACGGACCGCTGTTGATAGCGGCAGATTGGATTTTCCGTTTCAGGCACGAGGTCCCAGTAGATCCCCGCCAGCCTATCTACGCACCGATCAAGCGCCGGCGCAGCCAGACCAGGCAGTCGTCGGGCGTCCCGACCTTGCAGGGCAGGTCGCCGAGCCTGGGATTGCGCAGAAGAAGTTCCTGGTCATGTGTCACGAGATAATCCGCCCGGCAGGCCAGCGCCTCGGCCACGATGCGGGCGTCGGGCGCATCATCAATCACTGCGGCGGTGCGGGCCTGCGCTTCGACAGTGGCGGCCGGGCCGGTCTGCGCCCGGGTCTGGTGCAGCAGGGTGGCCAGCCGCGGCCGCAGATCGGGCGCCTTGCGCTGGAACACCTCGTCGGCTTCCTGCAACACCATCGGCCCAAGCCAAACGCTGATCACGCCGCTCTCACCCAACTTGAGCAGCNNGCGTGCCCCGCCTGGGGCCGAAAACACCGCGGCGAAGACCGCGCGGGTGTCCAGGAAGACGCGGCACTCAGGCATATTCCGCCCGCACTTCCCGCAACGCCTGAAGCATGGATTCCAACGTCTCGCCCCGCCCCGCCAACTCATCGGCAATACGATCGGCCAAAGCGTCCACGTTGGATGGCTGCGGGTTGAGCACGAACACACCATCCAGGTCGAGCAGGNNGGTCATCTGCTGGCCAGGCTGGATATTGTGCGCCAGGCGTAGCGCCTTCGGTAAGGTCACCAGCCCGCGCTGGGCGACCTGGAGGGTAAAAGTTTGTATGACGTGGCCCTTTCTGATGTGCTGATATTCAGATGATCTGATTGTCAGTATGGCAGAAAACGATCGGGGCGGCCAACCATGGTTGAACGCCAAGTGCCTATCCGAATAACCGTCACGGGGCAACCCTATGGCGCGTTTTCCGGGTTATTCGGACAGGCGCTAAGTCAATTCGCTGTGCTGGCAAGCAGGTTTTTTACAACCGCTACCCCACCAATTGCGGACGAGTTGGATACACATCACGCGGCGTGGTATAATCCGTCAGGTGACGTGTGAACGACTGTTTCAGCGCGGAGTGTGAGATGACCGTACAAACTGTGACGTTACACCTGCCCGAGCCGATCTATCTGTACCTGCAAAAGATGGCAGCGGTCACGCAGCGCCCATTGGAGCAACTGGCGGAACAGAGTATCGTGGGCAATCTGCCGCCGTCGCTCGCTTCGATGCCAATCGAAATGCAGNGGCGGCTCTTGAGCCTGCAAACGGCGCCGGTCGATCAGCTCGAACAGGTTGTGCTTGCGCAAGTCCCGCCGGCGCAGCAGGCGCGACACCTGGCTTTGCTGGAAAAACAGCGCCNNGGTACGATCTTGCCTGCCGAGCAGGAAGAACTGGTGGCCTTGCGGCTGATGGCCGACCGATTGATGCTGCAGAAGGCTTACGCCTGGGCAGTCCTGCGTTGGCGAGGTCAACCTGTGCCGAAACTCAATGACCTGCCGTTGGAGTCGTCGTGACCGTGCTGTCCGACGTACTGCGCCGGCAGGTTTGTGACCGTGCAGGGCAGCGGTGCGAATACTGCATGACATCACGCCGGGTGATGGGTATGCCGCTGGTGACAGATCATGTTGTCCCAAAGGCGCTCGGCGGCGATGATCGGCTTGAGAATCTCTGTGCGGCCTGTTACCGGTGCAATGAATACAAGGGTGCGAAGACGCACGAGATTGATCCCGCCACCGGCACGTTAACTCCCCTGTTCAATCCACGCACGCAGACCTGGTCGNAGCATTTCGCCTGGGCGAACGGCGGCACACACGTTATGGGCTTAACTGCAATTGGTCGTGCGCCCGTCATTGCCTTACGGCTAAACAACGAGTACGTTGTCGAAGCACACATACTATGGATTGCGCGCAATTGGCATCCTCCGTCAGTCTGACCGCCAGGTGCTATCTTTGCACAACTTGCGTCGCTAATTTCCCCCTTCAGCCAGCGTTTCTGGCAACAACCGCGCACCGACTCTTTCTCAATCGTCAAGGCTTTATGATAGGTGCCATCTTTGAATTCGTAGAGGTGCACCGGCACCCAGTTATCGAAAACCGCCCCAACGCCAGCCGCAAAAGACACCGGACCCTTATAGAACAGATGCAATTCGGTCACGCCTATTCGAGTTAATTCATCCTTGTTTTTGCTTTTCCATCCATTGCGTCAGTCGCCGCCGCGTGCTGATGAGCACCACAATAGCAAAGACCGCAGTGGCAATCTGGATGATATTCGCCGTCCAACTCAGGATCTTCTCAGCGATTTCCACTTTAACCTCCAACTGATCCTCAACGCCGCGCGCGCAGTCTCTCGTACCGCCTGCAGGTTGATAATTTCCGCCACCTCGAAGCGCGGCGGCAGGCTGTCGGCGGCCGGCCGCAGCCGTACGATGGCCGGGAAGTAGCCCATCCGGCCGTGCAGCTCGGCCAGCAGCAGGGCGGCGATGAAGTTCAGCGAGGGGAGCACCACCAGGATCGGCCCCTGCCACTGAGCCGGGATCAGGTCGATCTGCGCCAACAGCGCATCCACCTGTGGGCCAAAGGGCTGCTGCTCGTCGAACTGCGGCATGGCGGCCAGCTGNCGGCCGATGGATTGCCCCGTCAGCGCCTCGATCTGCGCCCGCTGGGCCGGGGTGATGGGGTGGGAGAAGTTGAGTAGGGTCATAACAGGTTGGCTGTTCCTTGTCTCAGCCAGGTAACAAAGTGGTGCGGTGTGATCATGCGCACGCCTTCGGCTCAGCCAGGACCAACAGATCTTCATCGGTCGTGACGACGAAGCGCGCCTGGCCGGCCAGCGCGCAGGCAATGAACTTGTCGTCCTTCGGGTCGCGGGTGAAAGCGGGAATCGGCCCCAGGGCAGGGATCACCTCGGCCAGCAGCCGGATGGTCTCCAGCAGTGTCTGGCCTTCCGCTGCCTGGATNGAATCGCTGCAGCGNGGCCGCGCCAGCACATCTTCCAGCTCGCTCAGCAACTCGCTGGATACGACCATCTGCACATGTCCACCCAGCCACCAGGTCTCGACCAGTTCCCTGATCGCCGCGCCAGGCTTGATCAGATAGCGCAGCCAGACGTTGGTATCGACGACGATGCGCGTTGACTGTCGGTTGAAGCCAGATGACGCTTCGCCGTTGCCGGCAGGGCTGGACTGGGCCTTCATGTTGCGCGGCCTTCCATCGCCGCCTCGACGCGCGCCTGTTCGATCATAGCATCGATCTCGGCTTCGCTCAGATGCGCGGCCCGCGCCGAGACGGCCTCAGACGCCTGCTGCAGACGGAGGCGCAGCAGCGCCTGCTCGGCCTCCACCAGGCGTTGGTAGCGCCCATACTCGACAATCGCCACGCGGCGTGCCGTAACGTTCCACCACCACATCATTGGCTCGCAGCGCGGCCTCCATCGCCTGACCGAAGTTCTGCTGCACCTGGCTGGATGCCAGCTTAATGACCATCGGGTACCTCCTGCTGTTGTTTGATCCTATCTAAGTTAGGTATCTTAGATGACAACAGTATACACCTGGCAGCCCGGCACGCCAAATCGAGGCCTCGTGGCCGGTCGCAGGCCATGGATGGCGGCATTTCACAGCTCCCAATGGGGAGGCAGCTCGCTGGTGTAGATGTCGATCAGGCCATCGTGAAAGCCCCAGCCGATCATTCTTGTATCGCGGATGATGGCCAGAAAGCGGGGCTGGAAGACCTCAGCCTGCGCCGGGTCCAGCTTGCTGGTCAACTCGGCTGCGCTGCGGTAGACCGAAAGCAGGCTGCTGTAGAACGGCGCGTCGATGTCGCCATAGGTTCGGGTGCAGACCACGCCCTCCTCCACGTAGAAGAGCATGAAGTCGATCAGCGGCAGGGGATCGTTGCAGGCCTTTCTGAAATCGTTCAGCGCCTTGCGCCGCGCTGGCTGCAAGCTGGGGTGGCCCCGGTCGGGGTTGAACACCTGGCTGATGACCTTGCGATAGGGCGCGGCTATCTGCTCCGGCGCGGTCGGCACGAAGCGGGTGGCCAGAAAGACCTTGTTGTCCGCGTTCAGCGCATACAATTCGCGCAGCAAGGCCACAAGCTGCTCCTTGCTGAGCTGCTGGAGGTGGGGTTTGAGGTGGGACCAGGTAGGTGTGGGCATAGGCGGATTAAGCTATGCCTTCTTGATCTTGTCCAGCAATTGGAGACCTTGTTCTTGGCCTGACGGTTCCAATGGCAAATTGGGGCCAGCCTTTTCGACTTTCGTGGATTTGGCCTTATTGGCTACGAACCACTCGAAGTTTTTTCCTTCAGGATCAGGTTTGACACCGGTTCGTGGGTAATGGATGTGTAGCCGTGAAGCATCTTCTGGTTCGCTGAGCAAGGCAACCAAATCAGTGATGTGGTTTAACTGGCGAATGGGCTGCCCATAACAACGCTGCATGGCGAAGCGCGCCAGCCATTCACTGCGCTCCTGAATTGCCGCGGTGCGCCATTCCATTTCGTCCAGTGATCGATAGCGAAGACCCATGTCGGCCATTTCAATCCGCTCGACGGCCAGCTTGACGCTGCCAAAGCCCAACGGCTTGGCGTAGCCCAGCCGGAAATGGCATCCCTCGTCGATAAGCTGAAGTGTCCACAGCAGCGCGCCCAGCCCAACNGGCGCCAGATTGTGGAAATGGATGGTGAACTCGAAGGCGTTGCCGGGCGCTCGTACGCCGCGCACGCTGCGGTTCTGGTGATCCTGACGTCTTCCTGCGCGTTCATACTCCAACCGATTGAGCGCAGCGCCATGATGGCGGTATACCTTGCGTCCACGCAACTTGTTTGGGCCATCGTAGCCAATAGTTTCGGCCGCGCCGGGCTTCTTACGTTCCTCGTCGTTCCACTCGCCATTCTCCTTGCGCAGATAGAAAAGGGTCGTCGTTGGCTTGGGTTCGCCCAGAATCGCCAGCGCGAGTTCCTTNTCGAAGGTGCCTTTGTCGCCGTCAGTGGCCAAAGTAGCGTGTGAAAAGCGCACCCGCCCGGCATAAGCTACTCGCGCTGTGCGGTCGTCGGTTGGCGTCGCCTTGACCCAGCCGAAAAGCCGCGAGGCCACATCCAATTCGTCGTATCGCTGGCTGGGCTTCAAGTGCTCCGGCAGCAGGTCGCCAATGGCGTTACGGTAGCGCAGGCGCGCCACGCGCNNTAGGGCAATGTTGCGGGCCTTGGAAGAGTCTTGCGGTTCCTGTTCGACATAGACCAGGTCACCCACCGTCAGCCGTTCGTGTTGGATCTGGCTATGGAAGTCCTCTCGACGCTCGTGCAACTGGGCATGCAGGATGGTGTTGAAATCCTTTTCGCGCTCCACATCGAAGGCGACTGTCTTGGCTTTGGCAGGGTCTCCGATGAAATAGAAGAAGCTCTCGTTGCGCTTCTTATCTATCGTTTGCCCGGTCACTTTCACCCAGCCGTGGCGCACCGGCCGACCATCATCCGCAAGCGCCCGATGAGCGCGTGCCAGGATCTCGACCTTCGGCACGTTGTTCTTGGTCTTGCCGACGATCGCGTAAGCTTCCTCTCCGCAGCGCCAGGAGTCATCGAGCAAGTTCAGGGTTGGATCATCGTAATAGGCGCCAATTTTGGCCTCTTCGCAGAGGGCGATGATGCCAGACTGGTTGCCTTCGGGCAGAGACCGCACGATGCCGGGTTTGAGGCGCCGCGCCTCGGCGGGATCGAGCCGATACTCCAGGCGTTCATCTCCGTTGAACACGCTGAAGGGCGAGTTGGTAACCGCCTCGAACACCGAGCGGATCATCCCGCGCAGGCTGCTGGCCGGGATCGCGTCCTGGCCAGCGTACTGGAAGAAGCGATAGCTCTTGTGCTCCACCTGCCGACCGTCGGCCAGGGTGACGGTGGTGACGCGAACGTCGTGCGAGTCGGAGATGAAGAGCGGCGTCACCGCTTCCAACCGGCAGACGATGCGGCCGGTCAGACCGATATAACGGTCGTGGGGCGGCGGCGCGCACCGCGCCAACAGTTGCGCATCCGCATCCCCGGCCGGTGGATCCGGCGCCGGCAGGTAGCGCACAAAGTTGTATGGATTGAGGAAGCGGTAGCTGCGCGCATCCTTCGCGGCCAGGCGTGCGGGCGGCCAGGAGTGAGTCTGCTGGTCCGGCAATTTGACGCGCTCAGCTTTTCCTGCCGCTTCTTGCTCGCGTTGGCTGCGTTCTTCGGCGTTTTGCTTGCGCGCGTCCTTTTGTTGTTGTTTCCAGGCAGGGGCAGTTGGTTTAGGTTTGGGCATTCGCGCTACCTTGTCGTGCAAAGTGTATTGAACACAGGCTGCATGCCAAGCTCGGTCACGAGTGACGGGCCTTCTGGGCTGAGGGACGAGTTCACGAACTTATCCAGCATTTTCCAGGTCTCGACTAAGATCTCTTGTGGCTGGATCTTCGACGTATCAGTTCCCTTCTGCTTGTGCACCAGTTCTAAGTGAGGCAGAATACTCTCAAACAAGTCAAGAAGGCTCACGTCGTCTTCTCGCGGGTATTGCGGGTCGAAACGCGATCTGGAGGCACCCTGGACACACTTGTCTAGGAAATCAATCAGCGGATTGATCGTGGCCGCATAGTTTGGCTGCATACGAAAACAGGTACGAATTCGACGGCTAAGGGATTCGCTGCTCAGGGTCTGAACATGTCGATGCCAGAACTCGCTGTCTACGATTGTAGTATCGATCAGTTCGTTTTGGGCAAGCGAAGAATCGAACTCGATCTGTTCAATGCCAAAGGGTGGCAGTTCAGGATTCCATGCATATAAATAGGACGCGACGGCCACATCGAATTCAAGTGGAGTACCGATCTTGATCCTACAACTGAGTTGCGAACGCCTCGGCGTCTCGGCGGCGAGGAGACGGGCGGCCGCCCAGCACTCTCTGAAAACAGTTTCGGCCTCGTTCACACTCGCATCTGGTCCTCCAGCTTCCAAATATGCTCGACCATGGGCGATTGCATTCCGATAGCGGTGCCTCAATCTGTCCAATGTTGCGTGGCAGTGTCTCTGCCCAACTTCATCACCAGGAAGAAACGACCCATGCTGATAGCCACGCCAATTGATCATGTAGCCCCATTCGGGAAGCTCATCAGTATATCCACCTCGCCTGTCTCGCTTGTTTTCACCTCCATGTCGCATGTAAAAGAAACGGATCGTCGCTTCCACGGCTTGTAACGACAGCGATATGGCCGCCCCTGGCAAACCGTAAACCAGACATTTACCTGCGTCCTCGAAATTTCGCTGTGCAATTCGCGGTAAGTATTCGAAGTATTGCTTGTCGATTGCATCATGCAGAAACGTTTCACGGGAAGAAAACTCAAGCAGGCCGGATCGCTCCGGCGCGATGAACACAACGCGCGATTCCACTTCCTCACGGAAAACCTGCTCAAAGATCCGATCAAGTCCTGAAGTTGCTGACATCTTTGCCGACCGAGAGGTACATCCTGTAGCGGATCAGTGTCGCCGCCCAAGCTCTCGTAGAGTGTCTGGTAGAACTCGAAGAGATCCTTTTGAAAGAGTCGAAGTCGAGAGAAAGGTCGGAGACCGGCCAAACCTGTATCATTTGTCGACTCACCAAGTAGCCTTTGAATTCGCCAAAGCATGGCCATAAGAGAGTCCTCGCCCTCAGCATCAATATGCGTGGTGGCGCGGACTTCCTTCAGCCTTTGCACAGTTCTGGCCACATCCAAATAGAAACGTAGCTTATCATGCTGCATGGCTCACCATCCGTTTTATGCACCGCAACAGATCATAGTTTGACGGCTCCTGTCTTGTCGATCAGCGGCAGCCCTTTCTCCTCCCCGGCNATTTCCAGTGCGAAGCGCGCCTCACGGTTGCGATTGTTGCCCATGAACCACTCGAAGTTCTTACCTTGCTCGACGGGCTTGGGGTCAGTACGTGGATAATGAATATGCAAGTCCGGCTGAGGATCGCTCAACAGCACCAGCAGGTCTTTGATGTGAGCCAGTTTCTCGAATTCACCTTCATAGGCCCTGCTCATGGCGGTCTTGAACTGGTTGAGCCACTGAGTCTGCATGTCGCTGCTGGCAGTGTTTTCACCGGTTTCTGTAAACGATGCATATCGTTGNTTCAAATCGGTTACGAACAGATCGACTATGCTTAGCTTCACACTTCCAAACCCAAGTGGCTTACCAAATCCCAATCGATGGTACTGAGCGCCATTCATTTCGAGCGTCCACAGCAAAGCTCCCAACTCAACAGGTGCTAGATTGGAAAACTGAACGGTGAACTCGAACTTCGCCCCAGGCAACAGTGCTCCTTCGACTGTTCGATTCTGGTCTGATTTCTCCGCTGTTCGATACTCACGACCATTGTTAGCCCAGTAATCACTTTCACCCGAATGCCCTTGATGCCGATAGACTTTGCGACCACGCAGAACATTGTCTTGATTATCATAGCCTGCCTGATAATCATCCATTCCATTTCGGGGCCGACCGGTGCCCGGCTTGAGATAGAAGCGTGTCGTGGTGGGTTTAGGTGTTGATAGAATCGTTAGTGTCGTTGGCGGCAAGGTGAGCGGCTGCTGTCTTTGCTCTGGAAGCAATCGCCCGGTCTCAATCCGAATACGGCTGGCATAGGCGGTGCGACGGTCAATCGGCAAGGGAGGGGCATCCTCGTGCCCGTACACCCAACCAAATGTGCGGCATGCCGGGCAGAGGTGGTCGTAGTCGTCGCACTTGTGTAAGTACTTTGGCAGAAGTTGCGCTATCTTTCGGTTGTAGCCTNNACGCGGCACAGCCACGGGAACGATGAATTCTACCTGCGGCGTTTGCACGCTACCAGAGAGCATGGCATAGACCAGGTCACCATCCTGTAACTCCTTGGGGCCGCCAATCACAAAACGACTGAAGGCGGCTTCCTTCTTGGTGAATCGGCCTTCACGATCCCTCTCAACCCATGGTTGATCCGGTGTGTGGCCTTTGTCGCGCCATTTTTTGATGGTGTCTCTGTGGCGTTCCTGGTAGTCTTTGAGCAGATCGGCGTATTTCGTTCGCACATCCTCAGGCAAAGGCACTAGTTCTGGACCCGTCTTGTTTGTGCTATCGCGGAAGAAAAAGCGTTCAAGNCGCTTGGACTCGATATTCTGATTGTTGATGCTCAGATAACCCTCGATGATCCTTTCTCCTGCGCCAGGCCGCAATTGGCTGCGGTCTTTGCCCAGTGCTACGACGTTCCANAACCGGCGGGAACTGTGCTCTTGCACGACAGCAAGACATTTCTCACCATTACTGAAACCATCCGTCTTGACTGGACGGAATTCAGGAGGTCTGCCAGGCCCCTGCTGCGTCGACCTGGCGACAAAGCTCTGTACTTCTCCACGCGCTGCATAGAGCTTGTCTCGTGGGCGCTCATTGATGACCAAACGCGCTGTGCCGGGAAGCAAGCGCAATTGCCAGCGGCCTTGTGCATTTCTTTCTACTCGTCCGGGGACTAGCTTCAGCGATTCGGCAGCAGCCAGGTGATAGCTCAAACGGTTNTCGTAATCAAAATGCGCAAAGCATGAATTGGTTGCAGCTCTGAAGGCGCTGCGGATCATGCCACGTAGGCTTGAAGCTGGTAACGCCGGTTCATCGCCATCCCCGAAGTCATAGTGAAAGAAACGGTATGTCTTGTGTCCGGCCTTCTCATCTTCATCGTTGGGTTGTGGCGCNTCGGAATCAGAGATGAACAAAGGCGACATTGCTTCAAGCTGACACGTGATTTTGCCGCTCAGGCCGACATAACGATCATGTGGCGGCGGGGCACATCGGCCCAACAACTGGGATTCGGCATCGTCGAATACCTGCGGAGGTCGTAACCAACGCACGAAGTTGTAAGGATTGAGGAAACGGTATGCACCCGTTGCAGTTGGTCTCACGGATGAGCCGGAGCGCGATGCAGAGCCGGATTGACCAGATGGTGTTCGCTCTTGTGCTGGCTGAGACACTACAGAAGGAGGCGCGGCCGGCTTAGGCTTCGGTGCCTCCGCCGCAACAGTCTGAGCCAACAGTATCACATCACGCGCTCGGTCACCGTCTGGCTGAAAGCGCACGCGGCGCCCCGGCGTAGCCTGCGCTGCATCGCCCCCGCCCAGCGATTTGCGATTGAAGGCGTAGATCTTGTTGTCATCGCCTTTGAGCTGGCCGTTGTTGTTCCTGTAATTCAGAACCGTGCCTTCGATCATTATTGACCTCCTTTGATGTCACGCAGCCACACGAAGGCCACGCGACCAGACTCCAGGTATTCGTCAAAGTGAATATACACGTGCGGCTTGCCGTTGAGTTCGGCAGGGTATTGCAGATTGGCCCAGCCGACGCGATTGTCATGCCAACGACCTAACTCCGGTCGCCACACGCCCCAGAGGATGGCTTGTTGCTCAACGCGATGCAAGACGGTGTTGGGATGTTCGTTCCAAAATCCAACGCATCCGCCGTTGTCTGGNATCTTCGCTGTCGCTGGGCCGATGAAATGCCACCGGAAGATCTCACCATCACGGCGCAGGGTCAGATCGCCGCCTTCACCGAAGACCTGGCCGCGCTCGATCAGGGCCAGATCGCCAGGCAAGGATGAATTCTTTTCCAATCTGAGCGCGCTCACCTCTTCCCAGAGTCGCCAAGGCAGGGATTCCAGATCCCACTGACTCAGCCAGGCTAATGCTCTGGCCTCGTCAATGGTACCACCAACGATCGCCAAATCCGTGGGTGAACACGGCAAGCGTCGACCTAGCAAGTCCTGAAATTTCAACTTCTGTTCAGCCATGGTGGATTTTCTCCTCTGGGTAGAGCTTGTCAACCGTTCCATTGAAATAGCTGTCGCTCTTCAGTAAAGGTACGCCTTGCCTTGGATCGCCCTTACGCTGGAAGTTATTGATCTCGGCGTTGAAAGCCTGTACCCAGCCTTCGGCTACTCCAAGCCAGTCAAGTGTGTTGATCGAATTTGCCTGGAGAACACGCCACAGCCCGTCTGTCGGTTCTGGCGCCTGTTCCAGGTTTCGACGTGCTTGTGTTATATCGCCTGGAAAGTCATCGTCCAGGAAAAAGCCGAGTTTGGCTGTCCAACTCGAAATCTGCGCCAGGCCGAAGCCCTTGGCCGACCCGAAGCCCAGAGTTGTGGCNCCGTCATGCAGGTCGCGAAGAGTTAGCAACAACCATCCCAGTTCCCATGCTGACGGGTTGTCCAGCCGCAGACGCACCTGGAATGATGGCTTCCACAGTACAAGCGCATCGAACTTGGCACTGTCTCGTCCGCCGCCAGTGAAGCGATCAATCGCTAAGAAATCCATTGCCTTGAGTGGCGGTTGATTCGCCAATCGGCCATCCTCCACGATGAGACGGCTGCCCAAGCGCACGCTTCCGAAGAGCTGGTCTGCCAGATCGAGTTGTATAGGGCGAACAACCTCCTCTCCAGAGATGCCATTTGCGCTCAACAGGCAATCACTGTTGGCCAAAGGCGCATCAGCGCGGCGAGAGTTGTTAGGGTCGCCGGCCGGACAGCGTTCAAGAAAATGCTGTTTCGGATCTTGTGCTTGCCAGGCCTTGTGCGTTGCAAGAGTTCGAGCGATGCGTTCAGCCTGACTACGCAATACACCGCGCACGCTCGATCCAGGCAAAATCCAAGCGTCTTCCAACCGCGGATTATCCTTCCAGGGTGTATGATCGAACCCTCCTCGACGCGAACGCGCCAGATCGTTGACCAGCATCGGTCCNTGAAACTGGAGGGTGATATCGGCTTGCGCCCAAGCACGCGCTACCGCATACGCGGCCAGGTCCTTTCGGCGATTACCGCTGGGCGCNGGAATGACTCTGATCGTATCGTCGGTGCGTGCGGCTTTCAAACGCGCTTTTTGTGTATCAACACCAATTTCAGCGCCAGCCAGGAAGTCCGCATCCTCACGGGTTAGAAAGGCCATCAGATCTTTCGTCGTACCCAAACTGCGTTCATACCAGGTCACTTCACTCACTTCAAAGCCGCCGAATCCGCGTGCAACGCGNCCTCCCAACGTCCCGCGCCCACCTTGCCATTCCGCCAATGCAACAGCCAGCAGCTTTTCGTTGCGTTTCTGCACGTCAGGATCTGAATGCGATCGCATGACCAAACGCACATCGAACGTAGCACCGGTAGGCAGCACTTCTAGATCGAACTTGACGCTACCCTGGCGCGCTGCTGTTCCCGATGGACGATCTATGCCAACGCCGTCTCGAATACCGGTAGGGCCGTGCCTGTGAACAGAATCGTAAGCGTCCTCAACCCACAGTAAAGATGAATAGCCACCCTTTTCATTGCCTTCCTGTGGATTGACTTCNCCGAACAGTTCACACACCCAGCAACCGCATTGGCGATGGTCGCCGTAAAGTGCTGCACATGCCTTGCTGCCCAGACGAGGCGCCAATCGGGTGGTAATTGCGCGCAGCGGCCCTGCAATGGCCGATCCAGGAATAAACAGCCTTCCTTGGGCATCGCGCCGCAAGAGATCATCGGTAACTTCATCACCGCCGCTGCCGCCCACGTGGAGTGCAGTTCGTGTCCTCAGTTTGACAATGATGACGGTTTCGTTCATCGCTATTTCTCCTTCTTCTCGGGTACGACTAGCGCAAGTTGTTCGGCCAAAATAGCACAGCCAATCGCCCATCTTTCCACCGAAGCGCCGGCAGATCTGTTCAGCTTCTCGAACAGTGAAGCCAACAGCGCCAATCCTCCTTTTCCTTCTGCCTCGAAGAAATTGGGCTTCTGTCTGCCGGGTAATCCACCTGGCATCACCGTCTCGGCCTTTCCGTAATTGGAAAGCAACGACTTAGCGTCAGCGAGTGATTGTATTCTGGCTGTACGAATCTCGCGAACAAGGCCGTCGAACTCCTCATGGCGCAGTTTGGCCTTCTCTTCATCCTTAAACGACACGCTTTCTCTCCATTCATTCTGAAATCTGGCTTCACTGGAAAGGAAGTCGTCGTAATATGCCGCGCCGTGTTGCATAGCGTCCGACATCTTGATTGCAGCAGCATCGCCAACTGCCTGGCACGCGTTGTTGTAGACAGGATGGTTAAACACAACGCGGCCAAAACCCTCATGACGCCGCAAACCGATGCCCTGCATTTCCACCGTCTGCAATCGCCGCAAGTGGTCAAGAGTGATGTCCTCATCGACCAGCAGCGTTACGGCGGAACCGGCGGTCATGGCGATATCCCGATGGCGTGGCAGACCGATGTGGTTGTTGAAAGTATCTACAATTTTTCCACGGGCGAACTGGAGCGGGTGAGGGATGCCGGACTTCACACCCTTTTCATTGGCGATCGTTACCTTTACGTCCAACGTCTTGGAAAGCCAAGATTCATCAAAACACTGATAGCTGCGTCCCCACTGGTCAGCTACGATGGCGTCGCTCAGAAGGGTCAGCGTCAGCGGCTGTTGTATTGACGTAACGCGATTTTCGAGGGGCAGACCGGCCCACAGGCTGTGCGTAGGATGTGTGGCCTGAGACAGGGTGCATGACAGGAGACCATAACCGCGCCGTATGGCCTTGCCTACTCGCATCTCGAAAACTGTGCTTGCCTGACCTGTGGCATCCTCGCTGTCCTCTTCTGCTGGTACAACATCAGGCAGTCCAATTAACTTCTGCAGCATCCTCCAATCGGAGCTATCCGAGAAAACTATCTCGCCCAGGAAGTACTGTCCTGTCGGAATGGTTACGTAGCTAAATAATTGCTGATCCCTGGCTCGTCCAGTCTCAGGATCCATAGTGACGTGCATCTCGCTGCTGCGGTCGGCTGCAACCACTTCAGCATTCTCTCTCACAGTCATCCAGCCTGATAGTGGTTCGAGTTTCAGGTCACGTCCACTTTGGCTATCCTTGAAGTCGCCCGCNGCCGCCCCGCGCCCATCCTGCACGGTATGACCATCTATCAGCCTGCCTTTGCCGGGATGAAGCTCACTGACAAAGAGATCTTGTGGGAATGGAATAGCTGGATAGAGATACCTTCCTTGTTTGAAGGCTGGAAGGAGTGGCGAGAACTGTGCTACACCTCGAAAGAACAACCGAGTGAAGATCTGGTGAATAGTTGTATCACTGAGATCATAACGCGATGCCAGTAAGTTGGCAAAGGCGCCTCTCAACACAAAACCAGGAATATGGCCCAAGCTATCGAACTGATTGCCGGCTTCGGCGCGTTGGGCAATCAGCACTGGTTCGTCTGTGCGTGTAGCTATGATCAACCGTAGAGGATGACTGGTTTGAGGCAGCGGCGTGATAGGAATGGGTTTGGGAAGCTCGAATTCTGCAAGCGGCTGGTTGGAGAGCCAGCAGTTTTCAAAGATGGCCAGCAATGTTTTTCGTTGGGTTGAGCATCGCCCGACNTTAACAGGCCAGCCCAAGACGTCCTGCAGATGTATGCTGCATTCGCCGCGTCCGCGCCGTCGGCCTGCTCCCAAATGACGAACCATGCGCGCAGAGGCCACCAGCAGCGCAGCTTCAGTAATTGCCTGTTCATCGATCGTTGGACATGTTATGCTGAAATCGAACTGCAGGCGTTGATCTCCTTCCTCGCGCACGAACAGCTTGCGCGTTTCTGCACGGCGCAATGCTGGGTGAACACGCACGTGCGCTGCCGCCTGACCGCCAATCCCACCCGACCGCCAGCCAGAATTACCAGTATTCTGTGGTTTGGTAAGGTTTGCCGGGCGGCCGGAGGAGATTTGCCAACGCTTGGGCTGACCGGGAGCGCCGAAAAGAGCATCACTCGGTTCCCAGCCGCGACGGTCATCACTTACCAGGCTCTCGGCTGCACTGACCATCTGCTGCCAGTGAACACTTGCTTGCATGGGGTTTGTCGAACCCAAGTCTCGCAAACCATCGCGCAGAAGCCCGGCAATCGTGGTGCCACGCAATACCGGTAAGCCATCCGCATCACGGTGCAGAGCTGAGTCAAGCAGTGCTCCCAATCCATGGCCAGCGCTGATATGATAGTCCGAGCGAATTGAGATCCGAAATGAGAGTTGGATGCTCATGAAGCAGCCTCCTTATATTTCTTCTGATCTTGTTTCAGATCGTACAGAAAGCTCCACATGTCGAGAACTTCCGGCAGCGCATTGCCGCTTGTATTCAAATCCAGACTGCGCCAATAATAGGCCCTCGGTCGCCACCCAGCGCGACCAAGGAATCCCTGATAGTGTGCNGTAATGCTGTCGTCATCGCCCAGTTTGCCGATGCGAGTAGCCAATTTCTCTAGATCTTCGCGCCACTTTGCTCGTTCCGGGTCCTTTGTTTGTAACGCGGGTGGCTCGAAGAAAGCACGTAATTGTGCTTGCCGTTTCTGGGGTAATGACTGCAAGCCCAGACGCGCCACAAGTAGTTGCTGGACGGACGGATGAGCGTCAGGTGGATCGCCGATCCAATATGGCCGTAGCGTCGGACGGTGTTCGCCCAATGTGCGATTGTGATCCACCAGGCGATTGCCCACAATCAACTCGAAGTTGACCACCGACATTGGAGACTGCGGCTGGCTTTTGTTCAGACGTTTCGCCTCCTTCAGCAACGCTTCACCACGCTGATGAGCGAGATAGAACGGATACTTGGACTTGCAGATCACCACAGCCGCGGACATGGTGGATTTGGGCGCCTTGATCAGGTCTGGCTGCTGACGCTGAAAGGTCTCCATCTGTTGCTCGAAGCTATGACAGAATTCCTGGGCAAAGGAGATAGCCCACTTAGCCGGAAGGAGTATGAAGACATCATCTCCACCGAGGATCAATGGCAGCACGGGAACAAGCCGACTTGTTTCATCTCGCGGTGGGTATTTCATCACATGCTTAGTTGCTTCGGCTAAGCTGTCACGTACGATTTCACTCAAGCGAAGGGAAAGAGCATGTAGTGAACCCCTTGTTTTGCATTGCCCAAAGAGCGCTCCCATGCCGTTGCCATCTGCCACGAGGTAGGCGACATAGTCGCGCGGCTCATAGCCGCCCGCTCGTCCTACATTGCCTGGCTCGGTGGGAACATCGAAGTCATCAGGACTCTGATTTGCACCGATGACGTGTTGCACGAAATCAAGGATTAACTCTTCCTTGCTTTCAATCCACTCGGATTTCTTGATCAGACTGCTGGGCGAAAGATAGGTTGGCTGTCGGTCCTTCTTCGGTGCTGCGAAGGCAGAAGCTAATTCAACCCCTGTTGAGGCGCAGAACGCCATCTGCGGTAGATGTGGCGTCGCGGCTGCGCTGGCGGCGCGTTTGGCGGCGCGTAGCTGGCTGCCAGCTAACTCGTTCGCTTTGGGAAACGTCGCTTCATCGCCATCCCATTCCACTGGCTCTGCCACGGTCAAGCTGCAGCCGGTGGCCAAATAGTACAAGTCGGCCAGCATACTGCTGCCTTCGATTGCCTTCGCTCGCGTATCGAACAGAAGCCGAAAGGCACCGCCATCACTGATGACAATATCATCGTCCTGGCACCCAAGGCATTTTCTCGGCACCTCTTGGCAAAATCGCCTGAGCAACGAACTACCGCCGGTCACTTCGCGCAGGTGAGATGCGCGGAAGACGAAATCTTGGATCTTATCGGCCTCAGCCGCGACCAAATGTCGTGTCATGCCACTTGCTCCTTTGTTGATAGAACGGCGGGTAAGAAGTTCAGCCCGCAGTGCGTGCAAAGACATCTCCAGGGTAGATCCCACGTATGGACTGGAACCGATTGTTTGTTCAGAAGTGCGACCCAGTTGTTCACGAAGTCGTTAAACGCAGAGTTCGCGATGCAATATGCCGCTTCAGCGTACGCGATAGAAATAGAAAGATGGGTATGGATGGCCTCGCCACGCAAATCCACCAGTGTTTCATGGTCAATCGCGCATCCAGAGAGATTCCAATACTCGTCCATTGTCCGAACAGAACCGTCTTTGCGGCTAAGTTTGAAATCTTTTGTTGCGTTGCGTCCCAGTATCTGATAGACAAAGTAGCTGGATCGTTTGGATTTCGGCGATTGACACTCCGAAGGAAGTCACGAAGATTGTCGGCGCTGGAGTAATCTGCCAAACCGCGAAACTTAAGTTGCTCGTCATTGAAGTCAGTTCTGAACCTTGCCGGATATGAGCAGGTCATCAGTTAGCCAAAGGATCGCCACACGTGCCTTCAGAAGCAGTTCGTCCAAACCTGCTGATCGTAGGAAGGCCGAACGGTAATCATTTTGGTAACGAATCAAACGGCCAATCTTATCGCGTTCATCGAATGCGTACGACAGCAGCAGATCGGGGCGATTGAAGATGGAGTCTTCCGGTGCCGTATCACCGCGCTTTAGTTTCCGATGTTCTTGGAGGAACGCGATTGCAGCTTTCCCTGCCGCGGAAGGCCAATTTCTACTTCCCAGACGCTCGATCACATCAGGCAGCGGAAACTGTGGCATTTGGCTCTTAAGACTCGCATCGCTGCCGTTTTCGGACGCAATCCAATGTTGCCAGGCGGATGTATAATCACCGTTGTCCCATTCATCGAGAACCTCTAGAACTCTCCGAAGTCGCTCCACAGCCTTGCGTTGCTGATTGTTAAAATACATCCCCGTTCCGGTGGCATCAGCGAGACCGCCTCCCATCTCCTTCAGGATTTGTTCGATTTCAACGGCAGCGTTCCTAAAAGCGAATTGCTCATATAGTTTCTGCACACGCTCCCAATCACGCAAGCCGAGAATTCGATACGGATTGGGTTGTGTGCCAATACGACAAGTGTATCCCAGTGGTCGCCGTTTTTGAGGATGATAGTCCTCGAAATCTACATAGCTAATATCTGCTCCGGCATAGGCCGCAAACAGAAACGCCCCTGACGCCATGTTCTTCTTCGCGCCAGTGATATCAACGACGATTCGTTTCCCGGCGTGCTGATCGGGCAATAACCTGTCTCGAAGCTCACGAAAAACCCAATCAGGTTTGGCTTCTTCGGTTGCAATGGCGATATCACGATGTCCGTCAGCGGGTTTGTCGAAGCGTGGAATGGCCGATTCATGGCAGAACCCTTGCTGCACCATGAATTGAATGTACTCAACCCANATCTTCGGCGCGTCGCTTTCCTTCTGTTCCTTACCATCGTTGTCACGATACTTGAAATTGAGAATAAGTACGATGCGCTTTGGACGATACTTCCAAATAGTTTGTAACAGCGGATCTTCGGAAAAGCCGATCAACAATGCAAGGGTGTCGCATTGCTCCACCTGTTGCTGCGCATATTCCATTTCTAATGGGAGTAGGTTCTCAATATACCACTTGATATTGTTTCTATTCCAATGTTCGCCTGTGCGACGCTCAAGCTCCGCCTCATCCATCGAATTGACTCCTTTTTGTTCTTTCCACTCCCCACCCGGGTGTGTTTCCCAACCGGGGGCGGGCAGCTTCCTATCTCTCGCGTCATCATCCACCATTCAGCACCAACGGGAACCAGGGCGGCGCTAGCGGACGCCGACCATTTCCCCAACGCCAATCACGCTCACCAAAACGTGCAACCAATCTACGCCACCCCACCCCCTGACCACCGAACTCTCTCTCATCCGACCCAGACTTTCCTCCCGTGCGTACACGGCCGGCCGGCGCGATCATCCCCCAGCCCGACGAAATGCCGGCCAAACTCCTCCCGCAGCCAGTGGTAGGTCAAATGCTCGTCCGCCGGCAGGTCCCAGGCCACCCGACACTCAGCCAGGATCACACTCTTGTGCCCATCCACCGTCTTCAGCGTCACCCCCAAACGCTCGGCCACCTCCTGCGGCGTTAGCCCCGCCGCCAACGACCGCAGCACCTCCTGCTGCCGATCGGTCAGCCGATCGATCACCTCCCGGCAACGNGCCCGCTGGCCGGCGTCCAACACCCGCGCGCGCCGGCCGATCGCCTCCCAGAGCTGACCNCGCGCCAGTTGGCGTAACGCCGGGAAGTACGCNCCNCACGGCGCCATCGGCACCGGCACCAGCCGTACCCCGCCCCGGGGNCGNACGTGCATGATGGCGCCGTCGCGCGGCCTCACGCAGCGGCCGCGGGTGTACAAGTGCCACAACCGGTCCTGGTGGTCGAAATGCAGCGCCGCGGCCGACATGGCCAGCAGGCCAATCATGCGCGGCCCACCCGTCACACACAGGTGCAGCCGNCACCCCGCCTGTTTCAGGCGACCAATCACCGCGCACACGGTCTGCCAGGTCGCCTCGGCTGTGCCCTCGTCGTGAATCGTGGCCAGGGGGACATCGCCGTGACGGATAACCTCATGCTGCAAGCGGCACGGCCGGTTGTGGTACAATCCATGCACAAACTCGGCGTTCAACAAACCCAGGGCGTGCTGCACGCGGCTCCCCGGCGCCGGATGGATGACGACCACCTCGGTCACCGGCTCACCCCGCGCCAGCAGGTCGTCTAGCGCAAAGGTGACGACCTGCGGCTGGCCGCCGACCGTCGCTGCCAAAACGCAGGATGAACCAGGAGCACTCATGCCATTCTCACCCGATACCCTCCCCGCCGTACTGATCGGCGGCCCACCGCATAGCGGGAAGTCGGTGCTGCTCTACGCCCTCAGCCAGGCGCTGCGCCGGGACGACGTCGACCACTACGCACTGCGTTCCTGCCCCGACGGCGAGGGCGATTGGTCACAAGAGGCAACGCCCGACACCGTGCGCGCCATCCGCATCAAGGGCGGTTGGACCCCGGAATGGGTAGACCGCATCTGCCGCGATATCCGCAACCGCCACCTGCCGCTCCTGGTCGACGTGGGCGGCCGCCCCACCNCCGATCAGGAGCGCATCTTCGACGCCTGCACCCACGCGATCCTGCTGACCAAAGATGCTCCCAGCCACGCCGAGTGGCGCGAACGGATCGCCCGCCACGGGCTGCCCGTCCTGGCCGATCTCACCTCTGCCGAGACCGGTGAAAGCGTGGTAAGAGGCGACTCGCCGTTGACGNGGGTCGTTGCTGGTTTGACGCGCCATCAGCCAGTCGTCAACCCGGTCGTGGATGCCCTACACGCGCAACTGAAACNNCTCTTCACCGAACAGGCGCCCGAACTGCGTCGCCAACACCTGCTGAACGCGCCCGTCGAGCTGGCTGTCGACCTCGACCGCATTGCCGCTACGCTGGGCTGGGTGCAAGCCGGCGTCAAAATGACCTGGCAGCCGGGGCATCTGCCCGCCCTGCTCGATTACCTGCCGGCCGCCACGCCCCTCGCTATCTACGGCCGCGCCCCCGTTTGGGTCTACGCGGCCCTGGCCGGCCTGGCCGNNCCGGCGCCGCTCATTTCCTTCGACGTGCGCCTGGGCTGGGTCACCCCACCGTCGGTCGTGTGGGGCCNNGCGCCGCCAGCATCGCCGCTGACGGTCAGCGTGCAACCGGAAGACGACCACGTGCGCTACGACTGCCAGCCGCCCACGGCCTACGTCGACCGGGAGGAACTCGCTACGCTTGTCATCCCCGAACCGTCGCCGCACCACGGCGTCGTGGTGAACGGTAAACTGCCCCAGTGGCTGTGGACCGCCATCACCCCCGCACTCGCCGGCCACGTTCCCTGGGTCGCCGTCTACTGGCCACAGGGCAATCATCAGGCCATCGTGGTCGCCACGCGGATGTGCAGCACCCCGTCGGCGCCCTGGTGCGCAGCCAGGGTCAGCGTTGAGTCGCGCGGTCGGCCGTGGAACAAAAAACCGTGGCCCGCGCGCGCGGCCACGGCAGTCGTCTGTCGTGTTTGGGCCTGATCACCGGACGGAACACCGGTCAACATGGTTCTCCTGGGTCTTCGACGGGGCAGCGAACACCTCGGCGCCCCACCCATGAGCCATCACGGCGGGGTGCACTTAGAGCCTATCCGAATAACCCGGAAAACGCGCCACAGTGTTGCCCTGTGATGGTTATTCGGGTAGGCTCTTACCATACATTGAAAATTATAGCATGGTTCTTTTGAACCGCACAATTTACGGCTCGCCACAATACAACTTCCCGTCCTCAGACACCCGTCATGTTGGCAACGTGACCTGGCAGTTTGCCGCAGAGAGTTTGTTCGCGTGAACGCAGCCCCAACATGCTGTGCCACGCCCACTTCCAAGGTGGTCTCTCCGACAAACTGCTGGAGCCTATCCGAATCACCCGGAAAACGCGCCACAACGTCCCCCTGACGGTTATTCGGATAGGCGCTTACACGCTCAGCGCCAGCGCATGAAGCGCCCGATCTTGACTCTCGCCTGCCAGAATTTGAACTCCTCGCTGTCGGCGTCGATCAGCCGCCAGTTGTTCAGCCATTCCTCAGCCAGGGCCCAGTCTTTCTTCGCCAGACCGAGTTGGATGTAGGCCGTGCACAGGCTCTCGAACTCGCTGATGTGATAGCGCCGATGACCCGTGAGTGGTCGCAAATAGTCCAGGGCCTCGTCGAAGGCGCCCCGGTCGATCGCGATGCTCGACATGGTGATGGCGCCAAAAAAATGGTCGGGGTGCTCCGCATGGATACGGTGAACCAACGCGNNCGCTTCGTTATCCCGCCCCAGCCGCTCGTAGGCCACTGCCAGGTTGTTCCAAATCTCTGGTGCGTCCGGCGCCAACGCCAACGCTTGCTGCAACAGGCGCTCCGCTTCTTCTGGCTGTTCCGCCCGCAGCGCGTGTCGCNNCTCGCTGACCAAACTGGTCGCCGAGGGTGAAATCAGCCTGCGCGGCTCCTAGTCGATCTCGAACTGATAGTGACTGAGCTCCTGCCAGCGGCCCTTGACCCACGTACGCACNCGGGCCTCCGGCAGCAGGCCATCCCTGGACAATTCCTGGGCCGCGCGTATCCGCAATTCGTCTGGGCCGCGCTGGCCGAGGGCGAAATCACGCAACGCCTGAAGCATCTCCGGCGTTCGGGCCGACAGGGCCAGATCCAGGGCGAATGTGCGCCCGGTGGGGTCGCCGCGATCCAACAGGATACCGGTCAGGGCGACCAACTCGGGGTGCTGCTTCAGAATGCGCAGCACGGCCTCACGCGAGGCGTCCTTCCTCCGGCTGCCCGCGCGCGCGGCCACTGTTTGNCGCACACTCTCCAAAACCGGCGGCGGCACCCACTGCTGCAAGGAGAAAGACCAGGGCGCGTGACGTTTCTCCACGGGCTGCTGCAAGTCGGCCAGATTGTCGCGCNNCACACCGAGACCGGGCCTGAGCTTGAGCGCCTGACGCCACAGGTCGCGGGCTTGTTTCTCCTGACCCAGGCGCAGGGCCGCGACAGCGGTCAGATGATGCAGCCCGGGGTTGGTAAGGGGCGGATTGTGGTAACTCGCGCCGCGGCCCGCTGATAGACCTCCAACAACGCCTGGTCTTCACCCACGTAGGCCAGGGTCTCGACCTGTTTCATGAACAACTCCAGATCCTCGCCATCGATGGCCAACAGCCGCTGCAAGGTACGTTGGGCCTCGTCCGACTGGCCGGTCAGCNGTCAGATAGCGGGTGAGATTGCCCAATGCCTGATAGTTGTCAGGCTCCAGGGTGAGGACGTAGCGCGCGTTCGATGGCTTGTTGGGATTTNNGCCCTCGCCGAATTCCATGATACTCAGATTGTTGTGTGCGGGGATGAAGGTGGGCTGCCGGCTGAGCAACTGCTGGCCGATCTTACGTCCCTGTGCGAATTCACGCGTGCTCAGCACAACGTTCATGCGCTCGTGCAGTACGGCCAGTTCGAGCCTGTCAGGGCCGGTCAACCCCAGACCGGGCAGCTGCGCATCCAGCACCGCCTCAATCTCGGCCAGGCTCTGACGGACCTCCCCGGCCTTGGGGTAGTCGGGGTGGCCCAGAAAACGCCGGAAGGTCTGCGCCGCGAGGGCGGGGTACAGGTTGGACATGTAGGCGCTGGCTAACCCCAGTAACAGGTTGGGGTCCTCAGGGCGCATGGGCAGCAACTGTTCGGCGTAGTGTTGGTAGCTCGTCGAGTCCTTCAGGTTGATACATACATTGACCAACCGTGCCAACAGTTCCTCATCGTGAGGGTAAGACTTCTGCATCTCTTGCAGCAGGGTCAGCGCCTCCAGGGCGCTTGCGCTGTATGAGCCACTGCGCTTGTTGCAGTCCGTCGTAATACTTCGCATTACGGCGGGCAGAAGTCTTGGTTCGAGCAGGAGCGGCTTTGTGTTTCTTTTTGGACATGGGATATCAACTCGATATTTCAGCGCGGCGGCGCGAAAGCCGGCCTGGCTCAGTACAACAGATCATCGAGGTGGTGGTCGTCATGCTCCTCGGCGGCGCAATCGTCGCAGAGGAGCACGTCGNNCCGTTGGTGGTCTGAGCAGTCGACGCAAATGTATAGCGCGACCGATTTGCGGCCCTGTTTCGTGCAACGTTCACAGAAACGATAGTGGGGCTTGTTCTGCGCGGTTACGCGTGGGTAGTCTGCACCAGCCTCCGGCTCGACGATCTCTTCCAGCGTCAGAGTGTGTTCGATCCAGTCGCCAAAGTCGTAGACGTATTTCAGGCTGTCGCCTGGTTGCAGGCCCAGGGTGGCGATGGCCGTGTCAGCCATCTCGCCTTCACCGAATGGATCGATGTCGCCCAGAGGNATCTCACGAAACCGCTTGGTCCGACCGCGCTGCACCTTTCGCCAGAAGCCGCTCATGTGATCCCAGTCGTGCTCAAAGGCGTCGCGCATCTCGCGGTCGAGCATGGCCAGCGTTTGTTCGCCCTGGATCTCTATCCGCCGCCACAGTCCAGGCCGGTGCTTGAGCGCCGCCTTGAAGCGGTAGACCCTGTCACCCTGTTCCGGCGTCAGCGAGGGCGCGGCGATAGCTGGCTTGCCGAAAAGTTCCGCCTCGAACGGAGAGAAGGAATCAGCATAGCGGATGTCGTAGCCCATCCAGATCATGCGGGGGTCNTGGTCAATGACCTCTATCCAGTGGTCGCCTGGATAGCCGCCCGGCTCAGCCATGNNCGCGTAAGCGGCGCCCACAGCGGTGATGGCAAGAATCGCTTCGTTGCGCTCCTCCAGAATGCCGTAGAGCAAGTCGGCCAGTTCCCGATTCTTGCGTGCGATCTCATCGCGCCGCCGCTGACCGACCGGCTCATGCTCGATCTGGAATCGTCCCGTCTCCCAGTCGATCACAGTGGCCAGAATGCTGTCGCCGGGACGAAAAGACGTCTGCGAAAACCAGGCGTTCAGCCGAAAACCGGTGGTTTCGATCGTTTGTTCACCGAACAGCGATGGTCTCTTTTCTACGACAGTCACCAGATCGCAGGGCAAGACTGCGCCTGCCGCGCCGAGGAACTGTACTGTCTCCCAAGGCGCATCGTAGCGAAGCAAAGCGTACAAGGCCGGCATCGCGTAAAANAGGCTATGCTCGATCTCGGACTCCGGCGGGGTGATACGAAAACGCACGCCGTGCATGGCCAGCCGCATGGGCAGCACGGTGTGTTGGTCGAGCCACACCCAGGTGGGCTGATACATGTAACGCATGCTGCTGCGCACCTGCTGCGCCGGATTCTTGGCATTGGACGGTCGAATAGACAGCNNGCGCTGCACCACCTCGTCCACCGGCGTGGGGCCGTCCAGTTGATCGATGACGTGATTGAATGCAGTTTCCACGGATATCGTTTGCTCTCTCATTGGTGCAATCACCCCGAATATTCCAAGACGCCTGCGCGATACGTTGACCCAATTTGTCCATTATTGGTGACTGCTCAGCCAGCCGTTCAGAAACCGGGTTTTTCCCGTGTGCGCATGGTTTTTGTCTGTGCAACGGCCTTTCAGTGCGCCATGTTCCTGGTCTGCGAGACAAAAATCCGGTTTCTCTCGTACCAACCTGAGTAGTTGCCGTTATTGTATGCGGCGAGCCGCATCTGTCAATAGCATTGGATGCGGAACAGCAAGCCCAGGTTCTGAACTTCACGCCACACCATCTGCTCTTGCCCGCTTCCTTGACCAGAAGCCGCTCTGCCAGTTATACTGCCGGCATCAACATCGATCATCCCCTGGAGAGGCCATGGACCAGATCCTTCAATCCTCTATCTCCCCGCCATCATCGACCTTGGTGTGGGCAATCCGNGCGCAGGGCTGTTGCCGCTGGGCCTGCTGCGCCAGGCGGCTGNNAGCACGCTGGCGCAGGGCGACGCCGCGCCGCTGCAGTATGGCTACGAGGCGGGCGACATTCGCTTTCGTGAGGCGCTGGCCGCGTTTCTGGCGACGCAGTACCGCCGGCCGGTTGACCCTGGTCAGTTGTTCGTCAGCAACGGCGTGTCGCAGGCGCTGGATCTGCTCTGCACGCTGCNNACGCGGCCGGGCGACGTGGTCTTTGTCGAGGAGCCGACCTATTTTCTGGCGCTGCGCATCTTTGCCGACCACCGGCTGCGGGTGGTCGGGCTGCCCACCGATGAGCACGGCCTGGTGATCGAGGCGCTGGAGGAGGCCTTGCAACGCCAACGCCCCGCCCTGCTCTACACCATCCCCACCCATCAAAACCCGTCGNGGGCCACGCTATCACTACCGCGACGCCGCCGCCTGGTCGAGCTCAGCCAGCAGCATGGTTTCACCGTGCTGGCCGACGAGGTCTACCACTGTTTGAGCTACGGCGATGTGGCGCCGCCTCCGCCCCTGGCCAGCTTCGTGGACAGCGGCGCGGTGCTGTCGCTGAGCCNNTTCTCCAAGATCCTGGCGCCAGGCCTGCGGCTGGGCTGGATCCAGGGCCAGGGCGACCGCTTGCAGACCCTGGCGCAGTGCGGTCTGCTGGACAGCGGCGGCGGGTTGAACCCATTCACGGCGGCCATCGTGCGCAGCGCGCTGGCTGNNGGGCTGCAAGAGCAACACCTGGAGCGCCTGCGCCAGGTCTACGCCGGCCGGCTGGCGGCGCTGGACGCGGCCTTGCGGCGCGACCTGGCCGGGCGTCTGGTCTATCGCCGGCCGNGGGGCGGGTTTTTCATCTGGGCGCGGCTGGCAGAGGGCATGGACGCAGAAAGCTTGCAGGGGTCGGCGCGCGCCCACGGCGTCGATGTCCGGCCGGGCGTTCGTTTCTCCGGCCAGGGTGGCCTGCGTGACTTTGTGCGCCTCTGTTTCGCCTGCTACGACGAGGCGCAGTTGGCGGAGGGTGAGCCGGCTGGCGGCGGCTATCGGCGCGGCGTCATAAGCGCTGGTGCAGCGCGGCCAACTGCTGCTGATACTCGAATTTGGGGGCTGCTGGTACAGGGTCTCGTAGAGCGCCGTGGCCGCGGCCCGGTCGGCCTCCCCTGGCCCACCCGCCACAGCCAGAAGCGGGCCAGCGCCTGCTGCTCCGGGGCGCTGGCCTCCGCGGCCAACGCACGCAGCCGCGCCAGCGCCGCCTGGCTGTCCCCTTCGGCGTGCAGCAGCCGGGCCGCCAAAATCTGCCGCCACAGCAGCTTGTCGGCCAGCCCCATCTCCTGCGCCAGACGCCCCCTTCATCGACCAAGGCCCGCGCGGCCGCCAGCCGCCGGCGTCGATCAGCAGCCGGCCGCATCCAGCAGGGGGCCGACCAGGTAGAAGCGCGCCGCGGGAACGCAAGGCCGGGATGGCGGTCAGCAGGTCGGCCAGCGCCTGCTGGCGCTGGTGGCCCACAGCCCGCACCATGGCCGCGGCGGCCAGATGGCGCGCCGCCTCCCAGGCGTCGCCGACCTCCTCGGCCAGGCGTTGGGCGCGGGCGAAACAGTCCAGCGCCTCCTCCAGCCGGCCGGCGTCCCACAGGATGCTGCCCCGGTTGCCCAACGCCACCGCCGCGCCCGGCCGATCGCCGGTGGCCGCGGCGTAGTCCAGGTCGTTCTGGTTGTAGGCCAGCGCCTCGGCGTAACACCCCTGTTCGCGGCTGAGCAGCGCCAGGTTGCCGTCCAGCATGGCCATGCTGGCCTGGTCGCCCACAGCCTCGTAGATCTGGCGCGCCTGCACGGCGTAGATCAGCGCCTGGTCCAGCCGTTTCTGCTCGAAGGCGATGCCGCCCAGCGTGCGCAGGATTTTCGCCAGGCCCAGACGGTTGTGCAGCCCTCCTGCAAGCCCTGAGCCTCGTGCAGGCTGGCCTGCGCCGCGCCGTAGTCGCCGTGCCGCCACTGCACGATGCCCAGCCGGGTCAGGGCCGTCGCCAGCCGCCGCCGGTCGTCCCGGTCACGAAACGCGGCGCTGGCCTCGGCCAGGCAGCGTTGCGCCAGGTCGAACTGGCCGCGGTGGGGCAGCAGCGCCCAGCAGGCTCGTCGCCTCCCAGCGTGCTTCAGTGTCCTCCCCTGCCCGGCCAGCGCCAGGGCCTGGTGCAGCCGCTCGAAGGCGGCATCGACCTGGCCGTTGCGGTCGAAAAATGCGCCAGCCAGGTCAGGACACGGCTGTGCAGGCCGGCGGCATCGTCCCCTCCACCATCTGAAGCCGCTCCGCCGTCCAGTCCAGCAGTTGGATCGCCTCCTGAACCAGGCCGCTGGAGTCGTAGCGCGCCAGACCATCCAACCCCTGCCGTAGCTCGATCAGCCAGCCGCGCTGGCAGGCCAGACGCCAGGCCTGACGAATGTCATCCAGCCGTCGGCGGATCTGCGCCGTGACCAGATGCGGCTCTGGCCCAGCCAGCTCAGGCTCTCTGGCGGCCAGATAGTTCAGGTGATAGTGGCTGTGGCGACGTTCGGCCGCGGCGCCGGCTGCGACCAGGTGCGGCTGCGCCGCGGCCTGCTGCAAGGCCAGTTGGCGAATCAGCGAATGGATCTCGTACCAGCCGTTGGCCCGGCGCTGGATCAGCGCGGCATCCAGCAGCGCGGCCAGATCCACCACCGATGTCTGGGCCACGGCCAGCGCGGCCTCCAACTTGAAGGGCCGCGGAACAGGGCGAGCGCGGCCAATGCCCGCTGCATGGCTGGGGTCAACAGCGCCCAGGTGTGCTGCCAGGTGATGTGCACGCTGCGCTGGCGGGGCGGCACGTCGTGCAGTTCAGTGGCCAGAAACTCGAGGCTACGCACGATCTCACGCACGATCTCGGCGCAGTCGTAGACCCGCAGCCAGCCGGCCGCCAGCTCCAGCGCCAACGGCCGGCCATCCACCAACTGGCAGATGCACAGCACGGCCGGCGCGTCGGCCGGTGACAGGCGGAACGAGTGCTGCACCCGCCGCGCTGCCTGTGCGAAGAACAGCACGGCCGGGTAGGTCGCGGCCTCCTCGGCGCTCACCGCCTGGCGGGGGTAGTCCAGGCCGCCCAGCCAGGCGTTCCTCGGCGTGCAGGTCCAGCGGCAGGCGTGAGGTGACCAACAGGCTGACCCCGAGCGGCCGCCAGCAGCGCCAGCAGCCAGGTCGCCCCCTGCCGCAGGTGTTCAGAAGTTGTCCAGCACCAGCAGCATCCGTTTGGGGCGCAGGAAGTCGATCACCTGCTCACTCAGCGTGGCGCTCTCGTGCAGCCTCATCGCCAGCGCGCTGGCCAGCGCGGCCGGCAGATACTCGGCCGCTTCGACGCTGGCCAGCGGCGTGAAGAGGATGCCGTCGGCGAAACGGCGGGCGGCGGCGCCGTGATCCTCGGCCACCGCCCGCGCGGCCTCGACGGCCAGGCGCGTTTTGCCCACGCCCCCAGCCCGGTCAGGGTCAACAGCCGGCAGGCCGGGTCCAGCAACCGCTCCGCAGCGCGGCCAGCTCCGTCTCCCGGCCCACCAGCGGGGTGTATTGGGCGGGCAAACCGACGAGCCGAATCGGCCGCTCGACCGGCTGCGTGATGTCTCCCGCCACGATGCGTTTATGGAGGGCGGTGGTCTCTGGGTCCGGTTCGATGCCCAACTCAGCGGCCAGGATACGCGCACAGTTCTGATACCAGGCCGCGGCCTCGCCGCGCTGGCCACTCAACGCCAGCGCCGTCATAGCCTGGCGGTAGGCTTCCTCGCGGAACGGGTCCATCTCCACCTGGCGCGGCGTACAGGAAGGCGCGGGTAATCGTGCTGCGCCGCGTGCGCGGCGGCCAGGGTGTGCAGCCCTCGATGCACTGGTGCGCCAGCCGCTCGCGCTGCACCAGCAGCCACCTCGAAGGGCGGGGCGTCGGTCAACCCAAAGCCGGCCAGCAGCTCGCCGCGGTAGCGCGCGGCGCGTTCCAGGTGCTGTCGGCAGTCGGCGCACAGCGTGGGGTCCGGGTGGCGGTGGGACGCCACCGCGGCCAGCTCGGCCAGGAAGAGGGTTGCGTCCAGGGTCAGGGCGGCGGCATCGAGCATGATCTGCCCGCCGCTGATGTGCAGGAGTGCTTCGGCCGCCCCGGGCGATGCCTCGTCCAACGCTCGCCGCAGCCGGTGCAGCGTCAACCGCAGGTTGTTGGCCGCGGCCTCGTCGGGCGTTTCCGACCAGAGCAGCGTGGCCAGCGCGCTGCGTGCCAACGGCCCGCCTCCAGCGCCAGGTAGGCCAGCAGGCCACGCGCCTTGTTGCTGCGAAAGCCCTGCACCGCACGCCCATCCAGCGTTGCGGCGAATGTGCCGAGGAGATCGAGAGTCAGGTGTGCCATGGCTGTGCGTGCGATTATAGAACGACTCACTGAAAATCACAAGCAGGCGTGACCGTTCAGGCGCTGGTAACGAATTGGAAACGGTCACCTGCTAGAATGCCCCGCGCCGCGCGAGCGCGGTCGCGCCGACCCTTTGACCCGGCGCCCTGCCCGAGAGTGAGAAACCCGGTTTTTGTCTCGCAAACCAAGGTGCGGCGCCATGCGGGGCGTTGCGTGGACAAAACTGTGCCTGCATAAGAAAAACCCGGTTTCTGAACAAGTTTCTGAACGATTGGCTGAGCAGTTACCATGACCCGAACCATCGACCTGTCAGTACAACCGCAAAGTTACCAGGCCTATCTGATCCGCATCTGGCGCAGCAGCCCGGATGTGCTTTGGAACGCCTCGGCCCAACACACGCAGAGCGGCGAGACGGTGTTTTTGCCAGCCTCGAGAGCCTGTTCCGCTTCCTGCACGATCAAACGGTGGTCAGAGACGCGACCGACCGGTATGGCAACGAATGAGAGCAATCGTAGGGATGAGTTGACACCATGAACAAAGTACACCGCCATTCCGCACGCCAGCATCGCTTCGGTCGGCCACTGGTCGGCGCGTGGGTCATCGCCAGCCTGGCGTTGGTCGTCATCAGCCTGGGCCTCAGCCCGGCCGCACGGGCGTTGGTCGAGCCGCGACCGGCCCACCGCACGGTGATGGCCGCCTGGCACAACGTCCAGCAGGTCGGGGCGTACCGTTTCACCGCTGACATCGCGCAGGAGACGATTCCCCTGCCCACGGCCGGCAACGTCGGCCGCAACAGCAAAACGCAGCGCATCTACGTCGAGGGCACAAGCGATCTGCACGCCCAAACCTTGCAGATGACCCTCTGGTCGCAGGGCGGCAGCGTTCTCGACCCCGCGCGGCCGCCCAGGTCAAAATCGAGAACGACAAGACCTACGCCCGGCTGGGGGATGGCGCGTGGCAGGAAACCGACAACTTCAGCAGCGGGTTCGCCCCGCAGGGTGACTTTCTGACCTTTCTCGAGGCCGCCAAAAACATCCAGGCGGCTGGCGACGCCGCTACGGCCAACGGGCTGACGCGCTACACCTTCGACCTCGACGGGCGCGTTACGCCCGCTATCTGCGCGACACCATGCAGGCGCAGGTGGCGCGGGCCGGCGCACTGCCGCAGGGCGTAGCCCTCGCCCTGCCCGCGCAGTACGTCGACATGACCGGCCACGGTGAACTGCTCCTGTCCGCCGACGGGCTACCAGTGCGCCAGCAGATCGAGTTGGGCTGCCGGCCGCCGCCAACGCGGATTACCGCAGGGCGGACATCGCGGTGACCTTCGCCTACCACGACCAACCCGGCGCTCTGCTGGCGGTCGACCCGGCGCCGCCAGGCCTCCGGCTGCCACTCGAGGCGCTGCGCGGCGCGGCCGCGGCCGCCCTGGCCAGTTTGCCCCAGGTCGCCGGCGTCTTTTTCCTCCTGCTGGTCGTGTCGGCGCTGGCGCTGCTGCTGGTGCGCCGAACCCACTCGCGCCAACTGTTCGTCGCAATCAGCCTGTCGGTGATCCTGGTGCTGCTGGCCACCCCCTCCTGCAGGCGGCCGAATGGCAGCGCTTCGACGCCTACGTGGCCGCGCAGACCCCAGAGGAGCAGCCGGCCACTCGTACCATCGACGACACCCTCGCGGCCTACACCGCCGATCAACAGAGCAACCCCGCACAGACGGCGCAGCGCCTGGCCCTGCTGCAAGGCGACAACGGCGCCGATCAGGACGCGGACGGGGTGAGCGACGCACGTGAGCGGCGCTGGGCAGCAATCCGCGGGTGAGCGACGCCGCGGCCGCGCTGAACCCACTGGCCGCGCCCGACGACGGCAGCGACAGCGACGGCGATGGCCTGACCGACGTGCAGGAGGGACTGTTGGGTACCAATGCCTTCGTGGCCGACAGCGACGGCGACGGCCTCAGCGACTACCAGGAGGTCACTGGCTTCATGGCCGGCAGCCAGCGCTGGTACAGCGACCCGCAGAAGGCCAGCACGCTGGACGACAACGTGCTGGACGGGCAGAAGTGCGCCACCTGGCCGGCCTGCCCTGACAGCGACGGCGACGGCACGCCCGACATTGCCGACCGCGACATCGACAACGACGGCGTGCCCAACACCATCGACCTGTCGCCCTTCAAGGTTGGCGGCCCCACCTTCGGCGGCAGCGCGCCGTTGGCCTTGACCATCAACGGCCTGACTGCCAATGCGCCCACCTACGTCGAATTTCAACTGCGCCCCACCAACCGGGATCGTCTTTGGTACGCCTTCAACGTCCTGGACTGGCCCAGCGGCGACACCAAAGGCCAGGTGCAGCGCGCCGGGCGGTCCCAACGACCCGCAGACCTATTTCGATGTCTGCGTGCAACAGGCGGTGAGCAACGGGCAGGACCCCAACGCCGTCTGCAGCATGACCCCGACGACAACGGCGACATCAAGCTGATCCCGATGCTGGAGATCCAGACCGGCGGTTTCAACAACAACCTGCCGGACGATCCGGCGCTGGAGCAGTTTGGCGGCATTGCCGTGCGCAGCCTGGGCGCCTACTACGGCGCCCAAAGTGGCGTATGTGCCGCTCAACGTGGTCACCGAGCAACTCGGGCGACCGCGCCGCCTTTACGGCAAGATGCTCTACCGGCCCGGCTCCACCTGGGGACGCGCAGCAGGTGCGGCTGGTGTGGGTGGTGCAGATGCTGCTGGACAACTGCGCCGAGTACGACGGGGGCGTCTGCGTGCGTTACGACAGCTACAACAGCATCCAGCCGGTGCAGACCTACTACGACGACTGGAAACTGACCGGCCTCAACATCCGCGAGGACCGGGGCGCCTCTTTTGCCATCCTGTACGAAGACCCCACCGCGCCCAACCTGCCCGGCGCGACAGCGTCCTGACCCCGCTGAGCGTCGATCTGGACGGCGCCTTTCTCTCCGCGCGACTGTGACCTCTTCAGCGCGGGGACCTGCTACGGCGACGGCCAACCTGATCTGACGGTGGACGGCCGCGGCGTCGGTGCACCGACCATCGCCGGCCGCCTCGACCGCCTGCAAAATGGCGGCATCAGCGATGTCCAGCGTTGGGGGCTGCCCAACGTGCTGCGGGTGGTCAACAAGAGCTACAGCCACCGCGACGAAGCCTACGGCCAACTGGCCACCGTGGATACGCCGGCCCTGTTGAACAGCGTGTTCACCCCTTCTGGTCGGCCGCCAACCCGATCTCACCCTCGCTGCTCTTCGCGCGAGGAACGTTTTCGTGCCCTGAACCTGGCGCAGACGGGAACCGGCCAGGCCGCGCAGTGGAGCGGCAACACCCTGACCCTCGACTTCCGCGCCGACGGCGGCGCGCCCTGCAGACCATCGCCGAGCCAATATGGCCAGGTACCGCTACAACAGCGTGACCGCCCGCTGGGATACGCTGTCGATCGAGGATGCCTGGGCGGCGTGGGATCAGCAGTACGCCGGCGCAGCCGGGGAGGATGCCAACGTCGCCGCCGGCAAGCTGGCCATTCTGCAACTGTACTACCTCTCCCTGAGCCGCGGCTGGGCGCGGCCGGTGCAGTTCGGTGGGGTCATGGTCAACGATCCCAGCCGGGCCACCAGCGACGAGGATCTGCGCTCCATGGCCAGCACGCCCGTGGGGCTGGGGCGGCTGGCCAACCTGCTGATCGTCAACCAGCTCGTGCTGACCTACTACACCAGCCGCGCGAGGTGCAGACCTATCTGGGCATCCTCAAAAACACCAACAGCGCCACCAAGACGCTGGACGACCTGGGCACGGTCAACCTGCTGCAGAACCTGCGCCGCAAGCTGAACCTGATCACCAACGGCCAAAGCGCGTTCCAGACCTTTGTCGGCATCAGCACCGCGGCCACCATCGTGTCCGGCATTGTCGGCATCACCCTCTTCTCCATCGGCGCGGCCTTGGACAACAACCCGCTGAAGCTGGCCGGCGTGATCTTCCTGGGGCTGGCCGCGGCGGTGGCCACCATCGTCGCGCCGCTGCTGACGCTGCGCACCTACATCCGGGAGGTGGCCGTGGCGACGCAGGTCACACAGGGCGGCCGCGGGCAAGGTGCTGGGCGCCAGCCGGAGATCGTCGGCCTGACCAAGGTGGCGGCCGTCGTTGGCCTGGTGATCGGCGTGGCCATACCCTGGGGCGTCTTCATCTATCAGGCGCTGTCGGGCGACGTGCGGGTGGGCACCACAGCCTTCAACACGGCCATGGCCTACGTCATTGCCAACACCATCGTGACCATCGTCATGTTTGCCCTGTCGCTGACCGTGGTCGGTTTCATTCTGACCGCGGTGCTGGGGTTCGTCGACCTGCTGCTCACCGGCCTGTGCGGCCGGCGTTTCCGGCGCCTGTTTCAGCCTGGTGGGGACGATCACCGCGCGCTGGCCAGCGTGATCTACAGCAGCGGCACGACCATCGATTTCAACCATGTCGATGCCAACGGCGCCCAGGACCTGGTCAAACTGGGCGTTTTCGATCAACCTGTCCAGCCCCAACAACGGCTTCATGCACGGCAACCAGATCAGCCTCTCGGCCCCGGTGCAAACGGCCCTCTTCAACCGCGTGCCGGGGGCGGGTCGATCGTCAAGTACGATTCGTTCTTCAGCGCCTCCAGGCTGCGCTCCTCCACGGTGACCTACAGCCTGGCCGGCGACGGCGCCAGTGCGCCGCCCGCGACGCGGCGCGATGACCAGCGCCTGGCAGAATGTGCAGGCGTTCTATACCAAACGCTACCGCATCTGGTACGGCATCTGGCCCGACAGCAACACCATCGACTTCCACACGGGCAACGCCGTGCAGACCGTCGCCAGCCCGTGGCAGACCCTGACCAAGGGGATGAACCGGCAGATCCCGCTCTACCTCTACATGGGCTATGCGATGCCCGGCTACGAGTGTTGGGTCGGCTCCTGCTCGGACATCACGCTGCGCGGCGACACCAAGACCTTCCTGGGCGACAACTTCTTCTTCGACGTCTTCCCGGCCACGCTGGATGAGTTCTACACGCTGGCCTGGGACAGCCGCTTTGCCGCGCAGCCGGATCACGACGGCGATGGGCTGCTGGCCGCGGCCTTCGGCGGGCTGGATCCCGACGACGCCACCTTCGACCGCGACCACGACGGGCTGCCTGACGGCACGGAGGCGCGGCTGGGCACCTCCAGCCTCCTGACTGACACCGACGGCGACGGCCTCAGCGACTATCTGGAGACGATCCTGGGGACCGACCCCACGCGCAGCGACACCGACCGCGACGGCCTGACCGGCGCGCAGGAGGTCAACGGCTGGCAGTTCACCTACGGCGCCGGCCTCTCCACCCTGGTCACCACCGACCCCGTCTGCGCGACAGCGACGGCGACGGGCTGGATGACCTGGCCGAGAAGAACCTCGGGACCAACCCGCGCGACCACCCCCAACCCGGCCGGCATCGCCCTCGCGCTCAGCGACGACGACCGGGTGGTTCGTTACGGCAGTTCGCTGGTCTACACGGCCACCCTGACCAACGAAAGCCAGCCCGGCATACCGGACGCCAACGCCAACCTGACCCTCTCCGGCAGTTTCGCCAACACCTTCCCCTCCGAGCGGGCGGCGCGGCGGTGACATCGGCCGTGCTGCTGAGCCGCGGCAGCCAGCAGAGCAAGGTCGTGCCCTTCACGGTGCCCAACGGCAGCGGATCGCGGCCCGCCGTGATCAACAGCCGCGCCAACGGCTCGCTGCTGGCCGTCTACCCCGCCGGCACCCCGGTCAATATCGGCGGCTTCGATCAGACCAGGTCGTTGAACCTGCTCATCGACGACGACCGCCCCACCTCCAGCCTGACCACGCAGTTTGCGCCGGCCGGCCGCACGGTGATGCTGGGCGGCCTGGCCAGCGATCCCACGTCAGCCATCAGCCGGGTCGAGGTGCGCATCGACAGCGGCCCTGGCAGGATGCGCAGCCGGTCGGGGTGCTGCCCGCGGCAACGCGCTACGCCTGGGCCCTGCCCTGGGCGGTGCCGGCGACGGAGGGCGCCCACACCGTGGCGGTCGCGCCACCGATGCCGTCGGCTTGGGGCAGGCGTCGCCCACCACCGCGGTGCTCTACGTCGATGCGCAGACGCCCACCGTGACGGCCGCCATCCCCGCCGGCATCATCGCCGCGGTCAAGGGGACCGACCAGCGCTGGGTGATCCACCTCGACGGAACGGCCAATGATCCCGGCAGCGGGCCGGCCGTCAGCGGGGTCGCCCGTGTGCAGGTGTTCGTCACCCCCGACGGCGCCGGCTGGCAGGAGGCCCAGCTCACGCCGGCGAGCGGCCACCAGGTCACCTGGTCCATCGACTACGTGCTGCCCAACCTGGGCCAGCGCTACCCCACCGGCCTCTACGACATCACGGTGCGCGCCGTCGATGGGGCCGGCAACGAGACCCCGCGGCGGCCTATGCCACCGGCTCCGTGCGCCTGGACAGCACGCCGCCCGACGCCAGCCTCGACGTCGACGCCATCCTCCAACGCGCCGCCCGGCGACGTGCCGGCGGTCAATCGTATCGTCCGGCCCATCACCATCAGCGGCCTGATCACCGAGACCGGCGCGATCCAGGCCGGCATCGGCGGGGCTGAGATTTCCTACACGCCCGACATCGTCACCGACGTCTACAGCGATACGCTGCTGCTGCTCTACCTGGATGACCCGGCGGGGTCGCAAACCTTCCGCGACGACTCGGGCAAAAACCGCGTGACGCTGTGTACCACGACCACCTGCCCCACGGCCGGTGTGGCCGGCCGTTTCGGCCACGCGGCCCAGTTCGATGGCGCCGCGGCCGGCGGACAGGTGGTGCGCGCCAACGCGGTGGCCGTCGCGCCGGGCAGTTACACCCTGACCGAATGGTTCAAGGCGGGCTGCACCAACTGCGGGATCAGCAGCGTGCAGACCTTGATCAGCGGCAACCTCAACAACATCGACCGCCAGGTTGCCCTGAGCGGCGGCAACCTCTGCGTCGATGTGTTCAACGGCGGCCGCGAGCATCTGCTCGGCCGATGTCAACTACGGCAACAACCAGTGGCACATGCTGACCCACGTCGTCGGCCCTGGCGGCCAGAAGCTCTACATCGACGGCCAGTTGGCGGCCAGCGGCGTGAAGGCCGCGTCGAGTTACGTCGGCGACAGCAGGGTCCTCCTGGGTGAGGCGTCCCAGGCCAGCAGCACGCGCTTCACCGGCCTGCTCGACGAAGTCAAGGTCTTCCCCGTCGCGCTGAGCGCAGAGCAGGTCACTGCGCTGTACCACTCCTGGGCCCGGTCACCGTCAGCCAGACCGGGGCGGGCGTCCTGGCCGCCACCTGGACGGCGCAGGCGCCTGAGGGGTTGGAGGGCAACTACCAGATCGACCTGGCCGGCAGCGATGTGCTGGCCAACCGCAACGGCGAGCGCATCACCTGGAACCAGTGGCGCGGCGAGATCGACACCGCGGCGCCGCGGCTGGGCTTCAACGTCCGTTACAGCGGCGCCGGCAGCACGGGCCAGACGATCTACAGCGGCTATGCCGAGGACCTCAACCTGACCGAGGCCAATTTGCAGCTCCCTGCCCCGACCCGACGATCACCCGCACCTACAACACGCTGACCCGGCCGGGCGAGCCGCAGCGCCTGAACCGCATCGACCTGACCTGCACCGTCAGCGGCATCGACGTATCGGCATCCTTCATGCGCGTCTGCGATGCCTACGATCACTGCGTCGCCCGCCGCGCCGGCCTACCGTCTGTATGCCGCCACCGCCAACGGGGTGATCCGCGCCAACGCCATCGACGGCTCCGGGATCGAGGTGCTGGTGCCGCCCGGCTCGCGCACACCGACCGGCGGGTTGGCGCTGGACGAGCCGCGCGGCCGGATGTACTGGGTGGCCGGTTCGACCATCGCGCGCCAATCTGGATGGCAGCGCCGTACAAACCGTGCTCAGCGGCCTGAACAGCCCGCACAGCATCGCAGTCAACAGCCGCGCCGGCAAGCTCTACTGGCAGGAGCCGAACCAGATCAAACGCGCCAACCTGGATGGGTCGGGCGTCGAGACCCTCGTCGACTTGGCGCCCCCTGACCAGCATGACCCTGGATCCGGCGTGGCCGGCTCTACTGGGCCACGGCGGCCACACCGGCGCCCGGCGGCGGCTATTACGAGACCATCTGGTGGCGGGCCGACCTGTCTGGCCAGAACGCCGGCGCGGTGACCTCGTGGAATGCCGGGATCCAGTATGGCTACAACAGCCAGTGTTTTCCGACCACCGTCCGCGATGTCTTCGTCGAACCGGGCAGCGGCAAGCTGTACTGGATCGTCTGGAACCCCAGCTGTTGGGCGGGTTACTTCCCGACTATATCCACATCTTCTCCTACGACCCCGACAGCGGCGGCAGCCAGTGGCTCTATCGGGAGCCGCAGCAACCGCGCACCACGCGCCCAGCTTCCTGGGTGTGGCGGCCGACCCGCGGCTCGGTCTACATCGTCACCGACGCCAGGCCGGCCAACTTCACCCGCACGCCCGGCTTGCAGCGCGTCGGCGGCAGCAGCATTCTGTCGGGCGCCATCTACGGCACGGCCTTCACGCTGGTCGACAGCGCCCCCATCACCACGCCTGATCTGAGCGTCAGCAAGACGGCCAATGCGCCCTTCTTCCTGCCGCAGGCGCCGATCACCTATTCGGTGACCATCCAGAACAGCGGCGCCGGCCTGGCCAGCGGCGTGGTCCTGACCGATGCCCTGCCCAGCGGTGTGACGCTCGCCGCGGTGAGCACCAACCGCGGCGACCCCTGCGCATTGCAGGCCGGCAACCGCATCGACTGTGACCTCGACGAAGTGGCGGTGGGCGAGACGGTGCAGGTGCAGATGAACGTGCAGGCCAACCCCGGCGTGCTGGGCCTGATCGAAAATCGGGCCGGCGTGCAGGGCGCGCAGGCCGACCAAAACCCGCTCAACAACCACACCTTCAACCTGGTCAACGGGGTCACGCCCACGCCAACGCCGACGCCGACCCACACGCACCCCTACCCCAACGCCAACCAGCACGCGCACGCCGACGCCCACGCCGACCAACACGCCGACACCCACATCGACGCCCACGCGCCGGCCGGTGACGCCCACGCCCGCGGCCCACGGCAAGCAGGTCTTCTGGACCAACAGCCGCGATACCATTCAGGCGGTCGACGTGAACGGCGCCAACCAGCGCACGATCTACTCCCTGGCCAACTCAGGCGCGCCTGCAGGTCGATCCGATCCACAACAAGCTCTACTGGATCGAATACTTCAACCGCGCGTCATGCGCGCCAACCTGGACGGCAGCGGCGTCAGCTGATCATGATCGACACCGTCAGCCTGCAAGGGCTGGCAGTCGATCCTGTCGCCGGCCGGGTCTACTGGGGACGCGTCAACCCCTACAACAGCCTGGAATGGACCATCCAGAGCCCGATCTGGACGGCAACAACCGGCTCTGGTCTACACCGGCCCCAGCTTCATCAACACGTCGGGCCTGGCCATCGACGGCGAGTATGGCACGCTGTACTGGAGCACCGAACGAACCATCCAGCGCGTCAAACTGGACGGCAGCGGCCTGGCTACCCTCTACACCGGCCCGCTCAGCGCCTCCATCGACGGCATCTTCGTGGATGGCCCCACCGGCAAGCTGTACTGGTCGGAGGGCGGCGCGATCAAACGCGCCGATCTGGACGGCCAGAACGTGGAAACGGTGGCGACCGGCGCCGAACGCTTCTCCGGCCTGACCGTGGACGCGGCCGGCAGCCGCGTCTACTGGACGGCGCTCTACACCGGCGTGCGTCAGGCCGAGCTGCCGCCGGCCGCGTCCAACGTGCAGCTCCTGGCCGCGGACAACGTGGCGATCGGCGCCGACGCGGCCCTGGCCTACCTGACGCCCACCGCCACCGCCACCAACACACGGCGCGCACGCCGACCGCGACGGCCACCCACACCGCCACCGCCACCGCGACGGCCACCCAGACCTCGACGCCGACGAACACGCCGACGGCGACCTCTACGCCGACGCCCACGGATACGCCGACGCCGACCCACACGCCGACGGCCACCGCCACCCGCGTGCCGGCCACCCCCACGCCCGCCGCCCGCGCCAAGCTGGTCTACTGGTCCGACGGCTTCCTCTTCATCCAGTCGGCCTACGACGACGGCAGCGACGTGCGCCAGCGCTACAGCGACCAGTGGGCCGACCCGGCCGGCGTCGACGTCGATCCGCTGACCGACCAGATCTACTGGACCGAGGCCTACTACAACCGCGCCTACGGCCGGCTGATGCGCATGAACCTGGACGGATCGGGCGTGACGGTGCTGCGCAACGACCTGTTCAACCCCGGCGATCTGCTGGTGGACGCGGCCAACGGCAAGCTCTACTGGTTCGACAGCTTCTGGAACGGCGGCTGGTGGGGCGGCGGTGCGCCGGGCCAACCTGGACGGCTCCGACCCGGAGACCCTGCTGCCCGGCCTGGGCAGCAACCTGGGCGCTGGCGCTGGACCCGGGGCGGGGCAAGCTCTACTACAGCGAGGGGGCGCAATCCGCCGCGTCAACCTGGACGGCAGCAGCCGTGAGGACGTGGTGACCGGCCTGGGCGACACCATCCTCGGCCTGGGCTCGACCCCTACGCCGAGAAGGTCTACTGGAGCCAGCGCGTGGCCCACGTGATCCGCCGCGCCGACCTGAACGGACAGAACGTGCAGACGCTGGTCACGCGGGGCCGACATCTCGGGCCTCAAGCTGGACGTGGCCGGCGGCCAGATGTATTGGACCGAGTTTGGCGCCAGCGTCTTCCACGCCAACCTGGACGGCAGCGGCGTGGCGGCCTTCACCCCGGCTACACCGTGCTCAACAGCCATCCGGCGCTGGTCTACGGGCCGCTGCCCACGGCCACACCGACGGCGACCAACACGCCGGCGCGCACGCCGACCCCCACCCACACGCCAACCCTGACGCCGACGCCGACCCACACGCCGACGGCGACGTCCACCTTCACGCCAACCCCACGCCGACCCGCCTCGGCCCCACCCCCACGCCGCCGGGCAGCGTCTACAGCAAAACCTCTTCTGGTCGCGCGCCGCAACCGGCCAGATCATGACCGCCCGGCTGCTGGGCGCCTGGCCCTGGCTGGACCCGGCCGCCGGCGCAGCTCGCCGACGCCTTCAACAACAGCCAGGCCGGCGGCGTGGCGGTCGATGCGGCCAACCAGGTTCTCTACTGGGCCGAACGCAACAACGGCCGCATCATGCGCGCCGATCTGAACGGGGCCAACCAGGCGGTGGTCGTGGGCAGCCTGGACCTGCCGGGGCCGCTGGTCTTCGACCCGGTGGGCGACCGGCTCTTCTGGCTCGCCAGCCCTACATCCAGTCCTACGACCTGAACACGCTGACCCTGACGACGCTGCCGGTCTACACCGGCGCCTTCAACGGTCTGGCCATCGACGCGGAACGCGGTCAGCTCTACTACGGCAACGGCAGCGCCATCTACCGGGTCAGCGCCGATGCCGGCGGCGCACCGCAGACGGTCATCTCCGGCGTGTCCGGCGTGGTCAACGGCATCGCCATCGACGGCCCCAACGAGGCCATCTACTGGTCCGAGAGCGGCTCGCACAACATCCAACGCCGACCTGATGGGCGTCAACCAGAATGTGGTGACCATCTCCAGCGGCGCTTCGCCCAGCTTCATCTGCTCCGACAGCCTGCGGCCCTATGCCCTGGCGGTCGACGCGGCCGGCGGCAAGGTCTACTGGCTGCAGGACTGCGGCCTCTGGCAGGCCGACCTGACGCCCGGCTCGCCGGCCGAAAACATCGCCGGCACTGGCGGCGGCGGCCCATCGGCGCCGGCGTGGGGCTGGTCATCGGCTACCCGGCCATCCCGCCGACGCCGACCCCCACCGTGACGCCCACCGCGACCGACACGCCCACCGTCACGCCGACGCCGACGTTGACGCCGACGCCCACCGATACGCCGACCCCACCCCACGGCGACGCCCATCGTCGGCCCGCTGACCGTCGACACCACCGACGACCACGACGACGGCAACTGCACCGCGGGCGACTGCACCCTGCGCGAGGCCATCGGCGGCCAACGGCGGCGCCGGCCTCNNAACACCATCGTCTTCGACCCGGCGCTGAGCGGCGCCATCGTGCTGGCCCTGGGCGAGCTTACCATCAGCGATGACCTGATCATCGACGGGCCTGGCTCGGCCATCCTGGCGGTGGATGGCAACCATGCCAGCCGTGTCTTCACCGTGCAGGGCGGCGGCGGCCGCGCCCCAACAGCGCCATCACCGTTGCGATCAACGGACNTGGCCATCACCAACGGCGTCGCCAACACATCGCCCGGCGGCGGCGGTCTGTTCATCGACCAGTTGGCGACCTTCAGCGGCGATGACCTGAACGTATCCGGCAACCGCGCCGGCATACNNGACGGCGGCGGCATCCACAACGCCGGCGCCGCGACCCTGACCAACAGCCGGGTGCATGACAACTCGGTCGGCTACCCGCGGCCGACTATANCCCAGTACGGCGGCGGCATCTTCGACGCCAACGGCGCCCAGCTCACCCTGATCAACGTGGAGATCGACAGCAACAGCATCGTCGACATCTCCTACGGCAGCGGCCGCGGCGCGGGCCTGGCCATCGGCTACAACGGCAGCGCCACGCTGCAAGACGTCGGCATCCACCACAACCAGATCACGGTGACGGGAGACGGCGGCGGCGTCTACTTCTCCGGCAACCTCTCCCTGACCAACAGCCGCGTCCACGACAACAGCGTGGTCGACGGATCGGGCGGCGGTTTCTACGCCTACTACCCCGGCGGCGGGCTGGCCATCGACCGCAGCGCGGTCTACAGCAACACGGCCCCCGTGGCGGGCGGCGGCATCGCCGTCACCGGCCAGGGTGAGTGCCCCGCCTGTACGCTCGATGTGCGCAACAGCACCATCTCCGGCAACCGCACGGCGGGCGACGGCGGCGGCATCGCCGTCGGCAACTTCACCCTGCTGCTCGCCAACGTCACGCTGGCCAACAACACGGCCGACAGCGACGCCGACGATTTTGGCAGCGGCGGCGGCCTGTGGAGCGACACGGCGACGGTCACGGTTCAGAACAGCCTCCTGGCCGCCAACCAGGATCTGAGCGTCGCGCCGGCCGAGGTCTACCCCGACTGCGCGGCGGCGCCCGGCGACATCACGTCGAATGGCTACAACCTGGTCGGCGCCGGCGATGGCTGCAACTGGTTCGGCGCGGGCGGCGATCAGGTGGGCAGCAGCGCCACACCCATCGACCCGCTGCTGGGGCCGTTGGCCGCCAACGGCGGCGACACCNTGACCCAGGCCCTGCTGCCGGGCAGCCCGGCCATCGACGCGGCGAACCCGGCCACGCCGGGCAGCGGCGGCGNNGCCTGCGAGCTGACCGATCAGCGCGGCGTGGCCCGCCCGCTGGATGGCAACGGCGACAGCACGCCGGTCTGCGACAGCGGCGCCTTCGAGGCCCCATCGCTGGCGACCCCACGCCGACGCCCACCTATACGCCGACGCCCACCGCGACGTCCACCGCCACCCCACGGCGAGCGCGACCCCACGGCGAGCGCCACGCCCACCGACACGCCGACGCCGACCATGACGCCGGTCAACACCCCAACGCCAACGCCGACGCTCACGCCGACGGCCACGGCCACGCCGACCGACACGCCCACCGCGACGCCGACGCCCACGGTCACACCGACCCCAGCGCCACGCCGACGGCCACCCCCACCGTCACCGCCACGCCGACCGCGACGCCGCAGTCGCCCGCGACCATCGGCGACCGCGCCTGGCATGACCTGAACGCCAACGGCATCCAGGACGCGGGCGAGCCGGGGCTGGCTGGGGTGGCGGCGCTGCTCTTCACCGGCAACGGCGCTGGCCGGCAGCGCGTTCACCGACGCCAACGGCGGCTACACCTTCACCGTGCAGCCCGGCGATTATCTGCTGGTCTTCAGCGCGCCGCCCGGCTACCTCTTCAGCCCGCAGAACCAGGGCAGCGACCCCGAGCCGGACAGCGACGCCAACAGCGGCAGCGACGCGACGGCGCCCTTCACCGTGGGCGCCGGCCAGACCGACCTGAGCTGGGACGCGGGCTTCTACCTGGCGCCTACGCCGACCCCACGGCAAGCAACACCCCCACGGTCACGCCGACCGCCACCGCCGCCCCGACGGCCACGCCCGGCACGGCTACGCCGACGCCCACCGCGACTGCTTCGCAAACGCCGCTGCCGACCGACACCCCGACGGTGACGCCGACCGCCACAGCGACTGCTTCGCAAACGCCGACGGCCACGCCGGTCGTGCCGGCCACCATCGGCGACCGCGTCTGGGAGGACGCCAACGCCAACGGCATCCAGGAGAGCGGCGAGCCAGGCTTCGCCGACGTCGCGGTGGCGCTGCTGAACGCCAACGGCGTGCAGGTGGACTTCACCACCACCGACAGCGCCGGCGCCTACAGCTTCAGCGCGCCGGCCGGCGCCTACCGCGTCAGCTTCATCCCACCCGAGGGCTACATCTTCAGCCCGCGCTATCAGGGCGGCGACCCCGGCTGGACAGCGATGCCGACCCCGCGACCGGCCTGACGGCGCTCTTCAGCGTGGGCGCGGGCAGAACGACGGCAGCCGGGATGCCGGCGTGTACCTGCTGCCGCCGCCCACGGCCACCCCCACGGCCACGCCGACGGCCACCACCGCGCCGCCCACCCCGCCGGCGCTGATCCAAAGCTTCGTGTGGGATGACCTCAACGGCGACGGGATCCAGCAGGCGATCGAGCCGGGGATCGTCAACCTGGCGGTGACGCTGTACGACGGCGCCGGGAGCGCGATCACCACCACCAACACCATCAGCCCCACCGGGCTGGTGACGTTCACCGCAGACGCCGGAACCTACGCCCTGGGCTTCGCGCTCCTCGATGGTTTCGTCTTCAGCCCGCCGCAGCAGGGCGCCGACCCGGCCTGGACAGCGACGCCAACCCGCTCACCGGCCGGACGGCGAACTTCAGCGCGGTCGGCGGGCAGGTGAACCGCGGCTGGGATGCCGGTATGCTGCCGGACTTCGCCCCGCTGCCGGGCACACCGCCGGGCACGCCCATCAACTACATCCCGCCGCTGATCGGCGCGCATTCTGACGCCCACCGCGGGCACGCTGCTGCCGACCCTGGGCGTGGTGACGATCGAGGGCGCGGCCAGCAGCCACGATTACCTCAAACAGGTCACCATCACGGTGGACGGCAGCCCGGCGCAGGTCATCGACTGGCCGGCCGGCGTCACCCGCGACACGGCCTGGAACTGGAACTGGACGCCGCCCGCGGCCGGGGTCTACCTGCTCAGCGCCTTCGCCGAGGACTGGAGCGGCCGCGTGCAGACCGACACCACGCCGATCACGCTGACCGTCAGCACCACGCCGCCGGCCATCGCCATCGACAACGTGGTCTTCACCGAAGTCAACGAGATCGCGTCCAACCAGGTGCGGCTGAAGGGGCCGGCGAGCGCCGCGGCCGCGGCCGTCGTCGCGGTCGAGACGGGCGCGGGGCCGGTTTTGTGCCGGCCGCCTTCGACGGCAGCCGCTGGGCCTACGACTGGCAGCCGGCCAACGGCGCCGACGGGGTCACCTACGCGGTCACGGCGCGCATCACCGATGCCGCCGGCCAGGTGATGACCGACACACAGAACATCGTCGTCGATCTGATCCCACCGGCGGTCTTCACTCCGACGTTGACCTATCGCGACGGCGGCGGCAACATCCACCCGGTCGGCCCCGGCCAGACCATCAGCGCCACCAACCCGACCCTGATCGTCGAATGGACCGCCAGCAGCGACGGCGCCGGCCTCAGCGAGTACCTGGTCAGTTGGACCGACAGCCCGGCGCCGGACCCCGGTTCGGCCGCCAGCGTCGCCCAACGCCCGCGCCACAACGAGTACCTCCCCGGCGAGGCGCAGGTCGTCTACGCCCACGTCATCGCCCGCGACCACTGGGGCAACGAGCGGCTGGCCAGCCTGGGGCCGGTCTACGTCGACTCGCCCTACACGCCGGACCTGGTGAGCGACCCGCGCTGCGCGGCTGGCTGCAGAGCGGCGCCACACTCATCGCCGTCGACCGCGAGCACGCGCACGCCGAGAGCGTGCCCCGCAGCAGCTCTACACGTCGTGGAACGCGGACACGCTGGCCGTCGCCTGGTCGGGCGCGGACTGGGACTTCGACGGCGACCTCTTTGTCTACCTCGACACCGGGGCCGGCGGTGCGACCACGCTCTACGATCCCTACGCGACCGGCGGCGCGCTGGCCCTGCCGGCCACCTTCGCGGCCGACTGGCTGGTGTGGGTGCAGGACAGCGCCACTGCCACGCTGCTGCGCTGGAACGGCAGCGCCTGGTCGGTAGAGCGTTCCCTGGCGGCGCCCAACTTCCAGTTCAGCGCACCCGACACCGACCTGCGGCTGCCCTTCGCCTGGCTGGGCCTGACGCCGGCCGCGTTCAAGCTGCTGGCGGTGGCGTCGAACGACGATGCGCTGAGCCTGTGGGCCGCGGCGCCCAACAAGAACCCGCTCAACAGCCCGCGTGGTCAGCCCCGTGGCCCAGTCGCAGGACCTGCGCACCTACGCGCTGACGCAGTTCGTGCAGTTCCCCGGCCTGGGCGCCGGGCTTCTGCCCAACGGCCAGCGGCCCATCGACGCCGACCTGCGGCTGGGCATCATCAGCACACCGGGTGGTTTCAGCGCCGGCTACCTGGCCGACAACCTCTACGATGCGCTGACGCCGGGCGCGCCGCTGGATGCCAACCTGGACGGCCTGCCCGACCGGCCGCTGCCCATGGCCGAAAACCCCAGCCGGTGGGCAACGGCCAGGCCATCTCCTACACCGTGGCCTACCACAACAGCGGCAGCCAGGCGGCGGAAAACGTGCAGATCGCCGTCACCACGCGCGGGCGCTGCGCCTGACCGATGGCAGCACGAGCCGCACCATCAGCCTGGGCAACGTCGCGGCCGGCATCTCGACCACCGTGCAGATCGATGCGCTGATCGACACCAGCTTCGACGGGCAGTCGGCTGAGCGAACGCCGCCATCGCGGACACTCTGCACGGGCGGGCCTTCGACTGGCTGTGGGTGCTGCACCCGGTGGACAGCCAGCCGCCGACCGACGTGCTGATCACCAACCCGGTGATGTACGCCCGGCCGGATGTGAACGTCATCGCCGGCACGGTGGCCGACCGGTCGGGCGCCAGCGACCTCGAGATCGAGATCACGGCGCGGCCGACACGCGGTGACCACCCTCAACTGCGTCGATCCCACGCCCGACGATAACTCCTGGGCCTGCACCTGGCAGCCGGGCAGCCTGGCCGGGCTGACCGGGTTCGACCTGCGGGCGCGGGCCAGCGATCGTTTCGGCAACACCAGCGCGGGGCCCCGTCCACCACCTGATCGTCGACACCGCGCCGCCGACCATCACCGCCGACCTGATCGTCGCTGACTACCTGGCCGACGGGTTCATCAACGGCGCGGAGCTGGCCTGGAGCGGCGCGGCCCAGGATGACCAGGCGGTCACCGCGTCGCCGTCTGCCTGAGCGGGGTCTACACTACCGCCTGCGACACCGGCAACACCTCCGCGGCCGCGCCAGCGGTCACCTGGCAGTATGATTTCAGCGCGCTGCTGGCGGGCGATGGCATCTCACAGACGGTCTCGCTGCACGGCTTCGACGCCGTGGGCAACCGTTCGGCGGCGCCGTTGGTCAGAACCTTCATTCTGGACACGGTGGCGCCGGTCATCACCGTGCAACAACCGGTGGCCCTGCGCGGCCTGGCCATGCTCGACGCGGCGCCGCAGGCCACGCAGGTCTTCAGCGGCACGGTCAGCGACGGCGGCGGCGTGGCGCGGATGACCGCCCTGATCATGCCGCCCGACGGCGTGCTGCGCGTGGAACCGGTGACGCTGACCGGCGCGAGCTGGCGCATCGCCCCGCTGCTGGACCAACTGGGCGAGTATCTGATCCAGATCACCGCCACCGACCTGGCCGGCAACCTGAGCGCCACCGGCAACTACCTGCTGGAGGTGACCAACCGGCCGCCGCAGGCTCAGCCCGACGGCTACGCCACCGCGCCGATCAGGTGCTGGTCATCGAGGCGCCGGGTGTTCTGGGCAACGACAGCGACCCCGACGGCGATGGGCTGACCGTCAGCGCTTTCGACCACCCCAGCGCGCTGGGCGCCGGCGTGGTCATCGACCCGAATGGCCGGCTGAGCTACGATCCGACCGTGTCGGCGATCCTGGCCGCCCTGCCGCTGAACCAGAGCGCGCTGGACACTTTCCACTACACCGCGCAGGACAGCCTGGGCAACACCTCCAGCGCCGAGGTCAGCGTGGTGGTGAGCGGCGTGATCCCACCCACCGGCTGTCCGGTGATGGACGTGGACGAGGATCAGCGGGTCGATATCGTCGACATCGGCCTGGTGAGCGCCCACTGGGGCCTGGCCGCGGGCGATCCGGGCTGGGATCCCCGCTACGATGTGGTGGTCAACGGTGTGATCGACGTGGCCGACCTGAGTGCGGTGGCCGGATGCTGGGGAGTGGAAATGGCGTCGCCCTGAAAGGCCGAGTTGGGACGCGGATCAACGCGGATGGACGCAGATCAGAGGGGAAGAGGGTTGCATCTTTTCTGATCTGCGTTGCTCTGCGTCCTCCGAATGCGGACGCGGAGCAACGCGGATGGACGCAGAGCAGAGGGGAAGAGGGTTGCATCTTTTCTGATCTGCGTTGATCTGCATCCTCCGAATGCGGACGCGGAGCAACGCGGATGGACGCAGAGCAGAGGGGGAACTGGCTGCTTTCCTGGTGCGCCGCATCTCCATGATGCGCGGCATTGTGGCTGCGCTGGGGAGCATCACCAGGCCGACTGCAGCCTTCCCAGCAAGTCCGCAACGCCNAACGCGGCTGCCTGTTGGCGCAGGTAACCCCAGTCCAGTCGGTCCTCCTGGACTTTGGCGATGCCCAGCACATCACGCCATTGGCGTTCGGAGACCTCCCCACCCTTACGATACCAATCCAACTTGGCCAGAATTGTATCTTCGGCGCTGGCGACGTACGCCAACCGGTCAGGATTGGTCGCAATCAGGTGGGTGGAGGCATGGTCCAACTGCGCCGCGTCGAAGGGGCGCGCTTTGGGGATGAACACATCGATCTTGAACATGGTCGCCAGGTGGATCGCGTTGAAGCTGCGACGACTCGACACGGCCTCGCGGACAGCAGCCTCGTCGATGTAAAACGCCCCGGCCAGTTTCTGCACCAGNGGATGCACATGCTGGGCNTGCAAGTCGGCGATCAGGTCGGCATCCATGGTCGCGCGCNNCACACCGTGCAACGCGCTGGCCAGCGATCCNCCGATGGCGTAGCGCACGCCGAGCGAGTCCAGCGCCTCGATCACGATCAGGGTGACGGCAATCGGCTCAGAGGTCATCGCTGAGTTCCCCGCTCCATGCGCCGTAAGCCTCCCTGGCCAGGTCGGGCCCAAGAGCAGGTCGGCCAGGCGACGCTGCAGCTCAGCCGTGTTGGCGTCAGGGAAGCGTTGGCGCAGGCCAGCCAAGGCCAGGGTGCGCACTGCGGCATTCAACTCACCGACCATGGCCAGTTTGCGCNNCGGAGAGGCCTGGCGCAGGAGGTCGAGCCAAACCGCTTCGGTCTGCGGGTCAGTATCGGTAAACAACACGAGGGACACCTCCAGAGCCTGCCGGTAAGAGCGCAAGGCCATACGATCGTTAGATATCTGAAACGGGAGGTAGGATCAGCATTCTGGCACGGCGCAGGCGACCGGGCAAGGGTGGTGCGCTGCGTGGTCATTTGCCCGGCTACCACGCACATGGGAGAGCGCCCTGCTGCGGTGGGCAGCGCCCTGCTTCAGTGTGTGTCCCCGCCGCCCAGCATCTCCGCCAGAAACGCCTCGTGCTGCGCCAGCGTCCCGCCTGCGGCGTCCTGCGGCAGGCCGTACTGACGCAGGATGTCGATCGAGCGCCGCACCAACGCCACGGCGCGGTCGGTGTCGCCCAAATGGTGGTGCAGGACAAAGGCGAGGTTGAAGGAACACGCCGCCTCCATTTCCACGGCGCCAAGCTGGCGCGCGATCTCCAGCACGTTGGAGAGCATCCCGGCGCTGCGAGCGTAGTCGCCCTGGCCGAAGTAAATCCCCGCCATGTTGTTCAGCGTCCTCGCCTCGCCCGACCGGTCGCCCACCTGCCGGCGCAGGGGCAGCGCCTGCTGGTAGTACGCCAGCGCCTGCTGCTTCTCCCCAGGGCGTCGTACACCCCGCCGAGGTTGTTCAGCGTCGCCGCCTCGCCCGACCGGTCGCCCACCTGCCGAAACAGCGGCAGCGTCTGCTGGTAGTACGCCAGCGCCTGCTGCTTCTCCCCAGGTCGTCGTACACCCGCCCGATGTTGTTCAGCGTCGCCGCCTCGCCCGACCGGTCGCCCACCTGCCGGCGCAGGGGCAGCGCCTGCTGGTAGTACGCCAGCGCCTGCTGCTTCTCGCCCAGGGCGGAGTACACCCCGCCGATGTTGTTCAGCGTCATCGCCTCGCCCGCCCGGTCGCCCACCTGCCGGCTCAGGAGCAGCGCCTGCTCGAGGTACGCCAGCGCCTGCTGCTTCTCCCCAAGGCGTCGTACACCAGCCCGATGTTGTTCAGCGTCATCGCCTCGCCCGCCCGGTCGCCCACCTGCCGGCTCAGGGGCAGCGCCTGCTCGAGGTACGCCAGCGCCTGCTGCTTCTCCCCCAGGGCGGAGTACACCCCGCCGAGGTTGTTCAGCGTCATCGCCTCGCCCGCCCGGTCGCCCACCTGCCGGCGCAGGGGCAGCGCCTGCTGGTAGTACGCCAGCGCCTGCTGCTTCTCGCCCAGGGCGTCGTACACCACGCCGAGGTTGTTCAGCGTCGTCGCCTCGCCCGCCCGGTCGCCCACCTGCCGATGCAGCGGCAGCGCCTGCTGGTAGTATGCCAGCGCCTGCTGCTTCTCCCCAGGGTGTCGTACACCCCGCCGAGGTTGTTCAGCGTCGTCGCCTCGCCCGACCGGTCGCCCACCTGCCGGCGCAGGGGCAGCGCCTGCTGGTAGTACGCCAGCGCCTGCTGCTTCTCCCCAGGGCGTCGTACACCCCGCCGAGGTTGTTCAGCGTCGCCGCCTCGCCCGACCGGTCGCCCACCTGCCGGATCAGGGGCAGCGCCTGCTGGTAGTACGCCAGCGCCTGCTGCTTCTCGCCCAGGTCGTCGTACACCCCGCCGATGTTGTTCAGCGTCATCGCCTCGCCCGCCCGGTCGCCCACCTGCCGAAACAGCGGCAGCGCCTGCCTGAGGTACACCAGCGCCTGCTGCTTCTCCCCAGGTCGTCGTACACCCGCCCGATGTTGTTCAGCGTCGTCGCCTCGCCCGACCGATCGCCCACCTGCCGAAACAGGGGCAGCGCCTGCTGGTAGTACGCCAGCGCCTGCTGCTTCTCTCCCAGGGCGGAGTACACCCGCCCGATGTTGTTCAGCGTCGCCGCCTCGCCCGCCCGGTCGCCCACCTGCCGAAAGAGGGGCAGCGCCTGCTCGAGGTACGCCAGCGCCTGCTGCTTCTCCCCAAGGCGGAGTACACCAGCCCGATGTTGTTCAGCGTCGTCGCCTCGCCGGTCAGATCGGACAGTGACCTGTACAGGCCAAGGGCTTCCTCATAGTTGGCCCGCGCCTCTTGCCATTGGGCCAGGGCCTGGAACACACTCCCTTGGGCGGTCAGCACGTTGGCTCCGCCGGCAACGGCGTCCGGGGTGGCGCGCGGGGAATCGGTCAGCCGGCGAAAGGTGGTCAGCGCGGCGGCCAGGTGGTTGTTTGCCCCTGGATAGTCGTAGCCGCGCCGCCTCGCCGGCCTGGTAGCGCCTCGGCCTCGGCCAGGGTCATGCCGGCAGCGGCGTAGGCGTGCCGCTTCCAAATAGGCCGCCTCGCCCTCCAACCAGCGGGGGCAGCGCCTGCTCGAAAGCGCCGGCCAGGTCATACCAGGCGTCGCCGATGGCCGCGGAATCGGGGCGTGGGCTCGCGCAGCGCGGATGCGCCGGTGCAGAAAGTCGATCTGTTGGGCGCGCTGGCGTTGGTCGCCGGCCGGGAGAAAGGGCCGACGACGAACGGCGCTGGCGGTCGACGCCGGTTCGATGGCCCGGCCAGGCTGGCAGGGCGGGACGTGCCGTGGTCGGAGGTCGCCGGCGCGCCGGGAAAATAGAAGACGCCGCTGAGTCGCGAGAAGAAGTTCGGCGCGCCGGGCCAGCCCGCGCGGTCGTGCGGATTGACCCAGAAGAGCAGCCGGTGCGGGAAGCCCGCCAGGACGTCGCGCCAGATCCAGGTAGCCGGCCAGGCCCGCCACTTGGCTCGATGGTGTGAAACGAGACGACCGGCGCCTCGCCGTCCGGTTCGATGCCGCGCACGATGCGCAGCGGGTCGGGCGTCTCTTTCAACAGCGACACCTCTACCAACGGCAGGGGGCGATGGCCTGGCGCAGCTCGTCCACCATCTGGCGCTGGATGTCGCCGCTTTCATAGACCGCCAGCGCCCACGCCGGCCGCCAGCCGCAGCAGCGTGGCCAGGCGTCGCAGGCTGGAGGCGCGCGTCGCCAGCACCTCGTCCGGGCTAAGCGTGGCGGCCGAGGGGATATCGCTTAATTTCATCGCGACTCCTTCTGTTGGCAGGGCGGGTTTACAGGCCGAGTATACACCGGTTTCCCTGGAAATCAAGCGTATCTGGTCATTCCACGATTCCAGATTTGAACTCAGTGCACCCGGCGCTGAGGCTTGAGCTGGGTCGCTGCACCCGTTCAGATTGGCCAAACCCGGCTGAAGCCCCGGCTCCGCGCGAGATGGGGAGTTGCTGGGCGGATGCCGCACGTTCGACGGGTGGCGCCGGCCGGCCCGCACCACCATCAATCCTCGGCAAAGAGCGGTCGCCGCGGGATGGCGCTGGCTAGGGGGCGAAAGGCGCAGTTGGGGCGTAGGTTCACGTCAGGGTAGAGGCAGACCAGGCTCTGGCCGTTGTCGAAGCGCACCAGAACGGCCGAGTGGGCGCTGTAGTTGTTGGATGGCCGCAGGTCGATGAAGCGGTCCAGGTCGGTCTCGGTCCACTGCAGCGTGTATGCGTCACCGGCATCGGTCAGAAAATCGCCGCTGCGCAGGGTCTGCAACTCCACCGGCAATTCCGCCGTGCTGCCGGCCGCCAGGCCGACCTGCAGGGTATCGTTCATACGTATCAACAGGGTGCGCGCCTTGGCGTTGTAGAGCGAAAAGGCGGCGATCAGCGCGCACAGCGCCAGCAGGATCAGCGGGCCGCGCCAACGCTGGCCACCGGCCGTCGGGTGACTGCGCAGGTCCACTACGCCGTTGATCGTCCAACGCAGCGCCAGCATGGCAGGAACCATCAGGAACGCGGCCGGGATACCCAGCACCAGGCCCATGATGACCAGCCGGGTCAGGCCTTCGTTCATGCTCAACAGGCTGCGCCCGATCGTTATGGTGACGCTGGCCAGGCTGGCCAATGTCACCCCGATCGCGGTGCTGTGCGGCCAGGCGCAGATCAACCCCAGCAGTCCGCCCCACAACGTGCCCAGCGCGACATTGCCCCAGAAGCCCAGCGGCGGCAGAAAGAGGGGGATATTGGACAAAAAGACGACGTTGATGCCCTGCGAGACCAGCACATAAACCAGGCCGAGGGCCGCGCCCAGCCCAATCCCCACCAGACGCCGGTCGCGATCGACCTCACCCTCGTTTTCCTTGCGGCGACAGGTATACGATACATGGCGTATTCCGATGACCTCACATTGTAGGATGATCCCGCCATGGTGTGAATCGCTGCGCGCCAGTGCAGGTAAATGGTGACTGTCAAACAGGAAGGATAACGCGCGAAAAAGGCCCGTCAAATTCGTTAACCCCAGTAGTTCACTCGGCGGGAGGGCCACCATGCTGGCGCGCGTCACAAGTTGTGCACTGATCGGTCTGGAAGGGGCCGTGATCGCGGTCGAGGTCGATATCACCGCGGGCCTGCCCAAAGTCACTATCGTCGGCCTGCCCGACGCCGCGATCCGTGAAGCCGGTGAACGTGTGCGCAGCGCGATCATGAACTCCGGCTTCCACTTCCCGGGCACCCGCCTCACCATCAGCCTCGCCCCGGCCGACCTGCGTAAGGAAGGGCCGGCCTACGACCTCCCCATTGCCCTGGCGATTCTGGCCGCCACCCGCCAGATCCCGGCCGACAGCCTCGATCACGCCATGGTCGTCGGCGAACTGGGTCTCGACGGCGAGGTCCGCCACATCAACGGCGTCCTGCCCATGGCCGCCCTGGCTGCCGAGCGCGGCATCCGTTGCCTCTACGTGCCCCAGGCCGATGCCCCCGAAGCCGCGCTGATCGATTCTGTCACTGTGCTGCCGGTCGATTCACTCAACGCCATCGTCGCCCATCTCAATGGCGCTCTGCCGATTCGCCCCTACACCACACGCCTGGCCTTCAGCGAAGAAGAGCCAGAGGTTGCCTACCCCTTCGATTTCGCCGATATTCGCGGCCAGGAGCACATCAAACGTGCGATCGAGGTCGCGGCCTCCGGTGGGCACAACGTGCTGATGGCCGGCCCGCCCGGCGCCGGTAAAACCCTGATCGCCCGCGCCATTCCGTCGATCCTGCCGCGGCTCACGCTCAACGAAGCGCTCGACATCACGCGTATCTACTCGGTGGGCGACCTCTTGCAGAACAGCAACGGTGTGCCGCTGATCCGTCAACGCCCTTTCCGCGNNCCGCACCACACGATCAGCCACGCCGGCCTGGTGGGCGGTGGGCGCTGGCCACGGCCAGGCGAGATCAGCCTGGCCCACCGCGGCGTCCTCTTCCTCGACGAGCCGCCCGAGTTCGACACGCGCACGCTCGAGGTGCTGCGCCAGCCGCTCGAAGATCATATCGTGACGATTGCCCGTGCCCAGGGCAGCCTGACCTTCCCCGCCAACTTCATGCTCATTGGCGCCCTCAACCCCTGCCCCTGCGGCTACTACGGCCACCCCACAGTGGAGTGCACCTGCTCGGCCGCCATGANNTCGCGCTACCAACACCGCATTTCCGGCCCCCTGCTGGACCGTATCGACATCCACGTGCAGGTGCCGCCGGTCGACTTCGACAAGCTGACCGACGACCGCCAGGGAGAGCCTTCACGCCTGGTGCGGGCGCGGGTGGAAGCTGCACGCCAGCGCCAGGGCGAACGTTTCAAAAGTAAGCCCCACCTCACGTGCAACGCCGACATGGCCCCAACGAGGTGCGCGTTCTGCACCGTCGATCACAGCGGCCGCGCCCTGCTGCGCGCAGCCATGCGCCAGCCAGGCTCAGCGCGCGCCTACCACCGCATCCTCAAGCTCGCCCGCACCATCGCCGACCTGGCCGGCAACAACCACATCGAAACCGCCCATCTGGCCGAAGCGATCCAGTACCGGCCGCGGCAGGGAACGTAGAGGATGGGGGTTGGGATTGGGGATCAGGGCACGGCAGCGTTCACACTTGGACAGCGGGGGCATTGGCATTACAATAGGGCCGTTGGAGCATATTGGCCACTTTGCGCTGACCGAGGAGGAGCACCATACAACGCCTACACCTGCCCATCGCCAGCCTGGTTGGTCTGCTGCTGCTCGCGGCCTGCGGTGGGCCGCCGGCCACGCCAGGCCTGACAGTCACTGCACCACCAGGCCAAATGGCCACGGCCGCACCCACGCAGCCGGCCACCATCGCAGCGGCCGACCCCACCGCCACGACGGCCCTGCCACCGCCGTAGTCACCGTGGCAGCCACCGACACCCCTACCGCGGTCTCCGACACACCGACGCCCACCCTGGAGAGTCCAACCGCGACACCAACCCAGGCCGACCCGACGGCGACGCCGACCACCGCCGCGACGGCGACGCAGCCGCCCACCCGCACGCCGACTCCGGCACCGCGACCCACCAACACCCCGGCGCCGGCCGCGCGCGCGTGATCTCGTTCAGCGTGGCGCCCACCACCACGCAGACCCTGGGCGAACAGCCGACCTTGACCTGGCAGGCGGTCGGCGAACGCGCAGATCTGCCCCATTGCCGGGCGGCCATGGGAAAGCCGCTGCGTGCCGGCGCCGCTCACGGGTCGTATGGCATTCACCAGCACGGAGGATACGGTGGCCTACGATGGACTCGGGTTGATGGTCCGGACGGGGACCAGTTTGCGTGGGCGGTACAGCCGGTGCGGCTGCTGTGCCGCGGCTGGCGTGACTGGTTCTTCGCCAACCCACCGCGCGCTGCCCGGAGACCGCGCCGCAGCGCTCGGCGGCGGCCGCACAGTACTTCGAGCACGGCTTCATGGTGTGGGTCGAAGCCAGCGATACCTTCTACGTATTCTACGAGCCGGCCCCGGCGAACAGGCCACGATGGAGATGCTCATCGGCCCGGTGCTTCAAGCCGGGTGCATCACCCGACAACCGCGTGGGCGAAACGCCGCCCGGGCTGTACGAACCGGTCAGCGGGTTTGGGCTGCTCTGGCGCGATGAGCTGGAAGGGCTCAGCGGGCGCGCCAGCGGCTGGGCTGGCCCTGGCGCCCGAGCTTGCCTACGACACCGCACGCCAGTGCGTGACGCCCACGCTCTACCGGGGCTGGCGCTGTTACCTGCAAGGGCCGGACGGCAAAGTACTGGAGATGTACCCCGACTCGACGGCACAGGCGCGGTTTATCTGGCAGGAAAGGTAGCGGCAAACCACGTTTGCTAATGATCCATTTCTGCGGTAATATTGGCCTTCAATCGAAAAGGCCATCTGGGCGTACGACGTACAAAGGGCATGACGATGTTAGCAACCCAAACACTCGATGAGCCGATCGAGAAGACTCCCGCCATCCATAACGGGCGGCCAATTCTGGCTGGCACGGGTACCACTGTGCGTGCCCTTGCCATCATGTACAAACAAGGCTACAGCCCCGAGGACATCACCCTCGAGTTACCGGTGAGCCTGGCTCAGGTTTATGCCGCGCTCGCTTACTATCATCTTCACACTGATGAAATCGAAGCCGACATACGCGCTGATGCGGAAAGAGTACTGATCACCCAATAAGGTCGTGCCATCAGTGCCTGATCCTATTCGCCTCTATCTCGATGAAGACGCGCAGCGCACGAGCTCGTCCGAGCGCTCCGCGCGGCAGGTCGATGTTCTCACCGCCAGCGAAGCCAGCAACATCGGTATCTCTGACGCGGATCGCNTCACATACGCCACGGCGCAGAACCGCACGATCTTCACCTTCAACCGCGGCGATTTTGTCAAGCTGCATACCGATTATCTGCAGTCGACACAGATTCACGCCGGGATCATCGTGTCTGACCAGTTGGAAATCGGCACAGTCATCAGGCGCCTTCTTCGATTGCTCAACGAACGTACGGCCGACGATATGCACAACTGGCTAGAGTTCCTCAGTAACTGGCGTTGATAGATTACGAGTGAGTCTCCCATATCAGGCGTGAGTGGCCATCGTCAATCCCGTGATCTACGCGCCAAAGGCAAAAACTCCGCACCGGCAGGCTGGTGGCATATTCTAAATCACGGTAGTTCCCATCGTAGAAGGTGACGTGCAGGTTGCTCTGCTCATCGCGCCAGGGCGGTGTAGGCGCCAACGGCCCAGCCCGTCGCGACGTCCTGAATGATCCACTGACCGCCCGTGCGGCGCGACCTGGCCCGCCCCCATCGCTGCGGTGATAACTGATTGCCGGGTTGCCCTGGCCATCCAATATCAGCGCACTGTACAGCCCCACGTCCCCGAGACATCGACGGTCTCGACGATCCACTGGCCATCCACCCACTGCGCCAGCTTGAGGTCACCCTGCGTCCGGTCGTAGTAGCTGACCACCGGCGCCGGCGGCATCGAGCGCCAGCGCGGTGTACAGACCGACGTCGCCGGCACTGTCGACCGTCTCGATCACCCAGCCACCCTCACGGCTGCGCGCGACCTTGAGGTCACCCTGGCTGCTGTCGTAGTAGCTGACGTGCAGGTCACCTGCGGCATCCTGTGCCAGGGAGGCGAACGCACCGGCGTCCCCGCCCGTCGGTGGTCGCGACCGTCCAGGCGCTGCCGGTCCAGCGTGCCAGCTTGAGATCGCCCCGACTGCGGTCGGCGCAGGCAATGATGGGTCGCCCGGCGCTGTCGAGCACGAGTGATGCGTACGCGCCGACGTCGCCCGCGCTGTCGATCGTCTGTGTGAACCAGCCGTTGGGTGCAAACTGTGCCAGCCGCAGGTCGTATGGCATTCACCAGCACGGAGGATACGGTGGCCTACGATGGACTCGGGTTGATGGTCCGGACGGGGACCAGTTTGCGTGGGCGGTACAGCCGGTGCGGCTGCTGTGCCGCGGCTGGCGTGACTGGTTCTTCGCCAACCCACCCGCGCTGCCCGGAGACCGCGCCGCAGCGCTCGGCGGCGGCCGCACAGTACTTCGAGCACGGCTTCATGGTGTGGGTCGAAGCCAGCGATACCTTCTACGTATTCTACGAGCCGGCCCCGGCGAACAGGCCACGATGGAGATGCTCATCGGCCCGGTGCAGCAAGCCGGGTGCATCACCCGACAACCGCGGGCGAAACGCCGCCCGGGCTGTACGAACCGGTCAGCGGGTTTGGGCTGCTCTGGCGCGATGAGCGGAAGGCTCAGCGGGCGCGCCAGCGGCTGGGCTGGGCCTGGCGCCCGAGTTTGCCTACGACACCGCACGCCAGTGCGTGACGCCCACGCTCTACCGGGGCTGGCGCTGTTACCTGCAGGGCCGGGCGGCAAAGTACTGGAGATGTACCCCGACTCGACCGCGCAGGCGCGGTTCATCTGGCAGGAGAGATAACGCGGAGGCAGCCGGTGGCCGTCACGGTCGCAGCACAAATCCCATAATACGGAAGTGACCGTCGAAGCCAAACACTTCAGTGATGTTGTGTGCTCGCATCACAGCAAAACTCACTGCGTCGACATAGCTGAAATCCTGGTCGGTGTAACGACGGAGGATCGCTTCTGCGTCTCTTTCCAGCGCCCAATCGGATAGCACCTTCTCCAATCGTGGTGAGGTCTGCAGCGATTGGAGAAAACGCATTGCCGCCTCGTACCCAACACGGCGCCGGATCAGGGCATAGCTTTCAGCAACGATCAGGTTGGTGGTCACCAGACGGATTGGCGGTTGCAGTATGGTGGCATATGCAGCCTTGGCTGGTTCATGTAGATTGTCACTACGATCCGCCAATCCAACCCAGGCTCCGGTATCAACAAAGACATTACACGCCATACTGGTTGTCCGCTCGTTCCCCATCGACCAGGTATCGGTCGTGATTGGCTGCCATGTCCCGGATACCAGACGCGCCAAGATCGACGATGTCCCACAATGGATCGTCTTCGATGGGCAGATCGGCAATCACACGGTCAACCCCTTCACGAACAAGCTCGGCCAGAGATACATCGCGCTTGCGCGCCAGCGCACGCAGCGCATCGACCTGATCTGGCCGCAGGTAAACCTGTAGAGGGCGCTTGCTTAGTGTAGTCATTTTCAACATCACCTTTTCTAATGTTAATTCATTATACATCAACTTTTATGATGTGTAAAAGGTGACGTGCAGGTTGCCCTGCCCATCGCGTGCGAGGGCGGTGGGTTGCATGGCTGGGGTTGATGCCAAACAGCCACCCGCTGCTGGCCAGCGGGCAAGCCGCCAGAAAGCGACACCCACCAACTCCGGTGCACACCGGGCTGGTGGGTGTCGTGTCATGAATCAGGCGCCGCCTGGCAGGCCCGGCCGCGTCACTCGAACAGCGGCAGCTTCTTGTCCACCGACAGCGCCGCGCCCAGGATCAACAGCGGGATGACGGCGTGGAAGGCCATAAACAGTGACGGAACCACCATCAGGCCTATGCCCACACTAGCCAAGATGGTGACGACGTACAGCACCAGCGCCCACTTCTTCCAGAACCACAGCCCGACCGCGGCTGCCACGCCGAGCAGGGCCACCAGACCGGCCGCCGTGATCAGCAACGGCATGTTGGGATCGTCCTGTTTCATGAAGGCGACCGCGATCACCGCGCCGATGATGGCGTCGATCAGAATGAAGGCCAGGGCAACCGTCAACCAGGTGCCACGGGTCTTCGATTTGGGCTGGGTTTTACCAGCCTGCGCCTTGCCTCCCTGGGCCTTGTTGGTCGCGGCCTTGGGCGGCGTTGCGGTGCTCACCTGGCCGTTACCCGACGGGTTCGCCGGCCCCCTGCGCCGCGGCCTGCCGCTGGCGTGCGGCCTTGCGCCGCGGAACGTTTGCTCATAAATACGTGATAACTCCTTCCAACCGGGATCAGTCGTGCATTATCCCGGACATTGCGTTTCATGTCAAAAATTACCAGGCATTCCGCACGTAAAGTCCCCGGTGGGGCGGTTCTGTTGCGCCGTGCTGTGCGTTCCGTGCGGTGAGTGCTGCGGTGGGCGCCAGGTGGTCGATCAGCGCGGGTTCAGCGCGTGTAGCACCGCGCTGTGCAGCGGGCCGGCGGTGGCGACGACACCCGGGCCGGTGATGGGATCGCCGCCGTGCCAGTCGGTGATGCGGCCGCCGGCCCCNTCGACGACCGGAATGAGCGCCATCAGNTCCCAGGGGCCNATGATCGGGTCGGTCATGATGTCGGCGCCACCGGTGGCCAACAGGAAGTAACCGTGACAGTCACCCCAGGACCGATAGAGCTTCACCTGCCGCNNGAGGGCATCGAACGCGGCGCCGTTCTGGTGGGCATGCACGTTCCAGTGCGACGTCGTCAACAGCACCGCGTCCGCGAGGCGGGTGCAGGGGCGAACCCTGACCGGCTGACCGTTCAACCAGGCTTCCCGCCCGGTACCGATCAGCATGTCATTCGTCACGGGGTGGTGAATGACCCCGACGATCGGACGACCCTCGNNCAGCAGCGCGACGAGCGTGCCGAAGAGGTACGTCCCGCAGACGAACGACTTGGTGCCGTCGATCGGGTCGAGCACCCACTGGTAGGTCGCGCCCGGCTGATGGGCGCCAAACTCTTCGCCGAGAATGCCATGGTCGGGAAAACGCGCCATGATCAGGTCGCGCATGTGGCTTTCGGCCTGCCGGTCGGCAATGGTCACCGGCGTGTCGTCCGCCTTGGTCTCGATCGTATAGGGNGTGCGGTAGTGGCGCATGATCAACTTGCCACTGGTGTGTGCCAGGTCACGGGCAAAAGCCACCCAGACCGCCAGCTGGTCGGGGCTTTCCGTGCCGCTGAAAGGCGCAAATTCAGGCATGGTCAGTGTCCTCGTGGGCCGTGTCGCGTCCGCTCCGGTTGGCATCGGGGCCAACCTTAAAATGCAATGCCTGGGGCCATGCTTGCTGTTTTTGCAGCCAAAACCCGGTTCCTACAGTCATGGCAAGCGCCCCACTAGGCGTGGCGCCAGTTGTACGTCGTACGGTAGCCCAAATCGGTACTGAACGAAGAGAAAAACTTCTGCCGTGCTTTGTGGATGGGGTAGCGTGACAGGGTACGCAGGCCGCGCTGGGTAATGGCCATGGGGTTGTACAGTTTTTTGCAGATCCAGTCGTAGCCCTCGAACAGCTGCTGCGCCGTCATTTGCGCCGGCACGAAGGTGACGTGGGACACGTCGTACTTGCGCCAGCCGTCGACGCTCTGGTCCAAGAGCCGCCCCTCACGGATCAGCTGCTCGCGCTGGGGTGTGCCGGGGTACGGCGTCAGGATCGTGACGCTGACCGAATCGGTTTCACTTTCGCGCACGAAATCCCAGGTGTCCTGGAAGACTGACGGCGTGTCACCGTCGAAGCCAAACACAAACAGACCGACGACGCTCAGTCCGTGCTCGTGCATGGTCTTGATCGTACGTTTGTAGTCCTCGATCTTGCCCTTGCTCTTGCCGCCCAGCNNGCGCCGGTTGGACTGGTTGACCGATTCGAAGCCGATGAACAGTTTATCGAGGTGCNNGGCGCGGGCCATTTCCAGCAGTTCGGGGTGCTCGCCGACCATGAGCTCGGCCTGTGCCGTCCAGCTGTGCAGCTTCTCCTTACGCAGCGCCTCGAACAGCTCGGCGCAGTAGTCGGGGTCGGTGCGGAAATTGAGGCCAAAGTTGTCGTCGGTGAGGAAAAANCGTTTGATCCGCCGGCGGCGAATCTCATCGATCACTTCGGGGATCGGGCGATGACGCATGATGCGGCCCGAAACCCGGATGGCCGTACAGAATGAGCAGTTGCGNGGCAGCCGCGTGATCTCGATCATCGGCGTCCAGTAGTTGTTGGTTTCGTCGACCATCCGAATGACGCGGTCGCTCAGCGGGGCGACCCCTTTCAGGTCGGACCAGGAGACGTCGGTGTAGCGCGACTGCAGGGCGCCGGCATCAAAATCACGGATGATCTGCGGCCAGGTGTGGTACGCTTCGCCCACGACCACGGCATCGGCCCACGTTTCGACCTCATCGGGGATGAGGGTGGTGTGCGTGCCTCCCACCACGAGGGTGGCGCCCTGGCGGTGGATGTGGGGTTCCATCTCTTTGACCTGATCGATCGCCAGGCTCATCGCGGTCGCGCCCACCAGGTCGTGCGGCCCCAGCGTCTCCAACGGCAGCCGCATCAGGTTCTCGTCCCAGATCTCGACGGGGATTTCGTCAGGCACCAGCGAGGCCAGGCGCATCAGGGTGTAGGGTGTGCCGGCCGCCTTACCAAAGATGCGTCCATCACGTTTGGGGTAGATGAGCACCACCCGTCGGATCGTCATAAGTCCTCTCCCTCCATCAAATCTTGATACAAATCTTGATGCCGCTTTCAATGAGGGTCAGATTGTAACGAGTTGGGCGCCAAATGTCAAGCATCGCAGTTTGCTGACCTGGGTTTGTCGGCCCCGTGAGATGCTGCTACAATTGGCTCAACCTTACTCAAGCACGAGGCTATCCCGGCGCCCAGGATCTCGGCTTTCTAGGGCGTGATGATCTACATGTACTTCAACGACCACTCGCCGCCCCATTTTCACGCCGGGTATGGGGAGTTCGAGGCGGTTTACACCATCGAAACACTGGAAACCGTGCGCGGCCATCTCCCGAGGCGGGCGCACAGCATGGTGGTTGAGTGGGCACCAGACCACCGAACGNGGCTCAGAGTCGACTGGGAACGGGCGCGCCAGAATCTGCCGTTGGAAGAGATCGGCCCTGAGATAAGGAGAGAAGATCATGGATACATTGGGGCCGCGCGTGCGTGAGTGCGGTAGAACCCCTGCACGGTTTTGAGGTATTGATCACATTCGACAACGGTGTACAGCGTAAAGTCGATCTCACCATCTACTTACGCGGGCCTATCTTCGAGCCAATCAGGCATGATCCTGCGTGTTTTCGAGCGATGAAGATCGAAGGCGGCGTGATTACCTGGGCAAACGGCGCCGATATCGACCCCGACGTACTCTACTATNCGCTCAAGCCGGCATGGATGGAAGAGGTCGCCGCAGCCGCGTGAACGCCTCGACGAGACTTGTTGCCGATCTTGGCCAAGTCTGTTAAGATACCGGCATGCGCGTTATGCCATGCCCAAACGGGTGTGGGTGCACCCGCCCGACGACTCGCAGGGCCATTGGGAAGAACTGGGCGCGCCGCTGGGCACGCTTCCCCAGGCCGTTCGGCGCTGAGCAGCCAGTGGGCGCGCTGCGCCATCCGCCTGACGTCGCGGCGCGCAACCGACGCAACGTCACCATCGACGCCGTCGGCGTGGGCATCGCCGCCGGCATCGGCACCTTTCTCTCGGTCTTTCTGGTGCGTCTGNGCGCGTCCGATTTTATGGTGGGCTTGCTGACCGCCATGCCGGCCCTGACCGGTATGCTGCTGGCCATTCCGATCGGCAACTTCCTCGCCGGCCGCCGGCAGATCGTGCCCTGGTTCTCGCTGGCGCGCCTGATGGTCATCTCGTGTTACGCCTTGACTGGCCTGGTGCCCTTTTTGNCCCGCGATACCGCACCCGTCATCATCGTGGGCATCTGGGCCGTGGCGACGCTGCCACAGACGGTGGTGTCGGTGGCGTTCACCGTGGTCATGGGTCAGGTCGCCGGGCCGCGCGGCNGCGTTTCGTTGATGGCGCAGCGCTGGTCGATCCTGGGGCTGGCCAATGCCCTGGCCATTCTAGGGNCCGGCCTGATCCTGGAACGTGTCGGTTTTCCCATCAACTACCAGATCATCTTCGTCCTCTCGGCCATCGGTGGGCTGATCAGTTTCCTGTTTTCCAGCCGCATCACACTGCCCGACCAGGCCCCACCCGCCCGACCTGCCGGCGCGCACGTCGCCTCACCCTGGCGCCGTGACCTGCACGTCCTGCGTCGCAGCCCGCAGTTCGTACGCTTCACCTTCAGCCAGTTCTTGTTCCGCGCCGGCCTGACCATGGCGCTGCCCCTGCTGCCCATCTACTGGGTGCGCCAGGCCAACGCCTCCGACGCCTGGATCAGCATCATCAACACCGCACAGACCGTGGCCCTGCTGGTGGCCTACATCGCCTGGACGCGCATCACCCGCCGGCGGGGCGAACGGTTTGCCCTGCTGCTGTNNGCGTTCGGCGGTAGCCTGTACCCGCTGCTCACCGCGCTGGCGCGCACGCCGCTGCCGTTGCCCTTCTTCGCCGCGATCAATGGCGTCTTCCAGGCCGGTATCAACCTGGTCTTCTTCGACATCCTGCTGCACACCTGCCCACCCGGCGAGCAGGCACGCTACATCGGCATCAATCAGACGACCACCTACGTGGCCACTTTCGTCAGCCCCATCGTGGGCACATATCTGGCGCAGACCTACAGCATCGAGGCCGGGCTGCTGCTGTCGGGTATTCTGTCGCTCGTGGGCGCTCTCCTCTTTACCTCCTGCGCGTCGGCCGCCAGTCGTACGACGAACCACCCCCACCGTGGTGGAGGCGTAAGCGCCATGGCGCTGGCCTGGATACTGGGTTTGGTGGTGTGGCTGGCCGGCGGCACGGGCTGGTCGTTTCCGGCTGACCAGGCCATCGAGCATATCCTGCCCACCGCCCGGGCAACCCTCTCGCAGACCCACGTCAGCTGGGTGGACGCGGGTGGCCGAACGGTGACCGGTTTTCACCCTGCCGCGTCCTATTCACCGCTGTACGCGCGATACGGCCTGGATCGTCACGGCCGCCCGGACGCTCTACCCGCCGGCCGAGTGGCAGCCGGGCATCGAAGCCTTCCTGCGCCGGCAGTACACTGCTCAGACCACCAGCGACGATGACGGCTGGCCAGCCGGCGCGNGGGCGCTGCCCGGTGTGCTGCACGCCGATGGCCGCATCGACAAGGCGTCGGCCACGTCCGATGAAGAAACATCGCTCATCGAAGCCGCGGCGGCCGTGGTCGATCTTGCCGACNCGGCCTGGCTCACCTCGACCCTGAGCGACGACAACCGCGTCGCGGGGCCGCGTGTGATCGATCGGCTGGATGCGGCGCTCGACTGGCTGTGGCGCACACGCGTCGACGCGGCCAGCGGCCTGATCTGGCGCGGCCACACCACCGACTGGGGCGATGTGACCCTCGACGCCACCGCCCCCGACCGCACCGACATCGACCCCGCGCGCCATCNNCGCACCGCGCCGATCTACGACCAGGTGCTGGCCTGGCGGGCGGCCAATCACCTGGCCGCCTGGTGGGAAACCGTGGGCGATGCCACGCCCGCGCAGCGCTGGCGTGCGCGGGCGAGCGCCGTACGGGCGCGGNCCAACCGCGCCCTTTGGCAACCCAACCGGGGTTTTTACCGCCTGCACGTGCACCTGCCCGGCCCTGATGGCGAACCGCCCTGGCAGCACAATTTCGATGAAGGGCGGATCCTGGCCATCGGCAACGCGGTCGCGGTGTGGGCCGGCTTCACCAGTCCACCGCAGACGCGCAGTATTCTGGACAAACTGGCCGAAGCCCAGCTGGCCGCCGGCCAGTTACAGCCTGGCCTCAGCCTGTGGCGCCCCTACGGTAGTTGGACTTTCCCGTACCCTGAGATGCAGTGGGGCCTGTACCAGAACGGCGGCCTGTGGGACTGGTGGGCTGGCGTGCAGGTCCTGGCCGAATTCGAGGCGGGCGACGCGNCGCGCGGCCTGCTGCACCTGCGGCAGTTGGCGCACCTGGGACGTACAGGGGGACACATCCCCGAATGGCGCAGTCTGGTGGACGGAGCACCATCCGCTGCTCACGACTACGCCGCGGCCGCCGCGACCGTCATGCAGGCCACTGTCCAGNGGCTGTACGGGGTCGCCTGGCCGGACCATGACCGCCTGCGGCTGACCGTACGCCTGGGTGAGTACCCCGGTACGATTACCGTCGCGCTGCCCGGTACCGACCGGCAGGTGTGGTACGACTATCGACCCACGCCCGCGGCGCTGCACCTGGCTTACCGGACGACCAGCGTGGGTGCGNTTTCCCTGTGGCTGCGCCTGCCGCCTGGCCAGGAGGCGGCGGCCGTACAACTTGACGATAGCCCGCGCACCTTCACCGTCGAGCAGGTCGGTCGTGATCGCTTCGTGGCCCTGGAGGGCTGCCGGGGCAGCACCAGGTGACCGTACGCACGGTGGCATCCCGCCCCTGGTGGCAGCAGCTGTTGCAGCGCTGGCGCTTCCTGCGCGAACCGGCGGCCGGTTGACGGCCAACCTGCCGCGTAGGGCGTATTTCCGACGCCCCTCCCGGAACGATTCAAGCGGCCAAACGTGTGTGACACGCCGGCCCGACTGCGATCGACCCGCCCAAAGGGGGTGGGTGGGAACTGTCGAGTCGATCGTGAAAAACTTTACAATTGCTTCTGAGTGATGGTAGAATGATTGCAGGATCAACCCCGTCCGTTGTCGCTTTTTTGCAATGGGAGGAACTGCATGGAACTAATTCTGAGCAATGAGAGTGGAAGTTCGGCCCGTCGCTTCATCCTGTCAGCTACTTTCTGGCTGCTGGTGGGGCTCCACGCTCNNGGCATCATTCTGGCCATCAAGATGTCATTCCCCGATTTCCTTGCTGGCGTCAGCTTTTTGTCCTTCGGTCGTATGCGCCCCGCACACATTGCCGGTCAGGCGTTTGGCTGGCTCTCCATGGCACAGATCGGTATTGCCTACTACGTGGTGGTCAAACTCTGCCGACGCCCCCTGTGGAACGAGCGGCTGGGCAATTTCACCATGTGGGCATGGAACCTGGTCGTGCTGCTGGGCGCAATCACCCTGCTCATGGGAATGTCGCAGGGGCGTGAATACGCCGAGNCGATTTGGATCCTGGACGTGGGCGTGATGGTTGGCCTGGCTCTGGCCGGCCTGAACGTGTTCATGACCGTGCTGCTGCGCAAGGAGCGGCAGCTCTACGCCAGCCTGTGGTACATCATGGGATCGTTCATCTGGATGCCGCTGATCTACTTCATCGGCAACGTGATGTGGATGACCCCTTTACCGCGACGGTCCAGGCCCCGTTCGCCGGCGCCANTCAGCGGCGTCAATGATGCCAACATCAACTGGTTCTACGGGCACAACATTCTGGGCCTGTGGTTCACGACCATGGGCGTGGGCGCGGTCTACTACCTGCTGCCCGTCATCACCCGCAACCCGCTGTACAGCCACCGCCTGTCGCTGATCGGCTTCTGGACGATCGGTTCCTTCTACATCTGGACCGGCGCCCATCACCTGGTGGNNGGGCCGGTGCCCTACTGGCTACAAACGGTTGCCATTTTGTTCAGCATTCTGCTCATTCTGCCCGTTTCGACCGTCGTCGTGAACTTCTTCGGGACGATGCGCGGCAAATGGCACATGCTGGTGACCAACCTGCCGATCCGCTTCTTCGTCTCGGGCACCGTCTTCTACCTGATCACCTGCCTGNGGCCCAGCCAGTCGCTGCGCAGCGTGAGCCAGGTGGTGAAGTTCACGAACTGGGTCCCGGGGCACGCGCACCTCGCCCTGTTCGGCACATTCACCTTCTTCGCTATGGGCGGCATCTACTACGTGCTGCCGCGGCTGGTCGGTCGTAAGGAGATGGCGCGCTCGCAGATGATGGAATGGCAGTTCTGGTTTGCCCTGGTCGGTNTTTTGGTTNTTGCAATTAGCCTGTGGATCGGCGGTTTGGTCCAGGGTGCAATGTGGACCCAGGGTGTGCCGTTCCTGGAGGGGGTACGGNCCCAGGCGCCGTACTACATGATCCGCATGATTTCGGGCGCTTTGATGCTGATCAGCGTCATTCTGTTCGCCTACAACGTCTTTCTGACCTGGCAGAACAAACCTGAAGCCGCCGAGGCAGGTCAGGCGCGACCGGCGACCGCCGCCGTGTGAGGGTGAAGGAGATCATGGTATGCGACTCAACATTGTTCTAGCAGGTGCGTTGCTCGTCTTCCTGATAGGCACGGCCATCACGACCGTACTGCCCCTCACTGATATCGACCTGATCACTCCCTCGGCGCGCTAAGGCGCCAACAACCCTGGAGAGTCAGGGCCGGGCCATTTTCCTGCAAGAAGGGTGCTGGTACTGTCATACGCAGTACGTGCGCCCGGTGGTGGCCGACCAGGCCATGAACCTGGGCCCGGTCTCGGTGGCGGGTGACTACTTCTTCCGCCAGCCGGCCTCACTGGAGCCGAACGTACCGGCCCGGACATCATGTGGGTGGGCGACCGACTGCCGGCGGCTGCCTGGCACATTCAGCATCTGAAGGACCCGCGTTCAGTATCGCCGGGCCGATCATGCCGTCGTACTCGTACCTGAATGACCAGCAGTTGGAGGCGGTAACCGCCTACCTGATGAGCCTGAATTCAGAAGCCGTCGGTCCTGGCGGAGACTACGACTACCCCCGGCGGCGCGACGGCCACACCACCGCCGCCAGTGGCCCTGCTCAGCGACGAGGAGCTGGCCAAGGGTGACCCGGTCAAGGGGCAGCAAATCTTCGCTTCGCAGGCCTGTGCCGCCTGCCATCAGGTCACCGGAACCGAACAACCGGTCTGTCCCAACCTGTCGACGATTGGCACACAGGCCGCGACGATCATCACCGAGGCGGGTTACCAGGGCCAGGCCCAGTCAGGGCCGCAGTACCTGTACGAATCCATCGTTCATCCCGCCGCGTTTATCGTGGCCGGCTTCAACGACGGTGTCATGCCCAACAATTTTGCCGCCACATTGAGCCAGGAGCAGATCGTCGATATCGTCGCCTACCTGAACTCACTCAAGGGAGGGTGATATGTCGGCATCGGTTGGCCTGGTTCTGCTGGTGACAGGCCTGTTTGCGCTGGTCATGGGCTCTTTTTGCTGTGGGCCTACCGCAGCCGGCAGTTCGAGGACATCGAGGGCGTCAAGTACCGCATGTTGGACCTGGAAGAGGATTGACCGCCAGGGGAGGCACGCATGGCTGATACGCCAGTGATCATCGAAGAAAGTACGCACCTGGAGCGTGAAAAGACCCAGGAATCCCCATTTTTTATGGCTGCTCTACATTGCGCTTCTCGGCTGGGGCGCTTATTACCTGCTTACCCAGCCAGTATGCCCGCCAATTCGCCGTATAGAAATGAGAGTGTGGTCGCCACGGCCACCGCCGTGGCGCAGGCGTTTGTCGTGCCGACAACGTCACCCGAGGGCCAGCCCGCGGCGACGCCGGCGCCCGTGGTTGCTGCACTGCCCGCGGACGACGCGCTGGCCAAAGGCGACCCGGCCAAGGGGCAGCAGGTCTTTGCTTCGCAGGCCTGTGCCGCCTGCCATCAGGTTACCGGCACTGAGCAACCGGTCTGTCCGAACCTGTCTACGATTGGCACACAGGCGGCAGAAATCATCAAAGAAGCCGGTTATAAAGGGCAGGCGACTTCTGGCTCGCAGTACCTGTACGAGTCGATCGTGAAGCCTAACGCGTATATCGTCGCCGGGTTCAACGATGGCGTGATGCCCAACAATTTCGCCACCACGCTGTCCGAAGAACAGATCTTCGACATCGTGGCGTATCTCAACACGCTCAAGGGCGGCTAACCGCGAGCCAACGCCCGGGCTGCCAGCCTGGACAGGCTGGGCCTGGGAGAAAGGGGTCAGTGCCAATGACAACACGATCGACGGCTTTCCGTCACGGCGCCACGCTTTTGCTGGTTCTCCTCGGCGGCACGGTCGGAGCTATCCTGTTTGCCGCCTGGGACCATTACGTGTGGGACTCCGGCCCAGAGTTCCTGGTGGTGATCTATCAGGCGATTACCGGACACGCCCTGGCCGCTGGCCAGTATCCCTGGGTGGCCTGGATCGCCCACGCGGCCGTCGGCACATTCCTGGCCGCGGTCTTCATCTACGGGCAGGCGTACCGCTTCCTGCCAGGTCCCATGTGGTTGCGCGGTATGCTGTATGCCGGGATTTTTGGGTAATCTGCGCGGTCGCGGGCTGCCGCTGGTCCCGCTGTTTCTGCAAGTCTCCGGCGCCGAGGTGGGACCGACCTCGATGGCCGACATGCTGGCCACCGTGAGCCTCGACACGTTCATTGATGTCTTCATCGCCAACATGATCTACGGGGCCGTTATGGGGGCCATTGCCGGCTTCGGCCTGCACGATGTGCGGGGTTACCTGAGTTCTGATATGGAACCGTCGGCCTGACGGTCACTGCGTCGAACCGCGGGCCGACGAGGCCGCGCGGTTTCAGTTCCCCCGCCGTATCTGGCCAGTGGGCAATGGTTCGGCCGGCCGGTCAGAAACCGGGTTCTGCGTTGCGGCAAAACCCCGGCTTCTCCAAACCCGGCCTGCGCCGTTATGCCAGTTGAATGAGCGACTATGTCTCAGACTTGCGACCTCTGCGGACTGCCGGCGCCCGATCCGGTGCGCGCCACCATCCAGGGTGAGCCGCATACCTTCTGCTGCCACGGCTGCAAACGCGTCTTCAACCTGGTGCAGGACAAAGGCTTGCAGTACGTCCTGAACCCAGACGAACCCAGCCCCAGTACCGCCGCGTTCTNNGAAGGCCCCACCGAAACGANNTCACCCTGGCTGGGTGGGCTGTGGTGCGCCTCGTGCTCGACACTGGTCGAACGTGTGGCGACCCATCAGGCGGGTGTGGTTTCGGCCGACGTCAATTTCGCCACCGAAAAGATGGAACTGCGCTACCTCCCCGCCCTGACCCAGCCGACCCTGGTGGCCTCGGCGATCCGTGACTTGGGCTACCGCGCANGCCCCGATGAACCGCCCGCCGACGCCACGGCCGATCCAAACCGCGACTGGCTCATTCGTCTGGGCACGGCTGCGTTCCTCAGCATGAACATCATGATGTTCAGCGGCGTGTTCTACGTTGGGTTTCTGCCGCAAATCGTGGTACCGCCCGAGGTGCGCCTGCGCTTTGGCTGGCTGCTCTGGTTCATGACAACCATTGTCGTGTTCTACTGCGCCTGGCCATTCTGGCGCAGCGCGCTCGCCGCGGTCCGCCACCGCAGCCCCCACATGGATACCCTGGTCATTCTCGGCGTGATGTCCGCCTACCTGTACAGCACGATCGTCCTGCTTCAGGGTGGGGCCCACCTCTACTTCGACACCGCAGCCACGATCGTGACCCTGATCCTGGTCGGCCGCTACCTGGAAGCCCTGGCCAAGNGGCGCGCCACGCAGGCCATCCGTTCCCTGCTGCGCCTGGGCGCCAATCAGGCCAACCTGCTGGTGGTCGATGCCAGCAGCGGTGAGNGAGCACGAGCGACCGTACCGGTGGAGCAGGTGCAGATCGGCGACCGGCTCGTCGTGCGGCCCGGGGAAAGANTCCCGGTCGATGGCGTCGTACTGCACGGGCAGTCGACCGTCGATCAGGCCATGCTCACCGGTGAGCCACTGCCGGTGATGGTGCNNGCCGGCGATGAGGTCGTTGGCGCCACGATCAATGGCCAGGGACGCCTGCTGATCGAAGCGCGCGTCGGCGCCGACACGGTGCTGGCCCAGATCGTGCGCGTCGTCGAACAAGCGCAGGCCAGCCNNGCGCCGATTCAGCGCCTGGCCGATCGGGTGTCGGCCTATTTCGTGCCGGTGGTGGCCGGCGTGGCGCTGCTGACTTTCCTGTTCTGGTGGCAGCGGACCGGGTCATGGTCGACCAGCCTGATGCCCGCGATTGCGGTGCTGGTGGTTGCCTGCCCGTGCGCCCTGGGCCTGGCCACACCGGTGGCCTTGATGCAGGGCCTCAGCCGCGGCGCCGAATTGGGGGTGCTGATTCGGGAAGGCGCCGTCCTGGAGCAGCTGGCGCACGTCACAACGCTGCTGTTCGACAAAACGGGCACCCTGACCCGCGGCCGCTCGACCCTGACGGCGGTCNGGCCCTGGGCAACGGCGCGGCGCGATGCCGACACCCTCCTGGCCGTGGCCGCCGCGGTCGAGATCAATTCGGAGCACCCGCTCGGCCAGGCGATCGTGGGGGCTGCANCGCCGCGGCCTGGCGTTCCCGCCCGCCGAGGACTTCACGGCATCCCCGGCCTGGGCGTCGAGGCGACCGTGGCTGGGGCGACGGTCCGCATCGGCCGGCCCGAATTCGTGGCGCTCGATGCACCCCCAACGGGCAGCGAATCGGATCAGACCGAGGTGTTCATGAGCATCGACGGTGAGCTGGCCGGCATCCTGCGCCTGACCGACGAGGTCAAGCCCGAAGCGGCCGATGTGGTGGCGTATCTGCAACGTCGGCAGGTGCAGGTGGGCCTGATCACGGTGACCAGCGCGGGCCGCCCTGGCCGTGGCCGCGTGTCGGCATTGCGCCGGATCGGGTCTACGCGTGTGCTGCCGACGGCCAAGGCTGACGTGGTGCGCGCCGNNAGGGAGCGACGGCGCCCGGTGGCTTTCGTTGGCGATGGCATCAACGATGCGCCGGCCCTGGCGCAGGCCGACGTGGGCATGGCGATCGGCGTCGGCGCCGACGTGGCTATCGAAGCGTCGGACGTGACCCTGTTGGGCAAACGCGGCGACTTGCAGGGTGTCGTGGTCGCGTTGGACCTGGGCCGGCAGATGTGGCGCATCATTACCCAGAACCTGGTGTGGGCCTTTGGTTACAACCTGGCGGCGATCACGCTGGCCGCGGCCGGTGTGCTCAACCCGATTTGGGCCGCGGCCGTGATGGCGNGTGGCTCGCTGTCGGTGGTGGGCAACTCCCTGCGCCTGCGCCGCTTCCAGAAGCCGTCACTCGAACCTGCGCGATATCATTCCCCAATCCCGCGCATCAGGCAAAATAGCCCCATGTGGACCACCTATTTTCTCGTCGCGGTTGCGCTGCTGTTGGCCATTGCTGCCTGGTTGGTGCTGGTCTGGGCCATTCGCAGCGGGCAGTACGACAACGTCGAAGATGTCAAATACCGGATTCTGGAAGACGATGACGACGAAATACGTCCATCGGCGCCCACACGCAAGGCGTAACCATGGCGAATATCACCCTTGTTGGCTCCACCTCCCCGCCGCGGCGTAACCGCACCACCGCCTGGCCCTGGCGGCCGGTGCGGCACTTCATTCAGTTGGCCTTCATGGCGCTGCTGTTTGCCCTGCCCCTGCTCAACTGGTTTCGGATCGATCTGCGTGGGCGTTTTATGGTCATCTTCGGCCAGACGGTGTGGATGGAGGAGTTTTACTTCCTGCTGTTGGCCACCCTCATGTTCGTCTTCTTCTTCATGGCGGTGACGCTGGTCTTGGGCCGGGTGTGGTGTGGCTGGCTGTGCCCCCAAACGCCGCTGTCCGAGGCCGCAAACTGGGTCTTGCGGCACATCCGACAGGCGCGGGGTATCCTGCGCTACCTGTTGGCGGGCGGTGCGCTGATCGTGCTGCTCGCGTTTGCGGCCGCCGTCGGTTTCGCTACGATGAGTTACATCATTGCCCCGCAGGAGCTGTGGGCAGAACTGATGAGCGGCAGCTTCACGCCGTGGGTGTGGGGACTGTTGATCGTCACGACGGCCGTCGTGGTGTTGGACGCGCTGTTCCTGCGCCACGCGTTCTGCATATCGGCCTGCCCCTACGGCATGATCCAGTCGGTCCTGACCGACCGGGACACGCTGCGCATCCGGTTCATGANNCCGAACGCGCGCGACTGCATCAACTGCTACGAGTGCTCACGCGTCTGCCCGGTCAATCTGGAACNNCGCAAGCAGAAGATGCAGCTCGAGTGTATCGACTGTGCTGAGTGTATCGTGGCCTGTGAGGACGTGCTGCGACCGCTCGGCAAACCGGGCCTGATCGAGTTCTCATTCGGGCAGCGCAGCCGCCCAGCAGCGCGAATTCGCCGTCTCCGGCAAGGCGNNCTGGTGGTCACGGCGATCTTTCTGGCCTACACGGGCGTGTTTCTCTACCTGCTGGTCAACCGTAGCCCCCTGGCCGTGCAGGTTGTGCCCGACCCCAGCAGCGCACGGNCAGTGGTCAACGATACGGTGACGGCCGCCTACCGGGTGCAAATCAGCAACCGCTCACGCACGCCAGACGCCTATCAGGTGCAGGTCGAAGGGCTGCCGGCCGGCGCCATCAGCGTAGCCCCCAACACGGTGGCGCTGCCCGCCGGGCAGCAGGGCGCGGCCACGGTGACGGTACGTCCCCGCGGCGAACTCCCGGCCGGCTCGCACCCCTTCACCGTGGTCGTCAACAGTGTGACCCAGTCCGCTTTGACGCGCAGTCAGGCCGAGCTTCTTCGTGCCGCCGTGAGCGCAGGCGGCAGGGACCAGAGGTTCAGGGCTGCGTACGGCGGAGGTAGCTGCGCCGCATCTGCTCGAGCACTTTGGGCATGGCGACAGTGTACAGCCAGTACACGGGCTGAACGCCGGCAAAGTCGTACGCGCCGACGTGCGGCGCCAGGCGGGCGCCAAACCCCTCTTTGAAGCGCCACACCCCNCACAGCGGGTCACTCTCGACCAGCTCGGTCGGCGCCCCNCACAGGTCGTAGCTCGTACACCCCACGCTTTTGGCCCAGCGCATCGCTTCCCACTGCAAGCGGTGGTTGGGCATCGTCTCGCGCTGCCGGTCACTCGACGCGCCGTACAAGAACCACACCGTCTGGTGGAAACGCGCCAGGAAGAGCCCGGCCACGGTATCGCCGGCCACGTCGGCCAGGAACAGGCGGCCGCCGGTCTGCCCCTGGGCCGTCAGGAAGGTTTCCCAGGCCGTGCGGTAGTAATCGTAGGGGCGGATGATGAAACTGTCGCGCTGGGCGGTCTCCTGGTACAGCCGGTAAAACGTGTCGAGGTCGTCCAGAGTCGCGATGCGCACGTGCACGCCTTTGCGTTCGGACAGGCGCAGGTTGTAGCGCCACTTGGGTTTGAAGGCTGCCAGGATCGCCTCTTCGGGCGGGGTGAGGTCGAGCAGGGCCGTGTTCTTGAACTGCACCTGGTCGGCCGAATAGGTCCAGCCGCGCCGTTTGAGCAGGCCGGCAAACGCGCGCCCGCGTCGNGTATCGGCCGGCACATCGGGGTCGAGTTTGAGCAGGACCATACGTTGCTGGCGGGCCTGCCGTTCCAGCGCGGCCAGCACCTGGGTCACCAGCTCACGGTCAGCGTAGTCGAGCGCCGGCCCTTTGGGGATGTACTGCACCCCAGGNGGCAGCGGCCCCAGCCGGCGCGTCAGCACCTGCGCGGCCGCGACCGGCTGGCCGGCACGCGCAAAGACCAACCGCTGCGCCCGCCAGCCCGACTGGCGCTTGATCTCACCCCACTCCCAGGACTGCAGGACGTGGTGGGCCGGCAGGCCGACCAGCAGGTCGTTCCACTGGCCTGGGTCGTACACGGCGGTCTGGACCAGCGGGGGCAACGGACTGGGCGCGGGGTTCAAGTCACGCATGGAAGGCCGCAGCCACGCCGCCAGTAGTCATCGGACTCGCCCGGCACAAAGGGCACGTAGTAGTTGACGCGGTCGAGCAGACCGGCGTAACGCTGCTGGATCAGGCCGGCCAACTCGTCGGGCGCACCGGTCACGGCGAAGGCGGCCAGCATCCGNTCGTCGATCAGGGCCGCCATGTCGGACCACTGCTGGCGCGCGGCCATCATGCCCAGGCGCTCAGCGGTGTCGAGCCAGCCATGGGTTTCCATGACCGCGTGGTAACTGGGCGTCGACGCGTAGAAGGCGATCTGCNNGCGCACCGCCTGGCGGGCGGCCGCCGCCTCGGCCGGCGTCTGGCCGGTAATGACGAAGATCGAGCTGGAGAGCTGGATGTCGGCGCGTNNGCGGCCGCCCTTTTCCAGGCCCAGGGCGATATTGGGCAGGGTCACTTCGCGCAGGTAACGGGTGGAATGGAAGGGGTGCACGTGAAAGCCCTCGCACAGGNNCTCGCCGGCCAGCTGGCACAACCCCTTGTTGACGCCCGCGATGAAGATGGGAATGTGCGGGTGTTCGATCGGCCCGGGGTTGAAGAAGGGCGCCATCAGCGTCAGCTTGTAGAATTCGCCGCGATGGTTGAGTCTGGCCCCGGTCTGCCAGGTGTTCCACNNAGCGCGCATGGCCAGGATCATGTCGCGCAGGCGGGCCGTGGGTGAATCCCAGGGCATACCAAAGCGCCGCTCGATGTGCGCCTTGACCTGGGTGCCCAGCCCCAGGATGAAACGCCCCTGCGAGAGGNNCTCTGGATCCCAGGCCGTGTAAGCCAACTCCGTCGGGCTGCGCGCAAATGCCACCGCGATCGCGGTGCCCAGCTGGATGCGGCGCGTATGCTCGGCCGCCAGCGCCAGGGGCAGGAAGGCATCGTGCTGCGTTTCGGCCGTCCACAGGCCATCGAAGCCCAGCGCCTCCGCCGCCCGTGCGGCCTCCGCCGCCAGGTGTAAGCCTTTTCGTACGACAAAACTACATCGATCTGCATGGTATGATCTCCATCGTATGTGCCCATTCGTACGCATCCGTTCGGATACGCCCGTTCAAATACGCCCGTTCGCCCTGAACCCGCTCAAATGCACCCGTCCGCCCTGAGCCTGTCGAAGGGCGGCTTCCCAACGCCTCCCCTTTGATCAGGGCGCCCCCAGCGCGGTCAGGCGTTCCTGGGCCTGGGCATTGGTCGGCTCGATCGCCAGGGCCGCCTGGAGCGCCTGGCGGGCCCGCTCACATCGNCCGGTGCGCTGCTGCACATCGGCCAGCAACAGATAGCCCGTCACGTTACTCGGGTCGATCGCCACAGCCTGGGTGTAGGCGGCAATCGCGTCAGCCCACCGGCTGAGCTGTTCGTAGTAGGTCCCNCGGTTGACCGCCATCGTGGCATGGCTGCGCCGGATCTTGCGCGCCGGCTCGTCCAGGTAACTGCCGTGGGCCGCGGCATCGATGAAGGGCTGGATATTCCACTCCAACGGCGCCAGCTCACTGGCCGTCGTGGGCGCCGCGGGCAGGACATGCAGCAGTACCGCGCCCGGCAACGCCTGGTTATCGAGGTTGATGCCGAACTGCCGCAGCCGGGCCAGGACATCCGGCGTCACGTAGACCGGGCGGCTGGCCAGGGCCTGCGCCAGCAGGGGNCGCAGCAGGGCCTGGTAACGCGGGCCGATCTCGCTGTCGCCGGCGGGCAGTGTACCGGCCTCGAACTGGCGCAGCTTCTCCAGGAAGGCCGTTTCTTCGGGAGCAACGCCGGCCAACAGGTGGGGGTATTGCTGCTGCTGTGTGTGGTACCAGGGGCGGTTCTGGAACAGGAGCAGATCGACCGTGGTCACGTCCGGGCGCTGGCCATCGACCCCCTGCACGGTCAGCAGGGGNGAATACAGTTGCCAATCCGCGGTCAGGATCAGGGCGTTGGGCTGCACTTCGCCCAGCGCGTTCTGCGCGTAAACCGTCGGATAGGTGTAGTGCCGGTGATCGGCCNNGCGCCAGTTCCAGGCCAGGACCAGCAGCGGCAGCAGGGCCACGGCCGCCATCGTCCACCCTGCCCGCTGGGGCGCTGGGCGACCACCCATTCGAGCGCGCCGTACAGACCACAGGCCAGCNCACAGCGCCGATACCACGAACGTCGCCAGGTAATAGGCATCGCGGTCATCGGCAATCTCGTACACCACGGCATAGGCGATGCCGAAAAGNGCCACCAGCAGCGTCATGCCCAGCAGCGCACGGTCACGCCGCCACAGCCGGCCCAGGCCCAAGAGGCTGAACAGCACCCCCAACGGCGTGAACTGCTGCGCCCACAGCACGACCCCTCGCCCNAGCTGGCGCGCCATCGAGGCCAGCGTGCCGCCGAAGATGTTGACCTGGTACTGTCGGCCGGTGATGTGCCACCACAGCCGTGTCAGGTTGTAAGGGTCGCCCCAGTTCAGCCGCGGCGCCTGCGCGGCNGCNAGCGGCAGGTAGAGGTAAATGAGCAGACCAGCCGCCAGGGCCAGGGCGGAAAACAGAAAGACCTTCACCGTCAGACCGCGACGGTTGACCCACAGCCAAAACAGAATGGCCGGGGCCAGCAGCCCAATGGTCAAATTGTGGTTCCCCAGGGCCAGGCCGTAGAGGCCCGCGGCCAGCACGAGCCAGCGCCCAGCCCGGTCTGCCGTCTGGCTCTGGGTCAGCGCCCGACGCCAGGCCAGCAGCAGGGCCAGGATCGTCGCCGTCAGGCAGATGTGCAGTGCATACACCTCGGCCACCACGCTCCACGACCAGATGGTGCGCGCCAGGGCGAAGGCCAGCGTGGCGACAATCGCCGCGACCCACAGGATGGGCGCGGTCGCTACCGGGGCCGCGGTCACTGGTGGCGACACTGACCCGGCCGGCGGTGCGGCCCGACGTTTGCGGCCGGTCNNTGACGTGCGCCGGCCGTTTTGGCGGGCGGGCATCGGCGTTGGCGGTTCGGTGTGTGGTATGCCCAGCATCAGCAGCCAGAACGTCGCCATCACGGCCAGCGCTCCGAAAAACGCCGACATCCAGTTCAGGCGCTGGGCCACGCTGCCCAGGGGGAGCAGGTGGCTGAACAACCACCCCAGCACCACCCACAGCGGGAAACCGGGCGCGTGCGCAATGCCCGGCAGCCAGGCGGCCAGGATCGGCTCGCCGCTGTCGGTCGGCGGGATCGACGGAATGAGCGTGTACGAATAGAGGATCAGTGCGGCCAGGCCCAACAGACCGGCCACCAGCCAGGTGCGCTGTTTGTCCGACAAGGTACGAATCACGTTCAGCCGTTAGCCCGCGGTGTCGGTTTCGGCATCCGGATCGGCTTCATCGGCGACCGTGTCTTCTTCCTCGCGGCCTGGGCATCCTCCGCGAATTCCTGGGGGACACGAATCTGCACCAGGCCCAGGGCCAGGTCCGGCGTGGGGAACAGCGTGGAACCTGGCTCTCGAAGGTCAACATGGCCGGTATCCCGGCGCTCTCCAGCTTGGCCAACAGCACCTCGGCGACCATGCGCCCGGGTACTTCCGCAATCACGACCAGTTCGTGGTCTGCCATGGGTTGGGTCACGGTGGATCATCCCTTCTGTCATGGGTCAGCAGCCGCCCGGTCCTTCGCTATCGAACCGGCACTACCCAGATGCTCTGCCAGGTCAGATGATGCGCCCGATCTGCTGACGCACAGGCGTACACCAGTGGCATGAACCGGCCGGGCAGAGCGTTGAATCTGTTTCCACATTTATTATAGCACGCGCGCGTACGTGCGGCAAAGCCGGCTTGCACAATACGCCGGGTCTGGCTACAATACGCCCTCGAACATTTGAACGAATGGGGGCATCGACGCACGGTATGTGGCAAACCGCCCTGGGTTGGCGTGAGATACTGACCCGTATCCTGGAAGGCTTCGTCATCGAAGCTAACGTAACACCGGCCTGGCTGCGCAATCCCGGCACCAACCGGCTGCTCAAGTTGGACCTGTACAGCCCCGAAGCGGGGGTGGCGGTACGTTTCATCGGCCTGGGGCCAACGTAAGAGCCGGCTGAGCGACGAGGAGGAGATGGAAGAGGCCCAGCGCACCGCGACGCGGGCCGAGCCAGTGCCGGCAGAACGGCGTGCGCCTGATCAACGTGACCCTGGCGAGCCGGAGCCGGCCGAGGTCTTCAACGAATTGAGCCGCGCCCTGGCATCCACCTCCCGCCGTGTGGCGCAGGGCAGCCTGCGGGCCAACGAAAAGGAACGCCTGATGACCCAACTGGCCGCCGCGCACCAGCAGCTCGAGCGCCTGCGGCGCCAGGTGCGCACGACGGACGACGTGCCGCGGTTTGCCGATGCCTGGCGCGACCGTGAGGAGGCCGCGGTGATCGCGGCACAGGCGGCCGTGGTGAATGGGACCCAAAACGGTTTCAAAGCGGGGCGCATCGTGGCCACGGCCTACCGCCCCGGTACGGAGGTGGAGCACGTGAAGTTTGGCCGCGGCCAGGTCGTACGCGTCGAGCCAGACGGCAGCGACCTGGCCATTACGATCTCCTTCGTGACCGCCGGCGAACGCAAGTTCCTGCTGAGCCTGGTGCAGGATAAGCTCTCGGCCGTGTAACGGCTCGCCGTGTTACCAACAGAGATGCCAACTTTTCGGAAAGTTGGCATCTCTGTGTAAGTTTGACCACTATCGGCCCCTGTGGTACCATTGCGCCCTACGAACCCCGCACCCAACCCAGATACGCCTGCCAAAGGAGACCATCCACGATGAAACTACTGTCGTCCATTGCCCTCGTGGGGCTGATTTTTGCCCTCGCGCTGACCGGCGCGGCGGCGCCTGTACAGGCGGGTAGCGACCCGCAGGGCCGGTCAGCACCGACGACCCCTCGCGCCACTGCGCGCANNCGTTTCCTGGCCGACCAGGAACCGGCGCAGCAGCTGGCCCCCATGGCCTTCACGCCGTGCGTTGGCGGTATGGCGGGCGCCTATCCGTGCAACAACATCGACCTGGGGGCGTTCCTGCCCAACAGCAGCATCGGCGGGGGCAGCGCCAGCAGCATCTGGGGTTGGACTGACCCGCTCACCGGGAAGGAGTACGCGCTGATGGGCCGCTCCAACGGCACCGCCTTCGTCGACGTCACCAACCCGGCCAGCCCGATCTACCTGGGCAACCTGCCAACGGCCNAGCGGGACTCATCGTGGCGCGGCNTGAAAGCCTACGGCACGTTCGCCTACATCGTCTCCGATGCCAACGGCGCACACGGGATGCAGGTGTTCGACCTGACGCAGCTGCGCAACGTACCGACGCCGNCCGCTGACCTTCACCGCCCCCGCTACACACTCTTCGGCAGTGCGCACGACATCACCATCAACCCGGACACCGGCTATCTGTACGTCGTGGGGATCCGTCCGNGCTCGACGCCGTGCAACGGCAGCCTGCACATGATCGATGTCCACAACCCCGGTTCTCCCACCTTTGCCGGCTGCGCCGGCAGCGCCTACACGCACGACACCACCTGTGTCGTCTACCACGGGCCGGACGCGGAGCACCGCGGTAAAGAGATCTGCATCAACTCGAACGGTAACCAGAGCAACGGTGGCCAGGTAGTGGTGATGGATGTGACCAACAAATCGCAGCCGGTCCAACTGGCGGCGCGCACGTACGCCGGCGCCGGGTACATCCACCAGNGGTGGCTCACGGAGGATCACCGCTACTTCTACCAGGACGACGAGTTGGATGAGGAGACGTACGGCCACAACACCCGGACCTACGTGTGGGACATGGCCAACCTGGACGACCCCGTGCTGGTGCACACCTACACCGGTCCGACAACGGCCATCGACCACAACCAGTTCATCGTGGGCAACCGCTCCTACCAGGCCAACTACCGCGNNGGGCTGCGTATTTTGGACATCAGCAACCCCGTCGCGCCGTTCGAGAGCGCTTACTTCGATATCTACCCTTCCAGCAACAGCGCCAACTTCAACGGGGCATGGGGCAACTACCCCTTCTTCGACAGCGGCACGGTCATCGTCAGCGGGATCGAACAGGGGCTGTTCGTCTTGCAGCCGCGGCCGCTGTGCACCTGGCGTGACCTGGACTGCTCCTGCCAGGTCGACGCGGTCGACATCACGCTGGCCGCGCAGAGCTGGAACTGCAGCCTGGCCGATGCCTGCTACCGCAGCCGCGTCGACCGCGACAAGGATGGTGTGGTGACCGTCGCCGACATCATGCAGTTCAGCGCGCAGTGGGGTTGGGTCTGCCCAACGTGATTCGCGAAGCCGGACGCCCGCGGGCGTCCGGCCTGGTTCAGTTGTGGCGCAGCAGCGGCAGGTACAGCCGCGGTCCAAATGGGGACACGACCGTCGCCAGGCGCAGCCGACCACAAAAATGTCACCGCCGCCGTTGTAGGTCGTATCGAAAGCCCCAGGGGTAATCGGAAAGTCGGCCGATGAGGTGCTGCCGGTCAACAGCACGTCACCGCCGTGGTCGAGCGCCACGCCCCGCGCCTGATCGACATCGTTGCCCCCAGGTAGGTGCCGTACGCCAGGTAGGCCCCGTTCGCGGCGAGTTGCACGAGCGTTGCGTCGCGCTCACCGCGCCGGGCAGTGGAGAGCGCGCCCGCGGTGATGGGAAAGTCGGTCGATGCGGTGGCCCCGGCGATGAGCAGGTTGCCGTCAGCACCCGGCTGCAGCGCCCACGCCCAGTCGTCGCCGCTGCCGCCCAGGTAAGTGGCAAACCCCAGCGCCGACCCGCCCGGCAGCACCGGGCCACGAACGCATCCTGCCCGCCGATTGGGGTCGGTGACAGGACGCCCGGCGTCGTGGGGAAGTCAGGCGAACGCGTGACGCCGGCGATCACCGGCTGTGACCCGAGCAGCGTCAGGGCGGCCGGGCGGTCTCGCCGCTGCCGCCCAGATAGGTGCTGTAGACGAGTCGGTGGCCGGTGGGGTCGAGCGATAGAGGAAACCGTCGGTGTTGCCGCGATAGACCGGCCCCAGCACGCCGGCGGTCACCGGAAAGTCGCTCGAGTTGGTCCAGCCGGTGACGTGGATGGCGCCGCTCGCAACAACCTGCACCCCCACCGCATCCTCCTGGCCTGTGCCGCCCAGGAAGGTGCTGTACAACAGCGCCGTGCCGTGCACGTCCAGCTTGACCAGGAACGTGTCCCGCAGGTCGGCCAGCGCCGGCTGTACGGCCCCGGGTGTGGTGGGAAAATCGTTCGACCAGTCCCCCACCACGATGGCCCGGCCGGCATCGTCCACCGCAATTGCCCGGCCCACATCCCAGTCGCTGCCGCCCAGGAAGGTGCAGTAGTCCAACCCACTACCATCGGCGCGGATCTTCAATACGAAGGCGTCGGTTTCACCGAAATAGGTGGGGCTGAAGCCGGGCACGGCGCCAAACACGGTGCAGAAGTCGTCCGAACGGGTGTAGCCGGTGACGTAGACGTTGCCCTGGGGGCCCAGGGCGATCGCGTAACCCTCGTCTTCGGCGAAGAGGGTCAGGGCGTTGAACCAGTAGCTGAAGTTGATCGCCGCACCATCGGGTTCTGAACCGCGTGGCAAAGACATCGACCCCGTGCTGGGGCGCCGTGGGCCGGCGTTCGGTCGGAAAGTTGGTCCCCGAGGTGAAGCCGGCCGCCGTGGCGCGACCGCGGGCGTCGACCACGATACCGGCCCCCAGGTCTTCGGACTCACTGCCGAGGTAGGTGCTGTAGACCCAGGGCAGGTCCGCTGGGCCGGCGGGTGAGAATCGGGCTAATGGCCAGGCAGAGCAGGCCGATCAGCAGGTGCAGCCGATGTCGCATACGATGATTTGACCCCAACCGTTGGTGTGCTACAATCGCCAGGCCCCGCGAGCTTACCACCTGGCGCGTACCATGCAAAAACTGCTCTCTCTTGACGGCTGTGTCGGTTTTGGTGGGCCTTGCGGCTTTCAGCGCCCCGCTGGCCCAATCGCTGGCGCCGCGTCGGCAGGCCTGCACCGCGGGCAGCGTCGCCGGTTATCCCTGCCACAACGTCGATCTGCTGGCGCAGCTCACGCTGGCCGACCTCGGCGCCTCGAATGCGACCATCAGGGGCAACGAACATTGGCGCTGGACCGATCCGCTGACCGGCGCGACTACGTGCTCTTCGGTTTGACCGATGCCACCGCCTTCGTCGATATCACCGAACGGGCAAACCCACGTTACCTCGGTCAACTGCCCAGCCATCAGGGGTATCGCAGTACCGCGACATCGCCGTGTATGGCAACATCGCCTACATCGTCGCCGACACGCCGACGCAGCACGGCCTGCAGGTCTTCGATCTGACGCAGCTGCGGGCGGTGACCAACCCGCCGCGGACGTTTACGGAAACCGCGCATTACGCCGGTTTCGTTGCTGGCCACAGCCTGTGGATGAACGAAACGACCGGCTACCTGTACGTCTTTCGCAGCGTGGGGATGCCTGCCAGAACGGCGTGCATGTGGTGGACGTCAACAACCCGCTGCAGCCCAGCTTTGCCGGCTGCTTTGCGCAGAACGATACCCCCTGTCGACGGGGAAGTGCCTGCTGTACGCCGGGCCGGACAGCGATTACACTGGCCATGAGATCTGTTTCGTGGCCAGCGACGACAACGTCAGCATCTTCGACGTCAGCAACAAGAACCTGCCCGTGCGGGTGGCCAACTTCACCTACCCCGGCATCGCCCGCGCACCAGGAGACCTGACGGCCGATCTGCGCTATTGGCTGATGAGCGACATGGAGGATGAGCACCACACGGGCAACAACACGCGCATACGCGTTCGACGTCCGTGACCTGGACCAGCCGGTGGTGCTGGGCCACTTCAGCCACGGCACGTTTGCCATCGACCACGATTTGCAGATCGTGGGCACACGTGTGTTCCAGGCCAATTGGCGGGCCGGGCTGCGTATTCTGGACATCGGCAGTTTGCCGGGAATGGACTTTCGTCAGCTCGCCTTCTTCGACACCGTCCCCGGGAGTGACAGCATCGGCCACACAGGGCCTTTTCGCCGTACGTCTGGCCGGACGGGGTGGTGACGGTGAGCGATACGGAGAGCGGTCTGTTCATACTGCAACCCACGATCGACCGGGTCTATCTGCCGGTGCTGCGCCGTTGACGCGACGCAAAGAACCTTCAAGAAACCGGGTTTTGTCTCGCAGACCAGGGCCATAGCGCCATGAGAAGAACCCGGTTTCTGAGCGAGTGCGCGTCGCCGGAAGCTCAACCCATCAGCATGGCCAGCGGCGCCGGGGTGAAAGTCAAGAAGAAGATGAGCATCGCCAGCCAGCCGAGCGCCTTGCGGCGTGCGTCGAGACCGGTCAGCGCGTTGAGCGGCGTGGGGTGCTGCATACCGGTGACGAACACGATCAGAAAGGCCCACATGAACCAGCCGTTCCAGGCGACAAAACCGAGCACCACCAGCACCGCCAGGGTCGCATAACCGATCCACCGTGACGACGTACCGAGCAGGGCGTAGATGATGTGCCCGCCATCCAGTTGGCCCACCGGCAGCAGGTTGAACGCGGTGATCAACAGGCCAAACCACGCGGCAAAGGCGATCGGGTGCAGGAGCACATCCTGGCCGCCGCTCGGCAGCCACCGCCCAAACACCAGGAACTTGATCGCCGCGTACAGCAGGGAGTTACCCTCCTGAATGCCCCCGCTCCCCAGACGCATGGCCGCCACGTCCGACAGGTGCAGCCCGATGAACAGCAGCGGAATAGCCACCGCCAGGCCAGCCAACGGCCCGGCCACCGCGACGTCGAACAGGGCGCGCCGGTCGGTCACGGGTGATTTCATCTTGATGAAGGCGCCAAACGTGCCCACCCCGATCGGCACCGGGATGAAGTAGGGCAGGGTCACATCGACCTTATGCCGGCGGGCCAGGAAATAGTGACCAAACTCGTGCGCGCCCAGGATTGCCAGCAGAGAGNNGGCAAAGGGCACACCCATCGCCAGTTCAGACAGGCTGGTGGGAACCGTTCCCAACTCGTTAGCCNNGCCGGCAAACAGCGTGGTGAGGACGGTGAGGACAAACAGCACCACATTGATCCAAACCCGCGAACGCGTCGCTTGAAACAGGCCGGGGATGGCCAGCAGCACGTCGTCGCCGCCCTCCCGGTACAGCGTGGGTGTGTAGGCGTGGCACGCCAAACGCTGCTGCAGCTGCGCAAATGCCACGTCGGCGGGCAACAGCAGGCGCCCCACGTAACGGATGGGCTGGTCACGGTGGGTGGGGTACGTCACCTGGCTGATGGCAAACAGGCCATCCAGCCGGCCTGCAAACGCCACGCTCATCGTCCGTTCCAGTCTCTACGGGCAGTGCAATCGTCGAAGTCGTCATTATCTGGTCTCGCCTGAGTCTCGCGCATACCCTGGATTCTTTCGGGAAGCACTGGTACAATCTGCGACCGGCGTACCGGCGCCGCGCGTCAGCGCTGATCAGTCGCCACAACGTTCTCCCCAGTGATGGCTCACCACCTGCACATCGACTGCATCGTTTCACCATCGAAATTCATGTCGTAACGCGTATCGTAGCCAGCATCCCACCACGCCAGACCCCACAACCCCACCATCCGCTGCACGTCGCCGACGTCGACGATGCCGTTGTCATCGAGGTCCCAGGGCAACACGCAGGCCTGGTTCGTCAAGACGCGCACGACACCGAAACCAAGCACGTAAAGCCGGCCATCCGGCCCCAATGATAGATCGGTTGGACACGCGACGCCCTCCACCGGCACGGCCGATCCTGGCGCCAATGTATCGAAAGCCGCGGTGGCAAATGGCGCATGATAGAGGGTGTTCGTCCGATTGGCGCACCACAGGAGGTGATGGCGCCAGACCGGCAGTGTGTGACTGTTGAACAGCTCGATGCCGGTGATTGCGATGGGCCAGGGTACACGTAAATGGGTTCTGTGTACGGTGCGGGGAGCGACTGGCAGTCGTAGTAACCGGCGGCGCTGTACGGCCAACCGTAGTTGGCGCCGCTGAGCACCAGGTTGACCTCGTCGTTACAGCCCGGGCCGTTTTCGGTCGCGAACAGGTACCCGGTGACACTGTCGAACGTAAAATCGAAGGGGTTGCGCAGGCCGCACGCGTACAGCCGGCCATCGGGCGGCCCGACCGTGGCGTACGTCACACAGGGCATGTTTCCGGGGCGCGCGCGCGGCGTTGGGCCAGGGCGGTACGGCGGACGCACATTCAGGCGTAACACCTTGCCTTTGGGGTGTGGCGCCCCTGGGCGTTGCCGGCATTGCAGCCGTAATCGCCAATCGTCACGTAGAGGTATCCGCGGGCATCGAAGTGCAGGTTGCCCGCGACATGCCAGGAGCACGCAACTTCTTCGGGCAGACGCGGTACATCGAGCAGCACGAAGGGTCGACCAACTGACCGGCTAGGTCGCGGTAGCGCACCACACGGTTGCTGATAACATCGGCGATTTGTACGGTGTGGTAGAGGTAGAGGTAGGGCCGTCGGATAGAGTGGATCGAACGCGACCCCAATCAACCCCTGTTCCCCTACCGTGAACACCACTTCGGTCAAATCGAGCCACAGGAACGCACTACCGCCGCCCGGCGGCACACTGTACAGACGGCCCTCTTTGGTACTGACGACCAGCCGACCATCGGGGCCCAGGCCATCGCCGTCGGGTAACCGCTGCCGGTCGTTGCGTACACGTCGACCGATACATCCGGGGTAGGGGTTCGGCGGCCGCTGGCAGGGTGGCCAGCAGCCACACGAACAGTGCAATACCGCGCAACGCACAACGAAGTCTCATGGGTAGATCCTACACGCCAACCAGAGGGGGCACATCGATCGTCTTGTGTTACTTCGCACAAGATTCTACCATACAAATCCAAAACCCAAAATGGCAGCTTGCCAGTCGGGCATGGCATGGTATAATGAAGCCTGGCCCGCCTGATTGACGGGCCGAACAGATCTGGACGCCGGCTGCCGGCCGTGCGGCCAGGCCTGTGCCGTGGCTGCGCGCGGCGCCTTGTCCAAAACCAATGGGCCGTCTCGCAGCTGCATCACATCACGGCAAGGCGTGACCATGATTATGAACCTGAGCACACGCAGTCGCCTGGGGTCAGGCATCCCGGGCATCGTTCTGCTGACCTGCGTCCTCCTGGTCGTCGTAACCCGGGCATCGGCCAACCCCAACAGCACGATCACCGTGATCAGCCCGAACGGCGGTGAAGCCTGGGCCGGTGGTCAGGTCCGCCCGGTGACCTGGGCGACCAGCGGTGGGCCTTTGTCAGCAACCCCATTACGTTGACCGTCTCCTGGGACGGCGGTTCGACCTGGGACCTGATCGCGGCTGCGTTGCCCAATACCGGCAGCTACGCTGGACGGTGCCCAACGCCAATGAGCCGAACGTGCGTGTACGCGCGTCCGCCACTGAACAGAACGGTAACGTCATCAGCGACGCCAGCAATGGCAACTTCATCATTGACAGCCTGATCCAGGTGCCTGGTGGGCTGGTGGCCAATCCGGCCAACGTATGGACGAACGTCAACGCCTTCACGCTGTCTTGGGTCAACCCGCCTGATCTGTCGGGTATCGTGGGCGCCTACTACAAACTGGATGCCGAACCGGGCGGACCAACCGATGGCACGTACGTCGCCACATCGCAGCCCGTCATTCATAACATTACCATGCCGGGTGATGGTCGGCACAGCATCTACCTCTGGCTCAAAGACCGCGCCGGTAACGTCAACCAGGCCCAGCGCAACGCCCTGTTCAATGTGTTCTGGTTCGACGGCACGGCGCCAGCGTCCCACGCGGCGCTCACCGGGCTGCAAGGCGCCAATGGCTGGTGGCGCAGCACCGTCACGGTCAACCTGACGGCCAACGACCCCGAACCTGGGTCGGGCGTCACCGCGATCTACCACCAGCTCGACAACCAGGGCGTACAAACCACGACAACCTTCGCGGTCAGCGCCGGGCGAACACCAACTGCGCTTCTGGGCACGCGATGCAGCCGGCAATAACGAGACGGCGCAAACGCTCCCGATCCGTATCGACACCGTACCCCCACATCCCAGGCCACCATCGATGGCGCGCCGGCCCCCACCGGCTGGTATGTGCAGCCGGTGACTGTGACGATCACCGCCAGTGATGACCGCAGCGGCGTCGCCGGTGTACGCTACCGCCTGGACCAGTCCAACTGGATCACCGCAACCGTGATACCGATCAGCAGCGACGGCAACCACACCCTCGAGTATCAGGCCGTCGATGTGGCCGGGAACGTGCAGGCCGTACAGTCGCTGCCGATCCCCCTGGACCGCACGCCGCCCACCACCGCTTACCAGTACGACCCCAACACCGTCGTGGGCGACAACGGCTGGTACCGCTCACCCATCACCCTTACGCTGATCCCAACCGATCTGGTATCGGGCGTCAGCCACACACGGTACCGCATCGACAACGGCAACTGGCAGACGGGCACCCAATTTGTGCTGGCCGACCAGGGTGAACATACGGTCGAATTCTATTCGACTGACGTCGCGGGCAACGTCGAGACCCCTTACCCGGTCGTCTTCAAGATCGATTCGGTGGCGCCGGTCGCCCCGCCCCCACCGACGACGACCCCGGGCGCCTGGACGGCGCAACAGCTTCGGTTTCATCTGGAGTAAACCCAACGACCGTTCGGGCATTGCCGGCGCGTACTATAAAATCGGGGCCGCACCCACCAGCAACCTGGATGGTACCTATACCGAGCACAGGTCGTGACGGGAATTCAGGCGCCGGCGCAGGGCAGCTTCGACCTGTTCGTCTGGCTGCGCGACGGCGGGCAACGTCGACTACACCCACAACACCCGCGTCGCCAACGCCTTCCGCTATGACGCCACACCACCGGTAACGACCGTGGGGCTGGCGGGGAGCCTGGCGCCAATGGCTGGTTCCGCAGCCCGGTCACGGCCACGCTCACCGTGAGTGACGTGCTCTCAGGCTGGCCGGTCGTCTACCGGCTCAACAATGGCCCTGGCAGACCGGCAATACCGTATTTCTGAACTACGACGACAAACATACGCTCGCCTACTCGGCGAGTGACCTGGCGGGCAACGTCGAGGCGGCGCGCACAGCGACCATTCGCATCGACAGCGTGGCGCCCACTGCCCCGCAACAGGTCAGCCTCAGCCCCAGCAGTTGGACACCGGTCAACAACTTCGCAGTTGCCTGGGAGGCCCGTTGGACCTCTCGGGCGTGGCGGGCATCTACTACAAATTCGGGTCGCCGCCGGTTTCGCCCTTCGACGGGACCTTCGTGCCCGGCTACAACTTCGCCAGCGGCCTGCAAGTCCCCGGCGAGGGTGAGTACGCCGCCCACATCTGGCTGCGTGACCTGGCCGGCAACGCCGACCACCGGCAGCGGGTGACGCTGCCGGCGGCCGCCCATTTCGACGCCACCGCACCGGTCACCAGATCACCATCGATGGGATCCAGGGGCAGGACAACTGGTACATCAGCCCCGTGAGCATCAACCTGCTGTCGACCGACGGTGGTTCCGGCGTGGCCCGTACCCAGTACCGCATCGATGGCAGCGCATGGATCACCGGAACCCAGTTGACGATTGGCTACGATGGCCAGCACCTGATCGAGTACCGCGCGACCGACGTGGCGGGCAACGTGGAGCCGGTGCGCGGGGTCACGATCAAAGTCGACCTGACCCCCGGTGACGAGGATCAGCGAACTGGCGCCCACGCAGCCCGTGCGCACCTTCACCATTCGCTGGCAGGGGCAGGACCAGTCCGGTTCCGGCGTGGCGACGTACGACGTGCAGGTGCGGGCGGGGCGCGGCGGTGCGTGGACCAACCTGGTCAGCGGCTCCGCCGCCACATCGGCCGCCTTCACCGGCGAGCGTGGCCAAACCTACTACGTGCGTGTACGCGCGTGACGTGGCGGGCAACGTGCGCGCCTTCACCGGCGGCAACGGCGATATGGCCACCTACATCAACGGCGTGGCCAACGGCGGTTTCGAGTCGGCCAACTTCAACAGTTGGTCCACGGGCGGCGCGCTGCCCGTCAGCATCGTGCCCCCGGCGCCGCAGCCGCCCGACGTCGGTTTGTACAGCGCATCGCTGGGAGCCCGCTTATGGCCAAAGCCCGCCCGAACACCCGACCGTGCCCGTGGGATCGGCCGGCTCAGGCAGACGGTGCGCCTGCCGGAGCGCGGCGACTGGCCGGTGATCTATCTCGGCCTGCGTTACCGCATCTATACCTACGACGTGATGTGGAGCGACTATTTCCAGGAGTACATCGATACCTTCGATGTCTACCTGCTGGACAGCGCCGGCGTCCAACTGGCCCACCTGCTGCGCGATGGCAACCCCGATCGTAACCTGATTGGGCCGGGCCGGCCGGTGGTCGATCTGGGTTGGAAGGAGGTCAACCTCGACATCAGCCAGTTTGCCGGGCAGACCGTCCAGATCGTCATGGCCAATGCGAACCGACGTGACCAGATTTACAATACCTGGACAATTGTAGATAATGTAAGCATCACGGCCCCGGGCCGCCGTGTGACCTTTTACCCCGCGTGAGCCGTTGAACGTATGGGGACAGGGAGTCGGGCGATTCGCATGACGAGTGGTGAAGCCGAGCCGATCAGCTGCATCGACAGGGCATGGAACACTACCAGCGCCGCGAGTGGCGGCAGGCGCTGGACTATTTCACGCGCCTGCAAAAACTGCAGCCGGCGCGGCAGGGAAGCCGATGAGCGCTGGACGAAGTGCGGTGGTTCATCGGCTGGAGACCATGGAACTGGCGCCAACCGGCGGCCCGGCCTCGCGTCCAAACTCGCTGACCGGCGCCGAAACCACTCCCCGCCCGGCGACGCTACTGGCTGATTGGCCTGGCCGCCCTCCTCGTGATCGTGATCGTTGCCCTGCTGGTGCCGGGCGGGCCGCGTGACCTGCTGTTCAACGGACACCGCCAGGAGATGGCCGACCTGTACAACCAGGGAACCGCTCTGCTGAGCGCGGGTGACTACGACGGTGCGATCACTTCGTTCGAGGCGCTGCTCAAGCTGGCGCCCGACAACGCGGAAGCGCAGGCGGCGGGACGGGCCTCCAGTTGCGCCAGCTGGCGCAACTCTACACCCAGGCCAAAGCGGCGGCGGCCGACGAACAGTGGGACACGGCCGGCAGCCTGCTCGACCGGCTGCTGACCGCAGACCCCAACTATTCGCCCGATGCGCAGAGCCTGGCGATCACCGTCGCCCGCCAACGCACACTGCTGGAATACTACAACGCCGGCCAACGCTTCTACGATCAGGGGCAGTGCGCGGAGGCCCTCGAGCAGTTCCAGCAGGTGCGCGCCTCGACCCCACATTCCGCGCCGAAGGGGTACAGGAGTACCTGTTCAACTGTTACCTGACGGAGGGCCGGCAGCGGATCAGCGAGGCGGGCACCTCGGAGGACAACATCCGGCGGGCGATCGCGAGTTTCGGCAGCGCGCTCAGCCTGCGTCCGCGCAACGTGCAGGCCACCGGTGAACGTGAGCTGGCCAGTTACTACCTGGACGGGGTCCGTTTCTTCAACTCTGGCGACTGGGTGCAGGCCGAACAGCCCTTGCAGCGTGTACGACCTGCGCAGCGACTACGCGGGTGGGCAGGTTGCCCAACTCCTGTACCTGATCTACCTGCGACGGGCCGATCAGTCGATGGCGGCCGGCGATTACGTGGCCGCCCTGGCGACCTACCTGCGCGCTGGCCCTCGAGGTCAAAGACACCCGAACGGCCGAGGCCGGCGTTGCCGCCGCCCGTCAGGCCCTGGCCACGCCCACCCCCACCAGCACCCCAACCCATACGCCCACCCCCACCAGCACCCCGGCGCGGCGCCCGCCCACCGCCACGCCGACGGGCACGCCGCCGCCGCCGCCGACGTCGACGCCTGAACCGCCGCCCCCACGTCGACGCCCGAACCGACGCCAACGCCGATCCGCTAGTGCCGGCGCAGCACAGTGGGTCTGAAGAAATTGTCATGCAGTTCACAACCTTTGTTCATTCAGAATTCACATGCCTGTGGTACTCTCCCGGTCAGGCCCGGTCTTCGAGACCCCAGCGGCCGATGGAGTAACGGACATGATCATTCAACGTCCAGCGCCCGGCATCCCGTTTACCCGGGGATTGTTAGTCGGTTCTCTGCTGTTTTTGTGCCGCTCCTGCTGCTTGTTGTGCCACGTGTGGGCCGGCGCCGGGGTGGCAGGTCACGAACCTGCAGGGCCGGGCGGTGGCCCAGTTTGCGGCGGCGCCGGCCGAGGGGTTGGTCTCTACTACGCGGCCACCTCGACCAACGGCCTGCAGCGCAGCAGCATCAGCACGGGCAACAACGCGCCCGGCTTCTGAAATGTGGCACGCGGCCGACAACGGACTGCCGGGCGACTCATTCTGGCAAGTGCCCGCGGTGCAGCGCCTGGCGGTCAACCCCAACAACGGCCGCGAGCTGGTCGTACTGGTCGCCGCTAATGATCAGTCCAGCCTGTACTACTCCAACGACGGCGGCGCAAGCTGGCAGCCAGTCCGGGGCAACTCGAACCGCAGCAGGCGGGTGCGCTTGCTCTGCTGGCCGATGGCAGCCTGGCCGTGGCTAACGGTCAGCGGCTCCTCTGGCGGGCCGGCCGCGATGCCGGCTGGGTCGAGACCCCACCTGGCCCGCCAGCGCCGGCCAGGCCCACAGCATCCTGGCCGTCAACGCACCGCGCGACCATGCGCCAGCCCGGTCGCTGCCACGCCTGCTGGTGGTCACCACGGGCGGCGCCCTGTTCACGCTCGACGGCCTCAACGACTCCCACTGGCGCCCGCGCCCTGTGGGTTCAGCCAGTCGGGTCGATCTGGTGATTGCCACGCCCGACGGCCTGTACGCCGCCGCCGACCGCGGGATCTATCGTAGCCGCGACGCCGGCACAACCTGGTCCCACGTCGGGGACCTGCCCGGCGCCGCGCCTGTGCAGGCCATGGCCGTCGACCCGGCCAACCCCAACGCCGTTTTTGTCGCCGTACTGGGCGAAGGCGTCATGGCCAGCTACGACGGCGGCGCAACCTGGCAAACCATGGGGCGGGGCCTGGAAAAACAGCCCGTCCATGCCCTGGTCATCGACCCTCGCGCCCAGCACCAACTGCTGCTGGCGACCGGCGACGGCGTGTGGCGCCACGCCCTGGACCCCAGTGAATAAGCCATGACGCTGGCGCCGGCTCGCGACCCCACAATGCCTACCGCCTGGAACGGGTGATCGGCATCCCAGCCCGCTGGTTGGTGCTGCTGCTCGGCGCCCTGGTCATGACGACATCCGACGTGTCACCGTTTGCCGGCGGACTATCGGCCGGGTGGTTGATCTACGCGTTGGCTGTGCTGGCTNTCGACGCTCGTTTTTGGGTCTTCAGCCCGCGGCCGGCGCCCTGGCTGTTCATCGCGGGCTTCGTCATCGATGTCGCGTTCGTGAGTTACCTCATTTCGGTCAGCGGCGGCGTGACCAGCCCCATCTTCCTGCTCTACGGCCTGCTGGCGATGAAGGCGGTGGTCCTGGCCCCCACCCTCGGCGTGGGGGCGGTCTGGCTGCCGTTCATGCTCGGCCCGCTGTACATCGGCGTCCTCTGGTACATTTACGGCAGCCTGGGCTTCCTGCGTGAGCGCAACTTCCTGCTCAACTACCTGCTGTTGTGGGGCTGGATCCTGGGCGGCAGCCTGGCCACGTGGTACGTCCTGAGTTGGCAGCGCACCGCGCAGGCGCTGCACGATGCGCTGACCCGCCAGGAACACGATCTGGCGCAANAAACGGTCGTTTTACAACGCACCGCGTCCGACCTGGGGCAGCGGGTGCTCGAGCTGCGCACCCTGCAAGAGGTCATGAAGTCGCTCGCCTCCACCTTGCAGATGGAGGAAGTCCTGCAGTTGATCGTGGGACGCCTGGCTGACCTGCTGGGGCTGAGTCACTGCGCCGTGGCGGTCTTACAGCGTGATGAGGCGCGCCTCCTGGGCAGCCTGACGACCGACGGCGGCCGGACTGCCCCGCACCCGTTCGAGGTGCCCCTGAGCGACGAACCCGCCACCGCCGCGGCCCTGGCCAGCGAAAAACCGGTGACCGTGCGCGATGCCGCGGGCAGCACCCATGCCGCCCAGGCGCGGCTGTTTGCGACGTGGGGCATGCGCTCGTGCCTGATCATGCCGCTCATGGCGCGCCAGCGCCCGATTGGCGCCCTCTACCTGGGCGACAGCCGGCCCGAGATCACCCTGGGCGAGGCCGAGCGGCAGCTGGCCACGTCGTTTGCCTATTTTGCTGCCACGGCCATCGAAAATGCCCAGCTCTACCAGGAAACCTGGGAGAAGGGGAGCGAACTGGAAGCTGTCGTGGTGGGCATTGGCGACGGCGTCATCGTGACCGACCCGCAGCTCAACCTGCTCTTGATGAACCCCGTGGCGGCGCGCATGTGCGGCCTGCCGGTCAACCTGCCGGGCGGTATGCCGCTGTCGCTCCTGATCCCGAGCGGCCCCCTGCTCGACCTGATCGCCGAAACCCTCGCGCACAGCCAATCGGTGACCGTGCGTGAGCTGGAAATGACGGCCACGGATGGGCGGCCGCGTACGTATCAGGCGGTCGCTTCACCCATGGTGACGACTGCGGGCGAGGCGCNNGGCGTCGTCGCCGTACTGCGCGACATCACGGCGCGTCNNGAACTGGAACGCATGAAGAGCAACTTCCTGAGCGTCGTGTCACACGAGCCAAGANCGCCGCTGCATTCGATCAAAGGTTTCGTCGAAATCATCCTGATGGGTAAGACCGGTTCGATCAACGACCTGCAGCGCGACTTTTTGGAGACCGTTCGCCAGCAAACCAGCCAGCTGCAGCGCCTGATCAACGATCTGTTGGAGTTCAGCCGCCTCGAGGCCGGCCAGGTCAAGCTGCGGCTCGAGCCGGTGGCCCTCGGTGAACTGGTAACCGCGNTGGTGGCCAAAATGGCGCCGCAGGCCGCAACCGCGTCGGTGCGTATGCTCAACCTCGTGCCCACCGACTTTCCCGTCATCGAGGCCGATGCGCTGCGCATCGAGCAGGTGATCACCAACCTGGTCGATAACGCGATCAAGTTCACGCCGCCGGCCGGCGTGATCACCCTGTCGGGCGTCGAGCGGGCCAGTACGGTTGAACTTAGCGTGACCGACAGCGGCATTGGCATCCCGCCGGCCGAGCAGGCGCGTATCTTCGACCGCTTCTATCAGGTGGACGGCGGTTCGAGCCGCCTGTACAAGGGTACCGGCCTGGGCCTATCGATCTGCAAACACATCGTCGAGCACCACGGCGGCCGAATCTGGGTCGTCAGCCCCGGCCCCGACGGCGTCGGCGCCAGTTTCTACTGCGCTGCCGCGCACCTACAGCGGCGGTGATGCGGTCCTCGATTTTACGACTCTGCCCGCCGTGGGCGAAACACGCGCCGCCCCGACCGCGCTGCCCACCACCGACGATTACGCAGCGCAGGGGCGCCGTGAAGCGACTCCTGCGCCAACCGCTCCTGTGGATCACGGTGGGGGCGCTGCTACTCCGCCTGGGCCTGCTGCTCAGTCATCCAGTTGTGTTGACCGAAGGCACCACCTATGTTACAATCGCGCACAACCTGCTGGCCGGCCATGGTTACGTCGGTATTCTCGGCGGTCGCGAGCCGTTTGNNCCCCCACTCTACCCCTGGTTGATCGCTGCCGGTACCGTCGTCACCGGGCAGGGCGTGACCAGCGCCCGCCTGGTGTCGTGGCTGGCGGGCATCGCGCTCGTCCCGGCCACTTTCTGGCTCGGTCGTCAGTTGTTCGACCGGCGCAGTGGCCTGTGGGCCGCCCTGCTCGTTGCCGGCACACCGCTGCTGGTCGAGTACAGCAGCCTGGAGTGGAGTGAAACGCTGTACGCGGTGCTGCTCGTCACGGGGTTGGCGCTGGCGTGGCAGGCCCGCCGCAGCGCGCGGGCGGCTCNNGCAGTTCTGGCTGGTTTGAGCCTGGGTGCGGCCTACCTGACGCGTCNNGAAGGTGCGCTGGCGGCCGCGGTGGCTGCCCTGTGGTTGGTGCTGGCCCGATNNACCCCAGCGGCCGTGCGCTGGCAACTGCCGGCGGCCCTGCTGGGCGCCTTTGCCCTGCTGGCGCTGCCCTACGTGGTGTGGTTGAGCAGCGCGCTGAACCGGCCCGCCTGGGAGAGCAAGAGCGGACTGAATTTTGTCATCGCCCAGCGTATGGCGGCCGGCGCCAGTTACGTCGACGCGGCTTACGGTCTCGATGCCTCCGGGCGGCCAACCGGGGTGTTCCTGGCGCGTGGCGCCCGGCTGGTCGAGGGGGCGCCGCCTGCGGACGAACCCGCGGTGACCGCGGGTCAGCGGCTGCACCTGTTCGGGGAGAGCGCGGCCGAGGCCTGGGGGAACTACGCCTCTACCTGCTGTCGCCGTGGANTGCTGCTGGCGCTGGCTGGCGGCGTCTTCGTCACCCTGTTGCCGGCGTCGCGCCGTGCCGGTTGGCACTGGGCGACCGGTTACCTGGGTTCGTTCCTGCTGCCAGCGCTGGTGGTCATCATCCTGGTACCCCAGGTGTACACCCGTTACCTGGCGCCGCTGCTGCCCCTGGGGTTGGTGTGGGTGGGGGTGGCGCTGGCCCGGCTGCACGGGTGGGTGACCGTCTGGACGGCCGCCCGTGGATGGGGCGGCCCGCGTGGGCGCGCTGGGNCCGGGGCGCTGGTGGGACTGGCGCTGGCGTTGCTGCTGCTCAGCAGCCTGCCGCGCAGCAGCAGCGTGACCGTACGGCGTGCGGTCGATGTCGATCAACAGCGCGCCGGCGCCTGGCTGGCCCAACACGTCGGCCCGTCGCCGCTGCGTATCATGGCGGTGCACAGCCAGATACCGTTCTATGCCAACGGTATCCACGTACCGCTGCCCAATGGCACACCGGCGCAGGTGCTGGCCTACGCTGAGACCAACGCGGTCGATGTCATCGTGACCTCGCCGCGTAAACTGGCCGGCCGGCCGCGTCTGGCCGCCTGGCGCAACGGCGCCGAACTGCCCGCCCCCTGGCATATCGTCTATCGCGACGATCAGGCGGTGGGCGGGCCACTTCTACTGTGGGAGAAGTAGATTGACGATGGATAACGGAGCGGCGCGTCCCATCACCCGGCGTGGATTCCTCAAGCGGGCGGCCGTCATTGGCGCCGCCGTTGGCGGTACGGCCATTCTCGGCGCCGGCGGTAAACTGTGGTGGGACGACAACACCCGCCAGACGATACTGGCGACACGCAACCAGCAGCGGCCCACCGGCAGCACCCAGTGGCTGATCCAACCCGAATACGTGCTGCTGGCCGCGCTGGCCTCGATCCTGCTGCCATCGGACGACCGCGGGCCAGGTGCGCCGGAGGCGGCGGTCGTCGACACGATCGACCGCCTGATCGCCACAACCCCGCGCCAGGCGCGCTACGGGCCTGGGCTGCTGGCGTTCGACGAGCGGCGCTGGAAACCTACGGCGCGGTCTTCGTCGACTTGCCGCGCGTCGCAGGAAGCGCTGGTAGAGGGGTCGATGCCATGGTTGCCGCCGCGCCACCGACGGCGCCCTGCTCAACCGCGTGGCCCGTAAAGTCACCGCCACTGTGAAGGAGGTCCAGGGCGTGGAAGGCGCGGTCCTGCTTTTCCCCATGCTGGTCGAGGACGTGAAACAGGCCTTCTACACGAGTGAGGTGGCCTGGCAGTGGTTGGGTTACGACGGGCCACCCATGCCCAAGGGGTATGCCGATGTGGCCGGGAACGGGTGTTAGTGGTTTGGATTTCGAGGTAGACCGATGAACAGGTTTCATTTGCCGCCGCCGCAAGAGACGGTCGACGTCGTGGTGGTGGGCTGCGGGGCCGGGGGCGGGGTCATTGCCCGGGAACTGGGCGAGGCCGGCCTGCGGGTCGTCGTGCTGGACGCCGGCAAACGTTTCAACCCGTACGTCGACTACCGCACGGCCGAACACGATTTCGAGGCGACCGCCTCCAAAGTCTTCTNNGAACCGGACGACCCGCGGCGCGACCTGTATACGACAGGGGGCGACTCGCGCTTCAACTACAGCCGGGCCAAGGGCGTTGGCGGCTCGACGCTGATCTATGTGGGGTTTGCGCCCCGCTTTCACGAGTCCGATTTCCGCGTGCGCAGCGAGGACGGCGTGGCCGACGATTGGCCGATCACCTACGCCGATCTGGAGCCGTACTNNACGCGCGTCGAGTACGCAATCGGCGTCTCCGGGCCGTCGNGCGCGGAGGCCAACCCGTTCGACCCGCCGCGCAGTCGGCCGTACCCCCTGCCGCCGTTCCCCTTCAACTGCGCCGGCGAAGTGATTCAGAAGGGCGCGGCCCGACTGGGCCTGCACATGGTGCATTCACCGGTCACCCTGCCCAGCCAGCCGTGGAACGGTCGCCCGGCGTCGATTCAGTGCGGGGCTNGCCGGCTGGGCTGCAAGATCGGCGCCAAGGGCAGCATCGACGTGACCTACGTACGCTGGGCGGAGGCCACCGGCCGGGTGGAGATCCGCCCCGAATGTATGGCCCGCNGGATCACGCTGGGGCCGGACGGGCGGGCGCGCAGCGTCATCTATTTCGACCCGACCAAACAGGAGCGTGAGATCAGCGCCCGCGCAATCGTCGTGGCCGGCAATGCGGTGGAGACGCCGCGCCTGCTGCTGCTGAGCAAATCGTCCCTCTTCCCGAATGGGCTGGCCAATTCGAGCGGGCTGGTGGGCAAACACTTCACCGAGCACCTGGCGGTCTTCACCTACGGCGTGTTCAACGAGCGGCTCAGCGCCTGGCGCGGCATTCCGGCCGGCGGCATGATCCAGGACTTTTACGCCACCGATCCGCGCCGTGGTTTTGCCCGCGGTTGGACGGTGGAGGTCAACAACGGCTGGCAGTGGCCGTTGTCGGTTGCGCGTCAGGTGCCCGGTTGGGGCGCCGCGCACNAGCGCGTACAGGAGATTTTTGCCCACATGGTCGGCCTGGCCACCGTCGGCGATCAACTGCCCGACCCGCGCAACGAGGTGACGCTCGACCCAACCCTGACCGACCACGTCGGCCTGCCGGTGCCCCGCATTACCAACNGCNCGCGGGCCAACGATCAGGCCATGCTCGCCGCCATCATGCAGGCCAACCACGACATTCTGCAAGCGGCCGGCGCGNTGAAATCTGGGGCTGAATACCGGCCCGGCGGTTCATCGCACTACCTGGGAACGTGCCGTATGGGCGTCAACCCGCAGACTTCGGTGGTCGATCCCTGGTGCCGCACCCACGATGTGCCCAACCTGTTCATCGGTGACAGCAGCCCCTTCGTCACGGGGGCCGGCGTCAACCCGGCATTGACCATTTCGGCGCTGGCCGCCCGGACCGCGGAGGGGATCAGCGCCGCGTTCAAGCGTGGGGGCTGTGATCGACACACCTGTTGGGCGCGCCACCGTGCAGCCATCGCCGCCCACGCGCGATCGTTCCCCGGTGGCGCATGGGCCGGCTGCACCGTGGCGGCGCGCGGCCGCTTACCGTCCCGCGTATGAAACGCCACGGTTGGTTTGGCCTGGCGCTGGGTGNGCGCGATCGTGCTGGCGGTCGTGCTGCGGGCCATTGGCCTCACCTGGGGTNTCCCGCACAGCCTGAACGTCGACGAGGCGCACGTCGTCTACCTGGCCAGTCAACTGACGGCGCGTTTCCAGGCCAGCGGCTCGCTCGATCCGCAGGCTTCGTCCTACGGGNCCCTGCCGCTGTACCTGCTGGCCCTGGCCACCGGCCTGGCCGAACAGGCCCTGCTCTGGCTGAAGTCTTTCCTGCCAATACCGTTCGACTCGGCGCCGATGCTGTACGTGGGACGGCTGCTGTCGGTGCTGGCCAGCACCGCGACCGTCGTGCTGACCGCCGCGTTGGCCGGGCGCCTGTTCGGGCGGGGCGTGGCCTGGTTGAGTGCGCTGCTGCTCGCGGTGAGTCTGTTGCCGGTGCGTGAGGCGCACTTTGCCACCGTCGATTCGCTGCTGGTGGCCGGCGCGCTGACCCTCTGGCTGGGCGTTGGTATTGCGCAGCGTGGCGCCTGGCGCGATTATCTGGCCACCGGCCTGGCTCTGGCCCTGGCAATGGCCACCAAAATCGGGGCCGTCGTGCTGCTGGCGCCCATCCTGGTTGCGCACCTGTCCGCGGTGTGGGCGCCGCCGCGCCAGCTGACACGTCACTGGGCGGCTGNNCTTGCCCTGGGCCTGACGGCAGTTGCCGTGTGGCTGCTGCTGAACCCGTACGCGCTGCTCGATCCAGCCGGTTATTTCGACCTGGGACCGCAACGACAGCGTCCGTACGCAGGGGTTGGTGGTGNNCGCGGCGACCTGCCCGTGCTGTACACCTTGCAGTTCNGAGGGGCGCGGCCCTACCTGTACGCGCTGACCAACTGGCTGCCCTGGGGGCTTGGTGTACCCCTGGAGGCGGCGGCCGTTTTGGGTGTTGGCTACAGCGCCTGGCGTGGTGCGCCCACGGACTGGCGGTGGGCTGTCGCCCCAGNNGGGGTGACGCCGGGCTGGTTTGCCGATGCCTATCTGCTCGCCTGGCTGTTGGCCTATTTCATGACCACGGGCGGCTGGTATGCCAAATTCATCCGCTACGCTCTGCCCCTGATTCCGGTGCTGTGCCTGTTGGCCGGGCGGCTGCTGGCCGACGCCTGGACGCGGGCGGGGGCGNCGGGGCGTTGGGCCGTGGCCCTGGCGGCCGGCGCGGTGGCGCTGTCCAGCCTGGCCTATACGGCTGGCTACGTTGGCCTCTATGTGCAGCCCGACACCAGGTTGGCGGCGGCCGCCTGGATCCGTGCGAACATTCCCGCGGCGCGTCGGTGCTGGTGGAAAAAGACGAGGGCATTTTTATGCACGAGGCGGGTGAGTTGTACGGGCTGGACGACCGCAACTGGCGGGTGTGGAACCCGTACCAGATCGACGGCGTCGCCAGTGCACGTTACCAGGCGCCGCCGGTCTCCGAGGCGCAGACGCGCGCCTACCTGCAACAGCTATTGACCACCGACTATGTGATTGTCGGTACGAGTTGGGCGGAACGTTTCCGCGCCGGAGCCGCGCGTTTTCCGGCGCAGGCCGAGTTCTACGCACGACTGTTTGCCGGCGACGCGGGCTATGAACTGATTCAGACCTTCCAGGCATACCCGCACCTGGGGCCATTGACCTGGCCTGATGACACGGCCGAACTGACCTTCCGTCTGTTCGATCATCCCACCATTTACGTTTTCAAGAAAGCAGGCGCACCATGACGCACGTGATTCTGGTCAACCCACCGAGTCTACCCGACCAGACGGCCAACCGTGAAGGGACCGCGGGCATGGGCGTGGTCGGCGCTCAGGCCAACGACTTCCTCTACCCGCCGCAGACCATCGCCACGGTGGCCGCGGTGCTGCGCGCCAACAACTACGAAGTGACCTGCATCGATGCCGTCGCCGAGCGGCTGGACATCACGGCGACCCTCGCGTATCCCCGTGACCGGTNNGCGCCGCTCAACGTCGGCGTCTTCGTCAGCCAGGCCACCCGCCGCATCGACATGGAGTTCATCGATGCCCTGGCCGCCGCCCGGCCCGACGACGAAATCATCGCCTTTGGGCCGGCCATGCGCTTCACCGGGCCAGACATCATGGCCCAATCCAACGTCACCGCCGTCGCCATGGGTGAGGCCGAGACCGCGGTGCTCTCGACCCTACAGATGGCGNCAAGTCGACGCGGAAAGCGCCGAGGAGGGTTGGATCGCCGGTCGGCCGCGGTCGACGTGGACCCCAGCGCGCTGCCGCGTCCGGCGTGGGGCTNNGCCGCACGGCTCTACCCGTTCCTGACGCTGCACGCCGGCCGCGGTTGTGACGACAACTGCGCCTACTGCCCGTACGTGGCCAGCGAGGGGATGGGGCGCGCCGTACGTCCACCGGACACCGTGGCCGACGAACTGGCCTGGCTGGTGCGCACCTACCCTAAGCCGCGTTACCTCTTCCGCGACATCGTCTTTGCCGCCGATCGCGCCTGGGTCGAAGCGTTCTGCCGTGCGGTCGATGAAAGGCGCCTGGAGGTGGCCTGGGAGTGTGAGTCGCGGCCGGAACATTTCGACCTGGGTCTGCTGCGCAGCATGGCCCGTGCGGGGTGTACGACGATCAAAATCGGCGTGGAGACGCTGGACGATGACTTGTTGATCAGCCTGGGCCGTCTGCGGCCGGGTGAGTCGGCCGACGNNACTACCGGCGGCAGGTGCAGAGTGTGCTGCGCGTGTGAGCAGGTGGGGATCGGCTGTCGTGTGTTCGTCATGATCGGTCTGCCCGGTGAAACGGAGAGCGCGTGCGCAGACACGNCGTTTCTGGCGCAGACGCGTCCGCCGTACCTGAGCGTCAAAATCTACCGGCCCTACGCTGGCATTCGTTTGNGAGGAAACGGGTCAGAGCGCCGTACTCAATGCGCACTGGGGCGCGTCCGCTGAACCGTCAGGAGTTGTATGGCTGCAGCGTGACTGGCAGAGTCTGCAAGAGCCGCCCNNAGGCCGTCGGGTTGGATCGAGCGGGTGCGACGGCGTTGGCGGGGAGTAGGGATTGGGAGTAGGGGTTGGGGGTAGGGGTTGGGGTTGGGGGTTGGAGGGCTGCTGGCGGCGGGGGAATCAGGGGGAGGAGATAGGGTGGATGGTGATCGTGGTCATTTGACGTGATTTGGCAGATGGCAGTATACTTAGGGCAGGTGTGTTTGTTTCCATCGGGTCGATTGAGTGCCCTGTTGGAGTGTGCCGGCATCGGCTGGTCGAAGCATGCAGGAGCAATACCTGAGTGGGTGCTTTATTAATGAAGCAACCGCAATCCAGGATGCCGCTGGAAACAAACCGCGGTCCGGACGTGCCTAAGCCCTGGAGAGGGATTGAAACCTCTGCGTCCACTTGACGTCGAGGATCAACCCGCAACCGTCCGGACGTGCCTAAGCCCTGGAGAGGGATTGAAACAGTGAAGGCGGTCGCCACAAAGGTACACCCCAGCCGGGTGCGTCCGGACGTGCCTAAGCCCTGGAGAGGGATTGAAACAAAGGCGAGGACGCAAACGACGGCCAGGGCGGCGGAAGCCGTCCGGACGTGCCTAAGCCCTGGAGAGGGATTGAAACTTGGTCTACTTTCTTATGCCACCTCATTCTTCCTCGTCCGGACGTGCCTAAGCCCTGGAGAGGGATTGAAACGGCCGCACGGCCGGCGGGCGACGGGCGACGGGCGACGACGGTCCGGACGTGCCTAAGCCCTGGAGAGGGATTGAAACTTCATGTGGCCCACCTGGAATCACCAGTACCAACAATGCGTCCGGACGTGCCTAAGCCCTGGAGAGGGATTGAAACGTTTTCGGTGAACTGGACGGGCTGCCCTTGCGCGTCGGTCCGGACGTGCCTAAGCCCTGGAGAGGGATTGAAACTGCTTCGGCCTATAGCCCTTGCACGCGACCTGACTGAAGTCCGGACGTGCCTAAGCCCTGGAGAGGGATTGAAACCCCTCTCCCCTCGAGGGGGACGGCCTGGCCGAAGTCCGGACGTGCCTAAGCCCTGGAGAGGGATTGAAACGAACACGGCCTCCCGTGCAGCGTCAGCGATCTTGCGAGTCCGGACGTGCCTAAGCCCTGGAGAGGGATTGAAACAAGTGGAGAACGGTTTCAAGGATAGCCCGAATAGGTCGTCCGGACGTGCCTAAGCCCTGGAGAGGGATTGAAACCATGTTGTAGCCCTGAATGCCAGCGTACACCAGCACACCGTCCGGACGTGCCTAAGCCCTGGAGAGGGATTGAAACGATTGCTCTTCCTCTTCCGCCGGCTCTGCCGTCGGAGTCCGGACGTGCCTAAGCCCTGGAGAGGGATTGAAACCGGGTCGCGGCCACCTGTACGTCTAGTCGCCAACTGGTCGTCCGGACGTGCCTAAGCCCTGGAGAGGGATTGAAACAGTTTCCAGGTTGCGGTGACTGGTATCCGGCAGGTTGTGTCCGGACGTGCCTAAGCCCTGGAGAGGGATTGAAACTCACGTAGACCCCAGCCGTGCACCCGCCAGGCTCGGGGTCCGGACGTGCCTAAGCCCTGGAGAGGGATTGAAACTTGCGCGCTGCGCGGTCGCGGTTACGACGTGATGATCGACGTCCGGACGTGCCTAAGCCCTGGAGAGGGATTGAAACTAGAGGTCGAACATCCATTCGAAATTTTTTCATTTCCGTCCGGACGTGCCTAAGCCCTGGAGAGGGATTGAAACAGGGCAACTACCTTCAGAGCACATTTCTTCCCCGATAGGTCCGGACGTGCCTAAGCCCTGGAGAGGGATTGAAACTACTGTAGGGCGGGGTGCGGGAGAGATGTGGGGCAATGGTCCGGACGTGCCTAAGCCCTGGAGAGGGATTGAAACCGAGAACCACGCCACCGACTCTACCGCAGGCTCAGAGTCCGGACGTGCCTAAGCCCTGGAGAGGGATTGAAACTCACCGAACGCGGCTACACCGATGCTTTGGTGCAAAGTCCGGACGTGCCTAAGCCCTGGAGAGGGATTGAAACGTAGTCTGGCAGACTACTGTCTGCCTTATGCCAGCCGTCGGTCCGGACGTGCCTAAGCCCTGGAGAGCATCCTCTAGACAAAATGTCAAACCGGGCGGAGGGCGTGGTCATAGCCGCGCATGGAGATGTGCGGATTGGTGGTTATGTAAATGACCGGTGATCGGTCTCCAGCCGGTGAGGCGTTGAACGGGCAACGGCCGGCCCACCCAGCCTGGTTGACGGTATGCGCACACTGGGGTGCACCATCCGCTGCGGGCATACGGGCCGGGCCGCAGGACTGTGGGGTCAGTCAAGCCGCAACCAGGCTAACAGAGCGGTCACAGAAGACCCAAGGGAGTGGCGGTTGAACGGTAACGGACAACGCCTGCCGGATGGGTGACGCTGATCGCCGGTGTTTGCAGGTTAGTGGCCGCTGGGGTTAGCGGTCAGTGGTGCGCTGCCATAGGGCCTCCTGTTCTGGGGACAAGGGGGAGCGGTAGGGCTGCTGCGACCTGAGCAGAGCAAAGAGGACCCGATTGGCCTTATTGGCGGCATGGATGGTGGCAAGGGTGTTGTTGAGGCCACGCTGGCGCGCCTGCACGTACAGGCGGGTGCAGTCGGGGCAGTGCAGGGCGGTAAGATGACCGATTTGGAAGAGCGTAGCACGGAGGAAGGGGATCCTCGGTGCGAGATGCCGCCCGTGTAGCGGTGGTTGCCGGAGTCGGCCTGGGTAGGGTCGAAACCGGCGTAGGCCAGATCTGGCGGGCGGAGGTAAAGCGATCGGGGTCGCCGATGCCCGCCAGGTAGCGGGCCGCCATACGTGGGCTGACACCGGGCAGGGTAGTCAAGACCTGACCGAAGGTGGCGGGTAGGAGGGCGGTGGCCCGTGCTTCGTAGGCCGCGACCTGGTCTTCGAACCAGCAGTACTGGAGGAAGTCGGCCTGGGCTTGCGCAGTGAGGAGCGCACAGACGTCCGCAGAGGGCAAGAGGCTCTGCTGGGCGATGGCGTAGATGCGGTTGGCGGTGACCGGGCCACAGCGCTGACCGTGGTCGCTGAAGAGTTGGCGGATGCCAGCAGGACCGAGGTCACGCAGGTGGTAGGGATTGGGACAGGTTTGGAGCAGGAGGCGCACCGGGTTCGTTCCAGGGGTGAGGAATCGACGAGATGCTGCAGGGGTGGCAGTTCGGGATGGGTGCGCTGGTAGGAACGGGCGTTGCCCAGGGCGCCAGGCCAGAGTTGGTCGAGGGTGCGCAGGATGTGCGTGTTCAGACGGCGTTGGCGTTGGAGGAGGTTCTGGACGTAACGCAGGGCCAGGCGCAGCTCGGTCTCAGCCTGACTGAGGCTTGGTGCGGGGTAGCCTTGGCCCTCGGCCAGAAGTTCGGCGATGGCAATGACGTCGATCTTGTCTGATTTGCGGCGGCGTTGGGTGGTGCGCTGTCGGGCTTCTTTGACCAGGGCGGGGTTGAGCCAACGGTAACGGACGAGGGGGCGAGTGCGCCGGTGAGATGGGCGTGGAAATCGGTGGCCAGGTGGTGACTGAGGCTCTGGTGATAGATGCCGGTCGGTTCGTGGCCGAAGATGCCCAGGTCGTACTGACCGCTGAGCAGATGGGCACGGATCTGCTCACATGTGGTGCGGTAGCCCTCGGCCAGGCTTGAGACTTTGTGCGGCGGCATCAGCACTTCGCCCGCCAGGGTACGCATGTAGTGCATGTGGACATCCTTGCCGATGTCCCAGGCATCGATCAACACTCGCTGCGGGTCGAAGCGCCGCAGCTCGGCGCGGGCGGCCTCGAGGCCGTTCGCAGCATTCACTGACACCAACTGATCGTTCGACATGGTCGTGCTCCTTTTCTCTGACCTGCGCCGGTCAAGCCTCCCACCGTGCGCGGCAGCGGCGAATTGTTGGCGGCATCGAGCTATGGTATACTCACGTTCGCACGATGGGCTGCTCTGACCGGCTTGGCGCTTCGACGCCGCAACAACTCGCTGGTATAATGATACCGCATAGTGAGTGCCACAGGGGTGGCCCGTTGTGTTTATACTAGGGATTGAAACGGAAGGATGTTCCCGGCGATATCCAGGGCGGCCAGCTCGTCCGGACGTGCCTAAGCCCTGGAGAGCATCCTCTAGACAAAATGTCAAACCGGGCGGAGGCGCGTGGTCATAGCCGCGCATGGAGATGTGCGGATTGGTGGTTATGTAAATGACCGGTGATCGGTCTCCAGCCGGTGAGGCGTTGAACGGGCAACGGCCGGCCCACCCAGCCTAGTTGACGGTATGCGCACACTGGGGTGCACCATCCGCTGCGGGCATACGGGCCGGGCCGCAGGACTGTGGGGTCAGTCAAGCCGCAACCAGGCTAACAGAGCGGTCACAGAAGACCCAAGGGAGTGGCGGTTGAACGGTAACGGACAACGCCTGCCGGATGGGTGACGCTGATCGCCGGTGTTTGCAGGTTAGTGGCCGCTGGGGTTAGCGGTCAGTGGTGCGCTGCCATAGGGCCTCCTGTTCTGGGGACAAGGGGAGCGGTAGGGCTGCTGCGACCTGAGCAGGGCAAAGAGGACCCGATTGGCCTTATTGGCGGCATGGATGGTGGCAAGGGTGTTGTTGAGGCCACGCTGGCGCGCCTGCACGTACAGGCGGGTGCAGTCGGGGCAGTGCAGGGCGGTAAGATGACCGATTTGGAAGAGCGTAGCACGGAGGAAGGGGATCCTCGGTGCGAGATGCCGCCCGTGTAGCGGTGGTTGCCGGAGTCGGCCTGGGTAGGGTCGAAACCGGCGTAGGCCCAGATCTGGCGGGCGGAGGTAAAGCGATCGGGGTCGCCGATGCCCGCCAGGTAGCGGGCCGCCATACGTGGGCTGACACCGGGCAGGGTAGTCAAGACCTGACCGAAGGTGGCGGGTAGGAGGGCGGTGGCCCGTGCTTCGTAGGCCGCGACCTGGTCTTCGAACCAGCAGTACTGGAGGAAGTCGGCCTGGGCTTGCGCAGTGAGGAGCGCACAGACGTCCGCAGAGGGCAAGAGGCTCTGCTGGGCGATGGCGTAGATGCGGTTGGCGGTGACCGGGCCACAGCGCTGACCGTGGTCGCTGAAGAGTTGGCGGATGCCAGCAGGACCGAGGTCACGCAGGTGGTAGGGATTGGGGCAGGTTTGGAGCAGGAGGCGCACCGGGTTCGTTCCAGGGGTGAGGAATCGACGAGATGCTGCAGGGGTGGCAGTTCGGGATGGGTGCGCTGGTAGGAACGGGCGTTGCCCAGGGCGCCAGGCCAGAGTTGGTCGAGGGTGCGCAGGATGTGCGTGTTCAGACGGCGTTGGCGTTGGAGGAGGTTCTGGACGTAACGCAGGGCCAGGCGCAGCTCGGTCTCAGCCTGACTGAGGCTTGGTGCGGGGTAGCCTTGGCCCTCGGCCAGAAGTTCGGCGATGGCAATGACGTCGATCTTGTCTGATTTGCGGCGGCGTTGGGTGGTGCGCTGTCGGGCTTCTTTGACCAGGGCGGGGTTGAGCCAACGGTAACGGACGAGGGGGCGAGTGCGCCGGTGAGATGGGCGTGGAAATCGGTGGCCAGGTGGTGACTGAGGCTCTGGTGATAGATGCCGGTCGGTTCGTGGCCGAAGATGCCCAGGTCGTACTGACCGCTGAGCAGATGGGCACGGATCTGCTCACGTGTGGTGCGGTAGCCCTCGGCCAGGCTTGAGACTTTGTGCGGCGGCATCAGCACTTCGCCCGCCAGGGTACGCATGTAGTGCATGTGGACATCCTTGCCGATGTCCCAGGCATCGATCAACACTCGCTGCGGGTCGAAGCGCCGCAGCTCGGCGGGCGGCCTCGAGGCCGTTCGCAGCATTCACTGACACCAACTGATCGTTCGACATGGTCGTGCTCCTTTTCTCTGACCTGCGCCGGTCAAGCCTCCCACCGTGCGCGGCGGCGAATTGTTGGCGGCATCGAGCTATGGTATACTCACGTTCGCACGATGGGCTGCTCTGACCGGCTTGGCGCTTCGACGCCGCAACAACTCGCTGGTATAATGATACCGCATAGTGAGTGCCACAGGGGTGGCCCGTTGTGTTTATACTAGGGATTGAAACTCTTCGGGCTTCTCGTGGGTGGCATAGTAGACCCATGCAACGTCCGGACGTGCCTAAGCCCTGGAGAGCATCCTCTAGACAAAATGTCAAACCGGGCGGAGGCGCGTGGTCATAGCCGCGCATGGAGATGTGCGGATTGGTGGTTATGTAAATGACCGGTGATCGGTCTCCAGCCGGTGAGGCGTTGAACGGGCAACGGCCGGCCCACCCAGCCTGGTTGACGGTATGCGCACACTGGGGTGCACCATCCGCTGCGGGCATACGGGCCGGGCCGCAGGACTGTGGGGTCAGTCAAGCCGCAACCAGGCTAACAGAGCGGTCACAGAAGACCCAAGGGAGTGGCGGTTGAACGGTAACGGACAACGCCTGCCGGATGGGTGACGCTGATCGCCGGTGTTTGCAGGTTAGTGGCCGCTGGGGTTAGCGGTCAGTGGTGCGCTGCCATAGGGCCTCCTGTTCTGGGGACAAGGGGAGCGGTAGGGCTGCTGCGACCTGAGCAGAGCAAAGAGGACCCGATTGGCCTTATTGGCGGCATGGATGGTGGCAAGGGTGTTGTTGAGGCCACGCTGGCGCGCCTGCACGTACAGGCGGGTGCAGTCGGGGCAGTGCAGGGCGGTAAGATGACCGATTTGGAAGAGCGTAGCACGGAGGAAGGGNGATCCTCGGTGCGAGATGCCGCCCGTGTAGCGGTGGTTGCCGGAGTCGGCCTGGGTAGGGTCGAAACCGGCGTAGGCCCAGATCTGGCGGGCGGAGGTAAAGCGATCGGGGTCGCCGATGCCCGCCAGGTAGCGGGCCGCCATACGTGGGCTGACACCGGGCAGGGTAGTCAAGACCTGACCGAAGGTGGCGGGTAGGAGGGCGGTGGCCCGTGCTTCGTAGGCCGCGACCTGGTCTTCGAACCAGCAGTACTGGAGGAAGTCGGCCTGGGCTTGCGCAGTGAGGAGCGCACAGACGTCCGCAGAGGGCAAGAGGCTCTGCTGGGCGATGGCGTAGATGCGGTTGGCGGTGACCGGGCCACAGCGCTGACCGTGGTCGCTGAAGAGTTGGCGGATGCCAGCAGGACCGAGGTCACGCAGGTGGTAGGGATTGGGACAGGTTTGGAGCAGGAGGCGCACCCGGGTTCGTTCCAGGGGTGAGGAATCGACGGATGCTGCAGGNGGTGGCAGTTCGGGATGGGTGCGCTGGTAGGAACGGGCGTTGCCCAGGGCGCCAGGCCAGAGTTGGTCGAGGGTGCGCAGGATGTGCGTGTTCAGACGGCGTTGGCGTTGGAGGAGGTTCTGGACGTAACGCAGGGCCAGGCGCAGCTCGGTCTCAGCCTGACTGAGGCTTGGTGCGGGGTAGCCTTGGCCCTCGGCCAGAAGTTCGGCGATGGCAATGACGTCGATCTTGTCTGATTTGCGGCGGCGTTGGGTGGTGCGCTGTCGGGCTTCTTTGACCAGGGCGGGGTTGAGCCAACGGTAACGGACGAGGGGGCGAGTGCGCCGGTGNAGATGGGCGTGGAAATCGGTGGCCAGGTGGTGACTGAGGCTCTGGTGATAGATGCCGGTCGGTTCGTGGCCGAAGATGCCCAGGTCGTACTGACCGCTGAGCAGATGGGCACGGATCTGCTCACATGTGGTGCGGTAGCCCTCGGCCAGGCTTGAGACTTTGTGCGGCGGCATCAGCACTTCGCCCGCCAGGGTACGCATGTAGTGCATGTGGACATCCTTGCCGATGTCCCAGGCATCGATCAACACTCGCTGCGGGTCGAAGCGCCGCAGCTCGGCGCGGGCGGCCTCGAGGCCGTTCGCAGCATTCACTGACACCAACTGATCGTTCGACATGGTCGTGCTCCTTTTCTCTGACCTGCGCCGGTCAAGCCTCCCACCGTGCGCGGCAGCGGCGAATTGTTGGCGGCATCGAGCTATGGTATACTCACGTTCGCACGATGGGCTGCTCTGACCGGCTTGGCGCTTCGACGCCGCAACAACTCGCTGGTATAATGATACCGCATAGTGAGTGCCACAGGGGTGGCCCGTTGTGTTTATACTAGGGATTGAAACCCAATCTCCGCCGGGTTCCTCTTCGGAAGTATCGGTGTCCGGACGTGCCTAAGCCCTGGAGAGGGATTGAAACCTTCCTCGTTCTTCGCACGTTGCACAGCGGCTTCACCCCAGTCCGGACGTGCCTAAGCCCTGGAGAGGGATTGAAACCTGGTGGCTGTGGGGGACGGCGTCGGGGTGGGGGGTCCGGACGTGCCTAAGCCCTGGAGAGCATCCTCTAGACAAAATGTCAAACCGGGCGGAGGGCGTGGTCATAGCCGCGCATGGAGATGTGCGGATTGGTGGTTATGTAAATGACCGGTGATTGGTCTCCAGCCGGTGAGGCGTTGAACGGGCAACGGCCGGCCCACCCAGCCTGGTTGACGGTATGCGCACACTGGGGTGCACCATCCGCTGCGGGCATACGGGCCGGGCCGCAGGACTGTGGGGTCAGTCAAGCCGCAACCAGGCTAACAGAGCGGTCACAGAAGACCCAAGGGAGTGGCGGTTGAACGGTAACGGACAACGCCTGCCGGATGGGTGACGCTGATCGCCGGTGTTTGCAGGTTAGTGGCCGCTGGGGTCAGCGGTCAGTGGTGCGCTGCCATAGGGCCTCCTGTTCTGGGGACAAGGGGGAGCGGTAGGGCTGCTGCGACCTGAGCAGAGCAAAGAGGCCCGATTGGCTTTGCAGTTTGTCGGAGAGACCACCTTGCAGGTCGGCGCGGTGCAGCATAACACAGTATGCTGGGGCTGCGTTCACACGAACAGGCTCTCTCCGACAAACTGCTTATTGGCGGCATGGATGGTGGCAAGGGTGTTGTTGAGGCCACGCTGGCGCCTGCACGTACAGGCGGGTGCAGTCGGGGCAGTGCAGGGCGGTAGAAGCCTATCCGAATAACCCGGAAAACGCGCCACAGTGTTGCCCCGTGACGGTTATTCGGATAGGCTCTTATTCAGCGAATTCTGCAACATTCTCGGAGTGGCAGTGAAGTCCAATTTCATAACCCACATCCGAGAGCCTAGATCGCGCATGGTTGCGTCATGTGCTGGAACAACTTCCAACATGGAACGATGCTGATGCTTTTGCGCGCATCCCGGTTGTATTCCACCGCAATGGCGCAAATCGAAACAGAACCAGAGGCGGCGTGCCAACTTCTGGTCTCTTGCACCGAGACAATGGCCGGTACCGCTGGCATCCAACGTGCGACATCGCGGCCGCTGACACAGCCCGCGCCATACCGAGGAGGACCCAGTGCCGGTATGCACGACAATGGCCGGCAGATCAAGGAATATCACGATGAACCAAAGTCAGTTCGCAGCCACATCGATAGCCGACTGGTATGCCGAAGCACAACGCTTAATGGCCGCGCCCAAGGATGAGTGGGAGCCGGCGGACTACGCCCAGGCAGCTGCTGTCCTGAGCGAGGCAGCAGAGAAGACGTATGAGTATTATCCCTTTGATGAGACATTGGCAATCGCCGAAGCGGCCGTTGCAGCTGCGCGAGTTGCCGGCAGCCGCAGGGAAGAGGCCAACGCGCTGAAGATGGTGGGTCGTGTACTGAGTCACATTGGCAATCCGCTCAAAGCGCTGCAGCCATACGAACAGGCACTGCCGATGATGCGTGAAGTGGGCGACCGTATAGGTGAAGCCACCATTCTCAACGAGATGGGGCAAGCTTACCGGGCTGCAGGACAGCAACAGCAGGCGTGGGAGTTGAGATTTTTCACCAGGCCGAGCAGATCGTCCTGGAGATGGACGATTACGCACAAAACGCTGAAGCCTTTACCCAAATCGGGAATGCACGCCTTGACCGGAACGATTGGAGCGCCATTGATTATTACAGCCAGGTCCTCGCGATCTTTCGTGCGCGGGGAGACAAGGCGGGCGAAGCCCACATGCTGAATGACATCGGAGTGGCGGAGTCTGACTTATGGGGCGATAAGGAAAAGGCCTTTGGGCTCTTTCAGCAAGCCGCATCTCTCTTTCAGCAGATAGGGAACAAAGCCGGCGAAGCCACTGCGCTCGACAACATAGCCAGCATGTTATTTCTCGAGATGAATGACCGAGCACAAGCGGTAGAGGTCTACAAGCGGGCGCTGCCCCTGTGGATCGAGCTAGGGGGCAAATGGTACGAACGCTTGAACCGACGTGAAATTGCGGCAAGGTCCGATGGACCGGGGCAAGTTGACGAAATCGAAACCCAATTTCGTGAAATCGTTGCGTTGGACGAAGCCATGGGCCATCCTGATCTGGACGATGACCGGGCTGTTTTGATCCGCGTGGAGGCGGTGCGGCGAGGCGAGGCGACACGTGTCTGGCCGGTACCCTGAGGGCACCCCATACTGTTGGCCCGTTGCGCTGCTTGCGCATCATAGACCGCTCCACCGGCAATTCCCAGATCGGTCAGGTGGTCTAATAAGGTTACATAATCTGCGTCGGACAGGGCCACCACCTCACATGTGTCCAGAACGTTGACCTGGATGATCGCGCGCCAGCGCTGGCGTGATGGAAGGCCGTTGCCCAGACAAAAACCATGCTCACACGAGAAAAACCCGGTTTCTGAACGGCTGGCTGAGCAGTTACTTACCGCTCCACGCCAAATCTGCAATTGGGGCAGCCGCGAATTGCCAACCGCGGCGAACTATGCTACACTTATGCTCGCATGATAGGCTGCCCTGACCGGTTTGGCGTTTTAGCGCCGCACTAACTCGCTGGTACATGATACCGCACTGCGAAGGTCACAGGGGTGGCCTATTGTGTTTGTGTGGAACAACCCTCACGAAGAACGGCGGCGGTCACCGCTTTGGCCACGCCAGCGAACGAACGTGACCGGCAGCGTCACCTCGTCACGTCAGTTTCGCTGCCCGGGTTCGTGCATACGCACCCAGGCGCCAGTCACGGCGAAGTTGCGAGTGTGGTCGTATGGGTGTGGTCTGGCGGAGTATGTCTTCTGGCGACCCCGCTGACGAGACCCGCACCCACGCGGTGACTGGCGCCTGTGCGTTGGACAGCGGCCGTTAGCTGCAGGTACGCCAGCGCGCGACAACGGCGCCGGTCATCTTGACTCCCCACCTTTGCCGGCGTCAGTACGATCACCGGAATGACGCGGCTGGTCTTGTGGCGATACTCATCGTAACCGGGCATCGACGCGGCCATTCTGTCGTACAACTGGCTGCGCTCGCCCTCCGTAATCGTTGCCAGCGCCTGGAACGTCTCCGTACCCACCTCCACAGTTACCAACGGATTGGCCTTGATGTTGTAGTACCAACCAGGGTTGTTCGGCGCCCCGCTGTCGGAGGCGACCACCACCAGTCGGGCGCCATCACGCATGAAGGCTGTCGGAACCTTATCACTGCTCCGGTCTCCCGTCAATCACCCAGAAACGAAGGTGACCTGCAACTGTTCAGAACCGGTCAGAAACCGGGAAAACCCGGTTTCGCCAAACCCAGCCTGCGCACTTGCAATGACGCTTGACAAATTCGGGCATCTTGCCTATAATCCCGCTCATCTGTACATCGGGTGCAGACCAACCTGGCCGCATACAGCAGCCATCAACTCCTCAACGTTTTCTTGTAAGCGACCTGGCCAGAGTCACAGTGTTGTTACTCCGGCCTTTCCCTGTAACTGCTATCCATCATCGTTTGCTGTATCTAAAAATCAAGGAGGTTATGCCTATCTCGTGTGAGTAGACGACGACAACTTCTCCCTGACACCACCCCTTAGCCCTGCCAGCCAATCGGCTGGCGCCAATCTGATGCAGAAGGTTTCTCATAGGAGGAGAACAACGATGAAGAGATCCCTGTTCACTGTGCTGGCCGTGTTGCTCATCGCGACCACAGTCCTGACGGCCTGCGGCGGCGCTGCACCGCCCGCCGCCACTTCAGCGCCCGCTGCCACCTCAGCGCCCGCCGCAACGACGGCGCCGTCGACCGGTTCGGACCCCGCCGTCTGTACGACCTGCGACGATCCCAAGGGCTGTGTGACTCTGGGCGCCAAAGACCCGCTGCACATCGCCTGGCTGTTTGTGGTCGAGGGCGCCGATGCCTCCNTGGGCACCGACACCAAACGTGGCGTCGAGATTGCCNCAGGGGACCGCCCCACCATCGCCGGCCACACCGTCGAGGTGACCGGTGAGAACGAGGGCTGTAACGCTGAAGGCGGCCAGGCCGCCGGCACCAAGGTCGCCTCCGACCCCAGCGTGGTCGCGGCCATCGGCACCAACTGCTCTTCGGCCGCCCGCGCCGCCATCCCGCTGCTCTACGCGGCCGGCATTNCCCTGGTCTCCCCATCCAACACGGCGCCTGACCTGACCGCGGCCGATCGCCCGGCCGAGTACGCCTTCTACATGCGCACCGCGCACAACGACACCGTCCAGGGCGCGGCCATGGCCGAGTACGCCTACCAGGCTGGCTTCCGCAAGGCGGCCACCATCCACGACGGCAGCATCTACGCCGACAAGCTGCAGCAGGTCTTCGCCGATAAGTTCAAGGAACTGGGCGGCGAGGTCGTCGCGCAGGAAGCGACCGATCCCAACGAGACCAACATGGGGCCGATGCTGACCCGCATCGCCGCCGCCAAGCCCGATTTCATCTACCTGCCGATCTTCATCGCGGCCGGTGGCCAAATCGCCTCGCAGGCCAAGCAGAACCCTGACCTGGCCAATGTGCAGTTGGCTGGCGCCGACGGTGTCTTCTCCCCAGACTTCCTGGCCGCGGCCGGCGATGCCTCCAAGGGCTTCCTCTGGTCCAGCCCGGACTTTTCGGCCTTCGGCTCTGGCTACCAGGAATTCCTGACCAAACACCGCGAGAAGTACGGCGAGGCGCCTCTGGCTCCGTTCCACGCCCATGCCTATGACGCCTACAACCTCATCGCCAATGGGGTGGAGAAGGCGGCCGTGCAGTGCTCCAACGGCAACACGGTGATCCCGCGCACGGCGCTGCGCGATGCCATGATCAGCACCTCGGGCATGGTTGGCCTGACCGGCACCCTGACCTGCACGCCCACCGGCGACTGCGCAGACCCCAAGATCGCCGTGTACCAGGGTATGAACTCTGATCCGGCAACCTGGAACCCCGGCGCGGCCGCGGACAGCAATCCCAAGAAGATCTGGCCCTAGTTAGCGTACCTGCGAGAGTCGCTCCGCCCCCACGGTGGAGCGACTCGTCCTTTCAGCCCCCAGTGCAGGCGCTGCGCTTTCAACCAGACGGCAGACCGGCGGGTCGCTTGACTTCTGTTTCGATCCTCACACAGAGAGTTGCCATGTACCAAAAACTTAGAAGACGCGTAACGGGTACGCAGGTGGTGATGTGGATCATCNGAGCCCTGATTTTGGGAGGCGTGATCTACGGCACAGTGCACACCCTGGCGGCGGGCACCTATCCGCCGCGCATCTGGCTGGATCTGATCGTGTTCGGCCTGGCCCAGGGCAGCGTCTACGCCCTGATTGCGCTGGGCTACACCATGGTCTACGGCATCCTGCGCATGATCAACTTCGCCCACGGCGAGGTGTTTATGGCCGGCGCATTCATTGGCTATTTCATCGCTCGGGCCTTTGCGCAGTCAGAATTCCTCGATCGCTATTTTGTCATTGCCCAATTGCTCATCTTTGTCGGAGCTATGGCAATCTCAGCCACGATTGCCGTGTTGCTGGAACGCATCGCCTACCGACCGCTGCGCCGGGCGCCCNGTTTGGTGCCGTTGATCACCGCCATCGGGGCTTCGTTCTTTNTGCAGTACACCTTTCGCGGCTTCTTCGGCTCAGGCGTCAAGAGTTACCCGGAGCCGGAGGCGCTGAAGGGCACGATCACGATTCTGGGAATTACTATTCTCAAGACGCAGGCCCTGGTGATTGTCGCGGCCGTCATCATGCTGATCGCCCTGTATATCTTCGTCCAGCGCACCAAAACCGGCCGTGCGATGCAGGCGGTTTCAGAGGACAAGGGCGCGGCCGCCCTGATGGGCATCGACGTCGATCGTATCATCGTCATCACCTTCATCGTCGGCGGTGCATTGGCCGGCGCCGCGGGTGTGCTCTATTCGACCCTCTTCCGCCAGGTCTTTTTCCTGACTGGCTTCATCCCCGGCCTGAAGGCGTTCACCGCGGCCGTGCTGGGCGGCATCGGCAACGTCACCGGCGCCATGCTGGGCGGCCTCTTCCTGGGCATCGCCGAATCGCTCTTCCCCAACCTGGTGCTGGATGGCCTGGGCATCATCGCGCCCTATCAGCTGAAAGATGCACTGGCTNTTTTGATGTTGGTGCTGGTGCTGATCTTCCGGCCCACCGGTATCCTGGGCGAACGCCTGTCCAGTAAAAAAGCGTGAGGTAGCCCTATGACTGCAACCAGTGTCCGCGTTCCGCTGGCCACCAGCCACGATAATCGCTGGCTGCCTGGGCCAAAATCGGGCTGCTGNGGGGCGCGGTGGCGCTCTATCTGGCGCTGGTCGGCATCATGACCGCCCTGGCCAGCCGGATGATCATCGTCGGGGTGATCAGCCTGNGGGAGGTCATCCTGCTCTCGGTGTTCATCGTTTTCGGCTATCTGGCGGCCCAGCGCGCGCCGCCGGCCAGACGAAGCCGCCACGTGACTGGTGCCTGCTCAGCGGCGNCCCTCGCGGGCCTGATCATCGGCCTCTTCCTGTCAGCCCTGGTGCTGATTGCCCCGGTCATCAACCTGCGCGCGATTTTTATCAATGCGTCGCCAGATCTGTTCAACCTGCTCACCTTCGGTCGGGGCGTTCCCGAGGGCCTGGTCATCCTGGTCGTCGGCGGCGCGGTGATGGGTCTTCTCGCAGCGGCGCTCTTTTTGCTGCCCGACCGGCTGCGGCNNGCATTCGGCATGGGTCTGGTGGCCATCCCGCTGGTGTCGATCCTCAATTCGTCGCTCTTTGCCGGCCGCGGCATCACGCCGGTGCAGGCGCTGATCGTTTTTGTTGTTGCTGCCATCATGATCTATTTCTGGCAGCCGGCCCGTGCCGTGACCAACCAGCGCTTTGGCGCCCTGCCCACCAAACAGCAGCGTATCGTGGCCACCACCGCCTATCTGCTGATCGGTGTCTTCGTGCTGCTGCTGCCCCTGCTCGGACCTTACCCCGCTGAGATTCTTGACACGGTTGGCCTCTACATCCTGATGGGGTTGGGCCTCAACATCGTGGTGGGTTTTGCCGGCCTGTTGGACCTGGGCTACGTGGCCTTCTTCGCCCTGGGCGCCTACACCGTCGCCATTCTGACCTCACCGGAGATTCACTGGCTGGGCGTACAGTTGACCTGGTGGGAAGCGCTACCCTTTGCCGTTTTGGTGGGCCTGATCTCCGGTATCATCCTGGGCATCCCCGTCTTGCAGATGCGCGGCGACTATCTGGCCATCGTCACCCTGGGCTTTGGCGAAATCATCCGCCTGATCTTCCTGTCGGACTGGCTCAAGCCGTTGGCGGGTGGCTCCAACGGCATCACCCGCATCCCCGGGCCANTCCAGCCGCCGGCTGGCTCCCGCTTCAGCGAGCAGCAAATGCTCTTTTACATCATTCTGGCTGGCATTCTGATCGCGGCTTTCATCGCGACCCGCCTCAAATACTCGCGCATGGGGCGCAACTGGGCGGCCATGCGTGAGGACGAGGATGTGGCGCAGGCCATGGGCATCAACCTGGTGCGCACCAAGCTGATGGCCTTCGCCACCGGCGCCAGTCTCTCCGCACTCAGCGGCGCCATTTTTGCCTCCAAGCTGACCTCGGTCTACCCGCACAGCTTCAACCTGCTGGTCTCCATCAACATCCTGGCGGTGGTCATCGTCGGCGGCCTGGGCAGCATCCCGGGCGTCGTCGTCGGCGCGCTGGTGCTGGTGGGCCTGCCAGAGCTGCTGCGCGAGTTCGCGGAGTACCGTCTGTTGGTCTACGGCGCGGTGCTGGTGTTTATGATGCTCAAGCGGCCCGAGGGCCTGCTGCCCGAAGCGCGGCGTAAGCTGGAGCTGCACGAGGCCGACGAGGCATAGGGGAGAGATGGCGCCTATACTGGAAACTCAGCGCGTGACCAAACGCTTCGGCGGCCTGACGGCGGTGAGCAAACTGGATGTCGCAATCNGAACCAACTCGATTCACAGCATCATCGGCCCCAACGGCGNNGGCAAGACCACCTTCTTCAACTGCATCACCGGTTTCTATCGCCCCGAGGAAGGCGCGATCCTGTTTAAGGGCCAACCGATCGACGGTATGCAGCCGGACCGCATCACCCGTCAGGGGATCGCCCGCACCTATCAAAATATCCGCCTCTTCCCCAACATGACGGTGATCGAAAACGCCATGGTGGGTTACGAAGCCCACCTGCGCACCGGCTGGCTGGGCGCGGTGTTCCATACCCGCACGAACCGTCGGGAAGAGACCGCAGCGGTAACCGAGGGACGACGCCTGCTCAACTTCGTTGGCCTGGCCGGTCGCGGTGACCTGATGGCGCGTAACCTGCCCTACGGCGACCAACGACGGCTGGAGATCGNNCGTGCACTGGCCGCCCAGCCGGACCTGCTGCTGCTCGACGAGCCGGCGNCGGGTATGAACCCGGCCGAAACCCAGGACCTGATGCACTTCATCCGCCGGCTGCGCGACGGCTCGAACATCACCGTGCTGCTGATCGAACACCACATGCAGGTGGTGATGGGCATTTCTAACATGGTGACGGTGATGGACTTCGGCCAGAAGATCGCTGAAGGCACACCCAAAGAGGTGCAGAACGACCCGGCCGTGATCGAAGCGTACCTGGGCAAAGGGGCGANNCCGAATATGCTGCTGCACATTGACGATATCCAGACCTTCTACGGCTCGATCCAGGCATTGAAGGGGATCTCTTTTACCGTCGACCAGGGCGAGATCGTCACCCTGATCGGGGCCAACGGTGCGGGCAAGACCACCACCCTGCATACGATCAGTGGTATCCTGCACCCGCGCCACGGCAGCATCATCTTCGAGGGTCAGCCGATCCACACCATGCCCCCGCACGACATCGTCCGCCTGGGTGTGGCGCACTCGCCTGAGGGGCGGCGCGTCTTCGGCCGGCTCTCGGTGGCCGAGAACCTGGAGTTGGGCGCGTTCGTGCGCACAGACAAAGTCGCCATCAAACACGACGTCGACCGGGTCTACACCCTCTTCNCCCGCCTGAAGGAGCGTCACAAGCAGCTGGCCGGCACCCTGTCCGGCGGCGAGCAGCAGATGCTGGCCATGGGCCGCCNNCTGATGGCCAGCCCGCGCCTGCTGCTGTTGGATGAACCCTCTATGGGCCTGGCGCCGATTCTGGTGGACCTGATCTTCGAGACGATTCTGGAGATCAACAAACAGGGCGTCACCGTGCTGCTGGTGGAGCAGAACGCGCTGATGGCCCTCTCCATCGCCGNNCGCGCCTATGTGCTGGAGACCGGCAACATCATCCTTAGCGGCACCGGCAAGGAGTTGCTCAACAACCCCGAGGTGATGAAGGCCTACCTGGGGATGGAGTAGACAGCCGTTGCGGCCGGTGGACCGCCTGCTCGGTCACCGGCGCGGCCCGCCTAACCCAACATGACCAACACGTCCACCAGACCGACAGCCCCAGCCTCCGGCGGCTGGTAATCGGCCAACGCCTTGCCCAGGATGTTGCCCGGCCGTGGCCAGAAGCCGCGCCGACGGCGGGCGCACCCCGGGACGGAGGAGGGTACGAGCAAATCCCCGCGCACCGGGCCGACCACCTTGCCGCGCACGACCGTAAATGGTGACACGCGCCCGGTCCTGGTGACCGGGCAGGTCGGTCGTGGCCGTCACGATACCAAAGACCCGGGCCTGGTTTGCAGTGTGAGCACGCTCGACGTGCCACGGCTGTTCGTTGCCGGCCGCGACCACGTCCCCCACCTCGGCTCGTCGGGTGAGGTCACGTCCTCATAGAGCCGGCCGCGCTCGACGGCCAGCGCTGTGCCGAGCACGCGCAGATCCTGCTGGCTGCTCGGTCGCGCTGTCCAGGCGCTGCACAGCCCCTCGGTCGCCAGTTTTGCCCGCGTAGGCGTCACCCAGAGCATCCAGGTCTGCCCGCGTCGTTTGTGCATCAGCCGTGAGCGCGGGCAGTGCCAGGAACCGCTGACGCAGGTCGCAGGTCACCTGCCAGCCGCCAACCGCCTGGCTGAGCAAGGCTAGTGGGTAGAGGTGATGATAGCCGCCCTGCGGCGCACGCATCACCGGGCCACCCGCCTCCGCCGGCCACTCGATGCTGCCGCCCAGGCCGCTGCTGGCGCTGCGCGCCGGGATTAGCCAGTAGTCGCCCGCGAACAGGCGACCTTCCGCCTCGAAGCAGACCTGAATCCCACGCTCGAAACTCNNGACCCACGTCTTGCGCTTGACCGTGATGCCCCCGGCGCTACCCGGACCCGGCCTCTGATCCCAGCGGCGTAGGAGGGGATGGGCGGCCAGCAAGTGGGCGCGGGCGGCCTCGTCGCCCACAGCGGCGCCATCCTCCAGGATGATGCGCCCGNNCGGCCGATCCACCTCGAATACCGGCGCCAGCCGCGGCAACGCCTGGTTCAGCACGCTGTCGTCGTCAGTCAACTCGACCCAATCACCANNCTCTGCACGCCCCACATCGAGATCGACACCGCTGACGGTCAAGACGGCGTGACCGTCGACCAACTCGATTTTGGAAATCGGAAAGGTGACGGCGCCGTTTTCGCGCGACCACACAAACGTGACCGTGTCCGGCGCGGCGCTGTGGATTTCGACGCGGTACAGCTGGTTTTCCAGCAGCGTGCCGGCCGTCCGGCAGCGTGCCTGCATACGGCTGCGTGCCGATCGGGCCTGCTGGGCCGCGAACTGCTGNCCACTGACTGCGCCAGTCGGTGGAGACGCCCCCGCCTCATCCTGATTTTCTACCGCCAACAGCTTTACCTGCCAGACGGTCTGGCTGCGCGTGGCCGTATCAGGCCCACCCAGCGCAACCTCGCGGATGGCCGGATCCTCCACGGCGCTGACGTCGCGGACCCAGAGGTCGAGGTAGGCGATGTGCGCGCCAGCNGGCGGCGCTGGCAGGGCGGCTGCCGGCCAGTGTGGCTGCTGCGTGAAGTGCACGGGGCGCTCGTTTTCGCACAGGACGCCGTCCACATAGCCGCTGCCGGCGCCGATCAGCAGGTCGGGCAAACCGTCGTGTGGGCTTCTTCGGCAAGGGTGNATGGCAAACCCGTCGTCGGCCGTGGACACACCCGCGACCCCCACCAGGTTCTGCACCAGCCCNCGTTGGTGATGCGCCACGATGTCGGCCTGCTCGTTCCAATCGGCGTCGATCTGTACCCGCCCCTGCTGCATGCGCACACTCGTGTAGTGTTTGCTGGCGTCGAATGTCGATCGCGAAAAATCACCTTTCACAGTACACCTCGTTATGTCTGCACGAATAGGGCTGGGCGCAGGGCCAGGGGCAGGTACTCGGCCAGGGCGGCGCGCAGGTTGGCCTCGGCCTGTACGGTGTGCCGGGTGGAGAATGCGCCAATCTCGGAACCGTTCGCGGCGCCACCCAGGATTACCGGTGCGCAGTGTACGCTCAACTGGGCATACGCCGGGTCACCGTAGCGTGTCGAGACAAACTGCGGCGGCTCGACTTCCGGGTTGATCGCGGCATACGGCGCGCCGTCCGGGCCGATGGAACCCGGCGGTATGTAACTGCGCTGCACCGATTGCCCCGTTGCTGGTTGTGCGGCCTGTATGGGGTCGACGAAAATGACCTCATTCGCCCCCAAGTCGCGCACCCACACCCGGCCAAACACGGTCGTATGGGCCAGGCACACCGCCGGCCCGACCAGTGGGCCAGTCCCGCCAGCGCATAGCGGCCGNGCGGCGTCGATGATGCAGTTGGATAGTGACAGCTGGCCCAGGTCCGCATCGAGCAGCAGTGGCCCCACGATGCAGCAGTCGAGCTGCACGCTGAGTGCGGCGGCCTGGCCGGCGGTCAGGGCGGTGTCGGTCTCGATGCCGGTGGCCATCAGGGTGCAGTGCGCCAGGTCGATACTGACCGGGCCGTGCGTTTGGGCTGCCGTTCTGGCGCCCTGGATACGTACGCCGCCCTCGATGAGCAGGCCGTTCAACGCCAGTGTACGCTGTGGAATAGCGCCACCCTGCTCACCGCCGGGCGGCGGTACCAGCGGTTCGGTCAGTTTGATCACCAGCCGGCCGATGGCTTCGATGGCCGGGCGAACCCCGTTGTCGGCCACGATCGCCAGCGACGCGCCGGGCGGTAGGGGCACTTCCAGGCTACCGCCGTACGCGCCGTTGTCCAGGAAACGAATCACCCCTGTGGGTGTGGCTCACGCTGGCAGTAGGCCAGCCATTGCCGCAGCGCCTCTTGCAGGGTCGACACCTCGGTCCCTTCGGCCACATCGATCTGCCACGGCACGTCGCCATCGCTGCCAGGAAAGCGGCGGTNNGGTAGGCCCGCCGCCGATATCATCGCTGAAGCCGTAACTGTAGTGCACCGTGATGTGCCCGGGGTGGGTGGCATCACCCGCGTTGAGCACCACCAGTCGCCCCAGCACCGGGTCGATCAGGGCCACCGGGCCAGTCTCCTGGTATGCCCGGTACACCTCGCGCGGCAGCACTGCGCCAGCGCGCAAGGTCGACGGCAAACACGTCGTACGGGGAATGGGCTGGCCGTCCACCAATACGCACACGCTGCGCTCTGGCCCGTACAGCTCGCTGTTGCGCGGCCGTTCACCCGGCGTGCGCATCTGGAAGCGGTCGCGAAAGTGGTTGAGATCCGCCGCCAGCGCCTGGCGGGTCAGCCGCGGGGACGTGGGCCGCCGTCATCCGGCTGGCAATGTCCAGCGCCGNCGTGGCCGGGTGAACAACTGCATGTCGCGCCCCAAAGGGTGGAAACGGTAGCGCCCATCGCCCTCGGCGCCTTGCAGCACTGTCTCCTGTGGTCGCACCGTGCCGCTGCGCGGCCGCACGGCGACGGGGCGTGCACGGCTGTTGCGCACCGGGTAACTGGGCAGGCGCCAGATGTACAGGCCGATTTGGTCCATTTGGTAGCGCCCGCGCCGTTGGCCGGCGCGGCGGGTCGTCGGCTGCGCCTCAGCCGGGTTGTGCACGTCGAATGTGTGCGCCCAGCCGGCCCAGGGGTCGTCGGCCGAGGCAAAACTGGCCGCCTGGCGCATATCCACGGTGCGGCCCTGGTCCAGGCGCACGTGATTGACGTGCTGCGTCAGCGCCAGCCGCTGTGCAAACTCCACCGCACTGACGAACCAGTTCGACGTATCGCGCAGGACGTGCTCCAGAGTCGCCAGTGTCCCCTTGCGCCGCCGGTAGCCGATGGTGTTGGCGATTTGGCGGCGCTGCGTGGAGAATACATACTTGGGCTGCGCCAGCTCGCGTACCCCAACCAGGTCAGCCAGGTAGGGAATGACCCAGGCGTCGCAGGTCTCGATGAACCAGTTGTCGTACTGCGCCTGCAGGTCCGTCTCCAGGTCCCGGTACTCCCCCTCCAACACGGCCAGCAGCGCACGCAGCGGCTCACCGTACGCCAGATCGCGCCGGCGGTAGAGGACCGGGAGGAGCTGATAGAGCCGCTCTTGAATGCTATCGGTCATACGCGTGCCTCCAGATCGATCCCAAATTCGTCGATGAGCAGCATCTGCGCCGGTCGCAGTTGATCGCCCACCCAGCGTGCGGGTTGAGCCGGCAGCAGGTTGTGCAGGGTCGGCGGTTCGCCCCGCACGTGCAGCGCCTGCAGGTCGACCGCTTCGATGCCCACGATGGCTTGCAGCACGGCGATCACCTCCGAAGACGCCACCGGCTGCGTGAACGCCCGCCGTCGAAACTCGAATGTGCTGATCAGGGCTGACCTGGCCTGGGCCAGGATTGCCGCACGCCGCCCGGCGTGATCCGGCTCGAGCAGCAGCACGGCGCGCACGTCGAAATGGACCGGCTCATAGCCGTCGATCACGACGGCCGGTGTATGGCTCACACGGACCGCGTCGATCGCACCGGCCAGCGCACGCACGAAGTCCGCGTCACCGCTCACGGTGTTGCCCGTCGTACCGGCGATCGTCACGTGCAGCCGTGTACCGCCGGCCGCGGGCACGATCTGCGCGGCCGCCTGACCCACACCCGGAAAACAGCGCACGAAGTCCTCGACATCGACCAACGACACGATGCGCTCCATGGCCCGCAGTGTCAGCGGCGCCTGAACGCGTGCCGCATCGGCCGACTCGGCNATCGTTGCCCCCTGCGCCGGCAGCGGGTTGTTGACGGCCTGGATGCCGGGCACGGCGGTTTGCAGCATCTTGAGGCTGTTCGCCGCACTGTTGCCCACCTGGCCACTGCCCCGGCGATAGGTCGCCGTGGCGCCGTCGGCCGGCAGGGCCGCGCCGTGCTGGCCATCGCCGAACAGGACCTTTGTGCGACCGGTGGCATCGTGCCGCACGACGAAGATGCGGTCGCTGCCATCGTGCCCGTGTAAAGTCGACACCTCGTGCCAGGTGACGCCATTGACCTGCACCGACAACGTGCTCTCGATGCCGGCCGCACCGGCGACGTAGGTCAACGGCGGCTGGCGCAGACTGAATGTTCGGTTCAGCGTATCGCCCTCGTCGCTGGCCAGGCGCTCGCTGGTTACGGTCTGGCCGTGCGTCGCGTGCACGACGTTGCCCAAGAGGGTCACCGTGCCCGGGTCATAGGCGTAGACCAGCGGTGCTTCCAGGGCCAACCGGGTCTGCGTTGGGCTGTCGCTGGCGGCGCGCAGCACGACCACTTCACTGAGCACGGCATCGTCAGGGCGGGCCGGANNTCGGAGCTGTACCACGTCGTCGGGCAGATCGATGCGGCCGGTGAAACCGTCGCGGTTGCGCAGCAGCCAGCGGCGTGTGCCATCCGCGGCCGCCTCCGCGACTGCCACGGTCTGCAGGCTCTCACCGGCTTGGAACGGCGCGGCGCCGGCCNNATCGTCGGCCAGCAGCCACAGGTCGGGCCACGTGTCGCCCACCACGCGCAGACGCTTCAGTTTGCCGCTGACGACCAGCACATGCCCTGGCCGNAGGCCCGGAATGACCGTGGACAGCAGCAGCTGATCCCCAGTCAGCGGTTGGTCGTCGAACAACGGCAAACCGCTGCGCAGCAGGATCTGCGTGGTAACGCGGTCCAGGGCTGCCAGGCCNGCGCGGCGGTCGACCGTCAGGCGCGTCACCGGGGCCGGACGGGTCACGTCCAGGGTTGCGGTGGTGGTCACGGCGGCGACCTGAAAAAGGGCCGGCGGGGGCGTCGTAGTCGTGGGCAACGCAACGATCCAGCTGGGAACGGTGATGCCGGACGGCTGGCGGTCGAGGTCGACCTGGCACGCGGCGAGTTGGACCGGCGTCCAGCGGCGCTCGACCGGCTCGGCGGGTGGGTCGCCGGCCGCCACGATGGCCGCGCCCAGCGCACTCACCGCACGCACCGGCTGCACCGGCAGACCGCTGCCGACCGCAGTCCAGGTGGCGCCGTCGTCCGCCGATGTGAAGACCTGGCCATCCGCCGTGCCGGCCAGTAGCCCGTCCGCCGTCACCGCCAGCGACCGCACGTCGCGGCCGGCGAGGTTGCCGGCCGGTTGCCAGCGGCGCCCCATCACCCAAGAGCCAGCGTACCACAGTGTGCAGCCAGCCGGCCAGCCGTCCGCGGGCTGGGCCGTCGTTGGAGCGGAAGACGCCGCTGGCGGTGGCCGCAAACAGGCGCCCGTGCGGTCCTTCGACCAGGGCGCAGACCGCACGCCCCAGGCTGGCCGCTGGCCGTCGCGCCAGCCAACGGCGCAGCCGCGCACGGCCACCAGCAGCACTGCCAGTACGGCCAGGATGACGAGGGTGTCGGTGACCAGGGCGTAGTGCGCGACCAGCCACGGGCCGATGAGCGGGGTCTTGTCCAGGATCGGGATGAGCGTATCGGCGGGATCCGACCGCAGGGGAACCCGTACCGGCGGCGGCAGGTGTTCCTGGAGAAACGGCAGGCCTTGCAGGCGGCCATACAGGCCGTCCAGGCCGCGGTTCAGGCGATCGGAAACCGCTTCGGCCAGCCCGTACGCCGCCTGCGTCAGGCGCCAGAGCAGGTGCGGTTCGCCGACGCGCGAGGCCAGCAGCAGGGCGGCCACCGCCAGTACGGCCGCAATCAGCCCGCGCGACCAGCCCTCCGCGATGTGGAAGACGCCGGCGTCGCTACCGGCGAAGAGCGCGCGCCCGCTGGGGTTCTTCACGGCCAGCGCGTGGACGGTCACCGCGGCCTGGCCCGACTTGGGGTCTGGCCCAGGCAGGTGCGCATTGGCTGGCCGCCAGCTACGCCCGCCGTCGGCCGAGCGGAACACGCCGGCCTCGCTGCCGGCGGCCAGGCGGCCAGCCCGTCCGCGGGCATAGGCCGCCAGGGCGCACAGGCGCCTTGGGCAGCATCCCGGCGTCCGGCGGCGTCCATAGCCGGCTGAACCCCTTCAAGGGCGGCAGCACGGTCTCGCCGGCCAGCACGGTCCAGGGCCGTCACCGCGCGGCGTACACCGTGCCCTCACTCGCGCCGGCATAGAGCGTGTCAGCACGGCCCGTAGCCAGGGCTAACACCGGGCGGCGCACCAGGCCGGCCGTAACGGGCTGCCAGGTGCTGTCCTGGTCACTGGCCTGGTAGAGGCCCTGCGCCGTGCCGGCAATCAGGTGATCGTTGCTGCGGGCCGCCAGGGCATAGACCGTGGCATGGGGCAGACCCACCCCGGCCGGCGCNNCCACGAGCTGGAACCGGTGTCGGCACGATAGACACCGCCCTGGGTGTAACCGAGCAGGCCGCTCCGGTCGCGCAGGGCATAGGGGCGGGCATCGTCCATGGTCGCGGCCGCCGGGTCAGACTGGGCTACGCTGTTCCACGTCAGCTGGGTGCAGCCTTGGGCCGCGTCGGGCTGCACGCCGCTCAACTGAACCAAACGGAACGTCTGGCTCGATCCGGGCACGGGTGGGCCATGCAGGATGAGCAAATAATCCCCGGGCTGTAGCCCAGTCTGTACGCCGGCGGCGCGTGCGGTTGTGGTGGCGGCGCGCAGGTGCAGGCGGCGCGGTTGGGCGCCCGGCGCCAGTTTTAGTGCATTCCAATCGGCATGGGCCACGAAGGGTCGGTCGATCTCGAAGGTCTGCGGCAGCTGCCCCGGCGGCGGCACACTCTGTACGGCGACACCGACCGGCACCTCCACGATGCGGTGCGGCTGGTTCTTGTCGACCAGCACCGTCAGAACGAGATGGGTGCTGGCGGCGGCGCCAGGGTGCAGCTCATAACCGACGCTACGTGCCAAACCNAACACCGAACGGCGTTCGCAGGCCGTGCGCAGGTAGCCTTCGTTGACGATGCGCTCCTGGTAAAAGGCCAGGACCTCGAGGGTTGCCGCCCAGGCTTGAACCAGGCCGATGGTCCAGTCACCGTAGCCGTCGGTGTTGAGCCTGGCCAGGGGCGTGNNATTGGTGCTGCTGTTGGACGACGTCTGTTGCGTCAGTTGCGCCAACATACGGGCAAGGGCTGCGTGGTAGCGACCACCACGGTAGCTGAGTGCCGATTGACCGGCTGGATTGTAGCGCGTCAGCCGCAGCGGCGCCGGCTCGGTAGGGGTAGGGCTGGTCATGGGTTGGCCTCGATCACGATGCGTAGGATGCCCGCGGTGGCATCGCCGGCCGAACTGGGCGTGGTCTGCAGGCAGGCGATCTCCAGGGGCCGATCGGGATAGGGTCGACCAGGGTTCGCCATCGAGGCGGCCAAACTGCTCGACGTCCACGCGGGCGACACCCGGCGTGGCCATCACGGCGGCCACCAGGCGGCTGCGGTAGACCGGCTGGCCGAAGCCAAAATTAGCGGCACAGAAAAAGCCGCACGTGCCGTCGGGCTGACGCTGGCTGCCCAGCGCGCTAGCGAGGGCCTGACGAACCAGGTTGGGTGAACTGCCCGGTTGCAGGGTGACACGCAGGGCAACGTTCAGCGGTACGTCGTGCGCGGGCGAACCTCGACCGCCTGGCCCGCCAAACGGTGGGGTTCGACGAAGGAGAGCAGCTCACGCGCAAACGCGGCATCGACGGGCCGGTTTGCGTGCCGTTGGACGTAGATGGTTACGACCGGTCGGCTGCCGGCCCACTGCCGTATGGCGCTGGCCTGGGCCACGTCGGCATGGCGTTGGGCGACGGTGGCGTAGTCGTCTTCGGTGACGCAGCGTTGCAACGTGTGGATCGCACCGGGTGCGTTGTGGCGGGCTTCTTCCAGGCGTTTGGCCGGCCAACCGCCACTGGCCGGCAGGGGATTGCGCACGCCGGTGATACCGTCAACTGCCGTGACGATGTGGGCCAGCGCCTCGCTACCGACGTTGCCAGCCTGGCCGTTGCCGACCCGGTAGGTGGCCAGGAAACGTGCACCCGCCACGACCGGTTCCCAGCCCACACCACGGTGGCCGAAGCGCAGGTAGGCGGCGCCGTCGTTTTCCATCTCGATCGTAAAATCGCGTGAAGCGGCCACTGCTCAACAATTCGGGCGTGTACTGCCACGACTTGACCGCGTAACCCTCGTTTTCTGCGCTGCGCCACAGCGGTTGCAGAGTCTGGCCGCGCGGGGTTCAGCGTCAGGCGGTCGGGCTGGCTCGATCAACTGAATGGCCGGCCGGGCCTGGGCCGGCGCCGACTGCAGGGCCTGGGCCGCGGGCAGCGTCTGGGCCTGGGCGGCATCGAAGGGCGCCGTGTGCGTCAGGCCCCGCCGGCGCAGGGCGGGCCGGTAACGTGCGTTGTTCGTCAGCGGTGGCAGCTCTTCGTACGCGATCGTCAGCCCATGATCGGCCAGCACGATGTTGCCGCGGGCCACGCTGACTGGGCGGGGACGCTCGCCGCCGAAGGCAACCGCGGTGACCAGGCGAAATGGCAGGGCATCGGCCAGCGACCATTCCACGGCGACGACTGGCGCCGGTGTGCCGCTGAAGTCGCGGGCAAATCCGGGTCTGACCTGGGTCAGGCGCACGGCATGGCGGTGTTTGGGGTCGGCGCCGCTGCGACGTCCGGTACGCGGATCGCTGACTTCCTCCAAAATCAACAGGTCGCCGGCCTGCAGGTGCTGCAGCACCCGGCGTGCGGGATCGCCCCCTCGAAACCATCGCGCAGCAGGGCCGTCGTTGCGCCCACCGGCAGTTCCGATGGGTCGTCATGGAAGAAGATTTCGTTGAATTCCGCGCAGAGCAGAATATCGTGCATCGTCTCGAACACCACCGGATCGCCGGCCAGCGCGTCGACGAACCGGCGGACTGCGGGTGAATGACGGTGGGTAGACGTTCCTGGGGCAGGTGGGTGAGCAGCGGCGTACCGCGGGCAGCAGCACACGGTCGCCGGCGGTCGTCACCTGCACCCAGGCGCGCGTTACACCCTTCGTGCAGGCGGTAGTCGAGCAGCCGCACGTGGCGCTGGACCGAGCGGCGCAGGCGGGCCGTGCCCAGGTAGGCTTCGGTGGCCACCGCATCCTGAAAATAGCTCAGGTAATCGGCCGCGTAGGCCAGAACCTCCACCAGGGCGTTGCCAAAATCGGCCGGGTGCGACTCCGTCCAGTCCGGCGCCAGGATACCCAGCTGGTGCAGCATCAACTGCCGAAAACTGGCGTAATCCTTCGCCAGGTAATCGATATCGAGATGGTTATCGTCTAAATCAGCCATTCGTTGTATTTCATCCGCTGCCATATCTGCCCTGGCCAGGCAAAAATCTTCTTTGGCGCTCGCCCGGACCTCAAGGTCCTGGCTCGTGACACACAGCGGCCAAAGGCGGCCAAAATCCTTCACGATTTCTCAGCCGGCTTCAGCAGTCTTCAGCGGTCAGCCTGACGCGGCCAGCGCCAGGCGCGCACCCCGTCCCACCATCCAGCCTGCATACGCGGGCTTGAGCCTGACGATTGAACATCAGGCGGTCGTCCGCCACACCACCACCTCACGACCCAAACGTCGCCGTCTGCACCTGGTTGTACTGCAGCACCGTGTACCGCACCACCACCTCACGACCCAAACGTCGCCGTCTGCACCTGGTTGTACCGCAGCACCGTGTACCGCACCACCACCTCACGACCCGAACGTCGCCGTCTGCACCTGGATGTACCGCAGCACCGTGTACCGCACCACCACCTCACGACCCAAACGTCGCCGTCTGCACCTGGTTGTACTGCAGCACCGTGTACCGCACCACCACCTCACGACCCAAACGTCGCCGTCTGCACCTGGTTGTACCGCAGCACCGTGTACCGCACCACCACCTCACGACCCAAACGTCGCCGTCTGCACCTGGTTGTACTGCAGCACCGTGTACCGCACCACCACCTCACGACCCAAACGTCGCCGTCTGCACCTGGTTGTTATGCAGCACCGTGTACCGCACCACCACCTGCAAGGCCGCCTCTGCCGTGCGCACCTCCACATCCTCCACGTCGATCACATCCCCCAGCCACTGCTGTAGAGCACCCTGCACCAGGAAATGGGCCGCGGCCAGCGTCTCCGCACTCTCGTGCGCGAACACGAACTGCAGCAAACCGCTGCCAAAATCGGGCCGATTCGCGCTCACCCGGCGTCGTAAACAACACCTGCTCGATCATCGCCCGGATGTGGCGGTTCACATCGTCATCACTCGCCGTCCGCCCCGCCCCCGCAATCCGATACGGATAAGCAACCTGCATACCCCTCCAATCTCCAACTTCCAACCCCACCCCCAACCCCCAACCCCACTCCTCACCCCTCACACCCCTTTCACCCTCACCTGCGTCATCCCCACCACCAGCGGCGTGCCCGTTGGCGTACAGATCGCCTGGCTGTCCTGCAGCAGGACCGGCATGCCGTTGGCCGTCACGCGCACCGCGCCCATGATCCAGGTCGCGGTGACGCACGGCCCGTTGGCCACCGGCGGCGGCGGGAAGGCACAGCCGGCGATGACGTAGGGCGCCGGCTGCATGACGATCGGCTGTCCCATGACCTTGACGCGNGGNTTGGGTACGGTGGGCTGCGCCATGCCGCCGTGCGCGCACTGCACGATGGCGCCGACGTGCAGCAGATAGCCGGGCATGGTTACATCACCTCCAACGCGCCGTTGTTGACTGACACCGTCGCCGGGGACAGTGCAATGCTTGACGCGCCGTTCTTGAGGTCGATGTTGGCCGTGGCCACTTCGATCGAAGCCGCACCATTTTTGCTGGCGATGCTGTCGGCAATCGTAATGCTGGCCGCGGCTTTCTTGAGCGTGATGTCATCGGCGACCTCGACCGTGCACGGGGTCTTCTTGAGCACGATCTTATCCCTGGCTACCGTCGCCGTCACCTGATCGGCCGTCAGGACGATGCCATCTTTGTCCATCTCGATTTTGTAGGTGGCGTCGTCCGTGGGCACCTGGACCGTCAGCTTGACGTTCTCGTCGTCCAGGATCAGCACCATTTTGTCGGTCTGCAGCACTTTGACGGCCGGTCCGCTGGCGTCGGGCGGCAGGTCGTCCTGCGTGCTCCAGAAGCTGCCCACCCAGATCGGATAGTCGGTGTCGCCGGCTCTGAACTCGATCCACACGTTGGCGCCGACCGGNGGCAGCGCGTACCAGCCCACCTTGGGGCCTCCATAGGGCGTACAGGGCAGGGCCCAGGTCAGCTCCTCGTCGGACAGGGCCGGCGCCATCGTTTTGAGACGCCCCAGCTTGAGTGGGTCGTCGTTGTCGATCACCTTGCCGCGGTATTTTCCATAGAATGCCATCAGACTTCCACCCTCTGCGTGGTGCTACCGGGTCCTTCACGGGTCAGCACGAAGCGCTGTTTGTACTCGCCGCGGCTGATCTCGTGCGTGACTTTGCGGATGTAGTAGTTACCGTCGTACTTGGCGCCGGCGCCGCGCACACCGACGATGCCCGGCGCCATGAGCAGGTCGCCGTAACGGAACGTATCGAGTACACCCTGGACCGTCAGGGCGCGGGCTGCGGAGCGGTCGGCGATCGACTGAGCCAGGGCGCGGGCCTGCGTAGCGTTGGGGCCGGAGTAGACGAGGCGTAACGTACGCACGAACTCTTCGTCCAGGCGGCTCGTCTTCGAGAGTGACGTTGCGCTGCTGGTTTTGGCGATCTTGATCGCCGTCGCTTCGTCGGCGTCGTTGTTGTTGACCGCGCCAAAGACCTGCGTGGGCGCCAGGGCGTCGTCGGTGAACTCGAGGCTGGCGACGTTGGTGGCAGCACCCAGGTTGGTGGTCAAAGCCCGCTGCGCCGTGCTGGCATATTCCAGCGGCCCNCAGTAGCCAATGTTCTTTTTGGGCGTCGGGCCGGGCTTGATGCGAAAGATGAAGCTGTGCTGGGCGGCCAGCTGCTGCAAGTAGGCGCGGTCGGTCGCCACCTGTTTGGGTACGCGCTCGTCCTCGGTCGCCGTCCAGGTCGTCGCAGGGTCGGACACTTCGGGTTCGATGCCGTAGCGGGCATACTCCCCAAGGATGGCTTGCACGATCTCCTTGTCCCCCAGGCCGGCGTGGTTTTTGTCCTTCTCCTCCAGATCCATCAGCACGCTGATGTCTTTGCCGCTGAGGGTCACCGAGGGAGCACCTGCGGCGCTGGCTGGTGACAACTGGCGATGGGCGATGATCCCGTCGATGAGGACGCGGCTGNNCGCGTTGAGCGTCACCGTGACGATGACGCGGCTGCCGATGCCCAGCGGCGACTCGCTGAACAGCTGGTAGTCGGCCGTGGCCCGCGTGGAGCGTTCGGCGNNCAGCACGATCTGGAAACCCTGCTGAAAATCGCCGGTTTTGCCGCCATCCCCCTGTGTAACGGTGATGCCCTGCACGGCCGCCATCACCGCAGCCGGTGCGACACTGGGCGATTCTTTCTGAACCAGCCAGCAGGCCCAACAAGATCTTCATCGTGGCTCCTGGAACTGCGGCACCGGTACACGCAGGCGCTGACCGGTCTCTTGACCCCAGTCGAAGGGGTTCATGGCATTGTTGGCGTCGCAGACCTGCCAGAACTGTTGTGGATCGCCCAGCAGGCGCGCCGTGATCAGGTCGAGCCGGTCGGCCGGCGCGACCGTGGCCTCGACCAGCAGGGGCAATGCCTCACCCTGCGGCAGGAAACGCCGCCGCTTGTAGGTGATATGGTGGCCGTCCGGCATCTCGTACACCGCATCTTCGAGCACGGCATAACGGCTGGTTTTGTCGAACATCATTCCCTCCTAACCCACGCGCCCGCGACGTCGAACCCCACGAGCTTGTTCGGGTCCTCGGTGATACCGCTGCGCGCCAGGCGTTCTTTCGATTTCTGGTAGGCCAGGAACAGATCGTAACCTTTGTGCCTCGGNATCGAGGTCCGAGTAGCTGAGCCCGCAGGCCGAGTGTTACCCGAGCGGATCGGGTTCAGGCTGGTGTCGAACTCCTCTTCGGTGACCGAAAAAGTCGTCAGCACAACCGGCAGCACACGCTTGGGCCCNCAGACGAACAGCACCAGCGGCGCATCGTAGGGTGCACCAATTTCCATTTTGCCCTGGTCGAGCAGGCTGTTGTCGGCCTGCACCTGGCGGGACTGCGGGTAGAGCAGCATCTCCATGGCAGCCAGCTGCGGATGGATGCCGTCGCGGCCTTTGCCACTTTCGGCNTGGTCGATGGCATCGATGACCACCTCCAGGTTGAGCGTCTCTTCCGGCGCGCCGGTCAGGCGAATCGTCTCCGAGCGCTGCCCTTTTTCGCCGCCGGCCATCTGCGGGGTCAAGGTGCGGCGCAGGGTGTCGGGGTTGTACTGAAAGGCAATCGTCGTCTGGCTGTTGGCATTGGCCAGGTCGACGGCGACCAGNGCCCCTTTGAGCAGGCGCGGGCCGCGTGGTGTGGTGGGCATGGTTCAGACTCCCGATCAAGGTGGCAGCATGTGATAGATGAAATCGACATCCTTGTACGTGCGGTGGAACGAAATACCGCCACTCCAACTGTCCGAGAAGCGCCACGCCGTGCCGTGGACGCGACGCCGCAGCTCGGCGATGACGCTGTCAGGCACGCGGCGGCCCCAGCCTTGGAGCCAGGCTGCGCGGCGCCCCACCAGGCGCCGCGGTTGGTTTTGGTGCCATCCCACTGCTGGTACTGGTTGTTCATATCGGCGAAGACGGCGTCACATTCGGCGCTCCAGGTCACGACGGCCGCGGCGGGCGGCCGCTTCGGCCGCCTCACGGGCTTCGTGGTCTTCCCTATCTTTTTGGGCCGCGGCACGGGCATCCCGGTAAGTGACGAAGGTCTGCCAGGGTGTGTAACCCTCCCCTTCGCGCCATGTTTTGAACGCCTTCATGTGTGCTTTGTAGTTGTCCGGATCGAGCGCGGACAGGGTAATCAATTTGCGCAGCACCAGTTCGAGGTCGTCGGCCTCGCTGTTGAGTAAACGCTGGTTCTCGCGACGGATCGCATAGACCTCGGCGCGCTGCGCCTCGATCTGCGCTTTCAGGCTGGCGACCGGGTCGGCGGGCGATTTCGTGGTCGTGGGTGAGCCACCATCGTCATCGTCGTCGCCGTTTTCACGCTGGATGCGCTCGCCCGCGGCCCCTGCTGCACGACGTGGGTCGGCTCGTGGGCCAGGAGCTTCTGGCCGGCCGGGCTGCCCGGCGCATAGGCGCCCTGGCGGAAGTAGATGTCACGCCCGGTCGTGAAGGCGCGCACTGAGCTGGCGGTTGGCTGGTCGGCCTGTGCGTCGGCGTGCACGGTCACCTGACTGAAATCGCGGCCAAACCGCGGCTCCATGAAGGCCCGCGCCTCGGCCGGCAGTGCACTGCCCTGCCCGCGGCTGTCGCGAATACGCTGCTCGACCGCACGGCCGGCATCAAAACTGGCGGCGCCGCCGGCGCTGCACGCGACCCCCGCCGCCCTGGGGCCCGCCATGCGCTGGAACGCCTCCTCGTCCTCCGGTTTGACCATGCGCATGACCTGGCCGGCGACGCGGTCGGCCTCCATCTCGCAGGTGTCGTCGGCGGCGCCGACGGTCAGTTTGGCCTGAACCGTGGGACCAGACGCGTTTGTGACTGCGACCTGGCCGGCTGATGGCCCAGCTGCGTCGCCTGGCTGAGCTGCGGGCCAGTCTCCCACGGGCCGTTGACTCGACCTGGGATAGCGGGGCCGACTCCGGCAGTCTGTGGATCTGGGCAGCCGTTGTGGGCCGGGTGATCTTTTTGTGCCTGGTCGTTTCCATGGTTCCTCGCGTGGCCTTCTCTCCGATGGTTGCTAGACGCTGGCTTCCGGGTTGGCGCCGGCCGGATAGGCGATGGTGGGGCCACCGATCGCTGTGAAGCCGGTGAAAATCGTGCCACCCACGGTGATGCGCGCATTGTTGTCGGCGATGGCCTGGGCTTTTGTGCGGCCGACGCCTGGATGTTCCACGCGTCCTTGTACTGCTGTTTGGTGGCCGGTCGCGCCGCGTGCCCGGTTCGCACGTCCGCCGTCAGCTCACCGATATTCCAGCGCCGGAAATACCAGAGCGGCAGCCATTCTTCGCTCAGATAGGCCTCCAGGTTTTCCGGTTTGGTGAAGTCGAAGGCATCCGTATCGCCTGTATTGTCGACAATGAAGTCCCACATGTTTTTGTGTGAAATCAGGCCAGCCTGGCGCCAGCGCGGCGCTATCGCATCCTTGAACAGACTGATCACCGTGTGGCTCAGCCACCCCGGGTTGAGGCTTTCCTCGCGTTTGATGCAGAACCACTGGATGCGGTGCGTCTGCACACCGTGCGCTGAAGCCACCAGGTCCTCGAAGATCTGCCCCTTGGCCACAACCTCCTCGAACTGCGCGGCCGACACGAAGCCAATCATCGTCGGCCGGGCCGTGGCCCACGTTCCAGCCTCGAAGGTTGCCAGGGCCGCCGACAGGTCGATGCCCTGTTGGACCATCCGATCGGCCAGGGCCTGCAGGTGCGGCTTGATGCGCGGCCGGTCGGCCAGAAACGCCTGGATGGCCGCGTAGTCGTCGAGCCAGGACTGCTCAATCTGCGGACGGTTGGGGTAGTCGTACGCCGCCTTGACGTCGGTGTAACGCTGCACCTCCAGGCTGGATACCTGGTCCACCGCCACGCGCCAGACTGTGCCCCAAACGTGCGGCGTTGGTCTGCTCGCTCGCCGGCCCGGCGGGGTGCTGGTGAAACCGGCCGCCGCTGCGGGTTGGCGGCGCCGGCGAAGGCGCCGGAGACCGGCTGACTGTTTGACGGATGCCTGACATGGTAGCACTCACTGGCCTGAGAATTCATAGCCGAGCGCCGGGTCGTCCGGCGTTTTGGGCATACGCGTGCAGGTCTTTCTGGCGCCGACCTGCCACCCACAGACGGTACGACCGTTCGTTGCTGGCAATCATGCGCGCGCTTGGGATCGACCCCGTCGGCCAGGATCCGCAGGTAGCGGTTGCGCTGACGGAAGTCCTGAGCCTGGTTCGCCGTGGCGCCGTGGGTGGCCAGACGGCCCATCCAGTTGCGGCCGGGCCGCAGCAGGCGCTGCATGGCGCCTTCAGCGCCGGCGACCATGCCCTGCACGATCGTGGCGCGCTCCGTGCGTACGCTGGCTACCTCCGCCAGGATTGCTGGATCACGCTGGTACCGCGTTTCCATCTCTAACATGACACGGTCGAAAACCAGGCCGGCCTCGACCCGGTAGAGGTTTGGGTGGGCGGCAGCGACACTGCCGACCTGGAACGCGGCGCCGCCTATGTAACGACCATAGGGCATGACCATTTTGGTCGGCATCCAGGGCGCGAACGCATTGTCGATGGCCACCGCCTGGTAGGCGCCGGCGGCGGTTTCGTGGATGAACAGATTCTGCTCGTGGTACCACCCNTCCAGGTCTTGGGAGAAGCCGATGATGCCGGCGAACATGCGGTCCGGGTTGCCGGCAAAGGCGTCCGCGGCCATGACACGGCCCAGGCCGGCCTGAAAGGTCGGGTCGCGGAAGGCGGCGATGAGCCTACGCGGCGTCTCGTCCATCACCTTCATGATGGTTTTGCCTTCGGCGAACTCCATCACCAGGTAGACACCGAATTTGGCACGCNNGGCGGCAAAACCTTCCACGTCTTTGGCGTGTGAAGCCTTGAGCGGCTGCAGGCCGCCTTGCATGGCATCGAGATCGGCCGCATTGGCCTGACGTACGGCCGGCGTGATGGCGCCGGCTTCCTGCATGATGTCGGTGCCGGCCACGGCCTCGGTGGGGGCCTCGTTTTGGAACTTGGCCACCAGCTTCTGCGCGGCCTGGTTCTCCAGCAGGTACAGCACCCCTTTATGGCCGCCCGTCAGCTCCTTGATGTCAACCAGAGGCGGGTTGCTGGCATCGACCGGTTGCTCGGCCACGGCCAGGCGTTGGATGCTCGGGATGGGGGCGGTCTGGTTCGGCGCGGCAGCCTCACCCGGCGCCTGTCCCACCGTGACGTTGCCGAAATGATGGCCGTGGTGGGTCAGGTTTGCCGGCGCCGAGGCCGTGTCGGGTACCACCGCCGGCAGTGTGAGCCGCGTCGATGCCGGGGTAGTGGTCGGCACGAGACGCCTGGATTGAGTCTTCATCCGCCGTTTCCTTGCGCTATCTCAGATCGCTGGGCCTGGCTGAACGATTGTGCGCTTCTGGGTACTGCGCCAGGTAGCACGGCATCTGTACCGGCCCGCAGGCTGGTCACGATCGACTGCGCGATGTGTGCGGCCAGGGCATCGACGCTGGCGCCTGGCAACACTTCGATCGTCGCGGCCGGCAGGTTGAGTGGTTCGGCAGCCAGTTCCGCCGGTAGCTCGTGCGTGGCCAGCAGACACAGCAGGGCCTCTTCCAGCGCGTGCCCCAGGCGCTGTCGGGGCACGGCCGGCAGGTCGTGCAGCACGATACGCTCGATCGTCGCTCGATCTCGTGTGCGCTCATACCCAACCTCGCACCTCGGCCTCGGGCAGGGGCCGCTCCAGTTTGCTGTACTCGNNCGCCGCGTGCAGCAGGTGCTGCATGCGCACCGGTTCGGCGGCTTCCGCGGCCAGGAAGGCGGCGTGCAGCGCGATGTTGCGGATGTTGCCGCCGGCGACGTTGAGCGAGGCCAGGCGTGCGGCGTCGGCCCGTCGCGCGGGTAGCGGCNNTGGCCAGGCGCGGCGCCAGATCTCNGCGCGTTGTGCGGCGTCGGGAAACGGGAAATGCACGATGAACCGGATGCGCCGCAGAAAGGCGTCGTCCAGCGACTCTTTGAGGTTGCTGGTCAGGATAGCCAGGCCGCGGTACGATTCCATGCGCTGCAAGAGATAACCGACCTCGATGTTGGCGTAGCGGTCATGGCTGTCCTTGACCTCGCTGCGTTTGCCGAACAGCGCATCGGCCTCGTCGAACAGCAGGATGGCGCCGCCCGTTTCGGCCGCATCGAAGACGCGGCGCAGGTTCTTNTCGGTCTCGCCGATGTACTTGCTCACCACTGCGCTCAAGTCGATGCGGTAGAGATCGAGGCGCAGCTCGTTGGCCAGCACCTCGGCGGCCATCGTCTTGCCGGTGCCGCTGAGACCGGCAAACAGGGCGCTGATCCCCAGGCCGCGCGGACCCTTGCCGGCAAAGCCCCAGGTGTCGTAGACCAACGTGCGCTGGCGGACGTGCATGGCAACCTCGTGCAGCACCTCGCGCGGCAGTGCCGGCAGCACCAGGTCGTCCCACGTCGCCACCGGCTCGATGCGCTGCGCCAGGTCGTCCAGCTGTGGGCGGGCCTGCCGGCGACACACGTCCCACAGGGCCGCGGCCACGGTATCGCCCGTCGCGGGCTGGCCGGTGGTCGCCAGGTGACCGCGCGCACCCGACCAGGCGCTGACCATGGTGGGCCGGTCCAGGTCGAACTGGGCGACCAGTCGATCCAGCTGCCCGTTGAGCATCACGGCCTGTTCGCCCAGCACCGCCTCCCACAGCTGGCGACGCTCGAACGCGGCCGGCCGCGACACATCGAAGGTCAGCACGGGGCGCGCCCAAGGCCCTGCCGCTCGCGTGGCGAGGATCAGCCGTGCCGGCCCGGTTTCGACGGCCCGGGCGAGTGCCGTGTCCCGACCCGGTTCGCCGTGAGTCGGCTCGTCGCCCTCCAGGAAGAGGGCCGCGCCGGACAACAGCGCCTCGCGCTGCCAGAGGCGCAGCAGCATTTCCAGCTCGCCAGGTGTGGCCGGCAGCCCTGCCGCGGGCATGCCATAGAGACGCAAGCCGAGCTGCCCGCAGGCCAGTGCAGCCACCGCGCGTTTGTCACTGATCACCGGCCCGATGAGCGCAGCACGGGCCAGGGTCGCNGTATCGTTCGTGGCCGGTGTACCGGCGCTGATCTGCGCCCAGGTCGTAGCCAGTGCCCGCGCGAGGGCTATCTGCGACGGGGCCAGGTCATTCGGCGCCGGTATGGCCTGCACCAGACTGGCGAGCCGCGTGTCCAGGTAATCGAGGCCGGTCAGGTAGTGCAGGATGCGCTCGTCGAGGCGCAGCGGGCTGTAGATCAGCGTGCGGCCAGGCTCGACGTGAATCAGCTGCCAGTGACGCAGCGGGCCGGTCGGCAGCAGCGCCGACCAGACGGGGTTGGGCAACGCGGCCAGGGCCAGGCTGAAGGTGGGATAAGTGCGCTGTGGGTCACCCTGCGGCGCGCACAGGGGAGCAAAGACCGCGTCGAGCTCGATACCGGCGCACAGCACGACGATGGCGCGCTCGAAGGGTGATAGCCCGAAGTGGGCCGCCAGTGTATCGAGTGCGGCGGCGCGTTGCCGGGCATGGGTGGCAGTGCCGGCGGGTCTGCGGTCAGATAAGCGGCCGCCGCCGGTACGTCGTGCGTGCCGGGCCAGGGCGGTGCGAACCGCGGCCAGGTGAGCCACCAAAACCTGCTGGTTGGCGAGCAGCCATTCACTGGACGGCGGGTAGTTCATGGTTGGGGCACCTCCGGACCGACGGTTGGCTGCGGCGGTACCAACACGACAGGCACGACACGCGGCGGCTGCGCCTCGATCAGCACGACGGCCGCTTCGTAGGCCACCGACAGCGTGTAGGGCACCTGGAAAAGACCGACCAGAGTTTGGAGCTCTTCGAGATTCAGGGAAATGGGGTTAGCCGCACCTGTTCCACGAATTTCGCCTGGAAGTCGAGGTACGACTCGGCCGGCAGGTCAGTTTTGTTATCCGCGCCTTTGCCGCAGAAACGCATGATCTGTGATGGCCTGGGCAATGCGGTCGACCGGCAGACGGGCGTAACGCTGCAAGGCGGCCAGTGCGCTGCCCAACAGGCGCTGCGGCTCGAGCGTCGTCTCATCCCCGTAGAATGACAGCAGGTACTGCAGATTTAGCGCCACGGGTTGGCTCTTGCCCACGGTCTCGCGTGTGCGGTTGTCGGCCGCTTACACCGGGTAATGGCTGATGATCTCCTGGTTGCGCCAGGCCGCGTTGGGCGTCACCTGGTAGAGGAAGATGTTGGCGCCTTTGCGTTTGTCCGCCGTCGGCCGCTTTTTCCGGGCGCAGGGTGGTGACGCGGGCGCCGGAGACGATCGGGTTGGCCTCTTCTTCCAGCAGGTCGCGCAGGGTCATCGTCACGGCCGCGATGGCCAGGTAGTTGCTCATGACGGACTCCCCCGCCGCGCAGGTAGTCGTCGAGTGACACGGTGGGCCGGCTGGGTTCACGCCGTGTGCTGGCGGCCGGCGGTGGCGCCGTCACGCACGTCGATGCGGCCGATGGTGATTCGGAGTGGGGGTGGGGGATGGGGGTGGGGGTTGGGGGATGGGGGATGGGGGTTGGGGGATGGGGGATGGGGGATGGGGGTGGGTGTGATGGCGGCAACCTCGGCGATGCGCTGTCGGCCAGCGGGTATCGACGCCGTTGGGTCGACGGCTGCGGCGGCCGGCGATGCTGCGCCGGGTGTGGGGGCTTGTGGGCCGCGCATCGTGATCGTGTCCGGGTTGGCTGTGGGCACGGGAGCGCTCCATCGCCTGGTGCTGCATCCTGGAATACTGCCACCGACGCACGGCCAGGTGTCTCGCCTCTGCGCCGGGCAGCGGTTGGTGTGCCTGCCAACGAATCCACGACGGCTGTGCCGACGAGACCTGCGATGGGTGTCTCCGGTGCGACGACTGACGCCTCAATCGTGCCTGGGCGGAAGGCGTGTAAGGCAGCGGTGTGGTCAGGAGATCAGTCGCGGCCGGCCCCATCATTGGCGCATGGAAGTTCACCTCTCGGGCTACCGCGGGCGTCTCGACTGGCAGTTGCGGCGGCCGGCGGCTGTGCCGCCTGGCCGGAAAGGGTGGTCTGAGCGGGCGCGTGGCCAGTTTTGCGTGAGGCGCGGCACGTGGCATGGTCGGTACTTCGGTCAGATGCGCGGCTGTGCCAGAGGCTGGCTGGCCGGTGACGGGCGTACGGCCGGCGGTCATGGCTGACATGTCGGTCAGATGCGCGGCTGTGCCAGGGCTGGCTGGTCGGTGATGGGTGTACGGCCGGCGGTTATGGCTGGTACTTCGGTCAGATGCGCGGCTGTGCCAGGGCTGGCTGGTCGGTGACGGGTGTACGGCCGGCGGTCATGGCTGGTACTTCGGTCAGATGCGCGGCTGTGCCAGGGCTGGCTGGTCGGTGATGGGTGTACGGCCGGCGGTCATGGCTGACATGTCGGTCAGATGCGCGGCTGTGCCAGGGCTGGCTGGTCGGTGATGGGTGTACGGCCGGCGGTCATGGCTGACATGTCGGTCAGATGCGCGGCTGTGCCAGGGCTGGCTGGTCGGTGATGGGTGTACGGCCGGCGGTCATGGCTGACATGTCGGTCAGATGCGCGGCTGTGCCAGGGCTGGCTGGTCGGTGACGGGTGTACGGCCGGCGGTTATGGCTGGTACTTCGGTCAGATGCGCGGCTGTGCCAGGGCTGGCTGGTCGGTGACGGGTGTACGGCCGGCGGTTATGGCTGGTACTTCGGTCAGATGCGCGGCTGTGCCAGGGCTGGCTGGTCGGTGACGGGTGTACGGCCGGCGGTCATGGCTGGTATGTCGGTCGGTGCATCTGATGCCGTGGATGGAACCCACACCCGTGGCTGGGCGATGCCAGACAGGCCGACTGCGGGTCCAGCGGCGACGGCGGCACTGGGCGGCGAGGCCGGTGTGACCGCCAGTTCAGCCGGCACTGCGGCTGTCAGTTCAGCCGGCACTGCGGCTGTCAGTTCAGCCGGCGCTGCGGCTGTCAGTTCAGCCGGCGCTGCGGCTGTCAGTTCAGCCGGCGCTGCGGCGGCGCGGCTGAGCGCTGGTTCAGCGCTGGCATGGGCGCAACGTGCGGCGCCGTCAGCGGGCTGGTGGGTGTGGCAGGGCCGTGGCTGGCGTCTCGATGGGGCGTCGGACGACAACCGGCCCGGGTGTCAGCTGACCGACCACCGCGGGCTGGCCGCGGCAGCGGCCGGTGCTACCGCCAGTGCCTCGACTGCGTGTGTGCCATGAACAGAGGCTGCCCAGTTGGATGTGCCCGGTGGTTCAGGCGGTGGAGCCGCAGCCGGGGCGGTAATGTCGGCCCGGCGTTGAATCGTGCGCGATGCCAGCACGACCGGATTCACGGTTTCGGCGGCGCCAGCGACGGCCGCCGACGCTGGGGAGGGCATGGCCGACGCCAGGGCCGCCGTGGAGGGCATGCGCGGGCTGACCGTCGAAACGGGCGCCGCTGGCGGGGAACCGCGCGCGACCTGGCGGGGTAGGCGATGGGCGCGGCGTGGGGCCGGCCCGTCCACGAATGTTGTGTCGGCGTGGGGGCCGACGGAGAGCACGACCTGGATGCCTCGACGACCCCGGTGATGGTTGTGGTATCCGGTGCTACCGGCGCAGGGGTGAGCGATGCCCACGTACCCGTCGCAGTGGCGGGTTGCGGGGCCACGGTAACCGATTCAGCAACCAGCGAGGGCGTTGGAGCAACCCGGGGTGCGATCGGGTGAGGCCGGCGCGGTGACTGCCGTCTCGAGCGGGTGCTGAAAAGCAGTGGGCGTGACCACGGTTGGGTCGGCCGTCGTGCTGCGACCGGGCGCCCTGGCGAACACCGGAGCGTGCTCGAACGGCGCCGGCGAAGGCGCCTCGACCTTGCGCTGGACGGCGCCCGGGGATGGTGTTGCGGCTGTCAGGTTCGCAGTAGTACCGGGCAGCGCCGGCGGGCCTGGGGAGGCACAGCCGACACCATGGCACTCGTTTCACTCATGCCCTGCCGGGCGGCCGGCGCCGCGGCCCGCTGCTCGACGGTCGATGCTGCGATGGGCTGAGCAGCGGTCGGCGCCACGGTTGGCTGCTCGACGGTTGATGCCGCGATGGGCTGAGCAGCGGTTGGCGCCACGGCTGGCTGCTCGACGGTCGATGCTGCGATGGGCTGAGCAGCGGTCGGCGCCACGGTTGGCTGCTCGACGGTCGATGCTGCGATGGGCTGAGCAGCGGTTGGCGCCACGGCTGACTGCTCGACGGTCGATGCTGCGATGGGCTGAGCAGTGGTCGGCGCCACGGTTGGCTGCTCGACGGTCGATGCTGCGATGGGCTGAGCAGCGGTCGGCGCCACGGCTGACTGCTCGACGGCGGCCGGGAGAGGCAGGCCCAGCGTGCGGGTCGTGCTTGCGAGCCTGCGCGGCGTGGCCGGCCTGGCTGCTGCATCGTCCTCACCGGCAGCGCCGCCGTGCCCAGCGGATGGCGGCTGCGCGCGCGCCGTGGGCTGCGGTGGATTCCGCGGTCGTACGCAGGCTGGTGGCCGGTTCGGTTGTTTGGCCGGTGGACGACGTGCCGTGACTCGACGCGGGCCTGAAGCCGACCCCGGCGTGCGACACGCCGGCGATTTCCTCCGCGGGCGCCGGGCAGCCGGCGGGGAAGCGGCGGATAGAGGCTCGCAGAAGGCTGTGATTCGGGCACCCCGGTGGCGAAGACAGGGCGGTGAGCGATTCCTCGAGCGGTTCAGCTGTGTCGATGGCGTCCGCGTGCGATGTCGGGGTTACCGCGCCGTCGATCGCGGCCGCGTCCTGCATCTGGCGCCAGGAGAAGAGGGGCGCCCAGGCATCGACACCGCTGAGCAGACCGGACGGCGGGGCCCCAGGGGGATGGCTCAGACGGCGCCGGTAGGGCCAGCCGCGCATCGGCCAGAATCAGCGGCGCCGGGCCGAAACGTGAGGTCACGCGCTGCACGACCGGTGCGATCCCCAAGGTCTGCTGAGCCAGAGTGGAAAGCAGGTCACTCATGCTGCCGCCCGTTCCAGGTAGTAGGTCCGGCGCGCATTGCTCATGGCCAGGATGTCGACCTCACGCCAGCCGTAGGTGCGCGCCAGGGTGATGACGTCTTGCAGCAGGCGCTGCGCCAGGGCCTGGATTTCGGCCCAGAAGAAACTGGTGATGTCGAACAGCGCCGACCAGAGGTGGCCGCACGCCGCACAGATCAGGTCGAAGCGCGCCTCAGCTTCGGGGTCGAGCTCGCGCATGGCCTGCAGCACGGTGGCCAACACAGTTTCGGGCAGATCGGAGGCGGCCACGACCGCGCCGCGGGTCGACGCCGCGTCCACGCAGCGTTCGACCAGCTGGCGGCGGGCGCTGCCGGCATCGGGCAGACCGACGATGGTCGCCAGGTCGGCGCTCGTTGGCAGGCGGAAGTGCACGGTACAGCCGCCCGCTTCGATCTGGCCACGGGTCACGGCCGGTTCGGGCCCNCGAATGTCGTGTACGTCCAGCGCAAACTCCAGCGTGGTCTGGCACAGCGGGCAGGTGGCCACACCGTTCAGGCGCGGGCCGAGGGTCTGCTCGCGCAGCATGAGCAGGCGCACGTTGCGCTGGCCGACGGTCAGCGTCGCGGCCTGCGTCAGGNNCTGGCCCGGCTGGGCGAGGGTCAGCAGGAGCAGCGCCCGGTCGATGGGGTGCTGCTCCTGGCCCCATTCCCAGGCCTGGACGATGTCACGTGCCGAGAGTGGACGCATGGTGCCTGTCTCTAGCTGGCGCCGTACTCGGCCGCCTCAGCCACGGCGGCGTCGCGCACCCAGCCTTCGTTTTCCAGTTTGATCTTCTGGATGGCCACGGTGTTGCCGGCGTTGGCATCCAGGTCGGGCAGGGCGGTGAACTCCGATACCCAGCAGCGAAAGACGTTGTAGGCGATCACCTTTTGGTCGGCCTCGTTGTAGACCTCGATGATGATGTCCTTACGGAAGTCCTTGAGTGAGATCTCCTTTTCCGAAGGCTTCTCGAACGAGGCGCCGGAGGCATCGGTATAGTTCCACACCTTGTTGGCCCACTTCTCGAATTCCAGGTCGTGGGTCACGCCGCGTTCGAGGGTGATAGCGGTGTAACTGGTCTGGCCCGGTGAGAGGCGGGGTGAGCTGGGNGAGCCGCCCTCGCGGTGTTTGACGACTTCAGTGGTGCGCGTCAGGCCGCTCACTTTGCTGACACCGGCGACGTACTTGCCGTCCCACTTGACGCGGAACTTGTAGGTCTTGTAGGGATCGAGACGGTACGTATTGACCGGAAACTGTGGATTAGCCATGGAAACCTCCTATGCACAACTCAGGCGGCGGTGCCACCGGCGATTTGCTGAATATACAGGATGACGAACTCGGCCGGTTTGAGGGGNGCAAAGCCGACGACGATCTGCACAATCCCACTGTCGATTTCGGCCTGGGTGGTGGTAGAGGCGTCACATTTGACGAAGTAGGCCTCGTTGGGTGATTTGCCCTGGAATGCACCCTGGCGGAAGAGTCCGTTCATGAAGGTGCCGATGTTGAGGCGCAGCTGCGCCCACAGCGGCTCGTCGTTGCCGAAGACGGCCCACTGCGTGCCGCGGTAGAGGNNCTCTTCGATGAATAGCGCCGTGCGACGCACCGGCACGTACTTCCACTGGTCGGCCAGCCGGTCGTCGCCCACGGTCGTGCGGGCGCCCCACACCACATTGCCGGCGGCCGGCAGGCGGCGCAGGCAGTTGACGCCCAGCGGGTTCAGCTCGCCGTTTTCGGGGTCGGTCAGGGAGATGCTCGGTTCGATAACCCCCATCAGGCGGGCTTCCAGGCCGGCCGCGGCTTTCCACACGCCGCGTNNGGCATCGGTGCGCGCCATCACGCCGGCGATGACGCCGCAGGGCGCGAATTCTTCGACCTGGTTGTCACGCAGGGGATTGGACTTTTTGATGCGCGGNAAGAAGAGCGCGGCATTTTGGCTGACCGTCATCACATCGGAGGGCCGGCGGTCGCTTNNTGTCCTTGCTGTTCCGCTCGTCGGTGGATCGACGATCAACAGGCCACGGTGCTCGAGGCAGTAACTGGCCGCACTCTCCAGTACGGCGCCATCGACGTCACCGGATGACAGGTAGGGCGGAATGCACAGCAGGTTGACGATGTCGTTGTACCGTTTGAAGGCGTAGAGACCCTGCTTGGCCCTCCTGGCCCCGACGAAATCGTTGCTATCGAGGGCGGCGCCATCGTTGGCCTGCCCGGTGGCGACGACCGCGGTGTAGTTGGCCGGGTCATCCCAGGTGACACCGGTGCTGGCCGCGGGCCGGGTCGTCGACAGGGAATTGACCCGCACCAGGTTCGATTCGCCGGCCAGCACCTTATCGAGCTGGCGTGGGCCGGCGGTGACGGTGACGTTGGCAAACTCCTCGCTGGCGCCGGTCGCCAGGTCGCGCACGCTGAGGTTGAAGAGNCCAGCGGCGGGGACCTGGTAACGGTTAGCGATGTTCGACAAGAAGCGTGCGTCCAGGTCACTCACACGTATCGCCAGGCGGTTGCCCCAGGCGCCTTCGTAGGCCGCTTCCAGGAGGAGCGGGTTGGGCGTGCCGGTGGTANNGACAGCACGGCCTGACGCCGCGGCGACCACCGAGTCGTTGGTGGGCGACACGGAGGCCGCTTCGACCGCCTGGAAGACCGCTTTGGCGGCCGCCTGGGCGGCTGCCCCATTGTTGTCGTTGAGAAAACTATCGCGCCGTCGCCGCGTCGCTGACGATGGCTGGCACGCCTTTGCTGGCGCCCACGGACGCGGCGACGGCGTCGCTGACCGCCTTGGCGGCGGTTTGGGCCGGGTCGGCAGTAAACGTGGCGGCCGCGGCCGCGGCTGCGGCCTTCAGGGCATCGGCTGTGCCCAGGCCGGCGGCGGTTGTCACGGCATCTTTGACGCTGTTGGCGGCTGTTTGGTTGGCAGCCGTGAGCGTTTTTGCCGTCACCGCGGCCGCGACACTCGCGCTGGCTTGCGTGGCGGCCGTGACCAGGTCAGGCGGCTGTTTGCCGCTNNCGTGCCGGCCGCGGCCATGACGGCCGCGAACACCGTCAGCGCGCCAGGGTCGGCCGATGGCAGTGAAAGAACGGCTTTGGTCTGGCCGCCGACGATCGTCGTGTCCTCGTGGAAGAGGCGAACGACGACGGCTTTGCTGCCGCCGTTGAGGAAGAAGTCGTTGACGGCGTAACCGAGCGAACTGTCCAGCCAGAGGCCGCCGAAGATACGATCGAAATCGGCGTAGCCGTTGCAAACGACCGGTCGGTCGACCGGCCCGCGCTTGGCGCGCCCGATGAAGCCGGTAGTGGCCGTGTCCACAGGGGTAATGGTGCGTACATCACTGGCAACTTCCTGGATGTATACACCGGGGTAGGTGACGCGTGGTTGAACGAGCATGGTATGACCTCTTTTCTGTGGAAGCGATCGTTGCCCACGTGACACGCGGGCACAAACGACTGGGAGCCAGCCAGGGTTTATTCGTCGTCGGCGGCTGCCGGTTGCCCCCGTTGCGTGCATCGATTGTTCGAGTTCGGTCTCGATGAACGCGGTCAGCGCGTCCAGGCTGCGAAACCCATGGCGCGGCCGGGACCGCCCAATTTCCTCGAGGAAAAGCGCCATCCCTGGCTGTGGTCGTCTTGCCACACACGCAGCACATAGGCCCGGTAGCGTGAGGGCCGGCGGTTGCTCATGCGAAGGTCTCGGACAGCATACACAGAACCGTATTCAAGGTTCGCCTCGCTGATCGATCTCGTGCCAGCGCAGGGAACATACCCGGTGAATCCGCCTTGTTGTGAGCGGGTACGACGCTGAACAACTTCCCTGCACCGGCACTGGACGTCTGTCTGCATAGCGCTCGCAAAGCCGCGAAGATCGAAAAATGATTACCGGCGAGTATGCGCCGCGACTCTTACGAAACTCTTCGTAAATTGTCAGGAATCTGATGATAACTCTTCGTAGAATGTGAGATATAATACGTTAGCCTGCGCGGCTGAGTGGTCGTATATCCGGAATCTCAGGACTGTTTTGGAAAATACATCACACGAAAACCCGTGCACACCGGCATCGACGGTTGATGGGGTGGGCGCCTGGCGGATCCGCTTTGGCTCGTACTATCAAACACAGTGAAAAAGGAACCATATGACGAACCAAATTCAACTCAGTCTTCTCGGTTCGGTGCAGGTGCTGTGTAACGGCACGGCCGTGCATGGTTTCGAGTCACGCAAGGCACTGGCCCTGCTGTGTTATCCGTCGTGCGTAACCAGGTGGAGCATCGCAGCCACCTGGCCGACCTGTTCTGGCAGGACAAGTCCGAACGTCGCGGTCGCGGCAACCTCAGCCGGGTGTTGCACAACCTGACGTCGCTGCTGCCCGGCTGTCTGGTTGCGACGCGTGATACGGTCGCATGGATGCCGACGGACGAGTGTTGGGTGGACACTGCGGTGTTTACCAGCCTGACCACGCGCCATGATGCACCGTCGCTGATGGCTGCGGCCGATCTGTACCGGGGCGATTTGATGGCTGGGCTGTACCTCGACGACTGCCCGGAGTTCGAGACGTGGCTGGCGGCCGAGCAGGAACTGTGGCGGCAGCACATGTCCCTGGTGTTGGAGCAAACGATTAGCCTGCACCGCGACGCGGGGAACTATCAGGAGAGTCTGCGTTACGCCGCGCGCTGGGTCGCGCTCGACCCGTGGCGCGAGGAATCGCACCGGATGCTGATGCTCCTGCTGGCGCTGAGCGGGCAGCGCTCGGCCGCGCTCAAGCAGTATGCGACCTGCCAGCGCATCCTGGCCGACGAGCGGACGTGGCGCCGTCCGAAGCGATGATCCGGCTCTACCAGCAGATCCTGGCGGGCGAGCCGGCGCGCCAGCAGTCCCCGCACGGGAACCCATGCCAACGCCGGTGTTGGGCAACAGCCGGCCGCCCGTACGCCCAGTCGATCTGGCGCAGATCATCGACCGCCTGGACCAGCCGGACTGCCACTTGTTAAGCCTGGTTGGATCGGATGACCACGATCTGGCCGAGCTGGGCCGGCAGGCCGCCACGAGTGAGTCATTATACTTTCGCGACGGCGTCTGTGTCGTAGAGGGTCTGGTCCAATCGGCGCCGACTAACCTCAGCGGTGCGTTGGCCAGCGCCTTGCACCTCACGCGGCAAGAGTCTAACGCCCTGCCAGGGGCGATCTTCGCCCACCTGCGCAACCGCGAGATGCTGCTGTATTTCCCGGCCTTCGCCAACCGCCCATCCAACACGGGGCTGCTCGAAGATATCCTCAAGCGCGCCCCACGTCAAGATCATGCTGGCAGCCCATGAACCGGTGAACAGCTGGGCCGAGTGGATCTATGATATCTTCCCCGATACTCCAGCCTGAAACCATCGGTGTGCCCATGAATCCCAGACGCAAAGATGCCAACTTTGCGCAAAGTTGGCATCTTTACCGCGGCCCCGACGCGTAAGCCGCTGCCGCCCGTATCGAAGACGGCGGAGACCGGTTGTGCACAGGGAGGCGTCAAGTGACCGACGGTCTTTCCAACGGGTAATGTTCGTACAGCCGCGCCTCCACCACGGTGTATAGGCGCTGTACCGCCTGCCGGATCCGTCGCAGNGTGGTGTAGAGCGGGGTGATGCCCAGACGGATGTTGTCNGGCGCGCGGAAGTCAGGCAGTACCTGCATCTGTTCGATCAGCGCCCGGTTGATGCGCCAGCCCTCCGGNTGACCGATCGAGATGTGCGAGCCGCGACGGTTCACGTCGCGGGGAGTTGGCTGGAAGCCCAGCGGTTGCAGCACAGTATCGACCAGCGCGATCAGGTACTCGCTCTGCCGCACCGACTTGGCCCGCAGGCGCTCCATACCTGCGGCCAGCAGCAGGTCGACCCCNGGCTCCACGCCGGCCAGCGCCAGCACCGGCGGCGTGCCAGTCAACATCCGGCGCAGACCGGACGCCGGCCGATACTCCAGGCCGAAGTCGAAGGGCGCGGCCTGGCTGTACCAGCCGGAGATAGGGTTGTGCAGGCTGTCTTGCAGCTCGCGGCGCACGTAGAGGAAGGCCGGCGCGCCCGGCCCGCCGTTGAGGTATTTGTAGGTGCAGCCCACGGCCAGTCCGNNCACCGGCCGCGCCAGATCCACCGACACCGCGCCGGCCGAGTGACTCAGGTCCCACAGCGCCAGCGCCCCGGCCCGATGGGCCAGCGCCGTGACCGCGGCCATGTCATAGGTGTAGGCGCTCTTGAAGACGGTATGCGACAGGCTGACCAGCGCAGTGTCGTCGTCGATGGCCCGCGCCAGCCCNTCCAGCGGGCCGTGGATACCGTCGGGCGAGGGCACGATCTCCAGGCGGTGACCNCCACCCAACAGCCGNACGATTCCCTGGAAGATGTACAGGTCCGAGGGGAAGTTCAGGTCGTCGGTGACGATCTTGGCCCGGCCAGGGCGGGCCTTGAGCGCGGCCACGGCCAGCTTGAACAGGTTGGTCGACGTCGACTCGGCCGCGACCACCTCGTTGCCCCCCNNGCCGACCAGCGCGGCGATCTTGTCCCCGGTGCGCTGCGCCAGGTCCAGCCAGCCCTCGTTCCAGCCGCGGATCAGCCGCTGGCCCCACTGGCGATCGACATAATCCTGGATGACTGCACGGCTGCGCCGCGGCAGCCGGCCCAGCGAGTTGCCGTCCAGGTAGATCAACCCCGGGCCGTCGATGACGAACTCCTGGCGAAAGTGTGCCAACGCATCCTGGGCATCCAGCGTTTGTGCGTATTGTGGATCGAGCAGGTCGGTCATGTGACACCCCTTGTCTGAAACCCGCGCCCTGATGACCACACCAGCGAACGCACGTGACCGGCGCCGTCACCTCGGCGAGGGAGTCTCACCGCGATGGGGACTGGTCAAGTCTCTTTTCTCGCCTTGGCGCGCGTTGTCGATGGTGTCCAGCACCTGCTGCGGGTTGGCAACGCCGATCAGGGCGAAGGTGTTGCCGGAAGCCGAGGCCGTCTGGCAAAGCACATCACCGAAGTTGAGCATGGTGTTGAACACACCTCTAACCCGGATGTTGATGTCCTGCACATTGCGCAGCGATGCCGTTGTGACCTGCTGGTTGAAAGGGGTCGAACGCGTCACATCGATCAGGCGCTGGTCGGTGATCACCCACAGGTCGTTGTTGTAGCGATACCATACCATGAATCCGATCAGCAGACCGCCGACGATTACCAGAACGAAGACGATGTTCAACAGCGTGCCCAATGTGCCGCTGCTGCCGAGGTTGGACCAGATGATCAGAGCCACGATCAATACCAGGGCAATCAGCGCCAGACGGCCCCACAGGCTGGCCGGATGGCGCCGGATGACCTGGATGACCTTCTCATCACTTTGCAGTTGAATGGGTAAATCCATGCCGATGACTCCTTCCAAAAATGAAGATGGCGTTCAGGTTGCGTCCATGAAATGCTGGGGTCACGTTGATAGCCAGGATGAGACGAGCCTCGAAAGACAGTGAGGTGCTGACTTGGGGGCAAGCATACCACACATTTGGGAATGCCGCAACCATTGTGGGCACACAACAGCGACTCCAGACTTGAGCCAGCAGTCTGTCGGAGGGTCCACCTTACGCGTGGCGCGGTTGGACATGTAGTAGTCAACAGCGATCGTGGCACAGCATGTCGGGGCTGCGTTCACACGAACAAACTCTCTCCGACAAACTGCCAGTGCACACCGCTCTGTCAGGCGGGTTCTTGTGATGACTTTATGCCCATCCCCTGGCACAACGGGCACCTCATGCAAGCTGACAGGGCATTGGGTGTGGGCCTGGGTCGCGCGTCCAAAGCTCAGGCAATGTCTCCCTGCCGGATGGCCTGCACGGCCTGGCGACCACAGGCCGTGATGAGCTGAATGAGCGGGGCAAAACGCGGGTCCCGNGTGAAACCCTGCCGGTAGCGGTAGTAGATCTGCTGGCCGATGACGCCTACCTTAAACAGGCCGAACACGTAATAGAACAGGATGTCACCGACGTCACGACCGCTGCGAGCGGCGTAACGAGCGACGACCTCGCGCCGGGTGAGGTTGCCAGGATAGCTGGTCAACCCCAGCGTCTGCAACTCGGGCGCATCGTTGGCCTGAATCCAGTAGGCCAGGGTTGTGCCCAGGTCCATGAGCGGGTCGCCAATCGTCGCCATTTCCCAGTCGAGCACGGCCAGGACCTGCGTCAGGTCGAGCGGATCCAGCACCAGGTTGTCGTACTTGAAGTCGTTATGAATCAGGGCCGCCCCGCGGCTGGGCGGTTGTTGGCTGACCATCCAGGCCGCGACCGCTTCCATGTCGGGCAAATCATCGGTGCGCNNGTTCTGATAGCGCCCGATCCAGCCGCTGACCTGCCGGGTGACATAACCCTCGGGCCGGCCCAGATGACCCAGGCCGGCGGCCGTATGATCGACGCCGTGCAGCCCNACCAACGTGTCGACCAGGGCGGTGCTCAACGCACGCATCAGGCCGGGGTTCAAGGCCACACCCGGCGGCGGTTGGTTGCGCAGAATCACGCCGGGCACGCGCNNCATGACATAAAACGGTACGCCCAGCACCGCGGGGTCGTCACTGTACAGGAGCGGGCGCGGCGCCTTGGGGTAGACGTCGACCAGCGCGNNTAAGATCTGGTACTCACGGGCCATGTCGTGCGCCGACTTGATGTTGGCCCCAAACGGTGGTCGGCGCAGTACCAGCTCGCGCTCGCCCAGGCGCAGCAGGTAGGTCAGGTTGGAAAAGCCGCGCGGGAACTGTTCGACCACCAGTGGACCCCGCGCCCGGCAGGTGGGCCGCAGGTAGGTCTCCAGAACCTCAACCGGCAGCGTCTCACCCGCGCACCGGCGCCGATGGGTCGATGGACGAGCTATCCGTCATGATTGTACGCCCCGCCTTTATTCGTTTGTCCCTGGACTGACCCATCCTTCACACTGCCGTTGCCTCGCGGGTGTCAACCCCGTAGGGTTTGAGCAGGTGCCGGGCGACGAAACTCTTGTGCACCTCATCCGGGCCATCGTAGATGCGCGCGCGCTCGTGGCGAAACCAAAAGGCCAGGATCGTGTCGTCGGTCAGGCCCAGGGCGCCGTGCACCTGGATCGCACGGTCGAGCACCCGCTGCAAGACGTTCGCAACGTAGAACTTGATCAGTGAAATTTCGATGCGGGCCGCGTAGGTGCCGATGCGATCGACTTTGTCGGCAGTGTCGAGTACCATCAGGCGCGCGGCATTGATCTCCGCCCGGCTGTCGGCCAGGCTGTGCTGTACCACTTGCTGCAAAGCGAGGGGCCGGCCGGGCGCCAGCTCACGCCGCGCCGCGTACTGGCACGTCATCTCGAACGCACGCTCGCAGATACCAATCCAGCGCATACAGTGATGCACGCGGCCGGGTCCCAGGCGTTCCTGGGCCAGGGCGAAGCCGGCGCCCTCGTCCCCCAGGCGGTTGGACTGTGGCACCCGGCAGTCTTCCAGCCGGATCCGNCCGTGACTCATCCAGCCGGCGCCAGTCTCGCCCATGACCGGTATGTTGCGTACGCGGTGGAAACCGGGCGTGTCGGTTGGCACGATGATCTGACTCGCACGCCGGTGCAGTTTAGGCGCCTCAGGGTTGGTGATGGCCATGACGATGGCAAAGTTGGCNCCTTCAGCCGAGGAGGCGAACCACTTGTGCCCGTTGAGCACATAATCGTCGCCCTCTTTGACCGCCGTCCCGCTGAGCCACACGGGGTTGGAGCCGGCGTGCGCCGGTTCGGTCATGGCGAAGCAGCTGCGGATATCCCCGGCCGCGAGGGGCAGCAGATAGCGCGCCTGCTCCGCGCTGCCGTGCTGCAGGGGNACCTCCATGTTGCCGATGTCGGGCGCCTGGCAGTTGAAGACGTAGTGACCGAGTGGGCTGCGCCCTGCTCTTCGCTGACGCGCAAAGTCACGCAGGTGCATGCCCATGCCGCCGTGGGTGGGTGGCAGGTGTGGCGCCCACAGGCCGAGGGCCTTCACCCGGCGCCGGGCCGCATCCAGCGCCGGCAGCACCGCGCCGAACCCCTGGTGCATCACCAGCGGCTCGAGCGGGATAACCTCTTCCTGAATGAAGGCCCGGATGGTGGCCAGCTGATTGTCGAGATGAGTGGTTGTGGTCATGCATGAACTCCGTTGGTCTGCCCTTCAGTGTGGCCGCGTGGCTGCTACACACCCGCACGGCCGCGTAACGCACGTCGAATTTGCGCCGTCATAAATGTGGGTTATAGTTTAGGTGTCACAACCATTCTATGCCCGGTGTTGTGCTTTGTCAAGGCGCTTACGACATTCACAAGTCTGATTTCCAACCACAGGAGAATAGAGACTATGCATACCCATCACACTGGCTGCCACCCGATACAGTGCATCTTGCCGCCGCACATGTTGGATTCGATGCGGANNCGCGGGGATGCCAGTATGCGGAAGATGGTCGCCACGATCGAAAAGGATGTCGCCGCGGTTCTCGTCGAGCGTGAAGCAGCGACGTCCCCCACGGCATTCATGGGGACGCCGACGGTGCGCTCGGCGGCCGCCGCCGTCAACCGTAAAGTCTACGATGGTCAGGGCAAGACCACCCTGCCGGGCAAGTTGGTGCGCGCCGAAGGGGAACCCNCGGTCGCAGACAACGTTGTCAACATCGTGTACGACCTGACCGGTGTCGTCTATGATCTGTACTTGCAGAAATTCCAGCGCGATTCGCTCGACGGCCAGNGGCTGCTGCTGGAGTCGACCGTGCATCACCGTCGTGGCTACAACAATGCCTTCTGGAACGGTGCGCAGATGGCGTACGGCGACGGGGATGGACGCCTGTTCAAGACCTTCACTGAGCTGTCGGTGATCGGCCACGAACTGTCGCACGGCGTTGTGCAGTTTGCCGGCGGCCTGGTCTATCGTGACCAGTCGGGTGCACTCAACGAGAGCTTTGCCGACGTCTTTGGCTCCCTCGCCGTACAGTTCTACAAGAAGCAGACTGTGGCTGAAGCTAACTGGCTGATCGGTGAGGGTATCTTCGGTCCCAACGTTACTGGAAGTGCCCTGCGCTCGATGAAGGCGCCCGGTACGGCGTACAACGATCAAATGCTGGGCATCGACCCGCAGCCGTTCCACATGGATGGTTACGTCAATACGTCGAGTGACAATGGCGGCGTACACATCAATTCCGGCATCCCCAACCACGCCTTCTACCTTCTGGCCCAGTACCTGGGCGGTTTTGCCTGGGAGAAGGCCGGCAAAATCTGGCACGAGTCGCTACAGCGACTGCAGAACCCGATGGCCACCTTCCGCGACTGGGCCGAAACGACCGTCGAGGTCGCACGTGATGGGTTTGGGAACGGCAGCTTCTGAATGCTCTACACCCGGCGGGCCTGGAAACTCGTCGGGATCAATGCCTGAGGTTACCATGAAGGTCTCTCTCAATGTGACCGGCGGACCGTTGCCCTACGGCGAGCATGGACAGATCGATGTGGCCGACCTGCCGGATGACCTGGCACGGCGGGTGACCGCGTCCCTGCGGCCCACGAACATGCGCAAGGCCATCAGCGCGCAACGTGCCCCTGCCCGACGAACAGGTGTACGGCTGGTGGTCACCGATCCGTCAGGTAAAAGGGCCAGGCACGCTACGTCTTTGCCGAATCACAGGCCGCACCAGACCTGATCGACCTGGTGGATGAGCTGCGCCAGGCTGTCACCGATCAGCAAAGCAGGCAAGTGCAAGCGGCCACGACGGCGCCCGACCCGGTGGGTCGTCAGAGTCTCAATCCTTGGCCAACGCGCCTTGATCACAGCCGACGACGTCACAGGTTCACGCGACCTGTGACGTCCCGTTCCCATCATTTTTCCCGAATTGGTGAACAATGCCGCCCATCACCCTCGAGATCACCATGAGCGCCCCAGACAATACCACACAGCGGCGCGGGCCTTCCGCCAGCCCTGCGCCACAAGACATCTGTTGGTCAACACGATCACCACACCAGACAACACCGCAAGAACACCGCAAGAACACACCAAGAGATGGAGGTAAGGCATGACCGTCGAGGTTTTCGATTACACCGGTGAACGCCGGGACCTGGCCTGGCTGGAACAGACCTATCGCGCGTTTCCTGGATGCGGGGCGGGCGCCAAGTTCCAGCTGGCGCGCATCGACATCACGAATGGGCCGGCCGTCTTTACATCCAAATCCTGGACAAGAATGGCGCACCCAAAACCAACCAACCGGTCGCCGATCACTGGCCAGGGGTCGAGAGCGACGAAAAGGTGGTCGATCTGCAAGGGGGTGCAGAAGTATCTGGCAGCGCCACGCCATCGTCCAGCGTACGAGCGGGGTGGGTGACACCGGCTTTGGGTTTGGTGGGGTTCGGTGATCAAGGAACAGGGCGGCCCGCACACCCTGTGGGTGGTCAGCCCGTCCCTACCCAGTGATGGGCTGACGCGCGTCGGCTGGTTGGGCGGCACCGACCATCGAGGGCCGTGTCGTCTGACCTTCCGCGAGGTCGAGGAGAGCTCGCCGCCCGCCGGCGACGATGTCACCGCCCGACTGGACGCCATTCATGCCGACCTGCGCCGCCTGATGCAGCATCTGGGCGCCGGCTGATTTTAGCGGGTACGTGCTGCGCCCCAGTGCAGCACGTACCCGCCCTCCAGGGCGGGCCGGTGTCCCAGGGCGCCGGCCCGCCGATACTGCGCCCGCACGCCACCATCGCGGAAAGTTCCGCCCACACGATACCTGCCGCGCCGATTCAACGAAGATTTGATTTGCTGGAACCACCGGAAGCAGCGCGGCGTCTTCCTGATTTGGTCATTGCGGCGATTTGCCGCATAATAAAGCCTATCCGAACAACCGTCACGGGGCAACACTGTGGCGCGTTTTCGGGTTATTCGGATAGGCTCTAATCCCGCGATCACCTGTCAATTGTCGGCGCGCCCACAAACGGGCCGTGGCTCACGGGCGCGTACCACCAAGAAAGGAAAACATACCTTTGATGAAGCGATCGTCCAACCTGCCGTTGCTGGCACTCACGGTGGTTCTGTTACTGCTGGTGCTGGCCGGCTGCGGGCTTTCCCTGCCCGCGGCATCGGCGCCGGTCGCGGCGCTGCAGGCCACACCGGTCGCAACCGCCGCAATCACTCCGGCGGCAACGACCGCGCCGGAATCTACCCCGTCCACGACCGTCACGACGACGGTAACGACCACACCGGCCCTCACGACCACGGCCACGCTGACTGAAACCGTCTGGCAGTGGACCGAGTTCCAGGACACGGCCGAAAAGAATAGCCTTACAGTCGCTAACCCGGCCCAGTATACCCTGAGCCTGTTGGCCGACGGTACGGCTGCCATCCAGGCCGACTGCAACCGCGCGGCCGGCACCTACACCCTGGACGGCAGCGTGCTCGCCATCCAGATCGGGCCGGTAACCCTCGCGGCCTGCCCGTCCGAGTCGCTGAGTGACGTGTTTCTCACGCGCCTGTCCGATGTCGCCACCTTCGTCTTCGACGACCAGGGCCAGCTTGTTTTGAACCTGGTGGCCGATGCCGGCAACATGGTCTTCAAGGCCAGTGAGCCGTCAGTGGCCAGCGGTCCGCCCATTCTGGCGGTTTATGAGGCGCTGCTGCCGGCGGCCGACAGCCCCGGGCGCCTGGTGGCGTTGACCCTGTTCGCCGACAACACCCTGCGCCTGGTGACCGACTATCTGAATGGCGAGCCAGCGATTCAGGAAGTGGGCACCTGGGAACCAGGCTCCGACGACACCTACACCGTGACCTTGACGGGTCGACCGGACGAACCATACGCCAAGCCGCAAGAAATCACCTTCCAGGTCGACATGGACAAGCTCAGCGCAACCAGGTACGACAAGGCACTGTATGGCGAGGCGGGCTTGAATCTACGCAAGCAGCTGCTCGATGCCGCGGCGTNNACAAGGCCAAACGGCCTGTTGACGGTCGACTTCCAGGTTGGCCACCCGCTGGATCCCTTCTTCGTCAGTGTCAACGGCGGTGGGGGCATCGATGTCAGTGCCTTGTCCAACAAGTGCAGCGGATTCGTCTCGGGCAGCCCGGTGGTCACGCTGAACTGGCAGGGTGATGCTGACATGGCCAAAATCTTCTTCTTCAGCGACCATGATCCGACACTCATCATCCGCCAACCCGACGGCACGTTCGTCTGTAACGACGATGCGAACCCTCTGCTGCTCGACCCGGTGATCAACTTCGAGCATCCGCAGAAGGGTACCTACCACATCTGGGTCGGCAGTGCGGCGCATGATCGGCTCATCCCCGGTCTCTTGGTGATGACCACGCGGCCCGATATCAACCTGGGCACGTTCAATGTGAGCAAATTGATCACGCGCGACCTGATCCCGGAAACCANNTCACCAAGGTGGGGCGCGCTTCCGTTGACCCAGGTGACTGAAGCACTGGCGCGGTTGAAGACTGTGCCGGCCACGCTGACCGCGGGCGCTCGATTCAAACCGGTTGACATCGAAGTCACAGGTGATGTGCCGGCGTTCGAGATCCCGGTGGAGGGCACCCAGTGCAACGGCTATATCGGCGGAACACCCGACTACACCTTCGCCTGGTCTGGCACGACCGACGAGCCGCGCATCTTCTTCGAGGGTGATGCGGATACCACCCTTCTGGTGGTTGGGCCGAACGGCCAGGTGTGGTGCAATGACGATGCGGCGATGGGCGACAACAGCAACCCGCTGCTGACGATCAGCGACCCGGTCGAGGGCAACTACGCGGTCTTCGTTGGCCGAATCAACAGCGAAAACCCAGTCACGGGACAACTGACGGTTACTGACGCTGCCGGCGCTGAACCCGCAGTGCTGAAGCCGGAAAAGTAACGGCGCCAACAGGATAATCAGGAGAGATACTTCATGAAGAGCAAACTGACGAAAGTTGGCCTGGTGCTCGGCCTGCTGGCGCTGATCGTTGTTCCGGCCGCGCTGGCGCAGAGCGGTAACACCTGGACAGTCAACTTCTTCCCGAACCTGGATTGGGCTGGCAGCCCAGCCAGCACCCAATTTGTGCCGGCGCTCAATTACAATTGGGGCCTCAATGCACCGGCTTCCAACATGCCGGCCGATAACTGGACACTGCGGGCGACGACGACCGCCAACTTCACAGAGGGTGTCAACCGCTTCCAGCTGTTGGCGGATGATGAAGTGGTCTTCATCCTCGATGGTATCACCTACCTGGACACCCGTGGTCAGGGCCTGTCCGGCAAGACGCTGATCGTCGATATTCCGCTGTCGGGCGGCAGTCACTGGATGCAGGTCGATTTCCGCGAGTTCACGCAGAACGCCGTTCTGTTCCTGNGCTGGAGCCTGGTGAAACCGGGCGAGGGTGGCGGCACGGGCGGTGGCGGCACCAACCCGAACTACCCGGGCGTGCCAGCACTGCCGCCGTCACAGAGTTCGGTGGTGACGCGCTTTGGCGACTACACGCCGTGTATCCAGCAGAACATCCATCAGGCGAACTGCTTCACATCGGACGGGGCGTGGAATTCACCCAACCTGGNNAAACCGATCCAAATGGAGCCACAGATCACAACCTGGACGAACTGCACGGCTGACGCCTGGCAGCAGTTCATCGTCGATCCGACGCTACCACCGGTGAGCTTCAAGTGCTCGAAGACCGAAGCGGGCTGGTTCCGCGGTTAGTTTTGGATTACGCGGTGGGGTACACACAGTGCCCCACCCGCGGCGAGCGAATGATCGGGAGATTGGGCAAAAACGTAAAGGTTTTGTCAGGCAACGGGTCTTGATTCTATGCGCACCGCGTGCTAAACTGCACACAGTGTGTACACGTGATTTATGCCAACTCAACGCGGAATTGGTTCTTCCATGAACCCCCAAAACTTATTCTTTCGCAAGCCCTTGGATGACGATAAGAGACCCGTTCCATGCCCAACTCGACGATCACTTTTTCTGACCTGGCTATCGATGACGGGTCAGCGCACCTGGCTCTCCCCGAACTGGCAACGGTGGAGCTGGCATCCGAGCCGCGTCCCTCAACGCAGTGACCGATGCCGTTAACCGCGCAAGATCTGCACCTCATTCTGCATATGGCGCTCGAGCAGATTGCCGGGTTGCTGGGCATCTCGTGTGGCATGGTCTACCGTCTGACGAACCCTTCTGAAGTGGTGGACGAACAGTGCCTGTCACTCGTGGCCTGGCGCGGCTTCTCCGAGTCGTTCCTGCGCCAGTTTAGCCTGATGCCTTTGCGTGGCAGCCAGGCCGCCCCGCGGCATTGGGGACGCAGCCGCTGCTGTGGCGCGTGGCCGATTACCCCAACGCGTTTGCAGCAGGCATACGTCGCCGAGGGTATCCACTTGGGCATCACTGTGCCGCTGATGGTTCAGGGTGAGCTGGTCGGTGCGCTCAGCCTGGGCGTCGGTGAAGTACGCACTTTCTCCGCGACAGACCTGTTGTTCCTGACGGTCATCGGCCAGCAATTGAGCACCGCCATCGAAGTCGCGCGTCTGCGCGAAGCGGTTGACCACATCGTCGTCACCACCGAAGCCAGCCAGCTGACCCTCGCCCTGCGCGACTCGATCACACAGCATCTGCACGACATAACACTCTATGCTGAGACGATTGCCCGCCTGCTTGACAATCAGGAAACAGCCCAGGCCGCGGACTATGTGCAGTCGATGCACGCCTCTACACTCGAAGCTTTGCATGGGATGCAGCTGCTGTCATCGGAGCTTCAGCCGCTGATGTTGACCAAGGTCGGCCTGGCGGCTGCTCTCCAGGCACGATTGAACGCACTTACGGAGTGGAGTGGTATGACGGGGGATTTCACCGTGAGCGGTGATGACCGGGCCGCGCTTCTACCGCTCTCGCTGCAGCAGAAGCTCTATCAAATTGCGCAGGAAGTTCTGCAGAATACCCTCACCCACGCCCATGCCCGACGCATTGCGCTCGCTCTGAACTTCACGCCCGGTTGGGTGGTGCTCGACGTGCGCGACGACGGCATTGGCTTCGAACCGAACGCCCACTTTCACGCCGATGGTTACGGGCTGCGCGCCATACGCGAACATGTGCATCAAATTGGCGGCACGTTGCACATCGAGGGCACAGCCGGCCACGGCACCCACGTATGCGTCTCAGTACCAACCCCAGGTCAGCCCTTTTGATCGAGCACTGCCATCGTCAGCCGTGTCACACAAACGAGGCGATCGCGGTCGTCATGGATACGGATATCCCATACCTGGGTGGAATTACCCAGGTGAATGGGACGTGCAACGCCATGGACGTAACCGCCGCGCNNGGAACGTACGTGATTGGCGTTGATTTCGAGGCCCACGCAGGTTTTGCGCGTCGGGTCGATGCACAACGTTGCACCGACGCTGCCCATCGTTTCGGCGAGTGCCACCGACGCGCCNCCGTGTAGCAGACCAAAGGGCTGCATGGTNCGGCGATCGACCGGCATCCGGGCACGCAGGTGGTCTTCGCCAACCTCAGTGAACTCGATCCCCAGGTGACCCGGCATACAGCCGGTGGACAGCAGGTTGAGTCGTTCCAGGTTTGGTTCGACAAACCAGATTCGTGTCATGGTTCAATGATCCAATCCGTAATGTGCCAACCCCAGCAGCCCGACATTACGCACCAGGATGACCCTGACCGGGATACGAATCAGCACACGTGTGAAGCGCCCCTTGTTGAGGAACGACTGCATGAAGTGTTTATCCTCCAGGAACGGCAGGATGCGGCGGGATGCCGCCCCCACGTAAATTCCACCTGTCGCGACTAAGGTCAACGCCAGGTTACCAGCCTGTGCGCCCAAAATCGACACGAACAGCTGCACGGTGGCCAGCGCCAGCTCGCACGGCTGTGTGGCGTGGTTGAGCGCGGCCGTTACGATCAGCGGCGTTGGGTCGCTGGCGGCTTGCAGCTGCTGGGCCAACCACGGCGGCTCAGCGGCAATGCCCGTGTCCTTCAGATAGGCATACAGGTTTGGAATTCCCCGACCCGAACAGACCCACTCATAGCTGACATGGTCGAGCCGCCGGCTCATGTAGCGCAAGAGGTCCATTTCCAGTGGGTTGGTTGGCCCAAAATCGGTGTGGCCGCCTTCCGAGGCGTGCGCCTCATAACGGGCGCCGTTCCACGTCAGGTAGGCCTGCCCAAGCCCTGTGCCCGGAGCAATGACCCCGATCGGCGCATGGGGTCGTGGACGGGCATCGTTGAGCAGGTGGGTTTCGTCGGGCAGTAGAAATGGTACAGCATAGGCTGCCGCTTCCAGATCGTTGAGCAGGTCGACCTGATCGACCTGCAGGAGCTCGCGCAGCCGGCCAGCCCGGATGATCCACGGCAGGTTGGTGACGGTGGCGTCTTCCCCTCTNACCGGGCCAGCCACCCCNAGGGTAACCCGCGTCACGCGTTCGTCACGGTTGAGCAGAAACTGCTGAATGATCGATTCGGGGTTGGGAAAGTCCCTGCTGGGAAATACGGCGTCAACTACGGGGTCACGCGGCCCTCGTTCAGCGGTATACAGGGCCAGATGCGTTTTGGTGCCACCAATATCACCTGCAAGCAGCATAACCATCACTCCTTCGCGTACGGTTAGGGATGTCGCCCCAATTATAACGTGCGTTAGCTTGTGTGACAAACCAGTGGGTGACTTGGTGGGAATTGCGGGTTCGCAACTTGCCAGTTGGCGCAAATCACGGTAGGATGGGGGATGGGGGATGGGGGATGGGGGTTGGGGGATGGGGGTTGGGGGTTGGGGTTGGGGTTGGGGGATGGAGGTTGGAAGATGGAGGTTGGAGGTTGGAAGATGGAAGATGGGGGATGGCGGTTGGAAGATGAAAGATGGAGGTTGGAAGGTGGAAGGTGGAAGATGGAAGGTGGAAGGTGGAAGGTGGAAGGTGGAAGGTGGAAGGTGGAAGGTGGAAGATGGAAGGTGGAAGGTGGAAGGTGGAAGATGGAAGGTGGAAGGTGGAAGGTGGAAGATGGAAGATGGAGGTTGGATAAGGAGGGGGTATGAATTTGCAGGATAAGGTCGCGATCGTGAGTGGGNGGNCGTCCGGCTTGGGACGGGCGACGGTGGAAGAGTTGGTGCGGGCCGGGGCAAGGGCCGCGATCTTCGATGTTCAGGGGGACAAAGCGGCGGCCCTGGCGGCGGAGTTGGGCAGCAGTGCGTGGTCTGCCAGTGTGGATGTGACCAGTGAGGCGTCCGTCGCGGCGGGCATTCAGGCGGTGGTGGCGCATTTTGGCGCGGTTCACGTGTGTGTCAACTGTGCGGGCGTACCTCATGCCGCCAAGACGGTGGGACGCGAGGGTAAACCATTCCCGCTGGACCTGTTTANNCGCGTGGTGACGATCAACCTGATCGGGACATTCAACGTGCTGCGCCTGGCGGCCGCGGAAATGGTGAAGAATGAGCCGATGGGCGAGGCGCACGAACGTGGCGTGATCGTGAACACCGCGTCGGCCGCGGCTTTCGATGGCCAGATGGGGCAGGCGGCCTACGGCGCCAGTAAGGCTGCGATCGTGGGACTGTCCCTACCGGTGGCCCGCGACCTGGCCGAGTACGGCATACGCATCAACGCCATTGCCCCCGGCATCTTCGAGACGCCGATGGTGCAGGGAATGCCCGCCCGGCTGCAGGAGTCCCTGGCCAGCATGGCGCTCTTTCCGCAGCGCCTGGGCCAGCCCGCCGAGTTCGCCCGCCTGGTGCGCCACATCATCGAAAACCCGTACCTGAATGCCGAATGCATCCGCCTGGACGCGGGCACACGCATGAGTGCGCGCTAGCAGTTTGGCGGAGAGATCGCCTGGCAAGGTAACTACCCAGGCATGGCCTGAGAAACCCGGTTTTTGTCTCGCAGACCAGGGTCATGGCGCCATGAAAGGCCGTTGCGCAGACGAAAACCTCACGAAAAAACCGGTTTCTAAACGACTGGCTGAGCAGTGACAAGATGCCAACTTTTCGAAAAGTTGGCATCTTTTGCCTTCACCGCGACTCCGACGTGCCGGCATCCGAAGCCGTCAAGGCATTGGATGCCTCGCCGGCAAGCCGCAAACTTGCGCAGCCTCAAGACTTCGGCAGTCTCGCTATGCCTCACACGACGAGTTCCGCACGGCGTTCGTGGCACACTGTCAGGTCTCCAAGGCTTCGTAAGCCCGCCATGTCTCACACCCCGACGTCGAAAAACCGTTCGAGCCAGTGCCGCTGCCAGACCAGGCGTACGAGGAAGAGCCAAACCAGCGTGGCCGCGCCGACTACACCCACGCTGGCCAGGGGCAGCGGCTGCAGCTCGAAGAGGCTGCGCAGCTCCGGAACCGCCATCAACACCCAGAAAACAACGAGTAGCCCAGCCGCCAGCAGCGTCGGGCGCCAGTCTCCACTCAGTGAGTCGCCGCCGGCCCACCAGGGCGTTGGCGGCTCGGCAAACACGATCAGGAGCAGGCCAGTTGTAACCAGAAACGCGGCCAGTGCGGTCTGGCCGGTCAACAGGTAACGGGCGGCCAACGCCTGAGCCTGACTGGCCGGCAGAGCCGGGTCGAGGCGCGCCATCTCGAACAGGTGGGGCGCGTAAAACACGATCAGACCCAACAGGCTGGAAATGACCGCCGCCGGCAGCACAAAATGTACGAGACGCCCGATCAGGCTGCGCTGGTAGCGGTAACCGGGCCGCGCCCATACCGCGAGAATCACCGTCGGGATACCCACCGTGAGCAGGTTGATGATCGAGGCGTGCCGCAGGTTGATCGGGAACATGCCGATGATCAGGCCCGAGAGAATCACCAGGGTCATGGTCACGATGCGTGCCAGGTACAGCTTGAGAATATCCTGCATGCCATTGACGATGCGTTGCCCCTCGGCCACGGCCGGCGCCAGCGCGGCGAACGAGTCGTTCATGAGCACGATATCGGCGACGCCGCGTGCGGCCTGGGTGCCGCTCTGCATGGCTACGCCCAGGTTGGCCTTCTTCAAAGACAGGACATCGTTGACGCCGTCCCCAATCATCGCCACGTAGTGCCCGNNCGCCCGCAGGCTGTCGACCAGCTGTTCCTTCTGCTGCGGCGTGATGCGCCCAAAGACCGTTGCCTCGACTGCGACCACCTGCTGCTGGGCCGGCGCCATCTCGGCCAGGTCCAGGCCCGAGACCAGGCGAATGTCGGCCNNCAGGCCAGCCTGCCGCGCCAGGGCGGCCACCGTTTCCGGGTTGTCACCAGATATGATTTTGGGCATGACCCCGTTGCGCATGAAACTGGCCAGTGTTGCGCGCCTCGGGCGCGGCTCATCGCTCAGACAGATGAGGCCCAGCGGCTGCATGGTGGTTGGCAGGCTCGACTCGTCTCCCCGGTCGTACAGGCCGGAGGGGTCGGGATCATACACGACCAGCAGGACGCGCAAACCCTGGGCCGTCCAGGCTGCCGTCTGGTTGGCGATCGCATCCCAATCAGTGGCCTCTGGTTTCAGGTAGGCGTGCAGCATTTCGGGCGCACCCAGGGCGTAGATCCGCGCAGCGCATCGTCATCGAACNGCGACGGCGCTCCATTTGCGCGCCGACGAAAAGGGCACTTCCGTCACTAACGGGCGTGGTGATGCGGGCAGGGCCGCGGCGATGGCCGCGCTGGTCTTGTTGGGCGCGNNCGTACTGGCGGTGATGGCGGCCAGGGCCTCGCGCAGGGCGGCCTCGTCACCGGCCAGCGGGTACGTGGCCTGCAACGCTGGCTGGTTGGTCGTCAGCGTTCCCGTTTTATCCAGGCATAACACATCCACGTTGCTCAGCGATTCGATCGCGTTGGACTGCTGCACCAGCGCCCCAAACCGCAGAATACGCACCGCGGCCAGGGCATAGGCCACGGCAATCGCGACGAAGAGACCGTTGGGCACCAACCCCGCAATGACCGTGGCCTGCTGGACGCCTTGGGGTAGGGGTACCGACTTGACCAGGTCGTTTGCCACGAGCAGTAACTCCATGTACAGCACGATCAACAGGATGACCCGAATGGTCAGGTTGATCTGGCGCTGCAAGGGNGTCAGCACGCGCCGGAACGTACGCGCCTGCGCGGTGAGCTGGTTGGCAAAACTTGCGTCACCCACTCTCTCGGCAACGAAGTACGCNGCCCCGCTGACGCAGAAACTGCCCGAAAAGACCGCGTCTTCCGCCTCCTTGGGGATCAGGTGCGATTCGCCGGTCAGTTGGGATTCGTCGACGTTCATGCGGCCGGCGATGACCTTACCGTCCACCAGGATCTGATCGCCCGGACCGACGCGTAAAACGTCACTCAGCACCACATCGGCCGGCGGCAGGTCCTGTTCCCGGCCATTGCGCACCACCCTGGCCTGCGGACGGGTCAGCAGCGCGACCCGGTCCAGCGTGCGTTTGGCGCGGATCTCCTGCACCACACTGACCACGATATTGGTACTGATAACCGCCAGCGAGATGAGCGCGTCGACGGGTCGGCCCACCATGACCAGCGCAACGGCGAGGAGAAAGAGGATGTTGTTGATGAACGTGAAGATATTTTCGGTGAATATCTGCCGGTAGGTGCGCGTGGTCGGCGGCGGTGGCGTGTTGACCTGGCCGCGGGCGCTGGGCTTCGACTTCCTGATCGCTCAGACCGCTGATCGGTACCGCCGTGTGGGCCGCAGTCACGTTACCGTTTCTCCGGTGGGGTCGAGGGCGCCCGACCCATCATGCGGTGACCTGATGGAAGGCCAAAATGGCCGTCTGCAGGTCGGCGGCCGTCGGATACTCCCTGCTGGCGATGGTGATGATCGCTTCGACCCGGTCTTGCAGCACCGCTTCGCAGCACGTCGGACCACGAGTTGTCCGCGCGGTTGTCGAACGCGATGTGGCTGGGATCGAGGCCGCTGTCGATCACGATGCGCCTGATGCTGGCCTGGTCGAAGTAAATGTGGGCCAGCGCACCGGCGAGGCGCCACGCGCCGCGCCAGCTCACTGGCCAGCGTACTGGGTGCGGCCGGCTTGGAGGCGACGGCGCGCTCTCCAGTTTGAGCGTGACGTCACCCACCGGTTGCTCAGTGATGAGCGTGTTCGTGCCGGCGCTGCCCAGGGTGTCCTCCTCCTGGTACAGGTTGACAACGATGTTGATCGTGCCGACCACTTTGGGTGTCAGGTTGAAGCGGAACACCGGCGAGTCGGCCTGGGGAAACAGACGGAAGGTCTTGGAGTTTGGGCCATCGAATGTGCATTCGGGGGCACTGACCTCGACGCGCAGCCGCAGGAAAGGCTCACTCAGCCAGACCACCTGCGCCTCACCCGATTGTACGACGGGCAGCCCGGCGCGACGAGGGCCGGCGAACTGGGTTGACGCACGGCAACCGCAACTTGAAACGCACGACCGATTTGGGCCTTTTCGGGCACAGCCACGTCGAGGCGTAGGGTAGCCGGCTGAAGCGACTTGGCAACCGTGTCGTCCGCGGACTTGGCAACCGTGTCGTCCGCGGCGACGGGGCCATCGGGCAGGCCGGCCATGGGTAGGTCCCGCTCACTGGCGCCGCCGGAGAAATCGAGCGCCTCGTCGATGCCAGCGACCGGGAGCATCTCGTACCCGGCCTCGACATAATACATCGGCGCGGCGCCGCCGTTACGCGGGATATCGCGCGACGTACTGCTGTCCGGCATGACGACAAGTTCGTCGTCATGCCAGGGTGCACCGCTATGGGCCCGTGTGGGTAGCGCCTGGCTATGGATGCGATGTCGGCCTCAGACAGGTCGGTTGGCCAGGCTACCGAGAATCTGCCCTGGGTAAACTCCTCCGGAATGGGCAGGGTCATGATCGAGGCGGAATCGGCCGTGGCATACGGGGCCACATCGTGGTCGTACGCGGCGAACAGATAACGGTCCACCTCTTCGGGTGTCCAGGGGTGNGGCAGCGCGGCGTAGTAGGCGTAAACCGCGCGCGCCCAGGGGATAGGGCCCGTCGGGCTGTGGTGCTCGTGTTCCAGGCCGAGGATGTGACCGAAGACGTGCAGCGCCAGCGCGTTCAGCTCCTGGCTGGCGGTCGAACGGTGCAGCCAGCCGAAGTTGGCCGTTGGCTGATCCCAGGGTACGACCAGGGCGTCGCTGCCGACGTAGGACCAGGAGGCGCCCGGAGTGAAACTGATGCGGACCTCGGCGTCGACGTCGTGGCTCAGCTCGAAAGCCAGGTTGGCATAACGCAGCCACGACCTGGCCGCGTCGAGCACACGGCGCTGCACCTGCGCTTCACCGCCCAGAAAGCGAACCCGCAGCAGCCGGCCCGGCCGCCAAAAGCGGGTGGTGCGACCCGGTTTTGCATTGGCCCGGTTTTCTTGAACCGCGAGCCGGTCCGCCTCCGCGCAGGTTGGGCGGCAGCAAAATATCGACACAGGCTTTGATCTGGCGCATAGGAAATTCACCTTGTTAACCGCGTACCGTTCCAAATTGGGCGGAGTCGAGGCTCTAGAGCCTATCCGAACGACCCGGAAAACGCGCCACACTGTTGTCCCGTGACGGTGTTTCGGATGGACTCCTGGCCGGAACAGCGTGCCCAACACACCGGGTGAACGCCGGCCACACCTGGCCACCGCGCTTCTCAAACAAACGGCCCCACCAGCCGCTCGACATCCGCCATCGCGTAAGTCCCCCTCGAACTGGCGGACGCAATCGATCAACTGGCGCAGCCCATCCGGAAAATTCGCCGCGGCCATGACGATATTGACCACATCGATCAAGTCATTCGGCCCGTACTTGACGCGCTGGCAGATCTGCGCCGGCAAACACCCCACGACCGCCTCGCGCTGCGGCTGCTCATGGCGTCGCACTGCAGCAGGGCCTGTGCCAGGGCGCGCTTTTCATCATCGGTGGGGCGGTACGGCGCCTCGGTGGGGCGGTACGGCGCCTCGGTGGGGCGGTACGGCGCCTCGGTGGGGCGGTACGGCGTTGCTGAAGGTGGTACAGGGCGCGCGGGCGCAGAGGGGGACGCCGGCGCCGGTACCCGGCCCGCACGGTACGCGGCCACCGCGGCCAGCAGATCGGGCGCGGCGGGGTACTCTTTTGCGCGACTTCGATGAGCCTGTCGATTTTGCCCTGGAACTCGGCCTCGATGAGAACGCTCGACCAGGTGTTGATCGGGCGCGTCGAAGGCAATCTGTCCCAGGGAGAGACCGCTGTCGCGCGCCAGCCGGCGAGTGCTGGCCTCATCGGAATAGATCTCGGCCAGGGCCCGGCCAGGGCACTGAGTGCGGGGTTGGACGCCATTGTGACACTGTCTCCTTGACCTGCTGTACCACACCCGCCGCCGGCGACGGCATGGCGCCGGCTTGCAGGGCGACCTCTCCGACAAACCACTATAGGTTGTTAGTCCGCGTCGACCGGGGCCAGCACCTCGGTCCCGTGCAGGGCATCGACCAGCACGTTGACGTGGATGCCCTGGTTGCGCTTGTACAGNCGTCGCCGGCCCGGTTCGCGCAGCAAACCGCCCTTGTGGTGCAGGGCCACGATCTGCCATTCGCTGTCGAAGACCGGGGATCCCNNGGCCTCTTCGGTATCGGTCAGGTACTGCACCCGTTTGGCATCGACGTAGGCCACCACGTTGTGTGACAGCGCGATCTTCTTGGGCCCGCCGGAGGGNTGCTGAACGATGATGACCTCGTCTTTGGCCTTGGGTTCGGCTCTTACCAGGCTCAAATAGCCATATTTGGCGNNCGGATTGCCATCCACCGCGACGACTGTCCAGTCATCACCGCCGGCGTCCTCTTTGGGTGAAGTTCTCCAGAACCGACCGGGCGCCAACGGGTAGGGATCGNNATGCGCGTCGCGCCCTTCGGCCGTTTTCTGCACGTTGAATTCGGCCGTGGCGCTTGCCGCGGCTGTGTCGGTGGGGAGGACGTGATGGTTGGTCTCAGGTAGTTGNTTCCCCACCAGGAAACCGGTGCCGCGACTGCCATCGGCCAGCACGATGCGCGCCACACTCTTGGCCTTCTCGAGTCCGATGGCGAGGAAATTGATGTCACGCAGGGTGGTGATCGCGCCGATGATGGCTTCCAGCTTTTCGCCTTCGACCGGGCCTTGCCAGGCGGTGGCTGGCAGGGCGGGCACCGGCATGGCTTTGAGCAGGTCGTCCACATTCATGTTGAAGGTGGCTATTTGGGGATATTCCTGGCGCACGATGGCCAGAAGCTGTGGCACCTGATTTTGCAGGCGCGCTTCCAACAGGATGTTGGTCCAGTAGACAGTTGGGATGTTGGATTCGGGGATCTGCCACGGCTTCAACTGGGCCGTGACGATGAGGTCTTGAATTTTGTCCTTTTTCCAGTACGTACCGGCCAGTACGTCGCGCAGGTTGGTCCAGCGGTCATCCCATGTCAGCATCGTGGAGTCCTCCTTGGATGGGCGGCGGGCGGGTGAGGCGTAACAACGGCAAGGCAGCATGTAAGATTCTATACTGGACAGCCGCGTTTGTCAAACTTCCTGTGATGAAACACTTCCCATCAGGTGTACAATGGGTATATAATGTTTTCAGATGGACAAGAGGTGAATAGTCATGGAAAGCACTACGACAGCGATCAATATCCCGTTTCCCGATACCGCCGAGCGCCACCTGATTGTGCGTGTCGGCGCGTGCCGCCTGGCGGTGATGCCGGGCGCACNNGCACCGACGTGGGTCTCGGGGGCGTACGTCGAGCCGTCCGGCGCCCTGCCGCTGAAGATCACGCAGGAGAACGGCGTGGCCCACATCACGCAAGAGCCGATTCCGGCGGAGTTCTGGAACATGTGGAACCACCCTCCACGCCTGACCTTACGCCTGGGCACGGCACGGGCCTACCGCCTGACCCTCGAGNGGGGCGCCAGCGAGAGCGAGTTCGACCTGGGCGGCCTGCCGCTGACCGGGCTAAACATCCGCCAGGGCGCCGGCAAGATGGATTTCGACTTTTCGGTGCCCAACCCCCAACCCATGGGCGAACTAACGGTCGAGGCCGGCGCGGTGGGCCTCGAGATGGTCAACCTGGTCAATGCCGATTTTGCCGAGATGAGGCTGAACGGCGGTGCGGCATCGTTCTATCTCGATTTCAACGGTCAGCTGNCGCGCGATGCCAACGTGAAGATCACCACCGGGGTCTCGGCGGTCACGCTGGTGGTTCCTTCCAGTATGGCGGTGCGCATCGTGCCGGAAACCTCGATTACCGGGCTGGACGTGGGCGATCATTTTACCAGGCTCGAGNGGGCGTTCAACAATCCAGGGGCAGTGGCCGGCGGTAAACCGCTGCTGACGATCCAGGCCAGTGTGACGCTGGGCTTACTGCGGCTGCGGACGGGTTGAGGCTCCCGCGCAAGTGATGGGGCGCCGGCCCCGGCGTGTGCGAAAACTGCTGACCGGGCCATCGACGAAGAGTGCCGCATCTGGGGATGCGGCACTCTTCGTTACTCAGTGCTCGATCTCGGCGCCGCCAGGTACCGGACCCTTCGAGCGGGGGCCGGTCAGCGTCTACTTGTTGAACGACTGCAGTTCGACCGTCGATTGAATGCTATTGTCGAGGGTCGTTTGGGTCTTGATCAGGCCCACACCCGCGGCATACCAGGACGAGGTCAGCAACTCGATCGTGATCGGCTGCGGCGACACGATACCGCCCATGCTCATATGGGTCGACTGTGTTGCCTTGGCATCCACGCGGAAGGCATCGAAGGTGCCGAACGGTACGGTGACCTTTTCTTTGGCCACAATCTTGTTCGCAATCTGGACGGTACCGGTGATGGCGCCCGACACGCCCTGCGGGCCGGCGATCGTTCCGGTCAGGTCGTAGCTCGCATCCCACGTCTTGCCGATCTGCCATTCGTCTTCCGCGGGAATCAACACGCCCTGGCCGTTCAGGGTCTCGACCTTGATGTTGGCCTGCTCCATCTCCAGCCCACCGTAGCGTGCTGCCATCAGCCCNTGCGGTGTACACTCGTAGTTCGTGCGGTTGGTCAGCTTTTCGTACGTCTGCACCTGGGTGAATGACGAGTCGGTGATATTGGTCAGTGTGACCGTGTAGACTGAGGTTGCTGGCTCGTTCACGTGGTAGACCCAGGTCAAGTCTGGCGCTACGGGGTAATAGAGATTATTACACCCGCTGTGTGTGACCGGCGCCGAGGTCGGCGTGGGTGGCTGGGGCGTTGGCGTGGGCGCCAGGGTAGCCGTGGGGGCGGCTGTCTGGGTGGGTAGTTCGGTCGCGGCCGGCTCAATGGCGGGTGCGGCCGGGGTGTTGGTGGCTGCCGGTGTCGCGGGCTGGCCCCGCGCGGCGAGGGCGACAACCATGACAATGGCCGTCAACCAGGTGATATTGCGCTGTAACGTCTTCATGGTATATCCTCCATGAGTGTATTCTGCGGGTTGCGACGTGACCGCAACAGTATAGTCGTCGCGGTCGATTTGGCAATTGGCGAGGGACGGCTGTTGAGAACCAGCCTACGACCGATCGCCGTGGCCATTGCGCACGGCGAGGCTTCTGCAAATGCTGTTATATTTGACATCTTACAGCGCTTATTGTAACATAATAATTGGTTTATGATAACCGGCACCGCTCGGGGTGCGAGTCTTCCTTCCAACCGTATTATCGAATACCTGTTCGGTTTGTCACCAAGCCCAAGGAGGAGCACAACCATGTTACGACGGATGTCCGTTGTCAGTCTCGTTATTCTGGTCATTGCTGGCCTGATCATTCCCACGGCCTCTGCCGGCACGGCCGGCACTTACTTCACCCAAGTCACCCTCAAACCGGGCGAAAGTACGTCCGTACCGATGATGTTCTGGTGCCTCAATTATGGGAAGGGTTTTCCTGGCGCCATAACCGGCCCCATCAACGTTGCCGCTGAGGATGTGCTCAAGGTCGTGAGTGTCGCCCGCAGCAAGAACGTTCTCGACACTGAGCCATTCCAGGTACAGCTGGCGGTCTGGTACGCCGTGGATGGTATTTTCCACACTGCCATTGGCGTCAATCGCGATCTGGCGGAAGCGATCGTCAATGAAGCCGGCGCTGAGCCTACCGCCGCTGCCCGCAGGTATACCGACGTTGGACGCGGCCGTGGCCGCCGGTTCTGCCCAGGTCGTCGTGCAGGATTTCCAGTCTATCCCCAACCCCACCGACCCCAACGAAATCCCGTTCGAGGGTAAGGGTACGGTGGTTATCTCCAATACCACGCAGAGCGCGTTGACTTTCATTCTGGTGGATGGCCAGGAGTTTGCGCCCGATAATGAACGCAACCAGAACCTGGTGGGTATTGTCGAGGACGGGTTTGTTCCCCCGACGACTGGTGGGGATGGCCTGTGGGTCAACACGCAGCTGCTGCTGTGGGCGGCCGCGGCGGTGTCCTTCGTATTCGTGGGTGTGATGCTTCGTCGGCCACGTGCGCAGGGGCGTTAGTCGAGAATCAGCGGCCGGCGGGCAGATGCCTTGCGGGCCATTCTGGCTGTCGGACAGACTCACCAACACCGGGCCTCTATACGGGCCCGGTGTTTTTGTGACCAGGCAGGCTCAACGTCTACGCTGGTGCAGCCAGGCCAGCAGATCGGCCGTTGGCCAGGTATTGATCACCTGGGCCGCTTCTGCCCAACCACGACGGGCGGTTGCCACTCCGAAGTGCAGAAAGTCGAGGTTCTCGGGGAGATGCGCGTCGGTGTTGATACTCAGCGTGATGCCCAGGTCGACCGCGCGGCGCACGTAGATGTCATTCAGGTCGAGCCGCAGCGGGTTGGAGTTGATTTCCAGGGCTACGCCCGGCGCGGCCGCCGCCCTCAGTACGGCATCCATATCCAGGTCGGCNCCGCCGCGGTCGGGAATCAGGCGCCCCGTGGGGTGGCCGATGATGTCGACGTGGGGGTTGTGGATGGCATTGAGCAGGCGCGCCGTGACCTGGGCGCGTGGCTGGCGTAGACTGGTGTGCAACGACGCAATGACCACGTCGAAGCCGGCCAACACCTCATCGGGGTAGTCGAGCGTGCCGTCGGCACGGATCTCGACTTCGCTCCCCTGTAGCAGGCGCAGCGAGTTGCCCATCTCTTGCTGTACGGCGTCGATTTCGGCCCGCTGACGGGCGATATCCTCGACCTGTAGCCCACCGGTGATACCCAGGCCACCCGAATGGTCGGTGATGGCTAACACCTGCCGGCCACGGGCGCGCNNGGCCTCGGCCATCTCCCGGATCGACACCCGGCCATCGCTCCACGTCGAATGGCTGTGCAGCTCGGCGCGCACCTGTGCCACGGTCACCAGGTCGGGCAGCCGACCGGCANNCGCGGCCTGGATTTCGCCGCGGTCTTCGCGCAGCTCCGGCGGAATCCACGGCAGGCCCAGGGCTGCATACACGTCCGCCTCGCGGGCGTACAGCACCTCGCGCCCATCAGCCTGCACGATGGCCTGATCGGAGAGCGACAGTCCCTGCGCCAGGGCCAGTTCACGCAGGCGTACGCTGTGCTCCTTGGAGCCGGTGGCGTACTGCAAGGCCGTGCCAAACCGGGCCGGCGGGTGCACCCACAGTTGGGCGCGCAGGCCGCTGCTGAACTCCACACTCGACTTGTTGGAGCCATGGCCCAGGATACGGACCACCTCCGGTTGGCCGACGAACGCGGCCATCACCGGCGCCGGATCATCGGCCGCGACCAGGATATCGATATCACCGATCGATTCCCGCATGCGGCGCAGGCTGCCCCCNACTTCGGCTTTCTGCACGCCTGGCAGGCCGTGCAGGAAGTGCAGCATGGCCTGCGCNCAGGGCCATGCCGTACCCAGNGGAATCCGGTCGCTGCGCCGCGCCAGTGACTCGATGCCGGCCAGAATCTTGGCCTCGGACCTGGCGCCCATTCCGGGCAGGCTGCGCAACTGACCGGCACGCGGCAGCTTCGAGCCAGCCAGGGTGGTGATGTTGGCCGTGCGCCAGAACAGGGCGATCTTTTTGGGGCCCAGGTCGGGAACGCGCAGCAACTCGGCCAGGCTGGGCGGAACCTCGGCCTGCAGGTTTTCCAGGAACTGCAGATGACCCGTCGTGAGCAGCTCGTCGATCTTGTCGGCAATGGCCTTCCCCACACCGGGAATCTCGCGCAGCCCACCTTCGCGCCAGACATCGTTGATGTCGCGCCCCAGCGCCTCCAGGCTGTCAGCCGCCTTGCGGTAGGCGAGGGTGACATAGATGACTTCACCTTTGATGTCGAGCAGGTCGGCGATCAGACGGAACGTCTCTGCCAGTTCGTGGTTGGTCATTGCCGTATCCTTCAGCGGTTCAGGTGACAGATGCGGTTGTGATCGTGCAGGCGCCAGGTCTCACGGCGCTCNGAGCGCACGTACTCCAGATGTGTGACGCCGGTATTGTGCACCCACACTTCGGTACGCTGCCAGGGCCCNACGTTGAAGACGTGGTCGAACACAGCTTCGATGACGCCGCCGTGACATACGGCCACGACGCACTGTTTGGGGTGGGCAGCCACGACACCCTCGATGAACAGGCCGACACGTGTGCGGAAGTGCATCCAGGTCTCACCNCCGGCGACCTGCGGCGTGATCGACTCGAAGGGGCGTTCGCTGGCCCAGTACTCGGCGTAATCGCGCGGCAGGGCATCGTTGGGCCACGGTGTGTGGTCCNNGCGGTTGTTGCCAATCTCACGCAAACGGTCGTCGCCCTGAATCGGTTGCGCGTACACGCCAGCCACGAACTCGGCCGTCTCGTAGGCCCGGCGCATGGTGCTGGCGTAGATGGCGTCGACTNNCGGGAGGTACGAGGGCAGCCAGGCGGCCAGCGCCGTTGCCTGCTGCCGTCCCAGTTCCGTCAGCCCTTCATCGGTATTGCCGTTTTGCCAGTCAGCCAGGTTGACGTGGCTTTCGCCATGACGAATCAGGTACAAATGCATATCGTTCACTCCTTGTTGAGGTCGCAGCTGACCGGCCAACCATGCCGATCCAAGAGTCTATCCGAATCACCCGGCGGCCCTGGCCAGCGACCTCTGGTCACGCTACCTGGCGGCGGCGCTGTGAGGTTTGCCACAGGGAACGCGCAGAACGCAGATCTGTCCTGCGCGTTCCCTGTGCTGACGAGTCTACTGCTGAACCATCGTAAAATCGAATTCGAGCTTGATCAGGTCCTGCACGCTGAGCAGGACCNNGGCACGCGGCTGGGGAATGTCGAAGTCGGCGAAGGTGAAACTGGTGTTGGCCTGGCCGGTCAGCGTATCACCCTCGCGGCGCAGGGTGATGGCCCAGGTCGCCGGCTTGGTCACGCCGCGAATTGTCAAGTCGCCGGTCATCTCGAACGTGCCTTCGCCGCTGGTGGGCAGCGGTGATGGCAAACCCTTGAGTGCGGTCGGGACGAAGGTGACGTTGGGGTAGCGGCTGGCCTGCATGATGTTATTGCTCAGGAAACCGTCGCGCCGCCCGGAATCGCTGCGCAGGGTCGCAATGTCGATGACAAACCGCGAGCCGTTGGCGACGAGGTTGCCATTCTGGTCGATGGTCAGCGTGCCCGAAATGGCATTCGTAGCGCCGACGGCGTCACTCGGCAGGTCGCGTTCGACCAGCTGCTCACGCACGCGGTAGCGCGCCTCACTGCTTTCGGGAATGACCACGAAACGGGCTGGTCACTGCTGACGACAGGGTTTGGCAGTATGGTGGCGGCCGGGGGCGCCTGGGTTGCCGTCGTGGCGCGGCGGTCGGTGCACCACAGGCGGCGAGAACCAGCATGATGGTCACAGCGACCAGCGCAATCAGGGTGAACTTATGGTACGACATGATAATATCCTCGTGTATATCGTGCAAGACAGATGACGACCGTTGGGCGGCTTATGGCCCAAGCCGCCGGCAGTGCCGTGTGCGTAAACCGTGGAGGGCCTACGCCAGAAAATGCTCCGGCATCTCTACCGTCACAACTTCGCGCGCGCACACTTCGCCGGCTGCGCTGAGTGTGACACTGACGGTGACCTTGCGCCCCTTGATCTCTTTGATCCTGGCGCGCAGGTGCAGCGGCCCGTCGATCGGTGTCGGCCGCAGGTAGTCCACGTGCAGCGACGCCGTGACGAAGCGGTGGGCCGGTTCCGTATCCATCGCCCGCCCCTCGGCGCGAAAGGCCGCCGCGGCCGCCGTACCTGTGGCGTGACAGTCGATCAACGACGCGATCAGACCACCGTAGACGTAACCCGGTATGGCGGTATGGTAGGGGCGCGGCTGAAAGGTACAGACCGCCTCGTCACCATCCCAGTAACTTTTGATCTGCAGGCCATGTTCGTTCAACCGCCCACAGCCGTAGCAGTGGCTGACCTGATCTGGGTAATAGTCCTGAAATGCTTTAGCGACCAAGGTTCGTCTCCTTTCTAATGACAACCGGCGGTGGGGCACGGTCACGTAAAAAGGCTGGCCAGGTGAAATCAACGGTAGTTGACCTCGCCTGGCCAGTCATTCAGGTGGAGCTGAGGGGACTCGAACCCCTGACACCCACACTGCCAGCGTGGTGCTCTCCCAACTGAGCTACAGCCCCAGGATCATCGATTCAGGTAAAGAACTTGGTGGAGCTGAGGGGATTCAGAACCCTGGCCTCATCAGTGCGATTGATGCGCTCTCCCAGCTGAGCTACAGCCCCGTACACCGTCGCCAAGTATACCGCCGAGACGGTATCTTGTCAAACCTACTGGAACAAACCATCAAAAAACGCACAGGTCACAAAAACAAGCATGGTGGGATAGCGTCATGCTTGCTTCGGCGAACTCTGTGCGTTCTCTGAGGGTTGAAACGGCGCCGCATGGGGTCAGAAACGTGCGGACGCCGGTCAGGCTTTTACAGGTAGTCGCGCAACTGGCGCGCACGACTGGGGTGGCGCAGCCGGTTGAGGGCCTCGGCTTCGATCTGCCGGATGCGCTCGCGCGTCAGACCGAATTTGTTGCCCACCTCTTCCAGGGTGTAGGTCCGGCCGTTGTCCAGCCCGTAGCGCAGTCGTAGGATGCGTGCCTCACGTGGGGTGAGGGTCTCCAACAGTTCTTCCAGTTTTTCGCGCAGCAGGCTGTTGCCGGCAATTTCTGGGGGCCGGNNCGAATCTTCGTCTTCGATGAAATTGCCCAGGGTGCTCTCTTCCTCTTCGCCCACGGGCTGCTCCAGGGACACGGGATGGCGTGAAATACGCAGCATCCAGCGCACCTGCNNAGGGTCCAACTCCATCGATTCGGCGATCTCTTCAGGTGTCGCCGGTCGGCCCAGTTTCTGCTCCAGCTGGCGAGCGGTACGGTAAAGCTGGCGAATCCGGTCACCCATGTGTACGGGCAGACGGATCGTACGCCCCTGGTCGGCCAGGNNGCGCGTGATCGCCTGCCGAATCCACCATGTGGCGTAGGTGCTCAGCTTATGACCGCGTTCGAGCCGAACTTGTCCACCGCGCATCAGGCCCAGGTTGCCCTCCTGGATCAGGTCGGCGAACGGCACGCCCTGGCCCATGTAGCGTTTAGCTACACTGACGACCAGTCGCGTGTTGGCCCGAATCAGGTGCTCGCGCGGCTTCACCGGCGCGAGAGATCCATCAACTGGCCGNATCTCGTCGCCGTTGTTGGGTGCACTACGCAGCCGCCGGCGCGCCTGGCGACCTTCTGCCAGTTGGCGGGCCAGTGCCATTTCGTGTTCCGGCGTAAGCAACGGCACTCGCCCCATCTCACGCAGGTAGAGGGTCAGCGGATCGTCCGTTGGCATCTCGCTCAGGTCGAGATCGATGCCGACTTCCAGCAGATGTTGTACGTCAGTCTCTTCAGTCCGGTGGGTACCAGGCAGGGGACCGACTTCAGCCAGTGCGGTGGCTTCATCTGGATAGATCTCGAGGCCGGCCTCTTGTAGTAGGGCAAATAACTCCTCTAATTCTTCGATTTGCTCTTCGGCCTGCGGCCAAATTGCCAGTACATCGTCGAACAGGAGAAAGCCACGGGTCTGGCTCAGCTCTTTGCTGGGCCAACGCCTTTTCCACTTCAGAACGCAGTATGTCATCCGTGGGTGACGTCGTCCGCGCAATACGGTTGGCTTCAATAGCGACCTCCTATTTGGCCCGTTGTACAATGACCCACGCAGGACCTGAATGACCCAGGTGCCTGCGCGTCCCTTACACAACCGGCAACAACTCACTATGAGTGAGTATAACATAGGCTTTGCCCGGCGTCAACCGTTCCGAGGAACCATTTTTGTGCCAACATTGGGGAAGGCCGGTCAGAAACCGGGTTTTTCGCGTGCGGGCATGGTTTCCGTCTGCGCAACAGCTTTTTGTGACGCCATGACCTTGGTCTGCGAGACAAAAACCCGGTTTCTCCAAAAGGGGTATCGTTCAGCCGACCACATTGAAACCGTGGCAGGTCCCGGTGTATGGTTCGATCGTCATATCGACATCGGTGACAACGGCGCTGGCTGGGCCATGATGGCACCAGCGCACCAGCTCATGCACGGCCGTGGTGTCGCCTTCGAACACCGCTTCGACGGAGCCATCGCAGCAGTTACGCACCCAGCCGGTGACGCCAGCCGCGCGGGCCTGGCGCTGCGTCGATGCCCGGAAATAGACCCCTGCACCTCACCGTGAATCCAGACGTGTACACGCAGCGGCGCCATGGTCACCCGCCCGCCGAACTGTCACCGGTCGAACTGCCGGCGGTCGGCCCAACCAAAAATACAGCCCGCCACGGCTGGTATTTGCTCACGAACTTGTCTTCACGGATGACCTGACCGTCCTGTTTAATGATACGCTTGACCACCGCATCGCGCCCATCGACCGCCCAATCGACCTGTGTGCGCTGGCCCGGCGCCAACGACGAATCTTCCTGGTACAACGGCGGCGGTGGTTTGCGCACATTGCTGATNTTCGGACCAATCTTCTCTACGACGCGGTTGGGTTTGGTGCCATAAAAATTGAACGTCAGTGTGCCCTTTTGCAGGTTCAAGTCGGGCTTGACGAGCAGGTAGGCCCCGCTGTCATTCTTGAACCTGAAATCGACGCTGGGNGTGAAAATCGTGGCGTCCATGCCCGGCTCGCCATACCAGCTGACCACGTAACCGTGCGCCCAGCGCTCGACGATCGGGAAACCGCCCCAGAAGGCCGCACGAAAGACAGTGGTCGACACCTGGCAGATACCGCCGCCAACCCCGACGGCCGTGCGGTCACCGGCGATGATGAGCGAATCTTCGTACCCATTGGCCGCGGAGACATCACCCACAACCTGGTTGAAGGAGAACACCCCATCGGGTGGAATGACGACGCCGACGAATTCTTTGGTGCCGCGTGCGATGTTGGCCNNACGCGCGGCGCTCGACCCTTTGAAAGTCGTGGTCCCGCTGGCGACCAGTTCTTTGATGCCCATCTGGTCGATGTCGTGCATGTCGATCGCGGGCTTGACCAGTTGCACCGGCAAATCGACCGTATGGTTGCCCATGTCGATCGCGCTGAGTACACTGCTGATGGTGGCGCTCACTTCCAGGCTGCGCCCGGCCTGGCTGGGNGTCAGCACGCTGACCTGCCCGTCGGCCGGGTTGAAATCGAGGCGCGTCNNGCGTGCCGGCCGGGCCAGGCTGGGCGCCAGGTTTTGTACATAGGCCTGGATCGGCCCTGAGTCAACGGCAAGGGCATAGGTGACCTGACCCTGATCGTTAGTTTTGGGTATAAAGGAAAGCCACCGCGCCAGTTCGGCCTGATCGATGGCCCACGATTGGGGCGACTCACCGGCGTCCGCCTCGCCAGCGTAAGCCATCGTCAGCGGCGCGCTCAGGACCTGGCGGGCCTGTTCGGCAACCTCGGCGACCGAGGCAATCGTCGGCTGAATCTCATGCACCACCAGCTGNACCGTGCCGCTCTGCCCGGAGAGCAGCTGCCGCTGAACGGCCGCCCAGGTCGCTTCAAGGTCGGTCCGGCGGCCCACCTGCGAGGGGGTGGCGATGACCTGCACGTCCTCAATGCTCACACTGGCATCACGCACGGGCCGGTCGACGAGGCGGGCGACCCGGTCCAGCGAAAAAGCGGCCTGCGCCGCGCCGAAGGTGAGGGTCGGTGTAACCTGCATACCGTAGCGCAGGAGGTCCCACTGCTCACGCAGGGCCTGCCGCGGGTCTTCAGCACGCCCGAGCTGGTACGCCTGACGGGCAGTGGCACGCGCATCGACCTTGACGCCCAACTCGGCCGCGGAAACGTTCCAGGTTTGGATGTTGCCCTCGAAGTCATCTTGCAGCATGATCGTCGGGCCAGGGTAGGGTGTCAGTTCATGTTCGAGTCGCGCCGCAGCCTGGTCCAGCGTGGCTCGNCTGAGGTCGATGCCCTGGACGCGTACGCCGTAGAAGACACGGTTGGCAAAGCGCAACTGAAAGGCCGTGACGGCGGTGACCAACGCAAGGACGGCCAGACCCAGAATCAGCAGCAGCAAGAGCCATGGGCTACGCCGACGGCGCGGACGTACCACCGCGCGGGTCCTCTGGTCGGGGTTGGGCGGCCGGTTTGACTGACGTTCCCACCGATGTACTCCTTGGCATGGCAGCGCGATCCAGGACGATCGATCGTGTGCCACGATCTACGTTTTTGATTCTAACAGAAAATTCCCAAATCAACAAGTCTGCCGCGGGATTGACGCCACACGGTGACCTCATTCGGCACTACATAACACGCCTGACCACTCAAAGGCCGCGATGCAGCTTACATTTCCAGCAAGCAAAAGAAACCGGGTTCTGGCGCACTATGGCGTAGCGCTGGACATTCGGCCTGCCTGCTGTTATAATCCCGCCACTGTTTCTTCACAGCGATGACCTGATGCACAACCAAACGATCCATTTCACGCTCAACGACGTTTCGATCACCTGCACGGTTCCCCCGCACTGGAGCCTGCACGATGCCCTGCGCACCGTCGACGCCGCGGCCGAACGACCGGACCCCTGCCCTGCGGGCGACTGCTGCCGCTGCACCGTCTTGCTCGACGGGCGCGGTCTGCGCCTGCCACGTTTTGGCCCACGAGGCGGCCGACCGCACGGTACGCACACGTGGTGGACTGACCGGGCACCCCGTACTGCAAGCGCTGCTGGCCTTGGACGGCCCGTGTGGCAGTTGTATCGACGCGTTTGCACTGGCCGTGATCGATCACCTGGGCGCCTGTTCGGATGAAGTCGGGACCTGCGTAAGCACCGGGGCGCCGCCTGACCCCAATGCCGGCCGGGTATGGGTTGGCTGCGCGCCGAATTCCACGCTGAGCGCAGGCTCGAAGCGGGCCTGCGGGCCATCCCCTGTACCTGTGACATCGAACCCCAGGTGCGTCAGATTGTACGGCGCCTGATGCACTCTCGGCGGCTGATTCCATGAGCACAACGTCCCTGGCCGGCGCCTCTGTCCTGGTGACCGGGGCTGGCGGTTTCATTGGCAGCCACATTTGCGAACGCCTGCTGACGCTGGGTGTCACTGTGCGCCNNCTGGTGCGCGACCCGGCCCGCGCAGCCTGGCTGGCCGCGCAGGGCATCCAACTGATACCGGGTGACCTGGGGGATGTTGAGGTGCTGCACGCGGCGGCAGGTTGCCGCGCCGTGATTCACACAGCGGCCTGGACCGGCACGCCAGACATCCCCGCGATGGGGAGACGGTCANACGTGGCTGGCACGGAAGCGGTTCTGACGGCGGCGACCGCCACGGGCGTGGGGCGTGTGATCGTCTTCAGCAGCGTTGCGGTGTACGGGGTCAATGATGCACCGGTGATCGACGAAACGGCCGCTACGCCGCTGATTGGCCAGGCCTACCCCGACAGTAAAATCCGCGTCGAGGCAGTCGTCCGGCGTTTTGCCAGCCAGGGCCTGGATACGGTCGTCCTGCGCCCGGCCAGCACTTACGGCCCACGCGGGACAGCCTGGACGTTGAACCCGCTCGAACAGCTGCGGCGCGGTCGCTTACGCCTGTTGNGACGGNGGCGCGGCCTGGTCAACCCCGGTTACATCGACAACGTCGTCGATGGTACATTGCTGGCGTTGGCCCAACCCCAGGCCGCCGGCCAGACCTACAACCTGTGCGATGGGGTGACGGTCACCTTCCGTGAATTCTACGGCTACTACGCCCGTATGTTGGGCAAACAACGGATCCCCAGCGTGCCGGGGTGGGTTGGCCAGTTGGCGGTATCGCCGGCCGGCCGTTGGCTGCGCCGGGCCGCGNGGCGACCGGACGCCGGCCGCTGGTCGTTGCACTATTTGAGGAACCAAAGCCGTTTTTCGATCGACAAACTGCAGCGCNGAGCGGGCTACCGACCGACCATTGCCGTGGATGAGGGGATGAAACGCACCCAGGCCTGGCTGTCTGCGCAGGGGTATTTGATGACCAGGGCCACGGAGGGAAAATGAAGGTGAATNTTTACGCCACCCTGCGTCCCATCGTGGGTGCGAAGTCGATCGACATGTCGCTGCCTGATGGCGCGACGGTGGCCGGCCTGATCGAAACGATCGTGACGCGCTACCCGCCGCTGCGCCCCGAACTGCTCGATGAAACGGGTCAACTGTGGCCCCATGTGCACGTCATGGTCAATGGGCGGGATGCGCACTACCTTGCCCAAGGTCTGGCGACGGTCGTGCAGCCCACGGACACGATCAGCGTCTTCCCGGCAGTGGGCGGGGGTGAGCGTGCCCCAGCTCACGCGATGTGCGCGGCGTTCCCCTCTGGCTGTGGCGCGAGTACCTGGTGGAGATGGGCGGGGTGGCCCATGGTGATGACCGTATCGTCGGTGAGGGGTGGGAGGCGCGCCTGACGCAGCTGCCCGACTACCAGATTGGTTCACTGCGCGTCGGTGAGGTGCGCGTCGAACTGTTGGGGGAAGAGCCGACCTTCTCGCGGATCAAGGCCCAGTTGGAGCGCAAACTGATCCGCGCCGGTGGTTGACCGGTCTGGACAGGGTGCACCGCCGTGACTGCGCTCACCACAAAACACGCGGCGAGGTAACTGCTCAGCCAGCCGCCCAGAAACCGGGTTTTTCTCGTGCAGGCATGGTTTTTGTCTGTGCAACGGCCTTTCATCGCGCCATGACCCTGGTCTGCGAGACAAAAACCCGGTTTCTCCAGACCCAGCCTGAGCAGTTACGCGGCGAGTACAAAACCACGCCGCGATTCGTGTCGCCCGGTGTGCCGTTTCAAACGAAACAAAGAGGGAACCAGCTGGTTCCCTCTTTGTCTTGTCAAACACGGTTCAACTGCACGCAGGTGGGCTTTGCCGCCGCGCACGGCGTGAGCATCCGATCGGTAACTGCCGTTGACCGCTGCATGTTGCGCCGCGCCCCCTGCAAGGCGGGCCTCGAACAAGCCGCTAGATGATCTCCAGCTCCTTGAGCTTCTTCCGGCACGACGCCGTTCACCCAGCCACGCAGCTGGTAGTAGTCGGCCAGCATCAGATCGAGCTCGCAGACATGCCCTTCGGAGCCGGGCATGGTCGACGGTTCGTGGGTGAAGCGGGTCGGCAGGTAGTCGCTGCCCTCGCGCAGGCCGGCCAGATTGTTGAAGTAGCGCTCCAGGGTGTAGATGCGTTTGCCCGTCCAGAGCACATCTTCGCTCGTAATCTGACGTCCGGTCATGGCGGAGTACTGCTGGGCGTACTCCTCGGCGCCCTCAGCGAATGGNCTGAATTTGCACAGATCGAGACTGTCGCTAAAGGCGTGCAGGTCTTGCAACAGAACCGTCAACGCGGCTTTGCCCTCCCAGGCCAGCGGGTCGCTGGGCAGCGGGATCAGGCTCAGCTCACTGGCTGGGGTGTAGGCCCGCAGGTGACACGCGCCGCGGTTGCTCGTTGCATAGGCAATGCCCATTCCCTTGAGGCCACGCGGGTCGTAGGCCGGGACACCCTGGCCCTTCACCGTCATCGCAATCTCAGGGTGCCCCCAGGCTGTGGCTGCCGCGGACGGACCCTCGGCCAACACGTTGCCAACACCCTCGCGGAACGCCACCTTGCGCGCCGCTTCGACCATGCCGTGAATGTCACCCCACAGCAGACCGCCATCACCATTGACATAACCTCGCTCGGAGGCTTCCATGTAGACCGACAGAACGTGACCGATCTCGATGGCATCGTAGCCAAAATCGTTGGCCATGTCGATGATCTTGGCGACGGTCGCGATGTCATCACATCCGCAGTTGGCCCCAATGGACCAGGCCGGTTCGTACTCCACACTCTCCATGTGCAGCCCCTTCCACGGCCCCTCCTTGATGCGCACTTCCTTCTTGCAGGCGACCGGGCAGGCGTGACAGGTGGGATCGTTGACCAGGATGTGCTCCTTGACATACTCACCGCTGAGNGAGCCAGCCTTGTCGCCGTACGAAGTGAGCTTACTGTTGAAGGCCGGCAGGGCGCCCATATTGTTGGTGATGTTCATCAACACGTTGGTGCCGTACACCGACAGGCCACCCTTGCGCGGGCTGGTTACGTTCTTTTCGTCCATGATGGTGGCCAGCCGGTGATGGGCCGCTTTCCACGTCTCACGGTCGGCGGCCGGTTTGGGAAACGCCTTGGACGCTTTGACGACGATGGCCTTGAGGAGTTTGCTGCCGCCGACGCAGCCCGTGCCGCCGCGTCCGCTGGCCCGGTCGTTTTCATTGATCCAGCAGGCCAGCTTGACCAGGTTTTCACCCGCCTGGCCGATGGCGATGACGGTCAGGTCCTTCTCACCGTACNNAGCGCGGAAGTGTTTGATCGTATCGTGTACGCCCATGCCCCACACGGCCGAGGCATCGTGCAGCTCGACCGTGCCGTTGTGCACGTAGGCGTACACCGGCTTGTCGGCTTTGCCCTGAAAGACCAGGCCGTCGAAGCCGGCCCAACGCAGGCGCGCCGCCGACCAGCCGCCATGATGGCTGTCGGTGACGGTACCGGTCAGCGGCGACTTGGTCACGACGGCCATGCGGCCGCTCATGTTGGCTTCACTGCCGGTCAAGGGCCCGTTCATGAAGCAGATCATGTTGTCCGGTGAGAGCGGATCGACTTCCGGACCATTGTCGAACACGTACTTGACGCCGAGGCCGCGCCCGCCAATGTATTTCAGCTTGTCTTCCTCGGCAATCGGCCGGTACTCGACCTGACCGGCGGTCAGGTCGACCCAGGCGATGCGGTCTGCGTATCCACCAAGTTGCATGTTGCGCCTCCTTGAGCCAGATGAAAGAACCCAACAAAGCCGAAGGCCGTTATGCTTTTTGGCATAACGGCCTTCGGTTGCTTCCGCTCGTGCGGCGGTTGTTGCGCCGCCGTCCTGCGTGGGGATCCCATGGGACTGTCACGCCGAGCGGCATCTCATTCTACCCGTGTTTATTCCGGCACTGGACTAAGAGCCTATCCGAATAACCGTCACGGGGCAACACTGTGGCGCTTTTCGGGTTATTCGGATAGGTTCTAAACTTGCATCAAACTCATTATATGCCAGTCTCGCGTTAAGCGCAAGCTGTGGTTGTACAAACGACCATCGCCGATTTGCACTCTTACGCGAGTTGTGGTACACTTCCGATTGTCCAGGTCGGAGTGCTGGAGGGATCGGGGACTTCCAGCCTCCGATCTGGCGCGTCCAGGGTAGTCAAGGTTTTGCCGGCAGGTTATGGCCCGGCAAAACCTTTGTGTTATTTGGGGGATGTGTGGCGATCGATGCATTCTGGCGCGGCGTTCTCGCCGGCTATGGGATTGCCATCCCGGTGGGGGCAATTGCTATTCTGATCGTCGAANGGGCGCTGCGGCGCGGCTTTGGCTGGGGATTCGCCGCCGGAGCCGGCGCGGCCACGGCTGACTTCATTTATGCCAGCCTGGCGGCGGTCGCTGGGCAGGCGCTCAGCCTCCGGCTGGCGCCGTACGCGGTGCTGCTGCGCAGTGGCAGTGCGGCCGTGCTGCTGGCAATCGGCGCCTATGGCCTGTGGCGCCTGCGTCGGGCGTCAGGGCCGGCCGTAGCCAGCGGTGCGAACCCGCCGGGCCGCAGTCGTACCTACGTGCAGTTCCTGAGTTTGACCCTGCTCAACNCCCTGACGATTGCCTATTTTGCTTCGTTCATCCTGGGCATGCAGCCGGGCACGCTAGACACATCGGGTTCCCGCCTGGCCTTCGTCGTGGGGGCCGGCCTGGCGTCACTCTCCTGGCAATCGCTGCTGGCCGCAATCGGCGCTGGGACACNNCGCCGCCTGTCGCCGCGCTTTCAGCTTGGGGCCAGCCTCTTGGGCAATGTGTTGATCATGGCCTTTGGGGTTGCCATCGTGTGGTCACTCGTGACCCCTTAGCATCACGCCACGTACAAGTTCATGCCCTGGCACTTCGCCGGCGAGACCACCTGGCAGAGCCGCGGTTCTGGCCCGGTGGTGGCCCTCTAGGGCTTCAGGCCCAGTGCCGAGCCCCAATAATACGATTACGATCGGCGCGCAGGGAGTCGGTATCACCCTGGCCGCGCCGCGCCAGGTTTTGCTGCTGGGCCTGGATCAGGTCTCGCCCAGCCGCCGCCGATGACTCCCCAATGAGGCGCAGCGCCTCGTCCGCCTGCAGTGGCCCAGCGAGATGCGTGTGACGGTGCAGGAGGGGGATTTCCAGCGCGAAGGGTTCGGCCGCGGCTACCACGTCGCGCTGGTCTTCGGCGTGCTCAACGGCGAACCGCCCGAGGGCCGGCCCGCGCTGATCCGCAAGGTCTACGACTGTCTCGAACCGGGCGGCAAGGTCGTGCTGCGCGACTTCGCGCTGGACGACGACCGCGCCGGCCAGCCCGAAGCGGCCATCTTCGCCCCAGATGCTGCTGGCGACGGAGTCCGGGGACTCGACACTCGCGGGGACTGGACGAATTGGCTGACCGCGGCCGGTTTCGCGCCGCCGCAGACGTTGGCGTTGCCGGACGGGGTGGGCACGCTGACGATCGCGCACAAACCGACTTACTGATCTGAAATATTCGTGTTCATTCGTGGTTGAATGGAAGTAGACACACCATGAAGCGAAATTGATAGCCAAGACACACCCGAAACTGCAAACTTTCTCTTGCAATAACATGACTTCCATGCTATGATGCCGCTATGATACGGTCATTTCGCGACGCTGGCACAGAAGACATTTTCAACGGCGCTAACACCCGTGCAGCGCGCCAAATCTGCCCAGAGTCTCTTTGGAAGATCGCTTTCCGCAAGCTTGATCGCNTCGATTCGGTTGCCTCACTGGCAGATCTACGCGTACCACCCGGCAATCAACTCGAACCGTTGACCGGCGATCGCAAAGGGCAGTTCAGTATCCGTATCAACCGGCAATATCGCATCTGTTTCAACTGGACTGAGTTAGGGCCAGATCAAGTAGAGATCGTAGACTACCACTGAACCGACGAGACGAGGTAATGACATGGTTCGTATTCCTACCCACCGCCAACCCACACCGCCCGGCGAAATGCTCCTGGAGGAGTTCTTGGTGCCGATGCAGATCACACAACGCCAACTCGCCGATGCGATCCATGTCCCCTACCAGCGGATCAATGAGATCGTCAATGGGCGGCGCGGTATTACACCGGCAACGGCCTTGCGACTGGCGAAGTACTTTGAAGTATCGCCGGATTTCTGGATGAATCTCCAGTTGCGCTGGGATCTGTACCAGGCCCAGCAGTCAGAGGGCGACAAGCTGCTGCTGATCCAGCCCGCCCGGTTAGCTCATGCGGCCGCGTAGCCAGGGTCCCTATCTACAAGGGCTACACCCATCACGCCAGCGCGGCCAACCCGCAGTACGAGATCAAGAGCGACAAGACTGACCACATCGCGCTGCACAAAGGCTCGGCGCTATGCAAGCTGAGCGATTGACCTCGCACAAAAACGTCCCACCGGCTTGGCCCAGTGGGACGCTGCCCACGCAAGCTCAAATCCGGGCCGCGGCGTCCACCCCCGACCCGCGCAAAGTCTGCAAAAATGCCTCCTGCACCGCANNGGCGCAGAGCGCGATCACGCGGTCGCCGACGCGCAGCTGCGTGTTGCCGCGCGGCACCAGCGTGCGCTCGCCGCGCCGGATCGCCACGATCACGCACTGGTCGGGCAGATCCAGCGCGGATCGANNCCTGCCCGCGGCGTAGTCATGCTGGTGCACCTCCGTCTCCAGCAGTTCGGCGCGCGTCGCCGCCTCGATGCGCAGACGCTCGTGATGATCCTGGCTGGACTGGTGCTCCAGCAGCGCGTTGGAGTAGGCGCTGACCATGTCGACGCGGCGCAGCAGCCCCAGCAGGCGGCGCGGGTTGCGCCGGTCGATGACCGGCAGGCGGCCCACATCCTTCATGCCAAAATGGCGCATCGCCTCTTCCAGGGTGTCGTCGGGGTAGACCGTCACCACGTCGGTGGTCGTGATCTCCCCACCGCCCGGGCCGGCTGTTTCGTGGTGAACATGCGCCACATCGGAGAGCGTGACCACGCCGTACAGCTCGCCCGCGTCGTCCAGCACCACCAGACCGTGGTGGTTGGTCGCGTCGAAGGTCTCGATCAGCGCAGCCAGGGGATCATGCGCGTGCATGACGGTCAACTCCTTGAACGGCGTCATGGCGTCGCCCACCAACAGGGTGCGCATCAGGTTCACGTCGGCGCGTTTCTTCAGTTCGACGCCGCGCTGCTTGAGCTTGAAGGTGTAGACGCTCTCCTTTTGCAGCAGTTGGGCGATCAAGGTACTCTCCACCACCGCGAACATGAGCGGCAGGATGATGCGGTAGTCCTGCGCCATCTCGAAGGGCAGCATCAAGCCGGTGATGGGCGCGNNCACCGCGCCGGCCAGCACCGCGCCCATGCCGACCAGGGCATAGGCCGGCGGCGACGCGATGTCCTGCCCGAAGACGGCCTGCGCGGCCTGGCCGAAGCCCGCGCCCAGCATGGCGCCGAGAAACAGGGAGGGCGCAAACAGCCCGCCCTGGCCCCCNGAGCCGATGGTGAGCGGCGTGGCGATCAGTTTAAGCAGCACCAGGGAGAAGATGACCAGCGCGCTGGTCTCGGCGCCCTTCAGCACGCTGTCGATGGCATGATAGCCCGGCCCCATGATGGTGGTCGACCCGAAATAGGCCAGCACGCCCACGGCCAGGCCGCCGAGGCTGGGCTTGAGNCCATTCGGNGCGCGCAGCCTGTGGAACCAGGCCTCGCTGCGCGCCAGCAGCGCCACGTAGAGGGCCGCGGTCAGCGCGGCCAGCACGCCCAGCAACATGTACAGCGGCAGCCCGTCAGTGGGTGAAACTCGTAGTGCTGGNATGCCGAACGCCGGTGTGTTGCCCAGGATGCTCTGGCTGGTGACCGCNCCNGCGACCGCCGCCAACACGATCCAGCCGACAAACGCGCCGGAGAACTCGCCCAGCACGATCTCGATGGCAAAAAGACGCCGGTGATCGGCGTTGAAGGCCGCGCTGAGGCCCGCGGCCNNGCCGCAGGCCACCAACGTGCGCACNCGGGCATTGGACAGTTTCAAACGTCGCGCGATCTGTGAGCCGGTGGCCGCGCCGATCTGGACGCTGGGGCCCNNCGGGCCCGCCGAGCCGCCGAAACCGACCGTCAGGATCGCGCCGATGACGCGCNNGATGCTGCCACGCAGGCTGATGCGGCCATCGTGCAGCGCGACCGCCTCCATGATGCCCGCCACGCCGACGCCGATCTCGCCCCGTTCCCTGGCAAAGCGCATCCAGAACGCCGTGAGTAACGCGCCCAGCGCCGGCAGCACCAGGATCGCCAAGGGGTAGCGGCCGCCGATGTCTATCACGGTGAACTCGAACAGCGTGTCCAGCNNGCGGCGAAAGAGCGCGACGCCCAGGCCGCTCACCGCGCCGGCAAATGCCGCCAGCAGCAGCATGACAACGGTCTCGTACGACCACATTCGATCGACATAGTTGGCCAGTGCCCGAACCCCACGCGGTCAGGTTCAGAAACGCTGTGTCTTGCACGATTGAACATGGTCGAAAGTGTACCATGTTCTGTGGGTCTGGAAAAGCACACGCTTTGCCGCGCGTGGGCGGATGGTACAAATGCACACATGGTCGATATCCCGAACGTGACGCCGCGTGGCTTCAAACAGCCGGTCTCGGAAACGCTGCCGGCCGCGCGCGCATGGTGCAGGCCTTGCACCCGCAGAAGATCATCCTCTTCGGCTCGTACGCGTACGGCAACCCGACGCCGGATAGCGATGTGGGTTTGTTGGTTGTCATGCATACAACTGTTCCAAGCAACGAACGCTATCTTGCGGTGTGCAGGCTTCTACGCCCACGCCCGTTCCCGCTTGATATTGCGGTTAAGCCGCCGGAAGAACTACNNAATTATGAAGTGGAGAGCAATAACTATTTCATCCGCGAAATGCGAGAGAAACCCGGTTTTTGCCTCGCAGACCAGGAACACAGCGCGATGAAAGGCCGTTGGTCAGACGAGAACCATGCTCGCACGAGAAAAACCCGGTTTCTGAACGGCTGGCTGAGCAGTTACCGCGAAATAACAACGCGAGGCGAAGTTGTTTGTGAGCCAGAAACTGACCCACTCGCCTGGATAGCCTATGCTGACGACGATCTGTCGCTACTGTCCGCATACGCCGCCCGCGTCTGTTATCCCGGCGATGAGCCGATCGTGGAGGGAGCTAAAGACGCGCTGGCCGCCGCCGCGACGGTCCGGCGCTTCGTGCGCAGGCTCCCAGAGCCTATCCGAATAACCGTCACAGGATAACACTGTGGCGCGTTTTCGGATAGGCCCTCAGGTATGCTACCGCGTCAGGCTGCGGCGGGATAGGCCCGGTGATAGATCACACTCGTCTTCTGCACCGTAAAGCCGAGCGTTTCGTACAACCGTACGGCCCCCGTCAGGTTTTCAGCGTCGACGCGTAACCCGGCCAGGGCGTGGCCCAATGCCCTGGCTTGCTGCAGGCTGTGTGTCAGGAGCGCTCGCGCCAGGCCGCGCTGGCGCCACGGCCGGCGCACGTACAGGAGGCCGATCCAGCCCTGGTTTCGCCCGAGGTGATGCACGGCCGCCGGCCCCATGTCGTTCAGCACGGCGCCGGCCACTTCTGCGCCATCCCAGATGACATAACTATAATCAGGATTGACCCAGCCAGCGCGGATGCGGTAGGTGAACGCGTCGTAGCCTTCGGGCAGGTGACCCCAATGGTCTTCTNNGAACGCCTCATTGAAGCCAGCCCATACGGCCCGGTCATTGCGTCGTTCGGCNCCAGGTCGTCAACGTGGCCCTTCAGGAACAACGGTCGGTGGGATCGGCTGGGCCAGGTCGCGCACCATCTCGAAGATGTAACGCACGNNCGGCGCATGCCGCACGACTCGAACAGCGCGCGCGTCGGATCGGTCCATTGTCACCCGCGCCGTGAATGACCGTTGCCCCACCGGNCTTCCAGCGCAATGGCCTGCACGCTGCCACTGCGCGGCCAGCAGGGCACGACCCACCCCNCGACGCCGGAAGTCGGGGTGCACATAACACGCGCTACGGTACATCTGATGTCCAGCCCCGCCACGCCGACTCCCTTCACCCACGCCGACCACACCGTGGCCAACGACCTCGGCGACAAACAGGTCATCGTGCGGCGTCCAGCGCGGGTCGGCCAGCCAGGTCGCCAGATCCTCCGCTCCCATAGTGACCGGTTCACCGTCGGCCTGGCCAGCCGCGCATCGTGGCCAGGATGGCGTCCAGATCGGCGTCACGGTATGTACGGACAGAGACAGCGCGTGCCATGGGCGTCACCTCTAACTCAATGCAACCACGCACGACGGCTGGGGCGGGAACAGGGCGCCCAGCACGACGGCCGTTTCGTCATCGGCCCAGCAGTCCGGGTAAAAACGGCGCAGCCCGGCCAGTTCGCTGCGCCCGAAGATCATTTGTAAGATGACGCCGGGCGGGAAGTGGGCGTTTTCCTGCCCGCCCACGGGCTGCCACGGTTCGGCCGAGGCCAGCCGGCCCTGCTCGAACACCAGTTGCAGGCCGCTGACGTGCTCGGAGATGCGTAGCACGCCGGTGTGACCGGCCACCGCCGAGCTCGCCAGGCGCGCTTCGAGTACCGGCGCAATGTGGCGCAGAAACGCGGGCAGATCGGGCGCCCGGATGTACCAGGCGTAAGGATCGCGCACCTTGCTCAGTAACTCGGGCATGGCTGCATACGCGGGGTGGGCCACGCGACCGAAGTTGAAGTACAACGAACGCATCGGCGCNGACTGTTCCTGCGCGACCTGTTCGGCAAAAGCCTTGAGCCAGCGCAGCACTGCCGGCAGTACGGCACGCATCGACTGCCCCTCGGCCACGGCGAATTCGACAACCGGCACCAGCCCGGCCCAGCAGTCACGCGATGGGCCGATGTAACCGACCGGTCGTCCATCGGCATCTTCGATGACCTGGAACGGACGCCGCTCCCATGATTCAGGTGCGAACNNCAGGAGAGCAGCGCGCCAGAACCACTCGGGACGCGGGCAGGCGATCAGCGANGCGCACAGTCACGCGTAGAGCGGCGCGGCAAAGGGGATGTCAGCCTCGGTCATGGGGCGCAGCCGGTAGGCTTCGGTCTGACCATCGGCCAGCGCGGGCACATTCCCCAGGTCTACCGAGCGTCCGCCGCCCAGGTCGATTGCATATTCGTAACCAAACTGCCGGTAGTACCAGGAAATCCCGGTGATTGCCTGCACCAGGTGACCCTGCGCGGCGCTGCGCNNGTGGATCACTTCCATCTGCTGGCGGACCAGTCCCCGGCGACGGTAGGCCGCGTCGGTGGCCACCAGCCAGNNCCGGCCGACCTCGAAGGGAATACCGGCGTAGGTCCACGTCTGCGGAATCAGGCAGAGCGTCGATATGGGCTGGCTGGTGCGGGTGTCCTCGACGAGCGTGAAGTGGCCGGCGCCGCACGTCGGGTGTTCGGGCGACATCAGGTCGCGGGTGGCGGCGGCGATGGCCGGTAGTGGGTTGCCCTCACCAAAGACGCGTTCATTGAGTGCAACCAGAGCATCGGTATCGGCGGCCGTGGCGAAGCGCAGTACCAGGCCGTCCCCCAGATCGCGCGGGAGGTCGAGTACGTCGGTCAGCGGCGGTCGTGATCCATTTTTAGGGCGTGTCAATTGATGTACGATCATGCCAACACCTTCTCGAAGAAGTCGAACTGCTGCGCCACGTGCATGCCGGCACGCTCGTATAGGCGGGTCGCGCCGGTCGTATTTTCGGAATCGACACCCAGGCCGACCTTANNCGCACCGCGCCGGTGGAATTCGCCAAAGGAGTGCCGCAGCAGGGCCATACCCAGGCCATGCTGGCGCCAGGGCCGGCGCACGGCCAGGTAACGCACCCAGCCGAGATCTGGCCAAAGGTAACACAACGACGTACCGGCCACCTGGTCACCGTCCATCGCCAGGAAGAACAGGCTCGCGTCAAAATCGTCGCGTGCGATCGATCGGGCGGCCCAATCGTCGAACGTCTGCAGCACATGCCCCCAGTGATCGGCAAACGCCTCCTCGACTGCCTCGAAGGTCGCGTGCACCTCGCTGTCCGGGTTCATGGCGTGAACCGTGATCCCATCTGGCCATTGCGGGGCGGGNGGCAGCTGCGCCAGATCGATCTCCATGCGCCAGAAACTGCGCACCGGGTGGTAGCCANNTGCTGCTCGAACAAGGCGCGCGGCGCTGTTCTGATGGCTGGTGATGTGGCTGTTGGTGACCTGCACGCCGGGTGGGGCCAACGGGATGTGGGCANNCGCGCGGTCGTCACACCACTGCATCAGCGCTGTGCCGATGCCGCGGCCGAAATGACCGGGATGCACGGTGCCAGCGCTGTCGATCGTGACGTGCGGTTCCTTCTCCCAGGATTCGGCGTAACCGACGATCTCGCCCGCGGCGGTCTCGACCACCCACGTGTCGGTGGCCAGGTCGAAGCGTGGGCGCTGCCATTCGCTCAGCAGATCCTCGCGCGAGGTGTCGGGTTCGCCGATTCAGAAGACATCGTGCGCCTGGAGAAGGGCCAGAAGCGCGTCGAAGTCGTTCATCGTTGCGGGCCGGCCGGTCAAACCGGCTGGCAGAAAGATATCCATGGTTGTCTCCTTTGCGGGTTACGCACGGTGACTGGGAGTGATGGCTGCCCTAACGCTGCCCGACCCGGTCGGGCTGGATCGATGCGGTCATTCCGCATCCATCCGCAGATAGCTCTGGTAACGTCGTTCGGCAATGTCGCCGGCCGCCACCGCGGCCTTGACCGCGCAGCCCGGCTCGTGCGAGTGCGTACACGTCGCACCGAACTGGCACTGCCCCAGGTAGGGGCGCATTTCGGCAAACAGGTAGCCCAGGTCGTAGTCGTCCAGCGAGGCCATGCTCAGTTCTTTGACGCCCGGTGTGTCGATCACCNNTGACCCCCCATCCAGGTCGAACATCTCCAGGTGGGTGGTGGTGTGTTTGCCTTTGCCGGTGCTCTCGCTGATGTCATTGACGCGCAGACCCAGACCGGGTTGGATCGTGTTCAGCAGCGAGGTCTTGCCCACGCCTGATTTGCCCACAAAAACTGACAGCCGATTGTGCAGCGCAGCCTGCAGGGCATCGATGCCGGCGCCGCTGCGTACGCTGGTCAGGATGACCGGATAACCCATGCGGCGATAGACCTCCGCTTCGGCATCGATCATGCCTGGATCGACCAGGTCGATCTTCGTGATGCAGATCAGCACCGGCAGGTCTTCGGCCTCGGCAATGGCCAGGTAACGGTCCAGCAGACCCCAGGTCGGCTCGGGGCGTGCGGCGGCCAGCATTGGGATGAGCTGGTCGATATTGGCCGCGATGACCTGTTCGATCTCCTGCGCCCGCGGCTGGNNGCGTACGAAGCGGTTCGTGCGCGGCTGAACGCTGGTGATCATGCCGGCCCGGTGTGGCGCAGCGATGTACTCGACCCAGTCGCCAACGGCAACCGGGTCGAGTACGGCCAGACCACGTACGGCCTGCACCCGGCGATGCCCCACCGACGAGCGGTCGGCGGTGGGGTAGACCAGATCCTTGCGCAGTTTGCTCGATAGTGCACAAACCACGGTNCTGCTGGCCGGTCGTACGTAGTAATGGCCCAGGGCTTTNTTGAACACCTGGCCCTGGTGGCGGTGTGTTTTGTTGCTCTCTGTCGTCATTGTCTCCTTTAGCCGTTCCGGTGCAGTTTGCCGGTACGTTTGGCGTAGTTCTCTGCCCAGCGAAAGACCCGCAGCCCAGCGGGAATCGTGACGATCCCCATGATCAGGAGCGGCCAGATGTACGGCCACAGACTGCGCGCGGCCCCGTCGAGCAGGGTGGCACGCACCCCGTCAAGCACGTACGTCGCCGGCGAGAGCTTGCTGAGGGTCTGCATCCACGTGGGCAGCACCTCCACCGGGTAGTACACACCGGAGATCAGCAGGAGCAGGGCGATGATGACGTGCGTCATCTGTGANGCGCGCTCCGGGAACAGCAGCGGCAGCACCGAGCCGACGATACTGATGCCGATGAACGAGATACTGCCGACGATGAGCATCACCGTGGCGCCCCACAGATTGGCATTGTCCAACCGGATGTCAAAGAAGAGCAGGGTTGCGCCCAGGATGACCGCGGTATGGATCAGACTGTAGACGATGGCAAACGCGGTTTGCCCAAGCATATGTGTGATGCGCTGGATCGGCGCCATCAACGTGTATTCGATGGTCCCCTCCCAACGCTCCATGCCGATGACGTCGGTGACCCAGTAGAACACGGACGACAGGTAACGCCAAACGATCGTACCGATCGCCAGGTAGATGACCATGAACGCCGTGTCGACGCCGGAGCCGCCGAGGGCGCCCATGCCGTAGCCGATGAAGCTCACGGAGAGGGAGTTGACAATGGAGTAGACAAGCCACACCACCTCCCATCCCCAGTAGCGTTTGACGATGTAGAAGTTGCGTTCCATGAACGCATAACTGGCCTTGAATTCGTTGGCTAAAACCGTCACGCGAACTCCTCCCTCCCGGCGCGTCGGGCCGGACGTCGCTGTAGAGCGCCTGACCGACCTGCCGGCTGGCCCATTCGTCACGCAGGATCCCCATGTAAATGAAGTCCCAGCGGCGGCCTTCGCGCATGNNAACATGTTGCGCGCGACCTTCGACGACGAAGCCAGATTTGATGTACGAGCGCATGGCCCGTTCGTTGTATTCANNGAAGACGACCAGATTGACCCGGAACAGGTTCAGCTCATCGAAGGCGTAGTGCAGCAACAGCTGCATCGCTTCGGTGCCATACCCNTTGCCCCAGAAGGCCGGGTCGCCGATGCCGATACCCACCCACGCTGCCNNATGCACCCAGTCGATGCCCGCCAGGCCGATGAAACCAATCACCTGGTCATCCGCCACGGTGTGGATCATCAGATGGACACTGTTCGGCCGTTCGTGGCCGCCCATCTCTTCCAGGTCTTTACGCGTACTGGCCAGACTCCACGGCTGCGTTGGGTCCGAATCGAGCAAACGCGTGAACTCGGAGTTGCGCGCCCACGCCGTCATCGCTGAGGCCGCACGTTCGATGTCAGGTGCGACCAGACGTACACGCGGTCCGGCCAGTGAGCCGTTCGGGCTGATGTACCCGCGCCGTCGGGCAGCGTCGGGGTCTCACGAGCCTCGTGCGCGCCTGGGTCATCGTGGCTCTTCACCACCGGCTGGCGCCACTCGTCGGCCAGCAGGCCGTAGACCAGGAGGTCCCAGCGCTGGCCATGGTGTTGGAAGGCCAGGTGCTGGCGCACCTCCTGACGGAAGCCGGCCGCTCTGAATACCCGGATCGTCGCGGTCTCATCGCTGACCACGTGGGCCAACAAGCGGTAGAAACCGAGTTCGTCGAAGGCGTAGCGCAGGATCAGCTGCAACAGTTCTTGTGCATAGCCGTCACCGTGCAGCGCCGGGTCACCGAAGGCGTAGCGTAACATCGCATAACCGGCCCAGACAATCCAGTAGAAGCGGACAAACCCAACCAGCCGGTCGTCGGCCCGTGTGCGCACGGCCAGCAGGATCTCGCCCCGCTCCCGACTCTGCGCCGCCTCGTAGCGCTTCTGCACCTGTGCTTTGGACAGGGGCGTGCCGGCTGGAGGCCGAGATACCGCGCGCGCGGCGTCGTGGCTCCAGCCGGCTTCGATCTCAGCATCGTGGTCGGGGTCGGGCGCGACCAGGCAAAACGAAGCACTTTCGTACAAAGGTCTGTTGATATTCGAGACGTTCATGGTTCCTCACGTTCATCAAGCGCCTGAGCGCCCATTACGCAACCTGGTCTTCGGCCACCAGCTGTTTGCCAGTGAGTTGGAGGAAGACTTCCTCCAGGGTCGGCAGCTGGCCATTCGGCGCCGGCACCAGGCGTTTCAGGTTTTCCGGTGTATCCAGGGCCACGACATCGCCGCCGTTGATGATGGCGATGCGGTCACACAGGGTGTCGGCTTCCACCATGTCGTGCGTCGTCAGTAGGATCGTGGCGTCGTGCTGATCGCGCAGCTCACGCACGAAGGCCTGGACCTCACGCTTGGAGCGTGGGTCGAGACCGGTTGTCGGCTCGTCGAGCAGCAGCAGGATCGGATGAGTCAGGAAAGCACGGGCAATCGCCACTTTCTGCTGCATGCCGCGTGACATCTCCTCCATTGGCTGATAGATCGCCTTTTCTTCGGCCCCNAGGCGTACCAGGATCGACCGTGACTGCTTGCGCGCCTCGTTGCCGCTGACGCCGTACAGACGGGCGCCGTAGAGCAGGTTCTCCATCGGTGACAGCTTCTTGAAGAAGCTGGCCTCGACCGACACCCGGTTGATGAGCCGCTGTACGTCCATTGGCTGCCGAACCGTGTCATGGCCAAAGACAGTAATCTGTCCACCGTCCGGGATGAGCAGCGTGGCAATCAAACGGATCAGGGTCGATTTGCCGCTGCCGTTNGGNCCGAGCACGCCGAAGATCTCGCCGCGCNNCACATCGAACGAGACATGGTTGACCGCGGTGGTTTTGGCTGTTTTGGCCGGCCGCGCACCGTTGCCATTGACCTGCCCGCTGTGGCCCTTGTGCTGCGCCGCCGGCAGGAACCTGCGCCAGCCGGCCGGGTTGGCATTTTTGCCGAACGTTTTGTAGGCAGCCTCTACCTGTAAAGCAACTGAACTGACCATCTTACTTCTCCTCCTTGCTGTCTTGGGCGCTCCCAGCTCAGTCGATAAAAAAGGCCGAGGGAGCGCTCACGCCCCTCGGCCCGGCCGGTCTGCTCGGCAAACCGGTACCCGAAATGAAAAGGCCGTGAGGCGTTGTCTGCACCCACGGCCATGAAGCATTCTCGTCTGTTGACGATTATGTCAACCTGGCAGCAGGCACAACACGCGAACGAACATACCCGCCGTTTCCGGCAGTGATGCGCACGATGGGAATGATCGGAACGAACACCTTCATCATGAACGTTGCGCCTTGCCTTTCTACAGGATAAGGAACGGGCCGGTGGCCCGCACCGTCGGCGATTCTAACACTCGATCCAGATTCTGTCAAACTGCGCACGGGGTCGCACATCAGAATTGGGCGAAGCACTCGCGCCCAATTTCGCGCCTTGAATCAGGTTCGACCCAGCGCTCTCTTCATCTCCTCGATCGATGTGAACTTCACGCGNGGNCGGTTCGCGGCCTTGCCGGCCGCGGTTTCATGTTCGTTCAGGCGCTGCCAGTCAGGGTAAGTGAACACGTGCGGCTGGCGGGTGCGTACCAGTTGCTCGATCGCGCCGGCATCGGGATGGGGCGGGTTCAAATGAATCCCAGCGGCCAGGTCTTCCAGCATACACCCGACCGTTTCGACCGCATCCGGTTTATTGGTGCCGATGACCCCCGAAGGNTCGCGCTTGATCCAACCCGCCGTGTATTGCCCGACCAGTGGCCGTTGGGTTTCAGGATCGAGCACGCGTCCCCGCTGATTCAGGATGACGCCCCAGCTCTCTTTGAACGGCACATCGAGCAGAGGCACGCCCAGATAACCGACCGAACGAAAAACCAGACCCACCGCGATCTCCTCGAACTTGCCGGTCGGTCGGGGGCGCAGTGAGCCGGCATCGGTTTTGTAGAGTTGGTTCTTCACCAGACGCAGGNNCGCGACATGGCCATTGTCGTCGCCCAGCAACTCGACGGGTGACACCATGAAGCGGAAAATCAGTTGCCGACCTTTGCCACTGGGNCGGTTTTGGGCGTAACCCTGGAGCAGTTCAACCTTCTTGGCCGTCGAACGGTCTCCACTGCTGGTTAGCTCTTCCTGGCTCAGCGGATCCAAGGTGACTTCGTCGACCGGTACGCTGACGTCCACATCGGCCATCTCACCCAGTTCCCTGACCTCGGGAGTGGTGAAGGCTGCCTGTACCGGTCCACGCCGCCCCAGCACGTACACGGTTCGCACCCGGCTATGGCGCAGCGCCTCCAGGGCGTAGTCGGCAATGTCGGTTTGGGCCAGTTCTTCGGGTGTGCGNCAGATCCGCGCCACATCCAACGCGACGTTGCCAATGCCGACGACCGCGGCCGCCTCCTGGCTGAGGTCGAACTCGAGGTGCCTGAAATCGGGATGGCCGTTGTACCAGGCCACGAACTCGGTTGCCGGGTAACTGCCGATCAGGTCTTCGCCAGGGATATCCATCCGCCGGTCGGTTTGCGCACCGGTGGTATAGACGATTTGATGGTAGTACTGCTGCAAATCGGCCACCGTCAGGTCGCGACCGAGTTCGACGTTACCAAAGAAGCGCAAAGCGGGATGCGAGGCAATCTTATCGAAAACGGCCGTTACCGATTTGATCTTCTGATGGTCGGGTGCGACGCCCAGGCGCACCAGGCCAAACGGGGTGGGCAGCCGGTCGAACAGATCGATCTGTACCACCAGACCGGCCTGGCGCTGCAGGGCATCGGCCGTGTAGAAGCCGGTAGGTCCGGCGCCAATGATCGCAACTCGTAGGGGTGCNGACGCAGTACCTGGTTTTTGCATGAATTCTCCTTCGCGTAATCGACGAGCGTGCCCCGTCTGGCCGCAACCATGACTTGCCGTCAGGCGCCACTGCCCAACTGGATCTGCAACGTATCGACTTCGCCGCGGTATTGATCGCGCTGGGCCTTGACCACGTCGCCAATCGATATAATGCCGACGAGCTTGCCCTCTTCGATGACCGGCAGGTGGCGAATACGGCGTTCCGTCATCGTGTTGGCCACCGACCGCACGTCTTCGTCAGGCTGGGCTGTGATCAGGTTGGTGGTCATTGCCTCGGCGACCTCGAGGTCGAAGACGTTGGGGTGGGTCACAGCCGTACGGATGACGTCACGTTCGGACAGCAGGCCAATGGGGTGCCCGCTCCAGTCGACCACGACCAGCGAGCCGATGTTCTGCTCGACCAGTTGGACGACAGCCTCACGCACTGTACGGTCGGGGAGATGGTGGCGACATGGCTTCCCTTCCGGGCCAGGATCGTTTGGACTTTCATTTCAGGTACCTCCTTGGGGTAATTGATCCGCTGGTTCAGTTCCCATTCTACCACAAATACGCCGGTCTGACTACCAAAGTGGGTGCTGGTATGCTATAATGCGGTAGGCGTGGGCCGCGGATGCAGCGAACGGCATTCGCGGCGCCCCAGCGATGACCTGGAGCCTATTCAGAATAACCCAGCGTGCACGCCACAATGCTGCCATTTCGCGGTTATTCGGCCAGGCTCTTGCCCGACCAGCCGTGTCCCTCGACCCAACACCGCACGTGACCTTGGAGGCACTCGGCCAAGCCTATGGCTAACCTACTGGACTTTTCAACCCTGCCCCTGATGAGCGTGGGCCGGCGTTGTGCCCAGGAAAGCGATCTGTTTTTCAAGCGCCAGGATAATGACCCGCGCTTTTGCTTCGAGCTTNTTCGGCGCGCCCTGGGTGAGCGACAGGCGGAGGCGTGGGCTGNNATCTACCGCCAGTATACGCCGCTGGTCAGTCGCTGGGTTCAACGTCATAGCCTGTTTTCCGCCCTGGATGAAGAAGTGGACTACTTCGTCAACNGGNCGTTTCAGAAAATGTGGACCGTACTGATCCCGGAGAAGTTCGCGCAGTTCCCCGACCTGAAAGCGGTGCTGCGTTACTTGCAGATGTGCGTGCACAGTGTGCTGGTTGACCACATGCGGCGCCAGGAGCGCGCCCGCCTGTTCGAGGACGAAGTGGAAGACACCACACCCAGCCGCGCCGCTGCCCGAAGAGGAGGTGCTGGACCGCGTAGCCCAGTCTGGCTGTGGCAGCAGCTGCTGCTGCGCCTCAAGGACGACAAGGAACGCCAGGTCGTGTACGGCACTTTCGTGCTGGCACTCAAACCGCGCGACATCTACGAACAGTACAACCAGACGTTTGCTAACGTCAACGAAGTGTACCGCATCAAAGAGAATCTGATTGCGCGTCTGCGACGCGATGCGGAACTACAGCGCTTCGTCAACCATGCCTGAATAAGTTGGCCAGCTGCGTTTATGCAGATAGGAAGGGGATAACATTGAGATGACGTGGGAAGGTAACATGACTACTGCGCTTTACCGGGGATTTTGTCCGGATACCGCAGAATTGGGCGAGTATCACCTGGGACTGCTGATGGGGCATCGCCGAATCGCCCTGGCAGGACACCTGGCTTCTTGCCCGCACTGCCAACGCGAAGTAGCGCAGTTAGATCAATTTTTGGTCGACATAGCGCCTGACATCGAATTGAGCGTGGTGGACCGCATCAAGGTGTGGGTGGCGCGTTTGGTGCCGCAAGGACCTGACATCGGCCTGGGTTGGGCGCCGGCCCTGGCGGTGCGCGGTGAAGCAGACAACCTGCAACTCTACGCGGCCGACGATATCGAGATTGGCATCGACGTGCAGACCGGTACGCAGCCGGGTACGTATGCGCTGGTGGGGCTGATCACTGGTCTCGAACCGGGCGATGTGCAGGCCGCCTTGGCACGCGACGGCCGGCTTGTCGCCGCGACTGAGGTCGACGATTTAAGCAATTTCATTTTTGATCAACTCCAACCAGGGCACTATGCTCTGGCGTTGAGCGGCGGACCTGGAGATCGAGGTGCCAGACATCGAGGTCTCGGGGTAACGGGTCACGAAAGCGGACGCACCATGGACGGGCCGGCCCTGATCGCGGATCTGTTGGGAATGGAATCTCGCCGCGCGCACGCGTGGCTGGCGGCGTGTGGCCCGTTTGAGCACCGCCCAGCAGCACGAACTGGCGGCGGCACTCAAAACCTCAGCCGATCAGGTTCGCGGCAGCGACATCCAACGCTGCCTGGAGTTGGGTCAGCTGATCCGTGACCTGGCCCAGCTGGTCGACGACCCAGGCATCGATGCGCTCGGCCTGTTGGCGTTGGCCAACGCCTACGTCATTGGTCTGGGTCAATTTCAGCACGGTATCGAACTCTATGACCAGGCGGCCGCGCTGTATGCCACGGTGGGTGATGTGGCGTCACAGGCGCAGTCGCAGATCGGCAAGCTGTGGGCACTGGCCTCACTGGGCCGCGCCGAGGAGGCCCTGGCCGTCGGGGAATGGGCGAGTGAGGTTCTGCGGCAGCATGCACGCTGGATCNCCCTGGCAACCCTGATCTCCAACCTGGCGATCATCCACGGGCGATCAGGCGAGGATGCGGCGGCGCTGGTGCGTTTCACCCAGGCGGAAGAGCTTTACCATACCCATGCACCGACCGCCGAGCTCTCCCGGTTGATGATCCGCCTCAACCGGGGCATCGTTCTGCGCAACCTCGGCCATTTCGACGAATCGATCGCCGAACACCAGGCTGTGCTGCAGCGTTATCAGGAACTGGGCCAGACCATCAGCGTGGCCCGCGCCCAACAAAACCTGGCGCTCACCTATTTCATCCTCGGCCGCTACAACGAAGCACTCGAACTGTTGGACCAGGCCTTTGCCACCTTCCTGGCCGATGGGCGTCAGCGGCACGCCATGCTCGTGCAGCTCGCAATCAGCGACTGTCTCCTGCAACTGTGCCGCTACCAGGACGCGCTGAGCAAATGCCGCCAGGCCCGGGCCTTGTTCGCCGATCTGGGCACACCCCTGGAAATCGGGCAGTCGCTGCTCAACGAAGCCACCGCGTATTGTGGACTGAAGCAGTACACCGAGGCGTGCCGCGTTGGCCACCGCCCGCCAGCTCTTCGCACGCGAGAACAACGCGGCGGCGGTAGCCAACGTCGATCTACAGGTGGCGACGGTGTGCCTGGCGCAACAGCCGCGCCGGAGAGCCTGGAACTTGCGCAGGCCTGCATCGACGTCTTCCGGGCGCATGACCTGCCGATTGGCCAGGCACGCGCCTATCTGGTGGCCGCGCACGCCGCCCTGGCGCTCGACCAGATCGAGCAGGCCAGCCGTTGGGTGGGTGAGGCGCTACAGATTGGCCTGCAGCACAACATCCCAGCCCTGGCCTATCAGGGCCATTATCTGCAAGGCACGTTGGCCGTAACGTCGGGCAGCCACGCGGCTGGGCTGGTCGCTTATGATCAGGCGGTCCAGGACCTGGAACGCCTCTGCGGCCGCTTGATGATCGAGTTCCGGGCCGACTTTGTCGGTGACAAGGAGCGGTTGTACGAAGACACGGTGGCCCTGTGCCTCGATATGGCACAGCCAGCGCGTGGCCTGGCGTACTGTGAGCGGGCCAAATCACGGNCCCTGCTCGACATGCTGGCCCACCGGCTCGATTTGAGCATTCACGCGCAGTGAGGCCGACCGCCCCTGGTGACCGAACTGCTCGACCTGCGCGCCGAACGCGATCGCCTCTACCGGCGCTGGCAGATTGGCGAAGGTATGGAGCAGTTTAGCCAGCNNGCGGCGGCGCTGGGCGAACGTTACGCCGTGGAGCAGTCGGTGCTCGAATTGGAGCAGCGCATCACTGAGCTGTGGCACCGCCTGCTGATTCGTAATGCCGACTACGNNCGCGATGCCGCCCTGTGGCAGGTACGCACAGAGCAGGTACAGCCCTACCTGGACCGTGAGACGGTGCTGTTGGAGTTCTACGCGGTTCACGGGCAGGTCGTCGTCTTCCTGGTAACGGCTGACGGTGTGCGGNCCCACCGCCTCGCGGCTAACCTGACCCAGGTGCAGCAGCTGATGCGCCTGTTCTGGCTGAACCTGACGACCGTGCCGCAGAGTACGCCGGCGCGGATCGTGACGCTGATCAGCAATACGCGCGGTTNNTTGCACAAACTGTACCAGCTCCTCTTGCAGCCACTGCAAGACGAACTTGCCCCATGTGCACGCCTGATTGTGGTGCCGCACGGGATCATGCACTACCTGCCATTCCACGCCCTGTTCGACGGCGCCAACTATGCGTTGGAACGCTACGAATTCTCGTACCTGCCCGGCGCCAGCCTGCTGCGTTACTGCCGTGAGGCCGCGCGGCCGNCGTGCAGTGCGATGGCACTCTATTGCTGGNCCGTCGCCAACTCTTACGGCGGCCGCCTGCCCGCGACCGCCGAAGAAGCCACGGCGATCGCGGCCCAGTGGCAGGGTGAGCTGATGGTCGAGGACGCCGCAACGCNNTCGAGCAGGTGCGCCCGCGCCTCCTCCTGCTACATTCTGCACGTCGCGGCACACGGCAACTTCCGCCCGGATAACNCCCTGTTCTCCGGCCTGGCCCTGGCCGATGGCTGGTTGACCACCCTGGACATCTTCAACCTGCGTTTGCAGGCCTCGCTGGTGACCCTGAGCGCCTGCCAAACCGGGCGCAGCGTGGTGGGCGGCGGCGACGAACTGCTGGGCCTGATGCGCGCCTTCCTCAGCGCAGGGCCGCGTCGCTGGTCACAACCCTGTGGGAGGTGGAGGACCGCTCGACCACGCAGTTGATGCGCTCGTTCTATTCACGCCTGATGGCCGGCGCCCGCAAGGGGATGCCCTGCGTCAGGCGCAACTGAGTTTCGTACGCGAGGGTGATGTGCCCGATCACTACCGCCACCCCTACTTCTGGGCGCCGTTCTGCCTCGTGGGCGATGCGGGGCCCTCTGAGAAGCTGAAGGAAAGGATCAAAATATGTACGACAACCCGCAGTCAACCCGCCGCCCGCGGTGGATCAGCTCCTGCCGTTGTTGCTCATCGTGTTGGTACTGCTGGTCGTGTGCCTGTTCACGGTTGGGCCGCAGCGTCTTGGGCCTTCCGCGAAGCTTATCCGCCGGCTGAGTTCTACGTGCAGGACCTGCTGATCGTCACCGGGCCGCGGCTGTCGACGAAGTCATNNGGGAAGGCTACAAGAGCGGCCCAGCGGATCTCGCGGGTGTCGTTTAGCGATTTCACACCGCAGGAGCAGACCTGTGCCGGCCTGCCACCCGAGACCGTGACCGATGTCTATCATGTCAGCGGCCCGACGCCCGACGTGGCTGCGCTGCTTCGCACGATTCGCGATACCCCTGGGNGGAATACCATCCAGGCCGGCCCCAACTGGCTGATCGGTTCACCGTGGGAGGTGGGCGGCTCGCCCTGGGAGGTGGGCGGCAGTCCCTGGGAAGTGGGTGGCAGCCCTGGGAAGTGGGTGGCAGCGGCGGTGACGNGTGAACCACGGCTGGCGCAGAAACCACTGTACATGACGCAGTGGGCGCTCGAGCGTATCAACCTCCGCGACCGCCTCAGCGTCGACGGCCGCGGCGTGCGCGTGGGGGTGTTCGATACGTCGCCCCTGGGTACGGGCGAAACCGACGCCTTGCGGCTCGAGTCGATCACCTGGGTCGATCAGCCGCAGCCGTTTGAGCTTTGGTGGATCAACCCGGCGCCGGTAGCGACACTGCCGGCCAGCGCCAGTCCACACAGCCAGCCGACCAACCGTAGTCACGGGCTGTTTGTGGCCAGTCTGATCCACCGCCGCGCCGGGCAGCCGCATCGGCTCATCCGTGTGCTGGGGACGNACAACCGTGGCGACCTGGCGACGCTCAACCGCGCCCTGCACGATTTCCTCATGACGGTGGGGAAGGACGACGCCCTCGGCACGGTCATCAACCTCAGCCTGGGCGTGCGTGTCCCGCCGGGTGCGGCCGGCTTCAACCTGCCGGCGGACGTCCAGTCTCTGGAGTACATGATGAAGGTGGCGCGCTGCCTGGATGTGGTGGTGGTCGCCGCGGCCGGCAACGATTCGGCCAACCTGACTGCCCCCGCTGATCCCCAGTTGCCGGCCGTGCTGGACACAGTCATTGGCGTCGCGGCCAGCAATGCGTTCGACGAGCGCGGCTGTTTTTCCAACCGCGGCGACATTGCCGCGCCGGGCGGGGACGGGCGTGGGGTCGGTAATCAGGGTGAGGCGGTGCGGGTTGCGTCAGCCGGCGGTGATGCGCCATGCCAGCCGCGTTTACAGTTGTGCCAGCCTGACACAACCTGTGCAGCGGGGTGGCTGCTTCGGTCGAACAAACGCCCAAAGGCACCGGTTACGCGCATTGGACCGGCTCGTCCTTTGCTGCGCCCCAGGTCAGTGGGCTGGCCGCGCTGATCATGCAGGCTGGGCGCGGTCAATTCGGGGCGGCTGACGTGGAGACTATCCTGAGCCAGTGCGCCACACCGGCCAACGACCCGGCATTGGGTGCGGGGATTATCGAGGTGCAGCGTACGCTGTTTGACTGCGTGCCGAAGTATGCGGTACAGCCGTAGTGCTGTGGCAGGTTGGTCTTTGTTACGACCTTGCGCCGGCACACGGGCGAAACGGGCAGGCCACCTGACAGAGCACTATGTAGCGGAAAACGGCAGGCAGCATGCGTTTATGTGACTGGCAGCAGACAACCTTGCCCGTGAAGGAGTACCAGACATGCACACTGCGCATTCAGTCGCCTTGCCGCTTCATGTCGCCTGGGGTGATGGCCTCGACGGCACGACTCACTGCCCAGCGCCGGCGCGCGTCCCCCATCCGCGCCGGCGCCGACCGTGTGGGGCACACCTGTCGCCCAAATGCGTCAGGGCTACACCGGCTCTGCAGGTCGACGGGGTTCGGGATCGCCCCGCCCGGCAGCCTCATTCAATGATCGATCACCTCTTGATCCCCGGTTGCGAGTTGCCGCAGGCATACCAGCCGCCGAACCAGGCCAGAGTTCCGCAAGCGCAAAGGCTGCGGAACTCTGGCGCTGTGACCTGTCCGCTGTGCCGAACTACCCAAGACGCCGTTGGCCCTGGTTTCTGCCGGCTGTTCGATCTATCCAGCGTAGCAGTTTGTCGGAGAGACCACCTTGCAAGTTGGTGCGGCACAACATGTAGTTAGCCGACAGCGGTCGTAGCACAGCATATTGGGGCTGCGTTCACGCGAACAAGCTCTCTCCGACAAACTGCTGGTGTGATCAAATAAAGATAATCTGTGCCCCTTCCGACATGTCCATAAAATCGCCGGCGCTGACAATATCGATGACGCCATCGTAGAGTTTGTCTTGGGTCAGGCCCATCATGTCGGCCGACATCTTGCAGCCGTAGAGTTTACCGCCGCCGTCGACGATCATGTCCAGGAACTCACCGACCGGTGGGATATCCAGCTTGGCGATTTTGCCCTTCATCATGCTCGTCGCCATGCTGGTGACACCGGGNATGACCGCGAGGGCGTTGGGCATGCCCATGCTCGTATTGCCCACGGGTGAGATCTTGAAACCGTTCATCTTGCCCTTCGTCACCATGTCCAACCCNCAGAAGGTGAAGAACATCACGACGTCGATGCCATAACTCAGCGCTGAGTTGGCCAGGACGAGGCCGGGATAGGCCATGTCGAGGCTGCCCTTGGAACAGATGATCGCCAGTTTGCGATTTTCCTCAGTCATGTTTTTACTCCTTCACAATGATCAGGGCCGATGAAGCCGCCGCCACTCTGGCAGTCTGCCCGAGAGACCACCCTGCCAGCCAGCGCGCGCGCTGTGTCGCAGCTTGCCGCGACCGTGGTGCAGCCGGTGGCAGTCGCGCATGCAAGCGAGCGTTCTCCGAGCGACTGCTGGATGGCATTAGACGCAGCCTTCAGGTTTGCCGAGGCCCGCGATTTTGGCAACTTTCTTGGCGGGGCCTTTGGGGAAGAGGGCGTACAGCTCTTTGGTTGGCACCCCGGCGGCCATGGTGATGCGGCGCAGCGTGGGTGCTTTACCCGAACTGCCGGCATCCTGGCGGCAGAAGTCGATCACTTTCCAATGGGTTGGCGTCGCNTCGCCCACGCCCTCTTCGATGGCCAGCACCTGGGCGATGTCCTTGTTCCATTCGTTGGGATTGGTCATGAACCCCTCGTCATTGACCTGTACCACTTTGCCGGCAATTTCACGCGAAGCCATGGTTGAATACCTTTCTGTACTGAATTGTTGGGTCGAATCGTACGCTGGCCGCTTCAATTCAGGCCCGCGGCGACCGATTGGCGATTGTCGTTGGTTGCTTTGCCGATCGGCTCAGGGCGCGCATCGTCAGGGCAAAGCCGCGCCGCACATCCGGGTTGCGCATCTGCTGCAACAAGTAGCGGTAGCTGATGTTGATCTCCGTTCCCTCCGGCTGCTGCTCCATTGCCTGCGCCNNATGTTGCGCAAAGTTCATGATTTCGGGCTGTGTCATGGCCTTGATCGTTTGCAGGATGAGTACGATATTGTCACCCAGCAGGTGCACATCTTCGGCGCTAAAAGAGGTAACGATGTTATCCATGATCTGCATGCCGCCGCGGGCGAACACGAAGTAACCCTTGTGTTCCAACGTAGCCAGCGCATCGACCGCCTGTGAGAAGGCCTGATCGGTGATCGGGCCGACCGTCGCACTGAAATCCATCAGGCTCTCCAACTGGTCCAACATCTTCTCGATGTTGCGCCCGTTGCGTAGCACGCGCTTGAGGATGTTGAACAGGTCGTGGAGGTCGACGTACTGCTCTATGTCTTCCAGTTGTTCGACGGAGAGCCGGAAGGCCTCGTTGACAACCGGCGTCAGGTCATGCATCGCTCTGCGGCGGTCGCGCCGCTGGCGCTCGGCCAGTTGGGCCTGCTCGGTGAGGTAGGCGACCTGTGCGGTGAGCTGGTCGATTTTGTGAGTCAGCCCGCCAGTGACTGGTCCATGGTTGTGCTCCTAGTTCTTCCACTTACCGGCCATGCTCATGCGCGCCGGCAGAGGCAACTCCTGCCCCTTCAGCAGAATGTTCCAGTACATCCAGCGAAACATCATCTTGCCCCAGTGGTTCATCTCCGACTCCTGAAGCAGAGAGAACGGGCCAATGCCCGGCAGTGGGTACTTACCCGGCAGCGGTTCGACGTCGTAGTTGAAGTCGATGAGGATGCCCTTGCCGAAACCGGACTCGATGAAGCAGTTGGCGTGACCATCGAAGGTCGGCAGCATTTCCAGGCCATCGATGTGTCGCACGAAGTTCTCACCAAACGTATCGACCGCGAAGTGGGCCACCGAGCCAGCTTTGGAGGTGGGAATGCTGGCGGCATCGCCCAGGACGAAGATGTTCGGCCACTGCGGCGAGACGAAGGTGTACGGATCGACCGCAATGTAGTTCAGCTCGTCACCCATGCCCGAGCGGGCAATCACGTCGCTGCCCTTGTTCAGCGGAATGCTCACCAGCAGATCGTAGGCCACTTCCTGTTCGTCGTAGGCGACGATCTTCNNTGCGTCGGGGTCGACGTGCTCGATCAAAAATCGGGCACGNACCTGGATACCCTTTTCTTCCAGGATGTCACCCAGGTAACGCGACGCAACCGGCTTGGTGAATGCCCCCGACAGCGGTGTGACCAGCGTCAGTTCCACACGCTCACGCCGGCCATGCTCATGAAAGAACCAATCGGCCAGCATGATGAACTCCAGCGGCGCCACCGGGCACTTGATCGGGTTGTCCACGATGTTGACGACCATGCGGCCGCCGGCCCAGGTGCGCAGATAACGCGCCAGGGCCACCGCACCATCGACCGAATAAAAATCGAAGATCGACTTGTGCCAGGCATCTTCACGCAACCCCGGTGTTTCTTCAGGGTGGATGTCGCTACCGGTCGCGATGACCAGGAAGTCGTAACTCAGCAGCCGCCCGTTGGCCAGCTTGACCCGGTTGTGNGTCGGCTCGATCACCTCGATCGGTGACATGATCAGCTCTACGTCACTCGGGATGTAGTCGCGTTTCGGTTTGATGACATCGTTTTTGCTGTACATGCCAAACGGGATGAACAGGAAGCCAGGTTGGTAGTAGTGGACCGGGTTCTGATCCACCATGGTGATTTTCCAGTCGCCCCGGTCGAGGAGGCGGTTGAGCCGGTTGGCGACCATCGTGCCGGCGGTGCCGGCGCCCAGAATCAGCAGATGCTTCATGGTAGGCGAAATCCCCCTTTGCGATAGCGAACCATCACAGGGCAGTCAGCGCGGCGATGGCCTGCAGCCGGGTGTGCGTGCTGGCGCGGTCGCCCACGATGTGTGAGAAGATGTCGGCGATACGCTGCACGAACTGCAGGGCGCGTTTNGCCCGTTGNCGGTCAAGATGATAGACCGCGGCCAGGTTGTCTTGTATATCGACCGGATCGCAGTTGAAACGTTGGGCCAGCTCCTGGATANNGCGCGCATCCGGCGGCCATGTCTCTGGGGCGATGCCCCCAATGAACACCATCCCTTTGAGCGCGTTGCCNGCGCGAATCAACCCNCGCGCACACAGCAAACCGGCNTCGCTGGCCGAAAACTTGGGTTCCAGGGTCAGGCTACCCGCCATACGCTGCCAGTTGTTTACGCAGTGCGACACTGCGTCCGGCTCGCGCATCACCACTTGGAATAGCCCGCAGGGGTTGCTGACCTCTGTGATGGGCTGGCCCTGCATGTCGGTGGTCACCATCATCACGCCCAGGGCATCGGCAAACGCATCCTGGATCATCTGTGCACTGGGCAGGGGTAACAGCTGGGCCAGCGACGGGTCGGGCGCAGGGTGGGGCACGCTGGGTGCGGTGGGTGCGTCTGGTATGACAGCGGCTGTCTGGCCGCGCAGCCAGCGTTCCAGGTCGGCCCGTACAAATCGCCACTGTCGGCCCACACGGATGGCCGGCAGTTGGCCATTCTCGGCCATGCGGTAGATCGTGGTGCGGTCCACCTGTAACATGTCTTGAACGTCGCGTGCAGTCAATAATCCGGCCATGACCTGTATCGCGCGCTGGGTGGCGGGTTGTCAACCCGCCAGCATTGTGATAATCGTCACATGTGCATTGTACTGCGGACGATGCATAGGCGGTATGATCTGCATCAGGCAGCAGCGTATGCGACAGATGCAGCGGATGCAGATCGAGTGGCCCACAAGGGTACCAGCGGATGTGAGAAACGGGCGGCGTCAGACGGTGCGGCGCCAGTCCAGCGCCGCACGGCCGACTGGCGGCCAGCAAAGGGTGGGGTGGTGACTGCTGCGGGTTATCGGTGGCGGCCGAGGTAGGCTTCGACGATGCGTGGATCACGGCGCAGGTCGGGNGCCGGGCCGGCGTGGGTGATGCGGCCGTTTTCCAGGACGTAGACGTAATCGGCGATTTCCAGCGCTTTGNNCGCGTTCTGTTCGACGAGCAGCAGTGTGGCGCCCAGCGATTTGAGGTCGGCGATGATGCGGAAGATTTCCTGCACCAGCAGCGGGGCGAGTCCGAGCGAAGGTTCGTCGAGCATCAGGAGCTGCGGTTGGGCCATCAGNGCGCGGCCAATGGCCAACATCTGTTGCTCGCCGCCCGAGAGAGAGCCGGCCAGCTGCCGGCGGCGCTCGTGCAGGCGGGGAAAGCGCGTAAATCGCGGCCAGGTCGCCGGCGTGGCCCGGGTGCGCCGACTGACGGCCCCCAGGAGGAGGTTCTCTTCGACGGTGAGCGGGGCCAGCACCTGACGCCCCTCCGGCACCTGCACGATGCCCAGGCCGGTTACATAATCGGCCCGCCAACCGGTGATGGTTCGACCCGCGAAGACGATCGTGCCGGCACGTGGCGCCAGCAGGCCGCTGATGGTGTTGAGTGTGGTCGATTTGCCGGCGCCGTTGGCGCCGATCAGGGCCACGACACGGCCGCGGGACGACGAAGCTGACCCCTGCAGGGCCGCGATCNNGCCGTACGAGGTGTGCAGGTTGTCGACGGTGAGCAGGGCGGAATCAGGCGATGGGTTCATGGTGCACCGGTTCCTCCTCCCCAGGTAGGCTTCGACGACCTGCGGATCACGGCGCACCGCCTCGGCCGGGCCATCGGCAATCTTGCGGCCAAAATTGAGCACAACGACCTGGTTGCAGATCGGCATGATCAGTTCCATGTCGTGTTCGATGACCAGCAGGGTCAAACCGGATNNGCTTGCAGCGCGCAGAAAGTCAGCCAGCTGTTCCGTCTCGCTGGCGTTCATCCCGGCCGCCGGTTCGTCGAGCAGCAACAGACGTGGGTCCAGGGCCAGGGCGCGGGCGATCTCGACCCGGCGCTGATTGCCGTACGCTAACGTTCCCGCGGGAATACTGGCCAGATGCGCCATCTGCAACCGTTCGAGCAGGGCCAGAGCGGCGGCGCGCGTCGCACGTGCGGCCTGCCGGCTGCGCGGCAGGTGCAGGATGGTTTCCAGCACTGTGCCACGTTCATGCAGGTGGTGACCCACCATCACGTTCTCGAGCACGGTCAAGTCGCCAAACAGGCGGATATTCTGGAAGGTACGACCGACGCCGTGGGCCGCCACCTGGTGCGGCTTGAGGCCTGAGAGCAACTGCCCGTGCAGGGTGATGTGGCCGGCCGAGGGGCTNTGCAGTCCGCTGATTACGTTGATCAACGTGGTTTTGCCGGCGCCGTTGGGCNNAATCAGCCCGCAGATGCTGCCCGTGCGCACCTGGAAGGAGACATGATCCAGCGCCGCCAGACCGCCAAAGTGGCAGCTAATCTGGTCGATCTCAAGCAGGATGTTGTCGGCGTCGGTCTGCATTCAAGGCCTCGGACGTTTTACGGGTTGGTGGGGCAGGCGGAGTTCTCCCGCCATTAACCCGCGCCCTGCTGCTGGGACACGGGCGGCGGCGTGGAGGCCGGTGCACCGCGCCGCCAGCGTCGCCAGAAANCGTGGGTCGGCCAGGCCACGCGGCAGGTAGATGATGGCCAGCATGATGACGAGGCCATTGACCACTTCGCGTCGTTCCTGGAGGAAACGCAGCGCTTCGGGCAGCGCAGTCAGCAGGGTGGCGCCCAGGATCGGTCCAACCCAGGTTGTCATGCCGCCCAGCACAGCGTAGGCCAGGNNATATCGACCGCGGCCGAAGATGTAATTGCGCGGGTCGACGCGCACGATGGGTGCACTCAGCGCCCCTGCGCCCGCGGCGATCATCGCGCCCAAAACGAACACCAGAATCTTGTAGCGCATCACGTCGATGCCCAGCGTGCCGGCGGCCGACTCATCGAGACGAATTGCCGACATGATGCGTCCGTAGCGCGAGCGCTGCAGCGTGGCGAGCACGTAAACCAGAACCAGCACATAGAGCAGGGCCGGCCAGGTGGTGCTGGGCAGGCCGAGGATCAGGGTAGGGCTGTGGTAAGTCAGGGTGATCCCTTCGGCGCCGTTGAAGACGGCCGCCTGCGGGTTGCCGCTGAGGGTGCGCACCAGCTTGTCGCCGTTCAACGCCAGAATGCGCACGATCTCGCCAAAACCGAGGGTGGCAATCGCCAGATATATGTCGTTAAGGCGTAACACGACCAGGCCAAACGGCAGCGCCACGAGCAGGGCGGCCAGGAGCGCCAGCACGAACCCCACCGTGAGTNNGGCAGGCCCGTTTGGGTAGCCACGATCGCCGCGGTGTGCGCCAATTGCCATAAAACCGGCGTTGGCCAGCGACAGCAGCCCGGTCGCCAGGGTGAGATAGATGCTCAGGCCGAGGGCGATGTTGATCAGGATGAAGTTGATCACCGAGATATTGTCAAGGATGAAGTCGGGCATGGATGATGCTTCCACTTCAGGTGCGCACGTTGGTGCTGCGCCCGAAGATGCCGTAAGGGCGCACCAGTAGGACCAGGATCAGCAGCCCATACACAAAGGCATCACGTAGACTGCTGTCCAGATAGGCGACGCTCAACACGCGGATCATGCCGACCATGAAGGCGGCCAGCACCGTCCCGCGGATATTACCCATACCACCGAGAATGATCACGGTCAATCCGGCCAGTTCGACCTGGGTGCCCATGTCGGGTTCCAGGCGGTTGAAGGCCAGCCCCAACAGTACGCCGGCCGCGCCGGCGAGGGCGCCGGAGATGAAGAAGGTGAGGGCAATGACCCGATCGACGTCGATACCCAGCAGGCGCGCCGTGCGCTCGTTCCAGGCGATGGCGCGGATACTGCGTCCCAGCTGACTGCGTTCGATGAGCAGGTTCAACGCCAGCATGAGGACGACGGCCAGGACCAGCACAAGCACCTGCACGGGGGCGATGACGGCATTGGGCAGCAGCTGGTACGGCGTATTGGCAAAGATCGTTGGTGGGAAACGCGAAACCTGGGCGCCGAACAGACCGAGCGCCACGCTGATGAAAACAATCGAGGCGCCAATCGATGAAATCATCGGCGCCAGGCGCGGCACCTGCGTCTGGCGCAGCGGCCGCNNAGCGCGAAAATCGAACACGATGCCGACCAGGAGCAGGGCAGTCCCGCCCAACACGGCCAGTTGCTGGACGATCCCTGACCATGGTCCGACCAGGCCCACGATCAGAATGACGAAGCCGACCCAGAGCACGATGCTGCCCGACGTCAGGNNGCGCAGCGGCTTGAAAGCGACCCGATCCAAAACAACGGCCAACACCCCGGCCGCGACCATGGCGGGGATGGCGGCCCACAGGGCCAGTCCNAGGCGTGTAATCAGGACGAGCGCCGTATAGGCGCCCCACATGAAGGTGGCGCCGTGCGCCAGGTTGACGATGTCCAACACGCCGAAGACGAGCGTATAGCCCAGGGCAAACAACGCCAGCGCGGCGCCCTGCCAGAGTCCGTTGATCAGTTGCTGTGGAAGTTGTTCCATGTTGGGAACTGCTCGCCAGGCTTATGCGAAACCGTCACGTGGCGCAGATGCACAGGTCACAAGACGTGCACGTGGGCGCGGCTTCCGGCGTCGCGTGCGGTAACAGCCGGTTGGTTGGAGCGCGGCGGAACGGGCGCCCGTTCCGCCGCGGCACTGTCGATTACTGGAACAGCGCGAACTTGCCGTCCTTGACGATCTGCACCACTGGGGTGTGGATCGGGTTACGGTTCTCGTCGAACGAGAATGTGCCCAGCACCGTCGGCAGATCCTTGATCTTGGCCAACGCGTCGCGGATCGCCTGTGAATCGGCTGCGCCAGCGTTTTTGATGGCGTTGGCCAGAATGTAGACGCCAGCGTAGGCCTGGGCTGCGAACTGATCGGGGTTACTGCCGAACTTCGCGTTGTAGGCCTTCACGAAGTCCTGGTTGCCCGGGCTGTCATTGGCCACGAACCAGGCTGCACCGGAGATGGCGCCCTCGGCGGCCGCACCGGCCAGTTCGGCCAGCTTGGGTGAGTTGAAGCCGTTGCCGCCGATGAAATGTACGCTGTCAGGAATGCCCAGCTGGCGGGCCTGGCTCATGATGCCGGCCGCCTCTTCAGCCAGCGCTGACACCACGATGGCGTCCGGGTTCAGGCTCTTGATTTTGGTGAGCTGGGCCGAGTAGTCGGTGTCGCCCTTNTTGAATGTTTCGGTGGTCAGAATCTTGACCCCGTTGGCCTCCAGGGCTGCCTTGAACACGTCATAGCCACTGGAGGTGAAGGCGTCATCGTCCCCGTACATGACCGCCACCTTGTTGTAGCCCAGCTTGTCCTTGGTGACCTTGATCGTGTTGGGAATCACCGCACTCTCCGGCAGGCTGTTGCGGAAGATGAAGTCACCCATCTCGGTGATGCCGGCCGCGGTGTTGGACGTTGCCAGGACGACGACCTTCTTGTCCTGGGCCATTGGGTCGGCCGCCTTGGCCGAGTTGGACAGCGTNGGCCCNAGGATGGCGACCACCTTGTCCTGGTTGAGCAGTTTCTCGAACGCAGCGATGGCGCCCTCTTTGGTCGACCGGTCATCTTCGGTGATCAATTTGAGTTTGGCGCCGCCGAGCAGACCGGACTGGTTGATCTCTTCGATGGCCATTTCGGCCGCGTTCTTCTGCGAAGGGCCGTAAACGGCGGCGGCGCCGGTGAGNGACCACACCGCACCGATAGGGATATCACCGCTGAGGCCGGTGGTAGGGGCCGTGGTATCGGCTGGCGCGGTCGTGGATGCCGGCTGGCTGGGGCCGCGGGTGTGGCGCAGCTGGCCAGCACGAGGCTGGTAATGACCAGGAACAAAACGAGACAACGTTTCATGGTGTGACCTCCTGATTAAGAAGCGCGCAGTGCGAGAGAGCGAATTCATGCAAGGGTAAGGCATCTTACCATATTCGATGGAGCGTGTCAATCCACGAGTTTTGGTAACCAGCAATTGCGAATGTAGCCAACGATCTTACCCGCAAAGCGTACACAGCGCAGAAAATAGCCTGGTTTTGTTACTACTCAGGCACGGCATGCGAAACCGGGTTTTTGCCTCGCAGACCAGGGTCATGATGCCATGAAAAGCCGTTGTGCAGACGACAACCACGGCTTCGTAATCGTCCTCGGCGGTCCGCTGCGACAGATTGCACGATCGGGGTTGTCCCGGTATAATGGGCGCAATCAAGCAACAAAGCCGGCCACTGCTGCCCGGTCGGTTTCACGCCCGTACCCCGCTGGTCCCAGGGCCGGGGCATCGCCGCCGTCATCTGAGCACCGCCGTTCGTGAGAGGCAAATGAGGCCGCGGCCCTCAGGATGCAGGGCCGCGGTCGTTTCATTTCAGGATATGCTTGTGTACGACGTCGTCCCCCTCGACTTCGCCGACCGCGTCAAACAGCGCCGCCAGTCGTTAGTGTCCGTGGATTGACTTACACTGGCGGGCGATCGTCGCGCGAAATACCCTGAGGAAAAGGTCATGAGCGTGTCACAATCGCCGGAAGCAGAGCTTGCCGAAGAAGAAAGCCTGGTAGCCGAGCTGGAGCAGCTTGGGTGACCTATCTTTCGCGGCGTGAGATCCGGGACGCTGGCGGCGCGCCCGCCCGCCAGGCTCCTGGCCGATCTGGTGCGCCAGCCCAGCGCGCGCGTCCGCGCGGCTGTCATCGCGTTGCTGTTGGCCCACCCGGAATACGCGGCCGCGGTCACCGACGCCCTGGCGCAGCTGGCGCCGGTCGAGCAAACGGCGCTGCGCCTTGTACTACACGGCTGCCGTCCTGCTCCAGGCTGAACACGCCGAACAGTTGCGGCCGCGCCTGGCTGCCAGGTGGCAACCCCTGCCCGATCTGTTGTCGGCTGAGCTTGGCCTGTCGCGCCGCGGCTCTCATCACGAGCAGCTTGCGCGATTGGGCAGCGCGCATCATCGGCTCTCGGCGCCTTTGTCAATTGGACAGGCACCTACGAAAATGTGGCGCGCCACCTGATGCGCCGTTGGGAATTGGAACGCCGATGGAAACGATAACCTCCGAAATCCTGCACAGGTTTCTTCGCGAAGTGAGGAAGCGATATTGCGAGAGGTGAGCCATGAGCACGCTTCTGTGGACTCCCTGGCACAAAGTCGTGCAACTGCGCGGCCTGGGCGTGCGCCACATCGACGTGCTGCGGCTAGACCCCGCGCACATCGCGGCGATGAAGGCGGCGCTGAGCCAGGCGTGGAAGCGCAGAGCTGTTGTTCGCCCGGCAGGACTGCGGTATAATCGCCGGCAGCACATATTCACGCAACCTGAGGAGATCGCGTGCGCACACCGTTTCCGGGGATGGATCCCTATCTGGAACAGCCGGAGTCGTGGCAGGGTTTTCACAACAGCCTGATCGCGGCGCTCGTGCTGGATCTGGCGCCGCGCCTCCGGCCGCGCTACTACGTCGCCACCGAGGAGCGCACCTATCTGGACGCGCCGGATCGTTCGACCTTCATCGGACGCCCCGATCTGAACGTGCTCGGGTCGGCGCTCCAGGAGGCGCGGCCGGCAGGTCCGTCGNAACCGGCGCCGGGCGTCGTGCGGGTTGTGCTGCCGGTCCCGGATCACGCACGCGAGGCCTATCTGGAGATCCGCCAAACCGACAGCAACGAAGGCGTCACCGTGTTGGAGCTTCTTTCACCGTCGAATAAGCGCCCTGGCGAGGGGCGTCGGCAGTACGAGCAGAAGCGCCTGATGCTCTTTGGCTCCCTGACCAACCTGGTCGAGATCGATCTGTTGCGGGCGNGGGAGCCGATGCCCATGCGGNGGGATGGCNGCGGCAGCCATTACCGGGTTCTGGTCAGCCGAGCGCACCAGCGGCCCAGCGGCGACCTTTACCCTTTCAACGTGCGCCAGCCGATCCCCGACATCCCGCTGCCTCTGCTGCCGGACGACGAGGAGCCGCGCGTCGGCNTGAATCGCATCCTGCACGATCTATACGAGCGCCNNGGCTATGACCTGCGAATCGATTACCGGCGCGACCCCTCCCCGTCCCTCGCCGGAGAGGATGAGGCTTGGGCGGACGCGCTGCTGCGCCAGGCCGGCCTGCGCGGGCCATAGGCGCGGCGGGACCCGGTTCGGCAGGCCGCCCGCCGACCTCCCCACCCTCACCCCTTGGAGCCTATCCGAATAACCTGGAAAACGCACCACAGTGTTGCCCCGTGACGGTTATTCGGATAGGCTCTAGCCCTGCGGCCTCCGTCTCCAGGATCCGCCGCAGGATCGCGGTGCTGCACGTAGGTCGCGTCCATCCCGAAATAGCTCAGGCTCCGGCTCAGCCGGCTCTGCCGGCGGCTGTACGGCGTGTCTGAGGCGTAGTGCAGCAGGCCGATGCCGTAGGGCGCGTCGATGAAGAGGTTGACGATCTCGTTGACCGGGTAGCGCTGCGGGTAGATGCCCTCGTAGATCGCGCTGAGATAGGGCCGGCCTCCATAACTTCGTCTGCTTCTGCGAGGCGGCCGTCAAGAACGGAGCCTTGACTCGAAATACAAGACTGACGGCCAGGCCGCGGCGCCCGTTCCACATTGGCCAAACCCGACCAAAGCCTCGACGCCGCGCCAAATCTGGAACCGCTGCGGCCAATCACGACGCTTTGACGAGAAGCAGAAATTACACTACACTTGGGCCAGTCTGGCGGCGCCCGGGCGCCGACGCGGGCAGTTGCGTGGTTTTGACCCTCGAAGGGCCAGAAGTTCCTGACGGGTAAAGCTGTCTACACCGGCGCCAGGCCGGCCGAACACGTTTGTAGCGAGGAGAGCAGGAGTTCATGCCCCAATTCAGGATGATCTATGGACAAAACAAGCCGGTCTTGTCCATCGAGCTGTTTCCACCCAAGTCCGAGGCCGGCCAGGCCAACCTGGACCAGGAGCTGTTGAGCCTGGTCAGGCACCGACCGGCGTTCATCTCCGTCACCTATGGCGCGGGCGGTTCGCGCGACAAAACGCTTTCTCTGGTGCAGGACATCAGGCGGCGTTTTGGCGCGGCGTACGGGCTGGAAGCCGTGCCGCACTTCACCTGTGTTGGCTCGAGCCGTCAGGACGTCCGCGACTATGTGGATCAGGCCATTGCGCAGGGGGCGTGCAACATGGTGGTTCTGCGGGGCGACCCGCCGGCCGGGGCAACGCAGTTCCAGCCGGCGCCCGATGGCCTGCGCCACGCTGATGAGTTGGTGGCCTTCATCCGGGCGCATACCGACCAACTGGACCTGGCCGTGGCCGGTTACCCCGAAGGGCACGTCGAATGCCGTCACCTCGAACAGGACGTGGCCAACCTCAAGCGCAAAGTCGATGCCGGCGCATCGGTCGTGCTCACGCAGCTGTTTTACGACAACGACGACTTCTACCGCTTCCGCGACGTCGCATCACGCCAGGGGATCACGATACCGATCATACCTGGCATCATGCCGATCACGCGCTTTTCGCAGATTCAGCGCATTACGGCGCTATGCGGCGNNCGCATTCCGGATGCACTGGCCGCGGGCCTGATGGCGCACGCCGACGGTACTGACGATCAACAGCAGGTCGGCGTCGATTACGCAATCGAGCAGTGCCGGGATTTACTGGAGCACGGCGTGCCGGGACTGCATATCTTTACCCTGAACAAGGGCCGCGCCACGTCCCGCCTGGTCGATGCCCTTGGCGCATATTTCGCCGGTTAAGAGCCTATCCGAATAACCCGAAAACGCGCCACAGTGTTGCCCCGTGACGGTTATTCGGATAGGCTCTAAGCCTGTTTTCGACACCACAACCTGTAGGGGTTGTCGGATACGATACCACAAGTTGTCGCGTAGATCATGTGAGCGAATACCGCACCTGATCTACATTTTGTGGTGCAGCGCATCAAAACCGCAAGATATCGTACGAGAACTTGCGTTCTATGTCGAAAACAGGCTAAGCCGCAGAAGGTGACTGCTCAGGTTGGGGTTAGAGAAACCGGGTTTTGAAAAACCCGGTTTCTGACCGGTCGGCTGAGCAGTTACCGCAGAAGTAGAAGATCCCGTGATGGGTCGGGATAACACTGGGCAAGGCCAGGTGCAAGCGAGAAGTTGTTTCTTAACGAAACCTCAGCGTCGAGCCGCGTCACGTAGGCTTCGTCGCGCAGCGGCGCCAGCAGCAGCATCTCGACGTCGGCCGGCACGACCGCACGGGGCAGCAACTCGGGCCACAGTTCGATGGGGGTTCGGCGNATCACGCTGCGCGGCAGCTTGATCGTGCCGAGGTCGTCGTGCAGATAACGGCGCTCGCCGCAGTGGCGGGCGTCGCACTGGGGAATTTCAACCGTACCACACTCCCGCCAGGGGCACGTGCGGCCCAGGTACAGGTCACGTNNGTCGGCGAGGAAGATGTCGCCGCTACAGTGCAGGCTCTGCACGTGACTGCGCCAGCGGCGCCCCAGCTTGGCCAGNCGGCCCAGGTTGGCGTCGTCGGTGACCGTAACGAGCAGGTCGGCATCGCGTGGCTGCGGCGCATCGCTGACCATCGAACCGATCAGGGCGACGCGTACCACGCCGGGGACTTTACGCACGGCACGCACAATCGACAGCATCTCGTGCAAGAGGCGCGCGCGTGTTCGGTTGATCTTCACTGGTTTTTCGACCTCATCCACGATCGCNTCGACATCCTCGGTAACCAGCCACTCGGCCAGGCGCAGGCGCAGGCGCTGATTCTTGAAGCGGAACCAGCGTTCGCGCTCATGGCGATGCCCGGCCAGGGTCGCTTTGAAGCGGCGGAACGCGCCCTGCCCGGCAATGGCCTGAGTGAGTTCATTACGCAGTCCNTCGCTCTGCACGGTGAGGATGAAGGCTTCGATGTCCTGGTAGCTGCGGCGCGAGTCGGCCTTGGGCAGCCGCAGATAGCGCTGGCCGAGTTGATCCTGGATCTCGTCCACCTGCTGGACCGGGCTGCTGACCGCTGGGGTGTTGAGCGATGGATTGCGACCATAGCCTGTTCTGCGTAATTCGTCGTGCAGCGGGCGAGCCTGTGTTTCGCCCAGCCGCAGCCAGGCCTGGTACGATTGATCGGGAATCGACACGATCCCACCGGTGTCCAGGTCCAAAAAGTAGTGCGTTTGTCCCGATACGTCTTCCATAGCAAATTCAATGGTCGCCAGGTCGGGTTTTACCTTACGCATAGTTGAGAGACTCCTGCTGTCTGCCGCAGCGCCAGGCAGAGGGGACTACCTGGACCGCTCGAAATGTTCAAGCACGATGCTGTCACTCACAGGCGACGGCCAGCCGATATTGGCGCAGCATTCGGTGTGAACACTGGCAATCGAGTGGTGGCGTCTATGTGCTACAGTGGGATCGGGTCGCCCTATTATACCCCTGTTTGGCAAGAAGCCGCAATTTTTGAAGGCCACCGTAGGGGTGATGACCGGCCCGACGCCAGGCGTGTACGAATTTGGCGGAGACTGACTGTGATAAAAACCAGATCCAACAGGGCAGTGGTAGCAGTTTGTCCAACAAACTGCCAGGGCGCCGCTGGATCAGGAGTAGGGCATGATGCGTGCGACGATCTTGGCTGATTGTGGTCTGTCTGCTGGTCAGCCTGACCGGCTGTGCACAGCGGCCGCAGACACCAACGCCGACACCCCGGCCATTGCGCCGCTGACCCCAACACCGGTCGTACCGTCCTTTGGTCCGATCGAGTTTGGGTTGGGGGTGGTCGATGATGCGGGTGGTACGTCAAGGCACGACTTTCCCGGAGGGCATCTTCAAAGTCTATGCCGCATTTACGCACCAGGGATGTCGTCCGACGTGGTCTGGCGGCGCGAGTGGTACTTCAACGGCCAGCCGCTGGAAGACGCCCGCGCGACGGAGCACTGGACGCGTACGGCACAGGGGAGCGCCTGGCTGAGCATGTATCACGCACGGGCTGCGCTCTGGTACGTGGGAGTTGCGGCTGTACATCGACGATCGGCTCGTGCAGCGTGCGGCGTTCGAGGTCGCGCCGCGGCCGGGTGATCCGGTGTTCAAACCGATCACCTTTGCCCGGCAGACTTCGCCCACCATGGAGCCAATCGAGCCACGGATCCAGTTTTCCACCGGAATCACGCTCGTACACGGCATCTTCCAGGTGGAGAACCTGCTGCCCGGCGCGACCTTCGAGCGTGTGTGGTACTTCGATGGCGTGGAGCGGCTGCGCGGTCGCGAGACGGTGGGCGTTCCGCCGAAGGACGTGTATGATGCCGTCTTGTTCGTGAACGAGGGTGCTTTTGCCCCGGGCACGTACACCCTGGAGATCTATCACCAGGGCCGATTGGCGCAGGCCGGGTCGTTTCAGGTGAAGTGACCGGCTCAGCTCAGGCCCTGACGGCGAAACCACAGGTACATGCCGACCGGCACCGCGACCATTGCCAGGATGCTCAGCCCCATGGCGATGGTGTTCTGGAAGGGTAGGTCGACCCAGTTCATACCGAAGAAGCCAGTCAGAAAGGTGAGCGGCAGGAAGATGGTGGAGATCACGGTCAGCCGACGCATCACCTCGTTGAGGTTGTTGCCCTGCACCGAGAGGTAGGCTTCCAGGCCGTTGCTGAGCTGGTCACGTAGCATATCGATACCGTCGAGCACACGCACGGTGTGATCGTAGATATCGTTGAAGTAGGCGAGCGAAAACAGCGAGACGATCGGTGGGTCGCGGCGCAGCAGGACATTGAGGGCCTCGCGGGTGGGAGCGACGACACGGCGGAAGGTGAGCAGCTCTTTCTTGAGGTAGAAGATCTCATCGAGCACATCGCTGTCGAAGCGCTCGAAGATGCGGTCTTCATAGGCATCGACACGTTCGGAGATCTCGTCGATGACTGGGAAATAGCCATCGACCACGGCATCCAACACGGCGTAGAGCAGAGCGCCGACGGTGGTGCCCACCGACGCGGTGCTGCGCTGCCAGCGTTCGGCCACCTGACTGATCTCGTTGACGCTGGCCTGATGAACCGTGACGACGAAATTCGCACCCACAAAAATATCGAGCTCGCGCAGGTTCAGTCCATCATCATCAGGCCCCAGGTTGACGGCATAAACGACGATGAAGTAGTAGTCGCTGTAGGCGTCGATCTTCGGGCGCTGGTGGGGCCGTTCGACGTCCTCCAGGGCCAGGGGTGGAAGTGGAAGNTGGGTGCGCAGAATGTCGATCGCGGCGGCATCGACGGGCGAGACGTCGACCCACACCAGGGCATCGGATTCGGCCAGACAGGTTGCGGCTGTTGCGGATCGGTGTACTGTTCAAGTGCCCCTGACGGTAAGTGGTGATCGTGATCATGATCGCTGCCTCGCACTGGTATGGGCTGGTCGGCTACGCGCCGCATGTCGACGGCCAGCGGGTAGAACCGCAGGGCGCCCTGCCAGGAGCCGTCGTTGCGCCGGTTCAACTCCCAAACGCCGGCCGGTGGCAGTGGGTTGTTGTAATCGAAGCGCTGCATGAAGGGACTGAGGTCGAGCGGCGGCGTCACCACGCCTTGCAGCAGGGCCGTGATGGGGCCACCGTGTGAGACCAGCGCGATGGGGCCGTCATCGGGTGCATCGCCGGCCAGGCGTTGCCAGAAGTTGTGCATACGGTCTGCGATGTCGGCCAGGCGGGTACCGAAGGGGATCTCGAGCAGGTCGGGATCGAGGGTGGCCGGCAGGTCGAGGGTGGTTGCCAGAATCGTCGCAGTTTCGTACGCGCGGGCCATGGCCGAAGTGTAGAGTCGTTGGATGCCGGCGTTGGCCAGATGGTTGGCCAGCAGGTAGGCTTCGTTACGCCCTTGGGCTGACAGCGGCGGGCCGGGTGGCACGTCGTAAGGCAGGTCGCGCAGGGTGCGGTCGGGTGTCGCGTGGCGAATCAGGTAGACGGTAGATGGGTTAGGCATGGGGGAGTGTAATGCAGATTGGGGGAGGGCAAATTCAGGGCCAGAAGCGGGAAGCAGGAGACCGGCCGGCATTTTTGCTGAAACGTAGGTCTGGTGGTATACTGGCGACTGTCTGGCCCGCTAGCTCAATTGGCAGAGCAAGTGACTCTTAATCACTGGGTTTAGGGTTCAAGTCCCTGGCGGGTCATTGGTTGGCGATAACCAGCCCTGTGACCAGTTGACCGGACGTCAACTGGTCGTTTTTTATCCCCGATTTCTGAACCATGGCAGCCGGTACCCAATACGCTCGCCGTGCATTTCTGACGTGATTCACACCGGATACGCACATGAAAACCTGCTGGCAACGACTCGGGCTGATCTTGCTGATGGGCATGGCCGTGTGGGTGATGCGCACATCGGCCCACGCCGCGCCCGACCCAACACCCGCCTACGACGCGGACGCCCCGGGGCGCCGAACCTGATCAACCCCGGCTTCGAGTGCGCCCAAGGCTACAGCCCGCGGCCGGGCATCGTTGGCCTCGTGCCCAACGGTTGGACGCCGCGACTGCTCAACGGCCGGCCAGAGTTGAACAGCACCCGAATCAAGTTCACCGGTAGTTGCGGCGCGGGCGGCTTCGTCGAGCGTATCGAAGGCCAGGACAGCCTGGTCTTTCTGGCCGAAGACATCGAGACGCCGCCACTGCCCGGTAAGCCCTTCGATGCTGTGGTGTACCAACAAACCACGGTTACACCCGGCACAGCCTACAGTTTGAGCAGCTGGATGCTCAGCCTGTGCGGCGGCAGCGCCGTACCCAACGATTGCCCGTCGGGCTACTACATCGCCAAGCTGCTGGGGATCGACCCCACCGGCGGCGTCGATCCCCAGGCGCCCAGTGTACAGTGGGTCGAGGATCGACGTAATTTCACCGAAAGCCGCTGGGCCAACCTGCGCCTGGCGGCCACCGCGCAGGGCAGTACGCTCACCGTCTTCGCGCGCATCCGCCCCTTCCGCTGGCACGGCGCGCACGCCTTCGTCGATGCCTTCAGCCTGCTGCGCGCACCCACTGCGAACTTCAGCGACCTGCCCGGTGCGGTGCAGGGTACCCAGGTGACGGTGCGCTGGGCCGGCAGCCTGNGGCCCGACATCCCGGCCATTCCCGGCAGCACACACCGGCTGCTGTTCGACGTGCAGNAGCGGCGCGCCGGCCAGGCGGCGTGGGACGATTGGCAGGTGGGACGGCCGGCCGGTCAGGCGGTGTTTAGCATCGGTGCATGTCAGGGGACGCAGACCTACGAGTTTCGCCTGCGGGCACGCCNNGAACAGCCCGAAGGTGGCAGCGGCGCCTGGCCGAACCACCGCTATCCAGGGGTGTGGCCCGCCCNNGCCGCGGTGACGTTCCACAGCCCGGCGGCCTGCGCCCCGCGCCTTTCTGCCGGCCGTGCCACACCGGTGGTGAGGCGCTGTGTCGGTCGTGAGGGCCTCGCCTGGGCAACGATTGACACCGGCCTTTGGCAAGTCCTACGTCGTGCGTTATAATGCCACAATGAGTGATTACCACCGAAGCACACGCGCATGCGCCGTGAGTGAACTGCGCCCCGAGCTGGGCCAGGCGATCCGGGGCTACTTCGCAGACCACGAGCCGGGCGATGTCGAAAGCGAGACCATCCTCTGCTGCGAAACGACCTCACACAAAAAACAGATGGGCCGATTGCAGGCCTGGCTGCGCGGTGACCTGGACGCGACGGTGCACACCGCACTCGTGCTGACGCCGCAGTGGCTGCTCTGGGTGCGCAGCGGCGACCGCTCGGGGCCAGGGCTGACCGCGGCCCAACTGACGATGATCCAGGCCAGGCCCTACCGGTCCCTGCTCACCGGCGACACCGGTTTGGAGGTTTTGGATACATCGGCGACTCATCCCATCGTCTGCGCGGCTACATTGGCCTGGGAACCGACCCGGCCGCGCAAAAGTTCTGTGCGGCGGTCCAACAGGCAATTGCCCAGGTGAGTCCACCGCCGCGCAAGGGTCTGCTAGGCTGGTTGGGCGGCTGATGCGTGCCGGTGCACGGGCCAGATGCAACCACAAGGGATTCACCAACACCCAGGCCTTGCCACCCTGGTACGCTGCGAAGCTCATTCTGGTGCGCTTTGGCGATGTGCGCTATCATCGCGGCAGGACACGGAAGATCGAGGATACGAACATGAGCGCGCATATGAAAGCGGAGGTGCACATATGCACGTGACAACGTTTGAGGGCGTAGTAGAAAATGGGCAGATTCACCTGTCCACGAACGTACGTTTACCTGAAAAGACCCGAGTGTACGTTGTCGTGCCCGACTTGGAGGTCAAGCCAGTGATGCACATGTTCAGCCCGCGGCTAGTTCACCCCGAGGATGCAGCAGACTTCAGGAAAGAAGTCATCGAGGATCTGCCTGATGCCAGCCTATGATGCCGCACGTTTCGATCCACCGGCACCGGTAACACAGGTTATTCTGCGCAACTCTGAACGTGGCCATACCGTTTCTTCGGTACCGCCTTGAGCCTGAACACGCCCCGCGCCAGCACCCACAGCACCGGTAGCTCGATCAGTAGCGTCACCACCAGCGCAATCTGGAAATCGACCGCATAACTGCGGCCGGTCGGGCCGGCGATGCCCAGCGGACCCGGTGACAGCTCGACATCCTCAGGAATGGCCAGCGCAGCGTGCATGAGCTGCGATCGTCGTTCTCGACAGGTGAGCCACAGCTGGGTGACCTATGTGCTTGACGAGTCAATGCATGCACGTTGATCGGAGAAACGGATTGGTCCAACCATCTGATCCTGCCTTCGCACCGCGCATCCGGGCAAGCTTCGCCCAGCAGCGCGTGATGGCGCTTATTGGTGCAACGCTGACCCTGGTCGNNGCCGGCCACGTGGAGATCACGCTGCCCTTTCGCGCCGATCTCACCCAGCAGCACGGCTATCTGCACGCCGGCATCGTGACGACGATTGCGGACAGCGCCTGCGGGTATGCCGCGCTCTCGTTGATGTCGGCCGGTCGCGAGGTGCTCAGCGTCGAGTTCAAGATCAACCTGCTGCGCCCGGCGGCCGGTGAACAGTTCCTGGCACGCGGCGTCGTGCTCAAGCCCGGGCAGACCCTCAGCGTGACCCGGGCCGACGTGTTGGCAATCACGGGCGGTCGATCGTCGCTGATCGCCGCCATGCAGGCCACGATGATCGCGCGCTGACGACCTGATGACCACCCTGACACTGCAAGGAGATGACCGATGAACCGGCGAAAAACCTCTGTCTCTATGGCTGCTGTAGTGGCGGTGATGCTGCTCATTGGCGGCTGCATCGTGCCGGCTGCCACGCCTGCGCCGCCCAGCGCACCCTCGGCTTCGCCCACCCTGAGTGGACACTTCCCCACACCCCGGCCGCAACCGACCAGCGAGCAGGAGTGCGTGCAGCAGGGCGGTCAGTGGGGGCCACAGGGCAAAGCCGGGCTGGTGGTGTGCAACCTGCCCACCCTCGACGCGGGACAAGTGTGTACCGATGTCAGCCAGTGTGAAGGCACCTGCCTGGCGGGCGACGACCTCGCAGCCACGGCGGGGCAGTGCAGCCCGTACACGCTCAATTTTGGCTGCCACGCCATTATCGAAAACGGTGAGCGGATGACGTTGTGCGTGGATTAGCGCGTAACATGTCGTGGGGTGAATCGTCATGATTGACGGCCGGTTCTGGCCTTGATAATGACTTGCAGAGGGATCGACATGACTCACAAGGTAATATTGCGCACTGGGTTGTTACTACTAATCGTGGCGGCGGCGTTCGCGGTGCCAGCAGCACAGGCCAGCGCCGTAGCGCCGACGGCGGGTCAGCGCCGCCGCGCCGCGCCGAGCAGCGGCCGGAGCTTGAGCGGCATTGTCTGGCAAGACTTCTGTCTGTCCGACTGTACGGCCGGCAGCAGTCTGCGCCGCGGCAACGGTACGCCCGATGAGGCCGAAGTGCGGCTGTCTGGAGTGCTGGTGCGCTTGGGGCGCGGCGCCTGTCGCTACACCCGGTTTACCGCACGACCACGACCAACGCTGAGGGCCGGTACTCGTTCAGCGGCCTGGCCGCTGGCACGTACTGCGTCTCCGTCAATTCACGCCAAAGCAACACCGCATTTCCCAAACCTGGAGTATGGACCCGGCCCGCCGGGCGTAGTAGCTGGTATGTGGCCAGCTACACCGTGTACGCAGGCAAGAGCCGCAGCGGGCTGAATTTTGGTTGGGATCTGGTGGGCAGTTTTTAAGGATTGAAGCAGAGCAGGGATGGGGCTGTTCCCCGCTCTACAGATTTGATGTCCACCCGATCAGTCGCCCGGCGGCGTCGAATGCGGTCACCGGCACGGATGCCGCCGGGCTGTCGGCATAGTCGTCGACGAAAAGAGTCCAGACCATGAGGTCGTGCAGTTGGCCATCGGGCCAGGATTCGCGGCGGCGTAGGGTGGCTTCTTGAGTGTACCCCAGTTTGCGCGGCACGGCGGCGCTGTGCACGTTGGCCACGCGGCAGTGGATCCGNACGCGGTCGACGCCGTGCACCCGAAAGGCCACCGTGGTCAACGCCGCGGCCGCCTCACTGGCGTAACCCTGATTGATGTGGCTGGCCCGGATCCAATAACCGATCTCCATGCCGCGTGGNACCCGCGTATGCAGGCCGCTCCCGCCCAGCACCACGGTTTCGCTGCGATCGAAAACCCCCACGGTGAAATCCTCGCCCCGGTCGTACCGGCTGCGCCAGTGGCGGATCAGCTCGATGCGGTTCTCCAGCGGCTGCGGGTCATCCGCCGCCCACGGCATCCACGGCCGCAAATGCTCGACGCTGCTGTCGACCGCCTCCTTGAGCAGCACGGCGTCAGTCGGATTCCAGCAGCGCAGCACCAGGCGCGGCGTCTCGATCCGATACGCAGGGCCAATACCCCGTCCCCCACATCCTTCATCTTTCCCATCCTATGCGTGCGGAAGCGCTGTGTGACGCTCTCCCCATCTCCCAATCTCCAACCCCTGGCCCCGATGCCCCGCCTCCATCACTGCCGTAACAGCTGCTCGACCCGGCTACCGCCAATGGTGTAGTAACGCCTCGGGNNGTGGTGGACGACGATGGCGGCCGTGCTCTGCTCCGGCACCAGCTGGTAGGCCGGCGTCAGACTCATGTGCAGCGCCGCTTCGACCGGCAGCAGGCGAAAGACCACCTGGTGATCTTCGAGGTCCGGGCAGGCGCCGTAACCCCAGGAATAGCGCCGGCGCGGGCCGATACCCAACTCCTTCTGGATCCGGGCATGCAGCCAGGCTGCGGTGGCTTCGGCCGTCTGCACCGCCAGACCGTGCACGTAGTACGCTTCACTGTAGTCGCCGGCGCCCTGCAGCGTATCGAAACGCTGCGTCGCCCTTTCGCCAACCGTCACAACCTGCAAGGCCACGACATCGACCAGGCCGGAAGACCGCGGGGCAAAATAATCGCTGATGCTGAGGTACGCGTCCTCATCCTGCCGTGGGAAGGTGAGGCGGGCAATCTCGCGCAGATCGGCCGTCGCACCGTTGCGTTCCGCCATGGTCTGAGGGTCGTAGATGATCAGGTCATTGCCGTCAGCCTGGCAGGGGAAATACCCGTACGTCGCCTGCGGCTGCAACCAACCCTGCTTCTGCGCATCGGCCTGCATGGTGGTCAGGCGCGCCTCGAACTCAGCGCGTAGCGCTTCCCACGCGGCGCCGNNTGCGCTTTTGGCGCCCCACGAGAGGCGGTAGGTTTCGTCCTTGTCCAGGAAGGGGTAGACTTGCAGGGGGNNCAGTTGCCCGATGACACGTGCACCCCAGAAGGGCGGTGTAGGAATTTCGTCCGCGGTCAGAACACGCGTCGCCGAACGCTCGACGCCCGAGGCCACGCTGACGTTGAGCGCGCGCAGCTCAGCCTGCCCTTCGGCGACCGTACGCTCCAGGAGAGCTGGGCGTGTGGCCTCGTTCAACAGAGTATCGATCGTATCCAGCCCNTCGAAGGCATCCTTACAGTAGAACACGCCGGCCGCATAGGGTACAGGTTCGGCCGCGTCCGCTTCCTGCATGAAGAGGATGCGCCGGCCAAAACGGCGGTTGATCGCCGCGCCGCCCACCAGTACCGGGAAGCTCAGCCCGCGTTTGTGCAGCTCCTGCACGATCAGTGGCATCTGGCGCGAGGTGCTGACCAGCAGCGCGCTCAAACCGATCGCATCCGCCGCCACCTCGGCGGCCTTGTCGACGATCACGTTGGCCGGGACCTGCTTGCCCAGATCAAAAACGGTGTAGCCGTTGTTAGTCAGAATCGTATTGACCAGGTTTTTGCCGATGTCATGCACGTCGCCGTAGACGGTCGCCAGCACCACTTTACCCTTGGTCACGCCTTCCTGCCGTTCCAGGTAGGTCTCCAGGCGGGCGACGGCCCGCTTCATGACCTCGGCCGACTGCAGGACGTAGGGCAGGATCAGCTCGCCGGCGCCAAATTTGTCACCCACCTCTTTCATGGCGGGCAGCAGTGCGTTGTTCAGCACCCACACCGGGTCGTGCGCGGCGACCGCCGCGCTGACCAACTCCTCGACCCCCTCCTTCTTGCGGTGCACGATCTGCCAGTGCAGCTGCTCCTCGGTTGTCATGCCGGCCGTCGGGTCGGCCTCGGTCTTGCGCTCGCCCAGGTCGCCCGCGTACTGCTCGAAGTAGAGAATGTAGCGCGCCAGGGCGTCAGGTCGCCGGTTGAAGATGAGGTCTTCGCACAGGGCACGCAGGTCGCTCGAGATCTCGGCGTAGGGCGCCACGTGTTTGGGGTTGACGATCGCCATATCCAGGCCGGCCTGCACGGCGTGGTACAGAAACACGCTGTTGAGCGGCCGCGCGGCCATGGCCAGGCCAAANGAGAGATTGCTCACGCCTAACGAACAGAGCACNCCTGGCAGCGCCTGCTTGATCGCCCGAATGCCCTCCAGCGTCTCGACCGCGCTGTTGGCGAACTCGGGGTCGCCCGTGGCCAGGGTGAAGGTCAACGTATCGAAGATCAGCGCATCGGGCGATAGGCCGTACTCGCCCACAGCGATGTCGTAGATGGCCTGCGCGGCCTCCAGTTTACGCNNCGCGGTTTTGGCCATGCCGACCTGGTCGATGGTCAGGGCAATCACGGCCGCGCCGTGCTCCACGGCCAGCGGCAGCACAGTGTCCATGCGTGTACGCCCGCCCTCCAGGTGCACCGAGTTGACGATGGCACGGCCGGGGTAGTTCTCCAAGGCGGTCTTCATGACGTCCGGTTCAGTCGAATCGATGACCAGCGGCGCGCCGATCGACTGGGCCAGCAGGCGCACCGTTGCGCGCATCTGCACGGCCTCGTCGGCCCGTTCCGTGAGGGCCACGCAGACATCCAGGNNGTGTGCGCCCCCGTCGACCTGCTCGCGGGCGATCTGCACCAGGCCATCGTAATCGTCGGCCAACAGCAGACGCTTGACGATCTTGCTGCCCTGGGTGTTGATGCGCTCGCCAATCAGCATGGGCGCCGGTTCTTGCACCAGCCCGGTGGCGCGCATGGCCGATGCCACGGTCGGCNNACGAAGACGCCGGCTGNNCGGATGCGCGCCAGGCCCGCGCGCGCCCACCTCCGCCACCTGCGCGACCACTTCCGCCAGATGGGCCGGCGTCGTGCCGCAGCAGCCGCCCACCACGTTCACCCCAGCGCGCACGAACTCGCCCAGGAGGGCGGCCATGGGCTCAGGCTCCATTGGATAGACCGCCTGCCCGTCGATATTGAGCGGCAGACCAGCGTTGGGGATAACCGCAATGGGCCGGTTGGAGTTGGCGCACAGGTAACGTACCGGCTCGCGCATGTAGTCGGGGCCGGTCGAGCAGTTGAGGCCAATGACGTCGATGGGCAGGGCGTGCAGAATCGTCAGCACAGCGGCGATGTCGGTGCCCAGCAGCATACGCCCGGTTACGTCGAGCGTCACCTGGACCTGCAAGGGGATGCGTACGTCGGCCTGACGGAAGTAGCGCTGGATGCCGGCCACGGCTGCCTTGACTTCGAGGATGTCCTGCTGGGTTTCGAGCAGCAGCACGTCCGCGCCGCCCTCGACCAGGCCGCGCNNCTGTTCGCCGAAGACGTCGGCCAGCTCCTGAAAAGTCACGTTGCTGAGGCCAGGGTCNGAGGCGCTGGGCAGGTAACCGGTAGGCCCNAGTGAACCGGCCACAAAACGTGGGATGCCCGTGTCGGCGGCGAATCGATCGGCCACGCGGCGTGCCAGCTGTGCGGCCGTGCGGTTCAGCTCGACGACCTGGTCTTGCAGACCGTACTCGCGCATGGTCAGGCGGTTGCTGCGGAAAGTGTCGGTCTCGATCACCTCACAGCCAACGGCCAGAAACGAAGCGTGAATCGCCTCGATCATCGAGGGTTGGCTGACAACCAGATAATCATTGTTACCCCACTGCTTCTCACCGCCGTAATCGGCTGCAGTTGGCTCGAATTTTTGGATGCTGGTGCCCATCGCACCGTCGTAGACCAGGATGTGGTCGTGCAACGCGCAGATAGCGGTCATTGGAATAGGGAGGCTGGTTCAAGGCCGACGATCCTTTCGACTGAAGTCAGTACCTGTTCAGTGGTTGATGTACGGCACAATTATAGACAGTCTCGCGGTGATGGCAAACGGCGCCCTGTAACAGGCGCTGAGCAGTACCCGTCAAGCCTCATGCCGACCCGGGGCTACCTGGGTTTATTCTTGTCTTGCGCAGGCACCGAATGCACACACGCTACAATACGCTCCCTGACCGTTCGTGTTTTTGCGCCTGCCGAGCCGCTGTTGGAGGTGTCAGTTCATGTCTGACCACATCAACCCGTTGCTGCGATTGGCTTATGTGACGGCTGCCCTGCTGATCGCGCTGTCTGCAGTGCTCATTCCCTCTGTCTCCTATGCCGCGCGCCCGGCCGATTTGGGCCGCACCACCCTGCCCCAAACCCCCATCACGGTCACGTTGACGATCGATCAGGCGCCACGTTTGGGCGATCTGGCCACCGTCACGTGCCAGGCGAACGCCTCCCAACCCGCCCCCGGCACAACGCTGCGCCTTGAACTACCCACAGCGGTGCAGACCGAGGCCGGTGAGGCCAGCTGGCAGGGCGACCTGGCCGTCGATCAACCGGTCACACTGTCGGCCAAAGTGCGCTTCACCGCCCTGGGAGACACAACGATTGCCTGCCGGGCATTACGACCGATCGATGATCAAAACAGCTGGGGCGACCTGAAGGCTATCTACCTGTCGATTGGGCAAGACCAGAGTCAGTTCGGCTTTGCACCGATTTCCCCAGCCGCCCAGGTCCATCTGGGTGGCCTGCAGACGCCGGGCGATGGACAGTTGCTGGACGAAGCCCAGGTTCACAGTACACCCTATGACCCCCAACGTGTCGTGCCGGCCCCGCCGCCAAGAACCCGGCGCCGCCCGTGACGCCGTATGACCTGCCTGTAGCATCGCCGGGCCAACTGCCGGAACCGGCCAAGGGCGCCAATCCCGCGACTGCACCCACGTCAGCGCAGCCGCAAACACCGCCGCTCACCGCCGGGCGCCAGCTGCCGCCGCGCCAGACGGTAACCTGACCGTCACCGGCAATTGGGCCTACTACGACCGGGACGACAACTACGTTGGCGCCCTGGAGATGTTGGTCGAGTTGGTGCGGGGTGACAACTACGGTCACCTGACGTGGTGTTTCACCGATATGAGCGGTAACTACTCGTGTGGGCCGGTGAGTAACCCAGGCGCGGCGGGCGTGCGTACGCTCTTGTACTCCTGGACTAGCTACAACCCTAACAGCGATATCCTGGCTGTGGTCAACCCGGATTGGGGAACCAGCAACTCGGTTGGCAACGCCTTTCGCACANCAGACGGGGTGTCGGTGTTCCCCGACGGCACATACAGTATCGGCAACTGGTATGTCGTGAACGGCGACAATTACGAACGGGCCTACTGGGTGCAGCGCGAGATGAACGATACCTGGCGCTTCACCTTCTTCAATGGGCTGAGCGGCACGGCCACGGCTGGGCCAAGCACCGCGCAGTGGAAGATCGACAGCACCGACGGCACCTATTACACGCCGGGCGGTAACGTGCATCTGGCCGGCGTCGATCCGTTGGGTAAGTCGGTAGCGATGCACGAGTATTCACATAACGTGATGTACAACATCTACGGCAACTACATGCCGCCCAACCCCAACTGCAACCCGCACTCGATTCCAGGCGCCACCAGTCAGGGCTGTGCATGGACCGAGGGTTTCGCGGAGTTCATACCCTCGGTGGTGAGCAACGACCCGACCTTCTACTGGCCCAGCGGCGCCTCGCTCAACCTGGAAAACCCCACCTGGGGCACTTATGGTTGGAACAACGGCGATAACGTGGAAGGCCGCGTCGCCGGTGCGCTGTGGGATATGTACGATACCCACGATGATGGCGACGATATCTACAGTGACGGCGGCTTCGTCAACTTCTGGGACACGTTCTACTACGCCAACAACGACGTCATGTCGCAATTCTGGGCTNCGTGGCTCAGCCGGNGGCACAACAACAGCAGCGGCGGGCCGATCATGGATTTGTACCAGAACACGATCAATTACCGCAGCGGTCCGGCCAACGACGATTTCCAAAACGCGGCGATTGTCAGCAGCATGCCCTACGCGGTTGCTGGCCTGAATACGACTGGTGCGACTACCCAGGGTCTTGACCCATTCGTCCCCTGCGCATCGACCGTGGTTCCACGCCAATCGCGCAGCGTGTGGTATGCTTATACGCCGCCGGCCACGGGTAATTTCCACATGAGTACCGTCTCCAGTAATTACGACACCGTGCTGGCCGTGTGGTCTGGCGCGTGGGGATTCTTGACTAACCAGGCGTGTAATGACGATGGCGGTAGCAACTATACGTCGCAACTCGACATCACGTTGACCGGCGGCGTCACCTATTACATCGAGGTGATGGCCTATGGGGCGAACCCCGGCGGTGTGTTGAACTTCGGGATCAGCCTCAACCCGCCGCCCAACGATGATTTCAATAATGCCCTCACGGTCACCGGCGCCTCTTACACCGACTACGAGAACACGACCAGCGCCACGACCGCGGGCGACGACCCATCGTTCGTGTGCGGCGCCTTCTTCAACGGCCAGGGGTCGCATTCGGTGTGGTACACGATCACTTCGCCTTACAACCGTGTGCTGACAGCCGATACGCTGACCAGCAACTATGACACGGTGCTGGCCGTGTGGACCGGTAACCGGGGCGCGCTCAGCCTGGCCGCCTGTAACGACGACTTCGCCAACCTTCAATCACGGACGCAACTGCCGCTGCAGGCGGGTGTGGTGTACCACATCGAGGCGCTCGGTTATAGCAATTCCAGCGGGGCGCTGAACTTCGCTACCAACCTGGGCGATCTGCCCCGACTTTGTGGCGCCGGCCGGCGTGGGCGTAGAGGATATCACGGCGATCGCCAGCCTGTGGGGCAGGCCGCCGGGCCTCCGTACGACTATGATGGTGATGGTGTCATCACCATCTATGACATCATGCAGGTCACGCCGATGTGGGGGCAGAACTGCCTGGCGGTTAGCGCCTCGCCGCCAACGACCGTAGACCCGAATCTGAAGTAGATTGTAGGGTTGAAGTGCGGCGGCCTGGGCCGATTACGATCGGCCCAGGCCGCGACCCGTCCCTCGTTGTTAGAATTGCCCCTCGTTTGCCACTCAGTCGAAATCGGTTTATAATCCCTGCCAGGCCCCACATGGGGCCAAATTCATCCTATCAGGTACTGCCATGCCGGCATTGGCCGAAACCATCGCCCAGATCGAAGCTGAGCACGCTCAAGAACGACGCGTGACCTCACCCTACGCCGCTCGCGCGAGCTGATTCGCTACTGCGCACACAGCATCCGCGCCGCGCACCGCCATGAGTTCGGCGAGGCCCGCGCCCTGTTGGGCACCGCGCAGGCCGCGGCCAACGAGATGGTGCGCGACCTCCAACAGCACCCCGACCTCTATTACGCCGGCTACACCCAGGATGCGCTCAAAGAACTGACCGAGGCCTTTCTGGTCCTGGCGTTTGTCAGTGGTGAGTCACTGCCGGGACCGACCGAGGTGGGTGTGGTGGGGGCAACTTACCTGCGCGGGCTGGCGGAGGCCGTCACCGAGATGCGGCGCTTCATCCTTGATCTGATCCGCCGCGGCCAGGTCGCCGAAGCTGAGCCGTTCCTGACCATCATGGACGATGTCTACAGTTTTCTGATCGCGATCGACTTCCCCGACGCCATCACCGGCGGTTTACGGCGCCACACCGACGTTGTGCGCGGTGTGCTGGAGCGTACGCGTGGCGACTTGACGGTGGCCGTGCGCCAGGAACAGATGCGCACCACCCTGCTGGCCTTCGAGGAGCACCTGGGCATGAACCACCTTGGCGATATCCTGGAACCGGCCTACGCGCCCGACGGGGAGACGGGGATGACCTGTGAGCCAGGAGCCGCTGATTCGCGCCAGTGATATCGGCCAGTACCTCTTCTGCCATCGCGCCTGGTGGCTGGCCCGCATCCAGCAGGTGCCATCGAGCAATCTGGCCGAAATGGCCGCGGGGTCGGCCGCCCATACCCGACACGGCCGCCAGATGAAATCGGCCCAGCGTTTGCAGCAGATTGGGGTTGGCTTGATGATCGTGGCCGCGCTGCTGGGCCTGCTGTTGTTGTGGATGCTGATCCGGGGTAGTGTGGCGTGACCATGTTGCACCTGACGAACCGCACCTCTCGGCGCCGGCGTACACTGATTTTGTTCATCCTGGCCGTTGTGGTCGGCCTGCTGCTGAGCGGCTGTAGCGCTGCCGGTGGGCCACTGACGCTTATCCTGGGACAGGACCGACTCCCCTGCCGCCCACGCCCACCAAAACGCCCACTGTGGCGCCGACCCCCTCGGTGACGCCGACGCCGCTGACACCGCTGCCGACCAACACGCCGGTACTGCCCACCGTGACGCCGGCGCCGATCGCACAAACCACACCGGTTCCGACCGTATCGCCCGACCTGGCCGACCTGGTACGTACGTACGGCTTCGACCCGGCGCAGCGTTTCATCGTGGTCAATCAGAACTTGCAGGAAATGGTCGTTGGCGAAGGGTCGACCGTGCGTACTTTCCCGGTCAGCACCGGCGACCCCGAAAGCTCTGGCGTACGCCGGCCTGGTCGGGACGTGTGGGTGATTATTGGGGCACCTTTTCGGCGCGGGGTATACGCGACCATGGCTGGTTCCTGTTCAAGGCTGGCGGCTCGATCCTCATCCACGGCGCGCCCTACACCTTCGACGCACAGGGCAACAAAGTCTACGAACAGCTCGATGCCATGGGCCTCTACCCGGCCTCGCGCGGCTGTATTCGCATGAACCCGGCCGACATCGAGTGGCTGTCGGCGTGGAACCCCAGCAACGTCCCGGTCATCATCCTCCCCTACGACGGCGGCTCCTCCCGTGAAGGCTAACCTCCCCCTCCAACCCCCACCTTCCAACCTCCACCTTCCAACCCCCAACCTCCAACCTCCACCTTCCAACCTCCAACCTCCAACTTCCAAGCTCCACTCTCCACCTTCCAACCTCCAACCTCCAACTTCCGCCCTCCACTCTCCTCATCCTACTCGTTGCCCTCCTGCTCATCGGCCTCTGGCTCTTGATTCTAAGCCGTCGGCGCCGGGTGCGCGGCGGTCTACCCGCGGGCGAGGTCGTTTACAGCGACAGCCGGGCCTGGCAGCCGGTGGCGCGGCCACTGATCAGCCGGCGCTATGGAGCCATCGGCAAGCCCGACTACCTGGTGGAAGTGGCGCGGTCAGGCCNNCCGGTACCGGTCGAGGTCAAGACCGGCCGGCGGCCTTCANCAGCCCTACCGGGCCACATCATGCAATTGGCCGCGTACTGCCTCTTGGTGGAAGAGCAGTGGCAGACGGCCCCGCCGTATGGCCTGATTCACTACGGCGAGGATGCCACTTTTCGCATCGACTACACGCCGGCATTGCGCACCGAGCTGCTGGCTGTGCTGGCGGAGATGCGGGCCGCCAGTGCTGCGCCGGACGTAACCCGCTCGCACCAGGAGCCGGNNCGCTGCCGGCGCTGCGGCGTGGCCCACGCCTGTGACGCGCGGCTGTAGACTGGCCGGTTCAACCCCGGCCTGGTGGTGCAGCACACCCTTGACGCCCGCCGGCGCCAGAGACGAAATACCCAGAACGTAACTGCTCAGCCAGCCGTTCAGAAGCCGGGTTTTTCTAGATCCAGCCTGAGTGGTTACCCCGGTTTTTCTTTCTCGCAACCCATGGAACCATAAAAAACACACAGAAACTGGTTCTGTGTGTTTTTACACCATATACCGTTGGCCAGAAGATGGTCTAGAAGCTGTTGGCGGCTGTCTCCAGGGCTGGAACATCGAGAATACGGATGCGCCGATAACCAAGATCGACCCAGCCTTCGCGTTTGAACGTACGCAGGATGGCGCTGACCGTTTCCCGATACGTGCCCAAACGATCGGCCAGGGCCTGGTGGCTGGTACCGGTGATGGTGGTTTCCTCATTGCCGGCCAGCTCCAGCAGCAGTGCGGCCAGGCGCGGGNNCAACTTCTTGTACGCCACATCTTCGAGCCGCGACTCGACTTGCATCAGGCGTTTGCCGAAGGTTTGCAGCAACCCCCAGCCTAGAATTGGGTACCGCTCGGTCATGACCCGCGCCTGGCTGCGGGGCAAGACCCAGACCGTGCAGTCGGTAAGGGCTTCAGCCAACGCATCGGCTGCGACGCCATCGAGCAGCGCCCCTTCGCCAAAGATCGACCCCGCTTCCAGTGTGGCCAACACCAGCCGGCGACCTTCGGCATTGGTGGAGACGAGCTGCGCCCGGCCATCCATCAGGATGTGCAGCTTATCCCTGAGGTCGTTGGGTGATGCAATCACCTCGTTGCGGTGGTAAGTAGACATTGCCACGACCTGGCCAAACGACGGATCGTCTTCGGGCAAATGCGCCAGGACTTGTGCCAACGGCGGTTGTTTGGTATGTTTGATCATGTGTTCGCCCCCATATGCTTTACATGGCGTGGCGCCGCGTGTCCTGTAACGCTCATTCTTTCCCTACAGCTCAACTCGACTCGCCATAGACGCGACACCCGCTACAACGCAGTTCTGTCTATTGTAACGTTGGTTTCATTAGAGCAGCATTAAGACTGCATTTGAGAATCCTAACATTCGGTACCAGATTTCAACCTGATTACCCGGCACGCCTAACCAGCACACTTTTTGGCGTCCACGGCGCTCTGGCGCTCGGTAACCAACAAATTGTGAATTACCCTACACAACCGTTTGTATTATACACCCGGTCTGCCGATTCGGCCAAAGCACAGACTCGGGAGTTCACGATTGGGGTTGGTCAAGGTGTGCTGCGGCAGCACCAGTCTCGGCCCATCACGCTGGGGCAGTTACGCGTCGTACGCCCAGATCTGCGGGGTCGCCAGTTCGACGCTGTTGCCAGCCGGGTCGCGGAAGTAGAAGGAATGACCGCCGGCCGGCCAGGCGATCTCGGCCTCGATCGGTATGCCGTGGGCGTGCAGGTGCTCACGCCATGCCGGTAGGCTAACCTGATCGATGGCGAAGGCAACGTGGCCTGGCCCATGGGCGCCGTGGGTGGGCACGTCACCGGCGGCGATGGCGGTGCGCTGTGGGTTGAACACCAGGAACATGCCCGGCCCGCAGCGGAAAAAGACGTGCCGCCCCGGTACTCGGACATAAACGGGCAGGCCGAGGACGTCGTGGTAGAAGGCCTCGGCAGCCGCCAGGTCGTCCACGTACAGGCAGGACTCCAAGACACGCAGAATGGTCATGGTGAGTTACCTCACGGAATAGGGTGCCGGCATTGTACCGCAGATCGGTGTAATCCAGAAAACGCTTCTTGGGCAATTCCGGCCGTTCAGTGGTATACTTCTCGCGGTCTATCTTTGGTGAAGGAGCAGCGTATGGACGACCATCAAACACTACCGCAAGACCTGATCGACGAGTTCGTGGGCAATGCGCACGGCAACCTGGCGCGTGTCCAGGAACTGCTGACGCAGTACCCGGCACTGCTCAACGCCCATGCCAGCTGGGACGAGACGGCCCTCGCCGCTGCCGCTCAGGTCGGTCGGCGTGACATCGCTGAATACCTGTTGGCGGCCGGGGCGCCGCTCGACATCTGCGCCGCGGCCATGCTCGGGCAGATCGACGCAGTGACCGACTTCCTGCGCGCCGATCCGGCCCTGGCGCACGCCACTGGCGCGCATGGCATTCCGCTGCTGTACCATGCCGCCATCACTAACCACATACAGGTGGCCGGGCTGCTCCTGACGGCTGGGGCTGACGTCAACCAGGGCGCGNGTGTGACGACGGCCCTGCATGGCGCCGCGCAGTTCGACCAGGCCAGTATGGCGGCATGGCTGCTGGAGCACGGCGCTGACCCGAGTGCACACGACCGTGAAGGGCAAACGCCGCTGGAAGTGGCCACCGCGGCCGGCCACGACACTGTAGTCTCGCTTATCCAACGTTACGACGCACGGGACTGAGCGGAAGGTGAAGCCAGTATGAGGGCCTGTGGGAGCGCCTGCTGCACGGGCGGCGACGGATCACTTCATCGCCGGTAACATCAGTTGATGCCGTGCACGCTGAGCTGGATCGAACCGCAGCGGATGAAGCGCTGCCCTTCGTGATTCCGGTGTTGATGGTCAGTTATNTTCCCGTGCGCGACGGCGCGATCGACCGGTGGGTGACGGGCGATGTGGGCGCACCACTGGAAGTGGTACGCCAGCAGGTGCAGGTCACCAGTGCACAGGTCATCGATGCGCTGCAGCGGGGCAGCGCCTACCACGGGTATAAGAACCCGCAGGCCCGGCCCAGCCTGCGTTACACGGTCGCGGGGTCAATCGAGATTCTGGAACCGCTGCCCACCTGGCCCAAGCCGGGGCATCGCCTCCCCATGACCGACTACCACACCATCATGCAGCGGATCGATGCCCGTAGCTGGGTGGAAACCCGGGGCGTCAAGGAAATCTGGCTCTGGGGCTACCACGGCGGGGTGATCGACCTGTGGGAATCGAACATGGCCGGGCCTNTTGGTGACATCAGCAATAGCGACCGCGACGCACACGATCTGCCGGTGTTCGGGCAGACCTACACGGTGTATCACTACAACTACCAGCGCGGCCCGTCCGAAGCCGTGGAAGACCACATGCATCAGATCGAAGCGGTATTGGGGACGGTCGACCGCCATCTCTTCTGGGACCGCTTTGTTGGCAAGCCGGGCGCCGGGCGCTGCGGCTGGGCGCATTACCCGCCCAACGGGGTGCGCGACTACGATTGGGCCAACCCGGCCTACGTCTGGACCGATATCGAGGACTGGACGCCGNAGGGCAGCGGCCAGCGTCAGCGACTCAACTGCACACGCTGGCGCGGTGACAGCCTGACCTGGTTCGTTTACTGGATGCAGAATGTGCCGGGCGCCGACAACCGCCTGACCTTTCGTGGCCGGCCACTGTCCAACTGGTGGACCTTCATCGGTGATTTCGACCGGGCCAGGCGCACGCGGCTGGGGCTGGTGCTGTGATGGCCCGCCGTCGCTCGCGTTCTCGCCGTCAGATAATCGGCGACGCGCTGCGTATCCTGCGTAACCTGCTGGCTTTCGTCGGCGTGATGGCTGTGTGTTACGTAGTGGGTTTGGTCTTCCTGATCCACGTGCAGTCGGNNCGCGACGAAGCCACCCCGGCCGACGCCATCGTCGTGTTGGGCACGGCGCAGTGGAATGGGCGGCCCTCGCCGGTGTTGCGCGCACGCCTCGATCACGCCCTGGCGCTGTACCAGCAGNGGGTGGCCCCACTGCTGATCACTACGGGCGGTAACGAGCCGNACCAGCGCTTCAGCGAAGGGGGCGTCGGCCAGGCCTACGTGGTGGCACACGGCGTACCGGCCGCCGCGCGCTGGCCGAAGAGGGNNGGGGCGACGTCGTGGGAGAGTTTGCGTAACGTGACCGGGCTGTTGCACGCACGTGGGCTGCGGCGCATTGTCCTGGTCAGCGATCCCTTCCACATGATGCGCCTCAAGCTGATGGCGCGAGNNCTGGGACTGGAGCCTTTCGCCTCACCCACACGCAGCTCACCCATTTCCCGCTCGGGACGCGCGGAGTTGTTCTACATGCTGCGCGAGGCCGGCGGGGTCACCGCCCATCTGCTGGACCGGCTACTGCCGGGCGTGGGCCGCTGGTGAGCGCCGCTTGGCGGTGACCGACCGAAGGCTGAGGGTGAACGTCGTACTGCGGCCGCGGGAGTACGGCGCGGGTTGTGAAAGCAGCATTCGTCTTGGAGGCGAGAACCAACGATGACCTCTATTCAGCCACTGCGAATTGCCATTATCGACCTTGGCTCGAATACCGNNCGCCTGGTGGTGATGCACGCCATTCCCGGCTATGCTTATCACCTGGACGATGAGATCCGCGAGGTGGTGCGTTTACGCAAGGGCATGACACGGCGGGGACTCAGCGAGGAGGCGGTGGAACGGGCGTTGGTCACGCTGCGCCTGTTCAAACGCTTCTGCGACAGCACGCNNGTCGATATCATTCTGCCAACCGCCACCAGCGCCGTGCGCGAAGCGGTCAATGGCCCGGCGTTCGTGGAACGCGTGCGCCGCGAACTGGGTTTGACGCTGCGTGNNCTGAGCGGTGAGCAGGAGGCCTATTACGGCGCCCTCGGTGCGTTGAACGAAGTGCCGCTCACGCAGNGGGTAGTGGTCGATATTGGCGGGGGCAGCGCACAGATCAGCGAGGTGCGCGAGCGGCGCTTCCAGCGCGGCGTTTCCCTGATTCTGGGTACACTGGCGCTCACGGAACGGTTCATTCATAACGACCCGGTTCAGCCGAGCGAAGTCGACGCGGTGCAGGGTGAAATCAACCGCCAACTGGATACGGTCCCCTGGTTGGGAAAAAATGGGCAGCNNCTGGTGGGCCTTGGGGGTGCGATTCGTAACCTGGCCAGTATCGAGGCGGCACGCCAGCGCTACCCACTGAACACACTGCATGGGTTTACGCTGACCCGCGAGGCGATCACCGCCAGCATCGACCGACTGCGCCNNGTACCCCTGGCTGAACGCCAACTGATCCCCGGCCTGGGCGCAGATCGCGCCGACATCATCCTGCCTGGTGCGTTGGTCATTCGCACCATCATGGAGCGGCTCAAGGTCGAAGAGNCGACAGTTTCGGTGAACGGCCTGCGCGAGNGGGTCTTCTTCGAGCACTTCTGGCAGCATTTTTCGTACCCGGTCATTCCCGACGTGCGCCGGTTCAGTGTGCTGAACATGGCGCGCACCTATCAGTACCAGAAGGCCCATGCCAACCACGTGCGTTACCTGGCTGGCCGCCTGTTCANNGAACAGCTGGCGCCGCTGCATGGCTACGGCCCGTGTGAACGTGAACTGCTCGACGCCGCAGCGCTGCTGCATGACATTGGCACGATCATCAGCTACTACGATCACCACAAACACTCCCAAACCCTGATCGTCAACAGCGGCCTGCCCGGTTTTACGGCGCGTGAAGCGGCCTTGATTGCCCTGCTCACCCGTTACCACCGCAAAGGCAAACCCGACGTCGGCGAATTCCGCCCGTTGCTGNCGCGAGGGGACGACCTGTTGCTCACGCGCCTGTCGGCCATTCTGCGCCTGGCCGAGTTTCTGGAACGCGGCCGCAACGCCACGATCGATGACATCACGGTGACCTGGGCTGAGGATACCCTGCGCCTGACCTTGATCGCCGATGAGTACNCCGCGGTCGAAGTCTGGGATACCGAACGCAACGCCCTGCCGCTGGTCGAGGCTGCCTTCAAACGCAAAGTGCTGCTCGACAGCGTCGCCGCGCCGAGCGGGTGGCCCACGTGATCCAGATCGACGGCTCGGCCGGCGAGGGCGGTGGGCAGGTTCTGCGCAGCTCGTTGACACTGAGTGTGCTCACCGGCCAGCCGGTGCAACTGCNNACCATATCCGCACGACGCCCCAAGCCCGGGCTGGCGGCGCAGCACCTCCGGGCGGTGGCCGCCGCGGCCGCGGTGAGCGGCGCCACGGTGCAGGGTGCGCACGTGGGCGCGTCCACGCTGACGTTTGCGCCGGGGAGACTCCGCGCCGGCAGCTACAACTTCGACATTGGCACCGCGGGCGCCACCAGCCTGGTGCTGCAGACGATCTTTCTGCCGCTCAGCCTGGCCAGTGCGCCGTCGCAAGTCAGCCTGAGTGGTGGCACGCACGTACCCTGGGCCNCGCCGTTTCACTACCTGCAGTGGCAGTGGCTGCCCTTCATGCAAACCATGGGCTGCGATGCTACGCTGGGGCTGACGCAGGCCGGCTTCTACCCCAAGGGACGCGGGCGCATCGAAGCTACGATCCAGCCGGCGCGACCTCGGCGACCGCTGCACCTCGTCGCACGCGGCCCACTGCGCCGCGTGCAGGGCATTTCCGGCGTTGCCAACCTGCCGCGCAGCATCGCCGAACGCCAGCGCCAACAGGCCATGCAGCGCCTGCTCGGGATCGAGGCCCCGGTCGAGATCGACCTGCTGGAGATGCCAGCGTATGGGCAGGGTACGTTCCTGCTGCTGCACGCCGAATGTGCGGCGGGGCGCGCCTGCTACGTGGGCCTGGGCGAACGCGGCAAACCGGCCGAACGTGTCGCGGACGAGGCGGTCGATCAGCTGCTGCACTGGCTGCGGCACGATGGCGCGATCGATGAACACCTGGCTGATCAACTGCTGCTGCCGATGGCGCTGGCCGACGGCCCATCCAGCATGCGCACCGGGCAGGTGACGCAGCACCTGCTCACCAACGCCGACATCATCCGGCAGTTTCTCCCGGTCAAAATTACGGTTGACGGCGCGTTGGGCCAGGTAGGCACGATCCACATCGACCCGGGTCGGGGTGTCTGAGCGGCCCTGATCCCTTCTGCCCTCGCGTCGTCTCGCCCAGCGGCGCTGGCCACACCAGAGGAGGGCGGCCGATTGTCGTGTCGGCCATGGGTCGGCGCACGTCGGGCGCTGTGACAATTCGCCCAAGATGTGGTATCCTTCCAGGGACGTGTTTTTGACGCGCAATCTCGACAACCCGTAACGGTTACTTATCCACAGGAGGAAAGTCAGGTGTCACAATGGATGTGAATACAATTGCCGTGATTGGCTGCGGCTTGATGGGTTCGGGTATCGCCGAAGTGGCCGCGCGCAGCGGTTACACGGTGATCATTCGTGAGCAGGACGAAGACATGCGCCAGCGCGGTCTGCGCCGGATCGAGGCCTCACTCAGCCGGGCCGTCAGTCGGGGTAAACTGACGGCCGATGAGCAGGCGGCTACAGTGGCCCGTATCTCCTCGGGCGTCAACCTGGATGAGGGTCTGGCGGCGGCCGACCTGGTGATCGAGGCGGTGACTGAGGACATCAACCTGAAGCGGGTCATCTTTGGCCGGTTGGAGACCCTGTGCCCGCCGCAGACGATTCTGGCCAGCAACACATCGTCAATTTCGGTGATGGAGATGGCCGCGACGACGGCCCGGCCCCGTCAGGTACTGGGTATGCACTTCTTCAACCCCGTTCCGGTGATGCCGCTGCTCGAGCTGGTGCGCACCATCGACACGAGCGAGGAGACGTTGGCCGTGGCGCGGCGTGNNGGTGAGCGTATGGGCAAGACGATCATCGTCGCCAAGGATTCGCCCGGCTTCGTCGTCAACCGGCTGCTCATCCCCTACATCATCGACGGCATTCGCGTCNTACGAGCAGGGCTGGCCAGCCGGGAGGATATCGACAACGGCATGAAACTGGGCGCCAATCACCCCATGGGGCCGCTGACGCTGGCCGATTTTGTGGGCCTCGATACGACCCTGGCCGTGGCCGACGTGATGTTCGAAGAACTGGGCGAGACGCGCTTCAAGGCGCCGACCCTGCTGCGCCGCATGGTGACGGCCGGCCACCTCGGGCGCAAGAGCGGTCGTGGGTTCTACGAGTATACGAAGTAACGGCCGACCACCCCGCAGGTTGTGCAACTTTGGAGGTTCGTCGCGGTTTGCTGACAGGTCAGGGGTGTGCTAGAATCGCTGGCGGCGGCGCCGACCAGGCGCGGCAGTAAGCGTTAGAGCCTATCCGAATAACCGTCACGGGACAACACTGTGGCGCGTTTTCCGGGTTATTCGGATAGGCTCCCAGGAGGACATCATGCGACGCCATTTCGGGGTAGTTCTGCTGCTTCTACTCATTGTACTGACGTTCAGCGTGGGCACAGTGGGCAGCACGCCCAATGCACCAACCGTCACACTGTCACCCAACCCCTTAATCTGGCAGTGGGCGCCACGGCGAACCTTCAGGTCCAGATCAGCGGTGCGCAGGACCTGGGGGCCTTCAAATTCGTCATTACGTACGACCCGCGGTGGTTCGGGTCAATACGGTGACCCTCGGTCCGCTGCTGGGCAGCACCGGGAATACCGCGACCCTGCTTGGCCCCTGGTCAATAGTACGGCCGGCACGGTCCGCTTTGCCGGCTACACGGTCGGCTCGGCCGCGGGGCCTGATGGCAGTGGCCAGTTGGCCACCGTTCAGTTGCAGGGTGTGGGCAGTGGCGTCAGCACGTTGATTTTCACCAAAGTGCGTGACGGACCGCGCGGCTACCATCGCCGCGGGCACGACGGCCAGCGACGGCAGCGTCGTCGTGGGCCAGGGCATCGGCTCGCGTATGTGGCTGCCGTGGGTGCGCCGCGGCCCGTGACCTGACGGTCGGTGGTCGCGCCGCGTGACCACCGGGACATCTCAAACCAGGCAGTACCCGCGGAGAACCGGCCACAGCGTGCCGGTTCTCCCTTCTGTAACTGCTCAGAGCCTATCCGAATAACCGTCACGGGGCAACACTGTGGCGCGTTTTCCGGGTTATTCGGATAGGCTCCCAGCCAACCGTTCAGAAACCGGGTTTTCGCGTGCGGGCATGGTTCTCGCCTGTACAACGGCCTTTCATCGCGCCATGACCCTGGTCTGCGAGACAAAAACCCGGTTTCTCTAGAGCCAGCCTGAGTGGTTACTCCCTTCTTTGTGTACAGCCAGAACAACGGCCCTATTCCAACTGCGAGCAGATTCTGGTGAACGTGGTAACTGCTCAGTACTACAACCGTATTTATCATGCTGAGGCCCGTTGTTTGGGCCGAAGCATCTGGCTTGCCAGCGCGAGACGCTTCGCTAGCGGTCTGGGATGCCGAAATCTGGCTGCAACACCGGCTCAACGAGACATTGCCAGCGAAGTACGGTTGTAGTACTAGAGTCAACCGTCCCTACGGGACGGGCGCGTATCCCACGCGGCATGGGCTAAAGTCGGGCGTCCCTACGGGACGCGATCTCGCGCCATACATTCCACCCCGTCGCGGCGTTCGGCCCTAAAGTCGGGCGTCCCTACGGGACGCGATCGCGCTATGCCTTCCGCCCCGATAGGGTGCTCGACATTCGCTCTCCATCGCATCGCGTCCCGTAGGGACGCATGAATTGAGCTTCGGGACGTACACGTTCTCGAGCGTCCCGTAGGGACGCATGAATTAAGCTTCGGGACGTACACGTTCTCGAGCGTCCCGTAGGGACGCATGAATTGAGCTTCGGGACGTACACGTTCTCGAGCGTCCCGTAGGGACGCATGATATTCGCCATCTGCTTGCCTAATACTACAACCGTACTTGTCATGCTGAGGCCCGTCGTTTGGGCCGAAGCATCTGGTTTGCCAGCGCGAGACGCTTCGCTAGCGGTCTGGGATGCCGAAATCTGGCCGCAACACCGGCTCAACGAGACATTGCCAGCGAAGTACGGTTGTAGTACTAGAGTCAACCGTCCCTACGGGACGGGCGCGTATCCCACGCGGCATGGGCTAAAGTCGGGCGTCCCTACGGGACGCGATCTCGCGCCATACATTCCACCCCGTCGCGGCGTTCGGCCCTAAAGTCGGGCGTCCCTACGGGACGCGATCGCGCGCTATGCCTTCCGCCCCGATAGGGTGCTCGACATTCGCTCTCCATCGCATCGCGTCCCGTAGGGACGCATGAATTGAGCTTCGGGACGTACACGTTCTCGAGCGTCCCGTAGGGACGCATGAATTAAGCTTCGGGACGTACACGTTCTCGAGCGTCCCGTAGGGACGCATGAATTGAGCTTCGGGACGTACACGTTCTCGAGCGTCCCGTAGGGACGCATGATATTCGCCATCTGCTTGCCTAATACTACAACCGTACTTGTCATGCTGAGGCCCGTCGTTTGGGCCGAAGCATCTGGTTTGCCAGCGCGAGACGCTTCGCTGACGGTCTGGGGTGCCGAAATCTGGCCGCAACACCGGCTCAACGAGACATTGCCAGCGAAGTACGGTTGTAGCACTAGAGTCAACCGTCCCTACGGGACGGGCGCGTATCCCACGCGGCATGGGCTAAAGTCGGGCGTCCCTACGGGACGCGATCTCGCGCCATACATTCCACCCCGTCGCGGCGTTCGGCCCTAAAGTCGGGCGTCCCTACGGGACGCGATCGCGCTATGCCTTCCGCCCCGATAGGGTGCTCGACATTCGCTCTCCATCGCATCGCGTCCCGTAGGGACGCATGAATAAGCTTCGGGACGTACACGTTCTCGAGCGTCCCGTAGGGACGCATGAATTAAGCTTCGGGACGTACACGTTCTCGAGCGTCCCGTAGGGACGCATGAATTAAGCTTCGGGACGTACACGTTCTCGAGCGTCCCGTAGGGACGCATGATATTCGCCATCTGCTTGCCTAATACTACAACCGTACTTGTCATGCTGAGGCCCGTCGTTTGGGCCGAAGCATCTGGCTTGCCAGCGCGAGACGCTTCGCTAGCGGTCTGGGATGCCGAAATCTGGCTGCAACACCGGCTCAACGAGACATTGCCAGCGAAGTACGGTTGTAGTATTAGTCAGGTGTTCAGAAACCAGGTTTTTCTCGTGCGAGCAAGGTTTTCGCCTGTACAACGGTCTTTCATCGCGCCATGACCCTGGTCTGCGAGACAAAAACCCGGTTTCTTTGAGCCAGCCTGAGTGGTTACTGAACCTGGGGGTTATGCCCGGCCGATCAGGCCGCGGCGGCCGCCAGGTCTTCCACCGCGGGCGGAGTTCGACCGGCGACCAGGATAACGCCGGCGCCCGATGCGGGATCGGTCAGCCACCAGGCGCCGGCCGCCGCTCTGACGGGAAACCCTGCGCCTGCACGTGTTGTACCACGCGCACATGCCGCCTCATCGGGCAGTTGAATGGTCAGGTGGCGCAGGCCGACCGCATCGGGCGGGGTGGGTGGGGCGCCCAGGCTGTTCCAGGTATTCATGCCGAGGTGGTGATGGTAACCGCCGGCCGCGACGAACAGGGCACTGGGGGCAAAACGCTGCATCAGCCCAAACCCCAGTCCATCCACGTAGAACTGTTCGGCCGCCCGCAGGCCGAGACCTGCAAATGCATGTGGCCGATGCGTGCCGGGCGCGATGCCATTCCACGCTCGCGCCTCACTGCGCCCCGCTTCCACAACCCCTTTGGCGTCGAGCGGGTCAGTGGCCATGCGTACCTGCCCGTTCTGCACGGGCCACTCGGCGCGGGCGGTCACGGTAGATCTCCAGCCCGTTGCCATCGGGATCGGCCAGATAGATGGCCTCGCTGACCAGGTGATCGGCCGCGCCTTGCAGGGGATACTCAGCCTCTACCAACTGCAACAGCGTCCGTCCCAGTTCGGCCCGACTGGGCACGAGCAGGGCGATGTGGTACAGCCCCGTCGTGCGCTGGGCGCGGTCTGGCGGCCGGCTGCGCCCGGAGAACGATCAGTGGGGTCTCACCGTCGGCGGTCAGGGCGACGATACCAGTCTGGCGGGCCTGCGGGCGAAATCCCAGGATGTCCACGTAGAAACGTAAGGCCCGGTCCATGCTGGTGATGGTCAGATAGACTGTGCCCATCGTCGTGGCGGGATCGATGATGAAATGGGTCATTGCTGTAACCTCCATGGCGGCGGCAACGCGACCTGCTGTATTGTAGTGGGATGGGCTGGGTGGTCAAGTTGGGGGTTGGGGTTGGGGGTTGGGGGTTGGAGGGAGATGGGGGTGGTGATGGTGGTGATGGCGGTGATGGTGGAGGGTGGTCGTACGGCGGCGTATGTGTTCGAGCCGCAGGCGGGCGAGCACCTGGCGGAGTGTGTGCGACGTGTGGCGCGGTTGGCGCAGGCGCGGGCTGAGGGCGGCGCGGCGGTGGGGCTGGCGGTGGGGCCGGCGCCGCTGGCGCGGTGGGGATGAGCACGCCGTTGACCGGATGCCGGATGAGGCGCGGCGATCACGGTCGAGCGGGCCAAGGGTGCGCTGCGCTGGGCGCGGGCGGGTGAGGTGGTGCTGGCCTGGGGGAGTCAGGCGTACCTGTCGGGCGAGTTCGCCAGTGTTACGGGTGGCTTCGTGCGTCTGGTGCGCTTGTCGTGAAGGGGCAGGCGCGGGGTGGGCGCGGGTGGGTGAGGTGGTGCTGGCCTGGGGGAGTCAGGCGTACCTGTCGGGCGAGTTCGCCAGTGTTACGGGTGGCTTCGTGCGTCTGGCGCGTCTGCTGTGAAGGAACGAGCGCGAGCCAAGGCGCGCTGCGGTGGGCGCCCAGCAATTCCAAATGCAGCGCCGCTTCAACCACACAGAACGCCTGGATCACAGAGCCGCGGTACGAGAGCAGAACAACCAGGCCATGCTTTGTGCTCTGTGTGCGCTTTGCGCATAAGATCGTTGGCTACATCTGGAATTCCTGATGCGCCGTAGCCACCCGTTTGGAAGATGGCCTACATCAAACTGGCAGATCTGCGCGAGAATGGTACGGTCTCGAATAGTTCTACGTGTTACTAAATCGATGAAGGAGATCATGGACAATTCAGCGGATCAGCTCAAGAACCACCCACGCTTGCGCGTTCATGCAGCAGCATGGCATTACCGACACACGCGGTATCGAGCTGCTGCGCGTTACGGATCGTCAACAGCCTGTACGACGGCATTTTTCCGAACGCCTGCGTGAGAATCAACTGTCGGCCCACGCTGGGGCTTGCTGATGCGGCTGTACATCGAAGAAGTCAGTGGCAATATGAGTGGATTGTCACCGTCGCAGTTGAGCCACTACCAGCACGTCAGCAAGAACACGGTCAGTGCGCTGCTGCGGGCTGGAGGAGCAGGGCCTCATCGCACGCCAGCTCGACCCAAACGACCGCCGGTCGTTCACCATTCACCTCACCGACCTCGCACGTACGCAGATCCGTGAAAATGCACCACAGCATGTCGCGTTTCTGAACCAACTGTGCGCCGGACTATCGCCTGACGAAAGCAGCATACTGCTCAGCCTGCTGGCCAAGCTGCGCCAGTCTCTGCTGCAGTACACCGCGGTAGATGACTGCCATACGGTCAATTCCGCCCCGTCGGTGTCAGTTCATGCCGGAAGCATGAGATCATAAGGAGAACCCAAGGTGCAACTAGCTCCGACCAGACGTCGCACGCCAAAGGAAAACCGGCCCACGCCGAACGGGCTGGCGCGTGCCATCAGATACCTGGGCCATTACCGGAGATTGGCGGTACTGGCCTACCTGTTCTTGTTCATCTCCACTGCCGCCCAGCTGGCCGTGCCCCAGATGGTCCAGAACATCATCGACGCCGTCACCAATGGCACGATCGCCCAACAGATCGATCAGATCNCCGCGCAGTTCCAGCCACTGGCCTTGCAGAAGCTGGGTTGGACGCCCGACCAGTTCAACGCCTATCTCAACAACGCTGAGCAGTTTCTGCTGTACGCGATTGGTTTGATTCTGCTGTTCGCTGTGATGCGGNGCGCGTTCGCGTTTGCGCAGAACTTCATGTCGGAGAAGTTGTCACAGAACGTCGCGTTCGACTTCCGTAACGACCTCTACGCCAAGATTCAACGCCTCTCTTTCAGTTACCACGATCGAACCCAGACCGGCCAGTTGATGATCCGGGCCACGGACGACGTCGAGAAGGTGCGTCTCTTCATCGGCCAGGGTTTGCTGATGGCGGTGCAGGCGCTCGTCATGCTGGTGGGTACACTGACGATCCTGCTGCTCACCAACGTACGCCTGACCTTGATCATCCTGCCGGTGCTGCCCCTTGCCCTGGTGCTGTTCATGATCTTTGGCCGGATCAGCCAGCCCNTCTTCGCCGAAGTTCAGCGCCGTCTGTCGCGACTCAACACGATCCTGCAGGAGAACCTGGCCGGCATCAAGGTCGTCAAGGCGTTTGCCCGTGAGCCGGACGAAGCGCGACGGTTCGATGCCTCCGCCGAGTCGTTGATGCAGCAGTACATCAAAGTCAGCCGTACGTTTTCTTTCCTGTTTCCGGTCGTGTTCCTCATCGCCAACCTGGGGCAAGCGGCCGTGCTGTACTTTGGCGGTGTGCAGATTATCCAGGGTACCCTGACGTTGGGCGAATGGCAGAAATTCAGCCTCTACCTGGTGTACGTCTTTGTGCCGATTGGTCAACTGGGTTTCATCATCACCCAGATGTCGCAGGCCGGTGCGTCGGGCAACCGTATCTTCGAGATCATCGACACGACAAACGAGGTGGTCGACAGCCCGCATGCGACCCAACTGCCGGTCATTCAAGGCGATGTCGTCTTCGACCAGGTCACGTTCCGTTACTTCGATCACGGTGAGCCGGTGCTGTCGGACGTCAGCCTACACGCGCCCGGTGAGACCATTGCCCTGCTGNGGGCTACGGGCAGCGGCAAGACGACGATCATCAACCTGATCCCGCGCTTCTACGACGTGAGTGAAGGCCAGGTGTTGATCGACGGCCACGACGTGCGCGACGTGACGATCGAGTCACTGCGCGAACAGATCGGCATCGTACTGCAGGAGACCACCCTGTTCAGCGGCACGATTCGCGACAATATCGCGTTTGGCCGGCCCAGCGCCAGCCGGGACGAGGTGATTGCAGCCGCGCAGGCCGCGTCGGCCCACGACTTCATCATGAGCTTCNCCCAAGGTTACGAGACACCGGTTGGAGAACGCGGCACGACGCTCAGCGGCGGTCAGAAGCAGCGCATTGCGATTGCCCGCGCCCTGCTGCTCGACCCGCGCATCCTGATCCTCGACGATTCGACCAGTTCGGTCGACTTGCAGACTGAACACCTGATCCAACGCGNNCTGGATAAGCTGATGGCGGGGCGCACGAGTTTTGTCATTGCTCAGCGCATCAGCACAGTGATCCATGCCGATCAGATTCTGGTACTGGAGAAAGGGCGCGTCGTGGCACGCGGTACCCATGCCGAGCTGTTCGATAGCAGCCCGGTGTACGCCGATATCTACAACTCACAGCTTATGAGTGACTCCGAGACGGGGCATCAGCTGCGGCTTGACGACACACTGTTGGCGGCCCACGCCGCCGTGGAGGCATAGACTATGATGGGTGGTCCTGGCGGTCAACGCCAGCTTTTTGATCGTGAAACGAGCCGGCCACAGAATACCAGCGCTACGCTGCGGCGCTTTGCGTCTTACTTCCGTGCGTACTGGGTGTCGCTGCTCATCGTGGCGATTCTGGTGATCGTTGGCACGTGGACACAGGTGACGGCGCCTGGTTTCATTGGACAGACCGTCGACTGCTTTTTGGTGCCCGGCGCGGCCGCTACCATAGAAGGCCCCGCCGCCAACCTGGCCGGCAGCCAGGCGCCGGCGTCTGACTCGAACTGCTGGTACACCACGGTCGAACCGGGTCGAACCACGCAGGAAACGATTCAGGGGCTGGCCGGGCTGGTGCTGTTGATTGTCGGTCTCTACGCGCTCGGTGCGATCGCGGGCGGCCTGCAGTTCTACGCCATGTCCTGGGCCGGCAATCATGCGCTGCGCAACATGCGCATCGATCTGTTCAAACAGATTCACCGGTTGTCGCTCAGCTACTACGCCGAAAACGAGGCCGGCAACGTCATGAGCCGCCTCACCAACGACAGCGATACGATCCAACAGGCCTTCGGTTTTGCCCTGGTCAATGTGACCAGCGGTATCTTGCTGATCGTATGGATTGTGTACAAGATGCTGACGCTGAACTGGGCCTACGCCTTGATCAGCCTGACGGTCTTGCCGTTCATGATGGTGACGACGATGTGGATTTCATCCCAGGCGCGTAAGGCGTTCCGGCGCAGCCGTCGTGAGATCGGTAACGTCAATGCCGACTTGCAGCAGAGCATTGCCAATGTGCGCGAAGTGCAGGCTTTCGGCCGTGAAGGCGAAAATATCGACAACTTCCGGGTCGTCAACGCGGCCAACCGAGACGCCAACATTCGGGCCGTATCCTTCACCTCTGCCCTGGCCCCGTCACTGGAGGCCTTGGGCTACGTCTCCATCGCCATCGTCACCGGCGTGGGCGGACTGGCGCTGCTGCGGGGGAACGAGTTGGGCGGCGCGGTGGTGTCGCTCGGCCTGGTCGTGACGTTCCTCGGTTACGTACAACGCTTCAACCAGCCCATTCAGCAGGTGTCGGTGCTGTGGACCAACATCCAGAGCGCGATTGCCGGCGGTGAACGTATCTTCGGCCTGCTGGACACCAAACCGGAGATCGAGGATAAGCCGACCGCACAGCCCATGCCGCCGATCCGCGGCCACGTCGTGTTCGATCATGTCGATGCCGCCTACAAGAAGGGCATCCCCGTGCTTCAGGACGTCAGCCTGGAGGCCCAGCCAGGCCAGACGATCGCAATCGTCGGCCCCACGGGCGCGGGCAAAACGACGATCATCAACCTGATCCCGCGCTTCTACGATGTGACCGGCGGCGCGATCACGATAGATGGCATCGATGTGCGCGACGTTACCGCCGCCAGCCTGCGTCAGCAGATCGGCATCGTGCTGCAAGACACGTTCCTCTTCAGCGATACCGTGCTCAACAACATTCGTTACGGCAAACCGGAGGCGACGGACGAGGAAGTTATGGCCGCGGCCCGGCTGGTACAGGCCGACCAGGTGATCGAGCGCCTGCCCGAGGGTTATCACACCATTCTGGGTGAGCGGGGGACAGGCCTGAGTCAGGGACAGCGCCAAATGCTGGCGATTGCCCGGGCTGCCCTCTCCAACCCGCGGATTCTCATTCTGGATGAAGCGACATCGAGCGTGGACACACGAACCGAACGGCAGATTCAACAGGCCTTGGAGAAACTGCTGCATGGCCGANCCAGCTTCGTGATTGCGCACCGTTTGAGCACGATTCGTAATGCCGATCTGGTGCTTATGCTCAGGGATGGTCGGATTGTCGAACGCGGTACGCACGATGAGCTACTGGCACAGCACGGGNCCTACTACGATCTGTACATGAGCCAGTTCCGCCGTGTGGAGCCGGCAGTGGAGGTAACTCCGACGTTGGAGGCGGGCCGTAACGGCCAGCAGACGGCGCCGGCGCCCGCCTGAGCGGGGACAGGATGATCGGGCGCGCCTGCGCGGCCCGATCATCCCTACGCTAACTTACGTCACGGCGCGGCGTACACCAACCGCAGCTGCGGACGCATGAAGGTCACCGGGAAGTCGGAGCTGATCGCCTGCAACTCGGCGTTGACATGGCCACCACCGACGATCACGATACCGTGATTGGTCTCGGGGTGCATGATCCACGTCTGAGCCAGGTCGCTGACGTCGAACCATACCCAGCTACCACCAGCCGAGACGGTTTGCGAATCGGTCATGGCGGTGGCGCGGTCGGTGGGGCCGGATGCCCCTGGCATCTCCCAGCCTGTGCCGCTGGCCGCATTCAGCCACGAAGCACTGGATTCCGACCACGACTTGAGCAGTTCGTAGGCATTCATCGTGACGGCGTTGCTGCCGACGTAGGGTACGAAGAAGCCGATCTTGGCCTCGTCGACCTGGGCCAGGTTCGTAATGGCCGTCAGATCGAACTGCACGAGCACACTCTTGACGCCAGGCTGGCGCACGTACACATCGACCGCGCTGCCCGGGGCGGCAGCCGGCGCCCAGGCGTTGATCATGGTGTCGGCCGTACCGCTGTAGCCGCTCACCCCGTCTTGCAGCGTCACCGCGTAGGTGTTGAGCGCAGGAACGGACAGGGTCGCGCTGGCCGAACCGATGGGCATGTTCATCGTGAACGAACTCACCTTGACCGGCACGTTGCCACCGGCGGCGCGGGCTGCACAGTCACGTCGAAACCGAAACTGACCGTCTGACCGTTGGGCTGATCGCCCTGCCACGCCACACCAACCACACCATCCGGGCCGATGCTTTGGGCACGCAGAGCCGCAACACCCTCGCGCTGTACCAGGGCCATCGCTTCATTGACCGACACCCCGATGGGGAAGGCGCCGTTGGTGGCGCTGCCATCGACGTAGCTCAGCAGGTTGGGGTCGAGCGCGACGATGTGCAGGACATTGCTCACGTCGATGCCCGTATTGGCGCTGGACACTGCGACGGAGACGTTTTCGCCAGCCATCGCGCTCGTCGGGCTGAGGGCGATCGAATCATTGACCGACAGCCGGTTGACACGCCCGCCGAACACCGGCGTGAGGGGTGAGAACTCGGTCACATAGTCGATGACCGCTTCTTCGAGCGGCGGCCCAAAGTCGTAGGGGTCGATCGCACTGGTGAAGAAGACCGTATAACCATCGCCGCCGCGGCGCATGAAGTCATTGCTGACGATCTTGTAGACGCGGTCGGGATCGAGCGGCTCGAAGGCCGAACCATTCCACACGTCAGCCGAGAGCACGCGTGAGCCGACGGGTAGGGCCGGATTGAAGGTGAAACGCATGCCGGAGATCTGCGGGAAGCGCCCCGTGCCTGACGTGGTACCGTAAGCACTCACGCCGTTCTCCAGCGCCACCTTCAGGTTTGCCCCGGTCAGGCCGAAGGTCGCCATGGTGTTGCCAAAGGGCAGCACTTCCAGAATTTCGCCCACACTGACGGGGCCGGCATCGATCNNGGCCCGCAGGCCACCACCGTTGGTGAAGGCGACGTCGTAGTGATCGTCCGGGTTGATCTGGTTGGCCGCCCACAGCATGGAGTCGGTCACCATGTTGCCCAAGAGGCATTCGCCGGCACGGCAGATCTGGACACCGCCGACATTCAGCGGCAGTTCGACGGTGGTGGTGCCGACGTAGGTGTTACGCAGGGCGTCCACNGGCTGGCCGGTAGGGGTCAGCAGGGCATCGACGGCCGGATCGNNCGGCACATTGGTGCCCATGAAGATGGGGTTGCCGCTGTAGCTGCTCACGACGCCGGCATCATTGAACGTCACGTCGAGGTGGCCCAGGTAGCGCCCNCACTGGTTGGCCGTAACGACCAGCACCAGGTTGCCATCGGTGCCGTTGGCAGTCGTGGGGTACGGGCCGGCCGGTATGTCACCGTTGACCGGCGCGTTGGGCGGCGAGTAGATGAAGGTGTGGCTGTGCCCGCCGACGATGACGTCGACACCGTGCGTCGCCTGCGCCAGCGCAATGTCTTCCTGGTAGCCGAGGTGCGTCAGGACGACGATCTTGTCGACCCCNTGGGCAGTCAGCTGATCGACCGCACCCTGGACGGAAGTCACGGGGTCGTTGAAGATCAGGTTCGGACCTGGGCTGGAAATGTTGGGCGTCTCGAGCGTCGTCGCGCCGATGATACCGATCTGTTCACCATTTACGGTGACGATCGTCGAAGGGCTGAACTTGCCCGCCAGGGTCGGCTCGGCGCTGGCGTCGATGTTGGCGTTTACGGCCGGGAAGTTGATCTGGTCGAGCAGGTTGCCCAACTCACCCGGCCCACTGTCGAATTCGTGGTTGCCGAACGTCATGGCCTGGTAACCCAGGGCATTCATCATCTTGGCAATCACTTCGGACTTGAAGAGGCGGAAGAACAGGGTGCCCTGGAACTGGTCGCCACCATCGACGAGCAGCACGTTGTTCTGGTTGGCGCGGTACTGGTTGATGACGGTTGCCAGCTGCGCCGAACTACCGATGCCGCTCTGACCATCCACGCGGGCGTGGAAGTCGTTCGTATGCAGGATCGTGAGTTGGAACGAGTCGTCGGGCTGCCCCGCCGCGGCCTGCAGTGCGGCCGCCGGTGTGGTCTGCGCAAACACCACTGCCACGCTGAACGCACCGATAAGAACCAGCACCAACAACATACCGGTCACGATTCGCCACGTCTTCATGTATTCCTCCTTGAATAGGCTTGATTGAGAGAGATATGGAGAGATTGGTGAGTGAAACCGGTGCCGACGTGATCATGCCATGATGCTCACGATCGACACACCTCGAACGATGACCACTGACGCTTGCATCTTGCCTGGTAGGCTTGCCTTTTCAGGGCATACGACTATACTTGGACCTGTGGCTGTTCCTCCCGTTGGGTTTTATGGTGCTGGATATCATGAGGGTCTGCTGTATGACAGCGCCCGCCGAAGCACACCTATTTTAGCGCGTTTTGTGAAATATTGCAATGTCACATGACTAGGATAATCGTCTTTGGCGCCGGCATGGTGGGTAGCGCCATCGCCCGCGACCTGTGCACACACTACCCGGTGACGGTGGCCGATATCGACGCCGCACGCCTGCACGCCTTGCACACCGCTTACCCCCTGACTACCGTGGTGAGCGATTTATCTGCCCCGGCGACTGTACGTGCGCTCGTGGGGGACTTTGACCTGGCCATTGGCGCCGTGCCAGGGTTCCTGGGCTACCGGGTGTTGCAGGCGGTCATCGAGGCTGGTAAAAATGCCGTCGATATTTCGTTCTTCGACGAAGACCCATTTGACCTGGACGAGGCGGCACGCGGCCAGGGGGTGACGGCCGTGGTTGACTGCGGCGTGGCGCCGGGCATGGGCAACATCATCCTGGGCCACCACGCCACCCACATGACGGTGGACCGATTCGATTGTATGGTGGGCGGCCTGCCAGTCGAGCGTACATGGCCGTACCAGTACAAGGCGCCCTTTTCGCCGAGCGATGTGATCGAGGAATACACACGACCGGCCCGGCACATGGTCGACGGGCGCATCGTGGTCAAACCGGCCCTTTCCGAGCCAGAGCTGGTCGATTTCGCGTCGGTGGGTACCCTGGAGGCGTTCAACACCGATGGTCTACGCACCCTGCTGCGTACGCTCCCGATCCCCAACATGGCCGAGAAGACCCTGCGCTACCCCGGGCACCGCGAGCTGATGCAGATCTTGCGTACCACGGGCTTCTTCTCACAGGAACCACTGGACGTGGCGGGCAGCCGCATTCGCCCGCGTGACTTGACGGCACGCCTGCTATTCCCGCAGTGGTGTTATGCGCCGGGCGAACCTGACTTCACGGTCGCGCGGATCGAGGTCAGCGGCCACGAAAACGGTGCACCATGCCGCTACACCTACCACCTCTTCGACCGCTATGACGCGGTGACGGCCACCTCCTCGATGGCACGCGTCACCGGGTACACCTGCACGGCCGTGGCCCGCCTGATTCTCGATGGGCATTTCCGACGGCCCGGCATCTGCCCGCCAGAGTACGTGGGCGCGGCGCCGGACTGTTACGCGGATCATCGACTACCTGCACGCGTGGCGTCGAATACACGTGCGAGCGGGTGTAGCATGGGCACACACCTGTCATCCCAATGGGTGACGACAGGCCCGGCGCTGGCCGCACTGGGACTCGTTCACCGGGTCCAACGGCCCATCTCACGCGACCATACCCCACGGTCGTGCTGCTGCATGGCCGCAGCGGCGACGAAAATGTGATGTGGCTGCTGGACCGCGCGTTGCCCACCGGCTGCCTGTTGATCGCCCCGCGCCATCGTGCCCGACCCGGCCGGCGGCTACGCCTGGCACCCGCGCCGACCGCATGAATGGCCCAGCCTGCCCATGTTCGACCCGGCGGTGGCCGCGGTGGTGCTGGTGCGCGGGCTGCCCTTCTGAATACGATGCCGACCCTGACCGTATCTTTTTCATGGGGTTCAGCCAGGGGCGGCCGTAGCCCTGGCAACGGCCCTGCGTCACCCCGGGCTGTTACGCGGCGTCGTCTCGCTGGTCGGTTTTATGCCGACCGGGGTCGACCCTGTGCAGGCTCTGGTAGCCCTGAGCGGGCTGCCGGTGATGATGGCGGTGGGCGCACGCGATGAGGTGATCCCGCTCGATGTGGCGCGGGCTGCGGCCCAGGTGCTGCGTGACGCCGGCGCCGACCTGACCTACCGGGAATACGAAACCGGCCACCGGCTTGACTCGGCCGGCATGCATGATGTGGGGCAGTGGTGGAAACAACAGAACTTGCCCTGATTCCCCGGCACGCGTTCGATCCAGGCCGTGCTCTTCGATTTCGAGGGGACGCTGGCCGACTTCATACGCCCGCGGCATCTCCTGGCAGACGAGGGGCGCAGGCCGCCACCGCCGTCCTGCGCGGCCGGCCTCGCGCTGCCCGACGATTTTGCCGACCAGTGGCGGCAGGCGCTGGACCTCGCGGCCGCCAAAGCGGCGCGAGCAGCAGGAGTACTCCGCCGACGATACCCTGACTTTCCTGATCCAGTACTACGGCAACTCCAGGGCCAGTCGCAAGTTGGTGCGCCAGGCGGTCGATGCACACTACGCCCCGCTGGTCGCGGCGGTGACCGCTCTGCCGGGCGCTCTGGCTGTGGTGCAGACCCTGCACCAGGCCGGCTTCCACCTGGCCATCGTCGCCAATGCCAACTGTGACCGCAGTGTCCAGCGTATGGTGCGGCAGATCGGGCTGCGGGAACAGGTAGACATCGTATTGACCTCACAGACGGTGCAGATGCGTAAACCGCGGCCGGGCTCTACACCCTGACCCTGCAGGCCTGGGACGTCGATCCCTACCAGGCCGTGGCGGTGGGCGCCCGCCTCGATGAGGACATTGCCCCGGCGCAGGAGCTGGGGATGCGCGGTGCTGTTCAATGCGCAGCCACACCCGACCAACGCCCGGCCGGCGCAGCAGGTGCAGCCCGACGCCGAAATCACATCCTGGGACGAGCCTGGCCCCTGCTGGCAGGCTGGCTCACCGCCGATGCCCGACCGGACGACGACTTCTGGGCCGCCGCGGCGCCGCTGGAACCGCCGCCCGTGCCCAACGATTTCGATCCAGAGACGCCGGCGGCCGCCTGACCGGCCTCGAAAAACGAGGCCGGCCGGCCGCAACGATCAGCCGTGCGCCATGGCGTGGCGGTCACTGCTCAGAGCCTATCCGAATAACCGTCACGGGACAACACTGTGGCGCGTTTTCCGGGTTATTCGGATAGGCTCCTAGCCAGTCGTTCAGAAACCGGGTTTTTCTCGTGAGGTTTTCGTCTGTGTAACGGCCTTTAGCGCGCCATGAGCCTGGTCTGCGAGGCAAAAACCCGGTTTCTCCAGATCCATGAGCAGTTAGCAGTCTGTCGGAGAGAGTTTGTTCGCGTGAATGCAGCCACAATATGCTGCACCACGACCGCTGCCGACTACTACATGCCGTGCCGCGTCTGCTTACAAGGCGATCTCTCCGACAAACTGTTACGCGTGGAGAATGGACCGATGACAACCCATAATTCGCCCCTTGCCCTGCCCGCCCCCACCATCCAACGTGAATACCGTGACGCGCCGCTCGTGGGTGTCGGCGCTCATCTGGCGGGGCGCCACCGGTGAAGTCCTGCTGGTACAGCGCGGCCGCGAACCGAGCCTGGGCATGTGGGCTGTGCCGGGAGGGCTGGTCGAAATCGGTGAGACGTTGGTCGCGGCGTTGCTGCGTGAGGTGGCCGAAGAGACCGGCCTGCACGTGCGGCTGGGCCCTTCATCGGCACTTTCGAGCCGATCTTACGCGATGACGATGGCCGGGTGCGCATTCACTACGTCGTCTTGGACTACCTGGTCTTCTGGGAAACCGGTGAACCGCGCGCGGGGATGATGCCGCGGCCGTCGGTTGGTTCACACCCGCCGGGCTGGACGCGCTGCCGATGCTGCCGGCCACCGCGCGATGATCGACAAGGGCATCGCCCTGGCCCAGCGCTGTAACTCAAACGATCGCCCGTGTGTAGTTGCGGTGCATTTTGTAGAAGTCGATGCCCAGGTCGCGCATTTCGCGCTGCATGTTCTCGTTGCTCACGCCAATCTGCACCAGGTCGGCGTGCTCGAAGCCGCCTTCGAGCACACTCTTGTACATCTCACTGAACAGAATCGCCGTCCCACCCAGGCCCCGGTACTTTTCGATGATGGCTGCACCGTTGATGTTGACCCACTTGGTGCGCCGCAGTTCCCACAGCAGGTCGATCCAGCCCAGAGGGTAAACTCGCCCCCGTGCGCTGCACCGCGCCGAGATGTCGGGATAGGCGAAGAGGTAACCGATGGGGTCATCGTCCTTCATGACGATCTTGATCAGCTTGGGGTCGGCAAACAGCAGCATCTGATTGGTGATCGTCCTGATTTCATCGTCGGTCAACGGCACATTACCGGTCGTACCGCTCAACGAGGCGTTGTACAGCGTACCCAGGCGGGGCGCGAGNGCGCGCAGGTCACGCCGTGTGCGAAAGCGCGCAATCCGCAGCCCCCGGCGCGCCTGCACGGCCTCCGAAAGACGGTGGATGCGCTCCGGAAAGGGCGAACGTGCGCTGAGGTAGCCGGAGACTACGTCCCCGCTGCCGCTGAAACCGGCCGCTTCGATCAGGGCCGGGTAATACGGCAGGTTGTAGGGGATACCTAACGCCGGCCGGTGCTCGAACCCCTTGACCAGGAGACCCATCCCATCCAGGGCAGTGAAGCCCTTCGGCCCCTGGATGCTGTCCAACCCCGCCCGCGCCCAGGCCAGGGCCGCCTCGAACAGGGCCAGCGCGGCCGCGCGGTTCTCCTCACACTCGAAGAGGTAAAAGAAGGCCGTTTTTTCGTGGTTGAAGTCGTTGTAGTGGCGATTGTCGAGCACCGCGATGCGCCCCACCACCCGGTCGTCGACCATAGCCAGGAAAAATGCTGCCTCCGAGTGCTGGTAAAACGGGTGGCGCCGGCGGTCCAACATCCGTGCCACGTCCGCGGCCAGCGGCGGCACCCACTGGGGAACGTTCCGGTACAGATCGAAGGGCAGGTGCAGGAACTTGCGCACCGACCGGCGGTCGTTGGTGTCGATCTCGATGATCTGCATGACCTACCCCTCACCAGCGCACGTACGGCTTCGGCCGAGGTCTGCGCCAGGGCTTCCAGGGCCAACGCGTGGGCGGCGCGGCGCCAGGCGCGAATGGTCTGTTTGGCCGCCGGGATGGCGGCCGCGTTCATGCTGAACTCGTCCAGGCCCAGGCCGAGCAGAATCGGGATGGCCACCGGGTCGCCGGCCAGTTCACCGCAGACGCCGACCCACCGCCCGTGCCGGTGCGCCGCGGTGATGGTGTCCGCGATCAGGCGCAGAACCGCCGGGTGCAGGGCGTCCGCCAGGTGCGCCAGGCGCGGGTTGCCCCGCTCGGCCGCCATCGTGTACTGCGTCAGATCGTTGGTGCCGATGCTGAAAAANTCGACCGCCGTGGCCAGCCTGTCGGCCAGAATCGCCGCCGCGGGAATCTCGATCATGATGCCCACTTGCAGGTCACTGGCCGCCGGGATATCCTGCTGCAGCAGGGCCTCCTGGGCGCGNCCNACCAGCTCGCGCGCATCCTGCACCTCGGCCCAGGTGGCCACCATGGGGAACATGATCCGCAGGGCCCGCCCGGCGCCGGCGCAGGATCGNCGCAGCTGCGCGCCGATCAGGTCGGGGCGCTGGCGGTAGAGGCGAATGGCCCGCGTACCTAAAAACGGGTTGTCCTCAGGCCCCAGGTGCACGTAGGCCAGCTCCTTGTCGCCGCCAACGTCCAGCGTGCGCACGACGACCGCGCGCTCGCCCAGCGCGGTGAAGATCGGGCTGAGCAGTGCGACCTGTTCTTCCTCGGAGGGCGCCGTGCTGCGGTCGAGAAACAGGAACTCCGTGCGCAGCAGGCCAACCCCTTCGGCGCCCGCCTCCAGAGCCCGCCGGGCATCGGCCAGGCTGCCGATGTTGGCCACCACCTCCACGCACGCCATCGGCCGTGTAGGTGAGGGCACGACTGGCGGTCAGAGCCGCGGCACGCCGCCAGCCAGCGCCCGGCGCTGCGTGAACTCGTCCCACTGGTCGGCCGATGGGTCGGGCCACAGTTGGCCCTGGTCGCCGTCCACGATCACGCGCCCGTTGGCCGGCAGGGCCAGAACACGCGGCCCCAGGCCCACCACGGCTGGCAGGCCTAACGTGCGCGCCAGGATGGCGCTGTGCGACGTCGGGCCACCCAGTGCTGTACAGACGGCAAGCACGTTGCTGCGATCGAGGTTGACCGTGTCGCTCGGCGTCAGGTCTTCGGCCACCAGTACGGCCGGGGCATCCAGGGTGAAGGTCGCTGACGCCTGACCCGCCAGGGCGAGGAGCACCTGCCGCCCCACGTCGCGCACATCGGCGGCCCGCNNCCGGAAATAGGGATCGTCCAGGTTGGCGTAGGTCTGCGCCATGCGGTCGATGGCGTCCTGCCAGGCGGCTTCGGCGTTGATGTGCTGCTCGGTGATGGTGGCTTGTACAGGGTCGAGCAGGGCGGGGTCGTCGAGGAACAGCAGGTGCGCATCGAAGATCGCCGCCGCGTAGCCCGACTCGTCCTGGGCCAGGCGCTGCCGGGTGTTCGTAATGCGCTGGCGGGTGGCCGCGATGGCCTGCTGCAAGCGCTGCCATTCGGCNCGCGGGTCTGCGATCGCCTGACGGGTGACGGCGGCGGCCACGGGTTTGAAGTGCTGCACCGGCCCCAGCGCAATGCCGGGTGACGCCGCGATGCCCTGGAGGACGTCCCGGGCAGCTTCGGACGGCGCCGGCGTGACCGACAATCCCGGCGCCGTGACCTCCGGTTCGGCCAGCGTGCAGTCGTCATCGCCGAAATTGGCCTCGGCCAGGGCCTGGATGGCGGCCAGCGCCGCGCGCGCCGTCACCCTGTGCGCTGAGCCGACCTCGTCGTTCTGTCGGATGGCCTGCGTAGCCACCAGGTTGATGCTGCGCGTTGACCGCGGGCCGCCGCGCGATAGGTTGCGCAGCGTTACCGCTGACTGAAAATGGCCCACGGTCTGCACGAAGCGGGCCGCCGGTCGGGCATGCAGCCCCAGGCGGTTGCGCACGGTGAGCCGCAGGGTGACGGCTGCGCTGGACGGCGGCGCCGCCGCGGCGACGGCCGGCGCCTCGACGATCGCCACGCCCAACTGTGCGGCCTTGGGCAGCAGCGCACGGCGGGCCTCCGCGGCGACCTCGGCCAGTGAGCCGCCCAGGCCAGCCTGGACGGCGGCCGCCNNAGCGCCTTCGACGAGGGGCGCCTCGCACAGTTGAACGTGGGGGCGCATGGTGTCGTCCAGGAATTCGAGGGCCATCTCGGCGCTCAACACGGCGCTGCCCAGGTCCATGAGCACCAGTACGCCAGCCGGGTCGAACACGGTCTGGATGGCCTCGAGCACCAGCATGGCATCGGTGCCCAGATCGAACTGATCGGGGCCGGCGCCACGAATACCGCCCGCCGTGGCCATCCGCACCGTGGGCGGCGCCATCTGCTGGGCCAGCCCAGCNACCCCTGTNGCGAGGGTATGGCTGTGAGAGACGATCACCAGACCAACCATACGACGTCCTTGTCTGTGTAGCGGTGATTGGGCAGTTACGCCCGGCGACAGCGGCGACGAGGCCGGGGCCTACGCCCCGTCCAGGGCGGCGACAAGCTCGCGGCAGAAGTCCGGAATATCGGGCACGACGCGGCCCCAGACCAGGTTGCCGTCACGGAACGCCGGTTCGTCAACCCAGGTTGCGCCGGCGTTGACCAGGTCGTCCTTGATGCCCAGGCTGCCGGTCGCACGGTGACCGTGGACGATGCCGGCCGAAATGCCGACCAGGCCAGCGTGGCAGATCATGCCGATGATTTTGCCCTGGTCGGCGAAGCCCCGGACGAAGGCTTTGACGGCATCATGGCGACGCAGCTTGTCCGGCGCCCAGCCGCCGGGAACGATCAGGCCGTCGAACTGATCGGCGGTGACCGCGCTCGCGGCCACATCGGCTTTGGCGGTCAGGCAGCCGGCCTTGCTGTGCACCGTTTTGCCCTGCTCCAAACCCACGACGGTGACGGCGGCGCCCTCCTCCTGCATCCGCATCAAAGGCGCCCAAAATTCCAGGTCTTGAAANCCTTCTTCGACCAGGATCGCAATCCGTTTTCCCCGTAATCTCATGGTAGCTCCTGAGGGTTCGTAAGGAAATCACTTCGGAAGGCGCAAGAATGCGCGGTTTTTAGTGGTTCTTTGTAACTGCTCAACCAGCCGTTCAGAAACCGGGTTTTTCTCGTGCAGGCATGGTTCTCGTCTGTTTCTCTGGATCCAGCCTGAGTTGTTACGGTTCCTTGTGCATCTGTGCGTCCGGTCTGTTTTTATGGTCAAACCGCCGCGCAGCGTGGGCACTCNGAGACCTCGTGCTGCTGCCACAGTCGTTCATCGGTGAGCAGGTCCGCCGGCAGCGGCTTGAAACCGGCGGCGCCGCAGCGGCAGCCGTACCAGCCGCCGGTCAGGCCCTGCCACGGTGCGGCGGCCCACAGATCGATCTCTTCGCAGCCAAATCCCCAGCGCGCATTGGTGATCAGCCGCTGACAGCCGACCGCGCGCAGGCGCTGGATGTAGTCGCCCACATGGCGGCAGTGGCGCATCAGCAGAACGCCCACCGTCAGGCCGCGCGGAAATGACCAGGTCAGGGCATCGGTTGCGATGACGAGCAGGTTGGCCGGGAGCAGTGCCGGGGTGATGCGCGGCAAAACCGCGGGCCGCCGTTCGAGTGCGATCACACGGTGCACGTGGNNCGCCAGGCGGAAGGCCAGGCGCAGGTCACCGGCGCCAATGTCCAGCACCACATCGTCCGCCTGGACATGCGCCAGCACGAAGCGGTAGGTCCGNTCGTCGTACGGCGCCCAGGCGTCTTCCCACCAGTCGTCGGCTGTCCGACCGTTTGCCGGAGGAGTCATCGGGCAATCAAACACGGCACATGTCGCGGCGCTCACGCGGGCAACCTCTCTGCGACGAACTGTCGGGGCGGTCCGCAGGTCCTCCACTCAGCCGCAGGAGCCTGACCAGAGGACCTGCTTCGGGAAGCCATCTTTATTCGTCGAGCAGCCGGCGTGTCTCCAGATCGTACAGGCCGTAGGACGCGGCCAGGATTTCGATCGGGTGACGGCTGGGCAGGTTGGTGCCGTGTTCGAGTTGCCAGCGACAGGTTTCGGAATCGCACGCGGTCAGGGTGACGCTGCTGCCCTGGTCGCGCACGAAACTGAAGAGCTGTTCACCCACATCCATACCGATCTGGTACTTTTCGACCTTGTAGCCGTAGGTGCCGGCGATACCACAGCAGGGCGCTTCGCTATCGCGCACATCGNNGCCCGGAATCAAGCGCATGACATCCATCGCCGGCTTGCCCACCCGGTGGGCCCGGTACTGGCACGGCGGATGGTAGGGCAGCACCATGTTCAGCGGGCGGAAGTCGGTCTTGAGCTGGCCCTGGTCGTGCAGGTCGCGCAGCCACTCGAAGATGTCCCAGGTGCCCAAAGTCAGGGCGTGCGAGCGCTCATCGTGCATATCCAGCAGTTCGGGCGCTTCCTCTTTGAGGGTCAGCGTACAACTGGTGCTGGAACCGATGATCGGCAACCCCTGGATGGCATAATCAGCCATGTAGTTGACGTTGCGCTGGTGGTATTCGGCGGCCGTGTTGAATTCGCCGTTGCTCAGCAGCGGCAGGCCACAGCAGTTCTGCGGGGGCACAATGACTTCGTAACCGTTGTGCTCGCAGACGGCGACTGTCGCTTTGCCGATGAACGGCTCGTAGTACATCGTGGCGCAGGCGTGGAAGTACACCACCTTTTTGTCCGACTTGAGCCGGCGGTCGGCGGAGCGCTTCAGCCAGTCGCCAAAGGTGCCGTCGGTGCTCCAGTGCGGCAGGGGCGCCTGGCGGGCGATGCCCATCACCTTCTCGGCCATGAAGCGGCTGATTGGGTTGTGCATACCGAAATTGGCCAGGCCCGGCACGTAACTGCCGATTTTGCCCAGCAGTTCGTTGCGCCCCAGCAGCCGGTTGCGCAGCGGGATGCCGTTTTCAGCCGCGATGGCGGCCCAGCCCGCGTTCATCTCCGCGATCTTGACGCCCGACGGGCACACTTCATTGCACACGCGACAGCCCGAGCAGTAATCGACCGACAGATCGGGTGTCTTGGGCTGTCCGCCCTCGCGGAAACGCTGCGCCTGCGGGCCGGAGTATTTTGGACCGTGGAACTTATCGGTAACGGCCGCAACCGGGCAATAACTGGTGCAGACGTTGCACTTGATGCATTCGTCGAGGGTGATATCCGCGGATTGCCAGGAAGTCGTGTGCATGGCTATACCCTTATCTGCTGCGCAGCGCTCATACCGGTGGCAATGGCAATGCCCTCCAGGCTGCGCTCGTTGATCGGATCGGCATCGGCCAACAGGCCGCCGGCCGCCCACAGATTACCGTACACGGGCTGACCGTCACTGCTGGTGGGCTGGAACTGACGGTTGGTGGCCACACCGCCCTGGAATACCGGATGGCCCGCCGGATCCATGAACTGCGGCCGAAACCACTGGCTGCGCCGTTGCGGTACGGTGAGGGGCAGGTCGAAGACCACCTCCCACACCCGGCCATGGTGATCGGTGTTGAAACCGGCGCCCAGGATGCCGCCGGTGGCCAGCAGGAAGGCTTTGGCCCGGTGCCTGAGCGGGCGCGAGCTGGTGGCACTCTCCACCCAGGCGATGCGACCGCTGTCCGCCTGAAAGCCAATCGCCTCCTGGTTGACGTCGATGGGCACGTTGAGCCTGCCCAGCTGCCGGGCGAGGGCCTTGTGCAGGCGGACACCGGGCACGCTGGGNGGCAGGGTCGGGATCTCGAACACCGGCGCCCCACTCTGCACCTGCAAGTCTGCGACCACCCGAGTGTGATTGTCCAGGCCCAGGATGGCCGGCAGGCCGATGCGTTCGCCGGGCTTGACGATGCCCTTTAACTCGCGCCCCAATCGGGCGGTGAGCAGTGAATCGTCCAGGGCGCGGGCGAGCTGCACCGTGTTGCGGTCGGCCTTATCGGTCAGGAGATCCAGGGGAGGAACGCGGCCGCGCGGCGTACCCNNCTGCCCAGCCAGATTGCCGGCGATCAACTCCGGGAAAAANTCACGCATACCCCGGAAGCCCACGATCACGAACGGTTCCTGACGCTGCAGGTCGCCGTCGATCTGGGCACGCGGNGCCAGGAACGTCGCCGCGCCGCCGATGGGTGACGGTAAAAGCCAGTTGCGGCCCGCGGGCTGGCGCCCACGTACNGGCAGACCCGCCTCCTGCGCCCAAGACTTGAACGACTCGAGGGCATTGGCGATGAGCGCCGGCGTCAACNNCGCATAGGGGTGGTCGGGGTGGCTCTGGGCGAAGGCCGTGAGCGCGCCGAGCGGATGTGCGACCGGTTGGCGCGGCGTTTCGCCATCCGCACCGTGGTTGCTGTAACCGAGAACATCGACCGTGCCGGCGTTCCAGTGGGTCGTAGCCAACCCCTTGGTGATGATTCGCACCGTGGCNCCATTTTTGGCTGCCGTGTAGGCCGCTGACATCCCGGCCAAACCGGCGCCGATGATCAGCAAATCATCCNNATGAGGTCTCTCCAGATTCTCGTTCGGCGTAGTGTCGGTGCGGAAGAACTCGCTCAGCGGGCTCTGTTTGTTGCCCACCGGCAGGTGGTCGGCGTTCATCAGGCTGAGGTAGATCGCNTCGTCCAGGCGTTCCTGCTTGGCNTGCTGCCCCCACAGGATCGGCGCCAGGCCCTTCCAGCGTTCCTGCAANAAGTCGTGCAGCAGCAGGTTGGCCTGCTCGATCGACATCGGAATGCGCGGCGCCGGTGGAGCGTGCCCGTTGGTATTGTGCGCCGGAGACTGCAAATAGGCCACTTCCCACACCGGCCTCTTCGTTGACCTGCAGTTCATAGGCATCAGGGCTGGCCGGCGCGGCGTACCCCGNATCTCGTGCAGAATACCGGTGGCGCGGTAGGTGCAGAAACCACCCTGGCAGGGCCCNATGCCCAGCCGCACATCGCGCCGCAGGTCATCCAACGTCACCAGGGGTTGCGCTGGGCGGCGTTTTCCACCATCGCGCGTCACGGCTCCACACTCACAGACCAGGTCGCCTTGCAGCGTGTGGTGTTCGACCTCATGCAGGCGGTGCCCCAGCCAGTAGGGCCCNTGTTCGATCCCCGGCACGGGCGTGGTGGCCGTGGTGCACGGCTTGCGCGCACCAAGTTGTTCGACCGCCGCATCGACCGTCTTTTCGGCCATCAGGCGGAAGGTCGTCCACTTGCCGCCGAGGATCGACAAAAAGCCCCGCATGCCATCGCGCTCGTTGTGGTGCAGCAGGGTGAAGGCTCGCGTGGCTTCGCGGCTGGAACCGGTGTAACTCTCCTGGTACAACGGCCGCACCCCAGCCCACGAGCGCACGACGCGCCCGNNGCTGATACCGGGAACCAGTTTGTCACCCTCGCTCAACATGAGCTGGACTTCCCACGGCTCGATGCGCAGGTTCTCCGGGTCGCTGACGCGCTCATCGGTCGTACCGATCACGGCCACGGTATGGACCGGCACGATAATATCGCCGTCGGACGGCTTNTTGCAGCGGTTGAGTACGGTGTTGGTGACCCGGTGGTTCATGGCCACCATGGTGCCCTTGCCGGGGATCACGTGAATGGTGATGCCGGCCATGGCGCCGATCTCGCCGCACCAGGCGCCGGCCGCGTTGATCGTCATCTGGGCGCGGATTTCCAGGTCCTCACCGGTGGTCACATTNACGCANCGTGCGCCGAGCAGCCGCCGGTCACCTTCCACACCCTCGGTGATCAGGTCGACCACCTCGTGGTAAACGAGGACTTTCGCCCCGGCCAGGCGCNNGGCCTGGGCAGTGGCGTGCGTGGCCAGGAAACTGTCGGCCGAACCGTCAGGCACTTCAGAAGACACGGGCCGCGCGCGGTTGAGCAGCGGCTCACGGCGCAGGGCTTCGGCGATCGAGATTTCGGTGCAGGGCACACCGGTGGCGGCACAGCCGGCCTTGAACTTGTCGGGGTAATCGCCCTCATCCTCGGGTGTGACCACGAAGAAGCCACCGGTATCCTCGATGCAATGGGTGTGCGTGCGGCGCAGGATGCGGTTTTCCTCGATACATTCGGTCGCGCTGCCGGGGTCTTTGACCACGTAACGGCCACCACTGTGCAAGAGTCCGTGGAAGCGACCGGTGGTGCCATGGGTGAGATCGCGTTTNTCCACCAGCATGACCTGAAAGCCGCGCAGTGCGGCATCCCAGGCGATGCCGGTGCCGGTGGCGCCTCCNCCGATGATCAAGATTTCGGTTTCTATTCTCTTCATCGACCACTTACCTTGCTGGAGCCGGCACGGGCGGGCGCCGAGCCATGAGTTTTTGCGGACTACCGGAGTTTCGTCGCTTGCCGAAGTCTAGCCAGCGGTAATCACGGAGGTGCAAGGGTAGGCTTCCGAAGTCTGACCAACTTCGGAAGCCTTACCCGGCAACGACTCGGGGTTCGTCCGACAGTCACTTACCGCACTCGTAACTGCTCAGCCAGCCGTTCAGAAACCGGGTTCTTCTCGTGCGAGCATGGTTTTCGTCTGTGCAACGGCGTTTCATCGCGCCATGACCCTGGCCTGCGAGACAAAAACCCGGTTTCTCTAGAGCCAATTGGCGTTTCCAGCGGCTTTACGGTCATACGCTGGAACTTGCTCTGCGACGGGCCTTCAGCTTACCCAGTCGAAGGTGCGGGTGACCGCTTTNTTCCAACCGGCGTAGATGTCGGCGCGGTGTCCGGCATCCATCTCCAAACCNCATTCCTTGTCCTTGCCCCAGTTGGCGCAGGTCCTCGACCTGGCCCAGAAGCCCACCGCCAGGCCGGCCGCATACGCCGCGCCCAGCGCGGTGGTTTCGGCAACGGTCGGGCGAATCACCGGTACACCCAGGACGTCGGCCTGGAACTGCATCAGCAGTTCGTTGTAGACCATACCGCCGTCGACCTTGAGGGCCGTCAGCGCCACGCCCGAGTCGGCGTTCATCGCGTCGAGCACTTCGCGGGTCTGGAAGGCGGTAGCCTCCAGCGCGGCGCGGGCAAAATGCCCCTTGTTGACGTAGCGGGTCATGCCGACGATCGCGCCGCGTGCGTCACTGCGCCAGTACGGGGCGAAGAGGCCGGAGAAGGCTGGCACGAAGTAGATACCGCCGTTGTCTTCCACCGTGTTGGCCAGGGCCTCGACGTCGGACGAGCGGCTGATGAGGCCGAGGTTGTCACGCAGCCACTGCACCAGGGCGCCGGTGATGGCGATCGAACCTTCGAGGCAGTAGACCGCCGGCTGGTCACCGATCTTGTAACCGAGTGTGGTGAGCAGGCCGTTCTTGCTCTGTACCGGTGAGTTGCCGGTGTTGAGGAGCATGAAGCAGCCGGTGCCGTAGGTGTTTTTGGCTTCGCCGGCGCTGAAGCAGGTCTGGCCGAAGAGCGCAGCCTGCTGGTCGCCCAGGTCACCGGCCACCGGTACACCGGCCAGATCGCCCTTGGCCGTGCCGTAGACGGCGCTGGAGGGCACAATCTTGGGCAGCATCNNGCGTGGCACGCCCATGGTGGCCAGGATTTGGTCATCCCAGTCCAACGTTTCCAGGTTCATCAGCATGGTGCGGCTGGCATTCGAGACGTCAGTGACGTGCACGCCGCCGTCGATGCCGCCGGTCAGGTTCCAAATGACCCATGTATCGATATTGCCAAAGATTGCCTCACCCTTGACGGCCGCCTCGCGTACGCCGGGCACGTTGTCCAGGACCCAACGGATCTTGGGGCCGGAGAAGTAAGTGGCCAGGGGCAGACCCACCTGCGGGCGAAAACGGTCCTGACCGCCGTCCTTGGCGGCNTCGTTGCAGATATCAGCCGTGCGGGTGTCTTGCCAGACGATTGCATTGTAATAAGGTTTGCCCGTGAAGCGATTCCAGACGACCGTGGTCTCACGCTGGTTCGTGATCCCGACGGCGGCGATGTCTTTGGCATCGATTCCGCCCTTGGCCAGGGCGCCCTTGATCACTTCGACCGTGCGGGTCCAGATCTCCATGGGGTCGTGCTCGACCCAGCCCGGTTTGGGATAGATTTGTTCGTGTTCCTTCTGGTCGAAACAGACCACCTGACCGCTGTGGTTGAAGACCATGAAGCGGGTGCTGGTGGTTCCTTGATCGACGGCGGCTGCATACTTAGCCATGTGCGAATCCTCCTTTGGATTGCCAATTCAAATTGTACTAACAATCAGCCCAGGTCTGGGCTGCGGTCTTGAGAATGAGGTAGGACGATGTCGCCCCTGGGTCCTGATGGCCGGCGCTGCGCCCCCAGATAGCTGGCGCGGCCCTTACGCGCGACCAACGGAATCGTCGCCAGCATACCCTGTTCGGCGGCCTGGGCCGATCGTTCCAGGGCCGTGGCCAGGGCTGTTGTTCGGCGATGGCGGCCTTGAGCGCTTCCAGAGCCGGGGTCAGGCTATCGATCATCGTCTTGTCGCCAAGTACGGCCTTACCCCGCATCATGACGCCGTTGATGGCGGCCTCCAGGGCGGTGCTCCAGTCGGTCGCGGCAAGTTCCTGTTTGCCAGCCGATGCTGCTCCGGCCTGCATGAAGAAGGTGCCATAGAGTGGACCGGCCGCACCGCCCACGGTCGAGACCAGGGTCATGCCGACGGTCTTGAAGATGGTGCCGATGTCTTTGTCACCGATCGTTGGCAGTTTGCCCAGGACGGCTCGAAAGCCGCGCGACATGTTCATCCCATGGTCAGCGTCGCCGATGGCGGAGTCGAGCTGTGTCAGGTAGTCCTTGTTCTCATCCAGAACGGCCGCGACCGCGGTGATCCAGTCGAGAACATCTTGGCGTGAAATGGCCATAGGTGATTTATACACCCCAGCGCATACCCGGCGTCTTCACCGGCGCGTCCCATAGTCTGATCAGGTCATCATCGAGCTTGAGCAGGGTGATGGAGCAGCCGGCCATTTCGAGGCTGGTGATGTAGGGGCCGATCAGGTGGCGCGCCACGGTGATGCCCTTGTTGGCCAGAATCTCGGCCGCTTTGCGGTACACGATGTACAGTTCGATGAGCGGTGTACCCCCNATGCCGTTGACGAACAGCAGGACACGGTCGCCGGCCGTGAACGGCAGGTCTTTGATGATCGGCTCCATGAGCATCTCAGTGATCTCGTCGGCGGATTTGAGCGGCATGNNCACGCGGCCCGGCTCACCGTGGATCCCGATGCCGATTTCCATCTCATTTTCGGGCAGGTCGAACGTCGGTTTGCCAGCGTGCGGTACCGTGCATGAGGTAAGCGCCATGCCCATGCTGCGACCCCAGGCGTTTACCTTGCGGCAGAGGTCGGCGACCTCTTTGAGGTTGCGCCCCGCTTCGGCCGCGGCGCCGCAGATCTTCTCGGCCAGCACCGTTGTGCCCACCCCGCGGCGACCGGCGGTGTAGAGACTGTCCTGCACGGCTACGTCATCGTCGATGACCACCGCTTCGACTTCGATGCCTTCATCACGCGCCAGGTCTGCCGCCATCTCGAAGTTCAGAATGTCGCCGGTGTAGTTCTTGACAATGTGCAGAACGCCCGCGCCGCCATCGACCGCCTTGGTCGCCTCCAGCATCTGGTCGGGCGTGGGGCTGGTGAACACGGCGCCGGGGCAGGCGGCGTCCAACATACCCATGCCGACGAAACCGCCATGCATCGGCTCGTGGCCCGAGCCGCCGCCAGAGATCACGGCGACCTTACCCTGAATCGGGGCATCGATACGTACCACAAAATTCGGATCGAAGTGGACTTTGACCAGGTCTCCATGCGCCAGCGCAACGCCTTCGGCNTCTTCGACGACTACATTTGCGGGATCATTGATCAGTTTTTTCATGAACCTGTCCTTTCACGGTCATTCACCTGGTGAGCCGCGGTGGCGGCTCACCAGGACGAGCGGGCGGTAACGAATTACTGAACGACTAAAGCATTCCCCAGAGAATCGCTGCGATGGCCGCGCCCACCAGTGGACCAACGACCGGAATCCAGGAATAGCCCCAGTCGCTCGATCCCTTACCCGGAATGGGCAAGATGGCGTGTGCGATACGGGGGCTGAGGTCACGGGCCGGGTTGATCGCATAGCCCGTGGTACCACCCAATCCCAGACCAATGACCCACACCAAGAGCGCGACTGGCAGGATGCCCAAAGCGCCCATGTTGATCGCCACGGCATCGGCGCCGTTCCCCAAAGTGGCGCCGGTGATTGCGAAGATACCAAACATCAGCACGAAGGTGCCAATGATTTCTGAGACCAGGTTCCACGCGGTGCTGCGAACGGCCGGAGCGGTGCTGAATACGGCCAGTTTCAGGCCAGGATCCGCGGTCTCTGCCCAGTGCGGGTGGTAATGTAGCCAGACCAGCACCGCGCCAAGGAAGCCGCCGACCATTTCACCGATCCAGTACCAGATCGCTTCGTTGAAGGTAATGCCACCATTGAGCAGAATCCCCAGGGTCACTGCGGGGTTCAGGTGTGCGCCACTGCCCATCGTGACGGCCGCATACGCACCCACGAACACCGCGAAAGCCCAGGCCGTGGTAATCACAATCCAGCCGCTGTTGTTACCCTTGGTCTTGCCCAGCAAGACGTTGGCAACGACACCATCACCTAACAGTACCAGCAACATCGTGCCGATGATCTCAGGGACTAGAACTTGCATCTGACCTATCCTCCTGTATTGCGTAAGCACGAACGGATTAACAAAAAATGAGGGGCACTGTCACCGCGTGCCACCCGTCACGGTCGACGGCGCGCGGCAATCACGACGATCTGACTGGGAACTACTCAACCACCCCCTTTCCGGTCAGTGTGTTCGATAGCGCTCCGTCTGTTACCGATCCGCACGTCGTCCAGAAACGACAAACGCCCGCAATCCTACCGTAGGGGTAGGACCCGGGCGTCATGGTTGTGATGGATGACCTGCGCTGCGAGCATGTCTCACTCCAACTCACAAGACGATCGATCAGACCTGAAACGGCTGCTGCGAATTACGACCCTGTTTCGCAGCGTCAGCCGAGCGGCATCGTGATTTATCTCGGAGGATTTGAAACACTGCCCACCAAGATACTACAGCGCGGTATTGGTCAACACCTTGTCCGGTTTTGTTTCAGATCAAAACATGTTGTATGTGGAATGTTTCATCGTGAAACATCATTGTCTTTTGGAAGGCGCGAATATCGAGGTTGAGGACTTTCATTTTGCGCCACAGGGTGGTACGACTGATACCCAACAGGGCGGCCATTTGGGTAGCGTTGCCCTGGGTGGCCCAGCCGGCGCGGATGATGCCCTCGCGGTTCCATTCGTCGAAGCTGAGCACCGGCTCGACGCGTTCGCGGGCGGGCACGATGACGCTACTGCGGCGTACGGCATCGGGCAGGTGAACGATATCGATCGGCCGGTTGGCTGGGGCCTGACTGGAGGCGCGCTCCATGACATTTTCCAACTCCCGCACATTACCCGGCCAGGGGTAGAGCGTCAACACTTGCAGCGCGGCCGGCGTGACGACGGCGGCGTCGGGGTGCTGNCGCCCCATTCGGCGCAGAATCGTGTCGATCAGTTCGGGCAGGTCTTCGCGGTGGNNGCGCAGCGGCGGGATGTCGATCACGATCGGNCTGAGGCGGTAGAGCAGATTGGCCTGGAAACTGCCTTCGGCCACCAGGTCGTCGATATCGACGTCCGTCGAGGCGATGACGCGCAGGTTGACCGGAATNGGCACNGTGCCGCCCAGGCGCATCACCTCGCCAGTCTCGATGACACGGCTCAGCGCGGACTGAAACTCGCGGNNGATGGCATCGACCTCGTCGAGGAACAGCGTGCCGCCCGACGCGGCNTCGAACTTGCTGGGGCGCCCTTCGGCCCGCGCCCCGCTGAAGGCGCCNCCTTCGTAGCCCAGGAATTCGCTCAAAAACAGGTCCCGCGGAATGGCCTGGCAGTTGACGGCCAGAAACGGCCCGCCGGCGCGGCTGCCCGCATTGTGAATTGCGCGCNNCACCACATGTTTACCCACACCCGATTCACCCTGCAAGAGGACNGTTGCCCCCCCGCGGGCGGCCGTACGCGCCTGCTGACGCACACGCTGGATCGATGCCGAATGGCCCTTGATGTCTTCGAGCGTCAGCGTCGCCTGCGTGCCGGCCAGGCGGTGGTACAGGTCGTGCATCCGCTCGATCGGCTGCAGGGTGGCCAGGTAACCGATCGAGTCTTTGGCGCCGGCCTGGATGGGCACCAGCGTCCATACGCACTGTACCGACCGTCCATGCACCAGGAGCCGNACCTCGCGACTGTGGATACTCTCGCCACGGTCGACGAGGGCCTGGATATCAGCCGGGATGTGTACGACCTGACGCAGGGGATGGCCAACCAGCGCACGCGGGTTGAGGCCCAGCAGGNNCGCGGCCTGTTTGTTGAGCTGCGTGACCACCCCGTGGGTATCCCAGGCCAGCACACCCTCGGTAATCGACTCGAGCGTGGCGTTGAGCAGCGTGAGGTGGCGGTTGGCATCGCGGGTAAGGCTGTCGGCGGCCAACTGGTTGTCCAGCGCCCGTGCGGCGGCCACCACGATGCCCAGGGTGTGGGGGTGGCCGCGTTGGGTCGCGCACAACAGGCCGATCACACCGGCCGGGTAACCGTTGGGGTGATAGATCGGCGCGGCGGCATCCGCCAGGTCGTGAAAACAGGCGAGGTAGTGTTCGGGGCCGATCACCAGCGCCGGTGTACGTTCGACCTGCGCCAGGGCGAAGGCGTTCGTTCCCACCCGGCCTTCGTCCCAGAAAGTCCCGGGCATCAACCCCAGGTACCCGGCCCGTTCCAGGATGGCGGGTGAACCCAGCACCGATAGCACACAGCCAGTGCTGTCGAGCAGGGCGATCAGGCTTTCNGCCCCCTCGATGAACTGGTTGATGTCCTCCATCAGCGGCTGGGCAATGGCTATCAGGTCGAACTGGCTGATCAGCAAACGCTGCAGGGTGTCAGGGTTGAGGCGCGTCAGGTTTGGCTGGGCGTAGGGGTTGAGNGAGGGCGCGCAACGGCGCCAGGAGTTGCTCACCAACGGATCGATGCCGGGAAGCAGGTCCCGGCTCTCGATGAACCGGGACCATTGGCACAGAAGCTGCTCAGAATCGACCGGAAAGGCGTCGGGCTGCATGGCGTTCGTTATCTGATCAGGGCAAGAAGCTGATGCAATTAACCTGCGACCGTATCGACATCGTCCAGGAGGCTGTCCCACAGCCCTCGTCGTACACCATCGGCGGACCCTGGGCCGGCGCGGTCACCGCGGCGGGTTCCGTGTCACCCCATTGTTTTGCTCCGCAATCGTTTCTTCAACCGGCAGTGCGCTGGCCGCCGTTTCGGCCCAGGGTTGTTACGTGACGGCAGCGGACGCCCAACCAGTTCCTGGTAGAAGACGAACTGGTCGACGGCGCGACCAAGGTAGTTGGATGTCGTATCGGCCACGCCAATGCCGATCACCGTTTTGCCTTCCATGCGCAGGGCGCGCACCAGGGGATGAAATCCCGGTCACCGCTGATCAACATGAAGGTGTCGAGGTGGGGTAACGGTACAGCACGCGCATGGCATCGACGCAGAGGTGCATATCGACGCTGTTTTTGATCGAGCCGTGACCGGCGCCGCTACGCCCGTACTGGTAACTGGGCACGAAGACCGGGTCGATGTCGTGGTTGTGCAGGATCGACGATACGGTGGGGGCATGCCGGCGCCAGTCAGCGTAGGCGCGCAATGACTACCCGCCCAAACTGTCGGCACCAATCCATCAGTACGCCAAAATCAGGGTTGACATTCAGACAGTTACGTGTCGAATAGACGATGTTCTCGAAATCGACGAACACGGCAATATCGCGACCCACACTCTGGTCGTGGCGCGCTGCCATTCGTGCGGTTGGGCGCTGCATCGTCGGGCAAAACTGGGGGCCTTCCATAATTGGGGTGTTGATTCGAATTCGGTGGCTGAAAATGTGAATTGTTCATATGTCCTCATAGCATTATCTCTATTACTCGTCAGTAGGTTCGGCTTTTAAGGTGCGGTTGGCGGCCGACCGGGGCGTCGGCCACCAGGTTGGCCCATACGCGCTGATGGTCATCGGCCGAATCGAACGCAAGGTACACGACATCATTGTACACACGATCCACCGCGGCTGACCGTAAGCTTTGGCCGTTTTCGGCGTGTTTGATCACCTCGATTTCTACGCGCAGTGCCGGCCGTGCCCGCCGGCCGAACGTCAGGCGGCCCGGCTGCACAGACCGGATCGCCTGGGGATGGAAGAATATGTACCACATCCCGACCTGATCTTCAGGCCAGGAACCGACAAACAAAAAACGTGTGGGCCGCACCCGGGCCAGAATGGCGTGCTCGCGCACGGCGAACGACGTAAATTCGGCTGGCAGTGCAGTAAAACGCTGCGCCTCGTTGTTCACCGCGAAGCGGCCGGTGGCGTATACCGGCACATGTTCCAGCGCCGCCAGCGGCGTCTGGGACTCGGGCGCCATAGGTGGGTGCGCGGTGAAGTGCACGTAATCGCGGCGCTGCGCCACGCCGTACACCCAACCCCACCACCAGCAGCACAACGACGCCTACCGCCAACCAGCGGCCCCGGGCAGCCAGCCCAGCGCGGCCAAACCGCCGACGCCAATCAACCCGACGATCACCCAGCGGTCCAGGGCCAGCCGTTGATGCGATGGTGGTTCAGTTGGTACAGCAGCTTGTAGAGGATGCCCATCGCATCAACCGGCGCGCACGGGGTCAAAACGAGCTCACATCGTGCATGACAATGCCCGAAATGAGCTTAGGGTAAAAATAGGTCGCCTTCTGCGGCATCACCGCACCGGCATCGGCTACGGCGCACAGCTGCGCCAGCGTCGTTGGGTTGAGCAGGAGCGCGGCCTGGTAAGCTCCGACCGTCAGGCTTTCAACCGCTCGCGCGACGTCGGGCCATACGCGATAAAACGTTTGTCGGCCAGGTCGGCCGTCACGCCCGATAGCAGGGCTGNNCAACACCCACTGCTGCAGTTTGATCACGTCCAGGTCGGCCAGCGACGCCGCCATATCCGACGCCAGGCTGAGGGATGGTCGTGGCTGCATGAGCCAGCCTGCCCGGTCCGGGAACAGCACGCCGAACCAGCCGGCGCCGGGGCGGCCTGGGCCAGCCGCTGCTGCNAGGGTCTGAACGTCGGCCACCGGTTCGCTCACAAAATTACTGTGCAGTGCGGTCAGTGCCCCATCGGCCGTCAGCCCGGGGACATCGTGCAGGCAGCGGTGGGCGGCCAGGATGCGCAGGCCGGGGTCGTCCTGCGCTGCGACGTATGCCAGAACGTAGTCCCAGGGTTCGTGACCCCCACCTCCACCCAGCTGGCGCTGGTAGTTCAGCGCCGTTTCGTAACGGTGGTGGCCATCGGCAACGTAGAGCGTCTCGCCGGCCAGGGATTCATGCAGATGTGCCAGCTGGGCCGGGTCATCCACACACCACAGGCGGTGTTGGACACCGTCATCATCGTCGAACGCGGCCTGGGGCGGCGGGGCAGTGGCTGCCCGCAGGGCCGGCTGCACGGCGTGGGCGGCATCACGACAGAACGTGAAGATTGGGCCGGTCTCCAGCCGCGTCTTCTCCAGCAGGGCCAGGCGGTCGGCCTTGGCGCCTGGGAACGTTCGTTCATGGGGAAGGATGCCATCGCCCCACGGGGCCAGGCGCAGGCTGCCCAGCAGGCCGGTGCGGGTCAGCGTTCGTGACGTGCCAGGCAGCAAAAACGACTGCTGGTAGACATAATAGGCCGGCCGTGGGTCGCGACGAATGATGCCGCGGGCCTGCCAATCGGCCAGAGTGGCGGCCGCCCGCGTGTAACGGTTGGTGTGCGCATCGTCATCGGCCATCTCGCGCCCCAGTTCCAGGCGAACGAGGTTGTGCGGATGGCGGGTGTAGAACGCGTCCTGGCTGGCTGGGCTGATGATATCGTAGGGNGGCACCAGCAAATCGGCCAATTCACCGGTCTGCGGTGCATAGCGCCAGGCGCGAAATGGACGTACAACAGGCATTGGTTCGCCGATCCGATCCATAAGTAAGGGGTGACGCCCGGCCGCACCTCAGGCCGGTAAATCACCGGCAATCGACTCACCCACCACGTGTGTCACGGCGTGGTGCAGCGGTAAACAGCCGGCCTGATCCTGGCCAGGCTCGGGCAGGGACGCCTCATCAGGCTTGTCCGACAGCACAACAACCACCGCGCCGCGCTGCTGCAGCCAGCGACTGACTTCCACCACCTCGTTGGTAATGCAGATCTCCTGCGCCAGGTGTTCGGACGGCGGCGCTTCGTCGGCCACGTTGTTCATGCGGCTGACGGTGGCCAGGTACTCGCGCCGGCGAAATGTCTTGAACGGCGTCGGATCGTCACTTGCCATCAACTGATAGAAGCTGTAGTGAATGTCGGCCAATACCGGCTGATCGGTCGTGGCCAGGCGCATATCGGTCCAACGCACAAACTGGGCGAAGGTCATCCCCTGTTCGCCGTGCAGGCATTCGTACAGGGCTGCGCGAGATCGTTCCCGAGCCACGATCAGGCAGACGTAAGCCAGGTAGTCCTGGTTGTCGGCAGTGAAGGGGTGGTAGCGGGGCTGGTTGGTTTCGTGATACACCTCTTCGAAAGCGTCCTGGTTGAAATGCGAACCGAGCAGCTCGTGCATGGTGGTGCGCAAACCGGCCAGCCGCGCTTCATCGATGACGTGGCTGTTGCGACCGCGTGCGCCGATGAAGGTCTTGTCCATGTCGATCACCACGGCCGTCTGCCCGTTCAACCCGGCGCCTTGATCCATGATGTCGTGGACCCACTGTGCGAGGGCGTTCCAGCGGCCGGCCACGGTCACATGGTCTGCTTCGTGCCGGTAGGTGAGCGGGCCAGGTTTGTTTTCCTCGCTGCCGCTGCCGATGAACGCCCAGCCGCGCCAGCCGCCGATGCTGGCGATGTTGCGGAAGGCGTTGCCATCGGCCAGAGCGGTGTCACCGAGGAACAGCAGTTCTTCGACGNNCGGCCGTGCGGATCATTGAGCGCCTGCGCGCTGGATGATCCAGGTCGCCGCACGCNNGTAGTCCAACTCGTGTTTACGGGGAATTCGCCGGGAGGGCAAATCCATGTCCTGCCAGGCCAACCGGAGCGGNGGAATGCGGCGGTCTTGCGCATTCAGGTTGCGGTACACCACCAGGTCACCGGCGATGTCCGCCAACGTCATCGTCCCAAATAGTTGCATCCGCGGTCTCCAGTCTGCGTGCCTCTGTGGGGGCTACAATGCGGGCTGTTTGGCGACCCACGCGGCCTGTGCAGCTGCGGCAACGGCGCGTGCCAAAATAGCCCTGGGCTACCATGAGTTCAGCGTTGAGCACCGATCCTCCCGCCGCCCCACGAATGGTGTTGTGGCCGAGGAGGACGAACTTGTAATCCAACAACTCACACTCGCGCAGGCGACCCACCGAGGTGGTCATTCCCTGGCCAGCGTGCCGATCGCGCCGCGGCTGGGGCCGGTCGGCTTCGGCGCGTACATCGATGAAGTGGGTCGGCGCCGAAGGCAGGGCCAGGCGCTGCGGCAACCCCGTGAACTGTTCCCAGGCCGCCTGCACTTCCGCCAGGCCCGCGCGGCCCAGCTCGACCGAGACGCACTCCAGATGGGCGTCACGCGTCTGCACACGGTTGCAGTGTGCGCTGATGCGCAGTTTGATCTCTTCGATATGGTTACCCGGNAAGGCGCCGAGCATCTTGCACGGCTCGGACTCGACCTTGTCTTCCTCANNTTCTGAAATGTAGGGAATTACGTTGTCGATGATATCCAGCGCTGAGACACCCGGATAACCGGCCCCTGAGACCGCCTGCATCGACACGACAAACACCCGGCGCAGGCCAAAGGCATCGTACAGCGGTTTGAGCGCGCAGGTCAGGTGGGTCGCCGTACAGTTGGGGTTGGTGACGATGAAGCCCCGCCAGCCACGCCGCTGGCGCTGGTGCTCGATCAGCGCCGTGTGTTCCGGGTTGACTTCAGGGATGAGCAAGGGGACGTCAGGGTCACGCCGGTGGGGCGCGTTGGAATAAACGGCGTAACCGGCCGCGGCCAGTGTCTCTTCCAGCGGCCCGGCGATGCTGTTGGGCAGCGCTGAAAACAGGATCTCACAGTCAAGGCCTGGTTCGCCGTGTTGCAGCGTCATCTCCCGCACACGCGCCGGCATCGGCTCGTCCAGATACCAGTGACAGGCATCGACGTAGCGCCGACCGGTCGAGCGACTCGAGGCGGCCAGCACCCGCAGGTCGAACCAGGGNTGTTCGGCCAGCAGACTGACGAAACGCTGGCCCACGGCGCCGGTTGCCCCAAGAACGCCGACGCGGATTTTACCGGCTTGCTGCCCATGATGGTTTGATGAATCGTTGACTGTGTTCACCCTGTTGGCCCTTGCGGTCGTTGATGTACGGTCGAGCTGCCCCACGGCGACGAGAAGCCGGCACTCCCAGGTAATGACCCGCCTTCTCAGCCACGGCGCCGCCGGTAACTGCTCAGCCAGTCGTTCAGAAACCCGGTTTTTCTCATGCGAGCAGGTTTTCGTCTGTGCAACGACCTTTCATCGCGTCATGACCCTGGCCTGCGAGACGAAAACCCGGTTTCCCTGGAGCCAGCCCGAGTAGTTACCGCCGCCGTATGATACCCGCTTCACGGTCATACGTCAAGTTAAGCGCCGCAAAGAATATTATACATTTTCGTGGTAGGAGCGTGGATGGCCCCATGTTTTGCCGCGCAGCAGCAGGCGCCCGGCGTGCCGCAAAGCCGCCGAGGATACGTAGAGGGTGCAAGAGGTAGGCGTACAGGTAGGCCGCGGCATTGCTGTCCAACGCGTAGTTGGATTTCTGCCAGGGCACGCCGGGGAAGAGGCGCAGGCGAATCCACTGTGCTACGTCACGCGGCGAGTCGATGATGGCCACGTTGAGCACGCCCGGCGTCCTCCTGCGACGGTGTCACGTCAACCGTCATGATCAGGTTGAGGTCGACCAAACGGGTGAGCAGCCGTTGACGCCAGGCCGGCGGCGCCAGGGCGGCCAACACGGCCGGCGGTACGGCCGCGCCGAGCAGGTCGTGGGCCAACTGCAAGGCAACGAAGACGGCGGTGCTGGCCTGCAGCCCCGCGCCCGCGCCGTCAACGCGGCCCAATCGATCTGGTCTTGCCAGCGATGGACCGACCAGGTAATGTCGACGTAGCCGGGGGCCGGTGAAGCCGTGGTGCATCGCGGTGCAGGCAGAGGTGCAGCAGCATGTCTTCGAGCGCCAATTGTTTCACCGGTTGGTCGGTTATGACCAACGGCTGCGTTCGTTGCCAGAAGCCGGCCGTGTCGAGCGCCAGGGCCGTAAAATTCCAACTGTGGACGAGGTCCTGGTGGAACTCCAGGGTGAGCATTTCCTGGTGGGCGCCCTTGGCAAACGAGAGCTCGCCGTTGAAGAAATCGTGGTCCGCTGCAAGACTATCGGCCCCACCGAAGCCCAGGGCTGCAGGACGCACAATGCCCGGCAGATCGGCCGGCTTCACCAGCAGGTCGACATCGGCCATGGGGCGCAGGCCGGTATCGGGGTAGGTGGTTTCAGCCAGCACGATGCCCTTCAGCAGGACTGGCGTGATGCCCTGCGCCAGCAGGGCGACGAGCACGGGCTGTGCTCGGCCTCGAACAGGAGATGGCGGCGCACTGAAGCGTAGTATTCGGCCGAGAGGCATTCGCGTGCGGCCGGCGGTACCTGGTCCAACCGTCCGTCGTGGCGCAGATTATAGAACAGCAATGGCGCGAGGTTGCACGCCAGGGCGCGCCACCACGGCATTCCAGTCGTCGGGTGTCGCTGTGGCCACGCGGCTGGATCACGGGGCGGTGGTCGTACGCCCATCAAGAGCGCCCGGTCACTGGGAGGTAACGCTGCGAATGGAAACATCTTGCCTATGTCAGGTTAACGTTTGCGTCGGTACGCTCGGTTGCACGCGGTGGATTCGCATACGGTCTGGCGTATTGTAGTGCATGATGCCAGTTTCACCAAGTTTGGCGGCGCACGCCGGCCGCCTGCACGCGTCATCACCGTACTATTTATCTCGGCTGGCGCCACGGCGAATGGCAAACGTCGAACGTGAGCGCCAGGCTGGAGCCAGCTAACCACGTATGCGTGTTGGAGAAATCGAGATGATCGAGTATACTATCGATGGCTTTGCGCTCTAAGCCTGTTTTCGACACCACAACCTGTAGGGGTGTCGGATACGATGCCACAAGCTGCCGCGTAGATCATGTGAGCGAATACCGCGCCTGGTCTGCATCTTGTGGTGCGGGGCATCAAAACCGCAAGATATCGTATGAGAACTTGCATTCTATGTCGAAAACAGACTAAGATCGCGACGAGTACAAGATTGGATTCTTCAAGCACGAGGCACTCTATGACAATCACTGTGCTGCAGCGGCAGTTCATACGTGACGCAAGGGGTAATCCTATCGGCGTTATTCTGCCGCTTGACGAGTACGTACGCGTGGCATCCCTGCTTGGCGATCGCGAGATGATGGACGAAGAAGCGATCAAGCTGCAGCAAATTGAGTATGCTGTCAGAGACCCCTGTATCTGGCCGATCTGCGCGAGACGATGGCCGTCTACGAAACAGCGGATGCCCACTGGTGGGAGTCGGAGGAATGACCTATCAGTGGCATGTGTTTTTGGCCTCGCTTGATCCAACAAAAGGGTCTGAACAGGCTGGCAAACGCCCCGTCCTGGTGATTAGCCGGGAGCGGATCAACCAATTGCTGCCTGTGGTAAACGTCATCCCGTTGACCTCGCGCAAGTCAGAGAAGCGCATCGCTTACCCCAATGAGGTGCTGCTCCCTGCAGGAACGGCCGGCTTGAGGGTAGATTCGATTGCGTTGTGTTACCAAATCCGCACGCTGGATACCAGCCGGTTGGAAGAGCAAATGGGTGAGTTGACTGAACCCGAAGTTCGTCAACACATTCGGCAGGCAATCCGTTTTCGCTCGATCTCTAGCCCCGTCTGACAGCGAATGTTGCGTGCAGCCCGGCGCCCGGCGGCGTCAAACTCCCTCTGAATAAGAGGCCCGGTTTCACATCGATGGAAACCGGGCCTCGTTGTCGGCATGGTGTCCCGCCTGGAACCATGCACCGGTGTTACTCACGAACCAGCGCAATCACGGCCGCAGCGTCACCCGCGCAGGGCGGCGCCCAGCAGCACGATCAGCGCAACGCCCAGGCCGACGAGCAGCAGCATGTTGTTGCTCGGAGCGCTGCTGAAGTCTTCCAGGGTGACGGCGGTCGGCAGCTGACGGGTGACTTCGTACGTCTCGGTGAGGTTGGTGCCCAGGTTGGTACCGCCGGGGATGTAACCGCCGCCCACCCACATGCGGCCCGTCAGGCCATTGCTGTCGGCGATGAAGGCGCCAGCATGGTTACGCCGCGCCTGGTTGAGTGAGGCAAATGTGGTCTGCTGTTCGTCGCCGCCGTATAGAGGAAGCTGTCAGGCAGCGCCGTGGGATCTTCGGGCCACTGACCACAACCCGCCAACACGATCTGCCCGGCCAGCGACCAGCCCGAGGCGGTGTCGAAGCCAAACGCACGTGATTGATCACATCCGGGGACGCCGGATGAAGGCACTGGGAGTGAGGCCTTGCTCTGCCAGCCCGCGCCGAGATTGGCCGGGTCCAGCATCAGCACATTGTCGTACGGGTTCAACGACGAACCGTCGAACGTATCGCCACCAATCGAATAGACTTTGCCGTCGAGGTTCGCGGATGACTGGTATGCACCGCCCGAGGGCAGGTTGCCCAGCCGTCCAGCGGCTGCCGGCGGCAGCCATCGGGTCGAAAATAAGGGTATCGCTGCTCACGTAGGGGTCAGTGGTGGTGCCGCAGAATCCACCCCAGGCATAGGCCTTGTTGCCGACCACTTCGACGGCTCCCGGGAACACAATTTCGCCGTTGACCTGTCCGGTCCACGGATCGGCGGCAAACTGCGCGGTGGTGTTCGTATCCGGGTAGTAGGCTTGTACGGTCGTGGTGCAGGCGCCCGCGCTGTCGCGGCCGCCAAACAGGTACAGGCCGACCCCAGCGGCGTCGGTCAGCTTGGCAATCGTGTAGTTCGAGACCGGCACTGGCATGTCGACGCCCGTGTCGGACCAGACCTGGGTGGCCAGGTCGAGTACCCAGACGCTGCCGTCAGTTGCGCCAGCGGTACCCGTACGGAAACCGAGCATGTACATCTTGCCGTTGTACACTTCGGTGTCGAAGCGCACAGTCTCGGCATCGGGCAGCAGAGTGCTGTTGGTCCACGGTGGATCGTTGCGGCGGCGGCGCCCAGCACAGTGAAGAGGGTCACCAACAGGGTCAGGATGGTAACAACTGTCACGATCGAGGTTGAACGTTTCACGAGCACTTCTCCTTCCAAAACACCGGTAGCAGTGGCAGAGAGGAGGTGGGCCGTGCTACCGGGCAACACCACCCCAGGGCAGAGGAGACGTGATGCTTGGGGCGACTGCGATACGAACCAACCCATGCCAGGCGGGACAGCGGGCGAATGGGTGCAACACGGGTCAGCACGCACACGGTCGAATCTCGACAAAGCATACCACGATTTGACGTGGGTGTCAATCCGATTTTACACGATCCAGCAGTTTGTCGGAGAGAGCTTGTTCGCGTGAACGCAGCCCCAACATGCTGTGCCATGGCCACTGTCGGCCACTGCATGGCGAGTTTTCCCACAGGCTTCGACAGGCTCAGCCCGAACGGATCACCCCCGTTCGCCCTGAGCTTGTCGAAGGGCAAGTCCATTCGCAACTTGAAATGGAGCGTCGAACCGTAACCACGGGCAGATCGCTTGACGTTTCGCGGGTGAACTGATAAGATTGTCCATAGTATCGGTACGGTAATACAACACTCAATGAGGAGATTCCGATCCATGCTGACACCTTTTCGTAACGAACCACTCACCGATTTTAGCCTTCCAGCAAACATCAAAGCCTTCTNNGAAGCGGCCCTGTCTAAAGTTGAGGGCCAATTAGGACGAACCTATCCACTCGTCATTGGTGGCAAGACTATCGAGACGGCTGAGNACTTTCGATTCGCTCAACCCCGCCAACCCCAGCCAGGTCGTCGCCCGCTTCGCACGCGCCACGCCGGGCTCGCCAACCAGGCGGTCGAGACGGCGCACGCCGCCTTCGAAGAATGGCGCCACGTGCCTTATGACGTGCGTGCCCGCTACGCGTTCAAACTGGCCGGCNTGATCCGCAAACGTAAACACGAATTCAGCGCGGTCATGGTCTACGAGGTCGGCAAGAGCTGGCCTGAGGCCGATGCCGACACCGCCGAAACGATCGACTTCTGCGACTACTACGGCCGTCAGATGCTGCGCCTGGGCGGCTCCCAGCCGGTCGAGCCTTACCCCGGTCGCGAGGGTGAACTGCGTTACATCCCGCTGGGCGTTGGTGTGGTCATCCCACCCTGGAACTTCCCCGGTGCGATCATGGGTGGCATGACGATTGCCAGCCTGGTGACCGGCAACACGGTGGTCCTCAAACCGGCCAGCACTTCACCCTGGATCGCCTGGACGCTGGCCGAAATGCTGTTCGATGACCTGCGCCTGCCGCCCGGTGTGCTGAACTTCCTGCCCGGCCCCGGCGGCCGCATGGGCGATGCCCTGGTCGATCACCCACTGACGCGCTATATCGCCTTCACCGGCTCCAAAGAGGTCGGCCTGCGCATCTTCGAGCGCGCCTCGGTCTTGCAGCCCGGTCAGAAGTGGCTCAAACGTACGGTGTTGGAGATGGGCGGCAAGGATGCGATTCTGGTGGACGAAACGTCCGATCTGGACGCGGCGGCCGACGCCATCGTGGCATCCGCGTTTGGCTTCCAGGGCCAGAAGTGTTCGGCCTGCTCACGGGCTATTCTGGTCGATGACATCTACCAGCCCGTCGTCGATAGGGTCGTCGAACTCGCCGCCAAGATCACCGTTGGCCCTACGCAGGACCCCAACAACTGGATGGCCGNNGTCGTCGATGCCAAGGCGTACGCCAAGATGATGGAATACATCGAAACTGGCACGCAGGAGGGTAAGCTGTTGCTCGGGNGCAAGGCGCTCACACCCAACCCCACCAACGGTTATTTCGTGCCGCCCACGATTTTTGGCGATATCGATCGTAACGCACGCCTGGCCCAGGAGGAGATTTTTGGCCCAATCCTGGCGGTGATTCGCGCCAACGACTTCGAGGATGGCCTGGAGGTGGTCAACAACACCGAGTATGGCCTGACTGGCGCGGTCTTCAGCCGCGAGCGGGCACGCCTGGAGCGGNCGCGCGCCGAGTTCCACGCTGGCAACCTCTATTTCAACCGCAAATGCACCGGCGCCCTGGTGNGGGTCGAGCCGTTTGGCGGCTTCAACATGAGCGGCACCGACTCCAAGGCCGGCGGCGCCGACTACCTGCTGCTTTTCACCCAGGCCAAGGTCATCAGCGAAGCGCTCTGACGCGACGGCCATCCTGGTTTGAGCCGGGCGACTGCCTAGTAATCGCTGTGCAGTTGCCCGGCGCAGTGTGTAACGATCGAGTGACAGGCTATCCATGGCAGAAAAACAAATCGCAGTACGGGTACGCATGACCCGTGAGGGCATCGGCCGCGGCGAACCGCAGCCAATGCTCGCCGGCGTGCTGATCAAGGACTTGCACGGGGATGGCGACGACCGCCAGATCTTCCGCGAGGTCATTCGCGTCACCGATCCCTTCTTCAGCGAGGGGTTTGGCCAGCTCAGTTATGCCCTGATGTACCCCGGTTCGGCCAAAGCGTGGCACCTCCACCAGCGACAGGTCGACTGGTGGTACGTGCCGATCGGTGCGCTGAAACTGGCCCTGCACGACCTGCGCGNNGACTCACCCACCTACCGGCAGACCCAGGAAATTCTCCTGNGCNCCGACTATGGGCACTGCGTCGTGAAGATTCCGCCGGGTGTGGCGCACGGCTGCAAAGTGCTGGGCGGCGTCACGCACCTGTTCTACGTGACGTCCAACGTCTACAACCCGGCCGATGAAGGGCGCATCGCGCACGACGACCCGGAGATCGGGTACGACTGGCTGGCGCCGCCGCCGATCAAGTGAGGCGCAGCACGCGCCACACGTCATGCGCCACGCGTCACGCGCCAGGTCAGCCAACGCAACCCCTGGCCGACGGCAGCGGCTATGAATCCCCTAAATCTAGCTGGTGTACCAGCTCCACTGGGATGGCTCGCATGTGTTCGTCGCGATGAACCAGCGTAGCTCCTTTGACCTGGGACGCGGCAGCCGCATCTTCTCCATGACCAGCTCTGGCTCGCACCGCATCTTCGCCCGCTACGGCGCGGTGTCGGCCGCCAAGGCTGCGCTGGAATCGCACACCCACCAACTGGCCTATGAGCGGGGCCAGCTGGCGTGCTGGTCAACTGTACCCAGGCCGGCGTCACCGACACCCCGCGCTGCGTCGCATCCCCAGCCACGAGCGTCTGTTGAACTTCGCCACCAACTTCAACCCCAGCGGCCGCATCACCACCGAACCCGACGTGGCCATCACCATCGCCGCGCTGGCCGATCCAACCATCCAGTGGATCAGCGGCTCAGTGATCACCGTGGACGGCGCCGAGGACATCGTGGGCGCGTAGCCCACATGGATTGTATGGATTAAACGAATTGCCGTCCCCAAGCCGCCGGTCTGACCGGCGGCTTTTTGTATCTTCCATTGTCTTCAGGCGCCTGTGGGCATGAGGTTGGGTTCTGGGGATGTATTACTTGATGAAGTGACCAGTCAATGGACAAGCTGTCCAAGATCGGTTAGAATGCAGATACAAAGATCGCATGAGTTCGCAATGAACAGCATTCAACATCAAGGTGACCGATGTCTACGCATCAGATTGCCCAGACCATCCCTCTGATCACCGGCCCTGNNGTGCGCGCCGGTTTCTATCCGTCGTCAGAGCAGGCTCTCAAACACATTGTCCTGGACTATATCGACCGCCGTATTGCCTGGGTGCAGACCCAGGTGCGTCGCCTTGAGAAGAAGCATGGCCAGTCCTTCGCTCTATATAGCCAATCTCTGATCGGGCAAGCAACCCCTGCCGACGAGGATGAGTGGATGGAGGNNGAGTCATTGCTGGACATGCTGGAAAATTGGCGTCAGGTGAAAGCCGAGGTCCAGCGCAGCGATGTTCGATGAGATCCAACGCACGGTTGTCGCCTTCCTCCTTGACTGGGGACCCAGTGACAGACCTTTCCTGGGTACTAACAGAAATCAAGCGGTTTGTCCAGCAGACTGGCACAAGTGATAGTACAATGGATTGACTCGTGTCTGGCTATATCATTCCAGCCAGCCATGGGATTTCACGAATGTCGCCCTGAAGCCGCCGGCCACGCCGGCGGCTTTTTGTATGGTGCGGGTTATGAAGCCTCTAAATCCTGCTGGTGTACCAACTCCGCTGGGATTGCTCGCATGTATTCGTCGCGATGAACCAGCGTCGCTCCTCTGATCTGGGCCGCGGCAGCGATCAGGGCATCGACCAAAGGTAAACAACGTGGTGTGCGGCAGCCCAGCACAAAAGCAGCNCGCGCCGTTGCTGCATCGACGGAGGCCACCTCGCCGAAGNNAAGTTGATAGGAAGCCAGAACTGTCTCGGTCTCGTCCTCTGTCGCGCCTAGTTCACGCAGGCGGCGGCCAAATTCGGCCAGCGACACGCTGACCAAAATTAACTCGGCCTCGTCGGTCTCGAACAGGGTTTGCACCGCTGACCAACCGGCCTCCTGGCGATAATGTGCCAGCAGCGTTGAGGTGTCCAGGAGGTAGCGCATGATAGGATCAGCCCTCCTGGGCTCTTTCGGCGATCAACTCAGCCACTGCATCGCGCTCAGGCGAGAAGCGCCGTCCCGCACCCAGCAGACGCCGCGCTAACTCACCGCGGTCAGGGATAACCCGGACCAGGATCTCCTCTTTGCCTTCGACCGGCTGCCAGTCGAGCCGATAGCCCGGCTTGATGCCAAAACGCCGTCCAACCTCGGCAGGTATGGTAACCATGTTTTTCTGGGTAACTGTTGTGATCATGGAATAAACTATATCCATGACGACCTGGGGCGTCAAAATGCCACTGCGCGCTATCCAGGCAGCGACGAAACTCAACCAGCGGCCCGGTAGCGCTCCACGCGCCAGGTCAGCCAGCGCAGCCCTGGTCTACGGTGACGGCGATGATGGTGACGGCGATGACCGCGGCGACGATCTTTTCGCCGTAGTCCTGGCTGATGCCCTCACGGATCAGTGCGCCCAGGCCGCCGGCGTCGAAGAAGGCGGCCACCGTGGCGATGGCAATCGTCGCTACCGCGGCCACCCGCACACCGGCCAGGATCACCGGCATGGCCAGNGGAACCTCTACTCGGCGCACAATCTGCCAGTCGCTCAACCCCATGCCACGCGCCGCCTCAAGAATTGCCGGATCGACGCCGCGGATGCCCGCCACGACGTTGCGCACCAGGATGGCCTGACAGTAGACCACCAGGGCCACGATGGTCGGCCAGAAGCCAAGCCCCAGCAGGGGAATGAGCAGCACCAGCAGCGAGATGCTGGGGATGGTATAGAGCACGCTGAACACCCCCATCACCGGGCCGTAGCAACGGCCGNNCCGCGCGAGGAACACCCCGATCGGTAGGGCAATCAGAATCGAGATGGTCAGGGCAACGACCACGATCACCAGGTGCTGCTGGGCGGCGGTCAGGACTTTGCCCGGGTTGTGCAAGAGATAGCCCACGTACTACGGCCTCCGGCTGGCGCAGAGAGCGCACAGGATCGAGATTATGCGGCGCGCAGGCGCCCGNCGTATGGCCTCCAGCGTGACCTGGCCGGCCACCTGGCCGTGGCCATCGACGACGACCGCTGTTTCGTGCGCCGAACGCAGCAGGGCCGCCAGGGCGTCGCTCATGGTGTCGTCCAGGCGCAGCACGACATCGGTTGACGGATGGCCGCCCGGCGGCAGCGGCTGCACCACGTGGCGCACCGGCATCAGGCTCAGCAGCCGCATGACGTGTGACGCTCCCACCAGCTCGGCCACGAACGCGTTGGCGGGCTGCGAAATCACGTCGAACGGCGTGTCGTGCTGCAAGATTCGGCCGGCGTCCATCACCACCAACTGGTCGGCCAGGCGCAGCGCCTCTTCCACGTCGTGCGTGACGAAGAGCACCGTTTTGTGCGTGCGTTCTTGCAGGGCCAGGAACCCGGTCTGCAGNGTGGGNCGCGTGATCGCATCCACCGCGCCGAACGGTTCATCCATCAGCAGAATATCGGGGTCGGCGGCCAGGGCACGCGCAATGCCGACGCGCTGCTGCTGTCCGCCGGAGAGCTGGGCCGGGTAGCGTGCGNNGTAGGTGGCCGGCGGCAGTCCCACCAGTTCCAGCAGTTCATCGACGCGCGCGATACGCGGGCGCTCCCACTGCAAGAGACGCGGCACGGTAGCCACGTTCTGCGCCACCGTCCAGTGAGGAAAGAGCCCGATCTGCTGGATCACGTAGCCGATCCGGCGCCGCAGCTCGGTGACGGGCAGCGTCTGCGCGTCGATGCCTTCGACCACAATTCGCCCAGAGGTCGGTTCGGCCAGCCGGTTGACCATCTTCAGCAGTGTGGTCTTGCCCGACCCCGACGTCCCCAGCAGCACCACCACCCGCCCATGCGCCACATCCAGACTGACGTCGTCCACCGCCGGCAGCGTCGCGTTGGGGTATCGTTTGCTGACCCGGTCGAAAACGATGGCGCTCATGCGGTGCACCGGTGTAACGGCAGGTGGTCTATTTGATCAACCCTTTCGCCTTCAGGAAATCGGCGGCGACCTGGGCGTACTCCTGCTTTTCGCCATCGACCTTCCAGTTCAGGGCGGCAATCGCGTCGCTGGTGATCAGCGGCGCCAGCCGGTCGAGCGCCGCGGATCTGCGGGTTCTTGTCGAGGACTTCGCCGCGCACAACGGGCGCCACCTGGTAGGGCGGCCACAGACCTTTGTCGTCCTGCATCACCACCAGGTCGAAACCGGCGATCTGGCCGTCGGTGCTGAAGGCGATCACGGCATCGGCCAGGCCATCGGTAATGGCCTTGTACTTCAGGCCGGGGTCGAACACGGTCAGGCTCTTGGGGTGCAGTCGCCATACACCGCCTTGATGCCGGCCAAACCATCGGGGCGCTGCTCGAAGTCGGGAATGGCGGCAAAGCGCAGGTTGGGCGCCGCCGCGCAGAAGTCGGACATCGTCTTGAGGTTGTACTTTTCGGCGGCCGCGGGTGACGGCAATGGCGTTGGTGTTGTTCATCGGCGCCGGGGCGAGCCACACCAGGTTCCACTTCGCCAGGTAGTCGGCGGCAGTCCTGGCGTACACGTTGGCCGGGTCCTTTTCATTGTCATTGATGCCGAGGATGAACAGGTAACCGGTGCCGGTATACTCCGGGTACAGGTCGATCTCCCCTTGACCAGGGCTTCGTGGGCCACCTGCGTGCCCGCCAGGTTCAAGCGGCGCTCGACAGGGATACCGTTGGCTTCAAGATCTGGGCGTACATCTCGCCCAGCAGCAGCTCTTCGGTGAAATCTTTGGAGCCAACCTTGACTGGCGCCGCGGTCGGCGCGGCCGCCGGAACACAGGCGGTCAGCAGCAGAACGGTGACGATGCTCAGCGTAATGAAGTGGAAGGTTTTCATGGTGTCTTTTCCTTTGGATGTTGGATGCTGGATGTTGGATGTTGGATGTTGGATGGGGGTCATGGTTGGCCTTTGCGGCGGTGGAGGCGGGCTTCGAGGCGGTTGAGGCTGAACTCTGCCATGAAGGCCATGACGGCGACCGTTGCTGCACCCACCAGCATGATGTACAGATAGGCCGGCCCCAGGCTGAGGCCGGCAAAGATGTATTCACCGAGACCGCCGGCGCCGATGATCGGCCAGGGTGGCGCTGGCCAGCACCTCTACGGTGGCCGTACGCACGCCGGCGACGATGACCGGCGCGGCCAGGGGCAGTTCGACATCGCGGACGATGGCCCACGAATCCATGCCCATGCCCAGCGCAGCCTCGCGCACCGCCGGATCGATGCTGAGAATCCCGGCTTGGGTGTTGATCAGAATGGGGGCATGGCCAGAATCGTCAACGCCACCAGGGCCGGCCAGAAGCCGATGCCAATGATGGGCAGCATCACGGCCATGATGGCCAGGCTGGGAATGGCACGACCGCACCCACGCCGTTGCTGATCACACCCGCGGCCAGGCGGTGGTGCGCGGTGACGATCCCCAGCGGGAGCGCCACGATGATACCGATGAGCAGGGCCACGCCGCTCAGCGTCAGGTGGGTGAGCACTTTGTCCCAGAAATCGGTTTGGTTGGCCAGGAAAAACTGCCAGGTGTCGACGAGTAGCTGCACGAGGAATCCCATCACTGCCCGTGCCAGTCCGGGAACGATCCCGATCACGGTGACGTTTCACTGTTGCACGTATTGTGCCACAAATCTCAGTGTTTGGCAAAGTGCCCCAATAATCGGGGTGTTCATCTTGGAAACGACCCAGAATGTGCTACAATACGCCCACGCGCGATCGGTTCGGGCCGGCCGGTACAGTCGGACGACCAGGCGGCAAAAGCCCGGCCGTCACGCGGAGTGAGGCAGTGAGGTAACGATGACCGATCGACACCACCTATCACGCCGTGAATTTCTCAGGCGCATCCCCGCCATCTTCGCCAGGGCTACGGTCGCGGGCGTTGCCGGCGCCGCGCAGCCGGTGCTGCACGAACGTACCTGGCTCGACGTGAACCCGCAGACGGTGCGACTGGCGGGACTGGCGCCGCAGTTTACCGGCTACCGTATCGTTCATTTCAGCGATATTCACATGGATGACTGGATGACCTCGGCGCGGCTGGCCGGCATCGTGGAGACGATCAATGCCCAGCACGCTGACCTGATCGCATTCACGGGCGATCTGGTGACACGCCATATCGAGCGCTACGCGGCCGATCTGACTGCAACCCTGTCGCGGCTCGTGGCCCGTGATGCGGTGGTCGCTGTCCTGGGTAACCACGATCACTGGGCCGATGCGACCATGGCACGGCGTGTTCTGCACGCGGCGGGCATTCACACGTTGAGCAATCGGGTCTACACCGTACGCCGCGGTACGGGGACTTTGCACATCGGCGGCGTCGATGACTACTCGCAGCGTAAGGCACGCCTGGACCTGGTGTTGCGTGCGCTGCCGGACGATGGGACGGCCATCCTGTTGGCCCACGTGCCCGATTTTGCCGATGTCAGCGCCGCCGCCGGGCGTTTCAGCTTGCGCNTCTCCGGCCATTCGCACGGCGGTCAGGTCTGCTGGCCATTCGTCGGGCCACTGGTTTTGCCCCGGTACGGGCGCAAGTACNCCTCGGGACGCTACCAGGTGGGCCACATGATCCAGTACACGAATCGCGGCGTAGGTATGATCCGGNCCCGCGTGCGCTTCAACTGCCGGCCGGAGATCACCGTTTTCACGCTGCAAGGGGCATGATGGTCGGACGTCGGTTGCGCCTGGGGTTCGTTGCCGGTGTCGCCGCGTGCTGGCTGGTCGGTTGCCGACCTACGCCTGCACCAGGCGCCCCTGTGCCCGCGCCCCCGACCGCGGCTCATACCGCCCCAACGACCACAACACCACTTCTACCGACCGCGGCGGCGCCCGCACCTACCGAGCGCCGCGACCAGCCCGATCACAGGCTCGCAACCACCGCCCCGATCGCCTCGGCCAACGAAACTGCCTACCCAACGGCTACCGCGACCGCGACGCGCCGTTGCGCCCCTCACGCCCAGCCCGATCGCCCAGGTTTTCCTCGGCGTGCCGGCCGGGGACAGTTACGTCCCGATCGATCTGGCGGTCGATTCCACGGCGCCTGGCTTACGTGTACCACGCGCGCAGTTCCCAGGGCGGCCCCGTCATCGCCGAAGTTGACCTCGCGACCGCCGAAGTGACACGCCAGATCCCGCTGCCCGGCTTCACGGCCCGCGACAGCAGCGGGCGGCTCTTCCTGGCCGCGGACGGTCGCCGCGCCTTCGTCACGCAGCAGGACGCGGAGACACTGGCCCTGATCGACCTCGCCAGCGGGGCGACGTTGGCCCAGCNNTCAGCGGTGTGCGCGATGCGGCGCTGGCTCGATGGACAGACGCTGTTCGTCATCGATCAGGACGCGGTGCGCCTTCGAGGCGAACGAACGCCTGACCGCGCTNGGCGGGTGGAACTCAGCGGCGCCAACCAGCCGATCGCCAACGCCGACCGCGTACTGATCAGTCGCGCGGGGGCGACGCCGGAGCTTGTGCTGTTCGATGGTACCAGCGGCCATACCCTGGCAACCCACCCGCTGCCCGATTACAGCCAGGCCCTGGCGCTGGGGCCGGATGGCGGCTGGGCTGTGCGTACGGGCAGTATACGCCCCCAGGTGCAGCGTTTCACGGCCGACCTGCGCCTGCTGGCGTCCGCCTCGGTCGCGGATTGGGGCGCCTTCTACTACGACGGCCCGCGTCAGCGCTACATCCTGACCGGCTACCGCAGCGTGCAGCCCGACCTGCCCACGAGCCAGGTGATCGTGACCCTGGCGGCCAGTGATCTGGTCACGCAAACGCAGATCGTGTGGCCAGGCCCGCTGGCGCCCGACCTGTNNACGCCCGCTGGCGAGGGCCAACTGCTGGGCCTGACCCGCTATTCCGGCGCACAACTGCTGACGCTCGATCCGGACAGTTTCACGCCGACCGCACGTACCGCGCTCGGTATGCAGCTGAGCGATGCCGCGCTCGACCCCACGACCGGCACGCTGTTCGTGGCCGACAATCAGGAACGTATCCACGTGCTTGATTGGCCAGCTGGCACGCTGCGCACCACCTGGCCGGGCGCGGCGCCGCTGGCCCTGGATACGGCCGATCAACGCCTGTACGTCAACCGCGACGGCGGCGTCGTCGCGTTGGACTGCACGAGCGGCGAAGTGCTGGCCCATTTCGACCGCGGGNGTTTCCCGCCCGACGGCGCCCGTGACCGCGTGGCCATCGCCAACGCGGGTGTTACACTTTACGACCGGTCGGGGCGGACGGTTGGGCGGCTGGCGCAGACCTTTCCCACCCCCAAGGCTTCAGCCCGAACCCGCGCCGTCGCGGCCTACGTCAACCCGCAGAACGGCTACCTGCTGGTCGAGATGAACAACGGCGTGCCCGGTTCGAACAACAGCGACTTCCTCCAGGCCTATGCCCCAGGCAGCGACACGCCTATCGCCGTGCCATCGCTCTATAACTTCGTGTACGACGTCGTCTTCGACCCGCGCGACGGTACGACCTTCGTCAGCTATGTCGGCAAAGGCAACGAGGCGATTCAACGGCTGAATGCCACCGGCGCGGAAACCGGCCGCCTGCTGGGTCGTACCGGCCTGTTGGCGCTGGACGGTAGTCAAAACCGCCTGTGGGTGCAGAGCGGTACGAGCCTGGCGCGGTCGACGCCGCGTCCCTGATGTTGCGCGACGTCGTTGAAGCTGGCGCGCGCCGATCAACTCATCCTCGACCCTGTACGGCGCCAACTCGGGCTGCGTGACAACGACCGCCCCACCCTCGACATCGCCCGGCTGGACGACCTCGCACCCCTGGCCATGCGTCCACGCCCTGTGCCCGGCCTGCCCGGCGGTACCCTATCCGACCTGCAGGTCACCGGCGCCGCACAGGGCACGCTGATCTACGCGCATCGACAACCGGCTCTTCCGCAGCCGCGATGGCGAGGGGTGGGAGCAGATACCGGTTGGGTCGTGGGACGGAAGTTTTGGCTACCTGACGTTGGCTGGCCCGGGTGTGCTCTTCTACGCCAACCTCGGCGAAGGTGGCAGCGACGGCGTGCTGCGCAGCCGCGACGGCGGTGATCGCTGGGAGTTCCTCACCGCGGGCATGAGTGACCTGCGTCCGGCGCAGCAGGTCGTGGCGCAGGATGCGGATATCGCCTTCGCCAGTGACCGCAGTGGGCGCCTGCTGGCCTGGCGGCCGGCCACGCAGCGTTGGGAGGTGATCCTGACGCCGGCCAATGCCTACACCCCGCTCGGCTCTCGCTGGCGCCGGATGGCAGTCTCCTGCTGCTCGCCTACGACCACGGGCAACGCAGTACCGACGGTGGTCGGACGTGGATCGACGTAGCGCTTCCCGAACCGAGTGGGCAGATCGTTGGTTTTGCCACGGACTACGCCGCGCCGCCCACGGTCTACGCCTACTTTGGCATCGCCGACCCCACCTGGCACGTTCACCCGATGGCGGGGTTACGTGGGAGCGGCTCAGCGCGCAGCCGCCCATCCAGCCCTATGCACCCAACTTCAAGTTTGCGGTGATGGGTCAGACCCTCTACCTGTACGCCAGCGAATACACCGGCAGTGCGCCTGGCGCGTTCACTCGACGGGGGCGACCTGGCAGGAGGCCGACGGTACCACCCTCCAGGGCAGTCAACAGCTGGCCCTGGCCCGGATGGGCGCCTGTGGTTAGGTTTCCCGGCCAGGTCCGCACCCTCGACCCCGACACCCTGCGCTGGACTTCCTCCGACTGAACGCCTCTCCAGGTAAGACCCAACGGCGCCACACGCGCCGGGCCGACACAAGTCATGGATCGGCCTTTGAGATTCAGGCAAGGCGCATGGGTTCGTCGACCGACCCTTACATTTCCAGAGGAGTCGAACAGGCCGGCGCGCGAGTGATTGTGCCGGTGCTCTGAATCAACGGAGGCGCTGGTCACGGTCGCGATAGGTAGGCGAACGTCGTTCGAGCCAACCGATGGCAATCGAGAGGGTGATCGTCATCACCAGATAGAGGAACGCCACTACGTTGAAGGTGTCGAAGAAGCGGAAGGTGCTCGATGCGTAGGTTTTGCCCAGCAGCGTGATATCCTGTACGCCGAGCACCGACACGAGCGACGAGTCCTTGAGCATGGCGATGAAATCGTTGCCCAGCGGTGGCAGCACCCGCCGGATGGCCTGCGGCAGAACCACGTGACGCATCGCCTGCCAGGCCGATAGACCCAGACTACGCNNGGCTTCTATCTGGCCACGATCGATCGACTCGATGCCCGCGCGGAAGATCTCAGCAATGAACGCGCTGTAGCCGATCGTCAACGCCAGGATCNNGCGTGCGGTGAAGCTCATATCGCGTACGCTCAAATCGACCAGCCAGNNCGCCGGCAGCCCAATGCCCATCAGCCAGGCGCCGGCCTGATTCAGCAGGTCGATCAAGCCTGGCGCGCCAACGAAGGCGATGTAGTACAGGATCACCAGCATCGGCACGCCGNNCACGATCTCGGTGTAGAACGTGGCGGCCTCGCGCACCACGCGACTGGACGAGACCCGCGCCAGTGCCACGATCAGGCCCAAGATCAGCGCCAGCGCATAAGCCACCAGGGTGACATAGATGGTCACAACCATGCCGCCAATGATGGCCGCAAAAATGACCTGGTAACCGGCGTCGGTACTGATGCCCCATAGGATCAAGACCGCCAGGAGCATCGCGACCAGCAGCCAGTACGGCAGCCGGGTCAGGCGCTCGCTCCAGGGAATGATTTTGGCTCGATTGGTGGTTTGCATGGTTGGATTTGGATGTTGGATATTGATTGAGAGGGGACTTCCGAAGCCCAGGGGCCGGAAGTCCCTGGCTCTTCGTCCCTTAGTTGCGGTTGCTGGTGTCGAACAGGAAGAACCAGCGGTTGCTCAGGTAGTCCAGGTAACCGTCTTGCAACAGCGAGTCGATGGCGTCATTGAACGGCGCGACGAGGTCGCTGCCGGGGGTGAAGATGAAGCCGAAGTCCTCGCCGGCCAGGGGTTCGCCAACGATCTTGAGCTGGTTGGGGTTAGCGCCGATGTAACCGGCGCTGGAGGCCTTGTCCATGAGCACCATATCGACGTCGCCGTGCAGCAGGGCCTGCACCGAGGCGCCGAAGTTGTCGAACAGGATGATGCGTGGGTTGGCCTCGTTACCGTCGAGCACGTTGTAGACGGCGGTGTAGAAGTTGGTGGTGCCGGCCTGGGAGCCGATGAGCAGCTTCGCGTTGGCCTTGAACTCTTCAGGGGTGGTGAAGCGGTCTTCGTTGGCGCGCACCAGCATGTACTGTTCGGAGCGCAGGTAGGGTGCGGAGAAATCGACCTCCTTGGCCCGGTCTTCGGTGATGGTGATTCCATCCATACCCACGTCGAACTGCCCACCCTTGATGGCCGGGATCATCGTTTCCCACGACGCCACCTGCCAGTCGGGCACGCAGTTCAGGCGGCGGCAGATCTCCGTCACCGCGCCGAACTCCCAGCCCACCGCCTTGCCCGTCTTGGGATCGATGAACTGCAAGGGCACATAGTCGTTCGCCGTCACCGCCTTGATCTTGCGCCCACCCAGGTCTGGCAGCGCGTGATAGATGTCGTTGCCGGCCGGGTCGTTGAGATAGAACCAGCGGTTGTTCAGGTACTCGAAGAAGCCATCGGCCTTGAGCGCGGCAATCGCCGCATTGAATGGCGCGACGAGGTCGCTGCCGGGGGTAAAGATGAAGCCGAAGTCTTCACCGGCCAGGGGNTCGCCGACGATCTTGAGCTGGTTGGGGTTGGCGCCGATGTAACCGGCGCTGGAGGCCTTGTCCATGAGCACCATATCGACGTCGCCGTGCAGCAGGGCCTGCACCGAGGCGCCGAAGTTGTCGAACAGGATGATGCGTGGGTTGGCCTCGTTACCGTCGAGCACGTTGTAGACGGCGGTATAGAAGTTGGTGGTGCCGGCCTGGGAGCCGATGAGCAGCTTCGCGTTGGCCTTGAACTCTTCAGGGGTGGTGAAGCGGTCTTCGTTGGCGCGCACCAGCATGTACTGTTCGGAGCGCAGGTAGGGTGCGGAGAAATCGACCTCCTTGGCCCGGTCTTCGGTGATGGTGATTCCATCCATACCCACGTCGAACTGTCCGCCCTTGATGGCCGGGATCATCGTTTCCCACGACGCCACCTGCCAGTCGGGCACGCAGTTCAGGCGGCGGCAGATCTCCGTCACCGCGCCGAACTCCCAGCCCACCGCCTTGCCCGTCTTGGGATCGATGAACTGCAAGGGCACATAGTCGTTCGCCGTCACCGCCTTGATCTTGCGCCCACCCAGGTCTGGCAGGTTATTGTACGCGGCCTGATCGATGACGGCCGTCGTAGTGGAACCATTGACCTCGGCCGTCGACTCAGCCGGCGGCACCGCAGTGATGCCCGCCTCAGCCGTTGGGGACTCCTCCGCCGGCGCCGTCGATTCGGCCGGCGGCGCCGCGGTAATGACCGGTTCCGTCGTAGGAGCAGCCGGCGTGGCCACACTGCACGCGGCCAACAGCACGGCGGCAATCACCAGTAGCGTCAACAAGGATATTCGTGTCCGCATCGTAAATTCTCTCCCTTGAAAGTGCAGTAGGGCGGGCTGGCCACCCGTCTGACTGAAAATGCGATTGCCCCGGTGGACCATTTACACGCCACACTGGCGGTTTCTGGCTCACAGGCAACGCCTCCGAAAGTCAGTACAGCCACGCAGGATATCAGGCACGCCGGCGCCCGCCAGGCGTGTCCACCCCGTACTCCTGCCCCCAAGTATACCACAATTTCACGCCCACAGGGCAAGCCCACCCTTCACCCTCCACCCTCCACCCCCAACCCCACCCTCAGCTTGACGATTCCATTTCCCTGTGTTACAATCCCGCCCGTAGGTTGGAGTAAGCATCTGTTCGGACGTACGACTACGCTGTCAGGCTTGCGCGCCGGGCAGCGTTTTTTGTTGGTCTGTGACAGGATTATCGGGCAGCCTATGTGAGCAAGTTAGGAGGTACGGACGTTTCGATGAGTGACCGTGTTGTTGGAACGGTGAAGTGGTTCAATGGTGCCAAAGGCTACGGCTTTGTTTCGCAAGAAAATGGAGACGACGTTTTTGTGCACTACTCGGCAATCCAGGCAGATGGCTTCCGCAATCTGCAGCAGGGCGAGCGTGTTGAGTTCGAGGTTCGTCAGGCCAAGGGGCCGCACGCTGCCAACGTGGTCAAACTGTAAGTTTTTGCCCAAGGCGAAAGTGAGAGAAAGACATGGGTACTCGGCTATACATCGGTAATCTCNCCTATTCCATGACCGATGCTGACCTGCACGACCTCTTCAGCAGCGCCGGCCCTGTAAAGGCTGCGGAAGTAATTCGCGACCGTGACACCGGCCAGAGCAAGGGTTTCGGATTCGTCGAAATGGAGAATCAGGAAGGCGCAGACGAAGCGCTGCGCACCCTGAACGGTTCCTCCTTCCAGAATCGTCAGATTCGGGTGGATGAAGCGCCGCGCGCGAGACGCAGTGGCGGCGGCGGTGGTGACCGCGGTGGCTACAGCAGCGGCGGCAGCCGCAGTGGCGGCAGCCGCAGCGGCAGCAGCAGCTACGACCGTAACCGCGGCAGTGGTCCCCGGCGCGACCGCTAACTCGCGCCGCCCACCTGTATCGAAGCCAGGTGAAACCAAAAGGGCATCTGTTATCAGATGCCCTTTTTCTGTCTCATACGCCCGCCTGGGCCGGCAAGACCCGGGTTCACACTTAGGGCTCATCCGAACAGCCCAGCATACACGCCAGGGAGTCGCCATTTGGCGGTTACCGGACAAACCCCATATCGGCCGGGGCCGGCTCTGATCCGCCACGCAACCGGCACGTTTTGGTGGCCCGGAACGTGCAGCCGCCAGGTGGTCGTGCTCCAGAACCGCCGCGGCTCACCGCGCCCGGCTTACTTCGTCACCCGCTCGATGTACGTGCTGGTGCGGGTATCGATCTTGATCGTATCCCCCTCATTGATGAACCCTGGCACCGTAATCACCCCGCCAGTCTCCAGCGTCGCCGGTTTGGTGATGTTCGTTGCCGTATCGCCGCGCACCGCCAGCGTGGTTGACGTCACCGTCAGGACAACGAACGTGGGCAGCTCCATGCCCAGCAGCGTTTCGCCCTCCATGATCAGATAGGCCGTGTCGTTCTCGCGCAGGAATTGGGCTTTGTCACCCACCGTCGCCGACGCCACGTTGATCTGCTCGAACGTCTCAGGGTCCATGAATACGAAAAAATCACCGTCGCGATAGCTGTAGATCATCTCACGCCGGTCGACGCGCACCAGGTCGATCTCCGAACCGNNGCGCACGCGATCTTCGATGATGCGGCCGGTCTTGAAGTTCTTCAGACGCAGGCGCACAAANGCGCGCCAGTTGCCCGGGTTGATGTGTTGGTACTCGACCACCTCGTACAGGTCATCGTTGTAGCGAATGATATTGCCGGTTCTCAAATCCGAAGTTGTTGCCATATATTGATCTCCTCGTCAACACCGGACGCCTGACTACTTACCCCGATGCACAAATCGGCTATAAGTGTACAATGTGCCCGTCAGTCGGCGCATTATCGCACGAGATGGCTGACTGGGCAAGTTTTTCAGACGCCGGCAACCCGGCCAACCACCGCCTTGTTTGGCCCACAGATTGAACTCGTGTCGTTGAATAACAGATAGGAATGTACAACAACGTGTCGAACAAACAGACAATCCTCACTGGATGCTTGATTGGTGTATTGATTTTTCTGCTGCTGGCGGCGGTGGTCGGTCCAGTCAGCTTTACCGCAGGCGTCGCGGCGGAACGGATGGGGTTTCTGCCAGGCGCGGCGGTGAAATCGATCGCTAGTGATACCAGGGTATTCGACCTGCTGCGCCAGGCACGCACGCTGATCGATGAGCACTACGTGGACCGGNGTGCGATTCAGGATAAGAACCTCGAATACGGCGCGATTAGCGGGATGGTGGACGCTCTGGGCGACACCGGGCACAGCCGCTTCATGTCGCCCGAGATGGTGCAGGCTGAGCAGCAGTCGCTGTCCGGTGAATTCGAGGGCATTGGCGCAACCCTGACCTTCACGAACGGTCAGGCGGTGATCATCGCACCGCTGGAGNGCTCACCCGCCGAAAAGGCCGGCATCAGGGCGGGTGACGTGATCGTGGCCGTGGATGGCGAGGACGTCACCGAACTCAACCTGAGTGACGTGATCAGCCGGATTCGCGGACCCAAGGGTACGCCGGTCGTTGTATCGGTCATTCACAGCGGGNAAACCACACCGGTCGATATTCGCATCGTGCGCGACAAAATCGCGCTGACCAGCGTGACGTCGACGATTCTTCCCGGCACCGATGTCCTGATGGTACGGATCGCCAGCTTCAGCGACGGCGTCGGCGCCGATTTGAAGAACACGATCGCCCAGGCACGCAGCCAGGGCGCGAGCAAGATCATCCTCGACCTGCGCGACAGTCCGGGCGGCCTTCTGGAGGAGGCGATTGTCGTCGCCAGCCAGTTTGTGGCCGAAGGCAACGTGATGCTCGAGCAGGACGCGGAGGGTAACCAGCNNGCGCTCAAAGCCCGTCCGGGCGGGGCCGCCACCGATGACATCCCCGTGGTGGTGCTGATCAACGAAGCGACAGCCAGCGCCGCCGAGATCGTCAGCGGCGCCCTGCAAGATCACCAACGGGCGACGCTGGTCGGCACAAAAACGTTCGGGACGGGCACCGTGCTCAACTCCTTCGAGTTGGACGACGGCTCGGCCCTGCTGTTGGCGACCCGCCAGTGGCTCACGCCCGACGGGCGAACTGTGGCACAAGGGCATTCCGATGTGCTGGTCAAACTGCCAGCCGGCGTCGAAGCCGTCACGCCGACGTGCCGCGNNGAAATGAGCGAAACCGCACTGCCAGGCATCCAGGATACCCAACTGCTGAAGGCGCTGCAGATCCTTGGTGCTGTACGGGACGCGGACGGCACACCGTGAAGCCCTGTCGGGCTGATTCAGGACGTTTGCTCAGAGCACACGTTTTGTGGTATACTCGTAACATCTCGCACAAGCCATTCGGCGCGGCTCGCTTATCGGCAGAACCGCAGCCCACCCCGGGCTTGTGAGTTGGATTCGCGTGGTTAACTGCAAGGAGGCAAACAACGCAATGAACGATCGTGTCCGTGAGATTCTGAGCGGTNACGCGAGTGACAACCCGGGAACCAGAACCAACCTGGCGCGTATTCTCAACCATGGCCGCCTGGGCGGCACGGGGAAGATGGTCATTCTGCCGGTCGACCAGGGCTTCGAGCATGGCCCGGCCCGCAGTTTTGCACCCAACCCGTCCGGCTACAACCCTCTGTATCATTTTCAGCTGGCGATCGATGCCGGCTGCAACGCCTACGCGGCCCCACTCGGCTTCCTGGAGGCCGGCGCCGCTGAGTTTGCCGGTGACATCCCGCTCATTCTGAAAGCCAACAACCACGAACTGCTGCACGCGGATACCGACCCGATCTCGGCTGTGACCGCGAATGTGGAGGATGCACTGCGTTTGGGCTGTGTGGGCATCGGCTTCACCGTCTATCCCGGTTCGCTCCATGCCAACACCATGTACCAGCAGCTGCGCCAGNCCGCCCTTGAAGCCAAACGGGTCGGCCTGGTGGTCGTCGTCTGGTCATACCCACGCGGCGGTGACCTGAGCAAGCCCGGCGAGACGGCATTGGACGTGGACGCGTACGCTGCCCAGATTGCGGCCCGCGNNGGGGCGCACATCATCAAGGTCAAGCTCCCTTCCGACCACCTGGAGCAGGCCGAGGCCAGGAAGGTCTACGAGAAGTACGCCATTCCACNNGCGACCCTGACCGAACGCGTCAGTCACATCACCCAGGCCGCATTCGATGGCCGTCGTGTGGTGATCTTCGNNGGCGGCGCCAAAGCCGGCGATGAGCAGGTCTTCAACGAAGCACGTGCCATTCGTGACGGCGGTGGTTTTGGCTCGATCATTGGCCGTAATGCCTTCCAACGCCCCAGGGAAGAGGCCCTCGCCTTCCTCAGCACAATCATGGGCATCTACGCCGGCGAAATCGCGTAATCAACCATCGGCAACTTGCTGTTGGATCATGACGGCGGGGCGGATGACCCGCCCCGCCGTTGATTCCAGGAGCCACCATGACCATTGGCATCGTACCATCGATCCTCTCGGCCGACTTCACCCAGTTGGGCGCCCAGGTGCAGGCCGCACAGGCCGCGGGCTGTGATCGTATTCAGGTCGATGTCATGGACGGGCACTTTGTGCCCAACATTACGATGGGACCGCTCGTTGTGCAGGCCGTACGCCGGGCGTGCACGGCGCCCATCGAAGCCCACCTGATGATCTCCCACCCTGAACGCTACGTGGACGAATTCGCGCAGGCCGGCGCTGATGTCATCATTGTGCACGTCGAAGCCGCCCCGCACCTGCACCGGGTTGTGCAGCAGATCAAGGCGCTGGGCAAACAGGCGGGCGTCGCGCTCAATCCCGCGACACCCGCCGTGGCCGTGAGTGAAATCCTGGGCGACGTGGATCTCCTCTTGGTGATGACAGTCAACCCCGGCTTTGGTGGGCAGGCTTTCATCCCCAGTACGCTGCCCAAGCTGCGTTTTCTGCGCCAAACGATCGACCAGAACGGGTTGGTTTGTGATCTGGAGGTCGACGGGGGCATTGGCCCTGCCACCATCGGCCTGGTCGCCGCGGCCGGCGCCAACCTGGCCGTGGCCGGCTCAGCCGTATTCAATGACCACGACCGCATCGCCCACAATATTGCCGCCCTGCGGCAGATGGCGGGTAGCGCCCCGTCAGTCACTCCACAGCAAGTCCTTACCCTCGAACAGCCAGGTTGCCAGAACAAAAAACAGCAGCGCGTAGCCGAGGACCAGCAGATTGGCGCGCAGCAGGTTGGGCGAGGTGAACGGATCGAGTACGTCGCCGAACGGGGCCAGCACCCGCTGCCACAGCTGCACGACCCANGCCGGCATTTCCGCNGTCAGTTCGTCGCTGTAATCGTAGATGGCCGCCAGGAGGGCGACCAGCGCGTAGAACACGATATGCGAACCNCCGCGGCTGGTGAGGCTCGTCAGTAGCAGGGCAAACGCGCCGGCACAGATCAGCAGCAGAAGCCAGGTGAGCAGCAGGAGCAGNCCACTGCTCCACCCCAGGACAACGATGTTCTGCACGAAGGCCAGGATGCAGATCAACAGTGCCAGTGTCAACACGACCAGGAGCGCGGCCAGCACCAGGGCCAGTAGAAGCTCCCACCGCCGTTGCAGGCGCGCGACCAGCGGGTAGGACGCGGCCCGGTTCAGACGCCCGCTGAGCAGCAGAACGGTGATGACCATGATTCCAACCAGCGCCAGGGCGGTCACAGTGGCGAAATAGGCCGGCGTGGCGCCATACTGGAAGGCAATTCCGCAGAACGTCAAAGCCAGCGCCGGTGGAATGAAAGCCTGCCAGGTGCCGGCAAAATCGTGCAGAAGGTACACAACCAGGGCAGATACACGTCTCACGGGCGGATGGCCTCCAGGTATACATCTTCCAGGCTGGCCTGCTGCTGGACCAACCCCTGCACCTCGACCTCGGCGTCCAGGATTCGCCGTAGGACGGCAGTCTTCAGGGCAGCGGCCTCACCCAACAGGCTGATCTCCTGCCCACTGATGGTGATGCCGGGCGCCAACATCGTCAGCGCAGCCGCCAGGTCCGCGGGCAGGTGATCGACCACGATGTGCACCTGCGGCCGNGCGGCCAGCACCGTATCCAGNGGACCCTGGCGCTTGACCAGGCCGTCGCTCAACACGGCGACGTGCGTGCACACNCGCGCGACATCGCCGAGGTGGTGACTGCTCAGCAGAATGGTCTTGCCCTGTTCGTGCAGGGTCAGGATGAGCTGGCGCATCAGCATCTGACCGGCCGGATCCAGGCCGGCCGCGGGTTCGTCGAGGAGCAGGAAATCCGGGTTTCCCACCAGAGATTGGGCCACCGCCAGACGCTGACGCTCGCCTTTGGAGCAGGTGCGAATGCGTTTGCGCGCCATGTCGGTCAGTTCGACAGCCGCCAACGCCTCCCACAGTGCACGTTCGGCGGCCAGGCTGCGCAGACCGTTCAGGTGGGCAGCGGTGCGCAGATAGTCGGCCGCGCGGCTGTTCTCGGGAAAGGCGGGGCGTTCGGGCAGGTAGCCAATCCGCGGCGGCGATACCAGGCGGCGGATCTGGCCGCGATCGGGAAAAATGAAGCCCATCACAAGGCGCATCAAAGTCGACTTGCCCGCGCCGTTTGGCCCGAGCAGGCCGTACACAGCACCCGTGGGCACGGCTAACGTGGCATCCCGCAGGGCCAGCGTACCGCCATAAGTTTTGGTGGCNTGATTGACTTCAAGCAACGTGTCCTCTCCTCTCCTCGCCTCACGCGTCACGGCCACGTGCGGCCTGCGCAGCCCGCCCCAACAGCTCCTGAATTTGTGGCGCCAGGCCAGCCGGGTTGGGATGGATGCCCTCTTGCAGCAGGGCGCTCGCGTAAAGGCTCTCGATCTCCAGGGTGACCAGCCGGGCCAGGTCGTGCGCCACCAGGTACGCCAGGTCTTGCACCAGGTGATGTCCGCGGTTCAGTTCGAGGGCCTTTTGNGGAGCCTCGAAGGGCTGCTCCAACAGGCGATAGACGCGCTGCTCCTGGTCGGGCAGGTTGCCCGCTGAAACCAGCCGGCATGGGCTATCGGTCAGGTGGGTCGAAGCCCGTACTTCACTGACCCGATCCCCCAAAACCGCGACGAAGCGGCTCACCAGCCGGTTGAAATCGGCCTCCGGGGTCATTTCGGCCGCGGCCGTGGACGCGTGATCCGCCGCAGGTGGCAAGAGTTCCAGGGCCGCGCTGCTGACGTTCTGCACGGCCTTGCCATCGAACTCACGCAGGTTCATGATCATGAAGCTATCGACCGGCTCCACCAGGTACAGCACCTCCCAACCGCGCTGTTTGAACGGGTCGAGGTGCGGGCTGTGCCGGATCGACTGCAGGTCATCGCCCAGGCTATAGTAGATCTTGTCCTGCTCGGGCGCCATGCGCNNGACGTAGGCTTCCAGTGTCGTCCAGTCGTTCGCCCCGCTGGCCTGCGACGAATGAAAGCGCAGCAGCGGCAGCAGGGAATCCTTGCCCGACAGGTCGGTGGCGACCCCTTCTTTGAGGTACACGCCAAACTCGCGCCAGAATTCCTGATACTCGTCGGGNTTTTCGGCCGCCAGCGCGCTCAGTTCTTTCACCAGGCGTCCGGCCAGGGCACGCTGAATCTGGGCCATGACCCGGCTGCTCTGCACCATCTCACGCGCGACGTTGAGCGGGATGTCCTCGGAATCGAGCACCCCTTCGACGAAGCGGAAATAGGCCGGCAGCAGGTCCTTGTTGTTCTCCTGGATGAGCACGTGTCGCGAATAGAGCCGGATGCCGTAGTCCTGGCGCGTACGCAGGATGCCCTGCTCACGCTGGCGCGGCACGAACAGGATGCTGTGAATCTCGACCGGCGCATCGGCCACATAGTGTACATGCAGCCGCGGTTTGTCGGCATCCAGCGTCAGTTGGCGGTAGAACTCGTCGTACTCGTCGGTGCTGACGGCGTGGNNCGACTGGCGCCAGATCGGTGTGCGTTGGTTGGCCAGGTGATCCGCGACATAGATGGGAAAAGCCACGAAGTCGGAATGCCGTTTGACGATCTGTTCCAACCGCCAGTCGGCCAGCAGGTCGGCGGCGTCTTCTTTGAGGTGCAGAATCACGTCGGTGCCACGGGTCGTCTTCGCGGCCGGGCCGATCTCATAGCTACTGGCGCCATCGGACACCCAGGCGGCCGCCTCGGCCTCGGGTCGGTACGAACGCGACAGCACTTGAATCCGGTCGGCTACCATGAAGGCCGAATAGAAGCCGACGCCAAACTGCCCGATCGCNTCAGTGGTCGGGCGCTGACCGGCCTGGAGTTGTTTCAAGAAGGCCGCGGCGCCGGAATGGGCGATCGTGCCCAGGTTCTCAATCATCTCAGCCTGCGTCATGCCAATACCGGTGTCACTGACCGTGAGGGTGCGTTTCCTGGTCGAACGTGATCCGTACGGCGGCTCGGTCTCGGCATCGAGGACTTCGGTGTTGGTCAGCATTTCTNNGAACTGCACGCGGCTCAACGCGTCCGAGGCGTTGGAAATCAGCTCGCGCAGGAAGATCTCCCGCTCGGTGTACAGCGAGTGGACCAGGATGTGCAGCAGCTGCTGAATCTCGGCGCGAATTCAGAAGGATTGTGGTGTCTGGTCGCTCATAGAATTCACTCTAATCACTGGTATGATGGGTCATCACGTCTAGTGTGGTGGGTTTGTGCCGCTCAGTAACCCAGGCTGCGGATCCCCTGTTCGTCGAAACCGAAATGATGGGCCAGCTCGTGGATGACGGTCTTGCGCACCTGTTCGCGGATAGCCTGCGGGGTGTGGCAGTACTGTTCGATTGGGCCCTGAAAATCGTGATCCGATCGGGCGGCACCAGGTTGTAGTGTGCCCGCGCTGCGTCAGCGGTATCCCCTCGTACAGGCCAAAAGGGTGTACCCGGACCGACCCGCGAGTGCCGGAGCTGCGCCTGCGTCGGCCACAGCTGCACGGTGATGGCGACGTTGTCCAGATAGCCCAGGATTCGATCGGGGATCTCGGCGACAGCTTCAGCCACCAGGGCCTCGAACTCCTCTGCGGTCATGGTTCGGTGCCGTTCGACCCGGTCGGCGCATCGGGAGGGTGGGTCTTTGGGTGCGGTCTTGCGCGGGGACGGCCGATACGCAGATTGCGCAGAGGATCGGCCAGGCGAATCTCAGGTATCTCGATTTCGGGCAGTTCGATGCCGGGGCTGTTGCGGATCAACCGGCGCACGGTCGACTGGGCGCGCAGCGCCGTAGTTCCCTGGCGCTGCGCCGTCTGCCACCACTTGTGCGGGGTCGCAGAGACCGGCGCACCCCACTTGAGCGCTGCGGCCGCCCAGGTCAGGCCGGCGCCGAAACTGACGAAGACGATGTTGTCGTTGGGCCGTACACGACCCATCTCGATCGCCTCGCACAGGGCAATCGGGATCGAAGCGGTTGACGTGTTGCCGTAGCGGTCCACGTTGACGAAGACCTTCTCCGGCGGGATTTTCAGCTGGTGGATGACCGAGGATTCGATGATGCGGGCGTTGGCCTGGTGGGGGATCACGAGATCGATGTCGTCCAGCGTCAGGCCGGCCTTGGCCACCACGCTGCGTGTGGCACTGGCCATGACACGCGTGGCAAACCGGAACACGGCGCGGCCGTCCATGTGCACATAATGCTGACGTGCGGCCACGGTTTCGACCGTTGTCGGCAGTTTGCTGCCACCCGCCGGTAAAGACAGGGCATCACCGCCCGAGCCATCGGAACCGAGCACGCTGGACAGGATACCGCCCGGCTCCTCACTGGCCGTAACCAGCACCGCGCCGGCGCCATCCCCAAACAGTACGCACGTGTTGCGATCGCTCCAGTCGACGATGCGCGAGNNCGTTTCGCTGCCGATGACGAGGACCGTTTCGGCCGCGCCGGTCGTGATCATGCTGTTGGCCAGGGTCAGCCCATAGACGAAACCGGAGCACGCCGCACTGAGATCGAACNNGCCGGCATGGCGGGCGCCCAGGGCATCCTGCACCAGGCAAGCCGTTGCTGGAAACTGGTGCTCTGGCGATGACGTGGCACAGATGATCAGATCGACATCGTTGGCGTCGACGTTGGCCCGGTGCAGGGCCGCGGCCGCGGCCCGCGTGGCCAACGATCCGGTCGTCTCTTTCGGGCTGTGCACGATGCGGCGCTCGCGGATGCCGGTGCGCGACACGATCCACTCATCGCTGGTATCGACGATCTCTTCCAGGTCTTTGTTGGTGAGCACCCGCTCAGGNAGATGAGCGCCCCAACCCACAATTTGTGCGTAACGTGTCATGCTGAAGTCTCCTGGGAGGAGTTTGTAACATGTCCATTACGCCAACCGCGCAGGATGATGCTGGCGTTGTGCCCACCAAAGCCAAACGAATCTGAAAGCGCCGTGTAGATCGCCGCGCGTCGGGCGTGGTTGGGGGTGTAGTCGAGGTCACACTCGGGGTCAGGCGTTTCATAATTGATGGTTGGGGGNATGATGCCTTGCTCCATCGTCTTCAGGCACGCGATCACCTCGAACGTGCCGGCCCCACCCAACATATGGGCTGACATCGACTTGGTGGAGCTGATAGGAATCGCGTAGGCGTGTTCGCCCAGGACCATCTTGATGGCCAGCGTCTCACCTTTGTCGTTCAGTCGGGTGCTGGTGCCATGGGCATTGATGTAGTCGATTTCTGTGACGCGAATGCCGGCATGCCGCAGGGCGATCCGCATGGCCNNACCACCGCCGCGGCCGTCCTCAGCCGGGGCTGCCATGTGGTAGGCATCGGCACTGGCGCCGTAGCCGAGGTATTCACCGTAGATGTGGGCGCCGCGTGCGAGGGCGTGTTCCAGCGTCTCCATCACGACGATTGCGGCNCCTTCGCCGATGACGAAGCCGTCACGGTCGGCATCGAAGGGGCGGCAGGCACGGTGCGGTTCGTCGTTGCGCACGGAGAGGGCGCCCATGGCCTCGAAACCACCCACGCATAGAGGATGCATGGCCGCCTCAGCCCCGCCGGCGATCATGACATCGGCATCCCCACGGCGAATGATTTCGGCCGCTTCACCCACGGCAGTCGTGCCGGTGGCGCAGGCCGCGATCGTGGCNCAGGCAGGCCTGCGCCCGGCTCGAATGGCAACATAACCGCCGGCACTGTCGACCAGCATGGCGGGGACNAAAAACGGGCTGATGCGGCGCAGCCCACGGGTTTGTAGAACTTCGTGCTGGGTCAGGATGGTCTGAATGCCGCCCACCGCCGAGGCGATGTAGACACCCACGCGGTCGCTTTCTTCACGGCTGACATCGAGCCTGGCATCGGCCAATGCCTCCTGGGCCGCGGCCCACGCGTAGCTGATGTACAGGTCAAGCCGCCGGGCTTCACGCGAGTCCATGTATTTGGTGGCTCTGAATCCCTTGACTTCACCGGCGATTTGGGTTTTGAACTGTGATGCGTCGAAGCTCTGAATGCGTTCGACGCCGCTCCGCCCTGCCACCAGGGCGTCCCACGAAGTGGGTACGTCCAGGCCGAGGGGAGAAATGGTTCCCAGTCCGGTAAATACGACTCGCGTCATGAAGAAAATCCTCCTGTACCTCACGACAGACGCCGCCGCGTGGTATTGCGGCATCAGCAGCCGTGTTAGCCCCACGCTGGGCGGCGTCTTTCGCAGACGGTGAAAATCAACCTGCTATAACACGGAGAGTGCACAAAAGACACGGGCTGTTGGGCTGAATGTCGAATTGTGCATGACGTACAGCGGGATTTTACCCCGACTGCGCAGAAGATTCAACTTCTGCGCGCCTTCTGCGACCTGTCCCGCCGGCGTGCTGTGTAACCATCGGCGTGCGCCCGGCGTCTAACGCGCTGACAGATTGGGCCACGTGTGGGCCTGCCGTGCCGGCGGATCGACGCTGAACGCGGCTGAAGTATGGAGAAACCGGGTTTGTCCGGTTTCTAACCGGCTGAGAGAAAACGGAGGATTGAAACCATGGTCTTCGACGCACCCATTCATACCAATGACCAGGCGATCGATCGGGTGCTGCGGGCTGGGCTGCCGGTGGCCCTGGTATTCGTGGCGCCCAACTGCCCGCCCTGCGCCGCACTGGACCCCACGCTGAAAGCGTTGGCCAAGGCTTTTGCCGGTGATGCGCTCGTTGTCAAAATCGATGCCGCCGAAAACCTGGCGACCGTCCAGCGCTTCGGTGCGACGGTCGCGCCGTTTACGCTGTTCCTCAAGAACGGCCGGGTGGTGGATCAGGTTGTGGGCGCGGTGGAGGCTGATGCGCTGCGCGCGTTTCGATTTTATGNNCTTGGACGCGGCAGCCAACCGGCGCCCGCTTCCGGCCCCAGTGTGCCCCTGACCGTACCGACGCGCCCGACCAGCCCACCGCCTGCGGCCGCGCCAGCGGGCAACGGTCACCCCGTGACGGTGACCGATAACAACTTCTNNGAACAGATGGTGCTGCGCAGCAGCCAACCTGTTCTGGTCGATTTCTGGGCGGCGTGGTGTGGCNCCTGCCGCACAGTCGCACCGTCGGTCGAGCAGCTGGCGCGTGAGTTCATGGGGCGGGCCGTCGTGGCCAAACTCGACGTCGATGCCAACCCGCGCACCGCCGGCCGCTACAATATCCGCAGCATTCCCAGCCTCTTGATCTTTCACAACGGGCGGGTTGTCGACCAGATTGTCGGTGCGCAGCCGCTGCACGTCCTGCGCCAACGCCTGACCGCGGCGGTCAATTAACAAGGGCCGACTTGCTGGGGTGTACTTCAGGTTGGGGAAGGCCGCCCTTTGACAGGCTCAGGGCGAACGGGGTGGGGTGCGTTCACTCCCCAATAGCAGTGCACCCGGCTCACTGAGCCGGGTGCACTGCTGTAGTTGGTTATGGTCTGGTCATTTACTTCGTGGCGGCGGCGTAACGGCGCGCGACCATCCCAGTTGACGACATTCCACCAGTTGGCGATGTAATCGGGCCGGCGGTTCTGGTACTTGAGGTAGTAGGCATGCTCCCACACGTCGAGACCCAGGATCGGTGTATGCCCGTCCATGTAGGGNCTGTCCTGGTTGGCCGAGCTGTACAGGTCCAGGCTGCCGCCATCCTTGACGACCAGCCAGGCCCAGCCGCTGCCAAAGCGTGTGGCGCCGGCGCTGCCAAACTTGGTCTTGAAATCCTCGAAGCTGCCGAAGGTGCTGCTGATGGCATCGGCCAGGGCGCCGCTCGGCGCGCCACCCTTGTGGCCCATGATCTGCCAGAAGAGTGAGTGGTTGGCATGACCGCCGCCGTTGTTCCGCACCGCCGTACGAATCGCTTCGGGCACGCGCTGAATGCCGCGCAGGGCNTCTTCCACGGACAGGCTGGACAGTTCGGGTGCGCTCTCGAGCGCCTTGTTGACGTTGGCGACGTACGCGGCATGGTGTTTGCCGTGGTGGATCTGCATCGTCATCTCATCGATGAACGGTTCCAGAGCATTGTGAGCATACGGTAGGTCAGGTAGTGTGTACGGCATGATAGTGGTCTCCTTGGTCGTTTGTTTATTTGTTGGTTGTCTGTCAACTCAACCCTATACGCATAACACGGCCCACATCACGGTGGTGGGCGCCCGACGAGGCACGTGCGGTCGAATGCTGGAATTGTACGCGAAACAGGCGATTTGTCAACTTTAGCAACAAGAGCGTTGCTAAAGTTGACAGTGCGCGCCACTGACCGTCAGAATGGCCCGCCGGGGAAAGTATCGACCTGACCCGGTTTTTCGAGGCGCCGCACCATGTGCAGNCCAGCNCAGTGTTCACCGAGAATACCATCGTGGATCGCCCAGCTGCGGCCGCGTACGGTGCGCCAGGCATTGGCCGGCCGGAATGTGGAGCCATCGAGCGCCGCGCGCAGACGGCCATCCATGAAGTCGGCGTGCAGTGATTCCATAAAACGCTGACCGGTCAGGTAGATGAAACCCCAGCGTTCGAGCAGGATGGCATTATGATAGGCCAGCGGTTGGGCAAAGATGTACTGTTTGCCCAATTCGAGCAGGAGCTTTTCGGCCAGGGGCAGCAGCCGGCGCACGATGGTNTTCAAACCGGGGCGCACCTGTCCTGGGGCCAGGCCGGCCTGCATGGCCCGGGCNTCTTCTGCCAGGTTGCGCCGCACCAACCCCAGCAGCGTGGGNGCGCCCTCTTCGTCGTAGTCGATGTTGTAGCGGTCGGCGTAGAGGTTGTTGACGACCACGAGGTAGACGTTGATCTGGCCATTGGCCGTTTCACCGAAGTTGAGCAGCATGGCCGGGTCGATGTCAGTTTTGTTGCGCCACAGGGACAGCTCGATCAGGCCGGCATCGTGATCCGATGAAATGTGCAGGGCCAGGTCACCATGACTGTTACGCAGGGTTTCCTCGTCGATCGCGTAGTATGTCAGCAGGGACGGTGGAATCAGCCGGCGAAAGAGCCTGATCTGCTCTGCTTCGGGCTGTTGAATGATCTGGCGGATCGGCACATATTTCTGGGTATCCGCGAGCGCCAGGGGTGTGCCATTGGCCAATTCCGCGGGCGAATCGGCAAACACCTGTGCTTTCAGGTGGCGCAGGTACTCGGGGAACAGTGGCAGGCGGGCCAATTCCTGGATGATCTCGTGGGCTACGGTCCGCACCTCAGCTTCCAATGGTCGGTGAACGGGATCACGAGCCACGGATCGATTGTGTAAGCGGCCGTGCCAGCGGGCTCTGGGCCAGCAGGCGAATGCCGGCCAGCATGTCACCCACTTGATGCGAGTTGACCTGGCGTTCGATGGCTGTCACCAGATTGTTCCAGATCTCCGGCCGGACACGCCGCTGGGCAATCATCAGGCGGGCCAAAGTTTGGGCCGCAAATGCGCGCGCTGGCGTTGTGCGGGTCGAACAGCACCTGTTGTAGTTGGTCGTAGGCGGCATCGAAGGCCAGTATCTGCTGCTGCGCCACCTTCTCCAGAACCTGACGCAGCGCAGCCGTGGTTTCCGGGTCATCCCAGACTGCCAGCGCCCTCAGCAGTTCGGGAACCACGACCTCGAGCGCCGCGGGTCATCGGCGACGACCTGCGCCAGGCGGCTGCTGGCCGCGATCCGAACGGCCGGCGCGTCGTTCAACTCGGCCAGGATGGGCTGGAGTGACGCCGTGTGCCTGATGACTGCCGTCCCGTTTTCCTGTTTTACGGCGGTATTGACTTTGGCGGTTGCATCATCCAAACGCTTGATCTGCGGTATTTGACTCATACCACCTCCGTTGTGCCCAGTGTAACACAGATGACGCGGCGCGTCAAGAGATTTATACGGCGAATCAGCAATTCCACCCGTGGCGCGCCTCAACCACAGACTGCCAGAACACAGAGAACCGGTATGCCAGCAGCCAGAAAGGATTCTGTGCGCTCTGTGTGTCCTCTGTGGTTAAGAGCCTATCCGAATCACCCGGAAAACGCGCCACAGTGTTGTCCCGTGACGGTTATTCGGATAGGCTCTAAGATGGTTGGTTACATGCGGAATTCCTGGAGGCGAAACAGGTGGCTAAGCGCCTGTTCGTGTGCTATACTCAGTCAGTCATCTTCACCCGTGCCCGACACGCTCAGGAGGCCCATACCCATGCGACGACAAGCCTGGCCACAGAGACGCAGACACGCGACAACGGCCCAACGTGCGAATGGCGAGATTGCCATCGTCAACTACGATCGCTGTTCGTACTGTGGGGCTTGCGTGCCCGTCTGCCCGCCTGATTGTATCACACTGCACGACGCGACCTGGCAGATAGCCGAAGATCTGTGCACTGGCTGCCGGCGCTGTGTACTGGTGTGCCCGACCGCGGCGTTGAATATGCGGACCAGGGTCGCGGCATGAAGACCGCGTACGACGTGATCGTGATTGGCGGCGGGCCGGCCGGCGNNCTGGCGGCGCGGACCACCGCGCAGGCTGGCCTGGCCACCCTTCTGCTGGAAAAGCGGCAGGAGATCGGTTCACCCGTCCGCTGCGGTGAGGCGGTGGGACGGGATACCGTGGCCCGCTTTTTGCCCCTGGACGNNCGCTGGATCGCAGCCGAAATCGACACCTTCAGCCTGAGCAACGCCCAGGGTGATTGCGTAGTGCTGCCACCCCTGGAAGAGACACTGGTCCTGGAACGCAAGATCTTTGATCGCGAGCTGGTGCATGCCGCCCGCCAGGCCGGCGCCGACGTGATGGTCAAGGCGCGTGCCACCGGGCTGCTGCACGACGGTCAAGGTGTCGCCGGTGTGTCGGTGATGGTGCAGGGTGAGCCGCATGATATCCCGGCGCGCATCGTCATCGGTGCGGATGGCACGGAGGCACAGAGCACACGCTGGGCCGGCCTGACTGGTAACCCGCCGCTGCGCGATTATTTCAGCGCGGTGCAGTATCTGCTCAGCGGCGTCGACATCCCGCCGCGCATCTGCCAGTACCACCTGGGGCAATCACTGGCGCCGGGCGGGTATGTCTGGGTCTTTCCCAAAGGTCCAGGCAAGGCCAACGTCGGCCTGGTGCTCGCCGCCGATGCCCACGTGCCCACCTCGGCGATCGGCCTGCTCGATGCCTTCGTGGCAGCCCGTTTTCCGCAGGCCTCTCCCCTCGCCCAGGTCGTGGGCGGCATTCACGTCACCAACACCCTCGNNCGTATGGTGACCGACGGCTACATGGCGGTGGGTGATGCCGCGCATCAGGCCGACNCCCTCACCGGTGGTGGGATCACCAACGGCATGCACGGCGGACTTTTCGCCGGCGAAGTGGCTGTCGCGGCCGTGCGCCNNGGCGACGTATCGGCCCGGTTTTTGCACCGCTATGAAGAACGCTGGGACGCCGAGTTCGGCCGGCTCTACCGGCGCCTGCTGCGTATCCGGCGCGCTGTACGCCAGCTGCCCTCCGATGCCACGGCGCGTATGATCACCCAGGCCACCCGCCTCGACACGTCGCATGTTGGGTTGCGCGATCTATTTACGGTCATCCTCAAGTCCTATCCGTCGCTGCTCATCGAAGTGTTGCCTTATTTTTGGGGCAATAGTGCCGTGCAGGTATAATCGGTGCCTATGAAAGAGCGCAGCTACCGTTACCTCAACCTGGTGACCGCCGTTTTCGTCACTACGCTGATCACAGCCAACATCATGGCGGTCAAGCTGGTCGACCTGAGAGGCCTGATCTTGCCGGCGGCCGTGGTCATTTTCCCTATCAGTTACATCTTCGGTGACGTTCTGACCGAAGTGTACGGTTATGCCCGCTCACGGCAGGTGATCTGGATCGGTTTTGCCTGCAACGCCCTGGCTGTGGCCGCGTTTGTCATCGGCGGACTGCTGCCGGCGGCCGGCTTCTGGGATGGTCAGGCAGCCTGGGAGCGCATCCTCGGTTACACGCCGCGATTACTGCTGGCCTCGTTCATCGCGTACCTGGTGGGTGAGTTCTTGAACTCCTTCGTGCTGGCCAGATTGAAGGTGGCCACGCGCGGCNGCTGGCTGTGGCTGCGTACGATCGGCAGCACGCTGCTGGGACAGGCCGCCGATTCACTGGTGTTCATTACGCTGGCCTTTGCCGGCACGATTCCGCCAGCCGCGCTGCTGACCCTGATCGTTACCCAATGGTTGTTCAAGGTGGGCTACGAGATTGTGGCCACTCCACTGACCTACGGTGTGGTGGGTGTGCTGAAGCGGGCCGAACACGAGGACTTCTACGATACGGAAACCGATTTTAACCCGTTCAAGCTGGATTTATGAAGATGCGCCAGGTCTCCATGGCCTGGCAACTCTGGAGACACGAAAGGAGATCTGCCGCATGACCACCGACGCCACTGCCGATCTCACGCTGCTCGGANGCGAGGTGNAAGGGGCTGTGCGCCGCCTGGAGACGGTGCCCAACCAACACCCGCAGCGCAACTACACGGTAACGCTGGTGTGCCCTGAGTTCACCTGCCTGTGCCCGATCACCGGCCAACCCGACTTCGCCACGATCACGATCGAGTACATCCCGGACCGGCGCATCGTCGAATCGAAATCGTTGAAGCTCTACCTCTGGTCGTTTCGCGACGAGGGCGCATTTCACGAGGACGTCACCAACCGTATCCTTGACGATCTGGTGGCGGCGATGNGCCCGCGCAGGTGCGTGGTTACGGGGCGTTCAACGCGCGGCGGCATCACCATCACCGTGCGCGCAGAGTACGTCGCACCTGCGCTTTGAACATACACTCCACCTGACCGTACTCCCGCGCAAGGCACATCATGGCCCTCATCTCACATCACCTGGCCCAGCTGTTTCGCTGGCTGCTCCGCCTGGATGTGCCGGTTCCACCGCGCACGGACAGCGAAATTGCCGCCGAAGTCGAACGCAACTACCGCTGGAACTTCACGGTCAACCTGCTGGACGGCGGTTTTTTCTGGCTGAGCATCAGCTTTGCCTCGTCGGCCACGATTCTGCCCCTGTTCATCAGCAAGGTCACGCCGNGCCCGCTGGCCATCGGTCTTTTGGCTGTGATTGCACAGAGCGCGTGGTTCCTGCCGCAGCTGTTGACGGCCAACGCGATGGAGCGCCTGCCACGCAAANAACCGGTGGTGGTCAACCTGGGGTTTTTCACCGAACGGGCGCCGATGTGGTTCATGGTGCTGGCCGCGCTGATCGCCGTTCGCGCACCCACGCTCTCGCTGGTGATTTTGCTGGGCAGCTACGCGTGGCATTCGCTGGGTGNNGGGGTGGTGGCCATCTCCTGGCAGGATCTGATCGCGCGCTGTNTTCCCGTGGACCGGCGTGGTCGTTTCTTCGGCACGACGATGTTCGTGGGCAGTGCGACGGCGGCCGTGGGCGTTCTTCNNAGCGCCTGGCTGCTCAAAACCTACCCGTTTGCGCGTAACTTCGTTCTGGCCTTCACCATCGCCGCGGTGGGGGTGACGATCAGTTGGTTCTTCCTGGCCCTGACGCGCGAGCCGGTGCAGGCGGTGAACGTGCCCAAACGCAGCACACGCCAANTATTTGGGAGCCTGCTGCCCCTGCTGCACNGAGACCACAACTTCCGCCGTTTCATGCTCGCGCCTGCTGATGGCCGGCGCGCGATGNGGGCCGGTTTCCTGACCGTGTCGGCGGTGCAGCGCTGGCACATTCCCGACAGCACGGCCGGTCTGTTTACGGTCGCCATTCTGGTGGGTCAAACCGCCGGCAATCTCGGCTTCGGTTTCCTGGCCGACCGGCGCGGGCACAAGTTGTCCCTGGAGATTGGTTGCCTGGCCTATGGCCTGGCCTTCATCGTGGCGTCGCTGGCGCCGGCGCCGGACTGGTACTACGTCGCGTTTGCTTTGATCGGTGTCGGCAGCAGCGCAACGATCGTATCCGGCATCCTGGTGGTCATGGAGTTTAGCACACCGGAACGCCGCCCCACATACATTGGCCTGGCCAACACCGGCGTTGGCCTGGTCAGCGTGCTGGCCCCGCTGTTCGGTGCACTGTTGGCCACGATCGGTTATGGCTGGCTGTTTGNNGCCAGCGCCGTGGCCAGTTTTGTCGCCTTTCCGCTGATGCGCTGGTGGGTGCGTGAGCCGCGCTGGGCGCCGCCGCTCAGTCCACAAAACCTCGGATGAGCGCATCGATGAACGGGTTCGCCCGGTAGCGCCCATGGACGGCGCCTCACGGCCCTTTGGCCGGGGCAGAGCGAACCCCAAACCCCACACCAGCCCCCTTCAATCGAGAATCCCGAATCTGAAGCGCGCGACCGCGCCACAGCAGCGGCAGCAACAGTGGAACACCAAACTGCCAGGGAATCAGCACCAAATGCAGGGTCAACAGACTGGCGTTGGGGTACAGCCAATGCCAGCCGAAGTACAGAATGACGACCGACAGTTCGGTCACCAGGCAGAAGAAACGTGCGGCTNNGCGGGCAGTCGGCGACAGGCTGAGGGCGGCCAGCGGCACCAGCCACAGCGGATACCACAGGCGAAAGTTGCCGCCGGTGATCAGGTAGATGAAACAGGCCAGAAAGCCGGCCGATGCCACATCCAATCGGCCACACCACACCTGACGCAGCAGCCAGAGGAAATACGCGCCGAACAGAATCTGGCCGGTGAGCCGCAACGTGGGCCACAGCACGNNTGGGTGTGCAGCAGGGCTTCCAACCCCATGCGCAGCGTACCGGNNCAATCGTAAACAGGTAGTTGTTGGCCAGTTCGGCCTGCAGCCCGCCGATGCTGCGCCAGGGGGCCAGAACGGCACAAAAACGAGCAGCGCGATGCCGGCCGCAACGACCGCCGCGCCCAGCGTCACACCCACGCGTCGCGCCCACGTCGGCTGATCGCGCAGGGTGGCCACCCACCACAGCGGCGCCAGAATCAGCGCAGCCGCCTTGGTGAGCACCGCCAGTGACAGGGCGGCGGCGGCCAATACCCATGAGCGCACCTGCCCGCCCGGCTGCGGGCGTACCCGGTACACCATGGGTAGGCCGACCACCAACCCCAGCAGCAGCCACGCCAGCATGACCAGGTCGTTGTGGCCGTTGCCGATGCCCTGAATCAGGACGAGTGGGTTCCAGGCAAAAAGAGCACTGCGTGCGTTGGGTCGTTCGTTCGGCGGGTGACCGGCGCGCCACNNGATCAGCAGGGCGATGCACGCTGCGTAGACCACGAGGGCAATCGTTTTGTAGGCCAACGCCGCTNNCACGGCCCCCGTAGCGCCCACCCACGCCACCGACCCCGACAGCACTTCCCACGCCGGGCCGTACGGCGAGACCGAATTACGCCACACGCCGGTAAACGGCAGCAGCGGATCGTCGGGAAACTGGCTGGGCGGCACTGCCAGCGGGTTGGCGTGGTACACGGCGGTCACCCGNCCNCGCATGACGTACTGGAAGAGGTCGGTGGCCGTGACCGGGTAGAGCCAGAGCAGGATCAGTCCGAAGAGCAGCCCAAAGCCGATGACGGGCCGCAGGGGTAATGTCGCCGCGGTGCTCACGCGTAACGCGGCGCCGTAGAGGAGGAACAGCCCGCCAACCCCAACCACCCACAGCGCGGCTTTCCAGTGTGCCGGTCCGACGATACCCAGCAGATCGGTAGGCTGGCCGATCGCACCCCAGGTGGGCAGCGGTGCGATGAGGACCAGGACGACGTACAGGGCGGCCGTCGCCGCACCCAGGAACAGCAGCCGGCGCAACGGCGCGGCACGCGTTGCGGCGCTCATCATCGTTGGGGCAGCGCTGTGCCTTGCAGGTGCAGGATGCGCACCGCGCACCAGGCCGCGGTCATCACCGGGATCAGGCGGGTGAACGGCAGCAGGGCCTCAACCAGGGTGATGGGTCGCAGGGGCCGNAGGCCCAGCCGGGTCAGGAGTACCCAGCCAATGGGCGCTGCCAGGAAATCGAGCGCAAAGTCGAGCAGGTCCAGCACGATAACGACGATCAGGGGCGTGGCGTGCAGTGCAGTGATCCAGTCCGCGCCGGGCGGCAGGTGGATGCGACGCACGCAGNNGATCACCCAACCCAGGAGCAGAAGGCCGGCGCCTAACGCGAATACGGCCACTACTCCGGCAACGGTCAGAATCTTCGTCCAATCGATGTCTTGAGGTTCCATGAGATCCTTCAGTTGGCGAAAAAGGCTTGCCAGGCAAACAGCGCGACCATGAGCAGGGCAAAAACAGCCGACNNCACACTGCTCATCAGGTAGCCCACGATGTATCCCGTGCTCGCCCGGATGGCCTGACGCAGGTCCCGCTTGTCGTAATATTCTGAACAGCACCATGCCCAGGCAGGCGCCCAGGATCGTGCCNNGATGATCGTGCCCAGCAGCGGCAGTCCGCTCAACAGGATGGCGCCGAGGATGCCACCNCCGATGCTGGCGGCAATTGCTTTCCAGCTGGCGCCGACATGCCGGGCGAGCAGAACCGTCAGGCCAGTGTTGCTGGCGTAGCTCAGGGTAGCCAACAGCCCCAGCACAATCAGCGTCGGCCAGCCCACCGTGGCAAACCCGTCCAACAGCGCCCACAGCAGGGCGCCTAACCAGATTAGAAACGCCCCAGGCACGATCGGCAGCACCGAGCCGGCCAGGCCGATGCCAATGAGCAGGAGTGCCATGGCCTGGCCGAAAGAGGTGGGGCTAATAAACAGCGGCATGTATTCGTCTCACTCGACCGGTCAGGTGATTGCCAACGCCACAGTGTTTCAATTATACGTGATGGCCCTTGGGGGTCAAGCAGTGGGGGCGGATTACTGTCAACGGATTCGGGAGTTAGGGGTTGGGGATTGGGGTTTGGGGGAATGTCGTTTTTCCGTGACAGCGGGAGTGTGGTAAACTTGGAACCCAGCGACGCCTGACGGCTGACCCCAACACGAATCTCGACCGCAGCCCAGGCACCAGTCCCGACGCCCGACCGGAGGGTTCCAGCCATGCCTCGTATCTTCGACAACATCGAGCGCCATCTCCTGCCGGCGTTGACCGAGACCTTGAACGTCTCCTACCGGGCCGACTTCTGTGTCGGCTATTTCAACCTGCGGGGCTGGCAGCAACTCGACCGTTCCATCGAAACCTGGGCCGGGNGCGCGGCGCAGTGCCGTCTCCTGGTAGGGATGCAGCGGCTGCCGGATGACATCTTGCAGGAACACCTGCGCGGCAGTGAGCCAGAGCGCATGACCAACCAGCGCGCGGCCCAGCTGCGCAAGAAGCTGGCTCAGGAATTCCGCCGGCAGCTTACCCTGGGCGCGCCCAGCAACGCCGACGAAGCCGCCCTGCGCCGGCTGGCCGGCCAGATCCGCCGGCNNCGCCTGGTGGTCAAGCTCTTCCTGCGCCACCTGCTGCACGCCAAGCTCTACCTGCTGTTCCGCCAGGACATCGCCGCGCCCATCGTCGGCTTCACGGGCAGCAGCAACCTGACCTTCTCCGGCCTGGCCGGCCAGGGGCTCAACCTGGACGTGATCGAACAGGATGCGGCAGCCAAGCTGGCCGGCTGGTTCGAGGATCGCTGGAACGACGCCTTCTGCGTGGATATCTCCCGCGAGATCGCAGAGATTATCGAAGAAAGCTGGGCGGGCGAACGGTTGACGCCGCCCTATCACATCTACCTCAAGATGGCCTACCACCTCTCGCAGGAGGCGCGCGCCGGCCTCAACGAGTTCACCGTCNCCCGGCAGTTCCAGGAGACCCTGTTCGACTTTCAGAAGGCCGCGGTGCAGATCGCGGCGCGTCACCTTAACCGGCGCGGCGGCGTGCTGATCGGCGATGTGGTGGGCCTGGGCAAAACCATCATGGCGACCGCGGTGGCCAAGATCTTCGAGGAGGACTTCGGCGTTGCCACATTGATCATCTGCCCCAAGAACCTGGTCAAGATGTGGGAGTGGTATCGCGAGGAATACGGGCTGACCGGCAAGGTGCTGTCGCTGAGCCGCGTGCAGCAGGAGCCGCCCCACCTGCGACGCTACCGCCTGGTGCTGATCGACGAAAGCCACAACCTGCGCAACCGTGAGGGCAAACGGTATCGGGCCATCAAAGACTACATCGAGCAGAACGAGAGCCGCTGCATCCTGCTCACTGCCACCNCCTACAACAAGACCTATCTCGACCTTTCCAGCCAGCTTCGCCTGTTCGTACTCGACGAGGCCGACCTGGGCATCCGGCCGGAGGCGTTGCTGCGCCAGATCGGCGAGATCGAGTTCAACCGCCGGTACAACGTGCCGCTGCGCTCGCTGGGCGCGTTCTNNGAACGCAGCCCCTACCCTGACGACTGGCGCGAGCCGATGAGCCTGTATATGGTGCGCCGCACTCGCCGCTTCATCCGCGACAACTATGCCNTTGCAGACCCGGAAAACGGCCGCCGCTACCTGGCCTTTGCCGACGGCCGCCGTGAGTATTTCCCCGATCGCCTGCCGAAACGCCTCGATTTTCGCCTGGACGAAAACGATCCCACCGACCAATACGCCAGGCTGTACGCCCTGGACGTGGTCGAGGCCATCGACGGCCTGTACCTGCCGCGCTACGGCCTGCAAAATTACGTGNCTGCCCCACCCCAAACAGCCCCGACCGAGGAAGAGGATCGGATCATTAACGATCTGGCGCGCGGCGGCCGGCGCTTGATGGGCTTCTGTCGCACCAACCTGTTCAAACGCCTGGAGAGCAGCGGCTATGCCTTCCTGCTTTCGGTCGAGCGCCACATCCTGCGCAATTTCATCTCCCTGCACGCGCTGGAGAATGGCCTGCCCCTGCCCATCGGCACGCAGGAGGCCGAGATGCTGGACACCGGCCTGGAGGATGAGGATCTGGAGGATGCGTTCTTCAGCGGCAACACCCTGTTCGATTGGGCCGATGCCGCTGAGGATGTGACGGTGAGCGGCGCGGCCATGGATGGCGTGGCGGACCCGGTGGAGGCCTACCGCCAGCGCGCCGCTGAGGTCTACCAGAAGTTGGCAACCTTCTCCGGCTTCCCGCGCCTTCAAGAACCTGTTCATCGCCTACTCCATGGCCTTCAACATTCGCTTCGAGCGCACCGGCAGCTTGTTCCAGAAGCCGTTCAAACGCCGGTTGGTGGATAGCGACCGCTACTTCGCGGCGCTGGTCAGGTATATCCACCGCAACCCGGAAAGGCACGGCTTGATCTCCGACTTCCGCGAGTGGCCCTGGTCTTCGTATGGTGTGATCCTGGATGAAAGCCCAAAGATGCCAACTTTCCAAAAGTTGGCATCTTTGGGGCGCAATGACGTGTTGACCTGGTTTGGCGGTCGTGCACCTTTCATAGCCTTGCATCAGGCGGACCCCGATGAACGATCAATTGCTGACTACATCATCGAATGACGCCGCCTCCGCAAAGTTGCCGACTTATCCGCAAAGTTGGCGCCTTTCCGAAGAGGTCGTGCCCTACGTCCTGAGTGCGCCGGCCATGCTGGGCGATCCAGCCATCTGGGCGCATCGAGGCGGGCCAGCGCACCCTCGGCCTGCTGGCCTCGGCCCGCGCCGGCCGGGGTTTTACTGGCCATCCACGACCTGGCCAAGGTCTGGCGGCGGCATGGCCCTATCGTCATCAGCGGCTTCCACGNNCCGGCGGAAAACGAAGCGCTGGCAGTGCTGCTCCGTGGCCCACAGCCGGCCGTACTGGTGCTGGCGCGCAGCCTCTATCGCCGGCCGCCGCCGGCCCTGCGCCCTGCGCTGGACGCTGGCCGATTGCTTATCCTCTCGCCGTTCAAAGAGNGGGTGCGCCGGGCGGCGACGCTCACCGCGACGGCCCGCAACCGCCTGGTCGCTTCGCTCGCCGACGAACTCCTCATCGCCTATGCCGCGCCCGGCGGCAAAACCGAAGCCCTGGTGTCAGAAGCGCTGGTCTGGGGCAAGCCGGTCTACGCCTTGGACCACCCTGCGAACGCCGGCCTGCTGAAACAGGGCACGGGCGTGGCGACCTATCATGGCCTGGGGAGTACTTAATGACTACTGTCGGTCGCGGGCTGACCCTGATTCGCCAGGAGATGACTGCTTTTGCAATCATACAAGCCCGTTCCGGGAGATGGCCGAGGCGCGGGTGTGCTGCGCCGCTTCGGCGGCGACCCGCAGCGCTTCCGCGCGACGATGATCGAACTGCGGCGCCGGCTGTATACGGCTTAGCCTTATATTTATTGACAACACTTATAAAAGACTTATAATCATCCATGAACAAAATCCTGTGGCAACCCAAAGCGTTGCGGCAGTTACGTAAGATCAAGGACGAAAAAGTCCAGCAGCAGATCTTTCAAGAAGCGCAAACGCTCATGGAGTTCCCGAACTGCGCCAATGTAAAGCGCCTCACCAATCATCGTTACGGTTACCGTCTACGGATTGGGAGCTATCGCCTTTNNTTTGATTTTCAGGGCGGCGAGGCACACATCGTTTCGATTGAAGAGGTGAAANAACGTGATGAACACACCTACTGACCAGCAAACCGTAGGCCCCCATTTGCCGAGTCGCAAATGTCGTATCAGACCATCAAAGACGCGAGCGGGGCCATCCAATACGTTGTCGTGCCCTATGCCGACTTCTTACGCTTGAGCAGCAGAGTGGACACCGCTGTTCCCAATGAAGTCGTCGAACGCGTGATCATGGGCAAGTTGACGCCGATCCGCGCCTGGCGTGAGCACCTGGGCTTAACGCAAAGTGAAGTAGCAGCGCGCATGGAGATTTCGCAGGCTGCGTTGGCCCAGGTCGAAGCACCTGAGGCGCGCCCGCGCAAGACCACGCTGCGCCGGGTTGCCCAGGCGCTCGGCATCCGACTCGAACAACTGGATTTCTGATGGTCAAACGCCAAACCAACGAAACGCTCCGCAGCGACATCCGGCGTGCGTGCGATATCCTGCTATCCCAGCCGAAATCAAACTTCAGGCCGATGCCATTGTGGCCCGTTTCAACGTCGAACACCTGCGGGCCGGCCTTGGGNCGCACCATGTGGCCAACTACCGGGGCGCACATCTGTATCTGGGGCACCAGCGGNGGAGCCGGTTTGAGCCGATCTGCCGGCTGACCTACACCGGTGACATAGAGCACTGGGAGTTCGCCATCTACAAGTACAGCAATGAACACTACGATCCGGAGGAATGGTTCTTCCCGGGCGCAGAGGAGGTGGATGGCACCATTGATCTGATTTGTCAACTATCCCAAGGAACCTGTCACCTTCAGCTTGGCTTCGATGAAGCGCTCGTGCGTCACGACCATGGTGTTGGCCAGGGTGCGGATCGTCTCGATTTCGTCGTTACTGAGGGTGCCGTCGGCCGCAGCGACGGCGAAGAGGAATCGACCAGCCGGCGCGTTCGTCATAGTCACTGACCGCGGCAAAACCGTCGGCCAGCCGGTAGCCGTCCAGGTCGGCCGGCTGCTGTGATACGGCCACGTCGACGAGGAAAGCCGCCTGTTCATTGTTCAGATGCCAGGTCTGTTGGAGCGTGAACCGCATCGCAGCCTGTTCCTGCTCGGTCAACTGAGGGTTGATGCGGGCGACGAGGGCCATCATGCCGCCGGCCAGACTCAGCTTACGGATGTCCGCGTCCGACAACCTGGGCACGATCCCGGCCTGCTCCAGGCGCCGCCGGATGACGTAGTAGACGCGGTTTTTGATGTAGTCGTCGAGGTAAGCCTCGCGGTTGGGGCCGGCCGCGGACGCCGTTGCGGGGAAGTGCGCCCCTTGAACAGCCTGGAGATGCGGCCCAGGCCGACATTGCTGCCCGATTCGATGGCGACCTTGATCTCGCCCGCGATACGACATTCCTCGTCGTGACCTGGCCGTCGGCCGCGACCAACGAGTCCAGCGCGTCGAAGACCAGTTGTTTGCCGGCTGGCGTCGAGACCTCAGCCTGCAACTGCTCGATGAGCCGCGCACGCTCGGCCTGGTCGACCGGCGAGTCCATATAGATCGTTACCGAGGCCCACTGTTCCGTGCTGAGGTTGGGGATGCGCGACAACAGACCGAACTTCATGGCATTGATTTCGTCGTGGCTGAGGTCGCCGTCGACCCAGGCGGTGGCCACGAGGACTTTAGCCAGGGTGAGAATGACCGCTTGATCGTGTGGGTTCATGCTTTTGTGGTTATCCGGCAATTCAAGAGTGTGCACCGTACTGGCGGTCGAACCGCCGCACATGCCGGACGATTGTAACACGACGGAACCTACAGGGCAAGCACGCCCAGGTGCGCTGAGAGCCTATCCGAATAACCCGGAAAACGCGCCACAGAGTTGCCGCGTGACGGTTATTCGGATAGGCTCTGAGTATCGGGCCTCTTCAGGTGAGGTTGTCATGGGACCAGGGCGAACGGTCGAAGGGCCAGCTCAGGGTGAATGGTGACGGGTGAATGTGCAGTATTTGGAATTGCTGCCTCACCCCCAACCATTTGACAGCTTTGCCTCCTTTGGTATAATAACCGTCTGCCAGGCCGACGTAGCTCAATCGGCAGAGCAACTCACTTGTAATGAGTAGGTTAGGAGTTCGATTCTCCTCGTCGGCTCTCGATTGGTTGAGTAGGGTGGCCAAGGTCGCTAATTGAATAGGGGCGGGTACCCAAGTGGCCAAAGGGAACTGACTGTAAATCAGCTGGCAGACGCCTTCGGAGGTTCTGAATCCTTCCCCGCCCATTCGCCGAGGAGAGAGCGCCGTCTCTCTCCTCTATCTTGCCCACGTAGCTCAGTCGGTAGAGCACGTTCTTGGTAAGAACGGGGTCACCAGTTCAAGTCTGGTCGTGGGCCCATTTTTGTGTCAGCCACATCAGGATGGTTCGTACCGGCAACGCGGGTGTGTAACCCTGGCCACGACGAGGAGGACGAAAGTTTTATGGCGAAGGCGAAATTTGAGCGGACGAAGCCGCACGTCAATGTGGGGACGATTGGGCACATTGACCATGGGAAGACGTCGCTGACGGCGGCGATCACGAAGGTATTGGCGCTGAAGGGTTGGGCGGATTATCGTGCGTTCGATACGATCGACAATGCGCCGGAAGAGAAAGCGCGTGGGGTGACGATAGCGATCTCGCACGTAGAATACCAGACTGAGAAGCGGCACTATGCGCACGTGGACTGTCCTGGGCATGCGGACTACATCAAGAACATGATCACGGGTGCGGCGCAGATGGACGGGGCGATATTGGTGGTAGCTGCGCCGGACGGGCCGATGCCACAGACGCGGGAGCACATTCTGTTAGCGCGGCAGGTGGAAGTGCCGGCGATGGTTGTGTTTTTGAACAAAGTGGACATGATGGAAGACGAGNGGCTGTTGNGGCTGGTGGAGTTGGAGTTACGCGAGCTATTGACGGCGAACAAGTTTCCTGGGGATGACATTCCGATTGTGCGCGGANGTGCGTTGAAGGTATTGGAATCGGCATCGAAGGATCCGAATGCGCCGGAGTATGCGTGCATTTGGGAGTTGATGCGGGTTGTGGACGAGTACATACCGACGCCGGTGCGTGAGACGGAGCGTCCGTTCCTGATGCCGGTGGAAGACGTCTTTTCGATTGCGGGCCGTGGGACGGTGGTAACGGGTCGGATCGAGCGAGGGACGGTCAAGGTTGGGGAAGAGATCGAGATTGTTGGGCTGCGTCCGACGCGTAAGTCAGTGGTAACGGGCGTGGAGATGTTCCGCAAGCTGCTGGATCAGGGGCAGGCGGGTGACAACGTGGGTTGTCTGCTGCGTGGGATCAAGCGCGAGGAAGTAGAGCGGGGCCAGGTATTGGCGAAGCCGGGGTCGATCACGCCACACACGACGTTCTATGGCACGGTGTACGTGCTGCGGAAGGAAGAGNGGGGTCGGCACACGCCGTTTTTCCAGGGTTACCGGCCGCAGTTTTACATTCGGACGATGGACGTCACGGGGTCGTGCGAGTTGCCGGCGGGGGTAGAGATGGTGATGCCGGGCGACAACGTGGAGTTGAAGATCACGCTGATCAGCCGGGTGGCGTTGGAGAAGGGTTCGCGCTTTGCGATCCGCGAGGGCGGGCGCACCGTCGGCGCGGGTACCATCACCGAAATTCTGGAGTAAGTCACACCGGTCACTGCGACCGGTTGGGATGGGTGTATCATGGCGAAGAAAGCCGTACGTACCGTCATCACCTTGGCGTGTACGGAGTGCAAAGAGCGTAATTACGTGTCGGAGAAGAATCGGCGTAACGATCAGGGGCGTATGGAACTGTCCAAGTACTGCCCCCGCTGCCGAAAACATCAACCGCACCGGGAAACGCGCTGAGCGGGTAAGTTTGCTGGCCCGGCTTCGACGAGAAGCTGCCCGGCAAACTTACAGTACAGGCCAGTAGCTCAACGGTAGAGCATCGCTCTCCAAAAGCGAGGGTTGCGGGTTCAAATCCTGCCTGGCCTGCCTTGTGGTAGTCATTGCCGTTGTGCATCGTGGGTTTGGACACCGCTTCCGGCCTGTGAGACGTTCAGGGTCGGGTGCGGTGTCTTGGAGTTTGGTGGATGACCAAGTCAACTGCGACAATTCAAAAAGATAACCGTCTGGTCAAATATCTCAAGGACACGCGCCGAATTGCGCAAAGTGACCTGGCCAACGCGTGAGGAGGCGATCAACCTCACCATTGTGGTGCTGGTGGTGACCCTCATCATGACGATCCTGCTTTTCCTGGTGGACAGCGGCTTCAATGTCCTGTTCCAATGGCTGTTGACGCTGGGCGGCGGATGAGGCGGCCGCTGAAACGGATTGATGGTGGCAGATAAAATCACCGGGCAGGCACTCGACCTGCCAGAAGTGCTGGAAGAAGACGCCGAGTCGGTATCCCTCGACGAAACCGCGGCGGACCTCGATCTGGATACAGTGGGCGAACCGGGCGCAGAAGCAGCGGCCGAGACGCCCGCGGCCTGAAGCGGAGCGGCACTGGTACGTCATCCACAGCTATTCTGGTTACGAAAACAAGGTCAAANAGAACCTCGAACATCGCGCAGCCTCTATGNCGTGATGTGGGGGCGATCGCGTTTTCCAGGTGATTGTGCCGACCGAAGAAGAGGTCGAGCTGCGGGACGGCAAACGGCGCGTCATCGAGCGGCGTGTCTTCNCCGGCTACATCCTGGTCGACATGATCATGGACGAAGATTCGTGGTATGTCGTGCGCAATACGCCCGGTGTGACCGGCTTCGTCGGCATGGGCAACAAACCCACCNCCCTGACCCAGGACGAGGTCGATAAGATCATGCGGCGCATCGAAGATACGGCGCCCAAGATTAAAATCAGCTTCCGCGTGGGGCAGAAGGTGCGCCTGGTGGGTGGACCATTTGCCGATTTCACCGGAGTGGTCGACGAGATTTCGCCCGAAAAGGGAAAGGCCCGTGTCATGGTGTCGTTCTTTGGGCGTGAGACCCCGGTCGAGGTCGATTTTCTACAGCTCGAAAAAGTGTAAAAACGCCGTGCGGCGTGGTGTGCCTGGTTCGAGACGGGACACAAGATTGAAGGTTGAGGAACAGTTATGGCGAAGAAGATAAAAGCGATCGTCCGTTTGCTTCAACGCAGGTAAGGCTAACCCGGCGCCGCCGGTCGGCCCGGCCTTGGGCCAGCACGGCGTCAACATTATGGCATTCTGCAAAGAGTACAATGCGNCANCGGCCGCCCAGGCGGGCAGCATCATTCCAGCCGAAATCACGATCTTTCAGGACAATTCATTCACCTTTGTCACCAAAACACCCNCGGCAGTAGACCTGCTCAAGAAGGCCGCAGGGGTCGATCGCGGCTCGGCCGAACCGAACCGCAAGGCCGCGGNNCCGATCACCAAAGCCCAGGTGCGCGGGATCGCCGAGACCAAGATGAAGGACCTGAACGCCAACGACATCGACGCCGCCATGCGCATGANNTCGAAGGCACAGCCCGAAGCATGGGTATCCGCGTCGTCGAAGGCTAGTTGACTGCCCCGCGACCGGTATCATGGTTTGACATCAGCCGTATCCGCGACGTCGGACGGCCAACAGCGTGGGAGAAGACCCGGTGTCTTCGTCGAACCACAGGAGATTAAAATGCCTAAGCACGGTAAGAAGTATCTCGCGGCGGCGGCCAAGGTCGACCGCAGCCACTATTATACCCCGGATGAGGCGATCAAGCTGGCGAAGGAAACGTCCTTCACCAACTTCGATGCCACCGTCGAAGTCCACATGCGTATGGGCGTCGATCCGCGTCACGCCGACCAGCAGGTGCGCGGCGTGGTCGTAATGCCGGCCGGTACCGGCAAACAGGTACGCATCCTGGCGTTTGCCGAAGGGGACGGCGCACAGATTGCGCAAGATGCCGGCGCCGATTACGTCGGTGCGGACGACCTGATCAAAAAGATTCAGGATGGCTGGCTCGACTTTGACCTGGTGCTGGCAACCNCCCAGGTCATGGGCAAGGTGGGGCGCCTGGGTAAGGTGCTTGGCCCACGCGGCCTGATGCCCAGCCCCAAGACCTCGAGCATCGTCNCAGCCGGAAGACTTCCGCGTGTGATCCGTGAAGCGCGCCAGGGCCGTGTCGAGTTTCGTGTCGACAAAACGTCGAATATTCACATGCCCCTGGGGAAGGCCAGCTTCACCCATGAGCAACTGATGGAAAACCTGACCGCGGTCGTCGATGCCATCGTACGGGCCAAACCGGCCGCAGCGAAGGGCGTATACATCCGCCGCGTGACCGTGACGACGACCATGNGCCCCGGTATTCGGGTGGATGCCAACCAGGCGGCAACTCTGAAACCGAGCGATTGTACAGCTAAGCCTGTTTTCGACACCACAACCTGTAGGGGTTGTCGGATACGATACCACAAGTTGTCGCGTAGATCATGTGAGCGAATACCGCACCTGATCTACATCTTTTGCCGTTGACCGCAGGTGCCAGGCCAGAGGGCCTGACTTAATCGTACACCTGCCGAGGCGAAGCCGTAGCAGATGATGAACGGTTCATGCCCCACAGGCCGAACTGCCCAATCTGTACGCCTTCGTGTCCAACGGCACGGAGGCTTTTTATTTGCCGTGCACCAACGCCTCGGGCGCCTCATCCGCTCCCGGGCGTTTGCGGGTAACGAGTTCCGACTACGGCTCTGTCAGGTCGGACGGTGTGTCCGGGCGTAAGTCCGTGACCGAAATCAAGCTGACAGAGCACTACCATCTCACCTGCGAAAGGGGTGAATCGATTGCCGCTCACTCGTCATGAAAAACAGCAGCCGATCGACCTGTACAAGGAGCGTCTGCAGCGCAGCGAGGCTGTGATTGTTCTGCGCAATAATGGACTGACCGTAGCCGACATGACCGACCTGCGCAAGCGCTTGAACGATCAGGGCGCCTTGTTCCAGGTGACCAAAAACACCCTGTTCAAGATCGCGCTGGCCGACAGCCAGTTCCCGGTGCCTGAGCAGCTGTTCAGCGGAACCGTCGGCGTCTGTTATGTCACGGGAACGATCAGCTCGACCGCCAAGGTCGTCAACGACTATGTGCGTGACCAGAAGAAGGCCGAAATGCTCGGCGCGCTGCTGCCTGGCGAACAACTGGACGCCGAGGCCGCCAAAGCCCTGGTCGACCTGCCCACGCGAGNNCAGGCACTGGCCCAGGTTCTGGGTACCTTGCAGGCCNCACTCACCAGCCTGATCGGTGTCATCAATGCACCGCTGCGCGAAATCATCACCGTGCTCCATGCCCGGTCCGAACAGGCCCAGGAAGCGGCCGCTGCCTGATACGGCGCTGCCCTGGCCCCACCGTTGTGTTCGTTAGACAAATCAAACACCGCTAAAGGAGATCATAGANTCATGTCTGAGAAGCTGGATAAACTGGTCGCTGAACTTGACTCACTGACCTTGAAAGAAGCCGCTGAACTGTCCAAGATGCTTCAGGAGCACTGGGGCGTCAGCGCCGCCGCGCCGATGATGATGGGCGCGATGCCCGCCGCGAGCGCCGCGGCCGCCGCCCCGGTGGTCGAGGTCGAGGAGCAGACCGAGTTCGACGTCATTCTCAAGGACTTCGGCGACAAGAAGATCAACGTCATCAAGGCTGTGCGCGCAGTGACCAACCTGGGCCTCAAGGAAGCCAGGGACCTGGTCGAAGCGGCGCCCTCGACCGTACTGACCGCCGTGTCCAAGGAAGCCGCGGCCGACGCCAAGAAGCTGATCGAAGCCGAAGGCGCCGTGGTGGAGATCAAGTAGCACACGCCGGTACGAACCAGAAAAGCAAGAGGGTCGGGGTGAAGCCCCGACCCTCTTGCTTTGGGGATTTACGCCGCCCTGGTGGCAGCCGGGGCATGCGGGTGGACCGACGAGGGCGATGAACTCGGAGGTGTCGATCGTCTCCACTTCCATCAACCGGCGTGCCACCGTGGTCAATTTGTCGCGGTAGTTGGTGAGAATCTCGGTGGCCCGCTGATAGGCCTCATCGATGAAGTTGCGCACTTCGTGGTCGATCTCGCGCGCCACTTCCTCACTGTAGTTGCGCTGCTCGCTGATCTCGCGCCCCAGGAAGACCATCTCTTCCTTGTGCCCAAACTGCAAGGGGCCGAGTTTGTCGCTCATACCAAACTGGGTGACCATCTGCCGTGCGAGTTTGGTCACACGCTCCAGGTCGTTGCTGGCGCCGGTCGTGACATCCTCGAAGATAATCTCCTCAGCCACCCGGCCGCCCAGCAGGCCCGCCAGCTCATCGCGGTATTTGTCACGCGAATAGAGCACCCGGTCCTCTTTGGGTAGCGGCATGGTATAGCCCAAGGCCATGCCACGAGAGATGATGCTGATCTTGTGCACCGGGTCACAGTGGGGCAGCAGGTGCATGACCACGGCGTGCCCCGCCTCATGGTAGGCAATCACCTGCTTTTCGTGATCAGAGATCAACCGGCTGCGCCGCTCAGGGCCGGCGACGACGCGCTCGATCGCTTCCTCGAACTCGGCATTGCTGATACTGCGTTTGTTGCGTCGCGCGGCCAGGATCGCGGCTTCGTTGACCATGTTCTCCAGGTCAGCCCCGGCAAAACCGGGCGTCTGGCGGGCCAGGCCCTCCAGATCGATGTCCGGCGCCAGCGGTTTACCGCGCACGTGGACTTCCAGGATCGCCTTACGCCCGCGCATGTCCGGGCGGTCCATCACCACCTGGCGGTCGAAACGGCCCGGCCGTAGCAGGGCCGGGTCCAGAATATCGGGTCGGTTGGTGGCGGCAATGATGATCACGTTCGTATCGGTGTCGAAGCCATCCATCTCGACCAGGAGNCGATTCAGGGTCTGCTCGCGCTCGTCATGGCTGCCCCCNAGACCGGCGCCGCGGTGACGGCCCACCGCATCGATCTCATCGATGAAGATGATGGCCGGGCTGTTACGTTTGGCCTGCTCGAACAGGTCACGCACGCGACTGGCGCCCACGCCAACGAACATCTCGACAAATTCGGAACCGGAGATCGAGAAGAAGGGCACGCCGGCCTCGCCCGAAACAGCCTTGGCCATCAGGGTCTTGCCGGTGCCGGGCGATCCAATCAGCAGCACGCCCTTCGGGATGCGTGCCCCNAGCGCCGCGAACTTCTGCGGCTCCTTGAGAAACTCGACCACCTCGCGCAGCTCTTCCTTGGCCTCCTCGGCGCCGGCCACATCGGCAAAGGTCACGGTCGGTTTGTCGCCGGTGAACATGCGCGCTTTGCTCTTGCCAAAGGAGAACGCCTGGTTGCCCGCGCCTTGGGCCTGGCGCATCAGAAAGAAGAAGAACGCNCCNACCAGAATCAGGGGCAGGAGGGTGCCAATGATGGCCCCNCAGTTCTCCCAGCGGCTCGGCGGTACGACCTGGATGTTCAGGCGGTCGATCTGCTCGCGCGGTACGCCCAGGTTGTTCAGCGTATCGGGCAGGCTGGTCGCATCCTCTTTGCGCGACAGCGCCTCGGGACTCGTGGCGTCCGCCTTGTAGGTGATCTCGAGGTCGCTGCTCTTGACCGCGACCCGTTGTATCGATCCCTCGCTCACCACGCGNCCATCTGGCTCAGGGAGATCTCGGGAACCTCGCCGCGTGCGCGAGAATGAGGTGAAAATGAAGGCCGCCAGTGCGACCAGCAGAAGCACGTAGACTAAGCCATTGCGAAATGCACGTGACATTATAGATACCTGTATTCCTCGAACCGTCGTGATCCCACAAATCCTGCGGCCTGCCGTGGCCAGCGCCGCACGTAACGACTCAGGCTGACTCCAGAGAAACCCGGTTTTTGTCTCGCAGCCAGGGTCATGGCGCGATGAAAGGCCGTTGCACGGACAAAAACTATGCTCGCACGAGAAAACCCGGTTTCTGAACGACTGGCCGAGCAGTTACCGCCGCACATTATACCATACCGCGGCGCTCTTTGCCATACGCGATCTGCGCATGGGGTGGTTTGTTTGCCCGCCCATTATGCCGCAACCTGGTCATGCAGGACGTAGCGCCAATTCCACTTGTGGTCTGCCGGTTATGGCGCGGGCGCTTCGGCCAGCGGAACCGGCAGTTGCATGGCCTGATTCCCNCGGTAGATGTCCAGCGTGACGACCTGGTCAACCGTCGTCTCTTCTTCCAGATAACGGTTCAGGTCATCCCACGTCGCCAACGGCTGCCCGTCGATGGCCGTGATGACATCGCCGCCGATCAGCACATAACGGTTGCCGGCCACCACCTGTTGGTCGGCCCCACGTAGACCGACCGCTTGCGCCGGACTGCCGTTGTAGAACTGGGCGACCAACAGGCCGCTCTGCACCGGCAACCGCAGCTGCCGCGCAGGCGGGGTGATGTCGTACCCCACCNNGCCCAACCAGGGGTGCGGATAACGCCCACGCTCGATGAGGACGGGCACAACCTGCTTGACCTTGTTGACTGGAATGGCCAACCCGATGCCGGCGCTGGTGCCGCTCGGGCTGAAAATGGCGGTGTTGACCCCAATCAGCTGCCCACGGCTGTCCAACAGCGGGCCGCCCGAATTACCGCGGTTGATCGATGCATCGGTTTGAATGGCGCCGCGCAACACCTTGTTGTCAGTCTGGATCGTGCGGTTGAGCGCGCTGATGACGCCTGTCGTCAGGGTGCGCTGAAACTGGCCAAAAGGGTTCCCAATGGCAATCGCCAGCCGCCCCACCTGCAGCGTGGCGGAGTCACCCAAGGGCAGGGACTGTATCGCCTCCGGCAACTGATCGACCTTGATGACGGCCAGGTCGTTCTGCGGATCGCTGCCCACGACCTGTGCCGGCAGTGAGGTGTCGTTGCCAAAATTGACGCTCAGTGAATCGGCATTCTCGACGACGTGGTAATTGGTGACGATGTGGCCCGCATCGTCCCATACGAACCCTGAGCCACTGCCCTCCTCGGGATAAGGACCGTAGAAGAAGGAGTTGACCATCACCTGACTGGTGATATTGACGACGGCGGGCNNCGACCGCCGGTAAATCAGGATCATGCGCTGCTCGCTGGGGTCGAGACCTTGCAGCAGCGCGTTCGTGTCGACCGTGGGCACGGGGGCGGGCGGCGCTGCGGTCGGGGACGGCGTGGGCGGGGGCGCACTGGCCGGCAGTACGGCGGGGTTGCACCCCACCAGCGCGATGGTCAGAATAATCAGGCTGATCGAAAGCCGACGTGACACAGAGACCCTCCTACGCGACCGCGCGCAGCCGCTGACGCGCCAGAACGGCTGCACCCAGGATGCCGGCATTGTCACCCAACTGCGAGACGATGATGGCAACCCGGTCGGCGTCATACCGCTGCAAAAAGTGCTGGTAGGCGATTGGGCGGATTGGCGCCACGAATGCCTCGCCCAGCGCCTCGATCACGCCGCCGCCGAGTACGATGGCCTCAGTCCAANNCAGGTTGACGATATTGGCGATGTGCAGCCCCAGGTAATACTGCGCACGCCCCAGCACTTCGACCGTCAACGCATCACCGGCCCGCCAGGCCTCGGCCAGCGCATTACTGCTCAGGCGCGACCCGCCCTGGTTCAGCAGTTCGGCCAGGCTGCTCTGCCGTCCCGCGGCCACTGCCCGCTGCAGGCTTTCCACGATGGCCGTGCGGCTGGCCAGGGCCTCGATACAGCCGCGGTTNGCCGCAGCCGCAGTAGGGCCATCGGCCAGTACCACCATGTGGCCAACTTCGCCGGCCGCGCCGGCCCCAACGCGCAGCTGACCGTTGAGGATGATGCCACCCCCAATCCCGGTGCCCACGAAGAGACTGATCATGTCCGACGTGCCGCGTCCTGCACCGTAGGTGAATTCACCCAGGGCCGCGACGTTAACATCGTTGCCGATCGCCGTGGGCATCCCGGTCTGGGCCTGGATCAGTTCACCCAGCGGTACGTTCGACCAGCCGGGCAGGTTGGGCGCAGTTGCAACCGTGCCGGTTTCAGTGTTTACCGGCCCGGGNGCGCCAATGCCAATCGCCCGCACATCCTTGCGCGTGAGTTTGGCGTTCGCCACCGCCTCGTCCACAGTCTCGACGATACGCGCCACAACCCCNTCGACCCCGGCTTCGGCTTTGGTCTTACGTTTGGCCTGACCCAGGATGCGGCCCTGGTCGTCGATGACCGCCGCCAGAATCTTGGTGCCACCGAGGTCGATTCCCACGACGACGTCGCCCGGTAGGCTTTTCTTTTGGCCATGTTCCTGCTTTCCACACCACACGACGGCGCAGGTTCCCGGCCGGGCCGATGCCGTATCGCAGGGTAAAGGCCCGCCGCTCACGCCGCCCGCATGCCTTGTTTCAGTTAGCCGTTCCAAGAGCCTATCCGAATAACCGTCACAGGGCAACACTGTGGCGCGTTTTCCGGGTTATTCGGATAGGCTCTGAACCGTCAGGCGCCGTTCTCGATTGGTGATTCATCGTCCGGCCGCGTGATTTCGCACGGCTCCACCTGCCCCCAGGCCGCCGCCAGGTCGATCAGTTCGGCCGGCAGATCGGCAATGACGATCCGACCGTCGGGCGTCAGGTAGATCTCGGTCTCAGTGGCGAATGACGACGTCGCCACTGCGTTCGGATTCGTAGTACTCACCGGTGTTCTGCTCCTGTTCGACCTGCCCCAGCACCTTGAGGAGCTCGGCAATGTCGGCGCAGTGTGCACCTTTGACGCCGACAACGGTGTATTCGACACGCCCATCGGGCAGGATGGTGATTTCGATTTCTTGTTTTTGGGCATGACGGCCTCCTCAAGACCAGCGGCGCACGACCAACCGGATCGTCTGGTCACGGTCGGTCTTTTCTTCGACCAGGCTGAAGCCGGCCCGGTCCACCTCATGCACCACTTTGTGGTAGGCGTAACGCTGGTTGAGCCGTTGCAGGGTCTGCTTCTGCGCGGCCAGGCCCATGCTGTCGCCCAGGATGTCGTAGATGCCATCGGCATTGCGACGGAAGGCAAAGCCGCGGAACGTGCCAGCCGTGACCACCAGGTCGGCCGTGTGGGTACTGCCCGACCAGCCGTGCCGGTAATCGCTGCCCGTAGTGTAGGGCAGGCCCAGGTCGTCGAGCCCGTTTGATCATTTCCAAGTCACGCAGCTCTGTACGTACCTTCACGAATTTGGACATCGTTACCTCCTGTGTGTCCGATCGAACATAACCGGCGGAGTCTGGCACCCTCCGATGCCGGGCCTCCCCATACCAACACCATTGGGCGTTGATCAACGCACCAGCCAGACGCAGGGCGTGCGCCAGTGTCGCGGCCTCGTCAACCTCCGCCGCGGTGAGCGGCCGGGCCAATGCGCCGCGCAGGTGTGGTGGCGCGGTGTACTGGGTGAGCAGACTGACCAGAACGCCTGGTCCAGCCTGCGCCAGCCACTGCAGCACCGGCCGGGTACAACAGTCGAAGTGCCCCGGCATCAACAAATGACGCACGATCACCTGTCCACGGCTCAGCGCCCAGGTAATGGCCCCGGTGACCGTGGCCCAATAATTGGGCATCCCCGCGAGCTGCACCGCGCACTGGTCATTGCCAAATTTCAGGTCTGGCAGGTAGATCTGCACCACGCCCGCCAGCAAGGCCAGGGCCTCGGGCGTGTGGTAGAAGTTCGAGTTCCACACCACCGGCGGCGCGGCGTCGCCCAAAGGNGCCAGGGTGGCCAGCACGAAGGGCAAGTGCGGCAGCGGGTCCCCGCCCACGAATTCGAGCGTTCGTGCCCCTTCGACCTGCCGGCGGCGAATCACCGCGGCCAGCGCGGCCGGCGTCGCCTCCGTGCCGTAAGTGGGGCGAAAGGCGAAACGTGCGGCCGTACAAAACGTGCAGGTGGCCGTGCAGCCGGCGAAAAAGACGGCGTGCGGGNNCCGAAGCATCTCCTCTTCGCCGTAGTGCAGCATCTCGCTGGCAATGAACGTACGCTGATCGACCCGGCAAACACCGTGCCCACCCACGCGGGCCACGCCGCAGCGGTGCGGGCACAGTTGGCAGTCCACCAGGTGCTGCTGCGCCGAGCTGGCCCGGGCCGGCAGGTCGATGATTCCCGGTGAGGTGGCTGCGGGTGTGTGCATGGCCTAACTCAGCAGCTTGCGCAGCCACCCGGTGAACCGTTCGGCACGCGGCGGATGGTTGGTGTGCACGAGTTGCCCATCGTGCGTGGCCACCAGGGTCACCTGCTGCAGCAGACGTGCCCCCAGGTAGATCGTATAGCGCCGGTTGCGCACGCTGCGCCAGGTATAACGGCCGGCCAGAGCCGCCACATCGGCATCGGCGCTGATCGGCTCGAGATGTAAATCGACCGGCTCGGCTTCCTCCAACTGCTGGCAGGTGTGGCACACGCGCCGCTCTTCGTCCATACAATCGGGGCAGTAATCGAGTGCGCACACGGCACACGACTGCCGGTGTGACGGGCAGACGCTACGTTCACACCCGGGACAGGCCAGGGCATGGGCGCTGCATACCGGCTGCTGATCGACCATGCAGTAGTCGCTGTGCCAGCTGCAGTGTGGCCGATGGCAGACATGGCACACCTCGCTGTGCGCCTCGCACACCATTGTACCACATTCCGCGCAGGCCACCAGACAGGCCCGGCAGCCTACACGGCCGCACATGGCACACGAGCCACCTTGATTGTTTCGCCGCCACAGTGTGGGCAGGCAATCAGGCATCGTTTGCAGACCGATCCCTCCTCCAGGGGCGCTGACAGCGTGTGCGTCAGGCAGAAAAGACCGCCGCAGGCGATGCAGCGCTGCACACAGGCCTGACAGAACACCTGACCGCAGTAGTCACAGGTGGCTGTTTGCGCCGACGGCTGCGCGCACTGTGGGCAGATGATGGCGCAGCGGCTGCACAGCAGATGGGCCGTTGCCAGGTGGTCGGCCACCAGGTGACTGCGGCACTGGCGCGTACCGCAGCCGGCGCAGGTGTCCTGGCAGGTGAAGCAGGTCGTTTCCTGGCAAACCGGACAGCGCAGGCTGTGTTCAGCGCAGGCCCACTGCCCGCACGCATCACACACGACGGCACAGTCCACGCACAGCAGTTCCTTGCAGCCGCTGCAGCCCTGCAGTCCGCACTCCAGGCAGAGGTCGCGCTGGCAGGCGTGGCAGTGCGCCAGGCAGTCGGGGCAGCTGATGTGGCCATGGGCGCATAACCCGATGGCGAGCGTCGGCGCTGCACACACGTGGCACAGCGGCGGTAGCAGCGCGCCGGTGAACAGGTTGCGCACCACCGGCAGGCGCACCGTCCGTCTTCAGGCTGCTGCCGCAGGTGCAGTACGTGCTCCCAAACCGGCTCGATCAACTGCGCCATACTGAACAGCGTCACCGTGACGCGCAGACGGTGGTTCTCCACTTCCTCGGCCACCTTGCGCTGTAAGTCGGCGCGTAACTGCGCGCGCTGCTCCTCCGCACGCCACGGCTCATCGTAGCGGTCCTGGATTTCCAGAGCCTGATCTTCGTAGTACGACACCAGCGCGAGAGGGTTTTGTGCAGCCGGGGTAGGATCTCCTCTTCGATGGTTGCGCACTGCTGATCGGCGTAAAAGACGGCCCGTCGCCGCCTCTTCGGCCAGTGCAACCAGGGTGTCGTGTTTGGGCGTTTCGCTGTCCGCGGGCAGTGGTTCCGCCTGTGCAAGCAGGGCGCCCCAATCGGGCACGACCTGGCCCGCCTCGTCCAGGGCAACGGCAAAGAGTTCTTCGCGTTTGTCGTCGGCACGGAAGCTGAGGTGGAAGTTGAACTGGCACAGCAGGCGCCCACTGCGCCGGGTGGTGACGCGTGGTGTGGCAGTTCGCCAGCGTCAGGCCCTGGGGCAGGCCGCGCTGCGCCAGGGCAGGATACCGTTCGGGCAGCGCGGCCTGAACGAGTGAGCCATGGTTGGTGATGTAGCCCATCAAGCGGTCGAAGGCCCGGCTGCCGTAGGCCATCAGGTCGTGGTAGGGTGAGACGTGCGTGGCCGAAAAGACCAGCTGCAAGTCTGGTTTACCGAAGTGTTCGGCCAGGTCCGGTGTCAGCGTGACCGGCACTGCCCCGTGCCGCCGGCGCGACCCTGGCGCCGAAGAGCGTCAACGCATCCAGCGCCAGGTCGTGCAGTGAGTTCTCGAGCGGCGGCGTGCTGCGGGCCGCTTTGGCCTTACGCGCCATGCTCAGTCCTCCAACCAAACGTTGAGCAGGGCGCTGGACTCACGGATCGATTCTGAACCCGTGGCGCGCCGTTTCGATGGCCTCGCCAATGGCAGCCATCTGTTGGGCCAACTCGTTGTCGTCCTGACTCTTTTCCCAGGCCTGGCGCACCAGGTCTTCTNNGAAGCTCTTGCTGCTGTCGAGAATACCCAGAATCAGGTCNAGCTCCCCGATGACCAACTCGAACATGCGAATTTTGTGGGCCAGCAGGTCGAGCACGTGCGATTCGATGGTGGCATTGCTCGAGAGGTTGAAGATGGCCACTTCGTGTTTTTGGCCCAGGCGGTGCAGGCGCCCAATGCGTTGTTCGNNACGCATCGGGTTCCAGGGCATGTCATAGTTGATCAGTTGGTGGCAGAACTGCAGGTTGCGCCCCTCCGCNCCGACTCGGTGCTCACCAGGACGCGCGCGGTGCATAAAGGCCGCGATGGCCTCTTCCTTCTGATGGATGTTCAGCCCGCCGTGAAAACCCACCGCGCTGATCCCGGACGCGTTCAGATGGCGGACGATCAGATCGAGGGTGTGCCGGTACTCGGTGAAGATGAGGAATTTGCCCGGGAAACGGTCCAGATCTCGCGCACCGCGCAGCTTGCGACTGTCACCGATGCTGCTGGCGAGGTCCAGGAAGCCGGCCAGGCGCTCGCGTNNCGCCGGCGGGTACTGGGCATCAGCCACGAGCTTCTGCAAGGTGCCCGCCACTGCGGCCGGACTGCTGCACGCNTCGCGCTGCAGCGTCAGCAGCGCCAGGCGCAGATGTTTGCCGCCGGTATCCTGGCGAAACTCATCCCGAATGTAACGGGTAACGCCCTGGTAAAGCTCGTATTCGGCGGGCGACAGGTTGAGGTGGTAGACCGCAGCGCGACGGGCCGGCAGACGTACGCTGACCTTGGTGCGTTGGTTACGAATCATCACGTCATTGAGCAGGCGGCGCAGCGCGNNCGCATTGCGGGGGCGCCGGCCATCGTTCTGGCTGAAGAACTGGCGCTTGAAGGCGCGCACGGTGCCCAGATGCCCCGGCGCCAGGATCGTCACCAGGCTGTAGAGCCCNATCAGGTCATTCTGCACGGGCGTGGCCGTCAGCAGCAGTGCGTACCGTTTGCGCACCTGGTTGACGAAGCGCCAGGCAACGGTCGCGCGGTTCTTGAGCTTGTGTGCCTCGTCGACGATCAGCAGGTCGTAATCGCGCTCCAGCAGGTGGGGCGCGGACTGTTTGNNTTTGGCCGTGTCCAACGAGACGATCCAGCGCCCCACGCTGGCCTGGCGCAGGGCCGACCAATCGGATGCGCTGTCCAGAATGGTGAACGATTCATGAAACTTGGTTTCCAGCCCNTCGCGCCACTGGGCGGTGAGCGACGCCGGCGTCAGAATCAATACCGTCTGCGCCAGCCCGCGTTCGATCAGTTCCTTCATGACGATGCCGGCCTCGATCGTTTTGCCCAGACCGACTTCGTCGGCCAGCAGNGCGCGCCCACGCATGTCACGCAGGGCACGGNNCGCGCGCTCGAGCTGGTGTTCGTAATGGTCGACGGTGATGTCTTCCAGACAGATCGCNTCGTCGAACCCGCGTGACAGACGCAGGGCCTCGGCGCGCAGGCGCAGGTTGAAGAGGTCGAGCGATGCGGGTGTGTGCTGCTGCACGAACCGCGCCAGGTCCTGGCTGCCCTCGATGAGTCGGGGCGGCAGTTTGACCCCTAACGCTTCGATGGTGCTGGTCAGCTGTAGGCTGCGGTTGTACAGATGGCCACAGCGGAAGCACTCCAGGGCGNNCTCTTCGTCCAACCAGGCACACGCCGGGCAGCGTTTACCCGGTACGACGTCGTCCTGGCGGCGCGTCGATTTGCGCGGCGGCTTCTTTTCCGGCGGTATCTCCAACCATTCTNNGAATCGTTCAAGCATACGGTAATCCCAAACCTGCTTCAGTGATCACGGGCTGCACGCCGGCGGCTTCCAGCAAAACACCCCGAGAGCGGGCAGCGATATCGTTGCGGCCTCTGTGGCAACGGTCGCAGCCCCGTGTCAGAACGCCGGCGACTGCGACGAAGCCGGACGCGCCCGCTGTTTGGCCCAGGTGCGTAGAGCGGTCACCGTCTCTTCCATCATGAGGGCCAACGGTATCGTTTCCGCGAGAACCCCCAGGATGTCGGCCGTGGCCAGTGGGCGCCCCTGGTCGAACGCCTCGTACAACCCATCGATCACGGCCTGCTCGATCTCGGCGCCGCTGAGGCCCTCGCTCGACATGGCCAGCGAGCGCAGGTCGAACTGCTGAGGGTCGCGGTGGCGTTTACGCAGATGGATGCGAAAAATGTCTTCCCGTTCGACGGCGGTGGGCAGGTCGACGAANAAGATCCGNTCGAACCGCCCCTTGCGCACCAGCCGNGGCGGCAGCTGATCGACCAGGTTGGCCGTGGCGACGACAAAGACTGGCGCCTGTTTTTCTTGCAGCCAGGTGACGAAGCTACCAAAAACACGGGCCGCGGTGCCGGCATCGCTCACATTGGAACTGCCCACACCGGAGAAACCCTTTTCGATCTCATCCACCCACAGCAGGCAGGGCGCAATCGACTCCGCCACGCGGATGGCGGTGCGCAGGTTCTCCTCCGACGGTTCCACCAGGCTGGAAAACAGCCGGCCGACGTCGAGGCGCAGCAGGGGCAGGCGCCAGGCGTTGGCCACCGCCTTGGCCATGAGCGACTTGCCGGAACCCTGGACACCCACCAGAAGGATACCCTTGGGCCGGGCAGGCCAAAACTGCGCTTCGGCCGAAAAGGCGCGCACCCGCTTACGCAGCCACTCCTTGAGCACATCCAACCCACCGACATCGGTGAGCGTCTCCGACGTATCGAAGAACTCCAGCAGGCCAGATTTGCGGATGATCTGTTTCTTTTCGGCGGTCACGGCATCGATGGCGCGGCGGTCCAGGGCGCCACCAGCCACGATGATGGCCCTGGCCAGCGCTTTTTCGGCCTCGGCCAGGGTCAGGCCACGGGCCGCCGTGACCAGTTGTTCACGCTCGCGGCGCTCCAGCCGCACNCCGCCGCGCCCCGTAACCTCCAGGCGTGCGCACGCCCCTGTGACCAGTTCACCCAATTCGGCTTCGGTGGGCAGGCCGAAATCGACCACCGTGATCTCTTTCTCCAACTCTGGTGGGATGCGCAGCCGTGGTGAGAGCAGCACGATGGTGCGGTTGCTGCGCGTCAGGAAGCTGGCCAGGTCACGCAGCTTACGCACCACCTCGTGGCTCTCGAAGAAGGGATGAAAGTCGCGTAGCACGAATACGGCCGGCGCCGTGTCTTCCATGACCGTATTGAGCGCGGCCAGTGGGTCGCGCCGGCTGGCATCTTTGCGACCATTGGCGTACTGGAACCCCTCGGTGCACGACCAGACGATCACCTCTTTGCGGGCGCCCGGTGATTCTTCGGCTACCTTCTTGATCTCCAGCAGCGCACGTTCTTCTTCGGCCGTCACCACGTAGAGCAGGGGATAGCGGGCACGGATGTAAATGTCGAGTTCTTGGCGCATAACGGACTGGTTCACAGCATCAGGGCCGGTGATTCCGGCCACAGGTATTCGAGACTGACGGGGTTCCCGTTGACGTAGACGTGTCGATTTCCAATTGCGCACCCGCTCGAAGAGCGACCAAAACAGGAGCAGGTCACGGCGCCGGTAGAGGACGCGGTGGACAATCTGCCGGTTTTCGTCCAACAATTTGATGTAACCCGGTGCCGGCGGGCGATGCGCAGCGCACGGTCCAGCTTGTCCGAGGTCGTGTCCTCGAATTCCAGGACCAGATACCAACCCCGATCGACCCACTGCGTCGGTCGGGTGGTTGGGGCTGAGCGCCGCGTGAAATGCCCACCCAACTGTGCGGCGCGTTCGCTCAGGCGCAACACCTCATGCAGGCTGTGACGGAAGGGCCGTCCGACAGAAAATCACAGATGTTGACCGAAAAGGCGAGGCCATGGTTGAGCAGACGGATCTCCATCGGCTGCGGGGCCATCCGGGCCTGATGCGCGGCCAGGAACGGTTGGTCTCCGGCGGCCAGCTCCTCGGCCAACGCCGCTTCGACCGCGCCGGGGTGCTGTCGGCTGGCTGTTCCAGCTGTAGCTGATATGGGGCGCGAGGTTGATCGCCTGCTGGGCGCTGAGCGGAATCTGCAAGTCGGCCTGGAAAGAGAGCATCGGGTTGATGTAGTAGGTCAGAACGGTCTGCTGCTCTACCAGCCACTCGAACGTCTCGATCTGCCGGTGCAGCCAGGCGCCGCAGGCCAGACTGAACAGGGCGAACTCGTGTATGGAAGCGGTGCGTGCCTCGTCCACCAGCCAACGCAGCTCAGCCAGGGCGGCCAGGGCGTGTTCATCGAACAGGGCCGCTTCGAGCAGCATCACGTAAAGGTACGCATAGCCGGCTGGCGCCGGGCTACTGTGCTCTCGCAACCATTGGTTATAGGCCCAACGCTGCTCGGCGGTCAGGCTGCGGAAGGTCGACCGGTAGCCGGGCGACAGCAGCAGGTTTGGGTCACGGGGGCGTACCAGCGGCAGGTCGGGATCGATCAACGAAATGTCTTCACTGCTCAGGAAGGCCGGCGGCAGCGGCTCGATCGGCCAATGGTAATCACGCCGGCCGCGCAGCGCCGCTGCGCGGCCGGTAGGTGGCGGCCGGTGAAGCGTAAAAGGGCAGGTTCAGAGTATCCCACGGAGTCGTGGCGGGCTTGGTCATGCGGCAAGTATAGCACGGCCTGACCGTGCCGGCAAACACTTTCCGGCGATCCATGGGTCGCACAGGGCCGCGCGCCAGGTTTGCGGATAAACGCTAATTGTAATCTAGGCAGCTAGCGTAATTGGGGCACCTCTGGTATAATGGCGTCCATCCAGAGGCACGATAGGGTCGTGCCGTGCAGGGTATGGGCTGTGTGTGAACCGCCAGCAGGTGTTGCAGATGCGAGCATCCTGGTTGGGAGGAAAGTGTGAATTCTAGTTGGACGAAAAATGGCTTCGTATATCTTCTGATTCTGGTGGCGGTGGTGGCGCTGTTCTTCAGCATCTTTCCCCAGACCAGCCAGGTAGAATCACAAGATATTTCAACAGTCGCCGAATGGGTCAAAAAAGGTGAGGTGCAGTCGATCACCGTCGTTGGCGATGAGTTGCGCGTCAAACGCCAGGACAGCGAGCAGAGCGTCGTATCACGTAAAGAGTCGAACACCGATGCCACACAGGCGCTGATCGAGCTGGGTGTGACGCCGGCCCAGCTGGCCGCCGTCGACGTTCAGATCGACCGCCCCAGTGACATGGGCAACTGGATCACGCTCCTGGGTAGCCTGCTCNCCCTGCTCTTCGTGGGCGCCCTGTTCTTCTTCCTACTCAGGCAGGCCCAGGGCGGCAACAACCAGGCCATGGCCTTTGGCAAGAGCCGCGCACGGATGTTTGCCGGAGACAAGCCCACCGTGACCTTTGCCGATGTGGCCGGCGCCGATGAGGCCAAAGAAGAGCTGCAAGAGATCGTTGAATTCCTCAAGGAACCGCAGAAATTTGCCGCGTTAGGGGCGCGGATTCCCAAAGGCGTACTGATGGTTGGGGCGCCCGGCACCGGTAAGACGCTGATGGCCAAAGCGGTGGCCGGTGAAGCCGGCGTGCCGTTTTTCTCCATCTCTGGTTCGGAATTCGTCGAGATGTTTGTCGGCGTTGGCGCCAGCCGCGTGCGTGACCTCTTCGAGCAGGCGAAACGTAACAGCCCGTGCATCATCTTCATCGATGAAATCGATGCCGTGGGTCGGCACCGTGGCGCCGGCCTGGGCGGCAGCCACGATGAGCGCGAACAGACGCTCAACCAGATTCTGGTCGAGATGGATGGCTTCGACACCGATACGAACATCATCATCGTCGCGGCGACCAACCGGCCCGACATTCTCGACCCGGCCCTGTTGCGCCCAGGTCGTTTCGACCGCCAGGTGGTGATGGACCGCCCCGACATGAAAGGTCGCCGGGCGATCCTGGAAGTGCACANNCGTGGTAAGCCGATGGCGCCCGATATCGACCTGGATACCATGGCGCGCCAGACGCCCGGTTTTGTCGGCGCCGACCTGGAGAATATGGTGAACGAGGCGGCGATTCTGGCCGCGCGACGCAACAAGCGCAAGATCACCATGCAGGAAATGCAGGAGGCGGTCGAGCGAGTCATGGCGNGGCCCGAACGACGCAGCCGGATCATTTCCGACGCCGAGAAGGAGATCGTCGCATACCACGAGGCGGGCCACGCCCTGGTTGGGCACATGCTGCCCCTGGCCGATCCCGTGCACAAGATCAGCATCATCTCGCGCGGTATGGCGCTGGGCTACACGATGGCCCTGCCCGAGAACGACAACGTGCTGCGCAGCCAGGCCAAGTTCGAGGACGATCTGGCGATGGCTTTGGGCGGGCGGGCCGCCGAAGCGATCGTCTTCACCGACATCACCAACGGCGCAGCGGGCGACCTCGACCGTGTGACCAAGATTGCGCGGGCGATGGTGACGCAGTACGGGATGAGCNAAAAGCTCGGCCCCCAGGTGTTTGGCCATAAGGACGACCTTGTGTTCCTGGGACGCGAAATCACCGAACAGCGTAACTACAGTGAAGAGGTGGCGGAAGAGATCGACCGTGAAGTGCGGCGCATCGTCGACCATGCCTATGCCAAGGCCAAGGAGATTCTCACCACCTACCGCGACAAGCTCGACCTGGTGGCGAAGACGCTCATTCAGAAAGAGACCATTTCAGCCGACGAGTTCGCCGCTCTCCTGGCCGACCTGCCCNCTGCCCGGCAGCAGGCTCCCGTCGTACCGACCCCGGGAACGACTTCGTCGACGGCGCGGCCCAATGAAGAGCGTCGCGAACGGAGCAGTGACCGCCTGCCCGGCGCCCCGGCGCCGCTGCCAGCCTGACGCGAAGCATAGCCCGATAGATGAACGCCGGACGGCCACCGTCCGGCGTTTTTGTTGTGTCCGGCCGGGCCAGCGTGCACTGCAACCTTTCTCCCGCGCCAAGCGTATACAAACAGCAGATTGTACGGCCGATGTACGCATCCCCTGTGGGTGTCGCCGCTGGAATGTAAGCCATTTCCCGGTGACATCGCGCCGTGCCATCCCGGCCTGGCCCCAGTGGCAACTGGATAACGGCTGAATCGTACGAGGTGACGTTAATGGATGAGCCACAAATGACCATCATCGAGCCGATGCCCACGCCTGACACACACCGGCTGTACCGCTCGGACCGACCGCCAGGTGGCGGGTGTGTGTGGCGGGCTGGGCGAATACCTGGGCTTTGACCCCACTCTGATTCGCATCGCCTGGCTGATGTCGATCATTTTTGCCGGCGTGGGGTTGTTTGCTTACCTGGTTGCCGCCGTCATCGTCCCCGAAGAAACACGTGCGCATGCCGCCAACAAGCCGCTGACGCCTCTGCGGGGGCCGGCTTCCGGGCCTGGGCGGGGTCNNGATAGCAACCGCGGCCTGTTGTGGGGCGGCCTGTTTGTTGCGCTGGGTATCCTGCTCCTGCTGGGCAACTTCAACATTCTACCTTTGCAGCGGCTGTGGCGCCTGTTCTGGNACCTCTTCTGGCCGATGGTGCTGATCGGCCTGGGCGTGATCCTGCTGCTCGGCATTACCGGCCGCGGTATCGACTGGCGGGGTGTCTTACGCGGTCAACGACCCCTCGTCCGTCGGCAGAACAACCGCATGATCGCTGGCGTCTGTGGCGGCCTGGCCGATTTCCTGGGCATCGACGCGAGCGTGGTGCGTATCGTGTGGGCCATCGGTTCAGCCGCCACACTGGGTCTGGGGGTCATGGTTTACGTGATTCTACTCCTGGTGATGCCGGAAGCGCCAGAAGGCGCGCCCCGGCGTCGCGCACCGTCCCATAAGCGTTCCCTCATTCCTCGGGACCGCCCGCCCGCCCCGAGGGTGGACCCGGCATGGCCGATGGGCCTCCAGGGCGGAGGGAACGGAGGAGAGAGGGGAGACAATGGAAAAGAAGGACACGGCGCCGGTCTTCCTGGCAGTCATCTTGATCCTGATTGGCGCCTGGCTGCTGTTACAGAACCTTGGTATTTCTCTGCTGAACCTGGGCGTGTGGTGGCCGGTGCTGCCTGGTCTGCTGGGCGTGGGCCTGGTCAGTCGCTACTTCGCCAATGCGTGCCAACCCGGACGATCTGGGGGTGGCCTCTTCCTGATCGGTTTGGCCATTGCCCTCCTGGCTTTCTACAACCACAACCTGTTCGGCCAGGATTGGGCGAAGGCCTGGCCCGTTCTGCCACTGCTGATTGGCCTCAGCAATGGGATCACCTGGCTGTTTCACTGGCAGCGCTGGAGCCATCTGCTGTGGGCTTTCATTGGCCTGGCGGTGGCTGCGGTCGGTTTTGCTTTCACCGGTGGGCGTATCGATGAAAATATGCTCTTGCAGATTGCGCGTTTGTGGCCGGTTTTTGTAATCCTGGCCGGCCTGGGTTTTCTGGTGCAGGGTTTGCTCAGCCGTGATTCCGATTCCCGCTAAGGCCTGGGGCTGGTGTATAATGGACGCACAGCCATAAACAGCACACATCCTACGAGGAGTAAACGAGAACAATGGGTAAGTTAGTACAGTTTGTCGTGGGATTCGGCGTGGGCGCGGTGGCAGGTTTCATCACCACCCGGTTGCTGACGCCGTCTTCCAGCGAGGATTTGCAAGCCGGGGTTCGTCACCGCGCCGAGACCGCGATCGAAGAGGGTAAACGGGCCGGCGCCGCGCAGGAGGAAGCCCTGAAGGCGCAGTTTGCGCAGGAGAAACGCTTGTAGTGCGACGTTAGTGCTGGCACTGCGGGCAGAAGTGGGTTGCCCGCTGGCCCAACACGATGCGCACGATGGGGGCGCCGCAGGTTGGGCAGGGTTGACCCGTGCGTCGGAACACCCGATGCCGCTCCTGGTTCTGGCCGCGTACACCGCCGGGGCGTTGGTAGTTGGCCAGGCTGCTGCCATGATCGAAGATGGCCTGCGCGAGGGTCTGGCGCAGCACGGTGTGGATGCGTGTCACTTCTTGGGGCTGCAGGCTGACGCCGGGACGCCGGGGGTCGATACCGGCGGCGAACAGANNCTCATCGGCGTAGATGTTCCCCACCCCNGCAACCACCCGCTGATCGAGTAACAGACTCTTGACAGGCGCCTTACGCCGGGTAAGGCGCCTGTTTAGTTCCTGGGGCGTGAAATTGGGGTCGAGCGGTTCAGGACCCAGTCGGTCGAGCACGTCCGCAACCTGNGTGACCAGGTACACACGTCCGAATTTACGCGTATCGTGGAAGATCAGGCGCTGGCCATTGTCGAGTTCCAACACCAGGTGGGTGTGCCGGTCGGGCACGTGGTCGCCGTTCACCACGTGTAGTTGGCCTGTCATGCGCAGGTGGACGAGCAACGTAGCGCCGTCATCCAATGGAAAGAGCAGGTACTTACCGCGCCGCCCGGCGCCGACGATCTGCCGGCCCACGAGCCGTGCGGCCAACTCATCGCTGGCCGGGGTCGCGACCGTACGCGGCCAGCGCACGTCGACCGCGACGATACGCCGTCCGACCAGGGGAGTNCGCAGGTCACGGGCGATCGTTTCGACTTCGGGTAGTTCGGGCATGCGTTTACCGGTTTTTGCCCACGGCACGCAGCCTGAGCTGCCAGGCCACGAAGAACAGCACGGCCAGGGACCCCAGAACCAGCGCTGCCACATTCAGCCATAGTCGGCCATCGGCTGCCACCTGGGGCGCCGGTACCGTATCTGGCGCGGGCATTACCAACGCCTCACCGGCGATTTCGACGGCCGGCGCGGTTTCGGCAAACGTCGTCGCCCCGGGGCGCTTTGCGTATCGGAAACAGTGGTGGATGCCGTCATGGGCAGTGCCTCAGCCAGTGCGGTTCCCGCGGGCGTCGGCGCAATGTGGCGTGGCTGCGGCATCATCGGTAGGAGTGGGGGCCGGAGTCGGCGTCGTGGCCGGGTATGCGGCGGCGGCCGCGGGCAGTGTCGCGGCGCCGGCCGCGACGGCTTCGCGGGTCGGGTTGGGTTCAACGGCTGGCCCGGTAGAATGTGCATCGGCTGAGGGGGTTGGTGCAACCATTACCAGGGCTTCAGTGGTGGCCATGGGCGCGGCTTCCGCTGGCGGCAGCGTCACCTCAGATTCGGTGCTGGGTGCAACCTTGGCGGCTGCCCCTTCATCGGTAGACGCACCGGCGCCTGCCATATTCGACATGCCGCGCGGCCGCCGGCGCCTGCACCACAACCGTCGCCGAAACAGATGTCGGCGCCGCCGGCGCCAGACTACTGAGCATAACATTGCCCACCAGTACAGCCAGGAAGAGCACGGTGGCCACCGCGCTGGCACTGCGTAAAAAGACGGGCCAGCAGCACCTGCCACCAGCGTGGCGCATCGCGCCTGGCGCCGCGTTGGCCGCACGTCGGCTTCACGCAGGGTGAAGCTGCGCGGCAGCGGCACACGGGGCAGTTGCCCTACGATCGCCACCGTTTGGCGTAATGCACCCAGCCGCCAGGCAACGTCACTGTTGCTGGCAATGCTGCGCTCGACCAACGTGCGTTCCTCTGGCGTCACTTCACCGTCGAGGTAAGCGGAGAGCAGCTCGTCTGAGATGTTACCTGCCGGGGTAGATGTACGATCCAGATCGTTAACCATCGGTCTTCCCTACGTCACTCACTTAATTCCTGCCGCTGAGACGGTAACGCGACGGCAAAAGTTCCGGCTGGGCCAGGAGCAGGTCACGCACCCGGATACGGGCACGGCTCAAGCGCGATTTGACGGTGCCCAGGGGGACGTTGCAGATATCGGCAATTTCCTGGTACGCGACGCCTTCGACATCGGCCAGCAGCAGGGTCAGCCGCTGGTCGGCTGGCAGCAGATCGATACACTGAACCAGGAACGAAGCCAGTTCGCCGCGCAGGGCCTCACTTTCGGGACCGGGGCCGGGGTGAAGCAGGGCGGTGCTGTGGTCGGGGTCTTCAGCCAGGGCGTCGAGTGAGCTGGCGCCGTAGCGGCCCTGGCGNCGCAACCAGTCGTAGCAGTTGTTGGTGACGATGCGCATGAACCACGATTTGAACGAGCCGCCGCGAAAGCCACTCAACGCACGGTGCGCCTTGATCGCCGCGTCCTGCACGGCATCCGCGGCCGCATCAGGGTCGTTCAACATGCGGTAGGCAATGTTGTACGCCAGACCCTGATGCTCCTGGATCAGTCGGTTGAAGGCATGCGGCTCACCACGTTGGGCGGCTTTTACCAGGGCTGGTTCATCCATGACTTGACGAATCGTCCAAGTTGCACTATACTGGCAAACGATAGGGTAACGAGCGCTTGCGTAGGCGCGTTTTTCTGTAAAAGAATGACGTGAGCCGCCATCTACTGCCGAAGTGGCGGAACAGGCAGACGCGACGGTCTCAAAAACCGTTGAGGGATGACCTCGTGTGGGTTCGAGTCCCACCTTCGGCATCGAATTATACCAGCGGTTGGCGAAAGACGCTAAACCACTCTCAGGAGGAAACTAAGGGCTAACTGGATCACCGCGAGGCAGGCATGCCGCGCGACCCGTGAGGCCCTTACTTTTGCGCTATGCGCATCATGCCCAGACAACAACGCTGGCTGGCCCTTACGCTCCTGCTCCTCAGTCTGGCCCTGACGGTGACCAGCTGCGGCGCTGAGATACCGGTGGGATCGGCCCTTAGCCTGGACGAAAAGAAGCGGCCACCGTACAGGTGGCGCAGACATTCATCACCAACCGTAATCTGACACTGGCTGAAACCCAGCTGGACGCGCTCGGCCTGCCGAACCGTGCGCAGTGGGTCGCACTGGTGGCCGACAAATACCTGAGCGAGGGACGCAACGAACAAGACACGCGCGTTGATTGTCCTGGCCCAGGCAATGGGCAGCAGCACCGACAAAATGGCGCTCTTTGTGGCCACGGCGACGCCGACCAACACGCCTTCGCCGGTACCGACCAGTACGCCCACTCCCGAACCAACGGCGACCAGTACGGCGACACCCACGGCCACCGCGCAGCCGACCGAAACACCCACCCTTGCAGCGACCGCGACGCCGCGACCCCCACGGCCACAGCGGTACGGGCGACCGCCACGCCGGCGCCGCCCACTGTACCGGCCAAACCGGCGGTCGATTACCGGGTCATCAAGTCGCGTTTGCTGACGATCAATGAGAACGGCGGCTGCATGGGCAATCACNAATTTTTTGTGCAGGTCATCGACGCTAACGGCGCCCCGATCAATGGGGCCGTTGTGCAACGTGTGTATGCGCCGGATGAGACGACGGTCTCCGGCAGCAAGGATTCACCCTTTGCCCAGGGTACGCTTAACCAGGGCTGGGGCCAGTTCGATATTTATCAGAATGGTGACCAGTTGTTGGTCATCTCTGACCCGACGAAGGGCGGTGTGACCAGTGAAGTCACACGGCCGATGAGCGTACGCGACGAAGAAATCCCGATTCCGGNNCTGATCGGCGCCGGGTACTGCGGTTCCGAGGCCGAATGTACGCGCTCANTCGCCGAAAATCGCCTGTGCCGTTTCCACTATTCCTACGAAGTGGTGTTTCAGCGCACATGGTAAGCGGCGGCCAGCGTCGCCGCGACCGATGCGGGTCAAGTCAGGAGGAGTGTAGTTGGTGAAATCGAACCTGATACAAGACGCACCCCTGTTCATGTATCTGACCGCAGCCGAACAAGAGGCACTCGACGCACGGCNNTGCGCGCAGCAGTTCACGCGCGATCAGCCGATCTTCGAGCAGGGCGACCCCAGCACGGCCCTCTACCTGATCCAATCGGGTTGGGTGCGCATCGCCGCGCCGGGCATTGCCGTACTGGCCAACCTCGGCACGGGCAGCATTCTAGGCGAGAGCGATCTGTTCCTCGGCCGGCCACATACGACCTCGGCCGTGGCAATTGCCAACGTCGAGCTGTGGTCGCTCACCGGCCGTGATCTGGAAGCGCTGATCGCACAAAACCCCCAACTGGGCATTCACCTGAGTCAGGGCTTTGGCGGTCACCTCGTACAGATGGAGAGCTACCTGAGCCAGCGCCTGGCCGAAGTGCCAGGTTTTGCCAGCCTGACCGCGGCGCAGCTGACCCAGGTGGCGGGGCACCTGCAGGCGATGCAGGCCGGGCAGGGCGAAGTGCTGTACCGGCCCGGTCAGAAGAGCGCCGGCCTGTACGTGATCGAACAGGGCGCGCTGCAGGTCNGGATCGGCCGACGGCCTTGTCGAACTGGGCCCAACGACATCGCGGGGCAGATGGCCCTGCTGGCCGATAAACCGCACGGCGAAGAGGCCCGCGCCGTACAGGACACCCTGCTCTGGTTCCTGCNNCGCGCCGGTTTCGAAGCGTTGTGTTCGATCATCCCCGAGCTGCGCATGGCTCTGAGTCGCCACGTGCGCGCCACCCTGTCCGCAGCCGACAAAAACGAGGCCCTGCGCCGCCTGGCGGCCATGCCACTCCTGGCCGGCGTGCCAGACGACGTGTTGCGCGNNGTGGCCGACCGTCTGCTGCTGCAACACGTGCCCAAGGGTGAGGTCGTCTTCCGCCAGGGCAGCGCGGGCGAGGCGATGTACCTGGTGGATACCGGTGACATCGAACTCTCATCGGCCTTGGATTCGCCCGATGACGTTTTGGCGCGGGTCGGTCCGGGAGGATTCTTCGGCGAAATGGCGCTCTTGACCGGGCGCCCCAGTGCCGTCAACGCACGCACGATCAACGATTGTAACCTGTGGGTGCTCTACCGCCAGGACTTCTGAAGCCCTGATGGCCCGCTACCCGCGTTGAGCATGGCGATCAGCCGGGCGCTGGCGCGCNGGCTGGCCGATGCCGATGAGCGCTTCGTCGACCGCCACCTGCGTCGCCTGCCGCTCTTTGCCGGCCTCACCAGCCAACAGTTGGAGGATGTCTCCAAATACCTGCGGCCGGAACGTTACCGACGCGGTGAGACCGTCTTCGTACAGAACGAACCTGGCGGCTCACTGTATCTGATCGAGACGGGCCGCGTAGCGCTGAATGCAGTGGAAAGCGGCAAAGCGCTCGAGTTGGCCGTCCTGCACAGCGGCGACTTCTTCGGTGAGCGCTCACTGCTGTCGGGCGAGCCACACAGCACGTCGGCGGTGGCGCAAACCGACGTCGATCTGTGGGCGCTCGACCGCACCGATTTCGATGCCCTGATCATGCGTTACCCCAGCCTGGCGCTCAACATCAGCCGGGCGCTCAGCCGCCGGTTGTATCAGACCGATACCCGACTCGTGCAGGCGCGGCGTCGATGCCGCGCCTGCGGTTGGCCGGCCGGTCNNGCCGCGGGGCGGCCGTAGCGGCCAGCGCGGCGCCGCGCCGCGCCCGCACCACGACCCGTAGCCGCAACAGCCCCAGCCACCCGCACCCCGGCCGCCGCGGCCGAAACGACCGCACCGGGTGGCGTGCTGGGCGCCGTCTGGGGCCTGGGCCAGGCCGTGGACAACCTCGGCACGTGGTACAAGACGCGCAGCCGGATGACCAAACTCCAGGTGTGGGCCATCGTTTTGCTTTTCATCTGGTTGTGTGGCATCGCCGTTCCGGTGACCCTCTTCTCAGCCATCAGCCAGCAGCCAACGGCCAACAGCGCGGCGGGTCGTCTCACTGACCCAGGACAGCCTCCAGCGTTCGCTGGGCAGGACGGTACCGGTGGTTTTTGCCCAGGGTGAATCCCTGGCCATGGCGCAGCAGCAGCCGGAGATGCCCCCGACACCGACCTGGACGCCACCGCCGACGGAAACTCCGGTCCCAACCGATACGCCCGAACCGACCGCCACACCAACGGCGACGCCGGAGCCAACCGCTACACCCGAACCGACCGCAACGTTCACACCACGGCCGCCGCCGACGCGCGCCCCGCGCCCGTCGCCGCGGCGCCGGCCGCCGCACCCGCGGTCAGCGCGGCGGTCAAGGCGGCAGCGCCCGCCGCTAAACCATCGACCCAGTTTACGATCCGCGAGATGCGCCGTTTGACCNCCTGTGAAAACAAGGGCAACCACAACATCTTCGGCATCGTGGTCGATACGGCCGGCAACCCGATCGACGGTATCACGTTCGTGCAAACGTCGGCTAACGGCATCGGTGATGTGCTGGACCGCAGTGTGAGCGGGGCGAAGGGCCCCGGACGTTTCGAGTTTGTCATGTGGAAGGGCGCCGAATACGCCGTCTACGCAGCGATGGACGGCTCCAGCCCCACCGGGAGCGACATTGCCCGCCCGCTGCACTCCAACTTCACCGACGAGGCCGAGTGCGCACCGGGCGAGGGTGGCAACACCCTGTTCCATAACTCGTTCAACGTGATCTTCGTCAAGAACTGGTAGTCTTCGACCAGAGGCCTGGGGCAGCCCGCACGGTGCTGCCCCAGGCTTTTTGTGCGCCAAACCCCGCTGTTCCATATGTTCAGGCGCCCACGGCGCGCTGCGATTCATCGCGCCCCATAAACTAGACGGCACTCCCATCGGTGTGCTAGAATCAAGGTACGATCTCAGCCCCACCTATGGAGTGAATGTCATGCAAATCCACCTTACCCTCAACGGCGAAGGGACGGCATGGGACATCGCAGCGCACGAACTGCTGCTGACAGCGCTGCGGCNNGCCGGCATGTGGAGCGTCAAACATGGCTGCGACACGGGCGAGTGCGGCGCGTGTGCGGTGCTCATCGACGGTGAGCTGGTCAACACGTGCACCCGGCTGGCCGCGCAGGCCCACGGCCATGCCATCACGACCCTCGAGGGCCTGGCGCCCGATGGCCCCGGACACCGTATTCCGGGCACGGCTGGCGCCACCCACCTTCACCCGTTGCAACAGGCCTTTATCGAAACGGGCGCCATTCAGTGCGGCTTCTGTACGCCGGCCCAGCTCCTCGCCGCCCATGCCCTGCTTCAGCGCGAACCGAACCCCAGCGCCGACCAGGTGCGCGNNGCACTGGCCGGCGTCCTGTGCCGCTGCACCGGTTACGTGCGCCCGGTGCAGGCCGTGCTGCGGGCGGCGGCGCNNCTGCGGGGCGAGGAACCGCCGCCGTTCACCCTGCCGCCCATCGTGCCCGGCGGTGAACTGATGCCGCTGGCCGATGATGAAATCTTCCCGGCCCCGAGCCGATACNCTGATGCCGATCCCCGCGGCCCGGCCACACGCACACGCACACAGACCCGGCTGCCGGTCATGGTGGTTGCCCAACCGGAGACCCGGGCCGTCAACCAACCCGAAACCAAGGTCGATGCCGTCAAGCTGGCCAAGGGCCGGCCGGTGTTCACCGATGATATGACCCTGCCGGGCATGTTGCACGCGGCCCTGCTCACCAGCCCCCACGCACACGCCCGCATCCGCCAGATCGATGCCAGCGCCGCGTAAGCTNGCCCAGTCCACGCCGTACTCACCTATCAGGACGTGCCACGCGTGCTCTACGCCAGCGGCGGCCAGAGTTATCCGCAGCCCCACCCCTACGACCAGGTCTCGCTGGACAACAAGGTGCGCCATGTGGGCGACCGGGTGGCGGTCGTGGCGGCCGAGACGCCGGAGATTGCGCGCCNNGCACTGCGCCTGATCGAGGTGGACTACGAAGTACTCCCCGCCGTGCTGGACCCGGTGGCGGCGCTGCAACCCGGCGCACCGCTCATTCACGACNGGCCGNATGCCATCGGCATCCACGATGCCAGCCGCAATCAGTCGCACCACATCCACGTGCGCCACGGCGACCTGGCGGCCGGGTTCGCCGAAGCGCGCTGGGTGGTCGAGCAGGAGTACCGTGTGCACCAGGTGCAGCAGGCCAGCATCGAAGCGCACGTCTGTGTGACCTACTGGGATGAGGACGACCGCCTGGTGGTGCGCACCAGCACGCAGGTCCCGTTCCACGTGCGCCGTATGCTGGCGCCGCTCATCGGTCTGCCGCTCAAACGTATCCGCGTGATCAAACCGCGCATCGGCGGCGGGTTTGGGGGCAAACAGGAGATGCTCCTCGAAGACCTCTGCGCCCATCTGACGATCGCCACCGGCCGGCCGGTGCGCTTCGAGTACTCCCGCGAGCAGGAATTCACCAGCGCCCGCTCGCGGCACCCGCAGATCATTCGTATGAAGACCGGCGTACGCCNNGATGGCACGCTGAGTGCGATGCGCATCAAAACGGTGGCCGATACGGGCGCCTATGGCACGCATGGCCTGACGGTGCAGATGGTCAGCGGCTTTCGTGGCCTCAGCACCTATCGCGTCGGCGCGGCCGAGTTCGACTGCGACGTGGTCTATACCAACAAGCCGNACCCCGGCGCGTACCGCGGCTACGGCGNNCCGCAGGCCTTATTTGCCCTGGAATGCCACATGGAGGAAATCGCCCTGGCCATCGGCTGGGATCCGGTCGAGTTCAAACGGCACAACTGGATCCGCGAGGGTGATGAGATCATGATGGCGCGGGCGATGGGCGAGGGCCGTGAAGGGTTCGCGCAGTGGATTACCTCCTCGGGCCTGGAACAGTGCGTGCAGGAGGGGGCGCGGGCGATCGGCTGGGAGCACAAGCACGCGCCCGGCTTCCACACACCCTACCCCGACCGGCCGTACATCCGACGCGGCCTGGGGATGGCGGTGGCCATGCACGGCACCGGCATTGCCGGTTTGGACATGGGCGCGGCCAGTCTCAAGCTCAACGACGACGGCACGTTCAACCTGCTGGTCGGTGCGACCGATCTGGGCACCGGCTCGGACACCGTCCTGGCCCAAATTTGTGCCGAGACGTTGGGTGTACCCCTGGAGGATGTGATCATCTACTCCAGCGATACCGACTTCACCCCGTTCGATACCGGCGCCTACGCGCCGAGTACGACCTACATCTCAGGTGGTGCGGTCTTGAAGGCGGCTGAACAGGTCAAGGATCAGATCATTGCCCACGCCGTCAAACACCTCTTGTCGGGCGTCGACCCCGAGCAGGCCTGGTTGGAGGACCGCCAGGTCTNNGCGCCGGGTGGGCAGCGGGTGGCGCTCAGCACGGTCGCCCTGCACGCCACCCATCAGGCGGACCAACACCAGATCATGGCCACGGCCAGTCACATGAGTTACGCCAGCCCACCGCCCTTCGCCGCCCAGTATGCCGACGTGGAGGTGGACACCGAAACCGGGCAGGTGACGGTGACTAAACTGATCACCGCGGTCGATTGTGGTATCGCCATCAACCCGATCACGGCGGCCGGCCAGGTCGAGNGGGGCATGGTACAGGCGCTGGGTTACGCCCACTGCGAGGAGATGGTGTACGACGACAGCGGACGCCTGGTCAACCCGCGCCAGCCCTACCGCTTGTACCAGGCCGACGAGGCGCCGGAATTGGATACGATCCTGGTGCAGACTTACGAGCCGAGCGGCCCCTACGGCGCCAAGGCGATCGCTGAGATTCCCAAGGACGGCATCGCACCGGCCCTGGCCAGCGCGATCTATGACGCTACGGGCGTGCGCATCCGCCAGACCNCCTTCACACCGGAACGGGTCTGGCGCGCACTGCATCCGCCCGTCGCCTGAGCCGGTTCTCACGCCGCGGGTAACTGCTCAGCCAGCCGTTCAGAAACCGGGTTTTTCTCGTGCGAGTAGGGTTTTCGTCTGTACAACGGCCTTTCATCGCGCCATGACCCTGGTCTGCCAGACAAAAACCCGGTTTCTGGCAGCTCAGGGCCGTAAAAAGAGTTCCCGTGTTTGGCCACGAAAACGCTGGAAAAGGCCGGGTGAAAGCGGGGTTGTTTCTTGACGGCCTCAGTCTGGGCAGCTACCGCAGCGAACGATTCAAGCATACGGGCTGGCAGAGCCAGCCCATCACAGTTTACGGGAGATTATCATGACTGAACACGTTACAGCGACCCTCGTCGATGGTATGCACTTCCAGGTTGCGATCGACCAGTTCACGTTCGACATCGATGCCGCGGCCGCGGCGGGGGTGTCGGCGCCGGGCCGCAGCCCCNTGCGGCTGGTTCTGGGCGCCCTTTCTGGCTGCACAGCCATGGACGTCATTTCGATCCTGCGCAAGAAGCGGCAAGAGATCACCCACTTTTCGGTGGAGGTTGTGGGTACACGCGCCAGCGAACACCCCAAAGTCTACACCGATATCGAGATCGTATACCGCGTGCATGGCCGGGGCATCGACCCCGAAGCGGTGCAGCGTGCAATCAACCTGTCGGAGGAGAAGTACTGCCCGGTGATCGGTATGCTGCGCGCGTCGGTCAATCTGCGCAACCGCTTCGAGGTGGTGGAAGTCGCTACTTGACCACGTCCAGCACGACCTTGGCCATCGTCGGCGGGTGCAGGAGCATGTTGGCATAGTTGGCGTTGGCCATGGGGCAGGCGCACTCTTTGTTGGCGATGCTGCGCCGCAGGGCGGCCATACGCTCGCCAAACCAAATGGGCGCCAGGTCGTAGTTGGTTTCGCGCAGGTTGCCCACCGGCTCCGCGCGGATGCAACANGCCCAGATGTCACCGTTGGGCGCGATGTGTGCGCTGGCCCAGCCGGCGTAACAGTCGATGACCTGCGTGCGCTCCTGCAAGGTACGTTTGGCCAACTGGTAGTACTGNGCGCGGAAGGCCTGCGTAAAGCGCGCAATCCCTTTGGCCGGCGCCCGTCGCGCCTGCTCGCTCAAGAAGTCGGCGACCGGCGTACTGCTCGGCCAGNNCGGTGTAATCCCCCAGCCCACCGTATCCAGTTCCACCCGCTCCTCCGCCACTTCGGTGATGTAGGAGTCGGGATGCAGCTCTTGCAGCCCGGCGTACGTTTCCTGGAAGCGGTGAATGTTGAAGCGTGAAATCACGGTGTGGATCGTCAACACCAGGTTGGGGTAACGCGGTTGCAGGTCTTTGAGCATACGCCAGGTCTGCTGCGCACGTTCCCAGTTTCCCGGCACACCGCGGATATCGTCGTGTGCGTCACCGATGCCATCCAGACTGAGGTTGATGCCGATCTGACTGCGCGGGCACTCACGGCAGATACGTTCGACCTGGGCGAGCACGCGCTCGCTCAGGAGACCGTTGGTGGGGATAGTGATGACTTCGGGCCGACACTCCTGGTACGCGGCGATGACCAGCTCGTCCAGGTCGCGNCGCAGGAATGGCTCACCGCCGGTGAAGGTCATGTAGAACGGCGTACGTCCCAGGTTATGGAAGACGCGACGCCACTCCTCCACGCTCAGATCGTCGTTCGGTTTGCGCCAGACATCGCACGTGCGGCACTTGGAGTTGCAGCGGAAGCTGATGCTGACCACGACGCTGAACGGATAGAGGCGCGGCCAGCCCCAGCGACGAAACGCCCAATAGGCTGGGATCTTGGGTATCAGGCCAATCATGATCAACCAAGCCGACGCGCGGCCTGACCACTCCAGGCCGGAGTCTTGGGGAGAACGATTTGCCCAGGAAGAAGCGCTTGGCGTCGCGCAGGCGCTCCGGTGCGTTACGCCAGGTGTCGGCCTGGACCAGGCGCCGGGCCAGACGGTTGGGCCGCATGTAGAAGCGGCGGTAGGCCTCGTGCCACTTGCGCTCCACCAGTTCCGCGTGCAGGTTGTTCAGCTGGAAGTGGGCCTTGTTGTCCTGAATCGCCAGATCCTGCCAATCCTGGCTGAAGATCTCGGCGCCCATCTCCTCCAGCATGTTCCACAGTCGTGTGCCGGGGTACGGNGCCGCGATCATGAAGTTTGCCAGATCGGGGTCGAGCTCCATGGCGAACTTGATGGTGTCTTCCATCGTTTCTTCCGTTTCGCCCGGCATGCCGAGGACGAAAAAGCCCATCGTTTGCAGGCCGGCCGCCTTGGCGTAGCGGAAAGCGTCGCGCACCATGTCCAGCGTCTGACCCTTTTTGATGATGTTGTTGAGCACCGCCTGGTTGCCCGACTCGACACCGAAGCCGACCCGCTTGGCGCCGGCGGCCTTCATGAGCTGGTAGGACCGNGCATCGCCGTAGTTGACCTTCATGCCGTGTACGGTGACCCAGGGGTCGTGNTTGAGTCGCTCGGCGATCAGGCGCCGGCACAGCTCCTTGGCCCGTTTCAGGTCGCGGTTCCAGATGTCGTCGGTGATGCCAATCTCGGTCGCGTGCAGGTCTTTGACCAGCCAGCGCCACTCGCCGAGCACGTTGTCGACCGAGCGGTTGCGCCAGGTGTCACCCGTAATCGGTTTGGAACAGAAGGTGCACTTGAACGGGCAGCCGCGGCTGGTCACAATCGTGTAACTGCGCGAGTTGGGGATCAGGCCATCGGTCAGCGGGTTCAGGTTGGTGTACTTGTCGATCTTGAACAGGTCGTGTGCGGGGTAGGGGATGTTATCCAGGTCGGGGCGCAGTGGGCGCGACGGGTTGTGGCGCACCGCATCGTTGCGGTACGACAGGCCGCGGATTTCCGACCAGCCCTTGTGACTGAAGNNCGGCGCGCTGGGCCCAGCCTGCACGCCGGCATCGAGGTCCAGCATCTGCATGATCTCGATGATGGCATCTTCNCCTTCGCCGCGCAGCACGAGGTCGACCTCGTCGTGCTGCATCGACTCGTCNGGCCGNAGGGTCAGGTGAGGGCCACCCAGGATGGTCAGCGCGCCCAAGGCTTTGGCCGCGGCCGCGGCCTGCCAGGCCTCGTGGATCAGCGGCGTCGGGCTGGAGATGCCGACGACGTCGTAGCGCGCGCGCCATGACGTCTTGCAGTGGNNTTCCGTTTCGACCGACGCGTCATAGATGGCGACGTTATACCCGGCGTGGCGCAGCGCGGCCAGATAACCGAGGCCGTTATGGATGTGTTGGCGCGAGTTCCAGACTTTCGATTCCGGACTGGCCAAAAGAATACGCATAGTTTACCTCTGCCTTGCCTCACTGGTCTCGGCGACCCCAATGTCATCGACGGCAATGAACATACCGCCCATTGTGCCGTTCGATGGCGATGTTTCTGCCGCTGCCGCCTGTCGCTGGGCGTTGCCCTCTTCCACCGGGCGGTTGCCCTGGCTGGTAAAGGGNGTTGGTTTCCACCAGGCCCACTCGCGGCAGGAGTTGCACGGGCGTACATCGTCGAGCTGCCCGCGCAGGTGGCGCTGGCGCAGGTCCTGCATCTGTGGGCCGTTCCAGTTGCGCATGACGCGTACCTTGCCGTCGTCATCGATGACGTTGCCCAGGGANAACAGGCTGTTGAAGTCGCGGTCGCACATTGCCAACGAACCGTCCCAATAGATGTGCACGTGGTACCACAGGTTGGGGCAGGCGTAGCGCTGCTCGGCCTTCTTGGCGCCGTCGGGCCGCAGTTCACTGATTTCATCGATCTGGTCGGCCCAGGAGTCGAAGGGTTTGACGTTGATGCGGCCCACGCCCGGGACAGTCCAGGCGGCAACGAATTCGTCGATCTCACCCAGGGTTTTNTGCATCTGGATAATTTGTAGATTGACGAATGTGGAGTAACCGCCGCGCTGTTTCAGTTCGATGAAGCGCCGGATGTTGCGGTTGGTGCGTTCATAATCGGCATTGACGCGGATCGTCTCATAGGTTTCGGGGCGCATACCGTCGAGGCACAGATAGATCGCGCTGAGGCCAGCGTCGAGCAGCTTCTGCGCCCTCTTCTCGTCGAGCAGCGTGGCGTTGGTGCTGATCTCGCTGCGCAGGCCATGGTCGCGACAGTAGGCAATCATGTCGAAGATGCGCTTGTGCATCAACGGCTCGCCCCAGATGTGCAGCGTCGTGGCCTTGACGTGCGGCGCCATCCGNTCGACGATCTGCGTGAACACGTCGAAATCCATGAACCCTTTGGGGCGCGTCACTTCTTTGCGCCCGGTGGGGCACATGATGCACGACAGGTTGCACACGTTGGTCGACTCAATGTACATCCGGCCCGGGTAGGGTACGTACTTCGTCTGCCCGGTGCTGTAGGCGAGCCATTTGACCGGCGCCAGCGCCTGCTGCTGGTAATGGCGGAACTTGGTGCGCAGCTTGTCCTGGAAAGAACGGTTAGCCGCTGGCGTGGTCACACTTATGCCCATGAATTGGCTCCTGCCCGCTCACGTGTCTGACGGAAGCTGCCCAACAGGCCAGCGCTGATCAGGGCGTTGCCCATCTTGCGTAGGGGTTTTACGCGTGAGGCTTCCCACAGGAGCGGCCCCAGCGTGTCACCGAACGACGTGACGTACATGCGCCGCCGTTTGGACTCGTCGAAACGGCGACGGGCCTCGATGGCCAGGCCGCTGAGACGGTCGTCGGCGATCGCGCTGACATTCATGAACGGGGCGATCTCGGCCGTGTAGCTGTTGTAGTAGTACGACTTGGTAAAGTCGGCGTTGTACTGGGTCTCGGGGTTGCGCCGCACCGCNTCGTCCCACAGGCGCGCNCCGGGGAAAGGTGTGGCAATCGAGAACATCGCCTCGGTCAGCGGCAGGCTGGCCGCGAACTCGATCGTTTGCTCGATGCTCGCTTCGCTGTCGCCGGGCAGGCCCAGGATGAAATAACCCTTGCTGTCGATACGCGCGTCGCCCGTCCATTGGATCGCTTGCCGCACCTGCTCGAGATTGATGTGTTTGGCCGTGGCTTTGAGCACTTCCTCGTCGCCCGATTCGATGCCGTAGTGAATCTGGCGGCAGCCGGCCTTGTACATCTTGTGCAGCAGTTCAGAATTGACCCGATCGACACGCGCCAGACAGCGCCAGCGCACGTCGAGCTTCTGCTCGATGAAATAATCCATGATCTTGTCGAGGCGGCGCACGTCGATGGTGAACAGGTCATCGATGAAGTAGAAGTTGCGCACGTGATAACGCTCCATCAGGTGCTCCAACTCGGCCACGATGTTCTCTGGTGAACGCTGGCGGTAGGTGCGACCGACGATGCCTTTGAAGCAGAACGAACAGTTATACGGGCAACCGCGGCTGGAGAGCACCGTCACCAGCTTCTCGCCGCTCGGGGCGTACAGCGGGTACTTGTCCAACTCGAACAGGTGGCGCGCCGGGAAGGGCAGTGTATCCAGGTCGTCGATCAACCGGCGCTGGGGATTCTCGACGATGGCGCCGTTGTCCTTCCACCACAGACCGTTGATACGGCTGTAGCGGGTATCGCCGGTTTCGATGGCCTGCAGGAGGTCCAACCAGGCCTCTTCGCCCTCGCCGTAGATCAGGTAATCGAGGTTGGGATTTTCGATCGTCAGTTGGGGCAGCGACGTGGCATGTNNTCCACCGATGACCGTGGGCACACCGAGGATGTCTTTGACCGCGGCCAGCACCTGCTCGATATGGTGGTAGGAAGTGGTCATCGAAGTGCAGGCGACGACGTCAGGCTTGTCGTCGATGATCTTCTGCACATCTTCTTCCAGGGTCGTACAGGGGTACAGGCCGAAGTCGTGTACGGTCACCTCATGACCGGCCCGTTCGGCTACGGCGGCCAGGTAAGCCAGACCGAGCGAGGGATAACTGTTCGTCATCTCGTTCCACTTGGGTCCAACCAGGGATACTCGCATGCAACGTCCTCCTCAATATCCTCAACGCCCCATACCGGCGCCGTGCCGGGGTACTCGTGCCCTCCCGCACGAATCGATCGACGTCTCGCTCGGGTGCTCTATCGAGGGGTTCGCACCCCAGGTGCAAACTCAACCTCGCCAGAGAACGGCAGCCGTTCATGGCGCGTATACCAGCCAGCATAGTCTGGCATCGTGTGATGAAAAGCAGGTGAAAAACAGGCTGCACGTGCGTGACAGTTTGTTCACGTCACTTCCTAGAGCAGACCCTCAGCCTCGATCTGCCGCCGCAGNTTCGGTCTTCTCCTTGCGGGGAAGATGGTGCGGAAGGCGACGCGGAAGGTGCGCCGGTAGTTGAGCCAGAAGTCGGGCCGCGTCAAGGTGCCCATGATGCGGTGGGGGCGCAGGTAGAACTTGCGGTAGGCCTTCTTCCACATTTCGGTGACCAGCCGNGCCGTCATATCGCCCATTTCGTAACGCGCGCCGTCGAAGAAGACGTAGTCTTCCCAGTCGTGNACCAGCAGGCGACCCTGGCGCTTGACGGTCTCGTAGACCTTGGTGCCGGGGTAGGGCGTCATCATGCTGAAGTTGGCAATCAGTGGGTCGAGGTCGCAGGCGAAGTCGATCGTGCGCTGCATCGATTCGCGTNNATCGCCCGGCAGGCCGATGATGAAGAAACCGATCGTCTCCAGGCCGGCCGCCTTGGCGTTTTTGAACGCCTCGCGAATCGTGTCGTGGTCGACGCGCTTGTCGATGGCGACGATCATGTCTGGGTCGCCCGTTTCGACGCCGAACGCGGTGCGCTTCAAGCCAGCCTGCTTGAGTTTACTCATCGCNTCATAAGTGGCCAGGTTGGCCCGGATGCCGTTGACGAAGATCCATGGCACGTGGTTCAACTGTTCGGCAATCAGCATGTCGGAGATCTTGACGAGGCGATCGACGCGGATGTTGGCGCTGTCGTCGAGCACACCAATTTCCTGTGCACCGAGGTCCCTGACCAGATGGCGCCACTCTTCCAACACATTCTCTGGTGAACGGGCGCGCCACTTGATGGGCATGATCGACTGGGAGCAGAACGTGCAGCGGTAGGGGCAGCCGCGACTGGTCATGATCGAAAAGGAATACGCCCCGTCGACGTGGTCAGTGGCTGGTTGCAGGTTGGTGTAGCGGTCCATCTTGAACAGGTGGTAGGCCGGCCAGGGCAGGCTGTCCAGGTTGGAGATCACCGGGCGGTCAGGGTTGCGGTGCAACTGGAGGTCGCTCGACTTGTAGGATATGCCGAGCATGTCGCTCCACAGATCCTTTTCGATCGAAAAGAGATCTTGGGTACTAAAAGTCGGCTGGTCCTTCAGGTAGCTCTCCACCCGATCGGAGATGGCCGTCCAGCCGCTCTCGCCTTCGCCGCGTACGATGATGTCGACGCCCGGCTGCTGCAGAGACTCGAAATCCAGGTTCTCGGCGACGACGCTGACGTGCGGCCCACCCAGTACGACCGGCACGTCATGCACGGCGCGAATCTGGGCGGCCGTGCGCCAGGCCTGTTTGACCTGCGGCGTGTTGGCCGTGATACCCACCAGGTGTGGCCGAAACTCTTGAATGAAATCGGCCAGTGATTGATCTTCGATGTCGGCATCGAAGACCCGCACCTCGTCACCGCGCCGTTCGGAAACCGCAGCCAGATAGGCCAGTCCCAGGTGTGCCGACGTACGGGTGTCGATCGGCAGTCGGAACCGTGGATTGATTAGCGCAACTCGCATCAAAGTCCTCCCCTACGTATCAAATGGGGTGTTTTCTGAATATTTCGTGGTCAGCGATGGAGCGTACCGGCCAAACGAATGGGGGATTATATCCCGACCCATATGATCTGTCAATTTTTATGAAACTCGCCTATTAAATTACCCGCGATTTTTGGTTCATAGAGCGGGGTGTGACGGTGTCATCTGCGGCCTACTGGCCCTTCGACCGTTCGTCAGGCCCACGGCTTGGGGCGAACGCAAAGTCATCCGTTCGCCCTGAGCCTGTCGAAGGGCGGATCGACCACCAACCTGAATGCCCCCGGGCCGTGGTCATCCCTTGACCACAGCCAACGGCGCCAGCCGCGCCACTTTGCGGGCAATGCCCGCGTTGTGCACCACCTCGACCACATGATCGACGTCCTTGTAGGCGGTTGGGGCCTCTTCGGCCAGGCCGGCCAGGCTGCCGGCGCGCACCTCAATGCCGCGGGCCTGCAGGTGATCGCGCAGCTCACCNCCGTGGACCTGACGTTTGGCCGCGGCCCGGCTGAGCACACGTCCCGCGCCGTGACAGGTCGAACCGAAAGTTTGCGCCATGCTGCCAGCTGTGCCGACCAGCACATAGGACGCCGTACCCATACTGCCGGGCACCAGCACCGGCTGGCCGATCGAGCGGTAACCGGCCGGCAGCACTTCCGAATCGGGGCCGAAGGCTCGCGTGGCGCCTTTGCGGTGTACACACAACTTGAGGCGCTGGTCATCCACGGTATGGAACTCGACTTTGGCCATGTTATGCGCGATGTCGTAGACCTGGAACAGGCTGTGATTTTTGACCTTGCCGGCCAGTACCGTTTGGAAAGCCCGNCGAATCTGGTGAGTCAACACCTGGCGGTTGGCGAACGCGTAATTGGCCGCGGCGCACATGGCCGCGTAGTACGCGCGTCCTTCGGCCGAGTCGAACGGTGCGCACACCAACTGACGATCCGGCAGCACAATGCCGTACCGGTGCACGACCTTCTGGAAGCTGTCGACGTAGTCGGTGCACACCTGGTGCCCAAAGCCGCGGCTGCCACAGTGGATCTGCACCACGACCTGCCCGGGNAAGAGGCCCATGGCCTGCGCGGCCTCAGCATCGAAGATCTCGGCCACCTCATCGACTTCGGCAAAGTGGTTACCGGCGCCCAGGGTGCCCAGCTGTGTCTTGCCGCGCTCTTTGGCCCGCCGGCTGCACTGCGCCGGGTCGGCGCCAGCCATCGTGCCCCGTTCTTCGGTGTGAGCCAGGTCTTCCTGTCGCGTACCCTTTTTGAGCGCCCACTGGCTACCGTGCCGCAGGACGTCGTCCAGTTCCTCGTACGAAAGGTTGATGAACCCCTTTTCGCCGACGCCGCTCGGNCACCTGGCGGTAGGCTCGCTGGCCAGGTTGGCCAGGTATGGCGCGACCATGGGCCGGTCGATGTGCGAGGCCAGCAGGCGCACGCCGCAGTTGATATCGTACCCCACCATGCCAGGCGAGATGATCCCGTCGGTCACCGACATGGCCGCCACGCCACCGATCGGTGAACCGTAGCCCTGGTGGATGTCTGGCATGGCCAGGACATGTTTGGTCACGCCCGGCAGAGTGGATACGTTCACCAATTGGCCGAGCGACTGGTCACCCAACACCTGTTCCAGGATCGCTCGNTCAGCATAAAACCGCGCNGGCACGCGCATATCGTGACGGTACTGGCGGTCGATCTCATAGACGTACGGTCGTACCTGGCGCAGATCCTTACGCTCAACCATGGTTGCCTCCTCTCGGCCTATCAAACGAGCGGCTGCCGCCCTTGGAAGCCGCTGTCCAGCTCGTGCCAATAGCCAATCTGGTCTTCGCCCAGGCGCCAGCACAACAGCACGATGCGACCATCGGGCCGGCGGTGCAGGAAATCGACCAGGCCCATCTGCACGTCTTTGGCTCGGCAGCCTGTGTTGCGAATCTCATCCACCAGTGCTTCGACCTGGCCGAAGCGCAGGAGCATTGCGCTGGCCTCACGGTTGCCGCCGTTGGTGACGCTTGCCTCCAACACCGGCAAGAACTCGGGCTGCGCGTCGACAATCGCGGCGCGGATGCGCTGCAGTTCGGTCACGAGCACGTGCAGGCGCGGCAGTAGCACGTTGGCTTCCGGTACGGAAAAATAACGATCGGGCATTGTTTGTATCCTAATGAGAATCGGCTTCAGGATTGGAGTCGGTTCTGAACCCCGGTTGCGCGCATGGCCCTGGCCGGTTCGGGATCAGCCCTGCGCACAGGTTCTGGGATAACAAAGAAAGGACGACAGACCAAACGCCGAAGCCTTATCTCCGGCCTTTGGTGTCTGTCGCCCTTCGTATAGCATTACGCGGCACGGCCAGCCTGTTTCAGCCGACCGTTGGTGCGGCTGGCCGGTCCTGTCCGGTCAATTATGACCGCAGCTGCCCGTGTTGGCCTCGCCGGTGTGGCTGTATTCGGTGCGGAATGAACTGCCGCAGCCACAGCTCGACACGGCGTTGGGATTCTCGATATGGAATCCGCCGCCCATGAGATTATCGACGTAGTCGATCTGCGCGCCATTGATATAGAAGAGGCTGGTGGGGTCGACGTATACCCTGGTCCATGCACCTCAAACACCTCATCGCCTTCGCGGATCGCTGTCGAACATCATGCCGTACTGCATACCGCCACAGCCGCCGCCCTGTACGAACACGCAGTCCATAGGTTGGGGAATAACCTTTATCGTTCATCACGTTCTGCAGCTTGTGCGCTGCATTCTCAGTCAGTGTGACCATCGTGCCCTCCTGTCGATCGGTATCTCTCACGAATGAGGTACTATTATACCTGAACTATGGCCTTAACCGCCAATTTGCGACATGACACGCATTTGGGGAACCGTGGCGTTGGCCAGCCCATGGCCCCACGGTTTGCCCCAAACCGCGGTACGGATCAAAGCCTTGNNGTCTTCCAGTGAACCGCCGCTGCGCATCAACGACAGTAAGTCTACCTCATTGTCGCGCAGCAAACAGAGGCGCAGCTTCCCATCTGCCGTCACCCGCACCCGCCGGCAGCCGGCGCAGAACGGGTTACTCACCGAGCCGATAAACCCCAGNACGCCNCGCGCGCCGGCCAGCTGGTAGGGGCGTGCCGGGTCGTGCTCGTCGGGGCTGGCGATNGGCGTACAGGGGCCGAGCGCCTGTTCGATACGCGCCATGGTCTCGGCACAGGGCACCACGGCATCCGCGGCGAACGTGGCCACATCACCAAACGGCATCAACTCGATGAAGCGCACCTCCCACGGCCGCTGTAAGGTCAGCCGCNNCAGCTCGACGATCTGGTCGTCGTTATACGCGCGTNNCACCACGCAATTGATCTTGATCGGCAGCAGGCCAGCCCGTTCGGCGGCGGTGATGCCGGCCCACACCTCCTCCAGGCGCCCCCAGCGTNNGATGCGGTTGAAGCTCACGGGGTCCAGGGTATCGACACTGACATTGACCCGGCCCAGCCCGGCATCGGCCAGAGGCTGGGCCAGATCCGCGAGCAGCAGTCCGTTGGTTGTCATCGTCAGGTGTCGAATCCCCGGCACCGCTTTCATCCGCCGTACCAGGTCCACGATGTTGTGGCGCACGGTGGGTTCCCCGCCGGTCAGGCGNATCTTCGTCACCCCCAACTGCGCGGCCGCCTGGACGAGGAAGATGATCTCATCGTCGCGCAGGAGCCGNGCGCGCGGCCGAAAGTGCATGATTTCGGGCATACAGTAGACGCAGCGCAGGTTACAGACATCGGTCAGCGAAATACGCAGGTAATCGATATGACGCCCAAACGCGTCCGCCAGGGCTGGGGTATGGCCAGAAACAGGGGACTTCGTCGGCAAAGTCGCCAGTTGCAGGCTCATGTTGAGTTTCTGGCCTCGTCGGCGGTCTGCACATCGAGCTGGACGCGGGCGCGGCCGACTGTTCGGTTGCAGTCAGCCAGTAGGTGCAGCGTCCGGTACCGTTGACCAGGCGCGAGGTGCACTGCGGTGTTTGGCCGGTCAGCTCGGCGACGAGCAGGGTGTCCATCCGGCACAGCTCAGGGTGGGGCTCGGCCACGCCGGCGTAGGGACAGTTGCAGGTGTGCAGCACCAAATTGTCCCCGCTGCGTTCCCAGAATGCCAGGTAACTGTTGGCGGTCAGGAAATCGGTGATCTCCTCGAGGTGTTCCTCGTCCGACTGTCCCGTGGCCCGCCGTGGTGCATACTGGGCCGTACGTTCGGCCAGGGCGTGGAACATGGCCTGTGCCGGCCGTGGTCAGGTGCTTTTTCAGTTCGTCCAGGACGACGGCCGATAGGCCCTGAAAATTGTTGGGAAAATGTTTGTTCGCTTCGGAAGTGAGCAGGTAGACCTGTTCCGGGCGGCCGACGGTCCGTTTGTGAACCGTCTGCGTGGTCACCAGATCTTGACTCTGCAAGACGTCAAGGTGATGCCGCACCGAAACGGGCGCCATCTGCAAGGCCTCGGCCAGATCGGAGACCGTTGCCTGGGATTGGGTCTTCAGTATTTCGAGAATCTTGTGGCGCGTGGCTTGCACAACGTTTCTCCCCGATCGCGAGTAGCCTGACACAGTGTGCTGCAGGGCAGATTTTAACATACCGCGCGGGTGCTGTCAATTCTTCTCAAATTCGCCAGAATTATCCCGGCCACCGGCATCCGGCCTGGTCGGGATAAGTGAACCAATACACAAGATACCTTGACAAAGCGCGGGTGCGCTGGTACAATTTTCGCATACTCCTGCAATGCCGGTGCACCCTTGCCGGCGTTTATGCGCGGTTTGCGTCATTATGAAAGGATCACGCATGGATGGGACTGAAGTAGGGCAGGTTGGCCAACAGCCCGCCGTTGAAATTCCTGCAAACCAGCCAGAACGTCTTTGTAACCGCCCTGGACAAATTGTACAACTGGTCGCGTGCCTCTTCGATGTGGCCCATGATGTTTGGGCTGGCCTGTTGTGCCATCGAAATGATCTGTACGGCCGCATCGCGCTATGACCTGGCCCGCTTTGGCATGGAAGTCATGCGCCCCTCGCCGCGGCAGAGCGATCTGATGATTGTTTCGGGCACGGTCACCAAGAAGATGGTGCCCCAGATCGTACGCATTTATAACCAGATGGCCGAACCCAAGTATGTGATTGCGATGGGTGTCTGTGCGACGGGCGGCGGTCCATTCAAGGAAGGCTACAACGTCGTTTCGGGCATCGACAAGTTCATTCCGGTGGATGTGTACGTCCCGGGCTGTCCACCTACGCCCGAGGCGCTGCTCAACGGTTTCTTGAAGTTGTTCGAGAAACTACAACAGCAGTCGGTCACGCGTGTGCCCTGGTATCAGAAGCGCGACCTGCTGGTGCCCGAAATCCCCATCCCTGCCNCCGACCTTTTCAAGCCAGAGGAGGCCGCGATGATTGCGGCCAAACTGCGCGGCGAAGGACAGGCCGTGGCGGCTGAAGTCGGGGTCGAGGCTGTGGCGGCCAAGGCCCCACGCCGGTCGCGCCGTGAGCGCCGAAGAACAGGCAGCCCGCGGGCCAAACTGGCCGAACGGCGGGCGGCCTGGCAGGCCAAGGGCAAGCCGGTGCTCAGCGAAGAGCAGTACCAGGAATACATGGCCAAAACCCGGAGAGAGCTGGCCGAACGTAAGGCCCAGGGTATCATTGCGAGCAAATGAAAGCCGATTCTGAATAACCGTGCGGCACTGACCGTTTACCAGTCATTGCGGGTTATGCGAGCTGGTGCCNAACCACCGATAATAGATGAGGAAAGACGCATGGCAGAGGCATTGACAGCAAATAAAACCAGCGACGCGGACGCGGTGCCCGGTGCTGTGACGGCCCGCCTGGCCGACAATGACCTGGTCGTGGCCCGTGAAAAGCTTCTGGAGTTCTCCACCTACCTGCGCGATCAGGCCGGCTATGATTTTCTCTCGAACGTGACCGGGGTCGATTACCTGGGCTACAAGGGGCGCACTGCGGCCGACCGTTTCGAGGTGGTCTATCACCTCTATTCTACGCAGCGCGGAGGTGGGCCTCTGACGCTACGTGTTCGTGCCCCGGACAACGACCCCACCATTCCATCGGTCATTTCGATCTGGCCAGGCACCGACCTGCAGGAACGGGAAATTTGGGACCTGTACGGCATTCGCTTTACCGGTCACCCCAACCTGCGGCGCATCCTGCTGTGGGAGGGTTTCAATGGCCACCCGATGCGCAAGGACTGGAAAGAGGCGTATTTTGAGGAGAGCAAGAAGCCTTTCAAGAGCCGCCACCCCGAAGGTCAGCACGTTTGGGCCGAGAACCGTGTGCCGTGGGCCAATAATGTCGAATACCCCGACAACTTCGACCCTGAAGCCTGGATGGCGTCTGCGCCTCAAATCCACATACCCTTGACAACGGGCAGCGCACACACCAACGGTGGTCATGTCCAGGGTGTGGTCATGGAGGATCTGAAGACGAACCGTATCGTGGTCAACATGGGGCCGCAGCACCCCAGCACGCACGGCGTGTTCCGTATGGCCGTGGCCCTCGAAGGTGAGACCATTACCGCGCTCGAGCCGGAGATGGGATATCTGCACCGCAACCATGAGAAGATCGGTGAACGTAACACCTTCGTCCAAAACATTCCCTACACCGATCGCCTCGATTACATTTCGTCGATGTCCAACAACTTCGGGTACGTCCTGGCTGTCGAAAAACTGTTGGGCGAGAAGTATCAGCCATCGGAGTACGCGCAGTACCTGCGTATTTTGATGGTCGAGCTGACCCGGGTTGTCAACCATATGTGGGCCATCGGTTTCCTGCTCAACGACCTCGGCGCTTTCTTCACCCCGGCGCTGTACGCCATCCGTGAGCGGGAACTGATCCTCGACCTGTTCGAGGCGGTCTCAGGCTCACGCATGATGTGCAACTACATGCGTTTTGGCGGCGTGGTGGCCGACCTGCCGGCAGGTTGGTTGGAANGAGGCCAGTCGCTCATCAACCACCGGCTCGAGCGTAAGATCGACGAGATGGAGCACTACCTGACGGACAACGAGATCCTGGTGGTACGCTGTAAGNGGGTGGGTTACCTCTCGCCGCACGATGCCGTTGCGCTGAGCACGTCAGGTCCCGTACTACGGNGGTCAGGCGTGCCCTACGACATTCGTAAGGCCGAACCCTATTCCATCTATGATCGTTTCGACTTCGACGTTGCCTGCTTCGATGGCTGCGATGTGTATGCGCGTTACCTGGTGCGTATCGAAGAGATGCGCCAGTCGGTGCGANTCCTCAAACAGGTTCTGCAGCAGATGCCCAAGTCGGGCGAGATTCTACCCGGCAAGAAGCAGTATTCAGTCCGTGTGCCGGAGGGCACAGCCTACCAGCGAATCGAGNGCCCTAAAGGGGAGCTGGGGTATTACATCGTGAGTGATGGGTCGCCCAACCCCTGGCGCTACCGCATTCGTGCACCAAGTTACATCTCGTTGAACGCGTTGGGGCCGATGTGCGTTGGTTATAAGGTTGCCGATTCTGTGATTGTCCTGGGCAGCATCGATATCGTGCTGGGTGAGACGACCGGTAGAAAAGCTCTGGAGTTGGCAACTCTCCCAGAGTTGCCAACTTTGAACGAAGATAGGGGCTGCATGTTTGGATCAGGGATTGTCAAAGGCCTGGGTGTTACACTCAAGCACATGGTAGAAACGTTCGCTGACGACGTCAAGAAGATACCCAGCCGTTACGCGGGCCTGGCCGATAATCGTACATTCATCGACCAGCCGTGGGATGAAGAAGGCCTGTTTACCATTCAGTACCCGGACGAAAAGCGGCTCATTCCGGAGCGCTTCCGCTTCATCCCGATGTTGCTGTGGGATACCGAGAAGATGGAGGACCGCTGCACCGCGTGCGGCATCTGCGCCAAGGTCTGCCCACCCCAGTGCATCTGGATCGAACGCGACAAGGATGCCAACGGTAAACCGATCACGCGCCCGGCCGAGTTCTTCCTCGACACGTCGATCTGCATGAGTTGCGGCTACTGTGCTGAGTACTGCCCATTCGATGCGATCAAGATGAACCACGACTACGAACTGGCCACCTGGGAACGTTACCCGCGCCTGATCTTCGACAAAGAGGCGCTCACTGTGCCGATCGAGTTTTACGCAGCTGTGGCCAGTCCAGTACGCCGAAGAGGAACGCATACGCGCCGAGGAAGAAGCGGAAAAGCAGCGCCAGCAGGAGGCCAAAGCCAAAGCGGCCGAGGCCAAAGCGGCCGCCGCCGCTGCCGGCAGCGCTGCCCCAACCGCCGCGGCCCGACCCAAGATGACGCCTGAGGAGATCGAGGCGCGCAAGGCCGAAGTCGCCGCGCAACGCCGCACAGGCCGGAGGGGTGCCGCCGGCCACGGCTGAAGCCGCGCCACCGCGGCGCGGCCGAAAATGACACCGGAGGAGATCGAGGCGCGCAAGGCTGAAGTCGCCGCCCGGCGCCGCACAGGCCACGGGCGAGGCTCCGCCACCGGCCACGGCCGAAGTCGCGCCGCCCGCGACCACAGCCGCGCCGCCCGCGGCGCGACCGAAAATGACACCAGAGGAGATCGAGGCGCGTAAGGCGGAAGTTGCGGCCCGGCGCCGCACAGGCCAAGGGTGGTGACGGCGAATAACACCTGAGACGCAAACTCACCCTGGCGCGCACTACCGGGTGCCGGAGCAAGACGTGCCTGCCGCAGCGCGATCGTCGAAGAACGGCAACCATACGAATATGGTCCCTGCTCCAGCACCCAGGGGCACCTGTTGGCGTAGAACTGACGACCATGGGTGCCCCTGGGTGCTGAAAGCGATGAGAAAATAGTCGATAAACCGGCCCAAACATCCAACGTCCAATACCTACCGCCCACGGAGGACCTATGTCACTCACAATCACTTACTACGGCCATTCAGTATTCGCGCTGGAGGGCGATGGCGTTACCCTGCTGATCGACNCCTTTTTCACCGACAACCCAATGACAACGGCCAGCGCCGACGAGATCAATCCAGATTATATCCTGCTGACCCACGGGCATTTCGACCACGTGGGCGATGCCGTGGCAATCGCCCGGCGCACGGGCGCGACCGTGGTGGCCAACTTCGAGATCGCCGGCTGGTTGGGTAAGCAGGGCGTCGAAAACGTGCACCCCATGCACATTGGCGGCGGCTGGAATTTCCCCTTCGGCCGGGTCAAAATGACGATCGCCCACCACGGGTCTGGCCTGGCGGACGGCACGTACGGCGGCAACCCGGCCGGATACCTGATCAACCTGGCGGGTAAANAAGTCTACATCTCCGGCGATACGGCGCTGACCTACGACATGAAACTGTTGGCCGCGCCGNGCGTCGATGTGGCCATTCTGTGCATCGGCGACAACTTTACGATGGGTCCCGACGATGCCATCACCGCCGTGACTTTCATCGAACCTAAACTGGTGGTCCCCTGCCATTATGGCACCTGGCCCTTCATCGACGTGGACCCCAACGCGTTCGCCGATCGGGTGCGTACGGAGACCACAGCCGAATGCGTGGTGCTGCATTCGGGTGAAAGTTTGATGCGTTAGAAGCCCCAGCCAGGAATCCCCATTCTTAACCTGGCGGAGGCGATACCTGAGGGAGGTACCAACACAATGCAGTATGTTGCTCTGATTGCGGCCCTGGCCGCGCTGCTGCTGGTCTGGATGACCAACCGGCGGCTCGCCGACCTGGAAGCGCGGCTGGCGCGTGACAGCAGCCGGCTGTACGAAATCCGCAGCGCGCTCGATACGTTGAGCGAACGGCTGACCCATGAAACGGCCGATATTCGCTTCGACATGCGCCGGCGCAGCGGTGAAGTTCAGTTTTCCCCAAACATGACGATGGCTGAAATCAACCAGGTCCATCCGGCGGCCCGGACCGTGCTGGCTGGCTTCCATCTGGGCGGTTGCCAGTGCTGCGCCGGGACCGGATGAAGTGTTGAGCGAAGTCTGCCGTGCCCGCGGGATCGACCAGGAGGCGCTGCTGGGTGCGCTCAACCGGCTGAACAGCGGCGATGTCCCCGAGGCTGTGGAGTCCTGCCGGCACTCGAATGTACAGTTGATCATGTGAGTGTGCCATGTTGATACCCAAAGCCGAGATTATTTTTCCACCCCGGCTGATTCCCCAGTTGCGCGATCTGCGTGGCCCGGAATGGCGTCGTGGATCGGGTCAAAAACTGCCCGAAACCCACCCTGACAGCCTGGCGCTCTCCCTGCTCATGATCCGCCTGGACGGCTGCATGAAGTGTTACGCCGGCAGCTACAAGTTCATGCGCGGCTGCCAGTTGTGCGCTACACAAACGATCACCCAGTACAAGGGTACCGACGCCCAGTTGCTGCGCGAGTACGGCCGGGCGCAGGTCGACATCGATGACTACCTCCATGGTCGTCGGCGCGTCTTCGATGACAGCTTCATCGAGTCCGTAGAGCTCGTGGAGGAGAACCTGGCCGCGTAGGTCTATGAACCAATCACCCACACGCACGCGTGGCCATTATTGGGGCGGGCGTGGCTGGTTTGGCCGCGGCCTACGATTTGACGCGCCAGGGTTACGCGGTGACCCTGTTCAGAAGGCGCCCCGGCAGCCGGGGACTGGCCTCCGGTTTTAAGGCGCCCGAATGGGAGTGGCCGCTGGAGCGGTTCTACCACCATCTCTTCACGTCCGACGACGCGATCATCGGTCTGACGAAGGAGATTGGTGCGAGCGACCTGCTCTTCTTCCTACGCCCGACCACGGCCATGTGGTACCAGGGCCAGGCCTACCCCTTCGATTCGCCGCTGCGCCTGCTGGCCTTCCCCCACCTGGACTGGATCAACAAATTTCGTATGGGCTTTGTCTTCGCCTACCTGCGCTATCTGAGCCGCAACTGGCGCGGGTTCGAACAGACAACGTCCGACGCCTGGCTGCGCCGTACGATGGGCAGCAGAGGCTACGAAATGCTGTGGCAGCCGATGCTGGAGGGTAAGTTCGGCCACCACTACCGTGAGGTCAATCTGGCCTGGTTCTGGNCCCGTTTGGTCAAACGCAGCCCACGTCTCGGTTACTACCGCGGTGGTTTCCAGGCATTCGTCGACGCGTTGGTGGCCCGTGTGACCGCCCAGGGTGCGCAGCTGCACCTCAAGGCGCCGGTCACGCAGATCAAACCGCTGCCAGACGGTGCGCTTTCGGTCACCATCGACGGTGAAGCGCAGGCTTTCGACAGCGTCATCGCGACCATCAGCCCCACCCTCATGGCACGGCTGGCGCCTGACCTGCCGCCCAGCTACCTGGGCCAACTGCGGGCGCTGAAGAGCATGGGCGCTGTGGTGATGACCCTGGCCCTGACCCAACAGCCGATCCGTGACGTGTATTGGCTGAACATCCCGAAGGCCGAAGGTTTTCCCTTCCTGGCGCTGGTCGAGCATACCAACTATATCGACCCGGCGCATTACGGCGGCGACCGATTGATCTACCTGGGTGACTATCTGGACCCCGACCACCCCTACTTCAGCATGAGCGACCAGGAACTGCTCGAGACGTTCATGCCGGCCCTGGCCCGCGTCAACCCCAACTTCCGGCCCGATTGGGTGCGTCGCCTGTGGGTACACAAGGCGACCTACGCGCCGGTGCCGGTTGTGAACTACTCGCGCATGATCCCTACGCTGGAGACCCCGATCCGTGGGCTGTACTTAGCCAGCATGAGCCAGGTCTACNCCTGGGACCGCGGCACCAACTACGCCGTGGAGATCGGTCGCCACGTGGGCAAGTTAGTCGATGCCTATTGCTCTGTCAGGTAAGAGCCTATCCGAATAACCGTCACGGGGCAACACTGTGGCGCGTTTTCGGGTTATTCGGATAGGCTCTAAGTCTCTGTTGTGATTTTGCGCCTCGACAATGGCGAAGTGGTACATAATCTAACCTAACGGAGCACGACTGCTCGAAATGAACAATGCTCTGTGTGGTACATATGAGGTGAAACATAATGTTTGGTAAAAAGATGAGCCGCGACAAGGACATACTGGCCGCCCTGAGCACGGTGATCGAGCCTGAGCTGCACCGTGACCTGGTGACCCTCAACATGATCCGGGATATCGAAATCCAGGGCAACGACGTCAGTTTTACGATCGTGCTGACCACCCCCGCCTGTCCGTTGCGCAGCCAGATCGAAGATGAAGCCCGCGCCGCCGTGATCCGGCTGCCCAACGTGAACAACGTGACGGTCAAGTTCGATGCCAACGTCAGGGCCGATCGGCGCATTGCCGGCAAACTCAACATTCCTGTCAAGAACATCCTGGCCGTGGGCAGCGGCAAGGGCGGGNTGGGCAAAACCACCGTCGCGGTCAACCTGGCGGTGGCCCTGGCCCAAATGGGCGCCAAAGTGGGACTTCTCGACGCCGACGTCTACGGCCCCAACATCCCGATGATGATGGGCGTCTCTCACATGCCCNGGNCCCGCGGCAGTAAGCTCGTGCCGCCGGTCGCGTACGGCGTCGAAGTGATGTCGATGGGTTTCATGATCCNNCCGGGTGAAGCGTTGATCTGGCGTGGGCCGATGTTGCACAGCGCCATTCGCCAGCTCTTCACCGACGTCGAGTGGGGCGACCTCGACTACATCGTGGTCGATCTGCCGCCGGGTACGGGCGATGCGCAGCTCACCCTGGCCCAATCGGTGCCGCTGGTGNGGGGTATCATCGTCAGCACGCCGCAACGCGTGGCCCTGTCCGGCGCGACGCGGNGCCTGGCCGCGTTCCGTAAACTGGAGGTGCCGGTTCTGGGCATTGTCGAGAACATGGCCGGCGAGGTGTTCGGCGTCGGCGGCGGTGAAGAGGCGGCCNAANCCGCCGGTGTGCCGTTCCTGGGGCGAGTATTCCTCGATCCGGCGATCCGTACCGGCGGCGACGCCGGCCAGCCAGTCGTCGCGGTAGACCCGGACTCGCCGCAGAGTGAGGCCTTCCGCCGGCTGGCGCAGGCGGTCGCCGCACGCATCAGCGTATTGACGGTGGCCNCTGAGCCGGAACTGCGGATCATTTAAGAGCCTATCCGAATTACCGTCACGGGGCAACACTGTGACGCGTTTTCGGGTTATTCGGATAGGCTCTAAGGGTTCGTAAAGAAATAACTTCCCGCTTGTATCGGGTTTTTCCAGTGTTATTCCGGCCAAACACGAGAGCTTATACTTTTACGAACCCTAACCGTTTGTCGGAGAGAGCTTGTTCGCGTGCATGCAGCCCCCAACATGCCGTGTCACAACCGCTGTTGGTTACTACGTGTTGCGCCGCGTCTGTTTGTAAGGTGGCTCTCCGACAAACCGCTGGCGGCGAATTGACGCCGCCGCAAACCGGTCAGAAACCGGGTTTTATTTCGCGGGGCCACCAAAACCCGGTTTCTCCACAGCCAGCCGGCCTGTTGGTCGGCCGGTCAGAAACCGGGTTTTTCTGTTTTCGATTGAGCAACGAGACGGAGGATTGGCGGATGTTCAACACATTCAATGACGCTCGGACCTACGTGCACGAGCAGGGCTTCAAGATGATCGACCTCAAGTTCACTGACCTGGCCGGCCGTTGGCGCCACGTAACGCTGCCGGTCAGCCAGTTCAATGAACAGCTGATGCGCGACGGGGTGGGCTTCGATGGCTCATCTGTGGGTTTGCGCTCGCTACAGTCGGGTGACATGGTACTGCTGCCCGATCTGACCACGGCCTTTCACGATACATTTTGGGAGCTGCCGACGCTCAGTTTCATCTGTTCGGTGTACGAGGCCGACAGCAAACAGCCTTTCCAGCGCGACCCGCGCAACGTGGCCCGGCNNGCGGAGGCGTACATGCGCAGCCTGGGCGTGGCAACCGAGAGCCGGTGGGGGCCGGAGTACGAGTTTTACGTCTTCGACCGCGTGACTTACGAAAACGAAGTCAACGCCGCCGCATACCGTGTCGATAGTTGTGAGGCAGACTGGCAGAGTGCCCACGGTGGCACCGGCTACGTGGTTTCACGGCACGGCGGCTACCACGTGATTCCACCCAGGGACCGCCTCTACAACCTGCGTAGTGAGATGTCGCAGCTGATCGAGGCCATGGGAATCGAGGTCAGGTACCACCACCACGAGGTGGGCGGCCCGGGGCAGTGCGAGATCGAANATCCCCTCATGGGCCTGGTGCCCGCCGGCGACGCCTCGCAGATGATCAAGTACGTCACCAAGATGGTGGCCGACCGCCACAACCAGACTGCGACCTTCATGCCCAAACCGTTGTACGGTGAAGCGGGCAGCGGTATGCACTTCCACCAACAGCTCTTCCAGGGCGACGTCAACCTGTTCTACGACCCGCACGGCCACGGCAAGTTGAGCCAGACCGCGTTGTGGTACATTGCGGGGCTGCTGCACCACGGCGCGGCCGTGCTGGCCTTCACCAACCCGTCGACCAACTCCTACCGCCGCCTGGTGCCCGGTTACGAAGCGCCGATCAACGCCTTCTTCAGCCTGGGCAACCGGAGTGCGGCCATCCGCGTGCCGAAATACGCCGATCAGCCCGATACGGCGCGTTTCGAGTTTCGCCCGCCCGATGCCACCTGCAACATCTACCTGGCGCTGGCGGCTCAGNCCATGGCTGGCCTCGACGGCATTCGTCAGCAGATGGATCCGACGGCCCTCGGTTTTGGCCCGATCGACGAGAACATCTTCACCTGGACCGACGCGCAGCGCNGGCGANTCAAACCGCTGCCGTCCTCCCTCAACGAGGCGTTGGATGCCCTGGCCCGAGACCACGATTTCCTGCTGGCCGGCAACGTCTTCGATGATGGCCAGATTGCCGACTGGATCAAAGTCAAGACCGAGGAACACCGCAGCGTCCGCAACCGGCCACACCCGTACGAGGTCGCGCTGTACTACGACGCATGATGGCTGGTGGAGAACAACGACATACGATGGTCACTTCACAATTGATCTCTCTCGACGATCCCAAAGTCGGCAGGTATTACGCCGACGTGCCACCGGAGCAGATGGCGCAGTTGCGCGNNTTCCTGGCCGAGTACCCCTACCGTCGACACCGGATGGCGGGAGTCGACTGGCAGTACATCACGGCTGGCGAGGGCGATGACGCGTTGGTGCTGCTGCCGGGGGCGTTGGGCCGGGCGGAGACGGCCTGGCAGTTGATCCTGGCCTTCGCGCAGAGACGTCGCGTGTTGGCGCCGTCATATCCGCCGGTCACCACGATGGCGCTGCTGGCCGAAGGGGTCGCCGGCCTGATGCAGCACGAAAATATCGCCAGGGCGGCGGTGCTGGGCGGCTCGTACGGCGGGTTCGTGGCGCAGGTGTTTGCACGGCGGTTTGCGGGACAAACCAGCCGGTTGATCCTGTCGCACACGGCGTATCCCGATACCGCGCGCGCGCGCAGGTCAAGGGNNGCCGCGCGCTGGTTCCCGGTCCTGCCGATGTCGATGCTGCGTTCAGTGTACCGGCGTTCGACGAGTGGACTGCTGCCAGAAGAGCACCCTGAGACGGTGCTGGCGGACGCGCAGTACGATCACATCGTCGACCTGGTGCTGACCAAACGAGACCTGGTCGGCATGTACCGGCGCATCGCCGATTATGACACGAACTACGCCTTTACGCCGGGCGACCTGGCGGGGTGGCCGGGCCAGGTGCTGCTGATTTTTGCCGACGACGACCCCGGTACACCGGAGACGGTGCGCACACACATGCAGGAACTCTACCCCGGTGCACAGCTGCACCTGTTCTACGGCACCAAACACGCCGCACCGGTCGTCAAACGTGACGAGTTCGTGGCAGTGATCGAGGAGTTCCTGAACGCGGCCGGGTGAGATTCACCGTGCCATCCGCGTCGTAAGTCATGTGTGCCATGAACGGCGCCCGCGCCGTCAGCGCCCGTGGCAGCAGCNNAGCCTGCAGGTCGTCCATCAGGTCTGGAATGGCGNNCCGCGGCACATCGGCGATGGGGTGCCATTCCAGGACGCCTTCGACCGAGGCACGCAGTGCACCGCCGGCCAGCGCGGCCGTGAAGATGAACATCATCACGCCCACATCCGGACTGCCGGTACCCTGCGCCGGATACGGCGCCACATGCACCACNCCGCGCAGGCGCAGACCCTGCACCTCGGCTCGNGTCTCCTCCTGCACCTCGCGCAGCGCCGCCGTGTAGACGTCCTCGCCCGGCTCGACATGGCCGCCAACACCGTTGAGCCGGTTGGCCCACAACCGCTTCGTCGGCGCCCCACGCAGCAGCAGCACCCGCTCCCCATCGACCACAAAACTCAACGTCCGCGGCGACACCCAATAACGTCCCACCCTCCAACCCCCGCCCCTATCCCCTCCAACTTCCAACCCCTATCCCCTCCAACTTCCAACCCCCAAACCCGCAACTTCCAACCCCATCCCCCATCCCCCATCCCCCAACCCCCAACTTCCAACCCCAACTTCCAACCCCAACCCCCAACTTCCAACCCCAACTTCCAACCCCATCCCCCATCCCCCAACCCCAACCCCCAACCCCAACCCCATCCCCCAACCCCATCCCCTACCCCCATCCCCCAACCGAATCACATACCCCGTCTGCGGGGCCAATGTATCGAGCGGCCGGTAGCCCTTGAATCCCCCNTCCGCCGTAATCGTCGGTGCGGTTACGGCAACACCGTGCAGTACCTCGACGGCATCGACCGGACCGGTCAGTGGCCCCTTGGGCAGGTTGAGCACGTAGTCACTGACCGGCTTGCTGCTGAGGTTGATCAACACCAGAACTGTTTCCTGCGGGCTGCTGCGCAGGAAGGCGTAGACCTTGCTGTCGGTCACGTCGACCTTGGTGTAGTCACCGGTACGCAGCGCGACGTGGTTGTTGCGCAGGTGGATCAGGGCACGATAGGTGTTCCACAGGGAGTCGGGATCGGTACTTTCGACGGCAACGTTGGCCTCGGGATAGTTCGCTTTGACCTTGATCCAGGGNTCACCCGTGGTAAAACCGGCGTTGTCGTCGGCGGTCCACTGCATCGGCGTGCGAATCTGCTCGTCCGGCTTGGTGCCGATCATGCCGATTTCCTCGCCGTAGTAGATGAACGGGACGCCGGGCGAAGTCAAGAGCAGCAGGGCCGCGACCCGCGCTTTGCCTTCGTCCCCGCCGAGCTGGCTCATCACCCGCTCCTGATCGTGATTGGTCAGGAACGGTGCGTACTGACCGGGCGGGTAGGCATTCCAGGCTTTGAACTGCGCCCCCGCCACCGGGCCGCGCGTTTCANNCCGCGCGGCGTTCACCATCGCTGCGGCCAAATCGAATTCANNGAAGGCCAGGTCGACTTCCCCATTTTTGACGTACGGCACAACATCATCGGTCGGCGACCAGATCTCACCCACGGTCAGTGCCTCGGGCTGGATCTCGGTCAGAAAGTCGCGATAGGCTTGCAGCCAGCCGTGCGTTTCGGGCGTGTTCTCCTGCACTTCGCCGTCCTCGATCAGGTGGCGGACCGCATCGAGGCGGAAGCCATCGACGCCCATGTCCTCCAGCCAGTATCGGCTGACCTCGTACATCTGCGCGGTCACTTCGGGGTTGCGGTAGTTCAGATCCGGCATACCCTCCCAGAAGACCGCGTAGTAGTAACGATCGCCCACTTTGTACCAGACCTTCTCACCCCACGGGCGCNNGTAGCCCGGGTCGTCAGCCGACCAGACGTACCAGCTGTCGTGTTGGGAGCCGGGGTCNTCCGCATCCTCGAACCAGGGGTGGTCGTTGGAGGTGTGGTTGAGCACCATGTCGACCACGACCCGAATGCCGCGCTTGTGCGCTTCTTCCAGGAAACGCTTGAAGTCGGCCTCGGTGCCATAATCAGGGTTGAGCTTGAAGTAATCGGTGACGTCGTAGCCGTGGTAGCTGGGCGACTCCATGATCGGCATGAGCCAGATGCCGGTGATGCCCAGGTCGGTCGTCGTCTCCGGGTCGCCGTCGTTGAGGTAGTCCAGTTTGGCGGTCAGGCCGTTGAAGTCACCAATACCATCGCCATCGGAATCACTGAACGAGCGCACGAAGATCTCGTAGAACGTCGTATCGTTCCACCAATCGAACCCATCACTGCCGGCCGGCATGCCGGTGATGGGCGCTACCGGTGCAATGGCGGCAATTTCTGGTACGGCTGCGCCGGGGCCTTGGCCGGGGTTGCCGGTGCGGTCGCGCCTGGGGTATTGGCCGGGGTTGCCGGTGTGGTGGTTTCTGGCAGGGCAGTCGCCGTGGACGCGGGGGTGCGGATGGCTGGGGCTGCGTACAGGCCGTCAGCAGCCCGATCATCAGGCCCACCAGCGCGATCATGACCAGATGTTTCGTCATGGTTGAGTTCAATCCTTTCCGATGGCGCATTTTTTGTCGACAAGGCAGCCGTGGCTGCGCTCGCCAGCACGGCGTGAGCCTATGCCGGTGGCATTGGCTCCTGCGTCGCGACCTCGTACGCCGCGGCCGCGTTGCGTAAATAATGGGCTGGGTCCGCGCCCGCCGGCAGCGTTTCGCCCATCTGCATGGCGATGACGCGGGCCAGACGATCGAGGAGCGACCTGTCGACCTGGTTACGTTCTGTGCGCGCCAATGCCTGGCGAATGACTTGGTAATCACCGTCCGAGAGGCGCCGCACCGTGGGAAAACGGATACGCAGGGCCGCGGCCTGCTCAGGGCTGATCGCCGTTAACGGTGGGGCCGTGGTCAGCAGAGTGTCCAGGTTGACGCCCGCCCGCTCACGAATGACCAGTGTGCCGGCCGCATAATCACCCAGGCGGCGTGACTGGCGGTTGAAGAACATCACGATGAAACCGAAGGTATACATGCCTGGCAGCCAGTCGACGATACGCACCAGGTTGCGCACCGCCACTTCACTGGTGCGGGTCGGGCTGCCGTCGACGCGCAGGACGCGCGTTTTGGCGCGTTTGCCCGGCGTCTGGCCATTCCACACCAGCTCGAACAGCATGTAGTAGCCCCAGAACACGGCAAAATTCAACAGGGCAAAAAGCGCCAGCACAAGGCCGCCCAACTGACTGATGTTGGGGCTTTCCAGGCCGTTGAATACGATCTCGCGCAGGTCGCCGGTCAATTCCAGTAGGGTGATGAGGGCGAAATTCAGGATCGTGAGCAGTACGCCGATGATTCCGGTATCGATCACCGCACCGATGAAGCGGCTGCCAATACCGGCAATTTCGTAACCGAAGGTTACGTTTTCTGGGGTATCGATGGTATAATCTTCGCGCAGCGACGTGGTCATTGTTTATTCCAGGTGGGGCAGCCCGATGAACTCGAGTGATTTTGTAACCGCACGCCAGGCTCAGTGGCGCNGAGCCGAAAGATTGCTCAACCATGCCGGTCACCTGTCGGCGCCCGAGGTGAACGAGCTGGGTCGCCTCTACCGCCTGGCGACATCCGACCTGGCCCAGGCCCAGCGCGATTTTCCCGACCAACCAGTGACGCACTACCTCAATCAGCTGGTGGCTGCTGCGTGGATCTACCGCAGTGAGCCGCTGCAGTGGCGCCGGCTGCGCGTATTCTACCGGTCCGNNGCTTCCCCAATTATACCGAAAACTGCTGCCGTACACTATTTTGGCCTTTGCCCTTTTGTGCTGCCGGCCCTGGTGGCGTTCCTCGTGGTGGCGCGAGAAACGGACACGATCTATACCCTGCTGGGGTCCGACATCGAGACGCTGGTCAATTCGGTGGAAGCGGGTGAGTTGTGGACCGACATCGCCNCANACGTGCGCTCCGGCGCCGCCGGCCTCATTCTGACGAACAATATCCAGGTCATGTTCCTGACCTTTGCCGGCAGCATGACGGCCGGTCTGCTCACGGCCGGGGTCATGATCTCCAACGGCCTCAGCCTGGGCGCGATCTTTGGACTCTTACAGGCCCACGGTTTGAGCGCCGGGCTGGGCGAATTCATCGTGGCCCACGGGGTTATCGAACTGAGTGTGATCTTCCTGGCGGGTGGCGCAGGTCTGTACATGGCCGACGGCCTCCTGCGTCCCGGATTATTGAGCCGGCGCGAGGCGCTCGTACAGCACGGCGCCGTCGCGGTGCAGGCCATCCTGGGATCGGTGCCGCTGCTGGTGATTGCCGGCCTCATCGAGGGGTTCATCAGCCCCAGCGCCCTGCCCTGGTGGCTCAAGGCTGGCGTGGGGTTGGGCAGCGGGGTGCTGCTCTACGCTTACTGGCTGTTCGACCTCCCAATGGCGATGCGTCGCCGCGCGACGCGGTGAATCACTCTAGAGAAACCCGGTTTTTGTCTCGCAGACCAGGGTCATGCGCGCTGAAAGGCCGTTACCCAGACGAGAACCATGCCCGCACGAGACAAACCCGGTTTCTGAACGGCTGGCTGAGCAGTTGCAGACGATCTCAGGTTTATCCCTGGCAGTTACACCTGGACGGCCCTGATTCGTTCAAATCCGTGCCCCAGACTTGAGTTCGAGGTACTTGTTGATCAGCGCGACGCTCAATTCGTTCGCCGGCACGTCGAGCGTCAGCACGCCCTGGTGGCGCAGGCGGTCGAGCACCAGGCGGCGTTCGTCCAGCAGTTGTTCGGCCACCGTACGTTCGTAGAGGCTCTGGCTGTCCACCACCGGTTGCTGTGCGAGGTGCTGCACGGTGGGGTCGCGCAGGGTCACGAGCAGGGGCAGGTGGCGCTGACGCAGGCGGGCCATGTGCGCGACGAGTGACTGCATGCCCAGTGTTCCGGTGAGATCGGTGAAGACGATGACCAGGCTGCGTTTGCTCTGCCGGGCTGCGAAGTAGGCAAACGCCGTGCCATAGTCCGGCTCCACGGGCTGCCCCTCCACCCGGTACAAAAACTCCAGCATCCGTTGAAACTGTCCCGTGCCNCCGCGNGGAACCAGCCACTGCTGCACGGTGTCGGCGAAGGTCAACATGCCGATGCGGTCGCCCTTGTGCGCGGTGACGTAGGCCAACAGCAGTACTGCATTGATCGCATAATCGAGCTTGCTCACGTCACCGACCGGGCTGCGCATCATGCGCCCCACGTCGACCAACGCCATGATATTTTGCGTACGCTCGGTCTCGAACTCCGCGCTGATCGGCCTGCCGCGGCGGGCCGTTGCTTTCCAGTTGATGCGCCGGTATTCGTCATCCGGTTGATAGTCACGCAGTCGTTCGAACTCTTGCCCCGCACCCAAGACACGCGTTTGCCGCAGGCCCAGCCCCACNAGCCGGTTGCGCCGCAGGAGCAGGTCGTACCGGCGCACATCGACCAGGTTGGGGTAGACCTTGACCGGCGCCGTGGCCGGGAAGCGGGCCTGGCGACGGATCAGCCCAAATATGGACTGCCAGCGCAGGTAAAGGTCGCCGAAAGTGTAGTCGCCGCGGCGCGGTGGGCGTACGTGGTAAACGAAGGTCGCCGACTGACCCGGCTGGCACACCCCGCTGAGCAGGCGGTCGGCGGCGGTGGTCTGCACCGGCGGCGTCGTAGCGGTCACGGCAAAGGAAGCGGGCGTCTGATCGCGCAGCCACACGTGCAAATCACGCAGGCCCTGCCCCAACCGCACCTGAACGACGACGTGGTTCCAGGCGGCAACCGACAGCCGTGCATCGTGCGCACGCTCGACCGTCCACTGGCTGGCCCCAGGGGTGAGCCGCATATCGACCAGGACCAATGCCAGGATCAGCAGCAGCCAGACCACCGCGATCAGCAGAAGGTCTGGCCACCACGTCGCCAGCGCCAGAGGAACGGCCGTTGCCAATACCAGGCCGACCAGCCGCCAGGTGGGTATCATCTAACGCGGCACCTCCAGGCCAGCCAGAATGCGACGCATGACGGTGTCGGCGTTGAGACCCTCGATTTCGGCTTCGGGGCGCAGGATGATGCGGTGGCGGAACGCCGGCAGCACCACGGCCTTGACGTCATCGGGCGTGACGTACGTTCGCCCGTGCAGCGCGGCGTAGGTTTTGGCCGCCAGCAGGGTGGCGATACTGGCCCGTGGACTGCCGCCCAACAGCAGGTCTGGGCTGCGCCGCGAGCCGGCGGCGATCTGAGTTACGTACGAGACGATGCCATCCTCCACGGTGACGGCCTGGATCTCAGCGCGTAGGGCCGCCAGGTCGGCGCGCTGGATCACGGGTTGAATGCCGGTGGATTCAGAGCGGTGCGCGTCGAAACCCCGGTGGTAACGACGCAGAACCTCCTGCTCGGCCTCGAGGGGCGGGTAGGTGACCAGCACTTTGAACATGAAGCGGTCGAGNCGTGCCTCGGGCAGCGGGTAGGTGCCTTCGTACTCGACCGGATTCTGGGTCGCCAGGACCATGAAGGGGTCGTCAAGGCGGAAGGTCTCGCCTTCGATCGTCACCTGGCGCTCTTCCATGGCCTCCAGCAGGGCCGATTGGGTCTTGGCCGGCNNGCGGTTGATTTCGTCGCCCAGAATGATGCTGGCGAAGATCGGGCCACGCTTGAGGTAGAAGCTGCCCCGGTTGATGTCGAAGACTTGCGTGCCCATGACGTCACTGGGCATCAGGTCGGGCGTGAACTGGATGCGGTGGAAACTGGCATCGATGAGACGCGCCAGCGTCTTGGCAATCAGGGTTTTGGCCGTGCCGGGNGCCCCTTCGAGCAGCGCGTGGCCGCCACTGAAGAAGGCTACGACGGCCTGTTCGAANACCGCATCCTGGCCGACGATGACCTTACCGGCCTCAGCTCTCATGCGTTGGAAAACGTCCGCGAGTGGCATTACGCCTCCTTGTGCCGACAAACGAACCACCTCCCGATCCACCTGGCATGATTTCGCCAGAATGCGGAAGTCGGTCCTCTACGGGCTATGGGTGATTTTGTGCAGAATCTCGTCGCCGCGCGACCAGCCGAACCAGCGCGGCTTCGCCGGGGCTGTCGTGCAGGCCGGCCAGGACGGCGCGCAATTCAGCCAGGTTGTCGGGGGCGGGAGGGTGATCGCTGGCGGCCAGGGCGCGGAGAAACTCGCCATCCGCCAGATCAGGCGCCAGGTGGAAGCGCATCGCCACGGCCAATTTCAGGCGCTGATGGTGATGCGTGGCCACTTCCGCCCGCTGCTGNGCCCGCCGCTGCAAGTTGGCCATGGCGGTCACGAACTCGGCNGCGCGGCGGCGATTTTCGGCGGCTGGCGCCAGCGGTGGACCCAGGCGCCGGCCTTGCCAGACCAGTGCGCCAAACAGTACCCCCGCACCCAACAGCACCGCCCAGCCCGCCGGCGTCCGGTAGAGCCAGTCCTGCACAGAAGTGAATTCCAGGCCAACCGTTGAATCGACCTGGTGGTAGGTGTCGAAGGCGATGCGACCGCCGTTGGGCACTGTGCGTAACAACGCCGGCAGCAGGTAGCTCTGCGCGCTGATGCGCAGNGTCTCGTTGGTCAATGCGTAGTCGGCGCTCAGAAACCAGACGGCGCCGGCGCCAACGGCCGCCAGCGCCAGCGTGGGTTGTGAATCGGCGGTGAGCGCCGCAAATGCCGGACTGNNTGCGAGCTCGAAACTCAGCGGTTCCAGGGCCACGGTGTCGGTGATGGTGGCCGGGGCCTCGGGTAACAATGGCAACACCTGCTGTGCCGCGTGCGGGTTGTTCCAGTGCAAANNTTCGGGGCGCAGGCCAAACAGGGCGGCCAGTTCACGGTCTTCATCGTGCCCACCGATCAGCACCAACGTACCGCCGGCTTCGACCCAAGATTGCAGCTGGTGCGCATCGGCGGCGCTGAACGGCCGCTTACCGGGGTGCACGAACAGCAGATCGGTCCCGGCATCCAGATGAAACTGACGCTGGCCGGTGGTTGTGACGTCATACCCCTGCGCTTCCAGCCACAGACGTAGGGCCAGCAGGCCGGACCGCGCCCGAATCGAGATCGTAGAGGCGGGGTGGGCGCTCCCGATCCGCAACGGTCAGCAGTACCATCACCAGAACGGCGAACAACAGGCTGGCCCACAGCGTCGGTCCGCCAATGCAGGGCACGTAGCCGGGCAAACCGGCCAGGAGAGGGTGGCACGGTCAGACAGCCCTTCCGCGCTCGTTTACCGACGGTTCGGCTGACGTGGTCAGCCAGTCCACCTCCGCGGCGTAACCGGTGTAGGTGGCCTGGTCCGGTTCGTACACACCGTACCAGACGTGATCGAACGTCGCGATGACGGGGGCCAGGTGGTGGTGGGTGGCGGAGCCGGCCGGCAGTTGGGCCAGGACTTCACGGTTGGTTTGGCTGCGGTCATAGCGCAGCNNGCCGACTTCGTCGAGGCGCAGCAGCGCGGCCAGGTAGAGCTGGCGGATTGCGGCGCGGTAACTGCCCACCTCGGCCAACGCGGCCGCCTGCTGCCGGGCGACCGCCGCGGTCAACGGTTCGTCGCGGCCATCTTCCTGACGGCGGCGCGCCTGGGCGTTGGCCACGAAGCCGCGCAGAAAGCCCTGCAGCCAGTAACTCAGGAGGATGGCGATGATGATCAGACCGGCAGCGATGATGACGGTACCCACCATACTGGTCAGCCCACCGGGCAAACCGATCAGACCAGCGGGCAACTGGTCGTCCAGCCAGTCCAGTACCCGCCTGAACAGGCTGGGCCTGGCGCCACGGGTGGCGAACTCCGGGCGTTCCAGGATGGCGCGCAGCTGGGCCTGCCGTGCGGCCGTGTGGTCATTGGCCGCGGCCGCCAACTGGTCACGCAGCAACCGCAGGCGCGCCAGCGCCTCGGTCTGGTTGAGTGCGGGNGTCAGCGGGGACTGCACCTCGATCGTCTCACCGGAGGGCAGTTGTACGGTTTTCAGGCTGGCCAACGCACGCCGTGCCTCATTCAGCGCCAGCTCAGCCCCACTGGCGGGGGCCGCCTCCAAGCTTTGAATCACCCGGTCCAGGCGGGCGCGGTATTCGCTCGCTCGACCGTCCCATCACCGCCCCGCGCCAACGCCGCTCACCCATAGCAGCCACAGCACGATGGCCGCGCCAACCCAGATTGTGCGGCACACCCTGCGTTCCCGGCGCTGAATTCGCTGTATTCATCGTTCGACCAGTATTGCGACGGTTAACCGGCCGCTGGTGGCGGTAGCGTGGGCCGGCAGGGGCTTGTGGCGTGGCCTCGGCCTCCATCTGCGCGATACGCAGGGAGAGGTCGTAACTCTCATTGCGCACGCAGATCGTAGTAGAGCAGCACGACCGCCGCGGTCGATAGCGGCAGCCACAGAATCGCGAACAGCGCACCCACCGTCTGGGACAGCGTGACCGAAAACATCGCGTAATCGGGCAGGAGGCCGATGACCACCTGGTTGATCAGCAGGCTGGGCAGGCTGGCGATGAAAAATTGAGCAGGCTGAGCAGGATCAGGTAGCCGATGCAGCGCCAAACGTTGCCGCGCGTCAGGCGCCAACTGCCGCGCAGGAGGCCGTAACCCCCAGGAGGATTCGACGATACCGGGCACGACGACGATCCAGCGTGCGCTGAGGTAGGTCGTGGGTATCAGGTAAAAGGCAATGGCCACGACGTACATGATCAACGTCAGGGTGATGAAGCCGAGGAGCGCCAGTGTACTTCCGTTGCTCTCGGCGTTAGCGATCATGCCGACCCAGGCTGCGAAGACGCACAGGACGGGCGCGACCATCAGCGTGGCGACGACCAATGTGGCCAGCCCGCGTAGGAGGGACATACCGATGAAGACCCCGAAGCGACGCCAGGCAATGCGCAGCCCTGCCCGACGCGGAGCGGCCGCTGCTGCAAGCTGGCCACGTTGTGCGCGGTCAGGGCGAGCGCGGCCAGACCGTTGGCAACGAAATGGATCAGCAGCGCCGCGAGGATTGCGCCGAAGTAACCCAATACTGGTGTGAAGGGGTCAATACCAGACGGTGAATCGAGCACGCGATTCCTCAAGGCTTTGCAGGTTGACCACGGCGCTACCAGTCAGGAGCCCGTTAATCAGCCCGGCCGGTACCAGAATGAGCGCCGCGATGCTCAAGAGCGGCCAAAAGTGCGCGGTAGAGGCGAAATGCACGGTCCAGCAGGTCGCCAAGGCCCAGGGCCGCGGAATGGGTACGGGTGAGGTCGTCATCGGGCAGTGTCCTTTCCAAACAAATGAGAAAAGGCGTGTCGCAGCCAGGAGATACAGGACATACGGCATGGTCAGCCCGGTCAGAGACAAGCCGATTATCGCACAACAGCAAAAATCGGTCAACTCACATGGCCCGGCCGCTGCATGGGGCGGCTGAATGGGGATCATCCTTGCCAGCATATAGCGCTGTGTTATATGTTCCCGGTCAGTGCAGCGTGCTGCGGAATCTGCTATTCTGCGGTACACTCCACAATATCCGATACCACACCACCACAACAAGAAGGGGTACGTATGACAACTGAGGGCGATCCGTCGGCGCGAGGGGCTGCAGATGACGTGTGGACGTACCGCGGCTACCGCCTGCGCGCCAGCGAGTTTACGACCGCGATGGTGCATTTCTATCGGGGTGGCNTGGCGCGTTCCAACACCTGGCGCCTGCGGCTGGACACCACGACCAACTGGGCTGTGATTACGACCGGTGCGGTGCTCAGCCTGACTTTTGGCGCCGGCTCCNTGCCCCACTTCGTCCTCCTCATCGAACTGGCCCTGGTTCTGCTTTTCTGGTGGATGGAGTCACGCCGTTATCGGCACTACGAGCNNTGGGCCTACCGGGTTCGCCTGATGGAGACTGACTTTNTCGCGGCCATGCTGCTTCCACCGTTTGCCCCGGCCCAGTGGGCCGATAAGCTGTCGTCCAGCCTGCTGACGCCGGAGTTTCCCATCACCATGCTGGAGGCGTTGGGGCGACGCTTTCGCCGCAACTACCAGTGGCTCATCCTGCTGCTGATCGTCGCCTGGCTGGCCAAGCTGGCCGTCCACCCCATACCCGTCACCGGTTGGGAAATGATCGTGGAACGGGCCGTGATTGGCCGGGTGACTGGTGTGATCGTGATGAGCATCGTTCTGGGAGGTTCCTTACTCCTGCTGCTTGCCGCCTGGGCCACTGTCAACCTGCGGGAGACGACCAGCGAAGTCCTGCCGCACGGTGTGCCGGGGATCAATCTGGAAGGGGTCGAACTGCCCATCCAGTTGACCCGCCGCGAGCGGCTGGCGATCATCATCACGCAGCGCGGTCAAGAGGTGGCCGAAAGCCTGATGGGCAACCTGCACCGTGGGGTCACCAGCCTCGACGGTGTCGGTTGTTTCACGGGCGAGTCACGCAACATTCTACTCTGTGCCATTACCCCGCAACAGGTCAACGCCTTGCAGAAACTGGTCCGCCTGGCCGATCCCACAGCTTTTGTCATCATCAACCAGGCGCATGAAGTGATGGGTCGGNGGTTTGAACCGCTGTCGAAATACGCGCCACGGGCGTCCGCGGGGAGGAGTGAATGAACGAACCAACAACCCGGGAGGCGCCGGCGCTGCGGCGTATCTTGCAGCACGTGGCGCACTACTACGCCAGCGAAGTGGAGTGGGAACCATTCCTGAACCAGGCGCAGGCCGAGGGTTTTATGCGCGACCTGGCTGCGCGTGGCGCCGATGAGGAGTCGCTGGAAAACGCCTGGGAATCCCTGCGCTTCTTTGCCTGGTATTTGGATCATCTGGATCGTGAGATCAGCGGCCTGGCGGATGTGAAGCCCTACCACGTGAGTGAACTGGTGACCGATTTCACCGACCGTAAGGTGCTGGGGCGCATCGGCATTGCCGAACGGATCGTCATGGCCGGGTTGGTGCGCGACTTCTACACGTACCTGGCGGCGACCGGCCAGATATCGCCCGAGCAGGCCCAACAGGTCGCCGACGCCTATAGGATCATGACGGCACTGCCTGGTCAGCTGGCGCGCATCGAACGCCCCGAACCGCGCGGCGGCGAGATTTTTCGGCTGCCCTGGTGCAGGGGCCGAAGTGCTCTACACGTACAACGACTACTGGACTGTGCTGGTCTGCCTGCGCGACTACGCGGGGCGTTGGGAAACGATGCGGGCTGCGGCGTCTGGTGTCACCGATAGCCGGGCCAAAATCGGCCTGATCGATCACCTGCAAGCGCTGGAGCGCGCAAAGTGGAAGGTTTGCGTACCCTGTTGGCCCTGCGTCAGCCAGCGCCGGCCGAAGTGCAGCGGCCCGGCGCTTCTTCCGGCGTGACGAGGTGGACACGACCCGCGCCTGGTGAGCCGCTCGTGCCGGCGCCCGGTTACAGCAGGCTGCGCAGACGGTTCAGGTTGATCACATCGTCGGCCATGTCTTCCTCTTTGGGGGTCTCCAGGATCTTGGGTACGGCCACGAATCGGGCGTCGTTCATGATCAGGCGGAAAGGTTCGATCCCCAGGAACCCTTCGCCGATGTGGGTGTGACGGTCGACGCGGCTGCCCAGGTCCTTCTTGGAATCGTTGAGGTGAAATACCTTCAGGCGCGCCAGTCCCACGATCTGGTCGAACTCGTCCCACATGCGGGCATAGCGGTCGCGGTCACGAAACTCGTAACCGGCCGTCAGCGCGTGGCAGGTATCGAAACAGACGCCGATACGGTCGGGGTCGTCGACCGCCGCGCGGATGTGCGCCAGATGCTCGAAACGGTAACCGAGGTGCGAACCCTGGCCGGCCGTGTTCTCCAGCAGAGTCAGCGTGCGCAGGCCAGCGGTTGCGGCATGGACGTGGTCGATGCCGCGGGCGATGCGGTCCAGGCCCTCTGCCTCGCTGGTCGCCATATGCGAGCCGGGGTGAAAGACGACGCCAAGAATGCCCAGCCGCCCGGCGCGCTCCAGTTCGACGNNCGCAGCGTCCGCGGATTTGGCCCACAGGGCCGGATCGGGCGAGGCAATGTTGATCAGGTAAGACGCGTGGGCAACCACCGGCGCAATGCCGGTCGATGCGGCCAAAGCCTGGTAGCGGGCGATTTCCTGCCCATCCAGNGGCTTGCTCTGCCATTGATTCTGGTTGCGTNNGAAAATCTGCATGCAGGTACAGTCGATCGACTGTGCACGTTCAAAGCCTTGNCTGACGCCACCGGCGACCGACATGTGGGCGCCCAGTAACACGGTCATATCCACCTCACGTTTCTGCATCTGGTACGGCCGGCCAGCAGCTAGTCCAACCTGGCCAGTGTGAATGACGATGCTCCNGCCGCGCGGTCTTCCAGGCGCGCCAACAGGAACAGGAGACTGCTCAGGCGGTTCAAGTAGCGCACCGGTTCATCATCGCGCAGCTCGCCCTCGTGCAGCATACGGACGACGATCCGTTCGGCGCGGCGTACGATCGTACGAGCCAGCCCNAGGTGGGCGCCCGCCACACTATCACCGGGGATGATGAAGGCCGGCGGCAGCTCGATTTCACCTTCCAGATTGGCCATGAGCTGTTCCAGAGACCCGGTACTGTGTGGCTGCAACCATGGCGGCCGCGTCGCGGCTTCGGGCAGCGTGGCCAGGTCGGCCATCAGGCGGTAGAGATCGCGCTGTACACTCAGGACGATGCCCGGCGTGCGGNNGTCGCGACAGGTAGCCCGGACGATGCCCAGGGCGGCCGAAGCTTCGTCGACCGTGCCATAGGCCTCGGGCCGCACGTTGTACTTGGGCACGCGGTCGCGGCCCAGCAAACCGGTATAGCCTTCATCGCCGCGGCCGGTGTACAGCCTGGTCTTGGGTTTTCCTTTTCCGGACATTGGTTTCGTTCATCCTTGTCTGATGGTGCGACGGGGCCGATCCGGCTTACCTAGACCTGGCCCACCCCGAACACATAGGTCAACTGACCACCCAACTCGCCAACCACCACCAGGCCCACCAGGCCCGCCAGGAGCAGACCCATGTACAGCCAGCGCCCACGTGGGTCGTCCATGATGTGACGTCGCCGCACCCGCAGGTAGATCGCCAGGCCGAACAACACCCAGGTGACCACGACGGCGGTGATGTGCATGTTCGACACGCCGCGCGGGCGAATCGATGGCGATGGGCTCTGGTCGATCAGCCCCGAGATTACCGCCGGCGCCACGGTCAACCACCCCGCCACCAGGCTGGCGAAACCGGTGCGCTCGCACGCGGCTGTGCCGTACGCCACGGCACCAGGGTCCAGCAAAACCAGAACGACGCCAACGATCAGGAGGGCTATCGGGAAGTGGACCAGCCGGGGTGGATCGGTAACATTACCCGGCCCTTGTGTGGGGTGCCGCTTGATGACGATCAGGGTCAGGTCATCGGCCGGCGGCGTGCTGCCGGCGAACTGGCGAAGCGCGTCATGAATACTGGCCACGATGCCTTGCGTGGGCGGTNNATGGTTGGCTTCTACCACCTGCTGCAAACGCTCGTTGCCGAACGCTTCACCATCGGCGTTGCTCATGTCGGTAATCCCGTCGGTGTACAGGACCAGGACATCACCCGGCCGCATGCGCACGGTCCCGTCGTACAGCGCGGCGTGGGGCATGACGCCCAGCACCAGGCCGTGTTTGCGCAGGAAACGGGCGCGGCCGTTGTGCGCGGTGACGAACAAGGGGGTGCGNTGGCCAGCATTGGCATAAACCACTTCGTTGCGCTGGTGGTCAAGCACACCGTACCACATCGATACGAACATGTCGGACCGGCTGTTGGCCGGCAGGAGCTCGTTGACCCGGCGCAGAACCCGCGCCGGTGAGCGACGGTCGGCCGCCACGACGCGCATCAGCGTACGCGCCAGCGACATGTACAGCGCCGCGGGCACCCCNTTGTCCGACACATCCGCGATCACCAGACCCAGACGGTTGTCGGGCAGGGCGACATAGTCGTAGAAGTCACCGGCCATTTCACGCGCCGCCTGCCAGTGATGGGTGACATCGTAATTGGCCAGATCGGGCGCGGCTTCCGGCAGGAAGCTGGCCTGGATCAAGCGCGCCAGACGCGGCTCTTCACCGATGCGCACCCGCTCCTTTTCCTGGGCCAGCAGGCGTGCACCTTCCATGGCGACGGCAAATTGACTGGCGATGCCACGCACGATCTCGATCTGGCGGCTGCTGAAGGTGACCGGGTGATCCGCTCCGTCCACCAGGATGACACCCTGGGCTTCGTGCTGCACGATCAGCGGCACAGCCAACATGNNCCGCGCATCGGCCTGCCCGGTGATGGGGGCCGGTATCTGGGTCGAATCGCCCATCTCGTCCAGGGCCAGCGGGCTGTGCGACTGGATCACGCGGTCGATCAGCGGAAAGTCAGCCGCCACGATCTTGAGGCCCACCGGCACGGGCTGCGCGTCGCGCGGTCGGNNTTGACAGTGGCTGGCGATCACCTCGAACTGGTTCTGAGTCTGATCCAGCAGCAGGATGGTGCAGCGGTCGACCCCNGCCAGCTGTGGTGTGAGGCGCGCGACGGTAGTGGCCAGGTCGGCCAGGTGATGGGGGCGGCCAATCGCGTTAGCCACTTCGAGCAGGGCGGTCGAGATAGCCGCTTCGTCGCGTGCACGTTGGTAGAGACGGGCATCTTCGACGGCTACGGCGACCTGGTCGGCCAGCGTGTCGAGGATGAACATGTCCTCGGCGCTGAAGGCGTCCAGTTCGGTCGACTGGACGTCGAGCACGCCCAGGATGCGCTTTTCCACCTTGAGNGGCACAGCTCCGCGTGTGTTGGGGAGGAGCCGGGGATCGTCGGGCACGTAACGCGACTCTTGCAGCACATCGTTGGCCAGCAGCGGCTCACCGCGCNNGGCCACCCAGCCGATGATGCCCTCCTGACCGATGTGCACGAAGCGCCCGCGCTCGCGCCACAGTTGATTCAAGCGGTGCCCCGAACTGGCCCGAAAATAGGCACGCCCACTGCCCTGATCGATCAGGAAGACCTGCACGTGGTAGTACCCGAAACGGTCCTGGATCAGGTTCACGACCTGGGTCAGCAGTTGGTCCAGGTCGAGGATTGCGGCGACTTTGCGGCTGACCTCGGCCACCGTCTGCAACTGACGGNNGCGCCGCTCGACCACCTGAAAGAGGCGAGCATTGACCAGGGCGACGCCGGCCTGGTTGGCCAGAATGAAGAGGATGCGCAGGTCAGACTCGCTGTAGGCGTTGGGCGTGAAACTCTGCGCCGCCAGACTGCCGATGGCCAGGTCGCCGGCCAGGATCGGCACGAAGATGGCCGAACGCGGCGGATGTTGGCTATCGTAACTGGGACGCGGGNNGAGGGAGTCCATCTCGGCCTGGAAATCGCGCACCAGCAGTGGTCGCCGGTATTGGCGCAGCCAACCCACAATGCCCTCTTTGGCGGCGTTGGCAAACGCGCGACGGGCNTGCCGCACGCCGTCGCGTACCCAGACGCGCAACACCAGATCGGCGTCCTCGAACAGGCCGAGGTGGAAGTTGGAGGTGTCGATCAGGTGAGAGGCATATTCGTAGATCGCNTCGAACATGCGGTCGGCGTCCATCTGCGCCTGCAAGATGGCCTGACCGGCTTCAGCCAGCGCCCGCAGCTCGTCGTGTTCGAGCGGCGTCTCGCCAATCGGGGCCACTGAGGAAGCGGCGATTTGACTGTTCATGCCTGGCCTGGGGTTGTGGACTCGGGCACGACGCCATGTTTGATCATGGTGAGCCGATTACCACCGTGCAGGTCGTGTTGGTAGATGACCGTGTCCATCAGTCTACGGATGAGATAGACGCCGCGGCCGCCGGTTGACATGTCGTTCACCGCCCGGGTGGTGGGGACTGGTTTGACCGTGAGGGGTTGAAGGGTGGGCCATGGTCGGCCACTTCGACCACGAAGTCTGAATGAGAGACAAGGCAGGTCACATGAATCTCACCGGGCCGGCCAGCGTAGCCGTGGCGGATGATGTTACTGCACGCTTCGTCACAGGCTAACTCGACCGCAAAGAGGGCGCGTTCATCCAGGCCGCCGCGCGGCCGGCCTGGATGACGAAATCACCGATGTGGGCCAACTGGTGCACATCGCTTGTAACAGTCAGGGTCCAACGGTTGGTCATGGCACAGGATGCAGGCACGTCGCACGACCGCAGTCACCGGAAACCGTCCGGCGCAGTGGCCGTGGGGCGGTGCGTCAGAAGCTGCCTACTGCTTCGACTGTGCTATCGAACTGGGTGAAGTGTTTGTCCAGGCCGGTTAGCTCGAGGACGTCCATGATCTTGGGGGTAGATTGGCCAGGCGTACATCACCCCGGTTCCAGCGCCGGGATGCTTTCCAGCCACCGATCAGAACACCGATGCCCGCGCTGCTCAGGAATGTGACACCGCCCATGTCGAGCACAATGCGAAAATGCCCATTGTCTTGCAGCGACTTGATCGCTTTGTCCAGGTCGGGCGCCGTACTGCCATCGGCGCGGCCCGACACGCTGACCAAAACGCAGCGTTTCATTTCAGTGATGATGATTTCCATTGCACGTAATTCCTTCCTCATCAGAATAGTCCTGCCTGGTTGGGAAGATTATACCACAGGCCACTGCAAAGTGTCCACCGCGGATAACAGAAAGGGTGTATTGTGGTTTGGCGGTCAACTTAGAGCCTATCCGAATAGCCGTCACGGGGCAACACTGTGGCACGTTTTCCGGGTTATTCGGATAGGCTCTTAAAATGCACTCTAACAGAAAGGCCACCGGGTATCCGGTGGCCTTATGAATTACGTCACAGGCAAGTTTAGCGGCTGTAGCTGTTGTACGCGGCCAGGCGCTGCAGGCCCCACAGGTTTTCCACGACCGCCACCAACGGTTGGTTGGAGGTGATGTAGACGGCGCCGCTCCAGTTGCCGCCCAGGTTGACCTGATCGTTGGTGCGCAGGTTGAAGTTGGATGACTTCTCGCCGTTGATCGTCAGATTGCGGGTTGCCGCGGTGGTGCCATCGCGATTGACGAACTTGACTTCGACGTTGGCCGTTTGGGTGGTCACGTTCTGGATACGGATGAGCGACCACTGCACCCGGGCATTGCCCTCGCCGCCGATCTGGTACACTTCGGGCAGGAAGTTCTTGGTGCCGGCGAACACGGTCGCCGCGCCGGTGTAACCACCAGCCTCGTTGTCGCGTGGGCGGATCGAGAAGTTGACGGCGGCCACGTCCTGGCTGGTCGACTCGACGATCACGGAGCCNGACCACTGGCTACCCAGCACATCGAAGGTTCCACTCGTGGTGCAGCCCACGCCGCCCGAGCGGGTATTGCAACCCACCGCGACACCGGCGTTGAGTGAGATGGCCGATGCTGAGATCGACNNGTTGCCCGTGTCCTTGTTGATGTACTTCACGGTGACATTGGTTGGCCCGGTGCCCAGGTTCTGCACCGTGGTCAGGCTGAAGCCCAGCCAACCCGGATCATTGGCGGGATTGGTGAATCGCCGTTCGACCGAGGGCAGGAAGAGTTTGCGGGCGCCCTGGTTGCTGCCGTTGTAGGCAACGCTGTAGCGTGGCCAGAAGTTGTTGTTGATCGCGGCCACTTTTTGATCCGCGCCGCCCGTGGTGACCACCACCGAGCCGGTCCAGGTGCCGTTGGCCTGGAANGAAGGCCGACTGGCTCCACACGGGGACCTTGGCGCCGGGGTGTGCATGTCGTACATCTTCTGGCCGAGGGCCGGAATCTGGTCAGTGATGGTGAAGTCGAGGCCACCATTGCGGTTGTAGTACTTCATTGTGAGGTTGGCCGTGGTGTTGGCCTCGGTGTTCTGCACCGAAATCACTGAGTACTGCGCATTCGGCGCGTAGACCAGGTACGGGACGTTCATCTGGGTAGAACCGCTGCCGAAGCCGGTGTACGAGTCTGCTTCCCGGCCATCACCCAGGGGCGCGCCGGCCCACTGAATGGTGGCTACGGCAGCCAGTTCGCTGCTGGCCGACAGCACCGCAGAGCCAACCCAGTTGTCGGGCAGGCCCGAATCGGATGCCTGGAAGAGGTAGGAACCCAGGGGACTGACCGTCTGCTGGCGTGTCGCCGCGATCGAACCACTCGCGCTGTAGTACTGGGCCAGGACGGTTGTCGCCGGCCCGGAGTCATTGGCGTACATCACGGTGACGTCGGCACTACCCGAACCCGGATTGGGGTCCGCCGCAAATGCCGGCGCGACGGTCATCGCGATAAGCACCACGAGACCCATGATGGACAGAACACGGTTAGGCTTCATGAGATGTAACCTCCAGAATTTTCAGGAAACAGCGACCGCGCACGAATCGACGCGGAACTGACTTGTGACCCCAGGATAACACAGGCGTCCCCGAATTCAATACTGCGTTGGGGTTAATTTGAGGGGAAGATGGAGGTTGGAGGGCAGAGGTTGGAGGATAGGGGCCTGAGGGCCGAATAGTACGAAAGGATTAGGGGTACCTGTACGGTGGAGGTGCGTTGTTGTGGGGTTGGTGTGGCGGGGAGGGCGCTTGTGCGACGCCGCATGCGCCGGCCTGGTGGTTTGACACGCCTACCGGCGCGTAGCGACGGGATGTACTGCCGGGGCCGTTGGATGAGGGGAACGGCGGCGGTGAAATACTGTCGACGGTGCGACATTCACTGCCAGCACAGACCTTGTAGGTGGCAAGCAGTGCGGATACCTGGGCAATGAAGTCCGGTGCGGCATTGCGGTATTCGTTGGTCGCNTCGTAGGGGTCATTGATCAGATCGTACAACTCGCGCATGGTATCGTTGTACTCGACATACTTGTATTCTGCAGTGCGCAGGGCGGTATAGGTCGGCGTTCCACCGCTGGACAACCGCAGTTGTATGTCGGATGCATCGGCGGATTCCAGGTTAGCCGATCGCAGCGGCGGTTGTCCAGTTGGGACAGGATAGGCTTCCGTGAGCAGTGACTTGCGCCAGGCCGGTGGTGGTGCGGCCGAGTGCAGCAGCGGTACCAACGATCGGCCGTCAACCGGCACGGCCATCTCTGCCCCCACCAGGTCGGCAAGGGTGGGCGCCAGGTCGATCATGCTGGCTAAGGCGGCCTGTGTCGTACCGGGCGCCACCCCGCCGCGCACGATGAAGGGCACGGCGATGTCCTCCTCATAGGGCCGTCCCTTGCCGAGCAGAAGCCGGTGTTGGCCCAGGTGGAACCCGTTGTCGGATGTGTAGATGATGTACGTGTTGTCGAGTTGACCCGTCTGGGCCAGAGTCTGCATGACGTGCGCCACGGCCTCGTCCACCGCCTGGAGCGACTGCATCTTGTGGCGGTAGAGTGTGTCGAGCGCTACAATCTGCGCTTCAGTGAGCGGCGGCAAGGCCTGCATCCAGGCTGGTTTGTCGCTCATATCGGCCTCGTTGAACGAGGGCGTGCGAGGCGCCTGAATTCGCGGGAAAAGATTGGCGTGACGTGGCGCCGGATTGGCCGGCGCATGCGGCGCATAGAAGGCCAATTCCAGGAAGAAAGGGTCCCCGGCTGAGTCGCCACGGTGCGCGATAAAACTGCTGGCCTCATGGGCAAGCACATCGGTGATATAGTCCGCTGGGGCGCTGCCGTAGTGTCGAATGACTCCGTTGTCGTTGACTGAATAATTGTAGCTGTTGTAGGCCGCGTCGTCCGTTGGGCTGAACCATTCATCCCAGCCGGGNGGNATGTAGGTTGGGTTTTCGGGCAACGGGTAGCCGTTGAGGTACTTGCCGATGAGCGCCGTTCGGTAACCGTGCTGGCGCAGCGCCGTCGCCATGGTCGCGTTCTCCACGCCAGAGACGTACGCCTTCTGAAAGCCACCTGTGGGCGGTAGATTGCCAACAACATCATGATTGTGCGCGTACTGGCCCCGCAAAATCGTCACGCGTGAGGGGCAGCAGAGCGGTAAGGGGACGAAAAAATTGCTGAAAGTCATGCCGGCATTGGCGAGGCGCGTCTGCACCTGGGGCATAAAATCCATGCTGTGAAGTCGCAGGTCCTGATCGTCAGTCAGCACCAAAATGATGTTGGGGCTGGAGTCTTGCCCGATACGCCCGGCATACCCGGTGGTTACGGCCACCGCAGAGGTTTCGGGTAGACTCCCCGGTGCTCCAGTTCCCAGCGCTTCGGAGGTCTGGCGGTCAACGGTCCCGATACTCAGCACCAGCACCACGCAGAGGACGGTCATAATGACGCGGCTTGGTAGATTCATGTCGACGCCTCTTAAGGTCGGTCTCGTTCCAACTCGTTCTGAATACAATCCGTCAGCCCGGCGGACCTGGCTCAGGCGGGGTGGTCGACCCGCAGTGATCACGGAATCAATCTCGAACCCTAATACGCCCCCGCCCGNCGTAACACGGCGCCCACTGTGCGCCACAGTATCCGTAAATCGAGCAGGGGTGAGTAGTTGCGAATGTAGTAGAGGTCATCCTGGGTGTGGAGGTGCATGAGCCGTTCGCTGCGCCCATTGATCTGCCACCAGCCGGTCATGCCGGGNGGCACGGTGAGGCGCTGGCGCTGCCACGGTTCGTAGCGCGACCAGGAAGGGCAATTCGGGGCGGGCCCCACCAGGCTCATCTCGCCGCGCAGCACGTTGAACAGCTGGGGTAGCTCGTCGAGGCTGGTGCGGCGCAGGAACCGCCCGACACGTNNGATACGTGGATCATTGGCCTGTTTGTGGAGGATCGTGCCGTTGCTGGTGGTGCGCACAACCTCGGGGCGCCGTGTGTCCGCGTCGATGACCATCGAGCGGAACTTGAGCATGGTGAAGAGGCGCCCGTTTTCGCCCACCCGCTCCTGCCTGAAGATCGCCGGGCCGGGCGAGTCCAACCGGATGGCAAGGGTGATCAGCAGCATCAGCGGCAGGGCGAACACGAGTGACACGCTGGCCAGCGCCAGGTCGAAGGCCCGTTTGATGAGCCGGTTGTAGCCGTCGATCGCCGGGTCCCGCAGGCCAATCAAGGGCAGGCCACCAAAATCCTCGATGGTGGCGCGGAAGATGGCCAGATCAAAAAGNTCGGGGACGACACGTACCCGCACCGGCTCGGTTTGCAGGGCAATCACCAACTCTTCCAGCGGCCGGTGGNNGCGCAAAGGAAGGGCGAACACAACCTCGTCGATCTCAAGTTCTTTGACGATTGCGCGGGCATCGGTCAGGCGCCCCAGAACGGGGATCTCCTCGATGAGCAGGTTCCACTTGGCCGGGTCATCATCGAGGAAACCGATCGGGGTCAGCCCTGTCCAGCGGAGNCCGTTCATGCGCTGCGCCACCTGCCGCCCCACTTTGCCGGCGCCGACGATGAGCACACGCTCCTCTTGCATCTGACGTGAGCCGGCAAAACGAAAACCGATACGCAGCGCCACCCGCAGGAGCAGCAGCAGGGCCACGTTGGCGATGACGAAGTAAAGAAACAGAAGGCGCGGAATGTCACGGAACGTCAGGTACAGCAGGCCGGCAAACACCAGCGTCGCCAGACCCACCGCCAGCGTCACCACCTGGGCCTCTTCGATCACGCGCAGGGTACGCTGCTGGTCATAAACGGAGAGCAGGATGAAGACGCCGCCCCAAATCACAACCGCCGCCAGGTAAACCAGGATCGGCAGTTGTACCATCTTGTCGGTGAGACGGATGCCCCACGGTAGGATCAAACGGGCCTGGCTGGCGAGGAAGAGTGAAATGCAGGTAAGTACCAGATCAGCAACCGCCAGAAACAGCACATAGTTGGATTCGTAATGCCTGCGCATAGCCCTATCCGAATGTCGTACAGATTAGTGTGGTCACGTCAAGCCCACGCCGTGGCCCCAGTGCCGATATCCCGACCGACTTCATGCCCGGCAGACCTTGTGGAACAGGGCCTCGTAGGCATCGGTGACGTGTTCCCAACTGAACACCTCGGCCGCGCGCCGCGCGCGTGTACGGTAGGCGGTGACACGGGCCGGATCATCCAACAGCCCTTGCAGCAGCGGCGCCAGCGCCGGCGCNCCNACCTGCCCATCGTACAAAAACCCGGCATCACCGATCGTTTCGGCGTTCTCTGGGGTGGCGTGGGCAACCACGCAGTTGCCAAACGCCATAGCTTCCACGAGCGCCGGGTGCGTACCGCCCACCCCCGACGTTTCTACGAAGAGGTAGGCGTTGGACGACAGCTCCCAGTAGCCTTCACCGAAGCAGTAGCCGGTAAACACCACACGCGGGTCTGACGTTGCCTGTAAATCGGCAATGTAGGCGTCGGCGTAGGGTGCAGACCCCACGATGACGCATTTGAAATCGGTATCCAGGCGGGCGAAGGCCTGCACCAGGTGGTGCGCGCAGTTTTCCGGCACCAGGCGCCCCACAAACAGCACGTAACGTTGGGGCACCAAACCCCACTCCGCCAGGGTCGGGCCAGCCGGCCGGTGGGGCAGCNNCGCGCCGTACGCAATGTAGGGCGATTCCGCATGGTAGGTGTCGCGGTAGAACTGCTGCACGACCCGGCTGTCGGTCACGAAGGCGTTGGGCAGAACCGTCGCCATACGCTCGGCAAACTGGATGTAGCGTTTGGCCAGCGGTGGCCACTTGGCCCGTTTCCAGTCCAAACCGTCGACATTGAGAATGGTGCGCTGCCCCACCAGGCGTGGGATCCAGGTCACCAGGCTGTTGCCGGCGATGAAATAGAGCACCACATCGTACCCCTGGCTCAGACCGTGCAGGCTGGAGAGCAGCGAATGGACGATCGTGTCCAGGTACTTGTTTTGCACCGTGGGCAGTTTGACCAGTCGCATGCCCCGGTACGTCGGCGCAGCGTACGTGATGTGGTGGCTGCGGCAGTACACCGTCACCGCATGCCCCCGCTGCACCAGGCGGCTGCCCAACTGCTCGACACAGGTCTCGAAACCGCTGTAACTGGCCGGCACNCCGCGGGTGCCTATCATCGCAATCTTCATAACACGACTTCCAGTCTACCACGTTCAGCGTCACCAGCCAAACCGGACAGCGCCTGATCGTGATTTTTACCGCGTATACGGCCGGGTGAGGCCCGCGGCGGCCCTACGCGTCGGGCAGGCCCAGCGCCGCGCGGTATACGGCCAGCGTCTCTTCGGCGCAGCGTCGCCAACTGAACTGGGCGGCACGGTGCGCTCCCTGCACCGTCAACCGGNNGCGCAGGTCGGCATCGGTCGCCAGCGCATGCAGCGCACGCGCCAGGTCATCCACGTCGGTGGGCGTGATGAGCNNAGCGGCGTCGCCGACGACCTCGGGCAGCGAGGCCACGTTGGTGCAGATCACCGGCNNGCCGCAGGCCATGGCCTCCAGCGGCGGCAGGCCGAAACCCTCGTACAGTGACGGGTAGACGAAGGCCAACGCCCCGCTGTAGAGGGTCGGCAGGTCCGCGTCGGCCACGTAGCCGATGAAGTGTACACGGTTCGTGAGCTGGGCCTGCGCGACGGCGGCGTAAATTTCGGACTCGCGCCACAGGGCCTTGCCGGCGATGACCAGATGCACGTCGTTGAGTTCGGCCTGGGAGGAGAGGTCGGCGAAGGCTTCGACCAGCCGGCCGATGTTCTTGCGCGGTTGCAGGTTGCCCAGGGCCAAAAANTAGCGCCCGTGGCCCGGCAGGTTGTAGCGTGACCGCAGCGCAGCCAGTTGCCCGCGTCGCGCACCGGCGCANAACTGCGCGGCCGCCGCTTCGTACGTCACAGCCACCCGTTCCGGTGCGATGCCGTAGTAATCGACGATTTCCTGGCGCGCGTGGTGGGAGACGGTGATGAGNCGCGCCGCCCGGCGTATCGTCAGGGGTACGAGGGTGGACAGCATCCAACGGTCGCGCGGCGAGAAGAACTGCGGGTAGCGCNNGTACGAGATGTCGTGCACGGTGACGACAAAGGGACAGCTACCGAAGGGCGGGGCGACGTAGGTCACGTGCAGCAGGTCGATCTTGCCGCGGCGCGTGGCCGCCGGTATGCCAAACGGAATGCGCNNAGGGGCCGGCGCCGGCCGGACCTGTCGCACNGCAGGCCCGGTCGGCTGGCGCGGCTGGGCCTGCAGGCGCGCCGGATGCGTGGCCAACAGGCTGAAGGAGAACGGACGCGTGGCCTCGGCCGGCAGGGCCAGCNNAGCGCGTACCAGGTTCAGGGTGTAGGTCTCGTTCCCGGTCTCACGTTCGCCCACCATGTGGGCATCGATCGCAACGTTCACGCGATGTAACCCAAACCGCGCAGCCGTTCTTCCAGCGCGGTCTGGTCTTCGGCCGCCAGCGCCAGGGCCGCACCCACCNNACGGCCCCGGTGGCATCGGCGCCCTGCACCGGCCGCCCGGCCACGAAGTCCGGTTCTGAACAGTTCGGTCAGCACCCGCCCATCGAAATCGGCGGGCACCGGCTGGCCCAGCAGCCACAGGATGGTCGGCGCCAGGTCGACGATGCTGGCGCGGCAGGCTGACCCCCGCGCACGTGGGGCCGTAGGCCAGCAGAATCCCGTNCGCGCGTGGTCACCCGTCTGACCGGTGTAGGCGAACGCCGCCTCGGCCCACGGTTCGCCGGCCGAAAAATGGGTGCGTTTCTGCGCAGGGTACTCCTGCCACACCACGCGCAGGTCTGANGCCCAGTCGACGTAGGGTCCGTGGTAGATTTCGCGCGGCCACACCTCGGCCACGACCCGCTCGCCGGTCTGCGGTTCGCGTAAGGCCAGCAGCCGCTCGCTGATTTCGGCGCGCAGGGCGTCGTATTCCNNGCTCGGGGCGACGATGCCCTCGGCTTCACGGCCGCGCACATTGAGGCTGATGCCGTTGTCCGATGCCCAAAATNNGCGCGTCCGCGACCAGTCGACGCTGCTGGTGAAGGCCAACTCGCGCAGCCGGCTGGCCGTGCCCCAGCCCGGTAACACTTTACGCAGCATCTGCCGCGCCGGGTGGGCCAGCCCCAGGCGCTGCAAACCACGCCGGGCCAACTGCACGCCGGACGCGGCCAGGCTTGGCCGGCCACCCTTGAGCGCCAGGTAGCCGTTCTCTTGCAGCCACACGTTGGGGAAGAAAAAGCGGTGCACGCCGCCAAAACCGTGGTCGGACATCACGAACAGGATCGTATTGCCGTCTGGGTCGACCACGTCATGCAGCAGATCGCCCAGGATGGCGTCGGCGGCGCGGTAGTGCGCTTCGATCTCACCGCCGAAGCGGGCGGCCAGCGCCGGGTCGTGCCGCGGGTGCTGCGGGTCCATATCGTCCCACAGGTAGGTCATGATGCGGTCGGTCTCCGAATAGACGACGTGGCACAAATCCCAATCGGGCACCTGCTGCATCAGAAAGCGCNNGGCCGCGCGCGCGTACGTACCCTGACGCACGTTGTGGGCCACGGCCGCTTTCGTCTGGACACGGTCGGCGCTGGCGGCCGCCGATTCGATCAGGTAATCGGGCACGGCCGCGTACAGCGCCTCGCGCAGCGCCGCGGGNTAGGTGAACTGGCTGCGTGGGCTGGGGGTGAGCATACAGCCCACCAGGGCNCCGTTGACCGGCTGCGGCGGGTAGGTCACCGGGCTGTTCATGACGATGACCCGTTTGTCGGCTTCACTCAACAAGGCCCAAATCGTTGGCGCCTGCACGTGCGCGGCATTGACCAGCTCCACACCGTACTGTCCCGGAATTCGGCGCGCAAAATCGAAATAGCCGTGTTTGCCCGGATGTTTGCCGGTGGCAAACGAGACCCACGCCGGCCCACTGACGTACGGAACCGTCGAACGCAGTTCGNNGCCCGCGCCAGCCGCTTGCAGCCGCGCCAGCGTCGGCAGCTTGTGCGCCTGCACCCACGGATCGATCAACCAGAATGTCGCGGCGTCCAGCCCGACGACCAGTACACGTAATCTCTCTGCCATTCTATCCCTATCTCCGACGCCCAAATCGTCCCGCGAAAATCGTGCACGCCCTGCCACATGGCCCGTGCCACCTGTGGCTGTCCTTGCAGGGTAAACAGCAACCCCTGGCGGCCCAGAGCAGCGGCCAAACGGCGTAAAAGTGCACTTTCTGCATTCCATGGGCGTGTTTGGCCACGGTCAAGAGGCGGTTGCGCGTCATGTGGTACCAGATGAACGGTTGGCCCTGCCGCGCCGAACTGGTCCCCACAGAGTGCACGACCGCGGCCGTTGGCACATAGACCAGCGGCTGCCCCGCGGCCGCCAGGCGCAGGCTCAGGTCGACGTCCTCGCCCATAAAGAAATAACGCTCGTCGAACAGGCCGCTGGGCGCAATCGCCGTGCGGCGCACCAGCAGCGCACAACCGGTCGCAAAATCCACGATGCCCTCACGATCGGCCTGCCCCTGGTCCAGCTCACCCTGCGTGATGTACGCCGGTGCCGGTTTTCCAGTCGATGTGCCCGCCCGCGTACCAGAGGCGCAGCGCGTCGCCGTAATAAATTTTGGGTACCGCGGCGCCGGCCTGTGGCCAGCGTTCCAGGGCGGCCAGAAGGCGCGGTAGGGTATCGGCGGTGATGAAGGCGTCGTTGTTCAACAGAAATATGGCGTCAGGCGACCACCGGCCCAACACCAGCCGGATCCCGAGGTTGTTACCGCGCGCAAACCCCAGGTTGGCCCGGGCTTCGATCACCGTCAGCGATGGAAACTCGGTGCGCAATGTGACGACCGATTGGTCGCGCGAGCCGTTGTCCACGACGACCACCGTCGACGGGTCCTGCCCGGCATGCCGGAGCGCGTCGACACAGGCCAGCGTGGTGGCACAGCCGTTCCAGTTGACGATTACCGTGACCACCGCGGGCGAAGCGGCATCATTCTGACCCCGGTCACGGCGCCGCCTCGCGCAGGGCCACCAGCGGTATCGCCGCCACCACCCACAGGTAACTCTGTGCTGCAAATCCTGCATCAGGGGCAAAAATGCGAAGGCGGTCAGCGCACCCAACCAGGATGCCTGGGCCGCGATGTTGATCGCCTCGAAGAACGGGTCGCCGAAACGTCCCCGCTGGCGGCGCAGCGTCCACACCATGAGCAGCAGTACGGCCAATACGAACAGGGTGGCGAGGATGCCAATCTCCATCATCATCTGCAAGTAGGAACTTTCGACGTGCTCGATGCTGACCTCGTTGGCAAACTTGAGCGCGCGGCCCGCCATGCCCATGCCAATCCCCACCGGGTGCTCGAGGATGAAGGGGATCGATTCCTCGTACGAAGCCAGGTGCCCCACCGCCGAAGGGTCGTTCAGGTTGATGGCCCGCGTGATACGGGCCATGAGACCCACCCGTTCTGCCCCCACCACCATCAGGACGGCTGCCACCACCAGGGCCAGAATCGTGCCCGGCCGATGCAGGATGTAGCCGACCGCACGGCCCAGGTTGCGCAGGCCAATTTCCAGCACCGCCAACGCGAGGAGCATCACCACCAGACCCACCAGGCTGCTGCGTGAGTAGGTGTAGAGAATACAGGCGCCGGCCAGCGCCGCGATACCGATCAGGGTGTAGCGCTGCCACAGCCGGCGGTGCGGCTGAATCAGTAGGACCAGGCAAATCGCCACGGTGACCATCATCATCAAACCGGTTTCGTTGGGGCTGGTGACGGTGGCGACGGCCCGCAGATGCGGCTGACGTTCGACCTCGGCGGTGTAGAACGCGGTGGGAATCGTGCCGTCCGCCTCACGAAACCCCAGTTGTACAGGTCAGCAAACGTCCACGCCCGGACCTGGTAGATGCCGAAGACCGCCATGATCACGCTAATCAGCAGCATACCGATGATCAGCCACTTGAGCCCCGCCGCGTGACCGGCATGACGCGCAGCAGGTAAAACAAGACCAGCGGCTCGAGGTAGTTGCGCAGGCCATAGACTCCGATGTTCAGGCGGGGACCCACGAACACATAGGCCCCATGATCAACGCCACCATCAGGAGCCCCAGGTCGAACGGGTAGGCGGCGACGTGAAAGCGGTCCTGCCCCAAGAGACGCCGCACCGCCAGCACGCCAATCAGTAGGACCATGACCCCTCTTTCCAATAGGCAAACAGGTCGATCAGGCCCGGCGCCAGATTGAGCGGTCCGGTCATGAGGCGTACGGCAAAGACGTGGAAGGGCAGGGCAAACAGGAGCAGCGCAAACAGGAAAAAGGGTCGGTACCAGACCAGCATCGACGCGGCCAGACCAAAAATGACTCCCGCAGCCACGAATGGCGCATCTACGGCCAACCAGGCCAACAGGGCGGCCGCTAGCGCCCCGCTGAGCAAAACCAGCGGGTGCAACCGTACGCGTGAGCCGCCCACCGGCCGTTCGTGCGCGGTCACAGGTACCCCAACCCCGCCAGGCGATCGGCCAGTTTCTGGGCATCGGCATCGTCGTACGTCACGTCGGCATGCCCGGCCGCGACGGTAGTCTGCCCATCGCGGCGGATGGGCCGTTCCGCCAGGACGTCGGGTGTGAAGATGTCGGTCAGCACCCGGCCATCCATCCAGGCTGGCACCGGCTCACCCAGGAGGTACAGCACGGTCGGCGCGACGTCGGTGATATCGGCATTCGGCAACCAGCGCCCGGCCTGCACACCGCGACCGCGGGCCAGGAAGATGCCATGGGGGCGGTGACAGCCGGTAATGCGGCCGCGCATCTCTTCGACCGTGAGGTGGCGCACCGGTGCATCGCCCGGGTAGGCGCCGCGTGGCCGGAAGAGGTCGGGATAGGCGGCTTCGACCACCAGGTCGGGAAAACGTTCCACGTAGGGGCCGCTGAACCGTTCCTCCCGCCGCCAAACACGGGTGATGATGCGTTGTCCGGTGCGCGGGTCGCGCAGCTCGGGCAGGGTATCGATGATGCGGCTGCGCAGGGATTCGTACGCGTCGCCGGGCCGNACGATGCCCTGCGGGTCGCGGCCGCGCAGGTTGATCCAGATGTTGCCGTACCTCNNTTCGGAGTAGGCCAGGGTGCTGCTCCAGTCGATGCCGGGGAAGAAGGATTCCTCGCCTAACGTGGTGCGCAGGCGGTCTGGCCACAAATGACGCAGGCGTGACAGCGTACTGAACGAAACGCGGCCGTACAGCGTGTTTGCCGCGCCCACGACGTGCGGCCAGCCATTTGGCCANTACGGCGGTGAGCGGGCGCCGCCGGCGGGGAGAAAAGTCAGCAACCCCTGCTCGGCCAGCCACAGGTTGAGGTGGATCTCGATGTCCTCCAGTGGCCCTTCGCCGTGGTCAGACACGACCAGGACGTAGGCATCGGGCGGCAGGGTCTGCAAGAATTCGCCCAGGCGCTGGTCGGCCCGCTGGTACACCCAGCAGGGGTCCTCAGCGAACAGGGCCGCGCGCTGCCCGGCATCGTACAGGGGATGCGCGGGATCGTGGTACTTCCACAGGAAGTGTGCCGCACCGTCCAGGGCGCTCACCACGAAGAAACACAGATCCCACGGCTCACGCTGCATGAGGTTGGTCACGACGGCGAAGCGCACATCGACCTCGCGCTGCGCTCGCTCAGCACTTTGTCGGCGCTGCGCGGTGCTGTACTTCCAGTCATCGGGCACGATCACGTACGGCTGGCCGTTGGCCAGACTCTCCAGCTCAGCCTTTAGCCCCAACGGGTAGGTGAAGGCCGCACCCATGCCCGGTGTGTCCCAGCCCGATACCAGCACCCCATTGACCGCTTCGGGCGGATAGGTCATCGGTACGTTGAGCACGATCACCCGCCGGCCGACCTGGCTGAGCAGCGTCCACAGGGCCGGCAGCGAACGAAAACTGGCGTTGGTCAGGCGGAAGCCGTAGGTGTGGAAGTCACGCTCCCAGAAATCGAAGATCCGGTGTTTGCCCTGATTGGCCCCGGTGACCATGGATGACCAGGCCTGGGCGGTGAAGGGNTGCAGGACCGACTCCAGCGGTGCGGCCGCGCTTTCCGTCAGCAGGCGGGCCAGGGTGGGCAACTTGCCGGCCTGGACCCAGGGCATAATCAGGTCGAACGTCGCGCCATCCAGACCAACTACGACGACACGATTCTGTGCAGTCAAGCGTTTACCTGTGTTGTTCACGACAAATACCCCAGGGCGGTCAGGCGTTCACGCAGGCTGGCTTCATCGGCGGCCGTCAGCGCCGGCGCCGCCGCCAGGTCGGGCAGCGTGNNAAGGGCCCCCATCTTCCGTGACCTGCGGCGGGTGTGCCGCGAGGTGCGCGGGTTGAAAATATCTTGCAGGATCTGGCCATCGAAGGCGCCGGGCACGGGCAAATCGAGCGCGTACAGGACCGTCGGCGCCAGATCGGGCAGGGACACGTGCGCCGCACACTGCCCCGCGCGGATCTGCGGCCCCCAGGCCAGGAAGATGCCGTCGGGCTGGTGCATGCCTTCCCCCTCAGCGGTCACATCGCTGAAGATGCCCCGGNNCGAAACCTCCGCCGTCGGCTCATAACCGGGCGCTAACTCGTACACGATGTCGGGCGCCTGGTCGACGAAGGGNCCGTGGTAGATCTCTTCGCGCAGGTAGACCGCCGTCACGACCCGCTGCCCAGACCGCGGGTCTGTCAGCCGTTGCAGCGCACTCTTGATCTGCCGCCGTAAGGCNCGTGCGCGTCGCCCNGCCGGCACGGCTCCGTACGGCTCGCGGCCAGCAAGATTGACATAAATGGCAAATTCGGACGCCACGCCGGAGTAGGCCTGGGTCTGCGGCCAGTCGATGATGCGGTTGACCGCGAAGGCCCGGCGGCCGCGCAGCAGCACCTGGCGGGGAATCAGGCGCTTGAGGCGCGCATGTACGGTNTTCAGTCGGCGGCGCACGCCGGCCTTGCCGCCGGCATAACGCAGCAGGCCCTGGTTGGCCAGCCACTGGTCGATGTGCACACGCGCGTGGCGCGGCCCAAAACCGTGGTCAGAGACGAAAAAGACGCGCGTATCGGGTCCGGCAGCCTGGGCCAGTGTACGGCCAATACAATCATCGAGCGCCCGGTAGGTCGCTTCGACCGCGTCATGCACCGGCGTGCGTACCGCCGGTGTACGACCATTCAACCCCAGGCACTCTTCCAGATAACGCCAGGTGTAGTGCTGCATGCGGTCGGGCGTTTCGTACATCACCATCAGGAAATCAGCGCCGCGCGGCAGCAGCACCTCTTCGAGGGCGGCCTGACGTTCCAGCAGAACACGGCGCAGGTCATCGACCAGAGCCAGGCGTCGTTCGGGTGCGTGATAGTCGCGCTCGCGTTTGAGGATGCGCAGGTCGATGGTGTAGCGGCGNGCGCGCAGCGCAGCGGCCAGNCCGGCCGGCCAGGTGAATTCACTCTCCTCCGAGGGCGTCATCATGCCGCTGACCAGCCAGCCATGCACCGGGCGCACCGGGTAAGTCACCGGCACGTTGAGCACACCGACCTGTTGGCCGGCCTGGCTGAGGTACTCCCACAGCAGGGGNGCGCGGATGGCCGTGGCATCGACGAACGCGTTCCAGCGAATGGTTNNCAATGCGCGCTGGAAAGCAAACACACCGTGCCGCCCCGGGTTCAGGCCGGTCATGAAACTACTCCACGCCGGCGCAGTCAGGGGCGGGAGGGTGGAGCGCAGGNNGGCGCGCATCCCCTCGCGCAGGAGGCGGGCCAGGTACGGCATCCAACCCTGGTCCACCATCGGCTGGACGGATCCNCAGGTCGCACCGTCCAGGCCAATCACGATGACGCGTGGGCGTCGGCTTTCTTCAAGCATCGACCTGCCCCACCTGCGGATCGACTTTGAACAGCTTGCGCCGGATCCAGCGCAAGCGCTTATGGAACGTCACCATCGTCACGATCGCCTCGAGTTCGTTGTGATCGAAGACACGGAACAGCAAGACGGCAGCCAGAAAGACCAGGGTTCCGAGGGGGCGGCCAAAAGACGTTGGTCGAGCGCAGCACGTAGAATGCGCCCGCGGTCACCAGGCATGCGCGCCGATCCTGGCCAGCATTCCGAGCGGCTGGCGCCGGTTGAAGTAGGACAGCATGGCCACGAAACTGACGCAGAAGACAAACCCTTCGGCCAGCATGATGCCGTACGGCACGCCGAGCGCCTGGTACGTGGGTACCAGCCACAGCCAACTGGCCAATGCACCGATCACGAACCCGGCGCCCAGGCCCCAGGCAACGATCCACTGGCGGCCCACAGCCAGCAGCGAGGCCTCGAAGTACTGGTTGGTAAAGGTCAGTACGATAATCCAACCGAACACGCCCAGCACCGCGGCCGACTCGGCCAGGTTACTGCCCAACAGGAGATTGGTGATCGGCTCGGCCAGGGCGGTGATCATGATCGCCAGGAAGAGGCTCAGGGTGATGAACAGCTTGAAGCTGCGGTAGAGGGTACTGCTAAAGCGCGCCGGGTTCTGCTGCGCCTGTTCGGACATTACCGGCAGGGCCCCAATCAGCGACGCCGGCACAATGCGCATCTGCTCGACCAAACGTAGTGGGCCGTAGAGCAGGCCCGCGGCCAGGTCACCGCTGCCGACCAGCCGCGCGTTGAGCGTAATTGTCAGCAGCACAATGCCGCCGCGCCAGATGAAACGGCGCAGAACCAGATTGATGCCCACCGGGATCGACTCGCGCAGCAGGAACCACATCTCGCGCCAGTCATGGCTGAGGCGTTCCGCCAGGAATCGCCGGCGGCTGATGTACCAGGCGGCGACCAGGCGCAGGAAGCTGGCAATCAGACGGGCCGCGAACAGGCCCATGGTTTCATGNTCGAAATAGATCGCCACCAGACACAGGGCCACCGTCAACACCTGTGCCGCAATAATGATGAACGCCTGGTACTGCATCCGCTGAAAGCCGCGGTAGACCGCCGTGAACACCTCGGCNCAGGTTGAAAAGACCTGGCCCACGGCGAAAAAGAGGATCGCCCACCACAGCTCCTGATCAGCATTGGTGGCAATCCCCGCGATGATCACCACCACGACCATCAACACCGACAGCATCAGGCGTAAGGTCCACGTCCCGTCCAGCGGCGCTTGCGCCTGCGCTTTGTCGCGCGCAATTTCGCGCACCAGCACGCGTGAGTTGCTGAACTCGGTGATCATGATGGCCAGCTCGATGAATGAGATCACGTAACCATAGCGCCCAAAACCGGCCTGGCTGAGGTAACGGGCCACGATGCCCAACAGGACAAAGCCCATCGCTGCTTCGAGCACGTAGGCGATGAGCAGGTAACCGGTATTGACAGCAATGCGCCGCGGCGCGGGCGCCGGCGTTGGGTGCTGGGTATGGGATGTTGGACGTCAGATTGTTCGAGTCGTTCATCGGTTGATGTAGGCTGGCCCGACAACCGCCAGCAAAGTATAAAGATCGAATAACAAAAGGCCACCCAGGTACCAGGCCAGGCCATGGCGCACGCGCCGCGCCGCGACCAGTAACGCAGGCCGACGACGCCCAACAGCACAACCGGTATCAGAACCGGATACAGGTAGCGCGCCTGGGGCTGCCATCCCCACACGATCAGCGGGATCAGCACCGTCAGGCCGGCCAGCACGACGGCCAGCACCGCCCACTGGGCCACCCGCACGTGAAAACGCCAGGCAGCCCGCTCGGCCAACGACCAGCGCCGCCACTGCACGCCGCGTAGGGCCACTCCTACGACGGCCAGCCCACTCACCACCGCCAGCACCGCATAAACGGGCAGGGGCAGGGGCAGCTGCAGCCAGCCGAAATAACCCCAGAAACCGGCAAACAGCAGGGCCAGGTACACCCCACGCCAGCACAGCCCGTTCGCGCACGAGATGCACCACCCCGCCGCAGCGCGTGCCGCCGTCCAGTTGCGCCTGTTGCGCCGCCATCCAGCGACGCGCAGCGGGCGCACCACCAGCAGCCGAACCTCGCCCCACCAGGGCTGGACGTAGCGGTCCAGCAGCGGCTTCCACAGCCGGCTGCCCCAGGTGGCGCCCTGCTCGCCCCCGGGTTGCGCAGCAGGTTGGTGGTCAGCGCACTGCCCACCACGGTGAGCGACGCGTCGTCCACGTCGATCACCCCCGTCTCACGCGGGTCTTCACCGATACCGGGCGAAACCAGGATGCGCAGCTCCTGCGTGTCCACGGCGACTGGGTGCACCACCTCCAGCCACTGCCAGTCGCCCGTGCCCTGGCCATAGACCCGGCTGACCTGACGGTCGTCGCGCACCGCCAGGCGCAGGGGCTGCCCCGGTGCGGCGCACCCACGCGCCAAACCGCACCTCCCGGCCGTAGAGCAGGGGCAACGTGTCCCAGCTGACCACTTGAAACAGGCGGCCAAACCCCTGCGGGTCGGCATCGACCACGCGTACCCCGTAATGGCCGCGGTGCGCGGCTGCGGGGTTCGTCCCGCACCCCACGGCTGGTTACGGCCGCCCCAGCCCCACGGTTGCGGGCTGGGTATCAGGGCCAGGAGCAGCAAGGCCAGCAGCACGACGGCCACGACCCACTGCCTATGCAGTCGCCGCCAGGCCTGAACCAACCACCAACCCAGCAGCGCCACGGCCAGCGGCGCCAGCACAACGCCCGTTTTTGACGAAGACCGCCAACAGACTGGACAGCACAGCGACCAACGCCAGCCAGCCGCGGCCGGCGTACGTAACGTACCAGCAGGCCAAATGTCAGCGCGCCGGCCAGCGCCACGGCACTGTCGTTGTTGACGCCGGCGCTCAGAAAGGCCAGCATGGGCAGCCCGGCCACCGTGCCGGCCACCGCGGCGACCGGCGCAATTCGCTGCGGCCACAGGGGGCGCACCGCCCACCAGGCCACCGGCGCCGTCGCCACAAAAAACAACCCTGACACCAGCCGCATCAGGTGGACCTGCGCGGGCAGTGGCAGGGGCAGGCTGCAAACGAGCGCCGGCAAGGCATAATAGAGCGGCGGCTCATCGCCGATCTGGCGTCCGGCATTGCGCAGGAATGGATCGTCCGCAAAAACAACCGGCGGCGGATCGGGCGGCGGCTGTTGGACCCAGCCCAAAACCGGTAGTCCACCAGCGAACGTACGATGGCCTGCTGCACGGCCGGCTGGGCCGTGGCCGGTGCAATGCCCCGCAGTTGTTGCGCCAGCAGGCACGCGTACTCGACGTGGGCCGGCTCGTCCGGCACCTGCCACAGGGGAACGGCCACGTTGTACGCCAACACGTGTAGTGCCGCCCACACCACCAGCACGCCCAACACGCGGCGCCCCGAATACCTTACGCCCCTGCCCCCATCGGTGGCTGTGCACCTTCCCTGAAGGTCCAAAGCGCTGGGCCGCACCTGACGCACCGGGGGCACTCAGTGCACCGGGGTGCACTCAGTGCACCGGTGCGCGCATTCGCCAGCCTGGGCTCCGGGCCACAAAACGATCCCACAGCAGGGTCAAACCAACACCAACCACCAGGCCACCCAGCGCGGCCACGGCCAGGCGCAGGGCCAACGGCCAGGTCGTCGACTGCTGCGGGTTGCGGGCCGGTTCGAGAATTTCGATGCCGACCGGGTCGATTGCCTGCTGGTAGGCGATTTCGTTCAATTTGCGCAGTACGGCGACGTAGGCCTCGCTCGACACGTCGCGCTGCTGCTGCGCTGGTACAACCGCGCGTCTTCGTCGGCCAGCTGGCTTTGCAGGCGTTTGACCTCACCGTCCAGCCAGGTGATCGTCTCCTGGATGCCTGACGCTTCCTGCTGCAAGAGGCTCACCCAACCCACCAAATCGTCGGCGGCCGGGCGCTGTTCGAGTTGCAGGGTCGGGCGGACAGACAGAACCGGGCTGGCATCGAGCAAATCCCAGGCCACCGTGCCACGCCGCACGACCGGCCTGCACCGCTTCGATCTGGGCCGTCAGGCGCGTCAGGATGTCGTAGGCCATGCGGTAGTCGGCCAGCAGGGTGGCTTTGTTATCCCATTCTTTTGTGTGGGATCCAGCGGATTGTCGGTTTTGGTGTTGGTGGCGCCCAAAGCCAGGCCCGTCTCCGCTTTGAGCTGTTCGAGTGCGGATATACTCTGCTGTAGTTCGGCCGTGAACTGCTGTTGGGGCCAGCCGCCTGTTCGCCAACCAGCGCACTCCCGTAGGTTTCGGCGACCGCAGTCTGCAGGGCAACGCTCCAGGCGTTGGCCAGGTCGGCGGCCGCTTCGGGGTGGGGCCGGACGCTTCGAGCGCGATAGTATCACCGCCGACGCGCGCAGACTGACCCGGCGCAGCAAGTTGTCGGGGTTGTTCAACGACAGGTTTTCCGCTACACGCTGGGCCACGCGGCGGGTCTGACCCAGCAGCATAAAATCACGCCGCCAGTCGCGCCGGGCATCGACGATCGGTTGTACGCTGGGATCGAACCGCCACTGGTATTGGGGCGCCCGTACGAGCAGGAGGGATTGGGTCTTGTATTCTGGCGTCTGCAACAGGCTAAAAAGCAGCGCTGCCCCCATTGCCACCAGTACGGTAAACAGAATCAACACCCAGTAACGGCGCAGCGTCTGCAAAAATACCGACACGTTCAGTTCATCAGTCATACCCACACCTGATTGACAGGCGACCGGCTGCGGTGCGCTACGCGTCACCAGCAGCCGGCTGCCGACTCTACCACCCACGCTGTAAAATCCGTACGAACCGGTCGCCGGGCTTCACCTGCAGGTGGGATCGGTCACCGTTGGCCAGCCCTTCCCCACCTTTGCCGTGAGAGAGCTTGATTGCATCTGGCTCGCCAGCGGTATCCCAGCCGATTATAGCATTCAATCCGCTTTTGGGGCAATTTGGGCGTAGGTGGACTCGATCACGGCGACGGCATGATCCCAGGTGAAGTGCGCAATGACCCGCTGGCGTAGCGCGGCGCCGAGCGACCAGGCGTACGCGGGGTCGTACAGCAGACGGGCTATCCCATCGGCCAGGCCGTCGACGTCCCCACCGGGNGCATAAACACCCAGGTCGGCCAGGATTTCGCGGTGCACGGCGGCGTCGAATGCCGCTACCGGTAGGCCAGCCGCCATGTAGGCCAACAGTTTGCCGCTGCCTTCGGTGGCCGAGATCTTTGGCGCCACCGCAACCTGCCCCAGCGCCAGGTAGGCCGGCGCCTGGGCAAAGGGTATGGCGCCGGTCAAGAGCACGTCATGCGCCAACCCCAAACGCGCCCAGGCCCGGTAATGGGCCACGTGCGGGAAACCCATGATCAAANNAAGAAGGGCCGCGGCGTGACGTTCGCCGGCGAGCAGGCGGTGGGCCGCGTGCAGTAGCAGATCGATTCCCTGGTAGGGCGCCAACAAACCCAGATACACCACGACCGGCCGCCCGGGCGGTAGGCCGGCNTGGTCACGCAGGGCAGTGAGTGCAGGTGCGGACAACATGTGCGCCGGCCGGAACTGCTGGGGGTCGATGCTGTCGGCCAGGTGATGCACNCGCGCCGCGGGAACGGCGAAGTGGGTACGCAACAGGGTGACCGCGTGCTGCGAGCTGGCCAGAACCGCCTGCGGCTGCCGATCGATCCAGGTTTCGAGGCGCTGCCAGGCTGGCCGCCAGGGTGAGCGTGCGGCGAGGAAACGGTGATCGACCATCTCGCTGACCAGGCTGCCCTGAAAGTCGAACACCAGGGGCAGGCGGCGCACGCCGGGCAACACCGCGCCCAGCAGGGCGCCTTCGTGCAGGTAGGCGTGAACGATATCGGGGCGCCAGTCGCGTGCCGCCCGCCAGGCGACCGGCGCCAGCAGCCCGTCCAACACGAACTTGCGCCACGACGGTTCCACGGGCATCTCGGTCCCGGCCCCACAGGGACGGNNGCGAACCGTCGTGATGCCGGCAACCTCGCGACCGCCAGGGTACGTGGCCAGCAGCACCTGATGCCCCCGCNNCTGCAGGGCCAGGGCATGCCCCTGGATGCGCACGTGACAGCCATAGTCGGCAAANAAGCCGGTCGGCGCGATCATCAGGATGCGCCACCGGCGGTGAGAGGGGCAGTCAGGCGCCGGCTGGCTCAAGGCGGGTCCCCTTGGGGCCGCGGCCGGCCACCCGTGGCCTGTGCACCGGCCGACGTGGCTGGTCAGCCACCGTTAGCGGCCCGCGGCCAGGGGAGTGCTGGCCCCCGTGCTCAGGCTGGCTCACGCCACAACTGGGTGCGAAAGCGCCAGAGCCGNCGGAACGCACGTGCGATCACCTGGGGTTTCGCCCCGGTGGGGCTGCCGGCCGTCCGCGGCAGGTGGCTGACCGGCACCTCCCGGATCGTAAAACCGGCCCGTTTGGTGCGCACGAGAAACTCGGCGCTGAAGGTTGCGCCGCGCGACTGGATGTGTGGGCCGACCGTCTCGATCACCTGGCGGCGGAAGAGCTTGAAGGCACAGTCGATGTCGCGTGCCGTGTACCCAAACAGCACGGTGACCAGGCCGCTCCAACCTTTGCCGAAGAACACGCGCAACGGCGGATCGCGCCGNCGGGCACGGTAGCCGACGACCATGTCGGCCTCGCTGATGTGGGGCAGCAGGCGATCGATCTCCTCCAGGCGAAACTGGCGGTCGGAGTCGGTGAAAAANATCGGCTCTTTGCTCGCATGGGTGATCGCGGTGTAGACCGCAGCCCCATAACCCTGGTTGACCGGGTGATCGATGGGGCGCAGTTGCGGGTACTGCTGCGTCAGCTGGCGCAGCACATCACCGGTGCGGTCCTTGCTGCCGTCGTTGGTCACGACGATCTCAAAATCGGTGGTGCGCGTGCGCATCACCTCAACCACGTCCGCGATCATACCGGGCAGGTTCGGTTCTTCGTTATAGGCGGGCATACAGACGGAAATACTTGGCACGGAAATTTACCCTTTTCGATGAGGCGCGGGCGCCTGTTCTCTCACGAACCCTTGGGTGTTCGCCGGCGGATACCGAACAACCGCTGCACATTCGTCGGCGGCGGCTCGGGCAGGGGGATGGCTTCGGTGAAGCCATGGCCGCGTTCCACCAACCACTGCGCCCGCGCCTCGAGCGCCGACCCGTACAGCGCCGACAGCGCGGCCTGATCACCGGCCAGGAGCCGCTCACGCCAGGCGGCCAACTGCGCAGCGTAGGCGTCGAGCCAGCGCACGACATTGCCGGCATTGGCCAGGGTCGCGCTGGCCAGGGCATCCGCGCCGCCGGAACCCAGGTGCGTGGCCGTATCGAAGGTGCTCCCGGCCAGGCGGCGGATCTCCCGCCAGGTTTCGCCCTGACCGGCCGTGGTCAACAGGGCCGCGGCCAGCAGCAGGGGCAGGTTGGCCGTGACCGCCACCAGGCCATCGTGCTCCGCCGGTTCGAGAAAGAGCGGCTGGGCCTGAACGGCCTCGACCAGGCCGACCACGACCCGGACGGCGTCTGGCGAAGTGTCTGGCAGAGGGGTGACGGCGTACATCGTATGCTGAAACAACGACGCCGATGCCGCCCGTTGACCGCCCGCGCCGGCCTGCACGATCGGGTCACCGCCCACAAAATGCACGTGCGCGGGCAGAAGCTCAGTGGCCCACCGAACCACCATGGCTTTGGTGTTAGCGGTGTCGGTCACCACGCAGCCAGGCTTCAACACCGGCCCCATGGCCTCGAACAGGCCACGCATTTCAGCCAACGGCACCGCCAACACCACCACATCGGCCTTCTCCACGGCCCGCAGCAGGTGCCACTCGGTGCGGCCCACCGCTTTGGCCTTGACGGCTGCGCTACTGACGTCGGGTTCTTTGTCGTGCCCGACGATGCGCAAATTGGACAGGTTGCTGGCCTTGAGCGCCAACCCCAGGGCGGTGCCGATCAAGCCCAGGCCAACGATCGTGATTTGGGCGCCGGTCCCCTCGGCGGGGTTGGATTGTCGTCCCACAGTTGTCATCGTTCGTCATCCACTTTCTGTAGAGCCTGGAGCATTGCCAGCCGCGCTGCATCGGCCCCACGCACGTCGATTGGTGGCGTCTGGTGATGGGCAATCAGCCAGACGGTCGCNGCCGAGCAGCCGGCCGCCTCGGCCTGCTGTGCACCCAACGCGGGNTGGTGGACTGCTACATAAAAAGGGTAGCGCCAGCCGCTNGGCCGCGGCCGGCCGGGCCAGGCGGGCCAACACCCGCCGCCCGGGGCTGCCGCGTTCAACAACACCAGCGCCACCCGGCGCCAGATGCGGAGGCGCCCCGCCTTGGCCACATCGTGCAGCAGCGCGGCGGCCAGCAGGTCCGCATCGCGGTATCCGGCGCTGCGCAGGGCGTGGTACACGTCGAGGCTGTGGCGCTGATCGGCCGCCGGCATCCGCTGAAACAGGATCAGGCCGGCCGGCGGCAGCACGGCGTGCAGCGATTCCACCTCTGCCGGCGCCACCGCGTGCAGCGCGGCAAANAACTGCTGCCCGCGGTAGCGCACCCGTCGAAGCCAGTTTACGACCATGGATACCCATCAAAAGCCCAGCAGGAGGCGTGAAAGTGCATCGACCGGCGGCATAATGACGCTGGCCAGAAGGTTGCCCGGCAGTACAATCAGGGCCAGCAGCAGGATCGACCCATAGGGTGCAATGCGCAGCAGGGTCTGGCGCATTTCCACGGGCAGGAGGTTCGCCAGGATGTTGAAACCGTCGAGCGGTGGGATGGGCAGCAGGTTGAATATGAACAGCAGTACGTTGATGTAGACGAAATTGGCCGCAATGAAGAACACGGTGCGGTTATCGATAGGCGCCAATTGCATGAACAGGCCCGCGATTGCCGCCAGGGCCAGGTTGGACAGGGGTCCCGCCACCGACACCAGGATCGAACCGAGCTGCTGGTTACCCCGCAGGCGCCCCGGGTTGACCGGCGTTGTGGCCCAGCCAAAGCCGAACAGCAGCATCATGGCGCTGCCCACCGGGTCCAGGTGACGCAATGGGTTGAGCGTGAGACGCCCGTAATAACGCGGCGTGGGGTCGCCCAGGCGGTCGGCCACCACGGCGTGGGCCAGCTCGTGCACCGGGAACGAAATCAGCAGTACCAGCAGACGCGCAATCGGCTCATCGGTTGAGACGTAGTTGCTGAACAGCAGCAGTACCAACAGTCCCAGCACGACCGCCGCCGACAGCCACTTCTGTTGGGTGGATAGATTCGACCAGTTGATCATGACAGTTTCCGATCCCGATATTCACATCACGCGCCCGCCGGCCGCGCCACCATAACCCAACCGCAACCAGGACAAGCACGGCCGCGAGGCCCCACCACACCGCGGTGCTCAGGCCCAGCAGCCCCGGAGACTGCGCCGTGGCCTCCACGATCTCGTTGTACTTGGTGCGCCCCCGGTGGTTTCCACCTCTTCCAGCTTGTAGTAGTAGGTCTGCCCGGGCCGACCTGTTCGTCCTTGTAGGCGTACTTGCCGCCCAACACCGGGTCGGCCTGGCTGGGAATCAGGGCGGTGTTGATCTGCGTATATTCACCGTCCCGACTGGTGCTGCGAAAGACGTTGAAGCCGGCGGTATTGACCTCACTCTCCGTCGTCCACGTGATTTCGATCGGCGCCGCCCGCCGTACAGCCCGGCAGAATCAGAACCAGCAGAATCACGACCAACGGCCAGCTTCGTTTACTTCTCACGCCCATCCCCTATCCCCAATTCCTGATCCTGATCCAGTTGCAAGGACCAAACCACTCGTCCTTCCTCCACCACCGCACCCGGCGCCNNAGGGCCGACCGTCGTCCCCGGCGGCGTACGCAGCGTGACCGTCACCGGCCAGGGCTGTGCACCGGCCTGCTTTTGCATGCGCAGAGTATAGCGACCGTCTTGGATGACGGTCTGCGGTAAATCATACACAAATCGCACCTGGCGTGTGGCGCCGGGCGGCAGCACCAGGTACCTCCCGCTCTGCACGCCGTTGTTCACCGGCCCCACAACCCCGGTTNNCCTGGTTCCAAACCGGCGCTCGTGTGCAGGGTCGCCGGCCGGCACGAACACGCGCAGGTAGTCGAAGTAGCAGCGGTTCATCATATCTTCGTAGCTGTCACCGTAGCGCGCTTCGTGCACACACGGCTGATCGGACGGCGGCGACGTGTGGCGGTAGTCGATGACCAGTTCGGCCCGCGGCGCCGCGTCACCCGCCAGGGTCACCGTGTAGCTGATGTTTTGGGTGATGCGCGGGTTGACCTTGTTCCAGCCCACGTTGCTGTCGACCACCATCCAGAAATCGCCGGCGCCAGGGTCGACCGCCCCGTCCCAGTGGTTGTTGGCCAGCAGGGTTTCGACAGCCGGGTCGTTCACCCAAACCTGCAATTGACGCTTCTCCAGCGCTTCCTTGATCACCCACGCCAGGGCCTGGCGCNNGACCTCGCCGGACTGCACCTTCGCCAACGCCCCCTGCATCAGGTCGCCCATAAAATCCTTGCGGTGGCTCCACCAGTCCGACGTTTGCGCCTGTTCGACGGTGCCGGCGGCATCGACCGGCTGCGCCCAGACGGTGCGCATGGCGTGCATGATGTTGTCGCCGGTCACCGGTTCCTGGTAACCGGGCAGCNNCAGGCGCCCCAGCGCGGCCACCAGACTACGTACGAAGTCGAGGTCGAACGCCACCACGCCGTCGGTGGTGACCTTCTGATCCTGTGCGTAGATCGCCTGCGCGCGNCGTGCGCTCGTTGGAAAGTCGGGCCACCAGTTGGCGTCACGCAGCGCCAGGACTTCGGCCTTCATGTATTGCAGCAGCGGTTCAGGCGCATCGGGGTGCGGGTTGGTCCAATCATCGACCGCGTAGGAGTCCTGCAGCGTCGCGTCCATACGCCCCTGGTTGAGCGTCAGCAGCCCAACTCCGCTGATGAAGCCGCCCGTACCGCGGNNCTCGTCGTTGTTCTGCGCCAACAGCAGGTAACGGCGGGGACCGTCGGCCCCCAGCAGCGCCGGCGCCACCTGCGCACCCGCGGTCAGGGTCTGCAGCAGCGGCAGCGCCTGGTCGAACTGGGCAATCAGCGCCTGGCTGCGCGGCGACAACTGCGCCGGGTCGAGCCGCGCGCCGCGCCGCGGCCGCGAGCTGCTGCGTCACCCCTGCGAACTGCGGCGCGGACTCCGCCAGGGCCGGCGTCAGGCGGGGCAGCAGGCCCTGGTTGTTCCCCCGTCCTGCCAGGCGGTCAAGACTGGCGCCAGGGCATCCAGCGCGCGCGCCGCACCGCTGGTGGCGCTGGCCATGTCCAACAGCGCGCTGGCCTGCGCCGCTTCAGCCCCNACTTTGGGCAGCCAGCCCAGCACCGGCGTAACGAACAGCAGCGGGCGGGCCGTGCGCGTCAGGGCCTGCACGTCGTCATCCAGCGCGACGACCCGATCGTGCAGGCCGGCCAGGTCCTGCGGTCGCAGGTCCATGAGCGTGCCGGGGTCGGCCAGGGCCTGCAGGGCGCTGAGGTTGGCCCGCAGGTGCTGGACGCGCGTATAGGCCTGCCAGCCGGTCCAGGTCAGCCAGGCCACGAGCAGCAGCGCCAGCGCTATTCCCAGCGCGCAGCCCCAACCGCGGCGACCGCGTGCCGGTGTTTCCAACTTAGCCGTCATGAATGCTCAATTCCCCACAATGCGCCACAGTGAACCGACAGGCTCCAGCGTGTAACGCAGCGCCAGGTCTTCCTCCGGATCGGTCACGTACACCGGGCGCCGCGGCAACTGGGACGCGATCAGCGCCTCGATTTCGGCCCGGCCGCGGCGGCAGGGCTGCCTGNNCCTCGCCAGGTGCTGCCGGTACCAGTCGAAGCTCCACAGCGTCCGTTCCACAACCGTCACGTCAGGGCGAACACCTAAACCGTCGTGGGCGTACCACAGGGCGAAGGTGTGTTCGTCCCCGCTGCTAACGATCAGTGCGCCTGGTGCGGTCACAGTCNNAGCGCCTCCCGCGTACTCACGTGCCGCCACGTCATGCCGCAGGCTCACCGCCGGCGCCGAACGCAGCAGCAGCGCGGTGGGCAGCAGCAACAGCAGCCAGCCCAACCTCGGCCACGCCGGCCAGCGCACGGCGGCCCAGTTTACCACACCCTGCATCCCTCGCGCCAACCAGAGGGCCATGACGGCACAGGCCGGCAGCAGATGGACGTACCAATCGACCGTGGCGTAGGTCAGCGCGTACACGGTCGCCGCGCCCCAGACCCACAGCAGAATCAGCCCGGCGCGGGCAGCCGAACGCAGCATGAGCCAGCCGCCAGTCGCGGCCAGGAGCAGCCCCGGCCAGGTGAACTGCTGGGCCAGCAGCTGAACCCAGTTCAGCAGGCGCGCCGGCAGGTCGGCCCAGGTGAGGCCCAGGAGTGCGCCCCGATACATCTGACCGGTGACCAGCCAGACGAACCCGTCGAACGTCGTTGGATCACCCCAAATCAGCGGCGGCTGGCGCCGCGTGGCCAGGGGCAAGGCCAGGTAGACCGCCAGCCCGGCCAGCAGGCACNNAACAGCACACCCCCAGGCGACGTGCACTCAAGGGACGGGGAGAACGGTCAGCAGCATGGGCGCCAGGAGCAGCAGGGTGAGGTGATTGCCCAGGCCCAGGCCAAACACAAACGCCATCAGGCCAGCGCGGCGAGTACTGGCCGAACCGGTCGCCGGCCAGAGGCTCAACACCAACAGCAGCACCACGAAGAGGGTGTGCAGGGCGTACACCTCGACCAGGATGGCCTGCGACCANAAGAGCGGGCCAAAAGCCAGGGTGAGGCCGGCCGCCAGTGCCGCTAACGTGGCGTCNCGGCCCCGCTCCCCATCCCGGTGCACCAGGCGCTGGGCCAATCGGGTCACCAGGGCGACGGCGAGCGCCGCGCTCGTTGCGGAGAGCAGGGCCACCCGCCGCGCCAGTTCACCGACCGGCAGCCAGTGAAACAGCCAGGCCAGGAGCGTCCACGTCGGGTATCCCGGCGGATGGGGTACCCCNAGGGTGGCTGCGGCTACCGCCAGCTCGCCGCCATCGGCCCCCGCATGCCGCCAGGTGATCGTCGGCGCCAGCGTCAGCAGGTACGCCGCCAGGGCCAGCCCCCGCCAGCACCGCCGGCCCAATACGCCCCATCCACCCGCGCCACGCCGCAGACTGCCCCCATCCGGCACAGCCCTGCTCAACCCCTCACCGCCTCAGCGCCCCCAAATCACCCACATCCCGCCCCGGCCGCCACTTCCTAACCTCTGCCCCTGCCCCGCCCACGCGGCAGCACCGCCGGCGGCAGCCCCAAACTGACCGTGGCGCTCTGGCCGGCAGCCTGCGCACGCACATCGAGCACCGTGCCCGCGGGCGCCGTGTCCCCCACCGCGGCCGTTACCGTCCACACGGCAGTCGCACCCGGCGCCAGAGAACCGGTGCGCCACGACGTTTGGTCGGACGCGCCCACTCGCCGCCTGGCCGGCGCGGGCTGTCAGGCCGGCCGGCAGTTGCAGCACAACATCGACCGCGGCCAGCGGCGTGCTGCCGGTGTTGGTCACGGTCGTGGTCAGCGTCACGACCTGCCCGGGCACCACCATCACCGTATCCGCGACCAGCGTCAGCGTAATCCCCCGTCGCCCCGGGCGTCGCTGGCACAGAGGTTACGCCCGGCGTCCCCGGCGGCACCTGCGTACCGACGACCGTCACACGGGGTGTGACCGCGGTCGATACCGGGGTCACCGTCAGGGGTGGCGGATTCGTAGGCGGCACGCTCGTAACCGTCGCCCCCGGTGTACTCGTAACCGTCGCTTCCGGTGTATTGGTGGGCAACCTCTCGGGTGTCGGTGTTGCCGTCGCCACACCTGGCGTCGGCGTGCGCGCCGGCACTGTCTGCGCCACCCCACCGCCGGCCCGGCCGCCAACGCAACCACAGCCATCATCACCAGCAGGATCATCACAATACCCGCTCTATGCACACCACGCATCCTCATACCCTCCAACCTCCAACTTCCAACCCCAACCCCCACTCAATAACTCCCATCCCCCGCAGTACGGCCGGCAGCGTGCGCACCAGAATTCCCACATCGCGACGCAGCGAATAGTGCTCGATATAATCGACCTCCAGCGCCACGCGCTCGGTCAGGCTGAGNCCGGCGCGCCCGTTGACCTGCATTGGCCCACTCATGCCCGGTTTGACCGCCAGGCGCCGGCGCTGCCAGTCGTTGTAACGGGCCACCAACGCCACCTCTTCCGGGCGTGGGCCCACCAGACTCATCTCGCCGCGCAGCACATTGACGAACTGCGGCGCNTCGTCCAGGCTGTAGCGGCGCAGCCAGCGCCCCACACGTGTGATGCGCGGGTCGTCAGGCAGTTTGTAGGCCGGCTCGGGCAGTTGATCCAGGTCGACGACGTCACGGCGGCGTTCCTCGGCGTCCAGCACCATGGAGCGCAGCTTGAACACGCGGAACACGCGGCCATTTTCACCGACCCGTTCCTGGGTGAAAAGACCNGGCCCCGGCGAATCGAGCCGGATAGCGATCGCAATCCCGAGCATCAGCGGCAGGCTGAGCAGCAGGCCGACCGTGGCCCCAACCAGGTCCAGCAGGCGTTTGGCCNNGCGCTGGCTGGCGCTGAGCACGGGGCGTCGCGGCCCGGGCAGCGCGCCGCTGAAATAGACGCGGCCGGCGACGAAACCTGCCGTCAGGGCCGCCGCGCACCAGNNCAGCAACAGCGGCGCCAGCGCACCCACGACGGCGTCCTTGCGCAGCGCCTTGACCGTGAACGGCAGCGTGCTGACCAGAAAGGCCAGCAGCAGCACCAGCAGCGCATCGAACGCCAGCCGCCAGAACGGCGCCAACACCAGGGCCAGGGCCAGCAGCAGCACCAACCCCATCTGCACCTTGAGGACCTGCGGCGTGTGCGAGTCCCGCACCAGGCGTTCGGGCAACCAGCGCGTCAGCAGCGCTTTGTAGTAGCCGATGTAGAACTTGCGGTGCATGTACTCGCGCAGCGTTCGGTCATGCTGGTGGTAGACCTGCGCGGTCGGCGCGAACACCAGCCGATAGCCCTTCTGCGCGAGACGAAACGAAAACTCCTGATCCTCGACCGAGGCGGTGGCGAAGATCGTATCGAAACCGTGGTTCTCCAGAAANACGTCGCGCCGATAGCCGGCCGAATAGGTGTCGATGAAGTCGATCGTTGCCGCCTGGCGCATACGATCGTAGCGGTCTTCGTATTCGATCTGCACGAAGCGTGCCATCAGGGCGCGCTGGCGGGTCAGGTACGCGCCTTTGACCCCCACCACGTCGGGGTCGGCCAGCGCCTCGCTCATGGCCAGCAGCCAGCCCGGCGCCGGCACGCAGTCGCTGTCGGTGAACAGCACGATGTCGCCGCGGGCGTGCTGTACGCCAAGGTTACGCGCCGCNGCCGGACCCTGGTTGGCCTGCTCGATGACCGTAACCCCGCAGGCGCGCNNCACCGCGGCGCTGCCATCGGTCGAACCGTCGTCGACGACGATCACTTCGACCGGCTGTGGGCACTGCGGCGCCTGGGCCAGCAGCCCTTCCAGGCAGGGCCCCAGGGTTTGTGCGGCGTTATAGGCGGGGATCACGACCGAGATCACAGCACTACCTCGCGTGGCGCGGCGTCGGCCGGCCGTGGCGGCGCCACAGTACGCCGCAGCCAGCTCTCCCAGGCCAGGCACAGCCCACCCATGATCATGATCGACAGCGGTCCCACCACGTACAACACAATGCCGTACACCAATCCACTGAGCGCATCGACGCCGAACCAGAGCAGTGTCCACTGGGCCAGAATCTGGAACACGCCCACCTTGCCCGGCGAGCTGGGCACAACGATCCCGGCCTGCAAGACGCCCAGCACGGCAAATGACACGACCCAGCTGGCCGGCAGCCCCACCGCGACCAGCACCAGATAGTTGGTCAGCCCGGCCATCAGCCAGACCGCGAGCGAGCACATGACGAGAACCAGTGCGATGCGTGGATAACGTAAGGCGTCCAGGCCACGCAAGGCCGATTCCAACATGGCGAACCCACGCGTCCCACGGCCACCCGCCAGGCGTTCGGCCCCGTGCCGTGACCAGTTCAGGAGCCGGCTGCGCTGGGCCAGCAGCAGCACGGCGCCCAGCACGAAGATCACCACCACCNNGACCACAACAGGGGCTGGCGCGCCGACANNGCGCGTGCAGGTCGATCGGTGACGCCAGTCCNNCGGCACGCTTCCCGCCAGCAGCGGGATCAGGATCAGAATCAGCAGCGCCAGCATCGCCAGATCAAGCAGCTTTTCGACAACTACCGTCGCCAGGGTCTGGACTTTGCTGTCGCCAAAACGTGCACCCACCAGGTAGGCCCGCACCAGCCACCGCGCGGATGGGAAAGGCCAGCGTNNCACAGCCTGACCCGCCATCAGAATGGCGAAGAGCGAAGAGCGGTAGATGGCNGGNTGGTTTGGGTAAAACAGGAGGCGCCAGCGTACGGTTTTGACGATGTTGGTGAGAATCACCGACACGAACGCGGCCAAAATCCAGCCCATTTGGGCCTGGCGCAGGCTCTGGCCCACGGCGTCCAGCGGAACGTCACGCACCGCCAGCCATAGGCACAGCACACTGAAACCCAGGCCGATGGCGAGACGCGCCCAGCTTCCCCGTGATCCGGGAAGGCTCCGTTTGGGCATGATGGTGCTCACAGTTTGTGTCTGGACCAGCTGTCCGTGGCGCGGGCTTCCGCCGTCGACAGACGGCGGAAGCCCGCGGTTATTCGGACCGGCTCATCGGAAACAGCGCGCCCAGCCGGCGTGCGGCCGAACGCAGGGTGCCCGGCGCTTCACGGCGTGCGCCGCTCGTGTGGTGCGCCGCCATCACCGGGGCCGCCCGGTGAGTCCTTGCCATCACCGTCGGTGTAGTAGTGATGGTAGTAATAATAGTAGTAGCCGCCCGAGTTGTTGGGGCTGAGGCGGTTGAGCGTCACGCCCAGTACGCGGCCGCCCACCTTTGTGAGTTCTTCGACGGCCCGACGCGCCAGGGCCNNGCGGGTTTCACCGGCGTCGACCACCAGCACCGCACCGTCGAGCTGGCGGGACAGTACGGCCGCATCGGTGACGGCCAGCACCGGCGGGCTGTCGAAAATCACCAGGTCGGCGATGGTCGTGAGCGACTCGATCAGCTCGCTCATGCGGTGCGAACCCAGCAGCTCTGATGGGTTGGGCGGCAAAGGGCCACTCGTCAGCACGNNCAGACCCTTGACCTGGGTTGGCTGCAAGAGGCCCTCCAGCATCTCTGTATCTGGATTGACCAGCAGGGCAGTGGTCAACCCCACCGCATTGGGCACGCCAAACACGCGGTGAATGACCGGGCGACGCAGGTCGGTATCGACGAGCACGACCCTCTGGCCCGTCTGGGCCATGACCGCGGCCAGGTTGGATGCGGTAGTGCTTTTACCCTCACCCGGGTTGGCGCTGGTCACCAGCAGGGTGTGGATCGGCCGGTCGAGGCTGGAGAACTGAATATTCGTCCGCAGAACGCGGTAGGCTTCGGAAGTGGGTGCTTTCGGGCTGAGGTGCGTGACCAGCGGCCGCCCTTCGCCGTTGTTCGGCGTGTCGCCGCGGCTGCGTGGGATCGCGCCCAGGGTCGAAACCCCACCGCGGGTCACGTCGTCCGGGTTTTTGATCGTATCGTCCAGGTATTCGATCAACAGCACCGCGCCGACCGATAGCACCAGGCCAACCATCAGACCCAGGAGGGTGTTGAGCNNAGCACGCGGCCGCACCGGCAGTCGCGGCACCTCGGCCGGCTCGACGATGGTGATCGTGTCGCTGCTGCGGGCCTCGGTCAGGCGCAGGTTCTCGAAGCTCTGCAGCAGGTTGGCGTAACTGGCGCGGTACTGCTGGAGGTTATCGCGCAGGCGGGCCAGGTCGGCGTCCTGGGCTGCGGTCCGGCTGGTGCTGGCCTCCAGCTCGGTGATTTTGGTTTGCACCTGTGAGATATTGCTGGAGAGTGAACGGATCTCTTTGTCGAGGCTCGCGCGATTCCTTGAACTTCTGNNCAACTGGCGTTCGTTGTGCTGTTGGATGAACACCGCCGGCAGAGTGTTGGCGATGAGTGTGGCCAGATCCCTGTCCGAATCTTCGACGTCCACCTGGATCAGCTGGGTGTCGGGCAGGGGTTCCACTTCGACNGTCAGATTTCGCTCGGCCAAACCCAACTGTACGGCCACCGCGTCCACCACCGGGCGGGTGAGCATCAGCTGGGCGTAGGTCTGCGCCAGGCGTTCACTGGCAATGATGATGCCATAGCTGCTTTCGTTGGTATTGGTCGCCTGGTCGACGAACACGGTGGCCGAGGCACGGTAGACCGGCGTCATGTTACGGCTGATCACATAGGTGAGCGCACCCACCAGCAAAGTACCCAGGAGGATCAGCCAAATCCAGCGACGCAGGATCGACGTATACTGACGTAATTCCATAAAAACCTGTGTTCCTCGTTACATGAATTTGGAGCCTATCCGAATCCCCGCGGGCAGGCCACAGTTTGGCGTGTAGGCTGGGTCATTTGGATAGGCTCTTAGAGCCTATCCAAATAACCGTCACGGGGCAACACTGTGGTGCGTTTTCCAGGTTATTCGGATAGGCTCTTAGTCGTTCAGACTGGCCGTCACAATGACCCGGTGCGAAAACCCATCCGGCGGCCAGCAGGTGATCAACGTCAACGTGGGTTCACGGGTCGGTTCCATATAGCGGGCATTCGCCATACGCTGCGCCAGCGGCACGTTTTCCTCGGCGACGCGCACGACCTGTTGAACCTGGTACACGTACTGTTGCCCGTCATCCGTGAAGAGCGTAATCGTACTTCCGGGCACGAGCTGCGGGGTTGCCTGATCCTGGTCCCGACTGATAGGGGCAAAGACCGCGCGCCTGAGATTGTTGTGCCCGGAAATCACCACGTTGCCCGTCGTGCCCGGCGCGGCGCTGTTGATGTGGTGGCCGGCCGCGCCGTCGGCAACCTCCCATTCGGTCGTCCGTTGGCCGGTAACATCGGTGACGATCCGCCACCCCACTTCCACCACCGGCACGCTCATCTGCAGCGGGAATCTCCAGCCGTACGGCATGGGCCGCGGGCTGGCGGTGGGTCGTGCACCGACTGCCGGCGTGGGCGAGGCCCGTGGTAGGGCCGCAGACTCCGTGGTCGGCCCAGGCGCCGGCAGGGTCACCGTAACCGTGGGCGTGGCCGGGCGTGTGCAAGCCGCCAGCAGCCAAACCATCAGCACGAGCGGTGCACCAGCAGTCAACCGTATGCCCAATCGAGGCCTCATGCCCCACTCCCTGTCATGTGGACATTCCCGTCAGTGAGGTCGGCTCTGTACCCACACCCACGCCGGGCGCCGCGCCCTGCGGCCCGGCCTGTAGATTATACACGGCGACGCCCAGTCCTAAAAATAGCCAGAACGTGAACGATGGCCGGGCGACGGGTACCATTGTGTCGAGCAGGCCAAAAACAGCATGGCCAGAAAACCGGCCCCGGCTCGATCACCAGCAGCCGCAGCGCACCCGCATCCAGCGTACGGTGGAGACGCCACAAAATCCACAGCATAAGCAGCACTACGGCCACGTAAGCCACCAGCCCAAAATGCCGAAATCAAGCGCCATCTGCAAGAAGGCGTTGTGGGCGTGGCCAACGTCGGCCAAAACCGGGTCGATATCGAAAAACGGGTAGTAGAGCAGGGCCAGCCGGCGGAACATCCCCAGGCCGACGCCGCTGAGGGGAAAATCGTGAATCGCCAGCAGTGCACGCCCCCACAAATCGGCGCGGCCGATCAAATTGGCCGGATTGGTACCCGGTAGCGCATCCAACTGGTTGCCCCAACGCGACAGCAGCCACAGCGCCGCGGGCACGACTACCGGTAAAGCCAGCGCCAGGCGCCACTGCCAAACCACCGCCAACACGACCAGGGCCAGTACCAGGCTGAGCAGCGCCGCGTGACTGGGTCAGCAGTAGCACGACGGCCTGTGCCAGCAGCACCAGCGTCAACCCGACGCGCTGGGCGGTGCGGCCGCGGGGCCACTCCTGGGCGGCGTCCAGGCGCCAGGCGCCCCACCACAGGGCCAGGGTTAGTGGGAGGAACATGGCCAGCGTGCCCCCACTTCATTGGGGTGAAAGCCCGCCGCCACGGCCCCAGCGTACCATCGAGCAGGCGTGGCAACTGGCCGTACAGTGCGCCCAGGTCGACGATCTTGTCGGTGAACCAGTTCGTGCCGACCAGTCCCAGCAGGGCGATTCCCGCGCCGAGGAGCACCAGTGCCATGGCCCACAGCCACACCTGGCGGGTCGCCGTGGCCGTATTGACCACGGCATAGAATGCGGCCAGGCTCAGGAGCATGCTCCAGAAGCGCGGTTCGGCCAGCGAACGGTCGATGGCCTGGGCATAACCGACCAGCAGCATCACCAACAGGAGGGCCACTGCCCAGTCCAGCGGGGTACGCCGGCTCAGCTGTCCCCGTCGCTGCCAGCGCAGCGGCCACAGCATGAGCAGCAGCAGCGCAGCCCACGGCGTAATTGGGTTGGGAAAGAGCAGCAGCGGCGCCACCAACAGCAGGATGGCCCTCGAAGCGCAATAACTGGTCGGCGAATCTTGTCATAATCGACGCGAGCATCCCCATACTGGAGTCACAAGCTGCGCATCCATGGTCTGCCGGGCAAACAAAAACGCGCCGGGCGCGACGCTGGCTATTGTAGCGGAGGCGATTTGAAAAGGCAAATGCGAGTGGTATAATACATCCCCGGCGCGGCCGATGCGGGCCATGCCGGGGACGTAAGCCAGCAATGCCAAATTCGAGCTTAACGCACGCGGAGTTGAGACTTAAGAGCCTATCCGAATAACCCGGAAAACGCGCCACAGTGTTGCCCCGTGACGGTTATTCGGATAGGCTCTAAGCCGGGCCGCGACGCATTCCACACTGACCAAACCCGGCTGAAGCCTCGACGCCGCGCCAAATGTGGAATTGCTGGACGCAAGCACCGTAGGGTGTGCCGGGGACGTTCATGATCGAACTACGCCAACGCAATTACCTCCTCAAGATCAGCCGGGCGATGACCTCCAACCTCGACCTGCCCTCGCTGCTGCGCCTGATCCTAAGCGCGGCCGCGGAGATGGTACAGGGCGAGATGGGGCTGATGGCACTGCGCCAACCGGAAGGGGCGCTGCGTATCGAAGCCTATTACGGCATTCCGGCGACCGCCCTGGCGCGCTTCGAGCCTCTGCTGGCCGATGTCGGGCGCGCCCGGCCGGTCGATCGCGTCCTGTTCATTCCCGATTTGACGCTGAAGCTGCACCGGGTATCGGCCGCGACGGGGCTGCCGCTGCGCCAGGTGGTGGCCCTGCCCNTGCAGTTCAACCAGGCCCTGCTGNGGGTAATCTACATTTTCCGCAGCGGCAGCGCCGACTTTTCGGCCAACGACCGCCAGGTGCTCGGTGATTTTGCCGACCAGGCCGCGATTGCGGTGCGCAACGCCCAGCTCTACCGCGAGGTGATTACGGAGAAGCGCCGGCTGGATGCGATCATCGAAAACAGCGCCGATGGGGTCATGATCCTCACGCCCGACCTGCACATCGAAGTCATCAACCGCGCGCTGCTGGGTATGCTCGGCTGGCCGGCCGATGCCGCACGTGGCCGGCCGTGTTACCAGGTTTTTGCCCTGGACAACCCCAACGGCCCCGATCTGTGCCAGTCGGCGACGTTTACTGGGGACCTGCCCCGGGAAGGCTCGCTGTATGTCGAAGGGGACCTGGTGCGCCCCGGCGGCTCACGCATCACCGTTGGCGCCACCTATTCACCCCTGTACGACGAGCGTGGTGCCTTGCAGCACATCATCGTCAACGTGGTGGACATCACCCGCTTCCGTGAAGCCGAGGACATGAAAACCACCTTCGTATCGGTGATCTCGCACGAGNCCAAGACGCCGGTGGCGCTGATCAAGGGCTACGCCAGCACGCTGCAACGTGACGACGCGCAGTGGGACGCGCAGACCGTGCGTGAAAGCCTGGCCGTCATCGAAGAAGAGGCCGACCGACTCAACGCGCTGGTCGATAACCTCCTCGATGCCTCACGCATCCAGGCCGGCGCCTTCAAGCTCGACCTGGGCGACGTCGACATTCCCAGCCTGGTGCGCCCGGTCATCGAAGGTTTCCGCTTGCAGACCGACCGACACCATTTTGAGGTCGATTTTCCGGAGAACCTGCCGCCCGCGCTGGCCGACCCCGAACGGCTGCGTCAGGTGTACAACAATCTGCTGAGTAACGCCCTCAAATATTCACCCGACGGCGGCGCGGTGCGCATCGGCGGCTGGCACGACCCGAAGGCTCACCAGCTCGTGCTCTACGTGGCCGATGAGGGGATCGGCATTCCGNCGCACGAGCAGGAGCGCCTCTTTCAGCGCTTCTACCGCGTCGATTCCAGCCTGCGGCGCAAGACCGAGGGGGTGGGACTGGGCCTCTTTTGACCCGCGATTATCGAAGGCCACGATGGCCGGATCTGGNTGCGCAGCGAGGCGGGCAAAGGGACGACCGTATTTTTCAACCTGCCAGTGTACGAAGAATGATCACGGAGTCGAGACCATGTCCGCAAGCAACAAGGAGAAACCGCGCATCCTCATCGTCGACGACGAGNCGCGCATCCGGCGTATCGAGCGTATGAACCTGGGCTGGAGGGGTACGAGGTGCTCGNAAGCCTCCAACGGCCTGGAGGCGCTCGACAAAGTACGTGAGGAACTGCCCGACCTGGTGGTGATGGACGTCGCGATGCCGCAGCTGGACGGGTTCGAGACGCTGAAGCTGATCCGCGAAATCTCGACCGTGCCCGTCATCATGCTCACCGTCAAAGGGGAGGAGGAGGACCGCATCCGCGGCCTCGACCTGGGCGCGGACGACTACATGGCCAAACCGTTCAGCCCACGTGAGCTGGTGAGCCGCATTCGGGCCGTTTTGCGCCGCACGGAGGACCGCAGCATCTCCGGCCAGGAGGCGCTCGCCATCGATCGCGACCTGGCGATCGACTTCGGGCATCGCGAGGTGATCGTGCGCGGCAACCGCATCAAACTGCGTCCGACGGAATACCGCCTGCTGTACCACCTGGTCCAGAATGCGGGGCGCATCGTGCCGCACGAAACCCTGATGGCACGTNGGTGGGGCCAGNAATACCGCGACGAACATCACCTCCTGCGCCTGTACATCACCTACCTGCGACAGAAGATCGAACAGGACCCGGCGCACCCGCGCTACATCATGAACGAGCGCGGTGTCGGTTACCGCTTCATGGACTTTGCACGGTAGGGGTAACGTCGGGCGGGGTGTGGCATTCGGTGCACGTCTCCAGCGCCAGCGTATCGTGGTCGCGGGCATCTCCAGGCGGCGCGGGCGTGGCAGAAGTAACACTCCTGCCGCCCGGTCATGGCGTGCGGCATGGGCTGCGGGGTCAGCGTAACGGTGGGGTGACCTCGACCGAGGGGCGATGACAGCCCAGGCAGCGGTCGTTGGTGTACTGCGCGTGGTTGGCCGGGATCGACTGCGTGCCGGCGGGGCTGTGGCAGATCAGACAGTCGGTGATGCCGGTCACGGTGTGCGGAATCAGGGGTACCGTATGCGGCTCGGGCGTTGGGAAACTACCGAGAGGCAGCGGCGTCGCCGCCGGGGCGGTCGCCAGATCGCCGACGGCCAGGCAGGCCGTGAGTAGCAGAATGCTCATGGCCAGGATGGTGGTTCGTGTCAGTGTTCGCAGCATGGTTGAGCCTGTCCCCCTCATACACCTCCCTATCGGGCAGAACGCGGAGTGTGTGCATTCTATCACTACTCCCGCCGATGTGCAACCGTGCGCCGCCCGGAGCGACTAAAGTCGCCACTACCAAGGCAAGCCTCGTAGTGACGACTTTAGTCGTTGGTCGTCCGCCAGAGCGACTAAAGTCGCCACTACCAAGGCAAGCCTCGTAGTGACGACTTTAGTCGTTGGTCGTCCGCCAGAGCGACTGAAGTCGCCACTACCAAGGCAAGCCTCGTAGTGACGACTTTAGTCGTTGGTCGTCCGCCAGAGCGACTAAAGTCGCCACTACCAACGCCAGCCCCGTAGTCACGACTTCAGTCGTTAGTCGTTCCCAGAGCGACTAAAGTCGCCACTACCAACGCCAGCCCCGTAGTCACGACTTCAGTCGTTAGTCGTTCCCAGAGCGACTAAAGTCGCCACTACCAACGCCAGCCCCGTAGTCACGACTTCAGTCGTTAGTCGTTCCCCAGAGCGACTAAAGTCGCCACTACCAACGCCAGCCCCGTAGTCACGACTTCAGTCGTTAGTCGTCCGCCAGAGCGACTAAAGTCGCCACTACCTGCCACCCGCCCCTCCCCAACCGGGTTTGCTTCCCCCGCATACCAGGTATAATGTTCGCAGCGAGTCGAGTGCCCGGTCAGCCGTAACGTGAGATGGTGGATATAGCACTGACCCGCACAAGTGGGACGGTTTGGAGCCTGCCCGAATAACCCGAAAACGCGCCACAGCGTTGTCTCGTGGTAACCACTCAGGCTGGCTCAAAGAAACCGGGTTTTTGTCTCGCAGACCAGGGTCATGGCGCGATGAAAGGCCGTTGTACAGGCGAAAACCTTGCTCGCACGAGAAAAACCCGGTTTCTGAACGGCTGGCTAATACTACAACCGTACTTCGCTGGCAATGTCACGTTGAGCCGGTGTTGCGGCCAGATTTCGGCATCCCAGACCGCCAGCGAAGCGTCTCGCGCTGGCAAACCAGATGCTTCAGCCCAAACGACGGGCCTCAGCATGACAAGTACGGTTGTAGTACTAAGAGCCTATCCGAATAACCCGGAAAACGCGCCACAGTGTTGCCCCGTGACGGTTATTCGGATAGGCTCTGAGCAGTTACGTCCCGTGACGGTTATCTCGGATAGGCTCTTAGAGGAAGAGAGGCGAGCAGCGGTATGCGCGACAAAATCGGTTATCTGTCTGACATCGAAATTTTTCAGGACCTTTCGCCGCGCGAAATGCAGGAGCTGGACCGCATCACCACCATCAGCCACGTCCAGAAGGGCAAAGTCTTCTATCGCCCCGAGGAGGTGACCGAGGTTCTCTTCATCATCAAACAGGGACGGGTACAGCTCTACCGCATTTCGGCCGAGGGCAAANAGCTGGTCATCACCACCCTGCCCCGGCNNAGCCTGTTCGGCGAAATGGCGCTGGTGGGCGAGCAGATGCACAACACCTTTGCCGAAGCCATCGAAGATTGCCTGATCTGCGTCATGAGCCGCACCGACCTGGAGCGGCTGATCCTCAACAAACCGCAGGTTGCCCTGCGTGTCCTGAACATCACCGGCCGGCGCCTGCACGAAGCCGAAGAACGCCTCGAAGATATGGCATTCAAAGGCATTCCCGCACGTCTGGCCTCGCTGCTCCTGCGCGCGCGCANNGAACAGGGCAGCAGCGAGATCANNAAGCTCACCCATCAGGACCTGGCCGAGATGGTCGGGACGTACCGTGAGACCGCCACCCAGGTTCTCAACGACCTCAAGAACGAAGGCCTGATCGACATCGGCCGCAAACGCATTGTCATCCTCGACCCCGAAGGTCTGGAAGCCAGGGCGGAGTCGATGTAGGCCGCCAATGGGCGGCCGATCAGAAACCCGGCTTTTCGTTGATTCCGCGGTTGCGCTTGACAACATCCGCAAACTGTGTCATAATCGGCCACGAAGTTTTCGTTGTGTTTGCCTCGCGCCAGACTCCTACCCCGGCCGGACCAAGAGTTCCGGCACAGGAAGTGCATTCGGTGGAATCGTCCCGTTTCTAGCGATCACGAGCGGACTTTTGCCCGACCCGAGCATGGCCTCGTGGTTCTTACCGATCGATTGCTTCGCGTTACGTGATAGATGACCCATTCAGCCAAACCCTGGCTGAACGCCATTCGCGAAGGAGAGGTGCGTCGCCGTAACCGCGCTGGTTGGTGGCCGACTGACTGCAACGCTGATACCCAGGCCGCTTCGATCTGCCAGCGCCGCCCGTAGGTGGGATTTTCCATCGCTCTCGCAGCTTCTCCAGAACTCTGTCATGGGGCGATATTCTGGTGTAGAACCGGATGTTCAGAATAGATTCCAGAAACCGCCTCAAGGGAAGGAGGTGCCCATCGGCCAATTTGCGACCCTGCTTTTCCCCTATCAGCCCTGTTATCCGCGCGAACCTTAGAGGAGGATTACGTCCCATGAAGAAGACGACTCTTTACGTACTGTTGCTTGTAGTCATGGTGCTGGCCCTGCTGGCGCCGGCCCTGGCCAGCGCAGCCCCAGGCAACGGCAGCGGCCCGCGGCCGACGTTGCGACATTGGGCGACAAGTCTGGTGTGCCTGCCAGCGGTGGCTACAATGTTCCGCTGCGGCCGGTTGCCCCGGGTGCAGTTTTGTACGACAACGGCCCGCTGGTCACCCATCCGGGTGGCGGCGCGGGCGGCGCTGATGCCAGCGCACTGCAGACCGCATTGGGCAACAGCACCTACGGCTTCGGCCACGCCATCAGCAGTGGCTACCGCATGGCTGACGACTTCACCGTAACGGGCAGCGGTTGGAACATCACCACCATCACCTTCTATGCCTACCAAACTGGCTCGACGACCACCAGCACTATCAATAACGTCAACCTGCGCATCTGGAATGGTGTGCCCGGCGTCGGCAGCATTGTCTTCGGTGACACTACGACCAACCGCCTGGCCAGCAGCAGCCAGTCCAACATCTACCGTGTGCTCGACACCGGCCTGGGGGACACCGCGCGGCCGATCATGGCTGACGTAGTGACGGTGAATACGTTCCTGGGCCCGGCACCTACTGGGTCGACTGGCAGACCGGCGGCACGCTGGCTCCGGCCCGTGGGCGCCGCCAGTAACGATCGCTGGGCAAACACAGAAGCCAGGCTCCAACGGGCTGCAGTGGGATCCCACAGCCAGCATCTGGAACCCTGCGGTCGATACCGGCAACAGCACGCAGCAGGACTTCCCTTCGTCGTTCAAGGCGATGGAGGCACGGGCCCACCCCAACACCGACGCCCACTGCGCCGCCGACGGCGACGCCGACGCCGACAGCGACGCCGAACAGCTGCTCGGTGAGCGAGGGTTTCGAGAGCGGCACGTTGGGCATCTTCACGGCTGACGGCGCCCCGGCCTGGGCTGCGGTGAACACGGCGGCCAACACGGGGACCTACTCGGCCTTTGCGCCGGACCAGGCCCGTCAGTGACACGCGGCTGGTGCTGACGAACCCGTTCGCCATCCCCGGTGCGTCCACATCGGCCAGTCTGACTTTCTACCACCGTGTGCGTACGGAGAACACCTACGACGGGGCGGTGTTGGAGATCAGCACCGACGGTGGGAGCACCTGGAACGACGCGGGCGCGAACATCACGATGGGTGGTTACAACGGCACCATCAGTTCCAGCTTCAGCAACCCGTTGGCTGGACGACCGGCCTGGACGGGGAACGTTCCGGCGGGCAACGGCTTTGCGCAGGTGGTGGTCAACCTGCTGCCCTACGCGGGGCAGAACGTACAGTTCCGCTACCGCCTGGGTTCCGACACCTCTGTGGGTGCGACGGGCGTCTGGACGGACGATTATGTCCTGACCTATGACCCGTGCGGTGCGCCCACCGGCGTCAACCTGAGCGATCTGAGCAGCACTTCCACGAATGCGGGCAACGGCTGGTTGATTGCGGTGGCCGTACTGGCATTGGTGGCGGGCGTCTCGGCCTGGGGCTGGCGCCGCAGCACGAACTAGCTGTATCAGGGGTTAGGGGTTAGGGGTTGGGGAGCGTGCGCTTCCTGCCCCCACCCCCAACCCGCAACTCCCATCCCCCAACCCCGTGAGTATGACAAACGTTCAGAGAGGAAACGCACAATGCGTAAGATCGCCCTCCTGGCAACCCTGGTTGCCCTGCTGGTACTGACACTGGCGCCGGCCCTGGCCAGCGCGGCCCCTACCGCCCACACTAACCGGCTCGAGCAGCAACGTGGTTGCGCCTGACGCCGGCCCGTACGCCGTACTCTACGACCAGACCGATAACGCTGGCACCGATTCGATCACCTCACAGGACTTCAGAAGCGGCCAATGATCCCTATGATAATCAGGCAGCCGATGACTTCGTAATCCCATCCGGCGATGGCTCCTGGAATATCAACGAGGTGTATATCGCCGGCGCCTACTGGAACGGCACTGGTCCGTCAACGTTGGCCAACGTTTACTTCTATCAGGACGCCAGCGGGCTGCCTGGGGCGCAGGTTTACAGCGCGCTGAGCGTCCCGTCGGGCGAATCCGGCGGTAATTTCACTATCGCCCTGGCCCTGCCGTCACCCTGCCCTCCGGCACCTACTGGGTTTCGGTACAGGCGCGTATGGACTTCGGCGCCGGCGGCCAGTGGGCTGGACCGAGCGTACGGTGCAGTCCAACAGCGCCTCGGCCTGGCGCAACCCGGGCGGTGGTTTTGGCACTCCCTGCACGAACTGGGGCGCCCGCGTGGCGACCTGCGGCGTCGGCGCCTATCCTGACCTGCTTTTCCGCCTGAGCGGTAGCATCGGCACGGGCCCCACCCCAACACCGACGCCCACTGCGCCGCCGACGGCGACGCCGACGCCGACAGCGACGCCGAACAGCTGCTCGGTGAGCGAGGGTTTCGAGAGCGGCACGTTGGGCATCTTCACGGCTGACGGCGCCCCGGCCTGGGCTGCGGTGAACACGGCGGCCAACACGGGGACCTACTCGGCCTTTGCGCCGACCAGGCTCCGTCAGTGACACGCGGCTGGTGCTGACGAACCCGTTCGCCATCCCCGGTGCGTCCACATCGGCCAGTCTGACTTTCTACCACCGTGTGCGTACGGAGAACACCTACGACGGGGCGGTGTTGGAGATCAGCACCGACGGTGGGAGCACCTGGAACGACGCGGGCGCGAACATCACGATGGGTGGTTACAACGGCACCATCAGTTCCAGCTTCAGCAACCCGTTGGCTGGACGACCGGCCTGGACGGGGAACGTTCCGGCGGGCAACGGCTTTGCGCAGGTGGTGGTCAACCTGCTGCCCTACGCGGGGCAGAACGTACAGTTCCGCTACCGCCTGGGTTCCGACACCTCTGTGGGTGCGACGGGCGTCTGGACGGACGATTATGTCCTGACCTATGACCCGTGCGGTGCGCCCACCGGCGTCAACCTGAGCGATCTGAGCAGCACTTCCACGAATGCGGGCAACGGCTGGTTGATTGCGGTGGCCGTACTGGCATTGGTGGCGGGCGTCTCGGCCTGGGGCTGGCGCCGCAGCACGAACTAGCTGTATCAGGGGTTAGGGGTTAGGGGTTGGGGAGCGTGCGCTTCCTGCCCCAACCCCAACCCCGTGAAAGGAGGTGGCCTGTCGCGACTGGCAGTACTCTGATTTCACCCGGCGTCGCCTATGAGCGACGCGACTTCCGTTAGAAGGGATCCCCGCGTATGAAAATCGTACTCGCATCGAGAGCCGTTCGTCTCTCTGACATTCCAAACGACCAAGGAGGAAATTCGTGATGCGCAAGATCGCCTTTTGTATCGTCCTGGTGACCGTGCTGTCATTGGCACTGGTCTTGGGGGTGGCGGCGGAGAAGGCCAGCCCACCAGTACCCAATACTCTGTCGGCGGCGGGTGTGGTTGCAGTTGGTCCCGCAGCGGCTGGGCCGGCGGCGGCGCCGGCTGGCCTCATCAACGATGGCAGCTTCGAAAATGGCCCGCCGCCGGCCTCCGCCTGGACCGAAGTGACCAACTCCACCTGTGAGTGGATCGGCGACTGGAGCGGCGTCTGGGGTGTGGCGGCCAAGGACGGCACGATGGACTTCTGGGGCGGCGGCTACTGCGGCGGTACGCCGACCTCCGCTCGGTGTCCCAGGCCGGCATCGCGGTGCCCGCTACGGACAACATGCTGCACTTCTGGATCATCTCCTACCGCCCGGACGCGGACGACCCCGACCTCGACCAGGCCTACCTGAAGGTGAACGGCACGACCGTTTGGACTACGACCTGATCCAGGCCAACGATACCTTCCCCAACTGGGTCGAGAAGACTTACGACCTGTCGGCTTACGCCGGGCAGAACGTCACGCTGGAGTTCGGCGCCAACTCGGCCGGTGCTTCCACGGGCAACATCCGTTTCGACTTCATCCAGATTGGTGAACCAGCGCCGCCGCCTGAGCGCTGCCAGATTGGTTTCCATGAGGTAACCGTGTTGAGCCAGGACTTCGAGGGCAGCTTCCCACCGGCCGGCTGGAACGTTGTCAACAACGTCCCCGGCGGCGCCTGTGTGTGGGACAACACGAACCCCAATGGCCGCACCAACCTGACCGGCGGCACTGGCAAGTTCGCCATCGCCGACAGTGACTACTGCGGGAGCGCGAGCAGCATGGACACCGAGATGTGGACGTCAACCCTCGACCTGACCGGCCTGGCCGACCCGAGGGTGTCGTTCAACATGGACTTCTACTACTACAGCCCGGTGGTTCCGAATACGGTGCGCTCGATGCCAGCACCGACAACGGCGCAACCTGGAGCAACCTCAAGACATGGACCGCCAACGCGCGGTCCACGCCTGGAAGAGCACGCGATGCCTGGCGCCGGCAGCAACAACGCGCGTGCGCTGGCACTACGGAAACTCCAGTTGGGACTGGTGGTGGCAGGTGGACAACGTGGCCATCACCGCCTGTGCGCCTGACACCCCAACCGCGGTCGACCTGAGCACGGTCGATGCCAGCCCGGTAGCCCCACTGGCCAGTGTGCCGTGGGCCGTCGTGCCGGCGGTGCTTGCCGCGCCGCGGGCGCCGTCTGGGTGGCGCAAGTCACGCTAAATTTCAAGGGCCAGGGCTTGGGGATAGGGGTTGGGAGCATACGCTCCCTGCCCCATCCCCCAACCCCAACCCCTATTCTCCACCTGCCACGCCCTCCCCCATTTTGTATCTCGCTCCATCCTGTGTTACACTAACGCCCCTGATCCGAAAACCGAGGGCCACGCGTGACCAGCCATTGTTCGCCAATCCATACCTGATCACCACGGTGCGGTGGTTGATCGGCCTGATGTTCATCCTTTCGGGCGTTGCCAAGCTGCAAGACCCGAAGGGATTCATCATGGCGGTCTACAATTTTCGGACCTTGCCCAACGTCCTGGTCGAGCCTTACGCCATCTTGATCCCTTACGTTGAGCTGGCGGCGGCGCGCTGCTGCTGATTGGCCTGTGGACCCAGTTTGCCGCGGTGGTGGCATTGTTGACCTTACTGAGTTTCACGCTGGCGATCGGCTGGAACCTGCGCCGCGGTGCACGACCCGACTGTCACTGCTTTGGCAACCTCTTTTCCGAGGAGTTGTCGGGGTGCTGGTCGTGCGCAATACGATCCTGATGATGATTCTGTTGCCCGTGATCGTCACGCCGGGCACGTTTTTGCCGTGCAGTCGGTCATCTGGCCGGCGCAGTACCCCGCCGCCAACCTGCCCTGGGTGGATGCGCTGCCCTGTCTTTTCCTCGCCCTGGCCGGCATTGCCACGGTCCTGCTGACCGGTCAGGTCAGCGCGACGATTAGCCGCAGCCCATGGGTGGAGGCCCTGGCCATCCCTGGGCCTGCGCCGAAAACGGTGATGTGATGTCAGCAATTTGGATTATCAGCACAGTCATTCTCTGGGTATTCGTTCTGGCACTGGCCTTCCTGGTCTTCGTACTCTACCGCCAGGTCGGCCTGATGTACCTCGGTCGCGGCGNNGCCGTCTCACGCGACGGCATCCCCGAAGGCACGGAAGCGCCCGACTTCGCCGCGCCTGACATCGACGGCCAGATGCACCGTCTGCGCACCTATCGGGGCAGTCGGGTGCTGCTGGTGTTCGGCTCTCCCCACTGCCGGCCCTGCCAGCAGCCGATCCCCGATCTCAACGCGTATGCCGAGGCTAACAGCGGCAAGGTACGCACTTTCTTTCTCAGCGGGGCGCCGCAGGAGGACAACACCCGCTTTGCCTCCCTGTTCGACATACGTGCCANNCTTCTGACGATTCCTGAGGATGAATCACTGCAGAGCCGTTACCTGGCACGCGTTACACCGTTTGCATTTGCCCTCGATGAAGAAGGCAAGGTGATGGGTAAGGGCCTGGTGAATACGCGCATCCATCTTGAGGTGCTGTTCGACCGTCCCGTGGCCGCCGAGGTGACCGCGAACGGGCAGAACGGCAGTGGGCATTGAACGCAGTGCCGCTCTGACAGGGTAACGGGGCACGCCTGCCTGGTGCTCAAGTTCCAGGCTGATCGCTGTAGCCCGCGCCAGCAAGCAGTGTTGGTGAATGGATTTTGAGTTCGAGTTAGCACGAGGAGGTCACGATGTCTACAGAGCAAGAGACGCGTACCCAGTTGGCGAGTGAGGCGATCGCACGCCGCACGGTTACGCCGCAGTTTCTTGGGGCGCATGGCACAGGGCACTTTTGCCTTCCTGGCCTCGGTAGCCATGAATTCACCCAGTGTGGCCACACGGGTCAAGCTGGGTTATCATGACTGCTGTTCGCCGCCGGGGCCGTACTGCCCGGATTACGGCTTTCGCTGCAACGAGGACGGTACCTGCCGCGAGCCGTGTTGGATCAATCTGATCTACTACCCCAACACGGGCGGCTGCTGGACCTGCGGCGGCAGCGTCAACCCCACGACGTGCTGCGACTGCTGGTGCCGCAAGCCGAACTGCCCCAGCGACCGCCAGTGCGGCTGCGTGTCGACCAACCCGCTCGACCCGTTCACACGTCACCCGATTACGCGGACGTCGGGCTGTTAAGGGCACAGGCGTACGAAGCCATGAGCGGGCCGCAATACGAAGCCTGTGGCAACGAACGAATGAGGAGGGGAGAATGACCGATACACCACGTACGCTGCGCAGCAGTCACCTGGTGCTGATGACCACACTGCTGGGGGTTTTGCTGGCCGTGGCCTTGGGCCTGCTCGCTCCAGAGGGCGCCGCACCGCTGACGGTTGCCCTGGTTTTGGGGGCGGTACTGGCCATCACGGCGGGGTTGTCGAAGACCTGCACCCCTTGAGGGGTCAACATGATCTTCGTGATCGCGCCCCTCGTGCAGGAGCGTCAAACTCAACGCCAGTGGCTGATTCGGGCCTGGTTTATGCGCTATCGCTGGTCGTTACGGTGGTGCTCTTCAATACGCTGCTGGCCTGGGCCGCCGCCGGCCTGCAGCGTTGGCTGAGTCTGCCCAGCGCTGTTCACTATCTGCTCATGGCCCTCGTCGGCGGCTTTGCCCTGCTGTACAGCCTCAACGAGATCGGCCTGTTGAACCTGCCCCTACCGGCCCTGGCCATCCAGGTGCCGCGCAGTTGGGCGACGATCGGCCTCTACCGGGGCGCCGCAATCTACGGTGCGGCCTTGGGGGCGCGGGCTTCATTACTTACCTGCCCTTCGCATCCTACCACACGATGCTGTTGTGGAACCTGGCCGTGGCCGTCCCCCTCTACGGGGCCGCGCTGGGCCTGCTGTACGGGATCGCGCGTGCTGCCGGTTTTTGGCGATGAGGTGCATGGGGCGCCGATCAACGACCTGGTCGATTGGAAAGAGAAGCTCTACAGCCGCATCTCTGTCTGGCACCTGCTCAATGCCCTGGTGCTGGCCTTTGGCGGTTACGTAGTGACCATGGCAATCCAGGCGCTGGTTTGAAGACGCGCGATAGCCGGCGCATTGATCCAATCGATCCATGACGCGACGCGGAAACCCCGAACGTTTTTGAGCGACCCGGCTGGCGCCACGTTCGACGCGGGCAATCTAGCCACGGGCAAAGGTCTGATTGGAGGTGACCCACGGCGCCGGACACAGCGCACCGGTCACCTCTATGCGCCCCTGGACGGGGCGCTGCTGCAAGTCGCCGACCTGGCCGCGGAACCTTACCAGGCCCGCCTGGCGCAGTTTCTGGCGCGGGCCACCNTGGAAATCGAGATCGGGTTTGGCGACGGCGCCTTCCTCCTGGACCGGNCGCGCAAACATCCGACGCATCAGTTCCTTGGCTTCGAGGTGCGCTGGGAGGGCGTGAAACCTGTCCTGGAGACCATCCAGGCCGAAGGGTTGCCCAACGTCCTGGTCTCGGGCGACGATGCGTTANCGCCCTGGCGCGCCCTACCGCCCGCCTGCGCCCAGGTGATCCACGTGCTCCTGCCCGACCCGTGGTGGAAACGACGCCACCAACACCGGCGCATGTTCACCCCTTTANCCGTCGACCTCTACGCCCGTACCCTGGCCTGCAGTGGCCTGCTGCACGTCAAAACCGACGTGCCCGCCTACGCCGACCTGATTGCCGACGTCGTTGCAGCCAGCGGCCAGTTTTCGCCGCCCGACGCGGCCCTGGCGNCGCGCTTCGCCGATACCGTACCCACCACCCGTGAAGCGTGGTGTCTGGCCAATGGTTACCCAGTTACTACCTTCTGCTTCCAGAGGCTCGCTGCGCCGGGAGAATCAACCCGTGAAACGTAAAAACCAGCCCCCAAAACCGGCCGCACACCACCCTCCAGCCTCCAACCTCCAACGTCCACCCTCCAACGTCCAACGTCCAACCTCCAACCCTCCTCACCCTCAGCGGCATCGCCCACGGCGGCGAAGCGATCGGGCGCCATGCCGGCAAGACGGTCTTCGTGCCTTACGCGATTCCCGGCGAGCGCGTGACCGTTGAACTGGTGCAGGAAAAGGCCCATTNNGCCCGTGCCCGCCTGTTGACGATCGAGGCGCCCAGCCCGGACCGGGTGACGCCGCCGTGCCCCTATTTTGGCNCGAGGCGTNGCGGCGGCTGCCAGTGGCAGCACATCGCCTACGCCCGCCAGCTGGCCCTGAAGCGCGACATCGTCCGTGACCAGNCGCAGCGCCTCGGCCATATTGCGGATCCGCCGGTGGAAGAGGTGTGGGCCGTGGCCCTGGAGGACCAGCCTGACCCGGCCTGGCATTACCGCAACCATATCCAGTTTGGCGTCACAGCCGACGGGCTGCCGGGCTTGCAGCGGGCCAACAGCCACGACCTGGTCGCCGTTGCCGAGTGCCGGCTCGCTGCGCCGCCGCTGGACGAGGTGCACGCCGCGTTGTGGGCGGGACTGACGACCGCCGAGGACGCGGAACCGGACGCGGATGCCACGGCAGCCCCCACCTACAAAGGCAAACTGTGGGTCCTGGGCGAGGCGCCGCGCACCCGAACGAACGACCACGGCCGCGGCTGCGCCGCCCCGCGACCGGGTGACGCGCCTGGCCNNATCCGCGCCGGACTGCGCACGGGCGATACGCTGCTGGCGCTGGAGACCGACGGCGACGCGCCCGCCCTCAGCCTTGACCTGCCGATATCGGTGGCCCGACTGTACGCCGACGGTACGGCGGAGGCGCTCGTTGGCCAGGCCTGCCTCGCCGAGGAGATCGCCGGCCTGCGCTACCGCATCTCGGCCGGCAGTNTTTTCCAGGTCAACTCGGCTGGCGCGGAGGCCCTGGTCGATCGGGTTGTGGCATTCCTCGACCCGCAGCCCGGGCAGCGCTTGTTGGACGCCTACGCCGGGGTGGGGTTGTTTGCCCTGACCCTGGCCCNNCTGGTCGAACAGGTCGACGCGATCGAGGCCAGCCCCAGCGCCTGTGCTGACTTTGCCTGGAACGCGTNNGCGCAGCCCAACGTCACGCTGCACACGGGAGCCACCGAGGCGGTGTTGGCGACGCTGCACGGGCCGTTCGACGGCATCGTCGTCGACCCGCCGCGCCGGGGCCTGGAAGATGGTGTCGTACAGGCCCTCGCACGCCTGGCCCCGCCGCGACTCGTTTACGTGTCGTGCGATCCGGCCACACTGGCGCGATGCCGCCCGGCTGCGTGCGCCGGCTTCGTACTGCGCACCGTACAGCCGATCGATCTGTTTCCGCAAACCTACCATGTGGAGTGTGTCTCGCTGTGGGAAAGATAAGCCTGATCCTGTTTCTGCTGCTGTCGAACCTGCTGTTGCCCGCCGGCGGCCCCTACAGCGCCGGCCTGCACCCTGGCCCGTGATTCGGTGTGCCCGCGGGCGGTCGATGGTCGCTTGCAGTGGCTGCGCACGCGCCAGGCGCGGGGAGCTGACCGGCGGGCTGGCCGCGGCAGTGCCCGTGACTGTGCGGTTCGATCACACCCTGGATGATAAAGAACTGGCCGCCCTGGCCGCCGCCGGCTGGGCCCCGGCCGGACAGCTGGCCAACATCGTGCCCCTGACGGTCCCATGGGGCCAGTTCGACAGCCTGCNNTCGCGCACCGATATCGTGCAGGTCGATGCCGACACCACCGAGGATTTGACGCCGCCGCTCGATATCAGCGTGCCCGACATCCACGGCACGGCCGCCTGGGTGGTCTCCCACACGCTGCCATCGGGCCTGAGCGGCGCCGGCGTCACCGTGGCCGATATCGATACCGGCGTGGATGTGTTCCACCCCTGCNTCTTTCGCGCCGATGGTGGAACCTTCACCTGGCTGGACGTCAACCACAGCGGCAGCTTCGGCTCGNGCCAGGATGCGGTCGACCTCAACGGCAATGGTACGGCGGAACCCAACGAGACCTTACGGTTTGTCGATGCCACGTCGTTGCAGTTCGACGGTTTTCCGCGCCCGTACGATGTGCCCGGCACCAACGACGGCGTTTACCGCACCGATATGGACTGGCTGTACAACGACAACAACGGCAACAACCAGCGCGACTATGGGCCGGGGAGTGACAACCTGCCCGGCATGGGCGAACGTCTTTNNCTGGTCGCCGATAACAACGGCAACCATCTGCTGGACCCGGGTGAAACCCTGCTTGGGTTGGGCGCCAGCCGCATCGCCAAGGTTTTCGACAACGGCGGCGTCACGCGGCGACGCGGGATCGACCTGAGCCAGACCGCACCGGACGACATGAACCATGGCACGGCCGTATTGAGCATCGTGGCCGGCGGCTGGCGTGGGTTCAGCCGCTATACCAGCGTGGCGCCCGACGCTGACCTCCTCCTGGCCGACCCTTACGGTTCCGGCAATTCGCTCAGCCAGTCGCTGATTTGGTCGCTGGACAACGGCGCGGATGTCGTCATCCACGAGTACACACACATTGCCGGCGAATATTTCGACGGCTCATCCAACCAGGAAGCCATGATCAGCGCCGCGCACCAGCAGGGTGTGGTGCAGGTTCTGCCGGCGGGGAACCTGAACCGCGGCCGTAAACATGCCCACCTGACGTTGGCCCCGGCGCGGGCGCTANCCCTGCCGCTCAGCCAGCCCACGGGCGTCGACGCGGCGACAGCCGATGTCACCCTGGTGTGGCAGGGTGACAGCAACCTGCTGGCCGCTGCACTGACCACACCCACGGGCGGCGCGGGCAACCGCTACGTCGTGCCGGCGGGCGCAACGACAACGACGACTGCCGACGGGCACACGGTCGCCAGTGGACGCTTTTTCTCCAGCCGCGGCACCGGCGGGNTCGACATCCACCTTCTGCGTACACCCCTGGCGTCTGGTACCTGGACATTGGCGGTGACCAATACCCACACCAGTCCTCTGACGCTGACGGCCTTCGTACAGGACAACCGCACGGCCTTCGTGGGGGCTTCGAGTGGGGCGTTCCGTAACCCGGCCAGCAGCGTGGTCTGGCCTGCCACCGCCGACGCGGGCATTGTGGTTGGATCGTACAGTACACGCGGCTTCAGCGCTGGCCTGGACCCGGTCACCGTGGGTGGGTTGAGCGCGTTCAGTGGGCAGGGTCNNCGCGTCGACGGCCAGGCGCTGATGGATGTGACCGCGCCCAGCAACTACGACATTGTGGCCGCGCTGGACCGTACGGTGACGGGAGCGTGGGGCCAGTACCGCTGGTTCAGCGGCACCAGCGGCGCGGCGCCGCACATCGNNGGGGCAGTGGCCCTGTTGCGCCAGGCACGGCCGGACCTGAACGCCATCGAGATCGAAGCCGCCCTGCGGGCCGGCGCGCGGCGTGACAGTTTTACCGGCCTGAACACCAACGAACAGTGGGGCGCTGGCAAGCTGGACCTGGCTGGCGCCCTGCGGCAAACCTTGCCCTTCGCCCCCTACGCGCAGTTCGTCTGAGTGGCCCTCCCCTGTGCTCGACGGCGTGATGCAGCCCAACGAATGGCAGGGCGCGCCACGTGCAGATCCCCTCGCCTTCCTGACCGATCAGCCGCGGCAGGGCACGCTCGACGTGTGGCTGGCAGCCACGCCCGGTGCGGGTAACCAGTTGTGGGCGGCGGCCCAGGTGCGCGGCATCGCGCCGGTGGCCGGCGACGCCTTACGCTGTGGTTCAGCGGCGGTGACGTCAAATCGTTGGGTGTCGGCAGTGGCTGGCGGGATTGGCGCTGGAATGGGAGCACCCTGGTTTTGGACGGCCAGCAGGACGGTCAGGGTGTGGCCAGCGTGCAGGGCGGCGTTATCACCTACGAGCTGCGTATGCCGCTGGTTAGCGGCGACAGCAATGATGTCGCGCTCAGCACAGTGCAGGACAGCGGCTTTGCCGTCGCCTATGGTCAGCCGTTCGTCGACGGCCTGGGCACGCGCGCCGGGCGGTCGGCGCCTGGCCGGCCGATTTTTCGACGGCCGCCTGGCCCGTCTGGGGCGATTGGCCGTGGCCGCCGCCATCACCGGTGACCTCAACGGCGATGGCGTGAGCGACGTGGTCGATGTGCGCTCGTCGCCGCGCGCTGGCTGAGCGATAGCCGCACCCCAGGGTACAGCGCGGTCTTCGACCTCAACGCCGATGGTATGATCGACCTGCTGGACGTACAACTCGCGGCAGACACGTGGTAGATTGACGTGGTTTTGTCGCCAATCTGTCCTTGACAAGCCCCCGGGTTGCCGTATACTTGCGCCGCGAAAAGCAACGAACGGTAGTAGTAGGTCAGCACTCAGAGAACAAGCGGCTGGTGCGAGCTTGTGGGCAGCGGTGCCTGTCAGAAGACCGAACTCGACCGGGAGCTGCGCGGGTGAAGCAAGAACTGTTTCGGCAGCCGATGCCGTACCTTGAGGAGTAGCCTGCGCCGGGTCACCTCCGTTAACGGGATAACAGAGCGAGCGCGTTCAAAAGGAGTCTCGGCATGGTTGTCACACGGCCTGTCGCCCACTCACCCGGTCGTTGACCGGGTGAGTGCGGCGGGCGAGGCGCCGAAACCATCGGGCAGCCAGCCGCGCGCTAACCAGGGTGGTACCGCGGAGCGTTCCTTCGTCCCTGACCGGACAAGGGCGCTTTTATTTTGCCCGCCGTTTCTGCCACACGCTGCGCAGACCGGCCAGGAGGAGAAATCATGGTAGATCGTTACACACCGCAGGAGATCGGCTCCAAGTGGCAGGNNCGTTGGGTAGAGTCGCGACTGTATGCCACTGTGGAGGNNCCCAGCCGGCCGAAGTGGTACTTCCTGACCATGCTGCCCTACCCTTCGNGTGACCTGCACATTGGCCACTGGTACGCGATGGCGCCCAGTGACACCGCCGCCCGCTACCGCCGTATGCAGGGCTACAACGTCTTTTTCCCCATCGGCTTCGACGCGTTTTGGCCGGCCGAAAACGCGGCGATCAAACGCAACATCCACCCGCAGGTCTGGACTNACGCCAACATCGAACGGATGCGCCAGCAGCTGCGCAGCATGGGCGCGATGTGGGCGTGGGACCGCGAGGCTGTGACCTGCGACCCCGAGTACTACAAATGGACGCAGTGGTTCTTCCTGCGCCTGTACGAGGCCAACCTGGCCTACCGCGACTTTGCCCCGGTCGATTTTTGCCCGAAGTGCAACACAACCCTGGCGCGTGAACAGGTTTGGGGCGAAGACCGCCACTGCGAACGCTGCGGCACGCCGGTGATCAAAAACCTGAACCAGTGGTTCTTCAGGATCACGGACTACGCCGACGAGCTGCTGGACTTCGATAAGATGCAGTGGCNNTGGCGCGTACGCCTGCTGCAGACCAACTGGATTGGGCGCAGCGAAGGCGCGCACGTCGACTTCATGGCCGAGACTGGAGAGCCGATCCGCGTCTTCACCACCCGGCCGGACACGCTGTGGGGCGCGACCTTCATGGTGCTGGCCNCTGAGCACNCCCTGGTCGACAGGCTGACCACCGACACGCAGCNNGCCGCGGTCGATGCCTACAAGTTCCAGGCCGGCCGCCAAACCGAGATCGAGCGTACGGCCACCGACCGCGAGAAGACGGGCGTCTTTACGGGCGGTTATGCCACCAACCCGGTCAACGGCGAACGGATCCCCGTGTGGATTGCCGATTACGTCCTGGCCACCTACGGTACAGGCGCCATCATGGCCGTGCCGGCGCACGACGAACGTGACTTTGCCTTTGCCCTGAAGTTTGGCCTGCCCATCATTCCAGTCATTGCCCGGCCCGACGGGGTGANNCGCAGCACTGCCTGGCACAATCACGTACGGTCTGGCTTCACCGCGGCCCTGGACAACGCCGGCATTGCCTACACGATCACGGCCGACGCCTTCGACGTGACGCTGCAGCCGGAGCAGGTCGAGACCTACATCGCCATCGTGCGCCAGTTCAAGGCGCCGGGCAAATGGGTCGACACGGCCGGCGCGGTGGTATTCGTCTTCGACGACGCGACGATCGAGCTGGACAGCGTGGCCGCCGACCAGGCCATCGTCGAGCGCTGCCGGCGGATTGCCCCGCAGCGCACCGCGCACGTCAGCACGACCATGCAGATTCTGTCTGACCGGCCGTTCTATGCCGGCGTGCTGTTTCACGACGCGTACGCCGCGATGATCCATTCANGGCCCTTCAGCGGGACGCCGGGTGATATCGCCAAGGCCGAGGTGACGTCCTGGCTGGCCGCGGAGGGTATCGGCCAGGGCGCCATCAACTATAAACTGCGCGACTGGCTGATCAGCCGCCAACGCATGTGGGGTGCGCCGATCCCGATCATTCATTGCCCCACCTGCGGCATGGCGCCGGTACCCTATGCCGATCTGCCGGTCAGGCTGCCCGACGATGCCGAGNTTCCTGCCCACGGGCGANGCCCACTGAAGTACCACGTTGGCTTCCGTTACGTCACCTGCCCGCAGTGCGGTGGGCCGGCCGAGCGTGAGACCGATACGATGGACACGTTCATGTGCTCCTCCTGGTACCAGTACGCGTACGTATCGCCCTACTGGAAGGCCGGCGAGCGCATCCAGCGCGACGACCTGCCCTGGGACGCGGCGNCGGGCGCCTACTGGCTGCCGGTCGATCAGTACACCGGCGGTATCGAACACGCCACGATGCACCTGATGTACACGCGTTTCTTCACCAAGGCCCTGCGCGACCTGGGCATCGTGCCGTTCNGACGGCCCATGCTGCGCCTGTTCAACCAGGGTATCATCCTGGGCGAGGACAACGAAAAGATGTCCAAGAGCCGCGGCAACGTCGTGTCGCCTGACGAGCTGGTGCAGCACAACGGCGCCGATGTGGTGCGCGGCTACCTGATGTTCATCGGCCCGTGGGAAATGGGCGGCNCCTGGAACAGCCAGGGCATCGAGGGGATCCAGCGTTTTGCCCACCGCGTGTGGAACGTCGTGCTGGCGCCGCCGGAGAAATCGCCGCCGACCAATGACATCACCGGTGCACAGATCGCCGAGCTGCGACGCCGCACCCACCAGACCATCGGGCGGGCCACGGCCGACATCGCGGCCTTCCGCTTCAACACCATGCTGGCCGCGCTGATGGAGTTCAACAACTTCCTGATCANNAAGCGCGAAACGGCGGTGTACGGCAGTGAAGCCTGGCGCGAGGCGGTGCGCACGCTGCTGCTGCTGCTGGCGCCGGTGATGCCGCACCTGGCTGAGGAGNCGTGGGAGCGCACCGGAGGACCGTACAGCATCCACCAGCAGGCCTGGCCGCAATGGGATCCCGAACTGGCCCGCGAGGATATCATCACCCTGGTGGTGCAGGTCAACGGCAAGGTCCGTGAGCGCATCGAGGTGCCGGTTGATATCAGCGAAGCCGCGGCCACCGCGGCGGCCCTGGCGAGCGAGCGGGTGCAAAAATGGCTGGACGGTAAGGCTGTACGCAAGGTCGTTTACGCCCCGGGTAAGCTGGTCAATATCGTCGTTTGATGCTACAATGTGCGCTGCGTGTGCGTTTTGCCCCCGAAGCGAAACTATTCGAGGAGGACCGACTATGAAACGTGCAGTTATGTTGCTGGCCATTGTCGCTCTGTTGCTCACCGGCTGTGCTCAATCCGGCATGTCGGAGGCGCAAAGTAACTTCTGCGGCGCTGGCGACCTTCCAGGGCGCTCAAGGGCCTGGGCGAAATGCCGGCCGACGTCAAGGTGGCAGACCTGCAGAAGCTGACCGACGTGGCCGACGAAGCATGGGCCAACGTTATGAAGGCCGGCGAGAACTACAAAGAAGCCCAGATCGCGCAGGTCGACACGGCGTACAAGACGTTGAGCCAGACCCTGCGTTCGATCCCCGACGATGCCACATTGGGTGTCGCCGCGAGTTCGGTCACGCAGGCCGTCAAGAGCGTGCAGACCGCGTTCGAACAGTACGGCGCCGTGGTGTGCCCTAAGAAGTAGGACCGTACCACCCCATTCGTAAACCAGACCGGCTCCCGTCTCCCTGGATACTGACCGAGGGGACGGGCTTATGTTTTACCCATGTGTGTTAGCATGTGTGTTAACATGTGTTAGCATGTGTTAGCATGTGTTAGCATGTGTTAGCATGTGTTAGCATGTGTTAGCATGTGTGTTAGATGGAAGGAAGTGATTATATGACTATCCCGACGCGCCGACACGTCTTTTTGCGACCGCCTTGACCAGTTTGGTCGCGCTGCTCGCCGCTTGTGTGCCAGCTACCCAGGTGACGGGGCCGAGCGTGTCGACCGCCACCGTCAGCGGCACAGTGACTTACCGTCAGCGCAGTGCCTTGCCGCCCGGCTCGGTCATCACCGTACAGCTACAGGATGTCTCCGCGCCGATGCGCCGGCGACGGTCCTGGGTGAACAGCAGATCGCGATGGACGGTAAATCGGTACCGGTACCGTATGCGATCACCTATGACCCCTCACTCATCGATCCCCGGTTCACGTACATCGTCGCGGCACGGATCACCGCGGCCGACGGCCAGCTGTTGTTCATCTCGGACACCTTCATCCCGGTCATCACACGCGATAGCCCAACGCAGGACGTCGAAATCGTAGTCGTGCCGGTTGGCGGGCAGGGTACCAGCACCGGAGGCGCCGCCGCCGTCTCGGGCACGCTGACCTACTTGCAGCGCATCGCCCTACCGCCGGGCGCCGTGGCCAACGTTCAGATTCAGGACATCTCACGGGCCGATGCGCCGGCGGAAGTGATGGGCGAGCAGGACATCCCCATGGATGGCAAGTCGGTACCCGTCGCGTTTGCCGTGCCCTACGATCCGTCCAAGATCCAGGATAATCATCGCTACAGCCTGCGGGCCACGATTCGTGACGCGGCTGGCCAACTGTTGTTCACAACCGATACGGCGACTCCGGTGATCACCGGGGATAACCCCACATCCGACATCAAGCTCATCCTTGTGCAAGTGCGATCGTAACCTGGTCGCCGAGACGTCACCGCACACGGGCTGGCGGGATGGTGGACTCAGCTTTCCAAAACTGGCGCGCAGTCGAAGTAAAGATGCCAACTTTTCCGAAAGTTGGCATCTTTGGGCCTGGGAGTCGAGGCTTTAGCCGGGGTCGGATCAATGGGGGACGGATACGTCGACCTCTAAGCCTCGATTCCGTATGCATTGAGCTCAAACCTGAAATGGCTGGGGCGGATTGGCGTGCCGGTGGGCAGGCTGCGCGTCACGGGCCGATTGCCCTGAGGAAAGGTGTGGGGCCATTGGCCTCACAGGCGGCTTGGTGGTAGAATGAAAGATGTAGCGAAGCTTTCAACGCAGCAGGGAAAGGAGAGTCCTGTCATGACCGACGGTAGGACACATCGTTACATCCATGTCGTGGAGTGGGATGGGTCAGTCATCAAACCCGGAATCATCGTGACGCATCGTATCACCCTCTTGCCCGAGGTGCGCGTCGACGACTTCGAGCAGTTCATGGTTACGGAAGCCTTCAGGCGTCTGGGTGAGGTACGATCGCGCTCTGGGCGTGTGGCACGCCAACAGTTGCTCAAAGATGTGACGGGGACACACCGGAGCGCTTCAGCGATCTGGACATCAACATCGACAACTTCGGTACACGCACCTCGTACAGCGGCTTCGTCGAGGTGGGTCGTTGGGAACGATCGGACGACGAGACAGGGTAGAAGCGGGCCGTACGGCGGCCTTCGTTACTGCACCCACACCACGACGCTGCCGGTCGCCTCGCCGGCCGTGGCGGTCAGGCGCCAGCAGCCAGCGGTGGGAAACTGCCAGACCGATGGATAGTTTGGCTCCGGCGGTGATGATGCCCTTTCCAGGGTTTGCCGCAGCACTGTTCCGCCGCCGTAACGTTCGGCCAGAACCGCGAGCGTTCCCGTGAACCCGTTTTGCGGCAGCCACAGGATCTTGTGGCGCTCGTTTACGCGAGTCACCATACTCGCCGCCCGAATGCACAATGCCCCATCACACGCCTGAAAGTCAATCAGGTCTGTGGTGGGGCATTGTGCTCGTTACGCTACAGCCAGGTCATCGGCGGCGCGGGTCGCCATGGGCGAAGCACTCGTCACGGCCGGCGACGTGCTGTCCGCAGCCGGCGCACCGGGCGTTACCGGCGCCGCGGGCGCGGTCGGCGTTTCGGACACCTGGCCGGGCGCTGACGCGCTGCATGCCACCAGCAGACCGGCCGCCAATCCTGCGATACCCATCGACACCCATCGACCCACCATCGGTCCTCCACGTCACTGATCGTGTCACTGCCCAGAGTCGATCCGAATCATCCAGCGACCGGTCAGAAACCGGGTTTTGCGCGTTTCCGCAGCCAAAACCCGGTTTCTCAAAGTTACTTAGAGCCTATCCGAATAACCCGGAAAACGCGCCACAGTATTATCCTGTGACGGTTATTCGGATAGGCTCTTAATCGGACTGACCCAGCGCGGCCGTCACCAACATCACATCGAGGATGTCGATGACGTTGTCACTGTTCACGTCGTAGTCCGCTTCAAAGATGCCCGACTGGGTGTAATCGTTCCACGCCTGGGCCGTCAGGATGATGTCGACGATGTCGACGATACCGGAGCAGTCCACGTCCGGCGGGATGCAGGGCACTGCGTTGGGACAGCCGCCAAACCAGTTGACCGCGTTGCTCAGCGTTTGTTGCGCCGCACTGGCGTTACCAGCCGCGATGCGTGCCCACTCTGTGCTGAAGAAGGCCGTCTTAAAGTTGCCCGATTCGTAGCTGGTGATCGTGCTTTGGTTCACGCCGTTGACGAACGCCGACGGCGCGCCGGACAGGCCGAGGGCGTCGGCGAAGTTCTGGAAATTGGGGATCGATCCGAGCACGACGTGCCCGATGTTGCCGCCGATGGGGTTACCGATCACACCGTTCAACTGCGAGTTGGGTACTTCCTGGTAGGAGGCAACGCCCAGGTAGCTCGAATCGAAGTTGGTCGCGGCGCTGCGCTCCTTCATGTAGTCCTGTGCACTCAGCAGCAGCCGCCCGCCGCCGCTCAGGTACGAGGCCAGGTTGCCTTCATCGGTCGCGTTGGGCGTTGCCGCCCACTTTGTCACCGGCGAACCAGATCACGTTCGAGTAGGGCTGCATGGCGCTCAGGGTCGGGCCATTGCCGGCGCCGCTGCCCACGTCAAAGACGGTATAGGCGATGCCGAGGGCATTCAGCGCGGTCGTGTACATCGGCCGCAGATCGGGGTCGTTGTCATCGTCATCGACCAGCAGGCTGCAGACCGGCGCGGTGGCCTGGGTGGTGAAGGCAAACGACGATGACCAGTCACTGGCGCCGCAGGTGTTGACGCCGCGTACACGCCAGTGGTAGGTGCGGTCGATGCGCAGCGGCGGCGTAACCGTCCAGCTCGTGCCGGCCACGTTGCCCGCGGCCGCGACGATCGTCGTGAAGTAGCGGTCTTCGGCCACCTGCACGTGGTACGACGTCGCATTGGCGGCCGCCGTCCAGGAGAGTTGCGGGGTCAGCGCGATACTGCTGGCGTTGTTCGCCGGCGACAGCAGCGTGGGCACGGCGGCGAAGGCATTGACGCTCAGTTGGACCGTCGCTGTACGTGTCGTCGAACCGTCGGTACCCTGTACGGTGATGGTGTAGTCACCGACGGGGTGTTGGCCGATGTCGAGATCGTCATCGTCGAGGCGCCTGGTGCACTGACGGGGTTGGGGCTGAACTGTACCGTGGCGCCCAGCGGCAGCCCCGACGCACTCAGCGTAACATTACCGTTGTATCCACCAGAAGTGACGACCGAGACCGTGTAGGGTACACTGCCCGGCCCGCACACGCTGCCGCTGGCCGGCGCTACCTGGATATTGAAGGTGGGGCCAGTTGCAGACACTCGTTGGCGCTACATAGACCCGAATCGGCGTCGCAGTCAGTGCCGCCGTTGAGCGCATTGTAGCCGCCAATCGCGCACACCATGCCGCCAGCGGCGGCGGCGCCCAGCAGGCGCCGGGCCTGGTTCAGGTTATCCCCGGCGGTCCAGGGGCCGTTGCCACTGTACGTTTCAGTCGAAGCCAGGAGCATGCCCGCGGACGAGAAGCCACCCCGACAATGATTGCGGTGTCGTTATCGAGCATGGTCCCCGCCGCGTGCGCGATCGGTCACGAGGGTACCAAAAGTGCTCCAGGTATTGGTGGTCGGGTTGTAGGCCAGGGTCGAGGTGAGGCCTGGCACGGTGATGTTGTCGTCACCACCGGCGACCAGGAAGAGGCCGTTACGCCAGTAACCGACCGCGCCGTAACGGTTGCCCGGCAGGTTGGCCAGTTGTGTCCAGGCATTGGTCGTCGCGTCGTAGACGTAAGCCTTGTTGCTGATCGTGGTGCCCGAACCGGTCCCGCTCGAGCCGCCGGCGAGGTACACCTTGTTGTTGGCGGCATCGCAGGCGACGGCGCGGAAGATGACGGCCGTGGTGGGGAAGTTGGCGCCGGTCGACCAGCTGTTGCTGCCCACGGTGTAAATCCACAGGGTCGGTGCGAACACGGGCGGTTTCGATGGGCCGGTCAGTCCGTTGGGTAGATAGATCTTGCCATTCATGTAACAACCCTGCAAGTTGCGCGCCGCGGTCGGCATGGGCGCCAGGGTGGTCCAGGTGTTGTTGGCCGGATTGTAGGCTTCGACGAGGGTGGTCGGGACATAATCGACGCCGGTACGCACTTCGCCGCCGATCGCAAAAATCTGACTGCCATCCGAGACGACGGCCAGGCGGCCACGGGGAACACTCATCGGTGCTTTGAATGCCCAGTTGGTCGTTGGGCTGGCGGCTGGCACCGTCTCACGTCCGGTGAGGCGCCAGGAATCGGACGTGGGGGACAGGGTTCGGCGCATCACCGGCCAGGGCGGGCGATGCAAAGGCCAGGGTGGCCAGGAGCAGGACGACGAGCGTCAGCAGCAACCAGAATCTACGGTGCGACACGGGACGACCTCCGAGCGTTTGGGTTGGCACATGGGTGCGAGTACGGAGCACATAGGGCCTATCCGAATAACCCAGCGTACACGCCAGAATGCCGCTATTTCGCGGTGATTTGGATAGGCCCTTAGTTTAGCACAGATCGGACGTCTGGGCAACCCATACGGATGCTGCATCACAGACAAAACATCCATTCCCGGTGACCATGGTATGCGACCGATTGGAGGAGGTAGTGCAGGAGTTACGGTTGTGAACGAGATCGATCACGTGACGCTACGCAACAAACTGGCAACGGATACGCCACCCACGCTCGTCATGGTGGCCAGTGAGTGGGCCTACCGCGCCAAACGTATCCCCGGGTCGCGTCATTTTGCCCGTTTGGACGATGCCCTGTCCCATCTCGACCCGGACGCCGAGATTGTGCTGTACTGCGGCGGCGAACATTGCAACACCAGCCGTCATGCGTACCGCGTCTTGGAGGCCGAGGGCTTCAGCCATCTCTGGCACTATGCCGGCGGCCTCTCCGATTGGGAGGCCGCCGGCTATCCGTTGGACGGTGAATGGGCAATCGCGCTAGCCCAGGCTGCGCGGCGGTCTATGAAACGTGCCGTGGTTTGGAGCCTGGCCGCATAACCCAGCGTACATGCCCGCATGCGGACAGGCCGTTAGCGGGCGCTGCCCTGTTTGGCCACGGCTTCGGCCGCGGCCTGCGCGGCGGCGGCATCCCCNAGGTAATAGTGCGTCACGGCGCGCAGGTCATCGTCGGCNTCGTACACCAGTGGGAAACCGGTGGGGATGTTGGCNTCGATCACGGCCTCTTCCGAGAGGCCGTCGAGGTATTTCACCGCGCGCAGGCTGTTACCGTGGGCCGCAATCAGCNNACGCTGGCCGGACTGGAGCGACGGCACGATGGTCTGGCGCCAGTAGGGCAGCACGCGGGCCAATGTGTCTTTCAACGACTCGGTACGTGGTAGTTCGGCGGGAGTCAAACCGGCATAACGGCGATCGAAGCGAGGATTGCGTGGATCATCGAGGTCCAGTGCCGGCGGTGGGATGTCGTAACTGCGCCGCCAGACCTTGACCTGGGCATCACCAAACTGCGCCGCGGTTTCGGCCTTGTTCAGCCCTTGCAGCNNGCCGTAATGCCGTTCGTTCAGCTGCCAGGCCCGGTACACCGGCAGCCACATCAGGTCCATTTCATCGAGCGCGATCCACAGCGTGCGGATCNNGCGCTTGAGGACCGAGGTGTAGGCGACGTCGAAGGTGTAACCCTCTTCACGTAACACGCGGCCCGCCGCATGCGCCTCACGCTCCCCNTGCTCCGACAGATCGACGTCGGTCCAGCCAGTGAAACGATTCTCCAGATTCCAGGTACTTTGACCATGGCGTAACAGCACAAGTTTGATGCTCACAATCGAAACTCCTTATGAACAAGGCGAAATACCAGCGATGGGCTGTGCCAGCGCAGGGCCTGACCGGTCAAATCGCGCACCCGTTCCATCAGTCTACCGGCGCACCACCTGACAAATACCAACCGCACAGAGCAGCAGCTGCGCAGCATTCACAAGGTATTATCGCACAGGAATGGGGAATTATCAAGGAGTATGGAGTAGGGAGACCCGTCCTGACCCGGCGCCCCATCCCCCAACCCCTGACCCTAACCCCCATCTCGCGCCGGCGCAGCGCCCGCTTGATGCGCCCCCAAAGCGTTTGCACAGCGCCGGCCTGCGCGGGTGAAATGTCGTGACGGCTGTAGCGGGCCTCGACGAACGAGTCGGTGAGGAGNGCGACGTCCGCGCAGTTCTCGGGCAGTGCGGCCTCCAGTGATTGCGCGTACTCGTAGGGNGTCTGGCCAGGTTGGCGTGGGATGCCGGATTGGTTGCCGCGGCGCACCATGGCCAGGTANAAGAACAGCACCCGCTCACGGGCTGACCGGTGACGGGGNTTCGTGAAACGCCAGGGTGGGGCGGATGGAACGCCGGCCGATCGGCGCCCCCGTCGTTGTCTGGCCAGCCAGGCGGTGCGCAGGCGGCGGTTGGTATGCGCCAGNCCGCGTGCNAGCCACTGCCAGGCAGCCAACACCTGCGCAATGCCCGGTAGACGGCGCAGCCGCACCAGCAGGTCTTGCCGCTGGCGCAGGTAGTGGCGGAAGGCGAAGAGCACGATCCCCAATATGACAGCCCAGAAGAGCAGCGTGCGCAGCACCATCAACCAGCCCAGCTCACCGCCGCCCGGCAGTGCAGGCGGGGTAAATTCCACCGCGGGCAGGGTCATGCCCGACTGTCCCAGGCCCAGCAACGACAGTACCGCCAGGATGAAGAGCATGATCGGGATCGCCGCCAGCACCAACAGGTAGCGAAAGACCTCTACGACCAGCAGAATGACATACCGCAGAATATCCAGCAGCCCGAGCGAGTAGTGGGTTGGCAGCAGCACCGCGATGAGTGACACCCCNGCGACGAACAGCAGCGTGTACAGCACCCACTGCCCGGCCAGGTTACGCGTCAGCGGTACCCGGTCCCAGCCCCANGCGGGNCGCAGTACGGCGAAGTTGCTCAGCCCCAGCAGGGCCAGGCCCAGCATCAGGTAGGCCACCAGCCACCCCACGCCGGTGCGTACGACCGGCAGGTTTAGATCGAGCGCACCNAGGTCCAGGCGCAGCAGGGCGATCATGAAGATCATCAGCCCACCGACCAGGAAGAACCGTTCGGCCAGGCGTTGGCGGGCGCCAGGGCGATCGCTCAACAGGACCGCTCGGCTCTCATCGTCGGCAAACAGCACATCACCCTCCAGATCGCGCAGCACGCCGCTGAACATCCCGGTGATGCTCCACGCCACCCAGACGATCACAACCGCGCCCAGAAACTCACCGCTGAAGAAGTTCACGAAGAACGCCCGCGGCCACAACTGTACGTCGAGCCAGAACTGTTCGGCGCCACGCAGGAGGTACAACAGGGCCTTGAGCGCCGCCAGGATTACCACCCACTCGGCGAAGCGATGACGCAGCCAGGTGAGGCTGAGGGGCATCACATTGTACAGCGTACGCCGGGAATAGATCGCCTCCAGGGCGACGAGAAAGGCGACGACAACCAGGTAGCCGGCGTGCCACGTCGGGATCAGGCGCTGGCCGAACTGAATGAACAGGGCCACCACGCACATCACCATGCCCAGCACCAGCAGGTGGCTGGCCAGCACGGTGTTGCGTTCGTTGCGGTGCAGAAGGCGCGGCGCGTGGTTTGGGACATCAGGGCCGCCCGTGGCGTGCGCCAGACATCGAGCGCACGTTCGTTACGGATGGTGGTGACGGCAAAACCGAAATGCNNTGCGCGCCGCTGCACCTCGATGTGGCCGGTGGCATAGCCGCACAGCACCACCGTGGGGTTGAGGCCGGCGGCGCGTGCNAGCAGGCTCTCGAGCAGCGCGTCATTCAGGTGACTGGTGATCACCACCAGCGTCGTACCCCACGGCAGGCGTACGATCTGCTGGTGCAGGAGCGTTACCAGAGGCGCCGACTCGGCGACCTGCACGCGGGCCAGCACCTCCAGCAGGCGCATGAGGTGCGCGCCCTTACGCCGGAATGGCATGGATGGTNNCATGTTGGGGTTGAGTGCGTCGAAGCCGTTCGTGGCCAACCCAACCGTCTGCTTGCGGCCCGTGATCCAGTTAGCCAGCGAAGCGGCCACCACAACCGCCAGCTCGCTGGCATCGGTGCGTGCGCAGCTCGTATTCCGCGCGTACAGGTTGAGCAGAATCACCGTTTCCAGCGCGATAGAGGGTTCGNNGAACTGTTTGACTTGCAGTCTACCGGTCGTGGCGGTCGCCTTCCAATCGATGCGCCGCAGGGTATCGCCCGCGGTGTAATCACGTTTGCCGATGATACGCGTGGGGTCCTCGAAGATCGGCTGCGTGTGGCGCAACGTGCCGAGGGGTGAACGCGACAGCAGGGACACATGGGTCAGGGGNACAATGTGTGGGTAAACGGTCAGGTTTGCCACCGCTTCCTGGCGCTGGGCTGGCTGCTCNAGGCCCAGGGCGTCGCCCGAGGTCAGCCGCAGCGGCCCGATCTGGTAGTAGCCGCGCTTCTGTGGATAGACCACGTACTGCAAACGGTGGTGGTCGTAGGGTCCCAACCGGGTGACCTGGCGGNNGGTTGTCTTGNNACCAAGGGCAAGGCCAACGGGCACGGTATCCTGGGCACGCAGCCAGAGCACCGGCAGCCAGCTGCGGTTCTGCAAGTCGATACGCACCGGCACGGTCTCACCCAGAAAGGCGTGCGTGGGCAGCGTGCGCTGCAGCGCCACGTTGCGCAGGGCGCGCTGGCTCCACCAGCGGCCACCCAGATAGACGCCGACCAGGATGTAGAATACCGTCAGAATCGCATCTTCCCGCAGCAGGACGGCGACCAGGAAGAGAATGAACAGGACCGGAACGAAGTCGCGCATCGTTCAACACCAGGCAAGGGTGGGGGTGTCTGGCAGTGTGTTGGAGAGTCCACCTTGCCAGTGGGCGCGGTGCGACAGGTAGTAGCCAGCAGCGTCGTGGCACAGCAGGGTGGGGCTGCGTTCACACGAACAAGCGCTCTCCGACAAACTGCCAGGGTCAACGCATGGCCGTCGTGAACAGTCATTCCAGATGCCGGCGCAACGCGCCAGAGTTGGAATGGCTGTGTCGTAAACGAACCGGTTGCGGATCGATCGTCAGGCTTCGAGCAGGACCGTTTCCTGCACGGCTCATCCAACACGGCAGCCGCTGTCCGTCCGCGCAGTTCCGCTTCAGGGCGTACGATCAGGCGGTGGGCCAGGACGGCCGGAACCAGGTACTTGATGTCATCGGGGATGACGTGGTCGCGCCCGCGTACGGCGGCCAGGGCCTGGCCCGTCTTGAACAATGCCAGGCTGNNGCGCGGGCTGGCGCCCAGGGCCAGGTCGGGGTGCTGGCGCGTCGCCGTGACGAGGCGGATCACGTAGTCCTGCAGGGTTTCGTCGACGTGCACATCCCATACCAGGCGCTGCAAGGGNAGCGGCTCCTCGCCGCCGGCCACCTGCTGCAAGGTATTGATGGGGTGCNNGCGACGCAGGCTGAGCAGCAACTGGCGCTCATCGGCCGGCGCGGGNTAACCGATCGACAGGCGCACCAGGAAGCGGTCGGCNTGGGCCTCCGGCAGGGGNAAGGTGCCCTCGTACTCGATCGGGTTTTGCGTGGCCAGCACCAGGAAGGGGNNCGGCAGCGGCCGGGTCACGCCGTCGACCGTCACCTGCTGCTCCTGCATCGCCTCGAGCAGCGCGGACTGCGTGCGCGGCGTGGCGCGGTTGATCTCATCGGCCAGCAGGATGTTGACGAAAATTGGNCCGGGGCGGAACTCGAACTGGGCCGTCTGTTGGTTGAAGACCGACACCCCAGTCACGTCGTTGGGCAGCAGATCGGGTGTACACTGCACCCGTTTGAGCGCGCCCCCNAGACTGATCGCCATTGCNCGCGCGAGCATCGTCTTGCCCACACCGGGCACGTCCTCCAGCAGGACATGCCCCTCCGTCAGAAGGGCCACCAGCAGCAGCTCGATCGCCNNGCGCTTGCCAACGATCACCTTTTCGACGTTATCGATCACTCTGCCCGCAAACGTCTGCACAACCGGCATACACTTCACCTTTCATTAGAGCCTATCCGAATCACCGCTAAATGGCGGCATTCTGGCGTGTGCGCCGGGTTATTCGGATAGGCTCCTGGCTGAATCATACCACACAACCATGACAATGCGGTAACCACCGTCTGCCCTGTGCTTGCCCTTCATCCGTTCGCCCTGCGCCTGTCGAAGGGCGACCCCGGTATGGCGCCAGAGCCCGGGCTTCGACCGTTCGGCAAGCTCACGGCTCAGCCCGAACGGGACCTCATCACCACGGTTGGGCGCTGCACTTTCGATCATTCACCCGGAAACCAGGAATGAACCCGCCTTACGAAGGAACGTAATCAATCACCGGCACCAATTTGCGATTATTTCTTGATTATGATATTATACCGAATAACGATTGACGATTAGAGGAGAATATGTTAGAATCTTCACATCTGGGAATGGAACTGAATGAGCTGGACCGCAGCATCCTGCAGGCGTTGCAAGTCAACGGGCGCATCAGCAATGCCGACCTGGCACGGCTGGTCAACCTGTCGCCGCCGGCGGTGCATGCCCGCATGAAGCGGCTGGAGCAGCAGGGTATCATCCAGCAGTACGTCGCACTGCTGGACCGCGAGCAGATGGGGTACGACATGCTCTGCTTCATCAATGTCAGCCTGGCCCTCCACCAGCGCGAGCACGTCGATCACTTTCGCCAGCTCGTGCGCGACATGCCCGAGGTGTTGGAGTGTCACCACCTGACCGGCGAGTACGACTACCTCCTGAAGGTCGTCGTACGCAGCCGGCGAGACCTGGAACGTTTTGTCGTCGACCAGCTGACCCCGATCNCGGGCGTGGCCCGCATCCACACCAGCCTGGTCNTGTCCGAGGTCAAGGCCACCACCGCGGTGCCCCTGACCCCAGTCGTCAGTCCCTGAAACCACCATACGGAGGCGATCGATGCAGATGTTTCTCAACGGCGAGTGGGTCGACCGCCCGCAGTACATGGAAATTCGCGACNCCCAGGACAACAGCCTGATCGACACGGTCCCGCAGGCCAGCGCCGCGGACATGCGCCTGGCCATCGGCGCCGCTGTGGCCGCCGCCGAAACCGCCCGCCACTGGCCCATCCACCAGCGCATGGCGGTGCTGTCGGCCGCGGCCGATACGGTGACCCGCGAGCACGAGCGCTTTGCGCACACCATCGCCCGCGAAGGGATCAAGACGATCCGTGAGGCGCGCAAGGAGGCGACGCGCTGCGCCGAAACGCTGCGCCTGAGCGCCGAGGAGGCCCGCCGCCTGACCGGCGAGACGATCCGTTTCGACCAGCGGCCCGGCGGTGAGAACCGCACCGGTTACACCCGGCGTGAGCCGGTCGGGGTCGTCGGCGCCATCACCNCCTTCAACGACCCGCTCAACCTGGTCGCGCACAAGGTGGGCGNNGCCATTGCCGCCGGCAACGCCATCATCGTCAAGCCGCACGAAGCGACGCCGCTCAGCGCCCTGCTGCTGGCGCAGGCCCTCGATGAGGCCGGCCTGCCGGCGGGCATCCTCCAGGTGATCACCGGTCTCGGCGCTGAGGTTGGCGACGTGCTTGTGACCGACNCCNGCGTGCGTATGATCTCCTTCACCGGCGGACGCGCCACGGGCGAGACCGTCATGCGCCGCGCTGGCCTCAAGAAGATCAGCGCCGAGTTGGGCAGCAACNTCCCCGTCATCGTCATGCCCGGCGCGGGTCTGGACTGTGCGCTGGCGGCCATCGTCAGCGGCGCCTTCTGGGCGGCGGGGCAGAACTGCCTGCACGTGCAGCGTGTGCTCGTGCACGAGCAGGTGTACGACACCTTCCGCCACCAGTTCGTCGCAGCGGCTGAGGCCTACCGTGTGGGTGACAAGTTGAACGAAGCCACCGACATGGGCTNNCTCATCGACGAAGCGGCCGCGTGCCGGGTCGAACGGTTGGTGGACNGGGCGGTGGCCGCCGGCGCGACACTGCTCGCGGGCGGCGAACGCTGGGGTACCTATTACGCGCCCACCATCCTGGAGAACGTGCCCGACCACTGCGCCCTGGCCCAACAGGAGGTTNTTGGTCCGGTGACGTTGCTCTACCGCTTCCGCACCCTGCCCGAAGCGATCGACCAGGCGAATGGGTTGGACTATGGCCTGCAGGCCGGCATCTTCACGCNNGACCTGGCCACCGCCTTTACCGCCATCCAGGAGCTGCACTGCGGCGGCGTCATGGTCAACGAAAGCAGCGATTACCGCATCGATGCCATGCCCTTTGGCGGCGTCAAGGGTTCGGGCCTGGGCCGCGAAGGGNTGCCCTTTGCGATCGAAGAGATGACTGAAACCAAAGTGGTCTGTTTCAACCTGTAATGGCTCTCCGTTCGCCCTGAGCGGAGCCGAAGAATAAACCTGACGAACAGCCGAGGTCCGAACGGGGAAACCCCTGGTAGATCACAAGAAAGGAATGATCAATCCGATGAACGACATGCATTACACACCCGGCGTGCGCGACTATGTACGGCAGGGCGAGGCGATGACCGCCGCGGNNCGCGCGCGCCGCCAGACCATGCGCGGCAAGAAGTTCGATACCATCGCCGTGCACGGCGTCTACGACCTGACGACGGCGCTCGCCAATCAGGGCAGCATCATCGAGCCGGCCTACCTCAGCCCGGCGCAGGCGTTCNAAAACAGCGACCACATGGAGGCGGCCCTGGCCTACCTGATGCCCTCCTGGACCTACAGCCGCATCGCCAACCCCACGCTGTACTACCTGGAAGAGACCCTGGCCCTGCTCGAAGGCTACGGCTACGACGGCGAGGTCAGCGCCTGCCTGACGTCATCGGGCATGTCGGCCATCCACATGGCCACCAACCCCTTCCTGGTCCAGGCGCCCGTCAGCCGGCACGGCAACAGCCACGACCCCGGGCCACGCCCCAACATCGTTGCCAGCGCTAAGTGTTATGGCGGCACGTTCATGCTCTTCAGCCAGCGCTACGCCAACGAACGCGGCATCGATGTCCGCTGGGTACGTAACCCGCTCGACCTGGACGAGTGGGCCAGCCAGATCGACGACAACACCCGCTTCGTTTATGGTGAGATGCCGGCCAACCCCAGTCTGAGCGTGTTCGACATCGCCGGTGTGGCTGAGCTGGCGCACCAGGCCGGCGTACCCCTGATCGTCGACGCGACCGTGGGCACACCGGCGCTGATGCGCCCCTTGCAGCATGGCGCTGACATCGTCGTGCACTCGGTCAGCAAGAGCATCGCAACCAGTGGCTTCGCGATTGCCGGTGTACTCGTGGCGCGCCACGACCTGCCCAGCCGAATTGGCCCCGATGAGCTGCGCCGTAACTTCGCGCTGTACGTCAAACTACTGCCCTTCCGTGACCACGGCCCGGCCCTCAGCCCGTTCAACGCCCAGATGGCGATGAATGACCTGCGCACCCTGCGCATGCGCATGGACCGCCAGAGCCAGTCGACGCTAGAGGTCGCACAGTTCCTGGCCGGACACCCGGCCGTCGCACAGGTCGCCTATCCCGGCCTGCCCGGCACACCGAGTACGACGTGGCCGCGTTACCTGTGGCTGGCCGATGGCGACGACCTGGGCCAGCCAACGAACCGCTACGGTACCCTCATGAGCTTCGATGTGCAGGGGGACGCCGCGGCCGCGCGGGTGTTCGACCGCTTGCAGATGATCTGGCGGGCGACCGACCTGGGACGCATCAAGACGGTGGCCACGATCCCGGCCATCTCCACCCACCAGCAGCAGGGTGAAGCCGGCCGCGCCCTGGCCAACCTGCCGCTCAATCAGATTCGCCTGAGCATTGGCGGTGAGCATCCCGCCGATATCATCGCCGACCTGGCCCAGGCGCTGGAGCGGACCGGTTCGCGCACATTTGCCGTACCGTCCAACGGCATCGCCAGCGCCCACGTCACGCCCTGACGCCGCATCGAGTGGCTCCAGCGGGCATAGGTCGCACCGGGGCAGAACGTGGCCTGGCGCCGCGGGCCGGCGTACGGCCCTGATATTTCTCGAGGAATCGAGCACCTCCAGGTGTGGGTTTGGGGTACACCAACCGCACCGGGGGTGCTCGTTTCGTGGGGCAACGGAGGCTACGTGAGCCGAAGGGGAGGCGTTGCCGTGAACTTTCCGGGCCGGAAAGGCGTCTATGGGAACAAGAAAAAACCCCGGTTTCTGGTGGGCCGGTTGAGTGGTTGGGGGATGGTTGAGAAACCGGGTTTTGGGTTTCTCTGCCCCAATATCAAGGTGAGGTGAAGCACGATGAAACGGATAGGGATGGTTAGTCTGTTGGTGGTGATGTTGGCGCTGGTTGGTTGTGTGACAGCGCCCGAGAGGGGGCGTGACGCCGACGGCGACCGACCTGCCACCCGGTCAGGCCTACGTGGACAGCGTCGATGTGCTGCTCATGGAGTCATTCCCGGTGCAGGTGCGGGTGCATATCCAGGGCAACCTGCCCGACCCCTGCTCGGAGGTCACGGGGACGCAGACGGCGCGCAGCGGCAATGCCTTCACGATCGAGTTGATCGTGGCGCGTGATTCGGCGCCGATGTGCGCCCAGGTGTTGAAACCGTTCCGAACAAAGTGTGACCCTGGACGTCGAAGGCCTGCCGGCCGGCACGTACACCGTTCAGGTGGAGGGCGTGTCGACCAGCTTTACCCTCGACGTGGACAACGTCCTGCCCACCCTGGCGCCGTAAAGAACCAATGGCCGAGTGGGCGCGGGATGAGGCGGGTGAACTCGCGATAGGGTAACCGGCCAGCGGCCAATCTACCGCTGGCCGGACCTGGCGCCTGACGACGCCGTTGTACGGCTGACGATTTCAGAAGCAGTTAGCCAGCGCGGCCAACACGGCGGTATCTGGGTTGTCGCCCATATANGCTCCGCGCACGACGCCCGCGCCGTCGATGACCACGGCCGCCGGCTGCTTGTCCAACCGTTTGAGACCAAAGGCCTTGAGGATGTCGCCCTTCCAGTCGGGGACGATAATCACGTACTCGGTGGGGTCGTCCCCGGCGGCAGGCGTTCCGCGCCCTTTCNNGTACTGCTTCCTGATCTCCGACTCCGCCATCCCCTTGAGGATTACCGGCACCCCTTGCAGATCGACGACGGTCGCAACCCAGACCTGCGAAACTGACGGGTAATCGTTACGCACCGCCTTGATCACCGCACGACCGGCGTGCGCTGTCCTGGTTNNGGCAAATACCAATACCAGCGGTCGGCCAGCCATAGCCGGTAGGCTGACTTCGCGGCCGGAACCGGCGGCCTTCTGCTTGAATGCCGGCGCGGCGCGACCGGCGGGGAAGAATTCGTTTGGCATCCTGTAACTCCTTGCTGGCTCCGGGGTTAGAGCCTACCCGAATCACCGTCACGGGACAACGCTGTGGCGTGTTTTCCGGGCGATTCGGACAGGCTTTCAGGTCACACTCTCGATTTAAGTATAAGTTGCCCGATAAGAAACTGTCAAACCATAAGGATGGGGCGTCCAAACGGCGGGCGTCAAATGATCTACGCAACGTCAGCGATGTACGGTGCTGTCTTTGCGCCCTCGACGAAGCTGTAGGCCGCGATGTGGAAGGCGGTATGGACATCGATCGTACCGGCGCATTGGGCGATCACCAACGCCGTGGCTGCGGCGGCGGCATCGGCCGCCTGACCGTGGGTCAATTGGTGTTGTTGCACGCTGCGGGCAAACGCTGGCTCAAGCCGGGCCTGGGTTTCCAGGAGGCTGAGCTGGGGTTTTTCCGCGGGCGGGGCCGCAAAGTCGATGCGGCTGGGATCGATGACGATGCCCATGTTGGCCAGGACACTGCCCAGGATGTTGACCAGGCGCGGCCCNTGCTCGTTGGCCTGGTTGGAGAGNACCGGTGTGCCGGGCGCCACCTGCGCGATGGGTAGCCCAAAGGAGCGCAGCAGGAAGGCGCCGGCCAGGCGCGCCATGGCGGCGATCGCCGTCGCTGCATGGATGCCCTGCGGCGTGCGCAGGCCATCGATCACGGCCGCGTAGAACTCCTGCGCGGCTTCGATTTGCGGTTGGGTCAGTGAGGCCATCAGGTGCTCCATTCATGGATGAAACCGTGCGTAAGCGGGTGTGCGCTCGAACCAACAGGGCACGGGAATTATAGCCGTATTTCGGACGCCGGCAATTGCCTGCCCTTCACCCGTTCGCCCTGAGCCTGTCGAAGGGCGGTCTGAGTCGTGAGCCTGGCGCACAATCGAAGGGCGCCCTGATTTGAAATACACGCATTGTAGGCAGCACAGCAGAACTGGCCTGGAACATGGCCTATACTGGCGTCCGAGGAACCATGCACAGACGATCCAACTCCAACCAGAGATTGCCGCGCGGATGGATGCATGGCGTAGCGGCCCTCCTGCTCAGTGGGCTACTGGCGGCCTGTGCGCCCACGGCCACGCCCCCGCCACGCCGGCGGTCGCGGTGGCAGCCCTCACCCTGGCGCGGCGACGCCAACCCCGACGGTCAGGCCCACCACTGTTCCCGCTTCGCCGACGCCGACATCCGCGCCGACCCATACGCCCACGCCGACGGTACGGCCCAGCGACACACCCTCTCCAACGGTCTTGCCGTCGGCCACACCGTCGCCGACGTTCACCCCCGCCGACTGCGACGCCGACGAGCACGCTGGGGTCCTACGCCGGTTTGAGCATCGACGACCTGGCGGCACGGCCGTACGGCGTGGGGTGTGTGCCGGACGAGGCGCAGAATACAGCCTGTCTGCGCATTCAACAGGTGCTGAACGTTACCGATGCCTTCACCCGCACGCTCATCACCTACCCCAGCGATGGCCTGAACATCGTCGGGTTCATGAACACGCCGNAAGGGCCCGGCCCTTTTCCGGTGATCGTCCTGCTGCACGGTTACGTCGAGCCAGCGNCTNTCCGTACGCTGACCTACACCACGCGCTACGCCGATCAACTGGCGCGGGCCGGCTACCTGGTGATCCACCCCAACCTGCGCAATTTCCCACCGTCGGACAACGGCCCCGACCCCTTCCGCACCGGGCTGGCAAGCGATGTGTTGAACCTGCTGGCGCTGGTACGGCAGCAGGGCGCAGNNCCCGGCCCATTGCTGCTGGCTGACCCCGGCCACATTGGGCTGTGGGGGCACAGCATGGGCGGCGGCATCACCCAGCGCGTGATCACCGTAGACCCCAATGCCGTACAGGCCGCGGTGCTCTACGGTTCGATGAGCGGCGACGAGGTCAAGAACTACCAGGCCATCCAACGCTGGTCGGGCGGCCAGCGCAGGCTGCCCGAGTTGGAGGCGCCGGCCGAAGTTGTGCAGCAGATTGCACCGATCTACTACCGTGACCGTATCCAAACCCCGGTCAGCGTGCACCACGCGCAGGATCGCACCGTGCCGCTGGCCTGGTCGACCGAGCTGTGCGAAGATCTGACGGCGNCGGGCAAGTCAGTCGAGTGTTTCACGTACCCCGGCCAGGACCACACCTTTGCCGGCGAGGGCGACCGCCTGTTCATGCAGCGCGTGCGAANNTTCTTCGATCGCACACTGCGGCCTGCACCTTCGGATTGAGGTGAGAGAGATGATGAATCATGAAGACACACCCACAGCAGGTCTGCGTGACCCTGTATGGCCGCCCCACTTGCGAAGACACCGCGATTATCCGTGACCGACTGGACTTTCTGCACGTACCATTCCATGAGATCGACGTCGACCAGGATCCGGCGGCCGCGCAGTTTGTGGAATCGCTCAACAACGGTAATCGGGTGACGCCGACGTTGGTGATTGGGCCAACTTCGGACACCCTGGCCGAGCCGNGGGTGGCGGCGCTGGACNGGGCTTTGCAGCGGGCAGGGCTGCGCCACACGGCCGCGGGGGCGGAATACCTCGGCCAGTCGGCCGACCGGCCGCTGGTCGATTTTGCCCTACCCACGATCACCGGCGACCTGTTCCGGCTCAGCGATCAGCGGGGTCGGCGCAAGACGCTTCTCTTTNTCGCCGCCGACCATACCTGCCTGGCCTGCGCCGGTTATGCCCGCCAGCTGGCCACGCCGCCGGCGCTGTACAGCGAGACGGAGTCGCAGCTCGTCGTCGTCCTGGCCGACGATTTGGCGTCGGCGCGCCACTGGGCCGCGGAGTACGTGCCCGGTACGACGGCGCTGGCCGACCCGGACGGCCTCGCCCGGCGCGTGGCGGCGTACCTCGGACAGGGGGCCGACGGTGTACTGGCGCTGGTGCTCGACCGTTACACGGCGCCGCGCGTCGTCACGGCGGCCGCCACACCTGGCGGCCTGCTGCCGCCGCAGGAGCTGCGTGAGTGGCTGACCTACCTCGACTACGAATGCGCCGAATGAGACCACGGCGTGACCTGGTCGTGTGATCAGATGAAACAGACAGGTCAGAACCAGCGCCGCGTGCATGGGGCGCGGCGGCGGTAGGGCTTATCATTGGACTGCTGGCCAGCCTGTGGCTGAGCGCCTGTGGCGCGCCAACGCCCGCCGCCGAATCGACGGGCGTTGGCGCCATGGCTCAGCCGACGGCAACGCTTTCCCTGCCCAGCCCGACCAGCAGCCCTCGGCCGGCCCCAACCGCGACACCCAGCCCACAGCCGCCAACCCCACGCCGACGCCCACCGTGATCCCCACCGCGACCGTGACGCCCACGGCCACGCTGAACCCACTGACGATCGCCGGCCTGGCGCGCGCCTACGGTGGCGGGGCGCTGCAGGTCGACAAGACCCTGCAAGTCACGCCGGCTTTCACGCGCACCCTCATCAGCTACCCCAGCGACGGACTGCACATCGCCGGCTTCATGGATACGCCGGCCGGGCCGGGGCCGTTTCCGGTCGTGATCGTGCTGCACGGGTTCATCGAACCGGAGAACTACGTGCTCACGCCCTACACCGCGGCCTACGCCGGCGCGCTGGCGCGGGCCGGGTACGTCGTTATCCACCCCAACCTGCGCAACTTCCCACCGTCGGACGATGGCCCCGACCTCTTTCGCACCGGGCTGGCGATCGATGTCATGAACCTGATCGCCCTGGTCAAGCAGCAGGCCGGCCAACCTGGCCCCCTCGCCCTGGCGCAGCCCGATGCGCTGGGCCTATGGGGGCACAGCATGGGCGGCGGGGTGGCGCTACGCGTGCTGACGATCAGCCCGGACGTGGACGCGGCCGTGTTGGCCAGCGCGGTGAGCGGCGACGACAAGGCCAATTTCGATTACCTCTTCCGGGCAACCCACGGGGCCAAAGGGCGGGAGGAATACACCACGCCCGATGAAATCGTGCAGCAGATCGCGCCGATCGAGCACCTGGCGCGGGTACGGGCGCCGGTCAGTATCCATCACGGCCGGCAGGACCCCGGCATTCCGGTGCGTACTTCGGAGGCGCTGTGTCAGCACCTGCGTGCGCTGGAAAAGCCGGTCGAGTGTTATTTTTATCCCAACGAAGCGCACATCTTTGGCCGCGGGGACGNNGAACTGCTGATGCAGCGTTCGATCGACTTTTTCGATCGGTACCTGAGACCTGCGGAGAAAAACCCCGGTTTCTGATTGGCCGGTTGAGTGGTGGAGGGATGGGAGAGAAACCGTGTGTTTGTTACCGGAAACGGAGCCTGCGGCCAACCCGCGTTCGTTGTCCGTCGTACAGTGTGGTGGGGCCAGCGTGGCGCCGATTGCGCACGGGTGGCGCTTCCAGACGGGGCCAACGACCGCCGTCGCCTACAGCAACGCCCAAATCGACGACTACCACGGCCTGGCGCGGTCCGCTTACCGCTGGCGGCCGCCGCTCACGCTCGCGCTGCGCCGCTTTTCGCACCCGGTGGGTGCGCTGTGCGGTACGGCCGGCTTTGGGTTGTGGAATGACCCGTTCATGATGAGCGGTAGCCGTCGGCCGGCCCTGCCGCGCTGTGGTTTTTACGCCTCGCCCNCCTCCAACATGGCGCTGGCGCACGGCGTGCCGGGGCAGGGCTGGAAGGCGGCGGTCATCGATGCCCAGCGACCGCTGTTCTACCTCCTGGCGCCCAGCGCCNCATTGGCCTGCTGCTGATGCGCTGGCGGCGCGTACGATGCCCTCTGGCCAGTGGCGCAGGCGGCCAGCGGGGTGGCCGAAGCCNCGTTGCGCGCCACGATGACCGAGTGGCACTGCTATCGTCTGTCGTGGNAGTCCCACCTGGTGCGCTTCTGGGTCGATGACACGCTGGTTCTGGTCACCCGCGCGCCCCGCGGCCCACTCGGCCTGGTGGTGTGGCTCGATAACCAGTTTATGGTGGCGACGCCGCAGGGCGACCTGCGCCATGGCCTCCTGGCCACCGCGCAGACGCAGTGGCTGGAGGTCACCGATCTGCAGATTGGCTGAACGGGCCAGAAACCGGGCCGGCCAGAAACCGGGTTTTTCTGGTTGGACGATGGTTTCTGCGCCTGGAGACGTGACGCTTGGGGTCGTGGTCGCCGTTTCGGCAGCAAAAACCCGGTTTCTCTGAACCGCTGGTCGGTGAGAAACCGGGTTTTCTAAACACGCTCAGTTCAGTACGATCTCCGGTTGGATGTGCGGCGCACTCCCGTTCGCGCTCTCCGCGTGTTCGACCTCCAGCGGCAGCAGGGCCACCTGCAGGGCCTCGTCGATGCGCTCCACCGGCACGAATGCCATGGCGCTGCGCACCTCGTCCGGCAGCTCCTCCAGGTCGCGCTCGTTGCGCTTGGGCAGAATGACGGTGGTCAGGCCGGCGCGGTGTGCGGCCAGCACCTTCATCTTGATGCCGCCCACGGGCAGCACCCGCCCGCGCAGGGTGATCTCACCGGTCATACCGATATCGCTGCGCACAGGGCGCCCGCTGAACAGGCTGGCCATGGCCATGACCATCGTCACCCCGGCCGACGGACCATCCTTGGGGATGGCGCCGGCCGGCACGTGCACGTGCACGTCGGTGTTCTCGAACAGCTCGGCATCGACCTGTAAGCGGCCGGCCTGCGAGCGCACGTAGCTGTGGGCGATCTGCGCACTCTCACGCATCACGTCGCCCAGCTGTCCGGTCAGGGTGTTTCCACCCTTACCCTTCATGCGCGTCGCCTCGATGAAGAGGATGTCACCGCCCACCGCCGTCACCGCGAGGCCGGTGGCGATACCGGGGATCTCGATCGACTCGCGCGACTCGGACTCGAAGCGTTCCTTCTTCAGGTCGGTGCGCACCATTTCGGGCGTCACCTCGACGTGGCTCGCTTCGCCGGCCGCGATCTTCACCACCGCCTTACGGCAGATCGCGCCAATCTGGCGCTCCAGGTTGCGCACGCCAGCCTCACGCGTGTAGTCCTGGATGATCTTGCGCAGGGCCTCTTCCGAGAAGGTGATCTCACCCTCGCGCAGACCGTTGGCCCGCATCTGGCGCGGCGTCAGGTAACCCTGGGCGATACGGATCTTCTCGAACTCGGTGTAACCGTCGAGNCGGATGATCTCCATGCGGTCGCGCAGCGGCGGCGGAATCGTCTCCAGTTGGTTGGCCGTGGTGATGAAGATCACGTCGCTCAGGTCGAAGTCGACGTCCAGGTAATGGTCCCGAAACGCATGGTTCTGGGCCGGGTCGAGCACCTCCAGCAGTGCGCTGCTGGGATCGCCACGCCAGTCAGAGCCAATCTTATCGACCTCGTCCAACATGAAGACCGGGTTACGCGTGCCGGCGCGTTTGATGGCCTGGATGATGCGCCCCGGCATCGCGCCGATGTACGTCCGACGGTGGCCGCGGATTTCGGCCTCGTCGCGCATACCGCCCAGGCTCATACGTGTGAACTTGCGGCCCAGGGCACGCGCGATCGACTGGCCCAGGCTGGTCTTACCCACACCGGGCGGACCGGCGAAGCAGAGAATGGCGCCCATGGCCTCGCTGGCCGCGGCCTCCTCACCCTCCTCCACCTGCACGCCACGCTCACGCACCAGTTTGCGCACGGCCAGGTATTCGATGATACGATCCTTGACCTCCTGCAGGTCGTAGTGATCCTCGTCCAGCACCTGGCGGGCGTTATTGATGTCNGAGCAGTCCTCACTCAAGGTGTTCCAGGGCAGGTCGACCAGCCAGTCGAGGTAGGTCTTGATGACCGAGTATTCGGCGGCCTGTGGGGCNATACCTTCCAGACGCTTCAACTCACGCAGCGCCTCCTTGCGCGCCTCCTCGGGCAGATTGGCCTCGTCGATCTTCTTTGCGTATTCGTCGTTGACCGACTGCGTTTCGTCANNGCCTCCCAGCTCCTTCTGAATCGCCTTGAGCTGCTGGCGCAAGTAGTACTCGCGCTGCGCCTTGTCCATCTCCTCGNNCGCCTCGGACTGGATCTTCTGGCCCAGGGTCAGCACTTCACGCTCGCGCAGCAGGTGGCCGATCAGGNNATGCGCAGCTTCGCGCACATCGTCGACTTCCAGGATGCCCTGGCCCTCGGCGGTCTCCAGGCGCAGGTTGGCCGCGACCAGGTAGGCCAGGTAGCGCGGATCGTCGACCTGGTCGAGGAAGTTGCCCACCTCTTCGGGCAGGTTGGGTGACAGGGCCACCACTTCACGCGCCAGGTCACGCAGGCTGCGCGCCAGCGCGTCCAGCTCGACGCCGGGCACCACCGTATCTGGCGCCNNAGGGTGATGCGCGGTCAGGTAGGGTTCGGCGCCCAACCAGTGATCGACGCGCAGGCGCTCCAGACCCTGCACCACGACCTGCAGGTTGTTGTCCGGGNNGCGCACGACGCGGTGGATCATCGCCAACGTGCCAACTTCGTGGATCTGGCCTGGCAGCGGCTCCTCGATCGAACCGTCCTGCATGGTGAGCAGGCCGATGAGGCGATTGCCCTGCAAGGCGTCCTCGATCAGCCTGACCGAGCGNCGGATACCCACGGCCAGCGGCAGCACCGAAAAGGGNTACGCCACCGTGTTACGTAGCGGTAGAATCGGCAGTTCGCTGGGCAGATTCGCCAGGCGGTCGCCGGTCTTGTCTGGTTGCATGAAACTAGCCATTTTCGTTGTACTCCCCTTGATGTTACGACTCTTCATACGATCGATAATCCTCGTGATGATTCCTGCGGTGTCTGTGCCCAACTGATTAGCATGTTTAGCCACAAGTGTTACGTCCTTATCTGCACCGGGGTGCTGCACACGGCTGTGCCACGCACCAGGATAACAGCCACTACCGCGCACGCAGCGCAGCCAACTGACGGAACAGCTCTTTTCCTGTGCGCTCAGGTTGCGTGGGATTTGCAGGTCGACTTCGGCGTACAGATCCCCGCGCTGCTCCGGATGTTTGATCTGCGGCATACCCTGGCCGCGCAGGCGGAAGGTTTTACCGCTGGGTGTTTCGGCCGGCACGGTCAGCATGACGCTGCCGGCCATCGTATTCAGCGAGACTTCGCCACCCAGCAGGGCCGTGTAGAGGTCCACCGGTACGTGCACAGTCAGGTCGTCGCCACGCCGCTCGAAGCGCGGGTGCGGCTTCACCTCGATCACCAGGTAGAGGTCTCCGGCCGCGCCGCCGGCGCCGCGCCGCCCTCACCACTGAGGCGCACGCGCGAACCGGTCGTTACGCCGGGCGGAATCTTCACCTCCACCGTGCTGCCGTCCTCGCGCCGCAGCAGGCGGGTCGAACCGTTGAACGCTTCCTCGAGGGTAATCTCCACCGGCTGCTCGTAGTCGCGCCCGCGGCGCGCGCGTGGCGCGCGGCATATCGGCGAATGGGTCGCGCCAGCGCTGCGCCGGCCACCACCGCCGAACAGCATCTCGAAAAAGTCGGAAAACCCCCACCGCCACCGCCACCGCGGCCACCAAACAGCGCCTCGAACTCCTCTGCTCAGGGTGCGTCGTACTCTGAGCACCCGGCTGGCTGGTCCAGCGTGACCAGTCGAAGCCGCCCGGCTGCGCCGGCGCTCTGATACTGCTGCCACTGCGCGCCGAACTGGTCATACTTGGCGCGCTTGTCAGGGTCGGAGAGCACTTCGTAGGCCTCGTTGATGTCCTTGAAACGCTCTTCGGCCCGCTTGTCACCCTGATTGACGTCGGGATGGTGCTCACGTGCCAGTTTACGGAATGCCTTTTTGATCTCTTTTTCGTCAGCCTTGCGCGATACACCCAGAATCTGGTAATAGTCTTTTGGTTGCATGGCACGCTCCCTCAGGTTTATTGACTCACGACCACCGCGCCGGACGCAGAAGCCGGCCGTTGGCCAGATACCCCTTCTGCACGACCTGGACGACCACCCCGATTTGCCGTCGACCGCTGGCGCCACCGCCACAGCCTCGTGGACGGTTGGGTCGAAGGGCTGGTGCAGTGCGGCCAGCGGCGTGATCCCGGCCTGGGCCAGGGTATGCAGCACGCCGCGCAGGGTGGTTTCGACCCCACCGCGCAGGCTGGCGGCATCGTCCCCCTCATGCTCGATGGCCATCTCCAGGTGATCGATGAATGGCAACAGGGACCGAACGAAGCCCTGCTTGTCCTGTTCGGCTTCGTCGGCGAAACGCTTCTGCCAGCGCGTACGCAGCTCGGCCGATTCGGCCTGCAGGGCGGCCAGGGCGCCCTGCGCCGACCGCAGTTCCTGCTGCGCGGCGGTGGCTGGGCCTGCCCCGAGTCGGCCTCCTCCTGCACGGCGGCGGCGTGCGCCTGCCAGGCCGCGGCCTCGCGTTGGGCCGCCTGGTACTGCTTCTGAACGCTGGCCGCCTCGTGCGCCGCGGCCTGGGCCTGCGTCTTCCATTCCTCGGCCGCGGCCTGCGCGGCCTGCAACTGCCCGGCCAGTTCGGTGATCTGGCCTTGCAGCGTGGCCACGATCTGCGCGCTGCTCACCGGCTCAGGCGCAGCGCCGGCGGCTGAGTTCTCGGGCCAGTAACGTGGCAGGCCAGACGAACCGTCTTCCAGCCCGGCCGCGCGCGCGAGCCGGCAGCCGGCGTCCCACGCACCGGGCGGCGGCTTCTGAAGATAAGGACGTCCCCAATACGGATCGTATTCGTACATGGTCATCACCCTTCACGCAACACGTGCGCAGCCGGCGAGGCTCCACACGGCTTTTTTCTTTGCGCAACAAAAACATGCGGCCTGGATGGTTCCTCCTCGACCGCTACGTCAAGGATACACACTCAACGTTTGAATTGCGTATGATTTTGTTTGTGAATCGAGCGACACGACTCTGTTCCAGACCGGTACCGTTGCGCAGGTAATCGCCACATCGGGTGATTGACAAAGCTCCGGGCCAGTGATAGCATACCGGTAGCCAGACGGTAACCGCGGCCGGATCGACCGGGCAAAAACCCGGTTTCTTTGAACCTGGATGAAAGGAACACCACTCATGGACATTGCGATCATGATCGAAGGTCAGGACGGTCTGACCTGGCCCTGTTGGCAGCGCCTGGTTCAGGCCGTGGAGGCGCTGGGGTTCGCCGGCCNNTACCGTTCGGACCACTTCACCAACGCCGACCCGCCCGATAAGGACTCGCTGNGGCTGTGGCTATCGCTGGCCTGGTTGGCCAGCCATACGACACGCATCGAGTTTGGCCCGCTGGTGACGCCGGTCTCCTTCCGCCACCCCGCGTTCACCGNNCGCATGGCCAGCCAATTGGATGACCTGGCGGCCGGCCGGCTCACCCTGGGCGTGGGCGCCGGCTGGCAGGTGCGCGAGCACACCGCCTTCGGCTTCGACCTGCTGCCGCCGGCCGAGCGGATGGACCGCTTCGAGGAGNGGCTGGAGGTGATGACCCGGCTACTGCGCAGCGCGGCGCCGGTCAGCTTCCAGGGTCGCTACTACAGCCTGCACGAGGCGACGCTGCGGCCGCGACCGCAGCGGTCGGGCGGCCCGCCCCTGCTGATTGGCGGCAACGGTCGGCGCGCACCCTGCCCCGCGCGCTACGCCGACGAGTGGAACGCGGTGCTGATTCCGGNNCCGCGCTGCGCCGAACTCAACGCCCACCTGGATCACCTGCTGGCCGAACAGGGACGGCCGGCCGCGNCGCTGCGCCGTTCGCTGATGACGGGGATCGTCTTTGGCCGGGACGACGCGCAGCTCAACGCCCGACTGGCCGGCCGTGACCCGGCGGCGCTGCNNGCGCGTGGCCTCATCGTCGGTGTGGGCCGGCAGGTGCAGGAGCAGNTTGCGNCGCTGGCCGCGGCCGGCGTGCAGCGGGTGATGCTGCAGTGGCTGGCGTTGGACGATTTGGATGGGTTGGAGGCGCTGGCGGCGGCGACGCTCCCCGACGGTGGGGCCAGTCGGTAAGTGACGCCAGCGAGCGCCTGAGCAGCGCGCCGTCGCTTCTCACCTGGGGGCGAACTTCAACCGGGGATGTGCAACCGCATGACATCCCCGGTATGCCTGATGGGTGGATAACGGGCGCCCGGCACTGCATTGTGCGGTCAATGCCGGGCGCCCTGCCAGCCGGGCCGCCTTCAGGCGCGGCCGGCTGATACGGTCAACGCGGTTTCAACTGGATGGGCAGGTCAGCCTCGGCCGCCGCCTTCGGCCCAATGCACACGTCGTCCTCGGTGACCGGCGAGTAACCCTCGGCCCCCACGATGAGACTGTAGCACTCGCCACGCAGCAGTCGTTTGGGTAGAGTATAGGCGCCCTGCCGATCCGCCTGAGTCATGGCGTACACCTCGGCGTCGGTCCACTGGAAGCTGGCGACGGTGATGCCGGGCTGCAGCACGATGAAGAACGCCGGGATGGGACGGCCGGTGTTGGCGTCACTGATGACACCCGATATTCCAATGCTGTCAGCGGCGGGGGTCGGTGCAGGGGTGGGTGTCGGCGCCGCACTGGCGCCCACGGCCACGGTACCACTCAGTACGACCTGGCCCTCCACGATGAGCTCCTGCTTATACTCGCCATCGGGCAGTGCCCGCCCACCGGTGGCATAGATCACGTTCGACCACGTCCCAGACTCGCCGCTCCCGGTCGACACGTCGCTACCCCAGACGAAGGGGTTGTCGAGCACCATCTGGCCGTTCAAATAGAGCCGGGTGATGCAGTTCAGGCCATCCTTCATGCCACTGTAATCGGAAAAGACGTAGAACACCTGCGTACCCGACGGGAAGCTGGTGCGGGTCGATCGGCTGGCCGGTCTTCTGATCNNCATGCCGCGGGCGAAGATTGGCGGGCCAAAACACCCCCTGCTGGCCAGAGACGACGAAGTCACCCCACGCCGGCTGGCCCTGAATGGCGGCTCCAGCCGCCANCGTGCCGGCCGGAAGCCCTTGTCGCTGGTGAGCGTCATGCGCATCTGGCCCTTCGCCTCCCCATCCCAGGCCAGGGTTCCCGTATCGGCCACCTTGCCGTTGTAGAGCCAGGTGTACGTCCACGGTGTTTTGGCGGTCATGTTTTCGTAGTCGAAGAACCAGTAGAGCCGTTGGATGCCCTCGGGGAAGAGGCGGCTCGGTTCGGTCGGCGTCCCGTCGATGTTGTATTCCTGGCTGAAGACGATGTTGGCGAACGTCGGGCTGCGCTGGGCCTGGCCGCCGATCTTGAGGCTGGCCTCGCCCAGTTTCTGGCCATTCACCAGGATACGGAAGGTGTAGGCGCCATCGGGGAAAGCGGTGTCCCCNCAGCCAACCCACCAGTTCCCGGCCGGACCGCCGGCCCAGGGTGCNGATGACATGCCGATGTCGGACAGATCCTTGCCATCGCGGATGGCGCGTACCTCCCACGGCGTGCCGTCCGCCATGTTTTCGTAGTCGAAAAACAGGTAGAGGCTGCGGCTGCCCGAGGGCAGGCTGCTGACCAGACTGGTCGGTTGGTCCGACTTGGTCACGCCGGTCGAAAATTGCAGGTTGGAGATACGGGCCTGGCCCGTTGGCGTTGGGGCCTGCGTACCGCTNCGACTGGCTACCGCGCCCCACGTAGGCCAGCCCTGCCGCGCCGCCTCGATCAACGGTTTCGCCAGGTTCACCGGGCGCAGGGCGTTGAGAAAACCACCGCCCGGCACGCAGCTATCGGCTTCATCGAGCTTACCATCACGGTTGGTGTCGGCCAGGGGNCGGCAGTCGACGTAGGTGTCGGCATCACCCGCGCCCATCTGCGTCGGTATACCCACCAACATGCCCGTCTCGTCGACTGCGGTGCCGCCGCTGTTGCCGCCGGCAATGGTGGTGTCAGTCTTGACCCAGGCGCGACCGGTGATCATTTGATCCAGCGTGAAGCCGCTGACGACGCCCTTGGTGAACGTCACGGTCGCGCCGCCGATGCCGGGGTAACCAAAGATGTTCAGTTCATCCCCCACATCGACGCTGTCCGAATCACCCACAGGCACAAAGGGCAGCTTCACGTCGGCCGCGTTGACGGGGCGTTTGTTCAGGTCATGCGTCACACGCAGTACCGCCAGGTCCAGGTATGGGTCGTCGGCGACGATGGTGGCCAGGTAGGCGGGCTGCGGCGGTTGGTCGGAACGGGTCGTCAGGGCGACCCCAGGTACTTGATGTTTNTCCTGGTCGGGGACCGCCACGTGATGATTGGTCAGGATCAGGCCATCCGGGGTGATGAGCGTACCGGCNCATGCCCGCGCCACGCAGTCCTCGGGCGTGTCCACGATCCACCAGATCTGGACCACCGCCGACATAATCTTCAGCCGTCCTGGTTTATCGAGGGCCAGGGCGGTTGGGGCCAGGCTGACCAACAGGATAACCACAATCAGGAGTATGCTCAACAGGCGAAAGGGGCGTTTCATTCATCTCCGTCCTTTCTGATCAGGCGTCTGGCACATGCGGCCAGTGCCGGGTGTGTCTTAGGGTTGAACCGTTGCGGCCTGGACGAAGCGGCGGAAATCCCGCTCCGCACGCTTGAACGCGCTCTCTTCGGCCAACAGGCTGTAGGTGTAGACCCGGTCTCCGTGGGCCACCGCGATGTCCAACCCATGGACCACCACCGGCGCCAACTGGGCAAACAGGTCCCCAGGCTCGGATACGTACGCATAACCCGCCTCCATCGTCGGCTGTCCGCCCACGGGCGCCCCTTCGTTGACCCCAAACAGGCGGTAGGCCGCTTCACTGCCCGCCCGGCCCAGTGAGAGGTTGTTGAGCACCAGGGCCAGGGTGGGCGACAACGGTTCGTTCGCCTGGATGGGCGACACCCGAACCTGGTAGGTGGTCTTGAACATACCCGAATGCAGGTCGGCCGCCTGGAAGGCCAGGCCTTGCGCCGGGCTTACCAGCCAACCCTGGGGGTAGTGCAGGGTGAGGCCGGTCTCGGTCGAGGTATACGTATGGGTCTGGCTCTGGGCCAGGGCCATGACTGCGGTACCCAGCAGGAGGGCGACTACCAACGTGCCGATGACGGCCCAGTCGGCCCAGCGGTCGGAACGTTTACGGTTGAGTGTCTTCATCTCCATGTCATCGACTCCTTCGTTCAAGGCACATCGGCGCCGGCGAGGGTGAGCCGGTTGGCGCGACGCATGAGGACGATCAGCGCCNNGAAGGTCGCTCCCGCCACGAGNGCCGCCAGCACCAGGCCCAGCCAGGGGTTGACCGTCTGGCCGCTCAGCACAGAACCGCTGCGGACGACGGCATCCCAGGCGACGGTAAAGAGGCCATTCAGCGTGGCGACCAGAACCAATCCAGCCGACAACCACCACACCGGCTCCTCCTCGAACTTCGCCCGGCCCAGGAAATAACCGAGGACGCCGCCAAAGCTGGCGTGCACCAGGGCGACAATCACACTCTGGATCACGGCCATGGAGAGGTTGACCCCACCGCTCGCCACCACGAAGTTGAGGTTGAGCACGGTGGCAAAACCCAGACCGGCAGCCGTACCGTACAGAATGCCATCGAAGCGCTCGTCGAACTCGGTCGACAGGTAGATGGAATAGCGCACGGCCGCATAGACCAGAAAGGACTGAACGAAGCCGACCACAAGGATCGACCCCAGCAGGTTGAAGAGCAGGCTGCTCCCCAACCAATCCTGGACCCGGAACAAGTCACGCACGACGGGGATGCCGACCGCCCCGGCCAGCAGGGCGCCCAATACGAACACGCCAAAGACATAGCCTTTGAGCCGAGCCAGGCGGTCCTGGAGGTAAAAGAACGCCAACCACACCAGGGCCGGAACGAGGGCCAACACGGCGCCGGCCACGATCAGCCCGACGTCGCTCAAAGTGGGGTGCCACACACGCAGCAGCCAGGCCGCGATGACCGCGTAAATCGTCAGAGCCACCACGCTGAGCAGCCCAGACCGCCAGGTGCTGCCGCGGTTGCGGTTGAGGTTGGCCCAGTGTTCTGGGCAGTACGCCCGGGTCCCCAGGTGCGGCGCATTGCCGCCCACGGGCCGATTGCAGACACAGCACGTCACTGTTTCCATCATCTAGCATCTCCCTTTCGTCAAGATTACGTCATTCGTGCAGGCGAACGCCCAGAGATCATCTACCGGCATGATTGACCGCCTCCTTCTTCGTACCGCTGAGGGTCTACCAGGAAATTACTGCTCCCGGGCAAGTCCGATAGAAACGGCGCAGCCACAAATTGCCCCGGCCATCCTGGTGAAATTCGTGCAATCGGTGGCGGTTGAGTCCGTGCACAAAAAGCAAGGACTCAACCGGTAAGTTACTCGAGATCGTTCATTGCGCGGCCAATCAGCAAGTTCTGATCGGTATCTTCCTCGCTGACTGGTGGTATGCGTAGTGTGCGGGCCATGACACCGGCAAGGGGTTGATGCCGGTGATACGAGCACAAGTATACCCTATTTTTGGCATCCGCGCAAACGCCGTGAGTGTCGCCAGCGTCGCGGGTCGTTGGTCAAACCAGGCCGCTGCGTGGCGTCGCCTACCCCGTGCACTGGATCAGCCGCCGGCCCGCCGGATCAGCTCGGCCACCGTCGCGTGGTCCGTGAGCGCCGCACGCTCGTCAGCAGTCAGGCTGGAGCCGGCCAACGCGGCGCCGGGGTTGGTGTAAAGTTGGTTGCGGAAAGCGGCGTCACTCACCGCGGTGAATGATATCGCTGACGGCCTTGGTGGGGCTGTTGATGGACATGGGCATGGCTGGGTTCCTTTCAGGTTTGGCCATTGGATGATTGGGTGACGACTGCGGTCCTGCACGGCGTTGGCCGTGCGACAGTGCCTGTGCACCCCTGCGGTCCGGTGTTGCCGTTAGCCGCTTGAGGCCATGGTACACCATCAGCATTTGGAAATCATTTACTGATACGGGGTTTGGGGTTCGTAGAGTGGTAGTTTCTCACTCGAACGCGAAAACTTGCCCCTCCACGAACCCCTGGGACTACCACCGCGTGAGCTTTACGGGCGGTAGATGACCACCAGCCGCGGCGGATTGGGTGGCGCGCTGCTCGCGGCTGGCAAAGCCACGCCAGCCGATCGTACTCTCGTTCTTGCTGACCAAGGCCAGTCCGTGGTTGGCCGCACCGTTCACCCACGTTTGGACCAGGCTGGTGACGTTCCACTCGTAGTAGGCCGCCGCCAGGCCAACCCCGAGTACATTGTTGGCCGCGGTGTAGGGTGGTTGGTTGCTCCAGGTCACGGTCATCTCCTGCCAGGCCGCGTCGCTACGCTTGGCTCCACGTCCAGCACCGGCGGCGAGGCGCTACTCTGTACGAGGTACACCTGGAAACGTGCGTCCTGTACAGTGGCGCCGGCCGGGATGCCGGCCAGGTTGAAGCGGAACAACGCGCCCGGTGACGCTGGCGCTCTGGCTGCCCACGTACAGCACCGCTGCCGCCGTAGTTGGTTGCCGGCGACGAGGAGTAGACGTAGGTGTCGGCCACGGCAGTCAGGACGACGGTCACCGCTGTTGCGGTTGGCGTGGGGTGGGTGTGAATGTCGGTGTCTTCGTGGGGGTGGGTGTGAATGTCGGCGTCTTCGTCGGCGTGGGTGTGAGCGTTGGCGTCTTCGTGGGGGTGGGTGTGAGCGTCGGCGTCTTCGTGGGGGTGGGTGTGAGCGTCGGCGTCTTCGTAGGCGTGGATGTCGGCGTGGCCGTGGGTGTAGGAACCACGAGGCACAGCCTATCCCAACCGCCGGCGATGCCGCTGATGTCGTAGATGTCGATATCGCCGTCGCGGTCCAGGTCGTAGCGCGGGTCGAAGCCGGTCAGCCGGCCCCAATCGGAGGTTACGGCCTCGATGTCGCTAATGCCATTACGACCATCGCCGTCGAAGTCGTAACACAGCGGGTCGCGCGCCAAACAGGGCAAACTCACTGGCCCGTCAGGACGCGTGCAGCCGGTTGTTGCCCAGATCGATGGCCGTGGCCAGGGCCTGCCAGCCCGTGGGTGGCGTGGCCCGCCACAGATCGAGCCGGCGCTCGTCACCGATCGGTCCATCGCGCCATTCTGAACTCGCGATAGGCGACGATCAAGTGCAGAGGAATCGGAAACGACGTGATTAGTTGGCCGTTGTCAGCACGGCGCGCCGTCAGTTGGCGCGCCGCCGTACGCGTGGCCGGGCGATGGTGCGTCGGCCGGTCGCTCCAGGCGAGTGTAGCGGAAGATCGTATTGGCTGGCAGTGCGCCCGCCGGCACGATCAGATGCAAACGATGGTCCGGACTGTCGAACGCGCCGCCGGCCGCCGGTACGGTCACCTCGAATGGCGGCTGGTAACGGATATCGTCGCCGGCGATGATCGAGACGTTGCCGGCCGCATCGTGGAAGCGCACGTAAACGAAGGCCTCGCCCGTCACCGGATGCGGCGCCAGGGTCCAGTTGGTCGACGTGGCCAGCGGGATCCAGGCCGCGCCCTGGAAGTCGGGCCGGTTGGCGATCTGCATGTGGGTGACGTCATCGGGCGCGTCGATACTGAGCGAGACGTCGAGGTCCGCGCTGTGTTCGGCGCCACTGTCGATGATCACCAGACCTTCGGGCGCGAGGCTGTCGGCCTTGGGCAGGCCGTGCACGACGGCGCTGTAGCCGCTGCGCCAGCCGCCCACACCAGCGCAGCGCAGCCGGTAGTAGTAGACGGCGCCGTTGACCAGCCCGCCATCATCGAACAGTCCGCTGCCGGGGTTGGCATTGGCCAGAAACGCGAAACCAGCCGCCAGATTGGGGTCCGCTCGATCCGTAGACTGGCGCAGGCCGCTTCCGCGGTGAAGAAGATGTGGTTGAGGCCGTCGTCCGCCTCGACCCACACCTCGCGCGGGGACGCACAACGTCGTCAGCCGGCAGTCGCGGGTTGCGGCCGGCCGTGATCTCGGAGCCATCGGCCTCACCGCCGCGGTCACTATCGGACACGCGGATCGGTACCCGCGTCGAACTCTGCCCCGTTGTTCAACAGGTCCTGGTCGGGGTCGCCGCCGGCGCCGTGGATGCCGTTGGGGTCGTTGGGGTTCAGACCAAAACGCACCTCCCAACGGCTGGGCAGGCCATCACCATCCGGGTCCCACAGGGCGGGCGTGGCCTCAGGGACGGCGAAGTAGCTGAGGTGTGCAATCCGCGTGAACGGGCGATCATCGTTGTCGATCCCATCGGCCACCACGCGCAGGTCATAACTGCCCGGTTGCTTGACGCGGGTGAAGACGCCGCCGTATGTGCCATCGCCGGCCGTGCCATCGCCGTGCGCGCCGTCATCGAACAGGGGAATCGTATCGGTCAGCGCCGTGGCCGAGACCACCTCGGCTACCAGCGCGCGTCCGCCACTCCACCCAGATCGTCGGTTAAATTGGCCACGATGTGCAGGGTAGGCCAGCCCGCCGCAGGTCGGGCGCCTGGTCGAAGAAGACCCGCAGTTGCGTGCCGTCGGTCTGACGGCCCGACAGGGTGGCCACGTACGCCACCGGTGCGCCGGCCCCGACCAGGCTGACCGTCCAGTTGCCAGGCGTCAGATTGGCGATCTGCCAGACCAGGTGACGGCTGCCGAGGGTGTCGGACAGGCGCACCACGTCTGGTGGGGCCGGCACGAGCACGGCGCCGCCCGCGCAGTACGACGCCCAGCGCGGCGCTGCCACTCCAGTGAAAGGCAAACAGGGCATCTGCGACGCCCGATTCGGGCACGGGGATCGTCTCGGTAATCGTCGTGCTGGCGGCCACCGCGCCCTGCTGTTCCCAGAGGCGGTCGAGACCGGCGATATCTTCGGCGACCTGCGTGTAAAGGTCGGCCAGGGGGTTGGAGAGGGCGACGGCCGGCCGGTCGAGCACCGTTTCGTCGAGGTGATGGTAACAGACGTCGAGTTGTTCGGCGCCGCAGGTGTCGGTCGCGATCCGGCGCATCAGGTCCTCGTGTGCGCCCTCGCCCAGGGCAATCGCGTGCACCTGCGTGCCCGCCGTCATCAGCCGGTCGCGCACGTCGTCGTAGAAGAGGGCGAGTTCTCCATGCCATCGGAGAGCAGGACGATCCACCAGGCATTGTCGGAGCCGACGGCGTCCAGGCGGTCTGGGCCACACTCAGGCCATCGCCGATGCTGGTGTTGCCGCCGGCCGCCAATCCTTCGATAGCTGTCTGTGCGCCGAGGCGCACGGCCGCGGCCTGTGCGTCGGGCAGGAGGGCCAGGCCGACCGGCGGGTAGTCGCCGGTCGCGTTGTCGCTGAAGCTGACAACCCCAGCCGGTCGGCTGCACCAGATCCTCGGTGTGAAAGCGGGCCGCGTCCCGGGCCGCCAGTAGCTTGTCGCCGGCCATGCTGCCCGAACGGTCGATGACCAGCACCCGGTCGCTGCGCAGCTCGTCGTAGCGGATGGCATCGACTTCCGTAGCGGTGATGGCGCCGCCCAGCCGCACAGTCAGGTCGAACTCGGCGCCGGTGGGTGCGCCGGGTTTGGCGGGGGCCTGCACCACCAGCCAGTACTGCCCCGTGTTGCCCACATAACCGCCGTTCAGAATGGTCGCGGCATTGGCCGGCAGCACGGCCCGACGAAGACCTCGAAGTCACGCTGCCAATCCAGGCCGGGCACACTGGGTGAGGCCAGGGGCCTGACCGACCACCTCCAACCAGACCAGAAAACGTTCCGCTGCTTCCGGCTCGCCGACGTGGGCGGGGTTGGCGGTCGTCGGTTGGACGATATCGACGGTTGCCGTGCTGCACGCCAGGGTGTAGTCGTAACCGTAACCGGTGTCCAGCCCGGCGACGATGGCTGCCACGTGGTCGACGGCGCCGCCGCCGGCCCACACCGAGGCGGCAAAGTCCTGGCCCACGGCGCGCACCAGCCGGCTGGCCTCCTGACGGCCATCGCCGTTGCTGTCCGGCGCGACCACCAGGAAGGCGAAGGCCAGGCGCACCCTCCTCGCCCTCGATCTTCACCCCGGCCACTGGACAGGCTGTGGGGTGGCGCCACGGTAGTAACGCGCACCCCAGGCCGGCATCGCCCAGGTGGGTGCGACGTCGGGCCGTCCACGTCCTCGGCGTGCGTTGACGGCGCCCTGCTGCGGGTTGCCGGGCAGTGCGGCGTCGACGTCGAATTTGGGGGTGTTGTAGACGGTTGGGTTGAGGCCGGCGGTCTCGTCACGGTACTGCAACACCCACTGTGGGTCGCGCCCGTCCAGGTCGGCGGGGGAATGCCGCTGACGTCCAGCTCCTTGGCGTAGTTGGCGATCACAAAGTCGCGGAAGGCCTCTTCCATCGTATCCACGTGGCTGGTCGTTTCGGCCGCAATGGCCGCGTCGAGTGCGCTGAGGCCGTACAAGTCGTCGTTGGCCTGCTCGAGGAAGGTGCGCCAGGCATCCATGCCCGCGCCGGCCGTGGCCAGAAAGTTGTCGCCAAACTGTTCGGCGTAGTAGGTCCACCAGAGCGCGGCGTCATAGTCGGCGCCGCGCAGACCCGTGGCCTGATTCCATTCGGGAACGCCGTCGTCGTCGCGATCCTCGAGTTGGGTGTAGGTTGGGTTGCCCAAGAGATTGTTGTACGCGCCGTGGTTGCTGGTGTCGAGGTCGTCGAAGACTTTGTCCTGCACGCTCCTGGCCTGCCCCTCGTGAACGTAGGTGGGCTGGCGGCTACGCTGGTAATAGCCATGCTGAATCTTGTGCCACGATTCGTGGGTGACCAGTGCGCGGGCCGGCCGTCAGCAGGTTGGTCGTGTCGAGTTTGATGTGGGTGAGGGCGGCGCCGCCGTTGATGTCCAGGTCGTAGACGTGCAGCGGCCGATTGTCGGTAACGGGTGCGCCGGCATCGTCTTCCCACCAGGGCGCTTGGAAGGCCCAATCGTTGACGTAGCGGTTGATCGAATCGACCAGGCGCAGGGCCACACTTTCGCGCACGCCGGCGCCGCGCGGCAAAGTCGGTATCGAGCAGATCGGGGATGGCGTCGCCATCGCTGTCGGCGGCCTGGTCGAGTACGCCGTTGCCATCGCTGTCGGTGGTGGCAATGCAGTCGTTGCCGTTGATGTTCAGGTCACATTCACAGGGTTGGTTACTGATCAGGCTGGGGCAGGTCAGGGTGTACCAGAAGGCGTAGGTGTGCCCGTCGTCGGAGTTGCCGGCGGGGATGCCAGCGACCGCGGTGTCGAGGAAGGGGGCGGGGTGTGGCTGGCTGTGGCGATGGTGGCGACTGCGGTCAGGGCCAGCGCGGCCAGTAGTGCCTGGGACAGTTCTCGTCGAAAGTTTCGCATGGCAACACCTCCTCTGCAACAGTTGCCGTAAGAACCATTCGCGGGACAAGCATGGTACAACTATAGCACAAGATCAAGCAGGGGTCAATCAGCGCCAGCAATGCCACATGGGGCACGGCGGCAAGCGCACAGAACACAGGGCACACAGAGATGGTGGTTTTGAGGCAACAGCGCAGCCAGTCGTTCAGAAACCGGGTTTTGTTAGATCTACGTTTTGGGATCAAAGAGGCATGGCTGTGTGCGCCGGGCTGTCGATGGTGGGCGTACGTTCGATCGGGGCCATCACGCGCGGTCCCAGCAACAGACCCACGACGAAGACCAGTACGACCAGGAATAACATCCCCACCAGCGCGCCCACCAGCGAGCTGCCGAACAGCAGCAGAAACACGACCCAGCCCGGCAGCCCCAGTAGCGCCGCCACACCCGGATGGCATAGATCAGGAGGGGTACGGACAGTACGATGAACAGCACGCTGCCGAGCGTACGATGGGCCAGGCTGACCCCTGTAGCGCGCCGCTGATGGGCAGGGTAAAACCGTAGAAGAAGCCGGCCAGCCGCAGGAAATCGGCGAAGGCGCGTCGCGGTTTGACCCAGAGCGCCGCCCAGGAGTAGTGCAGGAGCAAACCCACCGACTGCGCCACCACGAAATACGCGGGTGACCAACCCGGTGAGCAGGTCACTCCCGGGCACGATGATGAGCCAGAGAGGAAGAGCAGGATCAGCAGCCCGACACTGTACTCCAGGAAACGCAGCGCGTCGTGCAGCGTACCAGTCTCGAACAGTTCGAGGGTGGCGCGGGTGGGCGAACGCACGATGTACCAGTACAGGCCGGCATAGCGCCGCAGCTCGCCCACCTTGAAGTAAGAATCGACGAACAGCCAATATGGATTGACCGGCTTTTGGCTGAGCGACGCGCCACATGCGCTACAGAACCTGCCCTGCCCGATTGCGCCGCAGTTTGGGCAGGGACGTGGCGGGGCGGCCTGGGTGGTATCGCTTTCCCCGACCATGGGATGATTCCTCTCGCGTGTGACCGCCTGAACCAGCGCCGCAGATCCGCGGCAGGAGCCAACCCACGATGGGCAGGCCGACCAGGACGAGCAGGCTGGGACCGGCAATCCAGAAGAGATAGGGAAAATAGCGGCCCGGTTCGGGGCGGTTGGGTTCGATCATGCCCGGCCCCAGCAGCAAATTGCCCCCGATCACCACCACAAGGGCGACCAGAAGGCCGATCACCGCGCCGCCCCCGCCCGTCAGTGTCTTATGGAACGGTGCGGCCAGCAGACCGACGACCAGGCCGCTCACCGCGCCCAGCAGCATGGCCGGCAGGATACCGAGCACGAGGGCAAACGGCCCNGCGCAGATACCAAGGACGCCGGCGCCGATCAGCGCGTCGAAGACACGCCCGTTGCCGCTGTTGGTCGATACCAGCCATACCGAGACACCGATCGGCGCCACGACCGCATAGGCGCCAGCCAGCGCCGTGCTCACCACCACACCCAGCAGGGCGCCGCGCAGGATCAGAGCAAGCGGTGCAAGCCGCACGGCGTCGGGTGAGTCGTTCATGCAACCCTACCCGTCGTCGGCCAACGGCCACCCGGCTGCAGCCACGCACGGAGACGCGCCGCCTCCAGCCAGGCGACGCGGGCCTTGAAGCTGCACAGACCAGGCAGCCGGTGGGCCGTCGGGCACACGCCGCCGGCGGAGATGGTCGGGTGTTCGTTCATCGGTCGACCTCGTCAGGGCAGTCTTACCCAGGGTGTGGCGGCTGGCTTGCCGGCGGCGTATTGTCAGCGGGTCTCGAGCAGCGGCACAAACTGCATCTGCGGGAAGCGNCGGACAGGGTGCGCATAGTCGGTCAGGTCGATGTACGGCAGCTGGAAGGTCTCACGCCAGGGGCGGTGAGCTTCGTAGAGCATGACGGTCGTCGGCGCCAGGGCTGCGATCCAGTGCGGCACGGCCTCCGCGTCCTCCGGTTCGACGGCGAACAGCAGCGTGGTGGCCGGCAAGCGTCGCGCAACCGTCTGCACCTCGCCCGGGTTGGTCGAACGGTGCAGGCCCTCGGCGTAGTTCAGCACGGTGGCGCCATCGGGCCAGCGGATGTGAAAACCGATCATCGGCGCGCCCATCGGCAGGCGCAGGCCGGCGAAGCCGATGCGCGCCAACTCGAGTGGCCGAAGTACCAGGCGCCAGACATACTCGAGCTTGGGGCCGATGCCCGATGGCAGCAGCGGCAGGTGCCGCCACGCGAAGACGGCCACCTGCACCCCNGCGATCGTGACCGTCTGGCCATCCTCGACCGGATGTAGATTACCGGCGGGGATTTGGATACCCTGGGTGACGTGCGCAAGCACGGCCGGCGACGGNACGATGTGCGTCTGTGCCAGGCGGGCGTCGGCCGCGAGCAGCTGCCGCAGCGAACCGCAGTGTTCGGGGTGCCCATGCGTCACGCACAGGATCGTGGTTGTGGCGGGCGGTAACACTGACCAGGTCACGTTTTCACCGAAGAGGTCGAAGCCAATGACGGTGTCGTCGTGTTGCAGGGCAATGCCCGACCAGCCGTAGTAGTGGGTTTGCATCAGACGTCTCCCGGCGGCGGTACGTTGAGGCTTTCGTGCGCATGGGCCAACAACTGGGACATGCGCAGGGTGCCGGCCAGCAGCGTGGGCATGTGGCGTTTGAACACGTAACGTGGGCGGTACAGCTTCAGGCGGCGCACGGCGCGCCAGACCACACGCAGGTAATATTTGCGCATCAGGCGGTTCATCTCCTGCGGCGGCAGTTTCGTTGGCACGACGAAATGCGCCAGGTCGTACACCTCGCGGTTCTGGGTCACGACGTTGTTTTGCTGCTCGGCGTAGAGATCGGTGGCGGGCAGCGGTGTCAGGGGNGTCAACTCGGTCAGCACGATGTTGGGNCGCGCCCGCACATAAGCGTCGATGCGCTGGAAATCGGCCTCGGTGTAATCGGGCATGATTACGAAGCCGGCGCTCAGACCGATGCCGTTGCGCCAGAATCTCGATCGCGCNTCGTTGATGTCGAGCGAGCTACGCTTATTGAGACTGTCGATGTGGGCATCATCGACGGCCTCCAGGCCGGTCATCACCACCTGCAGGCCGATGNNCGCCCACTTCTCGAAGACCTGCGGGTTCTGCGCGACGCAGTCGGCACGCGAGTAGGCGAAGTAGCGTTTACGAATGCCGCGCTCGACGATCAGGTCGTGCAGGCGCTCCATACGCTTGACGTCGATGAAGGAGTGATCGTCGCAGAACATCACAAATTCCTGCTCGATGCGGCTCAGGTCTTCGGCGACCAGCCGGNNGTGCGGGATGAAGTGGCGGCGCGAGAATTTCTGACACGAGCAGAAATTGCACGGGAAAGAACAGCCCATCGAGGTCTGGATCGATGCGACCGGCGACTCGAAGAGGTAGAAGTAATGCCCGCGGTATTTGGCGGTCAGCGAACGATCGGGGTGGGGCAGGTGGTTGAGATTGGCGGGCAGTGGGCGGNNCGGGGTGAAAAACATGCGCTCCTTCCGCAGTAACCCCAAACCGGCCACGTCGTCGAACGTACGCTTTTGCCGGCGGCGGTCGACGATTTCGCGGAAGGCCGGCACGCCTTCGCCCAGCACAACGGCATCGATATAGGGCACGTTGAACTCTTCGGGACACAGTGTGGCATGATGGCCGCCGACCACCGTGAGAATGTTCGGGTTGTACTCTTTGGCTGCCTTGAAGACGCGTCGTGCGCTGTAGGTTTGCACGACCTGCGCACTGGCGCCGACGATGTCAGGTTGAAAGCGCTGCAGCGCCNNGGCCAGATCGGTATCGACCTCCATATCGAGCAGCTCGACCTGATGGTCGGCCACGGCCGCACCGATGATCTCCAGGCCCAACGGCTCGACCTTGGCCAGGTACTTCAGGCCGATGGTCAGGTCGCCGCTGGGCGGGCTGACAAGCAAGATACGCATTGAACCTCCAATCTCGTATCGATAATGGCAATACTGCTCGTCGAGGGGGCAATTCTACCCGGAATAGGCCAAGCATGTCCGGGGGATTATACGCGATATGCGTGAGAAAATCAATCGGCGGGATCGTGGAGGCAGCGCACCCATCCCGCTGGCACAACCGTGGGTCCAGAGAAACCGGGTTTTTGCTTCAGAATTGGCCGAAATTGCCTCTTGACAAATCGGCCAAGCTGTGTTATTCTATGATCAGATATCTGACATCTGATATCTGATCATCGTACACCTGACACGTCGCTTGCATCGAAGAGGTTTGCCGTGGACAAGCTGACCCGTGGACCCGTCCTGAACCGCATGATCCAGGACCGAATCAAGCAGTACATCACCGCCAACAAACTGGGCCTGGTGATCTGCTGCCGCCTGAGGGTCAGTTGGCGGCCGATCTGGGTGTCAGCCGCGGCTCGGTGCGCGAGTCGATCAAGGCGCTGGAGTCGCTGGGCATCGTCGAGGTGCGCCACGGCGATGGCGTGCGTGTACGGGCCTTCAATTTCGACTCCGTCTTCTGAACTGCTTTCGTTCAGTCTGGCCTTCGACCCGGCCAAGGCGGCTGGCTCCTGCAAATCCGTGTTTGGCTGGAGGCGGCTGCCCTGGCCGATGTCACGGGCAGAATCAGCGAGGCGCAGTTGGACGACATCGCCGCGCTGTTGGATGACTGGGAAGAGGGCGCGCGGCGAGAACGTATCGGCTGATGATCGCAACTTCCACCGCCTGCTCTATACCCCGTTGGACAACGAAGCCCTGATTGGATTGATCGACATTTTCTGGGTAGTCTATCACACGTTGGCGGCCGAGACCATCGGCGCCGACCCCAACCCCTGGCAACGGTCAGCGCATCGTGAGCTGCTGGAGGCCATCCGCGCGTGATGCCGCGTTGGCCAGTCAGCGCATGCGCGAACATTTCGGTAATCTGGAAGCCCGCCTGGCGCGCAATCCAGCTCCAGCCAGATCAACGCCACCGCGCCCGTCGCGGCGCCTCACCCTATGTTCAGCAACTAATACCAGGGAAGCATGCCATGACACACTTACTCGAGGTCAAAGATCTTGTCACCCGCTTCTACTCGGACGGCGCAACCATCCATGCGGTGAACGGTATTTCCTACACGCTGGAGGAAGGTGAGTCGCTGGCCATCGTTGGTGAGAGCGGGTCAGGCAAATCGGTGGGCGTGATGTCGATCATGGGGCTGATCCGTNTACCCNCCGGACGGGTGGAGGGCGGCGAGGTCATCTTCAAGGGCCGCGATTTGCTCAAGTTATCGTCCGATGAGATGCGCGNNGTGCGCGGCGGCGAGATTGCGATGGTCTTTCAGGACCCCATGACGTCACTGAACCCGGTGTTGTCGGTGGGCCACCAGCTGATGGAGCCGCTGCGGGCCCATTTGGGGCTGGACAAAGCGGCAGCCCAGGCCNGCGCGGCCGAACTGCTCTCGCTGGTGGGCCTGCCCAACGCCGCCGAGCGGCTCAAAGATTACCCCTTCCAGTTCTCCGGTGGACAGCGGCAGCGCATCATGATCGCCATGGCGCTGGCCTGTAACCCCAGCCTGTTGATCGCCGACGAGCCGACCACCGCGCTCGACGTCACCATCCAGGCGCAGATCGTCGAACTGGTCAAGGAGTTGCAGCAAGAGNCCAACATGGCGATCATCTGGATCAGCCACAACCTGGCGCTGGTGGCCGGTATGGTCGACAAAGTGATCGTCATGTACTCCGGCTATATCATCGAGCAGGCGCCGGTGGATGACCTGTACGAGCGGCCGGCGCACCCCTACACCATGGGCCTGCTGCACGCCATCCCCAGCCTGGATCAGCGCAACCAGGAGCGCCTGGCCTCCATCGAAGGGATGCCGCCCGACCTGCGTAAACCGGCCACGGCCTGTCCCTTTGCCNCCCGCTGCCCCTACGTGATCGACCGCTGCTTGCAGGAAATACCACCCCTGCGGTCGATCGGGNCCGACCACACATCAGCCTGCTGGCGCCGAAGAGCGCGCAAGATCNCACAGTTTTGGAGAACAGCTATGAGCACTGCGAACACCGCGGCATCGTCCCCACAAGCGCTGGTCGAGGTCAGGGATCTAAAGGTTCACTTTCCCATCCGTCGCGGGCTGCTGCGACGCCAGGTGGGCGCCGTGCGTGCCGTCGATAACGTCAGCTTCGACGTGTACGAGGGTGAGACGCTGGGGCTGGTCGGCGAGAGCGGCTGCGGCAAATCGACGACGNGGCTGGCCCTGTTGAAACTACAAGCCCCCACCGCGGGCAATGTGCGCTTCCGCGGACAGGAAGTCACGACGCTGCCCGAGAGTCAGATGCGCGNNTTGCGCCGTCACATGATGATGGTTTTTCAGGACNCCTATTCTTCACTGAACCCGCGTATGACGGTGGGTTCCATTATCGGCGAGCCGTTGAGCGTCCATCAGATCGGCACCTCGGCGGAGCGTGAGGCACGCGTGCAGGAGCTGTTGCGTCTGGTGGGACTCAACCCGGCCTTCATCAACCGTTACCCCCACGAGTTCTCCGGTGGTCAGCGCCAGCGTATCGGCCTGGNNCGCGCGTTGGCCACTTCGCCGGCCTTCATCGTGGCCGACGAGCCGATCTCGGCGTTGGACGTGTCGATCCAGGCCCAGGTGGTCAACCTGATGAGCGACCTCAAGGCGCAGCTCGGCCTGACCTACCTGATGATCTCGCACGATCTCTCCATGGTACGTTACATCAGCGATCGTGTGGCCGTGATGTACCTGGGCCAGATCGTGNGGCTGGGCAGCCGCGCGNCGGTCTTCGACCAGCCGCTGCACCCCTATACCCGCGCCCTGATGTCCGCCGTCCCGGTCCCCAACCCGAAGCTGGAGCGGCAGCGCCGGCGCATCATTCTGGAGGGCGATGTGCCCAGCCCGGCCCGGCCACCGGCCGGCTGTCGCTTCAACCCGCGCTGCGCCTTTGCCAGGGACATCTGCCGGCAGGAGGAACCTGCCCTGCGGGTGTTGGGCGTGAACAATGGCGTAGAGCACCGCGTGGCCTGTCACCTGGCCGAGGAGCTGGCGCTCTGAGCGGCCACACGGCCCAACCCAACGCTTCACCCTTTGTTTGCCACGCCGGCGTGCGGCGGCCTAAAATCAACCTTGCGTTAGGAGCAAGAGGAGCAAGACATGAAGGTCTACAAGTTGTTCGCAATCGTTATGCTGGTTGCTATGGTGCTGGCCGGCTGCGGGTTCGCGGCTACGCCGGCGCCGCAAGCCACCACGGCCCCGGCCCAACCGGCGGCCCCTGAAGCGACGGCCGCACCGGCCGAAGCGACCCAGGCCCCGGTCACATCCACCGGCCCGGCCGGCGTTTTCCGCTCGCCCATGCGCACCGGCTGTGCCATTGGCACCCTGTGGACCACCTGCGGTCGCCGTATCGACGAGGCCTTCCTGCAGGGTCTGGCGCAGGTCAAATGGACGGCCGACGGCGTTGAACCGCTGCTGGCCAAGAGCTGGGACATGGAAGAGGGCGGTAAGGCGTTCGTCTTCCACCTGCGTGATGGTGTCACCTGGCACGATGGTAAGCCATTCACCGCGGACGACGTGGTGTACACCTTCAACATCTTCGCCAACCCGGCCGTGGGTTCGACCTACGCCGCCAAACTGGCCGACATCGTGGGCTACGACGAGTTCAAGGCCGGGACCGCCACCGAGCTGGCCGGCGTGACCAAGGTCGATGACATGACCGTGCGTGTGNGGCTGAAGCCCTCACCGCTGTGGGTCGACCTGCAGCAGATCTCCATCAGCATCCTGCCCAAGCACATCCTGGGCGATGTCCCGGCCGATCAACTGCGCACCCACCCCTACTGGAAGAACATGGTCGGCACCGGCCCCTTCGTGATGACCAAGTTCGTGGATGACCAGTACATCGAGGGTGTGGCCAACGAAAACTACTTCCTGGGCAAGCCCAAGCTGGACAAGATCGTCTTCCAGATTTACGCCGACACCACCGCCATCCNNTCAACGCTCGAGGCCGGTGAACTGGATGCCACCNCCTACGAGGGCGGCGGTATTCCGCTGGACCAGGTGAAGCGCTTCGAGGCCATGAAGCACCTGACCGTGCTGGGCAACATGGACGCCGGTCTGCCCACCTTCCTGTTCGTCAACTTCGCTGACCCCGACTTCGCCAAGCCCGAGGTGCGCCAGGCCCTGATGTACGCGATCGACCGTGAGACCATCATGGACACCATCCGCATGAACTACGGCAAGATCGCCAACACCATGTTCCCCGCGGAATGGGCACGCNCCGCGAACCTGGACACGTACGCGTACAACCCTGAGAAGGCCGCGGCCCTGCTGAAGACCGCCGGCTGGGATTCGTCCCGCAAACTGGACTTCCTGTACTACTACAACGACCAGGTCAACAAGGACATCGTCGTCGCGATCCAGGCTTACCTGGCGGCGGTCGGCGTCAACGTCGNNGCCCGGCTGGTGGACGGCGCGGGCTTCAACCAGGCGATCGTGGACGGCACCTTCCAGATTGGCTACGGCGCCAACGGCCAGGGCCTCGACCCCTCCATCGGCGCCCTGATCACCAAGTGTGGCANNCGCAGCGCCATGGGCTACTGCAACGAGCACGTCGATGAGNTCTTCAACCAGGGTGTCAGCGTGGCCGAGCGCGACAAGCGCGCCCCGTACTACCAGGAGATCAGCACGATCCTGAACCAGGAACTGCCCAAGATCTGGCTGTGGTACGATGTCCGCCCGATGGGCTTCAACAGCCGTATCGTCGGCCTGGCCAAGCACTTCCAGGAGCAGCCGCTGCTGATGTTCGACGTCCCGGTCTACAACGAGATTCACACCTGGTACACTGAATAACACCCCACTGTGGGGCGAGCCGTGGCGAGCGTTAACCCCTCGCCACGAGCGGCCCCACACCGATCTACCTGACGGAGAGCATGGCCATGACGACCTATATCCTGCGCCGTATCCTCATCAGTCTGCCGATCATCCTGGTGATCACGGTCATCGTCTTCCTGCTGGCCAACATGATGCCCGGCGACGCCGTGATGGCGATGATCTCCTCCGACTCGCCCCTGGAAGCGGACNTCATCAAGCTGCGCCAGGGCCGGCTCGGTCTGGACCTGCCGCTCTACGAGCAGTATGGACGCTGGCTGGGCAACCTGTCGCACGGCAGCCTGGGCTTCTCTTTCCAGACTGGCGAGCCGGTCGGCCAGATGATCCTGACCCGCATCCCCGCTACCCTGGAGTTGATGGGTCTCTCGTTGATTATCTCGGTCTTTCTGGGCGTCATCCTGGGCACCGTATCGGCCCTGAGGCAGTACTCACCCCTGGACTATGGCCTGACGCTGTTTGGCTTCACCGGTATTTCGATCCCTGACTTCTTCATGGGCATGATCCTGATTTTCGTCTTTGCCCTGAAACTGAGGTGGTTCCCCACATCAGGCATGGTCACCNCCGGTACGGAGTTCTCCTGGGCCGATAACCTGCGCCACCTTTTCCTGCCGGCGCTGGCGTTGGCGCTGGTGCGCACCTCGGTCTTCATGCGTTACACGCGTGCCAGTGTGCTCGAGGTCATCAACGACGATTACGTGCGTACGGCCCGCGCCAAGGGCATGACGGAGCGTGTGGTGGTGGTGCGCCACATCTTGCGCAACGCCCTGATTCCGGTAATCACGGTGATCGGTATCAACCTGACGGTGCTCTTCGCCGGCTCGGTGATCATCGAGACCATCTTCCAGTGGCCGGGTATCGGCATGATGTTCATCAACGCGATTTCGCTGCGCGACTCACCGGTGATCATGGGCTATGTGCTGATTTCCGCCTTTGTCGTGCTCATCGCCAACCTGTTGACCGACGTAACGTATTCGTTTGCCGATCCGCGCATCCGCTACGAATAGGAGAGTGCCATGACGACCACCACTGCGCAGGCCATGAGCCTGGCGACCACCAAGCCTGAAAGCCTGTGGGGCAAGGCCCGCAAACGCTTCTTCCGCCACAAGCTGGCCATGTTCGGACTGATCACGCTGAGCCTGCTGATCTTCATCGCCGTGGCTGCGCCGCTGCTCACGCCGCACTCGCCCATCGACATCGACCTGCGGGCCATTCGCCAGCCGCCCAGCCCGCAGCACCTGCTGGGCACCGACGGCACCGGCCGCGACGTGCTCACCCGCATCATGTACGCGGGTCGTATCTCGTTGTCGGTGGGTCTGGTGTCGGTCTCGATCTCGATGGTCATCGGCATCATCGTCGGCAGCATCGCCGGCTACGCCGGCGGCAAGGTGGACATGACCCTGATGCGTGTCACCGACGTGTTCATGACCTTCNCCTCGCTGGTCATCATCATCACGGTCGCGGCCGCCATGGGGCCCAGCGTCTACAACGCCATGCTGGTGATCGGCTTGCTGACCTGGCCCGCGATTGCCCGCCTGGTGCGCGGCCAGTTCCTGACCCTGCGCGAGCAGCAGTTCGTACGCGCGGCCCGCAGCATCGGCGTCTCGCGCGGTCAGATCGTTTTCAAACACATCTTCCCCAACACCGTCAGTTCCATCGCCGTCGCGCTGACCATCGGTGTGGCCAACGCCATCCTGCTGGAGGCCTCGCTCTCCTTCCTGGGGCTGGGTGTGCAGGCGCCGACGCCCAGTTGGGGTAACATGCTGCGCGACGCGCAGAGCCTGAACATTCTGGAAGGTATGCCCTGGATCTGGCTGCCGCCCGGCCTGATGATCGCCCTGGCCGTGCTAAGCATCAACTTCATCGGCGACGGCCTGCGCNGCGCGCTGGATCCCCGGAGCATTCACTAAATCGAGGCCATACATCTCATGAAACCATTCTGGATCACCGGCCTGGTGCCGGCAACCTTCACCCCGATGCACGACGACGGCAGTCTGAATCTGGCCCCGATCGGCCCAACCGTCGATCGGCTGGTGGAACAGGGGTCAGCGCCCTCTTCATCTGCGGCAGCACGGGCGAAAGCGCTTCGCTGACCACGGCCGAGCGCCAGGCGACGCTGGAGGCCTTTGTTACGGCCGCGGCCGGCCGGCTGCCGGTCATCGCCCACGTGGGGCACACCTCACTGGCCGATGCCCGCGCCCTGGCCAGCCATGCCCAGCGGGTGGGCGCGGCCGCCATCGCCGCCCTGCCCCCTTCTACGTCAAGCCGAGCCGGTCAAGGTGCTGGTCGACTGTATGGCCGAGATTGCCAGCGCCGCGCCCGATCTGCCTTTTTACTACTACCACATCCCCGGGCTGACCGGCGTCAACCTGGACATGGTGGAGTTCCTGCGTCAGGGCGCGCGAATTCCGACCCTGGCGGGTATCAAGTACTGCTCGCCCACCCTTTACGAGTTACAGGCGTGCGTCGCCCTGAAGGCGGCCGCTTCAACATCCTCTTTGGCGTGGATGAAATGCTGCTGAGCGGCCTGGCCGCCGCGCGCACGGTGCGGTGGGCAGCACCTTCAACTTCGCCGCACCGCTCTACCACGCGATCATGGCGGCGTTCAAGGCCGGCGACCTGGAGAAGGCCCAGCGTTTGCAGCTGCTTTCGGCGCAGATGGTGCTCAAAGTGGTGGGCAGTTACCGCCCCCTGCCCGGCCTGAAGGCGATCCTGGGCTTTGCCGGCCCGTCGTACGGCCCGGCCCGCCTGCCGCAGGTGGCGCTGACGCCGGCCGAGATCGACTCCCTGCGCGCCGATATGGCCGGGCCGGCTTCCTGGAATGGGTACAGTGATGAACGGTCCACATGCCCCGCAGATGACGCCCGAACGCGTCAGTCATCTGCTGGCCACCTACCGCGACGGCCTGCTGCACAACACGCTGCCCTTCTGGTTCCCGCGCAGCATCGACCAGGAGCAGGGCGGTTTCATGTTCAACCGTGACCGGGACGGGTCGCTGCTGGACAGCGACAAGGCGATCTGGCTGCAAGGGCGGGCCAGTTGGCTGCTGGCCACCCTCTACAGCGAGGTTGAGCCGCGGCCCGAATGGCTGGAGTGGTCGCGCCATGGCATTGACTTTCTGCGTCAACACGGCTTCGACGACGATGGCCGCATGTTCTTCCTGGTGGACCGCGCCGGGCAGCCGCTGCGCAAGCGGCGCTACATCTTCAGCGAAACGTTCATGATTGCCGCATTGGCCGCCTATGGCCGTGCGGCGGGCGATGACGACGCGCGCGCGGCGACGGNNATCTATCAGCGGGTACTGGGCTATCTGCAGACGCCCGGTGTGCTGCCGCCCAAGTGGAACACCACGACGCGCCCGATGCGCGGCCTGGCGATCCCCATGATCATGATCGTCACCGCGCAGATCCTGCGCCAGTCCGGCGCCGACGCAGCCTTCTGCAACCACTGGATCGACCACTACATCGACGAAATCCGGCGCTATCACATGCACCCGGGCTGGCGANCCGTGCTGGAGACCACCGGCCCCAACGGCGAGCTGCTGGATCACTTCGACGGGCGCACCCTCAACCCGGGTCACGCCATCGAGGCTGCCTGGTTCATCATGCAGGAGAGCCGTGTGCGGCNNAATGACCCGGAGCTGCTCAAGACCGGCCTGACCATCCTCGACTGGATGTGGGAACGCGGCTGGGACCCGGAGTACGGCGGCATCACCTACTTCGTAGACGTACACGGGCTGCCGGTGCAGGAATACTGGCACGATATGAAGTTCTGGTGGCCGCAGAACGAGGCAATCATCGCCACACTGATGGCCTACCGGCTGACCGGAGAGGAAAAATACGCCCGCTGGCACGGCATGGCCCATGAGTGGGCCTACNCTCCGTTTCCCGACCCGGAGCACGGCGAATGGTTCGGCTATCTGCACCGCGACGGTCGGCTCTCGTCGCGCCTCAAGGGCAACACCTACAAGGGCGCATTCCATGTCCCGCATGGGCTCATGTGTTGGCAGCTGATGCAAGAAATCAGTTCAAGCTGAACGCACCCGCGGCCAGGAACAAAGATGCCAACTCTCCGAAAGTTGGCATCTTTGATTTTGACTCCCGCTACTGTGGATTCACCAGTACCCACACCCGGCCGTCCTGCGCCTCGCTCAGAGCAATGCCCAGCACCGGCGCGTCCTCCACCAGAGGGATGCCGTTGGCTCGGTGCGGCGCAGGCCGCGGGCGCGCCGTCGTCGCCCACCGTCAGCTTCTCACCCACGGCCACCGCGGCGGCCGGACCTGAACCGGGCCGTTGTAGATGATCGAGACGTAGTCGCCGGGCGGCCGCCCTCGCGCGGCACCAGCCGCACGCCGCTTTCCCCGCGCGGCTCCGGCTTGACATCCACCTCTGCCCAGCCGGCCACTACGCCGACGATGGGCAGCCCGGCGCCGGCCGGCGTCACCTGCCACAGGCTGGCGGCGTTGTCGAACGCGCCGACGGCCATGCCGCGCACCGTCACGATGTCGCCCGGCTGAAGGGGACGATCGCCGGCGTTGACCGCAAAGGCCGCCAGCAGACAGCCCGTGCAACTGCCGACGGTGATGGGGCCGGCGAAATAACCGGCCAGGTCGCTGCCGGCCACGTCGATGCCATCGTCGCCGGCCAGGCCGACCCGCATCCCGTCGGCATCGCTGCGGCTGATGTAGACGCCGTATCCCTGGGTGCTGACGATCTCAATGCGCTGATGGCGCTGGAGGCAGCGCCGATGTTGACTGGCGTTCCGGCCCGGCGCACATGCAGACCGTCGGCGCCGGCATAGCCCACGAACACCCCGTTGCCCTGCGCCCTGGATCTCCACACCATCGGCCGCGGTCGAGCTGTTGGTCGCGCCGGGCGTCCCCACCTGCTCGATCAACAGGCCGTTGGCAGTCGCCGCGCACGTTGGCCCCATCCTCGCCGGCCTGGTAGACGCGCACGCCGTCGTCGTCGGCGCTGCCCACGAACACACCGTGCCCCGCAGCGCGCAATCTCGAAACCGTTGGCAACCGCTGAGGTGATCGATCCGCCAACGGGGGCGCCGGTCTGGGCGATGTATACGCCGTCGTCGCCGCTCTGGCCCACGTACACGCCGCGGCTCTGGGCGCCGGCGATCTCGACGCCGTTGCTGTTGGCGTCGTTGAAGACGCCGGGCGGCGTTCCCGCCCGCTGGATGCGCAGGCCATCGCCGCCGCTGTTGTCGAGAATCAACGGCGCGCCGCTGGTGGCCGTGTTGCCGGCGAAGGCGCCGTCGAAGATCAGTGGATTGTTGGCGCCGGTCCAGGTCTGGCCCAGGTGATTGTGGTTGTTGTCGCCCGTCCAGACGCCGCTCTGGTCCCAGTGGCCGGCGGTGAGCGGATGTCGAAGATGTCCACGTCGCCGTCCTGGTCCACGTCGCAGGCCGGGTCGTAGACCACGCCCGGCGCAGGGCCAGCCAGCGCAGCCGCGGCCGGCAGCATGACTATGACCGCGCAGAGCGCAGCCAGCAGAAGGGGAAAAGCCTTGGGTTTCATCGATCTACACCTCGTGTGGATTGGAATGTGGGTTCGCGAAATCAGCGCCGCCGCGCCAGCGGCAAGAAGACCCGCCGCGACTGGCCAGAGATGGGGATGCCGTTGTTCAGGGCGCGCAGGGTCGCNTCGCCGCCGCTGTTGGTCAGCTCATACTGGAAGCCGGGCGCCAGCCCGCTGATCGCGACGCTGTCGACNGCGCCGGTGACCGCGCCGGCGCCGTCGAGGAAGGTGAACCGGTCGCCCTGCCTCGGCGCATAGCCCTGCTGGAAGTCCAGCGCCAACACGCCGTCCAACACCGTCGCGCCGGAAACGGCCAGGCTGCCGTACTGCCCGGCGTTTTTGCCGATCAGCGGAATCGCCAGCCGGGCGCTGGGGCCNATGGTAAGCTTGCCGATGATGGTCATGGTCGCGACCGCGGCCGGCGCCTGGGCCGCCCCGGCCGGCGCAAGCCCACGATGCACCTGGATGCCGGGCCCNAGTGTGCCGCTGTTTTGCAGCCCGAGGAAACCCAGCGATAGCNNTCCCGTGCCGGTGATCGCCCCATTGGCCGTGATGTACGCGCCATTGGCCGCCACCAGGCCGTTGTTCCTCATCTCCACGACGCCGCTGCCGCCGCCAACCTGGCCCACCGTCAGCACATCCAGGACGCGCACGAAGCCGCCATCCACCAGGAGGGAGCCATCGCCGCTCATCCCGGCCTGGCCCAGCTGCATGATCCGGCAGCGCAACAGCCCCCAGTTATCCAACGAGACGCCGCCGTCGTGGGCCTGGCCAATGACACAGAGGCCCGCCTGCGGATCGACCACATCCAGTTGGGTCGGAACTGTCGGAACCGCAGCGCCCCATAAGATCGCCGCGCCGGGGCCATCTTTGCCGATGATCAAGTCGCCTTCGATGTCGCCCTTGGCCGCGTTCCGCAAGGCCAGCAGATTGGCGCTGCCCGCCCCACCGACGAAGACGCTGCCCAGCACATCCAGATCGGACGGATCGCCGGTAGCATGGTGGCCCTCGATGTTGAGTTCGCCATTTTTGATATACACGTCTTGAGTGACGTACAGATCGGCGCCATCCAGCACTTCAACCGAGCCAAACCAGGATTGGCCGACGAACAAGCTGCCCAACAGCGCCCACATGGCCGGCTGGTGGGTAGTGGCGCTGAGNGCCCTTACCGTCACCGTCGAATCCTCGCTGAGCACGCCCCAGCTCACATAGGCGTCGTTGGAGTTGACGCGGCCGCCGTACTGGATGTCCAGGGTGCCGCTGACGCCGTAGCCCACGGCGATGTTGCCCGTTTCCCAGAGCGAGCCATTGCCGCCCACGTCGGCCACGCCCACGCCGGTGGCCAGCAGGCCGCCGATGCGCGCCTCGGCGCTGGTCAACTGGCCNCCTGCGGTCACGAACGGCTCGCCTGCGCCCTCATCGCCGATGCTCAGCCGGCCGGAGCCGGTCAGGCTGGCGCCGTTGCCCAGCACCTGCAGGCGGGCCAGGGGTGGATTGTTGGGGTTGGCGGGCGGTTCGCCGCCGATGACGGCGTGGGAGAAGGTGGCCGCGCCGGAGTTGATGGCCGCCGTCCCNCCTCGCTCACCGTCAGAGAGGCCTTCCGGCGTGTCGAGCACCAGGTTCAGGTTCATGTTGTTGAAATAGACCCAGTTGGCGCCGGCGACGGTCAGGCGATCGATGGAAAACTGGCCCGGCGACGCGGGGATGCGCCGGCGGCCAGCGCTGGCGTCCACGGTATACTGCCCGCCCAGGTCGAAGACCACCGAGTCGCCCGCGCCGGGGTTGCCGCGCGGTCCCAGTTGCTGGCCGTGTGCCACGCCGCCGCTGGGGTTGGTCCAGTGATAGGCGTTGGGCTTGAGCATAAAGNNGCGCGTTTGGCCGTTGAACGTGCCCTTGCCGACGATCTGGCCGCGGTGGTTGATGNNGCGCGCGTTCTGCAGCACCCACCCCGAGTTGGCTGGAATCTGGCTGTTGAGGTCCTTGAGCTGGCCGTTCTCCCACAGGATGGCGTGGCCGCCCGATTCGCCGACGATCAGCCCGGCGTTGTTGATGTCGTAGGCAGTGCTAAGGGTTCCGCCCAGGTCTTGAAACCCGCCGCCGTTCTGCGACAGGGCGGCATGCCAGTCGGTGCCGGTTCCTTCGTTGATCAGACGGCCCACCACGTCCCCGTTGTCGTTGATGCCGCGCGCTGCTCTGCGCCCAACTCCCGGTGCCCAGGTCTTGCATCGAGCCGTTCCAGCGGAAGGCGTGTTCTGTGATGTTGGGATACGTGCCCACCTTGCCCCACCCCGCCACCTGCCCGGTATCGCTGATGGCGTAGGCGTAGCTGGCCCCGTCACCAAAAGCGCCCAGGTCCGTCATGCCGCCGTTCCACAGGAAGGCGTGCATCTGCGGGGTGCTGTTGGTCGAAAAACCGACCACCTGGCCGGCGTTGTTGATTGCCAGCGCCCGATGGCCCGTTGCCGCCCAGCGGTTTCCAGACTCTGCATCGCGCCGTTCTGCCACAGAAACGCGCCCGAATAGCCGCTGCCCGCGAGCGAGGTTCCGACCACTTGCCCGGCGTCGTTGACGCCATAAGCGATGCTCCAACTGCCGCCCAGGGTGCCCAGGCTCTGCATGACCCCATTCTCCCAGAAGAAGCCGCGCGCAGAGGACCCGCTGCCACACTGGCCGGCGACCTTGCCGTTGTTGCTGATGGCCAGCGCCTCGCAGCCGCCCAGGTCGATGACGGTGTAGCGGGGGCGAGGCGGCTGGAGCGCCGGAGTTGCGCTGGCCGCTGGGGTGAGCGGGCCGAGGAACGCCGCGGCAGGCAGCAACATCAGCGCCGCGGCCAAGATCAGGGAAAGAAAATGTCGTTTCACAGTGAGACCCTCGTGATCGCAAATGTTGCACGCAAACCCGCCGCGCCCATCGGTCGTCGATCTGCCGCCGATCCGGAGTCGAGACTTCAGCTGGTCTCGTGCGCCCAACCCGGCTGAAGCCTCGACTCCACAGCCGAGCACGCCGCCGCGTACAGCAGCTGCGCGCACACGCCCATTAAAGCACAAAAGGCACACCTGTGGGTATCGCTTTCCGATACAAACGCCACCCCATGGATGCCCCCGCTCGGCCCCATCGGCGATCAATGTCGGAACGGAGTCGAGGCTTGAGCCGGTTCTGCGCGCCACATTCGGCTGAAGCCTCGACTCCGCACCAAATCTGGAGTTGCTGCCCGATTCTGCCGCGGCTCAGCGCCCCACCTCGACCGTGCGCACCGAGGCTACCCAGCGGATGGTGGTGCCGCTGGATCCCTGCACCTTGACTACCAGCGCGAGGGCATCGTCGGTCTCGACCTGGACATCCCAGCCGGCCACGTTCTCACCCAGCACGGTCTTGACCGGCGTTCCCACGAAGCTGGTCACGCCGCCGATGTTGCGAATCACGCCGGCGACCTGGTAGCCGGCCGGCTGCCGCTACCAGCAGCAGCGCCCATGCCGGCGCCAGCGTTCTCCGTGCGTTCATGATCGTTCCTCTGGATGGTAAAGGTGAGTGCATTGGCGGCAAGCTGCCCGGCCAGCAGCGCCAGCAGCGGCTCCAGCCCTGAAAGCGCCAGGCGCGGCCGGTCTGGATGGACTCGAGTTCGCCCATCCAGGCTGGCGCGTGCGCATCGGCGCCCTCAGGGCCGGCTCGCGCCAAAGGCGGATGATGAAGGAGGCGTAGGCGGCCTTGGACATCGCGCTATGTCGCCTCAGATGTGATGCGTGTACATTTTTCCGCGGATGAACTTTTCACTATCTGCATCAGGAAAACCTGCCAGACGGGCCGCGTTATCATGCATCAGTCGCAACGGTGGATTGTTGCCTTGTTGGACGGCGGTCTTGTAGTAGCTACCCGACGACCACAAGGCGAGTTGGGTTGGATAATCATGCGTGCTGTTCGCATTGACACCGCGTGCGCCGCTAGCCGTACGAAAGCCAGCATCCACGAAATCCTGAGCGTGCGTTTCTCCATAACATGCCACGGAATAGAGGAGGCGCAAGCGATGGCCGAGACTCTTGACCTTGATTTGGTCGCGTAGCGTGTCAGTTCCGATGACCCCATCCTCAAACCAGAGCTTCCGCTTCCCGCCATGCAAATGCAAGAAGACATCCAGCGCCTTTACATGCGGCTGTGACGCCATTACAGTGAGTTCTTGGATGAAGACCTGACAGGTAGCCGCTGGCCCTTTCAGTACTGATATTCGGTTGTAGAACTGTGTCAGAGTCGCAAGGGTGTAGGCTTCCGCATTGGCGTCAAGCCACTGATAAAGCCACCTCCACTTGTCCTGCCCCTGGTCGACAAGGTTGATGACAAGGAGAAGTTCTCTTTGGGATTTGACGACATCGCTCATTTCATCCTCCAAAGTAAGGAATGCTTGCTGCCGTCAACCGCCCGGCCGGATGGGCCGCGGCACGATGGGCGACGGNCCTGGCTCGGCGGTGACGTCGGTGGCCAGGGTGTGCGCCTCGGTGATCACAGCCTGCACCTCCTCTGCATCGTGCCAGGCGGCCCAGGTCGCCATGTCGGCGAACTCGTAGGTGACGATCACCTGAAAGGCGCCGCTGGCCGGGCGATAGGCGCGGAACTCCGTCACGCCGCCGGCTCCCAGGGTGCGCCGGATAGCGCTCTGCGCCCAGGCCGCGTAGGCCTCGGTCTTGTCGGGATGGACGTTCCATTTGAAGCAGTAGAGTACCATGGGTTATTTCTCCTTGTGGTGGGTGTTCAGGACGTCTCGACGCCCCGGCGCGCTAGTGGAAATGACCGCGCCCCGAGCCGAATGCACATGCAGCTCAAGGTAGCCCGGCCCGGCAGGAAGACGGTCGAGATCGTCGCCTGTCCCTGGCCGTGCAGGCCGGCGTAGGCCCCGTAGCGGACAGGATGGTCCAGTTGCCCTCGGCTGTCATGGTTGCGCACAGAGGGGGAACGGCGGCGACAGGGGCGGCCCCGCCTCGATCCGGACGACCTGCATGCGGACGGTGATGGTATCCGCGGGCGTCGGGCCGGTCAGCACGGAGGTGGTGTGGATCGTCTTCCAACAGTTGTCGAAGCCGCCGACGACGTAGGTTTCAGCGACGTCGCCCGCCGGCCAACACGCCGGCGGATGACCAGGCGCCGACGCCTTGGTCGGTGGGAATGGGGGCGTAGGTCACGTCAAAGGTGAAGCTGAGATCCTGCGGCGGTGAGGCGCTGGCCGGCAGCGTGAAGCTAAACAGCAGCAACAGCAGCGTGCAGAGCACGGCGACGCGACGCTGCCTGGGCTTTCGTTGATGGGTGATGTGGAACATGGTTTCCTCCTGAGACAAGTGTTGCCAGACATGAGAGTGACCCGATGCATCATCGTTGATGGTCACCATTCTAAAGGGCCATGGTCCACAAAAAGTCCACAAAACCGCGGCGCAAATTGGCGGCTCACCCGGCGCCAAACGTCCTCCCCAGCACTTACGCCATGGGTGTCAAGGTTACACCGCTGTGCTGGCGGCGGGCCTCGCCCACCAGCGTGACCGGCAAGGCCGCCGGGTTTGTGCCTGCTGCGGAGCAAGGATCTATCACCGGTTCCTGTAGTGGGAGGCGTTGCCCGGCTCCGGCCTGCGCTTGGCCAGGTTGCGCACCCGACCGTCGCGGTCGCAGACGAACGTGAAGAGATGGATGGGTTTGGGGAGGGTGGTCATCGGGCCACTGCCTATTGCGCATGGATGGTCTTCACAACCACAGTCCTTGCTGAATTCACCCACGGCGGGTATAATGCCTTCAGGCTCTTGATCACTGGCTGACACGTAGAAGCGTGTGCTATCTCGTCTGGACGGGCAACCATCGCCAAACGACGTCGCGACCACCGGGCGGATGACTAGCGGGCACGCGTGCAGTCAGACCGCGTGCTTTAGCAGGTCACCGAGACAAACCCGGAGCTTGGTGAAGCGGGTCGGCTGCCGGACAAACCGGCGACTCTTGGAGCAGGCACAGCCTTGATCTTGGGCAGGAGTACATCATATGATAGATGCGATGGCAACGATCGAGGTTCCTCGTCACATACTGGAATCGGGTAACGCCGGAAGAGGCCGGGTCGAGCTAGCTTTGGAGTTCTACAGACAGCGGCGTCTCTCTATCGGCGCCGCCCGCGAGCTGGCGGGTAAAAGTCTGTGGGAGTTCCGCCAGTTAGCAGCCAGCCGGCAGATTGCTCCCCACTACGGCGTGGATGACCTTGGCGAGNACCTGCAGACATGGCAAGCGCTGGACGCGAGTTGATTGTCGTCAGCAACACATCGCCATTGACGAACCTGGCAGCGATCGGGCAGTTCGATTTGAGTCAGTCGGTGTATGAACAGATTCTGACGCAGGCTGGCGAGGATTGACCGTTCGAAGAACGCAGAACCCGTTCCCGTCGATTGTCACCACTGTACAGGGCCACCATCCACAATAATAGATCCACAAAATCGCGGCCAGGCTACAAATACCCTCGCCCTGCGCCAACGCCACCGTTTGCTGCAACGCAGACCTGACGGCATCGGCGTCTTCCGGCCAGGCGCGCACAACCATGTCCAGCGCCGCCGCCAGGTCGCCGGGCGGACGGCGCTGGCTGGGATGCCGGATGGCCTGGGCCTGGGCCACGGCGGCGGCCAGGTCGCCGCGGGCGGCATGAACCGCCAGCAACACCCAGTGGGCCAGCCAGCGGAAGGGGTAGGGATAGTCGCCCCAGAGGGTCGCAGCCTGCTCAGCCGCGGCCTGGGCGGCATCGGGGTCGCCGGCGCGCCAGTGCAGCCACGCCTGGTGGGCATGGGCCACGCCGGCGTAGATCGGCATGTCCACCTGGGCGGCGGCCTCCAGGCTCTGGACCACGACCGGCCGTGCTCCTCCGACATCGCCCCGCAGGCGGCGGCAGCAGGCCAGGTAGGACAGGGCCAGCAGCCGGTGGTAGCTGGCGCCGGCCTCCTCCGATCGGTCGATCGCCGCCCGCAAGGCCGGCTCGGCGTTCTCCAGGTCGCCGGCCCACAACAGGCTGAAGCCCACGCCGAACTGCGCCCAGGCGATGCGCGCCAGGTCGCCTGTTTCCTGGGCAGCCGCCAGCCCCGCCGTGCAGAGGGCGACCGTGGCCGCAGAGAGGGTGAAGTGTTCCCGCCGCACCGCCAGTTCCGCTCGCCTGAGGGCATAGTCGACGCGGTGGCCCGGCNNGCCGGCGGAGATCACCACGGGGCCGATGGCGTCCGCCAGCGCAGCGAGCCGGCTGAAATCGCCTCGCAAGTACCAGGTGCTCATCAGCGAGAGTTGGATGTCCAGCCAGACATGGCGGTGCGCCGCCNNGGCCAATCCGCAGCCGGGGCGCCGATGGTTGCGGCCGCCTGCAGCAGCGCCGTCTCCGCCTCGGCCACCGACATGCGCTCGCAAGGCATCGGCCACCTTGCGCTGCAGGACGGCGCAGGCCATCCGTTCCTGGGGCGCCCGCCGGGCCAGCGCCGCCTTGTACGCCCCTTCCGCGGCTTCGTGCTGGCCGCGGGCCATCAGGCTGTCGCCCAGCAGCTCGTTAAGGCGGGCCACAGCCTCTGCCTGAGCCGGCAGGTCNTCGGCGATGGCCAGCGCCTGCTCCAGGATGGCGCATGCCTCCTGATGCGTGCAGCCGNNCTGGGCCGCCAGGGCCGCCTGCTCGTAGCAGCGCACGGCCTGCGCCCCGTCGCCGGCGCGGTCGTAGTGACCGGCCATGACAGCCCAGGGCTGTGCGGCAGGCGATTGGCGGGCCGCGCCCAGCGCCTCGGCCGCCCGGCGATGCAGGATGCGCCGCCGCCAGGGCCAGCCCATCNNGTAGACCACCTCGCGCACCAGGTCGTGGCTGAAGCGATGCTGGTCGCCGCCTGCCAGCAGTTGGCGGCGTTCCAGCTCATCCAGCCCTGCGCCAGCCCAGCTCGAGCGCCCGGCCGTCTGCGCCAGCAGGTCGAAGGCCAGGTCGGGCGCCAGCACTGCCGCCGCTCTGAACGCCTGGCGCGCCGGCGGGCTGAGGCGCTCCAACCGCCGCTCGATGGCCGCCTGCACGGTGGCTGGCAGCGGCAGGCGGTCCGGCGGATCGGCCAGGCTGCCGCTCTCCAGCAGCACACGCACCGTTTCCAGCACGAAGAAGGTGTTGCCGCCGGTGGCCGCGTGCAGGCGCGCGGCCAGGGATTGCGCCGCGGCCTGAGCCGTGTGCGCCAGGACGGCGGCGATGTCGGCCGTCGTCAGGCGGGAAAGCAGGGTCTCGGTCAGCAGGCCGGGCCGGGCGAAGGCGCGCTTCACCTCCGCCACGGCCGGCGCGTCGGCCAGGCGACAGGTGGCCAGCACGCAGAGCTGGCTGCCGGCCAGCCAGCGGGGCAGCACCGCCAGCCAGCTCAACGTCGCCGGGTCGGCCCAGTGCAGGTCGTCCAGGCAGAGCAGCAGCGGCCCCTGCGCCGCCAACCCCAGGAAACAGCGGGCCAGGGCCTCGAAGAGCCGCGCCTGGGCCTGGGCCGGTTCCACCTGGACGGGCGGGGGCAGATTGGGGAACAGGTCGGCCAGCTCGGGCGCCAGCCGGCCGGCCTCAGCCAGCCAGATGGGGCGGATGCCCTGCCACCGGTCGGGGAGGGAGAGGGCCTGGCGCAGCGCCTCGCTCAGGGCGGTGTGGGGACGCTCTGCGCGCCCGGCAGGTTGGCGCCCGCCAGCACGGTCGCCCGATGCACGGGCGAACTCCTGCAGCAGGCGCGACTTGCCGACGCCCGGTTCGCCGTAGACCAGGATCAGCCCGCCCGCCCGCAGGCGGCGGTAGGCGTCGGCCAGCGTGCGCAGCGCGTCCTCGCGGCCGATCAGCGGCAGGTCCAGGCTGAGCAGGAGATTCCAGCGGGGCAGCGGGCGGGCGGGGNNCGGCCTGGCCGAGATGGCGGCCTCGTAGGCGGCCCGCGTCTCCGGCAGCGGCGACACCCCAGCCCGCTCCAGGATCAGCGCGCACCGCTCGAACTGCTGCGCGCGCGGCGCGCCCCGCGCGGTGTGCAGCTCGATCAGGCGGCGATGCACCTCCTCGGCCAGGTCGTCCACGGCCAGGTAGCGCCGGGCGTAGTCCACCGCGGCCTCCAGGTCGCCGGCCGCGCGGCGGTCGTCGACGAGACGGGAGAGGGTCGCCAGGTAGGCCCGCTCGGTCTGCGCCTGCACCTGGGTCTGCCAATCGCCGTACTCCGGGCAATCGGGGAGGGAGAAGCCGTCCAGGAATGGCCCGCGGTAGAGCGCCGCGGCCGCNGCCTGCGGGCCAGGATGGGAGGCCGCGGCCAGTTTGTGGAATTCCTCCACATCGCACCACACCCGCCCACGGTCCAGCGCGATGGCGCCGTTGTCAGCCGCCAGCAGAGAGCCGTCGGGCAGGGCGCTGCGCAGGGTGCTGAGCAGGCGTTTGAGGTGGGCGCGGGCGTCCGCGTCGGGCAAGTCGGGCCAGAAGAGGAAGCTGAGGCGGTCGCGCGGGGCCGGCGCCGGCGTGTGGGCCAGGTAGAAGAGCAGGCCGCGCACCTGCCGCCGCGCCAGCGGAAGCGGCTCGCCGCGCCAGAGGATCTGCGGCGGGCCGAGCAGGGCGATCTGCAAGGGTGTCGTGTCTTTGGTGAAGTGTGTCATGGCTTGCCCTGCGGCGGCGGTTCAGAGTGCGGCAGCCTTCGCGTGTAGCGTGCAGCGTGACGCCGTGAGCCGCGAAAACCGTCGCAGCGCCGGGCACGCATCCATTAAAGCACAGCTCGCGCCGCTGCGGGTATCGCTTTCCGATACAAACGCCATCCCATCGACGCCCCCTCGGCCCGATCGGCGATCAATGTCGAACCGGAGTCGAGGCTTTAGCGGCCCCGTGCGCCACATCCGGCTGAAGCCTTGTCTCCACCGCCGAACACGCCGTCGCGTGAAGAAGCAGGTGTTTCATGGTGATCCGCACGAAATTGTCAGACGACATGGATTGAATGTCAGATACGATATGCGATACGTTCTCGACACCGATGTCCTGGTTGCTGGCTTGCGCAGTCACACGGACGCTTCCCGCCAGTTGCTGATATTGCTGCCATTGCCAGTGTCGCCATGATGGACGAGGCAGATTTCCTGGCGACGAGCCGCCGCTGCCTTCCCCTGAGGCCGGCGCGCCTCAGTCTGCCATGAGCGCCTCGGCCGCGAGGATGCCGGACGTGGCCGAACGCGCCACGCTGTAGCCGGGATAGGTGGTCTGTCCGGCCTGGTACAGCCCACGAATGGGNGTGCGCTGCGGGAAGTGCTTCCACGGCGCAACTTCCGGCGACAGCCCATACACCGCCCCGCGATACAGATTCAGATCGTTGCTGAACTCCTTGGGACTGACGACGCGCTGAACGGCGATGTCCAGGGAGTGGACGCGTCCGAGGGCCTCCACCGCCCGGGCGAGGATGGCCGCCTTGCGCGCGTCGCTCCACGCTTCCACGGGCAGATCGCGGCGCACCGGCGGGTACATTTCGATCACGCTGCCGCCGGCCGGCGCGAGTTCGGGCAGCGTCACCGTCGGCGCGTCGTACACCAACCATTTCACGCCGTCGTCGCAGGGNGTGAACACCTCGGCTTGCTGCGCCATGGGCGGCAGAAAGCAGTGCGAATGGCTGGGCGCGTCGATCCGGTTGCGCAAGCCCAGTTGCACCGAAAAGGCGCTGTGCGACAACGGCGCTTCCTGCGCCATGCGCTTCAGTTGGCGCGGCGCGTCGGCCTCGTCCAGCGCGCCGAAGGTCAGCATGCCGCTGACGGTGGAGATGACCGCGTCCCAGGTGACCTCGCCCCGCCCCGCCACCTCCAGGCCACGCACGCGCCCNTCACGCACGACGATGCGCTGGACCCGCGCCTGGGTGTGGATTTCGCCGCCGTGCGCCAGCATGGCGCGGCTGAGCGCGGCCGGTATCTGGCCCATGCCCCCTTCGGGCAGGAAAAAGCCATCGCTGAAAAGGGTCACCAGCCCCAGCACGGCCATGGCCGGCTGCCTGGCGGGNGGCAATCCCGTGTACAACAGGACGCCGGCCATCGCGCGCACCGAGTCGTTGCTGAAGAGCCGCTGCAATTCGTCGGCCACCGTCCCGCCGAATTTGGGCAGGTGCCGCCAGCCNCTGGCCAGGACGCGGCCAAACGACAGCGGGTGAACGAGTATGTCCTCGGTGAGCAGGTGCAGGACCGGCGCCCAACGCTGCATCATGGCGTTCAGCTCCTGTCGCAGCACGGCCTCGTTCACCGTCCCCTGGCGTTTTTCGACGGTCACGCGCAGGCCGTCGCCGAACGTCACCTTGTCGCCGTTGGGCAGAACCGTCGTCTGCGGCGCGGTGATCTTGCGCAGCGGCAGAAGCGAGGGACGATCCAGCCCGACCTGGGCGAAGACGCGGTCGAGCATGGTGGGCAGGGCGAGATAGAGCGCGCCGTCGTTGAAGGTGTAGCCGCCGACATCGGTGGTGGCGCAGCAGCCGCCGATCTTGCCGTTGGCTCTGAAAAGGTGTACCTTGAGGCCGCGGCGGGCGAGCAAGCCGCCGGCCGCCAGGCCAGCCACGCCGCCGCCGATGATTCCGACCGATTGAATGGATGTCATGGAGTTCTTCCTGGTTGGATGATGCCAGAAGGAAAAAGGCCCCGGAATTATACTGCCAACGAACGCAGATGGCCGTATTTGCCAGTCAAAAATTCCAGATACGGCACAACTTCAACCACACAGAACGCATAGAGCGCAAAGTCGTGGCACGAAAGCCAATACCCAGGCGATTCTTGGCGCTCTTTGTGCTCTTTGCGGTTAAGATCGTGGGCTACATTGGGCCTGACCTCACGTCAGGGAGTCGTTGGCGGCGGCCAAGTCGTTGCATGGGGGTCTATCGGTGTGATGCGTGATATCCGGCAAAGGGTCGGACTTGCAGTTCAATACGCCCACGTCGCATGTCCCAGCGGCGCCTGGTTCAACTCGTCGCGCAGCAAGCGCCACTGGGGCAGGAAGCGGTCCATGTGAGCGATGAACTGGGCGTTGTGCCGCCGCTCCAGCAGGTGTACCATCTCGTGGACGACGATGTACTCGATGGCTCGGCGGCTTTTGATCAGCTCCAGGTTGAGCCAGATGCGGNNCGCGTCGGGGTTGCAGGCGCCCCAACGGGTCTTCATCTGCCTGACGCGCCACTCGGCCACCTCGACGCCGATGATCGTTTGCCACCTGGCCGCCAGCGGCGGGATGNNAGCAGCGAGCCGCCGGCGGTACCAGGTCAACAGCACCCGCTCGCGCTGCGCCCTGTCGCTGCCGGGGCGCACGAAGAGGTCGAGGGTCGTGTTGTTGCGCACCACGACNGCCGGCGCGCCGGCGCGGTAGTCGACGTTGAGCAGGTAGCGCCGCCCTTGAAAGTAGTGGCTTTCGCCCGACACCAGCTCGCGCGCCGACTGCCGTTCCTGCTGTGCGAACTTGCTCTGCTGGCGACGGATCCAGGCCAGGCGCGCGATCACTGCCAGACGCACCGCCTCGTCGTCCACCAGCAAGGGCGCGGCCACCCGCACCCGGCCATCGGGCGGATAGACCGCCAGGTGCAGGTTCTTGATCTCCTTGCGCACCACGTCGACCACCAGGTCGCCAACGGTGATCTGATGCATCTCAGTACTCACTCTGGTTCTTCACCAGCTCGAAGATGCGTTCGACAACCTGTTCCAGCGTCTCTTCGGGTACTACGCTGTAGCTGACTGACGCGTCGCTGATCTCCGTGCTGGAGCCAATGNNGTCTCGTCCGCGCCCACTCCAGCCTCCTTCAACGCCGGCGATCGCGTTCCTCACCATCTTGGTCTTGAAGCGATTGCCGCGCCAATCATCCTGCTTGCTCACACGGACGGCGGTATCCACCCATAGGGCGAGCTGCTCGAATTGCCCCAGATTGTCGTACAGCGCCCGTTTGGCCGGCGTGTCCAGCGACGGNGGATAGCTGGCGCTGCTGGCGGGGTTCTGCACCTGTTGCGCCAGCGCCACGATCTCGGCCAGATAGGCTTCGTAGGCCAGCGCCTCGGCCTTGCGCTGCTGGATCAGGGTGTCCAGCAGCCGNGACATCCTCTCGTAGTAGCGGGGGTTGATGGGCTGCTCGTCGATGATCAGCCGGCGCAGGTTGTTTTCGATGGTCTCGGCCACCGCGTCCGGCTTTTCGGCGATCCCCGGCGGCAATGCGTCCACGAAGGCCGCGCGCCGCGCCAACTGCACCAGCGACAGGTCGTCGAAGGCCGAGATCTTCTCGCTCTCCTCGGCGCGGATGTAGGTGTCCAGCAGGTGACGCATGGCTGGCTCGTAGACCTTGAGGTCGATGTAGTCGCCGCTGGCCAGCTTGACCTCGCCGCGCACCTGCTCGTAGTGCGTCACCTCGCGCCGCAGCGCCTCGATCTCCGCGNNCGCTGTAGCCGCCGCGGGCGGCTCGTTGGCCAGGTTGGCGTAGGCGCGCACCAGCGCGGCCACCAGCCTGTAGAGCGCGATGCGCCTGGAGCCGTTGTCCTTGAGCGCGTCCTGGTCGCCGGTGTCGGCGGCGCAGAAATAGTGCAGATAGTCCACCGTGNNCCGGGGCGGCGCCACCGGCTCGCACAGCGCCCGCACCGCCTCGGCGCGGTCNTCCAGCCGTTCCGCGCCTGCGTCNAGCCGGTCGGTCAGCAGCCCCTGCACGTCCTCCCGGTCGTAGCCCTCGAACGCGCCGCCCGTGTAGTCGTGGATCGAGCGCTCCAGGCTGTGGAACAGGTCGCGGTAGTCGACGATGTAGCCGTACTCCTTGTCCTCGCCGTCCAGCCGGTTGACGCGGCAGATGGCCTGGAACAAGCCATGATCCTGCATCGGCTTGTCGATGTACAGGTAGGTGGCGGGCGGCGCGTCGAAGCCGGTCAGCAACTTGTCCACCACGATCAGCAGCCGCATCTGGCCCGGCTCGTCGACGAACTTGCGCTTGACCTCCCGTTCGAACTCCTCCACCCGGCCCATGGCCTGGTCTTCCGGCTGGTTGAAGTAATCGGCTAACATGCCGCGGTAGATGCTGTACTGGCGCAGCTTCTCGGTCAGCCCNTCGCCCGTCTCCTCGCCCTTGATGTCGCTGGCCGCGGGCCTGTAGGAGGTGACGATGGCGCAGCGGTCGAAGCCGTGGCTGACGAACAACTGGTAGAACTTGCAGGCGTTGTAGATGCTGTCCGACACCAGCNNAGCGTTGCCGCGGCCGCTCAGCAGCCGGTCGCGCGTCGCCATGTCCAGCAGGATATCGGCCACGATCTGCTCCAGCCGCGCTTTGNNGCTGAGCACCCGCTGCATGGTGCCCCAGCGCTGCTTGAGCTGGGCCAGCGCGACGTCGTTCAGCCCNTGGGTCTTGGCCGCGAACCACTGGTCGATCCTGGCCGGCGAGGTCAGGTTCTGGTCGACGTCGCGCNNCTCGTAGCGCAGGTCCAGCACCACGCCATCGCGCACCGCCTGGTCATACTTGTAGGTGTGGATGTAGGGNCCGAAGACCTCGATGCTGCGCTGCTTGTCGGCCTTGAGCAGGGGNGTGCCGGTGAAGCCGATGAAGAAGTTGGGCAGGATCTCCTTCATGGCCTCGTGCAGCTTGCCCGACTGGGTGCGGTGACACTCGTCCACGTAGACGGTCAGGTCCCCNTTGGCGGCGAAGCCGGGCGGNCGGCTGCGCCGCACCTCGGCGATGAAGCCCTCCACGTCCCCCTCCTCCTTGCCGGGGAACTTGTGGATCAGCGAGCAGAGCAGCCAGGGCGCGGCCTCGTTGAGCCGGTCGATCAGGTCCTGCCCACTTTTGGCGCGGTAGATGCCCTCCTCCACGCCCAGGAAGACCTTCTCGATCTGCTCGTCCAGCTCNGCGCGGTCGGTGATGATCAGCACGCGCGTTGGGNNCCGGTGCTCGCGCAGCCACTTGGCCAGCCAGACCATGGTCAGGCTCTTGCCGCTGCCCTGGGTGTGCCAGATGATGCCCCCGCGNCGCTGCATGACGCGGCGCTGGGCGCGCACGCCGAAATACTGGTTGTGGCGGCAGACCTTTTTGACGCCGGCGTCGAAGGCGATGAAGTCGTGGATGAAACCNAGCAGGCGTTCTTTGTTGCACAGTTGCCGCAGGCAGCGGTCCAGCGGGTTGAAGGCGCCGGCCGGCTCGTCCCCCTCCTCCTGCCAGGTCAGATAGTACTTTTCCGGCGTCTCGATGACGCCGTAGCGCAGCCCNTCGGTGTCGTTGCCGGCCAGCAGGAGCTGGACGGTGCTGAAGAAGGGGCGGATGAAGGTCTTCTTCTGGTTGTCCAGGTTTTGGCGGATGCCCTGGCTGACCGAGACGGTGGAACGCTTGAGCCCNAGCACCGCCAGCGCCAGGCCGTTGACGTAGAGCACCACATCGGGCCGCTTGCTGTGCTCGCCGGCCACGGTGACCTCCTCGGCGAGGGCGAAGTCGTTGGCCAGCGGCGTCTGCCAGTCGATCAGATGCACCGTCTCGGTGGCCTCGCCCACGTCGGCCTTGACCTGGACGCCGTAGCGCAGCAGACTGTAGACCGCCTTGTTGACGTCGTAGAGGCTCTTGGACTGGTCGCCGGCCGTCTTGAGCAGCTCGTGCAGGGCGCGGTCGATCAGCGAGGGCTGACGCCCTGGCGGGCCAGGTAGGCGCACGAAGTCCACCTCGATGTTGCTGTTGCCGGCGCGCTCCTCCCAGTTGCCCAGGCAGGTGTACCCCAGCGCGTCGCGCAAAAGCCTGACCACGCGGTTTTGGGTGGCGCGTTCTTTCTGGCCGACGACGCTCATGGCGATGCTTCCTTAAGGGCGGGAGTTCCAATGTCTCCCATCACCTGGATGGTTTTGCTGTCATTTCGGCGATCACGCTGCGCACATAGGTTCTGAATTGTGGGCTGAGATAGAGGGTGCTGTGAACGAACAATCCGTCGATAGCTCGTTCCAGAGCTTGAGCGTCAAGTACGCCGGATCTGAATGCTCGCACGATCACACCAACCTTGTACGAAATCATGGTAGGGCCGGACTTCTCACGTACGCCGGATCTGAATGCTCGCACGATCACACCAACGCTGCCCATCGGCGTCATCGCTTTGGCCTCGACAGCCTGGCGCAACGCCAGATCGTCGGTCAGCACAAGATCAGGGGTGATCTGCTGGGCCAGCACGATTGTAGCTACGTCGGCATCCTGGAGTACGAGGCCGGATGGAAGTTCTGCACGACAAGAGACGATTTCTGTCGGCAGCACATCGTGCACAGAGATTGTGTAACCGATGTGTTGTTCGCTTTCATCCAAAGGCACGTGCAAGCGCACTTCTTGCGCCACTTGTTCGGCGATGTGCATAGCGATGAAAGTGCTAAATGTACGCCATTGACCGGCCTGCCACAGATGTGTGAGTGGCCCACTATCGCTAACAACCGTGGTCATAAGCCCAAGCCACGCGACATCCTGAGCGGACCGCTTCGCATACTCGATATCGATCACACGCTGCGCCGAGGGCAGCCACTGCGTCATCGCGCGAGAGGTTTCCGTTGATGAACGCCTCTTCGACTGTCTGACGATAGAGCATTCCCAAGCCCAGGTTGAGCGCCTGGCTAAGCAACGATAGTTCGTCCTGCCCGGTATGCTGGGCCAGGAAGGCCAGTTCACGCAGGATGGGTGTCGGTCGTGTCGATGCCTGGTCGAACGATACGTGTCTGGTTGCTTGCTTCATACTACCACCTCGCTTCAGGGCCTGAATCGCAACAGAAGTATAACATCGATTGTGACGTGTCACAAGACCCTGCTCTACAGCAAGAAGCTCTCAGAAACAGATGAAGAAAAGGGTTGGCCCGCCGGGTAATTTGTAGTCGTTTCCGTCCATCGTGCATATCTTCATAGCAGGCGGATCCGACCGGTGAGCAGCTCCTGCATCATGCCGTGCTTGAGGAGCTTCGTCTTGTCGCGGCGCCGCTCCAGCGCCGCGATCTCGGCGTCCATGTCGGAGAGGATGGCGGCGATGGCGGTTTGCTCGGCCAGTTGGGGCACTGGGATCAATATCGAGATAAGGGTCTCCCTTGTGATTCCTTGAATAGACGTCCCCTGATTCTGGCTTCGGAGCACTTCAGCGTTGTGATCAAAGAAGTGAAACAAGAACTCGGGGATCAATTGATCTCTTCGGACATATACTCCAGTGAAGTCCTGGCTGATAGCGACTGCAAAGGGTGCGATTGCCAGTTTGCCAACGCCTGTCCTCGAAACCAGCAGCAGATTGCCCTTTTCTACGACGTTCGTGGGNCTGTTACGCACCGCTTCTTCGGTGATGTACCTCCTTATCTCAGAAACCTGCTGGTTAAGGATGTCGGCGCCAGTGATCCAGGGTATCTGACCAGTCCAATACTCAGGTTGTTGGGTTGATGGCGTACCGCCGTTTACGAGTCTTTCGACAACCTCCCCNAATGGTCTCATCTCCCACTCACCATCAAACCCCGGCAACCGTCTCCTGCCCGTCAGCAACTCCTGCATCGCCCCCTGCTTGATCNNGCGCTTCTTGGCGATCAGCCCTTCGAGCGCCNNGATGAGCGCGTCGACATCGCTCAGGGCTTCGGCGATGGCTTGTTGTTCGGCGAGGGTGACCGGTACCGCAATGAGTTCCTCATGCAAATCATTCCGATTGACTCCGGGCACACCGCTTTTTCCACTATGGGATCGAAAATCAATGGTTTGGAGCAGGTATGAGACGAACAGAGGATCGTTACCGTGAAAGTTTTGTGCGAATAAGGTAGTGTTATGGGGCCAGAAATCGCACTCAATGAAGTACACCTCGCCAATAGTGCCGTAACGCCCGGTTACCACACCCGGCCCCTTGACTATGGCCGTATCATGCATACCACCGATTCCGGATGATGTCACGATAGGGACGTCACCGGACCTTCGTCGATGGCTTGGGAGATCGAAGCCACGTTGAAGAGTAACCACCTTTCCAAGTGGAACAGTGGACCACCCTTTGCTCAACATGCAAACCCCATCCTGGCCAGGTGCGCATGCACTTTCGCGCTCAGGACATCCACCTCGGCCTCCAACTGCGGCAGCGGCGCGGCGTAGCGTTCGGCCAGCTCCTTGACCCGCCCCGCCAAACGCTGTGAGACGCGCTCCAGCTCGCTCTGCACGGCCGCGGCCAGCGCGGCCAGCCACTTGTCCTCCACCACCAGCGCCTTGATCTCGGCCTCGCTCAGCGCCTGGTACTGCGCGGCAACCTGGGCCGCCAGCGCCTTCTGCGCCTCGCGCATCTGCCGCGACAGGTCGGCCTCCCGCTCCAACAGCGCCAGGTAGTCNAGCGCGGCCCGCTCGTCGGCGGCCTCGGCGTCCAGCGCGATCTCCCTCAGCCGCGCCTTGAGCGCGGCCCGNGTGATCTTGCCTTTGTCGTTTTTGACCTCCTCCAGCAGTCCGCCCTCGCCGCCCTGCTCTTCGTCCAGCGTGGCCATCTGCTGGACGAGGCCTTCCTGCCCGGCCGCCAGCGCATCGATGGCCTGCTGCGCGGCGGCAAAATAGCGGGCGATGACCAGTGGCCGCGGGATCAACTCCTCGCTGGCCCGCCAGCCGTCGGCCGCCAGCAGGTAGACATCGTCCTGCATGGTCTCGGTCCAGTAGCTCATCAGGTGCTGGTAGACATCGTATTTGTCGATCAGCGGCACATCGGCAAAGNNGCGCAGCAGGTCCTCCGAGAGCCGTTCGATCAACTGCTTGGGCCGGCTGCCCGCGACGATGCCGCTCAGCCAGGGCAGATTGCCCATGCGCCAGCGGGCAAAGGCCGCGTCCACCCGCNNGCGGTAGGCGGCAAAGTCGGCGTCGGCCAGGATCGTGGCCTTGACCTGGCCGGCCGGCGTCTTCAGCTCGCGGTAGCCGGGCCGGTCGTTGGCGTCGAACAGGCGCCCCTTCAGCGCCGGGAAGAGCGCCCAGGTGTGGCCCAGCGCGTCGATGTCCCGGTCGGGGATGCCGCCCCGCAGGTGGGCCTCGATGTCCTGGATGTCCTCCGCCGCGCGGCCGTCGATGTAGCGCGGGATATTCAGGTTGTAGTCGTTGGCCGCGATCTCGGCCAGGGGGACCAGGCGCNNGTAGCCGGGCAGCTCGATCCGGTTGTTGAAGACATCCACGATCTTGTGGATGTCCTGGTGGCGCAGCCGGTTCATGTTGCCGTCCTTCATGAAGCCCTGGCTGGCGTCCACCATGAAGATGCCGGCGCGGCCGGCCGCGTGCTCCTTGTCCAGCACGATGATGCAGGCCGGGATGCCGGTGCCGTAGAAGAGGTTGGCCGGCAGGCCGATGATCCCCTGGATGTAGCCGCGGCGCACGATGGCCTGGCGGATCGTCGCCTCCACGTTGCCGCGGAAGAGCACGCCGTGGGGCAGGATCACCGCGCCCTTGCCGCTGCTCTTCATCGACCTGAGGATGTGCAGCAGAAAGGCATAGTCGCCGTTTTTGGCCGGCGGGATGCCGAACTCGAAGCGGCCATACAGGTCGTGAGCCGGGTCGAAGCCGTTGCTCCAGGCCTTGGTGGAGAAGGGGAAATTGGCCACCACGAAGTCGAAGGTCTTCAGGCCGCCGTCCGGCGCCAGCCAGTGCGGGCTGGCCAGCGTGTTGCCCTGCCAGATCTCGGCCGTGGGGTTGTCGTGCAGGATCATGTTCATCCTGGCCAGCGCGGCCGTGGCGTTGTCCATCTCCTGGCCGTAGAGCGTCACCCCGCGGNNCGCCTCGTCGGCCACCTTCAGCAGCAGCGAGCCGGAGCCGCACGTGGGGTCATAGGCGGTCTGGTCCTGGCGCTGCGCCTGGGCGACGCCGACGATCTTGGCCATCACCCGCGACACCTCGGAGGGCGTCAGGAACTGTCCCTTGGCCTTGCCCGACTGCGAGGCGAAATGGCGCATCAGGTATTCGTAGGCGTCCCCCAGCAGGTCGTCCCCCTCGGCGCGGTTCTTGCGGAAGTCCAGGCTGGGGTTCTCGAAGATCGCCACCAGGTTGGAGAGGCGGTCCACCATCTCCTTGCCGCGGCCCAGCTTGTCGGGGTTGTTGAAGTCGGCGACGTCGATCACCCCNTTGAGGTCGTTGGCCTCGGCCAGCCGGTGAATGATCTTGTTGATCTTGTCGCCGATCTCCTTGTCCCCCTTGAGGGCGACCATGTCGGCAAAGCCGCCGCCGGCCGGCACCTCGATCAGCGCGTCGGGCTGGCCGGCGTAGCGGTCGGAGACGTACTTGACGAAGAGCAGCACCAGGACGTAGTCCTTGTACTGCGAAGCATCCATCCCNGCGCGCTCGTCGCAGCTTTGCCAGAGGGAGGAGTAGAGCCAGATTTTTGACAGGCATAACGTTGGCCGGATACGGTACGGAAAACTGATCAACAAAGCTACACGGTCTCTGCAACGGTCTGTGCTTGAAAAGCACGCCGGGCACACAGGCCGCCCGATGGTGGCCGGACAGGGGGAGGACGCAGGTCCCACCGCGACCCCGGCCCCACAGGGGCAACAACGGCCGTCATTGTACTGCAAGTCCCCGAACGTGCAACGATCTGACCCGGTCACTTCGGGTCAGATCGGCCCGTGGCCTGGCAACACCCAGCCCACCGCCCACGCGTGCCTGACGACAAGCCCCGTTGACGGGGCGCCGCCCTGTAGCCGGGCGAGTTCATCGCCCGGCGGTCCCGGCTACGCAACCGCGCCCCTTGAAACACCACCCGCGCCGACCATCAAGCCCCGTTGACGGGGCGCTGCCTCGTGGTGGGCGCTTCAACGGTCTGGCGGGCGCCCTCCGACTGAAATACCTGTTGCGGCTTTGATCCGTCCTGGCAGTTTGTCGGAGAGCGCTTGTTCGCATGAATGCAGCCACAACATGCTGTACCACAATCGCTGCCGGCTACCACATGCCGCCGCGCCTGCTTGCAGGGCGATCTCTCCGACAAACTGCTAGCGCGGCGTGTTTTGCCAGAGCAACTGTATCAGCGCCAGTTCGACATCAACGTCGTTCTGCGCTATGGCGCGGGCGTTGCGGTCGCGCCGATCAACCACGTGATAGCGGCTGCCGACTTTGATCAACGCCACGGACGGAAGATCGTCTCCCCATGCCGTCTGGCGAGCGGTGTTTGGCCCGCGGCCGAGGGTAGACCCATGGGGCGGGTCGAACGACGTGCGCTGGGTCAGCCACGCCCAGAACCGATGCACCAGACGGCATGTCCAGTGCCTGTACGACGGCATTGCGGTCAACGGTTGACCCTGCGGTAAGGAAGTGTGAATGTTTGCCATAGGTAGCTCCTTGGTGACCGGTTACGTCATATCCAGATTGCGCCGGGGAGACCGCGGTCTCCCGATGGGTTGGTATGCGTGTGAGCGATAGCTCTATTCAACCACACCATCGACGGCTTGTGGGGTCACTCAGTGGCCCGCGCATCACCCACGAATTACCCAAGATGTGGTACAATCAGGTTGGCGGCGCGGGCCACGATCGAGTGGGCCACGCCGCCCGGTGCCAGGTTCGAGGTGTCACGACGCACAGGCGCGCTGGCGCCCACGGTGGATGCGGTGTTGGGCAGACGCGCCGCGGGGACGCCAGGAGCGCGGCGGGCGTGCAGTCACGGCGAGAGGCGCCACGATGAGCAATACCAGCACATTCGGTCACTGGCTCAAACAACGACGCAAGGGCTTGACCTGACCAAAAAGACCTGGCAGGCAGGCCGGCTGTGCAGCGGTGACGCTGCGCAAGATCGAAGCCGGCGACATCGTGCCCTCGGCCGCGTTGGCCGCGTGTCTGGCCAGAGCTGTCGGCGCGCCCGAAGACGACCTGCCTGACATTGTGGCGTTTGCACGCGGCGTCGGCCATCGTCACGCACCGGCCGCAAGCTGGGATGAACCCCACCGCTCCCACAATCTGCCGGCCCAGCCACACCCCTGATCGGCCGCAGCCATGACATCGCCGTAGTGCGGAGTCGGCTGGTCGCCGAGGCCGCGCGACTCGTCACCCTGGTCGGTCCACCCGGTGTCGGCAAGACCCGCCTCTCGCTGGCCGTGGCCGAATCTGTCCTCGATCAGTTCACCGACGGCGTGTTCTTTGTCCGCCTGGGGCCGGTCGTCGATCCCGCTTTGGTCGCCTCGACCATCGCTCACGCGTGCGGCCTGCGCTCGGCGGCCCCAACCCACCCGCTCAGCGGCTCTGCGCCTACCTGGAGGAGAAGCACCTGCTGCTGGTGCTTGACAATTTCGAGCAGATCCTCCCTGCCGCCCCTGGTGGATGACCTGTTGCGCCGCTGTCGCTGGCTGCACGTCCTGGTGACCAGCCGTCAACCCCTGCGGGTGCGCGCCGAACGCCAGATCATCGTGCATCCGCTCGCGCTACCGGCAGCGGCGCCTGACGCTACCCCGTCAGCGCCCAGCATATCCTCCAATATCCTGCTGTGGCGCTCTTCGCCGAGCGTGCCCAAGCCGTCCTGTCCGACTTCGCCATCGACGACAGCAACGCCGCGGCCGTGGCCGGCTCTGTCGCCGGCTGGACGGCCTGCCCCTGGCCATCGAGCGGTCGCGGCGCGGGTCAAACTCCTCCCACCGGCCGGACTGTTGTCGCGGCTGCACGGCCCCTGGCTGCTGTCGGTCAACGGTCTGCGCGACGTCTCGGCGCGTCAGCGGCTGCTGCGGGGCGATCGGCTGGAGCTACGACCTGCTCACCCCGCCAGAGCAGGCCCTGTTCAGCTCTATCCGTGTTTACCGGCGGGTTCACGTTGGAAGCCGCAGAGTTGCTGTGCGGAGACACGCTCTCTCCACCCTCCCATTCACCCTTGCGCCGTCTCAGGTGCTCGACGGCATCGCCTCACTCCTGGAGAAGAGCCTGCTGGTTCGGGAGAAGAGCTCGAGTGAGCGGGTGCGCTACCCCTTCGTCAAGATGACGCACGGGTACGGCGCAGAGAACGAGAGTCGTTACACCATGCTGGAGACGGTGCGCGACTATGGCCTTGAACAACTGGTCGCGAACGGGGAGGCGGAGATGCTCAGGGCGCGGCATACGGCATGCTTTGTGCGTCTCATCGACCAAACCGAGCGGAGCGATCCCCACCCGACCCTTGCGCTGATTCTGTGCCTGGTCGACCACGAGATTCACAATGTGCATGCGGCGCGTATCTGGGCCATGGAGCACGACGCCCAGGCAGCGTTGCTCTTGACCGCCGCATTTCTGAGATGGTCCCAGAGCCAGGGGACCTATGCCGAAGGCGCCCACGCCATTGCCGAGGTTCTTGCCCTGCCCGACGCCGCGGCGCACACGGTTGCGTGCCAAGGCCCTTCTCTGGGGGCCTATCGATTGATGCGAGGCGAGGTGGATGTCAGCAAAGCCCAGGCCCTTGTGGAAGAGTCCCTGGTCCTCAGCCAGGAATTGGGGCACACGAAGGGAGAGGCTCAAGCTCTGACTATCTTGGGTCGCATGGCTCACGAAAGGTTCGACGACTTCGACACTGCGCACCGTTGTTTCACGCAAGCGCTCGCGCTACACAACGCTGGACAGCGCCGGCGGCATGGCCTATGTTCTGACCTATCTCGGCGACGCCGCGCTGGCCCAGGGCGACTACGTGCAGGCGCGGCAGCTGGCTGAACGCGCTTGCGGCCGCACGGCGAGCCGGCTTGACCTACTATCCCCTACCTCTCGCAACGCTGGCCAAGGCGGCCTGGGCCGAGGGCGACCTGGATCGGGCGCGCCGGGGTAGGTGTTGCCCATCACCGACGCGGCGTTGTTGCCCGCGGCGTACAGCCCCGGAATGGGCCGGCCGTTGCCGTGCAGGACGCGGGCATGACCGTCGATCACCAGGCCGCCTTTGGTGCCGAGGTCGCCCGCCACCATCTGCACCGCGTAGAAGGGGGCTTTCCGATGGGCGCCAGGCAGGGGTTGGGCTTCACCGTCGGATCGCCGTAGTAGCGGTCACAGGCGCTGTCGCCGCGGTGGAAGTCTTCGTCCACGCGGGCGCGGGCGAACCGGTTGAAACGCTCCACCGTCGCGACGAGATTCTGGGGATCGAGGCCGCAATTCCTGGCCAGCTCCTCCAGCGTCGCGCCGCGTACGAAATAGCCGCTGGCGAAATAGGACTCGGGGATCGGCTGCCTGGGAAAGAGGGCGCCGAAGATGTATTTGTTGCGGTAGCGACTGTCCATGATGAAGGTCGCGGGGATGTGCGGCACGGCGGCGCTGTGTTTTTCGTACATGGCATGCACCACTTCGACGTAGGATGCCGCCTCGTTGGTGAAGCGTTGGCCGGCCGCGTTGACCATGATCGCGCCAGGGTACGAACGTTCGCCGACATGGAACATCACCGGCGCGTTGGGCGGCAGGCTCGATGCCCCCACCAGGCGTCGTCCATCAGATCGACGTCCGCGCCGATGGCCATCCCGGCGCGGATTGTGTCGCCGGTGTTGCCTGGGCTGGCGGGCTCCATATCCAGCATTTTCACAGCCAAACACGGGCCCTTATCCTTAAAGCCTATCCGAATAACCGCTCAAGGGCGGTTTTCTGGCATGTACGCTGGGTTATTCGGATAGACGCTTAGTCGCTTAACGCCAGATGGAAGTCAGCGCAGAAGCATGCAAGACACGGTTCAAGGAAGCGATTGAACTCTGCCACGATCTATTGAATAAAATGGTTGAATGATGGGAGGTTGTGTTATAATTGCCTCGGCGCCTCCGAGAAAGGGCGCGCGTCATTCGCTGAGAAGGAGCTGCCATGTTCCCCAACAAGCAGGATCTGCTCGACAAGATATTCCTGGGAGAAGACAGCTACCTGGTCGAAGACGAGCAGGCCGTGTCGACGGCAACGCTGCATGACCTGCAACCCCCGTTGTGGGAGCGTTTCGCCACCCCACGTACGCAGGAAACTTCGGAAAGCCTGCTGCAGAAACTGGGCGCGGAATTGCTCTATGTCGCAGCATGAAGACGCGGTGCGGTTACGCCACATGCTGGCGGCCGCGCAAGCTGTGAAACTGGCTGCGGACTCTTAGGGGCATCGTGGTCGATTGGCCGGCAAAGGAGCACGCACATGATTCACGTTGTCTTCGCACGTTGGCGACTGGTATGGGCGGCATTAGCGCTGGTCTTGGGACTGTTGCTCGGGCCGGGGCTAGTTTCTGCGCACTCGGGCGAGGGTGATACAGAGACTGATCGCGGTCCCGCCAGCCCCACCAGCATGTTCTTCCCGATGGTCGTTTACCAGCGCCTGCCAACCAGTGACGATCTGATCGAACAGGCGCGCCAGCGTGGGGAAATCAACGCTGAGACCGCCCTGATCTACCGGGTGTTCGCCGTTTTTGGCGATACGCGCCTGCCCACCCGGCTACGCGGTGACGATAGCGGCGTGCTGGATTCCGACGCCGTGGCGAAGGCCACGCAGCGCTTCTGAAACGCTGACACCAGCCACGCGTCAAACCCTGGTTCCCTTTCTGATCCCACCGGTGTATGCCGGCAGTTGGTATGATCAGCGCATCCACGGGACAGCAGCGACGGCGGTTGGCGCCGAACCGACCGATCACATCAGCGACCGCTGCAACGAGATCGCTCAGAACTTGCTCATTCCCCTGGAAACGGATCATTTTGTGGTGTGGTTTCCACCCAACGATAATGGCTTTTGGCAGCGTGCGCAGCAAATCAGCGCCAGCCTGGAGACGCGCATCCACCCGATCTTGACCGATCTCTTGCGCATACCGTTGAGTGACGCGGGTTTGGGCTGCAACCCGAGCGACGGGCGCCTGGATGTGTACATGGTCTATGATCCCCTTCCCGGTTACGCGACTGCCCTGGCACTGGTCAGCACCTATCCCGGCAAGGGCTGCAAGGCGGCGCCCACCTACATGCAGGTGCTCAAACCAGGCCCATCCGAAACCAACGTCGCGGCGCATGAGTTTATGCACATGATTCAGTTCGCCTACAACCCGGCGGCTGGCTGTTACGATTCCTGGTGGTTCGAGGCAACGGCCAACTGGGCAATCGATTACTTCGAGCGCATGGACGGTCAGCCCGACGCACAGACCGAACACGCCTATGCCACATCGTACCTGGAATCAGCCTGGCGTTGGCTGGACGACACCACCGGCATCCGCGAGTACGGCGCCTACCTGTGGCCCTTCTACCTGACCCAGTACACCGGCGCCTATCGCCCGCGCTGCTGGCACAGATCTTCGCGGCTACCGAAAACGCCGCCAACGGCGACCTGTACAAGGTCATCAACGACCGCATCACGGGTGGGTGGGAGCAGCGTTGGCCAGAGTTCGCCCTGCTTAACCTGAACTTGCCGCCCAACAACCGCTATCAGACGTGGGACAACTTCCAGAAGCGCTGGGGGCGGACTGGCGTATGACAGTCTCACGGGTGGCGCTGGAGGACGATCCCTACTGGGTCTACTACCCCGCTGGCGGGTCGGCCGGCGATCCGCTCGCCCTGCCCGACCTGGGCATCTACTACGAGGAGATCATAATCGCCGGGGATGTGCGTATGTGGGCGTTTGCCAACACCTTCCACAACATGCCCCACATGCGTGCAGGCACTGCTCTACCGCGGGGCAGGGCTGGCAAGGGCCAGAAGACTGGTCGCAGCGCAAGTGGAGTCTGTTCTGCCAGGACAACCCGGCCGAACGGGTAATGAGCGTGCTCTTGATCATCAGCAACAGCAACTGGCAGCGCCGCAATGACCGTATCGCGCCCAACGGCGACTTGCGCCTGGTCAGCAGCGATCTGCCCTGCGCCGGCTGGCGCGGGGACAGCAATTGGCAACTGGTGGGAAGCTCATGGAGTGCAGAGAGCCGGATCGACTACACGCTGCGGGGCGAGGCGACGCCCACCTTCAGCGTGACCGGGCGCACCCTGAGCGGCGACCAGGTGGAGCTTGCAGTACCAGCCGACCGCTGGCAGTGGAACCTGGATGACGACGTTTACCGCGCTGAATCTGCAGACCGGGCAAACGACCAGCTGCGCGCACGGGCGGTGGCGCGCTCAGCGCCAACCTGGGCGCTTTGCGCATCGTCGAGGATTTGAGTGGCGAGACCATGCAGCGCCGGTTCTATGGAGGGGTCTCATCCCTGCGCCCGACCGCTGTGAGGCCTTCACTACCTGGACGCACATCCCCTGGCTGCAAACCGATCTGCGCGACTCCGGCCTGCGCCCCTGGCCGGAGTCGGCTCCGCACGGCCAGCTGCGGGGCAGCGACAGCCTGACGCAGACCGGCAGCGATTCTACCAGTACGACAACCTCGACGTGGAACCTGACGGGGCTGACCGCCAATAGCCCCGCAATGACTGCTTGGGCAATTCATGGTGCTGCGGGACAATGGAGTCAGAAGAAGTTCGGCGAACCGGCGGGTGCATTCGCACCGCAGGCGCCGCCCCGCACTCTGGTCGAACGGCGGCCTGTGGCGCCGCTTGCGGCATGGTCGTGGCTCGCCGCGGGCGCGACGCTCACGATGGGTTCTTGATACGTCATCCTGGCGGGTGGCGTGCGGCGCTGGCGCGGAGAGCCGGCCGGCCACAGCAGCGCTGCACGTTCCACCGACGTTTGTGCGAAACGAGTAAAGGAACATGAATACTCCAGCCAATGATCCGTCACCCAGTGCGCCGATTCCGGGCGATGGCAACAGCAGCGGACTGGCCTACATCGGCCAGGTTGCCCAGATCTACCCGATCCCCGAGGCCGACCGCATCGAAAGCCTCGAGGTCGTCTGCGGTCCGGGTGGACGCTGGCGTGGCACGGCGGTGAAAGGGCAGTTTGCGGTGGGCGACCTGTGCGAGGCCTACTTGCAGGACGCGCTGCTGGCAAAGTCGCGGGCCGCAGATCGGAGTTTCGACAACGACGAGGCCTCATGTCACCACTGCCCCAGATAAGCAACCGCGAGCGGGAGGTCATTCGCCTCCTGCTGGAAGGCAAGAGCAACAAGTTGATTGCGAAGGACATGAAGGTTGCCGAACGGACGATTGAGTTCCACCTGACCAATATCTACTCGAAATTCCAGGTCAACTCGAGAACGGAGCTGATTTTAACGTTGAAAGACGACCACAGGTGGCTCGAATCCGAAAACCCAGGGGAATCCACAGTTGCCAACGAAGAAAATCTCCCCGATAATAGCGACAGACCCGATTCATCGAATTGGGTCACATCTTTGAAAGCAGCCGTCGCTGGAATCGGCAAGGAGTTGAGCATGGCAGTTTCTTCAGCACCACATACGGGCGTCAACGCAGGTCCGACTGATTTCTTCGGATCGATACGCATCTGCATGGCGAAATATGCAGACTTCAAAGGGCGGGCATCGCGGCCAGAGTTCTGGTGGTTCGCGTTGTTTGTCCTGCTCGGCACATCAGCATTTACGCTGATCAACGAGACCCTGGGAAGCCTGTTCCTGCTCGCGGTCCTGCTGCCGCTGCTGGCGGCCGGCGCACGCCGGCTGCGCGACAGCGGCAACAGCCCGTGGTGGCTGGCGATTCTGTTGGCGCCCGTGGGCGGCATCATTGTGGCCGGCTTCCTATGGGCGCAGCCCCCGTCGNATTCCGTCCCGGAAGAAGAGACACTGCCCTCATAGCGAGTCAGCCTGGCGTCGGTGAACGCGCCGTCCTGGCGATGCTCAGCGTCGCTGCAACATGCGCGTTCATCGACGCGCGCGGACCCCACCCAATGGCCCGCAAAATCACCCAAGATGGTGTACGACGGGGAGGTCTGGACCACGCAGGCATGAAGGGGCGCGAAGATCGCGAAGACGGGGCTTGTCGACTTGCGCGCGGCTGTGTGCGTCCATGAACGTCGTGCTGTCGCTGGGGCCGCCGGGCGATGAATCGCCCGGCTACGTCACAGCGCCCCGTCAACGGGGCTTGACATGGTGCGCGCGCCAGCCCGTTTCAACGGGCGCCGTTTTGTAGCCGGGGACTTTATCCCCGGCGATCCCGGCGATCACGCAGCCCGGACCCCGGTAAACAGTGGGAGCAACTGCCGGTGTCCAGGCTGCACCATCCACCGCGTGCTGGTCATGCTGGAGGTGCAAACAGCGGGTCAGCCAACCGTACCGCGGATCTCGTCACGCGCCTGGCGCCGGGATGATGCCCAGTTGCTGCATCATGCTCAGGAGGTCGCCAATGGTCCAGCGTTCCTTGATTTGCCCGTCGACGACGTGGTCGATCGTGATGTCCTCGTTCTGGAACGGCCGGCCGGTCGCCGGAATGCCATTGAACTCCCCGGTATGGGTTCCAGACCAGCGCACCCGGCTGGCCACCTTGCCGTTCCCCTCGAACTGATCGAGGATCGTCGCCTTGATATCGGGAAAGCCGGCCAGGAAGGCATAACCGACCTGCTTGTAGCCCTCGAAGTTCAGCGGGCCGGATCCGTTGAAATGGATCACGGCGTCTTCGGCGAACAACGGCGTGCAGCCTTCGACATCGTGCTGGTTGCCGTAGATCTCAAAAAGCTGGCGGATACAGACTTGTTGGACATGTGTAGGCTCCTGCAGGTAATGAGTATGTGGCTGGTTTGCTCAGCCGGCGCTGACGATGGCGCCGTCGTGCCATTCGGGATCCTCCAGCAGCAGGGCGCGGAAGCGCATGTAGCGCTGGTTCTGGTCGGGACTTTGGGCGTTGGCCCAGTAGGCTTCCTTGCTCTCGAACACGGCCACCAGGAAAAGCACGCCGGGGTCGGCGTCCATCTGGTAGACATAGCGGGCAACCTGGCCGGGCGCGACGTCCATGCTGTCGCCGACAGCCTTCAATTCGTCGATCTGCGTTGGGTCGATCCTGACCCGTGCGATGGTTCCGTACATGAGAGGTTCCTTTCGTTCAGCTTCGTGCCGTCTCGATATGTTTCGCCGTATCGGCGTAGTGGCGCAGGCGGCTGACCTGCCCTGCGTCGTTGAATATCCACAATGGTATCACGGCAATGGGGCTGCGCACCAGACCAATTGGTGCTCAGTTTTTGCTCAGATTCGCGTCTGATCGTCATGCAGCTCCCTGGCCACGACGCAGCGATAGGCGCGGCGCAGCAGATCCTCAACTTCGCGCCAGTCGGCGGCTATGTCCTGGGAGTAGCCGCCGGTGATGCGGCCCACGGCCACGGCGGCCTGTGCGCAGCTCGGCCGAGCGCTGGATTGCCTCGGGCGACGCGTCGAACAGCGCGGCGTGCAGCCGAGCCAGCGCCGCCGCCATCGGGCCGAGGTCGCCGCTGTGGTCGGGCGCCGCGGCGCGATGGCCAGACGGCGATGGACGATCCAGTAGTCCATCTCCAGGTCGGCCAGGTTGGCCGGCTACCGCGGCGCAGTGACCATCGAGTTCGCGGGCGAGGGGGATGCGCAGGAGGGCTGCGGCGCAGCGTGGAGCTGTGGCGACGGCTGGCGGCCGGCGGCTGATGCGGTTTGCCCGCATCGCTCTTGCCAGTCTGTCCCATGCCCGCTTCCAGCGCCATCAGCATCAGCTTGGCGCGGTCGGCGGCGTGCAGCTTCAGGAGGACGTTCGAGATGTAGTTGCTCACCGTCTTGGCGCTCAGGTTCAACGTGGTGGCAATCTCGGCGTTGGTCTTGCCCTGGGCGACCAGCCAGGATCCGCGCTCGCGCGCGGTGGCNTCGTCGAACAACTGNCGCGGGCAGGCTGGGGGCGGCGCGCTCAGATAGCTCAGGACCTTCTCGGCGATGCTGGGACTGAAGACCGCGCCGCCGGTGGCGACGGTGTGAACGGCGCGCAGAAGCTCGTCCTGCTCGGTGTTCTTGAGCAGATAGCCGCGCGCCGGCGCGAATCGCGGAAAGACCAGCGTGTCATCGTCGAACACGGAGAGCACCAGGATGCCGATGTGCGGACGGGCGCGGTGAATNCTGGGCGTGGCTTCGATGCCGTTGATGCCGGGCATTCGCAGGTCCATCAGAATCACGTCNGAGCCCAGCGCCGCGCTCATGGCAATCGCCTCGGCGCCGTCGCGCNNCTCCCCCACCACTTGAACTTCCTCTTGCGCCGCCAGCAGCATCTTCAGGCCGCTGCGTNNGATGGTCTGGTCATCGGCAATCAGAATTCGGATCGCGTCCATGGCTGATCTATGCTCCCGGTGCAGGGCAGGGAATGCGCACGCTGACGGCAACGCCGCCGCCCGGATTGGCTGCAATGGCACAGCTTCCGCCGACTTCGGCCGCGCGGCGCATGGAGAGCAGCCCCAGGCCATGCGTNCGCCGGCTCCGCCATGCNCGCCCGTCGTCCACAATGTCCAGCCCANNAAGGCGTTGCTGTGAAACTGTGTCCGGCGCAGAAAGCGCCAGGCGAATGCGGCAGGTTTTTGCCTGCNNGTGTTTGTCGGCGTTGGTGATCGCTTCCAGCGCGATGTAGTAGGCCGCGGTTTCGATTTCAGCCGGCAGCGGGGCNAGCGTCTGCGGCGCGTCGATCAGGATGCGCAACGCCGGATAGCCGTCGGCGCGCTCCCGCAGCGCGCCGCTCAGGCCGAGAACTTGCAGCTCGGGCGGATACAGTTGATGTGCCAGGCTGCGCACTTGGGTCGTCATGGCGACCAGTTGTCGTTGGACGTCGCCAAGAAACTGCTTCNNTGAAAGCGGCGCGGCAGCATCGACGCTCTTGGGNGTCACGCTTTCGATCAGCCGCGTCAAGGCGACCAGTTGATGACCCACCCCGTCGTGCAAGTCGCTTCCCAACTGCCGCCGCGCCTCGCCGCGTTCGGTGACGAGGCGCAGGCGCGTGNNCTCCAGGTCGCTGGTCAGCGCCNNGGTGCGCGCCACGATGCTGATCTGACGCGCCAGGTCGCGCAGCAGACGCTCATCCGCAGGCGTGAGCGCGTCGCCCGGCGCGCGGGCCACAAGCAATTCCCCAATCGTTTCGTCGCCGGAACTGAGCGGGAAACGGCTGGCCGCGTCCGCCGCCGGGCCGTGCGCGGCGACGATCTGCATGGCGTCATCCTGCTTGAGGGCGATGGCCACATAGGGCAGTTTGAGCGCGGCGGCCACCGTTTCCACCGTCTGCGTCAGGGCGGCCGCGGGCTGCATCGTGCTCTCAAGTTGAACGCCGAGACGCGTCAAAACGCGATAAGGATCGTCGCGTTCGCCGTACATCAGGCGGTTGACGCCGCGCTGCACACGCTCGCGCAGCGGTTGAAACAGAACCGCGATCAGGGCGGTTGCCAGCAGCGAGATGAAGAATTCGCCGCTGGTCTGGAAGAGCGCGCCCATCGACGCCACCACCAAAACGAAAACACCGACGACCAGAGCTGTCAGCGCGCCGTAGACCAGCNNGCGGTTGATGAGCAGATCGATGTCCCACAGGCGATAGCCCAGGACCGCGATGGCGAACGAAAAGGGTATGATCACCAGCGACAGCCACCAAATCAAGCCCGTCAGCGGCGCCCACCAGGGATGCGCTGCGCCGACAGGAATCTGTGAAATCATGGTGTACGGGATCTGATCCAGGCCGATGACGAAAACGGTGAGCGCCAGGCCAAAGACCACCCACTTGGTCTGTTGGCGTTCCATGGGCGTGGCAACGCGGCGGTAGCGATGGATTTGAGCGTACACCCCGACGCCCATCAGACCCAGCACCGCCGTGAACACGAACCACGTCAGCCATGTGGTGGTTGGCAGCCATTCATAGGCCGAGGCATAGACAAAGAGCGGCGCGATCAGCGCGACCATCAAGGCGGCAAGCCGTGTCCAGCGCGGGACGAACTGTCCATTGGGGAAAAGGTACATCAGCCACATGGTCGGGAGGAAGATCGCGGATTGAAGGGCAACAATCAGCTTGACGGGAATCAGCGTCGCGGTNGGCTGTGGACGCGCCGGGAAACAAAGGGGAAAGCCGGCGAGCGCCTCAAGCGGTCCGGCCAGGATGACCCCGTAGCCCAGCAGGTAGAAGGAAACCAGCAGCGCGCCGCGGTCATCGCGTCGCTTCCAGAAGATAACGCCGGCGAGCGCCAGCGAGACCAACGCGGTGGCAAACGACACGACGCCCTGCGCCACACTGATGCCCGCGATGTACCAGGCGGGCGCATCGATCGCGACCCGCAAACCCGCGCCGCTCCAGAGACGCACGTAGCCCAGCGGAATCGCCGCCAGGAGCATGAGGAGCGCCAGCGCGGCGCAAATCAGCCAGACCGCGTGCGCCAGCGCCAGCCAACGCGGACGCGGCCGTGCCACGCGGTGCGCGTCCGCGCGGCTCTCTGCGCTCGCTGGAACTGAGATTTCACTCATCGCGCCGATTTCCTGAACCGATGGATGATCCGAGTATAGCGCGGCTTGGGGGTACGGTCAACTGCCAAATGGCTGCCCATCGGCGCGCGTCAATGGTCGCTTCATTTGAGTAGAAGATTTCGACCCAGTCCAATCGTCCAGACAGGATACAGCAAGTAGGTTGCCAAGAATCCCACATACCCAAGGGTTAGATACCATGGCAAGGATTCCATGGAGTCAATTTCAGCAACTATCCCAGGAATGACCAGGAATCCCATCGCCATGAGCACACCAACCACCATCCCCAATGTGATCAGGTTGTTGGGGAATCCATCGCCGCGCTGCATCGAGTAACAAAATGCCACCAGCCAACAGCCGATCAAGGCATTTCCCACACTGGTATAAAACCCGGCCAGGACAAAGCCCGTGACCTTGAAGATGACCAATATGGAACCAATCACGACGAAAATCGCACCCAGCAGGGCAAGGACAAGGGCAACTTGACTGAGGAGCGGTGACCTGGCACGATGTTCAGCGTACAACATCCATGCCAGAATCACGCTTGAGATTCCGACAATGCCGTTGAGAACATCATTGGCCGTGCCAAAGGATTGATTCACCGTAAACATCAGGACGAGGCATAGCACTGCAAGAATGGACGAGGCTCCTGTTGCAATTGCCACCCAGCCAACGGTAGCGGGTGAGAAGTTGTTTGTTGTCATGGATTGCTCCTGGTTTTCCTGATCGATCTGGCAATGTGCAAGACGGGCGCGATTATTGGCGAAGCCGTCGAACAAACTACGTCTCCACCGGTGTGGGCGCGCTGGCTGACTTCTGCTGATGCGGAAAGAACTTGCGAAAGGAGAGCGCGAGCGTCAGGACGGCGATGCTGAANAAGATCGTACCCGACACGAGGGGCGGTGGAACTCCGGCGCCCGGCTGTTTGGTTGCGCTGAGCAAGAGCAGCACAACCAGCCCCATCCACAGGGCNCAGAGCCACATGGCAACCCACGCCCAGCGCTCGCCGCGGCGAAACGCAGTTGCAGCGACCAAGATGCTCAAGAGGCCCAGCACGAAAAGATGAGCGCCGCCCNNGCGCACCAGATAATCGATCATCGCGGCCGCGTTGGGGCTTGCGCTGCTCAGTTGCTGCCACGTCAAGCCGCTGATTTGCAGCACCGTCGGCGCCTCGCCGCCGGCGAATGTTGCGCCGCCTGTCACGATGTCGCCCAGGCCAAAGAGGGCGATGATCAGCCCGATGATGAAGAAAACAATCCAACCGTTGCGCTGGAAGAAGGTTCCCTGCTTTTGTTGGGGAGACGATTCTGCTCGTTTCGACATGATACCACCTCATGAGTGCCAATCCAACGAACTGCCGCAGTTCAGAACGGCTTGAACATCATCAGCCACAGGATAAGGTACATGCCGATGAACGACCTCACCGACATGTCGAGCAAGCGCGCAGGCGGTCGGGATCTCGTTCGTGCTTCATCTGAAAGGCGGCATTGGCGGAACCGCCATGCCCCAGCAGGAAAATGAACACGCCGGCAACGTGAAGAAAAACGATTGCTCCGTACATGAAATCACCTCACGGGTGTGGAGGAACTCGCACTGCTCAGACCGTTCCCCAAAGCAGCGCGATGCCCATGACCAGCGGCATCACGCCATGCAGCACGGGGTAGTACAGGTCGCGTCGGGAAAAGATCGCCAGCGCGATCAACCACGCGAGATTCCAGACGATCGTTGCCCAGCCAATCCACGCCGCCGGCAGGCCGCCCTGGAGCCATGCGCCGCCGATGGCTGCCTGCGCCAGGAATGCCATGACGACAAAGACGACAATGAGCGGGTAGAGTTTTTCGTAGCCAAAGGTCAGACTCTGCGCTTCAGCGGCGACGAGCAGGATGCCGCCGAACAAGAACCCCGTGGCGCCGATCAGTCCCCAAACGCGCCCATCGGTGTTTTGCAGGGCGCTGGCGAGCAGCACGAATCCGATGACCTTGAGAACGACGCCGGCCATGATGAAGCTGCGTTCCCAGACAAGATGCCCGGGACTGCGCGGCGCCGCCCCGATACCCGCGTCGCAGCGTGAATATCATCAAGCCCGGAAACGTCGCGAAGGCGCTCAGGAGCAGGATCAGCCCGGCGGCGGGAACAAGTTGATGGTTCATCGTGCTACTCCTCGTTCGGCTGACCTGTCCCTGCCCGGGACAGGCAATCAGACCGGCCATCGATGCGCTCAGTTCGCCGCAACGGGCGTCAGGCTGTGCAGGTATTCATACATCGCTGCCAGCTCGACATCGTCCAGCTTTCCGATGTTCTTCCACGGCATCAGGGCATTGAGCTGACGCCCCGTCGGATCTACTCCGGTTCGCATGGCCCGGAAGAAATCCTCTTGCGACCATTGCGGCATGATAAGGGTGAGATTCGGCGCGCCTGGCGGGGCGGGCGGCGGCGCGACGCCATCCAGGGCAGCTCCATGACAGTCGCGGCACNNGCCGAAGTTGGTCACGTATTCGCCGTACTCCTTGGTCGCGGCCCTGGGCGGCGCGCTGACCGGTTGAATCTGCGCCGTGGCAGCATCGGCCTTGACCAGACCCAAGCCGGTGAATGCCAGGAACAGGGGCGATGGGTTCAGCGGCGGCNNGGCGCCTTCGACGGCCGGCGCCTGACGCAAGTAGGCGATGATGGCGCTGGCATCGTCGTCGCTCAGGTGGCGCACCGGAAAGAAGCCCATCGCGGTCAGCCGGCCGTCGGGATCGACACCGGTGCGCAGGATGCGGAAGATGTCGGCATCGCTGAGATGCTGGATCCTGCCGGCCGGCGTGATGTTNGGNGCGTAGATATCGCCCAACGGCAAGCCCGACTCCTGGCTCAGATTGCCGCCGCCGCTCAAGGGCAATTCGCCGTTTGGCGAGTGACAAGACGCGCACAGAAACGCGGCAAGCTGCTCACCGCGCNNGATCTGCTCCGGCGTGCCCGCGATTGAGACATGGGCCTCCGCCACCGGGTAGGGACGATAGAGGTCGAAAAACCCTTTGGCGACCACCAGCGTCCCCAGCGTGAACAGCAGCGTTAGCGTTCCCGCCGCCACGACGCCGACCCATTTCACGGGCGCGTTTCGATCTCCACGCGCCGGGTCAGCCACGCCAGCAGGACGATGATTCCAACCAGAACTACCAAAGGTATGAGATTGCCCAACATTCGATTGCCTCCAGCATGGTTCAGGCGCCGGGACTTGCGCTTGACTTCGTAGCGTATTGGCTTCACGTGTCGCATTGCGCGTAGATGCTACGCGAAGTGCCCGGCGCCTACGGTTGAATAGTTACGCCACATCATCGTTTTAGCACGCCCGCCGGTGGGCGCCAACGGGGCAATGCCCGAATCGGTTGGGAAGAAATCTTGGGAAGAAGGGAGAACGGATCTGTGGAGGCGAGGGATGAGCCATGCGTAACGAGTAACCCGTAACACGTAACCCGGAATTGGCGCGCGAGGCGCTGGATTCCGGGTTACGTGTTACGGGTTACGGATTACTCGTTATTCCCCCAACTTGCAGCCGGCGCGCAGGCTAGATGTAGCGTGCGCCGGCCATCAGCACCAGGGCCGCGGTCGCCAGGATCGTGCTCCAGGCGCTGCTTCTGGCCAGCTTGGCCTGCAGGCGGGCCAGCTCCGCGGCCTGCTCCGGCGTGGGCGGGCCGCCGCTGGCCTGGATCTGGCCGCCCAACGCGCCCAACTTCTTGGCGGTGGGGCCGGTGGAGAAGGCGCCCATCAGCGTGGCCGCCAGTCCAGCCAGCGCGCCCAGGGTCAGAATCATCCCAAAGCCGCTGGCAAGCCAGTTGATGGCCAAGCGGGAGACCAGAACGTAGAGCGCCAGGCCGGCCAGGGTGGTCAGCATAGACGAAAGCCCCATGGCCTGCGAGATCTGCGCCATGGGCAGGACGCGCTCGCTGCCCGGCCCAGCCTTGCGCAAACCGGGCAGGATGACCAGCGCGATCATCAGGGCGCTGCCCACCCAGAAGGCGCCAGCCACGATGTGAGTGATACGCAACAAAGTCAATACGATCTGCATGGAGTTCTCCTCATCAGGCTTTATCGTTCGGGTGTATTCAAAACGGGTTGAGATACACCGTAGGGGCGAGGTGACCCGCCCCTACTTCAACCTACCGGCCTGGCTGGCGGGCGGCTACGTTCTGGACACCGTAGGGCGGGTGACCCCGCCCCTACTTCAACCCATTCTGAATGCGTCCAGGAACCTGTTCAGGACACGGATACACGCAGAGTCTCCTCTCTGAATCCGTGTGAATCCGCGTTGTTCCGCGTCCCGATTCTATTCCCGATACAGGCTGCCAGATAGATGGCCCCTCACGCCGCAGCCTCTGCCGCAGCGGCGCGGGCGGCCCACACGCCGGTGACGATGATGATCAGGTGTACGACGATGAAGACGATGTAGCTCATGGCATCATACCCGCGGGCGATGAGATAGAGGTCGTCCACGATGCCGTGCCACAGCCCNAGCCAGACCAGCAGCCAGACCGCGCCGATGTAGCGNCCGGGGCTGCGCGCCGCCCACAGACAGAAGGTGGCGATGGCGAATACCTCGAAGGCAAAGGGCGACCAGCCGTCGACGAAGGCCTGGGTAGTGCCCGGCGTCGTCGGGAAAGGAAACTTGATGCTGCCCTCGACGAAACTGGGGTTGAGCAGAACAAAGTACAGGTTCATCGCCGCCAGCAGCAGATAGAACACGCCGACGCCGATAAACCACCACTTGAGCTTCTTCATGGGAAATCTCCTTCTTGATAGTCAGCGGCCGCGGCGTGCGCATCTGGGGATGTGCACGCCGCGAGACGAAGTCTACTGCACCGGCGCAGTCAGATACGCGTAAAGCGCGGCCAGATCGCTGTCGGTCATCTGCGCGGCCACCTGCCAGGGCATGGTCTCAGGGAAGGGCTGGCCATCTGGCTTGACGCCGCTGCGCATCATCGCGGCGAACTGCTCCTGGCTCAGCGTGCCCACCAGCGGCCGTGGGTTGGGGACGGCCGCGCCCATGGCCGACGCCGGCGTGCCCGTCACGTCCGGGCCATGACAGCCGCGGCATTCGCCGAAGGTGGCCACGTACTTGCCGTACTCGGCGGTGGCCCCCTCCGGCGGCGCGCTGACGGTGGCAGCGCCCACCTCCGGCTTGCCGAACATCCCCGCGCCCAGCAGCAGCAGGCCGGGGACGCTGACCTTGTCACCGGTGGCCGCGGTCTGCTCGGCCGGCGGCAGCGTGCGCAGATAGGCCACGATAGCCTCGGTGTCGGCGTCGCTCAACTGGCCGTAGGGCAGCAGCGACATGAAGACCAACTGCTTGCCATCCTTGTCCACCCGGTGGCGCAGCGTGCGGAAGAGCCGNCCATCGCTGTAGCCGGCCAGCTTGCCGCCGGGNGTCAGGTTCTCCGCCACCAGGTCGCCGACGAAGCCGAAGCCCTCGGCCGCGGCGATATTCCAGCCGCCGCTGAGCGGGTGCTGCATGGTCGGCGCGCCGTCCGGGCCGGCCGCGCTGTGGCAGCCGATGCAGGACATGTTGACCAGATACTCGCCGCGGGCGATCTGCTCCGGCGTGCCGGCCACCGTCAGATCAGGCGCNGGCGGCGCGCCGGGGCANTAGACCGCGGCCATGCCCTTGACTGCGGTAAAGGTCACGGCAACCAACAGCAGCGTCAGCAGCCCGGCGCCGATGCCGCCGACGATCTTGACCCACAGCCTCCGCGCCTTGATGGCCCGATAGGTCAGCCAGCCGAACAGGACGATCAGGCCGATGAAGAGCAGCAGAACGAGAAGATTGGCGATCATGGGGAGTCTCCTTGTGCATGTGTGATGCGAAAGATGCCAACTTTGCGGAAGAGAGACGAGTTGTTCATGGATAGTTGCTCCTTCGATTGGGGTGTAGACAGATCTTTGAGACTTTGGGCTTTCAGCCTGGCGAGACCAGCGAGCGGATCAACGCGTGGCACAGCCTGGGTCTCGATACGGTTCTGGCGGCGGCGCCTGACGATATGGAAGCCTGCCGCCAGCATGGCAGGCCGCTGACAAACGCCGCCAGAACCTACTCGACCCGCGTCCCCAGGACCTTCGACGCAACCACCAGCCAGCCAACCCACCGTTCACCGTTCACCATCCACCGATCACCGTGTACCGTGTACCGTTCACCGCTCACCGTGTACCGTCCCCCGCCATCCACGCCGCCAGAAACGCGTCCAGCTCCGCCAGATCGGTGAAGCCCTTGCGTTCGGCGGTCTGCGGGTTCTCCAGGCTGATGCGCCAGGCGACGGGCCGGCCCGGCTGCTCCGGCTGCGCCCACAGGCCCAGGATGAAAAACTGATAGCGGGGCGCTGATGGTGGGGCCTCTTGTGCCATGATTGCTTGCACCTGACAACAGATGTGCTATACTTGTTGCCGCCAGAGCCCGCCCTGGCGCCTCAACAGCCTTACAATCCGCATCATACACCCCGATCATTTGGAAATCATTTGCTGGAGCCGAACTTGACGGCAAATCTGGAAATTTTCCTGCTGGGCGGCGTGCAGGTCAGGCAGAACGGCGTCGCCGTCAGCAACTTTATGTCCAGTAAAGCGCCGGCGCTGCTGGCCTACCTGGCCGTCAGCGGCCGGCCGCACCAGCGCGAGGCGCTGGCCGGCCTGCTGTGGGGCGAAATGCCCGACGCGGCCGCGGCCAACAACCTGCGCCAGGTGCTCAGCAACCTGCGCAAGCTGTTCGATCCCCACCTGCTGATCACCCGCGACACGGTGGCCTTCAATCGCGACGCGCCCCACCTGCTGGACACCGCCGCCTTCAGCGAGCTGCTGCGTCTGANNGCAGCGGCCAGCCGGCCGGCCCGCGCCGGGCTGCTGCGCCAGGCGCTGAGCCACTATCAGGGCGACTTTCTGCACGGCTTCTACGTGCGCGACGCGCCCGACTTCGAGGACTGGGCGCTGGTGGAGCGGGTGCGGCTGCGCGACCTGGCGCTGGGCGCGCTGGACCAGTTGACCCAACTGCTGCTGGAGAGCGGCCAGTGCCAGGAGGCGGTGGAAAGCTCGGCGCGGCTGCTGGCCATGGACCCCTGGCGCGAGGAGGCGCACCGCTGGCGTATGCTGGCGCTGGCCCGCTGCGGCCAACACAGCGCCGCCCTGGCCCAATATCAAAGCTGTCGCAAGGTGCTCAGCCAGGAGTTCGACGCCGCGCCCNGCGCCGAGACCACCGCCCTCTACCAGCGCATCCGCGCCGCCATGAACGGGCCGCGCCACAACCTGCCGGCCGCGCTGACCGGCTTCGTGGGGCGTGAACAGGAGCTGGCCGAGCTGCGGCCTGCTGGCCTCCCCAACACCCGCTGGCTGACCGTGCTCGGCCCCGGCGGCGCGGGCAAAACCCGGCTGGCGGTGGAGTCGGCGCGCGCCTGCCAGTCCATGTTCCTCAACGGCGTCTGGTTCGTCCCGCTGCCCGCCTCGTCGCCGGCCACACCAGAGGCGCTGGCCGCGGCCATCGCCCAGGCGGTGGGCTGTCCCCTCAACGGCCCCGACGCGCCCGAACAGCAACTGCTGGCCTTTCTGCGCCCGAAAGAAGCGCTGCTGGTGCTGGACAACCTGGAGGAGTGGCTGGACGCGGCCGGCTGGCTCAGCGGGCTGTTGGCGCAGGCGCCCGCGGTCAAGGTGCTGGCCACCTCGCGCCAGCGCGTCGACCTGCAGGCCGAGCGCGTCTACACGCTGAAGGGCTGCCCACCCCCGCCGGCGGCGACCGACCCGGCCGCCTTCGCCGCGGTGCAGCTTTTCCTGCGCCGCGTCCGCCGCGTCGAGGCCGGTTTCGTGCTGGATGAGGCAGAGGCAGCCGCGGCGGCCCAGATCTGCCGGCTGGTGGAGGGACTGCCGCTGGGCATCGAGCTGGCCGCGGCCTGGGCGGGACAGCTCAGCAGCGTCGAGATCGCGGCCCAGATCGAGCACAACCTCGACTTCCTGGCCACCACCCGCCGCGACGTTCACCCCCGCCAGCGCAGCCTGCGCAGTCTTCGATNNTGGTCGTGGAGTCGCCTGCCGGCCGAAGAACAGGCCGTCTTCCGCCGCCTGGCCCTCTTCAGCGGGCCCTTCACGCGCNCCGCGGCCCAGCAGGTCGCCGGCGCCACCCCGGCCATCCTGGCGTCGCTGGTGGACAAGTCGCTGGCCTGGCGGCGCGGCCCGCTCTATCAGCTCCACCAGGTCGCCCGCCAGTTCGGCTGCGAGAAGCTGGCCCAGGCGGGCGACGAGGAGGCCGCGCAGGCCGCCCACGCCCGCTATTATGCCCAGTTCCTGGCCCGCCAGCAGGGGAGCACGGCGACCGCCAGCAGCCGGCCGCGCTGGCCGAGATCGAGCAGGAGATCGACAACGTGCGCGGCCTGGCAGTGGCTGGTCAGCGCCCAGGACGTGGCCGGCATCGCCGCGGCCGCGGCCGGCTACTACCCCTACCTGGCGATCCGCAGCCATTCCGCGCGGGCCACGCGGCCTTCGCCGCCGCCCGCGCCGCCTTGCTGGCCGCGCCGGCCGGCTGGAGCGCCTGACCTACGCTCAGGTCACGGCGCGGGCCGGCCGCTTTCTCTCCTTCCTGGCCCGCTACGGCGAGGCCCGCCCGCTGCTGGAGGAAAGCCTGGCCCTTTTCAGCGAGCTGGGCGACAAGGACGAGATGGCCTTCGCGCTGGGCCAACTGGGCGGCACCGCGCGCATGGAGGGCAACCTGGCGCTGGCCGGGGAGCACCTGCGCGCCTGCCTGGCTCTGCGCCAGGAGACGGGCAACCTGGCCGGCCAGGCCGTGGCGCAACTGGGCTGGCGGGTGTGGCCTTCATGGCCGGCGACTTCCAGGCGACACAGGCCGGCTGTCAGGAGGGCTGGCCGCGGCCGAGGCGGCCGGCGACTTGCAGACCGCGGCCCATCTGCTGACCGGCCTCAGCCTCAGCAGCCGCGAGCTGGGCCAGTTCCCGCAGGCGCTGGCCTACGGCCGGCGCAGCCAGGAGATCTACCGGCAACTGGGCGACAGCTACGGCCAACTGCAGGCCGCGCTGACCCTGGGCGAGCCAGCCGGCAGATGGGCGACCAGGCGCAGGCGCGGTTTCTGCCAGCAGGCTGCCCAGCTTGGCCAGGAGATCGGCGACCGCTCCGGCGAGGCCGCCAGCCACTACCGCCTGGGGCAGATCGCCGCCGATTTGCGGGAACGGGAGGAGGCGCTGCGCCACCTGCGCCTGGCGCTGGAGATCGGGTTGGAGATCGGCGAGACCCCTCTGGTGCTGGACACCCTGCTGGAGATCGGCTGTCTGCTGGCCGCCGAAGGCGAGAGGGAGCGGGCGGCGGAGATCCTGCGCTGTCTGCTGGCCCAGCCGCAGTTGCCAGAACGCCAGCGTCAGCGCCAGCCAGGCGCTGGCCGCGCTCCCGCGCCGCCGGTCGGCGGGGTCGCGCCGTCGCTGGAGGAGGCCGCAGCGCTGGCGATGCGCTGAGGCGAGACGCGAAAGATGCCAACTTTGCGGAAAAGTTGGCATCTTTTCTCGGCCGTCCCTACTGCGGATTCACCAGCACCCACACCATGCCGTCCTGCGCCTCGCTCAGAGCAATGCCCAGCACCGGCGCGTCCTCCACAATTGAACCACAAACCCAACCGCGCAGGGTATCGCTTTCCGATACAAAACCCGCCGGCCCAGGCAAGGCGCAGCAGCCAAAACGCCGAGGCTCCCCCAGTTGCTGCATCAGCCGGCGCTGACGATGGCGCCGTCATGCCATTCGGGATCCTCCAGCAGCAGGGCGCGGAAGCGCATGTAGCGCTGGTTCTGGTCGGGGCTTTGGGCGTTGGCCCAGTAGGCTTCCTTGCTCTCGAACACCGCCACCAGGAAGAGCACACCGGGGTCGGCGTCCATCTGGTAGACGTAGCGGGCAACCTGGCCGGGCGCGACGTCCATGCTATCGCCGACAGCCTTCAATTCGTCGAGCCGTGTTGGGTCGATCCTGACCCGTGCGATGGTTCCGTACATGAGAGGTTCCTTTCGTTCAGCTTCGTGCCGTCTCGATATGTTTCGCCGTATCGGCGTAGTGGCGCAGGCGGCTGACCTGCCCTGCGTCGTTGAATATCCACAATAGTATCACGGCAATGGGGCTGCGCACCAGACCAATTGCTGCTCAGTTCTTGCTCAGATTTGCGTGACCGTGCAGGGGCCAGCGCCTGTCATGTCTGCGTCGCTGGAGATACGGGGCGAGTCAGCTGCGGGCACATGCGTCAACGCGTGCGCCGCCGAATGGCTTGCCCCCGCCAACGCATCCCCTCCTGCGTATCGACCTAACCCCTCGTCTACCCCGTTTGTCTCTTTTGCACCCACGCCAGGTTCGATCCAGCGCAACTGCTCAGACATGGCAGTAGGAACCGGGTCTTGCACGCGAAAAACCCGGCTTCTGAACGACCAATTTCGCGCCGATTGGCGTCAATTCGCGGTTGACAATGAACTGATGGCCAATCACCCCCAATTGCCTCTTGACAAAGAAACCGGCCTGCGCGATAATATAGACCGGTCGTTCGATTTAATTGCACCCTGGTACCCTTCATGCCGAAAGTCTCTGAACAACACACCCTGGCTCGCCGCCAGCAAATCATCGACGCCGCCTACCGCTGCTTTGCGCGCAAGGGCTTTCACCAGACCACTATGCGCGACATCTATCAGGAGGCGGCGCTGAGTCCGGGAGCGGTCTACCATTACTTCGGCGGCAAACACGAGATCATCGCCGCCAGCTTCGACTTCGACTATCAGCGCAGCATCGATCTGTTCACAGCCGCCGCGGCCAGCGATGACCCGCTCCAGTCGTTGACCGATCTGATCAGCTTCATGTTCGCCGGGCTGCGAGAGGCGGCCGCGCTGGGCGCCGGGCGTGTCAACATCCAGGGCTGGGGCGAGGCGCTGATCAATCCCTCGTTGCGGGAGGTCGTGCGCCAGTCCCTGGAAGTCTACCGCACGGCCACCGCAGACATCGTTCGCCGCGCGCAGGCGGCCGGCCAGATCGATCAGGCGGTCGATCCCGCGGCCCTCAGCAACGCCCTGCTTTCGCTGTACTACGGGCTGGAGCTGCAACTGGCCCTCGATCCGCAGCTCGATGTGGAGCAGTATGCGCAGGCAGTGCGGGCGCTGCTGCACTCTGTTTCGCAGCGACCTTGAATACCCATTCTTTTGGCGACAGGAGAGAACGAGATGAGCGTCAATGTGATGAGCGATGACCGAATGCAGACAACTGGGGCCACAAGGAGTGCGGCCGTGACCGCCCCTGATCGGGCCGCGCTGCGCGCCAGGCTGGAGGAGACGCGCGGCTTTCCACCGCCTGCTGGAGGCCTCGACCGGCGAGCGATGGCGCGCCAAGCCCCACCACCGACTGGACCAGGGGCGAGGTGTTGGTTCACCTGACCTGGTCGCTGGAGGAATTGCCCAGGGAGATCGAGAGCGCCCGCCGGGGAAAGGAATGTACAACCTGCCCAAGTGGCTCGCCGAACCGGGCAGCTACTGGCTGAACCGCTGGCTGGCGCGCAAGAGCGATCCCGTCTCCGTGCGCCGGCGCTACGCGGCCATGGACGCCACGCTGGCCGCGCTGGAGAGCGTGCCGGACAGCGACTGGGACAAGGGTGCAGCCTTCTACGGGCATGGCTTCCATTCGGTGCGCGATCTCTTCGCGCGCCGGCGGAGCACCTGGCCGAGCATGCGCAGGGATGGAATTCCTGAACAGAGCCAGCGACCAAAGCCAAGGAGCCGACCATGACCGCGAGTTTTCATCAGCGCCACCGGCAACGGCTTGACGCGCGCCGTCCAGTCAGCCGCGGGAACATTCCAGGTCGAGACGCTGCTGGCCGGCGTCGACGTCTGCTGCCTGGCCGTCGATCCGTTGGACGGGCAAAGGGTCTACGCGGGCGGCAACACCGCCGGCGTGTTGCGCTCCGACGACCAGGGCAAGACCTGGCAGTCGATGGGGCAGATGGGTTACCCGGTGAAGGCCATTGCCGCCAGCCCGACGCAACGCAACGTCGTCTACGCCGGCGTCAGGCCAGCCATGCTCTTCGTCTCGACTGACGCCGGCCTGACGTGGCGTGAACTGCACGCCTTCCGGCGCATCCCCTGGCGGCGTCTCTGGTTCTCGCCGGCTGAGAAGCCCTTCCGCGCCTACATCCAGGGCATCGCCNCCTCGCCGACCGATCCGCAGCGCATCGTCGCGGGCGTCGAGCTGGGCGCTACCGTCGTCAGCAGCGACGGCGGCCAGAGTTGGACCGGCCACCGGCCAGGATCGCTGCGTGACTGCCACAGCCTGGCCTTTCATGCCAGCAACGGCGCCTGGGTCTACGAGNGGGGAGGGAGCCATGGGGGCGCAGCCTTCAGCCAGGATGGCGGCCTCACCTGGNATCAACGCGGGCCGGGCCTGGATCGACACTACGGCTGGGCGGTGGCAGCCGACAGCGGCGATCCCTCGATCTGGTACGTGTCGGTCTCACCCGGCCCGGGCAAGGCGCACGGCAGCCAAAACGCCGAGGCCGCCATCTTCCGCCNNGCGAGGGCGGGGTGGCGGAAGTTGAGCGGCGGTCTGCCGCAGCCGCTGGCCCATGCCCTGCCCGCGCTGCTCACCGACCCAGGCAAGGCCGGCGTCCTCTACGCCGGCTTGAGCAACGGCGACCTCTGGTGCAGCCTGGACTACGGCGAGCAGTGGGAGCAACTGCCGGTGTCGCTGGGCGGCATCCACCGCGCGCTGGTCATGCTGGCGTCGGCGCCGACCCAAACGGGGAGAAACCCGTGACAACAAGCATCGTCTCAGCCGCAACAGTGGGCTGGATTGCCATCGCTACAGGCGTCTCAGCCATCCTTGCGGTGATATCCCTTGCCTTGATGTTCACCGTCAATCCATTCCTGCATCCTGTTTGGACGATCTGGCTGGGGCGAACTCTACTGCTCAGATAGCGGTTGGTCCATACGCAGTTCCCTGGCCACGACGCAGCGATAGGCGCGGCGCAGCAGATCCTCGACCTCGCGCCAATCGGCGGCTATATCCTGGGAGTAGCCGCCGGTGATGCGGTCCACGGCCACGGCGGCCTGTGCGCAGCCGGCCGAGCGCTGGATTGCCTCGGGCGGCGCGTCGAACAGCGCGGCGTGCAGCCGGGCCAGCGCCGCCGCCATCGGGCCGAGGTCGCCGCTGTGGTCGGGCGCGCGGNNCGCGATGGCCAGACGGCGATGGACGATCCAGTAGTCCATCTCCAGGCCGGCCAGGCTGGCCGGCTCGCTGCGCAGGCCGGCTGACCGCTGCGCCTTGGCGTAGTAGCGCTGCAAGTGCGCCGTAGCCGCCGGCACATCGTTGTCGACCGGGGCAAAGGCCCGGCTGGCGCGCACGATGTCCACCGCGGCGGCCAGCNNGGCCGGCAATGACATGCCGAACTGCTCGCGGTTGNNCTGCACCATCAGGCGCAGCACCCGCAGCCAGCGGCGATCGTAGTAGGCCTCCCAGCCGGCGCACTCGAAGCGGGCGACCTGGTCGGCATCGAAGACCCGCGGGTGGTTTCGTCCGGCAGGCCTGGCGGGGGCCAGGCCTGGTGCGTTGGATGACATGGCGCTCCTTGACCAGTCGGCAGAAGGCTGTCCGGGCCGACGCCCGGACAGCCTTTGTGTCATCGCCCTGGCGGGGTAAGGCGTCAGGCCGGTTTCAGCCCGGCGTCGGCGTTGGTGAAGAGCCGCTGCCGTTGAGCAGCCTGAAGGCCTGGGCCGTGGTTCCTACGGCGCCTTCGTTGGTCCTGGCGTCGCTGTCGATGGCGTCGTCGCCGCCCTGATCGCGCAGGGTGAAGGCGTAGCCGGCCGGCCGCGTGGTGCGCAGCTTGAGCCTGACGTTGGTGGGCACGTCGGTGAAGATGGCCAGCCCGTCAGGGCCGGTGGTGGCTGTGGCCAGCACCGCGTTGCCGTTGTCCGCGTCCAGCAGCCGACCAGCACCCCGGCCAGGCCGGTCGCGCCGTCGTCCTGCAGGCCGTTCAGATTCGCGTCGACCCAGACGAAGCTCTCCACCCGGCCCGGCAGGCGCATGCCGGCATCCATCGTCGTGTAGCCTTGGCTGCCCTGGCTCAGCCGGAAGTTGCCCGTGCTGCCCGTGGCGCCCTCGTTGGTCTTGGCGTCGCTGTCGATGGCGTCGTCGCCCTGGTTGCGCCGGGCGAAGGAGCAGCCGCTGCACAGGGCATAGCGCAGCCGAAGCTCGACGCCCGTCGCCACACCGGAGAAGCTGACCAGGCCCTGCTCATCGGTCTGCGCTGTGGCAATCACCGCCAGCCCGTTGTCCACGTCCAGCAGTTCCACCTGAACGTTGGCGATCCCTTCCTCGCCCGCGCCTTGCAGGCCATCGTTGTTGTGGTCGTTCCAGACGAAGCTCTCGACGACGCCCGGCTGGCGCATGGCCGCATCGAAGGAAGTCACCGTCTGGCCGGCCTGGACGCTGAAGGCCTTGGCCGTCGTGCCCGTGGCGCCTTCGTTGACCTTGGCGTCGCTGTCCAGCAGGTCATCCTGGCCCTGGTCGCGCTGAGAAGGAACAGCCGCTGCACAGGGTGTAGCGCAGCTTGTAGCTCTGGCTGGCCGGGACGGCTTCAGAAGGCCGCGATGCCATTGGCTGCGGTCAGTTGCGTTGCCGCGGTCGCGCCGCCGCTGCTCAGGATCAGCGCCACCTGCACGCCGGCGATGCCCGGCTCGCCAGCATCCTGGATGCCGTCGCCGTTCAGATCATCCCAGACGAAGGTCTCGATCCGGCCAGTGGCGGCCGGCGGCGTGGACGTAGGCGTGGGCGAAGGGGTCTCGGTGGGCGTCTCCGTCGGCGAAGGCGTCTCGGTAGGCGTCTCCGTCGGCGTCGGCGAGGGCGTCTCAGTGGGCGTATCCGTTGGGGTCGGCGAGGGCGTCTCAGTGGGCGTCTCGGTCGGCGTCGGCGAGGGCGTCTCAGTGGGCGTCTCGGTCGGGGTGGGCGAAGGCGTCTCGGTAGGCGTCTCGGTCGGGGTGGGCGAGGGCGTCTCGGTGGGCGTCTCGGTCGGCGTGGGCGAAGGGGTGGCTTCGGTCTGGCCGCCCAGAGCGAAGGGGAGAAGCTGGTCACCCCGGCAACTTCCACATAGTTCAGCCCGTCCTGGCTGCCGCACCACAGGCCCGGCCAGCGCCTCCCAGGCCGCGCCGTTGCAGTGGTAGATGAAGACATCGTCCGGGTTCAGGCCGTTGGCTTCGGCCGGGTCATAGGCCAGACGCACCGTCGCCTCGGCGCTGATGGCGGGCAAGAGGTCGAAGTGGCGCAGAACGGGGTGACGGGGGAGCCGACGCCGCAGGCCGGCGGGTTTTCGCCCATCACCACCCACACCGTGGTGTATTCCAGGTCCACGCCGCCGGTCGCCGTCAGCTCCGCCGCCGTCTTGCCGAGGCCGTCCCGGAAGGCCGCCGCGCGCTGCCCACATATTGGCTGCCGTCCGCGTGGTCAATGACGCCCTGGTTGCTGAAGCTGCCGTTGACGGTCAGGACGTAGGCGCCGGTGCTGCGCGCGCCGCTGGCGATCACCACATGGTTGAGGGTGAGATCGCCGTAGAGGTACTGAACGCCCGTGCCGCCGAAGACGAAGAGGCCGCCGTTGGGATCGAAGAGGCCGCCCACGTCGACGTAGACGCTGCCGCCGACCGTCAGCGTGCCGGGGTGGCGACAAATGTCCCGTTGTAGATGAACAGCGAGCCGGTGATGGTCACGTCGTCGCTCAACTGGACGACGGCGGACGTGTAGAGCGACACGTCTTCAGGGTAGGTTCCGCCGGCCACGAAGGCGGTCTTGCCCTCGCCCACGTGGTTCAGCCCTCTTGCAGCGAGCCAGCAGGGCAGATTGCCGCCGCAGTCGCCGCTGGCCGCGACGTAGACATCGCTGCTCACCGTCACGTCCAGGGTGGTGGCGTTGTTGTCCGGCTGTGGATCGAAGAGGTCGGACGCGACGCTGGCCGAGCTAAAGACCGTGCCGTAGGGCGCGGTGACGTTGAGCACGATCTGGACGCTGGCGCTCTGATAGGGATCGACGACGTCCCAGGTGCAGTGGATCGGCCCGGTTTCGCCGGGGTTGGGCGTGGTGCAGCTTGCGGTCAGGGGCGAGCGGGCCTGCTCCGGGCGCGTTCGCCGGGTGAAGCCTCCACCGGGCGGGTTTCGCCGCCGCCGCCGCCCCCGCCGCAGTCGCTGATTTCGCTCGAGACGAAGGTCGTGCCGCTCTCGACGGCGCTGGTCAACGTGGCGCGCTGCTGGGGCCGTCGTTGTACAGGCTGTAGCAGATGGTGACTTGCCCGCCGCTGGCGACCGGGTTGGGATCAGCCTGGCCATTGATCGCCAGGTCGGCCACCGGCGTCGTCTCGTGGATGATGACGTTGGCGCTGGGGGATTGCCCAGGGTCGCGCCGCCGGGGTTCGACAGGGCGACGCTGAAGGAGAGGTCGCCGTGATAGGCGCTGTCGTCGATCAAGGGCACCTCGATGGTCTTGCTCAGCTCGCCATCGTCGAAGGTCAGGTCGCCGGCTCGCCTGGTAATGCACCCCGGCCAGCGCGCTGTCGTCGCTGGTCTGGTAGTGGACGGTGACCGCGCCCGCAGACGCAGCCGCGGCGCACGGTGATCGACGCGACGCCGTCGTTGTCCTCCACCTCGAACAAGGGCTGGGTGAGCCGACCCACTGGCTGGCCGGCGTTGGCATCAGCCAGCGGCCGCGCCGAAAGCCCGTACCCGGCGAAATAGTCGCGCGCAAGCTGCCCGCTGTGCATGTCCAGCTCCATGATGCTGGTTCCGTCCTGCACAAACAGGCAGGCGGCGCTGCTGTCCAGGTTGAGCATGGTGGGAGGGCGGGGAAGGGGCAGGGCGCTGCCGACGTTGTACGACACCACATCCTCCGGATCGGCGTTGACCTGCGTCGCGTCGAAGGTGACAATCTCGCCCGGGACACCGGCCGGCGGCTGGCGTGATGTAGAGCGTTGCGCCGTCGGGGCTGAACTCGATGTCGTTGATGGAGTCCACCACCACCGTGCCCACCATGCGCCCGGCCGGATGGTCCACCGTGCCGGTGGGGTTGTAGATGCCGATGTTGTCATAGGGCAGGTGGGTGATGTAGACCAGGGCGCTGCCCGGCTGGCGCACCACCTCCGCCGGCACGCCCACCTGGGCTGAGACGCGCTGGGGAAGCTGGGGTTGGTCAGGTCGATCATACGCAGGGTGTTGTTTTGGAAGCTGCCGACGTAGTCGCTCCCCGCGGCGGAGAGCGCCAGATCGGTAGGAAAGCCGACGCCGACCTGGCCGACGATGGCGTTGCTGGCGGCGTCGATCATGTAGACCAGATTGCCCGTCTCGCAGGTCACGTAGAGCGCGCGTTGTCGTCGCTGACGATCACCGCGCGGGTTGCAGCCGCCGAGATGGGCAGTCCCCGGCGACGGCAGCTCGATGTCGGCGATTTGCAGGTCGGTGGCGGTGTCGATCACCACCAGCGAATCGGTGTAGTCGTTGGTGACATAGGCCCGCGTGCCGGGTTCACGGCTACGCCGAAATAGAGGCCCGGCTGCATGGGAATGTTGGCCACCGTGCTGTGTGAGTTGGTGTCGTAGGCCATGGTGTTGAAGCCGTTGCTCTGCGGCAGATAGGCCACCGGGCCGACAGGCGAGTCGGCCGAGGCTGCGCCGTAACCGCGCACGAGAAGGCTGCCCAACAGCAGCGTGAAAGCAACCAGGAACAGGGACGAGCTTTTGCTCAACATGACGGACTCCTTTGCGGGACGAGGGTGGAAGTTTGGAACCAACAGGACAATGTTTCTGATCTGACCCCAGTCTAGCAGCCCTGGCTGGTCACTTTCCAGACCATGACCTGCTCAGTCCTTGTTCGCTTTCTGCCTGTTTCACGACGAGACTTCGGCCGGCGCCGCATCGGGGAGTCCTGCCAGCGAAGTCTGTTGCCGTCAAGAACCTGGCATCGCTTCAACCGGCGACTGCCGAAATCCGAATGCCCCTGAATCGAAAGCCCGCAGGCGCTGCCTGGCGGCGCTGCGGGCTTTCAGAGCGGAGAGGGGGCTGGCGCGTTAGAAGGGATAGCCCCGCGTNCCNTGCATGCCCTTGAGCGCGGAGATTTCGCCGGTGTGCGCCGCCGCATGGAGCATCAGCAGGGTGAGCAGCGAAGCCAGTGTCTGTACACCCAGGCCCACCGGCGTCATGTCGACGGTCGCCGCCAGATCGTCGTCGTCGAGCAGGGCCAGTTGCTCGTCCAGCGCCGCGTACGTGGCCTGGGCATACTGGCGCAGCGCGTCCAGGTCGATCTGCACCGCGTGCGCCCACTGGCCCCAGTCCCCTTTCGCCGGGTAGGGCTGGTCGAAGCCGGTCTTATCGGCGAAGGCGGAAAGGGCCAGCGGGGTCTGTTGGCGCGCAAAGCCCAGGAACAGAAAATCGAGCGCGACGATGTGGTGGCCGTACTGCGCCGATGGGGCCACGCGGCCGCCGGGCGGCTGCCAATGCGCCTGCTCCGGCGTCACGTCCTGCATGGTGGGTTCCAGCCAGCCGCGGTGCGCGGCCTGGAACTGAGTCCGAATGGCGGTGACAAGATGCTGAGACACGGTGTATTCCTCCAGTTTTGACCAGCGTGTGCGCACGACAGGCCGTTTCAGCGCCATGGATGCCGCTGTGCAGGTTCTGTCGCAGATGCGGGGGCTGGCAGCGCTGCTGGCCGCCGTGCTGCGCCCACGGCGTCGCGGCCGAGTGGGTCGATGCCAGCGGCNTCATCGTCACCACCAATGTCTTCGGCAACGCCGATCCCATCATCGAGCCGACCACAGAGCATGCCCGCCGCCGGCTCAGCCCGCTGCTGNCANAGGGCGTTGTGCCGGTGGTCACCGGTTTCGTCGGCGCCACGGCCGATGGCATCAGCACCACCCTGGGCCGCGGCGGATCCGACTACTCGGCCGCCATTCTGGCGNCGGCCCTGAACGCCGACGAGGTGCAGATCTGGACCGACGTCAACGGCATTATGACCGCCGATCCGCGCATCGTGCCTGCGCGCACCATCCCGGAGATCTCCTACATCGAGGCGGCTGAGCTGGCCTTCTACGGCGCCAAGGTGCTGCACCCCAAGACGATCCTCCCCTCGGTGGAACGGGGCATCGCGCTGCGTGTGCTCAACACCTTCGATCCCGATCACGCCGGCACGCTGATCGTGAAAGAGCCGAAGCCGAGCAAGGATGTGGCCAAGGCCATCTCGGTGATCAAGGGGCTGACCATGGTGACGGTGGAGGGGCGCGGCATGTTGGGCGTGCCCGGCATCGCGGCCCGCACCTTCACCGCCGTAGCCCGCGCCAACGCCAATGTGCTGATGATCAGCCAATCCTCGTCGGAGCAGAGCATCAGCTTTGTGATTCGCGAGGGCGAGCGGGACGCGGTGGTGATCCAGCTTCAGGCTGAGATGGCGCAGGAACTGGCCAGTCGCCACATCGACCAGGTGCGGCCGCTGGATGGCATCGTCATCGTGGCCATCGTCGGCGCGGCCATGAAGGGCACCCCGGCATCGCCGCGCATCTTCGGCGCCCTGGGCGACGCCGAGATCAACGTCATCGCCATCGCTCAAGGCAGCAGCGAGTGCAACATCTCACTGGTTCTCGCCCGCGGCGACGCCGATGAGGCTGTGCGCAAGATCCATGATGCTTTTCGGTTGAACGAGGCCAATGGGATAAGCGGCTGAAGCTGAGAGGTCTATGGCGAAAGTTGCGGCGCAAGGGCAAGGCGGGTGTCGATAGCCCTCAGAAAAGCTGTCTCATCGTCCACGGAAAGGCCGACGTGGGCGGTCTCTCTGGTTCTGCCTAGCAATCCTTGGGCGATGAGCGGTTGCCGCAGCACGATCATCAGTCGTGGCTCGCCCATCACTGCCAGGTTGATGAAATCGGGCAGCTTCTTGTCGGCCGCGGTTGCCTTGCGCACCATTTCGACCTGACTCCAGGGAACGTCGATGCGCCAGCGCATGCCGACCCGCAGGCGCAGACAGGCGTCGTCCAGCGTGATGGGCTGCAGGCGGCTGGCGTGAAAATCGCCGAAGACCCAGAACAGCGTGTAGACGCTGGCAATGGTCAACACCCAGGCCACGGTCGGATTCCAGCGTGTCACCAGAAGGTGAAGCACGGTGGTCTCCAGGACGAGAACAAAGGTGAGAAAGCCCAGGATAACGGCATAGCCCCCNTGGCGGTGATAGCTGAAGCGCGGCCGGTCGCCATCCCCGGCCNNGGCGCGGCGCAGCCAGCCGGTCAGCCCAAAGACGACCAGCGACAGTTCGGTGGTCAGCAGACTGGCGAACGCGGGCGGAAAGGCGNNGGCAACGCGGCGCACGCTGGCTTCCAGCGTCTCAGGAAAATAGACGTAGGCGGGTCTGAGGTGACGATAGTGGCGCACGATCTGCCGTAGCTTGGCCGCCACGATGATCAGCACGATCAACTCCACCAGCGGCGCAGCCAGCCGNGCGTAGCGGAGGTAGGTGTGGTGCGCCGCCGGCAGGATGCGCCCGGCCGCCAGCAGCGAGAGGATAAACACCGGCGCGACGGTGATGGCCGGCAGGCCTTTGCGCCGCACTACCAGCAGGTAGTAGGCCAGCGGAATTCCAACGACGATGTCAGCGGTGACCGCCAACGCCAACACGTCGGGGTGCGCCGCGAAGTCGGCCGTGCCGGCGATCCAGCTTTCGGCGGCCAACAGCGCGACCGCCAGCAAGGCAAACAGGACCAGGGACTGCTTATCAAGGATTTGGTTCGCATGGTCATTCCTCATATTCCGGTTTGAGAAGCGTTGGCCAGCGCCGGTGGGCGTCGACGATGGCCCAGGACGCGGCCTGGCCCAGCCCGCAGATGCTGGTGTCGGTCATCACCCGACCCAGCTCGATCAGCGTCGCCGTGTCGTCGGGGCGAACGTCGCCGGCCGCGATGCGGGCCAGGATCTCGGCCTGGCGCGCGGTGCCCATTTGGCAGGGGTAGCACTTGCCGCAGCTTTCATGGGCAAAGAAGGCGCCGATGCGCACCAGCACATCGCGCAGGTCCACGGTGTCGTCGAAGACCATCAGCGTGCCCGCGCCGATGGTGCCCCCACCTGTCTGAAGGCCTCGAAGCTCAGCGGGGTGTCCAGGTGCTCGGCCGTGAGAAAGGTGCCGGCCGCGCCGCCGGTCAGCACCGCCTGCACGCGGCGCCCCGCCGCAGGCCCCGGCCATGTCTTCGATCAGGTGGCGCAGCGGCACGCCAAAGGGGTCTCGTAGACCCCGGTCGCACCACCGAGCCGCTGACCGCGAAGAGCTTGGTGCCGGCCGAGTCGGCCGTGCCCAGGTCGCCATACCAGCGCGGGCCGTGCATGACGATGGAGGGCACTTTGGCCAGCGTTTCCACGTTGTTGATCACCGTGGGCCGGCCCCACAGGCCGGCTGTGGTGGGGAAGGGGGCCGCAGCCGGGGAAGCCCCGCTTGCCCTCGATGCTCTCCATCAGCGCGGTCTCCTCGCCGCAGACGTAGGCCCCCGCCGCGGCGCACCTCAATGCGCAGGGTCCAGGGGCGTCCCCGGATCCCCTCGCCCAGCCAGCCGGCCGCTTCCAACTGCTGCACCGCGTGGCTGAAACGCTCATAGGCCAGCCGGTGCTCGCCGCGCACATACGGTGTCGGGGGAACTGGCGTCGAGGTGGGTAATACCGCCTTGGTTGGTGTCGCGAGAGCAGTTTCCGTCCCAAGTATTACCATCGGTGTAACAGCGGAGGCCTGTGTGGCTGTGGTGTGTGCATCCAGCAGTGACGGGTTCACAGTCGCAGGAACTGGTGTCCTGAACGCCGTGTACGTCAGCACAGCCACGGTACTTTTACCCACGGGTTCAATGCCAGCCGGTTGGCGAGAGATCAGGATACCCGCCAGAAACGCTACGAGTACCAACCCAAGCCCGGCAACGGCCAAGCGCCATCTACCCGACCTGGCATTGCCACTGGCTGCCCCAACCGGTTGCGCCGTCGCCCAACCCGTTCCCAATAACGCATTCGCCAGTGGTTTCGTCGCCCTAAAACGCCGCGTCGCATCCAGGTCCATGGCGCACAGGATGGCGGCTTCAACGTCCGCGCTGATCCGCGCCTCGATGCGACGTGGAGGCGTCAGGCTTTCGTAACCCGATGAACGGGCAGGAGCCTCGGGTGGTACAACGCCCGTCAACAGGTAGTAGAGTGTTGCGCCTAGCGAGTAGACATCGCTGCGGGTGTCGGTCTGACCGTAGTACTGCTCTGGGGAGCAAAGCCCGGCGTGGCCGCTCGGGCAGCGGTCAGTGTGCCGCCGCCGGCTATCTGTTGTTTAGCAATACCGAAATCCACCAGAATGATCCGGCCATCCTCCTGGCGACGAATCAGGTTGCCGGGCTTGATATCGCGGTGAATGATTGGCGGCTGCTGTTGATGGAGAAAGGCAACAGCATCCATGACCTCGCGCAGCATGGCCAGAGCCGTCGGCTCGTCCAACCGACCTTGGCGTTTTACCAAGGCAGCCAGATTCTCCCCAGCTACATAGTCCATCACCAGATATTGGTACCCCGATGCTTCAGTAAAATGGTCAGTGACGCGTGGCAGATTGGGATGCTGCAGGCGCGCCAGGAGCACCGCCTCCTGTTGGAAGGCCCGGATTGCAGACGAAGAGGTATCCTGGTTCTCCTTGACCGCCACCAGGCGGCCAGCCAGGCGCAGATCCTCAGCCAGATAGACGGTGCTGAAGCCGCCGGCTCCCAGGAAGCTCACTACCTTATATCGTCCTTGCAAAACGGCCCCAGGATTGATCATATCAAGGTCTTCCTTCAGACTAATTGATATTTGCAATTGATGCCGCCCCGTCAGGGAACGCGAAGCGTTCGGCCTGACGGCCAAGCTGAACCGCCAGGAAAGCCCGGTGACGCCTTTCACTTCACAGCGTTCACTTCGAGACCCCGCCCGGCCGCGGGAAGCGGTAGCGCCGGAGGTTGGGCTGGTCGGCCTCCTCGTAGCGGATGCCGGCGCGGCCGCCTTACGTTCGAGGAACTGGCGGGCATTCCAGGCATCCTGCGGCGTCAGGTCGGCCAGCTCGGCCAGCAGCGCGCCGTCCACCGTCTCGCCCAGGCTGGGATTGGCCTCCCACTGCGCGAAGGCGCGCGCCGCGCGGTCGTAGAAGGCCCGCATAGCGATACGGGTGGTCACCGCCAGGCTGACCAGCACGACGGCGCTGACCAGGGCAACCGTGATCAACGTGCGGCCGGTCGCGTTCGGGTTGGGGATCGAGAAGACCAGGAACGCCAGCGCCGGTATTGCGAAGATGGCCCCGAACAACCCGATGTTGTACAGGGTGAAGAGTATGCTGGACAGGGTACGGTTGCTCATAATGTTCAATTGCTGCGATACGCGGCCACGCGATCCCGCTGCACCTGGCAGGCTGTCGGAGAGAGCTTGTCCGCGTGAACGCGGCCCAACATGCTGTGCCACGACCACTGTCGGCCACTACATGTTGTGCCGCACCTGCTTGCAGGGTGGGGCCTCCGGCAAACTGCTAGCCGTCGGAATACCAGCGGCGAGTCCTCGCTCGAATCCTTTTGCTGACTTTTCTCTGGGCCTGTGAGGGGTGCACTGTCCATGTGGGCGACAGGACGTTTCGTTCAGCCCACCGTAGATTATACACATCACTTACGGCAGGAAAAAATCGGCGGGGTTGTTCAAGAAGCCCACATCGCGGCAGGTAATCCACTCCGGACGCAACGCCGGCTGTTTTCACCTGCGCCGCCGGATCAACGGCAGATAGGTCTTCACCTGAACCCTGAACTGGTGCTCCCCACTCTGCGCCTGGTTCCCGCTGCGATCGGCCCGCGCACCACGAAGTAGACCGTCCGGCCGGCCGCCAGCCCGGTCAGGGTCAGGCTGTGGTTCTTCTCGAACAACGGGTCGGAGACGGTGTGTGTGCGCCCGGCGCCGTGCCGTAGCGCACCTCGCTGGTGGCGAACTCATCGGTCGTCCAGGTGACCAGGAGGGTGGCAATCGATCTCAGAAGGGACGGGCCGCGCTCTAGTTTCATGTTGTCCTCCTATCTGCCGCGTAACAGGGCGGGCAGGTAACTCTCGTGAAACACACCGAGTCGGTAATAGCTTACTTGCTGGCCAGCGACCTGCTGACGGTAGGTGAAGCTGGTACCTTGTCCGCCCGTAGTTGCGGTCACGCGCTGGATCGGCCGGTCATCTGGGCCATATGCCCATATTTGAATCAGTGGAGAGCCGCCCCAGCCGGAAAGTGGATGGATTAGCAGCGTGGTGTCCGCCCATCGGCTGGCGCACAATGATCTCGCTGGCGCCGCGTTCTTCGATCAGATAGTGGTCGCCGTTGCTCAGGGTTGCATTGTTATACACCGTGAAGACGCCAGCGACCAGGCTGCTATCGGCATTGGCAACCAGGATCCCTGATGGCGCCAGCCGATGTGCTCCGGCGGTGAAGGGTTGCGTCGCGTCCCAGTTAGTCGTGACTGAAAAACCGTCGAATGCTGTGCGAGTGACTTTGTCGGCGAGATGATCATAGCTGGTGATCCGCGCATCAGCGTAACGTGCGAAAACTCGCGTCTGGAAGGCGCCAACTACCGCCAGCCAGGAACTCTGGAGGCCACCGCCATAGGCAGTTTCCGTGAGATTATGCGTCAGCATGTAGCCCTGGGATGCGTTCCAGGATAATACCTGCTTGCTGGCGGTCATGCTGGCCGGCGCAAGGTTGTGCTGGTAGAAGAGGACCTTATCGCGAGCGAGCATCGGAGCAAAGGGATAGACATACCAGCCAGCGCGATCTCCCAGCGCTGCACGGCAATCCCGGTCACTTCGTCCAGGAAGGTGCCGCCATTGAAACCGATTTCCGTCTCAGCAAACCGATCAACCCCACCCTCGGTCATCAAGAGCCTGCCAGATAGGCCGCGCGTGTGTTCCAGCCAGCCCTGGGCATACGCCGTCGCGGTGGGGGCGAACGCACCGTAGTCTGTGTAGTTCGACCGGGCGCCGATCTGATCCTGGAAGAGGATGTCGTTTGGTATCTGCTCAGTCAATTCGGTGACCTGTTGTCGCACGCGCGGTCACAGCGGGCGCCCAGGGTGAGACGGCATAGCCGCCGTGCAACATCTCGTACGGGTGGCTCTGATTGAATGCAGAGTCCCGGCGCGTTTTCAGCGAACACGCAGGTGGGTCGCTGCTGTGGGTGTAACACTCGTAGCGCGGGACGTCCGGCGCTTCGTACAGGATCACGCTTGCGGGATTGAGTTGGCCGAAGGTGGGTGATTCATCGTCCCACCAGGTTGGGTTGCTGTACGGCATGGTGAAGAAGCAGCGCTCCATGGGCTACTGCAACGAGCAGGTGGACGAGTCTTCACCCAGGGCGTCAGCGTGGCCGAACGCGAGGCACGCCCCCTTCTACCACGAGATCAGCACCATCCTGAACCAGGAACTGCCCAAGATCTGGCTGTGGTACGAGGTGCGCCCCATGGGCTTCAACAAGCGCATCGTCGGCCTGGGCCAGCACTTCGCCGAGCAGCCGCTGCTGATGTTCGACATCCCGATCTACAACGAAATCCACACCTGGTACACTGAATAGTCCTGTCGTATGAGGCCGGCTCGCGGCGAGCACTCCCCTCGCCGCGAGCCGCCTCACCCCACCTGTCCGACGGAGAGCTTGGCCATGACGACATATATCCTGCGCCGAATCCTCATAAGCCTGCCCATCATCCTGGTGATCACGGTCATCGTCTTCCTGCTGGCCAATATGATGCCTGGCGATGCCGTGATGGCGATGATCTCCTCCGACTCGCCCATGGAGGCAGATCTGATCAAGCTGCGCCAGGGCCAGCTCGGCCTGGGACCTGNNCCGCTCTACGAGCAGTATGGGCGCTGGCTGGGCAACCTGGCGAAGGGCAGCCTGGGCTACTCTTTCCAGACCGGCGAGCCGGTGGGCCAGATGATCCTGACCCGCATCCCCGCCACCCTGNGGCTGATGGGCCTTTCACTGATCATCGCGGTCATTTTGGGTGTCTTCCTGGGCACGATTTCCGCCCTCCGGCAGTATTCCCCGCTGGACTACAGCCTGACGCTCTTCGGCTTCACCGGCATCTCGATCCCCGATTTCTTTCTGGGCATGATCCTGATCTTCGTGTTTGCCCTGACCCTTAAGTGGTTCCCCACCTCAGGCATGGTCACCGCCGGCACGGAGTTCTCCTGGAGCGACAACCTGCGCCACCTCTTCCTGCCGGCCTTGGCGCTGGCGCTGGTGCGCACCTCGGTCTTCATGCGCTACACCCGCGCCAGCGTGCTGGAGGTCATCAACGAGGACTACGTGCGCACGGCCCGGNCCAAGGGCATGACCGAGCGGGTGGTGACGGTGCGTCACATCCTGCGCAACGCCCTGATCCCGGTGATCACCGTGATCGGCATCAACCTGACCGTGCTCTTCGCCGGCTCGGTGATCATCGAAACCATCTTCCAGTGGCCGGGCATCGGCATGATGTTCATCAACGCCATCGCGCTGCGCGACTCGCCGGTGATCATGGGCTACGTGCTGATCTCCGCCTTCGTCGTGCTGCTGGCCAACCTGGTGACCGACGTGACCTATTCCTTTGCCGACCCGCGCATCCGCTACGAATAGAAACAGGGTTTTCCCGCCTGTAGGAGAATGCCATGATGACCACCACCGCGAAAGCCATCGATCTGGGCGCAGACAAGCCGGAAAGCCTTTGGGGCAAGGCCCGCAAACGCTTCTTCCGCCACAAGCTGGCCATGTTCGGGCTGATCACGCTGAGCCTGCTGATCTTCGTCTCCGTGGCCGCGCCGCTGCTGACGCCCCACTCGCCCACCGAAATCGACCTGCGCGCCATTCGCCAGCCGCCCAGCGCCGAGCACTGGCTGGGCACCGACGGCACCGGCCGCGACGTGCTGACCCGCGTCTTCTACGCCGGTCGCATCTCACTGTCGGTGGGCATCGTGGCGGTCGCCATCTCCATGGTCATCGGCATCATCGTCGGCAGCATCGCCGGCTATGCCGGCGGCAAGGTCGACATGACTCTGATGCGCGTCACCGACGTGTTCATGACCTTCCCTCGCTGGTCATCATCATCACGGTGGCGGCTGCCATGGGCCCAGTGTCTACAACGCCATGCTGGTGATCGGCCTGCTGACCTGGCCCTCCATTGCCCGCCTGGTGCGGCCAGTTTTTGACCCTGCGCGAACAGCAGTTCGTGCGCGGCCCGCAGCATCGGCGTCACGCGGCCAGATCGTCTTCAAGCACATCTTTCCCAACACCGTCGCTCCATCGCCGTGGCGCTCACCATCGGCGTGGCCAACATCATCCTGTTGGAGGCCTCCCTCTCCTTCCTGGGGCTGGGTGTGCAGGCGCCGACCCCAGTTGGGGCAACATGCTGCGCGATGCTCAGAGCCTGAACATCTTGCAGGACATGCCCTGGATGTGGGTGCCGCCCGGCCTGATGATCGCCCTGGCGGTGCTGAGCATCAATTTCATCGGCGACGGGCTGCGCGACGCGCTGGATCCCAAGAGCATTCATTAAAACAACGATCCGGCGGGCCAAACGTTGGTTGAGTAGCCGTCTGCGGCGTATCGAAACCAACGTTTGGCCCGCCGGCTGAATAGCTACCACTTAATCAAGGCAAACCATCCCATGAAACCATTCTGGATCACCGGCCTGGTGCCGGCAACCTTCACCCCCATGCACGAAGACGGCAGCTTGAACCTGGCCCCGGTCGGCCCGACGGTGGACCGGCTGGTGGAGCAGGGAGTCAGCGCCATCTTCACCTGCGGCAGCACCGGCGAAAGCGCCTCCNTGACCACGGCCGAGCGCCAGGCGACGCTGGAGGCCTTTGTCACGGCCGCGGCCGGCCGGCTGCCGGTCATCGCCCACGTGGGGCACACCTCCCTGGCCGATGCCCGCGCCCTGGCCAGCCATGCCCAGCAGGTGGGCGCGGCCGCCATCGCCGCCCTGNCCCCCTTCTACGTCAAGCCCGGCTCGGTCAAGGTGCTGGTGGACTGCATGGCCGAGATCGCCAGCGCCGCGCCCGATCTGCCCTTCTACTACTACCACATCCCCGGTCTGACCGGCGTCAACCTGGACATGGTGGACTTTTTGCGCCAGGGCAGCCAGCGCATCCCCACGTTGGTGGGCATCAAGTACAGCTCTCCCACCCTTTACGAGCTGCAAGCCTGCGTCGCGTTCGACGGCGGCCGCTTCAACATCCTCTTCGGCGTCGATGAGATGCTGCTGAGCGGCCTGGCGGCCGGCGCGCACGGCGCGGTGGGCAGCACCTTCAACTTCGCCGCGCCCCTCTACCAGCAGATTATGGCCGCCTTTGCGGCCGGCGACCTGGCTCAGGCGCAGCGGCTGCGCNTCCTCTCGGCGCAGATGGTGCTCAAGGTGGTGGGCAGCTATCGTCCGCTGCCCGGCCTGAAGGCGATTCTGGGCTTCGCCGGCCCTCCTATGNGCCCCGCCCGCCTGCCGCAGGTCGCCCTGTCGCCGGCTGAGNATCGACTCCTGCGCGCCGACATGGCCGAGCTGGGCTTTCTGGAATGGGTGCAGCGATGAACGGTCCACATGCCCCGCAGATGACGCCCGAACGCGTTAGCCATCTGCTGGCCACCTACCGTGACGGTCTGCTGCACAGCACCCTGCCCTTCTGGTTCCCGCGCAGCATCGACCAGGAGCAGGGCGGCTTCATGTTCAGCCGTGACCGGGACGGCTCGCTGTTGGACAGCGACAAGGCGATCTGGCTGCAAGGGCGGGCCAGTTGGCTGCTGACCACCCTGTACAGCGAGGTTGAGCCGCGGCCCGAATGGCTGGAGTGGTCGCGCCATGGCATCGACTTTCTGCGTCAACACGGCTTCGACGACGATGGCCGCATGTTCTTCCTGGTGGACNGCGCCGGGCAGCCGCTGCGCAAGCGGCGCTACATCTTCAGCGAAACGTTCATGATTGCCGCATTGGCCGCCTATGGCCGTGCGGCGGGCGATGACGACGCGCGGCGCGGCGACGGGCTCTATCAGCGGGTGCTGGGCTACTTGCAGACGCCCGGTGTGCTGCCGCCCAAGTGGAACACCACGACGCGCCCGATGCGCGGCCTGGCGATCCCCATGATCATGATCGTCACCGCGCAGATCCTGCGCCAGTCCGGCGCCGACGCAGCCTTCTGCAACCACTGGATCGACCACTACATCGACGAAATCCGGCGCTATCACATGCACCCGGAGCTGGCGACCGTGCTGGAGACCACCGGCCCCAACGGCGAGCTGCTGGATCACTTCGACGGGCGCACTCTCAACCCGGGTCACGCCATCGAGGCCGCCTGGTTCATCATGCAGGAGAGCCGTGTGCNNGGCAATGACCCAGAGCCGCTCAAGACCGGCCTGACCATCCTCGACTGGATGTGGGAACGCGGCTGGGACCCGGAGTACGGCGGCATCACCTACTTCGTAGACGTACACGGGCTGCCGGTGCAGGAATACTGGCACGATATGAAGTTCTGGTGGCCGCAGAACGAGACCATCATCGCCACACTGATGGCTTATCACTTGACCGGCGACGAAAAGTACGCCCGCTGGCACGGCCTGATCCACGACTGGACCTATGCCCGCTTCCCCGACCCGGCGCACGGCGAATGGTTCGGCTATCTGCACCGCGACGGTCGGCTCTCGTCGCNNCTCAAGGGCAACACCTACAAGGGCGCATTCCACGTGCCGCGCATGNGGCTCATGTGTTGGCAACTGATGGAAGAAATCAGCCGGGGCTGAGCGCTCCCGCCCGCGGCCGTCGTGTTCACTCAGGAAGTCATTGACCACAACGAAAGATGCCAACTTTTCCGAAAAGTTGGCATCTTTCGCTCTTTCCCGGCCAACCACAGCAAAGGAGCTGGCCTCGTTCCGACGCCTTTGTAACCGTGCTGAGCGCGGATGGCCAGTCCCTGGTCTTCTCCACCTACCTGGGCGGCGACAATTTCGGAAATCTTGAAGGCGCGGACGACCGGGGCGGCATCGCCGTAGCAGTTTGTCGGAGAGACTACCTTGCAAGTCGGTGCGGCGCAACATGTAGTGGCCAACAGTGGTCGTGGCGCAGCATGTTGGGGCTGCGTTCACGCGAACAAGCTCTCGCCGACAAACTGCCAGATGCCGGCGGCAACATCTATCTCACCGGCACGACGCGCGCGGCTTCGCCGTCGCCGCCGCATGGCAAATTCCTCACCTTCGTCAATTACCCGGCGTCAGCCCGACTACCGTTAGCCCCAGCCAGTTGATGGCTGGATCCATGCTGCCGATGTCTTGCATAGACGTGTCCACCAGTTCCACCGCCATGAGTGTAGAGCCGCGATTCTCTGGAGCCACATCAATCGTCAACATGTCGATAACGCCAATACCTCTGTGACGGGAACCGGTGCGCCAGACCTCCCGAACATTAGGAGCGCTGGTTGTCGCTACGGTTACCTGATCGAGTATCTTCCACTCTCGTAGGTTATAGCCTGCGACCAGCCGTACCTCCTGCGGAACCGGAGGCGAAACGCAAACGTACCACGCCCACCGAACGATTCTTGTATTCAGTGTACAGGTTGCCGGCGGTCACCAGTAGATACACCTGCTGAGGTCGTTCAACCCACGGTTCCACCGTCAGGATGGTTGGGTTGCCCGGCAGTGGTTCTGCCTGTGTGGTGGCGCTGTTCTGGCCGCTGGGAAGATCGAAGGGGATACCACCCAGCACAACGGCTCCCAACGGAGGCGTCTCGTACCCTTCTTCAGTGCTGGCATTGGCCAGATGCACCAGTGAAATCGGAAACGCGTGTTCCATCATGGTCGGGGTTGGAGTAAGTAGAATTGGCGTAGAAGTCGGCGGAGGCAAATCCGTCGGTGTCGGGGGAACTGGCGTCGAGGTGGGTAATACCGCCTTGGTTGGTGTCGCGAGAGCAGTTTCCGTCCCAAGTATTACCATCGGTGTAACAGCGGAGGCCTGTGTGGCTGTGGTGTGTGCATCCAGCAGTGACGGGTTCACAGTCGCAGGAACTGGTGTCCTGAACGCCGTGTACGTCAGCACAGCCACGGTACTTTTACCCACGGGTTCAATGCCAGCCGGTTGGCGAGAGATCAGGATACCCGCCAGAAACGCTACGAGTACCAACCCAAGCCCGGCAACGGCCAAGCGCCATCTACCCGACCTGGCATTGCCACTGGCTGCCCCAACCGGTTGCGCCGTCGCCCAACCCGTTCCCAATAACGCATTCGCCAGTGGTTTCGTCGCCCTAAAACGCCGCGTCGCATCCAGGTCCATGGCGCACAGGATGGCGGCTTCAACGTCCGCGCTGATCCGCGCCTCGATGCGACGTGGAGGCGTCAGGCTTTCGTAACCCGATGAACGGGCAGGAGCCTCGGGTGGTACAACGCCCGTCAACAGGTAGTAGAGTGTTGCGCCTAGCGAGTAGACATCGCTGCGGGTGTCGGTCTGACCGTAGTACTGCTCTGGGGAGCAAAGCCCGGCGTGGCCGCTCGGGCAGCGGTCAGTGTGCCGCCGCCGGCTATCTGTTGTTTAGCAATACCGAAATCCACCAGAATGATCCGGCCATCCTCCTGGCGACGAATCAGGTTGCCGGGCTTGATATCGCGGTGAATGATTGGCGGCTGCTGTTGATGGAGAAAGGCAACAGCATCCATGACCTCGCGCAGCATGGCCAGAGCCGTCGGCTCGTCCAACCGACCTTGGCGTTTTACCAAGGCAGCCAGATTCTCCCCAGCTACATAGTCCATCACCAGATATTGGTACCCCGATGCTTCAGTAAAATGGTCAGTGACGCGTGGCAGATTGGGATGCTGCAGGCGCGCCAGGAGCACCGCCTCCTGTTGGAAGGCCCGGATTGCAGACGAAGAGGTATCCTGGTTCTCCTTGACCGCCACCAGGCGGCCAGCCAGGCGCAGATCCTCAGCCAGATAGACGGTGCTGAAGCCGCCGGCTCCCAGGAAGCTCACTACCTTATATCGTCCTTGCAAAACGGCCCCAGGATTGATCATATCAAGGTCTTCCTTCAGACTAATTGATATTTGCAATTGATGCCGCCCCGTCAGGCCGAACGCGAAGCGTTCGGCCTGACGGCCAAGCTGAACCGCCAGGAAAGCCCGGTGACGCCTTTCACTTCACAGCGTTCACTTCGAGACCCCGCCCGGCCGCGGAAGCGGTAGCGCCGGAGGTTGGGCTGGTCGGCCTCCTCGTAGCGGATGCCGGCCGCGGCCGCCTTACGTTCGAGGAACTGGCGGGCATTCCAGGCATCCTGCGGCGTCAGGTCGGCCAGCTCGGCCAGCAGCGCGCCGTCCACCGTCTCGCCCAGGCTGGGATTGGCCTCCCACTGCGCGAAGGCGCGCCGCAGACGCGGTCGTAGAAGGCCCGCATAGCGATACGGGTGGTCACCGCCAGGCTGACCAGCACGACGGCGCTGACCAGGGCAACCGTGATCAACGTGCGGCCGGTCGCGTTCGGGTTGGGGATCGAGAAGACCAGGAACGCCAGCGCCGGTATTGCGAAGATGGCCCCGAACAACCCGATGTTGTACAGGGTGAAGAGTATGCTGGACAGGGTACGGTTGCTCATAATGTTCAACTCGTTCAGCCTGCCGTAGATTATACACCTCCCCGCGGCGGGTAAAAATCGGCAGGGGACTGTTCAAGAAGCCCACATCGCGGCAGGTAACCCACTCTGGGCGCAACGCCTGCTGTTTTCACCTGCGCCGCCGATGCGAGGGTAGCTGGTACTCGGACCTCCGCGCAAGTTAGCTCCGGTCTTGACCGTGACGGATACCGCGGTGGACAATCCGAAGATGACAGTCGGCGCAGGCGTAAGCTCATCGGCGTACCGGTTTTGGGTCCAACCAGCAGATGAGTAAAGCACAGGTAAGGACTGACGCGCAAAGCACACTCGCCAACAATCACTCTTGGTCGCTGGTGTTCATGTCGATGTCGAATACTCACTTGTGGAAGACGAGCGGCACGTAAATCTTCTTGACCTGATTTGGCAAAACCCGCGTTTCGTCCACTGTCCCATCTCCACCATGATCGATCTCAATGGTGGCGGTTGTCGGGTTGTTCCAATTCAAACGAATCACATGCACATCATCCGCCATCATCAAGGGTCCATCCGCGGCGTACATCGAAGAAACTGCACCGGCCTGCCGCAGCTTGATACCGTAGCTGGGTTGCATGACAGAACTGGCAAAGCTCACCGCGCCGTCCGTTCTCGCTTGCACCTCCGCACTTGCGCCGGGTGTCAGCAAGAAGCCATCTATTGTGATCTCGCGACCGAAAGTATCTTCGTCCCTGGTCGTCGTAACCGACCGTCCTCCGCCACTTGAACCTGCCTGTACCGATATCTGTCTGGCGTCGGGCGAGATAAGCACCGTGTCTGTCGCCCCTGCAACAGCAGAAGCTCCGATGACTGCGACGACTCCCTCAGGCACAAGCGCATCGAGCACGGCAATCCCCGACTCCTCGTAGGACATCTTCAAGGTAAGCTGTGAAGAGCCGTGATGATGTACTGCTCCGTGTGCGACGGAGTGATACCGGGGTTACGTCTGTTGGAATCCAGAGAGCGCTGCCAGGGATTTCGAGCGCCAAAGTACCATTACGGTTGCCCACCACTCGGCCGAGACTGTCGATCGCCTGCAGCGAGGCATTCGGCTCGACGGCCAGTTCGTACCAACCGGACTCCAGGGGTGCGCTTGCCGTTGGATATCCCGCCCAGCCCCAGGGTGGGATCGGATGTTCCTTCCACGCGGACAACGGCGCCACCTTCAGTTCAGCAAAGGAGGTCAAAGCCCCCAGCTTGCACCCCTGCCCACTCTGCCAGACTCCGATGGGTCTGTGATGTTCGTATCTCCAGGTGTTGGTTGACGGTGTAAAGGTGACAAACTGAGACGAATTGTATGGGCTGCTGGGATCATGGTTAGAATCATAGACGTAGACGCGTGGCGGCGCCATCTTCTGCGTAGGCATAAGGCATGAGGGCATGGCCGGCACATTCTGCATCCGGATGATTTGGGTTGGCCGCATTCGAGGAGTCATAGGGCCCCAGATATTAATTACCTGAGGGTCTGCAAGACCGCCGTCGATTGCCGTCTTCACTAAGCTCAGCGCCTCGCTCACGTTTTGATTGCCGGCCGCAACCTTCGCCGCCTTCACCTGTCGACCCTCCTGGTATCCCTGATATCGAACAATGAAATCCGCCACGTCCGAGGATTGCCAAAAATCACCAGACCTGCTCGGAGCCGGTAGATCGACCACGCGATTGACGCCCTGCTGACTCAAGAAGTCAACCGGATCAGCCCATCCCTTGAAGAGCAGCATGCTGGACGTGGCCATCCCCGAACAGTTGCCCCCGGCGCCCGTCTCAGTACACCGTCCGGTCAGGGCAAGCAGGGGGTTATCGCACTTGTAGTGATTGAAGTAATACCAGACTGCCTCAGGCTTGGCGACCGTCACCCCGCCAATGGTCCATTCCACATTCTCGGCGCCGAAGGTGTCGCGGAAGATCTCCCATGAGGTGTGCGCGGCGCTGTTCTCGAAACCATAACCATTTGGGGTCGGGGCGTACCTGCCTCCCATCGCCAGCCTGGCCACGAAGGCATCAGAGTAACCGCCGTTGTAGCTCCGATCGAAGGCGCCNNTGGCGTGGTGGGAAAGTTGGTGGAAGCGGTATCGCCCGCCACGTACGCTGCCCGTCCCGTCCACCGCGATGGTGTAGCCAGAGTCCGACTCACTGCTACCCAGGAANNGGTGGCGTAGGCCAGCCCGCTGCCGGCCGGGTTGAGTTTCACCACAAAGGCGTCCCGATTGCCGTTGTGACTCCTGTCGAAGGCGCCGGGCGTGGTAGGGAAGTCGCTGGACATGGTATAGCCCATCACATAGGCGCTGCCCGTCCCGTCCACCGCGATGGCACTGCCAAAGTCATCATCACTGCCGCCCAGGAAGGTGGCGTAGGCCAGCCCGCTGCCGGCCGGGTTGAGTTTCACCACGAAGGCGTCACTATTGCCGTTGTAGCTCCTGTCGAAAGCGCCGGGCGTGGTGGGGAAGTTGCTGGAATAGGCATAGCCCTTCACATAGGCGCTACCCGTCCCGTCCACCGCGATGGCGCGGCCACGGTCAACACCACTGCCGCCCAGGAAGGTGGCGAAGGCCAGCCCGCTGCCGGCCGGGTTGAGCTTCACCACGAAGGCGTCCCAATTGCCGTTGTGGCTCCTGTCGAACGCGCCGGGCGTGGTGGGGAAGTTGGTGGACGTGGTCTCGCCCGTCACATAGGCGCGGCCCGTCCCGTCCACCGCGATGGCGCTGCCATAGTCCCAACCACTGCCGCCCAGGAAGGTGGCGTAGGCTAGGGCGCTGCCGGCCGGGTTGAGTTTCACCACAAAGGCGTCATAATAGCCGCCGTTGTGGCTCCTGTCGAACNNGCCGGGCGTGGTGGGGAAGTTGGTGGACCCGGTAAGACCCGTCACATAGGCGCGGCCCGTCCCGTCCACCGCGATGGCGTCGCCATAGTCCCGACCACTGCCGCCCAGGAAGGTGGCGTAGGCCAGCCCGCTGCCGGCCGGGTTGAGTTTCACCACGAAGGCATCCCAATCGCCGCCGTTGTAGCTCCTGTCGAAGGCGCCGAGCGTGGTGGGGAAGTCGCTGGACGCGGTATAGCCCGCCACATAGGCGCTGCCCATCCCGTCCACCGCGATGGCCTGGCCTACGTCCAACTCACTGCCGCCCAGGAAGGTGGCGTAGGCCAGGGCGCTGCCGGCCGGGTTGAGTTTCACCACAAAGGTGTCATCATTGCCGTTGTGGCTCCTGTCGAACGCGCCGGGTGTGGTGGGNAAGTCGGTGGAATAGGTCTCGCCCGTCACATAAGCGCGGTCCGTCCCGTCCACCGCGATGGCGTTGCCTTGGTCCCAACTGCTGCCGCCCAGGAAGGTGCTGTAGAGCAGGTCAGCAGGGTTATCGGCGGGGTTTCAGGCCTGGCGGTGGGAGGCGAGGCATCGGCCGATGGGGCAAAGGGCAGCGCGATATCGAAGGTCCCGCGCCGCGGCTGCACCGCGACCGCCGGCCGGTTCGCCAGCCTGCAGCAGCGGCCAGGCGATGTCGCGTCCGGCGGCGTGCAGGCGCAGCATGGCCCCTCAATTGCTGCCTCCTCGGCGCCCTCCACCCGCAGTTGCAGCGCGGACAGATCCGCCCGCGGCCGCGATCACGCGCGGCGCCAGCCGCCCATCTTCACCGGTGACCTCCAGGTCGATGCCAGGATAGAGCGCCAGATAGCGCACCCCGCCCCACACCGGCACGGCCGGCCGCCACTGCTCAGGATCGTTGCCCAGGAAGTAGCTGACGGTCGTGTCCAGCCGGTCAAAGGTCTCGGCGCGGATGCGGGTTGGCGCCGACGAAACTGAGCTTGATGTTGACGCCGCGTTGTGGCGCCAGGTCTTCCTGGTCCTCGGACGACCGCCGAGGCGCGGGGTCCGGCCCCTATCTACTGGCCTGCTTGTTTCCCTTGCCTCCAACACCGTGATCCAGATGGCATCCTCCGCCAGCCACATGGTCCGGCCGGCCCGCCCCAGACCTGGAAGCGCGCCATCGTCCCACTGGCCGGCGTTCTCGATGAACATCACCGGGCTGCTGTTGAATTCCGCGCCGGGCGTGGGGGATTCTTCGACCAACGACGGCGCTGGCAAGGCCTGATCGGTGGCCTGCTGCGTCTCGCTCCGGCCGGCGTTGGCTGTCATGGGCAGCGCGACCAGCACCAATACGAGCACGATGTTCAGAATGCGACCTTTCATGATCCTACCTTCCTCTGGAGTGCCACTTGAACCCTCTCCTGATCACACTCCACGATTTAGTGGGGCGCTATCCCTTTCTTTGAAGTCAGGGGTAAACGACTCGCAGCGTATACGGCGTCGTGCTGGCGAAGCTGCCGGTCGAGTAGATCCTCACATAGTATCTCCTAGGATCACCTGTATATTCTATGCGATAGGGTGGCTCAATGTCCTGTACTACCAGAGTTCCTGCCGGATAATACAGCAAGAGTTGAAGCCCTGGCCGGTGTGGTTGTTCAGATCGATAATGATCTGACCGCGGCTGGCTGTCTGGAAGTAGAAATAGTCATTGGCGTCGTTGGGATAGCCATAATAGTCGAAGCCTGAACCCAGCGGGCCGTTAGCGATGTTAACTTCGTTGTTCGGCTCCTATTCCCAGCGCACATCCACCGATTGGACATTAACAAACCGGCGCAGAACCAGCGGCAGGTACAGGTGGCGTTTCGTCACTGCCAGCTTAGACACGAAGGCATCTCTGCCCCCGTTGTAGCTCGTGTCGAACGCGCCCGACGTGGTCGGGAAGTCGCTGGAATAAGTCGTGCCTGCCACGTAGGCTCTACCCAAGCTATCCACAGTAATGCTACACCTTCCCACACTATAGGCGCTGCAGTCCGTATGGCCGCCACCCAGGAACGTGGAATAGGCAAGTCCGCTGCCGTCTGGATTAATCTTCACGACAAAGGCATCTTCACTGTCCTTATCGAAGTTGTAGCTCTGATCGAAGGCATCCGCTGAAATAGGGAAGTCGCTGGACCACGTTCCGCCCGCCGCATAAACGTAGCCCATATCGTCTACAGCCAGGCCGCCCNNCCAGTCGTTATCAGCGCCACCTAGGAACGTTGCATAGGCCAGCTCGCCACCGACAGGGTTTAGCTTCAGTACAAAAGCGTCAGTGTCATAGGCCCAGCTTCCACCGCCATAGCTTCGGTCGAAAGCGCCCGGAGTGGTAGGAAAATTGAATGAGGTGGTGGCNCCTGTCACATAGGCGCAGCCAGTTCTGTCAACGGCCAGGCCGGAAGCCCAGTCGCCGTCACTGCCACCCACAAATGTGGCGTAGGACAGCCTGCTGCCAGCCGAGTCCAGCTTGACAATGAAGACATCTGTGCAGTCGTGACCTCCGCCGCCATTATGACTCCGATCGAAAGCGCCTGCCGTGGTGGGAAAGGCGAAGGAACAGGTGCTGCCGGTCACGTATGCGCTGCCCGCCCCGTCCACCGCGATGGCACTGCCATAGTCCCAAGCACTGCCGCCCAGGAAGGTGGCGTAGGCCAGGGCGCTGCCGGCCGGGTTGAGTTTGGCCACGAAGGCATCGCTGCTGCCGTTGAAGCTCCTGTCGAAGGCGCCGGGCGTGGTGGGGAAGTCGCTGGACCCGGTACGACCCGTCACGTACGCGNNGCCCGTCCCGTCCACCGCAATGGCGAAGCCTGCGTCGTCACGGCTGCCGCCCAGGAAGGTGGCGTAGGCCAGCCCGCTGCCGGCCGGGTTGAGTTTCACCACAAAGGCGTCATAATAGTCGTTGTAGCTCCTGTCGAAGGCGCCGGGCGTGGTGGGGAAGTCGGTGGATTTGGTAGGCCCNGTCACATAGGCGCTGCCCGTCCTGTCCACCGCGATGGCGTAGCCTCTGTCGTCACGGCTGCCGCCCAGGAAGGTGGCGTAGGCCAGCCCGCTGCCGGCCGGGTTGAGCTTCACCACAAAGGCGTCGACATAGCCGTTGTAACTCCTGTCGAAGGCGCCGGGTGTGGTGGGGAAGTTGCTGGACCCGGTCCAGCCCGTCACATAGGCGCTGCCCGCCCCGTCCACCGCGATGGCGTAGCCATAGTCCGACTCACTGCCGCCCAGGAAGGTGCTATAGAGCAGGTCAGCAGGGTTATCGGCGGGGTTTCAGGCCTGGCGTTGGGAGGCAAGGCATCGGTCGCTGGGGCAAAGGGCAGCGCGATATCGAAGGTCTCCGCGCCGCGGCTGCACTGCGACCGCGCCGGCCGGTTCGCCAGCCTGCAGCAGCGGCCAGGCGACGTCGCGTCCGGCGGCGTGCAGGCGCAGCATGGCCCCNTCAATCGCTACCTCCTCGGCGCCCTCCACCCGCAGTTGCAGCGCGGATAGATCCGCCNNCGCGGCCGCGATCACGCGCGGCGCCAGCCGCCCATCTTCACCGGTGATCTCCAGGTCGATGCCAGGGTAGAGCGCCAGATAGCGCACCCCGCTCCACACCGGTACGGCCGGTCGCCACTGCTCAGGATCGTTGCCCAGGAAGTAGCTGACGGTAGTATCCAGCCGCTGGAAGGTCTCCATGCGGGGCTGCGGGTTGGCGCCGACGAAACTGAGCTTGATGTTGACGCCGTGTCGTGGCGCCAGGTCTTCCTGGTCCTCGGACGACCACCGAAGCGCAGGGTCCGGCCCCTATCTACTGGCCTGCTTGTTTCCCTTGCCTCCAACACCGTAATCCAGATGGCGTCCTCCGCCAGCCAGACGGTTCCGGCCGGCCCGCCCCAGACCTGGAAACGCGCCGTCGTCCCACTGGCCGGCGTTCTCGATGAACATCACCGGGCTGGAGCGGACGCTGGGGGCATCGGTATCGGTCGTACTCACCGGATACGTAACATCGAACATCGACTGAGCGGGGTTGCCCCGCCCACCGTCAGCGCGAGGACGGTCAACAGGGCCAACAAGGTTGAGGTCTGGCGAACAGGGCGAGTTATCATGACACAGCTCCTTGACGTACATGAGGTCGGCGGCGCTTCGCTTGTACTGCCTCCGTTTACTTTTCCGGCGTCAGCAGCAGGCTACCTGGTAGAAATCCACGATGATCCGGACCCTCGCCCAATCGGGATACTCCACGGTGTACCGCTTGCTGCGGGTGTTGGGCCTCTTCGGCCAGATAATGACCTGATCCTTCGACAACACAGTCACGTTACTATCGCTCAATGGTGGGATAGCCTGTATTCTGAGACATGTGGGCGATCCGGTCGCCCTCAAGCGACACCGCTACGAAACGGTTGTCGCCGCTATCCCAGGTCAATCGATGTACGTTCGAGCCGTCGGCGTTCATTCGGTAGATGTCCCAACCGCCATCCCGCCTGCTGGCGAACGCCAACGCGCCGTTGTTGGGGAACCAGGCCGGGTGATCGTCCTCGGCCGGATGGTTGCTGATCGGCCGCACGTTGCTCCCGTCACTGCGTGCGACGAAGACCTCCGTGTTGCCGTTGACCTTGGACACATACGCGGCCAGCGTGCCATCGTTGCTCAACACCGGATCCCAGAAGTACTCGTTGCCCCCGGTGATTGCCCGCAAGCCCTGGCCGTTGCCGCGCACCGTGAAGATGTGGGCATAGCCGCTGCGGTCGCTGCTGAAGATCACTTTTCCCACGACAGGCGTAGGCGTGACCGGCGTCGCCGTGGCTGTGGGCGTGGCCGTTGGAGCCGGCGTCGCCGCCGGCGGGGTGCCGCCGTAGGCGGCGGGGTCGCAGTCGGACGTGGCGTTGCGGTTGCCTGGGACGTAGCCGTTGCCAAGGAAGTCAATGTGCCCGATGGCGGAGTGACGGTCGTCTCGGCGGCCCGGCGCCCGGTGAGGTTGGTGCAGCGCCAGCGCCGCCCAGCTCGCCTGGCGTGGACGACCCACCAGCCGACCTTTCGGAAATCGCGGCCGGCGTCCACCCGCTTTGTCTCGGCCCGCTCAGCCCTAACAAACCACGCTGCCAGGCGAACGCCATGGCGGCAATCGCCACGGCCGAGAATGAGCGGCAGAAGCCACAACCAGTTGCGCCGCCGGGCGCGACCAGGAGCGCGGCGGGCGTCACGACCGGTGCCGGGCGCGCCGGGAGCGTCTGCCCGCAGACGTGGCAGAACCGGGCGTCCGGCTTGACCTGTTCAGCCCCGCAGTATGGACAGAAGAGGCTCTGATCGGCCATCTATGCTCCTAACCGCCGCTGAGAGAATGTCGCATCCGTGTTGCCACCCGTTACTACTGCCAACTCGGGGCGCGCCTCCCTCGAAGGTTAGCTGTCGAAGCTCGCTGCCATCGGAGCGAATTACGTAGATCTCGTCGCCCGCTCTCGCTGGACGTGAACGCAATGTGTTGCCCATCTGGAGACCAGACAGCGCCCCAGATGGACTCCAGGCCATCGAACACCCTGCGCTCCTCGCCGCCACCGGGGTCACGATGTAGATGGCGTTCTGCGTGGATCGCCGTGAGAGAAACAAGATGCTACTGCCATCCATCGCCCAACTGGGCGACCAATCGATCACACCATTTTCCGTCAGCCTCTGACGTGTCCTACCGGAGATCGAAACAGTCTCGATCTCCCATGTACTCTGCTGCCTCTCCCCGAGTTGAACGCTAGCCAGGCCCCATCAGGTGACCAGGCCGGATGGCCGTCTCGCTCCAGCCCAGAAGTGAGTTGAGTCAGGTTCTGACCATCGGCATCCATGATGTACAGATCCGCATTACCCGTGCGGTCTGAGGCAAACGCGATCCGCTTGCCATCAGGCGACCAGGCCGGCAAGCGGTCCTCTCCCGCATCGTTCGTGAGGCGGACAAGATGGCTGCCATCCGCATCCATCAGGTAGACTTCGGAGTTGCCATCGCGCTGCGAAACAAACGCGATGCGCCGCCCATCGGGGAAAGCGCCGGATACAGGTCGTCTCCGGGGTCAAAGGTTAAACGTCGCTGATTTTCCCCGTCGGCATCCATGATGTAGATCTCGGCGTTCCCATCGCGTTCCGAGTAAAGCGATCAGCCCCAGGGAGTCGGGTGGAACGATCCCAGAGGCAGTGACAGCGCCCGAAGGCGTAGCGGGCGGCATTGGTATCGCCGTCGCACGGGGAGGCTTTGTGCCTGGCGGTGTCGCGGTGGGGAGCGGCATTGCCGTGGGCCGCAAGGTAGCGCTCGGCGGACGGGCGACCGTCGGTGATGCTGTCGCCCGCGCAGCGGAGTTACCTTCGGCGTTACAGAAGATGCGCTATCGGTTGTACTCGCAGGCACGTCGCCGGACGCAATCCATGTGGAAACATCTGGGCTACGATCGCCGGACTTACCCGCGGCCGAGCCGATGCCTGCCAGGAACCCGACCATCACAGCGCGCAGGACCCCAGAGCAGAAGCGCCACGGCCGCGACCAGGAGCAGCGGCAGCAACCACCAGCCGCTCGGCCGGCGGCGCGGCGCGGGCATCACCTCGACCGGCGTGGGCGCGACAGCCGGAGTGGCCGGGATCGGCTGTCCGCATATGTGGCAGAAGCGCGCTCACCTTCAGTTGCTGCGTGCCGCAGTGCGGGCAGAAAAGCTGATCAGTGACCATCACTTCTCCAGCTTGGCGACAATATCGTGCAATTCATCCGATATAAGACCAAGTCCACGCACTCGATTTAGCACACCTTCGACCTGGCTCTCGGAGGGATTCTCAGGCAGGAAATAGTTCGTCGGGAGTTCGATCACCTTTGCCCGAAGGTCTGCTTTCACGGTATCCACATGATCATCTGGGACCATGAGAAGCGATCTATCGCGCAGATATGCCGTTGCTTGCTCGGGCGTGGCCCCCTCAATTCGTCTGGTACCGGCACACTACTGTCACGGGCATCAATGATGTTCTGGCCATCTTGCTCAAGCGCCTTGGTTCCTCTCCCCACCCCAGCATGTGCGTGAAGTCCCGTTGATATGCCTGTCGCGCCGAGTCGCTCAAGCTGCCATCATCCGCCCAGTGCGTCTTAACGGACACCACCTCGCGGCTCGAAGCAATATCGTAAGTGGGATAATTGTTGCCCTTCATGCCCAAGTTCTCCGCTGCCTCGTCAAGGCTGGTGGCCTCTCCTCCCAGCGTTGCGATTGCTGAAGCTTCACTCGCATGTCGGCGTGCATCGAGCACCCCGGTGACGCCTTTATCGGCGAGCGCCTGTTCTGCCGCCAGATGAGCCTTTCCGCGTATCGCGTCGGAAGAGGTTCGATCAGCGCGCTCCTGAGATTGTGATGCGACATCTGGTGGAGCCGCAGGGAACGCTTCAGACAAATCACGCGAAGGTACACTCTCAGCCTTCCTGCCTTTGGTGGTTGGGTCTTGTCCATCCAGCTTTTCAGCTGATTGTGGCTCCCCTGCATCGCCCGTATCCCTCTTGCACCAACCTTGGGCGGCGCCGTTTCGACGTGTGGTTTTGTCTCCGAAACCTCCGCCGGAGTATCTTGTGTATCCTTGGCCATATCAGAGCCTCCGTGTTGAAGCGTAGTCAGCAACCAGGCGAAGAATTCGCAAGAAGAGTGCCAGTACTGCAGCAACGATTTCAGGGTCAAAACTGCTTGCCTGCCGGACTTCTACCATAGGATGCACCAGGTTTCTGTAATCTCGTATGATGTCCGCATGGAGGCGAGAGCTATCTTCTTTCAAGATACCAAGGCTCGTTGATACCGCAATCAACTGGTAGAGTCTCCACGTGTCAAGACCTGGCGGCGTTCTTTCTGGGTTTCTTTTATCAGGAAACAGCTGTCTGTATCTCTCCTGAGCTACGGCTTCCTGTTGGCGAAGAATAGAAACCAAAACGGTCTCAAGTATCGAGCCACACATGATGGGAACGCTTTTGGGAGCGTTCACCTTTAGGAGTTCGTCCAGTTCAGAGTAGTCACGCTGGAGCATGGCCTTCAGTGTAGCGCTCTCCACAAAGTCCCACGTCTGAGCGGGCAAGACGACTTGGCGTTCACTTTCAAGGATTTGGGCGGACAGTGAGCGCGTGACCTCTCCGACTTCGTCAGCATTTGAACCTTGAACCTCAACCTCCCAACCTCGTGCTCGAACCACGGCTCCACAGAAGCGGCAGAAAGTTTGCAGAGCATCAACATCTCTACCGCAGTGAGGACAAAAAGCCTGTCTGCGCTGTACAGTAACTGGCGGTGTCGGCAAGGACGATGGTAAGAAGTTCTGCGCATCTCTTTGACTCAGTCGCTCCCCGCAGATACGACAGAACATGCTTTGTATGGAGTTTACACTTCCGCAAGTGTGGCACTCCTCCTCGTCTGCGCCAGGCATGTGTGCGCTCATAGAGTGTCTCTGCCCTCCTGTCAGATCGCGAGTCGATCCATAAGCGTTCGCGCCGTTCCAGAGCAAACGTTCCAGAGCAAATCTGCCGCCCTATTGTTCCAGGATGGCCTTCGAGTACAACCATCCCACAAACCCCAGCACGGCCAACGCCGATCACATCGGCGGCCTTGACCCATCCGCTGCTGTAGTTGCTGAAAATCGTCAGCAGGCCCCCAGAATTCGGCTGGCCGGGCCGTAGACCAGCGCCCACGGCCAGCACGATCAACAGGCGCACACTAGCCGAGAGGTTGAAGCGCCGCGAAATGTCCAACTGCCGGATGGCCGAGTTGGCCCACCAGAGACAGGCGATGAGCGTGGCTGTGTAGGCCAGGCTGCTGAAGACACTTACCAAGTTGTTCATAGATTCCTCCTGCTCATATTATCCTGCAACTACTCAGGTTGGCACGAGAGAAACCGGGTTTTTGTCTCGCAGACCAGGAACATGGCGCGATGAAAGGCCGTTGCACAGAAAAACGATGCTCACACGAGAAGAATCCGGTTTCTGAACGGCTGGCTGAGCAGTTGCGAACGGCCTTCATAGGCAGTGCGGCAGTTGGCCTGCTGGCGATTGACGCCTGTGACCAGACGCTCACCAGCATGACGGCAGCCATAACGACGATCCCGGCTGAGACCAGCACCGGTGCCGCCCAGGGCGGTGGTTTCCGGTGCTCCGGCTTCGCCGGCACGATCGGCTGCCCGCACCGATAGCAGAACCTGGCGTCGGCGTTGATTTGCTGCGCACCGCAGTGGATACAGTAGGGCAATTGATCAGCCATAAGACCTCAAAACCTCGGAGGGCTTTGACACGCGCCCCAAAGCGCGATACTATGTTCAGGTAAAAAGCCGACCGCTTTCTCCCGCCCGCGAAAAGCCGCCGAGTGTGGCGGCCTGCCCCCTGCGCGAAGGATCGGGCTAGCAGGGCGGGTTATTGACTTAAGAGCCATTGGCAAAGGCGAAGCCAACTGCGCGAATTGCTTGGGACAAAGCCGCCTCTTTGTCACGTGTGCTAAGGCATCACATTTCCCGGTGTAGAGCGATCAGTCGTTGTCTGGCCCCCAGTTGGAAGCGAGCGTCAAGGTCCCAACACACTACCTCGCCAACAGCAGTCGAGGCACAGGTATGTGCGCTCTCACCGGCGATTGCGGTAACCTTGATACAAGTCCGATCACATCCATCGGTATCAGGCGCGTGATTGTCGTACCGTCGCCGATTTGGCCAGACTCATTCCAACCCCAGCACTTGACTTCGCCACGCTCCGTCAGAACGCAGGCATGATCGCCACCTGCCGCAATGGAGATGACATCGCTGTTCAGCCCGATCACATCCACCGACTTTGCGGAAGTAGTCGTTGCACCGTCGCCAAGAGCACCGTGGAAGTTATTCCCCCAGCACTTTACCCTCTTCTCTTCCGCAGTGCGGGCGCAGGTGTGATCGCAGCCGGCAGCGATGGCAATCACACCGCTACCCAGCCCGACCATATCCACCAGCCAGGGTGAAATGTCGGTTGAGCCGTCGCCTAACTGCCCGTAGCCGTTGGTACCCCAGCACTTGATCCCGCCGCCATCAGTCAGAGCGCGGGTGTGATCACAGCCGGCGGTGATTGCAGCAATACCACTCAGTCGGCGAAGCGGCGTCGGCCTGTGGGGGTAGCTTCGTTGGCGCCGGGGTAAGCGTCGGCCCCGCCGCCTACCTGCTTCCGATCAATTCTGACACTGGCCACAATTGCAGGGAAGTCGTCAACTCATCGCGTCGGCTTCGGTTACCGCGAAGCGCTCAATCACAATCGTATTGCCCTCCAGCTCACTGCCGCGTTCGCTCGGATGGTGTCCTGTGGCAGGAATAGCAAAGCAATATCTGCCCCTGAGGCCAAATCAACCAATTGCATCTGCACCACAAGACCGTCTTGACCGAAGGATGCAGGCTCACGTCCGACCACAGCAGCCCATTGCGCATGCGGATCCAAATCGACTCGCATAAGCCACTCTAGCTCGATCTCCCGCAGCAAGTCAAAATGCGATTTTACAGAATAGAACCGCGCGGCCTTCCCTGTTATCACGAGGCTGGCGCCATCGGAACTCCATAGAATGTCACCGTTTGGCAGATCGCACTATTGAGCCAGTGCTGGGATCCAGAACCCGCGCTAAGTCCCTCCCACCCGCTGTGAGCCAACGTCCGTCTGGGCTGAATTGCACCTTCGCTTGAGTATCGACGTCAGAAAGGTCCCGGATCTTGTTTCCTGTCCGCGCGCCGAACAGGGCAACCCCTGCTCCGCGATGATCAGCATTGTTTTGCCATCAGAGCCAGGTCAAAAATCTCCCTTCAGGCATCTGAACCTCCCTCTTTGCAGCGAGATCCCAAAGGTGGCTCTTGCGATCGCCCAGGTCGTCGTAAGCGATCAGATTGCTGTTCGGATGCCACGCCGTGAAGTTCGCAGGCCTCGCTTCTATGAGGACATCCTGCTGAGAATTAGGCCCAATATCGATGACAGTGAAACCGACTCCACCATATTCAAAGTTCACGTCAACGAACACGAAGAATCGACCATCAGGTGAAAACTCGGCCGGCATGGGACTGACGCCGTTCACGTTGGCATACGTGGCATACAGGCGCCGGAGCAGACCAGCCGTCGACGGGTCGGCAGCCACATGATGCCAAGGCGCGCCCACCAGTCGGGGAGCGTGTAGCCCTTTGGACTCCAGAACAATCGAAAATATACTTGATCGCCTCTGGGTCACCACGTTCTGTATCACAACGTCTGGGTCCACGCCCGCGGGTAATGGCAAGCTGAACGTGGCTAAACGCACGTCAACATCTGTCAGATTCACGCTGTCCAGGTTGGCCCCCGTCAGGTCTGCGCCCCTCAGGCTTGATGCAGAGCTGAACACAGCCCCCTCAGGTTGGCCCCCGTCAAATTGGCGTAAGAAAGATCTACGCCGCTCAGATCAAGGCCGAACAGATTAAGACCATGTAAGTCACAGCCAAGGAGGTCTGCTCCAGGACGAATCTGTGAGTAATCTCCAGCCTCGATTCGTGTGCGCACCCTACTTGTGCAGGCTTGCCCGCGGGCAAGGAGTTGTTCTCGCGCCATGCGAGCATCCGCGATGTTCTTGGCCCTCTCGGCCTGCACAGTAGCTGTAGCTTGTTTGATTACCTGCTCCGCTGCGGCTTGTGTGGCAGCATTCCCGGGCTTCACCAATTGGGCTGCAGCAGCGATGGCCGTCTGTTTGGCGCCGGGATTCAGTGTTGGCGTACCGCGATTCACTGGTGCCTGAGTGGCTTTGGTAGGCGTTGCCGCGGCCGAAAGGGCCGGCGTCGCATCCACCGGCTCACTGGCCTGCGGCCCGCCCGAGAACAGGCGCGCGAACATGATGGCCGCAACCAGGACGATGGCGGCCGAGACCAACCCCGACCCACCCAGGGCGGAATCGGCCTGCGGGCCGGCGGCGGCCGGCACGATGGGCTGCCCGCAGCGATGGCAGAACCTGGAGCCGGCATTCGGTTGCCGGGCGCCGCAATGGATACAGTAGGGCAATTGATCAGCCATAGGACCTCAAAACTTTATAAAAAACTTGCCACGCGCCCCGAAAAGCGCGATACTATGCTCAGGTAAAAAGCCGTGAGGCTTTCTCCCGCCCGCGAAAAGTCGCCGAGTGTGGCGGCCTGCCCCCTTCTGCGCGAAGGATCGGGCTAGCGGGGCGGGTTATGCGTCTTCCTGGAGCGGTGGCGTATCTTCTACCGCTCTGTCTATCGCCTTCACTACCGATCCCTGGTCTTCGCCTTTGGCGAACTTGACACCGATGCCGTACTCCTTCAAGGTGGCAGCATAGGCATCCCGTCTCTTGAGATTTCGGAGGAACGGTGGCGATAATCCATCCCTTCGCATGGGCAGGAGTGTCAGGGCTATCGACATACTCCTTCATCTGCTGTCCGTGCTTGCGACCGAATGTCCGCGCCTCGTCCGTCGTCCAGTCGCGCATATCGTTCGTTTTGAAGTCAATCAGGGCGTTACCTACAATCAGGTCAACTTCGCCCTCCGCCAGCGTACCATCAGGTTTTGTCAGACCGACACGATGCTCACGGTCGGCAGTGTCACCGTATTTCTTCGGCCGCGTTTTCATAAGCCTCATGTGCAAAGGTACCGAACAAGAGAGGCGTGTCGGTGTTGGCGACCTCTCCCTGCATGGCCTTCGTGCCCGTTGGGTCCAGCGGCTTCGCACTGACAGCCTCCTGCGTGGAATCCGCGGTTTCTTGGATATCCCTGGTGCCCGATGTATCTGAAAACATGGCGTGCTCTCCATTGGAGGTGCCGGGTTCAGACGAGGACGGCGGCAACCCGAGCTGTATACCGCTGCTCGGAACCTGCGTTACCCTCTCTCCGGCCTGCCCGGCCGCCAGCCCTCAGGCGTCCCCGCTGGCTTCCCTTCCTTGTCAGGCTCCGCCACCTCGTGATGCCACTTCACCTCCGGCCTTTCTGGTCCCGTCTCCGCACGGCGCATCGCCTAACTCAGTGGTAGCTGACTTGGGCCGTTGATCTGGCGATGGATAGTCGACATCTCCGCCTTGCATCGCCTTCTTTCCTGTTGGGCCAGCGGCTTGGCGCCGGGCGACTCCTGGGCCGCATCGGTCGCCTCCTGAACGTCCCTGGCCTCCGTCGTATCGAATGACATGACATCCCTCCGATCGTGTGCCTACACCCCCATCGCCGCGTGAACGCCCTGCTGCACTCGGTCGGTCACACCTTGGATCGCGCCGATGGCCTTTTGGCTCAGCAGCTTGCTGGGCATGGGCTTTTCGGCGGCCGCGTCCATCACCGACCAGATGTCCTTGACCGTGTTCGCAGCCGTTCTGGCGATATCGAAAGTGGCGTCAACGGCGAGTTTTTCTACCACCATGGCGACGCTACTCCTGCAGCCGACCCGGACGCCGCCGACCCAGCCGGCCACCAGGTAGTAAATCAGGGCGCTGAGAGCCAGCATGATGGCCGGCCCGATGGCGCCGCCGACGACCATGACCAGGAGGCCGAGCAACAACAGGTAAGTCACAAATGAGACCTTGAATACCGAGCCGGCCGAGATATGACGTATGGTGGCGGTGCCATCACGCCGCTGAAGAAAGACGGCCTGAGACGGCGCGCTAACGGGCGCCGGAGCAACGGTTGCCGGCTGAATGGGGGTGGCCTGGTATAAGACAGACGCGGGCGCCGGTTTGGGATCCGCCGGCGTTTGCACGGGTGCTTGTGGAGTCAACCTGGCGCCACAGTGTATACAGAACGCACCGGCGCCGGTGTGAGCGGCCCCGCAGTTCGGACAGTTCATGACGATCTCCTTTCTTGCTGTTCAAAGGACAGAAACGAATTCACCGCCCAGGTCATGACATCAGGATCATCCAGCCGATGGCAGCGCCTCGATGGCCCGCACGAAGGACCAGCGCATGTGCTCGGTGAACGGGAAATCGATCTCATGGGCCAGGTAACAGTAGGCGGCCTCGCGTTGGCCCTGCCTACCCGCCTGCGTCGCGGCTTCGCCGCAGACCGCGGCCACCCCGTGCCAGTTGGCCGGCCAGTGCTCAGGTTCGGGCCGCTCATCGAAGGCGGCTAGCGCAGCGTGAAAGCGGCCAGCCAACTCCTTGTGCCGCGTCATCGGCTCGATCTGCTCCCGGTGCTGGCATGGTTCCGCGCAGAAACGGCAGCCGACGAACGGCAGCAGCGCGTGCTGCTGCTCCGTATAGAAGTCGGTCATATGATCGCGTACCGCGGCGTCGGGCAGGAAGTCGGCGAAGTTAACGCCGTCCTTATACGGCGGCACGCTCATGAAGGTGGCTTTCTCGAACCCGGTCATGAAGGCCGCGGCCTGGCCCGCGCAGCTTGCCCATGAACCGCTCCTGCGCCTCATCCATGATCATGGCCGCGGCCAGCGCCTCGCGGTCCTGGCGGCCCGGCAGCATGTGGCCGATCTTGAGGTTGGTGTTGCGCACCGCGTCCGGCGCCAGCTTCTCCGGGCTTTGCTCGGCGATCAACACCCCTGGCCGTAGGCGCGCATCTCCACCAGGAAATCGCTGACCATCCGCACCGCCTTGGCCCGCGTGTCGGCCGCGACCTCGGTGTTCCCGACCGAGGCGACGTTCTCCATGATGCGATGTGCCTCTTCGATGAGCAGCAGGTGGCGCAGCCCGGCGGAGGCCTCCGCGGACCGTCGCGCCTGCATCTGTCGATGCTCCCGCAATAGGATCAACAGGAACATCATCGCCAACCCTTTGGCGTCGTCGTTGAGCGAATCCAGCCCAACACGGCCGGCCGCTCGAACAACAGGGCCGGTGAGATCGACCGCCGGCAGTTGAACATGCGCCCCTTGCTCCCGCGCAGCAGGCTGCCGATCCGCCCTTTGACCGCGGCCTGGATGTTGTCGTTCAGCTCGCCGCGGTAGCCCCGGCCCGTCACCGCCTGCACGGCCGCACGGTAGAACTCCGCCAGGGTGGGAAACAGGCGCCGATCGGGGCTGTTATCCTCATCCTCGGGGCCGACGTCGGTCAGCCGCCATCCCTTGGCCGTGTAGATCTCTTCCAGTGCCTCCTCGATGATGGAGGGCAGCACACCGAACTGCGGCATGGCCGCGTTGATGGCGACGTTGAGCGCCTCCAGGTGCACCTCCAGCCGCACGCCGGGCAGTAGCTCGAACGGGTTCAGCCGGAACGGCGCAGTGGTTTCATCGCCTAAGGTGAAGACCAGCAGGTTCTCGAACCTAAGCTGATGGATCAAGCCCCGGTACTCGGTCTTGGCCGGCTCGATCACAAGGAACGGGACGTGGCGCTCCTGGGCGACTCAGCAGGTAGAGGCAGGTGTTGGTCTTGCCGCTGCCCGGCAGACCGGCGATCAGCCCGTGCCGCGTCAGATCCTTGAGCCGGACGGTCACCGCGCCCCGCGCTGGAAGCTGCCCAAGTGGATCTCATCTGCTCTGATCTGTGAACGACGTCCGCCCGGCTCGAAATCGGGCATCGGTTCGCGCACTTCGATGCCGGGCACACCTCCGCACCGCGATGGGGAAGCGGAACAGCGCGGCCGCGCGCGTCGGCCAGATAACGCAGCCGCCGCAGCCCCGGACTCTCTGAGGCCAGTGTGTGACCCCATGGCGTCAGGATCAGATGATTCAGGTGCGCGCGGCAGACTGAACGTCGGCCTCCGTACCCGGATAGACGATTTCGGCCGCTGAGATCGCTCATCGTCGGCCCGATTGGTCGCCGACCGCGCGGTGACGCGCCCCCAGCGTCTGGGCGATGCTCAGCGCGGCGAAGCGATCCGGGCTGGCGGCCTGCGCGACCATCACGAACGGCTGATTCAGCCGGCGAAGCTGACCAGCGTAGGCGCGAGCCACCGCGGCGGCCTGCGGGTCGGCCCAGCGACCGCTGTATTCCACGCTGTGCGCGTTGCGCTGCCAATCGGCCGCGGTCTGACTGGTCGCGGACGCGGCCGCCAGCGCTCGGTACTCGGTTTCCCCAAGACAGGTGGGCCAGGTGCAGGTTGATGACGCACGGCGCTCCTTGGCGCAGCAGCGCCTCGAACGGCTGGAGGAACGCGCCGGCCGGCTGCCAGTAGGGATAGACCACGTAGGCCTCGCCCTGCGCCCAGGAGAAGTTCACCACCTCCTCGCGTTGCCGGACCTCGGCGATGAACGGCGGCCAGCGGCGTGCGCAGCGCGGTCAAATCGGGAAGAGTTGCCACCTCCTTGACCGGCAGGCCGAAGGACTGCGCCAGCCGCGCCAGATCGGCCAGCAGTTGCTCAGCAGCCGTCTGCGCCGCCTCGGGTCGGGCCAGGATGCGCGCCAGCAGTGCGATCTCGATTCCTGCCCGTTCTGGCCGATAGATATAGCGCAGGCTGAAGGCCGCGCTTTGCCATTTCCAGAGGTTAGTCACCCACTGCGCCTGGCGTTCGAGCGGCTCTGCCAACCGCTCGGCGTTACCATCGCCGACCAGCGTCTGATCGGTCAAGAAGTCGGGCAGGTGCGGCAGGCGCAGGCCTACGACGGCCCGTTGCACGGGGATCGCGCTGCCGCCTGCGCCTGGGGCCAGTCCATGGGTCGGCCATAGCGCACGCTCCGACGCCTCGCGAGCCTGGTCGGGGAAAGTCTGTAGGATGATGCTCATATCAGTCTCACCCGCGATGAAAAGCGAGTATCCGCGTTCTTCGCGCCAAGCAGCGTCCCATTTCGGGTCAGATCAACCGCCGGCGGAAACTCTGTTCGGTCGCCTGGGGCATCAGCCGCTGCTCGATGCCGACCTCGTCCAGCGCTTCGCGCACCGTCTGTTCGACCGCCTTCTCCAGCGCGGAGGTGTCGTCGATGTCGAACTCGTTGGGCGGCACGCAGCGCGGCCAGGATATCCTTCTCCGTAAGGTACTTGTAACCGCTGAAAAGCGCCAGGATGCCCAGCGCCAACCAGTTCACAAGGTAGATCGGCCCCAGGCAGCAGGTCAGGAACATCAGCCCTGCAGGTCACCGCCGATCCCGCCGAACACGCTTATGCCGATCTGACTGAACGCGTTGTTGTAGACCACGGGGTAAATCAGCGCGAACAAGAGCGCAACCACCAGGAGCAAGATTCGCATCGAGCTGATCGGCCCCTTGAAATAGGTAACCTGCGAGACGAATAGATCCTGGCCGAAACGGGCGATGTAGAGGCCGGCCGTGGTCAAGCCGCGTCGGATCAAGAAATAGGGCCTGGAATCGACCAGGATTCCCTGGCGCACCAGTTTGACCGGTTCTACTGTAGCGCGGGGATTGCGCGCCGTTCAGAACGGGCCGCGACGGTATCGCGCAGCGCGCCGGCGCTCGCCCTGGTCGTTGATGAGCCACGAAACGTGACGGCCGCGTGCCGTAACCGGCGAACGGCCCAAATATTGACGGGCTGTATGCCGGCGCTGCCCATCTGGCCGATGGGCTGGCTGCTGACGGCCTGAGGCGCCGGTGCGGGGGCAGCATGGATGACGGATCAGGCTGCTCTTCCGGGATGAGGGTGGCTGGTGCGTCTATCGTCGGCATCGGCAGGCGGGACCCGCAGGACATGCAAAATAAGCCAGGGCCAGGATCGCGGCGCCGCAATTGGGACAAATCATGCGATGACTCCTTTGTGTCTATCGTTCAAGACGCCTCACGGAGCTAGACGAGGCTGTAAGCTGCTCCGGGCTTTGTTTCCTGGTCGCTTGCCTACTATGAAATCACGATTTCCTGCTGCGCGCTGAACACAATGGATCCATGAACACAGTACGGACCGGCACCATCCAATCCCGTTCCGATACCGGTGCACCAAGTTGATCCGAACGAAAATCCCACGCAACCGGCTGGCGACATCCCGAATGCGGAGAGTGGTCGGAGCGAGGCGCCTATACCTCCGCGCCACACTCGGTCTATGTTGCTGACTCCACCGGCGCCGTTTCAAAGCGCCCCGCACTTCAAGCAGAAGTTCGCCGAGTCGGCAGCCTGGGCCCGCACTGCACGCAGTACTTCACACCTGCCGCAACGCCCGTCTGCGGCGACCGGATCGGGGCGGGAGTAGCGGTTGCCGATGTGCTCGCCGGCTGCGCGATCGCCTGAAGGGTTGGCGGTTGTGGTAAGGCCAACGGCTGCGCAGCCTCCACGACGGCATCGGGCATGAACTGGTAGTTACAAAAGCGGCAGATTTGCGCCGGCGTTCACACGTTCCGCGCAGCGGGGCAGACCTTGGTCAGAGCAACGGCCTGGTCGGCTGCCGCCGCGTTGATGCGCTTGGCCACCTGGTAGGCGTCGTAGATCGACCATATCCACACGATGGGCCAGGTGACGAACCCAACGACGACGTACATCAGACCCACGTTGATGAGCTGCACGACGAAGATGATGATCCCTTTGGCGATCTCGCCGTTGTAGATCTGCCCCAAGCCGTTGATGAGGAAGCTGAGCACCGCTGCCAGCGTCGGATTCTTTGGTGGCGATTGAACACTCATAGATATCTCCTTCGGACTTAACGCCTATTCTCAAGCACGGGAACAGCCCGATTGCCTGCCCGAACTCGCAGTGTCTGCATCTAGAAACGGATAACTAGGATCGTGAGTCAAGTTGCACCAGGCAGCCTCCTTATGACTCGGGCGATCGGCTCGCGACAGCATGGAGAGGCACCCCGCCGTCCCCGGCGCACCGCCCGGCGCCGGACATTTGTGTGAATGAGCAACGTAGTTCAGAGAATCGAAAAATACCTGGCCACTACCGCTGAGTCGACTCAGCAGGCGGCCACGGGGCGCTTCAGCGGTTCAGCGCGTCGTTCCGTGGTCGGGCCAAAGTGCTACGCTCACAGTATACACGGAGAATCCCTCAAGTGTCTATCAACTTCCTCTCACAACCCTCTCATGTTTGGGGCGCATTTGTTCGCGACTCAACCCTGCCGGCAGGCAAGTTATCACGCGGACGATTGAACACGGTCACCCATAGTTGCTTTTCTTCACCGAATGCGGGCCGTCCGGTTTGGGCGACCCGCGTCGGATAACGCCTCAGACAATCAGGGCATCGGTTTCGAGTGCAACGCCGGCTGTTTTCACCTGCGCCGCCGGATCAACGGCAGATAGGTCTTCACCTGAACCCTGAACTGGTGCTCCCCACTCTGCGCCTGGTTCCCGCTGCGATCGGCCCGCGCACGATGAAGTAGTACGTCCGGCCGGCGGTCAGCCCGGTCAGGGTCAGGCTGTGGTTCTTCTCGAACAACGGGTCGGAGACGGTGTGCGTGTAGGCGCCCGGCGCCGTACCGTAGCGCACCTCGCTGGTGGCGAACTCATCGGTCGTCCAGGTGATCTTGACCCCACCGCCCACGCTCTGCGCCTGTACGTTGCTGATGCGGCGGGACGGTGTCGCCGATCAGCGCCACGGGATAGGCCAGCGTCACCTGCCGGCTGGTGTTGGCGTACTGCAAGATGATGCGGGGCGCCACCTGACCGAAGAGGGTTTGCAGCCCGGCCGGCGGCGTGACGACTCGCTCCTGGCGCATGGTGTTGGCGTACTGCAAGATGATGCGCGCCGGCACCTGGCCAAAGAGGGTTTGCAGCGCACCCGGCGGCGCGGCGACCCGCTCCTGGCGCATGGTGTTAGCGTACTGCAACACGATGCGCGGGCCGACGCTGCTGGTGACGCCGCTCAGGCCGCTGTCCAGGCTCACCCCTTCCTGGCGGATGGCGTCGGCGTTGTTGACGATGATGCCGCTCTGGCCGTGGACAGGCAACACGAACATAATCAACAGGGCACAGATAATCAAGGACAGGGTAAGTCTCAAGGTGCTCATTGCGGCACCCTGTAGGTCAGAATTAATCCTCCGTAACAAGTACCGTCGCATCCGATCGTTATCCGGTGGGTGATATCTGGGAGGAACTGTGCCGGCGTCAAAGTGCCCTCATAGTAGCCCCAACTTCCTCCACCGTGGCTTACAATGGCGACGCCGTCGAGATTCCAGCTTGCACCACACCAACCACAGGTTGCAGCTGCCAACGACCAACTTCGCTCATAGTAAGCATAAGAGCCGGGTGCCTTGACAGTGAATTCGTTCCCGTTTGCTTGATCCTCTACTACAAACAACAACTGCGTTGCATTTGGATACCGAAAATCGTAGTACGTGCCACTCGAGAATGCTACACCCGGCGCGGCAGCGGCAATGGCTAGAACTCTTTCCAATTTTGTCTTTATCGTTCCGTTCTGATACTGTCCCCAGTCGAAAATCTTCCCGGTCGGGTCAGGGTTCAAGTAGTACGCCAGGAACCATCCGTCCTTATGAACATACAGATGAACGTCGTATTTCTCTGCATAGCTCGGCACCGGCACCGACCCAATGATATAATCCGGGGTCTCCACCTCGATCACCCGGTACNNACCCCGCACATCGGCCAGGTTGACCGGCGTGGCGGACTTGAAGTAGGCCGAGATGCCGGCCTCATCCTGCGGGAAGCCCATGGGCGCGGCGGCGCGNTCTTGTGCGGCCGGCCCTCCTGCGTGCGCGACGCCGATGAAGGGCGGCGCTACCAGCGCGATGGCATTGCCCNNCCGACGCGGGGCGGCGGGCTGCGGCGCCAGGCTCAGCACGGCCAGGGCCAGCAGCAGGGACAGGGCGATCAGTGCAGGTTTGCGGATACGTGCGAACGACATGGTGGGTTCCTCCTGATGGTGTGTGGTTGCTGCAAGAGCCGAAGATTCTGCATGCCCTGAAGGTCGCGGGCGCCAGAACGGCCAGTTTGGCGCTTCCGGCAGGCATGGGGTAAACTGAGATGGTCCGTGTGCAAAGTATAACACACCCGTCGGCTGAAAACATGGAAAAATTCCTGGGAATCGCGGTCGATGAAGTCCCAGCAATTTCGGGCCCACCTGTCATGGTCGGCCGTGGTGCAGCTCCAGCCGATGCAGGACCACGTCCGGCGCATCTGCCCGACCGCGGACGCGCTTTCGGCGCGGTGTTTGGCCTGCCGCCATAAGGATAGTATAATCACGCCATGTTACACCGTCACCTCACCCATCAGGAGTTTACCCTGGCCGCCATCGATGACGTGATCGCCCGCGGCAAACGGCAGGACTGGGCTGCGCTGCGCCAGGCGGCGCTGGCAGATCGGGCCATACTGGAAAAAGTGCTGCGGGTGTGTCAGGCGCACGTGGCCGATCCCTATGCCCAGCGCTACCACTTCTGGAAACAGTATGCCGAACGATACCTTGCCTGATTGGGAGCAGGTGCTGGCCGCGGCCGTTCACCTCCAGCGCATCTTGATCTTCGATCATATCGTGGGCCTGGAGGACTGACTGGGCAGACAGGTTCTTATATGGCCGCCGATTGGACGCAATTCGCTGCACGGTTGACCGATCTGATCTACCGCATCAAGGATGGCGGCGGCCCGACGATCGCCGGCATCCAGATGGCGCTCGGCCACGCCATGGGCAAACGGGGCGGCGACCTGGTCGCCAAGTGGCGGCAGGGGACGCCCGTCGCCCGCCAGCAGGACCTGGAGACGCTGGCCCTGACCCTCGCGGCGTTGGCCGAGGAGGTCGGGCTGCCCCGCGAGCCGTTCCGCCGCGACCTGCGCACCCTGCTGACCCTGGCCGGCCACCCGCACCCCGACGCGGCGCTGGCCGCCCTGGCGCGGACCACAAGACGGCGAACCGAAACCCCCGACGAGCAGGCCGGCGGCCGGGCCGACTGGGGACGCTCGCCGGACGTCAGCCGCTTCGTGGGCCGCACGGCTGAACGGGCTGAACTGCGGCCGGCTGACCGACCCGGCCTGCCGACTGGCCGGCGTCTTCGGCCTGGGCGGCATCGGCAAGACCTTCCTGACCAACGCGCCGCGCTGGATGCCGCACCGGCGTTCGCCGCGACCCGATGGATCCTCCTCCAGGATGGTCCGCCCCTGGACGAGGTGCTGGCCGAATGCCTGCACTTCTTCTCCGGCTACCGCGGGCTGACCTGCCGACGACCACGGCCGGCCGCATCGACCGGCTGCTGACCCACTTCCGCCAGCAGCGCTGCCTGCTGATCTTCGATAAGCTCGAAGCGGTGATGCGGCCCGGCAAACCGGCCGGCCTCTTTCGCGAGGGCTACGCCGCGTACGGCGATCTGCTCCAGGCCGTGGCCGAGGCCGAGCATCAGAGCGCCTGGTCGTGGTCAGCCGTGAGAAGCCGCGGGGCATGGCGCGCTGGGAGGCGCAGGTTCCGCGCGCTTCCCTGCACCTGAAGGGCATTGGCGTCGCGGCGGCGCAGGCGATCCTGGGAGAGGCCGGCCTCACGGGCGGGCCGGCGGATTGGGACGCGCTGACCGCGCACTACACCGGCAACCCCTTGATGCTGCAACTGACGGCCGCGCCGATCCGGGGCTCTACGGCGGCCGGCTGGCCGATTTCCTGGCGGAGGAGCGCTTCGCGTTCGGCGACGTCAGCGATCTGCTGGATGAGCACTTCGGTCGCCTGTCGGCCGGCGAGCAGGATGTCATGGTCTGGCTGGCGGTCGAGCGCACCGCGCTGTCCGTGGGCGATCTGGAGGAGCGCCTCCTGCCCCGCCAGCCCATCGGCGAGGTGCGGGCCACCCTCAGCCCTGCTGCGCCGTCACCTGGTGGATCGGGATGCGGCCGGCTTCTTCCTGCAAGACATCGTGCTGGAGCATGTCACCGACCGCCTGGCGGCGCGACTGGCCGCCGAACTGGCCGCCGGCCGGGTGGACCTCTATCGCCGCGTGCCGCTGCTCAACCCGACCGTGGCCGAGCACAAGCGGCTCAGCCAGGAACGCTTCATCGTCGCGCCGTTGGCCGCGAGCGCCCGCCAGGCCTGGCCCACGCCGGCGACGCTGGCCCAGCGTCTGGCCGACCTGACCGCTGCTGAACGGCCGGCGCGGCCCCCGGCTACACGGCCGGCAACAGCCTGAACCTCCTCCGCCACGCAGGTCGACCTGACCGGCGCCGATTTCTCTGCCGTATGCGTCTGGCGCGCCAACCTCCAGGGCGTAGACCTCCACGGGGTCAGCCTGGCCGGCGCGGACATCCGCGAAACCGCGTTCACCGAGGCTTTCTCCAGCGTGGTTGCCCTGGCGACCAGCCCGGACGGCAGGCTGCTGGCGGCCGGGGCGGACAGCGGCGAGGTCTACCTGTGGCGCTGCCGGGATTTCAAACGCCTCTTCACGCTGCGCGGCCACGGCGACTGGGTGCGCTCGGTCGCGTTCAGCCCGGACGGGGCGCTGCTCGCCAGCGCCTCGAGCGACAAGACGATCCGCCTGTGGGACACAACGACGGGTAGCTGCCTGCGCAGCCTGATGGGGCACGAGAACCGCGTGCGCGGCCGTTTTCAGCCCGGACGGGAGCCTGTTGGCCAGCGCCTCCAGCGACGGGACCGTGCGCCTGTGGCGCGTCGCGGATGGCCAGCCCTGCGCACCCTGCACGGCCACACGGAGGTGGTCTGGACCGCCCGCTTCGACGCCGCGGGCCGCCGGCTGGCCAGCAGCAGCTACGACCAGACGATCCGGCTGTGGGATGTGGAGACAGGTGCATGCCTGCGGGTCCTGACGGGGCACGAGGACGTGGTTCTGGCGCTGGCCTTTCACCCCACACGCGCACCTGCTGGCCAGCGGCAGCGATGACCGGACGGTGCGGCTGTGGGACGCGCGGATGGCGCGTGCCTGCGCGTCTTCGCCGAGCACGAGGACGCGGTGCGGGCCGTAGCCTTCAGCCCGGACGGCGTGTGGCTGGCCAGCGGGGCCACGACCGCCGCGCGCGTCTGGCGCGTGGCCGATGGTGCGCCGCACCGCCTCTTCGAGGGCACCGCGACGTGATCGAGGCGCTGGCCTTTGCGCCGGGCGTGGATGCGCCGCTGCTCTACGTGGGCAGCCACGACCAGACGATCCACGTCTGGGATATCCGCGGCCCGCAGCGTGCAGACCCTGGCGGGACGCATCGATCGCACGTGGACCGTGGCCTGGCATCCGCGGCGCCCCTGGCTGGCGTGCGCCGGCAGCGATAGCCGTGTGCGTATCTGGGACCTCGAACGCGGCGTCTGTTTGCGTGGCCACCGGCCACACCACCTGGATTGAGATGGTCGCCTTCAGCCCCGACGGCGACCGCCTGGTCAGTTGCAGCCACGACAAGAGCGTGCGCGTGTGGGACGCGGAAGAGGGACGCCTGTTGCTCTCACACCGCCAGCACAGCCTGCCGGCCACCGCGGTCGCCTGGGCGCCGGATGGCTGCCTGGTGGCCAGCGGCAGCGAAGATGCCACCGTCTGCCTGTGGCGCCTCGACGCCGGGGAGCTGGCGTCGCTGCCGGGGCACCCCAACTCGGTGCGCGGGCTGGCCTTCTCGGCCGACGGTCGCTGGCTCGCCAGTTGTGACGACGACGGTGAGATCCGGCTGTGGGACTCGCGGCGGGCGCTCGCCCAGGCCTGGCGGGTCGATGCGGTCACCTGGGCGTTGGCGTTCGACCCACGCCGCGGGCGGCTGGCCAGCGGCAGCCACGATGGGGTGGTGCGGCTGTGGGACGCCGAGACCGGCGCGAGCATCCATGCGTGGGGTGCGCACGATGAGCCGATCGTAGCCCTGGCCTACCAGCCGCACGGCGCTCTGCTCGCCTCCGCCAGCCACGACGCCACCGTGCGGCTGTGGGACGCCGAGACCGGCGCGCTGGTCCGCACACTCCAGGGCGAGACCCGCGTTCCGTCCGTCGCGTTCAGCCCCGACGGACGTCTGCTGGCCAGCGGCAGCCACAGCGAGAGGGTGTGCATCTGGGACGTGGCCGCCGGCGCGGTCGTGCAGGAAATCCACAGCCCGCGGCCCTACGATGGCCTCGACATCACCGGCGCCACCGGCCTGACCGACGCCGAGATCCGGATGTTGAAGCAGTTGGGCGGTGGAGAGGTAGAGGAACAGAGGCCAGCGTAGAATTCACCTACCCAGGAGGTCGTAAGTGTCTCCAATACGCGACGGTCTCACCAGTCAGCAATTCCAGATTTGAGCCTGACGTACACGAAGCCGCGCGCTAGCCGGATCACGGCCCAGTTTGCCCTACCACCTTACACTGCATAACCGTCAACGTGACCCCGCCCCTACTTCAACCCATTCCAGTTCCTGGTTGTTGGACCTTGTATTTGCCTGCCTTCCGCCCGCGAGAGATTTTCCGCGCCCGCNAGCGTGACCACAGCGGCGACAAGGACAACCAACACGATCAGCAGGTTCTCCGCAATCCCGCCTGCGACGGCGAACTGGACGGGCAGGAGCACTCCCGCCGTGTTTTGTGTGGCGTGGAAGAGAACCACGAGCAGGATGCTNCCNCGCGTGTTGTTGTAGAGCCAGGTGAACAGAACCGACAGCGCCAACAAGCCAACGGTGAACCAGAGAAAAGAGCGCTCGTTGTTCAAGCCGCTTCCCGAAAACTTCGGCAGATGCCACACGCTCCAGAGCAGGCCGACGATCAGACTGGCGATCAGCGCGTTGTACTTCGCCTGCAAGCGCGGCAGGATGTAGCCGCGCCAGCCCCACTCTTCGCCGTTGGTGAGGAGCCGNAAGACCAGCCAGGGCGCGGCCAGCGCCAGCAGCGGCACGTCCAGGGGGACGATGGCGCTGATCATCGGGGAANNGAAGTCGGCAGGAACGCCAGTCAGCCACGAAGTCAGGAGGATCGAGGCGAATTGCAGGGCGGGCAGAAGCAGCAGCGCCACCAGCCACCACATCCAGCCGACGCGCCAGATCAGCAGGCGTTTGAGGAACGTCACCATCGCGGCTTTGCCGAGGGTCACCCACGTCATCAAGACCGAGACGAGGATGAACCCNCAGCCGAGGGTGAGGACGACCGCGGGCGGAACTCCGAACGGCAGGATGCCCGAGTTCGCGGCNTCGATCGCCCACGTGTAGAGGAACATCAACAGGGCGCCGACCAGCAGCGCATGACGTTGGAGGAACGATTTCATTCGGCGCTCCTTGGGCTGGCGATGCCCAGCTAGCGCGGCGTGTTTTGCCAGCGCATCTGTATCTGCGCCAGTTCGACATCAACGTCGTTCTGCGCCATGGCGCGGGCGCTGCGGTCGCGGCGATCAACCACGTGATAGCGGCTGCCGACTTTGATCAACGCCACGGACGGAAGATCGTCTCCCCATGCCGTCTGGCGAGCGGTGTTTGGCCCGCGGCCGAGGGTATACCCATGGGGCGGGTCGAACGACGTGCGCTGGGTCAGCCACGCCCAGAACCGATGCACCAGACGGCATGTCCAGTGCCTGTACGACGGCATTGCGGTCAACGGTTGACCCTGCGGTAAGGAAGTGTGAATGTTTGCCATAGGTAGCTCCTTGGTGACCGGTTACGTCACATCCATGACAGAAATCAGAAAGCGGCCCTCATCCAGGCCGTAGTCGCGGCGAAACTCCGCCAGCGTGGCGTCGGGNGCCAGCGGCTTGACCATGAAGGTGGCCCAACTGGGGCTGGCGACCAGGAGGCCGGCCCGAGCGAAGGCGGCGGCATGGGCGGGATGATCCAGCCGGACACGGAGATAGCGGGCGGCTGTGGCTTGGCCCAACGCGGCCACGACCGCCACCGGATCGGCGTATGGAGCCAGCAGCAGGTTGCGCACGTACAGCAGGCCGTTGCTGGCCGCGGCCGCGGCATAGCCGATCGCCTCCCCTCCCTGCCAGATCAGCCACAGGTCCTGCGCACTCAGATAGCCGCGCGTGNNCAGAAAGGGGAAGAAGGGTGTGTGGCGGCGGGCAAAACCGAGCGAACCTGACGCCAACCCCTCGAACAGACGGTCGGCCAGGGACAGACCCGCCAGCCCGGCCGGCTCGGCCCGCAGATCGGGCTGGCCGCGCAGCTCATCGCTGCGCGCCAGCGCCATGGCCGGCGAGAAGACATCGCCATAGCCATGCCGTTCGTACAGCCGGTGGGCCAGCCGGTAGCTGTCCGTGCCCAGGGTGGAGAAGCGCAGCCCCGCCGCCCGCATGCGCNNGTGGGCCTCATCCAGCAGCCGTGTGGCCACGCCCTGTCCCCGCCAGGCCGGGTGGGTGGAGACGGCCCACACGCCGCCCACCTCCTCCGCCCCCGCCTCCGAGAGCACCGGCAGCCGGAAGACGCCCACCTGTCCGAGCACGGTGCTCCCCTCCAGCGCGTAGAGGGCGAAGAAGGGGAAGGGCCGGGGNTCCATGCGCCGGATCAGGGCCGCCAGCTCCGGCGTCAGGGCGAAGTCCAGGCAGAGCAAATTGATGTGCAGCACTTGCAGCGGATCCACCGCGTCGTATTCCACAATGCGGCTCATGGGGTTCATGGGGTCACCAGCAGCCGGCCTTCCATCCCGGCCTGGCGGTGGCCGGAGACCGAGCAGAGATAGGTATAGACCCCGCTGGCCTCGGCGGTGAAGGTGAGGGCGGTCACGCTTTCTTTACCCATCACCAGCGGCGTCTGGCGGCCCAGGCCGGGCAGGGCCAGGTCGTGGGTGACGCCGTCGCCGTTGTGCAGCTCGATGCGCACCCGCTCGCCCGCCTTCACGGCCAGCTCCGGGTTGACGACGCCGTCGATGGCCCCGCCCACGCCGATGAAGGCCAGGCGGCCGTCCGCCAGGCCGGTGCGCAGGCTGAAAACCTGGTCGGCCTGGCCCCCTCGTCGCCGCAGCCGGCCAAGGCCAGGCTGACGACCAGGAGCAGTATCGCCAGGGTGTGTTGTGTTTTCATGTCACGCCTCCGTGAAGAAGCGAAGAAGTTCAACTTCTCAGAGAAGTTGAACTTCTTCGCGTGGTACGCCGTCAAAAGGTCAAATAGCGGGAGACCGCCATCAGCGCCAGGGAGATGACCAGCAGCAGCACGTCCCACCGCTCGAAGGCGTGGATCTCGGCGTCCAGCCGGCCCAGTTCCGCGCCCTGTTCCGCCGTGGGCGGCGCGCCGGCGCGGCGATGGCCGCACCCAGGGCGCCCAGGCGCTGGGCCGCGGGCGGATGCCGATGAAGCCAATGCCGAACGCGATCAGCCCGGCCAGGGCGCCCAGGGTGAAGCCCAGCCCAGGGCCAGAGGTGAGCCAGGCCGCGCTCAGGCCGCCGGAGGAGGCCCAGTAGAGGCCCAGCCCGGCCAGGATGGTGAGCAGGCTGGAGACGTTCATGAAGATGGGATAGCGGTATTTGCCGATCAGTTCCTGCATGAACTTCGACCGCGCCGGGCCGGCTTTGGCGGACGGCTCGAAGTAGAGGAAGTAGGCGACGCCTGCGCCGACCCAGAAGGCGCCGGCAACGATGTGGATGAGACGGAGCAAAAGCAAGACGATGGACATGGCAACCTCCAGATTGCGTTGGGGAGACCGCGGTCTCCTGATGGGTTGGTGTCGCTTACGTATGAGCGATGGCTCCATTCAACCACATCAGCGGCGGCTTGCGGGGTCACTCAGTGGCCCCGCGTCACCCACGAATTACCCAAGATGTGGTACAATCAGGCTGGCGGCGCGGGCCGCGAGCGCGGTCGACGCCGTCCTGTGCCAGGTTCGAGGTGTCACGACGCACAGGGGGATGACATGAATGACCTCGACGCACCCGTGTTTTTCGGTGAATGGCTCAAGCGCCGGCGCCGGCGTCTCGATCTGACCCAGGGGGCTGGCCGAGCGCGCCGGCTGTTCGGTCTTCGCCCTGCGCAAGATCGAGAGCGGGGAACGCCGCCCCTCGAAGCAGTTGGCCGGGCTGCTGGCCGATGCCCTGGAAATTCCGCCGGCCGACCGGCCCACCTTCCTGGCCGCGGCGCGGCGAGCAGCGCGCGACTGCGCGCCGGAGGCGGTGGAAGGGGCGGCGGCGCCCCTGCGGCCCGCCATACCCGGCAAGGCAGCGCCGGCGCCGGGCCTCCACAACTGGCCGGCCAGCCCGACGCCCCTGGTGGGTCGCGAGGAGCTGGCGGGCCTGGCCCAGCTGCTGACCGACCCACTCTGCCGGCTGCTCACCCTCATCGGCCCCGGCGGCATCGGCAAGACCCGCCTGGCCATGGCCGCGGCGGCCCAGGTGCAGGCCCACTTCACCGACGGCGTCTGGTTCGTGCCCCTGGCCCCCGTGGCCGCGCGGCTGCGGTCGTCCCTGCGCTGGCCGAGGCCCTGGGGCTGACCCTGGCGGGCCAGGCCGATATCCGGCTGCAACTGCTGCACCACCTGGCCGGTCAAGAGACCCTGCTGGTGGTGGATAACCTGGAGCATCTGCTGGCGGGCGCCGGTCTGTTGGCCGAGATCTTGGCCTGCGCGCCCGGCGTCAAGCTGCTGGCCACCTCGCGCGAGCGGCTGAACTTGCAGAGCGAGTACGTCTTCGTCACCCAGGGCTTGCCCACGCCCCCGCCCGATCAACTGCACCGCGCCCACGACTACGACGCTATCCGCCTCTTCGCCCAGGCCGCGCGGCGGGCCGGCGCGGATCGACCTGCAAGGGGAGGAGTTGGCCGCGGCGGCGCAGGTCTGCCGGGCGGTGGAGGGATGCCGCTGGGCATCGAACTGGCCGCGGCGTGGACGCCCCTGCTCAGTTGCCGGGAGATCGCCGCCGAGATCCAGCGCGGGCTGGACTTTCTCGCCGCCAATCTGCGCGACCTGCCCGAACGCCAGCGCAGCCTGGCCGCGGTCTTCGAGCACTCCTGGCGGCTGCTGAGCGAAGAAGAGCGGGCCGTCCTGGCCCAGCCGCGATCTTCCAGGGCGGCTTCGAGCGGGACGCGGCCGCGGCGGTGGCCGTCGCCAGCCTGCCCATCCTCCTCAACCTGGTCTCCAAGTCGCTGATCCGGCGCAGCGAAAACGGCCGCTACGACCTGCACGAGGCGGTGCGCCAGTATGCGTCGAAACGGCTGGAAGAGGATCGCGCCTCTTGCCACGCCGCGCCAGCGTCACAGCGACTATTACATGGGCTTTGCGGCGGCGTGAGGCGAGACTGAAGGGCGCGGCGCAGCAGGAAACGATCCGCAGCTGACCGTCGAGGTGGACAACCTGCGCGCCGCCTGGGAGTGGGGCGTCGAAAACGGCCATTTCGAGACGGTGGGCAAAGCCGCCCGCGCCTTCGGCTGGTACTACGAGGTCACCGGTTTGATCCACGAGGGCATCGAGCAGATGGAGCTGCTGGGGCAGGCTTTGCGCGGCCTGCGCCAAACCGAGACCGACAGGCTGTTGGGGATCTGCCTGGTGCAGCAGAGCCTGCTCTATTTCCGCTCGGGCGACTTCGCCCAGGCGACCGAGCGGTACGGGCGCGCCATCGCCTGCCTGCGCGGTCGATGATCGGGCGCTGCTCGCCGACGCGTTGATCTTCAGCGGCACCATCCATCACCTGAGCGGCGCGTATCGCGAATCGAAGAGGCTGATCGAGGAGGGCCTGGTCTATGCCCGCACCGTGGGCAACCCTGGTTTTCCGCCTATGGCGTTTACAACATCGGCCACGTGGACAGCATCATCGGCGACTACCAAAAGGGTTACGCGCAGATGCAGGAGGGCTGGCGCTCTGGCGCACCCTGGGCGATCCCCACTCCATTTCGCTGGGCTTGAACTTCCTGGTCGAAACGCAGATCGCGCTGGGGCGCACCGAGGAGGCGCTGGCCGGCTTGCAGGAGAGCATCGCCCTGTGCGAACGCACCCAAAACCGCTGGGGCATGGGCACGGCGTACCGCTACCTGGGGCTGGCGATGCTGGCGGCCGGGCGCGGCCGTGAGGCGATCGGGCGGCTCGAGAAGACTCGAGACCTTCGGCGACTACTTCACAGGCTGGGACATCGCCCAGACCCGCATCTACCTGGGCGAGGCTTACCTGCAACTGGGCGAGGAGCCAGCGGCGCAGAACATCCTGCTGGACGCCCTGCGCCTGGCCCGCGAGATCCACTCCGCGCCGCTGATGCTGCAGGCGCTGGCGGGGCTCGCCGCCCTCGAGCGACCTGCGCCCCTCGCGGCCGGCTGGCTGTCGCTGATCCTCTCCCACCCGCGGCCACATACGCCACCAAAGAACGGGCCGCTCAGCTGTTGCGCGGCCTGGGCCAGCCCCCCGCCGTTGGACGAAGCAACGGCCATCGCCGCGCTGGAGACCACGGTGGATGCGGTGATCGGCGGATAAGCGCCCTGTACACGAAACGTCGCCAGGCGGCGCAGCCGACCAGTCCCCATCCAACAGACATCGAAATCGCCCCCGCTGCATTCGCGGCCGGTGTGAATGCCGGTTCGCATTGGCTAGGAAAAGACTGCCACCAGGCCGGCCAGGAAAGCCGGCGCGACCACCTCGCAGTGCGTGTATTTGGGGATCACGTCATAGGTCAGCGTGAAGCCAGCATATGACCGGCTTTCCAGTGCATCAAAAACCGCTCAAGGAATGGTCGTTCGTAGTCGTTGATCTCCGCCTCGCCGNTAGGCCAGATACAGACAAACAGGCAGAGCGGCATGTTGCTCAGCGTACTTCTGTTCTGCATCGAGGATGAACCCATTGCCATGTGGCAGGTCAGGACTGCCCACCACATAACGCTGAAACAGTTGCGGCGCGTGAAACAGCGCGTACAAGGCAAATTCGCCGCCCCACGAAAACCCCATCAGGGTTCTGCCGGCGGCCTCGACCCGATATTCCGCTTCGATCCAGGGCATCAGTTCGTTCTGGATGAATTGCAGGAAATGATGGGCGCCGCCGGAAGCAACGTGATAGGAAATGGGAAAAACGTCTTGAATAAACCCTTCCGCGCCTTCATCCCGCACCGGCAGAAAGTCCCGCATTCTCAGGTGCATCACCTGAGAATGCGCTTCAGTCGCCGAACCCTGAGCGGGATACCCTACGCCGACGATAATTGCATCCGGAAATGGGTTACAAAAGGGNACGCGAATACTCAAGGTNCGCGCCATCTCCACCACCATGCCGAAGTACGTGTTGGCATCCAACACGTAGATCACCGGATAGGTCTGTTCCGGGTTCTCGGAATAGCCAAAGGGCAGGGCGACGGAGATCGAATACTCCTGGTCAACGAACGCAGATCGAAGCGTTCTGACCTCAGTGCCGGGAATGGTAGCCAGCGGATAGTTGGCCATGATTTGGCTCCTTTGCATCGTGGTTCTCAAGTGGATGGCGACAGCGGCTTGCGGGCAAAGGTCAGATACAACGCGAACGAACCCGTGGCGCTGAGCACGCCGGCTTCGATGGCCTGCAGAATGCCTGCGCTGTCGGTGGCAGCGTAGTACCAGCGGGCGTCCGCTTCCGTGCCGCCGCCCGCCAGGATCGTTTCCAGCGTCAGGTTGAACCAACGGTCATCGGGGGCAGGCGCGTGGTAGCGCTTCGATAGTTCCAGGTAATTACGCTGTTTTTCGTGGCGATAGGGTGGGAAAACGTGCATGACGCGGTCGTTCAGACGCACATCGTACACGTCCATCCCGGCCTGGGTTGCCAGGAGTGGGACACGCACCCCCACCGTATCATCGCCGCGCCCCAACGCCAGCTTGCCCCTGCGGAACAACTGGCTGATGCGGTAATGCTCACGCTGCCAGGCTTCATCCCGTTTCTCCAGATGCACATTGTCATAGCTGGTGATCGCGCCGCTCTCGGTATATTCGGCCGCGAANAAGACCCCGCCCACTTTCAGCACTCGCGCCATTTCCCGCACCACTGTCGGCGCGTCGCGGACGTGGGTTAGCACGGTCTGGCATACCGCCCCGTCGAATGTGCCGTCTGCGAAGCGTAGCTGGTGGGCGTCGCCCTGTTCAAAGTGTAACCGGGATAAGCCATGACGTTCAGCGAACGCGGCCGCATCCGCCACCGGATTGGCCTCGAAGTCAACGCCGGAGATGTGCAGGTCGGGGCGCAACTCCGCCAGCAGAAAGGAGATGCCGCCGTTGCCGCAGCCGACGTCGAGGACACGGCCATTCTGCGGGAAGTCCAACAGCGGCAGAACGACCCGTTCAAAGTGTCCATGTTCCAAAACTCTTCATCCGCAAGCGCAAAAAGCGGGCGGTTTCGTCGTCTTGCCAGGGGTTGTGGGTTGATTGGGTCATAACAGGCAATTCTTACCTCAACTTATCCAAAGCGACCTGCGTCCGGGCTGCATCCGGCGGCGCATTACTTGGAAGGCCGCCAGCGCGGGTGAAATAGTCCTGCGCCTGGGCGGTTCGTCGGCGTCGCCAGTTCGCCCAGTTCAGAANNCAGCGTGCGCCCCATCTGCCAGCGCGTCCCCAGATCGCTGAAAAGCGCCAGCGCCTGCTTGAAGCGCGTTTCAGCTTCGACGGTTTCGCCGGCCAGCCAGTGGGCCACGCCCCAGGCGCGGTGGACGATGGCCTGATAGAGCGTGTGGCCGTAGCGNCAACGCCGCTCTTCGGCCGGCGGCGCATACTGGCGAATCCCGGCTTCGTCCCGCTGCAAGACGGCGGCATCCACCAGCGTGGCGTAGATGTCGTGGTCGCTGACCCACCACGAGGCGGAGTGGAGCGACACCTCCATGTGCTGCCTGACGAGGGCGAACTCGCCCTCACCCACCAGGGCCTGGCCCAGTCAGTAGTGATGGATCGGCAGCCAGTTCGCCAATGGGACGCTGTCGGTCATCNNATCTGGTACGCCTCTGCCCGGCGGGCGCGCCAGCTCCGTTTCGCCGCGCCAGCCATGCACGTAGGCGCTGATCCCGCACTGAAAACACATCCGGCCAATGCGCTCACGGCCGTAGCGCGCTTCCAGCGCCAGCCGCTTCTCCTCGACCTGCAAGATCTCGTCCCAGCGGTCCAGCCCGAAGTAGCACTGAAGCTGCTTGTTCAAGGTATAGATCACCTGCCCCCAATCGCGCAGTTCGTCCGCCAGCCGCTCCGCCGCCAAGAGATGCGCTAACGCCTGGGCATAGTCGCCCACAGCGCACAACGCCGAACCGGCGTGGGAGAGGATGCTGACCCGCTCGCGCGGGTCCGTCAGCCGCGGATCGTTGCCGACTGCCAGCCGCTGCTGCACGATGCCGATCCCCTCGCGCAACATCCCCTGGCTGCTGTAGCTGTTTGCCAACGCCTCCAACGCCGCCGAGTATTCACCGGGCGCGTCCAATCGTTCCGCCATCTGCACCGCTGCGCGCGTACTGCTCGCCCTGTTTGGGCGCGCTGGCGACCTGGCCGTACAGCCGAAACCTTCCCAGTAGGCGTAGTTGGCCATCGTCGTCAGCAGGCGCACGCTTTCTGGATGCGGCGGCTCGGCGGCGATTAGCTTCAGGGCGCTCTGCAAGCCGGCAGGAACAACCGCCTTGAACCGTTCGATCTCACTGCTCTGCGCCAGGCGGTTGAACGTCTCGCCCGTCTTGCGGTGCAGACGCACGGCCGTCCAACGATCACCGCCCGCCGTCTCCGCCCACAGTCGCAGGGCCTCCTGATAGCGCGCGATCGCCTCGGCGCGCTCGCCGTGCAGGCAGTGGACGTCGGCCAGCTCCTCCAGCAGCGCCAGACGCAGGTCGTTGGCGCCGTCGGCCGGCGTCCATGCCAGCGCCGTCTGCAAATGCTGCCGCGCGACCGCATAGGCAAAGCTGCGCTGCGCCCGTTCAGCCGCCCGGCGTGCATATTCGATCGCCCGCTGCCCTTCGCCCGCGGCGGCAAGNTGATAGGCCAGCGCTTCNCACCTCGTGGGGCGTTGGCGCTCCAGCGCCATCCCCACCAGCCGGTGCAGCCGCTGGCGGCGCAGGCCATTCACGCTCTCGCGCAGAGCAAAGGGGATGAGGGCATGGGCGAAGGTGTAGACGAGCCGCCCGGCCGGCCCGCCTTCGCTGATCAACTGCGCCTGCTCCGCCCGCGCCAACGCGGCGCTGAGCGCGTCCTCGTCCAGATCGCTCGCCGCGCAGCAAGGCCAACGGAACNNGTCGCGGCCGATGACAGCCGCCAGCCGCAACATCTCCTGCGCCGGGGCCGGCAGCCGTTCCACCCGCGCCAGGATCGCNGCGCGCACGCTGGAAGGGATGAAGATGCTTTGCATGTCGGCCCGTCGCCACACGCCGCCGGCGTGGTACAGTTTGCCCTGCTCGATCAGCCCTCTACAGACTTCTTCGACGAAAAACGGGTTGCCCTCCGTTTCCTGGTACAGGCTCTCCAGGAATTCGGGCGAGATTTCGCCGCCGGTTGACAGCAAAGCGGCCAGTTGGNNGCGCGTCTGGTCGAGCGTCAGGCGCGGCAGCGCCATCGTTTCCGCCAGCCGCTCCCGGTTCAGGTCCAGCAAAACGGCGTTGAGGGGATGCGCCAGATCGGCTGCGACCTCTGTGTCACGGAAAGTCAACACCAGCAACAGCCGCCGGNNCCGCGCCCGCCGCGCCAGGTGACGCAGCAGGGCCAGTGTGCCGCTGTCGGCCCAATGCACATCCTCCACCAGCAGAAGGAGCGGGGCTGAGGCGGCCCAGATCTCGCACCAGGCGACGAAGCTGTCGAAAAGCCGCTGCTGCTCGAACTCTGGGCCAAGCGGCGGGTTGGGGGCGACATGCGGCCGGTAAGAACGCAACTGCGGGGCCAGGGTGAGCAGTTCCGCCACGATGAAATCGGGGATGGCGGGGCCGGAGNNCGATTTTCAGAACGTCTGGCGGATGATCCCAGCCAGAGGGGCGTAGGGCGGCCCGCCTTCGGCGTGACAACCATCGACCAAAACGACGGCCCCGGCCGCCTGCGCCAGGCCGGCCAGCTCGCGCGCCAGCCGCGTCTTGCCAATGCCCGGCTCGCCGCTGATCAACAGCGCCTGACCCTCGCCGCCGGCGCGCTGATACAAGGCCACGGCCGTTGCCCATTCGTGCTCCCGGCCAACCATCTGGCCGCGGGCGATCCGCCCGAACGAGGCATAGGCGGCGGTCGCGGGGACGCCGCAGCCGCAGGCNGCCCGCGGCAGAGCCGATATCGCGCCAGCTTCTGCGGCTGCCTCGGGACGGCTGTCAGGCTCTTGGCGCAACAGCCAGTTCTCTTTGATCGCGGTGTAAAGCCCGGTGGTCGACGCCTGCGGCGGCAGGCCCAGCTCCTGCTCCAGCAGGCGCACACAGTCGGCGTACTGGCGCAGCGCGGCCTGACGTTGGCCCGCCCAGGCGTAGAGCCGCATCAACTGGCAGTGGGCCGGCTCGTGCAGCGGGTCCAGCACCAGCCAGCGGCGGGCAAAGCGGATGGCCGTTTCATGCTCGCCGCGCTGGCCATGCCCGCGCCAATCGTTCCAACGCCGAGGCCAGTTCACGGCGCAGGGTTTCGGTTTCGAAAACTGCCAGTCATCGAAGGCGGGAGCGTCGCGCAGGGTGAAGCCGGCCAGGAAGTCGCCGCGGTAGAGGACGGCGGCCTCGGCCAGAAGCGGCAGACAGTCGGCGCAGGGGTCATCTCCGGGTGGCCGTGTTCCCGGCAGTGCGCCAGAAGCTGGCGAAAATGGGCCACGTCCAACCGGCAAGCGGGCGTCGGCGCAAGGCCAATCGTTTCGCGACTGATCGCCAGCCAGTCCCCAGACAGGGCGACATGCAGCGAGGAGAGGGTCGGCGCAGGGCGGCGCGAGCGGGTCTGGTCCAGCCCGGCCAGAACACCGTGGCCAGCACGTCGCGGCGGTGCGGCGCGCCGGTGACGGCCAGGTAAGCCAGCAGGGCCAGAGCTTTGTGACGCGCCAACGCCACCGGCCGGCCGTCACGTTCGACGCCGGGGATACCCAGGAAGGTCAGCGTCAGATCTGACATGGTCAACTCTCCAATTCAGCATAAATTGGTCTAATCTAGCCGCTGCGGGACGCATTCTGGGACGATGTGGGGACGGTCGTTCGCTAGAATGCGCTTTAGAAACGACGATGTGACTGGGCGAGCGAAGGATCGACCAGTCCGCAGAACCGGTTGTCCAACAGGGCAACCACCTCACTCACCAGGAGAACCGTATCATGTCTCAAAGATCCTGCAAATCAATCTCAAGTTTCGCGGCCTTTCCGCAGCGGAGTTGGAACAGGCCTGGCTGCCGGCCGCCCAGCCCATCGCCGATACGCCGGGCCTGCGCTGGAAGATCTGGCTGAAGAACGAGGCGGAACGTGCGGCCGGCGGCATCTACCTGTTCGACGATGAAGCGGCCGTGCAAGGCTTCCTGACCGGGCCGATCGTGACCGCGATGGGCGCCGACCCTACCGTCCATGACGTGAACGTGCGGATGTTCGACGTGATGGAGGCGCACACGGCCATCACCCGCGGCCCGGTGCTGGAAGGGGCGCCCGTTTGAGTCTTCGCTGAAGGTCCGCAACCGGCAATAGCGAATGTCCGACCTACACAAGGGCGGATATTCGCTATTTCTCAACGGGTACATCTGCCCGGTTGCCCCACTCGGCCCAGGAGCGGTCATATTCCCGAACCTGCGGGTATCCCAACAGTTGCGTCAGGACAAACCCGATCGATGGCGTCGCCTTGCGCCTCGCCATAATCGGCTTCATAGTCCCAGGCCACCGCGCCAGGAATATGCCCCGACGCATAGGCCTGCCATCCATAGGCAGATTGCGATCCCCAAACCACTTCGACGATACGAACTCCCGGATCGTTTAGATGTTCGGCAACCCACTGCGTGCTGACCAGGCTTTCGGGGTGGGTGTATGCGGTCATCTCAACCTCCTGCGTGAGCATCCACCTTGACCGCGACCAGCCGCCGTTCGTTCACCTGCCTGACCTGGACGAAGTCCGCCTCCGCCAGCCAGGCGCGATACTCCTCGAAACCATGCGTCGCACCGCCGCCGTTGACCCACAGCAGCAGCGACACGATGGCCGTCCATTCGGAAGGCTGCGCCNNGGTCATTGGCACGTCGAGCAGCAGCAGTCCGTCCGGCTTGAGCGCGGCATACACGCGGCGGAAGAGGTCGCGGTTCTGCGCCGGCGTCAGGTAGTCGGTGATCTGGCCGAGCAGGCAGAGGTCGTAGCGCGACNNGCCGAAGTCGGTGGTCAAGAGGTCGGCGGTAACGAACTCCGCCTGCGCCAGCAGCCCCAGACGGGCGGCCAGGNNGCGCGCCACGGGCAGCACGCGTTCGGTGTCCACGCCGGTGATGTGCAGCGCCGGGTCGAGCTGCGCCAGCGCCAGGCTCTTGATGGCGCAGCCGCAGGCGATGTCCAGCAGGCGCCGCGGCCGGTCGGGCTGCGGCGCGACGCCGGCCGCCTGCCACATCTCCCGGCTGTTGCCGATGCGCCAATCGCTGTAGCTCTCCAGCCAGGCGTCCTGCTCGTGGTACTCCTCGAAGGGCGCCGACTCCCCNGTGCGCACCGCGTGCGCNGCGCAGCGCCAGATCTCCGGGCCGGACCAGGCCAGGATCAGGTCGCCGGCGTAGGCGGGACGACCGCGCACCAGGAAGGTCGCCGCGCTGGGCGTCAGGGCATAGCGGCCCTCCTGACGCGTCAACATCTGCACGCCGACCAGCACGTCCAGCAGGTGCGCGATGCCTTCTTTGCTGCACCCACAGGCGCGGGCCACGGTCGCCGCGTCGGCCGGGCCGCTGGCCAGCGGCGTGAAGATATCCGCTTGCAGCGCCAGGCGGACGATCTGTGGGCGAAAGACGCCGGCGTAGAGGTCGTAGATCAGGCCGGGGTTGGGCGCTTCCGCCGCTGGGTCGGCCATCTTCGTCTCCTTTTACGATCTGTAGCCGGTCACCAACACGGCGGCCTCGCGCCAGTAGAGGTCGGGTTGGCGCAGGAGATAGCCGGGGCTGGCCGGGTCGGCAAGGTCGCGCCACTGGCGCGGTCGGCCGCGGGCAAATCGGATGTCTCGGCGGCCTGCGCCAGCCAGGCCAGCAGTTCGGCGATCATTTGCGTCTCGGCCGCGCAGCGGCGGTTGACGTTCGATGAGGGTGACCGTGCGGCGGACGTGCGCAAAGCCCGCCTCGGCGGTAAAGCGGCCCAGGTGCAGCCGCGCAGCCCGCCGCTGATCGTCATCTCGCGCGCGCAGCCAGCACGTCGAAGAGACGCCAAAGCAGCAGCGGTGGGATGGGGTGCAGGGCAAACGCGCTGTCCTCCGTGTCCTTGACCGCCAGCAAGCCGCCGGCCTTGAGCACCCGCCGTGCTTCGCTCAGCATGGCGCAGCGCGGGTCGGGCAGATACTGGGTGACATTGGCGCTCCACACCGCGTCAAAGGAACCGTCGTCGAAAGGCAGGCGGGTCACATCCGCGATGCGCACGTCGGTCGGGCAGGGGAGCCGGCCAGAGCCGATCAGCGCCTCGACGCGCCACGTTTTCAGGCGCCAGGTCCACCGCGCTGAGCCGGCCATCCGGCCCCAACAGGTCACCCAGAAGCGGCAGGTAGCTCCCGCCGCCGCAGCCGGCGTCGAGCACACGCCAGCCGGCCTGAAAGCCGGCGCTGCGCAGCACGGCCTCATACTCGGGTTGGCCGGCCAGGTAGTGCGCGTCCAGCCAGGCTGCGGCCGGCGCGTGACCGGTGGAGGTCGTGGTAGTCATCGGCTGCCTTGCTGCGCACCCTCCCAACCGAAAAGTCTGGCCGTGGCGACCGTCTCGAAACCCAAACGCTGGTACAGCGGATAGCCGGGGGTGGCGAACAGGACCGCCTCCGTATACCCGGCGTTGNNGGCGGCCTGCATGGCAATGAGCGTCAAGGCCTTGCCCAGCCCGCGGCCGCGGTAGGCCGGCAGGGCCGTGACGTGGTAGACCCCNGCCGCATGCCGGGCGTGCAGCAGGGTCGCGATCGCGCACGGTTCGCCGCGCCAGCGCGCCACGAAATGCTTCAGGTCGGACTGCGCCTCGGCCAGCGAGCCGGCCAGGTACTGCCCGAAGTCGGGGCGGGCCCCNTCCGGCTCCTCGAAGCCGGCCATCAGCACGGTCAGCCAGTCGGCTTGATCCTGCGCCGTGTGCGCGAACGACCTCNNGACGCCGTCCGGCGGCACGACGGCCGGCAGGTGGTCCAGCCGCCGCACCATGGCTGGCATGTCGAAGCACAGGAACGGCAGCCCCGTGGCGTGCAGATAGTCGGCCAGGCCCGGCGCGCCGCCCGGCGGCCAATCCACCCAGAAGAAGGGCAGGTTCTGGGTCAGAAAGGTGTCCAGGATCGGATCGGCCACGCGACGCAGCTCAGCGGGCGACGCAGCGACCGTGCGCAGGACGGCGTTGAAGCGCAGCAGGCTGCGCCGGCCGGTGGTGAACCAGGCGACCTGTTCGCTCTCGATGAAGCGACCGCCCAGGCGCCGGGCGATGCCCTTGTAATAAGCCAGGACGTTGTCTTCGACAACTGGGATAGGGTTCATGTTGGCTTTCGTTCGCCCTACCGCAGCCCGTCCCGCAATTGACTCGCGAGACTCGCCAACTCTTCCAATTCGGAACTTGCTTCGAGCGCAGACCAGATGGATGTGAGGTTCATGGTTGTTTCCTCTCGCTGGCGAATCCCGTAACGCTCGTTCAACTCGAAGCCCAGACGACGGTTCGCCGCGCCAGCGCACCTCTGCCTCCGCGGGTTCGCGTTAAGCCGACCTGATGTTGGCTTCGACCGCCCTGGTCGCTCCGCCAGTTGGTCCTGGCTCATGGACTTGAGAATTGCGGCGTGCGCGACCGCCGCGTGTGCAAAGGCGTCCTCTTTGACCGCGGCCGCGGTTTCGCCCGTGGCGACGTAGTCACAATCCACGCCGACATCCGCACAGGCAAAGCGCAGCGTGGTGGGCGCGCGAGCGGCCGCGCGTGATCGCGGTCAGCGACTCGATGACGCCGAACTGCTTGATGCTGATGTTGCTGAACGCGGGGAGCCGCGCAGCATCGCCTCAAGCTGTTGGGCGAAGCCTTGCGCCGCGGCCTCGTCATCGAACAGATAGATGCCGCCGGCTTCGTGCGCCGCCTCGTTCATCGGCCAGATCTTCCAGACCAGGCCGGGTATGGCAGCGATGGGCGCAGCGTTGGGCAGGCTGGCCGCCTCATAGTCGGCCCGCGTGCCGCTGAAGTTGAAATTGACCTGCAAGAGACTTTGGGACATGGTTGACCTCCGGTTTCATAGACCGATTGTAACTGCTCAGCCAGCCGTTCAGAAACCGGGTTTTACAAAAACCCGGTTTCTCCAGGGCCAGCCTGAGTGGTTACGACCAATTAAAGCACAACACCGGTGATCGTGGGTATCGCTTTCCGATACAAAAAGAGGAACTACTCAGGCCCCGTGTCCGCTAAGTTGGCAACTTGCTTCTCGGCAAACGCCAGCACATGGCCATCGGGGTCCAGCGCGTAGGCGACGCGGTCGCCCCAATCGCGGTCTCTCGGTTCGCTCAACTCGATGGCGCCCGCTTCGAGCGCGNNGCGATGGTATTCGAGCGCATTGGCCACGCGCAGGTAGAGTTCGCGCGGGATCCCCGCCGCCTGCGCGGGATCGGGCAGGCGGCTTCCGAGCAGGCGCTTGATGCCCGCTTCGGGCATCAGTCCGAGCACGCAGGCCGCAGACAGCCTGAACTCCGTCATGCCGGGGACGTCGAGGGACGGCGCGCAGTGCAGGACGCGGGCGTAGAACGCCGCGCTGCGGGCCTGGTCTGCTTTGTCTATCAATTGGTTTGTCACGCGCCGTTAAGAACATGACCAGCGGCGCGACGACGGCGGCGACGGATTCAATCCCAACACGAGCAACATGTTTGCCACTCCCCAGATGCCGAAGAAACTGGCGTCGGGACGGCCCAACCATATTCCGCCCCTGTTCGCGCTCATGAAAAGATCAAGGTGCACTGAAAGAGGTAGGCAAAGAACACAGTGAGCGCCAGAGACCCCGGCTGGGTGTGGAAGACGCAGCCGAGAATGGACCAAACGGCAGGCGAAACCCGCGTGACCGACGACGAGGAGCAGGGCAATCGTCAGTTTACCACACCAACCGCGCCATCCGCAATAAATAAGGTAACAACTCTTGCGCCATCCTGACATCAAGGCAATCCCGCCTACAATGGGGATCGATTCTCCAGAGAAGGCGAGCATGGCCCAGCCTTCGAATCAGGCCCCTGATTGTGCATCGTTTCTAACCTCTGCGATGTCCAAACGTTGGGGCGCACCTCGGGCCGCCCACGTCACACCAACAGCCGGATAGGATTGACCATGTACCGATTGGTCTCTTTGGCGCCATTTGTGGTTACCGGGTCTGCGTGAAACCTCCCGCCCACAGCGCGGCGAGACATTCGATATCCTGGGCGCCGTCACCTTCAGCGTAGGTCTGGTGTCGCTGCTGCTCGCTCTGACGCTTGGGATTCAGCGCCTCGGCGACCCTGGCAACCCTGCGGCAGACCGGCATGGTGACCAGTTTCGCGCTGGCGCTGGCCGTGGCGGCGGCGAGCCTGCCGAGCGACGTCGTGATGAAGCTGTTCATCGGCACCAATATCACGCTCGGTTCCAAAATGATGGAGGATTTCATCATCGGTATGCAGCACGCATTCTGGGTCTCGGCCGTGCTATGTCTTGTGGCGGCCGCTTTTTCCTTCGTACGCGGCAAGGAAAACCGCAATCGGGTGTGATTCAGATCAGAGAAACCCGGTTTTTGTCTCGCAGACCAGGATCATGGCGCGATGAAAGGCCGTTGCGCAGACGAAAACCATGCCCCACGCGAAAACCCGGTTTCTGAACGGCTGGCTGAGCAGTTACTGTCCATTCGCTTAAATTGTGCTGGCCTTTTCACAATTTGGTCAGCCTGGTGTAGACGGTTGGTGGCAGTCCGAGCAGTTCCAGAATACGGACTTGCAGGGCTGTTAGCGGTGTTACGTGATGGATCACTTGATCTGGCAGGTGGACGATGGTCAGTGTGATCTTGTCAAATGCCTGCAAGAGTCGTTCGGTGGTTGGATTGTCGATGCCTTTCTTCGGGTTGTTTGCTATGAGACCCGTGAGTTGCTCTTGATTTTGCTTAAGTTGACGGCGAACAACGAATTCGATCAAGGTCAACATGCGCACGGCAATGCTCAACAAGTTGATCAGGCCAGTGACTTGATCATCGCGTTTGACGAACAATGGATTCAGCGACAGTGGTGCGCCCTTCAAACGATGAAAGCCGCGCTCAATCAACCATTCATCTCGATAGGCAAGGATCGCTTGCTCCAGAGAAAGTTCTTCAGCCGGAGCATTGGTGACGTAGATGCGCCAACCGAGGGTTTGACGATGGGCCCCCNNAGCCTCTTCACATCGATCAACGGCGGTGATCTGATAGCGCACCGCCACATCCTCGCGTTGCGGCCGGTTGGGCCCGCCACGACCGGGGCCGCGTTTGGTACGGCGGGTTTCTTGGCGCTCAAAGCTATAGATCAACAAGCCTTTGACCTCATGTTTCTGCAAGATAGCACAGGCAGTCGCAATCAAGGCGCTTTCCTCGCGGATCTGGCGCTTGCCGCGTCCGGGGNNAGGGGTCAAGGCCAAGATCTGCGCTGTTGCCTGATCAAGCCGCTTCTCCAGACCAGTCAACAACACCTTATGGTGCTTTTTCGAACGGACCAGCAACACCCGTTCTGTCCAGCTTTGTTTCACACGGTCTTCTTCTATTGTAACGGCGCGTTCCAATTCATATCCTTGGGCCAAAAGCTCCCGTTCACCTTTGGCGTTTTCACCATACACGCTGTGCAGATCGTGTTCATTGCCAGCAAAAGCCGCAACCCACTGCGCCAATTCACTGGTTGTGTTGCCTGCCTGTGCCAAAGGACAGAGATAATGATGGCCCAGACGTTGAATATGGGTGGTACCCAAGGCGCCCATCTTACAGTCGCCAACAAACAACAGTTCGACGCCATCGATGATCTTCAGGACTTGATCAACCGCCGGAATGTACAATGGATCGTCCGCCCGATGGCCCGCAACAACCTGCGTCGCCACCGGCAGTCCCAATGGGTCCATCGCAGCCACCATCATCTTGACTTGGCGCAAAGTCGGATCGTCCTTGCTGTGCCCAAACTGAAACAGGCTATCGTCACCGCCAGCGTGATAACCAGAAGCCGTTGACGCGTCCGCACGTATCTGTTTTGGCTTCAAGTTGTACACCCGAATAATGCTGCGACCCAAGTCCGTTTCGATCGCTTGCCACGTGCTAACCTGGCTCAACCGCCGCAACAAGAGCGTCAAACGGTCGTCGGTGAAGTCCAATTCACCCAACTCGCTCAATCCGGTGATGCCGACAATGGTCTCACGAGCTTGCCGCACCCAGCCCTGCACCGGTAGCTTGCGGTGATCACCTTGCGACAGAATGTGTGCCAGCCATATCGTCGCTATCCAGCCCCAACTCAGTCCTTCTTGCAGTCCGTGACGAGTTAGGTGCCGATCCATTATCTCTGGTAATCTCAACTGCTGCATCGTGGCAAGCAGCAGCGGAAAGTCGTCAATGCGCTCAGTGGTGATGTTGAGTTCAGGTGTCATGCCCTGAGCTTACCAGAAAATCTCCGATTTGGTCAAAAATCTAAGCGAATGGACAGCAGTTACGCCGGACATGATCGAAAAAGGCTTGACAGAGCGTTTATTCAAGCATAAAATGGGGCGCAGCGGGTATCGTTTTGCGATACCACTGCGGCACAGACACGTTCCTCAAGCCGATACCGGTGCGCACCACGCCCACGACCAGATCAGCCCGGCGGCTGCAACAGCAGGCGACCATGGATACAGTCGATTCATTTGGCTATTGGATACGGCGGCGGCGTAAGGCCCTGGATATGACCCAAGACGAGGCTGGCCCAACGGGTGGGCTGCGCTCCGGTCAGCCTGCGCAAGATCGAGGCCGATGAACGGCGCCCCTCGCTGCAGATGGCGCAGCGGCTGGCGACGTGCCTGGCGCTCCCTCTGGAGGATCACGCCCGATTCATTGCCGCGGCGTTGAGGCAGCAGGCCACGGCCCGTCTGCCACGGCCTGGCTTGCCGCACCTTCGCCCGGTCACGGCAACCNTGCCGACATCCCTCACCTCCCTGATTGGCGCAGCGCCGAGATGACGCTGATCGCGGATCGTTTGCAGAACGAAGGGGCGCCTGGTGACATTGACCGGCCCGGTCGGTGTGGGCAAAACCCGCCTGGCGCTGGAGGTGGGTTGGCGGTTGCACACCGCTTACCGCGATGGGGTCTACCTGGTGGCGCTGGCGCCCGTGCAGGATGCGGCCCTGGTGCCTTCAGCCACGGCCACGGTGCTGGGTGTGCGCGAGCGCGACTGTGACCCCGTGNCACGCTGTTTGGTTTCCTCAAGGCGTCAAACCCTGCTCATTTTCGACAACTTCGAGCACCTGCTGCCGGCCGCCNCTGTTTCTAACCGAGCGCTGGCCGCCTGTCCAACGCTGCATGTGCTGGTCACCAGCCGCGTCCAACTGCACCTCTACGGCGAGCACAATATTGTCGTGGCGCCGCTGCCCTGCCGATGCNCGAACGACCCCCTCGGCGCGGCGAATACGGCGGCCGTGCGCCTCTTTGTGNACCGTGCGCAGGCGACGCGCGCCGGTTTTCAACTGACCCCTTCGTTGACGCCGATCGTCGCCGAGATCTGCCGGCGCCTGGATGGGTTGCCGTTGGCTATCGAGTTGGCCGCGGCGCGCNTCCGCTGCTCGCCGCAGGAGCCGCACCAACGCCTCGAATTCCGCCTGCCCCTGCTGAATCAGGGTATGGCCGGGCTGCCCCGCNGACGCCAGGGTTTGACCGAAGCTATCGCGTGGAGTTTCGGACTTTTGTCCACCGGTGAGCGCACCCTGCTGGCCCGCCTGGCGGTTTTCGTTGGGNGTTTCAGTTTTACGGCCGCCGAAGCGGTGTGCGCCCCGGCGAACGCCGACCCCGGCCGCGGCGAGTACAGCCGCGGTTCTGACCNNGCAGCAGAGGTCATTGGCGGCATTCAGGCCCTGTACGATCAGAGCCTGCTGGTGCGTCGGGGCACGGAAGCGGCGGCCAGTTTTACAGCCGCGGGCTGCTGTGGCCGCTGCCCGCTGCGCACGCTGCACGAAACGGCCGCGGCCGNNTCACGTTTTGCCATGCTGGAGATCATCCGTGAGTTCGCCCTGGCGCAGTTACGGACCAGCGGTGAGCCAGNNGCCGCTCAGCGCCGCCATGCCCTGTACTTCGCGGATTGGGCGGCGCAGGCTGAGGCCGCGTTGAACGGGCCCGACCAGGCCATCTGGCTGGCCCGCCTGGAACAGGAGGCGGACAACCTGCGCACGGCGTTGGCCTGGCTGCTGGCCAACGGGCTGCTGCCGGCGGCGGCCGGCATGGCCTGTGCTTTAGGCGCCTTTNGGCGACGTCGCGGTCATTACAGCGAAGGCCGTCACTGGTTGGAGCAGGTGCTGGCGCAGATGGCGCAAACCCCGGCGCCTGGCGCACTGCNNGCCCGTGTCCTGCGCACGGTGGCCAGCCTGGCCTACCGCCAGGGCGACTGGTGTACGGCGCAGGCCTGGCTAAACGAGAGCTTGGCGCTGTACCGGGCCTGCGCGGATCGGTTGGGCATGGCCTGCGTACTGTTCGACCTGGGCTGGATTGCCATGGNNACAATACGGCGTGGGGCGAGGCGGCGCGCGCTGAACGAAGAGAGCCTGGCGCTGGCCCGCGAGGCAGAAGACCTGTGTGTCATGTACCAGGCGCTCACGAACCTCGGATGGGTGCGTATGTCGGTTGGGCAGTGGAAATCCGCGGCGGCGTTGTTCGAGGAGGCGCATGCCCTGGCCAACCGTGCCGGGCACATCAAGGGCATCGCCGTCTCCNTGGCCAACCTGGGTTGGGTTGCCCTGCACACGGGAGATACGGGGCGTGCGGCGGCGCTGGGGCGACAGCGTGCGCCTATGCCACCTGTTGGGCGAGCGGGAGGTGCTGGCTGAGTGCCTGGAAATACTGGCCGGCGCCGCGGCGGCGAGGATGACCTCGGCCGCGGCCCGGCTGTACGGTATGGCCGCAAGCCTGTGGAACGCGCTGCACGTCACGCATTCCCCCTGCAAATCAGCGCCAGGCTGCGCCGTCGGGTGACGGCAGCCCAACCCACGCCATCCAACGGGTCGGTCGGCGAGGCGGCCGGGCAACACGGGTGTGCGTTGAGCCTCGATGCGGTGATCGCCGCGCTGGACTGCGGCGGCGCGCCGGCGTGAGATAGACTGGATCTGGCGCGGCGACGAGGCTTCAGCCGGGTTGGCCAGTGTGGTACGGGTGCAGCGGCCGCTGAAGCCTCAACCCTGTGTGCGTTGAACTCAATTTGGAACGGTGGGCCGCGTCCTGCCGGCAGCGACCACGACCATCGGCAGTTGATCCAAAGCCGCGATCACCCGTTGGGCAGCAAAAGCCCCTGTTCACGCTGAGTGATATAGACCACCTCACCGTAGTTGACGATCGACATCCAGACCGCCGCCTCGCCCTGCTGCACCGAGCAGGGCGGTCACCCGGTCAGCGCCGGCCTCATTCTCAAGATAGGCCAGCAGCGCAAAGCTGTCCAGGACGTAACGACCAGCTTCAGCCTTCACGCGCCAACTCCTCGGCGCGCCTCTGAGCAGCGCGCCGGTCAGCGATGGGCCGTCGGCCAGCATGCCCCGCCTGAGCAACCGGGTCATCGAACGCCGGCGCCAGGGCCAACACGCCGCCATAGTCCACAACCATCACCCGCGCCAGCATGGAGGTCATATTTCTTGCGCAGTTCCGCCGGAATGACGACCCAGCCCTTGGAGGATACCGTTGCGATTGTCATACGTTGTCTCCTCGTCGTTATACTTGGCTGCGTCTAAGCCTGTTTTCGATACCACAACCTGTAGGGGTTGTCGGATACGATACCACAAGTTGTCGCGTAGATCATGTGAGCGAATACCGCACCTGATCTACATCTTGTGGTGCAGCGCATCAAAACCGCAAGATATCGGTCGAGAACTTGCGTCCTATGTCGAAAACAGGCCAAGTACGGCGCGACGGGCAACAGATGTCGATCAAAGCCGCTGTAGTTGGCGGGAGAATCTTGCCGACCACCCGGAACTTGTAGCCCAGCGGCGTGCGGAAGAGGATCAGATAGAAGGCCGCGACGACGGTGAGCGCCAGGAGGACGCCGCAGTGCGCGGCTCCCCGGGATGAGGGGCGGCAACGCGCTGCCCGCCGCGCGGCGGGCGTACGACTCTACCCCATTTCCCCAGTATTTTGAGAGTAAGTTGATAGACCACTGAGAGTTTTTCGTGTATACTTCAGGTATAGGAAGGGTTTGGCCGGTGGTACGCCAGCACGGCTGGCTGACCCTTCTCACCTCGAGGGTAGACTGGGCACCTCTTGTTCGTTGGGGCTGTGCTCCCCGCCACAAGCCCAACGAACGGTGTACTGGTGTGCGCCGGCGATCGCCGCCCCGCGGTGCATGGCCTCCTGACCCGCATGTGGAAGTGCGGTCTACCCTTGTCTTCGTACAACGCCAGCGTGTGCTGCTTGTGGAGTCTTTTGACCGCCACGCTGGACCCGCGGCTGAGCTACGTCAGCGACACCTCGGGGTGACGCCCACCGTCAGTGGAGGGACGGTCACCTGGAACCTGCCGGATCTGCGCCTGTTCGATGTTCGCCAGTTCCGGCTCAACGTTCAGGCGGTGGGCGGCGATCTGGGCGATCTGTTGCCGATTAGCCTCGCGCTGTCGTCGGCCGAACCGGACTTGACCCCAGACAACAACACAGCCACGGTTCAGGTGATGCTTGCCCGAACGGTGTACTTACCCCAGATGAACAAACGCTAACCACGCCTTCCCCCTGCCCTGCGGCGCGGGGCTGACAGTGCTCCGTCGACGATCGGGATTCGGTGTAACGCCTGATTTGCACGACGGGTCGCACTGTCAGCCCTTGGGGTGGGTAGGAAACACGAGTCATGTCGGACGCCTGGCCCGTAGGGCGCTTCAAGCCTGGCGCGCATTTGCTTCTGTGGGTTTGTTGGGCTAAGATAGTCTTGTGCTCGTACTTCACCCACTTCTGTATCTCTGGAGGTTGTTGTGCTCAATCTTGCGATGTTATTGGAATCCAGCGCCAAGGCCCCCCGGGCCTGGCCGTCATTTTCAATGATACCAAACTGACCTATGCCCAGGTGAATGGCGCCGCGAACCAGCTGGCCAACGGCCTGCGCAAACTGGGTGTACAGCGCGGCGACAAGGTCGCGCTCTCTGCCCCAACCTGCCCTACTTCCCAATCGCCTACTATGCCATCCTCAAGGTTGGCGCCTCCGTCGTACCCTTCAACGTGTCTTCAAGGCGCGCGAGATCGCCTATCACTTGCAGGACAGCGGCGCGGTGGCCATGATCGCCTTTCAAGGCACGCCCGATCTGCCCATCGCGCAGATGGCCTTCGACGGCTACCAGCAGGCGCCCGGCTGCCGCAACCTGATCGTGATTACGGTCGACCGGCCGCCGCGCCGCCGGTGGAGGGCGAAGGGGTCACGACGATGGGCCGGGTCATGGCTGGCCAACCGCCGGTGTTCGACACGGTGCAGACCATGCCCGACGGACCGCGGTGATTCTCTACACCTCCGGCACCACCGGCAGCCCCAAGGGCGCCGAGCGACCCACGCTAATATGACCATGAACGCCATTGCCGCGCGACACGGTGGGCGTCAACCCCAAAGACGTAGCGCTGGGCGTGCTGCCGCTCTTCCACTCCTTTGGTCAGACGGTGATCATGAACGGCCTTCGCTTCGGGCGCAACCATGACGCTGCTGCCCCGCTTCACACCCGACGCCGCGCTGGGTATCATGCAGCGACGGTGTGACCCTCTTTGCCGGCGTGCCGACCATGTACTGGGCGATGATGGGCTATCCCGATGCCGATAAGTTCGACCTGGCCAAGATCGTGTCCTGCGCGTCGCGGTGAGCGGCGGAGCGGCCCTGCCGCTGGAGGTGATCAAGGGCTTCGAGGCCAGGTTCGGCGTGCCGATCCTGGAGGGCTACGGCCTGAGCGAGACCTCGCCGGTGGCTTCCTTCAACCACCTCGACCGGCCCCGTAAGGCCGGCTCCATCGGCCAGCCCATCTGGCTGACCGATATGCGCATCGTCAACCCGCAGGATGAGAATCATACCCCCGGTGAAGTGGGCGAGGTAGCGATCCGCGGTCATCAACTGATGAAGGGCTACTACAAGAAGCCGCAGGCCACGGCTGAAGTGATTCGCAACGACTGGTTCCACAGCGGCGACATGGGCAAGACCGACGAGGAGGGCTACTTCTACATCGTCGACCGGCTGAAGGAGATGATTATCCGCGGCGGTTTTAACGTCTACCCGCGTGAATTGGAAGAGCTTCATGACCCACCCCAAGGTCTCGCTGGTAGCTGTCAAGGGCGTGCCCGATTCCAAGCTGGGCGAGGAGATCAAGGCCTACATCGTGCTCAAGCCGAACGAGTCCGCGACCGTGGACGAGATGATGGAGTTTGCCAAGGTCGGCCTGGCAGCCTACAAGTACCGCGCTATATCGAGTTCCGGACGACCCTGCCCATGACCGCAACGGGCAAGATCCTAAGCGGGAACTGGTGGACGAATAA